>NZ_CP027706.1:0-4800000 GCF_003850565.1 Pseudomonas sessilinigenes
ATGTGGATAAGTGGACGGCCGACCGTTACAATGGCTGCTTGTTTTTGCCTCACCGGCTTTCAACTTCAGGGGATATCCGTGTCAGTGGAACTTTGGCAGCAGTGCGTGGAGCTTCTGCGTGATGAGCTGCCTGCCCAACAATTCAACACTTGGATCCGTCCGCTACAGGTCGAAGCCGAAGGCGACGAGTTGCGTGTCTACGCACCAAATCGTTTCGTTCTCGATTGGGTCAATGAAAAGTACCTGGGCCGCGTGCTCGAGCTGCTGGATGAACATGGCAATGGCGTGGCGCCCGTTCTTTCCTTATTAATAGGCAGCAAGCGCAGCTCGGCTCCTCGTGCCGCGCCTAACGCACCGCTGGCCGCAGCCGCTTCCCAGGCATTGCAGGCGGCTGCCGCGGCCAAGGCTGCAGCAGAACCTGCTGCGCCGGCTCCGGTTCCTGCTCCGGCCAAGAAGGCCGCCGAGCAGAAAGCCGATCAGACCAGCGAAGAGCCCTCTCGTGACAGCTTCGACCCCATGGCGGGCGCCAGCTCGCAACAGGCCCCGGTACGCACCGAACAGCGCACCGTCCAGGTAGAGGGCGCGCTCAAGCACACCAGCTACCTGAACCGTACCTTCACTTTCGAGAACTTTGTCGAGGGTAAGTCCAACCAGCTGGCCCGTGCTGCGGCCTGGCAAGTAGCGGACAACCCCAAGCACGGCTACAACCCGCTCTTCCTTTATGGGGGCGTCGGCCTGGGTAAGACCCACTTGATGCATGCCGTGGGTAACCACCTGCTCAAGAAGAACCCGAATGCCAAGGTCGTGTACCTGCATTCCGAGCGCTTCGTGGCAGACATGGTCAAGGCGTTGCAGCTCAATGCCATCAACGAATTCAAGCGCTTCTACCGTTCGGTGGACGCACTGCTGATCGACGATATCCAGTTCTTCGCCCGCAAGGAGCGTTCCCAGGAAGAGTTTTTCCACACCTTCAACGCCCTCCTCGAAGGCGGCCAGCAGGTGATTCTCACCAGCGACCGTTATCCGAAGGAGATCGAGGGCCTGGAAGAACGCCTCAAGTCCCGCTTCGGCTGGGGCCTGACGGTAGCGGTAGAACCGCCGGAACTGGAAACCCGGGTGGCGATCCTGATGAAGAAGGCCGACCAGGCCAAGGTCGAGTTGCCTCACGATGCGGCGTTCTTCATCGCCCAGCGGATCCGTTCCAACGTCCGTGAACTGGAAGGCGCGCTCAAGCGTGTCATCGCCCACTCGCACTTCATGGGACGCGATATCACCATCGAGTTGATCCGCGAATCCCTGAAGGACCTGTTGGCACTGCAGGACAAACTGGTGTCTGTGGATAACATCCAGCGCACCGTTGCCGAGTACTACAAGATCAAGATCTCCGATCTGTTGTCCAAGCGACGTTCGCGTTCCGTTGCCCGCCCACGCCAGGTGGCCATGGCCTTGTCCAAGGAACTGACCAACCACAGCCTGCCGGAAATCGGCGATGTGTTCGGCGGTCGCGACCACACCACGGTGCTGCACGCTTGTCGCAAGATCAATGAACTTAAGGAATCCGACGCGGACATCCGCGAGGACTACAAGAACCTGCTGCGTACCCTGACCACTTGATGATTCCAACGCAGCTTATTAAGGCAAGGGACTAGACCATGCATTTCACCATTCAACGCGAAGCCCTGTTGAAACCCCTGCAACTGGTCGCCGGCGTCGTCGAACGCCGCCAGACCTTGCCGGTGCTTTCCAACGTGCTGCTGGTTGTCGAAGGCCAGCAATTGTCGCTGACCGGTACCGACCTGGAAGTCGAACTGGTCGGTCGCGTACAACTTGAAGAACCGGCCGAGCCTGGGGAAATCACCGTCCCGGCTCGCAAGCTGATGGACATCTGCAAGAGCCTGCCCAACGACGTCCTGATCGACATCAAGGTCGATGAGCAGAAGCTGGTGGTGAAGGCCGGCCGTAGCCGCTTCACCCTGTCGACCTTGCCAGCCAACGATTTCCCGACGGTGGAAGAAGGCCCGGGCTCCCTGACTTGCCAGTTGGAGCAGAGCAAGCTGCGTCGCCTGATCGAACGCACCAGCTTCGCCATGGCCCAGCAGGATGTGCGCTACTACCTCAATGGCATGCTGCTGGAGGTTTCCGCTGGCATCATCCGCGCCGTGGCCACCGATGGTCACCGTCTGGCCATGTGCTCGATGCAGGCCGACATTGGCCAGCAGGATCGCCACCAGGTGATCGTGCCGCGCAAAGGTATCCTTGAACTGGCCCGTCTGCTCACCGAGCCGGATGGTAACGTCAGCATCGTCCTGGGCCAGCATCACATCCGTGCCACCACCGGTGAATTCACCTTCACCTCCAAGCTGGTGGACGGCAAGTTCCCGGACTACGAGCGTGTACTGCCTAAAGGCGGTGACAAGCTGGTGCTGGGCGACCGCCAGGCCCTGCGCGAGGCCTTCAGCCGTACCGCGATCCTGTCCAACGAAAAGTACCGCGGCATCCGCCTGCAGCTTGCCAACGGCCAGCTGAAGATCCAGGCCAACAACCCGGAGCAGGAAGAAGCCGAAGAAGAAGTAGGCGTGGAGTACAACGGCGGTTCGTTGGAAATCGGCTTCAACGTCAGCTACCTGCTGGATGTGCTGGGCGTGATGACCACCGAGCAAGTCCGTCTGATCCTGTCCGACTCCAACAGCAGTGCGCTGGTCCAGGAATCCGACAACGACGACTCGGCTTACGTTGTCATGCCGATGCGCCTGTAATCAGCTAGATGTCCCTCAGTCGTGTCTCGGTCACCGCGGTGCGTAACCTGCACCCGGTGACCTTCTCCCCTTCCCCTCGCATCAACCTCCTCTACGGCGCCAACGGCAGTGGCAAGACCAGCGTGCTGGAAGCCATTCATCTGCTGGGGCTCGCCCGCTCGTTTCGCAGTGCCCGGTTATTACCGGTGATTCAGTATGAGCAGTTGGCTTGCACGGTGTTTGGCCAGGTCGAATTGTCCGAGGGAGGGCACAGCAACCTGGGGATATCCCGAGACCGCCAGGGCGAATTCCAGATCCGTATCGACGGTCAGAACGCTCGCAGTGCGGCGCAGCTGGCAGAAATACTGCCGCTACAGTTGATCAATCCAGACAGTTTTCGCCTGTTGGAAGGAGCTCCGAAGATCCGTCGGCAGTTCCTGGACTGGGGAGTGTTCCATGTGGAACCTCGCTTCATGTCCACCTGGCAGCGCTTGCAGAAGGCCCTGCGGCAGCGAAACTCATGGCTGCGGCATGGTACACTTGACGCCGCTTCGCAAGCGGCCTGGGACCGGGAACTGTGCCAGGCCAGCGCTGAAATCGATGAATACCGCCGCGCATACATCAAAGCCTTGAAACCAGTCTTTGAGCGGACCTTGGGCGAGTTGCTGGAGCTCGAGGGCCTGACACTTAGCTATTACCGTGGTTGGGACAAGGAACGCGAGCTTAGTGAAGTCCTCGCGAGCGCCCTGCACCGTGATCAGCAAATGGGTCATACCCAGGCCGGCCCGCAACGTGCTGATTTACGTCTGCGCTTAGGCGGACACAACGCTGCGGACATCCTGTCCCGTGGCCAGCAAAAGCTGGTGGTCTGTGCATTGCGCATTGCCCAGGGGCATCTGGTTAGCCAGGCCCGCCGCGGTCAGTGTATTTATCTGGTGGATGACCTGCCGTCCGAACTGGACGAGCAACACCGTCGCGCACTTTGTCGCTTGCTGGAAGACTTACGCTGCCAGGTGTTCATCACCTGTGTAGACCACGAATTACTGAGGGAAGGCTGGCAGACGGAAACGCCAGTTGCTTTGTTCCACGTGGAACAAGGCCGTATCACCCAGACCCACGACCATCGGGAGTGAAGGCATGAGCGAAGAAAATACGTACGACTCGAACAGCATCAAGGTGCTGAAAGGTTTGGATGCCGTACGCAAACGTCCCGGTATGTACATTGGTGACACCGATGATGGTAGCGGTCTGCACCACATGGTGTTCGAGGTGGTCGACAACTCGATCGACGAAGCTTTGGCGGGCCATTGCGACGACATCAGCGTCATCATCCACCCGGACGAATCCATCACCGTACGCGACAACGGTCGCGGTATTCCGGTCGATGTGCATAAAGAGGAAGGCGTTTCCGCGGCAGAGGTCATCATGACCGTGCTACACGCCGGCGGTAAGTTCGACGATAACTCCTATAAGGTTTCCGGCGGCCTGCACGGCGTGGGTGTATCGGTAGTGAACGCACTGTCCGAGGAACTGGTCCTGACTGTGCGCCGTAGCGGCAAGATCTGGGAACAGACGTATGTCCACGGTGTTCCACAGGAACGGATGAAGATCGTTGGCGACAGCGAAACCACCGGTACCCAGATCCACTTCAAGCCATCGGCTGAAACCTTCAAGAATATCCACTTCAGCTGGGACGTCCTGGCCAAGCGGATTCGCGAACTGTCCTTCCTCAACTCCGGCGTCGGCATCGTCCTCAAGGACGAGCGCTCCGGCAAGGAAGAACTGTTCAAGTACGAAGGTGGCCTGCGTGCCTTCGTCGAGTACCTGAACACCAACAAGACGGCGGTCAACCAGGTGTTCCACTTCAACGTCCAGCGTGACGATGGCATCGGCGTGGAAGTCGCCCTGCAGTGGAACGACAGCTTCAACGAAAGCCTGCTGTGCTTCACCAACAATATTCCCCAGCGCGACGGCGGTACCCACCTGGTGGGCTTCCGTTCGGCACTGACCCGTAACCTGAACAACTACATCGAGCAGGAAGGCCTGGCCAAGAAGCACAAGGTCGCCACCACCGGTGACGACGCCCGTGAAGGCCTGACCGCAATCATCTCGGTGAAGGTGCCGGATCCGAAGTTCAGTTCCCAGACCAAGGACAAGCTGGTGTCTTCCGAAGTGAAGACCGCCGTCGAGCAGGAGATGGGCAAGTACTTCTCCGACTTCCTGCTGGAGAACCCCAACGAAGCCAAGCTGGTGGTCGGCAAGATGCTTGACGCCGCCCGTGCTCGTGAAGCCGCGCGCAAGGCCCGTGAGATGACCCGCCGCAAAGGCGCCCTGGATATCGCCGGCCTGCCTGGCAAGCTGGCGGACTGCCAGGAGAAAGACCCTGCCCTTTCCGAACTCTACCTGGTGGAGGGTGACTCCGCGGGTGGTTCTGCCAAGCAGGGCCGTAACCGCAGGACCCAGGCAATCCTTCCGCTCAAGGGCAAGATCCTCAACGTCGAGAAAGCACGCTTCGACAAGATGATCTCCTCGCAAGAGGTTGGCACCCTGATCACCGCCCTGGGTTGTGGCATTGGTCGCGAAGAGTACAACATCGAGAAGCTGCGCTATCACAACATCATCATCATGACCGATGCTGACGTCGACGGTTCGCACATTCGTACCCTGTTGCTGACCTTCTTCTTCCGCCAGTTGCCGGAACTGATCGAGCGCGGCTACATCTACATCGCCCAGCCACCGCTGTACAAGGTCAAGAAAGGCAAGCAAGAGCAATACATCAAAGACGACGACGCCATGGAAGACTACATGACCCAGTCGGCTCTGGAAGATGCCAGCCTGCACTTGAACGAAGACGCCCCTGGTATTTCCGGCGAAGCCCTGGAGCGCCTGGTCAACGACTTCCGCATGGTCATGAAGACCCTCAAGCGCCTGTCGCGCCTGTATCCACAGGAACTGACCGAGCACTTCATCTACCTGCCACCGGTCAGCATCGAGCAACTGTCCGACCACACCGCCATGCAGGAATGGCTGGCCAAGTACGATGCCCGCCTGCGTAACTCCGAGAAGTCTGGCCTGGTCTACAAGGCCAGCCTGCGTGAAGATCGTGAGCGTAATGTCTGGCTGCCAGAGGTCGAGCTGATCTCCCACGGCCTGTCGAACTACGTCACCTTCAACCGCGACTTCTTTGGCAGCAACGACTACAAGACCGTTGTATCCCTTGGCGCCCAGCTGAGCACCCTGTTGGATGAAGGTGCCTACGTCCAGCGTGGCGAGCGCAAGAAAGCGGTGACCGAGTTCAAGGAAGCCCTGGACTGGCTGATGGCGGAAAGCACCAAGCGTCACACCATCCAGCGATACAAAGGTCTGGGCGAGATGAACCCTGACCAGCTGTGGGAAACCACCATGGACCCGACCATGCGTCGCATGCTCAAGGTCACCGTGGAAGATGCCATCGCCGCCGACCAGATCTTCAACACCCTGATGGGTGATGCGGTCGAACCTCGTCGCGACTTCATCGAAAGCAACGCCCTGGCAGTGTCCAACCTGGACTTCTGATCAGGGTACACAGCTGAAAATAAAAAGGCCGACGCTTGCGTTGGCCTTTTTTATTGGCAGATTGTTCAATCCCTTTACCCATTTATCCAGCCAAGGCAGGCATGGCGAATGCTCAACTTCTCGGCGTATGGCGCGACTGATCCCGATCTGGCCTGGGAAGTGGAAGATTAATTGAACAATAAGGACGTGGACCTGGCAGGTACTGCCTCAGCCCTTGTCACCCTTTTTAAAACAGTAATCGCTCGGAAATTTGTTATGGATGATCAAAGCCAGGAAATGTCGATTCGGGTTGTCGCGGGGCAGAACAACCGCGGCCCGGTCTATGAACCGCTGCATGTACGGCGGATTGATGAGCACAGTTACGAGATTCTCTACTCACCGGGGCTCACGCTCAACCTGGCCAAGGGCGACATTATTTCGATCAAGGACCCGCAGGCCCCGGCAGTGGTACTCAAGCGTGGCGGCAACTTCTGCATCCACATTTACTCGGATTACATTCCGGAAGAACACATCAGTGCCCTGGAGGCAGACGTGGCGACCGAATTGGGCGGCATGCTCGACGGGCGCTATAAGGGCAATCTGACGTTGTCGGTGCCAGCTCGAAACGGCATGGATAAAATCGCCCTGTTCTTCAACCGCTTCCGCCAGACCACGGGCATCGAGTGGTACTACGCCAACATCTATAAAAACCTCGATGACAGCGATGACGAAACCTTGCTCAATTGGTGGCTGGATAGCTGACCGCGAACGGAGTGCAGACGAGCATGAGCTACGAGTATCGGTTGGTGTTTGAGGAGCCGCTGGGCGCGCGGCAGGTCATGGATAAGCTGCGCCGCAGTGCGGACTTTGTACAGGCGGCAGAGCAGGTAGTCGAGTTCAAGGACCCTGGCCTGGGCAGCAGCGCCGACTATGATCTGCGCCTGACCTTCGAGAGCGACCAGGCGCTCTGGATGGAGCTGCTGTTCCGAACCGCACCATTGCACCAGTGTCTGGATCGGGCACTGCAGGGGCACCGTTTCAGGTGTTTCGAGGACGGTGACAGCGACGACGAGGTAGCACTCGAACAGGTCTTTGCGCTGGGCAGGACCTCCCCTATTTCCCCTTGATGGCTGGGCCAATGAACGAAAGACAGCAGCTTATCTGTGAACGCTACGACCTCGCTCCCCAGGCGCCGGAGCCGATGATTGCACTGGCCACCGGCTCCCTTGCGCACTCGCCCATCTATGGCACAAGGATCGAGTTGCCACAGAACGGTACGGTCAGCTGGTTTATCCACTGCGGCGAACATTCCACCGCTGTGGATTTCTACCAACCCTTGTGTGCCGAGCACCTGGTCGAGCTGTTGCCGGAGGTGATCGATTATCTGTATCTGCCGAGCGGGACGTGTTTCATCATCGACCGCGCCGGTTATGAAGATGTCTGGCAAGACCCTGAGTGACATCGAGCCGCTTTTGGCGGCACGCCGTCAGTTGTCCTGCTCGCCAGGCGACGTGACGCTTTCCAGGCGGTAGCCATAGCCGTAGATGGTCAGCAACTGCCAGCCCCGTTCCGCCGTCAGCCCCAACTTGTTGCGCAGCCGGTAGATGTGGGTATCCAGGGGCCTGGAGGAAAGAATTTCCTCGTGGGTCCAGAAGCGCTCGTACAAGTATTCTCGGGACAACGGCCGGCCCAGGTTGGCGAACAGGCAGCGTGCCAGGCGGTACTCACGCTCGGTGAGGCTGATGGGCGCTCCAGCCCGGGTCACCGTCAACTCGGCATCGTCGAAGGCCAGGTCATTGAAGTTCAGCACTTCCTCGCTCTGGGTACGCTGCAGGCCATGGCGGCGTAGCACTGCGTTGACCCGGGCCTTGAGCTCGTTGGGGCGGAATGGCTTGCTCAAGTAGTCGTCGGCGCCGGTGTTCAAGGCCTGGACGATATCGCTCTCGGCATCGCGGCTGGTGAGCATGATGGCGGCCGGTGGCGAGTCCATGTGCTCCCGACTCCAGCGCAGTAGCGCCAGCCCACTGAGGTCCGGCACCTGCCAGTCGAGGATCATCAGGTCGAAGGTTTCCCGCCGCAATTGGCGCAGCAAATCTTCGCCGCGCTCGAAACGGTGCAGGGTCCAGGGTTGTTCACCCGGGCCGGGAATATCTCGCAGTGTCTGTTCCACCCGCGCCAGTTCTGCGGGTTCGTCATCCAGTATTGCGACACGCATGCGAGGCAGGTCCTTAGGGGTCGAGAGGCTGTCCGAGGCATGGCGGCATGCGTCTCGGGCTGGGGAGAAGTTTAGGCGCCAGGGATGAATCTGAACAATTGTGGCGAATTGCTCTAGGGGCGCTGCTCCCTCGGTACGCTGATATCAAATAGCCGGTAGCTGTTGGGAGCACCCTTCAGCACCGAATTCCTTGAAGGACGATACCGGCTCGAACGAGCAAGGAAAAGGGCAATGGGCAACATGTCGGGGGCGATGGATATGGGGTGGAAGAAATTTTCCGAAAGAGCGGATCTGGCGAAACTCGTCGCCTTGTCTCTTGCTGCGTTCTTGAGTGTTGAAGCGTCCTCTAAGGCCACTGCTGTCCCGGTAGCTCCTCACTATGAGCTTCCGGTCCAGCGTTACTTCAGTCCCTCGGTGAACCAGGTGGGCTTTAGCGACTCCCGGGGATTCGCTCCCGCGACTGCTCCACTGTCGACACCCTCGGTGGTGTACCAGGACCAGCAGCGGTGGGTGTTCTAGCCATGGGCCTGAACATTCTGAAGAAATATTGCAAAGCGACACCGGGCTGTCCGCTCCCGGTAAATTCGCACTCGCTGAGTGGCACACGGGGGCAATCGGAAGTGCTCCGACACAGGGAGTGTCATCCGCCGGTTTGGCGGTTGCGGGTCGAAGCGAGCTTCGATTTACCGTACAGGGGAAAACAGGGAGTGCCTCCTCAGGACGTAATGCTCGACACAAGGATGTGTCTCCCTCCCCCGCTGATTTTCGGCGACTTCAATACCCTCCCTCTCATTTCGAATATCTGTGAAGGCCTCTGATGAAAACACTCGGCGCGGAATTCTTTGGTACGTTCTGGTTGGTGCTGGGCGGCTGCGGCAGTGCCGTACTGGCCGCCGGCGTTCCACAATTTGGCATTGGTTACCTGGGCGTCGCCCTGGCCTTCGGTCTCAGCGTGCTGACCATGGCTTATGCCCTGGGGCCGATTTCCGGCGCGCACCTCAACCCGGCGGTCTCGGTTGGCCTGTGGCTGGGCGGACGCTTCTCGGGCAACCGTGTGTTGCCTTACATCGTCGCCCAGGTGCTTGGCGGCCTGGCAGCCGGTGCCGTGCTGTTCCTGATCGCCTCGGGCAAGACGGGTTTTGACGCTTCGGCCGGTTTTGCCGCCAACGGTTATGGCGAGCACTCCCCGGGTGGCTACTCGATGCTCGCTGCCCTGTTGAGTGAAGTGGTGCTGACGGCGATGTTCCTCCTGATTATCCTGGGCGCCACATCCAAGCGCGCTGCTCCCGGGTTTGCCCCGATTGCCATTGGCCTGACCCTGACGCTGATCCACCTGATCAGCATTCCGGTCACCAACACCTCGGTGAACCCGGCCCGCAGTACCGCTGTGGCATTTTTTGCCGGAGAGTGGGCCGTGTCCCAGCTGTGGCTGTTCTGGGTCGCCCCGCTGCTGGGTGCATGCCTTGGCGCCCTGGCGTATCGCCTGGTCGCTACAGACCGGGATTGACCAGCAGTACCGGTGGGGGTGGCCCCTACCGGTACATCGCCCTGTGCACACACAACCGCTCGAGAGCGGTTGTGCTGTTCCAGCAGGGATGAAAGGTTATGGCCGATCTCGGTAGAGAGTGATGGCCAGCACGCCCCCAATCTAGTTCTAATGTCACGGACTTCAGAAGAGCACGACCACGGATCCGATGATCTCATGACCTATTTGTCTATTCGCCCCCGGGCCCAGTTTGCTCCGCTCCTGCTTGGTGTGGTGCTGGCCTTGTCCAATTCGATGGCCAGCGCCGCCATCGCTCCCGCCAAGCGCCTGCCCTACATCGATGACAACCAGCTCTGTCGCGGCCAACCGTTACCGGCGACAGTCGAACACCTGACGGGCGAAGCCTGGAAGCTGGACGCCAAGGGGCGTGAGATCGCCCTGGAAGAAGGTATGGACATCGACGAGAAAGAAGGTGTGAAGACCTCACCCTCGGCCTTCGTCAGCCTGTCCCTGGGCGACGGTTCGCGGGTGGTGCTGCCATCCAGCTCCCAGGTCACCCTGCGGCTGAACGAACAGTACAGCATCCCCCAACTGGTGCTGGAACAGGGCCAGGTCGAGTCTTACGTGATCAAGCGCACCAGCGATCACGACCGCTTCCAGATCGTGACCCCGGTGGGGGTTCTGGGCGTGCGCGGCACCCACTTCCGGGTGCGTAATGATGACGAGCAGTCGCTGGTCGAGGTACTCAATGGCCAGGTGGCGGTAAACCGGGACGAGGACCCCCTCGACCAGACTCCCCCGCGCTCGCGCAAGCGGGCTGTGGATAAACCGGCCGGACCGCGGCCGGGAGAAGTTCAAGTGATGGCGCGCCAGGGCATGCGGGTGCGCAAGGAGGGCGAGCTCAAGCCGGTGGACCTGCTGGCCGCGCCCCGGCTGCTGGGGCAGGCAGGTCAAACCGGCGTCCTGCCCGTTTGGCAGCTGATCCTCGAACCCCTGCCTGGAGCGCGTCGTTATCGCGCCCAGGTGGCGACCGACAAGGATTTCCTGAACATCAAGCAGGAACAGTTCTCCAGCACCCCACAAGTCAACTTCACTGGGTTACAGGCGTTTTTCTATCATGTGCGTCTGTCGGCATTCGACGAGCACGGCCTGGAAGGAGAAACCGGGGTCTATGACATTTTCTATTACCCCAGAAGCACCCGTGTCCAGTAACCCGCCGACGAGGTATCGATGAGCGGGTCGAACCATCGGGCCGGGGACCGAGAGTCCACCCAGGCCCAGCAGCTGTTTCGTCGACTGGTACGGGAATGGTTGTGGGTCAGCCTGTTTCTGCTGCCGCTGACGGCGGCCTTGTCCCTGAGCCATGGGCTGGCCCTGAACAACTTGTTCTATGACCAGCTGCGGCGCTTCACTCCACTGCCGGTGGACCCGCGGATCCTGGTGGTGACCATCGATGACTACAGCCTCCAGCAACTGGGCCGCTGGCCCTGGCCGAGGGCGGTCCATGGCCAATTGCTGGACCGTCTCAGCAGTGCCGGGGCCAAGGGCGTGCTGTTCGATGTGATTCTCAGCGAGCCCGGCAGCACGGTGGAAAACGACACTCGCCTGGCCGCTGCGCTCTGTCGTGCTGGCAATGTGTTCCTGCCGGTACTGCGCGAAGGCGTGGCCCGTTATGGCCAGGACCTGGGCGAACTGTTGCCGGTACCGTTGTTGCGCAACTGTGCCCGTGGCCTGGGTCATATCAATGCCGAGGCCGATGCGGACGGCACGGTACGCAGCGTCTACCTGCGCGAAGGCCCGCAACAGGCGCCCCGGGCACAACTGACCTGGCTCCTGTACCAGCTCACCGAAGCCGAGCCTCTGTCCCCGCTCATGCCGGGCTCGGCCCTGCCGGAGGTCACCCAGGGCTGGCTGCGCAGCAACCCGGTGCGAATCCCCTTCATCAGCAAGGCTGCTGGTTTTCCAAGCGTGCCTTACGTCAGCGTATTGCGCGGTGAAGTCCCTCCGGAGCTGCTGCATGACCGGTTGGTATTGGTGGGGTCCACGGCCCCTGGATTGGGGGATCGCTACGTGACTGCGCAATCCGGCAGCCAGGGTACGACTCCGGGGGTTGAGATCCAGGCCAACCTGCTCAATGGCTTGCTGCAGCATCGCAGCCTGGTCGCGTTGGGTGCGTGGCCGGGCGTGTTGTTATCCATGGCCCTGACCGCTGCCCTCCTTGGGCTGTTGCTGTGGCGTCCACGCCATGCCTTGTGGATAACCCTGGGTTGCATGGGCCTGGCATTGGCTGGGTCGGTATTGATGCTACGGCTGGGGTACTGGTGGTCGCCGGTGGCTAGCCTCCTGGGCATGCTGTTGGCGTACCTGATCTGGAACTGGCGTCGGCTGCGGGTGATCCTGGCTTATTTCGGCTGGGAGCTGGAACGCCTGGACAGCGAGCCCAAGGTACTGCCGGAGCGTCGACGCAACCAGCCGGCCACCGGGGATGTGCTGCAAGGGCAGATCATTGCCCTGGAGCAGGCCTTGAGCCGAACCCGGGACACCCGGCGTTTCATTGCCGACGGCCTGGAGTGCCTGCCGGTAGCGACCCTGATCGCTGATCCGGATGGCAAGATCCTGCTGGCCAACCGCAATGCCCGGGAAGTCTTCGCTCATTCGCTGGTGGGGCAAGCGCTGTTGCCGCAACTGGCTGCCCTGGGGTATCCGGGCCTGGCTGATTCGTCTCTCTACCCTGCCCTCGCGCAATTGCCAGGGGTGGAGTTTCGCGATACCCAGCAACGCAGCCTGCGAGTGGAGCTGGCGCCGTTGCTGCCGGTGGACAGCGAAACCCCCATTGGCTGGTTGCTGAGCCTGACCGACCTGAGTGTCGAGCGTGATGCCGAGCAGCAGCGTGGAGTCTTGTTGCGGTTTTTATCCCACGACCTGCGTGCCCCCCACTCGGCGATCCTCGCCTTGCTGGATGTGCAGCAGCGCCAGCCATCGCTGCCCAAGCAGGTCTACGGGCAGATCGAACAACAGGTCCGCCGGGCGCTGACCTTGACCGAGGCTTTCGTGCAATTGGCCAAGGCCGAGTCGGAGGCTTATCAGTTCGAGCCGAGCATGTTCGCCATGCTGGTGCTGGATGCCTTCGACCAGGCCACGACCTTGGCCCAGCTCAAGCACATTCATCTGCGCCACAGCCTGGACGAGCAGGCCGAGAGCCTGGTCCTGGCAGACCAGTCTCTGCTGACTCGGGCACTGTTCAACCTGCTGGAGAACGCCATCAAGTACAGCCCGGAAGGTTCCACCGTGAGCGTGCAGGTCAGCTGCGCCGATGGCTGGTTGCGCTGCGAAGTCTGTGATGAAGGCCGGGGCATTGCTGCCGATGACCTGCCCCAGTTGTTCGGCCAGTACCAGCGCTTTGCCTCGGCCAAGGGCATCGAGGGCCTGGGACTGGGCCTGTCGATGGTCAAGGCGGTGATGGACCGCCACCAGGGGCATATCAGCTGCCGCAGCGTGGTGGGGCAAGGTTCATGTTTCGTTCTTGAGTTGCCCTTGCTGGAGGAATAAGGGCCGAGGCGAGTATCCAAATGAAAAAGCCGGCCTCGAGGCCGGCTTTTTCTTGGGTGTAAAACTTATGCACGTTTTTCCGTATTTTATTAGCTTAGGAAATATGCATATAAATCAGTGATTTATATCTTGATATGGATCGCTATACGAAAAATCGTGCACAGGTTATCCACAGAAGTTCATACAGCAACCTTATCCGCGGCAGCGTCCAATGGTGGCAATGAGCCCATGTCGCGCTGGGCCTGTTCGTTCCAGGCCGCCACCCGGTCGTTGAGCTCGGCGATGGCCCGAGGACCGTTGCCTTCGGCGTACATGGGCGCGCCAATGGTCACGGTGATGGTCCCGGCTCGCTTGCTCCAGCCCGTCTTGGGCCAGAACTTGCCTGCGTTGTGGGCAATCGGCAGTACCGGCAGGTCGGCGTTCACCGCCAGGGCGCTGCCGCTGCGGGAGAATTTGCCCACCTGGCCGTACGGCACACGGGTACCTTCGGGAAAGATCAGTACCCAGACATTGTCCTTGAGCAACTCATCGCCCTTGCTCGCTACTTGCTTGAGTGCCGCCTTGGGATTGTCCCGGTCGATGGCGATCGGGCGCAGCATGGCCATGGCCCAGCCGAAGAACGGTACATACAGCAGCTCGCGCTTGAGTACCTGGCTCAGCGGCTCGAAATAAGCCGAGAGAAAGAAGGTCTCCCAGGTGCTCTGGTGGTTCGAGACGATCACGCAAGGTCGCTCAGGAATGTTCTGGGCGCCCTTCACTTCCACGCGAATATCCAGGAAGACCTTGGTCAACCACAGGGCGCAGCGGCACCAGTAGACGTTGATGAAGCGATAGCGCCTCTTGAAAGGCAGGAACGGCGCGATGAAAAAGCTCAGGGAGCACCACAGCAAGGCGCTGGTGCCCAGCAGCAGGTAAAAGAAAAAGGTTCTGATGGCCTGCAGGATCGACATAGCGGCATTTACCATTGCGGGCATGCCCGCCTGTTAAAAAGCGCTCTCCCGAACAGTCCTTGGTCAGGATGCCAGAAGGGGCCTAATTGTGGATAAGTTCAGCGGCAATGGCCGCCAGGTCGTCAAAAATCAAGGTGCCTACCGGCAGGGTTTTGCCCAGGGTCTTTTCGCCTTTTCCGGTCTTTACCAATATGGGCTGACAATCGACGGCTTTTGCCGCCTCCAGGTCACTGAGACTGTCACCGACAAACCATAGACCGTTCAGGCCGGTCCCGTAGTGTTCGGCAATGGTTCGCAGCATGCCAGGCTTGGGTTTGCGGCAATCGCAGCCCTCATCCGGCCCGTGGGGACAGTAGACGATCAGCCCGACCTCCCCACCCTGCTGCGCTACCAGCTCGCGCAGGCGTGCGTGCATGGCATCGAGGGTGGCCAGGTCGTAGTAGCCGCGGGCAATGCCGGACTGGTTGGTAGCTACCGCTACCGTCCAGCCGGCCTTGCTCAGCTGTGCAATGGCTTCGATCGAGCCGGGGAGTGGAATCCACTCCGCTACCGATTTGATGTAGGCATCGGAGTCATGATTGATCACGCCGTCCCGATCGAGTATCAGCAGTTTCACAGCAATTCCTTACCTGATCAGCTCAGTACCGAAATATCGGCCACGCCCAGGAACAGGCCGCGCAGCCGTGCCAGCAGTGCATAGCGGTTGGCCCGTACATTGGCATCTTCGGCATTGACCATCACCGCCTCGAAGAAGGCATCCACCGGCTCGCGCAGGGCGGCCAGGCGAGCCAGGGTCTCGCTGTACTGGCGGGCTGCGGCCATGGGCTGGACAGCCTGGTCCGCTTGCTGGATCGCCGAGTACAGGGAGAACTCGTTGGCGTTGTCGAAGTACTTGGCCTCGACGGTGGTCGGTACATTGCCTTCGATCTTGCTCAGCAGGTTCGACACACGCTTGTTCACCGCGGCCAGGGCAGCGGCTTCCGGCAGCTTGCGGAAGGCCTGCACGGCCTGTACGCGCTGGTCGAAGTCCAGGGCCGAACCCGGCTTCAGGGCGCGGACCGACAGGTAGGTGGCCACGTCCACGCCTTCGTCTTCGTAGCGTGCACGCAGGCGGTCGAAGATGAACTCCAGTACCTGCTCGGCCAGGCCGGCAGCCTTGACCTTGCTGCCGAAGGCACCGACGGCGAAGGTCACCGCTTCGTTCAGGTCGAGGTCGAACTTCTTCTCGATCAGGATCCGCAACACACCCAGGGCCGCACGGCGCAAGGCGTAGGGGTCCTTGCTACCGGTCGGCAGCATGCCGATGCCGAAGATGCCCACCAGGGTATCGAGCTTGTCGGCGATGGCCACGGCGGCACCGGTCACGGTGCTTGGCAGCTCGGCGCCGGCGCCACGGGGCATGTACTGCTCGTTCAGGGCCAGGGCCACGTCTTGCGGCTCGCCATCATTGAGGGCGTAGTAGTAGCCGGCGATGCCTTGCATCTCGGGGAACTCGCCGACCATCTCGGTGGCCAGGTCGCACTTGGAGAGGATACCGGCACGGGCTGCGCGCTGGGCGTCGCCACCGATACGCGGGGCAATGAAGGCGGCCAGCTTGGAAACACGCTCGGCCTTGTCGTAGACGCTGCCCAGCTTCTCCTGGAAAACCACGTTCTGCAGGCGCTGGTTGAAGTCCTCGAGTTTCTGCTTCTTGTCTTGCTTGAAGAAGAACTCGGCGTCGGTCAGGCGTGGGCGCACGACTTTCTCGTTGCCCTCGATGATCTGGCGCGGGTCCTTGCTCTCGATGTTGGCCACGGTGATGAAGCGCGGCAGCAGCTTGCCGTCCACGTCCAGCAGGCAGAAGTACTTCTGGTTGTCCTGCATGGTGGTGATCAGGGCTTCCTGGGGCACTTCCAGGAACCGCTCCTCGAACGAGCACACCAGCGGTACCGGCCACTCCACCAGGGCGGTGACTTCGTCCAGCAGGTCGGCCGGGACGATGGCGGTGCCTTCCTGCATGCGCGCCAGTTCCTCGGTGCGCTTGCTGATCAGCTCGCGGCGCTCGTTGGCGTCGGCCAGCACGTAGGCGGCGCGCAGGTCGGCCAGGTAGTTGGCCGGCGCGGTGATGCGCACGCTCTCTGGGTGGTGGAAGCGATGGCCACGGGAGTCACGGCCGGCCTTCTGGGCCAGGATGGTGCAGTCGATGACCTCATCGCCCAGGAGCATGACCAGCCACTGGGTCGGACGCACGAACTCTTCCTTGCGCGCAGCCCAGCGCATGCGCTTGGGAATCGGCAGGTCGTTGAGCGAGTCCTCGACGATGGTCGGCAGCAGGCTGGCGGTCGGCTTGCCCTTGATGCTCTGGCTGTAGCGCAGCTTCGGGCCGCTCTGGTCGATCTCGCTGAGGTCCACGCCGCACTTCTTGGCAAAGCCCAGGGCCGCCTGGGTCGGGTTGCCCTCGGCATCGAAGGCGGCCTGGCGCGGTGGACCGTCGAGGTTGACGCTGCGGTCCGGCTGTTGGGTCGCCAGTTGGGTGATCAGCACTGCCAGGCGCCGTGGCGCGGCGTAGACGTGCTTGGCTTCAAAGCTCAGGCCAGCGCTCTGCAGGCCTTTTTCGATGCCGGCCAGGAAGGCTTCGGCCAGGGTGCCCAGGGCCTTGGGTGGCAGTTCTTCAGTGCCCAGTTCAACCAGAAAATCTTGCGCACTCATTGTGCCGCCTCCAACTTAGCCAACACTTCATCACGCAGGTCCGGGGTCGCCATCGGGAAGCCCAGCTTGGCACGGGCCAGCAGGTAGGCTTGCGCGACGGAACGCGCCAGGGTGCGCACACGCAGGATGTACTGCTGGCGCGCGGTTACCGAGATGGCCCGGCGTGCATCCAGCAGGTTGAAGGTGTGCGAGGCCTTGAGGACCATTTCATAGCTCGGCAACGGCAGCGGCTGGTCCAGTTCGATCAGGCGCTTGGCTTCGCTTTCGTAGAAATCGAACAGTTCGAACAGCTTCTCGACGTTGGCGTGCTCGAAGTTGTAGGTCGACTGTTCCACTTCGTTCTGGTGGAACACGTCGCCGTAGGTGACCTTGCCGAATGGGCCGTCAGCCCAGACCAGGTCGTAGACCGAATCCACGCCCTGCAGGTACATGGCCAGGCGCTCCAGGCCGTAGGTGATTTCGCCGGTCACCGGGTAGCACTCGATGCCGCCAGCTTGCTGGAAGTAGGTGAACTGGGTCACTTCCATGCCGTTGAGCCAGACTTCCCAACCCAGGCCCCAGGCGCCCAGGGTCGGCGATTCCCAGTTGTCCTCGACGAAACGGATGTCATGCACCAGCGGGTCCAGGCCCACGTGCTTGAGCGAGCCCAGGTACAGCTCCTGGAAGTTCTCGGGGTTGGGCTTGAGGACCACCTGGAACTGGTAGTAGTGCTGCAGGCGGTTGGGGTTCTCGCCGTAGCGGCCGTCAGTGGGGCGGCGGCTTGGCTGCACGTAGGCGGCATTCCAGGTTTCCGGGCCGATGGCCCGCAGGAATGTAGCGGTGTGGAAAGTGCCGGCGCCTACTTCCATATCGTAGGGCTGAAGTACCACACAACCTTGCTCGGCCCAGTATTGCTGGAGGGCGAGGATCAAGTCTTGGAAGGTACGCACGGCTGGCGTAGGCTGGCTCACGAAATTCACCTGTTACTTGGGCTGCGATTTAAGGAGCGGGAGTATACCCGATTCAGTCCTGCGCACGCCCCCTGGAGCCTTATGCCACGCTGCTTTTGGTGTACCGATGATCCGCTGTACATGGCTTATCACGATCAGGAGTGGGGCGTGCCGCTGCGCGATGGGCAGCGCTTGTTCGAGTTGTTATTGCTCGAAGGGTTCCAGGCCGGGTTGTCATGGATCACTGTGCTGAAGAAGCGCGAGCATTATCGACAAGTGCTGTTCGGCTTCGATGTGCAGCGGGTGGCGCAGATGAGCGATGCCGAGATCGAGGACCTGATGCAGGATCCGGGCATCATCCGCAACCGCCTCAAGCTCGAGGCCGCACGGCGCAATGCCCAGGCCTGGCTGGAGCTGGACGATCCGGTGGCGTTCCTCTGGTCCTTCGTCGGTGGTGTGCCCAAGGTCAACCATTTCGCCGATCGCAGCGAGGTCCCGGCGGTGACGCCCGAGGCCGAGGCCATGAGCCGTGGCCTGCGCAAGGCCGGTTTCACCTTCGTCGGCCCGACCATCTGCTACGCCCTGATGCAGGCCTCGGGCATGGTCATGGACCACACCCGCGACTGCGATCGCTACCCCAGCCTCAGCTCCCCGGTGCCATGAGCGCCATGGCAGGCGCTTTCGCACAGGCGCCGATGGCCGGTTAGAATAGCCGGCTGCGACTAGGCCATGACCAAGAGATCAGGAGTCATCTGTGGATAAGTTCAAAGGCGCCCTGCTGGTGGGAGCCCTGCGGTTGTTTGCCCTGCTGCCCTGGCGCGCGGTGCAGGCGGTCGGCGCGGCCATCGGCTGGATCATGTGGAAGACGCCCAACCGCTCCCGCGAGGTGGTGCGCATCAACCTGGCCAAGTGTTTTCCCCAGATGGACCCCGCCGAGCGCGAGCGTTTGGTCGGGCAGAGCCTGAAAGACATCGGCAAATCCCTGACCGAAAGTGCCTGTGCCTGGATCTGGCCGGCCGAGCGCTCCATTGCCCTGGTGCGTGAAGTCGAGGGCCTGGAGGTGCTCCAGGAGGCCCTGGCCTCGGGCAAGGGCGTGGTGGGCATCACCAGCCACCTGGGCAACTGGGAAGTGCTGAACCACTTCTACTGCAGCCAGTGCAAACCGATCATTTTCTACCGTCCACCCAAGCTCAAGGCCGTGGACGAGCTGTTGCGCAAGCAGCGGGTACAGCTGGGCAATCGCGTGGCGGCCTCTACCAAGGAAGGCATCCTCAGCGTCATCAAGGAAGTACGCAAGGGCGGCTCGGTGGGCATTCCCGCCGACCCGGAACCGGCTGAATCCGCAGGTATCTTCGTGCCCTTCTTCGCCACCCAGGCGCTGACCAGCAAGTTCGTGCCCAACATGCTGGCCGGCGGCAAGGCGGTCGGCGTGTTCCTGCACGCCCTGCGCCTGCCCGATGGCTCGGGCTACAAGGTGATCCTCGAAGCGGCCCCGGAAGACATGTACAGCACCGACACCGAGGTGTCCTGTGCGGCCATGAGCAAAGTGGTCGAGCGCTACGTGGCGGCTTATCCGAGCCAGTACATGTGGAGCATGAAGCGTTTCAAGAAGCGTCCGCCCGGAGAGGCGCGCTGGTACTGACAGAGCTGGCACGGTCTGTGGATAACCCCCTTCCAGGTGTTATCCACAGCACACTGGAGAAGGGCGCAGAAGATGTCCGATCACCGCAAGTCGTTTCGTATCAAGATTTCCCACGAAAGCATCGGCGAATGCCTGGGGCAGACCCGCAACCTGTCGGCCAGCGGGGTCTATGTGCAAAGCCCGCAGTTGGCCCGCCTGTCCAAGGGCGCGGTGGTTTTCGGCCAGGTGCAGGGACTGCCGGTGGCTGCACCGCGGGTACGCATGGAAGTGGTGCAGGTGGACGCCGAAGGAATCGCCTTGCGCTATCTCTGAGCCCGGCCCTGTAGCCGCTGCCGAGCCCGCGAGGCTGCGAAAAGGGCCGCAGGGCCTTGCTTGGCGGTCTTTCGCTGAGCCTTTGGTGATCTTGAGAGCCCCCGCGAACATTCCGCTCGTT
Source organism: Pseudomonas sessilinigenes (assembly GCF_003850565.1). Classification (NCBI taxonomy): domain Bacteria; kingdom Pseudomonadati; phylum Pseudomonadota; class Gammaproteobacteria; order Pseudomonadales; family Pseudomonadaceae; genus Pseudomonas; species Pseudomonas sessilinigenes. Next base: position 20,162 of record NZ_CP027706.1, read on the forward strand.
CGCCGCCTGTGGCAGCGGCTACAGGGTGATGGTCAGCCCTGGGACTGGCGCTCGAGTTTTTTCAGGAACACGGTCATTTCCTTTTCTGCCTGTTTGTCGCCCTGGCTCCGGGCCGCCTCCAGGCCCTGTTCCCAGGCCTGGCGCGCCGCTTGTAGCTCGCCCTGCCCTTGCAAGGCCTTGCCCAACAGCTTCCAGGCCGCAGAGTACTTCGGGTCCAGGGTCACGCACTGTTGCAGGTGGGTGGCGGCCCGGGCGTGTTCGCCCAGGTCCAGGTAGCCCTTGCCCAGGCCAAAGCGCAGCAGGGGGTTATCCACACCCTTGGCGAGCATTTTTTCCAGCGATTCCAGCATTGTCGTCACTCCTGTGGACAAGACAGCGTTCGATCAGAAGAAGCTCAGGCCCACGTGGAACAGCTTCTCCACATCGCGGATATGTTTTTTATCCACAAGGAACAGGATCACATGGTCCCCGGCTTCGATCACCGTGTCGTCGTGGGCGATCAGCACTTCTTCGTCACGGATGATCGCGCCGATGGTGGTGCCCGGCGGCAGGCCGATGTTCTCGATGGTACGACCGATCACCTTGCTCGACTTGGCGTCGCCATGGGCGATGGCCTCGATGGCTTCCGCCGCGCCCCGGCGCAGGGAATGCACGCTGACGATATCGCCGCGCCGCACGTGGGCCAGCAAGGTACCGATGGTCGCCAGCTGCGGGCTGATGGCGATGTCGATATCGCCACCCTGGATCAGGTCGACGTAGGCCGGGTTGTTGATGATGGTCATGACCTTCTTCGCCCCCAGGCGCTTGGCCAGCAGCGAGGACATGATGTTGGCTTCGTCGTCGTTGGTCAGGGCCAGGAAGATATCGGCGTCGGCGATGTTCTCTTCCAGCAGCAGGTCGCGGTCCGAGGCGCTGCCTTGCAGGACCACGGTGCTGTCCAGGGTATCGGAGAGGTAGCGGCAGCGGGCCGGGTTCATCTCGATGATCTTGACCTGGTAGCGACTCTCGATGGCCTCGGCCAGACGCTCGCCGATCTGCCCGCCGCCAGCGATGACAATGCGCTTGTAGGATTCCTCGAGCCGGCGCATTTCGCTCATCACTGCACGGATATGGGCCTTGGCGGCGATGAAGAACACTTCGTCGTCGGCTTCGATCACCGTATCGCCGGTAGGCATGATCGGCCGGTCGCGGCGGAAGATCGCCGCCACCCGGGTCTCGACATTGGGCATGTGCTCGCGCAACTGGCGCAGTTGCTGGCCGACCAGCGGACCGCCGTAGTAGGCCTTGACCGCCACCAACTGGGCCTTGCCTTCATAGAAGTCGATGACCTGCAGGGCGCCGGGATGCTCGATCAGGCGCTTGATGTAGTTGGTCACCACCTGTTCCGGGCTGATCAGCACGTCCACCGGGATGGCGTCGTTGTCGAACAGGCCGGCGCGAGTCAGGTAGGCGGCCTCGCGCACTCGGGCGATCTTGGTCGGGGTGTGGAACAGAGTGTGGGCGACCTGGCAGGCCACCATGTTGGTTTCGTCGCTGTTGGTCACCGCCACCAGCATGTCGGCATCGTCCGCCCCGGCCTGGCGCAGCACCGTGGGAAAGGAGCCGCGGCCCTGCACGGTACGGATGTCCAGGCGGTCACCGAGGTCGCGCAGGCGTTCGCCATCGGTATCGACCACGGTGATGTCGTTGGCTTCGCTGGCCAGGTGTTCCGCCAGCGTGCCGCCTACTTGGCCAGCGCCGAGGATGATGATCTTCATCCACTACTCCCTAGATTCTTGTGCTTACCCGCGCGAGGCGGCGATCTTGATCAGCTTGGCATAGTAGAAGCCGTCGTGGCCGCCTTCCTGGGCCAGCAGCTGGCGACCGTGGGGCTGGCGCAGGCCGGCTTCAGTGGCCAGATCCAGCTCCCGGGCGCCGGGGGTGCGGGCCAGGAAGGCGCCGATCACCTCGGTGTTCTCGGTGGGCAGGGTCGAGCAGGTGGCGTAGAGCAGGATGCCGCCCACCTCGAGGGTTTGCCACAGGGTATCCAGCAACTCGCCTTGCAACTGTGCCAGGGCCGCGATGTCGTCGGGCTGGCGGGTCAGCTTGATGTCCGGGTGCCGGCGGATCACCCCGGTGGCCGAGCAGGGGGCATCCAGCAGGATGCGCTGGAACGGCTTGCCGTCCCACCAGGCCTGGGTATCGCGGCCATCGGCGGCGATCAGTTGGGCGTCCAGCCCCAGGCGGTCGAGGTTTTCCCGCACGCGGACCAGGCGCTTGGCCTCCAGGTCCACGGCCACCAGGCCGGCCAGGGCCGGCTCGGCTTCGAGGATGTGGCAAGTCTTGCCACCAGGAGCGCAGCAGGCATCCAGCACCCGTTGCCCGGGGGCCAGGTCCAGCAGGTCGGCGGCCAGTTGCGCGGCTTCGTCCTGCACACTCACCCAACCTTCGGCAAAGCCTGGCAGGCCGCGCACGTCACTGGCCTCGGCCAGCACGATACCGTCCCGGCTGTACTGGCAGGCGCTGGCGCCAACGCCCGCCTCGGCCAGCAATGCCAGGTAGGCATCACGGCTGTGGTGGCGCCGGTTGACCCGAAGGATCATCGGCGGATGGGCGTTGTTGGCGGCGCAGATGGCTTCCCACTGCTCGGGCCAGAAGGCCTTGAGCGATTTCTGCAGCCAGCGCGGGTGGGCGGTGCGCACCACCGGGTCACGCTCCATACCGGCGAGCAGTTCCTCGCCTTCACGCTGGGCGCGGCGCAGCACGGCATTGAGCAGGCCCTTGGCCCAGGGCTTCTTGAGCTTGTCGGCACACCCGACGGTCTCGCCGATGGCAGCGTGGGCCGGGATACGGCTGTAGAACAGTTGGTACAGGCCCACCAGCAGCAGTGCCTGGACATCGGCGTCGGCCGCCTTGAACGGCTTCTGCAGCAATTGCGCGGCCAGCAGGTCGAGACGCGGTTGCCAGCGGGCGGTGCCGAAGGCCAGGTCCTGGGTCAGGCCGCGGTCGCGCTCCTCGACCTTGTCCAGCTGTGCTGGCAGTGAGCTGTTGAGCGAGGCCTTGCCGCTGAGTACGGCGGCCAGGGCGCGGGCGGCGGCCAGGCGTGGATTCATTGGCCCAGCACCTTGCCGCTGGCGAACTTCTCGCGGCGGCTGTTGAACAGGTCGCTGAAGGCCAGGGCCTTGCCGCCGGGCAATTGCAGGCGGGTCAGGCTCAGGGCGCCGTCACCGCAGGCGACGACCAGGCCGTCCTTGCTGGCGGATAGGACTTCGCCGGGGGTGCCCTGGCCTGTGGATACCTTGGCGGCCAGGACCTTCACGCTTTCACCGTCCAGCGTGCTATGGCACACCGGCCACGGGTTGAAGGCGCGGACCAGGCGTTCCAGTTCCACGGCGGGACGGCTCCAGTCGATGCGTGCTTCATCCTTGTTCAGCTTGTGGGCGTAGGTGGCCAGGCTATCGTCCTGGACTTCGCCTTGCAGGGTGCCGGCAGCGAGGCCCGCGATGGCTTGCACCACGGCGCCCGGGCCCATGGCGGCCAGGCGGTCGTGCAGGGTGCCGCCGGTGTCTTCGGCGTTGATCGGGGTGACCACCTTGAGCAGCATCGGCCCGGTGTCCAGGCCCGCCTCCATGCGCATCACGGTCACGCCACTCTCGGCGTCGCCGGCCTGTACCGCGCGCTGGATCGGCGCCGCACCGCGCCAGCGTGGCAGCAGCGAGGCATGGCTGTTGATGCAGCCCAGGCGTGGGATATCCAGTACCGCCTGGGGCAGGATCAGGCCGTAGGCCACCACTACCATCAGGTCCGGCTCGAGTGCCGCCAGTTCGGCCTGGGCCTCGGCGTTGCGCAGGGTCTGTGGCTGGTAGACCGGGATAGCATGTTCCATGGCCAGTGCCTTGACTGCGCTGGGCATCAGCTTCTGCCCGCGGCCGGCCGGGCGATCGGGCTGGGTATAGACGGCCACGATCTCGTACGGGCTGTCGAGCAGGGCCTTGAGGTGTTCGGCGGCGAATTCGGGGGTGCCGGCAAAGACGATGCGCAGTGGCTCAGTCATGGGGAGTCTCGCTTGCGAAGATGCGAAAAAGAAAAAGGCTTGCCATGGCAAGCCTTTGCAAGATGGCCATCAAGCCTGCTGGCGATGCTGCTTTTCCAGCTTCTTCTTGATCCGGTCGCGCTTGAGCGTGGACAGGTAGTCGACGAACAGCTTGCCGTTGAGGTGGTCGCACTCGTGCTGGATGCAGACAGCCAGCAAGCCTTCGGCGATCAACTCGTAGGGCTTGCCGTCGCGGTCCAGGGCCTTGACCTTGACCCGCTGCGGGCGGTCGACGTTTTCATAGAAGCCCGGTACCGACAGGCAACCTTCCTGGTACTGGTCCATCTCGTCGGTCAGGGATTCGAACTCGGGGTTGATGAACACCCGGGGTTCGCTGCGGTCTTCGGACAGGTCCATGACCACGACGCGCTTGTGCACGTTGACCTGGGTCGCCGCCAGGCCGATGCCCGGGGCCTCATACATTGTTTCAAACATGTCGTCGACCAACTGACGCACTTCGTCGTCCACTACGGCCACTGGTTTGGCGATAGTGCGCAGGCGCGAATCAGGGAATTCGAGGATGTTTAAAATGGCCATAGGCGTAACTGCTACACGTGTGAAGTGAGGGCGCAGGCAGGTCCTGGACCTGGGGCGCCGATGCAAAACGAGCTCTGGGAGTGAGCGAGCCGTACTGGCTCTGGCGTTTTACGCGAACGCACATGATAAAGGGATTCAGCCCCTGAGGAAATCTCTGTTCGCCTTGCTGCCGCTGGGCTGTAGCGTTTCTGGCGGCGTTTGCGACAACGCCTGTCTTCCTGGGGCGGTTTCTTTACTCAACAAGTTACCAACAGACTTATCCACAGGTTGTTCCGGTATTCGCCGGACCGATGACGATCAAGGATGATCCATGTCGCAGCCGATTACCGCCGCCATTTCCCCTGCGGAACTGGAGGCTCGTTTACGTTTGCATGGCCTGCCTGCCCTTGGCCCCATGCGTTTTCGCCGCCTGTTGCAGGCCTTCGATGGCGCAGCCAGGGCTCTCAGCGCCCCGGCCAGTGCCTGGCAGGCCTTGGGGCTGCCCGCAGTGTGCGCCGAGGCCCGGCGTACTGCCCAAGTCCGGGAAAGCGCGCGGCATGCCCTGGCCTGGATAGATGGCCAGGGCCAGCATTTACTGATGTGGGACCAGCCAGACTACCCGGCCCTGCTGGCCCAGTTGGACGATGCCCCGCCCCTGCTGTTCGTCGCTGGCGACCCCTCGATTCTGGAGCTACCGCAACTGGCAATGGTGGGCAGCCGTCGTGCGTCACGGCCAGGGCTGGATACCGCGATGGCGTTTTCCCGGAGCCTGGCCGAGGCGGGTTTCGTCATCACCAGCGGCCTGGCGCTGGGCATCGATGGTGCGGCGCACCAGGCGGCGCTGGAGGTGGGCGGACGCACCGTGGCGGTGCTCGGTACGGGCCTGGAAAATTGTTATCCACAACGTCACCGAAACCTGGCGAGGTCGATGATCGACCAGGGAAGTGCCGTGGTTTCGGAGTTTTCCCTGGATGCGGGCCCACGCCCGGAGCACTTTCCCAGGCGCAACCGGATCATCAGTGGCCTGTCCCTGGGGGTGCTGGTGGTGGAGGCCAGCGTGGCCAGTGGTTCGCTGATTACCGCCCGGCTGGCGGCAGAACAGGGCCGCGAGGTCTATGCCATTCCCGGCTCGATCCATCACCCCGGCGCCCGCGGCTGCCATCAGTTGATCCGCGATGGGGCGGTGTTGGTGGAAAGCGTCCAGCACATCCTCGAAACCTTGCAGGGGTGGCAGCGCCTGCCGCCTGCGGTCGAGCCGGTAGCCAGCAGCCAGCATCCGTTGCTGGCCCTGCTGCAAATCGCACCTCACACCAGCGAAGCCCTGGCGCTTGCCAGCGGCTGGCCCCTGCCCCGGGTCTTGGCAAGCCTGACCGAGTTGGAGATCGATGGGCGGGCCGTCAATGAAAACGGGCGCTGGTTTGCATGCCTGAGCTAGGTTTTATAAGCAGGATCGGTAAACTGCGCACAGCTTTTATCTGGAGAGTCGGCAATGGTCAGCAGTTGGCGTGTGCAACAAGCCGCACGAGAGATTCGCGCAGGGGCGGTGATTGCCTATCCAACCGAAGCGGTCTGGGGCCTGGGGTGCGATCCGTGGAATGAAGAGGCGGTGGATCGCCTGTTGGCGATCAAGTCGCGTTCGGTGGACAAGGGCTTGATCCTGATCGCCGACAATATCCACCAGTTCGACTTTCTTTTCGAGGATTTCCCCGAAGCCTGGATCGAACGCATGTCCAGCACCTGGCCTGGCCCCAATACCTGGCTGGTGCCCCACCAGAACCTGCTGCCCGAATGGGTCACCGGGGTCCATGACACCGTGGCCTTGCGGGTCAGCGACCACCCGTTGGTGCGTGAGCTCTGTGCCCTGGTCGGGCCGCTGATCTCCACCTCGGCCAACCCCCAGGGGCGGCCTGCAGCGCGCACGCGCATTCGTATCGAGCAGTATTTCCGTGGCCAACTGGACCTGGTCCTGGGTGGCAGCCTGGGTGGGCGCCGCAACCCCAGCCTGATCCGCGATTTGGCCACTGGTCGGGTGGTACGGCCTTCCTGAATGGCTCGTGGCGAGAGGCAAGCGCCCTCGCCACGACAGCCATGAACTTCTACGGCAGCAATACGGTGGAGCCGGTGGTGCGTCGCGCCGACAGCTCGACATGGGCCTTGGCCGCATCCGCCAGGGCGAAGCGCTGGTTGATTTCCACCGTGATCTGGCCGCTGGTGATCATGCGGAACAGGTCGTCGGCCATGTGCTGCAGGTTTTCGGCATTGTTGGCGTAGCTGCCCAGGGTCGGCCGGGTCACGTACAGCGAACCCTTGGCCGCCAGGATGCCCAGGTTCACTCCTTCCACCGCTCCAGAGGCATTGCCGAAGCTGACCATCAGGCCGCGTGGTGCCAGGCAGTCCAGGGAGGTCAGCCAGGTGTCCTTGCCGACACCGTCATAAACCACCGGGCACTTGCGTCCGCCGGTCAGCTCCAGCACCCGCTGGGCCACGTTCTCATGGCTGTAGTCGATGGTTTCCCAGGCACCGAGGGCCTTGGCGACGGCGGCTTTCTCAGGCGAGCTGACCGTACCGATCAGCTTCACGCCGAGGGCCTTGGCCCATTGGCAGGCCAGGGAACCGACTCCACCTGCCGCAGCATGGAACAGCACGGTCTCGCCGCCCTTGAGCTCGTAGGTCTGGCGCAACAGGTACTGCACGGTCAGCCCCTTGAGCATCACCGCGGCGGCCTGTTCGAAGCTGATGGCGTCCGGCAGGTACACCAGGTTGGCTTCGGGCAGCACATGGACCTGGCTGTAGGCCCCCAGTGGGCCGCCGCCGTAGGCCACCCGGTCGCCGACCTTGAAGCGAGTCACCGCGCTGCCCACGGCCTCGACCACCCCGGCGCCCTCCGAGCCCAGGCCCGAAGGCAGTACCGGCGGTGCATAGAGGCCGTTGCGGTAGTAGGTATCGATGAAGTTCAGGCCGATGGCCCGGTTGCTGACACGCACCTCCTGGGGGCCCGGCTCGGCTGGCTGGTAATCCACATACTCAAGTACTTCGGGGCCGCCATGGGCACGGAACTGGATACGTCTGGCCATCTGTCCACTCTCCTGGGTCGCATGCTGAAAGTGCCCTATCGGACTCCTCCGCTTGACCTTCGTCAACTGCGGCGGGCCCCGGCGCGGTGTTATGCTACGCGCCCATTTGCGCCGGCCTGCGCGTCATCCCTAGCGCCGCGTAGCTTTGCCCGACCCAAGGTGATGCCATGACTACCCGCACCGAGGCCGTGAAGGCCTACCTGCTCGACCTGCAAGACCGTATCTGCGCTGCATTGGAAACCGAAGACGGTGGCGCCCGTTTCATCGAGGACGCCTGGACCCGCCCCGCTGGCGGCGGCGGACGTACCCGAGTGATCGGCAATGGTGCAGTGATCGAAAAAGGCGGGGTCAACTTTTCCCATGTGTTCGGCAGCGGCCTGCCACCGTCCGCCAGTGCCCACCGACCGGAATTGGCCGGTCGCGGCTTCGAGGCCCTGGGCGTGTCCCTGGTGATCCATCCGCATAACCCCCATGTACCCACTTCCCACGCCAACGTGCGCTTCTTCATCGCCGAGAAGGAAGGCGAGGAAGCGGTCTGGTGGTTCGGTGGCGGCTTCGACCTGACGCCCTACTACGGCAATGAAGAAGACTGCGTGCACTGGCACCGGGTCGCCGAGCGTGCCTGCGCGCCCTTCGGCCCCGATGTCTACCCGCGCTACAAGGCCTGGTGCGACAGCTACTTCCATCTCAAGCATCGCAACGAACCACGGGGCATCGGTGGCCTGTTCTTCGACGACCTGAACGAGTGGGACTTCGACACCAGCTTCGCCTTCATGCGCGCCATCGGCGACGCTTACATCGAGGCTTACCTGCCCATCGTCCAGCGTCGCAAGGCCACTCCCTACACCGAGCAGCAGCGCGAGTTCCAGGAGTTCCGCCGGGGCCGCTACGTGGAGTTCAACCTGGTCTACGACCGTGGCACCCTGTTCGGCCTGCAATCGGGCGGCCGCACCGAGTCGATCCTCATGTCGCTGCCGCCGCAAGTACGTTGGGGCTATGACTGGAAGGCCGAGCCAGGCAGCGAAGAGGCACGCCTGACCGAGTACTTCCTCAAGGATCGAGACTGGCTGGCCGGCAGCCACTGACACCGGCGAACCGCTACTGCACAAGGGGGATGAGATGGACCAGTACGTTGTCTTTGGTAATCCGATCGGCCACAGCAAGTCGCCGCTGATCCATCGACTGTTCGCCGAACAGACCGGCCAGGATCTGCAATACAGCACCTTGCTGGCGCCCCTGGACGATTTCGCCGGGGCCGCCCGTGGTTTCTTCGCCCATGGGCGTGGGGCCAACGTCACGGTGCCGTTCAAGGAAGAAGCCTATCGCCTGTGCGATAGCCTCACTGAACGCGCGCAACGAGCCGGGGCGGTGAACACCCTCTGCAAGCAGGCCGATGGCCGCTTGCTGGGCGACAACACCGATGGCGCCGGACTGGTGCGCGACCTGACGGTCAACGCCGGGGTCAGCCTCAAGGGCAAGCGCATCCTGTTGCTGGGGGCCGGCGGTGCGGTACGCGGCGCCCTGGAACCCTTGCTGGCCGAGCAGCCGGCTTCGGTGGTGATCGCTAACCGCACCGTGGGGAAGGCCGAGCAACTGGCCGCAGCGTTCGCCGACCTGGGACCGGTGTCGGCCAGTGGCTTCGACTGGTTGGAGGAGTCGGTGGACCTGATCATCAATGCCACTTCCGCCAGCCTCTCGGGCGAGCTGCCGCCGATCGCCGCCAGCCTGGTCGAACCGGGCAAGACGGTGTGTTACGACATGATGTATGGCAAGGAGCCGACCACCTTCTGCCGTTGGGCCAGCGAACAGGGCGCGGCCCTGGTGCTCGATGGCCTGGGCATGCTCGCCGAGCAGGCGGCCGAGGCCTTCTACCTGTGGCGTGGCGTGCGCCCCGACAGTGCTCCGGTACTGGCCGAGCTGCGGCGCCAGCTGGCGCTCTGACCGATCGCCTCATCGTTCAGCGCGGACAAGTCCTGGCTCCTACGCAGAGTACCCAATCCCCGTAGGAGCGAGCGGGCGGCGATCCGGCTTGCCCGCGATAGCGCCACCGCTATGACCCCGCAGCAACCGGTGCTCAATCCTCAAAGTGGATCGGGCACTGCTCCGCGCCTTCGAGCTTCCTCAATTCCTCGATCACCGAGGTCCGCGCCCGGCGCAGGGTCAGGCTGCGGCCCTGGCGCCTGAGCCGGCGCGCTTCCTGGTGCAGCATCTCGACCCCCGAATAGTCGATGAAGTTGATCTGCCGCGCGTCGATCACCAGTCTTGCCCCGTGGCAGCGCTGCATCTGCACCTGCAGGTAGTGACTGGCCCCGAAGAAGATCGAGCCCCCGACCCGCAAAATATCCTCATCGCCTTCGCGACTGTGCTGCACCCGGGGCTGCGAGGTGCGCTTGAGGTAGAAGAACAGCGACGCCAGGACCCCGGCATAGATCGCGGTCTGCAACTCCAGGAGCAAGGTGGCGACGAAGGTGAGGCTCATCACCACGAATTCGGCGCGACTGACCCGGAACAAGGCGCGGATGGCCCGGTGATCCACCAGCCCCCAGCAGATTAGCAGGATGCTGCCGGCCATGGCCGGGATCGGGATATGGGCGATCAGCCCGGCGCCGGCCACCGCGAACAACGCCACCCACAGTGCCGAGAACACCCCGGCCAGGGGCGAGCGGGCGCCGGCCTCGTAGCTCAGCCCCGAGCGGGTGAAGGAGCCGGAGGACAGGTAGCCGGAGAAGAAGGCCCCGACGATGTTCGACAGGCCCTGGGCGCGTACCTCCTGGTTGGCATCCAGCAGCTGTTCCGAGCGGGCTGACAGCGAGCGGGCGATCGACAAGCTGGTCACCAGCCCCAGCATGCCGACTGCCACGGCACTGGGCAGCAGCCGCAGGATCAGTTCCAGGTCCAGCGGCAGCAGGGTCAGGGGCGGTAGCCGGCCGGCGAAGGCACTCACCAACTGCACATGAGCAAACAGCCCCGACAGCAGCCAGGGCACCAGTGCGCTGATGACCAGGCTCAGCAGCAGGCCCGGCCAGCGCGGGGCCAGCAGCTTGAAGCCGACCCCCAGTGCCAGGGTGCCGAGCCCCAGCAGCAAGGAGGGGCGGTCGAGGTGGTCCAGGTGCTGTAACAGCTGGCCGAGGCTCGCGAGGGCGGTGGCCTGGTTCGGCAGGTCCAGGCCCATCAGGCTGGGCAACTGGCCCAGGGCAATGACCACCGCTGCACCAAGGGTGAAGCCCAGCACCACCGAATGCGAGACGAAGTTCACCAGGGCGCCGAAGCGCAGCATCCCCAGCAGCCACTGGAAGACGCCGGCCAGCAGGGTCAGGAGCAGGATCAGCGTGATGTAGTCCTCGGAGGCCGGTACGGCCAGGGGGCTGACGCTGGCGTAGAGGACAATGGAGATGGCCGCCGTGGGGCCGCAGATCAGGTGCCAGGACGAACCCCACAGGCAGGCCACCAGCACCGGGACGATGGCCGCGTACAGCCCGTATTCCGGTGGCAGGCCGGCGATCAGGGCGTAGGCGATCGATTGCGGCAGGGCGAGGATCGCGCCGCTCAGCCCCACCAGCAGGTCGCGCCCGACGCTGGCACGGGTCTGGCGCGGCAGCCAGCCGAGAAAAGGCAACAGTGAATGGCGGTTGGGCCAGGCCATGGGTCCTCGCGGTCGGCTTGTTCAGAGGTTTCAGGGTAAAGCATTGCCGCTGGGCTTACCCCTCTCCTGTAGGAGCAAGGGGGCGACCAGCCCAGGCCACGAGTTCCTTCAGAGGCAACGCGTGCGCAGGTCTTGGGGCTACTGCGTAGCCCCTCGCGGGCAAGACTCGCTCCTACGATGGGGGCTAGAGGCGGGCTTGCACGGCTGGCAGCGCATCCTTGCCGTCGAGGGTCTTCACCCCGTCCAGCCATTGGTCCAGCACCGCCGGGTTGGCCTTGATCCAGGCCTTGGCGGCCTCGGCGTTGCTGATCTTGCGGTTGACCACCTCGGCCATGATGCTGTTCTCCATGTCCTGGGTGAAACTCAGGTTGTCCAGCAGCCTGGCGACATTCGGGCAGGCCTGTGCATAACCCTTGCGGGTCAGGGTGTAGACGCTGCCGCTGGCGCCGAAGTATTTCTCACCCCCCGTGAGGTAGCGCATGTTCAGTTGCACGTTCATCGGGTGCGGGGTCCAGCCGAGGAAGGTGACGAACTTGTGTTTTTTCACCGCCCGCGACACTTCGGCGAGCATCGCCTGCTCGCTGGATTCCACCAGCTTCCACTGGCCCAGGGCGAAGTCGTTGTTCTTGATGATCTCCTGCAACGACAGGTTGGCCGGAGCTCCGGAGCCGATGCCGTAGAGTTTCCTGTCGACCTCCTGGGGGTGCTGTTCGGCGTATTTGTTCAGGTCGTTGAAGTCATGCACCCCGGCGTCCCATACATAGTCCGGCACGGCCAGGGTGAACTGGGTGCCCTCCAGGTTCCGTGCCAGCCGGGTGACATCGCCGTTGGCCACGAACTTGTCATGGAAGCCCTGCTGCGCCGGCATCCAGTTGCCCAGGAACACGTCCACCCGGCCATCCTTGAGCCCGCCGAAAATGATCGGCACCGCCAGGGTATCGACCTTGGGCTTGTAGCCCAGGCCCTCGAGCAACAAGCCGGTGATGGCGTTGGTGGCGGCGATGTCGCTCCAGCCCGGGTCGGCCATCTTCACCGTCTCGCATCCAGGCTCGGCCCAGGCCGGTGCGTTGGCCAAGAGCACCAGCGTGGCGATCACTGCTGTGGATAACTTCTGCATGCGCTTCCCCTTCGATTGTTTGTCATTGGTCTTGGCAGGGTTGTGGATAACGAGCCTTGCGCTCCAGGTCATCGAGGTCGATGTGGTTGCGCATGTACTGCGCACTGGCGTCCACCAGCGGCTGGTGGTCCCAGCTCTTGAGCTTGCCGATGCCCAGGGCCGTGGCGACGAAGCGCCGGCGCCGCTGGCTGGCGAGTGCTTGTTGGTGGATCCGTGGCATGTCCCAGCGGCTGCGGGCTTCCTGGAGAAAGTCGGCGAACAGTTGGCGATGCGCCGCTGAGCGGGACAGTTCCTCGCGTTCGTGAGGGTCGTTGGCCACATCGAACAGCAGGCACGGGTCATCCTCGCTGTAGATGAATTTGTAGGCGCCGCGGCGGATCATCATCAACGGGCCGACGGTGCCTTCGGCCATGTATTCGCCGAACACCTCGTCATGCCCGCCCCGCCCTCGCAGGTGCGGCAGCAGGGAGCGGCCGTCCAAGGGCAGGTCAGGTTCCAGGGCGCCGCCGGCCAACTCGACCAGGGTCGGCAGCAGGTCGGCGGTGGACACCGCCTGGCTGACCCGGCTGGCGGCGAACTGCCCCGGGGCATGAATCAGCAGCGGCACCCGGGCGGCCATTTCGAACCAGTGCATTTTGTACCAGAGGCCACGTTCGCCGAGCATGTCGCCGTGGTCGCCGGAGAACACCACGATGGTGTCGTCCGCCAGGCCGGTTTCCTCCAGGGTCTGCAGCAGCTGGCCGACGTTGTCGTCGATGTAGCTGCAGGCACCGAAGTAGGCTCGCCGGGCATCGCGGATCTTGTTCTCGGGCAGTGGTTTGTCCCACAGGTCGTAGACCTTGAGCAGGCGTTGGGAATGCGGGTCCTGCTGGTCCTGGGGCAGTGCCTGGGGCATGGGGATCTGCTCGTCGCGATACAGGTCCCAGTAGGCCTTGGCAATGGTGTACGGATCGTGGGGATGGGTCATCGACACGGTCAGGCAGAACGGCCGGTCGCCGGCCTCGCGGACATGGTCGAACAGGTATTGCCGGGCCTTGAACAGCACCTCCTCGTCGAAGTCCAGCTGGTTGGTGCGCACGCAGGGCCCGGCCTGCAGCACCGAGGACATGTTGTGGTACCAACTGGGGCGCACGTCGGGCTCGTCCCAGTTCACCGCCCAGCCGTAGTCGGCGGGGTAGATGTCGCTGGTCAGGCGCTCTTCATAGCCGTGCAACTGGTCCGGGCCGCAAAAGTGCATCTTGCCCGACAGCGCCGTGCGGTAGCCCAGGCGCCGCAGGTAGTGGGCGTAGGTCGGTACATCGGCGGGAAAGTCGGCGGCGTTGTCGTAGGCGCCGATCTTGCTGGGCAATTGGCCGCTGACCAGGGTGAAACGCGAGGGTGCACACAACGGGCTGTTGCAGTAGGCCGCCTCGAACACCACGCCTTGCGCAGCCAGGCGGCTCAGGTGGGGCAACTGGATCGGTGACGGGCCGTAGAACGGCAGCAAGGGCGCGGCCATCTGGTCGGCCATGATGAAAAGAATGTTCTTGCGCTTCATGGGATCGCGGCATTCCATAGTCGATGGTTATGCGAGATTGCTGCGATCGAGGATGATTTCCCCACCGATGGCGGTAAAGCCCATGCACGACAATGACTAGGATAAGCACAGCTTATGCATGAAGCCCTGGGTGACCTGTCCCTGGACCTGCTGCGAGTGTTCGAAGCAGCGGCCCGCTTGCATAGCTTCACTGCCGCAGCGGTAGAGCTGGGTACCACCCAGCCCGCCGTCAGCCAGCAGATCAAGCGCCTGGAGGAGCAACTGGAGGTTCGCCTGTTCGATCGGATCTACCGTGGTATCGAACTGACCGAGGCGGGCTCCCTGTTGCTGGAGCACGTACAGGCCGGCCTGCAGTGCATCGAGGCAGGCTTGAATGCCATCGGCCAGCAGCACCAGCATGAGGTGCTGCAAGTGGCGACGGACTTTGCCTTCGCAGCCTACTGGCTGATGCCGCGCCTGCACCGCTTCCATGCCGCCAACCCGCAGGTGGATGTCAGCCTGGTGACCAGCGAACGCAGCCACGCCACCTTGCGCAGCGATATCGACGTGGCGGTGTTGTTCGGTGATGGGCGCTTCAAGCATGGGGAAAGCCGCTGGCTGTTCAACGAAGAAGTGTTCGCAGTGTGCAGCCCGGCATTGCTCAAGGAGCGCACCTTGCCCCTGCCCGCCCAAGCGCTTTTGCAATTGCCATTGCTGCACTTGCGCGGCGAGGCCAGCAGCCACTGGTTCGACTGGAGCGGAGTGTTTCGCGAACTGGGTATCGCCTCCGCGCCAGCGCCGGGGCAGTTGCGCTTCGATAACTACACCCTGTTGATCCAGGCGGCGATCGGTGGCCAGGGCGTGGCCATCGGCTGGCGCCACCTGGTGGACGACCTGCTGGCCCAGGGCCTGTTGTGCCGGCCTATCGCCGAGACGGTGATTTCCAGCTACGGCTATTACGTGGTGCTGCCCCAGCGTAAGCGCCGGGGGCCGTTGATCCAGCGCTTCGTCGATTGGTTGATGGCCGAGCAGGCCGCCAGCGCCCAGACCCTCAAGGGGCTGGCGTTGCCATCCATTGCCCTTTAGCCGGGGCCTTGAACAGCTCTGCCAGGGACAGCGCGCCATTGCCCAGGCATACCAGCGCCAGCGATACCACTGCCAGGAAGGCCAGGTACTCCCAGCCACCGCCCGGGCTGGTGTAGATCCAGCCGTGGGCGCCATGGACGAAAGCAATGGCCCCCAGCAGCATCGGCAACAGCGCCAGGGCCACCCAGCGCACGCCGATCCCCAGGATCAGCAGCAAGCCGCCCAGCAGTTCCGCGGCTACGGCCGGGTAGGTCATCCACTCGGGCATGCCGGTGAGGCTGAACAGCTTGATGACCCCGGGCCAGCCCAGGACCAGGATCTTGAACAAGGCATGGGCGATGTACATGGTGCCCAGGGCCAGGCGTAGCAGCAGTGCGGCCCACTGGTCCGGCAGGGGGCGTGGGGCTGGCGAGGCGTTTCTTGGGGCGAGCGAACAGGCAGGCATATGACAAGTCCTTGTGGGGTTGGAGGTCGTGGTTGTTGCGGGTATGGCCAAAGCCGTGGCTAGACGATGGCCACCGAGGCCCCGGCCAGCAGCAGGACGCCAATGTGGCAGTTGCTACGAAACAGCTGGTTGCAGGGGCCGGGATCATCCGGGCTGAACTGGCCGAGCTGGTAGGCCAGGGACAGGGCAATGGGCAACAGCAGGATGAAGAACCCGGGGCTGGCCCCGGCCAGGACTCCCGCTATGCACCAGCACACCAGGGTCGTGGCGTAGAAGCTGGCGATCCAGGCCTTGCCGTGCCCCGCGAACAGCGTGGCGGTGGAGCGCAGGCCCATTCTCAGGTCGTCTTCGCGGTCGCTGTAGGCGTACAGGGTGTCGTAGCCCAGTTGCCAGAACAGGCAGCCAAGCCACAGCGCCAGGGCACTGGGTTGCAGGGTGCCGGTGGTCTCTACGCTGGCCATCAGCACGCCCCAGTTGAACACCGCGCCGAGGAAGGCTTGGGGCCAGTGGGTGAAGCGCTTGAGCAGTGGATAGATCAGGGTCAGGGGCAGGCAGCACAGGGCCAATAGCACCGTGAGGGGTTGCAGGGTCAACAGCAGGGCCGCCGCCAGCAGCAACTGGATGCCCAGGCAGGCCAGCGCTTGATGCAGGCTCAACGAGCCGTTGGCCAGTGGGCGTTGGCGGGTGCGGTTGACCTGGGCGTCGAAGCGGCGGTCGAGGATGTCGTTGATGCTGCAACCGGCACTGCGCATCAGCAGGGCGCCCAGGGTAAATACCAGCACCAGGCGGACCTCCGGGACTCGTCCGGCAGACAGCAGCAGCGCGGCCAGGGCCGGCAGCAGGGTCAGCCAGGTGCCGATGGGGCGGTCCAGGCGCATCAGCCGGGCATAGGGTTGCCAGGTGCGGGGTAGCCGGGTCGCGACCCAGTCCCTGGCAGGAATGTCATTGAGATCGGTGGTGTCGGGCGGCGCGAGCGGTCGGTTGCAGGGTGGGCTCATGTGCGGTTCCAGGGTGGTCTTCCATGGCGGCTGCAAGGCCCTGGAAACCATCGCTCCCAAAGGGTTTGCAGCAAACGTCGGGCAAGCCGCCAGCGTGAGCGCCGCGATGGTTTTCGAGGCGCTCTGGTTGCTTGTCGGATGCTGCTAAAGTTGCCCGCGCCCGCCCCTGGCGGCAAGCGAACAATCCGCAATAGCCTCCTGCAGGATATGCAATATGCTCCGTGACGAAGTGCCCGGCCTCCCCCGTTTCGACCTCAACCTGCTGCGGGTTTTCGCTGCCGTCTATGAGGACCGCAGCATCCTCCTGGCCAGCAAACGCCTGCACTTGAGCCAGTCGGCGGTCAGCCATGCCCTGACCCGGCTGCGCGAATCCCTGCAGGACGAGCTGTTCATCCGCACCGCCCGGGGCATGCAGCCCTCGGCCCGGGCCGAGGCGATTGCCGGCCCTTTGCGCGAGGCGCTGCTGAGCATCCAGCGCACCGTGGGCGTGGAGGCCTTCGACCCGGCCAGCGCCGTGCGCACCTTCACCCTGGCGAGCAACGACTACCTGAGTTCGGTGCTGCTGGCGCCATTGCTGCAGCGCCTGGCCCGGCAGGCGCCGGGGGTGGATCTGGTGGTCCGGCCCTCGACCCGCCTGGACCTGGCCGAACAGATCGATGTCGGGCGCATCGACCTGGCCATCGGCATGTTCGCCGAGCTGCCGAGCCGGGTGCACAGCGCCTGCCTGTGGGAGCAGCGGGATGTGTTGCTGATGTGCCCCGATCACCCGCTGCTCGAGTCGCCGCAGGTGACGCTACAGGCGCTGGCGGACTGCCCCTTGGTGATCCTCTCGGTCGGTGGCCAGGAGGAAGGCGCGGTCAACGGCTACATCCTCGAGCGGGGTATTGCCCGGCAGTCGGAGATGTTCCATCGCCAGCAACTGGAGCAGGCCATGGCGGCGATCGACCGCCGGCCCCGGTACAAGGTCACCCTGCCCCACTCCCTGGTGCTGCCGCAATTGCTGGAGCAGTCGCCTCTGGTGGCGATCGTGCCGCAACCCCTGGCCCGGGACCTGGAGCAGCGCTTGGGCCTGTGCCAACGGCCGTTGCCGCTGGCGGTCGAACCCTCGCCACTGTTGGCGATCTGGCATGGGCGCAACGATGCCGATCCGGCCCATCTGTGGTTGCGCCGGCAGCTGCTGGACGTGGCGGCGACCCTGGCCCACCAGTCCTGAGCATCAAGCGTTTTCGTGGATGCCGATGAACTCCACATGCTCACGCAGGTGCAGATTCAGATGCAGCTCGTCATTGATGCCCACGGCCACGCCGTTGAGCCGCCGCAGGAGTTCGGTGAGCCCGGGTTCGAGGCTGTCCCCTACCTGGTTGAAGTGTTCGATGCCCAGCCCGGCCACGGAGCGCGGGGCGTTGACCAGGGTCCAGTCCAGGGGACTGCTGTGCAGGGCCTCGAGGATCTCCCCGGCGGCGTGATGGGGCAGGCTGGTGTATGCGGGCGGATCGTCGAGAATCGCGAAATTCCCCACCAGCACCAGCCGCTGCACCTGGGCGGCCTGCAGGCCTGCAACCAGTGCATCGGCGGCCTGCACCTGGGCCAGCGGATCGGTGATCCTGCCCGGGATCGCACTGCCCGGCAGGCCAGGAGCATCCAGCAGGCAGATCACCGCCGAGCAGCCGGCTACGCTCTGCTGCACGCCGTGGGCATCGAACAGGTTGCCGCCCTTGGTGCGCAAGCCTGGGCGCGGGGCCAGGGCGGTGAGATCGTCGAGTATGGCGATGACTTCATGCTGGCGCCTCAGGCTCTCCGCCATCAGCGCACTGCCCAGGCTGCTCATGGCACCATAGAGCGCCAGCTTGACCACTGGGGTTTCGGCATTTTTCATGGCCGGGCCTCCTTGTTTACTACAGGTAGGCTTGTGACCTGTGGCGGGTCCTGAGGGTTCGTCTTTTATCGCGAGGGTTTGCATGCAACGAATCAAGGGCTATCACGCCCATGTCTATTTTGACGCCAGCACCATCGACCAGGCCCGGGCCTTGTGCGAGCAGGCGGCGCACTTGTTCGACCTGCGCATGGGCCGGGTCCACGAGCGGCAAGTCGGGCCACATCCGGACTGGAGCTGCCAGCTGGCCTTCGGGCCGGAACTGTTCGGCCAGGTGGTGCCCTGGTTGGCGCTCAATCGCCAGGGTCTGGTGGTGTTCCTGCACCCGGAAACCGGCGATGAGCTACGGGATCACACCGACCATGCGATCTGGATGGGCGCGCTGCGGCCTCTGGACTTGACGGTGTTCTGAGCAGCCGGCCCGGCCCCGAGGGAGCCGGCTCGGTGATGGGACGTTCAGTAGAGCACGCCGTCGAGGATGTCATAGACGATGCCGGTGCCGACCTCGATCAGGAAGACATCGGCGCCCATGCGTCGCCATTCATAACCGGGGTAGACCGGTAGGCGCGACAGTGCCCGACTGTCCAGGCGTTCGCCGTAGTAGCCCCGGGGCAGGCGTTCGCCGCGTACCAGGTGGATCCCGCGCGGTGGTGGCGCGCCCCGCACGAAGTAGCCCCGGTTGTCGCGAATGGTCTGGCGCACCGGGCCGAAATCCCGGGGCGGGCCCCCACGGTGATCGTAGCCCGGGCCCTCACGGTGCTCTTCGCCACGGTGGTCCCAATGCTCCTGCTGTGGTCCGCCACGCTCATGGCCATCGCGTTCATCGGCCATGACCTGCAGCATTGGGCCGGCGCTGAACATCAGCAACGCGGCGCCGGCAATCAGACGCTTGGAGATTTTCATCAGGTGTTCCTCGCAGCACACACAGCAAAAAGGGTTTCAGGACTGTGGTCCCGAAACCCTCGGTCTTGCCAGTTTAGTCTGCGTCCAGAGGGTGAGATTCCTCTGTATCAGGAACTTTACCTTCAGTTGGCGCGGGCCTTGCGCACGCCCTCGGACAGCGCCGAGCACAGGCTCAGTACACCGTCCACGGCCTGGGCGGGAGTTTCGGCGCTGGCGATGTGATCGATCAGCGCCGAGCCCACTACCACGCCGTCGGCGAGGCGGGCGATGGCCGCGGCCTGGTCCGGGGTGCGGATGCCGAAGCCGATGCTGATGGGCAGGTCGGTATGCCGGCGCAGGCGGGCCACGGCCTGCTCCACATGTTCCAGGGTCGCGGCACCGGCGCCGGTCACCCCGGCCACCGACACGTAGTAGACGAACCCCGAGCTGCCATCGAGCACCTTGGGCAGGCGCGCGTCGTCGGTGGTCGGCGTGGTCAGGCGGATGAAATCGATGCCCGCGGCCTGGGCCGGGTCGCACAGCTCGCTGTTATGTTCCGGCGGAATGTCCACCACGATCAGGCCATCGACCCCGGCAGCCTTGGCATCGGCGATGAAGCGCGGTACGCCGTAGTGGTGGATCGGGTTGAAGTAGCCCATCAGCACCAGCGGCGTGTCGCTGTTGTCCACGCGGAACTCGCGGACCATCTGCAGGGTTTTCGCCAGGTTTTGCTTGGCGCCCAGGGCTCGGATGTTGGCGAGCTGAATCGCCGGGCCGTCGGCCATGGGGTCGGTGAAGGGCATGCCCAGTTCGATCACGTCGGCGCCAGCGGCCGGCAGGCCCTTGAGGATCGCCAGGGACGTGTCGTAGTTCGGATCACCGGCGGTGATGAAGGTCACCAGGGCGGCGCGGTTCTGTTCCTTGAGTTCGGCAAAGCGCGTTTGCAGGCGGCTCATCAGTGTTTCTCCTGCTGGGACTGTTGCATGTGGTGCATCACGGTCTGCATGTCTTTGTCGCCACGGCCCGAGAGGTTGACCACCATCAGGTGGTCCTTGGGCAGGTTGGGTGCGCGCTTGAATACTTCTGCCAGGGCGTGGGAGGACTCCAGCGCCGGGATGATGCCTTCCAGGCGGCAGCACTGGTGGAATGCCTCGAGGGCCTCGGTATCGGTGATCGAGGTGTACTCGACCCGGCCGATGTCATGCAGCCAGGCGTGTTCCGGGCCGATGCCGGGATAGTCCAGGCCGGCAGAAATCGAGTGGGCGTCGATGATCTGGCCATCGTCGTCCTGCAGCAGGAAGGTGCGGTTGCCGTGCAGTACGCCAGGCACCCCGCCGTTGAGGCTGGCGGCGTGCTTGCCGGTCTCGATGCCGTGGCCCGCGGCCTCGACGCCGATGATCTGCACGCCCTGGTCATCGAGGAACGGATGGAACAGGCCCATGGCGTTGGAGCCGCCGCCGATGCATGCCACCAGGCTGTCCGGCAGGCGACCTTCGTGGGCCTGCATCTGCTCGCGGGTTTCCTTGCCGATCACTGCCTGGAAGTCGCGGACCATGGCGGGATACGGGTGGGGGCCAGCCACGGTACCGATCAGGTAGAAGGTGTTGTCGACATTGGTTACCCAGTCGCGCAGGGCTTCGTTCATCGCATCCTTGAGGGTGCCGGTGCCGGCCACGACCGGGATCACCTCGGCGCCCAGCAGCTTCATGCGGAACACGTTGGCCTGCTGGCGCTCGATGTCGGTGGTGCCCATGTAGATCACGCATTGCAGGCCGAAGCGCGCGGCCACGGTGGCGGTGGCCACGCCGTGCATGCCGGCGCCGGTCTCGGCGATGATGCGCTGCTTGCCCATGCGCTTGGCCAGGAGGATCTGGCCGATGCAGTTGTTGATCTTGTGCGCGCCGGTGTGGTTGAGCTCTTCACGCTTGAGGTAGATCTTGGCGCCGCCGCAGTGTTCGGTCAGGCGCTCG
This sequence comes from Pseudomonas sessilinigenes, assembly GCF_003850565.1. Classification (NCBI taxonomy): domain Bacteria; kingdom Pseudomonadati; phylum Pseudomonadota; class Gammaproteobacteria; order Pseudomonadales; family Pseudomonadaceae; genus Pseudomonas; species Pseudomonas sessilinigenes. The sequence continues at coordinate 41,354 of NZ_CP027706.1, forward strand.
GCGAAGTACAGCGGGCTGGGACGGCCCACGTAGTCGCGCTGGAAATAGGCCAGCTCTTCGAGGAACTTGGGGTCCTGCTTGGCCTTTTCGTATTCACGGGCCAGGTCGAGGATCAGCGGCATCAGGGTTTCTGCGACATAACGGCCGCCGAACCCGCCGAACAGGCCGTTTTCGTCAGGACCATTACGCAATTGGGACTGGGTCATTGGAGCGCTCCCGGATGGATTCGTGGAAGAAAGCGTGGAAACAATGGACCCCACTCTACCCCTGCCACCGGGCCCTGAAAACCGATAAGATCGCCACAACCTGTCAGGAAAACTCACAAGTCAAATGAGCCGCGACCTGCCCCCCCTGAATGCCCTGCGGGCCTTCGAAGCCACCGCCCGGTTGAACAGCGTCAGCCAGGCCGCCGAGCAGCTGCATGTCACCCACGGTGCGGTCAGCCGGCAATTGAAGGTGCTTGAGGAACACTTGGGGCTGAGCCTTTTCAGCAAGGATGGACGCGGCATTAAACTCACAGATGCCGGGGTTCGCCTGCGGGACGCCAGCAGTGAGGCCTTCGAGCGGTTGCGGGATGTTTGTGCCGAGCTCACTCAAGGCAGTGCCGATGCGCCTTTCGTCCTCGGTTGTTCCGGCAGCCTGTTGGCGCGTTGGTTGATTCCGCGCCTGGGCCGGCTGAATGCCGACCTGCCGGACCTGCGCCTGCACCTGTCCGCCGACGAAGGCGATCTGGACCCACGGCGGCCAGGGCTGGATGCCCTGCTGGTATTTGCCGAGCCGCCCTGGCCGGCGGACATGCAGGTGCATGAGCTGGCCAGCGAACGCATCGGCCCGGTGCTCAGCCCGCGCTACGCCGGTTATCCGCGCCTGCACCAGGCCCCGGCGGCGGCCCTGGCGGCCGAGCCGCTGTTGCACACCACCTCCCGACCCCAGGCCTGGCCCAGTTGGGCACGGCGCAACGGCATTGCCCCCGAGGCACTGAAATACGGCCAGGGGTTCGAGCATCTGTATTACTTGCTGGAGGCGGCGGTGGCCGGGCTGGGGGTGGCGATCGCCCCGGAACCCTTGGTGGCCGAGGACTTGCTGGCGGGTCGGCTAGTGGCGCCCTGGGGTTTTTGCGATACCCCGGGACAGCTGGCGCTATGGTCGCCCAAGCGCGCCGCCGACGGGCGCGCCCGGCAGCTGGCGCAGTGGTTGAAGACCGAGCTGCGCCAGCCGGCTTGAGTTCTGCTGTGGGGAGCTGGACTCAGTTGTTGCGTTTGCACAACAGGTAGGCGGCCAGCAGGCCAATGGCCCCGACGGCGACGCCGGCGGTGGTCCAGGGGTGTTCCTGGGCGTAGTCGCGGGTGGCGATCCCGGTCTCGCGGGTTTTCACCTTGACCTCTTCATAGGCATCGCTGAGCAGGCTGCGCGAGTGTTTCAGCGCGCTTTCGGCATTGCTCTTGAGCGTCTTGAGGGTTTTGCGCGACTCTTCGGAAGCATCATCCTTGAGGCTTTCCAGGGATTTGAGCAGGCTCTCGATCTCGGCTTCCATACTTTCCAACGAGGCTTTGCGTGACGACGAATTGGCCATGTGGGCTCTCCTGCAACGGGGTGATGAGGTGTGTAGGTTCCGACTGCACGGCCTTGGGAAAGTGCAGAAAATCTGAATTGCCCCTGAGACAAGGCGTCACAAGTGCCCCAGGCAATCACTGCTAGGCTTTAGTTCATCACCGGAAAAGGAGAGTGCCATGAGTGATCATCACACCTACAAGAAGGTCGAACTGGTCGGTTCTTCGCCCAACAGCATCGAAGACGCGATCAATAACGCGCTGGCCGAGGCGCACAAGAGCATCAAGCACCTGGAGTGGTTCGAAGTCACCGAGACCCGTGGCCATATCAAGGACGGCAAGGCGGCGCATTTCCAGGTCACCCTCAAGGTCGGCTTCCGCATTGCCAATAGTTGAGGGCTTGAGCTAGGCTCTGGAACTTGTGCGCTGGCCGAGTGCCATAGGAAATGGCAAAGCGCTACAACTGTCTTGAGCCTCTGTCAGGCTGGCGTCCACGCCGCCTCTTTTGATCCGACCAGGGAATGTGACCGATGAAAAAACTAGTTTTAGCTGCTGCTTTGTTCAGTCTTGCGGGAACTGCCCTTGCTGCCGGCAAGCCATGCGAGGAGCTCAAGGGCGAAATTGCCGCGAAGCTCGATGCCAAGGGCGTCGCCCACTACTCGCTGGAAGTGGTCGACAAGGGCGCTGCGGCGGACGGCAAGGTGGTCGGCTCCTGCGAAGCCGGTACCAAGGAGATTGTCTACAAGCGCGGTTGATCCCTTGTAGCCTCCAGAAAAAACCAAGCCGACGCCAAGCGTCGGCTTTTTTGTGCCCGGGATCCAGGCCTGCTCAGCCCTTCATCACCTGGGACAGCAGCTCGTAGGAGTGCAGGCGGTCGGCGTGCTCGTAGAGGTCGCAAGTGAAGATCAGCTCGTCAGCACCGGTCTGCTCCACCAGTACTTCTAGCTTGGCGCGGATCTTCGCCGGGCTGCCGATCATCGCCAGGCCGAGGAAACTGCCCACCGCTTCCTTCTCATGGGGCAGCCACAGGCCGTCCATGCTCTTGACCGGCTTGCGCTGGACCAGGCTCTGGCCGCGCATCAGGGCGAGGATCCGCTGGTACACCGAGGTCGCCAGGTAGTCGGCCTGCTCGTCGGTATCGGCGGCCACCAGCGGTACCCCGAGCATCACGTAGGGTTTGTCGAGTACCGCCGAAGGCTTGAAGTGATTGCGGTACACGCGGATCGCCTCATGCATGTAGCGCGGTGCGAAGTGCGAGGCGAAGGCGTAGGGCAGGCCCCGCTCCCCGGCCAGCTGCGCGCTGAACAGGCTGGAACCCAGCAGCCATACCGGCACGTTGCTGCCGGTGCCGGGCATCGCGATCACTCGCTGCTCCGGGGAGCGCGGGCCCAGGTAGGCCATCAACTCGGCTACGTCCTCGGGGAAGTCGTCGGCGCTGCCGGAACGTTCGCGGCGCAGGGCTCGCGCGGTCATCTGGTCCGAGCCCGGGGCACGGCCCAGGCCCAGGTCGATGCGGCCCGGGTACAGGCTTTCCAGGGTGCCGAACTGTTCGGCGATCACCAGCGGCGCATGGTTGGGCAGCATGACCCCGCCAGAGCCGACGCGAATGGTCGAGGTGCCACCGGCCAGGTAGCCGATGAGCACCGAAGTGGCGGAGCTGGCGATGCCGTCCATGTTGTGGTGCTCGGCGACCCAGAACCGGGTATAGCCGAACTTCTCCACATGCTGGGCCAGGTCCAGGGAGTTGTGCAGGGATTGGGCCGGGCTGCCGTCTTCACGCACGGGCACCAGGTCGAGGGTCGAGAACTTCACAGCGGACAGCGGTTTCATAAGCCTGCGTCTCCTTGGGATGTGCAGGCTTTTGTCATGGGCCAAAACCTGCCGAAGTTTGTAAGTCAGACCTATGCAATGTGGGCATATACCCGAGTTTCAATAGCCAGAGTGAATTTGTCGGGTAAATGGTCCGCTCACACCGGCTGAACTTTACCGTGGCATCTATCCTCACAACCCTTGAGATGCGGGAAATCATGGCGGTGCGCTCCCGTGCCGCGGCGTTGAGGAGAGACAGATGGCTATCAAGAAAAAGGCTTCGGCCCATTGGGAAGGCGACCTGAAAACCGGGATCGGCTCGATCTCCACTGAAACCGGGGTCCTGCGCGAGGCTCCCTACGGCTTCAAGGCGCGTTTCGAAGGCGGCAGGGGAACCAACCCGGAAGAACTGATCGGCGCGGCCCATGCCGGCTGCTTCTCCATGGCGTTTTCCATGATCCTCGGCGAGGCCGGGCTCAAGGCCGAGAGTATCGATACCCAGGCCGAGGTGACCCTGGACCAGGTCGATGGCGGTTTTGCCATCACTGCGGTGCACCTGGTCCTCAAGGCCAGGATCCCGGGGGCCAGCCAGCAACAGTTCGACGAGCTGAGCCGCAAGGCCAAGGACGGTTGCCCGGTATCCAAGGTGCTCAAGGCCAGCATCACGCTGGACGCGACCCTGCTCGGCTGACCGTGGTCGCCGGTTCCTGCATCGGGAACCGGCACGCCCAGGCTGTGCGCCAGTTCAGAACCGGGTCATGGAAAATGTGGTCGAATACCGGACTGCGGCTTGAGTGTGCGTTCGCACGCGCCGCATCAAGGGAGTTTGCAATCATGAAACGTTTTGCCTTGGCGGTAGCAAGTTGTGCGCTGGCCACATCGGCCCTGGCCGCGCCCAAGCCCTGCGAGGAACTCAAGGCCGAGATCGAAGCCAAGATCCAGGCCCGGGGCGTCTCCTCCTACACCCTGGAAATCGTCACCAACGACGAGGTCCACGACGACAACATGGTGGTCGGCAGCTGTGAGAACGGCACCAAGAAGATCATCTACCAGAAGAACGATCGCTGAAGCGGCTCACGGCACGCAATTGACCATCCGCTCCTCGGCGACGATCTCGCGCTGGGCGTTGTACAGCCGGGCGCTGGGGGTGAACGCCAGGTTGCGGGCTTCCAGCCGGTAGCGCTGGCCGGCCTGGAAGTGGTCATAGCGCAGGCTCAGGTAGCACAGCCGCTCTTGTGGGTCGGTGGTCATGCCCATGCCGCCGGCGAACACCTCGAAATCGAAACGCACCATCAGTTCGTGGCTGCCGGGAGTGACCTGGAAGAACCGGCCATCGCTCAGGCGTTGGTTATCCAGGCGTTCGGCCATGATCAGCTTGCCACCGGGCACCGGGGTGGCCAGGTCGATCCAGGCCTGTTGCGGGTCGACGCTGGGCAGCGGCGTGCTGCAGGCGGTGAGGGTGGCAAAGGCAAGGACCAGCAGGGGCAGGCGCATGACGTAAGGAAGCCAGGTCGGAGAGGGGGCTTCCAGCATAACGCCGATCAGCTGCGCTGGCAGCCTGCCGGTTGCGCCTTGCCCAGCAGGGTGTGCTGCTCGTCGTAGAGCCTGGCCCAGGGATGGAAGCCGATATTGCCGGCGCGCACCTGATAACGCTGGCCAGCGTTGAATCCGGCGAATTTCACGTTCAACCGACAGTCGCGCCACAACGGTTCCTCGGCATCGCCGCCGATGTTGCCGGGCGCCACGGCGAACTGGTAGCGCAGGATCAGCTCATGGCTGCCCGGCTGGACCTGGAAGTAACGTGGATCCTCGGCGCCTTTGGCATCCACTTTCAGGGCTTGCAACTGGGTGTCCCGGGGTGGGGCGAGGTCGATCCAGGCTTGCGTGGGGTCAGGGTCGGGCAGGCCCGCGCAACCGTTGAGGGCCAGTAAACCGGTGGTCAGCAGCAACACGCGCATGGCGAAACTCCAGGCAGGCGAGATAGTCTTGCGGGCAGACTCTCTCTGGATGATTCGATTTGAATAGGCCGTGTCCAAGCCATGGGGTACTTGATCGCGTTTTGCGCTTTTGGTTTCCGCCCCTGGTGCTTTTACTGCTCAACGGTTGCAGCAGTGCTGGCTACTACAGCCAGCTGGCCAGTGGCCAATGGCAGTTGCTGCGCTCGCGCGTACCTGTGGCCCAGGTGCTGGCCGATCCATCCCGCGATGCTACCCTGCGTGCCCACCTGGCCCAGTCGCAGCGGGCCCGCACGTTCGCCAGCGAGCACTTGCACCTGCCGGACAACCGCAGCTATCGGCTGTACGTCGATATCGGCCGGCAATACGTGGTGTGGAATGTGTTCGCCACGCCGGAGTTTTCCCTGGCCCCGCAAACCCATTGTTTCCCCATCGCCGGTTGCGTGGCCTATCGCGGCTACTACAGCCAGGGAGCGGCCCGGGGCGAGGCGGCGCTGTTGCAGCAAAAGGGCATGGACGTGACCATCGGTGGGGTCGAAGCCTATTCCACCCTGGGCTGGTTCGACGATCCGATCATCAGCTCGATGACCCATTGGGGCGACGAGCGCCTGGCCACCCTGATCTTTCACGAACTGGCCCATCAGCGCTTCTATGTGAAGGACGACACCGAGTTCAACGAGTCCTTCGCCACTTTCGTCGAGCAGGAAGGCACCCGGCAGTGGCGCGCCTATCGCGGGTTGCCTGCGTCCACCGATAACGCATTGCGCCAGCGCGACCAGTTGACCCAGTTGGTGCTCGACACCCGCAAGCGCCTGGAACAGCTCTATGCCTTGCCCCTGCCCGCCGAGCAGATGCGCCAGCGCAAGGCCCTGGAGTTCGAGCGGATGCGCCAGGACTATCGCCACCTACGGGACAGCCAATGGGCCGGCGCCAATCGCTACGACGCCTGGATCGACGCCCCCATGAACAACGCCCGGCTCCTGCCTTTCGGTCTGTACGACCAGTGGGTGCCAGCGTTCGCCGCACTGTTCAAGGAGGAGCACGGCGACTGGCCAGCCTTCTACGCGGCGGTTGAAAAGCTCGGTCGCCAGTCGGCCGATAAGCGCAAGGCGGCGCTCAAAGCCCTGATGGGTGGCCTCTAGAAGCACGCCAAGCAATACGTTTGCTTTCGTAGGCGCCAGGCTTGCCCGCGATGAGGCCGGATCGTCAAATCCAGATCGCATCCCAAAGCGCAGAGTCGCCAACCCGTTTCACCAGCCCCGCGCGTAACGGGTTGGCCACGGGTTGGCGTGCTGGCCCACGATGCGCTCGGTTCAGCGTTGCAGGAAGGCCTGGTGCAGTTGCTCCAGGGTCTGGAAGTGATAGGCCGGTGCCTCGGCGCTCAGTTCCTCGTGGCTGCCGAAGCCGTAACCCACCGCTGCCGCGTCCAGGCCGTTGCGCTTCGCACCGATCAGGTCGTGCTTGCGGTCGCCGATCATCAGGGTGTCGGCCGGGTCCAGGCGTTCCTGCTCCAGCAGGTGGGCGATCAGCTCCACCTTGTCGGTGCGGGTGCCGTCCAGCTCGCTGCCGTAGATCACCTTGAAGTGCTTGGCGAAGTCGAAGTGGCGGGCGATCTCCCGGGCGAACACCCAGGGTTTGGAGGTGGCGATGTACAGCTGCCGGCCCTGGCCGCCGAGGGTCTCGAGCAGCGGCATGACGCCGTCGAAGACACGGTTCTCGTACAGGCCGGTGACCTTGAAGCGCTCGCGATAGAAATTCACCGCGTCCCAGGCCCGGGCTTCGTCGAAGCCATAGAACTGCATGAAGGCCTGCAGCAACGGCGGGCCGATGAAGTGTTCGAGCTTGGCGAGGTCCGGTTCGTCGATGCCCAGCTTGCCCAGGGCGAACTGGATCGAGCGGGTGATGCCTTCGCGGGGGTCGGTGAGGGTGCCATCGAGGTCGAACAATACGGTTTGGTAGTGCATGGGAATTCCTGGGCTGTACAACGGTTGATCAGGGCCGGTCGTAGCCTTCGGTCAGGTGCTGGTCCTTGAGCTTCACGTAGTTGCCGGCGCTGTAGGTGAAGAACGCGCGTTCCTTGTCGGTCAGGGCGCGCACTTGTTTCACTGGGCTGCCGACGTAGAGGAAGCCGCTGGCCAGGCGCTTGCCGGGGGGGACCAGGCTGCCGGCGCCGACCATCACGTCATCCTCCACTACCGCACCGTCCATGACGATGCTGCCCATGCCGATCAGCACCCGGCTGCCGATGCTGCAGCCATGGAGCATGACCTTGTGGGCGATGGTCACGTCATCGCCGATCAACAGCGGGAAACCCTCGGGGTTGAACGGGCCGGCGTGGGTGATGTGCAGCACGCTGGCATCCTGCACGCTGGTGCGGGCGCCGATGCGGATGCGGTGCATGTCGCCGCGGATCACGGTCAGGGGCCAGACCGAGCTGTCGGCGCCGATCTCGACGTCGCCGATGACCACCGCCGAGTGGTCGACGAAGGCCCGCTCGCCGAGTTTCGGCGTGTGGGCCTGATAGGTGCGAATAGCCAAGTGCGGGTGCCTCCCTGAGATTTATTAATGGGGTCTATAGCTGCCATGGCGGTCGATTGTAATTAAGATGGTGCTACGTTTCCCAAGCATGTTTCTTCCAGCCAAGGTGCCCACCGTGAGTGTGAACAACCCTCTTCTGCAGCCCTATGACCTGCCGCCGTTCTCGGCGATCCGCGCCGAACACGTACAACCGGCCATCGAACAGATCCTGGCTGACAACCGCGCCGCCATCGCCGAGATCCTCAAGACCCAGGCCACTGCGCCGACCTGGGCCGGCCTGGTGCTGGCCATGGACGAACTCAACGATCGCCTGGGCGCTGCCTGGAGCCCGGTCAGCCATCTCAATGCCGTGTGCAACAGCGCCGAACTGCGCGACGCCTATGAGGCCTGCCTGCCGGCATTGAGCGCCTACTCCACCGAGATGGGCCAGAACCGCGAGCTGTTCCAGGCCTTCGACGCCCTGGCCAAGAGCCCGGAGGCGGCCGGTTTCGATGTGGCGCAAAAGACCATCCTCGAACACTCCCTGCGTGATTTCCGCCTGTCGGGTATCGACCTGCCGCCGGAGCAGCAGAAGCGCTACGCGCAAGTTCAGAGCAAGTTGTCCGAGCTGGGCAGTCGCTTCTCCAACCAGTTGCTCGATGCCACCCAGGCCTGGACCAAGCACATCACCGACGAAGCGGCGCTGGCCGGCCTCACCGACTCGGCCAAGGCGCAGATGGCCGCCGCGGCCCAGGCCAAGGACCTGGACGGCTGGCTGATCACCCTGGAGTTCCCCAGCTACTACGCCGTCATGACCTACGCCCAGGACCGTGCCCTGCGTGAAGAGGTCTACGCGGCCTACTGCACCCGGGCTTCCGATCAGGGCCCCAACGCCGGCCAGCACGACAACGGCCCGGTGATGCAGGAGATCCTCGACCTGCGCCAGGAACTGGCCAAGCTGTTGGGCTTTGCCAACTTTGCCGAGCTGAGCCTGGCCACCAAGATGGCCGAGTCCAGCGACCAGGTACTGGGTTTCCTGCGGGACCTGGCCAAGCGCAGCAAGCCGTTCGCCGCCCAGGACCTGGCACAGCTCAAGGCCTATGCCGCCGAGCAAGGCTGCCCTGACCTGCAAAGCTGGGACAGCGGTTTCTACGGCGAGAAGCTGCGCGAGCAGCGCTACAGCGTGTCCCAGGAAGCCCTGCGCGCCTACTTCCCGATCGACAAGGTGCTGTCCGGCCTGTTCACTATCGTCCAGCGCCTGTACGGCATCGAGATCGCCGAGCAGAAGGGCTTCGACGCCTGGCACCCGGATGTCCGCCTGTTCGAGATCAAGGAAAACGGCCAGCACGTCGGCCGCTTCTTCTTCGACCTCTACGCCCGCGCCAACAAGCGTGGCGGTGCCTGGATGGACGGTGCCCGCGACCGTCGGCGTACCGCTGGCGGCGCGCTGCAGAGCCCGGTGGCCAACCTGGTGTGCAATTTCACTCCGGCCGTATCCGGCAAGCCAGCGCTGCTGACCCACGATGAAGTCACCACCTTGTTCCACGAATTCGGCCACGGCCTGCACCACCTGCTGACCCGCATCGAGCATGCCGGCGTCTCCGGGATCAATGGCGTGGCCTGGGATGCCGTGGAGCTGCCGAGCCAGTTCATGGAGAACTGGTGCTGGGAACCCGAAGGCCTGGCGCTGATCTCCGGTCACCACGAGACCGGCGACGCCCTGCCCCAGGACCTGCTGGACAAGATGCTGGCGGCCAAGAACTTCCAGTCCGGAATGATGATGGTGCGCCAGCTGGAGTTCTCGCTGTTCGACTTCGAACTGCACGCCACCCACGGCGATGGCCGCAATGTGTTGCAGGTGCTGGAAACCGTGCGCGATGAAGTCTCGGTGATGCGTCCACCGGCCTATAACCGCTTCCCTAACAGCTTCGCCCACATCTTCGCCGGTGGTTATGCCGCGGGTTACTACAGCTACAAGTGGGCTGAAGTGCTGTCGGCCGACGCCTTCTCGCGCTTCGAGGAAGAAGGTGTGCTCAACGCCGCGACCGGTCGTGCTTTCCGCGAGGCGATCCTGGCCCGTGGCGGTTCCCAGGAGCCGATGGTGCTGTTCGTCGATTTCCGCGGACGGGCCCCGTCGATTGACGCACTCTTGCGCCACAGCGGCCTCAGCGAGGACGCGGCAGCATGAGTGAAGCCCCCGTGAAGACCAAGAAACGCTTTATCGCCGGTGCGGTTTGCCCGGCGTGCAGTGAGCAGGACAAGCTGATGATGTGGAGCGAAGACGACGTGCCCCATCGCGAGTGCGTGGCCTGCGGCTACGCCGACACCTTGAATGAGCAGGGACTGTCGGTACCCAAGGAATTGAGCACGCGGGTCAACACCGCGGCCCTCAAGGTGGCGGATGCCAAGGTGCAGTCGGTGCAGTTCTTCCCCAACCCCAAGTTGAAGAAGAAAACCGACGAACCCAAGTAACCGGGACCCCCTGTAGGAGTGCAGCTTGCGCGCGATAGCGGTGTGTCAGACACATCGCGGCGCCTTCATCGCCAGCAAGCTTGGCTCCTGCAGCAAAGCCCTCTCCCGCCTCGCAATCAGTTCGCCGGCTTGCTGGCGCTGACCGTCTCGAACCAGCTCTTCACCGAACAGGTGGCGAACACGCTGGTGCTGCAATCGCCATTGGCCAGTGCGGTACGCAGTTTCTCCACATCGGCCTGCATCATGTAGCGAATGCCGTCCTTGAAGTGGGCGCTGTCGCCGAATCCGCCCTGGGTCATTTCACTCAAGGCTTCCTCTTTGCTCCAGCCCTGGATCACCACCCGGTACATCGCCGACATCAGGCCGGTGCGGTCCGAGCCATGCTTGCAGTGCATCAGCACCGGGCCCTGGGCTTCGGCGCTCTGGATCGCGCGCAAGGCCTTGAGCACATCGGCGTCGTCCACGTGGTTGGTGCGGTAAGGCAGCTGGACCTGATGGATGTTTGGAGCCGTCAGCCAACTGCTGTCCGATTCCGGCAGGAAGTTGATCACCGTCCCGACCTTGAGTTGCTCCAGCAGTGGCACGGCGTCTTTGTCCGGCAGGGCGCTGCGGTACAGGGTTGGCGACATCTGGTACAGGTTGTACTGCTTGGCCACGGGCTGGGCCCATTGTTCCGGTCGGCTGGCGGGGACATCGGCAGCCTGGGCCAGTGGACCTGCCAACAGGGCCAGCAACGCCAGGCACAACGCAGGAACGAAATGAATTCTCGACATGGACAGGGGTCACTGATGAGGGGCAATGGTAGGGAGTGTCGACCATGGGCGGTCAAAGCCCTGTGAGCCTCCTGTCAAAGAATCGTGAAGCCTGTTTCTGGTCCGCTATTTTTTTCAGTATCTGATGTGTTTTTTCCGACTGAAACGATTCATCAGGATGCTTAGGCTGCTACCATTTGTAACTAAAGTTTGCTGATGTGTTCATAAGCCTGGGCCCTGCCCGGCTTTTTGCGTTGCCAAAACACAAAGTCGCGCCATGACGCGGCTGAAATCCATCAATGCCTGATGAGGTGCACCCATGTCCGATCAAGATCGAGACAACCCGCGGCGTGAGTTCTTGCGCAAATCCCTGACCTTGATCCCGGTGGTCACCGTGGCCAGTACCGGCCTGGGCAGCAGCATGCTGGCCGTGGCTCCCGAGGCTGTCGCAGCCGAAAAGCCCACTGCGCCGAGCAAGCAGGCCAGCAGCACCCACTATGAACCCAGCTACTTCACTGCCGAGGAGTGGGCCTTTATCCAGGCAGCGGTGGAGCGCCTGATCCCGGCGGACGACATGGGGCCTGGCGCGTTGGAAGCCGGCGTTCCGGAATACATCGACCGACAGATGAACACCTCCTACGCCGCCGGTGCCCTGTGGTACATGCAAGGCCCGTTCAAGGCCGATGCTGCGCCAGAGATGGGCTGGCAGAGCAAGCTGGTGCCCAAGGAGATCTATCGCCTGGGTATCGCTGCCACGGACGCCTGGTGCAAAGGCCTCAAGGGCCAAACATTTGCTGCTCAAGACAGCGCTACCCGAGACGAATTGCTCAAGCAACTGGAGGCGGGTACGCCGCAGTTCGACACGGTTCCGGCCAAGCTGTTCTTCAACCTGCTGTTGCAGAACACCAAGGAGGGTTTCTTCAGCGACCCGATCCACGGTGGCAACAAGGGCCTGGTGGGCTGGACCCTGATCGGCTTCCCCGGCGCGCGCGCCGATTTCATGGATTGGGTGGAGCGTAACGAGCAGTACCCCTTCCCGGCAGTATCGATTCGCGGCGAGAGGGCTTGAGCATGGCGACAGTGATGAAGAAGGTCGACGCAGTGATCGTCGGGTTTGGCTGGACCGGCGCGATCATGGCCAAGGAGCTGACCGAGGCGGGGCTCAACGTGCTGGCGCTGGAGCGCGGGCCGATGCAGGACACCTACCCGGACGGCAGTTATCCCCAGGTGATCGACGAGCTCACCTACAGCGTGCGCAAGAAGCTCTTCCAGGACATTTCCAAGGAAACGGTGACCATCCGCCACAGCGTCAACGACGTGGCCCTGCCCAACCGCCAACTGGGCGCGTTCCTGCCGGGCAATGGCGTGGGCGGCGCCGGGTTGCACTGGTCCGGCGTGCATTTTCGTGCCGATCCCATCGAGTTGCGCATGCGCAGCCACTATGAAGAACGCTACGGCAAGAACTTCATCCCCAAGGACATGACCATCCAGGACTTCGGAGTCACCTACGAAGAGCTGGAGCCATTCTTCGACTATGCGGAAAAGGTCTTCGGTACCTCGGGCCAGGCCTGGACCGTGAAGGGCCAGCTGGTGGGCGAAGGCAAGGGCGGCAACCCCTATGCACCGGATCGCTCGGATCACTTCCCGCTGGAGTCGCAGAAGAACACCTATTCCGCCCAGCTGTTCCAGAAAGCCGCCAATGAAGTGGGCTACAAGCCCTACAACCTGCCGTCGGCCAATACCTCGGGGCCCTACACCAACCCCTATGGCGCGCAGATGGGGCCGTGCAACTTCTGCGGTTTCTGCAGTGGCTACGTCTGCTACATGTATTCCAAGGCCTCGCCCAACGTGAACATCCTGCCGGCCCTCAAGCCGCTGCCGAATTTCGAGTTGCGGGCCAATTCCCATGTGCTCAAGGTCAACCTGGACAGCAGCAAGACCCTGGCCACCGGCGTCACCTACGTCGACGCCCAGGGGCGCGAGATCGAGCAACCGGCAGACCTGGTGATCCTCGGCGCCTTCCAGTTCCACAACGTGCGCCTGATGCTGCTCTCGGGCATCGGCAAGCCCTACGACCCGATCACCGGCGAAGGCGTGGTGGGCAAGAACTTCGCCTACCAGAACATGGCCACCATCAAGGCCTACTTCGACAAGGACGTGCACACCAACAACTTCATCGGCGCCGGTGGCAACGGCGTGGCGGTGGACGACTTCAACGCCGACAACTTCGACCACGGCCCCCATGGTTTCGTCGGTGGTTCGCCATTCTGGGTCAACCAGGCCGGCAGCCGGCCGATCGCCGGGACGTCCAACCCGCCAGGCACCCCGGCCTGGGGCAGCGCCTGGAAGAAGGCCACGGCCGACTACTACACCCACCAGGTGTCCATGGACGCCCACGGCGCGCACCAGTCCTACCGGGGCAACTACCTCGACCTGGACCCGGTCTACCGCGATGCCTACGGCTTGCCCCTGCTGCGGATGACCTTCGACTGGCAGGAAAACGACATCAAGATGAACCGCTTCATGGTCGAGAAGATGGGCAAGATCGCCCAGGCGATGAACCCCAAGGCCATCGCCCTGCTGGGCAAGCAGGTCGGTGAGCACTTCAACACCGCCTCCTACCAGACCACTCACCTGAACGGTGGCGCGATCATGGGCACCGACCCCAAGACCAGCGCCCTGAACCGCTACTTGCAGAGCTGGGACGTACACAACGTGTTCGTGCCTGGAGCCTCGGCCTTTCCCCAGGGCCTGGGCTACAACCCCACCGGGCTGGTGGCGGCGCTGACCTACTGGTCGGCGCGGGCGATCCGCGAGCAGTACCTGAAGAACCCCGGCCCGCTGGTCCAGGCATAAGGAGCGATGACCATGAAAGCACTCGTTATCGCCAGTCTGGCGCTGTTGGGCAGCGCCTCTCTCCAGGCCGCCGAAGTCGACCAGGCCCTGGTCAAGCAGGGCGAATACCTGGCCCGTGCCGGTGACTGCGTCGCCTGCCACACCGCCAAGGACGGCAAGCCGTTCGCCGGCGGCTTGCCGATGGAAACCCCGATCGGGGTGATCTATTCCACCAACATCACTCCGGACAAGACCGGTATCGGCGACTACAGCTTCGAGGACTTCGACCAGGCCGTGCGCCATGGCGTGGCCAAGAACGGCAGCACGTTGTACCCGGCCATGCCCTTCCCGTCCTACGCCCGGGTCAACGACGCCGACATGCAGGCGCTCTACGCCTACTTCATGCACGGCGTGGCGCCGGTGGTGCGGGACAACCAGGACAGCGACATTCCCTGGCCCCTGAGCATGCGCTGGCCGTTGTCGATCTGGCGCTGGATGTTCGCCCCGAGCGTGGCGCCAGCCGCCGTGGCTGCCGACAGCGACCCGTTGATCAGCCGTGGCGCCTACCTGGTGGAAGGCCTGGGCCACTGTGGCGCCTGCCATACGCCACGGGCGCTGACCATGCAGGAGAAGGCCCTGAGCGCCAGTGAAGGCAGTGCCTTCCTGTCCGGCAGCGCACCGCTGGAGGGCTGGATCGCCAAGAGCCTGCGTGGCGATCACAAGGACGGCCTGGGCAGTTGGAGCGAAGAGCAACTGGTGCAGTTCCTCAAGACCGGCCGCAGCGATCGCAGCGCGGTGTTCGGCGGCATGAGCGACGTGGTGGTCCACAGCATGCAGTACATGAATGACCAGGACCTGACGGCCATCGCTCGCTACCTCAAGTCGCTGCCGGCCAACGATCCGGCCGACCAGCCGCACCAGTACGACAAGCAAGTGGCCGATGCCCTGTGGAAAGGCGACGACAGCAAGCCGGGCGCCTCGGTGTACATCGACAACTGCGCCGCCTGCCACCGTACCGATGGCCATGGCTACACCCGGGTGTTCCCGGCGCTGGCCGGCAACCCGGTGCTGCAATCGGAGGACGCCACCTCGCTGATCAACATCGTGCTCAAGGGCGGTACCCTGCCCGCCACCCGCAGCGCGCCGTCGACCCTCACCATGCCGCCCTTCGCCTGGCGGCTGTCGGACCAGGAGGTGGCCGACGTGGTCAGCTTCATCCGCAGCAGCTGGGGCAACCAGGGGGCGCCGGTGAAGGCCGCGGATGTGGCCGGGCTGCGTGACGGGCGCCTGCAGAGCACCTCCAACGATGACCTGGGCAACGTGATTCCACGTCACTAATGGCAGGAGCGGCGCCCGCAACGGGCGCCGGTTGGATGCAGCCCTTCAACCCCGGGGGAAGGGCTGGATCCCCAGCTGGCTTTGTAGCTGGTAGCCGGCGATGCAGTCCGCCAATCCGGCGTTCATCAAGTCTTCCCAGCTCGCCGGCAGCAGGCCGATGTCGTCGTGGTGAGGGCGCCAGTGCGCCTCGGCGAACTTCGGATCGGCTGCATCGAAGGGCTGCGGGCCGCTCACCGCGGCTTGCCGGATGTCCTGGGTGCACAGGTCGAACTCGCAGGCCAGGCCCCAGAGCTGGCCATCTGCGGCCCTGACGATGATCAGGTCGGCGCCTTGCTCGTAGCTCGGCAGGTAGGCGTGCGCTGCATAGAAGATCTTTTCCAGTGTGCCGGGTGTCCTGGGCATTGTCGTGCTCCTTTGGTGGTCGCCCGCGTTATAGCGCAGGCAGCGTCGTTGCCGCGAATCCTTCGCAGGCCTTTGCGCCTGTCGACCTTCTGCGAGCTCAAGGACCAGGCCGGCCCTGATCTCGATTCGAAGGTGATGTTGAGCTTTGGCGGGAGTTGCCAGGAGCTGGAAACCATCAGGGATGGATGGGCGCTACTGACCCGTTCGCTGACCAAGCTTGCGAGCGTTCTGCTCGACGGCGCTAGGCAGCTTGCCGCAGCTCAATTACTGTATGTGCATACAGTTATGGAGTGCCCCCATGTCCAGCCCCCTGCCGCCCCGCGGTCGCGGCACCGCGAGCAACCCGCACAACCGTTTCGCTCCCAGCCGCTCGGTGGCCGAGGATGACGGCTGGCACCAGGAAGTGCCTTTGACCCAGGGCACCGAGGTGCGCTTGGAAACCGCCAAGTCGATCATCACCCGCAACCATTCGCCGGACCTGCCCTTCGATCGCTCGATCAATCCCTATCGCGGTTGCGAGCACGGCTGCATCTACTGCTATGCGCGGCCCAGCCATGCCTACTGGGATATGTCGCCGGGGCTGGACTTCGAAACCCGGCTGATCGCCAAGAGCAATACCGCCACCCTGCTGGAGCAGCAGCTGTCCAAACCCGGCTACCAGTGCGCGCCGATCAACCTGGGTTCCAATACCGATCCCTACCAACCCATCGAGCGTGAACAACGGCTGACCCGGAGCACCCTGGAGGTGCTGCTGCGCTACCGGCACCCGGTGACCATCGTCACCAAGGGGTCGTTGATCCTGCGCGACCTTGACCTGTTGGCCGAGCTGGCACGTCAGCGGCTGGTGGCGGTGATGATCAGCCTCACCACCCTGGACGATGAACTCAAGCGCATCCTCGAGCCCCGGGCCGCAGCGCCCAAGGCCCGCCTGCGGGCGATCCGGGTACTGCGTGGGGTGGGTGTGCCGGTGGGGGTGTTGTGTTCACCGATGATCCCGATGATCAACGACAGCGAGCTGGAGGCCCTGCTGACCGAAGCCCAGGCCGCCGGGGCGCAGAGTGCGGCCTACATGATGCTGCGCCTGCCCCTGGAGGTGGCGCCGCTGTTCGAGGAATGGCTGGCGGCGCATTACCCGCAGCGGGCGGCCCATGTCCTGAGCCTGATCCGCCAGAGCCGCGGCGGCGAACTCTACGACAGCCGCTTCGGCAGCCGCATGCGTGGCGAGGGGCCTTTTGCCGACCTGTTGGCCCAGCGTTTCGCCAAGGCACTCAAGCGCCTGGGGTTGGAGCGGCGCGCGGGTTTCGATCTCGACTGTTCGGCTTTCTGCCCACCAGGCAGGCAACTGTCGTTGCTGTGAACTGGCCTGGAGCGATTGAAGGGCTGGGGAGGGCCAATGCCACCAAGGGTTCGCGTCTGGTGATCGAGGCTCGGGGCCTGGGGCGTTGTCTTGAGGGGCGCTTGAACGATGTTGCGGGGATGGGGCAGCTGCAGTACGCGGTTGAAGCGGGCCAGGCCCTTCGCCACAAGGCCCGCTGCGGGCCTTGCTGGCGAGGAATGGGTCAGGCGGCGGGCTGGTCGAGCTCCAGTTCCACGCCCAGCTGGCGCGACAGGCACGGCCAGCGTTTCCAGGCGGCCTCGGTGTCCGGGCTGCTGAGTTTGTCGCGGTAGGCTTCCACCGATTCCAGGGCGAAGCTGTCTTCGTCGAGCATGGCGTCGACCGCGTGGTGCACGGCTTCGTCCAGTTGGTTGGCAAAGGTCTCGCCGATCAGTTGATGGGCGATGAGATTGGCGACCGTCATGTCCAGGGGGATCAGTGGGCGGCCGAAGTGCTTGATGTACAGGTCGTTGACTTCCTCTACCAGGCGCAGGGCCAGGTAGGCTTCGTCCAGCAGGCTGTCGAGGCCCACATGGCCGTCCATGATGGCCGGCGGCTGGAGGAAGAATTGCTCGGCGATTTTCAGCACCGGCTTGATTTGCGGCTCGATGCCCGCTTCACGGGCAACGGCGTTGGCGGCGTCCAGAAGGTCTGGCACCTGATCGATGTATGCGCTGACAAAACGGGTCATGACGCCTTGTGCGTCGACTTCGGGCAGCTGGATGGCAGGGTGCAGGTGAGGCAGTTGTACTTCCAATTGACGGGCCAGAAGGCCCGTGCTGGCTTCGTGCTGTTGAGCCAATAGGATCTGCTCGCGTAATGCGGCGGTGTTCATGAAAGCTCCAGGGACAAGGGCGGTCGATCGGGACAACCGAGGTGGGATGACGGCCTGCCGCCCATTAGCGACCATCCCTCGGGGGAGAACATAAGTTAGCCTGCTCATGAAAGTGTTTAAGACATATTTGTAATATTCACTTATTACTTAGTCGGGTGCGTTATATCGTCGCACCCCATCTTTTTCTCCAATCCCTTGATTCCCGTGGCCTGCAAAGCCTCCTTGGGGTGTTTCAGCAGGTTTACGCCATTGCGTTGCGAGGTGAGAGTCGCTGGCTATACTCGCCAAGGTATGAAGTTAGCTGATGATGCCCGACTGCAATTGCAGCGAGGCTCGATGGTCTAAGTTCGTAGTCTAGGCAGTCGCTCCCTTGCCGCAGGTGTATAGCCGGCGGGATAACAAGAACGATAAGGGGAACCCGCAATGAAGCGACATCCACAAGTCTGGATGGGCCTCCTGTTGTGGACGATATTCAGCCAGGCGCAAGCTGCCTGGACGGTGAATATGGCGCCTGGGGCTACCGAGATAAGCCACGCGGTATTCGACCTGCACATGACCATCTTCTGGATCTGTGTGGTGATCGGCGTCATCGTCTTCGGCGCGATGTTCTGGTCGATGATCGTTCACCGTCGCTCTACCGGCCAGGTCCCGGCCAGGTTCCACGAAAGCACCACGGTGGAAATCCTCTGGACCATCATCCCTTTCCTGATCCTGGTGGCCATGGCCGTGCCGGCCACCGCGACCCTGATCAAGATGTACGACACCAGCGAGCCGGACGTGGACGTGCAGATCACCGGCTACCAGTGGAAGTGGCACTACAAATACCTGGGCCAGGACGTGGAGTTCTTCAGCAACCTGGCCACCCCCGCCGAGCAGATCCACAACAAGAGCGCCAAGGGCGAGCACTACCTGCTGGAGGTCGATCAGCCGCTGGTGCTGCCAGTGGGCGCCAAGGTGCGTTTCCTGGTGACCGCCGCCGACGTCATCCACTCCTGGTGGGTGCCGGCCTTCGCGGTCAAGCGCGATGCCATCCCCGGCTTCGTCAACGAAGCCTGGACCCGGGTCGACAAGCCCGGCATCTACCGTGGCCAGTGCGCCGAGCTGTGCGGCAAGGACCACGGCTTCATGCCGATCGTGGTGGAGGTCAAGAGCCAGGCCGACTACGACACCTGGATGGGCGAGCGCAAGGCCGAGGCCGCCAAGCTCAAGGAGCTGACCAGCAAGGAATGGACCCTCGACGAACTGGTGGCCCGCGGCGACAAGATCTACCACACCACCTGCGTGGCCTGTCACCAGGCCGAGGGCCAGGGCCTGCCGCCGATGTTCCCGGCGCTCAAGGGCTCGAAGATCGCCACCGGACCCAAGGAGGCCCACCTGAGCCTGGTGTTCCACGGCAAGCCGGGCACCGCCATGGCCGCCTTCGGCAAGCAGCTGTCGGAAGTCGATATCGCCGCCGTGGTGACCTACGAACGCAACGCCTGGGGCAATAACAAGGGCGACATGGTGACGCCCAAGGATGTCCTGGCACTGAAACAGGCGGAAAGCAAATGAACCGCCCTATTGGAAGTCTGCGCAAGCGGTCGCGGCGTGCCGCCGATCGTCCCGTCCATTCGCGTGCAGGAGACAGGACATGAGTGCTGTGATCGATGACCACGGCCATGCCGGCCATGATGACCATGCCCACGGGCCGGCCAAGGGCCTGATGCGCTGGGTGCTGACCACCAACCACAAGGACATCGGCACCTTGTACCTGTGGTTCAGCTTCACCATGTTCCTGGTGGGCGGCACCTTCGCCATGGTGATTCGTGCCGAGCTGTTCCAGCCCGGGCTGCAGATCGTCGAACCGGCGTTCTTCAACCAGATGACCACCATGCACGGCCTGGTGATGGTCTTCGGTGCGGTGATGCCGGCCTTCGTCGGCCTGGCCAACTGGATGATCCCGTTGATGATCGGCGCGCCGGACATGGCCCTGCCGCGGATGAACAACTTCAGCTTCTGGTTGCTGCCCGCGGCCTTCCTGCTGCTGCTCTCGACCCTGTTCATGCCCGGCGGCGGACCGAACTTCGGCTGGACCTTCTACGCGCCACTGTCGACCACCTATGCGCCGGAAAGCGTGACCTTCTTCATCTTCGCCATCCACCTGATGGGCGTCAGCTCGATCATGGGGGCGATCAACGTGATCGCCACCATCCTCAACCTGCGCGCTCCGGGCATGACCCTGATGAAAATGCCGCTGTTCGTCTGGACCTGGCTGATCACCGCGTTCCTGCTGATCGCGGTGATGCCGGTGCTGGCGGGCGTGGTGACCATGATGCTGATGGACATCCATTTCGGCACCAGCTTCTTCAGCGCCGCCGGCGGTGGCGACCCCGTGTTGTTCCAGCACGTGTTCTGGTTCTTCGGCCATCCCGAGGTGTACATCATGATCCTGCCGGCCTTCGGCGCCGTCAGTTCGATCATCCCCACCTTCAGCCGCAAGCCGCTGTTCGGCTACACCTCGATGGTCTACGCCACCGGGGCCATCGCCTTCCTGTCGTTCATCGTCTGGGCACACCACATGTTCGTGGTGGGCATCCCGCTGGTGGGCGAGCTGTTCTTCATGTACGCCACCTTGCTGATCGCCGTGCCCACGGGGGTCAAGGTGTTCAACTGGGTGAGCACCATGTGGCAGGGCGCGCTGACCTTCGAGACGCCGATGCTGTTCGCCGTGGCCTTCGTCATCCTGTTCACCATCGGCGGTTTCTCCGGGTTGATGCTGGCCATCGCCCCGGCGGACTTCCAGTACCAGGACACCTACTTCGTGGTGGCGCACTTCCACTACGTGCTGGTGCCCGGGGCGATCTTCGGCATCTTCGCCTCGGCCTACTACTGGCTGCCCAAGTGGACCGGGCACATGTACGACGAGACCCTGGGCAAGTTGCACTTCTGGCTGTCCTTCATCGGCATGAACATGGCGTTCTTCCCCATGCACTTCGTCGGCCTGGCCGGCATGCCGCGGCGGATCCCGGACTACAACCTGCAGTTCGCCGATTTCAACATGGTGTCGTCCATCGGGGCCTTCACCTTCGGCGCGACGCAGGTCTTCTTCCTGTTCATCGTCATCAAGTGCATTCGCGGCGGCGCGCCGGCTCCGGCCAAGCCATGGGAAGGGGCCGAGGGGCTGGAGTGGAGCATTCCTTCGCCAGCGCCCTACCACACCTTCGTCACGCCACCGGAAGTGAAGTGAACCCCTGGCCGACTGTGCAGGAGCGGACCTGTTCATGAGGGCGGCGCGGGGCGTCGCCCGGTTTGTTGCAGGAGGGTATCGGGATGGCTGAAGTCTCGTTGAAGAAGCTGGTCACGCGGCTGCTGCTGGTGGTCGTGGCGATGTTCGTCTTCGGTTTTGCCCTGGTGCCGATCTACGACGTGATGTGCAAGGCCCTGGGAATCAACGGCAAGACCGGCGGGCAGTACCAGGATGCGCAACGGCAGCAGGTCGATGCCTCGCGCCAGGTGCGGGTGCAGTTCTTGTCGACCAATGCCATCGACATGGTCTGGGACTTCTACCCCAAGTCCGATGACATCGTGGTCCACCCGGGGGCGGTGAACGAAATGATCTTCATTGCCCGCAACCCCAGCGACCACCCGATGAGTGCCCAGGCGATCCCGAGCATCTCGCCCAGCAGTGCGGCGATGTATTTCCACAAGACCGAGTGCTTCTGCTTTACCCAGCAGGTGCTGCAACCCGGTGAGCAGATCGAGATGCCCGTGCGTTTCATCGTCGATCGCGACATGCCCAAGGATGTGAAGCACCTGACGCTGGCTTACACGCTGTTCGATATCACCGCGCGTCATCCACCGGTGGCGGCCGCCACCAAGACTGGCGGCTAGGCGCCCTGGCGTGCCCGATAAGGAGAACAATCAATGGCGACTCATGAGCACTATTACGTTCCCGCCCAGAGCAAGTGGCCGATCATCGCCACGCTGGGCATGTTCGTCACCGTGGCCGGCCTTGCGACCTGGTTCAACGACCTCAAGGCGGCACGCCCGGAATCCCACGGCCCGCTGATCTTCTTCGTCGGCGGCCTGCTGCTGGCCTACATGCTGTTCGGCTGGTTCGGCGCGGTGATCAAGGAAAGCCGCGCAGGCCTGTATAGCGCCCAGCTCGATCGCTCGTTCCGCTGGGGCATGAGCTGGTTCATCTTCTCGGAGGTGATGTTCTTCCTGGCCTTCTTCGGCGCCTTGTTCTATGTGCGGCACCTGTCCGGCCCCTGGCTTGGCGGTGAGGGGCACAAAGGCATCGCCCACACCTTGTGGCCGAACTTCCAGTTCGTCTGGCCGCTGCTCGAAAACCCCGATCCGAAGCTGTTCCCATCGCCCAAGGGGACCATCAGCCCCTGGGGCCTGCCACTACTCAATACCGTGCTGCTGGTGAGTTCCAGCGTCACCGTGACCATCGCCCACCACGCCCTGAAGAAGGGCCATCGCGGGGCGCTGAAGCTGTGGCTGGCGCTGACCGTGCTGCTGGGCTGCGCCTTCCTGGGCTTCCAGGCCCAGGAGTACATCCATGCCTACCACGAGCTGGGCCTGACCCTGGGCTCGGGGATCTACGGCGCGACGTTCTTCATGCTCACCGGCTTTCACGGGGCCCACGTGACCATCGGCACGCTGATCCTGTTCGTGATGCTGATGCGGGTGATGCGTGGGCATTTCGATGCCGAGCACCAGTTCGGCTTCGAGGCCGCCAGCTGGTATTGGCACTTCGTCGATGTGGTGTGGATCGGCTTGTTCGTTTTCGTCTACGTGCTCTGAACAGCCTTACCAGGGGGAATGGGACACCAGCTGGCCGCTGAAGAACCCCCAGGCGATCAAGCCGACGGTGATCACGGCCAGGCACACCCGAATACTCAGCGACGTCAGCAGGCGCTTGGATTGGCTGTCGTCCTTGACCAGAAAGAACAGGCCGCTGAACAGGCTGATAACCGTGGCAATCAGCATCAGGACGATGGCTGCTTTGAGCATGGTGGACTCCGGGGGGAAGCGCGATGCAAGTCAGTATAGCGAGTGGATTTATCAGCTTTGCGGCGCGGCCATGAAAGGCTTTCGCCCGGGCCTGGTGCCGACGCTGGTGGTGCTTGCGTTGCTGCCGGTGCTGGTCTGGCTGGGGTTCTGGCAGCTGGGGCGTGGCGAGCAGAAGCGCCAGTTGCTGGCCAGCTACGCCGAGCGTCGCGCTGGCGCGCCGGTGCCGTTGTTCGAGCTGCTGGAAGCGCCGGACCCGGCCTTCTTGCGCGTGCGCCTGCACGGGCATTTCGATGGCGAGCACAGCCTGTTGCTGGATAACCGCATGCATGACGGCAAGGTCGGGGTCGAGCTGCTGCAGCCCTTCCTGGACCAGGCCAGCGGCCGCTGGCTGCTGGTCAACCGTGGCTGGCTGCCCTGGCCCGACCGGCGTACGCCACCGCGTTTCGAGACGCCGGCGCAGAGCCTGGACCTGGAGGCCTGGGTCTATGTCGTGCCGGGGGCGGCGTTCCAACTGCATGCCGATCCGGCGGGGGCCAGTTGGCCCCGGCTGGTGACGGCGGTGGCGCCGGACAAGCTGTGGGCTGAGCTGGGTCGCACAGGTTTTGCCCATGAGGTACGCCAGGAATCCGGCCCCGGCGCCTATCTCACACAGTGGCCCGTGGTCGCCATGGGCCCGGAAAAGCACCAGGCCTATGCCGCGCAGTGGTTCGCCATGGCCGTGGCGCTGCTGCTTCTCTACGGCTACTTCGGCTGGCACAACGCAAGGGAGAAACGCCATGGGAACGGCCATGAATCCACCCAACATCTCTGAAACCCGGGAACCCAACCGGCGGCGTGGTCGCTGGCAACTGGTGCTCATCGTGCTGATGGTGATCGGTCCGATGATCCTCGCTACCAGCATGTACAAACTGCAGTTCTGGGTGCCGGACAGCCGCAGTTATCACGGCGAGCTGATCGGTAATGGCCAGACCCGTGCCGAGATCGGCGTGCAGTCCGAGGACGATCGCTGGCAGATCCTGGTAACCGCACCCAAGGGCTGCGCGGTGGATTGCCAGCAGTTGGTGTACCTGGCGCGGCAGGTCCAGGTGGCGCTGGGACGTGATGCCTCGCGGGCCAGCCACGCGCTGGCCGTTGCCCAACCCCTGGATGCCGACTATGAGGCCCGGTTGCAGCGGGAATATCCACAACTGCAGCGCTACCCCCTGGACCCGGCGAGCTTCGCCAAGGGCACCAGGGACCAGCAGGCGCCGCAACTGTGGATCGTCGATCCCCACAGCAACCTGGTGTTGCGCTACGACGCCCGGGTCAAGGGCAAGGACCTGCTCGACGACCTGCGCCACCTGCTGAAACTGTCGAACATCGGATGAGGGCATCGACATGGCCAAACCTGGATTTCGCCTTGCCTTGTTCGCCACCCTGCTGGCGTTACTGGTGGTGCTGCTGGGGGCCTATACCCGGCTGACCCATGCCGGTCTCGGTTGCCCCGACTGGCCCGGTTGCTACGGCTTTATCAGCGTGCCGCAAAGCGAAGCCCAGCTGGCCCATGCCGAGCTGCATTTCCCCGAGTCGCCAGTGGAGGAGCACAAGGGCTGGAACGAGATGATCCACCGTTATTTCGCCGGCACCCTGGGGCTGCTGATTGCGCTCCTGGCCGCGCGTTCCTGGACCCATCGGCGTTACCCCGGACAGCCCCTGAAACTGCCGCTGTTCATCCTGGCGGTGGTCTTCGCCCAGGCCGCCTTTGGCATGTGGACCGTGACCCTCAAGCTCTGGCCCCAGGTGGTGACCGCTCATTTGCTGGGCGGCTTCGCCACCTTGAGCTTGTTGTTCCTGTTGACCTTGCGCCTGTCCGGCGTGCTGCCGGCGCTGATCGTGCCGCGGCGCCTGCAGTATTGGGCCACGGCTGCCCTGGTGCTGGTGATTGGGCAGATCGCCCTGGGCGGCTGGGTCAGCTCCAATTACGCGGCGGTGGCCTGTATCGACCTGCCCACCTGCCATGGGCAGTGGTGGCCGCAGATGGATTTTGCCAATGGCTTCCACCTGACCCAGCACATCGGCCCCAACTACCTGGGGGGGCAGTTGGATAGCGATGCCCGCACCGCGATCCACATGACCCACCGCCTGGGCGCGCTGCTGGTGAGCCTGGTGCTGCTGGGACTGGCCTGGCAGTTGCGCCAGGTGGGCATGACCCGCCTGGCCGCGCTGGTGCTGGTGGCGCTGGCCGCGCAGGTCAGCCTGGGCCTGAGCAACGTTCTGTTCCACCTGCCGCTGCCCGTGGCTGTCGCCCATAACGCCGGCGGTGCGGCGCTGTTGCTGACCCTGGTGCTGGTCAACTATCACGCCCGGACCAGCCTGGTGCCGGTCCGGGACCGCCGCCTGCCGGGCTGGCGGCTCAGTCCACGCAAGCACGTGGCGAGTCTCATCACCATCAAAGGAGAGATGCCATGGCGACTCTGATCGGTACCCGTCAGCACCCCCAGGCGCTCTGGCGCGATTACCTGGAACTGACCAAGCCCAAGGTGGTGGTGCTGATGCTGATCACCTCCCTGGTGGGCATGTTCCTCGCCACCCGGGCCGGCGTACCCTGGACCGTGCTGGTGTTCGGCAACCTGGGCATCGGTCTGTGTGCGGGAGGCGCGGCGGCCGTCAACCATGTGGTGGACCGGCGCATCGATGCGCAGATGGCCCGCACCCACAAGCGTCCACTGGCCGAGGGCCGGGTTTCGCCCCGGGCCGCCCTGGCCTTCGCCCTGCTTTTGGCCCTGGCCGGGCAGGCGTTGCTGCTGGCCTTCACCAATCCATTGACGGCCTGGCTGACCCTGGCTTCGCTGTTGGGTTATGCGGTGGTCTACACCGGCTTTCTCAAGCGCGCGACGCCGCAGAACATCGTCATCGGCGGTTTGGCGGGCGCCGCCCCGCCGCTGCTGGGCTGGGTCGCCGCCACTGGCCACCTGAGCGCCGAGCCGCTGCTGCTGGTGCTGGTCATCTTCGCCTGGACCCCACCGCACTTCTGGGCCCTGGCCATCCACCGCAAGGAGGAGTACGCCAAGGCCGATATCCCGATGCTGCCGGTGACCCACGGCGAGCAGTACACCAAGGTGCATATCCTGCTCTACACCTGCGCCCTGCTGGCGGTGAGCCTGCTGCCCTTCGTGATCCACATGAGCGGCGTGCTGTACCTGGCCTGCGCCCTGATCCTGGGCGGGCGCTTCCTGCAATGGGCATGGGTGCTGTACCGTGGCACTCGACCACACGCGGCGATCGATACCTTCAAGTACTCTATCTACTACTTGTTCCTGCTGTTCATCGCCTTGCTCGTAGACCACTACCTACTGTTGAACCTATGACCAGAACCCAGAAAACCGTCTTCATCCTCGTTGCCGTGGTAGCCCTGATCCTGGGCCTGACCGTTAACAAAGTCCTGTCCGGCAAAGGCCAGGGCGACCCTACCGCGCTGATCGACGCCGGTATCATCATGCTGCCCCAGAGCCGTACCCTGCCCGCGGTGAAGATGCTCGACCAGGATGGCCAGCCAGTGGTGGTGGACGAGCTCAAGGGCAAGTGGTCGCTGCTGTTCTTCGGCTATACCTTCTGCCCGGACATCTGCCCCACTACCCTGGCCCAGCTACGCCAGATCAAGAGCGAGCTGCCCAAGGAGGTGGTGGACCAGTTGCAGATCGTGCTGGTCAGCGTCGATCCCAACCGCGATACCCCGCAGCAGCTCAAGCAGTACCTGGGCTACTTCGACAAGGACTTCAAGGGCCTGACCGCCTCTTCGGTGGAAGACCTGCAAAAGCTTGCCAATGCCGTGAGCATTCCCTTCATCCCGGCCGACACCAGCAAGGCCAACTACACCGTGGACCACAGCGGCAACCTGGCGGTGATCGGCCCGGATGGCAACCAGCGTGGCTTCATCCGCGCGCCGTTGAACAACCAGAAACTGGTGGCCCAACTACCGGCGATGGTGCAACGCAAGTAATGCTTGCCCTGTAGCCGCTGCCGCAGGCAGCGCCTTCAGGATCGCCAGGTCGCATCCGCGGCTACACGAAACGTGTCGGGACTTCAGGGTGCGGCTACACGCCGCCGGTGCAATGCCTGAAACGCAACGGGGCGCCCCAAGGCGCCCCGTTGTTGTTTCTGCGAGTCGATCAGAACGCCGGCACGATCGCGCCCTTGTACTTCTCTTCGATGAACTTCTTCACCTCAGGGCTGTGCAGGGCGGCAACCAGCTTCTTCATGGCGTCCGAGTCCTTGTCGTCAGCACGGGCCACCAGGATGTTCACGTAAGGCGAGTCCTTGCCTTCGATCACCAGGGCGTCCTTGGCCGGATCCAGCTTGGCTTCCAGGGCGTAGTTGGTGTTGATCAGAGCCAGGTCGACCTGGGTCAGCACGCGCGGGATGGTGGCGGCTTCCAGCTCGCGGAACTTCAGGCCCTTGGTGTTCTCGCTGATGTCCTTGACGGTGGCCAGGATGTTGTTGGAGTCCTTGAGCTTGATCACGCCGGCCTTGTCCAGCAGCAACAGGGCGCGGCCGCCGTTGGTGGCGTCGTTGGGCACGACCACGGTGGCGCCGTTGGGCAGTTCCGACAACTGCTTGTACTTGTTCGAGTAGGCGCCCAGGGGCTCCACGTGCACGCCGGCGACACTCACCAGCTGGGTGCCCTTGGCCTTGTTGAACTCATCCAGGTACGGCTGGTGCTGGAAGAAGTTGGCGTCCAGGCGCTTCTCGGCCACTTGCACGTTGGGTTGCACGTAGTCGGTGAAAACCTTGACCTTCAGGTCTACACCTTCCTTGGCCAGGGCCGGTTTGACGAACTCCAGGATCTCGGCGTGGGGCACCGGCGTAGCGGCCACGGTCAGGGTTTCGGCAGCATGCGCGGAGAACGCGGCCACGGCTGCGAAAGCGACGAGTAGTTTTTTCATCGAACAAGCTCCTTGTAAGTCGCCCGACCCCGGGCGCCTGCCGGCCAGCCGGCGATTGCGTTTATTTACGGGAAAAGTGCACTACCAGTTTATCGCCGATGATCTGCAGAACCTGAACCAGCACGATCAGCAGCACCACGGTGACCGACATCACGTCATCCTGGAAACGCTGGTAGCCATAACGAATGGCCAGGTCGCCCAGGCCCCCCGCACCCACCACGCCGGCCATGGCGGTATAGCCGACCAGGGCGATGGCGGTGACAGTGATGGCCGCGATGATGCCCGGACGGGCTTCTGGCAGCAGGGCGTTCATGATGATCTGGCGGGTCGTGGCGCCCATGGCCTGGGTCGCTTCGATGATGCCCCGGTCCACTTCACGCAGCGCGGTTTCCACCAGGCGGGCGAAGAAGGTCGAGGCCCCCACCACCAGCGGCGGAATGGCCCCTGCGACTCCAAGAGAAGTACCTGTGATGAACACGGTGGTGGGGATCATCACAATCAGCAGGATGATGAATGGCAACGAGCGTATGGCGTTGACCACGAAGCCCAGCACCGAATAGACGCCTTTCTGCTCCAGTAGCTGCTTGGGGCTGCACAGGAACAGCAAGACGCCCAGTGGCAAGCCCACCAGTACGGTGAAAAACAGGGATGTGCTGAGCATGATCATGGTGTCGCTGGTGGCGATGCCGATGTCGACCCAGTCGATATTGTTGAAGTAACTCAGTAGTCCTTCCATTAGCGCAGCACCTCCATGTGGACGTCCGCCGCGGCGAAGCGAGCAAAGGCCGCTTCCATGTCGCCGCCGGAGATGGCCAGGGTCAATTGCCCGTAAGGGGTGTCTTTGATGCGGTCGATGCGTCCGGCGAGGATGCTGTAGTCGACTCCCGTCTCCCGGGCCACGGTGCCCAGCAGCGGTGCATAGGTGGATTCGCCCTGGAAGGTCAGGCGCACGATACGTCCCGGTACATGGGCGAAGTCATCGCGCTGTTCGTTCTCGTCGATCTGTTCGTCTTCCTGGACGAAGCGCTTGGTGGTCGGGTGCTTGGGATGCAGGAACACCTGGGCCACATCGCCTTGCTCGACGATCGTACCGGCGTCCATCACCGCCACCTGGTCGCAGACGCGGCGGATCACGTCCATTTCATGGGTGATCAGGACGATGGTCAGCTTCAGCTCACGGTTGATCTCGGCCAGCAATTGCAGGACCGACGCAGTGGTCTGCGGGTCCAGGGCGCTGGTGGCTTCATCGCACAGCAGGATCTTGGGCTTGGTGGCCAGGGCACGGGCGATGCCGACGCGCTGCTTCTGGCCGCCGGACAACTGCGCCGGGTACTTGCGGGCATGGTCGGCCAGGCCCACGCGGGCCAGCAGTTCAGTGACGCGCTTGTCGATCTCGGTCCGCGACAGTTCGCCGGAGAGCTGCAGTGGCAGGGCCACGTTGTCGGCCACCGTCTTGGAAGCCAGCAGGTTGAAGTGCTGGAAGATCATCCCGACCTGCTGGCGGAAGCGGCGCAGGCCGCCGGCGTCCAGCGCGGTGATTTCCTCGTTGTCGACGATGATCTTGCCGCCGCTGGGGTTTTCCAGGCGGTTGATCAGGCGTAGCAGGGTGCTTTTGCCCGCACCGGAGTGGCCGATCAGGCCGAACACCTGGCCATTCTCGACCCGAAGACTGGTCGGGTGCAGGGCAGGGATATCCCTACCGGCGACCCGGTAGGTTTTATGGACGTTTTGAAACTCGATCACGTAGCGAACCTTGTGAGGCGCGTTAGAAAAGGGGCAGCGGTTGGCCGGGCGCGCATTTTAGCCTGTCCGTATAGAGGTTCTTAGTATTTATTTCGCAATCATCCTGCCATTTGGCAATAACGCGATCAAAGGTCATAAAAAAGGAACGCCTGCGGCGACTCCCCAGTCACTACTCAAGCCACTCGAAAGCGCCCAGGTGCCGTGCCTCGGCGCATCCGCCCGCGAAGCCCCGGCATGCCAGGGATTTCGCCAACGAGGAGTATGTGTCTGATGAGTACCCAGAAAACCACCAGCCCGAACAGCCAGGCCGCGGGGACCGACACCCTGGACCGGGGCAACAGCAACGCCAAGCTCGAAAGCCTGGAGCGGTTCCGCAGCGACGCCACCGGGCAGGCCCTGCGGACCAACCAGGGAGTGAAGATCGCCGATAACCAGAACACCTTGAAAGCCGGCACCCGCGGCCCTTCGCTGCTCGAAGACTTCATCATGCGGGAGAAGATCACCCACTTCGACCATGAGCGGATTCCCGAGCGCATCGTCCATGCCCGAGGCACTGGCGCCCATGGTTACTTCCAGAGTTATGCCGACCATTCGGCGTTGACCAAGGCTGGGTTCCTGCATGATCCGGGGAAAAAAACACCCGTGTTCGTGCGTTTTTCCACGGTCCAGGGGCCAAGGGGCTCTGGCGATACCGTGCGTGACGTGCGCGGCTTTGCGGTGAAGTTCTTCACCGACGAGGGCAACTTCGACCTGGTGGGCAACAACATGCCGGTGTTCTTCATCCAGGACGCGATCAAGTTCCCCGACTTCGTGCATGCGGTGAAGCCCGAGCCGCACAACGAGATGCCCACCGGCGGTTCGGCCCACGACACCTTCTGGGACTTCGTCTCGCTGGTACCGGAGTCGGCGCACATGGTCATCTGGGCCATGTCCGATCGGGCGATTCCCAAGAGCCTGCGCAGCATGCAGGGTTTTGGCGTGCACAGTTTCCGCTTGATCAACGCCGAGGGGCGCTCGCACTTCGTCAAGTTCCACTGGCATCCGTCGGTGGGCACTTGCTCGCTGCTATGGGACGAAGCGCAGAAGCTGGCGGGCAAGGACACGGATTTCCACCGCCGTGATCTCTGGGAGGCCATCGAGATCGGTGATTACCCGGAATGGGAACTGGGTGTGCAGATCATCGCCGAGGAAGACGAACACCAGTTCGAGTTCGACATTCTCGACCCGACCAAGCTGATTCCCGAAGAGCTGGTGCCCGTCACGCCGCTGGGCAAGATGGTGCTCAATCGCAACCCGGACAACTTCTTCGCCGAAACCGAGCAGGTGGCGTTCTGTCCGGGGCATATCGTGCCCGGCATCGATTTTTCCAATGATCCATTGCTGCAGGGCCGGTTGTTTTCCTACACCGATACCCAGATCAGCCGCCTGGGCGGGCCCAACTTCCATGAATTGCCGATCAATCGGCCGGTGGCGCCGTTCCACAACAGCCAGCGCGACGCCATGCATCGCTCCACCATCGACAAGGGACGGGCTTCCTACGAGCCCAACTCGATCGACGGCGGCTGGCCCAGGGAGACCCCGCCGGCCGCCGAGAACGGCGGTTTCGAGAGCTACAACGAGCGTATCGATGCGCATAAGATCCGCCAGCGCAGCGAGTCCTTCAGCGACCATTTCTCCCAGGCGCGGCTGTTCTACAACAGCATGAGCAAGCATGAGCAGGAGCACATCATCGCCGCCTACAGCTTCGAGCTGGGCAAGGTCGATCGGCCGCAGATCCGCGAGCGGCAGGTGCAGCAGATCCTGGCCAATATCGATTTGCAGTTGGCCAAGCGCGTGGCCGAGAACCTCGGCTTGAAGGCTCCGGCCAAGGGCACTGTGGCCGAGCGCAAGGTGTCGCTGTCGCGCTCGCCTGCCCTGAGCCAGGCCAACCTGTTGTCCGGGGATATCAAGACCCGCAAGGTGGCGGTGCTGGTGGCCAATGGCGTGGACGGCGCGGCGATCGCTGCGTTGCAGAAGGCGCTCAAGGCCGAAGGGGCTCATGCCAAGCTGCTGGGGCCGACCTCGGCGGCGGTGACGAGCGCCCAAGGCAAGGCATTGGCGGTGGATGCCTCGATGGAGGGTTTGCCGTCGGTGGCGTTTGACGCCGTGTTCGTGCCGGGTGGCGCCCAGTCGATCAAGGCCCTGGCGGGCGATGGCGTCGCCCTGCACTACCTGCTCGAGGCCTATCGGCACCTGAAGGCCATCGCCTTGCACGGCGAAGCCCGGGAGCTCTTGAAGGTACTTGGGCTGGAGGCGGATGAAGGCGTGATCGTCGGTGGCGATGCCAAGGCCCTGAAAGCGTTCTTCGCGGCCATGGCCCAGCATCGGGTGTGGAGTCGCGAGGCCAGGGCCAGGGCGGTTCCGGCCTGAGGTGGTTGCCGGCAGCCTGCGGGCTGCCGGCCACTGTCATTGCGCCTGGCGTGGGGTCAGGACCATCTGCGCCGGCACATGGCGCACGATCTGCCGGTCGATCTTCTGCTGGAAGTCGGGAGCCAGCTTCTTCACCCGCTTGTGCAGCAGGGTCGAGAGCCACGGGTAGTCTTCGCGACGTGGGACCTGGAGGGTGACGTCGCACTGGTAGTTCACCACGTCCGCGGCCAGGGCATCGAGCTGGCGGCGCAGCTGGCGGATGTCGGTGACATTCAGGGCGATGGTGCTGCTGGGGGCGGTGGGGTCGATCAGCTTGGCTGCAGGGCGCGCCTCGGCGGCCTTCAGTGCGGCTTCGGCCTTGTCCAGCTCGGCCTTGCGGGCGTGGGCGATGGCATTGTTGACCCCGCCAGTCAGGGCCGGCGCCTTGGGCATCAGCGCCCGGGCACGGCTCAAGGCCGTGGCGGCAGCGTTCACGTCGCCCTTTTGCAGGACGATCTGGCTGCGCTGTAGGTAGGCCTCGGCCAGCTGTCGCTGGTACTGGACCAATTGTGGGTCGTCAGGGGTCTGTGCCTGCAAGGCGCTCAACTGGTCCTCGGCGGTCGCCAGTTCGCTGCTGGCGATGCTTTGCTGCAGTTGTGCGACGGCCGTGGCCCGCGCATCGGGGACCTCGGTGGCCACCGGCGGCGTGCTTTGGCAGGCCCCCAGTAGCAGGGAGAATGCGACAAGGAGCAGATAACGGGAGGCGAACGGCTTCATTCCTGCGACTCTCTAATTGCGCAAAAAGCGAGCAAGTCTACACCCCTCGACGGGGCAGAACAAAACTCAGCAGAAACAGGGCGGCCGCCGTGACCACGATCGACGGCCCGGCCGGGGTGTCCTTGAACCAGGACAGCGCCAGCCCGCCGCCCACTGCCAGCATGCCCAGCAGGCTGGCGCCCAGGGCCATCTGCTCCGGCGAGCGGGCGTGACGCTGTGCCGCAGCGGCGGGGATGATCAACAGGGAGGTGATCAGCAGCACCCCGACGATCTTCATGGCGACGGCGATCACCACCGCGATCAACAGCATCAGCGTCATGCGCAGCGAGGCCACGGGCAGGCCTTCGACCTTGGCCAGCTCCTCGTGCACGGTGATGGCCAGCAATGGCCGCCACAGCGCTACCAGCAGCAACAGTACAGCGGCGCTGCCGCCGAGGATCCACGCCAGGTCGCCGGGGCTGATCGCCAGCAGGTCGCCGAACAGATAGGCCATCAGGTCGATCCGCACTTCATGCATGAAGCTTAGTACCACCAGGCCCAGGGACAGGGTGCTGGGTGCAAGAATCCCCAGCAGCGTGTCGGATGCCAGGGGTTGGCGCTGTTGCAGGGTGACCAGCAGTACCGCCAGTAACAGGCAGCCGACGGTCACCGCCACCGCTGGGCTGACATCCAGCAGGAAACCCAGGGCGACGCCCAGCAGCGCGGCGTGGGACAGGGTATCGCCGAAATAGGCCATGCGCCGCCAGACCACGAAGGAGCCCAGGGGGCCGGCGACCAGCGCCAGGGACAAACCTGCGAGCAGGGCGTACAGCAGGAAATCAGCCATGCTTGCAGTTTTCTCCGTGGACATGGGGCTGGACCACCACCGAGCCATGCAGGTCGTGGGCGTGGTCATGATGGTGGTGGTAGATCGCCAGGCTTGGCGCGTTCTTGCCGAACAGCTCGACGAAGGCCGGGTCGCCACTGACCTGCTCGGGGTGCCCGGAGCAGCAGACGTGGCGGTTGAGACAGACCACCTGGTCGGTGGTGCTCATCACCAGGTGCAGGTCGTGGGAAACCATCAGCACACCACAGCCGTGGCGGTCGCGCAGGCGGGTGATGAGGCTGTACAGCTCGGCCTGGCCGGCCACGTCGACACCCTGCACCGGCTCGTCGAGGACCAGTAGCTCAGGCTCGCGCAGCAGCGCCCGGGCCAGCAGCACGCGCTGCATCTCACCACCGGAAATACTCTGCACCGGGCTGTCGATCACCTGTTCCGCTCCGACCTCCTTGAGTGCCGCCAGGGCCGCCGGGCGGTCCACCCCCGGCACCAGGCGCAGGAAGCGCAGCACCGAGAGCGGCAGGGTCGGGTCGACATGGAGTTTTTGCGGCATGTAGCCCACCCGCAACCGAGGCTTGCGCCAGACGCTGCCGGTATCGGGCTTGAGCAGGCCGAGCACGGCGCGCACCAGGGTGGTCTTGCCGGCACCGTTGGGGCCGATCAGGGTGACGATCTGCCCGGGTTCGACACTGAGCTGGATGTTGTCCAGCACGTTCTGCCCGGCAAAGGTCACCCCGACTTGCTCGAGGCGGATCAACGCAGTGCTCATCACGCCCCCTGGCAGCCGGAGCAGAGCCCGATCACTTCGACGGTCTGGCCCTCGACCACGAAGCCGACGTCGCGGGCGCTGTTGATGATCGCGTCGCTGATGGATTTCTGTTCGAGTTCGATGGCCGCGTGGCACTCGCGGCAGATCAGGAACTGGCCCTGGTGCGCGTGTTCCGGATGGTTGCAACCGACGAAGGCGTTGAGCGAGGCGATGCGGTGCACCAGGCCGTTGTCCAGGAGGAAGTCCAGGGCCCGGTACACCGTTGGCGGTGCGGCGCGGCGCCCATCCTGCTCGCTGAGCACCGCCAGGATGTCGTAGGCGCCCAGGGGCTTGTGGCTTTGCCACACCAGCTCCAGCACCCGCCGGCGCAGTGCGGTCAGGCGCAGGCCCTGCCGGGTGCACAGGGCATCGGCCTCAGACAGTGCGTTGTGCACGCAGTGAGAGTGGTCGTGTGGTCGGCTGGCAAGAGGTGTTTTAGGCATGAGCGGCGACGAGGTTGGTGAGAGACGTTATTATGTTACCCGCTATCGCCTCTTCGAGTGTCCATCGTGCCCCGACTTTTTCGTCTTTTTGTCGCTTTTACCTTCAGCTTGTTCGCGATCGGCTCGGCCCAGGCTGAAGTCCGGGTGCTGACCAGTATCAAGCCCCTGCAGTTGATTGCCGCGGCGGTGCAGGACGGCGTGGCGATTCCCGAGGTGCTGCTGCCGCCGGGCGCTTCGCCGCACAACTATGCGTTGCGCCCCTCCGATGTGCGCAAGGTGCAGAGCGTGGATCTTCTGTACTGGATCGGCCCGGACATGGAAGGGTTCCTGCCGCGTGTCCTGAAGGGGCGCAGCCTGCCCTCGGTGGCGGTACAGGACCTGCCAGGCATGAAGCTTCGCCGTTTTGCCGAAGATAGCCACTCCCACGCTGAAGATGCCGACGAACATGATCACGATCACCGTCCCGGCAGCCTGGATGCCCACCTTTGGCTGTCGCCGGTCAATGCCCGGGTGATCGCCACTCGCATGGCGGCCGACTTGAGCGCCGCCGATCCGGCCAATGCCACGCGTTATCAGGACAACCTGAAGGCTTTCAGCGAGCGCCTGGATGCCCTGGACACCCGCCTGAAGGCTCGCCTGGCGGGGATCGCCGGCAAGCCCTATTTCGTCTTCCATGAAGCCTTCGACTATTTCGAGGACGCCTATGGTCTCAAGCACACCGGGGTGTTCAGCGTCGCTGCCGAGGTGCAGCCTGGGGCCCAGCATGTAGCGGCCATGCGCGCGCGCCTGCAGCAGGTGGGCAAGACGTGTGTGTTCAGCGAGCCGCCGCTGCGTCCGCGGCTGGCGGAAACCCTGGTGGCCGGCCTGCCGGTAAAGCTGGCCGAACTGGATGCATTGGGCGGCTACACCCCGGCGTCCGCCACGGGCTACGAGCAGGTGCTGGAGAAGCTCGGCAACGATCTGGCCGGCTGCCTGGAGCAGCTATAAGCGGGTTTCCAGTACAGGCTTCATCCTTCGCGGGCCAGCCGCTCCTGCTCGTTTACGGCAGGGGCGGCTGGCCCGCGAAGCGTTTCAGAGGGCGAACGGCAGGGCCACGCTGACCTGCTGGCGCTGGGCCAGGTAGCGCTGGAACTCCATCGGGTCGTGGATCAGTACGTCCTGGCCGGCAAAGGTCTCGGCAGCGATCAGGCGTGACAGCCAGAAACGCACGCAGGCCACCCGCAGGATGGTTGGCCACAGTTCGGCCTCGGCGGCGGTGAATGGCCGCAAGGTCGCGTAGGCACCGAGCAAGGCCCGTGCGCGTTGGCCGTCGAGCATCCCTTCGGCGTCGGAACACCAGTCGTTC
This sequence comes from Pseudomonas sessilinigenes, assembly GCF_003850565.1. Taxonomy (NCBI): domain Bacteria; kingdom Pseudomonadati; phylum Pseudomonadota; class Gammaproteobacteria; order Pseudomonadales; family Pseudomonadaceae; genus Pseudomonas; species Pseudomonas sessilinigenes. The sequence goes on from NZ_CP027706.1 coordinate 77,441, forward strand.
AGGGCAATGGCCACGTCATACAGCATCGGCCCCGAGCAGGCGTTATAGAAATCGATCAGGCCGGTCAGGTGGGTACCTTCGAACATCGCGTTGTCGCGGAACAGGTCGGCATGGATGTTGGCCCGTGGCAGGGCGAGGATCCTGGTCCTCTGTTCGACGATCTCTTGCAGCGCACGTTGCAGCAGGTCCTTGGCGGTGCTGTCCAGGTGTGGCAGCAGCTTGGCGCCCTCTTCCTGCATCCAGTCCAGGCCACGATCGGTCTTGCGCTTGATCATGTTGTCCTTGGTGGCCACGTGCAGGTGGCCCAGCAGCTCGCCAACCTGGACGCAGTGCTGGGCGTTGGCTTGCTTGATGTGCTTGCCGGCCAGGCGCGGTTGCAGCAGCGCTGGCTTGCCCGCCAGTTCCCGCAGGGCGACGCCGTCGGTGGTACGCAGCGCGTAGGGAACCGGCAGGTCCGCCTCGTGCAGGACGTCCAGCAACTCGATGAAGAACGGCATTTCCTGGACAGGCCCGCGCTCGACCAGCGTCAAGACGAACTCGCCCTGTTCCAGGCTGATGAAGAAATTGGTGTTTTCGCTACCAGCGGCAATCCCCTGGAAATCAAGCAGGCGGCCGAGCCCATATGGGGCGAGAAAGGTTTCCAGCTCGGGCCGAGCCAGGGGGGTGAACACAGACATGGTTAAGAACTGCCAGTACGGGCGCCGCTATCGGGCCGGCGCCATTGAGTTGAAGTCGGAGTGGCTTACCACTCGAAGATTTTCCACGAAGGGATCAGCATATCGGGCTGATCCGAACGGATGAAGTTGCCGTCGGAGCCATCGGCGCGCACCAGGAAATAGGGCTTGCCACCTTTTGGCGTGACCTTGATCGCATACAGGAAGCCATTTTGCCGGTATTCCTGGATGGTCTTGTCGCCTTCCGTGCGAATGGTGACTTCCGGGTCGGCCGAAGGTGCATCTTCCGCGGCGATCGCTGCCATGGAGGAAACTGCAATCAAGCCGGCCAGCAGCAAGCGATTTATTGTGCGCATGATAACCTTGTCCCTTTGTCGTCAACGGTCCCGCTATTCTAGCGCCGGACCCGTCCAAAAGGTTGATTCCGCTCATGAGCCAAGCCCCCCTCGTCCTGGTGGACGGTTCGTCCTACCTGTACCGCGCTTTTCACGCGCTGCCACCGCTGACTACCTCCAAAGGCATGCCGACCGGCGCGGTCAAGGGCGTGCTGAACATGCTCAAGAGCCTGCGCAAGCAGTACCCGCAAAGCCCGTTCGCCGTGGTGTTCGACGCCAAGGGCGGGACCTTTCGCGACGAAATGTATGCTGACTACAAGGCCAATCGCCCCAGCATGCCCGATGACATGCGGGTGCAGATCGAGCCGCTGCATGCCAGCGTGATCGCCCTGGGCTTCCCGTTGCTGTGCGTCGAGGGCGTCGAGGCCGACGACGTGATCGGAACCCTGGCCCGCAGCAGCTCCGCGGCGTCCCGGCCTGTGGTCATCTCCACCGGCGACAAGGACATGGCGCAGCTGGTGGATGGGCACATTACCCTGGTCAACACCATGTCCGGTAGCAGCATGGACGTGGAGGGCGTGAAGGAGAAATTCGGTGTCGCTCCCGAGCAGATCATCGATTACCTGGCGCTGATGGGCGACTCCTCCGACAACATCCCTGGCGTTCCGGGCATCGGTCCGAAGACCGCCTCGGGCTTGTTGGTGGGGGTCAACGGCGGCCTCAAGGAGCTCTACGAGCAGCTCGATATCGTGCCGACCCTGCCGATTCGCGGGGCCAAGACGCTGCCGGCCAAGCTTGAAGAACATAAGGAAATGGCTTTCCTGTCCTATCAACTGGCGACCATCAAGGTCGACGTTGCCCTGGATGTGGGCCTGGACGACCTGCACCTGCGCGAGCCGGATCGCGAAAAGCTCGCAGAGCTCTACAGCCTGATGGAGTTCAAGAGCTGGCTCGACGATCTGCAGCGCGATGCCAAGCGTGTCGAGCTCGATACCAGCGCTGCCCCGGCCGCCGCTGAACAGCAAGCGCCGGCGGAGGAGTCTCCGCTGGAACTGCAGTACGAAACCATCCTCGACCCGGCGCGTTTCGACTTCTGGCTGCAAAAGCTCAAGGGGGCCAAGCTGATGGCCTTCGATACCGAAACCACGGGTATCGATGCCCAGCAAGCCCAACTGGTGGGCCTGTCCTTCGCGGTCACCGCGGGTGAGGCGGCCTACGTTCCGCTGACACACAGCTACATGGGGGCGCCCGCGCAGTTGGATCGCGATACCGTGCTGCTGGCACTGAAGCCGTTGCTCGAAGATCCGCAACTGCTGAAGGTGGGCCAGCATGCCAAGTTCGACATGAACATCCTGGCCAACTGCGCCATCGGTGGTGATCAGGCCAATGGCATCACCATGCGTGGCGTGGCCTTCGACACCATGCTCGAGTCCTATGTGCTCAATTCCACCGCCACCCGCCATGACATGGACAGCCTGGCGCAGAAGTACCTGGACCACAGCACCGTGAGTTTCCAGGACATCGCCGGCAAGGGCGCCAAGCAGCTGACCTTCGACCAGATTCCGCTGGAGCAGGCAGGTCCCTACGCAGCCGAGGACGCGGACGTGACCCTACGCCTGCACCAGGCCTTGTTCGAGAAGCTGACTGCCATCCCGAGCCTGGCCAGCGTGCTGACCGATATCGAGATGCCTCTGGTACCGGTACTGGCTCGCATCGAGCGCCAGGGCGCGCTGGTGGACGACAAGCTGCTGGGCGTGCAGAGCATCGAGCTGGGCGACAAGATGGAGGCCCTGGAGCGTGAGGCTTTCGAAATCGCCGGCGAGGAATTCAACCTGGGATCGCCGAAGCAGTTGGGCAGCATCCTCTATGACAAGCTTGGCCTGCCAGTGCTGAAGAAGACTGCCAAGGGCCAGCCGTCCACCGCCGAAGAGGTGCTGGCCAAGCTGGCCGAGGACGACTACCCGCTGCCCCGGGTGCTGATGCAGTACCGCTCCATGAGCAAGCTCAAGAGTACTTATACCGACCGCCTGCCGGAGCAGATCAACCCGCGCACCGGACGGATCCACACCTCGTATCACCAGGCAGTAGCGTCTACCGGGCGCCTGTCTTCCAGTGATCCGAACCTGCAGAACATCCCGGTGCGCACGGCAGAGGGGCGGCGCATTCGCCAGGCCTTCGTCGCTCCGGCCGGCTACAAGCTGCTGGCGGCGGACTACTCGCAGATCGAGCTGCGGATCATGGCGCATCTGTCCCAGGACGAAGGCTTGCTCAATGCTTTTCGCAACAATCAGGACGTGCACACGGCCACGGCGGCGGAAGTGTTCAAGGTCGATCTCGGGGACGTTACCTCCGAGCAGCGCCGCAGTGCCAAGGCCATCAACTTCGGCCTGATCTATGGCATGGGGGCGCAGAAGCTGGGCAAGGATATCGGCGTCGATACCAAGCAGGCCAAGGCTTATATCGACACCTACTTCGCCCGCTATCCGGGGGTGCGCGAGTACATGGACCGCACCCGTGCCCAGGCGGCCGACCAAGGGTATGTGGAGACCATCTTCGGTCGCCGCCTGTACCTGCCCGAGATCAACTCCAACAAGCCCCAGGAGCGGGCCGGTGCCGAACGCACGGCGATCAACGCGCCAATGCAAGGCACTGCCGCGGACATCATCAAGAAAGCCATGGTGGCGGTGGACAACTGGCTGCAGGGCTCGGGGCTGGACGCCAGGGTCATTCTCCAGGTGCACGACGAACTGGTATTGGAGGTTCGCGAGGACCTGGTGGACCAGGTGCGCGAAGAAATTCGCGGTTACATGAGCGGTGCCGCGACCCTGGATGTGCCGCTATTGGTGGAAGTCGGGGTGGGAAATAACTGGGATGAGGCCCATTAAGGGGACTTTTCGCCGACTTTTGCCGCGACATAGTGTCGCGGCAAAAGCCTGGAGAACCATTAGCGCGAAAAATTTCAGGGGTTATCGCTAATAGTTTTTGCGCTCGGCCGGAACTAAATCGAGAAACGCCCACTCAGAGTTACTGAATGGCTGGTGAAGCCCTTCAATGCTCCTATGTTGTGTTAAGTGTTGGCAGATATCTGGACCCCGCCCTAGCGGTCTAGAACTTGAACCCCGAACTTCCCCCTCCCCATATGAAGTCCGGGGTTTTTTTTGCCTGAAAATTGCCTGCGTGGCGACCATGCTGCGTTAAAAAGCGGCGGGAAATGCTCATTTAGGCCCCTAAACTCCGCTTTCCCGCCGCTTTTTGCCTTGCCTGATCACCGTGCAGACAATTTTTATCTCTCTCAGGCCTCGATCTCGGCGCCTTTGTCGGCCAGTTCCAGCCAGCCCGCCAGCACGGTGTAGGCTTCTTCCAGGCCCATGCGCTTGGGTGCGGAGAACAGCTGGATAGTGATGGCTTCGCCCCAGCCCTTGCGAATTTGCGACTGGACCTTGAGCAGGGTGTTCTTGGCTGCGCCATAGGTCAGTTTGTCGGCCTTGGTCAGCAGGATGTGCATTGGCATGCCGCTGGCCACGGCCCAGTCCAGCATCAGGGTGTCGAAATCGGTCATTGGATGACGGATATCCATCATCAGGATCAGACCCTTGAGGCTCTCCCGGCTGCCCAGGTAGGCCTCCAGGTGGCGCTGCCAGTGCTGCTTCAAGGGGATCGGTACCTTGGCGTAGCCGTAGCCCGGCAGGTCGACCAGACGGCGATCGTCGTCTAGCTTGAAGAAGTTCAACAATTGCGTGCGGCCCGGGGTCTTCGAGGTGCGTGCCAGGCTGGCGTGGGTCAGGGTGTTCAAGGCGCTGGATTTACCGGCGTTGGAACGCCCGGCGAAGGCAACTTCGAAGCCGGCGTCGTCAGGGCATTGATCGACCTTGGCGGCGCTGAGCATGAAAGTAGCCTGTTGGCACAGACCGAGGATGGGGTTCTTCAGTTGCATGGGATTTCCGAAATAGGGGCGGTGCCGAGGATGGGTGCGGCGAGCGGTGTCGTTTCCGTTTCAGTAGCGCCAGTATATAATGCCGCAGATTTTGTGTGCGCTTTGTCCCAGCGTAGGATGAAGTTCACGAGAGCGATAAACCTTGTATGCGCATTAGAACGCAGCACGCTCTCAACCCTGAAAAGGTCGTTTTATGACGAAATGGCTGCTGGCTACCGGGCTCTTGATGCCGCTTTACAGCGCGCAGGCTACACAGGATCCGGAAGCTGTGTACAACCGTGTTTGTGGGGCTTGTCATTCCGGCCAACTACCGACGGCGCCCCGCAAGGGCGACCAGGAAGCTTGGGCGCCGAGGTTGGCGCAAGGTATGGAGACGCTGGTGCAACACGTGACCCAGGGTTTCAAGGCGATGCCGCCGCGTGGTTTGTGCATGGACTGCAGTGCCGAGGATTACCGAGCCATCATCCACTGGATGAGCGAGTGATCCCGGTCCATAACTCTTAACCCTTAGCCGTAGTTGGATTAGCTGATGAACAAATTACTCGTGAGTCTGCTGTTGACCTTGGGCATCACCGGTGTTGCCCATGCCGCAGGCGACGCTGCTGCCGGTCAGGCGAAAGCCGCAGTCTGTGGCGCTTGCCACGGCCCTGATGGGAACAGCATGGCGCCAAACTTTCCCAAACTGGCAGGCCAGGGGGAGAGGTACCTGGACAAGCAGCTGCACGATATCAAGTCCGGTAAGCGTCAAGTGCTGGAAATGACCGGCCTGCTGACCAACCTGAGCGATCAGGACCTGGCTGACATCGCCGCCTATTTCGCCAGCCAGAAAGGCAGCGTCGGCGCGGCTGATCCAAAAGTTGTGGCCCGTGGCGAAGAACTGTTCCGTGGCGGCAAGCTGGACCAGGGCATGCCAGCCTGTACCGGCTGCCATTCGCCGAACGGCGCGGGTAACGCAGCGGCAGGTTTCCCTCACCTGGGTGGCCAGCACGCTCAATATGTGGCCAAGCAGCTGACCGACTTCCGCGAAGGTGCGCGTACCAACGATGGCGACACCATGGTCATGCGCAGCATTGCCAGCAAGCTGAGCAACAAGGACATCGAAGCAGTGTCCAGCTATATTCAAGGCCTGCACTGAGGCCGCCGCGATCAGTTGCCGGAAGGTGCATAGCCACGGCGACGTTAATGATCGATTAATCTGACGGTGCAAGCATAAAGGGTGGCTCAGGCCGCCCTTTTTTATGGCGCCAGCCGCTACACTAGCGAACTCAAGCCCGCCATGATCTGTCTGAATTCAGGTCGCGCGAGGCGCCTAAATCGTCCAGGAGTAAAGCATGCGTAATCTGATTCTCAGCGCCGCTCTCGTCACCGCCAGCCTGTTTGGCGTGACCGCTCAAGCCGCCGAACCGCTTGAAGCCGGTAAACAATATGTCGAGTTGAGCAGCGCCGTTCCGGTTGCGGTGCCTGGCAAGATCGAAGTGGTGGAGCTGTTCTGGTATGGCTGCCCTCATTGCTATGCCTTCGAACCCACCATCAACCCTTGGGTCGAGAAACTCCCTGCCGACGTCAACTTCGTACGTATCCCAGCCATGTTCGGTGGCATCTGGAATGTCCATGGCCAGCTGTTCATCACCCTGGAAGCCATGGGGGTCGAGCACAAGGTGCACAAGGCCGTGTTCGAGGCCATCCACAGCGGCAAGAAACTCGCTACTCCTGAGGAAATGGCCGACTTCCTGGCTGGCGAGGGTGTCGACAAGGACAAGTTCCTGAGCACCTACAATTCCTTCGCCGTCAAAGGCAAGGTCGAAGATGCCAAGAAGAAAGCCCAGGCCTATCAGATCTCTGGCGTACCTACCATGGTGGTCAACGGCAAGTATCGTTTCGACCTGGGCACCGCTGGCGGTCCTGAAGGTGCGCTGAGCGTGGCCGACCAGCTGATCGCCAAAGAGCGCGCGGCCAAGTAAGCGCCGCCGCCATGCCGCGCTGGAGCTCGGAACGCATCGTTGGCCTGCATGATCCGCAGGTCAACGAACATCATTTAGCGTCGACCGGCCTGCCGGCAGACAGTCGCCTGCGACTACTCAGCTTCAACATCCAGGTCGGCATCAGCACCGAGCGTTATCGTCACTACCTGACCCGCGGCTGGCAGCACCTGTTGCCCCATAACGGTCGGGCGGACAACCTGCAGAAAATAGGCAACCTGCTGGGGGACTTCGACCTGGTAGCCCTGCAGGAAGCCGATGGCGGCAGCCTGCGTTCGGGCTACGTCAACCAGGTGGAGCACCTGGCCCAACTGGGTGCCTTTCCCTACTGGTACCAGCAGCTCAATCGCAACCTCGGACGCCTGGCCCAGCACAGCAATGGCGTGCTCAGCCGCTTGCGGCCCTGGGCGATCGAGGATCATCCCCTGCCCGGCCCCAAGGGGCGTGGGGCGATCCTGCTGCGTTTCGGCGAGGGGCCGGAGGCCCTGGTCGTGGTGATGATGCACCTGGCCCTTGGCGCTCGGGCGCGAACCCGGCAACTGGCCTACATTCGCGAGTTGATCGGCGGCTACAAGCATCAGGTGCTGATGGGGGATATGAATACCCATGCCAGCGACCTGTTGGAGCATTCCCCCTTGCGCGACTTGAGCCTGCTGGCGCCGCAACTGCAGGCGACCTTCCCCAGCTGGCGCCCACAACGCTGCCTGGATCACATCCTGCTCAGCCCCAGTCTGACCCTGGAGCGAGTCGAAGTCCTGGCCCAACCCATATCCGATCACTTGCCGGTCGCGGTAGAGATTCGTCTGCCGGGTTCGCTCACGGCCGATGCATTGCCCGCGTTGAGTCCTGCCCCTCGCGGAATCGATGAATGAGCGACGACGCCCAACGTTGGAAAGAGAAGTACTTAAAAAGCATCGAACAACAGGAAAAGCTCGAGCGCCGCTGGGCTGCACGACTGGACTTGTTGCGCCGGGGCCTGGTGCGCAGCACCCTGGCCGCGGAGGGCACCGACCGCGCGGTTGACCAATGCATGAAGGAAATGCGCGAGGTCGTGCGTACCGACGATATGGACGCCGGACTGGCTGCCTTGATTCCGCGCCTGGAAAAGGCCGTGCTGGACTCCGAACAGCGTCGGGAAACCCGTATCGACCAGATGAGCAGCGCATTGACGGCGCTGGTCACCCAATTGCAGTCCCTGCCCCTGCCCAGGGAAGTCAGCCGCCCGCTCAAGGCGTTCGCCAAGCAGCTGGATGGTCGGGTCGGTCAGGCCCGGGAGATTCCCTTGCTATTGGGGGAGCTGAGCGCCCTGCAAGGCAAGGCCTTGAACCAGTTGGACGGTCCGGCCGAACCCGGTCGCCCTGGCCTGTTGCAACGGCTGTTCGGCTCCCGTGATCCTGCGCAAGCCGCGCCGGGACCCGAGGCGCTCGCCCCTTCGGCCCAGGCTGTAGACAATCATCCACAGCCTGAGGAGCCAACGGCCCCGGATGAAGCGGCTCGCGAGCACGACGAGGTGCCCGATAGCGTTGTGTCCCAAGCTGGCGCGGTAGCGCCGGCACCTGGTGTCGCACCGTTGTCGGCAGAGGCGGAACCCTTGCCCCGGCCCGCCTTCGAGCCCTCTGCTGCCGTTGCCCCCAAGCTCGAAACCGAGCCAGAACCCGAACCCGGCCCGGCAGAGGCTGTCGCCTTCATACCCCAGGTCCTGGTGCCGGAAACTCCTGCGCTCGAGCTGGAGCGCCCTTCCGAGGTTCCGGCAGGGTTGCAGGAGCCCGTTGAAGTATTGCGAACCGAGAGGCCCGGGCCGACCCTGGCACCTGCACCTGCACCTGCACCTGCACCTGCACCTGCACCTGCACCTGCACCTGCACCCGATCCCCTGATCGCCCCTGAGCCGAAGGGCGGCAATCCTGACGAGCTGCTGCCCATTTCCTCTGCCGCCTTGCTCGACAGCCTGCCCCTGCCCCAGGTGATGGCCGAGGCGTTGGCGGCCATCGACCCGGAGCAGCCGGATCAGGACGTGCTCTATGCGTTGCCGGACTCGCCCGAGCCTTCCTACAGTTCGGTGGCCAAGCACATCGAGCACACCCTCCTGGGCCTGCTCGATGACCTGAGCCTGCCTGAGCGGCATCGCCCTCAAGCAGAGGCAATGCGTGATCGTCTGCAACATGGCCTGAACTGGTATGAGTTGCTGCCGATCCTCGATGATCTTGCCGTGTTGATGCTGGCGATCACCGACTCTGGCCAGCATGAGTTCGAGAATTACCTCAAGCAGCTTAACGAGCGCCTGGAAGCCTTCCAGAGCAATCTGCAGGCAGCCAGTGACGGTCATGCCGATATCAGCTCGGCCGCGCGCGCCATGGATACGCAGATCCGCGAGCAGGTCGATGGTCTGCAGAGCAGCGTGCAGGAAGCAGCGGACCTGGACGACCTCAAACAGGTACTGGAAAGCCATCTGGAAGGCCTGCTGGGCACCATGGACCAGCATCAGCGACAGCGCGACGAGCGCGAGAAGGACATGGCCACACGCTTGCAAAGCCTGGCGGCCCGGGTCTCGAGCATGGAGCAGGAGGCCCAGGGCTATCGCGAGCACTTGGAGGAGCAGCGGCAGAAGGCATTGATCGACCCGCTGACCGGGCTGCCCAACCGTGCGGCCTGGAGCGAGCGCCTGGAGCATGAGATCGAACAGTGGCAACGCCATGGCAACAGCCTGTTGCTGGCCATGCTCGATCTCGACCACTTCAAGCGGATCAACGATAACTATGGGCACCTGGCTGGCGACAAGGTGCTGAAGATCATTGCCAGCGTGCTGAGCAAGCGCTTGCGGGGTAGCGATTTCATCGCCCGCTTCGGTGGTGAGGAGTTTGTCCTGCTGTTGCCCAATACACCGTGGCCGGTGGGCGTACGGTTGGTGGAAACCCTGCGTGCGGCGATCGAGGCCTGTCCGTTCCATTTCAAGGGCGAACCGGTGACCATCACTGTGTCTGTGGGCATGAGTGCGTTCAAGTCGGGAGATCGCAGCGATATGGTGATAAAAAGAGCCGATCAGGCGCTATATCGAGCAAAAGATGCCGGACGAAACCGGGTCGAGGCCGGCTGAACCGAGCCGGGTAGCGCAGTTTTGCCCATGGATCGGGGAGCAGTACGTTACACTGTTGCATTAATGTCGCAACGTGCTGCCCTGCCATGAAACTGTTTGCCCTTGCCTTCTCCCTGTTGCTGCTTGCTGGCTGCGCCAGCGGCCCGCGCATCGATACCAGCCACCCCTCGGTCAACTACGACCAGCGTGCCCAGTTCATCATCGTCCATTACACCTCGGCGTCCATGGAGCGTTCCCTGGCCCTGCTGACCCATGGCCAGGTCAGCAGCCATTACCTGATCGGCGATGACAAGTCCGCCACCATCTACAAACTGGTGGATGAACAGTACCGTGCGTGGCATGCCGGCGAGAGCCAATGGCAGGGACGAACCTGGCTCAACTCCAGCTCCATCGGTATCGAGATCGTTAACCCGGGGTTTCGCGACGGCCCCAACGGGCGGCTCTGGTACCCCTACAGCGAAGCGCAGATCCAGAACCTGATCGTGCTGCTCAAGGACATCAGCAAGCGCAACAACATTTCCCCTCGGCACATCATCGGCCACAGTGACATCGCCCCGCTGCGCAAGCTCGATCCAGGCCCGCTGTTCCCCTGGAAGCGCCTGGCCGAGGCGGGCCTGGGCCTGTGGCCCAATGCCCAGGCAGTGGCTCGCCAGCAGGCGTTCTATGCAGCGAACCTGCCGAGCATCAGCTGGTTCCAGCAGCAGTTGGCCCACCTGGGCTACGCCACCCCGCAGACCGGCGAGTTGGATGTGGCCACCCGGCATGTGCTGGCAGCCTTCCAGATGCACTACCGGCCCGGCCGTTTCGATGGCACCCCGGACGCTGAAAGCGCAGCGATCCTGCAGGTCCTCAACCAGACAAAATAATGACGCCGCCGGACGGTCCGCGCCGATTGCCCAATCAGTTGCTATAACTCATTGGTAATCCTTCGGATCTTCCAAGATGCAGGCCTCCGGCGAGCCCGTGCGCAGTTGGTTTCATCGCCCATGGGTGTTGGCGATGCTGGCGGCTGCCTTGAGTGCGGCGGTGCTGATGCTGGGCAGCGTTGGCGTGGCGATGCATCAGGTCCAGCAGCAGGAAAGCGAGCAGATGAATGCCCAGGGCCAGCGATTCCTGGAGCGCCTGGAGCAGTTGTTCGGACAGCTGCGCGAGGGCCTGGATGCCTTGGAGGCGCAACCGCTACGCGAGTGCAGCGCGGACATGATCACGGCGTTGCAGCAGGTCAGCTACAGCTATCGCTTCATCTACGAGGCGGTCTACATGGACGCCGACCAGACCTGCTCCAACTGGCCGCAGCAGAACCTGACGCCATCCCCCAGGCCGGCGGATATCCGGGGCCCCACCTATAGCTACTGGCTCAATACCTCCACCGAACCCAATGAAAACCTCGCGGCGCTCATGCTCGGCCGTGGCAACTTTCGCGTTGCCACTTCCCGTGGGCACCTGACGGACGTGGTCGACCTGCCGCCCGGGGGCAGCCTGATGGTGGTGGTCGATCATGGTGCCCGGGCCATTCCGGTACTGGGCCTGGCGCGCCCCTGGCCGCCGGTGCAGCCCTGGCATCCCAGTCGAGGCCAGCCACTGCAGGTGACCCGGGACCTGCTGATCTACCGCATGCCGACCCAGAACCCCGAGTACCAACTGGTGCTGATCACTCCAAGGGCCAGCATGCAGGCGGAAATGCTCGATGGCTGGTGGTGGTTGCTGCCGGTGAGCCTGTTGTTGGCGCTGTTCATCTGCGCATTGGTGTATCAGCTGGCGCGGCAGCGGCAGTCCCTGGGGGCGGAACTGCAAGGTGCCTTGCGTCGTAAGGAACTGCAGGTGCTGTACCAACCGATCTTCGATCTCAACAGCCGGCTCTGCGTGGGAGCCGAGGCCTTGCTGCGCTGGCGGCGCCCGGACGGCACCCTGACCAGCCCCGAGCTGTTCATCCCGCTGGCGGAGAACACCGGGCAGATCCGCCAGATCACCGACTTCGTCCTGCAGCGCCTGCTGGAACAGTTGGGCCATGTGTTGCGAGCCAATCCGCAGCTGTACATCTCGGTCAACCTGGCCGCTTGCGATGTCATGGTGCCGCGTATCGGCCGGGTCATGGCGCGCCTGCTGGCGTTGCACAGGGTGGCGGCGCGGCAGATCGCCTTCGAAGTGACCGAGCGCGGACTGATCGACGTGGTGGTGGCACGCAACAACCTGCAAGCCCTGAGGGATGTCGGGCATCAAGTGTTGATCGACGATTTCGGCACCGGCTATTGCAGCCTGGCCTACTTGCAGAACCTGCCGGTGGACTGCCTGAAGATCGACAAGGCGTTCGTCGACGCCCTGGGCCACGATGCCGCCAGCAGCGGCGTGGCCCCGCACATCATCCGCATGGCCCACGCCCTGAAGCTCAAGGTGATCGCCGAAGGCATCGAGTTCGAGGACCAGGCCTTGCTGTTGAGCAGCGAAGGGGTCAGCTTCGGCCAGGGCTGGCTGTTCGCCCAGGCCCTGAGCGCCTTGCAGTTCACCGAATTGATCACGCGGGGACGGCGCCTGATGGCCAGGCGCTTGGATGATGAAGCGTGATGCCCTACAGCGGCAGCGCCAGGTAGAACTGGGTACCCTGCCCCGGTCTTGAGTACACCCCCATGCGTCCGCCATGGAGCTGGACGATTTCCTTGCACAGTGCCAGCCCGAGCCCGGCGCCACCCTTCTTGCGCCCCACCTGGACGAAAGGTTCGAAGATCCGCCCCTGCTGGCCATAGGCGATCCCTTCGCCATTGTCCTCGACACTGACGATCACCCGCTCGCCATGACGCCTGGCCTGCAGTCGGATCTGGCCTCCCTTGGCGGTGTGGCGCAGGGCGTTGCCTACCAGGTTGTCCAGGACCCGCTCCAGCTGTGGCTGGTCGGCATGCAGTCGTGGCAGTGGCGCCTGCATGTCCAGCAGCAGCGCTATGTCCCGGTTTCGCGCCTGTTCGATGAAGCGTTCCCGGGTCTGCTCCAGCAGATCCTCCAATGAGCAGGGGGCGAGAGTGAGCTTCTGCAGGCCGTTCTGGTAGCGGGAGAAGTTCAACAGATCGTTGATCAACTGCATCAGGCGCTGCATTTCTTCATTGACGGTATTGAGCAGGTCGGTTTCCCGCGACTCCTCGGCGAAGTGCAGGCGTTCCTGGAGCAGCCCGAAGGCCATGTGCATGCCGGTGACCGGGGTGCGCAGCTCATGGGAGGCGCGCAGCACGAACTCACTGCGCACGCGCTCGAAGGCCCGCTGCTCGGTGACGTCATGCAGCACCATCACTGCGCCAAGGATGTGCCCTTGGGTGTGGCATACCGGGGTCAGGCTATAGGTCAACAGGCGTGCCTCGCCGTCGACTTCGATATCCAGGTCTTCCGGGGCCCGCTCCAGGCTGCCGCCCCGCAGTACCAGTTGCAGTTGTTCGTCCAGCTCCGGTCTTTGCAGGGCACTGCCCAGGCCTTGGCCAAGGCGATCCTGGTCCCAGCCCAGTTGCCGCTGGGCCACCGGGTTCAAGTGCTCCAGGCGGCCCTGGCGGTCGATCATCAGCAGGCCGTCGTCGATGCTGTCGAGCACCGCTTGCAGGCGTTGCTGGCCGGCCAGCAGTTCATCGACGTTGGTTGCCTGATGTTGGCGCAGCGCCTCAGCCATGATGCCGAAGCGCCGGGTCAGCAGATTCATTTCCGCGGCGCCTGAAATCGGCAGGGTAACGTCGAAGTTACCCTGGCCGATCTTGTCCGCCGCCTTGGCCAGGGCCTCGATGGGACCGCCAAAGCGTTGGGCGATGGAATGCGCGGTAATGAAACCGATGATCAGCACCGCCAGGCCAACCAGGCCCAGCAGGCCGGCCACCAGCAGGGCGCGGCCGCGGGTCTGGCGCTCCACTGCGCTGATGTTGTCCAGGGCGCGCTTGTGCTCATTGATCAGGCCTGAGCGCAGGGTGTTGAAACGCTCGGTCAGTTGGTTGTCGCTACTCAATCCGGTGCTGGGGGCGTTGCTGTGTTCGAAGGCCTGGAAGAAGCTCTGATAGTCGCTGCGGGCTTGCTGGAAGCCGCTTTGATTGTGGTTCTGCTGCTCATGGGCAATGCCTTGGTCGAGCAGGTCCAGGTAACGTTTCCTGGATGCTTCCAGGGCCTTTGGGTCGGGCTTGTTGCTGAGCATGAGGATCAACTGGTCGCCCAGGGTCTGGCGCAGCTTGAGCCCCAGGTCCAGGGTGATGAAGTTGTTGCGGATCAGCGACTCCTGGGTACTGGCCATCTGCATCACGCTGACCAGCCCGAGCACCAGGCCCAGCATCGCCACGGTGATCAGGGCCGAGATGCTCAGAAACAGCCGGGTCCGCAGTTTCATCGCTAGCTTCATGGGATATCGTTCACAGGTTGTACTGTTTGCGCTTGCGATACAGCGTCGAAGCATCGATGCCCAGTGTCTTGGCGGCCTGGTCCAGGGTGTCGCTGGTGGCCAGTACCGCACCGATATGGGCTTTCTCCAACTCGTCCAGGCTCAAGGCCGCGCCGATTCGCGGCGCATTGCTGGTGGGCTGCTCGGCCATGCCCAGGTGGCTGATCTCGACTCGTTCCTGGGGACAGATGATGCTCGCCCGCTCCACCACATTGCGCAGCTCGCGAATGTTGCCTGGCCAGCGGTAGTTCAACAGGGCCTCCCGGGCCTCGTCGCTGAAGCCCCGTGCCGGTCGCGAGTACTCCTTGACGAAGCGCGCGAGGAAACGGTCGGCCAGGGTCAGGATATCTTCGCTGCGCTCGCGCAAAGGCGGCAGGTGCAGGGTAATCACGTTCAGGCGGTACAGCAGGTCCTCGCGAAAACGCCCGTCGCGCACCATGTCTTCCAGATTGAGGTTGGTGGCGGCGAGGATGCGTACGTCGGCGCGCCGGGTCACCGGATCGCCGACACGTTCATATTCCTTGTCCTGGATAAAGCGCAGCAGTTTGGGCTGCAGGGTCAGCGGGAAGTCGCCGATCTCGTCGAGAAACAGCGTGCCCCCGTCGGCCTGGTTGACCCGGCCCAGGGTGCTTTCGCTGGCGCCGGTAAAGGCCCCGCGGCTGTGGCCGAAGAGCTCGCTCTCCATCAGCTCGGCAGTCAGCGACGGGCAGTTGATGGTCACGCAGGACTTCTTCGCGCGCTTGCTCCAGCCATGGATGGCCCGGGCCAGCTCGCCCTTGCCGGTTCCAGACTCACCGAGAATCAGGATGTTGGCATCGGTGCTGGCTACCTGGCGGGCGGTCTCCAGCACCACCTTCATGGCCGGGCTGTGGGAGTCCAGGCCATCGCTGGGCTTGCGGACCTCGCCCTCCAGGGCCTCCAGGCGTGCTGACAGCTGGCGCACTTCCAACTGCTTGGCGGTGGCCAGGCGCAATTGATCGGGGCTGCACGGCTTGACCAGGTAATCGGCGGCACCGGCCTGGATGGCATCCACGGCGGTATCGACGGCGGAATGGGCGGTGACGATCACTACCCGCATCCAGGGCGCCTGGATACGCATCTGGGCCAATACATCCAGGCCGTTGTCTTCTCCCAGGCGCAGGTCGAGGAAGCACAGGTCGAACACCTGGCGTTGCAGCAACGTGTCTGCCTGGGCCGCACTGTTGGCGGTAGCGACGATGTAGCCCTCGTCTTCCAGGCAATAACGGAAGGTGCGAAGGATGGCGGACTCGTCATCTACCAGAAGGATGCGGCCCTGATTCTCCGGCGCTGGCTCCATTTTTCCCAGGCTCCTTTAATGAACGATCTGATTTAGTCCCGGAAAAATCGGGCAAGTTGCAAGATTGATTCTGATCCATTCCACCGGTTGCAGGTTAGATATCTCCGGTCGAAATAGCTAACTAACTGAAATAACTGATGTTTTCAGCGGTGGCTGAAGGTTGTGCAGGTACAGGTCTGTATCAGGCTGCTCGCTGCTCGGCAAAGTTCCCACCGAAAATCAGAAAGCAGGAGAAACCCCTGAGTTGAAGATCGTGCATTTCGCACGGTCAGCCAAGTGAGCATCGTGCAGGATGCGTCCATGGGTTTTTTCTGGTCTTTATATAAGTTATTGATTTTATTGATATTTATTGCTCGATAAAAGCTGGCATGCAGTCTGCAACTTCCTTTCCCATCGAGGGGCCCAGGCAACGGCTTCCATAACAACATCACCATCGGTGTGGGAGGATTTTCAGGATGAATCGCCAACGTCTTGCCCAATTGCGCATCGCGCCGCTGCACCTCCAGCAAGGGCTGTTTGCTTGCCTTGCATTGCTGGTCACTCTAATCGCCGGGCAGCAGTTCCAGCGCTGGCAGGATCGCCAGGCCCCTATTCCCCAGGTGCCGGCCCATCAACACCCCATCCAGACCCATTTTCGTCCGGTGAGCAGTTCGTTCGCCGACACCGCACCCCTACAACTGATGACCGTTGACCAGGCGCAGCCCGTGCTTGAGTCGCCACGCCAGGAGCGCTGGGTGTTCTAGGCACCATGGCCGGGGCCGCCCTTGGCGGTAGCGGGCCAACCATGCCGGCAGCTTTCCTAATAGAGAAGAGTAAGGAGAATCATCATGCTGAGTTGGGCAATCACATTCCTGATCATCGCCATCGTCGCTGCCGTCCTGGGCTTCGGTGGTATCGCTGGCACCGCTACCGGGATCGCCAAGATTCTTTTCGTGGTGTTCCTGGTGATGTTCATCGCTTCCTTCTTCTTTGGCCGTCGCGGTCGGGGTTGATCATGGGGATCTCCTTCAAGACCCTGGCCTTCGTATTGCTGTCGAGCGCCAGTGCCCTGGCGTCGGCTGCCAACGATGGCCAGGCACGGGCCAGCCAACTGCTCAATGCAGATCCGCAGTTTCGCGAGACCTGGCAGAAGGTCGTGCAAAAGGAAGAGCGATTGCCCGAGTGGGTCATGAACCTGTCGGGCGATGCCGAACAAATGAATGCCGTGGAGGAGGATGGCGACAAGTACCTGGTGGGACCGTTGTGCGAGACCGCCCAGAGTTGCCGCAGCCAGCGGCTGATCGTGGCCTTCGCTTTCGACAAGAAGCATGCCTATGCATTGCTGGTGGAAGTGCCTGCGGGGTTGCCCGCCGACAAGTCGCCGACCCGGCATGCCAACTACCGGTTTCTCGGCAAGCCCGAGCCCGGTATGCAGGAATTGCTTAAAGAGCAGCTGAGAAAAGACCCGAACTGGTATTGAGTCCGGGTCAGTCGAATAGACGAAAGGGCCTGGTGCGCTTTCGGCTGTTGCACGACCCGAGGAGGGCACGTGCATGACCAGGGGGCCGGGACGTTCTGATCCGCCAGAGATCGGAGTGACCTAGGGGTACAGGGAGTGCCTCCGCAAGGGCCGGGTCAGGAAAAAGCGGCGGCGCAAGCTCCCGGGTCGGTGTCGACCCGACGAGCTTGCGGCGTGCGTGAACGGTCAGATCCCCGTTCTAGAGCCATTGGCCTGATGCCACCGATGTCTGAACTGAAAAATCTTCCTTTGACTCCGGTCAAACGTTTCCTGGTGTTTCTCTGCGACCGTATATCGAGAAACTTTCCGGAAAATCCGGAAGGTTCCAGGGCACCCGAAACAGAACATTCCTAAAGTTTTTTAGACCTTTTCCTGACCCTTCCGACAAGCCTGCACGCCGCCTGAAATGGCCGTTTCACGGCATTCTGGCCTGCCGAAATGTCGTATTCGAACCGGTTGGGACGCTCGTTTTGTTTCGAAAAACTCATGCCGATTCGGCATAGGGTAGGCGTTTACGGCATTAGACGCGCCACCCTTGCATCGGAATAGTTGCGCCTTTTTTCGCCTGCAGAGAGCCGTAAATGCTCGCTCGGGATGACCTTATACGGGGGCTGATGCACAGACTTTTCCGCCATTGAGCGTTGCAGTTCGCGCATCAGCCCGAGTCCAACTGAAGTAAGGGTAATGATATGAAGAAGGCCAAATTAAGCCTCGCCTGGCAGATCCTCATCGGTCTGGTCCTGGGTATTGCGATCGGCGCACTGCTCAATCATTTCAGCGCTGAAAAAGCCTGGTGGATTAGCAACGTCCTGCAACCTGCGGGCGATATCTTTATCCGCTTGATCAAGATGATCGTGATCCCGATCGTCATCTCCTCGCTGGTGGTCGGCATCGCCGGTGTTGGCGACGCCAAGAAGCTGGGCCGCATCGGCCTCAAGACCATCATCTACTTCGAGATCGTGACCACCATCGCCATCGTCGTCGGCCTGCTGCTGGCCAACCTGTTCCATCCGGGCGCAGGCATCGACATGAGCACCCTGGGCACCGTGGACATCTCCAAGTACCAGGCCACCGCGGCCGAAGTGCAACATGAACACGCCTTCATCGAGACCATCCTCAACCTGATTCCGTCGAACATCTTCGCGGCCATGGCCCGTGGCGAGATGCTGCCGATCATTTTCTTCTCGGTGCTGTTCGGCCTGGGCCTGTCGAGCCTGCAGGCCGACCTGCGCGAGCCGCTGGTGAAGATGTTCCAGGGCGTTTCGGAAACCATGTTCAAGGTCACCCACATGATCATGAACTACGCCCCTATCGGTGTATTTGCCCTGATCGCGGTGACCGTCGCCAACTTCGGTTTCGCTTCGCTGCTGCCTTTGGCCAAGCTGGTGATCCTGGTCTACGTGGCCATCGCTTTCTTCGCCTTTGTGGTCCTGGGCCTGATCGCACGCCTGTTCGGTTTCTCGGTGATCAAGCTGATGCGCATCTTCAAGGATGAGCTGGTGCTCGCCTACTCCACCGCCAGCTCGGAAACCGTGCTGCCGCGAGTGATCGAGAAGATGGAAGCCTACGGCGCGCCGAAGGCGATCTGCAGCTTCGTGGTGCCTACCGGCTACTCCTTCAACCTCGACGGTTCGACCCTGTACCAGAGCATCGCGGCGATCTTCATCGCCCAGCTGTACGGCATCGACCTGTCCATCAGCCAGCAGCTGCTGCTGGTCCTGACCCTGATGGTCACTTCCAAGGGGATCGCCGGGGTTCCGGGCGTGTCCTTCGTGGTCCTGCTGGCCACCCTGGGCAGCGTTGGCATCCCGCTGGAAGGCCTGGCCTTCATCGCCGGTGTCGACCGCGTGATGGACATGGCGCGTACCGCCCTGAACGTGATCGGCAACGCCCTGGCGGTGCTGGTGATCGCTCGTTGGGAAGGCATGTACGACGAAGCCAAGGGCCAGCGCTACTGGAACTCCCTGCCGCACTGGCGCAGCAAGGAGAAGCTGCCAGCCGGCGAGATCTCCAAGGGCTGAGACGCCTGACGCCCGCCCGCCACCCCGGCGGGCCCGCGCAACAGACAAACCCCGGTCGATCCGGGGTTTGTCGTTTCTGCAACCCCCGCTATCATTCGCCGCATCTTCCGAGGGATATGACCGATGCTCAATGGCCTGTGGCTTGGCTTCTTTATCGTTGCAACCGTTTCCGCCCTGGCGCAGTGGCTGGTGGGAGGCAACGCCGGGATCTTCGCCGCCATGGTGGAAAGCATCTTCGCCATGGCCAAGCTGTCGGTGGAGGTCATGGTGTTGCTGTTCGGCACCCTGACCCTGTGGCTGGGGTTCCTGCGGATCGCCGAGAAGGCCGGCATCGTCGAATGGCTGGCCAAGGTCCTCGGCCCGCTGTTCAAGCGCCTGATGCCGGAAGTGCCACCGGGCCATCCGGCCCTGGGCCTGATCACCCTGAACTTCGCCGCCAACGGCCTGGGCCTGGACAATGCCGCCACGCCCATCGGCCTTAAGGCCATGCGCGCCCTGCAGGAGCTCAACCCCAGTGCCACCACCGCGAGCAACGCGCAGATCCTGTTCCTGGTGCTCAACGCTTCGTCCCTGACCCTGTTGCCGGTGACCATCTTCATGTACCGCGCCCAGCAAGGTGCGGCGGACCCGACCCTGGTGTTCCTGCCGATCCTGCTGGCCACCAGCGCCTCGACCCTGGTAGGCCTGCTGTCGGTGGCGGTGATGCAGCGCCTGCGGCTGTGGGACCCGGTGGTGCTGGCCTACCTGATTCCCGGTGCCCTGGCCCTGGGGGCTTTCATGGCGCTGCTGGCGAGCCTGTCGGCGGCGGCCCTGGCGTCACTTTCCTCGATCCTCGGCAACCTGACGCTGTTCGGCCTGATCATGCTGTTCCTGGTGATCGGCGCGCTGCGCAAGGTCAAGGTCTACGAGGCTTTCGTCGAGGGCGCCAAGGAAGGGTTCGACGTCGCCAAGAACCTGCTTCCGTACCTGGTGGCCATGCTGTGCGCCATCGGCGTGCTGCGGGCTTCCGGGGCACTGGATTTCGGCCTCGACGCAATCCGCCACCTGGTGGCCTGGGCCGGATGGGATACGCGCTTCGTCGATGCCCTGCCCACAGCCATGGTCAAGCCGTTCTCGGGCAGTGCCGCCCGGGCGATGTTGATCGAGACCATGAAGAGCCAGGGTGTGGACAGCTTCCCGGCGCTGGCGGCGGCGACCATCCAGGGCAGCACCGAAACCACCTTCTATGTGCTGGCTGTGTATTTCGGTGCGGTGGGCATCCAGCGGGTACGGCACGCCGTGGGCTGCGCCCTGTTGGCGGAGTTTGCCGGCGTGGTCGCGGCGATCGCCGTCTGCTACTGGTTCTTCGGCTGATCCTGCGCCGGCCTGCCGGCGCGCTGGAGCTCAGCGTTGCCCCACCTGGTTGCCCTGCCCTACGGCCCAGTCCACCACCTGGCGGGCCAGCACATCGCTGGCTTGGCCGAACCCGGCCACGACCGCCGGCACCCGGGTCTCGGCCAGCGGCTGGCGTACCTCGAAGCGCCGGCTGGCGAGGATCTTCTGGTCAGCACCCCGAATCAGCCGTGCATCCAGGCGTATCACCACCTGGGCGGCCTTGTCCTGGTATTCGGTCTGGAAGGCCTGCAGGTCGCCGCCCAGGGCCAGGTCGGTCTGCAGGTTGCTGTCGTCGGTGCTCAGCAGCTGGACCCGGCCGTCGCGCTGGAATCCATCCAGCAGGCGGTTGCGCAGCAGGATCGGTGCCGGGTCGGTCCAGCGCGAAGCCTTGTAGCTGCTGATCAAGTCGCCCTGGGGGATCACTGCGATCCTGGCACTGTTCAGGGCATCGCTGGCCTGGGGCTTGAGCAGTTGCAGCGACCACGGCAAGGCCTTGCCCGGGGTGCTGGGTTGGTTCACCGGCAAGCGGTAGATATCCAGCGGCTCGCTCTTGGGCAGGATCGAGCAGCCGCCCAGGACCAGGGCGGCTCCCAGGGCCAGGGGGGCAAACAGGCGACAGGCACGCATCATGGCGTGAACTCCTTGTTCTTCTCGTTACCCAGCAGGTAACCGCCGGGGTTGGCTTCCAGGCGGCGGGTGATGGCCCGCAGCGAGCTCATGGTCTCGCGCAGTTCGCGCACGGCCGGCGCCAGGCCATTGAGGCCCTGCATGCCGTTGCTCAGCGAATCCTGGTTGTCGGTCAACAGTGTGTTCAGGGTGGCACTGCTTTGCTCCAGCGAGCGCATGGCCTGCTCGGCGCTGCCGAACATCTGCCGGCCCTGGTCGTTGAGCAGGCCGTTGGCGTTGCGCATCAGTGCCGTGGTCTGTTCCAGCATGGCGCTGGTCTGCTTGGTGATGGTTCCCAGTTGCTGCATCAGCTGGCGCAGGTCGTTACGTTGCTCGGCGATGCTGGCGGTGGTCTTCTGCAGGTTATCCAGGGTATTGCTGACCCGGCCCACGTTCTCCGGGGAAAACAGCCGGTTGGCGTTATGCAGCAGCAGGTTGACCCCGGTCATCAGGTCGTCGCTGTTGTTCAGCAGGCGGGCGATGGGCGATGGCGAGGCGATGATGGTCGGCAACTGGCCGTTCTTGCCCTTGAGGGGCTGGCTTTGCGGGGTGCCGCCACTGAGCTGGATGATCGAGGTGCCGGTGATGCCGGTCAGGGCCAGCTTGGCCTGGGTGTCTTCCTTGATCGGCGTGTCGCCGCCCAGGCGAATCTGCGCCAGTACCCGGCGCGGGTCCTTGGGGTCCAGGCGCAGGTTGACCACGTCGCCGACCTTGATCCCGCTGTACTGCACCGAGCTGCCCCGGGACAGGCCGCTGACAGCCTCGTTGAAGACGATCTCGTAGTCCTGGAAGGCGCTGTCGA
This sequence comes from Pseudomonas sessilinigenes, assembly GCF_003850565.1. Classification (NCBI taxonomy): domain Bacteria; kingdom Pseudomonadati; phylum Pseudomonadota; class Gammaproteobacteria; order Pseudomonadales; family Pseudomonadaceae; genus Pseudomonas; species Pseudomonas sessilinigenes. Next base: position 99,529 of record NZ_CP027706.1, read on the forward strand.
CGCTGGACTTGGCCAGCCACAGGCCGAACAGCAAGGCGCCGGCCACCAGAATCACCGTGAACAGGCCGATCAGTACGTGATGGGCTCGGGTTTCCATGTCATCCCTCGTTGGTCGGTGTCGCGGCCTGGTACGCCGCGCGGCCGCGAGGGCCGTGGAAGTATTCGTGGATCCAGGCGTCCGGGGTCTCGGCGACGATGTCGATGGCATCGGCCACCAGCACCTTCTTCTGGGCCAATACCGCCACCCGGTCGGTGATGGTGTAGAGGGTATCCAGGTCGTGGGTGACCAGGAACACGCTCAGGCCCAGGGCGTCGCGCAGGGTCAGGATCAGTTGGTCGAAGGCGGCTGCGCCCACCGGGTCCAGGCCGGCGGTGGGCTCGTCGAGAAACAGGATGTCCGGGTCCAGGGCCAGGGCTCGGGCCAGGGCCGCGCGCTTGATCATGCCGCCGGACAGCGACGCCGGGTACTTGTCCGCCGCCGACAGCGGCAGGCCGGCCAGGGCCAGCTTCACCGCCGCCAGGTGCTCGGCGTCGGCGCGCGACAGGCCGGCGTGTTCGATCAGTGGCAGGGCGACGTTCTCGGTCACCGTCAGCGAGGTGAACAGCGCGCCCTTCTGGAACAACACGCCGAAACGTCGTTCCACCAGCGAGCGCTGCTGCTCCGGCAGGCTTGGCAGGTCCTGGCCGAATACCCGCACCGAGCCCTCGCTGGGCTGGCGCAGGCCGACGATGCTGCGCAGCAGTACCGACTTGCCGCTGCCCGAGCCACCGACCACGCCGAGGATCTCGCCCTTGTACACGTCCAGGTCGAGGTTCTCGTGCACGCTCTGTGGGCCGAAGCGGTTGCACAGCCCGCGAACCTCGATCACAGCCTCGGCGGGCGCGCGCGGCGGGCGGCTCACCAGCCCATCTCCATGAAGAACAGTGCGGCCACGGCGTCGATGACGATCACCACGAAGATCGACTGCACGACGGCGGAGGTGGTGTGGGCCCCTACCGATTCGGAACTGCCGCTGACCTTGAAGCCCTCCAGGCAGCCGATGGCGGCGATCAGGAAGGCGAATATCGGGGCCTTCACCAGGCCCAGCAGGAAGTGCTTCACGCCGATGTCCGAATGCAGCAGTGAAAGGAACATCGCCGGCGAAATATCCAGCGACAGCGCACAGACTACCCCGCCGCCGATGATGCCCGAGAGCATGGCCAGGAAGGTCAGCATCGGCAGTGCCACCAGCAGGGCCAGGACCCGGGGCAGGACCAGCAATTCCATGGGGTCCAGGCCCAGGGTGCGGATCGCGTCGATCTCCTCGTTGGCCTTCATCGAGCCGATCTGTGCGGTAAAGGCGCTGGCGGTGCGTCCGGCCATGAGGATGGCGGTGAGCAGTACGCCGAATTCACGCAGAAAGGAAAACGCTACCAGGTCCACGGTGAAGATGCTGGCGCCGAATCCGGCCAGCACCGTGGCCCCGAGGAAGGCCACCACCGCCCCCACCAGGAAGGTCAGCAGGGCCACGATGGGCGCGGCGTCCAGGCCGGTCTGCTCGATATGCGCCACCACCGGGGTGATGCGCCAGCGTTTGGGATGTAGCAGGCCGCGGGCCAGGGTCTCGAGGATCAGGCCGATGAAGCCCAGGACTTTCAGGGTGTCCTGCCAGACGGTGTAGACCGATCCGCCGATGCGCGAGAGCAGCTGTATGCCGACCGGAATCTCCGGTTGCTTGACCGGTACGCAGAAGTCGTTCAGCGAGCTGTAGACGGTTTGCAACAGGGCGCGGTCGGCGGCTGAGAGGGTGCAGTCGGGGTGTTCGGCGCTGTGGCCCAGGCGCTCGGCCCCGAGCAATTCCACCAGCAGCGAGGCGCCGGCGGTGTCCAGGGCACCCAAGCCATTGAGGTCGATATGGGTGCTGCTGTCGTAGCGGCCATCCAGCGCTTGGCTCAGGCGCTTGAGCTCGCTGTAGTGCGCCAGCGTCCAGTCGCCACGGATGCGCAATTGCGCCGGGGATTGGGCAAGATCCAGTTGAGCGGTGCCGGGCGTCACGCTGGTAGTCATAAGCTCCGTGCTTGTGTGGCGATTTCGCAGTGCTACGTAATAGCACGATCCGGATTAATTTGCCTTGCCCGTCTTGGCGGAGCCTTGATCTGGATCGTCGATCCGAAAACGCAGCACGCCGATCACCTGATCGTCTTCGGTGACCACCCGCACTTGCCAGTCGCCTGTGGGGTTGGCCGGGAAGTTCTGCTTGTGGGACCAGGCCCGATAGCCTTCCTTGCGTCCGCCATGGATATCCAGTGCGATGCGATCCACTTCGCTGCCGTTGAACTGCCAGACATGGTAGATGCGCTCGTCCAGGCCGCGCGGTGCATTGATCGCGGTATAGGCGTACAACCCATTGCTGCGCACCTGGGTGGTGTCCAGGCGTTCCAGGCTGGCCCCGGGAGTACGGTCCTGGAGCTGGGTGCTGATGGTTTGCTCGGTCAGCCACAGGGTGGCCGGCGGCACCCAGGAACGCATCAGCCAGCCGGTGCCGCCGATGGCCAGGGTGATGCACAGAACGGCCACGCCACTGCGCGCACTGCGGATCGGCAGGATCGAGGCCAGGCTCGGAAAGGACAGCAGCATCGCTGTGCCCAGGGCCAGCTTGAAGCTCTGGGCGGTGGTCAGGTGCAGGATCAGCGGCAAGGCCGTGAGCAGTGCGGCGAACAGCGTCAGGGTATGCAGCGCGAGGAACAACCAGCGGCGCGGGGCCAGCCACTTGTAGTACAGCGGGTCGGTGATGGAGATCAGCGCCGCGGCGCCCAATAGTCCGGTGAACACCAGCTGGCCGCTGGTCCAGCTGGTGGTGACGAAGAAGAATGGCAGGACGAAGAACAGGCTTTCCTGATGGATCATCTGCGTGGCATAGCGCAGCAGCGGCTGGGGGATCTCGCGCTTGAAGACCTGGGCGAACAGCTGGGTCAGGCTGTTCTCCAGCATCAACCAGACCCAGCTCACCAGCATGATGATGGCGATCCATGACGCCAGGCTCTGTTGCCGGTCCACCAGGATGAAGCTGCAGACCCCAGAGATGAAGCCACCCAGTGCAATGACCCCCGGATAGCGCTCTATCAGTTGCAGCAGGCGCTTTATGTGTCGGTTCCAGTCGGGCATTGGGTGCAAGTCACGGTCATGGCAGGAAAAAGCGCGACAGGATAACGTCGGCGGCGGTCCCTGGCGAGGGAGCAGGCTGTTGTCCGGACATGCTGTACAGGGTGTCCGGCCCGGGGAGCTGGTCGTGCTCTTCGAGGCTTGCCGGTTTGCTCGTCATGGCTTATCGGGATTGACGGCGCCACAAGCCCACGCCCAGGCCACCGAGGAGCACCAGGGCTAGCAGCCCACCCATCAGCCAGAGCAATTGCTCGTCGCCCAGCAGGGGTTTTTCGATCCGCAGGTAGCCTGGCTGCTGCAGCAGTTGGTGCAGGGCCTGGTTGGCCTGGTCCAGGGTCACGGCCCGCAAAGCCTTGGCCGGATCGTTGAACCGGCCATCGTCGAAGTCGCCCAGGGCGCTCCAGTAGTAGTCCGCCAGGGCGCTGTTGCCCTGCACTGCCCAGGCCTGGCGGTCGATGGCGGCCTGTTTCAAGCGGGCGAAGGTGGCGGGGTCGAGCCCGTCCTTGAGCAGGTGGCTGCGCAGCTGTTCGACGACTTGCCGGGCCTGGGGCAGGTTCTCGCGCTCGAGGTCCGCGTTGAGGCTGAGGAAGCCGACGCCGCCGAATACCTCCCGATCGCTCCAGGGGCCGTAGGACAGTTCATGTGTCAGGCGTAGCTGGCGATACAGCGCCCAGTCCAGGTAGTCCTTGAGCAGGTCGAAGGTCTCGCTGTGCTGCTGCTCCAGTACCGGCTCGGGGAACAGCCAGTGCAGTTGGGCGCTCTGCCCCACCCAGCCACGGATCAGGTCGCGTACGGGGGCCGCGTGGCCTTCGAGCTGGGGCAGCTCCAGATGTTCCCTTGGCTCCACCGGTTCGAGGGCGCCGTAGGTGCGCTCAAGGTAGGCCGGCAGCAGGCGATCCAGTTCGCCGACCACGATCAGGGTCATGTTGTTGGGGGCGTACCAATCCTTGCGCACCTGTTCCAGCTGGGCCAGGGTCAGATGGTCGACCTCGGCCCGCTCGGCACACTTGAGGCCCAGTTCCACGGCCAATTGGTTGCTGGCCTTGTGGCCAAGGTCCTGGCGGTCGAGCCAGCGCTGCAGGTGCGAATAGTGGCCGCCGTCCTCACGCTCCACCACCCGCTTGGCGGCGGCCACTGCATTGTCGTCCAGGCGGGTATGGGTCAGCAGCGAGAGCAACAGGTCGAGGACCTTGCGCTGGTTCTTGGCCGGGGCCTCGATCACGAAAGTGGTGTCGGCATTGCTAGTGTAGGCATTCCACTCGCCGCCCAGGGCCTGCATGCGTTCTTCCAGGCCGCCCTCGCCGCTGGCGTCGATACCGCTGAACAGCAGGTGTTCGAGCAGGTGCGGCAACTCCTTTTCGTGGCACGGGAAATCGTCCAGGCCCACGCCCACCACCAGGCGAATCGCCACGTGGCCGCGCTCGCTGCCGGGCTTGAGCAGCAACTGCAAGCCATTGGGCAGGGTATAGCCTTCGACCTGGAAGCGATCCAGGGCCCAAGCTTGTGCGCTGCCCAGCAGCAGGCAGGCGAGTAACAGACAACGCATAACAAGAACTTCCTTACGACGTGCGTAAGTTGTAGAGACTGCACATCATCCTGGACGTTCAGGGTGAATGGGTGATGTCGCTCATGTCCTCGACCTCCAGGGCACCGGTGTCGGAGGTTTCCAGGACCACATAGGCGCTGCTGCAGAACAGCGAGTTGAGGCGCTTCATGTCGGCGATCAGCTCCAGGTGCAGCGAACTGGTCTCGATGCTCTGGACGATCTTGCGCTGCAAGCGGCTGACGTGGGCGTGGGCCAGGCGCCGTTCCTGGGCGCGGAAGCGGCGCTTCTCCCGCAGTAGCTGGCGGGCGCTTTCCGGATCGGCGCTGAGGAATACCGACAGTCCCAGGCGCAGGTTGGCCAGCAGTTGGGCGTGCAGTCCGGCCAGCTCCTCCAGGCCGACCTCGGAAAAGGAGCGGCGCTGGGAGGTCTTTTGCTGCTGGACCTTGCGCAACATGCGTTCGATCAGGTCGCTGGCCAGCTTGAGGTTGATCGCCAGCTCGATGATCTCGGCCCAGCGCCGGCTGTCCTGTTCGCTGAGGTCTTCGCGAGGCATTTGTGCCAGGTACAGCTTGATGGCGCTGTAGAGCACTTCGACGTCGTCGCTCAGGGCCCGCAGTTCCTGGGTGATGGAGGTCTGCTTGCCCCGCAGTACGTCGCCCATGGCTTCGAGCATGTTCTCCACCAGGTCGCCGATACGCAGGGTTTCCCGGGCAGCGTTGGCCAGGGCCAGGCTGGGTGTATCCAGGGCGGTCGGATCGAGGTGGCGGGGCCGTGCCCGGCCATTTTCCTGGGGACGCTCGGGCAAGAGCCAGGAACAGAGCCTGGCCATGGGACCGACGCTGGGCAGCAGCAACAGGCAGCGGGCGGTGTTGTAGAGCAAGTGGAAGCCGATCACCACCTCCTGGGGGCTGAAGTCCAGGCTGTCCATCCAGTGTGCCAGCGGGCTGAGCACCGGGATGATCAACAGCAGGCCGATCAGCTTGTACAGCAAGCTGCCCAGGGCCACCTGGCGCCCGGCGGCGTTCTGCATGCTGGTGCTGAGGAATGCCAGCACGCCACTGCCGATGTTGGCGCCGATCACCAGGCCGATGGCCACCGGCAGGCCGATGACCCCGGCACCAGCCAGGGTCGCGGTGAGTAGCACGGCAGCCAGGCTGGAGTAGGAAACCATGGCGAACACTGCGCCCATCAGTGCATCCAGCAGGATGTCGCCGGTCAGCGAGGCGAACAGCACCTTCACGCCCTGGGCGTGGGTGATGGGCGCTGCGGCCTCCACGATCAGTTGCAGGGCCAGGATGATCAGGCCCAGGCCGATGCCGACCCGGCCCAGTTGGCCGGCGCGGGTCTGCTTGCGCGAGAGGAAGAACATCACCCCGATGAAGATCAGCAGGGGCGACAGCCAGGACAGGTCGAACGTCAGCACCCGGGCCATCAAGGCGGTACCGACATCGGCGCCGAGCATGGTGGCCAGGGCCGGAGTCAGGCCCATCAGCCCCTGGCCGACGAAGGACGTCACCAGCATGGCCGTGGCGTTGCTGCTCTGGACCATGGCGGTTACCAGGATCCCGGCGATGAAGGCCAGCGGCCGGCGGGCCATGTTCTGGCCGATCACGTGGCGCAGGTTGGAGCCATAGACCCGCAGGATTCCGGTGCGCACGATATGGGTGCCCCAGACCAGCAGGGCCACGGCGGAAAGCAGATTGAGCAGGGTCAGCATGAGAGGGCCCCCTGGGGTGAAGAGCCCCAAGCGGGGCCAGTGGACGTTGCTGCGCGCGGTTCTTGGTTATGTCAGTAAGCTTTAGTCGGCTAACGCGCTAGGCGCCAGCATCGCACAGCTAATCTTGCGACTGAAACATAACTGTTATGAAAACGTCATGTTCCAGGCAAGCAAAAGGGGCCCGAAAGCCCCTTTTTCATTTCGACGATTTCAGCGCATTCGGGTTATTGACCGGGAATGTCCTTGCGCAGTTTCACAGGCTCTTGCTGTTTTTTCTTCGCCAGGTTGGTCCGCAGCTTGATGTTGATGACTTCCACCGCCAGGGAGAAGGCCATGGCGAAGTACACATAGCCCTTGGGTACATGCACGTCGAAGGCTTCGGCGATCAGCACGGTACCGACCACCAGCAGGAACGACAGCGCGAGCATCTTCAGCGATGGGTGCTTGTCGATGAACTCGCTGATGGTGCCCGAGGCCAGCATCATCACCAGCACCGCGACGACGATCGCCGCGACCATCACCGGTACGTGGGAAACCATGCCCACTGCGGTGATCACCGAGTCCAGGGAGAACACGATGTCGATGATCGCGATCTGGATGATGGTGTAGATGAACTTGCCGCCCTTGCCCTTGGGCTCGTCGTTGGTCTCATCCTCGCCTTCCAGCGCGTGGTACATCTCCTGGGAGCTCTTCCACAACAGGAACAGGCCACCGAAGAACAGGATCAGGTCGCGCCCGGAGATGCCCTGGCCGAGCACGGTGAACAGGTCGTCGGTCAGGCGCATGACCCAGGTGATCGACAGCAGCAGCAGGATCCGCGTGATCATGGCCAGGGCCAGGCCGAAGATCCGGGTACGGGCCTGCATGTGCTTGGGCATGCGGCTGACCAGGATCGAGATCATGATGATGTTGTCGATGCCCAGGACGATCTCCAGGGCGGTCAAGGTGAAGAAGGCAACCCAGATCTCCGGGTTGGTCAGCCATTCCATGTGTATTCCTTTGAGCGAGTGTTATGGCCCTGTCCGGTGATCGGCCAGGGCGAAGAATCTATGGCCTTAGAGAGTGCTGAACAGGGGAAATATTCCCATCAGCAAGGCGGCGAACATTATGCACAGGCAGACCAGCACTGCCCACTTGAGGGTGAAGCGCTGGTGGTCGCCGAATTCGATACCGGCCAGGGCCACCAGCAGGTAGGTCGAGGGTACCAGCGGGCTGAGCAGGTGTACGGGCTGGCCGACGATCGACGCGCGAGCCATCTCCACCGCGGTGATGCCGTAGTGGCTGGCAGCCTCGGCCAGTACCGGCAGGACTCCGTAGTAGAAGGCATCGTTGGACATGAAGAAGGTAAACGGCATGCTCACCAGGGCGGTGATCACCGCGAGGTAAGGGCCCAGGGCTTCGGGGATCACGGCCAGCAGGCTCTTGGACATGGCGTCGACCATGCCGGTGCCGGACAGGATGCCGGTGAAGATACCGGCGGCGAAGATCAACCCGACCACCGCCAGGACACTGCCAGCATGGGCCGCGACCCGGTCCTTCTGCTGTTGCAGGCAGGGGTAGTTGACGATCATGGCGATGCTGAACGCCACCATGAACAGCACGGGCAGCGGCAGCAGGCCGGCGATCAGGGCACACATCAGGGCGAAGGTCAGGGCGCCGTTGAACCAGATCATCTTGGGACGACGAGCGTCAGGGTATTGCGACACGCTGATCTCGCTGTGATCGATCTCTTCGCCAACCAGGTGCAGTTCACCCAGGCGGGCGCGCTCGCGCTTGCCGTACAGGTAGGCGATGGCCAGGATCGCCACCACGCCGGCCAGCATCGCCGGGATCATGGGCACGAAAATGTCCGATGGGTCCACGTGCAGCGCGCTGGCGGCGCGGGCGGTGGGGCCGCCCCATGGGGTCATGTTCATCACCCCGCCGGCGAGGATGATCAGGCCGGCCATGATCCGCGGGCTCATGCCGATGCGGCTGTACAGCGGCAGCATGGCGGCCACGCAGATCATGTAGGTGGTGGCACCGTCACCGTCCAGCGATACCACCAGGGCCAGCACCGCAGTGCCCACCGAGACTTTCAGCGGATCACCCTTGACCAGCTTGAGGATCTTGCGCACGGCCGGGTCGAACAGGCCGGAGTCGATCATCAGGGCGAAATACAGGATGGCGAACATCAGCATCACGCCGGTGGGGGCCAGCTTGGTGATGCCTTCGAGCATCATCGGGCCGATCTTCGGCGCGAAGCCACCGAACAGGGCGAACAGGATGGGCACGATGATCAGGGCGATCAGCGCCGACAGGCGCTTGGTCATGATCAGGAACATGAACGTGATGACCATGGCGAAGCCAAGGAAAGTCAGCATGGGAATACTCCAGGCGTAGCGCGGCTAGGGAATGGCGATCGGGAAGGATCAGCGCAGGACGGCAAGCACGAGGCGTACGGGAGTGGGGACAGCGAACAGGCGGGTACGAGCGGACATCAGAATCACCATTGTTGTTGTTAATAGGGCCGGGAGCGCGCGTGCGCTCGCTCTGGCCAACCGGTCTGTCGCCGGTGGTGGGAGGCGATCCTAATGGCGCAAGCTTTCAGCCAGCTTTCGCCGCAGAAAGGAAGTCGCGGCTGTGGCAATGCCCGACAGGCGGCATACAGTGAAGGACTTCAAGGCAAAGGAGGCAGGGACATGGACCCATTGCACAGCGGGGGCTGCCATTGCGGCCGGGTGCGTTATCAATTCAGTGGGCCGTTGCAGGATATCGCCCACTGCCATTGTTCGATCTGTCGTCGGGTCAGCGGCGGCTTGGTCACGACCTGGATCACCCTGCCCGCCTCGGCATTCAGGTGGCTGGCGGCCAACCCAGCCCGCTATGACTCGTCCGCCAGTTGCGCCCGGTATTTCTGCGCTGATTGCGGGGCGCACCTGGCGCTCATCACCCAGCTGAGCCCGGACAGCATCGACGTCACTATCGCCACCCTGGACCACCCGGAGCAGGCCCCGGCGCAGCGGCATATCTGGACCGACAGTCGCCTGCCCTGGCTGCACCTTGACGAAGAACTGCCGCAAGAACCGCAAGAAACCCTGTAGCCGCGGTCGCGAGGCGCTCAAGAACGCCAAGCAAGGCCTGCGGTTCTTTTTGCAACCTCGCGGGTTCGGCTGCGGTTATGGCAGTTCCAGGCCGCCGGCGGCCTTGTGCAGCGCCCGCAGGTGTTCACCCACCTGCTTGAGGTTGGCTTCGTTGGCGGCAATTTCGGCTGCCCGGGCCGGTTCCAGCAAGGCTCGCACTTCCTTGTCCAGGTCGCCGGTCAAGGATTGCAGTTGCTTTTGCCGCGTGCTGCTTTCCGACTCCAGGCGCTGCCATTCGCTGGGCTGTGGCAGGCCATAGCCACTGCTGCCCAGCAGTTCCGCCGGGCGACTGAGGAAGCCGCTGTTGGCGAGAATTTCCTGCAAGGTCTTGTTGGCCTGTTCCATGCCGCCGTTCTTCAGCTCGCGGGCACCCAGGTAGCGTTGCTTGACCTCGTCCTGGGCCAACAGCAACTGCCGGCGAAAACTGGCTTGCTCCAGCAGTAGCAACGCAGCGCTGGTGCGCAAGTCCGCCTGGTCGAACCATTGGCGGCGCTGTTCGGCGCTCAGGGACAGCCAGTCTTCGACACTGGTTTCCTTGATCGGCAGGTGCTTCTTGATGACTTCGAACATCGCCTGGTAGCGATCGCGAAAGGAGTCGAAGCGATAGCCCAGGCGCAGGGCCTCGCGAGGATCGTCGAGCACGCTGGTATCGGCCAGTCCCCTGCCCTTGAGCACCTCCAGGAGACCGTTGGGCATGATGCTGTCCAGGCCAACCAGTTGCTGGTTGTTGCTGCCGCTACGCAGCAGCTTGAGGCTTTCCACGGCGCAGTTGTTGGACAGGAAGTAATAGTTGCCGTCGTAGCTCCAGTGCATTTCGGCGGCGTGCTCCACCACTTCCTCGATCTCGCTGCGCGAGAGGTTCAGGGGCACCGAGGCCAGGCTGCGCAGCTCGGTCTTGGTGTACTCGTCGATCACCTGGGACAGCGGCAGGATGAACAGGCGTGACGGGTACTTGCCCACCAGGCCGTCCCAGCTGGAGAGCTGCACGTCACCGACGAAAGCGCGATAGGACAGAACCAGGTGCTGGTCCAGGTCCAGCCGGCAATCCGGCCCACGAGGCCGGCCCGGCGCGCAGATCACCAGGCGCAGCATGCTGTGGCCCCAGCGACTGACCCAGTTCTGGTTGGCTTCGGCCAGCAGGTAGTCCACCGCGTAGACCCGCTCCGGGTCGACCTTCCCCAGGGGCGTCTTGGCAAAGTCGTTGCCGGCATTGAGGAACGCAAAGGACTTGGCGCAGGTGTCCTTGGCGGCTGGTGCCCAACCGAAGTGCTCCTGGTAGTAGCGATATAGCGCCGGACGCCGGCAGGCGTAGCTCGGGTCGAGGAGGAAGTACTCCATGTTCACCGCGACGAACTCTTTGGGATTGGTCGTCTCGTAGAGGTCGGGGCTGCGGGCAACCTGGCGGTTGTGCTGCTCACGCTCCCCGCGGCGGCCGACGTACTGCGGCCAGCCGGCCAGGTCCAGCAGGCGCGGGTCGTCGCTCAGGGTGAAGCGGCGATCGTTCTGGCCGCGACAGGCGTCTGGCAGGCCCACCAGGCCTGTGGTGCCGTTGTTGCGGGTGCAGCGTTGGATCAGGCTGCGCTCGGCGCTGGGCCAGAGGCGCGCACGATCATAGATATGGGTCAGCTCATGGAGCACGGTGGCGAGCATTTCCCGGCGCACGGTGCCATGGGGGCGATGGGTCTTCTGGGTGGCGGCAGAACCATCGGCGAGGCTGGGTAGCAGTGCGCGGTTCAGGTCCAGCTCCGCGACCAGGGAGGCCTCGCCATAGGCGTTGTCCGGCATGCGGTCGGTCCAGCCGACGTCGATGGTGCGGTCCAGTTGCTGGATGAAGCGTGGCGGCAAAGCCTGCATCGCTTCATCCAGCAGCGCCTGGCTGGCTTGTTGTTGCTGCGGGTTCAGGCCGTCGGTCTTCAGGCGCAGCTTCAACTCGGCTTGGGCGCTGGCACAGGACAACCCCAGGGCTGTCGCGAGCATCCAGGCGAAGAGTGGTTTCACAGGGCGAGGATGGCTTCGGCGAGCACCTGGTCGCTCGCGTCACGAGCTTCCGGTACGCGAGAGCGCAGGGTGCCGAAGGCGGCCTCCAGCTGGGCACCACGGATATCGCCGTTGCTGGCGACGAAGCTGGCGGCGTCGTCGTGGGCTTCGCGAACGATCTTGGAGTCACGGATGGATGTAGTGGTGTCCGAGGTGAAATCGATCGTGCGGCCGAAGGCGCGAACGATGATGTTACTGGTGGCCACCAGGGTATGTGCCTGGGCCACGTCGGCCAACAACAACAGGCCGAGGGTGGCGGCAATCAGTGGGCTACGCATGGAACGACTCCGGAATAACAGGGGTGGCTATTGGACGAGAATTGCCTGCGCCAGTTCAAGGTCGCTGGCATGAAGTTTTGCCGGGGCGTGGCGCAGATATTTCAGCGCTGACTCCAGGCGCGCACCAAGCAGTCGACCGTCCGTTGCAACGAAGGCAGCGGCGTCATCCTGGGCGGCAAGTACAAGTTTATGGTCGAAGGGCGCGGAGGTCACCTGGCTAGTAGCGTAGGCGGTGATGACCGAGCTCTGGGTGCTCAGGTCCATTGCCTGTGCCAGGTTGGTCCAACCAAGGACGATCAATACGGGAGGGATAAGCGTGATGCGGAACAAACCCATGGGTCTCTACAGCTGAAAACCAGCGGCCAAGGCTAGCGCAATGACCGCCGGAGGACCAGCGCAGAGGGCTCCAGGTGCGTAGCTGCACCTGAAGTCGACGATGCTCAGATGGCCAGGATGGCCTGGGCCAGTTGTGCGTCCGTGGCCTGTTGCAGCAGTGGGGCCTGCTGGCGGATGTGGGCGAAGGCGCTTTCCAGTTTCACGCCGCGAATGGCGCCATCGGTGGCGACGAAGCTGGCGGCGTCATCCCGGGCAGCACGGACGATCTTGTGGTCGCGCAGGGAGGATGTGGCGTCGGAGGTGGCATCGGAGGTGGCCTTGAGCGCGCCGACGATGGCATCGGTGGTCACGATCAGGCTGGTGGCGTGGGCGTTGGCGGCCAGGGCCAGCAGTGCGGCAGCGCTAAGCAAGCGGAGACGGGACATGGATAACTCCTGTAGATGAACAGACAGATGAAGGGCGCTGAGTGAGACGCCGGGCAGTCACTGCGAGGTGCTGTGTCTGATAGCTCTGACGCAGCTCGAGCGAGAATCGCCACGTCAGGACTGATATTAGGCTCAGCCGTTCTGTTCGCCCATACCTGCTCAGGTCCGCCAGAAAGGTTTGCGCAGTTCTGCTGCCCTTTCGCAATGACTGATGCCGCTGTCTGCCAGTTGTCGCTCATCCAGTTGGGCCAGCAGCCGACGGGTCCTGCTTCGTTCCTGCATGTTCCTGAAAGCGTCCAACCAAGTGTGCAAGGCCTGGAGGCCGGTGTGCCTGACTGATGAGTTCATGATGCGATCCTCGATGAAAGGCCGGGCATTGTTCCCGTAGGTCACATGATGAGCAGTGCCAGCAGGCGCGGACAGGTACACCAGGGGAAAATTGTACTGGTTCAGTTTTGAATTATTTAAAACTGTACTTGTCGCTATCGACCGAGGCTGTACGCCGGGCTCCAGGGTTTTTCAGGCCAGAAACGACAAGACCCGCCGCGGTTTCCCGTGGCGGGTCTTGTTAATGCAATTCGGGGTGCTGGCGGTGGACCCGGTGGGTCAGGGCCAGCGACGCTGAGTTAGCGCCAGAACGGCTTGCTCAGCTCTTCGTAGCGTTGTGCTTCGCTGATCCCGGCATCGGCCAGCAGACGCGAGTCCAGGCGAGCCAGTTGATGGCGGCTGGAGATGCGGCGCTGCCACAGCATCAGGTTGGCGATGATACGCAGAGGCATGGAAGCCTGGGATTTTGCAGCCTTGTCTTCGAAGAACAGTTCGGAACTGAGTGTACGTTCCATGGTTGACATCCTTCCGCTTGTGGCGGGATCAGGTAGTGGTTTAACTGGTGCCCATGATCCTCCTCCGGCGCAAGACTCTGTAGATACAGTTCACCTGTATTGTGAATGACCAGTTAACTGTTTATAGGGGCTGTACTGTTCCGAAATGGCACAACTGTACCTGTCAGCACCTTTTTGGTGCATTTCGCGGGTTTTTGGCGGGCGGGTGGCGGTTTCAGGCGGGGAAAAGACCGGTACAGCAGTACAGTTTTTGCAACGCTGTAGAAATGAAGTCGGCGGGCTGGCGCAACTGTGCTTGCGTCAGCCGCCGACTGTATCCATCACTCGGCGAGCATCTTCCCGGTTTCTTCCAGGTTGATGTGCCAGCTCAGGGCTTCACGCAGGATGTGCGGGGTGTGGCCACCCAGGGCGCAGGCCTTGGTGAAGTAATCGTTGAGGGCGTCGCGGTAGGACGGATGCACGCAGTTGTCGATGATCACCCGTGCCCGCTCCCGGGGCGCCAGGCCGCGCAGGTCGGCCAGGCCGATTTCGGTGACGAGGATGTCGACGTCGTGCTCGGTGTGGTCCACATGGCTGACCATGGGCACCACGCTGGAAATAGCCCCGTCCTTGGCGATCGACTTGGTAACGAAGATCGCCAGGTGCGCGTTACGGGCGAAGTCACCCGAGCCGCCGATGCCGTTCATCATCCTGGTGCCGCAGACGTGGGTGGAGTTGACGTTGCCGTAGATGTCGAACTCCAGCGCGGTGTTGATACCGATGATGCCCAGGCGCCGTACCACTTCGGGGTGGTTGGAGATCTCCTGCGGGCGCAGCACCAGCTTGTCCTTGTAGCGCTCCAGGTTGCCGAACACATCGGCGTTGCGCCGGCTCGACAGGGTAATGGAGCTGCCCGAGGCGAAGCTCAGCTTGCCGGCGTCGATCAGGTCGAAGGTCGAGTCCTGCAGTACTTCGGAGTACATGGTCAGGTTTTCGAAGGGCGACTCGATCAGGCCGCACATCACCGCGTTGGCGATGTTGCCGATGCCGGCCTGCAGCGGGCCGAGCTTGTTGCTCATGCGCCCGGCCTCCACTTCCCGCTTGAGGAAGTCGATCAGGTGGTTGGCGATGCCCTGGGTCTCGCTGTCCGGGGTCGAGACAGTGGATGGCGAGTCGGACTGGTCGGTGATGACGATGGCGGCGATCTTGTCCGCCGGGATCGGGATGGCGGTGCTGCCGATGCGGTCGTCGACCTTCACCAGCGGGATCGGCGTGCGGGTTGGGCGATAGGTCGGGATATAGATGTCGTGCAGCCCTTCCAGGTTCGGGTTGTGCGCCATGTTGATCTCAACGATCACTTGCTTGGCGAAGATCGCGAAGCTGGCGGAGTTGCCCACCGAGGTGGTCGGCACGATGTGCCCCTGCTCGGTAATGGCCACCGCCTCGATCACGGCGATGTCCGGCAGCTTGAGCTGCTGGTTGCGCAGTTGTTCGACGGTTTCCGACAGGTGCTGGTCGATGAACATCACTTTGCCGGCGTTGATCGCCTTGCGCAGGGTGCTGTCCACCTGGAACGGCATGCGCCGGGCCAGTACGCCGGCCTCGGTCAGTTCCTTGTCCAGGTCGTTGCCCAGGCTGGCGCCGGTCATCAGGCTGATTTTAAGCGGTGACACCTTGGCCCGTTCGGCCAGGGCATGGGGCACGGCCTTGGCTTCACCGGCGCGGGTGAAGCCGCTCATGCCGACGGTCATGCCGTCCTCAATCAGAGCGGCAGCGTCTGCAGCGCTCATCACCTTATCCAACAACGAAGGCAAGCGGATACGATCACGGTACATGGATTGTTATCTCGGGCAACGAAAGCAAGAAGCGCAGTCTAGTGATTTCCAAAAAAAACGCCCCGCGACAAAGGTCGAATGAAGGGGCCCGTTCCAGAGCCTTCCGTCGGCTTGCTGGTATAAATAAAAAACCCCAGCCTACTAAAGGCTGAGGTTTGGGGTATTGCGCTACAGCAGGGTTATTCGACGGCTTTGACCATGTCTTCGATGACCTTCTTGGCGTCGCCGAAGACCATCATGGTCTTGTCCAGGTAGAACAGTTCGTTGTCCAGGCCGGCATAGCCGCTGGCCATGGAGCGCTTGTTGACGATGACGGTCTTGGCCTTGAAGGCCTCCAGGATCGGCATGCCGGCGATGGGCGATTTCGGATCGTTCTTCGCTGCCGGGTTGACCACGTCGTTGGCGCCGAGCACCAGCACCACGTCGGCCTGTCCGAACTCGGAGTTGATGTCCTCCATCTCGAACACCTGGTCGTAGGGCACTTCTGCCTCGGCCAGGAGCACGTTCATATGGCCAGGCATGCGCCCTGCCACCGGGTGGATCGCGTACTTCACGGTCACGCCACGGTGGACCAGTTTCTCGGTGAGTTCCTTCAGCGCGTGCTGGGCGCGTGCCACCGCCAGGCCGTAGCCGGGCACGATGATCACAGTGTCGGCGTTGGTCAGCAGGAAGGTCGCGTCGTCGGCCGAGCCGGACTTCACCGGGCGGGCCTCCTGGGCGCCAGCTGGACCGCCGGCATCGGCGCTGTTGCCGAAGCCGCCGAGCAGCACGTTGAAGAACGAGCGGTTCATCGCCTTGCACATGATGTACGAGAGGATTGCGCCGCTGGAGCCCACCAGGGAGCCGGCGATGATCAGCATCGAGTTGTTCAGCGAGAAGCCGATGCCCGCCGCCGCCCAGCCCGAATAGCTGTTGAGCATCGACACCACCACCGGCATGTCGGCGCCGCCGATAGGGATGATGATCAGCACGCCCATGATGAAGGCCAGGGCCAGCATCAGGGCGAAGGCGCCCAGGTTGCCGGTGACCATGAAGGTGATGCCCAGGCCCAGGGTAGCCAGGCCCAGTACCAGGTTCAGCTTGTGCTGGCCGGCGAACTGTACCGGTGCGCCCTGGAACAGGCGGAACTTGTACTTGCCCGACAGCTTTCCAAAGGCAATCACCGAACCGGAGAAGGTGATGGCACCGATGGCCGCGCCGAGGAACAGCTCCAGGCGGTTGCCGGTGGGGATCGAGTCGCCCAGCTGCTTGACGATGCCCAGGGACTGCGGCTCGACCACGGCGGCGATGGCGATGAACACCGCGGCCAGGCCGATCATGCTGTGCATGAAGGCCACGAGCTCAGGCATCTTGGTCATTTCGACGCGCTTGGCCATGATCGAGCCGGCGGTGCCGCCGATCAGCAGGCCGACGATCACATAGCCGATACCGGCGGTGGCGAGCTCGGCGCCGAGCTTGTAGATCAGGCCGACGGTGGTCAGTACCGCCAGGGCCATGCCCAGCATGCCGAACAGGTTGCCGCGGCGCGACGTGGTCGGGTGCGAAAGCCCCTTGAGCGCCTGGATGAAGCACACCGAGGCGATCAGGTAGAGGGTGGTTACCAGGTTCATGCTCATTATTTCTGCACCTCTTCTTTGGCTTTGGGCGCTTTCTTCTTGAACATTTCCAGCATGCGGCGGGTGACCAGGAAGCCACCGAACACGTTAACCGCGGCCAGGGCCACGGCCAGGGTGCCCATGGTCTTGCCCAGCGGGGTTACGGTCAGGGCGGCGGCCAGCATGGCGCCGACAATGACGATCGCGGAAATGGCGTTGGTCACCGCCATCAGCGGTGTGTGCAGTGCGGGTGTGACGTTCCAGACCACGTGATAACCGACATAGATCGCCAGCACGAAGATGATCAGGTTGTAGATACCGGGGGAGATGAGCTCTTCCATCGTCTGAATCCCTGCTTAGGCGTTTTTGCGGATGACTTGGCCGTCGCGGCACATCAGGCACGCGGCGACGATGTCGTCTTCGAGGTTGACGTCGAACTGCCCTTCTTTGGTGAAGACAAGCTTCAGGAAGTCCAGCAGGTTGCGGGCATACAGGGCCGACGCGTCGGCAGCTACTGCGCCGGCGAGGTTGGTCGGGCCGACGATGGTCACCCCGTTCTCGACCACCACCTGGTCAGCCACGGTCAGCGGGCAGTTGCCGCCCTGGGCGGCGGCCAGGTCGATGACCACCGAGCCGGGCTTCATCTGGGCCACGGTATCGGCGCTCAGCAGTGTCGGCGCCTTGCGGCCGGGGATCAGGGCGGTGGTGATGACCACGTCCGCCTGCTTGGCGCGCTCGTGCACGGCCAGGGCCTGGCGCTGCATCCAACTGGCTGGCATCGGGCGAGCGTAGCCACCAACGCCTTCGGCGCATTCGCGCTCTTCATCGGTTTCGTAAGGGACGTCGACGAACTTGGCACCCAGGGATTCGATCTGCTCCTTGACCGCCGGGCGTACGTCGGAAGCCTCGATCACCGCACCCAGGCGCTTGGCCGTGGCGATGGCTTGCAGGCCAGCCACGCCGGCGCCGAGGATCAGCACACGGGCGGCCTTAACGGTACCGGCGGCGGTCATCAGCATCGGCATGAAGCGCGGGTAGTAGTGGGCTGCCAGCAGCACGGCCTTGTAGCCGGCGATGTTGGCCTGGGACGACAGCACGTCCAGGCTCTGGGCCCGAGAAGTGCGCGGCGCAGCTTCCAGGGCGAAGGCGGTGATCCCGCGTTCGGCCAGCTTGGCGATGGTTTCATTGCTGAACGGGTTGAGCATGCCTACCAGGACGGTCCCGCTCTTGATCAGAGCCAGCTCGCTGTCGTTGGGGGCTACTACCTTGAGGATCAGCTCGGCGCCAAAGGCATCGTTGGCGTTGCCAATGGTCGCCCCTGCCGCTTCGTAGGCACTGTCGGGAACGCTGGCGTTGATGCCGGCGCCGCTTTGCACAGTGACTTTATGACCCTGGCCGATCAGCTTCTTGATGGTTTCCGGGGTTGCAGCAACCCGCGTTTCACCTGTCTGGGTTTCGAGAGGAACACCAATGTGCACGTCAAATCTCCTGCTTGATCTTATTGCTTGCGATCTTTCTTAGAAGGCCAGCGCACTACGCAGGGGCGCTGGGGCGGCCGATCAGCACGATCCCGCTGAAATCACAGCGGGGCGCGGCATTTTGCAGGCGAACTTTGAGGCCTTCAAGGCATTCTGACTAGTGACGGAAAATTAACTACAAGTCACCCCGTGACCGAATGTCGCAACCCCCTGGGCTTAGGCCTTGTAGGCCGTGGCTTTCAAGGGTTTTACCGTAAATTTAAGTTTTTTCGCATTGGTGACATGAATGCACATACATTGTCTGCCAATAAACCCTACAACCCACGTGGTTAGCTGCTTGGAGAAGGTTTTTGGTCGATGTCGGTACAGTCTGTCTATATGCGACAAATAGTTATATCTGTAGTGCTTTGATTTTTCTGACTACGAGGTCAAGTAAGGCTGGAGGCCTTAGTTTTCCAGGGTATAGCTGTGTGCCTGGTGTACCAGCCAATCGCGAAATGCCCGTAGCGAGGCTGACTCGACCTTCCGCTCGGGAATCATCAGGTAATACGCCTTGATGCTCGACAGGGCCTTGGGGTTGGCGATCACCAGGCGCTTCTCCGCCAGTTCACGCTGGATCAGGAACGGCGGGATCAAGGCGATGCCCATGTCGTGCATGGCGGCCTGGGCAAGCATTGAGAATAGCTCGTAGCGTGGGCCTGTCATGTCGCGGGGGATGTTCAACTGCTGGGAGTTGAACCATTGGCGCCAGGCGTAGGGCCGGGTGGTCTGCTGTAGCAGGGGCAGTTCGGCAATGGCTTCGGGGGATAACTGTTGAAGTTCGCCCAGCATGGCCGGGCTGCATACCGGCATGGGGTGTTCGTCCATCAAACGGTGGGACTGGGTGCCGGACCAATCGGCGTCGCCGAAGTAGATGGCAGCGTCGAAGGGAGTATCGGCGAACAGGAATGGCCGGGTGCGGTTGGTCAGGTTGACGGTGACGTCCGGGTGCCGTTGCTGGAAGTCCTTGAGGCGTGGCAGCAGCCATTGGGTGCCGAAGGTCGGGACCACGGCCAGTTCGATGACGTTGGCGCCCTGCTGCCCCATCACCGATAGCGTGTCGCGTTCCACTGCATCCAGCTGGGTGGCGACCCGGCGGCTATAGGACAGGCCGGCCTCGGTCAGCTTGACCCCGCGTCGGGAGCGGCGGAACAGCTCGACGCCGAGGAACTCCTCCAGGCTGGCGATCTGTCGACACACCGCGCCCTGGGTCAGGGATAGCTCCAGGGCAGCCTTGGTGAAGCTCTCGTGACGGGCGGCGGCTTCGAAGCTGATGAGCGCGGCGGTGCTGGGGATTTTTCTGCGCATGTACGGCAATCTCACTAATGAATGCTGTAAATGGCACTTGTCGCCATTTCGAAGTGAGAAATTAGCACAACAGTATGCGAAATCCTCGTTTGCCCGGGGCGACGACCAGGCCTAGGATCAATCCACGATAGTTGGCCTACTTCACGAGGACTCTCCCATGGGCGGCAAAGCAAGCTTCAACTGGATCGATCCCCTTCTGCTGGATCAGCAACTGACCGAAGAAGAGCGCATGGTGCGCGACAGCGCCGAGCAGTTTGCCCAGGGCAAGCTGATGCCGCGGGTCCTGGAGGCTTTCCGCCATGAGCAGACCGATCCGGCGATCTTCCGCGAGATGGGTGAAGTGGGCCTGCTGGGGGCGACCATTCCCGAGCAATACGGCGGCAGTGGCCTGAACTACGTGTGCTACGGCCTGATCGCCCGTGAAGTGGAGCGTGTGGATTCCGGTTACCGCTCGATGATGAGCGTGCAGTCGTCCCTGGTGATGGTGCCGATCAACGAATTCGGCACCGAGGCGCAAAAGCAGAAGTACCTGCCGAAGTTGGCTTCCGGTGAGTGGATTGGCTGCTTCGGCCTGACCGAGCCTAACCATGGCTCCGATCCGGGCGCGATGGTGACCCGTGCGCGCAAGGTGGATGGCGGCTACAGCCTGACCGGCAGCAAGATGTGGATCACCAACAGCCCGATCGCCGATGTGTTCGTGGTCTGGGCCAAGGACGACGCTGGCGATATCCGTGGCTTTGTCCTGGAGAAGGGCTGGAAGGGCCTGAGCGCCCCGGCTATCCATGGCAAGGTCGGCCTGCGGGCGTCGATCACCGGCGAGATCGTCATGGATAACGTGTTCGTTCCGGAAGAAAACATCTTCCCTGATGTGCGTGGCCTGAAAGGTCCTTTCACCTGCCTGAACTCAGCACGCTACGGTATTTCCTGGGGCGCCCTGGGAGCCGCCGAGTTCTGCTGGCACACCGCTCGCCAGTACACCCTGGATCGTCAGCAGTTCGGCCGTCCTTTGGCGGCGACCCAGCTGATCCAGAAGAAGCTGGCGGACATGCAGACCGAGATCACTCTCGCCTTGCAAGGCTGCTTGCGCCTGGGCCGGATGAAGGATGAAGGCACCGCGGCGGTGGAAATCACTTCGATCATGAAGCGCAACTCCTGCGGCAAGTCCCTGGATATTGCCCGCATGGCCCGCGACATGCTGGGCGGCAACGGTATCTCCGACGAGTTCGGCATCGCCCGTCACCTGGTGAACCTGGAGGTGGTCAACACCTATGAAGGCACCCATGACGTGCATGCGCTGATCCTGGGGCGTGCACAAACCGGTATCCAGGCGTTCTATTAATAGGAGAGCGGCCATGGGCGCGTTATCGCATCTACGGGTACTGGATTTATCGCGGGTCCTGGCCGGGCCATGGTCCGGCCAGATCCTGGCGGACCTGGGGGCCGAGGTCATCAAGGTCGAGCGCCCGGGCAATGGTGACGATACCCGCGCCTGGGGGCCGCCCTTCCTTAAGGACGCTTATGGCGAGAACACTACGGAGGCTGCCTATTACCTGTCGGCCAACCGTAACAAGCAATCGGTGACCATCGACTTCACCCGTCCGGAAGGCCAGCAACTGGTGCGCGAGCTGGCGGCCAAGTCGGACATTGTCATCGAGAACTTCAAGGTCGGCGGCCTGGCGGCCTATGGCCTGGACTATGAGTCGCTCAAGACGCTCAATCCGCGCCTGATCTATTGCT
The DNA here is from genome assembly GCF_003850565.1 of Pseudomonas sessilinigenes. NCBI lineage: Bacteria > Pseudomonadati > Pseudomonadota > Gammaproteobacteria > Pseudomonadales > Pseudomonadaceae > Pseudomonas > Pseudomonas sessilinigenes. The sequence continues at coordinate 120,945 of NZ_CP027706.1, forward strand.
CGATCACCGGGTTCGGCCAGACGGGGCCTTATGCCAAGAGGGCGGGCTATGACTTCATGATCCAGGGGCTGGGTGGGCTGATGAGCCTGACCGGTCGCCCCGAGGGTGATGAAGGTGCCGGGCCGGTGAAGGTTGGTGTGGCCTTGACCGACATCCTGACCGGGCTCTATTCGACGGTGGCGATCCTGGCGGCCCTGGCTCACCGGGACCAGGGCGGCAGCGGGCAGCATATCGACATGGCACTGCTGGATGTCCAGGTGGTCTGCCTGGCGAACCAGGCGATGAATTACCTGACGACGGGGGTCGCGCCCAAGCGCCTGGGTAATGCCCATCCTAATATAGTGCCCTACCAGGATTTTCCGACGGCGGATGGCGACTTCATTCTTACCGTGGGTAATGATGGGCAGTTTCGCAAGTTTGCCGAAGTGGCGGGCCAGCCGCAGTGGGCGGATGACCCTCGGTTCGTCACCAACAAGCTACGGGTGGCCAATCGTGCGGTGCTGATTCCGCTGATTCGCCAGGCGACGGTGTTCAAGACTACGGCGCAGTGGGTCAGCCAGCTGGAGCAGGCAGGGGTGCCGTGTGGGCCGATCAACGACCTGTCCCAGGTGTTTGCCGATCCGCAGGTGGTGTCCCGTGGCCTGGCCGTGGAGTTGCCGCATGCCTTGGCGGGGATGGTACCCCAGGTGGCCAGCCCTATTCGTCTCTCCGAGACGCCGGTGGAATATCGTCAGGCCCCTCCTCTGCTGGGCGAGCATACGCAGCAGGTTCTGCAGCGCGTGCTGGGTATGCAGGCCGAGGCCGTGGATAGCTTGAAGCGGTCGGGAGTGTTGTAGGGGTTTCCTTCTTATATATAGAGAGAGGCGCTTTGCGTTCCATGTAACGCTGCCCGGGACAGCCTTTTAAGGCGTTCTGGGCGTTATTTATGGAAAACTGAAAATAAGTGTTGACGGCGAGTTTAATGTCTCTATAATTCGCCCCACTTCCGGCGCAGTCGAAACGGAAAACTCCTTGAGATTCAACGAGTTACCAAGATTTCGACAGCGGTCACGCTTCAGTTCATCGAAGCCCGAAAGGAGCTGATAAGGCAGCGAAAGTGGCCTTGTTAGCGTTTCGATCCTCTCGATCGAAAGCGGTTAAAAAGAGGTGTTGACAGCAGCGTGTAACGCTGTAGAATTCGCCTCCCGCTAACGAGAGATCGAAAGCGCAAGTGGTTGAAGTTACAAAGGAAACTTTGAAAACTTCTTAAAAAAATCACTTGACAGCAAATGAGGCTGCTGTAGAATGCGCGCCTCGGTTGAGACGAAAGATCTTAACCAACCGCTCTTTAACAACTGAATCAAGCAATTCGTGTGGGTGCTTGTGTAGTTAGACTGATAGTCAAAAAGATTATCAGCATCACAAGTGACCATTCGAGAAATCAAATAGTCATTTGAGATTGCTGAGCCAAGTTTAGGGTTTCTTAAAAACCCAAGCAGTATTGAACTGAAGAGTTTGATCATGGCTCAGATTGAACGCTGGCGGCAGGCCTAACACATGCAAGTCGAGCGGATGAAGTGAGCTTGCTCATGGATTCAGCGGCGGACGGGTGAGTAATGCCTAGGAATCTGCCTGGTAGTGGGGGATAACGTTTCGAAAGGAGCGCTAATACCGCATACGTCCTACGGGAGAAAGCAGGGGACCTTCGGGCCTTGCGCTATCAGATGAGCCTAGGTCGGATTAGCTAGTTGGTGAGGTAATGGCTCACCAAGGCTACGATCCGTAACTGGTCTGAGAGGATGATCAGTCACACTGGAACTGAGACACGGTCCAGACTCCTACGGGAGGCAGCAGTGGGGAATATTGGACAATGGGCGAAAGCCTGATCCAGCCATGCCGCGTGTGTGAAGAAGGTCTTCGGATTGTAAAGCACTTTAAGTTGGGAGGAAGGGCAGTAAGCTAATATCTTGCTGTTTTGACGTTACCGACAGAATAAGCACCGGCTAACTCTGTGCCAGCAGCCGCGGTAATACAGAGGGTGCAAGCGTTAATCGGAATTACTGGGCGTAAAGCGCGCGTAGGTGGTTTGTTAAGTTGGATGTGAAAGCCCCGGGCTCAACCTGGGAACTGCATCCAAAACTGGCAAGCTAGAGTATGGTAGAGGGTGGTGGAATTTCCTGTGTAGCGGTGAAATGCGTAGATATAGGAAGGAACACCAGTGGCGAAGGCGACCACCTGGACTGATACTGACACTGAGGTGCGAAAGCGTGGGGAGCAAACAGGATTAGATACCCTGGTAGTCCACGCCGTAAACGATGTCAACTAGCCGTTGGGGTCCTTGAGACTTTAGTGGCGCAGCTAACGCATTAAGTTGACCGCCTGGGGAGTACGGCCGCAAGGTTAAAACTCAAATGAATTGACGGGGGCCCGCACAAGCGGTGGAGCATGTGGTTTAATTCGAAGCAACGCGAAGAACCTTACCAGGCCTTGACATGCAGAGAACTTTCCAGAGATGGATTGGTGCCTTCGGGAACTCTGACACAGGTGCTGCATGGCTGTCGTCAGCTCGTGTCGTGAGATGTTGGGTTAAGTCCCGTAACGAGCGCAACCCTTGTCCTTAGTTACCAGCACGTTATGGTGGGCACTCTAAGGAGACTGCCGGTGACAAACCGGAGGAAGGTGGGGATGACGTCAAGTCATCATGGCCCTTACGGCCTGGGCTACACACGTGCTACAATGGTCGGTACAGAGGGTTGCCAAGCCGCGAGGTGGAGCTAATCCCACAAAACCGATCGTAGTCCGGATCGCAGTCTGCAACTCGACTGCGTGAAGTCGGAATCGCTAGTAATCGCGAATCAGAATGTCGCGGTGAATACGTTCCCGGGCCTTGTACACACCGCCCGTCACACCATGGGAGTGGGTTGCACCAGAAGTAGCTAGTCTAACCTTCGGGAGGACGGTTACCACGGTGTGATTCATGACTGGGGTGAAGTCGTAACAAGGTAGCCGTAGGGGAACCTGCGGCTGGATCACCTCCTTAATCGACGACATCAGCTGCTTCATAAGCTCCCACACGAATTGCTTGATTCATTGAAGAAGACGATAGAAGCAGCTTTAAGCTCCAAGCTGATAGCTCCAAGCTAACAGTTACAAGCTCGAAATTGGGTCTGTAGCTCAGTTGGTTAGAGCGCACCCCTGATAAGGGTGAGGTCGGCAGTTCGAATCTGCCCAGACCCACCAATTTTGTTATGGGGCCATAGCTCAGCTGGGAGAGCGCCTGCCTTGCACGCAGGAGGTCAGCGGTTCGATCCCGCTTGGCTCCACCATAAACTGCTTCTGAAAGCTTAGAAATGAGCATTCAAATCGAATGTTGATTTCTAGTCTTTTGATTAGATCGTTCTTTAAAAATTTGGGTATGTGATAGAAAGATAGACTGAACACTACTTTCACTGGTAGTGGATCAGGCTAAGGTAAAGTTTGTGAATAATTGCAAACTTTCGGCGAATGTCGTCTTCACAGTATAACCAGATTGCTTGGGGTTATATGGTCAAGTGAAGAAGCGCATACGGTGGATGCCTTGGCAGTCAGAGGCGATGAAAGACGTGGTAGCCTGCGATAAGCTTCGGGGAGTCGGCAAACAGACTTTGATCCGGAGATCTCTGAATGGGGGAACCCAGCCATCATAAGATGGTTATCTTACACTGAATACATAGGTGTAAGAGGCGAACCAGGGGAACTGAAACATCTAAGTACCCTGAGGAAAAGAAATCAACCGAGATTCCCTTAGTAGTGGCGAGCGAACGGGGACTAGCCCTTAAGCTTCTTTGATTTTAGCGGAACGCTCTGGAAAGTGCGGCCATAGTGGGTGATAGCCCTGTACGCGAAAGGATCTTAGAAGTGAAATCGAGTAGGACGGGGCACGAGAAACCTTGTCTGAATATGGGGGGACCATCCTCCAAGGCTAAATACTACTGACTGACCGATAGTGAACTAGTACCGTGAGGGAAAGGCGAAAAGAACCCCGGAGAGGGGAGTGAAATAGATCCTGAAACCGTATGCGTACAAGCAGTGGGAGCAGACTTTGTTCTGTGACTGCGTACCTTTTGTATAATGGGTCAGCGACTTATATTCAGTGGCAAGCTTAACCGAATAGGGGAGGCGTAGCGAAAGCGAGTCTTAATAGGGCGTTTAGTCGCTGGGTATAGACCCGAAACCGGGCGATCTATCCATGGGCAGGTTGAAGGTTAGGTAACACTGACTGGAGGACCGAACCGACTACCGTTGAAAAGTTAGCGGATGACCTGTGGATCGGAGTGAAAGGCTAATCAAGCTCGGAGATAGCTGGTTCTCCTCGAAAGCTATTTAGGTAGCGCCTCATGTATCACTGTAGGGGGTAGAGCACTGTTTCGGCTAGGGGGTCATCCCGACTTACCAAACCGATGCAAACTCCGAATACCTACAAGTGCCGAGCATGGGAGACACACGGCGGGTGCTAACGTCCGTCGTGAAAAGGGAAACAACCCAGACCGTCAGCTAAGGTCCCAAAGTTATGGTTAAGTGGGAAACGATGTGGGAAGGCTTAGACAGCTAGGAGGTTGGCTTAGAAGCAGCCACCCTTTAAAGAAAGCGTAATAGCTCACTAGTCGAGTCGGCCTGCGCGGAAGATGTAACGGGGCTCAAACCATACACCGAAGCTACGGGTATCACGTAAGTGATGCGGTAGAGGAGCGTTCTGTAAGCCTGTGAAGGTGAGTTGAGAAGCTTGCTGGAGGTATCAGAAGTGCGAATGCTGACATGAGTAACGACAATGCGAGTGAAAAACTCGCACGCCGAAAGACCAAGGTTTCCTGCGCAACGTTAATCGACGCAGGGTTAGTCGGTCCCTAAGGCGAGGCTGAAAAGCGTAGTCGATGGAAAACAGGTTAATATTCCTGTACTTCTAGTTATTGCGATGGAGGGACGGAGAAGGCTAGGCCAGCTTGGCGTTGGTTGTCCAAGTTTAAGGTGGTAGGCTGAGATCTTAGGTAAATCCGGGATCTTAAGGCCGAGAGCTGATGACGAGTTACCTTTTAGGTGACGAAGTGGTTGATGCCATGCTTCCAAGAAAAGCTTCTAAGCTTCAGATAACTAGGAACCGTACCCCAAACCGACACAGGTGGTTGGGTAGAGAATACCAAGGCGCTTGAGAGAACTCGGGTGAAGGAACTAGGCAAAATGGCACCGTAACTTCGGGAGAAGGTGCGCCGGTGAGGGTGAAGGACTTGCTCCGTAAGCCCATGCCGGTCGAAGATACCAGGCCGCTGCGACTGTTTATTAAAAACACAGCACTCTGCAAACACGAAAGTGGACGTATAGGGTGTGACGCCTGCCCGGTGCCGGAAGGTTAATTGATGGGGTTAGCGCAAGCGAAGCTCTTGATCGAAGCCCCGGTAAACGGCGGCCGTAACTATAACGGTCCTAAGGTAGCGAAATTCCTTGTCGGGTAAGTTCCGACCTGCACGAATGGCGTAACGATGGCGGCGCTGTCTCCACCCGAGACTCAGTGAAATTGAAATCGCTGTGAAGATGCAGTGTATCCGCGGCTAGACGGAAAGACCCCGTGAACCTTTACTATAGCTTTGCACTGGACTTTGAATTTGCTTGTGTAGGATAGGTGGGAGGCTTTGAAGCGTGGACGCCAGTCTGCGTGGAGCCATCCTTGAAATACCACCCTGGCAACTTTGAGGTTCTAACTCAGGTCCGTTATCCGGATCGAGGACAGTGTATGGTGGGTAGTTTGACTGGGGCGGTCTCCTCCTAAAGAGTAACGGAGGAGTACGAAGGTGCGCTCAGACCGGTCGGAAATCGGTCGTAGAGTATAAAGGCAAAAGCGCGCTTGACTGCGAGACAAACACGTCGAGCAGGTACGAAAGTAGGTCTTAGTGATCCGGTGGTTCTGTATGGAAGGGCCATCGCTCAACGGATAAAAGGTACTCCGGGGATAACAGGCTGATACCGCCCAAGAGTTCATATCGACGGCGGTGTTTGGCACCTCGATGTCGGCTCATCACATCCTGGGGCTGAAGCCGGTCCCAAGGGTATGGCTGTTCGCCATTTAAAGTGGTACGCGAGCTGGGTTTAGAACGTCGTGAGACAGTTCGGTCCCTATCTGCCGTGGACGTTTGAGATTTGAGAGGGGCTGCTCCTAGTACGAGAGGACCGGAGTGGACGAACCTCTGGTGTTCCGGTTGTCACGCCAGTGGCATTGCCGGGTAGCTATGTTCGGAAAAGATAACCGCTGAAAGCATCTAAGCGGGAAACTTGCCTCAAGATGAGATCTCACTGGGATCTTGAATCCCCTAAAGGGCCGTCGAAGACTACGACGTTGATAGGTTGGGTGTGTAAGCGCTGTGAGGCGTTGAGCTAACCAATACTAATTGCCCGTGAGGCTTGACCATATAACACCCAAGCAATTTGCTTAAGAGCGAGTTGCGGTGTGTGAAGACGCACGAACCGAAAGTTTGCAGCACACAAACCTATTACATACCCATTCGCTGGAACGTTGCCCAAACAACGGCTCAGCTACAGAATTTCTTGACGACCATAGAGCATTGGAACCACCTGATCCCATCCCGAACTCAGCAGTGAAACGATGCATCGCCGATGGTAGTGTGGGGTTTCCCCATGTGAGAGTAGGTCATCGTCAAGATTAAATTCCGAAACCCCAATTGCGAAAGCAGTTGGGGTTTTGTCTATTTGTAGAAGCACTGATTTTGCTGGCACGTTTGACTCAAGGTCCAACGGATCGGCCACAGAATTTCTTGACGACCATAGAGCATTGGAACCACCTGATCCCATCCCGAACTCAGCAGTGAAACGATGCATCGCCGATGGTAGTGTGGGGTTTCCCCATGTGAGAGTAGGTCATCGTCAAGATTGAATTCCGAAACCCCAATTGCGAAAGCAATTGGGGTTTTGTTTTTGCGCTGGAAAAATCACCCATCAGCATGCGCCCTCAAAGCCGCTTAGCGGCCACTGCCTGCTCCTGAAAAATACCTCGCAACTGCTCTGGAATGCCGTTCAGCGGGATTTTGGCGATTCCGCTGAGTAATTCAGATAAATCTCTAAGGGTTCGGGAGTTCTTGCCGACAGAGTGATGAGAAATGCGTGCACCAGAGCAGAGCGATCAGAGAATGTCGCCTGCGTTGTTAAATGGAATGTTGCATTCCGGACGCATCCCCACTTTCGGCATAAGAAGTCCCATGAAATGAATCTCAAGTTCAGCCATAAAATCCTTTTGGCCGCCTCCGGCGTAGTGGTTCTGGCTTTTGCGTTGTTCACTTTGTACAACGACTACCTGCAGCGAAACACCATCCGACAGAACCTTGAATCCTCCATCAAACAGGCTGGCGAACTCACATCCAGTAGCGTCCAGAACTGGATGAGCGGGCGTATCCTGGTGCTCGAGAACCTGGCGCAGAACGTTGCTCACCAGGGTCAGAACGCCGACTTCCCAGGCCTGGTCGACCAACCGGCATTCACCTCGAACTTCCAGTTCACCTACGTTGGCCAAGCCAACGGTATCTTCACCCAGCGCCCTGACGCGAAGATGCCCGACGGCTACGACCCTCGCCAGCGTCCTTGGTACAAGCAGGCCGTAGCTGCCGATAAGACCATGCTGACCCCGCCCTACATGGCGGCTGTCGGTGGCCTGGTAGTGACTATCGCCATGCCGGTGAAGAAGCAGGGCGAGCTACTGGGCGTGGTGGGTGGCGACCTGAGCCTGGAAACCCTGGTGAAAATCATCAACTCGGTGGATTTCGGCGGCCTCGGCCACGCTTTCCTGGTCAGCGCCGATGGCCAGGTGATCGTCAGCCCGGACAAAGACCAGGTGATGAAGAACCTCAAGGATATCTACCCTGGCGCCCATGTGCGGATCGAGAACGGCAACCAGGAAGTGGTCCTGAACAAGCAGGAACGTATCCTCTCCTTTACCCCGGTAACCGGCCTGCCGAACGCCGAGTGGTACATCGGCCTGTCCATCGACAAGGACAAGGCCTATGCCCCGCTGAGCCAGTTCCGTACCTCGGCACTGATCGCGATGTTCATCGCCGTAGCCGTGATTGCCGTACTGCTGACCTTGTTGATCCAGGTCCTGATGCGTCCGTTGGTAACCATGGGCCGTGCGATGCAGGATATTGCCCAGGGCGAGGGCGACCTGACCCGCCGCCTGGTGGTGGCGAGCAAGGACGAGTTCGGCGAACTGGGTAGCTCGTTCAACCAATTCGTGGAGCGCATCCACGCCTCGATTTCCGAAGTATCCTCGGCCACTCGCCAAGTCCACGATCTGTCCCAGCGCGTGATGACCTCGTCCAACGCCTCGATCATCGGCTCCGACGAGCAGAGCGCCCGTACCAACAGCGTAGCGGCGGCAATCAACGAACTGGGTGCCGCCACCCAGGAAATCGCCCGTAACGCTGCCGACGCCTCCGAGCACGCCAGCGGCGCCAGCGATCAGGCCGACGATGGGCGCCAGGTGGTCGAGCAGACCATCCAGGCGATGACCGAGCTGTCGCAGAAGATCAGCCTCTCCTGCACCCAGATCGAGACCCTGAATGCCAGCACCGACAACATCGGGCACATCCTCGATGTGATCAAGGGCATCTCCCAGCAGACCAACCTCCTGGCGCTCAACGCTGCCATCGAGGCGGCCCGTGCTGGTGAAGCAGGTCGTGGTTTCGCCGTGGTGGCCGATGAGGTGCGCAACCTGGCCCACCGTACCCAGGAGTCGGCGGAAGAGATCCACAAGATGATCACCTCGCTGCAGATCGGCTCCCGCGAAGCGGTGTCGACCATGAACGCCAGCCAGGCGTCCAGCGAAGAGAGCGTCGAAGTGGCCAACCAGGCCGGTGCTCGCCTGATCAGCGTGACCCAGCGCATTGGCGAGATCGATGGGATGAACCAGTCGGTGGCTGCTGCAACCGAGGAGCAGACTGCGGTGGTGGAAGCCCTCAACATCGACATCAACCAGATCAACCTGCTGAACCAGCAGGGTGTTGCCAACCTCAACGAAACCCTGAAGGACTGCGATGCGCTGTCCCAGCAGGCCAGTCGCTTGAAGCAGTTGGTCGACAGCTTCAAGATCTGAGGCGATCCAGAGTCACCTCAAAAGCCCGCTCCTGCCTGATGGCAGGGCGGGCTTTTTCATGCCCGGGCATCAGGCCAGATGCTCTCCCAGCAGCCCCAGGTGAGTGTTGATCACTTGCAGCAAACGTTGGCGTTGGGACTTGATGAAAAAATGGCTGCCGGCAATCTCGATCAACTCGAACTCCCTGCTGGTGAAGGCACGCCACGCGAGCATATGGCTGGCGGTCGCCAAGGGGTCCTCGCTGCCGTAGAAGGCTGTCAGGGGCATCTTGAGAGAGCCGCTGGCCGTGTCGTGCCAGGTCTCGAAAAGCTTCAGGTCGCTGCGTAGCAAGCGCTCGTATTCCAGCAACTCATGTTTCCCGCGAGGCATCTCCTGGGAACTGGCGCCCAGTGTCAGGACCGCCTCCCGGAAAGTCTCGGGAGGCAAGGTATGCAGCAGAGGGTGAGGTGGAGGAGTATCAGGGCTGCGGCAGCCAGAGACGAATAGATGGCGTGTCTGCTGGGGGAATCGTTCCTGGGCATACTTGGCGGTCTCGTACGCCAGAGAAGCTCCCAGGCCATGGCCGAACAGTGCGTGGGGTTCTGCCAGCCACGATCCGAGGGCCGTGGATATCGACTCCATCAGGTACTGCCAGTCATCGCAGGGGGGCTCGGTGCGGCGTGGGCCATGTCCCGGCAGGTTGATCACCACCAACTCGATATGGTCGGCAAGGCCGGTGGACCATATTCGCAGTGGCTCTGCCGCCGCTCCTGAGTGTGGAAAGCAGATCAGGCGGATCCCCGTGGCTTGCCCGGAATTGACGACCAGCGTCCAATGTTGGTTATCGGTGTACACAGCTCTTCCTTAAGCAAGGGGGCCGGCAGATCCTCTCCCGGCGTTGGCACGGCAGGTTGGTCCACAAGGTCCCAATCTGCCAGGGGTATTCAAAATACTGGTTGCAGGCGATGAATGCACGCAGCCCAGGAACAGATTTTCACGACGCCTGGTGCTTGGAACTATGCTCTGAGCGTTCGGTGCAGGCCGTCATTTTGCCGGGCAGTGATTGTAAGGTGCCATTGTTTTTTGTCGGGCCAGCCTTCACCATCAGCCGATTTACGACAGCTCCCATGGACTCATCCCATTGGCGGTACGTTTAGCTCTCTTTCGGACCTTGCGCTGGCTTGGCGCGGCACTGCTGCTGGCCGGTGTGCTGCTGGGCACCTTGCAGGCCGATTGGGACTTCTCCCTGATCAGCCGACGAGCCACCGCGCTTTACGGCCCCCTGGGCGAAGGCCAGCAACGTATCGATGCCTGGCAGCGTCTCCTGGCCACCCAGAAGCAGGTTCAGGAGCGTGAGCAGCTCAAGGTGGTCAACCTGTTCTTCAACAAGAACATGCGCTACGTAGAAGACATCGACCTATGGCACCAGGTGGATTACTGGGAAACACCGATCGAAGCCCTGTGGAAGGGCGCGGGCGATTGCGAGGACTACGCCATCGCCAAGTATTTCAGCCTCCGCCACCTCGGTGTTTCCAGCGACAAATTGCGCATTACCTACGTCAAGGCGTTGCGCCAGAATCGTGCACACATGGTCCTGACCTACTATTCCACCCCGGATGCCATGCCCCTGGTGCTCGACAGCCTGGAAGACGCGATTCGTCCAGCCAGCGAGCGTACCGACCTGTTGCCGGTCTACTCCTTCAATGCCGAAGGGCTCTGGCTTCCAGGCGCCAAGGGCAACAAACGCGTCAGTGATACCAAGCGCCTGTCCCGCTGGCAGGATGTGTTGAAAAAAATGCAGGCCGAAGGATTTCCGGTCGAAACGACTAACTAGGAGCACGAGCTCAGATGTCTTTGTTCAAACAACTGCTGATCGCAATCTGCGTGTTCCTGGTCGTGGCCTTCAGCGGCAGCTTCATGGTCAGCCTGGAAAGTTCGCGTACCCAGTACGTCAATCAACTGCGCTCCCATGCCCAGGACGCCGCCACCGCATTGGCCTTGTCGCTGACCCCGAGCATCGATGACCCGGCGATGGTCGAGCTGATGGTCAGCTCGATCTTCGACAGCGGCTACTACGCCAGCATTCGTGTGGTCGACCTGGCCACCGACAAGACCATCGTCGAGCGTAGTGGGGTCCCTGAGGTGAGCAACGTGCCGCAGTGGTTCGTCAACCTCATCGGCCTGGAGCCAGCTGGCGGCGACGCCCTTGTCAGCCGTGGCTGGGAGCAGGCGGCGCGGGTCGAGGTCATCAGTCATCCGATGTTCGCCGTGGCCAAGCTCTGGCAGAGCGCCCTGGGCAGCCTGGGCTGGCTGCTGATCTGTGGCGCGGTGAGTGCGGTGCTCGGCGCGCTGTTGCTGCGCCGCCAGCTCAAGCCGCTGGACTACATGGTCAAGCAGTCCCATGCCATCGCGCGCCGCGAGTTCCTCAGCCTGCCCGAATTGCCACGTACTCCCGAATTACGCCGGGTCGTGCAGGCCATGAACCAGATGGTGGAGAAGCTCAAGGCACTGTTCCAGGAGCAGGCCGAGCGCAGCGAAAAGCTGCGTGCCGAGTCCTACCAGGACAGCCTGACCGGGTTGGCCAACCGGCGGTATTTCGAGATGCAGCTCAACGCGCGGGTCAGCAATCCGGAGCAGGCCAGCTCCGGCTACCTGCTGCTATTGCGGGTCAAGGACCTGGCAGGCCTGAACCAGCGTCTTGGTGGCCAGCGTACCGACCAGCTGTTACAGGCAGTGGGCGAGCAGCTGCTGCGTGAATGCGACAAGTATCCTGAGACCCATAACCTGGTGACCCGGGTCCGTGGTGGCGAGTTCGCAGTCCTGGCTCCCGGGCTGGTGCGTGAGGAAGCCATCCAGCTGGCCCAGAACCTGGACAGTGCCCTGGGCAACCTGCACGCCACCGGGGCCACCGATGTGGCTTCGGTCGCATCGATCGGCTTGGCGGCCTTTGCCCATGGCGACTCGCCACAAGCCGTGCTCAGCCTGGGTGACCAGGCCCTGGCCCAGGCCGAAGCCCAGGGGGATGCCAGCTGGGCCTGCCTGGACCAGCACGCCAGTGCCCAGGTGGGGGACGACCACCACGCCTGGCACCGGTTGCTGGACCAGGCCCTGTCGCAACGACGCTTCCAGCTGTATTTCCAGCCTGTAGTGGCGGCGCAGGATACGTCGGTGGTGCTGCACAACAAGGTGCTGTCGCGGCTGTTGGATGAGCAGGGGCAGACCATTCCTGCAGGGCGCTTCCTACCCTGGCTGGAGCGCTTTGGCTGGACCTCGCGCCTGGACCTGCTGATGCTCGAACAGGTGCTTGGGCACTTGGCTGGACACTCCGAGTCGCTGGCGTTGAACCTGTCGGCCGCAACCCTGGGTGACCCGCAGACCATGAACCGGGTGTTCGAGCTGTTGCGCCAGCATTCGGACCTTGGATCGCGCCTGACCCTGGAGATCGGTGAAGAACAACTGCCGGACCAGGCGCGCCTGGAACAGCTGACCCGCCAGTTGCGCAGCTTGGGCTTCTCCCTCAGCCTGCAGCGCTTCGGTGGTCGCTTCAGCATGATCGGCAACCTGGCGCGCCTTGGCCTGGCCTATCTGAAGATCGACGGCAGTTACATCCGTGCCATCGACCAGGAAAGTGACAAGCGCCTGTTTATCGAAGCCATCCAGCGCGCCGCCCACAGTATCGACCTGCCACTCATCGCCGAGCGGGTCGAGACCCAGGGCGAGTTGCAGGTGATTCGTGAGATGGGATTGTTCGGGGTACAGGGGCAGCTGTTCGGCGAACCCGCTCCCTGGCGTTGAAAACTGATCGCCCCATGGCCGGCATACCGGCCATGGGAGGTCAGATCAGTCCGGTTTCATCGTCATTGATCAACCGGCTCAAGCCGCCCAATGTCTCACGGGCGTTACTACGGTCCAGCAGCTTGGCCTGGGCCGCCTCCGGCAGATCGGTAATGCGGATCACGCCCTTGCTGGTCAGAACCTGAATCAGGTCGTCCAGCACCCGAACCATTTCCAGGTCACTGTGCTTGAGCTGCTTGAGGCTGATTTCCACTGCCTCGTTGGCGTACCAGGTCTGGATCTCATGGTGATCGGCGGGCAGCGTCTCGGTGGCTTCGGCAAACGCCGCAGCCTCCACGCGAACCAGTTGGCCCTGTGCATCGCGTTGCACGTAGAACATGGCATATCCCTCAGGCATTTTTTTCAGCGTCGGCCGTCGACAGCACAGGCCGGCGTGGCTCCCATGGCGCGAGTATGCGGTGTGCCGAGGCAATCGTCACGACGCGTGCTGTGCAGCGAAACCCGGCAGCCTCCCGCAAGGGGTGGCTGCCGGGCGCCGATCAGCTGTTGTTGTGATCGATCTTGATGGTCGGGTCGCTACCGGCAATCAACGAATTGATGCTGGTATTGGACCAGTTGTTGCCTTCCAGCTTGATCGTCACGTCGGCATTGGCCAGGCCGCCGGCGGCATTGAGCTTGCCTTCGGAGCTGACCTGCAGGGTCGAGACCCCGTCCACGGTGGTGATCTTGAGGAAGTTGTCGATGGTACTGGCGCTTTCGCCCTGCAGCAGGTCCCGCAGGTCGATACGGTCCCCTTCGCTGGCCTTGAAGTCCTTGATCACGTCGTTACCGATATCGCCGGCCTTCCAGACGAAGGTATCGGCTCCCGAACCGCCGATCAGGATGTCGTTGCCCTGGCCGCCGATCAAGGTGTCGTTACCGGTACCGCCCAGCAGGATGTCATTGCCCTTGCCGCCGTCCAGGAGATCGTTGCCACCCTGGCCGAAGAGAATGTCATTGCCGGCACCACCCAGCAGCGTGTCGTTGCCATCGTGGCTGCCAGACACATCGAACTCGGTGTAGTGCTCGGTGATGTACTGGTGCACGTTGCTGGCGCTGACCTTGCTGACATCGACGCCGGTCTGCTTGGCCACATAGGCCTGCATGGCCTGGTAACCCTCGCCGGCCACGCCGTTGAAGCTCACCAGGTCGCCGAACAGGATGTCGTTGCCATTGCCGCCATTGATGGTGTCCGACCCCGGCATGGTGGCCTCGGTATGGCCGATGATCGAGTTGGCCAGGTCCTTCGGATCGATGTTGGTCTGCGGCTTGCCATCGGTGTCGTATGGCTTGAGGTCATTGAGGCTGACCCCGTTGTTCAGGCCGATGGCCTCCACTTCCGACAGCTTGCTCAACAACGCGAAGCCGGAATTGGAGTTGTTGGTGGTGTTCCAGTCGGTGCTGCCACCTGAACCAGCACGGTACGACAACTCGTAGGTGCCGTCGCCCTGGGCGTGCAGGGTGCCCAGGGTCGAGGCGTTCCAGTAGCCGCTCCAACTGTTGTAGGTCTGCAGGGTCAGCGTACCGTTGCTGCTCACGCTGTAGGCGTGGGTGTTGTCCAGGTAGGTGGTATTGATCGTGTCGCCCAGCTTGTAGTTATTGACGTTGATCAAGTCATCGAGCCTCGGACCGCCACTGTAGAGCGTCGGGTTGGTCTGCTCGCCAGCCTGGTAGAAGGTCGGCTTACCGTCGGTGATGAAGTACGTCAGGTTCTTGGCATTGGTGTTGCTGGTGGCCTGGTTGCTCTGGAAGAAGTTGGCCGTGGTCTTGAACACGTCTTCATAGTTGGTACCGCCGTCGGACCTCATCGAGTCCAGTACGGCCTTGAGCTGGTTCAGGGCGTTCGGGTCGTTGAGGTTCACCGATACTGCCTTGTTGACCTGAGAGCTGAAGTCCGCGAGGAAGATGTTCACCGTGCCCGAACCGGCGCCGCCAATGCTGTTCTTCAGGGTGTTGAACACCGAGGTCAGGGAATCCTTGGCCGCGTTGATGGACGAGCTGCTCATGCTGCCCGAGGTGTCCACCATGAAGGCGATGTTGTAGTTGGTGCCCGGGACCACGGTCAGGCCGCCGATGTCGGCGACCACGATATCGTTGCCGTCGGTACCGTTGACGGTATCGTCGCCGGAGGTGCCGACTACGGTGTTGTAGACGGCCGGGTAGACCTTGACCGGGATCTGCGCCGAAGTGCTGGCAGAACCGCCCAGGGACTCGGTGGAGGTCGAGGTCACGTTGAGGTTGAACGTGCCGTTGTAGTAAGGCGGCGGAGTGACCGTCAGGCTGCCCAGGTTCCAGCCGGTGACGTTGGCCTCGCCGTTGGTTGCCGTGGCGGTGAAGGTGTGTCCGGCGCCATCGCTGAGTACCGAGCCGGCCGGGATGCCGCCGATCTTCACGCTCAGGGTTTCCGAGCCGTCGGTATCGGTCAGTGCGGTGCTGATCTTCACCAGCTTGACGGTGCCACCTTCGGCGCCTTCATTGAGCTTGTAGCCATCGTAGTAGCCCTCGCCGTTGCTGCCGTGCAGCTCGGAAAGGGTGACGCCGGCATTGTTCAGCGCGGTTTCGTTAGGGTACATCGGGATATTGGTGTTGCTCAGGTCGACTGGTGCACCGCCATTGACCGACAGGTTGACGTCATAGCTCCCCGGGCCGCTCTGGTTGGCATGGTAGATGTCCAGGGTGTAGTAGCCGCTGGTGGTCGGGGTGAACGAGCCGCTGATACCGCCACCCGAGCCCCAGACAGCGGTCGCCACGTTCTTGCCGCCAATGGTGATCAGCAGGCTGTCGTCGCCGGTACCGCTGAAGCTGTAGGTCTTGCCGGCCTCCAGGTAGATCAGGCCGGACGTTTTCGAACCGCTGCCGCCTGTGACGTTGGCATCGGACTGGGCATTGGTCACCGTCGTGCTGCTGGTCGGTTTGCCGGAGTTGTCGAACACCGCCTTGAGCGCGTCGCCGGTAATGCCGTTGCCGTTGGTTCCCAGGCCATTGAGGCTGCTCCAGGTCTCTTTGAGCAGACCGATGGAGTTCACATTGTTGTTATCCACACCCAGGCTCGGCGCATCCGCCACTGGTGCGATGTCGACCTTGACCGTGCCGGTGTTGCCCAGGGCCTGGCCATCGGTTGGCTGGAACTTGATCTGCGCGTAGTCCGCCTGCTTGTTACCCACGCCGGTGCCGCCGTAGCCATCGATACCGGAAGCGTTGGCGTCAGGCATGAAGCGCAGCTTGCCAGCGTCGATATCGGCTTTGCTGAAGGTCTGGTTGTTGGCCACATCCTTCCAGGTCGCACCGTCCAGGTACTGCAACTTGCCCTCGCCAGGCAGCTGGGTGATCTTCACCCCCAGGCTCGATGCCGGGCTGTCGACGTCGCTGACGCCGAAGTTGCTCCAGCTCAGGGCCAGAGGCGTGTCCTCGGTACCGGTCACGGCACCGCCGGTGGCCACAGGGGCATCGTTGACCGCCACCACGTTGACGGTGGTGGTGGCGACGTTGGAGTAGTGGTCGCCGTCGGTCACGGTCACGGTGATGACCCGTGGCGTGGTGCTCGGGTCTTCACTGTTGTTGGTGAAGGTGATGTTCTTGATCTGCTGCATGTAGTCGGCCAGGGTCGCCTTGCCCGACAGGGTCAGCGTGATCGAACCATCCTTGCTGTTGGCGTTGATGCTGATGCCGTTGACGCTATTGCCCAGGTTCAGCGAGTCGCCAGGCTGACGGTTGGTCAGCACGATAGTGGCGCCGGTGAGCATGGTGCTGTCCGGGTCGGTGATGCTCAGGTCGGTATCGGCAATCGACACGCCAGGACCGGCAGTACCCTCGGTGAAGGTGACCTTGTAGTCGGCACCGGTGGCGCCGCTGGAGTTGTTGGCATCCAGGTCGATGACCGGCGGTGCGTCGTTGTCGATGATCGAGGTGTTCACACTGCCATTGGTGTCGCTGACCACCAGTTTCTCGAAGTTGCCACCGCTGGCCGAGTCGATCTTGACCACGAAGTTTTCCGTGCTTTCGGTGATCTTGTCGTCGATGGTCGCCACGTTGAAGGTGGCACTGCTGGCGCCGGCCGGGATCTTCACGGTGTAGACGCCCGTGAAGTCCGAACCGTCTGTGGCCGTACCGCTGTAGCTGATCTTCAGGGTGACTTCGGTCTGCGCCGGGTGCGTCAGGCTCACGGTGTAGGTGGCCGTCTGGCCCTCGACGACCGAAGCGCTGCCGGTGATGCTGACAGACGTGGTGTCGATGGTATCGGTGACGTTGGTCACGGCCGGAGTGGTATCGGTGACCAGCTTCTCGAAGTTGCCACCGGTAGCGCCGCTGATGCTGGCGTTGACCTTGCCGGCGTCGATGTACACGTCATCGGCTGGCGCGGCGACGGTCACGGTGCCGGTGGTCTTGCCCGCGGCGATGGTGATGACGGCGCCGTTGTTCAGGGTCACGGTCACCGGCGTGCCGGCGGCGTTGCTCAAGGTGGCGGTGTAGACGATCGAGCCGCCCTCGGCCACGGTGCCGGTAGCGCTGAGGCTGAGGGTCGTGGTGTCGACGGTATCGGTCACGGTGGTATTGACCGGAGTCTTGTCCCCTACGAGTTTCTCGTAGTTACCGCCGCTGACGTCGGTGATCGAGTTGGTCACGGAGCTATGGCCGATCAGGGCATCGTTCGGGGCCGTGATACTCACCGAGCCAGTGCTTTCGCCAACCGGGATGGTGATCTTCTCGCCATTGGCCAGGGTGACGGTCACCGGCGAACCGGTGACCGGCGCGGTCACGGTGGCGGTGTAGGTGATGGTTCCGCCTTCGGCCGCCGAAGACGTGGCCTTGAGGGTCACGGTGGAGGTATCGATGGTATCGGTGACATCGGTCACGGCTGGCGTGGTGCTTGGGACCAGCTTCTCGAAGTTGCCGCCTTCGGCTTTGGTGATGGTCGCTTCGACCTTGCCGGCATCTTTATAGACGTCGTCAGCCGGAGCCGGAACGGTGACAGTGCCGGTGGTCTTGCCGGCACCGATAGTGATCACTGCGCCGTTGCTCAGGGTCACGGTCACCGGAGTACCGGCAGCGTTGCTCAGGGTGGCGGTGTAGGTGATCTGGCCACCTTCGGCCACGGACGGTGTGGCCGTCAGCGACAGGTTGGTGGTGTCGATGGTGTCGGTCACGGTGGTGCTGACCGGTGTTTTATCCGCGACCAGGTTTTCGTAGTTACCGCCGCTGACGTTGGTGATGGAGTTGGTCACGGCGGAGTGGCCAACCAGTACGTCGTTTGGAGCGGTGGTGTTGATCGAGGCAGTGGTTTCGCCGACTGGAATGGTGATTTTTTCACCGTTAGCCAGGGTGACGACCACAGGCGAGCCAGTCACTGGAGCGGTGACGGTGGCGGTGTAGGTGATCTGGCCGCCTTCAGCCGCCGATGGGGTCGCCTTCAACGATACGGTCGAGTCGTCGATGGTATCGGTGACATCGGTCACGGCTGGCGTCGTGCTCGGTACCAGCTTCTCGAAGTTGCCACCTTCAGCCTTGGTGATGGTGGCTTCGACCTTGCCCGCATCCTTGTACACATCGTCCGCAGGGGCGGCGACGGTCACGGTACCTGTGGTCTTGCCGGCACCGATCGTGATCACGGCACCGTTGCTCAGAGTCACGGTGACGGGAGTGCCGGCAGCGTTGCTCAGGGTGGCGGTGTAGGTGATCTGGCCACCTTCGGCCACGGACGGTGTGGCCGTCAGCGACAGGTTGGTGGTGTCGATGGTGTCGGTCACGGTGGTGCTGACCGGTGTTTTATCAGCGACCAGGTTTTCGTAGTTACCGCCGCTGACGTTGGTGATGGAGTTGGTCACGGCGGAGTGGCCAACCAGTACGTCGTTTGGAGCAGTGACGTTGATCGAAGCAGTGGTTTCACCAACCGGAATGGTGATTTTTTCACCGTTGGCCAGGGTAACGACCACAGGCGAGCCGGTGACTGGGGCAGTGACAGTCACGGTGTAGGTGATCTGCCCGCCTTCGGCTGCCGAAGGCGTGGCCTTCAAGGACACGGTCGAGTCATCGATGGTGTCAGTCACATCAGTAACGGCAGGCGCTGGGTTGGTCACCAGGTTTTCGAAATTGCCGCCTTCAGCCTTGGTGATGGTCGCTTCGACCTTGCCGGCATCCTTGTACACATCATCGGCAGGCGCAGGAACAGTGACAGTACCGGTAGTCTTGCCCGCTTCGATGGTGATTACGGCGCCGTTGCTCAGGGTCACGGTCACCGGAGTACCAGCAGCGTTGGTCAAGGTCGCGGTGTAGGTGATCTGGCCACCTTCAGCCACGGTGCCCGTGGCAGACAGGCTCAAACCAGTGTCATCAACGGTATCGGTGACATTGGTGTTGACTGGAGTTTTGTCCGCTACGAGGTTCTCGTAGTTGCCACCGCTCACATCGGTGATGGAGTTGGTGACGGAGGAGTGACCAACCAGTGCATCGTTTGGAGCAGTGACGTTGATCGAGGCGGTGGTTTCACCGACCGGGATGGTGATCTTCTCGCCATTGGCCAGGGTGACTACAACCGGTGAGCCAGTCACTGGAGCGGTGACAGTCACGGTATAGGTGATCTGTCCGCCTTCGGCTGCCGATGGGGTTGCTTTCAACGACACAGTCGAGTCGTCGATGGTATCGGTGACGTTGGTGACCGCTGGCGCAGGGTTAGTCACCAGGTTCTCGAAGTTACCGCCTTCAGCCTTGGTGATGGTGGCTTCAACCTTACCGGCGTCTTTATAAACGTCGTCAGCCGGAGCTGGGACGGTGACGGTACCGGTGGTTTTACCGGCTTCGATGGTGATCACCGCGCCATTGGACAGAGTCACGGTGACCGGGGTACCGGCGGCGTTGGTCAGGGTAGCGGTGTAGGTGATCTGGCCACCCTCAGCCACGGTGCCAGTAGCGCTGAGGCTTAGGCCAGTGTCATCGACAGTGTCGGTGACGTTGGTGTTAACCGGAGTCTTATCGGCGACCAGGTTCTCGTAGTTACCGCCACTTACATCGGTAATGGAGTTGGTCACCGAAGTGTGGCCAACCAGGGCATCGTTTGGTGCGGTGATGTTGATCGAAGCAGTGGTTTCGCCGACTGGGATGGTGATCTTCTCGCCATTGGCCAGGGTGACGACCACAGGCGAACCCGTCACTGGAGCGGTGACGGTCACGGTGTAGGTGATCTGGCCGCCTTCAGCCGCCGACGGAGTTGCTTTGAGCGACACAGTCGAGTCATCGATGGTGTCGGTGACGTTGGTGACCGCTGGTGCCGGGTTGGTCACCAGGTTCTCGAAGTTGCCACCTTCAGCCTTGGTGATGGTCGCTTCAACCTTACCGGCGTCTTTGTAGACGTCGTCTGCTGGAGCCGGAACAGTGACAGTACCGGAGGTTTTACCCGCCTCAATGCTGATGACTGCGCCGTTAGACAGGGTCACGGTGACCGGAGTACCCGCAGCGTTGGTCAAGGTCGCGGTGTAGATGATCTGACCACCCTCAGCCACGGTACCAGTAGCGCTGAGGCTCAGGCCTGTATCGTCGACGGTATCGGTCACATTGGTGTTGACGGGAGTTTTGTCCGCTACGAGGTTCTCGTAGTTGCCGCCGCTCACATCGGTAATGGAGTTGGTGACGGAGCTGTGGCCGACCAGTGCATCGTTTGGTGCGGTGATGTTGATCGAGGCGGTGGTTTCGCCGACTGGGATCGTGATCTTCTCGCCATTAGCCAGGGTCACTACAACCGGCGAGCCAGTCACTGGAGCGGTGACGGTCACGGTATAGGTGATCTGCCCGCCTTCAGCCGCCGATGGGGTTGCTTTGAGCGACACGGTGGAGTCGTCGATGGTGTCAGTGACGTTGGTGACAGCTGGCGCTGGATTGGTTACCAGATTTTCGAAGTTACCGCCTTCAGCCTTGGTAATGGTGGCTTCAACCTTGCCGGCGTCTTTATAAACGTCGTCTGCTGGCGCTGGAACCGTAACGGTGCCGGAGGTTTTACCGGCTTCGATGGTGATCACGGCGCCGTTGGACAGAGTCACGGTGACCGGAGTACCGGCAGCGTTGGTCAGGGTGGCGGTGTAAACAATGGAGCCACCTTCAGCCACAGTTCCAGTAGCACTCAAGCTCAGGCCAGTGTCATCGACGGTGTCGGTGACGTTGGTATTGACTGGTGTCTTGTCGGCTACAAGGTTCTCGTAGTTGCCGCCGCTCACATCAGTGATGGAGTTGGTGACGGAGCTGTGGCCAACCAGGGCATCGTTCGGTGCGGTGATGTTGATCGAAGCAGTGGTTTCACCAACCGGGATGGTGATTTTTTCACCGTTGGCCAGAGTGACGACCACAGGCGAGCCAGTCACAGGGGCTGTGACAGTCACGGTATAGGTGATCTGCCCACCTTCGGCTGCCGAAGGGGTTGCTTTCAACGACACGGTGGAGTCGTCGATGGTGTCAGTCACATCAGTAACGGCAGGCGCTGGGTTGGTCACCAGGTTTTCGAAATTGCCGCCTTCAGCCTTGGTGATGGTCGCTTCGACTTTGCCGGCATCTTTGTAGACATCGTCAGCCGGAGCTGGAACGGTCACGGTGCCAGAGGTTTTACCGGCTTCGATGGTGATTACGGCGCCGTTTGACAGCGTCACGGTGACCGGGGTGCCGGCAGCGTTGGTCAGGGTGGCGGTGTAAACAATGGAACCGCCTTCTGCCACAGTTCCAGTGGCGGAGAGGCTCAGGCCAGTGTCATCGACGGTATCGGTCACATTGGTATTGACTGGTGTCTTATCAGCTACGAGGTTCTCGTAGTTGCCACCGCTCACATCGGTGATGGAGTTGGTGACGGAGCTGTGGCCGACCAACGCATCGTTCGGTGCGGTGATGTTGATCGAAGCAGTAGTTTCACCAACCGGGATGGTGATCTTCTCGCCATTAGCCAGGGTCACTACAACCGGCGAGCCAGTCACTGGAGCGGTGACGGTCACGGTGTAGGTGATCTGCCCGCCTTCAGCTGCCGATGGGGTTGCTTTGAGCGACACAGTCGAGTCGTCGATGGTGTCAGTCACATCAGTAACGGCTGGTGCAGGGTTAGTCACCAAGTTCTCGAAGTTACCGCCTTCAGCCTTGGTGATAGTCGCTTCAACTTTACCGGCATCTTTGTAGACGTCGTCTGCTGGCGCTGGAACCGTAACGGTACCGGTGGTTTTACCGGCTTCGATGGTGATGACTGCGCCGTTAGACAGGGTCACGGTGACCGGAGTACCGGCAGCGTTGGTCAGGGTGGCGGTATAAACAATGGAACCACCTTCAGCCACAGTACCAGTAGCGCTGAGGCTCAGGCCGGTATCGTCAACGGTGTCGGTGACATTGGTGTTGACGGGAGTTTTGTCCGCTACGAGGTTCTCGTAGTTACCGCCACTCACATCGGTAATGGAATTGGTCACCGAAGTGTGGCCAACCAGGGCATCGTTTGGAGCAGTAATGTTGATCGAAGCAGTGGTTTCGCCGACTGGGATCGTGATCTTCTCGCCATTAGCCAGGGTCACTACAACCGGCGAGCCAGTCACTGGAGCGGTGACGGTCACGGTATAGGTGATCTGCCCGCCTTCAGCCGCCGATGGGGTTGCTTTGAGCGACACGGTGGAGTCGTCGATGGTGTCAGTGACGTTGGTGACAGCTGGCGCTGGATTGGTTACCAGATTTTCGAAGTTGCCACCTTCGGCTTTGGTGATGGTCGCTTCGACCTTGCCGGCATCCTTGTACACATCATCGGCAGGCGCAGGAACAGTGACAGTACCGGTAGTCTTGCCCGCTTCGATGGTGATTACAGCACCGTTGGACAGCGTTACGGTGACCGGGCTACCGGCGGCGTTGGTCAGGGTAGCGGTGTAGGTGATCTGGCCACCCTCAGCCACGGTGCCAGTAGCGCTGAGGCTCAGGCCAGTGTCATCGACGGTGTCGGTGACGTTGGTGTTAACCGGAGTCTTATCGGCTACGAGGTTCTCGTAGTTGCCACCGCTCACATCAGTGATGGAGTTGGTGACGGAGCTGTGGCCTACCAGGGCATCGTTCGGTGCGGTGACGTTGATCGAGGCAGTGGTTTCGCCGACTGGGATGGTGATCTTCTCGCCATTGGCCAGGGTCACTACAACCGGTGAGCCAGTCACTGGAGCGGTGACGGTCACGGTGTAGGTGATCTGCCCGCCTTCAGCCGCCGATGGGGTTGCTTTGAGCGACACAGTCGAGTCGTCGATGGTGTCGGTGACGTTAGTAACGGCTGGTGCAGGGTTAGTCACCAAGTTCTCGAAGTTACCGCCTTCAGCCTTGGTGATAGTCGCTTCAACTTTACCGGCATCTTTGTAGACGTCGTCTGCTGGCGCTGGAACCGTAACGGTACCGGTGGTTTTGCCTGCTTCGATGGTGATGACTGCACCATTACTCAAGGTCACAGTCACTGGCGTACCAGCGGCGTTGGTCAAGGTCGCGGTGTAGGTGATTTGGCCACCCTCAGCCACGGTGCCGGTAGCGGACAAGCTCAAGCCGGTGTCATCAACGGTGTCGGTGACATTGGTGTTGACCGGCGTTTTATCGGCTACGAGGTTTTCGTAATTGCCACCGCTCACATCAGTGATCGAATTGGTGACGGAGCTGTGGCCGACCAACGCATCGTTCGGTGCGGTGACGTTGATCGAGGCGGTGGTTTCACCAACCGGGATGGTGATCTTCTCGCCATTAGCCAGGGTCACTACAACCGGCGAGCCAGTCACTGGAGCGGTGACGGTCACGGTATAGGTGATCTGCCCGCCTTCAGCCGCCGATGGGGTTGCTTTGAGCGACACAGTCGAGTCATCGATGGTGTCAGTGACGTTAGTAACGGCAGGTGCTGGGTTGGTCACCAGGTTTTCGAAATTGCCGCCTTCAGCCTTGGTGATGGTGGCTTCAACCTTACCGGCATCTTTGTAGACATCGTCAGCCGGAGCAGGGACGGTCACGGTGCCGGAGGTTTTGCCTGCTTCGATGGTGATGACTGCACCATTACTCAAGGTCACAGTCACTGGCGTACCAGCGGCATTGGTCAGGGTGGCGGTGTAAACAATGGAACCGCCTTCTGCCACGGTGCCCGTGGCGGACAGGGTCAAGCCGGTGTCATCAACGGTGTCGGTGACATTGGTGTTGACGGGAGTTTTGTCCGCTACGAGGTTCTCGTAGTTACCGCCACTCACATCGGTAATGGAGTTGGTCACCGAAGTGTGGCCAACCAGGGCATCGTTTGGTGCGGTGGTGTTGATCGAAGCAGTGGTTTCACCAACCGGGATGGTGATTTTTTCACCGTTGGCCAAGGTCACCACGACTGGAGAGCCTGTCACAGGGGCAGTGACAGTCACGGTGTAGGTGATCTGTCCACCTTCGGCTGCCGACGGAGTCGCTTTGAGCGACACGGTCGAATCATCGATGGTGTCAGTCACATCAGTAACGGCAGGTGCTGGGTTGGTCACCAGGTTCTCGAAGTTACCGCCTTCGGTCTTGGTAATGGTGACTTCAACCTTGCCGGCATCTTTATAAACGTCGTCAGCCGGAGCTGGAACGGTCACGGTACCGGTGGTTTTACCGGCTTCGATGGTGATCACGGCGCCGTTGGACAGAGTCACGGTGACCGGGGTGCCCGCAGCATTAGTCAGTGTCGCGGTGTAAGTGATCTGGCCACCTTCAGCTACGGTGCCAGTAGCGCTGAGACTCAGGCCGGTATCGTCGACGGTATCAGTGACATTGGTGTTGACGGGAGTTTTGTCCGCTACGAGGTTCTCGTAATTACCGCCACTCACATCGGTGATGGAGTTGGTGACGGAGCTGTGGCCTACCAGGGCATCGTTCGGTGCGGTGACGTTGATCGAGGCGGTGGTTTCGCCGACTGGGATGGTGATCTTCTCGCCATTGGCCAGGGTGACGACCACAGGCGAACCCGTCACTGGAGCGGTGACGGTCACGGTGTAGGTGATCTGCCCGCCTTCGGCTGCCGAAGGCGTGGCCTTCAAGGACACGGTCGAGTCATCGATGGTGTCAGTGACGTTAGTAACGGCTGGCGCTGGGTTGGTCACCAGGTTTTCGAAGTTGCCGCCTTCGGTCTTGGTAATGGTGACTTCAACCTTGCCGGCATCTTTATAAACGTCGTCAGCCGGAGCTGGAACGGTCACGGTACCGGTGGTTTTACCGGCTTCGATGGTGATCACGGCGCCGTTGGACAGAGTCACAGTCACCGGGGTGCCCGCAGCATTAGTCAGTGTCGCGGTGTAAGTGATCTGGCCACCTTCAGCTACGGTGCCAGTAGCGCTGAGACTCAGGCCGGTATCGTCGACGGTATCAGTGACATTGGTGTTGACGGGAGTTTTGTCCGCTACGAGGTTCTCGTAGTTGCCGCCGCTCACATCGGTGATGGAGTTGGTGACGGAGCTGTGGCCGACCAACGCATCGTTCGGTGCAGTGACGTTGATCGAGGCGGTGGTTTCGCCGACTGGAATGGTGATCTTCTCGCCATTGGCCAGGGTGACGACCACAGGTGAGCCAGTCACTGGAGCGGTGACGGTCACGGTGTAAGTGATCTGCCCACCTTCGGCTGCCGAAGGCGTGGCCTTCAATGACACGGTCGAGTCATCGATGGTGTCAGTCACATCAGTAACGGCAGGTGCTGGGTTGGTCACCAGGTTTTCGAAGTTGCCGCCTTCGGTCTTGGTAATGGTGACTTCAACCTTACCGGCATCTTTATAAACGTCGTCAGCCGGAGCCGGAACGGTCACGGTGCCGGAGGTTTTGCCTGCTTCGATGGTGATGACGGCGCCGTTGGACAGAGTCACGGTAACGGGAGTACCCGCCGGGTTGGTCAGGGTAGCGGTGTAGCTGATCTGGCCACCTTCTGCCACGGAGCCGGTGGCGGACAGGGTCAGGCCAGTATCATCGATGGTATCGGTAACCGTGGTTTGTGCAGGGTTGCCATTGACCTCGAGTTTTTCGTAGTTGCCACCTTCAGCCTTGGTAATGCTGGTGCTCAGGGAGCTGCCGCCGGCCAGGGCATCGTTAGGCGCGGTGAAGTTGACCGAGCCGGAAGACTCGCCGACCGCAATGGTGATGGTCTGGCCGTTGGACAGGGTCACCACGACAGGCGACCCGGTGACGGGGGCGGTGACCGATGCGGTATACACCACGGTACCGCCCTCGGCGACGCTTGGGGTCGCGGTCAGGCTGATGGTGGAGGTGTCGATGGTGTCGGTGACGTCCGTGACGGCCGGCGTGGTGTTCGGCACCAGGTTCTCGAAGTTGCCACCCTCGGTCTTGGTGATGCTCACCTCGACCTTGCCCGCATCCTTGTAAACGTCATCGGCGGGTGCCGGTACGCTGATGCTGCCGGTGCTGGCACCGGCGGCAATGGTGATCACCGCGCCGTTGGACAGGGTCACGGTCAGGGGCGTGCCCGCCGGGTTGGTCAGGGTCGCGGTATAAACGATGGTGCCGCCTTCGGCCACGGTACCGGTAGCGGTCAGGCTCAAGCCGGTATCGTCGATGGTATCGGTAACGGTGGTTACCGCCTTGCCCGGGTTGGCGACCAGGTTTTCGAAGTTGCCGCCGTCGGCCTTGGTGATACCGACTTCTACCGTACTGCCATTCTTGTAGACGTCGTTGGCTGGTGCCGCTACGTCTACCGAGCCGCTGGACTTGCCCGCCTCGATGGTGATCACCGAACCGTTGGACAAGGTGATGGTCACCGGTGTCTGTGCCGGGTTGGTCAGGGTGGCGGTGTAGGTGATCTGCCCGCCTTCGCTGACGCTGCTATCGGCGGTCAGGGTGACAGTGGTGGTGTCGATGGTATCGGTGATCTGGGTCACCGCCGGGTTCGGGTCGACGGTGACGATCAGGCCGCTGCCGCCCGTGGTGCCGGTTACGTTGACGCTGATCTGGCCCGGATCGATATAGACGTTGTCCTGCGGCGCCATGGGCACCTGCACGGTGCCCGTCAGCTGGCCGGCGTTGATCACGATTACCGCGCCATTGGACAGGGTCACGGTCAGGTCGGTCAGTGGCGCCTGGGTCAGGGTGGCGGTGTACACCAGCGTGCCGCCTGCCTCGGTAATGCTTGGGGTCGCACTCAGGGTGAGGGTGGACGGCCGCAGGCTATCGCTGCCGTTGCCGTTGTTGGTCAGGCCATTGTTGTCCTGGCCGCCGAATGTATTGTCCAGGGCCGAAGTGGTGCGCCCCAGGCCGGCAGTTGGGAAGCCGATGGTGGGGTCGACCCGGCCAGCGGTTTCTTCCAGCTGGACGAAGCTGTGACCGCCACCCGCGGCGCCTCCAGGGCCTGTTGCGGTCGGGCCGGCGGCAGTGGCTTCCAGGTCGGTGGTCGGGTCGACGCCGGCAGCGATGGCTTGCTGCAGCTCGGCAACCGAAGGCGCGGCCTGGGCAGCGGCTTGGGCCAGGTCGCTACCGGAGTCGGGTGCGGCACCGCTCCATTGGGTGTCGCGGCCCAGGTCGAGTGTGCGTCCATCGGTCAGTTCCAGGCTGACGGCCCCGGCCGTGCCGGTGTCCACCTGATCACCCACGAACAGGCGATCGCCTTCGATGAGTATGCGTCGGATCCCTTCCGGGGATACCACGAAAACTTGACCGACAATGCTTTTGACGATGGCAACAACACTGCTCATTGGGGACTCTCCGGTGTACCGCTCAGTCGACTTCCATGTACCGGCTTGGGCGCTGGCCGCAACTCAGTCTGGACGTACATTGCTATGTAATGGGGGAACGGCTAATTGACAGAATGCTTTGTCAAAAATTTGGCTATATTTCTTCGAGATTAACTTTATGCCAAACTATTGACCTTATGGGTGCCATCCTAAACAATCGCTGAATTAATGTCACATTGATATTCACGCGGTAACCTGACTTGAAGTATGTGAACCAGTTCTTAGTTTGAACTTTCCGACGGACGGTCGTTGTGGTTGTAGTCATTCGATGTGGTGCCACATTCTGACGTGATACTGGACATGCTGTCCGAGGGAACTTCTTACCATGCGTTTTCACCTGTTCAAGGCCTTGCCCTTCGCTCTTGCAGCCAGCTTCGTGCAGGCTCAAACACTTCCTGAAGCCATGCAGAAAGCACTGGATGTGCACCCGGAAATCCAAGCCGGTGTGAACAGCCGTCTGGCTGCTGACTATCAACTGAAGGCGGCGAAAGGTGGCTACTTGCCACGAGTCGACATGTTGGCCGGTTATGGCCGTGAAGGCACCGATAACCCCACGACTCGTGCGGGAAGCGGTAGCAATCACTGGGAGACCATGACTCGCGGAGAGTCAAGTTTACGTCTCCAACAGATGGTTTTTGACGGTTTTGCAACCTCCAGTGAGGTTGGGCGTCAACAAGCCACCGTTAACTCCCGGGCGTATTCCCTGTTGGGTACCTCCGAACGCACCGGCCTGACCGTGGCCCAGGTGTACCTGGATGTGCTGACCCGTCGTCAATTCGTGCAACTGGCCGAAGACAACCTGCGCAATCACGAGCGCATCTACGACCAGATCAAGTTGCGCACCCAGCGTGGCGTAGGCAGTGGTGCCGACCTCGATCAGGCTGAGGCGCGCCTGGCACAGGCCCGTAACAACCTGATCACCGAGCAGACCAACCTGGCCGACTCCCAGACCAACTACCTCAGCGCCGTCGGGCAACTGCCGGACCAGTTGGAGCGCCCAGCCAGCTTCATGGCGATGATGCCGGCCAATCTCGATGAAGCCCGGCGCCAGATGCTGGAGAACAGCCCGATCCTGCGCTCCGCCGAGTCCGATATCGTGGCTGCCGAGAAACAGTACGAAGCAGCCAAGTCGGCCTTCTACCCACGCTTCGATGCGGAGCTTGGGCGTACCGCCGATAACGACCTGGATGGCCAGAACGGTCATAACAACGAGTGGCAGGCCATGTTGCGCATGCGCTTCAACCTGTTCGCCGGCGGCAGCAACAAGGCCGACCTGGAGTCCAAGGCCTACCAATCGAACCAGGCCCTGGACATCCGCAACAACGCCCTGCGAGTGCTGAACGAAGAACTGGGCCTGGCCTGGAACGCCATGAACAACGCCAATTCCCAGGTACCGATCGCCCAGGAATATGTCGACCGCAGTACTGCCGTGCGCACTGCCTACCAGAAACAGTTCAGCCTGGGCGAGCGTACCCTGCTGGACCTGCTCGACAGTGAAAACGAATTGTTCACCGCTTCCCGTCGCTTGGCGGAGATCAAGAACATTCAGTTATTTACTCAGTATCGAATCAAGGCGACCATGGGCGAGTTGCTCAAGAGCCAGGGAGTGGTCGCTCCGATGGCCTCCGTCGTACAGAACGACGTGAAGCCCAAGGTCCAGCTGCCTGGGATGAATTGAGCTAATTTCATCCAATAGCCAGTCATAGAGTGTCGAGCGTGGAATCAGAAGTCAGTCGAGTGCAACTCAATAATGATCCACGCGGCATGCATGACGACCCTTTATTGGATGGTTTGCTGACCCTCTGCTTCCTTCACCAGAAGCCTGCCAGCGCGGCGATGCTGACCACCGGTCTGCCATTGCCATCCCAGCGCCTGAGTGCCGCGCTGCTGCCTCGCGCAGCGGCCCGGGCGGGGCTTCAGGGCCGCGTCCTGCGGCGCCAGCTCGAACAGATCCCGGCGATCGCCATGCCTGCCTTGCTGTTGCTCAAGGATGGGCGTAGCGCCGTACTGTTGGGCTGGCAGGGGGATGACCAGGCACGACTGCTGCTCAGCGAGAGCGACGGCGGCGAAGTCTGTGTCAGCCGGCAACTGTTGGCCGACGACTACAGCGGGCAGGTGTTCTTCGCCCAGCCCCAGCACAAGTTCGACGTCAACCACGGCTCGCTGATTCCCCGGGCCCGCTCCTGGTTTCGCGATACCCTCAAGCGCTCGCGCTGGCTGTATGCCGATGCCATTGCCGCGAGCCTGTTGATCAACATCATCGCCATGGCCGCGCCGCTGTTCGTGATGAACGTCTACGACCGGGTCGTCCCCAACCAGGCCACCTCGACCCTGTGGGTGCTATCCATTGGCATCATCGGCGCCTACGTCTTCGACCTGATCCTCAAGGGCCTGCGCAGCCTGTGCCTGGACCTTGCCGGGAAAAAGACCGACCTGATCATCTCCGCCACGCTGTTCGAACGCATCGTCGGCATGGCCATGAAGTACCGCCCGCCTCGGGTCGGCAGCTTTGCCCAGAACATCCATGAGTTCCAGAGCCTGCGGGACTTCCTCGCTTCGCTGACCCTCACCAGCCTCATCGACCTGCCGTTCACCCTGCTGATCTTCCTGGTGATCGCCATCCTTGGCGGACACCTGGTGTGGATCCCGGTGCTGGCGTTCCCGCTCGCCCTGGGGATCGGCTACGCCCTGCAGAAACCGCTGGTGGCGACCATGGAGAAGACCATGGCCCTGGGCGCCGAGCGCCAGTCGAGCCTGATCGAGACCCTGGCCGGGCTGGATGCGGTCAAGGTCAACAACGCCGAGAGCGAGCGCCAGTACCAGTGGGAACAGACCATCGGCACCCTCAGCCGCCTCGAGCTGCGAGTGAAGATGCTGTCCAGCCTGGCGATGAACATCACCCTGCTGATCCAGCAGTTGGCCGGGGTGGTGATGATCATCTTCGGCGTGTACCAGATCATCGACGGCAACCTCAGCATGGGTGGCCTGATCGCCTGCTACATGCTCAGCGGCCGGGCTCTGAGCCCGCTCGCCTCATTGTCCGGCCTGCTGACCCGCTACCAGCAGGCTCGCGTCACCATGACTTCGGTAGACCAGATGATGGAGCTGCCCCAGGAGCGCAATTTCGACGAGCGCCCGTTGAGCCGCAGCGTGCTGCAGGGCGCCATCGAGTGCCGGCAGTTGAGCTTCACCTACCCGGGCCAGCAGAACCCCGCGCTGAAGAACATCAACCTGGTGATCAAGCCGGGCGAAAAGGTCGGCATCATCGGGCGCAGCGGTTCGGGCAAGAGTTCCCTGGCCAAGTTGCTGGTGGGGCTCTACCAGCCGGACTCGGGGGCCCTGCTGGTAGACGGCGTGGATATCCGCCAGATCGACGTCAGCGAGCTGCGCCACAACATCGGCTATGTGCCCCAGGACATCCAATTGCTGGCCGGTACCCTGCGTGACAACCTGACCTCAGGTGCCCGCTACGTCGAGGACGAGCTGGTGCTGCAAGCCGCCGAACTGGCGGGGGTCCATGAATTCGCCCGGCTGCACCCGCAAGGCTACGAACTGCAGGTCGGCGAGCGCGGGCAGAACCTGTCCGGCGGCCAGCGCCAGAACGTCGCCCTGGCCCGCGCCTTGTTGCTCAATCCGCAGATCCTGCTGCTCGACGAACCCACCAGCGCCATGGACAACACTGGCGAGGAGCGCCTGAAGAAGCGCCTGGAAGCCGTCGTGCAGAGCAAGACCGTGGTCCTGGTCACCCACCGGGCGTCGCTGTTGTCGCTGGTCGACCGGCTGCTGGTGGTGGATCGTGGGCAGATCCTGGCCGATGGCCCGAAAGCTGTGGTCATGGAAGCGTTGAAGAAGGGGCAGATCAGTGTTGCTTAAGTCGGGATTCAAGGACTCGATCCGCCGTTATTTCAAAGGTACCGATTCCCTCCAGGGGCAACCGCTGCCGGAGGTCAACAAGGCCCTGATCGAAGATGCGCCGCGGGTTATCCGCCTGACCATCTGGGGCATCATCGCGTTCTTCCTGTTCATGGTGCTATGGGCCAACTTCGCCGTGATCGATGAGGTGACCAAGGGCGAGGGCAAGGCCATTCCATCGTCCAAGGTGCAGAAGATCCAGAACCTGGAAGGTGGGATCGTTGCCGAGCTGTACGTCAAGGAAGGCCAGGTGGTGGAGGCCGGTGCGCCGCTGATCCGACTGGACGACACGCGCTTCCAGTCCAATGTCGGCGAGACCGAGACCGTGCGCCTGTCCATGCTGCTGCGAGTCGAGCGCTTGAGTGCCGAAGTTGAAGAGCGGCCGTTGAGCTTTTCCGAGGATGCGCTGCGCGATGCGCCCGGCCAGGCCGCCAGCGAGCGATCGCTGTATGAAAGCCGCCGCCAGCAGTTGCACGACGAGATCGGTGGCCTGCAGGAGCAACTGATCCAGAAGCAGCAGGAACTGCGCGAGTTCAATTCCAAGCAGGCGCAGTACCGCCAGCAACTGGGCTTGCAACGCCAGGAAATCAACATGTCCGAGCCGCTGGTGGCCCAAGGGGCGGTATCGCCGGTGGAAGTGCTGCGGCTCAAGCGTGCCGAGGTCGAGACCCGCGGCCAGCTGGATGCCACGACGCTGGCGATTCCCCGCGCCGAGTCGGCCATCAAGGAAGTGCAACGCAAGATCGATGAAACCCGCGGCAAATTCCGCAGCGAGGCCCTGACCCAGCTCAATGAGGCCCGTACCGAACTGAACAAGGCCAGTGCCACTGGCAAGGCCCTGGAAGACCGCGTCAGCCGGACCCTGGTCACCACGCCGGTGCGCGGCATCGTCAAGCAATTGATGGTCAACACCATCGGCGGTGTGATCCAGCCGGGCAGCGACATGGTGGAAATCGTCCCGCTGGACGACACCCTGTTGGTCGAAGCCAAGATTCGTCCCCAGGACATCGCCTTCCTGCACCCGGGGCAGGAGGCGATCGTCAAGTTCAGTGCCTATGACTACACCATCTACGGCGGCCTCAAGGCCCGCCTGGAACAGATCGGTGCGGACACCATCACCGACGAAGACAAGAAGACCACCTACTACATGATCAAGCTGCGCACCGAGCGTAGCCACCTGGGCACCGATGACAAGCCACTGCTGATCATCCCCGGGATGGTGGCTTCCGTGGACATCATCACCGGCAAGAAGAGCATCCTCAGCTACCTGCTCAAACCCATCATCCGCGCCCGCGCCGAAGCCCTGCACGAGCGCTGATCGTCGCGTTCACCTTCGCACTCACTGCACCCCGGCCACACGCTGCTTGCGCGTGTGGCCGGGCGTGCTTGTTGATTTCCCTCACGATTGCCCCGGGCAACCCTGCTAGCATTGCATCCTGATCACTATCGATCGGTGATGAGTGCTTGCTATGCAACTCCCGGACATGAACCTGCTGTTAGCCCTCGATGTCCTGCTGGATGAGGGCAGCGTAGTGGGCGCCGCGCGCCGCATGAATCTCAGCCCGGCGGCCATGAGCCGCACCCTGACGCGAATTCGCGACGCCCTCGGCGATCCGGTGCTGGTGCGCGCGGGGCGTGGTCTGGTGCCCACCCCCAAGGCCCTGGAGTTGCAGGGCCAGGTGCGTGACCTGGTGGAGCAGGCGGCCATGGTGTTCCGTTCCGCGGACCGGATCGACCTGTCGTCGTTGCAGCGGCGTTTCAACGTGCGCGCCAACGACTTCTTCGTCGGTGTCTACGGCGGCCGCCTGATCGACACCCTGGAGCGCCAGGCGCCGTTATGCGAGCTGCGCTTCGTCCCCGAGGGCGATGGTGACGATGAAGCCCTGCGCGAAGGGCGGATCGATCTGCGCATCAGTAACACCCGGCCCCTGAGCCCGGAGGTGAAGGTGCAGAACCTGTTCACCACCAACTTTGTGGGCCTGGTACGCGAAGATCATCCGCTGCTGGCCGAAGAGATCACCGCCGAACGCTTTGCCGCCTATCCCCACATCAGCATGTCCCGCCGTGGTATCGCCCGCGGTCCGATCGACACGGCGCTGGCCGAACAGGGTCTCAAGCGCCGTGTGCCGATGATCGCCCCGGGCTTCCATGCCGCGATGTTCATGCTGCCGGACTCGGACCTGATCCTGCCGGTGCCCAAGGAGTCCCAGTTCAGCGTCCGGCGCCTGGGACTGCGCCTGCGCTCCTTCGTGCTGCCCATCTCCCTGCCGACCTTGATCCTGACCCAGGCCTGGCACCCGCGCTATGACCAGGACCAGGCACACAAATGGTTTCGTGAGGTGGTGCGTACTTGCTGCCTGGAAACCTGGACGGAAGCCCAGCCACCGACGTAACTGGAGATCGATAATTGCGTCTGGTGCATTTATTAAGTTCCAATAAGTCAGTTTTCGTCAGCATCACCTGTTCTTAAACTGCTCTGGTGTTTCTTTAACTGGAGCGGTACGTCCATGAGTTCCCTCGCTGTCGCTGCGCCTGCTTCGGTCGAAGCCGCCAGCAAGCCGGCAGCCATGCCTGCGCAAACCTTCGGGCTGCGGATCGTCATCGGCCTGGTGGGTGTGTTGCTGGCGGTGCTGGTCTCCGGTCTCAATGAGATGGTGACCAAGATCGCCCTGGCGGATATCCGTGGTGCGCTGTTCATCGGCTACGACGAGGGCACCTGGCTGGTGGCCTGCTACACCGCTACCTCGGTGGCGGCCATGGCATTCGCCCCCTGGTGTTCGGTGACCTTCTCCCTGCGACGCTTCACCCTGTGCGCCATCGCGATGTTCACCCTGCTGGGGATCCTGTGTCCCTTCGCCCCGAACTACGAAAGCCTGTTGTTGCTGCGCACCCTGCAAGGCCTGGCCGGTGGTGCCCTGCCACCGATGCTGATGACCGTGGCCCTGCGTTTCCTGCCGGCGAATATCAAGCTCTATGGCTTGGCCGGCTACGCCCTGACCGCCACTTTCGGCCCGAGCCTGGGCACGCCCCTGGCGGCGTTCTGGACCGAGTACGTAGGCTGGCGCTGGGCGTTCTGGCAGATCGTGGCACCCTGCTTGCTGGCCATGGCTGCCGTCGCCTATGGCCTGCCCCAGGACCCGCTGCGCCTGGAGCGTTTCAAGCAGTTCAACTGGCGTGGCCTGCTGCTGGGTTTCCCGGCGATCTGCATGCTGGTGATCGGCATCCTGCAGGGCAACCGCCTGGACTGGTTCGAGTCGCCTCTGATCACCGTGCTGCTGGGTGGCGGCC
Organism: Pseudomonas sessilinigenes; assembly: GCF_003850565.1. Taxonomy (NCBI): domain Bacteria; kingdom Pseudomonadati; phylum Pseudomonadota; class Gammaproteobacteria; order Pseudomonadales; family Pseudomonadaceae; genus Pseudomonas; species Pseudomonas sessilinigenes. Next base: position 155,766 of record NZ_CP027706.1, read on the forward strand.
TGATCCTGCTGGTGCTGTTCATGATCAACGAGTGGTCGCAGCCGATTCCCTTCTTCAAGCTGCAGATGCTCGGTATCCGCAACCTGTCGTTCTCCCTGGTGACCCTGGCTGGGGTGTTGGTGGTGCTTACCGCCGTGATCATCATTCCGTCCTCCTACCTGGCCCAGGTCCAGGGCTACCGGCCGTTGCAGACGGCGCCGGTGATGCTGGTGATGGCCCTGCCACAGCTGATCGCCCTGCCGCTGGTGGCGGCCCTGTGCAACCTGCGCTGGGTCGACTGCCGCTGGGTGCTGGGGATCGGCCTGGGCATGCTGACCTTGTCCTGCCTGGGGGGGACGCACCTGACTTCGGTGTGGATCCGTGATGATTTCTACGTACTGCAATTGCTGCAGATCTTCGGCCAGCCGATGGCGGTGCTGCCGTTGCTGATGCTCTCCACCGGCAGTATCGCGCCGGTAGAAGGGCCATTCGCGTCGTCCTGGTTCAACACCGTGAAAGGCCTGGCGGCAGTGATTGCTACCGGCGTGCTGGATGTACTGACCACCCACCGCCTGCACCTGCACTCCACCATGCTGGTGGACAGCCTGGGCAACTCGCCCCTGGTGGACGACCGGGTGCCCGGCCTGGCCGCGCGCCTGCACCAGCAGGCGGTGGTCCTAACCTCAGCCGACCTCTATTTCTGCATGGCAGGGGTGGCCGCTGCGCTGATCCTGCTGATTTTCTGGTTGCCGACGCGGATCTATCCACCGCGGGCGCCTGTTTGAACGCTGATCGATACGGAAGAATTCCCATGACTATTGCAAGCAAAGACAAGATCGCCGTCGCGGTGGCGGCGGTAGCGGCCCTCGGCGTGCTGGCCTACCTGGTGGCGCCGGGGCTGTTCGGCCGCTCCAGCGAACAGAGCACCAACGATGCCTTCATCGCCGCCGACTACACCCTGGTGGCGCCCCGCGTGGCGGGGTTCATCAAGGAGGTGCTGGTGGAAGATAACCAGCAGGTCAAGGCCGGGCAACTGCTGGCGCTGATCGATGATCGCGACCTGCGGGCCGCGGCGCAGGCGGCGGACGCCGAGACCCTGGTGGCCAAGGCGCAGCTGCAGAACGCCCGGGCGACCCTGGACCGCCAGAGTTCGGTGATCGCCCAGGCCCAGGCCGCGGTGGTGGCCGCCCGGGCCGAGATGGATTTCGCCCAGCATGAACTCAACCGCTACAACCACCTGGCCGGGGTCGGCGCCGGCACCGTGCAGAACGCCCAGCAAGCACGTACCCGCATCGACCAGGCCAGTGCCCGGCTGGCGACGACCACCGCGGCCCTGGCGGCGGAACGCAAGCAGGTGGAGATCCTCACCGCCCAGCGCGATGCCGCCGAAGGTGGCCTGAAGCGGGCCCAGGCCGCGCTGGAAATGGCCAGCTACGAGCTGTCCTACACCCGTATCGTCGCGCCAGTCGATGGCATGGTCGGCGAGCGCGCGGTGCGGGTCGGTGCCTACGTCACCCCCGGCAGCAAGATCCTCGCCGTGGTGCCGCTGCAACAGGCCTATGTGGTGGCCAACTTCCAGGAAACCCAGCTCACCGCCATGCACGCCGGGCAGGTGGTCGAGGTGCGTGTCGACAGCCTCGGCGGCGAGACCCTGCATGGCCGTGTCGAAAGCCTGGCCCCGGCCACCGGCGTGACCTTCGCCGCAGTGAAGCCGGACAACGCCACGGGCAACTTCACCAAGGTGGTGCAGCGCATCCCGGTGAAGATCCTCCTGGAGCCCAACCAGCCCATGGCCGAGCGCCTGCGGGTGGGGATGTCGGTGGAAGCCAGCGTCGATACCCGCAGCTCCGCCACCAGTGCCCGCGAGGTGACCCAGCGATGAGTCGCCCACAAGAGCAGTCATTGGCCTGGCGTGCAGGCCTGCCGCTGCTGGCGGTGAGTTTCTTGTCGCTGGCCGCGTGCAATGTCGGCCCGGACTTCCAGCGCCCCCAGGCCACCCAGCTCCAGGCCTGGCCCGTCCCGGCCCAGGCGGCTGCCAGCCAGGCGGCGGAAGGGGCCCTGCAAGAGCGCTGGTGGGAAGCGTTCAATGATCCACAATTGTCGGCCCTGAGCCGCCGGGTACTGACCGATAACCTCGACCTGCAGTTGGCTACCAGCCGCCTGCAACAGAGCCGGGCGGCGCGCCAGGTGATCACCGCCCAGCGCTACCCCGGTACTTCGGCCAACGGTGGCTACGGGCGCAAGCGCAACAGTAGCCAGGGCCTCAACGACCCTTCCGGGCATCAGGGCAAGGCCGACTTCAACCTCTGGGAGGCCGGGTTCTCGGCCTCCTGGGAGCTGGATTTCTGGGGCCGGGTGCGGCGCGAGACCGAAGCCGCCGACGCCAACCTGGAAGTGGCCGAGAACGACCGGCGCGCAGTGCTGCTGTCGGTGCTGGCCGAAACCGCCCAGGACTATATCCAGTTGCGGGGCGTGCAGAGCACCCGGGCCGTTACCGAACAGAACCTGGAGGTCGCGCGCCACAGCCTGAAGCTTTCGCAATTGCGCCTGGCCGATGGCGTGGCCACCGACCTGGATGTGGCCGAAGCCGCGGCCCAGGTCGCCACCATCGAAGCCCGCCTGCCGGAGTTGCAACAGCGCCAGGCGCAGTTGATCAATGCCCTGAGCCTGCTCCTGGGCGAGCCACCCCAGGCCTTGCAGAAGGAGCTGGCCAGCGATGCCCCCGTACCGCAAGCGCCGGTCCGACTGGCCATCGGCCTGCCGTCGCAGTTGGCCGAGCGCCGCCCGGACATCCGCCAGGCCGAGGCGCGCCTGCATGCGGCAACGGCCAGCATCGGTGTGGCCAAGGGGGATTTCTATCCGCGCATCACCTTGTCCGGCAACTTCGGCTCCCAGGCTTTGCAACTGGCGGACTTTGGTTCCTGGAACTCCCGGCAGTACGCCATCGGCCCGCAGTTCAGCCTGCCGCTGTTCGACGGTGGTCGCTTGCGCGGCATGCTTGAGCTGCGTGAAGCCCAGCAACAGGAGGCGGGTGTGGCCTATCAGCAGACCGTACTGCGGGCCTGGCATGAGATCGACGACCAACTGACCCGCTACAACGCCAGCCAGCTGCGGCGCGACAGCCTCGCCGAGGCGGTGCGGCAGAACCAGATTGCCCTGCGTACCGCGCAGCAGCAGTACGTCGAGGGGGTGGTGGACTTCGTCAACGTCCTGACCGTGCAGGGCGCCTTGCTGGCCACCCAGGAGCAATGGGTGGAAAGCTCGGCCGGAGTGTCCCTGGCCATGGTCGGCCTGTACAAGGCACTGGGCGGTGGCTGGGAGTCGGTGTATCCACTCCAGGCGTCTGCCCCGGCCCGGTGAAAACGCGCTTTGCCTGGATGTTGCAAAAAGTGTAATGATAATTGCTCTCAATCATGTGCGCGGTTCCATTCATGGATGCAACGACTGACGGCAAAGCGCAGGTCCATCGCCTGTATCAGGATCATCACGGCTGGTTGCAGGGTTGGTTGCGCAAGCGCCTGGGCGATCGCGAGCATGCAGCCGACGTGGCGCAGGATACTTTCCTGCGCCTTTTGCTTTCCGGGCGTCTTCCAGGTCACCAGGAGGGTCGCAGCTACCTGGCGCAGATCGCGCGCAACCTGGTGATCGATCAATGGCGCCGCATGCGCATCGAGCGTGCCTACCTGGAAAGCATCGCCCACCTGCCGGAACCGCAGACACCTTCGCTGGAAAGCCGCGCGCTGATTCTTGAAACCCTGATGCAGATCGACGCCATGCTCGATCGGATGCCTGACAAGGTCCGCCAGGCCTTTGTCATGTCGCAGTTCGAAGGGCTGGGGTACGCCCAGATCGCCGAGCGCCTGGAGGTGTCCGTCAGCTCGGTGCAGAAGTACATGATCCGGGCGATCCAGGCCTGTTATCAGGTGCTCTACGAAGAATGAAGGACCAGGCACCGATCGATCCTGCGGTGGTCGAGCAGGCCAGTGAGTGGCTGATGCTGCATTGGAACGGCGAGCTCGATGCAGCGCAGCGCGAGGCCTTTGCTGCCTGGCAGCAAGCCGATTCTGAGCATCGCCGGGCCTGGCAGCGCCTGCAGCAATTGCAACGGACCCTGGGCAGCGTGCCGGAGCATAGTTCTCATGTGCTGCTGGCCCAGCCCGTGGACCACCAGCGCCGCGCGGCGCTCAAGGTGCTTGGCCTGCTATTGGTGGCCGGTGGCAGCGGTTACCTGGTGCAAGGCAGCCAGCCCTGGCGTGTGGCCTTCGCTGGACAACGTACCGCCACTGGCGAGATCCGCCACCTGACCCTGGACGATGGCAGTCTCCTGGAGCTCAACAGCGCCAGTGCCGTCGATGTCCTGTTCAGTGCCAGCGAAAGACGTATCCGCCTGGTCCAGGGAGAAATCCTGTTGACCAGCGGCCACGACCCGAGGCCGCTGATCGTCGAAACCCCCGCAGGCGACATCCAGGCCCTGGGCACGCGCTTTGCCGTCCGCGAGCTGGACGGTGGCACCCGCATCGACCTGTACGAGGGGGCGTTGCGTGTCAGCCCCAGGCACGCCCCGGCGTTGCAACTCAATGCCGGTGAACGCCTGTGGTTCCGCGCCAACCAGGTCTCGGCCAGGCAGCCGGCGCAACTCAATGCCAGCAGCTGGAGCCAGGGCCGCCTGGTGGCCGAGCGCCAACCGCTGGGGCAGTTCGTGGCCGAGCTGGCGCGGTATCGCCCGGGGATACTGCGCTGCGACGAGCAAGTGGCCGGCTTGCTGCTCACAGGTGTCTTTCCCCTGGCGGACAGCGACGAAGTGCTCGCAGCCCTGGAGCGATCGTTGCCAGTGCAGGTGCACAGGGTGACCCGCTACTGGGTGACCCTCAAGCCGCGCGCCTGAAGAAAAAAGTTGTGCTGGTGGTTGTCGATATTCTCGAGCTGTCCGGGATACCCCATGAAACCGATCAAGACGCATTCTCATGGGGAGTTCAGGAATGCCTTACCAGACCGTCGCATCCATCTTGACCCCGGGCCCTGCTGCCCGACGCCGAGCCCTCATCGCCCTGCTGGCCATCGCTCCGGTGATGCCAGGCCTGGCCCTGGCCGATAGCGCCAGCCACAGCCAGGCGCGTGATTATCAGATCGCTGCAGGCAGTCTCGACCAGGTACTGAACAGTTTTGCCAGCGCCTCGGGAATCCTCCTGTCGGTGGATGCGAGCCTGACCGCCGGCAAGCACAGTGCTGGCCTGCAGGGCCGCTACGAGGTCGCCCAGGGCTTGCAAGCGTTGCTGGCCGGGAGTGGCTTGCAGGCGGTGCAGAGCGGTTCCAGCTGGAGCCTGCAACCTTTGCCCCAGGATGGGGGGCTGCAACTGTCTCCCACGCGGGTAGGCGCTACCCAATTCGATGAGGATGCCTGGGGCGCGGTGCCGGGGCTGGTGGCCAAGCGCAGCGCCACGGGCAGCAAGACCGATTCGGCACTGGTGGAGATCCCGCAGACCATCAACGTGGTCGGCGCCAAGGAAATCAAGGTCCGCGGCGCCCACAGCGTGACCGAGGCGCTGCTGTACACGCCAGGCATGACCGGTGGCGGTTTCGCCGATCGGGTGAAAATCTTCGACGAACCCACCTCCCGGGGCTTCGCTCCTATCCCCATGTACCTGGACGGCCTGCACCTGCCCTATGGCGGTGGCAGTACCGGCGGCGCCCTGCAGATCGAGCCGTACTCCCTGGAGCGCATCGAGGTGCTCAAGGGACCGGCTTCGGTGCTGTACGGGCAGAACCAGCCAGGCGGTATCGTCAACATGGTCAGCAAGCGACCCACTGCCACGCCTCTGCATCAGTTGGTCCTGGAGGCCGGCAGCTACGACCACAAGAGCATCGCCCTGGACCTGGGCGGCCCGCTGGATGAGCAGGGGCAGTTCCTCTATCGCCTGACCGGTCTGGCCAACGACAGCCAGGCGGAAATCGACTACGTCCAGCAGCAGCGCCAGTTCATCGCTCCCAGCCTGACCTGGCGGCCTGACGACGATACCCAGCTGACGCTGTTCGCCCAGTTCCAGAAGGACAACGACGTACCCGAGGCCCAGGGCCTGCCGAGCGTCGGCACGGTGTTTCGCAACCCCAATGGCAAGATCGATCGCGACCTGTTCCTTGGCGAGCCTGGGGTCAATGCCTATGACCGCCAGCAGTATGTATTGGGCTATGAATTTTCCCATCGCTTGAACGACGTCTGGACCCTCAAGCAGAACGCTCGCTATGCCGATGTGGATGACCATTATCGTGCCCCGCTGCATGGCTACAGGTTCGTCACCAACCCCAGGACCGGGCTCGACGACCAGCGCTACAGCACCCGCTACGGAGTGGACTGGAAGCAGCACAACAAGGTCTACGGCGTGGACAGCATCGCCCAGGCCGAATTCGATACCGGGCCTTTGCGCCATACCCTGGTGATGGGCCTGGACTACTACCATTCCAACTCGAAGTTCGATGGCAAGTACGACTTCAACCCGCCGATCATCGACCTCTTCACGCCCACCTATGGGCAGTCGCTGAATTTCGCGCGTCCTTACCAGTGGGACAACACCATCATCCAGACCGGCCTGTACCTGCAGGACCAGATCAAGTACGAGAAATGGGTGCTGGTGCTGGGCGGTCGCAAGGATTGGGCTGAGACCGACAACAAGGCGCCGCTCGGTGGTAGCCATACCAATGCCAGGGACCAGGCCTTCACTGGCCGTGCCGGGTTGGTGTACCTGTTCGACAATGGCCTGGCGCCCTTTGTCAGCTACTCGGAATCCTTCCTGCCATTGAGCGGCACCGATGTGCATAACAGCGTGTTCGAACCGTCCAACGGCAAGCAGTACGAGGTGGGTATCAAGTACCAGCCGCCGGGCCAGGACAGCTTCGTGCAAGTGTCGGTCTATCAGCTGGACCAGGAGAACATGCTCAGCGTCGACCTGGCCAACCCCGGGTTCAATGTCCAGACCGGCTCGATTCGCTCCCGGGGCATCGAGTTCGAAGCCAAGGCCAGCCTCAGCGAGTCGCTGGATATCACCGCCTCGGCGTCACGCAACGACATCAAGTACACCAAGGACAATGATGGGCGCGAAGGGCGGCACCCGGCGGGCATGCCTCCTTTGACCGCCTCGCTGTGGCTCAACTACACCCTGCTCGGTGACACGCCCCTGGCGGGTCTCGGGGCGGGCGTGGGGACGCGCTACGTCAAAAGCAGCTATGGCACCGATTACGAAGGGGCGTTCCAAATTCCTTCCTACACCGTGTTCGATGCCAGCCTGTCCTATGACCTGGAGAAATCACCCCTGCAGTGGAAGGGCGTGAAGCTGGCGCTGAACGTGAAGAACGTCACCGACAAGACCTACGTGGCCAATTGCACCAGCGACTGGGACTGCTACTACGGTGAGGGGCGCACCATGGTCTCGAGCCTGACCTACGACTGGTAAAAGGCCATGAGGCCAGGCATTGGCCTCTCGACGAGGGGCCTGCTGGCTCATGGATTCTGCAGGAACACCACGTATCCCCTGAACCAGGGGCTGTCGCGCAGCGCCTGGGGCTCTTGCCAGTCGCCACCCTGGATCAGGCCGACCTTGTAGGGCAGGCCCATGCGATCCAGGCGCGGCAGATAGGAGGCATAGTTGGGAATGCTGTAGCGGCCCTGGTAAGTCTGCACCACCACCTCGTCCACCACGCCCTTGAGCTGGCTGATGGCTTGCGGGTCGCCGTTGCTGCTCCAGTCCATCAGGCCGGTGATGCTCAAGCGGTATCGCGAGGGCAGGCGCTGGCGCAGGTCGCTCAGGAAGTGCCCGTAGCGCTCCAGTTCGCCGGTGCTGCTGTCGAAGTCGATCTGCACGCCCACCACCTGGGTGCCGCTGTCTTGCCAGCGTTGCACCTGGCCGAGCAACTGGCTGTAGATCGTTTCCGGCCAGGCCAGGGTATGGGCGCGATAGACCACCCAGACCTGGTCCTGGCTCAGGCGCGACACCGGCAGGCCCTGGGCGATCAGCTCGACGCCACGTCCAGGGTGGCGCCGCGAGCGACTGACCTGGCCCTGGAGGATGTACAGGACCTTGGCCTGGGCCAATACCGGTTGAGTCCTGACCCCGCTCCATAGCCAGAAGGCATCGTGGTCGGTCGCGTCTACGGCGGCGGCTGCCGGGAATGCCCAGCACAGCCAGAGCGGCAGCAGGCAGCAGCCCAGGTAGTTCCTCACCAGTAGTAACGCAGCGACTGGGCCCATTGAGTGTCCCCCAGCTTGGTCTTCAGCTGGCGGAACCAGGCCTTGCGCACATCCGGCTCGACACCCTTGCCGCCACAACGATTGTTGCCCGAGGAGGCGTAGCAGTAGATCCCCCGGTACAGGGCGAAGGCCCGTTCATCGCGGCTGGCCTTGGGGTTGTCGATCACTTGCTGGTAGCTGTCGAGTCGCGAGTAGGTACTGCCCGGGAACTGGTCCGGGGTGCCGCCCAGCCGATCGGCCTCGGGCTTGGTATCCAGGGGCATCTGGTCGAAGTTGTTCAGCCGTATGAATTCCGCCAGGCACAACAGGCCCGACGGGGACTTGGGGTTCTTCTGCAAGGTCGCTGCGGTTTCGGCAATGCCCGGGCATGTGTAGTTGGCGCTCTCGCCCGCCTCGCCCTGGCCATTCCAGTTGAACACCTGCAGCGAAGGGCCGTCGGCGTAGATGTAGCCCAGGTAGTTGCCGATGTTGTCGTTGGACAGGACGCCCTTGCCCTGGCTCGTATCCAGGCCCTGGTTGACGCTGTGCAAGTCTTCGGTGAAGGCGGCGTACCGGCCACGGGTCAGGCTCTTGTACAGCAGGACGAAGTACGCGGTGTTGCGTTCCTCGAGCGAATCGGCCTGGCGAGCTTGCTGGCGCAGTAGCTCGGGCGAGGCCACGTGGCGCAGGAGGATGGCGCGCACCTGGGCGGACTCGATCGGCGAGTCGGCGGCGAACACCTTGGCCAGTTGGCCGCTGCGTTCGTAGGTGTAGGCCAGGGCCAGCTCCAGTTGTTCGCGTTGCAACGGTTGCTTGGCCAGGGGTAGCAGTTGCAGCCACAGCTGCGTTGCGCCCTTCCAGTCTTGCTGGGCCTGCATGGCCAGGCCGCGCAGGGTCTGTTGGCTGAAGGCCAGGTAGTCCAGTTGGGCTGGAATCTGCGTCGGCAATTGCTTGAGCGCTGTTGCTGGCTGCTGCTCGACAAACAAGATGAAGGCCGCTTGCAGATAGTCGTACAAGGCCGGTTGCTCGCTGAACAGGGCCTTGTGTTGCGTTAAGGCTTCGCGGGTCAGCCTGGACGATGGATCTTTGCGCATGTCCATCAGGTCCCGGACCGCCAGCAGCAGTGGGACCCGGATATCGGCGTCGGGATTGTCCAGCAGCTTGTAGTCGATCTCCGCCACCAGGTCGTCCTGGCGCTTGTCGTCGGAGTTGTCCGATCTCCGGGTCAGTTGCTGGCCGTAGTCATCGGCCAGGGTCCGGGTATCGCCTTGCAGCCAGTGCACACGGCGGATCAGCCCCTTGGCGGACACGGCATAGAGCCCTTGTGGATAAGTTTTCAGGTAGGCATCGAAGCCTGCCCCGGCTTGTTGCAGCGCCGACTTATCCACAAGCTTGAGGTTGACCGTGCCCCATTCGTCCAGGGCGCTCTGCTGGGCCTGGTTGAGAGCGGTGCGCGCCAGCATGTAGGTGGCCGTCTCGGCCAGCCAGGGCAGGGCGTTGTCCTTGAGGCTGGTGAAGCCCCTGGTCGCGTCATCGAAGTGACCGTCATAGAACTGGACGCTGGCCTGCAGATAGCTGGCCAGGTCGCGAGCCGGGGCAGAAGCCAGGTTTGCCGGCAGAAGGTCGGTCAGCGGGTTGGCTTCCCAGGAACAGGCTCCCAGCAGTTTGATCCGGGCCTGGGCCAGGGCCTGGCGGTCAGCGGGACTCAGTTGCGGGTTGTCCAGTTGAGCGACGAAGGCCAGGGCGCTGGCGTCCGAGTTGCTGCGGCAGCGGCTGCCTTCGCCCTCGATGAAGTTGTCTCCGGCGGTCTTCTGGTTGTCGCGGGAGATGCCCAGGGCCTGCAGCCGGCTGTTGAGCTCGGTGGCAGCGGGAGACAGGCTTGCCTTGGCGCTGTCGCCGTCGTGCTCGTCCGCCGGGTCCAGTGGCCGCAAGCGGTATGTCGGGAAGGGCACGGGGCCGAAACCCAGGCTCAGGTCATCTTTGGTCAGCGCACGGGGCACCAGCGCCAGGCTGCCCTGGTCGGCCATCAACAGGCGCAGGTTGATCCGGCTGTCGTTACCTGGGCTGAGGAAGGGCAGGTTGCTGCAGCCGTCCAGTCGGTGGGAGTAGAGCTTCCAGGTCGGTGCACAGAAGTCGTCGGAGCTGGCCTGGGCCTGGCTGGTGCAGAGAGTGGCCAGGATCAGCGATGAGAGGAGTGCGATGCGCATGAATTGTCCCTAATTCAGGAGGCCATCAGGACAAGCCTTCAGCTGTTGATGAGTGAGGTGGACGGCCCGATGCGCGGATTATATGGCGATCTGCCCGGATCTGTTGTGCGCCGATCGACAGCGTGGATGTGCGCGTAGCGAAGGCGGGTGATTTATCGACGGGCGCGCAACCATAAGTCCCGGACAAGCCGCGGGGGTTCTGGCCTACAATCAGCGCGTCATGGCTCTCGGGTGGGAGCGAAGATCTATCGGCAGAGGGTGGTGATGGGCGTACCGAGTACTGATCAAGCGGCCAAGGGACTGTATCGCCAGGCTGTCACGCATTCGCAGCCCCTGGCGCGATTGCTTCGCGAACCCTGGCTGGTGCCCCTGCTGCTGTTGGCCCTGGCCCAGCGCTTCTATGAGCTGACGGCGGCGGCGATCTGGGGCGACGAGGGTTCCAGTGTTTTGTTGGCCCAGTTCCCGTTGTCCGGCATCTGGGCGCATGCCGCCTACGATGTCCATCCGCCGCTGTATTTCGTTCTGCTGCATGGCTGGATAGGGCTGTTCGGCGACTCGATCCTGTCGATCCGCCTGATGAGTGCGTTGCCTGGGGCGCTCGCGGTATTCCTCGGGACCTGGTTGATGCACCTGGTGGCCGGTCGGCGGGCCACGCTGCTGGCCTGCCTGCTGCTGGCGCTGCTGCCGACAGCGGTGCGTTACAGCCAGGAAGTGCGCATGTATTCGCTGTTGGGCGTGTGGCTGCTGGGAGCGACCCTGGCGCTGGTCTACTGGGTGCGCGCGCCCCAGCGCCGGCGCTACCTGGCGATCTACGCCGTGCTGATGGCGGCCGGTTTCTATACCCACTACTTCACGGCGTTCTGCGTGGTCTCGCACTGGCTCTACCTGGCCCTGGCCCGGCCCCAGGATGAATCGGCGCGGCATTTCCTGCGGCGCCGGAGCTGGTGGTGGGCCAACGTCGCCATCGTGCTGCTGTTCCTGCCCTGGCTGCCGGGGCTGGTGGACCTGGTGTTGCATATGGAGGCGTTGAAGGCGGGTGGTGATGTCGGCTGGGAGCCGCCGGTCACCCTGCGCTCATTGCCTTCGATGATCTGGCAACTGCTGGCCCAGGACGATGGTGAAGGCATGCCCGGCTGGTTGTTCGTCAGCCTGCCGGTGTTGCTGACGGTGGTGCTGGCGTACCTGGCCTGGACCGACCGCAGCCGCTCCCGCCTGCCGACCTTGCTGGTGGTCTATAGCGTCGTGCCGCTGCTGTTGGTGTTCGCGGTGTCGTTCATTTCCCCGGTGTTCATCGAGCGCTACCTGACGGTGCCTGCGCTCGGGCTGCCATTGTGCCTGGCCCTGGCCATCGACTGGCTGGCGCAGCGCTCCAAGGGCCTGGCCGTGGCCTTGTTGCTGGTGGTGCTGGCGGTGTTCGGGGTGGGCTTGAAGAACAACTACACCGTGGACGCCGACGACCAGTTCGACAACATGGTCGAGTACATGAACCACCACACCCTGGACGGTGACCAGGTGGTGCTGGGGGACATGTTCTGGTACCTGACCTGGGGCTACTACGACCGCAGCCATACCGCGCCCCGGCTGTACACGCCGCCGACAGCGGCTGGTGTGTCGACCCGCCCCAACCGCTACGGCTTTGGCACCTTGATCGATGAGAATGCCGGGGTCTACCTCGACCGCCTGGAGGACTTGCCCCTTGGTAACGGTCGGGTCTGGCTGGTAATGAGCCGGGTCGATCCGGATGAGTTCCCGTCGATTCCCGGTCATTGGCGAAAGCTCGACCAGCATGCCGGTGGCGATACCCAGGCGGTCCTGTACGAGACCTGCGGCGCTTGCCCGGGGCGCTGACCGAGTGCGCGCGGCAGGCTGTGGATAAGTCGATGCCGGGCCAGGAGCCACCGTTTGGAAGTTTGTCCGGCAGCTGTCGGTACCCGGCCTAGACTTGCACCTGGGAGTCACAGTCCTGTCCCCGGGGACCGGGGTAACGAGGTGCATCATGCGTATGGCGAGAACCGTGCAACACAGTCTGGAACAAGCCCATTGCCAGTTCGATCTGGTAACCCATCCCCACTCGGCCAGCAGCCTGGAAACGGCACGGGTGGCGGGGGTGCCGGCGGAGCGCCTGGCCAAGTCGGTGATCCTCGACGACCAGCACGGCCGCTACCTGATGGCGGTGCTGCCGGCCAGCCGCCACCTGGACCTGGGCAAGGTACGCGGCAGCGAGCAGTGGCGGGTCACCCGGGAAAGCACCCTGGCGTATCTGTTCAACGACTGCGAGCGTGGAGCGGTGCCGGCCCTGGGCGAGTCCTACGGGCTGGACGTGGTCATCGACCCATTGCTGACCCGGCAGAAGGACATCTACCTGGAGGCCGGCAACCACCACAGCCTGGTGCACATGAGCATGGCCGAGTACCTGCGCATGGTGCCCAATGCCGAGGTTTGCGAAGTCTGTCACTGATCAGGAGTTGTCCCATGGAATCACCGACCCACACCCTGCCAGCGCTGTTCAAGCAACTGGGGCTGGCCGATGACCCGGTGAGCATCGAGCGTTTCATCGCCTCCCATTCCCCGCTGAAACCGGAACTGCACCTGGCGGATGCGTTTTTCTGGAGCAAGAGCCAGGCGGATTTCTTGCGCGATGAAATCCTCGACGATGCCGACTGGGCCGAGGTGGTGGACCAACTGGATGTGTTGTTGAGGAAGGGGCGGGGAGGAGGATGAGCTGTGGTTGTTGGGAGCGATAATTTAGACCAGAATCATGACCTGAATTGAGGTCATGAAAATGCAAAGTATCCTGGCTGACAAAGCCGTCAGCGTATCTGAGTTGAAGAAGAATCCTTCAGCGGTATTGAACGGCGCTCAAGGTGGCCCGGTGGCTGTGTTGAACCACAACCGGGTCATGGGCTACATGATTCCTGCCGAAGTTTTCGAAGCGTTGATGGAGCGTTTGGACGATCTGGAACTGGCCGAGATCGTTCGGGCGCGTAGTCAGGAGACTCCCGTCCCGGTCAGTCTGGATGACTTATAAACTCGAGTTCCTGCCTTCGGCGCTCAAGGAGTGGAACAAGCTGGGCCATACGCTTCGCGAGCAATTCAAGAAGAAGCTCGCGCAACGGCTGCAAATGCCCCAAGTCCCAGCAGATGCCCTGTACGGTTTACCCGACTGCTACAAGATTAAGCTCAAGGCCTCGGGTTATCGGCTGGTCTATAAGGTTATCGAGCAGCGCGTTGTGGTGGCTGTTGTCGCGGTCGGTAAGCGCGAGCGCGGGGCTGTGTACGAGCAAGCCAGGAAGCGTTGAAGCACATTCGGAACGTGACCCGGATATTTGTTACAAAACTTGACTGAAATTATCCGCCGATGTCATATTGATAGTTAGCAAACTATCAGTGTGCGAACAGTCTTGTGTCCAATTCCCTTGAATCTCTTCACATGAACATCAGCAGTGGCATGGTGGTCGCGGCGCGGCATTGGCGTCGGATCTGCCAGAACACCCTGATCAACTTCGGGGTCTCCGAAGCCTGCGCAGTGCCCCTGTTGATGATCGGGCGGCTGGGTGAGGGTGTACGCCAGGTGGCCGTGGCCCATGCGGCCGGAATGGAGAGCCCGTCCCTGGTGCGCCTGCTGGACCAGCTGTGCCATGCCGGTTATGTGCGTCGCAGCGAGGACCCCCATGACCGCCGGGCCAAATGCCTGAGCCTGACCGACAGCGGTCGCGAGCTGGTGCAGGCAGTGGAGGGCGAACTGGTGCGCCTGCGTCACGAAGTCCTGGCGGGCATCAGTGCCCAGGACCTGGAAGCGGCCTTGCGGGTGATCCAGGCCTTCGAGTCCGCCAACCACGCGCCGGTGCAGCCATCTTGAAAGGCTTTTTCACCGGCGTGCCTCCTGCGCGAGACTGGTTCTACGGCGTGCGCACCTTCGCCGCATCGATGATCGCCCTGTACATCGCGATGCTGATGCAGATGCCCCGTCCGTATTGGGCCATGGCCACGGTGTACATCGTCTCCAGCCCGTTCGTCGGCCCTACCAGTTCCAAGGCGCTGTACCGCGCCATCGGTACCTTCCTCGGCGCCTCGGCCGCGGTGCTGTTGGTGCCGATGTTCGTGCAGAGCCCCTACCTGCTGGTGGTGATCATCGCCCTGTGGACCGGCATCCTGCTGTTCCTGTCCATGCACCTGCGCACGGCCAACAACTACGCGCTGATGCTGGCCGGCTACACCTTGCCGATGATCGCCCTGCCAGTGGTGGACAACCCCCTGGCCGTGTGGGACGTGGCGCAAGCGCGAACCGAGGAAATCTTCCTCGGCATCATCTGCGCTGCAGTGGTCGGCAGCCTGTTCTGGCCCCGGCGCCTGGCCCCGGTATTCGTCGGGTCGGCGGGCAAGTGGTTCGCCGATGCCGCGACCTACAGCCGGCGCTTCCTCACCCGCAATGTGCAGCCTGAAGAGGTCAGTGCCCTGCGCGCCTCGATGGTGGCGACCTTCAACACCCTGGAAATGATGATCGGCCAGTTGCCCCACGAAGGCGCGCGGCCGCAGACGGTGCGCAACACCAAGGAACTGCGTGGGCGAATGATCCACCTGCTGCCGGTGGTGGACGCCCTGGACGACGCCTTGTCTGCCCTGGAGCGTCGGGCGCCGGAGCTGGCCGAACGCTTCGCGCCCTTGCTGGCCAAGGCCGACGAGTGGCTGGAAAGTATCGCCCAGGATGCCTCGACGCAGCGCTGGCAGGCCCTGCGCAGCGAGCTCGAAGCCCTGCAGCCCGATGCCCAGGCCCTGGACGATCGGAGCCAGTTGTTGTTTTCCAATACCCTGTACCGCCTGGGCGAGTGGATCGACCTGTGGCAGGACTGCCGTAGCCTGCAGCACGCCATCCAGTGCGAAAGCCAGGACACCTGGCGCGCGGTCTACCGCCATTGGCGCCTGGGCCGGCTGACGCCGTTCCTCGATCGTGGGCTGATGCTCTATTCGGCGGGCTCCACGGTGCTGGCGATTATCGTCGCCTCGGTGCTGTGGATTCTCCTGGGCTGGACCGACGGCGGCAGCGCGGTGATCCTGGCGGCGGTGGCTTGCAGCTTTTTCGCCGCCATGGACGACCCGGCGCCGCAGATCTACCGGTTCTTCTTCTGGACCGCGCTATCAGTGCTGTTCGCCAGCCTCTACCTGTTCCTGATCCTGCCCAACCTGCACGATTTCGCCATGCTGGTGCTGGTGTTCGCCGTGCCCTTCATCTGCGTCGGCACCCTGACCGTGCAGCCCAGGTTCTACCTGGGCATGCTCCTGACCATCGTCAACACCGCGTCCTTCATCAGTATCCAGGGTGCCTACGACGCCGACTTCCTGAACTTTTCCAACTCCAACCTGGCAGGCCCCATCGGCTTGCTGTTCGCCTTTATCTGGACCCTGGTCGCCCGGCCGTTCGGTTCGGAGCTGGCGGCCAAGCGCCTGACCCGCTTCAGCTGGCGCGACATCGTCAGCCTTTCGGAGCCGGCGACCCTGGCCGAGCACCGGCACATGGGCGCGCAAATGCTCGACCGGCTGATGCAGCACCTGCCGCGCCTGGCCATGACCGGCCAGGACACCGGCGTCGCCCTGCGCGAATTGCGGGTGGCACTCAACGTGCTGGATCTGCTGGCCTATGCGCCCCGGGTCCAGGGTGTGGCCCAGGGCCTGTTGCGCCAGGTGGTGGCCGAGGTGGGCGAGTACTTCAAGGCCTGCCTCAAGGCCGGTGAGCGCCTCGAGGCGCCGAGCCCCTTGCTGATGACCCTGGATCGCACCCGCCGGGCCCTGGACAGCCAACGCCTGCAAGGCGACGACGAAACCCGCCGGCACCTGCTGCACGCCCTCAGTGGCCTGCGCCTGGCGCTGTTGCCGGGCGTGGAGTTCGTGGCCTCGGGCGAACATGAAGCCCCCCTTCCCCCTGGCATCGATGGAGCGCCCCTATGATCGGTGATCTGGATATCAGCGGGGTGTTCCTGCCCACGCTGCTGGTGCTGATGGGCATCACCTATGGCGTGTACCTGCTGGTGCACGGATTGCTGACACGCCTGCATTTCTATCGCCTGGTCTGGCACCGGGCACTGTTCAACGTGGGTCTCTACGCCTTGTTGCTAGGCGTCGTCGACTCTCTCAGCCGATACCTGATGACATGAAAAAACCTTTATTGACCATCGGTCGTGTGGTCCTGACGTTATTGGTGGTGACCTTCGCGGTCGTGGTGGTCTGGCGCATGGTGATGTACTACATGTTCGCGCCCTGGACCCGGGACGGGCATATCCGTGCCGATATCGTGCAGATCGCTCCGGATGTCTCCGGGCTGATCCAGCAGGTAGAGGTCAAGGACAACCAGTTGGTCAAGCGTGGTCAGGTGCTGTTCAGCATCGACCAGGACCGCTTCCACCTGGCCCTGCGCCAGGCCCGGGCGAACCTGGCCGACCGCCAGGAAACCCTGGCCCAGGCCCAGCGCGAGGCCAAGCGCAACCGCGGCCTGGGCAACCTGGTGCCGCGCGAGCAACTGGAAGAGAGCCAGTCCCGCGAGGCCCGGGCGCAGTCGGCCCTGGCCGAGGCCCAGGTGGCGGTGGACAGTGCCCAGCTCAACCTCGACCGCTCGGTGGTGCGCAGCCCGGTGGACGGCTACGTCAACGACCGTGCGCCACGGCCCCAGGAATTCGTCACTGCCGGGCGCCCGGTGCTGTCGGTGGTGGACAGCAACTCCTTCCATATCGACGGCTACTTCGAAGAAACCAAGCTCGACGGCATCCATATCGGCCAGGCCGTGGATATCCGCGTGGTGGGCGACCGTGCGCGCCTGCGCGGGCATGTGGAGAGCATCGTCGCCGGGATCGAGGACCGTGACCGCAGCAGCGGCAGTAACCTGCTGCCCAACGTCAACCCGGCTTTCAGCTGGGTACGCCTGGCCCAGCGGATCCCGGTGCGCATCGCCTTCGACGATGTGCCGGCGGACTTTCGCATGATCGCCGGGCGCACCGCCACGGTGTCGATCATCGACGACCAGGCCAAGCAGGAGCCCGGGCAATGAACCACGGCGCACGTTTGGCCCTGCTCGGGCTTGGCTTGCTGCTTTCGGCCTGCCAGGTCGGGCCGGATTACCAGTTGCCCAAGGATGCGGCGCTGCAACGCCCGGACCTGCAAGGCGAGTTGGCAGGCAAGGGGGCCAATGTGGTCTCGGCCCCGGTGCCCGGCGATTGGTGGCGCCTGTACCGCGACCCGCGCCTGGACCAGTTGGTGCAGCAGGCCCTGGCTTCCAG
The DNA here is from genome assembly GCF_003850565.1 of Pseudomonas sessilinigenes. Lineage (NCBI taxonomy): Bacteria > Pseudomonadati > Pseudomonadota > Gammaproteobacteria > Pseudomonadales > Pseudomonadaceae > Pseudomonas > Pseudomonas sessilinigenes. Next base: position 173,435 of record NZ_CP027706.1, read on the forward strand.
CACCGATTTGCGCGTAGCGGCGGCCAACCTGGCCCGGGCCCGGGCCCAGGTGGATGAAGCCCAGGCCGCCGGTGGCTGGGGCGGTGGGGTCAAGGCCGGGGTCGAGCGCTTGCAGGAGTCCGGCGAGGCCTTCCTGCTGCCGGAGAAAGTGCCGGTGGCCAACGTCGGCAACCTGTCCATCAGCACCTCCTACCAGTTCGACCTGTTCGGCACCCTGCAGCGCGGCATCGAGGCGGCCAAGGCCAATGCCGATGCGACCCAGGCCGCAGCGGACATCGCCCGCATCACCCTGGTGGCGGATGTGGTGCGGGCCTACACCCAGGTCTGCGCGGCCAACGAAGAACGGGAAATCGCCGAGCACTCCCTGGACCTGCAAGCCCAGAGCACCGAGTTGACCCAGCGCCTGCGCGATGCCGGGCGTGGCGACGAAACCCAGGTCACCCGCTCCCAGACCCAGTTCAAGTCCTTGCGGGCCGAGTTGCCGCGCTACGAAGCGGCACGCCAGTCGGGGCTGTTCCGCCTGTCGATGCTGCTGGCCAGGCCGGTGGACCAATTGCCCGCCGGCACCGCCAGTTGCGCCGAGCTGCCGCATATCGCCCAGCTGCTGCCGGTGGGCGACGGTGCCGCGCTGCTCAAGCGACGTCCCGACGTGCGCCAGGCCGAGCGCCACCTGGCGGCCGCCACCGCACAAATTGGGGTAGCCACCGGGGCCCTGTACCCGGACATCAGCATCGGCGCCACCATTGGTACCGTGGGCATTCTCGATAACCTGGGCAAGGCTTCCACCAACCGCTGGGGCTTCGGCCCGGTGATCAGCTGGACGGTACCGGCCAATGGCGCCCGTGAGCGTATCCATGAAGCCGAGGCGACGAGCCAGGCGGCCCTGGCGCATTTTGACGGAGTAGTGCTCAACGCCATCCGCGAAACCCAGACCGGCCTGGCCCAGTACAGCGCCCAGCTGCAACGCCGTGACGCCCTGGCCGATGCCGAGCAATCGGCACAGGTGGCGGCGGACCAGACCCACCGCTTCTTCCAGGCCGGACGGGCGTCGTTCCTCGCCGACTTGCAGGCCACTCGTACCTACACCGACATGCGCGCCCAGCTGGCGGCGGCCAACACCCAGGTAGCGATGAGCCAGATCGACTTGTTCCTGGCCCTGGGCGGCGGTTGGGAAAGCGGACGAACGCAAGCTCCGCCAGCCACGAAACCCTGAGGCCGTTGCTATGCTTTGATCAGTTGGCAAGACGCCGAGTGCCGGGCGCCTTGCCATGATCAAAGCGTGATGGCCATGGGGATTCCAATAATGAAAAACCCTTATGCTCCGGGCTTCTGGTGCGCGCTCTGCGCCCTGATACTGCTGTCTGCCACCTACTTCTACGGGGTCATGCTGGCCCACCAGATCGACAAGGCCATGGTGTTTCTCGACAGCGCCAGCGCCTTGATCGCGGTGATGGCCATCGGCGTGGTGGCGTGGTCCTCGTTCCAGGGCCAGAAAATCAAGAAGAGGCAGCTCGAGCAGAGCAAGACCCTGGTGGCCATCTGGGACACCAAGGTGGCCCTGCGCCGGGTCGAGACCGTCTTTGACCGGTACTTCTGGGGCAGCTACTGGCAGCCCGGTCGGACCTTCGCCGAGGTCATGGGCGAACTCACCGGCACCCCGCTGGAAAAAAGCCTGGAGGCGCTGAAGGCGCAGTGCATGCGGCTCGACAAGCAAGCCGACGACGGCCACCACTGGCTGAGCAATGCCCGGGAGCTGTCGGATGTCGCCACAGCCATGGCCCGCGAGCGCTACCAACTGGATTTCTGCGACCCCCGCGGCGAGTCCCGAGGCAACAGCGCGGTGATCGATCGCGACTTCGAAGTGCTGGTCTACACCTGGAGCGCCCGGCTCAAGAGCTTCGACCATCAACTCGATGCCCTCGAGCTCGAATTTTCCTAACGACAGGCGGCAAGCCACAAGCCACAAGCCAGCAGGCCCCTGCCTTTCGCTTTTGCTTGGAGCTTGCGGCTTGGCGCTTGCAGCTGCGCCACTGTTGCACTGCGCCCCATTGCCAATGCTAATCTGCGCCGGTTTCACGCGGAGTCGAGCCGCGACCCGTCATGGGTTCAGGGAAGACCAGCACACTTTCAAACTATGGATATCGATCGGGTCAAACATGAATAAATCAGCAGGCGTACTGTTAGGAATCGTCGTCGCAGTGGGTGCAATCAGTGCCGGCGGCGCCTGGTACACCGGCACCAAGCTGGAAGGGGTTCTGCAGCAGCAGATCGTCGAGAGCAACAAGGAGCTGCAGGCAGCGCTGATCGGCTACGACGCCACGGCGACCCTGGAGCTGGTGTCCCTGGAGCGCGGTGTGTTCAGCAGCAACGCCCGCTATCGCTTGAAGGGCCAGGGCGAGGTGTTCCACGGTGACCTGGAACTGCTGATCGCCGACCACATCGAGCACGGCCCGCTGCCGTTCTCGCGCCTGGTTCGCTTCAAGTGGCTACCCGTCATGGCTTCCAGTCATTACGAACTGGTGAACAACTCCCAGACCGACAAATGGTTTGCGGCCACCAAGGGCGCTGCACCGTTCAGCGGCGTGGTCAATGTCGGCTATGACCTGTCCGCCGAGGGCACCCTGGATTTCGCTCCGATGGAACTGGCCCTGGATGAGCTGAACAACCTCAAGTTCTCTGGCCTGAACGCCACCTTCAGCGTCAGCGAGAATCGCCGCAAGGCCAAGGTCGACGGCTATATGGACAGCCTGGACCTGTTCCTCAGCTCGCCGGACAAAGCCCCGCTCAAGATGGAAATCAAAGGCTTGACCCTTGCCAGCAACCTGCAAAAGAGCAGCTTCGACTACTACCTGGGCCAGAACACCCTGGAGCTCAGCGGCCTGAAGGCTACCTTCGGCGACAAGCAGTCGGTACTGACCCTGAAGAACTTCGAACAGAAGACATCCAGTGAAGAAACCGGCAGCAGCGTGGCCGGTCGCGCGGATTACCGCGTGGGCGAGATTGTCTTCGATGGCAAGGCCGTGGGTTCCGCCGAGATGCTCTGGAGCATGAAGGACCTGGACAGCCAGGGCATGCTGGAGCTGGTCCAGGTCTATCAGAACGTCTTGCAGCCGTACCAAAAAACTGCCGCCGAGGCCTCGGCCAAGGGCGAAGAGGCACCTGAGCTGCAAATGAGCGAAGCCGAGGAGGCCAAGGTCCGTGCGGCCGTGAACAAGGTCCTGGCCGCCAAGCCACAGATCGCCCTGGAAAGCCTGGCACTCAAGACCGGCAACGGCGAAAGCCGCTTCAGCCTGGGCCTGAACCTGGCCAAGCCGCAGAGCCTGGAGCTGCCCACCGCAGAATTGGGCAAGCAACTGATCAGCCAGCTCGACGCCAAGCTGTCGCTGTCCAAGCCGATGGTGGCGGACCTGGCCGCATTGCAGGCCCAGGCCGAAGGCATGACCGACGCCAAGCAGATCGCCGAACAGGGCGCGGCCACCGCCGAAATGCTCAGCGCCATGGCCGTGGCCACCCAACTGGCGAAGCTGGAAGGCAACAACGTGGTTTCGGCGCTGCACTACGCCAACAACGAAGTGAACTTCAACGGCCAGAAGATGACGGTCGAGCAGTTCATTGGCTTCGTCATGAGCAAGGTGGCCGGCGCCGGCGCACAGCAATAAGCGACCGCCGCCCGATCGCCACTGGTGATCGGCTGCACCACCCTCGACGCCCGGTGCCGTGGATGCCACAGCCCGGGCGTCGTGCTGTCCAAGGCCCCGGTGCACGGGGCTTTGGGGACGCTCTGCCAATCTGATTCTGAATAATTATTGCGTTGCAATTTCTGAACTAACCTACGTGGAAGACTTCTCCCGGAAAGTTTCGCCGGGTCGCTTGGTCCCGGTCGCCGGGGGGTGTACAGGCGTGGACGCGGCACTCCGGCCAGCCATGTAAAGGTGCTGACGAAATGCAATGCACTGTTCATCCTGCTCGCCGCTTTGGCCTGCGCCCGTTGTTTCGTCTGGCACTGTGCAGCCAGCTGCTGTTGCCCGGGCTGGCATTCGCCGACGCCGCCTATGACCAGTTGATCATCCAGGCCCGGTCGGGCAGTTATGCCCCGGCCCTGAGCCACTTGCGCCAGGTACCGGCCAACCAGTTGACCAACGGGCTGGTCAGTGACCATTTGCAGATCGCCAGCTGGGCCGGGCTGGATAGTGAAGTGGTGAATGTCTACGAGACCCAGGGGCGCAATCGCGTGCTGCCAGTGCAGGCACTGACCGCCACCGCCCGGGCCTATCGCAACCTCAAGCAGTGGGACAACGCCACCCGGCTCTATCGCCAGGCGCTGGAGCGCGATCCCAAGAACGCCGACCTGCAACTGGGCCTGGCCCTGACCCAGGCCGACGCCGGCCAGCCCGCCGAAGCCGTGGCCCGGGCCCGGGCGCTGGTGGCCGCCAAGCCGGAGGATCCGAACCGGCGCCTGGCCCTGGGCTACGCCCTGACCCGGGCCAACCAACCCCAGGATGCCCTGGTGGAGTACGACCAGGCCTTCGTCCGTGCCGGCGAGCGGCCCGACGTACTGCGCGAGTACATCTATGCCCTGCAACGCGCCCGCCTGCCGGAGCCGGCCGTGCGCCTGGCGCACCAGCATCCGGGGTTGATCGACCCGGTCATCCAGCGGCGCATGGAGGCCGACCTGGCTGCCGAGCGGGTGCGCCTGTCGGAGCTGGCCAGCCGCAGCGAGAAGGAGCGCTTCGTGGTGGCCGATCGCGCCCTGGCCGACTACGACGCACTGTTCGCCGCCTGGGGCAACGATCCCAAGGCCCAGGACGACGTGACCCGCTGGCGCATCGACCGCCTGGGGGCGCTCAAGTCCCGGGCGCGGACCGCCGAGGTGATCAGCGAGTACGAGCAACTGACCGCCGCCGGCGTGGCCATTCCCACCTACGCCCTGCGCTGGGTCGCCTCGGCCTACCTCGACCAGCGCCAGCCGGAGGTTTCCGCCGACCTGTATCGCAAGGTACTGAGCGCCCCGGATGCCGACCGAGGCAATCGCGTCGAAGACACCACCGGCCTGTACTACTCGCTGCTGGAAAGCGAACAGCCCGAGGCGGCGCTGAAGGTGGCCAACGACCTGGCCAACAGCGAGCCCCAGCGCATCCAGCTGGTGGGGCAGACGGTGGGCGATCCCAACGACGACTGGATGGACGCGCAACTGCTGGCCGCCCAGGCCGGTACCTACGGCAATAACCTGCCTGACAGCGAGCAGCGCCTGGACGACCTGGCCACCAAGGCCCCGGGTGATGTCAGCGTGCGCCTGGCCCAGGCCAACCTGTACCTGGCCCGGGAGTGGCCGCGGCGCTCGGAAAACCTGCTCAAGGAAGTCGAGAGCGTGGCGCCGCGCGATGTCGCCCTGGAAGTCGCCCAAGGGCACACCGCCAAGGATCTGCAGGAATGGCGGCAACTGGATGCGCTGACCGACGATGTGGTCGAGCGCTATCCGGAGAACCGCTCGGTGCAACGTCTGGCCCGGGAGCGTGAAGTGCACGATATGGCCGAGCTGCGGGTCTCGACCTATGGCGGCAAGAGCAACGGCGGCGGCAGCAATGGCGCCGGGGCCGTCTCCGGGAGCCGCGATTTCGGCATTGAGAGTCGGCTCTACAGCCCGCCCATCGATGAAGACTGGCGCGTGTTCGCTGGCGTCGGCTACGCCATGGGTGACTTCCAGGAGGGCAAGGGCAACCACCGCTGGCAGCTGCTGGGTGTGGAACGGCGCACCCGCGACATGACCCTGGAGGCCGAGGTCTCCAACCACTCCTATGGCTACGGCAACAAGACCGGCGCCCGCATAGCCCTGGCCCGGGACATCGACGATCACTGGCAGTACGGCGGCAGCCTTGACTACCTCACCGCCGCGACCCCGCTGCGGGCGCTCAAGAACGACATCAGCGCCAACGGCGGCAGCGCCTTCCTGCGCTGGCGCGCCAACGAAAGCCGGGAGTGGAAACTGTCCCTGAGCCCCTCGCACTTCAGTGATGGCAACAACCGTTTCGAAGCCCTGCTCACCGGCCGCGAAGGGGTGTACCGCTCTCCCGAAGTCCAGGTCGACCTGGGCCTGGAGGTCGGTACCAGCCACAACACCCGGGACGACGCGCCGTACTTCAATCCCAAGTCCGACTTCAGCGTCTTGCCGACGGTGAACGTCAACCATGTGCTCTACCACCGCTACGAAACCTCCTGGAGCCAGCAGTTCCAGTTCGGCGTCGGTACCTACAGCCAGCGCGACTATTCCACCGGCGGTGTCGGCCTGGTCAGCTACGGCCAGCGCTATAGCTGGAACGACGTGTTCGATATCGGCGCGGTGCTGAGCGTGATCAACCGACCCTACGACGGCGAGCGGGAAACCGACTTGCGCCTGGCCGTGGACCTTACCTATCGCTTCTAGAGGACGGTGACGATGAGCCTGATCGAGCGTTGCATCCTCTTGCTGGGCGCGCTGCTGCTCAGTGCTTGTTCCCAGCCTGCCGCGGACTTCGTCACCCCGGCGCAACGACCGTTGCCGAACAACGAAGCGCCCTGGCCGAAAAACCATGTGCTGGGCATCGCCTACCACGATATCGAGGATCGCAACCCGGACCAGCGCGTGGTGGCGGTGCGCACCGACCGTATGCTCCAGCAACTGGCCTGGTTGCGGGAGAACGGCTACAAGCCGGTCACCGTAGACCAGATCCTGGCGGCACGCCGGGGCGGTCCGGACTTGCCGGCCAAGGCCATCCTGCTGAGTTTCGACGACGGCTACTCGAGCTTCTATACCCGGGTCATGCCGGTGCTGCGCAGTTATCGCTGGCCGGCCCTCCTGGCCCCGGTGGGCACCTGGATCGACACCCCGGCCGACCAGCCGGTGAACTTCGCCGGCGACCTGCGGCCGCGCTCGCAATTCTTGACCTGGGCGCAGATCCGCGAGATCTCCCGTTCCGGCCTGGTGGAGATCGCCGCCCACACCGACAGCAGCCACCTGGGCATCCTCGGTAACCCCCAGGGCAACATGCAGCCCGCTGCCGCGACCCGACGCTACGACCCGCGCACCGGACGCTATGAAAGCGAGGCGCAGTTCCAGGCGCGGATGCGCAAGGATGTGAGCACCATCTCGGACAAGATCCTGGCGGCCACCGGCTATCGTCCGCGGGTCTGGGTCTGGCCCTATGGCACGGCCGATGGCTCGACCCTGCAAGTGGTCGACAGCCAGGGCTTCAAGCTGGCGCTGACCCTGGACGATGGCCTGGACAGTCTCGACAACCTGATGAGCAGCCCGCGTTTCCTGGTGGTCTCGGACCCTGACGGCATCCACTTCTCCAACAGCATCGTCGGCACCGAGACCATGGCGCCCATGCGCGTGGTGCACGTGGACCTGGACAACGTCTACGACCCGGACCCCAAGCAGCAGGAGATCAACCTCGGCAAGCTGGTGCAGCGCATGGCCGACCTGGGGGCCAATACCGTGTTCCTCCAGGCCTTCGCCGATCCCAAGGGCGACGGGCTGGTGCAGTCGCTGTACTTCCCCAATCGCCACCTGCCGATGCGTGCCGACCTGTTCGACCGGGTCGCCTGGCAATTGCGCACCCGCTCCCACGTCAAGGTCTATGCCTGGATGCCGGTGCTCAGTTTCGACCTGGACGCCAGGCTGCCCCGGGTCACGCGCTGGGATCCGCAGACCGGCCAGGTGGCGGTCGATCCGAAGCAATACCGGCGCCTGTCGCCTTTCGACCCGCAGGTACGCCGCCTGATCGGCGACCTGTACGAGGATGTGGCGCGCATGACCTCGGTGGACGGCATCCTGTTCCATGACGACGCCGTGCTCTCGGATTTCGAGGATGCCAGCCCCGAGGCTCTGCGTGCCTATGCCGCCCAGGGGCTGCCGGGTTCCATCGCCGGGCTGCGCGACGACCCCGCCGCGTTGCAACGCTGGACCCGCTTCAAGAGCCGTTACCTGATCGACTTCACCCATGAACTGGCGGCCAAGGTCCGGGCGATCCGCGGGCCCCAGGTGCAGACCGCGCGCAACCTGTTCGCCGAGCCGATCATCAATCCCCAGAGCGAAACCTGGTTCGCCCAGAACCTCGACGATTTCCTCGTCAGCTATGACTGGACCGCGCCCATGGCCATGCCGTTGATGGAAGGGCAAAGCCCACGGCACTCCGGGCCCTGGCTGGAAGCCCTGGTGGATCAGGTGCGCACCCGCCCCGGTGCCTTGCAGCGCACGGTCTTCGAACTCCAGGCCCGGGACTGGACCCAGAAGCCTGCCAGCGATTTGCCCGCCACGCAGATGGCCGACTGGATGGGCCGGCTCAAGCGCCAGGGTGCCATCAACTTCGGTTACTACCCGGACAACTTCCTCGAGAACTCACCGGACCTGAAGACCTTGCGGCCCGCGCTCTCCAACAAATGGAGTCCATGAATCATGATGGATCGTATCTTCGCTGTGGTGGTCCTGGCGCTGGTCATGGGGGTACCCCTGGGCCTGATCTTCGTGGTGACTGGCGAATTCCTCATGGATTTCGTCTTCTACTACCCATTGTTCATGTCGGCGTTGTGGATCGCCGGAGGCCTGTATTTCTGGCTGCACTGGGAGCGCCACTGGCCGTGGGACGACGATACCCTGCCGCCTCCGCTGGCCGGCGAGCCGCTGATCAGCATCCTCATCCCTTGCTACAACGAGGGGGATAACGTCGCTGATACCATCCAGGCGGCCCTGGCCCAGCACTATCCGAACATCGAAGTGATCGCCATCAACGATGGCTCCAAGGACAACACCGGGCCGATCCTCGACCAGTTGGCCGTCCTCGACCCCCGCCTGCGGGTGCTGCACCTGGCGCAGAACCAGGGCAAGGCGGTGGCCCTGCGCATGGGCGCGGTGGCAGCCCATAGCGAGTACCTGGTGTGCATCGACGGTGATGCGTTGCTGGCGCCCAACACGGCGGCCTACCTGGTGGCGCCAATGCTGGATAACCCACGCCTGGGCGCGGTGACCGGCAACCCGCGCATTCGTACCCGCTCGACCCTGGTGGGCCGGGTGCAGGTGGGCGAGTTCTCCTCGATCATTGGCCTGATCAAGCGCACCCAGCGGGTGTTCGGCAAAGTCTTCACGGTCTCCGGGGTGATCGTCGCCTTCCGCCGCACGGCCCTGCATCGGGTGGGCTACTGGAGCCCGGACATGATCACCGAGGACATCGACGTCAGCTGGAAGCTGCAACTGGACCATTGGTACGTGTTCTTCGAGCCCCGCGCCTTGTGCTGGATCCTGATGCCCGAAACCCTGCGCGGCCTGTGGAAGCAGCGGTTGCGCTGGGCCCAGGGTGGTGCCGAGGTGTTGTTCAAGAACATCCGTGGCATCTGGGAATGGCGGCATCGCTACCTGTGGACCCTGTTGTTCGACTATTGCCTGTCCACCGGTTGGGCCTTCACCTTCCTGCTGTCGGTGATCTTCTGGGCCCTGGGCAAGTTCATCGTCATGCCCGAGGCCATCGCGGTGCACACCATCGTGCCGCCGGCCTTCACCGGCCTGGTGCTGGCGATGGTTTGCCTGGCCCAGTTCGCGGTGAGCATCCTGATCGACCGCCGCTACGAGAAGGACCTGTGGAAAACCATGTTCTGGGTGGTCTGGTACCCCCTGGCGTTCTGGTTCATCAGCCTGTTCACCACCCTGGTGAGCTTTCCCAAGGTGTTGTTCAGCGAACACCGCAAGCGCGCGCGTTGGATCAGCCCGGACCGAGGGATCAAGCCCATCGATGACAAAGAGGAGGCGCGCTGATGAAAATCATCCGCACCCGCCAGCGCCCCTTCCTGGTGATAGTCGATGTCTTCTTCACCCTGTTGGCCTGGGCCGCGCTCCTTTATTTGCTGATCCGTGGGCTTTGGCCGTTGCTTGCCAGCCATGAAGGGCCAAGGTTCGAGGCCGGTGTGCTCGATGCCCTGACCACCCTGCAGTTCTATGGGTTGGTAGCAGTGATCAACGCGGTGCTGCTGATCTCCTGGGCCCGCTATCGCCAGCGGCGCAGTCGCAACTACCCACCGCGTCTGCCGGCCCCGGCGGTGGACGACAAGCGCCTGAGCGAGACCTTCAAGCTCAGCGATGCCACCTTCGCCCAGATGCGCCAACCCGGCAGCCTGGTCGTGCACAACGACGCGGAGGGTGGCATCAGCCATGTCACCACCCAGTTCTACCGCATCCAGCCCGAGGACCAGCCCCATCCGCCCCTGGTAGCCGAACCGCCACCACGGGTGATCCACCTGCGCTCGGAGGGGGATGAGGACAAGGCCTAGTGCGATGACCATGACCCCATGACCCCATGCACCCGCATGGCTGGTTTGAAATGAGTAACCCGGGCTTTGAGGCCCGGGTTTTTTATTACCGTTCGTCGGCAATATGAAGTGTGCAGTGAGAAATTTATAATTTCTTTTTATATCAACTAGTTAGTTTGATTTTTAGGAAGTTTCCGAAATTCCGTAAATTATTGACGCCATGGATGACTGCTGACTATTTGCCCGGATATGCTCTGCAGCGCTGTTCGGTAACGTGTACGCCAGCGTTTCAAACAACCTGGCAGTGCCTGTGCCTGAGACCGAAATGCGGTTGTTAATGCACCGCTTTTTTTGCGGGAAAATCCCCTGGAACAAGGGGTTTTCCGGTGTTTTGCGGGGTCTGGCGCGAATGGCGGATAACACTTTGATATATATGATTTTTTCATAGTCATGGTGATTGTTTTGAATATTCGATCATTCGCCATGGATCATTCTTATAGACAAGAAAGTGTTCAGTCTAAGTTGTCGATAGTTAATTGACGCCTGGCTGGTGGCAAATTAGCATCGCCCGCTTTGTTGACTCTTGCTGCTGTTTCGAAGGATCGAACATGTATTTTCCTACCCTCGGGATGAGGTTGTGTTGTGTGTTGTCCTGCCTGGTGTTTTTGGCCGGCTCACTGAACAGTGCTTCTGCTGCCTCGCTGAACAATCCTGGTGACCAGGACCTGATTCGCGAGCGCCAGAACCGCCTGCTGGAAGAGCAGCAACGGCGCCTCGAAGACCTCAAGGACCTGCCTGGCAAGAGCGCGCTGCCGGTGGCGCCGACGGCCCCGACCGACAGCCGCTGCTTCCCCATCGAACACATCGAGCTCAAGGGTGCCGACGCCCTGTCCGCCGCCGAGCGCGAGCGCCTGCTCAAACCCTATATCGGCCAGTGCCTGGGCGTGGCCCAGCTCAACGAGTTGCTCAAGGTCATTACCGACCACTACATCGCCAAAGGCCTGGTCACCAGTCGTGCCTACCTGCCGCAGCAGGACCTGTCCCGCGGGCACCTGCAGGTGCTGGTGGTGGAGGGCCGCCTTGAAGGCCTGAAGGCGGCCGAAGGCAGCAAGCTCACGGCGCGCGAGCTGGACATGGCGTTTCCCGGGAGTGTCGGGCAACTGCTCAACCTGCGGCAGATCGAGCAGATGGTCGACCAGCTCAACCGCCTGCCGTCGAACCAGGCACAGATGGAACTGGCCCCCGGCCAGGCGGTGGGTGGCAGCGAGGTGCTGGTCAAGAACACCCCGCAAAAGCCCTGGCGGGTCGGTCTGTCCCGCAGCAACGACGGGCAGAAGAGCACCGGCGAGCAGCAATGGGGCAGCTCCTTGGAATGGGACAGCCCCCTGGGCCTGGCTGACCAGCTGGTGCTGCGCGGCGGCCATGACGCAATCAGCGATCACCAGAAGACCTCGCGCAATGCGATGCTCTACTACAACCTGCCGCTGGGCTGGTGGAACCTGAACTACAGCTACAGCCAGAGCGAGTACCGTTCCCTGGCCCAAGGCCAGGGCTTCAACTTCAAGCAGACCGGCGACAGCCAGAACCACCAGTTGCGCGTGGAGCGGGTGATCCATCGCGACTCGGTGAGCAAGACTTCGCTCAACGCCGGCCTGACCCACCTGCGCACCAACAACTACATCGAAGACAGCAAGCTGAGCACCAGCAGCAACCGCTTGAGCGAAATGCAGTGGGGCATCAACCATGGCCGGCGCATTGGCGGGGCCTTCGTCAACCTCGACCTGGGCCTGCAAGAGGGGGTCGGCCTGTTCGATGCCCAGCGCCAGTCCGAGCGCGACCAGTACGGCAACCGCCAGGCCAACGCCCGCTACCGCAAGTACACCGCCACCGCCAGCTACCTGCAGCCGTTCAAGCTGTGGGACGAGTCCCTGGTGTTCAGCAGCCTGGTCACCAGCCAGCGCAGCGAAGACATCCTGTTCAGCTCCCAGCGCATGAGCCTGGGCAGCCAGTCCTCAATCCGCGGCTACAAGGACCAGAGCCTCAACGGCGACAGCGGCTACTACTGGCGCAACGACCTGCGCTGGAGCCGCCCGGTGACCTGGGACTGGCTGCGCCCGGTGTTCGCCGAGTACGGCACGGGGCTGGGGTATGACGTGGGTGCCATTCGCCACGACCGCTACAACGCCGAGCAGCACGGGCGGGTGTCCAGCGACTCCATCGAGTTGTTCGCCCGTGGCCAGCACCTCGCCGCCAGCGTGACCTTCGCCCATTCCCTCGAGCGGCCAGATGCCCTGAGTGACCGCGAAGCCCCGATCTATTTCCGCCTGGATCTTTTTCTCTAATTTCGCTCTTTACCCGAGATACCCGACATGGACGTTCGTCAGTTTGCCTTCCTGGCCCGCCAGCCCTCCGCCGCCCTGCAATCGCGTGATTCGTTCTGGGGCCTGTCCAAGCGTGGCCTGGCGTTCATCCTGGCCAACGTGATGTTCTGGCAGCCGCTGGTGGTGATGGCCGACGGCATCGTAGTCAACGGCAGCGGCACCACGCTCGGCCAGGCGGGCAATGGCGTGCCTGTCGTCAACATTGCCGCGCCCAATGGCGGTGGGTTGTCCCACAACAAGTTCAGCGACTACAACGTCGGCCAGCAGGGCGTGATCCTCAACAACGCCACCGACCGTACCCAGTCCACGCAACTGGGCGGGATCATCCTCGGCAACCCCAACCTGGGTGGCCGCGCGGCCAATGTGATCCTCAACGAGGTCAACGGCGGCAGTCCGAGCCAACTCAAGGGCTACACCGAAGTGGCGGGGCAATCGGCCCATGTGATCGTCGCCAACCCCTACGGCGTCACCTGCAATGGCTGCGGGTTCATCAACACCCCGAAAACCACCCTGACCACCGGCAAGCCGGTGATCGAGAATGGCCAGCTGCAGCGCTACCAGGTGGACCAGGGCAGCGTGGCCATCGAAGGTGCAGGGCTCAACGCGAGCAATATCGACCAGTTCGAGATCATCACCCGCAGCGCCAAGGTCAACGCCCAGATCCAGGCCCGGCACCTGGCGCTGGTCACGGGCGCCAACGACGTCGACGCCCAGACCCTCAAGGCCACCGCCCGGGCCGCCAACCCGGCGGATGCACCGCAACTGGCCATCGACTCCTCGGCCCTGGGCGGCATGTACGCCGGGGCGATCAAGCTGGTGGGCACCGAAGCCGGCGTGGGGGTGAAGCTCGACGGCAAGCTGATCGCCAGCGGTGGCGATATCCAGCTCGACGCCAACGGCCAGTTGCGCATGGCCCAAGTGACGGCCGACAAGGGCGCAGTGGCGATCAAGGCCCAGGGCCTGGAGACCCAGGGCGCGGTGTATGCCGGGACCGAACTGAAGGTTGAAACCCAGGGCGACCTGCACAACCGCAACAACCTGGTGGCCCGGGACCGCATCACGCTCACCAGCGGCGGCGCCTTGAACAACCAGGGCATCATCGAGGCCGGGGTCAATGCCGACAACAGCCGCAATGCCCAGGGCGATTTGAGCCTGAGTGCGCAGAGCCTGAACAACGCCGGCAAGAGCCTGGTGGCCAGCCGTGATGTGAGCGTGACCACCACGCAAACCCTGGACAACCAGGGCGGCACCCTCAGCGGGCAGCGCCAGGTCACGGTCAATGCCGGGACCCTGGACAACCGCCACCAGGGCCGGGTGCTCAGTGCCGGTAACACCGACCTGACTGCCGGCCAGCTGCTCAATACCCAGGGTGGCCTGGTCAACAGCGGCGCCAATCTCAACGCCCAGGTGGGGCGGGTGGACAACAGTGGCGGCGAGCTGTCCACCCCCGGCAACCTGACCCTGCAAGTGACCAGCCTGGACAACGTGGCGGGCCTGGCATCCGCTGGCCAGCACCTGCGCCTGGACGCCAGCGGCACGCTGAACAACCGCACCGGCCAGCTCACCAGCTTGCAAACCCTGGAGCTCAAGGCCGCGAAGGTTGACAACAACGCGGGACGCATCGCCAGCAACCAAACTCTGAATGCCAGTGTCTCGGGCCTGGAGCAGGGCAATGGCGGACGCCTGACCAGCACCACGGAACTGACCCTGGACCTCAATCACGGCCACCTGGACAACCAGGGCGGTCTGATCAACGCCCCGAGGCTGGCGTTGAAGAATCTCGACAGCGTGGACAACCGCCATGGCGAGATTTCCAGCGCCCAGGCCTTCACCCTGATGGCTCGAAGCCTGGATAACAGCCATGGCAAGTTGTTGGCCAACCAGGCCCTGACCCTGCGTCTTGACCAGGCGCTGGTCAACGTTGAAGGCCTGATCTTTGCCACTGGCCTGGATGCCCAGGCCGCCAGCCTGGATAACCATGACGGCGTGCTGACCAGCAAGGCCGACCTGGCCCTGGGCCTGGCTGACGCTGCGAATAACCAGGGTGGGGAGATTTCCAGCCTCGGGACCACTCGCATCAAGGGCACCCGCCTGGATAACGGCGACGGCCAGGTGAGCGGCGATGCGGCACTGGACATTACCCTGAGCGGCGCCCTGGACAACCGCAAGGGCATGCTTGGCTCGGCCTTGAGCCTCGACCTCAATGCCGCCAGCCTGGACAACCGCGAGGGTGGCAGCCTGGTCAGCGATGGCCGTCTGAATGCCCATCTCCAGGGGCTGCTGGACAACCAGCAGGGTACGATCAACGCCAAGGGTGCGCTTGAGGTGCAGGCCAGTCGGCTGGACAACCGCCATGGCAGCCTCGATGGCAAGGACTTGCTGACCTTGCGCGCCGATGCCCTGGATAACCGCACCGGCAAGCTGCGGGCCCAACAGAAGCTGCAACTCGACGTCGAGCAACTGGATAACCGCCAGCAAGGGCTGTTGCATAGCCTGGCGGCCCTGAGCTTCAAGGGCGCGCACCTGGACAACCGTGGTGGGCTGCTCAGCGCCGCAGGGCCGTTGCGCCTGGAGGCCGCCAGCCTGGATAACGGTACAGGGCGGATTTCCAGCAAGAGCACCCTGGTCGCCCAGCTCACCCGCGTCCTCAACCAGCATGGCGAGTTGGTGGCCGAAGGCGACCTGGAGCTCAGTGGGGCCTCCCTGGATAACCGCGAGGGTGGCCTGGTAGGCGGCACAAAAGCGCTGAAACTGGACGTGGCGCAGGTCGATAACCGAGGAGGGGAGATTTCCAGCAGCCAGGGCCTGACCCTGCACGGCACGCGCCTGGACAACAGCGACAGCGGCAAGCTCCTGGCCGGGACCGACCTGGGCTTGCACATGAGCCAGGTGCTCAACCAGAACCAGGGCCTGCTGTTTTCCAAGGGCACGGCGAACCTCACAGGGCAAACCCTGGATAACACCCGGGGCCGACTGGTGGCGCAGCAAGGGCTGGACATTGGCCTGGACCACGCCCTGGACAACCTGCAAGGGCAGATCAGCAGCGAAGGCCTGTTGAACGCCCGGGTCGGCAACCTGGACAACACCGACGGCAAGCTGTCGAGCGTGGGAGCCCTGGAACTGGCCAGTAGCGCGGCACTGGTCAATCGCAACGGCTCGATCACCACCGACGCCGGGTTGCTCATCCACAGCCAGGACCTGGACAACAGTCAGCAGGGCCTGCTGAGCGGCAAGGGTGCGACGCGGATCGACACGGGCATCCTGGATAACACCCAGGGTGGCAAGCTGGTCAGCGGCGACAGCCTCGAACTCAAGGCCACCCAGCTCAGCAACGGCCAAGGCAGTCGGATCGCCAGTGAAGGCGCCCTGGACGCCAGCGTCAGCGGTTTCGATCAACAAGGCGGCGAGCTCTTCAGCAAGAGCGCCTTGACCCTGGACCTCAACCAGGGCCGGTTGACCAACCACAAGGGCTTGATCAATGCACCGCTGCTGGTGCTGAAGAACCTGGCCGAGGTGGACAACCAGGATGGCGAGATCTCCAGCGCCCAGGCTTTCACCCTGGCCGCTCGCAGCCTGGACAACGGCAGCGGCAAGCTGATCAGCCAGCAGGGCCTGACCCTGCGCATCGAACAGGCCCTGAGCAACCTCAAGGGCCTGGTGTCGGCCAAGACCCTGGATCTGCACAGCCAAAGCCTGGACAACGGCGCCGGGCTGATCAGCAGTCGCGGTACGCAATTACTCAAGGTCGACACTCGCCTGCTCAACCAGGACGGCACCGTGATCGCCGATGAACGCCTGGAGCTGCAGGCCGCTGGCGTGGATAACCGCAAGGGGCAGGTATCCGGCAAGGCCGAGGTGGTCGCCAGGATCGCCAGCCTGGACAACCAGGGCGGGCAACTGGTGGCTGGCAATACCCTGCTGCTGCGTGGCGATTCCCTGGACAACCGCCAGGGTGGCCTGGTGGGTGCGACCCAGGGGCTGCAACTGACGGTCGCGGCCATGGACAACCGTGGCGGTGAATTGTCGAGCCGGGCCGACGTGACCCTGGGCGGCAGCCACCTGGACAACGGCGATGGCGGCAAGGTGCTCAGCGAGGGGCGCCTGGCCCTGGTCGTGGCCCAGGTGCTCAACCGCAACAAGGGTCTGCTCTCGGGCAAGGCCGGCCTGGGCCTGGATGGCAGCCACCTGGACAACACCGATGGCCTGTTGCTGACCCAGCAAGACCTCAAGGTGCGCCTGCAAGGCGATCTGGACAATCGCCAGGGCCTGATCAGCGCCGAGGGCAACCTGACGCTCGAAGGCCAGGCCCTGGATAACCGCCGGGGCAGTGTTTCCAGTGCCCAAGCCTTGACCCTGGAACAGCGTGGGGACGTGCTCAACCAGCAGGGCGAGATCGTCACCGATGGCGCGTTGCTGCTCGGCAGTGCCGGCCTGGATAACCGCAACGCGGGCAACATCAGCGCCAAAGGCGCCGCTCATGTGGTTACCACCGCTGTGGACAACAGCCAGAACGGTCGCTTGAACAGCGGTGCCAACCTGACCCTGAAAACCGGACGCCTGACCAACCAGGACGGCGGCCGCGTGGCCAGCGCCGGTGCCTTGGACGCCAGCCTCACCGGTCTTGACCAGCAGGGCGGCCAGCTGTTCAGCAACACCGCCCTGACCCTGGACCTGGGCCAGGGGCCGTTGAACAACCATAAAGGCCTGATCAACGCACCGTTGCTGGTGCTCAAGAACCTTGGGCAGGTGAACAACCAGGGCGGTGAGATCTCCTCGGCCCAGGCCTTCACCCTGGCCGCGCAAAACCTCGACAACAGCAATGGCAAGGTCCTGAGCAATCAGGCCCTGACCCTGCGCATCGACCAGGCCCTGGGCAACCTCAAGGGCCTGATCGCAGCGGCGGCCCTCGATGTCCGGGCCGCCAGCCTGGATAACAGCGGCGGCACCCTGACCAGCCGTGGCGATCTCGACCTGCAATTGGCAGGCGCCTTGAACAACAGCCAGCAAGGCCTGATCAACGCCACCGGTAGCTTGAACCTCGACAGCAGCGCCGTGGACAACCGCGGTGGTTCGCTCCTGGGCGGCGCCATTGCCGTGGACCTGGGCAACGCCACCGGCGACGTGAACAACGACGATGGCCTGATCAGCACCGACGGCCAACTGCGCATCACCCACCTGCGTGACCTGAGTAACCGCCGCGGCGAAGTCTCCAGCCACCAGAGCCTGGAGTTGGCGGCGCGCAAGCTGGACAACAGCGCCGGCAAGCTGATCAGCAACCAGCAGTTGAACCTCACGGCCCAAGGCCTGGACAACCAGGGCGGCCTGGTTTCCGGTTGGCAGGGCCTGAGTGCCAACCTGGGCAGCCTGGACAACCGCAACCTGGGAACCCTGTCCAGTCGCAGCGGTGCACTGGATGCCCAAGTCAGCGGCGACCTGCAAAACAGTGGTGCCGGGGCCCTGGTCAGCCAGAAAGCCCTGACGGTGGCGGCGGCCAACCTGGACAACAGTAACGGCGGCATCCTCTCCAGCGGTGCCGGGCAGAGCCTGAACGTCAGCGGCCTGCTGAGCAATGCCCAGGGAGGCCTGATCGACAGCGGCGCGACCCTGGTGCTGAACGCCATGACCCTGGGCAACGCCAGCGGCACCATCAATGCCCAGCAGGCGCTGAGCCTCAACGCCACGCGCCTGGACAACAGCCACGGGAGCTTGGTGGGCAATGCCGCGGTGACCCTCGACCTGCTGGGCAACCTGGACAACACCCAGGGCAAGTTGGCCAGTGGTGGCCCGCTGCGTATCGAGCGGGCCGGGCAGATCGACAACCAGGGCGGGCAGCTTGCCAGCCAGGGCCTGTTGAAGCTGTTCGCGGCCGGCCTGGACAACCGCAATCGCGGCACGGTGGCCGCCAACGAACAACTGACCCTGCATGTCGACGGCGCCTTGCACAACAGCGGCGACGGCCTGATCTACAGCCAGAATGCCGCTATCGATTTGCGTGCCGCCAGCCTGGCCAATGCCAAGGGCACCCTGCAAAGCCAGGGTGCCCTGGACCTGACCACGGGCGATATCGATAACCAGGGCGGGCACCTTGTGGCCAAGGCCGGCGACCTGACCCTCGCCGCCGGGGCCCTGGATAACCGCGGTGGTGTGCTGTCCAGTCTCCAGGGAGCACTGACCGCCAACCTGGATGGCGTGCTGAAAAACGGCTACGACCTGAATGACAAACGCCAGGGCGGCGTGATCCAGGCCCAGCGCCTGAGCCTCAGGGCCCTGGCGGGTATCGACAACTACGGTGGGCGCATTTCGGCACAAAGTGACGACGCGCTGATCAGCACCGGCGACTTCGACAACCGCAACGGTGGTCTTTATGCCAAGGGCCTGGTCAAGGTCTCTGGCGGCAACTTCGATAACAGCGGCGACCAGGACGGGCAGATCGCTGGCCGGCAGATCGATCTCGACCTCAGCGGTGCGCTGAACAACCGCCTGGGCATCATCGAGAGCGACAGCACCCTGGCGATCAAGGCCGCCAGCCTCGACAACCAGGCCGGGCAACTGCGCGCCCTGGGCACCAGCGGCAGCACCCGATTCGAGATCGGCGGGCAGTTCGACAATCGCAATGGCACCCTGGAAAGCGCCAACACGGACTTGAGCCTGGGCGTGGGCAGCTTCCTCAATGGCGGCGGCAGCCTGTTGCATGTCGGCCGGGGCACCTTCGACATTGCCACCGCCAACGTCACCGGCGCCGGCGGCAGTATCGTCACTCGCGGTGGGCTGACCCTCAACGCCGACAGTTGGAACAACAGCAACGTGATCCAGGCCGGGCGCCTGACGGTCAACGTCGGGCAATTCAGCCAGAGTGCCAGCGGCCAGTTGCTGGCCAGCGAGGCGCTGGTCGGCAGCGGTGGCAACTGGAGCAACGATGGCCTGATCGCCAGCGATGCCAGCCTCAGTCTCAACCTGAACGGTGCCTACTCGGGCAGTGGTCGCGTGAGCAGCCGCGGCACCCTGGGCCTGACAGCCGGGCAACTGGACCTCAACAGTGCCGCCAGTATCGCTGGCGGTGGCGACACCTCGGTGTCGGTGGCTGGCCAATTGAACAATGCCGGGCGCCTGACCTCCGCTGCCAGGCTCGACCTGGTCGCGGGCGGTATCGCCAACCAGGGAACCCTCGGCGCGGGCGGTGACCTGGTACTGACCACCGGTGCCCTGGTCAACGACCATGGGCTGGTATTCAGTGGCGGCGACATGGGCTTGCGGGTCGAGAGCCTGACCAACAGCTATGCCGATGTGTACAGCCTGGGCAACCTGGCGATCGACCGGGATGGCAAGGGCACCCTGGCCAACCGTATCGTCAACCGTTCCGGCTCGCTGCAAAGCGATGGGTCGATGGCACTGGCGGCCAGTACCATCGAGAACGTGCGGGCAGTGCTGAAAACCGACAACAAGGGCATCTACACCGCTCGCATCGGCGAAATCGCTTGTATCAAGGGGGTCAACGCCGGGGACTGTGGGGGCAAGCGCAACCACGTCTGGGAAGTCGTCCAGCGTGACAAGTTCGAAGTCACCGAGGCTAGCGCCGCATCGAGCATTACCGCTGGCGCCAACCTGACGATCAAGGGCGGCGACCTGCTCAACCAGAGCAGCACCATCGCCGCCGGGGGTGGCCTGGTCGCCACGGTCAACAACCTGACCAACAGCGGCATCGAAACCGGCGAGACCGAAACCACCCGGGTGTTCCGCTCGCAACGGACCAAGAACGCAGGGTCCTGGTACAACGTCGCCAGTGCCGTCACCAACAAATACTGGTTCCAGAGCGCGGGTTACAACCCCAATGACCTGGGCGGCCTGGAAGGTGCCTTGGCCGGCTTTATTGGCATGACCGAGGCTGAGCTGCCGCAGTTTGGCAAGAGTGTAAAAATCGCCGGTGGCGACCAGAGCTATGCGGCGGTGATGCAAGCCGGTGGCGCCGTGAACATCAACGCTGGCAACGGCATCGATAACAGCGTGGTACGCCCGGGCTATACCTACATTGGCAGTGGCGCCCGGACCAACACCGACGCGCCCGGCACCACCTTCGCGACCCGTATCACGCTCAACCAGCAGTTGCCACCAGACCTTGCCCAGCAGCAGGTCAATCCCCTGGCCCTGCCCGGCTTCAGCCTGCCGACGGGTAAAAACGGCCTGTTTCGCCTCAGCGGCCAGAGCGGCAGTACGCCCGCCACCACGGCTCCACAGAGCTGGACCATGGGCGGTGCGAGCCTGAGCAGCACGCAGCGCCAGCAAGGCCAGGCGGCTCCCCAGGTGCGGGACATCAACATGGCCGATACCGCCCAGGTGACTGCCCGTTCCGCCGACCTGAACGCGGTCGCTCCGGTCCTGGCCCAGGTCGGTGGCGAGGCCCGGGTGGTCGACAGCAGCCTGCCTGCCACCGGCACGGTACCAGGGCCAGTGCTGCCCGGGCGTTCGACGGCGGATGCAGGCATCAGCCAGCCCGCCACCCTGAACGGCCAGTCGCAGATGCCGGTCAGCGTCGAGCGCGTACAGGGCCTGCCGGACAGCAGCGTGCGCAGCAATCCGCACAAGTACCTGATCGAAACCAACCCGGTCCTCACCGACCTCAAGCAGTTCATGAGCTCCGACTACTTGTTGTCCAACCTGGGCTACAACCCGGACGACAGCGCCAAGCGCCTGGGCGATGGCTTCTACGAACAGAAGCTGATCCAGCAAGCGGTAACCGCCCGCACCGGCCAGCGCTTCATCAATGGCCAGGACACCGACGAGAAGCTGTTCAAGTACCTGATGGACAACGCCATCAAGAGCAAGCAGCAGCTCAACCTGGCAGTCGGAGTGAGCCTGACCTCCGAGCAGGTGGCGGCCCTGACCCACGACATCGTCTGGTTGGAAAATGCCGAAGTGAATGGCGAGCAGGTGCTGGTGCCGGTGCTCTACCTGGCCCACTCCAACAATCGCCTGGCACCCAATGGCGCCTTGATCGCTGGCAGCGACGTCAACCTGATCGCCGGGCAAGACCTGAACAACGTCGGCACCCTGCGGGCGACCAACAACCTTTCGGCCCAGGCCGGACAGAACCTGGTCAACAGCGGCCTGGTGGAGGCTGGCAACCGCCTCGATCTGCTGGCGGGCAACAACCTGGTGAACAAGGCTGGAGGCATCATCGCTGGCCGTGATGTGAACCTCACCGCGACCCGGGGCGACGTGCTCAACGAGCGCACCTTGACCAGCCACCAGAGCAGCAACGGCAGCTACGCCCAGCAACGGGATTTCGTCGACAACGCGGCCAGGGTGGAGGCTGCGAACAACCTGGTCATCAACGCCGGACGCGACCTGAACAACAACGGCGGTGTGCTCAAGAGCGGTGCGGATACCAGCCTCAAGGCGGGGCGTGACGTCAACCTCAGCGCGGTGGAGCAGGTGGTCAGCAACGACCGGGGCACACGCTACAACGACCTGAGCGTGACCCAGAACGGCTCCAGCTTGCAGTCCGGGCGTGATCTTGCGATCAGCGCAGGGCGCGACATCACCGCCATCGCCAGCCAGATCGAGGCCAAGCGCGATGTGACGATGTCGGCCACGGAAAACCTGAACCTGGTTTCAGCCGCCAATGAGCAGCACTCGGCGAGCAAGACCAAGAAGGTGACGAGCCAGGAGGATCATGTTCAGCAGGTGTCGACCACCCTGGCCGCTGGCGGCAATGTCACGCTCAAGGCCGGTGAAGATCTGCAATTGATTGCCAGCCGGGTGACGGCGGGGAATGAAGCTTATTTGTATGCCGTGGGTGATGTGAACCTGGATGCGGCCCAGAACAGTGACTACAGCTACTACCGCAAGACCAAGACCAGTAGCTCAGGGCTTTCCAGCACTCAGAAAACACGTATCGACAGCAGCAGTTCAACCACGCAGGAGGGATCCTCCGTCAGTGGCGATAAAGTGGTTGTGCGCGCTGGGCAGGATATCGGCGTTACTGCCAGCAATGTCGTATCCACCCAATCCACCAGCCTGGTCGCTGGGCGCAATGTCGCCATCGACAGTGCTACGCAAACCAGTGAAGAAAGTCATTCGACGTCGAAGAAGAAATCCGGCCTGTTGAGCAGTGGCGGTATCGGCTTCACCTTGGGATCGTCTTCGCTTCAGAACACCTCGACCAGCTCCAGCGAGAATGCCAAGGTCAGTACCATCGGCAGTGTGCTGGGCAACGTCGATATCCAGGCCGGCAAGGACCTGGGCATAAAAGGATCTGACGTCGTCGCCGGCAAGGACATCAACCTCGTTGGGCAGAATGTCAGCATCCTTGCGGCGGAGAATCACAACCGCAGCGAGCAGACCTCCAAGAGCAAGACCAGCGGCCTGACCCTGGCTCTTTCCGGCACCGTTGGCAGCGCTATCGATACGGCGTACCAGACAACCAAGCAAGCCAAGGAAGAAGACGACAGTCGGCTCTCTGCCCTGCAAGGCATAAAGGCCGGCCTTACAGGTATCCAGGCCTGGCAGGCAGCGCAGCAAAATGGCGGGATGAACGCTGACAATGTGGGGCAGTTCGTTGGCATCAGCCTGTCCCTTGGGTCGCAGAAGTCCAGTTCCAAGCAAACCCAGGAACAGACAGTGAGCCAGGGGAGCAGCCTGAATGCGGGAGGAAGTCTCAGCATTCTGGCTACCGGCAAGGAGAGTCTTGGAAGCGATGGCGACATCAATGTTCATGGCAGCAAGTTGCAGGCTGCCAAGGACCTCAAACTCGTAGCCAATCGCGATATCAATCTGGATGCCGCGGCAAATACCCAAAGGCTGGATGGCAAGAACAGCAGCAGCGGTGGCGCCGTTGGGGCGAGCATCGGATTTGGCTCCAGTGGTGCCGGGCTGAGCATCTTCGCCAACGGCAACAAGGGAACGGGTAATGAGAAAGGTAACGGTACTACCTGGACCGAAACCACCCTAGACGCCGGTAACCACGCCAGCCTGGTCAGTGGCCGGGATGCCACGCTCAAGGGCGCGCAGGTCAACGCCGACAAGATCACCGCCAATGTAGGACGTGACCTCACACTGCAAAGCTTGCAGGACACAGACAACTACAAGTCCAAACAGAGCAATGTCAGCGCAGGGGCGAGCTTTACGATTGGCACGATGACGGGCAGCGGGTCCCTCAGTGTCAGCCAGAGCAAGATCGACTCCAAATACCAGAGCGTGCAGGAGCAAACCGGGCTGTTTGCCGGTAAGGGCGGCTATCAGGTTGAGGTAGGCAAGCACACTCAACTTGATGGCAGTGTTATTGCCAGTACAGCAGAAGCCGACAAGAACCGGCTGAGTACTGGCACCTTGGGCTGGAGTGACCTCAAGAACAAGGCCGATTACACAAGCCAGATCCAGAGCGCCAGCGTCAGCAGCGGCAACGGCGGTACGGACGGTTTTATCAGCAATATGCCCAGTGGCACGTTGATCGCCTACAACCACAGTGGCAGTGCCAGCGGCACTACTTCATCGGCGATCTCCAACGGCACTCTGGAAATCCGTGACCCCAGCCTGCAGAAGCAAGACGTAACCACCCTCAGCCATGACGTCGAACATGCCAACGGCAGCATCAGTCCGATCTTCGATAAGGAGAAGGAGCAGAAGCGCCTGCGGCAGGTGCAACTGATTGGCGAGATTGGCACTCAGGTGACGGACATCGTTCGTACCGAAGGTCAGCTTAAGGCCGACAAAGATGCGAGCGATGAGCTGGAGAAACTAGGCATCCATCGACCTGGAAAAAATGCCAGCAAAGAGGAGGTCGATAACTACCAGCAGAAGTTGATTGCCACTGATGCGTACCAACGGATCATGGGCAAGTACGGTACCGGTGGTGACTACCAGCGCGTCGCGCAAGCGGTAACGGCGGCCCTGCAAGGGCTGGCAGGCGGGGACATTGGCTCGGCACTTGCCGGTGCCTCCGCACCGTATCTGGCACAGCTCATCAAGAAAACCACGGGCGACAATACAGCCCTCAACGCCATGGCTCACGCAGTGCTGGGAGCCGCGGTAGCCCAGGCCCAAGGTAACTCGGCAATCGCGGGCGCCGCGGGAGCGGCAGGTGGAGAGCTGGCAGCTCGATTGATCACCCAGCAGTTGTACGGCACCAGCGATACCAGCTCCCTCAGCGAAGAACAAAAGCAGACAGTGGCCGCGCTATCGACGTTAGCCGCTGGGCTCGCGGGGGGAATTGCCAAGGGCGATAGCGCGGGTGCTATTGCAGGTGCTGGGGCTGGCAAGAATGCTGTGGAGAACAACTTATTAGCGAATAAGTACGGCGTCGACAAGTTGAATGAAGCCAGCTTGGTAGCGCTTCATGAAAAACTGGTGGCCGCAAAAATCGGCGGTATGAACGACTTGCAGGACAAGTTTTCTGCCTGTGCTGGAGATGGAGGTTGTGAGCGTGCGGTACGCAATGAGTACCGGCAGCGGGAAAAAGAGTCTGGAGAAAACCTGGTTGCGTTGTATCAGGCAGGAGGACTAAGCCAAGAGGAGTTGAATCTTCTTTTTGGAAAATATGCACGCATCATGATGGAGGGTGCGAAAGAAGGGCAATTGAGTTCGGGTTGGGGCGGGATTCTTGGAGATATCTATACCCTCAACGGAAATGACTGGACTCCAATTGGAACCATCAGCAACCCGTATCTGGCTCTAGTCAGAAGCAGTGAGCAGATTGCCGAGTGGAAAAAGCAGGGTTTAAGTGACGAAAAAATTCGTGAGCTATCTCTTAAGGACGGTGTTATCAGTTCGGTCCTGGCTCCCGTAGATGTTAATGGTGTCACGAACCTACTAAATAATGGCGCCTCAAAGGAGGAGCTCATCCGGTTTGCCATGATTGCCGCTTTTGGCAGGGCGGCCAGTGGTAGCAGTAAGCTTTCAAAGGTTACAGACGGATCGAGTGGATCTGGGGGGAATGTAGGACCTACACTTCCAAAGAATTTTAACGAGTCAGTCCTCGGCCATAACACCCAGATCGGCGTTAGAAACAGTAAAGCGGGTACGATTTCCGGTGCTCACAACAGAGATGCGTTTCTGGAATCGATCGAGTTAACAGGTGCAAAAATCACCAATAAAATCACAGATGCCCGTTTTCCTGGCCTTATTGAATATAGCTATCAGTTACCTAGAACTAATACTAAGCGTGAATTAATAGGTGGGTATAAGCCTGTGTCCACAAAAACAACTTACGATCCAAGGGTTTTACCAGATGATAAAGTGGCTGACATGTCTAGTCGTGCGGCAATCCAAGCTGATGCTATATTCAAAGCAAAACCGAATGAGAGAGAGGCTAGCATTAAAATTGATGGCTACTATTTTCAGGTAACACGTAATAGCAGAACTGGAGAAATAACAAACTCTTTCATAACTATCCCTCCTAGGACTAAGTAATGAGTAGCTTGTTTTGGCTTGAAGAACTCAAAAATTCATTTGCCTCTACGGGTTTAAATTATGAAGACCTTTATGAGGTAATAAAGTCTTCTGTAGATAGGGGCAGAATTAATTTTCCTGCGTTTATCTATGAGGCTTCGAAGGGTTTTGGTTTCTCTGTCGCGGAGGGATATTTCTATTCTCTTGATCAAGATTGGGATGATCCTGAAGAATTCAATGAGGTCAGTTTTTTTCTGGGAGAAGCGGAAACTTCAAGTATGCCTGTGGCTGAGTATGTCTTCTTGATGAAGATTGCAGCTGACGTTTACTCTTCTTTCTTTCCTGAACAAAGGGATAGTGTTCTACGTTCCGCTAATAAGCTAGAGGAACGTTACTCATAGGGTGAAAAAATGAGAGAGAGGTTTACTATGTGCTCTAGATAACTCGAATGGTTAACCTGCCTAGGCTAAAAAAATACCAGTTTTTGAGAGGATTTTTACAATGCCTTAGAGCATGTTTGATAATTATTAGTTTGTCTCTCTTAGAATGACTGGGCGGCTCATTTATTTTGGAAAGTATGCACGCATCCTGATGGAGGGTGCGAAAGAAAGGCAGTTGAATTCGGGCTGGGACGGGATTCTTGGCAATGTTTATATCCTCAACGGAAATGACTGGACTTCCATTGGAACCATCAGCAACCCGTATCTGGCTCTGGTCAGAAGCAGTGAGCAGATTGCCGAGTGGAAAAGCAGGGTTTAAGTGACGAAAAAATTCGTGAGCTATCTCTTAAGGACGGTGTTATCAGTTCGGTCCTGGCTCCCGTAGATGTTAATGGTGTCACGAACCTACTAAATAATGGCGCCTCGAAGGAGGAGCTCGTCCGGTTTGCCATGATTGCCGCTTTTGGCAGGGCGGCCAGTGGTAGCAGTAAGCTTTCAAAGGTTACAGACGGATCGAGTGGATCTGGGGGGCAAGCGGCAAAAGCAAACATAAATATTGCTAAGGACTTTATTAGTAAACCTCAGTCCATCTGGGGGCGTTCGGCAGATGAAATAGCAAATGACTTCAGAGCCGCCGGCTATGAGATAAATGTGCGTCAATCTACTCGTGGTTCTGGTCAGGCTCTAATTGTGGAGGTAAAAGGGCATCCCCAAATTTCGCAAATCCAGGTTCACCCTGGTGGAGGTCAGCATGAAGGAGCTTATTATAAAGTCTCTACGACAACAGAGGGGACTATAAAGGTAGTTGATCCTTCTACTTATAAGCCGACTCCAGGAGAGAAGGCTAAGATTGTTTTTGGAGGTTAGTTTTATGTTGTCTAAGTTAAAGTGGATAATTCAAGCTTTGGCTGTTCCAGCAGCTGAGCAGGTGCGTCTATTTCCGGGCTTTGTTAATGTTGCAGACGAACTTGCATTGATTTGGGAAGAGGTCTTAGATGGTCGTGAGTTTTGGGAGTCTATGGTGTCTGCAGATATTGTCTTAGCAGTTCGAAAACTAGACGATAAAATTTTATCTATTAGTGGCGAGTCTAATTCGCAAATTTGGGCTGAGAAGGCTTTGTATGAGTCTAACCACTGGGAGGAAATAAGAGGGCTGGCTGTAGTGGTGGCTGAAAAGATGAACTGGCCTATTAATTCGCCTGGAGCCGCTGAAGGTATCTATATCGGGCCATAAAGGGAAATTGCTGTGCGGCAAAAGGAACTGCAACGGTTAGAAGTGAGTTGACTCCTGTATTTAAGGGCGCTGATACAGGCTTAAATTCAATTAATCCCGTTGTCTCCAACAATAGAGGCAGGATTCAGGGGCAGGGTCTTGATCCAGACAAAGGAAAGTTTGTGTTGCATGAAAGTCAGGCGGTAGTTTAGTTGGAGAAGTCCTTGAGTGGGCCCTGAAAAGGGTTGACCCACTGATGGTGTCAGGACAGAAGAACCCCGATTTCGTGTTTGTTGATGGTCCTTATGCAGGTAAAACTGTGGACTTCATGTGGACTGATGCTGCCAAGTCTGGGCAGATAAACCAGTTTTTCTCCAATAATGCTGTGCAAAACCAACGGCAGCTAATTCTTCATGTTGAAAAGGCTGATATTGTTCCGCTGGACTATAGAAATTTAACCCCCGCCAACCAAAATATGGTTAATTCATGGATTAAGGGGCTCGCTCCTGAGCAACAGAGCAAGATTCTTATTTTGAGGTGATTTTATGGCGATGTTTATTTCTATTGGGGAAGGTGGTGGGCCGCCAGGTGCTGGGTGGTCCACTTCTGGCGGGGTTTTTGACTGTGTTGTTGAAGCCACAAGAAAATTATTCAAAGATGACGAACATTGCTGCCTGAAAGCAATATATACGCCTCTTGATGAGCAGGGGCAGAACTTTATTGTTTTGGATTATGTGGATGTGAGTTGCTTTAACCTGTTTTATTCTTATTGCAATAGGGCGATGGAAGAGTTCCCTCTTTCAGAAAGGGCAAAGATTGTTCCTGAAAGCCACATTCCTGGAATTCTATGGAACTGGTCAGAGGTTCTAAGGAGCATGAGGGAAGACCCTAGATATAGAGAGTCGCTGTAAATAAGAAACCCCAGCAATGAGCTGGGGCTTTTTCTTGTCTGCGATTTACCGCTGCCGCGCTCGCTTCACTCCGCCGTAATCACCAAACAGCCCTTCATCACCCGCACTTTCACGCGCTCGTTCACTTCAAACCCCGCCTGGCGTAACCACAGCCCGCGTAACCTGATCCAGGGCACGGGGCAGGCGGTAAGCCCAGGCCCAAGGTAACTCGGCAATAGCGGGCGCCGCAGGAGCGGCAGGTGGAGAGCTGGCAGCTCGATTGATCACCCAGCAGTTGTACGGCACCAGCGATACCAGCTCCCTCAGCGAAGAACAAAAGCAGACAGTGGCCGCGCTATCGACGTTAGCCGCTGGGCTCGCGGGGGGAATTGCCAAGGGCGATAGCGCGGGTGCTATTGCGGGTGCTGGGGCTGGCAAGAATGCTGTGGAGAACAACTTATTAGCGAATAAGTACGGCGTCGACAAGTTGAATGAAGCCAGCTTGGTAGCGCTTCATGAAAAACTGGTGGCCGCAAAAATCGGCGGTATGAACGACTTGCAGGACAAGTTTTCTGCCTGTGCTGGAGATGGAGGTTGTGAGCGTGCGGTACGCAATGAGTACCGGCAGAGGGAAAAAGAGTCTGGAGAAAACCTGGTTGCGTTGTATCAGGCAGGAGGACTAAGCCAAGAGGAGTTGAATCTTCTTTTTGGAAAATATGCACGCATCATGATGGAGGGTGCGAAAGAAGGGCAATTGAGTTCGGGTTGGGGCGGGATTCTTGGAGATATCTATACCCTCAACGGAAATGACTGGACTCCCATTGGAACCATCAGCAACCCGTATCTGGCTCTGGTCAGAAGCAGTGAGCAGATTGCCGAGTGGAAAAAGCAGGGTTTAAGTGACGAAAAAATTCGTGAGCTATCTCTTAAGGACGGTGTTATCAGTTCGGTCCTGGCTCCCGTAGATGTTAATGGTGTCACGAACCTACTAAATAATGGCGCCTCAAAGGAGGAGCTCATCCGGTTTGCCATGATTGCCGCTTTTGGCAGGGCGGCCAGTGGTAGCAGTAAGCTTTCAAAGGTTACAGACGGATCGAGTGGATCTGGGGGGCAAGCGACAAAAGGACCTGCAACGCCTGGACGTGAGTTGACTCCTGTATTTAAGGATACTGATACAGGCTTAAATGCAATTAATCCCATCGTCTCTAACAATAGAGGTAGGATTCAGGAGCTGGGTCTTGATCCAGACAAAGGAAAGCTTGCGTTGCATGAAGGTCAGGCGGCAGTTCAATTGGGGAACTCCCTGGGTGGAACCCTGAAAAGGGTTGACCCACCAACAGTACCAGGACAGAAGAACCCCGACTTCGTGTTTGTTGATGGGCCTTATGCAGGAAAGACTGTGGATTTTATGTGGACTGATGGCACAAGGTCTGCTCAGATAAATAAATTCTTCTCAAATAATGCCTCTCAAAATCAGAAACAACTAGTTGATCAAATAGGGAAGGCAGACATTGTTCCGCTAGACTATAGGGATTTAACCCCTGTTAACCAAAGCATGGTTAATTTATGGATAAAGAATCTTACTCATGAACAGCAGATCAAGATTCTTATTTTTTGAGGTGACCCATGGGTATGTATATTTCTATAGGTGAAGGTACTGGCTGGTCCGCTTCCGGCGGGGTTTTTGATTGCATTGTTGAAGCGACAAGAAAGCTGTTCAAAGATGATGAGCAGTGTTGCCTGAAATCAATCTATACGCCGCTTGATGAACAGGGACAAAGTTTCATTGTCTTGGATTATGTTGATGAGAGTTGCTTTAACTTGTTTTATTCATATTGCAAGAAAGCAATGGATGATTTTTCTCTTTCGGAGAGAGCGGAGCTTATTACAGAGAGTCGCGTTCCTGGAGTTTTATTTGGGTGGTCTGAAGTTTTAAGGATTATGCGGGAGGACCCTCGATACCAAGAGCTTTTATAAACCTAGCCCCAGTACTGCCGAGGCAATTTATTTTCACAACGTTGTAATTACCAAGCAGCCCTTCAATACTCTGGATTGGGAGCTGCAGAGGATACGAGTCTACTATCTATGCTTGGTAGTATGGTGGGAGATTCTCAAAAACATAAAGGTATTGTATGGCGAGAGATCCTAAAACAGGTTCTCTTGAACACTTCTTGTATTGCGCGATGGAGCATAGTGTTGGCGCTATTTTTTAATTGGTAAATAATAATGAAAACTCTAGGATTTCTGTATGAGAAATTCTTTTGCAAACCTATAGATGAAGACGGGGCTGTAGAGATAGCTGGATGGCTGGTGATCATTGATTTTAGGATTTTTCTTATTCCTCTTGAATATTGTGATGACTATAAGTCTGGCGAGAAAATTGAGTTTTTTGAGTCGGATTTTATGCTCTCTATAGTGGATAAGATTCTTCCGTTATGAGGAGGGCAGTTTTATTTTGCATAAGGCAAAAGTTATAGGTTTATTGCTTGGGTTCAGCCCGCCTAAAATAAGCCAGTTAACCTTGTAAAAGGCCGTTTATGAGCGAGTATAAGATTGGGTCGTCATCTGGCATAAAAATATACGAGTTGGTCTTTGGGAACCGCGAAAGGTAGAGCAAGTGAAGCATGATATGCTATCGAATAACTGCAGGTTTACAGCTTCTGAGGGGCGTGTTTTGGGTTATATAGATAGCAGAGGTTTATATCTTTAGGGTAATCATCGGCTGGTCGAAGTCCAGGGAGTATATAGAAATACAGGAGGCGATTTATTTGTCGAGCTGTTGTTGAAAATGACAGTTGGATTCAAACAGCTAGTGCGCCTGCTGGGGCTAGATCTTTGCCGACGAGAAAGTGATAGTTTCATGAAAAAGAACTTAATATACGTCAGGATGTTATCTTTGGTTCTACCATATATAAGGAATATCCAGTCTTTGGGTGAGAGAGTAAAAGGCAAGGACCAGTCATGTTTTTTTGAGGCGGAGTTGGTGCACAACCTTACAAATAGTTTGTTGGATTCTGAATTTTCTGAGCATGATATATGGTTTCTTAATTATCAGGCTAAGAGCTATTTAGAGAACTGTAGCGACCGGATATCGCCTAATTATCATGAGCACTTGAAAAGCATAAAGTCTCTTTTTGAGCTTGTTCCTGACGAACTTAGAGGTAAGTTGTTGTGGGCTGGACCTGAAGATAGATGTTGAATGGTAATAGCTTGACTGGAAAAGAGAAGGGCTTGTTTTTCCCTTACAACTGCGTCGCAACTGTCAGGTTATACATCGAAGGTAGACGGCAGGTTCAGAAGCAACTATCGGTTATCACTCCAACGCCGCCCGAGGTGGCGCTGACGACAATGCTCGACGAGCTGCAAACGCCCATGCCGATCGCCGGCCTGGCGCGCCAGGCGGTTTACGCAGCAGGGCCCGCCATGGGGTATTCGCGCTCCTGGGGTAGCAGGCGCCGCGCCTCTTCCAGGTCGCCAGCCAGCACCCGCTCATGGATGCGATGCGCCAGCGGCGTGACGTCGCTGATGCGCTGGATCCACTGGTTCACGTACAAGCCCACCGCTTCCTGGCCAAGGCCGATCTGGATGGCCCGGTGTTCCTGGGGCCGCAGGTGCAGGTCGCGTTCCGGGTCCCACTGGATGCGCACCGGCGACTGGTCTTTCAACTGCAACCATTGCTCCTTGCTCATCCCCTCCTCGGCGTGGCTCGGGCAGCTGTGGGCCAGGGCCCATTCGAAGCCTTCGCGGCTAATGTCGATGGCCAGGATGCGGCTCTGCCCAGCGTCTTTGAAGCCCCAGCCGGCGCGATACATCATCCAGAGGAAGGAGGGCTTTATCCAGGTCATGCGCTCCATCTTGAACGGTGGCGAGACGAAGGTGCCATGGGCCAGCGCCGCATCGGCAATGCTTGCCGAGTAGGCCTGGTAGACGCGCAGGGTGCTGGCGTCGTAGACCGCCCGGATCTGGCGCAGGGGGGTGTTGTCGGCTGTTGCAAGCATGGTGTTTCCTTGTGAAAACGGGCGGCTGAGTGGCCGCCCGTGATGCGCCATGTGCTGTTGCGCGGCATCCAGGCACAAGGGTGTTCAGCGGGAATGCTGTATCAAAAGAATGTCGCCGGTCGCCGCGTCGATATCCACCCTGAACATCGCCTGGTCGCGTTGTCGGCTGAACATGCAGGTGAAGACGCTAGGCGAATCCTGCGGGAACTGTTCGAACCAGGTGTAGACGCCGGTCTCGAGCTGGCCATCGATCAGCAACTGGTCGGTAATCCGGATCTGTTGCTGGCGGTCGCCGGAGACCACGTAGAGGGTCGCGGCCATGCCCGTGTCGTCATCGTTCCACAAAATGGCGAGGTGTTGCCGATCCGGTATCACGATCGCCAGCAGGCCGCGGCTGTTGGCCACGCTAAGGAGCTGTTCCTGCCAGCGCCAGCGTGCCTCGACGACCAGGCAAGGAGACCACCCGAGGGCGATCATCCGGTCCACTGTCATGTTTTCGTCGATGACCTTGCCGTCTTCCCGGATGCGTTCGAAATCACTGATCACAATTTTCACTCCACAGGCAGCGCTTTAGGCGTGCCGACTATTTTCACAAGCCTGTCACCGAGGAACTCCACTTGTCTCACCCCGCCCTTGTAGTTCTCCAGCGGGCCGGTGATGCCACTGTGAATCTTTTGCGGGGCGGTGGTCTCGACGGTGATCACATAGGACACGTCTGGCTTGAATCGCTCGAGGATCACCAGTTTATCCCGGGCATAGGCCTGGTTGGGAACCGCATCGGGGGTGGCGAATCCGCCGAAGAACTTTTTGCCCTGCATGATGCCTTCGGCCTGGCCCTTGGCGACCACCATCTGGTATTGCGTTCCTGGCGGCACTATCTCGGTCTTGACCAGAGTTCCCTCCAGCCACGCTGGCAACTCCTCCTTGGCGATCATCACCTTGTTGACCTCCGAGGCCGTGCGCACTTCCAGTACCTGCGACTGGTTGGCCAGTCGCGCGGCGTTGCGCTCCGCACTCATCTTGGCCATTTTCGGCCCGGCGCCGAGCAGCGCCAGGCCGGCGATACCTTGCAGCAGGTCACGGTAGCCTGGGCCGAGCTGGTCGCCGATTTGGCCGAGCAATTCCATGCCGCCATAGATCGCGGCGCCCACCGCCACGGTGGTCAGCAGGGCTGCCGCACCAGCCATGGCCGCCAGCACCAGGGCACCTGCGGCAGCGACCAGGCCCAACACCTCCAGGCCGGTATGCAGCCAGCCCTCGATATCCAGCACGAACTCCACCTGCAGCGTCGGGCCACCGATGAAGGTGTCCTGGCTACCGGACTTGATGTGTGCCCCGCAGGTCATCTTGCTGGTCAGGCGCGCCGCCGGCTTGCCGTTGATGTACACGGTAGCGCTGCCTTCGGCGATGGTGACCGGGAGCGGCCAGGGCGGATGCCCCAGGGGAAAGCCGGTACAGGAACTCGATACATCCTCACCGGCCCGCATGGCGTTGCGCAGGTTGACGAAGACATTGGGGCTGCCCCTTATGAGCTCGCCGGTGGTTGGCTCGGGCAAATCGAAGATGGTCGACAGTCCCTTCACCAGTTGGAACATCGACAGGCCGCCAGCGGCGACCGAACCCGCCAGGATCACCACCGCCAGGCCGCCCGTTGCGGCAGTTGCCGCGACGATGGCTGCACCGATGAGAGCCCCGGCGACCGCGCCGGCGATCATCGCTGCAACTCCGAATCCATGGGCGATTTCATCGCCAAACCGCGCTGCAGCCTGTACGTCCATGTTGAGGCTCCGTCCTTGGTGCTCCAAGCACCTTTCCTGGGCCATTGATTGTCGTGATCATCGGATTATCGAAGAGCGGTCCGGGGGCAGCAAGTCCTGGACGTCGTCCTGCATTTGCCAATGCAAAGCGCCATCGCGTCGACCAGGGCTCGCCAGTGCGCAGGCAACGCTAGCGGGCCAATACCACCAGCCGTGGGGATGGCGGGAGATTCACGCGGCTGATGAAACCCTGCTTGAGGAGCGCTCTGCGCCTGGTTACCGGCTGGGCCCCGGTGCCCAGGGTGGTTTTGGCTGGAAAATTCCGCATTTTTTAATTTACAACCACCCCCGCACTCAAGCTCAATCTCCCACCGCGCCTTGCGTGAAGGGGCGCATTCATTTACTCCGGCTATAGTCTGGTGCTCACCCCGCTTTCATCCGCAAAAGGTGCTTTCGTATGTCTCGCTTTGCCTCCCGCAATACTTGGCTGGCCGCTGGTGCCGTGCTGTTGTGCCTGCAACTTCCCGTGCAGGCCCAGGAGCGTTTCACCCTGAATGTGCCCGGGGTGTCGGATGACCGGCTGTTCACCACTGGCAATGCCAGTGATGCCAAGGGCTGTGGCGGGCATAACAACTCCCCGGCGCTGAGTTGGACCGCCGGCCCTGCCGGAACCTTGAGCTACGCCATCGTCATGCATGACCCGGATGGCGCCAAGGGCCAGGGTGTCGATCACTGGGTGCACTACGGCATCAAGGCCAGTACCCGGCAGCTTCCGGCCGGCGCCGGCACCAAGCCAACCTTGGAAGGCCTGGCCGGTATCAACAGCCGCAACAGCACCACCTACATGGGGCCGTGCCCACCGGTGGGCGACAGCGCCCATCACTACATCATCCAGATCTTCGCCCTGGACCTGCCCCCCGAGGCCTTGCCTGCCGGGCTGACCCGCGCCCAGCTGCTGGAGAAGATCAACGGTCACGTACTGCGCAATAGCAGCGTGGTGCGCCGCTACTCGCGCTGAAGTTTTTTTCAGGGGGCTTAACCCGAATCGCCAAGGCGCTTCGTCTGAAGGGGGGAATGGATCATTTCTTCCCCGAGGTCAGCCCCCATGTCCCTTCCTCTGCATTTCCTTCGCCCGGCCACCCAGGGTTTCGCCATCGCTGGCCTGCTGTTGGCGATTGCCGGTTGCGGCGTGTCGTCCAAGCCTGATGCCACTGCGGAGGCTGCGGCCCAGGGCACGCTGCAGGCGGCGCCTGAGGCCCAGTACGAGATGCCGCGTGCCGATACGTCCCTGGCCAAGCGTGGCCTGCGCCCGGTATCGATGATCGCGCCCATGCCGGCGCCGGCGGTGTACCGCGAGTCATTCCAGGCCTACCGGGACGAGCCGCGCGAGCAGTACCAGGCCCTGCCGGACAACCCGATCCACAGCGTGGCCGAGGCCCCGGTATCGACCTTCAGCGTCGACGTGGACACCGGCGCCTACGCCAACGTCCGCCGCTTGCTCAACCAGGGCAGCCTGCCGCCCGAAGGCGCGGTGCGCCTGGAAGAACTGGTCAACTACTTCCCCTACGACTACGCCTTGCCCAGCGATGGCTCGCCCTTCGGCGTGACCACCGAGCTGGCGCCCACGCCGTGGAACCCCCATACCCGCTTGCTGCGCATCGGCATCAAGGCTTCGGATCGCGCAGTGGCCCAGTTGGCCCCGGCCAACCTGGTGTTTCTGGTGGATGTCTCCGGCTCCATGAACCGCCGCGAAGGCCTGCCCCTGGTCAAGAGCACCCTCAAGCTGCTGGTGGACCAACTGCGTGACCAGGACCGGGTATCGCTGGTGGTCTATGCCGGTGAATCGCGGGTGGTGCTCGAACCCACCTCCGGCCGCGACAAGGCCAAGATCCGCAACGCCATCGACCAACTCACCGCCGGAGGCTCCACTGCTGGCGCCTCGGGCATCCAGATGGCCTACCAGATGGCCCAGCAGGGCTTCATCGACAAGGGCATCAACCGCATCCTGCTGGCCACCGACGGTGACTTCAACGTCGGGGTCAGCGACTTCGAGAGCCTCAAGGCCATGGCGGTCGAGAAGCGCAAGAGCGGCGTGTCCCTCACCACCCTGGGTTTTGGCGTGGATAACTACAACGAGCACCTGATGGAGCAGCTGGCCGACGCCGGCGATGGCAACTACGCCTATATCGACAACCTGCGCGAGGCGCGCAAGGTGCTGGTGGACCAGCTCAGCTCGACCCTGGCGGTGGTGGCCAAGGACGTGAAGCTGCAGGTGGAGTTCAACCCGGCCCAAGTCAGCGAATATCGCCTGCTGGGCTATGAGAACCGGGCGCTCAAGCGCGAAGACTTCAGCAACGACAAGGTCGATGCCGGGGAAATCGGCTCGGGGCATACCGTCACGGCGTTGTATGAAGTGGTTCCGGTGGGCGAGAAGGGCTGGCTGGAGCCGCTGCGCTATGGCCAGGCCAAGACTTCCGCCACCAGCGGCAAGGCCGATGAGCTGGCCATGCTGCGGGTGCGCTACAAGGCGCCGGAAGGGGGCAGCAGCCGGTTGATCGAGCGGCCGATCAGCACCCAGCAGCCGACGGAGCTGGCCAAGGCCAGCCCCGACCTGCGGTTTGCCGCCGCCGTGGCGGCGTTCTCCCAGCAGCTCAAGGACGCTCGCTACACCGCGGATTTCAGCCTGGCCGACACCGCCAAGTTGGCGCGGGGCGCCAAGGGCGATGACCCCTACGGATTGCGTGGTGAGTTCGTACAGCTGGTGGAGCTGGCGCAAAGCCTGCAAACTCAAGCCCCCAAAGATCGGGCGGCCGATGCGCTGGGCCAGCATGCCGTGCAAAGCCGCCTTGAGTAGAGCCATGACGAGCAGTGAACAGGAGTTCCAGCGCCCTATGTCTGCTCCCCATCCGTCCCCCGACGCCAGCAGCGACGAAGCGCTGCT
The DNA here is from genome assembly GCF_003850565.1 of Pseudomonas sessilinigenes. NCBI lineage: Bacteria > Pseudomonadati > Pseudomonadota > Gammaproteobacteria > Pseudomonadales > Pseudomonadaceae > Pseudomonas > Pseudomonas sessilinigenes. Next base: position 210,713 of record NZ_CP027706.1, read on the forward strand.
GGCGCGTTATCGTGCTGGCGAAGGTGCGGCCTTCGAACTGCTGTACCAGCGCCATCGCCAGGGCCTGTACCGCTTCCTGCTCGGTTTGTCCGGCAAGGCGGAGCTGGCCGAAGAGGTCTACCAGGAAACCTGGCTCAGCCTGATCCGCAGCACCAGCGGGCCATCGGGCCGGGCCAGCTTCCGCACCTGGCTGTACCAGATTGCCCGCAATCGGTTGATCGACCACTGGCGCAAGCACGGTGTGCGCAACCCACTGCACGACAGCTATGACGAACAACTGCATGCCGAGGCTGACCAGGCCCCTGGGCCCGAACAGCAATTGAGCCTGTGCCGCGACCGGCAGCGCATCGAGGCGGCCCTGCAAGACCTGCCCGAAGACCAGCGTGAAGTGTTCCTGCTGCGGGCCCACGGCGAGCTGGAATTGCCGCAGATCGCCAGCCTGACCCAGGCACCTTTGGAGACGGTGAAGAGCCGTTTTCGTTATGCACTGAAAAAACTGCGTCGGCTCCTGGCCGAGGAGGTACTCACATGACTGACGCCCGACAGACCCCATCCGCCGAGGAGCAGATGCTGGCCCATGTGCGCGAGCACAGCGCGATGGAGCCGCCGGCCCATCTCGACGCCCTGATCCTGGCTGCTGCCCGCCGCGAGGCTCCCGCCCCCCGTACCGGGTGGTGGCAGCGCTGGCTGCAGGCCTGCCAGCGTCCGCGTTACCAGGTGGCCTTTGCCAGCCTGTTCGGCGTGGCCTTGATCATCGCTATGGTGCAGCGCACTCCGGAGCAGTACCCGACCCAGGTCTTCGCCCCGGCGCGAGCCCCGGCCCCGGTGCCTGCGGCAGCCAAGGCCAGGCCCCGGGCGATGGAACAGGCCGAGATGGCCCCGGTACCGGCTCCAGCTCCAGCCGAAGCATCCGGTGCCCTGAGCGCTCCCGCCCCGGCGGCGCCCACCAGCAGCTTCGCCATGGCACCGCACATGAACCGGCTGGAGGAACGGCTCGCGCAATCGGACGTCCCCACCGAGGCCCATGCATCGCACCTGGCCAAGCGCATGGCCGCGACGCTCGGTCCGAGCCCCATCGAGCGGCTGGACCCGGTCCTGAAGGAGGTATTGCGCCTGTGGGACGGTGGCCATAACCGAGAGGCGGCCGAGCTGTTGCTCAAGCTCTATGCCGCCTACCCGGACGAGGACCTGGACAGCCGCTTGCACGCCTTGCGTCGGCGGTGAAGCACAAGGATTGGCCCTCAAGGCGGAAAACGCGCACTATCGTGGCCGTTTCCAGAACTTGAGAGGCCGTCCATGGCACCTCGCATCGACCGCATTGCGGCAATGTTGAACTGCCCGATCAAGGGCGCACAGATCCGTCAGGCCATCAAGGAGAGTCGCAAGGACTTCGACCTTGAACAGGCCGAAGAGGACGATGCCGAAGCGCTGGCGCCGCAGGCCCAGGCAGACCTGCCGAAGGCCGACGAGGCTCAATGAACCCGGCAGCCTGAACCTTTAGGAAGGCATGGCAGGCAGGTCGAGGAACTCGGCGCAGGCGCCATCCGCGCTCATGCGCCGGGCCCGCTCCGGCAGCAGCCGATGGTGGTTTTCCACTTGCCAGCGATACCAGCTCAGGCGTTGGACGATCCGCCGCTTGCAGGCCGGCGGCAGTTGCCCCAGCAGGTCGGCGCTGCCAGGCGCCAGGTGGGCTCGGGTCGAGTAGTAGTTGAACAGGTTTTCCCGCAGGCCGAAGCAGTCTTCCAGGGTTTGCTCGATGCTGTAGGCGTACAGCTCGAAGCTGGCACTGAGCTGCTGCGCGCCGTCGGCGTTGTCGCGCAGGTAGCTGAAGATTCCCGGCCAGTTGATGCAGTACAGGTGCTCATCCCAATCGCCGTCCCGGGTCAGGTACTGGCCCTGGCCACGAAAGAACTGCAGCACTTCCTGGCGCTCCAGCGCCTCTTCAAAGTTGCTTTTCATCTTGTGTTCCCTTGACCTGGGCAATGCTCACAGATAGCGCCACGCATTCGATCACGCTGTCGAAGCCGATCTCCAGGCGCACGTAGTAACCGGGGTTCAAGCGCGTGAGCTGGGTGCGCATGGGCCCATCGAAGCGTGTGCCGCTCATGGCCAGCTCGCTGATGCCCAGGATCTCCAGCACCAAGCGGCAATGGCTTGGCCCTGGCGAGCTGTTCCAGCTGGCGGGCAGCCGTTGGCGGGGCAGCTCCCCGGACAGGGCCAGGTGCAGTCGCTCGCCGTGGAACTGTGGGCCGGGCGTCTCCAGTTCGTAGGGCGTGGCGGCGAGGCCGAATTGCGCTTTCCAGGCCTCGGGGTTATCGACGCTGAACAGCCAGTCACGGCTGCCGCGATCCCGTTCGGCAATCTCCTGGCATTGCTTGAGCGAGGGCAGCTGCGCACGGGCCAGGTCGTCGTGCCACAGCTCGCGGGCAGCACGCAGCAGGCGCTGGAAAAAGTCGCGGCTATCGATCACTCGCTCCGGCCAACCGCTGGGCCACTGCGGGTCCTCGTAGTCGTCCTCGGGCGGTTCCCAGACCTGCCCGAAGTCGTAGTGCGCATCGGCCACGGCCGCTTGCAGCGCCAGGACCCGCTGCTGCCGATGCCGGAAGTTCTCGCGCACATCGTCCCGCGCCAGGCAATAGCGGCGGATCAGCTGCTCACGGTCGTCGGGATCATTGGGGTCATAGCGGCTCAACTCGGCATCCAGCGCCTCGGGCATGCGGTAGCCGGTGAAACAGGCGATCCAGCTCTGCAAGGTTGGCTGGTACGGTTGGTCGAGCAGGGGATGGCGCAGCATCGGGACCTCCTGTCCTGGGGGCGAGGAATGTAGCAAGTTGCCCACCGCCTGGGCAGGCCCGGGTGGCCATGCCCTTGTCGTCCGGCCTTGGCCGGGCCAACAAAAAAGCCCCGGGCCATGGGCCTGGGGCTTTCTCGTTGAAGCTGGCGCACTCGGCGGGATTCGAACCCACGACCCCTGCCTTCGGAGGGCAGTACTCTATCCAGCTGAGCTACGAGTGCAGTGCGGGCGACATCATACCTATGTCCACCCGGGGCGTCCACGCTGGTTTTCATGCGCGTGTGGTTGCCGGTCGCGATCCCCGGAAACCCCGGGGCCAGCGGTAGTTTTTCCCGCTGAACCGATCTTCTGCCCCGGCGCACCCTGCAGCCATGTCCGTGCAATCACGGGGCACAGGGAGGTGCGGTAGATGAACTGTTCCATGCAAGGTGGCCTGGAGGCGGCGCTGGCCGATCATCTGTTCGAGTCGAGCTGGCGCGCGGTCCTGCCCGGTTTGCAGCGCCGCGCCCGACAACTGGCCCGGGGCAATGCCGATGGCGCCCAGGAATGGCTGGCGGCCACGGCGATCAAGGCCTTGTTGTTCTTTCGCCGCTCGCCGGAGCGGATTCGCGACCCCCAGGGCTTCCTGTTCCTGGTCCTGGAGCATGTGTTTCTCGACAGTTGCCGGCGACGAACCCGGGAGCAGCGGTTGTTCGTCGACCTGGCCGACTTCGAGCAGGACCCGGTGCAGCAACTGGAGGCCCCGCAAATATCGGTGCTCGAGCATGTGGAGCTGCAGGAAGCCCTGGTCCAGCTCAGTCGCAGGGTCGCCAAGCTGTCTTTCAAGAAGCGCAGGCTGTTTGAGCTGAAGTTCATCGAAGATCTGCCCTACCCGCACATCGCCGCCGAGCTGGGTATCAACCAGCCCCTGGCCCGCAAGCATGTGCAATTGCTGCGCGAGCAACTGCGCTGAAGCATGACGAGGATTCACAATGGGCCTGCCGGAGCGTTTTCTTTCAGTGAGCCTGTTTTCGACGCTGTAGCCGGCGCCGCCGCCCCTGCGGTGGGCCATTCCATCTAAGGAGAGATGTATGCCAGATCCCATGGTCAACTCGCAGATCACCGATGCCGTCACCCAGACCAACGTCAAGGTGGTGGCCGAGGCCCCCGCCCAGTCCATTGCCTCGCTGTACCAGGTGGCCAGCCATTCCGCGGGCTTGTCGTTGCAGAACGCCGTCAACAGTCAGCAGGCGCTGAACCAGATCTCCAATGCGGTGGTGTCCAAGGCCGTGGCCCTGATCATGGCGATCGGCGAGTAGGGCTGATGGCCCGGGAGAAGCGTCATGGCTTGGTTCAAGAAGAAAACCCCTCGCACGGATGAAGTCGGTGCAAAACCCGAGCCCGTGATAACGCTGGAGCCGGGCCCGGAAAAGGCGCCCGACCCGGTGCCGCCGCCTGAGCCGGCACCGCAAGTGCCGCCGTCCACGGGCGGCGACAAAGTCTCGATCATGGGGATGTTGAACGATCAGTTGCTCAAGAAGGCCAACAACCCGGACACCGGCAACACCTCTGCCTTGAACAGCCAGATCGTGCAGGCGGTGCAGTTCACCAATGCCGAGGCCTTCAGCTATGCCCCGGCGCAGATCGCCGTGCCTCCGGACATGATGATCAGCCAGGCGGCCGGTCTGGTGGCGCAATCGGCCGCCGGATACTTCGATGGGGTCAGCAAGCTGGCCCTGGCGGCCCAGGCGGTGCTGATCAAGCAGATGACCGAAAACATCGTCAAGGAAAACGTCACGGGGGCCGCCGAAGATGCATTGGGCGTGCTGGCCACCGACCTGATGGTGGGGGCGGCCGCGGCGGTGGCGGCTGCCGCGGGGGCCATGGAAGCCGATGCGGCGGCCGGGGCCATCGACAAGATCGATGCCAGCATCGCCAAGTACGCCGATACCCTGGCCAACCGTGCATCATCCTGAACATCGCTCCCCGGGCGCGCAAGGCACCCGGGGAGGTTGTGCTGGGGCCCCGCGAGGCCTCTTTTTTCATCCTGGGCGCTGAAGTCCGACCCACCCGATACCCAGTGCTTCAGCGCCATTCATCGACAAGGAGCATGAGATGGCGAATGAAGACCTTAATGCGTTGGAAATGATCCAGCGTTTTGCCGAAGCCTACCTGAAACGTCCGTTGACCCAGGTCGAAAGCCAGGTGCTCGATGCGTTCATCCGCGACAAGCCCCTGGACTTTTCCCAGAACGCCCAGCAGAGCGTCGAGCAGGCCCGCAAGCAGGCCATGGAACTGATCCGCTCCGACAGCCAGCGCACCCGCAGCATTCTCGACCAGGTGACCAGCCCCAGGGCCACCGACAGGGCCGACCCCCAGGCCCGTGAGTTGGTGCTCTCGCAACTGCTGGCGGCCATCGCGGCCCAGGGCCAGGCGGCGCCAGCCCCGCCGGAACCCGCCGGCCCGGTGAACGACCCCACGCTCAGGGCGATGGTCAGCGCCATGGTGCAGGCCGAGGTGAAGAACACGGTGGAAAAACAGCTGGCCGAGCTCACGCAAAAGGTCGAGGAGGTGCTCAGGCAGTCCAGTCCCGGCAATGGTCGCCCGGGGTCGCGCTGAGCCGGCTCGGGCGCGGCTTTCGGGGCCGGTTCACAGGCCATGGCCTGCCACGTTCACTCAATGACACGGAATGCTCCGTGTATCAAACAAAGGAAGTTGAGCCATGCCACTTGTAAATGAACAAATCACCGATGCCGTCACCCAGACCAACGTCAAAGTCGTCGCCGAAGCGCCGGCCATGGCAATGGGCACCATCTACCAATCCATGGCCCAGGCCACCGCGATCCTGTTCCAGAACTCGGTCTCGGCGCAGCAGCAGCAAAACACCCTGGCGCAGGCCGCGACCAACCAGGGCGTGATGCAGATCTACAGCGTCGACACCACCGCCGGTGCCGCGGCAACCGAGAAGGTCGCCCAGGGCGGGGTCGCCGACAACCTCACCAGCCTGCTGACCGTACTCAAGTCCTTCCAGGTCTGAAGGCCTGACGGCTTAGTCCCCAGTTGAGTTCATCTTGCTAAAAAAATGGAGTTTTTATGAGCACAGTTAGTCCGCAAATCACCGATGCCGTGACCCAGAGCAACGTCAAGGTGGTCGCCGAGGCACCCGCCGTAGCCATGGGCACTGTCTTCCAGTCTATGGGCCAGTCCGTGGCCATCCTGTTCCAGAACTCGGTTTCGGCCCAGCAACAGCAGAACACCCTGGCCCAGGCGGCTACCAACCAGGGCGTAATGCAGATCTACAGCGTCGACACCACCGCCGGAGCGGCCACCACCGAGAAAATCGCCCAAGGCGGCGTGGTCGACAACCTCGCCAGCCTGTTGACCGTGCTCAAGTCGCTCAACAGCTGATTGTTCCTGGCGGCATGCCAACGCCCCCGTTGCCAGCAGGCAGCGGGGGCGTTGTCTTTATGGCGCAGCAATGACGTTGATCCGAAAGTTTTCGCCTTGGGGACGTTTACGTTCTTTTTTTCGAACGCCCTATTGTCCTTTTACCCCCTTTGCTCCTAGGATTCGTTTGAGATTTCAAACGCTCTTGCCTGGGTGCCCAAGCGCACGTCTATCCTTGTGTGCGACATTTTTCATGCTTCGACCCAGTGAACGATTTTCCTGACGGCAGCTTTGCTCCGTCCGTTGCATGCGCTGCTGCGCTCGACGGACGACAAGGCGCCTTTTCTACAATCACAATTTGCCCCGCGTATGCGCGGTGCTGTTAAGGAATCCGACATGCAGCTCAAAGATGCCCAGTTGTTCCGCCAACAAGCCTATATCGATGGTGCTTGGGTGGATGCGGACGGCGGCCAGACCATCAAGGTCAACAACCCGGCCACCGGTGAGATCCTCGGTACCGTGCCGAAGATGGGGGCCGCCGAAACCCGTCGCGCCATCGAAGCCGCCGACAAGGCCCTGCCGGCCTGGCGTGCCCTGACCGCCAAGGAGCGCGCCACCAAGCTGCGCCGCTGGTATGAGCTGCTGATCGAGAACCAGGACGACCTCGGTCGCTTGATGACCCTGGAGCAGGGCAAGCCACTGGCCGAGGCCAAGGGCGAGATCGCCTACGCAGCCTCCTTCATCGAGTGGTTCGCCGAAGAAGCCAAGCGCATCTACGGCGATGTGATCCCCGGCCACCAGCCCGACAAGCGCCTGATCGTGATCAAGCAGCCGATCGGCGTGACCGCGGCCATCACTCCGTGGAACTTCCCCGCCGCCATGATCACCCGCAAAGCCGGCCCGGCCCTGGCCGCCGGTTGCACCATGGTGATCAAGCCCGCTTCGCAAACCCCGTTCTCGGCCCTGGCCCTGGTTGAGCTGGCCCACCGTGCCGGCATCCCGAAAGGCGTGCTGAGCGTGGTCACCGGCAGCGCCGGCGACATCGGCGGCGAGCTGACCAGCAACCCGATCGTGCGCAAGCTGTCGTTCACCGGCTCCACCGAGATCGGTCGCCAACTGATGGCCGAATGCGCCAACGACATCAAGAAGGTTTCCCTGGAACTGGGCGGCAACGCACCGTTCATCGTGTTCGACGACGCCGACCTGGATAAGGCGGTCGAGGGCGCGATCATTTCCAAGTACCGCAACAACGGCCAGACCTGCGTCTGCGCCAACCGCCTGTACATCCAGGATTCGGTCTACGACGCTTTCGCCGAGAAGCTCAAGGCCGCCGTGGCCAAGCTGAAGATCGGCAACGGCCTGGAAGAGGGCACCACCACCGGCCCGCTGATCGACGAAAAAGCCGTGGCCAAGGTCCAGGAACACATCAAGGATGCCCTGGACAAGGGCGCCACCCTGCTGGCCGGCGGCAAGCCCATGGAAGGCAACTTCTTCGAGCCGACCATCCTGGTCAACGTGCCCAAGGGCGCGGCCGTGGCCAAGGAAGAAACCTTCGGCCCGCTGGCGCCGCTGTTCCGCTTCAAGGACGAGGCCGAAGTCATCGCCATGTCCAACGACACCGAATTCGGCCTGGCCTCCTACTTCTATGCCCGCGACCTGGGTCGCGTATTCCGTGTGGCCGAGGCCCTGGAATACGGCATGGTCGGGGTCAACACCGGCCTGATCTCCAACGAAGTGGCGCCATTCGGCGGCATCAAGGCTTCGGGCCTGGGTCGCGAAGGTTCCAAGTACGGGATCGAGGATTACCTGGAAATCAAATACCTCTGCCTGGGTATCTGATCCGGTTTCAAGCGCGCGGGGCACGAGAGCGCTGTCCCTCGCGCAGTTTTAAAACCGCACTATTCAAGGTGGCCCGGGACCACGGCGGCAGTCGATCATCGCATGCTGCCACCGTTGCCTCCCCGCCCCGCAACCCTTGAACCGCACCGCGGCCGCCGCGGTGAATGAGGACATTATGAGCAAGACCAACGCATCCCTGATGAAACGCCGTGAAGCCGCCGTACCGCGTGGCGTGGGCCAGATCCACCCGATCTTCGCCGACAGCGCGAAGAACGCCACCGTCACCGACGTTGAAGGCCGCGAGTTCATCGACTTCGCCGGCGGCATCGCGGTACTGAACACCGGTCACGTGCACCCGAAAATCATCGCCGCAGTGACCGAGCAGCTGAACAAGCTGACCCACACCTGCTTCCAGGTCCTGGCCTACGAGCCCTACGTTGAGCTGTGCGAAAAAATCAACGCCAAGGTGCCAGGTGATTTCGCCAAGAAAACCCTGCTGGTGACCACCGGTTCCGAAGCCGTCGAGAACGCCGTGAAGATCGCCCGTGCCAGTACTGGCCGCGCCGGCGTGATTGCCTTCACCGGCGCCTACCACGGCCGCACTATGATGACCCTGGGCCTGACCGGCAAGGTCGTGCCGTACTCGGCCGGCATGGGCCTGATGCCAGGCGGCATCTTCCGCGCGCTGTACCCTAACGAGCTGCACGGCGTGAGCATCGACGATTCCATCGCCAGCATCGAGCGCATCTTCAAGAACGACGCCGAGCCTCGTGATATCGCTGCGATCATCATCGAGCCAGTGCAGGGCGAGGGTGGTTTCTACGTTGCGCCGAAGGAATTCATGAAGCGCCTGCGTGCCCTGTGCGACCAGCACGGCATCCTGTTGATCGCCGACGAAGTGCAGACCGGCGCTGGCCGTACCGGCACCTTCTTCGCCATGGAGCAGATGGGCGTCGCCGCCGACCTGACCACCTTCGCCAAGTCCATCGCCGGTGGTTTCCCGCTGGCTGGCGTATGCGGCAAGGCCGAGTACATGGACGCCATCGCCCCAGGCGGCCTGGGCGGTACCTACGCCGGTAGCCCGATCGCCTGCGCCGCGGCCCTGGCCGTAATGGAAGTGTTCGAGGAAGAGCACCTGCTGGACCGCTGCAAGGCCGTCGGCGAGCGCCTGGTGACCGGCCTCAAGGCCATCCAGGCCAAGCACCCTGTGATCGGTGAAGTGCGTGCCCTGGGCGCGATGATCGCGGTGGAGCTGTTCGAGAACGGCGACAGCCACAAGCCGAACGCCGCTGCCGTGGCCCAGGTCGTGGCCAAGGCTCGCGACAAGGGCCTGATCCTGCTGTCCTGCGGCACCTACGGCAACGTCCTGCGGGTGCTGGTGCCGCTGACCTCGCCGGATGCACAGCTGGACAAGGGCCTGGCGATCATCGAAGAGTGCTTCGCTGAACTGGCGTGACCTTGGGGCCTGAAGGCCCGTTGTGCAAAAGCCGCTGGCGCCCCTGGCCCCAGCGGCTTTTTCTTGCCCGGGTTTCAGGCCCCGGCCAGCCAACCGGCCAGGCGTTGCTGGACCCCGGGGTCGAACAGTTGGTGATGGTCCATCCATTCATCGTTGAATACCGTGTCCAGGTACTTTTCCCCGCCATCGCAAACCAGGGCGACGATCACGCTGTGCGCCGGGCAATCCTGGGCCTGGCGCAGCGCGTGGTAGATCACCCCGCCGGCGGAGCCGCCCACCAGCAGGCCGTGATGGCGCGCCAGGTAGCGGGCGGTTTCGAAGGCCTCGGCATCGCTGGCTTTCAAGCCGCGATCGATCAGCGGGTAGTCGATCAGGGCGCCGATCTCGGCGCCTTCCGGCGTACCGGTGCCGGACTGCAGGTAGGGCCCGCCGGGGCCGCCGAAAATCACCGAGCCTACCGGTTCTACACCCACCACCTGCACCTTTTGGCGATACGCTTTGAGGGCGCGGGCGGTGCCACACAAAGAACCGCCGGTGCCTACCGCACCGAACAGATAATCCAGGCGTTCGCCAAGAGCCTCGTGCAGTTCCTGCGCCAGGGCCTGGTAGCCATTGGCATTGGCCGGGTTGTGGTGCTGCTGGGTCCAGTAGGCGCCCTGTTCCCGGGCGATGCGCTCGGCGGTGGCGTCACGGTCGGCGGTGGCCAGTCCACCCTCCGGGCTCCCGACCCGAACCAGCTGGGCGCCGAAGGCCTGCATGCCACGCAGTTTATCGACGCTGGAGTGGTGATCGACCACGGCGGTAAAGCGGTAGCCGCGCTCGGCGGCGATCAGCGCCAGGCCCAGGCCGGTATTGCCGGAGGTGGACTCGACGATCTGCCCACCCGGCTGCAACAGGCCCAGGGCTTCGGCTTCATCGATCATCTGCCGGGCCATGCGGATTTTCGCGGTGCCGGTGGGGTTGAATTGTTCGAGCTTGAGCAGCACCCGGCTGCCATTGGCGGTTTCATGGAGCTGGAGCAAAGGAGAGGCGCCGATCAGCTCGGAAACCTGGTGCTTGATGGCGCAATCGGCTTGTGGCGAGTGCATGGTGACCTCCATAGAGTGAACGGTCGGGCAGCGGCGCCCGGGCTGGGCAGGTGGATTCAGCGCAGGGCCTGTACGGCCTGTTGCAGGCCGGCGAGAAAGCGCGCGTTGTCGTCAGGTTGGGCCAGCGTCATGCGGATGCAGGTTTCGTAACCCGGTTCACGCCAGGCCTTGATGATCATGGCTTGCGCCAGCAGGCGCCGGTTGACCTCCTGCGCGTCGACTCCGGTGTCGATGAACAGGAAATGGGTACGCGAGGGCGCGACCTGGAACCCGGCTGCACCGAGGGCCTCGATCATTGGCGCCCGCACCTGGGCGGCAAAGGCCCGGCTGCGGGCCACGTGTTGCTGGTCGCCGAGGGCCGCCAGTGCGGCCTGCTGGGCCAGTTGGTTGATGTTGTAGGGCGTGCGCACCCGATCCAGGGCGGCCACCAGGCTGGCATCGCTGGCAATCCCGTAGCCCACCCGCAGTCCGGCCAGGCCATAGGCCTTGGAGAAGGTGCGCAGGACGATCCAGGGCCTATGCTGGGCGCGCAGCAGGCCCAGTACCTCGGGGAAGTCCGGGTCGGCGCAGGCGTACTCGTAGTAGGCCTCGTCGATCACCAGCAGGGTATCGCTGGCGGCCGCACCGATCAGTTGGGCCAGGGCCTGCTGGTCGAAGATGGTGCCCAGGGGGTTGGATGGGTTGCTGATCAGCAGCATCTTGCTTGGCCCGGCCAGGGCACTGCGCCAGGCGCCGAGGTTGCAGGAAAAGTCCGGGTGCGGCGCGACCTTGGTCACCTGCGCCGCCATCATCAGGGGAAAGATCTCGTGCAGGCCGAAGCACGGTGACTGGGTCACGACCCGGTCGCCCGGGTCGAGAAAGGCCAGGCACAGCAGCTCCAGCAGATTCTCCGAACCGTTGCCGATGATCAGCTGGCTGGGGTGGGTATCGAGTCGTTCGCCCAGGGCGTGACGCAGCGCCAGGCAAGCCGGGTCGGGGTACAGGCCGAGCAGCTCCGGGCGATAGTCGCGCAGCACGGCGAGGGCTGCGGGCGCCACACCCAGGGGGTTCTCGTTGTTGCTGAGCTTGAGCAGCGGCTGCCCGGCGCAGTGCTGCGCCACCTGCTCCGGGTCCGCCCCGGGGTCGTACAGGGGCAGGGCCTGCACGCTGGGGCGTAGCAGCTTGAGGACAGCGGCGGATCGATCGCGGGTCATGTCGGTTCCTTGGCAGCATGCATGCCGCCTGCTTGGGTTTGGCTCGGATGGCGCTGGGCCAGCAGGGCCTTGATCTGCCGCTCGAACGACAACACCAGCAGCAGCGCGGTCACGGCAAGGCCGATGGCCAGGCCGATCCAGATGCCGAAGATGCCGTTGGCTGCGAGTACGCCCAGCCCGTAGGCGGCGGGCAGGCCCACCAGCCAGTAGCCGTACAGGGACAGGCGAAAGGGCCCGGCGGTGTCACCCAGGCCCCGCAGGATGCCGTTGCCGATGTTCTGCGCGGCATCGAAGAACTGCAGCAGCGCGGCAATCAGCAGGCCGCTGGCGGTCAGGCTCAGTACTTGCTGGTTGGTGGCCTGTTCGGCGGAAATGAACAGCGTCACGATTTGCTGCGCGAACAGCAGGTAGAGCACCGCGAACAGCAGCATCAGCGCGGCGCCGACCGCCAGGCCCATGTGTCCCAGCTGGCGGGCGCGGTGGTACTGGCCGGCGCCATGGGCTTCGCTGATGTGGATCGAGGCCGCGTGGGAGACCCCGGCCGAAAACATGAAGACGATGTAGATGATCTGGTTGAGCACCGTTTGTGCCGCCAGCGCTTCCATGCCCAGGGTCCCGATCAGCAGGGTCAGCACGCTGAAGAAGCCGGCTTCCGAAGCGTAGGTTCCAGCAATCGGCAGGCCGAGCTTCCACACCGCGCCCAATGTTGCCCAGGAGCAGCGCAGTCGCTTGAGATCCAGGTACTGCGCGAGCTGGCGGTCCTTGAGCACCACCCCGAGGAACATCAGCAGCGACAGCAGGAACACCAGGCTGCTGGTCAGCGCCACGCCCTGGAAACCCATGGCCGGGAGGCCGAGCTTGCCGAACACCAATCCGTAGTTCAGCCCGGCGCTGAGCACGATCGACACCAGGGTAATGGCCAGCAGCGGCCCCGGGCGTTTCAGGCCGACGGTGAAATGCCGCAGGGCCTGGAACCACAGGCAGGGCAACAGTCCCGGGGCAATGATGGCAAGGAACTGCACCGTGTCCCTGGCCACCTGCGGGTCTTGCCCGAGCCAGACCAGAGGCCGCTCCAGAAGCAGCAGCACGCCGATGAACAGCACGCCGCTGAGGGTCGCCCAGAACAGCCCGGCCACCAGCAGTTGGCGGATCTGTCCGTGGTCCTGGCGTGCGTTGGCCTGGGCCACCAGGTTGCTGACGCCGGTCACCAGGCCAGTGCCGGTGGTGCGCAGCTGGTTGAACAGGGCCAGGGCCAGGCCACCGGCGGCGATCTCCCGGGCACCCAGGGCGCCCAGGACCACGATGTCGATGGTGGTCAGGGCGACGTGGGCCAGGTTGGTGAGGATCAGTGGGCCGGCCAGCAATAGCAGCGGCAGGAATTCCTGGCGCCACGGCGATGGGCTGCGGGAAGTCGGGCTCACCATAGCTTGACCCTCTGCCCGCGTCGGCTGGCCAGGGCCAGGTCCGCCAGGTAGCGCCCCAGGGCCACGTCGGTGACCACCATGCCGCTGTTGTAGGCGAAGACGATATCCCGCTCATGGCGGCGTGCCGGGGCGTGGCCGAGGAGGATGTCCGGCAGCTGTGCGTCCATGTCCGGCAGGCTGCCGTCGGCGGCGGCCAGGTCGGCGCTGGTGACGCGCATCTGCGCGCTGTCGGTGGCGATGCGGTAGTCGGCGCCGTGCAGCACATCGGCATCGATGCCGTAGCCCACCAGCACCGCCACAGCCCCGGGCTTGAGCCAGGCTCGCTTGACCTGCTGCCGGGCGGTCAGGCCGGCCACGCCGAGAATGATGTCGGCTTGCGCAGCAGCCTGCGGCAAGTCTTCGACCACCTCGACCTCGCGCCCCGGGCAGTGGCGCCGGAGATTCTCGCGCACCGCCTTGAGGCCGTCGGTGTAGTGGCCGTAGACCTGCAGGCGTTGCAGCCCGGGCAGGGCGGCCAGGAGCATCGGCAAGGCGATCTGCCCCTGCACGCCGCTGCCGACCACCAGTGCCGTGCGGGCGTCGGGGCAGGCGGCCCGGGCCATCAGCGCCGAGGTCGCGCTGGTGCGCATTGGCCCCAACTGGGCCACGTCCATCAAGGCGATGGGCTGGCCGCTGCGATCGTCACAGAGAAAGATGAAGGAGTGGAAGCGGTAGGCCTCGCGCTGGCGCTGCGGGTCGTGCTCGTACACCACCTTGAAGCCCAGGGTCTGGCTGGCGCCGTCGCGCCCCACCATCGAGTAGCTGATGGAGCGCTGGTCCGCCGGCTCGACGATGGTCTTGAGCGGGTTCTGCGAGTCGCCATTGCGCAGGGCGATGTAGGCCTGCTCCACCACCTTGAGCACATCCTCGTGGCGTACCCCCAGGTCTTCCAGGTCGGCCTGTGCAAGCACCCAGAGTTCGCCGGGCGCGGCGTATTGCGTTGAGCTGTTCATCCTGACTCCTTGTTGGCAAGCAAAACCTCACGCCAGCCCATCGAGCTTCCAGCGCAGGGTGGGGCCGTCGAGTTCGATGACGACCTTGTAGGGCAACCGGGCCTCGTGAAACGGCGACTCGTTGGAGTCCATCTGGTAGCCGGCGGTGTTGAGGTAGACCAGCAGGTCGCCGGGGCGTACCGGTTGGTCGAAACGGATCTTGCGCCAGGTCAGCATGTCGGACTCCAGGCAGGTCGAGCCGCCGACACAGGCGAGAAAGGGCGCGGCCGGGCGGGGCTCGGCGGGGAGTAGCAAGGGCTCGGGCAGGAACTCGCTGTTGAACCACTGCTCGGAGAGGCTGAAGCTGCTGCCCTGCACCGTGACCAGCGCGTAGCCGTCACCCCGGTCCTTGACCCCCTGGACGCGAAAGGCGCTGATGCCGGCCTGGTCGAGCAGGGCCCGGCCGGGCTCGATCATCAACTCGATGGCGTGCCGCTCGGCCTTCTGCGCCAGGGTCATGGCCGTGTCCACCGGGGTTGCGAGAATGTCCGCCAGGGCGTCGGCAGTGGCGCGCGGTGCGCCGTAGGGATAGAAGCCGTTGAAGGTGCGGGCACCGTGGTAGTGGTTGGGCCGGTCCTGCTGGAGGAAGCGGGCCCAGGCCCCGGGGCTGACGTACCGCACGGCAAGGCCGCCCCCCAGGTTCAGGCGTCGACAATGTTCCAGGCCCGCCGCGCGGGTGCTCACGCAGAGGTCGAGCAAGCGATTGGCGGTCTGGGCGCGCTGCTCGCTGGAGTAACCGCCGAGGTGGAAGGAAAACCCCATCAGGCGTAACCAGCGGGGATGCTCCCGGCACAGCGCAATGGCCTGTGCGCACTGCCCTGGGTCGAGGCCAAAGCGGCTCTCGGGCTGGCTCTCGGGCAGGCAACGCAACAACAACCGGGCCTGTTGGTCACGGTGGCGCGCCAGGTGCAGCAGGCGTTGCAACTCGCTGGGCGAATCGATGGCCAACAGGCATTGGTGACTCAGGCTCAGCGCCAGCAAGCGCTCGCTTTTTTCCGGGCCGGAGACCCCGATGGCATGGCCCGGTACGCCGCCGCCCAGGGCCTTTTCCAGCTCGCCGACGCTGGCCACGTCAACGCCGATGCCCTCTTGGGAGCAGGCCTGGATCAGGCAGTCGGCCTTGTTGGCTTTTTTCGCGAATAGCAGCGTGCCCGTGGCTGGTGCTTGGTCGAAGGTGCGTTGGAACTGGCGGATGTTCTCCACGAACACCTGCGGCAGCATCAGGTGCAGGGGCGAACCCAGGCCCTGCACCAGGTCGTGCAGGGCTGCCGGGTGCTGGCGCAGCAGGTCGTCGACGCGAGCATGGCGCAGGCTGGCCAATGGGTTGGAAGGCTGGCTGGCGTTGGTGCGTGAAGGCAGGTGCATGACTGGCGTTTTCATCCTTGGCAGAGGCGCTGGCGCCGGCAACCCTGTGCCGACGCCGTGTCAGGTCAGAATTCGAAGCGCGCCGAGAGGAACACCTCGCGTTCGCGTCCCACTTCCAGGCCGCCCTGGTAATAGGTGCTGGCGTAGTAATAGGTGTTGGTCAGGTTCTTGCCGTGGAGCCGATAGGTCACCGGCGTTTCGCCTAGTCGGGTGCGGTAGCTGGCGCCCGCGTCGAGCAGGGCATAGCCGGGGATGTAGCCGCTGTTCTGGGCATCCACCGGACGGCTGCCGACCAGGCTCAAGGTGCTGTCCAGGGACAGGCCGGGAATGCGTTGCAGCTGGTATTGGGCACCGAAGGACCCTTTCCATTTCGGCACGCCTTCGGTGCGATTGCCGGCGACGCTGAGGTCGTCCACGTTTTCCAGGCGGGTTGCCAGGTAGGCCAGGTTGGCGTCCAGGGTCAGTGAGTCGGTGGGCCGGTGGCTGAGGTTGAGCTCGATGCCCCGGTGGCGATACTGGCCTTTGCTGACGAAGGTGTTGTTGGTGTCCAGGTAACTGGCATTGCGGCGGATCTCGAAGAGCGCCAGGCCCAGGCTTGCGCGTGAGTCGATCTCGGCCTTGAGCCCGACTTCGTATTGCTCGGACTCGATGGCATCGGTGGGCTGGTTCTTGTTGGTGGCATTCCAGGGCGCGTAGTCGCCTTTCTCCAGGCCGCGCGAATAGCTGACGTAGGTCATCAGGTTGTCCAGCGGGCGGTAGATCAGGGCGCCGCTGGGGACGAACACGTCATGGCGCTGGGGCAGTGCGTTGGCCGACAGATGATCGGCGCGGTACCAGATGTAGCGCCCGCCGAGCAGCACCTGGAACTGTTCGTTGAGAGACACCAGGTCGCTGGCGAAGACCGAGCTTTCCTTGATCCGCGAGACGAACTCGATGTCGTTCTCCGGACCGAAATGATGCTTGGGCGGCTGCACCGGGTGGCGGATGTTGCCCACCGAAACGTCGCTGACGCGAACCCCGGGATTGGCGCTGTTGATATCGTCCCAGGCCGGGCTACGGTCCTTGAACTGCTTGTAGCCGGTGCCCAGGAACACATCGTGGTAGAGGCTGCCGGTGTTGAACTTGCCCGCCAGGTAGGACTGCAGCGACCAGGTGCTGAACACCTCGCCACGGGAAACATAGAGGTCGGCGGTGCCGATGTCGCCATTGGGCTGGATGTTGAACAGGTCGTTGTAGCCGCCGTGGCGCTCGACCTGCGAATAGTTGGCCTGGGTGATGGAGGTCCAGTTGTCGCTGAGGGTGTATTCGAACTTGGCGTCGAGGTTCTTGCCCTCGGTCTGGTGGCGGAACCAGGAACCGGTCAGCAGGTCGCGACGGTTGATCTTCGGCGGCCTGACGTAGCTGGACGCATCCAGTGGGTTGGCCCGGTGGCTCTGGTCAGCCCGCAGCAGGGGATCGGCCACCGTGGACTTCCACGACCAGTCGCCGTTGAGTTGCAGCAGCGCACGGTCGCTCAAGCGCCAGTCGGTGGCCAGGCCGATGAACTTGCGCTCCATGTCCCGGGCGTGATCGTAGTCGCCGTTCTTTTCGTAGCCGGCATTCAGGCGATAGCCGAAGGCGCCGTCGGCGGTGGAGTTGCTGTTGTCGATGGCGACGTAGCGCCCGGCCAGGGACGAGCCCTGGACCGTCAGGTTGAGCAAGGGATCGAGGGTCGGGCGCTTGGGGATGTAGTTGATCGTGCCGCCAGGGGAGTTGACCCCGTACAGGAAGCCCGACGGCCCCTTGAGTACGTCGATGCGCTCCACGTTCTCCAGGGGGAAGTCATGGTGCGGGGCCAATGCCAGGCCATCGCGACGGATGGTGTTGAAGTTGTCCATGGCAAAGCCGCGCAGGCGGAAATTGTCGAAACCGCTACCGGCGGAGGCACTGAGGATCGAGGGGTCCAGGCTCAGCACATCGACGGCGGTACGCGCCGACGAGTCGGCGATGGTCTTGGCGTCGTAGCTCTGGATGACCAGGGGGATCTCCATGGCTGTCTTGGCGCCGAAGGCCCCGGCATTCACCTCGTAGGCATCGTTGAGGGGCGGGGCGACGATATGGCTGGTGTCCAGGCTCAAGGGAGCGGCCTTGCGCTCTTCCCGGACTTCCTGCGCTTCGACGGCGGGCAGGCTGCAACAGGCTGAAAACACTCCGGCCAAGACCGTGCACGCACAACGTTGTGCTGATCCGTACAACTGGTTCATCTGTAGTCCCTTAACTCAACGAAACATGAAGTTCGCCGCTGTCCAACCGGCCTGCCGTGGCTCGTCGATGAGCCTTGCTCTGTCCAGGCTGAAAACGTCGTTGACACTCGATCCAAGTGTGAGAACTGTTCTCGAATGAAACATTATAACGTTTTTATTTTTCACGCAACGACCTTCCCCGCAAGTCGCTCCAGGGCTCTGGTGCGCAGGGTTCGATGCAAAGGGCTGATGTGTTGGGAGGTGTTTACCGGGCACTTTTCCCGGTTTTTGCGAGGCCATCGGTGTTTTTGGCTGTATGAATCCGGCGGCTTTGACTAAGGTGCACCCATAGTTACCGGAGCGTGCTGCATGACCGCTGTCGATCTACCTGCTGTACCTCGCGTGCTGATCGCCGAGGCCGATCCCTGGTCCCGCGACCTGCTGACCCAAGTGCTGCTCAACGTACGCTGCGATGCGCGCCTGGACCTGTGTGCCGATGGCCAGGAAGCCATGGACCTGCTCAGCGCCAAGCCCTACGACCTGGTCATTGCCGATTGGGAGCTGCCGGGTATCGATGGCCTGGCGCTGTTGCGGGCGGTGCGCCAGCGCAAGCGCAACCCGCTGCAGCCGTTCATTCTCCTTAGCGTGCGTAGCGACAGTGCCAGCGTGCGCGAGGCGTTGCCCCTGGCGCCTACTGCCTACCTGACCAAGCCCCTGAACATGGAAGGCCTGACCCAGCGCCTGCAGGGCTTGCTGCTGGACGCTGGCCAGGAGGTCTCCTGCGAGGTCCCGAGCCTGACGCCCGGTACGACCTTGTACAGCTTTCTCGAACACCGCCGCGAGCTGGCCGACGGCGCGCCCCTGTTGACCGACGTGCAACTGGCGGTCAAGCGCAGCCTGCACCCCGAAGGGCTGGACCTGCGCCTGCTGGAGGAAGAAATCCGCACCGACCCGCAAGTCACCGCCGTGCTGATCGCCGCTGCCAACAGCGCTGCCCAGCACCATGGCGACGGCGTGCAGACCCTGTCCCAGGCCTTGCAGCGGCTCGGCACCGGGCAGAGCATGAACCTGATCCTCGGCCTGACCCTCAAGCGCAGTGCCCGCCTGAGCGATCCGGCCCTGGCCGACTATGCCGAGCGCTACTGGGGGCTGTCGCTGCACACCGCGGAGTATGGGCGGACCCTGGCGCGCCTGTTGGACCTGGACCAGGAGCGTTGCTACTGCGCCGGCCTGTTGCACCGCCTGGGCGACCTGGCGTTGCTGCGCTGCCTGCAAGAGTGGAAGCAGGCGGGCGGTGAGCTGGACGATCAGGAGGAGGTCGGAGATGCCCTGGAGCGTTTTGGCGCCGCCTACGGTTCGGCCCTGCGCACCCGCTGGCGCATGCCCCTGGAGCTGCGCGAGCTGATCGCCTCGGTGTATCAGCTCGGCGGTGGCGTCTATTCCCGCGAGGCCCTGGTGATGAACCTGGCCGGCCAGTTGGCTCGCCTGCCAGCCTCGGAAGGAGTGGAAGAAGTGGCCCGGGGCAAGACCGCGCGCCTGCTCAAGGTCGGCCTGCCGGAGCTGAGTCGCCTGCGCAAGGGGTGAGTGAGGTCAGTTGCCCAGAAGCTCGAACAGCGCGAACCAGCCATCGACCGTCTGGTCTTCGGCCAGGAAGGCCAGGTAGAAGAACGGCCAGGCGGCCAGCAGGGTCAGCAACTGCGCTGGATGGGGCCCGAGCTTGACGGCCAGGGCCAGCCCGAACACCACCAGGGCCACGCCGATCAGCAAGCACACCAGGCGCTTGCCCCGACAACCATTGCGTTTGCTGTTGATGCGCTTGAGCAGTTGTTCTTCGTTCATCGGGTCGTGCGTCCGGCGCGGGCCGCCATTGCCATGGGGGCCGCAGTCTAGCCCGGCCCGGACGGCGAATCAGCCACTGACGATGCGATTCTTGCCCTGGCGCTTGGCTTCGTACATCGCCGCGTCGGCCCGGGCGAACAGGCTGTCCAGGCTCTCGTCCTCCGCCAGCAGCCCCGTCAGGCCCTGGCTGACCGTGATGCTGAAGGCCTGGCCCTGGTGGCTGAAGTGCTGGCGCTGGATTTCCCGTTGCAGGCGCTCGGCCACCTGGCGCGCCATGTCGACGGCACAACCGGGAAACAGGGCGGCGAATTCTTCGCCGCCAATACGCCCGAACAGGTCGCCCCGGCGCAGGGCGGCGCGCCCGCTCTCGGCGATGCGCTGCAGGACCACATCGCCTTCGGGATGGCCGTAGGTGTCGTTGATCACCTTGAAGTCATCGATATCCAAGAGCAGGAAAGACAGCGGCGAACCCTGCAGGCGGGCCTGCTCGAACTCGCGGTTGGCACATTCGAAGAAGTGCCGGCGGTTGCTGCTCTGGGTCAGCGCATCGGTGGTGGCCAGGCGCTGCAGCTCGGCCTCCAGCTGCTTCTTTTCGCTGATGTCCTCGGCGATACCCACCACGATCAGGCGCTGCCCGGGCTCGGCATTGCGGTTGATAAAGCATTTGTCGCTGAGCCAACGCACCTGGCCTGCGGCATCGATGATGCGGTACTCGCGGTCTTCCACGGCGCCTTTCTCCAGGACTTGGGCCAGGCTGCGCTCGGCGTACTCCAGGTCGTCGGGATAGATGCTGTCGCGCCATTGGTTGTAGTCCGCCAGCAACAGGCCGGCAGGGCGCCCGAAAATGCGTTCATAGGCCGGGCTGACGTAGAGCACCTGGCGGCTGCTCCAGTCCAGGGCCCAGAGTACTGCGTTGACGCTGACCAGCAGCGAGCTGAACAGCTGCTCGCGTTCGGTCAGGCGGGCGACTTCGCCCTGGGCATGCATCAGGGCCAGTAGGGTTTGCGCGGCCTCGGGCCACTGGGGGAGCGAAGATGGAATGTCTGGATTCTTGTTGACCATCGGCACATATCTCGAAGGGCGTGCCGCTTCGACAGCGGCTACAACCAAGCCCGCCTGGATGGCGAAGTGTTGTTTGAGATAGAGGATGGAACATGAAGTTCCCGGCTGCCCGGGCGATACGCCGGACGGTCGAGGCTCTGGAGGGGGGGAGCAGGGCACCGGCCCCCTCGCCACAGCCAATGCCGTGGCGAGGGGCGTGGATCAGGCGACGCTAGGACGCAGGGAGTAGGTCTTGAGCTGGCTGGCGAAGTCCCGCAGGGACTGGATGCCGCTGGCCTCGGCCTCGTGGACCCAGTCCTTGATCGCGGCCAGCATGTCGTGGCCGTTGGAGCTGGTCTTGACCCAGATCTGTTGCAGCGCCAGGCGCTTCTCGTAGATCACCTTCAATGCCTGGCTGTGTTCCAGCATGTTCTGGATGCGCAGGTGGTGGCGGTCTTCCAGCAGGCTGGTTTCCCGGGACAGCAAGCGCTTGGCGCGGTGGAACTGGTGGCGCACCGAGTGATCGACCTTGGCCAGTTCCTGCTTGACCAGCGGGCCGATCACCAGCTTGCGGTACTGGGCCATGATCTGGAACCGGTTGTTGAGGATCGCCATGGCGGTGTCCATGTCCAGGTGGCCCTTGCCTTCGACCCGATGGGCGATGGGCGCCACTCGCTGGACCTTGGCCAGGCCCAGCAGGCTGAACAGCTTGATCCAGCCCCAGCCCATGTCGAATTCCCACTTCTTCACCGACAGCTTGGCCGAGTTGGGGTAGGTGTGGTGGTTGTTATGCAGCTCTTCGCCGCCGACGATGATGCCCCACGGCACCAGGTTGGTGGCCGCGTCGCGGCATTCGAAGTTGCGGTAGCCCACGGCATGGCCCAGGCCGTTGATCACGCCGGCGGCCCAGAACGGGATCCACATCATCTGCACCGCCCAGATGGTGATGCCGATGGTGCCGAACAGCAGCAGGTCGATCACCGCCATCAGCGCCACGCCACCGAGCTTGTAGCGGCTGTAGAGGTTGCGCTCGATCCAGTCTTCCGGGCAGTTCTTGCCGTAGATGCGCAGGGTCTCGGGGTTGCGGGCTTCTTCGCGATACAGCTCGGCGCCTTTGCGCATGACCGTGGACAGGCCCTTGATCACCGGGCTGTGCGGGTCGTCGACCGTCTCGCACTTGGCGTGGTGCTTGCGATGGATCGCGGTCCACTCGCGGGTGTTCTGCGCCGTGGTCAGCCACAGCCAGAAACGGAAGAAATGCTTGAGCCCGGCATTGAGCTCCAGGGAGCGATGCGCGGAATAGCGATGCAGATAGACCGTGACCGCGACGATGGTCACGTGGGTCATCAACAGGGTGACTGCCACCAGTTGCCAGGCGGACAAGCCAAGTAAACCTTCATACCACATAGGCGATAAGGCCCTCGATAGAGAAAAAACAGCCCAGGCATTATCACTAAGCACGTCGAGAAAACCAGTCGCCCTTTCAGATAAGAGTGGCGGGATGTTTCTTCCTCTATAATCCCAAACTTTTCGTGTGGAAATAGACGGGCTTATGTCGGTTTCTTATCGCAATGGCTTGCGTGCGGCCTTGCTCTACCTGCTGCTGTCCCTGGTTTGGCTCCAGCTCAGTGGTTATTTATTGAGCAGTTTCTTCGATGGGTCTCCGGATGAGGCTCGTTGGCAACGGGCCAGTTGCTACGCTTGGGCCCTGGTCAGTGCGGTGCTGATCTTCTTTGCCCGTGCCCGCTTGCTGCGGGTGCTGGGCGCCGATCGCTGGTTGCGCCACCAGCAGAAGGACCGCGAGCGCCTGCGCCAGGCTGCGGCGGTCTTCGACTGTACCCGCGAGGGGGTACTGGTGAGCGACACCCAGGGGCAGATCGTCCACGTCAACCGTGCCTTCATCGAGATCACCGGCTACCAGCGCGAGGAGGTGCTGGGGCGCCAGCCGAGCATGTTCAAGTCCGGCCATCATTCGGTGGACTTCTATAAGGCGATGTTCGGTGCGTTGCGCCAGAGCGGCGAGTGGAGCGGGGAAATCTGGAACCGGCGCAAGAGCGGGGAAATCTATCCACAGTGGCAGACCATCCGTGCGATCCACGATGAGCAGGGCGAACTCACCCACTATGTGGCGGTATTCTCCGACATCAGCGCGATCAAGGACTCCGAGCACGAGCTGGCGCACCTGGCCCACCACGATCCGCTGACCGACCTGCCCAACCGCCTGCTGCTCACCGACCGCGCCGAACAGGCCTTGGCTTCGGCGCAGATCCACAAGCGCGGTTGCGCCATGCTGATGATCGACCTGGACCACTTCAAGATGGTCAACGACAGCCTCGGGCATAACGTCGGCGACCAGTTGCTCAAGGCTTTTGCCCAACGCCTGCGCGACATGTTCGGCCCGGGCGTGACCCTGGCGCGCCTGGGCGGCGACGAGTTCGCCGTGCTGGCCGAAAGCTGCCCGCAGCTGGTGCAGGCGGCGGCCCTGGCCCAGCGCATCCTCGATGGTCTCAAGGAGCCATTCCAGCTGGATGGCCACCAGGTGCTGATCAACGCCAGCATCGGCATCAGCCTGTTTCCCAGCGATGCCTTGAGCGCCAGCCAGCTGTTGCGCAACGCCGATGCCGCGTTGTTCAAGGCCAAGAGCGCCGGGCGCAATGGTTATGCCCTGTATACCGAGGAACTCACTGCCCACGCCCAGCAGCGGGTGGAGATCGCCTTCGAACTGCGCCGGGCCCTGGACCGCCAGGAGCTGCGGGTCTACTACCAGCCGGTGCACGACCTGGCCAGCAGTCGCCTGGTGGGCGTCGAGGCCCTGGTGCGCTGGCAGCACCCGCACCGGGGCCTGGTGCCGCCGGCGGAGTTCATCCCCATCGCCGAACGCACCGGGATGATTGCCGAGATCGATGCCTGGGTCATGGGCGAGGCATGCCGGCAGATGTGCCAGTGGCAGGCCGAGGGCGTGGTGCTGTCGTTCATCGCGGTGAACGTCTCGACCCGCCTGTTCGCGCGCAGCGAGCTGTACCAGCAGGTGGCCCAGGTGCTGCACGACACCGGGCTGGACCCGGCCTACCTGGAGCTGGAGGTCACCGAGAGTGCGCTGATGGACGACCCGGAGGTGGCCCTGGAGCAGATGCACCGCCTGCGGGAGCTGGGCATCCGCCTGGCCATCGACGACTTCGGCACCGGCTATTCGTCGTTGCTGCGGCTCAAGCGCCTGCCGGTGCAAAAGCTCAAGATCGACCAGGGCTTCGTCGCCGGCTTGCCGTGGGACGAGGACGATGCGGCGATTTCCCGGGTCATCGTGGCCCTGGCCCAGAGCATGGGCATGCAGGTCCATGCCGAAGGTATCGAACAGATGGAGCAGGCCCGCTTCCTCCTCGACCATGGCTGCGATTTGGGCCAGGGCTACTGGTTCGGCCGGCCGATGCCGGCCTCGCTGCTGGACTGGGACAACGCCCCGCAAATCCTCTGATGCGCCTGATGCAGCTGGCGGGCGCTGCGCACCCGGTCGCAGCCTCGCTGTGCTCGACAGCGGCTACAGGTGCTTCGCGTAGCGGCCGCAAGAGGCTAGCCATGGACCCATGGGGCCCGTAACTGCGCGCCCCGTCGAATAATTTCCGCTGGTTATATAAACATTCTTAAATAGTATTTTTAAGAATATCCCTGCCTATCTACTATTGCTCCACGCCACCCGCAGTGCCGCCACTGCACGGCACATCCCACTCAGGAGCAACACCATGAGCGCATCTCTACGTAGCGTCGACGGACAGGACGAAGCAACCATCTTGCGTGAAATTCAAAGTGCACTGCGGGACCTGCGCTTCGGGGCAGTGGAAATCACCGTGCACAACGCCCAGGTCGTGCAGATCGAGCGCAAGGAAAAATTCCGCCTGCAGCAACCCGGCAACAAGCCCAGCTGAATCGCGCATCACCCTCTCGCGAGCGAGAGGCCCGACTGGTCAACCGGAGGGCGTCACCCATGACCCCCAGTTCGTCCCCCAGCGTTCGCCCGCGAATGCGAGCCTGATTCGCCATAAGAAAAATGCCAGCACATTAGAAAATTTCGGGAGCTCTACCATGTCGTCGATTCGCCGTTATGCCCTGGCTGCCCTCGCCAGCGCCGTTTTTGCCGGTTCCGCCGTAGCCAAGGACTATGAGCTGCTCAACGTGTCCTACGACCCGACCCGCGAGCTGTACCAGGACTACAACGCCGAGTTCGTAAGCTTCTGGAAGAAGGAGCACCCCGGCGACAACGTGAAGATCCAGCAATCCCACGGTGGTTCGGGCAAGCAGGGCCGGGCGGTGATCGACGGCCTGCGCGCCGACGTGGTGACCCTGGCGCTGGCCGGCGACATCGACGAAATCGCCAAGCTCGGCAAGACCCTGCCGGCGGACTGGCAGCAGCGCTTGCCCGACGCCAGCACGCCCTACACCTCGACCATCGTGTTCCTGGTGCGCAAGGGCAATCCCAAGGGCATCAAGGACTGGGGCGACCTGATCAAGAAGGACGTCTCGGTGATCACCCCCAACCCGAAGACCTCCGGCGGCGCCCGCTGGAACTTCCTGGCCGCCTGGGCCTACGGCCTGAAGGCCGGAGGTAGCGAAGCCAAGGCCAAGGACTACGTGCAAGAGCTGTTCAAGCACGTACCGGTGCTGGATACCGGTGCCCGTGGCTCGACCATCACCTTCGTCAACAACGGCCAGGGCGACGTGCTGCTGGCTTGGGAAAACGAAGCCTTCCTGGCACTCAAGGAAGACGGTGGCGCCGACAAGTTCGACATCGTCGTGCCGTCGCTGTCGATCCTCGCCGAACCGCCGGTGGCGGTGGTGGACAAGAACGCCGAGAAGAAGGGCAACACGGCGATCGCCGAAGCCTACCTCAAGCACCTGTACAGCCCGGCCGGCCAGGAGATCGCGGCGAAGAACTTCTATCGTCCACGGGACAAGGACGTGGCGGCCAAATACGCCCAGCAGTTCCCGAAACTGGAGCTGGTGACTATCGACAAGGACTTCGGCGGCTGGAAAACTGCCCAACCGAAATTCTTCAATGACGGTGGCGTGTTCGACCAGATCTACCAGGCCCAGTAACAGGAGGAGCCACTCTAACCGCCATCGCTTGGAGCCCCGGAATCACTTCGGGGCTTCGTGCGTTTCACCTGCGTTCAACCAAGGACTCTTATGTCGCGTCGTATCTCCCCCGTCATACCCGGCTTCGGGCTGACGCTGGGCTACACCTTGGTGTACCTCAGCCTGATTGTGCTCATCCCCCTGGCGGCGATGTTCGTCCATGCCGCACAACTCACCTGGGACCAGTTCTGGGCCATCGTCTCGGCGCCCCGGGTGCTCGCGGCCCTCAAGCTCAGCTTCGGCACCGCCTTGTGCGCGGCGATCATCAACGGCCTGATCGGCACGCTGCTGGCCTGGGTCCTGGTGCGCTACAGCTTCCCCGGGCGGCGGATCATCGATGCGATGATCGACCTGCCCTTCGCCTTGCCCACCGCGGTGGCGGGCATCGCCCTGACCGCGCTGTACGCGCCTACCGGGCTGGTGGGCCAGTTCGCCACCGACCTGGGCTTCAAGATCGCCTACACGCCCTTGGGCATCACCCTGGCGCTGACCTTCGTCACCCTGCCGTTCGTGGTGCGCACGGTGCAGCCGGTGCTGGCGGACATCCCCCGTGAAGTGGAAGAGGCCGCCGCCTGCCTCGGCGCCAAGCCCTGGCAGGTGTTCCGCCATATCCTGGTGCCGGCCTTGCTGCCAGCCTGGCTCACCGGTTTCGCCCTGGCCTTCGCCCGGGGCGTGGGCGAGTACGGTTCGGTGATCTTCATCGCTGGCAACATGCCGATGAAGACCGAGATCCTGCCGCTGCTGATCATGGTCAAGCTCGACCAGTACGATTACACCGGCGCCACTGCCATCGGCGTGCTGATGCTGGTGGTGTCCTTCATCCTGCTGCTGCTGATCAACCTGCTGCAGCGGCGCATCGAAACCCCATAAGGAGGCGCGAACCATGTCCCAATCGTCCATCGCCGCCTCGTCGGCCAACGCCGCCCGCCGTGGCAACGCCACTTCGCGGCGGGTATTGATTGGCCTGGGCTGGCTGATCTTTGCCCTGTTCCTGCTACTGCCGCTGTTCATCGTCGTGTCCCAGGGGCTCAAGCTTGGCCTGGGTGCATTCTTCGACGCGATCTTCGAGCCCGACGCCCTGTCGGCCCTCAAGCTCACGGTGATCGCGGTGCTGATCTCGGTGCCGCTGAACCTGGTGTTCGGCGTCTGCGCTGCCTGGTGCGTGAGCAAGTACTCGTTCCGTGGCAAGAGCATCCTGGTGACCCTGATCGACCTGCCGTTCTCGGTGTCGCCAGTGATCGCCGGCCTGGTCTACGTGCTGATGTTCGGCGCCCAGGGGCTGTTCGGTCCGTGGCTGTCGGATCACGACATCCAGATCGTGTTCGCCCTGCCGGGCATCGTCCTGGCCACCATCTTCGTCACCGTACCCTTCGTCGCCCGCGAGCTGATCCCGCTGATGCAGGAGCAGGGCACCCAGGAAGAAGAGGCCGCGCGCCTGCTGGGGGCCAACGGCTGGCAGATGTTCTGGCACGTCACCGTACCCAACATCAAATGGGGCCTGATCTACGGCGTGGTGCTCTGCACCGCCCGGGCCATGGGCGAGTTCGGCGCGGTGTCGGTGGTCTCCGGGCACATTCGCGGGGTCACCAACACCCTGCCGCTGCACGTGGAGATCCTCTACAACGAGTACAACCACGTCGCCGCCTTTGCCGTGGCCAGCCTGTTGCTGATCCTTGCGTTGTTCATCCTGCTGCTCAAGCAGTGGAGCGAATCCCGAATCAACCGCCTGCGCGCCAGCGCCGCGGAGGAATAAGACATGTCGATCGAAGTCCGTAACGTCAGCAAGAACTTCAACGCCTTCAAGGCCCTGAACAGCATCAACCTGGATATCCACAGCGGTGAGCTGGTGGCGCTGCTCGGCCCCTCGGGCTGCGGCAAGACCACCCTGCTGCGGATCATCGCCGGCCTGGAGACGCCCGATGCCGGCAACATCGTGTTCCACGGCGAGGACGTCTCCGGCCACGATGTGCGCGATCGCAACGTCGGGTTCGTGTTCCAGCACTACGCGTTGTTCCGCCACATGAGCGTGTTCGACAACGTCGCCTTCGGCCTGCGCATGAAGCCCAAGAACCAGCGCCCCAGCGAAAGCCGGATCGCCGAGAAGGTCCATGAACTGCTGAACATGGTGCAGCTGGACTGGCTCTCCGATCGATATCCGGAGCAGCTCTCCGGCGGCCAGCGCCAGCGTATCGCCCTGGCCCGGGCCCTGGCGGTGGAGCCCAAGGTGCTGTTGCTGGACGAGCCCTTCGGCGCGCTGGACGCCAAGGTGCGCAAGGAGCTGCGTCGCTGGCTGGCGCGGCTGCACGAGGACATCAACCTGACCTCGGTGTTCGTCACCCACGACCAGGAAGAGGCCATGGAAGTGGCCGATCGCATCGTGGTGATGAACAAGGGCGTGATCGAGCAGATCGGCTCACCTGGCGAGGTCTATGAGAATCCGGCCAGCGATTTCGTCTATCACTTCCTCGGTGATTCCAACCGCCTGCACCTGGGAGAGGACGAGCATGTGCTGTTCCGGCCCCATGAAGTGTCGCTGTCGCGTTCGGAACTGGAAGATCACCATGCCGCCCAGGTCCGTGATATCCGCCCACTGGGCGCTACCACCCGGGTGACCCTCAAGGTCGAGGGCCAGAGTGAACTGATCGAAGCCGAAGTGGTGAAGGACCATGACAGCCTGGTGGGCCTGGCCAAGGGCGAGACCCTGTTCTTCAAGCCCAAGGTCTGGCAGAAGGTCGCCAACCTCTAAAAGCCAAAAGCTGCGCGGGCAAGACGGATCGTCGCCCGCTGGCTCCTACAGAAGCACACGATCGGCTTTTTGTAGGAGCGAGGCTTGTCCGCGCTAACGATCTAGATCGCAGCACGCTTCGGATTGGCCCGCACACCCCCCGCCCGTGCCTCGACCTGCTGCTTGAGGTCATGACGCAGCCCGAGCAGGAACGCCAGTTCGGCTACCACGAACAACGGCCCGATGATCAAGCCCGACAGATCATCGACAAAGGCCGGCTTGCGGCCCTCGTAGTAATGGCCGATGAACTGGATCACCCAGCCCAATACGAACAGCCCCAGGCCGCTGCTCAGCCACAGCCCGGTGGCTTGGGCCGCCAGCACTTGCCCGATCCATACCGACAGCCCCATCAACACGCTCATCAGTAACCCCAGGCGCAGCTCCAGGCGCAGGTAGAACACCGCCGAGAACAGGGCCAGCAGCAGCGCTGGCGAAAGCATCAGCCCGGCCACCGGCCAGGCCGGACGGGACAGCAGCACGGCCACGGCGACCACGATCATCGGGATGCCGATGAAGTGGCTGGCGATATTGCGCGGATCGCGGTGATAGGTCGCGTATTGACTGAGATGATCGACGAGGCTTTTCATTGTTGTTCCTCCGTTGGGGTGGCTGGATCATGCCGGACGCCCGATCACGGTTCTGTCGGCTAGGCGACAATCATGGCGATGCCCTGGGGAAACACGGTCCATGGATATGCAGCGATGGCGTGAATGCCTGATGACCGGCCAATGGTTCAGCCACTTGCCGGCCTCTCTACAGGATAGTCTGCTCGACGGTGCCCGCCTGCGGCGGCTGGCGCCGGGGCAGTACCTGTTTCGCCGTGGCGATCCGCCCTGCGGCCTGTATGCGGTGGTCGAAGGCATGGTGCGGGTCGGCGCGGTCAGCGAGCAGGGCAAGGAGGCCTTGCTCAGCCTGGTGGAGGCGCCCCACTGGTTCGGCGAGATCTGCCTGTTCGATGGTCAGCCGCGTACCCACGATGCCTGCGCCGAGGGCGCCTGTACCTTGCTCCAGGTACCCCAGGCGAGCTTGGAGCGGCTATTGGACGAACATCCCGCTTACTGGCGCCAGTTCGCCCTGTTGATGAGCCACAAGCTGCGCCTGGCCTTCATCAACCTGGAGCAACTGAGCCTGATGCCGGCCCCGGCGCGGGTGGCCAACCGCCTGCTGGCGATGGCCGCCGGTTATGGCGAAGTGACCCACAGCCGGCGCCTGCTGCAACTGCCCCAGGAGCAGCTGGCGCTGATGCTCTCGCTGTCGCGCCAGACCACCAACCAGATCCTCAAGGACCTGCAACACCAGGGCATCCTGCGCCTGAGCTACGGCGAGATCGAGATCCTCGACGCCGAACGCCTGCGCGCGCTCGCCAACTCCGTGTAGCCGCTGCCGCAGGCTGCGTACGGCTCGGCACGAGCCGCCATCTGGCGGTGCCTGGTTCTATGCAGGTCAGGGGCGGTTCGGGGGATCAGCGCAGGCCGTCGCGAAATTGCCCGGGGGTCATGCCGGTCCAGCGCTTGAAGGCCCGGCTGAAGCTGCTGGCGTCGGCGAATCCCAGCAGGTAGCTGATCTCGCCCAGGGAGCAACCCGGGTCCCGCAGGTGCAGCAGGGCGAGGTTTTCCCGGCATTCGTTTAGCAGGGTGTCGAAGCGCGTGCCTTCGTCCGCCAGGTGCCGTTGCAGGCTGCGCAAACTCAGGTGCAGGGCCTGGGCCACCCGCTCGGCGGACGGCTCGCCATCGGGCAGTTGGGTCTCGATCACCTCGCGCACCTTGCGCTCCCAGGTCAGAGGTCGCAACTGTGCCAGGGCGCGCTTGAGCACCTCCTCGTTATGTTCGGCCAGCTCCGGGTTGGCGTCGTCCAGGTGGCTCTCGAAATCCTGCACGCGAAACTCCAGGCAATCTTCACTGGCCGCGAAATGCACTGGGCAGCGGAACACCCGGTGCCACTGGCTGGGGTCCTTGGGCTCCGGACGCCGCAGGTGCACGGCCATGGGCGCATAGTCGCGCCCCAGGCGACTACGGCAGGTGCGTACATGGATCGCGGCAAACGCATCGATGGCCTCGAATGCCGGCTGCTGGGCGCCTTCGGGCATCTTCAGGACGAACCGGTAGCGATCCGCTTCGCGGATCAACTGCGGGACCAGGGCATCGCTGACCACCTGGTGATAGCGCAGGATGCGTTCGAACACTTCCCGCAGGCTGCCGCTGGCCACCAGGGCATACCCCAGGGCGTGGAAAGTGGTAGGGCTGACGAAGCGCGACACCCGCAAGCCAATGGCCGGATCGCCACTGGCCTGGACCGCCAGCTGCCACAGACGAGTGGTTGCCGACAGTGGGTAGCGCGCGTTGGGATTGTCCATCAATTGGGGGTCAAGCCCGGCCTCTCGGCACAATGCGCCGCTATCCAGGTCAAGGGCATCCAGCTGCTTGCGCAGAGCGCGGGTCCAGCTGGCGAGAGAGGTGGCTTCGGTCATGCGTTTGGCGCGTCCGGTCAACAGGTTGGCGTTTACGGCTAGCGCCCGGGGCCAGGGCCCGGGGCAGGATGCACACATCACTGACCCAGAGGATGGAATCATGCAGGGTATTTCCGCAAGCCCCGAACGGATGAACGCGCAACAGCGAGCCGCTCACATTCGCGAGGTTGTCATGGGCCGGGGGGACGAACTGCGCAGGCGCTACCCGGTGTTGCGTCACCAGGATGCCCTGGGTGCCGCAATCCTGGCCTTCGCCCTGGCCGGCATGGTCGGTTCGGCAGCGCTCTATCTCAATGGTCAGCTGGCCTGGTGGGCCTGCCTGCTGCTCAATGCGTTCTTCGCTTCGCTGACCCACGAGCTGGAGCACGACCTGATCCACAGCATGTACTTTCGCAAGCAGCGGTTGCCCCACAACCTGATGATGGGGTTGGTCTGGCTGGCCCGGCCGAGCACCATCAACCCCTGGATACGCCGCCACCTGCACCTGAACCACCACAAGGTCTCGGGCTCCGCGGGCGATCTCGAAGAACGTGGCATCACCAACGGCGAGCCTTGGGGCGTCGTACGGTTGCTGATGGTGGGCGACAACATGGTCTCGGCCTTCGTCCATACGCTCCACACGCCCGGCTGGAAGGCCAAGCTCAAGCGCTTTGCCCGCCTGATGGCGGCCTATGCCCCGCTGGCACAGCTGCACTGGGGCGCCTGGTACGTGTTTCTCGGCTTCCATGGGGCCAACGGCGTCGCTGCGCTGCTGGGCACTTCCATCGAGTGGTCGGCCAGCACCCAGGCGCTGATGCAGGTGATCGATATCGCCGTGGTGGTGATCGTTGGCCCGAACGTGCTGCGTACCTTTTGCCTGCACTTCGTCAGCTCCAACATGCACTACTACGGTGATGTCGAGCCGGGCAACGTGATCCAGCAGACCCAGGTGCTTAACCCTTGGTGGATGTGGCCGCTGCAAGCGTTCTGCTTCAACTTCGGCAGCACCCATGGCATCCACCACTTCGTGGTCAAGGAGCCTTTCTACATCCGCCAGATGACCGCGCCGGTGGCCCACCGGGTGATGGCGCAGATGGGCGTGCGTTTCAACGACCTGGGCACCTTCACGCGGGCCAATCGCTTCGCCGCCAAGGAGCAGGCGGCGACGGAGGCGGTGCAGGGGGTGAAGGCTTGAGGTGTGTTGGTTGAGGGCCAATCACGGGCAAGCCTCGCACCTACCCACTGGCGTAGGAGCGAGGCTTGCCCGCGATGGCGATTGCCCGGCCGCGATCAATCCGGCTGGAACGGCGACTCGCTGAGGATCACCCCGGTCTCGTCCACGTAGCGCTGCCATTCCTGCAACAGGATTTGCAGCTTTTGCGGGTGGCTGCCGGCCAGGTCGTGGATCTCCCCCGGGTCGCGCCCAAGGTCGTACAACTGCCAGGTGGCCGGGCCCACGGGGCCTGGAATGTACACCGCCTTCCATTGCCCCTGGCGGATCGCCCGGCGGCCGAACAGCTCCCAGCCGGTGACCGTGTGCTCGTCATGCACCTGCGCCGTCTCGCCGGACAGGAACCCCAGCCAGGACTTGCCCCGTAGCGGTGCGATATCGCGCCCGCGCCAGCGCTTGCCCGGATGGCGCACGCCGGCCAGGTCCAGCAGGGTTGGGGTGATGTCCATCACCGTGCCGAAGCCATGGCTGACCTGTCCCTTGAGCGGCAACTGCGGGTAGTGCAGCAACGCCGGCACGCGAATCCCGCCCTGGGTGGTGAAGGCCTTGAACAGCCGCGACGGCGCGGTGGCGGCCTGAGCCCAGGCCGGTCCGTACCAGACATAGGAATTGGCCCGGCCGATATTCTGAAGGCGGTTGTCGTAGTGCTGGTCCAGGTAGCTCAACAGCTGCGGGCCGAACTTGGGGAAAGCCTCCAGCAGCGCCCCTTCGGCCCCGTTGTCGGACATGAACAGGATCAGCGTGTTGTCCAGCTGGCCCTGCTGGCGCAGGTAATCCACCACCCGGCCGATGTTCCAGTCCATGCGTTCCACCATCGCCGCATACACCTCCATGGCCCGGGCCGAGCGCTGGCGCTGATCATCGCTGAGGGCGGCCCACTCGACGTCCAGGCCGATCAGCGGGTGCGGCTCGACCTGGGCGTCCACCAGCCCCAGGGCCTTGAGCTTCTCCAGCCGTTCCAGGCGCAGGGCCTCGGGGCCGGCGTCGTAGCGCCCGCGGTACTTGGCGACGATCTCTTCAGGGGCCTGCAACGGCCAATGGGGCGCCGAGAACGGCAGGTAGGCGAAGAACGGTCGGCTCTGGTCGCGCTCCTTGAGGTACTGCAAGAGCTTGTCGCCGAAGGCATCGGAGGAATAGAACCCCTGGGGCAGCCCGTCGAGGAAGCGATCGTCCTCGATGTACAGCGCCGGGGTGGACTTGAGCAGGCCCGGAGTGTGCTCGTCGTAGGTGGGCTCGAAACCATAGTGGTTGGCCGCCCCGGGCAACAACGCGAAAGAGCGCTCGAAGCCCCGGGCGTGGGGCGCGCGGTCCACGGTCAGCCCCAGGTGCCACTTGCCGCTCATCAGGGTCTGGTAGCCGGCTTCGCGCAGCAGTTCGGGCAGGGCCGCTACCCGGTCGTTGAGGTGGCCCTCGTAACCCGGCTTGCCGATCAGTTCCGGGGTCAGGGCCTCGGCCATGGTGCCGATCCCGGCGATATGGTGGTCGGTGCCGGTGAGCAGCATGGAGCGGGTCGGCGAGCAGGTCGGGGCGGTATGGAAATCAGTCAGGCGCAGGCCGTTGAAGGCCAGGGCATCGAGGTTCGGCGTGGCGATCTCGCCCCCGAAGGCGCCGAGGTCGGAAAAGCCCAGGTCGTCGGCCAGGATCACCAGGAAGTTGGGACGTTGCGGCATCGAGTCACTCCTGTTCAGCAAGCAATGAAGGTCAAGGGCAGGTCGCTGATCCGTACCGGTGGCAGGGCCTGGTAGTGATCGTCGCTGGTCAGTTCGTGCAGCAGCTCCTCGCGCAACTGATGGAAGTCGAAGCTGCTACGCTGGCGCGGATGGGGCAGGGCTACCTCGACCACGC
This sequence comes from Pseudomonas sessilinigenes, assembly GCF_003850565.1. Classification (NCBI taxonomy): domain Bacteria; kingdom Pseudomonadati; phylum Pseudomonadota; class Gammaproteobacteria; order Pseudomonadales; family Pseudomonadaceae; genus Pseudomonas; species Pseudomonas sessilinigenes. Next base: position 244,805 of record NZ_CP027706.1, read on the forward strand.
GCTTGATCCGCCCCGGGCGTGGCTCCATCACCACCACCCGGTCGGCGAGGAAGATCGCTTCCTCGACATCGTGGGTCACCAGCACCGTGGTGATCCGTGCTCGCTCGCGGATCGCCAGCAGCTCGTCCTGCATCTGCTGGCGGGTCAGCGCGTCGAGGGCGCCGAAGGGTTCGTCCAGCAACAGGATGCGCGGGCTGGCCACCAGCCCCCGGGCGATGGCCACCCGCTGCGCCATGCCGCCGGACAACTGGTGCGGGTAGGCCTTGGCGAAGTCCTTGAGGCCCACCAGCTCGATGAACTCGGCGATGCGCCGTTGGCGCTCGGCGGCGCCCAGCGGTTCGTTGACCAGGCCCAGGCCGATGTTCTCGGCCACGCTCAGCCAGGGGAACAACCGGTGCTCCTGGAACACGATGCCGCGTTCGCTGCCGATGCCACTGATGGCCTTGCCGTCGACGCGTATCTGGCCACGGAACTCGGTGTCCAGGCCGATCAGCAGGCGCAACAGGGTGGACTTGCCACAGCCGCTGGAGCCGACGATGGCGACGAATTCGCCCTCGGCAATGTCCAGGTTGAATTCGCGGATCGCCTCCAGCTCGCCACCGGCGACGGGAAAGCTCTTGCCCACGTGATTGAAGCTGACCAGAGGTGCGTTCATGCGTGTCTCCAACGGGTGGCGTGGCGTTCCAGCCATTGCCCAAGGAAGTTGATAAGGGCGCCGGTCAGGCCCACCAGCAGCATCCCGGCCATGATCAGGTCCATGCGCAGCAGCTGCTGGGCGCTGATCATCTGGCTGCCGATCCCACCGTCGGACGGCATGAAGTACTCGGCGCCGATGGTGCCCAGCCAGGCGTAGATCAGGCTCACCCGCAGGCCGGCGAAGATCCCCGGTGCGGCCCCGGGCAACACCAGGCGCCGCAGGCGCTGCCAGAGGCCCAGGCGCAACACCTGGGCCGCCTCCGCCAGTTGTGGCGAGAGCTGGGCGACGCTGCGCTGGGTGGCGATGAACAGCGGGAAGAAGGCGGCCAGGGCGACGAAGACCCACTTGGCCAGCTCGCCCAGGCCGAACCAGGCGGTAAGCAACGGCACCCAGGCGAAGATGGCGATCTGGCGCAGGGCGGCCAGGGTCGGCCCCAGCAGGCGCTCGCTCAGGCGCGACAGGCCCAGCAGCAGTCCCAGCCCCAGGCCCAGGCTGCCGCCCAGCAACAGCCCGGTGAGGGTACGTCCCAGGCTCAGGCCCAGGCCGCCCAGCAGGCTGGCATCGAGCAGGCCGTCGACGGTGGTGCCCAGCACCACCAGGGGGCTGGGCAGGATGTTGGCGTCCAGCCACTGGCGCTCGCTCGCCAACTGCCACAGGGCCAGCAGCGCCAGGGGCAGCAGCCAGGGTTGCAGGCGCTGCCAGCCCTGGTAGCGCGGGCCACGGCGAAACTCGGCGGTGGCCGGGTGCGGCCAGTACACCAGCTTGCGGTCCAGCCAGCCGATGCCGCGATCCATGGCCATGCCCAGCACACCGATCACCAGGATGCAGACGAAGACGATATCCAGCATGAACAGCTGCCTGGCCCAGACCATCAGGTAGCCGATGCCTTCGCTGGAGGCCAGCAACTCCACCGCCAGCAACGAGGTCCAGCCGGTGGCCAGGGCCAGGCGCACGCCCGCCATGAAGGCCGGCAGCGCGGCAGGCAGCACCAGGCGCCGCAGCAGCAGGATCGGTGGCAGGCGCAGTACGGCGGCGGCTTCGCGCAGCCGCGGTTGCGCGTCGCGCACGCCCACCAGGGTATGCAGGGTCACCGGGACCACCACTGCCTTGAGCAGTACCACCAGCTTGAGCAGTTCGCCGATGCCGAAAAACACCATGAACAGCGGTACCCAGGCCAGGGTCGGGATCTGTGCCAGGGCACCGAAGGTGGGAAACACCAGGCGCTCCAGGCGGCGGCTGAAGCCCATGGCGCCACCCAGCAGGGCGCCGGTGCCGATCCCGACCAGCAGGCCCCAGCCCAGCCGTTGCAGGCTGATCGCCAGGTGGCTCCAGAGTTCGCCGGCGGCCAGTTCCCGGGCGCTGTTCCAGACCAGCTCCGGGGCCGGCAGGATCTGCTCGCTCATCCATTGGTTGCGACTGGCCAGCCACCACAGGCCGAACAACCCCATTGGCAGCAACCAGGGCAACAGGTGCTTGGCCACCGGCCAATTTTGGCGCGGGCCGGAGGGTGCCCACAGGGGCAGGCTGAGCAAAGAAACACGGGCCATGGGTGACCTCCGTCGTCGGGTGCGGCATGGCATGGGGCGGGCCACGTCCAGGCGTGGCGGAACCGATCGCCCCTACAATATGCATTTGTGTTCTATTAAAAATCACATCAATGCTATTGAGCGATAAGAGAGGCCATTTAAGGCTTCCCGTCGTCACGCATCCAATGCATTTGGAGAATATTTTCCATGCATTTTCCGCATGTTCCCGGGGGAGCCCCGTACTGACTGATTTATTTCTTTCGGCTATTAAAATGTGAATTTTTAGTATTTAAATGCCATGCCCTGCTGGGCCTACCTTGGGCTCCTCAACGCCTTTGCCCTCCAGGAGCCGTCCCCATGAACCTTCCCTTCAAACGTGTGATCAGCCTGTTGGCCGCGCCGGCCCTGGCCGGGCTGCTGGGCTACCTGCCGCTGCTGGCCCAGGCTGGCGAACTCAAGGAAATCCGCATCGCCGTGCCCGACCTCAGCGCCGGTACCCAGCACAGTTCCGGCGGGGTGGTGGATGTGCTGCGCCACCAGCAGATCCTGGAGAAGGCCTTCGCCGACCAGGGCATCAAGATCCAGTGGAATTTCTTCAAGGGCGCAGGGCCGGTGATCAACGAAGCCTTCGCCAATGGCCAGGTGGACCTGGCCTACCTTGGCGACCTGGCGGCCATCATCGGCAAGTCCAATGGCCTGGATACCCGCCTGCTCAGTGCCACGGCCCGTGGGGTCAAGCATTACCTGGGCGTTGCGCCGGGGTCGGGGATCAAGACCCTGGAAGACCTCAAGGGCAAGCGCGTGGCGGTGTTCCGTGGCACCGCCACCCAGTTGTCCTTCGATGCGGCCCTGGCCAGCCGGGGCCTGAGCGAAAAGGACCTGAAGGTGGTCAACCTCGACTTCAATGCCGCCGTGGCGGCCCTGGCGGCCAAGCAAATCGACGCCTCCTGGGGCAGCACCGGGCTGTCTGCCCTGCGCAGCAAAGGCCTGGCCGAACTGCCCCTGAGTACCAAGGACCTGGGCGATGCCGGCAGTGTGCAGGCGGTGCTGGTAGGGTCGGGCAAGTTCGTCGACGAGCATCCCGAAGCGGTGGAAAAACTGCTCAAGGCCCAGCAGCAGGCGGTGCAATGGCTGACCCAGGACAGCAACAAGGAGGCCTATATCCAGCTGGTGTCGGGGCTGGCCAGTTATCCACCGGTGATTCTCCAGGATGACCTCAAGGACCAGCGCCTGAGCGAAATCTTCCCCTCGACCCTGGACCCGGTGTTCCTCGGCCGGTTGCAGGATGCCGTGGACCTGGCGGCCAAGGAGCGGCTGATCCGCAAGCCGTTCAAGGTCAGCGAATGGGTCGCCCCACAACTGGCCGCCGCCGGCCTGTAGCGCCCGGTCGCAGCCGCGCGCTGCTCGTCAGCGGCTACAGGGCGATGGCGACTTGCTGCTGGTCCACGCTCACCAGCACTTCGATCATCTTGCGGGCCGCTGGCGACAGGCGGAACCCGCTGCGGCTGACGATGCCGCAGCGGGCGTTCAGGCTGTCGATGTTCTGCGGCAGGTTGCGCCAGTGCAGCAGGGCCAGCGAACCCTGGGCGATATCCTCGGCGAACGCCTCGGCGGTGCCCACGCCAATGGCATTGGACTGGCGGACGATCTTCACCAGCGCCGGGAAATGCTCGGTCTCGATGGTCGGCGAAAAATCGATGCGCCCGCTCAGGTTGGCCAGCAGCTTGCGAATGCCCGGCGGGATCAGGGTGGTGGCCAGGGGGTAGTCGAACATATCGTTGGTGGACAGGCTTTCCTTGGCCAGCAACGGATGCCCGGGACGGCAGAAGAACACCCCGCGCTTGGGCGTCAGGGCCTGGGTCTGGTAGTTGGGATCGGCCTCGAAGTGGCGGATGTCGGCGATGAAGAACTCGATCTCCTCGCGGTTGAGGCTGCGGCTGAGTTTTTCCCAGTTATCCACGGCGAAGCAGGTGCGCACCCGCGGGTGGGCGCTGGTGAACTGCGCCACGGCGTCGGGCACCAGCTTCACCGCAGGCGCCGGGCCGCAGCCGAAGCGCACCTCGCCGGCATCGAGCTTGGTCATCTGGGTCACTTCACTGCTGAGCAGGGCCGCACCCTGCACCAGGCTCAAGGCATGCTGCAGCACCACCTGGCCCTCGGGCGTGGGGCGCAGGTCCTTGTTGCCCCGGTCCACCAGCACGCAGCCGAACTCCTGCTCCAGGCCCTGGATACTGCGGCTGAAGGCCGGCTGGGTGATGCCCATGGCATCGGCGGCGCGGACAAAGCTACGGTGCTCGTTGAGGGCGATGAAGTAACGCAATTGGCGAAGATCCATATGCTTTCCCGGCATCCGAAAAATAGCTCGAAGGCATTTGCGACGAGTGAGGAATGAGGTTTTAAATGCAAGCTCTTATTCCGTCAATGAAGCATGTATTTATCTATTAGATCTAAAATGAATATAGATAGAGCGTTGTTTCACGGCGATTTCAACCATGAGCAGTCCGCTGAGGGTGTCTTCGATGAGTAATGCCGCTTTAGCTGTCAAACCTGTTGTCCAGGCCCTTGAAATCCACCCGGTGGCCGGCCGTATCGGCGCCGAGATCCGTGGCGTGCAACTTTCCGGCGAGCTCGATGCCGCTACCGTGCAGGCCATCGAGCAGGCGCTGGTGCAGTACAAGGTGATCTTCTTCCGTGGCCAGGCCCACCTCGACGACCAGAGCCAGGAAGCCTTCTCCCACCTGCTGGGTGAGCCGGTGGCCCACCCCACCGTGCCGGTGCGCGACGGCACCCGCTACCTGATGGAACTCGATGGCGCCCAGGGCCAGCGGGCCAACTCCTGGCACACCGACGTGACCTTCGTCGACGCCTATCCCAAGGCCTCGATCCTGCGCTCGGTGGTGGCCCCGGCGTTCGGCGGCGACACCGTATGGGCCAACACCGCCACTGCCTACAACGAGCTGCCGGAGGAGCTGCGGGCCTTGGCGGACCAGCTGTGGGCGGTGCACAGCAACGAGTACGACTATGCCTCGGTCAAGCCCGACGTTTCGGCGGAACGGCTGGAGCGCTACCGCAAGATCTTCACCTCCACGGTGTTCGAGACCGAGCACCCGGTGGTCCGCGTGCATCCCCAGAGCGGCGAGAAGAGCCTGGTGCTGGGGCATTTCGTCAAGCGCATCAAGGGCTATTCCCAGGCCGATTCGGCGCACCTGTTCAACCTGCTGCAAAGCCATGTCACGCGCCTGGAGAACACCGTGCGCTGGCGCTGGAGTGCCGGTGACGTGGCGATCTGGGACAACCGCTCGACCCAGCACTACGCCGTCGACGACTACGGCAGCCAGGACCGCGTCGTGCGTCGGGTGACCCTCAAGGGCGACGTCCCGGTGGGTGTCCAGGGCCAGCGCAGCCAGACCACCAAGGGGGCGTGAACGCCCCGACGGTTGCAGGTCACCATCAACCCTGTAGCCGCTGCCGAGCTTGCGAGGCTGCGAAGGGCCCGAAGGGTTCCGAGGGCCACACAATCGCCGCAGCGGCTTCGGGACGGTGGCGGATTGGCGTTTTTTTCGCAGGCAAGTCGGATCGCCGCCCGCTCGCTCCTACGCAAGAACGAGGCCTTCGCCCCCCCGCTTTCACCACACGCCGATCTGTACCACCTTCTCCGCCTCCGGCTCGCCGTAGCGGAAACGCTGGCCCCGCAGGTCGATCTCCCCATGGCTGATGGTGGTCCGGCGCTTGAGGCCACGCAGCCATTCCAGCAGATACCCCAGGTGCTCCTCGCGCACCGACGCATAGGCCGGATCGGCCCCCAGGTCGTGCAGCTCCTGCGGGTCGTTTTGCAGGTCGAACAGCTGCGGGCGAAAACCGTCGTAGGCCAGGTACTTCCAGCGCTCGCTGCGCACCATGGTCATGCGGCAACGGTCGATGGGCTGGCCCAGGCGCTCCCGGGCCGGGGCCTGGAAGGCGTAGTCGTATTCGCTGATGGCGTAGCGGCGCCAGGGCGGCGTGGCGCCATGCAGCAGTGGGATCAGCGAGCGGCCCTCCAGGCGGTGCTCGGCACCCGGCAAGCCCAGGGCCTCGAGGAAGGTCGGCAGGGCATCGATGGTTTCTACCAGGCGTGCATCCACCGTGCCCCGGGTGCTGTGCGCCGCTGGCCGTGGATCGCGGACGATCAGCGGCACGCCTACCGCCGGCTCCAGCAGGAATTCCTTTTCCCCCAGGTAGTGATCGCCGAGGAAGTCGCCATGGTCGCTGGTGAAGACGATCAGGGTGTCGTCCCAGCGTCCGCTGCTGTGCAGCACATCGAACAGCCGGCCTAGCTGGTCGTCCACCTGCTTGATCAGGCCCATGTAGGTGGGCACCACGTTGGCGCGCACCTCATCGCGGGAGAAGTTCAGGCTCTCTTCGTGCTGGCGGAAGGCCTGGTACACCGGATGGTCGCTGGCTTCCTGCGGCGCGGCCCGCACCGGCGCCAGTACCTGCTCTGCAGCGTAGAGCGCGTGGTAGGGCGCCGGGGCGATATAGGGCCAGTGCGGCTTGATGTAGGACAGGTGCAGGCACCAGGGGCGCTCGCCCTGTTCGTGGATGAAATCGATGGCGCGGTCAGTGGTGTAGACGGTTTCCGAATGCTCTTCGGCGACCCGCGCCGGCAGGTGCGCGTGGCGCATCTTCCAGCCGCTGAGGATCTGCCCCTGCTCGCCGGCCGCGGCGTTGGCCCAGTCATGCCAGGGGTTGCGCCCGGCGTAGCCAAGCTCGCGCAGGTAGTGGGTGTAGGGCGCGGACTCGCGCTTATCGTCGAACAGCGGGTCGTCGGGGTAGATGCCGTCGTGGCGGAACCAGGGCTCGAAGCCTACTTCGTTCAACTGCTCGGCCTGGGGGCTGTCGGCGGCGATGGCCAGCCGCTGCTGGGCATCCAGGTTGGGCGTGGCGTGGGTCTTGCCCACCAATGCAGTGCGGATGCCGTGGGGCCGCAGGTAGTCGCCCAGGGTCAGTTCCTCAAGCGGCAGGGGCACGGCGTTCCACGCCACCTGGTGGCTGCTGACGTAGCGCCCGGTGTAGGCCGACATCCGCGACGGGCCGCAGATGGTGCCTTGGGTGTAGGCGCGGCTGAAGCGCACCCCGGCGGCGGCCAGGCGGTCGATGTTGGGGGTGTGCAGGTGCGGGTGGCCGTAGCACGACAGGTAATCCCGGCGCAGTTGATCGCACATGATGTAGAGCACGTTGCGCACGGGTTGGGGGGTAGGGGACATGGGCTTCACCGATCGAAAGACAGGTGAGGGTTTTCGCCTTCCCCAGGGGATGCCGGCAAGCGCATTTGCCGCATGCTTTTCATGCGTGATGTGCATCGCTCTTGAGGACGCCATCGCCGGCAAGTCGGATCAGATGGCGAGCTTGTGCAGCGAGCACAGCTCCTCATCCTGTGCGTCGAGGTGCTTGATCTCCTCGATCATCGCCTGGGCCAGCGGCGACAGCCGATACCCGGCGCGGCTGACGATGCCGTAGCGGGTGTAGAGCTCCTCCAGGTCGTCGGCCAGCCCCTCGATTTTCAGGCACACCAGCTCGCCCTTGGCCTGGTGCAGGGCATCGCTGTAGGAGCCGACGATGCCGATGGCGTCCGAGCGCAGCACCACCCCCAGCAGGCTGTAGCTGTTCTCGCATTCCACATTGGGCGTGAAGTCCGGCTTGCCACTGAGATCGACAATGACCTTGCGCAGGTTCGGCGGGCGGATGGTCACCGCCAGCGGGTAGCTCATCAGCTCGCTGGCGCTGACGCTGTCGCGCCCGGCCAGGGGGTGGCCGGCGCGGCAGCAGAAGTGCCATTTGCGCGGGCGCAGGCGCTGGGTCAGGTAGTCCGGGTCGGCCTCGAAGTGCCGGGTATCGGCGACGAAAAATTCGAACTCCTCGCACAGCAGGCGCTTGCCCAGGCTCTGCCAATCCTCCACCTGGAACTGCACCCGGGCCTTGGGGTAGCGCCCGATGAAGCTGCCGATGGCCCGGGGGATCAGCCCGGCCGCCGGTGCCGGGCCGCAGCCGAAGCGCAACTCCCCGGCTTCCAGGCCATTGAACTGGCTGATTTCGTTGGCCATCTGCTGGGCGCCGCTGACCAGCCGCCGCGCGTGTTCCAGCAGCAGCTGGCCCTGCTTGGTCGGCGCCAGGTCCTTGCGCCCACGGTCCACCAGCTGGCAGCCGACGCTGTGCTCCAGCGCCTGGATGCTGCGGCTGAAGGCCGATTGCGAGAGGTTCACCGTGGCCGCGGCGGCAACGAAGCTGCGCTGCTCGGCGAGGGCGATGAAGTGGCGGAGCTGGCGCAGGTCGATATGCATTTTTCACATAAAAAATATCGGGGAAATGCATTGGCTATGCATTAGGTCGACTCCTTATAAAGGCAATCTCTTATGCAGTAAATCTTTGTAAAAACATAAATAAATAACTTTAGGGAATATACGAGCTGTATGTTTTCTGACCAGGAGCCGCCCATGAGCCCGTTGTCCATCGCTTCACCCCTCACGCCTCGGCGGCTCAAGCGCCTGCCCCTGGCCCTGCTGCTGGCCGGCAGTGCCGGCTGGAGCGCGAGCTGGGCCGAGGAGGCGCCGGTGCCCCAGGCGAGCCCGGCCAAGAGCAGCGCCAACAAGGCCAAGGCCGATGGCGGCCAGTTGCAGACCGTGACCGTGACTGCCCGGCGCCGCGAGGAAAGCTCGCAGAACGTGCCCACGCCCATGAGCGTGATCGGCGGCCAGGCCCTGGAGAGCCAGCGGGTCTATCGCATCCAGGACCTGCAACAGCTGGTGCCCAGCGTCAACGTCGCCTACATGCATGCGCGCCAGTCCAGCGTGTCGATCCGCGGCCTGGGCAACAACCCGGCCAGCGACGGCCTGGAAGGCAGCGTCGGGCTGTACATCGACAACGTCTACCTGGGACGGCCGGGGATGGCGGTGTTCGACCTGATGGACATCGAGCAGCTGGAAGTGCTGCGCGGGCCCCAGGGCACCCTGTTCGGCAAGAACACCACCGCCGGGGTGATCAACATCAGCACCCGCGCGCCGAGCTTCACCCCCGAGCGCAGCATCGAGACCTCCCTGGGCGAGGATGGCTACTTCCAGACCAAGGGCACCCTTTCCGGACCGTTGACCGATGAGCTGGCGGGGCGGTTCTCGGCCTATCGCACCCGCAGCGATGGCGACATCAAGAACGAGCACGACGGCCACGACCTCAATGGCGGTTCGCGCCAGGGCTTTCGCGGCCAGTTGCTGTACAAGCCCAACGAGAGCTTCAACCTGCGCTGGATCGGCGACTACAACGAAGAGGACTCCAGCGCCGGCACCCGGGTGCTGTACAGCACCGGGCCGACCATCAACGGCAGCAATGTCTATGAGTCGCGCGCGGCGGCAGCGGGGGCGACCCTGGTCAACGGCAGCCATCGCAAGGTCAACCTGGACAACGACCAGCACGTCACGGTGTTCCAGGGCGGCACTTCGCTGGAAGCCAACTGGACCCTGCCCAGCGACTTCACCCTGACCTCGGTCAGTTCCTATCGCTGGTGGAACTTCACCCCGCGCAACGACGATGGCCTCAATGTGCCGGCCACCTACAACGCCGGGGTCTCGGTGGAAGATAAGCAGTGGTCCCAGGAGTTTCGCCTGGCCTCGCCCAGCGGCGGGTTCTTCGACTACGTGCTGGGGGCCTACTACTTCGGCTCGGACCTGGATAACAAGTCCTTCGCCTACTACGGGCCCAAGGCCGACATCTGGAACGGTACGCCCAACGGTGCGTTGAACGACGTCACCAGCATCGGCAAGGGCAAGATCCGCACCGACAGTTTTGCCCTGTTCGCCCAGGGCACCTGGCACCTCACCGAGCGCCTGGATTTCACCGCTGGCCTGCGTGGCACCTACGAGGAAAAAACCGCCTCGGTCGGCCGCGACGCACCCCTGGGCGGTGTAGCGGTCACCGGGGCTGCGGCCAATGCCCGGCGTGGCCGGGCCGGGGCCTACGATTCCGGCGACCTGAACCAGTACAGCACCAGCCCCTCGGGGTTGCTCAACCTGAGCTACCGCTTCAGCGATGACCTGCTGGGCTATGCCACCTTGTCCCACGGCGAGAAATCCGGCGGGGTCAACCTGGCGGTAGGCTCGGCGCCCACGGCCGGCGCCGACTCGTTGCTGATCGGCACCGAGCGCGCCAACAACGCCGAGCTGGGCTTCAAGAGCACCCTGTGGGACCGGCGCCTGCAACTCAACGCCAACCTGTTCTGGACCCAGGTCAACGGCTACCAGACCAACGCCTACGACTATGGCAACCGCGTGCAGTACCTGACCAACGCCGGTTCGGTGCGCTCACGCGGGGTCGAGGTGGAAAGCACCCTGGTGCCGCTGCGCGGCCTGACCCTGAACCTCAACGGCTCCTATAACGACGTGCGTTACCTGTCCTACAAGGATGCCCCATGCCCGCCGGAGGTCAGCTTGCGTCCCGGGGCGCCGGCGTCCTGCGATCTCACCGGGCACCAGGTGGTGGGTGCTTCGAAATGGATCGCCAACGCCAACGGCGAATACAAGTGGAACCTGGACAACGGCCTGGAGGAGTACGTCACCGCCAGCTATGCCTTCCGTTCCAAGGCCGTGGGCACGGTGGAGGATTCCCAGTACGGGCAGATCCCCAGCTATGCCGTGGTCAACCTCTCCACCGGCTTGCGGGGCAACTACGAGCAGGGCCAGTGGGATGTCTCGCTGTGGCTGAAGAACGCTTTCGACAAGACCTACTACACCACCCTCTGGACCGGCGGCAACGGCGGCTATGAGGGCCTTTTGGGCACGCCGCGAACCCTGGGCGTGACCGGTCGCTACGACTTCTGACATCCGCTTTTGCACCTGGCGCCAGGACTGCCGGCGCCCCTCAACCCGAACAGGAGTGCCTGCCATGCCACGCGCCACAACCCCCTTGGTCTTGTTGACCACCACCTTGCTGGCCGGAGCGCTGCACGCGGCGCCCAGCGTCTACCCCACCGGCGTGACCCGCTACGACCCGGCCAAGGCCTATAACCAGTACGTGATCTTCAGCGGTGCCGACAAGCAGACCCACTTGATCGACATGAACGGCAACGAGGTCAGGAACTGGCCCCAGGCCGGTTTTCCCTCGGCCATCATCGATCCGCAACTGGTGGGCGGCGAGCGCGGCCGGGTGCTGTTGCAACTCAAGGACAAGGACCCCGGCCCGCTCGGCTCGGCGGGCAACGGCCTGGGCAACCAGAGCGTCGGTGAGCTGGACTGGAACGGCAAGCTGGTCTGGCAATGGGGCGACCAGGCCCCCGGCGGCGCGGCCCAGCAGCACCATGACCAGCGCCGGTTGAGCAATGGCAACACCCTGGTGCTGGCCAACAAGGTGCACAAGGTGGCGGGCTTCAAGGTGCCCCAGGTGATCGACGACGTGATCTACGAAGTCAGCCCCGACGGCCAGGTCAAATGGCAGTGGCTGGCCTCCGAGCACCTCAAGGAGTTCGGCTTCACTCCCGCCCAGTTGAAATTGGTGCACGGCACCAGCAACCCGGATTACCTGCACATCAACAACCTCAGCGTGGTGGGCCCCAATCGCTGGTTCGACGCCGGCGACAAACGCTTCGCCCCGGACAACCTGTTGATCGATTCACGCAACGCCAACTTCATCGCCATCATCGACAAGCACAGCGCCAAGGTGGTCTGGCGCCTGGGACCGAACCTGGCGCCGATCGAGCCCAAGAGCGCCGGCAAGCTGCCGCGCCCGGTGGACCAGTTCGTCGGTCAGCACGATGCCCACATCATCCCCGCTGGCCTGCCGGGGGCCGGCAACCTGCTGGTGTTCGACAACCAGGGCACGGCCGGCTACCCCTCGGTGCCCCTGGGGCTGATCGCCGGCTCCCGGGTGCTGGAGATCGATCCGATCAAGCGTGAAATCGTCTGGCAATACAGCGCCGCCAGTTCCAGGCAACCGGGCTGGGCCTTCTACAGCTCGTTCATCAGCAGCGCGCGGCGCCTGCCCAACGGCAACACCCTGATCGACGAGGGCATGAATGGGCGTTTCTTCCAGGTCACCGGCGCCGGCGAGATCGTCTGGGAATACGTCAGCCCCTACCTGGGCAAGGCCCCGGGCAGCGAGGCGGTGAGCAACTGGGTGTATCGCGCGCTGCCGGTGAACTATGACTGGGTGCCGGAGGGCACGCCGCGTTCGCAAACCGCCGTGCAGGCGCCAGAGCCGCAGCTGAAACAGGCCAGCGCCGGGATCTGACCCCGCGAGCTCCCCCTGGCGAAGGCGCTTGCCCGCTCAGAAGTAGAAGTACAGGCCGGTGTCCCGCTCCAGGGCCAGTCGATTCAGGGCGATGAGCCTGTGGATAAGTTCATCCCCGGCGGTCGCGGCCTGGGTGAGGATCGCCAGCGCCGTGGCGAGGTCGGCCTGGCCCTGGATCGAGGCGTCTTCGTAGTCGTCGATCAGGGTGCCCAGGGCGCGGTTCAAGCTCGGCAGCAGGTCGCTGCGCGACAGGCTCGCCCACTGCTCTGGGGACAGGGCCAGTTCCTCCAGGTCGCCCGGCAGGCACTGGTCCAGGTCCAGGCGTTGCATGGCGTCCTGGCTGGTGGGTACGACTATCCATCTACGCGGTGTGTTCATGGCTGCCACAACTCGACAAAGGCCTGGAAGTCGGCGGCCACCGGGTAGCGGTTGGCGCTGTCGGGGTCGAAGATTTCCACCGCCACGCGCGGGCTGTTGAAGTCCAGGCAGATCAGCAGGCCGCCGGCATCCCGGGCAATCGCCAGGCTGCCGGCGGCGAGCCCTGGCACGCGGCCAGGGCTGGCGTACCAGAGCAGGGTCCAGGGGGCGTCGTTCAGGCTGAAATCGAAGAATTCGCTGATGCAGGCGTAGCCGTTGCCATAGGCGAAGGTGCCGATTCCTGGCGTGGCGGCCTCGGCGTAGCGCACCAGTTCCAGGTACAGCGGCGGTAACTCGACGCCCAGGCGTTGTTGCACCAGGGCGATCAATTGTTCGTCTACCGACGACCCGGGTTCAATGTCCCAGGCATTCCAGTCCATGGTCATGGTTGTCCTGCGCCTTGATCGAGGGGCTGCGCCCGCCTGGGGGGCGGGCGGCGGGGGCGATTGTAGGCGTGGCGCCGCAGCGGTTGCAAAGCGCCTGGCAGGCAGCTACTTGCAGCTCTGGCCTTCGGGCAGGGTGACGCTGTAGTTGCGGTGCACCCGATTGCGAAAGTCCAGGTGATCCAGGCCCTGCTGGACCAGGAAGTCCTCGACCTTGGTGTCCTGGCAATCGTCGTTGGACGAGGAGACCCGCATCAGGAACACGGTGCGCAGGCTCTTGGCATCCTTGGCCTCGACGTTGAAGGTCGAGAGGGTGGTGTAGCCGGTGCGTTCCGAGCTGCCTACCGGGCCCCAGGTCATGGTCGGGGTGCTGTCGCATACCATGTTCTGGTTCTTTTTCGACGACGGTTTGCAGACCATCTTGGAGCTGCTGGGAACCTGGCCATAGTCGGTAGCGGTATAGCGGTAGCTGGATTTCTTGCTGCCCACGTCGAGGGCGATGTTCATGCGAAACGGCGGATGGTTCTCGGGCAACGGTTCATCGGTGAACACCTGCTTGAAGCCCATGCCATGCAGGGCTGCCACCATGTCCTTGAGGTAGTAGCGGGCGTTGAGGGCGTTGGCGGAGTTGGCACCGCTGACGGTCACCAGCACCGGGGCCTGGTGGTCGAAGTAGTAGTCGGGGGCCGGAGTGGCATTGAGTGCCACGTCGAGTTTGTTGGCGCAGCCAGTCAGCAGGCAGGCGAGCAGGAACAGCGGGTAGAGCAGGGTACGAGTCATGAGTCAGCCATTGAACAACGTGAGGACTTGGAAAAGGCTTTAACGGTCTGGACTCGATCAAACACACGCGAGGGGGGAGACGCAGTTTCAGTCTGCCTGGTACTCCAGCAGGTCGCCGGGTTGGCAGTCGAGTGCGGCGCAGAGTTTGTCGAGGGTTTCGATTTTCATCCCCTTGACCTTGCCATTTTTCAGCAACGACAGATTGGCCTCGGTAATGCCCAGGATGGCGGCCAGCTCTTTCGAGCGAATCTTGTTTTTAGCCATGACAACGTCAAGCCGAACGATAATGGTCATCTCATTGTTCTATATGTAGTGACTGTGCTCATCACTGAGGATTTTCGCGTCGCGCATGATAATGGAAAACGAGCACAGCAAGATTCCTTTGACCACTTCGTAAGCGGCGTAGGACGAGAAGCCTGCGGAGATCTGCAGGATGCGCTGGCCGGGCGGTAGATCGATGGACAGGGCCAGGCCTTGCAGGGTCTCCATCATCGGGAAGGTGGCCGGGGCGACGATCCACAGCATGCCCACGCGCCAGAGGATACGGATGTTGCGATCACTCCAGGTTTCGCCTCGGGACAGGCGCAGGAAGAACACGCCGGTCAGCCACAGGGCGAAGCTGGTCAGCAGCAGTGGCAGGAAGTCCAGGATCACCAGCAGGGTGAAGCTCAGGGTGGAGAGTTTGAAGTCCGCTTCCAGCAGGCGCGGCGAGTGTTCGGCGAAGACCCCGAGCAGGGCACCCAGAACCTGGTCCTTGCTGTAGATCCAGAGCCCGGCGTTGCCACCGATTTCGACCACGCCCATGACCCAGGCCAGGATCGCGGCCAGCACGCCAACCCGGCGTAACCGGTATTGGGCGGAACCATTGGTTTGGAGGGGCATGCGGTATTCCTTGAAAAACTGTGGGGGTGGCGGATTATTGATAAATAATTATCGAATTACAATAATTTATTTCCCCTAATATTTTCCCGCGCTCCAACGTCTATTGCTTTGGCCCACTCCATTGAGTCCCGGCCGGTGGCCGTTGTTTGCTGTTCATGGGTGACCTGCCGCAGCGCGTCGCTGGGTGTTGCGGGCGCTGTGCGCCCGGTCGCAGCCTCGCTGCGCTCGACAGCGGCTACAGGGTTGCGCGTAGCCGCTGCCGCAGGCTGCGCACGGCTCGGCACGAGCCGCCTGATGGACTCGGCCCCAGGCTCATGCGGCTTGTGCGGCGGGGTCGAAACCGGCCCTGGGCTGGTAGCTGGACGGGCTGAAGATGCGGGTCAGGAGCAGCATCGCCACGGCACCGGCGACCAACACCCACCAGGCACTGGTGAAGTCACCGGTGACCTGGCGCAGCCAGCCGGTGAGCCAGGGCGAGACGGCGTTGAGCAAGAACCCCACGCCCTGCACGAAGGCCGCCAGTTGCCCGGCCGCCCGGGGATCGCGGCGGTGGTCGAGGGTGAGGATCAGGCTCAGGCCGAAGCAGGCGCCCAGGCCGAAACCGATCAGCGCCACCCACACGTGCGGTGCTTGCAGCGGCCACAGCACCAGGCCGAGAAACCCCAGGGCCTGGGCGGCGAGGCTGATGCCCAGCAGGGGCCGACGATCGACGCTGCGTTGGGCCAAGGCGGGCATCAACAGCGCGGCGATGACCTGGAACACGGTCATGAACGCCAGCAGCGAACCGCTCATCGTGGCGCTCCAGCCCATCTGCAGGTAGTAAGCCGGGAGCCAGGCCACCATGCTCATGTAGCCGCAGTTCACCAGGCCGAAGTACAGCGCCAGCAGCCAGGCCCGGCGGTTGCCCCACAGGCTGTCGGTCACGGATCGGGCACCCGGGCGGCGGGCGGCTCCCAGGGGCAGGCAGGTCCACAGCAACAGCGCCGCCATGGCCGGCAGCAGCCAGACGCCCAGGCCCATCTGCCAGTTGGCGAAGTGCAGGGCCACTTGCGGGCTGAGCAGCGCGGCGAGACCGCCACCGCCCATCAGCGAGGCCGAGTACACGCCCATGGCCAGGGCTACCCGTTGCTGGAACTGGCGCTTGATCAACCCGGGCACCAGGGCCTGGATCAGCGCGACCCCGACGCCCCCCAGCAAGGCGCTGGCCAGCAGGGCCTGTGCCTGGCCGAAGTACAGGCGCGCCAGGCAGGCCAAAAGCACCAGCAGCAACCCCAGGGAGACCCCACGGCGTTCCCCCAGGCGCGCTTCGATGCGCACACCCAGCAGGGCCACCAGGCCCATGCAGATCACCGGCAGGCTGGTGAGCCAGGCGCTGCTCTGGAAACTCATGCCAGTGGCTTCGCGGATCTGGTTCAGCAGCGGGCTGACCGAGCTGAGGATCGGTCGCAGGTTCAGCCCCAGGCACACCAGCAAGGCCCAGCCAGCGAAGGTCTTGAACGCTGATTCAGTGCGCGCCATGACGGTCCTGCCAATCCTGGTAGATCGCGTTCATCGCCGCCTGCGGCAGGTGCTGTACAGGCAGCGTTTGGGTCGCCAGGGGCTGGCCCAGTTGTTCGTAGATCGCCGCGGTGGACAGGCCGAACGGCGCCGCCTGTTGGTTGCTGGCGGCGAACACTGCCCGGGATACGCCGCACAGGTACATGGCCGCCAGGCACATCGGGCAGGGCTGGCCGCTGGCGTAGATCACGCAGCCATCCAGGCGCGGCCCCAGTTGCTGGCTGGCGCTGCGGATCGCCAGCAATTCGGCGTGGGCGGTGGGGTCCTGGCTGAGGTGGATTTCGTTGACCGCCTCGGCCAGGACCTGGCCGTCACGCACCAGCAAGGCGCCGAAGGGCCGGCCGCCCTGCTCGACATTGCGCCGGGCCAGGGCCACGGCTCGTTCGAGGAAGTGTTGATCGTTATGCATGCAAATCTCCGGCGTGCGCCACGCGAATTCAGGAGGCCCCGGCCTCGCGCAGCAGTTGGGCAGTGGCCTCCTGGCCGCGTTGTTCGGCATGGCGCAGGGGGCTGGTCCCGGCGCGGTCCGGCAGGTTCAGGTCGGCACCGGCGGCGATCAGCCGGCTGACGATGCGCTGGTGCGCCGGGCCGCCATCGGAGAGCAGGATCGCCTCCAGCAGGCAGGTCCAACCCAGGCGGTTGACGTGGTCCAGATCGACCCCGGCGGCGATCAGCAACTCCACGGTGGTCTCGTGGCCGCGCTCGCAGGCCGGGATCAGCGCCGTGCCGCCGTAGCGGTTGGTGCTCTTGAGGTCGGCGCCATGGGCCAGGGTCAGCTTGAGGATCTCGTCGTAGCCGCTGGCACCGGCCAGCAGGTAGGGGCTGTCTTGCATCAGGTTCTTGCGGTTGACGTCGGCGCCAGCCTCGATCAGCACCCGGGCGATCTCCACCTGGTTGCTGCGGGTGGCCAACAGCAAGGGGCTGCTGCCGTCCAGGCCCCGGTCGTCGAGCGGCGCGCCCTGGGCGACGAGCTCGCGTACCTGCTGCAACTGTCCGTTGCGTACCGCATCGAGCAACGCATTGTCGTTGGCCATTACCACCCCCGCCGTGAACAGACTGGCGGCCAACAGGCCGCGTTTGAGGGACAGGCTGAATGTCATGGAAACCTCCCGCTCCTGCTGATGAACAGCGAGTATGAGCAACCCCATGGGTATTCTGAAATTAAATATAATCATGCAAATCAGTGGCTATCAGAATGGTTTGGCAATGTTCGATCCCGTGTTGTTGCGCAGTTTCGTGGCGGTCGCCGACTGCCAGAACTTCACCCGCGCTGCCGAGCGCCTGCACCTGACCCAGTCCACCGTGAGCCAGCAGGTACGGCGCCTGGAGGAGAGCCTGGGTTGCCAGTTGCTGGACCGCGACCAGCGCCGGGTGGTGGCGACTGTGGAGGGCGAGCGACTGCTGGCCTATGCCCGGCGCATCCTGGCGCTGCACGAAGAGGCCAGCGACGTGCTGATCAACCAGCGCAGCGAAGAGGTACTGCGCCTGGGGGTGCCGGAAGACTATGCCGCCGAGCGCCTGATGCCGTTGCTGTCACGGTTTGGCCGCGACTACCCGGCGGTGCGCCTGGAGGTCACTTGCGGCCTGGGGCCGGAGTTGCTGCGCCAATACCGGCGTGGCGAGTTCGACCTGTTGCTGGTCAAGCAGATGGGCCATGGCGAGGACTGCCTGGACTCCTGGCCCGAGCCGCTGTGTTGGGCCGACAGCCTCCGGCAGCCGGCCTTCGGTCGCGAACCGCTGCCCTTGGTGGCTTTTCCGGTGGGGGGCTTGTACCGCCAGGAAATGCTCCATCACCTGGAAGTGGGCGGTTGGCCCTGGCGCATCGCCTATTCCAGCGCCAGCCTGGCCAGTGTCTGCTCGGCGGTGGGCGCGGGCCTGGGGATCAGCCTGTTGCCGGTGCGGGTGCTGGGCAAGCAGCACCGCATCCTCGATGCCGACAGCGGCCTGCCGGATATCCAGGGCGTGCGCCTGGCCCTGTATGCCGGCAGCGGCTTGAGCCGGGCAGGTAAGGAACTGCAGGAGAAGTTGCAAGTTCTGGCGTCTGGAAAGTTATAGGTTGCCTTGAAATGGATATAGCTTATATGTCCTGTGCTGGGCTCTATAGCTATTTGATTAGTTTATTCAATAGTTTGGCTTGGACAACTTTATGAATGCCGACCATGCTGGGTTCTTGAGTTCTATCTGAACTTGCCTCATTGGAAGAAACCTTTAATTGCATAAGGAAACCAGCACTATGTCGAGCATCAATGGCACCTATGTAAACTCCAACGCTGACGCCCGCCTGGTCGTGACCGACGGCAACGATTCCAACGGTTCGTTCAGCGGTGAGTTGACCCAGGCCGGAGTCAAGTACAGCGTCGCCGGTCATTACCACTTCCAGAACAGCACCGGGCAGCCGACCATCATCAATGTCTCCGGCTATAACGACGGCTACGGTTACCAGGCCTGGGCGCTGTTCTCTCCCGACCACAACTATGCCCGCTTGCGTGCATCCGGGGCCCGCAGCAACTTCAGCGGTGATGTAGTTGGCTTGAGTGGTGAATTTCTCAAGCAGTAATTAGTTGCAAGTCCGGCAGCCGTCGGATATCCGCTATTTGATTTTGAATAGTGTGATATTCCGACGGCTTTGTCGTGCCTGGAGGTTTATGGTCCTGATGTTAGTTGCTGGGAAAGTGTCTTGGTTAGTTGTGGGAGTACTGTCGAGCGGGTGTTTTCGATGCCTTCAGGGAATATTTTTCATGCCGGTAAAGCATGGGTTTTCAGCGTGACGGCTACAGCCCTTGATTCACGAGGGCTGGAGCGTTTCGCTGATTTTCAATATTCCATATCGATCTATATATAACTTGAAAGATTACTTTAAGAGATAAGAGTGGGGCGCGGATCATTGGTCTGCGGCACCGTTGCGTGGGGGAGTCAGAGCGCTGGTGCCGGGTTATCCGCACAAGATCGTAGGGAGTGAATCAATGGGCAATGTCCAGACCGTCGCCAGTGCACAGGAGGTGCCATGGCGCCAGGCACCCAGCGGCGAGTTGGTCGACCTCGGTCGGCCGCATCGCTCGCCGTTGGGCCAGGCTCGCCTGCAGCGCACGCCCAAGGGGGTATTGCGCCGGCGCGAGGCGATCCTCCTGGGTGCGGCGGCCCTGGTATTGCACGGCGCGGTGATCTACTGGTTGAGCCAGAAGTCGACGCCGGTACTGCCGGTGGTACCGCCGGAAATCCCGCCCATGACCATCGAGTTCTCGCATCCGGCGCCTCCGGTGGTCGAGCCACCGCCTCCGCAGCCAGCCCAGCCGGTAGTGGAGCCACCACCGCCGGTGGAGGATGAGCTGGCAGTGAAGCCACCGCCACCCAAGCCGGTGCCCAAACCCAAGCCAAAACCGGTGCCCAAGCCTGAACCCAAACCTGCGCCTAAACCGGTGCAACAGGCTCCGGCAGCGCCCCAGCCGGCTGCTCCGGTCGCTGCCCCGGCTCCACCTGCGCCACCGGCCCCCGCTCCGGTGACGCCGGCTTCGGCCAATGCGGCGTACTTGAAGAATCCGGCACCGGAGTATCCGTCCCTGGCCCAGCGCCGGGGCTGGGAAGGCACGGTGTTGCTTCGGGTACATGTGCTGGCCAGCGGCAAACCGGGAGAGATCCAGATCCAGAAGAGCAGTGGGCGCCAGCAACTCGACGATGCGGCCCTGGCCGCGGTCAAGCGCTGGAGCTTCGTCCCGGCCAAGCAGGGCGACGTGGCCCAGGACGGCTGGGTCAGCGTACCTATCGATTTCAAGATCCATTGAGCCACAAGGCCCGATCCACACGCTTATAGAGGGAACACATCATGACGTTACTGGCATCTCCACTGGAATCGATCGAAAGCGCGGTGATCTGGCTGCTGGTGGTCTTCTCCGTCGCCACCTGGGGCCTGGCCCTGGTCAAGGGCGTGCAGTTCGCCCGCCTCAAGGCCCAGGATCGCAAGTTCCACAATCAGTTCTGGGCGGCGTCGAGCCTGGACTCGGCCGCGCCCCTGAGCGAAACCCAGCCCGGCGCGGCGGCCCGAGTGGCCCAGGCCGGTTATGCGGCGATCCAGGTGGGCGATGCGCCCCACGCCGCCGACCTGAGCCAGGCGATCAACCACCAGGACCGGCTCGAGCGTGCCCTGCGCCAGCAGATCGTGCGTGAGCGCCGCTCCCTTGAGACGGGCCTGGCGGTGGTCGCCAGTATCGGTAGCACCTCGCCCTTCATCGGCCTGTTCGGCACCGTGTGGGGGATCATGGAAGCGCTCAAGGGCATCAGCGCCGCGGGCTCGGCGAGCCTGGAAACCGTGGCTGGCCCGATTGGTGCGGCGCTGGTGGCCACGGGCGTGGGGATCGCCGTCGCGGTGCCGGCGGTGCTGGTCTACAACTACTTCCTGCGGCGCCTGAAGCTGACCGCCGCCGACCTCGATGACTTCGCCCATGACTTCTACAGCCTGGCGCAGAAGAGTTCGTTCCGCGTGCTGATCCATCCGGCTGCGCACAAGGTCGCGGCCCAGGGCTCCGGCCACAAAGTGAAGGAGGCCTCCTGACATGGCCTTCTCGACCCAGGATAGCGACGAGGTACTGAGCGAGATCAACGTCACCCCGTTGGTGGACGTGATGCTGGTGCTGCTGGTGGTGTTCATCGTCACCGCGCCGCTCTTGACCAATGCCATTCCCATCAACCTGCCCAAGACCGAGGCCGTGGCCCCGGTGGAGCAGAAGGACCCGCTGGTGGTGAGCATCGATGGCACCGGCAAGCTGTTCATCAACAAGGACGAGATCCAGCCGGATCTCCTGGAAACCAACCTGCAAGCGGCCAAGCAGAAGGACCCGGAAGTCCGCGTCCAACTGCAGGCCGACGATGGCGTCAACTACGGCGAGGTGGCCCGGGCCATGGCGTCCATCGAGCGTGCGGGCATCACCAAGCTGTCGGTGATCACCGCCCGCTGATACCGAGCAACAAAGCCACGACTTTTCAGGCCGTCTCCTTGGCAGGGTGCGGCCTTTTTTTTGTTGTAGCCCTGTAGCCGCTGTCGAGCGCAGCGAGGCCCGCAGGGCACTTCAAGTGCGCGGTCGAACGGACTGCCTGGCGGCCGCTGCACGCCTGCGGCAGCGATTGCACAAGGCGGAGCGGGGTGGGTTTCATATTCTTTATGAGTCTTAATAAATAGCTTCTTATTCCTTAACCAATATAAATCCCCTCCCTATACTCGTTCGGGAACAGACACGCAGCAGGAGAGTTCCCCATGCGCAACGAATCCATTCGCTAC
This sequence comes from Pseudomonas sessilinigenes, assembly GCF_003850565.1. Taxonomy (NCBI): domain Bacteria; kingdom Pseudomonadati; phylum Pseudomonadota; class Gammaproteobacteria; order Pseudomonadales; family Pseudomonadaceae; genus Pseudomonas; species Pseudomonas sessilinigenes. The sequence continues at coordinate 266,564 of NZ_CP027706.1, forward strand.
TTGATTGTGCCGGGCTGGCAAGGATCGCCAGAAGATCATTGGCAAAGCCACTGGCAGCGCAGCCTGCCCAACAGTGCGCGAGTGGAGCAGGCCGACTGGCTGACGCCGCGCCGGGAAGACTGGGTAGCGGCGCTGGCCGAAGCCATTGTCGCCGATGACACCCCGGTGATCCTGATCGCCCACAGCCTGGGTTGCGTCACCGTGGCCCATTGGGCGGCCCGGGCGCCGTTGGCCGCCTTGCGCCAGGTGCGTGGCGCACTGCTGGTGGCGCCGGCGGATGTGGAGCGTCCGGCCTGTGTGCCGGCGCTGCGCAATTTTGCTCCGATCCCCCGGGGCCTGCTGCCGTTCCCCAGCCAGGTGGTCAGCTCGGACAACGACAGCGCGGTCAGCGCGGCGCGAGCCCTGGAGCTGGCCCGGGACTGGGGCGCCGAAGCCGGGATCCTGGCCGGTGCCGGGCATATCAACGTCAAGTCCGGCCACCATCGCTGGGAACAGGGTTTCGCCTATCTCTATCGCCTGCAAAACCGCATGGAACAGCACGCCCTGCGTCGTGCCTGAGTTTTCTTTTTTCGTTTAAACGCCCCCGCCTCCAGGCGCCTTGGGGCGGGAGTCCGCCATGAGTTCGCATACCCCCTTCGGCCAGCCGCTGCTGACCTTTCCCGATGCCGAGAAAAGCCCCCTGAGCATCCGCGCCAAGGCGCTGGTGTTCGTCGATCCGCGTTCGCGCCAGCTGCGCGAGGAGCTGGAGCAACTGGCGCCGCGTTCGACCTCGGTACTGATCCGTGGCGAGACCGGCACCGGCAAGGAGCTGCTGGCCCGGCATATCCACCGCGCCAGCGATCGCAGTGGATTGTTCGTCTCGGTCAACTGCGGGGCCATCAGCCCGACTTACGCCGATGCCGAGCTATTCGGTTATGCGGCGGGCAGCTTCAGCGGCTCGGCCAGCAGCCGGGCGGGCTGGTTCGGCTCGGCCAATGGCGGGACCCTGTACCTGGACGAGATCGGCGACCTGCCGCTGCCGATCCAGACCAAGCTGCTGGCGGCCCTGGAGAACCACGAGGTGACCCGGGTCGGCGCGCAGCAGCCAAGCCCGGTGGATGTGCGCCTGGTGGCGGCCACCAGCATCGACCTGGCCCAGGCAGTGGCGGCGGGCAAGTTCCACGAGCGCCTGTACCGCTACCTGAGCGAGGGCCAGCTGGAGCTACCGGCCCTGCGTGAGCGGGTGGGGGACATCGAGTCGTTGGCCGAATACTTCCTGGGGATCTACAGCCAGCGCCTGGACCTGCCGGTGCCGCTGATCAGCGAAGCCGCGCAGCAGGTCCTGGAGCGCCACAGCTGGCCGGGCAATACCCGCGAGCTGGAGAACGTCATTCACTTCGCCCTGCTGGTCAGCGATGGTGGGGAAATCCTTCCGGAACACCTCAACCTGCCATCCCAGGCCGCGCCCCTGGAGCAGGTGCGCTTGCTGGTACGCGGGATTCTCGAGTCCGGCACCGAGGCGGACCGCGCCGCCCTCAAGCAACTGCTGGCGGTGTAGGCACTGGAGCAGGCTGCGCCTGGGTGCGTAGCGCCTGTCTATCCCGGCGCTACGAGCTTTGGGAGGGGTTCGTTTCGCGAGGACTGCGTCCTCGTGCGCAGCCTCGCAGGCTCGGCAGCGGCTACAGGCTGCGTAAGGGCGCGTAGCGGCCGCCAAGAAGTGCGCTCAATTGCCTACCTGAAGGCCCAGCCTACCTGGACCCAGCCTTGCCGCGCTCGACAGCGGCCACACCACTTCACCGGGCGCCGCGGTAGGCGGGAGCTCTGGCCAGGGGCTTCCCGGCTGTATGAACAAAATGGAATATGAACTTGAATAAAAGATATTGTTCGGGAATAAAAAATCTCGGTATTGTCCGATCCACGCCAAAAGTGGCACTTCACCAGTATCCCGATCCACTCCCTGTTTGAAGCCGTCGTCGGTCCCCCGACACCTAAGGACATCGCATGAAAAAAGTTCTGTTGTTCACCGCACTGGCGGCAGCCCTGGGCGCCGGTATCGCCCAGGCCGGCGAGAAGCTGGTCGTCGCCGCGACCCCGGTGCCGCACGCCGAGATCCTCGAGCTGATCAAGCCGACCCTGGCCAAGGAAGGCGTGGACCTGGAAGTGAAGGTCTTCACCGACTACGTGCAGCCCAACGTGCAAGTGGACCAGAAGCGCCTGGACGCCAACTACTTCCAGACCCTGCCGTACCTGAAGAACTTCAACGAAGGCAAGGGCACCCACCTGGAGACCGTGATCGGCGTGCATGTCGAGCCTTTCGGCGGCTACTCGAAGAAGGTCAAGAGCCTGGCCGAGCTGAAGGACGGCGCCAGCATCGCCATCCCCAACGAAGGCAGCAACAGCGGTCGTGCGCTGATCCTGCTGCACAAGGCCGGCCTGATCGAACTCAAGGATCCGAAGAACGCCGTGTCCACTCCGAAGGACATCGCCAAGAACCCGCACAACTTCAAGTTCAGGGAACTGGAATCGGCCATGCTGCCACGGGTCCTGGACCAGGTTGACCTGGACATGATCAACACCAACTACGCCCTGGAAGCTGGCCTGAACCCGGCCAAGGATGCGCTGGTGATCGAAGGCGCCGACTCGCCCTACGTGAACTTCCTGGTGGCCCGTCCGGACAACAAGGACAGTCCGGCCATCCAGAAGCTGGCCAAGGCCCTGACCAGCCCTGAAGTGAAGGCTTTCATCGAGAAGAAATACAGCGGCGCAGTATTGCCGGCCTTCTGATGGGCTAGCTTGTCCATCGGACAACCCCCTTCAAGGTTCGAACGCCGACGGCTAGGCCAGCGTCGGCGTTTTTTATTGCCTGCAATCTTTGGCCAGCGTCAGCCTGCCGGCTGCATGGCCCGGCGCAAGGCCATGAGCCATTTGAGCAAGTCATGGGGATCGAGCGGTTGCGGAGTCTTTTCATCGGCCATGGTCATCGTCCTTGTGAAGCTGCGCGTCCTGGGAAATGCCTAGGCCCTCATGAACCCGGCAGGCAAGGCAAAAAAGGTAGTCGCTCGACGCCAGCCCGGCAAATCCGCGGGTTAGGTTTTTGGGTGATATCAATATGCCTTAACGGTATTTAAATTCTGCTTTTTATAGCTTTAGAGTCGCGCTCACCCCGGCGATTACCCATCGCCCCATGGACTGCATCACCGCCGCTGTATCCCAGCGGCGTCCAGGACGTTCAATGACCCTCGACTACGCTTTCATCCTCAGCACCCTGCCGGCGTTCCTCAAGGCCGTGGGGGTGACCCTGCAGGTTGGCCTGATCGCCATCGCTACCTCCCTGCTGGTGGCGCTGATCAACGCTACCTTCCTGGTGTTCCGCACGCCCTATGTGCACCGCCTGATCGGCCTGTACGTGGAGCTGGCGCGCAACACGCCGTTGCTGATCCAGCTGTTCTTCGTCTACTTCGCCCTGCCGGCCCTGGGGATCAAGGTCTCCGGCTTCACCGCGGCGATCATCACCATGACCTTCCTCGGCGGTGCCTATCTCACCGAGGTGCTGCGCGCCGGGGTCGAAGCGGTGCCGCTGGCCCAGCTGGAATCGGGGCGCTCCATCGGCCTGTCGCGCTGGCAACTGCTGCGCTACGTGATCCTGCCCCAGGCGGGCATCCTCAGCCTGCCGTCGCTGTTCGCCAACTTCATCTTCCTGCTCAAGGAGACCACCGTGGTCTCGGCGGTGGCGGTGCCGGAGATCCTCTACACCACCAAGAGCTACATCGCCCTGTACTACAAGACCTACGAGATGCTGGCGGTACTGACGCTGATCTGCGTGCTGCTGTTCCTGCCGCTGTCGCTGTTGCTCAGCTACCTGGAAAGGAGGCTGCAACATGGCCAGTTCGGGTCTTGAGCTGCTGCTGGTGTCCCTGCCGCAACTGGCCCGGGGCGCCGAGCAGACCTTGTCGATTTCGCTGCTGAGCATCGTCTTCAGCACCCTGGGCGGCGTGCTCTATGGCGTGCTGCGCAGCCTGCAGCGGCGAGTGCTGGATGTACCGCTGCGCATCTACCTGGAGCTGTTCCGGGCGATCCCGGTGCTGGTCTGGCTGTACCTGCTGTTCTTCGGTTTCCCGATCTTCTTCGGTATCAGCATTCCCAGCTTCACCTGTGCGGTGCTGGTGCTGTCGCTGTGGGGCGCCAGTGAGGTTGGCGAGGTGGTGCGCGGGGCGCTGCGTTCGCTGCCCCGGGGCCAGCGTGAGGCGGGGCTGTCCATCGGCCTGTCGACGTTGCAGTTGTATGGCCACGTGCTGCTGCCCCAGGCCCTCAAGCGCATGACGCCGCCGACCATCAACGTCTACACGCGGATCATCAAGACCAGCTCCCTGGCGGTGCTGATCGGCGTGGTGGACGTGATCAAGGTCGGCCAGCAGATCATCGAGCGTACCTACGAGTCGGTGCTGATCTACGGCGTCCTGTTCCTGTTTTTCTTTTTCATCTGCTACCCGCTGTCGGCCGCCTCCCGCGTGCTGGAGCGGCGCTGGACGCAAGCATGAGCGCATTGATCGAGTTCCAGGGTTTCAACAAGTTCTTCGGCTCGCAGCAGGTGCTGCGCGACATCGACCTGAGCGTGGCGTCGGGCGAGGTGATCGTCATCCTCGGCCCCAGCGGCTGCGGCAAGAGCACCCTGCTGCGCTGCCTCAACGGCCTGGAAAGCGCCCAGGGCGGTCACCTGCGCTTTGCCGGCCGCGAGCTGCTGGACCCGGCCACCGACTGGCGCCAGGTACGCCAGCAGATCGGCATGGTGTTCCAGAGCTATCACCTGTTTCCCCACATGAACGTGCTGGACAACATCCTCCTCGGCCCGCTCAAGGTGCAGAAGCGCCAGCGCCGCGAGGCCCAGGCCCAGGCCGAGGCACTGCTGGAACGGGTCGGCCTGGCGGACAAGCGCCAGGCGTTTCCCCGGCAGCTGTCCGGCGGCCAGCAGCAACGCATCGCCATCGTCCGTTCGCTGTGCATGAACCCCCAGGTGATGCTGTTCGACGAGGTCACCGCGGCGCTGGACCCGGAGATGGTCAAGGAAGTGCTGCAGGTGATCCAGGGCCTGGCCCGGGACGGCATGACACTGCTGATCGTCACCCATGAAATGGCCTTCGCCCGGGCCGTGGCCGACCGCATCGTGTTCATGGACGCTGGCCGCATCCTCGAGCAGAACACCCCCGAGGCTTTCTTCACGAACCCGCAGACCGTCCGCGCGCAGCAGTTCCTGGAGAAGTTCTCGTTCGTCGAAGCATTACCCAAGAAAGCCCCTAGAAAGGAACTGGAGCTCTTATGAAAACCGTCAAGTCTTCACTGCTGTTGCTACCGCTGTTCGGCCTGGCCCTGCTGGCCGGCTGCGAGAAATCTTCCGAGGCCTCCAAGCCTGCGGCCAGTGCCGCCAGCGCTGCGCCGGCGGCCAGCTACCTGGACAAGATCAAGGCCCGGGACAAGCTGATCGTCGGCGTGTTCACCGACAAGCCGCCGTTCGGTTTCGTCGATGAGGCCGGGCGCTACGTGGGCTTCGATACCGATATCGGCCGGCAGTTCGCCAAGGACCTGCTGGGCGACGAGAACAAGGTGGAGTTCGTCGCCGTGGAGCCGGCCAGCCGCATTCCGTTCCTGCAAAGCGACAAGGTCGACCTGATCCTGGCCAACATGACCGTGACCCCCGAGCGCAAGGAAGCGGTGGAGTTCACCAACCCCAACCTCAAGGTCGCGGTCCAGGCCCTGGTGCCCGAGGGCAGTCCAGTGAGGAGCCTGGATGACCTGGCGAGCCGCACCACCATCGTCACCACCGGCACCACCGCGGATATCTGGCTGACCCAGAACCACCCGGACTGGAAGCTGCTCAAGTTCGAGAAGAACACCGAGTCCCTGCAGGCCCTGGCCAATGGCCGTGGCGATGCCTACGCCCAGGACAACCTGATCCTGTTCAGCTGGTCCAAGCAGAACCCGGGTTACCGCGTACTGCCCCAGACCCTGGGCGAGCAGGCGCCGATCGCCCCGGCGGTGAAGAAGGGCAACACCGAGCTGCGTGACTGGGTCAACGCCGAGCTGGCCAAGCTGGGCGAGCAGAAGTACCTGCTCAAGCTGTACGACCAGTACGTGCGCAAGGAACTGAGCGACGACACCAACCCCGACAGCGTGATTGTCGAAGGCGGCAAGTGGCAGGGGTGATCCGCCCCGGGCGCTTGAGGCGCTCTTGAGCACGCCATCGCGGGCAAGCCTCGCTCCTACGCAGACCTTAGGAGCGGAGCTTGCCCGTGATGCTTTTGGGGCTGCTCAATCGGGCCAGTACCAGGCGGGCTCGTCGAGCAGGCGCTGGCCGACGATGCCCGTCTGGCCCAGTTCCTTCTCCAGCACGATGCAGTTGCACTCCGGGTCTTCCTGCAGGGCCGCGATCAGGCGCCGGGCGTGGGACACCACCCACACCTGGCACTGCTCCGAGGCACGGATGATCAGGCGCGCCAGCGCCGGCAGCAGGTCGGGGTGCAGGCTGGTTTCCGGTTCGTTGAGCACCATCAGCGTTGGCGGTCTCGGGGTCAGCAGGGCCGCCACCAGCAGCAGGTAGCGCAGGGTGCCGTCCGACAGCTCCGCCGCCGACAGTGGGCGCAACAAGCCTTCCTGGCGGAAACGCACCTCGAACAAGCCTCCGGGTACAGCATCGATCTCCAGGCTGGAACCCGGGAAAGCATCGCTGATGGTGTCGTGCAAGGCTTGTTGGTCGCCGACCTCGATGATGGTTTGCAAGGCCGCCGCCAGGTCCCGGCCGTCATGGTGCAGAACCGGGGTGCGGGTACCTAGTTGCGCTCGGCGCGCGGGGGCCTGGCTGTCGGTGCGTAAGTGATCGTAGAAGCGCCAGCCGCGGATCTGCTCGCGCAGGTGCAAGACTTCTGGCGATGAGCGCAGGTTGCCCACTTGGTCGAACAGACTGTCGCCGCTGGAGATGTGTTGCGTCAGTACTTCCCACTGTCGCCCGTCGCGAGCCCGTACCATCGGACCCTGGCGATCCACGAGCACGCTGGCCGACCGATACAGCGCACCGCCCCAGATACTTTCGCGCTTGATGCTGGGGTCGAGGGTGAAGCGCGATGGAATCGGCAGGCTGTGGCCGGGAAGCATGAAATGCCCACTGGAGTCGGGTAGTCCGAGGCCGATGGCGTAGCCGAAATCTTCACTGGCAAAGCCCAGTTGCAGGCGCTTGACCGTCTTGCGTGGGCCGCCCTGGACTGCCACGTCGCCCCGGCTCATGCGTCGGCTGATGGTTTCCGGCCCGGCCCAGAAGGTCGAGTCCAGGCCGCCTTCGCCGGCCAGGGCGTTGACCACCCCGCCCTGGGCGGTTTCCGCCAGCAGGCGTAGTGCCTTGTACAGATTGGATTTGCCGCTGCCGTTGGCGCCGGTGATCAGGTTCAGCCGAGCGAGGGGAATCACCAGTTTGTTGATGGAGCGGTAATTGGCCACCGCCAGGGTCTTGAGCATGCCGGATCTCCTTTGCGTGCCGCGCAGTGTGCCCAATCCCCATGGCTCTTGTCGCGCCATCCCTGCGGCGGCGACACGAGGCGAACCTGTAGCCGCTGTCGAGCGTAGCGAGGCTGCGCCAAGGCCCGCAACGCCTTCAAGTGCGCTATGCCAGGCCCTGCAGTGCAAGGGTTGAACCCTGTTCTAAGCTCACAGTCGTAAACGTCACGGCGCATCGATCAAGCAAAAGGAGCCTGCATGGCTGGTCTCGATACGAAGTGGGTAGTGGGGCTTTGCCTGTTGGCCTTGCTCGCTGGTTGCGGGGCGGAGCACCCCACGGAAAAGAATCATCCGCGGGTACGGGTCCAGCAAGTGCAGAGCAGCGAGTTCACGGCGTCGGTGACCCTCACCGGCGACGTGCAGGCACGGGTCCAGACCGACCTGTCGTTTCGCGTTGGCGGCAAGATCATCCAGCGCATGGTGGACGTCGGCGACCGGGTCGCGGCCCGCCAGGTGCTGGCCCGGCTCGATCCCAAGGACCTGCAGACCAACGTCGACTCGGCCAATGCCGCGGTGTTCGCCGAGCAGGCGCGGGTCAAGCAGACCAGCGCCGCGTTCGTCCGCCAGCAGAAACTCTTGCCCAAGGGCTACACCAGCCAGAGCGAATACGACTCGGCCCAGGCCGCCCTGCACAGCAGCCAGAGCGCCTTGAGCGCGGCCCAGGCCCAGTTGGCCAACGCCCGCGAGCAACTGGGCTACACCGCGCTGGTGGCCGAGGTCCCGGGGGTGATCACCGCCCGCCAGGCCGAGGTCGGCCAGGTGATGCAGGCGACGCAGCCGATCTTCAGCCTGGCCCAGGACGGCGAGCGCGATGCGGTATTCAACGTCTATGAGTCTTTGGTGATGCAGCCACCGGGCCAGGAAACCATCCACATCGCCCTGTTGGACAACCCCAAGGTGACCACCACCGGCAAGGTCCGCGAAGTGACCCCGGTGGTCTCGGCGCAGAGCGGCACGGTGCAGGTCAAGGTCAGGCTCGATTCGTTGCCGGCGGGCATGGAGTTGGGGTCGGTGGTCAGCGCCACCGCGCGCGCCAATGCCAAGGCCAGCGTGGTGCTGCCCTGGTCGGCCCTGGCCAAGGATTTGCGCGATCCGGCGGTATGGCTGGTGGGCGCTGACGGCAAGGCGCAGTTGCACAAGGTCAAGGTCGGGCGCTACCTGACCGGCAAGGTGATCATCAGCGAAGGCCTCGAAGGCGGCGAGCAGGTGGTGGTGGCCGGCGGGCAGTTGCTGTATCCGGGAGTACCAGTGGAGATCGCCGGCAAGACCACCGGCCAGGAGCAGCAGCCATGAAGCGCCTGGCCTTGTTGTGGTGCGCCGCTGTGCTACTGCCTGCTTGCTCCAAGCACGACGCGCCGCCGGAACCGGTGCGCCCGGTGCTGTGGATCCAGGTGACGGCGCAGTCCGAGGAAAGCCTGGGACGCTTTGCCGGCAATATCCAGGCGCGCTACGAAACCAACCTGGGCTTCCGGGTGCCCGGGCGCATCGCCAAGCGCAATGTCGACGTCGGGGCCGAGGTGGCCCCCGGGGACTTGCTGGCGACCCTGGACCCCACCGACCAGCAGAACCAGTTGCGTGCGGCCCAGGGCGACCTGGCCCGGGTCCAGGCGCAGTGGATCAATGCCCAGGCCAACGCCCGGCGCCAGCAGGAACTGTTCGACCGTGGGGTCGGGGCCCAGGCCCAGCTGGACCTGGCCCAGACCGACATGAAGACCACCGGCGCCTCCCTGGCCCAGGCCAAGGCCTCGGTGCAGCAGGCCCGGGACCAGCTCGGCTACAGCGAGTTGCACACCGACCACGGCGGCGTGGTCACCGCCTGGAAGGCCGAGGCCGGGCAGGTGGTGAGCGCCGGCCAGCAGGTGGTGACCCTGGCCCGGCCAGAGGTCAAGGAAGCAGTGATCGACCTGCCGGCGAACCTGGTGGACCAGTTGCCGGCGGACGTGGTGTTCCAGGTCGCGGCGCAACTGGACCCGAGCATCGGCACCAGCGCCACGGTGCGCGAGATCGAACCCCAGGCCCAGAGCGCGACCCGCACTCGCCGGGCCCGCCTGACCCTCAAGGACACCCCCGAGGCATTTCGCCTGGGCACCGCCATCAGCGTGACCTTGAGCTCGGCCATCGCGCCGCGCACCGAGCTGCCGTTGAGTGCGTTGCAACAGGTGGATGGCAAGAGCCGGATCTGGGTCATCGACCCCAAGGCCCTGACCGTCTCGCCCCGTGAGGTGACGGTACTGAGCCGCGATGACGATTCGGTCCTGATCAGCCAGGGCGTGCAGCCCGGCGAGCGGATCGTCAGCGCTGGCGTCAACAGCCTCAAGCCGGGGCAGAAAGTCAAAATCGATGAGGACCATGCACAATGACGCCCGCCAGCAAAGGGAGCTTCAACCTGTCCGAGTGGGCGATCAGGCATCAATCCTTCGTCTGGTACCTGATGTTCGTGGCGCTGTTGATGGGCGTGTTCTCCTACATGAACCTGGGGCGCGAGGAAGACCCGTCCTTCACCATCAAGACCATGGTCATCCAGACCCGCTGGCCCGGCGCGACCCAGGAGGAAACCCTCAAGCAGGTCACCGACCGCATCGAGAAGAAGCTCGAGGAACTCGACTCCCTGGACTACGTGAAGAGCTATACCCGCCCCGGCGAGTCGACGGTGTTCGTCTACCTGCGCGACACCACCAGCGGCAAGGACATCCCCGACATCTGGTACCAGGTGCGCAAGAAGATCAACGACATCCGTGGCGATTTTCCCCAGGGTTTGCAGGGGCCCGGGTTCAACGATGAATTCGGCGATGTGTTCGGTTCCATCTACGCCTTCACCGCCGATGGCCTGAGCATGCGCCAGCTGCGCGACTACGTGGAGCAGGTGCGGGCGCAGATCCGCGAGGTGCCGAACCTGGGCAAGGTGGAGATGGTCGGCGAGCAGGACGAGGTGATCTACCTGAACTTCTCCACCCGCAAGCTGGCGGCCCTGGGGATCGACCAGCGCCAGGTGCTGCAAAGCCTGCAATCGCAGAATGCGGTGACCCCCTCCGGGGTGATCGAGGCCGGGCCGGAGCGCATCTCGGTGCGCACCTCGGGGCAGTTCGCCTCGGAAAAGGACCTGGCCTCGGTCAACCTGCGGCTCAACGACCGCTTCTATCGCCTGGCGGATATCGCCGAGGTCAGCCGTGGTTATGTCGACCCGGCGACGCCGATGTTCCGCTTCAACGGCCAGCCGGCCATTGGCCTGGCCATCGCCATGAAGAAGGGCGGCAATATCCAGGACTTCGGCAAGGCCCTGCATGCACGCATGGACCAACTGACCGCCGACCTGCCGGTGGGCGTCGGCGTGCACAAGGTCTCCGACCAGGCCGAGGTGGTGGAAGAGGCGGTGAGCGGCTTTACCAGCGCACTGTTCGAGGCGGTGGTGATCGTCCTGGTGGTGAGCTTCATCAGCCTGGGGTTTCGTGCCGGGTTGGTGGTGGCCTGCTCGATCCCGCTGGTGCTGGCCATGGTCTTCCTGTTCATGGAGTACAGCGGCATCACCATGCAGCGGGTGTCCCTGGGGGCCTTGATCATCGCCCTGGGCCTGCTGGTGGATGACGCGATGATCACCGTGGAGATGATGGTCACGCGCCTGGAGAAGGGCGAGAGCAAGGAGCAGGCGGCGACGTTCGCCTACACCTCCACGGCCTTCCCGATGCTCACCGGGACCCTGGTGACCGTGGCCGGGTTCGTGCCCATCGGCCTGAACGCCAGCTCCGCCGGGGAATACACCTTCACCCTGTTCGCGGTGATCGCGGTGGCGATGCTGGTGTCGTGGGTCGTTGCGGTGCTGTTTGCCCCGGTGGTCGGCGTGCATATCCTGAGCACCGACGTCAAACCCCACTCCGAGGAGCCAGGCCGCATCGGCCGGGCTTTCAACAATGGCCTCTTGTGGGCCATGCGCAACCGCTGGTGGGCCATCGGCATCACCGTGCTGTTGTTCGTCGCCTCGGTGTTCGGCATGGGCCTGGTGCAGAACCAGTTCTTCCCGTCCTCGGACCGGCCGGAGATCCTGGTGGACCTGAACCTGCCGCAGAACGCCTCGATCAACGAGACCCGCAAGGCGGTGGATCGCCTGGAGGCGACCCTCAAGGACGATCCGGACATCGAGCGCTGGAGCACCTACATCGGTGAAGGCGCGATCCGTTTCTACCTGCCGCTGGACCAGCAATTGCAAAACCCCTACTACGCCCAGCTGGTGATCGTCAGCAAGGGCCTGGAGCAGCGCGGGGCCTTGATCGAGCGTCTGCAAAAGCGCCTGCGCCAGGACTTCGTCGGCATCGGCAGCTATGTCCAGGCCCTGGAGATGGGGCCGCCGGTGGGCCGGCCGATCCAGTACCGGGTCAGCGGCAAGGACATCGACCAGGTGCGCAAGCACGCCATCGCCCTGGCGGCCGAGCTGGACAAGAATTCCCACGTCGGCGAGATCATCTACGACTGGAACGAGCCGGGCAAAGTGCTGCGCATCGACATCGCCCAGGACAAGGCGCGGCAACTGGGCCTGTCTTCGGAAGACGTGGCGCAGCTGATGAACAGCATCGTCAGCGGTTCCACCGTGACCCAGGTGCATGACGACATCTACCTGATCAAGGTGGTCGGCCGCGCCGACGACAGCGAGCGCGGTTCGCCGGATACCTTGCAGAACCTGCAGATCGTCACCCCCAGCGGCACCTCGATCCCGGTGCTGGCTTTTGCCAGCGTGCGCTATGAACTGGAGCAGCCCCTGGTGTGGCGTCGCGATCGCAAGCCGACCATCACCATCAAGGCGGCGGTGCGCGATGGGATCCAGCCCACCGACCTGGTCAAGCAGCTCAAGCCGACCATCGACAGGTTCGCCTCTGGCCTGCCAACCGGTTACACGGTGGCCACTGGCGGCACCGTGGAGGAGAGCGGCAAGGCCCAGGGGCCGATCGCCAAGGTGGTGCCGCTGATGCTGTTCCTGATGGCGACCTTCCTGATGATCCAGCTGCACAGCGTGCAGAAGATGTTCCTGGTGGCCAGCGTCGCGCCCCTGGGGCTGATCGGCGTGGTCCTGGCCCTGGTGCCGACGGGGACGCCCATGGGCTTCGTGGCGATCCTCGGAATCCTGGCGCTGATCGGCATCATCATCCGCAACTCGGTGATCCTGGTGACCCAGATCGATGAGTACGAGCAGGCCGGCTACGACCCCTGGGATGCGGTACTGGAAGCCACCCACCACCGGCGGCGGCCGATCCTGCTGACCGCCGCGGCGGCCAGCCTGGGGATGATCCCCATCGCCCGGGAAGTGTTCTGGGGGCCGATGGCCTACGCCATGATCGGCGGCATCATCGTCGCCACCTTGCTGACCCTGCTGTTCCTGCCGGCGCTGTACGTGGCCTGGTACAAGATTCGCGAGCCGCAGAAAGAAGCCGGTTGAGGCAGGGCCCTGCGCGTGTTGCGCACAGGGCTTTTCCCGGATGCCGGCGGACGGGCTGCGCTTGGCTTTACACTCTGGACATTCATTGGAGAAGAGATTGCTCATGTCCTGCGTTGCCCGGCCTCTTCGTGGCCTGTTACTCGCCGCCGCCCTGCTGCTGTCGCCCTGGGCGCTGGCCCAGCCGTTGTTGGAAAACTCGCTGTGGCAGGTCGAGATCGATCCGGCGACCCTGGCGATTCGCGTGACCCCTGCCGGTCATCCGGCCGTGCAAGCCTCGGCGGGTGTGGACAGCCACCGGGTCAGCGCCTTGCAACAGACGCCGCAGCAGCTGAGTTGGCAATGGGACGATGGCGCCTGGAGCCTTAGCGCGACCCTGCGCCAGCGCGACCTGGTGTTCTCCATCCAGGCCCGGGAGCCGGGCTCGCTGACGTTCCTGCGCCAGCCGGCCAGCGCCATGGGCAGGGGGCTGGTCTGGCCTTTGGCCGAGGGGCACTACGTACCGACGGGGGACCTGCGCTGGCAACGGTTTCTACTGGACCAGGGCGAGGTCAACAGTACCCAGGACCTGAGCCTGCCGCTGTGGACCCTGGATCACGGCGCCTTCACCCTGAGCTGGCTGCTGACCCGACCCTATAACAACCGCCTGAGCCTGAGCGCCGAAGGGCCGGCCATGGCGCTGACGGGGCAGCATCAGTTCACCCGCCTGGAACCCGATGCGCCGCTGACCATGACCTTGTACCTGGGGGACGCCGACCTGCTGGCGGGCGCCAAGCGCTATCGTCAATGGCTGATCGACAACGGGCGCTACGAGACCCTGGAGGCCAAGCTGGCGCGCACGCCGCAAGGCAGCAAGTTGCTGGGGGCCAGTCATGTTTATCTGTGGGGCAACGATCTGCTGGGGGACGCCGATGTGCGCAACTGGCCGCAGTTGCTACAGGACTTGCAGGGTAACGAGCCGCTGGCGATGAAGCTGCGGGCCGGCCTGGACAAGGACAGCGCGAAGATCCTCAAGGCGTCCGCGGCCAACCTGGATGCCTATCAGCGCACCACCTTGCTGCGCAGCCTCAACAGCGCGCTGAACCAGCAGGCCCGCCTGGGCTGGCAGGGCGCTGACGAGCCCGACATGCAAGCCCTGGCCCAGGGTTACGGCGAGCTGCGCACGCAGATGGCCAAGGTCTTCGCCAAGGCCTTGAACACCGACCCGGCGCGTTGGGGCAGCAGCCTGTCGCTGGCGACCATGGAGCGTTTGCAGGCGGCCGGGCTGAGCCGTTTGTGGCTAGGCCTCGGCGAAGGTTGGGAGGGCGGGCTCTGGCACCCCGAAGCGGTGCGGGCCGGAGTGGCCGCGGGGTATCTGGTGGCGCCCTACGACTCCTACGAGACCGCGTTGCGCAGCAATGAAAACCCCGACTGGAGCACCGCCCACCTGGGCTCGCGGGCCAACCGCGAGTGCGCGATCGTGCTGGAAAACGGCCAGCTCAAAAGCGGTTTCCAGCAGTCCGGGCATTACACCGACCCCCGTTGCGTCAGGCCACTGCTGGAGGCCCGGGTCAAGGCCGTGCAGGCCCGGGTCGGGTTCAACAGTTGGTTCCTCGATGCCTACGCCACCGGCATGCTGTTCGACAGCTACCGCGCCGAGAGGCCGATGACCCAGGCGCAGAACGCCGAGGGCAATATCGATGCTTCGCGCTGGATTGCCGAGCAGCAGCAACTGGTCAGCGGTTCCGAAGACGGCAATGGGGTGACGGCCGGCGGCGTGCTGTTCGCCCATGGCATGCAGACCCCAGTCATGGGCTGGGGCGATGAGCAGATGAGCAAGGAGGTGAAGTCGCCCTACTACCTGGGCAACTGGTACCCGCCGGAGCAGCCAGCGGTGTTCTTCAAGAGCGCGCCGCTCAAGGAGCCCTACCGCACGGTGTATTTCGCACCGGCGACACGTGTGCCGTTGTACCAGGCGGTGTTCCACGGGTCGCTGGTGACCAGCCACCATTGGCTGTTCGACAGCCTCAAATTGAGCAATGTGCGGGTCGAGAACGAATTGGCCCAGCTGCTCTACAACGTGCCGCCCTTGTATCACCTGAGTGCCGCCACCCTGCGTCAGCGCCTGCCGCCGATGGTCCGCCAGGATGCATTTTTCCGGCCTTTGCACCAGCGCCTGGGCACCCAGGCCCTCACGGATTTTCGCTGGCTGACGGCGGACCGCCAGGTGCAGCAGACCACCTTTGCCGACGGTTCGCGGCTGCTGGCGAATTTCGATGCCCAAGCCCGTGAAGTGCAGGGCGTGAGGTTGCCGGGGCAGAGCATCAAGGCGCTGCTGGCGGACGGCGAGGTGCGTGAGTATCAGGTCGCGCGCCAGCCCTGAGCCGTCCGGCGGCAGGCTGTGGCCTCAGGCTTTGCGCCAGACGCTGGCCAGCCACGGTTGCTGCTCCCGGGGCAATCCGGCAGGGCGGTAATAGTGCTCCAGTTCGACAAATCCGGCATCCGTCAGGAGTGCCTGCCAGGCCGCCAGGTCGTGGTAGGCGCCGTAGCGGGCGCCGTTCCAGCCTTCCTGGTTGTCGCCCCTGGGGTTGGAGCTGAACAGCACCCCGCCGGGCTTCAAGGTGCAATGCAGTTGCTTGAGTACCCGGGGCAGTTCCTGGCCGGGAACGTGGAACAGCACGGCGTTGGCGAAGATCCCGTCGAAGCGTGCCGCTGGCAGGTCGAGCTTGAGGAAGTCTTGCTGCCAGACTTCGCAGCCGCTGTCTTGCCGGGCCATCCGGGCGAACTCCTGGCTGCCGTCCAGGCCGACGGCCACATGGCCCAGGCGGGTGAAGGTGCGCAGGTCGCGCCCCGGGCCGCAGCCGAAGTCCAGCAGGGTGAAGGGCGCCGTGCCCTGGATATGCCGCAGCAGGGCGTCGATGTTCTGGCTGACGTCGTGGTCGCGGGTACCTTCGCGAAAGCCTTCGGCCACCTGGTTGTAGTGGCCCAGGGTGGTGGCGGTGATGGTGTCGAGATCGTCGGGGGCAAGTTTCATGGCGGCAGGACGGCGTGATGGGGACCGGCTCAATATACACCGGTGCAAAGGCAAGGTTGGCGGGCGCTGCCTGCGGCAGCGGCGACACGAAGCGGGACTTGTGGGTACGCGCTTGTAGCCGCTGCCGGGCCTGCGAGGCTGCGCCAAGGCCCAGAGGGCCTTCAGGTGCGCGAAGCGGCTCAGCGCTTGTTGAGGCGCCGGGCCAGGCGGTCGCCGCCGAGCTGGATCGCCGCCACCAGGAGCACCAGCAACACGATCACCGTGAGCATGATCTGGCTGTCGAAGCGCTGGTAGCCGTAGCGGTAGGCGATGTCCCCCAGCCCGCCGGCCCCGATGGCCCCGGCCATGGCCGAGGAGTTGATCATGGTCACCAGGGTGATGGTGAAGCCGCCGACTATGCCCGGCAGCGCCTCGGGCAAGAGCACGTGCCAGACAATGTGCCAGCGTCGGCAGCCCATGGCCTGGGCCGCTTCGATCAGCCCGTGGTCGACCTCCCGCAGGCTGACTTCGGCGATGCGCGCGAAGAACGGCGTGGCGGCGATGGTCAGCGGCACCACGGCCGCCCACACCCCATAGGTGGTGCCGACGATCAGCCGGGTGAAGGGGATCAGCGCCACCATCAGGATCAGGAACGGGATCGAGCGGAACAGGTTGACGAAGGCCCCCAGGGCGCGGTTCAGCGCCGGGGCCTGGTAGATCCCGCCCTTACCGCTGGTGACCAGGATCACTGCCAGGGGAATCCCCGCCAGCAGGGCGATCAACGACGACACGCCGACCATCAGCAGGGTGTCGAGTGCACCCTGGAGCAAACGTTCAAACCACATAACCCAGCACCTCCACCTGTTGTGCCCAGTGCCTGGCGCGCTGGCGCAGTTCCTCGGCGCCCAGGGACGAGCCCTGCACCGCCAGCAGCAGCTGGCCCAGGGCATGGCCCTGGATGCGCTCGACCCCGCCCTGCAGCAGCCGCACGCGTCCGCCCAGGGCGTTGAACAGCGCCGCCAGGTCCGGCTCGTCACGTTGCGCGCCGGTAAAGCGCAGGCTCAGCACCACGGCCGCTGCGGCACTCTTGGGATGGCTGCGCAGGCGTTGGCGCAACTCCTCGGGCAGTTCATGTTGCAAGGGTGCCAGCAGGGTCTTGCTGACCTCGTGCTGCGGGTCGCCGAAGACCTTCCACACCGGGCCCTGCTCGACGATCCCCCCACGCTCCAGGACCACCACCCGGTGGCAGATATCGCGGATCACCGCCATCTCGTGGGTGATCAGGATGATGGTCAGGCCCAGGCGCTGGTTGATCTCTTGCAGCAGGCCGAGGATCGACTGGGTGGTTTCCGGGTCCAGGGCCGAGGTGGCCTCGTCGCACAGCAGGATCTCGGGGTCGTGGACCAGGGCGCGGGCGATCCCCACCCGCTGCTTCTGGCCGCCGGACAGCTGCGCCGGATAGGCCTGGTGCTTGTCCTTCAGGCCCACCAGTTCCAGCAGTTCACGGACCTTGCGCTGGCGCTGGGCCTTGGGCACCCCGGCCACCTTCAGGGGCAGCTCGACGTTGTGCCACACGGTCTTGGCCGACATCAGGTTGAAGTGCTGGAAGATCATGCCGATGCGTCGGCGCAGGGCCACCAGGCGGTCTTCGTCGAATTCGCCGATGTCCACCTGGTCGATCAGCACCCGGCCGCTGCTGGGTCGTTCCAGGCGGTTGATGGTGCGGATCAGCGACGACTTGCCGGCGCCGCTGCGGCCGATGATGCCGAACACCTCGCCGCGCTGGATCGCCAGGTCGATGCCGTGCAGGGCCTGGACCGGACCCTGCTGGCCCTGGTAGGTCTTGCCCAGGCCGATGAAGCGCACCTGGGCGCGGTTCAGGTCCGGATGCAGCTCGGTCCGTTCGGCGCTCTGGGGTTCGGGTTCGGGGAGCGCAAGCTTATGCGTGGCGACTGTCATCTCAACCTTCCCAACCGGCCTGGTAGAGCTTGCCGTGGGCCTGGTCCAGGGCGGCGCGCACGGCGGGCGAATGCTGGTAGATATCGACGAACTTGATCAGCCGCGGATCGTTTTTGCTCTTGGGCTGGATCACGAACTGGATCACGTACTCCTTGTGGTCCAGGCCGTCGAACAGCAGCGCCGAGCCGGCATCGAAGGTCTTGGCCAGGCGGATGTAGGCCGGGTAGCCCTGGACCAGGTCGGCGTCGTCGTAGGCACGCACCAGTTGCACGGCCTCGACCTGGAGGATCTTGATCTTTTTCGGGTTGGCGATGATGTCGTCTTCGGTGGCCTTGTAGCCGACCCCCGGCTTCAGGCTGATCAGCCCGGCCTTGGCCAGCAGCTGCAGGCCGCGACCGCTGTTGATCGGGTCGTTGGCGATGGCCACGCTGGCGCCTTGGGGCAGTTCGTCGAAGCTTTTGTACTTCTTCGAGTACAGGCCGACGTTGTTGATGATCCCCGGGGCGAAAGGCACCAGGTCGAAACCGGCGGCGGCCTTGGCGTTTTCCAGGAACGGGATGTGCTGGAAGTAGTTCACGTCGATGTCGCCGGCGGCCAGGCTGACGTTGGGCGCGATCCAGTCGCTGAACTCCACCAGTTCCACCTTCAGGCCTTGCTTGCCGGCTTCGGCGACGGCGGCCTCCAGGGGAATGGCGAAGGCGGCGGTGGTGCCGACCTTGAGTGGCGGTTCGGCGGCGAAGACGCTGCTGGCGAAGAGCCCGAGGGCGAGGGCCAGTGCTTTGACCGGATGGCGCGGGAGCTTGGTGTTCATGGTCTTGGGTTCCAGTCAGTGCATCGAGGTTTTTGGGGGTGTTACGGTCTTGTCGCGGCAAGCCTCGCTCCTGCGCAGGCATCTGCAGGAGCGAGCGGGCGGCGATCCGGCTTGCCCGCGATGCCGTTAGCGGCGGTAGGCCGCGCCGGTGTGGCGAGCGGGTAGCTTGCGGTCCTGGTGGAAGAGCTTTTCGCGCAGGGTCCCGGTCTCGTAGGCGGTCTTGTAGGACCCGCGTCGTTGCAGCTCCGGGATCACCAGGTCGATGAAGTCGACATAGCTTTCCGGGGTGACGATGCGGGTCAGGTTGAAGCCGTCCAGGCCGGTCTCGGCGATCCAGGATTCCAGGTCGTCGGCCACCTGCTGCGGTGAACCGACCACGGTGAAGTAGCGCCCGCCCAGGGCGTGCTGCTCCAGGAGCTTGCGCCGGGTCCAGTCGTTGTTCTGCAGGTGCTTGGTGGCCGACTGGATGGCGTTGTTCTTCACGTACTGGATAGGTTCGTCGAGCTCGTACTGGGCGAAGTCGATGCCGGTGGAGGCGGAGAAGTGCGCGACCCCGGCCTCGGCGCTGGCATGGCTGCGGTACTCGGCGTGCTTCTTCCAGGCCAGCTCCTCGGTGGCCCCGACGATCACGTTCAGGCCCATGAAGATCTTGATGTCCTCGGGGTTGCGCCCGGCGGCCACGGCGCTGGCGCGGACCTTGTCCACCTGGGCCTTGGTCGCGGCCTTGTTCTGCCCGCTGATGAACACGCATTCGGCGTGGCGCCCGGCGAACACCAGGCCGCGCTCCGAACTGCCGGCCTGGAACAGCACCGGGGTGCGCTGGGGCGAGGGCTCGCACAGGTGATAACCGCTGACCTGGTAGAACTCGCCCTGGTGCTCGACCTTGTGCACCTTGTCCGGCCGTGCATAGATGCGCTGCTCGCGGTCGTTGACCACGGCGTCGTCTTCCCAACTGCCTTCCCAGAGCTTGTACAGCACCTCCAGGTATTCGTCGGCCTGGTCGTAGCGGCGGTCGTGCTCGATCTGCTCCTTGAGGCCCATGGCCTGGGCGGCGCTGTCCAGGTAGCCGGTGACGATGTTCCAGCCGACCCGGCCACGGCTCAGGTGGTCGAGGGTGGAAAGCCTGCGGGCGAACAGGTAGGGCGCCTCGTAGGTGAGGTTGGCGGTGAGGCCGAACCCCAGGTTGCGGGTGACCGCGGCCATGGCCGAGACCAGCAGCAGCGGGTCGTTGACCGGCAGCTGGATCGACTCCTTGAGCGTCACGTCCACCGAGCCCTGGTAGACGTCGTAGACCCCGACGATATCGGCGATGAACAGCCCGTCGAACAGTCCGCGCTCCAGCAACTGGGCCAGCTCGGTCCAGTACTCGAGGCTCTGGTACTGGGTGGAGGTGTCCCGTGGGTGGGTCCACAGGCCGTGGTTGATGTGCCCGACGCAGTTCATGTTGAAGGCGTTGAGCAGGATCTTCTTCTTGGTGGGGGCGAGGGCGCTCATCAGATGGTCCCCCGCAGTGGCGGGTTCTGCTGGTTGAGGTAGTAGTTGCCCACGGCGTGGTACTTCCAGCGCACCGGGTCGTGCAGGGTGTGCACCCGGGCATTGCGCCAATGGCGGTCCAGGCCGTACTCGGCCAGGGTCGCCTGGCTGCCGGCCAGTTCGAACAGGGTGCTGCCGGCGGCCAGGGAAATCTCCGTGCTCAGGGCCCGGGCCTCGGCCACGGCGATGGAGGCGGCCGCCACGGTCTCGGCGTTGGTCTGGGCCTGGGCGCGGTCGAGGAACTCCCCGGCCCGTTCCAGCAGGGCCTCGGTGGCATGCAGGCGAATGCTCAGGTGGCCGAAACTCTTGATGGTCAGCGGGTCGTCGGTGGCCTTGTCGTGGCCGGAATCGATCCACGGCCGGCTCTTGGTCCGTACAAAGCGCAGGGCGTCTTCGTAGGCGGCGCGGGCGATGCCGGTGTCGATGGCGGCGTGGAGAATCTGCGCCAGGGGGCCGACCGGGGTCGGACGCTCGAAGGCGCTCTGGAACGGCACCACGTCGGCGGCGTCCACCGCCACGCTTTCGAAGACCACCGAGCCACTGCCGGTGGTGCGCTGGCCGAAGCCGCTCCAGTCGTCGATCACGCTCAGGCCCTGGCTGTCGGCGGGGACGAACGCCAGTTGCTGGATGCCGTCCTCATCCACCACCGAGGTGGGGATGCGCTGGGCATAGATGGCGCCGGTGGCGTAGAACTTGCGTCCGTCGATGCGGTAACCCTGGCCGCTGCGGTCGCGGCTCAGGCGGGTGGTGCGGTCGTGGGCGGTCTTGGTGCCCAGCTCGGCCAGGGCGTTGCCGAAGCGTCGGCCGGCCAGGACCTCTGCGTACAGCCGTTGCTTCTGCTGCTCGCTGCCGTTCACCCGCAGCACTTCGAGGGCATAGAAATGGTTTTGCGGGATCTGGCCCAGGGAGGCGTCGGCCTCGGCGATCAGCGCGGTGACCTTGGCCAGGGTGACGTTGGATACGCCAGCGCCGCCATATTCCTTGGGTACGCTGATGCCCCACAGGCCGGAGCGGCTGAAGGCTTCCAGCTCGGGGTGCGGCAGGCGCCGCTCGCGATCGCGCAGGGCGCTGTCGCGCTTGAAATCTTCCGCCAGGTCGCTGGCGACAATCAGGGCTTGCTCGTCGCTGGTGATGACCGCGACGTGTTGAGAAAGAGACATGTGTTTCTCCAGAGATCTGGTCAAAAGCGTTCTGGGCGGTTAAATCCAGGAATGACGGGCCGGCAGCGTGCCGTTCAGGTGATAGGCGCCCACGGCGTGGTACTTCCAGCGCACCGGGTCGTGCAGGGTGTGCACCCGGGCGTTGCGCCAATGGCGGTCAAGGTTGAATTCGGCGAGGGTGGCGCGGCTGCCGGCCAGCTCGAACAGTTTCTCGCTGGCTTGCAGGGAGATCTCGGTGGTCAGCACCTTGGCTTCGGCTACGGCGATGGAGGCACGGGCCGCGGACTCGGCGGTGACCGGCGCCGCGCTGACCTGGTCCAGCACTTGGCCGGCCTTGCGCAGCAGGGCCTCGGCGGCGTGCAGTTCGATCTGCAGCTTGCCGATGTCGGCGATCACATAGAGGTCGTCGCTGGCCCGTTCGACGTTGGCGTCGATCCACGGCCGCGAGCGTTCACGGACGAAGCGAATGGCATCGGCCAGGGCTTCGCGGGCGATCCCGGCGTCGATGGCGGCCTGGATCAGTTGCGAGGCGGCGCCCTGGATGTTCGGGGTCTCGTTGATCTTCCAGTTGTCCAGCACCAGCTCGGAGTCCACCCGCACGTTGTTCAGCAAGATGGTGCCGCTGGCGGTGGTGCGCTGGCCGAAGCCCGACCAGTCATCGATGATGCGCAGCCCCGGGGTGCCACGGCGGACGAAGGCCAGGACCTGGCGACCGTCGTCGTTGAGCGCCTTGACCGCCACCCAGTGGGCGAACAGCGCGCCGGTGGAATAGAACTTCTGGCCGTTGAGCACATGGCCGTCGGCGTCGGCGCTGATCCGCGCCTTGAGTTCCAGGGTGTTCTTGGTGCCGCGCTCCGGGCCGGCATTGCCGATGCGCCAGCCTTCCAGGACGCTTTGCAGCAGCTGTTTCTTCTGGCGCTCGGTACCGCAACCGAGGATCAGGTTGAGGATGCCGAACTGGTTCTGCGGGATCTGCCCGAGGGCCGGGTCCGCCGCGGAAATGATCGCGAACACCTCGGCCACGGTCACGTAGGAAACCTGTGGGCCGCCATAGGCCCGGGGGATAGCGATGCTGCCCAGGCCACTGCGGGTGAACTGCTCGACCAGCGCCCAGGGCAGCTTGCGCTGGCGGTCGCGCTGGGCGGCTTGTTGGCGGGCCTCGTCGGCCAGTTCATGGGCGGCCTGCAAGGCCTGGGCGTCGTTGAGCAGTACCTGCGCGGGCAACAACAGGGGGGCAATGTCCAGGTCGCTCTGGACCTGTGCTTCTACCAGACTGGACATCAGTGCCACTCCTTGGCTGCACGCAATGCCCTGGCGATCTGCACTGGGGTGATTGTGTTCCGAACCATACCTACCTCACATCTTTGGATAGGCCGCGTCATGCGGCGAAATCGGGATCAAGAATGTCCGGTGGTCCGGTGGCATATACCCTAAGCGTGGATAAAAATTAAATAAACTAACTTATAGGAATATGCATAGAAGAGGGTTACGTATACGTCAGGCGGGGATAGGGCGTGTGGGTATCGGGGTGTATGTGGCCGCTGCCGCAGGCTGCGCATGGGTGCGCAGCGGCCGTGGATTTTGGGGTTTGAAGGCCCTGCGGGCCTTGGCGCAGCCTCGCGTTGCTCGGCAGCGGCTACAGGTGAGGGTGGCGTTTGGCGTGGCCGCTGCCGCAGGTTGCGTAGCGGCCTTGGGGTTTTGGGGCGGGTCAGGCCGAGGTGAGGAACTTGCTGAGGAACTGCCGGGTGCGTTCTTCCCGGGGGTGGGCGAACAGGGCCTTGGCTTCGCCCTGTTCGACGATCACTCCCTTGTCGAAGAAGATCACCCGGTTGGCCACGTCGCGGGCGAAGCTCATCTCATGGGTGACGATGACCATCGTGCGCTTCTCCTCGGCCAGGCCGCGGATGGTCGCCAGCACCTCGCCCACCAGCTCCGGGTCCAGGGCCGAGGTGGGTTCGTCGAACAGGATCACCTTGGGCTCCATGGCCAGGGCCCGGGCAATCGCCACCCGCTGCTGCTGGCCGCCGGACAGGCGCCTGGGGTAGGCGTCTTCCTTGCCCGCCAGGCCGACCTTGGCCAGGAGCTTGCGGCCCAGGGCCAGAGCCTGCTCGCGTGGGGTCTTCTTCACCACCAGCGGGCCCTCGACGACGTTCTCCAGGGCGGTGCGGTGGGGAAACAGGTTGAAGTTCTGGAACACGAAACCCACTTGCTGGCGCAGTTGGCGGATCCGCCCTTGCTGCTGGCTCAGCGGGACATTGCTGTCGATGGCGATGTCGCCGATGCGGACCCGGCCGCTGGTGGGTTGTTCGAGGAAATTCAGGCAACGCAGGAAGGTGGTCTTGCCCGAGCCACTGGGGCCGATGATGGCCACCACTTCGCCTTCCTTGACCTCCAGGTCGATGCCATTGAGCACCGTCTGGCCCTTGAACTGCTTGGTCAGTTTTTCCACCACGATCATGGCTTCAAGACTCCTGGTCGTGCCGATTGACCCGCTCTTCCAGACGGTGCTGCAGGTGCGCGAGCACGCTGGCCAGGACCCAGTAGATCAGAGCGGCGGCAAGATACATGGTGAAGATTTCGAAGGTCCGGGCGGTGATCAGCTGCGCCTGGCGGAACAGTTCCGGGACCTGGATGGTGGCGGCCAGGGCGGTGTCCTTGACCAGCGAGATGAAGCTGTTGCCCAACGGCGGCAGGGCGGTGCGCATGGCTTGCGGCAGGATCGCCCGGCGCAGGGTCTGGGCCCGGGTCATGCCGATGCTGGCGGCGGCCTCCCACTGGCCACGCTCGATGGAGCCGATGGCGGCCCTGAGGATTTCACAGGCGTAGGCCGCCATGTTCAGGGAGAAGCCGATCAGCGCCGCAGGCAACGGGTCCAGCTCCAGCCCCAGTTGCGGCAGGCCGTAGTAGATCACGAAGAGCTGCACCAAGAGCGGAGTGCCGCGAAAGAACGACACATAGATCCGGGCGATCCAGCTCACCAGCGCGAAGCGCGACAGGCGCATCAAGGCCAGGCCGAAGCCCAGCAGCAGCCCGAAGAACATGCCGCCCAGGCTCAGGATCACCGTGTAGTACGCACCCTTGAGCAGGAATGGCGCCGAGTCCAGCGCCAGTTGCAGGCCTGCTTCCATTATTGGGTGACGTCAGCGTTGAAGTATTTTTCCGAGAGTTTCTTCAGCGTGCCGTCGGCCCGCAGCTCCTCGATCGCCTTGTTTACCGCGGCCAGCAGTTCCGGTTCGCCCTTGCGCAGGGCCACGCCGGATTCCTGGCGGGAGAAGGGGTCGCCGGAGACCACCAGGGTGTCCTTGGTTTTCTTGATCAGCTCGAAGGCCGCCAGGCGGTCCACCAGGATGGCTTCGATACGGCCTACACGCAGGTCCTGGTACTTGGTCGGATCGTCGTCGTAGGTCTTGATGATGGCGTTGGGCACGTTGTCCTTCAGCCATTGCTCGTAGTTGGTGCCCAGGCCCACCCCGACCTTGTGCCCGGCCAGGTCGGCGGCGGTCTTGAACTTGCCCTCGTCCTTCTTCTGGGTCAGGGCCTGGATGCCGGAGATGGTGTAGGGGGTGGAGAAGTCGTACTTCTTCTTGCGCTCCTCGGAGATGGTCACCTGGTTGACCACGGCGTCCAGGCGCTTGGATTCCAGGGCCGCGAGGATGCCGTCCCACTTGGTCGGCTGCAACTTGACCTTGACCCCGAGCTTGTTGGCCAGGGCTTCGGAGAATTCCACTTCGAAGCCGGTCAGCTTGCCGTTTTCGTCGACGTAGCTGAACGGTGGGTAGGTGCCTTCCAGGCCGACGTTGATCACGCCCGCGTCCTTGATCTTCTGCAGTTGCTCGCCGGCAACCGCTTGCCCCATCAGTCCGGCACCGAGGGCCAGGCCCAGTGTGCCAATCAGCAGATTGCGACGCAGTACGGAAAGATTCATGACAAGCCCCTGTGGTTTCTTATGCACGATGCGAGTGGGAAATGCAGGTCGATCGATGAGCCGGAACGCAGGTTTCATCCTGCCCTAAATGCAGCGTATGCGTCTCCCGGCAAATTCGCCTGCGCCGCGACTATAAGTACTCTTTTATAGATGTAAAAATAATATAAATTCACATTTATATTTCCTAAAAGAATATCTAATTCATCCCTTGCAGCCGCTGCCGCAGGCTGCGCACGAGCGCAAGGCGCTCGCCTTTGCCGATGTATTTCCTTGCTCTGATCTTCAGCTGAAGGCCCCTGCATAAGCGAACAGCGCCGGGGCTCCGCCGGTGTGCAGGAACAGGATCGGGCCCTCCTCGAATCGCTGGCGACCGATGCCGTCCAGCAACCCGGCCATGGCCTTGCCGGTATAGACCGGGTCCAGCAGCAAGCCCTCCTGGCTGGCCAGGAGCTTGACCGCGGCCAGGGTGCCGGCATTGGGCTCGCCATAGCGCGGGGCGAAATATTCGTCCCACAGCTGCACATTGAAGCTCGGCGGCAACGGCACGCCCAGCAGTTCGGCGGTGCGCTCGGCCAGGCCCTGGACCTTGGGCCGCTGGTTTTCCTCGGTACGCGAGACGGTGACGCCGATCACCGGCAGTTGCGGCAAGGCTTCGCTCAGGCCCAGGGCCAGGCCGCTGTGGGTGCCGGCGCTGCCAGAGGCCAGGACCACGGCGGCGAAGCGCAGGCCGCTGTCCTCGATCTGTTGCGCCAGCTCCAGGCCGGCGCGTACGTAACCCAGGGCGCCCAGGGCATTGGAGCCGCCGATGGGTACCAGGTAGGGCTTCTTGCCGTTGCTGCGCAGGCGCGCGGCCAGGGCCTGGAGCTGCTCGTCGGCCTGGTCGAGGTTGTCCACCAGCTCGACCTTGGCATCGAACAGTTCCAGCAGCAGGCGGTTGCCGTTGCCCAGGTAGTTGGCATCGTCGGTGCCGATGGGGTTTTCCAGCAGGGCGACGCAACCCAGGCCCAGTTGGGCGGCCAGTGCCGCGGTCTGGCGTACGTGGTTGGACTGGATGGCCCCGGCGGTGACCAGGGTGTCGGCACCCTGGGCCAGGGCATCGGCCGCCAGGTATTCGAGCTTGCGCAGCTTGTTGCCGCCCATGGCCAGGGGCGTGGTGTCGTCGCGCTTGATGTAGATGTCGCGGCCGGTCCAGGCCGACAGGCGTTGGAGTTTTTCCAGGGCGGTGGCGTGGCCGAGCAGGTCGAGGCGGTCGAAACGGGCGAGCTGTTGTTTGATCATGAGTCCGCACGGAACAGGGAAGGTGCAACGACTATAGGCAGCGATATTTGGCCGGGCAACCGCTGCTCGCTTATGCAAAAAAGTGCTTATGTGCGCACAATTAGTTCTTAAGGGTGGCCGTGACCGGGCGTAAAGTGATCGCCGTTTGCGCGGCCTGACAGTCCGGCCGCCCGAGTCTAGGAGTCTTATCGTGAGCGAGCGTTCCAGCCATTGGCAATTGCAGACCATCGTCGGTCAACTGCGCGATGCCCGTGATCAGTGGCGTAGCCGCAACGGTCGGGTCAGCGGCGAGCAGGGTGGCCGCGAGCTGCCGTCGAGGGCGGCCATGGCGGAGATCCTCGAGGCCCTGTGCGGCGCCCTGTTCCCCATGCGCCTGGGGCCGGTGGACCTGCGCGAGGAGAGCGAGGATTTCTATGTCGGCCATACCCTGGATGCGGCGCTCAACGCCCTGCTGGCCCAGGCGCGCCTGGAGCTGCGCTACGTGGCCCGGCAGAACGGTGAAAGCGATATCGACGTCAATGCCCGGGCGATTCGCCTGATCCAGGATTTCGCCCTGGCCCTGCCCGGCCTGCGCGTATTGCTCGATACCGATGTGCTGGCCGCTTACCACGGCGATCCGGCGGCCCGCAGCGTCGACGAAGTGCTGTTGTGCTACCCGGGCATCCTGGCGGTGATCCACCATCGCCTGGCGCACCACTTGTATGGTGCCGGGCTGCCGTTGCTGGCGCGGATCAGCTCGGAGATCGCCCACTCGGCCACCGGCATCGACATCCACCCGGGGGCGCAGATCGGCAAGAGCTTCTTCATCGACCACGGCACCGGCGTGGTGATCGGCGAGACCGCGATCATCGGCGAGCGGGTGCGCATCTACCAGGCGGTGACCCTGGGGGCCAAGCGCTTCCCGGCGGACGAGGACGGCCAGTTGCAGAAGGGCCATCCGCGCCACCCGATCGTCGAGGACGACGTGGTGATCTACGCTGGCGCGACCATCCTCGGGCGCATCACCATCGGCAAGGGCTCGACCATCGGCGGCAACGTCTGGTTGACCCGCAGCGTGCCGGCGGGTTGCAACCTGACCCAGGCCAACCTGCAGCACGACGACGGCTCGCAGAAGTAACCTGTGGCCGCTGGCGGGCCTGCGCGGCCCGCTGGCCCTGCCACCCCCAATGCGGGCGCTGCGCGCCCGTGTGCAGCCTGCGGCAGCGGCTACACGAAGCGGCTACGCATGCCCGGCAGGGCCTTCCGGGGCCGGCCGGGCTTTCTCGCCATCGATGTGGCCGCCGTGCTGAACGATTGCGTCCGGCATACGTCATACCCTTCCTTGAGCTAGCGTACTGACAGTACCGCTGAGCCCTGCAATTGGTCCTGAACCCCTTATCCATGTTTAACTTGAACGCTTGTTCAAGTTAAACCGGTGGTTCGCTGCCCGCTCACAACAGGAGGCTTGCCTTTGCTGAGTCCGTACATTTCAGCCATGTTTCACCCCTTCGAGGTGCGCCATTCATGAGTGCATCATCCACCCCCGCGAACAGCCTGGTTCGCATGAATCCCCCGGTGTTCTACTTCGCCGCCAGCTTCATCCTGATCTTCGGCGTGGTGGTGATCAGCCTGCCGGAACAGGCCGGTGCCTGGCTGCTGGCCGCGCAGAACTGGGCGGCCAATACGGTCGGCTGGTACTACATGCTGGCCATGACCCTGTACCTGGTCTTCGTGGTGGTCACCGCCTTGTCCGGCTACGGCAAGATCAAGCTCGGTGCCGACCACGACGAACCCGAGTTCAGCTACCTGTCCTGGGCCGGCATGCTGTTCGCCGCCGGGATCAGCATCACCCTGTTCTTCTTCTGCGTTTCCGAACCCCTGACCCACATGCTCCAGCCGCCCAAGGGCGAGGCCGGCACGGTGGAGGCGGCGCGCCAGGGCATGCAGTTGCTGTTCCTGCACTGGGGCCTGCATGGCTGGGGTGTGTTCGCCTTCGTCGGCATGGCCCTGGCGTATTTCGCCTACCGGCATAACCTGCCGCTGGCCCTGCGTTCGGCGCTGTACCCGCTGATCGGCAAACGCATCAATGGCCCCATCGGCTATGCGGTGGATGGCTTCGGCATCATCGCCACGGTATTCGGCCTGGGCGCCGACATGGGGTTTGGCGTGTTGCACCTGAACTCCGGCCTCGACTACCTGTTCGGCATCGCCCACACCCAGTGGATCCAGGTCTTGTTGATCACCCTGATGATGGGTGCGGCGATCACCGTGGCGGTATCCGGGGTCGACAAGGGCGTGCGGGTGATGTCCGACATCAACATGCTGCTGGCGGTGGCGCTGCTGCTGTTCGTGCTGTTCGCCGGCCCGACCCAGCATCTGCTCAATACCCTGATCCAGAACCTGGGTGACTACCTGGGCGCGCTGCCGGCCAAGAGCTTCGATGTCTATGCCTATGACAAGCCCAGCGACTGGCTGGGTGGCTGGACGGTGTTCTACTGGGCCTGGTGGATTGCATGGTCGCCCTTCGTGGGGCTGTTCATCGCGCGGATTTCCCGGGGCCGGACCATTCGTGAGTTCGTCTTCGGCGTGCTGCTGATTCCCCTGGGCTTCACCCTGGCGTGGATGTCGATCTTCGGCAACAGCGCCATCGACCAGGTGCTCAACCACGGCATGAGCGCTCTGGGCATGTCGGCCATCGACAATCCATCGATGACCCTCTACCTGCTGCTGGAAACCTACCCCTGGAGCAAGACCGTGATCGCGGTCACGGTGTTCATCAGCTTCGTGTTCTTCGTCACCTCGGCGGACTCCGGCACCGTGGTGCTCTCCACCTTGTCGGCCCGAGGCGGCAGCGCGGACGAAGACGGCCCGAAATGGCTGCGGGTGTTCTGGGGGGCGATGACCGCCCTGGTCACCAGCGCGCTGTTGTTCGCTGGCAGCATCGATTCGCTGAAGTCGGCGGTGGTCCTGACCTCGCTGCCGTTCTCGCTGATCCTGCTGTTGATGATGTGGGGCCTGCACAAGGCGTTCTACATGGAGTCGCAGAAGCGCATCGCCCAGCTGCATTCCCTGGCGCCGGTATCGGCCTCGCGCCGGGGCCGGGGCGGTTGGCGCCAGCGCTTGAGCCAGGCGGTGCATTTCCCGTCGCGGGACGAGGTGTATCGCTTCCTCGACCAGACCGTGCGCCCGGCCATCGAGGAGGTGACGGCGGTATTCGTCGAGAAGGGACTGAACGTCATCACCCAGCCCGACCCGGCCAACGACAGCGTCAGCCTGGAGATCGGCCACGGCGACCAACATCCGTTCGTCTACCAGGTGCAGATGCGCGGTTATTTCACCCCGTCCTTCGCCCGGGGCGGCATGGGCCCGAAAGAGCTGCGCAACCGCCGTTACTACCGTGCCGAGGTGCATCTGTCCGAGGGTAGCCAGGACTATGACCTGATGGGCTACAGCAAGGAGCAGATCATCAACGACATCCTCGACCAGTACGAACGCCACATGCAGTTCCTGCATCTGGTGCGTTGATCCAGAGCCTCGCGGCCGGGGGCGCTGCTGCCCCTGGCCGGCGACTCAAGCCCTCGCTCCGCCCATGGCCAGGTACAGCCCCAGGGCGGCCACCGGCAGGGCGAACACCAGGCAGCCGACCAGCAGTTCCGAACCCAGGGGCTGCTTGGCGCTGACCACTCCCACCGCACCGTTGAGCACGCTCAACGCCAGCCACAGCCCGCAAAAGGCGTAGCCCAGGGTCTGTTGGCCGAAGCCCAGCCGTTCACCGATATACAGCACCAGGGCCAGCAGGAGCAGGCCGAAGGCAATGACGATGGTGGTGTGCATGAGGGGGCATCTCCTGGCGCCAGCCGACTGGCCGGAAAGAGTCCGGCGGCCCTGTTATCCAGCATAGGTCTCAAACCAGCCCGCCGTTGGCCCGCAGCACCTGGCCGTTGATCCAGCAGGCCGCGGGGCTGGCCAGGAAGGCGACGATGGCGGCGATGTCCTGTGGTTGGCCCAGGCGCTCCAGGGGCGGCAGCTTGGCGAAGTGCTGCACCTGCTCCTCGCTCTTGTCCTGCAGGAACAACTCGGTGGCCACCGGCCCGGGCGCCACGGCGTTGACCCGGATGTTGCGCCCGCGCAGTTCCTTGGCGAATACCCGGGTCATGGATTCCACCGCGGCCTTGCTGGCGATGTACACCGCGTAGCCGGGCAGGTCGAGGCCTACGGTGCTGCTGGAGAAGTTGACGATGGAACCGCCCTGGTTGAGGCGCGTGGCCGCCTCGCGCAAGGCATTGAAGGTTCCCCGGGTGTTGATGGCGAAGGTGCGCTCGAACAACTCGTCGCTGTGCTCGGCCAGGGCCTGGACCTTGAGGATGCCGGCGTTGTTGACCAGCACATCGACCTTGCCCAGCTGGGTTTCAGTGGTTTCGAACAGCTGGCGTACCTGGGCGGCGTCGGCCACGTCGGCCTTGACCGCGATGGCCTGGTGGCCGGCCTGGCGCAGCTGCACCACCAGCCGGGAGGCCTCCTCGGCGTTGCTGGCGTAGTTGATCGCCACGGCATAACCAGCGCTGGCCAGTTGGCGGGCGATAGTGGCGCCGATACCGCGCGAGGCTCCGGTGACGATCGCGACTTTGTTGGATTGAACGGTCATGGTGAGTATTCCTGGGCAAGTGTGGCGGTGATGGGATGTGGCGCAGGTTCACCGATTTACCCCTGTGGATAAATGCGCCAGAGTTGCCTTGACTGTTCAAGCAACGCCAACAATCTCGCCTAAGGAGCGGCCTGTGGATCAAGTCAAAGCGATGAAAGTGTTCGTGCGGATCTACGAGCGCAGCAGCTTCACCCTGGCCGCGGAGGACTTGAACCTGCCCCGGGCGACTCTGACCCATACCCTCAACCAGTTCGAGGCCTGGCTCGGCACTCGGCTGCTGGAGCGCAGTACCCGGCGGGTGCGGCCGACCCTGGACGGCGAGGCCTATTACCCGCGCTGTGTGCAATTGCTGGCGCAGTTGGAAGAGGCCGAGCTGGCGTTTCGGGCAGTGCAGCCCAAGGGCCGGTTACGGGTCGACATGCATGGCTCCCTGGCCAGGCATTTCGTGATGCCGCGGCTGGGGCAGTTCATGCAGAGTTATCCACAGATCGAGCTGGCCCTCAGCGAGGCCGATCACTTCGTCGACCTGATCGCCGAAGGGGTGGATTGCGTGCTGCGGGCCGGCACCCTGTGCGACTCCGCGCTGGTCGCCCGGCGGGTGGCGAACCTGGCCCAGGTGACATGTGCCAGCCCCGCCTACCTGGCGCGCCATGGTGAGCCCAGGAGCCTGCAGGACCTGCCCCGGCACCGGGTGGTGAACTATGTCTCGCGCAGTGCCGGTGGGCCGTTTCCCTTCAAGTTCATGGTGGCTGGCGAGCGGCGTGAATTGACCCTCGATGGCGCGCTCTCGGTGTCCGGCGCCCAGGTCTACGGCGCTGCGGCCCTGGCTGGGCTGGGCATCATCCAATGCCCGCGCTACCACGTGGCCGATTCCCTGGACCGGGGGTTGATGCGCGAGATCCTGGTGGACACCCCACCACCGCCAATGCCGGTATCGGTGGTCTACCCCCATAACCGCCAGCTGTCGCCACGGGTGCGGGTGTTCGTCGACTGGCTGGCCCAGGTCTTCGCCGAAGCCGGCTGACCCACTGTCGCGCTTCCAGGCGCCTGGAGCGCCCCTTCCTCAGGCCCGTCAAGGGCTGTTTTTTCCTGCCGACGGTGGCTGCCGCGGCCCGGGCAGGAGTGGTTTTTGCCGTCTATAACCAATGGATACGAGCTGCCTGATGCCGATCGGTTAAGGCAATGGCAGGAGCGAGGCTTGCCCGCGATGGGCTTCAGGGCGTTGGGTTTATCCAGTCAATACGCGCAACCGTTAACGACCATCGTGAACAATCGAGCGTCGAGCGGCTGCTCCCACAAGGGATCAGCTCGCTTGACCGACTGGCGTATGGCTTTCGACGAATTTTTTGTGCACTGCAAGTGAGTGTCAGCGACTGCGAGCCCTGGGTATTTCTCCACGACCGTTGTTGGCGGCGGCTTTTGCCTCAGGGGCCGGTGTGGCCACTTTTGAGCATCGTTCAGGGGGTAAAAAGGCAAATTGCCATTAGCTACTGAGGATGATTTCGTATTGTGCTACGTGGTACGTAATTAATTTCTTTTGCGCTGTTTGGTGTGATTCTTCGATCCGTCGATTTCAAGGGTGTGCGATCTGGGTTTCGTGGTACGAAGCGCCAGTCATTACGTCTCGCTCAATTTGCTTCATGGGGTTTTCGTCCAGTAAATACTGGGTTTCTCGCTACTGTATGAAGCTTGGGGCTGATGCTTCGTGGGCAAGCACTTTTTGGCTGAAAACTGAGCAAAAGGTTGTTTTTTAACGATTTTATAGTACGAAATTAAGTATGAATTCGGTATGAAATACGGCATTTCATATCGTTTCAGGTTTGCGGAACTGCCAGGAACCGGGTGGTTCACAACAACAGGGGGAGGCTGGCCGTTGCGCCAGCCGCCATGCCGGAACCGGCCATCCAGAGGTGGCCCCAGTCCAGATGAGGATTCGATGACTTATTCAGCTGCTGAACATCGCTACGATTCCATGCCCTATCGCCGGGTCGGCCGCAGTGGCCTGGTGCTGCCGGCCCTGTCCCTGGGGTTGTGGCACAACTTCGGCGACAGCACGCCGATCGATACCCAGCGCGCCTTGCTGCGCACGGCCTTCGACCTGGGTATCAACCATTTCGACCTGGCCAACAACTACGGCCCACCCTATGGCAGCGCCGAGATCAACTTCGGCCGCCTGCTGCGCGAGGATTTTCGGGCCTATCGCGACGAACTGATCATTTCCAGCAAGGCCGGTTGGGACATGTGGCCAGGGCCCTACGGCCAGGGCGGCGGCTCGCGCAAGTACGTGCTGGCCAGCCTCGACCAGAGCCTGCAGCGCATGGGCCTTGAGTATGTGGATATCTTCTATTCCCACCGCTTCGACCCGGACACGCCCCTGGAGGAAACCGCCAGCGCCCTGGCCAGCGCGGTGCAGCAGGGCAAGGCGCTGTACATCGGTATCTCCTCCTACTCCGGAGCGAAGACTCGGGAGATGGCGGCCTTGCTCAAGGAGTGGAAGGTGCCTCTGCTGATCCACCAGCCGGCCTACAACATGCTCAATCGCTGGGTGGAAAGGGACCTGCTGGAGACCACCGAGGAGCTCGGCGTGGGGGTGATCGCCTTCACCCCGCTGGCCCAGGGGCTGCTCACCGACAAGTACCTGGACGGCATTCCCGAGGATGCGCGGGTCAACCGCCCTGGCGGCGGGTCATTGCAGGCCTCTCACTTGTCCGAGACCAACATCGCCCATGTGCGCGCCCTCAACGATATCGCCCGGAATCGTGGGCAGAGCCTGGCCCAGCTGGCCCTGGCCTGGACCCTGCGCGATTCGCGGGTCACCTCGGCCCTGATCGGCGCCAGCCGGCCGGAGCAGATCATCGAGAACGTCGGGGCCTTGCAGAACCTGGGCTTCAGCGTGGAAGAGCTGGCGGAAATCGATCATTTCGCCCGGGAAGGGCGGATCAACCTGTGGGAAAAACCTTCCACCGCCGAGTAGTGTGTACCGCCGCCAGGGCCATGGTCCTGGCGCCCATTGCCGGTCGCCTGGAGCATGGCGGCCGGCAGTGGGGGTGAGCTTCACTGGTTGTT
The DNA here is from genome assembly GCF_003850565.1 of Pseudomonas sessilinigenes. NCBI lineage: Bacteria > Pseudomonadati > Pseudomonadota > Gammaproteobacteria > Pseudomonadales > Pseudomonadaceae > Pseudomonas > Pseudomonas sessilinigenes. The sequence continues at coordinate 300,849 of NZ_CP027706.1, forward strand.
GGCGCTGACCTTGAGTTCTGCGTGGGCACCATCTGCGTTGCGCCGCTGGGGGGCGTCCAGGTCGACCTTGGCGATCACCGACAGGCCCGGTCGCAGCCGTTCCAGGCCAGGCTGGTCGGCATCGAAGCGGATGCGCACCGGCACCCGCTGGACGATCTTGGTGAAGTTGCCGGTGCCCGGCTCGAAGGGCAGCAGGGCGAAGGTCGAGCCCGAGCCCGGGGCCAGGCTTTCCACGGTGCCGGTCATGCTGACTCCCGGCAGGGCGTCGATCTTGATGCGCGTTGGCTGGCCCGCAAGCATGTGCTGGGTCTGGGTCTCCTTGAAGTTGGCCAGGACATAGAGCTCGTGCAGCGGGACCAGGGTCAGCAGGCGTGAACCGGGTTGTACGTAGTCCCCCACCTGGACCTGGCGATTACCCACGGTGCCGTCCATGGGCGCGTAGACCGTGGTGTGGCTCTGGTCCTGGCGCGCCAGCTCCAGCCGGGCCTGGGCGCTCACCACCTTGGCCTTGGCCATTTGTAGCTGCGCCTGCAGGCGCTCGCGCTGGGCCGAGGTCACGGCCAGATCGTTCTGCGCCACTTGCAGCATGGCCTGGGCATGGGCGTGGTTCTGCTGCGCGGAAATTGCCTGGGTGCTGTATTTCTCCACTTCGTTGCGGGCCACGGCGCCGGTGGTGACCAGGGTGTCGAAACGATTGCGCTCGTCTCCGGCGCGCCTGGACTCGGCCTGGGTGGCACGGATCGAGGTACGGGCCGCCAGCACCCGGGTGCCGGCCAGGCGCTGCTCGGCGTCCTGGATCGCCAGCGCTGCTTCGGCCAGGGCGACCTGGGCCTGGCTATCGGCCAGGTCACCGGTGGCCAGGGTCACCCGGCTGTCGAATTCCTCGCTGTCGATGCGGACCAGGGGCTGCCCGGCGCTGACGCTCTGGTGATCCTTGACCAGCACCGCGGTGACCAGGCCATGGATGCGTGGAGCGACGGACGTCGCGTCGGCGGCGACATAGGCGTCGTCCGTGGATTCGCTCGATGGCGCTGTCAGTACCCAACCTGCGCCAACGGCCACCAGGCTGAGGGCGATGGCCCCGGCGACCAGGGGGCGCCTCGAGCGTTTGCGCGGCGTCTGCGTCGCTTGGGCGGCTTGCAGAATGGCGTTCTGGGCCTGGGTGCTTTGCTCCATGTTGAAACTCCGCGGGGATTTAAATTACGATCATAATATTCACATGATGGTTGCAATGCCATAGCGAGATATCCACATGACGACCAGCGCATCCGCTCTCCCTGACAGGGGCCCGCAGGCCCGTCCGCACTCCACCCGTCGCAAGTTCCTGACCTTCACGGTCATGGCTTTCGGCATGTTCATGGCGCTGATCGACATCCAGATCGTGGCGGCCTCGCTCAATGACGTACAGGCCGGGCTCAGTGCCGGCCCCGATGAAGTGAGCTGGGTCCAGACGGCCTATCTGATCGCCGAGCTGATCATGATTCCGTTCTCCGCCTTTCTCGCCCAGGCGCTCTCCACTCGCTGGCTGTTCTGTGCCAGCGCGGCGCTCTTCACCTTGTTCAGCGTCGGTTGTGGCATGGCCTGGAACATCGAGTCGATGATCGTGCTGCGGGCACTGCAAGGCTTTACCGGCGGCGCCATGGTGCCCACGGTATTCGCCGTGGGGTTCGTGCTGTTCGAGGGCAAGCAGCGGGCGCTGGTGCCGGCCATCCTCGGCATGACCGCGGTCCTGGCACCGACCCTGGGCCCCACGGTGGGTGGGCTGGTGACCTATTACCTGGACTGGCGCTGGATCTTCTTCATCAATGTGTTGCCGGGGCTTTTGATCTGTATCGGTGCGGCGTTGCTGATCGATGTGGACCGTCCCGAGCCGTCCCTGCTGCGTCGTATCGACTGGCTGCATTTCACGGCCATGGCCCTGGCCCTGGGGTGCTTCGAATACGTACTAGAGGAGGGGCCGCGCAAGGACTGGTTCGGTGATACCGGGATCGTTATTGCCGCCTGGGTTGCCCTGGTGTCCTTCGGTTTGTTCATCGAGCGTTCGCTGTATTCGAGCAACCCGGTCGTCTCGTTGCGGCCGTTCCGGGACCGGACCTTTGCCATCGCCTGCCTGCTCAACCTGGTGATCGGCTTCGGCCTGTACTCCTCGACTTACCTGGTGCCGGTGTTCCTCGGGCGGGTACGCGGCTTCGACAGCCTGGAGATCGGCACCACGGTATTCGTGGTGGGCATCGGGCAGTTGGTCAGTACCATCGTCGCCGCCCGGGCGTCGGAGAAGGTCGATTTGCGCCTGATCCTCTCGGTGGGGTTTCTTGGCTTGGCCCTGAGCCTGTGGTTGACCTCGAGGATCACCTCGAACTGGGGATTCGATGAGTTGCTGGTGCCCCAGGTCGCGCGCGGGCTGTTCCTGATGCTGTGCATCGTGCCCAGCGTCAACATGGCCTTGGGGTCATTCCAGGGTGCGCAGTTGCGCCAGGCTTCCGGGCTGTTCAACCTGATGCGCAACCTGGGTGGGGCGATTGGTATCGCTACCGTCAACACTTGGCTGCAGGACGATGCCAGGGCCCAGGTCCTGCATCTTTCCGAGTCCCTGGGCAACAAGGCGGTGACGGCCCAGGAAGTGATGGGGCAATTGGCATCGAAAATCGGTGCGCAAGTCACGGATTCCAGCCAGGCGTTGCTGATGGCCCAGGGGCTTTTCGGCCGGTTGGTGGGGCGCGAGGCGCTGACCCTGGCATTTGGCGATGTGTTTCGCCTGATGGCGATGATGTTCGTGGTGGCGCTGCTGCTGGTGCCGCTGTGCCGGGGGCCTGCGTCCAGTACTGCCCGCGCCGGTGACGCCGCATGAGCGGGAGGGGTCAGGTGATCGGCGACCCGGCCCGCGCCTTGCGCAACTGGCTGGGGGTACAGCCCATGTTTTTCCACATCAACCGGCGTAGGGCCGTGGAGTCGGAGTATCCGACCTTGAATGCAATGTCCTCGATGCTCATATGGGTGGTTTCCAACAGGCTCTGGACATGCTGCAGGCGAACTTTCTGGATGAACGCCATGGGCGATTTTCCCGTGGCATTGCGAATCCTGCGGGACAGGGTTTTTTCGGTGATGGCCAGGTGTTCGGCAATGGCCTTGAGGGATGGAACTTCCGGGAGGCAATCCTCGATGAACTTCTCCAGCATCAATACTTCACGGTTGTCTGTCTGCAAGTTGGACAAGGCCATGTAGTGATATTGCGCCGGACGGTCGTCTATAAGTAAGTAGCGCATGATGGATTCGGCAATCTGGTTGCCCATGCAGTCGCGCACTATATAAAGCATGAGATCCATCTGCGACATTCCGGCGCCGGAAGTTATTATGTTTCCATCATGTACGAGCATGCGCTTGGTATCGAGCGTGGTGTCGGGATAGTTCTGTTCGAAGGCCTCATATAGTTGCCAATGCGTGGTCACTATCCGCTCTTGCAGGATACCCGCCTCGGCCAACACGAAAACCGCAGAGCAGGAGGCGGCGAGCGGTTTTCCCTGGCGCTGGAATTCCTGCACCAGCTTGACCAGTTTGCGGATATCGCCGTGTCCGAGTCGGTTGCGCAGGTCGGCGGGAAGCGACCGAGCGCTTTGGCGCGGCTCCTGGCGGCGTCCGAACGAATCGAGTTCCGCGGTGTTCTCAAGGCCTAGCCCGGGCACCACCAGCATGCTGCTTTCCAGGGCTTTGGCCTGTTCCAGCGGTACGGCCTGCAGGTGCATGCCATTTCTCATGCGAACTGACTCGGCGCTGCCGACAATCTGCCAGGTAATGGTTGGACGACCCATGGCTTCGGCGACCTGGTTGGCCGTGCGCAACACATCCAGTGTGATTGCCAGGCTCGACCCCATGGCGCCTTCGAGTGCGACGAGGGTGAGTGTCGCCATGTCCATTTTCTCCCGGTAAGTGTCCATTCATGCATTAGTAAAATATACAAGCAGGTGGCAGACTTAACAATATAAATACTTGTTGTCGTGGCTGTACTAAGTTTGCGGCCGAGACGAGTTCTGGGTTGTTTTATTTGCTCTGTTTTTTGGAGTTTTAGATACTTTTAAAGCTAATCGATCGAGGTCGAATGTTTAAGGGGTTTCTGAGTTTTCGGCTGCGCGTGATGCTGAAAGTTGTATTTGCAAAACCCAGATATATGTTTTCAGGCAGCAAGTCTCGGGATCTACAGTTCTCGGGCTGGCTGCCCTGTTCCAGGTTCCGGATGCCTGGCAGGTTCAATAAGGGCAACAAGGAGGTGGAATATGGATTATCCCGATCATTGGTACCAGGAAACCCAGTACGACCATGACATCTACGTGATGGTCATCAAGGAGCCGGTGCCGCCGGACTTCTGCCAGCAGCGTTCGGAACCCAAGTTCAGCTATGTCGGGCGGTTGGTTGGGCATGGCCAGCACCCGAGTTTTTCGTTGCATTTCGTTTGCCCACCCTACGGCAACGACTACCCCTCCCATGAGGCGGCATTGCAGGCTGGCCTGGCCCATTCCCGGGCGCTGATCGAGCATTGGTGCGGGCGACCACGCAAATTGCCTGTACCGGGTTCGCGCTGGATAGCGACGCCCTTGATGATCTAGCCCATTGCGCTCGGTGTCGGACACCGGCTACGTGCACCCAGGAGAAATCAACAGATGACGATCCAGGAGCGAATTCCCAGCGCTGCCGGCAACCGGCGTGGCCGTCTCGGGCCAGCGCTTTTCAAGGGCATCTACCACATGGTCCTGGGTGCGCTGCGCTGCAGTTTCTGGCTCGGCTCGCGTCTGTTTCCCCGGTATGCGGCACAACGGGCGCTGAAGATATTCACGACCCCACAGCGGCTGCGCCGAGATTTCCCGCAGGCCCTGGCCGGGGCCACGCTAACGGACCTGGAGACTGCCGAGGGCCGCTTGCGCTGCTTCCACTGGGCGGCGCCGCAACCCCGGCGGCGAGTGGTGCTGGTCCATGGTTGGGGTGGCGCCAGCAGCCAATGGCAGCACCTGGTTCCGTTGCTGCTGGAGCGGGGGTGCGAGGTGCTGTCCTTCGATTGCATCGGCCATGGCTACAGTGGCGGCCGCCAGGCATCGCTGCCGACTTTCGTCAGCATGCTCGAGCAGGTCCAGCAGCGGTTGGGCCCCTTCGATACGGTGGTCGGGCATTCCCTGGGCGCAGCGGGTGTCGGCTATGCCTTGAGCACCGAGGCCGGCAAGGATTTCAAGCGAGCGGTATTGCTGGCCGCACCGGCAGACATCGAAGACGTCGTTCGCCGGTTCGCGGCCTTTCTCTGGATTGGCGATGCTGCCAGGCAACGCATGCAGCGCCTGGTCGAACAGCGCTACCGCAAGGACATGGGCAGCCTGGCGGTCAGCCGCTATGGCCACCGACTGGAGATTCCGGTGCTGCTGGTCCACGACCGGCATGACCAGGAGGTTCCGATAGGCGACTTGCAGTCCTTCGCCCGGGAGCTGGCACATCGGCAAGTCTTGCAGACCTCGGGGCTTGGTCACCTGAAGATTCTCAAGGACCGGGCGACCCTGGACGCCGTGGTGGATTTTGTGTGTGCACAGGATGACAAGCGATGAGTGAAACCTACGATGTGATCGTGATTGGCGCCGGTCCCGGCGGCTACGTAGCGGCGATCCGGGCTGCGCAACTGGGACTCAAGACGGCTTGTATCGAGCGCTACAAGGGCAAGGACGGCAAGACCGCCCTGGGTGGTACCTGCCTGAACGTGGGGTGCATTCCCTCCAAGGCGCTGCTCGACAGCTCCCATCACTACTACGAGGCGCGTCACGGCTTCGAGGTGCACGGCATCGGCATCGGCAACCCGCAGATCGACGTGGCGGCGATGCTGGCGCGCAAGGACAACGTGGTGCGCAACTTCAATGGCGGCATCGCCTCGCTGTTCAAGGCCAATGGCGTGACGCTGCTGGAAGGCCACGGCAAGCTGCTGGCCAACAAGCAAGTGAAGGTCATTGCCGCCGACGGCAGCACCCAGCACATCAGCGCCGAGCACGTCATCCTGGCCCCTGGTTCGCGCCCGATCGACATCCCGGCGGCGCCCCTGACCGGCGAGGTGATCGTCGACTCCACCGGCGCCCTGGAATTCACCTGCGTGCCCAAGCGCCTCGGTGTGATCGGCGCCGGGGTCATTGGCCTGGAACTGGGTTCAGTGTGGGCCCGCCTGGGCGCCGAGGTGACGGTGCTCGAAGCCCTCGACAGCTTCCTGCCGGCGGTGGATGCACAGATCGCCAGGGAAGCGCAGAAGATCCTCGGCAAGCAGGGCCTGGATATCCGCCTCGGCGCCCGGGTGACCGCTTGCGAGGTGCAGGGCGATAGCGTCAAGGTCAGCCTGACCGAGGCTGGCGAGGACAAGCAGCAGACCTTCGACCGGCTGATCGTCGCCGTTGGCCGGCGCCCCTTGACCACCGACCTGCTGGCCGCCGACAGCGGGGTGCAACTGGACGAGCGTGGTTTCATCCATGTCGACGGCCAGTGCCTGACCAGCGTTCCCGGGGTGTATGCCATTGGTGATGTGGTGCGCGGGCCGATGCTGGCGCACAAGGCTTCGGAAGAGGGTGTGATGGTCGCCGAAAGCCTTGCCGGGCATTCGCACCCGCTCAACTACGAGCTGATTCCGTCGGTGATCTACACCCACCCGGAAATCGCCTGGGTCGGCCAGACCGAACAGGCGCTCAAGGCTGCGGGCGTCGAGCTGAACATCGGCACCTTCCCCTTCTCCGCCAGCAGCCGGGCCATGGCGGCCAACGACACGGCCGGGCTGGTCAAGGTGATCGCCGATGCCGGCACCGACCGGGTGCTGGGCGTGCATGTGATCGGGCCAGGCGCCGCGGAGCTGGTCCAGGAAGGCGCCATCGGCATGGAGTTCGGCACCAGCGCCGAAGACCTGGGGATGATGGTGTTCTCCCATCCGACCCTGTCCGAGGCCCTGCATGAGGCGGCGCTGTCGGTGAATGGCCAGGCCATCCATATCGGCAACCGCAAGAAGAAACCGGCCGCCAGCGCCAACTAGCGAGCCGTACCCGGCCCCGTGGTTCAGCGGGGCCGGGATCTGTCAGCGCCGCCGCGTTTCAGCGGAAGAACGGCGCATCCCCGAGAATGGTCGCGCGCTGCATCACCCGGCGCTGTGGACGGTAGTCGTCCACCGCGTAGTGCTGGGTCACGCGGTTGTCCCAGAACGCCACGTCGTTTTCCTGCCAGCGCCAGCGAATGGTGAACTCCGGGCGGGTGGCGTGGGCGAACAGTAGCTTGAGAATGGCCTCGCTCTCGCTGTCCGACAGTTCGTTGATCCGGGTGGTGAAGCCATCGTTGACGAACAGCGACTTGCGCCCGCTCACCGGATGGGTGCGGATCACCGGGTGCGACAGTGGTGGGTTCTTGCGCCGGGTTTCTTCCCAGCGTGCCAGGTCTTCGGGGGTATTGCCGAAGCGCTCCAGGGGGAACGACTTGATGAACTCGTGGGTGGCGGTCAGGCCCTGCAGCAGGTTCTTCATGGGTTCCGACAGGGCCTCGTAGGCGGCGATGCCGCTGGCCCACAGGGTGTCGCCGCCGAACTTGGGCAGCAGCTTGGCGCTGAGCACCGCGCCCAGTGCCGGGGTCGGCAGGAAGGTGACGTCGGTGTGCCAGATGGCGTTGTCGCGCACGTCGGTCTCGGCGGTGTCGAGGATCAGCACTTCCGGTTGTTCCGGTACGTTGGGGTAGATCGGGTGGATGTGCAGGTCACCGAAGTTGGCGGCAAAACGCGCCTGCTGCTGCGGGGTGATCGGCTGGTTGCGAAAGAACAGCACCTGATGTTCGAGCAGGGCCCGCTCGATGGTGTCGCGCTGATTGTCGTCCAGGGGCTGGCTGATATCGATGCCGTCGATCTGCGCGCCGAGGGCGGAACTCAAGGGGGTGATGGTCAGGCTCATGCTGGCTCTCGTGTGCGGCGCCGAACGGTCGGCGTGGTCGGATTCGGTTTTATCGGTATCGATCTGAATGTTGCTGGCTTCGTTCAAGGCTGCTCAGTGGCTCTGACCGTGCCAGGGCACCAGCTTGCGCTGCAGGGCCCGCAAGCCCATCTCCATGGCGAAGGCGATCACCGCGATCACCAGGATCCCCAGCACCACCACATCGGTGACCAGGAACTGCGCGGCGGACTGCACCATGAACCCCAGGCCGCTGGTAGCGGCGATCAGTTCGGCGGCCACCAGGGTCGACCAGCCCACGCCCAGGCCGATGCGGATTCCGGTAAGGATGTCCGGCAAGGCGCTGGGCAGGATCACATGGCGGATCAGCTGGACCCGGGTCGCTCCCAGGGACTGCGCCGCCCGCAGCTTGGCCGGGTCGACGGTGCGCACGCCGGTGGCGGTGGCGATGGCGATCGGGGCGAAGATCGCCAGGTAGATCAGCAGCACCTTGGACAGCTCGCCGATGCCGCACCAGATCACGATCAAGGGCAGGTAGGCCAAAGGCGGGATCGGCCGGTAGAACTCGATCAAAGGGTCGAGCACGCCCCGGGCGACGCGGTTGGCGCCGATGGCGATGCCCACCGGGATCGCCGTCAGCACCGCAAGGCTAAGGCCCAGGCCGATGCGTTGCAGGCTCGCGGCCAGGTGCTGCCACAAGGTGGCGTCCATGTAGCCGCTGGTGGCCAGCAACCAGCCCTTTTGCACCACGGCCCCAGGCGAGGGCAGGAACAGCGGTTCCACCAGGCCGCTGGCGGTGACCGCCCACCACAGCGCCAGCAGGCCGACCAGGGTCAGCACGCTGATCCAGCGGGTGCTCAGGGTGCGCCGCGCCGGCAACGGCCTGGAGTGGGCCTCGTGGCTGGCGGTGGCGGGAATCTCGTAGCTGCTCATGGGCGCTCCTGCTGCGGGCTGCTGCGTTGGGAGAACACCCGCGCCAGCACGTGCTCGCGGGTTTCGATGAAGCGTGGATCGGACTTGATCGCCCGGGCCGACTCGCCGGCGGCATACCGCTGGCCGAAGTCCAGGTGCAGGCGCTCGACGATCTGGCCCGGATTGGGCGCCAGGAGAATCAGGTCGGTGGCCAAAAACACCGCTTCCTCGATGTCGTGGGTGATCAGGAACACCGGCTTGGCGGTGCGTCGCCAGACTTGCAGCAACAGCTCCTGCATCTGCTCGCGCGTGAAGGCGTCCAGGGCACCGAAAGGCTCGTCCATCAGCAGCAGCCGTGGATCGGCGGCCAGGGCACGGGCCAGGCCGACACGTTGCTTCTGGCCCCCGGAGAGCTGCCAGATGCGGCGTTTGTCGAAACCGGCCAGGTCCACCAGGGCGAGCATCTCCCGGGCCCGGGCTTCGCGCTTGTCGCGGGCCACACCAGCCAGCTCCAGGCCGAAGGCGACGTTGGCCAGCACGTCCTGCCAGGGCAGCAGGGCATCGTCCTGGAACACCACGCCGCGCTCGGCGCCAGGGCCTTGCACCGGCACGCCATCGAGGCTGATGCGCCCGGCGCTGGGTGCGACGAAACCGGCGATCAGGTTGAGCAGCGAAGTCTTGCCGCTGCCGGAGGGGCCCAGGGCGACCAGCAGTTGCTGTGGCCCCAGGGTCAGGGAGATATCGGCCAGCACCGGTTCGGCGGCGCCGGGGTACTGTGCGCTGATGCGCTCCAGTTGTAGCAAAGCCATGACAGCTGTCTCCTTTGCGAACCCGCAGCCTCAGTTACTGATGAACCGGGCGCTGACGTAGGGGGCGTAGTCGGGCAGCACGGCTTCGACCTTGCCTTGTTCCTTGAGGAATACCGCGGTGTCGGTGATGGCCTTGGTGGTCGGCGCGCCGAGGCTGGCGACCTGGTCGGCGGCCAGCGGGTAGACGTTGCCTTGCAGCAGCAGGGGAATGTCGCCGGCCTTGGCTCCGGAGAGCTTTACCAGCTTGTCGACGTTGCCCGGGTTGGCCAGCCAGGCTTGCGGGTCCTTGCGGTAGTCGGCGTAGGCATCCAGGGTCACCTTGGCGAAAGCGCTGACGATTTCCGGGTGCTTCTGGGCGAAATCCTTGCGCACGATCCAGGCGTCGAAGGTCGGCGCGCCGGATTTGGCCAGCTCGCCCGAGGTGATCAGCACCTTGCCGTTTTCCTTGGCCACGCCCAGGGCCGGGTCCCAGACGTAGGTGGCGTCGATGTCACCGCGCTTCCAGGCGGCGATGATCGCCGGGGGCGCCAGGTTGAGTACCTGGACCTTGGCCGGGTCGATGTTCCAGTGCTTGAGCGCCGCCAGCAGGCTGTAGTGGCCGGTGGAGACGAACGGCACGGCAATCTTCTTGCCCACCAGGTCCTGGGGCGTATTGATCCCGGAGCCGTCACGGGCCACCAGGGCCTCGGCAGCACCGATCTGGGTGGCGATCAGGAAGGTTTCCACCGGCACCTTGCGAGTGACGGCGGCGGTCAGTGGGCTGGAGCCCAGGTAGCCGATCTGCACGTCACCGGAGGCGATGGCGGCAATGACGTCGGCGCCGTTGTCGAACTTGCGCCAGTTGATGCTGGCCTGGGTGGCTTTTTCGTAGCTGCCGTCGGCCTGGGCGACCTTGGCCGGGTCGACGGTGGTCTGGTACGCGACGGTGAGATCGGCCGCCTGGGCAAGGAAACTCGCTGCGGCCAGGGAGGCGGCCGCCAGGAGGCGAAGGGGGAAATGCAGTTTCACGATGAAGCTCCTCATAGGCGGCCGTTGATCGGCGTGGGAGGAGCCTAAATGATCTAAGAATTATAAAATAAATAACGTTTTAGAATTAGCTTAGAAAGAGAGAACGAGTTGAAGAGGGGAAGCGCGGGCAAGTCGCATCGCTGCCCGCTCGCTCCTACAGCGATGGTGCTGTGTAGGAGCGAAGCTCAGGCAGCGCGGTGTGTCTATCAGTTGCTGATAGCCAGGATGCTGGCCTGGTAGGCGCCGACGAAGACGTCGAAATCGCCCACTTCGTTCTGTTCCAGCTCGACCTGCTGTTCCAGGGACTTGCGCGCCGTCTCTTCGAACGCCGCTTGTTCTTCCTTGGCCAGGGCCTGGCTGCGGAAATGCTCGGCGTGGGCCAGGCTCTGGCGCAGGGAGAACTGGCTGAAGCTTTCCTTGCGCTCGGTCATGGTTGCCAGGACCTGGGCCGAAGGCGTCAGGGACGAGTCCTTGACCTTGGCCAGCTGGGCGTCCAGCGCCTTGCTGTGCTCATCGCTGCCATGGCTCTGATCGAGCAGGGCGGCCAGCGGGGCGATGCCCTCCAGCAGCTCGGCGGCCCACTCCTTCATGTCCACCGCTTGCCCGCGGCGTTGCAGCTGCAGGCCAGGGCGCCGGCCTTCCTTGACCACGCTGAGGAAGTTCGAGGTGGCGTTGCCGCACTCGTTGTTCTCGAACAGCGGGCTGTCGTTGAGTGCGCAATACAGCAGGAAGGCGTCGAGGAAGCGGGCTTCCTGCACGTCGATGCCCAGGGGCATGAACGGGTTGATGTCCAGGCAACGCACTTCGACGTACTGGATGCCGCGGGCCATCAGCGCCTGGATCGGCCGTTCGCCGGTGTAGGTCACGCGTTTGGGGCGGATGTTGGAGTAGTACTCGTTTTCGATCTGCAGGATGTTGGTATTGAGCTGGACCCACTCGCCGTCCTTGTGGGTGCCGACTTCCACGTAGGGGGCATAGGGTGTGGCCACCGCCTTGCGCAGGCTGTCGGTGTAGCTGTTCAGGTCGTTGTAGCAGGGGGTCAGCCCAGCCTGGGCCTTGCTCTGGTAGCCCAGGTCGCTCATGCGCAGGCTGGTGGCGTAGGGCAGGTACAGGGTCTGGGCGTCGAACTGCTCCAGCTGGTGCGAGCGGCCACGCAGGAAGCCGGCGTCCAGGGCCGGGGAGGCGCCGAACAGGTACATCAGCAACCAGCTGTAGCGGCGGAAGTTGCGGATCAGTGCGATATAGGCCGCGGACTGGTAGTCACGGTCGGTGCCGGTGAAGCCCTCGGCCTGCTTGAGCAGCGGCCACAGCTGTTCCGGCAGGGAGAAGTTGTAGTGGATCCCGGCGATGCACTGCATGGTCTTGCCGTAGCGCAGGGCCAGGCCCTTGCGGTACACATACTTGAGCTGGCCGATGTTGGAGGTGCCGTAGTAGGCGATCGGGATGTCTTGCTCGGCCGGCAACGGGCACGGCATCGATGGACTCCACAGGTACTCGTTGCCGAGCTTGCTGTAGGCGAAGCGATGGATCTTGTCGAGGCTGGCCAGGGTATCCGCCGGGTCCTTGAGGGCCGGGGTGATGAACTCCAGCAGCGACTCGGAGTAGTCGGTGGTGATCTGTTCGTTGGTCAGCGCGGAACCCAGTTCTTCCGGGTGCGGGGTCTGGGCCAGGCGGCCTTCGCCGGTGACCCGCAGGCATTCACGTTCGATGCCGTGCAGGCACTGCTCGAGCAGGGAGAGGTTAGCGCGCTCGCCGAGCAGGGCCAGGCGGCGGTTGAGAAGTTCGCTCAAGTTGGATTCCTTCACGCGTCAGTCGCCCCAATATGGGGGTGGGCAGGACGGTCTACAAGGGTGAAGTTAAAACTGGCGTTTTCGCCTGGTTTTTGAGTCAAGCCGACTCGCTTGAAAACGCCAATCCTTCATCCCTGAATCTGGCTTTAGCGCGGGCAAGAAACTCCGACGCCGCTTTCGCAGCGCCGAAATTAACCCAATTCGATGACAGGCAGCTACAGGACTGCGAAGGTGCCTTGTGCTTTTGCGACCAGTTTATCGCCCTGGATCACATCCGCCTCGACCACCAGGGTGCGGCGGCCGGGGTGGATCACCTTGGCCCGGCACAACACCTCGCCCTCGGCCACGGCGCGGATGTAGTTGATCTTGCACTCGATGGTGGCGCTCTGCTGGTCGAAGCCATGGGTGCTGGAACAGGCCAGGCCCATGGCAATGTCCACCAGGCTGAAGATCGCCCCGCCGTGGAGCTTCTGCCCGCGATTGCGCAATGGCGGGGTCAGCTCCAGGGCCACGTCCGCCTCGCCCACCTCCAGGCGTTGCAGGCGGCAGCCGAGCAGTTGGCTGAAGGCGCTCTCGGTCAGGCCGGCTGGAATCTCCATCAGCGCTTCTTCAACTGCTTGGCGTTGGCGAACAGCGAGGCCATGGCGTTGTTGGTCGGCGCCGCAGCGGTGGTTTCCTTGCGCGGGGCATTGCCCTGGGAGGCGCGTGGTGCCGCCCCCGGACGAGCGCCGCGAGCGCCATCGATTTTCTCGCCCGGGGTGTCGCTCATGCGCATCGACAGGCCCACGCGCTTGCGTGGGATGTCCACTTCCATGACCTTGACCTTGACCACGTCGCCGGCCTTCACCGCTTCACGCGGGTCCTTGATGAACTTCTCCGACAGCGCCGAGATGTGCACCAGGCCATCCTGGTGCACGCCGATGTCGACGAAGGCACCGAAGTTGGTGACGTTGGTCACCACGCCTTCGAGGATCATCCCCAGTTGCAGGTCCTTGAGGTCTTCGACGCCTTCCTGGAACTCGGCGGTCTTGAACTCGGGACGCGGGTCGCGGCCGGGCTTGTCCAGTTCCAGGAGGATATCGGTGACGGTGGGCAGGCCGAAGGTCTCGTCGGTGAACTTCGATGGATCGAGGCGCTTGAGGAAACCGCTGTCGCCGATCAGCGAGCGGATGTCGCGAGCGGTATCGGCGGCGATGCGCTGCACCAGCGGATAGGCTTCCGGGTGCACCGCGGAGGCGTCCAGCGGGTTGTCGCCGTTCATCACGCGCAGGAAGCCGGCGGCCTGTTCGAAGGTCTTCTCACCCAGGCGGGCGACTTTCTTCAGGGCGGCGCGGGTCTTGAAGGCCCCGTGTTCGTCGCGGTGGTTGACGATGTTCTGCGCCAGGGTCGCGTTGAGACCGGAGATGCGTGCCAGCAGGGCCACGGAGGCAGTGTTGACGTCGACGCCCACGGCGTTCACGCAGTCTTCCACTACCGCGTCCAGGCCACGGGCCAGTTTCAGCTGCGACACGTCGTGCTGGTACTGGCCGACACCGATGGACTTCGGATCGATCTTCACCAGTTCGGCCAGCGGGTCCTGCAGGCGACGGGCGATGGACACCGCGCCACGGATCGACACGTCCAGGTCCGGGAACTCCTTGGCCGCCAGCTCCGAGGCCGAGTACACCGAGGCGCCAGCTTCGGAGACCATGACCTTGGTCATGCGCATGGCTGGGTATTTCTTGATCAGGTCGGCGGCCAGCTTGTCGGTCTCGCGGCTGGCGGTGCCGTTGCCGATGGCGATCAGGTCCACCGAGTGCTTGGCGCACAGGGCGGCAAGGGTGGCGATGGTCTGGTCCCACTTGTTGTGCGGTACGTGGGGGTAGACGGTGGCGTGGTCCAGCAGCTTGCCGGTGGCATCCACTACCGCCACCTTGCAGCCGGTGCGCAGGCCCGGGTCCAGGCCCAGGGTGGCGCGCGGGCCGGCCGGGGCGGCCAGCAGCAAGTCGTGCAGGTTGTGGGCGAAGACGTTGATCGCCTCGGTCTCGGCGCCGTCGCGCAGCTCGCCCAAGAGGTCGGTCTCCAGGTGGGTGTAGAGCTTGACCTTCCAGGTCCAGCGCACCACTTCGCCGAGCCACTTGTCGGCCGGGCGGTTCTGGTTCTGGATGCCCACATGCTGGCCGATCATGCCTTCGCAGGGGTGCATGGTGCCTGGTAGCTCGTCGCCGACCTTCAGCGCGGAGCTGAGGATGCCTTCGTTGCGCCCGCGGAAGATCGCCAGGGCGCGGTGCGACGGCATGCTCTTGAGCGGTTCGTCATGTTCGAAGTAGTCGCGGAACTTCGCGCCTTCTTCTTCCTTGCCAGCCACCACGCGGGCGCTGAGGGTGGCTTCCTGCTTGAGGAAGGTGCGCAGCTTGTCCAGCAGGCTGGCGTCTTCGGCAAAGCGCTCCATGAGGATGTACTTGGCGCCTTCCAGGGCGGCCTTGATGTCGGCCACGCCTTTTTCCCCATCGACGAAGCGCGCGGCTTCGGCTTCCGGAGTCAGGCTCGGGTCGTTGAACAGGCCGTCGGCCAGTTCGCCCAGGCCGGCTTCCAGGGCGATCTGGCCCTTGGTGCGGCGTTTTTGCTTGTACGGCAGGTAGAGGTCTTCGAGGCGGGTCTTGGTGTCGGCCAGCTTGATCTCGCGGGCCAGTTCCGGAGTCAGTTTGCCCTGCTCCTCGATGCTGGCCAGGATGCTGGTGCGGCGATCGTCCAGCTCGCGCAGGTAGCGCAGGCGCTCTTCCAGATGACGCAGTTGGGTGTCATCGAGGCTGCCGGTGACTTCTTTACGGTAACGGGCGATGAAGGGCACGGTGGAGCCTTCATCCAATAGGGCTACGGCCGCTTCGACCTGTTGTGGGCGTACACCGAGTTCCTCGGCAATGCGGCTGTTGATGCTGTCCATAAAACCACCTGACAAATATGTGAAAGCAGGCTCGCGGGAACGAAAAAAGACCCGGCGAGTCTGGTTGAGCGGCTTGGTTCGCGCCGCCACCTGGATCAAAAGGCTGCCTGTTGACCCCTGTAATCGTGGAAATACTGCCGGCCGGGGCAAATAAACAAGCCGACGCAGGGTACCGATCAGAGACTGCCCAACACAAAAGGCGGCGCATTATACCCACCTGCGGGACGATCGCCGACCTCAGGCCGACAGCGGGTTTGCTGGCGATAGAGGAAAAATCTGCTAACAATGCACACGGTGCGTATAACGGCAGCTACGCCATAATGCGCACCGAGATTAGAGGAGCATCCAATGAGCAGCACTGCACAAACTGCTGAAGGCGAAAAAATTCTTATTGTTGACGATGACCCAGGGTTGAGCAGCCTGCTGGAGCGTTTCTTCGTCAGCAAGGGCTACCGTGCCCGCGCAGTCCCGAACACCGAGCAAATGGACCGCCTGCTGGGTCGCGAAGTGTTCAACCTGGTCGTCCTGGACCTGATGTTGCCTGGCGAGGATGGCCTCACCGCCTGCCGCCGCCTGCGCGGCGCGAACAACCAGATCCCGATCATCATGCTGACCGCCAAGGGCGACGAGCTGAGCCGTATCAAGGGCCTGGAACTGGGCGCCGACGACTACCTGGCCAAGCCGTTCAACCCCGACGAGCTGATGGCCCGGGTCAAGGCCGTGCTGCGTCGCCAGTCGGCCCCTGTCCCCGGTGCCCCCGGCAGCGAAGACGAAAGCGTGACCTTCGGTGATTACGAGCTGTCCCTGGCTACCCGTGAGCTCAAGCGCGGCGACGAGGTGCACATGCTCACCACCGGTGAGTTCGCGGTACTCAAGGCGCTGGTGATGAATGCCCGCCAGCCGCTGACCCGCGACAAGCTGATGAACCTGGCCCGTGGCCGCGAGTGGGACGCCCTGGAGCGCTCCATCGACGTGCAGATCTCCCGCCTGCGCCGGATGATCGAGCCCGATCCTTCCAAGCCACGTTATATCCAGACCGTCTGGGGCGTGGGTTATGTGTTCGTGCCGGATGGCACAGCGACCAAGTGATCGGTGATTTGTAGGAGCGAGCGCCCGGGCCCTGGTCCGGGCGTTCGCATTCCGCAACGCTGCGAGCGCGACTCGCTCCTGCAAAGTGTGTATTGGCTGTCATGAAAACTCCGCTGTGGTTCCCCCAGAGTTTCTTCTCCCGCACCCTGTGGCTGGTGCTGATCGTGGTGCTGTTCTCCAAGGCATTGACTCTGGTTTATCTGCTGATGAACGAGGACGTGCTGGTGGACCGGCAGTACAGCCATGGCGTGGCCCTGACCTTGCGTGCCTACTGGGCCGCGGATGAATCCAACCGCGACCAGATCGCTGAAGCCGCTGGCCTGATCAAGGTGATCGGCAGCGGCGTGCCGGCCGGTGAACAGCATTGGCCGTACAGTGAGATCTACCAGCGGCAGATGCAGGCGGAGCTGGGGGCCGACACCGAGGTACGGCTACGCATGCACGCTCCGCCGGCACTCTGGGTCCGGGCACCGAGCCTGGGCGATGGCTGGCTCAAGGTGCCGCTGTACCCACACCCGTTGCGCGGCCAGAAGATCTGGAGCGTGCTGGGCTGGTTCCTGGCCATCGGCCTGCTGTCCACCGCATCGGCGTGGATCTTCGTCAGCCAGCTCAATCAGCCGCTCAAGCGCCTGGTCTACGCCGCCCGGCAACTGGGCCAGGGGCGTAGCGTGCGCTTGCCCATCAGCGACACCCCGAGCGAGATGACCGAGGTGTATCGCGCCTTCAACCAGATGGCCGAGGATGTGGAGCAGGCCGGTCGCGAGCGCGAGCTGATGCTGGCCGGGGTCTCCCACGACTTGCGCACGCCATTGACCCGCTTGCGCCTGTCATTGGAACTGATGGGCGATCACACCGAACTGACCGATGACATGGTGCGCGACATCGAGGACATGGACGCCATCCTCGACCAGTTCCTGGCGTTCATCCGCGATGGCCGCGACGAGTCGGTGGAAGAGGTGGACCTGAACGAGCTGGTGCGGGAAGTGGCGGCGCCCTACAACCAGAGCCAGGAGCGAGTGCGCCTGCGACTGGAGCCGATCCAGCCGTTCCCCCTGCGTCGGGTATCGATGAAGCGCCTGCTCAACAACCTGATCGGCAACGCCCTGAACCATGCCGGGACGGACGTGGAAGTCGCCGCCCACTTGTCGGGCGACGTCAGCGCGCCCTATGTGGTGCTGAGCGTGATGGACCGTGGCGCGGGGATCGACCCTTCGGAGTTGGAGGCGATCTTCAACCCCTTCACCCGTGGCGACCGTGCCCGGGGTGGCAAGGGCACGGGCCTGGGGCTGGCTATCGTCAAGCGAATCGCCGCCATGCATGGCGGTAACGTCGAGCTGCGCAACCGCCCGGACGGCGGGTTGGAAGCGCGGGTAAGGCTGCCGCTGGGCCTGCTGCTGCCACGTGATGCGGATTAGCAGCAGCGACCAGTTTCAAGCGGCAAGCTCTTACCTTGCCGCTTGAAGCTCGCCGCTTGTAGTTGTCTTTAGCCTTTGCCCTTGGTGCGGGTCATGTTCGGCCCGCCGTTCTTCTCGATGTGCTCGATGATGATCCCCGCCACGTTCTTGCCCGTGGTGGTCTCGATGCCTTCCAGGCCTGGGGAGGAGTTGACCTCCATCACCAGCGGCCCGTGATTGGAGCGCAGGATATCCACCCCGGCCACGCTTAGGCCCATGACCTTGGCCGCCCGCAGTGCGGTCATGCGTTCTTCCGGGGTGATCTTGATCAGGCTGGCGCTGCCACCGCGATGGAGGTTGGAACGGAACTCGCCCGGCTTGGCCTGGCGTTTCATCGCGGCGATTACCTTGTCGCCTACCACGAAGCAGCGGATGTCGGCTCCACCGGCTTCCTTGATGTACTCCTGGACCATGATGTTCTGCTTCAGGCCCATGAACGCCTCGATCACCGACTCCGCCGCAGTGGCGGTTTCGCACAGCACCACGCCGATGCCCTGGGTGCCTTCCAGCACCTTGATCACCAGTGGCGCGCCGTTGACCATCTCGATCAGGTCGGGAATGTCGTCCGGGGAGTGGGCGAAGCCGGTCACGGGCAGGCCGATGCCACGCCGCGACAGCAGTTGCAGCGAGCGCAGCTTGTCCCGGGAGCGGGCGATGGCCACCGACTCGTTGAGGGGAAACACCCCCATCATCTCGAACTGGCGCAGGACCGCGCAGCCATAGAAGGTCACCGAGGCGCCGATCCGCGGGATCACTGCGTCGAAGCCCTCCAGGGGCTTGCCGCGATAGTGGATTTGCGGCTTGTGGCTGGCGATGTTCATGTAGGCGCGCAGGGTGTCGACCACTACCATTTCATGGCCGCGCTCGGTGCCGGCTTCGACCAGGCGGCGAGTGGAATACAGACGCGGGTTACGCGACAGCACAGCGATCTTCATGCAGCACCTGTGGCAGAGGTAGTGGATACCGGGAACACCGGTTTGTCTTGTACGTATTTGTTGCCCGGATTGACCACCAGTTGGCCGTCGATCAGGGCCTTGGAGCCCAGCAGCAGGCGGTAGCGCATGGCCTTGCGGCAGGCGAGGGTGAACTCCACTCGCCATACGTGATCGCCCAGGGCCAGGGTGGTGCTGATCACATAGCGGACCTGGGCCTGGCCGTTGGAACTCTTGATGGTCTTCATCGCCACCAGCGGTGCCTCGCAACGTCGATGGCGCAATTGCACCACGCTGCCCAGGTGGGCATTGAAGCGGACCCACTGTTCACCATCGCGCTCGAATGGCTCGATTTCAGTGGCATGCAGGCTTGAGGTGCTGGCCCCGGTGTCGATCTTGGCGCGCAGTCCGGCGACTCCCAGATCGGGAAGCGCCACCCACTCGCGCAGGCCGACAACGGTCAAATGGTCAAAGGTCTTCAATAAGGAACGTCCATAGTTGGCCGGTACTGGCCCAGGTCGCAACCTGGGCCAGGGTTCTGAAACAGCTCCGGCGCAGTACCGATACTGCGCCGGATGAATCCATGCTTGCCGGGAGCGCCCGGCTCGATAGCGCTGGCGGGCATCTTCGGCGATGACTTTAGCTGCCGACTCCGCATAGATTGTGACAGTCGTGCAGCATGTCCTCGGGCGCCGAGCCGGTGCCATCGGCCGAGTTCGCGGTATTCACGCAGAATCGGCGGTAAATGGCGACCGTTATCTCGGTGCCGGTTCCCAAGGGGCAACCTGAGGTATTTTAGGTGAGCGGCAAGGTTTATGAGAGCCCTCGTTCGGGCTGTACCGTTGCGATTTTTTTCACCAAGAGGAACTCCAGTGGCACACAAGCAGGAACAGCAAGAAGAGGATAAGGTCCGTCTGGACAAATGGCTCTGGGCAGCACGCTTCTACAAGACCCGTGCCTTGGCCAAGGCGGCCATCGAGAGTGGCAAGGTGCATCACCGTGGCGAGCGTTGCAAACCGGGCAAGGAGCCGCGTATCGGTGATGAGTACGAGATTCGTACCGGCTTCGACGAACGCACGGTACAAGTCCTGGCCTTGTCCATCGTGCGTCGCGGAGCACCCGAGGCGCAGGCGCTCTATGCCGAGACCGAGGCCAGTATCGCCAAGCGCGAAACGGCCGCGGCCCAGCGCAAGGCGGGCGCCTTGGGTGTGAGTACCGATGGCAAGCCAACCAAGAAACAGCGCCGGGACTTGTTCAAGTTCCACGGCAGCGCTCACGACTGATGCATGGCGCGGCCGCTTGCCCGCGCTGTCCTCTGCGGCCGTTACCCGTTCGGCCTGCTCAGCGCAGCAGGCTGCTGGCGCGGACCACGCTCATGCTCGACAGCAGCGGTATCCGGTTCAGCAGGTTGAACAATGGTTGGGTCAGGCGCAGCAGGACGTTCGACATCCGCGCCGCATACGGGGTGTAGTAGCCCCAGCCCAGTGCCAGTACGGCGAGCAAGACGCCCCCGATGTAGTCGTCCTGGCCCCAATGGGCACCCGCTACCAGGCGCGGCAGCATGAACAGCAGGGTCAAGCCCCAGACCACCAGGAACTGGGTGATGCTGCGGCTGAAGACTCCCATGAACAGGCCCCAGATCAACAACACCGAGGCGTGGTCACCCGGGAAACTCTGGCTGGAGCGGTCCTTGAGTTCCCAGGTCTTTTCCCAGGTCGGGAAGTAGTCGCTCATGTGCACGGCTCCCTCCAGCACCATGGATGGGCTGTTGTGCTGCCAGTTCATGGCTGCCACCAACTTGGAAAACAGCGCGCGAATCACCACCATGAGAATCAGGATCGACAGGAAGCCGAAGAACGCACGGCGCACGTCCACGGCCTTGAATACCCAGTCACCGCGAATCAGCAGGCCGAGCATGATCAGGCCGACGACCACGTCGAACGGACGCAGGCTGGCCACGGCCCAGATGTGCAGCCAGGTGGAGTGGGTGGCAAGGGGAGTATTGAGGAGGCGGAACAGCCATTCGTCGAACATTACACAGAGCATCTGCCCGGTGGGCCATAACCAGAAACCCAGCAGGGCCAAAGGGAGTAGATTGCACAGGACCAGCTTGCCGAGGTTCCACCTTGCTTGGAACAAACCCGGATTGTTCATAAAATATCTCCAATCACCGCAAAAACTGCACCGTAATGGTGCGCAAAAATGCAATTTTCGGTGCTTGTAACCTTTTTGTCACCATTCAGATACCCAGACCTATGACTGATTTGCCGGATACCGACTTCACCCAACGCTTCATCTTTGATGAGAGCGATGCCCGTGGCGAACTGGTGGCGCTGGAGCGCAGTTACGCTGAAGTCCTCGCCAAACACCCCTATCCCGAGCCGGTGGCGCAACTGTTGGGCGAGCTGATGGCGGCGGCATCGTTGCTGGTCGGCACCTTGAAGTTCGACGGCTTGCTGATTCTCCAGGCCCGTTCCGAAGGTCCGGTACCCCTGCTGATGATCGAGTGCTCCAGCGAGCGTGAGATCCGCGGCCTGGCTCGTTATGACGCGGCGCAGATCGCCCCGGACGCGACACTGGCCGACCTGATGCCCAATGGTGTCCTGGCATTGACCGTGGACCCGACGCAAGGCCAGCGCTACCAGGGGATCGTCGACCTGGATGGGGCCACCCTGGCGGAATGCTTCACCAACTACTTCGTCATGTCCCAGCAAACCGGTACTCGGTTCTGGTTGTACGCCGACGGTCGCAATGCCCGGGGCCTGCTCCTGCAGCAGCTGCCGGCCGATCGCCTGCGTGACCCTGAAGAGCGCGAAGCCAATTGGCAGCACCTCACGGCACTGGCCAGCACCTTGACCGCCGATGAGCTGTTGAGCCTGGACAACGAAACCGTGCTCCACCGCCTGTACCACGAGGAGGCCGTGCGCCTGTTCGACGTGCAGCCCCTGCGGTTTCGCTGCAGCTGCTCGCGGGAGCGCTCGGGTAATGCCCTGGTCAGCCTGGGGCTGGAGGATGCCCAGAAGCTGGTGGTGGAGCATGGCGGCAGCATCGAGATCGATTGCCAGTTCTGCAACGAGCGTTATCTGTTCGATGCTGCTGATATTGCGCAATTGTTCGCTGGGGCAGGCGTCGAGTCACCGTCAGATACTCGTCACTAAAACGTTTCAGCTCAGGTAAATCACCTGGGGAACGCCGGAATTACGCCGTGCTGACGGGAGGACCCTACTATTTTTGGGCTTTTCTGGCATAATCCGGCGCACTTTTTTCGCGGTAGTAGTGCGCGAGTTTCTACTACAAAACGTTTGGAGCACTCGGCCATTGGCCGACGGGGAACCTCATGACGCAAGCCAAAAACACCGTGTACGCCGACCTGAGCGTCGATGAGCTGGTAAAAGAAGCGCTGTCCCGCGGTGAAGGCGAGCTGGCCGATACCGGCGCGCTGGTGGTCAAGACTGGTCATCGCACCGGCCGTTCGCCAGCTGACCGTTTCATCGTCGAAGAACCTTCCACCCAGGACCAGATTGGCTGGGGCCCGATCAACCGCAAGTTCCCGGCCGACAAGTTCGATGCCCTGTGGGCTCGCGTCGAGGCGTTCAACAACGCTCAGGAACACTTCGTTTCCCACGTTCACGTAGGGGCTGCCGCCGAGCACTACCTGCCGGTGAAAATGACCACCCAGACTGCATGGCAGAACCTGTTCGGTCGTTGCCTGTTCATCAACCCGGCCCAGTACAACCCGGCCGATCGCGGTGAGTGGCAGATCCTCAACGTTGCTAACTTCGAGTGCGTGCCAGAGCGTGACGGCACCAACTCCGATGGCTGCGTCATCCTCAACTTCGCCCAGAAGAAGGTGCTGATCGCCGGCATGCGCTACGCCGGTGAAATGAAGAAGGCCATGTTCTCGGTGCAGAACTTCCTGCTACCGGCTGCCGACGTGCTGCCGATGCACTGCGCTGCCAACATTGGCGAAGACGGCGACGTGACCCTGTTCTTCGGCCTGTCCGGTACTGGCAAGACCACCCTGTCGGCCGACGAAAGCCGTTACCTGATCGGTGACGACGAGCACGGCTGGGGCGAGGGCGTTGTCTTCAACATCGAAGGCGGCTGCTACGCCAAGTGCATCGACCTGTCCGAGAAGAACGAGCCGGTGATCTGGAAAGCCATCAAGCATGGTGCAGTGCTGGAAAACGTCGTCCTGGACGCCAACAAGCATGCCGACTACGCCGATGGCAGCCTGACCCAGAACAGCCGTGCCGCCTACCCGCTGGAGCACGTCGAGAAGGTCTCCGAGAACAACCTGGGCGGCGAGCCGAACGCGGTCATCTTCCTGACCTGCGACCTGACCGGCGTACTGCCTCCAGTGTCGATCCTGAACAACGAGCAGGCGGCCTACCACTTCCTGTCCGGCTACACCGCGCTGGTCGGCTCCACCGAAATGGGCTCTGGCGGCGGCATCAAGTCGACCTTCTCCACCTGCTTCGGCGCACCGTTCTTCCCGCGTCCGGCCGGCGTTTATGCCGAGCTGCTGATCAAGCGCATCAAGTCGTTCGGTTCCAAGGTCTACCTGGTCAACACTGGCTGGACCGGCGGTGGCTACGGCGTTGGCAAGCGCTTCAGCATCCCGACCACCCGTGGCGTGATCGCCGCGATCCAGAGCGGCGCGCTGGTCGGTGCCGAGACCGAGCACCTGGACATCATCAACCTGGACGTGCCGAAGG
Source organism: Pseudomonas sessilinigenes (assembly GCF_003850565.1). NCBI lineage: Bacteria > Pseudomonadati > Pseudomonadota > Gammaproteobacteria > Pseudomonadales > Pseudomonadaceae > Pseudomonas > Pseudomonas sessilinigenes. The sequence continues at coordinate 324,409 of NZ_CP027706.1, forward strand.
CCGTTCCGGGCGTCGAGACCGAGCTGCTCAACCCACGCAACACCTGGGCTGACAAGGCTGCCTACGACGAAGCTGCCAAGGGCCTGGCTGGCCTGTTCATCGAGAACTTCAAGAAGTTCGAAGTGAGCGATGCCATCAAGGCTGCCGGTCCGAAGCTGTAAGCCTCGACCTGCCATGAAAAAGCCGCCCTTCGGGGCGGCTTTTTTGTGGCTGGCGAACTGTCCTGTCATGGCCTGTGGCAACAGCCAGTCCTGGATTTAACCTGATGGAAACCTCGATTCCACCTCCACCGGCTCAGCCCTTCAGATGCAGAGCCAGTGCACCCAGAAGTACCAGTGCCACGCCCATCACCTGCACCCTCGACAGGCGTTCCTTGAAGAACAGGTAGCTGAGCACCGCAGCGATACCGCCGGACAAGGTGCTGATCACCGTTACTACCGATACCGAGCCGTGCATGGCGCCCCAGGAGAAGGCGAAGAACGCGCCGAGGTTCATCAGGCTGGAGCTGGCCAGGGTGCCGCAGCTCTTCAGGGGAGGCAGCTTCAAGCCGTCCTGGACCTTGAGCATCATCAGCAGCGATACGCTCGATCCCACCACGTAACCCAACCAGAGCATGCTGACCGGGCCCAGTTGCGGCAGTGTGTAGCGGCCTTGCAGCCAGAAACTGGTGCCGTACAGGCAGGCCGACAGCAGGGCATAGACGATCGAGCGGCTGGCATCCGTGCTATGGGGCAGCTTGGGGTCCGAGTGAATGCTGGAGAGAATCACCCCCACCACGCAGACCAGGATGCACAGCAGTTGGACCAGGCTGATATGTTCGCCGCTGGCCCAGGACAGCAGGGTCGTCACCACGCCATAGGAGGTGACCAGCGGGGCGATGATGGCAGCCTTGCCCAGGGCGAAAGCCTTGCCCAGGGCCAGGGCGCCAGAGAGGGTGAAGCAGGCGGCTAGCACCCCCATCAGCCAGACATCCAGCGGTGCGGCCAACGCCTTGAGCAGGAAGGCAGGGAAGACCGCCAGCAGCAGGCTCATCAGGACGACGCCCAGCGTCTGGCTGAAGAACACTGCGCGCTTGGCGCCTACGGCGCGGACATTCAAGCCCACGAGAAAATCGGTACCACCCCAGAGCACGGCGGCAAGCAGCCCCATCAGTACATCCACGGTTTCTTCCTTGTTTATTGTTGTAGGTTCTAGAGGTTTTCCAGCTCCTGGGTATCCCAGCGACGGAGCCTGATCGCCTGGTAGAGCATGCCGATGGTCAGTGGCAGCTTGGTGCCACGGCCTTTTGCACGGCGCTTGAGCGACGGGTCGAAGCCTTCGGGCTGGAAGTAGCGGTAGCTGTCGAAGTCGGCAAGATCCAGCTCGAACCGTTCCTCGAGGGCCTGCAGCAAGTGCCGGGCATCGCTACCGTCGCAACCCAGGTCGAGGTTGATGGCGGTCTCAAGACGCAGGGTCTTGCGCTCGGGCAGGCCGATTTCCTCATGCAGCAATTGCATCAGCTGGCGCATGCTCGCGTCATCGGGAAATCCGGGGGCCAGGTACATGCTGGTGATTCGCCTGCGGCTCTTGGGGAGGAGGAGTGTACGGTGATTCGGTGGTTGTTTTTCAAGTCCCGAATGCAGTGCGACCTGGCCGTGGATGACGGTCGCGCATGGCATTGCTGAGCTTGGGGCCAAGCATTGGCGGATAAAACTGTGTATGGTTCGCCGCGGGCCGAAGGGCTGGGACAATCTTCGTTTACAGGGATTTGGTTATGGCTTTTTTTCGCCTGCTGGCGATGGTGTGGCTGGGGTTGGCGATGAGCCCTGTGCAGGCTCAGGCGTTGTCGATCCAGGTAGTGGATGCCGTGGGCAAGGGCGCGGTGCTGGCTGATGCCCAGGTGCAGTTGCAGCAGGGGACGAGTCGCGTCACGGGTCATACCGATGCCCAGGGGCGAGTGAGCCTGGCCACTGAGGTCGCCGACAGTGCGGCCAGTGAATTGCTGGTCCGCAAGCCGGGTTACGCCGACCTGCGTAGCCAATGCCCCTGCCAGGGACAGCTCTATGCCTTGAGCCCGATCCTGCCAAACCCCGAGAGCCTGCGCATGGTGTTGAGCTGGAGTGCGCCGGGGCAGGACCTGGATGCACACCTGAGCTATCCCCACAAATTGTTGTACTTCGCCACTGGCAAGGGACCAGGTGCCCGCCTGGAGGCAGACAGCGCCGATAGCCAAGCCCCGGAAACCATTACCATCGATGAGCGAGTGCCTGGCGACGCCTATGTCTTTGCCGTCCACGACTTCACGAATGGCAACAACCCTGAGTCGTTGCACCTGGGGCGCAGCCAGGCGCGGGTCGATGTCTATAAAGGCTCGTCGCTGATTCGCAGCTACCGGGTGCCGAAGAATCGCCAGGGCAATTTGTGGGTGGTGTTTCGCCTGACCGCCGATGGCCGATTGCAGGACATCGATCGAGTGTTGCAAGGCAATCATGAGCCGGAGTCGGCCATGAGCGATCTCGATCCATTGCTGGAAAACACCAAGTCCATCGACGAGGTCGCGGGCAAGGATCTGGGGCCGGTGGATGCCAAGAGCCTCAACCAGAAGGGCGAGGAGTACTACCGCAGGGGGGACTTCGGTGGAGCGAGCATTTTCTACAGCGACGCCATCGCGCTGGACCCTGGTTATGCCCAGGCCTACAGCAATCTTGCGCTGACCTATCGCAAGAACAGGCGTGCGGACGAGGCCGTGGTTGCCGATCGCCAGGCCATTGCCCTGGCCAGTGGTGCTTCGGCACCGACCATACGTGCCAGTGCCTATTACGACATGGGGCGTATCTACGAGGACGCCGGGCAATTCGCTACGGCCCTGGAGCATTACCGCAAGGCCCGTGAGCAAAAGGCCAATCCGGTGTATGACAAGGCGATAGAGCGGTTGCAGGGCCGTTGAGCCGGCCGCAGTAGTTTTCCACAACGCGCCGGCAGCGGCGCGTTGTGCATTTATGGAGGTTGATATGCGGATTCGTGTTTTCCCCTGGTTGCTGGCGCTGTGCTTGTCCAGCAGTGTGGTTCAGGCGGCCGGGCCGCTAGTCTTCGCGACCATCGACCGCAGTGGTTGGCCGAATCCTTTGGACAGCGCGGCTGATTTCGATACAGCGTCACGGGGCGAGATCCTGATGTTCGGCAAGGCTTTGCTGGCCAGCGAGGCCCTGGACGAGAAGGCCTTGAAACAGCGCCTCGGCGTGCGCCAGCTGGATCTCAAGTCACTCAACACCGTGCGCGAGCAGTTCTGGGCGCGGCTCCTGGAGAATTACCAACGGGCCAGCCAGGATTGCGATGCCGCCCCCTTTTGCCAGCCAGTACGCAACCTTGGGGAGTTGCGCCAGCTGATAGCCGGCTTCACCGGTGCCAGCAAAGCCACCTACGGTGCCTGGGCCGAGGCCAGCAAGCGCTTCCACCTGCAATACCTGGATGAACAATTGCGCCTGGCCGCGCTGTTCCCCACGGTCAGCAGCGAGATCCTGCGGATGGACCCAGCGGAAAAGCTGGGCGACGAGCTGGCGGATCGACAGTTCCTGCTGACGTTCGATGACGGCCCGAGCCTGAAGGGTGGCTACACCGAGGCGTTGGCCGAGCTGTTGCGTGCCCATGAGGTGCATGGCCTGTTCTTTGTCCTGGGAGAGTCGCTGCAGTCGCGCCTGAATCGTTCTTCGCCGGGACAATTGCGCGAGACCTATGATGGCCAGTGCGTAGGGATACATGGGTGGGAGCACAAGTCCCATTCCTCCTGGGGCGCCTGGCAAAAGTCCGTGCTCGACAGCGCCAACCTGGCCAGTCGTACCCTGGAGGGCGATTACCTACCGCTGTTTCGACCGCCCTACGGACAGCGTCGCAGTGACAGTGCCGGATTCTTCAAGGCCAATGGCCTGCAACTGATGCTGTGGAACATCGACTCCCAGGACTGGAGCAAGAAGCTCGACGCCGAGGCAACGACCCAGCGGGTGCAAACGCTGATGCTGTTGTGGCGGCGCGGGATCGTCCTGTTCCATGACGTCCACCCCAAGGCGGCCCAGGCCGTGCCGACGTTGATCCGGGATAACCAGCACAACGGCGTGCAATGGCTCGATTGCCGAACCCTGCGCTAGGCCCGCGTGCCTTCATCCACGCGCCGGCCCCGTTGTCCGGTAGCATCCGGTAGCCCTTTTCCCAAGGCCTTTTCTCGACCCGCTGTCCCGTCCCGCTAGTCTTCAGGGAACGGTCAGCGGTCAAAGGAGTGACCCTCATGCACAGTACCCTTGAACAGGTCTTCGGTTATCCACAGTTTCGCCCGGGCCAGGAGGCCACGGTCAGCGCGGTCCTGGCTGGGCGCTCGGCGGCGGCGATCTTCCCCACCGGCTCCGGCAAGTCCCTGTGCTACCAACTGCCCGCACTGCTGTTGCCGCACCTGACCCTGGTGGTATCGCCGCTGTTGGCGCTGATGCAGGACCAACTGGCGTTTCTTCAGGGGCATGGCATCGCCGCTGCGAGCATCGATTCGGCCCAGGGGCGGGAGGAGGCCAACGAAGTGATGGCCCGGGCCCGTTCCGGGGAGCTGAAGATCCTGATGATCTCGGTCGAGCGCCTGAAGAACGAACGTTTCCGCAACTTTTTGCAGCAGGTGCCCATCTCCCTGCTGGTGGTGGACGAAGCGCACTGCATTTCCGAATGGGGCCACAACTTTCGGCCGGACTACCTGAAACTGCCGGACTACCAGCGCCAGTTCAAGATTCCCCAGGCCCTGCTGTTGACGGCCACGGCGACCCCGAAGGTGATCGCCGACATGCAGGCGCGTTTCGCCATCGCTGCGGGCGATGTGGTCACTACCGGTTTCTACCGGCCCAACCTCAACCTGCTGGTGGAGCCGGTACGGGGTGCCGACAAGCGCAAGCGCCTGGTGCAGTGGCTGGGTGAACGGGCCGGGCAACCGAGCATCGTCTACGTGACCTTGCAGAAGACTGCCGAGCAGATCGCCGAGTACCTGGGCCAGCAGGGGATTGCCGCCCAGGCTTACCACGCCGGTTTGCCACACGAGGAGCGCGAGTCGATCCAGCGGCGCTTCATGGCAGGGAACAGCCAGTGCATCGTTGCCACCATTGCCTTCGGCATGGGTATCGACAAGAGCGATATTCGCAATGTGGTGCACTTCGACCTGCCCAAGTCCATCGAGAACTACAGCCAGGAAATCGGGCGTGCCGGGCGCGATGGCCAGCCCTCCGACTGCCTGGTGCTGGCCAACCGCGACAGCCTCAACGTCTTGGAGAACTTCGTCTACGGGGATACTCCCGAGTTGAGCGGAATCCGCTACGTGCTGGACGATTTGCAGGCCTGTGCACCGCAAGGGCAGTGGGAGTTCATGCTGGGACCACTGGCCGACCAGAGCAATATCCGCCAATTGCCGCTCAAGACCTTGCTGGTGCAATTGGAGCTGCGTGGCCTGATTGCCCCGCGCTATGCCTATTTCGCCGAGTACCGCTTCAAGCTGTTGCTTGAGCCCTCGACCTTGCTGGAGCGTTTCGAAGGGGAGAGGCGTGATTTCGTCGATGCCATCATCCAGACCTCGAGCCGTGCCCGGACCTGGGCCACCGTGAATTTCGATGCGCTCTACCAGCAGCACCAGGCACCGCGCCAACGGGTGGTCAAGGCGCTGGACTATCTCCAGGAAAAAGGCTGGGTAGAAGTGGAAAGCAAGCAGATGACCGAGGTCTACAGCCTGTTGCAGGACAATTTCGATCCGGCTGCCCTGGGCACTGAGTTGCATGCCTATTTCGCGCGCCATGAGGGCAGCGAGATTGCCCGGATCCACGGGATGCTCGAGTTGTTCGCCAGTGAGCAGTGCCTGGGGTATCGCCTGGCGCAGTACTTTGGCGACCAGCAGGCGCCGCAACAATGTGGGCATTGTTCGGTTTGCCAGGGACGAGTCGCGTGCTTGCCGACACCGCCGGCCTTGCCCGCACTTGTGGATAAAAATTTTGCCGAGCTGTGCGGCAATTTTATCCACAGGCACCAGCAGCACACGGGCGAGGTGCCTGGAGCGGAACGGCTGGCACGTTTTCTGTGCGGCCTGAGCGTGCCGTTGTTCACCAAGCTCAAGGCACGGAGCATTTCCGGCTTCGCGACCTTGGAGGATTACCCCTACAGCGCAGTGCGAGAGTGGTGCGTCACTCAGCTGCCTGAGTGAAATCCATCTGCTGAATGCTGTGCATCACAGGAATAAATTTCAAAAATGATGCTCGCCTGACTATGGTGGTGACTGTCCTTGGAACACCCACGGGAGAGTCCATATGAGCCAGGCAGCATTCGATATCCGGCAGGCCGCAGTGATCGGCGCCGGTACCATGGGACGCGGCATCGTCATGTGCCTGGCCAGCGCCGGCCTGCCGGTCCTGTGGCTGGACAACAATCCACAGATGCTCCAGCAAGCCCTGGCGGCAGTGGCCGATACCTATGCCCATAACGTTCGCCAGGGGCGTATCGAGCAGGCTGAAGCCGATGCACGCCTGGCGCGGATCGGCGTCGCCCAAGGTTATCCACAGCTGGCTGACGTGGACTTGGTGATCGAGGCGGTGTACGAGAACCTGGAGCTCAAGCAGCAGATCTTTCGTCAGCTGGATGCTGCACTCAAGCCGGGAGCGATCCTCGCCAGTAATACCTCGGCACTGGATATCGACGCCATTGCCGCAGTTACCCGACGGGCGCCCCAGGTCCTGGGCCTGCACTTCTTCAGCCCGGCACACATCATGAAACTGCTCGAGGTGGTGCGGGCCGCCAAGACCTCGCCTGAGGTGCTGGACGCTGCCTTGGCCCTGGGCCAGCGCATGGGCAAGGTCAGTGTGGTGGCGGGTAACTGCTTCGGCTTCATTGGCAACCGCATGCTCAATACCTATGTGCTCGAGGCCCGCAAGATGCTCCTGGAAGGCGCGTTTCCCTATCAGGTGGATGCTGCCTTGCAGGCGTTTGGCTTTGCCATGGGACCGTTTCGCATGTACGACGTGGTGGGCATCGACCTGGGCTGGCGTGCCCGGCAACTGAGCGGCGTCGGCCAGGATGCGCCAGAGATCCAGGTCGACAACCGCTTGTGTGAGCTGGGGCGGTTTGGCCAGAAAAGCGGTGACGGTTATTACCACTATGAGCCAGGCAGCCGCCAGGCCGAGCACGATCTGGAGGTCGATGCCCTGGTGCTGCAGGTCAGTGAGGGGCTGAGCTACCGGAGGCGCGATATTGGTCCCGAGGAGATCCTGGAGCGCTGCCTGCTGGCCCTGGTCAACGAAGGGGCGAAGATCCTCCAGGAAGGCATTGCTCGCTCGGCCGGTGATATCGACCTGGTCTACCTCAATGGCTACGGCTTTCCCAGGGAGCAGGGCGGGCCGATGAGCTGGGCCGATACCCAGGGGCTGGCAGAGGTCCGGCGGCGGCTGACGATCCTGCAAGCTGAATTGGGTGAGCATTGGCGGCCGGCGAAGTTGATCGAGGCACTGGCGGTCGCTGGAAAAGGGTTTGCCCAGGCTTAGTCGCCTGGGGTGAAATGCCGGGCGATCAATCGCTCAATCCAAGGGAGACCGCCCTGATGTCCGAGTCCATGCCGCAACGCGGCGACTACCGCCATTTCCAGCCGATCATCACGCGTTGGCATGACAATGACGTCTATGGCCATGTGAACAACGTCACCTACTACAGCTTTTTCGACACGGCGGTGAATACCTACCTGATCGAGCAGGGCGGCCTGGATATCCATGACGGTGAGGTGGTGGGGTTCGTGGTCAGCTCGGCTTGCGACTACTTTGCCTCCATCGCATTTCCTGAGCGTATCGAGGTGGGACTGCGGGTCGGCAAGTTGGGCAACAGCTCGGTGCAATACGAGTTGGCGGTGTTCAAGTCGGGAGAGGAGGAGCCTTGCGCGGTGGGGCGCGTCGTCCATGTGTTCGTGGACCGGGCATCGAACCAGCCGGTGCCGATTCCAGTGGTCCTGCGCGCAGCCCTGGAACAGCTGCTGGTGACCTGAGCTTCGAGACTTGATCGACCTGTGGACACTGTAGCCGCTGCCGCAGGCTGCGATCGGCGCCAGTAGGGGAGGCCTGACCTCGATCCTTGGGGCCAGTACCGCAGCCTCTGGTCTGGCGAGGCCCTTGGCCTCGCGTCCAGTGTGCGGTAGCGGCTACAGGGGGCGGTCGATCAGTCGTCGTAGTGACGATGCTTGCGATGGCCGTAGGCGTGACCACGGCCACGGTGGCCGTCGCGGTAGTAGCGGCGGTCGCGATCGCGGCGATAGTCGCGGTCTTCCCGGGCGCTTTCGTTGCCCATGTAGTTGCCCAGTGCGCCGCCGGCACCACCGCCTGCCGCTGCACCGATCAGGCTGCCGGTGCTGCCGCCCATGCTGCGGCCCACGACGTTGCCGCCTGCCGCGCCCAAGGCGCCGCCGATGGCCGCCTGGCCACGACTGCGCTTGTCGGCGCCGACCGCACTGCCGCCTGCGCCGCCGATGGCTGCGCCAATGGCCGAACCGGTATTGCCGCCCAGTTGCTGGCCGACCACCGAGCCTAGAACCCCGCCCAATGCGCCGCCCACACCTGCTTCAGTGGTGCCACCGGCAGAGGCGACGCCGCTGACCAGGCCAAGGGACAACAAGAGAATCGAGGAGAACTTCATACATGAGCCTCAAAGGGATGACGGCGCGATCCTGAGGCTGTACCACGGCGCTTACAAACGAAATCCGACGAATAGCACGAGTTGTACACAATCTCGTAACTTATTGTTTTTGATAGGGAACTTAAGCAACTCTCAACGGTCTACGGTTACTTGAAGACGGCCGCCCTGCATGCAGGAGCGGCCTTTTTTGTGCCCGCGATTCCGTCAAGCCGAGCGTGCCATGATCAGGCCGTTGTCGCTGGCAGCCTCCAGGCGGATGGCGATGAACTTGGAGGTCGGGGTATGGCTGCCGTCACCGGTGCTTTCCAGCGGCACCAACGGGTTGACCTCAGGGTAGTAGGCCGCGGCCTGGCCGGCCGGGATGTCGAAAGCCAGCAGGGTGAAGCCCTTGACCCGGCGTTCGCGGCCATCGTTCCACAGCGACACGATATCGGCCTTCTGCCCTGGCTTGAACCCCAGGCGGATGATGTCCGCTTCGTTGACGAACAGCACGTCACGTTGGCCCTTCACCCCGCGGTAGCGGTCATCGAGGCCGTAGATGGTGGTGTTGTACTGATCGTGGGAGCGCATCGACTGCAGGATCAGGTCCGGCTGCTTGCCGCTGGCCCGGGTGCGTTCATCGATCAGGTCCTTGGGCAGCAGGTTGGCGCGGAAGTTGGCGCGCCCCGAGGAAGTGTTCCACTGGCGAGCGCCGGCGGCGTTGCCCAGGTAGAAGCCGCCTGGGTGCTTGAGGCGCTCGTTGAACTCCTTGAAGCCTGGGATGGTGTCGGCGATCAGGTCGCGGATGCGCCCGTAGTCGGCGGCCAGCCAGTTCCAGTCCACCGGGCGGTTGCCCAGGGTGGCCGCGGCGATGCCCGCCAGGATCCAGGGCTCGGAGCGCATGTGCGCCGACAGCGGCTGCAACTGGCCGTTGGAGGCGTGGACCATGCTGAAGGAGTCTTCCACGGTGACCGCTTGTGGGCCGCCAGCCTGCAGGTCGATGTCGGTGCGTCCCAGGCACGGCAGGATCAGTGCATCCTTGCCGTGGGCCAGGTGGCTGCGATTGAGCTTGGTGCTGATCTGCACGGTGAGGTCGCAGTTGCGCAGGGCCTGGAACGTCCGCTCGCTGTCCGGAGTGGCCTGGGCGAAGTTGCCCCCAAGGCCGATGAATACCTTGGAACGGCCTTCGAGCATGGCGTGGATCGCCTCGACCACGTTATGACCGTTGTCCCTGGGCACCTTGAACTGGAAGCGCCGCTCCAGGGAGTCGAGGAAGGCCACCGGCGGCCGCTCGTTGATGCCCATGGTACGGTCACCCTGGACGTTACTGTGGCCGCGGACCGGGCACAGGCCGGCGCCGGGCCTGCCGACGTTGCCGCGCAGCAGCATCAGGTTGGCGATTTCCTGGATGGTCGCCACCGAATGGCGATGCTGGGTAATGCCCATGGCCCAGCACATGATGACGTTCTTGCCCTTGGCGTACATGCGCGCCGCCTGCTCGATCTCCACCAGGGTCAGGCCCGACTGCTCGACGATCTGCTCCCATGGGGTGTCGTCGATGGTGCCCAGGTATTCCAGCACCTGGGCGGTGTGGGTGTTGAGGAAGTCGTGGTCGAATACGGCCGCGGTCCCGGCCTTCTGCGCGTCGCGTTCCCATTGCAGGAGGAACTTGGCCATGCCGCGCAGCAACGCCATGTCACCACCCAGGGCCGGGCGGAAATACGCGGTATTGGTCGGGCGATTGCCGTTGGTGAGCATCTCCAGGGGATTCTGCGGGTGCTGGAAGCGTTCCAGGCCGCGCTCCTTCAACGGATTGACGCACACCACCTGGGCACCGCGCTTCACCGCCTCGCGCAGGGGTTCGAGCATCCGCGGATGGTTGGTGCCGGGGTTCTGGCCCCAGACGAAGATCGCGTCGGAGTGTTCGAAATCGTCGAAGGTTACCGTGCCCTTGCCCACCCCGACGCTCTGCGCCAGGGCCACGCCACTGGCTTCGTGGCACATGTTCGAACAGTCGGGGAAGTTGTTGGTGCCGTAGGCCCGCACGAACAACTGGTAGAGATAGGCCGCCTCGTTACTGGCCCGGCCCGAGGTGTAGAACTCGGCCATGTCCGGGCTCGGCAGGTTCAGCAGGTGGCGGGCGATCAGGCTGAAGGCGTCTTCCCAGCTGATGGGGCGGTAGCGATCGGTCTCGGCGTCATAGCTCATCGGCTCGGTCAGCCGGCCCTGGTACTCGAGCCAGTAGTCGCTCTGTTCCAGCAGGGCACTGACGCTGTGCTTGGCGAAGAAGGCGCCGTCCACCCGGCGCTTGGTGGCTTCCCAGTTCACCGCCTTGGCGCCGTTCTCGCAGAACTTGACCATGCCGCTTTCCGGCGAGTCGCCCCAGGCGCAGCCCGGGCAGTCGAAGCCGCCGTTCTGGTTGGTCTTGAGCATCATGCGGATGTTCTTCAGGGCGTTGTCGCTGGTCAGCCAGGCCTGGGCCACGCTGATCAGGGCACCCCAACCACCGGCCGGCCCCTTGTAGGGCTTGTAGCGGGCTACGGGTTTCTGGTCGGCTTGGTTATGTGTACTCACGGGCGACTCTCCATCGCGGGGTTGTCGGGCCGCAATGCGCTTCGATGCGGCAGCTGGACAAGGTAGTGGCTGTGATGACGCGACCCTCACCGGGCCTGGCGGAAGCTCGAGAAGCGAGCACGGGGGCGGGCCTCGCAGGAGCTGGCGCTGCGCAGGGCGGGCGTTTGGCGGTCATCGGGGGATCAGCGGCGTACTGGGAGGCAAGCCTAAGCGCGGCATTGTGTCGCGTCTAATTGCTAGTACTGATCCTTTGATAGATGGCGTCGATCAAGCGCCATCGAGCAGTTTCTGGTAGAGGGCGAAGCAGGCTTCGGCCAGGGCCGAGCGCGGTGCGCTGCGACGCATGATCAGGCCCAGGCGAGCCAGGGTCTGGGCGTCTTCTATGGGTTGCAGGCGCAGATGCTCGGTCATGGCCTCCAGGCCGCTGTCCAGGGGCATCACCGCGCAGCACAGGCCGCCATGGACCATCTGCACCAACTGATGGACGGCATCGGTCTGCAGGACGGGGCGTGGGTGCAGTCCGCGGATATGGAAGTTGTGATCGATGGACTGGCGAAAATGCATGCCGCTGGTCAGCAGGCCCAGGGGCAGTTCGGTCAGCGCTTCCCAGCTCAGCGGTTGCTCGCCGAAGCTGAAGTGCCGTTGGTCGTACAGCAGTCCCATATGCGTCTGGGCCAGGGTCAGGGAGTCGAAGTGCTCGCCGTCCAGGCGTTCCAGGTAGGACACCCCGAGGTCCAGGCGATTACTCGCCAACTGCTCGAGGATCTGTTCCGAACTCAGGGACGAGAGTTCGAAGCGCAGGTGCGGGTGTTCGGCGTGCAGGCGCTGCATCAGTGGCTGCGGGTCGAAGCTCGACAGCGGGACCACCCCCAAGCGCAGGGTGCCCACCAGGTTGCCACGGCAGGCAGCGGCTTCGGCCAGCAAACCGTCATAGGCGGTGAGTACGGTACGGGCCCAGGCCAGGACCCGCTCGCCGGGCGCGGTGAAACCTTCGAAGCGCTGGCCACGGTTGACCAGCGGCAGCTCAAGCTCCTCCTCGAGGTTGCGCAGGCGCATCGACAGGGTCGGCTGGGTGATGTGGCAACGGGCGGCGGCCTGGCCGAAGTGGCGGGTTTCGTCCAGGGCGATGAGGAATTTCAGCTGCTTGATGTCCATCTTCGCTCCGGCGCGACAAAAGGCCGGGATTCTACCGTGCCGGCGTGGCCTTGGTCAGTGGTCGGCCGGGAACCTCGATCGGCCGGGCTGGTCTAGTCTTTCGCATCTGGATCTATCAACCAAGGAGTGTGCGACATGAGCATTTTCAGCTTTGTGAAGGAAGCCGGTGAGAAACTGATCGACTTGCTGACCCCGGGTAACGCCAACGCCAGCGAGCAGCTCAAGGAACACATCGCCAAGGTCGGCCTGGGCAACCCCAACGTCCAGGCGACGGTGGAAGGCGACAAGGTCATCGTCAAGGGTGAAGTGGCGAGCCAGGAAGAGAAGGAAAAGATCCTTCTGGCCCTGGGCAACATCGCCGGTGTCGGCAGTGTCGAGGACCAGGTCACCGTCACTGGCCCAACCGTGGTGTCGGCCGTATTCGTCACCGTGAAGAAGGGCGATACCCTGAGCGCCATCGCCAAGGTCCAATACGGCGACGCCAACAAGTACAACAAGATCTTCGAGGCCAACAAGCCCCTGCTGTCCCATCCGGACAAGATCTATCCGGGGCAGGTCCTGCGCATCCCCGAGTGATCGGATAGCGGCTTTCTCAGTCAGGCCTGCCTCTTTCGGGGGGTAGGCCTGGCTAGTCCAGCAGGCCCTTGATCAGTTCCCGATAATCCCCCACTGCCGCGAACTCCGCGGTGTCCTTCGGCCCTTTGCGGCTGTCCGGCTGGCTCACCGCAAGCAGTTGCCCTACTCCGAAGTCCCGTGCGCTGCGCAGAATTGGCAAGGTGTCGTCGATGAACAGGCTGCGCTTGGGGTCGAAGTGGATATCGGCCTGCAAGGCGTCCCAGAACTGCAGGTTCTCCTTGGGGAACCCATAGTCGTGGGAACTGATCAGGCGCTCGAAGTACGGCGCCAACTCGATCCGCTCCAGTTTCAGCGAAAGCGAATCGCGGTGTGCGTTGGTGATCAGGATCACCCGCTTGCCGGCCTGCTTGAGCGCCGCGAGGAATGTATCGGCGTCCGGGCGCAGGGCGATCAGGTGGGCGGTCTCCAGCTTCAGTTCACGTACTGGCAACCTGAGTTCGGTGCTCCAGAAGTCCAGGCAATACCACTGCAACTGTCCGGCGTTACGCTCGAACAAGGGCTGCAGCTCCAGTTCGGCCATGGCCCGGCTGACCCCATGCAGCTCGGCATAGCGACGGGGCAGGTGCTCCAGCCAGAAATGGTTGTCGTAGTGCAGGTCCAGCAAGGTGCCGTCCATGTCCAGCAGGACGGTATCGATATCGCGCCAGGGCATCAGGGTCATTGACTACTTCTCCAACGGAAAACAATCGACCGGCAAGGGCGATCACATGCAGTAAACAATAGGTCCGGCAGCGGCCGCGCGCCGCTGCAATCTGCAACCCAGTCACTTTCAAACAGGCTGTATAGTAACCAGCTATCGCCAAGGAGCCCGCCATGCGTCAGAAACCCACCGTACTTGCCCGAGAGATTGTCGCTACCAGTCGCCTGTTTTGTGTCGAGCAGGTTCAACTGCGCTTCGCCAATGGTGCCGAGCGTACCTACGAGCGGCTGGTGGGGCGGGGCGCAGGCTATGGCGCGGTGATGGTCGTGGCCATGCTCGATAGCGAGCATGCCGTGCTGGTGGAAGAGTATTGCGGTGGTACCGATGCCTATGAATTGTCGCTGCCCAAGGGCCTGATCGAGCCCGGCGAAGACGTGCTGGCGGCGGCCGAGCGCGAGCTCAAGGAGGAGGCCGGGTTTGGCGCGCGGCAGCTGGAACACCTGACCGAGTTGTCGCTGTCCCCGGGCTACATGAGCCAGAAGATCCAGGTGGTGCTGGCCACCGATCTGTATGAAGAGCGCCTGGAGGGCGATGAGCCCGAGCCGATGCGGGTCGACAAGATCAACCTGCGGGAGCTGGCCGGGCTGGCGCAGAATCCGCAGTTCAGTGAAGGCCGTGCCCTGGCTGCGTTGTACCTGGCCCGCGATCTTTTGAGCCAGCGTGGAGTCTTTCAAGCATGAACGAGATGATGAACTTTCCCCATCCCCTGCTGGCGCCCGTGGTCGACCTGGCACTGCGTGCCGGTGAAGCGATCCTGCCGTTCTGGCGCGCCGATGTAGCGGTCGAGCGCAAGGCCGATGAGTCGCCGGTGACGGCCGCCGACCTGGCCGCCCATCACTTGATCGTGGCGGGCCTGCAAGCCCTGGCCCCGGAGATCCCGGTACTTTCCGAAGAAGATGCCGACATTCCCCAGGTTACCCGTGCCGGTTGGCAACGTTGGTGGCTGGTGGACCCGCTGGATGGCACCAAGGAGTTCATCGCCGGGAGCGAGGAGTTCACCGTCAATATCGCTCTCATCGACCAGGGACGGGTGGTCTTTGGCGTGGTGGCGATGCCCACCAGCGGGCGCTGCTACCTTGGCGGCGCGGGGCTTGGTGCCTGGCGCCTCGATCGGGGCGAGGCGCCTCAGGCGATCGCGGTACGTGAGCAGCCGGGAGCGGGCGAAGCCTTTACCGTGGTGGCCAGCCGGCGTCATTCCAGCCCCGATCAAGAGCGCCTGCTAGCTGGCTTGGGTGCGGCCGTGGGCGAGTTGCAACTGGCCAATATCGGCAGCTCGCTGAAGTTCTGCCTGCTGGCCGAAGGGGCCGCGGATTGCTATCCGCGCCTGGCGCCCACTTCGCAGTGGGATACCGCTGCCGCCCAGGGCGTGCTCGAAGGTGCCGGTGGCGAGGTGCTGGATCTGGCCGGTGCACCGTTTTGCTATCCGCCCCGGGAGTCGTTGCTCAATGGCTTCTTCCTCGCGCTGCCGGCCAAAGCGCCCTGGCGCGCCAAGCTACTGGAACTGTGCGGTAAATAGCCGATAGCCGCAGGTCCTGCCCTCGGTGAGCACTATTCAGCGGTGCAGCACGTACTGTCCGGCGAAGAGCACGGCATCGTCGCTGCTGCCGGCATTCACCACTCGGGTGTGCAGGGTCAGGCGGGCCCGTCCATAGCGCTGGTACATCGCGAGGAATTTCTTCCAGACCTTGTCCTCGGGGGCTGCGCAGATCGCCTGGGCATCCCCGGTGACCGGCAACGGGTAGCTGATCTGCCCCTCCTGGATGACGATGTGCCCATCCTCGATTCCTTCCTCCCGAAGCCGCAAGTGCAACCATCCCCAGCCGGCCAGTACGGCGCCGCAATAGAGACTGCCGCCGAACATGGTGCTCTTGTGGTTCACGTTGGCATCCAGGGGGAGTTGCAGGCGCAGTTGTTGCGCTTGCCAGTCGAGTACCTTCAGGCCCATGTCCCGGGTCAGGGGAATGTCGTGGTGGAGGATGGATTCCAGGTAGCGACTGTCACGGTTCATGCACGGGCCTCAAGGGTCATTGGGGTTGGGAGCGATGGCTTACTCGGATTCGTCGCTGGAATGGCTGGCACCGCTGTCGGCGAAGTTCAGGCCATGCTTGCGCAACTTGTCATGCAGGGTCTTGCGGGGAATGCCCAGGGCCTCGGCGAGGCTACGCATCGAGCCATGAGGTTGGGCCATCTCCGCGGCGATCAGGGACTTCTCGAAATGCTCCACCTGTTCGCTCAAGCCGCCACTGATCAGCGGCGGCGTAGCGGTCGGGGCATGGCCCGGGTCGCCATTGTCCAGGGCCAGCTCCAGGCCCAGGGCGAAGCGTTCGGCAACGTTCTGCAGTTCCCGTACGTTGCCCGGCCAGTCGTGGCGCAGCAACAGGGCTCGATGCCCGGGTTGCAGCTCCTGGGCGGGAAGGCCGTGGCGGGTGCTGGCTTCATCGGCAAAATGCTGGAACAGCATCAGCACGTCCTCACCGCGCTCGCGCAACGGTGGAATTCGCAGCGGAGCCACGTTCAGGCGGTAATAGAGGTCGGCGCGAAAGCGCCCCTGGTCGGCCGCTTGGCGCAAGTCTTCCTTGGTGGCGGCAATGATGCGGATATCCAGCGGGATCAGCTGGTTGCCCCCCAGGCGCTCCACAACACGCTCCTGGAGCAGGCGTAGCAGCTTGACCTGGACATCCAGGCTCATGCTTTCGATTTCATCGAGGAACAGGGTGCCGCCATTGGCGAACTCGAACTTGCCGATGCGACGTTTCTGCGCCCCGGTGAACGCCCCTGATTCGTGGCCGAACAGTTCGCTCTCCACCACCGATTCCGCCAGCGCCCCGGCGTTGATCGCCACGAACGGCCCGTTGCGGCGGCCCGACAGGTCGTGCAGGGCCCGCGCCACCACCTCCTTGCCGGCCCCGGTCTCGCCGAGGATCAGCACGTCGGCGCGAGTCGCAGCGAGGGCGCCGATCTGTTGGCGCAGGCGCAGCATGGATGCCGATTGGCCCACCAGTCGTGCGCTCAGTTCCTGGCGGTCGCTCAGGGCCAGGCGCAGGCTGCGGTTGTCCAGGACCAGCCGGCGCCAGGCCAGGGCGCGACGCACGCTGTCCAGCAGGGCGTCGCTGGCAAAGGGTTTCTCCAGGAAGTCGTAGGCCCCGGCGCGCATCGCCTGCACGGCCAGCGGTACGTCGCCATGGCCGGTGATCAGCAGCACCGGCAGCTCCGGGTCCTGGGCATGCAATTGGCTGAGCAGTTCCATGCCGTCGATGCCCGGCATGCGGATGTCACTGACCACCACCCCCGGCCAATCCCGTTCCAGGCGTTCGGCCAGGCCCTGGGCTTCTCCCAGGGACAGGACCTTGAGCCCGGCCAGGTCCAGGGTCTGGCTCAGGGCCTGGCGCAAGTGTGGGTCGTCATCGATCAACACCACTTGCAACTGGGGGTCGAGGCTGTCGGGACGGGTCATTGGTCACTTTCCAGGTCGTGTCGTGGCCGCCCCTGCAAGGTCGGCCCATGGCTTGTTCGCGTGTGGCGCGCGTCGCGTTTCATACCCCGCGGTCCTCGGATGGCTGTGGGCTGACTCCCGGAGCCCCGGCCCGCAAACGCAGGGTGATCAGGGCACCGCCTTCGCGATGGTTGGCGAACGCCAGCTCACCGCCGAAGGCTCGCATCAGGGTGTCGCAGATTGCCAGCCCCAGGCCCAGGCCCTGGGTTCGCGTCTTGGTGGTGTAGAACGGCTCTCCGGCGCGTCCCAGGGCTTCCATGCAGAAACCCGGGCCATTGTCGCGGATGTACAGGTTGACGCCCGTGGCGGTGGATTCGGCACTCAGCCACAGCTTGCGTGGCGGGCCTTTTTCGGTGAGGGCATCCAGGGCGTTGGCCAGCAAGTTGCCCAGTACCTGGCGCAAGCGGGTTTCCCCGGCCTCGACCCACAGGGTAGCGGCCGGCAGGTCGCGGATCAGCTCCACGTCCATGGCTCGACGGCGCTTGGCCAACAGGGCCAGGGCATCGTCCAGGGCCGGCTGCAGGGCGACGCTCTCCGGTGCGTGGTGATCGCGCCGGGCAAACGCCCGCAAGTGGGTGATGATCGAGGCCATGCGCCCGGTCAATTCGCTGATCAGCTTGAGGTTGCCCCGGGCGTCGTCGGTGCGTTGATGGTCCAGCAGCACCTCAGCGTTTTCAGCGTAGCTGCGGATCGCCGCCAGTGGCTGGTTGAGCTCGTGGCTGATACTGGCGGACATGGTGCCCAATGCCGAAAGCTTGCCAGCCTGGACCAGGTCGTCCTGGGCACGTACCAGTTCCTGCTGGGCGGTCTCGCGTTCCAGCACTTCCTGCTTCAGGC
This sequence comes from Pseudomonas sessilinigenes, assembly GCF_003850565.1. NCBI lineage: Bacteria > Pseudomonadati > Pseudomonadota > Gammaproteobacteria > Pseudomonadales > Pseudomonadaceae > Pseudomonas > Pseudomonas sessilinigenes. Next base: position 342,441 of record NZ_CP027706.1, read on the forward strand.
GTCGGTTGAGGTTCTCCAGGTCGCTGGTGCGCTCGGCCACGCGCATCTCCAGCTCCCGCCGGGCCTTGCCTTCGAAAGCGATCCGTTCCATGTAGTGCTGGCGGCGTTGCATCATCAGTCCGAGCAGCAGCATCAGCACCAATAGAGCTGCGGCGCCAATCGCCAGGACGGTGCGTACTGGGCGGTCGATCAGGGTGCGCGGGGCGAGGATGCTGACGCTCCAGCCGGTTTCCTCGATCTGCTGGGTCTGCACCAGCCAGGCCTTGGAATTGAGATCCAGAGGACGTGGAGTGCGGGTTGGATAGGGTTGGATGGCGACGATCGCCTGGCGTTCTTCCTCGTTTAGCGGGCGAGTCGCGCGAAAGCGCCATTCCGGGCGCGAGGTGAGAATCACCACACCGTTGTGATCGGTCACCAGAAGCTGTTCCGGTGTCTTGCCCCACAAGCGTTCGGTGTGGTCCAGGTCGACCTTGACCACGAGGACCCCGAGCATCCGCTCGCCTTCGCGTACCGCAGCGGCGAAGAAATAGCCGCGCTTGGCCGAGGTGGTCCCCAGGCCGAAGAAGCGCCCGAGGCGGCCGGCCATGGCCTCGCTGAAGTACGGGCGGAAGGCAAAGTTACGGCCCACGAAGCTGTCGTGCTTGTCCCAGTTGGAGGCCGCCAGGGTCTTGCCGCTGGTGTCCATCAGGTACATGACTTCGGCGCCGGTCTGGGCGCTGATGTTCTTGAGCAGGCGGTTGGCATTGCCCTGGGTGACGCCATCGTCCGGGGCCCCTAGCAGCGCCCGCAGTGCTGGCAAGTCGCCAAGGATCTGCGGCAGTACTTCGTAGCGATGCAGGGTGCCCAGCAGGTTGGCTACGTAGAGGTCCAGGGTCTGGCTGTTCTGGCTGGTCAGCTCATTGCGGTAGTAACGTTCCGCCAGGTGCTCCAGTGGCCACAGCAGCGGTGCCAGGCACAGGGCCAGCAAGGCCAGGCTGCGCCAGCGGGGACGACGGGGGAGGGCTGTGGTCATGGAAATGGCGCCTGTGGACAGAGGCGCATTATGCCCAGGGTCGGTCGACGTTTGGTAACGGGCCGCGGTGCCCGGCCAAACGTCGACAGGCTTTAGCCCTGTTCGGCAAGGCACTCGCGCAAAGCGGTGTGCCAGTCCGGCTGGATCACGCCCCATTCCCGAGCCAGGTGGGTGCAGTCCAGGCGCGAGTTCAGCGGCCGTGGTGCCGGGGTCGGATAGGCGCTGGACGCAATGGCCTCCAGCACCGCGCAAGGCTTGTTCATGGCCAGCAATTGCTCGCCGATAGCCTGGGCGAAGCCGAACCAGGAAGTTTCACCATGGGCGGTGAGATGGTAGGTGCCCCAGGCCCCCGGAGTACCTGCCCGCCAGCGCTCGATCAGGGCTCGGGTGCTGTTGGCGATGGTGCCGGCCCAGGTCGGGGCGCCGACCTGATCGGCCACCACCCGCAGTTCCGGCCGCTCCTGTAACAGGCGTTGCATGGTCAGCAAGAAGTTCTTGCCGTGGCTGGAATAGACCCAGCTGGTACGCAGGATCAGGTGCTGGCCCTCGACCAGGTTGATCGCCCGTTCGCCTGCCAGCTTGCTCTGGCCGTAGACGCTCAGCGGATTGGGCTCGTCCTCTTCCACGTAGGGCGTGTCCTTGCTGCCGTCGAACACGTAGTCGGTGGAGTAGTGGATCAGCGGAATGCCCAAGTCGAAGGCTTCCTGGGCGAAGACCCCGGGGGCCGTGGCATTGATGGCAAAGGCCAGGTCCGGCTCGCTTTCAGCCTGGTCCACCGCGGTGTGGGCCGCGGCATTGATGATCAGGTCCGGGCGCAGTGCCCGGACCTGTTGGCGGATCTGATCCGGATGGCTCAGGTCCAGCCGGTCGCGCCCCAGGACCAGCAGTTCGCCCAGGTCCCCGAGCCGCTGTTGCAACTCGCGGGAGACCTGGCCGTGCTGGCCGCTGATTAGGATTTTCAAGGGAGCGTTCATGGAAACAGTTCGGCCTCCGTTAGCAGGCTTCCTGCCAGGTCCTTGGCAGATAGTTGCGGGGGCTCGATGAGCTCCCAGTCGATGGCCAGCGTCGGATCGTCCCAGCGAATGCAGCGTTCTGCTGATGGAGTGTAGTAGTCAGTGGTCTTGTAGAGAAATTCGGCAAAATCGCTGAGAACCACGAAACCATGGGCGAACCCTTCGGGTACCCACAGCTGGCGATGATTGGCCGCCGACAGGCGTACTGCCACCCATTGACCGAAGTTCGGTGAACCGCGGCGGATGTCGACGGCCACGTCGAGTACTTCACCCAGGGTGACGCGTACCAGCTTTCCCTGGGTATTCTGCATTTGGTAATGCAGGCCACGCAGCACGCCTTTCTGCGAGCGCGAGTGATTGTCCTGGACAAACTCAACGTTTAATCCGGTTGCTTCGGCGAAGGCTTTAGCGTTGAAGCTTTCGTAAAAAAAACCACGCTCATCTCCGAACACCTTGGGTTCGATGATCAGCACGCCCGGCAGATCGGTTGCAATGACCTTCATTGGGCCTCTCCAGCCAGGGAGAACAGGTATTGGCCGTAGCCGGTCTTGCCGAAATACGCGGCGCGTTCCAGCAGATGTTCACGGCTGATCCAGTGATTCTCGTAGGCGATCTCTTCCAGGCAGGCGACTTTCAGGCCCTGGCGGTGTTCGATGGTCTGCACGTACTGCGAGGCTTCCAGCAAGCTATCGTGGGTGCCGGTGTCGAGCCAGGCAAAGCCTCGGCCAAAGCGCTCCACATGTAGATCGCCACGCTTGAGGTAGGCATTGTTGACGTCAGTAATTTCCAGCTCGCCACGGGGCGAAGGCTTGACCGCCTTGGCGATCTGCACCACGTCATTGTCGTAGAAGTACAGGCCGGTGACGGCATAGCTGGATTTGGGGTGCTTGGGTTTTTCTTCGATGGACAGTGCGCGACCTTCATTGTCGAAGTCGATGACGCCAAAGCGCTCAGGATCCTTGACCCAGTAGCCAAATACCGTGGCGCCGCTGGCGCGTTTGGCAGCAACGCTCAACTGTTCGCCAAAGTACTGGCCGTGAAAGATGTTGTCGCCCAGGATCAGGCAGACCGGATCGTTGCCGATGAATTCCTCGCCGATCAGGAATGCCTGGGCCAGGCCATCCGGTGAGGGTTGCTCGGCGTAGCTGAAACGGACCCCGAACTGGCTGCCGTCACCGAGAAGATTTCGATACTGAGGAAGGTCCAGGGGGGTGGAAATGATCAGGATGTCCTGAATACCCGCCAGCATTAGCACTGAAATCGGGTAATAGATCATCGGTTTATCGTAGATCGGCAACAGTTGCTTGGAAACGCCGAGAGTGATGGGGTGCAGACGGGTACCGGAACCGCCCGCCAGAACAATGCCCTTGATCATGCAATCAGATCCTTGATGTTGGTGGAACCCAGGCGTTCGCCCTGGTAGCTGCCGTCCTGTACCCGACGACACCATTCGAGATTGTCCAGGTACCACTGCACGGTCTTGCGCAACCCGCTGGCAAAGGTTTCTTCTGGCACCCAGCCCAGTTCGTGCTCGATCTTGCTGGCATCGATGGCATAGCGCTGGTCGTGGCCAGGACGGTCCTGGACGAAGGTGATCAGGTCGGTGTAATGGGCCACGCCTGCTGGTTTTTCCGGGGCCAGCTCTTCCAGCAGGCCGCAGATACCGCGCACCACATCGATGTTCTTTTGTTCGTTATGGCCGCCGATGTTGTAGGTCTCGCCTACCACGCCTTCGGTCACGACCTTGAACAGGGCTCGTGCGTGGTCCTCCACATACAGCCAGTCACGTACTTGCAGGCCGTTGCCGTAGACCGGCAGAGGCTTGCCCGCGAGGGCATTGAGGATCACCAATGGGATCAGCTTCTCGGGGAAGTGGAATGGACCGTAGTTATTGGAGCAGTTGGTGATCAGCACCGGCAGGCCATAGGTACGCTGCCAGGCGCGGACCAGGTGGTCGGATGCAGCCTTGCTCGCGGAGTAAGGCGAGCTGGGAGCGTAGGGCGTGGTCTCGGTGAACAGGTCGTCGACGCCATGCAGGTCGCCATAGACCTCGTCAGTGGAGATATGGTGGAAGCGGAAGGCGGCTTTTTCCGCCTCGGGCAGCTGCTGCCAGTAAGCGCGCGTCGCTTCCAGCAGGCTGTAGGTGCCAACGATATTGGTCTGGATGAAGTCCGATGGCCCATCGATGGAGCGATCTACATGGGATTCGGCCGCCAGGTGCATGATCGCATGGGGCTGGAAGCGTGCCAGGACTGCGCTGACGGTGGCCTGGTCGATGATATCGGCCTTGACGAATTCGTAGCGGCTGTTGCTGGCGATGCTATGCAGCGACTCCAGGTTGCCTGCGTAGGTCAGTTTGTCCAGGTTCAGCACCTCGTGTTCCGTGTGCTGAATCAGGTGACGGACCAAAGCCGAGCCGATAAAACCGGCTCCGCCGGTGACGAGAATGCGCATGTGAGGTGGCCTGTGTCCTTTAAAGAGATCATTTACTGCAAAAATGCAGCATAGCTTGTCGGCACGAAGCTCGCGGTGCAATAGGCACTGCTCATCGTTTGTGCCATGAGGGATCGAATACCGTCTGGTAAGGCCGTGTGGCAGCCTGGGTGGAGGCTGTTCAGGAGCGCGAGCACTTGCGTATCGCCCTGGCCAATGGCGATATAAGCGACCAATAACAATTACCGGGGTCGTTGTATGTTGCTCGCCACCTTGATCCACCGTGCCAGCCTGCCCAGTCCACAGGTCACCGAGCAGCAAGCGCTGGAGCTGTTGCAGACCCACTACGGCCTGCAAGGTTCCTTGCAGTCGCTGGGCAGCCAGCAGGATCTCAATTACCGCCTCGACAGCCCGCAAGGCCGCTTTGTGCTGAAGATCTGCCGTGGCGACTACTCCACCCTGGAGTTGCAGGCGCAGCATGAAGGCCTCGGGCATTTGCGACAGCATCCCGAATTGCGGGTGCCTCGGGTCGTTCCGGCCAAGAACGGTGCGGACCTGCTGACCCTGGAGCTTGCCGGACAGACCCTGCATGTACGCGTGCTCGACTATATAGAAGGCCGCTCCCTGACCCATCTGCCACACCTGGGCATCGAGCTGGTCGCGGGCCTGGGGCGGCTCTGCGGGCAGATGGACCTGGCCCTGGCGGATTTCCAGCATCCCGGGCTCGAGCGCACCCTGCAGTGGGATGCCCGGCATGCCCAGGCATTGATCGAGCACTTGCTGCCAGTGATCGAGGATCCCCGGCAACGCGCCTTGATCGCGGCGGCGGCGCAGCGCGCCGAGCGTCACCTGCGACCGTTGGTCGAGCAGTTGCCGGTACAGGCGATCCATATGGACATCACCGACGACAACGTCGTCTGGCGCCGAGACGCGGCACGGCATTGGCAATTGCAGGGGGTGATCGATTTCGGCGATCTGGTCCGCACCTGGCGCATCACCGACCTGTCGGTGACTTGCGCGTCGCTGTTGCATCACGCCGAGGGCGATCCGTTGCGCATCCTGCCGGCAATCCAGGCCTACCACCAGGTCAATCCGCTGCAGCGCTCGGAGTTGCTGGCGCTGTGGCCTCTGATCGTTGCCCGGGCCGCGGTGCTGGTACTCAGCGGTGAGCAGCAGGTCGGTATCGATCCGGGCAACGAATACAGCCGCGCCAACCTGAATCACGAGTGGGAAATCTTCCGGGTCGCTTCTTCCGTGCCTTTCGAACTGATGGAGGCGGCGATTCTGGGGGCTGTCGGCCAGTCGCTGCCGGCCATCGCCAGCGAGGGCTTTGCTCCGCTGTTGCCAAGCCTGGTAGGGCGTGAGTTCGCCCTGATCGACCTGGGGGTGTTGAGCCCGCACTTCGAGGCCGGTAACTGGGAACAACCGGGAATCGACGATCGCCTGCTGGCCGAAGCGGGGGCCGCCCATGGCCTGGCCGCCAGTCGCTATGGCCAATACCGCCTGTCGCAGACCCGTCCCGACAGCGCGCTGGAGCCGCAAACCTGTCCTGTGCATGTCCAATTGCAAGTGCCTTCGGGTACCACGGTGGAAGCCCCGTTCGCCGGTGTCCTGCACACGGCCGCTGGCGGCCTGCTGCGCCTTGATGGGCCAGGGCTGAGCTTGCGCCTGTGGGGTGTCGAGGCGGCGCTGCAACCAGGAGCCGCCTTGGTCAAGGGCCAGGTATTGGGGGCCGTGGCGGCCGACGGTCGGCTCAAGGTGCAGTTGTGCCGTGGCGCCGAGCTCGATCCACCGCTGTTCTGCACCCCGACCCGGGCTATGGCCTGGCAGGCCCTGTGCCCCTCGCCGGCGGCACTGCTGGGGCTGGCCTGCGATGCTGAGCCGGAGGTGGATGCCCAGGCCCTGCTGGCCCGGCGCGATGCCAGTTTCGCCCGCACCCAGAAGCACTATTACGTCGATCCACCACGGATCGAGCGGGGCTGGCGCAATCACCTGATCGACATGCAGGGGCGCTCCTACCTGGACATGCTCAATAACGTCGCGGTGCTCGGCCATGGCCACCCGCGGATGGCCGCCGAAGCTGCGCGCCAGTGGTCGCTGCTCAACACCAACTCGCGCTTTCACTATGCGGCCATTGCCGAGTTCTCCGAGCAATTGCTGGCGCTGGCGCCGGACTCCATGGACCGGGTGTTCCTGGTCAACAGTGGCACCGAGGCCAACGACCTGGCGATCCGCCTGGCCTGGGCCTACAGCGGTGGACGCGACATGCTCAGCGTGCTGGAGGCCTACCACGGTTGGTCGGTGGCTGCCGATGCGGTTTCCACCTCGATCGCCGATAACCCCCAGGCCCTCACCAGCCGCCCGGACTGGGTCCACCCGGTAACCGCCCCCAACACTTATCGTGGCGAGTTCCGGGGCCCGGACACCACCGCGCAGTACTTGCGCAGCGTCGACCAGCAACTGGCCAAGCTCGACGAAACAGGGCGCCAGTTGGCCGGTTTCATCTGCGAGCCGGTGTATGGCAATGCCGGTGGGATCTCGCTGCCCAAGGGCTACTTGGGTGAGGTCTACCAGCGGGTCCGGGAGCGGGGTGGGGTGTGCATCGCCGACGAGGTCCAAGTGGGGTATGGCCGCATGGGCGAATTCTTCTGGGGGTTCCAGGAGCAAGGCGTGGTCCCGGACATCATCACCATGGCCAAGGGCATGGGCAACGGCCAGCCCCTGGGGGCAGTGATCACCCGGCGCGAGATCGCCGAGGCGCTGGAGGCCGAAGGGTACTTCTTCTCCTCGTCCGGCGGCAGCCCGGTCAGTTGCCGCATTGGCATCGCGGTATTGGATGTCATGCGTGAAGAGGGGCTCTGGGACAACGCCCGGGTCGTGGGACGGCACTTCCGGCAGCGCCTGGAGGCACTCAAGGCCCTGCATCCGCTGGTGGGGGCGGTGCATGGTTCGGGTTTCTACCTGGGCCTGGAGCTGATTCGCGATCACCAGACCCTGGAACCGGCTACCGAGGAAACCGCCCTGCTGTGCGAGCGCCTGCGCGAGCTGGGCATCTTCATGCAGCCCACCGGCGACTACCTGAATATTCTCAAGATCAAGCCACCGATGGTCACCACCCGGCAGAGTGTCGATTTCTTCGTCGACATGCTGTCCAAGGTGTTGGGCGAAGAACTCTAGGCCTGGACCCTCATGGACCGGCGCCGCATGTCCAGGTTGCTGGGCGGGAGCCGGCCCATGGGGACAGCCTAGGTATTGAAATGGCTTAAATCGATTATTATCGAATTTATTTCGATGTTTTTTGATTCTATGGATCTTATTAGCTTCTAAAGTCGATTTTTATCGGATATAAAGTGGCCGTCGTCGGGCAGAAATTTGCCGTGCCCGCACGCTTTCATCCGTTGTCTTCGACTGCGTCCATTCGCCCAGGAGTTGATCCATGAGCCGTACCGTTACCGTCGCCGCTACCCAGATGGCCTGTTCCTGGGACCTTGAGGCCAACCTCGACACCGCTGAAAAGCTGGTGCGCGAAGCCGCCGCCAAGGGCGCGCAGATCATCCTGATCCAGGAGCTGTTCGAGACTCCGTACTTCTGCCAGAAGCCCAATCCGGACTACCTGCAACTGGCCACGCCGACCGAGGCCAATGCGGCCATCGCGCACTTCCAGAAGCTTGCCCGGGAGCTGCAAGTGGTGCTGCCCATCAGCTTCTTCGAACTGGCTGGCCGGGCGCGCTTCAACAGCATCGCGATCATCGATGCCGATGGCAGCAACCTCGGGATTTATCGTAAAAGCCATATCCCGGACGGCCCCGGTTACCACGAGAAGTACTACTTCAATCCGGGGGATACCGGCTTCAAGGTGTGGAACACCCGCTACGCCAAGATTGGCGTGGGCATCTGCTGGGACCAGTGGTTCCCCGAGTGCGCGCGCAGCATGGCCCTGCAGGGGGCAGAAATCCTGTTCTACCCCACCGCCATCGGCAGCGAGCCCCACGATTCGAGCATTTCTTCGCGCGACCATTGGCAGCGGGTGCAACAGGGCCATGCCGGCGCCAACCTGATGCCGCTGGTGGCCAGCAACCGCATCGGCAACGAGGAGCAGGACGGCTACGACATCACCTTCTACGGTTCGTCCTTTATCGCCAACCCGTTCGGCGAGAAGGTCCAGGAGCTCAACCAGACCGAAGAAGGTATCCTTGTGCACAGTTTCGACCTCGACGAGCTCGAGCACATCCGCAGCGCCTGGGGCAGTTTCCGTGACCGCCGTCCGAACCTCTATGGCGCCCTGAAAACCCTCGACGGTTCCCTGGAGTCCTGAACACTATGAGTACTTTGCACAGCACGCCGCGCGCCGACGGTTTCTACATGCCGGCCGAATGGGCCACCCAGACCCAGGCCTGGATGATCTGGCCCGAGCGTCCGGATAACTGGCGCCTGGGCGGCAAGCCAGCCCAGGCGGCCCATGCCGCAGTGGCCAAGGCCATTGCCCGCTTCGAACCGGTGACCGTGGCGGTGTCCGCGGCCCAGTATGAAAACGCCCGGGCGCGCCTGGACGTACCCAATATCCGCGTGGTGGAGATGTCCAGCGATGACGCCTGGGTCCGCGACACCGGCCCGACCTTCGTCATCAACGACACCGGCGAAGTACGTGGCGTGCACTGGGGCTTCAACTCCTGGGGCGGCTTCGAGGGCGGCCTGTACGCGCCGTGGAATCGCGATGAGCAGGTGGCCAGCAAGGTGCTGGAGATCGAGCGTTGCCAGGAATACCGCACCGAGGGCTTCGTGCTCGAGGGCGGTTCGATCCACGTCGATGGCGAAGGCACCCTGATCACCACCGAGGAATGCCTGCTCAACCACAACCGCAATCCGCACCTGTCTCGCGAGCAGATCGAGGCGGTGCTGCGTGATCACCTGGCGGTGGAACAGATCGTCTGGCTGCCGGACGGCCTGTACAACGACGAAACCGACGGCCATGTGGATAACTTCTGCTGCTACGTGCGTCCGGGCGAAGTGCTGCTGGCCTGGACCGACGACCCGCAGGACCCGAACTACCCTCGTTGCCAGGCCGCCATGCAGGTGCTGGAAAACACCCGCGACGCCAAGGGCCGCGCGTTCAAGGTGCACAAGATGCCGATCCCCGGGCCGCTGTATGCCACCGAGGAAGAGTGCGCCGGAGTCGATGCGGTAGAAGGCAGCCAGGAGCGCAACCCATCGGTGCGCCTGGCCGGCTCCTACGTGAACTTCCTGATCGTCAATGGCGGGATCATCGCCCCGAGTTTCGATGATCCGATGGACGCACCCGCCAAGGCGATCCTGCAGCAATTGTTCCCTGAGCACGAAGTGGTGATGGTGCCTGGGCGCGAACTGTTACTGGGCGGCGGCAACATCCACTGCCTTACCCAACAGCAGCCCGCCCCCCACCGGATTTGAGTGCCGTTGTAACAGAAGTTGTCGACTGCGTGACGGTCAACAAACCCGGCCCATCCTGAGATTCTTCAGAGCGCCCGCAGCCCAGATGGGTTGCGGGCTTTTTCATGGCCGCATGCCCGTATGCCGGGCACATTGGCACAGCTCTTGTATCGGACCTGTGGTGATTCTGAGACATGTGGAACTCTGATGTTCTGTCATAAACCTTGGATAAGTTAGGCCGCTCAGATACCGGGAGAGAGCGCTGGAATGAACATGGTCAGCGAGCGGGCATCGCATCCCTTGGCAATGAGTAATGAGTCACTGCAGGTTCTGGTGCAATGGTTGAAATCCAATGGCACGCGTCAGATGAGGGAACCTGATCCGCGCCGGATCATCATCGAGCGTTACCCCGCTGGATTGCTCAGCGAGGCGGAGCTGCAAGCACTGTGGGATGTGGTGAAAGGATAGAACGACAATGGATTGTAAAAAGCGCTGCCAGGATGGCAGCGCTTTTTTTCGCCTGTGATCCGCACGGATCAGAAGCTGTAGGTCCCGCTGACCACCAGGCTGCGGGGGTCGCCCGGTTGGATCTGGTAGGCGCTGGTGGCGGAGCTGTAGTAGTCGCGGTTGGCGATGTTGTTCAGCGCCGCGCGCACATCCCAGTCCTTGTGGCGGTAGCCGGCCAGGGCGTCCCAGCGGCCGTAGCCGGGTAGCGCCACGGTATTGGCGTTGTCGGCGAAACGATCGCCCACCAGGGTCAGGCCGGTTTCGGCATACCAGCCCAGCTCGGGTTTCCAGGTCACGAACAGGCTGGCGTTACGCTTGGCCACATCGTTGATGCGCTTGCCCTCGTTACCGTTGTCGTCCTTGACGATGGTGGCGTCCTGCAGGCCGATGCCTCCTCGTACATACCAATTGCCGACCACATTGCCGGTGGCGGTCAGTTCGAGGCCGCGTGAACGCTGCAGCCCCGTCAGCAGGTAGGTTCCCTTGTTCAGCGGGTCTTCTGTACGGCGGTTGTACAGTTCGATTTCGTACAGCGCGAGGGTGGTGCTCAAGCGCTCGTCGAGCCACTCGCTCTTGACCCCGATTTCCTTCTGTCGGGTCAGCTCGGGAGCGGTCTGGTTGGTATTGCCCTTGGCTCCCGGAGAGATGCCGATAAGACCGCCGCCAACCGGGGCGAAGGACTTGCTCCAGGAGGCGTAGAACGAGTGATCTTTCCACGGCGTGTAGACCAGCCCCACACGTGGGCTGGTGCTGGTGCTGTCCTGCTTTTCCTGCAGGCCCGAAAGCTTGCTGGTGGTTTCCACTTCGAAGCGGTCGAAGCGTACGCCGGCCAGCAACTGCCACTCGTCGTTCAGGCGGATCTGGTCCTGCAGGTACAGGCCGGCACTGTCGACGTTGGTCAGGTTGTTGCTGAATACCTTCATCGCACCGTTGTGCTGCTGGCGTGCGGTGGCGCCGCTCAGGGGAGCGCCGGGCACGCCGACGCCTTGATTGAGCAGCGAGTGGCGGCGTTGCTCGCCTACTTCCAGGCCCGCCAGCAATGTGTGCTCGATGCCGTAGGTTTGCACATGGCCTTCGAGCTCGACGGTGTTGTACAGGTTGCGGGTACTCAGGTCCTGCTGCCAGCGCTGACGGTCTACCAGGCCTGTCGCCGGTTTGTAGCCTGTGAGGTAGGTGTTGTCGAAATCGCTCTCCAGCTTGAACAGGCTGAAGCTGTGACGCAGTTGCCACTGGTCGTTGAGGTCATAGCTCAGGCGCGAGCGCAGCGATTGGGCGCGGTCGTTGATGTAGTCGCGCTGGGTGTCGCCATAGGTGGTCTTGCGGCTGACATCGGCCGGGCGTCCGGTCAGCGGGTTACCCGGGATACCACGGTCGGGAGTGCGGTCGTAGCGGCTGTACTCGTATTGCACCAGCCAGTTCAGGTCCGGGCTCAGTTGCCAGCTCATGGAGGGGGCGAACAGTTGGCGATGATTGCCGTCGATACCATCGCGGAAGCTGTTCCTGTCCTCGTTGCCCAGGTTCAGGCGCAAGCTGATGTTGTCCGTCGGGTCGGCGCTGAGGTCGGCGTACAGGCTACGCAGGTCCTGGCTGCCACCCTGGACCTCGACGCTGGAACGGCGCCCGGCTTCGGGCAGTTTGCTCACCCGGTTGACGATGCCACCCTGGCTGCCACGGCCATAGAGCACCGCTGCCGGGCCCTTGAGGACCTCGATCCGCTCGATGTTGTGCAGGTCGCGCACATACTGGCTGTCGTCGCGGATGCCATCCAGGTAGAAGTCGTTGCTGGCGTCGAAGCCACGAATCCGGATGCTGTCAAAGCGTGTGTCGGCGCTACTGCTGACGTTGGGAATACCGCCCAGGGCGCTGCCCAGGTCGTTGGTACCGTAATCGCGCAGGTTGCTGGTCTTCACCGTATCGATGGCCTGGGGCACGTAGCGGGCAGGCGTCGAGGTGCGGGTCGCGGTGCTCACTTCCCTGACCCGGGGGTCGTCGGGGCTGCTCCCTGCCTCGGCACGAATGGAGGTGGTGGGCAGGGTGGTGCCGGCGGCGCAGGCGAAACCGCTGGCCAGCAGGGTGCAGAGTCCCAGGGACAGGGGGGTGAGGCGGAAATGGGCAGGCATTATGAAGCGCATCCGAGAGGAGGAAATTCGAAGGGTGCGAATGGTAATGCTTGCTATTTACGTATGTTAATTATTTGCTAAAACACGATCGGGTCTATTGTTTCAAATTATTTCAAAGCGCTATCACTTCAATTCCAGCCAATGATTCGTCCGCTGGCGCTACTCAAATGGAAAGATTCGACCGGTTACGGCAACAGACTAAAAGCCATTTCGAGGTTTTTCCGTTGGCCCGCGGGGCATAGTCTGGGCCCTGTCGAATTCCCAAGATCCTGCTGGAGCCTCGTATGTCCTCGGCCACTCTTCATTACATCTACGATCCGCTGTGCGGCTGGTGCTATGGCGCCAAACCGCTGGTGCAGGCTGCCCAGGCAGTGGTACCGGTGGTGGCCCATGCCGGCGGCATGATGACCGGCCGCAACCGCCAGCCGGTATCGCCACAATTGCGTGACTACGTCATGCCTCACGATCGGCGTATTGCCGAGTACACCGGGCAGCCGTTCGGCCAGGCCTATTTCGAGGGGTTGCTGCGCGACCACTCGGCGGTGTTCGACTCGGCGCCGCCCATCGCTGCCGTGCTGACGGCCCAAGCCTTGGCTGGCCAGGGCCTGGAGCTGCTGGGACGCTTGCAGACCGCGCACTATCTTGAAGGGCGGCGGATCGCCGATCGCGAGGTGCTGTTGGAGCTGGCACAAGAACTGGGCTTTGCCCCGCAGGCATTCGCCGAAGGCCTCGACCGGGTCGTGGCGCAGGAGCTTGACGAGCATATAAAAGCCAGCCGTGCACTGCTGGCCCAGGTTGGCGGGCAAGGCTTCCCGACCCTGGCACTGGAGCGCGACGGGCACTTCCAGTTGCTTGACCTCAGCCCCTGGCTGGGTAAACCCGAGGCCTTCGCCCAGTGGCTGAAGACCTCCCTGGGCGCCGGTAGCGGCCCTCATGATGGCGTTGCCCCAAGCTGTGGCCTGGACGGTTGCACGCCCTGATCTCACCTGAACCCAGTGGAGTCACCCATGGATAACCTTGCGTTGATCAAAAGCACCTACGAAGGCGCCAACTCCCAGGAAAACGCGCGTAACACCGCGGCGGCCCTGGCTCCCGATGCACGCTGGACCGAAGCGGCGGGCTTTCCCTATGCCGGCACCTATGTCGGCTTCGACGAAGTGCTGGAGCATGTCTTCAAGCGCCTGGGCTCGGAGTGGCAGGACTTCACGTTCAAGGTCGACAGCTACGTGGCCGAGGGTGACAAAGTGGTCGCCTATGGCAATTACCAGGGCATCTATAAGGCCTCTGGCAAACCCATCGATGTACGAGTGGCTCACTTGTGGACACTCAAGAATGGCAAGGTCACGCATTTCGAACAGTTCGTTGATAGTCACAGCGTGCAGCTGGCAATGCTCTAGCCCGCAGTTCTTAGAATATTTTCAGCTATTTTAAGACGATTCACGAAATTGACACGTTGTTAAGGCCACGGATAGGATTTGTCTTAACGCCTGTGGCTAAGAGCCATATTTCAGAGTGATAAAAGGCCCGCCACCATCCCATGTGGGCGGGTTTTTTGTTTCGACGGTAGAAGAGCGTTCAAACGCCATAGCCGCACAAGCTCACAGCGCGTCATCAAACCGTAATAAGGAAAATAAAATGTTTAAACAGCGGATCTGCTTGATTGCACTGGGGATTTTGAGCGCTACACAAGCCATGGCCGACGGCCAGGCCGATGCCAAGGGCTTCGTCGAAGACAGCAGCCTGAAAGTGCTGCTGCGCAATGCTTACATCAACCGTGACTACAAAGACGGTAACAAGGACAAGGCTGAGTGGGGCCAAGGCTTCATCGGTACCTTCTCCTCCGGTTTCACCCAGGGCACCGTGGGCGTGGGCGTTGACGCCTTCGGCCTGTACGCACTGCGCCTGGATGGCGGCAAGGGCCGCAGCGGTGCCGGCGGCATCGACTTTTTCAAACAAGACAACAGCGGCAAGGCCGCCAACGACCTGGCCAAGGCCGGCGCTGCCGTCAAGTTCCGCATTTCCAACACCGTGCTGACCTACGGCGACCAGATGCCGGCCCTGCCGGTACTGAACTACGACAACGCGCGCCTGCTGCCGGAAAGCTACACCGGTACCCTGATCACCTCCAAGGAGATCAAGGGCCTGGAGCTGAACGCCGGTCGTTTCACCGCCGAATCGCGCAAGAGCGACGAAGGTCGTGACAGCGGTGGCCTGAAGTCGATCAACGTGTTGGGCGGTAGCTACCAGTTCACCGAACAGTTCAAGGGCGCGTTCTACGCTTCCGACGTCGAAGACGTGCTGAAGAAGCAGTACGTGAACCTGAACTATGTGTTCCCGCTGGCCACCGATCAGTCCCTGACCCTGGACTTCAACGGCTATCAGACCAAGCTGGACAAGTCCTATGCGACCAAGGCCAAGGCTGGCGGCCAGGACAACAAGATCTGGAGCCTGGCGGCCACCTATGCCACCGGCCCGCACTCCTTCACCCTGGCGCACCAGCGCAGCACGGGCGACAGCCACCTGGGTTATGCCTATGGCGGCTACCAGCGTGATCAAGGTCGCGTGGGCGATGGCGGCAACACCATCTACCTGGCCAACTCCTACTGGTCCGACTTCAACGCCGAAGACGAACGCAGCTGGCAGCTGGGCTACGGTCTGGACTTCGGCGCCTTCGGCGTACCGGGCCTGACCTACAACGTGGCCTATGTGCGTGGCGACAACATCACCACCGCAACGTCCTCCGGTGGCAGCGAGCGGGAAATCTTCAACCAGTTCAAGTACGTAGTGCAGAGCGGCCCGGCCAAGGACCTGAGCGTGAAGGTTCGCAGTTCGGTCCTGCGCGTATCGCAGAAGTCTTCCGACTACAACGTGGGCGGCAACGAACTGCGCGTATTCGTCGACTACCCGATCAACGTGTTCTGATGAACGCCTGATCACCACCTGGTTGCAGGTGGCGCAATGCAAAAAAGCCCCGACTGGTTCGGGGCTTTTTCATGCCGGGCAGTTGCCCGCTGCTGTGTAGCTGGGTGATATCAATCTTGCTACAGTCCGTCCCCTTTTTCGTCACGGATGATCTCGATGTTCCGTTCCCTATTGCCCGGCCTGTGCCTGCTGGGTGTCGCCAGCATCGCCCAGGGCCAGCAAGCGATCTCGCCCGAGCAATTGCTCAGCGATTTTTCCCGCTGCGATGCGCAGTTCTTCCAGAGCCTGAACACCGCGCGGTTGCCGGCTGGCACCCTGGACCTTGCCCAGTACGGCACGGTCAAGGCGCCCCGTATCCTGAATCCGTTGCAGGAAGGTGGTCGCTACCAGGCGTTCGAACAGCCTCTGGTGGTCAACGGTGTGCGCCTGGTGGGCTACTACAACGAAGCCATGTCGCTGAAGTCGGCGGGCAACCTCCTGTTCTGGGGCTTTGTCGCCGAAGGCGAACCCCGCGAGGTGGTGGCGAGCCTCAAGCCGCTGCTGGTGGACAACGCCCGCCTGAAGGACGATCGCAGTGCGCTCAGCCGTGTGGACATCAGGCGGATCGGCGACCCGATCCTGCAATGGCGGACCCAGGGCCTGGCCGGGGGCGGCGTGGCTACGCCGTTCGGTTTCGTCGAGCGTGTCCTGAGCATCGACAAGGGTATCGAGCGGGGGCCTATCGCCGGTCGTACCACCCTCTTCTGCAGCCTGCAGGGCACGGTCACCGCACCGCTGCTGCAGGTTTATCGTCCCGACCTCAACGCTCACCTGCTGGATTGAACAACATGCCTACATCGATGGTTCGTGGAGCGCTCCTGCTCCTGGGTTCCCTGCTCCTCGCCGGGTGTGCCGGCCTGCAGAGCCAGGATCAGATCAACTACGCTCACTGCCGCCTGGTGGGCCAGGCCGCCAAGGCCGAGAAGTTCGACGTGGTGCTGCAAGAGGCCGACCTGTGCCTTGAGAAGAACCAGTTGTCCAAGCCCATGCAGAGCCTGGTCTACTGGCTCAAGTCCGATGCCTACGCCAATTTCAAGCGCTACCCGCAAGCCATCGCGGCCAAGGAAAAGTCCATCGAGCTGGACGGCACGCCCAATGCCCGTGCGGTGCTGGACCTGAGCCGCCTGTATCGTGAGGCCGGCAATCCGCAAAAGGCCCTGGAACTGGTGCAGTCCAACCTCGATGCCAACCTGGGCGAAGCCGGCAAGGGCGCCGGCTTCAACATGCCGACCTATTACCACCTGGGCCAGGCGCTCTACGACCTGGGGCAATACCGCGAGGCCGCCGAGGCCTACAGCGCTGGCCTGCAACGTCAGCCTGACTATGCCTGGGCGTTCTATCACCGGGGCCTTGCCTACGAAAAACTGGGTCTGGCCGACGATGCCCGCGGCGACTTCAGCTCGTTCGCCAAGCTGGTGGACCAGCAATACGTCGAACCCCAGCACCAGGCCAAGCTGGCCGAGTACAAGATCAGCCTGCCTTGAGGTGGATGCGGATCGCGCCATGAAAAAAGGCTCGTCATTGACGAGCCTTTTTTTGCCCTGGCGCCTGCCCTCAGTCGTCGTACTTGAAGGCGAACTTCAGCTGGTCCCCTTCCAGGTACACCACCGCCTCGCGGCCATGGATATCCACCGGGCGTGCCGAGACGGCATCGTGTTCGGGCACGATCTTGAACAGGGTCTTGTACTGCGTGTCGACTCGCCAGATACAGGCCCGCGGTCCTTCGTTATCGAAGTACATGATCGGGCGGGTGGCGCTCCAGGTCGGGTTGACGATGCTCCAGCCATCCTCGGTGTCGTTGTGCGCGGTGACATTCTCGCTGTAGGTATTGTGGCTCTGCTGGTCGTAGTCCAGGGACAGGCTGTAGTTATCCACATTCAGGTCCTGGCCCACCCGCGCCCGGGCATGGCGCAGGGTATTGGAGGGCGTCTGGTACGACTTCAGGCTGGCCTCGGGCGCGCTGCGTGAACCCAGGCGGTAGGTCATGCTTTGCTGCAGGTCGCCACCGATACGCTGGCGGTAGTACAGCAGCCCATTGTCGAACCCGGCGAAGCGCAGGCCCTGGTCATTGTTGCCCTGGGCGGCCCAGCCGGTGAAGGCGATGTCCCGGGCGATGGGATACAGGCCCGGCTGGTCATCGGCATATTCATACAAGGTCCCGACAAAGCCGCCTTGGTCCCGCTGGTACAGGCCGGTGAACAGCACCACGCGCAACACGCCATCGATCACCTGGGCGTCGACGATCTGCTTGTCACCCCGAGGGGGGACGGCAGGGAAGGCCGCCAACGGGAAGCGCTGCCAGTGCTCGGCTTCATCCAGACGGTACTGGCGCGTCGGGTCCATGGGCAGCAACTCGTTCTTGCTCGGAACCGGGGGGATTGGCAGCGGCGCGAGCATCTTCAACTGGGCGCGGTAGGCCCCCTCCAGGCAGTCGTCCGATGTGCAGGTATCGCGGACCTCGCGCAGCCAGCTCACTTGCAGCAGGCGAAACACCTGCAGGTGCTTGAGTCCGTTGTAGCGACGATTCAATTCATCGTCCTGGGCGGAGAGCTTCGGCGCGTTGCAGACCGCCTTCTCGACCGAGGTCGAGGACTTGGCACAGTCGAAGCCGGCGGCATTGGCGTGTGGCGCGAGCACGGCCAGTGCCAGGCCGGCGGTCGCCAGGGACAGCAGGGAAAGCTTCATCGAAACATCCTTGTGGGGGAAGCGAAACGGGATCAGGGATTAGGAAAGGTCTGTAGATAGGCCAGCAGGTTGTCGATTTTCTCTTCGTCGCTCAAGCCCCAGAAAATCATCCGGGTGCCGGGCACTACGCCCTTGGGATCTTGCAGGTACTGGGTGAGCTTGTCCCGGGTCCAGACGATGCCCGAGGACTTCATCGCTGTCGAATACTGGTAGTCCTGGGCGCTGCCGGCCGGGCGGTCGATGATGCCGTTGAGCTCTGGCCCGAACGAGCTGCGCACCGAGGGCCCGATATTGTGGCAACCACTGCACAGGCGCTTGAACAGCTTGGCGCCGACTTCGGCATCGCCGGCCACAGCCGGGGCGCTGAACAGCATGGAGTGGAGCAACAGGGCGAGGATGGATGCTGCGATGGGTTTCATGGGGGGCCTGCGTGCAACTGGAATCGGCGGCTATTGGAGCATGAAGCGCATGCCTGGGGGGAGCCTGGCCCTGTAGGCACTCCCAACTCTTGGATGTTTAGGTTTTATGTGGATACAGCCCGTTAGAGTTTCACTGGGAAATACTAACCTTATTGATCACTCGCGTTATTTGGTCTGGTAAGCGCAGCAGCGCTCGGTCGCTGGGATAGAGCCGGTGCGGGTATGGCTGTCTTTGTGATGCAGCAAGAAGGGGGATGCGCTCATCACCCATTCCTGCATTGGAAAGCGGTTTTGGTCTTGCCTGTAATGCAGCACGCTCGGCTGTTAAAACACTAACCAAATAATATAAAAAAAACGGCGATGCGCATTTCATGCGCATCGCCTGTCAACATTAAGCAGCAGCCACTACAAAAGCGTTCAATTGATAATCCGCCACTACTTGCGCAAAGGCGGTGCGCGACTTTTGGGTTGCGGTGCCTAGATTCGAATCATAAACCTGCATTTGTGTGGCGCTAATGATGTAGATCCCAATGACATGCCTATCATTTCCCGCCCAAACTTTAGTGCCGGTTTTGTATGCTGAAAATTCTTTAGTGATCTGGGCCTCCGACTTAAAAGTTCCGTGTATCGCCTGTTCCGCCGCTTTTACTTGTGAGGCCAAACTATTGGATGCATCAATCACTTGCTGAGCCAACTGGATTTTGCCCGGATCGTCAAAACTGCTAATGTCGAACTTTGCCGGATGTTTGGCATCATTGAGCCAAGCGCTGGATAGCACAGCGCAGAACTGCCCTACATCTACCCAGTCACCTTTGGGAGCATTTGATTGAATGACGTAGACGACATCGGGCAGGCCCAATGTGTCTGGATTCAACCAAAGAAAAGGGTTAGGGGTTGTAATGCTGCCTACGGTAATAATATTAGCCATGATTTTTTCCTGCGCGTCATGATGAATGAGATCAAGGTTTCCAGCATGGCTGGCCTGCGGCATCCGCGATGTCATGCGCTGCCATGGTCAGGAAATACTCCTTTTTTTTTGCAGGGGTCGCTGCCGGCTTTTCCCAGTTAGCAAAAATAACGGTATAGGCCGCATCGTGGTTAACAACTTTCAGGCAGTTATAGGCAACCTGATCAAACTTGCTACCGGGGTCATCTGGGCGAGTATTGGTTCCCACGACCAGATTACCCTGAGTCCAGGCCAGTAATGATTGCCAGACTTCTACGGCCTCGGGGTTTTGCGGCGTATGCAGTCCGGCGACCAACTGCGGTACATTGTTCTTGAATGAGCCGAGATTGACAGTACGGGTACCGATAATGGCATTGATCAAGTCCGTTCTGTCTGCATCGCTGGTGAAGTTGTCGGTACCAAACTTGACCAGTTCTTCCCACGGAATAATATGGTGGCGCGACAAGCCACTGGCGATTTTATCATTAAAGGGATAGCTGGGACGGTCTGCTGCCATAGCAAAACTGCATGTAAAGCTAAATAACAAGGCGAAACAAAGCATTACTTTCTTCATGGTGAACTCCTTTCGTTATTAACACCGATGGCCGTGGCCTATCGATCAGGCAAACTCACTTTTGCTCGAATAGTCAAACTTATAAATCGACGGGTTCTGGTTTGGGAAACCTCCTTTGCCGCGCAGTAGTTCGTTGTTTGGTAGATAGAGTCTGGCGCTATAGTTCAGCCGGGTGTCGTAACCAGACAATTAACGACCTTTGCGTCGCAACCACCGAGCAGGTGGCGGATCGGATCGACCCTGCCTTTAGGGCCAAAGGCCTGGTTGTAGTCGGGAGGGGACGAACCCAGAACAGCCAGGGCATCACGCACTTGTATCTGGCTCGCCTGAGCCCGCCCCATATAAAGATCGGACTCGGCACGAGCAAAGTTATCGCCATCTACCCGCACCGTCGCGTCAGCGGATGACTGAGCGTGTGCATTGGTAAAAGTGGCCAGCGTCAGGGCGACGATACAGGCCGTTGATAAATCGGGCATGTAGACCTCTAGCTCTTTCAAGTGGGCATTTCCTTTCAGACTTTATAAGAGCCCCCCTCTGGAAACTTGCCATTTGATGCCAAAAGCACAACCAGCAAGTACCGCGAAGTGCGCCATTGCAAGGTGCCCGATAGTGGGAGAGGGCCAGGCGAAGAGGTTAACGATCATCTTTCAAAAGCGCGCTGTAGCGCGATGGTGAACTTCCGGTCCAGCGTTTGAAGGCTCGGGTAAAGTGCGCTTGGTCACTGTAACCAACCATGTAGGCAATCTCGGTTGCGCTGTACTTGCCGCTGGCAATCAGTTGTAGCGCTTCGCTGCGACGGGTTTTGTCCCGCAGCTCTTCGAAGTCGATGCCGCAGTATTTGAGGCGACGCTGTAGCGTGCGGGAAGACAAGCCGAGGTTTCTTGCTATGGCGGCAAGTGTGGATCGATCCTGATCCCCGATCCGTTCGATAAGCATGCCGGCGGCTTTCGCGGTCGACTTCAAGGCCTCGGTGACTTTCCAGGCGTCATCCCGGCCGAGCGGTAGAGAGATGTCGAGCAGCTCGCGATCGAATTCGATCATGTTGTGCTGCGCGTTCATGTGCAGATTCGGCCCCAGGTATTTCTCCAGCGCCTCATTTCCTCGTTGCCTCGGGTTTTGCAAATGCACACGGACGGCGCTTGGCTCACCGGACATGAGCGGTACTTTTCTTAGCAGCGCCAGAGTGCCGAGAATGACCTGCTTCGGATTCGCCCCGTGCTGTCCGGTGGATTGCCGAATTAGTTTCAGCGTACGGCCTTCGGTGACGATTCTTACGTCGCTCCCTTGATGCAGTAAGTTCGTATGGATCGCCGCCACTGCGCACGTCTGAGCGAGATTGGACGAACCCAGGATCAACTCGCCCCAGGCCCCGAGCGAGCGTACCTCGATCAAATGCCCCACCGTTGCACCTGCGAAGGGGTCCTGTGTGAGCGCGGCCATTTCACTGGCTATATGAAAGCAGGTCGCTCGCGGCACCCAGGCATCCGGGTATTGAAAAACCTGCGGGGAAATACCGTAACGTCGAAAAAACTCCAGCGGCGATACCCCGTGCAGGCTCAAGTAGGGCGCGAGTTGCTGAAGAGTGCTGAGTTTGATGGAGGGCGTTGGGTGGGCCATGAGCGTTTGCACCTGCGTCAAAGGACCGTCCTGGTCCGCAGGGAAACACTAGCGCAAAACGTTTGACACAGCCGTACCGACGACCGTGCAGCAACCACAAGGGGCGAACCGGCAACGGTATCCGCGTGGTTTCAGACAGGGCGCGGCTTCACAGGTGAAGCCAGAGGCTGGCGAGGGGCAGGGGCGGATCTGAAGCTCTCGGGCACCGAGATCAAAACCGTGCTCAAGGCATTGGGACAGGATTTCTTGATCCTGGAAACGACAAAGCCCTCGCATCGCTGCGAGGGCTTTGTCTTATATGGTGCCGGCACCAGGAGTCGAACCCGGGACCTACTGATTACAAGTCAGTTGCTCTACCAACTGAGCTATACCGGCGTGTTAGGGCGACGATTATAGCGATTGGCGGGGTTCTGTAAACCCCTGAAATCTGACTATTTTTGCGTAGGTCCCAGGGGAGGGCAGGGACCTGCGCTCCAGGATCGAGCGCGGATGCCCTGCCGCCCGGTCAGATCGCCAGGCTGTCCACTACGCCGCCGTCCACGCGCAGGGCCGCGCCGGTGGTAGCCGAGGAGAATGGCGAGGCGATGTAGGTCACCAGGGAGGCCACCTCCTCGACTTCGGCCACGCGCTGGATGATCGAGCTGGGGCGCTCGCGGCGTACGAAGGCGTCGGCTTCTTCCCGCGGGCTGCGGCCGGACTGGCGCACCGCGTCGGCCACCAGGTTGGCCACGCCTTCGGTGAAGGTCGGGCCCGGCAGGATCGCGTTCACGGTCACGCCGGTGCCGGCCAGGCGCTTGGCCAGGCCATGGGAGACGGCCAGGTTGGCGGCCTTGGTGACGCCGTAGTTGATCATCTGCGCCGGGATGGCGACGCCCGATTCCGAGGACAGGAAGATCACCCGGCCCCAGCCGCGCTCGACCATGCCCGGGGTGTAGTGGCGGGACAGGCGCACGCCGGAGAGCACGTTGATTTCGTAGAAATCCATCCATTGCTGGTCGTCGGTGTCGAAGAAGTCGACATCGTTGTAGATGCCCAGGTTGTTCACCAGGATGTCGGCCTGGGGCTCGGCGGCGAACAGGATATCGGCGCCGGCCGCGGTACCGAGGTCAGCGACCACGCCACGGGCGCTGCCGTTGCTGGCGTGGATGCCGGCGACGGCTTCTGCCACCGAGGCCGCGTTGCGGCCGACGATGACCACGCTGGCGCCGGAGGCCGCCAGGCTACGGGCGATGCCCAGGCCGATGCCGCCGGTGGAGCCACTGATGATGGCGGTCTTGCCGCCCAGATCGATTTGCATGTTCGGATTCCTCATCTTGGGGGCACAAGACCTGTGCCGGTGATCGATTCGAGATGGCGCCATCCTATTGAACGCCAGTAAGATCGTATATGACTTAATTTGTCATACTTGAGTCCCTGAGGGTCATATGCTGGATCTTAGACAATTGCGTTATTTCGTTGCCGTCGCCGAAGTCGAGCACGTCGGCAAGGCGGCCGAGCAACTGCACATCTCCCAATCGCCGCTGAGCCGGCAGATCGCCCAGCTGGAAGAGCGCCTCGGCCTGCAACTGTTCGAGCGTAGCCAACAACGCCTGCGCCTGACGTCCGACGGTCGCACCTTCCTCCACGAGACCCGGGCCCTGCTCAAGCATGCCGAGCGCCTGGAGTCCCTGGGCCGGCGCCTGGGGCGTGGCGAGACGGGTGGGTTGTGCATCGGCTACGTCAGCCATGCGATCCATGCCGGAGTGCTGCCCGGTGCCTTGCGCCATGTGCGCGAGGAGCGCCCGGGTATCCATATCGCGCTGTACAACCTGTCGGCCCAGGAGCAGTTCGAAGGGCTGCGCCAACGCAGCCTGGACATCGCCCTGGTCTGCGAACCGCCGGCCACCGACGATCCGGAGCTTTTGGCCGCCCGGGTGTTCGACGACCCGTTGCGCCTGGCCTTGCCCCTGGGGCATCCCTTGGCGGACAAGCCCAGCATCGAACCGGCCGACCTGCACGAGCAGGACTGGATCATGGTCGAGGGCCAGTTGCAGCCCAGCCGGCGCGAGCGCTTCCTGGCCAGTTGCGTGGCCGCGGGCTTCACCCCGCAGATCCGCTTGGAAGCCGCTGAGCCGCTGAGTGCCCTGGGCCTGGTATCCGCCGGCCTGGGCCTGGCGCTGATCCAGCAGAGCATCAATGGTGAAGGCAACCCGAACGTGGTCCTGCGCGAGCTGCCCTGGTTGCAGCAGAGCACCGGCCTGTGGGCGGCCTGGCACCGTGTCGACCTGCGGCCGATCGTTGGGGATTTCCGCGAGATGGTGCTGGCGGGGGCGGCAAGCTGAAATTGGAGGGACCTGGATGGGGGCGGGAAGCGGTCCTAGAGCGATTTGACCTGTTTGGTCTTAAGTCTGTCGAATTATGACTTGGACGGTCTCGGTTGGCCGGTTTTAGGATGCGCTCACTGGAGTTCACAAGCGACTCCCCCCAACCAGGAGCAATCCATGAGCCTCAAATCCTTGATCCCAACCCGCCTAGGTTTCGGCAGCGCCCCACTGGGCAACATGTTCCGCGCCGTATCCGCCGAAGAAGTACAGTCCACCGTCGATGCTGCCTGGAACAACGGCGTGCGTTACTTCGACACCGCACCCTTCTACGGTGCCGGCCTCTCCGAAAGCCGCCTGGGTGCCGCACTGGCCAAGCGCCCACGCAACGAATACGTACTGAGCAGCAAGGTCGGCCGCATCATCCTCGACGAACTGGAAGACCCTGCCGCCCGTGAACTGGGTGAGAAGAGCGGCCTGTTCGAACACGGCAACCGCAACCGCATCGTCAACGACTACAGCGCCGATGCCACCCTGCGCTCCATCGAAGACAGCCTCAAGCGCATGGGCACCGACCATCTGGACATCGTCTGGATCCACGACATCGCCCAGGACTTCTACGGCGACGAATGGCTGACCCAGTTCGAAATCGCCCGTACCGGCGCCTTCCGCGTGCTTTCCCGCCTGCGTGAAGAAGGCGTGATCAAGGCCTGGGGCCTGGGCGTCAACCGCGTCGAGCCGATCGAACTGACCCTGGACCTGGACGAACCACGTCCCGATGGCTTCCTGCTGGCCGGCCGCTACTCGCTGCTGGACCACGACCGCGCCCTGCAACGGGTCATGCCGCAAGCGGTGGAGCAAGGTGTCGGCATCGTCGTCGGCGGTCCGTACAGCTCGGGTGTCACCGCCGGTGGCGAGCACTTCGAGTACCAGAAGGCCAACCAGCAAGTGCTGGCCAAGCTGGAGCGCATCCGCGCCGTTGCCCGTGCCCACGATGTGGACGTCAAGGCCGCTGCCCTGCAGTTCGCCCTGGCTCACCCGGCGGTGGTTTCGGTGATCCCCGGTTCGACCCGCCCACTGCACGCCAATGAAGACCACGCCGCCATGAGCGCGGTGATCCCGGCCGCCTTCTGGCAGAACCTGCGCGAGCAGGGCCTGATCAACCCAGTGGCGCCTGTTCCAGCCCAGTGATCCTACCCGCGCGGGGCCGCCTGGCGGCCCTGTCGCAAGCGTTTACGACCTTATTGAAGGGGCTGTAGCCCCAGGAGAAATCATCATGGCCCAGGCCAAAGCTTCCATCGAACTGAACATCGACGCTGCGCGCGTCTGGCAACTGATCGGCGGTTTCGACTCGCTGCCCGACTGGCTGCCCTTCATCCCCCAGAGCGCCCTGAGCGAAGGTGGCCGGGTCCGCAGCCTCAAGAGCGCCGAAGGCGACACCATCATCGAGCGCCTGCTGGACTTCAACGAAGGCGGGCGCAGCTACAGCTACACCATCCTCCAGGGGCCAGCTCCCGTGCGCGACTACCAGTCGACCCTGCGCGTGGTAGAGAACGGCAAGGGCTCGCGCGTCGAGTGGTCCGGCTCGTTCGTGCCAGCCGGCATCAGTGACGAACAAGCCATCGAGCTGTTCACCACCATCTACGCCGATGGCCTGGCAGCGCTCAAGCAAGCCCTGCAAGGTTGATCGCGGCACCCAAGGCGCCTTGCCCGGCGGCGATCACTCGTCGCCGGGCAAGGCGCTTTTTTGGGGTTATGGCTTGAGATACCAGCCCCAGGGTTCCTGGCTGCGGTACTCGGTCACCTGCTTGATCTCCAGGTAGTTCTCCAGCCCCCAGCGCCCCAGTTCGCGCCCGATGCCGCTCTGCTTCATCCCGCCCCAAGGCGCCTGGGTGAAGGTGGGTTGTGAGCAGTTGACCCAGACGATGCCGGCTCGCAAGCCATTGGCTACCCGGGCGCTGCGCTCCAGGTCGGCGGACATCACTGCCGCGGCCAGGCCGAAGCGGCTGTCGTTGGCCAGTTGCAAGGCTTCGGCCTCGGTCTTGAAGCGTTTCAGGCATAGCACCGGACCGAAGATCTCGTCACGCCACAGGCTGCTATCGGTGGCGGGCTCGGCAAAGATCGTCGGCTCCACGAAGAAACCTGCGGGCAGGTGCCCCGGGCGCTTGCCTCCGCTGAGCAGACGGGCGTCCCGGGTACCTTGTTCGATCATCGCCATGACCTTGCGATACTGGCCGGCACTGACCAGCGGGCCCAGTTGCACGCCAGGTTGCAGGCCCGGGCCGATCTGGATGTCGCGGGCTGCTTCCACCAGGCGTTCGGTCAGCCGGGCGGCGATGCCTTCCTGGACCAGCAGGCGCGAAGTAGCGCTGCACACCTGGCCCTGGTTCCAGAAGATGCCGAACATGATCCATTCCACCGCAGCTTCCACATCGGCATCGTCGAAGACGATGAATGCCGACTTACCACCCAGTTCCAGGCTGATGTTCTTGATCTCGGCCGCCGCCGCCGACATGATTTTCGCCCCAGTGGGAACGCTGCCAGTGAAGGCCATCTTGTCCACCTGTGGGTGGGCACTCAGCGCCGCTCCGGCCTGATGGCCAAGGCCGGTCACCACATTGAGGACGCCGGCGGGCAGGCCAATGTCGTTGGCTGCCACGGCGAGCTCCACGGCGGTCAGTGAGGTCAGCTCCGAGGGCTTGAGTACGCAGGTGGCACCGGCCGCCAGGGCCGGGCCGACTTTCCAGGCGGCCATCAGCAACGGATAGTTCCAGGGAATGATCTGTCCGGCCACGCCCACCGGTTCATGACGGATGCGGCAACTGAAGCGCGGATCGGGCAGCTCCAGTGGCTGGTCCTGGCGCTGGTCCAGCTTCCTGGCCAGGCCGGCGTAGTAGCGCAGGCAATCGATACTGTCGCTGATATCCAGTCGGGCCTCGGGCAATGGCTTGCCGTTGTCGCAGGTTTCGAGAATGGCCAATGCCTCGTGTTTGCGCGCCAACTCGTCCGCCAGGGCCTCGAGCCAACCGGCGCGTTCGGCGCCGCTGGTCTGGCCCCAGCCTTGGTCGAAGGCCCGGCGCGCGGCCTGCGCCGCCAGGTCGACGTCCTCTGCGGTGGCAGCGGCCACCTGCTGCAGGGTTTCCTCCGTGGCCGGGTCGATGGCCGGAAAATGGCCACCTTGGGCCGGGGTTACCCACTGCCCGTCGATGTAGAGCTGCTTGAGCATGGAAGACTCCTTGTGTGCTGCTGCGGGGAAGTACCCAATGCTTGGGTTCAGGCGATCTTCAGCACTTTGCGTCCAACCACCGCGCCGCTGCGGATCTGCCCGAACACCTGATTGATTTCCCCCAGGTGTGTCATGGTCACGGTGGCCTTGACCAGGCCGTTGGTGGCGAATTCAACCGCTTCATGCAGGTCCTGGCGGGTGCCGACGTTGGAGCCTCGAATCGTCAGCTCCCAATTGACCACCCGGTCGATGGAGTTGCGTACCAGATCGGCCTTGCCTCCGGGCTGGCCGATGTAGATCGCCGTGCCACCCTGGCGCAGCAGTTCCACCGCCAGCTCGAAAGCCTGATTGGCCACCGCCGTCACCAGCACCGCGTGCACGCCGCCCAGCTGCGCCTGGATCGCTTCCTGGGGATTGCGACTGGCGTCATACAGGCGCTCGGCGCCCAGGCTGCGGGCCAGTTCGAGTTTCTCCGGTGAGACATCCACCGCCGCGACGCGCAGGCCCATGGCCTTGGCGTATTGCACCGCCACGTGGCCCAGGCCGCCGATGCCGATGATCGCCACCCACTGTCCGGGGCGTGCCCCAGAGCGCTTGAGGCCGCGGTAGGTCGTCACCCCGGCGCAGAGGATCGGCGCCAGGGCGTAGAGGTCGGCAGCCGGGTCGACCCTGGCGACGAAGGCCGCGGGCGCCACCATGTACTCGGCATAGCCGCCGGGTTTGCTGTAGCCGGTGGCTTCGCCATGCTTGCAGATGGTCTCCATCCCTGCGCGGCAGTATTCACAGGCACCGCAGGCACTGAACATCCAGGGGACGCCCACTGCGTCCCCGACCTCCAGACCCTGCACCGCCTCGCCCAGCTGCACCACGTGGCCGGTCACTTCGTGGCCGGGGATCAATGGCAGGACCGGCGGGCTGGGCCAGTCGCCATCGCAGGCGTGCACATCGCTGTGGCAGACGCCGCAGGCGACCACCTTGATCAGCACCTCGCCGGCGCCAGGTTGCGGGATCGCCACCTGCTCAAGGTGCAACTGGCCGCCCAGTTCGCGCAGCACGGCGGCTTGCATGGTTTTGGATTGCAGGTCGTTCATGGTGGTACTCCTGGTTATTGTGGTGTTGTGCAGGGGCAGCAGGCCGCCTCGGTAGCCGAGGGCCCGGCAGCCGGTTGTCATGGATTCATGGAGCGAAGGAGCGAATCAGCCGCACTCGGCGCAAGGCGGTTCCAGGTGGTGGCGCAACAGGGTCGAGAGCTCATGGATCAGCAGCATGGTGCTGTCGACTTCGGCTTGCGATGGCTGGCGGATGTACTTCAGCGGCGGCATCAGCAGCCAGACGAAGTCGCCGTAGTTTGGCCGCAGCAACACATCGCAACGGCGCTCCTGGGCGCGGTAGTGAATCTCCAGCCCGCCCAGTTCCATGGCCAGGCACAGCGGCAACAGCACCGGACTGCGATTGAGGGCGGCGAGCAACGACGCCGGACAGTCCTTGCCGACAAACGCGGCCTGGCGGTTGCGTTGGCGCCAGCCTCGGTAGTTCAGGCGGATGTGCATGGAACGTCGGCCCAGCTCCATGGGCACGTGCCACTGCCAACTGAGGCTGTAGATGCGTCCGAACAGTTTGCTGGCCAACTGCTGTTGCAGGCTCAGGTCGTCTGCCGCCAGCTTGTGTCCGTGGCTTTCCAGGCAGTAGGGGCGGTTCGAGTCACGAGGCTGGAGATAGGCGCTGAAGCGCTGGGCTGTCCCTTTAAGAGCCAGCTGGGCATGACGGTCGATAGCGGCATACAGGTTCATGGCGATGATCCCCGGCTACTGCAGTTTCAGTTGGGCGCAGTTGTTGCCGTGGCTGCCCACGGATGACGACTCGGCGCGTTCCTCGATACGCCGCAGCACCTCTTCCAGGGACGGCGGGGAAAACAAGGCTTGCCCGGTACTTTTCAGGTACAGGACGGCGAACAGGATGATCAGGCTCGCGCACAGGGTGGCGATGAACAGCACCTGTGGATCGCTGACCAGGGTAGTGATCATGTACAGGCAGGCGCCGATACCGATCACCTGGGGCAGGGGATAGAACGGTGTCTTGAATGGGCGTCGCGCCTGTGGATAACGCCTGCGCAGCACTAGCACATCGATCTGGGCGATCACGTAGCTGAGCAGCCAGGTCGTACAGGCCACGCTGATCATCATGGTGATCAGGGCGATGTCCGCATGATTGGCCATGGCATACAGGAGCACGATCATGATCAGCCCCACCACGAAGAAGATACCGAACCATGGCGTGCGCGCCGTCGGATGCAACCAGCAGAAGATCTTCGGCAGCAGGCCTTCCCGGGACAGGCCGTAGAGCATGCGTGGTACTGCCACCAGGTAGGTATCGCAGGTGGTGACCGCGGCCAGGATGGAGATCCCCCCCATGATGATCAGGCCCGGGGTGCCGAGCATGGCCGCTGCGCCATCGACGTGGGGAATGGTCGAGGCCGCCAGGGCGTCTAGGCCGATGTAGCGGGTGATGCTCAGGCCGAACAACAGGTCGACGAACCAGATGCTGGCGCAACCGACGATCATCGCCAGGGGAATGGTGCGTCCCGGATTCTTCACTTCCTCGGCCAGGGGAGCGACGAACTCCATGCCGATGAACAGCCAGATGGCCAGGCTCAAGTGGCTGAACTGCTGGCTCACCGGCACCGGGGAAAAAGCCGGTTGCTGCTCCAGCGGTGCCAGGGTGCCGAAGCCCGTCAGGCCCCAGGCACCGACGGCCCCGAGCAGCAGCATCATGGTAATCGCCAGGGTGGTCTGGACCCGGCCGAAGACCTCGATGCCCTTGAGGTTGATCGCTACCAGCAAGGCCAGGATGCCCAGGGAGAACAGGTACCAGGGAGCGCCGGTCAAGCGCTCCAGGGACTGCCCGCCGATGATCATGTTGGTCCCGCCATCGGTGCCCACCAGGACGATGTAGCCGGCCAGCACCGCGAACAGGGCCGGCAGCTTGCCCAGGGCGGGCAGGGTGTATTCACCGATCATGCCGGCCCCGGGCAGCATGGCCGCCAGCTCCGAATAGGACAGCGCGACGCAGAGGATCACCAGCAGTGCGCCGAGGGCGACGATGCTGAATGCGGGCCCCGAGACGCCGTAGCCGTTGGCTAGCGCCACCATCGCAGTGCCGGAGACCACCAGTCCGACGGAGGTCGAGTAGGCCGCCCAGAAACCCAGGCTGCGGTTCAGTTTCAAGTTGCTCATGTGCCTACCTCAGTGGATGTTTCTTGTTGTTCTTGGTAACGACCCAACTGCAGTTGCAAGCCCGGGGCTACTGGCGCGACGGGATGTAGGGACGCTATCAGCAGGGCTTTCGGGCTGTACATATCCCGATAGGGATAGATTGCCCAGGGCGGCGCGGGAAGCAGGGATCAGCAGGCTGTGAGCTTGTCGAGGAAGAGTCCCAGCAGCTCCGACTGGCTGCCGATCTCGAGCTTGGTGTAGAGGTTCTTGCGATGGATCTTCACCGTACCGCTGCTGATGAACAGCTGCTGGGCGATGGAGTCGTTGGAGTGGCCACGCAGCAAGAGCCTGGCGATTTCACATTCGCGCAGGGTGAGCAGGCCTTCGCCGAAGCGTTCGAAGGCCTGGCGAATGGCATGGTCCATTTCCAGGGCCGGACGTGGATTGGACAGTCGATGCTGGCTCCAGGCGCTGCGCACCACCAGCCTCACCACCTGCTCGGCGCATTCGAGCAACTGGCGCTCCTGATCATTGAAGTCGCTGTGCTCGCTGCTGCGCATCAGCGACAGCACCCCGGTGCTGCTGTCATCCAGGTCGACGAAGAAGGCTATCTCCTCGGTCAGTCCCAGGCGGTGGTAGTAGCTCAGGAAATATTCGCTGAGATAGAAGTGGTCCGGCGCCAGCTCCTTGAGGCTGTGCAGGCCCTGATGCAGCTGGTTGCTGCAGGCCAGGTAGAGCGGGTCCAGCAGATAGGGGCCGGTCTGGTAGTCGTCGACGAAGTACTGTCGCTTGTGCGCGGTGAAGGTGTCGAACAGCGACAGCGGGCGGTAGTTGCCCTGGTAGATGAACAGCACGAAATGGTCCACCTGGCACAGTCGCTGCAACCATTGGCTGGTTGCCAGCAACTGTGCCGGGCCGGGGTTCTGGCCCAGGACCTGGGTGATTGCCTGGGTCCATGCCTTGAGTTCGTCGTACTGCATGGCGCGTACCTGGGGACCTGGCGGTCCTGCCGGGAAGATACCCGGCAGTGTGCACAGGAACTTGGCCCCCGGGTATCGGGTGCGAGCAAAAAAACCTGGATCCGGCTCAACCCCGATTCGCCACCGACTCGGCCAGGATGCACAGCAGCTCGAACATCAGGGTCGCGCCGGCCAGGGCGGTGGCGCCGCCGAGGTCGAAGGGCGGCGAGACTTCCACCACGTCGGCGCCTATCAGGTTCAGGCCGCGCAGGCCGCGGATCAGCTGCTGGGCCTGCAGGGTGGTCATGCCGCCGATCTCCGGGGTACCGGTGCCGGGGGCGAAGGCCGGGTCGAGCACATCGATGTCGAAGCTGATGTAGGTCGGCTCGGCACCCACCACCCGCCGGGCTTCGGCCAGGGTCGCCTCGACGCCCAGGTCGGCGAATTCCTCCATGTGGATCACGCGGATCCCGCAATCCTTGGCGAAGTCTTCGTCGTCGGCCGAGTAGATCGAGCCGCGGATGCCGATCTGCACCGTGCGCCTGGGGTCCAGCAGGCCCTCTTCGATGGCCCGGCGAAAGGGCGTGCCGTGGGTGTAGAGGTTGTCGCCGAAGTAGCGGTCGTTGGTATCGGAATGGGCATCGAAGTGCACCATGCCGATCGGCCGCTGGCGGGCCAGGGCCCTGAAGATCGGCAGGGTCACCAGGTGATCGCCGCCCACCGACAGCGGCACCGCGCCGGCCTGGTGCAGTTGGCTGAAGAAACCCTCGATCTGTTTCAACGAGTCCAACAGGTCGATGGGGTTGACCGGGGCATCGCCCAGGTCGCCGACCCGCACCAGGTCATAGGGGGCGATGCGGCTGACGTGGTGCACCTTGCGCATCAGGCTCGACTGGTTGCGCACCTCCCGCGGGCCATGGCGGGCGCCGGCGCGGTTGGTGGTGCCGCCATCCCAGGGCACCCCCACCAGGGCGATCTGCACCTGCGCCGGGTCGTCGAACAGCGGCAAGCGCATGAAGCTTGGAATACCGGCGAAGCGCGGGACCAGGGCAGCGTCTACCGGCTGCGGGAAAGACTGGGACATGGGCGATTCCTCGTTGTGGATTCAGGGATCAATCGGCGGTGCTGCGCAGGGCCGGGGCGGGCTGGCTCACCAGGCTGACGGCGACGAAGGTCAGCAGGCTGACGCCCAGGCCGTAGTAGATCGGGGTGTTGGCCAGGATGCCGTCGCGGGCCATGCAGGCGATCACCGTCAGGCTGCCGCTGACCATGCAGGCGATGGCCCCGGCCGCCGAGGCCCGGCGCCACAGCAAGGCGCCGATGATCGGCACCAGCAGGCTGCCCACCAGCAGGTTGTAGGCGATGCTCAGGCCGGCGATCACGTCGTTGACCAGGCAGGCCATCAGCAGCATCGCCACCCCCAGGCCGAGGGTGATCCAGCGGCTGCTGGCCAGGTGGTTTTCCTGGCCGCGGGTCAGGAAGCGGCTGTAGATGTCTTCCTTGAGCACCGTGGCCGAGGCCAGCAGGCAGGCACTGGCGGTGGACATGATGGCGGCCAGAGCCGCCGCCACCACCAGCCCGCGCAGTCCGGCCGGCAATACGTTGCGGGTGACTTCGGCGAAGGCGTTCTCGGCCACCGCCAGGTCCGGTAGCAGCAGCTTGGCAGCGGCCCCCACGAGGGCACAGGCGGCGCCGTAGAACATGCAGTAGACCCCGGCGCCGAGGCCGGCGTAGCGCACCACCCGTTCGCTGCGGGCGGTGAACAATCGCTGCCAGATGTCCTGGCCGATCAGCGCGCCGAAGAAGTACAGCAGGAAGTAGGCGAGGAGGGTGTCCAGGCCGATGTTGCCCCACTCGAAGAACCCCGCCGGCAACCTCGCCTGCATGGCTTCGAGGCCGCCGGCCTGGCCGACGCTCATGGGCAGCAGGACGCAGAAGATGCCCAGGGTCATGATCACGAACTGGATGATGTCGGTGAGGGTCAGCGACCACATGCCGCCGATCACCGAGTAGAAGATCACCAGTGCGCCGCCGCAGAGAATCGCCGGGATGCGCGGGATGTCGAACACCACCTCGGTGATCGAGCCGATGGCGATGGTCGCGGTGACCGCCACCATCAGGTCGTAGGCCACCATCACGCAGCCGCCGATCAGGCGCGACGACGCCTGGTACCTTTGTTCGAGTATCTGGGTCACGGTGAATACCCGCAACTGGGCGATCTGCCGCGACAGCACCAGGCTCAGGACGATAATCCCCAGGCCCAGCATGAACACCAGCCACAACCCGGAGATTCCGTAGCTGTAGCCCAGGCGTACCGAGCCGATGGTGGAGGCGCCGCCGAGCATCACCGCCGACAGGGTGCCCAGGTACAGCGCCGGGCCCAGGCGTCGCCCGGCCACCAGGAAATCGTCCTGGTTACGCACTTTGCGCATGCCCCACCAGCCAAGGCCGGCCATCAACAGGACGTAGACCAACATGACCGCATAATCGAGTGCCATAACGGGTGCTCCCTGGTTGTTTTTGTTGTGCAGGCAGGTGAGCGCAGGGTAGATCGTGGATTGGCCGGGATACATCCCGGCAGGCGCAAGCTGGCTTGTGTTTTCACGCAAGTGGCCCGGTGGCGTGGTTTTGCCCGGGCCGCCATGAAGTCTGTGCCATCCCTGCCGATAGCCTGCCCGGGCCACGAGGCGCAATCAGTCAAAGGAAGCAGTAGCGATGAATGTCAGAAGTCTGGCCCTGGTGGCGTTGTTGGGCTCGCTTGGCGCGTGCAGCGTCAAGCCGGTGGAGCCCTATTCGGAGCCGCCCCTGGGCGCATCGGTGGCGCAGTTGCGGGTGATCACCAACGGTGAAGTGCGTGGTGGGGCCTATGCCGGCTGCATCGGCGACAACCAGCGCCTGGCCAAGGCTGGGCGCTTTGGCAGCGAGCACCGGGCGAACGTCAACTATCCACAGTTTCCCGAGGCCCCGCGGCAGATCGACATGCTGCCGCGATTCGCCCCGAAGCTGCCGGACTACCCCGGAGCCATTCGCCGCGGTGAAGGCGAATACTCCGAGATCGCCACCGAATACCGCGTGCCCGCCGGACGTCCGTTCCTGCTGGAGGGCGGCGGGGTGGCGGCCGGGGGAACCAGCAATGCCTACCGCACCTGCCCGCAGGTACAGAAGGTGGTGGTGTTCGAGCCGGGCAAGAGCTACGAGGTCTATGCCGGCCTGAACTACATTCCGGTGGCCGGCGGCGAGGTGGAGGCGCTGTGCGTATTCACCGTGTACCAGCTGCTGCCCCTGAGCAAGCCGGGGGCCAGCATGCCTTTGGCGTTGCACACCAGCGCGCCGACGCAGCAGCGCTGTTCCGGCCGGTGAGGGGATGACGCCCGGGCCTGCCGCGATGGCAGGCCCGGGCGCGGCTGGGCTAGGTGGCCTTGCCGGGGGCGTCGATGGCTTGGCACACCAAAGGATGCAGCTCGCTTTGCCGTTGCTGCTGGTGCCAGGCCAATAGCTCCTGGCGCATGGCTGGGGTCCAGAACAGCTGCATGTGGTTGCGCACGCTGCTTACCGCCTGGGTCTGGTCCGGCTCGTTGGCGAAGTACGAAGCGATCTGGTTGGCCATCTTGACCAGGTTGGCGGTGCTCATCGGCGCACCTCCGCCTTGTGGCCCCGGGACCGGTCGCGGGCTTGCAGCAAGCGCTGCTGCTCGTCACTGAAGGCCTGGTAGCGCTTCTGCCACTCGGACGGATGGTAGACCCGGCTGACCTCCACCGCCGTGACCTTGTACTCCGGACAGTTGGTGGCCCAGTCGGAGTTGTCGGTGGTGATCACGTTGGCGCCCGACTCGGGGAAGTGGAAGGTGGTGTAGACCACCCCCGGCGCTACCCGCTCGGTCACTCGGGCACGTAGCACGGTCTGCCCGGCGCGGCTGCCGATGCCGACCCAGTCGCCTTCGCTGATGCCCCGGCTCTCGGCATCGGTGGGGTGGATCTCCAGGCGGTCCTCGGCGTGCCAGGCGACGTTGTCGGTGCGCCGGGTCTGGGCGCCGACGTTGTACTGGCTGAGGATGCGACCGGTGGTCAGCAGCAGCGGATAGCGGCTGTTGACCTTCTCGTCGGTGGGCACGTAGCCGGTGAGCATGAAGCGCCCCTTGCCGCGCACGAATTCATCGATGTGCATGGTCGGCGTACCGTCCGGGGCCTGGGCGTTGCACGGCCATTGCAGGCTGCCGTGACGGTCCAGGCTGGCATAGCTGACGCCGGTGAAGGTCGGGGTCAGGCGGGCGATCTCGTCCATGATCTGCGATGGGTGCTCGTAATGCATCGGATACCCCAGGGCCGCCGCCAGGGCCAGGGTGCCTTCCCAGTCGGCCTTGCCGCCCAGCGGCTCCATGACCTTGCGCACCCGCGAAATGCGGCGCTCGGCGTTGGTGAAGGTGCCGTCCTTTTCCAGGAACGAGGCCCCGGGCAGGAACACATGGGCGAACTTGGCGGTTTCGTTGAGGAAGATGTCCTGCACCACCACGCATTCCATGGCCGACAGGGCGGCGGTCACGTGCTGGGTGTTGGGGTCGCTCTGGGCGATGTCCTCGCCCTGGCAGTACAGGCCCTTGAAGCTGCCGCCCAGGGCCGCCTCGAACATGTTGGGAATGCGCAGGCCCGGATCGGGTTGCAGGCTGACGTTCCACGCTTGCTCGAACTCCTGGCGCACGGTCTGGTTGGAGATGTGCCGGTAGCCCGGCAGCTCGTGGGGGAAGGAACCCATGTCGCAGGAACCCTGGACGTTGTTCTGACCCCGCAGCGGGTTGACCCCGACCCCTTCGCGGCCGATGTTGCCGGTGGCCATGGCCAGGTTGGCGATGCCCATCACCGAGGTGCTGCCCTGGCTGTGCTCGGTGACGCCCAGGCCGTAGTAGATCGCCGCGTTGCCGCCAGTGGCGTAGATCCGGGCCGCGGCGCGGATGTCGGCCGCCGGGACCCCGCAGATGGCGCCCAGCACCTCCGGCGAGTTGTCCGCACGGCTGACGAAGGCGCTCCACAGGGCGAAGGCCTCGGGCTCGCAGCGGGCCTCGACGAACGCCTGGTCCACCAGGCCCTCGGTGACGATCACGTGGGCCAGGGCGTTGAGCATGGCCACGTTGGTTCCCGGGCGCAGGGCCAGGTGCAGCTCGGCGCGGGCGTGGACCGAGTCCACCAGGTCGATGCGCCGAGGATCGATGACGATCAGCCGCGCCCCTTCACGCAGGCGGCGCTTGAGCTGGGAGCCGAATACCGGGTGGGCATCGCTGGGGTTGGCGCCCATCACCAGGATCACGTCGGCCTGCATCACCGAATCGAAGCTCTGGGTCCCGGCGGATTCCCCCAGGGTCTGCTTGAGGCCGTAGCCGGTGGGCGAATGGCAGACCCGGGCGCAGGTGTCGACGTTGTTGTTGCCGAAGGCCGCCCGCACCAGTTTCTGCACCAGGTAGGTTTCCTCGTTGGTGCAGCGGCTGGACGTGATGCCGCCGATGGAGTCGCGACCGTACTTGAGCTGGATGCGCCGCAGCTCGCTGGCGGCGTACTGCACGGCTTCATCCCAGCTGACCTCCTGCCACGGGTCGCTGATGTGCTTGCGGATCATCGGTTTGGTGATGCGGTCCGGGTGGGTGGCGTAGCCCCAGGCGAAGCGGCCCTTGACGCAGGAGTGGCCATGGTTGGCCTGGCCGTTCTTGTCCGGGACCATACGTACCAGTTGCTCGCCCTTCATCTCGGCGCGGAACGAACAGCCCACGCCGCAGTAGGCGCAGGTGGTGATCACCGCCCGCTCGGGCTGGCCCATTTCCACCACGCTCTTTTCCATCAGGGTCGCGGTGGGGCAGGCCTGCACGCAGGCGCCGCAGGACACGCATTCGGAGTCCAGGAAGTTGTCGCCGCCGGCCGCCGCCACCCGGGATTCGAAGCCCCGGCCGCTGATGGTCAGGGCGAAGGTGCCCTGGGTTTCCTCACAGGCGCGCACGCAGCGGTTGCAGACGATGCACTTGCTCGGGTCGTAGTCGAAGTAGGGGTTGGAGCGGTCTTTCTGGTCACTCAGGTGGTTGGCGCCGTCGTAGCCATAGCGCACTTCGCGCAGGCCCACCTGGCCGGCCACGGTCTGCAGTTCGCAGTTGCCATTGGCCGAGCAGGTCAGGCAGTCCAGCGGGTGGTCGGAGATGTACAGCTCCATCACATTGCGGCGCAGGCTCGAGAGCTTCGGCGTCTGGGTATGCACCACCATGCCCTCGCTGACCGGGGTGGTGCAGGAGGCCGGGTAGCCGCGCATGCCGTCGATTTCCACCAGGCACATGCGGCAGGAACCGAAGGCCTCCAGGCTGTCGGTGGCGCATAGCTTGGGAATGCTGGTGCCCAGCAGCGCGGCGGCGCGCATCACCGAGGTGCCCTGGGGCACGCTGATGCTGCGGCCGTCGATGCTCAGGCTGACCTGTACCTGGCTGTCGCGGGCCGGGGTACCCAGGTCCACGGCGTTGAGGTCGATGTCCTTGGCGGGGTCGAAGAGCGTGATCATTGGTCGGCCTCCGTGGTGTGCAGACCGAAGTCGGCAGGGAAGTGCTTGAGGGCGCTGGCCACCGGGTAGGACGTCATGCCGCCCAGGGCGCACAGCGAGCCGTATTGCAGGGTGTCGCACAGGTCCTTGAGGATCAGCGCCTGGTGCTGGCGCTCCTCGGGACCGGGAGCCGCCAGCAGGCGGTCGATGACTTCCACGCCACGGGTCGAGCCGATGCGGCACGGGGTGCACTTGCCGCAGGATTCCTCGGCGCAGAACTGCATGGCGAAGCGCGCCATGTGGGCCAGGTCGAGGCTGTCGTCGGCCACCACCACGCCGCCGTGGCCGAGCATCGCGCCCATGGCGGCGAAGGCCTCGTAGTCCAGCGGTGTGTCGAACTGCGTGGGCGGGACCCAGGCGCCGAGGGGGCCGCCGATCTGGGCCGCCTTCAGTGGCCGGCCGCTGGCGGTGCCGCCCCCGTAGTCATGCAGCAGCTCACCCAGGGTCAGGCCGAAGGCCCGTTCCACCAGGCCGCCATGGCGGACATTGCCCGCCAGCTGGAAGGGCATGGTGCCCAGGGAGCGGCCCATGCCGTAGTCGCGATAGAACGGTGCGCCCTTGGCCAGGATCAGCGGCACCGAGGCCAGGGTCAGCACGTTGTGCACCAGGGTCGGCTGGCCGAACAGGCCTTGCAGGGCCGGGATCGGCGGCTTGGCGCGAACGATCCCGCGCTTGCCTTCCAGGGAGTCGAGCAGCGCGGTTTCCTCGCCGCAGATGTAGGCCCCGGCGCCGACCCGCACTTCCAGGTCGAAGGGCTGGCCGCTCCCGCCGGCATCGGCCCCCAGGTAGCCGGCGTCCCGGGCCAGGTCCAGGGCCGCGCGCAGGGTGGCCACTGCCTGGGGATACTCCGAGCGCACATAGATATAGCCCTGGCTGGCACCGACGGCGATGCCGGCGATGGCCATGCCCTCGATCAGCAGGAAGGGGTCGCCCTCCATCAGCATGCGGTCGGCGAAGGTCCCGGAGTCGCCCTCGTCGGCGTTGCACACCACGTACTTCTGCTGCGGCGGGGTCTCGCGCACCGTGCGCCACTTGATCCCCGCGGGGAAGGCCGCGCCGCCCCGGCCACGCAGGCCGGAGTCGAGCACCGCAGCCACGGTCTGCTCGCCGCCCAGGGCGATGGCGCGCTCCAGGCCGGCGAAACCGCCGTGGGCCCGATAGTCCTCCAGGGACAGCGGCCGGGTGATGCCGGCGCGGGCGAACAGCAGGCGCTGCTGGCTCTTGAGGTAGGGAATCTGTTCCACCAGGCCCAGGGCCAAGGGGTGGCTGGCCGGATCGGTTTGCAGGGCGTCCAGCAGCGCTGGTACGTCGGCCACGTTCAGCGGACCGAAGCCCAGGCGGCCCTCGGGGGTATCGACTTCTAGCAGCGGTTCCAGCCAGTACAGGCCACGGGAACTGGTGCGTTGCAGTTGCAGTTGGCGCTGGCTGGCCTGGGCCAGCAGGGCGTCGGCCACTTGGTCGGCGCCCACGGCCCGGGCCAGGGAGTCACAGGACAGGTAGAGGTTCATCACGCATCCTCCCGGCAGCTGTCGAGCAACGCGTCCAGGCGTTCGGCGCTGAGCCGGGCATGCAGCTGGCCGTCCAGCTCCAGGGCCGGCGAGCAGGCGCAGGCGCCCAGGCAGTACACCGGCCGCAGGCTGATGCGGCCATCGGCGCTGCTGCCATGGTCGTCCAGTTGCAGGCGCTCGCGCAGTTGCGCCGCCAGTTGCTCGGCGCCCCGGCTCTGGCAGGATTCGGCGCGGCATAGGCGCAGGATGTGCCGCGCGGGCGGCGCGGTGCGAAAGTCATGGTAGAAGCTGATCACGCCGCGTACTTCGGCCTGGCTCTGGTTGAGCCCATGGGCGATGGCGGGGATGGCCACGTCGGGGATGTAGCCCAGCTCTTCCTGGATCTGGTGGAGCAGCGGCAGCAGCGCCCCGGGAACGTCCTTGTAGCGCTCCAGCAGGGTGTGGATCACAGGCAGGTGCAGCGATTCATCAGGCATACAGCATTCCTCACGGTCACGGACACACCTGGTGGTTGTCGGTTGTCCGAAAGTCTCGGCTGCGGCCCTGGTTGCCACGTCACGGTAGCGCGGCGATCCGGCCGGTAGCCATGCACCCTGAATGGGTATCTTGTTGTACCCGGTGCGGTCGTCGCCGTACCTGTTCAGGGCATAAAGGGCAGCTTGACACGCTGCCTCTGATTGATCCGCACCAAAGCGACTTGCTCAGTTCCGAATACGACCATTCACTGAGTCTAGAAGAGGCTGGGAAAGCCGGTGGGATGGGGCGCGCACTATGGAACGAAACCGGAGGGTCCCGAAGTGACTTCGGTCAGTGTTTGTGGCGGGGAGCCTACCCCCGCCACCCACGATCAGGAGGAACGCGCGCGGCGCTGGGCGTAGTGCTGCACGACCAGGCGCCCGATCAGCGCCAGCAGGGTCAGGCTGATCAGCAGCACCGAAATGGCCGCCACGCTGGGGTCGACGTTGTCCCGCAACCCGCTCCAGATCCGTCGGGGCAGGGTGTTGACGTCGACGCTGGTGATGAACAGGGTCACTGCCACCTCTTCCCAGGACAGGGCGAAGCTCAGCAGCGCGGTGGAGAAGATCCCCAGCTTCAGGTTCGGCAGGATCACCAGGAAGGTGGTCTGCATCAGGCTGGCCCCCAGGTTGCGCGAGGCCAGTTCGATGCGCCGGTCTACCTGGCTCAGCGCCACCAGCATGGTCACCACGCCGTAGGGCACCACCATCACCACGTGGGCGATCACCACCCCGGGCAGGGTATCGTAGCCCCAGCCCGGGGCGATGCTGCCCAGCTTGGTTTCCATGAAGTACAGCACCAGGGCCGAGATCACCGGCGGGATCGCCATGGGCAGCAGCACCAGGCCGATCAACAGCGTCGCCAGGCGTGAGCGCAGGTACCAGATGCCCAGGCTGAAACTGACCGCCAGCAAGGTGGCGATCAGGCTGGTGGCCGTGGCGATGGCCAGGCTCTGGCCGGTGCTCGACAGCCAGTCGGGGTTGCTCAGCAGGGCCTCGTAGTGACGCAGCGACCAGTTGCCCTCGGGCATCGACAGGTAGCGCTTGGCGGTGAAGGACACCGGGATCACCGTCAGCAACGGGAACAGCATGAAGGCCATGGCGATCACGGCGATCAGCCGGGTACTCAAGGCAGTGCGATGTGTATTCATAGTGACCTCAACCCACCAGTCGATTGACACGGGTGATGCGCATCAGCAGCCAGATCAGCGCGCTGACCAGGGCCAGCAGCACCAGGCTCAGGGCCGCGCCCAAGCCCCAGTTGCTGGTCTGGAACATCTGCAGGAACACGTACTCGGCGATCATCACCGTCTGTCCGCCACCCAGCAGCACCGGGGTGATGAAGAAGCCCAGGCAGAACACGAAGACCATGATGAAGGCCCCCAGCAGCCCCGGCAGGGTCTGCGGCAGCAGCACTTGCCAGAAGGTGCGCAAGGCCCCGGCGCCCAGCCCGCGGGAGGCCAAGAGGACCCGCTGGTCCAGCTGGCGCATGCTCGACAGCAGCGGGAACAGGGCATAGGGGATCATGAAGTGGAGCATGCCGATCACCACCCCCAATTCGTTGCGGGTCAGTTGCAGGGGGTGTTCGATCCAGCCCAGGGACAGCAGGCTGTCGTTGACCACGCCGTTGCTGCGCAGGGCGATCAGCCAGCCGAAGGCCCGCACCAGCACCGAGATCCAGAACGGGATGAACACGCAGATCTCCACCATGCGCTGCCAGAACGGCGGGCTGAAGACCCAGCAGTAGGCCAGCAGGTAGCCGATCGCCAGGGCCAGCAGGCTGACGGTCAGGCACAGGCGCAGGGTGCGCAGCAGCATGTCGTGGATTGCCGGGTCGCTGGCGATGCGCTGGTACTGCTCGATGCCGGGTTCGGGCAGGGTGAAGCTCCAGCTCACTACGCCGACGAAGGGCAATAAGTAGAACAGCACCAGCAACAGCGGCAGCGGTACCAGCAGCAGGCTGCGTTCCAGGCGCGCGGTTTGGGTCGCACTCATGGTCGGCGCCTCACTTGGACAGGTGGGTCAGGTACTGCTCCAGGGTGCTGGAGTAGTGATCGGCGTACCACTGGGTGTCCAGCAGGATCTGCTTCTTCATGTTGGCTTCGGACGCGCAGTTGAGCTCCAGCTGCTCGGGGCTCATCAGCTTCTGGGTGGCCGGGTTGGATGGGCCGTTGCCGAGGATCTCGAACAGCTTGAACTGGCCCGCCGGCTGCAGGGCATGCTGGATGAACTGCATGGCCGGGGCAGTACCTGCCGGGTTGTCGCTGAGCACGGCCCAGCTGCTGTTGGTGAGGAAGGCGTTGTCATAGCCCCATTTGATCCGGCCACCGCTGTCC
Source organism: Pseudomonas sessilinigenes (assembly GCF_003850565.1). Lineage (NCBI taxonomy): Bacteria > Pseudomonadati > Pseudomonadota > Gammaproteobacteria > Pseudomonadales > Pseudomonadaceae > Pseudomonas > Pseudomonas sessilinigenes. Next base: position 384,754 of record NZ_CP027706.1, read on the forward strand.
TCGCGCAACAAGGTGGCGCGGGTGTGCCAGAGCACGCCCATGGAGGCTTCGCCTTCGATCATCAGTTGCTGGCTTTCCGCGCCCGAGCCCCAGAACGACAGGACGTGGGGCTTGAGTTCGTCGATCTTGCGCAGGGCCCGTGGTACGTCCAGCGGATACAACTTGTCGACGGGTACGCCGTCGGCCAGCAGGGCGGCCTCGAGCATGCCGTTCATCCACTTGTAGAGGGTGCGCTTGCCGGGGAATTTCTCCACGTTCCAGAAATCCGCCCAGTCCCTGGGGCCGTTGTCGCCGTATTTCTCGCTGTCCCAGGCCAGCACGTAGCTGAGCATGTAGCCGGCAATCCCGTAGTCATGGCTCATCCCCGGGGCTACCTGGTCGCGCTGCACCACGCTGTAGTCCAGGGGTTGCAGGATCTTCTCGCGGCCCAGGTTCAGGGCGCTGTAGCCTTCCATGTCCACCACGTCCCAGCTGGGCCGGCCGCTGGCCAGTTGCGAGCGTACCGCGCCTTCGGTGGGGCCGGCGCCGTCGATGCGCACCGGGATGCCGGTGCTCTTGGTGAAGCTGTCGGTCCAGGCCGTGCGGAAGGCATTCAGTGCATCGCCGCCCCAGTTGACCAGCACCAGGGGCTTGTCGGCCGACCAGCTGATCCCGCTGCGCAGGGCCAGGGGCACGGCCGCCAGCAGGCCCATGGCCTGGACGAAGGTGCGGCGGCTGATCTGTCCGCCACGGGCTTTTTCGATGAGGATTTCGATGCAGTCGCGCTGGTGGTGCTCGCTCATGGGGGCAAGTCCTCGCAAGGCCGGTGCCCGAGGCGCCAGCCGTTGATTGTTGTTGTTCTGTACGAAAACCGGGGTGGTGGTCCTCTGTAGGAGCCAAGCGTGCTCGCGATGGTCGTGAACGTTACGGGGTCAACGCAGCGCTCTGCAGTCCATCGCGGGCAAGCCTCGCTCCTACAATTGCCTGACTGATCGCGGGGCTCAGGCTTCCAGCAGGAAGCTGTGGCGTACCGGCCAGCTCAGCCACACCGGGGTGCCGCTGGGCAATCGGGCGCCGGGGTGATCGCCGGGTACCGAGAGGTTCACCGGTGCCAGCTCCGGGGCGATGTTCAGTGCCAGATGCGTGCTGGAACCCTGGTAGACCCGTTCGCCCAGGTGCGCCGGCAGCACGTTGTGCTCACCTGCTTGCGGTCGTTCGGTGTGCAGCGTCATGTGCTCGGGGCGTACCGCCAGCAACTGTGGCTGGCTGCTCAGTTCCCCGGGAAGCGCGGCATGCAGGGCGACGTCGCCACAGCGGCCACTGGCGTGGCTGCCATTGCGGGCAATGTCGCGCAGCGGGAACAGGTTCATCTTGCCCAGGAACTCGGCGACGAAGCGGTTGCTGGGGCGGTCGTAGATGTCCTGGGGCGAGTCGATCTGCGCCAGGCGTCCCTGGTTGAAGATGGCGATGCGGGTCGACAGGGCCAGGGCTTCGCCCTGGTCGTGGGTGACGAACACGAAGCTGGTGCCCACCTGGCAATGGATGCGCTGCAGCTCGGCTTGCAGTTGTTCGCGCAGGTTCTTGTCCAGGGCCGAGAGCGGTTCGTCGAGCAGCAGCATGTCCGGCTCGAACACCAGGGCCCGGGCGATGGCCACCCGCTGCTGCTGGCCACCGGAAAGCTCGGACGGTTTCTTGTGCAGGTGTGCACCCAGGCCCACCACTTCGAGGATGTGCTTGACCCGGCGCTGGCGCTCCTCGGCCTTGACCCCGCGGATGCGCAATGGGTAGGCGACGTTGTCGGCCACGCTCATGTGCGGGAACAGCGCGTAGCCCTGGAACACCATGCCGTAGTTGCGTTTTTCCGCCGGGCGCCGGCTGATGTCGACACCACGCTCCATGAGCTTGCCGGCGCTGGGTGAAAGGAAGCCTGCGAGGATCATCAGCAGGGTGGTCTTGCCTGAGCCGGAGGGGCCCAGGAGGGTGAGGAATTCGCCTTGGCGAACGTCGAGGTCAATGCCGTCCAGGGCAGTGAAGTTGCCGTAATACTGGCTGATTCCTTGGGCGCTGAGTTGAGTCGAAGGACTGCTGGACACTACAGAGTTCTCCTGCGGAAACCGACCTGCGCTGTGGAGTTTTTATTGTTGGAACAGCAGGCGGTCGGCTCATTATTGGCAAAAGCAACGGCACATCAATGGAATAATTTTTGCCTCATTGGTGAGTGAAATTATCCATTGGCCAGGGGCCGCTGCTGCCTTCTCCCAGGTTTAAGGCTTGATCAGCAAACTGTCGGTGATGCCTTGGGTGGTGTTTTGCAGCTGGTATTTAAGCCACGTCGAAAAGGCCCGTACCGCCGGCCTTTCAGCCTTGGCCGGATCGATCGCCAGGAAGTAGCCGCGCCGGGCGCTGATGGCGATATCGAAGGGTCGTACCAGCAGGCCCCGGGCCAGGGCATTGCCACTGAGCAGGCTGTCGCCGATGGCCACGCCCTGGGCGGCGATGCACGCCGACTGCGCACAGTGGGCGTCGGAGAAGGTGATGCCGCTGTCCGCGTCGATCTGCTCGACCCCGGCAGCGGCCAGCCAGGCGCGCCAGTCACTGGTGTCGTTCATGTGGATCAAGGGCAGGCCGGCCAGGTCCTGGGGCGTCTTCAAGCCGCCGATGGCGTTGATCAGGCGCGGGCTGCATACCGGTGAGAAATGCAGGGTGAAGATCGGCTCCACCTGCAGCCCGGGCCAGTCGCCGATGCCGTAGGTGATGAACAGGTCGGCCTCGGGATCGCTGGTATCGTCCCAGGAGCGCGGGTTGACCACATGCAGCCGTACCTCGGGGTATTGGCGCTGGAAGCTGTTGATGTGGTTGCACAGCCAGAAGCTGGTAAACCCCGGGTTGCAACTGATGCGCAACTTGCCGGACACCGCGGGCCCATCGAAGAGCCGGCCGGCGTCCTGGATGTCGGCGAGGATGCGCCGAACTTCGAGGGCATAGCACTGGCCTTGGTGCGTCAGGCCGATGCCGCGCCCGACCCGTTCGGTCAGGGCGAAGCCCAGGCTCTGTTCCAGGCTGATGATCTGGTGGCTGATGGCGCTGCGGGTCAGGCTCAACTGCTGGGCGGCGGCGGTCACGCTGCCCAGCCGGGCGACCGCGTCGAGGGCGCGCAAGGCGCTGATCGTGGGAAAACGCATACAACCTCCGGGGCGGGGGGAACGGGTCTTCGAATGCGTCCGGCCTGGTGTGTCCAGGCGCTTGCGGCGCATCAGGTCGCGCCGAAGTATGGGTCGCGCCAGCGTGGCATTGGTTAGTTTTTTTGACCATTGCTGGCGAAATAATTTGATTGATGTAGCCAGCGCTTCACCAATACTGGCCCTCGATCCGGGCTGAGCCGACCGGACCATTCCCATAACAACAACAGGTCCGGCTGGCCCGGGCGGGCGCCGAGGCGCCCAGCGCGCGACTGGCCGGGACCTGGATAACCAGGAGTGCCGAGGATGTCCCGCTACAAAGAATTCGCGCTGGATTGGGTCGAACGCCACCGTCAGCAACTGTCGGACTGGCACCAGGTGATCTGGCACTACGCCGAGCCGGCGTTTCGCGAGTACAAGTCCAGTGCCTGGTACGTGGCGTTGCTGGAGGCCGAGGGCTTCACTGTCGAGCGTGGCAGCGGTGGCATGCCCACGGCCTTCTGCGCCACCTTCACCCAAGGCCAGGGGCCGCTGCTGGCCACCTATGGCGAGTACGACGCAGTGCCAGGCAACTGCCAGGCGGCCACTACCCGCAAACAACCGCGCGACGGTCTGTCGCGCTTCGCCCCGGGGCACACCGACCCGCACTCGGCCCTGGGCATCAGCGCCCTGGGCGGGGCCCTGGCGGCCAAGGCGACCATGGTGGAATTCGGCCTGCAGGGCAGCATCCGCTTCTTCGGCGAGCCGGCGGAAAAGCTCCGTGCCTCCAAGCCGGTACACGCGGCCAAGGGTTATTACGACGACCTGGATGCGGCCATCAGCTTCCACCCCACCTACATGCTGCCACTGAACAACACCACCACCTGGGACACTCACTGCGGCATTGCCTACGCCTACATCTACAGCTTCACCTGCGAAGAGCCGGAGCAGTGGATCGCCGCCGATCGCTACAGCCCGATCCCGCAGAACCACCTGGCGGCCCGGGCCCCGGGGGCCAACGATGCCCTGGTGCATTTCTATACCCTGAACGAAAGCCTGCGCCGCTCGACCCTGCCGTTCACCGGGTTGTGGAGCTACAACGAGGCGATCCTCACCGCAGGCCAAGCCACGGCCGACAACCTGCCGCCGCACTTGTCGCAGATCCAGTACCTGCTGCGTTGCGACTCCATCGAGCAGGCCGAGACCATTTCCCAGGTCATGGACAACAACGCCGCCGCGGCGGCCATGGCCACCGGCTGCCGCTGGAAGAAGACCTGGGTGTGCAAGTCCCGCGGTGGCCTGCCCAACCATGTCATGGCCCAGGCCACCTACGACAACCTGGCGGCGGTGGGTGCCCCGAAGTGGAACGAAGAAGCCCGGGAGATCGCCCGCCAGATCCAGCGCAATCTGGGCCTTGAGGCCATGGAGCGGCCCTTCCTGCCGGCCACCGAGGCCTTGATCGAACCCCAGGAGTGCGAGCGCCAACTGCGCCTGCAAATGCCGGCCTGGCAGAACTACCTGACCTCCGACGACTACCCGGAATACACCTGGCACTGCCCGACCGTACGCTTGCTGGTGGCTCGGCCGATGCTCAGCGCGCCGCCGGGGACGGTCTATCCGGACTGGGTCTCCAACGCCCTGGGCGGGATTCGCCAGACCATCGACCCAATGATCGAGGTAGCGGCCAAGACCATCGCCGCGACCCTGGTGGACTTGCTGACCGACGAGGCATTGCTGGCCGCGGCCAAGGCCGAGTTCGTCGAGCGCACGGGTGGCGGGATCGGTGGCAGTGGCTGGCAGGCGCCGCTGCTGCCCAAGGACTTCCAGGTGCCCCATGACTTCCGCTGGCCGGAGTACATCCGCACGGCGCGGGGTGAGGAATGGTGGATTCCGGCGCGGGCCGACGAGTAGCCGCCGGTGCCAGGGCGAGGGGGCGTTATGCCGCTTCGCTCGGGCGCTTATGCACAATGGATGGGTTTTTCGGCCAGGCAGATGACGAATCTGTGGAGCCATTCTCATCTTTTTGCAACTGGCTGTTTTTTCGGGATTTTATTTTATGAACAAAAAATGACCAACTGCGGATTGCGCTTGCGCACCCCGTAATCACGGGCATTCTCAAGATTCCATCAACAGACTTATCCACAGGTAGCGACGTCCTGTCGCAGAGGCATGCAGCCTGCTCGTCTAGCCGATGGCGCTGGGCCGCCGGGAGGCTAGATCGAGCACGCTGTGGTCATGCCGGTGTGATGTGTCCAGGCCGGCACCTACTCGGTCCTTGTGGCCGGAATGGACAGTTCATTACGAAACAGGTTGTGTGGGTCAACGGCGGCTTTGAGGTTGGAAAGCTTGGTGATGAGCTCGGTATTCCAGCCGTAGTACAGGTTCAGCCAGTTGGGGTCTAGCGCGCCGGTGTCGGTGTACTTCATGTCGACATCGGGGTAGTTGATGTAGCAGCCATCGTAGGCAGGTCTTTGCGGCTTGCCGCCGTGCACGGCGGTGAAGATGTTGCGAATCCAGGCCAACTGCACCGTGTCATCGGCGGCATGGGTCCAATAGGTCTGGTATTGGGCCTTAAGCAGCGAGCTGCGTTGAGGAACAGCAGTGGTGCCCATGCCCTTTTTGTTGATCGCCCCGCCGTAGGAATCAATCTGCACCAGCGACTGGCTGAAGCGTTTGTCTGGCGTGGCTTCGGTCAAGTGCGCCAACAACGCGTTGCAGGCCTGCTCGGAGAACTGTTCGACCTGATAGTCGGACTTGTATTTACCCCGTTGATTGTTGCCTGAGCCGTTGATCATTTGAGTGACGTACAGCCAGTCCATCGCCGTGTGTTGAGCGGCTGCTCCTTTGAATTTCCTGCCCGCATGAGGGTGCCTGAGCGGGGCAATGTTCGGTTCGATGAAGCCGTCATGCAGGGTCGGCGTCAGGCCCGCCGCGGCATTCATCTTGTTGATGAAATCGTTGAGCGGTATGTCGTTGGCGCCACCGACCTGGCCATTGGGGCCGGTGTACTGGATTGCCAGCACCACATGGTCGGAGGTGTCCACGTGGTTGAGTTTCAACAGGGTGAACAAGCCACCGTTGCCAATGCCTTCCACCGTGCTGGTTGCGGCGGCGTCGTTATCGGCGAACCACTGCCAATAAGCTCGCAGGAAGTTCGAGAAGTTAGGGATCAGCTCTTTCCACGGGTAGGCCAGGGGAATCCAATAGGCTTTTTGTGGGGCTTGGGGCAGTTGGTCGAAGTAGTAGCCGATGATGATGCCGAAGTTGCCGCCGCCGGCTCCGCAACAGGCAGTGAACAATGCCTTGTCGTTGTTCGATGGACTGTCCGCGCGAACATGCCGGAACTCCAGTTGCCGCGAGTTTTCCACAGGTACAAGAATGTCGACGCCAGTGACCCAGTCCACGGTCAATCCCTGCAGGCGCGATAACAACCCATAACCGCCACCGCTGATATGGCCGCCCACGCCGACCGAATAACATGAACCGCCAGGAATGGTGCGCCCGGCCTGCTTGTACAGCGACAGGTAGCCGTCCCAGTTCTGGTTGCCGGTCAAGATCATGAATCGATACTTCTTGTTCCGGCTGTCCCAGGGAGAAGTGATGGATTGGCTTTCATCGTATTTCAGGCCTTTCATTTCCCCCACGTCGATAATCGCCAGGTTTTCTGTCTCGCCGTTTAACTTGTTGGAAACAAAGCCCTCGTAGCAGTGGCCGCCACTGCGCACCGTGATGCGATAGCCCTCACTCAGTGCGGTATTGGCTGCGGCCAGAACTTCATCGGGTGTCGTACACACATAAATCCGCTGTGCGCCCTGTTCAATGCTGGGCGGCCAGCGCAGGTTGAAACCCTTCTGCAGGGTTTCATAAGTGTGCGCCAGGTGGTCTATGACGTTCATGGATAACTCCCTGTAGGTGATGGTGAACCTGGCGACTTCCTGTCGAAAATGACCGCCCTGGTTGCGCGGGATCGGTTGCCCGAGCGCTGCTTGTGGCCAGCACGCCTAGAGACTAGTAGCTGCAACGAACTTGGTTTTTCTTTCGTGGGGGCAAGTGCAACCAGCAAGGGTCGGGGCAGGCCCAGCGGCGGGTTATCGGCGTTCTGCCAGCAACAGCAGATTGCGCGGGGTCAAGGAGGCCTGGCAGAAGGTTCCCAGGCGTACGGCATACCCCTGCTCTTGCAGGAACAGCGCCCGGTCCAGCACCAGCCACAACTCCAGGGGGCGGCGGAACAAACCGCGCAGCAGTTCCAGGTTGCGTACCTGGGCCAGGCGTTGCCAGCCAGCGGCCTCCAGTGCTGGCCAGTCCTGCTCGCCCACTGTGGATAATTCTTTCAGCCTTGCCAGGTCGCGGCAGTATTCGGCGAACGGCTTGTCCAGCCAGTGACTGGGCAGCGAGGGGGTGGGCAGGTAGTCATCGACGCCACGCAACTGGCGTTGCAGCAGGTCGAAGGCCAGGCGGCGGGCCATGGAGGTGTCGCGCTGGCGACGCACGCGGGCGCCGGCGGTCACGGTTTCGCTCATGGGCAGGGCCAGGTCATCCACGGACAATGCCAGCGCAGAGGCCTGGGCGGCTGTGGATAAACCCTGGTAGTGGCTGGCGCTGGTGCGGTTGTAGCAGCACGGGGCAATGGCCAACTGTGGACAACCCTGCTGGCTGGCCAACTGGATCAGGCGCACATGCAGATCGCCGCAGGCGTGCAGGGCCACCGGGGCGCATTGCGGGTTCAGGTGCGATGCGGCGCCTGCCGCCAGCACATCCTGCTGGAGATGACGGGCGGACAGGGCATGGTGTTGGCTCAGTTGTTCGCCGCTGGCCACCAGCGCTGGGTCGTATTCCAGGCAAGTCAATTGCTGCCCGGGCTGGAGCAGGCGTCGGCCGAGGTGGCCCTTGCCGGCGCACCAGTCGAGCCAGTGAGTGGGTGTGCGGTCGAATTGCAGGCGGGCGGAGAAGGCCTCGATCTGCTGCCATTTGCGCCCGGGCACATCGACGCTCAGGCGCTGGCGCATGGCTGGCAAGCCTGCGCCGGGCAGTTCTGCCACGTTGCCCAAGGCCTGGGACTGGGCGGTGAGTTCGGCGAAGGGCGCAGGTGCGTCCAGCTGTTCAGGGTGGTTGTGGGCCGCCTCGGCGTCCTCGAGGGAGCGTTGCCGCAGCCATTGTGCAAGCCCGGGATGCCGGGCTTCCCAGGGCAGTTGCAGGTGGTGGAAGGGGCGCGGGCGCCACAGGTCCTGGTGCTCCAGGAGAAAGCTGTCCAGGGCCTGGAAGCGAGTCAGCAGGGCGGGGCCTTGGAGAGTCGGGGGCATGGCGTGACGTCCGGAACAGGCCCGCTTCCAGGTGGAAGCGGGAGGGACTCAGCGTCCCTGGCAGGCCTCGACCCGCAACCAGCGCTCCAGCAACTTGAAGCCGCGCACCAGGATGTAGGCCATCAGCAGGTAGAACAGCCCGGCGGCGAAGAAGATCTCCACCGGCAGGTAGGTCCGGGCAATGATGGTCCGGGCCATGCCGGTCAGTTCCAGCAGGGTCACGGTACTGGCCAGGGCACTGGCCTTGAGCATCAGGATCACTTCGTTGCTGTAGGCCGGCAGGCCGATGCGCGTTGCTCGCGGCAGGATGATGTAGAACAGGGTCTTGGGCCGGGACATGCCCAGGGCCCGTGCCGCTTCGATTTCTCCAGGTGGAATGGCCTGGATCGCGCCCCGCAGGATTTCGGCGATATAGGCCGCGGTGTGCAGGGTCATGGTGGCGGTGGCACACCAGAACGGGTCACGCAGGTAGGGCCACAGGGAGCTTTCGCGCACGCTGTCGAACTGCGCGAGGCCGTAGTACACCAGGAACAGTTGCACCAGCAGCGGCGTACCGCGGAAGAAGAAAATGTAGGCATAGGGCAGGGCGCGCACGTACCACAGGCGCGACGAGCGGGCGATGCCCAGGGGGATCGCCAGCAGCAGGCCTGCGATGACGGCGATGGCTACCAGCTCCAGGGTCAGGGTTGCACCCTGGGCCAGCTTCGGCAGCCACTTGATGATCACTTCCCAGTTCATTGGGCGCTCCTTGCGAAGCCGCGAGCGGCGCGTTTTTCCAGGAAGTGCATGCCGATCATGGCCAGGATGGTCAGGCCCAGGTACATGAAGGCGGCGACCATATAGAAGGTGAACGGTTGCTTGGTGACGGTCACGCCGATCTGCGCATGGCGCATGATTTCTTCAAGGCCGATCACCGAGACCAGTGCGGTGTCCTTCATCAGGATCATGAACAAGTTGCCCAGGCCCGGCAGGGCCACGCGCCACATCTGCGGCATGATCAGCCGGGTGAAGATCCGCCATTTCGACAGGCCCAGGGCCAGGCCGGCCTCACGATGGCCTTTGGGAATGGCCAGCAGCGCGCCACGGAACACCTCCGTGGCATAGGCGCCAAAGCACAGGCCGAGGGCGATGACCCCGGCGGAGAAAGCGTTGAGTTCGAGGTCGGGGTTGCCGAGAAACTCCCCCAGGGCACGCATGCCGTTGACCGTGCCGAAATAGATCAGCAGGACCCAGAGCAGCTCCGGAACGCCACGCACTACGGTCGAATAGGCGCCGCCCAGCCATTGCAGGGGCCTGTAGGGCGAAGTCTTGGCCAGGGCACCGGCCAGGCCGAGCACCAGCCCCAGGCACAGCGCCGAGAGTGCCAGTTTGACGGTCATCAGCGCGCCAGCGGCGAGCGCCGGGCCGAATCCGTAAAGGTCGAGATTCATGGTCTAGTCATATCGCAAGGCGTTGCAGAGGAGCGGCGCACTCAGGGGAGTGCGCCGGCCAGGCAGTTCAGGATCATTCGATGCTGAAAGGGAAGTACTTGTCGTTGATCTTCTTGTAGGTGCCGTCGGCCTTGATCTCGGCCAGGGCCTTGTTCAGGCGCTCGCGCAGTGGGTCGCCCTTGCGCACGGCGATACCGATCTTGTCGCTTTCCACCACAGGCTCGCCCTTGAACTCGAAGTTCTGGCCGTCCTTGCTCTTGAGCCATTCGTACTGCACGTACTTGTCGGCGAGGATGCCGTCCAGGCGACCGGAGAGCAGGTCGAGGTAGGCGTTTTCCTGGGTGTCGTAGAGCTTGATGCTGACGCCGTAGTCGTCTTCCATGTTGCGGTCGTCCAGCCAGGTGCCAGCCAGGGTCGCGCGCTGGGCACCGATCACCTTGCCCTTGAGGTAGGACTTCTCGACCTTGAAGTCGACCTTCTTCGGTGCGATGAACTGCAGCTTGTTGGAGTAGTACGGGTCGGTGAAATCCACCGCCTGCTTGCGCTCGTCGGTGATCGACAGCGAGGACACCAGGAAGTCGAACTTCTTGGCGTTCAGGGCCGGGATGATGCCGTCCCAGTCGGAGGTGACCACTTCGCACTTCTCGACTTTCATCTTGGCGCACAGGGCATCGCCGATGTCCTTGTCGAAACCGACGACCTGGCCACTGGCGTCCTTGTTGTTGAACGGTGGGTAGGCTGCCTCGATGCCCATCTTCAGGGTCTCGGCGGCAGCGCTGGCGCTGAAGGCCAGGGTGACGGCAGCGGCCAGGAGGATTTTCTTATAGCTCTGCATGCGTTTAGCTCCGTTAGCGGTTGCTGGACATGAATTGTTTGCAGCGTGCCGAAAGCGGGTTCTCGAAGACCTGCTGCGGCGAACCTTGCTCTTCTACCAGACCCTGGTGCAGGAACACCACTTCGCTGGAGACCTGGCGGGCAAAACTCATTTCATGGGTGACCAGCAACATGGTGCGGCCTTCTTCGGCCAGGGCGCGGATCACATTGAGGACTTCCTGGACCATTTCCGGGTCCAGGGCCGAGGTCGGCTCGTCGAACAGGATGACCTTGGGTTGCATCGCCAGGGTCCGGGCGATGGCGGCACGCTGCTGCTGGCCGCCGGACAGTTGGGCCGGGTAGGCGTGGCGCTTGTCGGCAATGCCGACCTTGGCCAAAAGGGCCTCGGCGCTCTCGATGGCCTCGGCCTTGCTCTGGCCCAGCACTCGGCGTGGCGCTTCGATGATGTTGTCGAGCACCGTCATGTGCGGCCAGAGATTGAAGTTCTGGAATACGAAACCGATCTCGCTGCGCAAGCGGTTGATCTGCTTGCCATCGGCGGCTATCAGCTCGCCGTTCTTCGCGGCCTTGAGCTTGAGCTCTTCACCGGCCACCAGGATTTGGCCCTGGTGCGGGTTTTCCAGCAGGTTGATGCAGCGTAGGAAAGTGGACTTGCCGGAACCGGAGGAACCCAGGATCGATATCACGTCACCGTCGCGTGCGGTCAGCGAGATACCCTTTAGTACCTCCTGGGAGCCGTAGCGTTTGTGCAAGTTGCGGATTTCAAGCGCGGGCGTGGCCTCAGCCATGTGCGGTCCTCATAGAGTTCATTGTGCTCCTGCTGTTGGGCTGCCTTCCTGGCGAGGCGCCAAGCTAGCATAGGGTTCGAATCGCAGCCAACAGCACTGCCGGAGGTAAACGGGGAGCATGTGACAGGTTGTCGCATCGGCACAGCTGACTGTCGCCCCATCAACAACCGAACGCCCGTTTGAACCCTGAATCCGGCGGGTGTCGCGTAAAAAAAGGCGCGATGGTGCCAGCTTTGGCCGGGTGTTGGAAGGGTTAACGGGCCAAAGGTCATCGATCCGCTTCTTAATTGGGCATTCGCTACTTTCCGGGTGTGTTTCTGGTGCGCGATTTCGCTCTGCAATTGGGTTGCCTGGTAACGCCGTGGCGAAATGCCATTGTTCTCAAGTACTTGCGAATCTCCGCCGGTCGGTTGGCCAACCCGCGATGCCTGGGGCTCTGTAACATTTTGGCGCAAATCTTGCGTATGAAATAAAGCACGCCCTGTTGATTTCTTTTTACGAGAACGAATGCAAGCCGGGTGGAGTTAGTCTTTTTTCGTTGCAAAGGTGCTTTCCATGAGCGGTACGCAACTCTCCAATGACCTCGAACAGGGGCTCAAACCACGGCATGTGACGATGCTGTCGATCGCTGGCGTCATCGGTGCCGGTCTCTTCGTCGGTTCCGGCCATGCCATTGCCGAGGCCGGTCCGGCCGTACTCCTGGCCTATGCCGCCGCCGGTACCCTGGTGGTACTGGTCATGCGCATGCTGGCGGAAATGGCGGTTGCCTCGCCGGACACGGGTTCGTTCTCGACCTATGCCGACCGTGCCATCGGGCACTGGGCCGGTTTCACCATCGGTTGGCTGTACTGGTGGTTCTGGGTGTTGGTGATCCCATTGGAAGCCAATGCCGCCGCCACCATCCTGCATGCTTGGTTCCCTGGTGTGGCGATCTGGGTGTTTACCCTGGTGATCACCCTGCTGCTGACTGCCACCAACCTGTTCAGCGTGAAGAACTACGGTGAGTTCGAGTTCTGGTTCGCCCTGATCAAGGTGGTGGCCATCATCGGTTTCGTGATCCTGGGCCTGGCGGCCATCTGTGGCCTGTTGCCCAATAGCCAGGTCAGTGGCGTCGCGCATCTGGTCGACACCCAGGGCTTCATGCCCAACGGTCTGGGCGCGGTGCTGGCGGCAATGCTGACCACCATGTTCTCGTTCATGGGGACCGAGATCGTCACCATCGCCGCGGCCGAGTCCCACAACCCGGGCAAGCAGATCACCAAGGCCACCAATTCGGTGATCTGGCGGATCGGCCTGTTCTACCTGGTGTCGATCTTTATCGTCGTGGCCCTGGTGCCATGGAACGACCCAAGCCTGGCCCAGGTCGGTTCCTACCAGACTGTGCTGGAGCGCATGGGGATTCCCAATGCCAAGCTGATCGTCGACCTGGTGGTGCTGGTGGCTGTGACCAGTTGCCTGAACTCGGCGCTCTACACGGCCTCGCGCATGCTCTTCTCCCTGGGCAAGCGTGGTGATGCGCCGGCTGCCGCCAAGCGCACCAATGCCAGCGGTACGCCTTATTGGGCGGTGATCCTGTCCACTGCCGCGGCCTTTCTTGCGGTATTCGCCAACTATGTAGCCCCGGCTGCGGTGTTCGAGTTCCTGCTGGCCAGTTCCGGTGCCATTGCTCTGCTGGTGTACCTGGTGATCGCGGTATCGCAATTGCGCATGCGCCAAAAACGCATGGCCGCCGGCGAGAAAATTGCCTTTCGCATGTGGCTGTTTCCCGGCCTGACCTATGCGGTGATCGTATTCATTGTGGCGATCCTGGGCATCATGCTGTGCCAGCCGGAGCACCAGACCGAGATCCTCGCCACCGGCTTGCTGAGCATCATCGTGGTGGTTGCCGGACTTCTGGTGGCGCGTCGACGCAAGCTGGAGCGCAACGGTGCCCTGGCCTTGAGTTGACAGGTTGAACGCTTGAGAGCAGGAAAAGGCCGCTGCCAGCATTGACAGCGGCCTTTTTTATTGGATTTGAGACTTGTTACATGGCGTTTCGTGGACAGCATGCAGGCGAAATAGTAGCCTGCGCGCTCTTCGATAAGAGCTCTTGCGTGCCAGCGTGAGAGGAGCTATGGAATAGCGCTGTAGTACAAGGGATTGAACGCTTGTCGGAACTTCGGATCCGTTGCCACCTACCTTGCACCTGCTTCGCCTTTCCTGCTCCTGACTTGTCTGCGCCTGTCTTTGGCGTGGCCGATGGTCCCATCTCGAAGAACTGAGCATTCAGGTTCCAATGGTGATCGCCCGGTCATTGGTTCCTCAATATGGGGCGGCAAGGAGACGCGCATGGCGTTCACTAAAATCATCTTCAAAAACCCGAACACCGGAGCCATCAAGGAAGCACCAGTTGGTTTTTCCTGGACCGTGTTCTTCTTCGGCTTTATCCCGGCTCTGTTCCGCGCCGACTGGAAATGGGCAGCCATCATGTTCCTGCTGTCCATGTTCACCTTTGGCCTGAGCAACCTGGTGTTCATGTTCATCTACAACAAGCTGTTCGTCCGTGACCTGATCGGTGCCGGCTTTAAGGCCCAGTCCATTGCCAGCGGCGACCTGAACTTCGCCAGCTCGCGCATCGGCATGGAAATCCCGCGGCTGGAAGCGGCCTGAGTATCGGGCAGCTCTCGTAGCTGAAATGCAAAAGGGCGCATCCACTGGATGCGCCCTTTTTTCATGCCTGTCGGCAGCCCTCAGCCTTTGTCGCTGAACAGTGCCTGGGAAGCGGCGACATAGTCGGCCTGGAAGGATTCGGATTCGATCCAGGCCAGCGCCGTGGCTTCGTCGGCCTCGGTGGACCAGTTCCGGTATTCGATCAGTGCCGCGAGGATGAAGTCGGTGGCGCCTTCTTCGCCTTCCTGTTCGTACACCAACTCCAGCAGCGGGTCCGCCAGGAACGTCGCGCACATGGCTTGCTGGCTGGTTTTCTCGGCTTCGCGCATTTTCACGAACAGCTCGGTCAGGTCCACCGACTCGAAATCGATGCGGCTGTCGTTGGGGTCCAGGTCCAGCTCCGAGGTCGGTGCAGTACGCTTGGTACGGTTTTGCTTGGCCTTGGTTTTCGCCCGCTGGGCCCTTTTCTGTTGCTTGTTCGCAGATGCCATGGGCGTCTTACCTTGTTGCCTGAAGGTGTATCGCATGGGGCGCCGCAGGGTGGCGCCCGGTCAGGCGGGCAAGGATGCCAGTAAATCGAGGGCGGGGCACCTGCCATCGGCCGGGAGGTGGCGTCCTGGGCCGCTCAGGGGCGAGGGACGATGCGCCCAGGGCTGCGGCTGTCCAGCTCGCCGTGGCGCAGCCAGCCCAGCATGATCGGCCAGAGCCGGGTTTCGAAACGGCTGTGGAAGAACGCGAAGTGGCCGACCTCGGTTTCGCCGATGTCTTGTGGGGAAATGCGCAGGTGAGTGCATGGGCTGTTGTGGAAATAGCCCAGCAAGCGCTCGATGGCGGCCACGGTGCCGAACGGGTCGTCGCTGAGGCTGATGGCCAGGATCGGTGCCGTGACGTGGGCGAAGGGCTGGCCATTGCGCTCGGCGGCGATCCTGCGGCCGCTGGGACGTCCCTCGTAACGAGGGTGGGGAGTGCTCCAGTCGCTGACCACCCCCGCCGGCGTATCCTCCATCCAGCCCAGGCGTTTGCCGGGGAAGTAACCGTAGAGGCGTGTCAGCAGGGGCATTGCCAGGTGCCATTTGCCCAGCATGCGCCAGCGCACTTGTGGGGCGTAATCGCGCCAGTAGGCGAATTGCGCCCCCATGGTGGCTATGCGGCGGATTTGTCCAGCCGACTCGCCAAGGCCTGCCGCGCAGCCGCCGAAGCTGTGGCCCACAATGTCGATCGGTTGCCCGGGAAACTCTCTCTGGGCGCGTTTGAGCATGGCCTCGAAGTCCAGGGTGCCCCAATCCGACCAGGAGGCCTTGAAGCCCTTGAGGGCCGCTGGGCGGGACTCACCGATGCCGCGGTAGTCATAGGTCATGACGTCGAAGCCGTGGGCGAACAGGTAGTCGGCGAAGCGGAAGTAATAACGGCAGCGCACCGAGGTGGCGGCGCTGATGATCACTACCGGGCGCTGCGGATCAGGCTGGGCGTGGCGCCAGGCAAAGCCACCAATCAGGAAACCGTCTGCGGCAGGTTCGTTGAAACTCTCGCTGGGGCCGCTGGCAGGTTCGACCTTGGCGGGGTCCGAGACGGGCTGTTCGGGGGGTGACAGCAGGGACATGGGAGGTTGTTCCTGGATGGCCGGAGTGAGGGGTTCAGGTTCAGCGGCGGCGTTTGTCGGTGCTCATTAATAACCGGCCAATCCACAGCGCGGCAACTGCCAGTGCGCCCAGTAGCAGAGTGGTGGTGCCCTGCCAGAGCAGTTCGGCGTAGAACTGGGTGGGCTGTAGCTCCAGGCTATAGGCGAGCTTCGGGCCGGCGCGGTTGCTGGTGACAATCACGCCCTGGCGCACCGCGCTCCCCAGGGTCCAGCCCAGCAGTGCAGTGAGTGCCAACAGCACGCTACCGATCAGCAGGAATACCCAGGCCCCCCTGCCAGTCTTGCCGGGCTTGGGGTGGGGCAGGGGGATTCGGGTTCTCTTCTGGTTCACGCGAGCAGTTCCTTGGCGGTCGGATGGGCGCGAGCCGCAACTTTACTCCCATGCGCCGCCATGGGAATAATCCGGGCCGGCCAAGGCCGGGTATCCCTAGACGTCAATGGAGCCTTGAGCATGGAAGTGAAGCACCAGATGAGCCCGGAACAATGCCAGGGCATGGACGATATCCGTCGGGAAATCGACACCCTGGATCGGGCGGTCATTGCGTTGCTGGGCGCGCGTTTCAAGTACGTGCTGGCCGCGTCGAAGTTCAAGACTTCGGCGGCCACCGTACGGGCCGAGGAGCGCTTCAAGGCGATGCTCGCCACCCGCCGCGAATGGGCCGAGGCCGAAGGCCTGAGCGCGGACGCGATCGAGAAGCTGTACAGCGACTTGGTGCAGCATTTCATTGCCGAGGAGATGAAGCATTGGCAGGCGGCGCAGGCGCCTGCTTGAGATGGTAGGTCAGTGCCCGGTGTTGAGTGGGTTGTGCTGCGCCCAGACGCGCGCTTGATCTGTATCGGTGCGGGTATGCTGGCGGCTTTTTCTTGATCGATCAGGAACGACAACGATGCAATTTCGCTCATGGACAGGGCTGGCGCTGGCGGCGCTATTGATGGTGACCGGGCAGGCGCAGGCCAGCGAGCCCTCCTCGGTGTACTTGCGTTGCACCATGACTCCCGAGCAATACGCCAATGCCATGGCGGCGGCGCCACGCCCGGCGATCTCCTATGGCGATTGGCAGAAGTGGTTCGACAGCAAGGACATGTACGGCTCGGCGCGGGTCGATGCCCAGTGGTTGCAGGATTCCGGTGCGCGCAGCCTGCAGGAGGTGGTGCAGATCTGGGCGGGGCAGGGTAGCGCTTCGCACTATGATCCGCGCACCGGCCGCTGGCAGTTCGCCTTGCTGGAGTTCACCGACAACTACGGCGAGATGATCCAGCTGCTGGCGCCCTTGCGTGGCGTCGCCGCCTTCTGCCAGCCCGACTCCGACAGCTTCCTGTTCATCTACTCCTACATCTGGGGCGATGGCGACAACGCCTACCTGGCCCTGGACCAGGGGCGCAGCCGGTTCGCCGGCGGACCGACCCCGGCGCAGCGGGCCGAGGCCGATGCCGCGCTCGAGGGATTGATGGCGTCTGGGGCGGACTGAGTCGGCCTTAGGCGCCTTTGCTCAAGCCATGGTGCCGAATCGGTCTAAAACCGCCGATCTCGGGGCGTACACTGACATTTGGGAGCTTGAGGCGGGCCGGCTGTGCAAGGCCGCCGTGGCTTGGCCATTCGAGATGCAATAGGGGAGGCCCGGGCGCTACCGATCCTGGGGCTGGAGGCTTGATGGTGGCGTCCCATTGCAGTGGTTCGAAACGAACCCGGGAGTGGTCATCATGAAATGCTCTTCCATCAGTGTCATGTCGGCGCTAGCCGTGGTGCTGCTTGCGTTGGCATCGCCCAGCGCACTGGGCGCCGTCGCCAGCAGCGAGCCGATCGATCCGGCCGGCGTCCAGCTGGTGCCGCAACAGCAGAACGGTATCGCCTATCTCAGTGGCGGGATCGGCCTGGACGAGTCGCGGGCCATCCAGCAGGTCAGGGGCTACAACCTGCACCTGACGTTTTCCGTCGGCCCGCAGAACCAGTACACCTCGGATGTGGACGTGGCGATCGAGAATGCCCAGGGGCATTCCCTGCTGAACCTGGCCGGGGTAGGGCCGATCGTCTATGTGCAACTGCCCCCCGGCAAGTTCCAGGTCGTCACTACCCGCAAGGGCCTCGAACGGCGTAGCACGATCGATGTCGCCGCTAGCGCCCGGCGCGATCTCAACGTCCATTGGGATAGCTTTTGAGCGCGGCCCTGGGGGCTTGAACCTGACGTAGCGTGAGGATTTATGCTGTCTTCAATCATTGCTCGGCATGGATAGGCAGGTGAGGAATGTTGAAGATCGGTGAACTGGCTCTCAGGGCTGGCGTTACAGTGCGCACCTTGCATCATTACGATGGGCTGGGACTGCTTTCTCCATCCGCACGCTCCAATGGCGGTAGTCGGCTGTATTCACCAGCCGACGCCGCTCGTTTGGGGCGTATCCAGTTGCTCAAGCAGGGCGGGCATTCGCTGGACCAGATCAAGCAGATGCTGCAAGCGGACAGCCTGTCTCCCGCAGAGCTCATTTCCCGGCAACTCGAATCCCTGGCTGTGCAGCAACGCCAGATCGAGAAGCTGCGCGTGCGCCTGCTGAGGCTGAACCAGACGGTGTGCAAAGGTGCTGTGCTCCTCGGCGTCGACTGGATCGACAGGCTGGAGATGCTGGTGCTGCAAGAGGAGGTCTTGTCCGAGAGCGAGATCGCTGCCTTGCTGGCTGTAGAGGAGCGGCTGGACGATCTTGAGCGGGACTGGGAAGTGCTGGTGGCCGATGTCCAGTCAGCCATGGCGGCGCAGATGCCAGATCACTGTGCGCATGCGCAGGCACTGGCATGGCGCTGGATGCGCCTGGTGCACTTGACCGTCGCAGAGGATACCGGGCTGGCCTTCAAGCTGACGGCGCTCCAGCGCAACTCCCGGCGAGCGCAGCAACTCAATGGCATTCATGACGCCATGCTGGATTGGGTCATGACGGCATTCACACATGCTCGAGTAGCGCTATTGGGCAACTACCTGACCCCCACCGAGCAGAGAGACCTGACCCGGCGCCAACTCGAGCATCTCTGGCAGTGGCAGCCCTTGATCGCGCTGGCCCGCGAGCATCAGCGCAACGGCCTCGAAGCCGCATCCCCTGGCATGCAGGAACTGGCTCGACAGTGGTGGGGGTTGTTTCGGGCCTCCCATTACGGTGACGACCCGGAGCTTGAGCGCAAGGTGCGCCATGCCTATGAGCAAGAACCTGGCCTGAGTCGATACACGGGCCTGGACGACTCGCTGTCGCAATTCATCCGCCGCGCTCTGGCGCTGATCTAAATCGTGTTGCCGAACTTTCAATAGGGAATTGATCATGGAACACAATGCTGTCCACCTGGTTTGCGGGCCCGTGGGAGCGGGCAAGTCCACTTATGCCCATGAACTCTCGAGCGGCGGTAGCGCCGTGGTTTTCTCGATGGATGCGTGGATGGCCAAGTTGTTTGCGCCGGACATTGCGCCGGGCACCACTGTCCAGGCAATGAACCCTGCCTGGTTCGCCGAGCGAGTGGATCGTTGCGAGGCAGTCATCTACTCGATGGCTGGCGAGGTGTTGCGCTGCGGCGGTTCCGTCATCCTCGACCTGGGCTTTCTTCGCCGCCAGCGACGCGATACGGCTTATGCCTTTGCTGCTCGGCATGCCAGCCCGGCCGTACTTCACTACGTCACCGCGGAGCCGGAAGTGCGGCGCAGTCGAGTGGCACGCCGCAATGAACAGCGGGGGCAAACCTACGTCATGGAGATCACTCCGCCGATGTTCGATTTTGCTGAAAGCGTGTTCGAGGCTCCGGAGGCGGAGGAGCTGGCCAGCGCGCGGGTGGTATTCACCGATCGTGAATAGGTGCCAGGTGCGGCGCGCCACTCAAGCACTCTGCTTGCGCGCTGCCTGATGCTGGCAGTGGGGCGTATCGCGGCCTTGCTGGGAGCGGGGCTCCAGGCCGAATCGGCTGGCAAACCGTAGAAAGCAAAAAGCCCGCAATAGGCGGGCTTTCTGTGTGTCTTCAGGTGTGCTTGACACCACCTGAAAACTGAAGGTGGTGCCCAGAGACGGAATCGAACCGCCGACACGGGGATTTTCAATCCCCTGCTCTACCGACTGAGCTATCTGGGCAACGGGGCGCATTAAACGGGTTTTTCAGGGGGGCGTCAAGCAAGTTTTGAAAAAAAGTTTAATTATTACCGCCGCTTACGATCCGCCCCCCGGATTTGCAGCGGTTTTACTCCGCTGGCGGCACGTAACCTTCGGCCTTGGCGTATTCCTCACCGGAGAAGTACTTGTCCATTTCCGCCTGGATGAACTTGCGATCCTCGGCGTTCATCATGTTCAGGCGCTTTTCGTTGATCAGCAGGGTCTGGTGTTTCTGCCAGTCGCCCCAGGCCTTGGCCGAGACATGCTCGTAGATATCCTGGCCCTTGGCGCCCGGGTACGGAGGACGTTCCAGGCCTGGCAGTTCTTCTTGGTACTTGCGGCACATTACGGTGCGGGTCATGACGACTCTCCTGCATTCAATACTTCAGCCGCGCGTTTGAGCAGTGTCTTCACCGGGGCGGCAAGGCCCAGGCGCGGCGGGGTGGCGAGGTTATACCAGAGCCAGTCGGCCTCGGCGACGTGCAGGGCCGACTCTTCGACCCGGATCAGCCAGGGCTCGATGGCCAGCTGGAAGTGGCTGAAGGTGTGTACCAGAGCGGGCATCTGCTGTTGTTGACCCAGCTCCAGGGAATGTTGCAGGGCCAGGTGCCGGATGTCGTCCAGGTCATCGAGCTCCGGCAGGCTCCAGAGCCCACCCCAGAGGCCGCTGGAAGGGCGGCGGTAGAGCAGGATGGCGCCTTCGCGGTTGGCCAGCATCGGCATCAGGGTGCGCTTCTGGGGGACTTCCTTGCGCGGCTTGGGCACTGGGTAGCGGGTTTCCAGGCCGAGCATGTGCGCTTCGCAATGTCGTTCCAGGGGGCACAGCAGGCAGCTGGGCTTGCTGCGGGTGCACAGGGTCGCCCCCAGGTCCATCATCGCCTGGGTGTAGTGGTTGGCCCGTGCGTGGGGGGTGAAGCGTTCGGCGGTCGCCCACAACTGCTTGGCCACCTTGGGCTCGCCCGGATAGCCCTCCTGGGCCGTGAAGCGCGCCAGGACCCGCTTGACGTTGCCGTCGAGGATCGGCGCCCGCAGGCCCATGCTGATGCTGGCGATGGCCCCGGCGGTGGACAGGCCGATGCCTGGCAGCTCGGTGAGTTTCTCCACGTCGCGGGGGAACTCGCCGCCGTATTCGGCCACCACGATCTTCGCGGTCTTTTGCAGGTTGCGCGCCCGGGTGTAGTAGCCCAGGCCGGTCCACAGGTGCAGCACTTCGTCTTCCGGCGCTTCGGCCAGGGCTTGCACCGTGGGCAGGGAGGCCATGAAGCGATCGAAGTAATTGAGCACCGTGCTGACCTGGGTCTGTTGCAGCATGATCTCCGAGACCCAGACTCGGTACGGGTTGATGTCCTGTTGCCAGGGCAGGTCGTGGCGCCCGTGACGGTCGTACCAGTCCAGCACCGCGCTGGAAAAAGCCTCGGCTCTCATCGCTTGAACAGCCCCTTGATCGCGTTCTTCAGTTCCGGGCTGACCTTGTCGCCGAGTTTCTCGTCGATCTTCTCCTTGAGGCGGTCGCCCGCCAGCTTGGCGGCCACCTGGCCCAGGCCGTCCTTGTCCAGGCGGCAGGCCTTGGCGCCCAGTTCCAGCGGGCCACGGCAGCGCAGCGGCAGCTCGATACCACGGAAACGCTCGCCCACCTGGCAGGCCGGGTCCGGGTTATCGCTCAGGTCGCCCTCGACGATGATGCCCACGCGGTAGTCCATGCCCAGTACGCGCAGGTCGATATCACCGTTGCCGTTGACGCTCATGCCGGGGATGCGCACTTTCAGGTCCGGGTTGCTGGCCACGCCGTTGCGCAGGGTCAGGTTGCCCTTGAGTTCCTGGAACGCAGTGTCCTTGCCACGCGGGGTGCTGGTCAGGTTCTTGCGATTGAGCACCGCGATGCCCTGGCACAGTTGCTGCTCGATGTTGGCGTTGAGCAGCACGCCGTTGTTGATGCTGAAGCCGACATTGCCGTTGAGGCTGTCGACCAGGGCCTTCTGGCTGTTGCCGCTGCCGGTGAGATTGCTGTTCAGGGTCACCAGGCCCTTGACCGGTGGGGTCTGGCCCTGGCTCTCCAGGATGCGCTCCACCGGCACCCGGCTGATTCGGGTTTGCAGGCCCAGTTGTGGCGTGCTCTGGCGCACGTCCAGGGTACCGCTGGCCTCGAAGTTGCCGTTGTACAGCTCGCCCCGCAGGTTCTCGAGCTTCAGCAGGCCACCCTGGCCGGACGCCTTGAGGGCGGCGTTCTGGATCGGCAGCTTGTCCAGGGTCAACTTGCCGAAGTTCAGGTCGGCGTCCACGTCGAGCTTGGCCAGGCGCTCCACCGGCAACAACCGGTCAGTGCTCCAGGCGCCCTTGGTCGGAGCGTTGGGCAGGGGGGTGGTGCCGGCGCCTGCCATCGCATCGGCCTCGCTGCTCTGTACTTCGGCCTTGCGCGCCGAGGCGGCGCTGTTGGCTGCCGCGGACTTGGGCGGCAGATAGCGGTCGACATTGAAGGTATCGGCCTTGAGCTGGGCGCGCAGGGATTGCTTGGCGAAGTCCTCGACGGCCAGGCGGCCGCTGAAGGTGCTGTCGTCCAGCTTCAGGTTCAGGTCCTCCAGGGCCAGGCTGGTGGGCGTGGCTTGCAGGCGGCTGGCCAGCTCGACCTTGCTCAGGCTGCCTTCGGCCATGGCCGGCAGGGTCTGGCCGATGCTGTCGACGAACTTCGCCAGGTCGAACTGGGCGATGGAGATTCCACCGCTGACCTGGGGCACCTTGTCCAGGTCGTTGACCTTGAGTTCACCCAGGGCGCGCAGTTGGTTGAGAGAGACTTTCAGGCCCGTCCATTGGCCGACGTTGGCGGCCTTGTCCAGCAGCAACTGGCCTTGGGCGGAGAAGGTCACGGTCTTGCCTTGCAAGGGGTCGCCGGCCACTTCGCCGGACAGGCGCATGTCCTCGAACTGGTAGCGCTGCAGGGCGCGGTCGAAGCGCAGTTCGCCATTGAGTTCGGTGCGCACGCGTACCGCTGGCTGGTTGCTGGCCAGGAAGGCCGTGAGCTTGACCGGGGTGTTGGTGGCTTCGTGGATCGGCCCGGTGCTGAGCTGGATGCTCTCGGCGGTGAACTGCTTGCCAGTCTGCTCGTCGTTGTATTCGACCCGGGCGTTGTTCACCGTCAGGCTGTCGATATCCAGGCGGATCGGCTGCGCGGGTTTTTCCGCGCTAGCCGCAGCCTCGCCGGTTTCACCGGTGCTGGTGGCAGGCGTCTCGGCCTGGCGGTCGGCCGGCGCGGCCTTGCCGATGTCCTGCCAGTTGCCGTGGCCGTCCTTGTCGCGGTTCAGGCGCAGGTTCAGGCCCTCGACCCGGACATCGCTCATCTGTACTTCGCGACGCAGCAATGGCAACACGCGCACCGACAGGCCAAGCATCTGCAGGTCGGCAAAGGGTTGGGTCGGGTTGGCCAGGGTGGCTACCGCGGCATCGTGCAGTTCCAGGCCGAGCCAGGGGAACAGGCTCCAGCCGATGTCGCCGTTGAGAGTCAGCTCGATATGGGCCTTGTCGCGGGCAATCTGGCGGATTTCGTCTTTGTAGTCGTTGGGATCGAACAGGTGGGTCAGGGCGAAGCCCAGAGCCACGACGATCAATAACAGCCCGAGGATTACCAGACCCAGGATTTTGCCGAACGCTTTCATGGGCGAGTCCTTGTATGTCGAATTCAAAATTTAGCGGGGCAGTATAACGCTCCGGCCCCTGTGACTGTGGACCCAAACCGCTTGTGGGCGTTTGCGTCGCAGCTGCCGGCATATCGGCACCCGGGGCTTGTGCCTGTGTGTGGTGGCCATGGCGCCAGGCATAGTTCTGGGACAGGTGCCCGGCGCTCGAGTGCCATTGCCCGCTCTGGATGGGGCGCCGATCCTGCGCGCTGAGTTTTTGTTGGCAGGTACAGGAGGAGAGTGGCTGGAGGTTTTCCGGTGCTGGCCGATGAGGGCGTCGCTAAAAAGCTCCTGCTGGTTTGGTTTCTTAATGTTTCACAGATGGTAATCTCTCGCAGTTCGTCCGCCCTTCTGCGACTTAATGTCGCGCTTTCCCAAAGGAAGCTTTACTCAACAGAACGACCGCGCCTGCGTGCCAAGGTCGTCGCAGGGGAGTGGCCGATGAACAATTCTAATAATTGGGGGAACATCCATGAGCTCTAGCATCGCGGCCGCCAACCCGGCCGCCCAGCCAGCGTTCTTGTCCAAAGAACGCATTATCGCCAAGCCCGGTTTCAACCGTTGGCTGGTTCCACCGGCCGCCCTGGCCATCCACCTGTGCATCGGCATGGCCTATGGCTTCTCGGTGTTCTGGCTGCCGTTGTCCAAGGCGCTGGGTATCAGCGCGCCCGTGGCTTGCGAGCCGGGCATGGGCTTCATCGCCCAGGTCTTTTCGTCCCAGTGCGACTGGCCGATCTCCATGCTCGGCTGGATCTACACCCTGTTCTTCATCTTCCTGGGTTGCTCGGCGGCGATCTGGGGCGGCTGGCTGGAGCATGCCGGGCCGCGCAAGGCTGGGGTGGTGTCCGCCCTGTGCTGGTGCGGCGGCCTGCTGATTTCCGCCCTGGGGGTCTATACCCACCAGATCTGGCTGATGTGGATCGGCTCCGGGGTGATCGGCGGGATCGGCCTGGGCCTGGGCTACATCTCCCCGGTATCGACCCTGATCAAGTGGTTCCCGGACAAGCGTGGCATGGCCACCGGCATGGCGATCATGGGCTTCGGGGGTGGCGCTATGGTCGGTGCGCCCCTGGCCGCCGCATTGATGAGCCACTTCGCCACCCCGACCAGCGTCGGTGTCTGGCAGAGCTTCCTGGTGATGGCCGCGATCTACTTCGTGTTCATGATCGGCGGCGCCCTGGCGTATCGCGTACCGCCCACCGGTTGGAAGCCCGAGGGCTGGAGCGCGCCGGTGAAGAAAGCCGCCAACGCCATGATCACCCACCGCCATGTGCACGTGAACGTGGCCTGGAAGACCCCGCAGTTCCGCCTGGTGTGGCTGGTGCTGTGCCTGAACGTATCGGCCGGTATCGGCATCCTTGGCATGGCCTCGCCACTGCTGCAGGAAGTGTTCGCCGGCAAGCTGCTGGGCAACGGCCTGAGCTTCAGCCAACTGGACGCCGGGCAACTGGCGCAGATTGCCGCCATCGCCGCCGGTTTCACCGGCCTGTTGAGCCTGTTCAACATCGGTGGCCGGTTCTTCTGGGCGTCGTTCTCCGACTACCTGGGCCGCAAGAACACCTACTTCGTGTTCTTCGCCCTGGGCTTTGCCCTGTATGCGCTGATTCCGAACCTTGGCCACCTGGGCAACGTCGCCCTGTTCGTGGCGGCGTTCTGCATCATCCTGTCGATGTATGGCGGTGGGTTCGCTACGGTCCCAGCCTACCTGGCGGACCTGTTCGGCACCCAGATGGTGGGCGCGATCCACGGTCGCCTGCTGACAGCCTGGGCGGCTGCCGGCGTGCTGGGCCCGGTGCTGGTGAACTACCTGCGCGAGTACCAGTTGAGCATCGGCGTCGAGCGTGCCGCGGCCTATGACATCACCCTGTACATCCTCGCCGGCCTGCTGGTGCTGGGCTTCCTGTGCAACCTGATGGTGCGCCCGGTGGCCGACAAGTACTTCATGACCGACGAGCAACTGGCGGCCGAGCAGGCCCTGGGCCACGACAAGGGCGCCGACAGCAGCGTCGTCCTGGAATGGAAGGCCTCGCCTGCCAGCAAGCCGCTGGTGATCGCCGCCTGGCTGGCGGTGGGCATTCCCCTGGCATGGGGCGTGTGGGTGACCTTGCAGAAGACTGCCGTGCTGTTCCACTAGGAACCTGCCTGGCGCGGGAGCGAGGTCACTCGCTTTCGCGCGCGGGGTTGCTTGTCATGACAGGTACAACCCCGCAGCCACTGGTTCGCGCCCGTCAGGATGTCGTTCGACGTGTTCCTGTTTGGCCCTCCTCGGGCCTATACTGCTCGCCTTTTTCGCCCAATGATTTTGCGGAGCTGGTGATGGCCGAACGTAAGGCATCTGTCGAGCGCGATACCCTGGAAACCCAGATCAAAGCCTCGATCAACCTGGATGGCACTGGAAAGGCCCGATTCGATATCGGCGTGCCGTTCCTCGAGCACATGCTGGACCAGATCGCCCGGCATGGGCTGATCGACCTGGATATCGAAAGCAAGGGCGACCTGCATATCGACGACCACCACACCGTGGAAGACGTCGGCATCACCCTGGGCCAGGCGTTCAGCAAGGCCATCGGCGACAAGAAAGGCATCCGCCGCTATGGCCATGCCTATGTGCCATTGGATGAAGCCCTGTCCCGCGTGGTGATCGATTTCTCCGGCCGTCCCGGCCTGCAGATGCACGTGCCCTTCACCCGCGCCACCGTTGGTGGCTTCGATGTCGACCTGTTCCAGGAATTCTTCCAGGGCTTCGTCAACCATGCCAACGTGACCCTGCACATCGATACCCTGCGTGGCCACAACACCCACCACCAGATCGAGACCGTGTTCAAGGCCTTCGGCCGTGCGCTGCGCATGGCGGTTGAGCTGGACGAGCGCATGGCCGGGCAGATGCCTTCCACCAAGGGCGTGCTGTAATGCAGACGGTAGCCGTCATCGACTACGGCATGGGCAACCTGCACTCCGTGGCCAAGGCCCTGGAGCACGTGGGCGCCGGCAAGGTGCTGATCACCAGCGACGCCAGCGTGATCCGCGAAGCCGATCGGGTGGTGTTTCCCGGCGTGGGCGCGATCCGCGACTGCATGGCCGAAATCCGCCGCCTGGGCTTCGATGCCCTGGTGCGTGAAGTCAGCCAGGACCGTCCATTCCTGGGGATCTGCGTGGGCATGCAAGCCCTGCTGGAGCACAGCGAAGAGAACGACGGCGTCGATTGCATCGGCCTGTTTCCCGGCCAGGTGAAGTTCTTCGGCAAGGGCCTGGTGGAAGAGGGCGAGCACCTCAAGGTGCCGCACATGGGCTGGAACGAAGTGAAGCAGGCGGTGGACCATCCGCTGTGGCACAGCATCCCGGACCTGGCGCGCTTCTACTTCGTGCACAGCTACTACATCACCGCCGGCAATGCCCGGCAGGTGGTGGGCAGCGGCCACTACGGCGTGGACTTCGCCGCGGCGCTGGCTGAAGGCTCGCGCTTTGCCGTGCAGTTCCACCCGGAGAAGAGCCATACCCATGGCCTGCAGCTGCTGCAGAACTTCGCGGCCTGGGACGGTCGCTGGTAAATGAACAGGTCGCGGACCAAAGCGCCGATACTGACGCTGACCCCCGAGCAGGAGCGCGAGGCGCTCGACAAGCTCAAGCGCTTGCTCGAAGACCGCTTCGACCTGCAGTTGGGGTCGTTCGAGGTGGCCGAGGTCCTCGAGTTGTTCAGCAAGGACATTGCACCCCACTACTACAACAGGGCGATTGCCGATGTTCAGCTGCTCCTCAAGGAGCGGTTCGAGGGCATTGAAAGCGACCTGTGGGCACTCGAAAAGAATTAAGGCAGCGGCAAGCTTCAAGCTGCAGGCTGCAAGAAGTAGACACGCGTGCGCGCTTGCAGCTTATGGCTTGCAGCTTGCAGCTCTTTTGACGAAGGAAAAAGCATGCTGATCATTCCCGCAATCGACCTCAAAGACGGCGCCTGCGTGCGCCTGCGCCAGGGTCGCATGGAAGACTCCACCGTATTCTCCGACGACCCGGTGAGCATGGCCGCCAAATGGGTCGAGGGTGGCTGCCGTCGCCTGCACCTGGTTGACCTCAACGGTGCCTTCGAGGGCCAGCCGGTCAATGGTGAAGTGGTTACCGCCATCGCCAAGCGCTACCCGACCCTGCCGATCCAGATCGGCGGTGGCATCCGTTCGCTGGAAACCATCGAGCACTACGTCAAGGCTGGCGTCAGCTACGTGATCATCGGCACCAAGGCGGTGAAGGAGCCGGAGTTCGTCGCCGAGGCCTGCCGCGCGTTCCCGGGCAAGGTCATCGTCGGCCTGGACGCCAAGGACGGTTTCGTCGCCACCGATGGCTGGGCCGAAGTCAGCTCGGTACAGGTCATCGACCTGGCCAAGCGCTTCGAGGCCGATGGCGTCTCGGCGATCGTCTACACCGACATCGCCAAGGACGGCATGATGCAGGGCTGCAATGTGCCCTTCACCAAGGCCCTGGCCGAAGCCACCTCGATCCCGGTGATCGCCTCCGGCGGCATCCACAACCTGGGCGACATCCAGGCCCTGCTGGACGCCAAGGCCCCCGGCATCATCGGCGCCATCACCGGCCGGGCGATCTACGAGGGCACGCTGGATGTGGCAGAGGCTCAGGCGTTCTGCGACAGCTACAAGCCATAAGCTGCAAGCTGCAAGTTAAAAGCGCGGTCTCGGCCTGCTCTTACTTGCAGCTTGAAGCTTGAAGCTTCTTAATCGGAGATTAAGTCTATGGCGCTAGCCAAGCGCATCATCCCTTGCCTGGACGTGGACAACGGCCGGGTAGTGAAGGGCGTCAAGTTCGAGAACATCCGCGATGCCGGTGATCCGGTGGAGATCGCCCGGCGCTACGATGAACAGGGTGCCGACGAGATCACTTTCCTGGACATCACCGCCAGCGTCGATGGCCGTGATACCACCTTGCATACCGTCGAGCGCATGGCCAGCCAGGTGTTCATCCCGCTGACCGTGGGCGGTGGCGTGCGTACCGTGCAAGACATCCGCAACCTGCTCAATGCCGGTGCGGACAAGGTCTCGATCAATACCGCCGCAGTGTTCAACCCGGAGTTCGTGGGCGAGGCCGCACAGCACTTCGGTTCCCAGTGCATCGTGGTCGCCATCGATGCCAAGAAGGTTTCCGGCCCGGGCGAAGTGCCGCGCTGGGAGATCTTCACCCATGGCGGGCGCAAGCCCACCGGGCTGGATGCGGTGGAGTGGGCGAAGAAGATGGAAGGCCTGGGGGCCGGCGAGATCCTGCTGACCAGCATGGACCAGGACGGCATGAAGAACGGCTTCGACCTGGGCGTGACCCGGGCCATCAGCGATGCCCTGGGTATTCCGGTGATCGCCTCCGGCGGTGTCGGCAACCTGCAGCACTTGGCCGATGGCATCCTCGAGGGCCACGCCAGCGCGGTGCTGGCGGCCAGCATCTTCCACTTCGGCGAGTACACCGTTCCCGAGGCCAAGGCCTACATGGCCCAGCGCGGGATCGTGGTGCGATAGCCACTGGACAGCATGGCGGGCTCACGGCACTCTTGAGTTCGCCATGGATTCGGGTAGCCCGTCATGTTCAAACGTCTTCTTGTGGTTGTCGCCAGCGCCGGTTTTCTGCTCGGTGGCCTCGCCCGCGCCGCTGAACCCGCCGACACCTCCCTGGTGTTGCTGACGGAAAACTTCCCTCCCTACAACATGGCCATCAACGGCAAGAACTTCGCCCAGGGCGAGAATATCAACGGCATCGCCGTGGATATCGTCCGTGAGATGTGCAAGCGCGCCGGCATCAACTACAGCCTGACCCTGCGCTTTCCCTGGGAACGCATCTACAAGATGGCCCTGGAGCAACCGGGTTATGGCGTGTTCGTCACGGCCCGGCTGCCGGACCGCGAGCCGTTGTTCAAGTGGGTCGGCCCCATCGGCCCGGACGACTGGATCATGTTGGCCAAGGCCGGCAGCAAGATCACCCTCGAATCCCTGGAGCAGGCGCGCAAGTACAAGATCGGCGCCTACAAGGGCGATGCCATCGCCGAGACCCTGGCCAAGCAGGGCCTGGCCCCGCAGGTGGTGCTACGGGACCAGGACAACGCCAGGAAGCTGGTGGCGGGGCAGATCGACCTCTGGGCCACCGGTGATCCGGCCGGGCGCTACCTGGCCAAGCAGGAAGGTATCACCGGCCTCAAGACGGTGCTGCGCTTCAACAGCGCCGAGCTGTACCTGGCGCTGAACAAGGATGTGTCCGATGAAGTGGTGGCCAAGCTCCAGGCCGCCCTGGACGAGATGCGCAAGGAAGGCCTGGTGGAAGAGATCATGGGCCGCTATCTCTAGATCAGCGGCAAGCTATAAGTAACAGCAGGTTGGCGGCGCTTTGGCTTGCAGCTTGAGGCTTGTCGCTTAGCGCTGCCCTATCTGTACTTGCCGTTCTTGCCATGGCCGCTCATGGCCTGGTTGCTGCGCAGGCTGATCATCGACTTGATATCGATCCACTCGATGCCTTGGGCCTTGAGCTTGGGCAGTTCGCGTTCCAGCACTGCCAGGGTCTGCGGATACGGGTGGCCGATCATCACCGCCGAGCCCTGCTTGCGGGCCAGGTCGATGGCTGTCTGCAACTGCCGGGCGATCGCCGGCTCGGTACGCTCATCGTCGAGGAATACATCCCGGGAAACGCTGGCCAGGCCGATTTTCTGTGCCTCGGCGGCGGCCACGGTCTGGGCGCTGGTGCGGCTGTCGACGAAGAACTTGTTGCGCCGTTGCAGCTCGCCCATGAGCCAGGCCATTGCCGGTCGCTGGGACGTCATGCGGCTACCCATGTGGTTGTTGATGCCGCTGGTGTAGGGCACGGCCTGGAACGCTGCATCCAGGCGCTTGTGCAGTTCTTCCTGCGGCAGGTCCGGGTGCCAGGCGAAGGGCCCGGTGGCCGGGTCCATGGGCATGTGCAGGATAACGATCTTGCCCGCCCGGTGGGCTTCCCGGGCGAACTCGGCGGCGTGGGGCGTATCGGGCATGATCGCCGTGGTCACCGGGCCGGGCAGTCCCAGCACACGGCGATCGCGAGGCAGGTTCTGGCCCAGGTCGTCGATGATCAGGCTCAGGTAGGCCTTGGGCGCCTGCGGGGCGGCGGCCTGGACGGGCAGGCAGCAGAGCAGGGCCAGCAGCAAGCCGCCTAGCAGCCGGGAGAGCGGCTGGCGGCTGTGCGTCGAAGGAAAGTGCAGCATGGGAATCAGCAATGGCCTTGGCAGTGGGACGCCCTGGCGGACGCTTCGCCGGCTAGCCGGCTCCCTGCTTGGGAGTCGGCGGGCCGGCGAGGGTTCAATCATTTACCGCGAGTGATGCTTAGCCCCTTGAGCAGGCTCAGGGCCTGGGCCAGCTGGTAGTCGTCGTCCTGTGGCATCGGCTTGGCCTTGCCGGCAGAGCCGCTTGGCTTGTCGGCGCCGCCGTTGCCATTGCCCAGGTGACCCTGCAGGTCGGCTTCCTTGAAGTACTCGCCGTCCTGGGATTCGCTGGTGATCTTGGCGCGACGCACCTCGATGTCCGGGACGATGCCCTGGGCCTGGATCGAGCGACCGTTGGGGGTGAAGTACAGCGCAGTGGTGATCTTCAGGGCGCGTTCGTTGTTCAGCGGCAACACGGTCTGTACCGAGCCCTTGCCGAAGCTGGTGGTGCCCATCAGCACGGCGCGCTTCTGGTCCTGCAGGGCGCCGGCGACGATTTCCGAGGCCGAGGCGCTGCCGCCGTTGATCAGCACCACCATCGGCACGGCTTCGCTCTCGTCCTTGCCGGTGGCGGAGAAACGCAGTTCGGAGTTGGCGATACGGCCCTTGGTGTAGACGATCAGGCCCTTGGTGATGAAGTGGTCGACCACTTCCACCGCGGCCTGCAGTACGCCGCCCGGGTTGTTGCGCAGGTCGAGGATGATGCCGTTGAGCTTCTTGCCGTTGTCCTTTCGCAGCTTGGCCAGGGCCTTGGAGACTTCCTCGCCGGTCTTGACCTGGAACTGGGTGATGCGGATGTAGCCATAGCCGGACTCCAGCAACTGGCTCTTCACGCTCTTGACCTGGATGGTGGCGCGGGCCAGGGTCACGTCGAATGGCGTGCCGCCGTCGCGGACCAGGGTCAGGGTGATCTTCTGGCCGATCTTGCCGCGCATCTTGTCCACGGCTTCGGTCATGGTCTGGCCACGGGTCGGCTGGCCGTTGATCTTGACGATCAGGTCGCCGGCCTGGATGCCGGCCTTGGAAGCCGGGGTGTCATCGATCGGCGACACCACCTTGATGAAGCCGTCTTCGGCACCGACCTCGATGCCCAGGCCGCCGAATTCGCCGCTGGTGCTTTCCTGCAGCTCGGCGAAGTCTTCCGGCCCCAGGTAGGCCGAGTGCGGGTCGAGGTTGCTGAGCATGCCCTTGATGGCGTTTTCCAGCAGGGTCTTGTCATCGACAGGTTCGACATAGGCGGCCTTGATGCGATCCATCACCTCGGCAAAGGTACGCAGCTCTTCCAGCGGCAAAGGCGCCTTGGTCGTCGCGGCGGTTGCCGATTGAGCGGTTTCGGCGGCAAACGCCAGAGGCGCGCCGATCACCAGGGCGATCGTCAGGGCCAGCGAGGTAAGGCGGGACAAATGCAGCATGTCGAACGAACTCCTAATTTAGATGCAGCGCTTATCCTTGCGCGTGGCACCACTGTGCCGGGTCGCTGGGGCGACCCTGCTGACGAATTGCAAAGTACAGCGCAGGAGTGTCCTGTCCGCCACTATTGCCCACTGTGGAGATGGACTCTCCGGCCTTGACCACGTCGCCGGCTTCCTTGAGCAGCGTCTGGTTGTGCCCGTAGAGGCTCAGGTAGCCGTTGCCATGATCGAGGATCACCAGCAGCCCGGCACCGCGCAGCCAATCGGCGAACACCACCCGGCCGCCGTGTACGGCATGCACCTGGCTGCCAGCGGCAGCGCTGATCATCACGCCGTCCCACTTGGAGCGGGAGTCGTCGCCACGGGTTTCACCGAAGCGCGCCAATAGTCGACCATCGACTGGCCATGGAAGTTTGCCCCGGGCCGAAGCGAATGCTCCGCCAAAGGAGGGACCGTTACTGGAGACCAGGGCCCCGGGAGTGGAATGGACCGGCTTGCGCGGTGCATCGC
This sequence comes from Pseudomonas sessilinigenes, assembly GCF_003850565.1. Lineage (NCBI taxonomy): Bacteria > Pseudomonadati > Pseudomonadota > Gammaproteobacteria > Pseudomonadales > Pseudomonadaceae > Pseudomonas > Pseudomonas sessilinigenes. The sequence continues at coordinate 417,441 of NZ_CP027706.1, forward strand.
TGGTCTCGGCCTGGGCTTCACGCAAACGCTTTTTTTCGGCTTCCTGCTGGGCGATCAGCGCTCTCTGGCGCGCCTCTTCCGCCTCGCGAGCCTGGCGTGCCAGGGTCTCTTCGATGGTCTTGAGGACCTTGGCCAGGTCGGCCTGGTCCTGTTCGCGCTGTTGCAGCTTCTGGTCCCGGGCCTTGACGTCGTCGTTGAGCTTGGCCAGGGCCAGCTGGCGCTCCTTGCGGACCTTGGCCAGCTCCTCGCGCTGGGTGTCGAGGCTGCTTTTCTGCACCAGCAACTGGGCCTGCTGCAGGGAAATATCCTTTTCCACATTGGCCAGCTGGCGCAGGGTCTCGTTGAAGTTCTTCAACTGCTCCAGGCGGGCCTGGCTCAGGTAGTCGTAATAGGTGAGGGTGCGGGCGAATTTTTCAGGATTCTGCTGGTTCAGCAGCAGCTTGAGGTACTCCTGGCGCCCGTTCTGATAGGCGGCCCGGGCCTGGATGGCGATCAGTCGTTGCTGTTCAGTGCGCGCGCTCTGGAGTTTTTTTTTCTCCTCATCGAGTCGCTGCAGCTCGGATTCGCTTTTCTTCAGCTCTTTCTGCAGGGCCTCGACCTGCTTCTCCAGCTTGCCCATCTCGGTCTCGGTGCCGCGCAGCTCTTTCTGTACTCCGGACTTTTCTTCCTGCAGTTTGCCCAGCAGCTTCTTCAGCTCGGTGATGTCCTGACGCGTGGCGTCCAACTGTTGTTGGGTTTGCGCACGCTCGTCGGCAAAAGCCGGTTGGAGCAGGCAGGTCAGAGCAAGGGCAATCAGGGCGCGAAGCATAGAGGCGGGCGACACCAGGGAAAGGGACGGCCTAGTATGCCCGCCCATCGCTGCAAAAAAAACGCCTCAAAGCCAACTGCTTTGAGGCGTTCGTCATAAAAAGTCGTTTCCGGCCCATTATTGGGCCTTTTGCTATCAGACCAGGATCGACTTGCCGGTCATTTCCGCGGGCTGTGGCAGGTCCAGCAGCTTGAGCATGGTAGGGGCCACATCTGCCAGGACACCGCCTTCACGGACCTTCAATGGGCGCTTGCCGACATAGATGAAGGGCACCGGCTCGGTGGTGTGGGCGGTGTGGGCCTGGCCGGTGGTTTCGTCGGACATCTGCTCGACGTTGCCGTGGTCGGCGGTGATCAGCGCTTCGCCGCCGACCTTTTCCAGGGCATCGACGATACGCCCGACGCACAGGTCCAGGCATTCCACGGCCTTGACGGCAGCCTCGAACACGCCGCTGTGGCCAACCATGTCACCGTTGGCGTAGTTGACGATGATCACGTCGTAGCGCTGGTGTTCGATGGCGTCGACGATCTTGTCGGTGACTTCCGGGGCGCTCATTTCCGGCTGCAGGTCGTAGGTAGCGACCTTCGGCGACGGGATCAGGATGCGTTCTTCACCCGGGAACGGCTCTTCGCGCCCGCCGGAGAAGAAGAAGGTCACGTGGGCGTATTTCTCGGTCTCGGCGATGCGCAGCTGGGTCTTGCCGTTCTTGGCCAGGTAGTCGCCCAGCACGTTTTCCAGGCTGCTGGGGGCGAAGGCCGCCGGGGCCGGGATGCTGGCCGCGTACTGGGTGAGCATGACGAAACCGGCCAGTTTCGGCTGGCGTGCGCGCTCGAACTCCTTGAAATCGTTCTCGACGAAGACCCGGCTCAGCTCGCGGGCCCGGTCGGCGCGGAAGTTCATGAACACCACGGCATCGCCGTCCTCGACCTTGAGCGGTTCGCCGATGGTGGTGGCCTTGACGAATTCGTCGCTTTCATCGCGCTCGTAGGCCGCTTGCAGGCCTTGCTGGGCGGTGGCGGCGCTGAACTGGCCCTGGCCCTCGACGATCAGGTTGTAGGCCTGGGCCACGCGGTCCCAGCGGTTGTCGCGGTCCATGGCGAAGTAGCGGCCGATCAGGCTGGCGATGCGGCCCTTGCCCAGGGTCTTGAAGGTTTCGTCCAGCAGTTCGATGGACGACTGGGCGCTCTTGGGCGGGGTGTCGCGACCGTCGAGGAAGGCGTGCAGGTAGATTTTCTCGGCGCCACGCTTGAAGGCCAGTTCGGCCATGGCCACCAGGTGGTCCTGGTGGCTGTGCACGCCGCCATCGGACAGCAGGCCGAGGATGTGCACGGCCTTGCCGGCGGCCACGGCCTTGTCCACGGCGGCGCAGATGGTCGGATTCTCGAAGAATTCGCCGTCACGGATGGCCTTGGTCACCCGAGTGAAGTCCTGGTACACCACGCGGCCGGCCCCGAGGTTCATGTGGCCGACTTCGGAGTTGCCCATCTGGCCGTCCGGCAGGCCGACGTCCATGCCCGAACCCGAGATCAGGCCGTTGGGCACGCTGGCGCACAGGCGATCCAGGACAGGCTTGTTCGCGGCATAGACAGCGTTGGATTCGTGGCTCTCGCTGTGACCGAAGCCATCCAGAATCATCAGGACCAAAGGTTTAGGCGTGGTAGTCATGGCGTCCACTCGTGGCTGGATAAGGAGGTGTTGAAAAAGGGAGTGGCAGTTTAAAGGCAAGTTCAATCGGCGTCACCGCCGGGCGGGGTTTGGCCGACCTTGAGGGCTGTGTATACTGGCCGGCATTTTCACGCCCTGGAACCTCCTTAGATGGTTGCTCACCTGATTCAATTCGCTACTGAACACTACCTGCTCGTCGGCGCCTTCGTCATTCTCCTGGCCCTGCTGATCGCTCACGAACTGAGCCGCGGTGGCCGCAGCCTCAGCACCGGCGAACTGACCGCGCTGGTCAACAGCGAGCAGGGCGTGGTGATCGATATCCGCCCATCCAAGGAATACGCCGCTGGCCACATCGTCGGTGCGCTGAACATTCCCCAGGACAAGCTGGCCGCCCGCATCGGCGAGCTGGAGAAGCACAAGGCCAAGACCATCATCCTGGTGGACGCCCAGGGCCAGCACGCCGGCACCCAGGCCCGCGAGCTGATGAAGTCCGGCTTCACCGCGGCCAAGCTGTCCGGTGGTGTCTCCAGCTGGAAGGCCGATAACCTGCCATTGGTGAAGTAATGTCCCAGGTCATCGTCTATTCCAGTGATTACTGCCCTTATTGCTCGCGGGCCAAGCATCTGCTCGCCAGCAAAGGCGTAGCCTTCGAAGAGATCAAGGTCGATGGCAAGCCGCAGGTGCGCGCCGAGATGAGCCAGAAAGCCGGACGCACGTCCGTGCCGCAGATCTGGATCGGTGCCACCCACGTAGGTGGTTGTGATGATTTGTTTGCCCTGGAACGCGCCGGCAAGCTCGACGCGTTGCTGGCGGCCTGAAATTCCTAACCTTATAGACCCAAGATCAAGAAGGATCTGAGATGACTGACCAACAGAACACTGCTGCTGCCGAAGACGAAAGCGCACCGCAATTCTCCCTGCAGCGCATCTATGTGCGTGACCTGTCCTTCGAAGCGCCGAAAAGCCCGGCGATCTTCCGCCAGCAGTGGGAGCCCAGCGTCGCCCTGGACCTGAACACTCGTCAGAAAGCCCTGGAAGCCGATTTCCACGAAGTGGTACTGACCCTGTCCGTGACCGTGAAGAATGGCGACGAAGTGGCCTTCATCGCTGAAGTCCAGCAGGCCGGCATCTTCCTGATCAAGAACCTGGACGAGGCTTCCATGAGCCACACCCTGGGTGCCTTCTGCCCGAACATCCTGTTCCCGTACGCTCGCGAAGCGCTGGACAGCCTGGTGACCCGCGGCTCGTTCCCTGCCCTGATGCTGGCTCCGGTGAACTTCGACGCGCTGTACGCCCAGGAGCTGCAACGCGTGCAGTCCGCTGGCGAGAACACCGTTCAATAAGTGCTTCACCCAGCCATGAAAAAAGCGCCTTTGACGGCGCTTTTTTCATGGCTGGGTGAAACCTCCAGGTAGGCGCGAGGCTGGCCTGCGACAAGGGCGACGCGAAACGCCTGAGCACCGCGTTACCGGTCATCGCGAGCGAGCTTGGCTCCTGCACAAGCAGGCGCTTATTTGAAGCCCAATTGGCGCCAGCCTTCGTAGACCGCCACCGCCACGGTGTTGGACAGGTTAAGGCTGCGGCAGCCTTCGCGCATGGGCAGGCGCAGGCGCTGCTCGCCGGGCAGGGCGTCCAGTACCTCTGCTGGCAGGCCACGGCTTTCCGGGCCGAACAGGAAGGCATCGCCCTCCTGGAAGCTGGCATCGTGGAAGGGGCGCGAGCCCTTGGTGGTGAAGGCGAACAGGCGTGGATGGCCGAGGCTCTCCAGGCAGCTGGCGAGGTCGGCATGGCGTTGCAGGGTGGCGTACTCGTGATAGTCGAGGCCGGCACGGCGCAAGCGCTTGTCGTCCATTTCGAAACCCAGCGGCTCGATCAAGTGCAGGTGGCAGCCGCTGTTGGCGCAGAGCCTGATAACGTTGCCGGTATTCGGCGGAATTTCTGGTTGGAAGAGGATGACGTGAAACATGCACGGCTCCGAAGAGAAAGACAGGCAGCATTCTACGCCTGAAGAAGACTCGCGGCCGAAGCTAATGCTGCGGGTATTCGGCTCCCTGGCCATTGTCGGGGTGATGATCGGCCTGATGATCGGTCGCCTGACCCAGCCCGAGCCGGTGCAGTTGCAAGAGGTGCAGACCGTGCCCGATGGCCTGGTGATCTGGTTCAACCATGAGCCCAAGGTGCATGGCGAGCATGTCGAAGGGGCCGTGGCGCTGCTGTTCGATGCTTCGGGCCGGGCGCAGCAGGGCCAGTTGCAGGTCAATCAGCGAATGGTGAATTGGCGGATACGCCTGGCGGACCAGGGCTTGTTGCTGAACCTGGTGGCCGCGCGCCCCCTGCGGGGCGAATGGAGCGGGGGCGCGGTGGACGGGCGCTGGCGCCTGGAGATCCACTTGCGAGAGCAATAAAAGAGGGAAACCCCGGCCTGCCTGTACCAGGGCCCCCAAAACCGTGGCCTGCTCGCTTGACGCGGCGGGCCGAGTGTTAAAGAGGGGAGCCCTGGCCTGCCTGTACCAGGGTCCCCGAAACCGTGGCCTGCTCGCTTGACGCGAGTGGGCCGGGTGTTAAAGAGGGGAATCCTCGGCCTGCCTGTACCAAGGTCCCCAAAACGGGTGAGCGGTGGCGCTCGTGATCTTGTTATTGCAGGGGGCGTGCCAATTCAGGCTTAAACGGTTCAGTTAATTGCAGGGTCAAGCTGGAGGCCCCGTTTTTCGGGGCTTTCGCCGTTTTGTTGAGTTTTCCTTGCCCGGCCTGGTGCGGCCGTTCGCAAGCGAGTCTTGCGTCTGGCCGAGCCTTTTGGCGGTGCAGGCTCACCATTTCGGTGCACGAAAAACATCGCGGGCAAGCCTCGCTCCTACGAAACACAAGGTCCGTGGAAGCGAGGCTTGCCCGCGCTAGGGGTTGCAGAACAGCCGCTCAAGCCTCGTCGCTGTCCTCCTCGTCGCCACCGTCGACCTTCATCCCCAGCTCCTTGATCTTGCGGGTCAGGGTATTGCGCCCCCAGCCCAGCAAGACTGCAGCATCACGACGCCGACCGGCGGTGTGCTTGAGGGCGGTCTCGATCATGATCCGCTCGAAACTCGGGACCGCGCTGTCCAGCAGGTTGGACTGGCCGCGGGCCAGGGCCTGGTCGGCCCACTGGCGCAGGGCCTGTTCCCAGTTGGTCACCGGTGCCGAGTCCTGAGGTAGGCTCAGCAGTTCCGGCGGCAGGTCGCCGATATGGACTTCGCGCCCGGAGGCCATCACGGTGATCCAGCGGCAGGTGTTCTCCAGTTGGCGCACGTTCCCTGGCCACGGCAGGTTCTTCAGGAACTCCTCGGTTTCGTTCTTCAGCAGCTTGGGCTCCACCGCCAGCTCCTGGGCCGCGCGGCCGAGGAAATGCTTGGCCAGGGTCGGGATGTCTTCGCGACGATCCGACAGGCGGGGAATGTGGATGCGGATCACGTTGAGGCGGTGGAACAAGTCTTCGCGGAATTTGCCGGCCTGGACCAGGGTTTCCAGGTTCTGGTGGGTCGCGGCGATGATTCGTACGTCGACCTTGACCGGAGTATGGCCGCCGACCCGATAGAACTCGCCGTCGGCCAGCACCCGCAGCAAGCGAGTCTGGGTATCGGCCGGCATGTCGCCGATCTCGTCGAGGAACAGGGTGCCACCGTCGGCCTGCTCGAAGCGCCCGCGCCGCAGGTTGGCGGCACCCGTGAAGGCACCTTTCTCATGACCGAACAGCTCGGACTCCATCAGGTCCTTGGGGATCGCCGCCATGTTCAGGGCGATGAACGGCGAACTCGCACGCGGACTGTGGCGGTGCAAGGCATGGGCCACCAGCTCCTTGCCGGTGCCGGACTCGCCATTGATCAGCACCGTGATGTTGGAGTGGCTCAAGCGCCCGATGGCCCTGAAGACCTCCTGCATCGCCGGGGCTTCGCCGATGATCTCCGGCGTGCGCGCCAGGCTCGGCGCGACCTCCAGGCCTTGCTGTTCCTGGGCATGCTGGTTGGCGCGCTTGACCAGGGCCACGGCCTCATCGACATCGAACGGCTTGGGCAGGTATTCGAAGGCGCCGCCCTGGTAGGACGCTACCGCGCTGTCCAGGTCGGAGTGGGCGGTCATGATGATCACCGGCAGGCGCGGATGCTGTTCGCGGATCCGTGCCAGCAGGTCGAGACCGCTGGCCCCGGGCATGCGGATATCGGAAATGATCACATCCGGAGCCTGGCGGGCCAGGCGGCTCATCACCCCGTCGGCGCTGTCGAAGCTCTGGGTCGTCATGCCTTCCTGTTGCAGGGCTTTTTCCAGGACCCAGCGGATTGAACGGTCGTCATCGACGATCCACACGGTTTCACTTCGGCTCATGTCGATGGGGCTCCTTGTTCCAGAGGCAAAAAGATCGAGAACGTGGTGTGGCCTGGGTGGCTGTCACACTCGATCAGGCCCTGGTGCTGGCTGATGATGTTCTGGGTGATGGCCAGGCCCAGCCCGGTACCGTCCGGGCGGCCGCTGACCATGGGGAAGAAAAGGGTGTCCTGCAGTTCGGCGGGGATTCCCGGACCGTTGTCGATGATCTCGATCTTGGTCACCAGGCGATGGCGCACATGGCCGATGGTGAACTGGCGCATGGTGCGGCTGCGCAGGGTGATGCGGCCCAGGCGCAGCTCGTTCTGGGTGCTGATGGCCTGCATGGCGTTGCGCACGATGTTCAACACCGCCTGGATCATTTGCTCACGATCGATCAGTACATCGGGAATGCTCGGGTCGTAATCCCGGACCAGGGTGATGCAACCCTGGCTCTCGGCCTCCACCAGGCTGCAGACCCGCTCCAGCACTTCATGGATATTGGTCAGCGCCAGGGACGGCAGCTTGTTCGAGCCAAGCATGCGATCCACCAGATTGCGCAGGCGGTCGGCCTCTTCGATGATGACGTTGGTGTAGTCCTTGAGGCTTTCCTCGGGCAGCTCCCGGGCCAGCAACTGGGCGGCGCCGCGAATCCCGCCCAGGGGATTCTTGATTTCGTGGGCCAGGCCGCGCACCAGCATCTTGCTGGTTTCCTGCTTGGACAGCTGGGCCTCTTCCTTGGTGATGCGCAGCAAGCGATCCCGGGGATGGACTTCCAACAGCAGCAAGGTGTCGCCGTTGTTGAGGATCGGCGTCACCGCATAGTCCACGGTCAGGGTCTGGCCGGTCAGGGCGGTGAGCATGGCCTCGCGCTTGGTGAAGGGATGGGCCTGCTCCACCGCCTGGCGCAGGGAGCTCAAGGCTTCGGCCGACTCGGTGAACAGCTCGCTGATGAACTGCCCATGGCTGCGCTGGCCGCTGATGGCCAGGAGCATTTCCGCCGCCGGGTTCATGTACTCAAGGCGCAGGTCGGCATTGAGCAGGATGGTGGCGGTGGTCAGGTTGTCCAGTAACAGGCGATGCAGTGGGTCGCTGATGGTCATTCGGACCTCTTTTGAAGCAGGACAATCCGGAGTCGATCCCGGATCGTGCACGGGTTGAAGCGCTGGTACGGAGAAAATGCAAAAACCAAACCAAGGCTCCGAAAAGAAGCGTTCGCGCCCCTGAAACAGGTGTTTGAACGCCGATTGCATGGCGTATTGCCAGTCCCGACGGGCATTTTCGAACCAAAATGGGCTGCTAATCATCCCTGGGTGCAAGGTGTTGCACCAATATAGTGCATGAGTGCTTGGCCTGCTTGCCTGCTGTCCGATCGTCGAGAATCAACGCCCGTTTTTCAGCGGCAGCCGGGTGCCAGAGCCGGTAGAGTGCGCCGGACTCTTTGCTTGAAGGTCCAGGATCCGGCCATGGAAAACGCCCCTCTGCTGTTCCAGCTTCCCGACGACGACACCTTGTATCGGGCGCTCCTGGAGCGCGACCCGGCCTATGAGGGTTTTGCCTATGTCGGGGTGAAGAGCACCGGGGTGTTCTGTCGGCTGAGCTGTGTCGCGCGCAAGCCCAAGCGTCACAACACGGTGTTCTTCGGCTCCATCAGGGAGTGCCTGGAGGGCGGGTTTCGTGCTTGCCTGCGCTGCCGTCCCCTGGAGGCGGCAGGGGGCCAGGAACCCTGGGTCAAGACCTTGCTCGAACAACTGCACAGCGATGGCGAGCGCCGTTGGTATGAAGAGGATCTGGTGCGCCAGGGGCTGGACCCGTCCACGGTCCGCCGAGCATTCAAGCGCCATTTCGGGGTGACCTTCCTGGAAATGGCCCGGCTGCGGCGTATCGGCCGGGGCATGCAGCAGTTGGCTTCAGGGGAGCCGGTGATCGAGGCGCAGATCAGCGCCGGCTTCGATTCCGACAGTGGTTTTCGCCATGCGTTTGCCCGGCTTGCGGGCCAACCACCGTCGAACCTGCGTGGGCGTGAACTGCTCAAGGCCGATTGGTTGCAGACGCCTATCGGTGTGATGCTGGCCGTGGCCGATGCCCAGGTCCTGCATGTGCTGGAGTTTTTCGACCGCCCGGCCCTGGCGGGGGAGCTGCGCAAGTTGCAGGACAACAGTGGCTCGAGCATCGGCTTCGGACGCTTTGCCCCCATCGACCAGATCGAGGCCGAACTGCGCCGTTACTTTGCCGGTGAGCCGGTGTCTTTCCAGACACCATTGGCGATGCAGGCCTCGGCCTTCACCCGCACGGTATGGCAGGCCCTGCGGGCCATTCCCCTGGGCAGCACCTGCAGTTATGCCGGGTTGGCGCGGGATATCGGCTCGCCGACGGCGGTGCGCGCCGTGGCCCGAGCCAACGGTGCCAACCAGATCGCCATCGTCATCGCGTGCCATCGGGTGATCGGCGCCGATGGCTCGCTGACCGGTTATGGCGGAGGCCTGTGGCGCAAGCGCTGGTTGCTGGAGCACGAGCGACGGATGCATCTGGCTGGACGGGAACAGCCGGTGCTGGCCCAGGAGCCATTCAACGATGGGCGCGCAGCAGGAAGAAACTGATTTCCGGGCTTTGCTGCAGGATTTGCTCGCCCTCAAGGACCTGCACCGCCAGGCGATGAAGGCCGCGGTCGAGGTTCGACAGATGCAACTGCGGGCCACGGCCAGGGGCGCCGTGGGGTTCGCCATCCAGCAGCAGGCGCAGGCGATGGGGCGGTTGCAGCGGCGGGTGCAGGTCTACCCGGACGCTGAAGCTGCCGTTATTGGCCCGCAGCGCGCCCTGCTCCTGCACTCCGTTGAGCTGCAGGCGTTGGTAGGCCTGCCTTTGGCTGGTCTGGCAGGCGACCGGTGCCCTGTTCGAGGGCGGCCAGTCGCTGGATCCTCGGTCGCTGCTGGGGCGATGGTCGTCGGTGGGGTGATCGGGGGCCGCATCAGCTGGCAGTAGGGTTATCCACAGCAGCCACAAGGCAGCGATACGCATGGTCCGGATCCTCCTGGAGAGCCCTCAGCATAGGGGCGCACCGGGCAGGCGACAGGCCTGGTTAACCTTTGAACACACATAACTCGGCAGTGGCGCGGATCATCGCCAACTGACGCAGCGGCGCCATGTCGCCGGTGTGGTTGGCCCGGGCCAACCACTGCGGGCAGCGCGGGTCGGTACGGGAGGGGCTGAAGTCGGCCAGTTGCTGCAGCAGGCGTTCTTGTAACCGATCGAGTTGCGGGCGGATTTGCCCGGCCAGGTCCTGGCGTGGAGTATCCGGTGCCTGGCCTTGTAGATGCCAGGTTGAAAGCCTGGCGTATTGCACTAGTTTGTTGGCCTCGATCTGCGCTGCGAAGAACTGCCCTACCGTGGTTTCATCCAGGCCGTTGGCCAGGGCCGAGGCTGCTGCGATCACTTGCTGTTCGCGAGGCCGGTCCTCCACGGCCTTGTGGCTGTCCCACTTGCTCAGGGCCACTTGCTCGGCGATGTCCAGGCGTGCGGCGATGCTGCCCAGCAATGGAGCAAGGCTGGCCGGAGCATCGTCGGCCCGGGCCAGGCTGGCGAGCAGGGTGCAGGCCAGGGCGAGACACAGGTTCAAGGAAGATTTCATCGGCAGGCTCAAGGTTGGGAGGGGGAGGTTCATGATGCCCGCAAGCTGGCCAGAGGCACACGGAAAATCCCCGGGTATTTTCTGCCGGGCATGAAAAAGGCCTCCCGAAGGAGGCCTTTCGATCACGCCGCTTGCGCGAGCGCTACCGGATCAGCAGCTGTAGTACAGCTCGTATTCCAGTGGGTGTACGAAGGTACGGACCTTGATTTCTTCTTCGCTTTTCAGGGCGATGTAGGCGTCGATGAAGTCGTCGCTGAAAACGCCGCCTTTGGTCAGGAACGCACGGCCCTTGTCCAGCTCTTCCAGGGCTTCTTTCAGGCTGCCGCAAACTTGTGGGATCTCTTTGGCCTCTTCAGGCGGCAGGTCGTACAGGTTCTTGTCGGCAGCATCGCCAGGGTGGATCTTGTTCTGGATACCATCCAGGCCGGCCATCAGCAGTGCCGCGAAGCACAGGTATGGGTTGGCCGCCGGGTCCGGGAAGCGCGCTTCGATACGGCGGGCTTTCGGGCTCGACACGTAAGGAATGCGGATCGAAGCGGAGCGGTTGCGGGCCGAGTAGGCCAGCATCACTGGAGCTTCGAAGCCTGGAACCAGGCGCTTGTAGGAGTTGGTAGCCGGGTTGGTGAAGCCGTTCAGGGCCTTGCCGTGCTTGATGATGCCGCCGATGAAGTACAGGGCGGTATCGGACAGGCCGGCATAACCTTCGCCAGCGAAGGTGTTCTTGCCGTCTTTCCAGATCGACATGTGTACGTGCATGCCCGAGCCGTTGTCGCCGTACAGCGGTTTTGGCATGAAGGTAGCGGTGCGGCCGTAGGCGTCGGCCACGTTGTGCACCACGTACTTCAGAGTCTGGGTTTCGTCGGCCTTCTTCACCAGGGTGTTGAACTTGACGCCGATTTCGTTCTGGCCGGCAGTCGCCACTTCGTGGTGGTGGACTTCGACGGTCAGGCCCATTTCTTCCAGTGCGTTGCACATGGAGGTACGGATTTCGTGGTCATGGTCGAACGGCGGAACCGGGAAGTAGCCGCCCTTGATGCCTGGACGGTGGCCCTTGTTGCCGCCTTCCACGTCCTGGTCGGACATCCACGAGCCTTGCTCGGAGTAGATCTTGAACATCGAGCCGGAGATGTCGGACTTGAACTTTACCTGGTCGAAGATGAAGAACTCAGGCTCCGGACCTGCGAATACGGTGTCGCCGATGCCGGTGGCCTTCAGGTGCTCTTCGGCGCGCTTGGCGATCGCGCGAGGGTCGCGGTCGTAGCCTTGCATGCTCGAAGGTTCGATGATGTCGCACACCAGGATCAGGGTCGGCTCTTCGGTGAACGGGTCCAGCACGGCGGTTTCGTCGTCCGGCATCAGGATCATGTCGGAGGCTTCGATGCCTTTCCAGCCAGCGATGGAGGAGCCGTCGAACATCTTGCCAGCTTCGAAGAAGTCTTCATCCAGCGCATCACGGGCCGGCATGGTCACGTGATGTTGAGTGCCCTTGGTGTCAGTGAAGCGCAGATCAATCCATTTGACGTCATGATCTTTGATGAGTTGAACCGACTTCGACATAGTGTCCTCCGGATGGCTTCGGGCTTGATGTTGGAGTGCCCTTAGAATGTGGGTAATGCCGGCGCGAATACTCTGCCATGGCAACCTGCCTCACAAGGGAGCAAATTGCATGCCAGTGCCCTGGGATGGGTTTTTTGCCCCAAAATCACGCTTTCTCCGCTTCAGGGGCAAGAGTGCCGGCATTTTGCGCACTGCAATGTAGCGCTTATTTGAATAAATGACCCGTTTTGGTGCATCGAAAACCTTCTGCACATTAACTGGTTAAACCTTGAGCAATTTCCGCTATAATCCGCGCCCCCCTTTTTCGGCTGACCCGGCGCACGCTGTTTTCATGAAACTAATCGTTAAAGTTTTCCCGGAAATCACCATCAAGAGCCGCCCGGTTCGGACGCGTTTCATCCGTCAGTTGGCCAAGAACATCCGTGCCGTGCTCCGTGACCTGGACCCGGCTGTGGTGGTCGATGGTGTGTGGGACAACCTCGAGCTGGAAACCGCCGTCACCGAGCCCAAGGTGCTCAAGGACATGACCGAGCGCCTGAGCTGCATGCCCGGCATCGCGCATTTCCTGCAGGTCGACGAGTACCCCCTGGGGGACTTCGACGACATCGTCGCCAAGTGCAAGCAGCACTTCGGCGAAGTCTTGGCGGGGAAGATTTTCGCTGTGCGCTGCAAGCGCGCCGGCAAGCATGAATTCAGTTCCATGGACGTGGAAAAATACGTCGGTAGCCAGTTGCGCCGACAGTGCGGTGCCGCGGGAATCGACCTGAAAGCGCCGCAAATCGAAGTGCGGATGGAAATTCGCGACCAACGGTTGTTCGTGATCCACAGCCAGCACAATGGCATCGGCGGCTACCCGCTGGGCGCCCTGGAACAGACCCTGGTGTTGATGTCCGGTGGCTTCGACTCCACCGTGGCGGCCTACCAGATCATGCGTCGCGGCCTGATGGGGCATTTCTGCTTCTTCAACCTGGGCGGTCGTGCCCACGAATTGGGCGTGATGGAAGTCGCGCACTATATTTGGAAGAAGTACGGCAGCTCCCAGCGCGTGCTGTTCGTCAGCGTGCCGTTCGAGGAAGTGCTGGGCGAGATCCTCGGCAAGGTCGACAACAGTCATATGGGCGTCATCTTGAAGCGTATGATGTTGCGTGCCGCCTCGAGCATCGCCGAGCGCCTGCACATCGATGCGCTGGTCACCGGCGAGGCGATTTCCCAGGTGTCCAGCCAGACCCTGCCGAACCTGTCGGTGATCGACTGCGTGACCGACAAGCTGGTGCTGCGGCCGCTGATCGCCAGCCACAAGCAGGACATCATCGACCTGGCCAACCAGATTGGCACCGCTGACTTTGCCAAGCACATGCCGGAGTACTGCGGGGTCATCTCGGTGAACCCCAAGACCAATGCCAAGCGCCATCGCGTCGAGCATGAAGAGAAAGAATTCGACATGGCCGTGCTCGAGCGTGCGATCGAGCGGGCCAAACTGGTGCCGATCGATCGAGTGATCGACGAGCTGGGCCAGGATGTTCAAGTTGAAGAAGTCAGCGAAGCGCTGGCCGGCCAGATCGTCATCGACATCCGTCACCCGGATGCCCAGGAAGATGAACCGCTGGAGCTGGCTGGCATCGAAGTCAAGGCGTTGCCGTTCTATGCGGTGAACGCACGCTTCAAGGAACTGGACCCTAACCGCCAGTACCTGCTGTATTGCGACAAAGGCGTCATGAGTCGCCTGCATGCTCACCATCTGCTCAGTGAGGGACATGCCAATGTGCGCGTTTATAGACCGAGCTAAATGCCCGGGGCTGTTCGCCTGTGGCTTGCGTCACCGGCCCCCCGACGCCGCCGTCAAGCTGTAACGGCAAGGCCTGAATCTATTGTTAATCGCTGCCAGCATTTGTCAGCACACCGAATCCTCTGATCGAGATACACAAGTGATCGAAAATCTACGCAACATCGCCATCATCGCCCACGTTGACCACGGTAAAACCACCCTGGTAGACAAACTCCTGCGTCAATCCGGCACCCTGGAGCGCAACGAGCTCAACGACGAGCGCGTGATGGACTCCAACGACCAGGAAAAAGAACGCGGCATTACCATCCTGGCCAAAAACACCGCCATCAACTGGAACGGCTACCACATCAACATCGTGGACACCCCCGGCCACGCCGACTTCGGCGGCGAAGTTGAGCGCGTAATGTCCATGGTCGACTCCGTGCTGCTGCTGGTCGACGCCCAGGACGGCCCGATGCCGCAAACCCGCTTCGTGACCAAGAAGGCTTTCGAAGCCGGCCTGCGTCCGATCGTGGTGATCAACAAGGTCGACCGTCCGGGCGCGCGTCCTGACTGGGTTCTGGACCAGATCTTCGACCTGTTCGACAACCTGGGCGCCACCGAAGAACAGCTGGACTTCAAAGTCGTCTACGCCTCGGCCCTGAACGGCATCGCCGGTCTGGACCACACCGACATGGCCGAAGACATGACCCCGCTGTACCAGTCGATCATCGACAACGTGCCAGCGCCAAGCGTCGACCGTGACGGTCCGTTCCAGATGCAGATCTCTGCCCTGGACTACAACAGCTTCCTGGGTGTGATCGGCGTTGGCCGTATCGCCCGTGGTCGCGTCAAGCCGAACACCCCGGTCACTGCCATCGATACCGAAGGCAAGAAGCGCAACGGCCGTATCCTCAAGCTGATGGGTCACCACGGCCTGCACCGCGTGGACGTTGAAGAAGCCGCCGCTGGCGACATCGTCTGCATCAGCGGTTTCGACGAGCTGTTCATTTCCGACACCCTGTGCGACCCGACTGCTGTTGAAGCAATGAAGCCGCTGACCGTCGACGAGCCGACCGTATCCATGACCTTCCAGGTCAACGATTCGCCGTTCTGCGGTAAGGAAGGTAAGTTCGTGACCTCCCGTAACATCAAGGAGCGTCTGGACAAAGAGCTGCTGTACAACGTAGCCCTGCGTGTTGAAGAAGGCGACTCGGCCGACAAGTTCAAGGTTTCCGGCCGTGGTGAGCTGCACCTGTCGGTTCTGATCGAAACCATGCGTCGCGAAGGCTTCGAGATGGGCGTTGGCCGTCCTGAAGTGATCATCCGTGAAGTTGACGGCGTGAAGCAGGAACCGTTCGAGAACGTGACCATCGACATCCCTGAAGAATCCCAGGGCAAGGTGATGGAAGAAATGGGTCTGCGTAAGGGCGACCTGAGCAACATGGTTCCGGATGGCAAGGGCCGTGTACGCCTGGAATACAACATTCCAGCCCGTGGTCTGATCGGTTTCCGTAACCAGTTCCTGACCCTGACCAACGGTGCAGGCATCCTGACCTCGATCTTCGATCGCTACGCTCCGATGAAGTCCGGCCATATGTCCGGTCGTCAGAACGGCGTACTGGTATCGGTTGAGACCGGCAAGGCTCTGACCTACTCCCTGGAAACCCTGCAGGCGCGCGGCAAGCTGTTCGTCGAGCACGGCCAGGAAATCTACAACGGTCAGATCGTTGGTCTGAACAGCCGTGACAACGACCTGGGTGTGAACCCGACTAAAGGCAAGAAGCTCGACAACATGCGTGCTTCGGGCAAGGACGAGACCATCGCCCTGGTTCCGCCAGTTCGTTTCACCCTGGAACAGGCCCTGGAATTCATCCAGGACGACGAGCTGTGCGAAGTGACTCCTAAGTCCATCCGTCTGCGTAAGAAGATCCTGGACGAAGGCGAGCGTACCCGCGCTGCCAAGAAAGCCAAGAACTGAGTCTTTAGTTCCGGCTGAATGAAAACGCCCCCGGCCTTGCGGTCGGGGGCGTTTTTTTATGCCTGGAGAAAACCTGTAGCCGCTGCCGGGTCCGCGAGGCTACGACTGGCCGCGCAGGGGCCATCAACCCAGGAGCCGCGTAACACGGCCGCAGTGGCTAATGCCAGTCAGTTGAGCGAGGTGATCCCCTGTAGGAGCAGCCGATTGCGGCCTCGCAAGCTCGGCGTCGGCTAGGACGGCGGTGGTGGCAGAGTTGTAGAGGGCGGGGGATCAGAAGCGTTCGAGGGTCCGGCTGCTGGTGTTGGTCGGACGCTCCAGGGGCTTTGGCTTGTAGGCGCAGTAGCCTGGGCGTGGGCCGACCTTGGGATGGTTGCGACAGGTATCGGGGCGCTTGTCATAAATGGTGCACAGGCGGCTCTTGCGGTCCAGATACAGGCAATCGTTGTTGCTCATGCGCTGCAGGGTGAAGATTTCCGACTTCTGGTTGTAGCGCTCGACGATGCCTTCCTTTTGCAGGCGCTTGGCGATGTTCTTCGCCGGCTCGCCGCGTTCGAACTCATCGACCACGCCGATGCGGATCAGGTCCTTGATCTTCACTTCCACCGGCAGGGTGCAGCAGCTGGACATGCAGGAACCGCACATGGGCGCGGAATACTTGGCCCAGGTATCGAGACGGTCGATTTCCGCGGCGGCGATCAGGTTGGACTTCATCATCGAGGTGGTTTCCAGCATGTTTTCGGGGGCGCGCGATCATACCGGGACTGCTGGATTTTTGAACAACTTTGTGTCGGATTTTTCTTGGCATACGGCCGGCCAGTACATGACGGCACAGGCCCTGCATCTTTTTTCCTATCGGTGCAGCCGCTCCTCTCGTTTGGTCGAGCTGTTTGCAATAGCGCCGAACCAGGGCCTTCGCTCCGTGTCAGACCGACTAGGCTCAGTCAATTCCATGCTCACTGTGTATCTCGTCAGAGGTCGTAACGATGACTCAGGAATCCCATGTTCGCGACACGCAGGTGGCGGCTTTTCGTGAAGCCGTCCTGACCAAACTCACCTACGCGGTCGGCAAGGACCCGGACCATGCCTTCGACCATGACTGGTTCGAAGCCATTGCCCTGGCTGCGCGGGACCACATGGTCGATCACTGGATGGATCACACCCGGCAGATCTATCGCCGGGGGCAGAAGCGGGTGTACTACCTGTCCCTCGAGTTCCTGATCGGTCGATTACTGATCGATAGCCTGAGCAACCTCGGCTTGCTGGAGGTGGCGCAAGAGGCCCTGACGGACCTGGGGGTAGACCTGCAACGCATCCGCCTGCTGGAGCCCGATGCGGCCCTGGGCAACGGTGGGCTGGGGCGCCTGGCGGCATGCTTCATGGAAAGCATGTCGAGCCTGGGTATCGCCGGCCATGGCTATGGCATTCGCTATGAGCACGGGCTGTTCCGCCAGGCCATCGTCGATGGCTGGCAACAGGAGCAGACCGAGCACTGGCTGGATTTCGGCAACCCCTGGGAGTTCGAACGGCCCGAAGTGATCTACTCCATCGGTTTTGGCGGGGGTGTCGAGACCGTTGCCGACGAGGCCGGCGCTACCCGGCAAGTCTGGTCTGCGGCGGAGACGGTACGGGCCGTGGCCTACGACACGCCGGTAGTGGGATGGCGCGGGGCCAGCGTCAACACCCTGCGCCTGTGGCGTGCCCGGGCCATGGAGGAGTTGCACCTGGAGCGCTTCAATGCCGGCGACCACCTGGGGGCGGTCGCGGAGGTGGCCCGGGCCGAGAGCATCTCGCGGGTGCTGTACCCGGCCGACAGCACCGAAGCCGGGCAGGAACTGCGCCTGCGCCAGGAGTACTTCTTCGTCTCGGCGTCGTTGCAGGACCTGCTGCGCCGGCACAAGAACATGCATGACTCGGTACTCAGCCTCGGCGAACACGCGGCTATCCAGCTCAACGACACCCACCCATCGATCGCCGTGGCCGAGCTGATGCGCCAGTTGGTGGACCTGCACGGCATCGCCTGGGACGCGGCCTGGCAGATCACCGTGGAAACCCTGGCCTATACCAACCACACCCTGCTGCCCGAGGCGCTGGAGACCTGGCCGGTGGGGTTGATGGAGCGCCTGCTGCCGCGGCACATGCAGATCATCTACCTGATCAATGCCCAGCACATCGACTCGTTGCGGGCCAAGGGCATGCACGATTTCGACGTGCTGCGGGCGGTGTCGCTGATCGAGGAGGACAACGGCCGCCGGGTACGCATGGGCAACCTGGCATTCCTCGGTTCCCACAGCGTCAACGGCGTATCCGGCCTGCATACCCAGCTGATGCGCAGCACGGTGTTCTCCGAGTTGCACAAGTTGTATCCGGAGCGGATCAACAACAAGACCAACGGCATCACCTTTCGCCGCTGGCTGTACCAGGCCAACCCGCAATTGACCCAGATGATGCTGGAAGCCGTGGGCCCCGAGCTGCTGGACAATCCCGAGGAGCTGCTGCTGGGGATCGAGCCCTTTGCCGAGAAAGCGGCGTTTCGCAAGCAGTTCGCCGAGCAGCGCTTGCACAGCAAGCGGGCCCTGGCGGCGATCATCCACGAGCGCCTGGGTATTGCCGTCAACCCGGCGGCGATGTTCGATGTCCAGGTCAAGCGCATCCATGAGTACAAGCGCCAGTTGCTCAATCTGTTGCACACCGTGGCCTTGTACCAGGCGATCCGCGCCGAGCCGGAAACCGACTGGGTGCCGCGGGTGAAGATCTTCGCCGGCAAGGCCGCCGCCAGCTACCACCAGGCCAAGCTGATCATCAAGCTGACCAACGACATCGCCCGTACGGTGAACAACGACCCTACGGTGCGGGGCCTGCTCAAGGTGGTGTTCCTACCCAATTACAACGTCAGCCTGGCTGAAAGCATCATTCCCGCGGCGGACCTGTCGGAGCAGATTTCCACCGCCGGCTTCGAAGCCTCGGGTACCAGCAACATGAAGTTCGGCCTCAATGGCGCCTTGACCATCGGCACCCTGGATGGCGCCAACGTCGAGATGTGCGAGCGGGTCGGCGCCGAGCACATGTTTATCTTCGGCCTCAGCGCCCAGCAGGTGGAGGCCCGCAAGCGCAATGGCGAATTCAGCGCCGGGCCGGACATCGCCGCCTCCCATCGCCTCAACGATGTGTTGCAGGCGATCCGTGGTGGCGTGTTCTCCCCGGACGATCCGTCGCGCTATACCGGCCTGGTCGACTCGCTGGTGGATTACGATCGATTCCTGGTCTGTGCCGACTTCGATGCCTATTGGAGTGCCCAGGCCCGGGTCGAGGAGCGCTGGCACGACTCCAAGGAGTGGTGGCGCTCTGCGGTGCTCAACAGTGCGCGGATGGGCTGGTTCTCATCGGACCGGACCATTCGCGAGTACGCCACGCAGATCTGGAAGGCCTTGGAGTGAACCCCGGGGAATATCCGGAACTGTGAGCGAGGCCCAGCGTGCGCTGGGCCTTGTCGATATACTTGGCGGCGTTTTTTCCCCGGCTCGTGCCTTGGCGTTCGTGCCTGGCTTCCAAAGGGAATGGCGAGCCTTGCCGGCGCTGGTGCGAAGGCCGCATAAAAAGAAAGGCTGGATCTGTCCGTCAACGGGCTGTTTAGGGATGTCGACACATGCAATGGATGTTCATGTTGTTGGGGGTGGTGCTGGGGTGGGTAGTCGATGAGTCTTTCGGCGATGCTCTGATCGGTGCCTTTATCGGCCTGGCCATTGGCTTGGCTTTTCGCCTGGGCCTCCTGCACAAGCAGGTTGGCGAGCAGCAGCGCGAGCTGGAACGGGCCAAGGAGGCGCTGTCGAGTTTGGGCCAGCGCCTGGCGCTATTGGAGGCCGGCTCCAGCCCGCCCGCCGAGCCCGTGGTGCAGCCCGAGGCCAGCGCCAGCAGCGCGCCAGCTGCCGAGGCCACGAGCGATCTCGGTTTTGTGCCAGCCCCCGAGCCGACCCCGGAATTTGTTCTCGATGAGGTCCAGCCTGTGCAGCCATTGCCTGCTGCCGCGGACCTGATCTGGGAGTTGCCTGTGACCGCCAAGCCAGCCACTGCCATGGCCAGCGAACCCTTGCCGGATTCGGTGTGGCAGCCACAACCGCAAGCGCCTGAGGCGCGTCCATCGACTGTACCCCAGACCCATGAGCCCAACCTGATCGAGCGCGCCATCAGCGGCGCCCGCAATTGGCTATTTGGCGGCAATACCGTGCTGCGGGTCGGGGTCGTGCTGTTGTTCCTCGGCTTGGCATTCCTCCTGCGCTATGCCACCGAAGGCGTGGTGGTGCCCATCGAGTTGCGCTATGCCGGGGTCGCGGCCTGTTCCCTGGGCCTACTGGGCCTGGGGTGGTGGCTGCGCCGACGTAACGGTGCCTATGCCCTGATGCTCCAGGGCACAGGGATCGCGGTGCTGTACCTGACGGTGTTCGCGGCCATGCGCCTGCACCCACTGCTCGATCCTTCCGCGGCGCTGGGGCTGTTGGTGGCGGTGACGCTGTTCTCGGCGATCCTGGCCATCACCCAGGATGCCCTGGGGCTGGCCGCTGCGGCGGCCCTGGGCGGGTTTGCCGCACCGATCCTCACCTCCACCGGCGCGGGCAGCCATGTGGCCCTGTTCAGCTATTTCGCCCTGCTCAACGCCGGCATCCTGGCCATCGCCTGGTTCAAGGCCTGGCGCCTGCTCAACCTGATCGGTTTCGTGGGTACCTTCGGTATCGGCTTCGCCTGGGGCATGCGCTCCTACACTCCGGAACTGCTGTGGAGCACCGAGCCGTTCCTGATCCTGTTCTTCGTCATGTACCTGGCTATCGGCCTGCTGTTCACCCGGCGCAAGTTGCTGGACATGAGCGATGCGCCGGCCGACGGCAATCGCCAGGCGCTGCTGCAATGGTCGGTGCGCAAGGGCGACTATGTCGATGGCAGCCTGCTCTTCGGCCCGCCATTGGTGGGTTTCGGCCTGCAGCTGGCGCTGGTCCAGCACCTGGAATTTGCCGCCTCCTTCAGCGCCCTGGCCCTGGGCCTGGTCTATATGGTGCTGGCACGCCTGCTGCTGGGGGGCCGGGCGGTGTTGCTGGGCGAGACCTGCCTGGCCCTGGGCGTGATTTTCGCCAGCCTGGCGATTCCCCTGGGGCTGGATGCGCGCTGGACCGCTGCGGCCTGGGCGGTCGAGGGCGCCGGGATCTTCTGGCTTGGCATGCGCCAGCAGCGTTCGCTGGCCCAGGCCTTCGCCCTGCTGCTGCAAGCAGGTTCGGCCGCGGCCTTCCTCGATTCAGTGCGTTTTGCCAGCACCAGCCTGCTGTCCGGTGCGCCCCTGGGGGCGCTGCTGCTGGGCGGGGCCTTGCTGTTCAGCTACGACCAGTTGCGGCGCACGCCAAAGGCCCTGTTGCCGAACTGGCTGAAGGAGGGCATCCGGCCGCTGCTGGCGGTGGCGGGCCTGGGGTTCCTGTACCTGCTGGCGCCGCTGTTCTTCCTCACCCAGGGCACGGCCATCAGTTGGGCCCTGGCGGGGCTGGCGACCCTGTTCGTCGGCCTGCGCCTGCAGTCGCGGACGTTCCTGTTCAGCGCATTCGCCATCCAGTTGCTCGGTGGGGCATTGTTCCTGACGGGCCTCAAAGGTGCGGATGCCGGGGCCAATGGGGTGTTCGGTAGTGGCTGGAGCGGATTGATGAGCGCTTCGCTGATTGGCCTGGCGCTGATCGGCGGCATGCTGGTGGCATCGCGCGATGCCATGGTGCGCGACGATCCGCGCCTGTTGCGCGGCCTGTCGCTGGTGCTGCTGGCGGGGCTGGTGCTGATCAACCTGGCGGTGCTGTTCGTCCTGCCGTGGCGTACCGCCAGCGGTGTGTGGGCCGCCAGCGGCTTGCTGATCATCTGGCTGAGCCTGTACCTGCAGCAGCGGGTGAGCTTTGTCTTCGGCCTGGCCCTGCAGGTAATCGGTGGCAGCGCTTTCCTGTTGGCCGGTTCGGACTGGTTCCATGGCGCCGTGGCCGAAGGCGTGCGCCCCCTGGCCAATGGCGACTTCTGGACGCCGATGGTGCTGGCACTGGCAGCGCTGTTGGGCGCTTGGCGCCTGCAACGCGGCAACCATGGTTCGGCGTTCGACACCCTGGGCCTGGGGTACCTGGCCGACTTGCTGCTGGCCTGGGGCGCGTGCTGGTGGGCGTTCACCTGGACCAAGGAAGTGCTGCGCTTCGCTCCGGATCATTTGCAGCCGGCCCTGCTGTTGGCACTGGCCACGGCCAGCGTAGCGCTCGCGGCCTTGCTGGCGGTGCGCCTGCAATGGAAGTCCCTGGGCCTGTTGGGCAGCCTGCTGATCCCGGCTGGGGCCCTGGTGCTGATGGCTTCCTGGACCTTACGCTACCATCCGGCGGCGAACTTCGGCTGGCTGGCTTGGGCACTGCTGTTCGTCGTGCACTTCTTCAGCCTGCGGCGCTTGGCGAGTTTGCTGCCGGCCCGAGTGGCAAGCGTCGCTCATGTGCTGGGTTGCTGGCTGTTGATCGGCGTGCTGGCACTGGAGTTGCGTTATGGCCTGCTGTTGTTGTCCGAGCAGTACAACGCCTGGCGCTGGTTGGGCTGGGCGATCCTGCCGAGCCTGTACCTGGTGGCGATGGCGGTACCTCGCAACTGGCCATGGCCGGTGGGCAGTTACTCCCGGGAGTATCGCCTGTATGCCGCGCTACCCCTGGCGGTGCTGATGCTTGGCTGGTTCTGGCTGGCCAACGTGTTCAGCGACGGGCGCGCCGAGCCATTGCCGTACCTGCCATTGATCAACCCGTTGGAGCTGGGGCTGCTGTTCGCCCTGTTCGGGGTCTATGTCTGGTCGCGCAGTGCGGTCCGGGAGCTGGCGATTCGCGGCGATTACGCCGAGCGTGGTACGCAACTGGTGGCCGGGGTGTCGCTGTTCGCCTTCTTCACCGTGCTGGTCATGCGCGCGGCCCATCACTGGAGCGGGGTGCCGTTCCATCCTGATGCGTTGTTGGAGTCGATGATGGTCCAGGCCGGGCTGTCCATTGTCTGGACCTTGATCGCCTTGAGCCTGATGATCGGCGGACATCTGCGTCATCGTCGCGAGGTCTGGCTGATCGGTGCGGCGCTGATTGCCGTGGTGGTGGCCAAGCTGTTCCTGGTGGAGTTGAGTAACCGTGGCGGGCTGGCACGCATTGTCTCGTTCATCGGTGTTGGAGTGCTGTTGCTGGTCGTGGGCTATTTCGCCCCGTTGCCGCCCAAGCGGGCGGAGGTCGAGCCTGAGGCTGGCAAATCGTTGAATGAAGGAGTGTCGTCTTGAGTCGTAAGTTGAGCCTGCGCTGGTGGGGGGCCATGGGCCTGTGTGTGGCGTTGTCCGCGATGGCCCAGGAGCGACCGGCGGACTTCAAGTCCCTGGTGCCCTTGAGCCTGAGTGGCGAAGGGCCCTGGTATCGCCTGGAGCTGCCCCTGGGCGTGCAGTTGCGTGCCAGCCAGGCCGACCTGCGGGATGTGCGGGTGTTCAATGGCGCCGGTGAGCTCCAGGCCTATGCCCTGGCTCGCCAGCAGGCGCAGTCCACCGAGCAGCGCAACCTCAGTGCGGTGAAATGGTTCCCGCTGTACAACTCGGCGCAGGCCGGTGACAGCCCGCCCAGCGTGCGGGTGCAATCCAATGCCAATGGCACCCTGGTGCAAGTCCAGCCTTCGACCCAGCTGGAGGCGGGAGAGGAAGTGCTGCGCGGATGGCTATTGGATGCCAGCGCGATCAAGGCGCCGTTGCAGCAGTTGGTCCTGGACTGGGTCAGCGAACACGATGGTTTCCAGCGTTTCAGCATTGAAGCCAGCGACGATTTGCAGCATTGGCAGCCCTGGGGGGACGGCCAGGTGGCACGCCTGTCGTTCGCCGATGAACGGATCGAACAGCATGAAGTGGCCTTGCCCGGGCAGACGGCGCGCTACCTGCGCTTGTTGTGGCAGTCGCCGCAGGCAGCGCCGACGCTGACAGCTGCGCAGTTGCAAAGCAGCACCACCAGTAGCCAGCCATCGCCGCTGGCGTGGTCGCAACCGTTGGCAGGCAGTGTGGCCAAGCCGGGGGAGTACAGTTGGCAGTTGCCCATGGGGCTGAATGTCGAACGGGTACGAATCGAGCTCAAACAGGCCAACAGCCTGGCTCCGGCCAGGCTTTATGGGCGGCGTGAAAGCAGCTTGCCCTGGCAGCCCCTGGGTAATGGCTTGCTGTATCGCCTGACCCAGAATGGCCAGGATGTGCAGCACAATGAGCTGCAACTGCCAGGACAAACCGTGCAGCAACTCAAGCTGGTGGTGGACGAGCGGGGCGGTGGCCTGGGGGCCGAGGCGCCCAACCTGGAATTTGCCGTGCGCGGTGTGCAGCTGGTGTTCTTGGCTCGTGGCGACGGGCCTTTTACCCTGGCACTGGGCAATTCCGCGGTGAGTGCAGCGAACTTGCCGTTGTCCACCCTGATTCCCGACTACAGCCCGCAGCGCCTCAAGGACCTGGGCCAGGCCCGGGTCGATGGCGCGTCGCAACTGGCGCCCGTGGCGACCAAGGACCCGGTCGCGCCTGCGTCCGCAGGCCCTGACTGGAAGAAGATCGGCCTGTGGGCGGTGCTGTTGCTGGGGGTGCTGGCCCTGGCGGGCATGGCCTTCAGTCTGCTGCGCAAGCCCGAGGCCAAGCCCTGAGCCTGGGCAAGGAGGTTTGTCCCGATTGAACGTCCCACGGGAACGGGCCTCCTTGCCATAATCCGACTACGCTCAAACCGGCGCCTGAACTCTATCTGCCAGTTCCCTGTCTCAGATGAGGAAATGCGCTTCGACTCGCGTTAAACTGCGCGGGTTTTTTAGCCCCCCATTCCTTCCGGAGCCTTCCATGTCCCGCGTTACCCTGAGTCGCTACTTGATTGAGCAGACCCGCAGCAACAACACTCCTGCCGATCTGCGCTTCCTGATCGAAGTGGTGGCGCGTGCTTGCAAGGAAATCAGCCATGCCGTGTCCAAGGGCGCCCTGGGTGGCGTACTGGGCAGCATGGGTACGGAAAACGTTCAGGGCGAAGTACAGAAGAAGCTCGACGTGATCTCCAACGAGATCCTGCTCGAAGCCAATGAGTGGGGCGGCCACCTGGCTGGCATGGCGTCCGAAGAAATGGACAATGCCTACCAGATCCCCGGCAAATACCCCAAGGGTGCCTACCTGCTGGTATTCGACCCGCTGGATGGTTCGTCCAACATCGACATCAACGCGCCGGTCGGTACCATCTTCTCGGTACAGCGTTGCCCTAACGAATACCTGAGCCAGAACGAAGCCCTGAATGAAAAGGCCTTCCTGCAGCCAGGCTCCAAGCAAGTGGCCGCCGGCTACGCGATCTACGGTCCGCAGACCATGCTGGTGCTGACCCTGGGCGATGGCGTCAAGGGCTTCACCCTGGATCGCGAAATGGGCAGCTTCGTCCTGACCCACGAGAACATCACCATTCCTGAAAGCACCCAGGAATTCGCCATCAACATGTCCAACCAGCGTCACTGGGAAGCCCCGGTCAAGCGCTATGTAGATGAGCTGCTGGCCGGCGATACCGGTCCGCTGGAGAAGAACTACAACATGCGCTGGGTCGCCGCGATGGTGGCTGACGTGCATCGCATCCTGACCCGTGGCGGCCTGTTCATGTATCCGCGCGACAGCCGTGAACCGGAAAAACCCGGCAAGCTGCGCCTGATGTACGAAGCCAATCCGATGTCGTTCCTGGTGGAACAGGCGGGCGGCGCGTCCACCAACGGTCACCAGCGTATCCTCGACATCCAGCCTGAAGGCCTGCACCAGCGCGTAGCGGTGTTCTTGGGCTCCAAGGAAGAAGTGGCCCGGGTCACCGCCTACCACCAGGAGTAAATCATGAGCGCACCCTGGCAGCCTCTGCTCGATTGGTGGTTCGGCGATGCCCAGACGCCAGCGCAGATCGTGGCTGCCAAGGGTGGCTTGTGGTTTGGCAAGCGCGACAGCCAGGATCGTGAAGCGAAGGAGCGTTTTGGCGACCTGGTGGAGCAGGCCCTGGCTGGTGGTTTGACCGAATGGGCGCAAAGCCCCCAAGGCTGGCTGGCCCTGGTGCTGTTGCTGGACCAGCTGCCGCGCATGATCCATCGCGACACCCCCGGGGCATTCTCCGGCGACGCCCGCGCTCAGGCCCTGGTGGCCCAGGGTATTGCCGCAGACTTCGATCGGCGCCTGACGCCCATGCAGCGCTGCTTCATCTACCTGGTGTTCGAGCATTGCGAGCACCTGGCGGTGCAGAACGAAGCCGTGTCGCGCTTGGCTGCCTTGCACGACGAGCAACCATTGCAGGACCGCCCGGTCTTCGCCAGCCAATTGGACTATGCCGAACGGCACCAGAAGATCATCGCTCGCTTCGGGCGCTTTCCCCACCGCAACGCCATTCTCGGACGTGAATCCAGCGCCGAGGAACTGGCCTTCCTGCGCCAGCCCGGCTCAAGTTTCTAATCCCTCCCTGTAGCCGCTGCCCAGCGGCGAGGTTGCGCCAAGGCCCCAGGGCTTTGCGGCGCTTTTCCTGCCGAGGTGACTTCCGCGTCCCTGCGGGCCGTGTGCAGCTTGCGGCGGCGACACGAAGTGCAAAGGACGTCAGATCCGGAAGCTGCCCACCAGGTGTTGCAGGCGCTGGGCCTGTTGTTCCAGGTCGGCGCAGGCGCGCAGGGTGGCTTGCAGGTTCTCCACGCCTTCCTGGTTGAGGGTGTTGATCTGGGTGATGTCGACGTTGATCGACTCCACCACGGCGGTTTGCTCTTCTGTCGCGGTGGCCACCGACTGGTTCATGCCATCGATCTCGCCGATGCGCTGGGTCACGCTGCCCAGGCGCTCGCCGGCCTGATTGGCGATGCCGACGCTGCTTTCGCTCTCGCGCTGGCTTTCGGTCATGGTGCCTACGGCCTGGCGGGCGCCCACTTGTAGCTCCTCGATCATCTTCTGCACCTGCTGCGCCGAATCCTGGGTGCGGTGGGCGAGGTTGCGAACCTCGTCCGCGACCACGGCGAAACCGCGCCCGGCCTCACCGGCACGGGCTGCCTCGATGGCGGCATTGAGTGCCAGCAGGTTGGTCTGCTGGGAGATGCCGGTGATCACTTCGAGGATCTGGCCGATGTTCACGGTGTTGCTGTTGAGGGTCTCGATGTGCTCGCAGGAATTGCTGATCTTGGTCGACAGCTGGTGCATGGCGTCGATGGTCCGGTCCACCACTTGCTGGCCGTCCTGCGCCAGGTTGCGCGCCTCGCTGGAGTGTTGCGAGGCCAGGGCGGCGTTCTGGGCGATCTCCTGGGCAGCCGCGCCCAGCTGGTTGATGGCCGCGGCCACGCTGCTGGTACGCGAGGCTTGCTGGTCGGAATTGAGCATCGACGAATTGGAGGCGGCGACTACCCGCAAGGCGACTTCGTTGACCTGGCCGGTGGCCGAGGACACTTCGCGGATCGAACCGTGGATACGCTCGACGAAGCGGTTGAACGACAGACCCAGGGTGCCGAATTCGTCATGGCCGTGGATCACCAGGCGTCGGGTCAGGTCGCCTTCGCCTTCGGCAATGTCATGCATCGCGCGCCCCATCAGGTGCAGGGGCTGCATCAGGATGCGGATCAGCATGCCCAGCAGGCCGATGATGATCACCACGGCAATGGCCATGGCGATGAGCGCCGAAGTCCGGAACTCGCTGAGCATGGCGAACGCGGTGTCCTGGTCCAGGACCAGGGCTACGTACCAGTTGGCCGAGGGCACGCCATCGATGTGGGTGAAGGAAATGAACTGGGCCTTGCCGCCCAGTTGCGCTTCCTTGAGGCCGGGGCTGATGTTGGGCGCGCCGTCCGGATAGGCTTCGGCCAGGCTCTTGAGCACCAGCTTGTTGTCCGGGTGGATCAGGATCTTGCCCTCGGCACTGACGATGAAGGCATGGCCGTGGCCGCCGAAGTTCAGCGAGTTGATGATGGCGCTGATGCTCGACAGGTCGATGTCGGCCCCCGCGACGCCGATCATCCGGCCCTGGTGCTGCACTGGGGTGGCAACGGTGATTACCAGCTTGCCGGACGAGGCGGCGATGTAGGGCTCGGTGACGATGGTCTGCTGGGCGGTATTGGCCGCCTTGTACCAGCCACGGCTCCGGGGGTCGTAGTCGGCCGTGCGGTTGCCGGCTGGTACGGAGAACATTGCGCCGTCCTGGCCACCGAAGTAGGTGAGCTGGAAATTGCTGGTGTAGGCGGGCAGGCCGACACTGCGCTTGAGGCTGTCGGCGCCGCTGCCGTCCACGGCGACCTGCTGTGCCAGCGATTGCAGGAGCTGGATACGGCTTTCCAGCCAGGTCTGGATGTTGCGGGTGGTCAGGCTGCCCAGTTCTTGCATCGTTGCTTGGGTACTGCCGCGCAAGGCCTCGCGCTGACGGTAGTCATTGAACAGAATGAAACAGGCGAACGCGACGGCTACCACAAGGGCAGCGGCTAGCAGGATCTTGTGGCTGAACTTCATATTGCTGGTCATTAAGTGAACTACCGCGAGGGGCTGGTCAACGAGGGGCGTCAATTTGCCACAGTGGAGGGCTTTGCGCTGCAGTTATGTCGACTGGCCATCACTGAAGATGAGGCGAGAGAGTGGAATCCCGACGAACTGCCTATGGGGTTTCGAAGGTGGTTGATTTACGACGCAAATACCTGGGCTCCCGGCGAGAAATAGCGGGCCCTGCGGGGAACCAGATGGGGGTTTTCTCTTCTAAGCTTCTGGTTGGCTGACAGGCCTTCCCCCTTTCGTCCAGGAGTTCACCATGTCCCTGCGTTCCATCGCTCTGTTGTCGTTCTGCGTGCTACTGGCCGCGTGCAGCAAGGTCAATCAGGAAAACTATTCCAAGCTCTCGGCGGGCATGCCCAAGGCCGATGTCGAAAAACTTCTGGGCAAGCCGACCGACTGTTCCGGCGCACTGGGCATGTCCAGCTGTACCTGGGGCGATAAGAACAGCTTTATCAGCGTGCAGTATGCCGGTGAGAAGGTCCTGATGTTTTCCGGGCAAGGCCTGAAGTAAATCCGGGGCTTCGGGCCCACGGGAGAAAAATAATGATGCGTTTTGTTGTCACTCTTCTGGTCGGCCTGCTCTTGGCCGGCTGCGCCACGTCCCGGGACGATTCGCTGGCGCCCAAGACCGCTAATCACGTCGAGCTCAAGCGTTACCAGGGGACCTGGTACGAGCTGGCGCGCCTACCCATGTATTTCCAGCGTAACTGTGCTCAATCCGAGGCTCGCTACACCCTGTTGCCCGAGGGCTCGATGGCGGTGCTCAACCGCTGCCTGACCCCGGACTGGAAGTGGGAGGAAGCCCGAGGTACGGCGACGCCCCAGGTGCCGGGCAAGACCGACAAGCTCTGGGTTCGGTTCGACAATTGGTTCACCCGATTGCTGCCAGGGTCGATCAAGGGCGACTACTGGGTGTTGTATGTCAGCGACGACTACAAGACAGCGATCGTGGGCAACCCCAACCGCCGCTACCTGTGGTTGTTGTCGCGTACGCCGGAGGTCAATGAAACGGTGCGTGAGGAGTTGCTGAGCAAGGCTCGCCAACAGGGCTATGACACCACGCGGCTGATCTGGCGGGTATCGGACTCGGCCATGGCCAAGACCTCGAAGTAGTTACTGGCCCCATGGGAGCCGATGGTTTTCATGGGCAATGGCCGGGGCGCCAGCATCCGCGGGCTTCCCGGCCGGTCAAGGGGCGAGCCTTGCCGAGTCAGGCCAGGAGGTCGCGCAGTACCTGGGTAAAACTGCGGCAGCTCTCTTCATCCGCAGGATGCCGTCCGTCACGTACCACCCACTGGCCTCCCACCATGACGTCTCGCACCTGGCGATCACTGCCGGCAAACAGCCAGCGGTTGAGGATTGCGTCGCCATCGGCCGTGGCCAGGTAGGGGTCGTTGCCATCGAGCACCAGCCAGTCGGCGCGCTTGCCCACGGCGAGGGAGCCAATGGCCTGGCCCAGGGCCTGGGTACCGCCATCCAGCGCCGCGTCGTACAGGGTGCGCCCAACCATCGGCTGGTCGGCCCGGTACAAGCGGTTGCGTCGCTGGTCTCGCAGGCGCTGGCCATACTCCAGCCAGCGCAATTCCTCTACCACGCTGAGCGAGACATGGCTGTCGGAGCCGATGCCCAGGCGTCCGCCCTGGGCGAGGAAGTCCACCGCCGGGAAGATACCGTCGCCCAGGTTGGCCTCGGTGGTCAGGCACAGGCCGGCAATGGCCCGGCTCTGGGCCATGAGGCTGACTTCCTCGGGGTTGGCGTGGGTGGCATGGACCAGGCACCAGCGCTGATCCACCGCTACATGCTCATACAGCCATTGCAGGGGGCGACGGTTGCTCCAGGCCAGGCAATCCTCGACTTCCTTCTGCTGCTCGGCAATGTGGATATGCACCGGGCAATGGGTATCGCTGGCGGCCAGCACTTCGCTGATCTGTTGTGGCGTGACCGCGCGCAGGGAGTGGAAGCACAGGCCCAGTTGCTGGTTGGCCTGTCCGGCCAGCAGGGGTTGCAGTTGCTGTTGCAGCTTGAGGTAGCCCTCGGTGCTGTTGATGAAGCGGCGTTGGCCATCATTGGGAGCCTGGCCGCCGAATCCGGAATGGCTGTAGAGCACCGGCAGCAGGGTCAGGCCGATGCCGGTGCTGGCGGCGGCCTGGCTGATACGCCGCGACAGCTCGGCCGGGTCGGCGTAGGGTTGGCCGCTGGTGTCGTGGTGCACGTAGTGGAATTCGGCCACCGAGGTATAGCCGGCCTTGAGCATCTCGATATACAGCTGGCGGGCGATGATCTCCAGCTGCTCGGGACTGATCTTGCCCACCAGGCGATACATCAGGTCGCGCCAGGTCCAGAAGCTGTCATTGGGATTGCCGGCCACTTCCGCCAGGCCGGCCATCGCCCGCTGGAAAGCGTGGGAGTGCAGGTTGGGCATGCCCGGCAGCACGGGGCCCTTGAGTCGTTCCGCTCCCTCGGCGTCGGCGTTGGCCCGGATCTGGGTCAGCTGGCCGTCGGCACTGACTTCAAGACGTACATCATTGGCCCATCCATCAGGCAATAGCGCGCGTTCGGCAAAGAAGGCGGACATGGTTTGAGCACCCCATTGTGTGTTATTTGTATATACATATACAGACGTTTGCCTGCTCGGTAAACTCCGGCAAGCTAAGCTCTTGTCTCCAGGGACATCAGGCCCTGATCACTTTCACCGACCCACAAGGATTTCCCGTGCCGACCCCGACTGCCAACTCGCCGCTGGTCGCCCACCTGAGCGATAGTCCGGCGCCCTTGTATGCCCGCGTCAAGCAGATGATCACCCAGCAGATCGAGAGCGGAAACTGGCCGCCGCACTACCGCGTGCCGTCGGAAAGCGAGCTGGTCAGCCAGTTGGGTTTCAGCCGCATGACCATCAACCGCGCACTGCGCGAGATGACCGCCGAAGGCATGCTGGTACGCATGCAAGGCGTGGGTACCTTCGTCGCCGAGCCCAAGACCCAGTCGGCATTGTTCGAGGTGCACAATATCGCCGACGAAATCGCCTCCCGCGGTCATCGCCACACTTGCCAGGTCATCACCCTGGGCGAGGAGGCCGCCGGTTCCGAGCGTGCCCTGGCCCTGGACATGCGCGAAGGGCAGAAGGTCTTCCATTCGCTGATCGTGCATTTCGAGAACGACATCCCGGTGCAGATCGAGGATCGCTTCGTCAACGCCCTGGTCGCGCCGGAATACCTCAAGCAGGATTTCACCCTGCAGACTCCCTATGCCTACCTGTCCCAGGTCGCCCCCCTGACCGAGGGCGAGCATGTGGTCGAGGCGATCCTCGCCGAAGCTGAAGAATGCAAGCTCCTGCAAATCGAGCGGGGCGAACCCTGCCTGCTGATCCGTCGCCGTACCTGGTCCGGGCGCCAGCCGGTGACCGCCGCGCGGCTGATCCACCCCGGTTCCCGCCATCGCCTGGAAGGACGCTTTCACAAATGATCCAGTCCACCCTGTTACGTGCCGCCGATTATCCGCGCATGCCCTGGAAAAACGGCGGCGGCAGCACCGAGGAAATCACCCGGGACAGCGGAACCGGCCTGGAAGGCTTCGGCTGGCGGCTGTCGATCGCCGACATCGGCGAGTCCGGCGGATTCTCAAGCTTTGCCGGATACCAGCGAATCATCACCGTGCTGCAGGGGGCGGGCATGCAATTGTCGGTGGATGGCCAGGAGGGGCGGCCGTTGTTGCCGTTCGATCCCTTCGCCTTCAGCGGCGCCAGCCAGGTGAGCTGCAACTTGCTGGGTGGTGCGATCCGCGATTTCAACCTGATCTACAGCCCCGAGCGCTACCTGGCACGCCTGCAGTGGTTCGACGGCCAACAGCGTTTCTTCACCCAGGCACACACTGTGCTGGTGTTCAGTGCCGCCGAGCAGGCGTGGGTGGACGTGACCGGCGCCACGGTGCAGGCCCTGGGGCGTTTTGACTGCCTGCGCCTGGACGGCAATGCCGGACTGCTCGAGATGGCCCTCGATGGGCACTGCTGCGTAATCGAACTCACCGCCCTTTGATTGAATCGGGCGCTGGCAGGTCAAGATACGACCTGCCAGCGTCATCCCCCTCTCTCTATCTATATCCCTGTCGCCGCGCTTCGCTCCCTGGAACGAGGCGAGAAGAGTTGCGCCCGCTTATCTGGCAGAGGGGGCGCCAAAGGTTGTTTCTTGTGCGCACTCATCTGTTACCGAATGCCCCAAAAGGGCACGCAGGCCATTGCTGGTAACAGCTGTGGAGGAGGGTGGGCTATCCCCTGAGATTTTTTTCTTGCTCCGGCAAATGCTTGTCCTACAGGGCTTGCATGATCTTTTTGGAGGTTTGTCCAGTCGCTTCTGGTGGAGTTGGCCGCTTGATTGCATATGCTTGTATGTACAAGTAAATATGTGTGCGTAAGAGTCATTGGATCCTCTTCGCACCTTGGACTTATCGTCGAGGAGGTTTTCCGTGGCTGACAACAAATTCACCAAGTATCGGAACGTTGAAGTTCGTGCTGCACGTGGCAACAAGCTGACCGCCAAGAGCTGGCTGACCGAGGCGCCGCTGCGCATGCTGATGAACAACCTCGACCCTGAAGTCGCCGAGAACCCCAAGGAGCTGGTGGTCTACGGTGGGATCGGGCGCGCTGCGCGCAACTGGGAGTGCTACGACAAGATCGTCGAGTCCCTGACCCAGTTGAACGACGACGAAACCCTGCTGGTGCAATCCGGCAAGCCGGTCGGCGTGTTCAAGACCCACTCCAACGCCCCGCGGGTGCTGATCGCCAACTCCAACCTGGTACCGCACTGGGCCAGTTGGGAGCACTTCAACGAGCTGGACGCCAAGGGCCTGGCCATGTACGGCCAGATGACCGCAGGTAGCTGGATCTACATCGGCAGCCAGGGCATCGTCCAGGGCACCTACGAAACCTTCGTCGAGGCCGGTCGCCAGCACTACAACGGCAATCTCAAGGGCAAGTGGGTGCTGACCGCCGGTCTCG
Source organism: Pseudomonas sessilinigenes (assembly GCF_003850565.1). Classification (NCBI taxonomy): domain Bacteria; kingdom Pseudomonadati; phylum Pseudomonadota; class Gammaproteobacteria; order Pseudomonadales; family Pseudomonadaceae; genus Pseudomonas; species Pseudomonas sessilinigenes. The sequence goes on from NZ_CP027706.1 coordinate 450,692, forward strand.
GCGGCATGGGTGGCGCACAGCCACTGGCGGCGACCCTGGCCGGCGCTTGCTCGCTGAACATCGAGTGCCAGCAGAGCCGCATCGACTTCCGCCTGAGCAGCCGTTATGTCGATGAACAGGCCAAGGACCTGGACGATGCCCTGGCGCGTATCGCCAAGTACACCGCCGAAGGCCGCGCCATCTCCATCGCCCTGTTGGGCAACGCGGCGCAAGTTCTCCCTGAACTGATCAAGCGTGGCGTACGCCCGGATATGGTCACCGACCAGACCAGCGCCCACGACCCGCTCAATGGCTACCTGCCAGCCGGCTGGACCTGGGAGCAGTACCGTGACCGCGCGCAGACCGATCCGGCCGCCGTGGTGAAAGCCGCCAAGCAATCCATGGCGGTGCATGTACAGGCGATGCTCGAGTTCCAGAAGCAAGGGATCCCGACCTTCGACTACGGCAACAACATTCGCCAGATGGCCAAGGAAGAGGGCGTGGCCAATGCCTTCGACTTCCCTGGTTTCGTCCCGGCCTACATTCGTCCGCTGTTCTGCCGCGGCATCGGTCCGTTCCGCTGGGCGGCGTTGTCCGGTGATCCGCAGGACATCTACAAGACCGACGCCAAGGTCAAGGAGCTGATCGCGGACGACGCTCACCTGCACAACTGGCTGGACATGGCTCGCGAGCGCATCAGCTTCCAGGGCCTGCCGGCGCGTATCTGCTGGGTCGGCCTGGGCCAGCGCGCCAAGCTGGGCCTGGCCTTCAACGAAATGGTCCGGCGCGGAGAGCTGTCGGCGCCGATCGTCATCGGCCGCGACCACCTGGACTCCGGCTCGGTATCCAGCCCGAACCGTGAAACCGAATCGATGCAGGACGGTTCCGATGCCGTGTCCGACTGGCCGCTGCTCAATGCCCTGCTCAATACCGCCAGCGGTGCGACCTGGGTCTCCCTGCACCATGGCGGTGGCGTGGGCATGGGCTTCTCCCAGCACTCGGGCATGGTCATCGTCTGCGATGGCAGCGACGAGGCCGCCGAACGTATCGCTCGGGTACTGACCAACGATCCGGGCACCGGCGTCATGCGCCATGCCGATGCTGGCTACCAGATCGCGATCGACTGTGCCAAGGAGCAAGGCCTGAACCTGCCGATGATCACCGGCAAGTGACGCACCGGCGGTTCGCCGCCAGGACCAGGGAAGGAGCCGCCGTACCTTGCAGTACGGCGGCTCGGTCCGTGTAGCAGAGCTTTGACATGACAAAACTCCCCGGGAGAACAATAACGATGTCCACGGCCAGTGATAGCTCCAAACCCCTGATCGAGCGGCGGTCGATCAACTACATTCCCGAAGCCGAACGCCACGGCAAGCTCTACAGCCAGTTCACCCTGTGGTTGGGTGCCAATTTGCAGATCACCGCGATTGTCACCGGTGCCCTGGCCGTGGTGCTGGGCGGCGATGTGTTCTGGTCGCTGATCGGCCTGCTGATCGGTCAGTTGCTGGGCGGCGGTGTGATGGCCCTGCATGCGGCACAGGGGCCCAAGCTGGGCCTGCCGCAGATGATCTCCAGCCGGGTACAGTTCGGCGTCTACGGCGCGGCGATTCCGATCGTGCTGGTATGCCTGATGTACCTGGGCTTCACCGCCACGGGTACGGTGCTCTCCGGCCAGGCCCTGGGCCAACTGTTCGGTGTCAGTGACAGTGTCGGTATCCTGATTTTCGCCAGCGTAATCGTCCTGGTCACCGTGCTTGGTTATCGGGTGATCCATGTGATCGGGCGCATCGCCAGCGTCGTTGGCGTGATTGCCTTCGTTTACCTGTTCAGCCGCCTGATGAGCCAGACCGATGTCGGCGCGCTCCTGGAAATTCGTCACTTCAGCTGGAGCAGCTTCCTGCTGGCGGTGTCGCTCGCGGCATCCTGGCAGATCGCCTTTGGCCCCTACGTGGCGGACTACTCGCGTTATCTGCCGAGCCAGACCTCGTCGGTGAAGACCTTCCTTGCCGTGGGCGCAGGCTCGGTGGTGGGTGCGCAAGTGGCGATGATCCTCGGCGTGTTCGCCGCGGCCATGGCCAACGGGCAGTTCGCGGGGCGGGAAGTGGCCTACATCGTCGGCCTGGGCGGGAGCGGTGCCACCGCCGCCTTGCTGTACTTCAGCATCGCCTTTGGCAAGGTCACCATCTCGACGTTGAACTCCTACGGCAGCTTCATGTGCATCGCCACCATCATCAGCGGCTTCCGTGGCCACCTGGAGGTGACGCGCCTGCAGCGCCTGGTGTTCGTGCTGGTCATCGTTGGCGCCGCGACCCTGATCGCCCTGCTTGGGCAGCACTCGTTCCTGGGGGCATTCAAGTCTTTCATCCTGTTCCTGCTGGCCTTCTTCACACCTTGGAGTGCGGTGAACCTGGTGGACTACTACTGCATCACCCGTGAGAACTACGACGTACCCGCGCTGGCCGATCCCAAGGGGCGCTATGGCCGTTGGAATGTCCTGGGTATCAGTGTCTATGTGATCGGCGTGCTGGTGCAGCTGCCGTTCATTTCCACCAAGTTCTATACCGGACCGCTGGTGGACGCCCTGGGCGGGGTGGATATTTCCTGGATCATCGGCCTGGTGGTACCGGCGGCGCTGTACTACGTCTGTGCCAGGAAGTGGCACGGCTCGGTGCCTGAGCAGTTGATCCTGCCAGCAGAGCAGGGTGTGCCAGACCAGCAGAAGACCGCGACAACCCAGCACGCTGCTACGGTTTGAGTCCGCATGCAACGTGAGCGAAGCCCGGCGCTACTGACCGCCTCCAGTTCGATGGATGGTCAGCAGCGCCGTTTGCGCGATAGCCTTTCCAAGGGCCCGCAGCGCTTCCCGGAGACTGTTTCAAGACGCAATAAAAGGTTTTTTCATCAGCCAGCGTGCCAAGGCGCCACCCGCTCGACACAGCGGATGACGACGGATAACGGATGTTTCCGGAGCGACTGGCAGTTATTCCAAAACTCTCAGAAGGAACATGAATGTGACTGCGCTAAACCTGATTCCCGGTCAACTGAGCCTGGCCCAACTGCGGACCGTCTACCAACAGCCACTGACCCTGACCCTGGACGACAGCGCCTCGGCGCAGATCGATGCCAGCGTCGCCTGCGTCGAGCAGATCCTTGCTGAAAAACGCACGGCCTATGGCATCAACACGGGCTTTGGCCTCCTGGCCTCGACTCGTATCGCCAGCGCCGACCTGGAAAACCTCCAGCGTTCCCTGGTGCTGTCCCATGCCGCGGGCGTGGGCGCGCCCATCAGCGACGACCTGGTACGCCTGATCATGGTGCTCAAGGTCAACAGCCTGAGCCGAGGTTTTTCCGGTATCCGCCGCCAGGTGATCGACGCCCTGATCGCCTTGATCAATGCCGAGGTCTATCCGCATATCCCGCTCAAGGGGTCGGTGGGGGCTTCCGGCGACCTGGCGCCCTTGGCTCACATGTCCCTGGTGCTGCTGGGCGAAGGCAAGGCCCGCTACAAGGGGCAGTGGCTGGATGCCCCGGCGGCATTGAAGATCGCCGGCCTGACACCGCTGACCCTGGCGGCCAAGGAAGGGTTGGCACTGCTCAATGGCACCCAGGTCTCCACGGCTTTCGCCTTGCGCGGCCTGTTCGAAGCTGAAGACCTGTTCGCTGGTGCCCTGGTTTGTGGCGGCCTGACCGTCGAAGCGGTGCTGGGCTCACGTTCGCCCTTCGATGCACGGATTCATAGCGCCCGTGGCCAGCGTGGGCAGATCGACACCGCTGCCGCCTACCGCGCTCTGCTGGGCGAGAGCACCGAAGTCTCCACGTCCCATAAGAACTGCGACAAGGTCCAGGACCCGTACTCACTGCGTTGCCAGCCCCAGGTAATGGGCGCCTGCCTGACTCAATTGCGCCAGGCCGCCGAGGTGCTGGTGGTAGAGGCCAACGCTGTGTCCGACAACCCATTGGTGTTCGCTGCCGAAGGCGATGTGATTTCTGGCGGTAACTTCCACGCCGAACCCGTGGCCATGGCCGCCGACAACATGGCCCTGGCCATTTCCGAGATCGGCTCGCTGAGCGAGCGCCGCATCTCGCTGATGATGGACAAGCACATGTCCCAGTTGCCGCCGTTCCTGGTGGCCAATGGTGGGGTCAACTCCGGCTTCATGATCGCCCAGGTCACCGCTGCCGCCCTGGCCAGCGAAAACAAGGCCCTGGCGCACCCGCACTCGGTGGACAGCCTGCCGACCTCGGCGAACCAGGAGGATCACGTGTCCATGGCCCCGGCTGCCGGCAAGCGCCTGTGGGAAATGGCCGAGAACACCCGCGGCATTCTCGCCGTGGAGTGGCTGGCGGCCTGCCAGGGCCTGGACCTGCGTGAAGGCCTGAAGAGCTCGCCAGCCCTGGAGAAGGCCCGCGCTACGCTGCGCGAGCAGGTGGCCTACTACGAGAAGGACCGTTTCTTCGCCCCGGACATCAACGCCGCCGGTGACTTGCTGGCTTCACGCTGCCTGACCGGCTTGCTGCCCGCTGGCCTGCTGCCGAGCCTGTAACGGCTGTCCGGGTTACCGGCCAGCCCGACGCGGAACGTCTGCTTCAGCCACCCGCACCGTGGTGCGGGCGGCTGTCCATAACAATAAAAGGGACGAAGACATGCAATCACAAGAGAAAGGACTACGCCGCGGCCTGACGGCTCGTCACATCCGTTTCATGGCCCTGGGATCGGCTATCGGTACCGGGCTGTTCTATGGCTCCGCCTCGGCTATCCAGATGGCGGGCCCGGCAGTATTGCTCGCCTACCTGATCGGTGGTGCGGCGGTATTCATGGTCATGCGCGCCCTGGGGGAGATGGCGGTGCACAACCCGGTGTCCGGGTCGTTCGGGCACTACGCCAGCCAGTACCTGGGGCCGATGCCCGGCTTCATCCTGGGCTGGACCTACGCGTTCGAGATGCTGATCGTCTGCCTGGCGGACGTGACCGCCTTCGGCATCTACATGGGGTTCTGGTTTCCCGATGTCGAGCGCTGGATCTGGGTGCTGTCCATCGTGCTGTTCATTGGCGGCTTGAACCTGTGCAACGTCAAGGTCTTCGGCGAGATGGAGTTCTGGCTGTCGCTGCTCAAGGTCGGGGCGATCGTGGCGATGATCCTCGGTGGCATCGGCATCATGTTGTTCGGCATTGGCAGTGCGAGCCAGGAACAGGCTACCGGGCTGAGCAATCTCTGGGCCCATGGCGGTTTCATGCCCAACGGTATTGGTGGGGTGATCGCTTCTTTCGCGGTGGTGATGTTCGCCTTCGGCGGCATCGAGATCATCGGAGTCACCGCTGGCGAGGCCAAGGACCCGCGACGGGTCATCCCCAAGGCCATCAATGCGGTACCGCTGCGCATCCTGCTGTTCTATGTACTGACCCTCCTGGTACTGATGGCCATCTTCCCCTGGCCGCAGATCGGCACCCAGGGCAGTCCCTTCGTGCAGATATTCGATAGCTTGGGCATCAGCTCCGCCGCGACCATCCTCAACATCGTGGTGATCTCGGCGGCGATATCGGCCATCAACAGCGACATCTTCGGTGCCGGGCGCATGATGTACGGCCTGGCCCAGCAAGGGCAGGCACCCAAGGGGTTTGCCCAGGTCTCCAGGCATGGTGTGCCATGGATGACCGTGGTGGTGATGGCCGTGACCCTGTTGATCGGGGTGGTGCTGAATTACCTGATTCCGGAAAACATCTTCCTGCTGATCGCTTCCCTGGCCACTTTCGCCACGGTCTGGGTCTGGCTGATGATTCTCCTGACCCATGTGGCCATGCGCCGTTCCATGACGGCCGAGCAGGTGGCCCAGCTACAGTTCAAGGTGCCGTTCTGGCCCTGGGCTCCCGCAGCGGCCATTGCCTTCATGTTGTTCATCTTCGCGGTCCTGGGCTATTTCCCGAAAACCCAGGGCGCGCTGCTGGTGGGCGTGGTGTGGATCGTCCTGCTGGTGGTGGCCTACAAACTCTGGGTCAAGCCGGTGCCTGGATCGGTCGGCCCGGTCGATGGCCATACTTCTTTACCTACTGATCATTAATGGAGGCCTGGATGAAAACTCTTTGGCAACACTGCAACGTCGCCAGCATGGCCCAGGGTAGCTACTCGATCATCGAGGACGCGGCCATCGTGACGTCAGGGGCGCACATCGAGTGGATCGGCCGACGCGAGCAGTTGCCGGCCGGCGACTACCAGCAGGTCCACGACCTGGCGAGTGCCTGGGTGACCCCGGGATTGATCGATTGCCACACCCACACGGTATTCGGTGGCAACCGCAGCGGTGAGTTCGAGCAACGCCTGCAAGGGGTGAGCTATGCCGAGATCGCCGCTGCCGGTGGCGGTATCGCCAGCACCGTGCGGGCCACGCGTGCAGCCAGTGAGGAGGCGTTGTTCCTTAGCGCCCGCAAACGGCTGCTGAGTCTATTGCGCGATGGTGTTACCAGTGTCGAGATCAAGTCGGGTTATGGCCTGGACCTGGCCAGCGAACGCAAGATCCTGCGAGTCATTCGTCGGCTCGGCGAGGAACTGCCGGTCAGTGTGCGCAGCACCTGCCTGGCGGCCCACGCCCTGCCACCGGAATACGCCGAGCGTGCCGACGACTACATCGACCACATCTGCAACGAGATGCTCCCGGCCCTGGCGGCCGAGGGGCTGGTGGATGCCGTGGACGCATTCTGTGAATACCTGGCGTTCTCCCCGGCCCAGGTGGAGCGGGTGTTCATCGCCGCACAGAAGCTCGGGTTACCGGTCAAGCTGCACGCCGAGCAACTGTCGTCTCTGCACGGTTCGAGCCTGGCGGCCCGCTATCGAGCGCTGTCCGCCGATCACCTGGAGTTCATGACCGAGGAAGATGCCATTGCCATGGCAGCCTCCGGAACCGTGGCAGTGCTGCTGCCAGGGGCTTTTTACTTCCTGCGCGAGACCCAGCTGCCGCCGATGGACGCCCTGCGCAAGCATGGGGTGAAGATCGCCGTGGCCAGTGATCTCAACCCCGGGACCTCGCCGGCCCTGTCGGTGCGGCTGATGCTGAACATGGCTTGCACCTGTTTTCGCATGACGCCCGAGGAGGCGCTGGCCGGGGTCACCCTGCATGCGGCCCAGGCCCTGGGCATGGAGCGCAGCCACGGTTCGCTGGAAGTGGGCAAGGTGGCGGATTTCATTGCCTGGCAGATCGATCGTCCCGCCGACCTGGCCTACTGGCTGGGCGGCGACCTGGAAAAACGCGTCGTGCGCCACGGCGTCGAAGTGACTGTGTAGGAGAAGGCTTGTGGATAAGGTTCTGAACTTCAAACAAGGCCGGGTGCCGCTCTTGATCAGCATGCCCCACGCGGGTACGCGCCTGAGCCCGGCGGTGGCCGCCGGCCTGGTGCCCCAGGCGCAGAGCTTGCCGGACACCGACTGGCATATCCCGCGGCTGTACGAGTTTGCCCAGGCGCTGGGGGCCAGCGTGCTGGCGGCCGAGTACTCGCGTTTCGTCATCGACCTGAACCGGCCGTCCGACGACAAGCCGCTGTATGTCGGGGCCACCACCGGTTTGTACCCGGCGACCCTGTTCGATGGCGAGCCTCTGTTCGTCGAGGGCCAGGAGCCCTCGAAGGAAGAACGTGGGCAGTACCTGGAGCAGGTCTGGGGACCGTACCACCGCACCCTGCAGCAGGAGCTGGCGCGACTCAAGGCCGAGTTCGGCTATGCCTTGCTGTTCGATGCCCACTCCATCCGCTCGCTGATCCCGCACCTGTTCGACGGCAAGCTGCCGGACTTCAACCTCGGCACGTTCAACGGCGCCAGCTGCGATGCGCAGTTGGCCGGGCGCCTGGAATCGATCTGCGCGGGCCATGGCGACTACACCCATGTGCTCAACGGGCGCTTCAAGGGCGGGCATATCACCCGTCACTACGGCAATCCGGCCGAGCATGTGCATGCGGTGCAACTGGAGTTGGCGCAAAGCACCTATATGGAGGAGGTCGAACCGTTCCGTTACCGCGAGGACCTGGCAGCACCGACCCAGCTCGTGCTCAAGGAGCTGCTGCAAGGCTTGCTGGCCTGGGGACAGGAGCGTTACGGGCGCTGAGCGGTGTTGTGACAGCTTGCCGCTGATGCGAGCAGCGGCAGGCCCCTGGGGTTGATAGGCGAAGCCAACAACCCCATTTTTCTCAAGGACATGCTCATTGCGTAATTCGGGTTTATGATGCCGGACGGCAGCATAAATGAAGTCCCTTCAGGGATGATCCCGACCTCCACGGAGCGCGTAATGAAGACTTTGTACCCACAGATCAAACCCTATGCCCGGCACGATCTGGCCGTCGACGAACCCCATGTGCTGTATGTCGACGAAAGTGGTTCACCGGAAGGTTTGCCGGTGGTGTTCATTCACGGTGGCCCGGGAGCTGGCTGCGATGGTGCCAGTCGCTGCTACTTCGATCCGAACCTGTATCGCATCGTCACTTTCGACCAGCGTGGCTGCGGGCGCTCCAGTCCCCACGCCAGCCTCGAAAACAACACCACCTGGGACCTGGTAGCCGACCTGGAGCGGATCCGCGAGCACCTGGGCATCGACAAGTGGGTGCTGTTCGGTGGTTCCTGGGGCTCGACCCTGGCCCTGGCCTATGCCCAGACTCACCCCGACCGTGTACTGGGCCTGATTGTGCGCGGCATCTTCCTGGCCCGTCCCCAGGAGATCCAGTGGTACTACCAGTGCGGTGCCAGCCGCCTGTTCCCCGACTACTGGCAGGATTATGTGGCGCCGATCCCACTGGAGGAGCGTCATGACCTGGTCAGCGCTTTCCACAAGCGCTTGACCGGCAATGACCAGATCGCCCAGATGCACGCGGCCAAGGCCTGGTCCGGCTGGGAGGGCCGTACGGCGACCCTGCGCCCGAACCCTCTGGTGGTGGATCGCTTCTCCGAGCCGCAGCGGGCCCTGTCGATTGCCCGGATCGAGTGCCACTACTTCATCAACGATGCTTTCCTCGAACCCGACCAACTGATCCGCGACATGGGCAAGATCGCCCATCTGCCGGGGGTGATCATTCACGGCCGCTACGATGTGATCTGCCCCCTGGACAATGCCTGGGAACTGCACCAGGCCTGGCCCAACAGCGAGCTGCAAGTGATTCGCGACGCTGGCCACGCCGCATCCGAGCCGGGCATCACCGATGCACTGGTGCGCGCTACCGACCAGATGGCCCGGCGCCTGCTCGACCTGCCGCCCGAAGAAGCATGAAGGGCCTGTTGCAGCGCGTGGCCGGCGCGCGAGTGGAAGTGGCCGGTGAAATCGTCGGCTCGGTGGACCAGGGGCTGCTGGTGCTGGTGGCGGTGGAGCCTGGGGATACCCGGGCCAACGCCGACAAACTCCTGCATAAGCTGCTTAACTATCGGGTGTTCAGTGATGCCGAGGGCAAGATGAACCTGTCCCTGACCGATGTGCAGGGCGGTTTGCTGCTGGTCTCGCAGTTCACCCTGGCGGCGGATACCAAGAGCGGGTTGCGCCCGAGCTTCTCCACGGCGGCGCCTCCGGCCCTCGGCGAGGAGCTTTTCGACTACTTGTTAGTGAAGGCGCAACAGTTGCATGGCAAAGTGGCATCAGGGCGCTTCGGTGCGGACATGCAGGTGCATCTGGTCAATGATGGCCCGGTCACCTTCCTGTTACAGACTTGAAAGTGCCTGAAACATCTTTTTCCGTCGATTTGCTCCGGAAACTGCTGTTTTTCGCGATAAATACTTTGTTACCCCTGATGCGTTGTAACGCGGGCTACTAGATAATCGCGCGCTACGGGGATCAGCGTTCGTTGGTCCATTTTGACTTAAGTAGAGACTTGTCCACGGCCGTTTGGGGAATCATTTAGCCCCATCGGAGTCGGAACAATGCTCGCCAACCTGGCATGTAGATAGCTGGCCGTTGGTTTTTTGATCTGTTTTCGGCGAGGGTTGCTCGTGATTGTTAGTCCCTGTAATGCACCAAACTTGTTTGCCAAACGGTTACGAAACGCACTAGTGGCGGGCTCTGCGCTGTTCTGCCTGTTCGGTGCCGGCCAAATCATGGCATTCAATCTGGATGATGTGTCGTCCAAGGCCAAGGACCTGGCTGGGCAGAAGTACGAGGCTCCGCGCAGTAACCTGCCAACCGAATTTCGCGACATGAAGTTCGCGGATTATCAGAAAATCCGCTTCCTCACCGAAAAAGCCGAGTGGGCCGACCAGAAAACCCCATTCAAGCTGTCGTTCTATCACCAGGGCATGCACTTCGACACGCCGGTGAAGATCAACGAGATCAGCGCCAATAACGTTTCCGAGATCAAGTACGATCCGAACCGTTTCGACTTCGGTGACGTCAAGTTCGATCCCAAGGCCACCGAGAAGCTGGGTTATGCCGGTTTCCGCGTGCTGTACCCGATCAACAAGGCCGACAAGCAAGACGAGATCATGACCATGCTCGGCGCGAGTTACTTCCGCGTCGTCGGCAAGGGCCATGTCTATGGCTTGTCCGCCCGTGGCCTGGCAATCGATACCGCGTTGCCGTCTGGCGAAGAATTCCCGCGCTTCAGCGAGTTCTGGATCCAGCAACCCAAGCCTACCGACAAGCACCTGGTGATCTACGCCCTGTTGGATTCGCCTCGGGCCACGGGTGCCTACCGCCTGACCCTGCGTCCGGGTGCCGACACCATCGTCGACGTCAAGGCACGGGTGTTCCTGCGTGACAAGGTCGGCAAGCTGGGCCTGGCCCCGCTGACCAGCATGTACCTGTTCGGCGCCAACCAGCCGTCCAAGGTCCTCAACTATCGTCGTGAACTGCACGACTCCAGCGGCCTGTCGATCCATGCCGGCAATGGCGAGTGGATCTGGCGTCCGCTGAACAACCCGAAACACCTGGCCGTGAGCAACTTCTCGGTCGAGAACCCGCGCGGTTTCGGCCTGCTCCAGCGTGGCCGTGACTTCAGCCATTACGAAGACCTCGATGACCGCTACGACAAGCGTCCAAGTGCCTGGATCGAGCCTAAGGGCGACTGGGGCAAGGGCACCGTCGACCTGGTGGAGATCCCGACCGCGGACGAGACCAACGACAACATCGTGGCCTTCTGGAACCCGGAAAAGCAGCCTGAGCCTGGCCAACCGCTGGACTTCGCCTACCGCCTGCACTGGACCATGGACGAAGCGGCCCTGCACTCTCCTGACAGCGCCTGGGTCCAGCAGACCCTGCGTTCCACTGGCGACGTCAAGCAGTCCAACCTGATTCGCCAACCCGATGGCAGCGTTGCCTACCTGGTGGACTTCGAAGGCCCGTCCCTGGCGGCATTGCCGGAGAACGCCGATGTTCGCAGCCAAGTCAGCGTGGGCGACAACGCCGAGCTGGTGGAGAACAGCGTTCGCTTCAACCCGGAAACCAAAGGCTGGCGCCTGACCCTGCGGTTGAAGATCAAGGACCCAAGCAAGGCTACCGAGCTGCGTGCTGCGCTGGTGCGTGACATCCCGCAAGCCGAGCCGGCCAAGGCCTCGACGCCGAACTCCAACTCCTCCGTGGCCAAGGCTGACAAGCTTGCAGCCAAACAGCAGGAGAAAAAGGAGAAGGAGGCGGCCGCTGCGGCAGCTGCGGCGGCCAAGCAGGCTGAAGCCAAGCCAGCCAAGGACTCCAAGGATGCCAAGCACGCCAAGGACAAGGACGCCAAGGATCATAAAGACGCCAAGCAGCCTGCAGCTGCCGAGGCGGCCCCAGCCACACCGGAACCGGCCAAGACCGAGCAAGTCCTGACCGAGACCTGGAGCTACCAGTTGCCTGCCGATGAGTAACTCTCAACTACAGCCAGAGTCTCTCGCCGAGTACCTGGCTCATTTGCCCATGTCGGACCAGCAGCGCGCGGAACTCGCGGGCTGCAAGTCCTTCAGCGAACTGCACCAACGCCTGTCGTCCAAGGCCTTCGATGAACCCGCCGATGCCGCCCAGGCCTCGGTGGGCGAGCGCCTGGCCCTGAGCACCGCGGACGAACTCAGCGATGCCCAGATGCTGGGTGTCGATGCCCAGGGGCGGATCTGCCTCAAGGCAGCACCGCCCATCCGGCGTACCCGGGTCGTGCCTGAGCCATGGCGTACCAACATCCTGGTACGTGGCTGGCGGCGCATGACCGGGCGCACCAACCCGCCTGCACCGAAGAAGGACGAGCGCGTGCTGCCGGCTGCCCGCTGGCGCACCGTGGGTTCGATCCGGCGCTATATCCTGTTGTTGCTGATGCTTGGCCAGACCATCGTCGCCGGCTGGTACATGAAAGGCATCATGCCGTACCAGGGCTGGTCCTTCGTGGACCTGGAAGAAGTGGTGCACCAGCCATTGCTGCAGACCGCGCAGCAGGTCCTGCCCTACGCCTTGCAGACCAGCATCCTGATCCTGTTCGGCATCCTGTTCTGCTGGGTTTCGGCAGGCTTCTGGACTGCACTGATGGGCTTCCTGGAGTTGCTGACGGGCCACGACAAGTATCGTATTTCCGGGGCCAGTGCCGGCAACGAGCCCATTCCCGAGAATGCACGCACCGCGCTGGTGATGCCGATCTGCAACGAAGACGTGCCCCGGGTATTCGCCGGCCTGCGCGCGACCTTCGAGTCGGTAGCAGCCACTGGCGACCTGGATCGCTTCGACTTCTTCGTGCTCAGCGACAGTAACGACAGTGACATCTGCGTGGCCGAGCAGCAGGCCTGGCTGGACGTGTGCCGCGAGGCCAAGGGTTTCGGCAAGATCTTCTATCGTCGTCGCCGCCGTCGAGTAAAACGCAAGAGCGGCAACCTCGACGACTTCTGCCGCCGCTGGGGCGGTGACTACAAGTACATGGTGGTGCTCGACGCCGACAGCGTGATGAGCGGCGAATGCCTGACCAGCCTGGTACGCTTGATGGAAGCCACGCCGGATGCGGGGATCATCCAGACCGCGCCGAAGGCCTCGGGCATGGACACCCTGTATGCGCGCATGCAGCAGTTCGCTACCCGCGTCTATGGCCCGCTGTTCACCGCCGGCCTGCACTTCTGGCAGCTGGGTGAATCCCACTACTGGGGCCATAACGCGATCATCCGCATGAAGCCGTTCATCGAGCACTGCGCCCTGGCGCCGTTGCCGGGCAAGGGTGCGTTCGCCGGTGCGATACTCTCCCACGACTTCGTCGAAGCGGCGCTGATGCGTCGTGCCGGCTGGGGCGTGTGGATCGCCTACGACTTGCCGGGCAGCTATGAAGAACTGCCACCGAACCTGCTGGACGAGCTCAAGCGCGACCGCCGCTGGTGCCACGGCAACCTGATGAACTTCCGCCTGTTCCTGGTCAAGGGCATGCACCCGGTGCACCGTGCGGTGTTCCTCACCGGGGTGATGTCGTACCTGTCGGCGCCGTTGTGGTTCTTCTTCCTGGTGCTGTCCACGGCCCTGCTGGCGGTCAACACGCTGATGGAGCCGCAGTACTTCCTGGAGCCTCGGCAGCTGTATCCGCTGTGGCCGCAGTGGCATCCGGACAAGGCCATCGCGCTGTTCTCCACCACCATCGTGCTGCTGTTCCTGCCCAAGCTGCTCAGCATCATCCTGATCTGGGCCAAGGGTGCGAAAGAGTTTGGCGGTAAGTTCAAGGTCACCCTGTCGATGCTGTTGGAGATGCTGTTTTCCATGCTGCTGGCGCCGGTGCGGATGATCTTCCACACCCGCTTCGTGCTGGCCGCGTTCCTCGGCTGGGCAGCGACCTGGAATTCGCCACAACGTGACGACGACTCCACGCCCTGGAGCGAGGCGGTCCGTCGCCACGGTCCGCAGACCCTGCTGGGCTTTTGCTGGGCGCTGCTGGTGATCTGGCTGAATCCCAGCTTCCTCTGGTGGCTGGTGCCGATCGTCGGCTCGTTGATGCTGTCGATCCCGGTATCGGTGATCTCCAGCCGCGTCGGCCTGGGCCTGAAGTCCCGTGACGAGAACCTGTTCCTGATCCCCGAGGAATATGCACCGCCCCAGGCGCTGCTGGCCACGGACCAGTACACCCACGAGAACCGCTGGCATGCGCTCAACGACGGTTTCGTCCGGGCCGTGGTGGATCCGCAGCAGAATGCCCTGGCCTGTGCCCTGGCTACCTCCCGCCACACCCAGGCCGAGCCGATCGAATGGTTGCGCCAGGAGCGGGTGCGTCATGCCCTCAAGGCCGGCCCGGCTGCGTTGAACAACAGCGAGCGTCTGGCGTTGTTGAGCGATCCGGTGGCCCTGGGACGCCTGCACCAACTGGTCTGGAGCGAGGGTCACGCCGAGTGGCTCGGCGCCTGGCGCCAGTCGGTGACCGCCGACCCCCATGCCCCGTTGTTGCCGTTGCAGCCGTTAGTCGCGGCGCCGCAACCGGCTTGAAGCCAACGCCCTTGAGCCTGTGCTCAAGGGCGTTTTGCTTTCTACCTTCCCGCCAGTCTCGTCCTACAACAAAAACCTTGTGCAAATGCCCGAGTGCGTTAGCATCGCACCCGCAAATTTCTGTGCGTGATCACCACGACCTGGTATCCGAAGGTTCGCCAACAATGGACTGCAACGCGCAGGCACCACAATAAAATGGCTTTCAGGGGACTTGAGATGAAGAAGTATTTTTCGCTGCTGCTGGCGGGGGCCGCAGCCATGTTGGCGGTCAGCACGGCCCAGGCCGGCGCTATCGACGACGCGGTCAAGCGCGGCACGCTGAAGGTGGGCATGGACCCGACCTACATGCCGTTCGAAATGACCAACAAGCGCGGCGAGATCATCGGTTTCGAAGTCGACCTGCTCAAGGCCATGGCCAAGTCCATGGGGGTCAAGCTGGAGATGGTCTCCACCGGCTACGACGGCATCATCCCGGCCCTGCTGACCGACAAGTTCGACATGATCGGCAGCGGCATGACCCTGACCCAGGAGCGCAACCTGCGCCTGAACTTCAGCGAACCCTTCATCGTGGTCGGCCAGACCCTGCTGATCCGCAAGGACCTGGAAGGCACCATCAAGTCCTACAAGGACCTGAACAGCGCCGACTACCGCATTACCTCCAAGCTGGGCACCACCGGTGAGATGGTGGCCAAGAAGCTGATCGCCAAGGCCAAGTACCACGGCTATGACAACGAGCAGGAAGCGGTGCTGGACGTGGTCAATGGCAAGGCCGACGCCTTCATCTACGATGCTCCGTACAACGTGGTGGCGGTGAGCAAGGTGGGCAACGGCAAGCTGGTATTCCTCGACAAGCCGTTCACCTACGAGCCGCTGGCCTTCGGCCTGAAGAAGGGCGACTACGACAGCATCAACTTCATCAACAACTTCCTGCACCAGATCCACGAAGACGGCACTTACGATCGGATCCACGACAAGTGGTTCAAGAGCACCGAGTGGCTCAAGGACATGGAATAACACTCGCTCACCCAGACCGGGCTGCCCCGCTTGCGGGCAAGCCTCGTTTCTACAGGTTTGCGCAATCCATGTAGGAGCGAGGCTTGCCGGCGAAGGCGGTGTCCCTGGCGACCCAGCATTCGGAATCCGCAAACCCAATGAAACAGAACAAAGCCCAATGGCCCTGGCACGTATTGACCGTGCTGGTGCTGGTCGGCCTGGCTGGCGCCCTGTACTACGCCACCTCGCTGATGTCCTATGAATGGCGCTGGAACCGCGTCCCGCAGTACTTCGCCTACCAGGCCGAGGAATCCCAGCGCGCGGCCGAGATTTCCACCGTCGCCGAGGTGGTGCGCAAGGGCGGCAAGGCTGAAGTCACCCTCAAGGGCGACTCCGGCAGCGAGCAGCACCTGAGCGTCGACGAGGGCAGCCTGCAGGTGGCCAGTGGCGACGATGTGGCCGAGGGCGACGTGATAGGCGTGACCCGGCACTGGGCGGCAGGGCCATTGCTGTGGGGCTTGTGGACCACCCTGTGGCTGTCGGTGGTGTCCGGCGTACTGGGCCTGGTCATTGGCCTGGCTACCGGCCTGTGCCGGCTGTCCAGCAACCCGACCCTGCGCGACCTGTCGGCCATCTATGTCGAACTGGTGCGCGGCACGCCGCTGCTGGTGCAGATCTTCATTTTCTACTTCTTCATCGGCACGGTGCTCAACCTGTCCCGGGAGTTCGCCGGGATCGCCGCGCTGTCGCTGTTCACCGGAGCCTATGTGGCGGAAATCGTCCGTGCCGGGGTGCAGTCCATTGCCCGTGGGCAGAACGAAGCGGCTCGCTCCCTGGGCCTGAGCGCCGGCCAGTCGATGCGCCATGTGGTGCTGCCCCAGGCCTTCAAGCGGGTGTTGCCACCGCTGGCCGGGCAGTTCATCAGCCTGGTCAAGGACACCTCGCTGGTGTCGGTCATCGCCATCACCGAACTGCTCAAGAGCGGTCGGGAAGTCATCACCACCTCGTTTTCGCCATTCGAGATCCTGTTCTGCGTGGCGGCCCTGTACCTGTTGATCAACCTGCCGCTGTCGAAGATGGCCAGCCGGCTTGAGCGGAGGCTCGCGCAAAGTGATTGAAGTCCGCGATCTGGTAAAAGTCTTCGACACCCGTGGCCAAGTGGTGCGCGCGGTGGACAACGTCACCACCCAGGTGGCCAAGGGTGAAGTGCTGGTGGTGATCGGTCCGTCCGGCTCCGGTAAATCGACATTCCTGCGTTGCCTCAACGGCCTGGAGACTTTCGACTCCGGTTCGGTGAGCATCGACGGCCTGCAACTGGCCGACCCCAGGACCGATGTAAACGCCTACCGTCGCGAGGTGGGCATGGTGTTCCAGCATTTCAACCTGTTCCCGCACATGACCGTGCTGGACAACCTCTGCCTGGCACAGAAGATCGTCCGCAAGCGCGGCAAGCAGGAGCGCGAGGCCAAGGCCCTGGCCTTGCTGGAGAAGGTTGGCATCGCCCACAAGGCCCACGAGTTTCCATCGCGGCTTTCCGGTGGCCAGCAACAGCGGGTGGCAATTGCCCGGGCCCTGGCCATGGAACCCAAGGTGATGCTGTTCGACGAGCCGACCTCGGCCCTGGACCCGGAAATGGTCGGCGAGGTACTGGACGTGATGAAGACCCTGGCGCTGGAAGGCATGACCATGGTCTGCGTGACCCATGAAATGGGCTTTGCCCGGGAAGTGGCGAATCGGGTGCTGTTCTTCGATCACGGCAAGTTGCTCGAAGATGCCGCGCCCGAAGTGTTCTTCAGTGCCCCCCAAGATCCCCGGGCCCAGGCCTTCCTGCGCCAGGTCCTGTAACCCGGCCTTGTAACCGCTGGAAGGCCCCTGGGGCCTCCTGTGTTGCCCGTACGCAGCGCCTTGTAGCCGCTGCCGAGCTTGCGAGGCTGCGACAAGGCCCGCAAGGCCTTCCAGCGGTCGATCCGCCCCCGCAGGCTCTTTACCAGCCTGCGGCAGTGGCCACAGGGGTCAGACCTTGAACCGTCCCACCAGGCCTTGCAGGTGAATCCCCAGGCGCGCCAGTTCGGCGCTCGAGGCAGCGGTTTCCTCGCTGGCCGACGAGGTCTGCTCGGACACATCGCGCACGTTCAGCACACTACGATTGATCTCTTCGGCCACCGCGCTCTGTTGCTCAGCCGCGGCAGCGATCTGCTGGTTCATCGCCTGGATCGCCGAGACAGTACGGGTGATGTTGTCCAGCGATCCGCCCGCCCGGCGTGTCAGCTCGACGCTGCTGTCGGTGAGGCTGCGGCTGGTGTCCAGGGTGCTGGCCACCTGCTGGGTGCCGCTTTGCAGGCCCACGATCAGCTCGGCAATCTCCTCGGTCGATTGCTGGGTGCGCTGGGCCAGGCTGCGGACTTCGTCGGCCACCACCGCGAAACCACGCCCGGCCTCGCCGGCCCGGGCCGCCTCGATGGCAGCGTTGAGGGCCAGCAGGTTGGTCTGCTGGGCGACTGACTTGATCACGTCCAGCACACTGCCGATCTTGTCGCTCTCCTGCTTGAGATGGCTCATGGCCTCGGTGGAGTGGTCCACCTCGCTGGCCAGGCGTTCGATCTGGGCAATGGCTTCGCTGACCACTCGATCGCCTTCGCGGGCCTGCTGGTCGGCGGCCACGGCTGCTTCGGAGGCTTCTTCGGCGTTACGTGCCACCTCCTGTACCGTGGCGGCCATTTCGTTCATGGCGGTGGCCACCTGGTCGGTCTCGACCTTCTGGCTGTTGACCCCGGCGCTGGTCTGCTCGGTGACGGCGGAGAGCTGTTCGGCGGCGCTGGCGATCTGGGTCACGCCGTCGCTGATGCCGCCGATCAGTTCCCGCAGGCCTTGGGTCATGCGCTGCATGGCCTTTTGCAATTGGCCCAATTCGTCGCGTCGGTCCACCGCCAGGTTCTGGCTTAGGTCTCCGGATGCCACGCGCTCGGCGGCCTTCAGAGTCTGCTGCAGTGGCAGGACGATCTGCCGGGTGATGGCCCAGGCCGCGATCAGGCCGAAAACCAGGGCCAGTACAGTGGCAATCAGCAGCATGCTCCTGGCCTGGCTGGCGTCGGCATCGCGCTTGTGGGTCTGTTCGATGGTCAGTTGCTTGCTCAGGTCCATCAGGCGGTCGCCCTGGGCCGCCATGCGCTTGAGAGCGTCGGCACTGGCTTGTTCGGCGTCGCTGAAGGCACTGACGGCCACGCGGTAGGCCTTGAGCGAGTCGCTGGCCTGTTGCAGGTTGGCGATGTGCTGCTCGGGCAGCCGGGATGGCAGGCTGGCCAGGTTGCCCAGGGCATTGTCGATGGCATCCAGGGCGGGTTGCCTGGCATCGGCCTTGCCGCTGTAGGTGTAGCCGCGCACCTGGAAGCGCGCTTGCTGGATCAGCTTGGACAGATCGATGACGCTGTTGAACTGCGCCACGCTGTCGCCCTGCAGCAGGGATTTCTCGACCTCGCTCACTCGAGCCACGGCGTTGTCAGCCGTGGCGCCGAGCTGGGAGCGCGCGGTCTCGCGGCTGGCGGTGGCGCGGGTCATGTCGGTAAAGGCTTTCTGGTACCCGGCCACGGCGTCCAGTTGCTGGTCCACCAGGGCGATGCTTTCAGGTTGCTGCAGTTGTCCACGGGCGGCACGCAGCCCTTCGTCGAGCTGCTTGAGCATGTCGCTGACCGCAGCCGGGCCTTGCTCGCCATGGTTCATCTCGTAGGTGAGACGGGCGATGCGCAGATCCTTGGTCATGGCGTTGAGCGAAGAGATGTTGCCCAGCTTGTCGCCGCGTTCGATCACCTGGCCCAGGCCGCTCCAGCCAGTGGCGGTGATCAGCAGGGTCAGGAGCAGTACCAGGCCGAAGCCGATGCCAAGCTTGCGGCTGACACTCACGTTCCCCAGGTTTCTGGCTAGCCAACGGTACATGCTGTGAACTCCCTTTTTAGCAATTTGGGCTTAACCATAGGCTATCGGCGAAAGCAGGGCTTTCTGTAACTGACTGGCGGGTTGCCACTACGACTGAAAAGTCAGGCTGGCCGCAGCCTGCGAGGTGTTGCGGACTCTAGAACAGGCGCGCTAGCAGGGCGGTGACGGCGGTCTCGACCCGCAGGATGCGCTCACCCAGTTGCACCGGTTGCAGGCCGGTCTTGCCCAGCAGGTCGATCTCGTAGGGAATCCATCCGCCTTCCGGGCCGATGGCCAGGGTCACCGGCTGGTCCAGGTTACGCGGGCAGGCTGGATACGGGCCGGGATGGCCGACCAGGCCCAGGGTGCCTTCGCTCAGGGCCGGCAGGCGGTCCTCGACGAAGGGCTTGAAGCGTTTCTCGATGACCACCTCGGGCAGGATGCTGTCGCGAGCCTGTTCCAGGCCGAGCACCAACTGCTGGCGAATGGCTTCGGGTTCGAGAAAAGGCGTTTGCCAGAAGCTTTTTTCCACCCGGTAGCTGTTGACCAGCACCAGCCGGGGCACGCCCATGGCCGCCACGGTCTGCAGCACTCGGCGCAGCATCTTCGGCCGGGGCAGGGCCAGGACCAGGGTCAGCGGCAGCTTGGCCGGTGGCGCTTGCTCCAGGGTCACTTGCAGCTCGGCCTCGGCAGGCTCCAGGCGCAGCACTTGGGCGCTGCCCATCAAGCCACCGATACGGCCCACCCGCAGGCTGTCGCCTACCGCCACGCGATGCACTTCCTGCATATGTACCAGGCGCCGGTCGCGCAGCACCACACGGTCGGCCGCGATGAAGTCGGCCTCCTCGAGCAACAGCAGGTTCACGCTTGGGTCGCTGGCGGCTGGTCGTTGTGGTCGTCGGCCGGGGTATCGTCCGACTGTGCGTCGCGTTTGCTGATCAGCCCGCCAAACAGCACGCCGATCTCGAACAGCAACCACATGGGCACGGCCAGCAAGGTCTGGGAGAAGATGTCGGGCGGGGTGAGGATCATGCCCACCACGAAGCAACCGATGATCACGTAGGGGCGGATCTTCTTCAGGTACTCCACGTTGACCACGCCGATCCACACCAGCAGTACCACTGCCACCGGGATCTCGAAGGCCACGCCGAAGGCGAAGAACAGGGTCATGACGAAATCGAGGTAGCTGGTGATGTCGGTCATCATTTCCACACCGGCCGGAGTGGCGGCGGCGAAGAACTTGAAGATCAGCGGGAACACCAGGAAATAGGCGAACGCCATGCCCACGTAGAACAGCAGGATGCTCGACACCAGCAGCGGCACGGCGATGCGTTTCTCATGCTTGTACAGGCCAGGGGCGATGAACCCCCAGATCTGGTGCAGGATCACCGGGATCGCCAGGAACAGCGAGACCATCATGGTCAGCTTCAACGGCGTGAGGAACGGCGAGGCAACGTCGGTGGCGATCATCGTCGCGCCTGCTGGCAGGTACTGGCGCAGTGGCGTGGAGACGATGGTGTAGATCTGCTGGGTGAAGGCGAACAACCCGGCGAAGATGATGAAGATCGCCGCTACGCAGCGCAGCAGGCGGGTCCGCAGCTCGGTGAGGTGCGACACCAGCGGCATGTGTTGGTCGTTCTCTGGAATATCGCTCATGGTGCTCGCGGCGGCAAAGTGGGGTCGTGGGGAGCCGCAGTGGCAGGCTCTGCGGTCGACGTCGCAGGTGCTTCGGCCGGCGCAGCGGCTTCACCTGCAGGGGTGGCAGGCGTCGCTGCGACCTGTTCGGCTACCGGCTCCACGGGCGCTGGCTGTTGCTGGTTCGGGGCGAGGATTTTCCGCGCCTCCTGTTCCAGCGACAGGATGTGCTCGTTGTGCAGCTGCCGACGGATTTCGTCGGCGCCGATCTCACGTTCAACTTCCTGTTTTATCGCGTTGAAGCTGCGCTTGAGGCGACCGACCCAGAGGCCGGCGGTGCGCGCAGCGCCGGGCAGGCGCTCGGGGCCGAGCACCAGCAGGGCCACCAGGCCCACCAGCAGCAGTTCAGAGAAGCTGATACCAAACATTAGTCAGTGCTCACGAGTCTTTGCGGGTCGGCTCTTCGACTTTCTGCGCCTGCACATCGATGGTGTGCGGCTGGTTCAGCGGTGCGCCCTGCTGTGGCTGGGCTGGCTGGGCAGCTTGCGGAGCCGGTGGTACCACAGGTTCGGCCGGTTTTTCGTCGTCGTTCATGGCCTTGCGAAAGCCCTTGATCGATTCGCCGACGTCGGTGCCCAAGTTCTTGAGCTTCTTGGTGCCGAATACCAGTACCACGACCACCAGGATGACGATCCAGTGTTTCCAGTCAAAAATGCCCATGCTGCGTTTCCTCTTAGAAAATTGTTCAGGCGGACGGACGCGAGGCTTTCTCGACGTGCCCGGACAGGCCAAAGCGGCGGTCCAGTTCATCCAGTACGGCCTGGGGATGCTGCCCAAGTTGGGCCAGCATGACCAGGGTGTGGAACCACAGGTCAGCCGTTTCGTAGATCACATCGCTGCAGTCGCCGCTGGTGGCGGCGTCCTTGGCGGCGATAATGGTTTCCACCGATTCTTCGCCGACCTTTTCCAGGATCTTGTTCAGGCCCTTGTGGTACAGGCTGGCCACGTAGGAACTGTCGGCGGCGGCGTTCTTGCGCTCCTCCAGTACCTGGGCCAGACGGGTCAGGGTATCGCTCATGTCAGTGTCCTGCAGAATAAATCGCGTGCGGGTCCTTGAGGACCGGTTCGACGGTTTTCCACTCGCCATCTTCGTAGACGCGGTAGAAACAGCTGTGACGGCCGGTATGGCAGGCAATGTCGCCGATCTGCTCGACCATCAGGATGATCACATCGGCGTCGCAGTCCAGGCGCATTTCATGCAGCTTCTGCACATGCCCGGACTCCTCGCCCTTGCGCCATAGCTTGCCACGCGAACGTGACCAGTAGATGGCACGCTGCTCAGCGGCGGTCAGGCCCAGGGCTTCACGGTTCATCCAGGCCATCATCAGCACGCGCCCGGTCTTGTGATCCTGGGCGATGGCCGGCACCAGGCCGTGCTCGTCCCATTTGATCTGGTCCAGCCAATCTTTCATTTTCGACTCCGACAACCGGGCTCGACCTGCTGGTGATGCCTCGGCGATTTCGACAGTTTGCCAGCAGGTCGCGCCACTGGCTATCGGCGAACGATCAGATACAAGCCCACCGCAATCATGATGCCAGCCGGCCAGTGTCCCAACTCATGCAGTGGTCCGCCGGCGGCCAGGATCGAGCCGCCGCCCAGGTGGGCGGTACCGAGCAGGCGCAGGAACCAGTCGTCCTTGCGCCGCTTCCAGGGGGCTGGAGGATCGGCGGCATGGGGCTGTGACATGCGCTCGAGCAGGTCGCGGGTCATGTTGGCCAGGTGCGGCAACTGCTCGATCTGGCTGTGGATATTGCCCAGTACGGCCTTGGGGCTCACACGTTCGCGCATCCAGCGCTCGAGGAAGGGCTGGGCGGTGTTCCACAGGTCCAGTTCCGGGTACAGCTGGCGGCCCAGGCCTTCGATGTTGAGCAGGGTCTTCTGCAGCAGCACCAGCTGTGGCTGGACTTCCATGTTGAAGCGCCGGGCCGTCTGGAACAGGCGCATCAGTACCTGGCCGAAGGAAATATCCTTCAACGGTTTTTCGAAGATCGGTTCGCAAACCGTGCGGATCGCCGCTTCGAACTCGTTGAGTTTGGTTTCCGCCGGGACCCAGCCCGAATCGATGTGCAGTTGGGCCACGCGGCGGTAGTCGCGTTTGAAGAAGGCGAACAGGTTGCGTGCCAGGTAGTCCTGGTCTTCCGGGGTGAGGCTGCCGACGATGCCGCAGTCGATGGCGATGTACTGCGGGCTCCAGGGCTGTACGGTGCTGACGAAGATGTTGCCCGGGTGCATGTCGGCGTGGAAGAAACTGTCGCGGAACACCTGGGTGAAGAAAATCTCCACGCCACGCTCGGCAAGCATCTTCATGTCGGTGCGCTGGTCGGCCAGGGTCGCGAGGTCGGTGACCTGGATCCCGTAGATGCGCTCCATCACCAGCACTTTCGGCCGGCACCAGTCCCAGTAGACCTGGGGGACGTAGAGCAGCGGCGAGCCTTCGAAGTTGCGCTTGAGCTGGCTGGCATTGGCCGCCTCGCGTAGCAGGTCGAGCTCGTCGTAGATGGTCTTCTCGTAGTCGCTGACCACATCCACCGGGTGCAGCAGGCGGGCGTCGGCGGAGACCTTCTCCGCGGCCCGGGCGAGTATGAACAGCCAGGCCAGGTCCTGGGCGATGACCGGCTTGAGGCCCGGACGGATCACCTTGACTACTACTTCTTCGCCGGTCTTGAGCTTGGCGGCATGTACCTGGGCGACCGAGGCCGAGGCCAGGGGCTCGATGTCGAAGCGGCTGAACACGTCGCTGATCTTCTTGCCCAGCTGTTCTTCGATCAGGGCCACGGATTTTTTCGAGTCGAACGGCGGCACCCGGTCCTGCAGCAGCATCAGCTCGTCGGCGATGTCTTCCGGCAACAGGTCACGGCGGGTGGAGAGGATCTGCCCGAACTTGATGAAGATCGGCCCCAGGTCCTGCAACGCCAGGCGCAGGCGTGCGCCTCGGCTCAGCTCCAGTGGCTTGCGTGGGAACCAACGCCACGGCAGGGCGAAGCGCAGGGCCAGGAGGAACCAGGGCAGGGGCAGGGCAAACAGCAGGTCATCGAGGCGGTAGCGGATCACGACGCGCTGGATGCGCAACAGACGGCGGACGGCAAGCAGCTTCATGCGTTATCGCTTGGGTCAAGGGATCGGGAAAGGCGCTCGAAGCGCGCCTCTAGGCGTTCCAGGTCGAGTTTGGCCTGGTCCAGCTCGCGAAAGCGTGCCTCGGCTTCGCGCTGACCCACCAGGGTCCGCGACTCTTCGGCGAGGAATTCGGCGAGGTTCTGGTTGAGGCTGGCGAATCCCTGCTGGTACCAGCGTGCGCGACTGCGCACGTGGCCACTGAACAGCTGGGTCGCCACCGGGCCGAGCCAGCGCGAGAGTTCGTACTCCCAGTCCAGCTCGAGGTCCTGGAGAATGGCCGCCAGGTCCAGCAGCACGCCACTATCACCTTCCAGCTCGACCTGCGGGCTGTGCAGCACACCGGTCTTGTCCTTGCTCAGGGCCAGGCGCACCAGGCTCGAGGCCGGTGCACGCAGGGTGCAGTCAGGATCGGTGGCCCAGCGCGAGGCCAACATGAGGCCTTCATCGCTGGGCAGGATGAACAGCTGCAGCGCCGGGCCCTGGCAGTCCACGGCGATCACTTTGCCGGTCAGGTGCTGCAGGCGCGGCAAGGCCGTGCTGTCCAGGCGCAGCATCCGGTTGATGCCGGTCTCGACGCTGGCGAGCAGGCCGCTGAGCAGCATCAGGGCTTGATGCCGCGGTGCAGGGCGACGATGCCTGCGGTCATGTTGTGATAGGTCACGCGATCGAAACCGGCCTCGACCATCATCGACTTCAGGGTTTCCTGGTTCGGGTGCATGCGGATCGATTCGGCCAGGTAGCGGTAGCTTTCCGAGTCGTTGGTGATCAGCTTGCCGGCCAGCGGCATGAAGGCGAACGAATAGGCATCGTAGACCTTGGACATCAGTGCGTTGGTCGGCTTGGAGAACTCCAGGACCAGCAGCCGGCCGCCGGGCTTGAGCACCCGCAGCATCGAGCGCAGGGCGTCTTCCTTGTGAGTCACGTTGCGCAGGCCGAAGGCGATGGTCACGCAGTCGAAGTGGTTGTCCGGGAAGGGCAGTTTTTCGGCATCGGCCTGGACGAACTCGACGTTGCCGGCCACGCCCAGGTCCAGCAGGCGGTCGCGACCGACCTTGAGCATGGACTCGTTGATATCTGCCAGGACGACCTGGCCGGTAGGGCCTACCAGGTGGGAGAAACGCTTGGTCAGGTCGCCGGTGCCGCCGGCGATGTCCAGCACGCGGTTGCCGGGGCGAACGCCCGACAGCTCGATCGTGAAGCGCTTCCACAGGCGGTGCATGCCACCGGACAGCACGTCGTTCATCAGGTCGTACTTGGCCGCTACCGAGTGGAATACCTCGGCGACTTTTTCCGCTTTCTGGCTCTCGGGAACGTTCTTGAAGCCGAAGTGAGTGGTGGGTTCGGCATCGCTGCCTTTGCGCTGGTCAGTCATATCGCTGTCACCAAAAGAGAATGCGGGACATTCTAATGCCGGTGGCGGTCTTTGTCTTGGCAAGCCTGAATGTAAGATAGCCATCCGCCGGGACGTTTTGACGCACATAGGGTCAAGATGTTTCAGGCAAGTCCCGAAACAGCAGGAGTCCTTAGATGGCCCGTATTAGTGTTGAACGTGCCCATGGCCTGGGTAAGCAGGTTGCCCGTGAGAAGGCCGATAAACTGGCGCAGAAACTTGCCGATCAGTACGGCCTGCAACCGCAGTGGGCGGGGGATACGCTGAATCTCAAGCGCTCCGGGGTCAAGGGCGCGGTGCATGTGGGCGATGAGTCGATTCGCATCGATGTGGAACTGGGCATGTTGATGTCGGCCATGAGCGGCACCATCAAGGCGGAGATCGAAAAGGCCTTGGACAAGGCCCTGGCCTGAGTCCTTTGCCTGCGCCGGTGACGGCGTGCCCGGGCACTGCAAGGGTGCCCGGGGAGCATCGCCCGCCGATTGACTGGCGGAACCTGCGCGCAGGGTTTTATTGCATTCGTTAGGGTGCCGATTCTAATTTTTCTCTCTAGGTTGTGCCTCAAGCCCTCTTGTCGAGGGCAGTTCCTCAAACCTTCTGCGCGTGAGGTGCACCATGACCAAAGTAATTCTGAAGAAAAAAGTTGATGTTCGATCGACTGCTCTGAGCGAAGTCAAATCCTATGCCCGCAAGATCTGGCTGGCTGGTCTGGGCGCCTACGCCAAAGTCGGCCAGGAAGGCAGCGATTACTTTCAGGAGTTGATCAAGGCAGGTCAATCCGTTGAAAAGAAAGGCAAAAAAGCTGTCACTGAACAACTTGAAGCGGCCAATAGTCAGATAGATAGCGTCAAGGGGGATGTCAGCACGCTTAAAGGCCGGGTCGAAGTGCAGTTGGATAAAGTCGAGAAGGCTTTTGATACGCGCGTCGCCAGTGCCTTGAATCGCATCGGCATTCCGTCTAAACATGACGTTGAGACACTCTCTGCTAAGCTCGATGAGCTGACTGCATTGCTCGAACGTGTCGCGCGTAAACATTAAGGAGAACGGGATGGCTGGTAAAAAGAATACTGAAAAAGAAGGCAGCTCGTGGATCGGGAAAGTCGAAGAGTACTCCCGTAAAATTTGGCTTGCTGGTTTAGGCGTGTACTCGAAAATCGACTCTGACGGCAGCAAGCTTTTCGAATCCTTGGTCAAGGATGGCGAGAAAGCCGAGAAGCTGACCAAGAATGTAGTCGGCAAGAAAGTCGATGCCGCCAAAGATTCCGCGAACTCGGCCAAGTCGCGAATCAGCGACGTCAAGGACCGTGCCCTGGGCAAGTGGGATGAGCTGGAAGGGGCTTTCGACAAGCGCCTGAACAGCGCTATTTCGCGCCTGGGCGTCCCGAGCCGCAATGAAGTGAAGGCGCTGCATGACAAGGTCGATACCTTGACCAAGCAGATCGAGAAGCTCACAGGTGCCAAGGTTGCGCCGGTCGCGGCCAAGCCCGCAGCCGCCAAGCCCGCGGCCAAACCCCTGGCCAAGCCTGCAGCCAAACCAGCAGTCAAGGCGGCTGCGAAACCTGCTGCCAAGCCTGCAGCCAAGACCGCAGCCGCCAAGCCCGCGGCCAAGCCAGCAGCCAAGCCGGTTGCAGCAAAGCCCGCCGCCAAGCCTGCGGCAAAACCGGCAGCAAAACCGGCAGCAGCCAAGCCTGCCGCCAAACCCGCTGCGAAGCCGGCTGCGGCGAAAAAGCCTGTTGCCAAGAAGCCCGCTGCCAAACCTGCGGTCGCGGCCAAGCCCGCCGCGGCAGCGCCAGTGGTATCGGCCAGTTCGGCGAACTCCGTTGCCGCACCGGCTCCAGCGGTAACTCCAGCGGCCACATCGACCCCTGCGACGCCAAGCAGCCAGTCCTGATTCCATCAGGATGCAGAAACGCCCGGCCTGCGAAGACCGGGCGTTTTTTATTGGCGGGAGAAAGCCGGGCTACTGCTGTTCATCCAGGTAGCGCAGGGCCATCTGTTCCGTGGCCAGCTTGGCCGGTGGCAACAGATGCGGGGCGACCAGCATCATGATCTGGTAGACCACCAGGCGAACCTCGCCCTCGCGATCGAGAATCCGCTGGTAGTCCAGGGAGAACAGCAAGGTCATGGTGATCTGTTCCACCAACTGGCCCAGGGCCTGGGTGCCACTGACCAACTGCCCCATGGTCTTGAGCCGGGCCAGCAGCGAGGCGAGCGTACGCTTGAGGGCGTTGAGCAGGTTGCGAATGCCCTTGGCCAGCTTTGGCAGGCGCCCGGCCAGGTTGGACAAGTCCTGGAACAGGAAGCGGTAGTGGGCCAGGCGCTCGACGATCAGGTGCAGGAACAGCCAGTAGTCTTCCGCCTCCAGTTGTGCGTTGGACGGCGGGTCCAGCAGCGGCGTCAGTTCGCTCTGGAAGCGTTCGAACAGGCCGAGTACCAATGGCTCCTTGCCGTGGAAGTGGTAGTAGAGGTTGCCGGGGCTGATCCCCATTTCATTGGCTACCTCCATGGTGGAGACGTTGGGCTCGCCCTTCTGGTTGAACAACTGCAGGGCACATTCGAGTATCCGGTCGCGGGTCTTCATCCTGACTTCTTGTCGGTCCGTTTAGGGGCGGCTCCGCTCTGGAGCCGAAGGGCAAGGCGTTTCAGCGCACGCGTACGTAGGTGCCAGGGGCATCTTCCATGGGGGGGTACTTCTGGTTGCCCAATGTGGCCAGGGATTCGCGCTGCGTTCCCGAACGTGCCTGGACCCAGGCCAGCCATTGGCCCCACCAACTGCCGTCGACATGCTCGGCATCGTAGTACCAGGCTCGCGGGTCGCTGCTCAGCTTGGGGTTCTCCACATAATTGGCCTTGGGGTTGCCGGGTGGATTGAGGATGCTCTGGACGTGTCCGCTGTTGGACAGCACGAAGCGTCGCTCGCCACCCAGCAGCAGGGTCGAGCGATAGACCGCATCCCAGGGGGTAATGTGATCGTTGATCCCGGCCACGCTGAAGCTGTCCACGGTGACTTTCTGCAGGTCGATCGGGGTCCCGCACACCTCCAGCCCCCCGACATGGCTCAACGGGTTGTGCTTGAAGAAGTCCAGCAGGTCGCCGTGCAGGGCGGCCGGCAGCCGGGTGCTGTCGTTGTTCCAGTAGAGGATGTCGAACACCGGCGGCTCCTTGCCCAGCAGGTAGTTGTTGATCCAGTAGTTCCAGATCAGGTCGTTGGGCCGCATCCAGGCGAATACCTTGGCCATGTCACGACCGTCCAGGACGCCCTGTTGGTAGGAGCGGCGCTTGGCGGCCTCCAGGGTCTTCTCGTCGGCGAACAGGGTCGCCGGGCTGTCCAGCTGGCTGTCCAGCAGGCTCACCAGATAGGTCGCGCTGGACACCCGGCGCAACTGCCGCTTGGCCTGCAGGTGGCCCTGCAAGGCGGCAATGGTCAGGCCCCCGGCGCAGGCGCCCACCAGGTTGACCTCGCGGCTGCCGCTGATGGAGCGCGCGGCATTCAGGGCTTCCTCGGCCGCTTCGACATAGCTCGACAGCCCCCACTCGCGGTGCCGTACATCCGGGTTGCGCCAGCTGACCATGAACACCTGCAGGCCGTTCTTCAGCGCGTACTGGACGAAGC
Source organism: Pseudomonas sessilinigenes (assembly GCF_003850565.1). NCBI lineage: Bacteria > Pseudomonadati > Pseudomonadota > Gammaproteobacteria > Pseudomonadales > Pseudomonadaceae > Pseudomonas > Pseudomonas sessilinigenes. Next base: position 479,747 of record NZ_CP027706.1, read on the forward strand.
TGTTGGTCGGGCTGAGGTCGAAGATGTAGTACTTGTTGACCTGCGGCGGCACGATCAACAGCGGCTTGGCGTACTGCTTCTCGCTCATGGGGCGGTACTGGATCAGTTCCAGCAGTTCATTGCGAAACACCACCGAACCTGGGGTAACGGCCAGGTTCCTGCCGACTTCGAAGGCGTGCCTGGTCACCTGGTTGGGCAGCCCGTTGTTGTGCAGCAGGTCATCCACCAGGTTGCCGATACCGCGCACCACGCTGTTGCCGCCGGTGTTGAAGATCTCCTTGATGGCCAGCGGGTTGAGCAGGGTATTGGAGGGAGACACGGCATCGTTGAACAGGGAGAAGGCGAAGTGCGCACGAGCCCGGTCGTCCTCGTCCATGCCACTGTCGTCGATCCAGTTCCGGACCTGTGTCTGCCAGCTCAGGTAGGCCTGCAATCCGCGCTTGTAGAAGGGGTTGAGGCTCCAGGCCGGGTCGGTGAAGCGGTTGTCCTTGGGGTTGGGTTTGTGCAGGGTCTCGCCCAGGAGTACCCGACCCAACTGATTGCCCAGGGCCAGGGTGTGGCGGACGCTGTGCAATGGGTTGCGCAGGCTATGGGCCGCGACGCTGCGCAAGGTGGAAAGCAGGTCACGGCCGCGCAAGCCGGTAATCGCGCTTTGTGCCGTGATATAGGTTGCAGGGGAGGGCAGCGCACCCTGCGCAGGCTTGTCTTGCATGAGTCAACACTCCTTCGTCAAACCACCAACAAGCAGACCAATTCAAGACAGATAACATAGTCGGTCCTGGCCCTTCCTGCGCGCGACGGTCCTGTCGACAGAGCTCTTTTATTTGGCCGGGTGTACTGGCAACGGGTGCGGATGCATCACTGCCCGCTGCCGCTCCTCCTGGAGGAACTTCATGATGATCGGGGCGACGGCCTCGGCCCGGGTGATGAGGAACAGATGGCCGTCGTCGATGATGTGCAACTGGGCGTTGGGGATGCGCCAGGCGAGCATGCGCATGTTGATCAGGGGAATCAGCGGGTCGTCGTCGCCGGCCAGCACCAGGGTCGGCTGGTGGATCTTGTGCAGCCAGTGGATGCTGGTCCAGCCCACTCCGGCGAATAGTTGCCAGTAGTAGCCCAGCTTGCCGGCCGAACGCACCTTCGCCGCATGTTCGGCCGCCAGGTTCGGGTCACGGCGGAAGGCCCCGCCGTAGATCAACGGTGCAATACGCATGACGTGGGAAGGCTGCACGTAGCGCCGTGGGCTGGCCATCATCCACAGCACCTTGGGTTTGCCGGGAACCATGAAGGCGCCGGCGGCGGTGGCTGCCAGTACCAGCTTCTTGCAACGCTCGGGGTAGTCGTAGGCGAACTGCTGGGCCAGGGCCCCGCCCCAGGACACGCCGACGGCATTGACCTGGCCATAGTCGAGGTAGTCGAGCATGCGCGCGGTGAGCTTGGCCAGGCCCGGAAAACGGTAGGGCCGGCTCGGTGTCGATGAGCCGCCGACACCGGGCACGTCGAAAGCGATGACTTCCAGGTCCGGGTCCAGGGCCTGGACGAAGGGGAACACCAGCTCCAGGTTGGCGCCGATGCCGTTGAAGATCAGCAATGGCGTCAAGTGAGGCTTGCCGGGACGTACCGCGGTGCGGATGGTCTGGCCATCCAGGTCGACGGTACGGAAGATGAAAGAGTGTGGCATGCCGTAGCCCTGTGAATTGAACCGTTGGAGACGCCCTTGCTGGCGCGCTCCGGATTTCCCGAGGCCAGGCCTCATATCAAGAATAGGGCTTGGCGGCACTTTTGGTACCGCCGTGCTCGAGGCCCGATCAGCGTTCGTGGACGTAGGTGCCCGGCGATGCCTCGCCTGCCGGGTACTTCTTGCTGCCCAGGGTCTCGGGTGCCGGCTTCAGTTCTCCAGAGCGCTGTGCCTGCCAGGCTTGCCAGTGCAGCCACCAGGAGTCGGTGTGCTTGACCGAGTTCTCTTGCCACTGGTCGGGGCAGTCCGGGATCTCGGAGCTGGTCATGTAGCGCGCCTTGGGGTTGCCCGGTGGGTTGAGGATGCTCTGGATGTGCCCGCTGCTGGAGAGAACGAACTCCACATGGCCGCCGAACAGTTGCGCCGACTTGTAGCAGGACTTCCACGGCGTGATGTGGTCGTTGGTACCGGCCAGGGAGAAGATGTCGGCGCTTACCTGCTTCAGGTCGATCGGCGTGCCGCACACTTCCAGGGCATTGGCCCGGGTCAGTGGGTTGTTCTTGAACATCTCGATCAGGTCGCCATGGAACGCGGCAGGCAGGCGCGTGGTGTCATTGTTCCAGAACAGGATGTCGAACACCGGCGGCTCGTTGCCCAGCAGGTAGTTGTTGACCCAGTAGTTCCAGATCAGGTCGTTGGGCCGCATCCAGGCGAAAACCTTGGCCATGTCACGGCCTTCGAGCACGCCAGCCTGGTAGGAGTGGCGCTTGGCGGCCTCCAGGGTCTGCTCGTCGACGAACAGTGCGACCTGGGTGTCCACGGTGGTGTCGAGCACGCTCACCAGCAGGGTCAGGGCGTTGACCTTCTTCTGGCCCAGTGCCGCATAGTGCCCTAGCAGCGCGGTACAGGTGATGCCGCCGGAGCAGGCGCCGAGCATGTTCACATCCTCGCTGCCGGTGATGGCGGTCACTACGTCGACCGCTTCCTTCAAGGCCTCGATGTAGGTGGACAGGCCCCACTCGCGCTGGGCCTTGGTCGGGTTGCGCCAGCTGACGATGAAGGTCTGCACGTTGTTGCGCAGGCAGAAGCGCGCCAGGCTCTTGTCCGGGCTGAGGTCGAAAACATAGAACTTGTTGATCTGCGGCGGCACCACCAGCAACGGGCGCTCATGCACCTGCTCGGTGATGGGCCGGTACTGGATCAGCTCCAGCACATCGTTGCGAAACACCACCGACCCTTCGCTGGTGCCCAGGTTCTTGCCCACTTCGAAGGCGTCCATGTTGACCTGGCTGGGCATGCCGCCGTTGTGCACCAGGTCCTTGGCCAGGTGGGACAAACCGTCCAGCAGGCTCTTGCCGCCAGTTTCGAAGAAGCGCTTGACCGCGGCGGGGTTGGCCGCGCTGTTGGTCGGGGCCATGGCTTCGGTCATCAGGTTGATCACGAAGTGCCCGCGGCTGATGTCCTGTTCGGAGAGGTTGCTATTGCCGATCCAGTCGTGAAGCTCCTTGCGCCACGCCAGGTAGGTTTGCAGGTAACGCCTGTACAGCGGGTTCTGGCTCCACGCCGGGTCGATGAACCGGCGGTCGTCGCTTTCTGGTTGCAGGCTCGACTTGCCGAACATCACGTTCTTCAGTTCGACGCCGAAATGGGCAACGTGCTTGACACTGTGGATGGGTTGTTTGATGGCCTGGGCAAGCACCATTCGAGCAGAGGTAAGCAGATCCTTTCTACGCAAGCCGATGACCGGATTGAGCCCCAGGGTGTTCTCCGAGGCTTGGCGTTTCAGGTCATCGTTATTCTTGTTACTCATCTACGACGCTCCATTGTCCTGAGACGAGTACCGGGCTTGCTGTGCAGTTACACAGCACGATGCCGGTACTACTGCTCGGGTGACCGTTATTTGCGCACCGCTGCTTCTATGTTCCGAAAGCTCTGCAGGGAACCTGCCAGATCCATTGGTTACCCGAGTTTATTTTTTTTCGCAAGCAGGCCATTCATTGACCATGCAGCCCTGCATTCAAACAGATGGAATTAGAAAATGCCCTCTAAACAGCCAGAGGCTTGAGCTAGAGCATCAGCTTGACGATGGACTCGTTCGGATCACGGGACTTTCCAGCGGCCTTGAGTTGCTCCAGGTAGTCGCTCCACAAGTCGTCCTGGCGCAGTGCCAATTGGTACAGGTAATCCCAGGTGAACAGTCCGCTGTCATGACCGTCGTCGAAGGTCAATTTCAGTGCGTACTGGCCGGCCGTTTCGATCTTGCTCAGGCCGACGCCGAGCTTGCCGAATTGCAGGATGGGGTTGCCGTGGCCCTGGACCTCGGCGGAGGGGGAATGCACCCGCAGGAATTCCGCAGGCAGGTGGTAGACCTCGTCCGGCCCGTAGGTCAGGGTCAGGGTCTTGGAGGCTTTGTGCAGGTTGATGCCGGTGGGCAGGCGGGCCATGGGCGTTCTCTCTTGAGCTTCAAGCTGCAAGCTTCAAGCTACGAGCAGGGAGATTCAAGCCATCGCGGATAAAACAGTAGCGAAGCGTTGCTGCAAGCGACGCGAATCAGCTTGTCGCTTGCAGCTCGCAGCTTGGCGCTTAGAGGATGTAGCGGGACAGGTCTTCGTTCTGTGCCAGCTCACCCAGGTGACTGTTGACGTAGGCCGCGTCGATGCGGATCGGCTCCTCGCTGTGGGCGCTGGCCAGGTCGCCGGCGCTGAACGACACCTCTTCGAGCAGGCGCTCGAGCAAGGTATGCAGGCGACGAGCCCCAATGTTCTCGGTCTTCTCGTTGACCTGGTAGGCGATCTCCGCCAGGCGCTTGATGCCTTCGTCGGCGAACTCGATGTCCAGGCCTTCGGTCTTGAGCAGCGCAGAGTACTGTTCGGTCAGGGACGCGTGCGGTTCCTTGAGGATGCGTTCGAAGTCCTCTGGAGTCAGGGCCTTGAGTTCGACACGGATCGGCAGGCGACCTTGCAGTTCAGGCACCAGGTCGCTCGGCTTGCTCAGGTGGAACGCGCCGGAGGCGATGAACAGGATGTGGTCGGTCTTGACCATGCCCAGCTTGGTGTTGACGGTGCAGCCCTCGATCAGCGGCAGCAGGTCGCGCTGCACGCCTTCACGGGAGACATCGGCGCCGCCGACGTTGCCGCGCTTGGCCACCTTGTCGATCTCGTCGATGAACACGATGCCGTGCTGCTCGACGGCTTCCAGGGCCTTGGCCTTGAGTTCTTCCTCGTTGACCAGGCGGCTGGCTTCTTCATCGCGCACCATTTTCAGTGCTTCCTTGACCTTCAGCTTGCGGGTCTTGCGCTTGCCCTTGCCCATGTTGGCGAACAGGCTCTGCAGCTGGTTGGTCATCTCTTCCATGCCAGGTGGCGCGGCGATCTCGACGCCCATGTTCTCGGCGACTTCGATCTCGATTTCCTTGTCGTCCAGCTGGCCTTCGCGCAGACGCTTGCGGAACAGCTGGCGGGTGTTGGAGTCGCTGCTGGTCTGCGCGGCTTCCTCGGCAAAGCTGCTGACCCGGGCCTGGGGCAGCAGGGCGTCGAGGATGCGGTCCTCGGCGGCGTCTTCGGCGCGGTGGCGCACACGGACGATTTCCTGCTCGCGAAGCATCTTCAGCGCGGCGTCGGCCAGGTCGCGGATGATCGACTCGACGTCGCGGCCCACGTAGCCCACCTCAGTGAACTTGGTGGCCTCGACCTTGATGAACGGTGCATTGGCCAGCTTGGCCAGGCGGCGGGCGATTTCGGTCTTGCCCACGCCGGTAGGGCCGATCATCAGGATGTTCTTGGGGGTGACTTCAGCCCGCAGCTCGACAGGCAGTTGCATGCGCCGCCAGCGGTTGCGCAGGGCAATGGCCACGGCGCGCTTGGCGTCGTCCTGGCCGATGATGTGGCGATTGAGTTCGTGGACGATTTCGCGGGGTGTCATGGACATAGTAATTGGCGGTTCTCAAGCAGGAATGAATGCCGTGGCACGCCTGCCGCCTGGCGGCAGGCCCGAGCCGGAACAGGCTTATTCCGCGAGATCCTGCTCCTCGATGGTTTGAGTGTGGTTGGTGAATACACAGATGTCGCCGGCAATACCCAGGGCGGTCTCGACGATCTCGCGAGCCGACAGGTCGGTCTTTTTCAGCAAGGCGCTGGCCGCCGCCTGGGCGTAGGCGCCACCGGAACCCATGGCGATCAGGCCGTCTTCAGGTTCGACCACGTCGCCGTTGCCGGTGATGATCAGGGATGCATCCTTGTTGGCCACGGCCAGCATGGCTTCCAGGCGGCTCAGGGAGCGATCGGTACGCCATTCCTTGGCCAGCTCGACAGCGGCGCGGATCAGGTGGCCCTGGTGTTTTTCCAGCTGGCCTTCAAAGCGTTCGAACAAGGTGAAGGCATCGGCGGTGGCCCCGGCGAAGCCTGCGATGACCTGGCCGTGGTACAGGCGGCGAACTTTCTTCGCATTGCCTTTCATCACGGTGTTGCCAAGGGAAACCTGGCCGTCGCCGCCCATGACGACTTTGCCGTGGCGGCGGACTGAAACGATGGTGGTCAAGGGGAAGTCTCCACGCAGCGGGGCGAAAGTGCCCAGATGGAAACTCATATGGGGGTGGTGCGAGGTTTTTCAACTGCAATGTGTGGAGAGAGACGAGTGGTGGGGCGTCCCGGGAGGAAGGGATAGCGGCTGTTTGGGGGGAACCCTGGGGCCGCGAGGCGGCCCGGAGGGAGCGAACTCCCTCGCCATAGGGTGTCAGCGGCTTTGACGCTGTTGTAACAGCAGGTTGCTGAAGCCGGCGCCTGCCAGTTGCTTCTGGGCAACGGTCAGTTGCTCGCGGTTGCTGAACGGGCCGACCAGTACTCGGTACCAGGTCTCCTCCTTGACGGTGCCGGACTCGACCGAGACCGACTGCCCCAGCAGGATGATTTGCGCGCGCACCTTGTCGGCATCGGCTTCCTTGCGGAACGAGCCGGCCTGGAGGAAGAACTTGGTGACCGGAGCCGCCTTGGCCACGGGGGGCGCTGGTGGCGGGGTGATGCCGGCGAGGGCGGCCTGGGCCCGGGCAGTATCGATCTTCGCCGCTTCCGCCGGGGTTACCGGGGTAGTTGGCACTGGCGGCACCTGTGGTGTCGGCAGGGTTTTTTCCGGTACGGCTTCAGGCGGCACAATGACTTCCGACTCCGGCAGCAGCGTATAGAAGTCGTACTTGGGCTTCACCGGCTGCTGTGGGCTGGGCGGAGTCTTGTTGGCCTCGGCAATCTTGGTGGCTTTCTGCTGCTCGATTTTCTCGCGCTTGACGCTGTCGCCACCCTTGCCGGGCTCGAGCTTCATCAGGAACACGATGAAGGCGCCGATGGTCAGGCCGATGGCCAACCACAACCAGCCCGGAATCGGCTTCTTGGCCGGAGGCTGGTAACGGCTGGCGCCACGCTTGGGTGCAGGTTTTTTCTTGGCAGCCAACTTACATTTGCTCCAGGACTTCGAGGCCCAGCAGTTCCAGACCTTGCTTGAGGGTACGCCGGGTCAGCTCGGTCAGGCGCAGGCGGCTATTCATCTGCTCGGGAGTCTCGGCTGCCAGGATCGGGCAGTTTTCGTAGAAGCTGGAGAACAGCCCGGCCACATCGTACAGGTAGCTGCACAGCACGTGGGGGGTGCCTTTTTCGGCGACGTTGTTGAGGGTCTCGCCAAACTGCGCCAGGCGTGCCGCCAGCTCCAGTTCCTGGGCGGCGTGCAGTTCGATCTTGCCCTGTACCTGGCTGAAGTCCTTGCCCAGCTTGCGGAACACGCCGGCAGCACGGGTATAGGCGTACAGCAGGTAGGGCGCGGTGTTGCCTTCGAAGTTGAGCATCAGGTCGAAGTTGAAGCTGTAGTCGCTGGTGCGGTGCTTGGACAGGTCGGCGTACTTCACCGAGTCGATGCCCACCACCTTGGCGATGCGGCGCAGGTCGGCTTCCGCCAACTGCGGGTTCTTCTCCTTCACCAGAGCGTAGGCCCGCTCCTCGGCTTCGGTCAGCAGGTCGATCAGCTTCACGGTGCCGCCATCACGGGTCTTGAACGGGCGGCCGTCGGCGCCGTTCATGGTGCCGAAGCCCATGTGCTCCATGTCCATCGGATGGGTGACGAAACCGGCCTTGTGGGCCACCGCGAACACTTGCTGGAAGTGCAGGGCCTGGCGCTGGTCGACGAAGTACAGGGCGCGGTCGGCCTTGAGCTTGCCGCTGCGGTAGCGCACGGCGGCCAGGTCGGTGGTGGCGTACAGGTAGCCGCCGCCGGCCTTGACGATGATCACTGGCAGCGGCTCGCCCTCGGCGTTCTTGAACTCGTCGAGGAACACGCACTGGGCGCCATTGCTTTCCACCAGCATGCCCTGGGCCTTGAGGTCGTTGACCACATTGATCAGGTCATCGTTGTAGGCGCTCTCGCCCATCACGTCGGCCATGGTCAGCTTGACGTTGAGCAGCTCGTAGATCTTCTGGCAGTGGGACAGGGAGATGTCCTTGAACTTGCTCCACAGGGCCAGGCAGTCCGGGTCGCCGGCCTGCAGCTTGACCACCAGGCTGCGAGCGCGATCGGCGAAGGCTTCGGACTCGTCGAAGCGCTGCTTGGCGGCGCGGTAGAAATTCTCCAGGTCCGACAGCTCGTCGCTGGTGATGGGGTTTTCTTCGAGGTACGCCATCAGCATGCCGAACTGGGTGCCCCAGTCGCCCACGTGGTTCTGGCGGATCACGGTATCGCCGAGGAACTCCAGGACCCGTGCCACGCCGTCGCCGATGATGGTGGAGCGCAGGTGGCCGACGTGCATTTCCTTGGCCAGGTTGGGCGCCGACATGTCGATCACGGTGCGTTGTGCCGGGCCGGCCTTGCGCACGTTCAGGTGGGCGTCGTCGAGGGCGGCGTCCAGGCGGGCGGCCAGGGCCTGGGTGTTCTGGAAGAAGTTGATGAAGCCTGGGCCGGCGATTTCCGCCTTGCTCAGGTTCTCGTCGACCGGCAGGGCGGCGATGATCTTTTCCGCCAGATCGCGAGGCTTCATGCCGGCGGGCTTGGCCAGCATCATGGCGATGTTGCTGGCGAAGTCGCCGTGGGTCTTGTCGCGGGTGTTCTCGACCTGGATCGCCGGCGCCAGACCTTCTGGCAACACACCTTCGGCGACGAGTTGGGCGATGGCTTGCTGGATGAGCTGGCGAATGGTGTCTTTCATGGTCTTCTCTTTCGACCGCTGGCGCGGCGGCGCTTCGATGCGCAGGTGGAAAAACTGGGCATTATCCGTTGCCAGGGGCGGGTTGCCAACCTCTGGGGGGTGAGTGGCAGGCACCAGGCTTCAAGCAGCAAGGATCGGCAGGTTCTGCTTGCTGCTTAAACCAGGGGCTGCAGTTGGCCTGTCAGTACAGGTCGACGGGGTCCACATCCAGCGACCAGCGAACTTGCCGCCCGCTAGGCATCTGCTCCAGTGCCAGCAGCCAGCTGCTCAACAGGCGGTGGAGCGGGGCCCGGGCGCTGGCTTGCAGCAGCAGTTGAGCACGATAACGTCCGGCCCGGCGCTCCATGGGGGCGGGTACAGGCCCCAGCAGCTCGATGCCGCCCAGCTCCTGTTCGGCCAGCAGGCGCTCGGCTTCGCTGCAGGCTTCGTCCAGGAAAGCCTCGGCCTGGCCTGGCTTGTGGGCCTCGGCGCGCAGCAGTGCGAGGTGGGCGAAAGGTGGCAGGCCGGCGCTGCGCCGTTCGCTCAGGGCCTGCTCGGCGAAGGCGAAGTAGCCTTGCTCGGTCAGTTGTACCAGCAGCGGATGGTCGGCCAGGTGGGTCTGGATGATCACCTTGCCGGGTTCTTCGGCGCGCCCTGCGCGTCCCGCTACCTGGACGATCAGTTGTGCCATGCGTTCGCTGGCGCGAAAGTCCCCGGAAAACAGGCCGCCATCGGCATCCAGGATCGATACCAGGGTGACCCGGGGGAAGTGATGACCCTTGGCCAGCATCTGCGTGCCGACGAGGATGCACGGATGGCCTTTCTGGATGGTGGCGAACAGCTGGTTCATCGCGTCCTTGCGCGAGGTGCTGTCGCGATCCACCCGCAGTACCGGGTAGTCGGGAAACAGGATGGCCAGGCGCTCCTCTGCCCGTTCGGTGCCGGCTCCCACTGGCCGCAGGTCGACCTTGCCGCACTGTGGGCAATGCCGTGGCACACGTTCCACATGGCCGCAGTGATGGCAACGCAGTTCGCCCGAACGCTGGTGCACGGTCATGCGGGCGTCGCAGCGTTCGCATTCGGACATCCAGCCGCAGTCATGGCACAGCAGCGTCGGGGCGAAGCCGCGGCGATTGAGGAACACCAGGACCTGTTGCCCGGCGGCCAGGGTCTGGCCGATGGCTTGTTGCATGGGCCCGGAAATACCGCTGTCCAGTGGACGGCTCTTGACGTCCAGGCGCAGGAAACGCGGTGGTTTTGCACCGCCGGCCCGTTCATTCATGCGCAGCAGGCCATAGCGGCCGGTGTAGGCGTTATGCAGGCTTTCCAGGGATGGGGTGGCCGAGCCCAGGACGATCGGGATGTCTTCCTGGCGGGCGCGGACCAGGGCCAGGTCGCGAGCGTGGTAGCGCAAGCCTTCCTGCTGTTTATAGGAGCCGTCGTGCTCCTCGTCGATGATGATCAGCCCGGGATTCTTCATCGGGGTGAACAGCGCCGAGCGGGTGCCGATGATGATATCCGCCTCGCCGTCCCGGGCCGCCAGCCAGGCGTCCAGGCGCTCACGATCATTGACCGCCGAGTGCAGCAGGGCGATACGCGCATTGAAGCGTTGTTCGAAGCGGGCCAGGGTCTGGGGGCCGAGGTTGATTTCCGGGATCAGTACCAGGGCTTGCTTGCCGGCTTCCAGGGTTTCGCGGATCAGTTGCAGGTAGACCTCGGTCTTGCCGCTGCCGGTGACTCCTGCCAGGAGGAAGGCATGGTAGCTGTCGAACCCGGCGCGGATCGCTTCATACGCGGCGCGTTGTTCGCTGTTGAGCGGCAGTTCCGGCTGGGCCAGCCAGTGTTCGTGACGTGCTCCAGGGGCGTGCCTGCGTACCTCTATCTGCACCAGGTCCTTGGCCAGCAACAGGTCCAGGCTGTCCTTGCTCAGCATCAGCTTGCTCAAGAGCGCATGGGGGACGCCGTGGGGGTGTTGGGCCAGGGTGGCCAGGGCTTCTCGCTGGCGGGGGGCACGGGCTATTCGCGGATCGTCGAGGCGAGCGCCGGGCGCGACCGACCAGAAGCGTTCCTGGCGGGCCTCGGCCGGCTCACCCTGGCGCAGCAGCACCGGCAAGGCCCAGCTCAGGGTGTCGCCCAGGCTGTGCTGATAGTACTGGGCGGTCCACAGGCACAGCTTGAACAGGGCTGCTGGCAACGGTGGGGTGGGGTCCAGCAGGGCGAGGGCCGGCTTGAGCTTTTCCGCCGGGACTTCGCTGTGATCCGCTACCTGGACCAGGATGCCGATCATTTCCCTGCGCCCAAATGGCACTCGCAGGCGCATGCCTGGTTGCAACTGGCTGCGCAGTACCCCGGCTGGGGCGCGGTAGTCGAACAAGCGGCGCAAGGGCGAAGGCAGGGCTAGGCGCAGGATGGCGTCGGGCACGCGGGGAGGTCTCACAGGGCGGGCAGTCGGTAGGTTTTGGAGCCTAACAGACGAGCGCAGGGGTGTCCTGCACAAGCGTGGGCACCTGTTCACGGGTGCATGCTGTCGATTCCGGGTAGGGAGCGGTGCGGGCTGTCAAGGTGGTGGAGGGTTTTTCTGATGGAGGGCAGTCAGGATCTCTTGCGCGATTGATGGGGTCTGGTAGAATCCGCGCCCTAATTCGTGCGGTATTCAACAATAGTGTTGGGTGGCGGCACGCTAGCCTGAGGAATACATCATGAAAGCCGATATTCATCCAGTATACGAAGCCATTACCGCTACTTGCAGCTGCGGTAACGTCATCGAAACTCGCTCCACCCTGGCCAAGCCTCTGAGCCTGGACGTGTGCAACGAGTGCCACCCGTTCTACACCGGTAAGCAGAAGACTCTGGACGTTGGCGGTCGTGTCGACAAGTTCAAGTCGCGCTTCGGTGCTTTCGGCGCAACGAAAAAGGCCTGAGGCTGATCGTTCTGGAAAGCCGATACCGACTTTCCTCGCTGATGAAAAAGGCGTCCCTAGTGGGCGCCTTTTTTGTGCCTGCGATTTGGCTGACAGCCGCCCAGGCGTTTTGCCCGGCCCCGGCTCCGGCGTCATTGACTCCTGCGGTGGTGGCGCGAGTGGTGGACGGTGACACCCTGCGTCTCAAGGACGGCCGCAGCGTACGCATGATCGGCCTCAATGCACCGGAGTTGGCCGCAAAGGGGCGTTTGGCCGAGCCGTTGGCCGTGGCGGCACGCAGGCGCCTGGAGCAACTGGTCGCGCGCAATGGTGGCCGGGTTGGCCTGGTGCCCGGTCGCGAGAGGTTCGATCGCTATGGGCGGACCCTGGCCCATGTCTATGGCGCCAATGGCGTGAACTTCGAAGCCCGGTTGATTGCCGAGGGGCTCGCCTACCATATCGCCCTGGCGCCGAATGTCGCATTGGTCGCCTGCCAGCAAGCTGCTGAAAACCATGCGCGCAGGGCCAGGCTAGGGCTTTGGCGGCGTTCGCCTGTACTGAAACCGGAGCAGATTCGCTCCTCGGGTTTTGCCGTGCTGAGCGGGCGGGTAAGTGGGGTGCAACGCAATCGCAACGGGGTTTGGATCACATTGAATGGAGCGGTTGTATTACGCATTGCACCCAATATCCGTGGCCGCTTCCCCCCTGAGCGGCTCAAAGGCCTTGTCGGGCGCCGCGTCGAGGCTCGTGGCTGGGTCGTGGATCGTCATCAGCGGGGGCGTTCCTCGCTGCCGCTTGCGCGCTGGATGATCTCGATCAAAGACCCTTCGATGCTGAGATTGCTCTGATGACGAGTAAATTGTAGACATTTTTTATTTGGATTGTGAACAGTTGAAAGCCTTGCGGGCCGCGGCTCTTGGCCCAAAGTCGTAGGCTACGGGCCTTGACAGGGGTGACTGGCCAGTCTTGTGGGGACTATGCGACACGCGTATCCTCGGCGGTCCGTCTGTCCAACAGTAAAAGCGGAATGCCCACATGTCTGATTTGAAAACTGCCGCTCTCGAATATCATGCCAATCCTCGTCCAGGGAAGCTGAGTGTCGAGCTCACCAAGGCCACTGCTACCGCTCGTGATCTGGCGCTGGCCTACAGCCCCGGCGTAGCCGAACCGGTACGTGAAATCGCTCGCGACCCGGAGCTGGCCTACAAGTACACCGGCAAAGGCAACCTGGTTGCCGTCATTTCCGATGGCACCGCTATTCTGGGCCTGGGCAACCTCGGCCCGCTGGCCTCCAAGCCGGTGATGGAAGGCAAGGGCGTACTGTTCAAGCGTTTCGCTGGCATCGATGTGTTCGACATCGAAGTCGACTCCGAAAGCCCGCAAGCCTTCATCGATACCGTCAAGCGCATCTCCATCACCTTCGGTGGCATCAACCTGGAAGACATCAAGGCGCCTGAGTGCTTCGAGATCGAGCGCGCCCTGATCGAGCAGTGCGACATTCCGGTATTCCACGATGACCAGCACGGTACCGCCATCGTGACCGCGGCCGGGATGATCAATGCCCTGGAAATCGCCGGCAAGACCCTGGCCGATGCCAAGATCGTCTGCCTGGGGGCCGGTGCTGCCGCCATCTCCTGCATGAAGCTGCTGGTGAGCATGGGTGCGCAGATCGAGAACATCTTCATGGTTGACCGTACCGGCGTGATCCACTCCGGTCGTGACGACCTGAACCAGTACAAGGCAGTGTTCGCCCACGCTACCGACAAGCGCACCCTGGCCGACGCCCTGAAGGGTGCCGATGTGTTCGTTGGCCTGTCCGGTCCGAACCTGCTGAGCGCCGAAGGCCTGAAGTCCATGGCGTCGAACCCGATCGTGTTCGCCTGCTCCAACCCTGATCCGGAAATCTCCCCGGAGCTGGCCCATGCCACTCGCGATGACGTGATCATGGCCACTGGCCGTTCGGACTACCCGAACCAGGTGAACAACGTACTGGGCTTCCCGTTCATCTTCCGTGGTGCCCTGGACGTTCGCGCCAAGCGTATCAACGAAGAGATGAAGATCGCGGCGGCCATCGCCCTGAAGGACCTGGCCAAGCTGCCAGTGCCTCAGGAAGTCTGCGATGCCTACGGCGGCCAGGCGCTGGCGTTCGGTCGTGAGTACATCATTCCCAAGCCAATGGATGCCCGCCTGATCACCGTGATCTCCGATGCCGTGGCCAAGGCCGCCATCGAGACTGGCGTGGCCACCCTGCCGTATCCGAAGAACTATCCGCTCAAAAGCGTGAACGACGTGTTCAACGGCTAATTGCAGCTCATAAAAAACCCGGCCATCGAGCCGGGTTTTTTTATGGAGAAGTTTCAAGCTTCAAGCGGCAAGGGTTCCTTGTCGCTTGAAGCGCGTAGCTTGCGCTGCTGTTCTAGAACAGGTCGATCGGAGCGGCCTCGTCTGCCGGTAGTGGGCTGCCAGGGGCCATGCCATTGCCCAGCTCATTGACCGAGGGTGGGGTGTCTTCGCTCTTGAACAGCTCGAAGTAGGCGTTTGGCGTCCCCGGGGTAGCGGCGCGGCCGCTGACCGGGTCGACACGCAGGCTGAGGATGCCTTCCGGCTCGGGTTGGGTGTGGGGTGGCTTGCCCTTGAGGGCGGCGCCCATGAAGTTCATCCAGATCGGCAGGGCCACGGTGCCGCCATACTCGCGGCGCCCCAGGCTTTCCGGTTGGTCGAAGCCGGTCCATACCGTGGTGACGTAGTCGGCGTTGTAGCCGGAGAACCAGGCGTCCTTGGAGTCGTTGGTCGTACCTGTCTTGCCGGCCAGGTCCGAGCGGCCCAGGGCCAGCGCGCGGCGGCCGGTACCCAGCTTGATCACGTCCTCGAGCATGCTGTTGAGGATGTAGGTCGTGCGCCCATCGATAATCCGTTCTGCAGTCACCGGCGCCTGGGCGGCTGGCTGGACTGGCGTTTCGCCGGTCGCGGTGTTGATCGTGAAGCCGTTCTCCGGCGCAGCGATACCACTGCTGGCAGTATCGCCAGTGGGGGCGCTGGGCGGGTTGGCGCTGAACAACAGCTCACTGTTACGGCTTTCGATCTTGTCGATGATGTAGGGGGTGATCTTGTAGCCGCCGTTGGCAAAGGTGCTCCAGCCGGTGGCGATCTCGATCGGCGTCAGGGTCGCTGTGCCCAGGGCCAGGGACAGGTTGCGCGGCAGGTCCTGCTTGTTGAAGCCGAACTTGCTGATGTAATCGATGGTGCGGTCGACCCCCATGCTTTGCAGCAGGCGGATCGATACCAGGTTGCGTGATTTGTACAGCGCCTCACGCATGCGAATCGGACCCAGGAACGTGTTGTTGTCGTTCTTCGGTCGCCAGACCTTGTCCAGGTATTCGTCGACGAACACGATCGGGGCGTCGTTCACCAGGCTGGCCGGGGTGTAGCCATTGTCCAGGGCGGCACTGTAGACGAATGGCTTGAAGCTCGAGCCGGGCTGGCGCTTGGCTTGCGTCGCGCGGTTGTAGTTGCTCTGCTCGAAGGCGAAGCCGCCGACCAGTGCGCGGATGGCGCCGTTCTGTGGGTCCAGGGTCACCAGGGCGCCCTGGGCGACCGGGATCTGGCTGAACTTCAGGGAATTGTCTGCCTGGCGCTGTACGCGTACCAGGTCGCCGACCTGGGTCACGTCCGCAGGTTGGCGAGGCGAGGGGCCCATGCTGTTGGTGTTGAGGAACGGGCGGGCCCATTTCATGCTTTCCCAGGCCACATGTTCCTGGCCGTTGCGGGTCAGTACCTCAATGCCATTCTTCTCGACCTGGGTGACGATCGCCGGCTCCAGCCCGCTGATGGTCCGCTGTTTGGTCAGCTCGTTGGCCCAGGCTGCCTGGGTCTTGCCGGGCAGGCGCGATTCCGGGCCGCGATAGCCGTGGCGCTGGTCGTAGGTCATCAGCCCTTCATGGACCGCGGTATTGGCCATTTCCTGCAGGTCGCTGGGAACCGTGGTGGTCACCCGGAAACCTTCGGTGTAGGCGTCGCTGCCATAGCGGCCGACCATCTCGGCGCGGGCCATCTCGGCGATGTACGGTGCGCTCACTTCCGGAGTCGGTACGTGATAGCTGGCATTGAGGGGTTCGTTGACCGCCTCGGTGTAGGCCGCCTCGGTGATCTTGCCCAGCTTGTACATGCGCCCCAGGATCCAGTCGCGACGCTCCTTGCTACGCGCCGGGTTGGCCAGGGGGTTGAAGCGCGAAGGGGCCTTGGGCAGCCCGGCGATCATCGCCATCTGCGCCAGGCTCACATCGCGGATGGATTTGCCGTAGTACACCTGTGCCGCTGCCTCGATCCCGTAGGCACGGTTACCCAGGTAGATCTTGTTGACATACAACTCGAGGATCTCGTCCTTGGTCAACTGGCGCTCGATCTGCAGGGCCAGGAGGATCTCCGTCGCCTTGCGCGAGAAGCTGCGCTCGCTGGTGAGGAAGAAGTTCTTGGCCACCTGCATGGTGATGGTGCTGCCGCCGGACTGGATGTGCCCGCTCTTGACCAGTTGAGTGGCCGCCCGCATGAGGCTGCTGGGGTCGACGCCGTAGTGGTTGGCGAAGTTATCGTCTTCAGCACTTAGTAACGCATTGATGAAGTTCGGGGGAATTTCGGCGAAACGTATGGGATTACGTCGCATCTCGCCAAATTCTGCGATCAATTTTCCGTCGCTGCTGTACACCCGCAGGGGGATTTGCAACTGGATGGTTCGCAGGGCCTCTACCGACGGCAAGCCAGGACTAAGATAGAGAAACGCGCCGGAGAGGGCGAGGAGCAGCCCGCAGAACGCCGCTACGATGGACCACCCGAAAAACTTCAGCAGACGAATCAAGGCTTTTGGATTTCCAGAGAAAGGAATGAATTAGGCGTCGGGGTATTCATGATGATCAGGACCGACCCACGCAGCGGGTAAACGCGGAAAAAAACGCGGGCATTATAAGCATTTTCCTCCGGGATCGTCATTTGCCCGTCTGTCAAGACTCGACGCATGGACACAACGTCGCTCAGGGAATCCGTAAGTTACGGATAGTCATAGGGAATTGGCCGTGCTTGGACTCTTCAGGAAAAAGTCGAGTTCCCTGTTAGGGATCGATATCAATGCGACTGCCATCACGGTTCTAGCCTTGAGTCGCCAGGGGGCAGGTTACCGGGTCGAGGCCTTTGCCCGAGAGCCTCTATTGCCTGGCGTGGTGCAAGGCCGGCAAATCGTTGATCCCGAGGCCTTGGGCATGGCCTTGCTCAGGGCCTGGAGCGGCAGTGGCAGTCGCCTTCGGGACAGCGTAGTGGCGGTGCCGGGGGAGGCGCTGATCAGCAAGCTGATAGAAGTGCCGGCGGGGCTCTCCGACGAAGAGCTGGAGAACCAGATTGCCCTGGAAGCGAGCCAGTACATTCCTTATGCCCTGGAGGACGTTGCGCTCGATTTCGAGGTGCAAGGGCCGGTGCCGGGAAACTCCCGACGGGTTCAGGTGCTGCTGGTGGCTTGTCGCAACGAGCAGGTCGAGTCCCTGGAGGCGGTGCTGGCTCTGGCAGGCCTGCGTGCCCGGGTGGTGGACAGCGAGCCTCTGGCCCTGGAGCGAGGTTTGGCGCTAACGATCGCCAGGGCGTTGCCGCAAGCCTCCCTGGCCTTGCTGGATCTGGGGGCGGACATCAGTACGTTCAGCGTGATGCGTGGGCAACGGGTCATTTATGGCCGAGAGCAGCTGTTTGGCAGCCGCCAGTTGATGGAGGCCCTTGGTCGACACCATGGCCTGACCCTGGACGAGGCATTGCTGGCGCAGCGCAAGGGCTGCTTGCCCCAAGGCTGCAATGAGGACGTGTTGCAACCGTTCGGGTTGCAGGTGCAGGAGCAGGTGGTCCTTGCCCTGCAGCAATTTTCCGCTTCAGCGCAGCAGCAGCCCCTGGACTTGCTGTTGTTGGCTGGTACGGCCAGTGCCCTGGATGGCCTGGCCCGGGCTGTGGAGCAGTGCTCGGGGGTTGCCACGGCGATTGCCGATCCTGTTCGCAATATGTCGGTCAGCCACCGGCTGGACAGCCAGCAACTCGCTGACCAGGCACCGGGTTTGTTGCTTGCCTGCGGCCTAGCCTTGAGAGGGCTGTACTGATGGCCCGGATCAACCTCTTGCCCTGGCGCGAGGCTGCCAGGGAGCTGCGGCGTCGGCGTTTTCTCGGGGCTCTGGCCGTGACGGTGATGCTGGGTGGTGGGGTGGTCTTGCTGGCGGATGCCTATATCGCCCGGGCGATCGAGCGATTGCACCTGCGTAATCAATACCTGGAGCAGGCCTCGACCCTGCTGGACCAGCGGATTGCCGATGTCGAGGCGCTCAAACTGCAACACCAGCAGTTGCTTGAGCGCTTCAGGGTTGTCGAGGAGTTGCAGGGCAGTCGTGCCTCTGGCGTGCGGGTCTTCGAGCAGTTGGCCCGCAGCTTGCCCGAAGGTGCTTACCTGACCGAAATCGATCAGCAGGGCGAGAGCCTGGGTATCAGTGGTGTCGCGCGGGCCAATGATCGGATCTCCGAACTGTTGCGCAATCTGCAAGCCAGCGATGGATTTGCCGCACCGGCGCTGACTGAGGTGAAGAATGTCGCGCAGATGGGGCGTCAGCCGAGCAATCTGTTTCGACTGAATGTGCAGCAAGTTCCAGTGATGGAGCTTGGGCCATGAATCACTGGCTTGGGGCGATCCAGGCAGGCGGCTTCGATTGGCGAACGTTGGACCTGGGTAACCCCGGCGCTTGGCCCGAAGCGCTCAAGGGGGTACTGCTGATCTTGTTGATGTGCCTGGTCCTGGCGGTGGGCCAGGTTTTCTATCTGGGGGTGGGGCAGGAGCAGTGGAAGCAAATGCGCCAGGAACATGTTCGTCTCAAGGCGCGGATTGCTGGCAAGTTTCGCCAGGCTGGCAGCCTGGATTCTTGGCGAGAGCAGGTGGCGCTTGTACGGGAAAACCTGGATCGGGCACTGGAGCAGTTTTTCCAGGGGGCCGAGATCCCGGGACTGCTGGAGGACATCAGTCGCCTGGGACAGGATGCAGGCCTGGTGTTCGAAGCGATCAGCCTGCGGCCGGGGGTGCCCCGGCAGTTCCATGTCCAGCTGCCAATCCAGATATCCGTGGTGGGCGGTTATCACGAACTGGCGACATTCGCTGCTGGCCTGGCGGGGCTACCGCGTATGGTCACTCTGCATGATCTTCGTATCAGTCCCGTGGAGGGTCATGAACCCGTGCGCCTGCGCATGAATGTCGAGGCGCGGATCTACAGGCTTGCAAAACAGGACTCGCACCCATGAACGGTGGGCACTGGTTACTGGGTGGATTTTGCCTGTGTCTTTGGGGGTGTGAGGGCGCTGCGGGCTTCGCCGATCTGGATGCTTATCTGGATGAAATGCGTCGACAAGCACCTGCCGCGGTCGATTCTGTTCCACCTCTTCGTTCATTCCCGGTGCTTGCCTATGGCGCGGGTGCATTGCGCGACCCATTCCAGCCGCTATCCGACGACCTGCTCGCCAGCCAACGGCTGATCGGGGCCCGTCGGTCTGAGCCGGGTCGGGTCTTGCATCCGCTTGAACAGCTGGACATCGAGCAGTTGCAGATGGTCGGGACTTTGTCCGGTGTTGCCGGGAACTTCGTCCTGCTGCGCGGTGCGGGAGTCGTTTATCGATTGCAGGTCGGCGATTACCTGGGGCGCGACCAGGGGCGGATCATTGCCATCGGCGACCTGCAGGTGGATGTGCTGGAGGTGGTTGCCGACGGTCTGGGGGGCTGGCTGGAGCGATCACGGACGCTGCTGTTGAAAAAACACTCTTAGTGAGATCGGGGAAATGAACAGGATTGTTCCAGTCTGGGGTCTATGGCTGTGGTTGGTGTTCTGGGCTTTGCCGGCAGGTGCCATGTCTGGGGAAGGGGGTGCGGTCTACCATGGCGAAAAGCTCTCGCTGAATTTCCAGGACATCGAAGTACGCTCGGTCCTGCAACTGATTGCCGATTTCACCGGTCTGAACCTGGTGGCCAGCGACACCGTGCAGGGCAGCATCACCTTGCGCCTGAAGGGCGTGCCCTGGGACCAGGCGCTGGACCTGGTGCTCAAAACCAAAGGCCTGGACCAGCGGCGGATTGGCAATGTGCTGCTGGTTGCGCCAGCGGAGGAGATCGCGGCCCGGGAGCTCCAGGAGCTGGAGTCGCAGAAGCAACTGGAGGACCTGGCGCCTTTGCGCCGGGAGCTGTTACAGGTGAACTACGCCAAGGCCGCGGATATTGCCAGGCTGTTCCAGTCTGTAATGGGGGCAGAGGAGCGCATCGGCGAGCGCGGTTCCATCAGTGTCGATGAGCGGACCAACAACATCATTGCCTACCAGAACCAGGAGCGTCTCGATGAGCTGCGGCGGATTGTCAGGCAGCTTGATATTCCGGTGCGCCAAGTGATGATCGAAGCGCGGATCGTCGAGGTCAACGTCGATTATGACAAGGGCCTGGGTGTGCGCTGGGGAGGATCGGTGCAGAAGAGCGGGCGTTGGAACCTGTCCGGAGTCCAGGGCCGTCCCAGTGGCTCGACGGCCATCGGTGCGCCAGGCAGTAGTGGCACCCTCGCGCCTTTTGTCGACCTGGGGGTCGTCACCAGTAACTCGGGCCTGGGGATTGCCTATATCACCGATAACGTCCTTCTGGATTTGGAGCTGACGGCCATGGAGAAGAGTGGCAACGGTGAGATCGTTTCCCAGCCCAAGGTGGTGACCTCCGACAAGGAGACAGCAAGGATTCTCAAGGGCACCGAGATTCCCTATCAGGAGGCCAGCTCCAGCGGTGCCACCTCGGTATCGTTCAAGGAGGCCTCGCTGTCTCTGGAGGTCACCCCGCAGATTACCCCGGACGATCAGGTGGTCATGGAGGTCAAGGTCACCAAGGATGAGCCGGACTACCTGAATAAGGTCCAGGAAGTACCACCCATCAGGAAAAACGAGGTCAATGCCAAGGTGCTGGTCAGCGACGGGCAGACGATCGTCATTGGCGGTGTTTTCTCCAATGCGCAAAGCAAGGTTGTAGATAAGGTGCCATTTTTGGGCGATGTACCGTATCTTGGCCGCTTTTTCCGGCGTGACGTGGTGTCGGAGAAAAAATCCGAGCTGCTGGTATTTCTCACTCCGCGTATCATGAACAACCAGGCGATTGCTGCGAGTCGTTGATTCTGTGCGAAATTTGATACTTGTTGGGCCCATGGGGGCTGGAAAAAGCACCATCGGCCGCTTGCTGGCCAAAGAGCTGCGCCTGCCATTCAAAGATTCCGATAAGGAAATTGAACTGCGCACAGGTGCGAACATCCCGTGGATCTTCGATAAGGAAGGCGAGCCGGGTTTTCGTGACCGTGAGCAGGCGATGATCGCTGAGCTGTGCGGCAATGATGGGGTCGTCCTGGCCACCGGTGGTGGCGCCGTGATGCGCGAAGCCAACCGTCGGGCGCTGTTCGCTGGAGGGCGCGTGGTCTATCTGCATGCCTCGGTGGAGCAACAGGTGGGGCGCACTTCCAGGGACCGCAATCGTCCCCTGCTGCGAACGGCTGATCCGGCCAAGACACTGCGCGACCTGCTGGAAATCCGTGATCCGCTTTATCGGGAAATCGCCGACCTGGTGGTGGAAACCGATGAGCGGCCACCGCGATTGGTGGTGCTGGACATCCTGGAGCGTCTGCAGCAGCTGCCACCCCGTTAATACACCGGGTGAAATACGCTATTCTCGGCGTCGCGCCAGGCCCTCAAAGTGTGGCGCAGAGCTATCGGGCTGCGTCAGATGAACAGACGAGGCCCATCGTCAATAAAAGGCAGGATGCCTGCTTCCATCTTCGTGGGGACACATGCAGACACTTAAGGTCGACCTAGGCGAGCGCAGCTACCCGATTCATATTGGTGAAGGACTGTTGGACCGGCCAGAACTCCTGGTGCCGCATATCGCCGGTCGACAAGTGGCGATCATTTCCAATGAGACCGTCGCGCCCCTCTACCTTGAGCGTTTGACTCGCACCCTGGCGCAGTTCGCAGTGATCTCGGTGGTCTTGCCCGATGGCGAGGCCTACAAGAACTGGGAAACCCTGCAGCTGATATTCGACGGTCTGCTGACCGCCCGCCATGACCGCCGTACCACGATCATCGCCCTGGGGGGCGGGGTAATCGGTGACATGGCCGGCTTCGCCGCTGCCTGCTACCAGCGTGGCGTCGACTTCATCCAGATTCCCACCACCTTGTTGTCCCAGGTGGACTCCTCGGTGGGAGGCAAGACCGGAATCAACCACCCGTTGGGCAAGAACATGGTGGGGGCCTTCTACCAGCCGAACGTGGTGCTGATCGACACCGCCAGCCTCAAGACCCTGCCGGGCCGCGAGTTGTCGGCGGGGTTGGCGGAGGTCATCAAGTACGGCCTGATCTGCGACGAGCCATTCCTGGGTTGGCTGGAAGAGAATGTCGATCGCCTGCGAGCCCTGGACCAGCAAGCCCTGACCTACGCCATCGAGCGCTCCTGCGCAGCCAAGGCCGCCGTGGTCGGGGCTGATGAGCGTGAATCGGGGGTGCGGGCCACCCTCAATCTCGGCCACACCTTCGGCCATGCCATCGAGACCCATATGGGCTATGGCGTGTGGCTGCATGGCGAGGCGGTGGCTGCGGGCACCGTAATGGCCCTGGAAATGTCCGCGCGCCTGGGCTGGATCACCAGCCAGGAGCGTGACCGTGGCATTGCCCTGTTCCAGCGGGCAGGCTTGCCGGTGATTCCGCCCGAGGAGATGACCGAGGCGGATTTTCTCGAGCACATGGCAATTGATAAAAAAGTGATCGACGGTCGTTTGCGTCTGGTATTGCTGCGCCGAATGGGCGAAGCCGTAGTCACCGACGACTATCCGAAAGAGGTTTTACAGGCCACGCTGGGGGCGGACTACCGCGTCCTGGCTCAGCTTAAAGGTTGATAAGATCCAATGACTAGTTTGCACGCGGACGAGGCGTTCCTCGGCCATTACCAGTTGAGCCACGACCCTTTCGCTCCCCGGGTTCCCGGCTTCAAATTCTTTCCTGCCCAGCGCAAGCCCGTATTGGGGCAATTGCATCACCTGGCTCGCTACAGCCAGTTGCTACTGGTGGTCACGGGGCCCCAGGGTAGCGGCAAGACCTTGCTGCGCCAGGCCTTGGTCGCCAGCACCAACAAGCAATCGGTACAGAGCGTGGTGGTTTCCGCCCGTGGCGCTGGCGATGCCGCTGGTGTATTGCGCCAGGTGGCGCAGGCACTGAATGTGGCCCAGGCCGAGATCGGAGCGATCCTGGCCCAGGTGGTGCAGCTCGCCCTGACGGGGCAGGAAGTCTACCTGCTGGTCGATGATGCCGAGCAACTTGACGAGTCTGCCCTAGAGGCCCTGCTGGCCCTGGCAGCGGGCGCACCTGAAGGGCGTCCCCATGTCTTCCTGTTCGGCGAGTCGTCGCTGATTGCGGTGCTGGACCAGTTCAGTACCGATGAGGAGCGATTCCACGTCATTGAACTGCAGCCCTATACCGAAGAAGAGACCCGGGAATACCTGGCCCAGCGTCTCGAGGGCGCGGGGCAAGGCATCGAACTTTTTTCCGCAGATCAGATCAGTGATATTCACGAAAGCTCCGATGGCTGGCCGGGCAACATCAACCAGGTCGCCAGGGATGCAATGATCGAAGCCATGATCGCCAGCCGCTCTGCGGTAAAGCGTCCAAGTATGGGGTTCAACATGCCTAAGAAACACGTATTGGCCATTTCCGCGGTAGTGGTTGTGGCCGTGGCGGCAGCCTGGCTGATGCCTGGGCGCGGCAAGGCGCCTGCAACCGGCACGCCGGCCAACGAGCAGGCGCAACTGCCGCTGGGGCAGGCGCCCAATGCCAATGGCGGCCCGGCTGTAGAGTTCGCCGGTTCGTCGCAACCGATGCCACTGCCGCTGGTCGGCCAGTCGCAACCGGTGATGCGTGGGCCTCTGGCCGAAGCCGCAGGTGGTATCACCGAAGGCGACGATGGGGTGCCTGTGCCGGGTTCGAGCGCCGTTCCACCAACGGTAACGACGACTGCACCACCGGCTGGCGTACCGGCTGGCCCGGCCGCCACTCCGGCGCCACGTCCTACTCCGGCCCCTGCTCCAGCTCCAGCACCGACCCAGGTGGCCGCCGCCAAGCCAGCCCCAGCGCCCAAGCCTGTGGAGAAGCCTGTGGCCGCCAAGCCTGCTCCGGCGCCCAAGCCCGCTGAGAAGCCGCTGACCGTAGCCAAGGCCGCCACCGGTGGCAGTTGGTACGCCGGCCAGGCACCCGGTAACTATGTGGTGCAGATCCTGGGGACCAGCTCGGAAGCCACCGCGCAGAGTTTCGTCAAGGAACAGGGCGGCGAATACCGCTACTTCAAGAAAGTCCTCAACGGCAAGCCGCTGTATGTGATCACCTACGGCAACTTCGCAAGCCGCGATGCAGCGGTCAGCGCTATCAAATCCTTGCCAGCGAAGGTTCAGGCTGGTAAACCTTGGCCTCGCACTGTCGCCAGCGTTCAACAAGAACTCGCAACAGCCCGCTGAAGATTCGGCGGCCTTACCCAGGCCGCCTCTCCAGGCAACCTCAAATTTCCGCATCGGCATGCTGCCCTACAGGCCGCGTGCCTTGTGGTGTCTGCGTCACAGTAGTTTTTGAGTCGCTGCAGTCAAAGACAAAACTTTTTGACTAGCACAGCGTATCGCTTTAAAACGTTCATAAATGCGACACGAATTTGCGACAAATCGTCGCCAAATTTGTGGGGCTATGTGTCGGTGTGTACAATGACCTCCCTTTTGCCCCTGCAAAGTCGGCGTACGTTCGACGTGGAAGGTAACAGGTTGAATTGAAAAGAAATTTGCCTCGATAAGAGGCAGCCTGGTGAGAAAGTGTCTATGAAAGCAGGTCTGTACCAACCCGATGAATTTAAGGATAACTGTGGTTTCGGCCTGATCGCCCATATGCAGGGCGAACCCAGTCATACCCTGTTGAAAACGGCCATCGAGGCCCTGACCTGTATGACCCACCGCGGTGGGATCAATGCGGATGGCAAGACCGGCGACGGTTGCGGTCTGCTGATACAAAAACCCGATCTGTTCCTGCGCGCCGTCGCCAAGGAGCATTTCGGGACCGACCTGCCCAAGCAGTACGCCGTGGGCATGGTGTTCTTCAACCAGGATCCGGCCAAGGCCGAAGCCGCGCGGGAAAACATGAACCGCGAGATCCTGGCCGCCGGCCTGCAACTGGTGGGCTGGCGCAAGGTGCCGATCGACACCAGCGTGCTCGGGCGCCTGGCCCTGGAGCGCCTGCCACAGATCGAGCAGGTATTCATTGGCGGTGAAGGCCTGAACGACCAGGACTTCGCCATCAAGCTGTTCAGCTCCCGCCGTCGTTCCTCGGTGGCCAACGCCGCCGATACCGACCACTACATCTGCAGCTTTTCCCACAAGACCATCATCTATAAGGGCCTGATGATGCCGGCGGACCTCGCCGCCTTCTATCCGGACCTGGGTGACGAGCGCCTGCAGACCGCGATCTGCGTGTTCCACCAGCGCTTCTCCACCAACACCCTGCCGAAGTGGCCGCTGGCCCAACCCTTCCGCTTCCTTGCCCACAACGGCGAGATCAACACCATCACCGGTAACCGCAACTGGGCGGTGGCTCGTCGTACCAAGTTCGCCAACGACCTGATTCCCGACCTGGAAGAGCTGGGCCCGTTGGTCAACCGCGTGGGTTCCGACTCCTCGAGCATGGACAACATGCTCGAGCTGATGGTCACCGGTGGCATCGACCTGTTCCGCGGCGTGCGCATGATCATTCCGCCGGCCTGGCAGAACGTCGAGACCATGGACGCCGACCTGCGTGCGTTCTACGAGTACAACTCCATGCACATGGAGCCCTGGGACGGTCCGGCCGGCGTGGTCATGACCGACGGTCGCTACGCGGTCTGCCTGCTGGACCGCAACGGCCTGCGCCCGGCGCGCTGGGTCACCACCAAGAACGGCTTCATCACCCTGGCCTCGGAAATCGGCGTCTGGAACTACCAGCCCGAGGACGTGATCGCCAAGGGCCGGGTCGGCCCGGGCCAGATCTTCGCCGTGGACACCGAGACCGGGCAGATCCTCGACACCGACGCCATCGACAACCGCCTCAAGTCCCGTCATCCCTACAAGCAATGGCTGCGCAAGAATGCCCTGCGCATCCAGGCCACCATGGAAGACAACGACCACGGTTCGGCCTTCTACGACGTCGATCAGCTCAAGCAGTACATGAAGATGTACCAGGTCACCTTCGAAGAGCGTGACCAGGTGCTGCGTCCATTGGGCGAGCAGGGCTACGAGGCAGTGGGCTCCATGGGCGACGACACGCCAATGGCCGTGCTGTCCCAGCGCGTGCGCACCCCCTACGACTACTTCCGCCAGCAGTTCGCCCAGGTCACCAACCCGCCGATCGACCCGCTGCGCGAAGCCATCGTCATGTCCCTGGAGATCTGCCTCGGTGCCGAGCGCAATATCTTCCAGGAGTCGCCGGAGCATGCCTCGCGGGTGATCCTCAGCTCGCCGATCATTTCCCCGGCCAAGTGGCGCTCGCTGATGAACCTCGATCGTCCAGGCTTCGAGCGGGCGATCATCGATCTCAACTACGACGAGAGCGTCGGCCTCGAAGCGGCCATCCGCAACGTCGCCGACCAGGCTGAGGAAGCCGTGCGCTCCGGTCGGACTCAGGTAGTGCTCAGTGACCGTCATATCGCCCCGGGCAAGTTGCCGATCCACGCCTCCCTGGCCACCGGTGCGGTACACCATCGCCTGACCGAAAAGGGCTTGCGCTGCGACTCCAACATCCTGGTGGAAACCGCCACCGCCCGCGATCCGCATCACTTCGCCGTACTGGTCGGCTTTGGTGCTTCCGCCGTTTATCCGTTCCTGGCCTACGAAGTGCTGGGTGACCTGATTCGCACCGGTGAAGTGCTGGGCGACCTCTATGAGGTGTTCAAGAACTACCGCAAGGGCATCACCAAGGGCCTGCTCAAGATCCTGTCGAAGATGGGCATCTCCACCATTACGTCCTACCGTGGTGCGCAGTTGTTCGAGGCCATTGGCCTGTCCGAGGAAGTCTGCAACCTGAGCTTTCGTGGCGTGCCGAGCCGGATCAAGGGGGCGCGTTTCGTCGATATCGAGGCCGAGCAGAAGGCCCTGGCAGCCGAAGCCTGGAGCCCGCGCAAGCCGATCCAGCAAGGCGGCCTGCTGAAGTTCGTCCATGGCGGCGAGTACCACGCCTACAACCCGGATGTGGTCAACACCCTGCAAGCAGCCGTACAGCAGGGCGACTACGCCAAGTTCAAGGAATACACCGCGCTGGTGGACAACCGCCCGGTGTCGATGATCCGCGACCTGTTCCAGGTCAAGACCCTGGAGCAGCCGCTGGACCTGGGCGAAGTCGAGCCCCTGGAAGCGATCCTCAAACGTTTCGACTCCGCGGGCATCTCCCTCGGTGCGCTGTCGCCGGAGGCCCACGAGGCCCTGGCCGAGGCGATGAACCGCCTGGGCGCGCGCTCCAACTCCGGCGAGGGCGGTGAAGACCCGGCCCGCTACGGCACCTTCAAGAGTTCGAAGATCAAGCAGGTGGCTACCGGCCGCTTTGGCGTGACCCCGGAGTACCTGGTCAACGCCGAAGTGCTGCAGATCAAGGTGGCCCAGGGCGCCAAGCCCGGCGAAGGCGGCCAGTTGCCCGGCGGCAAGGTCAATGGCCTGATCGCCAAGCTGCGCTACGCGGTTCCGGGTGTGACCCTGATCTCGCCGCCACCGCACCACGACATCTACTCCATCGAAGACCTGTCGCAGCTGATTTTCGACCTCAAGCAGGTCAACCCCCAGGCACTGGTTTCGGTGAAGCTGGTGGCCGAGGCCGGGGTCGGCACCATCGCCGCTGGCGTGGCCAAGGCCTATGCCGACCTGATCACCATCTCCGGCTACGACGGCGGTACCGGTGCTTCGCCGCTGACCTCGATCAAGTACGCCGGCGCCCCATGGGAACTGGGCCTGGCCGAGACCCACCAGACCCTGCGCGGCAATGACCTGCGCGGCAAGGTCCGGGTACAGACCGACGGCGGCCTGAAGACCGGCCTGGACGTGATCAAGGCGGCCATCCTCGGCGCCGAGAGCTTCGGCTTCGGTACCGCGCCGATGATCGCCCTGGGTTGCAAGTACCTGCGCATCTGCCACCTGAACAACTGCGCCACCGGCGTCGCCACCCAGAACGACAAGCTGCGCAAGGACCACTACATCGGTACCGTCGACATGGTGGTGAACTTCTTCACCTACGTGGCCGAGGAAACCCGTGAGTGGCTGGCCAAACTGGGCGTGCGTTCGTTGCAGGAGCTGATCGGTCGTACCGACCTGCTCCAGGTACTCGAAGGCCAGACCGCCAAGCAGCAGCACCTGGACCTGACCCCATTGCTGGGCAGCGACCACATTCCGGCGGACAAGCCACAGTTCTGCCAGGTGGACCGCAACCCGCCGTTCGACCAGGGCCTGTTGGCCGAGAAGATGGTCGAGATGGCGCGTGCGGCCATCAACGACAAGAGCGGTGCCGAGTTCGAACTGGATATCTGCAACTGCGACCGCTCCATCGGCGCGCGGATTTCCGGCGAGATCGCCAAGGTCCACGGCAACCAGGGCATGGCCCAGGCGCCGATCACTTTCCGCTTCAAGGGCACTGCGGGCCAGAGCTTCGGCGTGTGGAACGCCGGTGGCCTGAACCTCTACCTGGAAGGCGACGCCAACGACTACGTGGGCAAGGGCATGACCGGCGGCAAGCTGGTGATCGTTCCGCCCAAGGGCAGCGCCTACAAGACCCAGGACAGTGCGATCGTCGGCAATACCTGCCTCTACGGCGCCACGGGCGGCAAGCTGTTCGCCGCCGGCACAGCGGGCGAGCGTTTCGCCGTGCGCAACTCCGGTGCCCACACCGTGGTGGAAGGCACCGGCGATCACTGCTGCGAATACATGACCGGTGGCTTTGTCTGCGTGCTGGGCAAGACCGGCTACAACTTCGGCTCAGGCATGACCGGTGGTTTCGCCTACGTGCTCGACCAGGACAACAGCTTCGTCGACAAGCTGAACCATGAACTGGTGGAGATCCAGCGGATCACCGGCGAGGCGATGGAGGCGTACCGCAGCCATCTGCAACGCGTGCTGGGCGAGTACGTCGAAGAAACCGGTAGCGAATGGGGCCGCGAGCTCTGGGAAAACCTGGACGACTACGTACGGCGCTTCTGGCTGGTCAAGCCGAAGGCGGCGAACCTGAAGAACCTGCTCTCCAGCACCCGGGCCAACCCGCAATAAAAGCAGCAGCAAGTGGCAAGCCTCAGGCTGCAAGCGAAGCAGTTCGAGGTTTGCCCGGCTCAAGTGATCGTCTTGCGGCTTGCAGCTTATAGCTTGCAGCTGCTGTTAAGAGGTTTTGAAAAATGGCTGAACGTCTGAATAACGACTTCCAGTTCATCGATGTCGGGCGCAAGGATCCGAAGAAGAAACTGTTGCGTCAGCGCAAGAAAGAGTTCGTGGAAATCTACGAGCCCTTCAAACCCCAGCAATCGGTCGAGCAGGCCCATCGCTGCCTGGGTTGCGGTAATCCGTATTGCGAATGG
Organism: Pseudomonas sessilinigenes; assembly: GCF_003850565.1. Taxonomy (NCBI): domain Bacteria; kingdom Pseudomonadati; phylum Pseudomonadota; class Gammaproteobacteria; order Pseudomonadales; family Pseudomonadaceae; genus Pseudomonas; species Pseudomonas sessilinigenes. The sequence continues at coordinate 509,146 of NZ_CP027706.1, forward strand.
AAGTGCCCGGTGCACAACTTCATTCCCAACTGGCTCAAGCTGGTGGCCGAGGGCAACATCCTGGCCGCCGCCGAGCTGTCGCACCAGACCAACACCCTGCCGGAAGTCTGCGGCCGCGTATGCCCGCAGGACCGCCTGTGCGAAGGTGCCTGCACCCTCAATGACGGCTTCGGCGCGGTAACGATCGGCTCGGTGGAGAAGTACATCACCGACACCGCCTTCGCCATGGGTTGGCGCCCGGACATGTCCAAGGTCAAGCCCACCGGCAAGCGCGTGGCGATCATCGGTGCCGGCCCGGCGGGCCTGGGCTGCGCCGACGTGCTGGTGCGTGGCGGCGTAACCCCGGTGGTGTTCGACAGGAACCCGGAGATCGGTGGCTTGCTGACCTTCGGTATCCCCGAGTTCAAGCTGGAGAAGACCGTGCTGAGCAATCGGCGCGAGGTCTTCAGTGGCATGGGTATCGAGTTCCGCCTCAACACCGAGGTGGGCAAGGACGTGACCATGGAGCAACTGCTCGCCGAGTTCGATGCAGTGTTCATGGGCATGGGCACCTATACCTACATGAAGGGTGGTTTTGCCGGCGAGGACCTGCCGGGGGTGTATGACGCGCTGGATTTCCTGGTGGCCAACGTCAACCGTAACCTGGGCTTCGAGAAGTCGCCGGAAGACTTCGTCGACATGAAGGGCAAGAAGGTCGTGGTGCTCGGCGGTGGCGACACCGCGATGGACTGCAACCGCACCTCCATCCGCCAGGGTGCCAAGTCGGTGACCTGCGCCTATCGCCGTGACGAGGCCAACATGCCCGGCTCGCGCAAAGAGGTGAAGAACGCCAAGGAAGAGGGCGTGAAGTTCCTCTACAACCGCCAACCCATCGCCATCGTCGGCGAAGACAAGGTCGAAGGCGTGAAGGTGGTCGAGACCCGTCTCGGCGAACCGGACGCCCGTGGTCGTCGTAGCCCCGAGCCGATCCCGGGTTCCGAGGAGATCATTCCGGCCGATGCCGTGGTCATCGCCTTCGGTTTCCGCCCGAGTCCGGCGCCCTGGTTCGAGCAGTTCCAGATCCAGACCGACAGCCAGGGCCGCGTGGTCGCGCCGGAGCAGGGCCAGTACAAGCACCAGACCAGCAACCCGAAGATCTTCGCCGGTGGCGACATGGTGCGCGGTTCCGACCTGGTGGTGACGGCGATCTTCGAAGGGCGTAACGCCGCCGAAGGCATCCTCGACTACCTGGGCGTCTGACGGCGCCAGCGGCAAGCATCAAGCTATCAGCTGCAAGCTCAAGGCCACGGCGCTTGCGGCTTGCAGCTTGAAACTTGGTGCTGCTTGTATGTGACAAATTGCCCCTATAGATAAAAGGCACGGCTCGTGCCGTGCCTTTTATGTCGCGCTCTGAGAAAATGCCCCCACTTTTTTTCCGGATGCCGACATGACTGCCCTGAAGAACGACCGTTTCCTCCGTGCCCTGCTCAAGCAACCCGTAGACGTCACCCCGGTGTGGATGATGCGTCAGGCCGGGCGCTACCTGCCTGAATACCGCGCCAGCCGCGCCAACGCCGGCGACTTCATGAGCCTGTGCATGAATCCTGCGTTCGCCTGCGAAGTCACCCTGCAGCCCCTGGACCGTTATCCACAGCTGGATGCGGCGATCCTCTTCTCCGACATCCTGACCATCCCCGATGCCATGGGCCAAGGCCTGTACTTCGAGACCGGTGAAGGTCCGCGCTTCAAGAAAGTGGTCAGCACCCTGGCCGACATCGAGGCCTTGCCGATCCCCGATCCGCACAAGGACCTGGGTTACGTGATGGACGCGGTCAGCACCATCCGCCGCGAACTCAACGGCCGTGTACCGCTGATCGGTTTCTCCGGCAGCCCCTGGACCCTGGCGACCTACATGGTCGAGGGCGGTTCGTCCAAGGACTTCCGCAAGTCCAAGGCCATGCTCTACGACAACCCACAAGCCATGCACCTGCTGCTGGACAAGCTGGCGCAGTCGGTCACCGCCTACCTCAACGGCCAGATCAAGGCCGGCGCCCAGGCGGTGCAGATCTTCGACAGCTGGGGTGGCAGCCTCTCGGCAGCGGCCTACCAGGAGTTCTCCCTGGCCTACATGCGCAAGATCGTCAGCGGCCTGATCCGCGAGCATGAAGGACGCAAGGTGCCGGTGATCCTGTTCACCAAGGGCGGCGGCCTGTGGCTGGAAAGCATTGCCGATGCCGGCGCGGACAGCCTGGGCCTGGACTGGACCTGCGATATCGGCGAAGCCCGGCGCCGGGTCGGTGCCAAGGTGTCGCTGCAAGGCAACATGGACCCTACCGTGCTCTACGCCAACCCGGAGGCGATCCGCGCTGAAGTCGCGCGCATCCTCGCCAGCTACGGCAAGGGCAGCGGCCACGTGTTCAACCTGGGCCATGGCATCACGCCGGAAGTGAACCCGGAACACGCCGGCGCCTTCTTGCGGGCAGTGCACGAGCTGTCGGCGCAGTACCACGAGTAACCGCACCTGCTGCGATCGAGCCCGGCCTTGGCCGGGCTTTTTCTTGCGAGTGAAAAGGCCAGGGCGCCGATTAAGTTTCAATTCAGCCTGGGTGGTTAACCTTGTCTGCATCGAAACCCAGAATGGATCACTGCCATGAAAACCCGTTACCTCGTCCTCTTGCTCGCCCCGCTGTTCAGCACCGCTGCCCTGGCCACCGGCTATACCGGCCCCGGGGCCCAGGCAGTCACTACCGTTGCCGCCGCCAAGGATGCTTCGGACGACACCCCGGTAGTGCTCCAGGGTTATGTCACCAAGAAGCTGGATAACGACGACAAGTACGAATTCAAGGATTCCAGCGGCACCATCACCGTCGAGATCGACGACGAGAACCTGCCAGCGGTGGCCTTCAACGAGAAGACCCTGGTCAAGCTCACCGGTGAGGTGGAGAAGGGCTTGATGAAGCGCGAGATCGACGTCGACCTGGTGGAAATCCTCAAGTAAGCCGCTCGCTCGTTCCACGCGATACCGATGCCGGCGCCCGACCTTGCAGATGCTCTGCAGGAACCGGGCGCCGGCATGCTCGTCTTGGGCTCAGGATGCTGCCAGGGGTTGCAGCTTGGCCAGCTTCAAGGCCGCCAGTAGGGCCACCAGCAGCAGGGCGCCGATGAACAGGCCAATGCCGTTCCAGCCCGCCATGTGCCAGAACACCCCGCCCGCGGTGCCGGCGATGCTCGAGCCGGCGTAGTAGCTGAACAGGTACAGCGATGAGGCCTGGCCCTTGGCCTTGGTGGCGCGGCGGCCGATCCAGCTGCTGGCCACCGAATGCGCGCCGAAGAAACCGAAGGTGAACACCAGCATGCCGATGATCACCACCGGCAGCGACTCCAGCAGGGTCAGGGCCAGGCCGGCGAGCATCAGCACGATGGTGGCCCAGAGCATCTTGCGCCGCCCCAGGCGATCGGCCAGGGCGCCGACTTTGGCCGAGCTGTAGATCCCCGACAGGTACACCACCGACAGCAGGCCGACGAACGCCTGGTCCATGTGGTACGGCGCGGCCAGCAGGCGATAGCCGATGTAGTTGAACAGGGTGACGAAGGCCCCCATCAGCACGAAGGCCTCGAGGAACAGCAGCGGCAGGCCGGCATCGCGAAAGTGCATGGTGAAGCCGTCCAGCAGGCTGCGTGGGTGCAGCGAGCGTGGGCGGAAGTTACGTGACTCAGGCAGGATGCGCCAGAACACCGCGGCGGCGATCAGCGCCAGGGCACCGATCACCAGCATCGCCGTGTGCCAGCTGACGAAATCGATCAGCACCCCGGTGATCAATCGCCCGCTCATGCCGCCGATGGCGTTGCCGCCGATGTACAGGCCCATGGCCAGGCCGATGTGCTGGGGGTGGATCTCCTCGCTCAGGTAGGTCATGGCCACCGCCGCGAGCCCGCTCAGGGACAGGCCTACCAGGGCACGCATCACCAGCACGCCATGCCAGCTGGGCATCAGGGCGCTGGCAATGGTGCACAGGGCCGCGGCCAAGAGGGCCGCTACCATCACCGGCTTGCGCCCGATGCGATCGGAAATCGGCCCGGTGACCAGCAGGCCGACAGCCAGCAAGGCGGTGGAGACCGACAGCACCAGGCTGCTCTGGGCCGCGTTGATGGAGAATTCCCGGGACAGCAGCGGCATCATCGGTTGCACGCAGTACAGCAGGGCGAAGGTGGCGAAACCGCCGGAGAACAGGGCCAGCACCGTGCGCATGAACATCGGCGTGCCTTTCTCGATATAGGCGTCGTTGAGTTGGGCGACCACCTCATCCAGGGGCGTGGAGGGAATTTCGTGGGCAAGCGGGGCGACAGCGGATTTCACGGGGACCTCGGGGGGAACGCAGCCGGTCAGGCAATGAAAAAAGCATATAGCTGGCTAATGATTCTTTCCAATATATTGTTCGACCTGTTTGATAGGTTTTACGACTCAATGGAGCCTTCATGGAATTGCGTCATCTGCGCTACTTCATCGCCGTGGCCGAGGAGCTGCATTTCGGCCGCGCGGCCCAGGTCCTGGGCATCTCCCAACCGCCTTTGAGCCAGCAGATCCAGGCCCTGGAGCAAGAGATCGGCGCACGCTTGTTCGAGCGCACCAATCGTCGGGTCGAACTCAGCGAGGCCGGTCGGCTGTTCCTCGAAGAGGCCCGCCTCGCGCTGGCCCAGGTAGACAAGGCAGCTGACGTGGCCCGGCGCGCGCAGTTGGGCGAACTGGGCGAGTTGAAGATCGGCTTCACCTCCTCGGCGCCCTTCAACTCGACGATTCCCCAGGCGATCTTCGCCTTTCGCCAACGTTTTGCCGCGGTACACCTCAAGCTCAAGGAAATGAGCAGCACCCAGGTGGCCGAGGCGCTGGTGGACCAGGCCATCCAGGTCGGCATCATGCGACCCTTGCCCCTGCCGGATTCGCTGTCGGTGGTGGAGCTGTTGCGCGAGCCGCTGGTGGCGGTGCTCAGTTCCAAGCACCCGCTGGCCGAGGGGCGCGAAGAAGGCCTGTACCTGTCCGAGCTGGCCCACGAGCCCTTCGTGTTCTTTCCCCGCAGCTATGGCAGCGGCTTGTACGCCCAGTTGCTGAACCTGTCCCGGGATGCCGGGTTCACCCCGCATTTCGCCCAGGAGGCTTCGGAGGCCATGACCATCATCGGCCTGGTGGCCGCGGGCCTGGGCGTCTCGGTGTTGCCGGCGTCCTACCAGCGCATGCGCATCGATGGCGTGGTCTATCGCCGGTTGCTGGACCCGGAGGCGATGACGGCGGTGTGGCTGGTTCAGCGCAAGGACCAGTGCTCGCCCATGGCCAAGGCCTTTGTCGAACTACTCACGCGCAAGACCGGGGCCATGCCCTGAAGGGCTATTGGCGCGGGGCGGTGTTTGCAGCAACACCAGGTCGCCGCGCAGCGCTACGCCGGCCATCAACACTCCGGCGTGGCATTCGTAGGTGTTGAGGTCCTTGCGCACACGGTGCTTGTAGTAGCTGACGATATTGGTCACGGCGTTGGCGCCGACCCGCTTGGCTTCGGCCTGCAGGGTAATCAGGGCCGATTGCAGGGCCCATTCGCAGGCAGCGATATCGCTCTTGTTGAAGGCATTGGTCTTTTTGTTGGTGGCCCGTTCGATCGCCTTGACCTGCAACACCGCCGGGTGCGGGTTGCCCGCCAGGTAGAAACTCACGCTGCCGTCCAGGCGCCCGGCACGCAGGGCATCGGACACTACGCTCTCGAAGGGCATGTACATCAGGTTGGTGGCCCAGCTGTCAGGGCTGAAGACGGATAACAGGGCCAGGGCAATCAGCGCTTTCACTTGCATGGTCGGCTCCTTGACGGATGTGAAAGGCAAGCCGTCATGGCGCGTCGGCCCGCTGTTGCGAGTGTAGACGCTGATCGATCCTGTAGCCGCTGTCGAGCGGGCGAGGTTGCACCCTGGCCGTCAGGCCTTCAGGGGTCGCAGGCTTACGCCCGCGTTGTGCCCGTGCGCAGCCTCGCTGGTGCTCGACAGCGGCTACAGGGGGTCATTGGGCCGCGGGAAAGGCCTTGGTCGAGTTGGACAGTTGTTGCGCGGTGCGCTGGTTCTGGCCGTCGCGCAGGTCCCGCAGGATGCCCTTGTCCAGCAGGCGTACCCAGCGGATGTAGTTCTTGTGGATCTTGCCGTCCTTGTAGTCCAGCTCGCGGCTGTCGCGGTAGACGATCTTGTAGTGGCTGGCGGAATACTGGATATCGATCTTCGCGTAGAACTGCTGGCGTACGGTGATATCGGCCTGGATCAGGTCGGGGCCGATTTGCTGCACGGTCCACTTGCGGGCTACCAGGTTCTTCAGGATCGCCTGTTTGACTTGCTCATGGTCGGCCTGGATGGTGGCCGGGATGTTCCGGTTGGGGGTGTACATCGGCTTGCTGGTGCAGGCTGCGGTGCCCAGCAGGGCGAGGACGATCAAGGTGGCGCGAAGCAGGGAAGACATTCCATTTTCTCCAGTGGGGTCAGGGCCAGCGACGGAAGATCAACGAGGTGTTGACGCCGCCGAAGGCAAAGTTGTTGTTCATCACGTATTCATGGCTCATGGCACGCAGGCCACCCTGCAGGTAGTCCAGCTCGCCGCAGCGAGGGTCGACCCGGTCCAGGTTGCAGGTGTGCACGTACAGGTCGCGGTTGAGCATCTCGATGCTGAACCAGGACTCCAGGGCCCCGCAGGCGCCCAGGGTGTGGCCGAGGAAACTCTTCTGCGAGCTGATGGGCATGCGGCTGCCGAACAGGCTGCTGGTGGCCTGGGTCTCGGCGATATCGCCCTGTTCGGTGGCGGTGCCATGGCCATTGACGTAGCCGATGGCGGCGGGCGCCAGGGCGGCGTCCTCCAGCGCCAACTCCATGGCCCGGCGCATGGTGGCCTGCTCCGGGCGGGTGGTGTGCTGGCCATCGGCGTTGCTGCCGAAACCGACGATTTCCGCGTGGATCCGCGCACCCCGGGCCAGGGCGTGCTCCAGCTCTTCCAGGACCAGCATGCCGCCGCCTTCGCCGATCACCAGACCGTCGCGATCGCAATCGTAGGGCCGCGGGCTGCTGTGGGGCGCGTCATTCTTCAGGCTGGTGGCATACAACGCATCGAACACCATGGCTTCGGTGGGGCACAGCTCTTCGGCGCCGCCGGCGAGCATCAGCGGCAGGCGGCCGAACTTGATCGCCTCATAGGCATAGCCGATGCCCTGGCTGCCGCTGGTGCAGGCGCTGGAGGTGGGGATCAGGCGCCCGGTAAGGCCGAAGAAGATGCTGATATTGGCCGCCGTGGTGTGGGGCATCATGCGCACGTAGGAGTTGGCGTTGAGCCCTTCGGCCACCGAGTTCAGCAGCATGTTGCCGAAGGCCTTGATCTCGTCCGTGCTACCGGTGGACGAGCCGCAGGCCACACCCATGCGCCCATCCTTGATCGAGGGGTCGCCCAGCAGCCCGGCATCGGCCAGTGCCTGTTCGGCGGCGCCGACCGCGAGCCGCGAGACCCGGCCCATGCTGCGCAATTGCTTGCGGGTCCAGTGCCCGGGCACGAGGAAATCGTCGATGGGGCCAGCCAGGCGGGTATTGAGTTCGCTGAACCTGTCCCATTCGTCCATGCGCCGGATCCCGCTGCGGTTGGCGGCGAAGCGCTCGACGATGCTGGCCCAGTCGTTGCCCAGGGAAGTGATGCCGGCCATGCCGGTGACGACCACGCGTTTCATCAGCACAGGCCCCCGTTCACCGCCAGTACCTGGCGGGTGATGTAGGCGGCTTCGGCGGACATCAGGAAGTTCACCGCGCCGGCCACCTCTTCCGGGGTGCCCATGCGCTGCGCCGGGATCATCTTCAGCAGTTCTTCCACCGGCACGTTTTCGTCCAGCATGGCGGTGTCGATCAAGCCCGGGGCCACGCAGTTGACGGTGATCTTGCGCTTGCCCAGTTCGATGGCCAGGGCCTTGGCGGCGCCGATCAGGCCGGCCTTGGACGCGCTGTAGTTGACCTGGCCACGATTGCCGATCAGTCCCGAGACCGAGGTGATGCAAACGATGCGGCCAGGGGCGCGGCGGCGGATCATCGGCATCATCACCGGGTGCAGGACGTTGTAGAAACCATCGAGGTTGGTGCGCAGCACCTGGTCCCAGTCCTCTTCGCCCAGGGCCGGGAAGGCACCGTCGCGAGTCAGGCCGGCGTTGAGTACCACGCCGTAATAGGCGCCATGGGTCTCGACATCGGCTTCCAGTACGGCCTTGCAGGCCGCGCGGTCGCAGACGTCGAATTGCAGGATGCGGGCCTTGCGGCCCAGGGCCTGGACCTCGACCTGGACGGCTTCAGCTTCGCTGCGGCCGCTGCGGCAGTGCAGCACCAGGTCATAGCCGGCCTGGGCCAGACGCAGGGCGATGGCGCGGCCGATGCCACGGCTGGAGCCGGTGACCAGTACGGAGTCAGTCATGACGGGGTTCCTGTAGAGGGGGCAGGTGTTTCCTGCAGGTAATCGGAGACCTGGGGCGGACGGAACACGTTCAGGCGTGCGCTGGCGGTGATGCCGGGCCCATCCAGGTGGCACTCGAACACACCCATGCCGTTGTCGTCCTCGAGGGAGCGCAAGGCATGGATCTGCAGGATGCTGCCGACCGGGAAATGTTCGACATTGCACTGGAATTTGCGGGTGCCCAGGAGGAAGCCCAGTTCCACTGCCTGGCCCTGTTGGCGGGCGCGGCAGCCCGCGTAGGCCGCGACGCTCTGGGCCATCAGCTCGATGCCGACCCATGCCGGCAGGCTGCCGTCGGGGCGGTTGAACAGGCCGCCGGGGCGAACCTCCAGGCGCGTGTGGATCTGTTCTTCATCGAAGTCCAGGACGTGGTCGATGAGGATCATGTCCCCGGCATGGGGCAGCAGTTCGGCGAGGGGCCAGTCAATCATGGGGCATCTCCGATAATCAGGCTGACGTTGTTGCCGCCGAAGGCGAAGGAGTTGCTCATCAGGCGGCGCGGTAAGTGGACGTCCAGGCGGTCGGCTGCGGTCACCCAGCGCAGTGCTGGCAGGGCCGGATCGGCCTGGTTGTCCCAGACGTGGGGCGGCAAGGCCCGGGCGGGATTGTCGGGGCTCAAGGCCAACCAGCAGAACGCCGCTTCAAGGGCTCCGGCGGCACCCAGGGTATGGCCGCTCATGGGTTTGGTCGAAGAGCAGGGCACGCCATCGGGAAACAGCTGCGCCACGGCCAGGCTTTCCATGGCGTCGTTGTGTTGGGTGGCCGTACCGTGCAGGTTCAGATAGCCGATCTGTCCCGGTTCCAGCCCGGCGCTGCGCAGGGCCTGGCGCATGGCTTGCAACGCGCCACGACCATCGGGGGCCGGCGCGGAAATATGGTAGGCATCGCAGCTGGCACCCGCGCCCAGCAGGGCGCTGGAAGACCCGGGCGTGGGCTCCCGGCTCATCAGGAACAGCGCCGCTGCCTCCCCGATGTTGATGCCGTTGCGATGCTGGGAAAACGGGTTGCAACGCTGGCCGGATACCGCCTCCAGGGCTGAGAAACCGTTGAGGGTGAGTTTGCACAGGCTGTCGACACCGCCGCACAACACCGCGTCGCAGACCCCAAGGTCCAACAGGCGCCGGGCGCTGAGCAGGGCCCGGGCACTGGAGGTGCAGGCGGTGGAGATCACATAGGCCGGACCGCTCAGTTGCAACCAGTCGGCGAGAAAGTTTGCCGGTGCCCCCAGCTCTTGCTGGCGATAGTCGTAGTCTGCGGGGAGCTTGTGGTCCTGCAGGTAACGGGCGATTCCCTGGCTGGCTTCGTCGATCCCCGAGGTGCTGGTGCCCAGGACGATACCGATGCGGGCCTGGCCATAGCGTTGGATGGCCCGGTGGATGTCATCCTCGATCTGTAGCGCGGCCTCCAGCAGCAACTGGTTGTTGCGACTGCGGTGAGCCTCCTGGCCGGCCGGCATGTCGGCCAACGGCCCCTGTATCGCTGCCACCGGCAGGCTGCGACCGGGCACCCATCGGGGCTCCTCGCGCATCCCGGAGCAGTCCCCGGAAAACAGACTGCGGGCGACTTCACGGCGATTGCGTCCCAGGGCGCAGATCACTCCCAGGGCATTGAGATAAGCGGTCATGGCGTGGCCTCGGCGCTCAACGCGGTGATGTGGTAACGCGGGCCGTCCGTTAGCTCCAGGGTGAAATCCAGCGCCTGTCGATAGTCGACCTGCCAGCGTGGCTCCAGGCGACGCTGGCTGCCCTGTTGGTGGGCATTAGGGTAGCTGTCGGACAATTGCTCCCCGGGCGTCAGGGCGAACAGCAGTGCGGCGAACAGCTCCCTGGCTTGCGGATTGGGGGGCAGCAGGCCGTCGGCCTGCCACTGTCCTGCTACCAGGCGCTGGCGTGCCAGGGGAATGCCCAGGGGGTCCATCAACGACCAACGCAGGGCCTGGCCCTCGGCCTGGACCACCAGTAGCCAGTCCTGGCTCTGGTCCTGGAGTTGTCGCTGCACATGCAGTTGCAACGGCAATGGCAGCGAGGGCGTGTGCTCGGGTAGCGGCGCCCGGCTGGCGCACGCGCCCAGCAACAGGAGACAACCGAGCAGCAGGGCACGGATCATGCGGATGGACCTTGCTCGTCGACAGGGGGATCGAGTGGCTTGCGGGCCACGACATTGACCAGGGTTTCCTCGCGCTGGCCCACCGGCGGCGGCTGGCGCAGGCCAAGGCGTTCCAGCAGACCGAAGTCCTTGGCCCGACTCCACCACAGGTAGGGATAGGACACGTTGTCCTGGGTGAACTCGAAACCTTGCCGGGCAATCATCTGCAGGTACTGACCGGCGCTTTTTTGTACGTGCATCGGATGGCGGAACAGCCAGCGAATCACCCAGGTGTCGATATAGGCCTCGGTGGATTCGGCGAACAGCAGGTAGCCACCGGGCTTGAGCACCCGATAGAACTCGGCCAGGGCTTTTTCCTGTTCCACCAGGTGGTGGAAGGTCTGGTGGCAGAACAGCAGGTCGACGCTGGCGTCCGCCACTTTCAAGGTGGCGCAATCGCTACCGATCAATTCCACTTCCCACTGCTGGCGCCGGGCTTCCTCGGCGCTGAGCTTGAGGCTATGGGGGTCGGCATCGACACCGATCAGGCGCTTGGGCGCGAACACCTGGCGCAGGTACTGGAAGGACTTGCCCTGGCCGCAGCCGGCATCCAGCAGCACCGGGTTGCGCGGCGGCTCGCCATCGAACAGTGAGCGCAGATCGTTGATAGCCACCCGCAGCACATGGTGCTGCCAGGTTTGGCTGCGCAGGAACCAGAAACCGAAGCGGGTTTCCTCGACGTAGCTGTCGCTCAGGAACTGCGGGTTCTGGCCATTCATGCGCAAGCCCTCGCACAGACTTCCGACAGCGCCTTGAGCCGGCGGCGCGGTTCGCTGACGAAGGGATTGCGGGTATCCCAGGCATAGCCGGCGAGGATCGAGCTGATCATGCGGCGGATCTCCTGGGAGCTGCCCGGGTGGTAGATCACATCCTGGAAGGTGCCGGCGTACCAGCCCTCGACGTAGCAGCGGAAAGTGTCCACGCCGCGCTTGAGCGGTTCGGCGAATTCCTCTTCCCAATCCACGCTCTGGCCTTGCAGCTGACGGTGCAGCACGCTGGCGGCCATGCTCGCCGAGCGCATGGCGATGGTCACGCCCGAGGAGAACACCGGGTCGAGAAATTCCGCGGCATTGCCCAGCAAGGCGAAGCCCGGGCCGTGCAGGGTACTGACATTGGCCGAGTAGCCACCGATGGTCCGGGCCGGGGTGTCCCACTCGGCGTTTTGCAGGACCCTGGCCAGGCTCGGGGTCTGGGCAATGAAGCCGCGCAGGCAGGCATCCAGGTCGCTATCGCGCCCGGCGAAGTGAGACTCGGCGGCGACCACGCCCACCGAACAGCGCCCGTTGCTGAAGGGAATGCTCCAGAACCAGATGTCGCGGTGTTCCGGATGGGTGGTGATGAGGATCTTGTTGCGATCGAAGTGCTCGCAGTCGATGCGATCCTCGATATGGGTGAACACCGCCCGGCGTACCGGGAAGTTCGAGGGGGCCTCCAGTTGCAGCAAGCGTGGCAAGACCCGGCCGTAGCCACTGGCATCAAGGATGAAGTCGGCCTCGATACGGTACTGGCTGCCGTCTTCGCGGCGACATTCCAGCTGTGGTTGTGCTCGCTCGATGTCCACCGCGATGACTTCCTGTCCATAGCGGATCTGTACCCCTTGCAGGGCCGCCTGGTCGGCCAGCAACTGATCGAAGTCGGCCCGCTGGACCTGGAACGTGGTGGGTTTGCCGTTGCTGAAGGTGTCGCCGAAATCGAAGGTACTGTAGTGCTCGCCCCAGGCGAAGGCCGCGCCGTTCTTGAGCTGGAAACCGGCGTCTTGAACGGCCTCGAGCATGCCGGCCTCCTCGACGAAGTCCAGGCAGTGGGACAGCAGGCTTTCGCCGATGGAGAAGCGTGGGAAATGTTGGCGCTCGACGATCAGTACGTCGTGGCCCTGGCGCTTGAGCAGCGCGGCCGCGATGGCCCCTGAAGGGCCGGCACCGATCACCACGACCTGGCGACGTTCCATTTCAACTGTTGGCACTAGGGCTCCTTGCCGGTTTGGCGATGTTCAGATTCGAGGAGGCCACGTTCTGCGTGGCCGGAGGTATTCGGTGCAGGCCGGCCAGGGCCGGTAGCAGGGTGGCGATCAGGCCCATGAGCATCAGCGCGAAGTACAGCGCCGGGCTGATCAGTTGCTGTTGCAGCAGCAGGTTGAGAAACACGATCTCGCTCAGGCCGCGGATGTTCAGCAGCAGGCTTTCGTGCCAGCGCCTGGCACCTTCGAAAGACGCGCCGGCCCAGCTCAGGCCCAGCCAGTTGCCCAGCAGCTTGCTGGCGATCGGCAAGAGCAGCAGCGCCAGCAGTTGCACCCAGCCCAGACTGTCCATGGCCCCATGGACATCGATCTGCACGATGCCAAAGGTCAGGATCAGCGGGATGGCGACAAAGGTCTGCAAGCGTTCCATCCAGGCTGCCTTTAACGGCAGCGCCAGCGGTAGCTTGAGGGCCGCCATGCACAGCAGGTAGCCGATGCCGAATATCAGGGCATTGAGCCGGTAGTGCTCGGCGACCACCAGCAGGCCGAAGAAGCCCAGGCTGTAGACCATGGAGTGGCGCAGGCCGAGGCGACGCAGCAGCAAGGGCAGGCAGGCGCCGGCCAGGGGCAGTAGCAGGCTGTTCAGCTCCAGGCTGCCCTGGGCCAGGGCGAACAGGCTCCAGCAGGTCAGGTCGATGAGGATCGCGGCCTGCACCAGGCGCCGGGTGGCCCGGGCCGGGTACTGGATATGCCGCAGGTACAGGTAGAGCACCGGAATGGCGGTAATGGCGAACAGCAAGCCCAGCGCCAGGGTGCCCAGCCAGGGTTGCTTCGGTATTAGCCAGGTGGCTGCGGCCAGGCCGCAGGCAAAGGGGAGGCAAAAGCTCGGGAGGGCGATCTTCAGGCTCTGGCGATCCAGGCGCAGGTCGATGACATCGCTCAGGATATGTCCCAGCAGCAGGGCAAAGCCCAGGCTATAGGAGTGCTTGAGCCACGACGGCGCCACCAGTTGCGCACCACTGAGCCCCCAATGGGGCTCGACCCAAAGCAGCATCAGCAGAGGCAGGCCGAAGGTCGCCAGCAGTAGCTGGCTGACGATCGGAATCAGGCCCAGGCGTCGGCCGATGTGCGTGGCCAGGGCGAACAGGGCCAGGACCAGCAGCCAGAACAGGAGGATCAGCACGTTGGTTGCTCGGTGGTGGCTCCCGGATGCGCCCCGTGGCCGGCCCAGGGCGCGAGGATGAAGCTGAACGCCAGCCCCAGGCTCACGGCAAGGCCGAAGTTGCTCACCGCCGGGGTACTGGAGATGGCCAGCAGGCCGAACGACAGCCAGGTCGTCAGGGCTGCCAGCAAGGTACCCAGCAGGCTCACCGCGGCGCCGCCGATCTGCTCGCGCATGAGAATCGCGTAGTCGACGCTGATCGCGGTCACCAGCAACAGGCCGAACAGGCTGAACAGTGTCAGGGGTTGTCCCAGCCAGCCGAGGCTGGCCAGGCTGCACAGGGCCGCCAACAGTGGCAGGGCCACCAGGCGCAGGGCGCCACCGATACCGAAAGGCAGGATCAGCAACAGCACGATCAGTACGCAGGAGGCCAGCTTGAGCTCGGCGGCGCTGACCTGGGTGGCCGCGAACACCCGGTTCAGCTCGCCCAGGCGGTCGACCAGCTGCACTCCTGGCAAGTCGTCGCTCTGCACCCGCAGCAGGGCCGCGTCATTGAGGCCCTGCAGGCTGACCATCGCCGCTACGCCATCGCTCGTCGCTCCCAGCCATAGCGGTCGGTATGGCTCGGCCAGGGGGCCGGCGAGGGCACTGTCGATGTCTTCCACGGGCAGCTGTTGCAGCGCTTGGAGTTCGGCCTGCAAGGCGTGTTCCGGTACGCCCAGCTCCAGCAGTGGCTGCCAGAAACCGGGCAGCTTGCCGAGTGCCGCACGCACGCGCTGTTGGTCCTCGGGAGGGCTGAGTAACTGGTTCAGGCCCAGGTAGCCCTTGAGCTTGCCCAGGCTGACCAATGCCTGGAGGCGCTCATCCAGGGCGTTCAGGCGCTCCAGGAGTTGCTGCTGGTCGCTCGCCCGCACCAGGAAGAACTGGCTGGTGGGCTGATAGCCGGTGATCCGCACGATGGCCTGGGCCTCTTGCAGCAGTTGTGGCGGCGCGCTCACCCACTGGCGGATATCGTTCTTGCTCTGGAGTTGCCACAGGCCGGCGGCACAGAACAGCCCCAGCAGGACCAGCAAGATCGGGCTCGGCACTCGCGCCAGTAGCGCAGCGCGGAGGCGGAGCAGGGCTTCGGCGACCTGCAGTGGCCAGCGTGCCGGGCGTGGCTCGACATGCTTGAGCAGCGCCGGCAGCAGGCACACCGCCGACAGGTAGGCCCCCAGCAGGCCAGCGGCGGAAAACACAGCGATCTGGGTCAGGGCCGGGAAGGGGGTCCAGGCCAGGGCCAGGTAGCCGATGCAACTGGTGACCAGGCTCAGGGTCAGGCCCGGCACGGTCAGGCGCAAGGCCGGCCAGCTGCGCCAGGGATTCAGGCTCCAGCTCTTGGACAGGTAATGCAGGGGATAGTCGACGGCGACCCCGATCAGGCTCGAACCCAGGACCAGGGTCATGACATGCATGTGGCCGAACAGGGCGACGCAGGCCACGGCACCGAACGACATGCCCACCAGCACCGGGACAAAGGCCAGCAGCGCGCGCCAGCGACGAAAGGCCAGGAGCAGCAGCGCCAGGATACCCAGGGTCGCACCACCGCCGACCCAGGTGATTTCCCGCGAGGCTTGTTGTTGTCCGTTGGCGGCATACAGCAAGCCGCTGGCGGCCAATAGCTGCACCTGCTGCGTGGCCGCTTGCTCGCGGCTGTGCTGCAGCAGTTCGGCCACTTGCAGGGGCAGTTGCATGTCGAAAGCGTTGCCGCCGGTGTGGGCGCGCAGCAACACCCAATGCTTGCCATCGGCCTCGGCCACCAGGGCACCGCTGCCGACGTCCAGCTGTACCGCACCGTGTTGCGGCTGATTGTTCTGGATGCGCCCGGTCAGGCCCAGCCAGTCATCCTGGCTGGGTACCAGGGTGAAGCCGGCGAAGGGGTCGAACAGGCTCTGCACCCGTTGCTGGATGAAGGCCTGGGGCTGTTCGAGCAGCTGTTGGCGATCCTTGGCCGAGAGCATCGCCAGGCGGCCTTGCAGCAGTTGCTTGCGCAGCGCCGGCAGGTCGGCTTGCAGGTTCCACTGGACCTTGTCGAACAGGCCGCTGGCTTGCCACTGCCCGCCCAGCTCTCGGGCCATGTCCAGCGCCCGTTGGCGTTCGGCATGCCCCACCAGTACCAGGATCTCCCGGTTCAACGGCTCCTGCATACGTTGTTCGGCCTGGAGCTCCAGGGCGTCGGGAGCCGTGCCAGGCACCAGCTCCATGAGATTGGCCGACAGCGGCGCGCCATGGCGCCATTGCCAGGCACCCAGGGCCAGGACCAGCGCCAGCAGGATCAGGAAGCATCGCGGTAACCAGCGCTCACTCGGCAAAGTCATGTTGCTCCGTGTCACTCAGGGGCTGGGCGCTGGTGCTGTCCTGCATGGTCATCACCGTGCGGTCGCCCTGGGTCTCCAGCAGTTCGATGCGCTGCACCAGGCTGCCGCCCTCGATGTTGATCTGGGTGAAGATCTGCTGGAGCAGCAGCGAGCGAGGAATCAGCTGCAACTGCCAGGCTTGCGCGCTGCCTTGCAACTTGAGTTCGAAGTCTCGTTGCAGGCCGCTGCTGTCACCTTGCAGGACGGCGAGGAACAGGCGGTTCTGTTCGGCCCCGGCGCTCTTGCCCGGCAGCATCTGCCAACCTGCGCCGTCGCGTCGGGCGATGCCCTTGGGCGTCATGCGGTAGTCCTGCTGCAGTGGCGTCTGCAACAGCCACAGCAGGCCATGGTTCCTGGCCAGGACGAAGTGGCCCTTGCTGGTCAGTGGCTGGGCCAGGGCCCGCAGGTGTTTTTCCTGGATGAAGCGGCCATGGATCACCTCCGGTCGCGCAAGCTGGTCGCTCAGCTGTTGCAGATCGAAGGCCTGGGCCTGGGAGGGCAGGCCCAGCACCAGCAGGCAGGCCAGCAGCAAGGGTTTGCAGAAATTCATGGCAGCAGGCGCTCCACGGCGTCGGTGAATACCTTGGGTGAAGCCAGCTGCATTTCCCGGCTGGCGATGTCCACGGCCACTTGCACCGAACTGGCGCGGGTCAGGCGTTCGCCGCTGGCCTGGTCGGTGATCAGGTAGTTGATCTTCAGGCGGTGCTCCCATTCCACCAGGCTGGCGCGCACGTTCAGGGTCTGGCCGAACACCGCGCCACGCACGTAGCGCAATTGCAGGTCGATCACCGGCCAGGCGTAGCCGGAGTCGCGCATTTGCTCGTAGTTGTGCCCGAGCTTGTCCAGCAGGGCGCAGCGGGCGACCTCCAGGTACTTGACGTAGTGCCCGTGCCAGACCACGTGCATGGTGTCGATGTCGAAGAACGGCACCAGGATCTGGGTATCGGCGTATATCGCTCCCTGGCTACGCATGCAGCCTCCAGTGCCGGTTGGCGATGCGTTGCAGGCACAGGCGCAATTCGCCCTCCAGGGCCCGGTCCTCGATCACTGGAGGGAAGTCCTCGGCCAGTTGCCGCTGCATAGCTGCGAGGGCCGGAGGCAGGGGCCGGGCATCGGCTTCTCGGCTGCGCAGCCAGACACCCTGGTTGGCGGCCAGCAGGCTCGCGGCGGCCACTTGTTCGGTGAGCTCCAGCACACGAATGGCGTCCCGGGCGGCGATGGTGCCCATGCTCACCTTGTCCTGGTTGTGGCATTCGGTGGAGCGCGAGAACACGCTGGCCGGCAGGGTGTTCTTCAAGGCTTCGGCCGTCCAGGCGCTGGCGCCGATCTGTACCGCCTTGAAGCCGTGGTTGAGCATCGCTCGCTCAGCGCCCGCGCCAGACAGGTTGCTCGGCAGGCCATGGTTGTAGCGCACGTCCACCAGCAGTGCCAGTTGGCGGTCAAGCAGGTCGGCAACGTTGGCCATCAGGTTCTTCAGGCTGTCCATGGCGAAGGCGATATGCCCGCCGTAGAAGTGCCCGCCGTGGAGTACGCGCTCGGCCTCGGCATCGATGATCGGGTTGTCGTTGGCGCTATTGAGCTCCGTCTCGATGAACGAGCGCAGCCAGCCCAGGCTGTCGCCCAACACGCCCAGTACATGGGGCGCGCAGCGCAGGGAATAGCGGTCCTGGAGGCGGTGCAGGGGCGCGGCAGGCGCGTCGATCGCCAGGTCCTGGCGCAACCAGGCTGCCACTTGCATCTGCCCCGGATGGGGCTTGGCAGCAAACAGGCGTTCATCGAAGTGCTCTGGATTGCCTTGCAGGGCCACCACGTTCAGCGCCGTGATACGGGTTGCCAGGCGCAGCAGGTAGTCCGCGCGAGCGAAAGCCAGGCAAGCCAGGCCGGTCATCACCGCCGTGCCATTCATCAGCGCCAGGGCTTCCTTGGGTCGCAGTACCAACGGCTCCCAGCCCAGCTCGCGGTGGACGTCGGCCGACTCGCGGCGTTCGCCACGAAACAGCACCTGGCGTTCGCCGGACAAGGTCGCGGCCACGTAGGACAGTGGCGTCAGGTCGCCGCTGGCGCCCACCGAGCCCTCTTCCGGGATCAGCGGCAGGACGTCCTGGTCGAGGAAGGCTTGCAGGCGTTCCAGCAGTTCCACGCGGACCCCGGAGACGCCTTGGCACAGTGACTGCAAGCGCGCGGCGAGGACGGCGCGGGTGGCCTGTGGATCGAGCAGTTGGCCAAGGCCGCAGCCGTGGAAGGTGTACAGATGACGGGGCAGGGCCTCGACATGTTCCAGTGGCACCGCCACCACGCATGAGTCGCCATAGCCGGTGGTCACGCCGTAGATCACCCCTTCCTTGTCCAGGAGGGAGTCGAGGAACTGCGCACCCTTGGCAATGCCCCGGCGCCAGTCGGCGTCGCTTTGCAGGCGCGTCGGTACCTGGCGGTTGGCCAGGGCCAGCACGTCTTCGATGCGCAAGGGGTGTTCGCCGAAGGTTACCGGCTCATGGGTCGAGGTTGTCATCGGTTTTCCAGAATGGGTAGAAGTTGAACCATTGTTGCGGGGCTTTTAGGCAGTATTGGCCCAGGCGCTCGGCGTAGCGGGCGGTCCACTGGGCGATCACTTGCTGGCGGTCGCTGCGCTTCCACTGCACGGCTTGGGCAAAGGGTTCGAGGATCACCTGGTAACGGCCCTGGTGCTTGAGGCACAGCAGCAGGTTGACCGGGCACTTGAGCAGTCCGGCCAGCAGCCAGGGGCCCTGGGGAAAGGCTGCGGGGTGGCCGAGAAAGTCCACCCGCACGTTGCGTCCGCCATGCAGGGGGACGCGGTCGCCGGCGATGGCCAGCCATTCGCCGCGCTCCAGGCGTTGGCTCAGTTGCAGCATGGTCGCCGGGTCCAGCTCGCTGACCTGGATCAGCCGCAGGTTGCTGGCCCCGGCCTCGCCCAGAAGGCGGTTGAAGCGCTCGGCGTGCCGGGTGTGTACCAGGACGTTCATGGTCACTTGCTCGCCAAGCTCGGCCAGCGCCCGGCAGACTTCCAGGTTGCCCAGGTGCGCGCCCACCAGCAGTTGGCCACGCTCGCTGCGCAGTTGCTGGCGCAGGCCGGCCGGATCGACGATCTCGATCTGTTCCAGGCGCAGCTTGCCGTTCCATACATCGAGCTTGTCCAGCAGGGCATCGGCAAAGGCCATGAACTGGCCGAACACCCGACGCTGGCTGGGCAGCAGGTCGTCGCGCCCGGCAAAGCGGGCCAGGCGCTCCTGGTACTGCCAGATACTGCGGCGGGCGCTGCGTCCGAACAGGAAGAAATAGAACACGATGGCGTACAGCAGCGGGCTCAGCACACGGCGCCCCAGGACCCGTACACCGAAGGCGGTGAGCTTCATCAGCCAGAAACTGCCGCGCTCGCGATGCTCGGCCCAATGCCTGCTGGAGGGTTCCTGGCTCATGGACGCCACCGGCGCCAGAGGATCAGCGGCAAGCGCACCAGCATGCCGAAGAACAGCTTGGCGTGCATTTTGGAAATCAGCGCGTTGTCGTGCCACAGGCGAAAGTGCGAGAGGCCGTCCTGAGGATAGTGGACCCGGGTCGGCAGCCAGAGCATGGCCTGGTTGCGCCAGGACAGGCGCACGAGAATCTCCGGGTCGAAATCCATGCGCCGGCCCAGTGCCACGGAGTCGAGCAGCTCCAGGGTCGGGGCCAGCGGGTAGACCCTGAAGCCGCACATGGAGTCGGGAATCTGCAGCGACAGGCTGTTGATCCAGACCCAGATATGGGTCAGGTAGCGGGCATACAAGCGCCCCTTGGGCACGCTGGCGTCGTACTGTGGATAACCACAGACCAGGGCCTGGGGCGCAAGGCGTGAGTGCTGGATGAAGTTATCCACATCCGTCAGGTCGTGCTGGCCATCGGCATCCACTTGCAGGGCATGGCTGAAACCCAGGTGCGCCGCCTCCCGCAGCCCGGCCATGACCGCGCCGCCCTTGCCCTGGTTGATCGCCAGGCGGACCAGGAACACCTGCTCGCGACCTGCCAATTGTTCCAGTACTGCGGCGCATGGCTGGCTGCTGGCATCGTCCACCAGGACGCAAGGCACGCCCCGGGCCAGGAGCGCCTCCACGACCGCTGGTACGGCGGTTTCATGGTTGTAGACCGGAATCACCGCACAAGGGTTATGCACAGGCGTGCTGGCCGATGATTTATCCACAGGCTGGCTCCAGGACAATACGTCCACTGGAGCAGGGGGCGCCGTCATTGAGGTAGGCGAAGTACAGCTTCTGCCGTTGGGCGTCGAAACGCAGGTGCAGTTCGATGCGATCGCCCGGGCGGACCAGTTGCTGGAACTTCAGCACTTCCATGCCGGCAAAGCGTTCCGGCAGCTCAAGCAACTGCTGGCCCAGGGCCAGGGCCCAATCCACTTGCACCACCCCAGGCAGGACCGGGGTCAGGGGGAAGTGGCCGCTGAAGTAGGCCAGGTCCGGGGGAACGGCCAGTTGCAGGCGCCATTCGTCTTCATGGCGTACCCGCTCCAGCACTTCGGGGTGCTGCGGGCGCGGTGCCTCAAGCAGGGCCTGGACCTGCGCCTGGGGGAGCTTGCCCTGGGCGTTGAGTGGCAATTGGCGGAGCAGGCGCCAGCGTCGAGGCAGGGCCAGGGCTTCGCAATGCTGCGCCAGGTGCTGGCGCAGGGCCTGGGTCAGGTTGCGCCGGCCCTGGTTGCGCAAGGCGTGGAGGCCCGGCTCGCTCAGTACCAGCAGGGCACCCAGGTAGGCGCGGTTTTCCTCGATCACCCCCAGCCGTGCTTCCGCGACCCAGGCATGGCGTTCCAGGGCCTGCTCCAGCATGGGCAGGGAAATGCGTTTTTCCTCCAGCTTGACGATGCGGTCCAGGCGACCCAGCAGTTCGAAGCGGCCATCGATGGCAATCCGTGCGGCGTCGGCGCTGTGCTCGACATGCCCGGCTGGCAGGTAGGGCGAGGTGATCAGCAGGGCTCCGTCGGCATCCAGGCTCAGGCCGACCTCGGCGAACGGCTGCCACAGCGCCTGGCCCTGGCGCCAGGCAATGCCGCCGGTTTCCGAACTGCCGAGGATCTCGGTGGGCCATTGTCCCAGCCGTTGTTGCAGGCTGCTGGCCGCATCCGCCGGCAAGGCGCCGCCGGAAGAGAACACCCGCCGCACCTGGCTCAGGGCCGGCCAGTCGAGATTGTCGCCCATGCGCTTGAGCAGGGCGGGGCTGGCGACCCAGGCAAACGCCGGGCACTCGCGGCTGGCTCGCTGCAGGTCCTCGGGGAAAGGCAACTGGCGCCGCATGAACGGGCGTCCGGCGCACAGCGGCCAGAGCACGCGAAACAGCAAGCCATAGATGTGTTGGGTGGCGACACTGCCAATGATCCAGGCCTGGCCAAGGTCGTTGCCCCAGAGTCGCTCCAGGGCCTGCACTTCATTGGCCAGTTGTCGCAGGGTCTTGTCGATGCGCTTGGGTTCGCCGCTGGAGCCCGAGGTGCACAGGCTCAGTCGACAACGGTCGAGATCGAGTTCGGTCGCAGCCAGCGGGCTGGCCTGCATCGGTTGCCAAGGGGTGTCGTGGTCGGTCAGCCACAGGTCGACATCCGCCGCCCAGCGCTGGCGGGTCTGGGCTTGCAGGTCGGCCGGCAGCAACACACTGGCCCCGGCGCGCCAGGCACCGAGCAGGGCCACCGCCAGTTCCACGGCATCTTCCAGGTAGATCGCTACCCGCTTGATGCCGCGTTGTTCCAGGGCTGCGGCCAGGCTCAAGGCCTGTTCCTGCAGGCGCTGCAGGTCGATGCCGGGATGGGCGCTGACCGGCCGTGGGCTGTGCGTCTTGAGCAGCAGTTGCTCAAGGGGAATCCAGTTCATCTACGGCCTCGTACCCGTTGTCGTAAAAGCCATTCAATGGCAAACAGCAAGCCCATCAACCCATAGGCGATCAGGCCGTTGTACAACGTCCACCAACTCAGCGGTGCCCAGAGCGTCAGGGCGGCGGCGAGCGCGCCATTGCAGAGGAAGAACAGGCTCCAGGCGATGGTTACCTGGCGGGTGTAGCGTATGGCTTTCTCCGGCAGGTCCGGTTCGCTGAGGCGGGCCAGGCGCTCGGCCACTGGCGGTCCGTACTTCAGGCTGAGGCCGAAGAGGCCGAGCATGAAGCTGCTGATCAGTACCGGGTACCAGCGCAGTAGCCCGGGGTGATCGAACCACGCCAGCAGCAGGCAGAAGATAATGGCCATGGCCGCCATCCACCGGCTGCCGCGATCGCGTCCGCCCGTCAAGGCACGGGCCAGCCACAGGCTGCCCAGCAACAGGCCGAACTGCCATGGCGCGAAATGCTCCATGCCCAAGTACACGGCGAAGGGGTAAAGCAGGCCGGCCAGCAACAAGCCCAGGCCGATCAGTCGGCTCATGCCGCCGGCTGGACCAGGCGATACACCGCCTCGACCACATCGTTGACGGTACGCACCGACTTGAATTCCTCGGCGGCGATTTTCTTGCCGGTCTGGCGCTTGATGTGATCGATCAGGTCGACGGCGTCGATGCTGTCGATTTCCAGGTCCTGGTACAGGTTGGACTCCAGGCTGATGCTGGCGGGCTCCAGCTCGAAGAGCTCGACCAGGGCGTCGCGCAGGGTGTTGAAGATGTCGTCACGGGTTTGCATGGTCGGTTCTCAAGCTGCCTGTTTTGCGCTGACGAACGCCGCAAGGCTCGCCACGTTGCTGAAATGGTTGCGGGTGTCCTTGGCGTCGGCATCGATCTTGATGCCGTACTTCTTCTGGATCGCCAGGCCCAGCTCCAGGGCGTCCACCGAGTCCAGGCCGAGGCCTTCGCCGAACAGCGTCTGCTCGTTGTCGATGTCCTGGGCACTGATGTCTTCCAGGCCCAGGGCGTCGATGATCAGCAGTTTGATTTCAAGAATCAGGTCCGGGTGTGTATCGCTCATCTCTGGCGAGCTCCTTGGTGAAATAGTGGTGCAAGTGCTCATTGAGCTTGCGCGAAGCCTGGGGCGCGGGCCCCTGGGCTGCAAAGGTCTGTGGGTCTATATCGGCACCGACGTGAAAACTGAAGTGCACGCGGCGCTGCGGGATTCGGTACCAGGGTTCGGCCTTGGTCAGGGTGCTGGGGCTGACCTTGATCACCACCGGGGTGATCACTCTGGCACCGCGCAGGGCGATTGCCGCGGCTCCCCGATGAAAGGTCGGGGCCTGGCCTGGCTGGGTGCGGGTGCCTTCAGGGAAGACGATCAGCGTCTGGCCTTCGTGCAGTGCCTGGGAGGCGCCATCGAGCATGTCCAGGCTGCCATCGTTGCTGATGTACTGTGCGGCGCGCACCGGGCCCCGGGTGAAGGGGTTGTTCCAGAGGCTTTCCTTGACCACGCAGTTGGCATCGCGGACCAGGCCGATCAGGAACACCACGTCGATCAGCGATGGGTGGTTGGCGATGATCATTTGTCCCGGGCGTCCGAGCTGTTCGGCACCCTGGACGTCATAGGTGAGCACCCCGCTGCGCGCCATGAAGCGGATGAACAGCCAGAACAACCGGCTGACCGTCTTGCGCGCACGCAGGCGCTGGCGCCGGGCATCGCCGGGCAGGCAGGCAAGCAGGGGGAAAATCACCAGGCGCAGGCATAAACCACCTAGTCCGAACAGTGCGAAGCTCAGGGCCGTGGCCAGCAGGCGCCAGAGATAGGCGTCGCGGCCCTTGGTGCCTACCGGTTGCGTTGCCAGGTCCATACGCGACTCATCCAGGCATGTTGGCATTGATGCTGCGCACCGATCAGGGCGCGCAACAGGTTCAGGGCGTGGGGCCAGGGAGCCCTGGGGAGCTGGCCATCGTGGTGGCCCAGGGACAGTTGCCAGTCGTCGCCCGGGGTCAGCAGCAAGCCCAGGGCGTAGGGAAATGGCACGTCGTCGATCCAGTCGGCGTACACGGGCGGTGGTTGTTCCTCGGCAATCACCAGCAGCACGTGGGGGGCGCCCTCGGCCAGCAACGCCGCGGCTTCCAGCAGACCGTGCTCAAGGCCGTCGCCGGCGGCCGCCAGGGCCGACATCTCGCTAGTTTCGCCGCGCATGATGGACCACAGGCCAATCACTGCGTTGTGCACCGAAAGGCTGAACTGCGTGGGGGACAGCGGCTGTTCGGCGGCCAGGTCGCTGAGAATCTCGAAGGTCCGCGGAGTTTCGCCGTGACGGGAGATGAACACCAGGGGCAGTTGCTCAAGGCCTTCGGCCAGGGGCCAGCCCACGCTGAACGCCATGCGCGCCAGGCGGCTGAGACGGCGCCGCTGCATGGCGGGCAGGAAGGACACGTCGGGGGCACTATCGCTGGTTTCGGGCAGGGCCGGATGTTGGCCCCATGCCTGCCAGGCGTCCACGCTTTCGAGCCCAGGGGCCCAAGCACGCCATTGGGCGATATTGAACTTGATCAATTGGTTCATCCCGCCCCTGCGGGCTTCCTTGATGTGGTGCAGTGCTTGGAAATACTGACTGACCGGGGGGACGCGAGTGCGTCGGTGGCGCGCATTATCCCGGTGCGACTGGCTTGTAGCAAATGCTGGTTGGGCTGTTGGTCGCAAATCGAGGCGATGGTGCCGTGTTCGTTGATGTCGTTTTGCCGCTATTGGCTTTCTGCCTCGGGCTAGCGCTCCGCCAGGCCCCGGGCCGGGCCGAGGATCTTGTGTTGCCGAGGTAGCTAAGCGGCTGCGGGGGCTACTACACTCGGGGATCTTTGATACACGGAGGTTTTGACATGCGGCGTGTGGTGTTCAATCAGAAAGGTGGCGTGGGCAAGTCCAGTATTGCCTGCAATCTGGCGGCGGTCAGCGCCAGCGAGGGTTATCGCACCTTGCTGGTGGACCTGGATGCCCAGGCCAACTCGACCCAGTACCTCACCGGCTTGACCGGCGAGGACATTCCGATGGGGATCGCCGACTTCTTCAAGCAGACCCTGTCCTCTGGCCCGTTCTCCAAGAAGAACCAGGTGGATATCTACGAGACGCCGTTCGACAACCTGCATGTGGTGACCGCCACAGCCGAGCTGGCGGACCTGCAGCCCAAGCTGGAGGCCAAGCACAAGATCAACAAGCTGCGTAAGTTGCTCGACGAGTTGTCCGAGGATTACGAGCGGATCTACCTCGACACCCCGCCTGCCCTGAATTTCTACGCGGTATCGGCGTTGATCGCGGCCGATCGTGTGCTGATCCCTTTCGATTGCGACAGTTTTTCCCGCCAGGCCCTGTACGGCCTGCTGGCTGAGATCGAGGAGTTGAAGGAAGACCACAACGAAGCGCTCGAGGTCGAGGGCATCGTGGTCAATCAGTTCCAGGCCCGGGCCAGCCTGCCGCAACAGATGCTCGACGAACTGATTGGCGAGGGCCTGCCGGTGCTGCCGGTGTACCTGGCCAGTTCGGTGCGCATGCGTGAATCACACCAGGCCAGCCTGCCGCTGATCCATCTCGACCCACGGCACAAGCTGACCCAGCAGTTCGTCGACCTGCACCACCTGCTGGAAAACGCCTGACCCTGCTGTTGCCGTGAACGCAAGGCTTTGGCCGGCGCTCACGGCGTTCTCTCAAATCCCCTGGCTGCGCAACCAGCCGATCAACTGTGGCAAGGGCAGGGCGCCGCTTTGCCGCGCCACCTCCCGGCCATTCTTGAACAGGATCAGGCTTGGAATCGAGCGAATGCCCAACTGTGCCGAGAGCTGCTGGTTGGCTTCGCTGTCCAGCTTGGCCAGGCGGCATTTGCCGCTCAGTTGCGCGGCGGCTTGCTGGAAGGTCGGCGCAAAGGATTTGCACGGCCCGCACCAGTCTGCCCAGACATCCACCAGCAACGGCAGGTCGCCCTTGATCTGGCTGGCGTAGTCGCCCTGTTTCAAGTCAAAGGGTTTGTCCAGCAACACCTCGGCCTTGCAGCGCCCGCACTTGGGATGGTCCCCCAGGCGCTCGGCGGGGATGCGGTTGAGGCCGTTGCAATGCGGGCAGGGGATCAACAGTGGGTCGGTCATGGTCGGGTTCCGGGTCAGTGGCCAATGGCACCTATCTGGAGTCGTGGCGTGGATTTATCAAGCCGCCGGGCCGGTGGTTGCATCCGCTCACATATCGGCGGGCAGTCGGTGCTGCGCAATCTCTAGTCTTGCCAGAAGGCGGACCGTCGGTCCGACCGACTGCATAGCGTATTGCTATGGTCGGATTTGCTGATTAGCCTCGATAGCAACATGCGATAGGGAGGTTGCATGCATATCATCACCGCAAAACGTATCTGGCAGGCCAAGGAGCAGTGGCCGCAGAGCGCACGAGCGCTGGATACCTGGTATCGCAAGGCCAAGGGCGCCAGGCCAGAGGACTTTTCCGATATGAAGGCGTTGTTTCCGGCGGTCGATAAGGTCGGGCGCTTCCATGTCTTCGACATCGGCGGCAACAAACTGCGGTTGATCGCACTGGTGCGCTATGGAGTCCAGCGGCTCTACATCAGGCATGTACTGGACCACGCCAGCTACGACAAGGGGCTGTGGAAGGAGGAAATAGAATGAGCATACTGGTCAGCCAGGCGGCGGAGCACTGGCAATTCGTCGCGCCGCTGCTGCGCAAGCCCAGGACCGAGGCCGATTACGATGCTCTGGCCCTGGCCCTGGATGAATTGCTGGACATCATGGGCGAGGATGAGGCTCATCCGCTGGCCTCACTGGTGGACATCATCGGTGATTGGATCGAGGCCTATGACGAAGAGCATCGGCCGATACCTCCCGTCAGTGGCGTGGAGGTCTTGCGCTCGTTGATGCACGAGCACGGCCTGACCCAGAGCGACCTGCCCGGGGTCGGGGCGCAATCGGTGGTTTCCGAAGTGCTGAGTGGCAAGCGCCAGCTCAACCTGCGGCAGGTGCGCTGGCTGTCCGAGCGCTTCAAGGTGGCAATGGAAGTGTTCGCCTGACTCAGGACGAACAGCTGATCTCCAGGTGCTTGCCCCAGTCCGGCGGCCGCTTGGCGTAGTTGTCCATGTCGGGCTGTTCTTCGAACGGCCGGCTCAGCACCTGGTGCAGGCGCCGCACTTCGCTGTAGTCGCCCGATTCCGCGGCTTCGATGGCCTGTTGCGCCAGGTAGTTGCGCAAGACATACAGCGGATTGACCGCGTGCATGCGCACCCGGCGCTGTTCCTGGCCCTGCAGCGGATCGCGGGCTACCCGCGCCACGTACGACTCGGCCCAGGCATCGAAGCCCTTGAGATCGACGAAGTCGTCACGCAACTGCGCCACGGCCAGCTCCGGCGCTGTGTCCCCCAGGCGGCGGAAGAACAGGCTGTAGTCCACGGCGCTGCCCTGCATCAGTTGCAGCAGCCGTTCCACCAGTTGCTGGTCGGCGTCCTCCGCATGGGTCAGGCCCAGGCGCCGGCGCATCAGGTCCAGGTAGTGGGCCTGGTACAACGGCAGGAACAGGCCCAGCGTTTCACGCAGGTCGTCAACCGCAATCAATGGGGTCAGGGCCTGGGCCAGGGCGCTGAGGTTCCATTGGCCGATGGGCACCTGGTTGCTGAAGGAGTAGCGACCCTGGTCATCGGAGTGGTTGCAGATGAAGTGGGCGTCGAAGTCGTCGAGGAAGGCGAAGGGGCCGAAGTCGAAGGTGATGCCCAGGATCGACATGTTGTCGGTGTTCATCACGCCGTGGCAGAAGCCATAGGCCTGCCATTTGGCGATCAGCTCGGCATTGCGCTCGACGATCTCGCGAAACATCGCCAGATAGGGCTGGGGGTGTTTGCGGCATTCGGGGAAATGCTGCGCCAGTACGTGTTCGGCCAGTTGGGTGTGCTGTTCGGACTTGCGCGTGTAGTAGAAATATTCGAAATGCCCGAAGCGGATATGACTGGGCGCCAGGCGCAGGACCATGGCGCCGCGCTCCTGCTTCTCGCGCCACACCGGGGTGTCCGAGCCGATGACGCACAGCGCCCGGCTACTGGGAATGCCCAGGGCATGCAGGGCCTCGGAGGCGAGGAACTCGCGGATCGAGGAGCGCAGCACCGCGCGCCCGTCGCCCATGCGCGAGTAGGGCGTCTGGCCGGCACCCTTCAGGTGCAGGTCCCAGTATTGGCCGGCATCGTTGCGTACTTCCCCTAGCAGCAAGCCGCGACCATCTCCCAGCTGGGGGTTGTAGGAGCCGAACTGGTGCCCGGAATAGACCATCGCCCGAGGTTCGGCCTCGGCCCACAGCTTGTGTCCGCCGAACAGCTCGGCGAACACCGGGCTTTCGGCGACGGCGGGGTCCAGGTCCAGCAGGGCCATGGCTGCCGGACTGGCCACCACCAGGCGCGGGTTGTCCAGGGGCTCGGGCAGCACATGGGTCGAGAAGGCGTCGCCCAGGCGGGCGAAACGATTGTCGAAGGTCAGTTCGTCGAGGGCTTTCAACGGCCATCTCCCAGCAGAATGTCCGAGTATTCTGCTGGGCAAAGCCGTTCGCGTCGAGTTCGCCGGGCGTTAGGGTGCTGGCTTTTCCGGCGCTGGCGGGTCCTGGGGCTTCTCCGGACCAATGGGCACCATCTTGTACTCCTGGCCTTGGAGATTCTTGAGGTAGACCTCCATCTGCCGGAACGAGATGTTGATGTGCTGCTTCTTGAACTCGCGGCTGATGAAGCGGTTGACCTCGTCGATCACCGGGTTGCGGTCGCCCAATTCGCGCACGTGCATGCGCAGTTCGTGGTCCAGGGTGCTCTCGCCGAAACTGAGGAAGTACACCTGGGGCTCCGGCTCCTTGAGCACCCGTGGGTTCTCCCGGGCGGCCTTGAGCAGCAGTTCCTTGACCAGATCCAGGTCCGAGCCGTAGTCCACGCCCAGCTTCAAGGTCACGCGGGTAATGGTGTCGGTCAGCGACCAGTTGACCAGTTGCCCGGTGATGAAGGTCTGGTTCGGGACGATGATGTCCTTGCGGTCGAAGTCGGTGATGGTGGTGGCGCGGATGCGGATCCGACTCACTGTGCCCGACAGGTTGCCGATGGTGATGGTGTCGCCGATCCGTACCGGTCGCTCGAACAGGATGATGATGCCGGAGATGAAGTTGGCGAAGATCGCCTGCATGCCGAAACCCAGGCCTACCGATAGCGCGGCCACCAGCCATTGCAGCTTGTCCCAGCTGACCCCGAGGGTCGACAGGGTGGTGACGAAACCGACCCCGGCGATGGCATAGGAGAGCAAGGTGGTGGTGGCGTACGCGCTGCCCTGGGCCAGGTTCAGCTTGGACAACACCAGCACTTCCAACAGGCCCGGCAGGTTGCGCGCCAGGGCGAAAGTGATGCCGACGATGATCAGCGCGCCGATCAAGTCGCCGATGCTGATGGGCACCATGCTCATGTTGGCACCGGTGCCGCTGGTGTACTCGTAGAGGGTCACCCGGTCGAGGTAGGAGAACACCGAGATCAGGTCGGCCCAGACCCAGTACAGGGCGACCATGAAGCCACCCAGCAGGGCCAGGCGAATCAGGCGCAGGGACTGTTCGTTGACCTTCTCGATGTCCATGGTCGGTTCTTCGACCACCGCCTCGCCGTTTTCCCCGGCCTCCTTGGCTGCCTGGCGCTTGCTCAAGGCGCGCTGGTAGGCCAGGCGCCGCGCCGCGACGGCCAGGCCACGGACGAAGGTGGCCTCGACCACCAGCCACAGCATCAAAAGGTACAGGGTGTTGATCAGGCGATCGCTGAGCTTCAGCGCGGTGTAGTAGAAGCCGAAGCACACGGCAATGAACAAGGCGATCGGCAGCAATGTGAACAGCACGCCGACAGCCTTGCGGAACAGCGAGGCGTTTTCATGGGTTGGGCTGCTCAGCAGCAGGCGGCTGAGCAACCAGGCCATCAGGGCATAGCAGGTCAGCACCACGGCGATGCCCAATACATCTTCGGCCAGGGCCGCGGGTTGCAACTCGGCCACCGTGACCACCGCCACCAGGGCCAGGACCACCAGGCCCAGGCGACGGATCCAGCCACGCAGGAATTCCACCTGGGGTTTTTCCCAGCGGAAATGCAACTCGGCCACACCACCGGGAGCGAGGATCCGGTAGGCGGTGTAGAACACCAGCCAGGCCTGGGCGATCTGCAGCAGTGCGGCGCCGAGGGTGGCGTTCTGTCCCCGGGCGTCGATCTGCAGGGCGTAGCCGCACAGCGCCAGGCCCAGGGCCAGGGGCATCGCCAGCAGGACGTTGACCAGGATCGCCAGGGGCGTGTGCCACTGGCTGTCACGTTTGAAGTGGCCGATATCCTTGTGCACCTTGCTCAGGCGCGCATACAGGCTCTTGCGCCGCCACAACAGGGCGCCGATCAACAGCAGCAAGGGCAGGAACAGCAAGGGCTGTTGCACCAGTGCGTCGATCAGCTCGCTGAAGCTCGAGGCCCAGGGCAAGTTGTTGATCTGATACTGCAAGCGATCGGGCACCTGGCGCAGCCATGTGGTGTCCAGTGGCTTGTTGCTGGGGATCCAGAACATCTGCTCGTCGAGGGTCGAGCGCAAGGTCTGGGTGGTGCTGAGCAACTGCTTCTGGTTCAACTGCAGGGTAATGGATTCGTTGAGCAGCGCGCTCAATTCGCGGTTCAGGCGGTCCAGCAGGTCGACCCGGGTATTGGCCAGTTCCAGCAAGGTCTTGCGCAACTGCGGGGTGACTTGCTCGGGCGGCTGGTTCTTGAGCAGGTTGTCGACGTAGGCGGTGGGGCTGCTGAGCTGCTCGCGCTGCTGGCTGACCTCAAACTGGTAGAGGCGGATATCGGCGATATTGTTCGCCAGGTCGCGGTCGACTTTCAGCCGGGGCAGGGCCTGTTTCTGCTTGTAGAGGATCTTGGACAGCAACAGGCTGCCCTTGAGCACGCTGATCTGCTCGTCCAGCGCCGCGGCGACCTGGGTCACGTTGTCCAGTTGCTGCTTGGTCTGCAGGTTGCGCTGGGTCTGTTCGTTGAGTTGGTCGGTGAAGTGCAGCAAGTAGTCGGAGGCTTCGAGATTGAAGGCGCTCTCGGTGGCCAGCAGGCTGCTACCGCCGGCTTTCTGCGCTTCGATGGACTGCTGGGTGACCGTCTCCTGGGACTGGGCCAGGCGCTTCTGGTTGATCAGGGTCTGCAGATCCTGGGTTTCCTGCTCCAGGCGCGCGATCTTTTCCACCAGCAGGTCGTGCTGGCTGCTGCCCAGGTCCTGCAGTTGGCTGTTGCCTGCCAGCTCTTGGCGACGCAGCGGGATCAAGGCATTGATCGCCGCCAGTTCGGCATTGAGCAGGTTGCGCTGGTCGTTGCTCAGCAGCTTGCCGTTGTCCTTGCCGGCCTTGAGGATGGTGTTGATCTGCAGGATCCGCGTCTGGCCGTTACTGATCTCGGCCTGGGCCCGTTCGGGGCGAGTCTGGGCACTGATGGTCAGGCTGTTGGCCTGGGCCAGGGCTTTTTGCAGTTCACCCTGGGCGGTGGTGCGCTCGGCCAGCAGTTGCTCCAGCTGTGTCACGCTCAGCGCGGCATAGCGTTGGGTTACCGGCACCACCTTGCTGGCCTTGAGGCGCTCCAGCTCGCGCTGGTTTTCCAGGGTCTGGCGCGGAGCGCTGGCCAACTGTTGCTTGAGTTCCGGCAGGCGCTGCTCGTAGTCCTGCTGGTTAGCCAACTGATTCAGGGTGTTCTGCAGGAGCGTCTGCAGGGCCTTCTGATCGGCCTCGGAAAGCTTGCGCTCGGCGATCTTGTCCAGGCTTTGCTGGACCGCCTCGGCGCTGGGCGGCTCGCCGCCCTGTGCGGCGCCGACGGAGAGACTCAGGCCCAGCAGGGCAATCGCGAAAATTTTACGCAGGGTCGGCATAGAGGTCGGTCGAGCAAGCAAGTAGGAATGGGGGAATGCGTCGGTAAAAATCTGACGCGTTTCCGAGTTTAGAGGAAGAGTCCGGGGCCGGGTCGACTTCCTTCGGGGAATCTGACGCCGACTTTGCCGATCTTGTTCCCGTCCATCACCGCGACGGTCCAGGTGGTGTTGTTCCACTCCACCTGGTCACCGACCACCGGCGCACCGCCGACTTTCTGGGCGATGAAGGCGGCCAGTGGCATGTCGGCGTCCTGGCCGTCGAGCTTGAGGCCGTAGAGCGCCGAGACCGCGCCCAGCTGGGCGTCGCCTTCGAGGACGAAGTCGCCGAAGAAGCGCAGGTCCAGACCGCGTTCCGGGGCCTGGCTGAACAGCTTGCCCAGGGCCGGGAGGTTGTGTTCATGGCCGATCACGCACAGCAGGTCGTCGGCTTCCAGTACCGTACTACCCGACGGATGGAGCAGTTGCTGGCCGCGAAACAGGGCGGCGATCCGCGTGCCCTCGGGCATTTTCAGTTCGCGCAGGGCGGCGCCGATGCACCATTTTTCCGCCCCCAGGCGGTAGACGAACAGCTCCCACTCGCTGGTGACGTGGACCTCCAGGGCGGCCCGGGAAATCGGTGCCGGCTCCGGTGGGACCGTGACCTTCAGCCACTTGGCCACCCACGGCAGGCTGGTGCCTTGCAGCAGCAGCGAGATCAGCACGATGAAGAATGCCAGGTTGAAGTACAGCTGGGCGTTGGGCAGGCCGGCCATCAGCGGGAATACCGCGAGAATGATCGGTACCGCGCCACGCAGCCCGACCCACGAGATAAAGGCTTTTTCCCGGCCATGGAAAGCCCTGAACGGCAGCAGCCCCACCAGCACCGACAACGGCCGGGCGAACAGGATCATCCACAGGGCCAGGCCCAGGGCCGGCAGGGCGATGGGCAACAGGTCGTGAGGCGTGACCAGCAGCCCGAGCACCAGGAACATGCCGATCTGCGCCAGCCAGGCCATGCCGTCGAGCATGTGCAGGATGCCGTGGCGGCTGCGCACCGGGCGGTTGCCGATCACCAGGCCGCACAGGTACACCGCGAGGAAGCCGCTGCCGTGCAGGGCATTGGTCAGGGCAAAGACCACCAGGCCGCCGGCGATTACCAGGATCGGATACAGGCCGTTGGCCAGGTGGATGCGGTTGACCAGTTGCAGCATCAGCCAGCCACCGCCGAGGCCGATCACCGCACCGATGCCGAACTCGCGGATCAGCTCCCCGAGCAAGCTCAAGTGCAGTCCGGTATGACCGTTGGCCAGCATGTCGATCAGGGTCACGGTGAGAAACACGGCCATTGGGTCGTTGCTGCCGGACTCGATCTCCAGGCTGGCGGTCACCCGTTCGTTGAGACCCTTGCCCCCCAGCAGCGAGAACACCGCCGCGGCGTCGGTGGAGCCGACGATGGCACCGATCAGCAAGCCCTGGATCAAGTTCAAGTCGAACAGCCAGGCCGCGGCCATGCCCGTGAGCCCGGTGGTGATCAGCACTCCCACCGTGGCCAGTGACAGCGCCGGCCAGAGCGCCACGCGAAAGCTCGCGACCCGGGTGCGCAGGCCACCGTCCAGCAGGATCACTGCCAGGGCCAGGTTGCCCACCAGGTAGGCGGTCGGGTAGTTGTCGAAGATGATTCCGCCGCCATCGACACCGGCAGTCATGCCCACGGCCAGGATGATCACCAGGATCGGGATGCCCAGGCGGGAAGAGAGGGAACTGACCAGAATGCTCGCACCTACCAGCAACGCGCCGATCAAGAACAGGCTGTTGATGGTCGTTGCATTCAAAGGCTGTACTCCAGAGCGGAAAAGGCGGGCGCCAACTGGCCATGCAGTCTGCGTGCCAGCGATTCTAACCTGTTGAAATGTGCCGCTGTCAAAGGCTTTTCATGGCGGCGGCGGGCGCCCCGGCAGACGGTATCCGCCGGGGCTTTTGCCTGTCTGGAAGGCCCCTCAGAGACTGAAGCGGGCCACCATGCTGTTGAGGTCCACGGCCAGGCGCGACAGTTCGTTGCTGGCCGCACTGGTCTGGTTGGCGCCGGTGGCCGACTGCACCGACAAGTCGCGGATGTTCACCAGGTTGCGGTCTACTTCGCGGGCTACCTGTGCCTGCTCTTCGGCGGCGCTGGCGATCACCAGGTTGCGCTCGTTGATCTGGATGATCGCGCTGTTGATGGTGTCCAGGGACAGGCCGGCACCCCGGGCGATGTTCAAGGTCGATTCGGCGCGCTCGGTACTGTTGCGCATGGAGTCCACGGCCTGTTCGGTGCCGTTCTGGATGCTGCCGATCATGCGTTCGATTTCGCTGGTGGACTGCTGGGTGCGGTGGGCCAGGGCGCGGACTTCGTCGGCGACCACGGCAAAACCACGCCCGGCTTCACCGGCCCGGGCCGCCTCGATGGCAGCGTTGAGGGCCAGCAGGTTGGTCTGGTCGGCCAGGCCACGGATCACGTCGAGGACCTTGCCGATGTCCCGGGATTCATTGGCCAGGTCACCGATCAGCCCGGCGGTGCTCTGGACGTCGGCGCTCATGCGTTCGATGGCCGATACGGTTTCCTGCACCAGGTCGCGGCCGTCGCCGGCCGAGGTGGTGGCCTCCCTGGAAGCCTCGGAGGTGCTGACGGCATTGCGCGCGACTTCTTCCACGGCGCTGGTCATTTCGTTGACCGCGGTGGCGGCCTGCTCGATCTCGTTGTTCTGCTGGGTCAGGCCGCGGGCACTTTCCTCGGTGACGCTGTTGAGTTCTTCGGCGGCGGAGGCCAGCTGGGTGGCAGAGCCGGAGATGCGTTGCAGGGTATCGCGCAGGTTTTCCTGCATCTTGGCCATGGCCCGCAGCAAGCGGCCGGCTTCGTCGCTACCGTCGGCCTGGACCGGGCGGGTCAGGTTGCCCTCGGCGATCTCCTCGGCGGCTTCCAGGGCCTTGGCGATCGGCTGGGTGATGCTGCGGGTCAGCAGCCAGGCGAACAGCAAGGTCAGGCCAGTGGCCAGGAGCAGCAGGACCACCACCAGCTTGAACGCGGCCGAATACTGCTCGGCGGCCTGGCGGTTGGTGTCCACTGTCTGCTGGGTGTTGATCTCCATCAGGCGGTTGAGCACGGCGTTGATCGCCTCTGAGTTGTTCAGCAACTCGGAGTTGAGCAGGTTGCGCAACTCATCCACCTGGTTGTTGCGCGACAGGCTCTTCATCCGCTCTTCGATCTGCCGGTACTGGCCCAGCAGCTGGACGTACTGGTCATAGGCGGCTTTTTCCGCCGGGCCAGTGATGAGCTTTTCATAGGTGGCCTGGGCCGTGCGGATCTGCTGGTTGCGCATATCCAGCAGCTCCATGGTCTTTTGCTGGACATCCGGCTCGCGGTTCACCAGCAGGCGATAGGACAGCACCCGCAGGCGCAGGGTCAGCTGGGTGAACTCGTCGAGGCTCTGGATGCTCGGCACGCTGCTCAGGGTGATGTCTTCGGCGGCGCCACGGATCTTGCTCATCTGGTTCAGGGCGAAAACCCCGAGGATCAGCATCAAGCCGCCGATCATGGCAAAACCGAGGAAGGCCCGCGGAGCGATATTCATATTACGAAGGGACATGATAGGTACCAGGAAGGGCGCATCCGTGCGGGGCTTGAGACTGATCTACCGTGACTTATCGGTCGTACGACTAAAGTCTTGAGTCTTGCCGTGGATTTAACCTGGCATCCATTGCCCCTGGCAGGTTGCGCGCTGGCCGGCGTTTGCAGCTCCGCCCGTGAAATTCGCAGGGCGGAGCTGGCTGGCGGGGCTTCTGCCTGTCTGGAGTCCCCTCAGAGGCGGAAGCGGGCGACCATGCTGTTGAGGTCTACGGCCAGGCGCGACAGTTCGTTGCTGGCGGCGCTGGTCTGGTGGGCGCCGGTGGCCGACTGCACCGACAGGTCACTGATGTTCACCAGGTTGCGGTCCACTTCGCGGGCCACCTGGGCCTGCTCTTCGGCGGCGCTGGCGATCACCAGGTTGCGCTCGTTGATCTGGATGATCGCGCTGTTGATGGTGTCCAGGGACAGGCCGGCACCCCGGGCGATGTTCAAGGTCGATTCGGCGCGCTCGGTGCTGTTGCGCATGGAGTCCACGGCCTGTTCGGTGCCGTTCTGGATGCTGCCGATCATGCGTTCGATTTCGCTGGTGGACTGCTGGGTGCGGTGGGCCAGGGCGCGGACCTCGTCGGCGACCACGGCAAAACCACGCCCGGCTTCACCGGCCCGGGCGGCCTCGATGGCGGCGTTGAGGGCCAGCAGGTTGGTCTGGTCGGCCAGGCCACGGATCACGTCGAGGACCTTGCCGATGTCCCGGGATTCATTGGCCAGGTCACCGATCAGCCCGGCGGTGCTCTGGACGTCGGCGCTCATGCGTTCGATGGCGGACACGGTTTCCTGCACCAGGTCGCGGCCATCGCCGGCCGAGGTGGTGGCCTCCCTGGAAGCCTCGGAGGTGCTGACGGCATTGCGCGCGACTTCTTCCACGGCGCTGGTCATTTCGTTGACCGCGGTGGCGGCCTGCTCGATCTCGTTGTTCTGCTGGGTCAGGCCGCGGGCACTTTCCTCGGTGACGCTGTTGAGTTCTTCGGCGGCGGAGGCCAGCTGGGTGGCTGAGCCGGAGATATGTTGCAGGGTATCGCGCAGGTTTTCCTGCATCTTGGCCATGGCCCGCAGCAGGCGCCCGGCTTCGTCGCTGCCATCGACGTGGATCGGCCGGGTCAGGTTGCCCTCGGCGATTTCCTCGGCGGCGTCCAGGGCCTTGGCGATCGGCAGGGTGATGCTGCGGGTCAGCAGCCAGGCGAACAGCAAGGTCAGGGCGGTGGCCAGCGCGAGCAGGGCCATCACCAGGTTCGACGCATCGCGGTACAACTGCGCTGCTTCCTCGGCCGCCTCGGTGGCGTAGCGGGTGTTGATTTGCACCAGCCGGTTGAGGGTGGCGTTGATTTTCTCGGCGCTGTCCATCAGTTGGGTATTGAGCAGCTCTTGCATGGTGTCGAGCTGGTTGCTGCGCGACAGCTCGATCAAGCGGCTTTCCAGCTGGCGGTGCTGGGTCAGCATGTCGATGTACTGGTCATAGGCCGCGCGCTCCTCGGCCATGCTGATCAGTGCCTCGTAGCCCGGGCGCGCCTCGTCGATCTTGCGGTTGCGCTCGGCCATGGCATCCAGGGTTCGCTGCTGCGCCACGGGGTCACGGTTGACCAGCAGGCGGTAGGCATGGACCCGCAGGCGCAGGCTCAGTTGGGTGAAGTCATCGACACTCTTGATGCTGGGCAGGGTGTCTTGGGTGATCCGTTCGGTAGCCGCGTGGATCTTGCCCATCTGGATCAGGGCAAAGGTCCCGAGAAACAGCATCAGGCAGCCGATCAGGGCAAATCCGAGGAAGGCTCGCGGGGCGATATTCAGGGTGCGCAGGGACATTGTTCATACCTGTATTGGGCGCGATTCGCGCTGTATGGGTGGTGCAGCACCTGGGCTATCGCATCGAGAAAATGCTTCTTGAATCGCCAAAAGGGGTTTAGGAAATTTCCGATCATTTGTCGGACGGTTCTAGAAAACTCCCGGTGTCCGACAGGACGTTTGGAACCCCGGGGCGAAATGGCAGTCTCTAGCAGCTCTTGTGGAAGGGTCATCGCCAGCAAAATCAAGGCTTTGCGCCTGGATATCCCTGGCATCCAGGGTGACTTTTCTTTATCGTACGCGCCCTTTGCAAAAAGCCCGGAAGATCAAAATGTTGGAAGCATCCCTCAGCCAATTGGAACAGCTGGTCAGTGACCTGGTGGTACAGAACCAGGAGCTGCTCGGTACGAACGAAGCCCTCAAGGCACAACTGGCCCAGGCCAAGGATGAGAACGAAAGCCTGCAGCTGAACCTGATGGAGCAGGAAGAAAAGCACGGTGCCACCGCTGCCCGCATCCAGGCCCTGGTTGAGCGCGTCACTGCGAGCCCGGCCAACCCATGAGACATCACAGCGATGGGGTGAGGGTGGTCAAAATCCTCGGCGAGGATTATTCACTCAAGGCGCCGGCCGGACAGGAACAGATCCTGATGGATGCGGTGCAGATGCTCCAGGCCACCCTGGCCGATACCAAGAAGAAGTTCCCGACCCTGATCGGCGAGCGCCTGCTGGTGCTGGCGGCGATGAACCTGTGCTCGCAGCAGATCGAGATGCGCAAGCGTCACGACGAAGAGCTTGAGCGCTACCAGGAGCAGGTCAGCGCGACGGTCGAAGTGATCGCCAAGACCATCCAGCAGAACTGATGGCGCTGTGTCCCGTCACCCACGCAGGCAGGTTGCTGCAACGGATGTGACGGGACGGCCCCGGCCTGCTGGTCCTCGGGCTGGCGAGCTTCAGAACCACTCGTCGCGCATTGCCAGGCAGGTATCGTCCCTGGCTTCCAGCAATGTCAGTTCATGCTGACAGCCCGGCACTTCCCAGGTGAGGAAGTAGCGTGCGGCTTGCAACTTGCCCTGGTAGAAATCGCGATCTGCCGCTTCGCCCCGGGCCAGTCCTTCCTCGGCGCGGATCGCCTGTTCCAGCCAGCGCC
Source organism: Pseudomonas sessilinigenes (assembly GCF_003850565.1). Lineage (NCBI taxonomy): Bacteria > Pseudomonadati > Pseudomonadota > Gammaproteobacteria > Pseudomonadales > Pseudomonadaceae > Pseudomonas > Pseudomonas sessilinigenes. Next base: position 547,628 of record NZ_CP027706.1, read on the forward strand.
AGCCAATGACTGCGTGGCCAAATGCCTTGAGGTACAGCGCCGAGTTGGCCAGGGTCGTGGTGACCTTACCGCTGACCAGGTCCTCCAGCAGGCCCAGGGTCACGGTTTGCAGGCGCGCCACCAACTGCTCCAAGGGGACGCGTAGGGCATCCAGGGAGACATGGGTCTGGGCGCGTGCGCCAGTCTCGGCCATCAGGCGGATCAGGCGCTTGAGCCCGGCGCCGCCATTTTGTGCCAGCTTGCGTCCCAGAAGATCCAGGGACTGGATGCCATGGGTGCCCTCATGGATCGGGTTCAGGCGATTGTCGCGGTAGTACTGTTCCACCGGATACTCGCGGGTGTAGCCATGGCCGCCGAGGATCTGGATCGCCAGTTCGTTGGCCTTGAGGCAGAACTCCGAAGGCCAGGACTTGACGATCGGGGTCAGCAGGTCCAGCAGCTCATGGGCTTGCTGGCGCCCAGTCGCATCCTCAAGGGTGGTGGTGTCGTCGAACAGCCGGGCTGCATACAGGCCCAGGTCGAAGGCACCTTCGACATAGGCCTTCTGGGTCAGCAGCATCCGGCGCACGTCGGCATGCTCGATGATCGCGACTTGGGGCGAGGTCGGGTCCTTGCCATCCGGCAGGCGCCCTTGAGGGCGTTCGCGAGCGTACTCCAGGGAGTACAGGTAGCCGGCATAACCGAGCATCACCGCGCCCATGCCGACGCCGATGCGTGCCTCGTTCATCATCTGGAACATATAGGACAGGCCCGCATGGGGTTTGCCCACCAGATAGCCGACACACTCGCCGTTATCGCCGAAGTTCAATGCGGTGGAGGTCGTGCCGCGATAGCCCATCTTGTGGAACAGGCCGGCCAGCAGCACGTCGTTGCGCTGACCCAGGGAGCCGTCGGCGTTGACCAGGAACTTGGGCACGACGAACAGCGAGATACCCTTCACTCCGGGCGGCGCGTCCGGCAGCTTGGCCAGCACCATGTGCACGATATTCTGTGCCAGCGAGTGGTCGCCGCCGGAGATGAAGATCTTGTTGCCCTTGATCCGGTAGCTGCCGTCGCCGGCGGGTTCGGCGCGGGTACGGATATCCGACAGCGAGGAGCCGGCGTGGGGCTCGGTCAGGGCCATGGTGCCGAAGAAGCGACCGTCGATCATCGGTTGCAGGAAGCGCTGTTTCTGCTCCTCGCTGCCGAAACTCTCGATCAGGTTGGCGGCACCCATGGTCAGGAACGGATAAGCAGAGCTGCCGACGTTGGCAGCCTGGAAATGAGCGAAACAGGCCTGGGACAACAGGGTTGGCAGCTGCATGCCACCGGCCTCGAAGTCGCGGGTGGCGTTGAGGAACCCGGCCTCGAGGAAGGCGTCCACCGCGGGCTTCACCTCGGGGATCAGTACCGCCTGGCCGTTTTCATAGCGCGGTTCATGCTCGTCGCCCTTGCGGTTGTGCGGGGCGAAATACTTCTCGGCGATGCTGCGGGCGGTGCCCAGGGCGGCATCGAAGGTCTCGCGGTTATGCTCGGCAAACCGTTCGCGCTGGGCCAGGCCCTCGGCGTCGAGCACCTCATACAGTTCAAAAGCCAGATTGCGGGAACTGAGCAAGGTCTCGGACATGGCGGCCTACCTGTTGATTGAGGAGATGGGCCGAGTCTAGACGCGTGAATGAAGGCGGGATAGGAAGATTGATAGGCGTGATGAAGCAGGAGAAACCAAACTGCAAGCTGCAAGCTGCAAGCTGCAAGCTGCAAGCCGCAAGCCGCAAGCCGCAAGCTACAAGCCAGAGCCAGAGCCAGAGCCAGAAGCAAAAACGGCAAGCAAAGGCCGTTGCCCCTGCTTGCCGCTTGTAGCTTGTAGCTTGCCGCTGCTTTTAACCGATGGTCATCAGGCTGGCATTGCCGCCGGCCGCAGCGGTGTTGACGCTCAGGGCGCGCTCGATCACCAGGCGCTCCAGGGCGATGGCGGTTTCGCCCTGGGACAGGCCCTGGACACCGACGATGGCGCCGGCACGCTGGGCTACCTGCTGGCAGACACTGCGCAGTTGGTCGCTGTCGCCGTGGTGCAGGACCGCGTCGAACACCACCTCATCCTTGGTCCAGTCGGCCACGCGCTTGATGCGCACCTGGATCTCCCTGGGCAGGCGGCCGAACAGGGTCTTGGCTACGGCGCTTTCCGGCCATACCGCCGAACCGCCGACGGCCAGTACCGCCGCCAGTTGGGCCAGCAGGTCACCCTCGACTTCCGCCAGGCACAGGACGTGCTCGCGAGGCAGGATGGCATAGCTGTTGCGCTCGCCAGTCGGGCCGGTCAGCTGGCGGGAGATACCGCTCTGCGATTGCCCGCTGAACTGTTTGCACAGGGTCGCCAGTTCCGCCAGCTTGCTGCTGTCGGCCCAGGCTTGCAGGGCCGTGAGTGGCTTGAGCAGGGTTTCGCGCAGGCGCAGGTCCGGGGCGCTGATGGCATCGGCGCGGACGAAGGATTGCTCGATAGCGTCCACCGGCCGGGTCGACAGCAGGCGGTACAGGTACAGCGGGCCGCCGGCTTTCGGGCCGGTGCCCGACAGGCCTTCGCCACCGAATGGCTGCACGCCGACCACGGCACCGACGATGTTGCGGTTGACGTAGACGTTACCGGCGTTGACGTTGTCCACCACCTTGGCGATGGTCTCGTCGATCCGGGTGTGTACGCCCAGGGTCAGGCCGTAGCCGGACGCGTTGATCTGGGCGATCAGCTGGTCGATGTCCTTGCGCTTGTAGCGAACCACGTGAAGAACCGGGCCGAAGATCTCGCGCTGCAGTTCGTCGAAGCTTTCCAGCTCGATCAGGGTTGGCATGACGAAGGTGCCGCGCTTGATTTCCTCGCCGTCGGCGATGGCCATCTGGTACACGGTGCGGCCTTTGTCACGCATGGCCTGGATGTGTTTCTCGATACCGGCCTTGGCCTCGGCGTCGATTACCGGGCCGATGTCCACGGCCAGGCGCTCGGGGTTGCCCAGGCGGCTTTCGGCCATGGCGCCCTTGAGCATCTCGATCACGCGATCGGCGGAGTCTTCCTGCAGGCACAGCACGCGCAGGGCCGAGCAACGCTGGCCGGCGCTGTCGAAGGCCGAGGACACCACGTCGATCACCACCTGCTCGGTCAGGGCCGAGGAGTCGACGATCATGGCGTTCTGGCCACCGGTCTCGGCGATCAGCGGGATCGGCCGGCCCTGGTTGTCCAGGCGCCCGGCGATGTTGCGTTGCAGCAGGCGGGCGACTTCGGTGGAACCGGTGAACATCACGCCCTTGACCCGCTCGTCGCCAACCAGGCCGGCACCAACGGTTTCGCCGCGGCCGGGCAGCAGTTGCAGCACGCCTTCGGGGATGCCGGCTTCCAGCATCAGGCGCACGGCCTGGGCGGCCACCAGCGGAGTCTGCTCGGCCGGCTTGGCCAGTACCGGGTTGCCGGCGGCCAGGGCGGCGGCCACTTGGCCACTGAAGATCGCCAGTGGGAAGTTCCACGGGCTGATGCACACCACCGGGCCCAGAGGGCGGTGGGCGTCGTTGCTGAAGTCGTTGCGGGCCTGCACGGCGTAGTAGCGCAGGAAGTCCACGGCTTCGCGCACTTCGGCAATGGCGTTGGCGTAGGTCTTGCCGGCCTCGCGGGCCAGCAGGCCCATCAGCGGCTGGATCTCGCCTTCCATCAGGTCGGCGGCGCGCTCCAGGATCGCGGCGCGCTCGGCCGCTGGAGTGGCCTGCCAGATCGGTGCGGCATTCAGCGCGCACTGGATGGCGTTGTCGACGTCGGCAATGGTGGCTTCCTGGACATGCCCTACCACATCCCGATGATCGGACGGGTTGAGCACTGGGGCCGCAGGCTCGTCGCTGGATGGGCAGCCGAGCATCGGCGCCGCCTTCCAGTCGTTGTGGGCGGTGGCCAGCAGCGCGCAGGACAGCGATGCCAGGCGGTGTTCGTTGGCCATGTCGATACCGGCCGAGTTGGCGCGTTCGGCGCCGTACAGATCGCGTGGCAACGGGATGCGTGGATGCGGCAGGCCGAAGCCGCCTTCCAGGGTCGCCATCTGCTCGATCTGGCTCACCGGGTCGGCCACCAGTTCCTGGATCGAGATCGACTGGTCGGCGATACGGTTGACGAACGAGGTGTTGGCGCCGTTTTCCAGCAGGCGGCGAACCAGGTAGGCCAGCAGGGTCTCGTGGGTGCCCACCGGAGCGTACACGCGGCATGGGCGGTTCAGCTTGCCATCGGCGACCTTGCCCACCACTTGTTCGTACAGCGGCTCACCCATGCCGTGCAGGCACTGGAATTCGTACTGGCCGGGGTAATAGTTCTGACCGGCGATGTGATAGATCGCCGACAGGGTATGGGCGTTGTGGGTAGCGAACTGCGGGTAGATGACTTCCGGCACCGACAGCAGCTTGCGCGCGCAAGCGATGTAGGAGACGTCGGTGTACACCTTGCGGGTGTAGACCGGGTAGCCTTCCAGGCCCTCGACCTGGGCGCGCTTGATCTCGCTGTCCCAGTAGGCGCCCTTCACCAGGCGGATCATCAGGCGGTGGCGGCTGCGGCGTGCCAGGTCGATGACGTAGTCGATCACGTACGGGCAACGCTTCTGGTAGGCCTGGATCACGAAACCGATGCCGTTCCAGCCAGCCAGTTGCGGCTCGAAGCACAGGCGCTCGAGCAGGTCCAGGGACAGCTCCAGGCGGTCGGCTTCTTCGGCGTCGATGTTCAGGCCGATGTCGTACTGCTTGGCCAGGACGGTCAGGGCCAGCAGGCGCGGGTACAGCTCTTCCATCACGCGCTCGTACTGGGCACGGCTGTAGCGCGGGTGCAGGGCCGACAGCTTGATGGAGATACCCGGGCCTTCGTAGATGCCGCGACCGTGGGAAGCCTTGCCGATCGAGTGGATGGCCTGCTCATAGGAGGCCAGGTATTTCTGTGCGTCGTGCTCGGTCAGGGCCGCTTCGCCGAGCATGTCGTAGGAATAGCGGAAGCCCTTGGCTTCGAACTTGCTGGCGTTGGCCAGGGCTTCGGCGATGGTCTCGCCGGTGACGAACTGCTCGCCCATCAGGCGCATGGCCATGTCCACGCCCTTGCGGATCATCGGCTCGCCGCTCTTGCCGATGATGCGGCTCAGGGAGGAGGTCAGGCCGGCCTCGTTGTGGGTCGACACCAGCTTGCCGGTGAGCAACAGGCCCCAGGTGGCGGCGTTGACGAACAACGACGGGCTGTTGCCCAGGTGCGGCTGCCAGTTGCCGGTGCTGATCTTGTCGCGGATCAGCGCGTCGCGGGTGCCCTTGTCGGGGATGCGCAGCAGGGCTTCGGCCAGGCACATCAGCGCCACGCCTTCCTGGGACGACAGGGAGAACTCCTGCAGCAGGCCCTGGACGATACCGGCACGGCCGCCGGCGCTCTTCTGGTTGCGCAGTTTCTCGGCGATGGAGGCGGCCAGCTTGTTGGCAGCTTCGGCGGTGGCGGCCGGCAGGCGCGCCTGCTCCAGCAGCATGGGCACCACTTCCGGCTCGGGGCGACGGTAGGCGGCGGTGATAGCAGCACGCAGGACCGATTGCGGCAGGATGCTTTCAGCGAATTCAAGGAAGCACTGGTGTGCGTGGTCGGTCTGCACTTCGCCTGCGTCGTCGCCGTCTTTGGCAATGGCGCTGCTCAGTTCGGTAAGGGTTGCACCACCCTCGAGTTTTTCCAGGTAATTGAAAATCGCCTGCTTGATCAGCCAGTGCGGAGTCCGATCAATCGAGGCCGCGGCGGCCTTGAGACGCTCGCGGGTAGGGTCGTCGAGTTTGACCCCGAGAGTGGTGGTAGCCATATTTTTATCCTCATGTTTGCCACGCGAGTGTGGCATCAGCTGGCGGCAAGATTATCCGCGCGCTGAAATGGGTGCAACCGGGTGCAACCCATTTTTGAGCGGAAAAAGCGGCAGCTTGTCAGGAATAAAATTCCTGCATGGGATGCAGGCCTCGAATAGGTGCATTTGCTTCTGAGAATGTCTTTTCTTGCGCCAAAAGGGAGCAAGAAACGCCACGAAACAGCGATTTATCGACAAGGTGCAACTGATTCTCCTTAAATTGGTTGCACCTTGTTCATTTTGTTGCATAGGATTCGCGCCCAAGGTGCAACCGTTCTGTCGGACTGGTTCATCGGCCGATGGCTTTCCTGGGGAAACATCGGTCATAAATGCGCGGCACGCCTGAACGTCTCCCAAGCGTCATCGTTTGGCGGCGTGGGCAGTGACCGCCGCACCATAAAAACAAAGCCAGGGCGTTATTCATGAGTGCAAGCAATCCAACCCTGATCACGTTCGTGATCTACATCGCGGCAATGGTGCTGATCGGCTTCATGGCCTATCGCTCCACCAACAACCTTTCCGACTACATTCTTGGTGGCCGCAGCCTGGGCAGCGTGGTGACTGCGCTTTCCGCCGGCGCTTCCGACATGAGTGGCTGGTTGCTGATGGGCCTGCCGGGCGCCATCTACATGTCCGGCCTGTCCGAAAGCTGGATCGCCATCGGCCTGATCGCCGGTGCCTACCTGAACTGGCTGTTCGTAGCCGGTCGCCTGCGGGTACAGACCGAGCACAACGGTGACGCACTGACCCTGCCGGACTACTTCTCCAGCCGTTTCGAAGACAAGAGCGGCCTGCTGCGGATCATCTCCGCGGTGGTAATCCTGGTGTTCTTCACCATCTACTGCGCCTCCGGCATCGTTGCCGGCGCCCGTCTGTTCGAAAGCACCTTCGGCATGTCCTACGAGACAGCCCTGTGGGCGGGTGCGGCAGCGACCATCGCCTACACCTTCGTCGGTGGTTTCCTGGCGGTGAGCTGGACCGACACCGTGCAAGCCACGCTGATGATCTTCGCCCTGATCCTCACGCCGATCATCGTGCTGCTGGCCACCGGTGGCGTCGACACCACCTTCCTGGCCATCGAGGCCAAGGACCCCACCAGCTTCGACATGCTCAAGAACACCACCTTCATCGGCATCATCTCGCTGATGGGCTGGGGCCTGGGCTACTTCGGCCAACCGCACATCCTGGCGCGCTTCATGGCCGCTGATTCGGTCAAGTCGATCGCCAATGCCCGCCGTATCTCCATGACCTGGATGATCCTGTGCCTGGGCGGCACCGTGGCCGTGGGCTTCTTCGGCATCGCCTACTTCTCGGCGCATCCCGATGTGGCCGGCCCGGTAACCGAGAACCCTGAGCGGGTGTTCATCGAGCTGGCCAAGCTGCTGTTCAACCCTTGGATCGCCGGTGTGCTGCTGTCGGCCATCCTGGCGGCGGTCATGAGTACCTTGAGCTGCCAGCTGCTGGTGTGCTCCAGCGCCCTGACCGAGGACTTCTACAAAGCCTTCCTGCGCAAGAGCGCTTCCCAGCTGGAACTGGTGTGGGTTGGCCGGGCGATGGTGCTGGTGGTGGCGGTGATTGCCATTGCCATGGCCGCCAACCCGGAAAACCGTGTACTGGGCCTGGTGAGCTATGCCTGGGCTGGTTTCGGCGCGGCCTTCGGTCCTGTGGTGCTGATCTCGGTGCTGTGGAAAGGCATGACCCGTAACGGCGCATTGGCCGGTATCGTGGTCGGTGCCGTGACCGTGATCCTGTGGAAACACTTCGCCCTGCTGGGCCTGTACGAAATCATCCCGGGCTTCATCTTCGCCAGCCTGGCGATCGTTTTGGTGAGCAAGCTGGGTGCTCCGAGCGCTGGCATGGTCCAACGCTTCGAAGCTGCCGAGAAGGATTTCAAGCTCAACCACTGAGTGCTTGATCCGGCCCCTGTTTGCCTGGGGCAACAATGAAAACGGCCCGCTGCGGTGATGCAGCGGGCCGTTTTTTTCGCCTTCTGAAGCCGCAGCAGGCTGCAAGCGAACGTAGAGAAGGGTGGCAGGGGGGCTCTGGAGATCGCCAAGCAAGGCCCTGCAGTCCTTTGCGCAACCTCGCCATGGCTCGGTCGCGGCTACATGCCGCTATCGGGCCGTGGCGGGCACGGCTCAGTGCAGCTCAGCGTCGGGCTGGTTGAGGAAGATCAGCACGCCAAGGATCGCCATGTAGAACTTGAACGCCGCTTCCTGGCCGTTCCAGGTGGAGGACTGCCACATCATGAACCATTCGCCGCCCACCACCATGAAGCCAAAGAACCAGACGCAGAAGCCCAGGCAGAAACCGGCAATGGCCCAATGCTTGGCGCGATTGAAGTCGCAGGCTTTGCCGTAGCGTGCGCGCCACAGGCGGGCGGCACCGAGCACCAGCAGCACGCCGGTGGCAGCTTCGCCGGCGATGATCAGCCAGTAGCCGGCATTCCACAGCAATGGTTGGGTGATGGCCCGGCCAGTGGCGCTGTTGCCGGGGAAGACGCTGTCCATGCTTAGCACGTGCTGGACGAAGGCGAAGTTGGAACCGTAGTCGCTGATGTTGTTATAGGCCACCAGCAGGGCGAAGGCGGCGACCGCGAGGGTCATGGTGATCTTTACGTAGCGCACGAGCATGTCAGGGTCCTTTGATAGGGAAACGATCCTTGGGGGGAGGGGATCCTGGGCGGGTGTAGCGAGGGCAGCTTAGTGGCGCGGGGAAAGAGGAGCAAGGGCCCCGCCGGGTACAGGCGGGGCGGTGCGGAATCAGGCTTGTCGCAGGGCCTGGTCCAGGTCTTCGAGCAGGTCCTCGATGGCTTCGATACCCACCGAGAGGCGGATCATCTCCGGCTTGACCCCGGCCTTGGCCTGTTCCTGTTCGTTCATCTGCCGGTGGGTGGTGGAGGCCGGGTGGCAGGCCAGGGACTTGGCGTCGCCGATGTTCACCAGGCGCTTGAAGATCTGCAGCGCGTCGTAGAAGCGCACGCCCGCCTCGTAGCCGCCCTTGAGACCGAAGGAGAGAATCGCCGACGGCTTGCCCTGCATGTACTTGCGCGCCAGTTCGTGGTGCGGATGGTCCTCCAGGCCTGCATAGCTGACCCAGGCCACCAGCGGGTGGGCCTTGAGGAACTGCGCCACCTTGAGGGCGTTGTCGGTGTGGCGCTCCATGCGCAGGGCGAGGGTCTCCAGGCCTTGCAGCAACAGGAAGGCGTTCATGGGCGCCAGGGCCGCGCCGGTGTTGCGCAGCGGCACGGTGCGGGCGCGAGCGACGAAGGCGGCGGGGCCGAACTTTTCGGTGTAGACCACGCCGTGGTAGGCCGGCTCGGGGGTATTGAGGCTGGCGAACTTCTGCGGGTGCTCGGTCCAGGGGAAGTTGCCGCTGTCGACGATTACCCCGCCCAGGGCATTGCCGTGGCCACCCACGTACTTGGTCACCGAATGCACGACGATATCGGCACCGAACTGGATCGGCTTGCACAGGATCGGCGTGGCCACGGTGTTGTCCACCATCAGCGGTACGCCACGGGCATGGGCGACCTGGGCCAGGCCTTCGATATCGACGATGTTGCCCGCCGGGTTGCCGATGCTCTCGCAATACACCGCCTTGGTGTTGTCGTCGATCAGTTCGGCAATGGCCTCGGGCGAGTCGTCGCGGGCGAAGCGCACTTCGACGCCGAAACTGGGCAGCAGGTGGGCGAACAGGGTGTAGGTGCCACCGTACAACTGGGGGGTGGAGACGATGTTGTCGCCGGCCTGGGTCAGGGTCTGGATGGCGTAGTGGATCGCGGCGCTACCGGCAGAGACCGCCAGTGCCGCGACGCCGCCTTCCAGGGCCGCCATGCGCTGTTCCAGTACATCGTTGGTGGGGTTCATGATCCGGGTATAGATGTTGCCCGGTACATCGAGGTTGAACAGGTCGGCACCGTGCTGGGCGTTGTCGAACTCGAAGGCGACGTTCTGGTAGATGGGCACGGCCACGGCCTTGGTGGCGGGGTCAGACTTGAATCCATGGTGCAGCGCAATCGTTGCGTCTTTCATAAATTCTCAACTCAGTAGCAGTCCATTAATGAGCACAGCCAGGCAGGGTCGTGCCCGTACAGCAGTCAGTGGTCCCTTGTGTCTGAGTCGCCAGCAACCGCTTGGTGCGCTGCCGCTTGGTCGCGGCAGGCGGGTCAGTGTCCAACAGGCGTGGCGGATGGGCAAGCTGGCCGCGCCACGCTGGAGCAAATGCGATGGTCTGTCCTGACGCGGTCCCTGGCACAGGGTAAACTTGCGCTCCTGCGCAGGAGCAACCATGAACTATCGTCACGCCTTCCATGCCGGCAACCATGCCGACGTCTTCAAACACCTGACACTGACCCGCCTCATCGCCCTGATGTCGCGCAAGGAACAGCCGTTCGCCTATATCGACAGCCATGCCGGCATCGGCCTGTACGACCTCAAGGGCGACCAGGCGACACGCACCGGCGAGTACCTGGAAGGCATCGCCCGGCTGTGGGGCGCGGACGACCTGCCAGAACTGACTGCCGACTACATGCGTGTGCTGCGCCGGCTGAACCCGGATGGCGAGTTGCGCTACTACCCCGGTTCCCCGGAGCTGGCCCGGCGCCTGATGCGCAACCAGGATCGGGCGCTGCTCAACGAGAAGCATCCCGAGGATGGCCTGCTGCTCAAGGACAACATGAAGGGTGATCGGCGGGTGGCGGTGCACCTGGGCGAGGGTTGGCATGTGGCCCGGGCGCTGCTGCCGGTGGCGGAGAAACGGGCGGTGATGTTGATCGACCCGCCGTTCGAGAAACTCGACGAGATGCAGCGTTGCGCCGCGTCGATGAAGGAAGCCATCGGTCGCATGCGCCAGACCGTGGCGGCCATCTGGTATCCGGTCAAGGACCAGCGCGCCCTGCGCCGTTTCTACCAGGACCTGGCCGGTACCGGTGCGCCGAAGCTGCTGCGGGTGGAATTGCTGGTGCATCCGCTGGATACGCCCAACAGCCTCAATGGTTCGGGCCTGGCGATTGCCAACCCGCCATGGGGCCTGGAAGAAGAACTGCGCGAACTGCTGCCGTGGCTGTCGAAAAAGCTCGGCCAGACCCAGGGCGGCTGGCAGATGGACTGGTTGATCGCCGAAGAGCAGCGGTAAGTTGCAAGCGGCAAGCGGCAAGCTGCAGCGCTACCACTTGCCGCTTGAGGCTTGCAGCTTGTAGCTGCTTTAGATCGGGCAGGTCACCCCGGTACCGCCGATACCGCAATAACCTTCCGGGTTCTTCGCCAGGTACTGCTGGTGATAAGCCTCGGCGAAGTAGACGGTCGGCGCCTCTTCGATCTCGGTGGTGATGGTGCCCAGGCCAGCCTTGGTCAGCTCGGCCTGGAACACGTCCTTGCTGTGCAGCGCCTGCTGCAGCTGGGTCGGGTTGGTGGTGTAGATCACCGAGCGGTACTGGGTGCCGATATCGTTGCCCTGGCGCATGCCCTGGGTCGGATTGTGCAGCTCCCAGAACATCGCCAGCAGCTGCTGGTAGCTGACCTTTTCCGGCTCGTACACCACCAGCACCACTTCAGTGTGGCCGGTCAGGCCCGAGCAGACTTCCTCGTAGGTGGGGTTCGGGGTGAAGCCCCCGGCGTAACCCACGCAGGTGCTGAACACGCCTTCGCGTTGCCAGAAGCGCCGCTCCGCGCCCCAGAAGCAGCCCAGGCCGAAGATCGCGAAGTCCACATTGCCCGGGAATGGACCCAGCAGTGGATTGCCGTTGACGAAGTGTTCCTCCGGAACGGTCATGGGAGTTTCACGGCCAGGCAGGGCTTGTTCTTTGGTTGGAAGCACGTTTTTGTTCACCAGGATTTCCGAGCGCAAGACCATGTCGCAGTCCTCCAGTCAGTGGGATAGTCATTATTCAGACACGCAGTTTGCCCGAGTGTCGCGACGCTGTCAGGCAATTGGACCGCGAGGATATCGTTTGAGCCGGGCGATCAGCTCGCTGCCGGGAATCGGCCGGTCGAACAGGTAGCCCTGGCCCACGTCGCAGCGATGGCGCCGCAGGAAGGCCAGTTGTTCGGCGGTCTCGACGCCTTCGGCCACGACCTTGATCTTCAGGTTGTGGGCCATGGCGATCACCGCCGAGGTGATTTCCATGTCGTCCTGGTTGTCGGGGATGTCATGGATGAAACTGCGATCGATCTTGATGATATCGATGGGGAATTTCTTCAGGTAGCTCAGGGACGAGTAGCCGGTGCCGAAGTCGTCCATGGCCAGGGTCAGGCCAAGTTTCTTCAGTTGCTCGAGTTGCTGGTGGGTGTCGTCGGTGGCCTCCAGCAGCAGGCCCTCGGTCAGCTCCAGCTCCAGCAGCGACGGCGGCAGTTGCTCTTCCTTGAGGATGTTGGCGATGGAGGCTACCAGGTCCGGGTCGGAGAACTGCTTGGGCGACAGGTTGATGGCCACGTGCAGGTTGCCCATGCCGGCGGCGGTCAGTTGCTTGCTCATGCGGCAGGCCTGGCGGGCGATCCATTTGCCGATGGGGATGATCAGGCCGGTTTCTTCCGCCACGCTGATGAACTGGTCCGGGCGGATCATGCCCTTTTCCGGGTGGTTCCAGCGCAGCAGCGCTTCCATGCCCAGCAGGCGACCACTGCGCAGGCACAGCTTGGGCTGATAGAACACATCCAGTTCGTTCTGGGTCAGGGCGCGACGCAGGTTGTTCTCGACGAACAGCTTGTAGCTGGCTTCGGCGTTCAGGGCCTCGGTGAACACCTGTACCTGATGCTTGCCGTTGGCCTTGGCCTTGTGCAGGGCCAGCCCGGCATTGCGCATCAGGGTCTGTGGGTCGCGCCCGTGCAAGGGAGCGCTGGCCAGGCCCACGGAGCCGGTCACGCTGATGAGCTGGTTGTCGACGAACATGGGCTTGTCCAGGGTCATCAACAATTGGCTGGCGATTTGCTGGCCGGTCTCCAGGTCGGTGTTGTCCAGCAGCACGGCGAATTCGTTGCTGGCGAAGCGCGCCAGGCTGCCGCTGGGGCTCAGGCTGTTGCGCAGGCGCCGGGCCAGGCTGATCAACAGCTTGTCGCCGGTCTGGTGGCCGAGGCTGTCGTTGATCCGCTTGAAATTGTCGATGTCCACCAGCAGCAGGCTGATCGGGGTATCGCTGTCTCGGGCGAAGCGTTCATCGAGATTGCGGATAAATGCCGGGCGGTTGCCCAGGTTGGTCAGGTTGTCGGTGTAGGCCAGGCGTTCGATGCGCTGCTGGGCCAGCTTGGTCTGGGTGATGTCTTCGTAGATGCCGATGTAGTGGGTCAGCTCGCGATTGTCGCCATAGACCTTGGAGATCGACAGTTGGCCCCAGTAGGGCTCGAGGTTTTTACGCCGGCTCTTGAACTCGCCTTGCCAGCTATTGCTCTTGGCCAGGCTGGAAGGGGCGTCGAACAGCAGCTCGCTGAGATTTTCCAGGGCCGGCAATTCCGACAGGCGGTGGCCGTGGACTTCTTCGGTGCTGTACTGGGTGATCGCCGTGAAGCTTGGGTTGACGTATTCCACCACGCCGTCGCAGTTGACCAGCAGGAAGGCGTTGGCGCTTTGTTCCACGGCGCGTTGGAACAAGTGCAGGGCGCTGGTGGCAGCCCGCCGATTGTGGTTGTTGATGACCTGGGCGAACTGATCCGCCAACTCGCCGGCGAAGGCGATCTCGTCCGACTGCCAGGCGCGGGTCATGCCGGTCTGTTCCAGGCACAGCACGCCGACGACCTGCCCGTCGATGCGGATGCTGGCGTCGAGCATGGCGTTCACATCCCGCGGGCGCAGGCTTTCGGCCATTTCCCGGGTGCGTGGATCGCGCATGGCATTCTGCGCGTCGATGGCCCGGCAGCTGTGCAGAGCTTCCATGTAATCGGGAAAGCTGCTGGCATCGATGGATTCGGGCAGGCTGTATTCCTGGGAAGCACGGTGATAGGCGGCAATCGGCACCAGTTGCTGGTCTTCCAGGTTCCAGATGCTGGCGCAGTCGATCTGGTAGATGTCGCAGGCACTGCGAGTGATCAGCTCGGCGGCTTCCTTCAGGGAATTGCCGGTGCTGTAGCGCTGGCGGGTCAGGAGCAGGATCAGGTCCTGCTGCGCACGTACCCGCTCCAGATGTTGCAGTTGTTCCTGTTGCGCGCGCTGGTTCAGCTCCAGGGCGATCTGCAGCCGGCTGTTCTGGGTTTCCAGATCCTGGGTCGGCATTGGCGGGGCGTGGCCGAACAGGCCTTCGACCACCAGCAGATAACCGCGCAGTAGATGCCGGTTGTGCTGCTTGTAGGCTTCACCCAGCTCCAGGATGCTCAGCGGGCCCTGGCCGGTGTGCAGGGTGTAGCGGATCAGGTAATGGGGGCTGTTGCTCAGTTGCTGCTGGATATTGTCGTGCAGCTGATAGCGCGCTTCGGGCTCCATCAGGCTTGCGTAGGGCGAGCCGACCAGGGCACAGAGCTCCACGGCGGGCAGGCCGAACTGGCGTTCGCAGTTGGGATCGAGAAATAGCAGTGCCCAGCTAGCTTCATTCAGCCGTTCGAAACGCAACATGCCGAGCCGCGAAGGCACAGGCAACTGCGTCACTACCTCGGCCACCATACGGCTGGCGGCATCGGGTTGGCTTTTCATGGGGAAACTCGCTTCGAAATTGCTGATCGCGCCGGGCTCACGCCCTCTTTACTGTTGCCTGCGGCAAGGTTGCATCATGGCGCATCGACTGACAAGTAAGATGAAGGCTAAGTGCTATAAACCTGTATCGGCAGGCAGGCGGATTTCTGCAAAGTTACTTTGGGCAGTTTACAGGCCTGGAGCGACGGACGGTTGATGGTACGGCACTGGCAAAAAAAAGCCCCGCCAAACTGGCGGGGTTGAGGTACGAGCGTGGCGCTCGAAAGGGGTGCGTCGCCGGCCCTGCTTGGCAGAAGGGCCGGCTCGCTGGTTACAGCAGGATGGTGCGGATGTCTGCCAGCAGGTCGCCCAGGCGCTTGGTGAAGCGCGCGGCGGCTGCGCCGTTGATCACGCGGTGATCGTAGGACAGCGACAGTGGCAGCATCAGCTTCGGTTGGAAGGCCTTGCCGTCCCAGACCGGTTGGATCGCTGCCTTGGAAACGCCGAGAATCGCCACTTCCGGTGCATTGACGATCGGCGTGAAGCCGGTGCCGCCAATGTGGCCGAGGCTGGAGATGGTGAAGCAGGCGCCTTGCATCTCGTCCGCAGAGAGCTTCTTGGTCCGGGCTTTTTCCGCCAGGGAAGCGGCCTCGGCGGCCAGTTGCAGCAAGCTCTTCTGGTCGACGTTCTTGATCACTGGGACCAGCAGGCCGTCCGGAGTGTCCACGGCGAAGCCGATGTGCACGTACTTCTTGCGGATGATCGCCTTGCCGCTTGGGGCCAGGGAACTGTTGAAGTCCGGCAGCTCCTTGAGCAGGTGCGCGCAGGACTTGAGCAGTAGCGGCAGGATGGTCAGCTTGACGCCGGCCTTCTCGGCCACGGCCTTCTGGGCAACGCGGAAGGATTCCAGCTCGGTGATGTCCGCCGAGTCGAACTGGGTCACGTGTGGCACGTTCAGCCAGCTACGGTGCAGGTTGGCGGCGCCGACCTGCATCAAGCGGGTCATGGCCACTTCTTCGATTTCACCGAACTTGCTGAAGTCCACAGCAGGGACTGGCGGGATGCCTGCGCCGCCGGTGGCGCCAGCCGCAGCGGCCGGAGCCTCCTTGGCCTTCTGCATCATCGCCTTGACGTACACCTGCACGTCTTCCTTCAGGATGCGACCGTGCGGGCCGCTTGGGCTCACGGCGCTCAGTTCGACGCCGAACTCGCGGGCCAGTTGGCGCACAGCCGGGCCGGCGTGAACCTTGGCGCCAGGCTTGGCCGGAGCGACAGCCGGAGCAGCCACTGGGGCGGCCGCGGCAGGAGCGGCAGCAGCAGGAGCCGCAGCGGCTTGGGCCGGAGCGGCAGCCGGGGCTGGAGCGGCCGCAGGCGCAGCGCCTTTGACTTTCAGCTTGAGGATCAGGTCGCCGGTACCGACTTCGTCATCCAGCTTGATGGAAACGCTTTCCACCACGCCAGCGGCCGGAGACGGGATCTCCATGCTCGCCTTGTCGGATTCCAGGGTAATCAGCGACTGGTCGGCTTCGACGCTGTCGCCAGCCTTGACCATCACTTCGATGATCTTGGCCTTGCCGGCCGAGCCGATGTCCGGAACGTGGATGTCCTGGACGCTGTCGGCCACCGGGGCTGCTGGAGCGGCAGCCGGGGCCGGCGCAGCGGCTGGAGCCGCTGCAGGGGCTTGGGCTGGAGCCGCGGCGGCAGGGGCTGCTGCACCGGCTACTTCCAGGTCCAGGATCAGGTCGCCGGTACCGACTTCGTCGTTGAGCTTGACGCTGATGGCCTTGACCACGCCAGCGGCAGGCGATGGGATTTCCATGCTGGCCTTGTCGGATTCCAGGGTGATCAGCGACTGATCGGCTTCGACGCTATCGCCGACCTGGACCTGGATCTCGATGATCTGGGCCTTGCCGGACGAGCCGATGTCCGGCACGTGCACTTGCTGCAACGCGGCTGCGGCAGGCGCAGCACTTGCCGCAGGGGCAGCAGGGGCAGCAGGGGCAGCAGGGGCAGCAGGGGCAGCAGGGGCTGGCGCCGGAGCCGGTTCGGCCTTGGCTGCAGCCGCAGGAGCGGGTGCCGGGGCCGCAGCTGCGGCGCCCTCGACTTCCAGCTCCAGCAGTTCGTCGCCTTCTTTCAAGCGATCGCCCAGCTTCACTTTCAGGCTTTTGATGACACCGGCTTTCGGGGCCGGCACTTCCATGCTGGCCTTGTCCGATTCCAGGGTCAGGATGCTCTGGTCGGCTTCTATGCGGTCGCCGACTTTCACAAACAGTTCAATTACTTCACCTTCACCGCTGCCGATGTCAGGTACGCGAATGAGTTCGCTCACAAAAAGTCTCCTCAGCAGTCCAGTGGGTTGCGCTTGTCCGGATCGATACCGAACTTGACGATGGCGTCAGCCACCACCTTAGGTTCGATCTCGCCGCGGTCGGCCAAGGCTTCCAGGGCTGCCAGCACTACGAAGTGACGGTCGACTTCGAAGAAGTGACGCAGTTTCTTGCGGCTGTCGCTGCGACCGAAACCGTCGGTACCCAGGACCTTGAACTCTTTGGATGGAACCCACTGACGGATCTGTTCGGCGAACAGCTTCATGTAGTCGGTAGAGGCAATGACCGGGCCTTTGCGACCGGCCAGGCACTCTTCGACATAGCTCTGCTTCGGCTTCTGGCCTGGGTGCAGGCGGTTGCTGCGCTCAACGGCCAGGCCGTCGCGACGCAGTTCGTTGAAGCTGGTCACGCTCCATACATCGGCGGCAACGTTGAACTCCTCGCGCAGGATCTTCGCCGCTTCGCGGACTTCGCGCAGGATGGTGCCGGAGCCCATCAGCTGTACATGGTGCGCGGCATCGCGGTTGTCGTCCTCGAGCAGGTACATGCCCTTGATGATGCCGTCCTCGACGCCTTCCGGCATGGCCGGCTGCTGGTACGACTCGTTCATCACGGTGATGTAGTAGAAGACGTCCTGTTGCTCTTCGGTCATCTTCTTCATGCCGTCCTGGATGATCACCGCCAGCTCGTAGCCGTAGGTCGGATCGTAGGTGCGGCAGTTCGGGATGGTGCCGGCCAGCATGTGGCTGTGACCGTCTTCGTGCTGCAGGCCTTCACCGTTCAGGGTGGTACGGCCGGCGGTACCGCCGATCAGGAAACCACGGGTACGGCTGTCGCCAGCGGCCCAGGCCAGGTCGCCGATCCGCTGGAAGCCGAACATCGAGTAGAAGATGTAGAACGGCAGCATCGGCTGGTTGTGGCTGGAGTACGAAGTACCGGCAGCGATGAAGGAGCTCATGGCGCCCGCTTCGTTGATGCCTTCCTCGAGGATCTGGCCCTTCTTGTCTTCCTTGTAGAACATCACCTGGTCTTTATCGACTGGCTCGTAGAGCTGGCCGACCGAGGAGTAGATGCCCAGTTGGCGGAACATGCCTTCCATACCGAAGGTACGGGCTTCGTCCGGGATGATCGGCACGATGCGCGGGCCGATTTCCTTGTCCTTGACCAGTTGCGCGAGGATGCGCACGAAGGCCATGGTGGTGGAGATTTCACGATCGCCGGAACCATCGAGGATTGCCTTGAGGGTATCCAGTGGTGGCGTCGGCACGCTGAAGCTCATGGCGCGGCGCTGTGGCACGAAACCACCCAGTGCGGTGCGACGCTCGCTCAAGTAGCGGGCTTCGGCGCTGCCGTCTTCCGGCTTGAAGAACGGCAGGTTCTCGAGGTCCTCGTCCTTGACCGGAATGTCGAAGCGGTCGCGGAACAGCTTCAGGCTGTCGACGTCGACCTTCTTGGTGTTGTGCGCGGTGTTCTTGGCTTCGCCGGCACCGGTGCCATAACCCTTGATGGTCTTGGCCAGGATGACGGTCGGCTGCTCTTTGTGGTTGACCGCCTGGTGGTAGGCCGCATAGACCTTGTACGGGTCATGGCCACCGCGGTTGAGTTTCCAGATCTCGTCGTCGGACAGATCGGCAACCATCGCCTTGAGTTCAGGGGTGTTGAAGAAGTGCTCGCGGACGAATGCACCGTCCTTGGCCTTGTAGTTCTGGTACTCGCCGTCGATGACTTCGTCCATGCGACGCTGCAGGATGCCGTCGACGTCCTTGGCCAGCAGTGGGTCCCAGAGGCGGCCCCAGATGACCTTGGTGACGTTCCACTGGGCACCACGGAACACGCCTTCGAGTTCCTGGATGATCTTGCCGTTGCCGCGAACCGGGCCGTCGAGGCGCTGCAGGTTGCAGTTGATGACGAAGATCAGGTTGTCCAGCTTCTCGCGGCCAGCCAGGGAGATGGCGCCCAGGGCTTCTGGCTCGTCGCACTCGCCGTCGCCCAGGAAGCACCAGACTTTCTGCTTGCCGGCCGGGATGAAGCCGCGAGCTTCCAGGTACTTCATGAAGCGTGCCTGGTAGATCGCCTGTATCGGGCCCAGGCCCATGGATACGGTCGGGAACTGCCAGAAGTCAGGCATCAGCCATGGGTGTGGATAGGACGACAGGCCGTTGCCATCCACTTCCTGGCGGAAGTTGTTCATCTGTTCTTCGCTGATACGGCCTTCCATGAAGGCGCGCGCGTAGACGCCAGGGGAGGTGTGGCCCTGGAAGTAGATCAGGTCGCCGCCGTGCTCGTCGGTCGGAGCCTGGAAGAAGTAGTTGAAGCCGATGTCATACAGCGTGGCGCTGGAGGCGAAGGAAGAAATGTGGCCGCCCAGGTCCGAATCTTTCAGGTTGGTGCGCATCACCATGGCCATCGCGTTCCAGCGCACCAGCGAGCGAATGCGGCGTTCCATGAACAGGTCGCCAGGCATGCGTGCTTCGTGGGTTACCGGGATGGTATTGCGGTATGGCGTGGTGATGGCGTAGGGCAGTTGCGAGCCGCTGCGGGTCGCGAGTTCGCCCATGCGGGTCATCAGATAGTGAGCGCGGTCTTCGCCTTCTTTGTCGAGAACCGATTCCAGGGCGTCCAGCCATTCCTGGGTTTCGACGGGATCGAGGTCTTGCATGGCTTGCTCCAGGGCGGAAAGGCTTCCAGAATCGGTTGCCTGAGTTTGCGACTGGCCTTGTGGGCAGACGTTATGAATTCTTGGATTGCCGGAGGTTGCTCCAGCGATGTGTAGTTTTACTACAAATCATCGGCCGTTTCAGCCTTTCGAATGTATAGACGAGTAGTAAAACTACAGAGGAATGGCTTGTGGCCTCCTGCTGCGTTGTGAGAAAAATCGTTACTCTTGGTCTTTTGTCGACAGGAATTAGCGGATATTTGATTCTTGGTGCCAAAGAATGGCTATTTTCAGCTATTTCTAACCTTTGTTCGACACTCCGCCTGCTGCCCGCCCTTCATATTTCCTTCAGCCTGCATTTTCACGCCCATCAAGGATAGCCCATGAGTCTGCCTGCGCTTGTTCAAGTCCCCGCGATTCTCCAGCCACTGGCCAGCCGTGCGGAGCAGTCCCTGCGCAGCGCGGTGGCGGCCCTGGACGCAGGTCCTGGCCTGGCGGGCTGGAACGATGAGCGTTGGGCGGAATTCGCCAGGGTCAGTGCGGCCAGCGACTTCGTCATTGAACAGAGCTTGCGTGACCCTTTGATGTTGCTGGAACTGGTGGAGTCTGGCGAGCTGGATCGTGCTTTCGCTCCGGGCGAGCTGTGTGCCCAGATCGCCACTGCGGTGCAAACGGCCGAGACCGAGGACCAACTGGGGCGAGTGCTGCGACGCCAGCGTACCCGGCACCAGGTACGGATCATCTGGCGCGACCTGACCCGCCGCGCAGACCTGGTGCAGACCTGTCGCGATCTTTCCGGCCTGGCCGATGCCTGTATCGACCAGGCTTACGCCTGGCTATACCTGCGCCATAGCCAGCAGTTCGGCGTGCCCATGGGCGGGCGCAGCGGCGAACCGCAGCAGATGGTGATCCTTGGCATGGGCAAGCTGGGAGCGGTGGAGCTCAACCTGTCTTCGGACATCGACCTGATCTTCGCTTATCCGGAGGGGGGCGAAACCGTGGGTGCCAAGCGCGCCCTGGACAATCAAGAGTTCTTCACCCGCCTGGGGCAGCGCCTGATCAAGGCCCTGGACCCGATTACCGTCGACGGTTTCGTGTTCCGCGTCGACATGCGCCTGCGCCCCTATGGTTCTTCCGGTGCCCTGGTCCTGAGTTTCAATGCCCTGGAGCAGTACTACCAGGACCAGGGGCGTGACTGGGAGCGCTACGCGATGATCAAGGCCCGAGTGGTGGCGGGGGACCAGGCCGCCGGTGCGCAATTGCTGGATATGCTGCGGCCCTTCGTCTATCGGCGCTACCTGGACTTCTCCGCCATCGAGGCGTTGCGCACCATGAAGCAGCTGATCCAGCAGGAGGTGCGGCGCAAGGGCATGGTCGACAACATCAAGCTGGGTTCGGGCGGTATCCGCGAAGTCGAGTTCATCGCCCAGGCATTCCAGCTGATCCATGGCGGTCGTGACCTGAGCCTGCAGCAGCGTCCTTTATTAAAGGTACTGGGCACCCTGGAGGGGCAAGGTTATCTGCCGGCCGCGGTGGTTGGGGAGTTGCGCGAGGGGTACGAGTTCCTGCGTTATACCGAGCATGCGATCCAGGCCATCGCCGACCGCCAGACCCAGATGCTGCCGGACAACCCGCAGGACCAGGCGCGAATCGCCTTCATGCTGGGCTTTGCCGATTGGGAGGCATTCCATGAACGGCTGATGCACTGGCGAGCCCGGGTGGAGTGGCACTTCCGCCAGGTGATCGCCGATCCTGACGAAGATGACGGTGCGCAGAGCGAAGTGGTGGTGGGTGGCGAGTGGCTGCCGCTCTGGGAAGAGGCCCAGGATGAAGAGGCCGCCTGCCGCCAGCTGCAGGACGGTGGCTTCAACGATGCGCCCAGGGCCCTGAAGGCGCTCGCTGGCCTGCGCAGTAGCCCACAGCTGCGGGCCATGCAACGTTTGGGGCGCGAGCGCCTGGATGCCTTCATTCCGCGTTTGTTGGCCCAGGCGGTTGAACACGCCAGTCCGGATCTGGTGCTGGAGCGGGTGCTGCCCTTGGTGGAGGCGGTGGCGCGGCGTTCGGCGTACCTGGTACTGCTGACCGAGAACCCAGGCGCCTTGCGCCGACTGTTGACCTTGTGCGCGGCAAGTCCCTGGATCGCCGAGCAGATCGCCCGTTTCCCGCTGTTGCTGGATGAGCTGCTCAATGAGGGCCGTTTGTTCAAGCCGCCCCTGGCGCCGGAGCTGGCGGCGGAGTTGCGCGAGCGCCTGACGCGGATTCCCGAGGACGACCTGGAGCAGCAGATGGAGGCCCTGCGTCACTTCAAACTGGCCCACCGCTTGCGGGTGGCAGCTTCGGAAATTACCGGCAGCTTGCCTTTGATGAAGGTCAGCGACTACCTGACCTGGCTCGCCGAAGCCATTCTCGAACAGGTGCTGGCCCTGGCCTGGCGCCAGACTGTGGCGCGCCATGGCACGCCGCTGCGCACCGATGGCAGCCTCTGCGATCCGGGGTTCATCATCGTCGGCTACGGCAAGGTCGGCGGCATCGAGCTTGGCCATGGCTCCGACCTGGACCTGGTCTTCATCCATGATGGCGACCCTCAGGCGGAGACCGATGGGCCCAAGCCTATAGACGGGGCGCAGTTTTTCACCCGGTTGGGGCAGCGCATCATCCATCTGCTGACAACCCAGACCAACTCGGGGCAGCTCTATGAAGTGGACATGCGCCTGCGTCCTTCAGGGGCTTCGGGCCTGCTGGTCAGCTCCCTGGGGGCATTCGCCCGCTATCAGGAGCAAGAAGCCTGGACCTGGGAGCATCAGGCACTGGTGCGGGCGCGGGTGCTGGTGGGAAGCCAGGATGTCGGCCAGGCGTTCGAGAAGGTACGGGCCGCCGTGCTGGGCAAGCATCGTGACCTGGATAAGCTGCGCCAGGAAGTCAGCGAGATGCGGGCCAAGATGCGCGACAACCTGGGCACTCGCCTGACCGCTGCCGGTACCGCGGCGAATGCCTTCGAGGCCAGTGCGCCGTTCGACCTCAAGCAGGACGCCGGAGGTATCGTCGATATCGAATTTATGGTGCAATACGCGGCCCTGGCGTGGTCCGAAGAGCACCCGTCACTCGTACGGTTTACCGATAACATCCGCATTTTGGAAGGCCTGGAGCACGTCGGCTTGATGCCGACCAGCGATGCCAGCCTGCTACGCGAGGTCTATAAGGCCTATCGTTCCGCAGCTCATCGGCAGGCGTTGCAGAATGAGGCCGGGATCATTACCGGTGATCAGTTCGTGACCCAAAGGCGGGAAGTGTTGCGGATTTGGCACGAGCTGGGGCTAAGCTAGACAGCCTGAGAAGGTTGTCCATGTATTGGCAAGCCTGCGGGCTTGCCTAAATTAAACCGGCGGTGAACCCGCGGTGCTGGATTCTCGAGGCGGGGAGGCGAATGCCTCCCCTGCTCGTTTATGGAAACCACATGAATATTCTGATCGTTGGGCCCAGTTGGGTCGGTGACATGGTGATGGCGCAGACACTTTTCCAGTGCCTGAAACAACGTCATCCTCAATGCGAGATCGACGTGCTGGCCCCCGAATGGAGCCGGCCGATTCTCGAGCGTATGCCCCAGGTGCGTCGGGCCTTGAGCTTCCCCCTGGGCCATGGCGCACTGGAGTTGGCGACCCGGCGCGGCATCGGCAAGTCCCTGGCCGGCCAGTACGATCAGGCCATCCTGCTGCCCAATTCGCTGAAGTCGGCCCTGGTGCCGTTCTTCGCCGGCATTCCCAAGCGCACCGGCTGGCGTGGCGAATTCCGCTATGGCTTGCTCAATGACGTGCGCAAGCTCGACAAGGAACGCTATCCGCTGATGATCGAGCGGTTCATGGCCCTGGCCTATGAGCCGGGCGCCGAGCTGCCGCAGCCTTATCCACGGCCGAGCCTGCAGATCGAGATGCACAGTCGTGATGCGGCCCTGGCCAAGTTCGGGCTGGCCCTGGATCGCCCGGTATTGGCGCTGTGCCCAGGGGCCGAGTTCGGTGAGGCCAAGCGCTGGCCCTCCGAGCATTACGCGCAGGTGGCCGAGACCAAGATCCGTGAGGGTTGGCAGGTCTGGTTGTTCGGTTCGAAGAACGATCATGCCGTGGGCGAGGATATCCGTGGCCGGCTGATTCCCGGGTTGCGTGAGGAGTCGGTCAATCTCAGTGGTGAAACCTCCCTGGCCGAGGCCATCGACCTGTTGTCCTGCGCCGATTCGGTGGTGTCCAACGACTCGGGGCTGATGCATGTCGCTGCTGCGCTCAACCGCCCGCTGGTGGCGGTGTACGGCTCCACCTCGCCGGGTTTCACCCCACCTTTGGCCGATCAGGTCGAAGTGGTGCGGCTGGGTATCGAATGCAGCCCATGTTTCGATCGCACCTGTCGTTTTGGCCATTACAACTGCCTGCGCCAATTGTTGCCGCAGCCGGTGAACGAAGCCTTGCAGCGTTTGCAGGGCTCTGCGGTCGAGGTCCAATAAGTTGCGGGTACTGCTGATCAAGACCTCTTCGCTGGGTGATGTGATCCATGCCTTGCCGGCACTCACCGATGCCATGCGAGCGATCCCCGGAATCAAGTTCGACTGGGTCGTGGAGGAGGGGTTCGCCGAGATTCCCTCCTGGCATCCGGCAGTGGGCAAGGTGATTCCAGTGGCGATCCGCCGCTGGCGCAAGAATATCTGGCAAACCATCAAGAGCGGCGAGTGGCGGCGCTTCAAGCAGAGCGTGCGCTCCACCAAGTACGACCTGGTGATCGATGCCCAGGGCCTGCTCAAGAGCGCCTGGTTGACCCGCTATGTCCGTGCTCCGGTAGCGGGGCTGGACAAGAACTCGGCCCGTGAGCCCCTGGCTTCGCGTTTCTACTCCCGGCGTTTGGCTGTGGCCCGTGGGCAGCATGCGGTAGAGCGGGTGCGCCAGTTGTTCGCCTTGGCCCTGGGCTATGACCTGCCCCAGGGCCTGGGTGATTACGGCCTGAACGTCGAGAAGCTGGTGGAGTTGCCACGCAAGAAGCCATTCGTGTTGTTCCTGCACGGCACCACCTGGGACACCAAGCACTGGCCCGAGGCCTACTGGCGCGAGCTGGCCGAGCGCATGGGGATGCTTGGGGTCGAGGTCCGGTTGCCCTGGGGCAACGCAGCCGAGAAGGCCCGTGCCGAACGCATCGCCAGTGGCCTCAAGAGTGCCACGGTCTTGCCCAAGCTGAACCTGGCTGGCGTCGCCAAGGTGTTGGCCGATGCCCAGGCCTGTGTCGCCGTGGATACCGGATTGGGGCACCTGGCCGCTGCACTGGATGTGCCCACGATTTCCCTGTTCGGCCCTACCAACCCGGGATTGACCGGCGCCTATGGCCGAGTGCAGATCCACATGGGCAGTGATTTCCCCTGTGCGCCCTGCCTGCAAAAGCAATGTACCTACCAGCCCACTGCCGTAGACCGGCAGCGTTATGACCTTACGCGTGAGTTGCCCCTGTGCTTCACGCGCCTGAATCCCGAGCGTGTCGCCAGCCGACTGAGCACCTTGTTATTGGCTGAGGAGCCACGCTGATGCAATTGGCTTTTGTCCTGTATAAATATTTCCCCTTCGGCGGCCTGCAGCGCGATTTCATGCGCATTGCCCTGGAGTGCCAGCGTCGCGGCCATGGGATTCGCGTCTACACCCTGATCTGGGAAGGTGATGTCCCGCCTGGCTTCGAGGTGCTGGTGGCGCCGGTCAAGGCGCTGTTCAATCATCACCGCAATGAAAAACTCAGTGCCTGGATGGAGGCCGACCTGGCCAAGCGTCCGGTGGACCGGCTGATCGGCTTCAACAAGATGCCGGGCCTGGATGTCTACTATGCCGCCGACGGCTGTTTCGAGGACAAGGCGCAGAACCTGCGGCACTCCCTGTACCGTCGCTGGGGGCGCTACCGGCATTTTGCCGAGTACGAGCGGGCCGTGTTCGCCAAGGATGCCAAGACCGAGATATTGATGATCTCCGAGGTCCAGCAACCCTTGTTCATCAAGCACTACGACACACCGCTGTCGCGCTTCCACCTGTTGCCGCCGGGGATTGCCCAGGACCGTCGAGCCCCCGCCAATGCGGCCGAGATCCGGGCTGATTTTCGGCGTGAGTTCGCCCTCAAGGACGATGACCTGTTGCTGGTGCAGATCGGCTCCGGGTTCAAAACCAAGGGCGTGGATCGCAGCCTCAAGGCCCTGGCGGCCTTGCCTGCGGCGCTGAAGAAACGCACCCGGCTGTTTGTAATTGGCCAGGATGACCCCAAGGTATTCCAAGTGCAGAGCGCTGCCCTGGGCTTGAGCGAACACGTGCAGTTCATGAAGGGGCGCAGCGATATCCCGCGTTTCCTGCTGGGCGCCGATTTGCTGATCCATCCGGCCTACAACGAAAACACGGGTACCGTGTTGCTGGAGGCCCTGGTGGCTGGCTTGCCGGTGCTGGTCAGCGCGGTCTGCGGTTATGCCCATTACATTGCCGAGGCCGAGAGTGGCCTGGTGCTGGATGAGCCGTTGGAGCAAGGGCAGCTCAATCAATACCTCACCACCATGCTCAGCGACGATGCCGCTCGTGCGACCTGGAGCCGAAATGGCCTGGCGTTTGCCGAGACGGCCGACCTCTACAGCATGCCGCAGCACGCTGCGGATGTGATTCTGGCGGAGCAAGACCGATGAAGTTGATGCTTGCCGAACCCTTCAAGAGCCTCTGGGCCGGACGCGATGCGTTCGCCGCCGTCGAGGAGCTCAAGGGCCAGGTTTACCGTGAGCTGGAAGCGCGTCGTACCCTGCGTACGGAAGTCGAGGGTCGCGGTTATTTCGTGAAGATCCATCGAGGGATCGGATGGGGCGAAATCCTCAAGAACCTGGTCACTGCCAAGCTGCCAGTGCTGGGGGCCGGCCAGGAGTGGCAGGCCCTGGAGCGCCTGCATCAGGTCGGTGTGCCGACCATGACGGCCGTGGCCTATGGTGAGCGTGGTGCCAACCCGGCGGACCAGCACTCCTTCATCGTCACCGAGGAGCTGGCGCCCACTGTCAGCCTTGAAGATTTCAGCATCGACTGGATCAAGCAGCCGCCAGAGCCGGCGCTCAAGCGAGCGCTCATCGCCGAAGTGGCGCGCATGACCGGCACCATGCATCGTGCGGGGGTCAATCATCGCGACTGCTACATCTGCCACTTCCTTTTGCATACCGACCGGCCGATTCGTCCTGGCGAGCTGAAGCTCTCGGTCATCGACCTGCATCGTGCGCAGACCCGCTCGAAGATCACCCAGCGCTGGCGTAACAAGGACCTGGCGGCCCTGTATTTTTCGGCCCTGGATATCGGCCTGACCCGCCGCGACAAATTGCGTTTTCTCAAGGGCTACTTCCAGCGGCCACTGCGCCAGATCCTGGCCGAGGAAGCGGCGCTGCTGTCCTGGCTCGAGGGCAAGGCGGAAAAGCTCTACGCACGCAAGCAACGGTACGGAGATGCGCTCTGATGGCTAGTTGGAACCTGGACCCGGCCTACCAGGCCCTGGCACAAGATTTCGGCAGCCTGGATGCGGTGTTTGCCCTCAAGGGCGAACACCTGACCCGCGATCCGCTGTCCGATGTCGTGCGTGTCGAGCGTGACGGGGTCAACTATTACGTCAAGCGCTATACCGGAGCGGGCAAGAATCTGCGGCGCTACCTGGGCAAGCCGCGGGTCAAGTTCGAGTGGCAGAACCTCAAGCGTTTCGCCAAGTGGGGTATTCCCACCGCCGACGTGGTGGCCTGGGGGCTGGAGCGTCGCTGCCTGGCCTATTCCCGGGGGGCGATGATTACCCGCGAACTGCCACGGACCGAAGACTTGTCGGTGCTGGCCGATCGTAGCGATCCGCGACTCAAGGACCGACGCTGGGTCGATGGCATCAGTCGCCAGTTGGCGACCTACACCCGTACCATGCACCAGCATCGCTTTACCCATAACGATTTGAAGTGGCGCAACCTGCTGGTCGATGACCAGGACCGGTTGTACCTGATCGACTGTCCGAACGGTGATTTCTGGCGGGGATTCTGGCTCAAGTACCGCATCACCAAGGATCTGGCCTGCCTGGACAAGGTGGGCAAATATCACCTTTCGGCTACCCAGCGCCTACGTTTCTATATGCAGTATCGTCAACGTGATCGCCTGACGGCTTCGGACAAAGAGCGTATTCGCCATGTGGTGAGATTTTTTGAGGGGCGTGAATGACTGATTTCCTGGCGTCCGAGGAACGTGCGCTGCTGGAGCGCAACGGGCTCGGCACTTTCGATCAGCTGTGGGCCAGGCAACTGGATGCGGTGGACGAACCCAATACCGGACGTGGCGGCCATAGCAGCGTCTATCGGTTGGATGTGGAAGGGCGAGGGTTCTATCTCAAGCGCCAGACCAATTACCTGACCCACACCTTGCGCCATCCTTTTGGCGAGCCGAGCTTCTCGCGTGAGTTTCGCAATATCCGCCGTTATCAGCAGTTGGGAATTCCAGCCCTGCAGGCGGTGTTTTTCGGGATGCGCAAGGTCAATGGCGAGTCCCGGGCGATCCTCATGACCCGGGCCCTGGATGGCTGGGATGACCTGGATGCGTTGTTGGCGCAATGGGCCCAGATGCCGGAGCTCCAGCGCCAGGCGGTGCTCAAGGCCTGTGGGCATTTGGCTCGCCAACTGCACGGCCTGCGCCAGGTGCACGGCTGCTTTTATCCCAAGCATATTTTCCTGCGTCCGGAAGGGGCGGGTTACCAGGCGCAACTGATCGACCTGGAGAAAACCCGGCCATTGCTGTTCGGCCAGCGCGACCGGGTCAAGGATCTCGAGCCGCTGTTGCGCCGAGCTTCGGTGTGGGGTGTCGAGGATGTGCGCTGCCTGTTGGCGACCTACCTGGACCAACCCTTGGACAGCTCGCTGTTGGATGCCTGGGTCGCCCGTCTCAGTGCCCGTAGCAGCCACAAGGAATCTCGCTGATGCGTTTGTCCGAGCTGAAGAATGCCGGGCGCAACCCGACCCTGCCCCTGAGCCTGGAGCTGGCGGATGCCGCTGGCCCGGCACAGTTGCAGCTGTTGAGCCTGCTGCGGGTGCTGCCAGGGCAGCGTTATGTCGGCGCTGGCGTATGGCGCGGGCGTACGGTGCTGGCCAAGTTGTTGGTGGGGCCCAAGGCCGCAAGGCATTTCCAGCGGGAATTGCAGGGTGTGCGCCTGTTGGCAGAGCAGGGGCTGACCACGCCGCTACTGTTGGCCGATGGTCTGCAGGAGGGTGAGGGTGGTTGGCTGCTCTTCGAATTCCTGGAGGGCGCGCAGAGCCTGGGCGACGCTTGGAACCAGGTGCAGGCATTGCCGGTGTTGGCCGATGAGCAGGTCGCGGTCCTGGCCGAAGCCCTGAGCTCGATCGGCCAGTTGCACGCCAAGGGGTTGTGGCAGGAAGACCTGCACCTGGACAACCTGTTGCGCCACGGTGGCCAGTTGCATTTGATCGATGGCGCGGGAATTTGTGTCGAGGAAGCAGGCAAGCCCTTGTCTCGCCAGAAGGTCCTGGAGAATCTCGGGGTGTTCTTCGCCCAGTTGCCCAAGAGCCTGGAGCCATTCACCGAAGAGCTGCTGGTGCATTACCTGCTGAGCAACGCCGAGCACGCCTTGCCCTTGGAGGCCCTGCAAAAGCAGGTGGACAAGGTTCGTGCCTGGCGCCTGCGGGATTTCCTGGCCAAGGTCGGTCGTGAGTGCACGCTGTTCTGCGTGCAGCGCGGGCCTTTTGCCCTGAGGGCGATTCGCCGTGAGGAGGAAGCGGCGATGTTGCCAGTGCTGGCGCAGGCCGACACCTTGCTGGACCAGGGGCACCTGTACAAGACCGGCGGCGCGGCCAGTGTCGGCCGGATCGAGTCTGCAGGGCGCACGCTGGTGCTCAAGCGCTACAACATCAAGGGTTTCGCCCATTGGCTCAAGCGTTTCTGGCGCCCGAGCCGGGCCTGGCATTCCTGGCGCGAGGGCAATCGCCTGGCATTCCTCGGGATCGCCACCCCCAAGCCCTTGGCAGTACTGGAACAACGCTTCCTCTGGTTGCGCCGGCGAGCCTACCTGGTGACCGAGTACCTGGCGGGGCCGGACGTCATCGAGCGCTTCGCGCCTTTCGTCGATAGCGGTGCGCCCCCGGAGCAGGAGTTGCAGGCCCTGGACCGGCTTTTTGCCGAGTTGATTCGAGAGCGCATCAGCCATGGCGACCTCAAGGGGCACAACCTGTTCTGGCAGGAGGATCGTTGGGCCCTGATCGACCTGGACTCCATGTGCCAGCATTCCAGTCCAGGGAGCTTCGCTGCGGCTTATGCCCGTGATCGCGCGCGTTTCATGCGCAACTGGCCTGAAAGCAGCAAGTTGTATCAAGTGATTGATCAGCGCTTGCCCAAGGCTCCCGACGCGTCTGCGGCCTGACCTGCGACCTGTGGTCGCTGCCATCGCCGCGATGAGCCCTGGAGGATCTCCCAGGGGCGTGGCGGCGATGGGACGGGCGCGCCGCGACGTCGTCTGGCTTGTGGCTTGCCGCTAGAGGCTTGCCCCTGCTTTTACGCTATAATCCCGCCCTTTCGTTGTTTCTCGCGCTTTGCGAGCACACTTTATTTTCAAGGCGCTTTGCGCCCGCATGCAGACTAAACGAGGCTAGACCCCTGTGGCATTGACGATTCTTGGCCTGTCCGGCGCCCTTAGCCATGATCCTTCAGCAGCCCTGTATATCGACGGCAAGCTGATTGCCGCCGCTGAAGAAGAGCGTTTCGTGCGCGACAAGCATGCAAAGAACCGCATGCCCTACGAGTCGGCGAAGTTCTGCCTGGAACAGGCCGGGATCAAGCCTTCCGACGTTGATGTGGTGGCGATTCCTTTCGCCCCGATCAGCTTGTTCGGCAAGGCGCGCTGGCACTACGCCAAGCGCTACTGGTATGCCCCGGATCGTGCCCTGGACGCGATCCTGATGGGCAACCGCCGCTACAAGCGCTATCGCAAGAAGATCGTCTGGTGCCTGGAGCAGCTGGGCTTCGATCCGAAGAAGATCAAGATCGAGCCGGTCGAGCACCACCTGGCCCACGCTTCCAGCGCCTACCACTGTTCCGGCTTCAAGGAGAAGACCGCGATCCTCGGGATCGACGGCAAGGGCGAGTACGCCACCACCTTCTTCGGCTATGGCGAGAACGGCAAGATCCACAAGCTCAAGGAGTTCTACGACCCGGACTCCCTGGGCGGCCTGTATGGCGCGATCACCGAGTTCCTCGGTTTCGAGATGCTCGATGGCGAGTTCAAGGTCATGGGCATGGCGCCTTACGGCGATGCCAGCAAATACGACTTCTCGCGCCTGGCCAGCTTTGAAAACGGCGAGCTGGTGATCAACACCGACTACGCCAACGTCATTGGCCTGCGCCGCTATAAAGAGAAGGGCAAGGGTTTCTACTTCTCGCCTAAGTTGATCGAGTGGCTGGGTCCCAAGCGTGAAGGCGACATCGCCGACGAGCCGTACATCCACTACGCCGCCAGCATGCAGGCGCTGTTCGAGAAGCTGGCCCTGCAGATGATCGACCATTATCTGGGCGACACGCTGAAGGAAACCGGCAAGCTGGCCTTCGCCGGCGGCTGTGCGCTCAACGTCAAGCTGAACCAGAAGATCATCGCCCGTCCGGATGTGAAGGAGCTGTTCGTCCAGCCGGCCTCCGGCGATGCCGGTACCGCCGTCGGTGCCGCGGCCTACGTCTCCCACGCCCGTGGCGTACCGGTGGAGAAGATGGAGCACGTCTACCTTGGTCCGTCGTACTCCAACGAGGACGTGATCGCCGCCTGTGCCCGGCATCCGAACAAGCCGGCCTGGCGCCAGATCGACAACACCCCCGAGCGCATCGCCAAAATCATGGTCGATGGCAACCCGGTGGCCTGGTTCCAGGGCCGCATGGAGTTCGGCCCGCGCGCCCTGGGTGGTCGCTCGATCATCGGTTGCCCAAGCGCCTCGGGCGTGGCCGACCGCATCAACGAGCAGATCAAGTTCCGTGAGCGCTGGAGGCCTTTCTGCCCGTCGATGCTCGACACCGTCGCACCACAGATGATCAAGGTCGACCATCCGGCTCCGTTCATGACCTTCACCTTCGAAGTGGCTGAAGAGTGGAAGACCCGGGTGCCGGAAGTGGTCCACGAGGACGGCACGTCCCGGGCCCAGGTGCTCAAGCGCGAATACAACCCGCGCTACTACGACATGATGAAGGCCCTGGAGGTCTTGACCGGCAACGGCGTGTCGCTGAACACCTCGCTGAACCGCCGTGGCGAACCGATGATCTGCTCGCCAACCGACGCCCTGAACATGTTCTACGGGTCCGACCTGCAGTACCTGATCATGGAAGACATCCTGGTGGTCAAAGACGGCGTGGATCCTTATGACACGGTCGGCTGAACGCCATGTGCTGCAGTTCTGCCACGGCTATGACGGGCCGTTCCTGGACTGCGCGCGGCAATATGCCAACCTGTTCGCGGGCAGCGGCTATCGGGTGACCACGGTCTTTCTGACCGGGGTCGCCGATGCCGAGGTCGCCGCGGGTTGCGCGTCCGACGAAGTGCTGTTCATGGAGTACAGTTCCAAGGCCATTCGTGGCCTGAAGCTGGGCGCTATCCGTGACCTGCGCAAGATCGCCGCATCGCGCAACTTCAGCTTCTGCATCGCCCATCGCTTCAAGCCGATCTACATCGCCCTGCTGGGGACGCGCCTGCCGGTGATCGGCGTCCACCATGCGTTCAGCGACTACAAGCGCGGCAGCCGCAAGCTGTTCGCCGGGCTGTTCGGCAAGCGCCTGAGCCTGCTCGGGGTCTCCGACGCGGTGCGCGACGATATGCGTGCCTGCCTGCCCAAGTGGCCGGCGCAGCGGATCCAGACCCTGTACAACCGGATCGACCTGGAGGCCTTGCAGGCCAGCCAGTTGAGCCGGGCCGAAGCCCGTACCGAGCTGGGCCTGCCCGCCGATGCCTGGATCGTCGGCAACGTCGGGCGCCTGCATCCGGACAAGGACCAGGCCACCTTGTTGCGTGGTTTCGCCGCGGCAGTGGCGCAGCTCCCCCAGGGCAGCCAGTTGGCGATCCTGGGTACCGGCCGCCTGGACAAGGACCTCAAGTCCCTGGCCCGGGAGTTGGGAATCGCCGACCGCGTGCTGTTCCTCGGCCAGGTCCCTGAGGCCCGGCGCTATTTCCGGGCGTTCGATGTATTCGCCCTGAGTTCCGACCACGAGCCTTTCGGCATGGTCCTGCTGGAGGCCATGGCCGCCGGCGTGCCCTTGCTGGCCACTGCCTGTGGTGGCGCCAAGGAAGTGGTCGAGGGGGTGGGCATCCTGTTCCCTCTGGGTGATGTCGAGCACCTGGCCCAGGGCCTGCAGCACCTGGCGGCGATGGATGAACATCAGCGCCGGGTCTGCGCCGAGCTGATGTCCGATCGCCTGCGCGAGCGTTTCTCCGATCGGGCCGTACGCGACGTATTCTGGCGCTTGCCACAAGTCACCGAACTGACCGCGAGGGGCTGATGCTCAATCGATTCCAAGGCTGGCGCGAGCGTGGCTGGTCCGTCATCGACGCGTCGACCTATGCCGATGCCTGGCAGCGTTTCGGTGGCAGCGTGGCGACCCATCCGTTGGTCGTTGCGCAGTTGGCCGACCTGGCACAGATTCCAGTGCGCTACCTGGCCTTCGAATGCGCTGGCCAGTTGCAGGCGGCCATCGCCACCTGGGGTCGGGACTTGGCGCTGTCCAAGGATGTGCTCAAGCGCGCGGGCAAGAAGGGCTTGTTCGACATCGGCAATGCCGAGTTGATCCTGCCGGCCGCCGCAGATGCTCAAGTTCCACTGCGCCATCGCGGGCGCTACCTCTCGGCCCTGAACGAAGGACGCTTCAGCGGCCAGCGACCCCAGGCCGAGCAGCTCGCCATGGCCAGGACCCCCGAAGAACTGTCGAAGAAGTTCCGCTACAACCAGCGTCGTGAACTGCGCTTGCTGGAAGAGGCGGGCGGTGTGGTGCGTCCGGTGAGCGAGTTCACCAGCCCTGAACTGGCGGCTATCTACTGCGATCTGTTCCAGCGTCGCTGGGGGTTTGCCGCCACCGGTGCCGAGCGCATGGCCGAGGTGCTGGAGCGTCTGCGCGAGTTGTTGATCGGCTCGGTGATTTTCCTCAATGATGCGCCGATTGCCGTGCAGTTGATCTATCGGGTCGAGGCGCCGGAGTGGATCAGCGTCGAGTATGTGAACGGTGGCGTCGACCCCGAGACTCGCGAGTTCAGCCCAGGCAGTGTGCTGAGTTTCCTCAATACCCAGAGCGCCTGGGAACAGGCTCGAGCCTTGAACAAGCCTCTGCGCTTTTCCTTCGGTCGTGCCGACCGAGAGTACAAGGACCGTTGGTGCAATCCTGTGCCGGTTTTCCAGGTGTGAGTCAGCCCATGAGTCGCAAGCAGCAACTGCTCAAGCGCCACCGGCGCAATAAACGAATCGCCTTGCTGATTGGCCTGGTGCTGATGCTGCTGGCTGGCGTCCTGGTGGCTTGGTGGTTGCCATTGCTGCTGGCGGTGGGTGCCTGGCTGGCTCACGAGGCCTGGTTCGCCGATCACCTGTTCTATTCGCCCAAGGATGACTATCTCTACGATTTCGGCGATCAGGCTCGGCAGATCCCCGTGCGCCTGGAGTCCGGGCGCCTGGTGCCGGAGTCGCCGTTGGAGCTGGCCCCTGGAGAAACCCTGGTTCTCGGGGTGCAGGTCAAGAGTTCCTGGCTGGGTCGGTTCTTCGATCCGACCATCGAGGTCGCAGGTGGCCAGAGCCTCGATCGCCAAGGTTTTGAGCGCGGGGTCGATGGCCTGCGCTACCTCAACCTGAGCGGCTTGACCGATTCGTTGGCCAGTGGCGAGCTGCAGTTGCGCGGGCGTCACTGCCGAATCCGTATCCAGCCGCAGTTGCTGGCGTGGCGCGATCCCGATTATCGCTGCCAGCGGGTCATGGTTATCGCTCCCCATGCCGACGATGCCGAGCTGGCGGCGTTCGGCCTGTACAGCCAGGCGGACGAAGCCTGGATCGTGACCCTGACGGCAGGGGAGATCGAGGCCGAGCACTACCAGGCCATGGGCCTGGAGCCGGCTGCGGCGGCGCAGCTCAAGGGGCGCTTGCGAGCCTGGGACAGTATCGCCGTGCCTCGCTGGGCCGGAGTTCCCGAAGCCCATTGCGTGCAATTGGGATACTTCTGCCTGCAACTTTCCGCGATGCAGGCGGCTCCAGAGCAGCCAGTGGCTTCCCGTGAGGCGCAATTGAGCGATATCCGCCTGTTCCGCCAGTTCAATCCGTTCCCGTTGCCCGCCGACCACGATGGTTTGCCGACCTGGAACAACCTGCTGGCCGACCTGCGCGAGTTGCTGCTCAAGGCCCGTCCCGACGTCATAGTGCTGCCCCATCCTTCGCTGGACCCGCACCCGGACCATATCTGTGCCCAGGCAGCCGTGATGCAGGCGCTGGAGGGGCTGGAGTGGCAGCCGGACACCGTGCTCGGCTACGCCAATCACCTGCACGACAATGATCGCTGGCCGATGGGTGACTCGGGGGCCGGTATTGCCTTGCCGCCGGTGTTCGACGCGAGCAGCGTGCTACGGCCCTGGTGCCTGTCGCTTTCCCAGGCCGAGCAGTATGACAAGGCCATGGCCCTGGGCATGATGCACGACCTGCAACCGAGGATGCCGTTCAAGCGGCGCCTGCGCAGATCGATACAACGCCTCTTGGCCGGCAGGGTGCCTTCGGCCTTGGGCGAGAACGAGTTTTTCCGCAAGGCGGTCAGGCGGCACGAGCTGTTCTGGCTGCTGCGGCAGCGATAAACAGACATAACCAAAGGGGCGCTTTACAGCCCGAATCGACAGTGAGTCTTTTGTGATCAATCCTCGTCCGCGAATCTTGTTCCTCATGCCCTACTTCGGGCGCTGGCCTTTCTGGATGCCGTTCTTCCTGGAAAGCTGCCGACGCAATCCGGATATCGACTGGCTGTTCTTCAGCGACTGCGGCGTCCCGGACAATCTGCCGCCAAATGTCAGGCATGAAAGCATGAGCTTCGCCGACTACTGCGCTCTGGTTTCCCAGCGCCTGGGCATCGATTTCGCGCCCAAGGCCGCCTACAAGATTTGCGATATCCGACCGGCATTCGGGCTCATCCATGCCGATCGGCTGGAAGGCTACGATTTCTGGGGCTTTGGCGATATCGACCTGGTCTATGGCGATCTGCGGGCTTATTTCACGGCAGAACGCCTGGCCAAGCACGACCTGTTCTCCACCCACGAGCGGCGGATCGCCGGGCACTTGTGCCTGATTCGCAACAACGACCACCAGCGCGAGTTGTTCCGCAAGATCAAGAATTGGCAGGAGCGCTTTGTCGACCAGCAGCATCATGCCCTGGACGAGGGAGCGTTCACGCGGATCTTCCTCTGGCGCAAGAATTTCCCGGAGCCGCTGTTCAAGCTGGTGGGCAAGTTCAACCCGGAGCGCCGTCGCAGCGAGTTCACCGAGGCGTTCAGCACCCCGGGTGGAGTCATCAAATGGCATGACGGCAGCCACGACTTCCCCACGTGCTGGTACTGGAAGGATGGGCGCCTGACCAATGATCTCGATGGCGCTCGTACCTTTCCTTATTTTCACTTCGTGTGCTGGAAGCGCAATGAATGGTCGGAGCTGGCGGAGCCTGATGCACAGGCGGTCCAGGCCCTGGCCAACGAGTCGTCCTGGCTCATCGATGCCACAGGTTTCCATCGGGGATAGTTATGAGCCAGCGCTTCAAAGTCCTGCAATTGCAGCCGGACTACAACGTCAAATCCCATGATTTCGCCGACTTGGCCGAACAGATCGTCAAGGCCTTGCCCGACGAGCGTTATGAGGTCACCGCAGCGTTCCTGCGTGGCCGTCCCGGGCCTAACGACCCGGTGAGCCGGGCCGATCACTCGGTGTATTTCGAGTTTTCCGACAAGTCCCTCAAGGGCATGCGCCTGCGGGCCATGTGGCGGCTGTACCAGTTCTGCCGCAAGGAAAAGTTCGATGTGGTGATCTGCAACCGCTTCAAGCCGGTGAACATGATGCTGGCGCTCAACCGTTGGCTGAAGGTGCCGTTGTGCATCGGCATTTCCCACGGTTTCGGCGAGTACGATCGGTTCTACCGGCGGCGCCAGACCCAACGCCTGATCGATCGGCACTGGCGCTTCGTCGGCGTATCGCCAGCGGTCAAGCAGTACCTGCTCGATTGCCGGTGCGGTTTTACCGACCAGAACACCTGGGCCATCACCAACGCCATCGATATCGAGCAGGCTGAAGCCCTGCAGCATTCCCGCGAGCGCTCCCGGGAGTTATTGGGGCTGGATCCGACAGTCCGCCTGGTTGGCGCCCTGGGGCGGCTGGTGCCGGTCAAGGGGCATACCTACCTGCTGCAGGCGTTCGCCCAGCTCAAGGACAAATATCCACAAACCCAGTTGGCGATCATCGGTGCCGGGCGCGAAGAGGCCAATCTGCGGGCCGAGATCCAGCGCCTGGGCCTGGAGGGCCGTACTCACCTGCTGGGCTTCAAGGAAAATGCTTTGCAGTACGTGCGGGCTTTCGACATCTGGACCATGCCGTCGCTGGCCGAAGGCTTGGGCCTGGCCTTGCTGGAGGGCATGAGCGGGCGGTTGCCAGTGATCGCCTCCAACGTGCCGGCCATGCTGCCCTTGATCGAAGGAGCCGGCGGCCTGGCGGTGGAGCCGGCCAATGTGCCGTCGCTGGCGGCGGCGCTGGATGCCTACCTGGGACTGTCCGACGAGGAACTGGTCGCCAAGGGACAGCAAGCCTATCGCTATTTGCAAAAAGAACATGATATCGAGGTATTCCGTGGGCAATACCTGCAGTTGATCGACTCGGGTTTGAGTCAGGCGGGCAAGGGGCAGTAATGACAGACCAGCAACCTGTGGTGACGGTAATCATCGCCTCCTACAACCATGCGCCCTACATCGAGCAGAGCATCCTCAGCGTCATCAATCAGACTTACTCGAACATCGAGTTGCTGGTGGTGGATGATGGTTCCAAGGATGACAGCGTCGAGCGCATCCAGCGTCTGCAAGAGCAATATGGCTTTGATTTCCGGGTCCAGCAGAACCAGGGACTGACCAACACGCTCAATGGCGCCATAGCCCGGGCCAGGGGCAGTTTGATCGTGCCGTTCGGCTCGGACGACATCATGATGCCCGAGCGTATCGCCATCCAGGTGGCCTACATGGATGGCAAGCCTGAGGTGGGTATCTGTGCGGGCAACATCGAGCTGATCGACAGCGATGGCAATCTGTTCCCTGAGAAGCGTCAGCGCCGTGACGTGCCGTTCCGGCGCCTGGACTTCGAGGATATGTTCCTGGAGCGCAAGCCCTATCCGCCGGCGCCGACCCTGATGATTCGCCGCGAAGCGCTGGACAAGGTCGGTGGCTTCGATCCGAACATCCGCCTCGAAGACTTGCTGATCGAGTTGAAAGTCACCCATGCGGGTTACTTCATCGATGGCCTGAACGTGGTGATGGCACGCTATCGCAAGCACGCCACCAATTCCTACAAGAACCACCGGTTCATGATCGACAACATCCTGCGTACCTATGCCTTGTTCAGTGATCATCCGCTGTACGACGAGGTGCGCTACAAGGCCTTGAACTCGATGTTTCTCAAGGTTTCCAATCGCGACCGAGCGTTGGCTCGTGAGCTGCTGGCACAGATTCCGCTCAAGGCCTGGAACAAGAAAACCTGGCGCGGGCTGGCCCGCCTGTACTTTTCTGCACTTGAGAAAGACTGACCTCAAGGTTCGCCCGAGTTCGCGCCCTACAAAAAAGACAGCCCACTGGGCTGTCTTTTTTTGACTCTTGCTTGCGGGTGAAATCGTTATGCTGCTTTTAGCAGTCCCTGTGCCTGGTTCGCGGAGGTTAGTTGAGCGTAGCCAGAGCGCAGTGCATCGAGATGCTCATGGAAAAGCCACTGGTTATCTTCGGTATAACGCTGCATATGGCGCAGGTTGCGCTGGCGTAACGAAGACCTCAGGGGCGACGGATAGATCCGCAGGTCGGCTAGGTCGATCAGGCCGAACCCACCGCTTTCCAGGACCAGTACATTGGCCAGGTGCAGTGAACGGAAATACACGCCGTGTTCATGCAGGCTGGCCATGTAGACACCGAAGGCCCTGACCAGTTTGGCGCGTTCATCTGCAGATCCCGCGACCTGCAGGCAATGGCGCAGGGTTTGCCCGGCCAGCGGCTGGTAGCGAACGGCGCTACTGCCGTCGGCAAGACGGTACAAGTCCATGATGCTTGGCGTGACAATTCCCAGTTCACCCAGCTGTTCGCTGTTGCTGGCAAATCGTTCCGAGTAGGGGTTGAAACCACCTGAAGTGTACCAGCGGCGTGGGCGGAACAGCTTGAGGAAGCTGCCATCGTTGAGGCGCATGACCTTTGGTCCAAGACCATCGGACTCGATCACCCGGGCATCGCAAGTGAGTTGTTCCAAGGCGGCCGGTGCCAGTGTTTGCATGACGTGGGGAGGTGTGCGGCGAGCCCTTTGGGCAATGCACAGTGCGGCAATCAAGGCCAGGGGTATCCATAGCAGGAACCAGTGTTCCTTGGGACGTGACAACACTCCGCCGCCTTCGGTCAGTCCCGCACCGATACCAAATACCAACCAGCTCGAGGCAAGAACAACCAGTGGCGTACTGCGTAGCTGCCAACTCTTGAACAATCCCCAGGCCTGCATGAACAACCAGGGGACCAGGCCGACGATGCCAACGTAGTACAACACGCCCAAGGCAAAGTTATGAGGCTCGTCCAGGAAATAGCCGATATTCACATCCACGGCGAGGTTGGCGTTAAAGCCGTGGCCAATCCAAGGGTGCTCGGCAATGTAGTTCAGGACCAGCGCCCATATTTCAAGGCGATAGGAGTCCCCGCGTTCTCCCAGCATATGCGGGAACATCAGCAATACTGCCATTGCACCAGTCAGCATTGTCGTCAGCAGTATCAACGAACGCTTGTTCGAGTACATGAAGCAGATCCAGGCGACCGCCAGCGTCAGCGCTACCAATGGCGTTCGAGAGCCTGTGGCAAGGACGGCGGCGAACATGACGGCCATGGCCGGAATGCTGAGCAGCAGAACCCGCATGCGTTGGCAACTCATGCTCAACCAGAGCCAGTACACCACGAAGAAGCCGAAGACGTGGGAGCTCAACAATGGATTATCAAAGGCCCCTCCGCCAATCATGCGTGCTCCGGGCGTGTAGGCCAGGCTGAATGTATACAGATTGAAGAGCGAGGCGACGAGCGCAACCATCGCTGCGCAAAAGCACAAGGGTCGTAGCACATCAAGCCGATAGCTGACTAACAGGCTGCAACCGACAAAGAGCATCAGCAGGTGCGCAGGGGGTTTGAACTCGCCGGGCAGGCTATCGACGGGAGGGCTCCAAGCCAGGCTGATCAAGGCCCAGATACAAAACAGCAGCACTGCAATGAAAATGGGTTCGCGCAATAGGCTCTTCAACTTGGTAGGTCGTATGCACAGCGCGATCAGTGTTGGAATGCTGAACAGGCCGTAATAAAGCTTATGTAAGAGACTGCGTTCCGGGAGGAAAAACAGTGCGCACAGCAGCAATAAATAGCCAGTCGGTAGAATCCATAGGCAAATAAAATCGAATAGTCGATTGGATAAATTGCGAAGAGCGCAGGGCATGCTTAGACGTTCATTCCGAAAATTAGGTCGGGCATGATAACGGCTAACCTCCAGTGGTGTCGTTTGTCTGCTGAACAATAACTGACAGAGGGGGATTTTCAGTGCGAAAGATAAGCTGTGCTAAAGTCACTCTCCTTTTTGACTACGTTCGCGTGATATGACCGACTCCAGCCCCGGCGTAAGCCCTTCAAGTCTGAAAATCTATTTCCGCCTTCTCGGCTATGTGCGGCCTTATATTGGGTTGTTCCTCATCAGCATCATCGGGTTCCTGATCTTCGCCTCGACCCAACCCATGCTTGGGTACATCCTCAAGTACTTCGTCGATGGCCTGTCCAATCCACAAGCCGTGCTGTTCCCCAGCGTGCCTTATCTGCGTGACATGCAGCTGCTGCAGGCCGTGCCCCTGTTGATCGTATTGATTGCCGCCTGGCAAGGCCTCGGCTCCTATCTGGGCAACTACTTCCTGGCCAAGGTGTCCCTGGGGCTGGTGCATGATCTGCGGGTAGAGCTGTTCAACAACCTGCTGACCCTGCCCAATCGCTATTTTGACAAACATAACTCTGGGCACCTGATCTCGCGCATCACCTTCAACGTAACCATGGTGACAGGGGCGGCGACGGATGCGATCAAAGTGGTGATCCGCGAAGGCATGACAGTGGTCTTCCTGTTTGCCTCCCTGTTGTGGATGAACTGGCGCTTGACCCTGGTGATGATCGCCATCCTGCCGCTGATTGCCGTCATGGTCCGCACTGCCAGCAAGAAATTCCGCAAGCAAAGCAAAAAAATCCAGGTAGCCATGGGTGACGTGACTCACGTTGCTTCGGAAACCATCCAGGGTTATCGCGTCGTACGCAGTTTCGGTGGTGAGGTCTATGAGCAGCAGCGGTTTCTCGCTGCCAGTCAGGGCAATACCGATAAGCAGTTGCGTATGACACGCACTGGAGCCATCTATACGCCGTTGCTGCAATTGGTGATCTACAGCGCCATGGCGATATTGATGTTTCTGGTGCTCTACCTGCGCGGCGATGCTTCGGCGGGTGAAATGGTTGCCTACATCACGATGGCTGGCTTGCTGCCCAAGCCTATCCGTCAGTTGTCCGAAGTCAGCTCCACCATCCAGCGAGGGGTGGCCGGTGCCGAAAGTATTTTCGAGCAGCTGGATGTCGAGCCGGAAGTCGATCGCGGCACCGTGGAGAACTCCAATGTCAGTGGCCGCCTGGAAGTACGCAATCTGAGCTTTACCTATCCTGGTACTGAGCGTCAGGTGCTTGATGACATCAGCTTCAGCGTCGAACCGGGAGAGATGGTGGCGTTGGTCGGGCGTTCAGGCAGTGGCAAGTCGACCCTGGCCAATCTGATTCCGCGCTTTTACCACCATGACAAAGGTCAGATCCTTCTGGATGGTACGGAGATCGAAGACTATCGCTTGCTGAATCTGCGTCGGCATATTGCCCAGGTCACTCAGCATGTGACCCTGTTCAGTGACAGTGTTGCCAACAATATTGCCTATGGCGACTTGGCTGGTGCGCCGCGTGAGGACATCGAAAAGGCGGCCGGCGATGCCTATGCGATGGATTTCATCTCACAGTTGCCTGACGGGCTGGACACTCAGGTTGGCGAGAATGGCGTGCTGCTTTCAGGTGGTCAGCGCCAGCGCTTGGCAATTGCCAGGGCCCTGTTGAAAAACGCCCCGCTACTGATCCTTGATGAGGCTACCTCGGCCCTGGATACGGAGTCTGAGCGGCATATCCAGGCGGCACTGGACAAGGTCATGAAGGGGCGTACTACCCTGGTGATTGCCCATCGCCTGTCGACCATCGAGAAGGCCGACCTGATCCTGGTCATGGATCAGGGGCGGATTGTCGAGCGTGGCACTCATGTGGAGTTGCTGGCTCAGAACGGTCATTACTCGCGCCTTCATGCCATGGGCTTGGAGGAGCCGGCCCCTACCGGAGCCGTATGATCCTGTCCTGGGGGGCTTGCCCCCCCAGGGTTATCCGTCAAGGCACC
The DNA here is from genome assembly GCF_003850565.1 of Pseudomonas sessilinigenes. Taxonomy (NCBI): domain Bacteria; kingdom Pseudomonadati; phylum Pseudomonadota; class Gammaproteobacteria; order Pseudomonadales; family Pseudomonadaceae; genus Pseudomonas; species Pseudomonas sessilinigenes. Next base: position 589,793 of record NZ_CP027706.1, read on the forward strand.
TACTTGAGTTTGTATCGTCTTTCTTACAGTCTTGACCAAGACTAAATAATTTCCCATTACCTGCTTGTTATGTTTCCCGCCTGAATCTTTGATTGGATCGAGAGGGCTATCCCTTTCGTGCGGGTGTCGGAATGTTGCAACGCTTTGTATGGAAGTTATTGCCAAAGACTCAGCGGCACTTCTTGCTTGGGCGCCTGTCGGTGGTGGACCGTCAGGTGGTAAACAAGTCCATGTCCGCCAATGTTCGTTTTCCTGAAGCTTTTTCCAGACATTCCTGCCTGTTCATCCATGTTCCCAAATGTGCCGGCAGCAGCATCTGCTCGGCATTGTTCGATGGCTGGATGCCAGGGCACTTGCCGTTGTACTGGTATGAACACCAGTTCCCGGAAGCATTTTCCAACTGCTTCAAGTTCGCTTTTGTCCGCGATCCTCTCGAGCGGGCCTATTCGGCCTACACCTTCCTGCGTAGCAACGATCTAGGGCGCCGGGATCGAGCCGCTCAGGACCTGGTTACGCATTATCGAGACTTTGATGATTTCGTCAGCCACTGGCTGCATCCGGAAAATGTCCACAAGCAGATGCATTTTGCTCCCCAGAGCGATTTCCTCATTAACTCCCTTGGTCGTCTGTCCCTGGATTTCATGGGGTACCAGGAGCATTTGCCGCGTGACTTCCAGCTGTTGTGCGAGCGCCTGGGCGTCGAGGCGCAGCTCCCGCATGTCAACGGTACCCAGCAACGTGAGACGGCCCCAGTCAGGGAAATATGCTCAGTACGTACCCGACGCCTGGTACGTCGGGTTTATCAACGCGACTACGAGATGCTCGGTTATGAATAAGCCTGCCTGCGCGACCATGGAACAACCGCAGATTCGCCCTTATACCCTGTCGCTTTCATCTGGCGCCCGCGCGGCCCTCAAGCACCAGCAGCCGTGTTGTCTGTGGCTGACGGGCTTGTCGGGGGCAGGCAAGTCGACCCTGGCCAACTTGCTGGAGCTGCGGCTCAATGAACTGGGCCTGCACACCTTCGTGCTCGATGGAGACAACGTGCGTACCGGTTTGTGCCGGGATCTGGGGATGGATGCACAGGCACGCAAGGAGAACATCCGACGCATGTCCGAAGTGGCGCGGCTGATGGTAGAGGCGGGGCTGGTGGTGATCGTTTCGGCGATCTCGCCATTTCGTGTCGAGCGTGATGCGGCACGAGCATTGTTCGCCACCGGGCAATTCTTCGAGGTGTACATCAGCACACCGTTCGATACTTGCGCCCAGCGCGATCCCAAGGGGCTGTACAAGGCGGCGAGAGAGGGGCGCATCAAGAATTTCACCGGCCTGGACAGCCCCTATGAGGCCCCTTTGCAAGCCGAATGCGAGATCGATACGGCGAGCATGGCACTACCGGAGGCGATTCGCTGCCTGTTGCAGCTTCTACAGCGCTGAATAGACGGGGGAATTTCTTCGTCGGCCCCATGCAAGCCATAGAACTAGGCGGCGCCAACCCTGTGCTAATATCGCGCCCCTGTTCATTTTGTATGTGGGATGCTCCATGAAGTTGTCCATGCCGCGATTCGATCAAGCCCCCGTCTTGGTGGTCGGCGATGTCATGCTCGACCGTTACTGGCATGGTGGTACCTCACGGATTTCCCCTGAGGCGCCAGTACCGGTGGTCAAGGTCGAGCAGATCGAGGACCGCCCGGGCGGTGCCGCCAACGTTGCCCTGAACATTGCTGCACTCGGTGCGCCCGCGTCCCTGGTCGGGGTAACGGGCGACGACGAGGCGGCCGACAGCCTTGCCAATAGCCTGCAAGGCGCCGGTGTACGCGCCCTGTTCCAGCGCATCAAGCATCAGCCGACCATCGTCAAGCTGCGGGTCATGAGCCGCCACCAGCAATTGCTGCGTATCGATTTCGAAGAACCTTTCGCCACTGACGCCCTGGCCCTGGCAGCTGAAGTCGACACACTGCTCGAAGGCATCAAGGTGCTGGTGTTGTCCGACTACGGCAAGGGTGCGCTACGCAACCACCAGGCGTTGATCGCCGCCGCTCGGGCGCGGGGCATTCCGGTGCTGGCCGATCCCAAGGGCAAGGATTTTTCCATTTACCGTGGCGCCAGCCTGATCACCCCGAACCTCAGCGAGTTCGAGACCATCGTGGGTGGTTGCACCGATGAGCATGACCTGGTGAACAAAGGCGCCAAGCTCATGCATGACCTGGAGCTGGGGGCATTGCTGGTGACCCGTGGCGAGCACGGCATGACGCTGCTGCGCCCGGGGCACCCGGCCCTGCACCTGCCAGCCCGTGCTCGTGAAGTGTTCGACGTCACCGGCGCCGGGGACACGGTGATCTCCACCCTGGCCGCTGCCATCGCAGCGGGTGAGGAGCTGCCCCATGCAGTGGGCCTGGCCAACCTGGCCGCAGGCATCGTGGTTGGCAAGCTGGGGACCGCGGCCATCAGCGCACCCGAGCTGCGCCGGGCGATCCAGCGCGAAGAAGGTACCGAGCGTGGCGTGCTGAGCCTCGACCAGCTATTGCTGGCCATCGACGATGCCCGGGCGCACAACGAGAAGATCGTTTTCACGAACGGTTGTTTCGACATCCTCCATGCTGGCCATGTGACTTATCTTGAGCAGGCCCGGGCCCAGGGAGATCGCCTGATCGTGGCGATCAACGACGACGCCTCGGTCAGCCGCCTGAAAGGCCCTGGCCGGCCGATCAACAGTGTCGATCGGCGCATGGCGGTACTGGCCGGACTGGGCGCTGTGGATTGGGTGATCAGTTTTCCCGAGGGTACCCCGGAAAACCTGCTGTCCCAGGTACGGCCAGATGTACTGGTCAAGGGCGGGGACTACGGCATCGATCAGGTGGTGGGCGCCGATATCGTCACGGCTTATGGCGGTACCGTGAAGGTGCTGGGCTTGGTGGAGAACAGTTCCACCACGGCCATCGTCGAGAAGATCCGCAAGACCGACAAAACCCAGTAATCACGCCAGAGCTGAAAACGGCGCCTGGTTAATGCCTGTCAGTTAATCGGTGGTCCCCTGCAGGAGCAGCCGGTCGACGCTCGATTGCTCGCGATGGTCGAATGGTAGCGCGTGTTTACTGGGTAAACGCCGTGCTCTGAAGCCCATCGCGGGCAAGCCTCGCTCCTACAATTGCCTTGACTGATCGGCCCCCTGGGGCGCCGTTTTATCCCTGGCGCCGGGTCTTGGCGGGCACGATCCTGCGCAGGATCTGCCGCGCCCTGCCGGTCAGGCGGGCAAGCTGGGTATCTTTCTCCGGCTCGTCCAGGCCTCGCTGCCTGAGCCAGTCCTTCCAGCGAATTCGTTCATCGCTCACGACCCAGCCTTCCTGTTGGGCGAAGCTTTCCGCCAAGTGCAGGCCACGAGTGCTGGCAGGGTGCAGTTGGTCTTTCTTCAAGGTGTACAGCTCGGCACAGGGCTGGCCGTTCTCCAGGGGCATCAGGTACAGGTCGGGGCGCTTGCGATCCAGGCGGGCCACCAGTTGGTCACCCTCCAGGCGTTCGTCGACGTGGAACAGGCTCAGGGACTTGGCGTCCTTGGGAACATCCAGGCGCAGGTCATAGATCAGCTGCAACGAGGCTGTCGGCAGGTGCACGTAGGCCCGAGGGCGCTCCAGCAATTGCAGGTTGGCGCAGCGTACCGGGCGGGCGGCGCCGGATAATGGCGTCAGGCGAAAGGCTGGAGCCTCCCGATAATGCAGGGCCCCGGCATAGGGGGCGGGCAGCCAGGTGTCGTTGAAGCGCCCTGCCAACCAGCCCTCTGGCGTCTCCAGCAGGCATTCCTCGGCGATTTCCTGGATGGCGGTATGCAGTGGCAGGTTCAGCTCATGGGCGGGGACATAACCCGAGATCAGCTTCAGGACCACGTCGCCCCGGTCCTGGCGGCGCTGGCGCACCAGGACCCAGTAGTCGCGGTTCTGCCAGTGCAGGGTCAGGCGCACCGATACCCCGAGGTTGGCCAGTTCCAGGGCAAAGCGTTCGTTGTCGGCGACAGTCACCGGGCGCCTGCGTTGCAGGGTCTGGGCGAAGTTCAGGGGCATCCCTACGCTCTGGTAGCTGAGCCCTTCGGGAGTGGCTTCGACGAACAGGGGCAGGGTCTTGAAGTTGCTGGGGTTCTTTCTGATCAGCGGTCGCGACATCTCAGCTCCTTCCTGCGTCGGGGGCGGCCGCCTCGGCGGCGTCAGTGCTTGCCCAGGACTTGCGCCACGATGGTTACGTTGTGGGCCAAGTGCAGTGGATTGATGGTCCCGACGATAGCACTGGCGACCCCGGGCCGGTCAAACAGCAGTTCGAAGCTGGCTCGCACCGGATCGATGCCCGGGCTCAGGCAGGCATGGCCGCTGGCCAAGGCCTTTTTCACCAGGATGCCCTTGCCATGGGTCGCGGCATAGTCAATGACTGGCCGCTCGGCCTGTTCGTTCAGATTGTAGGTAACCATGGCGCAATCGCCTTGCTCCAAGGCCCTGAGCCCACCCTCGACGGTCTTGCCGGAAAAGCCGAAGCCGCGAATCTTGCCTTCTTGCTTGAGCTGCGCCAGGGCCTGGTAGACCTCGCTCTGGTCGAGGATGGCCAGGTCATTGCCATCGGAGTGCACCAGCACCAGGTCGATGAAGTCGGTTTCCAGGCGCTGCAGGCTACGCTCGACGGACAAGCGCGTATGGGCGGCACTGAAGTCATGCCGGGAAACGCCGTCACAGAACTCTTCGCCCACTTTGCTGACGATCACCCATTCGTGGCGCTGGCCGCGCAACAGCGGGCCCAGGCGCTCCTCGCTACGACCGTAGGCCGGGGCGGTGTCGATCAGGTTGATGCCCAGGTCACGGGTTAGCTTGAGCAGCATCCGGGCTTGCTGATCGTCGGGGATCTGGAAGCCGTTGGGGTATTTCACTCCCTGGTCGCGGCCCAGCTTCACGGTGCCAAGGCCCAGGGGCGAGACCATCAGGCCGGTGCTGCCCAGTGGGCGGTGCAGGTCGTGCAGTGTGGCTTGGCTCATGGCAGCAGCTGCTCCCAGGCCGGTTGTCCCAGGGCGGGCTTGGGCAGCTCCGGCAGGGCTTCGTTGTGGGCAGGCTTGATGCCGTCCCGCTCCAGGGCTGCCAGGACCCGGTCGGCAAAGTCGGGAGCCAGGGCCAGCTTGGTCGGCCAGCCCACCAGCAGGCGATCCTGTTCGGCCAGGAAGGCATTGTCCGGGCGCGTCAGGCCCGATTGTGCCGGTTCGGCCCGGTCCACCCGCAAGGTGGCCCACTGTGCCTGGCTCAGGTCGATCCAGGGGAGCAGTTGGGCCAGTTCCTTCTGGGCGGCGGCGATTTGCGCCGCCGGTTCCCGGGCCACGCCCTCGGCTTCAGCGAGATCGCCTCCCAGGTACCAGACCCACTGGCCATCGGCGGCCGGATGGGTGGTGACCGTGACCCGTGGCTTCGGGCCTCCGCCCAGGCAGTGGGCGTAGAGGGGGCTGAGAGTCGGTCCCTTGACCAGCACCATGTGCAATGGCCGTCGTTGCATGGTCGGCTGGCTCAGGCCCAGGGCCTTGAGTACATCGGCGGTTCCAGCACCAGCGCTGAGCACGATGCGTTGCGCGCGAATATCCCGCTCATCGACCCGCAGGCCCACCAAGTGGCCGTCTTCCATCAGGGGTTCGATCTTCTGTCCGGCCAGCAGGCCGTCGCCGGCCAGTTCGGCCAGGCGTGCAATGAGGTCCGGCACGTCCACCACCAGTTCGGCCAGGCGGTAGACCTTGCCCTTGAAACGCTTGTCCTGCAGGGCCGGCGGCAGTTGCTCGCCCTTGACCTGGTCGACCCGGCCGCGCACGGCCTTGCTGGCGAAGAAGCTGGTGAGATTGCCGGCCAGGGTTCCCGGGGACCACAGATAGTGAGCCTCGGACAGCATGCGCACACCCGACAGGTCCAGCTCGCCGGTGCCGGCCAGCGCCTCGCGCCAGCGCCTGGGCATGTCGGCGATCGCCTCCGAGGCCCCGGTGAGGGCGCCATGCAGGGCGTACTTGGCGCCACCGTGGATAATCCCTTGGGATTTCACGCTCTGTCCGCCGCCGAGCGTGGCGTTCTCCACCAGTACGGTGGAAAAGCCTTGGCGGCGCAGACGGGCGTTGAGCCAGAGACCGGCGACGCCTGCGCCGACGATCAGCACATCGGTGGAAATAGCGGATGGCATGCAGCGACCTCGGGAAACAAAAACGAAGCCGCAAGTTTCAAGCCTTGAGCCTCAAGCTGCAAGCCTGCTGCACTTGCCGGGCGCTTGGGGGCGTCGCAGGTCATGGGTTTTTCTAGTGACCCGCGGTTTTCGAGAACAGCTGGATCACCAGTACGCCGATGACGATCAGGGCCATGCCGAGCATGGCCGGGATATCCAGTTTCTGCCCGTAGAGCACCAGCGCGGCGATGCTGACCATGACGATCCCCAGGCCGGACCACACGGCATAGGCCACCCCTACCGGGACCGTGCGCATCACCAGGGTCAGCATCCAGAAGGCCACGCCATAGCCGGCGATGACCAGCAGCAGGGGTTGCGGTGTGCTAAGGCCCTTGACCGCTTTCAATGAAACAGTGGCAATCACTTCCGCGCAGATGGCGATAGCCAGGTAGTAGTAAGCGTTCATGGGAGGGGTCCTCGTAACTGGGGCTGCTTTCTGAGGTCGGCATTCTAGGGCTTGCCCGGATGGGGTAAAGTCATTTCCTATCTGGATAAGAGATAGGTTGCGTCATGAACACACAGTGGAGCCTGGAGCAGTTGCGCTTGTTCGTTGGCGTAGCCGAGTTGCGTTCGTTTTCGGCGGTGGCTCGCCAGCAGCGCAAGGCCCAGTCTGCGATCAGTAATGCCATTGCCCTGTTGGAAGATGACCTGGGGGTCAGCCTGTTCGAGCGTAGCAGTGGCCGCCAGCCGAAGCTGACCGAGGCCGGAACGGCCCTGTTGCAGGAGGCCCGGGAGATCTTGCGCCAATGCGATCGCCTCAATGGTCGGGCGCTGGCGCTGATGCGGGGCCAGGAAGCCCGTTTGCGACTGGCCCAGGACGAAGCGATGCCCTATCAGCCAGTGCTCGACAGCCTGGAGGCCTTGTCCGAGCGGTTCCCCAGCCTGGAGGTGCAATTGGCCAGCAGTGCCCAGGGGGATGTGGCGCGCAAGCTGGTGGAGCGGCGTGCCGACCTGGGGCTGCTGTTCCACCACGAGCAGATGCCCGAGACCCTGGAACGCCAGGCCCTGGGCAGCGTCGAGATGGTCACGGTGTGTGGGGTCAGTCATCCGTTGGCCGGGGAGAAACGGGTCAACCGGCGGATATTGGCCATGCATCGGCAATTGCTGATCGCGCCGCAGCTCAGTGGTTATCCCGGGGGCGATCAGGTCAGTCCCCAGGTCTGGCGGGCCGACAGTTTCTATGTCCTGGCGGAATGGCTGATGCGTGGCCTGGGCTGGGCCTGGTTGCCACGGCATGTGGTGCAGTATTCGGCCTACCAGCACCAGATGGTGGAGTTGGCCAGTGATTGGACGCCTCCGGCGCTGGTGGTGGAGTTGGCCTGGCGCCGTGATGAGCCCCTGGGGCTGGCTGCCTGCTGGCTGGCGGAACGTTTTGCCGTGCACCTGAAGGCGATCGGCTAAAAAACCGATAAACTCCGCCGCCATGAATAGAACTCTCTACACCGTACTGTTTTACCTGGGGCTGCCATTGGTGGCGATTCGGCTATGGCTGCGCTCGCGCAAGGCGCCGGCTTATGCCAAGCGCATTGGCGAGCGTTTCTCCGTTGGCCTGCCGGCCATGCAGCCCGGTGGCATCTGGGTGCATGCGGTGTCGGTGGGCGAGAGCATTGCCGCCGCCCCGATGATCCGCGCACTGTTGGCCCGCTATCCGCAATTGCCGATTACCGTGACGTGCATGACCCCCACCGGTTCGGAGCGGATCCAGGCGCTGTTCGCCAACGAGCCACGGATCCAGCACTGCTACCTGCCTTATGACCTGCCGTGTGCCGCTGCCCGGTTTCTCGAGCGGGTGCAGCCCAGGCTGGCGGTGATCATGGAGACCGAACTCTGGCCTAACCACATCGATCAATGCGCCCGGCGCGGGATTCCGGTGGCACTGGCCAATGCACGGCTGTCCGAGCGCTCGGCGCGCGGTTATGGGCGGTTTTCTGGCCTGAGCGCGCCGATGCTGGCGCAGATGAGCCTGTTCGCAGTACAGACCAGGGCCGAGGCCGAGCGCTTTCTGCAGCTGGGCGCACGTCCTGAAACGGTGGAGGTGACCGGCTCGATCAAGTTCGACCTGACCATCGATCCTCAGCTGTTGCAACGTGCTGCGCAGTTGCGCCAGCAATGGCAGGCCGTGGAGCGACCGGTGTGGATCGCCGCCAGTACCCATGAGGGTGAAGATGCCGTGGTGCTCGACGCCCACCGGCAATTGCTGGCCAGCTACCCCAATGCCCTGTTGATCCTGGTGCCGCGGCATCCGGAACGCTTCGACCCGGTATTCGAACTGTGCCGGCAGCAAGGGATGGCGACGATCCGTCGCTCCAGCGCCGAGCCGGTGAGCGCAGATACCTCGGTGTTGCTGGGGGATACGATGGGCGAGTTGTTGTTCCTCTATGCCCTGGCCGACAGCGCCTTCGTCGGCGGCAGCCTGGTGCCTAACGGCGGTCATAACCTGTTGGAGCCCGCTGCCCTGGCCAAGCCGGTGATCAGCGGCCCGCACCTGTTCAATTTCCTGGAGATCGCCGCGATGCTGCGCGAGGCCGGGGCCTTGCAGGAGGTGGATGATGCCCAGGGGCTGGCCGAGGCGGTGCAGCGTCTGTTCGAGTTGCCCCAGGACGCCCGGACGATGGGCGAAGCGGGGCTGTCGGTCATGCGGGCCAATCAGGGTGCGCTGCAGCGCCTGCTCGACGGCCTGGGGCGTCTGTTGCCGCCACGCTGAGCCTGGTTGTTCACGCAGGATGAAAAAGGCCACCCGCTTGGGTGGCCTTTTTCATGGGCGGATACTTCAGGGGCGAGCCTTGAGTTGTTCGGCGGCGGCCTTGGCCAGGTCCGGAGGCAAGAAGTCGCGGTCCGGGTTGTAGTCGGCCTTGAGGTAGCGGGCCAGGTCTTGCAGGTCCCCTGGGTTCAAGGTACCGGCGGCCTGTTTCAGGCGCAGGTTGTCGAGGATGTAGTCGTAGCGGCTGTTGTTGTAGTTGCGCACCGAGTTGTAGAGCTGGCGCTGGGCATCGAGCACGTCGACGATATTGCGCGTGCCTACCTGATAGCCGATTTCCGTGGCTTCCACGGCGCTCTGGTTGGAGATGATCGACTGGCGTCGGGCCTGGACCTGTTCGACGTCGGTATTCACCGCGCGATGCAGGTTGCGGGTGTTCTCCACCACCTGGCGGCGCAGGGACTCGCGCTGCTGCTCGGACTGGCTCAGGCGCGAGTAGGATTCGCGAACCTGGGAGCTGGTCAGGCCACCGCTGTAGATCGGGATGTTCAGTTGCAGGCCGATGGAGCGCTGCTCGACATCGCCGTGGTAGGGCGGGGCAAAAGGGTTGGGGTTGGGGTTGCTGAAGCCCAGGGCATCGTTGTCGCCCTTCTTGTACTGCACCACCGCGTCCAGGGTCGGGGCGTGGCCGGCCTTGCGCTGCTTGAGGGTCTCCTCGGCGGCGCTGACTGCGTAGTTGCTGGCCAGCAGGTTGAGGTTCTGCTTGGCGGCGGTGTCGACCCAGGCCTTGGCGTCGTTGGGGACCGGCGCCAGCACCGGCAGGGTGTGGACGATACCCTGGATCGAATTGTATTCTCGGTTGGTCAGGGTGATCAGGGCCTCGAAGGCATCGTCCACCTGGCGTTGGGCAACGATGCGGTTGGCCCGGGCGGTGTCGTAGCTGGCCTGGGATTGCAGCACGTCGGTCTTGTCCGACAGGCCGACGTCGAAGCGCTCGTTGGATTGGTCGAGCTGGCGCTTGAACGCGGCTTCCTCGGCCTTGGTCGAGGCCAGGTTGTCCTGGGCCCGCAGTACGGCAAAGTAGTTTTCCGCGCTTTGCAGGATCAGGTTCTGCTCAGTGGCCGAGAGTTGCAGTGCGGCTTGCTCGTTGACTTCCTTGGCGGCTTGCAGCTGGAACCAGCGGTCGGCGCGAAACAGCGGTTGGGCCAGGGTCGCCCGGTAGACATTACCGCTGCGGTTGGCGGTCATTGCCGGTTCGTCGAGCTTGGTGCGGGTGTTGTTCAAGTCCGCACCGGCCGACAGGTTCGGCAGCAAGCCGGCGCGGGCCTGTGGCACGACTTCTTTCTGGGCACCGTACTGGGCGCGCGCAGCGGCCAGGTCGGCATTGTTGTCCACGGCTTCCTGGTAGACGCTGACCAGGTCGGTCTTGGTGGTGGTCAAAGGCGCTTCAGCTGCCCATGCCATTCCATTGGACGCACAAGACACGGCAATAGCCAGTGAGAGTTTGCGCAGCATTCGGCGATCCCTAGAGTTGATATTATGGAGATAATCCAGGCGCCAAGGCTAAGGTGCGCCCCCCAGAGCGTCAAGGCTCGACGCTGGACATGCAGTGTAGAGGCGCCGCCTTGGTGCAACAATCCGCCGATTACGCCATTCATCATGCTTATCGCACGGGTGTTGGCGTTCTGCCCCGGCTTTGTCTAGACTGGCCCGGTTCTTGTCGGGGTGCCTTGCTATGAGGCTGAGATCGGATAATCCGGATCCCGTTGAACCTGATCAGGTTAAGGCCTGCGTAGGGAACAAGATTTCTCGTCACCCGGCGAGTCCTCTTGTGCTTCGTCCGGGATGTTGTTCGACAATCGAACATTCCTCTTGAGTACCAAGCACTGCACTCACTAGTCGCCTAGACAGGGTGCGTCCGTCCGCTACAGGTTCGCTCCGACAAAATTCCACTGCCTGGATGCTGTCTGGAGAGCCCGTGATGACGACAAAACTAAAAAACGCTAGCAACCTCAGTGAGTCGGCCCAAGTCGACCAACAGTCGGTGCAGCCCTTTACCCGCTCGCAAAAAATCTATGTCCAGGGCTCGCGCCCGGATATTCGCGTGCCCATGCGTGAGATCACCCTGGATGTGACTCCCACCGACTTCGGTGGCGAGATCAACGCGCCGGTGACCGTCTACGACACCTCTGGCCCCTACACCGACCCCAATGTGCTGATCGATGTGCGCAAGGGCCTGGGCGACGTGCGTTCGGCCTGGATCGACGACCGTGCCGACACCGAGCGCCTGGCTGGCCTGTCTTCCGATTTCGGCCAGCAGCGCCTGGCCGATGCCGAGCTGACCAAGCTGCGTTTCGCCCACGTGCGCAACCCGCGCCGGGCCAAGGCCGGGGCCAACGTCAGCCAGATGCACTACGCGCGCCAGGGCATCATCACCGCCGAGATGGAATACGTCGCCATCCGCGAAAACATGAAGCTGCAGGAGGCCCGCGCCGCTGGCCTGCTCAAGCAGCAGCACGCTGGCCACAGCTTCGGCGCCAGCATCCCCAAGGAAATCACCCCTGAGTTCGTGCGCGAGGAAATCGCTCGCGGCCGCGCGATCATCCCGGCCAACATCAACCACGTGGAGCTGGAGCCGATGATCATCGGCCGCAACTTCCTGGTGAAGATCAACGGCAACATCGGCAACAGTGCCCTGGGTTCGTCCATCGAAGAAGAAGTGGCCAAGCTGACCTGGGGCATTCGCTGGGGTTCGGACACGGTCATGGACCTGTCCACCGGCAAGCACATCCATGAAACCCGCGAGTGGATCATCCGCAACTCGCCGGTACCGATCGGCACCGTACCGATCTACCAGGCCCTGGAGAAGGTCAACGGCGTGGCCGAGGACCTGACCTGGGAGCTGTTTCGCGACACCCTGATCGAACAGGCCGAGCAGGGCGTGGACTACTTCACCATCCACGCCGGCGTGCTGCTGCGCTATGTGCCGCTGACCGCCAAGCGGGTCACCGGCATCGTCAGCCGTGGCGGCTCGATCATGGCCAAGTGGTGCCTGGCCCACCACAAGGAGAACTTCCTCTATACCCACTTCGAGGAAATCTGCGAAATCATGAAGGCCTACGACGTCAGCTTCTCCCTGGGAGATGGCCTGCGTCCGGGGTCGATCGCCGATGCCAACGACGAAGCTCAGTTCGGTGAACTGGAAACCCTCGGCGAGCTGACCAAGATCGCCTGGAAACACGACGTGCAATGCATGATCGAAGGTCCTGGCCACGTGCCGATGCAGCTGATCAAGGAGAACATGGACAAGCAGCTGGAATGCTGCGACGAGGCGCCGTTCTACACCCTCGGCCCGCTGACCACCGACATCGCCCCAGGCTACGACCACATCACTTCCGGTATCGGTGCCGCGATGATCGGTTGGTTCGGTTGCGCCATGCTCTGCTATGTCACGCCCAAGGAGCACCTGGGCTTGCCGAACAAGGATGACGTCAAGACGGGGATCATCACCTACAAGATCGCCGCCCATGCCGCCGACCTTGCCAAGGGCCACCCGGGCGCGCAGATCCGCGACAACGCGCTGTCCAAGGCACGCTTCGAGTTCCGCTGGGAAGACCAGTTCAACCTCGGCCTGGACCCGGACACCGCGCGGGCGTTCCACGACGAGACCCTGCCCAAGGACTCGGCCAAGGTCGCGCATTTCTGCTCCATGTGCGGGCCGAAGTTCTGCTCGATGAAGATCACCCAGGAAGTGCGCGAATACGCCGCCAACCAGCGCATCGAGGCGGTGGATGTCGAGGTGGCCAAGGGCATGGCCGAACAGGCCGAGCGCTTCAAGCAGGAAGGCAGCCAGCTGTACAAGAAAGTCTGAGAGGCAGCGGTACGCGGCTAGCGGCAAGTAGCCGGCGAGGGCCCACGGCTCTTGCTTGCCGCTTGCCGCTTGCCGCTGCTCCTTGCCTTTGTCCCTTTTCCTTTCGAGATCACCGCCTTGAGCAGTCCAGTCAGTACCTACTCTCCCGACCACACGGTAACTGCCGACCAGCGCGTATTGGGCGCCCGGGATCTGTTTTCCCTGTGGTTCTCCCTCGGTATCGGCCTGATGGTGCTGCAAACCGGCGCGCTGCTGGCGCCAGGGTTGGGGCTGGCGCACGGGTTGCTGGCGATCCTGCTCGGCACGGCGGTGGGCGTGCTGCTGTTGGCGGCCGTGGGGGTGATCGGTAGTGATACCGGCCTGTCTGCCATGGCGGCCCTCAGGCTCAGCCTGGGCCGGCATGGCGCCCGGTTACCGGCGTTACTCAATTTGTTGCAACTGGTGGGCTGGGGTTCGTTCGAGATCATCGTCATGCGCGATGCCGCCAGCCTCCTGGGAGCCCGGGCCTTCGGCGAAGGCAGCGCCTGGACCAGTCCAGTGCTCTGGACCCTGTTGTTCGGGGCGCTGGCCACCTTGTTGGCGGTCAGCGGCCCCTTGACCTTCGTTCGCCGGATCCTGCGCAAGTGGGGGATCTGGCTGCTGCTGGCCGCCTGTGTGTGGCTGACCTGGAACCTGTTCGTCCGGGCCGACCTGGCGGCGCTCTGGGCCCGGGCCGGAGATGGCACGATGCCGTTTGCCGTGGGTTTCGACATCGCCATTGCCATGCCGTTGTCCTGGTTGCCGTTGATTGCCGACTACTCGCGATTCGGCAAGAGCGCCAGGCGCGTATTCGCCGGTACTACCCTGGGGTTCTTCATCGGCAATTTCTGGCTGATGGGCCTGGGGGTCGCCTATGCCCTGGCATTCGCTCCCAGTGGCGAGGCCAATGCCTTGCTGCTGGCGCTGGCGGGGGCCGGCCTGGGGATTCCGTTATTGCTGATCTTGCTGGACGAGTCGGAGAACGCCTTTGCCGATATTCATTCGGCGGCCGTTTCCAGCGGTATCTTGTTGCGCCTGAAGGTCGAGCACCTGGCCCTGGCCATCGGCGTGCTGTGCACCCTGATCGCGTGCCTGGCGCCGTTGGCCCAGTACCAGAACTTCCTGCTGCTGATCGGTTCGCTATTCGCGCCGCTGTTTGGCGTGGTGCTGGTGGATCACTTCATCGTGCGTCGACGCAGGGCTCCGGAGTCGCTGGTGGCCTTGCGCGGCCCCGCGCTGCTGGCCTGGCTGAGCGCAGTGGTTGCCTATCACCTGCTGGCCAACCTGGCCCCGGAGCTGGGGGCGACCCTGCCGTCGTTGCTGCTGGCAGGGCTAATGCACGGGTTGCTGAGCCTCAGTTACCGTCGGGAAGCAGCTCGGGCTTGAAGATGCCTCGCAGGCGCTCGTAGGGAATCTGCAGTTCGACGTGGCCCAGGGGCGCTGGCGCGATGGCTGCGACGTCGTACTTGAGCGTCACCGAACGGCTGGTCAGGGCCACGTTCGGGGTTTTCTGGAATGGCCAGGCCTTCACGAACTCGGCCTCGCGATCCAGGTGGGTGCTGATCAGCCAGTTGTTGTGAGCCACCCGGGCGGCTTTCCAGAACATGTCTTCCTGGCCTGGCAGCAGGATGTCGCCCAGGCCCAGGGCCTTGTGCTGCTGGCGTGAGTAGTTGATGAAGCCGCGCCCTGGCGTGCCGTTGGTCGTGCCATTGTCCAGGTAGCTGGCCAGTTCGATGATCACCAGGCCGTCATGCTGTTCGCGTACCTTGGATTGCAGGTAGATGCCATGGTGGTCGGCGGCGCTGCGCAGGAACTGCTCGCGATAGGCGCCGAGGCTGGCCGGCAGCGGTGCGTCGGGGCTGGTGCGGGCCATTTGCAGCAGGCGTTTCTCGATGATGGCGTCCAGCTGCGGCTCGGCAGGAAAGTGCACGGTATCGAGGTTGACCAGCGGGCAGTCAGCGCCGCTGCAGCCGGGCTTGAGCTGTTCGGACTTGTCTCGGGTAACTTCCAGCGGGGTCTTGTAGCTTGGTTGGAACAGGCTCTGACAGGCGCCCAGGGTCAGGGCGATGCAGGCCACGGAGGCAATTTTTACAAGCGACATGGGCGTCCTTCATAAACCAGGAGGGGAGGCAAAAGTTACCGGCTTCGACTGTCGGCGGGGCAGTCGGTTCGCCACTAAGCTCAATAGAGGCAATTAGAGTAGGTTTAGCCCCTCGCCGTCTATCCCGCTGAGGCTAAAGGGGCTGCATCGGCAGGCGCGAGCGCGTTAGGATTGCGCGAAGTCGAGGAGGATCCTCGGAGTGAACAGGCTGTACACGAGGATTGTTATGACTGACTTTGCCAACTCCACGCCTAGTGCCGTCCAGATCATCGGGCGTGAAAACTGCCATCAGGGCTTCTATCGGCTCGACCGTTTGCAACTGCGCCATGAGCTGTTCGCCGGTGGCATGGGGCAGGAAATCAACCGTGAGGTCTTCATCCGTCACGATGCGGTCTGCGTACTGCCGTACGACCCGCAACGCGATGAAGTGGTGTTGATCGAACAGTTCCGCGTCGGTGCCATGGGCAAGGCTGCCTCGCCCTGGCTGGTGGAACTGGTGGCGGGATTGATCGACAAGGACGAGCAACCCGAGGCAGTTGCCCGTCGCGAGGCCCAGGAGGAAGCCGGCCTGGACATCTCGGCATTGTGGCCCATGACCCAGTATTTTCCGTCTCCGGGCGGCAGTACCGAGTTCGTCCATTTGTTCCTGGGGCGTTGCGACAGCAGCGCCGCCGGCGGGCTGTACGGCCTGGAAGAAGAGGCCGAGGACATCCGGGTTGTGGTCATGGCCTACGAGGATGCGCAGCAGGCCGTGCGTGACGGGCGGATCTGCAACGCGGCCAGCATCATTGCGCTGCAGTGGCTGGCGCTCAATCGTGTGGAAGTGAGGGGGTTATGGTCGTAAACAAGGCGCGTGATCGCTACCGGGTGGACCTCGCGGGGCTGCAAGCTTCCTGCGAGGCCAACTACGCCCGGCTGATGCGCTTGTTGCCCGACATGCGCAACCAGCCCGAAGCCCGGCGTATCGCGGTGACCCAGGGCGACCAGATGCTTGGTGTATTGGCCCTGGAAGTGGTGTTGGCCTGTCCCTATACCACCACTTTGCAGGTTCGCCAGGAGCACAGCCTGCCCTGGTTGCCGGTGCCGCAGCTGGAAGTGCAGGTCTATCACGACGCCCGCATGGCCGAGGTGGTCAGTGCCGAGCATGCCCGGCGTTTTCGCAGCATTTATCCCTACCCCAATGCCTTCATGCACCAGCCGGATGAAAAGGCCCAGCTGAACGTGTTCCTGGGGGAGTGGCTCAGTCACTGCCTGGCCTGCGGCCATGAGTTCGAAGTCGTGCGCTAGCTCGCCCCGGTACAGGATCAAGATGTGAACTGGGTCCGCTTCGGCAGTTTCCCCCTGGCGACTTCCCCAGCATAATTGCCCCATTCATCCTGCCTTGATCCTGCCCTGGGAGAACGCCTTGCCAAGCGTATCCGCTTCGCCCGCCGACGACTCGGTATTGCTGGTGCAACTGTCGGACAGCCATCTGTTTGCCGAGACGGACGGCGTGCTGTTGGGCATGAACACCGCAGACAGCCTGCAGCGGGTCATCGACCTGGTGCTGGTACAACAGCCGCAGATCGATTTGCTGCTGGCCACTGGCGATCTGTCCCAGGATGGCAGCCTGGAGTCGTACCAGCGCTTTCGCCAGTTGAGCGCGCAGCTCCCGGCGCCGGCTCGATGGTTGCCCGGCAACCACGATGAACCGCATGTCATGCAGCTGGCGACCGGCGATAGCGTGCTGCTGCAACAGGTGGTGGATATCGGCAACTGGCGCATTACCCTGCTCGATTCCTCCGTGCCCGGTTCGGTGCCCGGGTTTTTGCAGGACGACCAGTTGCAATTGCTGGAGCGTTCATTGCGCGAGGCGCCGCAGCGCCACCACCTGGTGTGCCTGCATCACCATCCGGTATCCATCGATTGTGCCTGGATGGAGCCCATCGGGCTGCGCAACGCCCAGGCCCTGTTCGAGGTCATCGAAGGCCATCCGCAGGTCCGAGCCCTGTTGTGGGGGCATGTGCACCAGGAGATCGACCGGATGCGCGGCGATGTGAGGCTGTTGGCCTCGCCATCCACCTGTATCCAGTTCGAGCCCCGTAGCGACGATTTCAAGGTCGACGAACGGGCTCCGGGCTACCGCTGGTTGCGGTTGCTGGCCGACGGGCGGCTGGAAACCGGCGTGCAGCGGGTCGAGGGCTACGATTTCACCATCGACTACGGCAGCAACGGTTACTGAAGCGACTTCGTTACCTGGCGCCATCCCTGTAGACTGCGGCTTTTGTCTAGGTACAGGGAGTCCGCATGTCCGGTTCGATCCTTTATATCCACGGTTTCAACAGTGCCCCTGCTTCCACCAAGGCCAGCCAGTTGCGCAGTGTGATGGAGCAACTTGGCCTGGCCGGACAATTGCGTGTACCGGCCCTGCATCATCATCCTCGCCAGGCCATCGGCCAGCTGGAGCAGGCGATCACCGAACTCGGTCGGCCATTGCTGGTCGGCAGCTCGCTCGGCGGCTACTATGCGACACACCTTGCCGAGCGCTATGGTCTGAACGCCTTGCTGATCAACCCAGCGGTCAATCCGCACCGCCTGTTCGACGGTTACCTGGGACCGCAGAAGAACCTGTATACCGATGAAGCCTGGGAGCTGACCCTCGATCACGTGGCGGCCCTGGAAGCATTGGAGGTCGCGCCGCCCAAGGACCCCGAGCGTTATCAGGTATGGCTGCAGACCGGGGATGAGACGCTGGACTATCGTCATGCCCAGGCGTATTACCGCGCTTGCGCCTTGCGTATCCAGGCGGGCGGCGATCATAGTTTCCAAGGTTTTACCGGCCAACTGCCGGCGATATTGAGTTTTGCCGGCATTACTGCCGATCTGTACCAGGCGATCGACTTCACCGCACTGTGAAGCTGAGCCCCATATTTCATTGAACGACTAACGACGAGAACCCATGGCCACTCCCAGCGCTAGCTCCTATAACGCAGACGCCATCGAAGTCCTCTCGGGACTCGACCCGGTGCGCAAACGCCCGGGCATGTACACCGACACCACGCGGCCCAACCACCTGGCCCAGGAAGTCATCGACAACAGTGTCGATGAAGCCTTGGCCGGCCACGCCAAGTCGATACAGGTCATCCTGCACGCCGACCACTCCCTGGAGGTGTCCGACGACGGTCGCGGCATGCCGGTGGACATCCACCCGGAAGAGGGCGTGTCCGGCATCGAGCTGATCCTCACCAAGCTCCATGCCGGCGGCAAGTTTTCCAACAAGAACTACCAGTTCTCCGGCGGTTTGCACGGGGTGGGTATTTCCGTGGTCAACGCCCTGTCCAGCCAGGTACGGGTGCGGGTCAAGCGCGATGGCAGCGAGTACCAGATGACTTTCGCCGACGGCTACAAGGCTTCCGAGCTGGAAGTGGTTGGCAGTGTCGGCAAGCGCAACACCGGTACCTCCGTGTTTTTTGCACCGGCCCCTAAGTATTTCGACTCGCCGAAGTTCTCTGTCAGCCGCCTCAAGCACGTGCTCAAGGCCAAGGCTGTACTGTGCCCGGGGCTGCTGGTCAGCTTCGAGGACAAGGGCACCGGCGAGAAGGTCGAGTGGCATTACGAAGACGGCCTGCGCTCCTACCTGGTGGATGCCGTCAGTGAGTTCGAGCGCCTGCCGGCCGAGCCGTTCTGCGGCAGCCTGGCGGGCAATAAGGAGGCCGTGGACTGGGCCCTGCTGTGGCTGCCCGAGGGTGGCGACAGTGTCCAGGAAAGCTACGTCAACCTGATTCCCACCGCCCAGGGCGGCACCCACGTCAACGGCTTGCGCCAGGGCTTGCTGGATGCCATGCGCGAGTTCTGCGAGTTCCGCAACCTGTTGCCCCGCGGCCTCAAGCTGGCGCCAGAAGACGTCTGGGAGCGGATCGCCTTCGTCCTGTCGATGAAGATGCAGGACGCGCAGTTCTCCGGCCAGACCAAGGAACGCCTGTCGTCCCGCGAGGCCGCGGCGTTCGTTTCCGGGGTGGTCAAGGACGCCTTCAGCCTGTGGCTCAACGCCAACCCCGAACTGGGCATGCAATTGGCCGAACTGGCCATCAGCAACGCCGGTCGGCGCCTGAAGGCCAGCAAGAAGGTCGAGCGCAAGCGCATCACCCAGGGCCCGGCATTGCCGGGCAAGCTGGCCGATTGTGCCGGGCAGGACCCGATGCGCTCCGAACTGTTCCTGGTGGAAGGTGACTCCGCCGGTGGTTCGGCCAAGCAGGCACGAGACAAGGAGTTCCAGGCGATCCTGCCGCTGCGCGGGAAGATCCTCAACACCTGGGAAGTGGACGGCAGCGAGGTTCTGGCCAGCCAGGAAGTGCACAACATCGCCGTGGCCATTGGTGTCGATCCGGGCGCCGAGGACATGAGCCAGCTGCGCTACGGCAAGATCTGCATCCTCGCCGATGCCGACTCCGACGGCCTGCACATCGCCACCTTGCTCTGCGCCCTGTTCGTCCAGCATTTCCGTCCGCTGGTGGATGCCGGCCACGTCTATGTGGCCATGCCGCCGCTGTACCGCATCGACCTGGGCAAGGAGATCTACTACGCCCTGGACGACGCTGAGCGCGACGGCATCCTCGATCGCCTGGTGGCCGAGAAGAAACGCGGCAAGCCGCAAGTCACCCGATTCAAGGGCCTGGGTGAAATGAACCCGCCGCAACTGCGCGAGACCACCATGGATCCCAACACCCGGCGCCTGGTGCAGTTGACCCTGGACGACGCCGAGGCCACTGCGGAAATCATGGACATGCTGCTGGCCAAGAAACGCGCCAGTGACCGCAAGTCCTGGCTGGAGTCCAAGGGCAACCTGGCCGAGGTGCTGGCCTGATGCACAGAGGTTTTGCCCTGGCCCTGGCGCTATCGGCAACCTCGGTGATGGCCGCGCCGGTCCCCGAGCTGAGCTTGCTGTCCGAACATCCCGTGGAGGGCATGCGCGGTGGCAACCTGTCTGGACTCGCCCTGTGCGGCCAGGAGCTGTGGACCGTTTCGGACCGCGACGACGACCAGATCTATCGGCTCGATACCCGCGACACCGTCTGGCAGGCCGAGACGGTCAAGCTGGAGGTGCCGCCGGTGCCCGATACCGGGCTGCCCTGGGGGCTGAAGTCGCGCACCTGGGCAGCATCGTTCATTCGTGGTGGCGACCTGGATTTCGAAGGCATTTCCTGCGATGGCGCGGGTAATAAGTATGTGGTCAGCGAGGCCCATGCCTCGGTGCTGCAGGTGCCGGTCCAGGGCGCGCCCAACTGGTTGAAGATCTCTGCGTTGATGGTTCGCGAGGCCCGGGCCAGTGGCATGCTGCTGCACTTCAACGCCTTGTTCGAAGGCCTGGCGGTGAGCCCCGCGGGGGATCGTATCTGGCTGGCGGCCGAGCGCGAACGGCGTGGCCTGTTGCTGATCAAGCGGGGCCAGACTACCTGGGATTGCGATGGCGGTTGCGTGCTGCTTAGTGAAGCCGGCTCGCAAATGCAGCCTGAGCAGGTGCCCCATGCCAAGGCCGTGACCCGTGACTTCGCCGACCTCTCGCTGTTCGATGGCAAGCTGTTCACCCTGGAGCGCAACGCCTACCAGATCTGCCGTCGGGATGCGCAGAGCGCCAAGGTCGAGCAGTGCTGGTCCTTTGCTGCCGAGGCTCTGGTGGAGTCGCGACGTTATCCTCAGCCCTACGGCCTGGCCGAGGCCCTGGTGGTGGATGCCGAGGGGGCCTGGATCGGCCTGGACAACAACAATGGCGCCCGTGCCGATGGCGAGTCCCGCCCGATCGTCTGGCGCTTTGCCGCGCCGCAAGGCGGCTGGAGTGCCAAGCCGTGAGCCAGCAACCGGGGCGCAGTGCCGGCCGGGTGTTGCTGATCCTGGCCTGGGCGGCGGGGCTGTTCCTGGCCACGCGATTCTTCGCCG
Organism: Pseudomonas sessilinigenes; assembly: GCF_003850565.1. Taxonomy (NCBI): domain Bacteria; kingdom Pseudomonadati; phylum Pseudomonadota; class Gammaproteobacteria; order Pseudomonadales; family Pseudomonadaceae; genus Pseudomonas; species Pseudomonas sessilinigenes. Next base: position 610,613 of record NZ_CP027706.1, read on the forward strand.
ATTGGGAAGCGCGCCAGGAGAACCCCAACACTGTCGTCAGTTCGCAACAACATGAGGGTTACATCGAAGTGAAGCTGGTCGGCAACGGCCAGGGGCATTTCGTCGCCAGCGGCCATATCGACGGCCAGCCTGTGCAATTCATGCTCGATACCGGTGCCACTGAAGTCTCGATCCCTTCCGGGCTGGCCGAGCGCCTGGGCCTGGAACGAGGACTGCCGGTGACCCTGAGCACTGCCAACGGTCGCAGCGAGGGTTACCGGACCCGTATCGAGCGCCTGCAGCTGGGGGATATCACCCTGCACGATGTCCGGGCCCTGGTGGCTCCAGGGCTCGACGGGGACCAGGTCCTGCTGGGCATGAGCGCTTTGAAGAAACTTGAATTTACTCAGCGCGGCGGCACCATGCTGCTGCGCCAGACCACGAACCAATGAGGCCCGCATGAGCGACTCCCTTGATCTCAGCCTGGATGGCGTAGAACGCCGGTCACTGGCTGACTTCACCGAAAATGCCTACCTCAACTACTCCATGTACGTGATCATGGACCGTGCGCTGCCGCATATCGGCGACGGCCTGAAACCGGTACAGCGGCGTATCGTCTACGCCATGAGTGAGCTGGGGCTGGATGCCGATTCCAAGCACAAGAAGTCCGCCCGTACCGTGGGTGACGTGCTCGGCAAGTTCCACCCGCACGGCGACTCCGCCTGCTATGAGGCCATGGTGCTGATGGCCCAGCCGTTCAGCTACCGCTACACGCTGGTGGACGGCCAGGGCAACTGGGGTGCGCCGGACGATCCCAAGTCCTTCGCGGCCATGCGCTACACCGAGGCGCGCCTGTCGCGCTACTCCGAGGTCCTGCTCAGCGAGCTGGGCCAGGGTACCGCGGACTGGGGGCCGAACTTCGACGGCACGCTCCAGGAGCCGCTGGTACTGCCGGCGCGCCTGCCGAACATCCTGCTCAATGGCACCACCGGTATCGCCGTGGGCATGGCCACCGACGTGCCGCCGCATAACCTGCGGGAAGTGGCGTCGGCCTGCGTACGCCTGCTGGACGAACCCAAGGCCACGGTGGAGCAGCTGTGCGAGCACATCCAGGGGCCGGACTATCCCACCGAGGCGGAGATCATCACCCCGCGTGCCGACCTGCTGAAGATCTACGAAACGGGTCGTGGCTCGGTGCGCATGCGCGCCGTGTACCGGGTCGAGGACGGCGACATCGTAGTGTCGGCGCTGCCGCACCAGGTCTCCGGGGCCAAGGTGCTGGAGCAGATCGCCGCGCAGATGCAGGCCAAGAAACTGCCGATGGTGGCTGACCTGCGAGACGAGTCGGACCACGAGAACCCGTGCCGCATCGTGATCATTCCGCGCTCCAACCGGGTCGATCCGGACGAGCTGATGCAGCACCTGTTCGCCACCACCGAACTGGAATCCACCTACCGGGTCAACGTCAACATCATCGGCCTGGATGGCAAGCCGCAGTTGAAGAACCTGCGCGCTCTGCTGGTGGAATGGCTGGAGTTCCGGGTCGCCACGGTACGTCGTCGCCTGCAGTTCCGCCTGGACAAGGTCGAGCGCCGCCTGCACCTGTTGGACGGCTTGCTGATCGCCTACCTCAACCTGGACGAAGTGATCCATATCATTCGGACCGAGGACCAGCCGCGGGCCAAGCTGATCGAGCGCTTCTCCCTCAGCGAGATCCAGGCCGACTACATCCTCGATACCCGCCTGCGGCAACTGGCGCGCCTGGAAGAGATGAAGCTGCGTTCCGAGCAGGACGAGTTGCTCAAGGAGCAAGCCAAGCTGTTGGCACTGCTCAACAGCGAAGCCAAGCTGAAGAAGCTGGTACGCACCGAGTTGCTGCAGGATGCCGAGACCTATGGCGACGACCGTCGTTCACCGATCGTTGCCCGGGCCGAAGCCAAGGCCTTGTCGGAAAACGAGCTGATGCCGACCGAACCGGTGACTATCGTTCTATCGGAAAAAGGCTGGGTACGCTGTGCCAAGGGGCATGATATTGACGCCACCGGCCTGTCCTACAAGGCCGGCGATGGCTACAAGACCGCTGCTGCCGGGCGCTCCAACCAGTTCGCGGTGTTCATCGATTCCACCGGGCGCAGTTATTCGGTGGCGGCCCATACCCTGCCTTCGGCCCGTGGCCAGGGCGAGCCACTGACCGGCCGGTTGACGCCGCCGCCGGGCGCGACTTTCGAGTGCGTGCTGCTGCCGGACGATGAGGCGCTGTATGTGATCGCTTCCGATGCCGGTTATGGCTTCGTGGTCAAGGGCGAGGACCTCCAGGCCAAGAACAAGGCGGGCAAGGCGCTGCTGAGCCTGCCGAACAATGCCAAGGTCCTGGCGCCGCGGCCGGTGGCCGATCGCGAGCAGAACTGGCTGGCCTCGGTGACCACCGAAGGTCGCCTGCTGGTGTTCAAGATCAGCGACCTGCCGCAACTGGGCAAGGGCAAGGGCAACAAGATCATCGGTATTCCCGGTGAGCGAGTCGCCAGTCGCGAGGAGTATGTGACCGACATCGCGGTGCTGCCGGAAGGCGCGACCCTGGTGCTGCAAGCGGGCAAGCGCACGCTGTCGCTCAAGGCCGACGATCTTGAGCACTACAAGGGTGAGCGCGGGCGTCGTGGCAACAAGTTGCCACGGGGTTTCCAGCGAGTGGACGCGTTGTTGGTAGAGCCTCTCAGTTGAGAGGCACGATCAGCCATTTAACTGGCTGATCGTTGTTGGAACACTGGAGTCATGGCGCATATTCACGGATGATATGCGCTTTCAAACGCCGGCCTGGTCCGGCGTTATTCTGTTTTTTTGAGTATTTTCACTGTGGTTGGTCTGGTGGCCGCCACCTGGATGGGATGATGACTGTTCTGCGCCTTCCTTTTATTTTCCTGCTCGCGGGCGTTCTCGGCCTGGCGGGTTGCAGCGTTCACCAGCCGGTGTCGCTGTATCAGCTGGACAGCGGAAGTCCAGCCCAGCCGGCCAGCACCGGCATGTCGGTATTGCTGGGGCCGGTCCTGATTGCCGATTACCTGCAGCGTGAAACCCTGCTGCAGCGCCAGGATGATGGCAGCCTGCAGGCCGCCACCGACGGCCGTTGGGCCGGCAGCCTCTCTTCGGATATCGACCAGTTGCTGCTGCGCCAGGTCGCCGGCCACCTGGACAGCCAGCGAGTGGTGTTGGCCCCGGCCACCAACGGCTTTACTCCGGATGTGCAGGTACTGCTGTCGATCACCCGCCTGGATTCCGGCAAGACCCAGCCGGCGGTGCTGGATGCCCAGTGGCGCCTGATCGATCGCCGCGGCCAGGTACGTGACAACCGCATCGTCCACCTGCAGGAGCAGCATGCAGGCACCACGGCATCCCAGGTCCAGGCCCAGGGCGTACTGTTGCAGCGCCTGGCCGAGCAGTTGTCCGGCGCCCTCAAGCCGCTGGCCAACCAGCCGGCCGTGGCGGAAGTGCCGCGCAAGGCGCCCGCTGCACCGGCCCCCAAGCCTGCCGAGCAGGAAAAGCGGCCGAAGATCCCAATGGCAACGCCTATCCGTACGGATATGGAAGTGTTCCGCTTCTGAGCCAAACCGCTGCAAGACAAGGCCCGCCTCATGGTGGGCCTTGTCGTTTCTGGGGGCAGGCACAAGAAAGCCCGCGCAGGGCTAATGCCGATCAGTTAAGGAAGCTGTAGGGGCGAGGCTTGCCCGCGATGGACTGCAGAGCGCTGCGTGTATCCAGTCAGCACGTGCAAACGTTAACGCCCATCGCGAGCAACCGAGCGTCGACCGGTTGCTCCTGCAGGGACCGCCTCGCTTGGCTGATCGGCATCACGCACAGGGCGGGCTTTGTTGAATGGAGCAGGCCTTACAGCTTGGCGCGGGTCTCGTGCATCCGGGCCAGTTGTCGCTCCAGCATCGAAGGGTAAGGCTCCATCAGGCGTTCGACGCAGCAGGCGCCTTCAGGGCTGGCTATCGGGCGGATACGTGCGCGCTGGCGCAGTAGGGCATCATCGTTGACCTTGCGCTCCACCAGCAGCAGGTTGCGGCTGTGCTGGGACAGGGCCAGGGCATCCTGGGCTGGCTCGGTCAGCAGCAAGTCGATCTGGCTCAGGCCGAACAGGCCCTCGCCCAGGGTCAGCCCCAGTTGCAGTTGCAGGGTGATGCCGCTGTCTGCCACTTCGATCTGCAGGGCATGGCCCAGGGCGCGCAGCAGCTCGCCGCAGCAGATGGCATTGGTCAGGTAGTCGTCGCCGCTGTCTTCGCTGTGGAACAACATCAGCGTGCTGCCGTCGTTCAGGGTATGCAGTTCGCTCTGGTACAGCGATGCAGCCTGGTCCAGGCAGTCGCGATAGCGTTCGAGCAATTCCGTCAGGCGGGCACGAGGCAGGCGTCGCAACTGTTCCTGGGCCCCGAGCTGCACGGCAAGCACCGCGCTGTGCTGGGGCTCGGCCGGAATCTGGGGTTGCGGTTTCACTGCGGGTGCGGGGGCCGAGGATTGATCGCGCAGGTCGGCGAACGGGTCCTCTTCTTCATCCAGCTCGTCTTCCTCGGCATTGACCACATGCCGTGGCGCAGGCTTCAGACCGGCTACGGGCGCGCTTTCATCGAAGCTCGGATCACGCAGGTTACGTACTTCGAATGCGGGCAACTCGTCTTCTTCATCCTGCTGGGCAGGCTGGGCTTGAGGCTCGGGCTCGGGGATTTCCGGAGCCAGGCGTGCGTGCAGCTGGCGCGCCAGGTCGCCGATCTCATCCTGGCGCTGGATGGCCGGAGTGTGCTCGTCCAGGTCGCGCAGCCACACCCGCAGTTGCAGCAGCGGGGTGGAGATATGGCGGCCCAGGCGCAGGCTCAAGGCGAGGGCCAGGGCCAGCAGGATGGCACTGAGAATGCCCATGCTTTGCAGGCTGATGGTCATCGGCTGCTGGAACTGGGCCATGTCCAGGCTGAGCCGCAGGTTGCCGGCAGTCACATCCTGGAAGGTGATCTTGGTCTGGTACACGCCTTCGGTTTCGCCCAGCAGGTTGCTCTTCGGGCGTTGTCCGGCTTCGGCGAGGATGCGGTTGTCGACGCTATAGATCGCCGCGTGGGCCACCAGCGGGTTCTTGGTCAGGTTATTGAGCAAGACGTTGAGGCTGAGGATGTCGTTGGACACCAGCAGTTCAGTGGCTGAAGTGGCGGTCTGCGTGGTCAGGCTCTGGCCCAGGGCGTCGGCCTGTTCGTGCATGGCTTGCTTGAACTGCAAGCCCATCACGCCGGCATAGATCACCAGGGCCAGGGCGACCAGGATCACGTTATGGCTGGCGATGCGCAATGCAATCGGCACACGGCGGTGGCGCAGTGCACGGAAGATCAGCAGGAAGAAGTTGTCGTTTTTAACTGGCGTGGGCCGGTTCACTGAGCTCGGCTCTTTTGTCCGTGAAGTTGACGCGCAGTATAGCGACAGGCCCTAGGCCGGCAAAGCGCTGGCTGTGCCCGATGGTCAGCGAAAGTGGGTAGAATGCGCTTTTTTTTCCACCTCGGGGGTGCGCCTTGCGCGAAATTGTCCTGATAAACATCACCGGCGAAGATCGTCCCGGTCTGACTGCGGCCATTACCGGCGTTCTGGCCCAGGGTGGTGTGAACATCCTCGACATTGGCCAGGCCGTGATCCACGACACCTTGTCGTTTGGCATCCTGGTCGAGATCCCGGACAACGAGCAGAGCTCCTCGGTGCTCAAGGACATCCTGTTCACCGCCTACAAGCTCGACCAGCAGGTGCGCTTCACCCCGGTATCCGAGGCGGATTACCAGCAGTGGGTGGCGGGGCAGGGTAAAAAGCGCCATATCGTCACCCTGCTGACTCGCAAGGTGACCGCCGAGCAACTGCAGCGGGTGAGTTCGATCACTGCCCAGTACGGCTTGAACATCGACCATATCGATCGCCTGTCGGGGCGCATGCCGCTGGACATGCCGGCCGATCAGGGCAAGGGCTGCATCGAGTTTTCGGTGCGTGGCGAGGCGGCCGACCCCCAGGCGCTGCGAGCCGAGTTCCTCAGCGTGGCCCAGGAACTGAACGTCGACATCGCCTTCCAGGAGGACTCGCTGTTCCGTCGTAACCGGCGCCTGGCGGTATTCGACATGGACTCGACCCTGATCGAGGCCGAGGTCATCGACGAGCTGGCCAAGGCAGCCGGTGTCGGTGATCGGGTGGCAGAGATCACCGAGCGGGCGATGGCCGGTGAACTAGACTTTCGCGCCAGCTTCAAGGAACGCCTGGCCTTGCTCAAGGGGCTGGACATCAATGTCCTGGACTCCATCGGCGCATCCCTGCGCTTGACCGAGGGCGCCGAAACGCTGTTCGCCGAGCTCAAGCGACTGGGCTACAAGACGGCCATTCTCTCTGGTGGTTTCACCTATTTCGCCAAGCAGTTGCAGGCCAAGCTGGGCATCGACTACGTGTTCGCCAACGAACTGGAAGTGGTCGATGGCAAGGTGACCGGCGTGGCCGTAGAGCCAATCGTCGACGCGCAACGCAAGGCGGACCTGCTGCGTGAGCTCGCGCACAAGGAAGGCCTGCGCCTGGAGCAGACCATCGCCGTTGGCGACGGCGCCAACGACCTGCCGATGCTGGGCATTGCCGGGCTGGGTGTGGCGTTCCGTGCCAAGCCGCTGGTCAAGCAGTCGGCCAAGCAGGCGATCTCGACCCTGGGCCTGGATGGCGTGCTGTATCTGCTGGGCTTGCGTGATCGCGACGGGCAGGCCTGACCGCGCACGAGTCTTCACCCATGAAAAACGCCGCTGATCAGCGGCGTTTTTTGTTTGCGGTGTTATTCAGGCATCAGGCCTTGGGCGCGCCCAGGCCCTGGCCCATGCGGACCGGCGAACCGGCCGCCAGCTCTTCGGCCCACTGCACCTGGTCTGGGCCGAACAGCACGATGGCGGTGGAGCCCAGCTTGAAGCGGCCCATCTCGGCGCCTTTCTCCAGGTGGATCGGGGCGCGGGCGGCCTCGTCGTAGCGCACGGTCTTGAGCTCGCGCTTGGGTGGGGTTACCAGGCCGGCCCAGACGGTTTCGATCGAGGCCACGATCATCGCGCCTACCAGCACCAGGGCCATGGGGCCACGCTCGGTATCGAAGATGCACACCACGCGCTCGTTGCGGGCGAACAGCTCGGGGACGTTTTCCGCGGTGGTCTGGTTGACCGAGAAGATCCGTCCTGGGACGTAGACCATCTCGCGCAGGGTGCCGGCCAGTGGCATGTGCACCCGGTGGTAGTCCTTGGGGGACAGGTAGATGGTGGCGAAGTCGCCGCCCATGAACGGCGCGGCCAGGGCCGGATCGCCGCCCAGCAGCTCCAGCACGCTGTAGCTGTGGCCCTTGGCCTGGAACACCCGGCCATGCTCGATCGGACCGAGCTGGCTGACGGCGCCGTCGGCGGGGCTGAGCACTGCACCTGGGGTTGGGTCCAGCGGTCGGGCGCCATCCTTCAGGGCGCGGGTGAAGAAGGCATTGAAATGCTCGTAGGCGGTCACGTCCTCCACTTGGGCTTCGGACATGTCCACTTGGTACTGCTTGGCGAACCAGCTGGTGAAGGCATTCTTGAACCAGCGCACGCGGCACTCGGCGACGCAGCCGGCCAGGCGCGAGAGCAGGTGGTGAGGCAGCAGGTACTGGCTGATGATGAACAAACGCTTTTTCATTGGGTGTCCTTAAAAACCTTAAATCTCTACGGGCGTATCGGGATGATTGCCCCATTCGCCCCACGAACCGGCGTAGCCCTTGACCCGTGGATACCCCAGCGCCTTGGCCACCAGGTAGGTGAAGCCGGAGCGGTGATGGGTCTGGCAGTGGGTGATGACTTCTTTGTCTTTGCTGATGCCCAGGTCCTCGAGGATCTGTGGCATGTCGCGGCGGATGCGCAGGTGGCGGGCCTGGTCCATGCCGGCGGTCCACTCGAAATTCACTGCGCCGGGAATATGCCCGCCCTTGGCGGCCAGGACTTTCTCGCCCGAGTACTCCAGTGGGCCGCGAGCGTCCCAGATCGCCAGGTCGGCGGCGCCGAGGCGGCTTTGCAGGTATTCGCGGGTGGCGGTGGGTTCGTCATGCAGGGTCAGGGGGACCGCAGCACCATTGGAAGCCGGGACTTCGACGGATACCGGCAGGTTTTCCGCCAGCCAGGCCGGCAGGCCGCCATCCAGGTAGTGATAGCGCTGGTGCCCGATCACATCCAGCAGCCAGATGAAACGTCCGGCCCAGCCGCCACCTTCGTCGTCATACACCACGTAGACCGCCTCGGGGTTGTGCCCGAGTTCACCGAACAGCGTCTCCAGGGCCGCCTTGGGTGGCAGCAGTCCTGGGGCCGGCGCCTGGCCGAGCTGGGTGCGCTTGGGGTCGACGAAGCGTGCTCCGGGAATATGCCCGGTGCTGTAGCGGGCAGCGCTGGTCAGGTCGACCAGGATCAGGTGGCGGGCGTCGAGGCGGGCGAGCAGCTCGCTAGGCTCGATGACCAGCGGCAAGCCGGAAAAATCAGACATGTCAGGTCCCCAGGGCACAAAGGATGGAATTGTAGCGCAAGCGTCACTGGCTGCGGTTGGTAAAGCTGTGCAAGGCTTTTTCGATGCACTGGGCGGTCTTGCCGAAGGCCTGGACACTGGTTTGCGAGAACGGCACGCCGCCCTGGTCGGCGATCGCCAGCAGTTGTACTCGGTCATTGCAGGACAGTGAGCGGATCAGCAAGTGCTCGCCACGAAACAACTGGCGCAGGGCGCCGGGCAAGTGCGCGGCGAACTGTCGGCAGTTGTCCGGCGTCAGGCGGATCTGTGCGGACTTCTCCAGCAGGCGCTGCAGCAGGGGGCTCTGCTTGGCCAGGAAACTCAGGCCTGCGGCTTCCTTGGGCAGGCCGTACAGCTGTTGTACCCGTAACTGGCTGTGACTGCGGTCCACCATCAGCAACATGATCCGCTGCATGCCGCAGGCTGCCAGGGCATCCCGGGCAAAACCGGTCAGATGCACGGCGTTGGTGAAGGGGCTTGGCTCCAGCAACAGCTCGCCACAGAGTTTGCGCCACTGGGTCAACTCCAGGGCGGTGGGCGGCGGTGCCGGCAGTTCGCCGTTGTGCAGGCGCCGTACATTCCAGGGCCAGATCAGGGCCTGGGCCGGATGCCAGAGATCGGGCTGGCTGTCGTTGCGGGCACTGTTGGCGGCTTGTTGGTGCAACTGCTGCTGGACCTCGGCGACCGGGATCTGCAGATACAGGGCGGTGAGGTTCTGCCAGCGTTGGCCGTGGGGATTGTTCCAGGAGTACTGCGCTGCCAGGGCCATGCCGTTGGCCAACAATACGCAATTGGCCGGCTGGTTCAGCCAGCGGCGCAGTTCCGGATCGGCATCCAGGCGTTGCTGTTGGCGCAATGGGTTGTCGCCATCGCGCGCGATCAGCATGACCTTGGCCAGCAAGTGTTGTTCCTGGGTCAGTAGCCGATAGCCCTGTTGCACCCAGATCGGCAGATGCCATGCCTGTACCAGGGCCTGGCACAGTTCCATGAGGCGTACGCCGAACAATTGCATTTCGACCTTGCGTGCAGGCTCATGCTTATAGATGACCCGCAGCTCCCATTCGTCCATGAGCTTGGGGTAGGTCATGGCCATGGCCCATAGCGGCGAGAGAAACAGCAGGCTGCCCCAGTGGATGTCCTGCCACAGGCGGGCCAGGCGCCCGGCAAAAAAACCGTTGGCTTGCTGGGTGGCGTGCTGGCTGATCAGTTGCAGCTGTCGCAGGGCCTGGGGGATCTGTTCTTCGGGCAGGGTCGGCAGTTGTTCCAGCAATTCCTGGGTGCGCTTGAGCCCCAGGCGATTGACCGCGATCTCGAGGCTCTCCGCCGGCTCGCTCATGCTGCCTTGGGAATGCCGGTTGGCTTCGCGGATCACGCACAGTGCCAAGGCCGGGCTATTCTGCATCAGGTCGGCGATTTCTCGCAGCGAACTGCGGTTGTTGGCAATGGCTTTGCAGACCCGGTCATGGCTGGTTTGTGGCACTGGCAAGCGCACGGCATTGAGCAGTCTTACCCAGGCGTCGAGAGAGGTGGGCGGGGTCTGTGGGACGCTGGTTTCATTGGACATGGTCGGGCGCAATCATTGTCTGCTGGGAACACGCCCGGAGTGGGCCAAACTGGCTTTTCGCCTTAACTGGCTATAGTCTGGCGCAGTTTTGCCGATAAGTAGAAGAAGAGTTTTAAGAACTTCCGAATATGACCTTGAACCCGACCCAATAAGTACTCTCCTATCTATGGCTAAAATCATCGGCATCATCGTCGTATTCGCTAGCGTGCTCGGCGGATACGTGCTCTCCCACGGTAAAATTGCAGCGCTGATCCAGCCTTTCGAGGTGCTGATCATCGGCGGTGCAGCCTTCGGTGCATTCTTGCAGGCCAACCCGGGCTACATGACGATGCACGTCATCAAGAAGTCCCTGGGGATGTTCAGCTCCCGCTTCACCCACACCTTCTACCTGGAAGTGCTGGGCCTGATCTACGAGATCCTCAACAAGAGTCGTCGCGAAGGCATGATGGCCATCGAGGGCGATATCGAGGACGCGGCCGCCAGCCCGATCTTCGCCAAGTACCCGGCGGTGCTCAAAGACGAGCGCATGACGGCCTACATCTGTGACTACTTGCGCATCATGTCCTCCGGCAACATGGCTCCCCATGAGCTGGAAGGCCTGTTCGACATGGAATTGTTCAGCCTCAAGGAAGAACTCGAGCATCCATCCCATGCGGTCACCGGTATTGCCGACGGCATGCCCGGTTTCGGTATCGTCGCGGCGGTACTGGGTATCGTGGTGACCATGGCGTCCCTGGGGGACGGCGACCAGAAGTCCATTGGCCTGCACGTAGGCGCAGCGCTGGTAGGTACCTTCTTCGGTATTCTCGCGGCCTATGGCTTCTTCGGCCCGCTGGCCCACTCCCTGGCCCACGACGCCAAGGAAGAACTGAACGTCTACGAGGCTATCAAGGCTTCCCTGGTGGCTTCCGCTTCCGGCATGCCACCTTCGCTGGCGGTAGAGTTCGGGCGCAAGGTCCTGTACCCGGCGCATCGTCCTAGCTTCGCCGAGCTGGAACAAGCGGTTCGCGGTCGCTAAGTCATGGAGAACAATCAGCCGATTATCATCAAGCGCGTCAAGCGCTTCGCTGGCGGGCATCACGGGGGGGCGTGGAAAATCGCCTTCGCCGACTTCGCCACGGCGATGATGGCGTTCTTCCTGGTGCTGTGGCTGTTGTCCACGGCCACCCCGGAACAGAAGATCGCCATCGCCGGTTACTTCAAGGACCCGATCGGCTTTTCCGAAAGCGGCACGCCCTACATCATCGACCTGGGCGGCTCGCCGGAACTGGCGCCGGAAAACACCCTGAACCCCGAGATCAAGTCCCAGCCACAACCGGACAAGGTCACAGTGGATTCCGAGCAGGTGGAAGGCATGGCCGAGCAGGTCGAGCGCGAACGCCTCGAACTGCTGTTGCAGGAACTGCAGAACAAGGTCGAGGAGAATCCCCAGCTACAGAAGTTCAAGGACCAGATCCTCTTCGAGATCACGCCTGATGGCTTGCGCATCCAGATCATGGACGCCGAGAACCGGCCGATGTTCGACTCCGGCAGTGCACGTCTGAAACCGTACTTCGAAGACATCCTGTTGGCCATGGCCGATACGATCAAGGCGGTACCGAACAAGATCAGTATCAGTGGCCACACCGATGCCACTCCTTATGCCGGTACCGGTGAATTCGGCAACTGGGAGCTGTCGGCCAACCGTGCCAACGCGGCCCGTCGGGCATTGGTGGCCGGTGGTTACCCCGATCCGCAAGTGGCGCGAGTGGTGGGCTTCGCCTCATCGGCGCTGTTCGATCGCAAGGACCCGTTCAATCCGGTCAACCGGCGTATCGATATCGTGGTGCTGACCAAGAAAGCCCAGCGTGCCATCGAGGGCGAGCAGGTCGATCCCAAGGCGCCAACGCCCACCCAGGGTAGTGGGGCTCCTGGCGAGGTTCCGGGAGCTGCGGCCGACCCGAATGCCCTGCCACCTGGCAGCGAGCCATTGCCGGCCCATGAGGTGCGCCAGCGCCTGAACATCTTCGAAGATGGTGTATTGAAGATGGATGAGCAGGGCGCGGCGGGCCACACTCCTGCACCTGCACCTGCACCTGCGGCGGTGCCCAGTCCGGCCGCGCCGCCGGCTACTCCGGCGACACCGGGAACAGCAAGGTGAAAAACCACAAGGCCGCGATGATCGCGGCCTTGTGGTTTCTGCGTGGTATCGCTCAGTAGCTGTCGTCGGGCAGGCTGGCGAGGATCGAGCGGTAGCTGTTCATCCGTTGTTGCTGGATGCGTCCTTCTTCCAGGGCCTTGAGCAGGGCGCAGCCTGGCTCGCGGTCGTGCTTGCAGTCCCGGAAGCGGCAGGTGCCCAGCAGGTCGTTGAATTCGATGAAGCCGGCTTCGACATCGGCGCGGCTGACATGGCCCAGGCCGAACTCGCGAATACCCGGGGAGTCGATCAGCTCGCCACCGCCGGGGAAGTGGAACAGCCGCGCAGTGGTGGTGGTATGGGTGCCTTGCCCAGAGAACTCCGACAGCGGGCCGACCCGAGTGAAGACATCCGGTAGCAGGCTGTTCACCAGGGACGACTTGCCGACCCCGGATTGACCGACGAAGACGCTGATGCGGCCGTTCAGCAGTGCCTGCAATTGCTCCATCCCGTCGCCGTGGTGGGCCGAGACCTCCAGTAGCGGATAGCCCAGTTGGCGATAGACGGCCAGCAGGGCATTGAGCGCCGGAGCGTTCTGCTCATCGATCAGGTCGGCCTTGTTCAGCAGCAACAGAGGGCGAATCCCCGCGTGCTCGGCCGCCACCAGGTAGCGGTCGATCAGGTTGGCGTGGGGCTCCGGCATGGGGGCGAAGACGATCACGATCATGTCGACGTTGGCGGCCACAGGCTTCAACTGGCCGCGGCTGTCCGGGCGGCATAGCTCGGTGCTGCGGGGCAGTTGCGCGACAATCACCCCAATGCCCTGGTTGCCGGCGCGCCAGACGACCTGGTCACCGGTCACCAGGGCTGGCAGGTTGGCCCGCAGGTAACAGCGAAACACCTGTCCGGCGAGTTCACCGTCGCGGGCCTCGACTTCGACCTGGACGCCGAAGTGGGCTATCACCAGGCCGGTCTGCTCCGGTCCCAGGTCGCCGCCCTCCAGTGCCTCTACAGCAGAGGACTCGCGTTTGGCTGCGCGGGCTGCGCGCTCACCTTGAATCTTTTCGATGCGCCAGTTTTGGCGGCGATTGAGCTGGCGTTTGGCCATTGATGTTCCGTGTCGATAATTACGGCGGTTGGGTAAAACGGCGGCGAGTTTAGCACGCCGGGCCAGCCCTCTAGGCTAAACTGCGCAACTACGCCGAGGAGCCCACACATGCAAAACCCGCAGAACCTGATTTGGATCGATCTGGAAATGACCGGCCTGAACCCCGACACCGACGTCATCATCGAGATGGCGACCATTGTCACGGACAGCAATCTCAATACCTTGGCTGAAGGACCGGTCATCGCTATCCACCAGAGCGACGAGATTCTCGCCGGCATGGATGAATGGAACACGCGCCAGCATGGAGGTTCCGGCCTGACCCAGCGTGTGCGCGAAAGCCGCATCAGCATGGCTGAGGCCGAGGCCCAGACCATCGCTTTCCTGGAGCAGTGGGTGCCCAAGGGCAAGTCGCCGATCTGTGGCAACAGCATTTGCCAGGACCGGCGCTTCCTCTATCGCCACATGAAGGCCCTGGAAAGCTACTTCCATTATCGCAATCTCGATGTCTCCACCCTCAAGGAGCTGGCCGCCCGTTGGGCCCCAGAGGTGCGCGACAGCTTCAAGAAAGGCAGTACCCACCTGGCCCTGGACGACATTCGCGAGTCCATTGCCGAGCTGCAGCACTACCGCAAGCACTTCATCAAGCTCTGAATAGGCCGGCCGGCGGGTGTGCCGAGGAGTCATGCCCGTTGCCGCCCTCTTTTGGCGTTCGCTTCAACTGAGTAGACTGCGCGCCTTCTTGCAAGGACCGTCATCATGCTGTTGATGCTCTACCTGATCGCCATTACCGCCGAAGCCATGACCGGCGCCCTTTCTGCCGGTCGTCGAGGCATGGACTGGTTCGGTGTCGTACTGATCGCCTGCGTCACGGCCCTGGGCGGTGGCTCGGTGCGTGATGTACTGCTCGGGCATTACCCGCTGACCTGGGTCAAGCACCCCGAGTACCTGGTGCTGACGTCAGTGGCGGCCTTGGTGACGATCTTCATCGCGCCGTTGATGCGCCACCTGCGCTCCTTGTTCCTGGTGCTGGATGCCGTTGGCCTGGTGGCCTTTACCCTGATTGGCTGCATGACCGCCCTGGAGATGGGGCACGGCATGCTGGTGGCTTCGGTCAGCGGGGTGATCACCGGGGTGTTCGGCGGGATTCTCAGGGATATCTTCTGCAACGACATTCCCCTGATCTTCAGGCGCGAGCTTTACGCCAGCGTGTCCTTCGCCGCGGCCTGGTGCTACATGTTGTGCATCTACCTGCAGTTACCCAGCGAGCAGTCGATCCTGGTCACCTTGTTCGGCGGCTTCCTGTTGCGCTTGCTGGCGATCCGTTTCCATTGGGAAATGCCCAAGTTCGTTTATAACGACGAGCATTGACGGCTGGCGTGCTGGGCCAGGGCCCACTGCACGTGTTCACGCACCAGTTCCGAGGGATAGTCCTGGCGGGCCTTGAGGGCTTCCAGCACCGGGATCGTGGAGGGGGCGTTGCCCAGGCCTACCGCCAGGTTGCGCAGCCAGCGCTCATAGCCGGCGCGACGTAGTGGCGAGCCCTCGGTACTGCTCAGGAATTGATCTTCGTCCCACAGGAACAGCTCCGCCAGCTCGGCATTGTCCAGATTGTGCCGAGGCTTGAAGTCGCCCTCCCCGGAGGTGCGGGCGAAACGATTCCAGGGGCAGACGATCTGGCAGTCGTCGCAGCCGAATACCCGATTGCCGATCAGCGGGCGCAGGTCTTCGGGGATGGCGTTCTTCAGCTCGATGGTCAGGTAGGAGATGCAGCGTCGGGCATCGAGCTGGTAGGGGCCGACGAAGGCGTTGGTCGGGCAGATGTCCAGGCACGCAGTGCAGCGCCCGCAATGTTCGCTGGCGTGGGGGGCATCCACCGGCAGGGGCAGGTCGACGAACAGCTCGCTGAGGAAGAAGTAGCTGCCTGCCTTGCGGTTGAGGACCAGGGTGTTCTTGCCGATCCAGCCCAGGCCCGCTTGTTCGGCGATGGCTTTTTCCAGCACGGGTGCGCTATCGACGAAGGCGCGGAAGCCGAAGGGACCGATGGCTTGCTGGATGCGCTCGGCCAATTGCTGTACGCGCTTGCGGATCAGCTTGTGATAGTCGCGGCCCAGGGCATAGCGCGAGACGTAGGCCTTGGAGGGTTGGGCCAGGCGCTGGGCCATCTGGGTATCGCCGGGCAGGTAGTCCATGCGCAGCGACACCACGCGCAGGGTACCGGGCACCAGTTCCTCGGGGTGGGAGCGTTTGCTGCCGTGGGCTCCCATGTATTCCATCTCGCCGTGGTAGCCGGCCGCGAGCCAGCGCTCCAGGTGCTGTTCGTGTTCGGCCAGGTCCAGGCCACTGATGCCGACCTGTTGAAAGCCCAGTTCGCGGCCCCAGTCCTTGATGGATTGGGCGAGGGCGGGAAGATCCTGGGTAATAGCGGACATGAGGCAAGAGAAACCGGGTGCTGAGGTGCGTATAATTCTGCCAGACATCGGAGCTGGAAGACGCATGCCGCAGACAAAACACCCCTTATCAGAGATTCAGTTGCTGACTGCTGGCCAGTTGCCGCGCTTGAGTTGCCGTTCTCGAGAAGCTCATAAAGGCCAGTTCGGCCATGTGCTGTTGATCGGTGGTGACCTGGGTTTTGCCGGGGCGGCCTTGCTGGGAGCCGAGAGCGCGCTGCGCAGCGGTGCGGGCTTGGTGTCACTGGCTACTCGTGGCGAACATGTAGCGGCGGCTGGAGCTCGGCTGCCTGAGGTCATGGCCCTGGGCGTTCATTCAGCCAACCAGCTGATGGGGTTGCTGGAGCGTTCTTCGGTGGTAGTGATCGGTCCCGGCCTGGGGCAAGGGGCCTGGGGGCGCAGCCTGCTGTCGGCGGCGGCCAATGCCGTGTTGCCCCAGGTATGGGACGCCGATGCCTTGAATCTGCTGGCCTTGGGGGATGTGAGCATGCCGGCCGGAAGTGTCATGACGCCACATCCTGGAGAGGCTGCCCGCTTGTTGGGTATTTCCACGGCTGAGGTTCAGGCGGACCGACCTGCAGCAGCCCGTGCCTTGAGCCTCCGATATGCAACGGTGGTCGTGCTCAAGGGCGCTGGCAGCTTGATAGCCAGTCCTGATGGGCGCCTGGCCCGCTGCGATGCCGGGCATCCGGCGATGGCTACGGCCGGCCTGGGCGATGTTCTCGCAGGTTTGCTTGGCGGGCTGCTGGCACAGGGCTTGGCGGTGTTCGATGCTGCCTGCCTGGCGGTCTGGCTGCATGCCAGCGCCGGCGAGCGGCAAGGTAAATTGGGCCGTGGACTGGCGGCCAGTGATCTGATTCCAGTCATTCGTCAGTTGTTGGAGGAGCAATCACCGTGTCTGAGTTAACCCTTTACCTGGCCGACGAGCAGGCCATGGTGGAATTTGGTGCACGCATTGCTCAGGTCACCCGTGGGGTAGGGGTGATCTTTCTCGAGGGCGACCTGGGGGCGGGCAAGACTACCCTGTCTCGGGGGATCATCCGTGGCCTGGGGCATTCGGGGGCGGTGAAGAGTCCGACCTTTACCCTGGTGGAGCCCTACGAAATTGGTACGGTGAGAGCCTTCCACTTCGACCTGTACCGGTTGGTGGACCCCGAGGAGTTGGAATTCCTGGGGATTCGTGATTATTTCGAGGGTGATGCCCTGTGCTTGCTGGAATGGCCTGCACGCGGTGCAGGCTTTTTGCCAAAGCCTGACCTGACCATTACCATTACCCCGCATAACAATGGGCGTTGCGTACATCTATTGTCCCAAGGCTCGCGAGGCGAGTCCTGGTGTGCCGCTTTGGCGTTGGAATTCAAATAATTGATGGGGTTAGGTATGCGCATTCGCGCGTTGGTTGCTGTCGTAGGACTGTTGCTTACGGCATTGGCCGTCGAGGCTGTGGCCGCTACGCAGGTTCGCAGCGTCCGCCTATGGCGGGCACCGGATAACACGCGACTGGTATTCGACCTGTCCGGTCCGGTTCAGCACAGCGTCTTTACCCTCACGGCCCCCGATCGCCTGGTGATCGATATCAACGGCGCAACCCTGGGTGGTTCGCTGAATGTCGCCACGGCCAACACCCCGATCACCGCGATGCGCTCGGCACAACGTACGCCGACCGATTTGCGGGTGGTGATCGACCTGAAGAAGGCCGTCACGCCCAAGAGCTTCACCCTGGCGCCCAATGCCCAGTACGGTAACCGCCTGGTGGTCGATCTGTTCGACAACCCGGCCGATGCCGCGCCACCGGCTGCTCCACCGCCAACCGTGGCGACCGTGCCTGCGGTACCTGTCACTCCAGCGGAACCTGCCATCAAGCTGCCCCCGGCACCGGCCGGTAAGCGCGACATCATCGTGGTGATCGATGCCGGTCATGGCGGCGAGGACCCTGGTGCCTCCGGCTCCCGTGGCCAGCACGAGAAAGACGTGGTGCTGTC
Organism: Pseudomonas sessilinigenes; assembly: GCF_003850565.1. Classification (NCBI taxonomy): domain Bacteria; kingdom Pseudomonadati; phylum Pseudomonadota; class Gammaproteobacteria; order Pseudomonadales; family Pseudomonadaceae; genus Pseudomonas; species Pseudomonas sessilinigenes. Next base: position 628,353 of record NZ_CP027706.1, read on the forward strand.
CATCGCTCGCGAGCTGCAACGCCAGATCAACGGTCTCAAGGGCTTTCGTGCCGAGTTGACCCGCACTGGCGATTACTTCATCCCGCTGCGCGGTCGTACCGAAATCGCCCGCAAGAAGGGCGCCGACCTGTTCGTTTCGATCCACGCCGACGCGGCGCCGTCGACGGCAGCCTTTGGCGCATCGGTGTTCGCCCTGTCCGAGCGTGGCGCGACTTCGGAAACCGCCCGCTGGTTGGCGGACAGCGAAAACCGCTCCGACTTGATCGGTGGTGCCGGCAACGTCAGCCTCGATGACAAGGACCGGATGTTGGCCGGGGTGCTGCTGGACCTTTCGATGACTGCATCCCTTACATCCAGCTTGAATGTGGGGCAGAAGGTCTTGAACAACATTGGCCGGGTGACGCCATTGCACAAGCAGCGCGTGGAACAGGCCGGGTTCATGGTGCTCAAGTCCCCGGATATTCCATCGATCCTGGTGGAGACCGGCTTCATCTCCAACTCCAACGAGGCCTCGAAGCTGGCCACCTCCAGCCACCAGCAGGCCCTGGCGCGCTCCATCAGCAGTGGCGTGCGGCAGTTCTTCCAACAGAACCCGCCACCGGGCACCTATATCGCCTGGCTGCGCGACTCCGGGAAAATCGCCCAGGGCCCGCGTGAGCACCGGGTCAATCCTGGAGAAACCCTGGCCATGATCGCCGTGCGCTACCAGGTTTCGGCGGCAGCGTTGCGCAGCGCCAACAACCTCAAGAGCGATGAGTTGAAAGTGGGGCAGGTTCTGAGCGTCCCCGGTACCGAGCTGGCGGCCAAGGAATGAGTGAGTCGATCGTCGGCGGTTCGCGCATCGAGCTGCTCAGTCCGCGCCTGGCCAACCAGATCGCTGCCGGTGAGGTGGTTGAGCGACCGGCCTCGGTGGCCAAGGAATTGCTGGAGAACAGCCTGGACTCTGGTGCCCGGCGCATCGAGGTCGAGGTCGAGCAGGGTGGAGTGAAGCTGCTGCGTGTACGCGACAACGGCAGCGGGATTGCCCCGGACGACCTGCCGTTGGCCCTGGCGCGCCATGCCACCAGCAAGATCCGCGAGTTGGAAGATCTCGAGGGCGTGCTTAGCCTGGGGTTTCGCGGTGAGGCCCTGGCTTCGATCAGCTCGGTCGCCCGCCTGACCCTGACTTCGCGCACCGTCGATGCCACTGAGGCTTGGCAGGTAGAGACCGAGGGGCGCGACATGACCCCGCGTGTACAGCCGGCTGCGCATCCGGTCGGCACCTCGGTCGAAGTGCGCGACCTGTTTTTCAATACACCGGCCCGTCGAAAGTTCCTCAAGGCCGAGAAGACCGAGTTCGATCACCTGCAGGAAGTCATCCGGCGCCTGGCCTTGGCGCGTTTCGACGTGGCTTTCCACCTGCGCCACAACGGCAAGACTATTTTCAGCCTGCACGAAGCCGCCGACGAGATGGCTCGGGCGCGGCGTGTTGGCGCAATCTGTGGCCCTGGCTTTCTCGAGCAGGCGCTGCCGATCGAGGTCGAGCGCAACGGTTTGCGCCTGTGGGGCTGGGTTGGCTTGCCGACCTTCTCGCGCAGCCAGGCGGACTTGCAGTACTTCTTCGTCAATGGCCGCGCTGTGCGCGACAAGCTGGTCGCCCATGCCGTGCGCCAGGCCTACCGCGATGTACTGTTCAATGGCCGGCACCCGACCTTCGTGCTGTTCCTTGAGCTCGATCCCACGGGGGTCGACGTCAATGTGCACCCGACCAAGCACGAAGTGCGCTTTCGCGAAGGGCGGATGGTCCACGACTTCCTTTATGGCACCTTGCACCGTGCCCTGGCGGATGTGCGCCCCGAGGACCAGTTGGCGGCGCCGGCTGCGGTTTCCGAGATGGTGCGCCCCAGTGGCCTGCAGGCCGGAGAGTTCGGTCCGCAAGGCGAGATGCGCCTGGCTTCGCCGGTGCTGGAGCAACCCCAGGGAGAGCAGCGCCCGTCGTTTTCTTCGTCAGGTTCGGGCGCAGGGTATCAGTATCAATACACGCCGAGGCCGTCGCAGCCGGTGAATACCGGCGAGACCCAGGCGGTCTACCGGGAGTTCTATGCGCCGCTGGAAAATGCCCAGGCTGCGCCTGGCGCGCTGCCGGAAAGCCAGGGCGATATCCCGCCTCTGGGCTATGCGCTGGCGCAGCTCAAGGGAATCTACATCCTGGCGGAGAACGCCGTCGGTTTGGTGCTGGTAGACATGCATGCGGCCCACGAGCGAATCATGTACGAGCGCCTCAAGGTGGCCATGGCCAGCGAGGGACTCAGCGGCCAGCCATTGTTGGTGCCCGAGTCGCTTGCGTTGAGCCAGCGCGAGGCCGATTGCGCCGAAGAGCATGCCCAATGGTTCCAGCGCCTGGGTTTCGAACTGCAGCGCCTGGGGCCCGAGACCCTGGCGATCCGGCAGATCCCGGCCCTGCTCAAGCAGGCCGAGGCCAATCGACTGGTACAGGATGTGCTGGCGGACCTGATGGAGTACGGCACTAGCGATCGGATCCAGGCCCACCTCAACGAGCTGCTGGGAACCATGGCTTGCCACGGCGCCGTACGCGCCAATCGACGCCTGGCGATCCCGGAGATGAACGCACTGCTGCGTGACATGGAAAACACCGAGCGCAGTGGGCAGTGCAACCATGGCCGGCCGACCTGGACCCAAATGGGCCTGGATGACTTGGACAAACTCTTTCTGCGCGGCCGTTGATGACTCAGTTTCCTCCTGCGATTTTCCTGATGGGCCCGACCGCAGCGGGCAAGACCGACCTGGCCATCGAGCTGACCAAGGTGCTTCCTTGCGAGTTGATCAGTGTCGATTCGGCGCTGGTCTATAGAGGCATGGATATTGGTACCGCCAAGCCGTCCAAGGAGTTACTGGCGCAATTTCCCCACCGTTTGATCGATATCCTCGACCCGGCTGACAGCTATTCTGCGGCGGATTTTCGTACCGATGCCCTGGCGGCCATGGCCGATATCACGGCACGGGGCAAGATTCCGCTGCTGGTGGGTGGCACCATGCTCTATTACAAAGCGCTGCTCGAGGGCTTGGCGGACATGCCGCCGGCGGACCCTCAGGTGCGTGCCGAGTTGGAGGATGAGGCGCAGCGCCTGGGTTGGCAGGCATTGCACGATCAGTTGGCGGCTGTGGATCCTGAATCCGCTGCCCGAATCCATCCCAACGATCCCCAGCGCCTGACTCGGGCTCTGGAAGTCTATCGGGTCAGTGGCCTGACAATGACGGCCCATCGTCAGCGTCAATTGGCGCAAAGTACTGATGCAGGCGCATCGGGACGCAGTCAATTGCCCTATACTGTCGCCAATCTGGCCATCGCTCCGGCGAATCGCCAGGTACTGCACCAACGTATTGCACAAAGATTCACACAAATGTTGGAACAGGGGTTCATCGATGAGGTCGTAGCTCTGCGTTCGAGAAGTGACCTGCATGCCGGGTTGCCGTCTATACGTGCAGTGGGCTACCGCCAAGTCTGGGATTACCTGGATGGCAAGTTGACGTTCGCCGAAATGCAGGAACGGGGCATCATTGCCACGCGCCAATTGGCTAAACGCCAGTTTACCTGGTTACGCAGCTGGTCCGACCTGCAATGGTTGGACAGCTTGGATTGCGACAATCTGCCACGCGCCTTGAAATACTTAGGGACGATCTCCATATTGGGCTGAGTCCTTGCAATTGCCGTCTATCCTTGGGGGTGTGGCGGCTTTGGCCATCTGTTTTCCGAATTTTTTATTATTGATCCTTAAAGGAGTGCGGCACATGTCAAAAGGGCATTCGCTACAAGACCCTTACTTGAATACATTGCGTAAAGAGAAAGTTGGGGTTTCCATCTATCTGGTCAACGGCATCAAGCTGCAAGGCACGATCGAGTCCTTCGACCAATTCGTCATCCTGCTGAAAAACACCGTCAGCCAGATGGTGTACAAGCACGCTATCTCGACAGTGGTTCCAGTTCGCCCGATTCGCCTGCCTAGCGCATCCGAGTCCGAACAGGGTGACGCTGAACCAGGTAACGCCTGATAGGAGTCTCCTTTGTTCTTTGAGCGCCACGGTGGTGGTGAGCGAGCCATTCTCGTTCACTTGGAAGGTCAGGACCCTGAGGCGCGCGAAGATCCGCAGGAGTTTCAGGAGCTGGCAGTATCGGCCGGCGCCGAGACCGTCGCGTTTATCAACGTGCCGCGTCATCGGCCAACCGCCAAATACCTGGTTGGCAGTGGCAAGGTCGAGGAGTTGCGCGACCTGGTCAAAGCCGAACAGGTAGACCTGGTGATTTTCAATCACGTCCTCACGCCCAGTCAGGAGCGTAACCTCGAACGTGCATTCGAGTGTCGCGTGATTGATCGAACGGGTCTGATCCTCGATATCTTCGCCCAACGCGCGCGGACTCATGAAGGCAAGCTCCAGGTCGAACTGGCCCAGCTTGAGCACATGAGCACTCGACTGGTGCGCGGCTGGACCCACCTTGAGCGGCAGAAGGGCGGTATCGGTCTGCGTGGCCCGGGGGAAACCCAGCTGGAAACCGACCGGCGCTTGTTGCGGGTACGCCTGCGACAGATCAAGGCTCGCCTGGAAAAGGTTCGCAGCCAGCGAGAGCAGGCTCGTCGTGGCCGCAAGCGTGCCGATATCCCGTCAGTGTCGCTGGTGGGCTATACCAACGCCGGCAAATCCACTTTGTTCAATGCCGTCACCGTGTCCGATGTCTACGCGGCCGACCAGTTGTTCGCTACCCTCGACCCCACCTTGCGCCGGCTGGAGCTGGACGACCTGGGGCCGATCGTGCTGGCCGACACCGTGGGTTTCATTCGCCACTTGCCGCACAAATTGGTGGAAGCATTTCGGGCTACGCTCGAAGAGTCGAGCAATTCCGACCTGCTGCTGCATGTGATCGATGCCCATGAGCCCGAGCGCATGGCCCAGATCGAGCAGGTCATGGTCGTGCTGGGGGAGATCGGGGCTCAGGACTTGCCGATCCTGGAGGTCTATAACAAACTCGATTTGCTCGAGGGCGTTGAGCCACAGATACAGCGTGATCCCGATGGCAAGCCGCAGCGCGTCTGGTTATCGGCCCGTGATGGCCAGGGACTGGACTTGCTCAAGCAGGCCATTGCGGAGCTGCTGGGTGAAGATTTGTTCGTTGGCACCTTGCGCTTGCCCCAGCGTTTTGCTCGACTGCGAGCACAGTTTTTCCAGTTGAATGCTGTGCAGAAAGAAGATCATGACGATGAAGGTGTCAGTTTGCTGGCCGTTCGCCTGCCTCGGGCCGAGTTGAACCGGCTGGTCAGTCGCGAAGGCTGGCAGCCGTCGGACTTCATCGAGCAACACACTTTGCAATAAAAGCCTGGGCAGGCGGTTGTGCCGCTGTAGCAGGCATTCTGTAGCATTGGCCGGCGCGCCGTGGGCGCGTCTTTGCTTTATCAGATGGAGAGCGCTATGGCTTGGAATGAGCCGGGTGGCAACTCGAATAATCAGGACCCTTGGGGCGGTAAGCGCCGCAATAACGGCGATCGCAAGGGCCCGCCAGATCTCGACGAGGCCTTCCGTAAGCTGCAGGAAAGCCTGAATGGGTTGTTCGGTGGTGGTAAGAAACGTGGTGATGACGGCGCCAGCTCCGGCAAGGGCGGCGGTTTTGGCTTGCTGGGCATTGGCCTGGTCGTGCTGGCGGCTGCTTGGCTGTACAGCGCGGTCTATGTCGTCGATGAGCAGGAGCAGGCCGTGGTGCTGCGCTTCGGCAAATACTATGAGACTGTCGGTCCGGGCCTGAACATCTACTTCCCGCCGATCGACCGCAAGTACATGGAAAACGTCACGCGTGAGCGTGCCTATACCAAGCAGGGCCAGATGCTGACCGAGGACGAGAATATCGTCGAGGTGCCGCTGACCGTGCAGTACAAGATCAGCAACTTGCAGGACTTCGTGCTGAACGTCGATCAGCCGGAGATCAGCCTGCAGCACGCGACCGATAGCGCCCTGCGCCATGTGGTGGGTTCCACCGCCATGGACCAGGTGCTGACTGAAGGTCGTGAGCAGATGGCCAGCGAGATCAAGGAGCGCTTGCAGCGTTTCCTCGACAACTATCGCACCGGTATCACCGTGACCCAGGTCAACGTACAAAGCGCAGCGGCACCGCGTGAAGTGCAGGAAGCCTTCGACGATGTGATCCGCGCTCGTGAAGATGAGCAGCGCTCGCGCAACCAGGCTGAAACCTATGCCAATGGTGTGGTACCCGAGGCTCGTGGTCAGGCCCAGCGCATCATCGAGGATGCCAACGGTTATCGCGACGAAGTGGTTTCCCGTGCCAAGGGTGAGGCGGACCGCTTTACCAAGCTGGTCGGCGAATACCGCAAGGCACCTGAGGTGACTCGCCAGCGCCTGTACCTGGACACCATGCAGGAAGTCTTCAGCAATACCAGCAAGGTCCTGGTGACCGGAAGCAAGGGTGGGCAGAACAACCTGCTGTACCTGCCGCTGGACAAGATGATCGACAGTGGTCGTAGCGGCGGTGCTCCGGTAACGGGCTCGGCGTCTACCTCCAGCAATGAAGCGAATGCGCGCGCGGCGGTTGAGCATATGCAGCAACAGCAGCAGACGCGTTCTAGGGAGAGTCGCTGATGAGCAATAAATCGCTGATCGCCCTGATCGTGGGTGTTGTCGTGGCGGTGGTTGCCTGGAACAGCTTCTACATCGTGGCTCAGACCGAGCGTGCGGTGTTGCTGCAGTTCGGTCGTGTAGTCCAGGCCGATGTCCAGCCCGGCTTGCATGTAAAAGTGCCCTACGTGAACCAGGTGCGTAAGTTCGATGCGCGCCTGATGACCCTGGATGCACCGACGCAGCGCTTCCTGACCCTGGAAAAGAAAGCCGTGATGGTGGACGCCTACGCCAAGTGGCGGGTGAAGGATGCCGAGCGTTTCTACACCGCGACTTCCGGCCTCAAGCAGATTGCCGACGAGCGTCTATCGCGGCGTCTGGAGTCGGGCCTGCGCGACCAGTTCGGCAAGCGCACCCTGCATGAAGTGGTATCCGGTGAGCGTGATGCGCTGATGGCCGATATCACGGCTTCGCTGAACAAGATGGCGGAGAAGGAACTGGGTATCGAGGTGGTGGATGTCCGGGTCAAGGCCATCGACCTGCCCAAGGAAGTGAACCGCAGCGTGTTCGAGCGCATGAGCACCGAGCGTGAGCGTGAGGCCCGCGAGCATCGCGCCAAGGGTAACGAGCTGGCCGAAGGCATCCGTGCCGACGCCGATCGTCAGCGTCGGGTGCTGTTGGCCGAAGCCTATCGTGAGTCCGAAGAGGTTCGCGGTGATGGCGACGCCCAGGCGGCAGCTATCTATGCCAAGGCCTACGGCCAGGACCAGGAGTTCTACGCGTTCTATCGTAGCCTGCGTGCCTACCGTGAAAGCTTCGCGAACAAATCCGACGTCATGGTCCTGGACCCAAGCAGCGATTTTTTCCACTACCTGGAAAAAACCAAGCCTTGATCCTGGCCTGATCCTGGGGTGCCCCGCCGGGCGGCTAAAATGCCTGGCGGGGTGATCCTTTGGGAAAACGGGTGTATGATGCGGCAGCCGGGAAATTCCCGGCTTTTTTGCGTCTGCATCTTTGATTAGCCGTGGCTCGTTCAAGAGTCCGGTGAGATTTTTCGAGGAAAAGGGTCTGTACAGCCGATTTCTGGCTGCCTGTCCGGCTGAGCTCGCGTCGGATGCGACTGTTTTCTGCTTCACTCTAAGGCTGGCCCCAGGCTTGCCGCCCGGACCATAGGGGAATGGCGTAATGGCAACGGTAGACCGCTGGCTGCTGCCAGATGGCATCGAAGAAGTACTGCCGCCGGAAGCGGCGCGCATCGAAGTGGCGCGTCGTCAGGTGTTGGATCTGTTTCAGAGCTGGGGTTACGAGTTCGTCGTCACTCCCCATATCGAATACCTGGAATCCCTGCTGACGGGCGCCGGCCAGGACCTGGACCTGCGCACCTTCAAGGTCATCGATCCGCAATCGGGTCGGCAGATGGGGTTCCGTGCCGACATCACGCCGCAAGTAGCACGTATCGATGCCCACACCCTGCGTCGTGAAGGGCCGAGCCGCTTGTGCTACGCCGGCAGCGTGCTGCATGCCCAGCCGCGGGCCTTGTCGACCTCCCGCAGCCCAATCCAGCTGGGTGCCGAGTTGTATGGCGACGCCAGCCCGAGCAGCGACGTCGAAGTGATCAGCCTGATGTTGGCGATGTTGCAACTGGCGGATGTGCCGGATGTGCACATGGATCTGGGGCATGTGGGCATCTACCGCGGCCTGGCCCAGGCTGCCGGTTTGTCCGGTGCCGTGGAGCAACAATTGTTCGACGCCCTGCAGCGCAAGGCGATCGATGAAGTCATCAGCCTGACCGAAGGCTTGTCGGCCGACCTGGCAGAAATGTTGCGCTCCCTGGTGGACCTGTGCGGCAGCCGCGAAGTACTGAGCGATGCTCGTCGTCGCCTGGCGGGTGCCCCGACCCCGGTGCTGGTGGCGCTGGATGAATTGCTGACGATTGCCGAGCGCTTGTCGGTGCGATTCCCGGACCTGCCGCTGTACTTCGACCTCGGCGAGCTGCGTGGCTACCACTACCACACTGGAGTGGTGTTTGCGGTGTTCGTTCCGGGTGTGGGTCAATCCATTGCCCAGGGCGGTCGCTATGATGACATCGGTGCGGACTTCGGGCGTGCCCGGCCGGCCACTGGTTTCTCTACCGACCTCAAGACCTTGGTGACCCTGGGGCGTGCCGAGATCGAATTGCCGTCAGGTGGCATCTGGATGCCCGATCGCACCGACGCCGCACTCTGGCAGACCGTCTGCCAGTTGCGCAGCGAAGGCCAGCGCGTGGTCCAAGCCTTGCCTGGGCAGCCCCTGGCCGCTGCTCGTGAAGCGGACTGCGACCGGCAATTGGTTCAGCACGATGGTATTTGGCAAGTATTGCCACTGGTTTCCTGAGTTTTCCTGCCGGCGCTCGCCGGCACCAAGTTTGCGCGAATGAGGACAATTGTTATGGGTAAGAATGTCGTAGTCCTGGGCACCCAGTGGGGTGATGAGGGCAAAGGCAAGATCGTTGATCTGCTGACCGAACATGCCGCCGCCGTAGTGCGCTACCAAGGTGGCCACAACGCTGGCCATACCCTGGTGATCGACGGCGAGAAGACCGTTCTGCACCTGATCCCGTCCGGCGTGCTGCGCGAAGGCGTGCAGTGCCTGATCGGCAACGGCGTAGTGGTGGCTCCGGATGCCTTGATGCGTGAAATCGTCAAGCTGGAAGAAAAAGGCGTACCGGTGCGCGAGCGCCTGCGTATCAGCCCGTCCTGCCCACTGATCCTGTCCTACCACGTGGCCCTGGACCAGGCCCGTGAGAAGGCCCGTGGCGAAGCCAAGATCGGCACGACCGGTCGTGGCATTGGCCCGGCCTACGAAGACAAGGTGGCCCGTCGCGGCCTGCGCGTCGGCGACCTGTTCCACCGCGAGCGTTTCGCTGCCAAGCTGGGCGAGTTGCTGGACTACCACAACTTCGTCCTGGTCAATTACTACAAAGAGCCGGCCATCGACTTCCAGAAGACCCTGGACGAGTGCATGGAGTACGCCGAGCAACTCAAGCCGATGATGCTCGACGTCACCGCCGAACTGCACCAACTGCGTCGCGCCGGCAAGGACATCATGTTCGAAGGCGCCCAAGGCTCGCTGTTGGACATCGACCACGGTACCTATCCGTACGTCACCAGCTCCAACACCACCGCTGGCGGCATTGCTACCGGCTCCGGCGTGGGCCCGATGTACATCGACTACATCCTGGGTATCACCAAGGCCTACACCACTCGCGTTGGTTCGGGCCCGTTCCCGACCGAGCTGTTCGACGACGTCGGCGCCTTCCTGGCCAAGCGTGGCCATGAGTTCGGTGCTACCACCGGCCGTGCCCGTCGTTGCGGTTGGTTCGATGCCGTGATCCTGCGTCGCGCCATCGACGTCAACAGCATCTCGGGCTTGTGCCTGACCAAGCTGGACGTGCTGGATGGCCTGGAAACCATCAATATCTGCGTTGGCTACAAGAACCAGGATGGTGCAGTCATCGACGCGCCGACCGACGCCGACAGCTACATCGGCCTGGAGCCGGTATACGAGCAGATGCCAGGCTGGAGCGAATCGACCCTGGGCGCGAAGACCCTGGCAGAGCTGCCAGCAGCTGCCCTGGCCTACATCAAGCGCATCGAAGAGCTGGTCGGCGCGCCGATCGACATTATTTCGACTGGCCCGGATCGCAACGAGACCATCGTCCTGCGTCATCCGTTCGCCTGATAAGCTGTTGATGTAGCAAACAAAGGGCCCCTCATGGGGCCCTTTGTCGTTTCTGCCTGCTGCACGGCACGACCCTTGCTGGGAAATCCACTTCTAGAGTGCCATCAGAATAATGGCGTCAAAAGTAGAGGGATTTCCTGTGTCGGCCGTTCTCTCACTGTTACAAAGCCGTTTACTACGGCCTGTATTCGTTACTCTCGGTATCGCCCTTTTGGTGCAAGTGCTGGTCGCTGTCGCCCTGACCCGGAGCACGGTGACAGCCCTGGAAGCAAACCTGGCCTCGCGCCTGGGCGGTGACAGCCAGAAGCTCGCGGGTGAGCTGGAGCAGGCGGGCAAGGAGGTCACCTCCAGTCTGGAGAGCCTGTCGGCCAGCACTCGCCAACGACTCACGGCTGGCTTGTCGTCGCGCCTCAAGGAGGAGCAGGTACAGCTGCGTGATGCGCTGGAGAAAGACCTGAAGGATTCCGCCAACGATATGGCCCAGTTGCTGGCCTCGGTGGCGCCGCGAGCCATGTGGGACAACGATGTACCAACCTTGTCCGAATTCGCACGGCGGGCCCAGCGCAACCCTAGCGTGCTCTTCGTGGTGTATGACGATGCCACGGGCGCGCACCTGACTCGCTACCTGAACCGTGAAAACCCCATCAACCGCGCCCTGTTGGAGAAGGGCAAGGGCGATCGGGCTCTGGACAAGGTCCTGGATGCGGCGAAGAACGATCCCTCGGTCTACTACATCGAGGCTTCGATCAATCCCAATGGGGTGGAGATCGGCAAGGTGCTGATGGGGGTGTCCACGGCCTCCGTTGAAGCCGACATCGCGGCGCTGGACCAGCGCTTCACGGCCTTGATCGCCAGCAGTGACCAATTGGTGGGTGACAGTCTCAAGGGGGCCTCCGCCGACAGTTCGGCGGCGATGCGTTCGCGGCTGCAGTCGGCCCAGGGCACGGCGGCCGAGATGCAGGCCAACACTGCCAGTACCGTGCAAGAGGCGGCGGCCACCCTGCGTTGGCAGATTGGCGTAGGCCTGGCCTTGGTCGGCCTGGCGCTACTGCTGTTGCTGGCAGTGGTGCTGGGGCGGCGGGTGGTCAACAAGTTGCACCTGCTGATTGCCGCGCTCAATGACCTGGCGGCCGGGGAGGGTGACCTGACCAAGCGCGTGCCGCTCAATAGCAACGATGAGATCGGCGACATGGCTTCGGCGGTGAATCGCTTCGTCGACAAGTTGCAGCCGATCGTCCGCGAGGCAGGCGATGTGGCGCAGCGCACCGGGGTCGAGATTGGCGCGATGAGCTTGCGTAATGCCGGCGCCGATGCGGCGGCCGAGGCCCAGCGCGACGAGGTGGCGGAGAGCCTGCGGGCCCTGTCGCACATGGCCGACGAGGCCCAGGCGGAAAGCCAGGCCATGCAGGCCGCGTTGCAACAGGTGGTGGAGATCCGCCAGGCCACCGACGAGACCACCCGGACTTCGGAGCAGGTCGGCAGCTTGATCGAGGCCCTGGCCGGACAGGTGGATACCGGGGCCAAGGTGATCGAGCGGCTGGCGCAGCAGAGCGAGCAGATCGAGGTGGTGCTGACGGTGATCCATGGCATTGCCGAGCAGACCAACTTGCTGGCACTGAATGCGGCGATCGAGGCGGCCCGGGCCGGCGAGACCGGGCGCGGTTTTGCGGTAGTGGCAGACGAAGTGCGGGCCTTGGCCAGCAAGACCCAGAGTTCCACTGGCGATATCCAGGCCCATATCGGCGCTTTGCAGCAAGGTGCACGCGAAGCGGTGGCGGCTATCGGCCAGGCTGGGCGCCAGGCCAGTGAAGGTTTGTTGGTGTTGCGCGATAGCGCCCGTCTGCAGCAGTCGGTGCAGTCATCGGTGGAACAGGTGCACGCAGCCATTGGCTTGGCTACCCAGGCTGCGGCGCAACAAGCCCAGGGCGCGCAGGCGGTGCGTGGGCGGGTGGAGACCATTCATGCCCAGGCCGAGCGTGCGGCCCAGGCGGTGGTGGAAACCACCGCCAGCGGCAAGGTGCTGGACAGCCTGGCGGCGCAGCTCAAGGCCAGCCTGGGCCAGTTTCGCGCTTGAGGCATCCTGCGGCAGGCGTCTCCCTGGAGTCGCCTGCCGAGGCGGTCGATCTCAGCGGCTCAGGTACATCCGCGTCGTCAGCAGGTACACCGGCAGGCCCGAGACCAGGATCAGCAGCACCGCATAGGGCGCCGCTGCCGCGAACTCCAGGTTCGAGGTATGGGCCCAGACTGCAGTGGCCAGGGTGTTCAATCCTGTAGGGCTGAGCAGCAGGGTCGCAGTGAGTTCCTTCATCGCATCCAGGAATACCAGGGCGAAAGCCGCACCCAGTGCCGGGAAGATGATCGGCAGGGTGACCCGGCAAAAGGCCCCGAACGATGAGGCCCCCAGGGTTCGTGCCGCCTCTTCCAGCTGTGGTGCTGCCTTGTTCAAGGCTGTGCGAATCGGTGCCTGGGCCAGTGGCAGGAACAGCAAGGCGTAGGCGATCAGCAGCAGGGTCGAGGTCTGGTACAGCGCCGGCACATAGTGCAAGGCGAAGTACACCAGGGTCAGGGCGATCACCAGGCCTGGCAAAGCGTGCAGCAAGTAGGGCAGGCGTTCGGCCCAGATCGCCAGGCGGCCCTTGTAGCGCACCACCAGCAGGCCTACCGGCACCGCGAGCACCAGACACAGCGCAGCTCCGCCCAAGGACAGTGCCAGGGACGAGAGCAGGGCTTCACCGATCGCGGCAATAGGGAAGGCGGCCGATGAGCCCACTGCCAGCCAATAGCCCAGCATCCCCAGGGGGATACCGCTGCCGATCACTGCCAGCAGCAAGCAATACACTTGCCCGATGGCGGACCAGCTGCCCAGTCCGACCTGTTCGGCCCGGCGCGCCACGCCCTGGCCGATGCGTACGTGCCGGCCTTTGCCGCGGGCCCGCAACTCCAGCCATAGCAGGGTCAGGCACAACAGCAGCAGGACAGCCGAGAGCATCGCCGCGTTGGCGTTGCTGAACTCCAGTTCGAATTGTTGGTAGATCGCCGTGGTGAAGGTTTGCAGGCCCATGATCGACAAGGCGCCGAACTCCACCAGCATGTGCAGGGCGATCAACAACGATCCCGCCAATAGCGAAGGCCACAGTAGGGGCAGGGTGACCTTGAGAAACACTCCCCAGCGGCCTTGCCCCAGGGTGCGTGCCGATTCTTCCAGGGAAGGATCGAGATTGCGCAGGGTGGCGGCCACTGGCAGGAACACCAGCGGGTACTTGGAGAGGGTCATCACCAGGATCGCGCCGCCCAGTCCCTCGAAGCTGGCGCTCAGGGATACCCAGGTGAAACTGCTGACGAAAGCCGGCACGGCGAATGGCAGGCACAGCACCACACCCCAGATCCTCCGGCCCGGTAGGTCGCTGCGTTCCAGCAGCCAGGCCAGGGACAGGCCGATGATGGCGCAGGCGCCGGTCGTCCCGAGCATCAGTAGCAGGGTGTTGCGCAGCAGCCGGAACACGTAGGGGCGCCACAGCAGATGCCAGGCCTCAGCCCAGCCAGCTTGCCAGGCCTTGAGTGCGACATAGGCCAGGGGCAAGAGGCTCAGGCAGACCAGTAGCAGGACCGGCAGTAGCAGCCAGGCGGGAGGGGGCTTGCGCCCCGGTGCGCGTTGGGCGCGTGCAGCGGAAAGCGAAGGGCCCATCAGTTCAGGCCGACATCACGTTCCAGCTCCAGGGCCTGTTCGGCATTGCCCAGGTCGGCGGGTGTCACCTGCGGAGGGTTCAGCTCGCTGAAAGGCTTGAGCCCGCGGTCGGACTCCATGCCCTTGTGCAGCGGGTATTCCGCGGTGGTCTGGGTGATCACGCGCTGACCTTCTTCGCTGGCCATGTAGGCGAGGAACTGCTGGGCTTCCTTGGGGTGCTTGCTGGACTTGAGTACCGCAGCACTGGAGACGGTGATCAGGCCACCGGCATCGCCATTGGTGAAGTAGTGCAGCTTGGACTCCAGCTGGCCTCTCTCCCGTTGCAGGGCGAACCAGTAGTAGTTGTTCGCCAGGACCGCGGCAATTTCACCGTTTTCCACGGCCTTGAGCGCCACCATGTTGTTGCTGTAGATCTTGCCGAAGGCACGCAGCCCGGTCAGCCACTCTTCCGCTGCGTCCATGTCGTGCAGCTTGATGATCGCCACGGCCTGTTCCTGGAAGGCGCCACTGGTGGGGACGAAGCCGATCTTGCCTTGCCACTGGGGTTGGGAGAATTCCAGTACCGATGTGGGCAGGTCCTTTTCAGCGATCAGCTTGGGATTGAAGGCCACCACGCGCACGCGGGCGGTGATGCCGATCCAGGTACCGTTGCTGGCCACGTACTCCTTGGGCAGTACGGCCAGGGTGGCGCTGTCGGTCTGGGCTAGCAGGCCTTGTTCCCCCAGTTTGTTCAGGGGTGGGGATTCTTCGGAATAGATCACGTCGGCGGGGGAGCGATCGCCTTCTTCCACTACCTGGCTGGCCAGCTGATTGCTGCTGCCCTTGCGGACATTGACGTGAATCCCGGTCTTGGCTTCGAAGGCCTTGGCGATCGCCTCGCCGACTTCCTTGTGCTGGCCGTTGTACAGGGTCAGCGATACGGGCTCGTCGGCCCGGGTGAGTGGAGATGCCAGGGTCAGTCCCAGCAAAGTGATGGTCAAGCCACGCAGAAGGGATGTTGAAAGGCGGGTGTTTCTAAACATCATTCGCAGGTTTCCTCACTGTTGTGCCGCAAAAACTTGTAACAATCATAAACGATATCGTTTCTCATGTGCGCTTTGCGAGGGAGGAGGCTTTGTGCGGAGGGAATTACATGGGCTAGAAACGCAAAAACCCGCTTTCGCGGGTTTTTGTGAAGCTTCAGAGCATTGCGCTGAAGTTTTGAATTGGTGCCCAGAAGAAGACTCGAACTTCCACGGCCTTGCGGCCACCAGCACCTGAAGCTGGCGTGTCTACCAATTTCACCATCTGGGCAGTATCGACATCGTTGCCGTGTCGATGGGGCGCACTATACGGGCAGTGTTTTGATCTGTAAACCCCTGTTTTGCTTTTATTAAATCAAGCACTTAGGAAAATCAGGAGCTTAGAACGCAAAAACCCGCTTTCGCGGGTTTTTGTTGGAGCCTTGAAATTGATCTAATCTCAAGCTCTTGAATTGGTGCCCAGAAGAAGACTCGAACTTCCACGGCCTTGCGGCCACCAGCACCTGAAGCTGGCGTGTCTACCAATTTCACCATCTGGGCGTATCGTTGACGTCTCCGTCGTCGATGGCGCGCACTATACGGATGCTGTTTTGAGCTGTAAACCCCTGGGTTCGAAAAAGTTTGAAAAAAGTCCTTGGGGATAAACAGGAGTCTGTTTCTGAGCCAGGGAGGAGGGATTTCGGGCGTTGTCTGAGCCTGAAATTTCCCGTTTCAATACGTGTATGCCAAACTAACCGAGATATAGACAAGGTGAAATTTATCTAATGGCCGATTGGCAGTCCCTCGATCCCGAGGCCGCTCGTGAAGCGGAAAAATACGAAAACCCTATTCCTAGCCGCGAACTCATCCTCCAGCATCTGGCTGACCGAGGCTCGCCTGCTAGTCGCGAGCAACTGGTAGACGAGTTCGGCCTGACCACCGAGGACCAACTCGAAGCCTTGCGTCGCCGCCTGCGCGCCATGGAGCGCGATGCTCAATTGATTTACACCCGCCGGGGCACCTACGCGCCCGTGGACAAGCTCGACCTGATTCTCGGCCGTATCAGCGGTCACCGCGACGGTTTCGGCTTCCTGGTGCCGGACGACGGCAGTGAAGACCTGTTCATGAGTCCGGCCCAGATGCGCCTGGTGTTCGATGGCGACCGGGCATTGGCCCGTGTTTCTGGCCTAGATCG
Source organism: Pseudomonas sessilinigenes (assembly GCF_003850565.1). Taxonomy (NCBI): domain Bacteria; kingdom Pseudomonadati; phylum Pseudomonadota; class Gammaproteobacteria; order Pseudomonadales; family Pseudomonadaceae; genus Pseudomonas; species Pseudomonas sessilinigenes. Next base: position 644,569 of record NZ_CP027706.1, read on the forward strand.
CCGCGGCCGTCGTGAAGGCGTGATCGTCGAAGTGGTATCGCGTGCCCATGAAAGTATCGTCGGTCGCTACTTCGAAGAGGGCGGTATCGGCTTTGTCGTCGCGGATAACCCGAAGATCCAGCAGGAAGTGCTGGTGACGCCAGGTCGCAATGCCAATGCCAAGATCGGTCAGTTCGTCGAGGTGAAGATCACTCACTGGCCGACCCCGCGCTTCCAGCCACAGGGCGATGTGATCGAAGTCGTAGGTAACTATATGGCGCCGGGCATGGAGATCGACGTTGCCCTGCGCACCTACGATATTCCACATGTATGGCCCGAGGCCGTCCTCAAGGAGGCCGGCAAGCTCAAGCCTGAAGTGGAAGAGAAGGACAAGGAAAAGCGTATCGACCTGCGCGACCTGCCCTTCGTCACCATCGATGGCGAGGACGCCCGCGACTTCGACGATGCCGTCTATTGCGAAGCCAAGCCCGGCAAGCTGCGCCTGTTCGGTGGCGGCTGGAAGCTGTATGTGGCGATCGCCGACGTTTCCAGCTACGTGAAGATCGGTTCGGCCCTGGATGCTGAAGCCCAGGTGCGTGGCAACTCGGTGTACTTCCCCGAGCGCGTGGTCCCGATGCTGCCGGAAGAGCTGTCCAACGGCCTCTGCTCGCTCAATCCCAAGGTGGATCGCCTGGCCATGGTCTGCGAGATGACCATTTCCAAGTCCGGTGAGATGACCGATTACCAGTTCTATGAAGCGGTAATCCACTCCAAGGCGCGCCTGACCTACAACAAGGTCAGTACCATGCTCGAGCATTCCAAGACCTCCGAAGCCAAGCAGCTGCGCGGTGAATATGCCGATGTGGTACCGCACCTGAAGCAGCTTTACGCGCTGTACAAGGTCCTGCTGGGCGCGCGCCATACCCGTGGTGCCATCGACTTTGAAACCCAGGAAACCCGGATCATCTTCGGTTCTGAGCGCAAGATCGCCGAAATTCGCCCAACTGCGCGCAACGATGCCCACAAGCTGATCGAGGAATGCATGCTGGCGGCCAACGTGGCCACCGCCGAGTTCCTGCAGAAGCATGAGATTCCGGCGCTTTATCGGGTGCATGATGGTCCGCCGCCGGAGCGCCTGGAGAAGTTGCGGGCTTTCCTCGGCGAGCTGGGGCTGTCCTTGCATAAGGGCAAGGAGGGGCCGACGCCCAAGGACTACCAGGCGTTGCTGGAGAACATCAAGGACCGTCCGGATTACCACCTGATCCAGACCGTCATGCTGCGTTCCTTGAGCCAGGCGGTATACAGCGCGGACAACCAGGGGCACTTCGGCCTGAATTACGAGGCCTACACCCACTTCACCTCGCCGATCCGTCGTTATCCCGACTTGCTGACCCACCGGGCCATTCGCAGTGTCATCCACTCCCGGCAAGATACGCCTCATGTGCGTCGTGCCGGGGCGTCGAGTATTCCCAAGGCGCGGATCTATCCGTACGACGAAGTCACTCTGGAGCAGCTCGGTGAGCAATGCTCGATGAGCGAGCGTCGTGCCGATGAAGCCACCCGCGATGTCGTGAACTGGCTCAAGTGCGAGTTCATGAAGGATCGCGTGGGCGAGTCCTTCCCGGGAGTGATCACGGCAGTGACCGGTTTCGGGCTGTTCGTCGAGCTGACCGATATCTATGTCGAAGGCCTGGTGCACGTGACGGCCTTGCCTGGCGACTACTACCACTTTGACCCTGTGCACCATCGCCTGGCGGGCGAGCGCACGGGGCGCAGCTTCCGCTTGGGCGATACCGTGGAAGTGCGCGTCATGCGAGTCGATCTTGATGAGCGCAAGATCGATTTCGAGATGGCGGAAAAAACCATCAATGCCCCGATCGGCCGCAAGAAGCGTGGCGCGCCCGATGTGTCGGCGAGCAAGCCTGCCGAGGCTGCGCCCTCCAGCAAGCCGGCACGACGTGGCGCTGCCAAGGAAAAGGCGGGCGATGCCTACCGTCCAAGCGATGCTGCAGCGAAAAACGCCGAAGTGCGCAAGAGCCGGGAAATGAAACGGGCGTTGTTGGCTGAGGCCAAGAGTGGAGGCAAGGCCCCTGCTGGCAAGTCCAGCAAGCCGGCCGCCGATAAACCCGCGAAACCGAGCAAGCATCGCAAGGGGCCGCCCAAGGCCGGTGCAAAGAGCAGTGGTGCACGTAAACCTAAGGCCAAGTCATGAGTCAGTTGGAAAAAATCTACGGCGTACACGCTGTGGAAGCGTTGCTGCGCCATCATCCCAAGCGGGTCAAGCAGATCTGGCTGGCTGAAGGGCGCAGTGATCCGCGGGTCCAGGTGCTGCTGGACCTGGCTGGGCAGAACCGGGTTGCCGTAGGGCAGGCCGAGCGCCGTGAAATGGACGCCTGGGTCGAGGGTGTGCACCAGGGCGTGGTGGCGGAAGTCAGCCCGAGCCAGGTGTGGGGCGAAGCCATGCTGGACGAGCTGCTGGACCGTACCGAAGGGGCGCCACTGTTGCTGGTGCTCGATGGCGTGACCGATCCGCATAACCTCGGAGCCTGCCTGCGTACCGCCGATGCAGCGGGCGCCCTGGCCGTACTGGTGCCCAAGGACAAGTCGGCAACCCTGACCCCGGCTGTGCGCAAGGTGGCCTGCGGGGCTGCCGAAGTGATCCCGTTGGTGGCTGTGACCAATCTGGCCCGCACTCTGGAGAAACTCCAGCAGCGTGGCCTCTGGGTCGTCGGTACCGCCGGTGAGGCCGAGCAGGAGCTGTACGCTCAGGATCTGACCGGGCCGACGATCATCGTCATGGGGGCCGAGGGTAAAGGCATGCGCCGCCTGACCCGTGAGCATTGCGACTTCCTGGTGCGCTTGCCGATGGCCGGTAGCGTCAGCAGCCTTAACGTCTCCGTGGCTACCGGGGTCTGCCTGTTCGAGGCTGCGCGCCAGCGCAACGCCAAGGCCGCACGCAAGTAGCAAGCAATCGGCAAGTCATGGGCGGCAAGTGCTCCTGCTTGTCGCTTGAGGCTCATGGCTTGCAGTTGTTGTTCAAATATTCACCAATTGCCTTGCACCGCTGTTCCCCCTTCTCTACAATTGCGCCCCTTGCCGTGACGGCAGGCGCATATGTGCCTACTACCAGGCAAGACACACAAGTGTCATTCACTCCTTGTCTGACCGCTTATAGGCGGCAGGCTACAACCCGTAAGGAGCATTCATGCGTCATTACGAAATCATCTTTTTGGTCCACCCGGATCAAAGCGAGCAAGTCGGCGGCATGGTTGAGCGTTACACCAAGCTGATCGAAGAAGACGGCGGCAAAATCCACCGTCTGGAAGACTGGGGCCGTCGTCAACTGGCCTACGCAATCAACAATGTTCACAAGGCTCACTACGTGATGCTGAACGTTGAGTGCACCGGTAAAGCCCTGGCTGAGCTGGAAGACAACTTCCGTTACAACGATGCAGTGATCCGTAACCTGGTCATCCGTCGCGAAGAGGCCATCACTGGCCAATCCGAGATGCTCAAGGCTGAAGAAAACCGCAGTGAGCGCCGTGAGCGTCGCGACCGTCCTGAGCATGCTGACAGCGCCGATGGCGACGACAGCAATGACAGCGACAACAGCGATAACGCTGACGAGTAATCCACGGACCTTTTGAGGAGCCAATTACATGGCACGTTTCTTCCGTCGTCGTAAATTCTGCCGCTTCACCGCTGAAGACGTGAAAGAGATCGATTACAAAGATCTCAACACTCTGAAAGCCTACGTATCCGAGACCGGCAAAATCGTTCCAAGCCGCATCACCGGTACCAAAGCTCGTTATCAGCGTCAGCTGGCTACCGCTATCAAGCGCGCCCGCTTCCTGGCCCTGCTGGCCTACACCGACAGCCACGGCCGCTGAGACCGGGTAGTCGACAAGTAGTAAGGGATTGAATGCATGCGCGCCTTAGCTGAGTTCATCATGCGCGGTCGTGTGCAGGCCACTCTGGTAGTGGCTGGCTGTTCGGCATTGCCGTTGTTGTATTGGTTGGGTGCTGCCGCTGCAAGCCTTGTGCTGCTGCGGCGCGGGCTGCAGGGCGCCATGGGTGTCCTGGCTCTGGGAGTGCTGCCGGCATTGCTCTGGTGGCTGACGTTCGATGACCCGCGGGCATTTCTTGTGCTGCTGGGGTCTTCGAGTCTTGCGTTGGTTTTGCGCGCAAGCGAATCCTGGACCCGCGTGCTGCTGGTCAGCATAGCGATGGGGTTGGTGTTTGCTGGTGTCTTGGGTGCGGCGTTCCGCCCCCAGATCGAAGCGCTGTCACAGGAACTGATCAAGATCCTGCCGATGGCCTTGGGTGAGGTCTACCAGCAGTTGTCGGTTGAAGAGCGAGCTCGCCTCGCTACGCTGATCGCACCGATCCTGACCGGCCTGATTGCGGCCTTGTTGCAAGCCATCAGCGTGCTGAGCCTGATTCTTGGGCGTTATTGGCAAGCTGTGTTGTACAACCCGGGTGGTTTTGGGCGCGAGTTCCGCGCCATCAGAATCCCCGTTGCACCAGCGATGCTCCTGCTGGCGTGCATGCTTGTTGGGCCGAACTTCGGACCTCAACTGGCCATGTTGACGCCGATGTGCAGTGTGCCGCTGGCTTTCGCCGGGCTGGCCCTGATTCACGGGCTGGTGGCGCAAGGGCGACTGGCCAGGTTCTGGCTGGTGGGGGTGTACATCACGATGCTGCCATTCATGCAGCTGGTCTATCCGTTACTCGTGGTCCTGGCCATTGTCGACAGCCTGATTGATTTTCGCGGACGTTTGGCCTCGAAAGATGCCGGTAACGGCTCCGCGAACGGTGAAGGTTAAAAGTTAAGAGGTTATTACCAAATGGAACTGATCCTGCTGGAAAAAATCGCCAACCTGGGCAACCTGGGCGATAAGGTAAACGTTAAGGCTGGTTACGGCCGTAACTACCTGCTGCCTTTCGGCAAAGCCACCGCTGCTACCGCTGCCAACCTGGCTGCGTTCGAAGCGCGTCGTGCCGAGCTGGAAAAACTGGCTGCAGAGAAGAAGGCTTCTGCCGAAACTCGCGCTGCGCAACTGGCTGAGCTGGAAGTGACCATCACTGCCACCGCTGGTGACGAAGGCAAGCTGTTCGGTTCGATCGGCACCCACGACATCGCTGACGCACTGACCGCCTCCGGCGTTGAAGTTGCGAAAAGCGAAGTTCGTCTGCCGAACGGCACCATCCGTAACGTAGGTGAGTTCGACGTAGCCGTGCACCTGCACGCTGAAGTCGAAGCAACCGTACGCGTTGTCGTGGTGGCTGCTTAAGCAGTACCAAATCGTCTGGCACCTTGTGTGGCTGACGGTTAACATCGGGCACGATCCTGTTCACAGGTCGTGCCCTTTGTCTTTCTGCCGAACCTGATTTTCACCCCCGAATTCCAAGTGGCCATGAACGATATCTCCGCTCCCGAGCAATACGATCTGCAAACCGCCGCCCTGAAGGTGCCGCCGCATTCCATCGAGGCCGAACAGGCCGTGCTCGGTGGTCTGATGCTGGACAACAACGCCTGGGAGCGAGTGCTGGATCAAGTCTCCGACGGCGATTTCTATCGGCATGACCACCGCTTGATCTTTCGTGCCATCGCCAAGCTGGCCGACCAGAACATGCCCATCGACGTGGTCACCCTGTCCGAACAACTGGACAAGGAGGGCCAGACCTCACAGGTGGGCGGGCTGGGCTACCTGGGCGAGTTGGCGAAGAACACCCCTTCGGTGGCTAACATCAAGGCCTATGCGCAGATCGTTCGCCAGCGGGCGACCCTGCGCCAGCTGATCGGTATCAGCAATGATATTGCCGACAGCGCCTTCAACCCCGAAGGCCGCACCGCCGAGGAGATCCTCGATGAGGCCGAGCGGCAGATCTTCCAGATCGCTGAAGCGCGTCCCAAGACTGGTGGCCCGGTCGGTGTCAACGAGCTGTTGACCAAGGCCATCGATCGAATCGACACCCTGTTCAATACTTCCGATGCGATTACCGGCCTTTCCACCGGCTATACCGACCTTGACGAGAAGACCAGTGGCCTGCAGCCGGCCGACCTGATCATCGTCGCCGGCCGTCCCTCGATGGGTAAGACCACCTTCGCCATGAACCTGGTGGAGAACGCAGTACTGCGTAGCGACAAGGCGGTCCTGGTGTACTCCCTGGAGATGCCAGGCGAATCGCTGATCATGCGTATGCTGTCCTCGCTTGGACGGATCGATCAGACCAAGGTCCGTTCCGGCCAGTTGGACGATGACGACTGGCCGCGCCTGACCTCCGCGGTCAACCTGCTCAACGACCGCAAGCTGTTCATCGACGATACGGCGGGTATCAGCCCTTCGGAGATGCGGGCCCGGACCCGACGACTGGTGCGTGAGCATGGTGATATCGGCCTGATCATGATCGACTACCTGCAGTTGATGCAGATCCCTGGCTCCAGTGGTGACAACCGGACCAACGAGATTTCCGAGATCTCGCGTTCCTTGAAGGCCCTGGCCAAGGAGTTCAACTGTCCGGTGGTGGCATTGTCCCAGCTCAACCGTTCCCTGGAGCAACGTCCCAACAAGCGCCCGGTGAACTCCGACTTGCGTGAATCCGGAGCGATCGAGCAGGACGCCGACGTGATCATGTTCGTGTACCGGGACGAGGTGTATCACCCGGAGACCGAGCACAAGGGTATTGCCGAGATCATCATCGGCAAGCAGCGGAACGGCCCCATCGGCTTCATCCGCCTGGCCTTCATCGGCAAATACACGCGCTTCGAAAACCTGGCTCCGGGCAGCTACAACTTCGACGACGACGAGTAGCCGCATCTCGCCCGGCACTGGCTGAATGGGGCGGGGGCACTGGTCTTCTCGCCGCTGATTGCCTCGACCATGAATTCCGACTGGCGCAGTCGGAATTGGTCATTTTTTGTGCTATATTCCGCGCCCGCGAATTCCCCTGTCATTCAGCGCGTCCCTATCTGCGCCAACACCGGTCATCGACATGCAAGCAGCCAAGCCGTTATTCGACTATCCAAAGTACTGGGCCGAATGTTTCGGGCCAGCACCATTCCTGCCCATGAGCAGGGAGGAGATGGATCAGCTCGGCTGGGATTCCTGCGACATCATCATCGTCACCGGCGATGCCTACGTCGATCACCCGTCCTTCGGCATGGCGATCATCGGCCGGCTGCTGGAGGCCCAGGGCTTTCGCGTAGGGATCATCGCCCAGCCCAACTGGCAGTCCAAGGACGACTTCATGAAGCTCGGCGAGCCGAACCTGTTCTTCGGTGTCGCGGCAGGCAACATGGACTCGATGATCAACCGCTACACCGCCGACAAGAAGGTCCGCTCCGACGACGCCTATACCCCAGGTGGCCTGGCGGGCAAGCGTCCGGACCGCGCCAGCCTGGTATATAGCCAGCGCTGCAAGGAAGCCTACAAGCACGTGCCGATCATCCTCGGTGGCATCGAAGCCTCCCTGCGTCGCATTGCCCACTATGACTACTGGCAAGACCGGGTGCGCAACTCGATCCTGATCGATGCCTGCGCCGACATCCTGCTCTACGGCAACGCCGAGCGGGCCATCGTCGAAGTGGCCCAGCGCCTGTCCTATGGCCAGAAAATCGAAGACATCACCGATGTGCGCGGCACCGCGTTCATTCGTCGTGACACGCCCAAGGACTGGTACGAAGTGGACTCCACCCGCATCGACCGCCCGGGCCGGATCGACAAGATCATCAACCCCTACGTCAACACCCAGGACACCGCCGCCTGCGCCATCGAGCAGGAAAAAGGCCCGGTAGAGGACCCCAACGAAGCGAAGGTCGTGCAGATCCTGGCCAGCCCGAAGATGACCCGGGACAAGACCGTGATCCGCCTGCCGTCCATGGAAAAGGTGCGTAACGACCCGGTGCTCTACGCCCACGCCAACCGTGTATTGCACCTGGAGACCAACCCGGGCAACGCCCGCGCCATGGTGCAAAAGCATGGCGAGCAGGATGTCTGGTTCAACCCGCCACCGATTCCCATGACCACCGAAGAGATGGACTACGTGTTCGGCATGCCCTACCAGCGCATTCCGCACCCGGCCTATGGCAAGGAAAAGATCCCGGCCTACGACATGATCCGCTTCTCGGTGAACATCATGCGCGGCTGCTTCGGTGGCTGTACCTTCTGCTCCATCACCGAGCACGAAGGGCGGATCATCCAGAACCGCTCCGAAGAGTCGATCATCCGCGAGATCGAAGAAATTCGTGACAAGGTTCCGGGTTTTACCGGGGTGATCTCCGACCTTGGCGGTCCTACCGCCAACATGTACCGCATCGCCTGCAAGAGCCCGGAAATCGAATCCGCGTGCCGCAAGCCATCCTGCGTGTTCCCAGGTATCTGCCCGAACCTGAACACCGACCATTCGTCGCTGATCCAGCTGTACCGCAGTGCCCGCGCCTTGCCTGGCGTGAAGAAGATCCTCATCGCTTCCGGCCTGCGTTATGACCTGGCGGTGGAATCGCCGGAATACGTCAAGGAGCTGGTGACCCACCACGTCGGCGGCTACCTGAAGATCGCCCCGGAACACACCGAGGAAGGTCCGCTGAACCAGATGATGAAACCTGGGATCGGCACCTATGACCGCTTCAAGCGGATGTTCGAGAAGTACTCCAAGGAGGCGGGCAAGGAGCAGTACCTGATCCCGTACTTCATCGCCGCCCACCCGGGCACTACCGATGAAGACATGATGAACCTGGCCCTATGGCTCAAGGGCAACGGTTTCCGCGCCGACCAGGTGCAGGCGTTCTATCCGTCGCCGATGGCCAGCGCCACCGCCATGTACCACTCGGGCAAGAACCCGCTGCGCAAGGTCACCTACAAGAGCGACTCGGTAACCATCGTCAAGAGCGAGGAACAGCGCCGTCTGCACAAGGCGTTCCTGCGCTATCACGACCCCAAGGGCTGGCCGATGTTGCGCGAGGCCCTGCTGCGCATGGGCCGTGGCGACTTGATCGGTTCGGGCAAGCAGCAGCTGATCCCGGCGCACCAGCCGTCTACCGACAGCTACCAGAGTGCCCGACGCAAGAACTCGACACCGGCCGGCAGCCACAAAGTAGCCAAGGAAACCCGGATCCTGACCCAGCACACCGGCTTGCCGCCGCGTGCCAGCGATGGTGGCAACGCCTGGGACAAGCGCGAACAGGCCAAGGCCGCAGCCTTCGCCCGCAACAAGCAAGCTGCCAAGGAGCGTGCCGACGCAGCCAAGGGCAAGGGCAAGAAGCCGACCCGCAAGCCGGTAGTGCCGCGCTGATACAACAAGACGCCAGCTATGAAGCTGGCGTCTTGCTTTTTCTCCCAGGGATTTTTAACGGGCACAGGGCAACAAAAGCCTGGCGCTTTGTTAAGGTTGACGACCTGCATTGAGCGTGACGCCCAGGTGGCCTCAAGCCATCAGGCAACCATCCACCGCCAGACCAAGGACGAATCTCGTGGCCAGCGTTATCGACGGAGTCATCAGGGACCTCAACATCACCCAGGTCCTCGCCCGCCAGCGAATCGAAAGCCAACTCAACCTGCCACGGCTGTTCGCCGCCATCGATACCGATCCCGCGATCGCCGGGGCGGGGGTGGTATACATCGACGCCGACTTCAACGTGATCACCCTGCGTGAGTTCAGGCCGATTTGCAGCATTACGCCCAAGCGCGTGGTCCTGCGGGAAGCCAAGAGGTACATCGCGCCCCAGCAGTTCGTCGACCAGGTGAAGAACAACCCCCGCGAGTCGCGCCTGGCGACCGAGTCCTTCAATACCTCGCTGTCCTGTGCCGCCGCGGTAATCGGCTGGCTGGTGGTATTCAGCGGCACTGTTGCCGTGCCCTTCACCGCCGGCGCCAGCGCCTGGATGGTGGCGCTCGGGGTGTCGGCGGCGGTAGCCGGGACCGCCCAGTGCGTGATCGGCGGGGCGCGGGTGATCAACGAGATCCAGGACCCGGCGGCCAACGACCGGATGGACGATGCCGAGTGGTACACCATCGTCTCGCCGATTCTCGATGGCATTTCCCTGGTGGGCGTCGGGGGTTCCGCGCTGACCACGGTCAAGCTGCTCAAGGCCAGCAAGGCGGCCAATACCGGCAAGAGCTGGACCCAGTTGCTCAAGGGGCTCAACCGCCAGGAGCGGGCCAGGCTGACCAAGGAGCTCTTGACCCTGCGCGATCCGAGCCTGACCCCCAAGTTGCTGAAGCTCAAGCAGCGCACCGAAGGATTGACCAAGCGCTATTCGACGACGCAGATCAGGCACGCGACCCTGACGCAGATGCAAGATGCCCTGGGCGCGGTCCTGAGCACCACCGGCAGCATCCGCTCCGGCAACCTGGGCACGGCGAAAACCCTGGCCGTAGGGCTCTATGAGGAGTTCGACGAATGATCGGCGGGGGCAGCATGCGCGAGTTCCTGGCGCGGTATTTCCCGACCTTCATGCTTACGGTGCTGCTGGGCTGCTTCAGCGCATCGTTGCTGTTGTCGCTGGCGCAAGTCACCTACTGGCGTGGCATCGCGCCGCAGCAGAGCAACGACTACATGGGCCTGGGCCTGCTGGTGCTGATTGTGTTGCTGGTGGTGGGTAACCTGCTGGTGGTGCGCGGTATCGCCTGGGGTGTGTGGCTGGTGGCCGGTTACTTCGCCCTGTGCCTGGTCCTGGTGGCGCCGATGTTCCAATACCATCCGCACCAGGGCATCTATCTGGCAGGGCTGCTATTGCCCTTGCTGGGGCTGTTGCTACTCAACAGCCGGCGCCATCGGCAGATGCGTGAAAAGCTGCTGGAGATCCGCCACCAGCGTCAACGGCTCAAGGTGTCGTTGAAGCCCCAGCGCAAGCGCCCCTGATAATCACGGTGGGGCGCCTGGGGAAGTGGTTCAGCTCGGCTTTGAGTCGACCCACTTGGCAGAAACCGAAGGTTGCCAGGCGCTCAGGGCATCCAGCAGGCCGGCCGGCGACTGGTTGATCTGCAGCATCTGGCGGTGCGCAGTACTGACGAAACCCTCGCCGACGATATGGTCGAGGAAGCCGCCGAGCTTTTCATAGAAGCCATTCACTTCCAGCAGCCCCAGGGGCTTGCGGTGGTACCCCAGCTGGCCCCAGGTCCAGACTTCGAACAGTTCTTCCAGGGTGCCAAGGCCCCCGGGCAGGGCGATGAAGGCATCGCTGAGTTCGGCCATGCGCGCCTTGCGGGCATGCATGCCATCCACCACTTCCAGGCGGGTCAAGCCGTTGTGGCCGATCTCGATGTCTTTCAGGCTTTGCGGAATGATGCCCACGACTTCTCCGCCAGCGGCCATGGCCGCATCGGCGACGATGCCCATCAGGCCCACCGCGCCACCGCCGTAGACCAGGGTCAGGTTGCGCTCGGCAATGGCCCGGCCCATGGCCTGGGCAGCTTCGCGATAGGCAGGATTGGCGCCAGCGCTGGCGCCGCAGAATACACAGACTGAAGTTAACGGCATGTCTTGCTCCCAGCTCAAAGATCGCCTCAGGGTAAAGGCTCCATGAGCTGCGTCCAAGCATTAAGCGTCGTGTTGTGGCGTCTCGTAAGTACCGCTGGCACCGCAAGCGTAGGCGGCGAGCAAGCTGCGAAACAGGCTGTTGAACGACATGATCCAGGCTCCGGTGAGGTGATGCCGGTGATTCTAGGGACGGCTCTCGGGGCTGGCTGCTTGATTGTTTCGATCGGCCTGATAGCAGAGAGTTGTATACAGTTTCTTGATGCAAATCATAGGCAGTAGCGAGAAATTCAGGCAGTCTTGGCTCCCATGGATTCAGATGGATTTTGTTAACCCTGCCTTGGAGATTCACCATGTTTGCCAAACTCGTTGCAGCATCCCTGTTGACACTGGCCAGCAGCCAACTGATGGCCGCCGAGTGCAAGATCGACGTCGACTCTACCGACCAGATGTCCTTCAGCACCAAGGAAATCACCATCGACAAGAGCTGCAAGACCTTCACCGTGAACCTGGGCCACTCCGGCAGCCTGCCGAAGAACGTCATGGGTCATAACTGGGTACTGAGCAAGACCGCAGACATGGCTGGCATCGCTGCCGACGGCATGGCCGCTGGCATCGACAAGAACTACCTGAAGGAAGGCGACACCCGCGTCATTGCCCACACCAAGATCATCGGTGCCGGTGAAAAGGATTCGGTGACCTTCGACGTGTCCAAGCTGACCGCTGGCGAGAGCTACCAGTTCTTCTGCTCGTTCCCTGGCCACAACTCGATGATGAAAGGCGCCGTGATCGTGAAGTAATCAGGCCGGCTGCAAAAAAAAGCGCCCCGAGGGGCGCTTTTTTGTGCCTGTCGTTCAGGGCGCGAAGGGCATGACCCGCTTGTGGTGGGTCTTGCGATAGGTGTCGCAGATGATCTTGAAGGCTTCCTCGCGTACCGGCTGGCCGTGCAGGAAGGCATCGATCTCGGCATAGGTGACGCCGTGGGAGGCTTCGTCCGGCTTGCCCGGCGACAGGTCCTCGAGATCGGCGGTGGGGATCTTCTCCACCAGCGACTCGGGGGCCCCGAAATACCGGGCAATGGCCCGTACCTGGTTTTTCACCAGGCCGCTCAGGGGCGCCAGGTCGCAGGCGCCGTCGCCGAACTTGGTGAAGAAGCCCATCACGGCCTCGGCGGCATGGTCGGTACCGATCACCAGGCCCTGGGTGGCGCCGGCGATGGTGTACTGGGCGACCATGCGCATCCGCGCCTTGGTGTTGCCCAGTACGAAGTCCCGGGACACCGCGTGCTGGCCTTCGAAGGCTGCCACTTCATGGGCCAGGGCCTTGACCGCCGGGCCGATGTTCACGGTGTGGCGCTCGTCGGGGTTGATGAAGTCCACCGAGGCCTGGGCGTCGTGCTCGTCGAACTGCGTCTCGTAGGGCAGGCGCACGGCGATGAAACGGTAATGCGGGTCACCGCTGCGCTCACGCAGCTCACGCATGGCTCGCTGGGCCAGCAGGCCGGCGGTCAGGGAGTCGACACCGCCGCTGATGCCCAGTACCAGGGACTTGAGGCCGGAATTGACCAGGCAGTCCTGAATGAAGCGCACGCGCCGGGCGACTTCCGCTTCCAGGGCGGCTTGGTCGGGAAAAGGTGCTTGGACCTTGAGCTGCTGCGCAATCTCAAGCTGTACGGCTTGCATGATTCACTCCTTGCCAGGTTGGGCAGGTACTTGGAAAACGTGGCGCAAATAGGCGACGAAGTTCGGGTCCTTGCAATGGGTCTTGCCCGCTTCGTCGGAGATCTTGGCGACGGGCTGGCCATTGCAGGCGGCCATTTTAAGCACGATGCTCATCGGCTCGACACCGGGGATGTCACAGGTCAGGTTGGTGCCGATGCCGAAGCTGACATTGATCCGCCCGCGCAGCGCCCGGAAGATCTCCAGGGAGCGGGGCAGGGTCAGGCTGTCGGAGAACACCAGGGTCTTGCTCATCGGGTCGATGCCCAGCTTGTGGTAGTGGGCGATGGCCTTTTCCGCCCAGAGGATCGGGTCCCCCGAGTCATGGCGCAGGCCGTCGAACAGCTTGGCGAAGAACAGGTCGAAATCCCCCAGGAAAGCATCGGTGGTGATGCAGTCGGTCAGGGCGATGCCCAGCAGGCCCCGGTATTCGCGGACCCAGCAGTCGAGGGCGGCGATCTGGCTGTCGATCAGCCGTGGTCCCAACTGCTGGTGGGCCATGATCCACTCGTGGGCCATGGTGCCCAGGGGCTTCATGTTCAGCTCCCGGGACAGGTGCACGTTGCTGGTGCCGACGAAACGCCCGGGGAAATCGTGCTTGAGCACATTCACCACTTCTTCCTGGACTCGGTAGGAGAAGCGCCGGCGAGTGCCGAAATCCGCCACTTGCAGCTCGGACAACTCTTCGCTGCTGGCGTTGGCAGTCAGCCAGTCGAACTTGCGGTACAGCTGCTCGCGGGCCTGCACCAGTTGGACTTCCCGGTAGCGGTAGCGATTGCGCACCTCGCTGATGATGGCCAGCATCGGCACTTCGAACAGGATCACGTGCAGCCAGGGGCCGCGCAGGCGGATGAACAGTTCGTCGTTCTCGATACCGGTGTGCACATAGCGCAGGTTGAAGCGGAACAGCCCGAGAAAACGCAGGAAATCCGGCTTGAGGAAGCTGATGCGCTCGAGAAAACCCAACTGGTCGGCACTCAGGCTCAGCTCGGCCAGGTGTTCGAACTGGTAGCGGATCTCCGCCAGGTAGGGCCGCAGGTCCTCGCTGTTACGGCAACGAAACTCCCATTCCACCTCGACGTTGGGGTAGTTGTGCAGCACCGCCTGCATCATGGTCAGTTTGTAGAAGTCGGTGTCGAGCAGGTTCTGCACGATGCGATCGGCAAACACACTCTCGCTCATAATGGGAATCTCCATGCTGGCCGCGACTGACAGGTGCGGCGCTCAGCTCTTTCAGTGAAGGCGCTAGTGGCGCATAGACGTCCTGGGCTTTGCCAGTTTTTTTTCGCGCCTGGGTTCATATCGGACGACTACTGATCGATCCGCTCCAGCATCCAGCGCACGAAGTCGCGGACCTTGGGGACTTCCGCCGAATGCTCGGGGTAGGCCAGGTAGTAGGCATCCTGGCTGGGCATGGCGTATTCCCAGGCGATCACCAGCTTGCCCTCGGCCAGCTCTTCCTCCACCAGGAACCGTGGCAGCAGGGCCACGCCACAGCCGACCTGGGCGGCACGAATGCACATGTAGAAGGTCTCGAAGCGCGGGCCGTGATAGCTGTGCTCGGTCTGGTAGCCCTGTTGCTCGAACCACTCGTGCCAGCCCTGGGGGCGCGAGGCGTTCTGCAGCAGCACCAGGTCGGCCAGCTGCCGGGGATCGGTGAGAGGTTCGGCCGGCAGGCTGTCGGGGGCGCATACCGCCACCAGCTCCTCGCTGAACAGCTTCAGGCTCTCGGTACCGGGGCGCGCGCCCTGGCCGAAGTAGAACGCCAGGTCGCTGTGGCCCTGGAGCAATTCGTCGGGCTCCTGTTCGTTGCACAGGTCCAGGTGGATATGCGGATGGCGCAGGCGCCAGCCCTTGAGCCTTGGCACCAGCCAGCGCGCGCCGAAGGTGTAGGGCGTGGAGACCCGCAGCACTTCGGTCTCGCCGCCGTAGGAGCGCAGGTAGTGAGTGGACATTTCCACCTGGGTGAGGATCTTGCGCACTTCCACCAGGTACAGGTCGCCGGCCGGGGTCAGTTGCAGGCGCCGGCGTACGCGGCGGAACAGCAAGTGCTGGAGCAGTTCCTCCAACTGCGCCACCTGCTTGCTCACCGCGCTCTGGGTCAGGTTCAGTTCCTCGGCCGCGCGGGTGAAGCTCAGGTGCCGGGTCACGGCCTCGAAGCATTGCAGGGCCGTGATCGATGGCAGGTAGCGTTTGTTCAGCATGGCTTGTCCTTGTTCTTATCGGTGCCGGGGGCCGCTCCAGCATGAATAAACGGAATGATATCTCGCTTAAAGGTCGTTTGTTGGCAAGTCTGCGGCCAGCTACAACTACAGGTCTCGACGACCGCTACGGCGGTCCTGGTCTTTCGCTTGCCATTTGTAAGGAGTCACCCATGGTTGCCGCATTGCTTGATCGTCTGGGCGTGAACCCGGCCCTCTACCAGTCGGGCGCACACCCTGTGCATTCGCCCATCGACGGCAGCCGGATCGCCGCGGTGAACTGGCAGGGTGCCGCCGAAGTGGAGCAGCAGGTCAGTCGCGCCGAGCATGCATTCGCCCTTTGGCGCAATGTCCCGGCCCCTCGTCGTGGCGAGCTGGTACGGCAATTCGGCGAGGTGCTGCGCGAGCACAAGGCCGACCTTGGCGAGCTGGTGTCCTGGGAGGCCGGCAAGATCACCCAGGAAGGCCTGGGGGAAGTGCAGGAGATGATCGACATCTGCGACTTCGCCGTCGGCCTGTCGCGCCAGCTCTATGGCCTGACCATCGCCTCCGAGCGCCCTGGTCACCACATGCGCGAAACCTGGCATCCACTGGGGGTGGTGGGGGTGATCAGCGCCTTCAACTTCCCGGTGGCGGTCTGGTCCTGGAACACCGCCCTGGCCCTGGTCTGCGGTAACCCGGTGATCTGGAAGCCCTCGGAAAAGACTCCGCTGACCGCCCTGGCCTGCCATGCCCTGCTGGAGCGGGTGCTGAAGAACTTCCAGGACGCCCCTGAGTACCTGAGCCAGGTGATCATCGGTGGCCGCGATGCGGGCGCCGCGTTGGTGGACGATCCCCGTGTGGCCCTGGTCAGCGCCACCGGCAGCACCCGCATGGGCCGTGAAGTGGCACCCAAGGTCGCCGCGCGCTTCGCCCGCAGCATTCTTGAATTGGGGGGCAACAACGCCATGATCCTCGGGCCCAGCGCCGACCTGGACATGGCCGTGCGCGCGATCCTGTTCAGCGCCGTCGGCACCGCCGGCCAGCGTTGCACCACCCTGCGCCGGCTGATCGCCCATGAATCGGTGAAGGAGGAGATCGTCGCTCGCCTCAAGGCCGCCTATGCCAAGGTGCGCATTGGCCATCCGCTGCAAGGCAACCTGATCGGCCCGCTGATCGACAAGCACAGCTTCGAAGCCATGCAGGACGCCCTGGAGCAGGCCCTGAGCGAGGGCGGCCGGGTGTTCGGCGGCCAGCGCCAGTTGCAGGACCAGTACCCCAACGCCTACTACGTGTCGCCGGCGATCGTGGAAATGCCCGAGCAGAGCGACGTGGTATGCAGCGAGACCTTCGCCCCGATCCTCTATGTGATCGGCTACCAGGACTTCGACGAGGCCCTGCGCCTGAACAACGCCGTGCCCCAGGGGCTGTCCTCGTGCATCTTCACCACCGATGTGCGTGAGGCCGAGCGGTTCATGTCGGCGGTGGGCAGCGACTGCGGCATCGCCAACGTCAACATCGGCCCCAGCGGTGCGGAAATCGGTGGCGCCTTCGGTGGCGAGAAGGAAACCGGTGGCGGGCGCGAGTCCGGCTCCGACGCCTGGCGTGGCTACATGCGCCGCCAGACCAACACCGTCAACTACTCCCGCGAGTTGCCGCTGGCCCAGGGCATTACCTTCGACTGAGCCCCGCGTGGCACGCCTGCCAGCCGGGCGTGCCAGGGTCGGTTGGTCCATGTGGGTTGATTTCGGAGTTGGCGATGGCACTACAAGAACAATGTCTATGGGAACGATTGACTCCGCAACGGCCTGACCACGCACCGCTGCGGGGCGAACAGACGGCGGACGTCTGCATCATCGGCGCCGGCTTCACCGGTTTGTCGGCGGCGGTGCATCTGCTGGAGCAGGGCAAGCGGGTCTGCGTGGTGGAGGCCCAGCGTGTCGGGCAGGGGGGCTCGGGGCGTAACGTCGGCCTGGTGAATGCCGGCATGTGGATTCCACCGGACGAGATCGAGGCCGGTTTCGGCGAACAAGTCGGCAGCCAGCTCAATCGCATGCTTGGGGCGGCGCCGTCGCTGGTGTTCAGCCTGGTGGACAAGTTCCGCATCGATTGCCAGTTGCGCCGTGAGGGCACCCTGCACATGGCTCACAACGCCCGGGGCGAGGCCGACCTGCGCAGCCGCGAGCAGCAATGGAAGCGTCGGGGCGCTCCGGTGGAGTTGCTCACCGGGGCGGCCTGCGAAACCGCCACCGGGACCCGGAAGATCGCCGCGGCCCTGCTCGATCGCCGGGCCGGGACCATCAACCCCATGGCCTATGTCAGCGGCCTGGCCAAGGCCGCGGCCGACCTGGGCGGCCGGTTGTTCGACCACTCCCCGGTAACCCGCCTGGAACGCCAGGGCCAGCGCTGGTCGGTGCAGACCGACCAGGGTTCGGTGCTGGCCGAGCAAGTGGTGATCGCTTCCAACGCCTACACCGAGGGCGACTGGACCGAACTGCGGCGCAATTTCTTCCCTGGCTACTACTACCAGGTGGCCTCGGTGCCACTGACCGAGGCGGCTGCCCAGCAGATCCTGCCCGGTGGCCAGGGTTCCTGGGATACCCGCCAGGTGCTGAGCAGCATCCGCCGGGACGCCGAGGGCCGGTTGCTGCTGGGCAGCCTGGGCAACGGCAACCAGAAACCCTTGTGGTTCCTCAAGGCCTGGGCCGATCGGGTGCAGCAGCATTACTTCCCCTACCTCAAGCCCGTGGAGTGGGAGTGCACCTGGACCGGCTGCATCGCCTTCACCCCCGACCACCTGATGCGCCTGTTCGAGCCGGCCCCGGGGTTGGTGGCCGTCACCGGTTACAACGGCCGTGGGGTGACCACCGGCACCGTAGTGGGCAAGGCCTTCGCTGACTACCTGTGTAACGGCGACCCACAGGCCCTGCCGATTCCCTTCGCGCCCATGCAACCCCTGGCAGGGGCGTCCTTGCGCAGTTGCCTGTACGAGGCCGGATTCTCCCTCTACCACGCCGGCCAATGCCTGCGCATCGTTATCTGAATGAGGAAATAGACAGCCGTTAACGACGCTTTTCGATGCAGCGACTAGCCTGTAGTGGTGCGGCTCGTAGCAGTTGCGCACCACGGGTGTGCAGTTCGGTGACGCGGGCTGTTACAAGAGGGTTGCACGTTGAATTGTGTCGCGGTTGCAATGATGGCACTCATGGGTTGTACCCATTGAAATACAAGGTTTCACCTTCCGCGGTTTAGACGGTTGCACGCCCAATGAAAATGGGCTCGAAACAGTCGAAATAACAATAAGACAGCGACTTTTTGAAGAATAAAAAACCACTGGCACGGCGCTTGCTCTGAGCATTGATGTGAAGTCGCAGTGCCAACTAAAAAAACCTTGGAGCATCACCTCATGTCCCAGACGTTTTACAAGAAAGGCTTTCTGGCCCTCGCAGTGGCAACTGCGCTGGGTGTTTCTGCGTTTGCTCAAGCCGACCTGAAGATCGGCGTAGCGGGTCCCATGACAGGCGCCAATGCGGCTTTCGGCGAGCAGTACATGAAGGGTGCACAGGCAGCGGCTGACGAAATCAATGCCAAGGGCGGGGTCAACGGCGAGAAGATCGTCCTGGTCAAGGGCGACGACGCCTGCGAGCCGAAACAGGCGGTCGCAGTGGCCAACCGCCTGGTGGATCAGGACAAGGTGGCTGGCGTGGTCGGGCACTTCTGCTCCTCCTCGACCATCCCGGCTTCCGAGGTGTACAGCGATGCCGGGGTGATTGCCATCACTCCCGGCTCCACCAACCCCCAGGTCACCGAGCGCGGCCTGTCGGCGATGTTCCGCATGTGCGGGCGTGACGACCAGCAAGGCGTGGTCGCCGGCGACTACATCATCGATGTGCTCAAGGGCAAGAAGGTCGCGGTACTGCACGACAAGGACACCTACGGCCAGGGCCTGGCCGATGCGACCAAGGCGCAGTTGACCAAGCGCGGCGTGACCCCGGTGCTGTATGAGGGCCTGACTCGGGGCGAGAAGGACTTCAGTGCCGTGGTCACCAAGATCCGCGCCGCCGGTGCCGATGTGGTGTATTTCGGCGGCCTGCATCCCGAGGCCGGCCCGCTGGTGCGCCAACTGCGCGAGCAGGGCCTGAAGGATGTGAAGTTCATGTCCGACGACGGCATCGTCACCGACGAGCTGGTGACCACCGCCGGTGGCCCGCAGTACGTCGATGGCGTGTACATGACCTTCGGCGCCGACCCACGCCTGCTGCCTGACAGCAAGGCCGTGGTGGACGCCTTCCGCAAGGCCGGTACCGAGCCCGAGGGCTACACCCTGTACGCCTACGCCTCGATCCAGGCCCTGGCCGCCGGCTTCAATGGCGCCAAGTCCAACAAGGGCGAGGACGCTGCCAAGTGGCTCAAGGCCAACCCGGTGAAAACCGTGATGGGCGAGAAGGCCTGGGACGCCAAGGGCGACCTGAAGATCTCCGACTACGTGGTCTATCAGTGGGACAAGGACGGCAAATACCACCAGCTGGAAAAACAGAAGTGACATGAGTCCGCGCGGACCGATACCGGCCCCTGGTATCGGTCCGTACTCGTGCAGTACTTGCCTTTTCTCGTAGAGCTGCACAACGGACGTGTTGCGCGGACCGGTGATCCCTGTCCGGCGTTGACGCCCTGTGCCGTCTCTCAAGTCCGTGAGATTGCGTTATGGATGGTATTTTCCTGCAGCAACTGATCAATGGACTGACCCTCGGGTCCGTCTACGGTCTGATCGCCATCGGCTACACAATGGTCTATGGCATCATCGGCATGATCAACTTCGCCCACGGCGAGGTGTACATGATTTCCGCCTACCTTGCGGCAATCAGCCTGGCCCTGCTGGCCTATTTCGGCATCGAATCCTTCCCGCTACTCATCCTCGGCACCCTGATCTTCACCGTCGTGGTGACGGGGATCTACGGCTGGGTCATCGAGCGTGTCGCCTACAAGCCCCTGCGCAACTCCACCCGCCTGGCACCGCTGATCAGTGCCATCGGCATCTCGCTGATCCTGCAGAACTACGCGCAAATCAGCCAGGGCGCCAAGCAACAGGGCGTGCCTACCCTGCTGGCCGGGGCCTGGAAGGTCGACATCGGCAGCGGCTTCGTGCAGCTGACCTACACCAAGATCTTCATCCTGGTGGCGGCATTCGCCGGCATGGCGCTGCTGACCTACATCATCAAGTACACCAAGCTCGGACGCATGTGCCGGGCCACCCAGCAAGACCGCAAGATGGCCTCGATCCTGGGGATCAACACCGACCGGGTGATTTCCTACGTGTTCGTCATCGGCGCCGCCATGGCGGCCCTGGCCGGGGTGCTGATCACCATGAACTACGGCACCTTCGACTTCTATGCCGGCTTCGTCATCGGGATCAAGGCGTTCACGGCAGCGGTACTCGGCGGCATCGGCTCGCTGCCTGGGGCGATGCTAGGCGGGATCATCCTCGGCATCTCCGAGTCGCTGTTCTCCGGCTTGATCAACTCCGACTACAAAGACGTGTTCAGCTTCTCGCTGCTGGTGCTGATCCTGATCTTCCGTCCCCAAGGCCTGCTGGGTCGCCCACTCGTGGCGAAGGTGTAAGTATGTCTGCTGCCAATAAACCGATCGACATCAAGAAGAGCGTCATCGACGCCGTGCTCGCCGGGCTGATCTCGCTGATCGTGTTCGGCCCCATCGTGGGCGTGGTGCTCGATGGCTACAGTTTCAACCTGGAACCGACCCGGGTCGCCTGGCTGGTGGCCATCGTCATGGCCGGTCGCCTGGCCCTGAGCCTGTTCCTGCAGACCCCGAAGGGCTTGAAGATCCTCCAGGGTTTCGAAAGCACCGGCTCAGGCGTGCATGTGCTGGCGCCGGACTACAAGTCGCGGCTGCGCTGGATCATCCCGGCGCTGATCGTGATCGCCATCGTCTTTCCGTTCTTCGCCAACAAGTACCTGCTGACCGTGGTCATCCTCGGGCTGATCTACGTGCTGCTGGGCCTGGGGCTGAACATCGTGGTGGGCCTGGCCGGGTTGCTGGACCTGGGTTATGTGGCGTTCTATGCCATTGGCGCCTATGGCCTGGCCCTGGGCTACCAGTACCTGGGCCTGGGCTTCTGGACCGTGCTGCCCCTGGCGGCGATCGCCGCGGCGCTGGCGGGATGCATATTGGGCTTCCCGGTGTTGCGCATGCACGGCGACTACCTGGCCATCGTGACCCTCGGGTTCGGCGAGATCATTCGCCTGGTGCTCAATAACTGGCTGTCCTTCACCGGCGGCCCCAACGGCATGCCGGTGCCCTCGCCGACATTCATGGGCCTGGAGTTCGGGCGCAAGGCCAAGGACGGCGGAGTGCCGTTCCATGAGTTCTTTGGCCTGGAATACAACCCCAACCTGAAGTTCCTGTTCATCTACATCGTGCTGTTCCTGGTGGTGCTGCTGGTGCTCTACATCAAGCACCGGCTGACCCGCATGCCGGTAGGCCGAGCCTGGGAGGCCCTGCGCGAAGACGAGATCGCCTGCCGCGCCATGGGGCTGAACCATGTACTGGTGAAACTCTCGGCCTTTACCCTCGGTGCCTCCACCGCGGGCCTGGCCGGGGTGTTCTTCGCCAGCTACCAGGGCTTCGTCAACCCGTCGTCCTTCACCTTCTTCGAGTCGGCACTGATCCTCGCCATTGTGGTACTGGGGGGCATGGGCTCCACCGTAGGCGTGGTGATCGCCGCGTTCGTACTGACCGTGGCGCCTGAACTGCTGCGCAGTTTCTCCGAGTACCGGGTGCTGCTGTTCGGCATCCTCATGGTGTTGATGATGATCTGGCGGCCGCGCGGCTTGATCCGCATCAGCCGTACCGGGGTGACTCCGCGCAAAGGTGTTTTGACCCCAAGGAGCGCGCCATGAGCGAATACATTCTTTCGGTCGAGAACCTGATGATGCACTTCGGTGGCATCAAGGCCCTCAGCGACGTCAGCCTCAAGGTCAAGCGCAATTCGATCTTCGCCCTGATCGGCCCCAACGGTGCGGGCAAGACCACGGTGTTCAACTGCCTGACCGGTTTCTACAAGGCTTCCGGCGGGCGTATCGAGCTCAATACCCGGGGCCAGCAGACCAACGTCATCAAGCTGTTGGGCGAGTCGTTCCGAGCCAGTGACTTCGTGTCGCCGAAAAGCTTTTCCAGCCGCCTCTACTACAAGATGTTCGGCGGTACCCACCTGGTGAACCGGGCCGGCCTGGCGCGGACTTTCCAGAACATTCGCCTGTTCAAGGAAATGTCGGTGGTGGAGAACCTGCTGGTGGCCCAGCACATGTGGGTCAACTGCAACCTGTTGGCGGGCATCCTCAATACCCGGGGCTACCGCAAGGCGGAAAGCGATGCCCTGGACCAGGCCTTCTACTGGCTGGAAGTGGTGGACCTGGTGGACTGCGCCAACCGCCTGGCTGGCGAGCTCTCCTATGGCCAGCAGCGCCGATTGGAGATCGCCCGGGCCATGTGTACCCGGCCGCAGATCATCTGCCTCGACGAGCCGGCTGCCGGCCTCAACCCGCAGGAGACTGAAGCCTTGAGTGCGATGATCCGGCTGCTGCGCGATGAGCACGACCTGACCGTGGTGCTGATCGAGCACGACATGGGCATGGTCATGAGCATTTCCGACCACATCGTGGTGCTGGATCACGGCAACGTGATCGCCGAAGGCGGGCCGGAGGCGATCCGCAACGATCCGAAGGTCATCGCTGCCTACCTGGGTGCCGACGAAGAGGAGCTGGCATGACTCAACCTATCCTCGAACTCAAGGACCTGGACGTGTACTACGGGCCGATCCAGGCGCTGAAGAAAGTCTCGCTGCATATCGACGAAGGAGAAACCGTGAGCCTGATCGGCTCCAACGGCGCCGGCAAATCGACCCTCTTGATGTCGATCTTCGGCCAGCCTCGGGCCGAATCCGGGCAGATTCTGTACCGCGGCGTGGATATCACCCACAAGTCGTCCCACTACATCGCCTCCAACGGTATTGCCCAGTCTCCGGAAGGGCGCCGGGTGTTCCCCGACATGACCGTGGAGGAAAACCTGCTGATGGGCACCATCCCCATCGGCGACAAGTACGCGAGCGAGGACATGCAGCGCATGTTCGAGTTGTTCCCCAGGCTCAAGGAACGGCGCAACCAGCGGGCCATGACCATGTCCGGCGGTGAGCAGCAGATGCTGGCCATCGCCCGGGCCTTGATGAGCCGGCCCAAGTTGCTGTTGCTGGATGAACCGAGCCTGGGCCTGGCGCCGATCGTGGTGAAGCAGATCTTCGCCACCCTGCGTGAGCTGGCGGCCAGCGGCATGACCATCTTCCTGGTGGAGCAGAATGCCAACCATGCCCTCAAGCTGTCCGACCGAGCTTACGTGATGGTCAACGGCGAGATCCGCCTGAGCGGTAGCGGCAAGGAACTGCTGGTCAACGAGGAGGTGCGCAACGCCTACCTGGGCGGTCACTGATCCCATTGTGGATAAAAAGGCCCCGCCGATTAGCACCGGCGGGGCCTTTTTTATCCACACCCGCAACTTCAGGTTCATTTTGGGGCCTGGCCGCGCAATGGCTGCCGATTTGCGTCCGACAATTGTGGAAAACCTCTTGGGCAAGTTGCCAAAACGCCGCATGAAGAGGCTGCAAACAGTTGTTTTTTCACTGTTTTGACTTGTCCCCGTTTGTTGTGGAGCGGGCTGTGGGTAACGTGGGAGTAGCTGGCTGAAAGCCTTGAAACACGTGGCTTTCAAGGTGTTGGGTGTTTTTTGATCAGCTATTTTTGGCGATCTTGAGAACGACTTTGTCAACCTTTTTATTGTCGCAGCGAGGTGTCTAGGGTGCCTTGTATAAGCCTGTGGATAAGTCTGTGATTAAACTCTGGAAAGAACTCCCGGGACAGCGTCGTTGCTGGCCTCTGGCCTTCTGGAGTTTGACCGCTCGGTCATCTTTTCCGGTCGCGGCTGCATGGAGTGTTTGCCCAGGTCAAGCGAAAAACTTTGCATTTGTCGGCGCAGGCCTTGTGGATCGCGGCTTTGGGTATTTGGCAGTTGCCCCCAAAGACTGTGGACCGGCCTGTGGATAAGGTGCGTGCACTTGGCTGCAGGCCACGTGGGTAGCGGTTTTGCGGCTATTGGGCGTTTTTTGTACAGGTCCTGCGGCTCTTTTGGGTGTCGCTCGCACGGATAGTCGGCAGATGAACGGTCCGGTTGCTGCCCGGGGCCGGCCCGGGCATGCTGCGAAACGTTTTTTTATTGAAATGGCGGCCCGCCCCCAGCAAGGAGAACACCATGACTTCCACTCTGTTCATCACAGGCGCGACTTCCGGTTTTGGCGAGGCCTGTGCCCGGCGCTTTGCCGAGGCCGGCTGGTCGCTGGTGCTGACCGGTCGTCGCCAGGATCGCCTCGATGCCCTATGCGCGGAGCTCTCCAAGCAGACCGAGGTCCATGGCCTGGTGCTCGACGTACGGGATCGCAAGGCCATGGAGGATGCCATCGCCAACCTGCCGCCATCCTTTGCCAAGCTGCGCGGGTTGATCAATAACGCTGGCCTGGCCCTGGGTGCGGACCCTGCGCCCAAGTGTGAGCTGGACGACTGGGACACCATGGTCGACACCAACATCAAGGGCCTGATGTACAGCACTCGCCTGCTGCTGCCACGGCTGATCGCCCATGGTCGCGGTGCCGGAATCGTCAACCTGGGCTCCGTCGCCGGTAACTATCCCTACCCCGGCAGCCACGTGTATGGCGGCACCAAGGCCTTCGTCAAGCAGTTCTCCCTGAGCCTGCGCTGCGACCTGCAGGGCACCGGCGTGCGGGTGACCAATATCGAGCCTGGCCTGTGCGAAAGCGAGTTCTCGCTGGTGCGCTTTGGCGGTGACCAGGCCCGTTATGACGCCACCTACGCCGGCGCCGAGCCAATCCAGCCCGAGGACATCGCCGAGACCATCTTCTGGGTCATGAACACTCCGGCCCACGTCAACATCAACAGCCTGGAACTGATGCCGGTCAGCCAGTCCTGGGCCGGTTTCGCCATCGACCGCAACGCCAAGGCCTGACCTGTCACGGCGCAGTTTCGCGGGCAGTGCACTGCACTCCTGTAGCCGCTGCTGAGCTGGCGAAGCTGCGCCAAGGTCCGCAGGACCTTCCATGACGCTCATGATCATGCCCCTGCGATCGGACCAACCGCTTCGCAGGGGGGGCGGTCGCACTCGGAAATATATAGGCTGATTCGTTTCAGCTTGTCGAAGCCGAAGCACGCTAGAATTCCTCCCCTAAATTTGTATTGCCGCAGCAATAGAGGCGGTGTTTGCCAAGTTCCGTGGGAGGAATCGTGAGTAACCGAGGTGAGCAGGCTCTGCTCAAGCAATCGACCGTACTGATGTTCGCCGTGGCGATCGCCGGTATCGTCACGGGTTTTGTTTCTGGTGCCCAATCCATCCTGTTCGATGGTTTCTTTTCCCTGATCGCGACCTTCATCAAGGTGCTGATGTTGATCACCGCCAGGCTGATTACCAAGCCGGGCAACGAGCGTTTCCAGTTCGGTTTCTGGCACCTGGAGCCCATGGTGCTGTTGATCGAGGGCAGCTTCCTGCTACTGATCGCCATCTACGCCTTTCTCAACGGCGTGTTCGGCATTATCAACGGCGGCCGTGAGATCGAGCTGGGCCTGGTGATCGTCTATGCCGCGGTGTTCACCGTGGTGGAGTTCGCCTACTTCTTCTACGTGCGCCATCGCAACCGCAAGCTCAAGTCGTCGCTGATCCAGTTCGACAACATCAGCTGGCTGGTGGACGCCATGCTCTCGGTGGGGCTGCTGGTGAGCTTCGTCAGTGCCTTGCTGCTCAAGCACTATGGCCATGGCCAATGGGCGGTGTATGTCGACCCGATGATCCTGATCGTGCTGGCCCTGAGCATGCTGGCGCCGGCCCTGAAGATCCTGCGCCCGGCCCTGCGCGAGGTGCTGGGTATCGCGCCCGACCAGCTGGACGAGACGGTACGCACAGTGATGGAGCAGGCCAAGGCCACCCATGGTTTCGAGGACTACGTCAGCTATGTGCAGAAGCACGGACGGGCGCGCTTCATCGAAATCCACGTGGTATTGCCAGCCGATTACCCGCTACGCGATGTGGCGACCCTGGACCGCATGCGTGAGGACATCTCCAGCCAACTGGGAGGGGCCGATAGCGCACGCTGGCTGACCATCAGCTTCACCGGGGATCGCAAGTGGATTGCCTGAGTGGTCCCCATGCCAGGCAGGGGCTTCAGCCGAAGTAGCCGGCCAGCCCCTGATAACAGGTGGCCAGGTGATAAGGCGTGGTCGAGGGCATGTCCCGGCGGCTGACCGCGCCACCTGCATCCAGGCACTCATGCCAACCACCGGCATGCAGGAACTTGCCTTGCAGCGCCTGCAGCTGGCGCTTCAGGGCGGCTTGGCCATCGGGGCGCAAGGTCAGGGCCCGCAGGTACTCGGCCTGGGCCCAGATACGCTGGGTGGCATCCTTGGGGGCGGCCTGGGGCGGTAGTTCGAGCATGGCGCACACGGCGCCGCTCTGCGGATCGACCCCCATCTGCTCGGTAAAGGCGAACGCCCGTTCCAGGGAGGTTTGCAGCGCCGTTTCACGCAGCAGCGATGACGAGGCGAGCAGGAAGTACCACTCGAACTGATGCCCCGGCTCGAACCAGTTATCCACAGTGCCCAGCGGCTTTTCCATCATCACGCCATGCTGCGGATCGATGAAGCACCGTTGCATGCCCTGGCACAGCTCGAGCAAGGCTTCCTGCACTGCCTGGTCATCCCGGGCGGCGAGGGTGGCGAGGAAGGCCTCGGCCAGGTGCATCAATGGATTCTGCAGTGGGCCCGAGCCCAGGGAAGACCAGTCCTCGTCGAGAGTGGCCTCGTAGAGGCCATCGTCCCGGGCAAAACGCCGGGCCACCACTGCCAGGGCGGCGTCGAGCGTCGATTCCACCAGGGGCTCGCGGACCTTGGCCCAATAGTGGGCACAGGCGAACACGATGAACGCGTGGGTATAGAGATCCTTGCGACGATCCAGTGGTGCCCCTTGCGGGTCGATGCTGTAGAACCAGCCGCCGTGCTCGGCATCATGGAAATGCCGCTGCAAGGAACGGAACAGCGCCGCGGCGCGCTCCTGGGCGAAGGGGGCGGCGGCATCGCCGATCAGTTGGGAAAATACGTACAACTGCCGGGCGCAGGCCATGGCCCGATAGCGTTGGGGCGGCAAGGGGCGATGTTCGGCATCCAGCGCTTCGAAAGGCAACGCCAGCTGCGGATTCCAGCCCGGGCCCTGCCACAGGGGCACGATCACCTGCTGGAAGTGCTGCTGCACGGATTGGAACAGCGCATTGGCGTCGGGCGAGGAGGCGGGGTGGGATACATCGGGCATTGGCTGGCGTCGTCACGGCAGGTTTGAATGCGCGACATGTTAGCAGAGAAGGCCACCCCGATTGCCTCCTGCGTCGCAGCCGCTCGCTCCGGCTGGCGCAGGAGGAGGGCCGGTCAGCCTGCCAGCAGCCATACACCGGCTGCGGCAGAGAGCGCGCCGGCGATGCGTACCAATGGCGCGGCAGCCTGGGGCAATGTCCGAACCACGGCATAGCCCACTGCGTGCAAGGCTGCGGTGGCGGCAACGAACCCGGCAGCATAGGCCCAGGGGCTGGACATCTCCGGCAGCTCCAGGCCATGGGCTACGCCGTGGAACAAGGCGAACAGCGCGGTGGCGGCCACCGCCAGCGCCAGCGGCGGGCGTACGGCGAGGGCGACCGCCAGGCCCAGGGCCAGCACCGAAGCCGCGATTCCACTCTCCAGGGCGGGCAGGTCCAGGCCGGCGAAGCCCAGCAGGCCTCCGATCAGCATGGTGGCGACGAAGGTGCAGGGCAGTGCCCAGCGTGCCGCTCCCTGCTGTTGGGCGGCCCACAGGCCGACGGCGAGCATCGCCAGCAGGTGGTCGAGGCCGCCGATGGGATGGCCAATGCCGGCCATCAGGCCGTTGTCGCCGTGACCGGGGTGGGCCAGGGCCAGGGTGGGAGCCAACAACAGGGCCAGGGCCGCGAGAATGCGTTGGAGGGTCATGGGGCGCTTTCCTTTTCGAGTATCGAGTGGGTGGAGTCAGGCGGCGGTCAGCAGGCCCTGGCGTTCGATGAAGGCGATGATGTCCGCCAGGCCCTGGCCGGTTTTCTGGTTGCTGAAGACGAATGGCTTGCCGCCACGCATGCGCTGGGTATCGCTGTTCATCATGTCCAGGGATGCGCCGACCAGCGGCGCCAGGTCGATCTTGTTGATCACCAGCAGGTCGGACTTGCAGATTCCCGGGCCGCCCTTGCGCGGTAGCTTGTCGCCGGCCGAAACATCGATGACGTAAATGGTCAGGTCCGAGAGTTCCGGGCTGAAGGTGGCCGAGAGGTTATCGCCGCCGGACTCCACCAGGATCAGGTCCAGCCCCGGGAAGCGGCGGTTCAGCTGATCCACGGCCTCCAGGTTGATCGATGCGTCCTCGCGAATGGCGGTGTGTGGGCAGCCGCCGGTTTCCACGCCGATGATGCGCTCCGGGGCCAGGGCCTGGTTGCGCACCAGGAAATCGGCGTCTTCGCGGGTATAGATATCGTTAGTCACCACCGCCAGGTTGTAGCGCTCACGCAGGGCCAGGCACAGGGCCAGGGTCAGGGCCGTCTTGCCGGAGCCCACCGGGCCGCCGATTCCAACGCGCAAAGGTTGTGTGTTCATGTGATTCTCCAAGATGACAGGCCCTAGGAACGAAACAGGCGGCTGTACTGGCGCTCATGGGCCATGCTCGCCAGGGACAGGCCGAAGGCGGCGCTGCCGTAGTGATCGGGGTCGAGGCTGGCGGCCTGCCGCTGGGCCTGCTGCAGCAGTGGTAGCAATTCACTGGTCAGGCGCTGGGCGGCTTGCTGGCCCAGGGGCAGGGTCTTCATCAGCACCGCCAACTGGTTTTCCAGCCAGCTCCACAGCCAGGCAGCCAGGGCATCGTCAGGCGCGATGTGCCAGGCACGGGCGGCCAGGGCCCAGCCCAGGGCCAGGTGTGGCTCGTCCAGCTGCGCCAGCAGGCGCCGGGCGTCGGCATCCAGCTCCGGCAGGCCTTCGAGCAGTTGCTTGAGGGAGTAGCCCATCTGCCGACTTTCCAGATACAGCTCGCGGGTTTCGCGGCTGGCGCGATGCTCCTCGCAGAGTTGCTGCAGGCGCTCCCAATCCTGCGCATCGGCGGCCCGACAGTGGGCCAGCAGCAAAGGCGCTTCGAAGCGCGCCAGGTTGAGCAGTAGCTGATCGCCGATCCAGCGTCGGGCGCTGTCCGGATCGCGGACCTGTCGCTGTTCCACGGCCATCTCCAGCCCCTGGGAATAGCTGTAGCCACCGATGGGCAGTTGAGGGCTGGCCAGGCGCAGCAGGGCCCATGCCGGATTCACGGACGGATGCCGAACTGATGCAGGCGCGGCGGGTAGTTGAAGTCTGCATCGCCGTGATGCGAGTGGTGGTGCCCGCCGCCATAGGCGCCATGCTCTGGCTGGAAGGGCGCCTCGAGGGGAGTGGCGTTGGCGCCCAGCTGTTCGAGCATGGCCTTGAGCACGTAGTCATCCAGCAGCCGCAACCAGCCATCGCCCACTTGCAGGGCGACATGGCGATTCCCCAGGTGGTAGGCCGCGCGCGTCAGCTCGAAGGCATTGTGGCAGGTGACGTGGAGCAGGGTTTCGGCAAGGGCGCAGACCTTGACGATGCGTCCGTCCTCGGCGACCAGGAACTCGCCATCATGCAAGGGTGGTTGGCCACGCTCCAGGAACAGGCCGACATCTTCACCCGTGGCACTGAAGCAGCGCAGGCGACTTTTGCTACGCGCCTCGTAGGTCAGGTGCAGTTCGGCGGACCAGGTGGCCTGGGGGGCGGTTCGGCGGTGGATCACCAGCATCGGAAGGCTTCCAGCTATGAGCGATGCACAAGCCAGAGCAAGGGCCTTGCCAATCGCTCGGAGAAAAGGAAAACCCCTGGAACTGCGCCTGAAAAAGGGGCAAAACCTTGTTTTATCTTGTTACAAATTGATGCGTCGAGCTGATTTATAGCACTGACTTGGTGCGCTGCAAATGTTTTTGCGGCAATCCGGTGCCGATCTTGCGGGCAGGCGAAAAGGCCCGTTCCAGAGCGGGGAGCATTCGTTTGGCGACGTTGCCGGGGTGGGGCGTTACTCGGTGCTGCCCAAGCCGTTCCAGTGCTTGAGCCCGATGAAGATGAAGCGCAGTTGCTGGGTCATCTTCGCTTGGGGCGTGAGGTGTTCAGGCAAGGCCTGGGGCGGCGGATCGATGATGTCCGGCAGCGTGGCGAACACGCTCTTGACCACCAGGTCGGCCATGACGCTGAGGTCGGCGGCATCGAGGTGTTGCAGCTTGGGCATCAGGCCCAGGTCGGCGGACAGGTCCGAGCTGATGTTTTCCCGCAGGCTGGCGATGGCTTGGCGTACCGGCAGCGAGCCGCCGTATTGCTCGCGGGCGAGAAACAGGAATTGCACGCGCTTGGCTTCCACTACATCGAGAAAGATCCGTACCGAGGCGTCGATGATGCCGCCCATGACGAATTCGTTATGGCGGACCAGGCGGATGGTTTCACGGAAGGTCTGGCCCACTTCGCTGACCAGTTCCAGGCCCAGTTGGTCCATATCGCTGAAGTGTCGGTAGAACCCGGTGGGGACGATGCCGGCGGCTTTCGCCACTTCCCGCAGGCTCAGGCTGCCGAAGCCTCGGCCACCTTCCATCAAATGCCTGGCGGCATCCATCAGGGCATTGCGGGTCTGTTGCTTCTGTTC
This sequence comes from Pseudomonas sessilinigenes, assembly GCF_003850565.1. Classification (NCBI taxonomy): domain Bacteria; kingdom Pseudomonadati; phylum Pseudomonadota; class Gammaproteobacteria; order Pseudomonadales; family Pseudomonadaceae; genus Pseudomonas; species Pseudomonas sessilinigenes. The sequence continues at coordinate 675,773 of NZ_CP027706.1, forward strand.
GGCACGGGGCAGCATCGGCGAGGAAATTCTTTGCTCGGGGAGAGCGGGGCACTCTAGCAAATCAACTTTGCCGGAGTCGAACTGGCGTCGAGCCAGGGCAGGCAAGGGCTGGAGTCAGCCTCTTGAAAAGTCAAAAGCCCGATCCAGGGACCGGGCTTTTTTCTGGGCCACCATGGCCTCAGCTCGCAGCTTGATGACGTTCGGCCAGGCGATCGGCACCGCCTTCGGCAACGGTCTGGCCTTGTGGGGTACGGCTGTAGCCATCTTCGACCAGGCCTTTTTCTTCCAGGCGATCACGGCCACCTTCGGCAACGGTCTGGCCCTGTGGGGTGCGGCTGTAGCCATCTTCGACCAGGCCTTTTTCTTCCAGGCGATCACGGCCGCCTTCGGCAACGGTCTGGCCTTGTGGGGTGCGGCTGTAGCCATCTTCGACCAGGCCTTTCTCTTCCAGGCGATCACGGCCGCCTTCAGCTACGTTTTGACCTTGAGGGGTGCGATCGTAGCCATCTTCGGCAACGTTCTGGCCCTGTGGAGTACGGTCATAGCCATCGGCTGCGACTTTGTCGTTGCGTTCGATCAGGCGATCCGAGCCACCTTCGGCCAGGGTCTGGGTGAACACGCTGCTGTGGCTGGCCTGGATTTGCGGAGTCGCTTGTTCAGCGGCAGGCAGGGCAAAGGCGTTGGCGGCCAGGATCGATAAGGTCAAGCTTAAAAGGATGTGGCGTTTCATGATCGGTTGCTCCGTGGGAGGGCGAAAAATTGGGTACGGAGCTAATGTTACCGCCACAAAATCGATATAAAAGTTCATAAACACAATGATGATAATCAACAGAATTGATTGTTTGCCTCTGAGGCTCTAGCCCGGGCTTCTTCGCTGGCGGGGTCTTGCACTGGAGTGGGTAGTTTCGACTCACTGATGCGCCAGGGAGGGGCAAAAGTCGGTAACACATGGTTGTCCGAATGGTCAGAAATCGATGCTTTTTCTCCTGTTCGGGCGTTTCGATTAAACCTGGGCAGGGTTTGTCAGTCGTAGTTTCACGGCCACCGGTTTTCCAGTGGCGTTTCACCTATGCGTCGTGGTTGGGCGCTCAGTTGTCATCAGGAGCCTCGTGCAATGACGCGCACTCGTAAAATTCTCTTTTGGATCGTCACCGGCCTGATCCTGCTACTGGCAGGGCTGGTGCTGGTCATCGCGTTCTTCGACTGGAACCGGGTCAAGCCCATCATCAATGACAAGGTGTCCCAGGAGCTGCACCGACCGTTCGCGATCAATGGCGATTTGTCGGTGGCCTGGCAGCGCGAACCCGACGAGGGCGGCTGGCGGGCGTGGATACCCTGGCCCCATGTCGTGGCCCAGGACTTGTCCCTGGGCAACCCGGACTGGTCCAAGGCCCCGCAGATGGTCAGCCTCAAGCGGGTTGAACTGCGAATCTCGCCCCTGGCACTGCTGGTGCAGCAGGTGAGCATCCCGCGTATCGATCTCACCGAGCCGGAAGTCGCCCTGCAGCGGCTGGCGGATGGACGCGCCAACTGGACCTTCAAGTTCGATCCGCAGGAGCCCGATGCCGAGCCCTCCAAGTGGAGCGTGGATATCGGCGCCATTGGTTTCGACAAGGGCCATGTGACCCTGGATGACCAGAACCTCAAGACCCGCCTGGACCTGCAAGTGGAGCTGCTCGGCCAGCCCATTGCGTTCAGCGATATCGTCGGCGAGAGCGAAGCCAAGCGAGTGGCCGAGCAAGGAGGGGAACCCCAGGCCTATGCCTTTGCCCTCAAGGTCAAGGGCCAGTACCACGGGCAGAAGCTCGCTGGCAGCGGCAAGATCGGTGGCCTGCTGGCGCTCAAGGATGCCAGCAAGCCCTTCCCGCTCCAGGCCCAGGCGCAGATCGGTGATTCACGCATCGAGCTGCGCGGCAGCCTGACCGATCCCTTGAATCTCGGCGCCCTGGACCTGCGCCTGAAGTTGGTAGGCTCCAGCCTGGGCAACCTTTATCCGTTGACTGGGGTGACCTTGCCCGATTCGCCGCCGTACTCCACCGATGGGCGCCTGACCGCCAAACTGCACGACCCGGCAGGTGCGGCCTTCAGCTACAAGGATTTCAACGGCAAGATCGGTGAGAGCGACATCCACGGCAGCCTGGCCTACGTGGCCAGCCAGCCGCGGCCCAAGCTCAGTGGTGCACTGGTTTCCAATCAACTGTTGTTCAGTGACCTGGCTCCGCTGATCGGTGCCGACTCCAATGCCAAGCAGAAGGCCCGGGGAGGCGAAAGCAAGCAGCCGACGGACAGGGTGTTGCCGGTCGAGGAGTTCCGTACCGAGCGCTGGCGCGATATGGACGCCGATGTGGAATTCACCGGCAAGCGTATCGTCCACAGCGCCGAACTGCCCTTCACCGACCTCTACACGCACCTGGTGCTCAATGACGGCCAGCTCAGCCTCGAACCCCTGCGCTTCGGTGTCGCCGGTGGCAAGCTCGATGCCCAGATACGACTCAACGGCCATGCCACCCCGCTGGAGGGGCGGGCTCGGTTGACGGCTCGCAACTTCAAGCTCAAGCAGTTGTTCCCCACCTTCGAACCCATGAAGACCAGCTTCGGCGAACTCAACGGCGACGCCGATATCGCCGGGCGCGGCAACTCGGTGGCGGCCCTGCTGGGCAGTGCCAATGGCGACCTGAAGATGCTGATCAACGATGGCGCCATCAGCCGCAGCCTGATGGAGATCGCCGGGCTCAACGTCGGCAACTATGTGGTTGGCAAGCTGTTTGGCGACAAGGAAGTGAAGATCAATTGTGCCGCTGCCGACTTTGGCATCAAGACCGGCCTGGCCACCTCGCGGCTGTTCGTCTTCGATACCGAGAACGCCATCATCTACATCGATGGCACCGCCAACATGGCCACCGAGCAACTGGACCTGACCATTACCCCCGAATCCAAGGGGCTGCGCCTGTTCTCCCTGCGTTCGCCGCTCTATGTCCAGGGCAAGTTCATCAAGCCCAGCGCCGGGGTCAAGGCCGTGCCATTGGTATTGCGTGGTGCGGGGATGGTGGCGCTGGGGGTGATCGCGGGCCCGGCGGCGGGGCTGCTGGCCCTGGTGGCGCCAAGCAACGACGAGCCCAACCAGTGCGCGCCGCTGTTGCAACAAATGCGTTCGGGCAAGGCCCCGGCCACGGTCAAACCGAGCAAGTAGGCCGGGGATGAGCCTCCCGCCCCTGCTGCTGGCGCTGGCAGGGGCGGGGAGGGCCTACAGGTCCTGGAGGATATCCGCCATGTCGTCGGCGTGCTCTTCTTCCTGGGCCAGGATCTCCTCGAACAAGCGGCGGGTGGTGGGGTCCTTGTCCCCGATGTACTGGATGATCTCGCGGTAGCTGTCGATGGCGATCCGCTCGGCCACCAGGTCCTCGTAGACCATTTCCTTGAGGGTGTTGCCCGCCACGTACTGGGCGTGGGAGTGGCGGGACAGCAGGTCGGGGTCGAACTCCGGCGCGCCACCGAGCTGGACGATGCGCTCGGCCAGCTTGTCGGCGTGCTCAGCTTCCTGGGTCGCATGTTCGAGGAATTCACTGGCCGCCACGCTGGCCTTGAGGCCGTTGGCCATGAAGTGATGGCGCTTGTAGCGCAAGACGCAGACCAGCTCGGTGGCCAGCGACTCATTGAGCAGGCGCAGTATCTCTTCGCGATCGGCGTTGTAGCCCTCGGTCACGGCGCCGTTTTCCACATGGCTGCGCGCCCGTTTGCGCAAGGTATTCACATCGGACAAATGCATCTCGCTCATCTCGATCTCCTGGGGGCTGATCCGTTTTGCGCCAGGCTCTGGTGGCCTGGTCGCTACCTAGGGTGTGAGTGGCGGGCGCGGTAAAAAGTTTTATCGGATCTGCCGGCGGGCAAGGGGATGGGCTCAACTGCGTGCCAGCGGCGGGTGTCCGGCATGCAGCGCTTGGTGCTGCAACCAGTGGAGGAACGCTCGTACCGGCGGGTGGCGTTCGCGTCCGGGGACGCACAGAGCGCTGTAGCCGGCGCCACCGACCTGGATTTCTGGCCGGTAGGCCTGCAACAGGCCACTGGCGACGCTTTGCGATACCAGGATGTTGCTCGCCAGTACCAGGCCCTGGCCAGCGATGGCGGCCTGCAGGGCGTACTGCTCCTCGTCATAGGAGCGCACCAGCGACTGTTCGTCGAACCAGTTTTCCCCGGCCTGGGCACACCAGGCCTGCCAGCCATCGGCATACAGCGTGGAGTTGCGCCAGTGCACGCTGATCAGGGTCGGCCGCTCGTGCCGGGCCAGGGCGACCTGTTGTGGCGCGCCATAGACCGCGAAGCGTTCGTCGAACAGGCACAGGCCATGAAGGTTCAGGTAGCCGTCCAGGCTGTAGCGGATCGCCACGTCGATGCTGGCGTCCTGCTGCAGGTCCACCACTTCGCACTGGGTATCCAGGCGCAGGTTGATACCGGGGTGCTGGGCGTAGAAATGCCCCAGGCGCGGGACCAGCCACAGGGCGGCAAACGCCGCAGTGGTGGATACCGTCAACTGTGCGTTGTCGGGCTTGGGGCGCAGCGTGTCGACACTTTGCGCCACGTCCAGCAGGGCGCTGTGCAGGCTATGGAACAGGCGCTCGCCGGCCGCCGTCAGGCGTACCTGGCGTGGCAGGCGCTCGAACAGCGGTACGCCCAGCCAGTGTTCTAGGCTGCGGATCTGATGGGACACCGCCGTGGGCGTCACCGACAGGTCATCGGCGGCCTCCTTGAAGCTCGACAAGCGCGCGGCGGACTCGAAGGTACGCAGCGAGGTCAGGGGCAGATGGGCAAACATGGGACGCTCCATGGATGATATGAATTCATCTATATCAACTTAAATTCGTTTGTTGAGACTGTGTGCTGGCCCTAGCTTTAGCGCGAAACAGAGGCGGTATCAAGGCCGCCTAGGTTATTCGCCAGGAGAGAGGTCAGATGAGTAAAGTTCTTGCAATTCATGGCAGTCCGCGGGGGGAGCGTTCCCATAGCCGGCGCTTGGCCGACACCTTCCTGGGGGCCTGGCAGCGCGCCAACCCCCAAGGCCAATTGACCCGTCGTGAAGTCGGGCGCGGGTCGTTGCCCCATGTCAGCGAGGCATTCATTGCGGCGGCGTTTTATCCACAGCCCGAGGCCCGCCCGCTGTCGATGCAGGCCGACCTGGCCTTGAGCGACGAACTGGTGGACGAGTTGCTCGGCCACCAGCGGCTGGTGATCTCGGCTCCGATGCATAACTTCAGCGTTCCCAGCGGCATCAAGGCCTGGGTCGACCACATCGTGCGCCTGGGGCTGACCTTCAACACCCAGCTGGACAACGGCGTGGCCCATTATCAGCCGCTGGTACACGGCAAGAAGGTGCTGGTCATCACCAGCCGTGGCGGTGGTGGCTTTGGGCCGGGAGGCGAGCACGAAGCGATGAACCACGCCGACCGCTGGCTGCGCACGGCCCTGGGCTTCATTGGCATCGAGGATGTCACGGTGATCGCCGCCGAAGGCGAGGAGTCGCTGCCCGAGCGTTTCCAGCAATCCTGCGCCGAGGCCCAGCAGCAGTTGCTGGCCCTGGCCCGGCACTTCTGAGGAGAGACCATGGCCTGGGTATTCCTGTTATTGGCCGCGGCCTTCGAAGTCACCTTCGCCATGGGCATGAAGTACGCCGAGGGTTTTACCCGGCCCTGGCCTTCGGTGGTGACGGTGGTGGCGGCCATCGCCGGCATCTACTTCCTGACCCTGGCCATGCGTGAGCTGCCGGTCAGCGTGGCTTACCCGATCTGGACCGCCATCGGCTCCCTGGGCACGGTGCTGTTGGGGTGCTTGCTGCTGGGAGAGAGCCTGTCGACGGTCAAGCTGGTGTCGGTGGCTTTGATTGTGGCCGGGGTGATCGGGCTCAAGTAGGCCAGTCCTTGTCATATCGCCGTCGCCGGACTGTCACAAGGACTGACGGCGGCCTTGGTTATGGTCTAGTTTTCAGCCTGGCCCATCGCCCTGTACAAGGATGTTCCGCATGTCCCAAGAGCTTGCCACGCGTTATCCCCTGGTCCTGGTGCCCGGCATGCTCGGATTTGTCCGCTTGCTGCTGTACCCCTACTGGTACGGGATCATTCCGGCGTTGCGCGGTGGTGGCGCCCAGGTCTTTGCGGTGCAGGTTTCGCCGCTCAATTCAAGTGAAGTGCGCGGCGAACAATTGTTGTTGCAGATCCAGCAGATCATGGCGCGGACCGGTGCTTCACGGGTCAACCTGATCGGCCATAGCCAGGGGGCGCTCACCGCTCGCTACGCAGCGGCCAGGCAGCCGCAGTGGGTGGCCTCGGTGACTTCGGTGGCCGGCCCCAATCATGGCTCCGAACTGGCGGATTATCTGCAGCGGCACTCGCCTGCCCATAGCCTGCGCGGGCGCATGCTGAGCAGGTTGTTGCGAGGGCTATCGGCGCTGATGACGCTGCTTGAGACCGGCTATCGCGGACCGAAGCTGCCAGCGGACATCCATGCCTCGCACCAGTCGCTGACAAGCGAGGGCGTGGCGCTGTTCAACCGCCAGTATCCCCAGGGCCTGCCGCCGGCCTGGGGCGGCCAGGGGGCCGCGGAAGTGGATGGTGTGCGCTACTACTCCTGGTCCGGCACCCTGCAACCGGGGAGGACCAATCGCGGTTGGAACCTGCTCGACGGCTCCAGCCGCAGTTGTCGCCTGTTCGCTCGGACCTTCGTGCGTGAGGCCGGGCAGTGCGATGGCATGGTCGGGCGCTACAGCTCGCACCTGGGCCTGGTGATCGGCGACGACTACCCGTTGGATCACTTCGACATCGTCAACCAATCCCTGGGGCTGGTGGGCAAAGGTGCCGAACCGATCCGCCTGTTCGTCGAGCACGCCCGGCGCCTCAAGGCTGCCGGGCTCTGAGTGGTTGCGCAGGTGCTTCAGGCCTCGCACGCTCGCCGCCCCAGTACCTGGGTCCAGCGCTCCGACAGCAGCACCCCGCCCAGGGTCAGGACCCCTCCCACCAGGTGGAACCAGGCCAACTGCTCGTGCAGTACCACGGCGGCGATCAATGCGGTGATCAAGGGCAGCAGGTTGAAGAACAGCGTGGTCCGGCTCGGTCCCAGGCGCACCACCGCCTGCATCCAGGCCAGTGGCGCGAGCACCGAGGCCAGCAGGCAGGCATAGAGCACCAGCGGAATGTTCTGCGCAGTCAGGCCTGCCTTCGGCGATGCCAGGAACAGCGGCAGCAGTACCAGCACGGCCACCAGTACCTGCAGGTACAACAGCAGCAGGGGCGGCAGGCGCAACTGCCATTTCTTCAGCAGGGTGCTGTAGACCGCATAGGCCAGGGTAGCGACCAGCATCATCGCGTCCCCCAGGTTGAGCCCGTGTTGCAACAGCGTGGCCAGGCTGCCGGACGACACCACCACCAGCACGCCGGCGAAGGACAGTACCGCTCCCACCAGGGCTCCGGCAGTCAGGCGCTGGCCCAGGGCAGCAATGGCCATGGCCAGGGACATCAGCGGCATCAGCGAAAGGATGATGCCCATGTTGGTGGCCGAGGTCAGGGCTGCGGCGAAGTAGGCCAGGCTCTGATACACCGCCATGCCCAGCACCCCGAGAACGAAAATTCGCCCCAGATTGGGACGGATCACCGACCAGTGGCGGCGCAGCGGCCCGAGCATGAAGGGGGTGAACAGCAGGCCCGCCAGCAGCCAGCGGTAGAAACCGATCTCCGCTGGAAAGATCGCGCCTACGGCGAGTTTGTTGATGACGGTATTGCCGGCCCAGATGAAGACGGCCAGTAATGGATAAGCGTATTGCATGGGAACAGCCAGGAAGTTGGTGAGGGCTGATTATCCTCTTGTCCGGATCAAGGCCTATACTGCGAACCGGACAACCCGCCCCTGCATCCGGACAGCATGAGTAAAAAACACATCGACCTGCTGGATTTCCACGGCCTGCCCGCGCCGGTGTATTTCCGCTATGCCGACTTCGCCGCCCACAGCCACGCCCTGGAGCACCGTCATCCCTGGGGTTGCCTGGAATACTCGGCCCACGGTGTGATGCACATGGAGATCGCCGGCCGGCGCTTCATGTCGCCGCCGCAGTACGCCGTCTGGGTACCGCCGCACACCGCCCACAGTTTCTACACCAGCCAGCCGATCAACTACCGGGCGGTACTGCTGGCGCCGGAGCTGTGCCGCGATCTGCCACAACAGGGCTGTACCCTGAGCATCAGCGAGATTCTCAAGGCGATCCTCAAGGACTTCGCCGCGCGGGATGTACAGATCCCCGAGGGCGAAGCCGACCAGCGCCTGGCCCAGGTGCTGCTGGACCAGTTGCGCCAGGCCCCGGTGCATACCTGCTACCTGCCCTACGCCAGCAGCCCCGACCTGCTGCGGGTGCTCCAGGCGCTGCAGGCCGAGCCCGGCAACGACCAACCCCTGGCCCACTGGGCGCAACAGGCCCATGTCAGCGAGCGAACCCTGGCCCGGCAGTTCGTCCGCGAGTTGGGCATGAGTTTTGGGCAATGGCGCCAGCGCCAGCGCTTCCTCGCCTCGATCCAGGCCCTGGAGAGTACGCGCAGTGTCCAGGAGATTGCCTTCGACATGGGCTACAGCACGGCCTCGGCGTTCATCGCCATGTTCCAGCGCCAGGCCGGTTGCACTCCCGAGCAGTACCGTCGGGCCGGCCTGCAGAACAGGTGAAGGTGTAACAGGCTTTGTCTACACTGCGCTGGAGGCCGTGCCCTTCGGTGCGGTGACAAGGAGAAAACTCCATGAAGATGCTGCGTATTCCTTTGCTGATGGTCGGCCTGCTGCTCTGCTCCCAGGGTTTTGCCGCCACCGCCCAGCAGAACAAGATGACCACCTGCAATGCCGAGGCCACGACCAAGAGCCTCAAGGGCGACGAGCGCAAGGCCTTCATGAGCACCTGCCTCAAGGCTGCCCCGGCCGCTGCCGCGACGCCTTCCACGCCTCAGGAAAGAATGAAGACCTGCAACGCCGACGCCACGGCCAAGACGCTCAAGGGTGATGCGCGCAAGGCGTTCATGAGCGATTGCCTGAAGAAAAAGTAAGCACGGATCGATAGGGGCAGGGTGCCGAGCAATGGCTTCGCCCCTGGCCCCTGTTCGACAGGGCGGTCGTCCGTTGCCTGTCGTTCACGGGCATGAACGCATGCCGACCTGGACAGGTCCGTATACGCACTGCGCGGCCCTCCCGTGAAGGCTGGCAGGACCCTCGTCCATGGCGCTGCCCAGGTACCCACCGCCCCTGGCCAAGCCGACTGAACCTTCGCCTGCCACATCACTCTAGTACCCATGCAGCCCTTGCCCCTGGGGTGCTTGCCACTATTCCTGAGGGGGGAAGGCTGGCAGACTGCCGATCTTTTCCCGCTGTTTGTCTTGAGGCTATATGCCAGCGTTTTCACAGCGTCACCTGTTGTTCATCAGTTGGATCATTATCTTTGGCGGCCTGTTGCTGGCCCTGCCGTTGCGGCTGTTGCCCAGCCTGCTGGCGGGCCTGCTGGTGTTCGAACTGGTGAACATGCTGACCCCGCAACTGCAGCGGCTGATCGAGGGCCGGCGCGCGCGTTGGCTGGCGGTGGCCCTGCTCGGCACCCTGGTGGTCAGCCTGCTGACCCTGCTGTTCGCCGGAGCCATCAGTTTCCTGTTGCATGAGGCGGAGAATCCCGGTGCTTCGCTGGGCAAGTTCATGCTGGTGGTGGACAAGGCCCGGGGCCAACTGCCGCCATTCCTCGACTCCTACCTGCCGGCCAGCGCTGCCGAGTTCCAGGCGGCCATCGGCGCCTGGGCCAGCAAGCACCTGAGCGAGTTGCAACTGGTGGGCAAGGACGCCGCGCACATGTTCGTGACGCTGCTGATCGGCATGGTGCTGGGGGCGATCATCGCCTTGCAGCGCATCCCCGACCTGACCAAGCGCAAGCCCCTGGCGGCGGCCCTGTTCGACCGCCTGCACCTGTTGGTCCAGGCGTTTCGCAACATCGTCTTCGCGCAGATCAAGATTTCCCTGCTCAACACCTTCTTCACCGGGATCTTCCTGGCCCTGGTGCTGCCGATGTTCGGGGTCAAGCTGCCGCTGACCAAGACCCTGATCGTGCTGACCTTCCTGCTGGGGCTGCTGCCGGTGATCGGCAACCTGATCTCCAACACCCTGATCACCATCGTCGGGCTGTCGCTGTCGATCTGGGTGGCGGTGGCGGCCCTGGGCTACCTGATCGTGATCCACAAGTTGGAATACTTCCTCAACGCACGGATCGTCGGTGGGCAGATCAGCGCCAAGTCCTGGGAGCTGCTGCTGGCGATGCTGGTGTTCGAAGCGGCGTTCGGCCTGCCGGGGGTGGTGGCAGGGCCGATCTACTACGCCTACCTGAAAAGCGAATTGAAGCAGGTGGGCCTGGTTTAGGACGGCAGCCACAAGCCGCAAGCTTCAAGTTGCAAGCTAAAGCCGATCCGCTCCTGCTTCTACTTGTGGCTTGCGGCTTGAAGCTTGCCGCTGCTTTTACCCGTAGCGCTTCCTGGCCTCGATCGCCAGGCCGCTGCCGATGCTGCCGAAGATGTTGCCTTCCACATGCCGGGCATTGGGTAGCATGGCCGCCACGCTCTGGCGCAGGGCTGGAATACCGCTGGAACCACCGGTGAAGAACACCGTGTCGACCTGGCCCACGCTGACATTGGCATCGCCGAGCAGCTGGGTGACGCTGGTGCGGATGCGCTCCAGCAGGTTGTCGATGGACGATTCGAACAGGGCCCGGGTCAGGTCGACGCTCAGGTCGCGCTCGATGCGGTCCAGGGGCACCAGGCGGTTGTCGGCGTGGGTCAGCTGGATCTTGGTTTCTTCCACTTCCATGGCCAGCCAGTGGCCGGCGCGCTGCTCGATCAGCTTGAACAGCCGGTCGATGCCGCCAGTGTCCTCGATGTCATAGCGCATGCTGCCCAAGGCCAGCTGCGACTTTTGCGAATACACCGAGTTGATGGTGTGCCAGGTCGCCAGGTTCATGTGGTGGCTGGTGGGCATGTAGGCGCCGCTTTTCATGCGGCTGCCATAACCGAACAACGGCATCACCCCGGCCAGGGACAGTTGCTTGTCGAAGTCGGTACCGCCCACATGCACGCCGCCGGTGGCGAGGATGTCGTCGTGGCGGTTGTCGACGCCACGGCGCTCGGGGGACAGGCGCACCAGGGAGAAGTCCGAGGTACCACCGCCGATGTCGACGATCAGCACCAGCTCCTCGCGCTCGATGCTGGACTCGTAGTCGAAGGCCGCGGCGATGGGTTCGTACTGGAAGGACACGTCCTTGAAGCCGATCTTGCGTGCCACTTCCACCAGGGTGTCTTCGGCTTCCTGGTCGGCGGCGGCATCGTCATCGACGAAGAACACCGGGCGGCCCAGCACCACTTCGGTGAATTCCCGACCGGCGGTGGCTTCGGCGCGGCTCTTGAGCTGGCCGATGAACAGTCCCAGGAGATCCTTGAACGGCATGGCCGTGCCCAGCACGCTGGTGTCGTGCTTAATCAGCTTGGAGCCCAGCAGGCTTTTCAGCGAGCGCATCAGGCGGCCTTCGTAGCCTTCCAGGTACTCGTGCAGCGCCAGGCGGCCATAGACCGGACGACGTTCCTCGATGTTGAAGAACACCACCGACGGCAGGGTGATCTTGTCGTCCTCCAGGGCGATCAGCGTCTCCTGCCCGGGGCGCAGCCAGCCGACGGTGGAGTTGGAGGTGCCGAAGTCGATGCCGCAGCCGCGGGCCGGGGAGGCGTTGTTCATGTCTTTCCAGTTCCGGTCAAAAAAACGGCCGCGCAGCGTACGCCAGTCGCCCGCCGTTGCAAAGGCCGGATATCTGCTAATTCGCCCCCGGGGCTGCCTTGAAAGACTATCCTTGACCCCCAAACTTGCTGGCATGAGCCTGGTAGCCACAAGGAGTCGCAAGATCCGCCGGCGGCTGCCGATAAACTTCTGATGCGCCGTTCAGTCAGAGAATCGAGACGGGTCGATTCTCATGCTGCCAGACCGGGCCAGCTGTGCTGCACGCCGCGCGACTTCGATAACGGATGGTGATTCCCTCGATGGACTTCAAAGACTATTACAAGATTCTCGGCGTGGAGCCGACAGCGGACGACAAGGCGATCAAGGCCGCCTATCGCAAGCTGGCGCGCAAATACCACCCCGACGTCAGTAAGGAAAAGGATGCCGAGGCCAAGTTCAAGGACGCCTCGGAAGCCTACGAAGCGCTCAAGAGCGCCGACAAGCGCGCCGAGTACGACGACCTGCGCAAGTATGGCCAGCATGGCCAGCCGTTCCAGGGGCCGCCGGGCTGGCAGAGCCGTGGTGGTTTCGGCGGCGGTGGCGGTGGGGATTTCTCGGACTTCTTCAGTTCGATCTTTGGTAACCGGGGGCCAGGATTCGGCGGCCCGGAACAGCGTCGCAGCAGCGGCCGTCGCGGACAGGATGTGGAAATGGAACTGCCGATCTTTCTCGAAGAAACCCTCTCGACCGAGTCCAAGAAGATCAGTTTCCAGGTGCCACAGTACAACGCGTCCGGCCAACATGTGAGCAATACCAGCAAGAGCCTGAACGTGAAGATTCCGGCCGGGGTCACCGATGGCGAGCGTATCCGCCTCAAGGGCCAGGGGGCTCCAGGGGTTGGTGGCGGTGCCAATGGTGACTTGTACCTGACCATTCGTTTCGCGCCCCATCCGAAATTCGATGTCGAGGGCGAGAACCTGATCATTACCCTGCCGCTGGCACCCTGGGAGCTGGCGCTGGGCACTGAGGTCGCGGTGCCGACCCTGACCGGCAAGATCAATCTCAAGGTGCCTGCCGGCAGCCAGAACGGCCAGCGCATGCGCGCCAAGGGCCATGGCCTGCTGAACAAGGCCGGCCAGCGCGGCTACCTGTTCGTGCAGCTCAAGGCGGTGATGCCCAAGCACACCAGCGACGAGGCCAAGGCCTTGTGGCAGGAGTTGGCGAAGAAGGCGGCGTTCGACCCACGGGAACATTTCTGATTCGACACTAGGAGGCGCTGACCATGAGCACCCTGATCGTTCAGCTGGACATGGAAGAATTCTGTGAAGTGGCCGACCTGTCGGCGGCCTACGTGATCGAAATCGTCGAACACGGCATCCTCGAACCTCAGGGGCGGGCGCCCAGGGAGTGGCGATTCAACGATCAGGAATTGTCATTGGCCAAGCGCGCGGCGAAGTTGCACCGCGAGCTGGACCTGGAGTGGGAAGGCGTGGCCCTGGCGCTGGACCTGCTCGACGAAGTGCAGCAACTGCGCTCCGAAAACCAGATGCTCAGGCAACGCCTGGGCCGCCTGCTGGTGGATTGACCGGCCCCGGCCGTATCTGCCGAATGTTGTCGCCGCTGCTGAGCGCCAGCGAAGCGGCGACCCAGGACGCAGTCCTCGTCGATTCGGCGCAAGTGCGGGCGTTGCGTACAGTTCCGATCCTCGTAAATCCTCCTTATGCGGGCGCTGCGCCCGACAGCGGCTAGAACAGGAAGTAGCGCTGGGCCATGGGCAGTACATCCGCCGGTTCGCACCACAGCAGCACGCCATCGGCCTTGACCTGGTAGGTCTGTGGATCGACCTCGATGTTCGGCAGGTAGTCGTTGTGGATCAGGTCGCCCTTGCGCACGCTGCGACAGCCCTTGGCCACCGCGATGCGCTTCTTCAACCCCAACTGCTCCGGCACCCCGGCGTCCAGCGCCGCCTGGCTGATGAAGGTCAGGCTGGTGGCATGGCGGCTGCCGGCGAAGCTGGCGAACATCGGCCGGTAGTGCACCGGCTGGGGAGTCGGGATCGAGGCGTTGGCATCGCCCATCAGGCTGGCGGCGATGGCTCCGCCCTTGAGGATCAGGCTCGGCTTGACCCCGAAGAACGCCGGGCGCCAGAGCACCAGGTCCGCCCACTTGCCCACTTCGATGGAACCCACCTCATGGCTGATGCCGTGGGTGATGGCCGGGTTGATGGTGTACTTGGCGATGTAGCGCTTGACCCGGAAGTTGCTGTTGCCCGGTCCGTCCCCCGGCAATGGCCCGCGTTGGCGCAGCATCTTGTCGGCGGTCTGCCAGGTGCGGGTCAGCACTTCGCCGACCCGGCCCATGGCCTGGCTGTCGGAGCTGATCATCGAGAACGCCCCCAGGTCGTGGAGGATGTCTTCGGCGGCGATGGTCTCTCGGCGGATACGGCTTTCGGCAAAGGCCACGTCCTCGGCGATGCTCGGGTCCAGGTGATGGCAGACCATGAGCATGTCCAGGTGTTCGTCGATGGTGTTGCGAGTGAAGGGCCGGGTCGGGTTGGTGGAGCTGGGCAGCACGTTGGAAAAGCCGCAGGCCTTGATGATGTCCGGCGCATGACCGCCACCGGCACCTTCGGTGTGGTAGGTATGGATGGTGCGACCCTTGAACGCACCGAGGGTGGTCTCGACGAAGCCCGACTCGTTCAGGGTGTCGGTGTGGATCGCCACTTGCACATCGTATTCGTCGGCCACGCTCAGGCAGTTGTCGATGCTGGCCGGGGTGCTGCCCCAGTCTTCGTGCAGCTTGAGGCCGATGGCCCCGGCTCGTACCTGTTCCACCAGCGGTCCCGGCAGGCTGGCGTTGCCCTTGCCGGTGAAGCCGATGTTCATGGGGAAGGCGTCGGCAGCCTGGAGCATGCGCGCCATGTGCCAGGGGCCTGGGGTGCAGGTGGTGGCGTTGGTCCCGGTGGCGGGCCCGGTGCCGCCGCCGATCATGGTGGTGACGCCGCTCATCAGCGCTTCTTCGATCTGTTGCGGGCAGATGAAGTGGATATGGGTATCGATGCCGCCAGCGGTGAGCAGCATGCCTTCGCCGGCGATCACCTCGGTGCTGGCGCCAATGGCGATGGTCACGTCGGGCTGGATATCCGGGTTGCCGGCCTTGCCGATGGCCGCGATACGCCCATCCTTCAAGCCGACGTCGGCCTTGACGATGCCCCAGTGGTCGATGATCAGGGCGTTGGTGATCAGGGTGTCCACCACCTCGGCCGCCAGCAACTGGCCCTGGCCCATGCCGTCGCGGATCACCTTGCCGCCGCCGAACTTCACTTCTTCACCGTAGGTGGTGAAGTCCTTCTCTACCTCGATCCACAGCTCGGTATCGGCCAGTCGGACCTTGTCGCCCACCGTGGGGCCGAACATGTCGGCATAAGCCTCGCGGGAAATGCGCATTCCTCGTTCCTCGGAACAGAGCTGCAAGCCATAAGCTGCAAGCTACAAGTAAAAGAAAGCCGCCCAGAGCCACCGCACTGCTCTTTCTTGCAGCTTGTGGCTCGCAGCTTGAGGCTGATCTTTAAAGATCGCCCATGATTCGTCCCGCGAACCCGTAAATTCGCCGCAACCCAGCCAGATCGACAAGCTCGACTTCCCGGGTCTGCCCCGGTTCGAAGCGCACCGCGGTGCCGGCCGCGATGTTCAGGCGCATGCCGCGGCTGGCGGCACGGTCGAAGACCAGGGCGTCGTTGGTTTCGAAAAAGTGATAGTGGGAACCGACCTGGATCGGCCGGTCGCCGCTGTTGGCCACGCTCAGGGTCAGGGTACGGCGTCCGGCATTGAGTTCGATGTCGCCGGGCTGGATCTGGTACTGGCCGGGGATCATTGGGGTTGCTCCAGGGTCTTGAAGTAGATGGCGGTGGGGCTGTAGCGGCCGTCCGGGCCCTGGCAGTAGTTGGGCAATTCACCGACCCGGGTGTAGCCCAGGGCCCGGTAGAACTCTTCGGCGGGCGAGCCCGCCTCGGTATCCAGGTACAGTAGGCCACGCTTGAGATGGTGCGCGGCCTGCTCCAGGACGTTCATCAATTGCTGGCCCAGGCCCCGGCGCCGGGCACTGTGCAGCACCTGGAGCTTTTGCACCTCGGCGCGGTTACGCCCGTTGGCCTTCATGCACAGCGCCAGTTGCACGCTGGCCAGGACCTTTTCCTCATCGACCACCACCCACAGCAACAGGCTGCCGTCCTCGACGCCGGCCTGCACGCTGGCGATATAGGCCTGGGCCTGGCTGTCGTCCAGGTCGGCCATGAAGCCAATGGAGGCGCCGTGGTGCACCGAATCGAACAATAGGTCGATCAAGCCCTGGCGGTAGTGGGCAAAGCTCTCTACATGGACCCGTCGCAGTTGGGCGGCGTTCATCGAAGTGTCACTCCTTGTGCGGAGCCGGTGGTTGCGCCCCGGGGTTGAGCATCAGTTGCATGAAGGTCAAGTCCAGCCAGCGCCCGAACTTGGTGCCCACCTGGGGCATCTGCCCGGTGGTGACGAACCCCAGGCGTTGATGCAGGCGGATCGAGGCGCCGTTGCCGCTTTCGATGGCGGCCACCATCACGTGTTTGTGGCAGGCGCGGGCTCGTTCGAGCAGCACTTCCATCAATTGTGGACCCAGGCCATTGCCGCGCTGGTCGCTGCGTACATAGACCGAGTGTTCGACGGTGCGGGCAAAGCCATCGAAGGGGCGCCAGTCGCCAAAGGAAGCGTAGCCGAGCACTTGCCCCTCGGGGTCGACGACCACCAGGATCGGATAGCCCTGGGCCTGGCGGGCGCTGAACCAGGCCTGGCGGTTGCCCAGGTCCACCGGGTTGTCGTTCCAGATCGCCGTGGTATTGAGCACGGCGTCGTTGTAGATGTCACGGATCGCCGGCAGGTCGGCGTGTACTGCGTCGCGGATCTGATAAGTCATGCGCCAGCCTCAGGCGATGGGTTGGTGGACGGTGACCAGCTTGGTGCCGTCGGCAAAGGTGGCCTCCACCTGGATGTCCGGGATCATTTCCGGGATGCCTTCCATCACCTGCTCGCGGCTGAGCAGGGTCGTGCCGTAGTGCATCAGTTCGGCCACGCTCTGGCCGTCACGGGCGCCTTCGAGCAGGGCGGCGGAAATGTAGGCCATGGCCTCCGGATAGTTGAGCTTGAGGCCACGGGCCAGGCGCCGCTCGGCCACCAGGCCGGCGGTGAAGATCAACAGCTTGTCTTTTTCGCGTGGGGTCAGGTCCATCGTGGGTAGTCCGTGGTTGGGCAGTTTGAAAAAAGCAGACGGGTCATGTGGTCCAGATCCTCGGCGGCACCGCTGCGCGCCCCAGCAGGGCGGGGCGTAGCAAGTGCCATAGGTCGATCAGCCAGGCCCTGGCCTGCAGGGCCTCGCTGGCCAGGCAGCGGGCCAGCACCAGGCCGGGCAATTGGGTCAGGTCGCCGCGCACCGGGTGTTCCAGGGCGCGACAGCGCTCCAGCAGTTCACTGTCGATTTCACCGGTGGCCAGCAACGTGGCGAATACCGGCTGGCCATCCAGGCCAATGGGCGATTCCAGCAAGCCATCGTCCCCCAGGATGTGTTGGCGTTCGTGCCACAGCGGCCGGCCATCGCGGTGGATGTCCAGATGGGCGCGCAAATGCCCCTGGGCGAAGCGCTCGCCGCTGGCCGGGCGTCCGAGGGCGACGACGTCCCAGTAGAACAACCGGGCATCACCGTGCAGTTCGATACGGGTGGTCAGTTCGGCCTGGGCCGCGCTGAACACAATGGTTTCCTGGGGCAGCCATTCCAGGGTCGCGCCTTTTGCCACTGCAAGTTCCAGGACCTGGCTGGCAGGGCTGTTGGCACGGTACCACTTGGCCGCCCCGGGGCTGGTCAACTGGGCCCAGGCGCCGCTATCCACCCGGACGCGGATGGCCAGGCGGTCGCCGCCGGCAATGCCGCCCGGGGGGTGGACGATGATGTGCTGGCAAACCTGCGGGCCTTCGGCATACAGGTGCTTCTGCACCCGCAGCGGGCCCTGGTGGCGGCGCAGCACCGGGCGCGTGGCGTTGCCCGAGCAGGCATAGGCCAGCTCCAGCTCGGCGTGCCAGCTGGGGGTGAACAGGGCGTTGGCGGCAGGTGAGTTCATGGGCAATCGATATTGTTAGGAGGCTACAGATTAGATCGTAACCAGGCCGCGTACACCGTCGGCCTGCATATTTTCACCCCGGCCTTGCTGGATGATTTCCCCGCGGGACATCACCAGGTAGTGGTCCGCCAGTTCGGCGGCAAAATCATAGAACTGCTCCACCAGCAGGATCGCCATGTCTCCCCGGGCCGCCAGTTGGCGGATCACCGCGCCGATCTCCTTGATCACCGACGGCTGGATGCCTTCGGTGGGTTCATCGAGGATCAGCAGGCGCGGGCGGCTGGCCAGCGCTCGGCCGATGGCCAGTTGTTGCTGCTGGCCGCCGGAAAGATCGCCGCCCCGGCGTTGCTTCATCTGCTGCAGCACCGGGAACAGTTCGTAGATAAAGGCCGGCACCTCCCGGGCTTCGTGCGCCGCGAAGCGTGAAAGCCCCATCAGCAGGTTCTCCTCGACACTCAGGCGGGCGAAAATCTCCCGGCCCTGGGGTACGTAGGCGATACCGGCATGGACCCGCTGGTGCGGCTTGTCGCCGGTGATCGCCCGGCCTTCCCAGATAACCGCACCGTCCCTGGCCGGCAGCAGGCCCATCAGGCATTTGAGCAAGGTGGTCTTGCCCACCCCGTTGCGGCCGAGCAGGCAAGTGACTTCGCCGACCCTGGCCTCGAACGAAAGGCCCCGCAGGATATGGCTACCGCCGTAGTACTGGTGAAGCTTGTCGACTTGCAGCATGGAAGCCCTCCGGGCAGTAGCAAAACGGCAGATGCAAGCGGTTAGCTGCAAGCTGCAAGTAAGAGCGGGACGGTGTACGTTTTGGCTTTGGCTTTGGCTTTGGCTTTGGCTTTGGCTTTGGCTTTGGCTTTGGCTTTGGCTTTGGCTTTGGCTTCTTGCTTGAAGCTTGAAGCTTGCTTGTGCGCCTATCTCCCGAGATAGACCTCGATCACCCGCTCGTTTTCCTGCACCTGTGCCAGGGAGCCTTCGGCCAGCACGCTGCCTTGGTGTAGCACGGTGACGTGGTCGGCGATCGCGCCGACGAAGCCCATGTCGTGCTCCACCACCATCAGCGAGTGCTGGCCGGCCAGGCCCTTGAACAGCTCGGCGGTGAACTCGGTCTCGGCGTCGGTCATGCCTGCCACCGGTTCGTCGAGCAACAGCAGTTGCGGCTCCTGCACCAGCAACATGCCGATCTCCAGGAACTGCTTCTGGCCGTGGGACAGCAACCCGGCCGGGCGTCGGGCCGAGCTGGCCAGGCGAATGGTGTCCAGCACCTGGGCGATGCGATCTTGCTGTTCGCTGCCCAGGCGCGCGCCGAGGCAGGCCCATACCGACTTGTCGGTGCGGTAGGCCAGTTCCAGGTTTTCGAACACGCTCAGGGCCTCGAACACCGTGGGCTTCTGGAATTTGCGGCCGATCCCGGCCTGGGCGATCTGCACCTCGCTCAAGCGGGTCAGGTCCAGGGTCTCGCCGAACCAGGCCTTGCCCCGGGTGGGGCGGGTCTTGCCGGTGATCACGTCCATCAGGGTGGTCTTGCCGGCGCCATTGGGGCCGATGATGCAGCGCAGTTCGCCGACGCCGATGTACAGGTTCAGGTCGTTGAGGGCCTTGAAGCCATCGAAGCTGACGCTGATGTCCTCCAGGGTCAGGATGGTGCCATGGCGGGTATCCAGGTCCTTGCCCGTGGCCTGGCCGAGACCGATGGCATCGCGGCTGCTGCCGGCATCCTTGTTGCTGTCGAGAATGGGTTCGAGCATGCAGTCCACCGTTGCTGTGATTCTCATGATTCGCTGCTTTTCTTCAGCAGGCCGATCACACCTTTGGGCAGGTACAGGGTCACCACGATGAACAGCACGCCCAGGAAGAACAGCCAGTATTCCGGGAAGGCCACGGTGAACCAGCTCTTCATGCCATTGACCAGGCCAGCGCCGAGCAGCGGGCCGATCAGCGTGCCGCGTCCGCCCAGGGCGACCCAGACGGCGGCCTCGATGGAGTTGGTCGGGGACATCTCGCTGGGGTTGATGATGCCCACCTGGGGTACGTACAGGGCCCCGGCCAGGCCGCACAGCACCGCACTCAGGACCCAGACGAAAAGCTTGAACCCGCGAGGATCGTAGCCGCAGAACATCAGGCGGTTCTCGGCATCGCGCAGCGCCGTCAGCACCCGGCCGAACTTGCTTCGCGACAGGCGCCAGCCCAGGTACAGGCTGCCCACCAGCAACGCCAGCGTGGCCAGGAACAGCGCCGCCCGGGTGCCGGGCTCGGTGATGCCGAAGCCCAGGATGCTGCGGAAATTGGTGAAGCCGTTGTTGCCGCCCAAACCGGTCTCGTTGCGAAAGAACAGCAGCATCGCGGCGAAGGTCAGGGCCTGGGTCATGATCGAGAAATACACGCCCTTGATTCGCGAGCGGAAGGCGAAGAAACCGAACACCAGGGCCAAGAGCCCCGGTGCCAGCACCACCAGGCACAGGGCCCAGAGGAAGTGCTCGGTGCCGGTCCAGTACCAGGGCAACTCGCTCCACGATAAGAAGGTCATGAACGCTGGCAGGCCGTCGCCCGCGGCCTGGCGCATCAGGTACATGCCCATGGCGTAGCCACCCAGGGCGAAGAACAGGCCATGCCCCAGGGACAGTAGCCCGGCATAACCCCAGACCAGGTCCAGGGCCAGGGCGACCACGGTGTAGCAGAGGATCTTGCCCACCAGGGTCAGGGTATAGGCCGACACATGCAGTGGATTGTCCGCCGGCAACAGCGCCAGCAGTGGCAGGGCCAGCAGCACCAGGAGCAGCAGGACGCCGACACCGATGCTGACCCTGGGCCCGGCTTTCTGGCTGGCGGTAATGAGCAGTGGCTGGTTCATCGCGGCGTGCTCGCGACGGTGGTACGGACGGTTTCGCTAGGGCTGTTGGCAAGCATAGTGGTGTTCCTTCTCGGGGCCGCCGCCAGCGAGGCGACGGCGCGTTCGTCAATGGGCGTGAGCATTTGCTGTCTAGTCGATCACCCGTCCTTTCAACGCAAAGAGCCCCTGTGGACGTTTCTGGATGAACAGGATGATCAACCCCAGGATCAGGATCTTGCCCAGCACGGCGCCGATCGCCGGTTCGAGGATCTTGTTGGCGATTCCCAGGCCGAAGGCCGCCAGGATGCTGCCGGCCAGTTGCCCGACGCCGCCTGCCACCACCACCAGGAACGAGTCGATGATGTAGCCCTGGCCCAGCTCCGGGCCGACGTTGCCGATCTGGCTCAGGGCCACGCCACCCAGGCCGGCGATGCCCGAGCCCAGGCCGAAGGCGAGCATGTCCACCCGGCCGGTGGGCACCCCGCAGCAGGCGGCCATGTTGCGGTTCTGGGTCACCGCGCGCACGTTCAGCCCCAGCCGGGTCCGGTTCAGCAGCAGCCAGGTCAGCAGCACCACGGCCAGGGCGAAACCGATGATTGCCAGGCGGTTGTAGGGCAGCACCAGGTTGGGCAGTACCTGGATACCGCCGGAGAGCCAGGCCGGGTTCGCGACTTCGACGTTCTGCGCGCCGAACAGCAGGCGCACCAACTGGATCAAGATCAGGCTGATGCCCCAGGTCGCCAGCAGGGTCTCCAGCGGGCGGCCATAGAGATGGCGGATCACCGTGCGCTCCAGGGCCATGCCGATGCCGGCGGTGACCAGGAACGCTACCGGCAGGGCCAGCAATGGGTAGTACTCCATGGCCTGGGGCAGGTAGCGCTGCAACAGCGATTGCACCACGTAGGTGGCGTAGGCGCCGAGCATCAGCATCTCGCCGTGGGCCATGTTGATCACCCCCAGGAGACCGAAGGTGATCGCCAGGCCCAGGGCCGCCAGCAGCAGGATCGAACCCAGGGACAGGCCGCTGAAGGCCTGGCCGAGCACCTCGCCCACCAGCAGCTTGCGCTTGACCTGGGCCAGGCTGGTTTGCGCGGCAGTGCGCACACCGGCGTCGCTCTCCGCCCCCGCTTCCAGCAGGCCTTCGAGACGGGTACGGGCCAGTGGCTCGCCGGTCTCGCCCAGCAGGCGCACTGCGGCCAGGCGTACGGCCGGGTTGCTGTCCACCAATTGCAGGTTGGCCAGGGCCAGGCTCAGGGCGTCGTGCACGTCGGGGTCCCGCTCGGCGGCCAGCCGTGTGTCGAGGAACTTCAACTGCGCCGGTTTAGCGCTTTTCTGCAATTGCCGGGCGCCGGCCAGGCGGGTGCCGGGGTCAGCGGCCAGCAGCTGGTGGCTGGCCAGGGCGGTGTCGATCAAACCGCGCAAGCGGTTGTTCAAGCGCAGGGGCCTGGCCTGGCCATCCAGCGTCAGTTGGCCTTGTTGCAAGCTGCCGAGCAGGGCAAGGCGCGCCGGATCGGGCTGGGCGGCCCAGGCTTCCAGCAGTTGCGCTTGCTGGTTGGAATTGGCCGCGACAAAGTCTTCGGCGTCACCGGCATGGGCGGCGATTGGCAGCAACAGCAAGCAAGCCAGGAGCAGGCGATAAAGCGACATGGTCACGTCCTTGGATACAACAGAGAACCTTGTAGGAGCGGGGCAGCAGGAACACCGCCATCGCGGGCAGATCGGATCGCCGCCCGCTCGCTCCTACAGGGGAATGGATACGCTGCTCAGTTGCTCTTCACCGCGTAGTCCGGCTTCTTGTCGTTGCCCGGGATGTAGGGGCTCCAGGGTTGGGCGCGGACCGGGCCTTCGGTCTGCCAGACCACGTTGAACTGACCGTCGGGCTGGATCTCGCCGATCATCACCGGCTTGTGCAGGTGGTGGTTGCTCGGGTCCATGGTCAGGGTGTAGCCCGAAGGCGCGGCGAAAGTCTGACCGGCCAGGGCCTCGCGGACCTTGTCGACATCGGTGGACTTGGCCTTCTCCACGGCCTGGGCCCACATGTGGATGCCCACGTAGGTGGCTTCCATCGGGTCGTTGGTCACCGCCTTGTCGGCTCCCGGCAGGTTCTTGGCCTTGGCGTAGGCCTTCCAGGCGGCGACGAATTTCTGGTTCACCGGGTTATCCACCGACTCGAAGTAGTTCCAGGCGGCGAGGTTGCCCACCAGTGGCTTGGTGTCGATGCCGCGCAGTTCTTCCTCGCCCACCGAGAAGGCCACCACCGGCACCTCGGTGGCCTTCAGGCCCTGGTTGGCCAACTCCTTGTAGAAGGGCACGTTGGAGTCGCCGTTGACCGTGGAGATCACCGCAGTCTTGCCGCCGGCGGCGAACTTCTTGATGTTGGCGACAATGGTCTGGTAGTCGCTGTGGCCGAACGGGGTGTAGACCTCTTCGATGTCCTTGTCGGCCACGCCCTTGGCGTGCAGGAACGAACGCAGGATCTTGTTGGTGGTGCGTGGGTAGACGTAGTCGGTGCCCAGCAGGAAGAAGCGCTTGGCGCTGCCGCCGTCTTCGCTCATCAGGTATTCCACCGCCGGGATCGCCTGCTGGTTGGGGGCGGCACCGGTGTAGAAGACATTGGGCGACATTTCCTCGCCCTCGTATTGCACCGGGTAGAACAAGAGGCCATTGAGCTCCTCGAACACCGGCAGCACCGATTTGCGCGAGACCGAGGTCCAGCAGCCGAACACCACCGCCACCTTGTCCTGGCTCAGCAACTGCCGGCCCTTCTCGGCGAACAGCGGCCAGTTGGAGGCGGGGTCCACCACCACCGCTTCCAGTTGCTTGCCGTTGACTCCGCCCTTGGCGTTGATCTCGTCGATGGTCATCAGGGCCATGTCCTTGAGCGAGGTCTCGGAGATCGCCATGGTGCCCGACAGCGAATGCAGGATGCCCACCTTGATGGTCTCGGCGGCCTGGGCGGTCCAGGTCAGGCCCAGGGTGGCAAGAGCGGTCGAGAGGGTGAAAGCCTTGAGCAAGCTACGACGCTTCATTGTGCGATCTCCGTGAACTCTTGGA
The DNA here is from genome assembly GCF_003850565.1 of Pseudomonas sessilinigenes. NCBI lineage: Bacteria > Pseudomonadati > Pseudomonadota > Gammaproteobacteria > Pseudomonadales > Pseudomonadaceae > Pseudomonas > Pseudomonas sessilinigenes. Next base: position 699,547 of record NZ_CP027706.1, read on the forward strand.
TTTTTAAGAGGTAGATGCGAACGAGTGAAGGGTGTTTTGCAAGGGTTGTGCCCAGTAGGGTTCGGGCGGCCAAGTGCTGTTTTAAAGCGGTTTCGCGCGAGTGCTGCGCACTAGAAGGGGACGCGGGGCGGAGGGTGGTGCGGGGGCGTGCGTCATTGTGGTGCTGCCGTGGGATGGCAGCACCGATATGCAAGGCTCAGTTCACTCCAGGCCAGGAGTCCACGTAGCGAATCGTGAAGTCAGGGTAGGAGTCGACCATTTGAATCTTGTAGTCGGGGTATTGATCAACGATCTGCCATTTACCCGTTGAGTCTGGCCACTGACTGACCTTCTGCACTTTCAGGTCCGGCCAGGAGTCATCGATCTTTACCTTGTAGTCGGGATAAGAAGTGACGAACTGGATCTTGCCGTAAATCTTCGAAACGTCGACCTTGGTGTCCGCGAGTGCGCAGCTGGATCCAAGCACCAGCAGGGACAGGCACAGGGTTTTCAACATGGAACTCATCCTGAGAATTGAAGAGCAGGCATTCTAGATGACCGCGATCCCTTGGGGTGCATGATTCAGCGTCGGCGCATCAGGCCGATGAAGAACAAGCCGCCGATGGCCGCGGTGGCCACGCCGATGGGCAGGTCCTCGGGGGCGATCAGGGTTCGCGCGGCAACGTCCACCCACACCAGGAACAGGCTGCCCAGCAGCACGCAGGCCGGCAGCAGCCGACGGTGTTCGGCACCCACCAGGCGCCGGGCGATGTGCGGCACCATCAGCCCGACGAAGCCGATGGAACCGCTGATGGACACCAGCACCCCGGTCATCAGCGAGGCGATCAGGAATACCTTCAGGCGCACGTTGCGTGCGTTCAGGCCCAGGGTCACGGCGGTCTGCTCGCCGGCCATCAGGGCGTTCAATGGCCGGGCCATGCCCAGCAGCAACAGCAACCCGAGGAGCACGCTGATCGCGGGAATCGCCAGCAGCTCCCAGCGCGCCAGGCCCAGGCCGCCGAGCATCCAGAACATCACCGCCGAACTGGCCCGGTGGTCGCCCATGAACAGCAGCAGGTTGGCCACCGCCATCATCACGAACGACACCGCCACCCCGCACAGCAGCAGGCGGTCGCTGTCCAGGCGACCGCTGCGGGCGGCGATGCCCAGCACCAGGATCATGCTCGCCACGGCGCCGATGAAGGCGGCCAGGGGCAGGGTCAGCAGGCCGATGACCTGCCCCACGTGCAGGACCACGATCACCGCCCCCAGGGTGGCGCCGGAGGTGACGCCCAGCAGGTGCGGGTCGGCCAGCGGGTTGCGGGTCACCGCTTGCAGCACCGCGCCGATCAGCGCCAGCCCGGCGCCTACCAGCGCGCCCAGGAGCATGCGCGGCACGCGGATCAGCCAGACGATATGTTCCTGGCCGGGGCTCCAGTCCACCTCGCCCAGGCCCAGGGTCTTGTGCAGCAGGATCCGGCCCACCACGTCCACCGGCACCCGCGCCGGGCCGAATCCCAGGGACAGCACGCAAGAGACCAGGAGCAGGCCGGCGAGGGTCAAAAGCAGCCAGCTGTAGCGACGTGTAGTCATTCGCCGTGGAAACCCTTGGCCAGGGTTTCCACCGCCAGCACGTTGTCGATGCCCGGGGTGGCCTGCACATAGGGGATGACGATGAAGCGCTGGTTCTTGATGGCGTCGACGCCTTGCAGCGCCGGGTTGTCCAGCAGGAACCGCTGCTTCTGCTCGGCGGTGACTTCGCTGTAGTCGACGATGACGATCACTTGCGGGTTGCGTTCCACCACGGTCTCCCAGTTGACCCGGGTCCAGCTGGCCTCGACATCGTCGAGGATGTTGCGCCCGCCGGCGGCGTCGATCAGCGCCTGGGGCATGCCCAGGCGGCCGGAGGTCATGGCCCGGTCTTCACCGCTGTCGTAGAGGAACACCCGGGGTTTGTCCGTGGGCAGGTCCTGTTGCACCTGGGCCACCTGCTCCTGCATCTGGGCGATCAGGGCATTGGCGCGATCCTGCACGTCGAAGATCCGGCCGAGGTTGCGCAGGTCGTTGTAGGTGTCGTCGAGGCTGGCGGCCGGACGCTTCATCACGAACGCGCAGGACTCGGTCAACTCATAGACATTGATGCCCAGGGGCGCCAGGGTCTGCGGGGTCAGGTCGCCGCCCACGCGCATGCCGTAGTCCCAGCCGGCGAACAGGAAGTCGACGTTGGCATTGAGCAGGGTCTCCACCGACGGGTACTTGGCCGCCAGTTCCGGCAGGCCGTCCAGCAGGACGCTCATCTGTGGGGTCACGGCCTTCCAGCCACTGACGCCGCTGTAGCCCACCATGCGCGACTTGAGGCCCAGGGCGAGCATCATCTGGGTCATGTTGATGTCGTGGCTCAGGGCGTGTTTGGGCGCTTGCTTGAAGGTCACTTCGCGGTTGCAGCTGGTGATGGTCAATGGGTAGCGGGTGGCCTCGGCGAAGGCCTGTGCGGCCCCCAGTGACAGGGCCAGGAGCAGGCTGGAGCGAAGCAGGGAGCGCAAGGTCATGGTTGGGTGATCCAGGTGATTCGTGGGTAGCCGGACAGGGGGTGGGCATCGATCAGCGCCTCGACGCCGAAGACGTTGCGCAGCAACTCGACGGTGAGCACTTCGCCGGGAGTGCCGCTGGCGACGATGCGTCCGTGGTCGAGGACGTACAACCGGTCGCAAAAGGCCGCGGCCAGGTTCAGGTCGTGGATGCTGGCCAGGGTGCCGATGCCCAGGCGCTTGACCCGTTGCAGCAGTTCCAGCTGGTAGCGCGGGTCAAGGTGGTTGGTCGGCTCGTCGAGGATCAGCAACTGCGGTTGCTGGGCCAGGGCCCGGGCCAGGATCACCCGTTGCTTTTCCCCGCCCGACAGGGTCGCGAAGGCATGCTCCTCGAAGCCCAGCAGGCCCACGGATTCCAGGGCCTCGCGGGCGATGGCGCGGTCGTGCCGGGTGTCGCCGTCGAACAGGCCCTTGTGCGGGGTGCGGCCCATGGCGACCACTTCCTGCACGGTGAGGCCGAAGGCATCGGGAAACTCCTGGAGCACCACGGCGATGCGTTGTGCGCACCAGCGTGGCGACTGCTTCCAGACATTCTGGTGGGCCAGTTGCACCTCGCCCTGCTGCGGCTTGCTGAAGCGATAGGCGCAGCGCAGCAGGCTGGTCTTGCCGCTGCCATTGGGCCCGATCAGGCCGACGAACTCCCCGGCCTGCACGTGCAGGTTGGCCTCACGCAGTTGGAACTGGTGGTGGCAGTGGCCCTGGCCCAGGGGGCTCCAGGCCAGGTCGAGGAGGTTCAGCGAGGTCATGCCTTGTCCGTGTGGTTGCCGGTGGTCCCGCAAGGGGTCAGAAGCGATAGTCGGCGGTGACGAAGAACGAGCGCGGCTCGCCGAGAATCCATTGCTGGCCGTCATTGTATTGGCTTTGGGCGTACTGGCGGTCGAACAGATTATTCAATTGCAGGCCCAGGGTGGTATTGCGCAAGGCTTGCCACGAGATGTTGGCGTCCACCACGGTGTAGCTGGGCAGCTGGTTGCGGTTGGCCATGTCGGCGTAGCGCGCATCGACGTAGCGCACCCCGGCGCCGGCCCGCAGGTCGTCGTTGATGGCCTTGCTCAGCCACAGGTTGGCGGTGCGCCGTGGCACGTCCACCGGGCGCTTGCCATCGCGGGAGACTTGCACGCCGTCGACGTCCTGCTGGAAGTCGTCGTACTGGGCACGAACGATGGCGGCGTTGGCCTGCAGCTGCCAGGCGTGGGGCAGTTGCAGGTCCAGGCTGGCCTCCAGGCCATTGGAGGATTGCTGGCCCACTTGCTGTTTCAGGTCCGGGTCGCCCGGCACATCGGTCAGCAGCTTCTTCTTGACGATGTGGTAGGCCGCCAGGGTCCATTCGCCCCGCTGGTCCCAGAACGCCTGCTTGAGGCCGATCTCGGTCTGCTTGGCGGTGGACAGGTCGAATTGCTGCTGGCTCTTGCTCAGGGAAATCAGCCCGCCGACACCGTCGGTGCTGGTGGAGTACTGGCCATAGAGGGAGGTATCCGGGGTGACGGCGAACACCAGGCCGGCCTTCCAGTTGTTGCCGGTCAGGGTCTTGTCGCTCTGGCTGCCGTCCTTCAAGTCATCGCGATCGATATGCGCATAGTCACGGCGCACACCGGTCACCAGGGACCAGCGCTCGCTGAGTTGCAGGCGGTTTTCGGCGAAGACCGACATCTGCCTGGTGGTGGTCTTGAACTGATCGCGGTAGGGGCTGTTGCTGATGAACTCGCCCTTGGCTGGGTGGTACAGGTCGATGGAGTCACCATGGGGGGTGACGTCATTGAAGGGCGAGTTGCTCTTCATATGGAAGCGGATGCGGTTGTAGTCCATCCCGACCAGGGTTTGGCTGTCGAGGCCGAACAGCGAGTGCTTGAGGGTGAAGGTCTGGCGGTCGCCCACCTGTTCCTGCTGGTGGCTGATACCGAAGTAGCCGCTGCGGCTCAGTTGCCGGTCCGCCGTGCTCCAGTTGTAGTTCTCGGCGTTCTGCCAGCGGCGCTGGGCCTTGAGGTAGTACAGCTCGTTGCTGGCGCTGAGGTTATCGGAAATCTGCCACTCGCTGGTCAGGCGGGTCCACTGGTCGTTGTAGTGCTGCTTGTCGTTGCTGACGTTGTAGTTCTTGTCCCGCAGGCGTTTGTGCAAGCGCCCGTCGATCAGCGGCGTGCCGAAGTAGTTCATCGGGTTCTGGTCGCCGTAGTCGTGGGCCAGGGTGAAGGCCAGGTCATCGCGGGCCTGCCAGCGCAGGGCCGCGCTGACGAAATCCCCCGAGGAATCGCCACGGTCGACCCAGCCGTTGCTGCGCTCGCGATTGAGGTTGAGCCGGTAGCTCAGGCTGTCGCTCAGCGAACCGCCACTGTCCAGGGCCTGTTGCTGGCGATCGAAGGAACCGTAGCCCAGGCGCAGGTGGTTCTCGATCTCGCCACTGAAGGGCTTCTTGGGGATGGTGTTGATTACCGCGCCAGTGGCGCCTTCGCCGTACAGCACCGAGGCCGGGCCGCGCAGTACGTCGACCCGTTCCACGGCCCAGCTGTTCACCGGAAAGGTCACGGTGCCCATGCCGGTGTACATGCGGTTGCCATCGTAGAGTTGCATCACCGAACTCTGCCCGGTGAAGCCCCGGGCCGACAACGAGGTGCCGCCGTCCCCGGGGGTGCCGGTGCGGCTGATGCCGGCGCTGCGCGATACCGCGTCCTGGATGCTGCGATCGCCCCGGGCGCGGATGCGCTCGCCACTCAGGCTGTCGGTGCTGGCCGGGGTTTCCAGGGCGCTCAGGCCCAGGCGTGAACCGGCGGTGGTCGGGGTCTTCAGGCTGACGCTGTCGTCGCTTTCGTTGGCTGCGGCAGAGATGGTGCCGGTGGGCAGGGTCAGGGCGGCATCGTCGGCCTGGGACAGGGACGGCAGGGCGAGCAGGCAGAGACTGGACAGCAGGTACTTGTTCATCGGGGCGGTGAATCGCTTCTTCGAGAGGGTTGCCCGCAGTGGGGGGCTGCGGGCAAGGAGCTTACATCAAGTGTTATAAAGTAACACTATTTCTGTGCGCGGCTAAAGCGCGGGGATTGTACAGAGCCCTCTGCAATGAGCATCTCGGCTGACTCATGTTGAAGATGAGGCAGATTCAGGATCGCGGTTCCAGCGCGAGATCACCAGGCGATCCAGCAGCCACACCACCACCAGCGAGGCGCCTACCAGGGGAAAGGTCACGGCCAACAGGGCGATGACCAGCATCGCGGTTTTCCAGCGTGGCAGATCGTGGCGCAGCGGCGGCACCCCGAGACGGCCGGCGGGGCGACGCTGCCACCACATGACGATGCCGCTCACCGCACCCAGAAGGATCATCAGGCACACCACCAGCACTACCAGCTGGTTGAAGCGGCCGAACATCTTGCCCTCATGCAACATCACGCCCAGCTCGGTGGCCCGGGCCACATTGCTGTAGTGCTGCCAGCGCACATCAGCCAGGACCTTGCCGGTGTACTGGTCGACATGCAGGGTGGCGTCGTTGCGCGGGTCGTCGGCGAACAGGGCGATGGTGAACACCCCGGTGGCGCTGCTGGGCAGGGTGATGCTGTAGCCGGGCTCGACCTGGCGTTGGCGAGCGATGTCCTGGACCTGTTGCAAGCTGATGGCCGGGGCTGCCGGGGCCGCTGTGGCCATGGCGTGGCCCCTGTGCTCGGCATGGTCGCCGGACATCGGCATCGGCGTGTTCTCCAGGGCCCAGGGCACGGTCTGGCGGGTGGCGCTGTTGAGCTCGCCGGCCTGCTGGTCGGAGGTCGGTACGTCGTTCCACATGGCCACCGGGAAGCGGTTCCACAGGTCGGCGTACTGCCTGCCCCAGAAGCCGGTCCAGCTCATGCCGCTGAGCAGCATCAACAGCAGGAAGGCCGCGCCCCAGAACCCCAGCACGCCATGCAGGTCGCGCCAGAACAGCCGGCCCCGGGCATTCAGGCGTGGCCATAGCACGCCTGCCGAAGACTTGCCCCGTGGCCACCACAGGTACAGGCCCGAGACCACCAGGACGATGCCCCAGCTGGCCGCCAGCTCCACCAGCCGGTCGCCGACGGTGCCGATCATCAGCTCGCCGTGAATGGCCCGGGCCACCGCCTGCAGGTTGCGCTTGGCATCCTGCTCGCCGAGCACGTCGCCATGGTAGGGATCGATGAAGACGTTGAGTTCCTGGCCTTTGTGCTGCACCACGAACTGGGCGCTGCGCCCGGCATCCACAGGTGGCAGGTACTGCTTGATATGGCCCTGGGGATAGGCCGCCTGGACCCGTTGCAGCAGCTCGTCGGCCGCCAGGCTGTGCTGCCCGGCGGGGACCTTGAGCAAGCTGGGGTACATCAGTGGGTCGAGTTGCGGTTTGAACAGGTAGACGATGCCGGTCAGGGCCAGCATCACCATGAAAGGGGCGACGAACAGCCCGGCGTAGAAATGCCAGCGCCAGGCCAGGTTGTAGAAAGACACTTTGGGTCGGTTCATCGGGAAGCGCTCCGCAAGGCTGTGGATCTGTCGTTATGGGTGGCACCTGAAACCACTGCTGAAGGCCCTGGGGGCCTTGTCGCAGCCTCGCCAGCTCGGCAGCGGCTACAGGTGCCTGGTGTAGCCGCTGCCGCAGGCTGCGTACGGTCGTGCAGCGGTCGCAACGGTTCGTCAGAAGCTCAGGTCGACCTTGGTCCAGAAGGTGCGGCCGGGTTCCTTGATGGCTTGTGGATCAGTGGCCGGGTAGCCGAAGCCGGCGTTGCCCGCCAGGTTCAGGTGCTCGGCGTAGGCCTTGCCGAACAGGTTGTCGACCCCGGTGCTGAGCTTGAGGTTCTTGTTGATGCGATAGGCGCCGTTGAGGGAGAACACGCCGAAGCCGCCGCTCTTGCCGAAGTCCTTGCCGACCACGTTGCCCTTGTTCAGGTCGACGCGGTTTTGCGCCGCCACCACCCGCCACAAGGCGCCGGCGCTCCAGTCGTCCTCGCTGTAGGTCAGGCCCAAGCGCGCATCCAGCGGTGGCATCTGCGGCAGGGCCTTGCCATCGCTGCTGTTCTTGCCCCAGGCATAGGCCAGGGTGGCATCGGCCTTCCAGTTGGAGGTCAGCTTGTAGGCCGCGCCCAGTTCGCCGCCCATGATCCGGGCGTCGATGTTCTCGGCCCGGGACGTGCTCATGCCCATCATTTTCGAGTTGTAGTCGAAGAGGATGTAGTCCCGTACCTGGCCGATGTAGCCCGAGGCCCAGGCCTCCAGGTCGGCGCCCTGGTATTGCAGGCCGAAGTCGAGCTGGGTGGTCTTTTCCGGCTTGATCGAATCGAAGGCGTTCAACGAGCCGGCTGGGCCCATCTTCGGCGAGAACAGCTCCCAGTAGTCGGGGAAGCGCTGGGCGTGGCCGAGACCGGCATACAAGGTGGTCGGGCTGTCGGCCAGGTCATGCTCGTAACGCACGAAACCGCTGGGCAGGGTATCGGCACGGGTGTCGCCGGCGGTGGGGTTGGGGCGGCTCATCATTCCCGACTTGATGCTCTGCCGGTAGTCCTTGGCCGAGGCTCGATCAAGGCGGGCGCCGGTGATCAACCGGTCGCGCTCGGCGGCGTACCAGGTCAGCTCGCCGAAGGCGCCGTAGTTGTGGAAGTCGGCGTCCTTGGTCCAGGGCTGGCCCTTGTGCGCATCCACGCCCATACCGCCGCGCTGGCGATGTTCGTTGGTCTGGGCATCGATGCCGCCGATCAACTGCACATCGGCCCAGCGCCAGGTGGCCTTGATCCGTGCCCCCAGGGTGCGGCGGTCGACGTTGCTGACCATGGGCATGCCCATCATGCCGCTGCCCGACGGGGTGCGCAGGCTGTAGTTGTCCATCACGTGGTCGGCGTAGTTGTAGTAGATCTGGGCCTCGACCTTGTCCAGGATCTCGCCGATGTTGGATTTCTCGAACCGCAGGCCCAGGCTCTCGCGCTTGAACTGCGAGCCGTCCATGCCACGACCGGCGTAGCGGGCCTCGCCGTCGCCCTTGCCAGCAGTCAGCTCCAGCAGGGTGTCGGCGTCCGGGGTCCAGCCCAGGGCTATGTCGCCGTTCCACTTGTCGTAGCGCGAGGCCACGGTGTCGTTGTTGCCGTCCTTGTAGTCGTCGGAGTGGGCGGTGTTGCCGATCACCCGCACATAACCCAGGGGGCCGCCAGCGGCCGCGTCCAGGGTCTTGTCGAAGCGGCCGTTGGAGCCGGCCAGCAGGCTGGCGTTGACCCGGGTGCCGAGTTCGCCGAAGTGCTCGGGTTCACGGTCGAAGAGCACGGTGCCGGCGGAGGCACCGGGGCCCCAGAGTACGGTTTGCGGCCCCTTGATCACGGTCAACCGGTCGTAGGTTTCCGGGGAGATGTAGGAGGTCGGGGCGTCCATGCGGCCAGGGCAGGCGCCGAGCATCATGCTGCCGTTGGTGAGGATGTTCAGGCGCGAGCCGAACATGCCGCGCAGCACGGGGTCGCCGTTGGTGCCGCCGTTGCGCACCAGGGCAAAGCCGGGAATGGTCTTGAGGTAGTCGCCGCCATCGCTGGCCGGCACCGGTTGGCGTGGGTCCTTGGGGTTGGTCACCACGGTCAGGGGCGAGCTGGGGGCGATGGCGGTGATCACCGTCGGGCTCAGCTCGGTGCTGTGGTGGGCGTGCTCGGCCGAAGCCTCGTCGGCCACGGCCAGGGGCGTCAGCAGGGCACCACACAGCACCGCCAGGGCACGGTTGAAGTGCTGGCGCGATGGGTTCAGGGCAAAAGGCTTGGATGGCTGGGCAACGCCCAGGCGAGAGTCAGCAGAAAACATAATGGTTCCATCGATCGGTCTTGAATGACACGGCCGCGAGCGCACGCCTGTCGTGCTGACAGCCGGCCGTGTGGAGTGAGCAGGTGACTCAGGCGTCGATCGGCGGAGCGCGGGTCAGCGCGCCGGGGAACACGGTCTGCCGGGCGTGGCCCAGGCGCGTGGCGGGGATCAGGAAATGCTGGGCCAGCGGTGCATCGAGCTGGGCGAATGACAGCCCCGATGGCAGTGCCGGACAGTTGAACAGCAGGCTGCAATAACCGCATTTCTCCCAGAGCACATGCTGCTCGCCCTGGGCTTTGGCGGGGTGCGAAGCGTGTGGGTTATCGCCGTGGCAGCCGGACACGCCGCTGCCCATGTCCATGGATACGGACATGGTCATCGGCATCGCGTGATCCATCGGCATCGACTGGGAAATCAGCGGACCGATGAAGATCATCAGCATGGCGAACAGGCTGATCCAGCTGCCGCGCCGCACCCCTATGGAGGTACGGCGCGCTGCGGACCGCCTGCGGCCAGGCGCGAGCGGGGCGTTCACGGATGGGACCGGCGGTCAGTGCTTAGTGAGCGTGCTGATGCTCTTGCGCCGCGCCGGGTGCCTGCTTCTGCACGGCGACCTCGACGGTGACGTCGCCGGCCTTCTCGAAGTGCAGGGTCAGCGGGAAGCGCTTGCCATCGCTGAGCAGGCTGCGGTCCTTGAGCTCCATGAGCATCACGTGATAGCTCATGGGCGCGAATCGCACTTCGCCACCGGCGGGCACGGCCACCTTGGCCACCTGCTGCATCTTCATCATGTCGCCCTGCATCACATGCTCATGCAGTTCGGCGCGACCGGCGATCGGTGTCTCGACGCTGAGCAGGGTGTCGGCGTTCTTGCCCGGGTTGTGCAGCACGAAGTAGGCGGCGACGGTCGGCGCGTTCGGCGGTAGTTCCTGCGACCAGGGATGGTCGATCTGCAATTGGCCGGCCTTGTATTCATGGGCGCTGGCAAAGCTGGCAGGCAACAGCAGGGCGGCCAGCAGCAGAGTGTGCTTGACCAGGGAAGACTTGAGCATGGTGGTTCTCCAGAACGATTCAAAAACGCAGGTCACTTGCGAAAGGGAATCATGCCAGAGGCGGTGCACCGGGATTCAGGCTGGGCCATTGCTGGCGCGGGGTGAGTTGTTCGAGCGGCGGTTGCGGGGCGCCCGGTTGGGCGATGAAGCGGGTGAAGTACAGCTGCGGCGCATGGCCAGGCAGGGCCACCAGGGGCGCCGAGCCGGAGCAGCACCAGCAATGCTGCATGTTCGAGTGATCGTCGTTTTGCGGGGCTTTTTGTTCGAGCTGGCCCAGGGAGATGGCGATCATCTTGGTGCCGCTGGAGGAACAGAAACTGCCCCATAGCAGTTGTTCATCCAGCTCTTGGTCGCTGCTCTGCATGGCCCCGGAAAGCGGCATGGCAAGCATGTTGAACAGCACTGCGAAGCAGGCGATCCAGGCAAATGCGAGCCGTTGTCGGGACATGGTGACGATCCGTCGGTTGAGCGATCAGGCGGGTATTTAGCCTGATCGCTGTGGATAAGTAAAAAAACACCGTGTGCGGTGTGGTGTCGCAGTGCTGGCTCAGGCCGGGCTGACCTGAAGCTTGAGTCCCAGCGCCTTCATCACCTTGATGATAGTCGCGAACTCGGGATTGCCCTGGCTGCCCAGCGCCTTGTACAGGCTTTCGCGGCCCAGGCCGGTGTCCCGGGCTATCTGGGTCATGCCCCGGGCGCGGGCGATGTCGTTGAGGGCGGCGCGGATCAGCACGCCATCGCCGGCATCTTCCTCGAAGCAGGCATCGAGGTAGGCCACCATGTCTTGCGGGGTCTTGAGGTAGTCGGCCGCATCGAAGCGGGTCACTGGGGTGCGCATGTTTCAGTCCTCGTTCTTGAGGTCGTGAGCCAGTTGCCGGGCTCGTTGGATGTCGCGACTCTGGGTGCTCTTGTCGCCACCGATCAACAACAGGTAGATCCGTTCGCCTCGCCGTGAAAAGTACACCCGGTAGCCAGGCCCACGGTGGATACGCATCTCATGGACTCCACCTCCTATTGATACACAGTCGCCAAACCGCCCTAGTTGCGCTGCCCTGATCCGGGCCAGTACACGGGTCTTCCCCTGAGGGTCCTTGAGGCGAGTGAGCCAGTGGCTGAACTCCTGGGTTTGCTCGAAGACGAACATCGCGACTGTATTCCCTGGGATACACTCCTGGCAACTCATTTGCCAGATGAAAGGCAACGCTGCGACGACCGGGCGTGCAGCCGGTCGTTGCAGAGCTCCCAAGGAAGTTAAGGCAGGAGACTGGCGGGCACAGCCAGGGAGTTCCCAGGTTGAGGTGAGGCGCGGCGCTTTTTGCTGTCAGGCGCTGGACAGCCGCTCGAGGGCGGCCAGGAGCTGGGGCACTTCGGTAAAATGGCGATCGACTTCGGGCAGGTCGGGGCGCTTGAGTATCAACACCGGTACTCCCCGTTCGCGGGCCACTTCCAGCTTGGGTTCGGTGGCGCTGCTGCCGCTGTTCTTGCTGATCAGCACATCGATGCGCCGGCGCGCGAACAGTTCGCGCTCGTCGTCGATCTGGAACGGGCCGCGGGCGCCGATCACTTCGCAGCGCTCATTGCCCGGGCAGGCTTCCAGGGCGCGCAGGGTCCAGAACTGGCTGGCGGGAATCTCCTCCAGATGCTGCAAGGGTTCGCGCCCCAGGGTGAACAACGGTCGCTGGAAGGGTTCGAGGGCTTGGATCAGTTGTGGCCAGTCGGCCACCTCGCGCCAGTCGTCCCCGGGCTGCGCTTGCCAGGCCGGGCGACGCAGGGCCCAGCAGGGAATGCCGGCGAGCCGGGCGGCGGCCTGGGCATTGGCGCTGATCTGCGCGGCATAAGGATGGGTGGCATCCAGAAGCAGGCCGATGTTCTCGGCGTGAATGAACTGCGCCAGGCCCTTGGCTCCGCCATACCCACCGACCCGCACCTGGCAGGCCAGGTCCGTGGGCACCCGGCCGATGCCGGCCAGGCTGTAGACATGTTCAGGCCCCAGGGTGCGGGCGATGGCCAGGGCCTCGGTGACCCCACCCAGCAGCAGGATACGGCTCATGGCTGGGCTCCGGCATGGCCGACGATGCCGCCCTGGCGGTCGATGGCGAAGACTTCCACCTGGACCTGGGCCGGTACCACGCTGCGGGCGAAGTCCAGGGCATGGCGGCACACCGCATCGCCCAGGGCGACTCCGGCGGCGCTGGCCATGGCCAGTGCCTGCTGGCTGGTATTGGCCTGGCGGATGGCCTCTTGCAACGGTTGGTCGGCACCGATTTCGGCGGCCCATTGCGCCAGCTGCGGCAGGTCGATGCTGGAGTGGCGGCTGTGCAGGTCCATGTGCCCGGCGGCCAGCTTGCTGATCTTGCCGAAACCGCCGCACAGGCTGAGTTTATCCACAGGGGCCTTGCGCAGGTGCTTGAGGACCGCGCCGACGAAGTCGCCCATTTCGATCAGGGCGATTTCCGGCAGGTCGTAGACCCGGCGCATGGTGTCTTCGCTGGCGTTGCCGGTGCAGGCGGCGACGTGCTGGTAGCCGTTGCTCCTGGCGACATCGATGCCCTGGTGGATCGAGGCGATGTAGGCGGCGCAGGAAAACGGCCGGACGATGCCACTGGTACCCAGGATCGACAGCCCGCCGAGAATCCCCAGGCGCGGGTTCATGGTCTTCTGCGCCAGTGCCTCGCCGCCCTCGACGTTCACCGTGACTTCGAAGCCGCCGTTGTAGGCCTGCTCCTCGGCCAGGCGTTGCAGGTGCTCGCCGATCATCCGCCGCGGCACCGGGTTGATCGCCGGCTCGCCCACCCCCAGGACCAGCCCGGGGCGGGTCACGGTACCGACCCCGGCACCAGCCACGAAGCGAATGCCCGGCTCATGGGTCAGGCGTACCTGGGAGTAGAGCAGGGCGCCATGGGTCACGTCCGGGTCGTCGCCGGCATCCTTGATGGTCCCGGCCTCGGCCCCGTCGCTGGTGCGCCGGCAGAACTCCAGGCGCATCCGCACCTCTTTGCCCTTGGGCAGGACGATATCCACCGCATCGGCCTCGACGTTGCCCAGCAGCAGGCGGGCGGCCGCGAGGCTGGTGGCGGTGGCGCAACTGCCGGTGGTCAGGCCGCTGCGCAGCGGAGCGGGCTGTTCGGCGGTTTCCTCACGCATGGGGCAGGTCCCCGGATAGCGTGCAGATTGGGTCCTGGGGTTTGTGCAGTTCCAGCAGGGTGATGGGCAAAGCCTGGCGCCAGGTGTCGAACTCCCCCAGCGGCTGGGCCTGGGCCACATGGATGCGAGTCAGCTCACCGCCGTGGCGCTGGCGCCAGTCCATCAGGGTCATCTCGCTTTGCAGGGTCACCGCATTGGCCACCAGGCGGCCGCCGGGCTTGAGTCGTTCCCAGCAGGTGGCGAGCACCCCGTCGCGGGTCACGCCGCCGCCGATGAAGATCGCGTCCGGACGCTCAAGGCCAGCCAGGGCCTGGGGAGCGCTGCCACGGATCAGGTGCAACCCGGGAACGCCCAAGGTGTCGCGGTTGTGTTCGATCAGCTGCTGGCGGCCCGCGTCGGCCTCGATGGCCAGGGCGCGGCAACTGGGGTGGGCGCGCATCCACTCGATGCCGATCGAGCCGCTGCCGGCACCGACATCCCACAGCAACTCGCCGGGCATCGGGGCCAGGCGGGCCAGGGTCATGGCGCGTACGTCGCGCTTGGTCAACTGTCCGTCATGGGCAAAGGCCGAGTCCGGCAGGCCGGCCAGGCGCGACAGGCGTGGCGCGTCGAGGCTGGCGCGGCAGTCGATGGCCAGCAGGTTGAGGTCGGCGATGGCCGGGTCTTGCCAGTCGTCGGCGGTGCCGTCGATACGCCGCTCCAGCGGGCCGCCCAGGTGTTCCAGGACGCTGATCCGGCTCGGGCCGAAGCCGCGCTCGCGCAGCAGTCCGGCCACCGCCGCCGGGCTGTGGCGGTCATTGCTCAGCACCAGCAGGCGCAGGCCGTTGGCCAACTGCGCGTTGAGTGCGGCCAATGGCCGCGCCACCAGCGACAGGCTGACCACTTCCTGCAGGGGCCAGCCCAGGCGCGCGGCGGCCAGGGCGCAGGAGGAGGGGGCGGGCAAGATCAGCAGTTCCTCGGCGGGCAGTTGCCGTGCCAGGCTGGCGCCGACGCCGAAGAACATCGGGTCGCCGCTGGCCAGCACGCATACCGCAGTGCCACGCTGGGCGAGCACCGGCTCCAGGGAAAACGGGCTGGGCCACGGCTGGCGTTCGCCACGGATGCAAGCCGGCAGCAGCTCCAGCTGACGTTGCCCGCCGACGATCCGTGAAGCGCCCAACAGGGCATGGCGGGCATTGCGGCCCAGGCCCTTGAAGCCGTCTTCACCGATTCCCACTACTGTCAGCCAGGGCGACATGGATATTCCTCGAACACAAAAGCCAGGGTTCCGACAGGCAGGCTTTTCATGCCTTCGGACAAAGCAGGCATAATACCGCGCCTTCGCCCGCGAAGCGTTTTTCCCACACTGCCGGTCACCCCTTTGAACCCACGTCCGCTGTCCACTGCCATCCGCCCCTCGGCCTGTCCGGGGTTGTTGCGTATCGTCCCGGCCCTGGACGGCGGTATCTGCCGGATCAAACTGGCCGGCGGGGTCATCAGCGCGGCCCAGGCCGTGGCCGTGGCCGAGGCGGCGCAGGTGTTCGCCGGCGGGGTGATCGAGGCCACCAACCGCGCCAACCTGCAGATCCGTGGCATCGGCGGCGAGCACCAGGCGCTGATCGCCAAGCTGCTGGAGGCAGGCCTGGGGCCGACCACGGCGGCCGGTGACGATGTACGCAACCTGATGCTCAGCCCCAGCGCCGGTATCGACCGCCAGTGCCTGGTCGATACCCGGCCCCTGGCGGCGCAGATCCTGCACACCCTGCAAGGTCATCCACGGTTCCACGAGTTGTCGCCCAAGTTCGCCGTGCAACTGGACGGGGGCGAGGCCCTGGCCATGCTCCAGCATCACCACGATTTGTGGCTGGCAGCCTGTGAGCGCGAGGACCAACGGTTGCTGGCCTTCGGCCTGGCCGGTTGCCCGGTGGATGCGCCGCTGGCGGCGGTGCCGCTGGAGCAGGGCCATGACCTGCTGGTGGCGGTGCTGGAGGCGTTCCTCGACCTGGCGAGCCCCGAGCAGACCCGTATGCGGCACTTGCTGGCCCAGGTGTCGGTGGCGGAATTTCTGCTCCAGGTGCAACAGCGCCTGGGCGGCCCGCTGCTGAACGTCGATGGCTGGCGCCGGTCGGCAGCCGCCGAGGGCTTGCACCTAGGAACTTATCCACAGGCCGTGGCCGGGCGGGTCTATGTCGGTGCGGTCGCGCCCCTGGGGCGGCTCGACCCGGCCATGCTCAAGGGCGTCGCGCAGTTGGCCCGGCGCTATGGCGATTCCAGCCTGCGCCTGACGCCCTGGCAGAGCCTGCTGTTGCCCGACATTGCCGTGGCGGATGCCCCGGCGGTCAGCGCTGGCTTGGCCGAGCTGGGTTTGCTTTGCCGTCCCGAGCAGGCCCTGGCCCACCTGATTGCCTGCACCGGCTCCAGCGGTTGCGCCAAGGCCCAGGCCGATACCAAGGGCGATGCGCTGCGCCTGGCGGCCCTGTTGCAGGCTCAGGGGCAACAGGCGGCGGTCCACCTTTCTGGCTGCCTGCGCACTTGCGCTGCCGCCCATGTGGCGCCCACCACCCTGTTGGCGGTGGCCCCGGGACGCTACGACTTGTATGTGCGCGACGCCACGCAGCCGGGGTTCGGCAGGCTGCGGGCGCGCAACCTTTCTATAGAAGCGGCACAAGCGCTGCTTGATGTCCGCCAACGGAGTCACCTTGATGATTGATTACATCCGCGACGGTCAGGAGATCTATCGCAACTCCTTCGCGATCATCCGCGAAGAAGCCAAGCTAGAACGCATTCCCGCCGACCTGGAAAAACTCGCGGTACGGGTGATCCACGCCTGCGGCATGGTCGAGGCCATCGATGGCCTGCAGTTTTCTGAAGGCGCCGGCAAGGCCGGGCGCGAGGCCCTGGCCGCTGGGGCGCCGATCCTCTGCGATGCGCGAATGGTGTCCGAGGGCATCACCCGGGCACGGCTGCCGGCCAACAACCCGGTGATCTGTACCCTGCGTGACGACAGCGTGCCGCAGCTGGCCCGCGAGCTGGGCAATACCCGTTCGGCGGTGGCCCTGGAACTGTGGCGGCCTTACCTGGAAGGCAGCGTGGTGGTGATCGGCAATGCCCCCACCGCGCTGTTCTACCTGTTGGAAATGCTCGACGCCGGCGCGCCGAAACCGGCGCTGATCCTTGGTTTCCCGGTGGGCTTCGTCGGCGCTGCCGAATCCAAGGCGATGCTGGCCGCCGACAGCCGTGGCGTGCCGTTCGTGATCATGCAAGGCCGCCTGGGCGGCAGTGCCATGGCCGCCGCCGCCGTCAACGCCCTGGCCACGGAGATCGAATGATGCAGCAACCTGGACGTTTGATCGGCCTCGGCGTGGGCCCTGGTGATCCGGAACTGATTACCCTCAAGGCCCTGCGCCTGCTGCGCGAGTCGCCGGTGGTGGCCTACTTCGTCGCCAAGGGTAAAAAGGGCAATGCCTTCGGCATCATCGAGGCGCACCTGCAGGAGGCGCAGACCCTGCTGCCGCTGGTCTACCCGGTGACCACCGAAGCGCTGCCGGCGCCGTTGTCCTATGAGCAGGTGATCAGCGATTTCTACGACGAAGCCAGCGTGCAAGTGGCCGAGCACCTGGATGCCGGCCGCGATGTGGCGGTGATCTGCGAGGGCGACCCGTTCTTCTACGGTTCCTACATGTACCTGCACGACCGCCTGGCCGAGCGCTACCAGGCCGAAGTGGTGCCGGGGGTCTGCTCGATGCTCGGCGGCGCCTCGGTGCTGGGGGCGCCGTTGGTGTATCGCAACCAGAGCCTGTCGGTGCTGTCCGGGGTGCTGCCCCATGACGAGCTCAAGCGCCGCCTGGCCGATGCCGACGCGGCCGTGGTGATGAAGCTGGGGCGCAATTTTCCCAAGGTCCGCCAGGTCCTGGATGAGCTGGGGCTGGCGCAGCGGGCGCTGTATGTCGAGCGCGCGACCATGGCCAACCAGAAGATCGTGCCCCTGGACGAGGTGGAGCCGATGTCGTCGCCGTACTTCTCGTTGATCATCGTTCCCGGACAAAGGTGGCAAGGCTGATGGCCCGTTCGATTCCGGCCATCGTCATCCTTGGCCAAGGCAGCCTCGATACCGCGCGGCGGATCCAGCGCCTGTACCCCGACGCACTGGTCTACGGCCTGGCCGAGCGCACCACGGGCGCCGACCGCAGTTACCAGGAGTTCGGCGCGACCCTGCGCCAGCTCTATCAACAAGACACGCCGATCATCGCCCTGTGCGCCGCCGGCATCGTGATCCGCACCCTGGCGCCGCTGCTGCTGGAGAAGGGCGCCGAGCCGCCGGTACTGGCGGTGGCCGAGGACGGCAGCGCGGTGGTGCCATTGCTGGGCGGCCTGGGTGGGGTCAACGTCATGGCTCGCAAGATCGCTGCCGGCCTGGGCGTGGCGGCGGCCATCACCACCAGCGGTGAACTGCGCTTCGGCACTTGCCTGCTCAACCCGCCCAGCGGTTATGCCCTGGGCGACCTGGAGCTGGGCAAGCGCTTTGTCTCCGATTTGCTGGGTGGCGAGAGCGTGCGCATCGAAGGCGCCGCGCCCTGGCTGGCCGAAGCCCGCTTGCCGGAAGATCGCGAAGCCCGGTTGACCATCCGGGTCGGTTCCGCCGAGCGTGAGCCCGCCGCCAACGAACTGCTGATCTACCCGCGCAGTGTCCTCATCGCACTCACCTGCAGGAACGAGCTTGCTCGCGATAGCGGCCCCGAGTTGGCCGAGCATCTGCGGGCCGCTCTGCACCAGGCTGGGATCGCTCGCCAGTCCGTCGCTTGCCTGCTGGCCGCCGACAGTGAAATGGCCAGCCCGGCCTTGCGTGACGCCGCCGCCGAACTGGGCGTGCCGCTGCGTTTTGCTCCGGCGGCCAGCAGTGTGGCCGAGCTGGCGCAACAAGCGGTGCCACAATTGCTGCCGCCCCTCAATGCGGGCGAGGACATTGCCATCGCTGTGGCCAGCGAACCCCTGGACCCGCAACGGATCGGCCAGCCCCGTGGTCGCCTGGCCGTGATCGGCCTGGGGCCGGGCGCCGCCGAACTGATGGTGCCGGCGGTCAAGGCCGAACTGGCCCGGGCCCAGGACATCCTCGGCTACGAAACCTATGTGCGCATGGCCGGCCCATTCCGCGCCGACCAGGTCATGCACTGCACCGACAACCGCGAGGAAATGCAGCGCGCCCGCCACGCCTTCGAGCTGGCGGCCCAGGGCCGTTCGGTGGTGGTGGTGTCGTCCGGTGATCCGGGTGTGTTCGCCATGGCCTCGGCGGTGCTCGAAGCCTTGCACGAATCCAGCGACCCGGCCTGGCATAACGTCGACCTGGAGATCCTGCCCGGGGTGTCGGCCTCCCTGGCCACCGCCGCCCAGGCGGGTGCACCACTGGGCCACGACTTCTGCGTGTTGTCGCTGTCGGACAACCTCAAGCCCTGGGAGATCATCGAGAAGCGCCTGGACCTCGCCTCCCAGGCCGACCTGGTGCTGGCCTTCTACAACCCCATCTCCCGTTCCCGGCCGTGGCAACTAGGGCGGGCCCTGGAGATCGTGCGCCAGCACCGCACAGCGCAAACCCCAGTGGTATTGGGGCGCGACATCGGTCGCCCGGGCCAGACCCTGCGCGTCACCACCCTGGGCGAGCTGACCCCGGAGCAGGTGGACATGCGCACCATGGTGCTGGTGGGTTCCTCCACCACCTGCACCTTTGCCAAGGCGGATGGCGGCGAGTGGGTCTACACGCCGCGCTGGTACTAGAGGGGCAGCGGCAAGCTTCGAGCTTTGAGCGGCAAGCTAAAAACTTGCGGCTTGTCGCTTGAAGCTTGTCGCTTAGGGCTGCAAGTACCAGATGATGAATTCGAAGAAACCGGTCCATCTGGCGGCAATGCGGCCAGCGGTGAAGGCTTCCCAGTCGCCCAGGTCGAAATCCCAGACGCCGCCGCTGTCCTTGTCCAGCAAGTAGCCTCCTTCGCCTTGCAATGAGGTGAAGGCGATGAAGTTCTGCGGCAGCTCCCATACTTCATGAATGAACTCGGTGCCTACAAGGATCTCCTCGCTGGGCTCGACGATATTCATCAGCACTTCGTAGCTCGCCCGGCTTGCGAAGTCGGCGGGGTGGTAGGCCAGGTAGATCTGTGCGAACTCGCTGTCCAGGGCAATGCCCAGTGTTGCCAGCGCTCGGGTGACCCCGGCGGTATCTGGGCGCGGGCGGAAGCTGGGCTGGGCTTCGATCAGGGCGACCAACTGCGGGGGAATCATGGGTGGTCCTTGATGATAGGTGGCCATTTGTCCAGGGGCAGGCTGCCCTGGATCTGGGCAAAGTGTTCCCGGGCCTGGGCCAGGGTCTTGTGGTTGGGGCCGCTCAGCACATCCAGTGCCTGGCAGCCATCGTCTTCCCAGTGGCACAGGCCGCAGATCTCGTACTCGCCATGGGCGCCGAGGGTCAGGTAGCCGCAGCAGGGGCAGGCCAACAGGGTTTCCACCGGGCCCTCGACCGGCTGGCTCGGGTAGCCGGCCTCGGCCAGGCAGCGGCTCAGGTAGGGGTTGCTGACGCCATGGTAGGCGGCGCGCAGGCTGACCAGGATCAACGCATCGTAACGCGCGGGCTGGGCGTTTTCCGGAGGTTCCCGAGTCTGTATTTCTTCCCCCAGGCTGGCTGGGAGGGTGGCGAATTCCGGGGCTTGTGGAGCCAGGGTCCAGACGTTCAGCAGATGATCGGCGCGTTCTTGCGCCGAAAGTTCGAGCAGGCGGTGCCGGCTCAAGAGCTCGATGGCCGCGGGGCGCGTCAGTGGCTTCATGGGGTTGTGCTCGGCAAGGGGATCAGCACTCCGGCCAGGCCAGGGTCAGCTGATCCGGCCGCTCGATGGGAATGCAAACACTGACCCCGCTGGTGGATTGAGCCTCTATATGCCGGTCGCGGATTCGCACCTGGGCGAAGGGGTTGGTTTCCCGGAGCACCAGCAGCCAGATCAGGCGCTGCGAGTCTTTCTCCAGCAGCGCCAGGAAGCCATCGCCGCCGTGGGCCGCGCATTCGCCAGCCAGGGCCTGCCAAGGTTCCGGGCCGGGGGCTGAACAGCCCAGGGTCGCCAGGCCTTCGCAGGCTTCTGCCGGTTGGTGATCCAGGGCCGGGAGCCACGCCTTGTCCTGCAGTCGGCTTGCCCCGTGGGGCAGCTCGAACAGGCAGTAGAAACCATTGCCCAGGATCAGGACGTTTTCCCGCGGGTAGGCTTCGTCCCGCCATTGCTGCTGGATAAAGGCCTGGTCGGCGTTGTAGGGCATGGGCAATCCGTTGCGATGAGGGCTGGCTAGGGCACCAGGTAGCCGCGCACTCCGGTGAAGATGATCTGCGCCGCCAGGGCACAGACGAACAGGCCCATCAACCGGCTGACGATCTGCAGGCCCTGGTCGCCGAGGATGCGCTCGATGCGGTTGGACAGGTACAGCACCACGCCCACCGTGAGGCTGGCCAGGGCGATACTGAGGATGGCGGTGAGCTTGTCGTCCCAGTGCGGCTGGCTGACGCCCATGACCAGCAGGGCACCGATGGTGCCGGGGCCGACCGTCAGGGGAATGGTCAGCGGGACTATGGTCACGTCTTGCTGCACGTTGTCGGTCTGCACCGCCGACTTGCCCTGGGCCATGCCCAGGGCGGAGATGAACAGCACCGAGCCCGCGCCGATGCGAAACGCATCCACGGTGATGCCGAACACGCCGAAGATCACCCGCCCGAACAGGTACAGCAGCACGCTGGAGACCAGGGTCGCCAGGGCGACTTTCCAGGCCAGGCGCCGGCGTTCCTTGAGGGAGTAGCCACGGGTCAGGCTGATGAAGCACGAGAGGACGAAGAAGGGGCTGTAGAGCACCAGCATCTTCAGGTAAACGCTGAACAGCACGTGGAGCATGGTGGGAGCTCACGACTAGGGAGGGCGAGCCAGAGTTTAACTCAGCTGGTGTGCGCGGTGCTGCGTTCGCGCAAGTCGCGTTGGGTGACCCAGTGTTCCACCAGTTCGCGCAGTTGCGACAGCTCCACCGGCTTGGCCATGTGCCCGTCCATGCCGGCCTGGCGCGCGCGCTCCTTGTGCTCGGCCAGGATGTGGGCGGTCAGGGCCACCACCGGCGTGCGCACTCGCTGGTTACCCACTTCCCAGGCCCGCAGTTGCTGGGTGGCGGAGAACCCGTCGAGCACCGGCATCTCGCAGTCCATCAGCACCAGGTCGTAGCGATTGGCTTTCATCGCCTGCAGGGCTTCCTCGCCATTGCTGGCGGTGTCGGGCTGCAGGTTGAGTTTGCCGAGCATGCCGCGGATCACCTTGGTGGAGATGCTGTTGTCCTCGGCCACCAGGATGCGGAAGTCGCTGGGCACGGTCACTGCGGCCGGGGCGGGAGCGGGGTTGAGCGGCAGGTTGTAGGGCGCGGCCGGGGCCCTGCTGCGCTGGCTGAGTTCGTCGGCCAGGGTGGTCTTGAGGGTATAGCCGGCCACCGGCTTGGCGAGGATGCGCTTGATCCCGGCATTGCGTGCGATCACCTTGCTCGGCGCGTTGCTGATACCGGTGAGCATGATCAGCAGGATGTCGTGGTTCAGGCTCGGGTCTTCCTTGATCTTCGCCGCCAGTTGCATGCCGGTCATGCCGGGCATGTTCTGGTCCAGCAGGACCACATCGAAATAATCCTTCAGGTGTGCCTTGGTGCGCAGCAGGGCCAGCGCCTCCTTGCCGGAGGGCACGGCGCTGACGTTCAGGCCCCAGGCGCTGCATTGCTGGACCAGGACCTTGCGGCAGGTGTCGTTGTCGTCCACCACCAGTACCCGGGCCCCTTGCAGCGGGCCGTCGAGGTCGGCGGTAGGTTGTTCCAGGCGCTCGGCATCCAGAGGCAGGGTCAGCCAGAGGGTGCTGCCCTGCTGGTTGCCGCTCTTGATGCCGAATTCGCCATGCATCAGCAGGATCAGCTGGCGGGCGATCACCAGGCCCAGGTTGCCGCCCAGGCGGGTGTTGGCCAGGAAGTTCTTGCTGTGCAGTTCGGTGTGCAGCAGGGCTTCGCGTTCCTCGGCTTCCATGGGCTGGCCGCTGTCTTGCACGGCGATGCGCAGGCGCGGTTTGCTGCTGCGCTCGTCGAGGGCGACGACAATCAGGACTTCGCCTTCGTCGGTCTTCTTCAGGGCGTTTTCCAGAAGGCTCAGCATGGCCTGGCGCAGTCGCGTCGGATCGCCACCGATGACCCGCGGGACCTGGGGCTGGATGAAGCTGATCAACTCGACATTCTGCTGTTCGGCCTTGGCCCTGAAGATGCTCAGGCAGTCTTCGATCAGGGCGTTGAGGTCGAACTGCACGTCGTCCAGTTCGATCTGCCCGGACTCGAGTTTGGAGATGTCGAGGATCTCGTTGATCAGGGTCAGCAGCTCGTTGCCAGCACTGTGGATGGTTTGCACGTAGTCGCGTTGCTTGACCGACAGCGGCGTGCCCAGCAGCAGCTCGGTCATGCCCAGCACGCCATTCATCGGGGTGCGAATCTCGTGGCTGATCTTGGCCAGGAACTCGGCCTTGGCGTTGACCTCGGCGGTGCTGGCGGCCAGGTCGCGACTGACGCTGAAGCGGTTCTCGGTGATGTTGCGCTGGCGCTCGCCCAGGGCCACGCTCATCAGCAGGCCGGCCACGCAGACCACGCTCATCAGGGTGACAATCAACCCTTGCGGCGGCACCAGCGTCAGGCCGAGCAGGGCAGGGAGGATCACCAGGGTGCCGAGGTTGAAGATCGCCATGGCGGCAACGAACAGGCGTGCCGGACGATACCCCTTGTGCCAGTGGTAGCCGCCCACGAACAACATGCTCAGGCCGGCCAGGGCCACCAGGGCATAGGTGATGATATTCAGCGGCAGGGTGTTGACGAACAGCAGCAACAAGCCGCTCAGGGCGATCAGCAGGATATTGCCCAGCAGCAGGCGATTCAGCGGGTGCGTGCCCAGCGGGGCGAAGAAGCGATAGGCGAACATCATGCCGGCCGGCGCGGTCAGCAGCAGGGCCAGGTACGCCCCGGGCGTCTGCAGGGCCTGCCACTGCGGCAGCCAGGGGCCGAGCAGGTTGAGCAACAGCATCAGGCTGAGGGTCAGCAGGCCTTCGCAGATCGCCAGCCACAGGCTGCTGCGCGAGCGGGTATAGGCGAAGCGCGTGAGGTTGTGCAGGATCAGCATCGTCAGGCAGCCGAAGAGCACGCCATAGATCAGCGTCTGGCTCTGGTTGGCGGCGCTCATCACGGCCGACTGCAGGGTGATGTAGGGGCGCAGTTCGTGCTCGGACACCAGGCGCAGATACACATCCAGCGGCTTGGCGTTTTGTGGCAGCGCCAGGATGAAGTCGCTGCTGGGCAACGGCCTCTGTGTTTGCGGCTGGCTGAAGCCACTGTTGGCCTGCTCGATCAGCGTGTCGCCTTCGAGCACGTAGAGATTCAGATGGGCCAGGTCAGGGGCGAAGATCCGCAGGATCTGTTCATGGGGCCCGGGTTGCAGCTTGAAGCGTAGCCACAGGGCACCCTCTGGCGCGGCGGCGGTGAGCTTGTCCAGCTCGATGGGGCTGAACTGGTTGGTGTAGCGCGGGGAGCGGATGTCACTGAGTTGCAGGTCGCCCTGATCGTCGAGCAGAACTGCCCAGCCACTGCCTTGCGCGGCCAGGGCCGGGTTCAGGCAGAGCAGAGTCAGCAATGTGACGGTGAAGCCTAGGGCAGTCCTGAGCCAGCGCACGGCGAAATCCCTTCATTGGTTGATGCCTGATTATAACTATGCGCGGCGTAATGACCGAACGGCAAGGGTGCGTGGCCCTTGCCGGGGTCACGGGGAGCCTTACTCCTGGCCGCGCTCGCGGGCAATGGCACGGTAGCCGATGTCCTTGCGGTAGAAGCAACCCTGCCAGTCGATCTGGGCGGCCAGGCGATAGGCTTGCTGCTGTGCCTCATCGACACTGGCACCCATGGCGGTGGCGCACAGTACGCGGCCGCCTGCGGTCACGATCTGGCCGTCCTTGAGTGCAGTGCCCGCGTGGAAGACCTTGCCTTCCAGTGCGGCGGCTGCGTCCAGGCCGCTGATGGCCGCGCCCTTGGCATAGTCACCAGGATAGCCGCCGGCCGCCAGGACGATACCCAGGCTCGGGCGTGGGTCCCATTGTGCTTCGACCTTGTCCAGGGCCTGGGCCAGGGCCGCTTCTACCAGCAGGACCAGGCTCGACTGCAGGCGCAGCATGACGGGTTGGGTTTCCGGGTCGCCGAAACGGCAGTTGAACTCGATGACTTTCGGGTTGCCGGCCTTGTCGATCATCAGGCCCGCGTAGAGGAAACCGGTATAGACGTTGCCTTCCTCGGCCATGCCGCGCACGGTCGGCCAGATGACCTGGTCCATCACGCGTTGGTGCACGTCGGCGGTGACCACCGGTGCAGGCGAGTAAGCGCCCATGCCACCAGTATTCGGGCCAGTATCGCCGTCGCCCACGCGCTTGTGGTCCTGGCTGGTGGCCATGGGCAGCACGTTCTTGCCGTCGACCATGACGATGAAGCTGGCTTCCTCGCCATCGAGGAACTCTTCGATCACCACGCGCGAACCGGCGTCGCCGAAGGCATTGCCGGCGAGCATGTCACGCACGGCTTCCTCGGCCTCGGCCAGGGTCATGGCGACGATCACGCCCTTGCCGGCGGCCAGGCCGTCGGCCTTGATCACGATCGGCGCGCCTTTTTCCTGCAGGTAGGCCAGGGCCGGCTCGATCTCGGTGAAGTTCTGGTAGTCGGCGGTAGGGATCTTGTGGCGGGCCAGGAAGTCCTTGGTGAAGGCCTTCGAGCCTTCCAGCTGGGCGGCACCCTGGGTCGGGCCGAAGCAGTCCAGGCCACGGGCACGGAACAGATCGACCACACCGGCCACCAGCGGGACTTCCGGACCGACGATGGTCAGGGCAACGTTCTTCTCGGCGAAGTCGGCGAGCTGCTCCAGGGCCAGCACGTCGATGGCCACGTTCTCGCACTTGGCCTCGATGGCGGTACCGGCGTTGCCGGGAGCGACGAATACTTTTTCGACCCGTGGGTCCTGAGCGACTTTCCAGGCCAGGGCGTGTTCACGACCGCCGCTACCAATGATCAAAATGTTCAAGTCAGACTCCTTCGGAGGAAGCTACAAGCCGCAAGCTGCAAGTTGAAATTCAAGTGCAGCAGGCGGCTGTCAATTAAAGAGGCTGCAAGCGCGAGCAGAGGCGACAGGGTCGCGCTTTTACTTGGCGCTCGCAGCTTGCAGCTTGACGCTGCTTTTAGTGACGGAAGTGGCGCATGCCGGTGAATACCATCGCGATGCCGGCTTCGTCGGCCGCGGCGATCACTTCGGCGTCACGCATCGAGCCGCCAGGCTGGATCACGGCCCGGATACCGACCTTGGCGGCATTGTCGATGCCGTCGCGGAACGGGAAGAAGGCGTCGGAAGCCATGACCGCGCCTTGCACTTGCAGGCCGGCGTGCTCGGCCTTGATGGCGGCGATGCGGGCGGAGTTGACGCGGCTCATCTGGCCGGCGCCGACACCGATGGTCTGGCGGTTCTTGGCATAGACGATGGCGTTGGACTTGACGAACTTGGCCACTTTCCAGGCGAACACCAGGTCGTGGACTTCCTGTTCGGTCGGGGCACGCTGGGTGACGATCTTCAGGTCATCGGCAGTGATCATGCCGATATCGCGGCTCTGTACCAGCAGGCCGCCGTTGACGCGCTTGAAGTCCCAGGCCGCAGCCCGGTCCTGCGACCATTGTCCACAGGCCAGCAGGCGCACATTGGCCTTGGCTGCGACGATGGCGCGGGCCGCTTCGCTGACGCTGGGAGCGATGATCACTTCGACGAACTGGCGCTCGACGATGGCTTTTGCGGTTTCGGCATCCAGCTCGCGGTTGAAGGCGATGATGCCGCCGAAGGCCGATTCGGTATCGGTGGCATAGGCCAGGTCGTAGGCCTTGCGGATACCGCCTTCGTCTTCAGGGACCACGGCCACGCCACATGGGTTGGCGTGCTTGACGATGACGCAGGCTGGCTTGACGAAGCTCTTCACGCACTCAAGGGCAGCATCGGTGTCGGCCACGTTGTTGAATGACAGCTCCTTGCCTTGCAGCTGGAAGGCGGTGGAAATGCTGGCTTCGCCTTTCTGCGCCTCGACATAGAATGCCGCGCTCTGGTGCGGGTTCTCGCCGTAGCGCATTTCCTGGGCCTTGGCGAACTGGCTGTTGAAGGTGCGTGGGAACTCGCTGCGCCCTTCAGTAGACAGGTTGTCCCGGGTCTGGTCGATGGTGCCCATGTAGTTGGCGATCATGCCGTCGTAGGCTGCCGTGTGCTCGAAGGCCTTGAGCATCAGGTCGAAGCGCTGGGCGTAGGTCAGGCCGCCGGCCTTGAGGTTCTTCAGGACGTCGGCGTAGTCGCTGGCGTTGACCACGATGGCCACGTCCTTGTGGTTCTTGGCGGCCGAACGGACCATGGTCGGGCCGCCGATGTCGATGTTCTCGATCGCGGTCGGCAGGTCGCAGCCGGGCTTGGAGATGGTTTCTTTGAAGGGGTAGAGGTTGACCGCCACCAGGTCGATGGGCTTGATCCCGTGCTCGCCCATGATGGCATCGTCGATACCGCGACGGCCGAGGATGCCGCCGTGGATTTTCGGGTGCAGGGTCTTGACCCGGCCGTCCATCATTTCCGCGAAACCGGTGTAATCCGCGACTTCCACTGCGGACACGCCATTGTCCCGCAGCAGCTTGAAGGTCCCGCCGGTGGAGAGGATCTCCACGCCGAGGGCTTCCAGCTCCTTGGCGAATTCGAGGATCCCGGTCTTGTCGGAAACACTGATCAAGGCGCGGCGGATCGGCAGGCGGGTAGTCTGGTCGGTCATCTCAATTTCCATCAAAAGCAAGGGAGTCAGCAAAAAAGGCGACCGTTTTTTACGCGGGCGCCTTTCTGGTTTGAGTGAATGCTTACAACAAATCGTACTGCTTGAGTTTCTTGCGCAGGGTTCCGCGGTTCAGACCCAGGAGTTCGCTGGCCTTGGTCTGGTTGCCCTTGACGTAGTTCATCACGCTTTCGAGCAACGGGGCCTCGACTTCGGAGAGCACCAGGTTGTACACGTCCGTGACGGCAGCGCCCTCAAGGTGGGCGAAATAATTGTGCAGCGCCTTCTCGACACTCCCGCGAAGGGTCTGGCCTTCTTCGCTGGGGGTATTGAGGTGCTGTTTCAAATTCACGTTGTCGCTCACGGGTGTTGTTCCACTCACTAAAGTCTCGGTCATCATCGTCATGCGGCCACCCCCTCTCCGTCCCCTGTTTCCAGGCTCTTGTAACGTCCGGCGAAGAACTCACGGACGTTGGCGCACTGTGCTTCCGTATCTTCCAAACGATTGAAGTGGGCGCGAAACTCCCTGGCGCCCGGCAGGGTTGCGAGATACCAGCCCACATGCTTGCGCGCAATGCGTACGCCCATGACATCCCCATAGAAGGCATGCAGCGCGGCCAGGTGCTCCAGCAGAATACGTTCAACCTCGAACAGCTCCAGTGCCGGGAGGGTTTCACCGGTACGCAGGAAATGCTCGATCTCACGAAAAATCCATGGCCGCCCCTGGGCGGCCCGGCCGATCAACAGCCCGTCGACTCCGGTGGCATGCAACACCTGCCGGGCCTTTTCGGGCGAGTCGATATCGCCGTTGGCAAAGACCGGAATCGACACCGCCTGCTTGATCGCGGCGATGGTGTCGTACTCGGCCTCGCCGGTGTACAAGTCGGCGCGGGTCCGACCATGGACCGCCAGTGCCGTGATGCCAGCCTGTTCGGCGATCTTCGCCACCGTCAGGCCATTCTTGTTCTGCCGGTCCCAGCCGGTACGGATCTTCAGGGTGACCGGTACGTCCACCGCGGCCACCACCGCCTGGAGAATCTCGTTGACCAGGACTTCGTCTTTCAGCAACGCGGAGCCGGCGGCCTTGTTGCAGACCTTCTTCGCCGGGCAACCCATGTTGATATCAATAATCTGTGCGCCCAACTCGACGTTGGCGCGGGCGGCGTCTGCCAGCATCTGTGCATCGCCACCGGCAATCTGTACCGAGCGTGGCTCGGGATCGCCTTCGTGGATCATGCGCAACCGCGATTTGCGGCTGTTCCACAAGCTCATGTCGCTGGTGACCATTTCCGAGACTACAAGGCCGGCACCCAATTGCTTGCAAAGCTGACGAAAGGGCTGGTCGGTAACCCCCGCCATCGGGGCGAGAACCAAGCCGTTTTGCAGTGTGTATGGGCCGATGCGTACCGCCGACATAGGACTTCCCTGTTGTGGGGCCGGATCATGAGAGTTCGAAAAAGGGTTGGCATGATACCCGCTCTCGATGACCGGATAAAGGCTGAATTGGATAAAATCTGAACAGTTATTCTGCCGGTTCCCAGGATTGACCCAGGGGGAGGCTGTCATAAATCTGTCGTCAATCCAGAGTCGTCCGTTAACTCTCCAGCCGTTTCACTCGGGTGAGTGGAAACTCAGACTGTAGTTCACGGCTTTGGGTCCTGGGTCGAGAATATCGAGGGCGATGTGAATCGGGGTCTGCGGTGGCATTTCCGCAGCGTCTTGCAAGTCGCCGCCCAGGTATTCCCCGGGCTTGAAGCTGCGACTGGCGATCAGGTGGCCGTTGAGGTCGGCGAAGCGTAGTTCCAGCAGCGGGAAGGGCTGGGAGAAGGGCGCTCGGTTGTAGATGATGGCGTCCACCACCAGGGCTCCGCTGAACTCCGGGTGGCTGCGCACCACCAGGTTGCTGCTCTTGATCCGGTCGATGTCGACGCGCGATGGCACCGTACATCCGAATTCCGGACACAGTTGCTGGAACCAGGGGCGGTACTGGTCCTGGCGTGCCAGTTCGTCGAAGTGATAGGCGATGTACTGGGCTACCAGGCCGCCTGCAGCCAGCAGGATCAGTAGCAGCCAGAGCAGGCGACGTCCCCAGGGTGAGCGACGTTTTTGCCAGTCGAGATGGAGCGGGTCGTCTTCCAGATCCAGCAGGACGTCGTCCTGGACTCCGGGCTCATTGCGCTCGCGGCGCTTCTTGCCGGCGGTCGCCGTGGGCGCTTGGTCGTCGGAGTCGGAATGGTTGGTGGCCACAGGTGCAACCGGCTCCGGCTCATCATCCGGGAGCAGCCTCGGGTGCTGGGGCTCGTCGTCCAGGTCCGCCAGGTTGAAGGACAACGAAGGTTCGGTGCGGCTGGAGCGCGGTGGCTCGACGTCGCTATCGTCCGTGGACTTGAGGCTGATGGAGTCAGGTTCATCGTGCTCGGCGGCGCTGGCGAACAGGCCGCCGGGCCAGTTGCCCTCATCGGCGTCCTGGGGGTCGCGCCGTGCGGTGAGGCCATCTTCCCTGGGGGCGTGCTCACGACCGAATGCCTTGGCAGGCTGGATCTCGCGTTGTTCGAGCTTGGCCAGTTCCTCGTCGAGGTCCAGGTGGTCCAGGTCCATTTCCGCGGCCGACCACTGTTTCTGGCTGATGGCGCGTTGTGCCGGTGCGGGCTCCGGTGGCGGTGGTTGCAGTTTCGGTTCCACTGGTGCCGGTGCCGGTGCCGGTGCCGGTGCCGGTGCCGGTGCCGGTTTCGGAGTCGGTTCGGCTGCCGGCTTGGCGACGGGCTTGGGCACCGTGCCTTCCTTGGCTGCGCGTTGCTCAAGCAGCTGGCGTGCGGCGTTGAACACTTGCAGGCAAGATCCGCAACGCACTACCCCGCGAGCCACGCTCAACTGAGCATGGCTGACACGGAACCTGGTTTGGCAATGCGGGCACTGGGTGACGAAACTGTCGGTCATGCGGCCATCCGGATTATGCAGGCGGCCATTCTAGCGCCGACGGCCGGTGATGCGCACCCAGCCGTCGAGGGTGGCAATCGGGTCCAGATCGAAGTCCTGGGCGTAGGCGGCGGCCACTTCCTCACCTTGTTCAGCGAGGATCCCGGAGAGTGCCAGGCGTCCCCCGGGCTTTACCAGGCTCGACAGTTGCGGAGCCAGGGCAACCAGCGGGCCGGCAAGGATGTTGGCCACCAGCACATCGGCCTGTTGTGGCGGCAGTTGTTCCGGCAGGTACAGCGGGAACAGCTCCTCGGCGATGTGGTTACGCCCGGCGTTGTCGCGGGAGGCTTCCAGGGCCTGGACATCGATATCGGTGCCCACGGCCTGCTTGGCGCCCAGCAGCAGGGCGGCGATGGCCAGGATTCCCGAGCCGCAACCGAAGTCCAGCACGTTGCAGTCGCTCAGATCCTGGCTGTCCAGCCACTCCAGGCACAGGGCGGTGGTCGGGTGGGTGCCGGTGCCGAAGGCCAGGCCCGGGTCCAGCAGCAGGTTGACCGCGTCCGGCTCCGGGGCGTCGTGCCAGCTGGGAACGATCCACAGGCGTCGGCCGAAGCGCATCGGCTGGAAGTTGTCCATCCAGCTGCGTTCCCAGTCCTGGTCCTCGATGACTTCGCTGTGATGCTCCGGTAGCGGGCTACCCGTCAGCAATTGGAGGTGGGCCAGGACGCTGGCGGCTTCGGTGCCGCCCTCGAACAGCGCCAGCAGATGGGTATGGGACCACAGCGGGGTGGTGTTCAATTCAGGCTCGAAGATCGGTTGGTCTTCGGCGTCCATGAAGGTCACCGACACGGCGCCGACTTCCAGCAGCGCGTCTTCGTAGGTCTCGGCCTGTTGCGGGGTGATGGCGAGACGGACTTGTAACCAGGGCATGACGGGACCTCAGAACGCGAAAAAAGATGAGCCTTTATAGGGGCGGCAAGCTTACTTGAGGTACACAGGCCGCGCCAGCCGGGCTTGGCGTACGTTCCAGGCCGCGATAGGCGAGATGACAAGTACCCGCCCCCAGCAGGGCCGGCACCAGCAGGTTGAGCACCGGTACCAGCGCAATCACGAAGATTAGCAGTCCGAAGGCGGCCATGGCGCCACGTTGCTGCCGGATGGCTTGCAACTGTTCCTCGCCGCTGGCCAGTCCGGCCAGGGCCGGCGCGGTGAGAAAACGTACATTGAGATAGGCCAGCAGGAGCATCAGCAGCATCCCGTTCACGAACGGGATCAGCAGGCATAGCAGTGGGCCCAGGCCCAGGCTCAGCCAGGGCATCAGGTAGTAGCGGGCACCTCGCAGCATGTTCCCGGGGGCCGGGGTACGGCCCTGCAGGTGCGGATACTGGCGCAAGGCTCGTTGGCGCAGGCTGCCCATCAGCACCCAGCGCAGCATCAGGCGGATGCTCAGGATGATCATGCCGGTGTAGAGGGCGACTATGACTGCGACGGCCAGCAGGCCTGCATAGATCAGCAGGGTGGCCAGTGCCGGGGCGATGGCGCCCATGCCGGCAACGCTGGCTCCGCCGCTACCGCTGATGCCGGGAACGAAGCCGATGACGGCCGCGCCGTAGACGACGAACAGGGAGATCGCGCCGGAGACGATGCTGATGAGCTGGAAGTTGCTGTAGAACGCCCAGGTCCACAGCCCGAATACAATCAGGCAGAGCAGGCTGGAGCGCAGCAGGATGCCAGGGCGCAGGCTGGAACGCAGGGCCAGGGCCAGGCAGGTCAATGCCTCGCCGCAGGCTCGGGTAATGCCCTGGCAGCGGGTTTTCAATGTCATGGGTTGCATCCTGCAAAAATGAGAAAAGGCCGCATGATGCGGCCTTGTCCGGGGTGCTGCGGGCGATCAGTGTTGCTCGGCCAGCTTGTGCTCCAGGTAGTGAATGTTCACTCCCCCTTTGCAGAAGCCTTCGTCGCGGGTCAGGTCGCGGTGCAGCGGGATGTTGGTCTTGATTCCGTCGACGACGATTTCGTCCAGCGCATTGCGCATGCGCGCCATGGCTTCGTCACGGGTTGCCCCGTAGGTGATCAGCTTGCCGATCAACGAATCGTAGTTCGGTGGAACCGCATAACCGCTGTACAGGTGCGAATCGACGCGTACGCCGTTGCCGCCTGGAGCATGGAAATGCTTGACCGTGCCTGGGCTCGGCATGAAGGTTTTCGGGTCTTCTGCGTTGATCCGGCATTCCAGTGCGTGACCGCGGATGACTACGTCGTCCTGGCTGATGGACAGCTTGTTGCCAGCGGCAATGCTGAGCATCTCCTTGACGATGTCGACACCGGTGACCATTTCCGATACCGGGTGCTCGACCTGTACGCGAGTGTTCATCTCGATGAAGTAGAAACGACCGTTCTCGTAGAGGAACTCGAAGGTGCCGGCACCGCGGTAGCCAATGTCGATGCACGCCTTGACGCAGCGGGCGAAGACTTCCTGGCGGGCGGTCTCGTCGATGCCTGGAGCCGGGGCCTCTTCGAGGACCTTCTGGTGACGGCGCTGCAGCGAGCAGTCGCGATCGCCCAGGTGGATGGCGTTGCCCTGGCCGTCGGACAGGACCTGGACTTCCACGTGACGTGGGTTGGTCAGGAACTTCTCCAGGTAGACCATCGGGTTACCGAACGCCGCGCCAGCTTCGGAGCGGGTCAGCTTCGCCGAGGCGATCAGGTCTTCTTCCTTGTGCACCACGCGCATGCCGCGACCACCACCGCCGCCGGCGGCCTTGATGATCACCGGGTAGCCGACTTCACGGCCGATGCGCAGCGCGGTCTCTTCGTCTTCGGGCAGTGGGCCGTCGGAACCTGGGACTGTCGGTACGCCGGCAGCGATCATGGCGTGCTTGGCGGACACCTTGTCGCCCATCAGGCGGATCGTCTCGGCTTTCGGGCCAATGAAGGCGAAGCCGGAGTTCTCCACCTGTTCGGCGAAGTCGGCGTTTTCCGCCAGGAAGCCGTAGCCAGGGTGGATCGCCGTGGCGCCAGTGACTTCAGCGGCCGCGATGATGGCCGGGATGTGCAGGTAGGACTGCGCAGCTTGCGCCGGGCCGATGCACACCGATTCGTCAGCCAGGCCCAGGTGCATCAGCTCCTTGTCGGCCTTGGAGTAGACGGCTACGGTCTTGATCCCCATTTCCTTGCAGGCACGCAGGATCCGCAGGGCGATTTCGCCGCGGTTGGCGATCAGGACTTTTTCCAACTTCGCAGGCTTCATCAAAGACTCTCCGCGGTTCAAACGATGGTGAACAGCGGTTGGTCGTACTCAACCGGCTGGCCGTCTTCGACAAGAATGGATTCGATCACACCGCTGGTTTCAGCTTCGATGTGGTTCATCATCTTCATCGCTTCGACGATGCACAGGGTGTCGCCTTTCTTCACGCTCTGGCCGACTTCAACGAAAGCAGGCGAGGTTGGCGAAGACTTGCGGTAGAAGGTACCGACCATCGGCGAGCGGGCCACGGTGCCGTTCAGGGCAGGTGCGGCGGCAGCGGCAGGTGCGGCAGCGGCAGCAGGAGCGGCGGCCGGGGCAGCCACTGGAGCAGCGGCCACAGGAGCCGGTGCGTAGTATTGCTGGGCTGGAGTCTTGCTGTGACGGCTGATGCGTACGGACTCTTCGCCTTCCTTGATCTCCAGCTCGTCGATGCCGGACTCTTCCAGCAGTTCGATCAGTTTCTTGACTTTACGGATATCCATGAATCATCAACTCCCAGGGGTCGGTCAGGGGCGTTTAACGCTTGTTGTTCAAGCTGTTGCCTGTCTTTCAAGCTGTTCCAGGGCGGCCTCCAGGGCCAGTCGGTAACCGCTGGCGCCAAGGCCGCAGATCACTCCTACAGCGACATCTGAAAAGTAGGAGTGATGGCGGAAAGGTTCGCGTTTGTGCACGTTGGACAAATGCACTTCGATGAATGGGATGCTCACCGCCAGCAACGCGTCACGTAATGCGACGCTTGTATGTGTAAAAGCTGCTGGATTGATCAGGATGAAGTCCACGCCCTCGTCTCGCGCGGCGTGGATACGCTCGATCAATTCGTACTCGGCATTGCTCTGCAAGTACTGCAGGTGATGCCCGGCGGCACGGGCCCGCTGCTCCAGGTCCTGGTTGATCTGGGCCAGGGTGGTTGCGCCATAGACCCCCGGTTCGCGGGTGCCGAGCAGATTCAGGTTGGGGCCGTGGAGAACCAGTAGGGTGGCCATCGGTTGTTCCTTGTTATCGGGGCGGTTGTCAGAACCCGGCGACTATGCCGGAAAGACTTTGTGACTGTCCAGTTCCCAGCAATAGCCAGCACGATGACCGATGTTTGCGCGAAATATATGACTGAGCAATGAAATCCAGTCATTTGCCTGCGCAATACGAGGCGGATGGAGGGATGGTGCCGGTTTCGCCGATGTTGGCGTGACCATGGTGGCAGTCGGGGGCTGCAGATCGTTGCGACCCCAAGGTAGCTGCTGGCCCCGAAGACCAGGGCGCGGCCCGTGGCCGCGGAGCCAGGGTCAGACGCGGAAGGCCTGGACCGCGGTATGCAGTTGTCCGCCCAGGTCCAGCAGGTTCTCGCCCTGGGCCCGGCCTTCGCCAATGCGCAGCAGATTGTCGCCTCCCAACTGATGGATACGCTCACTGTGGTCGCGGATCTCGCTGACGGCGCCACTTTGCTGGGCCGTGACGTCGGCGATCCGCACCGCGGTGTCGGCGATGGTCTGGATCGCCCCGACGATTTCATCCAGGGCGCCGTCGGCAGCCTGGGCCTGGCTGGCGGTGGCTTCGGCATGCTCGACCTGCGCCCGCATGCCTTGTACCGATTGTTGGGCAGCGCTCTGTAGGCCGGCGATCAGGGTCTGGATCTCTGCCGTGGCGCCGGCGGTACGCTGGGCCAGGGAGCGTACTTCCTCGGCGACCACGGCAAACCCCCGGCCCATTTCACCGGCCCGGGCCGCTTCGATGGCGGCGTTCAGGGCCAGCAGATTGGTCTGTTCGGCAATCGAGCGGATCACCGTCAGCACGCCGCCGATGGTGGCCGATTCCTGGGCCAGGTGCTCGATCATCTGTGCATTGCCCTGGACTTCCCCGACCAGTGCATGCAAGCCCGTGAGGCTCAGGCCGATGACTGTCTGGCCCTGCTGGACGGCCAGCCCGGCGCTGCGGCTGGCATCGGCGGCCTGGCTGGCATCGCCCGCTACTTGCTGGATCGTCGCTTCCAGCTCGCCAAGGGCGTCGCGGATCTGTGCGGTATCGCCCGCCTGGCGCTCGGCCCCGCTGTGCAGGCCGCTGCTCAGGTCGGCCAGGGCCCGGCTGCTGCCGGCTACCTGTTCGGCGTTCTGGCGAATGGTGCCTACCAGGTCCACCAGGTAGGCCCGCAGGCGGTTGAGGGATTCTTCGATGGCGTGCAGCTCACGGTTTGTCTTGCCCAGCTGGATCGGTTGGCTGAAATCACCCTGGGCCCAGGTCGACAGGGCAGGGGCGAGATTGGTCAGGACCCGTGCCAGCTTGCGCTGCAAAGTGTCGATCACCAGGGCGATCAGCAGGATCAGGCCGATCATCAGGCCTTGCATCAGGCGCACCTCGCCCTGGATCTGTCCATGCTGGGCGCGCACCTCAGGTTCCAGCTCGGCAATCGCCTGGCGCACGGCCGTGATCTTCAGCAGGGTGGCCGCACTCAGGTCGGCGCGCTTCTGGATCTGTTCGCGGGTTCGCGCCAGTTCGGCTGGGTAGCGATTGAGCAGGCTGTTGAGCTCGCGCTTGAGGCCGATGCCGGCGTCTTCAGCAGCGCTTTTCTGGGTGTTTTCCAGGCCCATCATGGCGGCGAAATCATCGGTGCTGGATTCGTTGCTGGCTGCCACGCCCAACAGCGGCAGGGCCTCGATCTGTTCGGCCTGGGCGCGGATGTTGTGCAACTCGCGCTCGACATCGGCCGCCAGTTCGCTGCGCCCGCTGCTGACCAGCTTGTCCCGGGCCAACGAGAGTTTGCCCAGGTGCTGCGAAGCGGCCAGCAGCAGGGGCAGGTAGGCATTGGCCTCGCCGGTCTTGGCACCGCTCGCGTATTGGCTCAGTTGTTCGAGACTGGCGCCCAGCTCGCGTTCGGCCTGCAACAACAGGGCCTGGGGATCGCCCGCCAGCTTGCCGGCGGCCAGCAGGTCGGTCTTGCTGAACTCGTCGAGGCTGGCCAGGCTCGGGCGCAGGCTGTGTGCCAGTTGAGGGGGCAGCTCGGGCAGGGCACCTTGCAGGGCTTCGATGGCTTGGGTGGCGCTGCTCAGGCGCAGGGCGTCGCCGCTGGCCAGGTAATCCTCGATGTTGCGTGCGGCCTGGTTCTGGAACTGTTGGGACAGGCCCAGGTAGCGCTCCATCAAGAGGTAAGGGCGCTCCAGGGCACGTTGCGACCACCAGAGCGTCGCGCCCAGGGCCAGGCAGACGGCGACAAGCAATAGCGTATTGAGATTGGTCAGCAGCTTCAGGCGCATCGGGACTCTACCAACGACTTAAATGGTAAGCGCCTGAATTTATTGCGTTTGTATTACAAGGTTATGACCGAATCGGTGGATTCGGATGAAAAGGTGGCACTTTGACTTGACTGCCGGGCGCTCTGCACCCGGTTGCGCCCGCTGTGCTTGGCACGGTACAGGGCCTCGTCTGCCTGGCTGGCCATCAACAGGCTATCGGAGCCCTCTTCCATCTCGACGACCCCGGCGCTGAAGGTGCACCACAGGTCCTGGGGCTGGGCCGGGTAGTGGATCTCGGCGAAGCGTTGGCGGATTTCGTCCAGTACCTTGCATGCCGCGTCCTGGTCGGTGTCGGGCATGACGATGGCGAACTCCTCGCCGCCGTAGCGGCCGATGAAGTCGGTCTTGCGCAGGCGCTGCTTGAGGAACAGCGCAAGGCTCTTGATGACCCGGTCGCCCATGGGGTGGCCATGGCTGTCGTTGACCCGCTTGAAGTGGTCGATGTCCAGCATGGCGAAGCTCAGCGGCTTGTTTTCGCGACGGGCGCGGAAGCAGCAGTCCTCCAGTAGTTGCAGGATATGGGTGTGGTTGTACAACCCGGTCAGGCTGTCACGGACCATCCTCGCCTTGAGATTGCGGGCCCTGGCAGCGCGGTTGCGTACCGTGGTGATCAGGTGGCGCGGCTTGATGGGCTTGGTGAGGAAGTCGTCACCGCCTTCGCTCATGGCGTCCAGTTGCTTGTCCAGGTCGTCCTCGGCGGACAGGTAGATGATCGGCACGCTGACGTAGCGGTCATTGTGGCGGATCACCTTGGCCAGCTCGGTGCCGGTACAGGCCGGCATGTACATGTCGAGGATGATCAGGTCCGGCTGGAAGTCCGCCAGTTCGGCCATGGCCTGGATCGGTTCGATCAGGGTGCGGGTGACGATCCCGGCGCTGTTGAGCAGGCGCTCGGTGTGCAGCGCCTGGGCCCGGGAGTCATCGATGATCAGCACTTTATAGGGTTCGTACTGGGCCACGCAGGTCAGCACCTCGATCTTCTCCAGCAGGCTGGAGGCTTCCAGGGTGCCGGTGAGGAACTCCTGGCCACCGGCGCGCACCGCGGCCAGGCGGGTCGGGGTATCGGTTTCGTGCAGGCTGAAGAACAACAGCGGCAACTTCTGCTCCAGGCCGACCTGGGCCTCGGCGGCCAGGGTCAGGCCCATGCCGGGACCGCAGAAGTCCACGTCGATGACGATGGCCGCCGGCAAGCGCTCCACCATGGACGAGCGAAAGGCGCCGATGCTGTCCAGGGATTGGGCGCTGAGGCCAAAGAATTCCAGCTGCTTGGCCAGGCGCTCGGCCCGGTCGTGATCCTGCAGCATCACGTAGATCGGCTTGCGCAGCGGCGGCAGGAAGGTCTGTTCCAGTTGGTCGCCATGGCGTAGCCCGGTGCGCGACAGGCGCTGCATCAAGCGATTGAGGTCGGTGATCAGGTGGCTGCTCAGGCGCCCGCGATTGGCGTCCACGGCTTCCAGCGATTGGCTGATGCTACGGGCCAGTTGCGTGTGTTCGGGCTGTTCGAAGCGCTCGGCGAAACGCAGCAGGCGCAGGTTGGCCTCGCAAAGCTCCGACATATCGGTGGATGACCACTCGCTGCGCTGCAGCCGCTGCCATATCTCAAGGATCTGACGTGCCTGATGAATTACCCGCTGGGCAAAGTGGTGCTTGAGGCGCTCACGGCTGGGGTCTTCTGGCTCGGTCATATCCTGACTACTAGTTAGGGTGCATGCTGAGATCGACTGGTGGCTCTATGCTAGCACCACTTTCGAGTCCCATGAGTGTCGTACGTCAATAATGTGCAAAGCGACGTGATCGGGTTTTGTACCGACTGCTCGCATAGGCTCTGGAGTGTGCTTCATTTATAGTGGCCGCCTGATTCGCAATCATTGCGCGGCGCGCATTTGCCGGGAGATTTCTCCCGCCAGGGCAAGGCACGATGGAGTAGGGTTGTGGTCGAACCGATGAACCCAAGTGATTGAAAGGATATAGCCATGCTGGATTGGAAGAACCGCGCAGACAGCGCGCCGGAACGTGCAGCCCAACCCAAGTCGGCGACGCGCAGTTATTTCGGTAGCCTGCTGTTCAGTCGTGCCCTGGCTACCTTGCTGGGCCTGTACCTGCTGGTCACCGGGGCCCTGGGCTGGTATTGGAGCCAGGAGCCCGCGCTGTTCCCCGTCCAGCAGAACGCCCAGCTCGCCGCCGAGAAGGACGGCCGGCAGATGGTGGTGGGCTACACCACCGTGGAAACCCTCAAGACCGTGGTCAGCACCCTGCTCGACAAGCCGGGCGGCTATATCTCCAACGACCGTTTTCCGCCGGGCATCTGGCTGGACAACATGCCCAGCTGGGAATACGGGGTCTTGGTCCAGGTTCGCGACCTGACCCGCGCCTTGCGCAAGGATTTCGCCCGGTCCCAGTCGCAGTCCGCCGAGGACGCCGACCTGGCCAAGGCCGAACCGCGTTTCAACTTCGACAACAAGAGCTGGATCCTGCCCTCCAGCGAGTCGGAATACCTGGAAGGCATCAACTCCCTGAGCCGCTACCAGGCCCGGTTGTCGGACCCCAACCAGAAGACCGCGCAGTTCTATGCCCGTGCCGACAACCTGAACAACTGGCTGGGTGACGTGGGTACGCGCCTGGGCTCGCTGTCCCAGCGGCTGTCGGCCAGCGTCGGGCGGGTCAAGCTCAATACCGCGCTGAAGACCGAAGTCCCGGCTCCGGGCCAGGTTCCGCAGGTGGGCGAGGAAATCGAAGAAACCCCATGGATGCAGATCGACAACGTGTTCTACGAGGCGCGTGGCCAGGCCTGGGCGTTGTCGCACCTGCTGCGGGCGATCGAGGTGGACTTCGCCGATGTGCTGGCGAAGAAGAACGCCACGGTCAGCGTGCGCCAGATCATTCGCGAGCTGGAGGCGTCCCAGGAGACCGTCTGGAGCCCGATGATCCTCAACGGTAACGGCTTCGGTATCCTGGCCAACCACTCGCTGGTCATGGCCAACTATATTTCCCGAGCCAACGCAGCGGTCATCGACTTGCGCCAACTGCTCAACCAGGGCTGATCCATGGTCGCAACCACCAATGAGGCGGCGCACCGCGCCGCCTCCGATGCCGAACAGATCGCCTGGGTCGATGGCGAGGACCAACTGCTGGGCGCCATGGCCCGCTCGGAGCTGCGCGAGCGTGGCCTGATCGGTCGTGGTACCTACATCATGCTGTTCAATTCCGCTGGTGAGTTGTGCGTGCACCGGCGCACCTTGAGCAAGGCCATCTATCCAGGATATTGGGATGTCGCGGCTGGCGGCATGGTCCTGGCCACTGAGAGCTACGCCGAGTCGGCGGCCCGTGAGCTGGAAGAGGAGCTGGGGGTGAGTGGGGTCGAGCTGGCCGCCCACGACCACTTCTTTTTCGAGGACACGGACAACCGCCTGTGGTGCTCGGCCTTCTCCGCGGTATGGGACGGACCGCTGCGCCTGCAGCCGGAAGAGGTGCTGGAAGCGCGCTTCATTCCCCTGGACCAGGTGCTACGGGAAATCCACGAGAAGCCCTATTGCCCGGACTCCCTGGCCGCCTTGCAGCGCTATCTGGCACGACGTCGTTAAAGTTGCATAAATTGACGCCGATTGGCTCTTAGCAAGTCGGCTTTTTGCCGTTACACTGCGCGCCTTTTCAAGCTGAGCCAGCGCTATCCCCGCAAGGGACCTGGCCCAGTAGCGCTGCCCCTGCCTGAGTGGGGCTTCGCGGTCGGTGCACGGTCATGTGCCCCGACCAGTCTTTGTCCTCCCAAGAGGATTGCCGGTGGCCAAAAAAGCCGCATCCTTCGCCGCCCTTGGTGGCCTGGTGTTTTCCACCGACGCAGGTCGACATTGCCCGGACTGTAGCCAGCCGGTGGCCGCCTGTATCTGCAAACAAACCGTGATTCCGGCCGGTGATGGCATCGCCCGTGTGCGTCGCGAGAGCAAAGGTCGTGGCGGCAAGACGGTGACCACCATCACCGGCGTGCCCCTGGCCGAAGACGCCCTCAAGGAACTGGCCACGACGTTGAAGAAACGTTGCGGTACCGGTGGCGCCTTGAAGGATGGCGTCATCGAGATCCAGGGCGACCATGTCGAGCTACTCTTGGCGGAACTGGTCAAGCACGGTTTCAAGGCGAAGAAGTCCGGCGGCTAGCAGCCTCTGTGAAAACCACCTCTGACTGGATGCTGTCCTGATCGATTCAGGACCCTGGCGTCGTCTCCATGGTTTTCACAGAGCCTGTTCAAGAACGGTTTCTAAACTCAGCACTGCATGCGCGGTCTATAGCGCCTGCAGGCTAATCGTCATTTTCATTCTTTAGACTGCGCCGGCCCCGGATCGGGGCGGCGCTCTATGACTTCTTTATAGGGGACTTCGATGTCCGTACGACGCACACGTAAAGACGATGGCAGCCAATGGACAGTTGCGGACAGCCGCAGTGTTTATGGGATTCGCCATTGGGGGGCCGGATATTTCGCGATCAATGACGCCGGTCGCGTCGAAGTTCGCCCGAATGGTCCGAGCAGTTTGCCGATCGATCTGTTCGAACAGGTCCAGGAGTTGCGCAAGAGCGGCTTGTCCCTGCCTTTGCTGGTGCGTTTCCCGGATATCCTCCAGGATCGCGTGCGCCAGCTGACCGGTGCCTTCGATGCCAACATCGCGCGCCTGGAATACCAGAGCAAATACACTGCCCTGTACCCGATCAAGGTCAACCAGCAGGAAGCGGTGATCGAGAACATCATCGCCACCCAGAATGTCTCGATCGGCCTGGAAGCCGGCTCCAAGCCCGAGTTGCTGGCGGTCCTGGCCCTGGCACCGAAGGGCGGCACCATCGTTTGCAACGGCTACAAGGACCGTGAGTTCATCCGTCTCGCGCTGATGGGCCAGAAGCTGGGCCACAACGTATTCATCGTCATCGAGAAAGAGTCCGAAGTGGGCCTGGTGATCGAAGAAGCGGCGTCGCTCAAGGTCAAGCCTCAAGTCGGTCTGCGGGTGCGCCTGTCGTCCCTGGCTTCGAGCAAGTGGGCCGACACCGGTGGCGAGAAATCCAAGTTCGGCTTGTCGGCAGCGCAGTTGCTGTCGGTGGTGGAACGCTTCCGTGATGCCGGGCTGGACCAGGGCATTCGCCTGCTGCACTTCCACATGGGGTCGCAGATCGCCAACCTGGCCGACTACCAGCACGGCTTCAAGGAAGCCATCCGCTACTACGGCGAGTTGCGCAACCTCGGCCTGCCGGTCGACCACATCGACGTCGGCGGCGGCCTGGGCGTGGACTACGACGGTACTCACTCGCGCAATGCCAGCTCGATCAACTACGACATGGACGACTACGCCGGCGTGGTGGTGGGCATGCTCAAGGAGTTCTGCGACGCGCAGAGCCTGCCGCATCCGCACATCTTCTCCGAGAGTGGCCGCTCGCTGACCGCCCATCACGCCATGCTGGTGGTGCAGGTGACCGACGTCGAGAAGCACAACGACGACGTGCCGGCCATCGAGAACAAGGACGAGTTGCCGGAAACCGTACAGTGGCTGGTGGACCTGCTGGGCCCGACCGACATCGAGATGGTCACCGAGACTTACTGGCGCGCCACCCACTACATGAGCGACGTGGC
Source organism: Pseudomonas sessilinigenes (assembly GCF_003850565.1). NCBI lineage: Bacteria > Pseudomonadati > Pseudomonadota > Gammaproteobacteria > Pseudomonadales > Pseudomonadaceae > Pseudomonas > Pseudomonas sessilinigenes. The sequence goes on from NZ_CP027706.1 coordinate 741,981, forward strand.
CGCGCAGTACGCCGACGGCAAGCTGACCCTGGCCGAGAAAGCCCTGGCCGAGCAGTGCTACTTCGCCGTGTGCCGGCGCCTGCACAATTCGCTCAAGGCCCGCCAGCGCTCCCACCGCCAGGTGCTGGACGAACTCAACGACAAGCTCGCCGACAAGTACATCTGCAACTTCTCGGTGTTCCAGAGCCTGCCGGACACCTGGGCCATCGGCCAGGTGCTGCCGATCCTGCCGCTGCATCGCCTGGACGAAGAGCCGCTGCGTCGCGCGGTACTGCAAGACCTGACCTGTGACTCCGACGGCAAGATCAAGCAGTACGTCGACGAGCAGAGCATCGAGACCAGCTTGCCGGTGCACTCGGTCAACGAGGGCGAGGACTACCTGCTGGGTATCTTCCTGGTGGGCGCCTACCAGGAAATCCTCGGCGACATGCACAACCTGTTCGGCGATACCGACTCGGTGAACATCTACCAGCGGGCCAATGGCAGCGTGTACCACGCCGGCATCGAGACCCACGACACCATCGAGGACATGCTGCGCTACGTGCACCTGTCGCCCGAAGAGCTGATGACCCACTACCGCGACAAGGTGGCCAGCGCCCGGATCAGTGCTGCCGAGCGCACCCAGTTCCTGGACGCCCTGCGCCTGGGCCTGACCCGCTCGTCCTACCTGTCGTCCTGACGCCGGGGCATCCCTGGTGATGCCTTCAGGCCAATGAAAAACGCCGTTTCCCTTGCCGGGGAAACGGCGTTTTTTCATGCCTGGCGCCTGGCGCTCAATGAGCCTTGGCGAACCAGCCGCCGCTACGTTCCAGGCGCCAGGCGAGGGCGCCCAGGGTCAGGCTGCGTAACAGCATGAACAGCAGGAAGCTCAGCCACAGGCCATGATTGCCCAGGCCCTGCAGGGCCCAGGCGCAAGGCAACAGCAGGAGCACGGTGAGCAGCATGCCGTTGCGCATCTCCCGCGCTCGGGTCGCACCGATGAACAGCCCATCCAGCAGGTAGCTCCAGACCGCGATCAACGGCAGTACGGCAAGGTAGGGCAGGTAGGTGAAGGCCGTCTGGCGTACGTCGGCGATATCCGTCTGCATCTCGATGAACAGGTGGCCCGCCAAGAGAAACAGCGCTGTGAATCCCAGGCTGGCCAGTAGCGACCAGCCTCCGGCGACCACCAGGGAACGGCGCAGGGCCCGATGATCACGGGCGCCGATGGCGTGGCCGCACAGGGCTTCCACCGCATGGGCCAGGCCATCCAGGGCATGGGCGGTGAGCAAGAGGCCGTTGAGCAGCAAGGCGTTGGCCGCCACCGTGGCATCGCCCAGGCGGGCGCCTTGTACGGTGATCAGGAAAAATACCGATTGCAGGGCCAGGCTGCGGATGAAGATGTCGCGATTCACCGCCAGCAGTGGGCGCCAGTTCTGCCAGCGCCGCAGGGCAGCCCAGGCGATCTGTCCTGGATAGGCGCGCAGGGCCGGGCGGGTCATGGCCAGGCCCACCAATGCCCCGGTCCACTCGGCGATCACCGAGGCCCGTGCCGATCCCGCGACGCCCCAATCCAGGCCGAGGACGAACCACAGGTTCAGGGCGATGTTCACCAGGTTGGTGCTGAGCAGGATGGCCAGCGGCGCCCGGGCGTTCTGGGTACCGAGGAACCAGCCCACCAGGGCGAAGCTGGCCAGGGCGGCAGGCAGGCCCAGCAGGCGGGTATGGAAGAAGGTCCGGGTCATCTGGTCCAGGTCTGCCGAGGGCTGCATCAGCTGCAGGGCGGCACCGCTGAGCGGTACGCCAATGATCCCCAGCAGCACCGCCAGGCCCAGGGCCAGCAGCAACCCCTGGAGCAGGACTTGCCGCAGCGCGGCACCGTCGCCGCGGCCGGCGGCCTGGGCGGCGAAGCCGGTGGCCCCCATGCGCAGGAAACCCATGGCCCAGGCCAGGAAGGTATAGAGGCTGGCACCCACCGCCACCGCCCCCAGTTGATGGGCGTGGGGCAGGTGGCCGATCACCGTGCTGTCCACCAGGGCGACCAGGGGCACGGAAATGTTCGACAGGATCATCGGCGCGGCCAGGGCCCAGACGCGACGATGGGTGGGGCGATGACGCCAATCGGTGATCAGGGGGGACATGCGGGCTCCTTGCGAGAGCCGGCATTGTAGCGTCGCTATACGGCGCCGCCGAGGCCCGTAAGGGGTGGGGCAAGAACCTGCAGGGTCAATGGATGATCCAGCTCAGCAGCCAGAGGCCGATAACCAGCCAGATGAGCCCGAGGATGATCGAGGCGCGCATGAAGGCGCGGATGGCCGAGTAGAGGAACATCAGGCCGATGAGCAGGGTGATGATGCTGATGATCGAGGTGTCCATGCCCAGCGCGCGGGACAGGCCATCGACAAAGTTGCCGCCGGCGTGGGTCAGGGTATTGAACAACCCGCTGAGCAGGTCGACGATGAAGCGGATGACCGAGCCGATGGCCTGGCCAAGCCATTCGAAGAAGCTTTCTACCTGCATGTGCATATCCTGATGAAAGATGAGCCGGTCACCCGGGAGCAACCTTGGGCCGCCAACGAGGGCGACGAGTTCCCTATCAGCATAGAAGCTGTCGGGTGCCGCACATTCTGGAGCACCCCGCTTGCCGGCGAAAGCGCTCTTGCGTCCCACGGCCAACCCCCGGAAGCTATACGCCTTCAGGAGACCTCGATGAACCTAGACCAACTGACCCAACGCTTGCATGCCATTCGTGACCACAACGACTGGCGGCAATTTCACAGCCCCAAGAACCTGGCCATGGCGGCCAGTGTCGAGATGGCCGAACTGGTGGAGATCTTCCAGTGGCTGACCGAGGACCAGTCGCGGCAGCTGCCGGCGGACAAGCTGGCCCATGCCGGGCAGGAAGTGGGCGATATCGTCCTTTACCTGCTGTTGCTGTGCAGCGAGCTGGGGCTGGACATGGATCAGGTGGTGCGCAGCAAGCTGGCGGACAGCGAACGGCGGTTCTGCTCATGAGCGACCGGCACTTCGACCAGTTGGCGACACGTTTCGCCGAGAAGATCTATGGCGGCGCCAAGGGGGCGATCCGTCTCGCGGTGCTCCAGGCCGATCTCAAGGAGGCCCTGCCCGAGCGCCCGTTGCGGGTGCTGGATATTGGTGCGGGCCTGGGGCACATGTCCTTGTGGCTGGCACAGCATGGGCACCAGGTGACGTTGGCCGAACCAGCCGCACCCATGCTCGATGGGGCCCGCCAGCGGTTTGCCGACGCCGGGCATCAGGCGACCTTCATCCAGGCGCCCTGGCAGGAGCTGCTGGGACAACTGACCGAACCCTATGACCTGGTGCTGTGCCATGCGGTGCTGGAGTGGTTGGCCGAACCCCACGCGATCCTGCCGGTACTGCATCAGTTGACGGCTGCCGGAGGCTGGTTGTCGCTGGCCTTCTACAACCGCGATGCGCTGGTCTATCGCAACTTGCTCAAGGGGCACTTTCGCAAGTTGCGCAAGAATGACATGGCGGGTGAAAAACAGAGCCTGACCCCGCAACAACCGCTTGATCCTCGCGAGCTGGCGGCGCAACTTGATGGCAAGTGGCAAGTCGAAACCCAAAGCGGGGTGCGGGTATTCCACGACTATATGCCCGTGGAGTTCCAGTCCCGTGCCGAGCTCACGGATCTGCTGGAGATGGAGCTGGCTCACCGCCGACACCCAAGTTTCGCCGGGCTTGGGCGTTATCTGCATTGGCTGTGCCGGCCGGTCTGACGGAGTACTCGATGAAACGCCGCCTGGGTTTGATCCTCTTGTGTTCGGGGCTCGCCGCCTGCCAGGGCAGCAACCCCTATGTCGCCAGTTCCAGGCCCTTGCCACCGGCGCCAGCCCAGGCGGCCGGTACCTTCGACCGCAGCGCCTATCCGGCACCGCCCCGGGACTATGGGCGCTATCGCAGTTGGGCCTGGCTCAATGGTCGCTTGCCCGCGGGCACGGCCTGGGCCGATTCGGCGCAGGTCGCCGAAGCCGTCGGCGATGCCCTGGACCAGCGCGGCCTGCGTCCATTGCATGACAACCGGCCCGCCGACCTGTGGGTCAGCGCCGACCTGCACCTGGAGAAGCGCTTGCGCCAGGTCCAGGAGGACTACGGCTATGGCGGTGGTTATGGCTACAACCGCTACAACCGCTACGGACCGGGTTATGGCATGTATGGCAGTGCGCCCATAGTGCGCACTTATGAAGTGGAAGTCGTCGTGGTACGGGTCAACCTGTTCGATGCCGGCAATGGCCAGCCGGTATGGAGCGCCAGCGCCGAGACCAGCAGCCGAGGCACCCTGGGCGAGCGCGCCGATGCGCTGCGCGAAGCCGTGCACAAGGCCCTGGCTGCTTATCCTCCCAGTTAGTCCTTTACCTGGAGAAACGCCATGTTCCATCGAATTGCATTACTGGTGTGTATCGCCTTGCTCAGTGCCTGTGCCACCGACCAGGTCAATCACGACTTCGATGCCAGCAGGGATTTTGGCGCCTACCGCAGCTGGAGCTGGAAGGAGCCAGCCCTGCAATACCGTCCCAATGATCCGCGGATCGAAAGCGACCTGACCGAGCAGCGCATCCGCCAGGCCGTAGCCGAGCAGCTGGACCAGCGTGGCCTGCGCCCGGCACCGGCGGGCGGGCGCGCCGACCTGAACGTACAGGCCTACCTGATCGTCGAGGACCGCCAGCAGCAGGTCACCACCAACTACGGTGGTGGCTGGGGTGGCCCGTGGAATGGCTATTGGGGCGGTCCGATGTACAACGAGACACGCAACATCACCTACAAGGTGGCGACCATCCAGATCGACCTGCTCGATGGCAAGGACGGCAAGCTGGTGTGGCGCGGCAGCGACGAGCAACTGCTCAGCAGTTCGCCCAAGCCCGCCGATCGCAGTGCTGCTGTGCGTGCCACGGTGACGCATATCCTGCAGAACTATCCGCCACGCTAGTTCCTGCAAGGGCGCTCGATTCGCCCAGCCGCCGGGTCCGGGCGGCTGGGCGAATCGCCGTCAGTCAGCCAAGCTGGCACCCTGCCAGCGTCGCGGCAGGCTCTTGACTACACTGCTGGCATCGATGGAGATAGCGCTCGGCCTGCGCGCCGGTAAAGGAGTGCCTCGATGTCTCCCCTCAAGCGGTTTTCCGGTCCGGCTCGCCAGCGCGGGGCCATTGGCCTGATGGCAGCGGTCACCCTGGGCCTGGCGTTGCTGTTGATGTTGCTGGTGGTGGATAGCGGTCGGTTGTACCTGGAGCAGCGCCGGTTGCAGCGGGTTGCCGACACCGCGGCCCTGGAAGCCGTCAGCCGTGGCGGCACTTGCCAGGCGGGCCTGACGGCCGCTGCCTATGCCGGGCAGAGTGCGGCCCGCAACGGCTTCAGCGTGGCGCCGGGCAGTACCCTGGCCGCCAGCTGCGGGTTCCTGACGACCGGCGCCAACAACCTGCGCAGTTTCAATGTCGACCCTACGCAATCGGCCGCTGTGCGAGTGGTGGTCAGCAATACCGTGCCCATCAGCGTGGCAGCGGGTATTGTCGCGCTGTTTTCCCCGGGGCCGACCAACCTCACCACCCCGTTGAGCGCTACGGCGGTCGCCGCGGCGCCCTTGCCGACCGTGGCGCAACTGAGCATCCAGAGCACCCTGGGGACGGTCAGTACCGCGCAGTCGAGCATTCTCAACCCATTGGTGGGAGGCCTGCTGGGAGGCAGCCTGACCCTCAGTGCGGCAGGCTGGAACGGCTTGCTCAATACCAACATCAACTTGCTCAGCTATCTGAACCAGTTGGCGATCAACCTCAATGTGGCGGCGGGCAACTACACCCAGTTGCTCAATACCACCACGACCCTGACTCAGCTGATCCAGGCGGCCATCACCGTGGTCCAGGCCAATGGCGCCACGGCCGACATACTCACGGCCCTGGGCAACCTGCAGATCGCCGCTCTGAATGCGGTACCGCTGAAGCTGGGGGACATCCTGCAATTGCAAACCGGACTGCCCACTACCGCCCTGGATGCCAGCGTGCAGTTGTTCCAGTTGCTGCAGGCGATGATCCAGCTGTCCAACAGCAACAGCGCGGTGGCGGCGACGGTGCCGATCAATGTCCTGGGCCTGGCCAACATCACCGTGAAAACCAAGGTCATCGAACCACCGCAGTTGTCCGCTATCGGCAACCCGGCACTGGCCAAGGCGAGCCCCTTGGGAGCCAATCGGATCTACGTGCGCACTGCGCAGATCCGAACCCTGGTGCAGATCAACCTGTCACTGCCGCTGGTGTCGGGGCTGAGTTCGGCTGTGGGCAACCTGGTGGCGCCGCTGACGCCAGTATTGAACAGCCTATTGAGCTTGAACCTGGTGCAGACCCTGGGCTCGGCGTTATGCCTGCTGGGCGCTGGCTGCGAACAGCTGTACCCCAATCTGGCGCCGTCCTCGGAGATCGATCTGAGCCTGGATGCCGGTGGTGCAGTCGCCTACGTCACTGACTACAGCTGTCCGGTGAGCAACAGTGGAAGCAAAAGCCTGACTGTCCACACCGTCAGTTCCATTGCCGATTTGAAGGTGGGGCAGATCGATCCGACCAATGCCTTCTCATCGTCCGCCGAGCCCACGGTGACCCCCTTGCCGCTGGTGGACCTGGGGATTCGTACCTGCTACCAGTTCCTGGTCCTGCCGGGCCGTTGCGATCCAGTGGTGCACTATGCCGGTGGCGGCATCGCCATCATGGTCGATTCCAGTGTCGGGCAAAGTTCCCAGGACCTGGTGTATGCCAGCACGACGGTCCCCTATCCGATACCGCCCAACCTAAAGCAGCCCCCCAGCTACCAGACCGCTGCTCCCACCAGCAATATTGTCAACAGCCTCGCGGGTACCTTGGCGGGTATCAACCTGGTGGTCTACAAACCGGTCAACAACACTCCGTTGGGCAGCATCGTCACTGGCCTGGCCTCGGCCATCAGCGGCGTGAGCAATCTACTCATGCCAGTGATTACCGGGTTGTTGAGTCCGTTGCTGGACCCGCTGCTGAACAACCTGCTATCGGCCCTTGGCATCAACCTCATGGATGTCGAGGTCGGTGCCAACATGACCTGTGGCGACACCGGCAAGGCCTACCTGGTGATCTGATCCGCCGGGACTATCGGTAGCTCGATGCAGAAGCGCGCACCCTCCTGGCCGTTGCTGACACTGAGGCGGCCTCCCATGTTCTCGATGATGCCGTAGCTCACCGACAGCCCGAGCCCGGTGCCCACGCCCACGGGTTTGGTGGTGAAGAAGGGTTCGAAGATCCGCTCCAGCAACCGTGGGTCGATCCCGCCCCCGTTGTCCTCGACCCATAGGCGTACCCGTTGCTCGTCGCGCTGGCCATGGATGGCGATCCAGGGCTTGAAGTCATTCTGGGCCTCGCGTTTTTCCAGCAGGGCGTCCCGGGCATTCACCAGCAGGTTGATCAGGACCTGTTCCAGCTGGTCGACGAAACCCATGACCTGGACCTCGAAGCCCAGTTCGCTGATCCGCAGGTCCAGGCCCTTGCCGCGCATGCCTTCGGCCATCAGCGACAGGGTGCCCTCGATGGCCTGGGCCGGATTGAAGGGTCTCTGCTCGACTTCCGAACGCCGGCCGAATACCCGCATGTGATCCACCACCCTCGCTGCCCGCTGGACCTGGGCATCGATGCGGTTGAGCTTGTCGGTCAGGTAGTCGATCTGGATATCGCCGTTACCCAGGCGCTTGAGGACGTTGACGATGGCCATGCGCATCACGTTCAGCGGCTGGTTGATCTCGTGGGCCAGCCCGGTGGCCATTTCCCCGAGGGTCGCCATCTTCGCGCTTTGCGTGAGCTGTTGCTGGGAGCGCCGGACTTCGGTGTTGTCGCGGCCTACGGCCTGGATCTCCAGCAGTTGCCCTTGCTCGTCGAACACTCCGCGATCGGACCACACCCACCAGGCATGTTCACGCCCGGGCAGTTGCAGGCTGATTTCAGCGGTACTCACCGGGAACTCCGGGCTCAGCAGTTTGAGCCGGCGCTCGAAGCCTTCGCGCTGCTCGGCCGACAACCACTGCCCGAGGTTGCTGCCAGGCAGGTCCTGGGCAGCACATTCCAGGTAGGCCGCCAGCGGTCGGTTGCCAAAGGTCAGGGTCAGGTCCGGGCGGTAGCGGCAGATCATCGCTGGCGAGTCCTCCACCAGAATCCGGTAACGCTCCTCGCTCTGGCGTACCTGCTCGGCGGCCAGGGTCGCCTCGGTGACATCCAGCCACAGGCCGACGGCCTCCACTGGCAAGCCCAGGTCGTTGCGCAGCAGCCTGGCCTCGTCCAGCACCCAATGGAAATTGCCTTGGCGGTCCTGCAGGCGGTAGCGGCTATGGACGCTGCCTTCGCGCAGCAACTGTCGGCAGCGTTGGAAGTACAGGTCGCGGTCATCGGGATGGATCCATTGCACCCACTGGCCGTCGTTGCAGTCCTCCAGGGTCCAGCCCAGCAGTGGTTGCAGGCTGGCGCTGAAGAAGCTGGGCAACAGCGCCCCTTCGACATAACGCTGGACGTAGATCACTGCAGGCGAGCTGGCGATCAGGTTGTCCAGCCGGGCGTGGGCTGCCGCGGCCTGTTGTTGCTGGTTCTTGATATCGCTGATGTCCAGCATGAAGCCCACCAACCGCTGTTGCGCCCCGCGGCCCAGAGCCTGGCCCTGCAAGCGGTACCAGCGGGTGGCGACGCCTGGCTCGCTCTGGTGCAGGCGCACGCAGAGCAGCAGCGGCTTGCCCAGTTTCAGCTCCTGCAAGCGGCTGGCGAGTTCGGCGCGATCGGCTGGATGCATCAGCTCCAGCCAGGCCTCGACACCCAGGCGGGTATGCCCTTCGGGCAGGTCCAGGCTGGCGGCCAATTGACTGGCCAACTGGACTTCGGCGGTGTCCGCCAGCAGTTCCCACCAACCCGCGCCCAGCAGTCCCTGCAAGGCATCCAGGCGCTCCATCTGCAAGTGATTGCGGTACTCGCGCAAGCGCCCCAGCAAGGGGCCGGCCAAGGCTGCGGCCAGCATCAGCCAGTCGCGCTCGAGCAGGCCAGGGGCATGCTGCTGCACCGGGTAGTCGCCACACAGCAACCAGGCGGCGACGCCATGATCGTCGCGGTAGGGCACCAGGAGCCCCTCGCGGTGGGCGAAGATCCCTTGCAAGCGTGGGTGTTCGTTGAGCCCATGGATCTGGTTCAGGCGCAGTACGGTGTTGCCGCCCAGGCTGTCCAGGCCACTGCCCAGGGTCTGGCCGTCGTGCCAGAGCCGGGGCGCGTCATGGGCGTGATAGCAGCACTGGATCATCCAGCCCTGCTCCTGTTCGTCCAGCAAGGCCAGGCCGACGCAGGGTATGCGCCAGCAACGTGCGAGGTCGCCCAGTGCATCGTGCAGTACCTCTTGCAGGCGCGACATGGTGCACAGGCGCAATTGTTCGCTGACCTGGGCTGCCAGCACCTGGCATTGCTCGCGGTTGAGGGTTTGCTGGCGCTGCTGGACCAGGTCACCGATGTCCAGCAGATGCAGGAGCCATTGCTCGCCCTGTCGCTGGACTCCACCGCGCAAGTACAGGGTCTTGCCGGCCAGGCCACGCAGTTGCAGGTCCAGTACTTGCCCGCTCCAGTCTGCAGGGCGGCCTTCCAGGGCCTGGGTGCTACCGGGCACTACGTAGTCGACCAGGTCGCAAGGTTCGGCGCTGGGCGGCAACTGGGCCAGGGCATGGCGCAGTTGCCCACTGCTGGCGAGGATCCGTCCCTGCTCATCCAGCACCAGCAGCAAGCCGATGCCCTGGAGCGCCTCGACTGGCGGGCGTCCTTCGCTCGATTGTGACGGGCGCGCGAGGAAACGCCCGAAAAGCTTGTCGCCAGGGTTCAAAATTGCAGGCTCGACTGGACGCTGAGGTTGTCGGGCAGGTTGGGCACCGGGCCGATCACCGGCAAGACCAGCTGGGGCACTACCCGGGTCAGCTTGCTGGTGGAGTAGTTCACCGTCACCGTCAGCACGCCGCTGTTGTAGACCGAGGAGTAGTCGGTGCTGGTGAAGTTGAAAGGCGCCGGAATCCACCCGGTCTGGGCTTGCACCACGCTGTTGGCGATGTTCTGTACCGTGGTGCCATAGTTGGGCGTGTTGGGGTCGACCTTCAGGGCCTGGCGCAGAGCCTCGGCGGTGGCCTGGTGGAAGGATTGCATCATCAAGAGCGGCACGCTGTAGCTGACCAGGCCGTAAAACACCGCGAAAAAGATCACGAAGACCACCGCGAACTCGATCGCTACGGCGCCTTTCTGCTTTCTAGGGAGGCCCAGTTTCATGAGTGCGTCTACCCTGACAACCACTATGTCCATTGAGCATAGGATCATTCCGCTGAAAGGGACTGTTCTGGCTGATGCATTTCTTGGTTTTGTGGTTCTGGTTGGCAATTTGTGCGCTGCAGGACCTGCGCCAGCGGCATATCGCCAATCCCCTGACCCTGGGGGCCGCATTGCTGGCGGCGCTGTACCTGTCATGGACGGGCAGTAGCTGGCTGGGGGGCTCAGTTTCCGAAGCCGGCTGGGCATTCGTGCTGGCCCTGCTGCTGACCCTGCCCGGTTACGCCATGGGCAAGATGGGGGCCGCGGATGTGAAGCTGATGGCGGCCCTGGGCCTGGCCTCCGATATCCCGCATCTGCTGGGGACGTTCATTGGCGCGGGATTGTCCACAGCGTTGTGGTGGCTGCTGGTTTCCTGGCTCAAGGCACCACGGAAACAGGAGCTTGGCCCGCCTGCGCCAGAGGGTGCTTTGAACTCGTCAAAAAAATATCCATTTGCCCCTTTTGTCCTGGCCGGAATGGTCTTAACTGTCATCGTGCTCCATTAGTCGCCAGGCCGATTAATGCTATGTACATAGTCGGAAAGTAGGTCTAGGTTTTAGCTCAGCGGCCTGGATTATGCGAGACATCACAAGGAGTGGCCGGTCGGCGCCGGGCCCGCACGGAGTAACACGTGAACAAGCTCACCTCACCGATGAAAGTGCTCGTGGTCGACGATCAACCGCTGATCGTCGAGGAGCTCTGCGAGTTCCTGGAAAGCAGCGGTTATCGCTGCGTGCCTTGTGAGTCCAGTCGCCAGGCGCTGGATAGCTTCAACAAGGACCCGGATATCTCCCTGGTGCTTTGCGACCTGCACATGCCTGGCCTGGACGGCATCCAGCTGGTGCAGGAGATGCAGCGGCTCGCAGGCAAGCAGCGGGTATTCGAAGCCATCATGCTCACCGGCCAGTCCGACAAGCAGGATGTGATCAAGGCCCTGCGTGCAGGCATCGCCGACTACTACCAGAAGCCCATCGACCTGGATGAGCTGCTTGAAGGCCTGCAGCGCCAGGAAGTGGCCCTGCAGGAGCGGCAGAAGAACCTGCAACTGGGGCAACTGAACCAGAAGCTGCAATTTCTCTCGGAGTCCATCGACGACCTCTACCAGGACCTGGACAAGGTTCGCCGCTCGCCTGAGGCCAGCCAGCCCCAGGATTCCTCGGGCGAGCAGGGCATCGATACCGACGCTATCGAGATCCCGGCGATCTTCAACCAGCTCTCGCCCCGGCAGTTGGATGTGGCCCGTCTGGTGGGCAAGGGCCAGACCAACTATCAGATCGCCTGTGAGCTGGGGATTACCGAGAACACCGTCAAGCTCTATGTGTCCCAGGTACTGCGCCTGACCCATATGCACAACCGCACGCAATTGGCCCTGGCCTTGTCGCCCAGCAGTTCGGGTTTACGCCAGCGGGTGACGGCGCACTGATCGCAAGAGGCGGTGACCGACGTGTCGCCGCCCGTGCGCCAGGCCTACTTCTTGACCTCCACCTTGCCTCCGGCATCCGGGTCGTAGAAATCCGGAATCTCGTACCGATACTTCTTCAGCCAGCGCTGCAATGCCAGCTCCCGCTCGGTGGGCGTTGCCGTTTGTGGTTGCGGCGAGGCCGCCAGGTTGCGGCTTTGCAGCAACAGCCAGCCTTCGGTTTCCTGCTGCTGGGGCGAGGCCGGGCCGGCATCGATGGCTTGCGCCAGCAATGGCAGCGCCAGCAGGAGGGGGCAGCAGAGCATGGACAGTTTCATCATCAGTGCTCCTGGGTGGAGGTGGCGGCAGCCTGTAGAGGGGGGGACCCGCTAGCGACCTGGGTACCCTTGGCCGTTGTCTTCGACGGCACCTTGAGTTCTTCGGCGCGTGCCTGGGCCTGGGCGAATTGCTGTGGTGTGAGGCCAGCCTGGCTGACCACTTCGGAAGCTTGTTTCCAGTTGTCCTGATAGAGCAGCAGGGTCACCAGGTTCATGGCGGCCAGGGGGTAGGATTGCTTGAGCTCGATGGCGGTGAGGAACTCGAAGCGTGCGTCCTCAAGACGCAGTTGATTGAGGTAGACCACGCCCAGGTCGTTGCGGATCTTCTCGTCGGTGGGCGCCAGCTTCGAGGCCCGTTGCAGATGGGCCTGGGCCAGGCCGTTGTCGCCCCGGGCGGCCGCCAGCTGGCCCAAGCCGTGTTCGCCTTCGGCGGCCAGGCATGAATTGAGCAGGCTGCGATACAACGGCTCGGCTTCACTACGGCCCAGCAAACGGTAGACCCGTGCCTTGCGTACCCTGACTTCGGCGAGGTTCTCCGGCAGGTTTTGCAGGTTGGCCAGGCCTGCATGCAGCTTGCCGTCGTTGACCATTTCATCGGCCAGGTTCACCGCCAGTTCCTGCTCGGAACTGAGCTTGGCGCAACTGGTGGAGCTGGTCAGGGTGGACCACGGCGCCTGGCCGTTGCTGGCGCATCCGCCGAGCAGCAACAGGCCGGCGACGACTATCAGTGCTTTCATCAGGTTCCCTCTAGGAAGCAAAGGCCCGGACAATGGCGGTGAAGCCCGGTCCGGCCAGGACGATCAACAAGGCGGGGAAGAGAAACAACATCATCACCACCGACATTTTGGCCGACATTTTCGAGATGTATTCCTGCAGGCGTGTCAGGCGCCGGTCGTCCAGCAACTGCTTGAGTGCCTGCAAGGACTTCATCGCGCCGCCACCCTGCAGGATCAGTTGCTGGAGAATCACACAGGTATCGGTGAACTCATCCACCGCCAGCAGGGTCGCGGTCTGGTTCAACTCCTGGCCCAGCTCCAGGCCCGAGTCGACCCGGGCCAGGATCAGGCGCAGTTCATGGGTCAGCTCCGGCAAAAGCTTCTGGGCTTCGCTGCCCAGCACCCGCAGGGCTTGTTCCACGGCCATGCCCGACTCGAACAGAATGCGCAGCAGCGGAATGAAAGTGGAGATCTCCAGGGCGATCTGCTTTTGCCGCCGCTGGGCCGCATAGGCCAGGGCGCGTTTGGGCAGCAGGTAACCGGCGCCGGCGGCGAGCATGGGCAGCAGCCATTTGTTCCCGGCCTGGGGGTAGGCCACCTCCTGGACGAACAGCACCAGGCAGACGGCCACCAGCGGCGTGGCCAGTTGCAGGGCGGCAAACAGCGAGCGCTGGTTGGCACGGCGCCAGCCCAGCCGATTGAGGAGGGTCTGGGTCTCGCTGTCCATGCTCACCGTGCGCTGGCCGAAGCGGCTCTCGCCCAGCTGGCGTAGCCAGCTGCGCAAGCGGCTGTCACGGGTCATGTGGCCTTGCAGCCGCTGGGCGACCTGGCGTTCGCGCCGACGTTGTTCCAGCAGCAGGTTGCCGAGCAGGAGCAGGGCCCCCAGGAACAGCAGTGCCGCTGCCAGTAGAAGCATCTCAGATACTCCTCAGCATGCGCCAAAGGGCCAGGCAGCCGAAGACCTGCAGGGCCACGGCGGCGATCAGCATCTTCTGTCCACCGGAGTCATGCCACATGCCAAGCATGTAGCCTGGATTGGTGAGCATGAAGTAACCCACCAGGAGCAATGGCAGAAGCCCCAGGACCCAGGCCGTCATGCGGGTTTCCCCGGTCATGGCGCTCAGTTGCCGCGCACCTTGCTCGCGCTCGCGGATCAGCTTGATGAGGTTCTCCAGCAGTTCGCTGGCGTTGCCGCCGTAGCGATGGTTGACCTTCAACCCCAGGGCGAACATGCGCAGTTCATCCTGCTCGTAGAACTCGGCGAAGTCGCTGACTGCCTCCGGCAGGTTGACCCCCAGTTGCACGTTGCGCTGTATCCGGCCCATGGCTCCCTTGAGCGGGTCGTTGCTGGAGTCGATGGCTCCCAGTACCGCATCGGCCAAGGTGCGTCCGGACTTCAGGCTACGCACGCTGTGATCGAGCAAGGGGGGTAACTGTTCGATCATGCGCTTGAGCCGACGCTGGTACAGCCAACTGATGTACAGGCGCACCAGCAAGGGGGGCAGGAAGATCCCGGCAAGCAACCCGAACCACTGGGCCAGCCAATAGCCCAGCAACATGAGCATGGCCCACCCGGCCAGCCACAGCCCCAGGCGCTCGCCGGGCTGGCCGAGGCCGGCGCGGGCAAAGGCGCGTTCCAGGCCGCTCCATGAACTGCGCTGGGGGGCCGGGTCCGGCTGTCCCTGGGCAAGCCGCTGGAGCACCCGCTCACGCTCGGTCTTGCGCACCCCGTGATAGAACATCCAGCCGGACAACCCCAGCAGGAGCAGGCAGATCAAGGTAAGCAGCAGACCGATCATGGGCCACCTCGCCGGTTCAATTGACGCCCAGGCCGATCTCGCGGCGCAGTTTGTCTCCCGCCGGGTTCATGGCCTCGCGCAGGAACCCGAAACCGCTGCGCCGATCCAGGCGGAACAGGGTATTGGTGACATAGATGTCGTCGCGCAGGCCTACCACCTCCACGACTTCGCTGACACAGCGCCGGCCATCGGGCATGCGGGTCAACTGGATCACCACATCCAGGGCCGCGCAGATCATTTGCCGCAAGGTGCGCTCGGCCACATGACGCCCGGTCAGGCCCACCAGGGTCTCCAGTCGCAGCAAGGCATCCTGGGCATTGTTGGCGTGCACCGTGCTCATGGAGCCGTCGTGGCCGGTGTTCATCGCGGTCAGCACATCCAGCACTTCGACGCCGCGAATCTCGCCGAGGATGATGCGGTCCGGGCGCATCCGCAGGGCGTTGCGGATCAGGTCGCTGGCCTTGACCTCGCCATGGCCTTCGGCATTCGGCGGGCGGGTTTCCAGGCGGACCACATGGGGATGGCCCAGTTGCAGTTCGGCCACGTCCTCGATGGTGACCAGGCGTTCATAGGGATTGATCAATTGGCTGAGAATGTTCAGCAAGGTGGTCTTGCCGGTGCCGGTACCGCCGCTGATGAGGATGTTGCAGCGCTTGCCCACCGCGTCCTGGAGAAACTCGAAGATCGCCAGGTCGATGGTCTGCATGGCGATCAGGTCGCTGCTCTTGAGCATGTCCTTGCGGAACTTGCGGATCGACAGGCAGGGGCCGTCCAGGGCAATGGGCGGGATGATCGCATTGACCCGGCTGCCATCGGGCAGGCGGGCATCGACCATCGGCGAGGATTCATCGAGGCGGCGGCCCAGGGGCGCAAGGATGCGTTGCATGACCCGCTCGACGTGGTGCGCATCGATGAAGCGCAGGTCGCTCTGGTGCAGGACCCCGTCACGCTCGACGAAGACCCGGTGCGGCCCGTTGACCAGGATCTCGGTCACCGCCGGGTCGCGCAGCAGCACCTCCAGGGGACCGAAACCGGTCAGCTCATCGACGATTTCTTCCGCCAGCCGCTCCATTTCATAGCGGGAAATGGCCAGGTGCATGCGCGCGATGTACTCCGCCACCTTGTCGGTGACGAACTGTGAAAGGTTCTGCCGCGAGCTTTCCAGCAGGTTTTTCCCCGACTCTTCGATGGCATCGATGATGTAGCGATGCAGGACCAGCTTCAGGCCCTCGTGGTCGCTGTTGCCGGTGCCCGAACGGGGTGGGGCACCAAAGAGTTTCTCGCCGCTCATCGGCCCCCCATGATTCGGTTGAGCCAGCCCGTCTTGGGCGCAGGCAGCCCCTGGGAACGCTTGGCCAAGCGTTCGCCCAGGGTTCGCAGGCTTTGCGTCAGGCTGTCGCGCGGCGCCAGTTCGAACAAGGTGACGCCCTGGTTCTTGGCATTCAGGCGCAGCTCTGGGCTGTAGGCCAGCACGGCGATCACCTCCAGGCCGAAGGTCTTGCCCAGGGTGTCGGAGTCCGGGGCCACGGCACGCAGGTAGCGGTCCACCAGAAGACGTGCGTGCTCAAGCTTCATGCCTTTTTCCCGCCAGCGGTTGAGCACCTCCAGGTTGCGCCGGCAGTCGAGAACGTTCTGGTCGGTGCACCAGATCAGCTTGTCGCAGTGGCTGACGAAGGTGCGCAGGGCTTCGCTGTCCGGCTGCCCGACGAGGTTCACCACAATGTGCTGGAAGTGCTGGCGCAGGGCGCTGAGCAGCATGTACAGCTCTGCCGCGCTGGTGTGTTCCAGGGGCTCGTCGTGGTTAGCGTAGGCGAGGATGCGCAGGCCGGCCTCGGCGCTGGTGAACGCACTGTCGATCAGGGTGGCATCCAGGCGCCGCAGGTGGCGCAGGGCGTCGCCGAAGTGGAACGAGCTTTCCAGCCCCAGCAGGGCCAGGCTATCGCCCCGTGGCAGGCCCAGGTCCAGCAGCAGGGTCTGCTGCCCGCTCTTTTGCACCACCAGCGCCATATGCCCGGCCAGCAGCGCACCATCGCCGTCGCCCTGGGCGCCATAAAGCACGGTCAGCCCGCCTAGCTGGGTATTGGGCGTGACCGCTGGCAGGCGCTTGCTCAGGCGTCGGACCAGCCCGGCGACTTCGCTGGAGCGCGAACCATAGGCGACGAAGTCCCTGGCGCCGGCGCGCATGGCATTGAGGACCAGCTGGTTGTCCATGCCATCGCCGAGGGCGACGATCGCCAGCATCGGCTTGGCCTCCAGGGCGCCTTCGATCAGCGCGGCCTGGGCCACCACATGCTCGCGGTCCAGGCCAATGAACACCAGGTTGGCGAAGGTCACGTCCACCAGGGCCAGCAGTTCGTCCAGGCTGCCGTCGGCCCCCACTACCTGGCCCAGGGGGGCAAGGGCGCCTTGCAGCCACTCCAGGTCGGTGCTGTTGCGGGTGATGGCAAGGAAGGTCTGGCTCAGGTTCTGGTTCATTGCGACAGCCCACTGCGCTTGTCGAAGTTGCCGTTCTCGAGAAGGAACATGCGGTAGAAGTTCGGATCGTAGTTGCGCAGGCGCTCACCGGGCAGGGAGGGCAGCTTGGCGTCGGCCGCCAGTGGCTGGACCAGGTGCGGAGTGACCACCATCAGCAACTCGCGCTCTTCGCGATTGATCGTGCTGTCGCGGAAAAACGCGCCGAGTACCGGGATGTCTCCCAGCCCCGGGAATTTGTTCACCTGGGAGCTGTTGCGAGTGCTGATCAAGCCACTGATGACGAAACTCTCGCCATCGGCCAGGGAGATGCTGGTGTCGGTGCGGCGGATGGTCAGGGCCGGTACCTGGGCCCCGGCGATGCTCACGACGTTGCTGTAGTCCAGTTCGCTGACCTCGGGGGCGACCTTCAGGGAGATGCGCTTGCGGTCGACGATCGTTGGCGTGAGGGTCAGGCGAATGCCGAACTCCTTGTACTCGATGGTCACGCTGTTGCTGCCGGTGCTGGGGACCGGAATGGGGATTTCACCGCCGGCGAGAAAGCTCGCGCTCTGGCCACTGAGGGCCACTAGGGAAGGGCGGGCCAAGGTATAGGCGAAACCACTGCCCTCCAGGGCGTTGATCAGGGCCAGTACCCGGCCATTGCCGATGCCGATGTTGAAGGAGTTGTTGTTCAGCGGAATGTTGGTGCGTGCGCCACCGAAGGTGGGGGGAGTGCCCGAGGAGGTGCCGCCGCTCGTTGGTGCAGTACCAGGCGAACCGAACAGGAAGTTGTGCCCGCGGCCGAAGATCGAGACGCTGGCCTCCTTGAGCTTGGTGCGGCTGACTTCGACGAAGCGGATATCGGTCTGTACCTGGCTGGGCATCAGCGGATCGTCGCTGTCCGGCAGGGTGGAACCGCTCATTTGGGTGCTGGCCCGGCCCTGGACGAACACCATGCTCTGGCGTGGGGTAGTGGAGCAGGAGGTCCAGACCATCAGGCTGGTAGCCCCCGCTCCCATGCCGGTGAGCAGGAAGGCCTTGTTGCCGGTGGCTTGGACGTCGGCGATCTTCGGATCGCCAACCGCCAGCCGAGTGATCGCCACCGCAGACTGCAGTTCCTGTTGCATGCCTTCGCCGACTTCCAGTACCGCCGGCAATGGTGGCAGGCCCGAGCACCCTGTTGCCGGGGCGGCCAGGACCTGGCCGCAAAACAACGGGCCCAGGCTCAAGGTCAGCAGTACGGTGAAGGTCGGGATGGAGCGACTGCGCATGTAGTACATCCTTGCTCGATCAGGGGGTCTGTTGGGTGACCTGGTTGCCGCGGATCACTTCCACCGCCGGCCGCGTGCCTGCGCCCGCGGCCCCTGGGCTGCGCGGTGCACTGCCCAGGGCCAGTTGGGTGAACTGGAACAGGTTGCTGTCGGCAGCATCCAGATGCTCGATCGCCTCTTCGCTACCGGCCCAGTAATGGGCCAGGCGCTGCTCTTCGCTGCTGCGTACCGCCAGGCGCAGGACGCCGACCTGGGTGGCCAGCATCATTCGGCTCAGGAGCTGTTCGGGGACGGCCAGGACCACGGTGCGAGCATTGATCCGACGCTGGTCCTGCTTGAGCTTTTCATCGTTGTTCAGGGCGGGCGAGGCGGGCTGGCCGTCGTTGGTCAGCCCGAGCTGATCGCCCACGGCCAGCACCCGCATGGCCGGCACCGCGATCTGCGCCGATTGTTGCGGGTTGGCACTGTCCTGGCGCAGGAACAGCAGCACATCGACGTAATCGCCCGGGCTCAGCTGCCCTGCCGCGCCGATCACCTCGTCCACCGCCACGGCCAGGGCGCGTTCGTCGCTGTGGATCATTCGGGCCAGGGCTCCGCCCGTGGCGAAGCTCTGCTCATTGAGCCAGGTCCCGGCACTCAATTGCCGCCATGGGGTGCGTCCCACCGCCTGGTTGATGGCACTCAGGCTGCCGGGCGGCGCGGTGCGCAGTTTTTCCAGCGCCAGATCCGTGGCGGCCAGGGGGACGAAAGGGGGTACGTCGTGCACCAGTACCACGACCGGTTGGCGGGTCTGGTCTTCGGTGCTGGACACGGTGGATTCGAGGACATTGGGAGCGACTGGTTGTGCTTGCACGGGGGCGGGTTCGGGCTGGCGACTGAGCACCAGGCCCCAGTAACCGAAAAACACTGCAGCCATCAGTAGAAGCCCTGCCAGAGCCATGGTGACGCGACTGTTCATGAAGGCTCTCCCTTTCCTACTGCGCCACCGGCCCGTGATTCCAAACGCGTTAACTTCGCAATCAGGCAGCTATGAACATGCAACTATTTCGCTATGTGAAGGTAGTAGAGCTAGGACGAAATGCCATTAACTGGCCAAAAAATTGCGCACAAAAGTAGGAGGCTCTCAATTGTGGTTGTACTTTTGGCGCCGTCTTCCAATTAATACTTAGTGATTAATCAGTTCTTACAGTTGCTGGGTGGTGGTTTGTTGACAATGCTCAAATGGCATTGGGAGTTCTCTCCCGGTGCCATTCCGTCGGCGCCGTCTGGCGCAAAGGAGAGCTAGGATGATCCTTCAATATTTGTGGCTCAGGGCGCGCCTGTTTTTTGACCGCACCGAAGGTGCCTCGGCCATCGAGTACGCGATCGTGGTCGCCATGGTCGCCGTGATCGTGGTGGCGTTCGTCACGCCGTTGGGTAACAGGGTACTTGCCATCTTCAACAACGTCCTGATAGCCCTTGGAGGCGCTGCTGTCACCCGCCCTGTTCCGTGAAATCGGCGGTCAACTGCATGGCTGTCTAGTGTTGCAACCCCTGGCGGAGGTGCATGATGCTGCTTGAGTATCTTTTACTTCGTGCTCGACTGTTGCTGGCCCGTACCGAGGGTGCCTCGGCTATCGAATATGCGATCGTGGTGGCCATGGTCGCGGTGGTCGCGGTGCTGTTCGTTACCCCGATGGGCGACCGGGTCATGGCGATCTTCAACAATATTCTCGTGGCCATGGGAGGTGCTACGGTCACACGACCTGTACCTTGAGGCCTGCGACTGCACCTGCAGCGAAGGCCGCCAAATAGCCCGTTCAAGGTAAGTTTCATGAACACTCCTCCCACCCTACGCCAGCAACTGCTTCTTGTGGACGACGAAGAAGATGCGCTGATGGAGCTCGCCGAGTTGCTGGAAGGCGAGGGTTTCTGCTGCTTCACCGCGACATCGGTGAAGCTGGCCTTGAATCATCTCACCCGCCACCCCGACATCGCGCTGGTCATCACTGACCTGCGCATGCCGGAGGAGAGCGGCATGTCGTTGATCAAGCGCCTGCGTGAACACACTTCGCGCCAGCACCTGCCGGTCATCGTCATGTCGGGGCATGCCGACATGGACGATGTCAGCGACTTGCTGCGCCTGCAGGTGTTGGATCTGTTCCGCAAGCCGATCTACCACGTGCGCTTGCTGGAAACCCTCAACAATCTATTCCCCGAGCCGCGGCTACAAGTCGTCGGTCCCTGACCCGCTTGCCGGTACAGCTCCCGCCTGGCGGGAGCCGTACACCTGGCGGCCTGCTGTTTTCCGGTAGCAGCAGTCCATGTTGCAGATGTTCCCCGCAGGTAAAAAAAGACCCGCCGAAGCGGGTCACAGTCACGCAACTGTTCAGAGTTGATAGCTGAAGCTCAGGCTATAGCGCGGCCTGCGGTTGTAGGTGTCCAGGGCTTCGTCGGACAGGGCCTTGGCGGCCTCCAGGGCGATGTTGTAGTGCTTGGTATCGCCAAAGCGCAGGCCGAAGGCCGCCGATGACAGGCTGCTGCCCTTGACCGGTAGCTCGTTGAACCAGGTCTTGGCCCGGTCCAGGACCACATAAGGTTGTACGACCCTGACCCAGGGACCCTCTCGGTTGAAGCTGTAGTTCACTTCATAGGCCACGCCCCAGCCCTTGTCGCCGGTGGTCTGGTCATCGGGATAGCCGCGTGCGAAGTTCTGTCCACCAAAGCTGGCCCGCTCACTGTCGGGCAGGTTGTCCCGGCTCCAGTACAGGGCCCCGGACAGCACGCCTTGCCAGTTGTCGAGAAAGCGATTGCTCTGGACCCCGGCCAGGCGCACGCGGAAGAAGTCCAGGTCATAGAGGTCGTTGTTGGTCTTGGCGCCCATGCTATCGAGGCCACGGTACAGGCCGGCACTGAGAATCCTCAGCTGGCGCTGGTCGGACTTGCTCCAGTCGCCTTCCAGGGCCAGGGCGCGGATGTCGGTCTTCACGTCCACGCTCTGCGGGCTGTTGACCACCTTGTAGCGAGTCTTGTCGTTCACTGCATACAGGCGTGTGCCGAGGGTGAGCATTTCATTGGGCGACGCGATGAAGGGGTGGCTGACACCGATGGAGAAGCGATCGTTCTCGCGATGGGGTTCGAGTTCCAGGCCATTGTCCAGCTGCACGTTGCTGTGGGGTTCACTGCGATAACGTGCACCGTAAAGGCTCAGTTGCGTGCCCTCCGAGCCCAGCAACTGGCTGTAGTCCAGGCGGTAGTAGTGCTCCTTGTCCTTGCCCGGGGGGAACAGGCCGCTGAGGGTGAGTTGTTCGCCCAGGGAGGTCTGCGAGTTGCTGGAGGCCCCCACCAGGGCCTGCAGGCCATTGCGATTGTCCTGGGTACTGTTGAGTGTGGTGGTGAAGGGCTTGCGGCTGGCGGTCGCCACCAGCCGGGTGGCACCGTCGGTGGTGCCCGGTGGTGGCACCACGGCTTGCAGCGTCACCCCAGGCACGCGGCTCATCAGGGTGGTGTAGCGCTCGAAGGTCTTGCGGGTCAACGGGCGCTCGGCCTTGAGCTTGGCCACCAGCTTGTCCAAGTAGGCCGACACCGGACCGATGTCGCCCTGTAGCTGGTAGTCCTTGACATAGCCTTCCACCAGCACCACCCGCAGCACGCCTTTGTCGAAGCTCTGCTGTGGCATGAAGGCATAGGAGAGCAGGTAACCGTCGTCCTGGTAGCGCCGGGTGATGCTGCGAGTGGCCTCGATCAATTGGGCGAGAGTGGTTTCATGGCCGATCAGAGGCTGGTAGATCGTCGCCAGCTGTTCCAGTGGGTAGATGGTGCCGCCCTCGATCTGCACCTGTCGTACGGTGACCTTGGTGCCCATGGTCAGCGGTTGTTGTCCCTGGGGGGCAGGCTGTTCGGGGAGCTGCAGTTTCGGGGTTGCCGGGCGATAGGCATCCACTGGCAGGTTGGGCGTGGGCAGGTTACGGATGCTGTCGTTGCTGTTGAGAAAGCGGGGAAGAGAGTCGGCATAGGCGCTTGAACAGCACCCGAGTAACAACAAGCTGGCCAACGTACGCATAGGACACTCCATGGTCGAACTGCGGTGGTGCTGGGAGCTCCCGCCCTAAATCTTTCGTTCGGTGCTGGAACCGAGGTTGACGCTAGGTTGCAGTGCTCCTGATAACAAAAAGGCGAGAGACTCTTCTGAATCCCTCGCCTTCAACCAAGCGTAGGCGCTGTAGGTGGGGCCGTCGAATCGGCCAGGTGCAAATTATTTTGAGGTGCCGCCCAGGGCTCCGGTCAGGCCGCCGACGACACCGCCCAGGCCGGTAGCGGCGCTGCCGTTGGTGGTGCCGGTGGCACCCAGGCCGCCCAGGCCGCCCAGCAGGCCGCCACTGGTAGTGCCTCCACTGGGGGTGCCGCCGGTTACCAGGCCACCCACCGAGGCCACGGTGCTGCCCACCGCGTTCACGGTACCGCCCAGCGCGGCGCCGACTTGGTTGCCTCCGGTGCCGCCAGCGATAGCGGTGCCTACGTTACTGACCGCTCCACCCACTTGGCCCAGCAGGCCGTTGACCGGAGTACCGAGGCCGGTGGCCGCTCCGACTTGCTGGGTCACGCCGCTTACTTGAGTCGTGACCGGGTTCAAGGCTGCACCGACATTGGCGCCGACGGTGGCCAGTGGTGCAGTGGCTGCCAGGTTGGGAGTACCGCTGCCGCCCAGTGCACCACCGACCGAAGCCACCAGGCCGCCGCCCGAGGCACCGGTGACGCCACCGGCGCTGACGGTACCGTTGGTGTTGCCGGCATTCAGGCCGTTGCTCAGGTTGGCCACTGCGCCACCCACGGTTTCCAGCAGGCCAGTGTTGCCACCGACACCCCCTGTACCGCCTGTGCCGCTGCCCGAGGTGCTTACATAGCCACCAGCGGCCCCGACTGCGGTGCTGGCATTGCTCAAGGTGTTGCCCAGCAGGCCGGTCACGGGATTGCCATTGCCCGCACCGGAGACCTTGCCACCGGTGGTGTCGACTGCCTGGGCCACGCCATTGAGCAGGCCGCTGACTGGGGTACCCAGGCCTGTAGCGCTGCCGACCTTGCCAGTCAGGCCTTCTGCCAGGCTGACCACGGGCACCAGGACCTTGTTGCCCACATCGTTGGTCAGGGTGCCTAGCGGGCCGCTACTGGTGGCCGTGCTCAGGGTGTTGCCGAGCATGGTCACTTGGGTGCCGACGCCTCCCAGGGCCGGTGCGACCCGGCTGACCAGGCCTCCAACCACCGGCACGCTTTGGGTGGTGGTGGCCAGTTTGCCGCTGAGGTCGGTGACACCGGTGCCGACGTCACTGACGACGTTGCCGGCGGTGGCAGTCGTGGTACTCAGGGCGTTGGGATTGGTGCCGAGTGTGCCCAGGCCATTGGTCAAGCCGCTGCCGACGCTGTCCACCACATTACCGGCGGTGTTGACGGCGCTTTGCACTATTCCTCCTACTACCGGGGTACTGCCCAGGGAATTGCCCACGCCGCTGACGCCGCTACCTACGCCACTGACAGTGGTACCCAGGTCCGACACCAGGCTGCTGGTCGTTAGGGGGGTGCCTGTGCTGCCAGTGCCACCGCCAGTACCGCCGGTTCCGCCACCCGTACCTCCGGTGCCACCGCCAGTACCGCCGGTTCCGCCACCCGTGCCTCCGGTGCCGCCGCCAGTACCGCCGGTTCCGCCACCCGTGCCTCCGGTGCCGCCGCCAGTACCGCCAGTGCCGCCACCTGTGCCTCCAGTGCCGCCACCAGTACCACCGGTTCCACCGTCAGTGCCTCCGGTGCCGCCGCCAGTACCACCGGTTCCACCATCAGTGCCACCAGTGCCACCACCGGTCCCGCCGGTTCCACCACCAGTACCGCCCGAGCCGCCATCTGTGCCGCCGCTTGCGGCCGGGGATGAGGAGCTGCTGCCACCGCTCTTGTGGCCGCCACCGCCGCTGCAGCCTGCCAGGCTGAGGGTCAGGATCATGGCCAGGGCTGTTGCTGTTTTCCAAGCGAATTGAGTTTTCATGTCAGTTATCCCTTGCACCCGATACAACGGTTGTTGTTTTCGATAGCTCTCCAGTTCTTGTGCTGGAGATGTTTTCGTCCGTTATCTAGATGAAAGGCCCGGGAGTAACTTTGAACAATTATGAACTTGGTATTAATGACTTATTTTTTGAGCGCCAGGGCTGTTGTAAAGGATTAGTCTTAAAGTGTTTTTAATGATGTGTTTTGTTTAAAAGCCATTTAAAACAACATGTTGTATTTTCCTAAAAAAATAAAATCCCGCATAAAACGAAAGTTATATACACACAATTAATAGTCATCCTTACGGTTCTTCAATACCCCTGAAGCCTGCAGTCTGGTGCTCACTACCGCCTGCTTGTGGGCTCGAAGGCCTGGCCTATAATGCGCGCCCTAAAAACTCCAGGAGCTTGTGATGCCCAATCCCGTCTGGTGGCTGTTGTGCTTGCCGTTTGTCGCGGGTGCCTTCCTTGCCTTGCAAGCCGGTATCAATGGCCAGTTGGCCAAACAGGTCGACAGCGTGCTGGCTGCGGCCATGATTTCCTTCTTTGTCGGCACGATGGCACTGCTGGCGCTGGTGCTGCTGCAACGTGAGGTGCCGTCGCTCAATGCCCTCAAGGGTTTGACCTGGTGGCACTTGTGCGGCGGCTTGTTGGGGGCGTTCTTCATCACCGTTGCGGCGTATACCGGGCCACGGATCGGGGCCTTGCTGTTCATGGCACTGGTATTGGCCGGCCAATTGAGCATGGCCCTGGCTGTGGACCACTTTGGCTGGGTGGGATTTCGTGAAGCGCCGATCAGCCTCGGCAAGATTGCCGGATTGCTGCTGATCGTTGCCGGGGTGGTGCTGATCCGCCGCGGCTGACGGAGTTCAGGCAATCGGTTGCCAACCTCCTTGCATGTGCTGCAACTCGCCCTTGCCCAGCAGTTGCAGTTCGCCGCTGGACCCGGCGGCACTGGCCAGGAGCCGGAGCGGCGAGGGCAGCAGCACGGGCTTGATGAAGCGCACCGTGATCTCAAGGTTCGCTGTGGGCAGATGTTCCTGCAACGCCGCCAGGGTTCGTGCCTCGCTCCATAGCCCATGGGCGATGGCCTGGGGAAAACCGAACAAGCGGGTGCTCCAGGCGCTCAAGTGAATGGGATTGTAGTTGCCGGATACCTTGGCATAGAGGCGACCGATATCGTGTTCGGCCGTCCAGTGATCGGTTTCCAGCAGCCCCTGGTGGCTGGGCAGGGATAAGCCCGGCGGTTCTCCTGCCAGCTTGATGCCCCGGCAGAGGAATCGGCTCCGGGCTTCCCAGAGCGGGCCCAGCAGGTCGTCGATGCTGGTCACCAGGTCGAAGCTCGCAACCAGGCGCTTGCCGATGACCGAGTTGGCGAAGGCGAAGTCGATTTAACGATCGGACATGGAACGCACTCCCCAAGCTGGGGTTCAAAGAGTGGACCGCGAATGGCCCCGGGGTGTTCGCTCAGAGGCTTTGTCCTGCCGCTACCAGGGGAATACCTACGCTGCGTTAGGGGGGCAGCGCAGTAGCACTTACAAAACAAGGCGCTTTCCGTGACTTGGCTACGTCGCGTTGCGAGCATCGGCGGCAGTTGCCGCCCAGGTGCTCTGCACGCTCAAGGCGTGGCAGGACCCGCAATACTGCAAGACCCGGCTGGGGCTCGATGCGCTGCTGGGCGATATCGATCGTTCGCGGCTCAACGTCAAGGGCCGTTCCCTGGCGGCCGGTCACCCCTTTGCCGCCACGGGCGGGCGCATCGTTGCCAACTTGGCGAAGTTGTTGAGCGTGGCGGGACAGGGGCGCGGGTTGATTTCAATCTGTGCCGCGGGAGGGCAGGGCGTGACGGCGATCATCGAGCGTTGAAGGGCGTTGGTCTGCTTATTGACTGCATTGTAGAGGGGCGTTGATCGGCAGCTCTTTCCCGGCGTGGGAGGATTGCCGTATAACGAGTGACTTTCGCGTGTTTGGTAACAAGGGAACCAGAATAAAAGCTGATGAAGACTCCAAAACGCATTGAACCGCTGATCGAAGACGGTCTGGTAGACGAGGTGCTGCGCCCACTCATGAGTGGTAAGGAAGCAGCTGTGTATGTGGTGCGCTGCGGGAAGGAGATACGTTGCGCCAAGGTCTACAAGGAGGCTAACAAGCGTAGTTTCCGCCAGGCGGCGGAGTATCAGGAAGGGCGCAAGGTGCGCAACAGCCGCCAGGCCCGGGCGATGGCCAAGGGCTCCAAGTATGGGCGCAAGGAAGCCGAGGAGGCCTGGCAGAACGCCGAGGTGGCCGCCCTGTTTCGCCTGGCCAATGCCGGGGTCCGGGTACCCAAGCCGTTCGACTTCCTCGAAGGCGTGCTGCTCATGGAACTGGTGGCCGACGAGTATGGCGATGCTGCGCCACGCCTGAACGATGTGGTGCTGGAGCCGGAGCAGGCGCGTGAATACCACGCCTTCCTGATTTCCCAGATCGTGCTGATGCTGTGTACCGGCCTGGTGCATGGCGACCTCTCCGAGTTCAACGTGCTGCTGGGGCCGGAAGGACCGGTGATCATCGACCTGCCCCAGGCCGTGGATGCTGCCGGTAACAACCATGCCTTCAGCATGCTCGAGCGCGATGTGGGCAACATGGCCGCCTACTTCGGGCGCTTTGCCCCGGAGCTCAAGCGCACCCGCTATGCCAAGGAAATGTGGGCGCTCTACGAGGCCGGCACCTTGCATCCGGACAGTGTGCTCACGGGCGAGTTCGCCGAGGCCCAGGAGCAGGCGGATGTCGGTAGCGTGATGCGTGAAATCGAAGCGGCGCGTTTCGACGAGGAGCGTCGCCGGGCCGCTCGTGCGGAGGACGAAAGACCGCCGGGCAAATCCGACGAGCCACCGCCTCCGCCCTGGATGCAGTGACCCATGAAAAATCCGGCCCAGGCCGGATTTTTCATTTCTGCAGACCACCTTGGCACCCTGTAGTCGCTGTCGAGCCTGCGAGGCTGCGCCAAGGCCCGCAGGACCTTCAGGACTCGATCTTGCGAGTGCTGCGCGCCTGTGCGGCAGCGGCTACACGAAGCATTTCACACTCAAGGCCCGCAGCAACTGCCGGAGGCCAGTTCCTTGAGGATCGGGCAGTCCGGGCGGTGGTCGCCATGGCAGTGCTCCACCAGGTCCTGCAGGGTGTCGCGCAGGCCTGCCAGCTCGCGGATCTTCTGGTTCAACTCATCGATGTGCTGGCGGGCCAGGGCCTTCACATCGGCGCTGGCCCGCTGGCGGTCCTGCCACAGGGTCAGCAACTTGCCCACTTCCTCCAGGGAAAAGCCCAGGTCCCGGGAGCGCTTGATGAATGCCAGGCTGTGCAGGTCGTCATTGCCGTACAGGCGATAGCCGCTGTCGCTGCGGTGGGCCGGCTTGAGCAGTCCGATGGACTCGTAGTAGCGGATCATCTTGGCGCTCAGGCCGCTCTTGCGCGCTGCTTGGCCGATGTTCATCCGGCGTTCTCCAGGTCTTTGGGTTTCCAGGTTTTCAACAGTAGCGCATTGCTCACCACACTGACGCTGGACAGGGCCATGGCGGCGCCGGCCAATACCGGGTTGAGCATGCCGAAGGCCGCGAGGGGGATGCCGATCAGGTTATAGACGAAGGCCCAGAACAGGTTCTGGCGGATCTTCGCGTAGGTCTTGCGGCTGATCTCCAGCGCTGCGGGAATCAAGCGCGGCTCGCCACGCATCAAGGTGATGCCGGCCGCGTGCATGGCCACGTCGGTGCCGCCGCCCATGGCGATGCCGATGTCCGCGGCGGCCAGGGCCGGAGCATCGTTGATGCCGTCGCCAACCATTGCCACTACGCCGCTTTTCTTCAGTTCGGCCACGGTGGCGGCCTTGTCGGCAGGCAGCACTTCTGCGTGCACGTCGCTGATGCCCAGGGCCTCGGCTACCACCCGAGCGCTGCCGCGGTTGTCACCGGTCAGCAGGTGGCTATCGATATGCCGGGCCTTGAGTTGCTGCACCGCTTGCAGGGCGCCGGGCTTGAGGGTGTCGCCAAAGGCGAACAGGCCCAGCACGCGCGGTTGGGCGCCCTGTTCGATCAACCAGGACAGGGTTCGTCCTTCATGTTCCCAGTCCTTGGCCACCTGGGCCAGGTCACCCGGGTTCAAGCCGCTTTCCTCCAGCAGGCGGCGATTGCCCAGGGCCAATGGGCGGCCGTCCAGGGTGCCGGCGATGCCGCGGCCGGTCAGGGCCTGGCTGGCGCTGACATCGGCCACTGGCAACTGGCGCTCCTCGCACAGGTCCAGCACGGCCTTGGCCAGGGGGTGTTCACTGCCGCGCTGCAGGGCACCGGCCAGTTGCAGCAGGGTGTCTTCGCTACCTTCCAGGGCCTGCAGGTGGGCGATACGAGGTGTGCCCGAGGTCAGCGTGCCCGTCTTGTCGAAGACCACGGATGTCACCTCATGGGCTCGCTCCAGGGCTTCGGCATCCTTGATCAGGATACCGTGGCGGGCGGCGACGCCGGTACCGGCCATGATCGCGGTGGGGGTGGCCAGGCCCAGGGCACAAGGACAGGCGATCACCAGCACGGCCACGGCATTGATCACGGCAGTTTCCAGGGGCGCACCGTACAGCCACCAACCCACCAGGGTGATCAGCGCCAGCACCAGCACGGTGGGCACGAACACCTGGCTGACCTTGTCCACCAGTTTCTGGATCGGCGCCTTGCCGGCCTGGGCGTCTTCCACCAGGCGGATGATCCGGGCCAGCACGGTTTCCGCGCCCAGGGCCTGGGTGCGCACCAGCAGGCGGCCTTCGCCGTTGATTGCACCGCCGGTGACTTTGTCGCCAGGCTGCTTGGGCACCGGCAGGCTTTCGCCGCTGATCAGGGCTTCGTCGGCATGGCTCTGGCCCTCGACAACTTCGCCGTCTACCGAAAAGCGCTCGCCGGGCTTGACCAGCACCAGGTCGCCCAGGCGCAGGGCGCTGATGGCCACTTCCTGTTCGCGGCCGTCGATCACCTGGATTGCCCGTTCCGGCCGCAAGGCTTCCAGGGCGCGGATGGCGCTGGCGGTCTGGCGCTTGGCGCGACTTTCCAGGTACTTGCCCAGCAGCACCAGGGCGATGACCACCGCCGAGGCCTCGAAGTACAGGTGCGGCATGCTGCCCGGCGTGGCGCTGGCCCATTCGTACAGGCTCAAGCCGTAGCCGGCGCTGGTGCCCAGGGCGACCAGCAGGTCCATGTTGCCGCTGCCGGCGCGTACGGCTTTCCAGGCCGCCACGTAGAAGCGTGCGCCGAAGATGAATTGCACTGGGGTGGCCAGGGCGAATTGGGCCCAGGCCGGGAGCATCCAGTGCAGGCCGAAGGGTTCTGCCAGCATTGGCAATACCAGCGGCAGGGCCAGCAGGATGGCCAGTACCAGGCTCCAGCGCTCGCGGCGCAGGTGTTGCCCGGGATCGCCGTCATGGCGTTGCTCGGCCTGCCACAGGCTGGCGGAATAACCGGCTTTGGTTACGGCTTCGATCAACTGCGCCGGATCGACCTGGCCCAGCAGCTCGAGGTGGGCACGCTCGGTGGCCAGGTTGACGCTGGCGCTGCGTACTCCCGCCACCTTGTTCAAGGCGCGCTCCACGCGACCGGCGCAGGTGGCGCAGGTCATGCCGCCGATGCTCAGTTCCAGGCTCTGTACCGGTACGCTGTAGCCGGCGTTCTCCACGGCGGCCAGCAAGTCCGGGAGACTGCCGTCCGGTGCCTCGATACGGGCCTGTTCCGTGGCCAGGTTGACGCTCACCGCACGGGTTCCGGCGACCTTGCCCAGGGCGCGCTCCACGCGTCCGGCGCAGCTGGCGCAGGTCATGCCGGCGATCGGCAGGTTGAAGGTGATTGAATCGGACATCGGGAGCACTCCCTGTAGACAAGTGGCCACAGGATCAACCTTGCCATGCAGGCAAGGTCAAGGGGCATTGCAGGGGTGCTTCATTTTGTCCCAGGAGCGGGACGGGAAAGGCCTGGCGCCAAGGGCGCCAGGCGGGCGGTCAGTATTCCAGGGCCGCGGGCTTGAGGTACATGCCCGAGGGGCTGGTGGCGATGCGGAACTTCAGTACGTCGCCGGCCTTGAGGCTGATCTCCTGGGTGTTCGGGGCCAGCATGCCGGCGCTGCATCCCGGTGCCTGGCTCGGCAGCAGTTTCAGGCTCAGCGCTACTTTGCCCGCAGGCAGGTTGAAGGACGTGCTCTGCTCCTGGAACAGTCGACCGGCGAGCTGGTCCTGGATATACAGGCCGATTTCGCAGGAGGTGGCAACCTCCAGTCGCTCCCTGGAAATGATCAGTACGCCGTAATCCTCTCCGGCGGCCAGTGCCGGTGGCGCTGCCGCGAAAAGGCCCAGCAGGCCGACGAGACTGAAAGTTGACCAGCGCATGGCTGAATCTCCGCTGTGATGACATTAATGGTGCAGCTTGGCCGAGCGCGGCGCTGATTTCCAGCCCGGCAGGTCGATCAGGAACTTGACCTTGCCATGGTGGCAAGGACAAGACTCTTGCCCAACCTCAATACAGGAGAAGCGCAATGCAAGTATTCAACGTTCAAGGCATGTCCTGCGGCCACTGCGTGCGAGCCATCACCCAGGCCCTGCAGAGCAAGGACCCTGCGGCCACGGTACGGGTGGACCTGGCGGCCAGGGAAGTGGGGGTCGAGAGCCGGTTGTCCAACGATGAGGTGATCAGCCTGATCAGCGAAGAAGGTTATGCAGTGCAGGTAGCTTGAGTCTTTTTAATCGTTAGCGACCTACCTGAATGTTCAAGGCGTCCAAGCGCGGATAAACTGTCGGACCGCTGACCCGACGTTCGTTTGGATGCCATGAACCTGCGCACTATCCTGATTCTCGGCGCCCTGAGCGCTTTCGGCCCATTGGCCATCGACTTCTATCTGCCGGCTTTCCCGGCGATGGCCCAGGCTTTCGGCACTGATGAAAAACATGTCCAGTTGACCCTGGCGGCCTACTTCCTGGGGTTGTCCATCGGTCAGTTGGCCTATGGGCCGCTGGCCGATCGTTTTGGCCGGCGCTTGCCGCTATTGGCCGGAGTCGGCTTGTTTACCCTGGCGTCGATGGCCTGTGCCTATGCGCCGAGCCTTGAATGGCTGATCGGTGCGCGGTTCGTCCAGGCCCTGGGTGGATGCGCCGGCATGGTGATTTCCCGCGCGGTGGTCAGCGACAAATGCGATGCCGTAGGGTCGGCCAAGGTGTTCTCGCAACTGATGCTGGTCATGGGGCTGGCACCGATCCTGGCACCGATGCTCGGTGGCCTGCTGGTCAATCTGCATGGCTGGCAATCGATCTTCATCATGCTCACGGTATTCAGCGCGCTGTCCGGACTGGCCGTCGCCCTGGGCCTGCCGGAAAGCATGCCGGCGGATCGGCCGCGCCTGCCGTTGTCCGGTGCGCTGTACCAGTACGGCCTGCTACTCAAGGACCGGGTGTACCTGGGCCATGCCTTGACCGGCGGTATCGCCATTGCCGGCATGTTCTCCTACATCGCCGGTTCGCCCTTTGTCCTCATCAAGTTGTATGGCGTGCCGGCCGAGCACTTTGGCTGGTTCTTCGGCATCAATGCCGGTGGATTCATCCTGGTGGCCCAGGTCAATGCACGGCTGTTGGCCAAGCGCGGGCCGGCTTTCCTGTTGGCGCGCACCGTGTGGATCTATCTGGCGGCGGGCCTGACCCTGCTGGGTGTCAGTACCTTGCACACCGAGGTGCTGTGGCCACTGCTGGTGCCCCTGTTCGTGTGTATCGCGAGCCTGGGCTGCATCATTCCCAACGCCGCGGCCTGCGCCATGAATGGCCAGGGAGCCAGGGCCGGCAGCGCCTCGGCGCTGCTGGGGTGCCTGCAGTTCAGTGTCGCCGCGGGAGCGGCTTACCTGGTGGGGGTGTTGCACGATGGCAGCGCCACGCCAATGGCGATGGTCATCTGCCTATGTGGCGTGCTGGCCGTGAGCATGGCAGTCATGACCCGGCGTTTGCAGAATGCCCGGGCACTGAAGACCGCCGGGCTCTGAATCAACCGACGGCGCGCTGGGGCTGGGGAATCGAATGAGGTGCCTGCAGCCTGGCTTGCAGGGTCTGGGCGAAAGCCCGCGCCTCGGCTTCGCTGCGGAACGCTACCGCATGCTGGTCGAGACGCACCTGCCACTGGGAGCCTTGAGGGGTTGCCAATTCTTTTATCAGGATCTTCATTGCTGACCTCCTAACGGTAAAAGAGCGCGCTGCAAGGGACCCCAGTGTAGACCTGAATACGGTCATGAATATGACCGAAATCAATTCTCGGACTGGCGGCCGCCGCTGCGTTTTATCGCCGGCGGGAGGCCGCCCATTACGGCTCTAGAAACCTTCCAGGACGATCTTGCCCTTGGCCTTGCCGCTTTCCAGCAACGCGTGGGCACGGCGCAGGTTGGCGGCGTCGATCCGGCCAAAATGTTCCCCGACCGTGGTCTTGAGGGTGCCAGCATCGATCAGCTCGGCGATCCGCGTCAGGATCACGTGTTGCTGTTGCATGTCGGGAGTCTCGAACAGCGAGCGGGTGTACATGAGTTCCCAGTGCAGCGACAGGCTCTTGCGCTTGAGCTTGGTCACATCGAAGCTCTGCGGGTCATCGATCAGTCCCAGCTTGCCCTGTGGCGCCAGGGCTTCCACCAGTTGGTCCAGGTGAGCGTCGGTCTGGGTCAGGCTGGCCACGTGGGTCACTTGCTCGATGCCGATGCGCTTGAGCTCGGCGCTCAGTGGCTGGCTGTGATCCACCACGGCATGGGCGCCCAGCTCGCGCACCCAGGCCTGGGTCTGCTCGCGGGAGGCGGTGCCGATCACCTTGAGCCCGGTTAGTTGGCGCGCCAGCTGGGTGAGGATCGAACCGACGCCGCCAGCGGCGCCGACGATCAACAAGCTCTGGTCTTTGATCTGCGGGTCCTGGCTGACCTGCAAGCGATCGAACAGCAATTCCCAGGCGGTGATCGCCGTCAGCGGCAGGGCGGCGGCTTCGGCAAAGCCCAGGCTCTTGGGCATGTGGCCGACGATGCGTTCATCGACCACGTGCACTTCGCTGTTGGCCCCGGCGCGGGCGATGGAGCCGGCGTAGAACACCTGGTCGCCAGCCTTGAACAGGCTGACCTCGCTGCCCACGGCCTTGACCACTCCGGCCACGTCCCACCCCAGGACCTTGGCGGCCCCGCCTTCGGGCTGGACGTTGCGGCGCACCTTGGTGTCCACCGGGTTGACCGAGATGGCCTTGACCTCCACCAGCAGGTCGCGAGGGCCGGGGGTAGGCTCCGGCAGTTCAATGTCTTGCAGGGCGCGTGGATCGTCGATCGGCAGCGATTGGTAGTAGGCGATGGCTTTCATGATGGGTTCCTTGTAAGGCGATTGAAGAGGGTCAGGCGATCAGTTGCAGGCGCTTGAGTTCGAAGTGTTCGAGGGCATCGCGGGTATGTTCCAGGAAGGCCTGGAAGTGTGCGGTGCCGTTGTGCAGGTCCAGGGCCGCCTGGTTATCCCAGCGCTCCAGGACGTAGAAGGTGCCTGGCTGCTCGGCATCCTGGTGCAGTTGGTAATACTGGCAGCCGGCTTCAGCGCGGCTGGGCGCCACCAGGACACTGAGTTCGCGTTGCAACACGTGCTGCTGGCCAGGCCGGGCGACCAGGGTGGCAATGGCGGTGAAGGGCTCGGACATCGGGGTATTCCTCGGTGGAATTGGACGATGGAGAGATGATTGGCTATTTCTGTGCACGGTAAAACCGGCTAAAAGAGCAGTCTCTTTCAATGTTTTTTTGATAATCCGAGGCTGGCCGTGTTGCGATTCGATGATCTGCAGTTGTTCGTGCGTGCCGCCGACCTGGGCAGCCTGTCGGCGGCGGCCCGGGTCATGGACCTTTCGCCGGCGGTGGCCAGCGCTGCCCTCAAGCGCATTGAGCACCACCTCGGCGCACGCCTATTGGCTCGCTCCACCCGCAGCCTGCGTCTGACCGCCGAGGGCGAGGGTTTTCTCGAATACGCCCGCGCCGCCTTGGGCAACCTGGATGAAGGTCGGCGCCTGCTGGCCAGCGGGCAGGACCAGGTCAGTGGCGTGTTGCAGCTTTCCGCTCCCTCGGACTTTGGGCGCAATTTGCTGCTGCCCTGGCTCGACGAGTTCCAGCGCGAGCATCCCAAGCTCAGCGTGCGCCTGTTGCTGGGGGACAGGATTGCCGACCTGTTCCGCCAGCCAGTGGACATCGCCCTGCGCTACGGTGAACCGGAGGATTCCAGCCTGGTAGCCCTGCCGGTAGCCCCGGACAACCGCCGGGTGCTGTGCGCCGCTCCCGGCTACCTGGCGCGCCATGGCGAGCCGCGCCAACTGGAGCAGTTGGCCCAGCACAACTGCCTGTTGTACATGCTCGACAGCCGGGCCCACGATCTCTGGAGCTTTCATGACGGCAAGCGCGAGGTGAGCCTCAGCGTCAGTGGCGACCGCCTGAGCGACGATGCCGATGTGGTCCGGCGCTGGGCTTTGGCCGGGGCCGGGATCGTCTACAAGTCCTGGCTGGACGTGGCCGCCGATGTGCTGGAGGGGCGCCTGCAGGTGCTGCTGCCGGAGCTGACCTGCGAGCGGGCGTCGCTGAACCTGCTCTGCACCCATCGGGCGCACCTGAGCAAACCGGTGAAGCTGTTGCGCGATCTGTTGCAAAGACGCTGCGCCGAGATCAGCGCTCGCCGCCCGGTATAGCTCTGCCACGACATAGCACCCCCAGGACATAACCCTCCCACGGCGTCGCCCAGCCATCCGGCGCTTCGCCCCTGGGCGTCGCTGGTGGATGCGGGCAGGTCGCCCTCGGCAATCAGCCCCGGTCTCGATCCCGCACACTCCGACGGTCAAGCATTCGACTGTGGGGGACGGGGCATGGGCATACAGAAGTACAGCGCTGCGGAGCGCCTGGAGCGGTTACCCATCAGCGGCTATCACCGGCTGATCTTCATCATCATCGCCTTGGCGTTCTTCTTCGACTCCATGGACCTGGCGATGATGACCTTCCTCCTGGGCTCGATCAAAGCCGAGTTCGGCTTGAGCTCGGCCCAGGCCGGCCTGCTGGCCAGCTCGAGTTTCTTCGGCATGGTGCTGGGGGCGTCACTATCGGGAATGCTCGCCGACCGTTTCGGTCGCAAGCCGGTGTTCCAGTGGAGCATCGTGCTCTGGGGCGTGGCCAGCTACCTGTGCTCCACGGCCCAGGATGTGGACAGCCTGACCCTGTTCCGGGTGCTGCTGGGAATCGGCATGGGCATGGAGTTTCCCATCGCCCAGTCGATGCTCTCGGAGATGATTCCGGCGCAACGACGCGGACGCTACATCGCCTTGATGGATGGTTTCTGGCCCTTGGGTTTCGTCGCCGCCGGGGTGCTGTCGTACTTCCTCCTGCCGTTGATCGGCTGGCGCGACATCTTCCTGGTGTTGGCGATCCCAGCGGTGTTCGTGCTGGCGATCCGCTTCTTCATTCCCGAGTCGCCGCGCTGGCTGGAGCAGGCCGGGCGCCATGCCGATGCCGACCGGGTACTGCAAGGCATCGAGGACAAAGTGCGGGCATCCCTGGGCACCAGCCAGTTGCCCGAGCCAGTGCGCCTGCCACGCATAGAGAGCGCGCCAGGGCAGTTTTTCTCTGCGTTGCGCCAGATCTGGTCGCCGCAGTATCGCCAGCGTACGGTGATGATCTGGAGCCTGTGGTTCTTCGCCCTGCTGGGGTTCTATGGCCTGACCTCCTGGCTCAGCGCGTTGCTCCAGCAGTCCGGTTTCGCGGTGACCCAGTCGGTGTACTACACGGTGCTGATTTCCCTGGGCGGGATCCCGGGGTTCCTCATGGCCGCCTGGCTGGTGGAGCGCTGGGGGCGTAAGCCGGTGTGCATCGTCACCTTGCTCGGTGGCGGGATCATGGCCTTCTTGTATGGGCAAAGCGCGGTGTTCGGCGGCAATGCGAGCCTGCTGATCGGCACCGGGTTGCTGATGCAGTTCTTCCTGTTCGGCATGTGGGCGGTGCTCTACACCTACACCCCGGAGCTGTATCCGACCTCGGCCCGGGCCACGGGCTCGGGGTTCGCTTCGGCAGTTGGCCGTATTGGTTCGTTGCTGGGGCCCTTGGTGACGGGGCTGGTGTTGCCGGTCGCCGGGCAAGGGGGCGTGTTCGCCTTGGGGGCGGCGTGCTTCGTGGTCGCGGCGGCGGTGGTCTGGCGCTTCGGGATGGAGACCCGGGGCCGGACCCTGGAGGAATTGAGCGAGGTGTAGAGGGGGCGTTGCGTAGCCCCCGGCGCCCTTGCAAGAGGGCGCCGGGGAGGGTGCTGCCTGTGGCAGCGACTCCGGCAGGCTGGCCTTACGGCTTGACCAGGCGGGCGTCCAGGCTGTTCTGGGCCAGGCGCTGGGCTTGTTCCCGGGTCATGCCCAGGTCGGTGTACAAGGCATGGAAGTTCTCGGTGACGTAGCCGCCGAAGTAGGCCGGGTCATCGGAATTGACCGTCACCTTCACGCCGCGCTCGAGCATTTCCAGGATGTTGTGCTGGGACATGTGATCGAACACGCAGAGCTTGGTGTTGGACAGCGGGCAGACGGTCAGCGGAATCTGCTCGTCGATGATCCGCTGCATCAGCCGCTCGTCCTCGAAGGCCCGAACGCCATGGTCGATGCGCTGGATCTTGAGCAGGTCCAGGGCTTCCCAGATGTACTCCGGCGGACCTTCTTCGCCAGCGTGGGCCACGGTCAGGAAACCCTCGGCGCGGGCCCGGTCGAACACCCGCTGGAACTTGCTCGGCGGATGCCCCATCTCGGAGCTGTCCAGGCCCACGGCGACGAAGGCTTCGCGAAACGGCAGGGCCTGGTCGAGGGTCTTCTGCGCTTCTTCTTCGCTCAGGTGGCGCAGGAAGCTGAGGATCAGGCCGCTGGTGATGCCCAGTTGCTGCTCGCCATCCTTCAGGGCGCTGGCGATGCCGTTGAGCACCACTTCGAAAGGCACGCCACGGTCGGTGTGGGTCTGCGGGTCGAAGAAGGGTTCGGTGTGGATCACGTTCTGTTCTTTGCAGCGCAGCAGGTAGGCCCAGGTCAGGTCGTAGAAGTCCTGGGAGGTGCGCAGCACGTCGGCACCCTGGTAGTACAGGTCGAGGAACTCTTGCAGGTTGTTGAAGGCGTAGGCCTTGCGCAGGGTCTCGACGTCGCTCCAGGGCAGGGCGATCTTGTTGCGCTCGGCCAGGGCGAACAGCAGCTCGGGCTCCAGGGAACCTTCCAGGTGCAGGTGCAGTTCAGCCTTGGGCAAGGCGTTCAGCCAGTCATACATGGTGTTGTCTCATCAGGTGCGGGAGCGGCGAGAAGCCTGGTGCTGGACGGTGCCCTTCTGTGGGGCCTGGCCATTGGCTCGCGGTGCTCGCCGGGTGTGAAAAAGCCGCCATTCTACAGTGGCCGGCGCGAATGTCCGATAAAACCTGACCGAGGGCGAGGGGGCTTCACTTGCACTCAGGGGCGAGTATGTAACGAAACATTAGTGACTCGCGGCGGTCTTCAGCTCATCTTCTATGTCCGTTTTTATTTCCGTCAAAGGATTGCAATGCTCACTTCCCTCAAGCAAGAAAAGCTCCTGCTGCTTGCGCTACTGGCTGCCCTGGCCGCCTATCCCCTGGAACACCTTTTGCTCAACAGTGGCCAGGGCATCGCCCTGCTCGCTGGGCTGGTGCTCATCGGCTTCATCGTCGTGGCTTCGATGCGGGTGGCCCATCACGCCGAGCTGCTGGCGGAAAAGGTCGGCGACCCCTACGGCACCATGATCCTGACCCTGGCGGCGGTGCTGGTGGAGGTGGTGATCCTGGCGATCATGATGAGCAACGAGGCTTCGCCGACCCTGGTGCGCGACACCATCTACTCGGCGGTGATGCTGGACATCAACGGCATCCTCGGCCTGGCCGCGCTGATGGGTGGCATCAAGCATGGCGAGCAGCCCTACAACGACGATTCGGCACGGACCTACAGCGTGATGATCCTCACCGCCATGGGCGTGTCGATGGTGGTGCCGGAGTTCATTCCCGAAAGCGACTGGAAGGTCTACTCGGCCTTCACCATCGGCGCGATGGTGGTGCTCTACACCCTGTTCCTGCGCATGCAGGTCGGGCCTCATAGTTACTTCTTCAGCTACAGCTATCCGGAAAAACGCCGGGCCAAGGAAGACCAGGCGCAGCCCCATGCGGTCAACCTGGCCTGGAGCATCGGCATCCTGGTGTTCGGCGTGGTGGTGATCGGCGCCCTGGCCGAGGTGATGTCCAAGACCCTGGACCTGGGCCTGGAAGGCACCGGTGCACCACCGGTGATCACGGCGATCCTGGTGGCGGCGATTTCCGCTGCGCCGGAGATCCTCACCGCGTTGCGCGCAGCCCTGGCCAACCGCATGCAGTCGGTAGTCAACGTGGCCCTGGGCGCCTCCCTGTCGACGGTAATCCTGACGGTGCCGGTGATGGAGGCCATGGCCCTGTACACCGGCCAGCCGTTCCAGATGGCCATGACGCCGGTGCAGACGGTGATGGTGTTCATCACCCTGATTGTCAGCGCGATCAACCTCAACGATGGCGAAACCAACGCCATCGAAGGCATGACTCACTTCGTGCTGTTCGCCACCTTCATCATGCTCTCGCTGCTCGGGCTTTAAAGCGGCTGTGCCGACTGGATGGCGCAGCGAAAGCTGACACCGGGGGCATTCCAGGCCGCGAGTGCTCCCCAACGCCAACGACGCACGGTGCTGGCCGAAGGCGAGAAGGTCGGGTCGTTGGCAGACACGTTGTTCGCTCCACGTTGCGCCCGATAAATGCCGGTTTGCGGCCCCTGCGGGTTCTCCACGGGAGACTCGCGATAGTAGTGTTTGTCGTACCAATCGTTGACCCATTCGCTGGCATTGCCGGTGAGGTTGTAGAGGCCCAGGGGGTTGGGCACGAACCGGTCCACGGCGAAGGTCTGGTTGTCGTCGGGTGCCGGAAAGTTGCGGCCGTAGTCCAGGTTGCCGTTGTCGGTGGCGAACATCACCGGCTGGCCACGGTTGCGCGCCGCATATTCCCATTGGGCCTCGGTCGGAAGATCGACCGGATAACCACTGAGTTCTGCCAGCCAGCCGCAGTAATCCTTGGCTTCTTGCCAGTCTCGAGACGCCGGGGCGGGCAGGTTCTCTTGGTAGAGGTGCTGCATTTCGGCGCGGTTACGCAGGGCCGCGTCGAATGGCGGCTTGCCTTGCGCGAGGAAGAACAGATCGAAATCGCCCAGGGTGGTTTGCAGCGAGGACAGGTAATAGCTGCTCAATTTGACGGGGTGGACGAAGTCGTCATCGACCTCGAGGCTGATCCGCTCCATTTTCGCCGGGTCCACGCCGCAGGGCCATTGGCACAAGGCATGTGGGTCGAAGCCAGGGGGCCAACCGAAATCGCCCATCTGGAATTCGCCACCTTCAATCCGCACCATGTTGTCCAGCGAGCGGACGACCGTGCTCAGCACGGCAGCGCGGTTTTGCGCGGAGAGGTCCGGGTACTTGCGGTTGATGGTGGAAGCTATTTCGGCAACTTTTGCAGGTGGCAGTACTTTGCTGGCGGGACCTGCAACCTCCTGTTTACTACAGCCTGAAATCAGCAGCGCGACGCAAAGCGCCAGTCCGTGCTTGTGTCTCACGTAATGTCCCTATGACAGCTATTTTGAGGGCGCAAACTACCATGTTTCCCCAGGCCGATCCGGTTTGGAGCGCAGGCGAGGGATCTGCTCCCTCGCCGCGGGAGGCATGGATCAGGTATTGGCGATCAGTTGCCGGGCTGCCTGGCTGTGATCGGCGATCAGGCCTTTGAGGTCCAGCCCGTCGACTTGGCCATCGAGCACCCGCCACTTGCCGCCAATCATCACTCGATCCGCCCGATCCGCACCGCACAACAGCAGTGCCGAAACCGGATCGTGGCTACCCGAGAAACGCAGTTCATCGAGCTTGAACAAGGCCAGGTCCGCCTGTTTGCCCACCGCCAGTTCACCGATGTCGGTGCGGCCCAGCAGGCTTGCCGAGCCCCGGGTCGCCCAGCCCAGTACGCGCTCCGGGGTGATCTTCTCGGCGCCGTAGCGCAAGCGCTGGATGTACAGCGCCTGGCGCGCTTCGAGGATCATGTTCGAGGCGTCATTGGACGCCGAGCCGTCCACGCCCAGGCCCAACGGCGCGCCGGCGTCGGTCAGCTCGATACTGGGGCAGATGCCGGATGCCAGGCGCATGTTCGAACTCGGGCAATGGCAGATGCCGGTACCGGCCTGCCCGAGGCGGGCGATTTCGTCCGGGTTGAAGTGGATGCCGTGGGCCAGCCAGGTGCGCGGGCCGAGCCAGCCGACGCTGTCCAGATAGTCCACGGTGCGCAGGCCGAAGCGCTGCAGGCAGAAGTCTTCTTCGTCGAGGGTCTCGGCCAGGTGGGTGTGCAGGCGCACGTCCAGGGCCTCGGCCATTTCGGCGCTGGCGGCCATGATCTGCGGGGTCACCGAGAACGGCGAGCAGGGTGCCAGGGCGATCTGGATCTGCGCGCCAGCGCCACGTTCGTGGTACTGCTGAATCAGCCGTTGGCTGTCGTCGAGAATCACCTGGCCCTCCTGCACGGTCTGTTGCGGTGGCAGGCCGCCGTCCTTTTCGCCAAGGCTCATCGAACCGCGGGTGAGCATGGCGCGCATGCCCAGTTCACGCACGGCTTCGACTTGCACGTCGATGGCGTTTTC
Organism: Pseudomonas sessilinigenes; assembly: GCF_003850565.1. Lineage (NCBI taxonomy): Bacteria > Pseudomonadati > Pseudomonadota > Gammaproteobacteria > Pseudomonadales > Pseudomonadaceae > Pseudomonas > Pseudomonas sessilinigenes. The sequence continues at coordinate 783,024 of NZ_CP027706.1, forward strand.
CAGGCCGTCGGGGAACAGGTAGTGATGGTCGGCGGCGGTGGTGCAGCCGGAGAGCAGCAGTTCGGCCAGCGCCACCTTGGTGGCCAGGGCGAGTTTTTCCGGGGTCAGGCGGGCCCAGACCGGGTACAGGGTCTTGAGCCAGGGGAACAACGGCTGGTTGACCACCGGGGCCCAGGCCCGGGTCAGGGTCTGGTAGAAGTGATGGTGAGTGTTGATCAGGCCCGGCAGCAGCACATGTTCGCGGGCATCGAAGACTTCCTGGCAGGGGCTTGCGGGCTGTTGGCCGAGGCCGAGGATCTCGACGATCAGGCCGTCTTGCAGCACCAGGCCGCCGCGGGCGTCCAGGGCGTTGCCGGTGAAGATGGCCAGGGGGTTTTTTAACCAGATACGGGTCGCAGGCATGGTGGCCGGCTCCTCTGAAAGTGGGTTCAGGTTAGCCAGCTCAGTGTTGCCCTGTCTGCTGATCCAGGGTCGCCGTGGGGCGAGTGGCGCAGTCTAGCGAAAGTTTTGCCGGGGGACAAAACCGCTGTCCGGGGCCTGGTTCCAGAGCCTTTGCCGAGGGTGGCCGCAGGTTGTGGCGGCGGCCACCTGTTCCGGGGTTACCAGGGAATGGTCTCGCCCTTGTAGTTGATGAAGTGGTGGCCGCCCTTACCGGTGTAGGCATTGACCTGGGCGATCAGGCCGCGAGTGCTGGTCAGCACGTCGATGTCGGCGCCTTCGCCGCCCATGTCGGTCTTGACCCAGCCCGGGTGCAGCGATAGCACGGTCAATGGTTGTTCGAGCAGGCTGACGAAGCTGTTGGTCATGGAGTTCAGGGCTGCCTTGCTGGCCTTGTACAGCGCCAGCTCGGGAGCGTCCGGCATGGTCACGCTGCCTAGTACCGAGCTCATGAACGCCAGGACGCCGGTATTGGGACGGATCTGCCCAACGAAACGCTGGGCCAGGTTGATCGGCGCCACGGCGTTGGTGAAGAACAGCTGGCCGACCTCGGCCTGGGTGGCCTGGCCCGGCAATTGGTTGTCCGGGCCCTTGACCCCGGCGTTGACGAATAGCAGGTCGAACACCTGGCCCTTGAGTTTCTGGCTCAGGGCGAGCACGGCCTGCTGGTCGTCCATGTCCAGTTGTTCGATCTGCACCTTGCCCAGGGCTTGCAGGGCCTCGGCCTTGTGCGGGTTGCGCACGGTGGCGGTGACCTGCCAGCCGTCTTCGAGCAGGCGCTGGACCAGGCCGAGGCCCAGGCCCCGGGAGGCGCCGATGATCAGTGCGGTTTTTGCCGTGGACATAGTGAGGCTCCTTGGTGGATGAAGATCAGGGATTCAGTGGACAGGCTTGCCCGAGCCTTTGTTGCAGCTCGCGGCGCAAGTGGTCCAGTTCGTTGATGCGGGTTTCGATCAGGTTGAGCTTGTCTTGCAGCAATTGCGCAACGGCCTGGTCCGGCTTGGTGCTGCGCCACAGGGCACCGACGCTGCTGCTGATTTCCCCGAGGCTGAAGCCCAGGCGTTGCGCGGTCTTGATATAGAGCACCAGTTGGACCATGTCGGAAGGGTAGTCGCGATAGCCGTTGGCGCTGCGCTTTGGGGCGATCAGCCCGCGCTGCTCATAGAAGCGCAGGGTATCGCGGCTGACGGCGCAGGCGCTGGCCAATTCTCCAATACGCATTAAGGGGGACTCGAAGGGGGTTGACCTTGGAGCATACTCCAGGCTTTAGCCTGCGCGCTCCTTGAATCCATGGAGCGATTGATGATGTGGACGAACGCGCAATACCGAAAATTGGTCCGGGCCAGCGGTTGGTACGACCTGTTGATGACGATGGCCTTTGTGACGCCCTGGAGCTTCCTGGCCTTGCATGGGCTGCTGGGGCAGTTGGCCCTGGCACTGAATCTGCCGGGGGACCTGCCGCCATTCCAGCCCATGCATATGCTGTTGGCCAACTTGATGGGATCGATCGTCTGCGTGTGGTCGCTGTTGCGGATTCGCGATCCACAACCGGCATTCGGTCGTTATGACGCGCTGGGACGCTTCCTGTTCGCCACCTGGATGGCGTATGCCCTGGCCCAGGGGGGCACGATGTTGATTGGTGTGTTCCTGTTCTTCGAGCTGGCCTGGGGCGTGGCCCAGTGGTTGCCAGTACGCGCCGATAGCCATGGGGGCGAGTTCCCGCCGGTGCCTTCGCCGCAGTGAACCTGGGGTTGGATAAAAAGTGAGCAGTAGCGCTCAGGCCCTGTGCAACCTGCGGTACACGCAGCGTTGCACGGGTTATCCACAGCTTGCTCCACAGTATTTGTGTGCAAGAGCGAAACTTGGGCATAAGCCCGGCGGGGCTATCTTCCAAGTGCGATAAACCAAGCTAAGCCGCTGTTTTGCGTTGCAAAAAATTCTCTGGGCAGGGCTTTGGACGAAAAACGATCAATGCCGGTAAAGTCACGGTGCAAAAGGGCTGCAGCCTGGTGTACTCAGGTTATCCACAGCCGGGTGCACAGTAGATGTGGGCAATTGCCGTGGCCTGGCGCGGTTATGCACAAGCGCTAAGCCGGCGCTCAGCGTTGCAGCAGGATGCGTCCACGGCTCAGGTCGGCCAATTGTTGCTGCAGGGTGTCGATCTGTTCTTCGCCCAGGGCCAGTTGCAGTTCCACGCCGTTGGCGGTGAAGTCTTCCTGGACCAGCAGGCCGCCCAGCTCGGCGACTCGCAGCTTGACCAGGGCCAGTTCGCTGAAGCTGCAAGCGCAGCGCAACGGCACCCGGTTGACCAGGGCGATGCGTTCGGCGCCTTGCAGGCATTTGTTGGCGCCGCCGCCATAGGCCCGGGCCAGGCCTCCAGTGCCCAGCTGGATACCGCCGTACCAGCGGATCACCAGGACCGCCACCTGGTCGCAGTCCTGGGCTTCGATGGCGGCCAGGATCGGTCGTCCGGCCGTGCCGCCGGGTTCGCCGTCGTCGCTGCTGCGGTACTGGTCGGCCAGCTTCCAGGCCCAGCAATTGTGCGAGGCATCCGGGTCGCTGTGCGCCTGGATGAAGGCCTGGGCTTCGCTGGCGCTGGTGATGGGGGCGGCGAAGGTGATGAAGCGGCTTTTGCGAATTTCCTCGCGGTATTCGCAAAGGCCGGCCAGGGTAAAGGGCATGGGCTCAATCTTTCTGGGGGGAGGGCAGGCCGCAGCCTTTGAGGATGATACGCAGCAGGTTGTCGGTGGCGGCTTCCATGTCTTGCTTGGTCAGGCGGCTGCGGCCGGTGACGCGGCAGATCTGGCTGGCGAAGTCGGCATAGTGCTGGGTGCTGCCCCACAGCAGGAAGATCAGGTGCATCGGGTCCACCGGGTCCATCTTGCCGGCGTCGATCCAGGCCTGGAATACCCCGGCCCGGCCTTGGAACCAGGTGCGATAGTCCTGGCTGAAGTATTCGCTGAGGCATTCACCGCCGCTGATGATCTCCATGGCGAAGATGCGCGAGGCCTGTGGCTGGCGCCGGGAAAACTCCATCTTGGCGCGGATGTAGCGGGTCAGCGCCTCGGCGGGATCGTCCTCGGCGGTGAGGCTGTTGAAGGTGCTGTCCCACTGCTGGAGGATGTTGCTCAGGACCGCAATGTACAGACCCAGCTTGTTGTTGAAGTAGTAGTGCAGGTTGGCCTTGGGTAGACCGGCCTTCTGCGCGATGGCGTTCATGCTGGTGCCCTTGAAGCCGTGGCGGGCGAACTCGTCTTCGGCAGCCTGGATGATGGCTTCTTCATTCTTCTGCCGGATGCGGCTGGCGGGTTTGCCTGGAAGGTGAGCGCTGTGGGCGGGGACGTCAAAGGTCATGGGGGTTTCCGAGCGAGTCTGTGGGGACAGCCTGTGCGTTGATAGCGCACCGCACTGGAACAGACAAGCCTTGGTGCGACAAAAGCCGGGCAAGGCGCCTAATGCCAGCCGGTTGATCGAGTTGATCCTCTGTGGGAGCGAAGCTTGCTCGCGATGGTCCTCAACGGTAGTACGTATCGACTGGATAAACGCAGCGCTCTGAAGTCCCTCGCGGGCAAGTCTCGCTCCTACCCTTTCCTTTAACTGATCGGCATTGGCTGGCTACCGGGTAGCCGCCAGGCTTTCCAGGAAACTTTCCAGGACCAGATGCGGGCGTCGTCCCTTGCGGGTGACTGTCGACAGGTTCAGGTCATAGAAGCGCGACTTGGGCTTCAAGGCCCGCAGCCGTCCCTGCTGTACCCATAGGCTGGCGTAGTGGTCCGGCAGGTAGCCGATGTAGCGCCCGGTGAGGATCAGGAAGGCCATGCCTTCGCGGTCGGAAGCGCTGGCGGTGCAGTTCAGCGCCTGGTAGCGGGCCTGGATCTCGGCTGGCAGGCGGAAGGTCGGGGCAATGGCCTCCTGGTCGTTGAGGCGCTGGTCGTCCAGTTGCTTGTCATCCACATAGAACAGCGGGTGGCCGACCGCGCAGTACAGCAGCGAACGTTCGTCGTACAAGGGTTGGTATTCCAGGCCGGACAGGGCGCTGGCCTGAGGTACGACCCCCACGTGCAGGCGGCCGTCGAGCACTCCTTGCTCGACCTCGCTGGGGGCGATCATGCGGATCTGGATCTGCACGTCCGGGCCGCGCTCCTTCAATTGCGCCAGGGCGTGGGTAATACGCATGTGGGGCAGGGTCACCAGGTTGTCGGTGAGGCCGATGATCAGCTCGCCGCGCAAATGGCGGTGCAGGCCATTGACCTCGGTTCGAAAGCTTTCCAGGGCGCTGAGCAGTTGCAGGGTCGATTGATAGACCTCGCGGCCTTCTTCAGTCAGGGAAAAACCGGCGCGCCCGCGTTGGCACAGGCGCAGGCCGAGTCGTTGTTCCAGGTCGCTCATCTGTTGGCTGATGGCCGAGCGGCCGATGCCGAGTACGGTTTCCGCGGCGGAGAAGCCTCCGCTCTCCACCACGCTGCGAAAGATCCGCAAGAGGCGGATATCAAAGTCACTGACTTGTGCCAGAGGATCGGCTCGACGAAGGCTCATAGTTTAGTGGGGGGCTGACTGAAGGTTATTAAAGTTGGATTTCACCGACTTTATAGCCGTGGCAACGTAGCTGCAACAACGCTTCATTCCTACGCCGCTTCATTGCCCTGCGAGGTTTTGCCCATGAACATGCCGGAAAACGCTCAACAGTCCCTGGCCAGTCAGCTCAAGCTTGATGCTCACTGGATGCCCTACACCGCCAACCGCAATTTCCAGCGTGATCCGCGCTTGATCGTGGGCGCCGAAGGCAGCTGGCTGGTGGATGACAAGGGGCGCAAGGTCTATGACTCGTTATCCGGCCTGTGGACCTGTGGTGCGGGGCATTCGCGCAAGGAAATCCAGGAGGCGGTGAGCAAGCAGTTGGGCACCCTGGATTACTCGCCGGGTTTCCAGTACGGCCATCCGCTGTCGTTCCAGCTGGCGGAAAAGATCACCGCCTTGACTCCGGGCAACCTGAACCATGTGTTCTTCACCGATTCCGGCTCCGAGTGTGCTGACACCGCGGTGAAGATGGTGCGGGCCTACTGGCGCCTGAAGGGCCAGCCGACCAAGACCAAGATGATCGGTCGGGCCCGTGGTTATCATGGCGTGAACATCGCCGGCACCAGCCTGGGCGGGGTCAATGGCAACCGCAAGTTGTTTGGCCAGGCGATGATGGATGTCGATCACCTGCCGCATACCCTGCTCGCTAGCAACGCCTTCTCCCGTGGCATGCCGGAGCAGGGTGGTATTGCCCTGGCTGATGAGCTGTTGAAGCTGATCGAGCTGCATGATGCGTCCAACATCGCGGCGGTGTTTGTCGAGCCGCTGGCCGGTTCCGCGGGTGTGCTGGTACCGCCACAGGGTTATCTCAAGCGTCTGCGTGATATCTGCGACCAGCACAATATCCTGCTGGTGTTCGATGAAGTGATCACCGGCTTCGGTCGTACCGGTGCGATGTTCGGCGCCGACAGCTTCGGCGTGACGCCGGACCTGATGTGCGTGGCCAAGCAAGTCACCAACGGTGCGATCCCGATGGGCGCGGTGATTGCCAGCTCCGAGATCTACCAGGCCTTCATGAACCAGGCGACTCCCGAGTACGCGGTGGAATTCCCCCACGGCTATACCTATTCGGCGCACCCGGTGGCGTGCGCGGCTGGCTTGGCGGCCCTGGACCTGCTGCAAAAGGAAAACCTGGTGCAGAGCGTGGCCGAGGTCGCGCCGCATTTCGAGCAGGCACTGCATGGCATCAAGGGCGCGAAGAACGTGATCGACATCCGGAACTTCGGCCTGGCGGGGGCGATCCAGATCGCGCCTCGTGATGGCGATGCGATCGTGCGGCCGTTCGAGGCTGGCATGGCCTTGTGGAAAGCCGGCTTCTACGTGCGCTTCGGTGGCGACACCCTGCAGTTCGGCCCGACCTTCAACAGCAAGCCCCAGGATCTCGACCGCTTGTTCGACGCGGTTGGCGAGGTGCTGAACAAGCTCGACTGATCCGATCCTTCTTATATAGCAGCCGGTGCGAAGTGGTTCGCGCCGGCTCCTTCCTTCTTCCCAGGAGTTCCCGCATGAGTCTGATTCCACACCTGATCCATGGCGAGCTGGTAAGCGACAGCGGTCGTAGCAGCGATGTCTTCAACCCGTCCACTGGCCAGGCGATTCACAAGGTACCGTTGGCCAGCCGCGAAACCATTCAACAGGCGATCGATTCCGCCAAGTCGGCATTTCCGGCTTGGCGCAACACGCCAGCGGCCAAGCGCGCCCAGGTGATGTTCCGGTTCAAGCAGTTGCTGGAGCAGAACGAGGCACGTATCGCCCAGTTGATCAGCGAAGAGCATGGCAAGACGCTGGAAGACGCCGCTGGTGAATTGAAGCGCGGTATCGAGAACGTCGAATACGCTTGCGCCGCACCTGAGATCCTCAAGGGCGAATACAGCCGGAATGTCGGCCCGAACATCGATGCCTGGTCCGACTTCCAGCCGCTGGGTGTGGTCGCCGGTATCACCCCGTTCAACTTCCCCGCCATGGTGCCGTTGTGGATGTACCCGCTGGCGATTGCCTGTGGCAACTGCTTCATCCTCAAGCCTTCCGAGCGTGATCCCAGCTCTACGCTGTTGATTGCCCAGTTGCTGCATGAGGCCGGGTTGCCCAAGGGGGTGCTGAACGTGGTGCATGGCGACAAGGCGGCGGTGGATGCGCTGATCGAGGCGCCGGAGGTCAAGGCCTTGAGTTTTGTCGGTTCGACGCCGATCGCCGAATACATCTATGCCGAAGGTACCAAGCGCGGCAAGCGCGTCCAGGCTCTGGGTGGGGCGAAGAACCATGCGGTGCTGATGCCGGATGCCGACCTTGATAATGCAGTCAGCGCACTGATGGGGGCGGCCTATGGTTCCTGTGGCGAGCGTTGCATGGCGATTTCGGTGGCGGTGTGCGTGGGTGACCAGGTGGCTGATGCCCTGGTGGCCAAGCTGGTGCCGCAGATCAAGGCGCTGAAAATCGGTGCCGGCACTTCGTGCGGTCTGGACATGGGGCCGCTGGTCACCGCCCAGGCAAAGGACAAGGTCAGCGGTTATGTAGAAGACGGCGTGGCTGCCGGTGCCCAACTGGTGGTGGATGGTCGTGGCCTGAGCGTGGCCGGCCACGAAGAGGGCTTCTTCCTGGGTGGCTGCCTGTTCGATCGCGTTACTCCGCAGATGCGCATCTATAAAGAAGAAATCTTCGGACCGGTGTTGTGCATCGTGCGGGTCAACAGCCTGGAAGAGGCCATGCAACTGATCAACGATCATGAGTATGGCAATGGCACCTGCATCTTTACCCGTGACGGTGAAGCTGCGCGTTTGTTCTGCGACGAGATTGAAGTCGGCATGGTGGGGGTCAACGTACCGCTGCCGGTGCCGGTGGCCTACCACAGCTTCGGTGGCTGGAAGCGTTCGCTGTTTGGCGACCTGCATGCCTACGGCCCGGATGGTGTGCGTTTCTATACTCGGCGCAAGGCCATTACCCAGCGCTGGCCACAGCGGGCCAGCCATGAAGCTTCGCAATTCGCTTTCCCCAGCCTTTAAGTAAGGCTCTGCCAAAGCCGGCCCGGAAGGGCCGGCCTTGGCATTTATGGGCTTTTTTGACCGATGTGACAGAATTATGAAAATAAGTGTTGACGGCGAGTTTAATGTCTCTATAATTCGCCCCACTTCCGGCGCAGTCGAAACGGAAAACTCCTTGAGATTCAACGAGTTACCAAGATTTCGACAGCGGTCACGCTTCAGTTCATCGAAGCCCGAAAGGAGCTGATAAGGCAGCGAAAGTGGCCTTGTTAGCGTTTCGATCCTCTCGATCGAAAGCGGTTAAAAAGAGGTGTTGACAGCAGCGTGTAACGCTGTAGAATTCGCCTCCCGCTAACGAGAGATCGAAAGCGCAAGTGGTTGAAGTTACAAAGGAAACTTTGAAAACTTCTTAAAAAAATCACTTGACAGCAAATGAGGCTGCTGTAGAATGCGCGCCTCGGTTGAGACGAAAGATCTTAACCAACCGCTCTTTAACAACTGAATCAAGCAATTCGTGTGGGTGCTTGTGTAGTTAGACTGATAGTCAAAAAGATTATCAGCATCACAAGTGACCATTCGAGAAATCAAATAGTCATTTGAGATTGCTGAGCCAAGTTTAGGGTTTCTTAAAAACCCAAGCAGTATTGAACTGAAGAGTTTGATCATGGCTCAGATTGAACGCTGGCGGCAGGCCTAACACATGCAAGTCGAGCGGATGAAGTGAGCTTGCTCATGGATTCAGCGGCGGACGGGTGAGTAATGCCTAGGAATCTGCCTGGTAGTGGGGGATAACGTTTCGAAAGGAGCGCTAATACCGCATACGTCCTACGGGAGAAAGCAGGGGACCTTCGGGCCTTGCGCTATCAGATGAGCCTAGGTCGGATTAGCTAGTTGGTGAGGTAATGGCTCACCAAGGCTACGATCCGTAACTGGTCTGAGAGGATGATCAGTCACACTGGAACTGAGACACGGTCCAGACTCCTACGGGAGGCAGCAGTGGGGAATATTGGACAATGGGCGAAAGCCTGATCCAGCCATGCCGCGTGTGTGAAGAAGGTCTTCGGATTGTAAAGCACTTTAAGTTGGGAGGAAGGGCAGTAAGCTAATATCTTGCTGTTTTGACGTTACCGACAGAATAAGCACCGGCTAACTCTGTGCCAGCAGCCGCGGTAATACAGAGGGTGCAAGCGTTAATCGGAATTACTGGGCGTAAAGCGCGCGTAGGTGGTTTGTTAAGTTGGATGTGAAAGCCCCGGGCTCAACCTGGGAACTGCATCCAAAACTGGCAAGCTAGAGTATGGTAGAGGGTGGTGGAATTTCCTGTGTAGCGGTGAAATGCGTAGATATAGGAAGGAACACCAGTGGCGAAGGCGACCACCTGGACTGATACTGACACTGAGGTGCGAAAGCGTGGGGAGCAAACAGGATTAGATACCCTGGTAGTCCACGCCGTAAACGATGTCAACTAGCCGTTGGGGTCCTTGAGACTTTAGTGGCGCAGCTAACGCATTAAGTTGACCGCCTGGGGAGTACGGCCGCAAGGTTAAAACTCAAATGAATTGACGGGGGCCCGCACAAGCGGTGGAGCATGTGGTTTAATTCGAAGCAACGCGAAGAACCTTACCAGGCCTTGACATGCAGAGAACTTTCCAGAGATGGATTGGTGCCTTCGGGAACTCTGACACAGGTGCTGCATGGCTGTCGTCAGCTCGTGTCGTGAGATGTTGGGTTAAGTCCCGTAACGAGCGCAACCCTTGTCCTTAGTTACCAGCACGTTATGGTGGGCACTCTAAGGAGACTGCCGGTGACAAACCGGAGGAAGGTGGGGATGACGTCAAGTCATCATGGCCCTTACGGCCTGGGCTACACACGTGCTACAATGGTCGGTACAGAGGGTTGCCAAGCCGCGAGGTGGAGCTAATCCCACAAAACCGATCGTAGTCCGGATCGCAGTCTGCAACTCGACTGCGTGAAGTCGGAATCGCTAGTAATCGCGAATCAGAATGTCGCGGTGAATACGTTCCCGGGCCTTGTACACACCGCCCGTCACACCATGGGAGTGGGTTGCACCAGAAGTAGCTAGTCTAACCTTCGGGAGGACGGTTACCACGGTGTGATTCATGACTGGGGTGAAGTCGTAACAAGGTAGCCGTAGGGGAACCTGCGGCTGGATCACCTCCTTAATCGACGACATCAGCTGCTTCATAAGCTCCCACACGAATTGCTTGATTCATTGAAGAAGACGATAGAAGCAGCTTTAAGCTCCAAGCTGATAGCTCCAAGCTAACAGTTACAAGCTCGAAATTGGGTCTGTAGCTCAGTTGGTTAGAGCGCACCCCTGATAAGGGTGAGGTCGGCAGTTCGAATCTGCCCAGACCCACCAATTTTGTTATGGGGCCATAGCTCAGCTGGGAGAGCGCCTGCCTTGCACGCAGGAGGTCAGCGGTTCGATCCCGCTTGGCTCCACCATAAACTGCTTCTGAAAGCTTAGAAATGAGCATTCAAATCGAATGTTGATTTCTAGTCTTTTGATTAGATCGTTCTTTAAAAATTTGGGTATGTGATAGAAAGATAGACTGAACACTACTTTCACTGGTAGTGGATCAGGCTAAGGTAAAGTTTGTGAATATTGCAAACTTTCGGCGAATGTCGTCTTCACAGTATAACCAGATTGCTTGGGGTTATATGGTCAAGTGAAGAAGCGCATACGGTGGATGCCTTGGCAGTCAGAGGCGATGAAAGACGTGGTAGCCTGCGATAAGCTTCGGGGAGTCGGCAAACAGACTTTGATCCGGAGATCTCTGAATGGGGGAACCCAGCCATCATAAGATGGTTATCTTACACTGAATACATAGGTGTAAGAGGCGAACCAGGGGAACTGAAACATCTAAGTACCCTGAGGAAAAGAAATCAACCGAGATTCCCTTAGTAGTGGCGAGCGAACGGGGACTAGCCCTTAAGCTTCTTTGATTTTAGCGGAACGCTCTGGAAAGTGCGGCCATAGTGGGTGATAGCCCTGTACGCGAAAGGATCTTAGAAGTGAAATCGAGTAGGACGGGGCACGAGAAACCTTGTCTGAATATGGGGGGACCATCCTCCAAGGCTAAATACTACTGACTGACCGATAGTGAACTAGTACCGTGAGGGAAAGGCGAAAAGAACCCCGGAGAGGGGAGTGAAATAGATCCTGAAACCGTATGCGTACAAGCAGTGGGAGCAGACTTTGTTCTGTGACTGCGTACCTTTTGTATAATGGGTCAGCGACTTATATTCAGTGGCAAGCTTAACCGAATAGGGGAGGCGTAGCGAAAGCGAGTCTTAATAGGGCGTTTAGTCGCTGGGTATAGACCCGAAACCGGGCGATCTATCCATGGGCAGGTTGAAGGTTAGGTAACACTGACTGGAGGACCGAACCGACTACCGTTGAAAAGTTAGCGGATGACCTGTGGATCGGAGTGAAAGGCTAATCAAGCTCGGAGATAGCTGGTTCTCCTCGAAAGCTATTTAGGTAGCGCCTCATGTATCACTGTAGGGGGTAGAGCACTGTTTCGGCTAGGGGGTCATCCCGACTTACCAAACCGATGCAAACTCCGAATACCTACAAGTGCCGAGCATGGGAGACACACGGCGGGTGCTAACGTCCGTCGTGAAAAGGGAAACAACCCAGACCGTCAGCTAAGGTCCCAAAGTTATGGTTAAGTGGGAAACGATGTGGGAAGGCTTAGACAGCTAGGAGGTTGGCTTAGAAGCAGCCACCCTTTAAAGAAAGCGTAATAGCTCACTAGTCGAGTCGGCCTGCGCGGAAGATGTAACGGGGCTCAAACCATACACCGAAGCTACGGGTATCACGTAAGTGATGCGGTAGAGGAGCGTTCTGTAAGCCTGTGAAGGTGAGTTGAGAAGCTTGCTGGAGGTATCAGAAGTGCGAATGCTGACATGAGTAACGACAATGCGAGTGAAAAACTCGCACGCCGAAAGACCAAGGTTTCCTGCGCAACGTTAATCGACGCAGGGTTAGTCGGTCCCTAAGGCGAGGCTGAAAAGCGTAGTCGATGGAAAACAGGTTAATATTCCTGTACTTCTAGTTATTGCGATGGAGGGACGGAGAAGGCTAGGCCAGCTTGGCGTTGGTTGTCCAAGTTTAAGGTGGTAGGCTGAGATCTTAGGTAAATCCGGGATCTTAAGGCCGAGAGCTGATGACGAGTTACCTTTTAGGTGACGAAGTGGTTGATGCCATGCTTCCAAGAAAAGCTTCTAAGCTTCAGATAACTAGGAACCGTACCCCAAACCGACACAGGTGGTTGGGTAGAGAATACCAAGGCGCTTGAGAGAACTCGGGTGAAGGAACTAGGCAAAATGGCACCGTAACTTCGGGAGAAGGTGCGCCGGTGAGGGTGAAGGACTTGCTCCGTAAGCCCATGCCGGTCGAAGATACCAGGCCGCTGCGACTGTTTATTAAAAACACAGCACTCTGCAAACACGAAAGTGGACGTATAGGGTGTGACGCCTGCCCGGTGCCGGAAGGTTAATTGATGGGGTTAGCGCAAGCGAAGCTCTTGATCGAAGCCCCGGTAAACGGCGGCCGTAACTATAACGGTCCTAAGGTAGCGAAATTCCTTGTCGGGTAAGTTCCGACCTGCACGAATGGCGTAACGATGGCGGCGCTGTCTCCACCCGAGACTCAGTGAAATTGAAATCGCTGTGAAGATGCAGTGTATCCGCGGCTAGACGGAAAGACCCCGTGAACCTTTACTATAGCTTTGCACTGGACTTTGAATTTGCTTGTGTAGGATAGGTGGGAGGCTTTGAAGCGTGGACGCCAGTCTGCGTGGAGCCATCCTTGAAATACCACCCTGGCAACTTTGAGGTTCTAACTCAGGTCCGTTATCCGGATCGAGGACAGTGTATGGTGGGTAGTTTGACTGGGGCGGTCTCCTCCTAAAGAGTAACGGAGGAGTACGAAGGTGCGCTCAGACCGGTCGGAAATCGGTCGTAGAGTATAAAGGCAAAAGCGCGCTTGACTGCGAGACAAACACGTCGAGCAGGTACGAAAGTAGGTCTTAGTGATCCGGTGGTTCTGTATGGAAGGGCCATCGCTCAACGGATAAAAGGTACTCCGGGGATAACAGGCTGATACCGCCCAAGAGTTCATATCGACGGCGGTGTTTGGCACCTCGATGTCGGCTCATCACATCCTGGGGCTGAAGCCGGTCCCAAGGGTATGGCTGTTCGCCATTTAAAGTGGTACGCGAGCTGGGTTTAGAACGTCGTGAGACAGTTCGGTCCCTATCTGCCGTGGACGTTTGAGATTTGAGAGGGGCTGCTCCTAGTACGAGAGGACCGGAGTGGACGAACCTCTGGTGTTCCGGTTGTCACGCCAGTGGCATTGCCGGGTAGCTATGTTCGGAAAAGATAACCGCTGAAAGCATCTAAGCGGGAAACTTGCCTCAAGATGAGATCTCACTGGGATCTTGAATCCCCTAAAGGGCCGTCGAAGACTACGACGTTGATAGGTTGGGTGTGTAAGCGCTGTGAGGCGTTGAGCTAACCAATACTAATTGCCCGTGAGGCTTGACCATATAACACCCAAGCAATTTGCTTAAGAGCGAGTTGCGGTGTGTGAAGACGCACGAACCGAAAGTTTGCAGCACACAAACCTATTACATACCCATTCGCTGGAACGTTGCCCAAACAACGGCTCAGCTACAGAATTTCTTGACGACCATAGAGCATTGGAACCACCTGATCCCATCCCGAACTCAGCAGTGAAACGATGCATCGCCGATGGTAGTGTGGGGTTTCCCCATGTGAGAGTAGGTCATCGTCAAGATTAAATTCCGAAACCCCAATTGCGAAAGCAGTTGGGGTTTTGTCTTTGCGCGAACGAAAAGTTTCCATCGTTCACGCAGCTCTTTGATCGGTCCGGCTGCCAGCGTTCCGCGACAGTGCTAAGGTTCCGCCCTGGCTTTTTGCATTCTCCAAGGAAATCCTTTATGCCGGACGCCTCGTCCCTCAACCCTGGTTTCATGGTGGTTCATGGTAACCGCCTGGACGAGTTGCGCAGCCTGGTCGTCAGTTGGATGCGGCGCTACCCGCTAGCGCCCTTGGAGAATGAAATTGCCCTGGTTCAGAGCAATGGCATTGCCCAGTGGTTGAAGCTGGCCCTGGCCGAAGACCCCGAAGATGATGATTCCGGTGGCTGCGGCATAGCCGCTGCCATCGATGTACAGTTGCCCGGCAGCTTCATGTGGCAGCTGTATCGCCTGGTGCTGGGACGGGATGAAATCCCCCCAAAATCTCTGTTGGACAAGGCCCCGCTCACCTGGCGCCTGATGCGTCTATTGCCGGAGTTGATCGACGAGCCGCATTTCGAGCCTCTGCAACGTTTCCTGACCCATGACAGCGATCTGCGCAAACGCTACCAACTGGCCGAGCGCTTGGCTGACCTGTTCGACCAATACCAGGTATACCGGGCCGATTGGCTGGAGGACTGGGCCGCCGGGCGGCATCAGTTGCGCAACGTTCGAGGAGAGCCCAAGGCCTTGCCTGCCGCCAACTGCTGGCAAGCCGAGTTGTGGCGAGCGCTGCTCCTGGACGTGGGTACCGAAGGCATGGCCCAGAGTCGAGCAGGTGTGCACCAGCGCTTTATCGAGCGAATCAACAGCCTCGACACCACCCCCCAGGGGCTGCCACCGCGAGTGATAGTGTTCGGGATCTCGTCACTGCCGGCCCAGGCCCTGGAGGCACTGGCAGGTTTGGCTCGCTTTAGCCAGGTACTGCTTTGCGTGCACAACCCCTGTCGCCACCACTGGGCTGACATCGTCGCCGACAAGGACCTGCTGCGGCATCAGTACAAGCGCCAGGCGCGCAAGACCGGCATGCCCCTGGCGCTCGATCCGCAAACCCTGCACCAGCATGCACACCCCCTATTGGCCGCCTGGGGCAAGCAAGGTCGTGACTACATCAATCTCTTGGACAGCCACGACGACCCCAACAGCTATCGCGCAGCCTTTCGCGATGGACGTATCGACCTGTTCAGCGAGACCCGCCCCCTCAGCATGCTCCAGCAATTGCAGGACGACATTCTCGAACTGCGCCCTCTCGATGAAACCCGCGAGCTATGGCCCGAGGTCGATCTCCAGCAGGACTCGTCGATCCGCTTCCACATTGCCCACAGTGCCCAGCGCGAGGTGGAGATTCTCCACGATCAGCTGTTGGCCCGCTTCAGCGCCGATCCCGAGCTGCGCCCTCGCGACGTGATCGTCATGGTTCCGGATATCGACAGTTACGCTCCGCATATACGCGCCGTATTCGGCCAGCTGGAACGCGATGACCGACGCTTCATTCCCTACACCCTGACCGACCAGGGGCAACGTGGCCGCGATCCGCTGCTGATCGCCGTGGAACACTTGCTGAAACTGCCGGACAGCCGCTTCCCGGTCAGCGAGATTCTCGATCTGCTGGATGTCCCTGCCCTGCGCGCACGTTTCGGTGTCGACGAAGCCGACTTGCCGACCCTGCATCGCTGGATCGAAGGTGCTGGTATCCGCTGGGGCATGAATGCCGAACAGCGAGCCGAATTGGGGCTGCCCGAGGAGCTGGAGCAAAACAGCTGGCGTTTCGGTCTGCGGCGCATGCTGTTGGGATATGCCGTTGGCCGTTCCGATGCCTGCGCCGGTATCGAGCCCTATGATGAGATCGGTGGCCTGGATGCCGCCCTGATCGGTCCGTTGGTGGCCTTGCTCGACGCCCTGCAACTGGCCCATGAGCAGCTGTGCCAACCTGCCGTGCCTGGCCAGTGGGGCGAACGCTTGCACCACCTGTTGGAGCAGTTCTTCCTGGCCAGTACCGAGCATGACGATTACTTGCTGGGCCAACTGGAAGACCTGCGCGAAACCTGGCTGGAAACCTGTGAGTCGGTGGGCCTGCAGGATGAACTGCCTTTGACCGTGGTACGAGAGGCCTGGTTAGCGGGCCTCGACCAGGGGCGGCTGTCCCAGCGCTTCCTGGCCGGCGCAGTGAACTTCTGTACCCTGATGCCGATGCGTGCCATCCCCTTCAAGCTGGTGTGCCTGCTGGGCATGAACGATGGCGACTACCCGCGGGCCCAGCCCCCCCTGGACTTCGACCTGATGGGCAGCGACTACCGCCCGGGCGACCGCTCTCGGCGTGAAGACGACCGCTACCTGCTGCTCGAAGCCTTGCTCTCGGCGCGTGACCAGCTCTACATCAGCTGGGTCGGCCGCAGCATCCGTGACAATAGCGAGCGCCCGGCCTCCGTGCTGATCGGCCAGTTGCGCGATCACCTGGCCAGTGGCTGGCGAGCGCTGGATACACCTGGCGCCCTACTGGAAGAAATGACCCAGGAGCATCCGCTGCAACCCTTCAGTGCCCGCTACTTTCATGACGACGATCCGCTGTTCAGCTACGCCCGGGAGTGGCAAGTGCTGCATCAGGCCCCACAGGAGCAGGACACGCTTGTGCGCCTGGAGCCCTATGCCCAGGACGAGCCCCTGAGTGTGGCCCAGTTGCAAGATTTCCTGCGCCACCCGGTACGGCATTTCTTCAGCCAGCGGCTCAAGGTGTTCTTCGAAGCGATGGAGGCGCCCTTGGCCGATGAAGAACCCTTCGTCCTTGATGCCCTGCAACGCTACAACCTGAGCGACAGCTTGCTGGAGGCTGCACTGGGCGACGCCCGGCAACCCGAGCATGCGCTACAGGCTCAGGCCCAGCGACTGCAGGCCAGCGGCTTGCTGCCCATGGCCGGTTTCGGTGAGTGCCTGCAACGGGAGTTGATGGAACCCCTGCCGGACTTGTTGCAGCGCTACCAGCAATTGCTGGCCCTATGGCCAACCCCGCTTGCCAGCGCACTGCCGGTGAGCCTGGACTTGCAAGGTGTCCGAGTGGAGGGGTGGTTAAGCGGTTTGCACCAGCGTGCGGATAATGGGCTGTTGGCCGTGACCGCCATTGCCAATGGCATCGGCTCCAGCAAGACCCGCAAGTGGCACCGACTGATCAAACCCTGGATCAATCACTTGCTGGCCTGTGCCAGTGGCTACTGCCTGACCACGGCACTGGTGGCGAGCGACGACAGCCTGCTGCTCGCCCCGCTCGAGCAAGAGATGGCCCGCCAGGTCCTGGGCGAGATCTTGCAAGCCTGGCAGGCGGGCATGCGCCAACCCCTGCCCGTGGCCGTCAAGACGGCCTTTGCCTGGTTGGGGCAGAGCGATCCGGACAAGGCCGCCGCCGCGGCGCGCAAGGCCTATGACGGTGATGGGCAGAATAGCCAGGGCGAGCGCCGCGAAAGTCCGGCGCTGGCCCGCCAGTTTGCCGACTACAACGCATTGATCGCCGATGAAACCTTCAGCGGCTGGGCCCAAACGCTCTATCGCCCGCTACTCAACGCCCCATGGCGTTCAGCCCTCGGCGAGGAGGCCGGAGCATGACTGGACAACGCCCCCTGGCCCTGGCTTTTCCGCTGCACGGCAGCCAGCTGATCGAGGCCAGTGCCGGTACAGGCAAGACCTTCACCATTTCCGCGCTCTACCTGCGCCTGGTACTGGGCCATGGCGGTGAAGCCGAAGGTTTTGGCCGCGAGCTGCTGCCGCCACAGATCCTGGTGGTGACGTTCACCGACGCCGCGACCAAGGAACTGCGCGAGCGTATCCGCACCCGCCTGGCAGAGGCCGCACGCTTCTTGCGTGAAGAAATCCCGGCCCCGGACAGCCTGATAGAGCAGTTGCGCGAGCAATACCCCCCCGAGCAATGGGCCGCCTGTGCCAATCGCCTGGATATCGCAGCCCAGTGGATGGACGAGGCGGCGGTCTCCACCATCCACAGTTGGTGCCAGCGCATGCTGCGCGAACACGCTTTCGACAGCGGCAGCCTGTTCACCCAGACCCTGGAGACCGACCACAGCGACTTGCTGGGCCAGGTCCTGCGCGATTACTGGCGATTGTTCTGCTACCCCCTGCAAGGCGACGCACTGAACTGGGTGCGTAGCCATTGGGTGGGGCCGGCCGAGTTGCTGCCCCGGGTCCGGGCGATGTTCGGCAATGAGCGGCGCGGGCCGATGGAGCAGACGCCAGCCGAGTTGATCGAGGCCAGCCTGCAAGAGCGCCGCGAAGCCCTGGTGCAGATCAAGGCACCCTGGCGCCAATGGTCTGCGCAATTGCGGGATATCTGCCTGCAAGGGGTGGCCAGCAAGAGCGTCGATGGACGCAAGATGCAGGCGCGTTATTTCGAGCCCTGGTTCGACAAGATCGACGCGTGGGTCGATGACGAGAGCCTTGAGCAACTGGATATCGGCACCGGTTTCAGTCGCCTGACCCCAGAAGGCATGAGTGAGGCCTGGAAGAGCGACGCCCCAAGCCATCCCGGGCTTGAGGCGATGGCCGGACTCAAGGCCAGCCTGGAGGCCTTGCCCAGCCCGGATGCGGCGGTGCTGCAACATGCTGCACAATGGGTCGGGGCACGCTTTGAGGAAGAGAAGCGCCGCCGTGCCGAGATGGGGTTCGACGACATGCTGCTGCGCCTCGATGGCGCCTTGCAGAGCGATGGCGGCGAGCGTTTGGCGAGCCTGATCCGCGAGCAGTTTCCGGTGGCCTTGATCGATGAGTTCCAGGATACCGATCCGGTGCAGTACCGCATCTTCGAGAGCATCTATCGCATCGAAGACAACGACCCGACGACCGGGCTGTTCCTGATCGGCGACCCCAAGCAAGCGATCTACGCCTTTCGCGGTGCCGATATCTATACCTACCTGCGGGCGCGCCAGGCCACCAGTGGCCGCCTGCATAGCCTGGGCACCAACTTCCGCTCCAGCCAGGCCATGGTCAGTGCGGTCAACCACGTGTTCCTGCATGCCGAGCAGCGCCAGCAAGGGCGAGGCGCTTTCCTGTTTCGCCAGCCCGATGGCCAGAACCCGGTGCCGTTCCTGGCCGTGGCGGCCCAGGACCGCAAGGAGCGCCTGCTGGTCGATGGCCAAGCCGTACCGGCACTGAATTTCTGGTTGCTGCCTTCGGAGCAACCGTTGTCCGCAGCCCAGTATCGCCAGCACCAGGCCGCGTCCTGTGCCAGTGCCATTGTCGGCCTGCTCAATGGCGGCCAGCAGGGCCGCAGTGGTTTTGCCCGCGGCCCGCAAGAGCTCGAAGGCCTGCTGCCGGCGGACATCGCCATCCTGGTACGCGACGGCAAGGAGGCCCAGGCCATCCGTGCCGAACTGGCCGCCCGCGGGGTGCGCAGCGTGTACCTCTCGGACAAGGACTCGGTGTTTGCCGCCCAGGAAGCCCGCGACCTGCTGGTGTGGCTCAAGGCTTGTGCCGAGCCGGACGTGGAGCGTCCGCTGCGTGCCGCCCTGGCGTCCTTGACACTGAACCTGCCCCTGGTGGAACTGGAGCGCTTGAACCAGGACGAATTGGCCTGGGAAGCGCGAGTCATGCAGTTCCGTGGCTATCGGGCGATCTGGCGGAGCCAGGGCGTGCTGCCGATGCTGCGCCGCCTGCTCCACGACTTCCAGTTGCCCCAGGCCCTGATGGCCCGCAGCGATGGCGAGCGGGTACTGACCAACCTCCTGCATCTGTCCGAATTGCTGCAGCAGAACGCCGCCGAGCTCGATGGCGAGCAGGCGCTGATCCGCCACCTCACCGAACACCTGGCCTTGTCCGGGCAAGCGGGTGAGGAGCAGATCCTGCGCCTGGAAAGCGATGAGCAATTGGTAAAGGTGGTCACCATCCACAAATCCAAGGGCCTGGAGTACCCCCTGGTGTTCCTGCCGTTCATTTGCTCCACCAAGCCGGTGGACGGCAGCCGCCTGCCGCTGCATTACCACGATGCCGCCGGCAAGCCCCAAGTCAGCCTGCGCCCTAGCGCAGAGCTGATCGCCCAGGCTGACGACGAGCGCCTGGCCGAGGACCTGCGGCTGCTCTATGTCGCCCTGACCCGGGCCCGGCATGCCTGCTGGCTGGGAGTCGCCGACCTCAAGCGCGGTAACCACAGCAACTCGATCCTGAATCTCTCGGCCCTGGGCTACCTGTTGGGCGGCGGCGCGCAGTTGAACGAGTCCACTGGCTTGCAGCGCTGGTTGCTGGATCTGCAGCAAGGCTGCGATGCCATCGCGGTGGCCGAGTTGCCGCCCGCCGATGACCAGCGTTTCTATCCGCCGCGCAACGAAGCCCGCCTGCTGGCTGCGCTGGCTCCCGTGCGCCGGGCCGCGGAGAACTGGTGGATCGCCTCCTATAGCGCCTTGCGGATCAGTGACACCCTGGGTGTGGGCAGCCAGGCCCCGGACGATCCCCAGGCACAAAAGTTGTTCGATGATGAACGCCTGGACCCCGAGGCGCCTCGGGAGGTCGTCGCCAGCAGTGGCGATATCCATCGTTTTCCCCGCGGGCCGAACCCCGGCACCTTCCTTCATGGCCTGTTGGAATGGGCGGGTGGCGAAGGCTTTCGTGCGTCCCCCGAAGCGATCACCGATGCGGTCGCCCGCCGTTGCAATCGCCGGGGCTGGGAAGGCTGGATCCCGACCCTCAGCGATTGGTTGCAGCAGGTGCTGCAAGTACCCTTGCCGGCGGGAGAGGGGCAGCCGCCCGTGGTGCTCGGGCAGTTGGTCCAGTATCGGGTGGAGATGGAGTTCTGGTTCGCCAGCCACAAGGTCGATGTACTCAAGCTCGACGAACTGGTGCGCCAGCAGACGCACCAGGGGGCGCCCCGGGTGACTGCCGAGCCCGTGCTGCTCAATGGCATGTTCAAGGGCTTTATCGACCTGACCTTCGAGCACCACGGCCGCTACTACGTGGCCGACTACAAGTCCAACTGGCTGGGCGTCGATGACGCCGCCTACACCGAGCAGGCCATGGAACAATCGATCCTCGACAATCGCTATGACCTGCAGTACGTCCTGTACCTGCTGGCCCTGCACCGACAGTTGAAGGCCCGCCTGGCCGACTACGACTACGACCGGCACATGGGCGGGGCTTTGTACCTGTTCCTGCGGGGCACTCAGGCGGCCAGCCGGGGCCTGTACTTCACCCGCCCGCCGCGGCAGTTGATCGAGCGCCTGGACCTGATGTTCCAGGGCCAGGCCGAGCCGCCCAGGGTCGAACCTGCCTGGGAACAGGGAGTGCTGCTATGACCCCGGATCTGTTCGCCTCCCTGGACGAGCCGGAGCCGGCCTCCCAGGGCCAGGCCCCCTTGAGCCGTGCCGCTGACCTGCTGCAGTTGCTCGACCTATGGGTGGCACGGGGTTGGCTGCGGGCCCTGGACAAGGCCTTCGTGGCCTTCCTCCATGAACTGGACCCGGAGTGCGACCCATTGGTGCTGATGGCCGCGGCCCTGAGCAGTCATCAACTGGGGCACGGACATGTCTGCCTGGACCTGTTCGAAACCCTCAAGGAGCCGGACTTCGCCCTGTCATTGCCCCCCGAAGGGGACGCGCAGAATGGCGCGCCGGCGCTGCCTTCCCAAGTCCTGGCCGGCCTTGAGGGCGCACACTGGTGCAAGGTCCTGGCCGGTAGCCGATTGGTCGCCCTGGCTGCGGACCACGGCGAGGGTGCGCGGCAGCGGCCCCTGGTTCTGTCGGGCAAGCGCCTGTACCTGCGGCGCTATTGGGCCTATGAGCGACGCATAGACAACGCCCTGCGCCAGCGCCTGGCACAAACCGAGGTAACCCCCGAGCATCTGGCCCGGCGCCTTGACGAGTTGTTCGGCGCAGCCAGGGCCAGTGGTCCGGTCGACTGGCAGAAACTCGCCTGTGCCCTGGCCACGCGAGGGGCCTTCAGCATCATCACCGGAGGCCCGGGCACCGGCAAGACCACCACGGTGGTCCGCCTGCTGGCCCTGCTCCAGGGGCCGGCAGTGGAGGCTCGCAAGCCCCTGCGCATCCGCCTGGCAGCCCCCACCGGCAAGGCCGCGGCGCGGTTGACGGAGTCGATCAGCCTGCAGGTGCGCTCCTTGTCGGTGGCCGATGAGGTGCGGGAAAAGATCCCCAGCGAAGTGACCACCGTGCACCGCCTGCTGGGCAATCGCCCGGGGACCCGGCACTTTCGCCACCATGCTGGCAATCGCCTGCCACTGGATGTGCTGGTCGTGGACGAGGCCTCGATGATCGATCTGGAAATGATGGCCAACCTGCTCGATGCCTTGCCCATCCATGCACGCCTGGTGCTGCTGGGGGACAAGGACCAGTTGGCCTCGGTGGAGGCTGGAGCCGTGCTGGGTGACTTGTGCCGGGATGCCGAGGCGGGCTGGTACAACCCGCAGACCCGCGCCTGGCTCGAGACGGTCAGTGGTGAAGACCTGGCCACCAGTGGCCTGCAGGAAGATCACGGGCACCAGCACCCCCTGGCGCAGCAGGTGGTGATGCTGCGTCACTCCCGGCGCTTTGGCGAAGGCAGTGGCATCGGCCAGCTGGCACGCTGGGTCAATCAGCAACAGGCCGACGAGGCCCGGCGCTTGCTGGCGGCCCGCAGCCATGGGGACTTGCATGGCCTGAGCCTCAAGGGTGAACAGGACCGGGCCCTGGAGCGGCTGTTGCTCGAAGGCCACGGCGAAGGGCCCCAAGGCTATCGCCATTACCTGAATGTGCTGCGCAGCCAGCGTCCACCGGTTGGTACCGGCCTGGAAGACCGGCGTTGGACCGATTGGGCACGCAACGTCCTGCAGGCCTTCGACCGCTTCCAGCTGCTCTGTGCGGTACGCAAGGGGCCTTGGGGCGTCGAGAGCCTGAACCAGCGCATCACCCAGGCACTGTTCAAGGCCCGGCTGATCGAAAGCGACCAGCAATGGTACGAGGGCCGTCCGGTCTTGATGACCCGCAATGACTATGGCCTGGGCCTGATGAATGGTGATATCGGCATTGCCCTGCGCTTGCCGGAACAGGACGGCAGCGAGGCGGGCCGCCAGGTGCTGCGCGTGGCCTTCCCGCGCAACGATGGCCAGGGCGGCGTGCGCCTGGTGCTGCCGAGCCGGCTCAACGACGTGGAAACCGTCTACGCCATGACTGTGCACAAGTCCCAGGGCTCGGAGTTCGCCCATACCGCGCTGATCCTGCCCGATGCATTGAATCCGGTACTGACCAAGGAGTTGATCTACACCGGCATCACCCGGGCCAAGGATTGGTTCAGCCTGATCGAACCCCGTGCCGGTGTCTTCGAGGAGGCGGTGCGACGGCGGGTCAAGCGCCTGAGCGGATTGATGCTGGAGCTGGACTGAGGCCGGGCTTCCAGGCATGGTTGCACCGCGTCGATCTCGCGGCATTTTCCAGGGCTGTGCTATCGTTGCGGCATCATCTTCGTGAAAATCAACGAGATTCCCTGCATGGACGTGGCTGTCTTGAGGACAGAGCGCATTTTGCGGTGGCGGCAGTACGTGCTGGCGACCATCCTTTGCCTGTTCAGCCTGTTGGCCATCGCACAGCCCGAGCCCTCGGCACCGGCCAGCCTGGCCGAACAGCGGGCCAAGGCAGTGACCCAAGTGGTGCTGGGCATCCTCAGCTATGCGCGCTGGCCGGTCGAGCCAGCGCAGTTGCGTCTTTGCGTGGTAGGTCCCACCGAATACACCGACGATCTGCTCAAGGGGGCCACCCAGGCTACCGGACGCCCGGTGCAGGTGCGTCGCTTACTGGCCAGTAACGCGACGATCGCCAGTGAGTGCGATTCGGTCTACGTCGGCAAGCTGGGGACTGAGCAGCGTACTCGCTTGTTCAGTTCGTTGACCGGGCAGCCGGTGCTGAGCATCAGCGAGGGGGGCGACCAATGCACCGTGGGCAGCCTGTTCTGCCTGCGAGTCAGCGACAGCCAGGTATCGTTCGAAGTCAATCTGGACTCAGTGGCGCGCAGTGGGGTGAAGATCCATCCCAGTGTGTTGCAGTTGTCCCGTCGGCGTCCGGCGGAGCCATGAAACTGTTCAAGTCCAACTCCCGCCCTACCTTGCGGTCGGTCATCGGTCGCGGCCATCTGATCGTTGCCCTGCTGGCGATCTCCATGGCCAGCCTGTCCCTGACCGGCCTTGGCGTACTGGCCCTGCGGGTGTATGCCGACCACAACCTGCACCTGATCGCCCGTTCCATCAGCTATACGGTGGAAGCTGCCGTGGTGTTCCACGATAACGTCGTGGCCACCGAGGCCCTGGCGCTGATCGCTTCCACCGAGGAGGTGGCCGACGCCAAGGTCTACGACAGCCAGGGGCAGTTGCTGGCCAGTTGGCAGCGTCCGGACAGCGGTTTCCTGACCAACCTGGAAATGCACATCGCCAGCACATTCCTGGAAAAACCCATCAGCGTGCCGATCTATCGCCAGGGCCAGGAGATCGGCAGCGTCAATGTCACCGGCCATGGCGGCAGCCTGTTGCGCTTCCTCTTCAGCGGGTTGGTGGGCATCGTGCTGTGCATCGCCCTGAGTGCCTGGGCCGCCCTGTACCTGGCGCGCCGGCAACTGCGCGATATCACGGGCCCGCTACGCAGCCTGGCGGACGTGGCCCACGCGGCCCGACGCGAGCGTGCCTTCGACCAACGGGTGCCGCCGGCACAAATCGCCGAGCTGGACAACCTGGGCAATGACTTCAACGCCCTGCTCGATGAACTGGAGGTCTGGCAGACCCACCTGCAGAGCGAGAATGAGACCTTGGCCCACCAGGCCAGCCATGACAGTTTGACCGGCCTGCCTAACCGGGCCTTCTTCGAGGGACGGCTGATCCGCGCCCTGCGCAGTGCCAACAAGCACAACGAACACATGGCGGTGCTGTTCCTGGACAGCGATCGGTTCAAGGAAATCAACGACAATTTTGGCCATGCCGCCGGGGATGCGGTGCTGGTGGCCGTGGCCACGCGGATTCGAGCGCAACTGCGCGAGGATGACCTGGTGGCGCGCCTGGGTGGCGATGAATTCGCGGTGTTGTTGACGCCCCTGCATCGGGTGGAGGATGCCCAGCGCATCGCCGACAAGATCATCAACAGCATGGAGATGCCGATCCAGTTGCCAGGCAGCCTGTCGATCCTGACATCGCTGAGCATCGGCATCGCCGTGTATCCGGAGCATGGCGCCACTCCGGGCAGTCTGTTGAATGCCGCCGACGCGGCCATGTACCAGGCCAAGCGAGGCGCGCGAGGCGGGCAGCACACAGTGGGGGCGGAGTCCCCCGTCGTCCAGGTTCAAAACAGGAGCTAACTCCCTTGTTCTCAATGACACAACGTTCGGTTCGACTTTTCGGTGCCCTGGTGTTCATGGCCTTGCTGGCCTTGACGGGCTGCCAGAGCGTGCCACCCAAGGGCCTGACCCCGAAGCAGATCGCGGTGCTGAAACAGGAGGGCTTCGAACTGACGGATGAAGGCTGGGCCTTCGGCCTGTCGGGCAAGGTGTTGTTCGGCAGTGATATAGAGAGCTTGAACCCGGCCAGCACCGAGATCGTCCAGCGCATCGGCAAGGCCTTGCTCAGTGTCGATATCCAGAAAGTCCGGGTCGACGGCCACACCGATGCCTCCGGCAAGGAGGCCTACAACACGCAGCTCTCCATGCGCCGGGCCAAGAGCGTGGTCAAGGTCCTGACCCAGGTTGGCATGCGCGAAGAGAACATCCAGTTGCGCGGCCTTGGCAGCAGCGAGCCGGTGGCCTCCAACAGCACCCCGGCCGGGCGTACCGAGAATCGTCGGGTGTCGATCGTGGTGATCGCCGACTGAGCGGCGATCCATCCAGTCGCGGCTGTAGTCCTACGGCCGCTTCGCCAGGCCGATCGGTGACCGATACGGCATGGCGGCACAAGGCTAGGGGGCACTGAACGACATGCTTCGAGTGTCCCCCATCAACAAGGGCTGGTTCTGCTCGGTCACCTCGCGGATGTAATCCCATAGCAGTGTGATGCGCTTGAGCTTGCGCAGGTCCTCGCGGCAGTACATCCAGAATTGCCGGGTCAGGTTGATTTCCTTGGGCAGCACCGGCAGCAAGCGTGGGTCCTGGGCCGCCAGGAAACACGGCAGGATCGCCAGCGAGCGGCCCTGCTGCGCCGCCACGTACTGGGCGATGACGCTGGTGCTGCGCAGGTGTGCGCTGGCCCCGGGGACCACGTTGGCCAGGTACAGCAGCTCGGAGCTGAAGGCCAAGTCGTCGACATAGCTGATGAACTGATGCTCGCCCAGGTCGCTGGGGCGGCGGATCGGCGGATGGCGATCGAGGTATTCCTGGGTGGCGTATAGCTGCAGGCGGTAGTCGCACAGCTTGCAGCACACGTAGGGCCCATGTTCCGGACGCTCCAGGGCAATGACGATGTCGGCTTCGCGCTTGGACAGGCTGATGAAGTGCGGCAGTGGCAGGATATCCACCGAAATCGCCGGGTAGGCGTCGAGGAAATGGCTGAGCTGCGGGGTGATGAAGAAGGTGCCGAAACCTTCGGTGCAGCCCATGCGCACATGCCCGGACAGCGCCACGCCGGAGCCCGAGACCTGCTCGCAGGCCATGTGCAGGGTGCTTTCGATCGACTCGGCATACCCCAGCAGGCGCTGGCCCTCGGCAGTCAGGACGAAGCCGTTGGTACGGGACTTTTCGAACAGCAGGGTGCCCAGGGCGGTTTCCAGCGAGCCGATGCGCCGTGACACCGTGGTGTAGTCCACCGCCAGGCGCTTGGCCGCGCTGCTGGCCTTGCGAGTACGCGCCACCTCCAGGAAAAACTTCAGGTCGTCCCAGTTCAGGGTGCTCAGCGAGGTGATGTTTTTTTGCATGATGGACCGGATTTTATGTGCGTTCTTATTAGAAGTTTGCACATCTATACTCCAAAAACAGTCCGATACCAACTCGCGACTCCCCTCTTTCAAGGCGCTGCAACGCCTTGGTTCCCTGCATAAGAACTCAAGAAGTCAGGAGACCCCATGAACGCTCCCCTCCAGTCCGGCGGCACTACCCTGCAGCAGGTCAAATTGCTGATCGACGGCCAATGGGTCCAGTCCCAGACCCAGGAATGGCATGACATCGTCAACCCGGCGACCCAGGAAGTCCTGGCCAAGGTGCCGTTTGCCACCGCTGCCGAAGTCGATGCCGCGATCGCTGCGGCCCAACGTGCCTTCCAGACCTGGAAGCTGACGCCGATCGGCGCGCGGATGCGCATCATGCTCAAGCTCCAGGCCTTGATCCGTGAGCACTCCAAACGCATTGCCCAGGTCTTGAGCGCCGAGCAGGGCAAGACCATCGCCGACGCCGAAGGTGACATCTTCCGCGGCCTGGAAGTGGTGGAGCATGCCTGCTCCATCGGCACCCTGCAGATGGGCGAGTTCGCCGAGAACGTCGCCGGCGGCGTGGACACCTACACCCTGCGCCAGCCTATCGGTGTATGCGCCGGGATCACCCCATTCAACTTCCCGGCGATGATTCCGCTGTGGATGTTCCCGATGGCCATCGTTTGCGGCAACACCTTCGTCCTCAAGCCTTCCGAGCAAGATCCGCTGTCCACCATGTTGCTGGTGGAGCTGGCGCTGGAGGCGGGAGTCCCGGCCGGCGTGCTCAACGTGGTCCATGGTGGCAAGGACGTGGTGGATGCCCTGTGCGTGCACCAGGACATCAAGGCCGTGTCCTTCGTCGGCTCCACCGCCGTCGGTACCCATGTCTATGACCTGGCGGGCAAGCACGGCAAGCGCGTGCAATCGATGATGGGCGCCAAGAACCACGCCGTGGTGCTGCCCGATGCCAACCGTACCCAGACGGTCAACGCCCTGGCCGGTGCGGCGTTCGGCGCGGCCGGCCAGCGGTGCATGGCCACCTCGGTAGCGGTGTTGGTGGGCAAGGCCCGCGAATGGCTGCCGGACATCAAGGAGGCCGCGAGCAAGCTCAAGGTCAACGCCGGTTGCGAGCCGGGTACCGATGTCGGCCCGGTGATCTCCAAGCGGGCCAAGGAGCGCGTGCTGGGCCTGATCGAAAGCGGTATCAAGGAAGGCGCCAAGCTGGAGCTGGACGGCCGTGACGTCAAGGTTCCGGGCTACGAGCAGGGCAATTTCGTTGGCCCGACCCTGTTCTCCGGGGTGACCACCGAGATGCAGATCTACACCCAGGAAATCTTCGGCCCGGTGCTGGTGGTGCTGGAGGTCGACACCCTCGACGAGGCCATCGCCCTGGTCAACGCCAACCCCTTCGGCAACGGCACCGGCCTGTTCACCCAGAGCGGCGCGGCGGCACGCAAGTTCCAGAGCGAAATCGACGTTGGCCAGGTGGGGATCAACATCCCGATCCCGGTGCCGGTACCGTTCTTCAGCTTCACCGGTTCGCGCGGTTCCAAGCTCGGCGACCTGGGTCCGTACGGCAAGCAAGTGGTGCAGTTCTACACTCAGACCAAGACCGTCACCAGCCGCTGGTTCGACGATGACAGCGTCAACGACGGTGTGAACACCACTATCAGCCTGCGTTGAGGAGCCTGACATGAACATTGCATTCATCGGCCTGGGCAACATGGGCGCGCCCATGGCCCGCAACCTGATCAAGGCCGGCCACCAGCTGAACCTGTTCGACCTGAACCAAAGCGTGCTGGCCGAGCTGGCGCAACTGGGCGGGCGCATTGCCGCCTCGCCCAAGGCCGCCGCCGAAGGCGCCGAACTGGTGATCACCATGCTGCCGGCCGCCGCCCATGTGCGTAGCGTCTGGCTGGGTGAGGACGGCGTGCTGGCGGGCATCGCCCGTGGCGTGCCAGCGGTGGACTGCAGCACCATCGACCCGCAGACCGCTCGCGATGTTGCCGCCGCTGCGGCCAAGCAGGGCGTGGCCATGGCCGACGCCCCGGTTTCCGGCGGCACAGGCGGCGCCCAGGCTGGCACCCTGACTTTCATGGTCGGCGCGGGTACCGAGCTGTTCGCCGCCCTGCAGCCGGTACTGGCGCAGATGGGGCGCAACATCGTGCACTGCGGGGAAGTGGGCACTGGGCAGATCGCCAAGATCTGCAACAACCTGCTGCTGGGCATCTCGATGATCGGCGTCAGCGAAGCCATGGCCCTGGGCGATGCCCTGGGTATCGATACCAAGGTGCTGGCCGGGATCATCAACAGCTCCACCGGGCGGTGCTGGAGTTCCGACACCTACAACCCGTGGCCGGGAGTGATCGAGACCGCGCCCGCAGCGCGTGGCTACACCGGTGGTTTTGGCGCCGAGCTGATGCTCAAGGACCTGGGGTTGGCCACCGAGGCCGCCCGCCAGGCCCATCAGCCGGTGGTGCTGGGCGCGGTGGCCCAGCAGCTGTACCAGGCCATGAGCCAGCGCGGGGAAGGTGGCAAGGACTTCTCGGCCATCGTCAACAGCTACCGCAAGCCGCAGTAGCCCTTTGCGTGGCGGGGGCCAAGCCCTCGCCACGAATACTGTCTCATGATCGTAGCCCCCCGAGTGGGGGCGTTTCCGGGAATCCGCGTCGGGCGGCTTCCCGTTTTTTTTGCCCGCTCAGTTGGGCCGGCCAGCCGGAGTGCGTGGCGGCGGATTGAGGCGGGTGTCGAGGCCGAAGCGCTCCTGGATCACCACCTGGTACAACCCCTTGGCCAACAGTGGGTTGATCAGGATGTTCCAGCTGTGGCGCGAGACCGAGGAAGGCACCAGTACGAAGGGATGCTCGGCCAGTAACTGGTCGGCGAATTGCTGCTGGCCGGCGCTGGGAATGCCTGGCACCAGCCAGTTGGGATTGGGCACGCTGCCTTCGTCCAGGCGGTAGATGGTCGACGGGTCGTGGATCAGCGCCCCGGTCAGCACATGGGGCACCTGGTCGAGCGCGGCAAAGCCCTTGTGCACGGCCACCTCGAGGATCGCCGTGGCAGGGTCGGCGCTGCCATATACGGCCTTGACCCCCTTGGAGTTCCAGCGCCCGCCGCACAGTTCGGCACCGATGCCGCTGTCCCAGCTGTCGGCGTGCTGCGCGGCGTCCAGGCGCCAGAAGTGAACGGCACTGCTGCCGGGAATGCTGATCACTGATAGACCCCGTATTCCAGGCGGGTGAGGAACTCATCCACCAGCTCGAATCCGATGGGGTTGGTCAGCAGGTCCACCGGCTTGTGGCCGTCCAGGGCCATCACCGGCTTGGCCATCCAGTCCTGGGCCTGTTCGCTGCTGCCGAAGACCTCCTGGGCCTTGGACAGCACCTGGGCGAAGCGTACCGCCCGGGCGCTCTGCTCCGGGTTCAGCGGTTCGTCGGGGGTCTTCAGGCGCCGGTGCAGGGTGCGCTCGGACAGGCCGATGATCTTGGCCAGGACCTGTTCGTCCTTGAGCATGGGGACCGAGGAGACGAACTTGACGATTGCCGTCAGCGGAATGCCTTCCTCGGTCAGGCGATAGATCGAGATACGGTCGTCGAACCGTGCCCGGCCACCGAGCAGGATGTCCGAGGTTCGATCCTTCAATACGGGCTTGCCGCGTCGTTTCACGGCGATGTCGCTACCGGTCAGTGCAACCATGGGCCTTACTCCTGCCTTTGCCATTTGGCAGGGATTATATAGACATTTGGCAAGCAGCGCTGAGCCGGGCGTCGGCGGCCCGGACTCGCCGCTGGCAGGCCTCAGGCGAAGATGAAGTACTTGCGTACCGTCTCCACGACTTCCCAGGTGCCCTTCATGCCGGGCTCGACCACGAAGATATCGCCGGCGCGCAAGTGGATGGGAGCCAGGCCGTCCGGGGTGATCACGCAATAGCCTTCCTGGAAGTGGCAGTACTCCCACTTCTCATAGGCCACCCGCCATTTGCCGGGAGTGCAGATCCAGGTGCCCATGATCTTGCTGCCATCTTCGCTGGTGTAGGCATTGAGGTTGACGGTGTGCGGGTCGCCTTCGAGTTTTTCCCACTTGCAGGCGTCCAGGACCGGCAGTGGATGGGTATCGCGCAGAACGGTAATGGGCTTGGGCATGCTGTGCTCCTGACAGATCGAGAACCAGAGGCCGCACCCTATAGCGCCCGGCGCCCATGGGGTTGTCTGTACTCGACACCGGGGTATCCAGAAGCGCTGCGGCCCTGCTCGCGATGACTGGCAAAGGGGGAGCCGGTGGCCTGCGGGCTTGAAAGATTCATCGGATAAACCAGGTTTTGTTAGCAGTTCTTGCGAAATACCTGAAGCTGACCGAGTTATTTCGCAAGAATCTTTACCGGCTTCGCTCGTATCATGCAGTCCGGACCGACCAAGAGCCATGCCCATGGAACATACACCCCGTTGGTGGGATATCAGCCCGCCCTTGAGCACCGCGACCCCGACCTGGCCGGGAGACACGCCATTCCAGGAAGAACGTGTCTGGCATTTCGGGCCCGAGTGTCCAGTGAACATCGGTCGGATCACCCTGTCGCCCCACACCGGCGCCCATGTCGATGCCCCGCTGCATTACCGCCCTGATGGCCTGCCTATTGGCGAGGTGCCGCTGGATGTCTACATGGGGCCGTGCCGGGTCCTGTATTGCCTGGAGAGCGGTTCGCTGGTGCAACCCGAGGACCTGCAGGGGCATCTGGACAATCTGCCCCAACGGGTACTGCTGCGGACCTATCGCCAGGCTCCGCTGGACACCTGGGACTCAGGCTTCACCGCTGTGGCCGAGGCCACCATCGAGCTGCTGGCCCGTCTCGGTGTGCGCCTTGTCGGTATCGACACCCCCTCCCTGGACCCCCAGCAGTCCAAGACCATGGATGCCCACAATGCGGTCGCCCGGCATGGCATGGCGATCCTCGAAGGGGTAGTGCTCGACGAGGTGCCTGAAGGCGACTACGAACTGATTGCCCTGCCACTGCGCTTTGCCCACCTGGACGCCAGTCCGGTGCGGGCGATCCTGCGCCCGTTGGCCGATTGATTCCTACAATAACTATGACGGCGGGCCATTCGTGCACCCTTGCCCAGGCAACGGTGTGGGCCCCAGCCGACCGAGACGAGGAGCCCACGCGATGAGCCAATGTCCTTTTTCAAGCAATCCACCGGATGAATGGCATAACGCCCAGCTGAATTTCTCCGACTCCATGAGCTACGGCGACTACCTGGATCTGGGGCGCATCCTCAGCGCCCAGCATCCGTTGTCGCCAGACCACAACGAGATGCTGTTCATCATCCAGCACCAGACCTCCGAGCTGTGGATGAAGCTGATGCTCCACGAACTCAAGGCCGCCCGTGAGCAGGTGCGCCAGAGCCAGCTGGCGCCGGCGTTCAAGATGCTGGCGCGGGTCTCGCGGATCTTCGACCAGTTGGTGCATGCCTGGGCGGTGCTGGCCACCATGACCCCTTCGGAATACAAGTCCATCCGCCCGTACCTGGGCCAGTCCTCGGGCTTCCAGTCGTTCCAGTACCGCGATATCGAATTCATCCTGGGCAACAAGAGTGCGGCGCTGTTGCGTCCCCATGCCCACCGTCCCGAGCTGTTGCAGGCGCTGCAGGAATCCATCGCCACCCCGTCGCTGTATGACGAGGCGATCGCCCTGATGGCCCGCAGCGGCCTGGATATCGATCCGCAGCGCCTGGCGCTGAACAGCACCAGCGCGACCCAGCACGATCCCTCGGTGGAAGCGGCCTGGCGCGAGGTATACGGTGATCCCTCGAAGTATTGGGACCTGTACCAGCTGGGCGAGAAGTTCATCGACCTGGAAGACTCCTTCCGTCAATGGCGCTTCCGCCATGTGACCACGGTGGAGCGGATCATCGGCTTCCAGCCGGGCACTGGTGGAACCGAGGGCGTGGGTTATCTGCGCAAGATGCTCGATACCGTGCTGTTCCCCGAGTTGTGGCGAGTGCGCTACCCGCAATGACCCAGACCAACGCCCCGCCAGCCGGGGCGTTTTCATTCCTGGCATCGCCCATTCGCTTCTCGTGCCTGTCCTGGCGCCTGCGACAGCGGCCAGGCAGGAGGTGACCGCAAAGGTGGCCGGCGCTAAAGTGGCTGCCCAAAATCGATGCTTTCACTTTCCTGGGCAGACCGCATGAGCCGTACCTTCGAACTTGAAACCCTGAACATGCGGCTCAACGACCCGGAGTTCCAGGCATTGGACCTGCATCAGCGCATCCAGCGGGCGCTGTGCGGGCTGATCCTCGATGGAGCCCTGGCGCCGGGGCTCAAGCTACCGGCGAGTCGGGTCCTGGCCAAGTCCCTGGGAGTATCGCGCGATACCGTGGAAAACGCCTACGTGCAGTTGCAGCGCGATGGCTTCATCGTCCGGCGCGAGGGCTCCGGCAGCTATGTCTGCCAGGCCATTGGCGCGCAGTTGCGCGGAGCGGCCCGCAGGCGCCTGCGCTTGCAGGAGCCGCCACGCAGCATCCGGGAGCCTGGGGGCGGCTTGAGTCGTCGGGGGCGGACGCTGTTCGAACGCGGTGGGGTCGCGGACCAGCAGGTGGTCAAGGCCTTTGCCACCGGCTTGCCGGAAACCCGCAGTTTCCCGGTGCAGGTCTGGGAGCGCTTGCAACGCCAGGTGCTGCAGGAGTACCGGGGCAATGTCTTGCTGCATGGCGACCCACAGGGGGCCGAGCCCTTGCGCAAAGCCATCGCCGCCTATCTGAACCTGGAGCGTGGAGCCAAGGTGCAGCCGGGGCAGATCCTGGTGTTGAGCAGCACCCGCCAGGCCTTGTTCCTGTGCGCGCAACTGCTGGTGGACGCTGGCAAGCCGATCCTGATGGAGAACCCGGGGTATTTTGGGGCCCGCAAGGCGTTCGAGGCCGCCGAGGTGCGCATCATCCCCATCGATGTCGATGAACAGGGCTTGCGCACCGATCTGCTGCGGGCCGATCGCAGTGGTGCCCGCTGTGTCTATGTCACGCCATCGCATCAGTATCCCAGCGGGGTCACCCTGTCCCTGGAGCGCCGGCTGGAGTTGATCCGTTGGGCCGCCGAGCACGATCGGTGGATCATCGAGGACGACTACGACAGCGAGTTCCATTACGACGGCCTGCCGACCGCCTGTGTCCAGGGCCTGGACGCGTATCAGCGCACCCTGTACATCGGCACGTTCAGCAAGACCCTCTATCCCGGCCTGCGCATGGGCTACATGGTCCTGCCCGAGGAGTTGGTGGCCCCCTTCAGTGCGGCCCGCAGCATCATGGACGGCCATACCCCGCAGATTCTCCAGCTGACCCTGGCGCGGTTCATGGAGCAGGGGCACTACAACGCCCACGTGCGGGCCATGCGCAAGCTCTACGCGGGACGCAGGCAGGCCATGCTCGACGCCATCGGGCGGCATTTGCAAGGCATCGCCAGGGCCTTGCCGCCGCCGGGAGGCCTGCAGATTCCCTGCCTGTTGGAGCCGGGCTGGAGCGAGGAGCACACCCAGCGCCGGGCAGCGAGTATCGGCATGCAGTTACCCGGCCTTGGCCGGCTGTATGTCGGCGAGCACAGGGAACAGGGCTGGTTGCTGGGCTACGCCTCCTTGAGTGCCCATGAAATCGAAGCCGCGATGGAGCGCCTGGGACAGGTTCTGCGCAAGCCCTAGGGCAATTTTCAGGGCTGGGCGCTCGCGGTGTCGCGAGCCCCGGGCCGACCGTGCATCAGCCAGTGCGCGGCCAGGCCCGCCAGCAACCCCCAGAAGGCACCGCCGACGCCCAGCAGGCTGACATTGGCGACCGTGGCAAGAAAGGTGATCAAGGCTGTTTCCCGGGTCTTGGCATCGGCCATGGCATTGGCCAGGCTGCCACCGATGGCACCCAGCAGCGCCAGGCCGGCCAGGGTGCCGATGAAGGCCTTGGGCAACACCATGAACAGGCTCGCCAGCGTCACACCGAAAGTGCCCACCAGGATGTACAGCAGCCCGCAGGCGATACCGGCGAGGTAGCGCTTGCCCGGGTCCGGATGGGCGTCCGGGCCGGTGCAGATGGCCGCGGTGATAGCGGCCACGTTGAAGGCGTGGGCACCGAATGGCGCCATGATCAGCGAGCCCAGGCCGGTGACCGTCAGCAGCGGGTTGGCACTGGTCTTGAAACCGTCGTTGCGCAGCACCAGCATGCCAGGCATGTATTGCCCGGTCAGGGTAATGACGAACAGTGGCAGGGCCACGCCGAGCAGGGCCGGCAGAGAAAACTGCGGTGGGGTGAACAGCGGTGTGGCCAGGCTCAGTTGCACGCCAGCACCGTCGATCCGTTGCTGGACGATCAACAGCGCCAGGCCGATCCCGAGGATGCCGACTACGGCAAAGCGCGAGGTGAAGCGCCGCAGCAGTGCATAGGAACCCAGCAGCACGGTCACCAACAGGGGATCGACGCTGGCGCCGCCAAAGGCATTGATGCCGAACGGCAAGAGGATTCCGGCCAGCAGCCCGGCGGCGATCCCCTTGGGGATCAGCTGCACCAGCCGTTCGAAGGCCCCGCATGCACCCAGGATGATGAAGCCCAGGGCCGAAACCAGGTAGGCGCCGATCACCTCGGCGTAGGGGGTCACAGGCAGGACCGTGGCCAGGAAGGCCGCTCCGGGGGTCGACCAGGCCGTGATGACCGGTGCCCGATAGCGCAGGCTCAACCACAGGCCGCTGACTCCGACCCCTACCGACACTGCCCAGACCCAGGAGGCCGTCTGGGCTGGCGACAGGCGGGCCAGCTCGGCGGCCTGCAGCACCAGGACGAACGTTCCACCGTAGTTCACCAGCACCGAAATCAGCGCGGCCACGGTGGGTGAGAAAAAATCGGCAGGCCTGAGCCCCTCGGTCGTTCTATTCATGCGCCATTCTCCATCCAGGGTGAGCCCCGGTCCTGAAGCTCCGGGAGGCGCTGATTCTAGAGAGCTGGCGGAGGGTCGTTTCAGGCCGCTTGAGAGGGTTGGGGCAGACCACTTTGTGGTGCGCATGAAAAAGCCCGGCCTTGGATCCAGGGCCGGGCTTTCAGGTCTTGCAGGGGCCACCCGCTAACTTAGCGCAGGGCAGCCTGTTCGGTTTTTTTCGCCTGGCTCAGGCGGTAGAACACCCAGATCAGCAGGACCCAGACCGGGATCGCGTACACCGAGGCACGGATGCCCGGGATCATCAGCATCACGCCGATGATCATGACCATGAAGGCCAGGCACAGGTAGTTGCTCAGTGGCGACCAGAAGGCCTTGAAGGACGGCACCACGCCTTGCTCGGCCATGGCCTTGCGAAAGCGCAGGTGGGTCAGGCTGATCAGCGCCCAGTTGATCATCAGGGCCGCCACCACCAGGGCGAACAACAGCTCCAGGGCCTCATGGGGAGCCAGGTAGTTGACCAGCACGCAGAGCAAGGTGATCAGCGCGGAGATACCCAGGGCCAGGATCGGCACGCCTTGCTTGTTGAGCTTGGTCAACGCCTTGGGCGCATCGCCCTGCTCGGCCAAGCCGTAGAGCATGCGGCTGTTGCAGTACACGCCGCTGTTGTACACCGAGAGCGCGGCAGTCAGGACCACGAAGTTGAGGATCTGCGCGGCGGTATCGCTACCGATCAGCGAGAAGATCTTCACGAAGGGGCTGCTGCTGTAGGCGTCGCCGCCGGAGTTGAGGCTGACCAGCAACTCGTCCCACGGGTACAGGGAGAGCAGCACCGCCAGGGCGCCGACGTAGAAGATCAGTACCCGGTAGACCACCTGGTTGATGGCCTTGGGAATCACCTTGCGCGGCTCGCTGGCCTCGGCCGCGGTGATGCCCACCAGCTCCAGGCCGCCGAAGGAAAACATGATGAAGGCCATGGCCATCAACAGGCCGTTGCCGCCATTGGGGAAGAAGCCGCCGTGGGACCACAGGTTGCTCACCGAGGCCTGGGCCCCGCCACTGCCGCTGAAGAGCATGTAGCAGCCCAGCAGGATCATGCCGACGATGGCGACGACCTTGATGATGGCGAACCAGAACTCGGCTTCACCGAAGAACTTCACGTTCATCATGTTGATCAGGTTGACCAGCACGAAGAACACCGCCGCGCTGACCCAGGTAGGAACCTCCGGCCACCAGAACTGGATGTATTTACCTACCGCAGTGAGCTCGGCCATCCCCACCAGCACATACAGCACCCAGTAGTTCCAGCCGGCGAGGAAGCCGAAGTAGCCCCCCCAGTACTTATGGGCGAAATGGCTGAAGGAGCCGGCCACTGGCTCCTCGACGATCATCTCGCCCAGCTGGCGCATGATCAGGAAGGCGATGAAGCCAGCGATCGCGTACCCCAGGATCATCGAGGGCCCGGCGGACTTCAGGACCCCGGCCGAGCCGAGGAAGAGTCCGGTCCCAATCGCCCCGCCCAGGGCGATCAATTGGATATGGCGGTTTTTCAAGCCGCGCTTGAGTTCACCCTGCTTCAAGGTTTGATCCACTAACTTGCGCTCTCTTCTAGTTGTTATCAGGACCGACCCAGGGATTTAGGCGTCGGTCTCGGCATCGTGTCGACGGGATCAGATATTACTCTCGGTAAACCTCTCGTAATACAGCTGAACACGCCCAAGTCCCTGTTCTTGCTGCCAGGTGCGGATCGAATCGACCATCGGCGGTGGCCCGCAGACATACATGTCGGCCTCGCCGCTGCGCAATTCCTCGGTATCGAAGTGCTCGGTGATGTAACCGCGCTTGCCGTTCCAGGCCGGGTCGCTGTCGCTGATCACCGGCGTGAAGCGAAACGCCGGCAGGCGCTCGCCGTAGGCGCGGATGCGCTCCAGCTCGCACAGGTCGGCACTCTGGCGCACGCCGTAGTACAGGTGGACCGGTTGCTGGCAGTCCTGCTCGACGATTTGCTCGAGCATTGCCAGCAGGGCCGAGAGTCCCGTGCCGCCCGCCACGAGGACCAGCGGACGGCTGACCTGGCGCAGATAGAACGCCCCCAGCGGCGCTTCCAGCTCCAAGGCGTCGCCCACCTGGCAGCGTTCGCGGATGTAGTTGCTCATCGTCCCATCGGGTAACAGGCGGATCAGGAACAGCAACTGATTGTCCGCCGCGGATCGGTTGGCGAAGGAGTAGGCGCGGCTGCAGTCGGTGCCGGGAATGCCGAGGCGGGCGTATTGGCCGGGCAGGAAGTCCAGCGGGGTCGGATTGCCGCCCAGGTCCAGGCGCAGGATCGCCGTGCTGTCCGAAACCTGGCGCACTTCCTGGACCGAGGCGCGGTAGCGCACCGGCTCGGCGGCATGGCACAGGCTGGAGTCGAAGTCGAAGTAGAACGCCGCATCGGATTGCACCCGGGTCTGGCAGCTGAGCATCTTGCGTTGCGCAAGGTCCTGGGCCGACAGGGCTTCCTCGTCCACGTAATCCTGGCTGTACTGGCCCGACTCGCAACGCCCCTGGCAGGTGCCGCAGACCCCTTCGCGGCAGTCCAGGGGGATCTTGATGCCGTTGCGCAGGGCGGCGTCGAGCAGTATTTCATTGGCTTGCACCGGGAAGAACAGGGTCTTGCCGTCGGCGAAGCTGAACGCGACCTTGTGCGTCATGGGGAGTGTCCGTCGAGTCAGAGGTGATAGAAGTCGAGCACCGAGTTGATCGTGTCGTTGAGCAGCAGCACGTGCTTGCGCTGGATCAGCCAGCTGTCGCCGTGGGGGACGAGGTCATAGGTGGCATGACCGTAGAACTGCTCGGAAGTGGCCAGGCGGTAGAACAACGTGTGCCAGTTCAGGCGCACCTGCAGCTTTCCTTGCTCGCCTTCGGTGATGCGCAGGTTGCTGACCTGGTGCAGGGTGCGTGGCATCGGGATGGTGGAGGCCGCCTTGCCGGTACGCAGGCGGAAGACCCGGTCCTCCAGGCCTGAGCGGTTGGCATAGTAGATCAGCGACATGCCGCGCTTGGGGTCCTGGGTGTAGACATGCTCGGAGTCCCACTGGGGCAGGTGGAACACGCTGTCCTGGGCGAACAGTTGCAGGTAGGCGTCCCAGTCCTGGGCGTCGCACAGCTCGGACTTGCGATAGAAAAACTGCTCGACCTGGTATTGCAGTTGCGCATTCATGTTCATACCTCCCGCAGTTTCAGGGGTTGGCGCTGCAGGCCTTCGAGGAGGAAGCGCTGCCAATTCTCGTGCTGGTTGACGTACAGCCCCTCATGGGTGATCTCGGTACCGGTCATGGCCGGCGCGATGCCCAGGTTCCGGGTGTTGGCGGTCGGGCCGGTGGCCCAGCGGTGATGGCCGCGAGAAACGTCGCTCCAGCGCTCCAGGCGGGCCTGGAAGCCGCGCTGGGCCTCGCGAAACTCCACCAGGTCGTCAGGGGTGCCCATGCCCGAGACGTTGAAGAAGTCCTCGAACTGGCGAATGCGGTTTTCCCGGTCGGCGTCGCTCTCGCCCTTGACCCCGATGCACTGGCTGATGATCTCGGTCTTGTTCCAGGCCACGGGGCGAATGATCCGCAACTGCGAGCTGATCTGGTCGAGGAAGAACAGGCTGGGGTAGATGTTCAGGTTGCGCAGGCGATGCATCATCCACTCGGCCCGGGCCTGGCCGTACTCCTCCACCAGGCGCGGCATGATGCTGGCGTAGCCGGAACGTACCGCCGGGTTGGGCATCTCGCTGAACAGCACGCTGTGGCCGTTGGCGAAGGCGAACCAGCCGTCGTCGGTGGCCGCATCGCCGGCCCCGAGCTTGCTGTAGTCCAGGGTGGCGCTGGCGGTGCCGTTCTCGCTGTTGACCTGCTGGCGATGCTGCACCGTGGCCACGTAGTTGTAGTGCACGGTGCTGACGTGATACCCGTCCAGGCCGTTCTCGTTCTGCAGTTTCCAGTTACCGTCGTAGGTGTAGGCGGACTTGCCCGGCAGCACCTCCAGCTCGCCGGTGGGCGATTGGGCGACCATCATGTCGAAGAAGATCCTGGCGTCACCGAGGAAGTCTTCCAGGGTGTCCGTGGCTGCGACATCCAGGCTGATGAACACGAAGCCCTTGTAGCTCTCGATACGGGCCTTTTTCAGGCCGCGGGTGGCCTTGTCGAAATCCTCGGCGTACTCGCCGGGGGCCTTGACCTTCACCAGGCGGCCGTCGCTCTTGTAGCACCAGGCATGGAAGGGACAAGTGAAGGTGGACTGGTTGCCCTTGCCGACCCGGGTCAGGGTGGTGCCGCGATGCTGGCAGGCGTTGACCAGCGCATTGAGCCGGCCCTCGCCGTCACGGGTGATGATCATCGGCTGGCGCCCGGCCCGCATCGTGACGAAGTCGTGGTTGTTGGGCAGCTCGCTTTCGTGACAGGCGTAGATCCAGTTCTTCTCGAAGATCAGTTCCATCTCCAGGTCGAACAGCTCGGGTTCGGTGAACATCTCCCGGGCGATGCGGAACACGCCATCGGCTGGGCGAAAATCCAGGCAGCTGTGGATGAACTCCTGCCATTGCTCGACGTTTCTTGCGCCACTCATGGGTCGGTACCTTTTTTATTCGGGCCAATCGGTACGATCATTAGAGTGAGTGCAGGGCGGGGGTGGCTATCCGCTTAGTCGACCAAGCGCATCCACAAAATTGCCAGGGTGGCGGTAGCCGCTGCCGAGGGTGCGAGGCCGCGTCAGGGACCTTTCGGCCAGCTCCGCCTATGGCCGCTACGCGCCCATGCGCAGGCAGCGGCAGCGGCTGCAGGGTGGGGACTTTCTACACGGTCGGCGCCAGCCGTTGAGTGAAAGCGAGCAGGGTGGCGGGGAGGTTTATCCACTTAGTCGGCTATTGTTATCCACTGGGTTGGCAGCAGCACCGGTTGGCGCAAAACTTGCCCTGCCAAACAAGACGCGCCGTCAGAGCGCGCTAAAAAATATTGCCGTGAGTGTGCCGTGATGAATAGCAAGACTGATGGGCAGTTGCGCGATATTCGCGTCGATCACTACGACCTCGAGGGCGCCAGGAGCTGGATGTCGGGCATTTGCGGCCCGCATCGCCTGGAGACCGCGACGCCCGAGAGGATCCGTTTCCACCACAGTGCCCATGTGCTCAGGTCGCGGGCCACGACCCTGGGCATCATCGAGTACGGCACCGACGTGGTGGTGGATATCGAGGACATCGAGCGCTTCAGCAGCTACAGCCTGAGCCTGCCGTTGTGCGGCGAGCAGGAGTTGAGCAAGGACGGACGCCTGCTGCGCTCCGACAGCGACCATGGCGTGATCATCGCTCCCAACGAAAGCCAGGTGCTGGCCATCTCCGGCGATTGTCGCAAGTTGCAGGTGGTGATTCCCCGGCCGGCCATGAGCGAGGCCCTGGAAGCCTTGTTGCAGCGCCCGATCCTGGACCCGCTGCGTTTCGAGCCGGGCATGGACGCGCTCAATGGCGCGACGGCCTCCTGGTGGCGCATGGCCCGACATTTCATCGGCGAGTTGGCCCAGGGCAACGAGCTCTACGAGCAACTGGCCTTTACCCGGGAAATCGAGAGTTCGCTGATCAAGGGCCTGATCCTGGCCCAACCCAACAATTACTCCAGCGAGCTGCGCGAGGTGCTTGGGGTCAAGCTGCCGCATTACCTGGTACGGGCCCGCCAATACTTGCAGGAGCATGCCCGCGAGGCGGTGCACCTGGAGGATCTGGAAGTGGCCGCCGGAGTCTCGCGCTACAAGCTGTTCGAAGCCTTTGGCAAATACTTCGCGCTATCGCCCATGGCCTACCTCAAGCGCCATCGGCTCAATGGCGTGCGCCAGGAGATTCTCGAACATGGTGCAGCGCGCAACATCTCCGAGATCGCCCTGGGCTGGGGCTTCACCCACCTGGGGCGGTTTTCCGCCGAGTACCGCAAGCTGTTCGACGAGTCCCCGAGCGCGACCGCCCAGCGCCATCCGAGTCGGTTTTAGTTCCGACAGGGCGCTTACTTGCGCTGCACCAGGTCCAGCAGGCCGTTCTGCTCCTTGATCTTCTGCAGGACGATCTCCGAGCGAATATCGGTGACCCCGGCGGCGCGGTTCAGGTGATTGACGATGAAATCCGAGAAGTGCTTGAGGTTGCGCGCCTGGACGCGCAACACATAGTTGCTGGCACCGGTGATCACATAGGCCGTCATCACCTCCGGCCACTGCTGGACCTTGGCGATGAAGGTCTCGTGCCAGCCCTCCACGTCATGGCGCAGGGACACATGGACAATGGCCTCCAGCTCGATCCCCAGGCGTTCGGCATTGAGCTGGGCGCGGTAGCCGCTGATGATGCCGTCGCTTTCGAGCATGCGCAGCCGACGCAGGCAGGCCGAGGGCGACAGGGCGACTTTCTCCGCCAGCTCCTGGTTGCTGATGCGCCCGTCCTGCTGCAGGTGATGCAGGATGCGCAGGTCGGTGGAGTCGAGCGTCATGGTTGGCATGAATCCATGTTTTTTATTGAAGGATTAGAATTTTATTCGAGATTAGTACGGGATCGCGCTGCTCTTTGCACGAAAATTCTTCTTGGCTTCGTTCATTATTTTCCGGGTTTATCCATTGCCTGCTCCGTTCGTTCCGTCGTGGAACGGGCAGGGCATCGACCAAGACAGGACTTCCAATGATCGACAAAAACCACTGCCTGCGTCTCGATGAACAAGACTCCCTGGCGCCGCTGCGCCGGCAGTTCGCCTTGCCTGAGGGGGTGATCTATCTCGATGGCAACTCCCTGGGCGCGCGCCCCGTGGCCTCCCTGGAACGGGCTCGGCAAGTCATCGAGCAGGAGTGGGGCGATGGCCTGATCCGTAGTTGGAACAGCGCCGGCTGGCGCGACTTGTCCCAGCGTTTGGGTGATCGCCTGGCACCGTTGATCGGTGCCGATGCCGGGGAAGTGGTGATCACCGACACCACCTCGATCAACCTGTTCAAGGTCCTCAGCGCTGCCTTGCTGGTGCAGGCCGAACGCGCCCCCGAGCGCCGGGTGATCGTCTCCGAAAGCAGCAACTTCCCCACCGACCTGTACATCGCCGAAGGCCTGACCCAGCTGCTCCAGCAGGGCTATTCGCTGCGCCTGGTGGACAGCCCCGAGCAGGTGCCGGCGGCCATCGACCAGGACACCGCGGTGGTGATGCTCACCCACGTCAACTACAAGACCGGCCACATGCACGACATGCAGCAACTGACCGGGTTGATCCACGAGGCCGGCGCCCTGAGCATCTGGGACCTGGCCCACTCGGCTGGCGCGGTACCGGTGGAACTCAAGCGCTGCGGCGCCGACTACGCCATCGGCTGCACCTACAAGTACCTCAATGGCGGTCCTGGTTCCCAAGCGTTCGCCTGGGTCGCCCCGGCGCTGTGCGACCTGGTGACCCAGCCGCTGTCCGGTTGGTTCGGCCATGCCCGGCAGTTCGACATGGCCACCCGCTATGAACCCAGCAGTGGCATTGCCCGCTACCTGTGCGGCACCCAGCCGATCACCTCGCTGGCGATGGTCGAGTGCGGCCTGGAGATCTTCGAGCAGACCGACATGCAGAGCCTGCGGCGCAAGTCCCTGGCCCTGACCGACCTGTTCATCGAACTGGTCGAGCAACGCTGCGCCGGGCATGACCTGACGCTGGTGACCCCGCGTGAGCACGCCAAGCGTGGCAGTCATGTGAGCTTCGAGCATCCCGAGGGGTATGCGGTGATCCAGGCCCTGATCGCCCGGGGCGTGATCGGCGATTATCGCGAGCCGCGGATCATGCGTTTCGGCTTCACGCCGCTGTACACCACCTTCACTGAAGTGTGGGAGGCGGTGCAGATCCTTGGCGAAATCCTCGACGCCAAGACCTGGGCCCAAGCGCAGTTCCAGGTGCGCCACAGCGTGACCTGAAGACAACCT
Source organism: Pseudomonas sessilinigenes (assembly GCF_003850565.1). Classification (NCBI taxonomy): domain Bacteria; kingdom Pseudomonadati; phylum Pseudomonadota; class Gammaproteobacteria; order Pseudomonadales; family Pseudomonadaceae; genus Pseudomonas; species Pseudomonas sessilinigenes. The sequence goes on from NZ_CP027706.1 coordinate 826,543, forward strand.
GTAGCCGCTGGCGCAGCCCTATCCTGCGCCAGCCACTGCAACACCCCGCGGCACAGGGACGAGCCGCCAGATCGATCAACGCGTGCACACAACAATAAAGAGGCACTGAACGTGACCACCACCAACAAGGGTTTCGAAGCGATTTCCAATCGCGAGCACGGCCTGAGGCGGCAGCTGACCGCCGGCCAGATGAGCATGATCGCCATTGGCGGCGCCATCGGTACCGGGCTGTTCATGGGCAGCGCCTACGCCATTGGTTATGCCGGGCCCAGCGTGCTGCTCAGCTACGCCATCGGTGCCTTGATCACCCTGCTGCTGATGGGCTGCCTGGCGGAAATGACCGTGGCCCATTCCACCTCCGGCTCCTTTGGCGCCTATGCCGAGTTCTATATCAGCCCCCTGGCCGGTTTCCTGGTGCGCTATGCCTATTGGGCGGCCATCGTCCTGGCCGTGGGCGCCGAGGTCACGGCCATCGCCATGTACATGAAGTACTGGTTCGCCAACGTGCCTGAGTGGGTCTGGATCATCTCGTTCTCCAGCGTGCTGATCCTGCTCAATGCCATCAGCGTGAAGACTTTCGGCAATTTCGAATACTGGTTCTCCACCATCAAGATCGCCGCCATCGTCGGCTTCATCATCCTGGCGGTGTATGTGGTGTTCGGCTCCGGCAACCCCGACTATGGCGTGCACAACTACAACGTCCACGGCGGCTTCTTCCCCAACGGCTTGCAGGGCATGTGGATCGCGGTGATCGTGTCGATCTTCAGCTACCTGAGCGTGGAGATGATCGCGGTGGCGGCCGGAGAGGCCCAGGACCCGCAACGGGCAGTGAAACAGGCGTTTCGCGCCACCATCGTGCGCCTGGTGGTGTTCTACCTGCTGACCCTGGCACTGATGCTGGCCATCGTGCCCTGGGTCCAGGCGGGCAAGGCCCAGAGCCCGTTCGTCACGGTGATGCAGACCATCGGCATTCCCGGGGCCACCGGAGTGATGAACTTCGTGATCCTGATCGCTGCGCTGTCGGCCATGAACAGCCAGCTCTATATCACCACCAGGATGATGTTCAGCCTGTCCCGCGCCGGTTATGCGCCCAAGTCCATGGGGGCCCTGAGCAAGACCGGGATTCCGCTCAATGCCCTGCTGCTGTCGAGCAGCGGTATCGCCCTGGCGACCCTGATCAACGTGTTCTACCCGGAAAGCTCGTTCGCCCTGATGATGGCGATCTCGATGTTCGGCGCGATCTTCACCTGGTTCATGATCTTCCTCACCCACTACTGCTTCCGGCGCTATCACCAGCGCCATGGCGAGCAGCCGCTGTCGTTTCGCATGCGCCTGTTTCCCTACAGCACCCTGCTCGGGTTGTTCCTGATGGGGGCCGTGATGATCACCACCTTTTTTACCGACGCCTTCAAGATGACCCTGGTGTTCGGGGTGCCCTTCCTGCTGGTGCTGAGCCTGGCCTACTGGTTGTTCTTCCGCAGGCCCAGGAGCACGGCCGCGTTGTCGCAAGTCTGATACGCCGCTTCCCGGGCGGCCCTAGAGGCTGCCCAAGGGACACTCATCGCGGGCCTGTTGCAGGCTGCTCTGGAAGGCGTCGAGGCGGGCATGCAGCTGTTGCAGCTCATCGATCTTGAGTTGCAGCTCGCGTTTCTTCTGCGCCAGGGCCGCCTGGGCCTGGTCCCAGGGAAAGGCCTGGCCCTGGTGGGCGGCGAATACCTGTTGCAGTTCCTTGAGCTTGAACCCCAACTGTTGCGCGCACTTGATGAACACCAGTTGCTCGACGCTCTGCGCGTCATAGAGTCGGTAGCGACCCTGGCGCGGGGCCTCGGGCAACAGGCCGATGGCCTCGTAGTGGCGGATGCTCTTGATGGTGGTGCCGGACAATTGCGCGGCTTGACCGATGTACATGGCGGCTTCCTTGTGCTGTACCGGGCAGGGTCGCCGGATGCCGCGCATTATCGAACAGTGTCAGCGCCTGGCAAGCTGTTCTGCTTGGTGCAGCCAATGGGTCCGGCTGAGGTCGCTGGCGCCCAGCACCGGGCCGAAGGTCAAGGTACGCCGTGTGCGAATACCACAAAAGGCCAGGGTGGTGCGGCGCATCTGGTGCAGCCCGGGCATGTGGTAGAACCAGCGGTAGTACCAGGGCGGGGTGTCCATGGTCACCAGCAAGTCGGCAGTGCGTCCCTTGAGCAGTTGTTCCGGGAAGGCCTTGCCGGGGCGGTACTTGAACGCGAAGCCGGGCAACAGCACCCGGTCGAGAAAACCCTTGAGCAAGGCCGGGATGCCGCCCCACCAGATCGGGAAGACCCAGGTCAGGTGCTCGGCCCAGAGGATATCGGCCTGGGCTCGCTGCAGGTCGTCTTCCAGTGGCTGGATTCGCCGATACCCCTCGTGCAGCACCGGGTCGAAGCGCAGGTCGCCCAGGTACAGGCTCCGTACTTCATGCCCGGCTTGCTGCGCCGCATGGATGTAGCGCTCGCTCAGTGCCGCGCAGAGGCTGGCGCGGGAAGCATGGCCGAGAATCACCAGAATGCGTTTGCTCATTACCTTGGTCCTTGGGGAAGAAGTGCCAAGGCTAAGGTCTGCCCCTAAGGGCAGAGTCAAGGCTTGTGCAAGGCCTGGCACAGGTCCTGGGCATAGAGCGGCAGGGTGGCGAAGTCACGGGCGCACAGGAGCAAGCGCCGCCGGGCCCAGGGCTCGCCCAGGGGGCGGGTCTGCAGGGCCAGTTGCCGGTTGCGCTCCAGGGCGGCCAGGGGCACCACGGCCAACCCGGCGCCGCGTGCCACCATGCGCAATGCCGCGTCGAAACCCTCGGTCCGAATCCGCAACTGCATGCGCAGGCCCAGGTGCAGGGCCTGCTCCTCAAGGTACACCGCCAGGGCGCTATGACTGGCCAGGCCGACATAGTCATAGGCCAGGGTGTCATCGAAGCTCGGTGCGGACTGCTGGCTCAGCGGGTGATCCATGGGCATCGCCAGGATCAGCGGATCATCGCGAAACGGCCGGACCTGCAGGCCCCGGGTGTCCACCGCATCGGAGACGATGCCCAACTCTGCCGCGCCTTGGCGCAGGGCATGGGTGATGCGTTGGCTGGGCAACTCCAGGCAATCGATATCCACCTGAGGGCGCTCGCGCAGGAAGTCCGCCAGCAGTTCCGGCAAGTACTCGCTCAGGGCGCTGGTATTGCACAGCAGGCGCACCTGCCCCTTGACGCCCTTGGCGTACTCGGCGAGGTCCTGTTGCAGGTGTTCGGCATACAGCAGCAACGTCCGGGCGTGCTGGGCCAGGGCCTTGCCGGCCGGCGTCGGGCTGATGCCGCGCCGACCACGTTCGAGCAGGCCGATGCCCAGGCTGGCTTCCATGGCGCGGATCCGCGCGCTGGCCGCGGCCAGAGACAGGTGGCTGCGCTCGGCGCCAGCGGTGATATTGCCGGCGTCGAAGACATTCAGGTACAGGCGCAGGTCCACCAGGTCGAAATGCATGCGGGGCCTCCACAGCCAGGGCATCGAGGATCAGCCTCTTGTCTGGCAAGAGGCTGGCTCAGTATATGGCAGATTTTCAGCGCCGCCGGGCGAGAGCAGGATAGGCCCATGAATACCTCCCTCGCGTTTTATCAGGATCTGGGCCTTGGCCTGTCTTTATGGGTGCTCGGCATCTTCGTCATGGCCGGCATGGTCAAGGGTGTGATCGGCCTGGGCTTGCCCACGGTGGCCATGGGGCTCCTGGGGTTGGCTATGGCTCCGGCGCAGGCAGCAGCCTTGCTGATCATTCCGGCGACCCTGACCAACCTCTGGCAACTGGCGTTCGGTGGGCACCTGTCGGCCTTGCTCAGGCGTTTGTGGCCGCTGTTGCTGGCGATCGGCATCGGCACCTTGGGCGGCTCCCTGTGGTTGGGCATCGATGGCGGGCCGTGGGTGGTGCGAGGGTTGGGGGCGGCCTTGCTGCTCTATGCCCTGGCGGGCCTGTGCTTGCCGCAACTGCACATCGCCCCGGCCCATGAGCGTTGGCTGGCGCCCTTGTGTGGATTGGCCACTGGCCTGGTTACTGCGATCACCGGGGTGTTCGTGATTCCGGCGGTGCCTTACCTGCAGGCGCTGGGCCTGGCGCGGGATTCCTTGGTCCAGGCCCTGGGCCTGTCGTTCACCGTCTCGACCCTGGCCCTGGCCGCCGGCCTCGCCTGGGGCGGCCACCTGGGTGGTGCGCAGCTGGGGGCCTCGTTGCTGGCGCTGGTCCCGGCGCTGCTGGGCATGTGGCTGGGCCAGTGGCTGCGCCAGCGCATCAGCGCGCCGTTGTTCAAACGGGTGTTCTTCATCGGCCTGGGCCTGCTGGGGGGCCACTTGCTGGTCAGCGGATAGCAGAAGCCGGGCTGAGCATGTCGATGGCGCGGATCTCGAAGTCGCGCTCCAGGTACTCCATGCGCGCATCGCGGAACTGCTTCATGTGCGGCAGGTTGGAGTGCACGTCCAGCGCCTCCTGGGATTCCCAGACTTCGTAGAAGATGAACAGGCTGGGGTCCTGCTGGTCGCGCAGCATGTGGTACTCGATGCAGCCGGGTTCGGCGCGACTGGCGGCGACATAACCGAGGAACAGCGCTTCGAATTCGGCAGCCCGTTCGGGGCGCGTCTTGGCGTGGAGGATGAAGGCCTGGCGGGTCATGGAATGTGCTCGTGACAAAGGAAGTTGCCAAGGATTCTAAGACAACAATAAAGGCTTGATTCGTGCCTTTACAGCAAATGTATTTTGAGCGCCAGGGGCTTATTCCCGCGCGAGCCCTTCACTAACCTGCCGCCCTCGTTTTCCACCCCAACGGCCTGGCGTCGCACGACGCCTGCAACGGGCCGTTCCCGCGACAGGGCCCGCTCATGAAAAAAGTACTGCTACTCAATGGCGCCAAGCAATTCGCCCACTCCGACGGCCGCTACAACACCACCTTGCACGAGACTGCACTGGCGGTGCTGGATCGCGGCGGCCTGGACGTCAAGGTCACCCACATCGACCAGGGCTACGACGCCCAGGAAGAAGTGGCGAAGTACCTCTGGGCCGACGTGATCGTCTACCAGATGCCAGCCTGGTGGATGGGCGAGCCCTGGATCGTCAAGAAGTACATTGACGAGGTCTTCACCCAGGGCCATGGCAGCCTGTATGCCAACGATGGCCGGACCCGTTCCGACGCTTCGCAGAAGTACGGCAGTGGCGGCCTGGTCCAGGGCAAGCAGTACATGCTCTCGCTGACCTGGAATGCACCGCAGCAGGCCTTCGACGACCCGAGCGATTTCTTCGAAGGCAAAGGGGTGGACGCGGTCTATTTCCCGTTCCACAAGGCCAACCAGTTCCTGGGCATGAGCCCCCTGCCGACCTTCCTCTGTGTCGATGTGATGAAGTGCCCGGCTGTTGAAAACGATGTCCGGCGCTACGAGCAGCATCTGCGCCAGGTGTTCGGTCTCGAGGCTCAAAGCCGCTAATATCGATAGGCCGTTCCTGTAGCCGCCGTGCGTCGCAGCCTGCGCAGGGGCTACAGCTACCAATCGATAGAGGGTTCTACGTGAAAGCCAGATCCGACGAGTTGCAGATCTTCGTCTGTGTCATCGAGTGCGGTTCGATCTCCGCCGCTGCCGAGCAGGTCGGGCAGACGCCATCGGCGGTCAGCCGCACCCTGTCGCGCCTGGAATCAAAGCTCGATACCACGCTGATCAACCGCACGACCCGGCGCATGGACCTGACCGAAGAGGGCAAGTATTTCTTCGAGCAGGCCAAGCTGATCCTCGATCAGATGGACCAACTCGAAGAGCGCCTGTCCTCCCGCCAGCAGACCCCCTCCGGGCGCCTGCGGATCAACGCCGCCTCGCCGTTCATGCTGCACGCCATCGTCCCCTACATCGCCGAGTTTCGTGGCCTGTACCCCGATATCCAGCTCGAGCTCAACAGCAACGACCTGATCATCGACCTCCTGGAGCAGAGCACCGATATCGCGATCCGCATCGGCACCCTGGCCGACTCGACCCTGCATGCCCGCTCCCTGGGTTGCAGCCCCTTGCGCATCCTGGCCAGCCCGGCCTACCTGGAGCGCCACGGCACCCCGCGCAGCGTCGCCGAGCTCAGCGAACACACGCTGTTGGGCTTCACCCAGACCGAAAGCCTCAACCATTGGCCGCTGCGCCATCCCCATGGCGACCGCTGGCAGATCCAGCCAGGCATCAGTGCCTCCAGCGGCGAGACCCTGCGCCATCTGGTACTGGAGGGGCAGGGCATTGCCTGCCTGTCGCACTTCATGACCATCGATGATATTCGCGCCGGGCGTCTGATACCGATCCTCAGCGAGTTCAACAGCGGTTATCGCCAGCCGATCAACGCCGTGTACTACCGCAACTCGCAGTTGGCCCTGCGTATCCAGTGCTTCCTGGATTTCATCCAGGGCAAGCTGGCCGACTACGCTGACCCGGGCTTCGAGGGCTGAGGTCCTGCTTCCCTGGCTGGGGATTCGTGATCCCTGCGCAAGAGTGATTTGGTCCAGCCCGGCTGTTTCGTCGAAGCAGGCGCGCCGATACTGGCGCCATCACTTATCCACCCAGGGAGTCTCTCCATGAACGTATTCGTTACCGGTGCCGCGGGTTTCATCGGCGGTTCCATCGCCACCGGCCTGGTCAAGGCCGGGCATCAGGTCACTGGCCTGGTGCGCAGTGCCGAGCAAGCCGCCGAGCTGACGGCCCTGGGCATCAAGCCCGTGGTAGGCAGCCTGGACGACAGCGCCCTGCTGAGCGAACAGGCCCGGGCCGCCGATGCGGTGATTAACGCTGCCAGCAGCGACCATCGTGGTGCGGTGGAAGTGTTGCTGGCCGCGCTCAAGGGCTCGAACAAGCCATTCCTGCACACCAGCGGTTCGAGCATCGTCGGCGACGCTTCCGGCGGCAAGGCCAGCGATACCGTCTACTACGAAGACCAGTTGCCGGAGCCCACCGTGGACAAGGCCGCCCGGGTGGCCATCGATAACCTGATCCTGGCGGCGGCCAAGGACGGGGTGAACTCGGCGGTGCTGTGCAACACCCTGATCTACGGCCACAGCCTGGGCGTCAAGCGTGACAGCGTGCAGCTGCCGCGCCTGCTCAAGCAAGCGCGCAAGAGCGGTGTGGTGCGTCATGTCGGGCCGGGGCAGAACATCTGGTCCAACGTGCATATCGAGGACGTGGTGGCGCTCTACGCCCTGGCCCTGACCGGCAACACCCCGGGCAGCTTCTACTTCGTCGAGAGCGGCGAGGCATCCTTCATCGACATGACCCGCGCCATGGCCCGCGCCCTGCACCTTGGCGAACCCGAGGACTGGCCGCTGCCTGCCGCCGAGGCCGAGTGGGGCTACGAGATGGCCAACTACGGCCTGGGCTCCAACAGCCGGGTACGCGGCAAGAAGGCCCGCGAGCTGCTGGGCTGGGCGCCGCAGCGGACGTCGGTGCTGGAGTGGATCGAGCACGAGATGGTCTGAGGAGCGGCTGCTCCACTGATCCATCTGCGACAAACGGCTGCCTGCGGGCGGCCGTTTTGCTGTGGGCGTTTGCCCACCGCGCGACAAAGCGCCTAAGGTTCGTCTGGTCTGAAAACAACGATAAGGACGGACTCCATGGGTATCTTGCCGTGCACGACCCTCACCCTGGGCCTGGCGCTCGCTGCCAGCGTTCCAGTCTTCGCCGCGCCCCTTGAGGGCGGCGCGGTGGCCGCACCCAACCAGTACGGCGCCGATGTCGCGGCGCAGATCCTCAAGAAGGGCGGCAACGCGGTGGACGCTGCGGTGGCCACGGCCTTCACCCTGGCCGTGACCTATCCCGAAGCCGGCAATATCGGCGGTGGCGGCTTCATGACGCTGTTCATCGACGGCAAGCCGTATTTCCTCGACTACCGGGAAACCGCGCCCAAGGCCGCGACCCGCGACATGTACCTGAATGACAAGGGTGAGGTGATCGAGAACCTCAGCCTGGTGGGCGCCCGCGCCGCCGGGGTGCCGGGCACCGTGATGGGTCTGTGGGAGGCCCACCAGAAGTTCGGCAAGCTGCCCTGGAGCGAACTCGTCACCCCGGCAGTGGCCTACGCCAGGAACGGCTTCAAGGTGGCGGACAAGCAGTACCAGTACCGCGAGGATGCCTTGAAGCTGTTCAACGGCAGCACCAACTTCGGTGATTATTTTGGCAGCATGCAACCCGGCCAGACCTTCCGTCAGCCGGAGTTGGCGGCGACCCTGGAACGCATCGCCGACCAGGGCGCCAAGGAGTTCTACAGCGGCAAGACCGCCGACTTGCTGGTGGCCCAGATGCAGGCCGACAAAGGCCTGATCACCAAGCAGGACCTGCAGGACTACAAGGTCAAGTGGCGCCAGCCGCTGCAGGTGAGTTTCCGTGGCAACGTGCTGTACACCGCGCCGCCGCCCAGTTCCGGCGGGGTCGCCCTGGCCCAGCTGATCGGCATCAAGGAAGAGCGCGCCGCCGACTTCAAGGGCGTCGAGCTCAATTCGGCCAAGTACATCCACCTGCTGGCGGAAATCGAGAAGCGAGTATTCGCCGACCGTGCCGACTACCTGGGCGATCCGGCGTTTTCCGAGGTGCCGGTCAAGCCATTGACCGACCCGGCCTACCTCAAGCAGCGTGCGGCCCAGGTCAACCCCGACGCCATCTCGCCCACCGACAAGGTGCGCCCGGGGCTGGAACGGCACCAGACCACCCATTTCTCCATCGTCGATGCCCAGGGCAATGCGGTGAGCAATACCTACACCCTGAACTGGGACTACGGCAGCGGCGTGGTGGTCAAGGGCGCGGGGTTCCTGCTCAACGACGAGATGGACGACTTCAGCGCCAAGCCCGGCGTGGCCAATGCCTTCGGCGTGGTGGGCGGCGATGCCAATGCCATCGCCCCGGGCAAGCGCATGCTGTCGTCCATGAGCCCGAGCCTGGTGACCCGCGACGGCAAGGTCACCCTGGTCCTGGGCACTCCGGGCGGGTCGCGGATCTTCACCTCGATCTTCCAGGTGCTGAACAACCTCTACGACTTCCACCTGCCCCTGGAGAAAGCCGTGGCCGCGCAACGGGTGCATCACCAACTGCTGCCCAAGGACACGATCTACTACGACGCCTATGCGCCGCTCACCGGCCAGGTCGCCGATGAACTCAAGGCCATGGGCTACACCCTCGAGGACCAGGGCTGGGAGATGGGCGACATCCAGGCCATCCGGGTCAATGGCCCCCAGCTTGAAACCGCTTCCGACCCGCGCGGGCGTGGCGTAGGCAAAGTGGTCAAGTAACCGCTGCGCCCTTGCCTGGACCGGTACGCCGGTTCCGGCAAGGGCTTGGTTGCGCGCCGACGGCCGGCTGGTCGGCGGCGTTTCGATTCCGTACCATTCCCGCCTGTTTTCCCCCGCCATTCCCCGGGCCCTGCGCGGCCCAACTATCAGGTCAATCATGAAAGCAAAACGTCTGCGTGCCGATGTCCTGGCCGGACTCACCACCTCCTTCGCCCTGCTGCCCGAATGCATCGCCTTCGCCCTGGTCGCTCACCTCAACCCGTTGATGGGCCTGTACGGCGCCTTCTTCATCTGCACCCTGACCGCGCTGTTCGGCGGCCGTCCGGGCATGGTCTCCGGCGCGGCCGGCTCCATGGCGGTGGTGATCGTCGCCCTGGTGGTGCAGCACGGGGTGCAGTACCTGCTGGCCACGGTGCTGCTGGGCGGGCTGGTGATGATCGCCTTCGGCCTGTTGCGCCTGGGCAAGCTGGTGCGCATGGTGCCGCACCCTGTGATGCTGGGCTTCGTCAACGGCCTGGCGATCGTCATCGCCCTGGCCCAGCTGGAGCATTTCAAGAGTGGCGAGCACTGGCTCAGCGGCCAGCCGCTGTACCTGATGGCCGGCCTGGTGGCGCTGACCATGGCCATCGTCTACCTGCTGCCACGCCTGACCCGGGCGGTGCCGCCGGCGCTGGTGGCGATCCTCGGCGTGGGCTTTCTGGTGTACGTGCTGGGACTGCCGACCCGCACCCTGGGGGACATGGCCCACATCGCCGGCGGCTTGCCGGCGCTGGCGCTGCCGGACGTGCCCTGGACCCTGGAAACCCTGGGCATCATCGCGCCCTATGCCTTCCTGATGGCCATGGTCGGCCTGCTGGAAACCCTGCTGACCCTGAACCTCACCGACGAGATCACCGAGACCCGCGGCTACACCAACCGCGAGTGCGTGGCCCTGGGCGCGGCGAACATGGTCTCCGGCGTCTTCGGCGGTATGGGCGGCTGTGCGATGATCGGCCAGACCGTGATCAACCTCAGTTCCGGTGGCCGTGGGCGCTTGTCCGGGGTCGTGGCCGGAGTGCTGATCCTGCTGTTCGTACTGTTCCTGTCGCCGCTGATCGAGCGCATTCCCCTGGCGGCGCTGGTGGGCGTGATGTTCGTGGTGTCGCAGCAGACCTTCGCCTGGGCCTCCTTGCGGGTGGTCAACAAGGTGCCGCTCAACGACGTGCTGGTGATCCTCGCGGTGACGGTGATCACCGTGTTCACCGACCTGGCCACCGCGGTCATGTGCGGCATCGTCATCGCCGCCCTCAACTTCGCCTGGCAGCAGGCCCGCGAGCTGTACGCCGACAGCCACCTGGAAGCCGACGGCAGCAAGCTCTACCACCTGCACGGCACCTTGTTCTTCGCTTCCACCACGCCGTTCCTCAACCAGTTCGACCCGGCCAACGACCCATCGCGGGTGACCATCGACTGCCGGCACCTGAGCTTCGTCGACTATTCGGCCATCGCCGCGCTCATGACCCTGCGCGAGCGCTATGCCAAGGCCGGCAAGCAGTTGCGGGTGCTGCACCTGTCCGAGCGCTGCAAGAAGCTGCTCAAGCGCGCCCGGGTCCAGCACGACTGACGGCCTGCGGGCGAGCCGTCGCGCTCGCCCGTCCGCCCGGCACGGGCATGAAAATACCCGGTGCCGATTTTCATCATCGGGGCTTTTGCATAGTCCTGCACGACAAAGCCTGCCTCTTTACGAAAATCAGTTTCATATGGTTTGAAATTCACTGCCTAAAGTGATTAAAAACTTTCATAACCATTCGAAACGACGCTGTTTTCAAGGAGGTATCCGTGGCTCCTGTATCGGCTTACGGACTGCTGGGTTACGCCGCAGTCGCCATCATCGCGTTGATCGTCCTGATCGCTCGCTACCGGCTCAATCCCTTTATCGTCATTACCCTAGTCTCGGTGGGCCTGGCGCTGGTGGCCGGCATGCCGGCCTCCGGGGTGGTGGCGGCCTATGAGGCCGGGGTCGGCAAGACCCTGGGGCATATCGCCCTGGTGGTAGCCCTGGGCACCATGCTCGGCAAGCTGATGGCCGAATCCGGCGGGGCCGAGCAGGTGGCGCGTACCCTGGTGGCCCGCTTCGGCGAGCGCAACGCCCACTGGGCCATGGTCTGCATCGCCTTCCTGGTGGGGCTGCCGCTGTTCTTCGAGGTGGGTTTCGTGTTGCTGGTGCCCATCGCCTTCACCGTGGCGCGGCGGGTCGGGGTATCGCTGCTGATGGTTGGCCTGCCGATGGTCGCCGGGCTGTCGGTGGTGCATGCCCTGGTGCCGCCGCACCCGGGGGCGATGCTGGCGGTGCAGGCCTACCAGGCGCCGGTGGGGCAGACCTTGCTGTACGCGATCCTGATCGGCGTGCCCACGGCGATCATCGCCGGTCCGGTGTATGCGCGACTGATCGTGCCGCACATCCAGTTGCCGGCGCACAACCCGCTGGAGCAGCAGTTCATCAACCGTGAACCGCGCGTGCGGCTGCCAAGCTTTCGCCTGACCCTGGGCACCATCCTGCTGCCAGTGGTGCTGATGCTGCTGGGCGGTTGGGCCAACCTGATCGCCGCCCCGGGTACCGGGCTCAACCAGTTCTTGTTGTTCATCGGCAACTCGGTGATCGCCCTGCTGATCGCCACCCTGGTGAGCTTCTGGACCCTGGGCCTGGCCCAGGGCCTGAACCGCGAGTCGATCCTCAGGTTCACCAACGAATGCCTGGCGCCGACTGCCGGCATCACCCTCCTGGTGGGGGCCGGTGGCGGCTTGAACCGGATCCTCATCGACTCCGGGGTGACCGAGCAGGTGACCGGCCTGGCCCATCAGTTCCAGTTGTCGCCGTTGTGGATGGGCTGGCTGTTCGCGGTGCTGATGCGGGTCGCCACCGGTTCGGCCACCGTGGCCCTGACCACCGCCTCGGGGGTGGTGGCGCCGGTGGCGGTCGGCCTGGGTTATCCCCATCCGGAACTGCTGGTGATCGCCACCGGCGCCGGCTCGGTGATCCTCTCCCACGTCAACGACGGCGGCTTCTGGCTGGTCAAGGAATACTTCAATATGAGCGTCATCCAGACCTTCAAGACCTGGACCGTGCTGGAGACCCTGATCTCGCTGATCGCCTTCGGCCTGACCCTGGTTCTCGCGGAGTTTCTCTAGATGGACATCCTTTACCAGATCCGCTCGCGCCTGGACGATCTCAGTACCGGGGAGGCGCGGATCGCCCGGCTGATGCTCGATGACGTGGGTTTCGCCGCCTCCGCCAGCCTCGAGGAGCTGGCCCGGCGGGCCGAGGTCAGCGCCGCGACCCTGTCGCGTTTCGCCCGCAGCGTCGGCTGTCGGGACTTGCGCCAGCTGCGCCTGCAACTGGCCCAGGCCAGCGGCGTGGGCAGCCGCTTCCTCGATCCGGGGGCGAGCACCGAGTCGTCCGGTTTCTACCGGCAGATCGTCGGCGATATCGAGTCGACGCTGCACCACCACCTGGCGGGTTTCGAGGGGGCGCAATTCGCCGATGCGGTGCGCCTGCTGGGCCGCGCGCGGATGATCCACGCCTTCGGCACCGGTGGCTGTTCAACCCTGTGCAGCGCCGAGTTGCAGGTGCGCCTGGTGCGCCTGGGCTACTGCATCGCCGCCTGCCATGACCCGGTGATGATGCGGGTGACCGCCGCCTCCCTGGGGCCCCAACACGCAGTGATCGCCTGTTCCCTCAGCGGCCTCACCCCGGAACTGCTGGACGCGGTGACCCTGGCCCGCAGCTACGGCGCCGCCGTGCTCGCCATTACCTTGCCCGACTCGCCCCTGGCCGGGCTGGCGGACGTGCTGTTGCCACTGCACAGCGCCGAGACCTCGTTCATCTACAAACCCACCGCCGCCCGCTACGGCATGCTGCTGGCCATCGACGTGTTGGCCACGGAGCTGGCCCTGGCCATGCCCGACGACAATCAAGAGCGCCTGCGCAGGATCAAGCTGGCCCTGGACCATTACCGTGGCGGCGCCGACAGCCTGCCCCTGGGAGACTGACATGCGCTACGACACCCTGATCCGCAATGCCCTGGTCATCGACGGCAGCGACCGTCCCGGCTATCGCGCCGACCTGGCCATCCTCGACGGGCGCATCCAGCGCATCGGCGAGCTGGCCGGTGCGCTCGCCGAGGTCGAGATCGATGCCGCCGGCCGCGTGCTGGCCCCGGGCTTCATCGACGTGCACACCCATGACGACACGGTGGTGATCCGCCAGCCGCAGATGCTGCCCAAGCTCAGCCAGGGGGTGACCACGGTGGTGGTGGGTAACTGCGGCATCAGTGCCGCGCCGGTGACCCTCAAGGGCGATCCGCCGGACCCGATGAACCTGCTGGGGCAGCGCGAGATGTTCGTCTACCCGCGTTTCGCCGACTACCGCGCGGCGGTGGATGCGGCCCGCCCGGCGGTGAATGTCGCGGCCCTGGTGGGGCATACCGCCCTGCGCAGCAACCATCTGGCGGACCTGTACCGCACGGCCACCGCTAGCGAAATCGCGGCCATGCGCGAGCAATTGCGCGACAGCCTGGAGCAGGGCGCCCTGGGCCTGTCCACCGGGCTGGCCTACGCCAGCGCCTTCTGCGCGAAAACCGATGAGGTGCGGCAATTGGCCGAGGAGTTGACGGCCTTCGGCGCGCTGTATGCCACGCATCTGCGCAGCGAGTTCGAGCCGGTGCTGGAGGCCATGGACGAAGCCTTCCTGATCGGCCGTTCGGCGCGGGCACCGGTGATCATCTCCCACCTCAAGTGCGCCGGCGCCGGCAACTGGGGGCGCAGCCCGCAACTGCTGGCGGCCCTGGAGCAGGCGGCGCAGGAGCATCCGGTAGGCTGCGACTGCTATCCCTATGCCGCCAGTTCCTCGACCCTGGACCTCAAGCAGGTCACCGATGCCTATCGCATCACCATCACCTGGTCCACGCCGCATCCCGAGCAGGGCGGACGCGACCTGGCGCAGATCGCCGCCGACTGGGGCCTGGATCTGCAGGCCGCCGCCAAGCGCCTGCAACCGGCGGGAGCGGTGTACTACGGCATGGACGAAAGCGACGTGCGGCGCATCCTCGCCCACCCGCTGACGATGGTCGGCTCCGATGGCCTGCCGGAAGACCCGTTCCCCCATCCCCGGTTATGGGGCGCCTTTCCCCGGGTGCTGGGCCACTTCAGTCGCGACCTGGGGTTATTCCCGCTGCACACTGCGGTGTACAAGATGACCGGCCTGTCGGCGGCGCGCTTCGGCCTGCGCCAGCGCGGCGAGATCCGCGAAGGCTATTGGGCCGACCTGGTGCTGTTCGATCCCCAGCGGGTCCGGGACGTGGCCGACTTCCAGGAACCACGGCGCCCGGCCCAGGGGATCGACGGGGTCTGGGTCAATGGCGTGAGCAGTTATGCCGCCGGCCAGGCCAGCGAGCAGCGCCATGGGCGCTTCCTGCCCCGGGAGGGCGATTTGCGCCAAGGGTTCGGGATGCCAGGCTGATTTGTTGATCGCCGTCACAATGGTGGCGTATTGACATTAAAGAAAGCCCGCGTGGCGCCGAAGTGCTGGCAATCGGGGTCGCTCTCAGCGACCTGTTTCCAGTCAGGGAGTCACGCAATGAGCTTTGGCAAAACCACCCCCGTCCTGCGGATCTTCGATGAAGCCAAGGCCCGGGAGTTTTACCTGGACTTCCTGGGCTTCAGCCTCGATTGGCAGTATCGCTTCGAGACCGATCTGCCGCTGTACATGCAGGTCTCCCGGGGCGAGTGCGTGCTGCACCTGAGTGAGTACCATGGCGACTGCACCCCTGGCGCGGCACTGCGTATCGAAACCGATGAACTGGAAGCCTTCCAGCAAGGGTTGCTGGCCAAGCAGTATCCATTCTCCCACCCGCAGATCCAGGCCATGCCCTGGGGAAGCCAGGACATGACCATCAGCGATCCTTTCGGTAACCGGTTGGTATTCACCAATACCATCAGTGCCTGATGCGGGTCAGGCCTGTGTGGTGGGGAGGGCGGCCTGGCGAAACTGGCCCGGGGTCAGGCCGGTGCGGGTCTTGAAGCTGCGGTGGAACGAACGGGGTTCGGTGAAGCCCAGGCGATCGGCGATGTCGTGGATCGACAGCTCGCTGTGCCGTAGATAGTGCTCGGCCAACTCTTGGCGCAGGTCATCGAGAATCTGCTGGTAGGACGTTCCGTCCTTGAGCAATTGGCGCTGCAAGGTGCTTACCGATACCGACAGTTGCTCGGCCACTTGTTCCTTGCGCGGCAGGCCATCCTTGAGCAACTGGCGCAGGACGCCCTGCACCTGCAGCGCCACCGGTGCATCGGCCAACGAGGCCATCATCGCCTGGGCATGGTCTTCCAGGGTCTTGAGCAGGCGCGCATCGGCCTGGCGCAAGGGCAGTTGCAGGTAGTACAGCGGCGCCACCAGGGCCGAGCAGGGCTGCTGGAACAGCACCGGGCAGCCCAATAGCGCTTCGTATTGCTCGACCTGGGCTGGCTCCGGCAGCGGGTGCTCGAACCACACGGCGCGAGGCGACAACTGCGAATCGGCGATCCAGCGGGCATACAGCAACCAGGAGGCGAGCACGTTTTCCACCAGGTGCCGGCGGATGTCCGGGCGCTGGTGGCGGCAGCTCCAGACCAGGCGTACCTCGTCGCCTGCCACCTCGGCGCGGCTGGTACCCATGTCCCCCACCAGTTTTTCGAACGGCATGATGCGCGCCATGGCTTCGCCCAGGGTCGCGCAGTTCATGGTGATGTAGCCCAGTACGTTCCAGGAGTTGGGTTTGACGAAACGTGCTGAATTGAGCCCGAACAAAGGGTCGCCCGAGTGCAGGCAGAAGTAGTCCAGCAGGCGTTCGTGGACCTCCACCGGCAGGCGCAGGCTGGTGTCGTTCAGTTGCTCGGCTTGCAAGCCGGCGGCTGCCAGCGCCGGTTCCGTGGCGATGCCCAGTTGCTCGGCATAGAGCAGGTACTTGAGCAGGGGCGGGACCGAGGTAAAACCGAGGCTGGGCATGATTGGGTTCCTGGCAACGAATCCTTCGGACAGCAGGATGCAGACCGGGAAAGGTAAGGGCAAACCGCGCGCGCTGTAAATGCCTGCTCACCCCGCCTCTTGTAGCCGCTGCCGCAGGCTGCGGCTACAGAAGTCGAGCATCCAGGCGTGGCGCACCTTGCGTGCGCCGGGTATCTGGCGTCCTGCACATGACCGCCAGCCTTGTTCAAAGGCGGCGGCCATGGGGCACAAGTCAGACGCGGAAGTGGCTGACCATCATTTGCAGTTGGCCGCCCAGGCGGGCCAACTCGACGCTGGAGGCAGCGGTTTCCTCGCTGGCGGCGGCGGTCTGTTCCGACACGTCGCGCACGTTGATGATGCTGCGGCTGATTTCCTCGGCCACGGCGCTCTGTTCTTCGGCCGCGGCGGCGATCTGCTGGTTCATCGACTGGATGTTGGACACCGTGCGGGTGATGTTTTCCAGGGAGGCACCGGCCTTGCGGGTCAGCTCGACGCTGCTGTCGGTCAGCACGCGGCTGTTTTGCATCACGGTCGCCACTTGCTGGGTGCCGTTCTGCAGGCCGGCCACCAGTTCCTCGATTTCCTCGGTGGACTTCTGGGTGCGCTGGGCCAGGGCCCGGACCTCGTCGGCGACCACGGCGAAACCGCGGCCGGCTTCACCGGCGCGGGCGGCTTCGATGGCGGCGTTCAGGGCCAGCAGGTTGGTCTGCTCGGCCACGGCCTTGATCACGTCCATGACGCTGCCGATCTTGTCGCTTTCCTGTTGCAGCACGGTCATGGCGTCAGTGGAACGCACCACTTCGCTGGCCAGGCGTTCGATCTGCTCGATGGCCTGGGCCACGACCTTGTCGCCTTCGCGAGCTTCGCCGTCGGCAGCCGAAGCCGCTTGGGAAGCCTCTTCAGCGTTGCGCGCGACTTCCTGCACGGTGGCGGTCATCTCGTGCATGGCGGTGGCTACCTGGTCGGTCTCGACTTTCTGGCTGTTGACCCCGGCGCTGGTTTCCTCGGTCACGGCCGACAATTCTTCGGCGGCGCTGGCGATCTGGGTCACGCCGTCGCGGATGCCACCGATCAGCTCGCGCAGGGTCACGCCCATGCGGGCGATGCCTTGTTGCAGCACGCCCAGCTCGTCGCGCCGAGTGATGTGCATATCCTGGGTCAGGTCGCCGGAGGCAATGCGCTCGACAGCGGTCAGGGTTTCGCGCAGTGGGCGGGTGATCTGGCGGGTGATGATCACCGCGGCCAATACGCCCACCAGCAGCGCCAGCAGGGTGCTGGTCAATTGCAGGCTGCGGGCCTGGGTGCTTTCGATGTCGCGGCGATCCAGTTGGATCTGATACAGGGCATCGCTGCGCTCGACGATATCGGCGCCCTGGTCGGTCATTTCCTTGCGTGCCTGCACGGCGTCGGAGAACGCGGCCTTGAAGGTCTGCAGCGAGCTGCGGTAGCCGGTCAGGGCGCTGGTCAGGCGTTGCAGGACATCGCCCTGGGTACGGCTGAAGTGTTTGTTCAACTGCTCCAGCTCGGCAATCGCGGCATTGAGCTGCGTGACCGCCTTCTGCTCGGTTTCCGGATTGCTGGTGGTGACATAGCCACGTACTTCATAACGTGCCAGCTGGAAGGCTTCCTTGGCCTCGGTGATGGCCTGGAACTGCTCGAAGCGCTCGTCGCTCAGGGGCATCTGCTTGACCCGGTCGTTGATCCCGTTGATCAGGTCGTTGGCGTCGTCGGCATTCTGGTTCATGGCCTGGCGCGCGGCGTTGCCGGTGCGGTAGGCGTTGCGCATCTTGTTCAGCGAGTCCTGGTAGGCGGCGATGGTCGCGCCCAGGCCTTGCAGGAGCTTGATGTTTTCCGGGCTCTGGAACGAGGCCAGGAGCTTTTTCTGCTGGGCGCTGAAATCGTCCAGGGTGTTCTGCACGCCCTGGGCGGCAGTTTCGTCGCCGTTGGCCAGCATGTACTGCAGGCGGGTGACCCGCAGCTTGGTCAGGCCGATGTTCAGCTGGGTGATGTCGCTCATCCAGTTGCTGCGGTCGATAAGACCGCCCAGGCTGGTCCAGCCGGTCAGTGCAAGAACGGTGGTCAGGGCCAGGACCAGGCCGAAGCCCAGGCCCAGCTTAAGGTTGACGCTGATGTTGGCAAACCAACTATTCATTGAATTCCTCCAGGAACGTAGCGCTTCTTGATCTCAGTTGGCCGGAAGATTGTTGTTCTTGGTGACCAGCAGGGTGTTTTGTAGGGGATGTATCGGCGGGATGTGCCATAGCTGAAACGATTTCGTCGGTATTGCGCCAAGACAATGTTTCAGGTTTTGACGGCTATTTTGCGGGATGAACCGCCGGTCCGTTGAGCTTTTTTTCACATTCATTTCACCGCGCCCCCACGGAGCCCGCCCTAGAGTCTTTGCGTCGCTGCCCAAGGCAGGCGGCAGCGCTCAACTGTCATCAGGTTTTTGTAGCCTTGGCACGAGCTGCTCAACGCAATGAATCACTTTGGAAAGGGCGGCTGGACTGTGACAACAAGACAGATGTTCGTGGTGGCCAAGCGTCCCTTCCTGCGGGGGGCCGTGGCCCGTTACAAAAAGCCCCTGATGCTGTTGCTGGGAGCTCTCCTGGTGCTTTTATCGAGCCTGTATCTGTTCAGGCCGGCCCAGGTGCCTGACCTGACCCGCGACAACGCGGCCGGGGTCAAGGCGTTGGCCAGCGGTTGGGCCAAGGGCGACATGATCGTCCTGGTACGCCATGTGGAACGCTGCGACCGTTCCAATGCCCCATGCCTGGGGCCGGCCGACGGCATCACCGACCGCGCCCGTGAAGTAGCGGTTGCCCTAGGCGCCAGGTTCGAACAACTGGGCCTGGAACATACCGATATCTACAACAGCCCGCTGACCCGTACGGCGCAGACCGCTGGCTTCATGTTCAGCAAGGTCAGCAGCGGTGACAACTGGTTGTTCAACTGCCGGGGCAGCATGCTGCGCGATGCGCTGGCGCATAAGGTTGCCGGGCGCAACCTGGTGCTGGTAACCCACAGCGAATGCATGACGCAAATGGACAAGGACCTGAACCTGTCGACTCCGACCTTGGGCTACGGCGCGGCCATGTTCGTTTCCACCGACACCCTCAACGGCACCCCGAAGATGCTCGGGTTGATCGAGGCCAGCGACTGGCGCTCGGTGAACCTCAAGCCCTGAAATCGTCGATCTGCAGTGGCCCTGGCCTGATTCCTGGTGGGCTTATGGACAGGACGTGCTCTGACTCCCCCGAGCACGTCCTGGATGCTGGCGTTCGATTAACGGGAAGGATTGGCATCCAGGCGGCGGATATTGCCGATTTGCCTGAGGCTCAGACCGTACTTGTCCGCCAGCACGCTGCGGGAAATGCCCCCCATGCTTTCCAGCTGGATGTGCTGGTTGCGGATCTGCCGGCAGAAGTGGTCAGCCTTGGGAATCTCCAGCGCCAGCCCGGCGAAGCGTTCGATCAGGGCACCGAGGGCATCGGCGGGCAGGATCAGCGCCAGCGTGGTGCGTTCGGCATGCTTGGGAATGTACTTGGGACGCCCGCCATACTCGCAGGTCAGGCGGTAGGCGTTTTCCAGGCCGATGCACTCGATAAGGGCCTGGAGCGAGTGGGGGAGTTGGCTTACATCGATGAGGCTGAGGTCTTTCACGTCCATTTGGTACCTCCTTGGAATTATGGGTAAGGCCGGTTCGATCCTAAGGAGGTGGCTCATCTTTTGTTCAGTGGGAAATCTCCCCCTTATTTATTACACAAGGTGTTGTGGCGCTGGTGTGCCGGTGCCCGTGCGATGGGGCCGCTGCGTTGATCCGGTGGCATGTACCAGGTCGGTGATCGTTGGCCTGTCGGGGAGAGATGATGGGGGCAATAAAGGCTCAAAGGATTGGCACAGCGCAATGGTCATCTGCCTTGGTCGCGAGTAAAGTGCCGGCGCCCGGGAAATGAGTTCCCGGCGTTTTTCCATGGAGTTGCGTTGTGAAGCACATCAGCAAAGTCGTTGCCTCGGCCTGCCTGGGCCTGGTTCTCGCAGGTTGCACCGGTACCCCGATGAAAACCCAGCAACTGGACAGCAGCCAGTACACCGTCATCGGTCACAGTGAGGCGAGCGCTACCGGCATCATGTTGTTCGGCCTGATCCCGATCCAGCAGAACAATCGTTTCGTCCGTGCCCAGACCGCAGCGATCCAGGCCAAGGGCGGCGACGCACTGATCAATACCCAGATCCAGGAAAACTGGTTCTGGGCCTGGGTCCTGAGCGGCTACACCACCAAGGTTTCCGGTGATGTGGTCAAGCTGAAGACTCCTTGAGCGAACCCTGTTCGCCAATGAAAACGGCACCTGTACCAGGTGCCGTTTTTTTTCGTCTCAGTGGGCCGGTGCCAGGGTGACGAAGTAATAGGGCTGGCGCCCAACCATCATGGTCTTCTGCACCTGCAAGGGCGGCTTGGGAGGCTCGGCGCCACCCAACACGGCCATATGTCCAGGTGAATCACGCAGGAATGCGATGAGCTGTTCCTCTGTCTGCAGGTCCTTGAGCAGGCTCCGGGTATAGAACACGCTGGCTCCGGCAATACGCTCGTTGGCCTGGTACAGCGCCATTTGATGACCACTGGCCTGCAACGCCATGATCTGGTCCGTAACCGGCACGAACGACAGTTCGCGGTCGGCTCTTGGCGCGGCCCATTGGGCGTTGACCAGATAGGCACCGATCACCAGAGCCATGACCGTGGTGACCAGGCCTTTGCGTCTTTGCCCCAATGCGCTCCAGAAACCTGTACTGGCCGACCGCTGTGCCAGGCGCTGGTACAGCACGGCACCATATTCGGCTGCCAGCACTGCCGCCGCCGGAGTCAGTGACATCAGATACACCGTGCGTTTACTCGACGCCAGGCACAGGAGGGTGAATTGCGCCAGCAACCAGATGACCATGAACAGCAGGTAGCGATTGTTCGCCAGGCTTTTGCGGAAATGCCACAGGCCCAGGTAGACCAGGATGTTCCAGGGCAGGAACGCCTGGGGCAGCTTGGCCAGGTAGTAATAGAAGGGCTCATAGTGCCCGGCCTCCACGAAGGAGCCGTCAAAGCGCCCAACGCTGTTGGTCCATAACACTTCCCCCAGGGCCTGCATGCCACCGCGCTGGTACAGCACGGCGAGCCATATGGCCAGGGGCACCAGCCCCAGCAGCGTCAGCAGCGCAGGACGCAGCCAGTGACCCAGGGCCAGGCGCTTGTCGATCAGGCTGTCGGCCAGCAGGTAGGTGAAGATCACCACCCCAGGCATCGCCAGGCCGAGTATGCCCTTGCTCAGGGTGGCGATAGCGATCCCGCCGGCAAAGGCCAGCCAGGCCAGCAGGGCCGGATGTCCAGAGGCCTGGCGGCGATGAGCCTGGAAGAACGCCAGCAGGGCCAGGGTCACTCCCAGGCTCAGCAGGGCATCCTCTCCCACACCCCGCACGTTGCTCCAGTAACTGGCCATGGTCGCCAGCATCAAGCCGGCGATGAGCGCCAACCCGGCGGGCCGTCCGAAACGCCGCAACATGGCATACAGCAGCATCACGCTGAACAGCCCGGCAAAGGCCGAGGCCAGGCGTACCGCCAGCGGCGTGCCGCCAAAGGCGCGAATGGCACTGGCGTCGAGCCACAGGCTCAGGGGCGGCTTCTCCAAAAATGGTGTGCCGAACAGGCGCGGCGTGACCCAGTCGTCATCCAGATGCATCTGCATGGCGATCCCGGCAACCCGGGCTTCGGTGGAGCCTTGTAGCTGGTGATTGCCCAGGGCAAAGAAAAACAGCAGGCAGGCGAGTAGGAACAACAGCGGGGCAGGTCGTGACATGGGTTATGGGCCACCAGATCCGGAGCGCAGGCAAATGCTGCGGGCAAGCCCCGGAGTATACGGAGGCAAGTCTTAACGAATTGTGAATAAGTAGGAGGTTTTGCCGCCGGTATTCCATGGGCCAGGGACGTTGGCCTAGTCGAGCGCCTGCTGTTCGTAGGCGGCGACCGCTTCGGGAAACAGTTGCTGGTAGAGCGGGTAGGCGATGCCCAGGACGCTGACTTCGATGGCGTCCTCGCCGCATTCCTGGCGCAGGTCCAGGATGCTGACCGCCATGGCCGGCAAGGGTTGGCCCAGGTGATAGGCCACCAGGTGCAGGTCGCTCTGGTCTGTGCCATTGCGTGCCCGCACCTGTTCCTGGACCGAGGCATAGGCCGGGGTAACGAAAAACTGGCCGCAAGCGACGCCCATTGGCGGATCGCTGGACTCCAGTGCGGTCCAGCCCAACAGGGTCGAATCCTGGAAAATGGCGAACCTGGGTGGCTGGGACAAGTGGGAGGACATGCAGGCTCCAGTGTTCAGGCGCTCGCGGCCTGTTGCAGACGGGCGATGCGTCCCTGGCCCCAGGCAGACAGTGCCTCGACCACCGGCTGCAGCGATCGCCCTTCTTCGCTCAGGCGATATTCCACCCGCGGCGGGACTTCGGCGTACACCGTGCGCAGCACCAGGCCGGCGGCCTCCAGGTCACGCAGCTGTTTGGTCAGCAGGCGCTGGGAAATCCCGGGCAGGCGACGTTGCAGCTCGTTGAAGCGCAGGTAGTCATTGTTGAGCAGTTGGTGCAGGACCACGCCTTTCCAGCGTCCATCGATCAGGTCCAGGGTGACCTCGACCGGGCATCCGGGAATGTCCTGGTAGTGTTTGTTCTTCATCGTCTGACGACCCTTTTGCGTAGCTGGTACGCAAAAGTACCGTACTTGTGCGGGTGGGGCATGAAGGATTTAAGTGTGCGCTTTGAGTCTTCGGGAAAGCCTTGCAATGCACGTCATCCATTATCTTTCAGGGTCGGATCTGACCGATCCCCAGGCCCTTTTCGAGCAGCAACGACCAGTACCGTCGCTCGACCCCCATGACTTGCTGGTGGAGGTGCGCGCGGTATCGGTCAACCCGCTGGATACCAAGGTCCGGGCGGGACTGGTGGCGGTGCCCGATAGCGTGCAGGTCCTGGGTTGGGATGCCAGCGGGGTGGTGCGTGCAGTGGGCAGTGCGGTGACCCTGTTCGCACCGGGCGACACGGTGTTCTATGCCGGGACTTTCACTCGCGATGGCGCCAATGCCCAGTTGCATCGGGTCGACGAGCGCCTGGTGGGACACAAGCCCAAGAGCCTGTCCTTCGCCCAGGCGGCGGCGATGCCACTGACTTCGCTGACGGCCTGGCAGTTGTTGTTCGAGCGCTTGGCCCGGGTGCCCGGCGATCTGGCCAGCCAGGGGACCTTGCTGATCCTCGGCGGGGCTGGTGGCGTGGGCTCGGTGTTGATCCAGCTGGCGCGCAAGTTGACCGGCATGACGGTGATCGCCACCGCTTCGCGGCCCTCCAGCCGCCAGTGGTGCCTGGAGTTGGGAGCCCAGCATGTGCTGGATCATTCCCGCCCGCTGGTGCCGCAGCTGGCGCAGTTGCAACTGCCGGGCGTGACCCATGTCGCTGCCCTGGCCCACACCGCAGAGCACTTCGCCGAACTGGTGGAGATCATCGAGCCCCATGGGCATATCGCGCTGATCGACGATCACCAGTCCTTCGATGCCGTACCGCTCAAGAGCAAGAGCGTGTCCTTGCATTGGGAGATGGTCTTCACCCGGGCGCTGTTCCAGACCCCGGACATGCACGAGCAACATCGCATCCTGGAGCGCGTGGCGCAGCTGCTGGACCAGGGTGTTATCCGCTGCACCCTGCGCGAGGTCTTGAGCCCTTTTACCGTGGACAACCTGCTCTTGGCCCATGGGCAGGTGGAGCAGGGTGGCCAGCCCGGCAAGGTGGTGGTGGCCCATGATCCCGATGCCGGTCTCGGTCACTGACCGGTCAGCGCAGGTGGCGCCCGGTACGCCACCAGAACACTGCCCCGAGGAAAGCCCCTGAACCGGCGAACAGCGGCAGCATCGGCAGGTAGCTTTGCAGGCTGGTGGCTGGGGCTTCATCGTCGGGGGCGTCGGTGAAAAAGTCGGGCGAAAACAGGCTCGCCACCACGGGCATCGTCGGCAAGGAACCCAGCACTCCGCAGAACAGGTAGATCAGCACATGGCGCCAGGCGAAGCGCTGGGCCAGCCAGAAGAACAGCGCGCAAGGAAAGGCGGCCAGGATGCTGACCAGCACGATGATCAGCAGCATTGCCTGCACGGCGATGGAAAAGATATCCGCGAGGGTCTGCCACAGCGGCTCGCTACTGCTGGCCAGGATCAATATCGCTACCAGCAGGACGACCGTCAGGGCCAGCACCGCAATGCCGATGAAGTAAGTGGCAAACCATTCCAGGGGGTGCACGCTGCGAATGGCCGGGAAGTTCTGGGGCATGGGAAGAGTCCCTTTCCGGGAGTTGATGACCGGGCCAGGTTATCGATGGCGACCGCTGCGCTGGGTGGAGTTTGTGTGTGTTTTGTGTGGGAGCGTTTGCCGGTGGATGACAGCTGTCGCTGAAATACTCTATACAGGTGACGGCTCGCGGCCCCAGTCGCGGGCCTTGTGGTTTCGCCCAGCCAAGGAGATGGAGATGATCAAGTTCCTCAACGTAACCGAGTTGCCCCGCACCCCTGTGCATTGCCATGCCGGCTCCGTCAACGGAGCGATCAATGCCTGGGAGCTGAAAAATCGGGCTCTCAATACGAAGGGGTTTGTTTCATGTCCAAAGAATTACTCGGAGTTTCTGCTGTAGGGCTGATGGTGCTGGGCGAGTTCTGCGCCATCTACAGTGAAGTGGTGGTGGCGCGGCTGGCCCATGCCGGCAACACGGGGAGCTGCGGGCTGCTGGTGCCGGTGCTGATCATGTGCCTGGGCGGGCTTTGCCTGCTGGCGGCCTACTGGCTGGGGTACATGGCGGTGGGGGATATCTGGATCGTCACCGTGGTCTCGGTGACTTCGCTGCTGCTCCTGGAGCCGCTGGTGATCTGGGCGCTGTTCCAGCAGATGCCCGGGCGCGGTGCGCTGATCGGCTTCTGCCTGGGCGCGCTGGGAATGTTGTCCGCGGTGTTCCTGTAATCCGGGGGACGCTCGTTTCGGCCTGGCGGGCAATCTGCCGGGCCGTTGTCCCTCAGTCCCTTGCCTGGGCGAAATAGCGGCTGGGCGCCTGTCCCAATACCTTGCGAAACACGCCACTGAAGGCGCTTGGACTGCTGTAGCCCAGGTCCGTGGCCACCCGGGTCACGGGCTGGCCATTGCCCAGGCGGACCACCGCCGCCAGCAGGCAGGCCTGCTGGCGCCATTGGACGAAGCTGACCCCTGTCTGCTGGCGAAACAGGCGGGTGAACGTGCGTCGGCTCATGCCGGCCCGCCGGGCCATCTCATCGATCGTCCATTCCAGTGATGGCTGTTCCAGCAAGGCACGACAGGCCTTCATCAGGCGCGGTTCGGCGGGCAGTGGTGCGTTGAGCGGCAGGGCGACCATGGCGCCAATCTCATGCAGGAGCAGGTTCATCAACTGACCCTGTATGCCCTGGGGGGCGTAGCGGGGAGGAATGTCCACGGCACGGATCAGCAACTGGCGCAGCAGTTCGGACACCTCCAGCACCTGGCACTGGCCAGGCAGGCCCAGTCGGTTGGCTGCACGGACCCGTACATAGGTGTTGAGCATCAGCACCGGCCCGCTCATCTGCATGGCATGGGGGACATCGGCCGGCACCCAGATCGCCCGTTGCGGTGGTACGACCCAGTTGCCCTGTTCGGTGAACACGCTGATCACTCCCGAGGCGGCGTAGGCGAACTGCCCGCGTCGATGACGATGCTCGCCAAAGTGTTGGCCGTCCTGGTAGTGCGTGGCGGTCACCACGGCATCTCGAGGCGTGTTTTCGTAGGGGTCGATATCGGTCGGGTGCATGGCCCGAATTTAATTGAATCTGACCTGATACTACAAGCGGGCCATGGCCGCACACGTTGATAGTTCGCTCCCGGTCGGGGAATGACCTGCGACTGTCTTTACCGGAGTGTGCGATATGCAGAACAAACACCTGTTCCTGGCCTTGCTGGTGACAGCTCTATGGGGGCTCAACTTTCCCGTCACCAAGCTCGGTTTGGCCAATATCGATCCGTTGTTGCTCACCGCGCTGCGCTTCACCCTGGCAGCGCTGCCCTGGGTGTTCCTGATTCCGCGTCCGCAGGTGGCCTGGGGCTGGCTGGTGGCCTATGGCTTGATTTTCGGCGTGGCCATGTGGGCTCTGATCAACCTGGGCATCGAGCAGGGCGTCGCTCCAGGAACCGCTTCGCTGTTGATCCAGTTCAGTGCCTTTTTCTCCCTGGGCTGGGGCGTCCTGCTGTTTGGCGAACGCCTGCGCCTGTCACAGGTGCTGGCCACCGGCTTGGCGGCCTGGGGCTTGCTGCGGATCGTCGGCGCCAGTCCCGGGCAGGCCACCACCTTGGGTTATGCCTTGCTGTTGGTCAGTGCATTCAGCTGGAGCCTGGGCAACGTCATCATCAAGCGCTGCGGGGTTCGGGAAGTGTTCGCCTTCGTGGTCTGGGCCAGCCTGTTCGCCCCGTTGCCCTTGCTGGTGCTGACCTGGCTGAGCCACGGCAATGCTCCTTTCGTGCAGTTGGTCGGAGAAATTTCCTGGACTTCGATCTTTTCGCTGCTGTTCCAGGTCTATGTCGCGACGCATTTCTGTTACTGGGGCTGGAACCTGCTATTGCGCGAGTACCCGGTGTCCCGAGTGGCTCCCTTGTCGTTGCTGATTCCGCTGTTCGGTACCGCAGGCTCGATAGTGTTGCTGGGGCAACAGGTGACGCTCGACGACGGGCTGTCCATGCTCCTGGTGCTGCTGGCGTTGTTGGTGGGCCAGGTGCGCTGGCGGTTTGGGGGTGTGTGGCGATAAGTGGGCGAGGAGGTTTTTTCAAGCCTCGTTCAGGCATCGTTCAGTGATCGCTCCTGCAACATTGCCAGCCTTCCGCCGGGTCTTTGGAACGGCACTTTCTGGTAGAGCGAAGATGCTTCGAGAAAATCGTTTCGTGGCCCAGGCCTGGGCTGTGTACCTGGTGGCCCTGGTGCTGTTTACCTGGGGCATCTGGGACGAGCAACCCCAGGGGTTCGATGGCCGCTGGGCGCTGTTCCTGCAGGAAATGTTCCGTCATGGCGCCAGCCTGTTTCCCACCACCTATGGCCAGCCCTACCCGGATTACCCCGGCACTGCGACGTTTTTCAGCTATCTGTTTGCCCAGGCTTTCGGGGCGCCCAATCACCTGGCCAATGTGCTGCCCACGGCCTTGGCGTCGGCCGGGGTCCTGGCGTTGTTGTACCGCCTGCTGGCGCCAATGGGGCGAACCTGGGCCTTGCTGGCGGTTTTGCTCACGGCCCTGACCAGCCAGTTGCTGGACAAGTCACGTTCGGTTTGCCTGGACCAGATGGTGTCGCTGTTGTGCCTGGGCAGCTTCTATTTGTTGCACAGCGGTGAGCAGCTTGGCTCGCGGCTGCGCCAGTGGGCCGTACTGCCGCTGATGGTGCTGGCCTTCGCCATTCGTGGCCCCCTGGGGGTGGTGGAGGTCTGTGGCGTGGCCTGTTTCTATTGGCTGCTGGGCGATGTTCGAACGCCTCAAGCGCGCAAGGCGATGTTCATGCGCGTCGTGGGTTACGGCATGGCGGGGTTGGTGCTGCTGGCCGGTTGCTGGTGGTTGTTGATGAAGCTCGCCTACATCAGTGGCGGCGACGGTTTTGTCCAGCAGGTCTATGACATGCAGGTGAGGGGGCGCCTGGATGAGAGCGGTGAGCCGTTCTACTTCTACTTCCAGCTATCGCTGTACCGCTACTTCCCGGTAGTGCCATTGGCCCTGGCCACGCTCTGGGTTCTACGGCGCCAGTGGGCACGACGCCATGTCGATGCGCAGCTGCAACTGGTCCTGCGTCTTGGGGCCTGTGGCCTGATGATCCTGTTCGGGCTTTCCGTACCGAACTTCAAGCGCGCCTATTACATCCTGCCCATGGTGCCGATGTTCGCTGCCGTGGCGGCCTACGGCCTGCTCAATGCCAAGGGGTGGATGGCCAGGTTGGGCAAGGGCTATCAATGGCTGGTGGCCCTGTTGCCGGGGTTGTGCATCGTGGTGCTGTTCATCCTGCGCCACAGCTGGGGCAAACACGGCTACTGGCCACCGGTGTCGATGCCGCTGTTGATCGTGATCTTCGCCTTGCTGCAAGCGCTGGTGTTGTACCACTGGCGGCGCACCGCAGCGGACCTGGGCAGGCGCCTGGTGCTGCTCAGCGGCCTGGCGCTGGCGGCGCAATGGCTATTGCTGGTGACGGTGGTGGACCCGGCCAAGGATTTGCAGTTCGATACCCAGGGCTTCGTCTCCCAGGTCGAGCGCTTGCGTGCACAGCAGCCAGGTGCGCTGGTGTTCTTCAAGCTCGGCCAGGACACCTGGGCGGTGCGCTACATGATGAACCTGGACTATGACGAGCGGCCGTTGTTTGTCAGTGGCGACGCGCCGGAACAGCTGGATGAGCTGCCGCATGGCGCTTGGGTGATCGTGGCGCGCAAGGAGCGAGGACTGCTCCAGGGGACTTCGCTGGAGCACCTGCAACCGGTGTACGAGGGGCGCCTGAACGATAATCCCTGCCTGGTGTTCAAGCTGCCCTAGCGGCTTGGCAGCCATCGCTGCAGAACGTATTTTGGACCTTTGGCCAGGAGCAGGCAGGGAGCGCTCATGCAGTGTCAGGTACGGAAGGCCGAAGCGGCCGATGCAACGCGGATCAGCCAGGTGATCCTGGCAGCCTTGCTCACCAGCAATGCCCAGGATTACCCGGCCAGTGTGATCGAGCGGGTCAAGGCCAGCTTCACTGCGGATGGGGTACTGCACCTGATGCAGAGTCGGCGGATGTTCGTGGCCTTGGTCGATGGCGCCCTGCTGGGCACTGCGAGCCTGGATGGGCGTGCGGTACGCACGATGTTCGTCGACCCGGCATGGCAGGGGCGAGGCATCGGCCGATGCTTGATGCTGGCTTTGCAGCAAGCGGCCAGGGAGTCTGGCGAGCAGTCGCTGATCGTCCCGGCCTCGATCACTGCCGAAGGATTTTATGCGCGCCTGGGGTTTCGCACGGTGCGCGAGCAGCTCGACGGCGAGGAGCGGACGCTGATCATGGAGCGCCCGCTTTAAGACGTGGCTACAAAAAAAGCCGCGGCCTCCAGGGAGGTCCGCGGCTTTTTCAGGTCTGGATCAGCCGATCAGTGGATCGCTACCGGGTTGATGTTGACCTGGGTCGAGCCTTTGTACAGCGGTTGGCCGAGGACGAACATGAACTCCCAGGCCTTGTCCCGCACCAGGGCGCGGCTGTCGATCAGCTCCAGGTTGTAGATACCGTTCTTGGCCAGCATGTACTGGTTGACCGGGAACTCCTGGCCATCTTTGGCCGGGTAGATTTCCGAGGCCCAGGTGTCGCCGCCGAAGGCCACGATCTGCTTGTCCACCAGCCATTTGGCTGCCTCCATGCCGATGCCGGGCTCGACCGCGAGGAATTTCTGGTTGTCCTTGCCGATCAGCTCCAGCCAGCCGGTGTTGAACAGCACCACGTCACCCTTGCGGATGCTGATGCCTTGCAAGTCCAGGGCCTTCTGGATATCGGCGACGGTGAATTCGGTCTTCTCCGGGACGATGGCCTTGCCGTAGACGGCGGTCATGTCCAGCACCACGCCCCGGGTCACGATCGGCGGTACCTTCTCGATACCGAGCTTCTTCACGCCCTCGACGCTGACGAAGTCCGCCGCGCGATTGCCGTTGTAGTAGACGTTGTCGATACCGATATGGCCGATACCGTTGAGTTGGGTGCCGACCCCGGTCCAGCCCACTACCAGTTCATCGTTGAAGGTGAACTTGTTGGGGCCCAGGGAGGTGCCGCCGGCTTCGCCGGGTTGCACGTTGGTCAGGTGGAAGCTGCGATGGCGGAAGGCCGGCAGGTTCTTGTCGATGGGCACTGCCAGCGGGTAGGTCTTGCCGGTCTTGATCAGCTTCGCGGCATCGAGCACCGACTGGGCATCCAGCAGGTTGACCGCGCCGATCTCGTCTTGCGCGCCATATTTGGAGGGGTACCACTTCTGGGTATCGGCGGCATGGGCCGCACCGATGGAAAACAGCAGGGTGAAGGGCAGGATCAAACGATTGAACATGGGAAAGTCCTTGGCAAGTTGCAGTGGGGCCAAGGTACGTGGCGCAGCCTGGGGGAAACAGGCAGGTATGCTCAATACATTTGTTCGTAGAAGTCAGGAATGCAGGAAGGGGGGCTCATGAGTGGGGTGGCGAGTGTTCGAATCGCTCTTTCCCCCTTAAATCCGGCTCCTGGCTTTTCTCAAGCTTCCCCCCGCAGTTCCTCCACATCGATCTTCTCGTCGCCGATCCAGCGCCGGGCGCCGCAGCCGTTGCGCGAGTAGATGTCCCCCGGGTTGTTCATCTTGCAATGGTCCATGGACATGC
Source organism: Pseudomonas sessilinigenes (assembly GCF_003850565.1). NCBI lineage: Bacteria > Pseudomonadati > Pseudomonadota > Gammaproteobacteria > Pseudomonadales > Pseudomonadaceae > Pseudomonas > Pseudomonas sessilinigenes. The sequence goes on from NZ_CP027706.1 coordinate 857,268, forward strand.
AGCCGCAGCCGATGCATTCCTCCAGGCTCATGTTCAGCCGTTCCAGCTCGGCGATGCGTTGTTGCACCCGGGCTTTCCAGGTGGCGGACAGGCGCTGCCAGTCCTGGCCCATGGGGGCGTGGTTGTTGGGCAGGCCGTTGAGCTGCTCGCTGATTTCCTCCAGGGAAAACCCCACGCGCTGGGCGAACACGATATAGGCCACGCGGCGCAGTACCGAGCGAGGGTAGCGGCGGTGGCCGCTCCCGGCGCGGGCCGAACTGATCAGCCCGCGGGACTCGTAGAAGCGCAAGGCCGACGCATTGACCCCACTGCGTCGGGCGATCTCGGTAATGGTCAGGTGCGGCTCGCCTTGGGAATACATGATTGCTCCATCGAGGGCTTTACTTAAAGTTCACTTTAACTTGTACCGTGCCGACTGAAAAATCAACGTTCGATTGTCGGGGAGTGCATGTCCGTGAATTCAGCCCAGCGAGTTCTCTTTCGAGCCCGTGGTGTGTCGCGAGGTGTCGCGTTGTACGGCGTGGTCCTGGCCTTGGCGGCCTGTGGTGAAACCCAGGCGCCCCCGGCGGCGCAGGCTCCGGAAGTGGAGGTCAGTACCCTGGCCTTGCGCAGCATCCGTGAGTGGGATCAGTTCAATGGCCGGATCAGTGCGGTGGACAGTGTCGACTTGCGGCCTCGGGTCAGCGGTTACGTCGATCGCGTGGCGTTCCGCGATGGCGAGCAAGTGCGCCGGGGCCAGGTGCTGTTCGAGATCGATCCGCGTCCCTATCGCGAGGCCCTGGCCAGTGCCGAGGCGCGTTTGCAACAGGCCCAGGCCTCGCTGCGCCTGGCCAAGGCCCAGGACCTGCGCGGCCAGGCGCTGGTCAAACAGGCGGCGATCTCCCGCGAAGAGAGCGATATTCGCAGCGCCTCCCTGGGCCAGGGAACGGCACAGGTGAACGCAGCCATCGCCGACGTCGCCATGGCCCGGCTTAACCTGGGGTTCACCCAGGTCCGGGCGCCGTTCGACGGACGCGCCGGACGGGCGCAGATCACCGCCGGCAACCTGGCCCAGGCCGATCAGACGATATTGACCACGGTGGTTTCCCAGGACCCGGTGTATGTCTACTTCGATGCCGACGAGCACAGTTTCCTGCGCTACAGCGAGCAGGCCGCAGCTGGCGCCCGCCCGGGCATTGCCCATCAGGTGCGGGTCGGTCTGGCCAGCCAGCGCGAGAGCTTTCCCCATACCGGCAAAGTGGACTTCCTGGACAACCGGGTCGACGCCACCACCGGCACCATCCGCGCCCGGGCGGTCCTGCCCAACCCCGATGGCAAGCTGACCCCTGGGCTCTATGCCCGGGTACGCCTGGAGGGGGCCGGGGAAACCCAGGCATTGCTGGTGGACGATCGCGCGATCCTGACCGACCAGAACCGCAAGTACGTCTATGTGTTGGGCCCGCAAGACAAGGCGCTGCGCAAGGACGTGACCCTCGGTCGCCTGCTCGATGGCCAGCGAGTGATCGAGTCGGGCCTGGCCGTCGGTGACCAGGTGGTGGTCAGCGGCGCGCAGAAGATCTTCTACCCGGGCATGCCGATCCGGCCCAAGGAGGTGGCGCCGGCTGCCGCCAAGTCGCCATTGAGCCCTGATGCACCGGCGTTGTCGGCCCATTGACGGAGACGGAACATGGATTTCTCGAAGTTCTTCATCGACCGGCCGATCTTTGCCATTGTCTTGTCGATCATCATTTTTGCCCTGGGGTTGATCTCGATCCCGTTGCTGCCGTCGGGGGAATACCCCGAGGTGGTGCCACCCAGCGTCATGGTCCGGGCGACCTACCCCGGTGCCAACCCCAAGGAAATCGCCGAGTCGGTGGCGGTGCCCCTGGAGGAGGCGATCAACGGCGTCGAAGGCATCATGTACATGAAATCGGTGGCCGGTTCCAACGGCACCCTGGCCCTGACCGTGACCTTCAACCCGGGCATCGATCCGGATGCCGCCGCGGTACGGGTGCAGAACCGCGTCAGCCAGGCGTTGTCGAGGTTGCCGGAGGAGGTGCGGCAATACGGCGTCACCACCCAGAAGCAGTCGCCGACCCCGCTGATGTACGTCAGCCTGTACTCCAAGGAAGGCCAGTACGACTCCCTGTACCTGCGCAACTACCTGATCCTGCACGTCAAGGATGCCCTGTCGCGTTTACCCGGCATCGGTGATGTCGGGGTCTACGGTTCTGGCGACTACGCCATGCGCCTGTGGCTGGACCCCGACGCCCTGGCGACCCGGGGCCTGACGGCGGCCGATGTGCTGGGGGCGGTGCGCGAGCAGAACGTGCAGGTCTCGGCGGGCCAGTTGGGCGCCGAGCCTTCGCCGCAGACCGCCGACTTCCTGGTGTCGATCAACGTGCGCGGGCGCTTGCACAGCGAGCAGGAGTTCGGCGATATCGTGCTCAAGTCCGGCAAGGACGGCCAGGTGGTGCGCCTGGCCGATGTGGCACGCATCGAACTGGGGGCCGGCGACTACACCCTGCGTGCCTCCCTGGATGGCAAGGAGCAGGCCACGGTGGGGATCTTCCTGCTGCCCGGGGCCAACGCCCTACAGGTGGCCGATGCGGTCTACGCCAAGTTCGACGAGCTGGCGCAGAACTTCCCCGAGGACGTCGCCTACAAGGCGGTCTGGGACCCGACGGTGTTCGTTCGCGAATCCATCGCCTCCGTGCAGCACACCCTGATCGAAGCCGTGATCCTGGTGGTGCTGGTGGTGATCGTGTTCCTGCAGACCTGGCGGGCCTCGATCATCCCACTGCTGGCGGTGCCGGTGTCGATCGTCGGCACGTTCGCCTGGCTCTACCTGCTGGGGTATTCGATCAACACCCTGACCCTGTTCGGCATGGTGCTGGCCATCGGCATCGTGGTGGACGATGCCATCGTGGTGGTGGAGAACGTCGAGCGCTTCATCGCCCAGGGCCTGCGCCCGCGGGAGGCCGCGCATCGGGCGATGAAGGAAGTCTCCGGGCCGATCATCGCCATCGCCCTGGTGCTGTGCGCGGTGTTCGTGCCCATGGCCTTCCTCTCGGGCGTCACGGGGCAGTTCTACAAGCAGTTCGCGGTGACCATCGCCATCTCCACGGTGATCTCGGCGATCAACTCGCTGACCCTGTCGCCGGCGCTAGCGGCCAAGCTGCTCAAGCCCCACGATGCCGCCAAGGACCCCCTGGAGCGTTTTATCCAGCGCCTGCTGGGCGGCTTCTTCCGGGTGTTCAACCGTTTCTTCAATCGCAGCTCGGAACGCTACCAGGGCTCGGTCACCGGAATCCTGCGCCATCGTGGCAGCGTCTTCGCGGTCTACGGCCTGCTGCTGGTCGCCACGGTCTGGCTGTTCCAGATCGTGCCCGGCGGGTTCATTCCGACCCAGGACAAGCTCTACCTGTTCGCCGGTACCAAGCTGCCCGAGGGCTCCTCCCTGGCGCGCACCGATGAGCTGACGCGCAAGGTCATCGAGACGGCCCTGGGGGTCGAGGGCGTCGAGACGGCGCCAGCCTTCAGTGGCCTCAATGCCTTGCAGGGAACGAACACCCCCAACGTCATGGCGGCCTACATCATCCTCAAGCCGTTCGATCAACGCACCCGCAGTGCGGCGCAGATCAATGCCGAACTCAATGCCAAGCTGTCGCAAGTACACGAGGGTTTTGCCTACGCCCTGCTGCCGCCGCCGATCCAGGGCCTGGGCAATGGTTCGGGTTATGCCCTGTACCTGGAGGACCGCGAAGGCCTGGGCTACGGTGCCCTGCAAGGGGCGATCAGCGCCTTCCAGGCGGCGGTGGCGCAGACGCCGGGCATGAGCTTTCCGGTGAGTTCCTACCAGGCCAACATCCCGCAATTGGAGGTGCAGGTGGATCGGGTCAAGGCCAAGGCCCAGGGCGTGGCCCTGAGCGATGTGTTCAACACCTTGCAGGTCTACCTGGGTTCGGCCTACGTCAACGACTTCAACCTGTTCGGGCGGGTGTACCGGGTGATGGCCCAGGCCGACAGCCGCTATCGCCAGAGCGCCGAGGATATCGGCGCCTTGCGGGTACGCAACGACCGCGGCGAGATGGTGCCGCTGGCGGCGATGATCACCGTCACCCATACCTTCGGCCCGGACCCGGTGGTGCGCTACAACGGCTACCCCGCGGCGGGAATGATCGGCGATGCCGATCCCAAGCAGCTGTCTTCGGCCCAGGCCCTGGCCAAGTTGCAGGAGATCGCCGACCGGGTACTGCCCAAGGGCATCGTCCTGGAGTGGACCGACCTGAGTTATCAACAGGTGACCCAGAGCCATGCGGCCCTGGTGGTCTTCCCCCTGGCGGTGATGCTGGTGTTCCTGGTGCTGGCGGCGCTCTATGAAAGCTGGACCCTGCCCCTGGCGGTGATCCTGATCGTGCCGGTGTGCATGCTGGCGGCGCTGAGCGGGGTCTGGCTCAGTGGCGGCGACAACAACGTGTTCGTCCAGGTCGGGCTGGTGGTACTGATGGGCCTGGCGTGCAAGAACGCGATCCTGATCGTCGAGTTCGCAAGGGAGCTGGAGGCCCAGGGCCGGGGCACTGTCGAGGCGGCGCTGGAGGCCTGTCGCCTGCGTCTGCGGCCGATCGTCATGACCTCGGTGGCCTTTATCGCCGGGGCGGTGCCGCTGCTGATCGGCACGGGCGCCGGTAGCGAAATCCGCGCCGCCACCGGGATCACGGTGTTCTTCGGCATGCTCGGGGTGACGCTGCTGGGCTTGTTCCTGACCCCGGTGTTCTACGTCACCCTGCGCAAGCTGGCCGGCGGCCCGGTACATGCCCTGGGCGCCGAGCCTGTCGAGGGCTGAGGCGCGCGGTACAGGGAAGCAACGGGTGCCTGCGGCGCCCGTTGCCGGTTCAGGCCTGCTGCGCGGCGATCACCATGATCTCGATGCGGTAGTGGGGCTTGGCCATCGGTGCCTGCACCAGCACCTGGATCATGGGCGCAGAGGGTTGATCGTACTCAACGGCCTCTGGTGCAATGCCGTGATCGGCACTGACACTGAACACAACAGATCGCCCTACGGACTGGAGAGCCTATGTATCCCGACGATTTCAACTTTTCCGGTTATCTCAAGGCCAGGGTCCTGACGGGAGATATCGATTTTTCTGCCTTGGTGGATGCGTTGAGCGAGCGAGGCTATATCACCGAGGTGGACTTTCCCGAGGGCGCCGGGCTGTGTTCCAGCCACATGGAAGCGCTCAAGCAGCAAGAGTTCGACGAGCTGTTCGAGTTCTTCTACCCCAGGCGGATCAATGACATTCGCTTGCGCTGTATCGCCACCAACGAAGGTGGAGCCTGCCCGACCGGCGCCTATGCCTATGCCTTGATCAACAGCCGCCGGCTCACGGACCAGGAAGGGCTGCAGATCCTGGAGCGGGAGAACTACCTGAGTGAGTTCTCCGAGCATGACCTGCAATGGGCCAGGGAAGAGTTGCTCGAATGCCTGGGGGCCAGTGTGCAGCGGTTGTCCGATAGAGACGTCCAGCATGAGCTGCAAAGACGCCAGGCCCAGGTGCTGCTGATCGAAGGGCGTTTGAAGGCCCTGGGGGTGCTGCCACTGAGCGAAGAGGAGCACGCCTGGCAAGCGCTGGATGCGCAGTTCCCCAACGCCCGCAGTCGGGATGTCGTCGAGCTGGAGGGGGTGCGTTACCAGCGGGTGTTCCGCCCCGCGCAAAAGGATGCCGAGGACAAGGTGACCAAGTGGGACAAGAGCTGGCGTCGGCTTGGCCAGGCCAGCGACGCCTGATGCCAGTCAGTCAAGCGAGGTGATTCCCTGTAGGAGCAGCCGGTCGACGCTCGATTGCTCACGAGGGTCGTTAGCGATAGCGCGTGTTTACAGGGTAAACCCGGCGCTCTGAGGTCCAGCGCGGGCAAGCCTCGCTCCTACAGGTTCCTTGGCTGGTTGGCATTGGGCGTCGAGTCGGGCTGTAGTCGCGGCCCAGGCGGCCGCGACCGATAGGATCACCGGCCGCTTGTCGGCGCGCTTGCGTCTACGCCAGCGCCAGTCGCCGTGGGCGCAGCCAGCCGATGATCACGGCGGCGATCAGCAGGAAGCCCAGGTAGCCGAAGAACGGGTAGACCTGGCCCACCAGGCTGATGAAGCCCACCAGGCTGCCGACGAAGGCCAGGGCCCCGGCCAGGATCGAGCCGATGCGGAACTGCCGGGTGCCGGCGGGCAGCAGCCGGGCGGAGAAGGAGTACAGGGTGCCCACGGCGGTATTGAGGATCATGCAGAAGATGATCAGCGCCATCAGCAGGCCGAGGGTCGGCGAGACTTCGCTGGCGATCGACAGCATCGGCATCGGCAGCTCCGCCACGCTGTCCAGGCGTGACAACAGGCCGAGACTCATCACCAGCATCAACAGACCCAGCATCGCACCACCGAGGATGCCGCCCCACATCGCCTGTTTCTCGCCCTTGGCCGCACCGCCCATGATGGCCAGGATCGGTACTCCGGCGACGATGTTGTAGGAGACATAGAGCAGGGCGCCCAGCAGCCAGTGACTGGCACCGGCCTGCTGCTGGCCGGCCAGTTGGTCGAGTTGCTGGAAGTCCAGGTGGCGGGTCGCGGCGCCGTACAGGGCGATACCCACGGCGGTGACGATCAGGAACGGGGTCACCGCGCCGATCATGCCGATCACCTTGTGCACGTCGAGGCAAACGATGGCCACCACCACCAGGGTCACCAGCACGCTGCCGGTGATGGCCGGGATGCCGAACTGCTGCTCCAGTAGGGCGCCGCCACCGGCGAGCATGACCACGGTCACGGCGAACATGAAAAAGGTGATCATCAAGTCCACCAGGGTGCCCAGGCGCCGGCCGCAGAGGGCATGCACCACGTCTTTATGCGAAGCGGCTCGCAGGCGGCTGCCCAGGCTGGCCAGGGCCATGCCGAGGAAGGTGAACAGCGCAGCACTGACCACGGCGCCAAGCAGGCCCCAGACACCGAAATCGACGAACATCAGCAGCAGTTCACGACCGGAGGCGAACCCCGCCCCAACAATTACGCCGACGAAGGCGCCGGCGATTTTCAGACTTTCTTTCATGACGATTGGCCTCGGATTGTTCTTGTTATGTAAGGAGGACGCCACGGCGCTGGAGGGCCGTGGTCATCCTGGGCATCGCACTTGAAGGTTGGGCGGGTGGCTCAGTTATCCCCGACCCAGACCTGGACTTCGATCTCTACGTCCACGCCCAGCGCCAGTTGCGCGGCGACGGTGGAACGCACCGGGAAACCGTTCTTGAAGTAGCCCTGGTACACCTCGTTGAAGCCGGCGAAGTGCTGCATGTCGGTGATCCAGACGGTGCTTTTCACCACCTGGTCAAAGCTGGCGCCGCACTCGGTCAGGGTGTCGCCAATGCGCTGCATGGCCGCGTCGGTCTGCACGCGAATATCGCCATGTACCACTTCGCCTTCGGCGCTCATGGGGATCTGCCCGGAGAGAAACAGGAAGCCGCCGACCCGGATCGCCCTGGAGAAGGGCAGGGGCAGGGAGCTGGGGTAACGCTGGATTTCGTTGGACATGGGGCTTTCCTCGTGGACTGGGGTGGATTAACGCAAGCGTGCAGGGGCCAGGTGCTGTGGATCGACGCCTTGGCTCAACAGCTCTTCGGGGACCGGTTGCCCCAGCAGCAGGGCACTGGCCAGTTGCGAGACGCCGGCCGCCGACTGGATACCGTAGCCGCCCTGGGCGGCGAGCCAGAAGAAGCCTTCGCATTCGTCGTCCCAGCCCACCACCAGGTCGCCGTCGGCGACGAAGGAGCGCAGGCCGGCCCAGCTGTGGCGCGGGCGGCGGATGCTCAGGGAGGTGGCGTTCTCGATGTGATAGATGCCGGTGGCGATGTCCAGCTCCTCGGGCATCACGTCCTGGGGCGGCACCGGATCGGCATTGGCCGGGGAGCCAAGCAACTGGCCGGCGTCGGGCTTGAAGTAGAAACTTTCATCGATGCCGATCACCGCCGGCCAGCGGCTGAAGTCGGTGTCTTGCGGGCCTTCGAAGGTGAAGGCGCTACGCCGGCAGGGTTGCAGGCCAATGGGGGCTACGCCGCACAACCGGGCCACTTCGTCGGCCCAGGCGCCAGCGGCGTTCACCAGGCTGCGGGCCTGTACCTGGCGGCCATCCTTGAGCCTGAGGTGCCAATGACGGTCTTCACGCAGGGCTTCGACGATCTCGGCGTCGCACTGCAAGGTTCCGCCGGAGCGGCGCATGGCCCGCAGGTAGCCCTGGTGCAGGGCGTGCACATCCAGGTCCTGGGCGGCGGTTTCGAGCATGGCGCCAGCGGTGGCTTCGGGGCGCAGGCAGGGCACCAGGGCCCGGGCCTGGTCGGCATCGATCAGGCGCACATTGGCCGAACGGGCGCGGGTTTCGTCGTAGGTCTGCTGCAGTTGCTCCAGCTGTTCGTGATTGGCGACGTACAGGCAGCCCCGGGGTTCGAGCAACGGGTGCTCGCTGAAGCCTTCCGGAGGCCGTTGATAGAAGGCCCGGCTGGCGCGGGTCAGGGCCTGGATCTGCGGTGTGCCGTAGGCCTCCATGAACATCGCCGCCGAGCGCCCGGTAGCGTGGTAGCCCGGCTGCGATTCGCGTTCCAGCACCAGCACGCTGGCCTGGCCGGCCAGGCGGTAGGCCAGGGAGGCTCCGGCAATACCGCCGCCGATGATGACGAAATCGAAGCATTGGGTGTCGTGCATGGCGAACTACCTTCATTGTCCGGAAAGGGTTGCGAGAAAATTCTCTCATACGAGAAATCTAAGATATGAGAATTTTCCAGTCAACAGGAGATCATGGGGTAATATTTCGCCATTGGCCCCGGCTCCTGTCGCGGCAGTCCTTATCCGCCAGACAGAGAGTCTCCATGAGTGCCGACCGAGCCCAGCCCGCCTCGTGCTCCCCCGCCCATCCACTGACCGACCGGACCCAGGTCGGCGCGCGCCTGCGCAGCATCCGCAAGGCGCAGAAACTGACCCTCAAGCAGCTCTCGGAGCGTTCCGGCGTGGCACTGTCGACCTTGTCGAAAATGGAGCTGGCCCAGGTTTCGGTGAGTTACGAGAAGCTTGCGGCGGCGGCCCGGGCCCTGGGTGTCGACATCGCCCAGCTGTTTGCCCCGTCGGCCATGGCCAGTCGGGCAGTACAGCCCACGGTGGTCAGTACCACCATCGCCGACGCCCCGGGCTACAGCACCGGCAACTATGACTACCACCCCATGGCCGGTGATTTCCCCGGGCGCAACATGACGCCCATGTATGCGCGGATCTTCGCCCGTGAGTTGCAGCAGTTCGAGGACTACATCCGCCACCCCGGGCAGGAGTTCGCCCTGGTGCTGTCCGGGCGGGTGCGCATCCAGTTCGAGACGGGGGAGCAGGTGAGCATCGGGCCGCAGGAAACCGCCTACTTCAACAGCAGCATCGGCCATATCTACCTGGCCGAAGGCGCGGAAGACGCCGAGGTGATGGTGGTGATGTCCGAGCGCTGAGCCCGGCGCCTGCTGGCCCAGGCCCGGGAAAGGCCTGGGACGAGGGAGGAGGTCAGCGGGCCAGGGATTCGTCGAGGAATTTCACCACGGTGCCCATGCAGGCCATGCGTTCCTCGATGTGGGGCATGTGGCTGGAGGCTTCGAACAGCGCCCAGCGAATATCCGGGACGTGGTCCAGGAACGGCTTGACCACGGTTGGCGTGGCTTCGTCGTGGCGCCCGGAAATCAACAGGGTCGGCACCTTGATCCGATGCAGGCCATCGACGATGGACAGGTCCCTGGTGTTGCCGATGATGTGGAATTCGTTGGGGCCGGTCATGGCGTGGTAGACGGTCGGATCGGCATCGACCTGGGCGAAGGTGCGCGCCACTTCGTCCGGCCAGGGGCTGATCCGGCACACATGGCGGTCGTAGAACACCCGTGATGCGGCAAGGTATTCGGCGGCCCCGTAGTGGCCTACCCGCTCGTGCTCGAGCAGCGTCTGCTGCACGTCCTCTGGCAGGAGCTGGCGCAGGCGATTGGCTTCCTCGACCCAGGTGCGCATGTCCGCCGGGGAGTTGGCGACGATCAGCGCGCGCAGGCCGGCCGGCTGCCGGGCCGCATGGGCACTGGCCAGCATGCCGCCCCAGGATTGCCCCAGCAGTGTGTAGTCGTTGCTGATGCGCAGGTGGTCCAGCAGGTTGTCCAGTTCCTCGAGGAATAGCTGCAGGTTCCAGAACGCAGGGTCCTTTTCCGGCAGGTGGGTCGAGTGGCCGTTGCCCAGCTGGTCGTAGTGGATCACCGGGCGGCCGCTGCTGGCGATGTCCTTGAAGGCATCGAGGTAGTCATGTGTGCAGCCTGGGCCGCCATGTATGACCACCAACGGTGTATGGCCGCTGTCCAGGTCGCCGGTGATGCGATACCAGGTCTGGTAGGGACCAAAAGGTGCAAAGCCTTCGCGTGTTGCCAGAAGTTCCATTTCTTGCCGCTCTCTGAAAAACCCTGCAACACACGATACCGGGGCGGCGTCCCGGGAATAACTAGAGAAACAGATAGGTTTTGCCGGGCTTCAGTTGTCGAGCAGCCGGTAGTGCACGGCCCTGACCACGGCCTGGACACGGTTCTTGGCCCCCAGCTTGTGCATGGCCGAGGTCAGGTGGAGGGTGATGGTGGCCAAGGAACGGTTCAGGCGTTTGGCAATCTCGGCTGCGGTCAGGCCATCGGCGGCGAATCGCAGGCACTCGCGTTCGCGCTTGGTCAGGTGGACCGGGCTGGTGCCGGATTCTTTTTCCAGCAACGGGAAGGCGGCTTCCTGCAAGGCGTGGGAAATCAGCGTGAAGTCGCCGAGGGTCTGGCGGGCATCCTGCAGCGGGTCGCCATTACCGTCCGATCTCAGGCCCGTGAGCGTGGCAAAGCCGCCCTTGGGCAAGTGAATCGGCACGGTCACCCCGCAGGTCATTTGCGAGTCGTGCAGGTAGTCCACCACGGGGGCATGGTTTTTCCCGATGAACGATTGCAGCACGGTCTCGTCGTCCGGGCGATAGGACCAGGCAAAAGGGGAAACGGCGTTGATCGCCACATGCTGGACGGGATCGATCTGATAGAAACCTTCCTGGCACCAGAGCGATTGCCAGTCACGGGGGGTGTTGCGCAGCCTGACCACCGAAGGGGTGAGCAATATTCCCTCATGGTCCAGCGGTACCGGACTGTAGTCGTAGACCAGGGTATCGAAGCCCAGCGCCTGGGCCATGCGCAATACGTTGTCCATCTGTTCGTCCAGGCTCCTGCCGGACATGAGACGGGCATTGAAATCAGACAGCTTGGTCTGCATCCATTCAGCTCCCTTGGCAATTTCAATCCTGAAATTGGGCCGGTAGAATGCCACGCCCGGACAAAGGACTGCCAGACCAAACCTATAGGAAATACTAGGTTATGGACGTACGGCTTCCTCGGTAAGGTTGCGCCAAAAGGGCATTGACCAGATGGAGAACAAGGATGTGGCGTGAAGTAGAGCCGGACCAGCGATATGAAGTGCAGGTCGATGGCCACAAGGTGGTGGCCTATGGGTTTGGCGAAGGCGATGAGGTGCTGCTGTGCCTCAATGGCGGTCCGGGACTGCCCTGCGATTACCTTCGCGACAGCCATGGCTGGCTCAAGGAGCATGGGCTGCGAGTCATTGCCTTCGACCAGCTGGGCACCGGCGCCTCGGACCGGCCCACCGATAAGGCCCTCTGGGATATCACCCGCTATGTCGCCGAGGTGGAAACCGTCCGCCAGGCCCTCGACCTGGGCCGGGTGCACCTGCTGGGCCACTCCTGGGGTGGCTGGCTGGGGATCGAATACGCCATCCATCATCCCCAGGCGCTCAAGACGCTGATCCTGGAGAACACCGCCGGCGACCTGCCGCACCTGTCCTTGGAGCTGGAGCGCCTGCGCAGTGCCCTGGGCAGCGAGACCGTGGCGATGATGCAGCGCCACGAGGCCATGGGCACCCTGGAACATCCCCAATACCAGGCCGCTATCACCCTGCTCAACCACCGGCACGTATGCCGCCTGGACCAGGTGCCGGCGCCACTTAACCGCTCCCTGGACGATTGGAACATGGGACCGTACGTCACCATGCAGGGGCCCAACGAATTCCTCTACACCGGTAATCTCAAGGACTGGAACCGCATCAAGGAGATGTCGGGCTTCCAGATGCCGGTGCTGATCACCACTGGCCAGCACGACGAGCTGACGCCCGCCTGCGCCATGCGCATGAAGATGGCGCTCAAGGATGTCGAGTTGCATGTGTTCCCCAACAGCAGCCACATGCCGTTCTACGAAGAGCCCCAGGCCTATTTCCCGGTACTGCTGGATTTCCTGCGGCGCCATCGGAGCTAGCCCATGAACCTGGCGCGTTACCGCTTCATCCTGTCGCGCCCGTTGCAGTTGTTGCCGGTGCTGTTTGGTATCAGCGTGATCACCTTCGTGCTCGTGCGCTCCATTCCCGGCGACCCTGCCAGGGCGCTGCTGGGCTCACGCAGCACGCCGGATGCGTTGATCAAGATCCGTGCCCAGTACGGTCTCGACCAGCCGTTGTGGATGCAGTACTTCTACTTTCTGAAGAACCTGCTCAAGGGTGATCTTGGCCAGTCGCTGCTCTATAAGGTCGATGCCTTGCAGTTGATCGCCACCCGTATCGAGCCGACGCTGTTCCTGGTAGCGGGCAGTGTGTTGCTGTCGTTGCTGATTGCCATTCCCCTGGCAACGCTGGCGGCCCGCAACAAGGGGGGGTGGAGCGATCACCTGATCCGCCTGTTCACCACCGCTGGCCTCGGCCTGCCGGCGTTCTGGCTGGGGATCATGCTGATCCTGCTGTTGAGCGTGCAGCTGGGGCTGTTCCCGGTGTCGGGTTATGGCCGTACCTGGCCGGACAAGCTGCATCATATGGTGCTGCCTTGCCTGACGATCGCCCTGGCACTGTCTGCCGTGCTGGTACGCAACCTGCGAGCCAGCATGCTCATGGAGTTGCAAGCCGACCACGCGACCGCCGCCCGGGCCCGGGGGTTGCCTGAGCGTGTGGTCTTTCGCCGGCACGTACTGCCCAACTCGCTGGTGCCGACCGTTAACCTGCTGGCCGTCAATATCGGTTGGCTGATCAGTGGCACCGTGGTCATCGAAAGCCTGTTCGCCATTCCCGGTATCGGCCAGTTGCTGGTGCGCGGCATCTTCACCCGTGACTACATGGTGGTACAGGGAGTGGCCATGGTGCTGGCCTGTGCCACGGTGATGGTCAACTTCCTGGCTGATGTGGTGACGGTGGCGATCGATCCCCGGGTGAACATGCGATGAGCGTCCAGGTCTCGATCCCCGCCAGGCGCTTGGGCCTGGGTTTGCGCAATGGCCAGTTGGCCACGATGCTGGGCCTGGCCATTGTCGGCGGCTGGTTGCTGCTGGCGCTCTGCGCGCCCTGGATCGCCCCTTACGACCCTATCGTGCAGGACACCGACATCCGCCTGTTGGCGCCGAGCCTGGCCCATCCCTTTGGCACCGACAACTTCGGGCGCGACATCCTTTCCCGGGTGATCTGGGGCGCGCGCATCGACTTGCAGCTGGCGGTGATCGGCGTGTTGTTGCCGTTCCTCATCGGTACCTGCATCGGCGCCCTGGCCGGTTACATCGGCGGGCGTTTCGACACCGTGTGCATGCGCTTGATCGATGTGATCCTGGCCTTCCCGTTCCTGGTGCTGATGCTGGCGATCATGGCCATCCTCGGGCCGGGCCTGAGCAACTTCTACATCGCCATGGCCCTGGTGGGCTGGGTGTCCTATGCGCGGTTGATCCGTTCGCAGATCCTGGTCCTCAAGGAGAGCGATTTCGCCTTGGCGGCCAAGAGCCTGGGGTTTGGCCATGGGCGCATCCTGTTTCGCCACTTGCTGCCCAATGCCCTGTTCGGTTCGATTGTGTTCTCCATGTCCGACGCGGTGCTGGTGCTGCTCAACGGTGCGGCGGTCAGCTACCTCGGCCTGGGCGTGCAGCCACCGACTGCGGAGTGGGGCACCATGGTCGCCGAAGGCCAGAGCTTCATCACTTCGGCCTGGTGGATCTGCACCTTCCCGGGATTGGCGATCGTGACCCTGGCCATGGGTTTCAGCCTGCTGGCCGATGGCATTGCCGAGCGTTTTGGAGAACGCCCATGAACGCACCGGTGCTGCGTGTCGACGAGCTCAGCGTGATCGCCCATGACCATGGGCGTGAGGTCACGCTGGTGGACCGCTTGTCGTTCGACCTGGCCGAAGGCGAGATCCTTGGCCTGGTGGGGGAGAGCGGCTCGGGCAAGACCTTGGCCTGTCGGGCCCTGATGCGCTTGTTGCCTTCGACGAACCTGCGGGCCCAGGGCAAGGCCGTGCACCTGGCCGGGCAGGACCTGCTGCAGCTGGATGAGGCGGGTATGCGCCGCGTGCGCGGCCGGCGCCTGGGGATGATCTTCCAGAACCCCAGCAGTCACCTCGACCCTTTGATGCGTATCGGCGAGCAGATCGGCGAGGGCATCCGCCTGCACCAGGGGGCGTCCAAGCGCGAGGCACGGGCCGAGGCCATCGAGGTGTTGCGCCAGGTGGGCATTCCCGACCCGCAACGACGGGTCGACAGTTATCCCCATGAGTTTTCCGGTGGCATGCGCCAGCGGGCGATGATCGCCGTGGCCCTGGGTTGCAACCCCCAGGTGCTGATCGCCGACGAGCCGACCACAGCCCTGGACGTTACCGTACAGGCGCAGATCCTGCGCCTGCTCCTGGACCTGCGTGACCGGCATGGGTTGTCGATCATCATGATCACCCACGACCTGGGCGTGGTCGCCCAGACCTGCGATGCCATCGCGGTGATGTACGCCGGCCGGCTCTGCGAGCACGGCAGCAAGCATGAGCTGCTGGCTCGCCCGCAACATCCCTATACGGCGGCGCTGATCGGTTGCCAGCCCACGAGCGCAAGTGGCGAGGCCCAGTTACGGACCATCGCCGGCCAGCCGCCGCTGCTGGACCAGTTGCCTGTGGGCTGCCGCTTCAGTCCACGCTGTTCGCGACCGGGCAGCCGCTGCAGCGAGTCGTTGCCGCAGATGCAGGCCTTGGCGACGGGGCAGCACGTGGCCTGTCATTACCCGCTGCTGGCCGGAAGCCCGTCATGACGTTGTTGCAAGTGAAGGATCTGCAGGTGCGTTTCGCCGCGCCCGGCACCGGCCTGTTCGGGCTCAACAGGCAATGGCTCAATGCAGTCAATGGCGTGTCGCTGAGCCTGGAGGCCGGGGAGGTACTCGGCCTGGTGGGGGAGTCGGGCAGCGGCAAGAGCACCCTGGGGCGAGCCATCCTGCGCCTCAATGACATCAGCTCGGGGCAGGTGCTGTTCGATGGCGTGGACGTGACTCAAGGCCGCAAGGTCGATCTCGAGCGACTGCGTCACGAGACGGCGATGATCTTCCAGGACCCTTATGCGGCGCTCAATCCACGTTTGAGCATTGGCCAGGCCATTGCCGAAGTGCTGCGGGTGCAGGGGGTGGTCGCGGCGCCACTGATTCCCCAGCGGGTCGACGAATTGCTGACCCTGGTGGGCCTGCGGCCGGAGCTGGCTGGGCGCAAGCCCGGGGCCTTGAGTGGTGGCCAGTGCCAGCGGGTAGGGATTGCCCGGGCGCTGGCGGTGGAGCCGCGCTTGATCGTCGCCGATGAATGCGTGGCGGCGCTGGACGTGTCCATCCAGGGGCAGATCATCAACCTGCTGCTGGAGCTGCGCCAGCGCATGAACCTGGCGATCCTGTTCATCGCCCACGACCTGGCGATCGTCCAGCGCCTGTGCAGCCGGGTGGCGGTGATGTACCTGGGGCAGATCGTCGAGCAAGGGCCTACCGATGCCGTGTTCGGCGCGCCGCGTCATCCCTATACCGCTGCGTTGATCCAGTCGATCCCGCATATCGACCCCAATCGGCCTTTGGCGAGTGAACCCTTGCCGGGCGAGCCGCCCAGCCCGTTGGCACTGCCGGGCGGCTGTGCCTTCCATCCGCGCTGCCGGCAGGCCCGACCCGCCTGCACCGCAACACCGCCACCTAACCGAGACCTGGGTGGGCACAGCTACCGTTGTGTGCTCGCCGAACCCGTGCTTTGAAATACGTTCATCAAAAAGGAGTTTGACCATGCGTTCGAAACACCTGCGGTTGCTGACCGCCGCCACATTGACCCTCTGTTCGTTGGCCGCCGGTATCGCCCAGGCGGCTGGGGTACTGACCATCGGTTGCCGTGAGGAAAGCACCACCTTCGACCCGATCAAGAGCGCGCAGAACCGCGACAGCTGGGTCTTTGCCAACGTCTACGACGTGCTGGTGCGGGTCGACAACACCGGCACCAAGCTGCTGCCGGGTTTGGCACAAAGCTGGCAAGTATCTGCCGACGGCCTGACCTACACCTTCAAGCTGCGCCCGGCCAAGTTCTCCGACGGCTCGCCGATCACTGCCGGCGATGCCGCGTTCAGCCTGCTGCGGATTCGCGACAACAAGGGCTCGCTGTGGAGCGATTCCTACAAGATCATCGACAAGGCCCAAGCCACCGACCCGCAGACCCTGGTGGTGACCCTCAAGGCACCGTCCGTGCCTTTCCTCGCGCAACTGGCCACGCCCAACGTCTCGATCCTGTCGCAGAAGGCCATGGAGAAAATCGGCGAGGACGCCTACGCCCAGGAGCCCGTGGCCTCGGGTGCCTTCATCGTCAAGGAATGGCTGCGCGGCGAGCGCGTGGTGCTGGAGAAGAACCCGCATTTCTGGCAGGCCGACAAGGTGAGCCTGGACGGCGTGGAATGGATCTCCATCCCGGACGACAACACCCGCATGCTCAAGGTCCAGGCCGGTGAGCTGGACTCGGCGATCTTCGTGCCATTCTCCCGGGTCGAGACCCTGAAGAAAGACCCGAACCTGGTGATCCACACCGACCCTTCCACCCGTGAAGATCATTTGTTGATCAATCACGATCACGGCCTGCTGGGCAAACCCGAAGTGCGCCAGGCCCTGGACATGGCGATCGACAAGAAATCCCTGGTCGACACCGTGACCTTTGGCCTGGGCCAAGTAGCCTATTCCTACATCCCCAAGGGCGCGCTGTATCACAACGCCAACAACCCACAGCGCCCCTATGACCCGGTCAAGGCCAAGCAGCTGTTGAAGGATGCCGGGGCCTCGGGCCTGAAACTCAACTACGTGGTCAATGCCGGCAACGAGGCCGACGAGCAGATCGCCGTCCTGGTCCAGCAGCAACTGGCCGCCGTGGGCGTGACCACCAACCTGCAGAAAGTCGACCCGACCCAGAGCTGGCAGATGCTGGTGGATGGCGACTACGACCTGTCGGTGATGTACTGGACCAACGACATCCTCGACCCCGACCAGAAGAGCACCTTCGTCCTGGGGCACGACACCAACATGAACTACATGACCCGCTACAAGAACGACAAGGTCAAGGCTCTGGTGGCCGATGCCCGCGTCGAGGCCGACCCGGCCAAGCGCCAGCAGATGTACACCGAGCTGCAGGCCATCGCCAAGCAGGACGCCCACTGGATCGACCTCTACTACAGCCCGTACATCAACATCTCGCGCAAGAACATCGAGCACTTCCAGCAAAGCCCGCTGGGCCGCCTGTCGCTGGAAGAGACGGTGAAGAACTGAGGGTGATGGACGCTGCAGGGAGAACGCTCAGCGTTGTCCCTGCATGATGGCCTGGAGGGGGCGGCGCTGTTTGCGGTCACCCCTGATTTGCCGGATTCCGGGCATAAAAAAAGACGTCCAAGGACGTCTTTTTTGTTTGCTGGAAGCAGCCTGGAAGGGTTGCGGAAGGTTATTTCCCAGGCTGGTTACCAGGAGCGTTTTTTAAGGCGCGGGCCACTGGACAGGAGGTTTTCTCGCCGATTCGCTGCTGGCCGGGGCTGGTAGGCATTGGGACCCAGGGTCCAGGCATTATCAATGTGCTCAAAGTAGGTCTTGAAGGTTGAGCGCAAACGCGGGCTCAACTCGAGGATGTACTCTTCCTCAAGCATGACGGTGACGACAAATTTATCTTCAACGATCACTGCATCACTGATGCGCTGCCAAAAACGGCTCTGGCGTTGTCTTTCTGATTCGCCCAAATCAGGGTTGGTAATGACCGCTACATGCCCTTTGTGCTCAGCAATGCAAAAAATGCTGGGCGCGAGCAGCCCTTGGAAATAGGCGGCTTCCAGCAAGGCAATAACACGTTCATCGTGATCTTGGTCCCAAATCACAGCCAGGCGCTGCAGTTCTATTGGGCTATCGGGCTTTGCAAGCAGGGGGGCGGAGATAATCGAGTAATGTGCTTCGAGCGCACCAACATTGTGTTGCTCGTCATATTCGGTGCGGAAGAATTCAGAGTACTGCGGAAGGTCGACGCGGGAGCTTAAGCGCATAGGAGGGCACCTGTTTATTTAGTAATGGTCAATTACGACGCTGTCTTTTCGGGATCAGCGCAATCTTGGTAATGGTCAATTACGGCGCTGTCCTTTCGGGATCAGCGCGGTCGGCACGGATTAAAGTGCTTCTGCGCCTCGGTTGTCAATACGCTTGCCCAGGTTCCAGGTGACGACCTGCGTCGATGCGGTTCCCGTCCGCTAATCGTCATCCTCACTCCAGCATCTGTGGCCTAGGTCGTCGGAGGGTGGTTCGTTGTCGGGGGTAGCTTGAGCTTTTTTTTAGGTTCGGTAGCGGCTTAGAGGGGCGATGGGCAAGCCGTTGAGTGGTACTGGGGGCTGCTGGGGTAATTCCAGGCACAAAAAAGGCACTTGCGAGATTCGCCAAGTGCCTTTTTGTATCGCTTGTTTGGTGGAGCCGGGGGGATTTGAACCCCCGTCCGCCAGTACTCCGCTGTCGGTCCTACATGCTTAGCCGTGTCTATTGAGTTAACCCTCAGCGACCCGACGGGCAGGGTGCTTTGGGCGAGTTGTGTAAGTTTTAGCCGCTTCGTCCACAACGTACTGCACGGCGATTCTGTTCTATATGACAATCATTTTGGGTTTACAGACATCCCCTGATGATTGCTGGACCCGAAGGTACCAGGGGGGAAGGGCTAGCGCCGCTTACGCAGCGAGAGCGTAATCCCCGTAGGTTTCGTCATTGGCAACTATAGGAAGTTGCAACAGTGGATTTACGAGTTCTGTTACCAACTCGGCATGCACCTAAAGTTTCGCAACCGGCGTCGAATCCAAAACGGCCCCGAGCCTGTCATGCATCGACAACAGGTTGGCGGATTCTACGCTAATCGTCGCCAGAAGGCCAACCCGAAGGTTGGCCTTGGTGGTGGTCTACTGATCGCCCTTGGTGTTGTTCTGCAACATCTGGATCGCCTGGGTGGTCAGGGAGATGCAGTTCTTGGTGCCCTGCTCGGTGCCCTTGGCCTGTTCGGCGGTGGCTTGCTGGACCTTGGAGTCGATGTCGCTGCTAAGGTCCGAGCTCATGGCTTCGGTGCTGACCTTGGCGTCGCGAATCTTTTGCAGGTTGATCTGGCACAGGTCTTCTTGCCCGGCGGCGAACGCCGGTGAGGCCAACATTGCAGCAGTGATGAACAGTCCAGCCAGTGCAGAGCGCTTCATGGTCGTCTCCTTGGATCACAGGGGGGAGGCCCACTTTTATCGTGGGCCTGGAGAATGGACTGCGCCCGTGGGCCGGGGTTCTCTTTTTGTGCGAAAAGGCCGGCGCGGGCGCCCGTTGCCGGGCACCCTTGGCCTCAAGCGGACTTGGCGCGGGTGACCCGGTCCACCAGGTAGACCAGCCCGTGGTAGTCGATCCCGCCATGCTGGCTGAGGCCGATTTCACAGGTGCGGCTGGTGGAGATGCCTTCGCTGCAGTACTGCACCGCGTCCTTGAGGCTGCGCAGCGAGTGGGCATTGAGCTCCGGAGTGGTGAAGCCCTTGTCGCCGGCGAAACCGCAGCAGTGGATGCCTTCGGGGATCACCACGTTGTTGCTGCAACGCCGGGCCAGTTCGATCAGCGCCTGGCTTTCCCCCAGGTGCTGGGTGCTGCAGGTGACGTGCACGGCGATTGGCGCTTCCTGGGGCGTGAACTCCAGGCGATCCAGCAGGTGGGTGCGGATGAAGCGCACCGGGTCATAGAGGTCCAGGCGCACGTCGCCCAGGTCCTGCACCAGGCGCAGGGTGCAGGGGCTGGTATCGCAGTAGATGGGGTCGAGGCCGCCACGGCTGGCGTGGAGCAGGGCGCCGATCAGTTCCTGGCGCTTGTCCTCGGCCTGGGTCGCATACCCCTTGGAGGCGAACGGCTGGCCACAGCAGAGGTTGTCCAGGTTGTCCGGCAGCACCACTTGGTAGCCGGCTTTCTCCAGCAGGCCGCGGGTCTTCTCGTACAGCGAACCTTGCTCCTTGTCGCCCGCCGCCGGCCCCATCACCCGCGACACGCAGGCCGCCAGGTACACCACCTTTGGGCGTGAGTCCTGCGCGGCCGGGCTGAAGCGAATGGCTTTCTCCGGTTGTGGTATGGCGTTGGTCCATTGCGGCACCCGCCCTTTGGACAGCCGGGTCAGGCCCGCCGACAGCTTGCCCAGGCGCGGTGCCCCCAGCAGCAGGCGTGCGCCATTGGCCACATGCAACGTAAAGCGAGCGCCTTGCAAGGTGCTGGCGAAGTGGGTGCTGAGCCAGTCGGCGGTGCCGTTATGAGTGGCGTGCTCGCTGCGCAGTTTCTTCACCAGCTCGCCGGTGTTGATGCCCACCGGGCAACGCTGGGCGCACAGGCCGGTGGCGGCGCAGGTGTCGACGCCCTGGTACTGGTAGGCCGCCTCCAGCTCCCTGGTATCGATGCCGGCACGCTTGCGGGCCTGGATATCACGCCAGATGACGATGCGCTGGCGTGGGCTCAGGGTCAGCCCTTTGGACGGGCACACCGGCTCGCAGAAGCCGCACTCGATGCACTTGTCCACAATCTCGTCGGCCGCCGGTAGCGGCTTGAGGTGCTTGAGGTGGATCTGCGGATCTTCGCTGAGCACCACGTCGGGGTTGAGAATACCGTTGGGGTCCAGCAGGCGCTTGAGCTGCCACATCAGCTGGTAGGCATCGCTGCCCCACTCCAGCTCGACGAAGGGCGCCATGTTGCGCCCGGTGCCGTGCTCGGCCTTGAGCGAACCACCGAACTCCACGGCCACCAGTTGCGCCACGTCGTCCATGAAGGCCTGGTAGCGCTCCACCTCCTCGGTGCTGTTAAAGCCCTGGGTGAAGACGAAATGCAGGTTGCCTTCCAGGGCATGGCCGAACAGGATCGCCTCGTCGTAGCGGTGCTTGTCGAACAGCTCGATCAGGCGATTGACGCCGATGGCCAGCTGTTCGACGGGGAAGGTTACGTCCTCGATGATCACTGTGGTGCCGGTCTTGCGCACTGCGCCGACGGCCGGGAAGGTGTCCTTGCGGATCGCCCAGAGCTTGGCGTTTTCCTGCGGGTCCTCGCTGAAATCCACCTGTTTTTCCACCGCGAAGGCGGCCAGGGAATCCATGATCTGCGCCAGTTGCTCATGCAGCAGTGACGAGGACGCGGCGCGGGACTCGATCAGCAGCGCGCAGGCATTGGCCGAAAGCTGCTGGACGAAGGCCGGCATGCCGGGCTTGTCCTGCACCGAGCGCAGGCTGCGGCGGTCCAGCAGCTCCACCGCCGACACCGGCTGGCTCTTGAGCACGGTCACCGCGTTGCAGCAGGTCTCCACATCGGGGAAGACGATCAGGGCCGAGGCCTTGTGCGGATGGTCGACCACGGTGTCGTAGGTCACCGCGCTGATGAACCCCAGGGTGCCCTCGGAGCCCACCAGCAGGTGGCTGAGGATCTCCAGCGGCTCGTCGAAGTCCACCAGGGCATTGAGCGACAGGCCGGTGGTGTTCTTCAGCCGATACTTGTGGCGGATGCGGCTGGCCAACTCGCTGTTGGCGCGGGTGGCACGGCCCAGTTCCGCCAGGCGTTGCAGCAGCGCAGCGTGGCTGTGGCGAAAGGCGGCGACGCTGGCGGCGTCCTCGGTGTCCAGGCGGGTGCCATCGGCCAGGACCACGCGGATGCCGGCCAGGGTGTGATAGCTGTTCTGGGCGGTGCCGCAGCACATGCCGCTGGCGTTGTTGGCGACGATGCCGCCGATCTTGCAGGCGTTGATCGAGGCCGGGTCGGGGCCGATCTTGCGTCCGAACGGCGCCAGCCAGGCGTTGGCCTGGGCACCGATGACCCCGGGTTGCAGGCGGATCTGCGCGCCCTGGTCGCGGATCTCCCGGGCGTTCCAGTTATCCCCGAGGACAATCAGCACCGAATCGCTGATGGCCTGCCCGGAAAGGCTGGTGCCGGCGGCGCGGAAGGTCACCGGTACCCGGTCGCGCTGGGCCAGTTGCAGCAGGGCGACCACTTCGTCCTCGGATTCGACGCGGATCACCAGCTTGGGGATCAGCCGGTAGAAGCTGGCGTCGGTGCCGAAGGCCAGGGTCGAGAGCGGGTCGTCGAAGCGCCGTTCCTGGGGAATCAGGCGCTGGGCATCACGCAGAAAAGCGGCCGGCAGGCTCATTGGTCCTCCAGGATCAGCACCACCAGGTCTTTCGGGCCGTGGGCGCCGTAAGCCAGGACTTGCTCGATATCAGCGGTTTTCGACGGGCCGGAAACCAGCAGCGCATTGGTCGGCATGCCGCAAGCCCAGTTCATCTGTTGCTGCACCTGGTAGAAGTTGTCGCGGATCTCGCTGGCCTTGAGCAGGGCGAAATGCACCGGTGGTACCAGGCTCATCAGTCGCGGTTCCTCGCGGGTCGGCCAGAGGATCAGGCTGCCGGTGGCGGCGATGGCGCCCAGGGTGCCGGTGAGGCTGGCCGGGGTGTCGTTGAACAGCTCGGCCTTCCATTCTTCCACCGGCCGATCGTAGGCCTTGAGTTCGGGCAGCTCGGGATGCGCCGCCCAGTGCTGCTGCACCTGCTGGCCATGGGCGGTACCCGGGGCGATCAGCAGGCTGGGCAGTTGGCGCTCCTTGAGCAGGCGGGCGAGCAATTCGGGCCACTCGGCCGCGCGGCTCAGGTGGATCTCGGTGTGCACCGCTTCCATCTGTTTGCGCAACTGCGGGATGCGTTGCTCGGCGGTGTAGGTATAGGGCTCGGTGACCAGCGCCTCGTCGAAGTTATCCACAATAGGCGTGGTGCCGCTCAGGCTGTTACGCAGCTTGGCGAGGATGTTGTGCTTGGCGCTCATCAGCGATCTTCCTGCTTGGCCAGGTGCTCGCGGGCCAGGTCGTGCAGCGACCGGGCGGCGGGTTTTGGCGCACTGTGGTTCTGGGTCCAGGGGCCGACGTTGCTCGGGGCCAGCGCCCGCAACCGGGTGGCCGCCAGGGTGAACAGGCGATACAGGGTGGGCGAGCTGTTCAGCCGCGCCCAGGCGTTCCAGATGAAACGCTCCTTGCGCGAGAACTTGCTGCCCTGGCCACGCATCACCGGGTGCGGGCTGTCCGGGGCCTTGACGTTCTCTTCGCGCAGGCGCCGCAGCAACGCCGGGATTGGGATCTTCACCGGGCAGACTTCGCCGCAGGCACCGCACAGCGACGAAGCGCTGGGGTGATCCGGGACCTTGGCCAGGCCCACCATGTGCGGGGTGATGATCTTGCCGATCGGCCCCGGGTAGACCTCGCCATAGGTGTGGCCGCCGACCCTCGTGTACACCGGGCAGTGGTTCATGCAGGCGCCGCAGCGGATGCAGTTCAGGGTCTGGCGCAGTTCGCTGTCGGCAAACGCCTGGCTGCGGCCGTTGTCCAGCAGCACCAGGTGCACTTCCCGGGGGCCGTCGAGCTCATGCTCTTTGCGCGGGCCGGAGATCATGTTGACGTAGGTGGTGATCGGCTGGCCCAGGGCCGAGCGGGTCAGCAGCGACAACAACGGCACTACGTCGCGCAGGTTCTCGACCACTTTCTCGATCCCGGTGACAGCGATGTGCACCGGAGGCACGGTGGTGGACATGCGGCCGTTGCCTTCGTTTTCCACCAGCAGCAGGGTGCCGGTCTCGGCCACGGCGAAGTTGACGCCCGAGACGCCGATGTCGGCTTCGAAGAATTTCTGCCGCAGGACCCTGCGACCGATCTGGATGAGTTGGTCGACGTCCTTGGTGTACTCCACGCCAAGTTTGTCGTGGAACAAGGACGCGACCTGACCGGCATTCTTGTGGATCGCCGGCATAATGATGTGTGAAGGCTTCTCGTGGTCGAGCTGGACGATGAACTCGCCCATGTCCGACTCAAGGCATTCAATGCCTTGTTCAGCGAGGACATGGTTCATTTCCATTTCCTCGCTGACCATCGATTTGCCCTTGATCACTTGCCGTGCCTCGTGAGCACGGATGATCGAAAGAACGATGCCATTGGCCTCGTCCACCGTTTCCGCCCAGTGCACAGTCACACCGTTGCGGGTCAGGTTCTGTTCCAGGCGCTCGAGCAGGTCGGGCAGCTTGGACAACGCCCGGGCGCGAATCGCATTGCCCAGGGCGCGCAGGTGTTCGCGCTCAAAGGCATCGCTGAACGAGGCCGCACGCTTGGCCATGAGTGAATCCATGGCGCTGCGAAAGTTGTTGCGCAGTTGCTGGTCGCCCAGGGCCTGGTGGGCCCGGGTGCGAAAATCGTCCGCCACCGTCGTGGTCGGAATCAGCTCGGGAGTGCTCATTGGGCACCTCCGGTACGCTGCCAGAGGAAGCTCGCCAGGTGCTGGCCGCGCAATGCCTCTCTTTGTTTCTCCAGGGCGCCGTTGATGTTCATCAAGCAGCCGCAGTCGGCACTGACCACCTGGTGCGCGCCGGAGTCCTTCAGTGCGCGGGTCTTGTCCGCGACCATGGCGCCAGAGATATCCGGCATTCGGACGCTGAAAGTCCCGCCAAAGCCACAGCATTCGCTTTCGTGGCTGTGTTCTACCCGTTCCACGTTGCTCAGTTGTGACAGCAGCTCACGCCCGTGCAGGTGGGTGTTCATTTCCCGGCGCGCCGAGCAGGAAGTGTGCAAGGCCACCTTGATCGGCTTACCGCTGTCCTTGAGTTGCACCTTGCACACATGCAGGAGGAACTCGGCCAGCTCGTAGGTGCGTGCGGCCAGGGCCTGCACCTGTGCCAGGGTCTCGGGCTCGTCCTTGAACAAGTCCGCGTAGTGCTCGCGAATCATCCCGGCGCAGGAGCCCGAGGGCACTACCACCGGATAGTCCCCGGCGAACAGCGCCAGTTGTGCGCGGGCCACGGTGCGCGCCTGCTCGGTGTAACCGCTGGTGTAGGCCGGTTGTCCGCAGCAGCTTTGCCCCTGTGGGTATTCCACGCGAATGCCTTCGCGCTCCAGCAGGTGGATCGCATCCATCCCGGCTTCGGGATAGAACAGATCGACCACGCAAGTGCCGAACAGGTAGACCCGCGCGGGCTTGGCGCCAGGGTACTGCCGGGGCTCGGCCAAAGGTGGCGCGACACGGGTCGCATTGGGCACGGCGTTGTAGAAAAGCTCGCTCATCAGGCGTGTCTCCGGGTGGTCCCGGTTATTCGTCTGTCGCGGCGGCTGAAAGATAAACCAGCAAGCTTTCAGCAGCCTTGCAGACCGGGTGGTGAATGACTGGCGCCGCGACTCCTTGCGGCGCCATCAGTATTGTCTAGTGCACCAGCATGCCGGTGAACCAGTAGGCCTGGGCCAGGGTGATCAGACCGACGATAGTGGCAAAGAACAGGCTGTGCTTGAGGGTGAAGCGGAACAGATCGGACTCCTTGCCCACCAGGCCGGTGGCGGCGCAGGCCACGGCGATCGACTGCGGCGAGATCATCTTGCCGGTCACGCCACCGCTGGTGTTGGCCGCCACCAGCAGGGTGTCGTTGACCCCCAGTTGATGCGCGGTGGTGGCCTGCAGCGAACTGAACAGGGCGTTGGACGAAGTATCGGAACCGGTGAGGAACACCCCCAGCCAGCCCAGGAACGGCGAGAAGAACGGGAAGGCCGCGCCGGTGGCCGCCAGGACCAGGGCCATGGTCGAAGACATGCCCGAATAGTTGGTGACGAAGGCGAAGGCCAGCACCATGCCGATGGACAGGATCGGCCAGCGCAGCTCGTAGAAGGTTTCCTTTAAAGTGGTCAGACCAGTTTTAAAGTCGATCTTCAGTACCAGCATGGACAGCAGTGCCGAGAAGAAGATCGCGGTGCCAGTGGCCGAGATCGGGTCGAACTTGAACACCGCAGGAATGGCTGTGGGCGTGGTGACGATCGGCGCCACCTTGATCACCAGCTGATCCAGGTGCGGGATGGCGAAGTTGAACACCCAGGCGTACATCGCGCCGCCGGCGGCGAACATCGCCTTGAACGGCTTGAGGGTCCAGAGGGTGACCAGCACGGTGAGGATCAGGAAGGGCGACCAGGCCTTGAAGATCTGGCCCAGGCTGTAGGGCGAGGCCAGGGTCCTGCGTGGCTGGCCGAAGCCGCCGGCGCTGGCGGTGATGGCGATGTCGGCGCTGACTCCGGGAATGCGTGCACCGGCGCTGCGCTTGGGCTGCCAGATCTTCAGGAACAGCGTCAGGGCGATCAGGCTGGCCAGGGCCGAGGTGATGTCCGGCAGCTCCGGGCCGATGAAGTTCGAAGTGAAGTATTGGGTCACGGCGAAGCTCAGGCCGGCCACCAGTGCCGCTGGCCAGGTCTCCCTGACACCGCGCAGGCCGTCCATCATGAACACCAGCCAGAACGGCACGAACAGCGACAGCAGGGGCAGTTGGCGGCCGGTCATGGCGCCGATCTTGAAGGCGTCGATACCGGTCACCTGGCCGGCGACGATGATCGGGATGCCCAGGGCGCCGAAGGCCACTGGCGCGGTGTTGGCGATCAGGCACAGGCCCGCGGCGTACAGCGGGTTGAAGCCCAGGCCCACCAGCAGGGCGGCGGTGATCGCCACGGGAGCGCCGAAGCCTGCCGCACCTTCGAGGAAGGCGCCGAAGCAGAAGCCGATCAGCAGTACCTGCAGGCGCTGGTCGTCGGTGATCGACAGCACCGAGCTGCGGATGATTTCGAACTGGCCGCTCTTCACGGTCAGCTTGTAGAGGAATACGGCGGCGACGATGATCCAGGCGATGGGCCATAGACCGTAGGCAAATCCATAGCCAGCGGCAGCGAAGGCCATGTCGGCGGGCATCTGGAAGGCGAAGATCGCCACCAGGATCGACAAGGCGAGGGTGATGCTCCCGGCGACATGTCCCTTGAGGCGGAACACGGCCAGAGCCAGGAAGAAGAACACAATCGGGATGACGGCAGCGAGAGCGGACAGGCCGAGGCTGCCAAGCGGGCTATAGAGCTGTTGCCAGGTTTGCATAGTGGGGTGGCCCCTAATTGTTGTTGGTCAGGCACTGCTAGCGTCTTGGTTAATTGGTAAGACCAATTTACAATCGCTGTTGGCTAGGGTAAAAGCCCGATGCTCGGTGTGTCAATTTGCCGCCCTAAAACTTTTGTAGCAGGCCGTTAGGGCGACTCATCTGTTCGCTGGAAATGGCAGTGTTCTGCTAGGTGTGGGCAGGGTCTGAATAGGCCAGAATAGAGCCCCCCGACGATGGGTCGGAGGGTGGGGAGTGAGTGATGGGGTTTGACCAGATACGCCAGCGCCGTTTGTCCGACGATATTGTCGAGCGCCTGGAAGCGATGATTCTCGAGGGCACCTTGAAGGCGGGCGAGCGCTTGCCGGCCGAGCGAGCCCTGGCCGAGCAGTTTGGGGTTTCACGGCCATCGCTGCGTGAAGCGATCCAGAAGCTGACCGCCAAGGGGTTGCTGATCAGCCGCCAGGGCGGCGGCAATTATGTGGTGGAAGGCCTGGGCTCGACCTTCAGCGACCCATTGCTGCATCTTCTGGAAAACAATCCCGAGGCCCAGCGCGATCTATTGGAGTTCCGCCACACCCTCGAAGCGTCCTGCGCCTATTACGCGGCGTTGCGGGCGACCCCGGTGGATCGCGAGCGTCTGACCCAGGCCTTCGAAGAACTGCAGGATTGCTATGCCCATGCCAATGACGACAGCCGCAGCGAGGAGGGGGCGGCGGATGCGCGGTTCCACCTGGCGATTGCCGAGGCCAGCCATAACGCGGTGCTGTTGCACACCATTCGCGGGCTGTTCGATCTGCTCAAGCGCAACGTGGTGACCAATATCGGTGGCATGTACAAGCAGCGCACGGAAACCCGCGAGATGCTGATCAGCCAGCACCGTGACCTGTACCTGGCGATTATCGAGGGGCGTGCGGAGGAGGCGCGTGAGGTCTCCAGCCGGCACATTCTCTATGTGCAGGAGGTGCTTGAGGAAGTGCGTCAGGAAGTACAGCGAGTGGCCCGGGCCGAACGGCGCAAGGGCATCTGATGCAAATCGCCGGTACTGCGGTTCCTGCAGCGATGGCGCAGAAACCGCAGTACCGGCGATGACGGCTTCAGGGCAGGACGGTCAGTCTTCCTTGCCCTTGGTCCGCACGGCGCGCTGCAATTCCCGGTCGGAATCGCGCTCGCGCTCGGTGTGCCGCTTGTCATATTCCTTCTTGCCCTTGCCCAGTGCGATCTCGCACTTGACCAGGTGCTTGCTCCAGTAGAGCGAAAGGCAGACGCAGGCATAACCCTTCTGCTGCACTGCGGCGAACAGCTTTTCCAGCTCGCGCTGGTTGAGCAGCAGCTTGCGCGTGCGCGTCGGGTCGGCGATGACGTGGGTGCTGGCGGTGGTCAGCGGGGTGAAATGGCTGCCGAACAGCCAGGCCTCGCCATCCTTGAGCAGCACGTAACTGTCCACCAGTTGCGCCTTGCCCGCCCGCAGACTCTTTACTTCCCAGCCGGCCAGGACCAGTCCAGCCTCGAACCTGTGTTCGATGAAGTAATCGTGACGCGCCTTTTTATTCTGCGCGATGGTCCCTGTTGGGTGTTTCTTCTGTTTAGCCATAGGGGCGGCATTATAGGGAGTTGCGCGGCCGCCCGCTACGGTGATGCAGCGTGCTTGAGCAGGTTGATCGAATCCCGGACAATGCGCGCTCTTTTTTTCGGTTGGGCGTGTTAACGATGTCGACAGACAGGGTCTCTGTCCATGGCGGTTGGGCAAGCCGCTGGGTCTTTATACTCGCTGCAACTGGTTCGGCCGTGGGCCTGGGGAGCATCTGGAAATTCCCCTATATGGTCGGCGTCTATGGTGGCGGTGCTTTTGTCCTGGTGTTCCTGGCGTGTATCGCGCTGATCGGCTTGCCGGTGATGCTGGCCGAGACATTGATCGGGCGACGGGCTCGGCAGAGTCCGGCGAATGCGCTGAAAGTCCTGGCCCAAGAGGCCGGGCATTCGGCCAAGTGGTCCTGGGGCGCTTTTGCCGGAATGATCACGGCCTTGTTGATCCTTTCCTTCTATAGCGTGGTGGGTGGTTGGTCGCTGGACTACATCATCGACATGGGGCGTGGGGATTTCAGCGGCGTCACGGCGGAGCAGGTAGGGGCCTACTTCGCTTCCGTGACCGCCGACCCTTGGCGCCTGACGCTCTGGCACACGTTGTTCATGCTGCTGTCGGCGCTGGTGATTGCCAAGGGCGTAGTCGCCGGGCTCGAGCGTAGCCTGCGGATCATGATGCCGCTGCTGTTCGTGATGCTGCTGGTGCTGCTGGGCTACAGCATGACCACCGGGCACTTCATGCAGGGTTTGCACTTCATGTTCGACTTCAGCCTGGAGCGGCTGCTGGATGGCCTGTTGCCTGCCATGGGCCATGCCTTCTTTTCCCTCAGTGTGGGGGTTGGCTCGATCATGATCTACGGCGCCTACATGCCCAAGCATTCGTCCCTGGCCGGAACGGTGGTGGGCGTGGCGCTGCTGGACACCTTTGTCTCGTTGTTGGCCGGGATGGCGCTGTTCCCCATCGTCTTCGCCGCGGGACTGAATCCCAGTGAAGGGCCGGGGCTGATGTTCATCAGCCTGCCATTCGCCTTTGGAAATGTGGCGTTCGGCCAGCTCATGGGCGTAGTGTTCTTTATCCTGGTGGCCATTGCTGCATGGAGTTCAGCCATTTCCCTGCTGGAGCCCATGGTGGCTTATCTTGTGGAGAAGACTAAAATCCGCCGCGCCTGGGTGACGTTCTGGTTGGCGTTCAGTTGCTGGTTCGTGGGGTTGGGAACGGTGTTTTCCTTCAACATCTGGCAACAGGCCAAGTTTTTCGTGAACGATGGCGGCGCTTTCCACCTCTACCAATGGGGGGCGGCCGGCGGCCTGGACTTCTTCGGCGTGATCGACTTCTTCACCTCGCGGATCATGTTGCCCCTAGGCGGTTTGTGCTTCGTGGTATTTGCAGGTTGGGTGATGGGCCGTGAGGCAGTGCGTGATGAGTTGTCGCTGCGCAGTCCCTTGTTGTTCGCCCTGGCCTTGTTTTTGATGCGCTATGTGGCGCCCGTCGGCATTCTTGTGGTGTTTGCCGCCCAGTTGTGGAAATGAAGCTCACATGACGACCCATATTCAACGTTCGGCCCTTTTGCCTTATCCGGCGCAGTTTCTTTATGACCTGGTCAACGATGTGGCCCGGTATCCGGAGTTTCTCCCTTGGTGCTCTTCGTCCACGGTGCTCGAGAGCAGCTCCGAGCATATGCGCGCCAGCCTGGAGGTGGCCAAGGGAGGGTTGAGCCAGCATTTCGTCACGCGTAATGCTCTGGTGCCGGGGCAGTCCATCGAGATGAATCTGGAGGAGGGGCCGTTCAATCAGTTGCACGGTCTGTGGGTGTTCAAGCCGCTGGGCGAGAAGGCCTGCAAGATCAGCCTGGACCTGTCATTCGACTACGCTGGGCCGCTGGTGCGCGCCACCCTGGGGCCGCTGTTCAATCAGGCGGCGAATACCCTGGTGGATGCATTCTGCCAGCGCGCCAAGCAATTGCATGGTTGAGGCGATGATGCGGATCGAAGTGGTGCATGCCGCGCTCGATCGCCAGTTGCTGGTCGAGGTGCAGGTGCCTGAGGGTACGACCTTGCGAGGGGCATTATTGGCTTCTGCCTTGGGCGAGCATTTTCCCGGTTTGGACCTGATGGCTTGCCCGGTCGGGATCTTCGGTCGGCAGGTCAACGACCCTGAACGGCATGTGCTCCAGGCAGGGGATCGGATCGAGGTCTATCGTCCGCTGCTGGCGGACCCCAAGGAAGTGCGCCGGATGCGGGCGGCCAAGGCTGCCGAGGCGCGTAAGCGCTAAGAGCCGTGACCGGTTTCGCCAGGCAATAAAAAAGCCCGGGTAGATCCGGGCTTTTTTGTGAGCTGCAGTTTTACTGCGGCGAGGTGTCCAGCGGCTCGGGTGTAGGTACGGGAACGGTCTCGACACCGTCCACGTCCTTCTGGATCTGATCCAGCAGGGAGCCTGGCTTGACCGGTTTCTCGGCCTTGGGCTTCTCGGCGTTTTCGGGGGTGGTAACGGTGTTGCCGCTTTCCTTGCCCAGCAGGGCTTCGTCGCGGCTTACGCCTGGCATGAAATCGCCAGCGAGGCTGACCAGCTGATCGTTATTGTTGAAGATCAGGCTGACGCGTTCCTGTTGGCGCTCGCCGCCGCCAGGTTGCAGGCTATAGAGATAATCCCAGCGATCGGCATGGAACGTGTCGGTCAGCAGAGGGTTGCCCATGATAAACCGTACTTGCCGTCGGGTCATTCCAGGGCGCAACTGGTCTATCATGTCCTGCGTCACGACATTGCCCTGCTGGATGTCGATTTTGTAAACCCCGGGGAATGAACAACCGGCGAGTGCGAGCAGTCCCACGAAGGTGAAACTGGTTAGCAAGAGCTTGGTGTTTTGCATCGGTGGGCGACTTCCACTATCTTGGCTGGGACAACGTAAACCCCGATCATACCCGCATTAAGAGAAGCTGCGAAGCAGCATCGGCGAGAAAGCTGACCATGGTTGAAAATAGCGAACTACGTAAAGCCGGCCTTAAAGTGACTCTGCCACGGGTCAAAATTCTACAAATGCTCGACTCCACCGAGCAGCGGCACATGAGCGCTGAAGATGTCTACAAGGCGCTGATGGAGGCTGGTGAAGATGTCGGGTTGGCCACGGTCTACCGTGTACTGACTCAATTCGAAGCCGCCGGACTGGTGGTGCGCCATAACTTCGATGGCGGTCATGCTGTATTCGAGCTGGCTGACGGCGGCCACCACGACCATATGGTCAACGTGGAGTCTGGTGAAGTGATCGAGTTCTTCGACGAGGAAATCGAAAAACTTCAGAAGGCGATTGTCGAAAAGCACGGTTTTGAATTGGTGGATCACAATCTTGTGCTGTACGTGCGCAAGAAGAAGTAAGCCCTTACGCGACCTTCATGGTCGTGAAACGATCGAAGGCGACCCTAGGGTCGCCTTCGTGTTTTCTGGAGCTTTCTATATATAGGAGAGGTCCAGGTTCAGGCTTTGGTGGTTACCACCATTTTCCTGGCGTGAGCCAGGGATTCCTTGGTCAGGTCGATGCCTCCCAGCATCCGGGCAATTTCCTCGACCCTCTCGTTCTTGTGCAGCTTGGATACAGCGGTGTGGGTCGCGTCGCTGCCACGTACCTTGTGTACGAACAGGTGCTGGTGTCCTTGGGCTGCCACTTGTGGCAGGTGGGTAACGGTCAGTACTTGGCCGCGCTCGCCAAGGCGGCGCAAGAGCTGGCCGACGATCTCGGCGGTCGGGCCACCGATCCCTACGTCAACTTCGTCGAACACCAGGGTTGGAACCCGCGATGTCTGGGCGGTAATGACCTGGATCGCCAGGCTGATGCGTGACAGCTCGCCACCCGAGGCTACCTTGGCCAAGGCCTTGAGTGGTTGTCCGGGGTTGGCGCTGACCAGTAGCTCGACCTGCTCCAGGCCATGGGGTAGCAGTTCGTCGCTGGTGTTGGGGCGCAGTTCAATGGTGAAGCGCCCCCCGGGCATGCCCAGGCGCTGGATTTCCAGTTCCACCGCACTGGCTAGCCCGGTTGCGGCCTGTTGGCGCAGTTGACTTAGTTCCAGGGCCTTTTCGTGGTAGTGGCGAGCGAAGGACTGCAGCTCTTCGCCCAGGCGCTCGATGGATTCGTCGTTGGCATCCAGGGTCTCTATTTCCTCGAGCAGGGTTTGCTGCATCGCGGCTAACTCGAAAGGCTGGATGCGGTGCTTGCGGGCAAGGGTGTAGATGGCGTCGAGGCGCTCCTCCAGCTGTTGCAGGCGTGCTGGGTCGGCATCGAAGTTGTCGACGAAACGGTTCAGTTCGCCCACGGCCTCTTCAACCTGGATCTGTGCGCTTGCCAGCAGGTTGGTGGCCTCCGCGAGGGAACCTGAAGAACTACCGATACTGGAAAGGCGGTTGAGGCTGACGGTCAGGGCGTTGAGGACATTGCCGGAATCACTCTCGCTGCATTGTTCTACCACTTGTCGGCAGATACCCAGCAGGCTTTCGGCATTGGTCAGGTTCTTGTGTTCCTGCTCCAGGTCCTCAAGTTCGCTCTCGCCGAGGCCAAGGTTTTCCAGTTCTTCCAGTTGATAGCTGAGCAGTTGGTGGCGAGCTCGCTGTTCGTCCCCGGAGTTGGATAGCCGTTCCAGTTCCTGGCGGGTCTGGCGCCAGCGCTGTGCGGCGAGCTGCACCTGGCGGGCCAGGTCGGTGGCGCCGGCGTATTCGTCCAGGAGGCGGCGGTGGGTATCGGTCTTGAGCAGGGATTGATGCTCATGCTGGCTATGGATGTCGATGAGGAGCTCGCCCAGTGCCTTGAGATCGCCAAGCGGGCAGGGGGTGCCATTGATATAGCCACGGGAGCGGCCTTCGGCAGTGATCACCCGGCGCAGGATGCAGGGGCCGTCGCTGTCCAGGTCTCGCTCCGCCAGCCAGGTGCGGGCCTCGGGGATGTCCGCAAGGTCGAAGGTGGCAAGGATATCGGCCTTGTCTGCCCCGGGTCGTACCACACCGCTGTCGGCGCGATCACCCAGGGTCAGGCCGAGTGCGTCGAGCATGATCGACTTGCCGGCACCGGTCTCGCCTGTGATGACGCTCATCCCGCGGTCCAGCTCGAGGTCCAGGTGTTCGACGATGGCGTAATTGTGTACGGACAGGTGCACCAGCATTAAGGCCGCTCCCAAACTAGATGTCTGGTTATTTATACAGTGTTTTGTTTCGGGCTGACAATGCCTTCCTTTAGCTCGATTCGCTTGATGGATAAGGGCTGGTTAGTGCGTTCGGGAATGTGAGCGTGAGCTGTTCGTCAGGGGCGGGCGACTTTTACCCGGGGCTTGGGCTTGAACCCTGAAAATACGTCCCCATATAGCTGGGCAGAAGAGTGGGCTTGGCCCGCAGACGATATTGAAAGGAGAGTTTCATGGCTGACGAACAGACCCTGGATACGCAAAACCCTGACACCAACCAGGCCCCCGAGGCGTCGGGTGAAGATCTGGCGGCACGTGTACAAGTGCTCGAAGAGCAACTGGCTACTGCGCAGGACCAGGCTTTGCGTGTTGCGGCTGATCTGCAGAACGTCCGCCGCCGCGCCGAGCAGGATGTGGAAAAGGCTCACAAGTTCGCCCTGGAGAAGTTTGCGGGCGACCTGTTGCCGGTCATCGACAGCCTGGAGCGGGGGCTGGAGTTGTCCAATCCGGATGACGAGAGCATCCGTCCGATGCGTGAAGGCATCGAGCTGACCCTGAAGATGTTCCACGACACCCTCAAGCGCTATCAGTTGGAAGCGATCGACCCGCACGGCGAGCCTTTCAATGCCGAGCAGCATCAGGCCATGGCCATGCAGGAAAGCGCGGACGTCGAGCCCAACAGTGTTCTGAAGGTGTTCCAGAAGGGTTACCAGCTCAATGGTCGCCTGCTGCGCCCGGCCATGGTCGTGGTCAGCAAGGCCCCGGCACCGGTTTCGCCTTCGATTGACGAGAAGGCTTGAAATCGGCTGTAGAGCCCCCATTTATCAGTCAAGCGTTTAAGTGCTACCGCAGTTTGCCAAGACAGCTGCGGCATCCAAATCCAAAGTTTCGGGAGAGTTAACATGGGCAAGATTATCGGTATCGACTTGGGGACCACCAACTCGTGCGTCTCCATTCTTGAAAACGGCAACGTAAAAGTTATCGAAAACGCCGAAGGCGCGCGTACCACGCCGTCGATCATCGCGTACGCCAACGATGGCGAGATCCTGGTAGGTCAGTCGGCCAAGCGCCAGGCTGTGACCAACCCGCACAACACCCTGTACGCGGTAAAGCGTCTGATCGGTCGTCGCTTCGACGAAGAAGTTGTGCAGAAAGACATCCAGATGGTCCCTTACAAGATCGTCAAGGCTGACAACAGCGACGCCTGGGTTGAAGTGAACGGCCAGAAAATGGCTCCGCCACAGATTTCGGCTGAAATCCTCAAGAAAATGAAGAAGACCGCCGAAGACTACCTCGGCGAGGCCGTGACCGAAGCGGTCATCACCGTTCCGGCCTACTTCAACGACAGCCAGCGCCAGGCGACCAAAGACGCCGGCCGCATCGCGGGCCTGGACGTTAAACGTATCATCAACGAACCAACCGCAGCCGCTCTGGCCTACGGCATGGACAAGGCCAAGGGCGACCACACCGTGATCGTCTATGACCTGGGCGGTGGTACTTTCGACGTTTCCGTGATCGAGATCGCTGAAGTCGACGGCGAGCACCAGTTCGAAGTACTGGCCACCAACGGTGACACCTTCCTGGGTGGTGAAGACTTCGACATCCGCCTGATCGACTACCTGGTAGACGAGTTCAAGAAAGAAAGCGGCATGAACCTCAAGGGTGACCCGCTGGCCATGCAGCGCCTGAAGGAAGCTGCCGAGAAGGCCAAGATCGAGCTGTCCTCGAGCCAGCAGACCGACGTTAACCTGCCGTACATCACTGCAGACGCCACCGGTCCTAAGCACCTGAACGTGAAGATCTCCCGCGCCAAGCTGGAGTCGCTGGTCGAAGATCTGGTTCAGCGCACCATCGAGCCATGCCGTATCGCCCTGAAAGACGCCGGTATCGACGTGGGTTCGATCAACGACGTGATCCTGGTCGGCGGTCAGACCCGTATGCCGCTGGTGCAGAAAGCCGTGACCGATTTCTTCGGCAAGGAAGCTCGCAAGGACGTCAACCCTGACGAAGCCGTTGCCATGGGTGCTGCCATCCAGGGCGCCGTACTGGCCGGTGACGTGAAGGACGTACTGCTGCTGGATGTTAGCCCGCTGACCCTGGGTATCGAAACCATGGGTGGCGTGATGACTGCGCTGATCGAGAAAAACACCACCATCCCGACCAAGAAGTCGCAGGTGTTCTCGACTGCCGATGACAACCAGGGCGCGGTGACCATCCACGTACTGCAGGGCGAGCGCAAGCAAGCCGCGCAGAACAAGTCGCTGGGCAAGTTCGACCTGGCCGACATTCCACCTGCTCCACGTGGCGTGCCGCAGATCGAAGTGACCTTCGACATCGACGCCAACGGCATCCTGCACGTAGGTGCGAAGGACAAGGCGACCGGCAAGACCCAGTCGATCGTGATCAAGGCCAACTCTGGCCTGTCGGATGAAGAAATCCAGCAGATGATCCGTGACGCTGAAGCCAACTCGGAAGAAGACCGCAAGTTCGAAGAGCTGGCCACTGCCCGTAACCAGGGTGATGCGCTGGTGCACTCGACTCGCAAGATGGTGGCTGATGCCGGTGACAAGGTGACCGCTGAAGAGAAGACTGCTATCGAAGCTGCCGTGGTTGCCCTGGAAGCCGCCGTCAAGGGCGACGACAAGGCTGCCATCGAAGCCAAGGTCGAAGAGCTGTCCAAGGTCTCCGCTCCGGTTGCCCAGAAGATGTACGCCGAACAGGCCCAGCCTGCAGAAGGCGCGGCACCGAACGCCGAGTCCGCTCAAAAAGCCGACGACGTGGTCGATGCCGAGTTCGAAGAAGTAAAAGATCACAAGTAATGTCTTGTTGGTCGGCCGGTTGACTGCCTTTGGGCGGTGACTGGTAGGATGTCGCCGCGCGGGAGCTTGCTCCCGCGTTGGCGTGTCTGGAGTCAGTGAATTTTCAACGGCATGCAGCTCCGTTTGCGTGCTGGCGGTCGGCTCGGAGAAGCTCCTGCTTTCCGGCTGCGATGACCGCAATCGTCGGCCTGCAATCGGGTCGGCTTCCAAGACCAGGATCGTTGAATTGACGTGAGTTGGGTCCGGGCCTGTATTGGGGCTCAGCGAGTTTGGCGGAGCTCAGGAGGGGTTTGCCGGACGTCCTTAAGAGTGCAAAGACTTATGGCAAAGCGTGACTATTACGAAGTGTTGGGTGTGGAGCGAGGCTCCAGCGAGGCGGAGCTGAAGAAGGCTTACCGTCGCCTGGCGATGAAGCACCACCCAGACCGTAATCCCGGCGACAAAGCGTCGGAAGATCTGTTCAAAGAGGCCAACGAGGCCTACGAAGTACTGTCCGATTCCAGCAAGCGCGCTGCCTACGACCAGTATGGTCATGCTGGCGTGGATCCGAGCATGGGTGGCGGCGGTGCCGGTTTCGGTGGGCAGAATTTCTCCGATATCTTCGGTGATGTGTTCAGCGACTTCTTCGGTGGTGGTCGTGGCGGCTCCCGTGGCGGCGCCCAGCGCGGCAGCGACCTGCGCTACACCCTGGAGTTGAACCTGGAAGAGGCGGTGCGCGGTACCACGGTCAATATCCGTGTGCCGACGCTGGTCAACTGCAAGCCATGTGATGGCTCGGGGGCCAAGAAGGGCTCGTCTCCAGTTACTTGCCCTACCTGTGGTGGTATCGGTCAGGTGCGCATGCAGCAGGGCTTCTTCTCGGTGCAGCAGACCTGCCCGCGTTGCCATGGCCAGGGCAAGATCATTTCCGATCCTTGCGATTCGTGCCACGGCGAAGGCCGTGTCGAAGAGTACAAGACCTTGTCGGTGAAAGTGCCGGCTGGTGTCGATACCGGCGACCGCATCCGCCTGTCGGGTGAGGGTGAGGCTGGGACCCAGGGTGGCCCGACTGGTGACCTGTACGTGGTGATCAATGTGCGTGAGCACGCGATCTTCCAGCGTGATGGCAAGCATCTGTTCTGTGAAGTGCCGATCAGCTTTGCCGATGCGGCGCTGGGCGGTGAGCTGGAAATCCCGACCCTGGATGGCCGGGTCAAGTTGAAGATCCCCGAGGGCACCCAGACGGGCAAGCAGTTCCGGGTACGTGGCAAGGGCGTTGCGCCGGTGCGTGGCGGTGGCGCGGGCGACCTGATGTGCCGTGTAGCGGTAGAGACTCCGGTTAACCTCAGTCGTCGCCAGCGCGAGCTGCTGGAAGAGCTGCGTGGGTCGCTGGAAGGCGACAATTCGCATTCGCCCAAGACCGCAGGCTGGTTCGAGGGCGTCAAGCGCTTCTTCGGCGACCTGTAAGGAGTAATGCATGCGACGTATAGCTGTGATGGGCGCCGCTGGGCGCATGGGCAAGACTCTGGTCGAGGCTGTGCAGTTGCGCTCGCCGCTCTCTGGCCTGACTGCGGCCATCGTGCGTCCGGGCAGTTCCCTGGTGGGGGCGGATGCTGGTGAGCTGGCGTCCTTGGGGCGCCTTGGCGTGCCAATGTCCGACAGCCTGGAGAAGGTGGTCGATGAGTTCGACGTGCTGATCGACTTCACCCTGCCTGAAGTGATGCTCAAGAACCTGGCTTTCTGCCGCAAGGCTGGCAAGGCCATGGTGATTGGCACTACGGGTTTGGGGGCCAAGGAAAAGCAGTTGCTGGTGGAGGCGGGCAAGGATATTCCGATCGTCTTCGCGGCCAACTTCAGTGTCGGGGTGAACCTGTCGTTGAAGCTGCTGGATATGGCGGCCCGGGTGTTGGGCGATGATGCGGACATCGAGATCATCGAGGCTCATCACCGTCACAAGATCGATGCGCCGTCGGGTACTGCCCTGCGCATGGGTGAAGTGATCGCCAGTGCCCTGGGGCGCGATCTGCAGCAGGTCGCGGTGTACGGTCGTGAGGGTCACACCGGGGCTCGCGAGCGTGAAACCATCGGTTTTGCCACGGTCCGTGGTGGCGATGTGGTGGGTGATCACACCGTGTTGTTCGCCACTGAGGGTGAGCGCCTGGAGATTACCCACAAGGCCTCCAGTCGCATGACCTTCGCCAAGGGGGCGGTTCGCGCAGCCTTGTGGCTGGATGGTCGTGAGCCTGGTCTTTACGACATGCAGGACGTTTTGGACCTGCGTTGAGATGTCTCTGGGGCGGGGCTGGGGTTTGTGCTTCAGTCCTGTCTTCGGCCGCTAAGCGATCTCCTGTCGCATTCCCCTGCCTTTAAGGCTCATTAGCGGTGGACCGAAAAAGCCTTTTTCTGTAAGCTACAGCTTTAGTGTGTCCACTAAAAGCGCGCAGATAATTCGATGAAGAAGCGGGGTGACGTGTCTATACGTCATTCCGCTTTTTTGCAACCTGCGATCGCCCCTTCAGGCTCTATATACGGGAGGTCTCTTGACTAAGCCAGCCATACTCGCCCTTGCTGATGGCAGCATTTTTCGCGGCGAAGCCATTGGAGCCGACGGTCAAACCGTTGGTGAGGTGGTGTTTAACACCGCAATGACCGGCTATCAGGAAATCCTTACCGATCCTTCCTACGCCCAGCAAATCGTTACCCTGACCTACCCTCACATCGGCAACACTGGCACCACGCCGGAAGATGCCGAGTCCGATCGCGTCTGGTCGGCCGGCCTGGTCATTCGCGACCTGCCTCTGGTCGCTAGCAACTGGCGTAACACCCTGTCCCTGTCCGATTACCTGAAAGCCAACAATGTGGTGGCGATCGCGGGTATCGATACCCGTCGCCTGACCCGGATCCTGCGCGAGAAAGGCGCTCAGGACGGCTGCATCATGGCGGGTGACAACATCTCCGAAGAGGCAGCCATCGCCGCTGCTCGCGGTTTCCCTGGCCTGAAGGGCATGGACCTGGCGAAAGTCGTCAGCACCAAGCAAAGCTACGAATGGCGCTCGACTGTCTGGGACCTGAAGACCGACAGCCACGCCACCATCGAGGCCTCCGAATTGCCTTACCACGTGGTCGCCTATGACTACGGGGTCAAGCTGAACATCCTGCGCATGCTGGTAGAGCGCGGTTGCCGCGTCACCGTGGTGCCTGCCCAGACGCCGGCGAGCGAAGTCCTGGCGCTCAAGCCTGATGGCGTGTTCCTGTCCAACGGCCCTGGTGACCCCGAGCCTTGCGACTACGCGATCAAGGCGATCAAGGAAGTCCTTGAAACCGAGATCCCGGTGTTCGGTATCTGCCTGGGCCACCAGTTGCTGGCCCTGGCCTCCGGCGCCAAGACCGTGAAGATGGGCCATGGCCACCACGGCGCCAACCATCCTGTCCAGGACCTGGACACCGGTGTGGTCATGATCACCAGCCAGAACCATGGCTTTGCGGTGGATGAAACCTCCCTGCCGGGTAACGTCCGGGCGATCCACAAGTCGCTGTTCGACGGCACCTTGCAAGGTATCGAGCGTACCGATAAGAGCGCGTTCAGCTTCCAGGGCCACCCAGAGGCCAGCCCAGGCCCGAACGATGTCGCGCCGCTGTTCGACCGCTTCATCAACGAAATGGCCAAGCGACGCTAAGCGTTCGCCTTGAAAGTGTAGCGAGTAGCGCCTGAGGGCGGCCCCGGCGAGTCCGGTGGAGTCCCCTTAGGCGCCTCAGAGATTGTTCAAGACGGCTTGCCGACTGACCTGCGGATTTGAGTGACAACCATGCCAAAACGTACAGACATTAAAAGCATCCTGATTCTCGGCGCTGGCCCGATCGTGATCGGCCAGGCCTGCGAATTCGACTACTCCGGCGCCCAGGCCTGCAAGGCCCTGCGCGAGGAAGGTTTTCGCGTCATCCTGGTGAACTCCAACCCGGCCACCATCATGACCGACCCGGCCATGGCCGACGCCACCTACATCGAGCCAATCAAGTGGCAGTCGGTGGCCAAGATCATCGAGAAAGAGCGCCCGGACGCGGTGCTGCCAACCATGGGCGGCCAGACTGCACTGAACTGCGCCCTGGACCTGGAGCGCCACGGCGTTCTGGAGAAGTTCGGCGTGGAGATGATCGGTGCCAACGCCGACACCATCGACAAGGCCGAAGACCGTTCGCGCTTCGACAAGGCCATGAAAGACATCGGCCTGGAGTGCCCGCGCTCCGGTATCGCCCACAGCATGGAAGAGGCCAACGCGGTGCTCGAGAAGCTTGGCTTCCCTTGCATCATTCGCCCGTCCTTCACCATGGGTGGCACCGGCGGTGGTATCGCCTACAACCGTGAAGAATTCGAAGAGATCTGCACCCGCGGCCTGGACCTGTCGCCGACCAAAGAGCTGCTGATCGACGAATCGCTGATCGGCTGGAAGGAATACGAGATGGAGGTGGTCCGCGACAAGAAGGACAACTGCATCATCGTCTGCTCGATCGAGAACTTCGACCCGATGGGCGTGCACACCGGTGACTCCATCACCGTTGCACCGGCGCAGACCCTGACCGACAAGGAATACCAGATCATGCGCAACGCCTCGCTGGCGGTGCTGCGTGAAATCGGTGTGGAAACCGGTGGTTCCAACGTGCAGTTCGGTATCTGCCCGGACACTGGCCGCATGGTCGTGATCGAGATGAACCCGCGCGTTTCGCGCTCCTCAGCCCTGGCCTCGAAAGCTACCGGCTTCCCGATCGCCAAGATCGCCGCCAAGCTGGCCATCGGTTACACCCTCGACGAGTTGCAGAACGACATCACTGGCGGCCGTACCCCGGCGTCGTTCGAGCCGTCGATCGACTACGTCGTCACCAAGCTGCCACGCTTCGCCTTCGAGAAATTCCCGAAAGCCGACGCCCGCCTGACCACCCAGATGAAATCCGTCGGTGAAGTCATGGCCATTGGCCGTACCTTCCAGGAATCCCTGCAGAAAGCCCTGCGCGGCCTGGAAGTCGGCGCCTGCGGCCTCGACCCGAAAGTCGACCTGGCCAGCCCTGAGGCTGCCGGCATCCTGAAGCGCGAGCTGACCGTGCCGGGCGCCGAGCGTATCTGGTACGTGGCCGACGCCATGCGTTCGGGCATGAGCTGTGAAGAAATCTTCGCGCTGACCGGTATCGACATGTGGTTCCTGGTGCAGATGGAAGATCTGATCAAGGAAGAAGAGAAGGTCAAGACCCTGGCCCTTTCGGCGATCGACAAGGACTACATGCTGCGCCTCAAGCGCAAGGGCTTCTCCGACCAGCGTCTGGCCAAGCTGCTGGGTATCACCGACAAGAACCTGCGCCGTCACCGTCACAAGCTGGAAGTGTTCCCGGTGTACAAGCGCGTCGACACCTGCGCCGCCGAGTTCGCCACCGACACCGCCTACCTCTACTCGACCTATGAGGAAGAGTGCGAGGCCAACCCGTCGACCCGTGACAAGATCATGATCCTCGGCGGTGGCCCTAACCGTATCGGCCAGGGCATCGAGTTCGACTACTGCTGCGTGCACGCGGCACTGGCCCTGCGTGAAGACGGTTACGAGACCATCATGGTCAACTGCAACCCGGAAACCGTCTCCACCGACTACGACACCTCCGACCGCCTGTACTTCGAGCCGCTGACCCTGGAAGACGTGCTGGAAGTCTGCCGAGTCGAGAAGCCGAAGGGCGTCATCGTTCACTACGGCGGCCAGACCCCGCTGAAACTGGCCCGCGCCCTGGAAGAAGCCGGCGTGCCGATCATCGGTACCAGCCCTGACGCTATCGACCGCGCCGAAGACCGCGAGCGCTTCCAGCAGATGGTTCAGCGCCTGAACCTGCTGCAGCCGCCAAACGCCACCGTGCGTAGCGAAGACGAAGCCATCAAGGCCGCCGGTGGTATCGGCTACCCGCTGGTGGTGCGCCCGTCCTATGTATTGGGTGGCCGCGCCATGGAGATCGTCTACGAGCTGGACGAGCTCAAGCGCTACCTTCGTGAAGCGGTACAGGTGTCCAACGACAGCCCGGTACTGCTCGACCACTTCCTCAACTGCGCCATCGAGATGGACGTGGATGCGGTGTGCGACGGCACCGACGTGGTCATCGGTGCCATCATGCAGCACATCGAACAGGCCGGTGTTCACTCCGGTGACTCCGCTTGCTCGCTGCCACCTTACTCGTTGAGCAAGGAAGTGCAGGACGAAGTCCGCGTACAGGTCAAGAAAATGGCCTTGGAACTGGGCGTGGTTGGCTTGATGAACGTGCAGCTGGCCCTGCAGGGCGACAAGATCTACGTGATCGAAGTCAACCCGCGCGCTTCGCGTACCGTGCCGTTCGTTTCCAAATGCATCGGCACCTCGCTGGCCATGATCGCTGCCCGCGTCATGGCCGGCAAAA
This sequence comes from Pseudomonas sessilinigenes, assembly GCF_003850565.1. Lineage (NCBI taxonomy): Bacteria > Pseudomonadati > Pseudomonadota > Gammaproteobacteria > Pseudomonadales > Pseudomonadaceae > Pseudomonas > Pseudomonas sessilinigenes. Next base: position 900,529 of record NZ_CP027706.1, read on the forward strand.
CCCTGAAAGAGCTGGGCTTCACCCAGGAAATCATCCCGAACTTCTACAGCGTCAAGGAAGCCGTCTTCCCGTTCGCCAAGTTCCCAGGTGTCGACCCGATCCTCGGCCCAGAGATGAAGTCCACGGGTGAAGTGATGGGCGTCGGTGATAGCTTCGGCGAGGCCTTCGCCAAGGCCCAGATGGGTGCCAGCGAAGTGCTCCCGACCGGCGGTACCGCGTTCATCAGTGTCCGTGATGACGACAAGCCCCTGGTTGCCGGCGTGGCCCGTGATCTGATCAACTTGGGCTTCGAAGTGGTGGCTACCGCGGGTACTGCCAAGGTGATCGAGGCCGCTGGCCTGAAAGTGCGCCGCGTGAACAAGGTGACTGAAGGTCGCCCGCATGTGGTCGATATGATCAAGAACGACGAAGTCACCTTGATCATCAATACCACTGAAGGTCGCCAGTCGATTGCTGACTCCTACTCCATTCGTCGTAACGCCTTGCAGCACAAGATCTACTGCACCACTACGATTGCTGCTGGCGAAGCTATCTGTGAAGCGCTGAAGTTCGGCCCTGAAAAAACCGTTCGGCGCTTGCAGGATCTACACGCAGGATTGAATGCATGAATAAATACCCAATGACCGTCCAGGGCGCTCGCGCCCTGGAAGAAGAGCATGCTCACTTGACCAAGGTCGTGCGTCCGAAGCTCAGCCAGGACATCGGCACGGCCCGAGAACTGGGCGACTTGAAGGAAAATGCCGAATACCATGCCGCGCGCGAGCAGCAAGGCATGGTCGAGGCTCGGATCCGTGATATCGAAGGCCGCCTGCAGAACTCGGTGGTTATCGATGTCACCACCATTGCTCATACTGGCAAGGTTATCTTTGGCACTACGGTCGAGATCGCCAACGTCGAAACAGACGAGAGCGTGACCTATCAGATCGTTGGTGAGGACGAGGCTGACATCAAGCTCGGCAAGATCTCCGTTGCCTCTCCGATCGCCCGTGCCTTGATTGCCAAGGAAGAGGGTGATGTGGTGGTCGTCAAAACGCCAGGCGGCGTTATCGAGTACGAGATTGTCGAAGTCCGTCACATCTGAAAGAAGGCGCCCGCTGCATGCGGGCGCCATGCTTTGGCAGCTGACCCAGATGTTGTGGGTCGGCGGCTTATGGTTATTGCATCTCGGGTTGCTGCCTGCCTTGGGGCAAATCGGTCTGGCACCGTTGCTGATCGATGAGATCTCGACGCTACTAAGTGCATTGCTGGTGGCTTTCGCCGCCGTTTGTGTCGCTCTCCAGGTTCTGGTCTTGATCCAGTCCGAGGGGTTGCAGAGCGTGTGGCGGGATATTCGGGGGCAACTGCTGTTGATGGCGATGTATGCGTGTGCAATGTATTTCACTGTGCACAAGTTATTGCCGGAAGCTCAGCGCTGGCAGTTGTTCAGCTACTTGGTCCTGGGATTCTCCGGCCTGTTGCTGGTCTTGCAGCCAGTGCCAGGGTGGGGTGGAAGGGTGCGCCAGGCACACCCTTGACCTGGATCGACGTCAATTGAAACGATGGACGTTCGAGAGTTGCTTGTTTACCTTGGCGTTCTTGCGGTAGATCAACGCCATCTTGCCGATGACTTGTACCAGATCCGCCTTGCCGGTCTTGCACAGTTCGGCGATGGCTTCCAGGCGCGACTCGCGCTCAAGGATATTGAGCTTGATCTTGATCAGCTCGTGATCGCTCAAGGCGCGTTCAAGTTCGGCTAGTACACCTTCGGTCAAACCATTGTCAGCCACAGTCAATACTGGTTTCAGATGGTGGCCAATGGATTTGTACTGTTTCTTCTGCTCTTGAGTGAGCGGCATAATCTGACCCCTGCGTCTGATCTTGTAAAAAGCGGCGGCCAGTTTACCCGAGCGAGTCCGGGACCGCCCAGTTAATCACGACGCGTTTTATTTTTGAGGTGGCCCGTGGCCCGTTCCAAGACAAGCCATAACTGGCTAAAAGAACATTTCAACGACCCATTCGTCAAAATGGCGCAAAAAGATGGGTACCGTTCCCGTGCCAGCTACAAGCTACTGGAAATCCAGGAAAAAGATCGTCTCATCCGCCCGGGCATGAGCGTTATCGACCTGGGAGCTGCCCCGGGTGGCTGGTCGCAGGTGACCAGTCGTCTGATTGGCGGCCAGGGGCGCTTGATCGCTTCCGATATCCTGGAGATGGACAGCATTCCCGATGTGACCTTCATTCAGGGGGATTTCACCGAGGATGCCGTGTTCGCGCGAATTCTCGAAGCGGTGGGAAATTCCGAGGTCGACCTTGTGATTTCCGATATGGCCCCCAATATGAGTGGGTTACCAGCCGTAGATATGCCTCGAGCGATGTTTCTCTGCGAGCTGGCGTTGGATCTCGCGAGCCGGGTGCTTCGTCCAGGCGGCGATTTCCTGATCAAGATCTTCCAAGGGGAGGGTTTTGATGAGTTCCACAAGAATGTCCGGCAGAGCTTCGAGAAAGTGCAGATGCGCAAACCGACCTCTTCCCGCGATCGTTCTCGGGAGCAGTACCTGCTAGGGCGCGGCTTTCGTGGGCGTTCGGAGTAAGTAGGAGTTTTGAGCGGGGTGATAGGATTTTCATATTTCGCCCCCGCGGTATTAAGCGCATATTGTGTAGTCTAGGTTTCACATAGGGTTACAGACAGCGCCTGCCAGAGCTGTAGGTAATGTAGTAAGTTAGGCCGGTGAATATCATGCGAAGCGCGCGCCAGTAGCGGAGCTTGCTTCAGAGGGTAGTTAATTGAACGACATGGCAAAGAATCTAATCCTTTGGTTGATCATCGCGGCTGTCCTGGTGACGGTGATGAACAACTTCTCCAGCCCTAACGAGCCGCAGACCCTCAACTATTCAGACTTTATTCAACAAGTTAAGGATGGCAAGGTCGAGCGCGTTGCCGTTGACGGTTATGTGATTACCGGCAAGCGCAACGACGGCGACAGCTTCAAGACCATCCGCCCGGCGATCCAGGACAACGGCTTGATTGGCGACCTGGTTGATAACCATGTAGTGGTCGAGGGCAAGCAGCCTGAGCAGCAGAGCATCTGGACCCAGTTGCTGGTGGCCAGCTTCCCGATCCTGGTGATCATTGCGGTCTTCATGTTCTTCATGCGCCAGATGCAAGGTGGCGCAGGCGGCAAGGGCGGCCCGATGAGCTTTGGCAAAAGCAAGGCGCGCCTGCTGTCCGAGGATCAGGTAAAAACTACCCTGGCTGATGTCGCAGGTTGTGACGAAGCCAAGGAGGAAGTTGGCGAGCTGGTCGAGTTCCTGCGTGATCCAGGCAAGTTCCAGCGCCTGGGCGGCCGGATTCCTCGTGGCGTACTGATGGTCGGCCCTCCAGGTACTGGTAAGACCCTGCTGGCCAAGGCCATCGCTGGCGAGGCGAAAGTACCGTTCTTCACCATTTCCGGTTCCGACTTCGTCGAGATGTTCGTCGGTGTGGGTGCCAGCCGTGTTCGCGATATGTTCGAGCAGGCCAAGAAACATGCTCCTTGCATCATCTTCATCGACGAGATCGATGCCGTCGGTCGTCACCGTGGTGCCGGCATGGGCGGTGGTCATGATGAACGCGAGCAGACCCTCAACCAGTTGCTGGTTGAGATGGACGGCTTTGAAATGAACGATGGCATCATCGTGATCGCTGCTACCAACCGCCCTGATGTGCTGGACCCTGCGTTGCTGCGCCCTGGTCGTTTCGACCGCCAGGTGGTGGTAGGCCTGCCGGACATTCGCGGTCGTGAGCAGATTCTCAAGGTGCATATGCGCAAAGTTCCGATGGGTGACGATGTCGCTCCAGCGGTTATCGCGCGTGGCACGCCAGGTTTCTCCGGTGCCGACCTGGCCAACCTGGTGAACGAGGCTTCGCTGTTCGCAGCTCGTGGTGGCAAGCGAATTGTCGAGATGAAGGAATTCGAGCTGGCCAAGGACAAGATCATGATGGGCGCAGAGCGCAAATCCATGGTCATGTCCGAGAAGGAAAAACAGAACACGGCTTACCACGAGGCGGGTCACGCTATTGTGGGTCGAGTGGTGCCTGAGCATGATCCTGTCTACAAGGTGTCGATCATTCCTCGCGGGCGAGCCCTTGGGGTCACCATGTTCTTGCCGGAAGAGGATCGCTACAGCTTGTCCAAGCGTGCCCTGATCAGTCAGATCTGCTCGCTCTACGGTGGTCGTATCGCTGAAGAGATGACCTTGGGTTTCGATGGCGTGACCACTGGGGCATCCAACGACATCATGCGGGCCAGTCAAATTGCCCGGAACATGGTGACCAAGTGGGGGCTTTCCGAGAAGTTGGGTCCGCTGATGTATGCGGAAGAAGAGGGCGAGGTGTTCCTGGGGCGCAGTGCCGGTTCCCAGCATGCGAGCCTGTCTGCCGAGACCGCAAAGCTCATCGACTCCGAAGTGCGTAGCATCATCGATCAGTGCTATGGCACCGCGAAGCAGATCCTGACTGACAACCGCGACAAGCTGGATGCCATGGCGGACGCCTTGATGAAGTACGAAACCATCGATGCCGATCAGATCGATGACATCATGGCGGGGCGCACCCCGCGTGAGCCTCGTGATTGGGAGGGCGGTTCGGGTACTACTCCTCCAGTGGTACAAAACGAACGTCCGGAAACTCCTATTGGTGGCCCTGCGGCTGACCACTAAGGTTCTAAATGACTTCTGTTTCTTCCTCTACCCGGTTGCCTTGCGGCAACCGGGTTCTTGATTTGGCCCGTGCGCATGTCATGGGTATCTTGAATGTCACCCCTGATTCCTTTTCCGATGGCGGCCGTTTCAACCAGCTAGATGTCGCCTTGCGTCATGCTGAAGCCATGGTTGTGGCAGGGGCTACGCTGATCGATATAGGTGGCGAGTCGACCCGGCCCGGGGCGCGAGTGGTGTCGCCTTTGGAGGAGTTGGAGCGAGTGGCTCCTGTGGTCGAGCGCATTCATCGCGAGTTGGATGTCATCATCTCCGTTGACACCTCGACGCCCGCCGTCATGCGTGAAACCGCCCGTCTTGGTGCAGGGTTGATCAATGATGTTCGGTCTCTACGTCGTGATGGTGCCCTGGATGCGGCGGCTGCCACGGGGCTGCCGGTGTGCCTTATGCACATGCTCGGTGAGCCGGGAAACATGCAGGATGACCCTCGTTATCAGGATGTTACCCACGAAGTAGGTGTCTTCCTGGCTGAGCGCATGGCGGCATGTGCATCGGTAGGAATTGGTGCCGAGCGGATCGTCCTTGATCCTGGCTTTGGTTTTGCCAAGACCTTGCAGCACAACCTGAGCCTGTTCAAGCATATGCAAGCCTTGCACTCGCTGGGGTGTCCGTTGCTGGTTGGCGTATCCCGCAAGAGCATGATTGGCCAGGCATTGAATCGCCCTGTAGCTGAGCGCCTGCACGGCAGCTTGGCGCTAGCCGCGCTGGCGGTAGTCAAGGGGGCAAAAATTATCCGCGTGCACGATGTTGCCGAGACCGTGGATGTAGTGCGAATGATTGCGGCAGTGGAATCGGCCGAATAAGAATGATGGAGTACTTATGACTAAGAAATACTTTGGCACCGACGGTATTCGTGGCCGCGTGGGTGAATACCCTATTACTCCTGATTTCATGCTCAAGCTTGGTTGGGCTGCGGGCATGGCTTTCCGTAGCATGGGTGCCTGTCGCGTCCTGGTGGGCAAGGACACGCGTATCTCCGGCTACATGTTCGAGTCGGCTCTGGAGGCCGGTTTATCCGCTGCTGGTGCGGATGTGATGTTGCTGGGGCCTATGCCGACTCCGGCAATCGCCTACCTGACACGCACCTTCCATGCCGAGGCCGGTATTGTTATCAGTGCTTCGCACAATCCCCATGATGACAATGGCATCAAGTTCTTTTCGGGTGAGGGCACCAAGTTGCCCGACGAAGTCGAGCTGATGATTGAAGAGCTACTGGATGCTCCGATGACCGTGGTGGAATCCAGCAAGCTTGGCAAGGTATCGCGAATCAATGACGCCTCGGGGCGCTACATCGAGTTCTGCAAGAGCAGTGTGCCCTCCAGTACCAGTTTTTCAGGTCTGAAGGTCGTTCTCGATTGCGCGCACGGCGCGACTTACAAAGTGGCTCCAAGTGTATTTCGTGAGTTGGGGGCCCAGGTTACCGTCCTGTCGGCACAACCCAATGGCTTGAATATCAACGAGAACTGCGGTTCTACCCATATGGCGCAGTTGCAGGCTGCGGTCCTGGCTGAGCATGCCGACCTGGGTATTGCCTTTGACGGCGATGGCGATCGGGTGCTGATGGTTGATCAGACCGGCGCGATTGTTGATGGTGATGAGCTGTTGTTCATCATTTCCCGAGACCTGCATGAGCGCGGCAAGCTCCAAGGTGGCGTGGTCGGCACGCTCATGAGCAATCTGGGGCTGGAGTTGGCCTTGGCTGAACTGGGTATTCCTTTTGTTCGGGCCAATGTCGGTGACCGTTATGTGATCGCCGAGCTGCTAGAGCGGAACTGGTTGGTGGGTGGAGAAAATTCGGGGCATATCGTGTGCTTCCGTCATGCCACCACTGGCGATGCGATCATTGCCGCTTTGCAGGTGCTGATGGCGCTCAAGGCGCGTGGCGAAAGCCTGGCTCAATGCCGGCAAGGGTTGCGCAAGTGCCCCCAGGTGCTGGTCAATGTGCGTTTTGGTGGCGGTGAGAATCCGGTCGAGCACCCTGTGGTGAAAGAGGCTTGTGAGCGTGTTACTGCTGCCATGGCTGGGCGAGGGCGAGTTCTCTTGCGCAAGTCCGGTACAGAGCCTCTGGTGCGTGTCATGGTCGAGGGTGACGATGAAACCCAGGTCCGCGCCTATGCCGATGAACTGGCAAAACTGGTTGCTGAAGTTTCTGCCTGATTTCAGCTTGCCAGTGGTGTTTTGGTTGGGTAACATCTGCGCCCACTTTGACCGACGAGGTAAAGCATGCGTCGCCCTATGGTAGCTGGTAACTGGAAGATGCACGGTACCCGCGCCAGCGTCGCTGAGCTGATCAATGGCCTTCGTCATCTGGCCTTGCCAAGCGGTGTTGACGTCGCGGTGTTCCCGCCTTGCTTGTATATCAATCAGGTGATTGATGGCTTGAAAGGCAAGTCGATTTTTGTCGGCGCACAGAACTCCGCGGTGGAACCCATGCAGGGTGCGTTGACGGGCGAGATCGCTCCGAGTCAGTTGGTCGATGCAGGTTGTTCCCTGGTGCTGGTTGGGCACTCTGAGCGCCGCCAGATGATGGGTGAGCGTGATGTGGTCCTCAATCGCAAGTTCGCAGCGGCACAGGCCTGCGGTTTGAAGCCGATCCTGTGTGTAGGGGAAACCCTGGAGCAGCGCGAAGCCGGTAAGACTCTTGAGGTTGTCGGGCGTCAGCTTGGCAGCATCATCGAAGAGTTGGGTGTTGGTGCTTTCGCCAATGCTGTTATTGCTTACGAGCCGGTCTGGGCCATTGGTACCGGGCTGACTGCGACACCGCAGCAAGCTCAGGATGTGCATGCAGCCATCCGGGCGCAGTTGGCGGCAGAAAATTCTGAAGTGGCACGAGGTGTGCGGCTTCTATACGGCGGCAGCGTGAAGGCGGCCAATGCGGTCGAATTGTTCGGCATGCCGGATATCGATGGGGGGCTCATTGGTGGAGCTTCCCTGAATGCAGATGAATTCGGTGCGATTTGTCGCGCCGCGGGAAACTGAGAAAATGCTGGAAACAGTCGTAGTCGTTTTTCATCTGCTGGGTGCCCTGGGCGTAGTTGCTCTGGTTTTGCTGCAGCAGGGTAAAGGTGCGGAAGCTGGCGCGTCTTTCGGTGCAGGTGCTTCAAATACTGTGTTCGGAAGCCAAGGTTCCTCTACCTTTCTTAGTAAGTTTACTGCTATACTTGCCGCCGGTTTCTTCATAACCAGCTTGGGGTTAGGTTACTTTGCTAAAGAGAAAGCTCATCAGCTGACTCAAGTAGGTTTGCCAAACCCAGCAGTGCTTGAAGTACCAAAGCAAAAACCGGCTTCTGATGATGTACCGGTGCTCCAAGAGCAAAAGTCGGCTAACAGTGCGACTGACGTACCTCCAGCTCCAGAGCAGAAGTAAGAAGAGTTTCACGCAGTAACGTAGTCTATGCCGAGGTGGTGGAATTGGTAGACACGCAACCTTGAGGTGGTTGTGCCCATAGGGTGTAGGGGTTCGAGTCCCCTTCTCGGTACCAATTATCAGGAGAGCCCGCTGTTGCGGGCTTTCTTGTAGGTGGAAGGTTACATTGACCCTATTTGGGATCAGTCGTATACTTCCGCCCCAGCTTTGTCGCGGGGTGGAGCAGTCTGGTAGCTCGTCGGGCTCATAACCCGAAGGTCGTCGGTTCAAATCCGGCCCCCGCAACCAGTTTTAGCGGAGCCCCTTTTCAGGGGCTTTTTGTTAGCTGGACACTTTATAGCGCCGATGTTCAACGGCGTTTCCGGGATGGGCGCTTCGCCCATTTTTTATTTGCACAAGCATGCACGAGGGGGTTCAGGTGTCGAGCAAGCTAGAACAGTTGCAGGCCTTGTTGGCCCCGGTGGTCGTGGCCCTTGGCTATGAATGCTGGGGTATCGAGTTTTCGGCCCAGGGCCGCCATTCATTGTTGCGCGTTTACATCGATAAGGAAGGCGGCGTGCTGGTGGACGATTGCGCCATCGTCAGCCGTCAGCTCAGCGGTGTCCTGGATGTTGAAGATCCAATTTCCGTTGAGTACACCCTAGAAGTTTCCTCTCCTGGCATGGAACGCCCGCTGTTCACCCTTGAACAGTTTGCCAAGTATGTCGGTGAGCAAGTGAAGATCAAGCTGCGCTCGCCCTTCGAAGGTCGGCGTAATTTTCAGGGCTTTCTCCGCGGGGTGGAGGAACAGGATGTCGTGGTGCAGGTGGATGACCATGAATTCTTGTTGCCGATCGATTTGATCGACAAGGCCAACATTATTCCCAGTTTTGACTGAGACGCGGATCCCGCGGATCCAATGGCTTGCGAAAGGCGAGGCGTACGATGAGCAAAGAAGTACTGCTGGTTGTTGAGTCGGTATCCAATGAAAAAGGTGTACCGGCAAGCGTAATTTTTGAAGCGCTGGAGCTGGCCCTGGCCACTGCTACCAAAAAGCGTTTTGAAGACGAAGTGGACCTGCGTGTGGAAATCAATCGCCACAACGGTTCCTATGAGACTTTCCGTCGCTGGACGGTAGTCGATGAAGCCGATCTGGATGATCCAGCGGTGGAAACCTGGCTGAGCAAGGCCCGCGAAACTCATCCCGATGCCAAAGTCGGTGATGTGATCGAAGAAAAAATCGAATCCATCGAGTTCGGCCGTATCGCTGCCCAGACTGCCAAGCAAGTCATTGTGCAGAAGGTTCGCGAAGCCGAGCGCGCGCAAGTGGTCGATGCCTACCGCGAGCGCCTGGGCGAGATCATTTCCGGCACCGTGAAAAAGGTGACGCGTGACAACGTGATCGTCGACCTGGGTAACAACGCCGAAGCGTTGCTGGCCCGTGAAGACATCATCTCCCGTGAGACTTTCCGCGTTGGTGTGCGTTTGCGCGCTCTGCTCAAGGAAATCCGCACCGAGAACCGTGGCCCGCAGTTGATCCTGTCGCGTACCGCTCCGGAAATGCTGATCGAGCTGTTCCGTATCGAAGTGCCGGAAATTGCCGAAGGCCTGATCGAAGTCATGGCCGCCTCCCGTGATCCGGGCTCGCGGGCCAAGATCGCCGTCCGCTCCAAGGACAAGCGCATCGACCCGCAAGGCGCGTGCATCGGTATGCGCGGTTCGCGCGTCCAGGCTGTGTCCGGCGAGCTGGGTGGCGAACGTGTGGATATCGTCCTGTGGGACGAGAATCCGGCGCAGTTCGTGATCAATGCCATGTCGCCGGCTGAAGTCGCGGCCATCATCGTCGACGAAGATGCCCATGCCATGGACATCGCCGTTGGTGCAGACAACCTGGCCCAGGCCATTGGCCGTGGCGGTCAGAACGTACGCCTGGCCAGCCAGCTGACTGGCTGGACCCTGAACGTGATGACCGAGTCGGACATCCAGGCCAAGCAGCAAGCGGAAACCGGCGACATCCTGCGCAATTTCATCGAAGAGCTGGAAGTCGATGAAGAGCTGGCACAGGTTCTGGTTGACGAAGGCTTTACCAGCCTGGAAGAAATTGCCTACGTACCGTTGGAAGAAATGCTCAACATCGATGGTTTTGACGAAGACATCGTCAACGAGCTTCGTGCTCGGGCCAAGGATCGCCTGTTGACCAAGGCCATCGCTACTGAGGAAAAGCTGGCAGACGCCCATCCGGCCGAAGACCTGCTCTCGCTTGAGGGTATGGACAAGGATTTGGCGATGGAACTGGCGGTGCGCGGCGTGATTACCCGCGAAGACCTGGCCGAGCAGTCTATTGACGACCTGCTCGACATCGACGGCATCGACGACGAGCGTGCCGGCAAGTTGATCATGGCCGCCCGAGCCCATTGGTTCGAGTAATAGGCGCGGCCTGAGGAGAGAAGTGCATGACGCAAGTCACGGTGAAACAACTGGCCGATGAGGTCAAAACACCGGTAGAGCGCCTGCTGCAGCAGATGCGTGAGGCAGGTCTGCCGCACACCGCCGCCGAGGAACATGTGAGCGACAGTGAGAAGCAATCGTTGCTGACTCACCTGAAGAGCAGTCACAAGGCGAAGGTGGAAGAACCACGCAAGATCACTTTGCAGCGCAAGACCACCAGTACCCTGCGTGTCGCTGGCAGCAAGAGCATCAGCGTTGAAGTGCGTAAGAAGAAAGTCTTCGTACAGCGCAGCCCCGAAGAAATCGAGGCCGAGCGCCAGCGTGAGCTGGAAGAACGTCGCGCAGTAGAGAATGCTGCCCGTCAAAAGGCCGAAGAAGAAGCCAAGCGCCGCGCCGAAGAAGAGGCACGTCGCCAGCCAGCTCCGGTTGTCGAGCCTGTTGTCGAGGCGGTAGCCGCTCCTGCGCCTGTCGCGGCCGAGCGTGTGCAGGAGGCGCCAGCAGCGGCCCCGGCACCAGCAGTGGAAGCCCGTAAGAAAGACGAGCCTCGCCGTCCGGACAAAACCCGTAACGACGACAGCCGTCGTGGCAGCGATGGTGAGCGCAAGAACGCTCCGCACCGTGCTTCGGTCAAGGAAAAGGCTCCGGCGCCTCGCGTCGCGCCCCGCACGACCGATGAAGAAAGCGACGGTTTCCGTCGTGGCGGTCGCAGCAAGGGCAAGCTGAAGAAGCGTAATGCCCACGGTTTCCAGAACCCGACAGGGCCGGTTATCCGTGACGTACAGATTGGCGAGACCATCACTGTGGGCGAGTTGGCCCAGCAGATGTCGGTCAAGGCCGCTGAAGTCATCAAGTTCATGTTCAAGCTGGGCACTCCAGCCACCATCAACCAGGTACTGGATCAGGAAACTGCCCAGCTGGTAGCCGAAGAACTGGGCCACAAAGTGACCCTGGTCAGCGACACCGCCCTGGAAGATTCCCTGGCCGAGTCCCTGAAGTTTGAAGGTGAGGCTGTTGCCCGTGCTCCGGTCGTGACCGTAATGGGCCACGTTGACCATGGTAAGACCTCGCTGCTGGACTACATCCGTCGCGCCAAAGTGGCCGCGGGCGAAGCCGGTGGCATTACCCAGCACATCGGCGCCTACCACGTAGAAACCGAGCGCGGCATGGTCACCTTCCTCGACACCCCGGGTCACGCCGCGTTTACCGCAATGCGTGCCCGTGGTGCCAAGGCCACCGACATCGTGATCCTGGTGGTCGCGGCGGACGACGGCGTGATGCCTCAGACCGTCGAAGCCGTTCAGCACGCCCAGGCTGCTGGCGTACCGCTGGTGGTCGCGGTGAACAAGATCGACAAGCCGGGTGCCGACCTGGATCGCATTCGCAGCGAACTGGCGGCCCATGGCGTGACGCCGGAAGATTGGGGTGGCGATACTCCGTTCGTTCCAGTCTCCGCGAAAATGGGTACCGGCGTTGACGACCTGCTCGAAGCCGTCCTGCTGCAAGCCGAAGTACTGGAACTCACCGCAACCCCTTCGGCCCCTGGTCGTGGTGTGGTGGTCGAGTCCCGTCTCGACAAGGGCCGCGGCCCGGTGGCTACCGTGCTGGTCCAGGACGGTACCCTGCGTCAAGGCGACATGGTGCTGGTCGGCTCGAACTATGGCCGCGTGCGCGCCATGCTCGACGAGAACGGCAAGCCGATCAAGGAAGCGGGCCCGGCCATTCCGGTCGAGATCCTCGGCCTGGACGGTACTCCGGATGCTGGCGACGAGATGAGCGTGGTGGCTGACGAGAAGAAGGCCCGTGAGGTTGCCCTGTTCCGTCAAGGCAAGTTCCGCGAAGTCAAGCTGGCTCGTGCCCACGCTGGCAAGCTGGAAAACATCTTCGAAAGCATGGGCCAGGAAGAGAAGAAGACGCTCAACATCGTCCTCAAGTCCGACGTCCGTGGTTCGTTGGAAGCCCTGCAAGGCGCCTTGAACGGCCTGGGTAACGACGAAGTGCAAGTGCGTGTAGTTGGCGGCGGCGTCGGTGGTATCACCGAGAGCGATGCCAACCTGGCACTGGCCTCCAATGCAGTCGTGTTCGGCTTCAACGTGCGTGCCGATGCCGGTGCGCGCAAGATCGTCGAGCAGGAAGGTCTGGATATGCGTTACTACAACGTAATCTACGACATCATTGAAGACGTCAAGAAAGCCCTGACCGGTATGCTGGGCAGTGATGTCCGGGAGAACATCCTGGGTATCGCCGAGGTTCGTGACGTGTTCCGCTCGCCGAAGTTCGGTGCGATCGCCGGTTGCATGGTCATCGAAGGTGTCGTGCACCGTAACCGTCCGATCCGCGTACTGCGCGAAGACATCGTTATCTTCGAAGGCGAGCTGGAATCCCTGCGCCGCTTCAAGGATGACGCTTCCGAAGTGCGTGCCGGCATGGAGTGCGGTATCGGCGTCAAGAGCTACAACGACGTCAAGGTTGGCGACAAGATCGAAGTCTTCGAGAAGGTCCAGGTTGCTCGCAGCCTCTAACTCGCGCACTTCAAGAGCCCCGATGGATCGCTGCATGCAAATGCACGGCATCGCTGGCGGGCTCTAAACGCAACGCCCGGTCTGGTTTTTTCCAGGCCGGGCGTTTGCCGCTTTCAGACCACACGGGTTTCACCGTGAGGCAGTAACAGGTAGCAAGACATGGCAAAAGAATACAGCCGTACCCAACGTATCGGTGACCAGATGCAGCGCGAGCTGGCGCAACTGATCCGCCGTGAAGTCAAGGACCCACGTGTTGGCCTGGTGACGATCACCGCCGTGGAAGTCAGTCGTGACGTCGGTCACGCAAAGATCTTCATCACCGTGATGGGCCAGGAAGGTGCCGAAGAGATCGCCCAGAGCATCAAGGTGCTGAACTCGGCGGCAGGTTTCCTGCGCATGCAACTGGCGCGTGAAATGAAGCTGCGCAGCGTGCCGCAATTGCACTTCCATTATGACGAGAGCGTGGCCCGTGGTGCCCACCTGTCGGCCTTGATCGAGCGTGCCGTGGCCGAAGACAGCCAGCATGGCGACGCCTCCGCCCCTGAAGACACCAAGGAGTAAGCGGTGGCTCAGGTCAAGCGTATCCGTCGTAATGTCAGTGGGATCATCCTGCTGGACAAGCCCCTGGGGTTTACCTCCAATGCGGCGTTGCAGAAGGTCCGTTGGTTGCTCAATGCCGAGAAGGCCGGGCACACCGGTAGCCTCGATCCCCTGGCCACCGGCGTATTGCCGTTGTGCTTTGGAGAGGCCACCAAGTTCTCGCAGTACCTGCTCGATTCCGACAAGGGTTATGAAACCCTGATGCAGTTGGGCAAGACCACCAGCACGGCGGATGCCGAAGGCGAGGTCCTGCAAACCCGCGAGGTGACCGTTGGTCGTACCGATATTGAAGCGGTATTGCCGGAATTTCGTGGTGAAATCAAACAGATACCCCCCATGTACTCTGCCCTCAAGCGTGATGGCCAGCCACTCTACAAGCTGGCTCGTGCAGGGGAAGTGGTGGAGCGTGAACCGCGTTCTGTTACTATTGCGCGCCTGGAATTGCTCGCCTGTGAAGGCGACACCGCCCGCTTGGCGGTGGATTGCAGCAAAGGCACCTATATCCGTACCCTGGTGGAGGATATCGGCGAGAAACTCGGTTGTGGTGCGTACGTCGCGGAACTGCGACGGACCCAGGCCGGACCTTTCAGCCTGGCCCAGACGGTCACCCTGGAAGAGCTCGAGGCCGTGCATGCCGAAGGTGGTAACGAAGCGGTGGATCGTTTCCTGATGCCATCGGACAGTGGCCTGCTGGATTGGCCGTTGCTGCAGTTCTCGGAGCACAGTGCGTTCTACTGGCTCAATGGCCAGCCGGTACGTGCCCCCGATGCGCCGAAGTTCGGCATGGTGCGAGTACAGGATCACAATGGTCGCTTCATCGGTATCGGTGAAGTGAGCGAAGACGGGCGCATCGCGCCGCGTCGACTGATTCGGTCAGAGTGACCGAAACCAGCCTGTGTCACAGCAGGTTGGCGAGTGTGGCTGTCAGCAGGCACGGTCACTACTCTTTTTTTGATACAGGGATTTGTCCCTGGCCTGTTGAAACTGTTCTTGAACAGTTTCCTGATATAAGGAATGCCCACATGGCACTCAGCGTTGAAGAAAAAGCTCAGATCGTAACCGACTACCAGCAAGCTGTTGGTGACACTGGTTCGCCAGAAGTGCAAGTTGCACTGCTGACCGCCAACATCAACAAGCTGCAAGGTCACTTCAAGGCCAACGGTAAAGACCACCACTCGCGTCGTGGCCTGATCCGCATGGTAAACCAGCGTCGTAAGCTGCTGGACTACCTGAAGGGCAAGGACCTGAGCCGTTACAGCACCCTGATCGCTCGTCTGGGTCTGCGTCGCTAATCAGCGATTGCGCTATGAGGTTGGTTGCTTGCCATGCGTCAGCGGTTTTTCCGCCGGCGTATGGCAGGCTTCCAGCCTCAAGTTTTATCTGGGCTGTAGTTTTACCTGGACAATAAAGGCTGGGCCGATTCCCACCGTTGCCCAAGAATTTCGCAAGAACACAAGTTTCCCCAAGAGCCACAAAGAAGGTAGGACACCGTGAACCCGGTAATCAAGAAATTCCAGTTCGGTCAGTCGACCGTCACTCTCGAGACTGGCCGTATCGCCCGTCAGGCCTCCGGCGCAGTATTGGTCACCGTTGACGACGACGTCAGCGTATTGGTGACCGTAGTCGGTGCCAAGCAAGCCGATCCAGGCAAAGGCTTCTTCCCTCTGTCTGTCCACTACCAGGAAAAAACCTACGCCGCCGGCAAGATCCCTGGTGGTTTCTTCAAGCGTGAAGGCCGTCCTTCCGAGAAAGAAACCCTGACCTCGCGTCTGATCGACCGCCCGATCCGCCCTCTGTTCCCAGAAGGCTTCATGAACGAAGTGCAGGTTGTCTGCACCGTGGTTTCCACCAGCAAGAAGACCGATCCGGACATCGCTGCGATGATCGGTACCTCTGCTGCCCTGGCCATCTCCGGCATTCCTTTCGACGGCCCGATCGGCGCTGCCCGCGTCGCTTTCCACGAAAGCACCGGCTACCTGCTGAACCCAACCTACGAGCAACTGGCTGCTTCGAGCCTGGACATGGTCGTAGCCGGTACCGAAGAAGCGGTACTGATGGTTGAGTCCGAAGCCAAGGAACTGACCGAAGACCAGATGCTGGGCGCCGTGCTGTTCGCCCACGACGAATTCCAATCGGTGATCAAGGCCGTCAAGGAACTGGCCGCCGAAGCCGCCAAGCCAACTTGGGACTGGGCGCCTGCCGCCGAAGCCACCGAGCTGCTGGGTGCCATCCGCGCCGAGTTCGGCGACGCCATCTCCCAGGCCTACACCATCACCGTCAAGGCCGACCGTTATGCCCGCCTGGGCGAGCTGAAGGACCAAGTGGTCGCCAAGCTCTCCGGCGAAGAAGGCCAGCCATCGGCTTCCGACGTCAAGGCCGCTTTCGGTGAGATCGAATACCGCACCGTTCGCGAAAACATCGTTAACGGCAAGCCACGTATCGACGGCCGCGACACTCGTACCGTACGTCCTCTGAATATCGAAGTTGGCGTCCTGGCCAAGACCCACGGTTCGGCCCTGTTCACCCGTGGCGAAACCCAGGCCCTGGTCGTTGCGACCCTGGGTACTGCCCGTGACGCACAGCTGCTGGACACCCTGGAAGGCGAGAAGAAAGACCCCTTCATGCTGCACTACAACTTCCCACCGTTCTCGGTAGGCGAATGTGGTCGCATGGGTGGTGCTGGTCGTCGTGAAATCGGTCACGGCCGCCTGGCCCGTCGTTCCGTCCAGGCCATGCTGCCGGACACCGACTCGTTCCCTTACACCATCCGCGTAGTATCGGAAATCACCGAATCCAACGGCTCCAGCTCCATGGCTTCGGTCTGCGGTGCTTCCCTGGCCCTGATGGACGCCGGTGTACCGATGAAGGCTCCGGTTGCCGGTATCGCCATGGGTCTGGTGAAGGAAGGCGAGAAGTTCGCCGTCCTGACCGACATCCTGGGTGACGAAGACCACCTGGGCGACATGGACTTCAAAGTAGCCGGTACCGCCAAGGGTGTGACCGCGCTGCAGATGGACATCAAGATCAAGGGCATCACCGAAGAAATCATGGAGATCGCCCTGGGCCAGGCCCTGGAAGCTCGCCTGAACATCCTCGGCCAGATGAACCAAGTGATCGGCCAGTCGCGTACCGAGCTGTCGGCCAATGCTCCGACCATGATCGCGATGAAGATCGACACCGACAAGATCCGTGACGTCATCGGTAAAGGCGGCGCCACCATCCGTGCGATCTGCGAAGAAACCAAGGCTTCGATCGATATCGAAGACGACGGTTCGATCAAGATCTTCGGCGAAACCAAGGAAGCGGCAGAGGCAGCTCGCCAACGCGTCCTGGGCATCACCGCAGAGGCCGAGATCGGCAAGATCTACGTCGGCAAGGTTGAGCGCATCGTCGACTTCGGCGCCTTCGTCAACATCCTGCCGGGCAAGGACGGCCTGGTGCACATCTCCATGCTGAGCGACGCTCGCGTAGAGAAAGTCACCGACATCCTGAAAGAAGGCCAGGAAGTGGAAGTGCTGGTACTGGACGTGGACAACCGCGGCCGTATCAAGCTGTCCATCAAGGACGTGGCAGCAGCCAAGGCTTCGGGCGTTTAATCTCCCTTTAGCCTCACGCTGAACAAGCAAGCGCCCCGACTGGTTCGGGGCGTTTTGCTATCTGCACTTGATATCTCTTTGCCCTCTTGCCTGGCGCGCCCCAGGCGCCGGTGCTAGGTTTAGCCCACGCCGGTGTAGCTCAGTCGGTAGAGCAGCGCACTCGTAACGCGAAGGTCGCAGGTTCGATTCCTGTCTCCGGCACCAGAGAGCAAGCCAGGGCAGTTCATGACTGCCTACGCCCCTAAATGAACACCCTCGAAAGACACCGAACTACAAAACATCACCAGGCCGCTTCAGCCAATATGTCGAGTTCGCAGGTTATATCTAAAAACCATGCTAAATGGTCGTCATAGCTTGCTCTGTAAGCTCCAGAGCTTTCCTGCTCAATTCAGTTGAGCGCCTTCTAGTTGCCTGTTGAAGTGCGTCTGATGTTGCAGATGCCGATAAGCCAGAAACAAATACATCAACTAAGCGTTTGCTTGTACTTAACCGGCATCACGTACTGGGATCCGCAGTTTGTTCAATGCTATTGGGTTATGCACTTTGTAGCTCGATGAGCTTTGGACTTGGTTGTTCATGCTCGGGTTGGTCATGAAGTGGATGGTAGCCGCTAGGGGCATTACGCATAATGACAGCCAGGAATCATGGAGCGTCCGGTGTGAAGAAGTGGAAGTTGGCTGTGTTCGGTGTGGTGTCGCTGTTGCTTGCAGGCTGTGAGAAAGGGCCTTCCTATGAGTTCGAGGGGCAATACTTCGCCACTGAAGGCGAAGAGTGCGCGACTCCAGTGAGTACGAAAGACCTGGAACACTATCTTCTTGAGATAACCAAACAGGTGAGTTGGGGGCGTGTGATGTATTCCGCCACGTTGCCAGCGGCGGCAAACGCCGGGCTGCCTGTTGTCAGTGCGCAAGACGTCTCGCCCAATGATGATAATCAGCTCACTTTCAATTTCAGCAAAGCCAGGGTGTACGGGGTTCCTCCAGAGAATCCGGACTTTACTATCGTCGTTACCGTAATCCCCAATCAAAACAAGGAAGGGCATCTTTGGCTGATCAAGGAAAAGATGATTATCAACAAGGATGGGGAAGTGAAGGAGGTCGATATCCTTGAGCGTCTGAGAGACCTTATCGAAGTCGGGCAGGCAGGCGCTTGCTTGAGAAAAGCAGCGGTAACGGGTTGATTCTTGTGGTCCTGATTGGCTAATGCCGATCAGTCAAGACGCTTGTAGGAGCGAGGCTTGCCCGCGATGCGCGCTACCGTTAACAAGCGTCGACCGGCTGCTCCTAAAGGGGACCACCTCGCTTAACTGACGGGCATTACTCTCTTTGAAACACCGATAGAGCCCATCGCTTTGGCGGGATCTGCGAAATCCTGTTTCGCAAGGTTCTGGTGGGCTGGTGTTTGGCGATGCTCCGCAAAACCTCCGATTTTTCTGCAATGGGTGCATCAGGTCATATAAATCGTGGGCCAAAGCCCCTATATTCGGTCCCTGTCTGAGTACCAGCATGCTGTTTTCAGATGATCCCGAATGGCTCTGCAGGCCGGTTGAATCGAGCGGCCCAGAGATCCCAGCGACCCCGATCCATTTCCATTCCCAAGATCAGAGAGAACGAGATGATTCCTAAAGAGGCAAGAATCGACGTAGCGCTTGAAAGGTACTTGGCTGCCACGCCTTCCTTGCAAGAAGAAATCAGTGCCCTGAGCCCTGAGGAGCAGAAGCAGCAGGCGCAATGGGCCTTTGAAGACGAGGCGGAGTCTCGCGGCATCGAGCCGTGGGAGCTGGTGCTCGACCTGGTGGCCGAGACACCCGAGGAGCTGAAGGCCATGCGCCTGGAAGTGCACCAGGAGGTTGCCGAAGCACTGGGCATGGATCTTCAGGACTACCTGGAACTCAACGAAATCGACGATTGAGCATTAGCGGCGACCAGCTTCAAGAACGCTTCTTGAAGCTTGTCGCCAAGCCCGCCGCCGTTTTCAGAGGCTCAGGCGCATGGACAGGTCCAGGGCCTTCACGTCCTTGGTCATGGCGCCGATGGAGATGTAGTCCACGCCAGTCTCGGCGATCGGACGCAAGGTGCTCTCGTTGATCCCGCCGCTGGCCTCGAGCTTGGCCTGGCCAGCATTCAGGCGCACGGCCTCGCGCATATCGTCCAGGCTCAACTCGTCGAGCATGATGATGTCGGCTCCCGCCGCCAGCGCTTCTTTCAATTCCCCAAGGCTTTCCACTTCCACTTCCACCGGCTTGCCCGGGGCGATCTTGTGGGCGGAGCTTACGGCCTGGGCGATACCGCCACAGGCGGCGATATGGTTTTCCTTGATCAGGAAGGCGTCATACAGGCCGATGCGGTGGTTGTGGCAGCCGCCACAGGTGACTGCATATTTCTGTGCCAGGCGCAGGCCGGGGAGAGTCTTGCGGGTATCCAGCAGCTTGACCTGGGTATCGGCGACAAAGTCCGCCAGGTAGCGAGCGCGGGTGGCGACCCCCGACAGCAGTTGCAGGAAGTTCAAGGCACTGCGTTCACCCGTGAGCAGCGAGCGGGCCGGGCCTTCCAGGTGGAACAACACTTGATTGGCGACCACCCGTTCACCGTCTGCCACCTGCCAATGCACGGCGACCCTTGGGTCCAGTTGGCGAAACACCGCGTCGACCCAGGCGGTACCGCTGATCACCGCGGCTTCGCGGGTGATGATGGTGGCCTTGGCCAGCCGCTCGGCCGGGATCAATTGCGCTGTGATATCGCCGCTGCCGACATCTTCCAGCAATGCACGGCGCACGTTGGCTTCGATTTCGGCGGTCAGGTCGGCGAGGCGTAGATTCGGCATAACGGACTCCACAAACAAGGTGCGCCGATTATAGAGGCATGGGATCGACGAACCCAAGGCGGCTAATCCGGCCAGCCCAGGCCGAACCTGTGTTTCGTCGCTTTGTCTGAATAGATGAGAGATTTTTCCTAGAAACCTAAGGGTTATTTCCGAGGAGTCGACAGAGTCTGCTGGCGCAACAGGGGAGTTTTACAAGATAATGCGACTTGTAATTGACGTCATAGCTTTGACGTGTCTTTGGCTTCCCCTTACATGAAGTGCAGTGGAGTGCATTTGTGCCTCCGCTCAGAGCCGGCTGTGAGCGTCAGCGGCTCGGCAGAACCTTGATATCGAACCGAAGAAACACCTTTGCAGGAGGCTTGGATGCACAACGACGGGAATGTAGTGCCTTTGCACAAGGTCGCTACAGATCAAGCGACGACCTCGCCGCTCGCCCGCCTGCCGGTGATTCTGCTTCAGGTTCGTGACAAGGCTGCCCAACAATTGCGCCACGGCCTGCAGGAGTTGTTCGATAACGCCGACGATACCCTGTTCGAGATGGCCGACCGGGCGCAGAACAATGTCGAGCAGAACATCCTGTTCGAGGCCATGCGCGACCTGCGGTTGAAACGCAAGAGCATCGAGCGCGGCTTCCTCGAGAAGTTCTTCGAGGCCTTTGCTTGCCTGGTCCAGTACGACCCGGCCCAGGTCATCGCCCATGCCGCCTCCTATGACCCGAACCTGCAGCCGAGCCATGACGACCTGGAAAAAACCGTGGCCGTGGATGCCATGGTGGCCAAGGTGCTCAACCGCAGCGGTTTTGCCCTGGGCCACCTGAGTACACGCCTGGGGATGCTGCTGGGGCGGCGTCTGGCCGACGCTGAAAACCCCTTGGGGCCCGCCATGCTCTGCGACTACTTCCTGCAGGCCGGACGCAACCTGGGGGTGGGGATCAAGGTCAAGCTGATCATCCTCAAGCTTTTCGAGCGCTACGTGCTCAGCGATGCCGAACAACTCTATGCCGAGGCCAATCAACTGCTGATCGCCACCGGCATTCTCCCGGACCTGCTTCCTGCTCCCGCCCGCCGGGCCTCGGACCGTGCCCGGGCCGAGATCCAGAGCGAGGCCGGGCCAGGCGGGCCAGGCAAGGCCGGGCAGCATCCCTTCGACGAGAGTGTCCAGGAAGTCTTCGCCGCCTTGCAGACGTTGCTGCTCCACGTGCGCGGTAGCGTGGCGCCGACCCTGGAGGCCAGCGCCGAAACCCAGCCGATCTCCACCCGCGACCTGCTGCGGCTGTTGTCGCATCTGCAGCAATACGTGCCGGCCCCCAGCGTCCAGGATGACTTCGACCTGCGTAACCAGCTCGAACAGCTGCTGACCCGGGTCAGCGTCAAGAGCGGTAAATCCCGGGTCGTGGATGTGGCCGACGAAGATGTGATCAACCTGATCGCCATGCTGTTCGAGTTCATCCTCGATGATCGCAACCTGCCGGATTCGCTCAAGGCGCTGATCGGGCGCTTGCAGATCCCCATGCTCAAGGTGGCGGTACTGGACAAGAGTTTCTTCAGCCGCGGCAGCCACCCGGCCCGGCGGTTACTCAATGAGATTGCCGCTGCCGCCATGGGCTGGGGCAGTTGCGATGACCATCAGCGCGACAGCCTGTACCTGCGTATCGAGCAGGTGGTGCAGCGCCTGTTGAGCGAGTTCACCGACGATCCGGCGATCTTTTCCGAGCTGCTGGCCGACTTCCTGGCCTTTACCGCCGACGAGCGACGTCGAGCCGAACTGCTGGAGCAGCGCACCCGCGACGCCGAAGAAGGTCGCGCCAAGGCGGAGCTGGCCCGACGCCGGGTGGAGCAGGCGCTCAATACCGCGTTGCTGGGCAAGGTGCTGCCACAGGCAGTGGTGGACTTCGTCCGGGATACCTGGAGCCAGGTACTGCTGCTCAGCTACCTCAAGCACGGTGACGAGTCGCAGGAATGGCGGGCTGGCGAACACACCATGGAGCAGTTGATCTGGAGCGTGCAGCGACATGCCCAGCCGGACACCGCCATGCGCTTGCTGGCGGTGGTGCCGGGTTTGCTCAAGGGCCTGCGCGAGGGCTTGAGCGGCGCGGCGTTCGATCCGTTTGCCGCTAGCGAATTCTTCGCGCAGTTGGAGCTGCTGCACCTGCAGGCCTTCGAGCATCAAGCCCGGGAGGTGCAGCCACAGGTGTCCAGCCTGGCGCCCACAGGCACGGGAATGGTCGAAGTGGCCCAGGAGATCGTCCTGCCCAGTGCCGAGGAAGGCCCGCTGGAGGCCGCTCCCCTGGCGCTGCCGGCCAATGACGCCAGCCTGCAGGTGGTGGATCAGTTGCGCCTGGGGGCCTGGGTCGAGTTCCAGGAGGATGAAGACAGCGTCCTGCGTTGCAAGTTGGCGGCGGTCGTCCCCCATCCCGTGGCCAAGTATGTGTTCGTCAATCGCACCGGGATGAAGGTGCTGGAGCGCACGCGCATGGGCCTGGCCCTGGAATTTCAGCGTGGTGCGGTACGTACCCTGGACGACACCCTGTTGTTCGATCGCGCCTTGGAGTCGGTGATTGGCAATCTGCGGCGACTCAATCACGGCAAGTGATCGCAACCAGGGTAGGGATCGCGGCATACTGGGCTTCTCAAGGCTTTAGTTGAAGGAATCGGTATGCGGCTGGACCCTGCCACGGGTTGGTGTCATGGCGTACGTCACTGCCCGTCACCCAATTTCAATGAGCGTCCGGCAGGCGAGATCTCGCTGCTGGTGATTCATAACATCAGCCTGCCGCCGGGGCAGTTCGGCACCGGTAAGGTGCAGGAATTCTTCCAGAATCGCCTCGATGTCACGGAGCATCCGTATTTTGCCGGGATCGCCGACTTGCGCGTGTCCGCGCATTTTCTGATCGAGCGTGACGGCGCAGTCACCCAGTTTGTCTCCTGCCTGGACCGGGCCTGGCATGCCGGGGTGTCGAGTTTCGAAGGGCGCGAGACCTGCAACGACTTTTCCCTGGGCATTGAGCTCGAAGGCACCGACGAGTTGCCATTCACCGATGCCCAATACCAGGCGTTGAGCCTGTTGACCGGACAATTGCAGGCGGCGTTCAGCGCCATCACGCCACACAGGATTTGTGGCCATAGCGACATAGCGCCCGGACGCAAGACCGATCCGGGCCAGGCTTTCGATTGGGCGCGCTATCGTGTCGCCCTGGAAGAGGGGGAAGGACCATGAGTTTTCTGGTGTTGCTGCTGGCGGTGTGGATCGAGAAGTTCTCGGCCCTGCGCCAGAAAGTGCAGCGCGACGGCTGGTGGCTGACGCGCCTGGCACGACTGGAGTCGAGTCCGCGCACGGCCGGGCATCCCTGGGGGCAACTGGCGTTGCTGGTGCTGCTGCCGGCGGTGGTGCTCGGCCTGTTGTTGCTGGTATTGCAACCGCTGGCCTATGGCCTGTTGGCGCTGCCGGTGCACCTGCTGGTGGTGATCTATGCCCTGGGGCGGGGCGACCTGCTGGGTGGCTTGGGTCCCTTCCGCGATGCCTGGCGACGTGAAGACCTGCAAGCGGCGCTGCATGTGGCCAAGCGCGACCTGGACATCTGCGCCGACTCCGGCGAGCAGTTGCTGGAACGGGTCCAGGGCCACCTGCTGTGGCAGGCCTACCAGAGTTTCTTCGCGGTGATCTTCTGGTACTTCCTGCTGGGTCCGGTGGCGGCCCTGAGCTATCGCCTGTTGGCGCTGGCCGCCGAACATGGCAAGAGCCCGGCCCTGGTGGAACGTGCCGCGCAGTTGCGGCATGCCTTCGACTGGCTGCCGGTGCGCCTGTTGGCGGCGAGTTTCGCCCTGGTGGGCAACTTCGTCGCCGTGGGCCGAGTGATGCTCCACGAGTTGCTCAACTGGCATATCAGTGCCGCACAACTGGTGGAAAAGGTCGGCCTGGTGGCCGGGGAAATCCCGGCACCGGTCACCGGCCCCGAGGGCATCAACAGCCTGGATCGCATCTGGGAGCTGCTGCTGCGCGCCGCCGTGCTCTGGTATGCCGGCTTTGCCCTGTACACCGTTCTGCTCTGAGGCACCTGGCGAGGGAATCCTCCCTCGCCACCCCCAACGGGCTTGGTCCCGGCGCGGTTAACTTTAAGTTACAAAACCTCCCCCGAAATTACGCTATACAGACGGAGCGCCGAATAGTGGCTATCTGCTGCCTTCGCCTGCCTGCCAATAAAAATAAAAGAAAGGGAGAATTCTTTGTGAAGAGCTTGCTCTATCCCTCCATAGCGCTGATGAATCGCCTGAGCTTCGGCATGAAGTTCAGCCTGATCAGCGTGCTGTTCTTTGTGCCCATGCTGGTGACCAATTTTTACCTGGTACGCGACTCCTATCGCGAATTCCAGGGCACCCGGATCGAACTGCAAAGCCTCGATCTATTGGGCAGTAGCCTGGCCCTGCGCCGCGATCTGGAAACCCTCAACAACCTGGTGCAGATCAACGCCGGCCTCGGCCAGTCCGGCAAGGCAGGGGACCTGGAGAGCAGGATCGTCGCCCTGGAACAATCCGTGCTCCAGCGCCTGCAAGCCATGCAGGCCGTGACTGCCGACCCCCAGCAGGTGGAGGTTTTCAACGCCAAGCGCGAGGAGCTGGTCGCAGCCTTCAAGGCCCAGCAAGTGGAGAATTCGCTGCTGAACAAGAGCGGGCTGATCGGCAAGCTGCTGAGCAGTGCACAGTTGTTCAGCCAGATCATCGCCAGCCAGTCGGGTCTCAGCCGTGACGGCCAGGGCGATATCCGCCAGCTCAGCGAACTGATCACCAGTATCACCCCACAGGTCACCCAGACCCTGGGCGAGGGGCGGGCCATGGGGGCCTTCTCCCTGGGCCAGGGCTTTCTCAATTCGTCTTCCAGCACCCGTTTCGATGAATTGCTGGTGCAGATCGAAAAACTCCAGGCCGAGTATGGCCTCAAGTTGCAGGATGCCCTGGGCTCCAGCCGTGCCGCCCACGATGCCCTCGACGGCGTGGCCAATGCCAGCAAGGCCAGCCTCAAGCAGGCCAGCGAGCTGTTCGAAGAGCAGGTGGTGATGGCCGAGACCCTGGAGGCGCCCTGGCCGGCGTTCTATGACCAGGCCAGCACGCTGATGGCCCAGACCTACCAGCTCAACGAAAGCACCCTGAAATTCCTCGATGTCGAACTGCAAAAGCGCCTGGCGCAGAACCGCAGCCACATGGTGCTGCTGGTGGCGGCCCTGGCCCTGGTGTTCCTGTCGATCGTCTACCTGTATGGCGGTTTCTACGCCTCGACCCGCACCACCCTGCGTCGCCTGGGCGTGATGATGGACAAGGTCGCGGCCGGCGACATGACCGTCACCTTCACCGCCCACAGCCGCGACGAGTTGGGCGACCTGGGCAGCCTGTTCAACGGCACGGTGCTGAAGATCCACGATTTGATCGAGCGGGTCGGGCATACCGTGAGCGAGGTCGAGCGCCAGGCCGGGCAAGTGGAAAACGTCTCGGCCCAGAGCAACCAGGCAGTGGCTGGCCAGCGCAGCCAGATCGAGCAGGTGGCTACGGCAATGAACCAGATGTCCGCCACCTCCCAGGAAGTGGCCCGCAGCGCCGCGGCAGCGGTCAGCAGTGCCCATAGCGTCAACGACGAGACCATCAATGGTCGGGGCCTGGTGGAGTCCCAGCAGGGCAGCATTGCCCGACTGGCCAGCGAGATCGACCAGTCGGTGCGGGTGATCAACCAACTGGCCAGCGACAGCCAGTCCATCAGCCGGGTATTGGAGGTGATCAAGAGCATCGCCGAACAGACCAACCTCCTGGCCCTGAACGCCGCCATCGAGGCGGCGCGGGCCGGCGAGCAGGGGCGCGGGTTCGCGGTGGTGGCCGATGAAGTGCGCACCCTGGCCAAGCGCACCCAGCAGTCCACCGAAGAAATCGAAGACATGATCGGCAAGCTGCACGGCGGGGTCAGTGCGGCGGTCAAGGCCATGGGCAGCAGCCATGCCATGGCCAATGGCACGGTCGATCAGTCGGAGAAGGTCCAGCAGGCCCTGGAGAACATCCTCGGTGCGGTGGGCATGATCGTTGACCAGAACCAGCAGATCGCCGCGGCGGTGGAGCAACAGACGGCGGTGGCCCACGACATCGACCAGAACATCGTCGAGATCAATCGTGCTGGCGAGCGCACTGCTGAAGGCGCGCACCAGACCGAGGATGCCAGTCGCCAGCTCTCGGCCCAGGTGGTCCAGCTCAAGCAGTTGATCGGCGCGTTCCGGGTCTGAGCCCGCCCTGCAGTGCAGCCCTGCCCAGGCCGGGCTGCCACAAGCTGTAGTAATTAATCGCTTTGTCTGGGGTGTTTTTCCTGCTTTCCTGCGCGTTTTTTCCGGGCGCCGCCTGCGCCCGGCCAGTCAGCCATGGCGTGTCCATGGCCCTGAGGAAATACGCCGATGACCGTTTCTTCCGGAGTCCTGGGACGCTGCGCCCACTGCCAGGCTCTGCTCGATCTCGAACCCTGGCAACTCAACGCCATGGCCATGCAGGAACCCTTCGCCTGCAAGCACTGCCACAAGCCGCTCAAGCTCGACTGTCCGGAGCAGATCAAGCGCCTCAAGACCTTGGGCTCGTTCGCCACCCTGCGGGCGCTGTTGATCGTGCTCTGTGCCACGGTGCTACTGGTGAGCCTGACATTGCAGTGGATCGGGCTGCTGGAGCGGAGCCTGCAACTGGGCATCTCGGCACTGGTGCTGGTGGGGTACCTGCTGGTGATGGCCATCGCCCGGCGCCGGCAGCGCCGGCCCTTGCTGCTACAGGCCGGCTGAGGGCCAGCCGAACACTGCGCAGGCGTTACGGGTGCTGGTGCTGGCCAGGTGCTCGGCACTGACGCCGATGATTTCGGCCAGGGCCGCGCAGATCTCCGGCAGGTGCTGGGGGCTGTTGCGCTGATGGGGGTACATCGCTGGGGCCATGTCCGGCGCGTCGGTCTCCAGCACTAGGGCTTCCAGCGGCAGTTCGGCGAGTACCTTGCGCAGGCGCAGGGCCTGGGGCCAGGTCGCGGCGCCGCCCAGGCCCAGCTTGAAACCCAGCTTGAGGTATTCCCGGGCCTCCTCGCGGCTGCCAGCGAAGGCGTGGATGATCCCGCCGCGCTGGAGCTTGAAGCGCTTCAGGGTGGCAATCACCGCCGCATGGCTGCGCCGCACATGCAACAGCGCTGGCAGTTGGAAGTCCGCCGCCAGCTGCAGCTGGGCCTCGAACAGCGCCTGCTGGCGCTCGCGGTCCAAGTGCTGGAGAAAGTAGTCCAGGCCAATCTCGCCCACTGCGCACAATTGTGGATGCCCGGCCAGGCGCGCCAGCCAATCGCCCAGGTGCTGCAGGTCGGCAGGCTGGTGATCGTCCAGGTACACCGGGTGCAGGCCGAAGGCCGCGTAGAGCTGCGGGTCGCCTTGCACCAGGTCCCAGACCCGCTGCCAGTTACCCTGGTAGACCCCCAGCACCACCATCCGGCCGACGCCCCGGGCGCGGCTGTCGGCCAGCAGCGCCCCACGATCGGCGTCGAAATCCGGAAAGTCCAGGTGGGTGTGGCTGTCGATCAGCTCCACGGTTCAGCCCTGCTGGATACGCTGTTTGAAGGTCCGGGCGATGGCCTGTACGCCGGGCTGGTACTGGCCTTCTTCAATGGCCGCCAGGGCCAGTTGCAGGGCGGTGTCGGCGATCAGCTGATGTTGCTGGGCCATGGCGTTGACCGGCAGCGGCAGGAAGTCCAGCAGCTGGGTGTCGCCGAAGGTCCCCAGGCGCAGTGGCCGGGACTTGAGCGGGAAGTCGTGCAAGGCATCGAACACCCCTTGCAGCAGCACATAGGAGGTGGTCACCAGGGCATCGGGCAGATGGCCCAGGCGCTGCAGCAACTCTTCCATCAACTGCCGGCCGCAATCGCGGCTGAAGGCCTCGCCGTGCTCGATCACCACGTCGCCGCCGAACCCCTCCAGGGCCTGGCGGAAACCCGCGGCCCGCTCCTGGCTGATACTCAGCTCCGGGCGGGCGCCGAGCAGCACGATCTGTCGGGGCTCGGGTTGCAGCAGGCTCTGGGTCAGGTGCAGGCTGGCTTGCAGGTCGTCGCTGATCACCGAGCAGAACTGCCCGGCCGGCATCATCCGGTCGATGGCGATGATCGGCAGCCCCTGGGCCTGCAATTGCTGGTAGCTGTCGTCTTCCGGCGGCAGGCAACTGGCGACGATCAAGGCATCGCAGCGGCGCGCGCGAAACAGCTGCAGCAGTTGCCGTTCGCTGTCCGGCGCATCGTCGGAGCTGGCGATCAGCAACTGGTAGCCCCGGGCCCGCGCGCCTTGCTCGAGCAACTTGGCGATCCGCGCGTAGCTGGGGTTCTCCAGGTCCGGGAGAATGAAACCCAGGGTCCGGGTATGGCGGCTGCGCAGGCCGGCCGCCTGGGGATTGGGAGTGAAGCCGTGCTCTTCGACCACCGCCCGCACCCGTTCCACGGTGGCGTTGCTGATGCGCTGCTGTTCGGCCTTGCCGTTGATGACGTAACTGGCGGTGGTGACGGACACACCGGCCAGTCGAGCGATATCACTGAGTTTCAACCCGGGATTTCCTTATTTTTGGTGCTTGCCCCGACATTTTCGCCAATCCTACCTGATCTGGGCACGCGACCAACGTCGGAACCGGCAATCGACCAGCAGGACTTCAAGAGGCGAAGATTATCGAGTAACTTGCCGATCCTGCTAGATTAAACGTTTCAGCAGGCGTATTTTCTGGGCCAAAGCGTAAACGTAGAAGCGCTTCCGCCCGCTGGCCAGTCCCATTTTTGGCCATGACAGCGCCTACGCTGCTGACTTAAAACAATACCTAGCGCTGCCCCCGCGCTAAATAGGAGAACCCATGCTCGAACTCACCGTAGAGCAGATATCCATGGGCCAGACGGCTGTGGATAAGTCCGCAGCATTGCGCTTGCTGGCCGACAAACTGGTGGCTGACGGCCTGGTGGCTGCGGGTTACCTGAGCGGCCTCGAACAGCGCGAGGCCCAGGGCTCGACCTTCCTCGGCCAAGGCATCGCCATCCCCCACGGCACCCCTGAAACTCGCGACCAGGTCTTCGCCACCGGCGTGCGCCTGCTGCAGTTTCCCGAAGGCGTGGACTGGGGCGACGGGCAGATCGTCTACCTGGCCATCGGCATCGCCGCCAAGTCCGACGAGCACCTGCGCCTGCTGCAACTGCTGACCCGCGCCCTGGGCGAGACCGACCTGGGCCAGGCCCTGCGTCGCGCCAGCTCGCCGCAGGCGTTGCTCAAGCTGTTGCAGGGCGCGCCCCAGGAACTGGCGCTGGATGCGCAGATGATTGGCCTCGGGGTGGCGGCGGAAGATTTCGAAGAGCTGGTGTGGCGCGGCGCACGCCTGCTGCGCCAGGCCGAGTGCGTGAGCAACGGCTTTGCCGCCGTACTGCAGCAGGTCGAGGCGCTGCCCCTGGGGGATGGCCTGTGGTGGCTGCACAGCGAACAGACCGTGTTGCGTCCGGGCCTGGCCTTCGTCACCCCGGACAAACCCATCCGTTACCTGGGCCAGCCGCTGAGTGGCCTCTTCTGCCTGGCCAGCCTCGGTGAAGCCCACCAGGCCCTGCTCGAACGCCTGTGCGCCCTGTTGATCGATGGGCGTGGCCAGGAGTTGTGGCGCGCCACCAGCACCCGCGCGGTGCTCGAAGTACTGGGCGGCGAGTTGCCGGCGGACTGGCCCAGCGCCCGGATCGCCCTGGCCAACGCCCATGGCCTGCACGCGCGCCCGGCCAAGGAGCTGGCGCAACTGGCCAAGGGGTTTGACGGCGAGATCCGCATTCGTCTCGCCGACGGCAACGAACCGGCGGTGTCGCTCAAGAGCCTGAGCAAGCTGCTCAGCCTCGGCGCCCGGCGTGGCCAGGTGCTGGAACTGATCGCCGAGCCGAGCATCGCCGCCGAGGCCTTGCCGGTATTGCTGGCGGCCATCGAGCAAGGGCTGGGCGAAGAGGTCGAGCCCTTGCCGACCGTCGCGGCGCCCGTGGATGTACCGCAAGAACTCGCCGCCCCGTTCAGCGCCCCAGCTGCCGGTAGCCTGGTCCAGGCCGTACCGGCGGCCCCCGGGATCGCCATCGGCCCGGCCCATGTGCAGGTCCAGCAGGCCATCGACTATCCGCTGCGTGGTGAGTCCGCCGCCATCGAGCGCCAGCGCCTGCAGAAGGCTCTGGGCGAGGTGCGCGAGGACATCCAGGGCCTGATCCAGTGCAGCCAGGCCAAGGCCATCCGCGAGATTTTCATCACCCACCTGGAAATGCTCGACGACCCCGAGTTGGTGGACGAGGTGCAGGCCCGTCTCAAGCAGGGCGAAAGCGCCGAGGCCGCGTGGATGAGCGTGATCGAAAGCGCCGCCCGGCAACAGGAGTCCTTGCAGGATGCGCTGCTGGCCGAACGCGCCGCCGACCTGCGCGATATCGGCCGCCGGGTGCTGGCCCAGCTGTGTGGTGTGCTGGCGCCGGTGGAGCCGGAGCAACCCTACATCCTGGTGATGGATGAGGTCGGCCCCTCGGACGTAGCTCGCCTGGACCCAGCCCGGGTGGCCGGGATTCTCACCGCCCGTGGCGGCGCCACGGCCCACAGCGCCATCGTCGCCCGGGCCCTGGGCATCCCGGCACTGGTGGGGGCTGGCGCCGGGGTACTGCTGATGGCCTCCGGCACCGCCTTGCTGCTGGATGGCCAGCGCGGCCGGCTGCATGTCGCCCCGGACCCGGCGACCCTGCAGCGGGCGGTCGAGGAACGCGACAATCGCGAGCAGCGGCTCCAGGCCGCCGCCGAACAGCGCCACCTGCCGGCCCAGACCCGCGACGGTCACGCGGTGGAAGTGTTCGCCAACGTCGGGGAAAGCGCCGGCGTCGCCGCAGTGGTGGAGCAGGGTGCCGAAGGCATTGGCCTGCTGCGCACCGAACTGATCTTCATGGCCCATCCCCAGGCCCCGGACGAAGCCACCCAGGAAGCCGAATACCGCCGCGTGCTCGATGGCCTGGACGGGCGGCCGCTGGTGGTGCGCACCCTCGATGTGGGCGGCGACAAACCGCTGCCCTACTGGCCGATCGCCCAGGAGGAAAACCCCTTCTTAGGCGTGCGCGGCATCCGCCTGACCCTGCAACGTCCGCAGATCATGGAAGCGCAGTTGCGGGCGCTGCTGCGCTCGGCGGACAACCGGCCGCTGCGGATCATGTTCCCCATGGTCGGCAGCGTCGAGGAATGGCGCCAGGCCCGGGACATGACCGAGCGCCTGCGCCGGGAAATCCCAGTGGCCGACCTGCAACTGGGGATCATGGTCGAGGTGCCCTCGGCGGCCCTGCTGGCCCCGGTACTGGCCAAGGAAGTGGACTTCTTCAGCGTCGGCACCAACGACCTCACCCAGTACACCCTGGCCATCGATCGCGGCCATCCGACCCTTTCGGCCCAGGCCGACGGCCTGCACCCGGCGGTGCTGCAACTGATCGACATCACCGTGCGCGCCGCCCATGCCCAGGGCAAGTGGGTCGGCGTCTGCGGCGAGCTGGCGGCCGACCCGCTGGCGGTGCCGGTGCTGGTGGGCCTGGGCGTGGATGAACTGAGCGTCTCCGGACGCAGCATCGCCGAGGTCAAGGCGCGCATTCGCGAACTCAGCCTGGCCCAGGCCCGAACCCTTGCTCAACAGGCCCTGGCCGTCGGCAGCGCCAACGATGTGCGCGCCTTAGTGGAGGCCATGTAATGGCGAAGATTCTCACCCTGACCCTCAACCCGGCGCTGGACCTGACCGTGCCCCTGGCGCGCCTGGAAGTGGGGCAGGTCAACCGTAGCCAGGCCCTGCACGTGCATGCCGCCGGCAAGGGGGTGAACGTGGCCCAGGTCCTGGCCGACCTGGGCCATCGCCTGACCGTCAGCGGCTTTCTCGGGGCCGGCAATCCCCAGGCTTTCGATGAGTTGTTCGCCCGCTGTGGGTTCGTCGATGCCTTCGTCCGCGTGCCGGGGGAAACCCGCAGCAACATCAAGCTGGCCGAGGCAGATGGGCGGGTTACCGACGTCAACGGCCCGGGCCCGCTGGTCGACGCCGTCGCCCAGCAAGCGCTGCTGGCGCGCCTGGAGCAGATCGCCCCCGGGCATGACGCGGTGGTGGTCGCCGGCAGCCTGCCCCAGGGCGTGAGCCCGCAATGGTTCCAGGCCCTGTTGCTGCGGCTGAAGGCCATGGGCCTGAAGCTGGCCCTGGACACCAGCGGCGCCGCCTTGCGTGCCGGGCTGGCGGCCGGGCCCTGGCTGGTCAAGCCCAATGGCGAGGAGTTGGCCGATGCCCTGGGCCGGCCGGTGGCCACGCCGGACGACCAAGCCGCCGCTGCGCGCCAGTTGCAGGCCCAGGGTGTCGAGCATGTGGTGGTCTCACACGGTGCCGACGGCGTCCACTGGTTCGCCGCTGGCCAAGCCTTGCAGGCGCTGCCGCCCAAGGTCGCGGTGGTCAGTACCGTGGGCGCCGGCGACTCGTTGCTGGCCGGGGTGCTGCACGGCCTGCTCGCCGGCCAGGACGCCGCCCAGGCCCTGCGCACGGCCACGGCCATCGCCGCCATGGCGGTGACCCAGATCGGTTTCGGCATCGGCGACCGGGCACAACTGGCCCGGCTGGAACAGGCGGTGCGCGTGCAGCCCCTGGCAGAACAATAAGAGAGGTGCCCATGAAGTTAGCCATCGTTACCGCCTGCCCCAACGGCATGGTCACCAGCGTGCTTTGCGCACGCCTGCTGGACGCCGCGGCCCAGCGCCAGGGCTGGAGCACCAGCGTCGAGGTCCACGACCCGGCCCGTCCCGAGCGCCAGCTGTCGGCCGCGACCCTGGCGGCGGCCGAGTGGGTGCTGGTGGTCAGCAGCGGGCCTGTGGATCTGTCGCGTTTCGTCGGCAAGCGGGTCTATCGCAGCAGCCCGTCCCAGGCCCTGCAGGATGTGGATGCCTTGCTGCGCCGGGGCGCCGAGGACGCCCAGGTGCTGATGGCCGCGCAAGAGCCGGGCGAGCCCGCGCCCAGCATCGAACCATCAATGCCACGGGTGGTGGCGATCACCGCTTGCCCCACCGGGGTGGCCCACACCTTCATGGCCGCCGAGGCCTTGCAGCAGGCGGCCAAGCGTCTGGGTTACCAGCTGCAAGTGGAAACCCAGGGCTCGGTGGGCGCGCGCAATCCGCTGAGCGCCGAGGCCATCGAGCAAGCCGACGTGGTGCTGCTAGCGGCGGACATCGAAGTGGCCACCGAACGCTTTGCCGGCAAGCGCATCTATCGCTGCGGCACCGGGGTGGCGCTGAAGCAGGCCGAGGCGACCCTGCACAAGGCGCTGGCCGAAGGCCGGCCGGAGTCCGTGGCCAGTGGCGCCCAGGCACCGGCCAAGCCAGACAAGGCCGGGGTCTACAAGCACCTGCTGACCGGGGTTTCGTTCATGCTGCCGATGGTGGTGGCGGGCGGCTTGATGATCGCCCTGTCGTTCGTCTTCGGCATCACGGCCTACAAGGAGGAGGGCACCCTGGCTGCGGCCTTGATGCAGATCGGTGGTGATACCGCCTTCAAGCTGATGGTGCCGTTGCTGGCTGGCTACATCGCCTACTCCATCGCCGACCGGCCGGGGCTGGCCCCGGGGATGATCGGTGGCCTGCTGGCCAGCACCCTGGGCGCGGGGTTCATCGGCGGTATCGTCGCCGGGTTCCTGGCCGGGTACGCGGCCAAGCTGATCAACCGCTACCTGCAATTGCCCCAGGGCCTGGAGGCCTTGAAGCCGATCCTGATCATCCCGTTGCTGGCCAGCCTGTTCACCGGCCTGGTGATGATCTACGTGGTGGGCAAGCCGGTGGCGGGCATGCTCGGGGCCCTGACGCATTTCCTCGACAGCATGGGCACCACCAACGCAATCCTGCTGGGGGTGTTGCTGGGGGCGATGATGTGCGTGGACCTGGGGGGGCCGATCAACAAGGCAGCCTATGCGTTTTCGGTGGGGCTGCTGGCGTCCCAGAGTTATGCGCCGATGGCTGCGGCCATGGCGGCGGGGATGGTGCCGCCCATTGGCCTGGGCATTGCGACCTTCATCGCCCGGCGCAAGTTCGCCCAGACCGAGCGGGAGGCGGGCAAGGCGGCGCTGGTGCTGGGGTTGTGCTTTATCTCCGAGGGGGCGATTCCGTTCGCGGCCAAGGATCCGTTGCGGGTGATCCCGGCGAGCATTGCCGGTGGGGCGTTGACCGGGGCCTTGTCGATGTATTTTGGCTGCAAGTTGATGGCGCCCCATGGGGGGTTGTTCGTGATGTTGATTCCGAATGCGATCAATCATGGGGTGTTGTATTTGCTGGCGATTGTGGCGGGGAGTTTGTTGACGGCGGGGGTGTATGCGGTGGTGAGGCGGGGGGATATGGGGGTGGAGCCTGAGCCTGGGGCGGGGCAGGTGGGCGGGGCGGCCTGAGAGCCGGCCCGGGCTCTTTGGGATCTTGGGCTCTTGGGGTTTTGGGGTTTTGGGTACATATCCGTTGCTGCGGGTGTGGCGGCTGGCGGTTTCGCCCTTACGGCGAGTCACTTTTTTCAAACGCCAAAAAAGTAACCAAAAACGCTTGCCCCCACGTCCGGCCGCTCGCTGCGCTCGGGTTCCCTCGTTCCGGTACTTCTCAGGGGGCATCGCTTCCAGCGATGTCCTCGACTGCGTCGAGGGGCGCTGCGCGCCATTCCCCTGATAAGCACCTGCACTCGGCCTTCCCAGGGGGCGGGTGAGTCAAGATCACCAGCCCCACGGCGCGCCCTACCGGGCGGCGCATCGTGGGGTGTGGTGTGCGTGTTTGGCATCGTTTTGTGTAGCCGCTGCCGCAGGCTGCGTACGGGCGCGTAGCGGCCGCTGGGTCTTGAATCCGTTGAAGGTCCTTCGGCCCTTGTCGTAGCCTCGCCTTGGCTCGACAGCGGTTACTGGCCCGTGCTTCGTGTAGCCGCTGCCGCAGGCTGCGCACGGGCGCGCAGCGGCCGCTGGATCTTGAATCCGTCGAAGATTTAGTGACCTTTTCATAGCCTTCGACAGGCTCAAAACCCATCCAAATCTCTTTCTTTTGTAAGGGGTTTCCGAGAGACTCCGGTGCGCTTGTGCCTGAAGAATCTGCTGGCTAGTCTCCGGTCGTCACTGATCATCAGTGACCGGGTTTAGCAGCCCGACCAAACTCAGGCACGCCAAGCTCCATCTCCATCCGACCAGCATGCGAATGCTGGTCAATGCGTTATGGCAGCTGTACGCGGGGCACCTTCGGGTGCGCTGGGCTTGCCTGACTGCCTGGTCTGCTAACCCGCGTCCAGCTGCCACCCTCCGTTTAGCAGCGATGGGTGAAAGCTCCATAGTCAGGAGTGCCACCATGAAAAAGCTCGTCCCCGATCCCCCCGTTTTCTCTTCTGTTTCACGTCGCAACCCGGAGCATGACCGGGCCAACGAGGTGATTCTCCATGCGCTGGTTAACACCCGTACCGGTTCGCTGGTCCGGACGCTTAAGCCCACGGTCGCCGCACAGGCGGGTCGCGATTCATTGTTCGACGTCCGCTCCGGTATCAGTGCCGAGGAGGCGCTGGTCCATGTGTCCATGCTGCTCAAGGCCGCCGAGGAGGTGTCCGATGAGATCACCGAGCAGGCCAGCGGCGTCGAGCGTGGGTTGATCTGGTCCCTGGTGCATTCGGTGGAGATGGCTCGCGGCGTGGTGGATGCCTTGCTCGATGGCCATCGTCTTTCCCCTGACTGAATACGCACTACCTGTGGCGAGGGAGCTTGCTCCCGCTGGGGCGCATAGCGACCCTAAACCTGATAGAGGCGGTCGCCTCGATTGTTCGGGTGGAATTCAGCATCCTCGCCACGGCCACAAACCGTGTCAGGCATAGGCCTAGCGCTAAATTGCCGCTTATCGTTGTTGGAAAAGAACCACTAACCTACTGATGCCAAGACGACTAGAGCGCTATAACTACCCACATGGTGCCGACCCTCTTTTTGAGGTGGTGGGGTACGCCTTGTAAAATCAATAAGTTACAAGCACCCACAAAAAGAGGGTTAAACACGCTGTAGAGTCGTATCTTTCTTTAAAATCTTGGGGTTAGAGTAGAAGTGCTCTAGTTCACTGCCGCATAGGCAGCTAAGAAATCGCCCGGCGCGAGCGCCTGCAGACGAAAGCGGTTCACTGCCGCATAGGCAGCTAAGAAACGCTGAAAAACCGGTGCAGTACGAGCTAAAGGGTTCACTGCCGCATAGGCAGCTAAGAAAACGACGTCACTGTTATGTCGGGCCTCCACCATGTTCACTGCCGCATAGGCAGCTAAGAAATGCAACGCGGCAGCGCCACCCTAAGCTACACCGTTCACTGCCGCATAGGCAGCTAAGAAAATCATGGTGTTGAGGGTTGTCAGCGTCTCACTGTTCACTGCCGCATAGGCAGCTAAGAAATTCAACTGAATGCCCAGGCGCGTCGCCGCGTCGTTCACTGCCGCATAGGCAGCTAAGAAATACGAAAAGGGCGCGGCGGCAGCCTGGCGCAAGTTCACTGCCGCATAGGCAGCTAAGAAATGTGACACGGCTGAGGTGCCGAGCGAAATCTGGGTCACTGCCGCATAGGCAGCTAAGAAAAAACGGCAGGTTCGCACCATGCATACCACTTCGGTCACTGCCGCATAGGCAGCTAAGAAATCGACAATGTCCGTACGCTTGGCCTGGACGTAGGTCACTGCCGCATAGGCAGCTAAGAAACTGGTGTAGGACCATCTGTTCGGCCCGCTCCCGTTCACTGCCGCATAGGCAGCTAAGAAACAGGACGGGCGACACCAGGCGCAGGGCAGCCCGTTCACTGCCACATAGGCAGCTAAGAAAAAGACGAATGCAGTCGCGCACAGCTGCGGCTCGTTCACTGCCGCATAGGCAGCTAAGAAAACGTAGCACTGGTAGAGCGTGGCCGCTGTGGCGTTCACTGCCGCATAGGCAGCTAAGAAAATGCACCGCGTGCCTGCCCTGCACTGGAAAACGTTCACTGCCGTATAGGCAGCTAAGAAATCTACGACGAACCCCGGCCAGATTTGGACGATGTTCACTGCCGCATAGGCAGCTAAGAAAAGGTCACTGTCACACCTGGTACGGCGTTGCCGGTTCACTGCCGCATAGGCAGCTAAGAAAACCGAAAACGAACTTGACGCAACGATCACGCTGTTCACTGCCGCATAGGCAGCTAAGAAACAGGCCGCCAAAGCCGCGACGCTTCTGGGATGGTTCACTGCCGCATAGGCAGCTACAAAGCCCTCAACGGGAATCTAGCCCCAGACACCAGATCAGAGAGGCAATTGCCCCTACACCTCAGTTGCACGTCACTGGAACGCACGCATGAAACACTCCCTCCTCTTGTCCTTCTGAGGCTATGCCTGGCTCCGAACTAGTCATGTGATAAATCTGAACTTCCAGTACGACATAGACGAACATCCGGACATTGCTTATAACCCTTACCGCCCAATGGACGACACAGCAGGCGGTTCTCTCTCATGGAAGACATCCGGTCCGCAGATCTAAAAACGATTCTTCATTCCAAGCGCGCCAATATCTATTACCTGCAGCACTGTCGGGTACTGGTTAATGGTGGCCGGGTCGAATATGTAACCGATGCCGGCAAACAGTCGTTGTACTGGAATATCCCGATCGCCAATACCACGACCGTGCTACTGGGTACTGGCACGTCAGTTACTCAGGCAGCCATGCGCGAACTGGCCAAGGCGGGCGTGCTGGTGGGGTTTTGCGGGGGCGGTGGTACGCCGTTGTTCAGCGCCAATGAGATCGATATCGAAGTCGCTTGGTTTTGCCCGCAAAGCGAATATCGCCCCACTGAGTATCTGCAACGCTGGGTGCGGTTCTGGTTCGATGAGCAACAACGTCTAGAGGCCGCCAAGGCTTTCCAAAGGTTGCGCCTGGACTGCATCCGGCAACATTGGCGGTCGCAGGGGCCTCTGGCAAAAGCCGGTTTCGACATCGACTCTTCGGCGCTGGAGTCTGCCTTGGCGCAATCTATGAGCTCATTGAATGCCGCTCTGGACGTGACTTATCTGCTGACCGAAGAGGCTCGCCTGACCAAGCGCCTGTTCAAGTTGGCCGCTACGGCAACCGCCTATGGCGATTTCGTCCGGGCCAAAGGTGGCAGTGGCGTAGACCCAGCCAATCGCTTTCTCGATCACGGCAACTACCTGGCCTATGGTTTGGCCGCGACTGCCACCTGGGTGTTGGGGTTACCTCATGGGCTGGCGGTGCTGCATGGCAAGACTCGCCGTGGGGGCCTGGTTTTTGATGTGGCTGATTTGGTGAAGGATGCGCTGGTGTTGCCTCAGGCCTTTCTGTCGGCCAAGCGAGGCGACGACGAGCAGGCCTTTCGCCAGGCTTGCATTGACAACCTGACCCGTGGCGAAGCCCTGGATTTCATGATCGATAGTCTCAAGGCTGTCGCTCAGCAAATGGAGCAGCGGGCGTTATGAACGTCATGCTGATCTGTCAGTGCGATAAAAAGGCCTTGGTGCAAAGCCGGCGAATTCTCGATCAGTTTGCCGAGCGACGTGGCGAGCGTACTTGGCAAACACCCATCACGCAGGCCGGCCTGGATACCCTTAGGCGCCTGCTCAAGAAAAGCGCCCGTCGCAATACTGCAGTGGCCTGCCACTGGATTCGCGGGCTGGATCACAGCGAGCTGCTGTGGATTGTCGGTGACGCCAAGCGTTTCAATGAACAGGGTGCGGTACCGACTCATACCACTGCGCGCAATGTGCTGCGCAAAGACGATGAAAATGATTGGCATTGTGCTGAAGACATCTCGCTGCTGACGCAGATGGCGGCGCTGCTGCACGACTTGGGCAAGGCCAGCATTGCCTTTCAGAAAAAACTACGCGTGCGCAGTCTGGAAAGGAATCTGTATCGCCACGAGTGGGTATCACTGCGTTTGTTCCTGGCGTTCGTTGGTTCTGATGATGATCCCAGCTGGTTGCGGCGGTTGGCGGCGCCCACTGACGAGGATGACAGCAGTTGGCTGGCGGCAGGCCGTTATCAGCGCGATGGGCTCGATGCCGCGACGACCCCGCCCTTCAAACAGCTTGCGCCGTTGGCGGCTGCCATTGCCTGGCTTGTGGTCAGTCACCACCGTTTGCCCACACTGCCCAGTTGGGATGAGAGCAACAACGCAGAACAGCAATGGCTGGGCAAGAAGTCTCTCCGCTTCAATCCGTCGATGCTGGACAACCTGATCGAGGGCATCACCCACGAGTGGAATGAGTGCAGCCGCCCAGCCGCTATCGAGGAGGTCGAGGTTTTTTGGCAGTTCGAACATGGGCTGCCGGTGACTTGGCCCAAATGGCGGGCGCAGGCTGCCAAGCTCGCCAATCGCCTGCTGACACTGCAAGCCAAGCCCGGTCGTGGTGATTGGCTGAACAACCCCTATGTCATGCATCTGGCTCGCATGAGCCTGATGTTGAGCGATCACTACTACTCCAGTTTGCCGCCCGAGTCGGGCCAACGGGTAAAGGGTGATGGTCAGCATCCTTTGTTTGCCAACACGCACACCGATGGCCAACTCAAACAGCCCCTGGACGAACACTTGCTCGGGGTGGCGCGCATGGCCCGCAGCGTTGTTCACGGCTTGCCCAGTTTCGAGCGTCATTTACCCCGCTTGGCCCGTCATCCAGGTTTGCGCAAACGCAGCGGTGCCCCTCGTTTCAGTTGGCAGGACAAGGCTGCGGATGCCGCAACAAGCCTGCGGGCGGAGGCACAACAGCACGGCGCCTTTATCATCAATATGGCCTCTACCGGATGCGGCAAGACGCTGGCCAATGCCCGGATCATGTACGCCCTGACCGACCCACAGATCGGGATGCGTTGTACCTTCGCCCTGGGCTTGCGCACCCTGACCCTGCAAACCGGTCACAGCTACCGCGAGGATCTGAACCTGGGTGAAGACGACCTGGCCATCAGGGTCGGAGGTTCTGCAAGCCGGGCCTTATTCGACTACCACCAAGCCGAGGCCGAAGCCTGCGGGTCGGCCTCTACCCAAGCCCTGATTGAAGAAGACAGCCATGTGCGTTATGAGGGCGCTATGGAAGCCCACGGCCTGTTGTCCAAAGTAATGAATAACCCCCAGATCACGGCTCTGCTCAATGCGCCGATGCTGGTGTGCACCATCGACCACCTGATGCCCGCGACCGAAGCACAGAGAGCCGGCCGGCAGATAGCGCCAATGTTGCGTCTGCTGAGCAGTGACCTGGTTCTCGATGAGCTGGATGACTTCGACCTCGTCGACTTGCCTGCTCTAACGCGCCTGGTGTATTGGGCCGGCCTGTTGGGCACCCGGGTGCTGCTATCGTCGGCGACCCTTCCTCCGGCTCTGTTGGAGGGGATGTTCCAGGCTTATCGTGCTGGCCGTCTGCATTACCGACGCAATCGAGGTGAACCGGGTTCTCCCGTCAGCGAAATCCCTTGCCTGTGGGTCGATGAGTTCGGTGCCCACAAGGGCACTTGCAACAGCGCCGAGAGCTTTGTTCAGCAACACCGCGTATTCGTTGGGCGCCGTGTACAGGCGCTTGAGGGTATCGAGCCACGCCGGCGCGGCGAGCTCATTCCTCTGAAGATCGATACGCAGCCCGTGGGTGCCATGCGTCGGGCTTTTGCTGAACACGTTCAGGCGGCGATGTTGCAAGCGCATGCACGCCATGCCGAGGCATGTCCGCACAGTGGCAAGAAAATCAGCGTTGGCCTGGTGCGCATGGCGAACATCGAACCTTTGTTCGACGTTGCCCAAGCCCTATTCGCATTGGGGGCTCCTGTGGGGCAGCGCATTCACTTGTGCGTTTATCACTCGCGTTTTCCGCTGCTGTTGCGTTCGGCCATCGAAGCTCAGTTGGACAGTTGCCTGAACCGTAGGCAGCCGAATGCACTGTATGCCCATCCGCAGATACGCCAGTTGATCGATCAGTACCCCGAGCAGGACCAGTTATTTGTGGTGCTGGGTTCGCCGGTCACTGAAGTAGGGCGCGACCATGACTACGACTGGGCAGTGGTCGAGCCCTCATCGATGCGTTCATTGATCCAGCTCGCCGGTCGTGTCCAGCGCCATCGTGATCGTCCCTGCCAGAGCGCCAATGTGTTGGTGTTCGATAGCAATCTGCGACATTTCGAGCAGCCAGGAGCCGCGGCCTTTGTCCGACCTGGATTCGAGAGTGAAAGTGGCCAGCGCGAGCACCCTTGGCGCTTGGCCAGCCATCGCCTTGCTCAACTGCTGGATCAGGCCGATTACCAGTGCATCAGTGCCCGCCCTCGAATCCAGCCCAGAGCCTCCGAGACTTGGCGCCCAAGGCACAACCTGGTGGATCTGGAGCATGCGCGGATCAGTGCGCAGATGTTGCCCAAGGATCGGAGCAGCCTGGGCAAACCGACGCCACGCGGGGTCAAGCCTGGCTCCTTCGAACTGGATGCGGCCTGTGCGTGGCAGTACCCCCAGGCAGCCCTGACCTGGGCCCTGCCACAGCAGCAACCTTTCCGCGAAAGCTCCGTCAGGGAAATCGAGGCGCTCTGGTTGCCGGACGAGGATGAAGAAAACCTGGTGTTGCACCGCATCCATGAAAAATACGCCCCAGGATCAACCGAGGCGTATGTTCCCGTGACGAATCTGCTGGACGAGATCGATCTGAATAGCCTGTCAGGCCCGCGCATTGCCCCCTGGGGCCAGCACGACCTGATGCAACTGCTGACTCGACAGGCCGAGGTGCAGGGTATTTCGCTGCGGGCCTGTGCCGAGCGGTTTACCACCGCCAAGCTGATCGACAGCACCCAGGGCTGGCATTTTCATCCGGTGCTGGGGTTTGGCAGAAAACACTGACCTATGACGTATGTTCACGAGTAACAAGTTTCTTGAAGGATGATGGGCAGATTGTTAAAAAACGCGATAGCCAAGTGCTATCTCGAACCGTTACGGGCTTGCCATCGGCAAGTTCTCTCTGCAGGGAAGGGACATGAACGAAGGATCGAATCAAGCGGCACGCTCCACGCTTTTTCGCAACACAATCACCACGTTCATCAATGAGCGGCGCGACGCAAAACTCAAAGGTGATGAGGCAGGTGATGCAACGAAGTACGAATACAGCACCTGGCTCGCCGACGCCGCCCGCCGCGTAGCGCAAATCCAGGCCGTCACCCATGTCCTCAAAGCCACCCACCCCGATGCTCGCGGTAGCAGCCTCCATGCCGCTCCGCAAACGCTGACGCAACATCAGGAGATTGGTACCCATGTACTGGCCAGCGACTACGTTGAAGACATCGTAGGTAATGCCGCGGCGTTGGATGTGTACAAGTTTCTCAAGCTGGAGGTAGAAGGGCGCCGGTTGCTGGACTGGCTTCAGCAGGACGACGTCGATCTGTTGGCCGCCCTGAGCCCGGATCCGATCTTGGCCCAAAGCTGGGCCGGGGCCTTCAAGGGGTTGATTCGCTCGAACGAAACCCTGGTTTCCCACAGCTTGGCCAAGCAGGTTTTCTGGTGTGTTTCGGGCGAGCCAAGCGACGATACCGGCTTTGAATTACTGCAACCGATGTTTCCCAGCAGCCTGGTGCATGCCGTACACGCAGATATCAACGAGCGCCGCTTTGGCGAGGCCAACAAGGCAGCACGCCAGGCTCGGCGCAATCGCCAGCCCTACACAGGAACCTACGGCGATTACCCACAACTGGTGGTGCGCAAACTCGGGGGCACCAAGCCGCAGAACATCAGCCAGCTCAACAGTGAGCGTGGGGGCGTGAATTATCTATTGGCTTCTCTTCCGCCGCTTTGGAAGCAGCAGCACCCCGGCAGCGCTCTGCACCTGGATTCGGCCTTCACCCGCCTGCGGCGTTTTGAGGACGTGGATGAGTTGGTCGAAGCCCTTTGCACACTGCTCCAGGCCGACTCTCCTCCCACCATGCACACCCGCCTGCGACGTGAGCATATAGAACGCGCGTTGGGGCGTGCCCTGGCGGCCTTTGGCCTGAGCTTTCGTGCCTCTCTACCCGCCGGCTGGAGCCGTGATAACCAATGCCGGCTAGCGCTGTGCGAACAGCTTTGGCTCGATCCGCAACGGGCTCAATTGCCGCCGCGTGAGGAGTACATGGAAGCAGACCAGGCCTTTACAGCAGCCTTCGTCCGACAGGCCTGGGCGGAAGAGGTTGCTCACCGCTTTGGTAACTGGCTGAACGGTATTTTGCTGCAACGCGGCTTGCCGGTAGGCGATACCGAACAGGCGCATTGGGCCAGACAGGCGGTTATCGAAGCCGAAGCATCACAGTCCTGGGTAGTTGATGAAACCGCTGTGGAGGTGATGCATGGCTGAGTGTCCACACTTTGAACACCTGCTGGTTATCCCTCATCTGTGGGTGCAAAACGCCAACAGCCTCTCCAGCCCCCTGACCCATGGTTTTCCCTCTATTACGGCTTTCCTGGGGTTGATGTGGGCACTGGAAAGGAAAACTCATGCAGCGGGCCTGGACTTGCAATTCAACGCTGTCAGCGTGGTTGCCCATCATCACGAAGAACAAGTGACCCAGGGCGACTTCGTCAACACCCTGCACCTGACCCGTAACCCACTCAACAGGGATGGCAGCACCGCGGCAATCGTTGAGGAAGGTCGGATCCACCTGCAGATCAGCCTGGTGTTTGCCGTACAAAGCCAAGCGCTCAATGACCAGAGCGATGGCAGAGCCATCGCGCATCAGGTACGTGAACTGTTGATGCAGATGCGCATCGCCGGAGGCAGTGTGCTCCCTTCGACTGCCCCGCATCGCAAGCAGCAGCCTTATGCCATTCCCATGACCGGTGATGAAGAGGCGCGTGAGCGATTGTTCTATCAGACCAAGCTGCGCCTGCTGCCTGGGTTTGTGCTGGTAGAGCGTCAAGACCTTCTGCAACAGCGTCATCAAGACCTGCAAGCCAGCCAACCCCAGGCCACGTTACTGGATGCCTGGCTGTCGCTGTCACGGATCAACTGGTCCAGCGTCACCCCCGCGAGCGAATGCGAATCCCCACGCCACACTGAATGGAGCAACGATCGCAAGGGCCTGGGGTGGATAGTGCCCATCCCTGTGGGTTATGGCGCGCTGACTCCACTTCAGGAAGCCGGTTCGGTTGCTCGCGCACGTGATGCCCAGATCCCGTTCCGTTTCGTAGAAAGCCTGTATGGCGTGGGCCAGTGGATCAGCCCCCATCGCCTGCAATCGGTGCAGCAGTTGCTCTGGTACGCCGACTACCAAAGTGACGAAGGTCTGTACCGCTGCCGCAACGACTACCGTGCGCAATCAATGTCCCACTTCGACTGATA
Source organism: Pseudomonas sessilinigenes (assembly GCF_003850565.1). Lineage (NCBI taxonomy): Bacteria > Pseudomonadati > Pseudomonadota > Gammaproteobacteria > Pseudomonadales > Pseudomonadaceae > Pseudomonas > Pseudomonas sessilinigenes. The sequence continues at coordinate 944,933 of NZ_CP027706.1, forward strand.
GCCCTTTTGAGCAAAGGAATACGAACATGAGCAATGACGCCCTGAAAACCGCTTCGGTCCTGGCCTTCGAGCGCAAGCTCGACCCATCCGATGCGCTGTTCCATGCCGGCGACTGGCAGTCGCGCAGTCAGTGGGAGCCCGTGGTGGTGCGGGAAAAATCCGTACGCGGAACCATTTCCAACCGACTCAAGGCCAAGGAACTGGACCCCGCCAAGCTGGATGCCGCCATCGAGCATCCCAATCTGCAAACCGTGGACGTGGCCGCCCTGCCGCACGATGCCGACACCCTGCGGGTCAGCTTCACCCTGCGGGTGCTGGCCGGTACTGGCCAGCCTTCGGCCTGCAACGATTTCGCCTACCGGCAGAAACTGCTGGAGACTGTACAGGGGTATGTCCAGGCCAATGGCTTTGGCGAATTGGCCCGTCGTTACGCCCATAACCTGGCTAACGGCCGCTTCCTGTGGCGCAACCGCATTGGCGCCGAGCAGGTCGAGGTGGAGGTCGAGCATCTGGTGGAGGGCCAGGCGGCGACTCAATGGCGCTTCGACAGCCTGAGCCTGTCCTTGCGCCAATTCGACGCTGCCGGTGAGCACGGCGAGGCCTTGCAGTCGTTGGCTGGCTTGATTGCCCGGGGCCTGGCCGGCGCGCAGCATGTCTTGCTGCGCATCACTGCCTACGCGCGCATGGGCGCCGGGCAGGAAGTGTTCCCGTCCCAGGAGCTGATCCTGGACCGTGGGCGCGGTGACAAGAGCAAGACGTTGTACAGCGTGGGCAACATCGCCGGCATCCACTCGCAGAAAGTCGGCAATGCCTTGCGCAGTATCGACACCTGGTACCAGGGCGCCGACAGCAACGGGCCGATTGCGGTGGAACCCTATGGTTCGGTGACCACCCAGGGCAAGGCCTATCGCCAGCCCCGCGGCAGCCAGGATGATTTCTACACCCTGCTGGACAGCTGGGTGCTCAAGGATCGAGTACCCGCGCTGGAACAGCAGCACTTCGTGATCGCCACCCTGATTCGCGGCGGCGTGTTCGGCGAGGCAGGCTGAGCCATGGACCATTACCTGGATTTGAAACTGCTGCCGGACCCTGAGTTTCCCGAGCCGCAGTTGATGAGCGCCTTGCTCAGTAAATTCCATCGGGCCCTGCATGACCTGCGGCGCAACGATATCGGCATCAGCTTTCCCGATACCCGGCGACCGATCAGGCACCTGGGTTCGCACCTGCGCATCCACGGCAATCGCCAGGCCCTGGACCAGTTGCTGGCCATCGATTGGCTGACCGGCATGCGTGACCATGTACAGATCGGCCAGCCCTGCTCGGTGCCGACGCCGGTGCAGCATCGCCATGTCAGCCGGGTACAGGTCGACAGCAGCCCGGCACGCCTGCGTCGCCGCCTGATCAAGCGTCATGGGCTGACCGAGGACCAAGCCCGCCAGCGCCTGCCCGACAGCGCGGCGAAACGTTGCGACCTGCCGTTCGCGGTGATGCGCAGCCATACCAGCCATCAGCTGTTCAACCTGTTCATCCGCCACGGCCCGTTGCTTGAACAACCACAGCCCGGCACGTTCAACGGCTATGGCCTGAGCTCCAGTGCGACAGTGCCCTGGTTCTGACCCTTTTTTCCGGGTGCAGTGGAGCGCTTTGTAAAATCAATGACTTACAAGGCGCTTCAAAAAAAGGGTGTACAGCAACTTTTAACGGCCTTTCTTTTGAGATTCAGGAGGTTATAGAGAAAGTGCTCTAGTTCACTGCCGTATAGGCAGCTAAGAAAATGTCGACCTCTTTCAGCATGCCGCGAAGGGTGTTCACTGCCGTATAGGCAGCTAAGAAAACTTGTGGCCGTAGAGAATCGCGTCCATGACGGTTCACTGCCGTATAGGCAGCTAAGAAAAAAGAGAGGCCTGTTTACGACGCTGGGCGGCGGTTCACTGCCGTATAGGCAGCTAAGAAATGCCCGGTTCCGCTCCAACTGGGTATCAATCTGTTCACTGCCGTATAGGCAGCTAAGAAATGGCCGAACGCCGCGAGACGTCCGCCCAGCTTGTTCACTGCCGTATAGGCAGCTAAGAAAAGCGTCAAAAGCTGAATCAGGGAAGTACTACAGTTCACTGCCGTATAGGCAGCTAAGAAAAAACAAGGCGACTACCTGACCGAGTTCAAGGCGTTCACTGCCGTATAGGCAGCTAAGAAAAACAGCGCCTCTGGAGACGCCATCGGCTGCCGGTTCACTGCCGTATAGGCAGCTAAGAAAAAGATGATCAGCGTTGGCATGAAGGTGATGCGGTTCACTGCCGTATAGGCAGCTAAGAAAACCCAGCGCAGCCAGGGCTGATTGGCCTCCTTGTTCACTGCCGTATAGGCAGCTAAGAAAGGGAAGATCGCACCATAGCTGGAGGACACGCCGTTCACTGCCGTATAGGCAGCTAAGAAAGGCTACAGCCAGGCCGTGTCGGCGGCAGGGCAGTTCACTGCCGTATAGGCAGCTAAGAAACCCAGGGAATGCTGATCCTGGTGCATCCAGCGGTTCACTGCCGTATAGGCAGCTAAGAAAAGGAAATGTCCCATGGCGAGCTGATGGACAAAGTTCACTGCCGTATAGGCAGCTAAGAAAACGAACGGCACATTCTCCAGCTCGGACGCAGCGTTCACTGCCGCACAGGCAGCTAAGAAACCAGGCCTTCAGCGTTCATCGGTGCTGTTCATCTCGATTGCCGAACAGGCAGGTAAAACACAATCCATCATCAATCCATCGGCACCCGTTACTGCCGTAGAGGCAGCTTGAGAGACTTGATGCACTCGTCGCTGGCTGGCCTGGGACTCCCGGGCCAGGACGCGGCTTTGTCACATCCCCTTCATCGGCGCTGGCTAAGGTGGCCTCTTTTGACCATGTCAGGGAGTCACCATGAGCGAGTTCAACCTCGGCCGTCGACGGATCATGCAAATCGCCGGGGCGGGGATGTTGATGCCCAGCCTGGCGCCGGCGGTGATCGCCTCGGTCAAGGATCGGCCCAAGCTCACCGATGGCGTGCAGTCCGGGGACTTGCAGGGCGATCGGGCGATTATCTGGAGCCGCAGCGACCGCCCGGCGCGGATGGTGGTGGAGTGGGACACCCGCAGCATGTTCACCAACCCGCGACGCCTGGTCTCGCCGCTGGCCGATGCCCGCACCGACTTCACCGCCCGGGTGGACCTGAGCGGGTTGCCGCTCAACCAGGCGATCTTCTATCGGGTGACCTTCGAGGACGCCCGCACCGGGGTGGCCAGCGAACCCTGGTTCGGCCATTTGCGCAGCGCCCCGAGCCAGCGCCGGGATATCCGTTTCGTCTGGAGCGGCGACACCGTCGGCCAGGGTTTCGGCATCAACCCGGACATCGGCGGCATGCGCATCTACGAGGCAATGCGCCTGCGCCTGCCGGACTTTTTTATCCACAGCGGCGACACCATTTACGCCGATGGCCCGGTGCCGGCTCAATTGACCACCGAGGGTGGGCGCATCTGGCGCAATATCACCACCGAGGCCAAGAGCAAGGTGGCCGAGACCCTGGACGAGTATCGCGGCAACTACCGCTACAACCTGCTGGACGAGAACCTGCGCCGGTTCAACGCCGAGGTACCGCAGATCTGGCAGTGGGACGATCACGAGGTGGTCAACAACTGGTCGCCGAGCAAGCAGCTGGACGAGCGCTACATGGTCAAGGACATCCAGACCCTGGTGGGCCGTGCGCGCCAGGCCTGGCTGGAGTACGCGCCGATGCGCCGGCAGAGCGCCGATGGTGGCGGGCGGATCTATCGCAAGCTCAGCTACGGGCCGCTGCTGGATGTGTTCGTGCTGGACATGCGCAGCTACCGCGGGCCCAACGACGACAACCTCGGCGGCGAGAAGCCGTTCCTCGGCCGTGAACAGCTGGACTGGCTCAAGCGCGAGCTCAAGGACTCCCAGGCGCAGTGGAAGGTGGTGGCGGCGGACATGCCCATCGGCCTGGGCGTGCCCGACGGCGAGGTCAGCCCCGGCGTGGCGCGCTGGGAGGCCATCGCCAACGGCGACCCGGGCCCGGCCCAGGGTCGCGAGCTGGAGATCGCCGAGTTGCTGGCCTACCTGCGCAAGCACCGGGTGCGCAACCATGTGTGGCTGACCGCCGACGTGCATTACTGCGCGGCCCACCACTACCACCCGGACCGGGCGGCGTTCCAGGATTTCGAGCCGTTCTGGGAATTCGTCGCCGGCCCGTTGAATGCCGGCAGCTTCGGGCCCAACGTGCTGGACAAGACCTTCGGCCCCGAGGTGGTGTTCCAGAAGGCGCCGCCGACCCAGAACGCCTCGCCGTTCGCCGGGTTCCAGTTCTTTGGCGAGGTGCAGATCGATGGCCAGACGACGGAGATGAGCGTGATCCTGCGTGATCTCGATGGCGTGGCGGTGTTCGAGCGCAAGCTGCAACCGGCCTGATACACGCCTATGGCCCAGGGGTAGGAGAGCGGCTCGCCTGCGATGAATGCTAACGCGGTGTCCTGGACACACCGCATCGCGCTTATCGCAGGCGGGCCTCGCTCCTGCAGGTCAGTAGACGTCGCGGCGGTAGCGGCCTTGTTCGATCAGGCGCTCGACCTGTTCGGCGCCCAGCAGCTCGTTGAGCACCTGGTCCACCCCCGAGGCCATGCCTTGCAGGCTGCCGCAGATGTAGAGCGCGGCGCCGTCGTCGAGCCACTGTTGCAAGGTCTTGGCGGCTTCGCGCAGGCGATCCTGGACGTAGATCTTGTGTTCCTGATCGCGGGAGAAGGCCAGGTCCAGGCGGCTCAGGTCGCCCCGGGCCAGCCATTCCTGCAGCTCGTCCTTGCAGTAGAAATCATGCTCGGCGTTGCGCTCGCCAAAGAGCAGCCAGTTGCGTTGCTGGCCCTCGGCGATCCGCGCCTTGAGCAGGCTGCGCAGCCCAGCCAGGCCGGTGCCGTTACCCAGCAGGATCAGCGGGCAGGGCTCGGCCGGCAGGTGGAAGCCGCTGTTGCGGCGCACCCGCAGGCTGATGCTCGCGCCCACCTGGACATGCTCGGTAAGCCAGCCGGAGCCGATGCCCAGGCTGCCGTCGGCGTGGCGCTCCTGGCGCACCAGCAGTTCCAGGCAGCCGTCGGCGGCGATCGAGGCGATGGAGTATTCGCGCTGGGTCAGCGGCACCAGCGCATCCACCAGGGCCTGGGCATGCAGGCCCACCAGGTGGGCGCGGTTCTCCGGTAGCTGGCGGCTGCCCAGGGCCTGTTCCAGGCTTTCTTCCAGGCCGTCGAGCTGCACCGGGCTCTCGCCGGAAAGCCCCAGGCCCTCGAGGAAGTGTTCCACCAGCCACGGGCAGTTGCGCGGCATGACTTCCACCAGGTCGCCGGCCAGCCAGCTGCTGGTGCCGGGCGGTTGCAGTTGCAGCCAATAGACCCCGGAGCCGTTGCTCTCGGGGTTGAGCAGGCGACGCTGGCTCAAGGTCCAGTTGGCGAAGGCCGGGGCTTGCCACAGGTCCACCGGGGCATGGCCGGTGAGCTGGCCCAGTTGTTGTTGCCAGTGGCGCAGGGCGTAGCTGTCGCCACTGTCGACTTCCACCGGGGTGAACAGGTTGCTGGCGCCCTGGCTCGACAGCCAGGTGTGCAGGCGCCGGGCGAAACCGCAGAACTGCGGGTACTGGCGGTCACCCAGGCCCAGCACCGCATATTCCAGGCCGTCGAGGGCCAGTTCACGGCCCAGCAGCTTGCGCTCGAAGCCCCGGGCGCTGTCCGGTGCCTCGCCATCGCCGAAGGTGCTGACCACGAACAACGCCCGCTGGGCACTGCGCAGGTCCTGCTCGCCCAGGCTTGCCAGAGGGCGGACCCGGGCGCCGATGCCGGCGGCCTGCAATTGCCCGGCGGTCTGCCAGGCCAGTTGTTCGGCGAAACCGCTCTGGCTGGCAAAGCCGATCAGCCAGCCGTTGGTATCGTCGGGGGCCTGTTCCAGGCCTTGGCGGGCGTCCTTGATCTGGCGTTTCTTGCGCCGCCGATCCAGGTACAGCAGCCAGCCGGTGATGAAGAACAGCGGCATGCACAGCGAGGCCAGGGTCAGCACGATGCGCCCCACCAGGCCGAAGTAGCTGCCCACGTGCAGGGCGTAGACACTGGTCAGCAATTGCGCCTTGAAGCTCTTGTCGGCGTAGCGCTCATGCCGGCTGATGACGCCGGTGGCCGGGTCCAGGGTGATCTGGTTCAGGGCGCGCTCGTGGGGCGAGTCCTTGAGCAGGTAGAACACCGTCGCCGGCTGCCCGGCCACGGGCGGCATGCGCACGTTGTAGGCGCTAAGGTCCTTGCCGGCGGCGCTGTAGATGCTGCTCCACATGGCGTTGTAGTCGGCCACCGGGGCCGGGCCCTTGGCCGGCGGGCCGCCACGCCCGCCCCGGGCGCGCTCGCTGTGTGGCGAGTCGGACAGCAGGCGGGTCAGCCCCTTGCTGTACCACTCGTACGACCAGTACAGGCCGGTAAGGGCGAACAAGAGGTAGAACAGCAAACACCAGGTGCCGAACACCGCGTGCAGGTCCCAGTTGAAGGCCCGTCCTTTCTTGGCCCAGTCCAGGGTCAGCCAGGCGCGCCAGCTGGCGACCTGGCGCGGCCAGCGCAGGTACAACCCGGACAGGCAGAAGAAGATCAGGATCAGGGTGCAGGCGCCGGTGATCTGCCGGCCGCTGTCGCCCATGGCCAGGAACCGGTGCAGTTGCAGCATGAAGCCGAAGAAGCCCTGGCCCACAGCCTCGCCGGTGAACTGGCCGGTGTAGGGGTCGAAGTAGCGCATCTGCCCACGGCGTTCCCCGGGCGGCGGGGTGTAGAACACCCGCGCGGCATTGCCGCTGTCGGTCTCGACCCAGAGCATGGACACGTCCTTGCCCTCGGCCGCCTGGAGCTTGGCCACCAGCTCGGCCGGCGGCAGGGTGCCGGCGGGCAGCTTGTCGACCTGCAGCACCGAGGGGTTGAGCGCGCGCAGGATCTCGTCCTCGAACGATACCGTGGCCCCGGTGATGCCCATCAGGGCCAGGACCAGCCCGGCGCTGATGCCGAAGAACCAGTGCAGCTGGAACAGGGTTTTCTTCAACACATCGACCGCCTTGTTCGTCCTAAGAGGTGAAACACGGCGCGCATTATGCCGTGTGTGAGCGAGAAGCATTCTTCTTTACATGCAAAAGCCCCAGGCAGCGGATGCATGGGGCTTGGGCACCTGTGGCCGGGGCCACAGGGTGTCGCGATGGATCAGAAGTGGAAGTTGGCACTCATCAGGGCGGTACGGCCTGCTGCCTGGTTGGCGAAGTGCGCCGCGTATGCCTTGTCGTAGTAGGTCTTGTCCGTCAGGTTCTGCACGTTCAGTTGCAGGTCGACGTTCTTGGTCAGCTTGTAGCTGGCCATGGCGTCGTAGCGGGTGTAGGACGGTACGTAGACAGTATTGGCCGCGTCGCCATAGACCTGGTCGACATAGAAAGCGCCACCACCGACGGTGAGTTTCGGGGTGATGTCGTAGGTGCTCCACAGGCTGAAGCTGTTCTTCGGCGTGTTTGGCATCTGGTTGCCACTGGCCGATGCAGCGCCAGCGGTGACAGCACCGTTACGGCCTGTCAGGCCTGCGTCCACCAGCTCGCTCTTGAGGTAGCTGTAGCCGGCGAAGACTTGCCACTTGTCGGTGATCTTGCCGCTGGCGCCCAGTTCGATACCGTCGACGCGGGACTCACCAGCGTTCTGGTAGGTCATGGAGTCCACCAGGATACGGGTGTTCTTTTTCTCGGTACGGAATACCGCGGCGGTCAGCGAGAGGCGATCATGGAATACGTTCCATTTGGTGCCCAGCTCGTAGTTGACGGTCTCTTCCGGCTGCAGGTCGCTGACAGCAGCTCCGGCAGACAAGGGGTTGCCATCCGAGCCTTCACCTACCAAACCACCGGCCGGGGAGGCCGAGGTGGCATAAGAGGCATAAATGCTGCCGTTTTCGGTGGGTTTCCACACCAGGCCGGCCTGCCAGTTCCAGAACTGGCTGTCATCCTTGATCTTGCTCCTGGCCTTGACCGTGGCCGTGGGTACGGCATTGGTATTGGCTTCGGTGTCGAAGGTGTCGTAACGCAAGCCAACGTTCAGCAGCCATTGCGGGTCGAGTTCGATAGTGTCGAAGACATAGGCGGCACGGCTGGTGGCCTTGGTGTTGGTGCCGTTGTAGTTGCGCGCGATGGAGCCCGTCCAGTCGTCATTGGGGTTTGGATTGCCTAGCGACGTACAGCTACCGCCACTCGCCTTGCCAGGGGTGCAAGTAGGGTTGGAGTTGGGGGATACGGTGTAGCCACTGAACCGGGTTTCTTCGCCGGTGAACTCAAGCCCGGTGGAGTAGTTGTGCTTGAAGCCCAGTGCATGGAATTCACCAAACAGATCGGTCTGGTTGGTGGTGGTTTCCGTGGTCGATACACGGCTGTTGGCGCGACGCCAGACGGTGCCGAACTGGTTGACGTTGTGCTGGCTGTCGTCGGGTTGGGTGAGGATATAGTCCTGGCCGGTGTTGCCATGACGCAGGGTATTTTTCAGCGTCATGTTTTCGTTCAGATCATGCTCAATGGAGATGGTGCTGATGTCGGCGCGGGTCTTGCGGAAGTCACGATGCTTGAGACCGTAGAAGTTGCTGCTGTCGCCGCCATCGGTAGGCTTGTCATGCACATGCGGTGCCTTTGCACCGTTGGAGCTGTAGCCATAGGGAATGCCCGAATCCGGCAGGTCGTCGCTTTCCATGTGGTAGTAGCTGAAGTTGACCCGGGTCGGCGTGCCCATGCCGAAGGTCAGGGAAGGTGCGACACCCCAGCGGTCATAGTTGATGGAGTCGCGACCTGCGACGTTCTGCTCGTGGCTCATCAGGTTCAGGCGGAACGCTGCGCCTTCGAGGAACTGGCGGTTGACGTCGAGGGTGTAGCGGCGAGTCTGGTCGGAGCCGTAGGTGAAACCACCGTTGAGGAAGTCCTGCTGCTTGGGCAGCTTGCTCACCAGGTTCAGGCTGCCGCCTGCCGAGCCGCGGCCACCGAACGAGGAGTTCGGGCCCTTGCTGACTTCCACCGATTCGATATCGAAGATCTCGCGGCTTTGGCCGCCAGTGTCACGCACGCCATCGAGGTAGGTATCGCCTTGTGCATCGAAGCCACGAATGAACGGGCGATCGCCCTGGGGGTTGCCACCTTCACCAGCACCAAAGGTGATGCCGGGCACGGTGCGCAGCGCATCTTGCAACGAGGTCGCCGCCGTGTCCTTGAGAACTTGCTGGGGAATGACAGTCACCGAACGAGGAGTATCCACCAGCGGCGCGGTGTACTTCTGCGAGGAAGCCTTTTCCACCTGATAGGACGTCGCGTCCTGGGCCTCACCGGTGATGCTGGTGGCTTCCAGGGCAATCGCTCCCGAGGCTTTCTTGCCGGTGTCCTCGGCAGCCTGGACCATGTGCGCAGCAGAGCCGGCGGTGATGGCGACGCCGATGGCGGATGCCAGCAGGCGTGGCGAACTGACAGCGGATAGTGGTTGTTGGCGTGTCATGTTTTTTCCCCTCCCCGAGGATTTGAGGCCGCGGAATATAGGTGAAAGAAACATTCGTTATCAATTGCGAAACATTACTATTCGCAGTGAATTTACATTCTTTACAATTTCTCTTTACGGTTTTTGCGTTCTCGTTCGTCCCCGGCGTTTTACATGGGCAATAAGAATCAATACCATTGCCGGTCTTTCGCTTCCCAGGTACCTGGCCATGTTGCTGCACATTCCCGGCGTGTTCACCCGTGATGAAGTAGGGCGCATTCGCGAAGCCCTGGAGCAGGCGGATTGGGCCGATGGCAAGATCACCGCCGGTTACCAGTCGGCCAAGGCCAAGCACAACCTGCAACTGCCCGAGAGCCACCCGCTGGCCCGGGAGATCGGCGAGGCGATGCTCGAACGCCTCTGGCAGAACCCACTGTTCATGTCCGCCGCCTTGCCGCACAAGGTGTTCCCGCCGCTGTTCAACTGCTACACCGCAGGGGGCAGTTTCGACTTCCATATCGACAATGCCGTGCGCCAGCCCAAGGGCAGCGCCGAGCGGGTGCGCACCGACCTGTCCTCGACCCTGTTCTTCAGCGACCCGGAGGACTACGACGGCGGCGAGCTGGAGATCCAGGACACCTACGGTGTGCAACGGGTCAAGCTGCCGGCTGGCGACCTGGTGCTGTACCCCGGCACCAGCCTGCACAAGGTCAACCCGGTGACCCGGGGTGCCCGCTACGCTTCGTTCTTCTGGACCCAGAGCCTGGTGCGCGAAGACAGCCAGCGGGCACTGTTGTTCGAGATGGACGGGGCGATCCAGGAGCTGACCCGGGACATGCCCGAACACCCCTCGCTGATCCGCCTGACCGGCACCTACCACAACCTGCTGCGTCGCTGGGTCGAGGTGTAGAGCGTGACTTTTCAACTACGCCGCGAGGAAAGCCTCGATGGCGGGCAACTGAGCGCCATGCTCGAAGAGAGCCCGGCCCGCGCGGCCCAGGCAATCCTGCTGGCTGCTGGCGAAGGCCTGGTGGATGCCCAGGCCCTGCTGGGGCAAATCCTCCTCGACGGCCGGGGTATCGAGCAGGACCAGGCCCTGGCCCTGCGCTGGTTCGGCATCGCCGCCCAGCGCGGCCACCTGATGGCGCGCAACATGCTCGGCCGCTGCCACGAACACGGCTGGGGCTGCCCGGCGGACGCCAGCATCGCCGCCGGGCATTACCACCAGGCCGCCACAGCCGGGCTGGACTGGGCCCTGTACAACTACGCCAACCTGCTGGCCACCGGTCGTGGCGTGGAGCAGAACCATGCCCAGGCCCTGGCCTGCTACCAGCGCGCCGCGCAGCTGGGCCATGCCAAGTCGATGAACCTGCTGGGGCGTTACCTGGAAGAGGGGCTGGTGTGCCCGGCCGATCCCGAAGCGGCCCGGGATTGGTATCGTCGCTCGGCCGAGGGTGGAGATTTCCGCGGACAGTTCAGCTATGCCGCGGTACTGGCCGATGCCGGGCGGATCGACGAGGCGGTGGATTGGCTGAAACAGGCCCTGGCGGGCGGCAATCTGAATTTCCTGCGAGTGGCTTGCGCCGAGTTGCTCAATGCCACGCATCCCGAGATTCGCCAACTGGCCCAAGCTTATCATCAGCGCGCCGCGCAATTGGGTGATGAACGGGATGCAGAGCGGCTTGCTGTGTTGGATTAAATCACTATGATTCAAAGCTAATCGCTTTTAATCATTCTGATGCAGGTCTGCCTCATGCCCGCGACAAAAGTACTGACCGCCCACATTCCCTTGGATCTGGCGGATAAGGTCGATCAACTGGCTTCTCGCCTGGAGCGCTCCCGTGCCTGGATCGTGAAGCAAGCATTGGTAGCCTGGGTTGACCAGGAAGAAGAGCGCCGCCGACTGACGCTTGAGGCCTTGGCAGATGTCGATGCTGGAAGGGTTGTCGATCATCAGTCCGTGCTGGCTTGGGCAGAGAGTCTGTCTGGCGACAACCCTCTGCCTTTACCAAAATGAGACAGCTGAAATGGACGAGCAAGGCGCTATCCGATCTGGCTCGGCTTTTTGAATTTCTCGCTCAGGTTAATCGCTCGGCTGCTGCTCGGACCGTGCAATCTCTCGTGCGGGCTCCAGATGCGCTGCTATCTAACCCTCGATTGGGAGAGCAGTTGGAGGAGTTCAAGCCGAAGGATGTTCGACGGTTGTTGGTGGGGCATTACGAGGTGCGTTATGAGATTCAAGGCATGGTCTTGTCCATCCTGCGTATTTGGCATGTCCGGGAAGATCGTTGAGCCACTGAATCGCACGCATAAAAAAGCCCATGACAGGTCATGGGCTTTTTCTTGCCGCTTGTCGCTAGCAGCTAGCAGCTGCCTTTAAACGTAGTAGGCCTTCAGCGGTGGGAAACCGTTGAACTCCACGGCGCTGTAGCTGGTGGTGTAGGCACCGGTGGACAGCCAGTACAGGCGGTCGCCGATGGCCAGGTTCAGTGGCAGGCCGTACTTGTAGTTCTCGTACATGATGTCGGCGCTGTCACAGGTAGGGCCTGCGATCACCACTTCTTCGGTTTCGCCTTTCTTCTCGGTCCAGATCGGGAACTTGATGGACTCGTCCATGGTTTCGATCAGGCCGGAGAACTTGCCCACGTCGGTGTAGATCCAGCGCTCCACCGCGGTACGCGACTTGCGGGCCACCAGGACCACTTCGCTGACCAGGATGCCGGCGTTGGCGATCAGCGAACGGCCCGGCTCGAGGATGATTTCCGGCAGGTCGTCACCGAAGTCTTCCTTGAGGAAGCGGATGATTTCCTCGGCGTAGGTTTCCAGGCTGTTGGTGCGGGTGATGTAGTTGGCCGGGAAGCCACCGCCCATGTTGATCAGCTTCAGTTCGATGCCGTCTTCTTCTTTAAGACGCTCGAAGATCACCTTGACCTTGGCGATGGCCGCGTCCCAGACGCTGATGTCGCGCTGCTGGGAGCCGACGTGGAACGACACGCCGTAAGGCACCAGGCCCAGGTCGCGGGCCAGGATCAGGAGGTCCATGGCCATGTCGGTCTGGCAGCCGAACTTGCGCGACAGCGGCCAGTCGGCGGTGGTGGAGCCTTCGGTGAGGATGCGCACGTAGACTTTGGAACCCGGGGCGGCCTTGGCGATGTTGCGCAGGTCGGCTTCGGAGTCGGTGGCATACAGGCGCACGCCCTTCTCATAGAAGTAGCGGATGTCCTTGGACTTCTTGATGGTGTTGCCGTAGCTGATGTTGGCCGGGTTGACGCCGCGCCCCAACACCTTGTCCAGCTCGTAGATCGAGGCGATGTCGAAGCTCGAACCTTTTTCGTGCAGCAGGTCGATGATTTCCACGGCCGGGTTGGCCTTGACCGCGTAGTAGACCTTGGCGAACTCGAACCCGGCGCGCAGGTCGTCATAGGCCTGGGCGATCATCTGGGTATCGATCATCACGAACGGGGTTTCTTTCTGGTCGGCGAACGCCTTCATTTTCTGAAAGGTTTCGCGCGCGAAATAGTCTTCGACGTTAATCGACATGCGTGGAAGCTCCTGATGGCAAACGTTGGTAATCAATGGGTGGCAGGCAATGCCAGGGTCGACACCGCCTTGTGAACGTCCTCCGTATCCCCACTTTGGTTCGCCTACTTCCCAAGGCATGTCGCCGAAAGCAAAAAGGCCATGGGAAATCTGCCCTTGGCCTTGCTGTCTCGTCGTCAGTACTTGAGCCGGATGGATCGTTTCCAGCATGGACGTTCGGCGCGAACTTTAGGCGGTGAGGGGGCTTAGATCAACAAAAAATGTCGCGTTTTTGCACTTGTCTGACGTGCGTCGCAGACGCCTCTCTTTGTAGCCGACACAGATGACGGACAGATGTTCCCGAAGAATTCCCAGGTGTTAAAAATACCTGCACGTTCGACTCTTTTGCGTGCCAAGTGGCTGGTAAGTATGAAGGCGTCAACATCGGCGACGTTAGCGGCGAGAGGGCGGTGCAAGGGGGATTTTGACTGTTTCGCAACCGCTCGCTGGAGGGCTGCCAGAGGCGCGACTGTTGATATTTTTTTTCGGCACGTGGGAGCGCCAAAAATCGGTTGGCGAGGGTGCTGGTTTGCGCTGGACCGCGCAGCGGTTCCCTTCCTTTATGAAAAGAAGGGCCGCTGCATGGCCCAGCGCGAGCAGGCCACTGCGCCATAGGGGCGCTTTTGGTTATTTATTGATCAGGAGGCCGCTATTTCAGCCGGCGAGACGATATGGGTCTTCATCCCCCGGGAGCGGCCCGAGCTGAGGTAGGCGGCAATGGATTCCTGGGTCACTTCGCCGAGGAACACCCGCTCGGCGTCCATCACCGGCAGCCACGAGCGGTTGAACTCGTACATGCGTGACAGAAGAATCCGTAGATGCTCGTCGTAGACGGCGGTGGCATTGAATTCCCGCAGGAATTGGCCGCAGGTGCCGTTCTGACGGTGCAGGTCACGGCGTCGTACATAACCCAAGGCTTTGTTCTCGGTGCAGGTCACCACCACGTAGCGTCGGTCGTGCTCGTCCATCAGCTCCAGGGCCTCGGTCACCTGGGTGTCCGGGCTCACCGACGGGGCGTTGTCCGCGGCATCCTCGGCCTTGACCAGCAGCAGGCGCTTGAGGGTGCTGTCCTGGCCGACGAAGTTGCTGACGAAGTCGTCCGCCGGGTGGGCCAGCAGGGTATCCGGGTGGTCGATCTGCAGAAGCTTGCCGGCGCGGAAGATGGCGATCTTGTCCCCCAGCTTGATGGCTTCGTCGATGTCGTGGCTGACCATGATCACGGTCTTGTTCAGTGCCCGCTGCATCTCGAAGAACTCGTTCTGGATCATCTCGCGGTTGATCGGGTCCACTGCACCGAAAGGCTCGTCCATCAGCAGCAGCGGAGCCTCGGCGGCCAGGGCGCGGATCACCCCGATCCGCTGTTGCTGGCCGCCGGACAGCTCGCGTGGGTAGCGATGCAGGTACTGCTTGGGTTCGAGCTTGATCATGCTCATCAGCTCGCGGGCGCGGTCGTGGCACTTCTGCTTGTCCCAGCCCAGCAGGCGTGGCACCACGGTGATGTTTTCCTCGATGGTCATGTTGGGAAACAGGCCGATCTGCTGGATCACGTAGCCGATGTTGCGGCGCAGGGTCACTTCGTCCAGGCCGGTGGTGTCCTCGCCGTTGATCAGCACCTTGCCCGAGGTGGGCATGATCAGGCGGTTGATCATCTTCAGCGTGGTGCTCTTGCCGCAGCCGGAGGGGCCGAGGAATACGCAGATCTCGCCTTCGTTGACGGTCAGGCTGACCGAGTCGACGGCTTTGACATCCTTGCCGTTGCTGCGAAAGGTCTTGCTCAGGTTCTGTAGTTCGATCATTTCAGGGCTCCTAGTGGGCTCAATCCTTTTGGCGTCAGCGAACGTTGCAGCCATTGCAGAAGCAGGTCGGCAAAGATGGCCAGGAGGCTGACCAGCACGGCGCCGACGATCAGCATCGACATGTCGCTGCGGCTGATGGAGGCCAGGATCAGCACCCCCAGGCCGCCGGCGCCGATGGTGGCGGCGATGGTCATGACGCCGATGTTCATCACCACCGCGGTGCGTACTCCGGCGAGGATCACCGGCACCGCAATGGGCAGCTCGACCATGCGCAGGCGCTGGCCGAAGGTCATGCCGATACCCCGGGCGGCCTCGCGAATGCCCGGTTCAACGCCGGTCAGTGCCAGGTAGGTGTTGCGCATGATCGGCAACAGGGAGTAAAGGAACACGGCGGTGATCGCCGGCAGCGGCCCCAGGCCCTGGCCGAACGTGGAGTAGAACGGCAGCAGCAGGCCGAACAGGGCGATGGACGGGATGGTCAGCAACACCGTGGCGCTGGCCTGCAAGGGCCCGGCGAGGCTGGGAAAGCGGGTCATCAAAACGCCCAGGGGCACGCCAAAGACGATGGCCAGGGTGACGGCGATGCCCACCAGGGTGATGTGTTGCCAGGTCAGGTGCAGTACCTGGGCCCAATCGAGATGGGAAAAGGCGTTCAAGAATTCCATGTCTTCTCCTCTTTAATCGAGTGGGTGCTGGCGCAGGAAATCTGCGGCCACGGCGGAGGGGCTTTCATGGTCGACGTCGACCCGCGCGTTCAGCTGGCGCATGGTTTCGTCGTCGAACAGCGCCGCCAGCGGCTCGAGTTCGGCGGCCAGTTGCGGGTGGGCGTCGAGGTAGACCTGGCGCACCACGGGAGCGGCGGTGTAGTCCGGGAAGTAGTGCTTGTCGTCCTCCAGCAATTTGAGCTTGAAGGCGCTAAGACGCCCGTCGGTGGTGTAGACCAGGCCGGCAAACACCTGGCCATTGCGCAAGGCGGTGTAGACCAGGCCGGCGTCCATCTGCCGGGTGTTCTTGCGGGTCAGGGCCATGTCATACAGCTTGACCATCCCGGCCATGCCGTCGGAACGGTTGGCGAACTCGGTGTCCAGGGCCACCAGGCGGTTTTCCCGGGTGTTTTCGTCCAGGGCCCGGGTCAGGTCGCTGATGCTGTTGATTTGTGGATGTTCCTTGGCCACGTTTTCCGGCAGCGCCAGGGCATAGGTGTTGCTGAACTTGGACGGCGACAACCAGACCAGGCCTTTTTTCGCGTCGAGTTCTTTCACCCGGGCGTAGGACTGCTGCTTGTCGAGCTTTTCGTCGATGTGGTTGTAGGCCACCAGCGACACCCCGGTGTATTCCCAGATCAGGTCCAGCTGGCCGCTTTCCTGGGCACTGCGGGCCAGGTTGCTGCCCAGGCCGCCGGTGACCCGGGTGTCGTAGCCCTTGCTGCGCAGGTACTGGGAGGTGATTTCCGCCAGCAGGGTCTGTTCGGTGAAGACCCGGGCGCCGATGCGGATCAGGGGTTTTTCCGCGGCGTGCGCCAGGCTGGCAAACAGCAGGACGCAGCCGAGTAACAGGCTTGTTTTCTTCATGTTCACTCCAAGGCTCGTGCTGGTCAGGACGGACGCAGGCCGCGTTCCAGCCAGAGGCGGCTGGCCAGGGTCACCAGGCCGTCCAGAAGCAGCGCCAGCAGCGCGGTGCAGGCGGCGCCGAGCAGCAGTTGCGGCTGGTTGTTCAGGGCGATGCCGGGGAAGATCAGGCTGCCCAGGCTGTTGGCGCCGATCAGGAAAGCCAGGGGCGCGGTGCCGACGTTGATCGCCAGGGCTACCCGCACGCCGCCGACGATGATTGGCACGGCATTGGGCAATTCGACTTTCCACAGCACCTGGCGCGGGGTCATGCCGATGCCGATGGCGGCTTCCTTGAGCGAGCCCTGGACGTTCTTCAGGCCTTCATAGGTATTGCGCACGATGGGCAGGAGGGAGGCGAGGAACAGGGCGAAGATCGCCGGTCCGCTGCCGATGCCGAGGACCCCGAGGGCGATGGCCAGGACGGCCAGGGGAGGCACGGTGTTACCGATGTTGAACACTTGCATGAAGCGCTCGGCGCGCCTGGCCATGGCAGGGCGGCTGAGAAGGATGCCGGCGGGCAGGCCCACTAGCAGGGCGGCGAACATGGACGCCAGGACCAGGAACAGATGAGCTTGCAGGTAGAACAACAGATCGTCGCGGTAGTGTTCGATCGTATCGATGCCGATCCAGTGGACCAGCAGGGCCAGGAGGGCGATAACCGCAGCCCCTCCTATCAGCCCTTTGCCATAGCGAATAGCCACGGGCGGACTCCTTTTTTCTTATCGGTCGGCGGGCGCTTTCCCCTGTGGCAGGGCCGTGGCCGACTGCCGGGAAAATCCCCGCGAAAAGCAGTTCGTCGAGTGCCGGCAGGGCGGCGGTGAACGAACCATGAGCGCAGCTTCGTCAAGCTAACTTGCTGAAATTCCAGGCATCTGATGCGCGCCTGGCAGGGAAGTGGACGTCTCCACCTTTTAAAAGGTTCCATAGTTAACGGCGTTTGGCCACCCTTGTGGCTGCTACCTTGCGGCGCGAGGCGGTGATCCAGGGGAGGGATGGCCGGGTTGCGGGCGCTGCGCGCCGGGTCGCAGTCTGCGCTGGCGCTAGACAGCGGCTACAGGGCGTAGCGGGGCTGAACGGTGGTCCGGGGAGGCAGCTTTGCGCTATACTCGCCGCCCTTTTTTGATCACCGCCAGGCGATTTCCCATGACCCAACAGGCCGCCGAAGTCGCGAAACGCCGCACTTTCGCCATTATTTCCCACCCGGATGCGGGTAAGACCACCATCACCGAAAAGCTGTTGCTGATGGGCAAGGCCATTGCGGTGGCGGGTACCGTCAAGTCGCGTAAGTCCGACCGCCACGCCACCTCCGACTGGATGGAGATGGAGAAGCAGCGCGGCATTTCCATCACGACGTCGGTCATGCAGTTCCCCTATCGCGAACACATGATCAACCTGCTGGACACCCCCGGCCACGAAGACTTCTCGGAAGACACCTACCGCACCCTGACCGCGGTGGATTCGGCGCTGATGGTGCTCGACGGCGGTAAGGGCGTAGAGCCGCGGACCATTGCCCTGATGGATGTCTGCCGCCTGCGGGATACGCCGATCGTCAGCTTCATCAACAAGCTGGACCGCGACATCCGCGACCCGATCGAACTGCTGGACGAAATCGAGGCGGTACTGAAGATCAAGGCCGCGCCGATCACCTGGCCGATCGGTTGCTACCGCGACTTCAAGGGCGTGTACCACTTGGCGGGCGATTACATCATCGTCTACACCCCGGGCCACGGCCACGAGCGCACCGAGACCAAGATCATCGAGAAGCTCGACTCCGCCGAAGCCCGTGCCCACCTGGGCGACGAGTACGAGCGTTTCCTCGAGCAGCTGGAGCTGGTGCAGGGCGCCTGCCACGAGTTCGACCAACAGGAGTTTCTCGACGGCCACCTGACCCCGGTGTTCTTCGGTACCGCCCTGGGCAACTTCGGGGTCGACCATGTGCTCGACGCCGTAGTGGACTGGGCCCCGCTGCCGCTGCCACGGGCGGCCAACGAGCGCAGCGTGGCGCCCCAGGAAGAGAAGTTCTCGGGCTTTGTGTTCAAGATCCAGGCGAACATGGACCCCAAGCACCGCGACCGCATCGCCTTCATGCGTATCTGCTCGGGCAAGTACGAAAAGGGCATGAAGATGCGCCATGTGCGCACCGGCAAGGACGTGCGCATCGGCGACGCCCTGACCTTCTTCTCCTCCGAGCGTGAGCAACTGGAAGAAGCTTTCGCCGGTGACATCATCGGCCTGCACAACCACGGCACCATCCAGATCGGCGACACCTTCACCGAAGGCGAGGCCCTGGGTTTCACCGGTATCCCGCACTTCGCCCCGGAACTGTTCCGCCGTGTGCGCCTGAAGGACCCGCTCAAGTCCAAGCAGCTGCGCCAGGGCCTGCAGCAGCTTGCCGAAGAGGGCGCGACCCAGGTGTTCTTCCCCGAGCGCAGCAACGACATCATCCTGGGCGCCGTCGGTGTGCTGCAGTTCGATGTGGTGGCCAGCCGCCTGAAGGAAGAATACAAGGTCGAATGCGCCTACGAGCCGATCACCGTGTGGTCCGCTCGCTGGATCAGCTGCGACGACAAGAAGAAGCTGGAGGAGTTTTCCAACAAGGCGGTGGAGAACCTGGCGCTGGACGGCGGCGGTCACCTGACCTACCTGGCGCCGACCCGGGTCAACCTGGCGCTGATGGAAGAGCGCTGGCCGGACGTGAAATTCCGCGCGACCCGCGAACACCACTAAGTTCGCCTGCCACACCCCAAGCCCCACGGTGCAGACCGCGGGGCTTTTTTGTGCCTGCTGGCAAGCTCATGGCACCCCTCACCGTTAGTCGGGCGGGGGCTCCTGGTGAAGGGATCGATAGCTGGCTATCTGGAAAGTCCCGGGTATCGCGACTAGGTTTCAGGTTGTGCTGTGGCCGTTGCAAGGCACGGTTTGCAGCCTTCGATGATTCACCTTTGAAGGGATGGAATCGGCTATGAGAATTTTTCAACGCGTGGTGTTGCTGATCAAAGTGCTGGTGCTGCTATCGGTGGGCATGTCGGCGGCCTGGGCCAACAACCTGTTGCAGGTCAAGGAGCCCGGATACTCGTCGAGCCAGGGCACGTCCGTGCAGATGCTGGCCAAGTCCGAGTCGGAGCCGGGGGATGAAGGGCAGGGCGGCAGCTCGGGCGATGACGACCAGACCACCGACGACGGCGAGCCTGACCAGGGCTGAAAAAAAGCCCCTCGCAACGGATCGATGCGCAATCCGTCGGGAGGGGCCGGTGCAACAAGGTTCAGGCGCTCCCGCAGGTTCCGGGGGGCGCCTTTTTCATGCTCGTTACAAGAACTGCTCGGCGTAGTGGCAGGCCACCTGGCGGCTGTCGAGCTGGCGCAAGGCCGGCTCTTCGGTGCTGCAACGCTCGGTGGCGTACGGGCAGCGCTTGTGGAAGGCGCAGCCGGGCGGCGGGTTCAGAGGGTTGGGCAGCTCGCCGGCGATCTTGATCTTCGGCTTGTCCGGGTCCGGATGGATGGCCGGGGTGGCCGAGAGCAGGGCCTGGGTGTAGGGGTGCAGGGGACGGGTGTAGATGTCCTCCTTGGGGCCCATTTCCACTGGCCGGCCCAGGTACATCACCAGCACCTGGTCAGCGACGTGGCGCACCACCGCCAGGTTGTGCGAGATGAACACGTAGGCAGTATTGAATTCCTGCTGCAGGTCCATGAACAGGTTCAGCACCTGGGCCTGGATCGATACGTCCAGGGCCGAGGTCGGTTCATCCGCCACCAGCACCTTGGGTTGCAGCATCATCGCCCGGGCCAGGGCGATACGCTGGCGCTGGCCGCCGGAGAACATGTGCGGGTAGCGCTGGTAATGCTCGGGGCGCAGGCCCACCTGCTTCATCATCGCCTGGACTTTCTCGCGGCGCTCGGTGGCCGACAGCTTGGTGTTGATCAGCAATGGCTCGGCCAGCTGGTCACCGATCTTCTGCCGTGGGTTGAGCGAGGCGTAGGGGCTCTGGAACACCATCTGCACGTCGCGGCGCAGTTGCTTGCGCTGCTCCTTGGTGGCGCCCTTGACCTCATGGCCGGCGATCTGCAGCGAGCCCGAAGATGGCTCCTCGATCAGGGTCAGGGCCCGGGCCAGGGTGGACTTGCCGCAACCGGATTCGCCCACCACGGCCAGGGTCTTGCCGGCCTCCAGTTCGAAGGACACGCCATTGAGTGCGCGAACGGTGGCGTGGCCCTTGAACAGGCCCCGGGACACTTCGTAGTGACGGGTCAGGTCGCGGGCGGTTAGAACGACGGCCATCACGCCACCTCCTGGTTCAGCGGGTAGAAGCAGCGCACCAGGCTGGCGGCTTGCGGATCGAGACTAGGCCGCTGCTGGCGGCAGTTTTCCTGGACGTAGGGGCAGCGTGGCGACAGCAGGCAGCCTTGGGGCCGGTCGTAGCGACCGGGAACGATGCCCGGCAGGGTCGAGAGCCGCGAGGCGCCCAGGCTGTGCTCGGGAATCGCCGCCAGCAGGGCTTCGCTGTAAGGGTGCGCGGGGATGTCGAACAGCTCCGGCACCTTGCCCACTTCCACCGTCTGGCCGGCGTACATCACGCAGACGCGCTGGGCGGTCTCGGCCACCACGGCCAGGTCGTGGGTGATCAGCACCAGGCCCATGTTCTGTTCTTTCTGCAGGCTCAGCAGCAGGTCCATGATCTGTGCCTGGATGGTCACGTCCAGGGCGGTGGTGGGTTCGTCGGCGATCAGCAGCTTGGGTTCGCCGGCGATGGCCATGGCAATCGCCACGCGCTGGCTCATGCCCCCGGACAGCTGGTGCGGGTAGGCGTCCATGCGGCTGGCGGCGCCGGGGATCTCGACCTTCTCCAACAGTTCGATGGCGCGCTTGCGGGCGGCCTTGCCGGACATCTTCAGGTGCAGGCGCAGCACTTCCTCGATCTGGAAGCCCACGGTGTAGCTGGGGTTCAGCGCGGTCATCGGGTCCTGGAAGACCATGGCCAGGTCCTTGCCGACGATCTGCCGGCGCTGGCGGGCGCTGAGCTTGAGCATGTCCTTGCCGTCGAAGTTCATGGCGTCGGCGGTGACGATGCCGGGGTGCTCGATCAGGCCCATCAGGGCCATCATGGTCACCGACTTTCCGGAGCCGGACTCGCCGACGATGGCCAGCACTTCGCCCTTGTCGACCTTGAGGTCCAGGCCGTCCACCACGGGAACAGCCTTGGCGTCGCCGAAACGGACATTGAGATTCTTGATTTCTAACAGTGACATGGGAATCTCCTCAGGCGGCATTCTTGAGTTTCGGGTCCAGCGCATCGCGCAGGCCGTCGCCCATCAGGTTGATTGCCAGCACGCTGAGCAAAATGGTCAGGCCGGGCAGGCTCACTACCCACCAGGCGCGTTCGATGTAGTCGCGGGCCGAGGCCAGCATGGTGCCCCACTCAGGGGTAGGCGGCTGGACGCCGAGGCCGAGGAAGCCCAAGGCGGCGGCGTCGAGGATCGCCGAAGAGAAGCTCAAGGTGGCCTGGACGATCAGCGGTGCCATGCAGTTGGGCAGCACGGTGATGAACATCAGGCGCGGCAGGCCGGCACCGGCCAGGCGCGCGGCGGTCACGTAGTCGCGGTTGAGTTCGCCCATCACCGCGGCGCGGGTCAGGCGCACGTAGGACGGCAGCGAGACCACAGCAATGGCGATCACGGTGTTGATCAGGCCTGGGCCGAGGATGGCGACGATGGCCACGGCCAGCAGCAGCGAAGGCAGGGCCAGCATGATGTCCATCAGGCGCATGATGCTTGGGCCCAGCAGGCGCGGGAAGAAGCCGGCGAACAGGCCCAGCAGGATCCCCGGGATCAGCGACATCACCACCGACGACAGGCCGATCAGCAGCGACAGGCGCGACCCCTGGATCAGGCGCGAGAGCAGGTCGCGGCCCAGCTCGTCGGTGCCCAGCAGGAACTGCAACTGCCCGCCTTCGAGCCAGGCCGGTGGGGTCAGCAGGAAGTCGCGGTATTGCTCGCTGGGGTCATGGGGGGCCACCCAGGGTGCGAAGATCGCGCAGAACACGATCAGCAGCATGAACATCAGGCCGGCGACGGCGCCCTTGTTGTGGGAGAAGTGCTGCCAGAATTCTTTGTAGACGGACGGATAGAGCAGGCTTTGATCGACTGCTACCGAGGAAGTTGGAGTACTCATGTGTCTTGGCCTCAGCGCTGATGACGGATGCGTGGGTTGGCAAAGCCGTAGAGGATGTCCACCACGAAGTTGACCATGATCACCAGGCAGGCGATCAACAGGATGCCGTTCTGCACCACGGGATAGTCCCGGGCGCCGATGGCTTCGATCAGCCATTTACCGATGCCGGGCCAGGAAAAGATGGTTTCGGTCAGGACCGCACCGGCCAGCAGGGTGCCGACTTGCAGGCCGACCACGGTCAGTACCGGGATCAGCGCGTTGCGCAGGCCATGGACGAAGACCACCCGGTTGGGCGACAGGCCCTTGGCCTTGGCGGTACGGATGTAGTCCTCGCGCAGCACTTCGAGCATCGAGGAGCGGGTCATCCGCGCGATCACCGCCAGGGGAATGGTACCCAGCACGATAGAAGGCAGGATCAGGTGCTTCAGTGCGTCGAAGAAGGCACTGGTGTCGCCGGCCAGCAGGGTGTCGACCAGCATGAAGCCGGTCTTGGGCTCGATGTCGTAGAGCAGGTCGATACGTCCGGAAACCGGGGTCCAGCCCAGGCTCACCGAGAAGAACATGATCAGGATCAGGCCCCACCAGAAGATCGGCATCGAGTAGCCGGCGAGGGAAATCCCCATCACCCCGTGGTCGAACAGCGAGCCGCGCCTGAGGGCGGCGATGACTCCGGCCAGCAGGCCGATGACACCGGCGAACAGCAGGGCGGACATGGCCAGCTCCAGGGTCGCGGGGAACAGCGAGGAGAACTCGCTCCATACGCTGGTACGGGTACGCAGGGATTCGCCCAGGTCACCGTGGGCCAGCTTGCCGATGTAGTCCAGGTACTGGGCGTACAGCGGTTTGTTCAATCCAAGGCGTTCCATTGCCTGGGCATGCATCTCGGGGTCGACCCGACGTTCGCCCATCATGACTTCCACGGGATCGCCGGGGATCATGCGTATCAAGGCGAATGTCAGCAAGGTGATGCCGAAAAATGTGGGGATCAGCAACCCCACACGGCGGGCAATAAAACTAAACATCTTCTGAAGTACCTCAGTCAGCCGGTTAGGCGTTTCCGCCGCCCCTGGGTCAGGGACGGCGGGCGTTTCTTATTACTTCACCTGGGTGGTAGCGAAGTTATTGGTGGTCAGGGGGCTCTGGTGATACCCCTCGACGTTCTTGCGCATGGCGGTGAACATTTTCGGATAGGCCATGGGGATCCAGGGTTGATCCTGCTCAAAGACCAGCAGGGCCTTTTCATAGAGTTCGGCGCGCTTGGCCGAGTCGGCGTCGGAGCGAGCCTGGTCGATCAGGTCCTGGAAGGTCTTGTTGCACCAGCGGGCATAGTTTTCGCCGTTTTTCGCCGCGTCACAACTCAGGTTCGGCGTCAGGAAGTTATCCGGGTCACCGTTATCCCCGGCCCAGCCGGCCGAGACCATGTCGTGCTCGCCGTTCTTGGCGCGCTTGAGCATCTCGCCCCATTCCATCACGCGAATATCCAGTTTCAGGCCGATCTTGGCCAGGTCGGCCTGCATCATCTGGGCCCCGAGCAGCGGGTTGGGGTTGGTCGGGCCGCCGCCGTTGCGGGTGAACAGGGTGATCACGGTGCCTTCGGGCACGCCGGCTTCCTTGAGCAGGGCGCGGGCCTTGTCCAGGTCCCGTGGCGGGTTCTTCAGGCTGGTGTTGAAGCCCAGCAGGGTCGGTGGGTACGGGCCGGTGCCGACCAGGGCGTTGCCCGGGCCATAGAGGCTGTTGACGTAGGCTTCCTTGTCGAAGGCGATATTGATCGCCTTGCGTACCCGCACGTCGCTCATGTACTTGCGGGTGGTGTTCATGGCGATGTAGCCGGTGGTCATGGCCGCCAGCTCATGCACCTGCAGGTTCGGGTCGGCCTTGATGCTGGGGATGTCATCGGGCTTGGGATACAGGGCGACCTGGCACTCGTTGGCCTTGAGCTTCTGCAGGCGCACGTTGTTGTCGGTGGTGATCGCCAGGATCAGTGTTTCGGCTGGAGGCTTGCCGCGGAAGTAGTCCGGGTTGGCCTTGAAGCGCACCTGGGCGTCCTTGGCATAGCGGGTGAAGATGAATGGGCCGGTGCCGATCGGCTTGCTGTTGAGCTCAGAGGTCTTGCCTTCCTTGAGCAGCTTGTCGGCGTATTCGGCCGGGAAGATCGAGGAGAAGGCCATGGCCACGTCGGCCAGGAACGGAGCTTCGCGGCGGGTCAGTGTGAAGACCACGGTGTGGTCGTCGACTTTCTCTACACTCTTGAGCAGTTCCTTGAAGCCCATGCTTTCGAAATAGGGGAAACCCACGCTGGACTTGTCATGCCAGGGGTGTTTCGGGTCCAACTGGCGCTGGAAACTCCAGAGCACGTCGTCGGCGTTCAGGTCGCGGGTCGGGGTGAAGTAGTCGGTGCTGTGGAACTTGACGCCCTTGCGCAGGTGGAAGGTGTATTGCAAGCCGTCTGGGCTGATGTCCCAGGATTCGGCCAGGGCTGGCTCGATGTCCGTGGTCCCCGGCTTGAAGTCCACCAGCCGGTTGAAAATGGTTTCCGCCACTGCGTCGGCAGTGACCGCGGTCGTGTATTGGACCATATCGAAACCTTCCGGGCTGGCTTCGGTACAGACCACCAAGGGTTTGGCCGCGGCGCTTATGGCGACGCTCAACAATGCGGCACTCAAGGCCGCTTTCATGGGAAGCATTTTCATCATGGACCCCCTGCAAAGGAATGAACCAGAGTAGCTTGAACGGCGGATTCGTCATGAACCCGCCCTTCAACTGGCGGGTTAGAGAATGTTGAACGGAACCGTGGTCACCAGGCGGAACTCGTTGATGTTGCCATCGGCCTGGTACTTGCTCGCGCGGTGGGTGGTGTAGGTCGCGCGGATCGCGGTGGCCTTGAGCGGGCCGCTCTGCACGGCATAGCTGGCGCCGATGCCGTATTCGTAGTGGGTTTCGCCGTCCATCTTGTTCACGTCGTAGGCGGTACCACGGTAGTGGGTACCGTCGATGCCCCAGCCGCGGGCCTGGTAGATGTTGAACTTGAGGCCGGGCACGCCGTACTCGGCCATGTTCAGGCCGTAGGCGATCTGGAACGACTTCTCGTTCGGTCCGTTGAAGTCCGAGAGCAGGGAGTTGGCCAGGTAGATGCCGTTGGTTTCGTGCAGGTAGTCGAAGTACTCGTTACCGTTCACCGCCTGGTAGGAGAAGGTCAGGCTGTGGGCCTGGTGGGCCAGGCCCATGGACAGGGAGTAGGTATCGTTGTCGATCTCGCCCATCTCTTTCTTGCCGGTATCGACGGTCTTGTAGTAGTTCAGGCCGGTGGTCAGGGCCAGTACCGAGCTGTCACCCAGTTCGTGGGTGGCGCCGAAGTAGTACTGGTTCCAGAAGTCTTCCACCTTGGAGGCGTAGAGGCTGGTCTTCAGGCTCTTGAGTGGCTGGTAGTTGGCGCCGATCAGACTGACGCGGTCGGTCTCGGCGTTGTTGTTGGTGTATTCGGAGCGGAATTTCGACAGGCTCTGCTCGGTCCGTGGCGATACCCGGTCATAGCTACCGGCGTCGAACGACAGGTTGTTGAATTCCTCACTGTGGATGCTGGCCCCTTCGAAGCTCGAAGGCAGTGGACGGTTGCCGATGACGTCGACGATCGGCGTGCTGACGTTCTGCCGGCCGACGGTCAGGGTGGTGTTGGATACGCGGAACTTGACGTTGGCCAGGCCCAGCTTGCTCCACTGGCCTACGGCGTCACCGTCGGAGTGGGTCAGGGTACGGTTGTTCTTGCCGGCGATGTCCTTGCGGTCACGGTCCAGAGCAATGGCGTTGTAGGCGGCGACTTCGGTGCTGACCCCAACGGTGCCTTCGGTGAAGCCGGAGGTGTAGTTGAGGATGGTGCCCTGGACCCAGTTGATACGGCGTGGGGTCGAGGTCGGCTGGCCGTTGTGGTTGTAGGAGAAGCGGTCGTTGCGACGCTTCAACTCGTTGGCGTACCAGTTACGGGTGCTCCCGGACAGGCTCTGGCCTTCGATGAACCCCTTGGACTCAGCCTGGGCATTCTTGCTGTTCAGTTCAGTCGGGACGAAGTCCTGGCTGACGTTTTCTGCATAGGCCGTAGCAGTGATGCTGCTGATGGCCAGGGCTAACAACGCGCTGTTGCTCAGTTTCATGGGTGACGCTCCTTTGTTTTATTTTTTACATACCGGTTTTTTTCGGCCGGCTGGTTTTTGGAACTCATTCAAGGCATCGCAAACGTTTGCATTCGGTTCGTTCGCCGAATTCAGGCAATACGCCTGCATGAGGACGAAAATCGTCCTCGCGGTTCTAGGCTCGTCGGTTATGGGGTCAGGCTGACACCGGAGAAGGAATTGCGTCCAAAGGGGCTGACCTTGAAGTCTTCGACTTTCGCGCTCAGCGGTTGGTTGATCGTCGAATGGGCCACCGGGGTGATCGGCACTTGCTGCTTGAGCAATTGCTGGGCCTGCTTGTACAGCACGCTGCGTTGTTCACGATCGGTGACGATCTTGGCTTGCTTGATCAGCTTGTCGTACTGCGGGTCGCACCACATGGAGTAGTTGTTGCCGCCAATGGCGTCGCAGCTATACAGAGTGCCCAGCCAGTTGTCGGGGTCACCGTTGTCGCCGGTCCAGCCGATCAGGCTGATGTCGTGCTCACCGTTCTTGGTGCGCTTGATGTACTCGCCCCATTCGTAGCTGACGATCTTCACCTTCAGGCCGATCTTCGCCCAGTCCGCTTGCAGCATTTCAGCCATCAGCTTGGCATTGGGGTTGTAGGGGCGCTGCACGGGCATGGCCCAGAGGTTGATTTCAGTGCCTTCCTTGACGCCGGCGGCCTTGAGCAGTTCGCGGGCCTTTTCCGGGTTGTAGGCGGCGTCCTTGATGCTGTCGTCGTAGGACCACTGGGTGGGGGGCATGGCGTTGACCGCCAGTTGCCCGGCGCCCTGGTACACGGCGTTGAGGATGGCCGGTTTGTTCACCGCCATGTCCAGCGCCTGGCGTACTTCGAGGCGATCGAAGGGCTTGTGCTGCACGTTGTAGGCGATGTAGCCGAGGTTGAACCCGGGCTTTTCGATCACCTGCAGTTTCGGATCGTTCTTCAAGGCCTCGATATCCGCAGGGCGCGGATGCAGGGTGATCTGGCATTCGCCGGCGCGCAGCTTCTGCACGCGTACCGAGGCATCGGTGTTGATGGCGAAGATCAGCCGATCGAGCTTGACCCGGCTCGGGTCCCAATAATGTGGGTTGGCGGCGTAGCGGATCTGCGAATCTTTCTGGTAACGCTGGAACACGAAGGGCCCGGTGCCGATGGGCTTCTGGTTGATCTGGCTGGGCGTGCCGGCCTTGAGCAGTTGCTCGGCGTATTCGGCGGAGAGGATCGCGGCGAAGCTCATGGCCAGGTTCTGGATGAACGCTGCATCCACGGTGTTGAGGGTCATGACCACGGTCAGTGGGTCGGTTTTCTCGACCTTGGCGATGTTCTTGTTCAGGCTCATGCCGTTGAAGTAGGGGAACTCGGTCGGGTAGGCCTTACGGAACGGGTGTTCGGCGTCGAGCATGCGGTTGAAGGTAAACAGCACGTCGTCGGCATTGAAGTCACGGGTTGGCTTGAAGTACGAGGTGCTGTGGAACTTCACGCCCTCGCGCAGGTGGAAGCTGTACTTGAGGCCATCCTCGGAGATGTCCCAGCGGGTGGCCAGGGCGGGCAAGACGTTGGTCGCGCCTCTCTCGAATTCCACCAGGCGGTTGTACAGCGGCTCGGCGGCATCGTTGTCGGTGGCGGTGGTGTATTGCGCGGTATCGAAGCCGGCCGGGCTGCCTTCGGAGCAGAACACCAGGCTGCGCTCGGCAGCGACGCTTGAAGCGGTGGCAGCCAACAGGCCGCAGCCCAGCAAAGCCGGGAGAATCGAGGAGTGACGCATGATGATCCATCTCCATTTTTTGTTGTGATGATCAATGGGCCATGGCTCCTTCCTGGAGCCTGTATAGGCCATTGATGCCAAACCATGTCAGCTATTGCCCGCTGGCAGGCACGGTCTTGCCTCGCGTCGAGGTTCGAGGGCGAAAACGAGGGCCGTGGTCGGCTCCATGCCTGCAGCTTTGTTCGAATCGCCTTGGAGTTCACTGGGCTGGGTGTCGATTGACACCTTTCCCTGGTCCGGGTTGGATTCTTTCAATGGGCCAGTCCAGCCATGGCGACGTCAGGGACGTCGCCATGGCTGCGCTTTATTTGGCGATGCTCACGCCGTAGAAAGCGTTCAGACCGAACGGGCTGATCTTGAAGTCCTGCACGTTGGCGCGCATGGGTTGGAACACCGTCGAGTGTGCGATCGGTGTCATCGGGACTGCATCTTTGAGGATATGTTGCGCCTGCTTGTACAGCTCGGTGCGCTTGGCCACGTCCGAGGTGGCCCGGGCTTGCTTGATCAGTGCGTCGTATGGCTTGTCGCACCACTTGGAGAAGTTGTTGCCGTTCATGGCATCGCAGCCGAACAGGGTGCCCAGCCAGTTATCCGGGTCACCATTGTCGCCGCTCCAACCGATGATCATCGCCTGGTTCTCACCGCCTTTGGAGCGCTTGATGTACTCACCCCACTCGAAGCTGACGATGTTCACCTTCAGGCCGATCTTCGCCCAGTCGGACTGCAGCATCTCGGCCATCAGCTTGGCGTTCGGGTTGTATGGACGCTGGACCGGCATGGCCCACAGGGTGATCTGGGTGCCTTCCTTGATGCCGGCTTCCTTGAGGAGCTGGCGGGCCTTCTCAGGATCGTACTTGGCATCCTTGATGGTGGTGTCGTAGGACCACTGGGTCGGCGGCATGGCGTTGACTGCCAGTTGGCCGGCGCCCTGGTAGACCGAGTCGATGATCTGCGGCTTGTTCACTGCCATGTCCAGCGCCTGGCGGACCCGCAGGTCGGCCAGCGGGTTGGCATCGGTGCGGTCCTTGAGGACCGGCATCACGTTGTAGGCGACGTAGCCCAGGTTGAAGCCTGCCTGTTCAGGCATCTTCAGGTCCTTGTCTTCCTTGAGGGCCTTGAGGTCGGCCGGACGTGGGGAAAGGGTGACCTGGCACTCGTTCTTCTTCAGCTTCTGGATGCGCACCGACGGGTCGGTGGTGATGGCGAAGATCAGGTTGTCGATCTTCACGTCTTCAGGCCGCCAGTAGTCCTTGTTGCCGGTGTAGCGAATGTTGGAGTCTTTCTGATAGCTCTTGAAGACGAACGGACCGGTGCCGACCGGCTTCTGGTTGATGTCGCTGGTCTTGCCTTCCTTGAGCAGCTTGTCGGCGTACTCGGCGGACTGGATGGAGGCGAAGCTCATGGCCAGGTTCTGGATGAACGCGGCATCAACCGACTTGAGGATGAACTTGACGGTCTTGTCGTCGATCTTCTCGATCTTGGTGATGTTGGTATCCATCCCCATGTCGGTGAAGTACGGGAATTCGGTTGGGTACGCCTTACGGAACGGCATGTTCTTGTCGATCATGCGGTTGAAGGTGAACAGCACGTCGTCGGCGTTGAAGTTGCGAGTGGGAGTGAAGTACGGCGTGGTGTGGAACTTGACGCCTTCGCGCAGGTGGAAGGTGTAGGTCAGGCCGTCTTCCGAGATGTCCCAGCTGGTGGCCAGGCCTGGGACGACCTTGGTGCCGCCACGTTCGAACTGGCTCAGGCGGTTGAAGATGGTTTCCGCAGAGGCGTCGAAGTCGGTTCCGGTGGTGTATTGGCCCGGGTCGAAACCGGCAGGGCTGCCTTCGGAGCAAAACACCAGGTTAGTCGCGGCCTGGGCGAAGGGGGCGCTGGCCAGCAGACCGGCGCTGACTAAAAACGGAATGACTGCTTGTTTGAACATGGTGGCCTCATGATTTGTTGTCATTGTTTGTGTTGAGGGCGACCTTGTGAGTCGACCCGCCGATACTTATGCAGGCCCCATACCCAATGCAAGGTGCGGGGCCGACACAAGCCTCAAAGAGTGGTACGAACGTACAGGAATGACGCATTTGTATAAAACTTGACGCATTTGACCGTTTGCGCCGGTTCTTTATGGTGCATTTGCTGCCTTTTTAGCGTGCAGCCAGGGGCGGTTACGCCTCGTATTGGTGCGTTGTCCAGGCGGATGCCGAGCTGTTTCTGCCCGAGCTGGCGGGGCTGGCCGGCCAGATGGCGATGACGGGGAATACGGGTGGCGCGGGGGCGCGGAGAGTCGAAAGACGGGCCTGTTGCCTGCCAGGACTGGTGCTGGAAAATCTTACACATGCAAACCTCTTTTTTTCTTTTTCTAGGGCGCATCTGAGGATTGGCCTTGTGGGCCGTGGTCACTCGCCTTTCTATCTCGATGGGGATGGATGGAGCCCCACGGACCCTATGCGGCGATGGCGAGTACTTGTTGTGTTCTTGATCGACGACTCGCTGGTGCGGAAATTAAGTCATGCTGAAATTGTGGTCAACGAAAATTAAGCATGACTAACATTTCTATCGTGTGAAGGTTTGCCCAGGATGTTCGGCAAGCCCTTGTATGTAGGGATCAGGAGGCCGGGCGGTCGTCGAAAAGGCCCATGGTGGTAATGGTCAGGACTTCTGCCGGACCGTCGCCGACGTTGGCCAGGCAGTGGGTCTTGGTGGCGTCGAAGTGCACCGAGTCGCCAGGGCCCAGGGGGTATTGGCGACCTTCGATGGTGTAGACGATTTGTCCCGAAAGAACGTAAGAAAATTCTGAGCCGTCGTGGGAAATCAATTCCGATTGGTAGCCCACCGAGATGTTCATCTTCACGGCGTTGATCAGGTTGCCGGGAAAGGAACTGGAGAGTCGTTCGTAGGCCAGGGGCTGGCCCTCAATGGTATAGCGCACTCGCTCGCCATCATGGGAGTCGGGCTGGGCCTGGCTCGGTTGGTCGAACAGGGCATTGAGTGGCACGTTCAACGACTTGGCGATGTTGACCAGGGAAGAGATGGATACGCCTGTCAGATTACGCTCTGCCTGGGATAGGAAACTGGCTGTCAGACCGGATTCACTAGCAATCTGGCGCAGGGTTTTCTTGGCGGCGCGGCGATAGCGACGCAGGCGTTCGCCGATGCGGTCAGCGGTCATTGAGGAGACTCTTATAGGAAAAAAGCAATTTACCTGTCAGGCGTCAGTAATACCTGACAGGCGCAATACTAAGGTTCGACACTTTAACATCCCGAACTCGCCAAACTCATGGGCAGCAAGGTGAATTCTCCTGAGCTGGCTTGAAACAGTCTGTAACGAA
Source organism: Pseudomonas sessilinigenes (assembly GCF_003850565.1). NCBI lineage: Bacteria > Pseudomonadati > Pseudomonadota > Gammaproteobacteria > Pseudomonadales > Pseudomonadaceae > Pseudomonas > Pseudomonas sessilinigenes. The sequence continues at coordinate 976,846 of NZ_CP027706.1, forward strand.
AAACGGCGGTAACCTCGCTTTGGAGGTTACCGCCGTTTGCAGGAAGGCCGGAAGCGTTTTACTGCATCAGCACTTCGATGGCGCCGTCGGCGGTCATGTTGACCTTGCTGGTACCGGCCTCGACTTGCGGGGTGACGGAGGAGGACGCATCTGCGCTGGCAGCCTTCATCATCATGGGACCACGCATGTAGGGCTGCGGATAACCATCGGCGTTGAGATTCAGGCTGACGATCTTGTAGCCCTTGCCGCCCAAGGCTTCGGTTGCCAGTTGTGCCCGAGCCTTGAACGCCTGCACGGCATCCTTGAGCAGGGCATCCTCGCTGGCCTTGCGGGTCGCGGGGGCGATGGCGAAGTCCATGCCGTCCATCTTCAGGTCGGTCAGCAACTCGCCGGTGAGCTTGGACAGGGCGGCGAAGTCGGCGCTTTCCAGGCGCAGTTCGGCACGCTCGCGCCAGCCGGTGATCTTCTGGCCCTTGCTGTCGTAGATCGGATAGCTGTTGCGGCTGCCCTGGCTCAGGGTGATGCCCTTGACTTGGCGTGCCTGTTCCAGGGCCTTGTTCATGGTGGTGCTGATTTCTGCTGCCAGCTTGGCCGGATCGGCGTTCTGCGACTCGCTGTAGAGGGTCACGATCATCAGGTCGCGGGCCACTTCCTGGCTGGCCTCGGCGCGCAGGGAAACCTGGTTGTAGTGCAGCTCATCGGCGGCCTGCGCTGGAAGGCTGGCGAGGGAGGCGACGCCGAGGGCGAGAAGGGCGAGGTTGCGACTGAAAGGCTGCATGGGATCTCCTTGAGTACGGTTCGCAAGCCAAAGGTTCGCGCTTGCGTTGAGCGATAAGACTCTAGCTTTTACTCCCAGTTGCACCCATTACAACTTTGATACACCTTGGCCTCCCTTATCCCGGGACTTCTGCTTGTAGCTGAAAGCTTGCCACTTGCCGCTGCTTTTTCCTGTGGCGCTTTGCCGCAGTTTTGCCTGTGTCGGGGGCGGCATGGTTATACTCCCGCCGATTATCCTGGAGCGCTCATCAGGAGAGCTCATGCTCGCCCCCGTAAAATTGCTGTCTGCGACCCGCCAGAACCTCTGGCGCCTGACCTTCATCCGCACCCTGGTTCTGGCCGCTCAGGCCGGTTCGGTGGGGCTTGCCTATTGGCTCGAACTGCTGCCGCTGCCCTGGCTGCAACTGGGGATTACCCTGGTCTTCTCCATGGTGCTGTGCGCCTTTACGGCCATCCGCCTGCGCACCTCCTGGCCGGTGACGGAACTGGAATATGCCCTGCAGCTGGCCTGTGACCTGTTTATCCACAGCGTGCTGCTGTATTTCTCCGGTGGCTCCACCAACCCCTTCGTGTCCTATTACCTGGTGCCCCTGACGATCGCTGCGGTGACCTTGCCCTGGCGTTACTCCGTGGCGCTCTCGGGGATCGCCCTGGCCCTCTATACCTTGTTGCTGGCCTGGTTCTACCCGTTGCAGACCTTGCCCATCGCCCGGGAAAACCTGCAGGTCTACGGCATGTGGCTGAGCTTTGCCCTGGCTGCGGCGGTAATCACTTTCTTCGCGGCGCGGATGGCCGAGGAGTTGCGGCGCCAGGAAGAACTACGGGCGATCCGCCGCGAGGAGGGCCTGCGTGACCAGCAATTGCTGGCCGTGGCTACCCAGGCCGCCGGCGCCGCCCATGAGTTGGGCACGCCCCTGGCGACCATGAGCGTGCTGCTCAAGGAGATGCGCCAGGACCATCCCGATCCGCTGCTGCAGGACGACCTCAGCGTGCTCCAGGACCAGGTGAAGCTGTGCAAGGAAACCTTGCAACAACTGGTGCGCGCCGCCGAGGCCAACCGGCGGATGGCGGTAGAGATGCAGGATGTGACCCAGTGGCTCGACGAGGCCCTGAACCGCTGGCACCTGATGCGCCCGGAAGCCAGCTATCGCTTCCATTTGCTGGGGCAGGGTGAAATGCCGCGCCTGGCGCCGCCACCGGACCTGACCCAGGCCCTGCTCAACCTGCTCAACAATGCTGCCGATGCCTGCCCGGAGGGCCTGGAGGTGCGCCTGGACTGGGATGCCGAAGACCTGACCATCAGTATTCGCGATCACGGTGCTGGAGTACCCTTGGCTATCGCCGAGCAGATTGGCAAACCGTTTTTTACCACCAAGGGCAAAGGCTTCGGCCTGGGCCTGTTCTTGAGCAAGGCCAGCGTGACCCGCGCCGGTGGCTCAGTAAAACTCTACAGTCATGAGGAAGGCGGTACGCTCACCGAGCTGCGCCTGCCCCGTGCCGCCCGAGGAGACGACCATGAGTGAAGAGATCCAAGTCGAAGGTGAAGAACTGCCGCATCTGTTGCTGGTGGATGACGACGCTACCTTTACCCGAGTGATGGCCCGTGCCATGAGCCGTCGTGGCTTTCGCGTCAGCACCGCAGGTTCCGCCGAGGAGGGCCTGGCCCTGGCCCAGCAGGACTTGCCGGACTATGCCGCGCTGGACCTGAAGATGGATGGCGATTCCGGACTGGTTCTGCTGCCCAAGCTGCTGGAGCTGGACCCGGAGATGCGGGTACTGATCCTCACCGGTTATTCGAGCATCGCCACCGCCGTGGAGGCCATCAAGCGCGGTGCCTGCAACTACCTGTGCAAGCCGGCGGACGCCGATGACGTGCTGGCTGCGCTGCTGTCCGAGCATGCCGACCTGGATAGCCTGGTGCCGGAAAACCCGATGTCGGTGGACCGCCTGCAATGGGAGCATATCCAGCGGGTCCTGACCGAGCATGAAGGCAACATCTCCGCCACTGCCCGAGCCCTGGGCATGCATCGCCGCACCTTGCAGCGCAAATTGCAGAAGCGTCCGGTTCGTCGCTGATACGCGATTGAATCCCTCTCTTCTCGACAGGAAAAAGCGAGCCGTTCGACTATGATCGGCTCAACGCTTCTTCGCTTCCCAATAGAGCCTCGATAATGAATCAGAACGCTGAATACTCCGCGGTCAACGATGTTGTGCGCGGGCAATTCTTCCGTCGGGTGTGGGCCATGATCACGCCTTACTGGCGCAGCGAAGAGAAGGGCAAGGCCTGGCTGCTGTTGGCCGCGGTGATCGGCCTGTCGTTGTTCAGTGTGGCGATCTCGGTGTGGATCAACAGCTGGTACAAGGATTTCTACAACGCTTTGCAGAAGAAGGACGAAGCGGCGTTCTGGCATCTGATCCTGTATTTCTGCGGCATCGCCGCAGTGGCGATCCTGGGCGCGGTGTACCGCCTGTACCTGACCCAGATGCTGACCATCCGCTGGCGGGCCTGGCTCACCGAGAAGCACTTCGTCCGTTGGCTGGGCAGCAAGAACTATTACCAGCTGGAGCAGGGCGGTTACACCGACAACCCCGACCAGCGGATCTCCGAAGACCTCAACAGCTTCACCACCAACACCCTGGCGCTGGGCCTGGGGCTGATCCGCAACCTGGTCAGCCTGGTGTCCTTCTCCATCATTCTCTGGGGCGTGTCCGGCAGCATCGAGGTGCTGGGCTATACCATTCCCGGCTACATGTTCTGGTGCGCCCTGGTGTATGCCCTGGTCGGCAGTTGGCTGACCCATCTGATCGGGCGGCGCTTGATCGGGCTGAACAACCAGCAGCAACGTTTCGAGGCCGACCTGCGTTTCTCCATGGTACGGGTCCGGGAGAACGCCGAGAGCATTGCCTTGTATGACGGCGAGAAGAACGAGAACCAACGCCTGAGCGGTCGTTTCAGCAAGGTCTGGCACAACTTCTGGGACATCATGAGGGTGTCCAAGCGCCTGACGTTCTTTACCGCCGGTTATGGCCAGATCGCGATCATCTTTCCGTTCATCGTGGCTGCTCCCCGTTACTTCTCCGGCAAGATCGAGCTGGGCGAGCTGATGCAGATCAACTCGGCTTTTGGCAACGTCCAGGAGAACTTCAGCTGGTTCATCACGGCCTATTCGGACCTGGCCGCCTGGCGCGCTACCTGCGACCGTCTGCTGAGCTTTCGCCAGGCCATGAGCGATAACGAGGAGCGTCCGGCAGCCATCGACGTACAGGCCGAAGGTGAGCAGTTGCAGGTGCGTGACCTGGGCCTGGACCTGGCCGATGGCCGGCATTTGCTGGCCGGCGCACAGTTGACCGTGAACCCCGGCGAGCGCCTGATGCTCAGTGGCCGCTCCGGCAGTGGCAAGAGCACCTTGCTGCGCGCCATGGGCCGGCTATGGCCCACAGGTCATGGCAATATCCGCCTGCCGAACCAGCGTTCCCTGTTTCTGCCGCAGAAGCCCTACTTGCCTATCGGTAGCCTACGCGACGCCTTGAGTTATCCACAGTCGGGCGACAGCTATCCCCAGGAGCGCTACGACCAGGTACTGCAGACCTGCCGCTTGCCGCACCTGGTGGCACGCCTGGACGAGCGCAATCACTGGCAGCGCATGCTGTCGCCGGGGGAACAGCAACGCCTGGCCTTTGCCCGTGCCCTGCTTTATGCACCGCAGTGGTTGTACATGGACGAGGCTACTTCAGCGATGGACGAGGAAGACGAAGCCACGTTGTACCAGGCGTTGATCGATCAACTGCCGGGATTGAGCATCGTCAGTGTCGGGCACCGCAGTAGCCTCAAGCACTTCCATCCACGGCATATCCGCATCGACCAGGGGCATCTGGTCGAGCAGGCACAGAACGCCTGACCTGCGGTTACATGGACAAAGACCCGCCACGGCAGTATTGCCGGGCGGGTCTTTTTTTGGGGATGAGTCAGGCGTTCTTCAGGATCGAGCGGTCGACCCTTACCGCCAGTTGACCCTTGCCCGGCTTGGCGTTGAAGGCGACGTTGCCGCGCTCATCGACGCTGGCACGGGCGATGGGGGTGCCATTGAGCAGTAGCTCCAGTGGCGCGTCCTTGAGGGACTGGCCGGAGGCCAGTTGCAGGTTCAGAGTGATAGCCATGGTGATTTCCTTATCAAGCGTTGCGGTCGATGAAGCGAGTGGCGTTCTTGTCGATGGAGCCGATCAGCTCCGGTGAGCCGCCACGGAACTGGCGGAAGACATTACGCCCGCTGGCCGCACTGTTGGTGATGCCGGCCGGGATGGCCAGGGTCGGCTGGAAGCTGTCGCCGAGCTCGACATAGCTAGACCAGGGACCGATGTAGGACTCGTTGAGGCCGTTGGTTTCGCTGACGGCATAGCGCACCGCATGCCCGGGCAGCCAGTTGGGCTCGCTGGGAGCATGGCTCTGCCAGCCGTCGGCGAGGATCGAAGGTACGGCGCTTGGCGTATCCAGGTAGCCTGCCGGTTTGTTCGGGCTGTAGTTCTTGAGCAGCAGGTAGGTGCTCCAGCCCCACCAGTTGTCGATGGTCTTGCTGTCATTGAGGTTATTGACGTCGCTGCGGCGCAGGACCTCACTGCCCTTGGTCACGAACAGCGGCGAGAAGTTGCCGGTCTTGGCGGCATTCAGGTCCGGCGCCACTTTCAACGCAGCGTAACTCGCCGGGGCCGGCAGGCTGCCGCTCAGGTAACTGGCGAAGATTTCGTCCGCCGAGCGTTGTACCGCGAGCTTCACCTGTTGGCGATTGCGGTGGTCGACGCTATCGAAGTAGCGCTTGTCGCCATAGGAATGCCAGCGATCGCCCTGGCCATTGCTGACATTGAGGCCGAACTTGCTGTCTTCATCGTGCATGAATCGGGTGATCAGCGAGCCCAGGTCGCTGGGCGTGACCACTGCGGCCACCTGTTTGCGCGGTACGCGCACATGGCCGGCGGAGAACAGGTCGGTCAGGAAGTGGTCGGCGAAGGCGTTCATCGCATAGGCCAGCTCCAGCTGCTTGTCGTCCGCGCTCTTGCCTGCCAATACCGCTTGTTGCAGCGCGGCGGTATGGCCGGCGATATAGGCCGCCAGGGCCCACTCGCCAAAGTGGTCGGCGTTGTTGGCTGCAAGCTTGAGATAGCGGCCCAGGGGGAACAGGGCGGAAACGGCGCTGCCGCCACCGGTGATCCTGTTCCACTCTTCGGACAAGGTATCGCCCAGGGCGTCATAGGCTTCGTGGGGCTGCTTGCCATCACGGATGGCCTGGTTGGCGGCGACGATTTCCTTTTGCATCACGGCCAGGATTTGCCGGGCCTCGTCCTTGGCGCCAGGGAGTACCGCCAGGGAGTTGAAGGCGGCGCTGAAGCGCTGTACCCGATCCACCGGCGTCGCACCATCGCAGATCGGCTGGTCGGGAATGCCATAGAAGTCACCGCCCAGGGCGATCACCTGGCCGTAGGTCAGGGCCAGGCCATTGGGCAGGTGCAGCTCGACCTGCCAGGCCGGGACGGGGGCGGCATCCTTTACGAAGCGCAGCAGTGTGCTGTCGCCAATCGCGGTGTGCTCACCGCCTTCGAAGCGCAACTGGGGGGCGTTGCCGAGCGGTTTCTGCGGGTTGTGGGGCAGGTGTTCCGGACGATGGTACTTGATGGTGTGGTGACCGTCGGCGACCAGTACCAGGGCATCGCCGTCGCCAGTGATGGCGATGCCTTGTTCGCTGAACAGGCGATCCAGATCGGCGACGATCTTGCCTGCATGTTGAGGTTGTTGCTGCGTCTGTGCAGAGAGTCCTGACATTTCTAGCTCCTTGATATGTCATTGGATATTCATATTTAACTGTATGTATATACAGTTGTTTTGAGGATAAACGAAAACCATTTCCCGTCAAGGCAGGAATGATCTGGCCGGCGGTTTTTCTTCGTGGCACGCAGATGCCGTTGATCGGGGGGTGTTCCCCCGGGGGATTGGATTATCATTAGCGCCCTAACGACAGGCTCAAGGTTCCCTGCGCATGCTGGCTATTTTTCTCGAAACGCTGACGATCACGGCGCCGGTCTTTGCCATGCTGTTCCTTGGCCTGATGCTCAAGCGCGTGGGCTGGATCAATGACAACTTCATCCATACCGCCTCGGCCCTGGTGTTCAACGTCACCATGCCGGCGCTGTTGTTTCTGGGCATCGTGCACGCCGACCTGCATTCGTCGCTCAAGCCTGGGGTGCTGGTCTATTTCTCGGTAGCGACCCTGGCGTGTTTCGCCCTGGCCTGGCTCTGGGCGATCTGGCGTTGTCCGCGGGAGGATCGCGGCATCTATACCCAGGGCGCCTTTCGCGGCAACAACGCGATCATCGGCCTGGCCCTGGCGGCCAGCATGTATGGCAGCTACGGCATTTCCCTGGGGGCGGTGCTGGCGGCGCTGGTGATCCTTTTCTACAACACCCTGTCGACCATCGTCCTGGCCGTGTACAGCCCGGTGATCAAGTCCGACCCCTGGAGCATCTTCAAGAACGTGATCAGCAACCCGCTGATCGTCAGCGTGCTGGTGGCCGGGCCATTCGCCTATTGGCAGATCGGCCTGCCTGGCTGGCTTGAGACTTCAGGGCAGTACCTGGCGCAGATGACCCTGCCGCTGGCGCTGATCTGCATCGGCGGCACCCTGTCCATGGCGGCCTTGCGCAACAGTGGGCGGATGGCCGTCAGTTCCAGCCTGATGAAGATGATCAGCTTGCCGACACTGGCGACTTTCGGTGCCTGGTTGTGCGGCTTTCGTGGTGCCGAGCTGGGGATCCTGTTCCTGTACTTCGCCAGCCCCACCGCGGCGGCGAGCTTCGTCATGGCCCGGGCGGCCAATGGCAACCATGAACTGGCAGCGGCGATCATCGTCATCACTACGGTGATGGCGGCGGTGACCACCAATATCGGGATTTTCCTGTTGCAGTGGGGCGGCTGGATCTAAGGTGGCTCGCCGGCCAGGTGGCCGGCGAGGAGTTGTCACTGGTCTTGCTGGTAGGCGTCTATCACTTCCTGGGCGGCGCGAAATGCATCGACGGCCGCTGGCACTCCGGCATACACCGCGCAGTGCAGCAGCGCTTCGCGAATCTCTTCGACCGTGCAGCCGTTGTTCAGCGCGCCGCGTACGTGGCCCTTGAGTTCTTGCGGGCACTTGAGGGCGGTCAGGGCCGCCAGGGTGATCAGGCTACGGGTCTTGAGCGGCAGGCCTTCGCGGTTCCACACCCCGCCCCAGGCATGTTCGTTGACGAAGTCCTGCAAGGGTTGGCTGAACTCAGTGGCGTTGCCCAGGGCACGGTCGACGAAGGCATCGCCCATTACCTGGCGACGCATCTTTAGACCGCTTTTATTGTTCTCGCTCATGGCGTTTCCTTCTTGTGTTGGCGGCGCCAGGCCCGTAGCGAACTGAACAGCAGGAACGCCACCAGCGCCGGCAGGATGAAAAACAGCATCAGGCGTTCCAGCTTGCCCGCCAGGGGCATGCCGGTCGTGAAGGACATCACGTGCAGCCCATAGGCCAGGTACAGGCCAAGAAACAGCAAGCCTTCGGCGCGGGTCACGCGATAGCCGGAATAAAACACCGGCAGGCACAACAGGGCCACGCCAAGCAGTACCGGCAGGTCGAAGTCCAGGGCGTTGGGTGAGACCGAGAGCGGCGTGGGGGCTACCAGCGCGGTGAAGCCCAGGACGCCCAGCAGGTTGAATAGATTGCTGCCGATCACGTTGCCCACGGCGATATCGCGCTGGCCCCGCAGGGCAGCAAGCAACGAGGTGGCCAGTTGGGGTAGCGAAGCACTGATGGCGATCACGGTCAGGCCCATGACCCGTTCCGACAGGCCCAGGTCGTCGGCCACGGTCACGGCGGCGCCCAGCAGCAAGTGCCCGGCAAATACCAGCAGGCCCAGGCCGAGGAGGATCAGCAGCAGGCTACTGAACCATGGCGCGGCCTTGCGGCGGCCGCTGGGTTCGGGGGCGTGCAGGCGTGTGGAGTGACGTGACTGGCGCAGCAACAGGCCCAGGTACAGCACCAGGGCTGCCAGCAGTACAGCGCCGTCGAGGGGCGTGAGGTGTTCGCTGTAGGCGAGGGCGAATACCAGCAGGCTGGCGCCGATCATCAGTGGAATATCCAGGCGTACCAATTGCCGGGAAACCCGCAGCGGAATGATCAGTGCCGAGAGGCCCAGGGTCACCAGGATGTTGAAGATGCTGCTGCCGATCACGCTGCCTACGGCGATATCGGTGCTGCCGCCCAGCGTCGCTTGCAGGCTGATGGCCATTTGTGGGGCGCTGCTGCCGAAGGCCACGATGGTCAGGCCGATGAGCAGTGGGCGCACATGCAGGCGGGCCACCAGGCGCACGGCCGCGCGGACCAGCAGCTCGGCGCCGGCGATCAGCATCAGCAAACCGCTGATGAGCTGGATCAGGCTGAGCAGGGGCAGTTCGGCAAAGGCAGTGATGGCTAGGCTCCGGAAAGGTCAGTCGCTGAGGGCTTGGACGCGCACTTTGGCGGTGCCGCTCTGTAGCATGTCCAACTGCTGTGCTGCCGCGCGGGACACGTCGATCAGGCGTCCACGGGTATGCGGGCCCCGGTCGTTGATGCGCACCACGACACTTTTGTCGTTGGCCAGGTTGGTGACCTGCACCCGGGTGCCGAATGGCAATTGGCGGTGGGCGGCGGTCAGGCCGTGCTGGTCGAATGGCTCGCCACTGGCAGTGTGCTTGCCGTGATGGCGGGCGCCGTAATAGGAGGCGGTTCCGGTCTCGTCATAACCCCTGGGGTCGATGATGTGACGGTTGGCGCAACCGCTGAGCAGGACGAGCAGGGCGCAGGCGCCGAGCAGGTACTGCCTTAAAAATCGTAGGGGAGAAAAGCTGGCAGGCATCGATGGAAGAGGCGGGCTTGCCAGCGAAGACGGCGGTACGCGGACCGCGTTTCGACTGGCAAGCCACGGCTTCATGCCCGATCAGCCCTCGAGCTTGCTTTTCAGCAGCTCGTTGACCTGTTGCGGGTTGGCCTTGCCCTTGGACGCCTTCATCGCCTGGCCGACGAAGAAGCCGAACATCTTGCCGCGCTTGGCTTCGTCCGCGGCGCGATATTGTTCGACCTGCTCGGCGTTGGCCGCGAGCATCTCGTCCAGCACCGCGGAGATCGCGCCGGTATCGGTGACCTGCTTGAGACCGCGCTTGTCGATGATTTCGTCGGCGCTGCCTTCACCGTTGGCCATGGCTTCGAACACGGTCTTGGCGATCTTGCCGGAGATGGTGTTGTCCTTGATGCGCAGGAGCATGCCGCCCAGTTGCTCGGCCGATACCGGTGCTTCGTCGATCTCCAGGCCCTGCTTGTTCAGCAGGCTGCCCAGCTCGACCATGACCCAGTTGGCCGCCAGCTTGGCGTCGCCGGCGATGTTGGCGACCTTCTCGAAGTAGTCCGCCTGCTCGCGGCTGGAGGCCAGCACGCTGGCATCGTAGACCGACAGGCCGAACTGCTGCTGGAAGCGCTCGCGCTTCTGCGGTGGCAGCTCTGGCAGGGTGGCGCGCACCTGGGCGAGGAAGGCGTCCTCGATGACCACTGGCAGCAGGTCCGGATCGGGGAAGTAACGGTAGTCGTTGGCTTCTTCCTTGCTGCGCATCGGACGGGTCTCGTCCTTGTTCGGATCGTACAGGCGCGTCTGCTGGATCACCTTGCCGCCGTCCTCGATCAGGTCGATCTGGCGCTGGATCTCGGAGTTGATCGCCTTCTCGATAAAGCGGAACGAGTTGACGTTCTTGATCTCGCAGCGGGTGCCGAATTCGACCTGGCCCTTGGGGCGGATCGAGACGTTGCAGTCGCAGCGCAGGGAGCCTTCGGCCATGTTGCCGTCGCAGATGCCCAGGTAGCGCACCAGGGCGTGGATCGACTTGACGTAGGCCACGGCCTCCTTGGCGCTGCGCAGGTCAGGCTCGGAAACGATTTCCAGCAGCGGCGTGCCGGCCCGGTTCAGGTCGATGCCGGAGGCACCGCTGAACTCCTCGTGCAGGCTCTTGCCGGCGTCTTCTTCCAGGTGCGCCCGGGTGATGCCGATGCGCTTGACGGTGCCGTCTTCCAGGGGGATGTCCAGGTGGCCCTTGCCGACGATCGGCAGGTCCATCTGGCTGATCTGGTAGCCCTTGGGCAGGTCCGGATAGAAGTAGTTCTTGCGGGCGAACACGTTGTGCTGGCCGATCTCGGCGTCTACCGCCAGGCCGAACATCACCGCCATGCGCACCGCTTCCTGGTTCAGCACCGGCAGTACGCCAGGCATGCCCAGGTCCACCAGGCTGGCCTGGGTGTTGGGCTCGGCACCGAAGGCGGTGGAGCTACCGGAGAAAATCTTCGATTGGGTGGTGAGCTGGGTATGAATCTCCAGCCCGATCACGACTTCCCATTGCATGTGTGTCTCCTCAGAAGCCGGTTGGGGTGCGGGTGTGCCAGTCGGTGTTCAACTGGTACTGGTGCGCAACGTTGAGCAAGCGGCCTTCCTGGAAATACGGGGCAAGCAGTTGCACGCCTACCGGCAGGCCATCGACGAAACCTGCCGGCATGGACAGGCCCGGCAGACCGGCGAGGTTGGCGGTGATGGTGTACACGTCTTCCAGGTACGCAGCGACCGGGTCGCTGTTCTTGGCGCCGAGTTTCCAGGCCGGGTTCGGCGTGGTCGGGCCGAGGATGACGTCGACTTCGTTGAAGGCATTCATGAAGTCGTTCTTCACCAGGCGACGGATCTTCTGCGCCTTGAGGTAGTAGGCGTCGTAGTAGCCGGCGGACAGCGCGTAGGCACCGACCATGATCCGGCGCTGTACTTCACTGCCGAAACCTTCGCCACGGGAGCGGGTGTACAGGTCTTCCAGGTCCTTGGGGTTCTCGCAGCGATAGCCGAAGCGCACGCCGTCGAAACGCGACAGGTTGGAGGAGGCTTCCGCCGGGGCGATCACGTAGTACGCCGGAATCGCGTGCTGCATGTTCGGCAGGCTGATTTCCTTGATGACCGCGCCGAGCTTCTCCAGCTCCTTGATACTGGCGTGGATCAGGTCGGCGATGCGCGGGTCGAGGCCGGCGCTGAAGTATTCCTTCGGTACGCCGATGCGCAGGCCCTGCAACGAGCCATTGAGGCCGGCGCTGTAGTCCGGTACCGGTTCATCGATGCTGGTGGAGTCGTTCGGGTCGAAGCCGGCCATGCCTTGCAGCAGGATCGCGCAGTCTTCGGCGGTGCGTGCCAGCGGGCCGCCCTGATCCAGGCTGGAGGCGTAGGCGATCATGCCCCAGCGGGACACACGACCATAGGTCGGCTTCAGGCCGGTGAGGTTGGTGAAGGCCGCGGGCTGGCGGATCGAGCCACCGGTGTCGGTGGCGGTGGCGGCGGGCAGCAGGCGCGCGGCCACGGCAGCGGCGGAACCACCGGACGAGCCGCCCGGTACGTGTTCCAGGTTCCACGGGTTCTTCACTGCGCCATACCAGCTCGACTCGTTGGCCGAACCCATGGCGAATTCGTCCATGTTGGTCTTGCCCAGGGTTACCGTGCCGGCGGTGGCCAGCTTGGAGACCACGGTGGCGTCGTAGGGTGCCTTGAAGTTGTCGAGCATCTTCGAGCCACAGCTGGTGCGGATGCCCTGGGTGCAGAACAGGTCCTTGTGGGCGATCGGCGCGCCCAGCAGGGCGCCGCTCTCACCGTTTGCGCGACGGGCATCGGCGGCCTTGGCCTGGGCCAGCGCGAGGTCTTCGGTGAGGCTGATGAAGCTGTTGATCTGCGGGTCGAGCTGGGCGATGCGCGCCAGCAGGGTCCGGGTCAGTTCTTCGGAGGAGAATTTCTTGTCGGCGAGTCCGCGGGCGATCTCGGCCAGGGTCATGTGGTGCATTGCAGGCTCTTTCCCTTTAGTCGATGACTTTCGGAACCAGGTACAGGCCGTTTTCGACCGCTGGCGCGATGGACTGGTAGGCCTCGCGATGATTGGACTCGGTCACAACGTCTGCGCGCAGGCGCTGGCTGGCTTCCAGGGGGTGGGCCAGGGGCTCGATACCGTCGGTATCGACTGCCTGCATTTCATCCACCAGCCCCAGAATGCTGTTCAGGGCGGAGGTGATGTGTGGAAGATCGCCTTCATTGAGCTTGATGCTGGCCAAATGAGCGATTTTTTCCACATCGGAGCGTTCAAGCGCCATGGGATTCTCCAGTGGAAAACAAAAGCGGATATCGTCCGCGTGTCAGATTGTCGGAACACTACCGCAGTTCTACGGTCTTACGGCCGCGATTGTGGGCTTTGGTGCACAGAAAAGCGGCCAATTTAACATATTGGCGCCTTGCCCAAAATCCCTGTCGTTGTTAGAGTTTGCCGCACTTTTTTACCCACGCGTTGCCTAGGGTCCCTTTCCCATGTTCAAGAAACTGCGTGGCATGTTTTCCAGTGATCTCTCCATTGACCTGGGCACTGCCAACACCCTTATTTACGTGCGCGAGCGCGGTATTGTCCTTAATGAGCCATCTGTCGTTGCCATCCGGACCCACGGTAATCAGAAAAGTGTTGTGGCGGTTGGTACCGAAGCCAAGCGCATGCTCGGTCGTACTCCGGGCAACATTGCTGCCATTCGTCCGATGAAGGACGGCGTGATCGCCGACTTCAGCGTCTGTGAAAAGATGTTGCAGTACTTCATCAACAAGGTTCATGAAAACAGCTTCCTGCAGCCCAGCCCTCGTGTGCTGATCTGCGTTCCATGCAAGTCCACCCAGGTTGAACGTCGCGCCATCCGTGAATCGGCCCTTGGCGCCGGTGCTCGCGAAGTGTTCCTGATCGAAGAGCCGATGTCCGCCGCTATCGGTGCCGGCCTGCCGGTCGAGGAAGCCCGTGGCTCGATGGTCGTGGATATCGGCGGTGGTACCACCGAGATCGCCCTGATCTCCCTGAACGGTGTGGTCTACGCCGAATCCGTACGTGTGGGCGGCGACCGTTTCGACGAAGCCATCATCACCTACGTACGCCGCAACTACGGCAGCCTGATTGGTGAATCCACCGCCGAGCGCATCAAGCAGGAAATCGGCACCGCCTACCCAGGTGGCGAAGTGCGTGAAGTCGACGTGCGCGGCCGTAACCTGGCCGAAGGCGTGCCACGTGCCTTTACCCTGAACTCCAATGAAGTGCTGGAGGCTCTGCAGGAGTCCCTGGCCGCCATCGTTCAGGCAGTGAAGAGCGCCCTGGAGCAATCGCCTCCAGAGTTGGCGTCGGATATCGCCGAGCGTGGCCTGGTGCTGACCGGTGGTGGCGCCTTGCTGCGTGACCTGGACAAGCTGCTGGCCCAGGAAACCGGCCTGCCGGTGATCGTCGCCGAAGATCCGCTGACTTGTGTTGCGCGTGGCGGTGGCCGTGCATTGGAAATGATGGACAAACACACCATGGACCTGCTCTCCAGCGAATAACTTCGCTGTTGGCATCTATGCTGTTGCGCTCACAGGCAGCACTTTGCAGTGCTGCCTGTGGCGTTTATCTTCTGTCAATCTGCATCCAGGCCGGTTCGACGCCTTATGAATAGACACAACATTTGCCTGGGAGGAGCGGCTTATTAAACCGCTTTTCGCCAAAGGCCCCTCACTGGGCGTGCGCCTGTTGGTGCTGGTCGTGTTGTCGATCACACTGATGGTGGTCGACGCGCGCTTCACGCTGCTCAAGCCGGTGCGTAGCCAGATGTCGCTGGTGCTGATGCAGTCCTACTGGATCACCGATCTGCCGCAACGGCTATGGCAAGGCGTGGCCAGCCAATTTGGCAGCCGCACCGAACTGGTCGCCGAGAACGAAAAACTCAAGACCGAGAACCTGCTGCTGCAGGGGCGCCTTCAGAAGCTTGCGGCCCTGACCGAGCAGAACGTACGCCTGCGTGAGCTGCTCAATTCCTCTGCACTGGTCAACGAGAAGGTCGAAGTGGCCGAGTTGATCGGCATGGACCCCAATCCCTTCACTCACCGCATCCTGATCAACAAGGGAGAGCGTGACGGCGTGTTCCTCGGCCAGCCGGTGCTCGACGCCCGTGGCCTGATGGGCCAGGTGGTGGAGCTGATGCCCTATACCTCGCGCGTGCTGCTGCTGACCGATACCACCCACAGCATTCCCGTCCAGGTGAACCGCAATGGCTTGCGCGCCATTGCCAGTGGTACTGGCAACCCCGAGCGCCTGGAGCTGCGCCATGTGGCTGATACCGCCGACATCAAGGAAGGCGACCTGTTGGTCAGTTCCGGCCTGGGGCAGCGTTTTCCTGCCGGGTATCCCGTGGCCACGGTCAAGGAAGTGATCCACGACTCGGGCCAGCCGTTCGCTATCGTCCGTGCAATTCCCACTGCCGCATTGAATCGCAGTCGTTACCTGCTGCTGGTTTTCAGCGACTCGCGCACCGCCGAAGAACGCGCCAATGATGCCGCCCAGGCCCAAGAGGCCCAGGACCAGCAAGGAGGCAGTACCGCCCCCGCAGCACCGGCTACGGCGCCCAAGCCTGTGGCTGCGCCAGTCGCCGCGCCGAGTGCTCAAGCAGCCCCGGCGGCCCCGGCCAAGCCTGCGTCCCATGCCCCGGCCAGGCCGGTTCATAAACCTGTGAAACCGGCCGCCGCCAAGCCGCCGGTGGCAGCACCGGCCACCACCGGAGGAAGAGAATAATGGCGGGCACGACCTATTCGAGTAATGGCTGGATCGTTTGGTTGACGTTCCTGGTGGGCATCCTGCTCAGCGTGTCGCCGATGCCTCAGTTCATGGAAATCCTGCGCCCGCTATGGCTGGCCCTGCTGCTGGCGTTCTGGACCTTGGCCCTGCCGCACAAGGTGGGGATGGCGACCGCCTGGTGCCTGGGGTTGCTCGAGGATGTGCTCTACGGAACCCTGCTGGGTCAGAACGCGCTGATCCTCACCTTGATCACCTTCCTGGTGCTGTCCTTGCAGCAGCGCCTGCGAATGTTCCCCATGTGGCAGCAGAGCCTGGTGATCCTCGTGATATTCGGCCTGGCCCAGCTGGTGCAGCTATGGCTCAGCGCCCTGACGGGCAACCGCCAGCCTACTCTGGCAGTGGTGCTCCCGGCCCTGGTCAGCGCTTTGCTGTGGCCATGGGTCAGTTTCGGCCTGCGCGGCCTGCGCCGACGTTTCAAGATCAACTGAGCCGGTCAGGCATTGGCCCGCACCTCGACAGGGAGATGTCTTGATGAATCCGCTCTACCTCGCTTCCGGTTCGCCGCGTCGGCGTGAATTGCTCACGCAGATCGGCGTGCCATTCACTGTCATTGGCGCGGACATCGACGAGACTCCGCTCGCCGATGAGTCTCCCGTTGCCTACGTCGAGCGCCTGGCCCGGGGCAAGGCCGCAGCCGGTCGCGCGTTGCTGGTCGGTCAACCCACGGCCTGCGTGCTGGGGGCCGACACTGCGGTGGTCCTGGATGGCAAGATCCTTGGCAAGCCGCTGGACCAGGCCCATGCCCTGGCGATGCTGATGGCTCTTTCAGGGCGTGAGCATGAGGTGCTGACGGCCGTTGCCTTGCTCGATGGCGAGCGTTGCCAGTCGCGAGTGGTGAGCAGCCTGGTGCGGTTCAGAACGATCGACGAACAGGAGGCGGCGCGCTACTGGGCTAGCGGCGAACCCCGGGACAAAGCTGGCGGTTATGCGATCCAGGGGCTTGCAGCGGTGTTTGTGGCAGGGCTCAATGGGAGTTACTCCGCCGTGGTCGGCTTGCCGGTATGTGAAACCGCAGAACTGCTCGGTGAATTCGGCATTTCCTGCTGGCAAGACATTCCAGCGCACTAAGGCATTCAACCCGACCCATGCGGCCCTCCATGAACACGTCCGAACGAGACCTTGCCATGAGCGAAGAGATTCTGATCAACATCACGCCGATGGAGTCACGGGTGGCGGTGGTTGAAAACGGAGTGCTGCAAGAGGTCCATGTCGAGCGCACCCAGCGCCGAGGCATCGTTGGCAACATCTATAAGGGCAAGGTGGTACGGGTCCTGCCGGGGATGCAGGCGGCCTTCGTCGACATTGGCCTGGATCGCGCGGCTTTCATCCATGCCTCGGAAATCTCCACCCGTGAAGGGACGGCGGTGGAAAGCATCAGCGCCCTGGTGCACGAAGGGCAGAGCCTGGTGGTGCAAGTCACCAAGGACCCCATCGGCACCAAGGGCGCGCGCCTGACCACCCAGCTGTCGATTCCCTCGCGCTACCTGGTGTACATGCCGCGCACCGCCCATGTCGGTATCTCGTTGAAGATCGAGGATGAAGCCGAGCGCGAACGCCTCAAGCAGGTGGTCAGCGATTGCGTGGCCCAGGAAGGTATCCAGGAGGCAGGCGGCTTCATCCTGCGCACCGCGGCCGAAGGCGCCGGAGCCGATGAAATCCTGATGGACATCCGCTACCTGCGCAGGCTGTGGGACCAGATCGGCACGCAGATCAAGACCATTGGTGCGCCCAATGTGATCTACGAGGACCTGGGCCTGGCCCTGCGTACCTTGCGCGACCTGGTGAGCCCGAAGATCGAGAAGATCCGCATCGACTCTCGCGAAACGTTCCAGAAGACCACGCAGTTCGTTGCCGAGCTGATGCCGGAGATCGCCGATCGCCTGGAGCATTATCCTGGCGAGCGCCCGATTTTCGACCTGTATGGGGTCGAGGACGAAATCCAGAAAGCCCTGGAACGCAAGGTGCCGCTCAAGTCCGGAGGCTACCTGGTGGTGGACCCGGCCGAGGCGATGACCACCATCGACGTCAACACGGGGGCCTTCGTCGGGCATCGCAATCTCGAAGAGACTATCTTCAAGACCAATCTGGAGGCGGCTACCGCCATCGCTCGGCAACTGCGCCTGCGCAACCTGGGCGGGATCATCATCATCGACTTCATCGACATGGAGGACGAGGAGCACCAGCGCCAGGTGTTGCGGACCCTGGAAAAGCAGCTGGAGCGCGATCATGCCAAGACCAACATCATTGGCATTACCGAGCTTGGGCTGGTGCAGATGACCCGCAAGCGTACTCGGGAAAGCCTGGAGCAGGTGCTCTGTGAGCCCTGCAGCAGTTGCCAGGGGCGGGGTAAGTTGAAGACTCCGGAAACCGTATGTTACGAAATATTCCGTGAAATCCTTCGCGAGGCCCGGGCATACCAGGCGGAAGGATATCGGGTGCTGGCCAATCAGAAAGTGGTTGATCGACTGCTGGACGAAGAGTCAGGCAATGTTGCGGAATTGGAGGGTTTCATCGGCCGAACCATCAGGTTCCAGGTCGAAACCATGTATTCCCAGGAACAATACGACGTGGTGCTGCTCTGATTCCGCGTGTTCTACATGATTGGAAACGGCTGGCTTCAGCTTTTTGCATGACTTTTGCCATGGGAGCCAACTGAAATGGAGCGGCTGATGCGCTTGTTCACCACACTGACCCGCTGGGGGCTGGGCCTCTGTGCGTTGGCGCTGGTGATGACAGCCCTGTATGTCAGCCTGGGGCGGGAGCTGACCCCGTTGGTGGCTGAGTACCAGGCCGAGGTCGAGACCCGGATCCAGGACGCCGTCGGCCTGCCTGTACATATCGGCAGCCTGGAAGGACGCTGGAGCGGTTTCTCGCCGATCCTGCTGGCCCATGATGTGATGGTGGGCGAGGGCGCCAATGCCCTGCGCCTGGATCGGGTGAGCGTAGTGCCGGACGTGCTTGGCAGCCTGCTGGCCCGCGATCTGCGAGTCGGTCACCTGGAACTCAGCGGGTTGAGCCTGAGCCTCAAGGAGAATCCGGACGGCCAGTGGCAGCTCGAAGGCTTGCCGACGCAGCAGGACGAGCCGATGGACCCCGGCCAGTTGCTGACCCGCCTGCAGCAAGTGGCAGAACTCTCGGTGCTGGACAGCCAGGTCACCCTGTCGCCGCAGAAGCATCCGCCCATGACCCTGACTTACGTCGGCCTGAATGTGCGCAGTGGCCCGAGTCGCCAGCGCCTGGACCTGCGGCTGACCCTGCCGGATGGCCAGCCCTTGGCCTTGAACCTGCGTAGTCGGGTCCGCGCCGATGCCTGGCGGGACGCCCAGGCTGATCTCTACCTGAGCTTGCCGCAAAGCGACTGGTCGCGTTGGCTGCCGGCTGGCCTGACCCAGCAATGGAAGCTGTCCGAACTCAAGGCGGGCGGCGAGCTCTGGCTCAGTTGGGGCCAAGGCACGGTGCAAAGCGCGACCCTGCGCCTGAATGCCCCGCAACTGACCGGCGCTTATGCCGAGCGCACTCCGGCCACCGTGAAAAACCTGGCCCTCAATGCTTACTTCCAGCGCAGCGCCGAGGGCCTGCAGGTACAACTCGATTCCCTGGCCCTGAACTTCGGGCAAACGCGCTGGGAGTCACGCTTGTTGTTGCAACAGCGCAACGCTACCGCGCAGAGCGAGGAGCTATGGCATGTCCAGGCTGACCGCCTGGACCTGACTCCCATCACCCCGATCCTCGATTCGCTGGCGCCACTGCCCGAAGGCCTGGCTACGGCCATCGATCACCTCAAGGTCACCGGTGGCTTGCGCAACGTATTGCTCGACTATCGGCCCCAGGTGACGGGCGACGAGCGCTTGAGCTTTGCCGCCAATCTCGACCGGGTGGGCTTCGATGCCTATCACGGTGCCCCCGCAGCCCGTAACGTCAGTGGCAGCATCAGCGGCAACCTGGGCAAGGGTGAGTTGCGCATGGACAGCAAGGATTTTTCCTTGCACCTGTATCCGATCTTCGCCAAGCCCTGGCAGTACATCCAAGCCAATGCCACCCTGACCTGGAAGCTCGACAAGGAAGGCTTCACCCTGATCGCGCCGTACCTGAAGGTGCTGGGCGAGGAAGGCAAGATCGCCGGCGATTTCCTGATCCGCCTGCACTTTGAGCATGACCAGGAAGACTACATGGACTTGCGGGTCGGCCTGGTGGATGGCGATGGGCGCTATACCGCCAAGTACCTGCCCCAGGTGCTCAACCCAGCGGTGGACGAGTGGCTGCGCACGGCGATCCTCAAGGGCGCGGTGGACCAGGGCTTCTTCCAGTACCAGGGATCGTTGAACCACGACGCCATCGAGGCGGCTCGCAGCATCAGCCTGTTCTTCAAGGTGCATGACGCCGAACTGGCTTTCCAGCCGGGCTGGCCCCACCTGAGCAAGGTCGATGGCGATGTGTTCATCGAAGGTAGCCGGGTGCGCATCGTCGCCAGCAAGGGGCAGTTGCTGGACACCAAGGTGCGCGACGTCTTCGTCAACATCCCCCATGTGCCGGAGGGGCAGAGCTCCCACATGTACATCGACGGCGATTTCGCCGGGGGCCTTGGCGATGGCCTGAAGATTCTCCAGGACGCGCCCATCGGTACGGGCTCGACCTTTGCCGGTTGGCAGGGCGAGGGTGACCTGCGTGGCCAGGTGGATCTGGATATTCCACTGGCCAAGGGCGAAGAGCCGAAGATCGTGGTGGATTTCAAGACCGACAAGGCCCGCCTCAAACTCAGTGAGCCAGAGCTGGAGCTGACCCAGCTCAAGGGCGATTTTCGCTTTGACAGCAGCAAGGGCCTGAGCGGCGATGGCATCAGTGCCCAGGCCTTCGAGCGGCCACTGACGGCGCAGATCTTTGCCGATGGCCGGCCTGGAAAGCCCAATACCCGGGTGGTGGCCAAGGGGCAGGTGACGGTCAAGAAACTCACCGACTGGCTCAAGGTAGGCCAGCCATTGCCGGTCTCCGGTGAGTTGCCGTTCCAGTTGCAGTTGAACCTCGATGGCGCCGATAGCCAGCTGATGGTCAGTTCCAGTCTCAAGGGCGTTGCGGTGGATTTGCCCGCGCCGTTCGGCATGCCTGCCAGTACCGGGCGCAACAGCGTGTTGCGCATGACCCTGCAAGGCGCCGAGCGCCGCTACTGGTTCAGCTATGGCGACCTGGTCGGCTTCACCTTCGCCGCGCCCAGCGGCAAGTTCGCCGAAGGCCGGGGCGAGTTGTTCCTGGGAGGCGGCGAAGCCCAGTTACCGACCGTCAAGGGCCTGCGGGTGCGGGGCGTGCTGTCCGAACTGGATGTCGAGCCCTGGAAGGCCCTGGCCGATCGCTACGCTAGCCAGGACCCGGGAGGCAGCGCCAAGCAGTTGCTCAGCAGCGCGGACTTCAAGGTCGGCAAGCTCAGTGCCTTCGGTACCACCCTGGATCAGGTCAACCTGCTGCTGACCCGCAAGCCTTCGGCATGGGAGCTGCAGATCGATAGCCAGCAGGCCAAGGGCAATGTCGGCATTCCTGACGCCAAGGCCGCGCCAATGGCCATCGACATGCAGTATGTGCGCCTGCCGGCTGTCGACCCGACGGTACAGGCCGATGAGAATGCACCCGATCCGTTGGCATCGGTGGACCCGAAGAACGTGCCGCCACTGGACATTTCCATTGTCCAGCTGTTCCAGGGGCCGGATCTGATCGGCCGTTGGGCGCTCAAGGTTCGGCCGACGCCCAAGGGCATGACGTTCAGCGGCCTGAACCTTGGCCTCAAGGGCATGCTGCTCGAGGGTGAAGGGGGCTGGGAAGGCCAGGCTGGTGCCAGCACCAGTTGGTACCGGGGCCGCATTGGCGGCAAGAACCTGGCCGATGTGCTCAAGGGCTGGGGCTTTGCACCCACGGTGACCAGTGAAGACTTCCATCTGGACGTCGATGGCCGTTGGCCCGGTTCGCCGGCTTGGGTGGGGCTCAAGCGTTTCTCCGGCAGCCTGGACGCCACGTTGAACAAGGGCCAGTTCGTCGAGGTCGAGGGCGGTGCCCAGGCATTGCGAGTGTTCGGCCTGCTCAACTTCAACTCCATTGGCCGGCGCTTGCGCCTGGACTTTTCCGATCTGTTCGGCAAGGGCCTGAGCTATGACCGGGTACGCGGAGTACTGGCGGCGAGCAATGGTGTGTATGTCACCCGCGAGCCGATCACGCTCACCGGCCCATCGAGCAACCTGGAGCTCAACGGCACACTGGACATGGTGGCCGACCGGGTAGATGCCAAGCTGCTGGTGACCCTGCCGGTGACCAACAACCTGCCGATTGCCGCACTGATCGTCGGAGCGCCGGCGGTGGGCGGGGCGTTGTTCCTGATCGACAAGCTGATCGGTGACCGCGTGGCCCGTTTCGCCAGCGTCAAGTACAACGTCAAGGGCCCGTGGAAAGAGCCGAAAATCACCTTCGACAAGCCATTTTGAGAATCCTCGTTCCATGTCCATGGAGTAGCATGGCGATCTACCCAACACGGAGTTCGCCATGTCTCTTGCGGTGATTCAAATGGTCAGCCAGAGCGATGTGCTGGCCAATCTGGCACAGGCTCGCCGCCTGTTGGAGCAAGCCGCCGCCGGTGGTGCGAAGCTGGCGGTGCTGCCGGAAAACTTCGCCGCCATGGGCCGCCGGGACATGGCGGCCATCGGTCGCGCCGAGGCGCTGGGTGAGGGGCCGATCCTGCCCTGGTTGAAACAGTCCGCCCGCGACCTCAAGTTATGGATAGTTGCCGGTACCCTGCCACTGCCGCCAAAGGATCAGCCCGAAGCCAAGTCCAATGCGTGCTCGTTGCTGGTGGATGACCAGGGGCAGGTGGTCGCGCGCTACGACAAGCTGCACCTGTTCGATGTCGATGTTGCGGACAATCGTGGGCGCTATCGCGAATCCGATGACTATGCTCATGGCAACCGGGTGGTGGTGGCGGACACGCCAGTGGGGCGCCTGGGGCTCACGGTCTGCTATGACTTGCGCTTTCCCGAGCTCTACAGCGAGCTTCGGGCTGCCGGAGCGGAGCTGATCACTGCGCCCTCGGCCTTTACCGCCGTGACCGGGGCGGCCCACTGGGAAGTATTGATTCGCGCCCGGGCCATCGAGACCCAGTGCTACTTGCTGGCGGCAGCGCAGGGCGGGGTCCATCCCGGCCCTCGCGAGACCTACGGGCATGCGGCTATCGTCGATCCCTGGGGACGGGTGTTGGCAGAGCAGGATCAGGGTGAAGGCGTGCTGCTGGCCGAGCGTGACAGCAGCGAACAGGCGTCCATCCGGACGCGGATGCCGGTGTTCAGCCACCGGCGCATTTTCTCGCAAGGCGTTCAACGGCTTGCATAAGTACGACGAATTTAAGGCCAAAGCATATGAGCGGGTTGTTGTCCTCAGTCAGTGAACACCTTCTAGCCCCTGGCGGCGTGACCATCGAAAGCCTGCAAGGCGTGCTGGGCGATCTGGCCGGTCCGGGCATCGATGCTGCCGACCTGTATTTCCAGGGGCAGATCTCCGAGTCCTGGTCCCTGGAGGACGGGATCGTCAAGGAAGGCAGCTTCAACCTCGACCAAGGGGTCGGGGTGCGCGCCCAGTCCGGTGAGAAGACCGGGTTCGCCTACAGCAATGCCATCACCCTGGAAGCCCTCGGGCAGGCGGCGCGGGCTGCGCGTTCGATTTCCCGGGCCGGGCAGAACGGCAAGGTGCAGGCTTTCAGTGCCCAGGATGTGGCGCAGCTGTATGCCCCGGACAATCCGCTGGAAGTCATCAGTCGTGCCGAGAAGGTCGAGCTGCTCAAGCGGGTGGACGCTGCGACCCGGGCCCTGGACCCACGTATCCAGCAGGTCAGCGTGAGCATGGCCGGGGTCTGGGAGCGAATCCTGGTGGCCTCCACCGATGGTGGCCTGGCGGCGGATGTACGGCCCTTGGTGCGCTTCAACGTCAGCGTCATCGTCGAGCAGAACGGCCGGCGCGAGCGCGGCGGTCATGGCGGCGGCGGGCGTACCGACTACCGCTATTTCCTCAGCGAGGACCGGGCCATGGGTTACGCTCGCGAGGCGCTGCGCCAGGCGCTGGTCAATCTGGAAGCAGTACCGGCTCCAGCCGGTACCTTGCCGGTGGTGCTGGGCTCCGGTTGGTCCGGGGTGCTATTGCACGAAGCCGTGGGGCACGGCCTGGAAGGCGACTTCAACCGCAAGGGCAGCTCGGCCTATAGCGGACGCATTGGCGAGAGGGTCGCCTCCAAACTCTGCACCATCGTCGACGACGGTACCCTGGCCGGGCGTCGTGGCTCGCTGAGCGTGGACGATGAGGGCACTCCCACCCAATGCACCACCTTGATCGAGAACGGCGTGCTCAAGGGCTATATGCAAGACAAGCTCAATGCCCGCCTGATGGGCGTGGCGCGTACCGGCAATGGTCGTCGTGAGTCTTATGCCCACTTGCCCATGCCGCGCATGACCAACACCTACATGCTGGGCGGCGAAAGCGATCCGGCGGAAATCATCGCCTCGGTGAAGAAGGGCATCTACTGCGCCAACCTGGGGGGCGGCCAGGTGGACATCACCAGCGGCAAGTTCGTGTTCTCCACCAGCGAGGCGTACCTGATCGAGGACGGCAAGATCACCGCTCCAGTCAAGGGCGCGACCTTGATCGGCAATGGTCCGGAAGCCATGAGCCGGGTGTCGATGGTGGGTAATGACCTGGCCCTGGACAGTGGCGTCGGCACCTGTGGCAAGGACGGGCAGTCCGTACCGGTAGGCGTCGGCCAGCCGACCCTGAAGATCGATGCGATCACGGTAGGCGGCACGGGGGCGTGATTGCAGGACGAGCGGCGCAGGGGCTGCGTGGGCAGCCCCTGCGCAGCAAGGCTCAGCGCAGGCCGCGCTGGGTCTCGTCCACGTCGCGGATGTACTTGAAGATCTTGCGGCTGGTAGCGGGTGGCTTGTTATGGGCCACCTCGTGCTGGGCCTGGCGGATCAGCGAGCGCAGTTGCTGGCGATCGGCCTCGGGGTATTCGCTGACGAACTTGTCCAGTACGTCATCGCCGCCGCCGATCAGGCGGTCGCGCCAACGCTCCAGGTTATGGAAGCGTTCGTTGTACTGGCGAGTGGAGGCATCGAGTTGATCGAGCAACTGCAAGATGGCGTCGATGTCCTGGTCCCGCATCAGCTTGCCAATGAACTGCAAGTGGCGTTTACGGGCGATATGGGCGACATGCTTGGGCGCCTCCGCCAGGGCCCGGCGCAAAGCGTCGGTCAATGGCAGTTTGGCCTGCAAGTCGGGCTTGAGAGTGGTAAGGCGCTCGCCGAGATCAACCAGAGCATGCAGCTCGCGTTTGACCTGGGATTTGCTTTTCTCCCCATCGAGGGAGTCGTCGTAAGAATCAACCATGGTGGCAGTCCGCAAAGAAACGCCGCCATGATAACCAGTCGAGGGCCGCTTGTCCGGCCCGGTCGCTCGCCGGCCTTAATCGAAAGCAGAATTTGAGTGGAGAACACCATGAGTGCAGCACAAAGCGTCGGCCCACAGGCTTTGCCGGCATTGCAGGAGCAGGTCGAGCAGATCATCGCCGAAGCACGACGCCAGGGAGCCAGCGCCTGTGAAGTGGCGGTATCCCTGGAGCAGGGCCTGTCGACCTCGGTGCGCCAGCGGGAAGTGGAGACGGTGGAGTTCAACCGCGACCAGGGCTTTGGCATCACCCTCTATGTGGGCCAGCGCAAGGGCTCAGCCAGTACCTCCGCCAGTGGCCCGGACGCCATCCGTGAAACCGTGGCCGCGGCCCTGGCAATTGCCAAGCACACCTCCGAAGACGAAGCCTCGGGCTTGGCCGATGCGTCCCTGATGGCCCGTGAGTTGATGGATTTCGACTTGTTCCATGCGTGGGATATCACCCCTGAGCAGGCGATCGAACAGGCCCTGGCCTGCGAAGCAGCGGCGTTCGCCGCGGATGCGCGGATCAAGAATGCCGACGGCACCACGCTGAACACTCACCAGGGCTGTCGGGTGTATGGCAACAGCCACGGTTTTATTGGTGGCTACGCGTCCACCCGCCACAGCCTGAGTTGCGTGATGATCGCCGAGGCCGACGGCCAGATGCAGCGCGACTACTGGTATGACGTCAATCGCCAGGGCCAACTGTTGGCGGACCCGGTGAGCATCGGCCAGCGTGCGGCCCAACGTGCTGCCAGCCGCCTGGGCGCCCGTCCGGTACCAACCTGCGAAGTACCGGTGCTGTTTTCTGCCGAGCTGGCTGGCGGCTTGTTCGGCAGCTTCCTGGGGGCGATTTCCGGCGGCAACCTGTATCGCAAGTCGTCGTTCCTCGAGGGCGCCCTGGGCCAGCAGTTGTTCCCGCAATGGCTGACTATCGATGAGCGCCCGCACCTGCTGCGTGCCATGGGCAGCTCGGCATTCGACGGTGATGGCCTGGCCACCTACGCCAAGCCCTTCGTCAAGGATGGCGAGCTGGTGTCCTATGTATTGGGCACTTATTCGGGACGCAAGCTGGGCATGCCAAGCACCGCCAACGCCGGTGGGGTGCACAACCTGTTCGTCACCCATGGCGATGAAGACCAGGCAGCCCTGCTGCGACGCATGGGGCGCGGGCTGTTGGTCACCGAGCTGATGGGGCAGGGCTTGAACATGGTCACTGGGGATTACTCCCGTGGCGCCGCGGGGTTCTGGGTCGAGAATGGGGAAATCCAGTTCCCGGTGCAGGAAGTGACCATTGCCGGCAACCTGCGGGATATGTTCAAGCAGATCGTGGCCGTGGGTAACGACCTGGAGCTGCGCAGCAATATCCGCACCGGCTCGGTGCTGATCGAGCGCATGACCGTCGCCGGTAGTTGATTGCGGCAAGCCTCGATAAACAAACGCCACCTTTGCAGGTGGCGTTTTTTATTCGGCCCGGCTCAGGCTATTTATATTCGATGGTGAAGGAAGCTGTGCCCTTTGCCTCACCGGGTGAAATTGAGCTGAGTGTTTGAATGTACTTTGCGGTGTAGTTGAGCTCGTATGTGTTGACTGTGGATGAGCCAACTAGAATATCCTGCCCAAACCTGATGGGGATCTGTTGGGCGTCTGATATTTGAATTCCCACGCCTTTTGCACTTGCTTGGCTTTCATCCAGCAAGATAACGCCATCCCTGCCGTTGGGGTCTTTTTTATTGGCATCGAATTTTAAGTAGACCGTGCTGATGACCGCGCTGGAGTTGGTGTTGCACTGTAAGCGGATTTTAAAGTTGCTTCCTCCGGCGGTACTGTTCACACCATTGAACGCGGACTGAGGAACTTTACCTAGTGGAACTGAAACAAATTTTGAACCATCGGGTACGCTGCATGCGGGGGTGACGATGACTGACGAGGTTCCGCCTCCCAGCATTAATCGCACAGCAACCTTGTTATCACCGTTGCCGAACTGTTCAGCATATACACCTGCCGCTAACGAGCCAGAGCCTGTCTGATTTGAAGTTTTTATTATCTCAATGCTGGTTTTTTGATCTGGTTTATATACTCGATATGTAGATGAATATATGTCAAATGGTATTGGTGAGTCTACTCCCGTAAACCAGGAAAGACGAACGCCAATTCCAGGGATATCTGTTGTGTATACATCTTGAAATCCTGGTGCTAGTCCATAACCTTTGGTTAATCTGAATGAAAATCGGCCTCCGCTACCACAGATAAATACAGTCTCGTAGGTGTCAAATGGATAGAAGTATTTTTTTAGTAAGACATCTCCTACTTTTGAATAAGGGGAGACGCTAAGTCTTCCAATGTCCATTGTTACCGTTTTCATTTTCCAGTTTTGGAATAAGTAGCAGCCCGGACTCGCATTAGCGCTAGCAGCTCCGATGAGGGTAAAAAAAAGCAATGCAATTTCTTTTGAGTATTTGATTATTAAATTACCCATTTTATTGGTGCCTTGGTGTAAATCAGATTAATGTTTTAATGGTTTTATATTGAAAAGCTAAACTCTGGTGCGAGATGCTCAGCCACATTGCTCGTTCAACTCGCGAATCGGCTTTGAACTCTCTTCCTTAGGCAGTTGGTATGCTAACGTGCACTGATCTTTCTCGTTGCGGCCCCACACCACCCTTAACTTTCCTTTCTCGCCCGCACCGGTAACGAAGGCTTGTCCCTCTGGACCGACAATCCCAACTTCCTGCCCGAGTTCATTCTCGATCTTGGAGCCGAATGGCAACGGCGAGCCGTCCTTGTTTGTCAGTGTCATCATCAGGCGGTAGCCGACCGATGTAGCGAACTTGGCCTTCACCACGGCGCCTCGGGTCGGTACTACGTCCAGGGCCGCATTCTTGACTTCTACCTCGTCGCCCAAATCGCCGGTCAGCAGTGCCAGGCGGTTGACTCGGTATGGGCTCAGGTTGGGAATCACGGCATCACCGGATTTGTCGGTACGCACGCCAGGGCGGATCTCGAAGCCGACATCATTGGCCTTGGGAGCCTGGGCCAATGCAATGGTTTCACCCAGTGGCTGGGAAAGAGTCAGGCCATCGCCGTGCACCAGCACACCTCCGGCCATGCCTACGGTGGTCTGGCCGTAGCCACGGCCTTGCGAGCGTCCAAGGTCAAGCCGGCCAATGGATGAGAGGTAGCTCATGTTCGCGCTACTGCTGGTGCCCGATTGATTCGAGTCGTCGCCCGTCACGTTGTAGGTCAGGCGATTATCGTCAAGGGCCGAGCCGTACACGCTCGCCTGCTGGACGAGCTGGTCGTTGTTGTCCTTCATCACCATGTACTGCGCGCTGGCACGTGTATCGCCCAGTGGAATGGACAGTGTCAGCATGAGCTGGCGATTGGAGGCAGCGTCCAGGTTGGTACTGTGGTTATAGAACAGGTTGAAGTTCAGCTTCTGGTAGGAGCCGGAGTAACCGATCTGGACCAGGCGATCCCTGGAGTTGCTGTTCCAATAGCTCTGCTGGCGAGCCGAAGTGTGAAGCGTTCCCCATTGGCCCAGCGATTGCGCCAGTTCAAAACGCAATTCGTTGCGACGGTTGTTGAAGGGGCGCCCATCCAGCATATCCTGCATCTGAACCGCTTCCTGGAGCGTGCGGTAGTCACTGGTGGAATATCGATAGCCGGCCACGCGGAAGTTGGTATTGGTCTTCTCGAACGTCTTGGCGTACAAAAAACGCAACGACTGGCCGTTGAACGTTTGGTCATCTCGGTCAGTAGTGCGGGCATGGGAGATGTCGAGCGAGAGTGCGCCGAAACTGCGCAGGTTCTTACCTACCCCAGACAATGCGGATTGATATTTATCCGCGAGGATGGTCCCACCATAGATCGAGAAGTCCTGTGCCAGGCCGCGGGCCAGAGTGCCCTGTACGAGAGATGGGCGTTCTTTGCCTCGCGATGACCCGTAGCCACTCCGATACTGGCCAGCTGTGGCGCTGTAGCGCCAGGTGCCTTCGCGTAACAGTGTTGGCACGGCGGAAAATGCCTGTGCATAACGCGTTTCGCGCCCATCGGATTCAGTGATGATGACTTCGAGGTCACCACTCGACGAAGTAGGGTAGAGGTCGTCCAGGACGAAAGGCCCGGGGGCGACATAGGTGCTGTAGATGAGGTAGCCGTTCTGGCGTACTTCTACCCGCGCATTGGTTTGTGCCACGCCTCGGATGGTCGGCGCGTACCCCTGTTGACTGTCCGGCAGCATCGCGTCATCGGAACTAACCTGCACGCCACGAAACTGCACACTGTCAAAGAAGTTGCCGGGTGTGTTGCCGTCGCCAATGAGCAACTGACCGCGAATTGATGCGATATCACGTTGCAAATAGGTATTGATGGCTTGCCAGCGACCCTGCCCATCCAGGCTGCGGTTATAAGTCGAGAAATGCCGGAAGCGCCAATCATCTATGTTGAAGCCGCCACGCAATCCGCCGAAGTAAGTATCGCGCTCCAACTTGTTAGGCGCCGATGTATTGTCGAAAACATTTTGCTGCACAGGGCTCACTGTATTTCCGCGCAGGTTGTTACCGTCGTAGCGCGAGAAGCTGAGCTGATAATCCAACATGGCCGCATTGATGCCTTTGTCCCAGCGATCCGGGCTGATGGCACCGCGTGCAGAGCGCTTGAGGGCTGCTTGCGGGATGCTCAGGAAAAGACGCTGGTTACCTGGGTCGTAACTTACAGTGGCTTGTGCAATGACCTTGCCCAGATCAACGCAGGTCTCTGGCGAGCTGTTTGCCAATGCGGGGAAGACACTCGTCTTCACGCCCCAATCGTCGAGCAGGGCTGGCGTCAGGCAAGGCGTCGCATCTTGTGCGTCGTCCGCCTGTTTGTTGAAGCGCACTTCGTTTTGCCCGATGTTGCTGTCGTTGAGCACCGTATCCACGGTGTAGGTGCCCGGTAGGACGCGGTTGCCAAACGAGAACACCGACAGGTCGGCACTTGGCTGGTCGCCACCGATGTTGAGGAACTGTTCGTTGAATACAGTTCCTGCCTGATTCTTGCCGAATGCACTTGGACTGGCCATTGCGACGACGAGGGCACATAGCGGCAATCCCACCGTGCGTGAGGAGCAAGGGCTGAGATAAGAGGTCATCGCCATGACCTTGCAAACCGTCATTGTTTAACGGTCAGTGTCTTGACCGGCTCTAGTGGTAGGACAATCGGATGGACTGCAACAGGTACTGTTGCCCGCTCTTCGGGTGTTTCTCCTCCATAGTCAT
This sequence comes from Pseudomonas sessilinigenes, assembly GCF_003850565.1. NCBI lineage: Bacteria > Pseudomonadati > Pseudomonadota > Gammaproteobacteria > Pseudomonadales > Pseudomonadaceae > Pseudomonas > Pseudomonas sessilinigenes. The sequence continues at coordinate 1,007,056 of NZ_CP027706.1, forward strand.
TAATGGTGGTAAATCTGACGTCGATGTCTTTTTGTATGTTTACGGAACTTAATGAATAAACAGACTCCCCTTTGGGTGGCACCATCTGCGCATTGATTTCCTGCTGCCCCTGATTGATCTTAAAACTGGTGAATGTAATGTAATAAGGGGTCGGGTTTTCTATTTTAAGTACTGAGCCAGTGCTGCTATTCCCGGGAATGACTGCCCACTTTAATTGATGGCGTGATTCTGCAGGTTTTCCTTCTAGTGCTGATGGTCGGTAGAACAATTTGATACGTGTGCGCATTGCAATTTGAAGAACGTTGTCTTCCTTTGCTTTTTCTGGAATTTCCTTGACGTTCAACCAGAATACGGACTCTCGATCGGTTGGCAGGTTATTTGAGATCCGCATGATCCGTAGAATGTTCTCCATTCCTGGATCAAGGCGTGACAGCGGAGGGGTGACTACGAATGGAGTCTTGGTCTTTCCTTCGCCGGCATCGACCCATGCCTGTATCACATAGGGTGCTCGACCAGCGTTCTTTACCGGAATGGAGGCTTCTCGATCCTGCTCGCCGAGAATCACTCGTGTACCGCCAAGCGTCACGCTTGCGAAAACAGGTGCTGCTGCACAAACTACTAAGCTGGCACCCAATAAAAGTTTGTTGGCCAATCTCAAGCCATTCTTGTTCAGCATGAATCTATCCCGATAGTTGCTGGCCGCCAAACACGCGTCATCGCAGGAGTTAAGGTTCCTGGGTTGCTATATATCCACTTGTTAAAGCGATCTGGCGAAAGTGTGTACTTGTTAATACGCAAAAAAACGCCCAGTCGTCTGCGAGACAACTGGGCGAATACGGTATTACTTGTAGTTAACTGTGAACTGCGCCGTTGCGTTACCAGTACCGACCGTTACTTTTTCGGCAGTGGAAACATAGACCGCTTGGAACTTCAGAGGGTTGTCACCCTGGACCAGGGTGTATTGGGTCGATTCGGAACCTACCGGGATTTTGGTGCCAGCGGAGTCACCGAGTTCTATCGCTACACCAGTGGCTGCCCCGCCTGCCGTTTCACCGACGCCAACGCGCAGATTGTCTGTTACGGTCGTATCGGTGGTTCCGTTAAAGGTCAGTGTCGCCCCTTTGGCACTTGCGCCGCAATTCAGCAACTCAATGTTGAAGCGTGCCGGTGTGGCTTTCTTGCCCGCACCGCCATCCAGGGTAGTACGTGAAACTTTGCCTAGTGGAACAGTCATGACTTGGCTGTTGGGAGAGATCGAGCATGGGGCATCGACGATTTCTCCAAAGAAGTTGATCGTTCCGTCGGCAGCAAAGGCTGTTTGTGACAAGAGAGCAATGACTGCGGTGGCGGAAAGTTTGGTGATAAGGAGCTTCTTCATTTTTTTCTCGACGTATTAAGTTCTTGGGGTGGGTTTGAAGGGTAAGTTCTATGGCGTGTACTTCTCCTGGGAAATGGCTTGTTTCGTTGGTGGGAATGACTCTGTAGGCAGGGACTTAAATGTCTTTTTAGTTTTGATTTGGTAATGGAAGAGTCTGGGCTTTTAGTGTGTTTTAAACTGCCTGTCTGGATGCGGTGAAAGAATCGAGGTTTTATTGTTTTATCGATATGAGGCGATTCTTTATGTTTGAGTAGAACTTTCCTCGAAAGGCTGTAAGCAACGTAGGGCAAAACTAAAGCGGATGTTTCACAGCAAACTCAGGTTGAACTTTTGCGTCGCGCATCAAAATTCATCGAGCCAGAGGTTGCCTTGATAAGCCTCTAGCCCCTGCTCTGAATAACGTCGTTGGTGTGGGTGTCCTGACGCAGGCATTGAATCGGTGGTCTGCTCGGCTGCGTGCTCTGTTGCAGGATGTTGGGATGGGATGGGATGGGATGGGAGGGGCGTAGGGCTCAGCGTGGCGGCATGAATCGAGGGGCTTCAGCCGTTAGGCCAATCACGAGGGTGGCGGTTGCAAACATGGACAAAATTCGTACAGCCAGATTGCGTTGATTCTCAATATCATTTAATAATGAAAATCATTATTCAATGAGCCCAGGTCATGAGCACTGCCTTGCACGAGCAGCCGTACCTTGAAAGCTGGCGCTGGATGAGCCGCCAGATCCGCTGCGCACTGGATCCCGACGAGCCGCGTCTGATCGAGCATTACCTGGCCGAGGGACGATACCTGGCCTGTTGCACTGCCATGTCCGCCTGGACCGTTGCCGAAACCTCCTTCCGTTTATTGATCGATACCGCTACCGATACCGCGTTGCCCTGGCATTGGCGCAGCCTGTGCCTGGACCAGGCCTGGCGTCCGCTGCGCGATATGGAGCGTTTGTCGCTGTGCAAGTGCCGACTTGAGCGTTGGCAAAGCCATGCCTGGCGATTGGCGACGTGTTCGCTGTTGCCTTCCATTCCTCTGATTGAACTGGTGCAAGGATTTCCCGATGAGTAATACCCGTATCGAACGCGACAGCATGGGCGAATTGCAGGTCCCGGAGCAGGCGCTGTATGGCGCACAGACCCAGCGTGCAGTGGATAACTTTCCCATCAGTGGGCAACGGATGCCGGCGGCCTTCATCCGGGCGCTGATCCTGGCCAAGGCTGCCGCGGCGAAGGCCAACGTCGAACTCGGGCAGCTCAGCGAGTCCCAGGGCAAGGCCATCGTCGATGCCGCCCAAGGGTTGCTGGAGGGGGACTTCATGCAGCACTTCCCGGTGGATATCTTCCAGACCGGGTCCGGCACCAGCTCCAATATGAACGCCAACGAAGTGCTGGCAACCCTGGCCAGTCGCCTGCTGGGTGAGGCAGTCAACCCCAATGACCATGTCAATTGTGGCCAGAGCAGTAACGACATCATTCCCACCACCATCCATGTCAGTGCTGCGTTGACCCTGCATGAGCAGTTGTTGCCAGCGTTGGTGCATCTGGTGGAGGTCATCGAGCACAAGGCGCTGCAGGTGCACCCCTTTATCAAGACAGGGCGTACTCACCTGATGGATGCCATGCCTGTGCGCATGAGCCAGGTCCTTGAGGGCTGGGCGCAGCAGCTCAAGGCCAATATCGCGCACCTGCAGGACTTGCTGCCGAGCCTGCAGTCTCTTGCCCAGGGCGGCACGGCGGTAGGTACCGGGATCAATGCGCATCCGGAGTTCGCCGGGCGCTTCAGTCAGCAGTTGAGCAAGCTCACCCAGGTGCAATTCACTCCGGGCAAGAACCTGTTCGCCCTGATTGGCTCCCAGGACACTGCGGTGACTGTCTCCGGGCAGCTCAAGGCTACGGCGGTATCGTTGATGAAGATCGCCAACGATTTGCGCTGGATGAACTCGGGGCCATTGGCCGGGTTGGGGGAAATCGAGCTGGAAGGGTTGCAGCCGGGCTCGTCGATCATGCCAGGCAAGGTCAACCCGGTGATCCCGGAAGCCACGGCGATGGTGGCGGCCCAGGTCATTGGCAACGACAGCACCATCACGGTGGCAGGGCAGTCGGGCAACTTCGAGCTCAATGTGATGTTGCCGATCATTGCCCAGAACCTGCTGAGTAGCATCGAGTTGCTGGCCAACTCCAGCCGCCTGCTGGCGGACAAGGCGATTGCCAGTTTCAAGGTCAACGAACCCAAGCTCAAGGAAGCACTGTCGCGCAATCCGATCCTGGTGACGGCCTTGAACCCGATCATTGGTTACCAGAAGGCAGCGGAAATCGCCAAGACCGCCTACAAGCAGGGGCGCCCGGTGATAGACGTTGCGCTTGAGCATACCGACCTGCCCCGCAGCCAGCTTGAAGTCCTGCTGGACCCGGAGAAGCTTACGGCGGGTGGCGTGTAACCCCCTTACTGCTCTGGAGGCTCACCATGGAACATTGGAAACGCACGATCGAAAGGGCCAATCGCCTGTTCATGCAGGGCGAGCTGGTCGATGCCCGTGAGTGCTATCTGCAGGCACTGGCCTTGGCCCAGGTGTTGTTCGAGCGCTGGCCCAATGCCGATGAAGCAGTGGCGGCCTGTGTGATTTCCCATCACAACCTGGCGGACTTGCATTTGCAGTTGAACCAGCCGGAGGAAAGCGCGGAGTACCTCTGTGCGATCCACCAGCGCCTGTTGCAGACGATGCAGGACGGCCGGTTACCCCTGATGTTGCGCGAGGCTGCCTTGCGCCAAAGCAGCAAGACCTATGTCGAGCTGCTCAATTTCATTGGTGAGCACGGCGAATACCCACGTTCCCACCGTTTGCTGGAGAGCAGCATCGTGCGCCTGTCGTGCGATGGCTCGCTTCCCGGCAGCCCCTCTTATGGAGTGCACTGATATGTCCTTTACCTTGCCTGCCTTGCCTTATGCCTACGATGCCCTGGAGCCGCACATCGATGCGCAAACCATGGAGATTCACTACACCAAGCACCACCAGACCTATATCAACAATCTCAACGCTGCGGTGGAAGGTACTGAGTGGGCCGAGTGGGAAGTGGAGAAGCTGGTGGCCAGTGTCCAGCAGCTGCCAGAGCAACTGCAGGCCGCAGTGGTCAATCAGGGAGGAGGGCATGCCAACCATTCGCTATTTTGGGCGGTCATGACCCCGACGGGAGGCGGCAAGCCCGGTGGCGCGCTGGCGCAAGCGATCGAACAGGATATCGGTGGTTTCGAGCGTTTCAAGGAGGCCTTCACCAAGGCCGCACTGACTCGCTTTGGTAGTGGCTGGGCCTGGCTCAGCGTGACGCCTGAGAAAACACTGGTGGTCGAGAGCAGTGGCAACCAGGACAGTCCCCTGATGAAGGGTAATACGCCAATTCTTGGCCTGGACGTCTGGGAGCACGCCTATTACCTGCGTTATCAGAACCGTCGGCCGGAATACATCAATGCGTTCTATAACGTCATCAATTGGCCGGAAGTCGCCCTGCGCTATCAGGCAGCGGTGGCCTGATCCCTCCTTGGAAAACAATCAATAAGGCCGACTATGGGCACTGAGACATTGGCGATCAGCAGTGGGCGAATGTTTCGCTACGCCTTCGGTTCGCTCCTGTTATTGGCGGGCACCGCGTTGCTGGTGGCTCAAGGATTGAGCTGGTTGAACCTGGAGCCCAGGCTGCTGCGAGCCTTGCAGGGCGGCTCGATCTGCGCGCTGGGTACGGCGCTGGGGGCCGTTCCGGTGTTGGTGATTCGCAAGATGCCCATCGCCGTAGGCGACACCTTGCTGGGTTTTGGGGCTGGGGTGATGTTGGCCGCAACGGCATTCTCGTTGATCGTACCGGGCATTGCTGCGGCACAGGGGTTGGGGCTGTCCGCCTGGGGAGCTAGCGGCCTGGTCTGCGTGGGTATCATGCTCGGGGCTTTTGGCCTGTTTCTCGTGGACCTCAAGGTGTCCGGCGGCAACCCGGAAACTCTTGTTGGGACACCTGAGCATCCAGTGATTGCCCCACGTATCTGGTTGTTTGTCTTTGCCATCATTGCCCATAACATTCCTGAAGGCATGGCGGTGGGGGTGTCGGCCGGTGGAGGCATGCCGGATGCGGATAGCCTGGCCATGGGCATCGCCTTGCAGGATGTGCCGGAAGGCTTGGTTATTGCCCTGGTGTTGGCAGGGGCAGGAGTGTCGCGCGCCAAGGCGTTCTTGATCGGCGCTGCCTCAGGCCTGGTAGAGCCGGTATTCGCGTTGCTCTGTGCGTGGCTGGTGAGCCTGGCGGAGTTGCTTCTACCCTTGGGGCTGGCACTGGCCGCTGGTGCCATGTTGCTGGTGGTGACTCATGAGGTGATTCCCGAGTCCCGACGCAACGGTCACGAAAAACTGGCCAGTCTCGGCTTGTGTATCGGCTTCTGCCTGATGATGGTGATGGATACGGCGCTCTCTTGAGTGCCGTACGAAGACGTCATTCGCCTTCGTCAAAGTAGTTGTTGATCAGGGCTACCAGTGCGTCCAGTGCTTCCTGCTCCTGCTCACCTTCGGTCTTGAGATGAATCTTGGTGCCCTTGCCGGCGGCGAGCATCATCATGGCCATGATGCTCTTGCCATCGACCATGCTCTCAGGCGTTCTACCGGCGCGGATCTGGCAGGGGAACTGGCCGGCCACGCCGACGAACTTGGCCGAGGCACGGGCATGCAGGCCCAGTTTGTTGATGATCTCGATTTCCAAAGCTGGCATCGCGGGGTGGGTCCTTTCAGCTAAGGTCGCGGTGGCGAACCTGGACGTTCTTCAGGGATTTTTGCAGGACCTGGCCCAGGCGCTCCGTCAGGTAGACGGAGCGGTGGTGCCCACCGGTGCAGCCGATGGCAATGGTCACATAGGCACGGTTGCTGGCGGCAAATCGTGGCAGCCATTTGAGCAAGTAGCTGGAGATATCCTGGAACATCTCCTCGACATCAGGTTGGGCGGCCAGGTACTCGGCTACGGGGGCATCCAGCCCTGATTGGGCGCGCAGCTCGGGTTTCCAGTACGGGTTGGGCAGGCAGCGCACGTCGAACACCAGGTCGGCATCCACGGGCATGCCACGCTTGAAACCGAAGGACTCCACCAGAAAGGCGGTGCCGGGTTCTGGCTGGTTCAACAGCCGCAGCTTGATGGTGTCGCGCAGTTGATAGAGGTTCAGGTTGGTTGTGTTGACCTTGAGGTCGGCCAGGTCGACGATGGGGCCCAGCAGATGGGTCTCGTCGCGAATGGCCTCGGCCAGGGAACGGTTGGCGCTGCTGAGTGGATGGCGGCGCCGGGTTTCCGAGAAGCGCTTGAGCAGGGTTTCTTCGTCGGCGTCCAGATAGAGCACATCACACTGGATATGCCGACTGCGCACTTCCTCGAGCAACTCGGGGAAACGTGACAGATGGCTGGGCAAGTTGCGGGCATCGATGGAGACCGCGACCAACGGCTGGGCCAGCTCGGTGTGGATCAAGGCACGTTCGGCCAACTCTGGGAGCAGGCCGGCGGGCAGGTTGTCGATGCAGTAGTAGCCGTGGTCCTCAAGAACATCGAGGGCGGTGCTTTTGCCTGAGCCGGAACGGCCGCTGACGATGATCAAGCGCATGGTTACTGCCTGTTTTGCTCGTCCAGGACGACCTGATACAAGGCTTCGTTGCTGGTAGCACTGCGCAACCGGTCACGAACCTCCTTGCGATCGAGCATGCTGGCGATCTGCCGAAGCAGTTCCAGGTGCGCATCGGTCGCAGCTTCCGGGACCAGCAGAACGAACAGCAGGTCCACCGGAGCGCCATCGATGGCGTCGAAGTCGATCGGAGCGTCCAGGTGCATCAGTGCGCTGATGGGCGATTCGCAACCCTTTAGGCGGCAGTGAGGAATGGCGATGCCGTTGCCAAAACCGGTGGAGCCGAGTTTTTCGCGGGCAATCAGGCTCTCGAAGACATCCTGCATCTCCAGATCGGGCACTTCACGGCTGATCAGGTTGGCAATTTGTTCGAGGGCACGTTTTTTACTGCCTCCCGGCACGTTCACCAGGGAACGGCCGGGGGTCAGGATGCTTTCAAGTCGGATCATGGGAGGGGAGTATCAGCGACCCGTGCCTTGGAGAAGGTGGAGTTGCTTTTCCTTGTGCTTTTTCAGTTGGCGGTCAAGCTTGTCCGTGAGCAGGTCGATTGCGGCATACATATCGTCATGTTCTGCATTGGCGACGACCTCCCCACCGTGAATGTGCAGCGTAGCCTCGATCTTCTGCTTCAGCTTCTCGACGGCCATGGTGACCTGCACATTGGTAATCTTGTCAAAATGGCGTTCCAGTCGGTCGAGTTTTTCGCCGATGTAGACGCGCAGAGGTTCAGTCACTTCGAGTTGGTGTCCACTGATGTTGACTTGCATACAGCTTCTCCTTCGTTGCCAGTGCATGACGCGGCAGGCCATTTTGCCTGCCACCTGGACCGTGTCTGAAGCCTGCTGCGCATCGATCAGGCGGTTTGCCTGGTCGCCGTTTGGCGAGCATTCAGACACACTCCGAAACGCTGTGGCCAGCCCTACGGCTACATCAGCCGCTTACGTTCGCTAGAAGGCGCGATCCCAAGGGATTCGCGGTACTTGGCGACGGTACGGCGGGCTACCTGAATACCTTGTGCCTCCAGTAAACCAGCGATCTTGCTGTCACTCAACGGCTTTTTCTGATTTTCCGCCGCCACCAGTTTTTTGATGATTGCGCGGATCGCGGTGGATGAGCATTCACCGCCTTCCGAGGTGCTGACGTGGCTGGAGAAAAAGTATTTCAGTTCATATATACCCCGTGGGGTGTGCATGAATTTCTGCGTAGTGACCCGGGAAATCGTCGATTCGTGCATGCCCACCGCTTCGGCGATGTCATGCAGGACCAGGGGCTTCATCGCCTCGTCGCCATACTCGAGAAAGCCGCGCTGATGCTCGACGATCTGGGTGGCGACTTTCATCAGGGTTTCGTTGCGACTTTGCAGGCTCTTGATGAACCAGCGGGCCTCCTGCAGCTGATTGCGCATGAAGGTGTTGTCTGCGCTGGTGTCGGCACGACGTACAAAGCCCGCATATTGGGCATTGACTCGCAGGCGTGGTACCGACTCCTGGTTCAGCTCCACCAGCCAGCGTTCGTTGTCCTTGCGCACAATGACGTCCGGGACCACGTACTCGGCTTCGCTGGATTCGATCTGCGAGCCCGGGCGCGGGTTGAGGCTTTGCACCAGTTCGATGACCTGGCGCAGTTCGTCTTCCTTGAGCTTCATGCGCCGCATCAGTTGGCTGTAATCGCGGCTGCCCAGCAGGTCTATGTAGTCGCTGACCAGGCGCTGAGCTTCGCTCAGCCAAGGCGTCTTGGTCGGTAGCTGGCGCAGTTGCAACAGCAGGCATTCACCCAGGTTGCGAGCACCGATGCCGGCGGGTTCGAATTGCTGGATGCGATGCAGGACTGCTTCGATTTCGTCCAGCTCGATATCCAGTTCGGGGTCGAAGGCCTCGAGGACTTCTTCAAGGGTCTCGTCGAGGTAGCCCTGGTCGTTGATGCTGTCGATCAGGGTCACCGCGATCAAGCGGTCGGTGTCCGACATCGGGGCCAGGTTCAGTTGCCAGAGCAGGTGGCTCTGCAGGCTTTCGCCAGCGGAGGTGCGGGTGGTGAAGTCCCACTCGTCATCATCGCTGCTGGGCAGGCTGCTGGCGCTGGTCTGGTAGACATCTTCCCAGGCGGTATCCACCGGGAGTTCGTTGGGAATGCGTTCGCTCCATTCGCCATCCTCGAGGCTGTCCACCGTTGGGGCGGTTTCCTGGTAGGAGGGTTCCTGGATTTCGGTATTGGGTTTGGACTCGGTGTTGTCGGCCAGGGGGTCGCTGTTGTCGAAGTCGTCGCCATCTTCCTGGCGTTCGAGCATCGGGTTGGACTCCAGGGCTTCCTGAATTTCCTGTTGCAGGTCCAGGGTCGACAATTGGAGCAGGCGGATGGCCTGTTGCAGCTGCGGTGTCATCGTCAGCTGCTGGCCCATTCTCAGGACTAGCGATGGTTTCATGGCAGGGGCTTAACACCTTAATTGCCGGCGCACATGCGCCATCCACTACAGGGCGCCGAAGCGCCAAACATAAGCAAATTATATGCCTGAAACTGAAGTGTTTGCCTAGAGCGTCGTAACAATAAACTTTGTAGGGATTTACTGTTTTCGGCGCCCTGGCTACTAGCCCAACACGTCAGCCTTTACAGGCGGAATTCGTGGCCCAGGTAGACTTCCTTGACCAGCTCATTGGCCAGGATAGTCGCAGAATCGCCTTCGGCGATCAGTTGCCCGTCATTGACGATGTAGGCGGTTTCGCAGATGTCCAGCGTTTCGCGGACGTTGTGGTCGGTGATCAGTACCCCGATGCCCTTGGCTTTGAGGTGATGGATGATCTGCTTGATGTCGCCGACGGAGATCGGGTCCACGCCTGCGAACGGTTCGTCCAGCAGGATGAACTTGGGTGCGGTGGCCAGCGCGCGGGCAATCTCCACGCGACGACGCTCGCCGCCGGACAGGCTCATGCCGAGGTTGTCGCGGATATGGTTGATGTGGAACTCCTGCAGCAGGCTTTCCAGTTCCTGGCGACGACCTGCTTTATCGAGTTCCTTGCGGGTCTCGAGGATAGCCATGATGTTGTCGGCCACCGACAGCTTGCGGAAGATCGAGGCTTCCTGGGGCAGGTAGCCGATGCCCGCGCGAGCGCGCCCGTGCATGGGCTGATGGCTGACATCCAGGTCGTCGATCAGCACCCGGCCCTGGTCGGCCTGGACCAGGCCGACGATCATATAGAAACAGGTGGTCTTGCCTGCACCGTTGGGGCCAAGGAGGCCGACGATCTGGCCGCTGTCGATGGACAGGCTGACGTCGCGCACGACCTGTCGGCTCTTGTAGCTCTTGGCCAGGTGCTGGGCTTTCAGAGTTGCCATTACTGGGCCTTTTGCTCGTCGGTTTTCTTTTTCGGCTGGATGACCATGTCGATCCGCGGACGGGGAGCGGTAATCGAGCTGCCGTTGGCGCGACCGGCATTGGCCACTTGCTTGACGGTGTCGTAGATGATCTTCTCGCCTTCGGTGGTATTACCGTCGTTGATGACCTTGGCCTTGTCGATCAGTACGACGCGGTTTTGCTGGGCGTGGTACTGGATGGTCACGGCGTAGGCCTGGACCGGCTTGGGATCGGTCTGCTTCTGCAGTTGCTCGAAGTAGGCCAGGTTGCCCACCGAGGTCACGACGTCGATTTCACCACTCTTGGCCCGGGTGATGGTCACGGTGTTGCCGGTGATCTTCATCGAGCCCTGGGTGATGATCACGTCGCCTTTATAGGTGGCTACGCCATTCTTGTCATCGAGCTGGGCATCGTCGGCCTGGATGCGGATCGGCTGTTGGCTATCGTTCGGCAGAGCCCAGGCGCTCACGCTTCCCAGTGCTGCGCCCAGACTGAGCAAAATAGGGAGGGTTTTAATGAGCCTCATACTGTCCTCTTACGTTCGATAGCAGGTCCATCCTGCCGTCTTTCAAATACGCTTTCATTCCCGTAGCCGTGGTCACGCCGTCGGCGCCGTCGATTCTAACGGCTTGCTCGGTTTGCGCATATTGCTTCTGTGGGAATACTGTCATGCGACTGCTGGTGATCAGCAGGTTGCGATTCTTCTCGTCAGTGCGCGAAACCCGTACCGAGTCGATGAGTTCGACCTGAGTGCCATCCGGGTTGACTTCGCCGCGTTCGCTCTGGACGTGCCACGGATAGGCGGTGCCACGGTACATGTGCAGGTCCGGCTGGGTCAGCAGGGTTACCTGGCTGGCCTTGATGTGCTCGACCTTGTCCGAGGTCATCTCGTATTGCAGCTTCCCATCGGGCAGGTACTGCACGCTGTGGGCATTGATCGCGAAATAGTCGATGGCGCTTTCATCGACCTGGACCACCGGCTTGTCGAGGAAGCGCTCGGGGCTGATATTCCAGTAGCCCACCGCAGCGAATAGCAAGGCAATGGTCCCGAAGATCAGTATGTTGCGAATCTTTTTACTCAGCATTGGCGGACTCTATAGATAAGCGGCATTGGCTGCTTCGAGGCGGCCCTGGGCATGCAGGATCAGTTCGCAAAATTCGCGAGCCGCTCCTTCGCCGCCGCGGGCCACGGTGATGCCGTGGGCGTGCTCGCGAACGAAGGCGGCGGCATTGGCGACTGCCATGCCCAGGCCGACACGACGGATCACGGGTAGGTCGGGCAGGTCGTCGCCCAGGTAGGCGACCTCTTCATAGCTTAGGCCCAGTTGTGCAAGAAGCTCGTCCAGTACGACCAGCTTGTCTTCGCGGCCCTGGTAGAGGTGGGGGATTCCCAGGTTCTTGGCCCGGCGCTCGACCACGGGGGTCTTGCGCCCGGTGATGATCGCGGTTTGTACTCCGGCGGCCATGAGCATCTTGATGCCCTGGCCGTCGAGGGTACTGAAGGATTTGAATTCGCTGCCGTCCTCGAGGAAGTACAGGCGACCGTCGGTCAGCACGCCGTCGACGTCGAAAACCGCCAGCTTGATGTTCTTGCCGCGCTGCAGCAGGTTCTCATTCATTTACATCACTCCTGCGCGCAACAGGTCGGACAGGTTGAACGCGCCTATGGGGCGATCCTCCTGGTCGACGACGACCAGTGCGTTGATTCGATTGTCTTCCATGATTTTCAGGGCTTCGGCCGCCAGCATCTCGGCACGTGCGGTCTTGCCGTGGAGGGTCATGACTTCGTCTATGGTGGTGTGGTGGATATCGATGCTGCGGTCCAGGGTGCGGCGCAGGTCGCCGTCAGTGAAGACCCCGGCCAGGCGCCCGTCCGCCTCGACAATGACGGTCATGCCCAAGCCCTTGCGGCTCATCTCCATCAGGGCATCGCGAAGCAGGGTGCCACGCTGGACCTGAGGCAGTTGTTCGCCGGCGTGCATGACGTTCTCGACCTTCAGCAGCAGGCGACGTCCCAGGGCGCCACCGGGGTGCGAGAAGGCGAAGTCTTCGGCGGTGAAGCCGCGGGCCTCCAGCAGTGCCACGGCCAGGGCGTCGCCCATGACTAGGGCGGCGGTGGTCGAAGAGGTGGGGGCCAGGTTCAGCGGGCAGGCTTCTTGCTCGACATGCACGTTGAGATTGACGTCGGCGGCCTTGGCCAGCGGTGAGTCCGGGTTGCCGGTGATGCTGATCAACTGGATGCCCAGGCGCTTGATCAGCGGCAACAGGGTCACGATTTCATTGGTGGAGCCGGAATTGGAGAGGGCCAGGATCACGTCTTCGCGGGTAATCATGCCCATGTCGCCATGGCTGGCTTCAGCCGGGTGGACAAAAAAAGCCGTGGTTCCCGTACTGGCCAGGGTGGCGGCGATCTTGTTGCCGATATGCCCGGACTTACCCATGCCGACCACTACCACTCGGCCTTTGCTGGCCAGAATCATCTCGCAGGCGCGCACGAAATCTGCGTCGATATGGGGCAGCAAGCCTTCTACGGCCTGTATTTCGAGGCGGATGGTGCGCTGTGCTGATTGAATCAGGTCGCTGGTTTGGCTCATGTCTGAAATCGTATAGCCCGATGAAAAGGCGGCGATTATAGCGGTAATGAACAAATCCCTCACGCAAGTTCGTCAGCCTTTGCCGACTGTTGCCAGGAATCGAACTATTTTGCCTGTCGTCGACCTGAACGGTGACGGCTTCGGCCTTGGGGGCTAAGCATCAGCAGTGATATAGTTCGCCGCCAGTTCGGCCTGCCCAGAGGCACGAGCTCCCGGGAGGGAGCCTAGCGTCCGAGTGTTAGGTTGCATCGCAAGGAGTTTAGATGAGTGCCGATAACGCTTACGCGGTCGAGCTGAAGGGCGTTTCCTTCAAGCGCGGTACGCGCAGCATATTCAATAACGTGGATATCCAGATTCCGCGGGGCAAGGTCACCGGCATCATGGGACCTTCCGGCTGCGGGAAAACAACCCTGCTGCGCCTGATGGGCATGCAATTGCGGCCTAGCGCTGGTGAAGTGTGGGTCAACGGCCAGAATCTGCCGAAGCTTTCGCGCAGTGACCTGTTCGATGCTCGCAAGCAGATGGGCGTCCTGTTCCAGAGCGGTGCGCTGTTCACTGATCTGGATGTCTTCGAAAACGTAGCCTTTCCGCTGCGGGTGCATACCCAGCTGCCTGACGAAATGATTCGCGACATCGTCCTGCTCAAGCTACAGGCTGTGGGGTTGCGAGGAGCCATTGACCTGATGCCCGACGAGCTGTCGGGTGGGATGAAGCGTCGGGTCGCCTTGGCTCGCGCCATTGCCCTGGACCCGCAGATCCTCATGTACGACGAACCGTTCGTGGGCCAGGACCCTATTGCCATGGGGGTGCTGGTACGCCTGATCCGGCTGCTCAACGATGCCTTGGGTATCACCAGTATCGTGGTTTCCCATGATCTGGCCGAGACCGCAAGCATCGCCGACTACCTCTATGTAGTGGGTGATGGCCAGGTACTGGGCCAGGGAACTCCTGCCGAGCTCATGGACTCCGACAATCCGCGTATTCGTCAATTTATGAAGGGCGATCCCGACGGTCCCGTGCCGTTTCATTTTCCAGCGCCGGATTACCGCGCAGATCTTCTGGGGAAGCGCTGATGCGCAAGATATCGCTAATCGAAAGGGTTCGTCTCTTCGGTCGCTCAGGCATCGATGTCCTGGCGGTACTGGGGCGTTCCACCCTGTTCCTGTTTCACGCGCTGCTCGGGCGCGGCAGCATCGGCGGCGGATTCGGCCTGCTGGTCAAGCAACTGCATTCAGTGGGCGTGATGTCACTGGTGATCATTGTCGTGTCCGGGATCTTCATCGGCATGGTGCTGGCACTGCAGGGATTCAATATCCTTTCCAGCTATGGTTCGGAGCAGGCGGTGGGCCAGATGGTTGCCCTGACCCTGCTGCGTGAGCTGGGGCCGGTGGTGACTGCGTTGCTGTTCGCCGGGCGAGCCGGTTCGGCGCTGACGGCCGAAATCGGCAACATGAAGTCCACCGAGCAACTCTCCAGCCTGGAGATGATCGGTGTCGATCCGCTCAAGTACATCATTGCCCCGCGCCTCTGGGCTGGCTTCATTTCCCTGCCGCTGTTGGCGATGATCTTTTGTGTCGTGGGTATCTGGGGCGGTTCGTGGGTGGCTGTCGACTGGCTGGGGGTCTATGAAGGTTCCTACTGGGCGAACATGCAGAACAGCGTGAACTTCAGCAGCGACGTGCTCAATGGTGTGATCAAGAGCATTGTCTTTGCATTTGTAGTGACCTGGATCGCCGTATTCCAAGGCTACGACTGTGAGCCCACCTCAGAGGGGATCAGCCGTGCCACTACCAAGACCGTGGTGTATGCCTCGTTGGCCGTACTCGGCTTGGACTTTATTCTGACCGCCTTGATGTTTGGAGATTTCTGATGCAAAACCGCACCCTGGAAATCGGTGTCGGCCTTTTCCTGCTGGCTGGCATCCTGGCTTTGCTGTTGCTTGCCCTGCGAGTCAGTGGCCTGTCTCCGACGGCTAGCACCGATACCTATAAACTTTACGCCTACTTCGACAATATCGCCGGTTTGACGGTCAGAGCCAAAGTGACCATGGCCGGCGTGACCATCGGCAAGGTCACGGCGATCGATCTGGACCGTGACAGCTTCACCGGCCGGGTGACGATGCAACTGGAAAAGCGCGTGGATAACCTGCCGACCGACTCCACTGCATCTATCCTGACTGCTGGCCTGTTGGGTGAGAAATACATCGGTATCAGCGTGGGTGGGGAAGAGGCTCTGCTCAAGGATGGTGGAACCATCCACGACACCCAGTCGTCGCTGGTGCTGGAGGACCTGATCGGTAAATTCCTGCTCAATACCGTTAGCAAAGACGCCAAATGAGGAGTTTTTCGATGATTTCTATCTTGCGACGTGGCCTGTTGGTGCTGCTCGCTGCCCTGCCGTTGCTGGCAAATGCGGCGAGCCCCACGTCCGCCCATGACCTGGTGCAGGACACTACCAATCGGTTGTTGGCCGATCTGGCAGCCAATAAAGAGAAGTACAAGCAAAGCCCATCCGACTTCTATAACGCCCTGAACGGCATTGTCGGCCCGGCGGTGGATGCCGACGGGATTTCCCGCAGCATCATGACGGTGAAGTATTCGCGCAAGGCCACCCCGGAGCAGATGTCGCGCTTCCAGGAGAACTTCAAGCGCAGCCTGATCCAGTTCTATGGCAATGCGTTGCTGGAGTACAACAACCAGGGCATCACCATTTCTCCTCCCAAGGATGAAAGCGGCACCCGTACCAGCGTCGACATGCAGGTGAAAGGCAATAACGGGGCGATCTACCCGGTGTCCTACACCTTGGAGAAGATCAACGACGAATGGAAGATTCGTAACGTGATCATCAATGGCATCAATATCGGCAAGCTGTTCCGCGATCAGTTCGCCGATGCGATGCAGCGCAACGGTAACAACCTGGACAAGACCATCGACGGCTGGGCCGGCGAAGTGGCCAAGGCCAAGGAAGCCACCGATAACGCTGCGCCAAAGGCCGAGCAATGAGCGAGGCGGGCGTACGTCTGGGTGAGGCTGGGGAGCTGCTGATCAGCGGCGTGCTGGACTACCGCAGTGGCCCGGGCCTGCGCAAGCAGGGCCAGGCGCTGATCAAGTCGAGCAAGGCGCCAGCCTTGGTGCTCGATTGCTCGGCGGTCCAGCGCTCCAGCAGTGTCGGCCTGGCCTTGCTGCTGGCCTTCATGCGCGATGCCCAGGGCCTGGGCAAGAATGTCAGCATTCGTGCATTGCCCGACGGCATGAAAGAGATTGCCGAGGTTTCCGGCGTTACCGAGATTCTCGCGCAACCCCAGTGACTCCAGAAACATGGAAGCCCCCCGTCAGAGTCCTGCTATGCGGGGTTCGCAGGCGCGGGGCTTTTTTGTATGATGTCCGACCCGCGCGCACAGGGCGCCGATTGAGGTTGAGCATGCAGGCCAACGAAGTGAAGAGCTTTCTCGAGGGAAAGCTGCCCGGAACTCAGGTAGAAGTTGAGGGCGAAGGCTGCAACTTTCAGCTGAACGTGATTAGCGACGAACTGTCGGCCTTGAGCCCGGTTAAGCGTCAGCAGAGCATCTATGCCCATTTGAACCCATGGATTGCCAATGGCAGCATCCACGCGATCACCATGAAATTTTTCAGCCGCGCGGCCTGGGCCGAGCGCACCTGAGCCCAAGGGCGTCGAGACTCTTATGGATAAATTGATTATTACCGGCGGCGCTCGCCTTGATGGCGAGATCCGCATTTCCGGGGCCAAGAACTCCGCGCTGCCTATCCTGGCGGCAACCCTGCTGTGCGATGGCCCGGTTACCGTGGCCAACCTGCCGCACCTGCACGACATCACCACCATGATCGAGCTGTTCGGTCGCATGGGCATCGAGCCTGTGATCGACGAGAAGCTCAGCGTCGAGATCGACCCGCGCAGCATCAAGACCCTGGTGGCGCCTTACGAGCTGGTCAAGACCATGCGCGCCTCGATCCTGGTGCTGGGCCCTATGGTCGCGCGCTTCGGTGAAGCCGAAGTGGCGCTGCCAGGCGGTTGCGCCATTGGTTCGCGTCCAGTGGACCTGCACATCCGCGGCCTGGAGGCCATGGGCGCGCAGATCGATGTCGAAGGTGGCTACATCAAGGCCAAGGCGCCAGAAGGCGGCCTGCGCGGCGCTAACTTCTTCTTCGATACCGTGAGCGTGACCGGTACCGAGAACATCATGATGGCGGCTGCCCTGGCCAAGGGCCGCAGCGTACTGCAGAACGCCGCTCGCGAACCTGAAGTGGTGGACCTGGCGAACTTCCTGATCGCCATGGGCGCGAAGATTACCGGCGCCGGCACCGACACCATCACCATCGATGGCGTCGAGCGTCTGCACTCGGCTATCTACAAAGTCATGCCCGACCGTATCGAGACCGGTACCTACCTGGTAGCTGCCGCTGTCACCGGTGGCCGGGTCAAGGTCAAGGACACCGATCCGACCATCCTTGAGGCCGTTCTGGAAAAACTCAAGGAAGCCGGGGCCGAGATCACCACCGGTAGCGACTGGATCGAGCTGGACATGCACGGCAAGCGCCCCAAGGCGGTCAACGTGCGTACCGCTCCATACCCGGCGTTCCCGACCGACATGCAGGCGCAGTTCATTTCCCTGAACGCGATTGCCGAAGGCACTGGCGCTGTGATCGAGACCATCTTCGAAAACCGCTTCATGCACGTGTACGAGTTGCACCGCATGGGCGCCAAGATCCAGGTCGAAGGCAACACGGCCATCGTCACCGGCGCTGAAATCCTCAAGGGTGCGCCCGTGATGGCGACCGACCTGCGGGCTTCGGCCAGCCTGGTGATCTCGGCCCTGATGGCCGAAGGCGACACCCTGATCGATCGCATCTACCACATCGACCGTGGCTACGAGTGCATCGAAGAGAAACTGCAGATGCTGGGCGCGAAGATTCGCCGCGTACCGGGCTAACCTGCCAAGGGCACAGGGAGGTGCCACACGATTTTGTTTCACGTCGAGCCTGTCTTCAGGCTCGACGCATGTCTGGCGCCATTTGCGTCCGGGCATCAGTCGCCGCATAAGGACTTACGTTACTCATGTTGACCATCGCACTGTCCAAGGGCCGTATCCTCGACGACACGCTGCCGCTTCTGGCTGAAGCGGGCATCGTGCCAACCGAGAATCCGGACAAGAGCCGCAAACTGATCATTCCCACGACCCAGGAAGATGTACGCCTGTTGATCGTGCGGGCCACTGATGTGCCGACCTACGTCGAGCATGGCGCTGCCGACCTCGGCGTGGCTGGCAAGGACGTCCTGATGGAGTACGGCAGCCAGGGCCTTTACGAGCCGCTGGATCTGCAGATCGCCAAGTGCAAGCTGATGACCGCCGGTGCCATCGGCGCCGAGGAGCCCAAGGGCCGCCTGCGGGTCGCCACCAAGTTCGTCAACGTGGCCAAGCGTTACTACGCAGAACAAGGCCGGCAAGTGGACATCATCAAGCTCTACGGTTCCATGGAGCTGGCCCCGCTGATCGGCCTGGCGGACAAGATCATTGACGTGGTCGATACCGGCAACACCCTGCGGGCCAACGGCCTGGAACCCCAGGAAATGATCGCCACCATCAGCTCCCGCCTGGTGGTCAACAAAGCATCCATGAAGATGCAGCACGCGCGTATCCAAACGCTGATCGATACCCTGCGCAAGGCAGTGGAATCGCGACACCGCGGCTGACTCACATGCGTGGCCCCGAGCCGCGCCCATCTATCCGCGTCATAACCAGAATGCTCAGGTGCCCACGCGGATGGCCTGGTAGTCTTGCGGCGCCTGAGTCATGCAAAACCAAGCTTGTCCTTTTGTGCATTCGCCAATCAATGAGGCCTTCGCTATGACCGCTCCCACTGCAATTCGCCGACTCAACGCTGCCGATGCGGATTTCGCCCGACATCTGGATCATCTGCTGAGCTGGGAAAGCGTGTCCGACGACGCGGTCAACCAGCGTGTGCTCGATATCATCAAGGCCGTACGCGAGCGCGGTGACGCGGCGCTGGTGGAGTTCACCCAGCGCTTCGATGGCGTCGAGGCCAAGGTCATCGATGACCTGATTCTCGATCGTGCCCGCCTGGAGCTGGCCCTGACCCGCATCACCCCGGTACAGCGCGAGGCCCTGGAAAAGGCCGCCAATCGCGTGCGTGTCTATCACGAGCGCCAGAAGCAGGACTCCTGGCAGTACACCGAGGCCGATGGCACCGTGCTTGGCCAGAAGGTCACGCCCCTGGACCGCGCCGGCTTGTACGTGCCAGGCGGCAAGGCGTCGTATCCGTCCTCGGTGCTGATGAACGCGATCCCGGCGAAAGTCGCCGGTGTCTCCGAGGTGGTGATGGTGGTGCCGACTCCTCGTGGCGAGGTCAACGAGCTGGTGCTGGCCGCTGCTTGCATTGCTGGGGTCGACCGGGTCTTCACCGTTGGTGGTGCGCAGGCTGTCGCCGCGCTGGCCTATGGCACCGAGAGCGTGCCCCAGGTGGACAAGATCGTCGGCCCGGGCAACATCTATGTGGCCACCGCCAAGCGTCATGTATTCGGCCAGGTCGGTATCGACATGATCGCCGGTCCCTCGGAGATCCTCGTGGTGTGCGACGGCCAGACCGATCCGGACTGGATCGCCATGGACCTGTTTTCCCAAGCCGAGCACGACGAAGATGCCCAGGCGATCCTGGTCAGCCCGGATGCCGAGTTCCTCGATCGGGTAGCTGCAAGCATCGCCAAGCTGCTGCCGACCATGGAGCGCGCCGAGATCATCAACACCTCGATCAATGGCCGGGGCGCACTGATCCAGGTCCGCGACATGCAGCAAGCCATCGAAGTGGCCAACCGCATCGCTCCCGAGCACCTGGAGTTGTCGGTGGCCGACCCGCAAGCCTGGCTGGGGCAGATCCGCCACGCCGGGGCGATCTTCATGGGGCGCCACACTTCGGAAGCCTTGGGCGACTACTGCGCCGGCCCGAACCACGTGCTGCCGACTTCCGGCACTGCGCGTTTTTCCTCGCCGTTGGGGGTGTATGACTTCCAGAAGCGCTCGTCGATCATCTTCTGTTCCGAGCAGGGCGCATCCGAACTGGGCCGCACGGCCTCGGTACTGGCCCGTGGCGAGTCGCTGACCGCCCACGCCCGCAGCGCCGAATACCGCATCGTCGACGACCAAGATCAGGGGCAATGAGCATGAGCAAATTCTGGAGTCCGTTCGTCAAGAACCTGGTGCCCTACGTGCCGGGCGAACAACCCAAGCTGACCAAGCTGGTCAAGCTCAACACCAACGAAAACCCCTATGGTCCGTCGCCCAAGGCCCTGGCCGCGATGCAGGCCGAGCTCAATGACAACCTGCGACTGTACCCCGATCCCAACAGCGACCTGCTCAAGCAGGCGGTGGCCAGCTACTACGGGGTGCCGGCCAACCAGGTGTTCCTCGGCAACGGCTCCGACGAAGTCCTGGCGCATATCTTCCATGGCTTGCTGCAACAGGACCTGCCGCTGCTATTCCCGGATATCAGCTACAGCTTCTATCCGGTGTATTGCGGCCTGTATGGCATCGATTTCGAAGCGGTGCCGCTGGACGAGCAGTTCCAGATCCGCGTGGCCGACTACGCCAAGCCCAATGGCGGCATCATTTTCCCCAACCCGAACGCGCCGACTGGCTGCCTGCTGGCCCTGGCGGCGGTGGAGCAAATCCTCAAGGCCAGCCCCGATTCGGTGGTGGTCGTGGATGAGGCCTACATCGACTTCGGCGGCCAGACGGCCATCAGCCTGGTGGACCGCTACCCGAACCTGCTGGTGACCCAGACCCTGTCCAAGTCCCGTTCCCTGGCGGGGTTGCGGGTGGGCCTGGCGGTAGGGCATCCGGACCTAATCGAGGCCCTGGAGCGGGTCAAGAACAGCTTCAACTCCTACCCCCTGGATCGCCTGGCGATCGTCGGTGCGGCCGCGGCCTTCGAGGACCGCGAATACTTCCAGAAGACGTGCCAGCAGGTAATTGAAAGTCGCGAATGGCTGGTGGCGCAGTTGCAGGCCAAGGGCTTCGAGGTGTTGCCTTCGGCGGCCAACTTCATCTTTGCCCGCCACCCGCAACACGATGCCGCGGGCCTGGCCGCCAAGCTGCGGGAGCAAGGCGTGATCGTGCGTCACTTCAAGCAGCAGCGGATCGCCCAGTTCCTGCGGATCAGCATCGGCACGCCGGAGCAGAACCAGGCCCTGGTCGACGGATTGGGGCAACTCTAAGCGGCAAGCTGGAAGCCCTGAGCATGTGCCTGGGGCTTCTTCCTTGCAGCTAAAGGCTTGCCGCTTGCCACTGCAGCCTGCGGCTGCGCTTATTCGTGGTGCGGTTCTCCCAGGAAGGTCAGGGAGCTGAACAGGCCACGGGAGGCAGCGTCGGGGTTGTCCTTGAGGGGCACCTCGACCTGCGCGGCGATCACATTCAAGCCCTCGTTGCGCACCAACACCTGGGCGCGACCCTGGGCATCGGTCTCGGTGCTCAGGGTATTGGGTGCATTGCGGTAATCCCCCACCAGCTTCACTCCCGCAGCAGGTCGGCCGTCGAGCAGGACTCGTACTGGCAGGCTCTTGCCGGGCCCCACAAGGAGCGGGTCGGTCTCGGGCAGGATCACCAGCTTGAGCTGCTCGAGGTTGGGCAGCTTCGCTCCAGGCTGATAGATCGCCAGGCTGTACTTGAAGGTATGGGTCGAGGCGATGGCACCAGGCACCTGGCTGCGCCCCTGGTTGACCCACTGTTTGTCGGCGGTTTGCGACCAGGGCCCGTTGTCCAGGGCCACGGCCATTACGGCCGGGTGCTTGAGCGGTTGCAGCCGGGCGTGATCGGCAAGGCGCTGCACCGTCACCGGGATCATCCGTCCCTGGCTGTCATAGGCCCAGGCGCCGCTGATCTTGCTCGGCTTGAAGGCATCGTCCTCGGCGCCGTGGCCGTACACCACCTCGATGTTGCCGCGTCGCTGTTCGGTCCACAGGCCATGGGCCACGGCCTGGGTGGCCCCCAGAGTGCCGAGCAGGCCCAGCAGGGCAATGGTTTGCAAAGGTTGCATGGCGGTTCTCTTCTACAGGTTGAGTGTCAGGCTGACGGTGAAGTTGCGTGGCTCTCCCGGGGTGACCCAGTAGTTGCTGTAGGAGCGCTCGTAGTACTTCTCGTCGAACAGGTTGTTCAGGTTCAGACCCAGGGTCAGGTTGTCGCTGGCCTTGTAGTGGGCCAGCAGGTCCAGGGTGCGGTAGGCGGGAAGTTCGAAGCGGCCTCCGGCCTCGCCCGAACGGTCGCCGACGTAGGTCAGGGCCGCGCCGATATCCGAGCCCTTGAGGCGACCGTCCTGGAATTCATAGACCCCCAGCAGGCTGCCACTGTGCTTGGCCACCCCGAGAATGCGGCTGCCGGCGGGAATTGCCTGGTCGCCCTTGGTGACTTCGGCGTCGACCAGCGCATAAGCGCCAATCACCCGTACGGCGTCGGTCAACTGCCCACTGAATTGCAAGTCGAAGCCCTGGCTGCGGGCCTTGCCCATGGCGCGACTGGAGTCGGTGCCCGGGTCCAGGGCGAGCACGTTCTCCTTGTCGATATGGAAAGCGGCGAGGGTCGCGCTCAAGCGCTCGTCGAACAGTTCGCTCTTGATCCCCACTTCATATCCGACGCCTTCTTCTGGCTTGAATGATTTGCCGGCGGCGTCCAGGCCGTTGTTGGGCTTGAACGAGGTGGAGGCGTTGGCGAACAGGCCGAGCTGCGGAGTCAGTTGATACAGGAGCCCGGCGCGTTGGGTCAGGGCATCGTGGTTCTGGCGGCTGCGCTGGCCGGTGGCGTGGTCGTCGATTCGTTGCTCGAAATGTTCAAAACGCGCGCCCAGCATGCCGCGCAGGCGTTCGCTGAAGATGATCTGGTCCTGGAGGTTCAGGGCGCGGCTTTCGACGTGCTCGAAAAAGTCAGTGCCGGAACGTTTGCCGTTGGGTTTGGCCTGACCGTAGATCGGGTTGTAGATATCGATGGCGTAGGGGCTGCCGGCCATGGCGGTGACTCGCTCGTTCTTGCGGTAGTTTTCGTATTCGCTGCCTAGCAGCAGTTCGTGCTGCCAACTGCCGAGGTCGAACAGGCCATGCAGTTCCAGTTGGGTGATGCTGTCGTGCCAGTTGTTGTCGCGTTCGCGGTAGCGCCGGTCAACGGTATGCAGCTCGGCATTCAGGGGGCGGGTTTCCGAGGCGAAGCCCCACAGCTTGCCCTCCTTGTAGTGGCTGGCCAGGCGCAGCTTCCAGTTGTCGTCGAGGTAATGTTCCAGGCTGGCCTGGAGCATGTTGTTGTGGTTGTCGATGTTGCCGTCGCTGGGCTCGCCGAGGAAGGTCGAGCGCGATACGCCACTCCAGCGGTTGCCGGGGGCGACGATGCCGCGGTCGAAGGTCGAGCTGTGGCGGACGAACTCGCTTTCCACCAGCAGGCTGGTGTCCGGGTTCAACTGCCAGCTCAGGGAAGGGGCGACGAATACCCGGCGACTGTCGACGTGGTCTCGGAAGCTGTGGTTGTCCTCCACCGCCAGGTTGACCCGCGACAGCAGGTCACCCTGGTGGTCGAGGGGGCTGTTGAGGTCCAGTTCGGTGCGGTAGCGATCCCAGCTACCGGCTCGGGTGCGCAGGGTGGCGAAGGCCTGTGGCTGGGGCTTCTTGGTGACGATGTTGACCATGCCTCCGGGATCGCCGCGTCCGTAGAGGCTGGCGGCCGGGCCCTTGAGTACTTCGATACGTTCGATGCTGGCCGCGTCCGGGGTGCTGGGGTAGCCACGATTGGCGCTGAAACCATCCTTGTAGAACTCCGAGGTGGTGAAGCCGCGGATGCTGTACTCATACAGGGTCAGGCCGCCGAAATTGTTCTGCTTCGACACGCCGCCGGCGAAGTCCAGGGCCCGCTCGACATTGCTGCTGCCCAGATCCTGGAGCACGCTGGCAGGGATCACGCTGATGGACTGCGGGATTTCGCGAATCGCCGTATCGGTCTTGGTGGCGCTGGCGGAACGGGTGGCCCGGTAGCCCTTGACCGGACCCGTGGCGGATTCTGATTCGCCGCTGATGCGAATAGTCTCCAGTTCCACCGGCTGCGGTTCTTCGGCGTACACAGGATCGGTCAGCAGGCCCAGGGCCAGGCCTGCCAGGGGGAGGATTCTTCGGGGCGTCATGGGTTGTTCCAATAGCGATATTGAAACAATATAACATGACTAATGAGAATGTATATTGTTAGCCCGGCATGGCCGGGCTCACGTCATTCCTCTTCCTTGACGGGCGCGGGGGGCGGTCGCAGGCCGATCTCGGCAGTCAACTTGAGCTCCTTGCCATTACGCATGACCTGGATCGCCACCTTCTCGGTGGGCTTGATCCGGGCTACCTGGTTCATCGAGCGGCGACCGTCGCCGGCGGGTTCGCCATCGATGCTGAGGATCACGTCGCCCAGTTGCATGCCGGCCTTTTGCGCCGGGCCATCACGTAAGATGCCCGCCACCACGATGCCCGGGCGTCCGGCCAGCCCGAAGGACTCCGCCAGCTCCTGGGTCAGCGGTTGCACCTCGATGCCCAGCCAGCCACGGATGACCTGGCCGTGTTCGATGATCGATTTCATCACTTCCATGGCCAGCTTGATCGGGATGGCGAAGCCGATGCCCTGGGAGCCACCGGACTTGGAAAAGATCGCGGTGTTGATACCGGTCAGGTTGCCGTTGGCGTCCACCAGCGCACCACCGGAGTTGCCCGGGTTGATCGCTGCGTCGGTCTGGATGAAGTCTTCGTAACTGTTCAGGCCCAGTTGGTTGCGGCCAGTGGCGCTGATGATGCCCATGGTTACGGTCTGGCCCACCCCGAACGGGTTGCCAATGGCCAGGGCGACATCGCCGACGCGGATGTTTTCCGAGTGACCGACAGTGATCGAGGGCAGGTTCTTCAGGTCGATCTTGAGCACCGCCAGGTCGGTTTCCGGGTCGCTGCCGATGACCCGAGCCAGGGTTTCCCGGCCGTCCTTGAGGGCCACCACGATTTGCTCGGCGCCGGACGTCACGTGGTTGTTGGTCAGCAGGTAGCCTTCGGGGCTCATGATCACCCCGGAACCCAGGCTCGACTCCATGCGTTGCTGCTTGGGCAGGTTGTCACCGAAGAAGCGCCGGAACTGCGGGTCCTCGAACAACGGGTGGGCCGGTTTATTGATCACCTTGGTGGTGTACAGGTTGACCACCGCAGGGGCAGCGATGACCACCGCATCGGCGTAGGACACCGGCCCCTGTTGGGTGCTGGTGGTTTGTGGCGCTTGTTGCAGATTCACATCCAGGCTGGGCAGGCCGACCCATTGCGGGTAACGCTGAATAATCAATAACGCGATAAGCACGCCGGCCAGTAATGGCCAGCCGAAAAAACGCAGAGCCTTGAGCATCGGGCAAGTCCTGGGTGGTTACGAAGGGCTGCGCACGGCCCCATAATGTCGCGCATTATACGAGGCCGCACGTGCCTCTGGACGGGATATTTAGGAGTCTTTCATGGCCGTTGCCCTGAGCACACTGGTAGAAGAAGCGGACCGCTACCTGGGCAGTTCGCGAATCGCCGACTATTGCCCCAATGGCCTGCAGGTCGAAGGGCGCCCGCAGGTGATGCGTATCGTCAGCGGCGTGACTGCCAGCCAGGCCCTGTTGGATGCCGCGGTGGAGGCCAAGGCCGACCTGGTACTGGTGCACCACGGTTACTTCTGGAAGGGGGAAGACCCCTGCGTCACGGGTATGAAGCAGCGTAGGTTGAAAACCCTGCTCAAGCACGATATCAGCCTGTTGGCCTACCACCTGCCCCTGGACCTGCACCCTGAGGTGGGTAACAACGTGCAACTGGCCCGGCAGTTGGATATCACCGTGGAAGGCCCGCTGGACCCGGAAAATCCCAAGGTCGTCGGTCTGGTCGGGTCTCTGGAAGAACCCATGAGTCCGCGGGACTTTGCCCGGCGGGTACAAGAGGTGATGGGCCGCGAACCGCTGCTGATCGAAGGCAGCGAGATGATTCGTCGGGTCGGCTGGTGTACCGGTGGCGGCCAGGGCTACATCGACCAGGCGGTGCTGGCCGGTGTCGACCTGTACCTGAGTGGCGAGGCCTCGGAGCAGACGTTCCACAGTGCCCGGGAAAACGACATCAGCTTCATCGCCGCGGGGCACCACGCCACCGAGCGCTATGGCGTTCAGGCGCTGGGTGACTACCTGGCCCGGCGCTTTGCCCTGGAGCACCTGTTCATCGATTGCCCGAACCCGATCTGAGGGCGCTTCATCGCCGCTGCGCCGGGGCTTCGAAGGAGCGTCCTTGCGCAGCCAGGGGCGCTGTTGCAGGGCGTGAATCCAGCAAACAGGCGGGTATATTCATATACCGTTTCGTTCTAGTTGGCTCCCTGATTAGAAGCAGGTCGCTGTGCTAGCATGCCCCGCTCGAACACGGCCCGCAGGCCGTCCATAAGAAAGCTTTCGTGAGTAGCCATGGTCGACAAACTGACGCATCTGAAACAGCTGGAGGCGGAAAGCATCCACATCATCCGCGAGGTGGCGGCCGAGTTCGACAATCCGGTGATGCTGTATTCCATCGGCAAGGACTCCGCGGTGATGTTGCATCTGGCCCGCAAGGCGTTCTTCCCCGGCAAGCTGCCGTTCCCGGTGATGCACGTCGATACCCGGTGGAAATTCCAGGAGATGTACAAGTTCCGCGATCGCATGGTCGAGGAAATGGGCCTGGACCTGATTACCCACGTCAACCCCGATGGCGTGGCCCAGGGCATCAACCCCTTCACCCACGGCAGCGCCAAGCACACCGACATCATGAAGACCGAGGGCCTCAAGCAGGCCCTGGACAAGCACGGTTTCGACGCCGCGTTCGGCGGGGCTCGCCGCGATGAAGAGAAGTCCCGCGCCAAGGAGCGCGTCTACTCGTTCCGCGACAGCAAGCACCGCTGGGACCCGAAGAACCAGCGTCCCGAGCTGTGGAACGTGTACAACGGCAAGGTCAACAAGGGCGAGTCGATCCGCGTGTTCCCGCTGTCCAACTGGACCGAGCTGGACATCTGGCAATACATCTACCTGGAAGGTATCCCGATCGTGCCACTGTACTTCGCCGCCGAGCGCGAAGTGATCGAGAAGAATGGCACCCTGATCATGATCGACGACGAGCGCATCCTCGAGCACCTCAGCGATGAGGAGAAGGCGCGCATCGTCAAGAAGAAAGTGCGTTTCCGTACCCTGGGCTGCTACCCGTTGACGGGCGCGGTCGAGTCCGAAGCCGAGACCCTGACCGACATCATCCAGGAAATGCTCCTGACCCGTACGTCGGAGCGCCAGGGCCGGGTCATCGACCACGATGGCGCAGGCTCGATGGAAGACAAAAAACGCCAAGGGTACTTTTAAGCTTCGAGTTACAAGCGGCAAGCAGCAAGTTAAAGGCGGTATGCGTAACGTCGTGGTTTGTTGCTTGCAGCCGGTTGTTGCGAGCCGGAATCGGAACACTCGTCATGGATTTCGAGAAACTGATTGTTTGGCAGCGAAGCAAAGCTTTGGCGGTGGGGATTTATAAAGAGTTTGCGTAGTGTGGGGACTTTGGATTCAAGGACCAGATCACTCGCTCTGTTCTTTCGGTGCCTTCCAATATTGCCGAGGGCATGGAGCGTCGTAGCAATAGAGAAAAAGTCCATTTTCTCTGGATCGCGAAAGCTTCCTGCGGCGAACTCCGGACTCAAATCCTTATCGCTCGTGAAATTGCCTACATCGCGAACCCGCTGGCTGAGAATTGGATTAAAGAAACCCGCGAGCTATCGAAGATGCTCAGCGGCTTGATCAAAAAAATTTCTGACTAGCTGTACGCCGACAAGCTTGCCGCTTGAAGCTTACAGCTTGGAGCTTGAACGCTATGAGCCACCAATCCGATCTGATCAGCGAGGACATCCTCGCCTACCTGGGCCAGCACGAACGCAAGGAACTGCTGCGCTTCCTTACCTGTGGCAACGTGGATGACGGCAAGAGCACCCTGATCGGGCGCCTGCTGCACGATTCGAAGATGATCTACGAAGATCACCTGGAAGCCATCACCCGTGACTCGAAGAAGGTCGGCACCACCGGTGACGACATCGACCTGGCCTTGCTGGTGGATGGCCTGCAGGCCGAGCGCGAGCAGGGCATCACCATCGACGTGGCCTACCGTTACTTCTCCACCGCCAAGCGTAAGTTCATCATCGCCGACACCCCGGGCCATGAGCAGTACACCCGCAACATGGCCACCGGTGCCTCCACCTGCGACCTGGCGATCATCCTCGTGGACGCCCGCTACGGCGTGCAGACCCAGACTCGCCGGCACAGCTACATCGCCTCCCTGCTGGGGATCAAGCACATCGTCGTGGCCATCAACAAGATGGACCTCAAGGGGTTCGACCAGGATGTGTTCGAGTCGATCAAGGCCGACTACCTGCAGTTCGCCAAGGGCCTGAAGATCCAGCCCACCAGCCTGCACTTCGTGCCGATGTCGGCACTCAAGGGCGACAACGTAGTGAACCGCAGCGAGCGTTCGCCGTGGTACACCGGCCAGTCGCTGATGGAAATTCTCGAGACCGTTGAGGTCTCCGGCGACCGCAACCTCACCGACCTGCGTTTCCCGGTGCAGTACGTCAACCGTCCGAACCTGAACTTCCGCGGTTTCGCCGGCACCCTGGCCAGCGGCATCGTGCACAAGGGCGACGAAGTGGTGGTGCTGCCTTCGGGCAAGAGCAGCCGCGTCAAGTCCATCGTCACTTTCGAGGGCGAGTTGGAACAGGCCGGGCCCGGCCAGGCCGTGACCCTGACCATGGAAGACGAGATCGATATCTCCCGGGGCGATTTGCTGGTGCACGCCGACAGCGTGCCACCGGTGACCGATAACTTCGAAGCCATGCTGGTGTGGATGGCCGAGGAGCCGATGCTGCCGGGCAAGAAGTACGACATCAAGCGCGCCACCAGCTATGTGCCGGGTTCGATCGCCAGCATTGTTCACAAGGTCGATGTGAACACCCTGGAAGAGGGCGCGGCCAGTGCCCTGCAACTGAACGAGATCGGCAAGGTCAAGGTCAGCCTCGATGCATCGATTGCCCTGGACGGTTACGAAAGCAATCGCACCACGGGCGCCTTCATCGTCATCGATCGCCTGACCAACGGCACCGTCGGCGCGGGCATGATCATCGCCCAGCCAGTGGCCCACGGCAGCGCTACCCACCATGGCAAGCTGGCCCATGTCGCCACCCAGGAGCGTGCCCAGCGCTTTGGCCAGCAGCCAGCCACCGTGCTGTTCAGCGGCTTGTCGGGCGCCGGCAAGAGCACCCTGGCCTATGCCGTGGAACGCAAGCTGTTCGATATGGGGCGTGCGGTGTTCGTCCTCGACGGCCAGAACCTGCGTCACGACCTGAACAAGGGGCTGCCCCAGGATCGTGCCGGACGTACCGAGAACTGGCGGCGTGCGGCTCACGTTGCCCGTCAGTTCAACGAAGCCGGCCTGCTGACCCTGGCAGCGTTCGTGGCCCCAAGTGCCGAAGGGCGCGAGCAGGTCAGGGACTTGATCGGCAAGGAGCGTCTGCTGACGGTCTATGTCCAGGCCTCGCCAACGGTTTGTGCCCAGCGTGATCCCCAAGGCCTGTACGCGGCCGGTGGCGATAACATCCCGGGCGAGTCCTTCCCGTATGACGTGCCGCTGGATGCCGACCTGGTGATCGATACCCAGGCGCTGACCGTGGACGAGGGCGTCAAGCAGGTGCTGGACCTGTTGCGCAGCCGTGGCGCGATCTAAGGTAAGGGCAGCGGCGAGCTTCTAGCTGCAAGCTGCAAGAAAAAGCCCGCGGACAGGTGACTGTCTGCGGGCTTTTTGTGTCTGTTCGAACGCGAAGAGGCCCTTACAGGCGCTTCATCGCTTGCCTGGATAATGCTGGTGCAGTTGCTCCAGCAGCGCATCCTTGGCTTGCCAGCGCTGGTTGATCCAGTCCTGGAAGGCCTGCCGATAAACCGCGTCCTGTTCATAGTTGCGTCCGATGAACTGCTGCGCAATCGGTACTTCTTCGAAATGCACCACCACCTCCCTGACCTTGCCGCTGAGCAAGTCCCAGAAGCCGGGACGGCCGGCAGGGTAGTGGATGGTCACGTCGACGATCGATTGCAGCTGCTCGCCCATGGCATCCAGCACGAAGGCGATGCCGCCGGCCTTGGGCTTGAGCAGGTACTTGAATGGCGATTGCTGCTGGGCATGCTTGGCCTCGGTGAAGCGCGTGCCCTCGACGAAGTTGAAGATACCCACCGGATTGCTGCGGAATTTCGCGCAGGTCTTGCGGGTGGTTTCCAGGTCCTTGCCCCTTTTTTCCGGATGCTTCTCCAGGTAGGCCTTGGAGTAGCGCTTCATGAAGGGAAAGCCCAGGGCCCACCAGGCCAGGCCGATCACCGGCACCCATATCAGTTCCTGCTTGAGGAAGAACTTCAATGGGCGGATACGTCGGTTGAGCACGTACTGCAATACCAGGATATCGACCCAGCTCTGGTGGTTGCTGGTGACCAGGTAGGAGTGCTGGTAGTCCAGGCCTTCAAGGCCCTGCACATGCCAGCGAGTGCGGCACACCAGCTGCATCCAGGCTTTGTTGTTACTGATCCAGGCCTCATGGGTATGGTTCATCAGCCAGTGGGTGAAACGCTGGGTGAAGGCAAAGGGCAGGGCCTTGAAGATCGCCACGCAGAACAGGAACGAGCACAGCAAAATGGTGTTGAGCGCCAGCAACAGCGACGCGATGGTGCCGCGTACGGCACCCGGTAGAAAGTCCAGCATTCAGGCATCCATGGGTCGGTTGGCGGCTTGGATCGCCGTCAGGGCGATGGTGTAGACGATATCGTCCACCTGGGC
Organism: Pseudomonas sessilinigenes; assembly: GCF_003850565.1. Lineage (NCBI taxonomy): Bacteria > Pseudomonadati > Pseudomonadota > Gammaproteobacteria > Pseudomonadales > Pseudomonadaceae > Pseudomonas > Pseudomonas sessilinigenes. Next base: position 1,037,904 of record NZ_CP027706.1, read on the forward strand.
CCCGCGGGGCAGGTCGTTCACCGGCTTGCGCAGGCCTTGCAGCATCGGCCCCAGGCTGACGCAGTCGGAGCTGCGCTGCACGGCCTTGTGGGTGGTGTTGCCGGTATTCAGGTCGGGGAACACGAACACCGTGGCCTTGCCCGCCACCTGGCTGTTGGGAGCCAGTTGCCGGGCGACGTTCTCGTTGGCGGCGGCGTCGTACTGCAGCGGGCCGTCGATCAACAGCGAGCGCTGGGCTTCATGGGCCAGCAGGGTGGCCTCGCGGACCTTCTCCACCTCTTCGCCACTGGCCGAGTCGCCGCTGGAGTAGCTGATCATCGCGACCCGTGGAGGGATGCCGAAGGCCGCCGCCGAATCGGCGCTCTGCAGGGCGATCTCTGCCAGTTCGCTGGCACTGGGGTGCGGGTTCATCACACAGTCGCCGTAGACCAGCACCTGCTCGGGAAACAGCATGAAGAACACCGAGGACACCAGGGTGCAGCCCGGCGCGGTCTTGATCAGTTGCAGGGCAGGGCGGATGGTGTTGGCGGTGGAGTGGACGAGCCCGGAGACCAGACCGTCGACCTCGTCCAGGGCCAGCATCACCGTGCCGATCACCACCGGGTCTTCCAGTTGTTGCTCGGCCATCGGGGCGTTGAGGCTCTTGCTCTTGCGCAGGGCCACCATGGGCTCGACATAACGCTCGCGAATCAGGTCCGGGTCGAGGATCTCCAGGCCCTCGGGCAGCTCGATGCCCTGGGCCCTGGCCACGGCGTGCACGTCGTCCGGCTTGGCCAGCAGCACGCAGCGGGCTATGCCACGGGCCTGGCAGATGGCAGCAGCTTGCACGGTCAGCGGCTCGCTGCCCTCGGGCAGGACGATGCGCTTGTCGGCTTGCTGGGCGCGCTGGATCAGCTGGTAGCGGAACACCGCGGGCGACAGGCGCATTTCCCGTGGGGTGCCACAACGCTGGTGCAGCCAGTCGGCATCCAGGTGGCTGGCGACGAAGTCGGTGATGATTTCCGCGCGCTCGCGGTCATCGATGGGGATTTCCTTGTTCAGGCCGTTGAGCTGGTTGGCGGTGTCGTAGGAGCCGGTGCTCACCGACAACACGGGCAGGCCGGCATTCAGGGCGCCACGGCACAGCTCCATGATCTTCGGATCGGGCAGGGTGCCGCTGGTCAGCAGCAGGCCGGCCAGGGGCACGCCGTTGATGGCCGCCAGACTTACGGCGAGGATGATGTCGTCGCGATCGCCCGGGGTCACCACCAGCACTCCGGGCTTGAGCAGCTCCACGGTGTTGCGCATGGTGCGCGCACAAATGATGATCTTGGTCATGCGCCGGTTTTCGTAGTCCCCGGCGTTGAGTACCTGGGCGCCCATCAGGTCTGCCACGTCACGGGTGCGCGGAGCATTGAGTTCCGGCTGGAACGGGATGCAGCCCAGCAGGCGGAAGTCACCGCTGCGCAGCAGTGGCGAATGCTCTTTCAGGCGGGCGCTGAACGCCTCGATGCTTTCGTCGGTACGCACCTTGTTGAGGATCACCCCCAGCACTTTCGGATCCCGTGGGCCACCGAACAACTGCGCCTGCAACTCGACCCGCCCGGACAGCTCGGTCAACACTTCGTTTTCCGGGGCCGATACCAGGATCACCTCGGCATCCAGGCTCTTGGCCAGGTGCAGGTTGACCCGGGCCGCGTAGCTGGCGGCACGGGTCGGGACCATGCCCTCGACAACCAGCACGTCCTTGCCGATGGCAGCCTGCTGGTAGAGGGTGATGATTTCTTCCAGCAGCTCGTCCAGCTGGCCATCGCCCAGCATCCGTTCCACGTGGGCCAGGCCCAGGGGCTGTGGTGGCTTCAGGCCGTGGGTCCGCGCCACCAGTTCAGTGGAGCGCTCCGGACCGGTGTCGCCAGGGTGTGGTTGGGCAATGGGCTTGAAGAAACCGACCTTGAGGCCGGCGCGTTCCAGGGTGCGTACCAGCCCGAGGCTGATAGAGGTCAGGCCCACGCCAAAGTCGGTGGGCGCGATAAAGAAAGTTTGCATGCGAATTCTCGAAGGGTGCATGGCAAGGGCGACGGTCCATGGCCGCCTACCGCGATAGTCAGGGGCTAAGGTTATCGTTTCCCGCGTCTTGAGCACACCAGCCACACGCAAAGGGGCGACCTATTTTTTCTGCCCGCTGCGTTGGGTCCAGCACCCAGGCACGTGATTGCCATGGCGGCTGGTGGCGCAGGTGCTGGGTATGGCCGCAGGACAGTTCGACCACCCAGTGGCCGTCCTCATCCTGGTGAAAGCCGCAGATTGTCGAGGGCTGCTTCTGATTCCGTTTGTCCGGGTTCCGTTCGCTTTCGAGCGATTGCTTCGCTAAACTTGGACGTTCTTCATTCTTATGCAAAAGGTCCCGCCCCATGCTGATCGCCGCCAATAAGGCTGTCTCCATCGACTATACCCTCACCAACGACGCTGGTGAGGTCATCGACAGCTCTGCCGGCGGCGCCCCGCTGGTCTACCTGCATGGCGCAGGCAACATCATTCCGGGCCTGGAAAAGGCCCTGGAAGGCAAGCAGGTCGGTGACGAGCTGAAGGTCGCCGTGGAGCCTGAAGACGCCTACGGCGAATACGCCGCCGAGCTGGTCAGTACCCTGAGCCGCAGCATGTTCGAAGGCGTCGACGAACTGGAAGTGGGCATGCAGTTCCACGCTTCGGCTCCGGACGGCCAGATGCAGATCGTGACCATTCGCGATCTGGACGGCGACGACGTGACTGTCGACGGCAACCACCCACTGGCCGGCCAGCGCCTGAACTTCCAGGTCAAGGTCGTTGCCATCCGTGATGCCAGCCAGGAAGAAGTTGCCCATGGCCACGTCCATGGCGAAGGTGGTCATCACCACTGAGTTTCTGCGCTAAGCTCAAGATTGCTGGAAAGGCGCCCGAGGGCGCCTTTTTAGTCCGCGGCTTTTGGCTGTACTGTCGAGAGGCTGTCTTAAGAACACGGGAATTTGGAGTTCGTCATGAGTGCTTTTCACGACCTTAAACTGAAAGCCCTGGATGGTCAGGAACTGCCGCTCGCGCCCTTCAAGGGACAAGTCGTGCTGGTGGTCAACGTCGCCTCCAAGTGCGGCCTGACTCCCCAGTATGCGGCGCTGGAGAACCTCTACCAGCAGTACAAGGGCCAGGGGTTCAGTGTGCTGGGCCTGCCGTGCAACCAGTTCGCCGGACAGGAGCCTGGTACCGAACAGGAGATCCAGGAGTTCTGCAGCCTTAACTACGGAGTGAGCTTTCCACTGAGCAGCAAGCTCGAGGTCAACGGCCCGGAGCGCCACCAGCTGTACCGCCTGCTGGCGGGCGAGGGCGCCGAGTTTCCCGGGGACATCACCTGGAACTTCGAGAAGTTCCTGCTTGGCAAGGATGGCCGGGTCCTGGCGCGTTTTTCACCGCGTACCGCTCCCGATGACCCCACGGTGGTCCAGGCCATCGAGAAAGCCTTGAGCTGAAGCGACCTGGCGGGCTTGTCGCCGCGCCCGCTGTTCGCGCCTCATCCACGCCGCCGTATGGCGGCGTTTTTGCGCCAAGATCACTCAAATCAATAGTGCTGTGCAGGGTCTTGAGTGAAGAATATTATCCTCATCATAAGTGCGTCGGGCCCCGGCCTGGCGTTGCCTTGTGCGTCGATTCTCGACTCCAGTCCTTTCCTGTCGGAGTGCAGCATGTCTGTCCAAGCCTTGTTCAAACCCTTTCAGCTGGGCGCGTTGGAATTGCCCTCCCGAGTCGTGATGGCCCCGATGACCCGGTCGTTCTCCCCGGGTGGCGTGCCCAATGCGAAAGTCGTCGAATACTACCGTCGACGGGCGGCGGCAGGTGTCGGCCTGATCATCACCGAAGGCACCACCGTCGGGCACCAGGCGGCCAATGGCTATCCCAATGTGCCGCAGTTCCATGGCGAAGCCGCGTTGGCGGGCTGGAAGAAAGTCGTGGATGCGGTGCATGCCGAGGGCGGCAAGATCGTCCCGCAGCTGTGGCATGTGGGCAACGTGCGGCGCCTGGGCACCGAGCCGGATGCCAGCGTGCCGGGCTACGGTCCCAGCGAGAAGCTCAAGGATGGCAAGGTCGTGGTGCACGGCATGACCCACCAGGATATCCAGGAGGTGATCGCAGCGTTCGCCCAGGCTGCCAAGGACGCCCAGAGCATTGGCATGGATGGCGTGGAGATCCACGGTGCCCACGGGTACCTGGTGGACCAGTTCTTCTGGGAAGGCAGCAACCAGCGCACCGATGAGTACGGCGGCGACCTGGCCCAGCGCTCGCGCTTTGCCATCGAGCTGATCCAGGCGGTCCGCGCCGCCGTGGGTGCGGATTTTCCGATTATCCTGCGTTTCTCCCAATGGAAGCAGCAGGACTACACTGCCCGGCTGGTACAGACACCAGAGGCCCTGGAGGCATTCCTCAAGCCATTGGTGGCGGCTGGCGTAGATATCTTCCACTGCTCGACCCGGCGTTTCTGGGAGCCGGAGTTCGAAGGCTCCGATCTCAACCTGGCGGGCTGGACCCGCAAGCTCACTGGCAAGCCCACCATCACCGTCGGTAGCGTTGGCCTGGATGGCGAGTTCCTGCAGTTCATGGTCAATACCGACAAGGTGGCCCAGCCGGCCAGCCTGGAGAACCTGTTGCAGCGCCTGGGCAACGACGAGTTCGACCTGGTGGCCGTGGGCCGCGCGCTGCTGGTCGATCCGGACTGGGCGCAGAAGGTTCGTGAAGGTCGCGAGCAGGACATCCGGCCGTTCAGCCGCGAAGCCTTGATGACCCTGGTCTAACGCGCGCTGCCGGGCGGCGAGGGTGGCAAGCCCCTTGCCGCACCGAGCTTGCCAAGGGCGCTGGCCGAGGTCTCGATGCTGCTGGTACCGGAAGGCGCCAGCGAGTGCTGGCAGGCGCTGCGCAGTTGATCCTCGAACTGCTCGATCACCGCAGGCCAGCCTTGGCGGCTGGCATGCTGGCGAGCGTTGAGGCGCACCCGGCGCAAGGTTTCAGTTTCTTCGAGCAGCCAGTTGGCGGCATCGCAGAACGCATTTTCATCCCCCGGCATCGCCAGCACGCCGTTGTAGCCGTGGCGGATATGCTGAGCCGCTGCTGCTTGATCGTAAGCCACCACGGCCAACCCCGAGGCCAGTGCTTCGAGTACCACGTTGCCGAAGGTCTCGGTCAGGCTGGGAAACAGGAACAGGTCGCCGCAGGCATAGTGTGCCGCCAGCGCCTCGCCTCGCTGGCTACCGCAGAACAACGCATCGGGCAGGCTTTTCTCCAGGGCCGCCCGCTGCGGGCCATCGCCCACCACGATCAGTTTCATCCTCTGCTGTGGATAACTCGCTTGCAGGCGCTCGAAGCAACGCTTGAGCAGGCCCAGGTTCTTCTCCGGTGCCAGGCGCCCGACATGGATCACCGCCAGGTCGTCGTTATCCAGCCCCCAACTGGCCCGCAGTTCGGCGACCCGCTTGGCCGGGTGAAACAACTGGCTGTCGACCCCGCGGGAGAGCAGCGCCAGGCGCTCGAAGTGGCGGCGCTCCAGTTCCAGGCACTGGCTGGCACTGGGTACCAGGGTCAGCTTCGAGCGGTTGTGGAACCAACGCAGGTAGTGGGTCAGCAGGCGTGTCAGCAGGCCCAGGCCGTACTGGCTGGAGTACTGCTGGAAGTTGGTATGGAAGCCACTGACCACCGAGATTCCCAGGCGTTTGGCCGCCCGCAGCGCGGACAGGCCCAGCGGTCCTTCGGTGGCGATATAGAGCACATCCGGGCGCTGGCGTTTCCAGCGGCGTAGCAGCTTGTGCATCGATGACTGGCCCCATTGCAGCCCCGGATACCCCGGCAGTGGCCAACCTCGGCACAGCAGCAGGGCTTCGTCGCTGCTCCGGCTCTGATCGCAGCCTTGGCGCGGGCGCACCAGTTCCACCTGGTGTCCACGGGCCCGCAGGCCATCGCACAGGCGGCCAAGGGTATTGGCCACGCCGTTGATTTCCGGCGGGAAGGTCTCGGTGATGAGGGTGATATGCAGGGCTGGGCTCATGACCCCAGTGTCGGCTGGGGCCATGTCGTCATTGTGACTTCGCAGTGATGGATTTATGACCGCTCAGCGCTGCGGTTCCAGAGCGCTGCGATAGTGCTCCAGGGCGGTCTCGGTGCTCCGGCGGAAAAAGTCCGCGTACAACTCCAGGGTCTGGCGGGTCAGTTCGGGGCCGGCCAGCTCCGGGGTGCCGACATTGAAAGGCGCGCGAGGGTGGTACTCGATGGTCAGCTCCAACAGCTTGGCGATCTGCTCGCCCCGCAAGCGGGCCAGAACCATCAACGCCGTCTCGAAGGAGCCGGTGGCGGGGCCTGCACTGTACAGCGGGCCGTCGATCACCACTTCGCCACCGCTGATCGCCGTGGCACCGAATGCCTCCAGGGTATGGATCAGGTGCAGGTTGGTGGTCGCCCGGCGTCCCTGCAGGAAACCGGCGGCGCCCAGCAGCAGGGCGCCGGCGCAGATGGAAATGACGAAGCGCGTACGCGGGCACTGTTTACGCAGGAACTGGATCAATTGCGGGTCTTCGATCGCTGATGTGCCCACTGCGCCTATCACCAGCACATCGAGGTCGGGCGGGCATTCGTCGAACGTCGTGCTGGCATGGCAGGGGAAGTCCGGCATGGCCATGACCGGATGGCGATCCTTCCACAGCACATGCAGTTCGGTATTGGGCGCCATGCCGAACACCGAGTGGGCGCCGGCGATATCCATCAGGGCGAACCCCGGGGCGATGAGAATCCCGACTTTTAGAGGTGTACCTGGTTCGAGCAGCATCTGAGGTTCCTTGGATTGGGCCGCGGCGGGGGCCGGGCTGGATGTACCTTAATCAGCCTGCACTTGGCGTTTTTGCCAAAAATGCGACAATTCACGCCAACTCCTTCCAGGTATCCAGGTCATGTCGCAGCCACCCAGGCTCATTCAGTTTCTGGTGTTTCCCGCAGTGAACATGCTCGATCTATCGGGCCCCCTGCGGGTGTTCGCTACCGCCAATGAGTTGCTGGCATTTGCCGGCCAAGCCGCGGCCTATGACGTCACTGTGATTGCTGCCCAGGCACCGTTGCTGTCTTGCGAGGGGCTGGAGTTCAACCCGCTGCCATTACCTGATGTCCAGTCGCCTTGCGACACTTTGCTGGTGATCGGTGGCCAGGGAGTGGGGGCGGCCTGCCGGGATGGCGCCCTGCCTCGCTGGATCGGACAGCGGGCACCGGTGGCCCGCAGGTTGGTGTCGATCTGCAATGGCGCCTTTCTGCTGGCGGCCGCCGGGCTGCTCGATGGCCGGCGTGCCGTGACCCACTGGAGCCGCTGCGAGGCGCTGGCCCGGCGCTTTCCCCTGGTCCGGGTCGAGCCCGATTCGATCTTCGTCAACGACGGGCCGATCTGGACTTCAGCCGGGGTCACGGCCGGCATCGACCTGGCCCTGGCCCTGGTGGAAGAGGACCTGGGTCATGAGCTGGCCCTGGAAATCGCCCGCTACCTGGTGGTTTTCCTCAAGCGTCCAGGCGGCCAGGCGCAGTTCAGTGTGCCGCTGTTCCTGCAGCATCGTGCTGGTGGTTTTGCCCAGTTGCATGCCTGGATCACCGAACATGTCGCCCAGGATCTGTCAGTGGCGGTGCTGGCGCAGCGGATGGGAATGAGCGAGCGCAGTTTCCTGCGTCACTACCGAGAGCAGACCGGCACTACGCCGGCCAAGGCGGTGGAGCGGATCCGGGTGGAGGCGGCACGGCAGTTGTTGGATGAAACCCCGTGGCCGCTCAAGCGGATCGCCCTGCGTTGCGGCCTGGGCAGCGAGGCGACATTCCGTCGTGCATTCCAGCGAGTTTTCGGCATCAACGCCCAGGATTACCGCCAGCGCTTCAGCTCTCGCGATGAGGCCAAAGCGCAGGTTCTCTGAGGTGCAAGATGGGGTCAGCGTGGCTGGCCCGGCAAGTTATCCACACCGCGCTCGCGGACCCAGAACAGCGTCGCCCCGGCCACGGCGGCGGGCATCATCAGGATGTTGACGAAGGGAATCATCAGCGCCAGGTAGACGATGCCGCCGAAACCCAGGCTCTGCCAGCGCTTCTGGCGTAGCCAGGCGAGCATGTCCTGCCAGCTCATCTTGTGGTTGTCCGCCGGGTAGTCGATGTACTGGATCGCCATCATCCAGATGCCGAACAGCAGCCACAGCGGTGCGGCCACCAGGTTGACCACCGGAATCAGCGAGAGGATGAACAGGCCGATGGCCCGGGGCAGGAAATACCCCAGCTTGCGCATTTCCCGGGACAGGGTCCGAGGGATCATCGCCAGCAGCTCCCCCCAGCTGAACGGTGGAAAGTCATCGGTGCCACGCACCACGGTCTCGACCTTTTCCGCGAGGAATCCGTTGAACGGAGCGGCAATGATGTTGGCCAACATGGTGAAGGAGAAGAACACCATCAGCACCACCAGCACCACGAACAGCGGCCACAGGATGTAGCTGAGAAAGCTCAGCCACTGCGGCAGGGTTGGCATCAGGGCGTCGACCCAGAGGCTGAACTGGTGGCCGGCGAAGTAGATCAAGCCGACGAACAGCACCAGGTTCACCAGCAGTGGCAAGAGCACGAACAGGCGCAGGCCGGGCGTGAGGATCAACTTGAGGCCCTCGCGCAGGTATTGCGGGCCGGACAGGACAGGGGCGGGCATAGAAGGCTCCGAGCAGAAGGAAAACGCGCCGACCTTACCGGCTTTGCACAAGGGGCGAAAGCACGGCGCACAGGGCGACATCAACGGTAACAAAGACCCTTTCAAATAGATGGCCAGAGAATAGAGACCGCCTATGAGCTGGATTGTTAAACCGTATTTCCTTAATCTTCGCCCCCTCTATACGCTGCACCCATTATTTTTTGGACGGACGAGTTTTAGCCTTCCCCAAGGTTTCGCCGTCCTTTTTTATTCCAGCCGGCAATCCGGCGTTCCGCGCCAGGGCATCCGGGCCGGTCGATAGGAGTGAGTCATGTCTGATGTACGTCATTCGCGTGTGATTATTCTCGGTTCCGGCCCTGCCGGTTACAGCGCCGCGGTCTATGCCGCCCGCGCCAACCTGAAGCCACTGCTGATCACTGGCATGCAGGCCGGCGGCCAGCTGACCACCACCACCGAAGTCGACAACTGGCCCGGCGACGTGCACGGCCTGACCGGCCCGGCGCTGATGGAGCGGATGCGCGAGCACGCCGAGCGTTTCGAAACCGAAATCGTCTTCGACCACATCAATGCCGTGGACTTCGCCGCCAAGCCCTACACCCTGACCGGTGACAGCGGCACCTACACCTGTGATGCCCTGATCATCGCCACCGGCGCCAGTGCTCGCTACCTGGGCCTGCCATCGGAAGAGGCGTTCATGGGCAAGGGCGTTTCGGCCTGCGCCACCTGCGACGGTTTCTTCTACCGCAACAAGCCGGTTGCCGTGGTCGGCGGCGGCAACACCGCTGTCGAGGAAGCCCTGTACCTGGCCAACATCGCCAGCAAGGTCACCCTGATCCACCGTCGCGATACCTTCCGCGCCGAGAAGATCCTGATCGATAAGCTCCACGCCCGGGTTGCCGAAGGCAAGATCGAACTCAAGCTCAACGCTACCCTGGACGAAGTGCTGGGCGACAACATGGGCGTGACCGGTGCCCGCCTGAAGAACAACGATGGCAGCTTCGACGAGCTGAAAGTCGACGGTGTGTTCATCGCTATCGGCCACACCCCGAACACCTCGCTGTTCGAAGGCCAGCTGGAGCTCAAGGACGGTTACCTGGTGGTACAAGGTGGCCGTGAAGGCAATGCCACCGCCACCAGCGTCGAGGGTATCTTCGCCGCCGGCGACGTGGCCGACCACGTCTACCGCCAGGCCATCACCTCGGCCGGCGCCGGTTGCATGGCAGCCTTGGACACCGAGCGTTACCTGGACGGTCTGCAGAACGCTTCGTTCTGATCGTCCTGAAATGAAAAAAACCGGCGCAAGCCGGTTTTTTCATGCCTCATGGAAAGCCTCGCGCAGCTGCCGCAGGCCCGGCAGCGCGTGGTAGCCGGATCAGGCCTTGCGCACCAGGGGCTGGGCGCTGAACTTCACTCCGGCCAGGCCATGGGCGATCAGGGCGCGGATATTGCCGTGGTCGCTGCCCTCAGGGGTGGCCAGTACCGAGCGGTAGTGCTCGCCGAAGGCCAGCAAGGCCTCCTGGTCGCTCAGGCCTTCGAGCAGGGCCAGGCCCAGGGTCTTGCACGAGCCTTCGTTCTGCCCGGCGGCATTGTCCACGCCGCCGTTGTTGAAGGCCTGGGGCTGGTAGTCATAACCGCTGGCGACAAAGGCCAGGGTATCGGCAAACGGGTGTTCGCCGCTGTTCAGGCTGGCGCGCAGGGTGTTGAGGTCAGTCATTGGGTTTTCCTTTGGCGAACGCCGCTTGCTGCTCGGCGCTGGCTTCTTTCTGGTAGAGATTTTTCCATTCGGCATAGGGCATGCCATACACCACTTCACGGGCCTCATCGAGGCTCACTTCGATCTGGCGCTGGTCGGCCTCGGCCTTGTACCACTTGGACAGGCAGTTGCGGCAGAACCCGGCAAGGTTCATCAGGTCGATGTTCTGCACGTCCTTGCGGTTGTCCAGATGGGCCACCAGACGGCGAAAGGCCGCCGCTTCCAGTTCCAGGCGTTGTTGAGGGGACATAAGACTCTCTGCACATAGAGGGGTGGGAACAGCTGCAAGCTACAAGCTACGAGCGGCAAGTCAAAGCCGAACCGCTTTTACTTGCCGCTTGCCGCTAGCGACTTGCCGCTAACGTGATGGACACCGATTCGGCAAAGCGCAGGGCGTGGGGTTTGTCGACTTCGACCTCGGCGTACTGCACCGAGGCATTGCCCATCACCAGGTCCAGCAATTCCTGGGTCAGTCGTTCCAGCAGCGCAAAGCGGTTGCCTTCGACATGGGCGATGATCGCCTTGGTAATGGTGCGATAGTTCAGCGCGTGATCGATGTCGTTGTCGCGCACCGCATCCTGGGCCGGATACAGGATGGTCAGGTTGATCAGCACATCCTGCTTGTTGAGGATCTCTTCCTCGTTGATTCCGATGTAGGTCCGCAGGAGCAGGTCCTTGACTCGGATACGAGCCATTCCAGGCTGAAGTTGTGGCATTTACTTGCTCCGTCCAATCAATTGCAGGAATTCCTGGCGAGTGGTGCTCAAGTCGCGGAAGGCGCCGAGCATCACCGAGGTATGCATGGTGGAATTCTGTTTCTCGACGCCGCGCATCATCATGCACATGTGCTTGGCTTCGATGACCACCGCGACGCCGGCGGCCTGGGTTACGCTTTGTACGGCGTCGGCGATTTCCCGGGTGAGATTTTCCTGGATCTGCAGGCGCCTGGCGAACATGTCGACGATCCGTGCGATCTTCGACAGGCCCAGCACCTTGCCGGTGGGAATATAAGCCACATGGGCCTTGCCGATGAAGGGCAGCAGGTGATGTTCGCACAGTGAGTACAACTCGATGTCGGCGACGATCACCATCTCGTCGCTGTCGGAAGCGAACAGCGCGCCGTTGACGATTTCTTCCAGGGACTGGCTGTAGCCATGACACAGGTACTGCATGGCCTTGGCCGCGCGCTTGGGGGTATCGAGCAGGCCTTCGCGCTCGGGGTCTTCACCGAGCCCCTTGAGGATGGCGCGGTAGTGCTGGGACAGGGAAAGGCTCATGCAAGGTCCTCGCGGGGCGGTCTACTTGACGTGCCGCCCGCCATTGACGGTCAGGGTGGTACCGGTGACGTAGGGGTTGTCCAGCAGATAACGCAGGCTCTGGTAGACCACCTCGGCGCCGGGTTCGATCCCCAGCGCGGACTTGGCCAGGGTCTTGGCGCGGTACTGCGCATCGTCGTCGGCATTGAACAATAGCAGGGCCGGGGCGATGCCGTTGACCTTGATCTGCGGTGCATATTTCGCGGCGAAGGACAGGGTCAGGCTATCCAGGCCTGCCTTGCTGGCGCAGTAGGCGATGTGCTTGCTGCTGCCCTTGCGGGTCACGTCGTCGCTGATGTGGATGATGTCCGCCGGGCTGGAGTGTTGCAGCAACTCGGCGCAATGCAGGTTGATCAGGTAGGGCGCCAGCATGTGCACGCCGAACATCCGGGCAAAGGCGTCGCTCTCCTGGCCCGGGTTTTCCGGCAGCCATTCCGAGGCATTGTGGATGATTGCCCGCAGCCGATCGGTGTGCCGCTTGAGCTCGGCGATCAGGGCCATGATCCCGTTCTCGCTGGAGAGGTCGGCGAACAGCAGGGTCGCGCCCTTGTCGCGCAGGGTCTCGAGCCCCGGGCGCTGGCTGCGATAAGTGACGATCAGCGGATGCCCGTCCTCCAGCAGGCGCAGGGCGCAATGCAGGCCGACACGCTGGCTGGCGCCGGTGATCAGGATCGGGGCAGTGGAGGCGTTCATGGTGGGCTCGCGTCGCGGGTAGAGCCGAACTATACCAGCGGCGGTGCTGCGCCGTGGGGTGGATCGCTGGAGGGCCGGTGCCGCCACATGCGGTGTGGCACCGGCCTGCACCAGGCTTTACGGGTTCTGCGTCGAGGGTGTCGCCGGCAGTGGGCGGGCCGGGGCGGCGTTGAGCCAGTTGGCCAGCAACCTTGTGGACAGCGGGATGAAGAAATAGACCATCAGCGGGGTCAGGGCCAGGGTGCTGACGAATACCCGTGCCAGCATGCCGAGGTCGTTGAGCAGCGGCCCGAGGACGAAGTTGAACAACAGCGAGACCGGAAAGAACGCCAGCCAGATGGCTACGGCCTGTTTCCAGCGTGGTGGGCGTTGTCCGGCGGCGCCGAACCAGCCATCGATGCCGCTGACCCGGTGCTCCGAAGGATGGGCGAACAGGTCGCTACCCCGGGCCAGCCAGGCGGTGCGAGAGGCGGAGTGTTCCCAGGTATGCAGGGTCTGTTCGTCGACGAAGCGGAAGATGATCTGGAATTCATCATCGCCGGGCGGTGGGGCCAGGACGCCGGAGCCCAGGTAGCCGGGAAAGTCGGTGGCCAGTTGTTCGCCTTCGCGCAGCCAGGCGATCAGGTCCTGGTAGCGGCCGTCGGCAACGCGCCGGGCCACCATCAGGGTGACAGGTGAGGTAGACATCATGTATCTCCGTAAAACCAATGCGTTGCCTGGGTAAGGCAATCGCTGACGGGGCACCGGGGTGTCGGGCCGCGTTCGGGACAAGCAAGGATTATTCCTGATTGGCACTGGAGTACCAAAGACAATGGTCGGATTTTCCCATGCTTGAAGCATCGCTACCCGGGCAGAGTAGAATGGCGACCATTTTGTTTACCGGTGTTTTCTCCTCCAGATGCCCGCCACCACTGAACTTGCCGTCGCCGCTCAAGCGCCCGATCCCCTTCGACCGGAGGCGCTGTTTCCGATTCGCGAAGTTGCACGCCTGACCGGGATCAACCCGGTGACTCTACGGGCTTGGGAACGACGCTACGGTCTGATCCAGCCGACACGCACCGAAAGTGGGCATCGCCTGTATTCCATGCACGATGTTGAGGCAGTGCGCGAGATCCTCGGCTGGATCGAACGTGGCGTGGCGGTGAGCAAGGTCGGCAAGATCCTGGCCAAGAGCCGGATGGCCCAGTCCCAGTGCCTGGCACCTGTCAATGAAGGGCTGCTGGGCGAATACGGCCGGTGGCGCGATCAGTTGAAGTTGGCAGTGAGCGCCTTCGATGAAGCGCAACTGGATCGCCTCTATGGCCAGGTGTTTTCCTGCTATGCGCTGCCGGTGGTGTTCCAGGAAATCTTCCTGCCGTTCTGGAAGCAGTTGCTGCAGGATCGGGAAGTGTTTGGCCAAACCAGCGAGTGGCTGTTCCTGGATGGCTTCTTGCGCGGGCGGATCCTGCAACGCCTGGCACTGCAACGGGCGACGCCGCAGCACCTGTTGCTGACGGCATTCAACCAGCAATGTCGCGAGTTGGAACTGCTGGTGGCAGCGCTGTTGCTGGGGCATGACCAATTGGGCGTGCGCGTGCTGGGGCCCGGCGTGCCATTACAGGAGCTGACCCTGGTCTGTGAACAGCTCAAGCCCCAAGCCCTGGTGGTGTTTTCCAACCACGCACCCACGACGGAGTTGCCCAAGCGTCTCAAGCGCCTGGCGCTGACGCTGGATTGTCCATTGATGCTGGCAGGTGATGCCGCGGACCTGGCCCAGGACAGCTTCATCGATTCGCCGGTGGTGTGCCTGGGAAGCGAAGGGCGCGTGATGCAGCAGCGCCTGCGGCAGTTTCTCGGCGGGTACCTGGATACCTGAGGCCGAGTCGGCTGGTCTCAGGCGTGCAGGGCAGGATGGGTATGGCGATGCTGCTGGAGGATGAACTGGCGCAAGCGCTCGGTTTCCTCGGTATCGCTCTGGTCCAGGCGATAGGCATAGAAGCCGGCCTCGGTCGCCCGTTCGAACTGCCCGTGCAGGGCAATCCGCTCATATCCCGAAGGGCTGAACCACTGGGCGAACTGCCGAGGTGGTCGGGTTTTGTTGCGGATTTCCAGCAGGACGCCCTTGAACGACACTTCACGCACCCATAGGCGCCCGGGCTGGCCCTTGGCGTTTTCCAGGGCCACGGGCTCCGGCAGCGCCAGGCGCCATGGCCGCACCATGGGACCTTCCTCGAAAATACTGGGCACCCCCAGGCGCAGGTGCAGGGCGTGGAACTCGTCCTCCACCAGGTGCAGGGGGAAGGTCATCTGCTGATTGTCGAAATGAGCCTGGATGGTGACCTTTTCGTTGGCCGCCAGGCGGGTCAGCAAGTCACGGATCTGCGAGCCGCCGTTGACCAGCAGGCTGGAGGTGGTGTCGCGCACATTGAGGTGCGGGTTGTGTTGCATGGTCCGGATGAAGTCCAGCTCATCCTGGGTGAGAAGGGCGTCGCGCTGCATGATGATGCTCGAAAGGTGAAAGACAGATCCGCAGGAGATACCCCTACAGACCACTAAACCTGCGACTTATTAGCGCCGTTGGTCGCCTTGAGGGCGGCCAGTTCGGCCTGGGCTGCGGCCAGTTGCTGTTCCAGTTGCAACAAGCGCTGCTGTGCCTTGACCTGCACACTGACATCTTTTTGCACACCGATGAAATAGTTCAGCTGATCAGCATCGTTGAACACCGGGGTGATCGACAACTCGTTCCAGAAGTGGCTGCCGTCCTTGCGATAGTTGCGCAGCACCTCGCGGCACGGCCTGCCTTCCCTCAACGCCTGGCGAATCACCTGCAGGGCTGGCTGGTCACGATCGCCGGACTGCAGGAAGCGGCAGTCCTGGTAGAGCACTTCATCGGCGCTGTAGCCGGTCAGTCGTTCGAACGCCGGGTTCACATAGATCACGATGTTGTCCTCGCCTTCCTGTTCGGCGACCACGATGCCGTCGTTGGAGGCGTTGATCATCCGTTGCAGCAAGTGTGCATTGATCATTCCGAGGGTCCGTCATCGATCGGCGAGGGCTGGATTCTAAGGCATGCTGGCATTGTGTCTACAGGTGCTTTGCAGTGCACGACACGCCAGCGACGGGATTTTACTCCGTAGCTGTTAATATCCCAGGCTTTTAGTCAGCTTCAGGATCAGATTGATGAAAGTCGCCATCCTTTCCGGCACGGTGTACGGCACGGCTGAAGAAGTCGCCCGGCATGCCGCCAAGCTTCTCGACGCCGCGGGCTTCGAGGCCTGGCACAATCCGCGCGCGACCCTGGCGGATGTCCAGGCATTCGCTCCCCAGGCATTTCTCGCGGTGACCTCCACCACTGGCATGGGTGAGTTGCCGGACAACCTGCAACCCCTGTACTCGAGCATTCGCGATCAGTTGCCAGCGGCCTGGCGCGGTTTGCCCGGGGCGGTGATCGGCCTGGGCGACTCCAGCTATGGCGACACCTTCTGCGGCGGCGGCGAGCAGATGCGCGAACTGTTCGCCGAACTGGGTGTGCAGGAGGTGTTGCCGATGCTACGCCTGGACGCCAGCGAGAGCGTGACCCCGGAAACCGACGCCGAGCCTTGGCTGGCACAACTGGTCAGCGCACTGCGGGGCTGACCGGCTGTTCCCGTAGCAGCGCCAGCCAGGCCTGTGCAGCCTTGGACAGATAGGCGCCTTCGCGCCAGATGAAGGCGATGTCCCAGCGCAGGTATTGCGGGGCCGTCAAGGTCAGGCGCACCACCCCCGGGCGCACCAGGGCCCGCGCCACCACGCTGGGCAGCAGCACCACACCCTGGCCGGCCGCTACCAGCGCCGCGAGGAAGTCCGCCTGGCCGCTGCGCCCGCCTTCCCTGGGGGTGAAGCCCACTTGCTGGCAGGCCTGGAGCAGGCGGTCGTTGAGCACGAAGCTGCGCTGATACAGCAGGAACGGGGTATCGGCCAGTTCCTCCAGGCGCACCTTGGCATTCATCGCCAGCGGATGATCGGCGGGCAGCAGGGCATCCAGCGGCTCATCGCAG
Source organism: Pseudomonas sessilinigenes (assembly GCF_003850565.1). Taxonomy (NCBI): domain Bacteria; kingdom Pseudomonadati; phylum Pseudomonadota; class Gammaproteobacteria; order Pseudomonadales; family Pseudomonadaceae; genus Pseudomonas; species Pseudomonas sessilinigenes. The sequence goes on from NZ_CP027706.1 coordinate 1,054,380, forward strand.
AACGGCTGGTAGGCGAAGGCCGGGTCCTTGGGGGTCAGGCTGCCGCCCAGTTCCAGCTCGCCGCTGCGCACCGCCTGCTCGACGTTCAGGCTGCCGCCCTCGAGCAAATGCACCTGGATATTCGGATAGCGCCGCCGGTACTCGGCGAAGCGACTGGCGAACAGCGTATCGCTGCCCAGCATCGGCAGGCCCAGGCGCAACTCGCCCCGGGTCATGTGGCTCAGGTCGTCCAGTTCGCTGAGCAACTCGTTGCGCAGGCGCAGCATGCCCTCGGCCCGTTGCAGCACCACGTTGCCAGCGGCAGTGAGATGAATGTGCGAGCCCTGGCGCTCCAGCAACGGCGTGCCCAGGCTCTGTTCCAGCTGGGCGACCTGCTTGCTCACCGCCGACTGGCTGATATGCAGGGTCTTGGCGGCCTGGGTGAAGCCGCCCTGGTGGATCACTTCGACGAAGCTGCGCAGTTGCTTGAAATCCATGGTTGGAATTCCAGTTTGGAATGGCTTCCAGTCTAACAATTCGCTTCGGTGATGGCGGGGCTTTTCATAAAATAGGCCCCTGAGAGGACCGAACCCCCATGAACATTCCCACCTTCAAACGCCTTGGCCGCCTGCTGTGCGAGCTGGCGGTGCTGCTGGCCATCTATTTTCTCGGCTGCCAACTGGCTACCTGGTTGCCCTGGCCGATTCCCGGCGGGGTCATCGGCCTGGCCATGCTGTTGCTGGCCTTCGCCCTGGGCTGGGTCAAGCCGGCGGCCCTGCAACTGGGCGCTGGCCTCTTGATGGCGGAGATGCTGCTGTTCTTCATCCCGGCGCTGATGAGCCTGCTGGACTACGGCGGCCTGCTGCGCCAGGACGGCTGGCGGATCCTGCTGGTGATCGGCGTCAGCACCTTGCTGGTGATGCTGGTGACCGCGCTGACCGTGGAGCTGGTGTGCCGCTGGAGGATGCGCCATGAAGCTTGAGGCGATGCCGATGTTCTGGCTGGCGCTGACCCTTGGCGCCTATCTGTTCAGCCGCTGGATCTACCGTCGCACCGGGCGCTACCTGTTGTCGCCGCTGATCCTGGTGCCGGCGTTGCTGCTGGCGGTGGCGGTGCCGCTGCATACGGCCTACGCCGAGTATGCCGCCAATACCCACTGGCTGATGCTGGTGCTGGGTCCGGTGACCGTGGCCTTCGCCATTCCCATCTGGCAGCAGCGCCAGTTGCTGATGCGCCATTGGTCGGCGCTGTTGCTGGGCATGCTGGCCGGTAGCGCGGCGTCCATCGGCAGCTCCTTCGGCCTGGCCCGGCTCTTGGCCCTGGACAGTTCGGTAACCCTGTCGCTGGTGCCGCGCTCGATCACCACGCCATTCGCCATGCCCCTGGCCCATGACTTGGGCGGCGTACCCGAACTGACGGCGGTATTCGTGATGTTCACCGGGGTGTTCGGAGCGATGCTCGGTGGCGTGCTGTTGCGTTGGCTGCCCTTGCGCAGTGCCCTGGCCCGGGGCGCCCTGTTCGGGGTCGGTGCCCATGGCGCCGGGGTCAGCCGGGCCCACGAAGTCGGTGGTGAGGAAGGGTCGGTAGCGGGGCTGGTGATGGTGCTCACCGGGTTGTTGAATCTGTTTGCCGCTCCTTTGCTGGCGTCGCTGCTTTGACGTGAAGGCGCCGTGGCGCAACCCGGCCGCCGGCTGACCCGCTCGGTCATCAAGCTGGCTGCCAAGGCGACTCCGTGGTGTGGCTGGGGTGTCTAGACTCCGAGGGTCCTCCTTCCAATAAAAGCCAACATGAGGTCCCTGCCGTGAGCCTAGCCCCCGTTCAATCCACCGCGAGCGTCAAAGACCAGGTCAGCGCCCTGGAGTGGCAAACCCGCCAGGACCTGGCCGCCTGCTACCGACTGGTGGCGATGCATGGCTGGGATGACCTGATCTTCACGCACATCTCGGCCAAGGTGCCGGGCACCGACGAGTTCCTGATCAATCCGTTCGGCATGATGTTCCATGAGATCACTGCGTCCAGCCTGGTGAAGGTCGACCAGGCCGGCAACAAGCTGATGGACAGCCCCTACGAGATCAATCCGGCGGGCTACACCATCCATAGTGCGGTCCATGCCGTGCGCCACGATGTGCTCTGCGTGCTGCATACCCACACCGCGGCAGGGGTGGCGGTATCGGCCCAGCAGCAGGGCGTGTTGCCCATCAGCCAGCAGTCGCTGTTCGTCCTTGCCAGCCTCGGCTACCACCCCTACGAGGGCGTGGCCCTGAACCCCGAGGAGAAGGTCCGATTGCAGGCGGACCTGGGCGACAACAATTTCCTGATGCTGCACAACCATGGCCTGCTCACCTGTGGTGCGAGCATCGCCGACACCTTCCTGATGATGTTCATCTTCCAGCGTGCCTGTGAGATCCAGGTGCTGGCACAGAACGGCGGTGCCGAGTTGATTGCCATTCCCGCGCCGGTCCTGAGCGGGGCCAAGGCAATGATCGCCGGAGTCACCCGCAGTGCCCAGGGCATGGGCGGGGTGCTGGCCTGGCCGGCCCTGCTGCGCAAGCTCGATCAACTCGATACAGGTTACAAATCCTGATGCCTATCGCCGAGATCCCCCTGAGTGTCTGGCGTACGCACGGACAGGACTTCGTGTTCCGTGGCCAGGCCATCCGCTATTGGGTAGCAGGGCAGGGAGAGCCGCTGCTGTTGATCCATGGTTTCCCCACCGCCAGTTGGGACTGGCACTACCTGTGGCAACCCCTGGCGCGGCGCTATCAGGTGATCGCCTGCGACATGCTCGGTTTCGGCGATTCGGCCAAGCCCCTGGAGCATGACTACAGCCTGCTGGAACAGGCGGACCTGCAGCAGGCCCTGCTGGCGCACCTGGGGATTGTCGAGCCGCTGCACCTGTTGGCTCATGACTATGGCGACAGCGTTGCCCAGGAACTGCTGGCGCGTCACTACGAGGAGCGCCTGGAGATCGCCAGTTGTGTGTTTCTCAATGGCGGCCTGTTTCCGGAAACCCATCGCCCGGTGTTGACCCAGAAACTGCTGCTCAGCCCGCTGGGCTGGATGCTCGGACGGGTCTTCAGTCGCGAGGGGCTGGCCAGGAGCCTGCGCCAGATCTCGGGCCCGCAAAACCGTCCCAGCGAGACGGTACTGGACGACTTCTGGAGCCTGGTGCAGAGCAACGATGGCCCGCGCATCCTGCACAAGCTGATCGGCTACATCCCTGAGCGCAGGCAGCGGCGTGATCGCTGGGTCGAGGCCATGCAGCGCGGCGAGGTGCCGTTGCGGGTGATCGACGGCGCCCATGATCCGATCTCCGGGGCGCATATGGTGGAGCGCTACCGGCAACTGGTTCCGCGACCGGATACCGTGCTGCTGCCAGGTATTGGCCACTACCCGCAGATCGAGGCGCCCCTGGCAGTGCTCAAGCACTACTTGGCCTTTCGCGGCGGCCTGTTGGTCCCGGCGCAGCGTGTCGTGGGCTCCTGAGCGGCCAGTTGGGGCGACTATCCCGCTGTCTTATCGCGCACCATTCAGCTCTGGGCGTGTTCGTTGTGGGCATCGGCCGGCTGCCTGACACTCAGGGCCTTGTCCATTGGCCCTGCTGGAGTTCGGTATGAGTGAGTCTGTGCGCTTGGAAGATAAAGTAGTGATCATCACCGGGGCCGGCGGGGGCCTGGGACGGGCTCATGCGTTGTTGTTCGCTCGCCACGGCGCCAGGGTACTGGTCAATGACCTAGGTGGTTCGGCCCAGGGCGAGGGCGCCAGTGCCTCGGCGGCCGATCGGGTCGTGGCGCAGATCCGCGAGGCCGGAGGGATCGCCGAGGCCAACCATGACTCGGTCACCGATGGCGAGAAGATCGTGCAGAACGCGCTGGATGCCTTTGGCCGGGTCGATGTGGTGGTCAACAACGCCGGGATCCTGCGGGACAAGACCTTCCACAAGATGGACGATACCGATTGGGACCTGGTGTACCGGGTACACGTGGAGGGTGCCTACAAGGTCACTCGCGCTGCCTGGCCGCACCTGCGCGAACAGGGCTACGGGCGGGTGATCTTTACCGCTTCCACCTCGGGTATCTACGGCAACTTCGGCCAGTCCAACTACGGCATGGCCAAGCTGGGCCTGTACGGCCTGACCCGGACCCTGGCGCTGGAAGGGCGCAAGAACAACATCCTGGTCAACGCCATTGCCCCCACCGGTGGCACGCGGATGACCGAGGGGCTGATTCCGCCCCAGGTGTTCGAGCAGCTCAAGCCGGAGCTGGTCAGCCCGCTGGTGGTGTACCTGGGCAGCGAACAGTGCCAGGAAACCTCCGGACTGTTCGAAGTCGGTGGTGGCTGGATCGGCAAGGTGCGCTGGGAGCGCAGCCTGGGGGCCGGTTTCGATCCGCGCCAGGGTTTCTCGCCGGAGGATGTCGCGGCCCATTGGCGAGAGATCTGCGATTTCGACGGCGCGGTCCACCCCAAGGACAACATCGAGGCGCTCGGGCAGATGATGCAGAATCTGCAAAAGTACGCGATCTGAGTGCCCATGGCGGCCGCTTCGAACACTCTCTTGCAGGCCGCGCCAGTTCTCTGGAACGGCGGCCGCGATTGCTCTTCTCGGGCGTCCTGCCCGGTCATTTCCCAGGCATAAAAAAGGCCGCTGCAAGAGCAGCGGCCGAAGTAAGACGTTAGATCAAGGAGCTACAAAATCAACGTCGGTGAACCTGGGTGGGCGGCTTGAACCGGGTCGTTTCAAGCCTGCCGAAATCTGTTGCCGAAAAGCCCTGGACAGCACTTTCATCGGGGGTGGAGCCAGGCTGTTTGCCCTGACTGCGAAAGAAGAATAAGCCCTGGCCGGTATTGGAAAAATAGCGATTCAGGACAAGGACTATTACAGCCAGAGCAATAGTCGTGGTGCTCGGCAGGTGCGCGCCGAGGCTGTTTGCCAGGCGCCACCGCCCGTGTGCAGAAGTCGGTGGATGGCCTGGCAGCAGGGGCCAGGTGCCGAGGCTGGCGAGTGGGCTGGGGGGTTATTCCGGCTGGGCCTGGTAACCCATGCGCCAGCTCGCGGCGCGGCAGGCCGCCAGCAGGCGTTGCGCCGCCGGACCATGCTCGTCGGCATGGAACAGCGATGTCGGCCCGACCACCGTCAGGACGGCGGCGATCTTGCCGGTGGCATCGAACACCGGCGCCGACAGGGCATCGACCCCGGGCATCAGCAGGCCATGGATGTGATGCAGGCCGCGCTGGCGGATCTGTTCGGCCAGGGCATCGTGGGCCTGTGTCTCGGCCAGGGTGTGGGAACTGGCTTCGGCCAATTCCTGCTGGCGCAGATCGAGGGTTTCCCGCTGCGGCAGGTAGGCGTTGAACACCAGCCCGGTGGACGAGCTGAGCAGGGGCAGAACCGAACCCAATTGAGTGACCACGGTCACCGCGCGCACCGCCGGTTCGATATGCACCACGGTGGCGCCGCGGTTGCCCCACACCGCGAGAAAACAGGTTTCGTTCAATTCATCGCGCAGTTCCGCCAGGGGCAGGGCGGCGACTCTCAGCACATCCATGCTGCCCAGGGCCGCCAGGCCCACCCGCAGGGCTTCACGCCCCAGGCCATAGTGGTTGGTGGCACTGTTCTGTTCGGCGAAACCGCTGGCGATCAACGCTTGCAGATAGCGATGAACCTTGCTCGCGGGCATCTGCACATGTTCGGCCAGGCGCGAGAGGGAGGTGCTCGGCGACAGTTCGGCCAGGGCCTTGAGGATGTCGGTCCCGACCTCGGCCGAGCGGACTTTCTGTTTACCGTTGCTATCGCTGCTGCTGGGCGATTTTTCCATGGAGGTGTAGGGGTCCCGTGACAAGTGGCGGTCTTTATAGCTTGACGCTCCCGGGCAATCAAATTACGTTATGCGTAATTGGATTACGATAAAAATAACCCAGGCGTGCCGATAACTCTTGTGAGGGAGTGGTGGGCCCCTGCCTACTCCAACTTCCAGGAGGCTCCATGAACCTCGATTCTTCGGCGTCCGCCCTCAGCTACCAATCCGGCTTCGGCAACGAATTTTCCAGCGAAGCCCTGCCGGGCGCATTGCCCATCGGCCAGAACTCCCCGCAGAAAGCCCCCTACGGCCTGTATGCCGAGCTGTTTTCCGGCACCGCGTTCACCATGACCCGCAGCGAAGCCCGGCGTACCTGGATGTACCGTATCCAGCCTTCGGCCAAGCATCCGGCTTTCGCCCGCCTGGAACGCCAATTGGCCGGTGGCGAGCTGGGCGAAGTGACGCCCAACCGCCTGCGCTGGAGCCCGCTGCCGATCCCCGCGCAGCCGACGGATTTCATCGATGGCCTGGTGGCCATGGTGGCCAACTCGCCCGCGCAGAAACCTGCGGGTATCAGCGTCTATCACTACCGCGCCAACCGCTCCATGGAGCGAGTGTTCTTCAACGCCGACGGCGAGTTGCTGCTGGTGCCCGAACTGGGCCGCCTGCGCATCGTCACCGAACTGGGCGTGCTGGAGCTCGAACCGCTGGAGATCGCCGTGCTGCCGCGCGGCCTGAAGTTCCGCGTCGAGCTGCTGGACCCGCAAGCCCGTGGCTACATTGCCGAGAACCACGGCGCGCCGCTGCGCCTGCCCGACCTGGGGCCGATCGGCAGCAACGGCCTGGCCAACCCCCGGGACTTCCTGGCCCCGGTGGCCCATTACGAAGACCTGCGCCAGCCCACCGCCCTGGTGCAGAAGTACCTCGGCGAGCTTTGGGGTTGCGAGCTGGACCACTCGCCGCTGGACGTGGTGGCCTGGCACGGCAACAACGTGCCGTACAAATACGACCTGCGCCGCTTCAATACCATCGGCACCGTCAGCTTCGACCACCCCGACCCGTCGATCTTCACCGTCCTGACCTCGCCCACCAGCGTGCCGGGCATGGCCAACCTGGACTTCGTGATCTTCCCGCCGCGCTGGATGGTGGCCGAGAACACCTTCCGTCCACCATGGTTCCACCGCAACCTGATGAACGAGTTCATGGGCCTGATCCAGGGGGCCTACGACGCCAAGGCCGAGGGCTTCCTGCCCGGCGGTGCTTCGCTGCACAGCTGCATGAGTGCCCACGGCCCGGATGGCGAGACTTGCACCAAGGCGATCAACGTCGAGTTGCAGCCGGCCAAGATCGACAACACCATGGCCTTCATGTTCGAGACCAGTCAGGTGCTGCGCCCGAGCGGCTTCGCCCTGGAATGCGCGCAACTGCAGAACGACTACGATGCTTGCTGGGCTTCGCTGCCCGTCACCTTCAACCCGAATCGGAGATAACCCATGACCTTGTCCACCATCACCCGTAGCTGGGTCGAGTCTGCCAACGGTCACCCCGACTTCCCGTTGCAGAACCTGCCCCTGGGCGTCTTCAGCACCCAGGGTTCGGCCCCCCGCAGCGGCGTGGCCATCGGTGAGCAGATCCTGGACCTGGAGGCGGCGCTGGACGCCGGCCTGTTCGAGGGCCTGGCCAAATCCGCGGTGGAGGCTACCCGTGGCGGCCAGTTGAATGCCTTCTTCCAGCTCGGTCGCCCGGCTCGTGTGGCCCTGCGCGAGCGCCTGCTGGAACTGCTGGCCGAAGGCAGCAGCCTGCAAGGCAAGATCCAGGCCCTGGGGGCGAAGCTGCTGCCCCAGGCCACTGATTGCCAGATGCATGTGCCGGCCAGGATCAACGACTACACCGACTTCTACGTGGGCATCGAGCATGCGCAGAACGTCGGCAAGCTGTTCCGCCCCGACAACCCCTTGCTGCCCAACTACAAGTACGTGCCGATCGGCTACCACGGCCGGGCCTCGACCATCCGCGCCTCCGGTGCCGACGTGCGCCGGCCCAAGGGCCAGACCCTGCCGGCGGGGCAGAGCGAGCCGACCTTCGGCCCTTGCGCACGCCTGGACTATGAACTGGAACTAGGGATCTGGATTGGCCAGGGCAACGAGATGGGCGAGTCGATCGCCATCGGCGATGCCGCCGAGCACATCGCCGGTTTCTGCCTGCTCAACGACTGGTCGGCACGGGATATCCAGGCTTGGGAATACCAGCCGCTGGGGCCGTTCCTGTCCAAGAGTTTCATCACCAGCATCTCGCCCTGGGTGGTGACCGCCGAGGCCCTGGAACCTTTCCGCCAGGCCCAGCCGGCGCGCCCCGAAGGCGACCCGCAGCCGTTGTCCTATCTGCTGGACAAGCGTGACCAGGCCGCAGGCGCCTTCGATATCGAACTGGAGGTGCTGCTGATCACCCAGGCCATGCGCGAGCAGGGCTTGCCGGCCCATCGCCTGACCCTGAGCAATACCCAGTACATGTATTGGACCGTGGCCCAGATGGTGGCTCACCACAGCGTCAACGGTTGCCAATTGCAGGCTGGCGACCTGTTCGGCTCGGGTACCTTGTCCGGCCCGCAGAGCGGCCAGTTCGGTAGCCTGCTGGAGATCACCGAGGGTGGCAAGAAGCCGGTCGAGCTGGCCTCTGGCGAGGTACGCAAGTTCCTGGAGGATGGCGACGAGATCATCTTGCGCGGGCGCTGCCGCCGCGAAGGCTTCGCCTCCATCGGCTTCGGCGAATGCCGGGGCACCGTCCAGCCAGCCCGCTAAGGGGAGTGCAGCATGGAGCTCTATACCTACTACCGTTCCACCGCGTCGTACCGGGTGCGCATCGCCTTGGGCCTCAAGGGCCTGGACTACCAGGCTGTCCCGGTCAACCTGCTGGTGCCCAAGGGCGGCGCCAACCGCCTGCCGGAGTACCTGGAGATCAATCCCCAGGGCCGGGTCCCGGCCCTGCGCACCGACGAGGGCGACCTGCTGATCCAGTCGCTGGCGATCATCGAGTACCTGGAGGAGCGTTATCCACAGGTGCCGTTGTTGCCCGAGGACCTGGTCGGCCGTGCCCGCGCCCGGGCAGTGGCGGCAATCATCGGTTGCGACGTGCATCCGCTGCATAACTCCAGCACGCAGAACCTGCTGCGGGAGTGGGGCCATGAGGAAGCGCAACTGCTGGTGTGGATCGATCACTGGATCAGCCAGGGCCTGGCGGCCCTGGAACAGCTGATCGGCGATGAAGGCTTCTGCTTCGGCGAGCAGCCGGGGCTGGCCGATGTGTTCCTGATCCCGCAGTTGTACGCCGCCGAGCGCTTCAAGGTGTCGCTGGAAGCCTATCCACGGATTCTCCGGGTAGCGGCGCTGGCCGCCAAGCACCCGGCGTTCCAGGCCGCCCACCCGGCCAACCAGCCCGACACTCCGGCCTGACCCCTGGACGCCCTGATCCAGGGCGCACCCGGCCCCTGCAGCCGCCTTAGAGCGGCTGCAGGATCTTGAGTCCCACCATCAGAGGATCTGCCCAGGCGCCTCTCGCATCACCTTCCATAACCATAAGAAACCGAACAGGTACCTTGCGATGCAAAACCAGATTGCCAGCTTTCGTGCTGCGCTCGACGCCCGCCCGGTGTCCGGCTACCAGTGGTCGCTATTGTTGCTGCTCGCCTTGTTGTTGGTCACCGACGGCTATGACGCCCAGGTCCTGGGCTACGTGGTGCCGGCCCTGGCCCAGGACTGGGGGCTGGAAAAAGCCGCTTTCGGCCCGGTGTTCAGTGCCAACCTGCTGGGCCTGACCCTGGGCTCCCTGGCAGTGACACCCCTGGCGGATCGTTTTGGCGTACGCCGGATCCTCCTGTGTTGCGTGCTGATCTACGCCAGCCTGACGGTGCTGATGGTGTTCAGCCAATCCCTGGACAGCCTGATGGCCGCGCGTTTTATCTGCGGCATCGGCATGGGTGGGGCGATGCCCAGTGCCATGGCGCTGATGTCTGAATATTCCCCGCCGCGCCTGCGCACCCTGATGGTGACCCTGGCTGCCTGCGGTTTCTCCTTCGGTGGCGCGGCCGGTGGTTTCGTCGCGGCCGGTTTCATCGACCAGTTCGGCTGGGAGGCGGTGTTCCTGGCGGGCGGCGTAACGCCGTTGCTGCTGTTTCCGTTCCTGTTCTGGTGGTTGCCCGAATCCCTGCCGCGGCTGTTGCGTGATGCTCCGCCCTATGCGCGCTTGCGCAAGGTCAGCGCGCGGATGTTGCCGGACTGGCAGCCACCAGCGGCGACTGGCGATGAGGGTCAGCAACAGGCTGCTGGCAAATTCACGGTGGTGGAGTTGTTCCGCCAGGGGTATGCGCGGCCGACACTGCTGATCTGGTCGACCTTTTTCGTCAGCCTGATCCTGCTGTATTTCATGATCAGCTGGCTGCCGACCCTGTTGCTGGAAAGCGGCCTGGCCCTGAAACAGGCCAACCTGGTGACGTCGATGTTCCTGTTCGCCGGCACCCTGGGGGCCATTTGCATGGCCTGGCTCGCCGATCGCCTCAAGCGCAAGGTGCGGCTGTTGTCGGCGGTGCTGGCGGTGGCGGCGTTGTGTACCGTCCTGCTGGGGCTGAACCACGACAATCCGCGCTACCTGGTGGTGTTCGTATTCGCGGCGGGGTTCTGCATCATTGGTGGGCAACTGACCCTGAATGCCTTCGCCAGTAACTTCTATCCGGCCCAGGTGCGCGCCACCGGCACCGGCTGGGCGTTGGGGGTAGGGCGCTTCGGTTCGATCCTCGGGCCGCTGCTGGGCAGCATGCTGCTGGCGATGCATATCCCGGTGCAGCAGATTTTCTTCTTTTGCGCGGTGCCCGCCGTGCTGGCCGCGTTGCTGATCATCCGGGTGCGTGCACCCTCCGAAGGGACCGGCGGCGGCACAGGCGCGGCGCAACCGTTGCAGGCACCGCTCAAGTCCTGAGGCGGGGTCAGCAGGCCAGGTGCTTGATCATCGGTACGCAGGCCAGGGTCAGGCCACGGGGCGACTGGTACTGGGCGATGCGTTCGCCGACGAAGCCGCACTGGCGGTAGAAGTCCGCGGCATTCAGGGTCGAGTCCAGGATCAGGTGCGACAAGCCGGCCTGCACGGCCTGCTGTTCGATGTAGTTCATCATCTGCCGGCCGATTCCACGGCCCATGTAGGCCGGGTCGACGAAGACCGCGTCGACCTGTCCTGACTCAAGGTCGAGGATGGCACTGGCGGCGACCTGGCCGTCGATGACCGCCACATGCCCGCTGCTTTCCAGCCATTCGATGAAGGGCTGGCCAAGGTTGCCAGCGGTCCACACTTGCAGGTCGGCAGCCGGGTAGTACCCCGCGCATTGATGGTTGATGGCCTGGTTGCGAATGTCGAAGACCCGTTGTGCGTCTTCGCCGTGGGCTTTCCTGATCAGCATGGCGTGTCCGTTCCCTGGAGTGAGCCGCTCATCCTGCCAGAGAACTGGAAATGTTGTCATTTGGCCTTGGCTTGAATCAGTAGCAGCCCCCAGCCGGTTACCAGAGTGCCATCTGCCCGCAGCAATGGCTGGGTGGCGCTGTGCAGCTCGTTTTTCATTAGGGTCTGACTGGTAGGTGTCAGACGATCCAGGTCGTAGGTGTATGCCAGCGATTCCCATAACTCGTCGAAGTCGGGAGTCCACTCCAGGTTGAGTTCTTCAAACTGCAACGAGGTGAAATGATCTTCCAGCAGTCGTCGCCACCCACTTTGCGTGTGAGTGCGTGGATCCACCAACGGTAGAGTTGGCAATCGGTCACGATGAGCAGCATTACGAAAGGCTCGTAGGTAGCAGGGCCCTAACTCGCCCAGAAGAAATTCCCGACCGACAATAGCCGAGAACTGCCCTCCCGAAACCAGTATCCGATGGACTTCTTGTAGCACTTTCTCGATATCGCTCATGAGCATTAGGGATAGATGTGAAACCGTCGCATCGATGCTGTCGTCGCTCAGGGAAAGTTCCTGGGCCCGTTCATTGAGCAGCGTGCCGGTTTGCCCCAGGCGAATGCGCGCAGCCTTCAGTTCGGTGGGACTCATGTCTATTCCGAATAGCTGTGCCTGGGGAAACTTCCTGGCCAGCAGATCGAGCAGGAAACCATCGCCACAGCCCAGATCCAGTAATTGTGACTTGCTGGATGCAGTGCTATGCAAGGTGCTCGCCAGTATGTCGTAGGAGGAGCCTCGTCCTGGAAGCTCCAGTGCGGAGAACACGAGCGGCGTAGTGCCAGGGTGACGCTGGTGGAAGTCTTGGAGAAACCGTTCGACTGGGTTCATTTTTTGTTCATCCTTGAAGCGCGGGCTTTAGACAAAGGCACAAGAGTACCGGGGCCGTATTCAAGGTTGGAATCAGTGAACCACCTTGTTCGGCGGCAGGTGCCCCAGGCGCTCGGTCAGGCGCAGGCGCTGGATCGGATCGTCGCTGAGCAGCAGTGCTCGCTCCAGGTCGAAGCGCTCGGCGTTGGGGCACTCCAGGCGTTGGTAGAGACTGGCCCGGGCCAGATAGTCGGCGGCGCTGCCATCGCCCAATTCCAGTACCCGCTCGGCGTCGATCAGGGCGCCGAGGTGATCGTCATGGGACAAGTGCAGTTGACGCAGGTTACGCGACAGGCGCTGGAACATCTGGCGTGGTTCAGCGGTGAGCAGGTGCTCGGCGTTGAGCTTGAGATGGGCGCCATATTGGCGTTGCAGCAATTCGCGGCAATCGTTGGGGTACAGCCGGCGTCCGCCGCAGGGATCGAGCAGGTAATCGGTGCCGGGTACCCGGAGCAGGAAGTGCCCGGGAAAATTCACGCCGACCAGGGGAATGTGCAGCCGCTGCGCCAGTTCCAGGGCGATCAGGGCCAGGGCCAGGGGCTGCCCCCGGCGCCGCTCCAGGACCTTGTCCATCAAGGCTGCCTGGGGCCTGAGCGGCAGGAATTCGTCCTGCTGGAACCCCAGGTCGTTCATCAGGCGCAACAACGGTTGTCCCAGTTCGTTGGCTGGCAGTGACGGCAGGCTGCCTCCGACCTGTTGCTGGATGTGCCTGAACTCTTCCAATAGCAGGCCGGGCACCAGAGCTGGCTCATGCTCGGCACCAATCCATAACGCTGCCTCCAGCAAGGCAGGCGGTGAGCGGTGCAGGCAGGCGAAGAAAGCTTGACGCGGTTTCATGGCAACCTCCGACGGATGCCTCGTTTTAGCCCCGTCGTCGTGCTTCGTCCAGTCTCTGCGCAGTGGGTAGCGGGTTATTTCCCCTGGGTTGCAAGACGGCGCGGCTTATTCCTGCGTGGCGCAGCAATTTTCAGGCGCAAGCCTATACTGGCGACTACAAGAAGTGATTCGGGAGCCCGTCGATGTTCGCTCTCATGCACAGCACCCGCCTTGAATCGCTGCATCTTAGCGTCGACCCTCGAACCGGGTTGAAGGCAGTGATCGCCATCCATAACAACCGCCTGGGGCCCGCCCTGGGCGGTTGTCGTTATTTGCCCTATCCGGACGATGCCAGCGCTGTGGGCGATGCCGCGCGCCTGGCCCAGGGCATGAGCTACAAGGCCGCGCTGGCCGGTTTGCCCCAGGGCGGCGGGACCGCCGTGATCATCCGACCGGCCCATGTGGAAAGCCGCGCTGCGTTGTTCGAGGCCTTCGGTCGTTGTGTCGAGCAACTGGACGGGCGCTATATCACCGCCATCGACAGCGGCACCTCGGTAGCCGACATGGATTGCATTGCCCAAGAGACTCGTTACGTCACCAGTACCAGTGCCGCTGGCGACCCGGCCCCGCATGCGGCCATGGGCGTGTTCACCGGTATTCGCAGCACCGCCATGGCGCGCCTGGGCAGCGACAACCTGGAGGGCCTGCGGGTGGCGATCCAGGGCCTGGGCAATGTCGGTTATGCCCTGGCCGAACAGCTGCATGCCGCTGGCGCCGAGTTGCTGGTCAGTGATATCGATCCTGGCAAGGTGCAACTGGCCATGGAGCAGTTGGGTGCGCACCCGATCGCCAACGATGCCTTGCTCAGCACACCTTGCGATATTCTCGCGCCCTGTGGCCTGGGAGCGGTGCTCAACAGCCGCAGCGTGGCGCAACTGCGTTGCTCGGCGGTGGCAGGTTCTGCCAACAACCAACTGACCAACCTGCAGGTTGCCGACCAGCTGGAGCGGCGCGGCATCCTCTATGCCCCGGACTACGTGATCAACTCCGGAGGGCTGATCTACGTGTCGCTCAAGCATCACAACGAAGAGCTGCCAGTGATCACCGCCCATCTGTCGCAGATCAGCCTGCGCCTGACGGAGATCTTCGGCCATGCCCAGGCAGAAAAACGTTCACCGGCACGGATCGCCGACGAACTGGCGGAGCGAGTGCTCTATCGCTAGGTCCGCGCACCCGGCCCCTGTCTATGTAACATCGGCACCTGGAGGGTTGGCATGCGAAGGCCAGCCACTGGAGTGCTCAACCACCACGGGAATGAACTGGACGATGCCTGAAGTGCTGGATGCTGAGCTGGACGAACAGCTGTCTTGCGTATTGCACGGTGCCGCGGATCTTGAGGCGATTCGCCAGGTGCTGGAGCTGTACAGGGGCAAGGGATTTTCAGCGCAGGCGGTGTACCGCTATCTGGGTCAGGCCAGGGCTGGCGCTGTTGATGCCGTGGAAGACCGAATCCTGGAAGCCATGGACATCGCATCCGGGTATTGCCCGGCAGGTTGCAGGGTGTGGGACACCCCACGATGACCGTTATGCGTGCCCCCAGGTGGCCTGGCGCAAGCTCGGTCGCCAGGCATGAAAAAAGCCCTGTGCCATTGGCACAGGGCTTGTTCGATCAGGGGCTGCCTATTTGGTGGCCTTGGTCGCTTTCGCAGGCTTGACCGGCGCCTCGGCTTCGGCAGGTTGCTCTTTTTCGACCGTCTCCACGACTGGCGCCGGCTCGCTGAGCAGCTCGGCCAGTGCGTCTGGCTGGCTCTTGAAGGCCCTGGCGAACACATCGCGGTTCTTGGCCATGTAGATCCCGGCTTCTTCCACTTGCTGCTCAGTCAGCGATGGCACAGCCTTTTGCAACACTTGCGCCAGCACTTCAGCCAGTTCGAGCATCTTGTCATGACGGTCAGCTTCGGCTTTATCCATGAACAAGCGCTCCAGATCTCGGCTGCTGCGGTATACCACTTCGACGGCCATTCACCACCTCACATGCCTTCACGATAATGGGTCGGTACAAATACTGTATCCATATACAGGTCGAGAGAATAGGCGAAACTATTTCCCTTGGATAGTGGCTTTTTAATGTAGACGGAATTTTTCCCCGAGTTGTGCCTCCCGCTCCTTGGGGCCAGGTGCACGTGCCTCGCCTGTGATGACCGCCATCTTACCGAGGTGTCCCTGGCCTTTTTTCTGCATGCAGAACAACCGTCACGTCCCATCCGCATCATCCGGTCGAAACGACCTAAGGAATAATCACCGTGAAAATCAATTGGGCCGAAAACCTGCGCCAGAGCGTTCATCAGCTGGCCGAGTCCCTGGGTAACCTGTTCGTCGAGTCGTTCCACTACCTGGCGCTGTTCGCCATCGGCGCAGTGACCGCCTGGGCGGCGGTGATGGAGTTCCTGCAGATGATCGAGGCGGGCCACATCAAGATCGACGACATCCTGCTGCTGTTCATCTACCTGGAATTGGGGGCGATGGTCGGTATCTACTTCAAGACCAACCACATGCCGGTGCGTTTCTTGATCTACGTGGCGATCACGGCGCTGACCCGCCTGCTGATTTCCAACGTTTCCCATCACAACCCGCCGGACCTGGGGATCATCTACCTGTGTGGCGGCATCCTGCTGCTGGCCTTTGCCATCCTGGTGGTGCGCTACGCCTCTTCGCAGTTTCCCTCGGTGAAGATCGAGCATCCACAGCGCAAGCTCGGTGCGGGCTCCAGCGAGCATCCTGAAGTGGAGAAGGGCGAACTCTAGAGCCGCGATGCCCGGGGAGCCTCCTGCGGTCCCGCCGCGGGCGGCAAGGGCAGTGGGTCGCCGTTGGTCATGGCTTCGAGGATGGCCATGGCGCTGTGCCCCTGCTCGATGGCGATGCCGAAGGCAATGCTCTGTACCAGGCGCTCGACACGCCGTGGATCGTTGCGCTGGGCGGCGCTGATCATGCGCTTGGCCACGACCCGACCCGCCTGGGACAAGGTCAGCATGAGGTTGCCATCCAGGCCCTGGATGCTCAGGTTGACCTGATACTGCGGGGTGAAGGTGTCGGTAATCAGTTGCAATGGATTGTCCATGAGGGTCACCGCCTGCTGGGATCGTGCAGTCATTGACCGGCCTGGGGCGAAATTAGTTCGTGATTGCAGACCGTCGGCCGGTCGTTCGTCGAGGCTTGCCAACGTCCGTATTCCTCATGCGTGATCAAGCAAGGGGCATGCCGCGGCCGGCGCCGACCAATGAATCCGGGAGCAAAAAAAAGCGGACCGCAAGGTCCGCTTTTTCGTTGTCGCCCCGTTTCAGGGCAGGAAGGAGAAGATGATCGCCGACAGGGCGATCAGCCCGATCAACACCACGAACAGGTTCGACAGCTGGCCCGAGTACTGGCGCAGCGACGGTACGCGCTGGATCGCATACATCGGCATCAGGAACAGCAGGCAGGCGATCACCGGGCCGCCCAGGGTCTCGATCATGCCCAGGATGCTCGGGTTGAAGGTCGCCACTGCCCAGCAGCTGAGCACCATGAACAACGCGGTGAGCTTTTCCAGGTGGCTGGAGGACAGGGCGCGGCCGCGACCGCGCAGGCTTTTCACGATCAGCCCCTGGAAGCCCTCGCTGGCGCCGATGTAGTGGCCCAGGAACGACTTGGTAATGGCCACCAGCGCGATCAGTGGCGCGGCGTAGGCGATGACCGGGGTCTGGAAGTGGTTGGCCAGGTACGACAGGATCGAGATGTTCTGCGCCTTGGCCGCGGCCAGGTCCGCCGGCGACAGGGCCAGCACGCAACTGAAGCAGAAGAACATCACCGTCAGCACCATCATGCCGTGGGCCATGGCCAGGATGCCGCTGCTCTTGCGCTCGGCCAGCTGGCCATAGTGGCGCTTCTGGTCCACGGCGAAGGCCGAGATGATCGGTGAGTGGTTGAACGAGAACACCATCACCGGGATTGCCAGCCACAGGGTCTTGAGGAACAGCGGCATGGACATGCCGTCGCCGGCGGAGGCGAAGAACGCGCCGTTCCAATTGGGGATCAGGCTCAGGGCCAGCAACAGCAGGGCGGCGACGAAGGGGTAGACCAGCAGGCTCATGGCCCGCACGATCACGCCCTGGCCGCAGCGCACGATGGCCATCAGGCCCAGGATCAGCAGCAACGACAGCACCGCTCGCGGTGGCGGGGCCATGTGCAGCTGGTGCTCCATGAAGCTGCCCAGGGTGTTGGTCAGGGCCACGCTGTACACCAGCAGGATCGGGAAGATGGCGAAGAAATAGAGCAAGGTGATCAGCTTGCCGGCGCCGACCCCGAAGTGTTCCTCCACCACTTCGGTGATGTCCCCGGAGCGTCCGGACAGGACGAAGCGGGTCAGCCCACGGTGGGCGAAGAAGGTCATGGGGAAGGCCAGCAGCGCCAGTACGATCATCGGCCAGAAGCCGCCGACCCCGGCGTTGATCGGCAGGAACAGGGTGCCGGCGCCGATGGCGGTGCCATACAGGCCGAGCATCCAGGTGGTGTCGTGCTTGCTCCAGCCCCGGGAGGCTGGTGCGCTGTCGCGGGGTGTCGCTACGGCAGGATTTTGAGTAGCAGGTGTGGGTACATCGGTCATCGGTATCGCCTCGTTATTATTCTTGCTCGGGCTCACGTGTTACGGACGGTCAGGGAACGCTCCTCAGCATTCCACCCAGCTCACCGCCAGGCCGCCCCGTGAAGTCTCTTTGTATTTGTCGTGCATGTCGGCGCCGGTATCGCGCATGGTGCGGATCACCCGGTCCAGGGAAATGAAATGCTGGCCGTCGCCGCGCAGGGCCATCTGGGTGGCGTTGATCGCCTTCACCGCGGCAATCGCGTTGCGCTCGATGCAGGGCACTTGCACCAGGCCGCCCACCGGATCGCAGGTCAGGCCGAGGTTGTGCTCCAGGCCGATCTCGGCGGCGTTTTCCAGTTGTTCCGGGGTGGCTCCCAGGACTTCCGCCAGGCCGGCTGCGGCCATGGCGCAGGCCGAACCCACTTCACCCTGGCAGCCGACTTCGGCGCCGGAGATCGAGGCGTTCTTCTTGCACAGGATGCCCACCGCAGCGGCGCCGAGGAAAAAGTTCACGACATCGTCGTCGCAGGCTTGTGGGTTGAATTTCATGTAGTAGTGCAGCACCGCCGGGATGATCCCTGCCGCGCCATTGGTGGGCGCGGTAACCATGCGTCCGCCGGCGGCGTTCTCTTCGTTCACCGCCAGGGCATAGAGGTTGACCCACTCCATGGCCGACAGGGTCGAGGTGATGACGTTGGGCTTGCCGATCTCCAGCAGGTTGCGATGCAGCTTGGCGGCGCGGCGTGGCACGTCGAGACCGCCGGGCAGGATGCCTTCGTGGCTCAGGCCCTGTTCCACGCATTCGCGCATCACCGACCAGATATGCAGCAGGCCGCTGCGGATCTCGGCGTCGCTGCGCCAGGCCCGCTCGTTGGCCATCATCAACTCGCCGACCCGCAGGTCGTGGGTCTTGCACAGGGCCAACAGTTCGGCGGCGCTGTTGAAGTCGTAGGGCAGTTGCACGCTGGCGCCGGCGTCAGTCCCGGCCTCGACTTGCGCGGCCTCGACGATGAAGCCACCGCCCACCGAGTAGTAGGTCTGCTCCAGCAGGGTGCCGTGTTCGCCCAGGGCGACCAGGGTCATGGCGTTGGGGTGGTAGGGCAGGCTTTCGTCCAGCAGGAGCAAGTCCTGCTGCCAATCGAAGGCGATGCTCGAGCGACCGCCCAGCAGCAGTTGGCCGCTTTCGCGCAGTTGCTGGATCCGTGGACCGATGCTGCGCGGGTCGATGCTGTCCGGCCATTCGCCCATCAGGCCCATGACGCTGGCGCGGTCGGTGGCGTGGCCGACACCGGTGGCGGAGAGGGAGCCGTAGAGGCGGATCTGCACGCGCCGCACCTGCCCTTGCAGGCCCTGCTCGAACAGCGCCTGGGCAAAGGTCGCGGCGGCGCGCATCGGGCCGACGGTATGGGAACTGGACGGACCGATGCCAACTTTGAATAGATCGAAAACACTGATAGCCATGCTAAAGCCTTACAAGCAATGGAAGGTAGATCGCTGCCATTTTTTGTAGGCCAAGCGCAATGTCGGCGATACTGCCTCGGTCATTCAGCAGTGACCAACGAAATTTCCTAAGAGATCCTTTAGCAGGGCTAAACGATGAGTCGTCAGTTTCATGCCCAGACCTACGTCTGGCTGCATGTGTTTTCCTGTGCCGCGCGGCACCTGTCCTTCACCCGCTGCGCCGAAGAGTTGCACATCACTCCCGGGGCGGTGAGCCAGCAGATCCGCCAGCTCGAAGAACGCCTGGGGTTTCGCCTGTTCCACCGCCGGGCCCGGGGGGTGGAGCTGAGCGCCGAGGGCCAGCGCCTGGCCCTTACGGTGAGCGAGGCCTACGGCAGCATCGATGCCGAATTGCGCCGCCTGGATGCGGGCATGATCGGCGGTACCTTGCGCCTGCGCTCGATCCCGTCGTTCCTTGGCAAGTGGCTGACCCCGCGTTTGCCGCGCTTGCAGCAGCGCTATCCGGAGATCCAGCTGCGGCTGGTGGCGGAAGACAGCAGCGTGGCCCTGCACGAGGGCGACTTCGACTTGGCCATCGACCTGAACGACGGCAGCTATCCGGGCCTGCAATCCACGGCCTTGCTGGACGAGCAGATCTTCCCGGTGTGCGCGCCGAGCCTGCTGCGCGGGCGACCACCGCTGCATGGTCCGGCGGACCTGGCGCACTTTCCGCTGCTGCACGACATCACCGCCTGGCGTGGCAGCTACGAATATGCCGAATGGGAGTTCTACCTCAATGCCATCGGCTTCGAGGGGGCGGATGTGCGTCGTGGCCATACCTTCAACCGTAACCACCTGACCATCGAGGCGGCGATCGCCGGGATGGGGGTGGCGATCGCCCGGCGCACCCTGCTCAACGACGAGCTGGAGCGCGGCACCCTGATCGTGCCATTCGGTGTCGCGGTGCCCAATCACAAGCGCTATGTGCTGCTCTATGCGCCCGGTGCGCTGAGCCATCCCGGGGTGCGGGCGGTGCATGACTGGTTGGTGGAGGAGGCGGAGATATTTCGTGGTCTGCACCCCCTGGGAGAGGGGCAGGAATGAGCTGTTTCGCGTCGTGTCGCAAGCGCGGCTGACTCCCCACACTAACAGCGCCCTGGCGGTTTGTCCGGCTTTATTTGAGTATGAATATTTATATTTTTCCAGGGGTTGAAATGTTCTTCGCCGTGCCTAATTGTGTAATCAAGAGGTCACGAAATGCTGGTCAAAGCCAGGTTCCAGGCCTCTTGCGAGCAAGCTGAAATAAGGGAAGAACTATGCAAATCCAAGTCCATAGCGATAACCATATTCAAAGCAGCCTTCGGATGGAGGAGTGGGTGCGCAGCACCGTTGAAAGCACGCTCGAACGTTACGAGGAAGACCTGACCCGAGTGGTGGTCCATCTGCGTGACGAGAACGGCGGCAAATCGGGTCCCGATGACCTGCGTTGCCAGCTGGAGGCCCGGCCCAAGGGGCACCAGCCGATTTCCGTGACCCACAAGGCCGATACCCTGGAGCAGGCCATCGACGGCGCCACCGTCAAGCTGGAAAGTGCCTTGGAGCACATGTTCGGCAAGTTGCGCGCCAAGCGCCCGGCAGCAGTGTCCGACAATGACGGCAGTGAGGCGGACGCCCTGCTCGAAGAAGAATTCCTGGAAAACCAGCAAGCTGCGCTCAATAGCTGATAGCTGGATTTTCCCTCAACCCGACGGGCCTGCATTGCAGGCCCGTTTTCTTTTGTGGGGCCTTAGAACGCGACCGACGTCTGCACATACAGGGTCCGCGGCTCACCTACGTACTTGCCCTTGTTGTTGTCGTCGAAGGAGCGGGTGAAGTACTGGTGGTTGAAGATGTTCTTCACCCCCACCGCCACGTTCAGGTCCGACAGTTGCGGCCCGAAGTCATAGCCGGCGCGGGTGCTGAACAGCATGTAGCCGGGAATGCGTCCATTGCTGCCGTCGAGGCTTTCGCGGGAGGTGTTGGCGTTGTCGGCGAACTGGCTGCTCTGGTAGCTGCTGTCGAAGTTGAGCTTCCACGGACCTTCGGTGTAGCTCACCCCCAGGGTGCCCTTGTGCTTGGACGAGAAGGGCACGCGATTGCCCTTGTTCGGCCCGTCCTCGCGGATGGTGGCGTCGACGTAGGCATAGGTGGCATAGACATTGAACCCGGCCAATGCCGGATCCAGGCCGTCGAGGGCGTAGTTGATGCTGCTCTCTATGCCCTGGTGCCGCGTTTGCCCACGGGCGATCACCGTATCGTTGGTCTGGTTGCTGTCGTACTGGTTGTCGAAATTGATCAGGAAGGCGCCCAACTCCGCGCGCAGGGTGCCATTGTCGTAGCGAGTGCCGATTTCCCAAGTACGGGCCTTTTCCGGCTTCACCTCACCGCTGGCCACCCGGTTGGGCATCTGGCTGTACTGCACGCTGCCGAACGAGCCCTCGGTGTTGGCGTAGAGATTCCAGTTTTCGTCGACGTGGTACATCACGTTCAAGGCTGGCAGCGCGGTGTTGTAGTTGCCCTTGTACTTGACGTTGCTGAGGTTGTTGCTTTGCTGCGACTCGATCATTTCGTAGCGGATGCCCGGGGTCAGGGTCCACTTGCCGATATCGATGCGGTCGTCGACGAACAATGCATGGGCCTCGGTGCCGCCACGGGTGTCGCGGTCGTTGCGGCTGTTGCTGGTGGGCAACTGCTGGTTGGCGCTGATGGGCGTGCGGTAGCGCAGCTCGTGTCCGGCCTCGTTGATGTAGCGATAGCCGATCCCGACTTCGTGGCTACTGTTGCCCAGGTCGAAACCCTGGGCGAGGCGCGTCTCCAGGCCGCGCACCCAGTATTCCCGGGGCGACAGGGAGAGGAAGCTGCCCTGGTCCAGGTAGCCGCTGCGCAGGGTCTTGGTGAAGAAACTGTTGACGGTGAATTCGCGGCGATCCTCCTGGTAGCGATAGCCGAGGTTGAACATCGTCCGCCGGCCCCAGAACTTGTCGTAGGGGCGGGTCGATTGATAAGGGTTGGCCTTGTAGTCCGCCACGTTGAGGCCGCCGGGCATGTCGGCCTCGCCTTCATAGTATTGGGCCATGGCGTTGAGGCTGTTGGCCTCGTCGATCTGGTACTTGCCCTTGAGGATCAGGTCGTCGATCCGCGTACCGCTATGTTCGCGCCAATCGCCGCCGCGGGTGCCGGAGTACAGCAGCGCGCCGCCCAGGCCATTGTCGGCAGTGCCGCCAGCCAGCAGGTTGGCGTTGGTCTTGAAGCCGTCATGGCTGGAGGAGGGGCTGGTCTCGGTCTGGAAGCCGCCCTTGAAGGTCGGCGTCTCGGGAATCGCCCGGGTCACGAAGTTGACGATGCCGCCGACGTTCTGCGGGCCGTAGCGCACGGCACCGCCGCCGCGCACCACGTCCACGGCGTCCATGTTGCCCATGCTGATGGGCGCGAACGAGAGCTGGGGCTGGCCATAAGGGGCGAACGGCACCGGGATGCCATCCATCAGCACCGTGGAGCGCGAAGCCAGGCGTGGGTTGAGCCCGCGGATACCGAAGTTCAGCGCCATGTCATGGCTGCCGGTGCCGTTGTTGTCCGGCGCGTTGACCCCGGGAATCCGGTTGAGCACGTCCCGCGCCTGGGTGGCGCCCTGGCGCTCGAATTCCTCACGGCGGATCACGTCCCGCGCCCCGGCATGCTCGAAGACATCGACCTGGCGGGCATCGCCCAGCCAATCACCAACCACGCTGGAGGCGCCCAGTTGCAGGGTGGCCGGTGCTGCGCCGGTTGTTGCCGGTTGCAAGCTGAAGGCATTGCCGCCCTCGGCCCGGGCTTGCAGACCAGTACCCTGCAGGAGGATCTGCAAGGCCTGTTCGGTGCTGTACTGCCCATCCAGGCCGTGGCTCTGCACGCCATGGGTGATTTGCGAGCCGAAGGAAATCAGCACGCCTGCTTCACGGCCGAACTGGTTCAGCGCGCTTTCCAGGGACATCGGGGCGATGTGGTAGGACTTGCCCGCTACCTCGGCGGCCTGGAGCTGGGACAGGCTGGCCAGGCCCAGGCTGGCCCCCAGTAGCAGGTGACGCAGTGAGCGGGCCAGGGGCGTGGGGCGAGAGGGTTGCTGAGTCATCGATGGCGATCCTGAGAAGGAGGAATCAAGGTGGCTTTCCCTTCTTGTCACCCGAGCCTGGCAAAACGGCTCATGTCTCATCAAAAAAATGTGCCAGTGTGTACAGACGGCTGTTGCCTATCGCTTCGTGTAGCCGCTGCCGCAGCTGCGCACGGTTCGGCACGAGCCGCTGGATTTGGCGGCCGCTGCGCGCCCGTGCGCAGCCTCGCCGGGGCTCGACAGCGGCTACAGGGGTCAGGCGCGAGCCTCGACGTTGACCCAGTAACGGGTGAAGCGTCGCACCCGGACTGGCAGGCTGACCTGCAACAGGTCGAGGATTCGTTCGCTGTCATCCAGGGGATAGCTGCCGGAAATCAGCAGGTCCGCCACTTGGGGATCGCAATGCAAGCGGCCCCGACGATAACGTCCCAGTTCGGCGAGGAAGTCCTCCAGGCGCATATGGGCCGCCACCAGCATGCCCTCGCTCCAGGCGCCGCTGCCGGCCTCCAGGGCGTGGGGAGCGTCCCAGCCATCGCGGCGAAAGTCCAGTTGCTGCCCGGCCGCTACCTGGGGAGGCGCAACGCTGTAGGTGCCGGGTTCCACACGGGCGATGCCGGCATACACCGCCAGTTGGCTGTGGCCCCTGAACTGGCGCAGGTTCAAGCGCGCGGCGCTGGTTTTCACCAGGCCCTCGGCGCTTTGCACCAGCAGTGGCCGCGGGTCCTTGCCGGCGCTGAGCATGATCTCGCCTTCCAGCAGGCGGATCAGCCGTTGCTGGCTGTCGAAGCGCACATCCACCGCGCTGCTGGTGTTGAGCTGCAACTGGCTGCCGTCGCTCAGCTGCAGCTTGCGCCGCTGGCCCCGGGTGCTGCTGTAGTCCGCCAGCAACGGCGGTAGCGGGTTGTGCTCGCGCAGGTTCCAGGCCGCCGCGGAACCGACCCCCAGGACCAGCAGCAACTTGAGAGCCTGGCGTCGGCCGCTGGACCTCGGGGCATTCAAGGCCGCATGGGCCAGGGGCGAGGGCAAGCCGCGCAAACGCTGGTTGACCCGCAGGATATGGGCCCATGCCCGCTGATGTTCGCTGTGGGCGTCGTGCCACTGCTGCCAGGCCTGCTGCTGGCGCGGGTCCAACGGGCCGTCCTGCATCTCGATCAACCAGTGCACCGCCTGCTCGGCGACCTGGTTGCTGAACTCAGCTTGGGCATTGAGGTGGGGATTCATCGGCGCTCTCAAAGGGCGAAGTAGCAGCGCATGGCCGCCTTGTTCAGGTGGCGCTTGACCGTGGCGATGGAAATGCCCAGCTCGCGGCCGATCTCGGCGTAGCCCAGGCCATCCAGTTGGCACAGCAGGAACGCACGCTTGACCTGGGCTGGCAGGCCATCGAGCAGGCTGTCCAGCTCCTGCAAGGTCTGCAGGATGATCGCTCGTTCTTCTTCCGATGGCGCGACCTGCTCGGGCAACTGCGCCAGGGCTTCCCGATAGGCGCGTTCCAGGTCCTGGCGCCGGTAGTGATTGCACAGCACGCGCTTGGCGATGGTGGTGAGGAAGGCCCGGGGTTCGATCAGGGCCGGGGTTTCCCGGGCGCCCAGGATCCGGATGAAAGTGTCCTGGGCCAGATCGGCGGCGCTGTCGGGGCAGCCGAGGCGGCGCCGTAACCAAGTGTTCAACCAACTGTGATGGGCCAGGTAGAGGCCTTCGACGGTAGCGGAATGGGACAAGCCGGACGCTCCTGCACTGACAAGACGCATAAGGTAACGAGAATTGTTCGCATTGTAGTGGGGCGATATGAACTTCGGCAATTGGCGCGGATGGACGGGCAGGGCGGTGACCCTCAGCGCTTTTTGCGTATGAGAATATTTATCATTAGTATTGTCCGCCTTCTGTACCCGGGCATGCGCGTCCGGGCTTTCTTTCGCTGCAAGGTCCGAACATGAAAAGCAAGGCCGGCGGGATCTCCGCTTCCTATCGCCTGGCGGTGGCATCGCGGGTTTGCGCCGCGGTCCTGGGCGGCTATCTGCTGGCAGCCCTGGTCACTGCCTGCCTGTCCCTGCTGCTGCCGTTGTCCAAGGTCGACGCGGTGCTCAGTGGGATGATGAGTTCGTTCCTGTTCTACCTGTTGGCGGTGATCTGGTGCTTCGCCTGTCGTACGGCCTGGCACGCCTGGTTCGGCTTGCTCCTGCCTTGCCTGCTACTGGCGTTGGTGGCCGGTAGCGCCTATTGGGTGGCCCTGCCATGAAAGAGGGTTTGCGCCAGTCCATGGCCTGGTTGCACACCTGGACCGGGTTGTTGTTCGGCTGGCTGCTGTTCGCCATCTTCCTCACCGGGACCCTGTCCTATTTCAAGCACGAGATCAGCCACTGGATGCAGCCCGAGATCCCGGCGCGGGCGGTGAATGTCGAGGCCAGCCTGGGTCTGGCCCAGCGCTACCTGGAGCAGCATGGCCAGGGCGCGCAGCGCTGGTTCATCGGCCTACCCGATGCCCGTGAGCCGGCCCTGTCGGTGGCCTGGCAGGCACCGGGTAAACCGGGCGAGCGCGGCGCTTTCAGCGAGAAGCTGCTGGACCCGACCACGGGCAGCGAGCTGCATGCGCGAGAGACCCGGGGCGGCGAGTTCTTCTATCGCTTCCATTTCCAATTGCAGATGCCCTACCCATGGGGGCGCTGGCTGTCGACCATGGCGGCCATGGTGATGTTCGTTGCCCTGGTCAGCGGCATCATCATCCACAAGAAGATCTTCAAGGACTTCTTCACCTTCCGCCCGCGCAAGGGCCAGCGCACCTGGCTCGATGGGCACAACGCACTGGGCGTGCTGGTGCTGCCGTTCCACCTGATGATCACCTACAGCAGCCTGGTGATCTTCATGTCCATGGTCATGCCGGCGGGTGTCCTGATCGCCTACAAGGGTGACAACAATGCCTTCTTCCAGGACCTGCAACCGGCCGCGCGCAACACCCCGGCTGCAGGTGAACCGGCGCCGCTGGCGCCCTTGCAACCGATGCTCAGGCAAGCCTTGCAGCACTGGTCGGGAGGGCGTGCGCAGCGGGTGGTGGTGAACCATCCGGGAGACGCGAACGCCTCGGTGCAGGTCATGCGCCATGGGGCCGACCAGGTGGCCCGCAACTTCGGCAGCGCGCTGGCGTTCAACGGCGTCACCGGCCAGCCATTGTCGGAAAGTCCCGGGCAGTCGCTGCCCAAGGCCATTGGCGGCAGCTTCTATGGGTTGCACATGGGGGTGTTCGCCGGACCGGTGCTGCGCTGGCTGTACTTCATCTGCGGCCTGGCCAGCACCGCGATGATCGGCACCGGGTTGGTGATCTGGCTCGGCAAGCGCCAGCTCAAGCATGCCAAGAGCCCAGCCATGCCCTTCGAACTGCGCCTGGTGGAGGTGCTGAACATCGCCAGCATGCCTGGGCTGGTGCTGGCGGTGGCGGCCTTTTTCTGGGCCAACCGCCTGTTACCGGTGAGTCTTGCCGGTCGCGCGGACTGGGAGGTCAACGCTTTCTTCATTGCCTGGGGCCTGAGCCTGCTGCACGCCCTGGTGCGCCGCGGTCGTCGTGCCTGGATCGAGCAGTTGAGCCTGGCGGCCTTGCTATTGGCCGGCATCCCGTTGCTGGATGCCTTGACAGGGCCACACCTGGCCGATGGTTTCCTCAGCCGGGGAGACTGGACCCTGGCCGGCTTCGACCTCGCTTGCCTGGTCAGTGGCCTGTTCCTGGGCTGGGCGGCGCGCAAGATGCAGCGCGCAACCCCGACGCCCGACTCCCACAAGCGGCGTGCTCGTTCGCGGCTGATTGATACCGAGGTGGATTGAATGCTCCTGGTGCTGTTGCTCTGTTATGCCGGTTTCACCGGTTTGTGCCTGTCCCTGGATCGGCACCACGGCGAGTTGCTGGGCAGCAAGCCGACGCCCCGTCGCCGTCATGGGCTGCGCCTGGGCGGCTGGCTGCTGCTGGGGTTGTCCCTGGTCGCTGCCGTGCAGGGCACCGGCTGGAGCCTGGGGCTGGTGCAGTGGTGCGCGGTGTTGATGTGCAGTGCCTTGCTGTTGGTCCTGCTATTGCCGTACCGCCCGCGGCTGGTGCTGTCGATGGCGGGCGCCAGCTTGCTGGCCAGCCCGCTCGCGGCCCTGGCCCAGCTCTGACCGGGAGCTAGCCGATGAATGCCCTGCCTCCGGAACCCGGCAAGCTGGATCACCACGATCCCCTGGGAAGCCGCGCGCATTTTCTCCAGGTATTCCTGTCCCAACGCTCGCAGATGGAAGCCCTGGTCAGCCGTCGGGTCGGCTGCCGGGCGACCGCCGCGGACCTGGTGCAGGACCTGTTCCTGCGTTTCTGGCGTCGCCCCCTGGTGCAGGTCGAGGAGCTGAGCACCTACCTGTTGCGCTGCGCCGCCAACATCGCCATCGACCATTTGCGCAGCGAGGGCGCGCGGGTGCGCGTCAGCGCCGGTTGGGTCCCGGAGCAGCAGGACCAGCATGGCCTGGAGCCCCAGGCCGTGCTGGAGGCCGGCAACGATTTGCGTCATGTGGAGGCTGCCCTGCGCAACCTGCCCCAGCGCACCCGACAGATCTTCCTGCTCAATCGTATCCACGGACGCAAGTACGCCGAGATCGCCAAGGCCATGGACCTGTCCCAAAGCGCCGTGGAAAAACATATGATGCGCGCCCTCGAAGCCTGCAAGGCCAGCCTGCGGGAACCCTCGACCACGCGTACGCCAAGGAATGCCCCGTGAACCAGCGCTCCACCGTCACCCCGACGCCCGCCCAGGAACAGGCCGCCCTGGCCTGGTTGAGCCTGCTCCACGACCAGCCCAGCAGTGGCGACCAGGCCACCTTCAGCCAGTGGTTGCAAGCCGACCCGGCCCATGTCGAGGCCTATGCCCAGGCCCAGGTGTTGTGGGAGTTGAGCGAACAGCCGGCACGTACCCTGGCCGCCGAAGACGCCCAGGCCCTGCAAGGCTTGCTGCAGCGCATGGATGGGGCCAAGGGGCATGCCCGCCGACGCTGGTCGGTGGGGCTGGCGATGGCTGCCAGTGTGCTGTTGGCAGTGGCCCTGGGAGCTGGCTGGCAACCGCGCCACTGGGTCGACGACCTGGGGGCCGACTACGTTTCGTCCCAGGGGCAGGTGCGCACGGTGGTCCTTGCCGATCACAGTGAAGTCACGTTGGACGCCGACAGCGCCATCGCCGTGGATTTCAACCACGGCCAGCGGCATGTCCAACTGCGGCGCGGCGTCGCTTTCTTCAAGGTCAGCCATACCGGCGAGTCTTTCGTGGTGAGTGCCGAGCAGGGCGAGGCCCGGGTCCTGGGCACCGAGTTCGAAGTTCGCCTGCAACCCAGGGGTGCCCAGGTCACGGTCCTGTCCGGGCGGGTCGGGGTCACGCCGGCCGAGGGCGCGCCCCAGCAGGTGCTCGGCGCCGGCCAGCAGGTGGCCTACGGCCAGGGCCAGGCCGATCCGTTGCACGCCGCCGACAGCGCGACACAACTGGCCTGGCGCCAGGGCTGGTTGAACTACTATCACGCGCCCCTGGCCGAGGTGGTCGCTGACCTGCGCCGGTATTTTCCCGGACGCATCCTGCTGCTCAACGATGAGCTGGGCTCGCGGCGGATCAGTGGCAGTTTCTCCAGCAAGGACCCACAGGCAGTCCTGGACTCCCTGCAGGCGGTATTGGGTTTCAAACAGCACAAGATGCTCGGCCGGTTCATCGTCCTGCGCTGAGAAGCCTGTCCCAGAGCTCCCGAACATTCATCGATATCACTTCGTTCTGTCACCAAACCGTTACACGAGGCGCGGATGATCTGCGCATTCCTGAGTACATGGTCAGGATCGGAGAGGGTTGTGATTCAGCTCTCGTAGGGGAGGGATGGCTGAAGCAGGAGCAAGTCGATGCGCAGCTGGGATGTAGCTAAAAAGAAAAAAGCCCATATCGAAATCATCCCGATGATCGATGTGATGATGTTTCTCTTGGTGTTCTTCGTACTCATCAGTCTCAACGTGATCCCGGCCGTGGGGATCAAGACGCAGTTGCCGGTCGCCAGCACCGCGCAACAGTTGAAACCGCAAAACAAGGCGGTCATCACCCTGGGCCTGCAGGAACGCCTGCAACTCGATGGCCAGGACCTGGATGAAGGTGCGCTGCTGGCACAACTCAAGGTGCTCAACACCGGCAGCGAAAAGCTGGTGATCATCATCAATAGCGACCAGGGTGTTGAGGTCAAGCGCCTGGTCTCGGTGATGGACCTGCTCAAGGGCAATGGTTTCTCGTCCGTCTCCATCGCCACACGCAAGTCCTGACGCCATGTTCAGTCTCTATCGAACCCGCAAGCTGCTGGCGTGCCTGCTGCCGGCCGGCCTTCTGTTGCTGGTGATCTACAGCAGCCAGTTGCAGCAGTTGCAGATCACGCCGGTGTATGACGAAAGCACCGTGGAAGTGGTCCTGGTGGATGCCAGCGAGCTGTTGGCCGCGGCCGAGCCGCCACCGCCCGAACCGGAGCCGTTGCCCATCGAGCCCGAGCCGCCGGTGGTGGTCCCGGATGAAGAACCCCTGGTGATCGAGCCGCCCAAGCCCAAGCCGGTGGTCAAGCCCAAGCCCATGGTGCCCAAGCCGCTGGTGGCCAAGCCCGAGCCCGCCAAGCCCGTGGCGCCTAAACCGGCCCCGGCACAGGTGGCCAAGAGCACCCCGACGCCGCAGCCCGCCGTGGCCGAGGCGCCAAAACCACCGGTGGCGACACCGGCCCCCGCACCGGCCCCCGCATCCGCGGCGCCAGCCAGTGCCATCAAGGAAAGCCTGTACACCGCTGCTTTGCGCAAGGAACTGGAAAAGCACAAGCAATACCCCAGCGGCCGCGAGGCCTCGTTGCAGCGTCCCCAGGGCGATGTGGTGATCTGGCTGGAAGTCGATCGGGCCGGCAACGTGCTCGACAGTGGCATCGAAAACAAGGCGCCGAACATGTTGCTCAACCGTGCCGCGCAAACCAGTTTGCGCCGCGTGGAAAAGGTCTCGCCATTCCCGGCGGACGCCTTCTCGGGCAAGAACAAGCAACGGTTCACCGCGACCTTTAGTTACAACGTGGAATAACCCATCACCTATTAACGAAAGTTGTAAGCAAGGGATTGACCCGTGAAGATCAATAAACTTTATGCCCTGCTTCTGGCATCGGGCCTGGGCAGTTTTGCGCCATTGGTTCTGGCCGACGATACCGTGGACGTCGGTGCGGTGAACGTTGCCGGCAAACAGTCCCTGGGCAATGGCCACATGATCAAGGAAGAAAGCGCCAAGGCGCGCTCCACCGTGACCAAGGAAGCCATGGACCAGATGGCGCCCACTGCCAACGCCGTGGACAAGCTCAAGTACACCCCGGGGATCAACGTCTCCAGCAGCGATGCCACGGGCCTGAGCGGCACCAGCTTCACCATGCGCGGGATGAACTCCGACCAGGTGGGCCTTTCTTCCGATGGCTTCCCGATCAACGACTCGGGTGACTACGCCATCTATCCGAACCTGATGGGCGACTCGGAAAACTTCAGCGAAGTGTTCGTCACCCAGGGCTCCTCCGAGGCCGATGGCCCGCACATCGGTTCCAGCGGTGGCAACATCGGCCTGGTGAGCATGCGCCCGACCAAGGATTTTGGTGTGTTCGTCAAGCAGTCGGTGGGCTCGAACAACCTGCGCAAATCCTTCGCTCGGCTGAACACCGGCGACCTGGGAGGCTTCAAGACCTGGGTCTCGGCCTCTCATACCGAAGGCGACAAGTGGAAGGGCAAGGGCACCCTGCGTGCCGACAAGGTGGAGTGGAACACCTTGTTCGAAGACGGCAATGGCAACTCCACCAACGCCATCTTCAAGTACAACAAGCAGGAGAACTACAACTACAACAGCGTCAGCAAGGCCCAGTTCCAAACCCAGGGCCGGCGCGTGGACTACTCGGAAAGCACCGTGTTCAAGAACGGTAGCGTGTCCCAGTCCTACAAGCTCAACCGCAACCCCTTTGAAAGCCTGACCGCCTCGGTGACCCAGCGCTTCCAGCTGCGTGACGACCTGAGCCTGACCTTCAACCCGTACTACGTATGGTCCAACGGCGGCAGCTTCAGCGGCCAGACCGCCACGACCTTGTCCAGCTCTTCCAGCAAGGCCGGCAACTATGACCTGAGGGGGCTGCCCAGCGGCAGCTACTACCGGCCCTCCTGGACCGAGACCTGGCGCCCGGGGATGACCACCAAGCTCAAGTGGGACCTCAACGAAGAGCACAGCCTGGACTTCGGCTACTGGTACGAGCGTGCCCGCCAGCGCCAGACCCAGCCCTTCATCGGCATCAAGGGCAATGGCGCGCCCGAGAACGTCTGGGGCGACTACAACGGTTCCGACCAACTGGTGGATCGCAATGGCGCTACGGTCCAGGGCCGGCACCAGTACACCGTGACCCCGGCGCAGAAGCTCTGGGTGCAAGACACCTGGCAGGCGACCCCGGACCTGACCCTGACCGGGGCCCTGGCGTACCAGCATGTGGAGCGTGACGGCAACAACCTCGGCAGCCTGACCGACAAGCCGGAAAAGCGTAATGTCCGCTATCACGAGTTCCTGCCCAGCTTCAACGCCAAGTACCAGATCGACCCGAACAACCAGGCGTTCTACAACGTCACCCGCAACATGCGCACGCCGCCCAACTACGTGCTCTACAACAAGGGCGACTCCATCAGCCTGAAACCCGAGCTGAGCTGGAACCAGGAACTGGGCTGGCGCTACAGCGAAGACAACATGGCCCTGAGCGCGACGCTGTTCTACATCACCTTCAAGGACCGGCAGATCTCCACCACCGACCTCAACGGCGACTACGTGGTGGCCAACGTCGGCGAGGTGAAGAACCGCGGCCTGGAGCTGGAGTGGAGCGGGCTGCTGCCGCACAACTTCAACTACTACGCCTCGTACACCTACACCAAGTCCGAACAGATGGACGACCTGACCAACAAGAACGTGCTGCTGCCGACCTCCGGCAAGCAACTGGTCAACGTGCCGGAGAACATGTTCAACCTGAGCCTGGGCTACGACGACTCGCGCTACTACGGCAACGTCGTCGGCAAGTACGTCGGTGCGTTCTACGGCGACCTGACCAACGACGAGAAGATCTCCGGGCGCACCGTGTTCGACCTCAACGCCGGTATCCACCTGCCGGTGGACAAGAAGGTGCTGAAGTCCGCGACCCTGCGTTTCTCGATGCTCAACGTGTTCGACAAGGAATACCTGGCCTCGACCCGCACCGTGTCGTTCAACTCGGTGAAGACCAATGGCCTGGCACCGAGCACCGCCTACTACAACGTCGGCGAGGAGCGGACCGCGATGGTCTCCCTGGAAGCTGCGTTCTGATTCGTTTCAGGCACAAGAGGACATGACGATGGACATGAATCTGCTGCACGACATCACCTTCTACACCATGTACGGCGCCGCCGCGATCGCCGCCTTCATCGCGGTGGAGCGGGGTATCTACTTCAGCTTCAGCCTGCGCCAGGCGAAGAAACTGGAGACCGTGCTCAACCCGAAGATGCACAGCGTCGACGACCTGCCGGCGCAGCTGCGCGAGCGCAACAGCCTGCCGCTGGAGATGGTCGCCGAACTGTTCGCCCACAAGCAGGGGCTGGCCAGCCACAAGGACCTGGAAGACCTCAGCGAGTCGATCTACATCGCCACCCGCAGCAAGCTGATGCATGGCCTGTGGTTGCTGGAGACGGTGGTCACTGCGGCGCCGTTGCTGGGCCTGCTGGGGACCATCCTGGGGATCATCGACACCTTCAAGGCCCTGGCCGAGACCGGTGTCTCCGACCCGGGTGAAGTCTCCAAGGGCATCGGCACCGCGCTGTACGCCACGGCCCTGGGTATCGCCATTGCCCTGGGCAGCATGATCTTCCACAACCACTTCCAGGATCGGGTCGAGCGCATTACCGACCACCTGAAGATCCTGCTGCTGCGCGCCGGCATGGGCACTGCCCTGAAGGCGCCGCCAGCTCCACAAGTGGTCCACGGCAGCCTGCAACCTGCCTGATGGCCTGACCGGTAGCCGCGGGTGCGGGCTGCGATCGACGATGAAACCGGTGCTGTTTCCAGTACCCTTCGCCGACTGATCGCTGCCTTCGCCGGCGGCTTTTTCTTGCCGACAATACAAGGACTTTTTCCATGTCGCGTCCTCGTCCCATGCCCCGGTTGCTGGGGGCACTGACTCTCGCCCTGGTCGCCCTGGCCGGTTGCAGTTCGCTCTCCCATGAGCCGCAGCCAGTGGCGGTGAACATCGTCGCCATCAACGACCTGCACGGTTACCTGCAAGCCAACCCCTTCAGCTTCAAGGATCCGAGCGCCCCAGGCGGCGTGCGCAAGCTCCAAGCCGGTGGTGTGGCCACCCTGGGCGGCATGCTCGACCAGTTGCGCCAGCAAGACCCCCAGTTGCTGTTTATCGGCGCCGGCGACCTGGTCGGTGGCAGCCCACCCTTGTCGGCCATGTGGGCCGACGAGCCGACCCTGGATGCCCTGCGCCAGATGGGCATGAAGCTCAGCGCCATTGGCAACCATGAACTGGACAACGGCAAGGCCGAGTTCCTGCGCCAGCTCAACGGTGGCTGCCAGTCGTCGCGGCCGGACAAGGCCTGCCAGTTCCGCCCGGACTATCCAGGCGCTGGCTTTCCCTACCTGGCGGCCAACCTGATGGACAGCGATACCGGCAAGCCGCTGCTGCCGGCCTACCGCATCGAACAAGTGCATGGGGTCAAGGTGGCTTTCGTCGGCGCGGTATTGCGTGACGTGGCTTCGGTGGTCAGCGCCAAGGGCATGCGTGGCCTGCAGGTGGCGGATGAGGCCGACTCCATCAACAAGCTCATTCCCGAGCTCAAGGCCCAGGGGGCCAATGCCATCGTCGCCGTGGTGCACCAGGGCGGCTCGACCCCTGAACCGTTCGACAAGCCGGATTGTTCGCAACTGAGCGGCGACATCGTCGATGTCGCCAAGCGCCTCGATCCGGCGGTGGACGTCCTGATCAGCGCCCACTCGCACCAGGGCTACCTGTGCAAGGTCGGACCGTTGCTGGTGACCCAGGGCAACTCCTACGGCCACCTGCTGACTCACCTGACCCTGCAGGTGACTCCAGGCCAGCATCGCGTGACAAGCATCCAGGCGCTCAACCTTGTGGCCGATCCGGCGCGTTATCCACAGGACCCGGCTCTGGCCCGCCTGCAGCAGGACGTCGAGGCGCGGAGTAACCAGGTCTTGCTCAAGCCCGTGGGGGCGATTGCGGCTTCGCCGATTTCTCGTCGCACCGATGCCGCAGGAGAGATGCCCTTGGGCGATCTGATCGCCGACGCCCATCTGGCCGGCGGCCAGGCCAACGGCGCGCGGATCGCCTTCATGAACAATGGCGGCATCCGCAGCGACCTGGCCCTGGAGCCGGGGCAAAGCAAGATCAACTATGGACAGTTGGCGACCTTGCAGCCGTTCAACAACAACCTGATCGCCTTCGACCTTACCGGCCAGCAGATCGAGCAACTGCTCAACCAGCAGTGGAAGGGCACCGAGGACGCGAACATCCTGCAAGTGTCCCGGGGTTTCAGCTATCGCTGGGATGCCAAGCGCCCGGTGGACAGTCGCGTGGTGCCTGGCAGCATCCGCCTCGACGGCCAGCCGCTGCGCGCCGATGCCAGTTACCGGCTGGTGATGAACGGCTTTTTGGCCGATGGCGGTGACCGTTTCAGCCTGTTCAAGAGCGGCATCAACCGCAGCGACCTGGGAATCAGCGACCTGGACGCCATGTTGCGCTACGTCGGTGACATGGATCGCCAGGGCAAGCCGGTAGGGTCCGCCACCAGCGCCGGACGTATCCAGCGCAGCAACTGAGGCATCCGGGCGGCCACCGATTGGTGTTGGCCGCTCGGGCGTTGAAGGTCCTGCGGACCTTGTCGCAGCTTCGCGGGCTCAGCAGCGGCTACAGGTGCGTGCGTTCGCTCGCTTCGTGTAGCCGCTGCCGCAGGCTGCGCCCGGGCGCGCAGCGGCCGTAGATCCGGTTTGCCAGGTCCGCTCGTCGACTCACGCCAACGCGTCGGAAAATATTTTCAAAAAATTGCTGAGGTCTTTGTCCTCGACATCCGTGTACTGCTTGAAAGTGCGACTAATTCGCATTCATGGCGCTCCTACACACGAGTCTCAAGCATGAAGTCCAGGGCAAGTTCGGCGGTAAACGCTTCGGTAAAACGGTGGTTCGGTGCATCCGCGCTGATGGTGTCGGGGTTGGCGCTGTTGCCCCTGGGCGTGGCCCTGGCAGCCGAATCCGGCAGTGCCCAGCACAACACGCTGTTCAATTTCGCCATCGCGGCCAAGCCACTGCCCCAGGCCCTGAGTGATTTCACCCGGGTCACCGGTATCAGCGTGGTCTACACCACCGATACGCCCTATGGCGTCCAGGCGCCGGCGCTGCAAGGCCAGTTCGGGGCCGAACAGGCCTTGCAGCGCCTGCTGGGCGGTTCCGGGTTTACTTACCGGCGCAGCGATGCCCACACCCTGGTCCTCGAACCGCTGCCCCAAGGCGCCGGCTTGAACCTGGGTGCTACCAGCGTCACCGCCCAGGGCCCGGACGACAGCACCAGCTACCAGCCACCGGCCACCACCTCGGTGGCGCGCAGCCAGGCGCTGACCCAGGAGATCCCGCAGATCATCAACGTGGTCCCGGCCCAGGTCCTGAAGGACCAGACCCCGCGCAACCTGGACGACGCGCTGAAGAACGTCAGCGGCATCACCCAGACCAACACCCTGGGCGGCACCCAGGATGCGGTGCTGCTGCGGGGTTTTGGCGACAACCGCAACGGCTCGATCATGCGCGACAGCATGCCGGTGGTGCAGGGCCGCGCCCTGAACGCCACGGCCGAGCGGGTCGAAGTGCTCAAGGGGCCGTCATCGCTGCTCTACGGCATCCAGGACCCGGGCGGGGTGATCAACGTGGTCAGCAAGAAGCCCGAACTGCAGCCATCCACAGCGCTGACCGTTCGCGGCTCGACCTACGGCTCGGGCAAGAACGGCAGCGGCGGCAGCCTCGACACCACCGGGCCGATCGGCGATTCCGGGTTGGCCTATCGCTTGATCGTCGATCATGAGGACGAAGACTACTGGCGCAACTTCGGCACCCATCGCGAATCCCTGGTGGCGCCGTCCCTGGCCTGGTATGGCGAGCGCACCAAGGTCTTGCTGGCCTACGAGCATCGCGAGTTCCTGACCCCGTTCGACCGTGGCACGGCCATCGATCCCAAGACCAATCATCCACTGGACATCCCGGCCACCCGGCGCCTGGACGAGCCGTTCAACAACATGGAGGGCCGCTCGGACCTGTACCGCTTCGAGGTCGACCACGAACTTGGCGACGACTGGAAAGCCCACTTTGGCTACAGCTGGAACCGCGAGACCTACGACGCCAGCCAGGTGCGCCTGACCGCGGTGAATGCCAACGGCACCCTGACCCGGACCATGGACGGCACCCAGGGCGCCCTGACCACCGACCGCTATGCCACCGCCAGCCTCGAAGGCAAGGTGCAGCTGGTCGGCATGCAGCACGACCTGGTGTTCGGCCTAGACGACGAGTACCGCAAGATCTATCGCGCCGACCTGATCCGCGGCAAGAACACCAGTTTCAACTACCGCAACCCGGTGTATGGCCAGCAGGTGGCGGGCACTAACGTCAGCGCCCCGGACAGCGACCAGACCGACCTGCTGCGCAGCGATTCGCTGTTCTTCCAGGACGCCATCCACCTCACCGACCAGTGGATCCTGGTGGGTGGCGGACGCTTCCAGGAGTACGACCAGTACGCCGGCAAGGGCCGGCCGTTCCATGCCAACACCAACAGCAACGGGCAGAAGTTCGTGCCCCGTGCCGGCCTGGTGTATCGCTACACCGACCAGCTGTCGTTCTATGGCAGCTACACCGAATCGTTCAAGCCCAACTCCAGCATCGCCCAGCTGGCCGGTGGCACCGCGGTGCTGGATGGCTCCATCGAGCCTGAAGAAGCCAAGTCCTGGGAGCTGGGGGCCAAGCTTGATATTCCCGGGCGCATCACCGCCAGCGCGGCGCTGTTCGACATCACCAAGCGCAACGTGCTGGTATCCACCGCCACGGCCACCGAGACGGTCACCAGCGTGGCCGGCGAGGTGCACTCCAAGGGCCTGGAGCTGGACCTGACCGGCCAGCTCACTGACCAGTGGAGCCTGATCGGCAGCTATGCCTACACCGATGCCGAAGTGACCAAGGACACCCAGTACAAGGGCAAGCAGTTGCAGAACGTGGCCAAGAACAGCGGCTCGCTGTCGGCGGTCTACGACTTCGGCAGCCTGCTGGGCGGCGATCGCCTGCGGGTCGGT
The DNA here is from genome assembly GCF_003850565.1 of Pseudomonas sessilinigenes. NCBI lineage: Bacteria > Pseudomonadati > Pseudomonadota > Gammaproteobacteria > Pseudomonadales > Pseudomonadaceae > Pseudomonas > Pseudomonas sessilinigenes. The sequence continues at coordinate 1,091,880 of NZ_CP027706.1, forward strand.
GCCGGTGCCCGTTATGTCGGCGAGCGCGCCGGCGATGCGCCCAACAGCTTCGACCTGCCGGGCTACACCGTGGCCGACGCCTTCGCCACCTACGACACCAAGCTCGAAGGGCAGAAGGTCAAGTTCCAGCTCAACGTGAAGAACCTGTTCGACAAGACTTACTACACCTCCTCGGTGAGCAAGTACTTCGTCTCCCTGGGCGATTCACGCCAAGTGTCGCTGTCCAGCACCCTGGAGTTCTGATGAAGATCCGTCACCTGTGGTTCCTGGCCCTGGGCTTCTGCCACCTGGCCCTGGCGGCGCAGCCCGAGGGCGCGGCGGACGATGCCCGCTGGTATCACCGTGAACACCAGGCGCTGTTGCCGGGCGCCGGTTCGAGCTGGGGCTTCATCGCCCTGGACCCGGTCCGGCCGTACCTGTTCCTGGCCCGGCGTGACAACGGCCTGAGTGTGTTCGATGTGGACAAGCAGCGCCCGCTGCGGACCCTGGAGCAGTCGGCGGGGGCCAATGGCGTGGTGTTCGTGCCCGAACTGGACCGGGTGCTGGTGCTCAATACCGATGGCAGCCTGGGCGTGGTGCAGTTATCCACACTCAAGCCGCTCAAGCGTATCGCCGTGACCCAGAGCAACCTCAACAGCGCGGTGTACGAGCCGAAAACCGGCCAGGTGATCATCGTCAGCGGGCGCCGGGCCGATCGCTCGACGCTGTTCGTCTTCGATCCGCAGCAGGAGCGGATCGTCGCCGCCCATGACCTGGCGGTGAAGAAGATCGACCCGCTGCTGCTCAAGGGCGATGGCAGCTTCTTCTTGCCGATGCGCGACGAAGGTGTGCTGGCGCGGTTGTCGTCCAGCAGCTTTGAGGTCCTGGATCGCTGGCAGTATCCCGATTGCCAGCGGCCCAGTGCCCTGGCCCAGGATGAGCAGCGTGCGCGGTTGTTCCTCGCCTGCCGCGGCGAACAACCGCGGTTGCTGGTGCTCGATCGCGACAACGGCGCGCTCAAGGCCAGCCTGCCGATCACCCGGGACGTCAACGCCCTGGCCTACGACCCGCAGTCCCGGCGCGTGCTGGTGGCCAGCGGGGTGGATGCCAACCTCAGCCTGATCACCCAGCTCGATGCCGACCACTATCAGGCGCTGGGCAGCGTCAGCACCCAACCCATGGCCTATAACATGGCGTTCGACCCGCGTAGCCGGAAGGTCTACCTGGCAGCGATGGACTTCACTCAACCGGCGCCGACCCCGGATGAGCCGAAGCCGGACCCGTTGTTCCATGCCAATACCTTCAGTGTCCTGACCCTGGCGCCCTGAGGCCGGGGTCAGCCGGCGAAAGCCTGGCGGTATTCCCCCGGGGTGCCGCCCAGGGCCTGGCGGAAGCGGTTGGTGAAGTGGCTGGCGCTGGCGAAGCCGCAGGCCAGGGCGATGTCCCCCAGGGGCCGGGTGCTGCTGCGCAACAGCAGGCGGGCCCGCTCCAGGCGCCGGGCCAGCACATATTGGTGCGGCGGCAGGCCGAAGCTTTCGCGGAACATCCGCGCGAAGTGGTATTCGGAGAGGGCGCACAGGCCGGCCAGTTGCCCCAGGCTCAGGGGCGTGTCGAGCTGGCTGTCGATGTAGTCCGCCAGCAGGCGCCTTTGGTGGGCGGCCAGGCCGCCCTTGAGGCGCAAGCCCTGGCGCAGGCCAGCCTGGTTGAGCAAGGTGTGGCCGAGCATCTCGTGGGCCAGGCTGCTGGTCAGCAGGCGTTCGCCGGGCTCGTCCCAGTTCAATTGGATCAGTTGCTGGAAGTGCCGGGTCTGCTGCGGGTCGTCGAGGAACACGCTCTCGCGCAGTTGCATCTCCCGGGGTTCGCGGTCCAGCAGGGTGACGCAGCCCAGGGCGAACTGTTGTGGGCTGAAGTACACGTGGGCCAGGCGAATGTCGCCATTGATCACCCAGGCCGACTGGTGCTCGGCGGGCAGGATGCACAGCTTGCCCGGGCCGCCCATGGTCCCGGGCCGATCGCGGCGGAAGGTACCGGTGCCGCCGGCGATGTAGCAGGACAGGGTATGGTGGCTCGGCGCGGCGTATTCCTGGGCGTCGTGATGGTTGCTCCACATGGCCGCCCACAAGCCGTCCCCCAGTTCGGCGCTGTGCTCCAGGCGCGCGTTGGGCGAGCGGTTCAGGGCTTGGAAGACTTGCAGGCTATCCAGTGCGGACATGATGGTCGAATCGCGAGGTTCGTGTGCCGATGTTGCGCATCCTACTCCGTCGCGTCCGAGCTGCCAGCCGGTTGCCGATAAAAACCGCAAGTTTGTGCAAGCGCAGGCTGCTTGTCGGGCGCGAGACTGTGTTCCTTATACGAGGAGCCGTGCCATGAACCTGTCGTTGTACTTGTTGACCGTGCTGATCTGGGGCACCACCTGGATCGCCCTGAAGCTGCAGTTGGGCGTGGTGGCGATTCCGGTGTCCATCGTCTATCGCTTCGCCCTGGCGGCGCTGGTGCTGTTCGTCCTGCTCCTGGTCAGCGGCAAGCTGCAGGCGATGAACCGCCGCGCCCACCTGATCTGCCTGGCCCAGGGCCTGTGCCTGTTCTGCCTCAACTTCATGTGCTTCCTGCATGCCAGCCAGTGGGTGCCCACTGGCCTGGTGGCCGTGGTGTTCTCCACCGCGACCTTGTGGAACGCCCTCAATGCGCGGTTGTTCTTCGGCCAGAAGATCGCCCGCAATGTGCTGCTCGGTGGCGGCCTGGGCCTGCTGGGGCTGGGGCTGCTGTTCTGGCCGGAGCTGGTGGGCCATAGCGCCAGCCCGCAAACCCTGCTCGGCCTGGGGCTGGGCCTGTTGGGCACCCTGTGTTTCTCGGCCGGCAACATGCTCTCCAGCCTGCAGCAGAAGGCCGGGCTCAAGCCCATGACCACCAACGCCTGGGGCATGGCCTACGGGGCGACGATGCTGGCGCTGTACTGCCTGGCCCAGGGCATCGCCTTCGATGTGGAATGGAGCACGCGCTACATCGGCTCGCTGCTGTACCTGGTGATTCCCGGCTCGGTGATCGGCTTCACCGCCTACCTGACCCTGGTGGGGCGCATGGGACCGGAGCGGGCGGCCTATTGCACCGTGCTGTTTCCGGTGGTGGCGCTGAACGTCTCGGCGGTGGTGGAAGGCTACCAGTGGACCGCCCCGGCCCTGGCCGGCCTGGTGCTGGTGATGTTGGGCAACGTGCTGGTGTTTCGCAAACCCAGGGCCTTGGCGGCAATTCCCGGGAAGTTGGCCTGATTCTCCACGCCGGCCTGTCGCTGCCGGCGGAGGGCGATCACGTCGGTGGGAGCGTTACTGGCAAGGATCGGACCCATAGTCCTGATGGCCCCGGCCCGGGTAGCATTTCACCTGGGTCGTCTTGTCGGTCACGGTCCAGCGCTCGTTCTCGATGGACAGGTTGAATATTGTCTTTTGCGCGAACACCGAGTCATCCAGCAACCCTGACTCCTCGATCTCGACCACCGCCTCGGTCGGGGACTCGCCGGTGACTTTCTGATTCACCATCACGTTGCTGGGTTCTTGCTGGAAGTGGCTGCCCATGGACTCCAGGGCCACTATCAGCGGCGACTTGGCCGTGGCGCTGGTCGCCTGTGCTGGTGATTGCTGATCGCAGGCCGCGAGGAAGAACGCCGGGGCCAGGAGTAGATATTTCAACTTCATGCAGGATCTCTCTGAGACAGTGGCCAGCCTGCGGGCATTGCCTTGGCAGGGCAGGTTGGCCAAGCGGGCTTGGCCATCTGACTGGTGGCGCAGGTTTTCGTTCATCGCCCGCCGGCTGTGCCTGGCTATGCGGTTGTGGGCGCGAAGTGGGCCGGGGGTATCGTTTGCCGGCAGTTACTGGGCCTTCCACACCTGGGGGTTGACCAGGTCCTGGGGGCGCTGGCCCAACAGGGCACTGCGCAGGTTGCTCATGGCGCGCTCGGCCATGGCGTCGCGGGTCTCGCCGGTGGCCGAGCCGACGTGCGGCAGGGTCAGGGCGTTCTTGAGCTGGAACAGCGGCGACTGCGCCAGCGGTTCCTTTTCGTACACATCCAGACCGGCACCACGAATCTGGCCGTTCTGCAGGGCTTGGACCAGCGCCGGCTCGTCCACCACCGGGCCACGGGAAATGTTCACCAGGATCGCGCTGGGCTTCATCAACGCCAGTTCGCGCTGGCCGATCAGGTGCCGGGTCTGCTCGCTCAGCGGCACCACCAGGCAGACGAAGTCGGCCTCGGCCAGCAACTGCTCGAGGCTGCGGTACTGCGCGCCGAGCTCCTGTTCCAGGGCGGCCTTGCGGCTGTTGCCGCTATAGAGGATCGGCATGCCGAAGCCCAGGCGTCCACGGCGGGCGATGGCCGCGCCGATATTGCCCATGCCGACGATCCCCAGGGTCTTGCCGTGCACATCGCAGCCGAACAGCGCCGGGCCGACGCTGGCCTGCCACTGCCCGGCCTTGGTCCAGGCGTCCAGCTCGGCGACCCGGCGGGCGCTGCCCATGAGCAGGGCGAAGGCCAGGTCGGCGGTGCTTTCGGTGAGCACGTCAGGGGTGTTGGTGAGCATCAGCCCACGTTCGTTGAAGTAGTCCAGGTCGTAGTTGTCGTAGCCCACCGAGATGCTCGACACCACTTCCAGTTGCGTGGCGTGCTCGAGCTGCGCGCGGCCCAACTTGCGGCCGACACCGATCAGGCCATGGGCCCGGGGCAGGGCTTCGTTGAACTGGGCGGCGATATCCCCCTGCTTGGGGTTGGGCACGATGACCTCGAAGTCCTGTTGCAGGCGTTCGGTCATCTGGGCAGTGATGCGGCTGAAGGCAAGTACAGTCTTTTTCATTGCAGGCAGGCTCGTCAGGCAGGCGGAAATGCCAAGCAAGCTAACATCAAACAGCCCGATCCATGGGCTTTTTCTGGCGCTGATAACGGCCCCGGGGCGGGCTGTTCACTTGCCGTGGCGGGTACCGGCCAGGGTGCCGCTTAGTTCATAGGAGGCCAGCTCGGTCTGGTTGGCCGCGAGGATCTCCGGCAGCGAACCTCGCAGGTACTCGACCCAGGTCTTGATCTTGGCATCCAGGTACTGGCGCGACGGGTAGATGGCGTACAGGTTCAGTTCCTGGGAGCGGTACTTGGGCATCACCCGCACCAGGGTGCCGTTGCGCAGGCCCTCGATGGCGGCGTACACCGGCAGCACCCCGACCCCCATGCCGCTGATGATCGCGGTCTTCATGGCATCGGCGGAGTTCACCAGGAACGGCGAGCTGTTGATGGTGACCATCTCCTGGCCTTCGGGTCCGTCGAACAGCCATTTCTCCAGGGGAATCACCGGGCTCACCAGGCGCAGGCAGGCATGGTTCAACAGGTCGCTGGGCTTTTGCGCGCAACCATTGGCCTTCACGTAGGCCGGCGAGGCGCAGACGATGCTGTAGGTGATCCCCAGGCGCTGGGACACGAACCCCGAGTCGGGCAGTTCGCTGGCCAGGACGATGGACACGTCGTAGCCCTCGTCCAGCAGATCCGGCACGCGGTTGGCCATGGTCAGGTCGAAGGTCACGTCCGGGTGCGACTTGCGATAGCGGGCGATAGCGTCGATCACGAAGTGCTGGCCGATGCCGGTCATGGTGTGCACTTTCAACTGCCCGGCGGGGCGGGCATGGGCGTCGCTGGCCTCGGCCTCGGCTTCCTCGACGTAGGCCAGGATCTGCTCGCAGCGCAGCAGGTAGCGCTTGCCGGCCTCGGTCAGGGCGATACGCCGGGTGGTGCGGTTGAGCAAGCGGGTTTGCAGGTGCGCCTCGAGATTGGAGACGGCGCGCGAGACGTTGGCCGTGGTGGTGTCCAGTTGCACGGCAGCGGCAGTGAAGCTGCCGGCTTCGGCGACACAACTGAAGGCACGCATGTTTTGCAAGGTGTCCATGGGGTGCTCTCAAAGGAGATTGCAAATTGTGACACGAAGTTTCTGTTTTTACAGGCGTCTGGGGATACGACCAAGGGATTATCGCGTTTACGGTAACAAAGATTCACAGGAATCCCAGCTTATCGCCGAACCGGCCGCCCCCTAGAATTGCGCCGATCCGCAGGAGCCTTGCCGACGAAGCGCCGTCCGACCCGATATCCGGGCCTGGACCGTTGGCCAGCCGGCACCTGCGAGAGATTTGCCATCCCCCTCGATCTCAGGAATTCGCAGCAGTGCCGCGTCGCATCAGCAGAGGGTTCAAGACCCTCAGTGTTTGGGCTTTATCGTTAGCAATCAGCGGCTGCATCGGAACCGGAGGCATTGCCCCACAAGGCAAGACACTTCCCGCTAATACATTGGCCACCGACGAGGCGATCCAGAGCGCCGCGCGGGATGCCCGCTGGCCCAGTGCCCAGTGGTGGCAGGCCTATGGCGACCCGCAGCTCAACCGTTGGATCGACCTGGCCATACAAGGCAGCCCGAGCATGGCCATGGCCGCTGCCCGGGTGCGCCAGGCCAAGGCCATGGCCGGCATCGCCGAGTCGGCCGAGTCGCTGCAGGTCAAGGGCGATGCCACCCTCAAGCGCCACAACTGGCCCACCGACCCGTTCTACGGCCCCGGGGCGCTGTCCAACAGCACCACCTGGGACAACAACGCCGCCCTGGGCTTCAGCTATGCGCTGGACCTGTGGGGCCGGGAAAGCAACGCCACCGAGCGCGCCGTGGACCTGGCCCACATGAGCGTGGCCGAGGCCCGCCTGGCCCAGCTGGAGCTGGTGAATAACGTGGTGCGCAGCTATATCCAGCTGTCCCTGCACTTCGCCCAGCGCGATATCGCCCTGGCCACCCTCAAGCAGCAGCAACAGATCCTCGAGCTGGCGCAGCGGCGCCTGGACGCTGGCATCGGCACGCATTTCGAGGTCAGCCAGGCCGAAGCACCGCTGCCGGAAACCCATCGCCAGATCGACGCCCTGGATGAAGAAATCGCCCTGGCCCGCAACCAGCTGGCGGCCCTGGCCGGCAAGGGGCCGGGGGAGGGCGCGCAGTTGCAACGGCCGAGCCTGGTCCTGGGCGCGGCGCTGAAACTGCCGTCGGCCCTGCCCGCCGAGCTCCTGGGCCAGCGCCCGGACGTGGTGGCCAGCCGTTGGCAGGTGGCGGCCCAGGCCCGGGGCATCGATGTGGCCCATGCCGGTTTCTATCCCAACGTCGACCTGGTGGGCAGCATCGGCTTCATGGCCACCGGCGGCGGGGCCCTGGAGTTCCTCACCGGCAAGAAGCTCAACTACAACGTCGGCCCGGCCATCAGCCTGCCGATCTTCGATGGTGGGCGCCTGCGTTCGCAACTGGGTGAAGCCTCGGCCGGCTACGACCTGGCCGTGGCCAAGTACAACCAGACCCTGGTGGATGCGCTCAAGGGCATTTCCGACCAGTTGATTCGTCGTGAGTCCATGGACAAGCAGCAGTCGTTCGCCGCCGAGTCGGTAGCCGCCGCGCAGAAGACCTACGACCTGGCCACCGTGGCGTTCCAGCGCGGCCTGACCGACTACCTCAATGTGCTCAATGCCCAGACCCTGCTGTTGCATCAGCAACACGTGCAGCAGCAAGTCCAGGCCGCGCGCCTGACCGCCCAGGCCGACCTGGTGACCGCCCTGGGCGGTGGCCTGCAAGCCGGTCGCGACGTGCCCTTTGACAAACAGATCCAAGCGCCCAAGACCCCGGCGGCCCTGGCCGTCTTTGATCACTGAAGCAGGTTTCGATGACTTCCTTGCCCGCACCCTTGCGCTGGCTGTATTCCCTTGAGTGGCGCCGGGGTTTCTTCGACTGGGCACGCAGCGATGGCGTGACCTGGGTCTATATCTTCAAGGTCCTGGCGGCAGCGTTCCTCACCCTGTGGCTGGCCATGCGCCTGGAGTTGCCGCAGCCGCGCACGGCGATGATCACCGTGTTCATCGTCATGCAGCCGCAGAGCGGCCAGGTGTTCGCCAAGAGCTTCTATCGCTTCCTCGGCACCCTGGCCGGCTCGGCGGTGATGGTGGCGCTGATCGCCTTGTTCGCCCAGAACACCGAGCTGTTCCTGGGTTCGCTGGCGATCTGGGTCGGTATCTGCTCGGCTGGCGCTGCGCGCTATCGCAACTTCCGCGCCTATGGCTTCGTCCTCGCCGGCTACACCGCGGCCATGGTCGGCCTGCCGGCCCTGGCCCACCCGGAAGGCGCCTTCATGGCGGCGGTCTGGCGAGTGCTGGAGATCTCCCTGGGGATTCTCTGCTCGACCCTGGTCAGCGCCGCGATCCTGCCACAGACCGCCAGTGCCGCCATGCGCAACGCCCTGTACCAGCGCTTCGGGGTGTTCGCGATGTTCGTCACCGATGGGTTGCGTGGGCGCAGTCAGCGCGACATTTTTGAAAGCAGCAACGTGCGCTTCATCGCCGAGGCGGTGGGCCTGGAAGGGCTGCGCAGCGTCACCGTGTTCGAAGACCCGCACATGCGTCGGCGCAACGGTCGCCTGAGCCGCTTGAACAGCGAGTTCATGGGCATCACCACGCGCTTCAACGCCCTGCACCAGTTGCTCGAGCGCCTGCGCAGCAGCGGTACCGATCACGTCGTGGCGGCGATCAAGCCCGGGCTCTACGACCTGGCTGAGCTGCTGGACGGGTTCTCCGGCCGGGCCCTGACCAGCCCCGACGCGGCCCGCCTGGCCACGGCGCTGGCGGCCTATAAAGGCGAGTTGCCGGCACGGGTGCGCAGCCTGCGCGCGGCGTTCCAGGAAACCGCCCCCAGCGATGCCGAGCAGCTGGATTTCCACACCGCCTACGAACTGCTGTACCGCTTCGTCGACGAACTGCACAGCTATGCACAGACCCACGCCTCCCTGGCCGAGCACAGCCATGAGCGCGAGCGCTGGGACGAGCCCTACACTCCACAGACCAACTGGCTGGCCTCGGCCGCCTCGGGGATTCGCGCCGCCTTCGTCCTGGTGGTGCTGGGCAGCTACTGGGTGGCCACCGCCTGGCCCAGTGGCGCCACCATGACCCTGATCGCAGCCGCCACCATTGGCCTGTCGGCCGCCACCCCCAACCCCAAGCGCATGGCATTCCAGATGGCCTGCGGCACCTTCATCGGCGCCCTGGTGGGGTTCGTCGAGATGTTCTTCGTGTTTCCCTGGCTCGACGGCTTCCCGCTGCTGTGCCTGACCTTGGCGCCGGTGATCGTGCTGGGCTCGTTCCTGGCCTCGCGGCCCAAGTACGCCGGGGTCGGCCTGGGCCTGCTGATCTTCTTCAGCACCGGCTCGGTGCCGGACAACCTGACGATCTACAACCCCTACACCTTCATCAACGACTACATCGCCATGGTCATGGGCATGCTGGTCTGCGCCGCGGCCGGGGCGATCATCCTGCCGCCCAACAGCCGCTGGCTGTGGCGCCGCCTGGAGCAGGACCTGCGCGGCCAGGTGGTGTACGCCATCAGCGGCAAGCTCAAGGGCCTGGCGTCGAGCTTCGAGAGCCGCACCCGTGACCTGCTGCACCAGGCCTATGGCCTGGCGGTGGGCCAGCCCAAGGTGCAGAGCGAGCTGCTGCGCTGGATGTTCGTGGTGCTGGAGGTTGGCCACGCCATCATCGAGCTGCGCAAGGAGCAGGCGATCCTCCCGGTGCACCCGGCCTATGCCGAATCCCAGCCCTGGCGCCAGGCGATCCGGGTCATGGGCCGCTCCCTGGTGCGGCTGTTCCTGCAACCCAGCCAGAGCAACCTGGAGCGCGGGCTGATCGCCGTGGACCATGCCATCAGCCGGGTCCAGGCCACTGATGAACCCTTCGCCCCGCACTTCGACACCTCGGCCCTGCGCCGGGTGAAGAGCTACCTGCATTTCATCCGTACTTCGTTGCTCGACCCGCAATCGCCGCTGGCGGCCTATGCCGTGGCCAAGCCGGCGGTGCCTGCACCCCAAGGACCTGCACATGCCTCGTGAAATCGCCTTCCACGGCGTTTACATGCCGACCATGACCCTGATGTTCTTCATCGCCGCGGCCCTGGCCTGGGCCCTGGACCGGTTCATCTCCGGTTATGACCTGTATCGCTTCTTCTGGCACCCGGCGCTGCTGCGCCTGAGCCTGTTCTGCTGTCTGTTCGGCGCCATGGCGCTCACTGTCTACCGTTGAGACCCCCGCAATGAAAAAGTTCTTCAGCCTGCTCGCCACCCTGCTCGTGCTGGCCCTGGCCCTGTGGATCGGCCGTACCCTGTGGGAGCACTACATGTACACCCCCTGGACTCGCGATGGCCGAGTGCGCGCCGACGTCATCAACGTCGCCGCCGACGTCACCGGCGAGGTGGTGGACGTACCAGTCAAGGACAACCAGCTGGTGCACAAGGGCGACTTGCTGATGCAGATCGACCCCGAGCACTACCAGATCGCGGTCAAGCAGGCGCAGTCGCTGGTGGCCTCGAAAAAGGCCACCTGGGAGATGCGCAAGGTCAACGCCCGGCGCCGCGCCGACCTGGACAGCCTGGTGATCTCCAAGGAAAACCGCGACGACGCCGGCAACATCGCCGACTCGGCCCTGGCCGACTACCAGCACGCCCAGGCCCAGCTGGAAGCCGCCGAGCTCAACCTGGCGCGCACCCAGGTACGGGCGGCGGTGGACGGCTACGTCACCAACCTCAACGTGCACCGTGGCGACTACGCGCGCATCGGCGAGGCGAAGATGGCGGTGGTGGACATGAATTCGTTCTGGGTCTACGGCTTCTTCGAGGAAACCAAGCTGCCCCACGTGCGCGTGGGCGATAAGGCCGACATGCAGTTGATGAGCGGCCAGGTGCTCAAGGGCCATGTGGAAAGCATTTCCCGCGGGATCTACGACCGTGACAACCCCGAGAGCCGCGAGCTGATCGCCGACGTCAACCCGACCTTCAACTGGGTGCGCCTGGCCCAGCGGGTGCCGGTACGCATCCATATCGACGAGGTGCCCGAGGGCGTGCTGCTGGCGGCGGGCATCACCTGCACCGTGGTGGTCAACCAGGAGCCCCAATAGCCCCTGGCTGCTGCATGCAGGCGCTGCAGGCCAGCAAAAGCGGCCTTCAGCCCTGCACCGGGCTTGCTGGCCTCTTGGCTGGCAAGCCGGTTCCTGCGGTAGGGCGGGTTACTTGTAGCTTTTCTGCATGATCGCCAGGGACTTCTTCGCCGCAGCTTCCAAGCCGTCGTTGACGTTGTTGATAATGGCCACGAGCTTCGGGTTCTGCAGCACATCGACGCCGGGGTAACGCTGTTGGGCCAGGCGCGAGACGATGATGTACTGGGTCACCGCGTAATGCAGCTTGAACTGGCCGCTGTCCCGGGCCTTGGCAATGGCGGCTTTGACAAAGGCCTGGCGCTCGGCCGTGGTCATGCCCTTGAACAGGTCGGGGAGATCGAAGTGGATCTCGGCCGAGAAAATCGCCACCTCTTCATCCCGCGCCTCGTCGTACATCACCTGCTTGCTGGTCACGCGCTTCTTGAGGTCGGCAAAGCGCTGTTCGCCTTCGGCCAGTTGCTCAGGGCTCATCTTGCCTTTCAAGGCATCCAGCTGGCTGGTGTCCTCGGTGTTGTCGATGATCTTCAGCCAGGCATAGGCCTTCACCAGGTCGCCGGACTCTTCGGCTGCGTCGGCCAGGTTCTGTTGCGGTTCCGGGTTGCCGTGCAGCGCCGAGCGCTCCAGCCAGCGCAGGGCCAGCTCGCGGTCCTTGGGAATGTCCTTGTCGCCGAACCAGTAGGTGGCGTACATGCCGTACTCGGCGCACCAGTCGTTCTGCGACGCCGAGTAGGCGATGTAGTGGAAGGATTCGCGGTTGCGCTCGGCCTTGGGCTTGTCCGTTTCCTGATCGGTGGTGGTGGACAGGTAGCAGAAGGCCCGGGTGTAGTGCGGCGCGGCCATGGCGAAGCAGCTCTTGGCGCTCTTGTAGTCCTCGGCCTCGTCCAGCTTGTAACCGGCGCCGTACAGCACATCGGCGTCCATGGACGGGTTGCAGTATTCGTTAGGTGTCACCTTGGGCAAGACACTGTCCAGCGTCAGCTTGGGCAAGGTGTCATTCAGGTCGGGGACTTTGGGTTCGGTGTTTTCCGGAGCGGTGGTGGCGCAAGCCGCCAGCAGGACAGCCAATGCCAGTGGCAGTGCGTTGAACAATTTCAATGGATATTCCCTGATCGGCGAATGAAAGAAGTCGCGCATGAAATCAGCCAGGGACGGCAAAGGAGGGGAGCGTGAGCAGTTCCGTGCTTGAGGAGCGACGCCAGCGATTCCATGCTGCATGAACCCAGGGGTTCAAGGGCGGGCATTCTACTGGGATTGAGACGGGGTACAACCTGAACTGCGTGTGCACCGGCATGTCGGTTACCGAGCAAAGCAGAAACGATCGGCAGCTACCAAGCAGTGGCTTCGGGCAGACGCGGATCTCTATATTCGGCGCACGTTGGCGCCCGCCCCGAGCCTTGGTGCAGGGTGGGTGGTTTGAATGAGCAAGGAGTGCGGGTGTGCGTTATGTCGGCAAGGTGCTGGTGGGGCTGGTGATGCTCTGCTGTGCGGCGGGAGCCTTCTTGTGGGGCTGGGATTTCTTTGCACTCAGGTTCACCGGTGTCCATGCCACGGCCCAGGTGGTCGGCGCTTCCCGATCACGAATGGTCGGGGTGCAGAGCGGTAACAGCTATCACTCCACCAGAACGGTGTCCTATGTGACCGCTGACGGCAGCGTGATGACCCACACCTTCGACAGCGAGTTTCCCGAGACACAAGTGGGCGACACGGTGGGGGTTTTCTACAACCCCACCAAACCCGCCGAGGTGATCTCCGATACCTGGACCCACTTGTACTTCGCTTCGTTGATGAGCATTGGCGCCCTGGCGGCGCTGGGCATGTTATTTGGCCTCTGAATGGCCTGCGGCCGCAGCGTTGTCGGGGTTGCGCTTGGCCAGGATGGCCAGGCCCTGGGCTACGGTGTCCTCCAGGCCGAGGTTTTCATTGACCAGCAGGGCGTGCAGCGCCGGGTCTTGCCACAGGTTCACGGCGGGGCCCGTGAGGTTGGTTTGCCGGGCAATCAGTACGTAGGCGTAGAGCTGGCGGCGCTTCTGGAAGTCCGGATTGGGCTCCAGGGCATCCACCACGTTGGCCATGAACTGCCGGCGCTGCAAGGGCGACAGGCCCTCGAATGCCTGGGGGTGGTTCATGTAGACGTCGGCCATGTGCAGGGCGATCAGCTCCTTGCGGTCGGCCTTTTTGCGCAGCTCCAGCGGTGGCAACTGAGCGAGTAGCTGCTGGTAGTGCTGCTCGCCTTCGGCGATTTGTGCCGGGCTCATGGCCTGCTTCAGCGGCTCGATGTTCTCGGCATCGCCCAGCACCCTGGCCCAGGCATAGGCCCGTGGCAGGGTGTTCTGCTTCTTGCTCTGGTTGAGCATTTCCTCTTGTGATTCAGGTTCGCCGTGCCGCGCCGAGCGTTCGAACCAGGCCATGGCCAGGGCCTTGTCGGGTGGCTGCTTCAATTTGCCGATGCTGTAGATGTCGTACAGCGCCCACTGCGCGCAGCCTTCGTTTCTCCTGGCGGCATAGGCGATGTAGTTGAACGCCTCGCTTTTGGCATAGACGTTGGGGCGCTCGGCGGTGACCATGGCCAAGCTGCAAAGGCTGCGGGTGTAGCGGGGGGCGGCCATGGCCAGGCAGCTCCTGGCCATTTGCACTGCTTCGCTGGCGAACTGGGTACGCAGCACACCATGGGTTTCCTGGTCTTCATCGATCAGCAGGCGGCCGATGCCAAACAGCAATTCGCTGTCCATGTCCGCCGTGCAGTACGCATTGGCCTCGGCCTTGGGCAGGATCTGCTCCAGGCCGAGATTGGGCAGGCTCTGGTCCAGTTTTTCGTCTGGCGAGGAGGGCTCGCAGCCGGTCAGCAAGGTGAACAGGGCCAGCGGCAGGGCACTACGACAGTTCAATGGCTAGTCTCTGGGGGATCGATCAAGGGCATGGCGTGTCCTGGCGCGTGGCTGATACGCACAAGCGCCGGGTGAGTTGTTAAGACTCGGCAGGGTCAGAGCTTGGCGGCCAGGCCGAAGCGCTTCATCAGCCCCTTCTCCAGCAAGCCCTTGGGCAAAAGGTTGGCCAGTAGCGGCAGGGCGCGGCTGCCGTTGCCCAGGCGGACCAGGCGCGGCGGGTTGGGTTGTTGCACGGCCTTGAGCAGGCCGGCGGCGAATTCGCTGGCCGGGGTCGGCTTGTCCTGGGAGGCCTTGGCCCGGGAGCGGATGCCCTCGCGCAGCGGCCACCAGGGCGATTGTTCGTTGAGCAGTTGTTCGGCTTCATGCCCGGCGTTCTTGGCAAAGCTGGAGGCGATGGCCCCGGGCTGCACTTCCATGACCTTGATGCCGAACGGCGCCAGCTCCATGCGCAGGGCATCGCTCAAGGCGTGCACTGCGGCTTTCGAGGCGCAGTAGGCGCCGGCAAATGGCGTGACCAGCACCCCGGACACACTGCCGATATTCACCACCAGGCCACGGCTGCGGCGCAGCACCGGGAACAGCGCCCGGGTCACCCCGACCACTGCGAACACGTTGGTTTCGAACTGGCGCTGCATGGCTTCCACGCCACCGTCCAGCAGCGGGCCCATGGCGCCGTAGCCGGCATTGTTGATCAGTACATCGAGGCCGCCGTGCTGCTGGTTGATGTCCTCGGCCAGGGCGGCCAGGGCCGCGCCGTCATTCACATCCAGCTGCACCGCGTGGAAGCCGGCGGCTTGCAGGGCGGCGACGTCCTCGGCCTTGCGGGCGCTGGGCAGGACGGTGTAGCCGGCCTGTTTGAAGGCATCCGCCAGGGCGCGGCCGATGCCGCTGGAACAACCGGTGATCAACGCTACGGGCATGGCGCGGTCCTTGTGCTGGGCGATGGGAAGGGGATCAGCGAGAGAAACTACCCTGTAAACGCTCGGCGCGAAACTCCAGGGTTTGCGGGCGATAGCCCGGGCGTAGCGGTGGCAGGGGCAGGCAGTCCTGCCAGCTGGCGCCGGCCTGCAATTCGCCGGGCCCGCGATAGCGTGGGGCGCTGTATTGGTTGTCGGCAAGGTTGACCGTGTCGCCCGGGGCGTAGGCGGCGACGCGCCAGCGCAGTTCGGTCAGGGGGACTTTGTTGCCGTTGTTGAGCTTGACCTGTAGCGGGCGGTCGGCGGGGCAGTGTTCGGGGGCGTAGGTCAGGCGCAGTTCCAGGCGGGCCAGCTGCTGGGCTTCGCGGTTGTCCAGCCAGACCACCCAGCCGGCCACCAGCGCCAGGCCGCAGGCAGCGGCCAGGGACACCGGGACGGCCTTGGCGGGGTAGCGCAGGAGCAGGATCAGCCAGGTGATGATCAGCAGAACGCCGATGAACATGACGCGAACCTCTGGGGAATATGCGGGCATCCTACCTAAGCGTAGGTGGGGTTGGCGATGGAGGAGGGCTTGGACAAATTTTTACTCCAGACGGTGGATAGTCTATTTTTGTGGATAACATAATGTCTCTTGTTGGCTTTTTTTGCCTTTAGTGGAGCTTATATAGTCCATAGTGTGAGTAATTGATCAACAGGTCGGAGGCAGACGCAGCCTTATGTCGCTTACCCATTTTATGTACACACCGTCCGAGATCACGGCCGAGATCGGAAAAAACGCACAGGCCCTCAGGTTGTCAAAAAACCTGTCGCGCAAAACCCTGGCTGAGAAATCCGGGGTGCCGGCCTCGACCATCAAGCGTTTCGAGCTGCAGGGAGCCATTTCCCTCGAGTCGATGGTGCTGATTGCGGCGGCGTTGGATGAGCTCGATCCGCTGCTCACGTTGTTCAAGCCACCTTCGCCAAACACGCTGTTTGAGCTGCAAAACTCAAAACGCCAGAGGGGCACCCGATGACAGAGCCAGGCATCAAGAAGTACAAGCCGATCGAGGAGTTGGGCGTCTTCATGCATGGGCGGCAGGTGGGGGTACTGAGCTGGAATCGTCAGGGCTGCTACTTCACTTATGCCAAGGACTGGTTGAGCCGGGGCTTCAATCTGTCGCCGCAACTGACCTTCGACGAGAAGCCGCAGCAACCCGATAGCCAAGTGTTCCTGGGCATTCATGGAGCCTTCGCCGACTCCCTTCCCGATGGTTGGGGCTTGCTGCTGATGAAGCGTTTTTTCACGGCGGAGTATGGGGCGCGGGTCGCCAATGGTCTGACTCAACTCGATCGGCTGGCCTACATTGGCAACCGTGGGATGGGCGCCTTGGAGTACTACCCCATGGCGGAAAAAGTGGAGCGCGAACCCATCAGCCTTTCACTGCTGTACCAGGCTTCGGTCCAGGTCCAGGTGGGGGAAACGGTTGACGTCCTGAAGGCACTGCGGATTGCCGGTGGCTCGCCAGGTGGCGCCAGGCCCAAGGCGGCCGTTGCCCTTTCGCCGGACCTGTCCCATGTGGTTTCGGCCTTTGACCCTTTGCCGGAGGGCTACGCGCACTGGATCGTGAAATTCAGGGCCCTGCAGGAACCCTGGTCCATGGGTGCGATTGAATATGCCTACGCCCGCATGGCCCGCGCCGCCGGGGTCGATATGGCCCAATGCGAGCTGATCACCGTGCCCTCGGAGCAGGGCTGGAACGAACGCTTCTTTGCCTCCCGGCGCTTTGATCGCAGGCACAACGAGAAAGTCCACATGATGACCGCTGCCGGAATTCTGCATGCGGACTTCAGAGTTCCATGCCTGGACTACAAGGACTTGCTGAGGCTGACGTTCGCCCTGACCAGGAGCGCTAGGGAAGTGGAGAAAATGGCTAGGCTCATGGTGTTTAACGGCCTGGCCCACAACTACGACGATCACGCGAAGAACTTCGCCTTTCTCTACGAAGAGGGGAAGGGCGGCCAGGATGGACAGTGGGTGCTCGCGCCCGCGTATGACCTGACCTTTTCCACCGGCATGGGCGAGCACAGCACCGCGTTCGACGGCCAGGGGCGCCCGTCCAGGAAGGCGATCAGGCGCTTGTGCGCGGACTACAAGTTTCTCAAGCCGGATGACTACATCGATCAGACGCTGGAGGCGCTGGGCAATTGGAAAACGCTGTTTGCCGAACTGGGTATCTTGGCGGCCGATGGCAAGGAGATCTTTGAGACGCTTGAGGATGTTCATGCACATCTTTAGCGCCCGCGACCAGGGCTGAAATGGGTGTAACAACCATGCACCGGTCGGCTCCTTGTAGCCGCTGCCGCAGGCTGCGAACGACCACGCAGCGGGCGCAGGGGGCTTGAAATCGCTGAAGGTCCTTCGGCCCTTTTCGTAGCCTGCGGCAGCGGCTACAGAAAAAATCCCCCTGTCCAACCGCCTGCGGATAGGGGACGCAGGCGACCGGAAGGGGGTTGAAAGGACTCGCTGGCAACGACTATCTGCTTCTACTTGCAGCTTGTCGCTTGAAACTTGCCGCTGCTCTTACTGAGCGATGGTCTTGACCGAGATGCCGCGTTCCAGCGGGGTCGAGCGGCCGTAGATGTCTTCGAAACGTTCGATGTCGTCTTCGCCCAGGTAGCTGCCCGATTGCACTTCGATGATCTCCAGGGGGATCTTGCCGGGGTTGCGCAGGCGATGCACCGAGGCGATGGGGATGTAGGTGGACTGGTTCTCGGTGAGCAGGAACACGTTCTCGTCACAGGTGACTTCGGCGGTGCCGCTGACCACGATCCAGTGTTCGGCGCGGTGGTGGTGCATCTGCAGGGACAGGCACGCGCCCGGCTTGACCGAGATGTGCTTGACCTGGAAGCGCCCGCCCATGTCTACCGAGTCGTAGGAGCCCCACGGACGGTAGACCTCGCAGTGGTTCTGGGTTTCGCTGCGGCCTTGTTCGTTGAGGGTGTTGACCATCTGCTTCACGCCTTGGACCTTGTCCTTGTGGGCGATCATCATGGCGTCCTTGGTCTCGACCACGACGATGTTCTCCAGGCCGATCACCGACACCAGCTTGCCGTTGCCGTGGATCATGCAGTTCTTGCTGTCCTGGATCACCACGTCGCCCTTGCTGACGTTGCCGTCGGCGTCCTTTTCATGCACGTCCCACAGCGATGACCAGCAGCCCACGTCGCTCCAGCCGGCACTGAGCGGCACCACGCAGGCGCGCTGGGTCTTTTCCATCACCGCGTAGTCGATGGAGTTGTCCGGGCAGCAGGCGAAGGTGGCTTCGTCGATCATCACGGTGTCCGGGTCCTGCTGGCTGCGCTCCAGGGTCAGCAGGCAGGTGTCGTAGATGTCCGGATCATGTTTTTTCAGCTCTTCGAGGAAGCGGCTGGCGCGGAACAGGAACATGCCGCTGTTCCAGAAGTAGCCTCCGGCCTGGACGAACTCGGTGGCGCGTTTTTCATCGGGCTTCTCGACAAAGTGCGAGACCCGGCTGACGCCCTCCGGCAGCAGCGCATCGTGGGTCGACTTGATGTAGCCGTAGCCGGTTTCCGGCTTGGTCGCCGGTACGCCGAACAGCACCATCTCGCCGCGCTCGGCGGCCACGGTGGCCAGCGCCAGGGCCCGCTGCAGGGCTTTCTGGTCGTCCATCACGTGGTCGGCCGGCAGCACCAGCATCAGCTCGTCGCGACCTTCGTTGACCAGCATCATCGCGGTCAGGGCCACGGCCGGCGCGGTGTTGCGGCCGAAGGGCTCCATCAGGATGCGCTGGGATTCGAGGCTGCGGTTGCTCAATTGTTCGTTGACGATGAAGCGGTGGTCCTTGTTGCAGACCACGATGGGGGTGTCCATGCCTTCGAACACCAGGCGCTCCAGAGTCTGCTGGAACAGCGTGTGTTCGCCGGTCAGGGCGAGGAATTGCTTGGGGAATTGCTTGCGCGAAAGCGGCCAAAGACGTGAGCCGCTACCACCTGACAAGATCACCGGAATCATGTTGTTACTCCTAATAAATGCAGTTGGGAGCCGCAAGCTGCAAGCGACAAGTTAAAAGCTCTTCACTTGCCGCTTGAGGCTTGTGGCTGATAGCTCGCGCGATTAGCGCGTTGATACGGGGCGCTTGACCCAGACCGGCGACAGGTTGCTGCCGTTGCCGGTGACGTAGAGCACCGCCGCTTCGCCGCGCTCCAGGGCCACGGGCTTGAGGTCGCTGACCTTCTTCTGGCCGTCGTACAGGGCGAAGCTGACCTTCACCGGGTTGATTTCGCGTTCGCCGCGGCCCTTGGCGGCCACGGCCTGGACCACGTCGGTCTTGCCGTCGGCGGTCTTGAGCGTCAGGGCCTGGTCGCTGAGGTTCTGCACTCGCACCAGGGATTTCTGCTTGTTCTTGAACGGCGGCTCCTCGATCAGTTGCGGCTGGCCGCTGGCGTTGTTGACCAGGGTGTAATAGTGGTCGGCGGCCAGTTTCACCGGCACGCTCTGGCTGCCCAGCTTGGCGGTGTAGTCGCCGCCGGGCATGAAGCTGAAGTCGCTGCTGGCCAGGGGCGCGACGTCGTTGACGTTGGTGCTGCCGATGGTGGCGCTGACTTCGCTGTTGCTGGCGTTGTAGATGCGCACGAAGGTCGAGCCCTTGGGCGCGGTGGGGCCGTACAGCGCGGCGTCGCCCCCGGCGAAGGCGGGCAGGGACAGGACGCTCATGCCGGCAGCCAGGGTGATGGCCTTGGCGAGACGACGCGGATTGATAGTGAAAGTCATGGGTGTCACCTCTCTTTTCAGTTGTGTGCCCGGTCGGGCGTCTCGGATGTGTTGAGTGCCACAGTTTGTTGGCCGGGCTGGATAGAAGCTGCTGCGCTCGGCAATCCAGCGTTAAAAACAGGCTCGGACCGCTCATTTACAGCTCGTAAACTCCGCGTCCTCGCCTGTTTTTGCCTTGTCTTGCCTTCGCTCGCGACGCTTCTATCCGGCCCAGCTTGGGCACCGGTTTGCTTGAGCTCTGCGACCCACTGCGGGTCGGCGTCGCCAATTTCGTTGTTCACCGGCAGGTAGCGTTCAGGGAATTCCCAGATCAGCACCTGGGGCGGGTGGTTCTTGAAGTCGTCGCTTTTGAGGTAGCTGAGCATCGGCAGGATCGGGCCGTGGCCGTCCTCGGCGTAGCTCAGCACATCGCTGTGCAGGGCCTGCTTGAGGGCGCCGACGAAGTTCCAGTTGGGGTTGGCGCTGTAGCTGGTGCCCACCAGGGTCACGGGCACTTCGTGGTCGGCGAACAGGTTGTCTGCGGCGCCGGCCTGTTCCCCGGCGGCGTGGGTCTCGCGTTTTTGCAGGGGCTCCGGGGCCGGCATCAGGTTCTCGAACAACGGGTCCAGGGGCAGGAAGCGGCGCAGGTCGCCCTGGTGCTTGACGGTCTCCTGGGTCTGGGTGACGAAGCGTTGTGGCTGGCCACTGAGCGGGGTCTTGTCGGCGATGGCCTGGGCCAGTTGGTGGGCGACGACTTCGGCGCCGGCCGGCGTCCAGTGGGTGTCGGTGCGCAGGAACACTGGCTGGCCCTGTTGCTTGGCCTGTTGCAGGGGCCCCAGCAGGTCGGGGGCGAGGATCTTGTCGGCGGCCACCCGGGCATGGAAGTCCTGGTAGAGGTTGGCGTGGATGCGCGCCGGGCGCACGGCGTCCAGGTGTTCCGGATACAACCGCACCTTGGCCGGGACGATCGCCATCACCAGTTTCACCCCGTGCTGCTTCAAGGTCTGGCGCACACCCTCGACCAGGGCGTAGTTGCCCTGCAGGTTGAGTTCCTCGTTGACCACCGGATGGAATTCTTCATCGCTGTACAGCCACTGGTCGCGGCCGAGGATCACCCCCGGACGACCCTCGTTGAACAGCTTGAAGTCCAGCGCGGCCCAGAGGTTGGTACCCAGGCGCTTGATCGGGAACTGGTCGTCGTAGTGGGTTTCCACGGCCTTGGTCCAGCGCCCGTTGAGCACGGTGGCGTCACTGTTGGTGCTGAAGCCGAAGAAGCTGCGCGCCGACCATAGACCCAGGACCAGCAGGGTCACCAGGAACAGTGCGACGTAGAACAGGCGTAATGAGCGGGTCATGGGCGGCCTCCTCAGAACTGGAAGTACAGGAACGGCGAAAAGCTTTGCGCCGAGAGTTTGAGAATCGAGGCGATGAACAGCAGCAGCACCAGGGCGCGCATGGCATAGCGTGACCAGTCGGCGCTCCAGTAGGCCGGTTGCACCTGGGCCTCGCGGCCGACGATGTAGCCCGGCTGGTGGATGCTGCCGGGGTTGTCGCCGGGTGCTGCCTTGATCAGGCCGGGTTGGGCGGTGGCCGGGCCATCGGCTTGGGTGTCCAGGGCCGGGCCGGTTTCGGGCTTGCCCTTGGTCGGCGCCGGGTTGCGATACAGGTCGCGCAGGCCGAAGAACGCCAGGGTCAGGTAGGCCACGACCAGGGTCGCCACTTGCAGGCCGGTGAGGCTGGCGCGGTTGAGTTCCGACAGCGACCAGTCGCCGAAGCTGAACATGGCGCCGTACATGCGCCCGGCCACGTGCAGGTTCTCGGCGCGGAAGATCACCCAGCCCATCACCACCAGCAGGAAGGTCAGGGCCCAGCGGATCGGGTTGAGGCTGCGTGGGCTGGTGTTGATGCCCAGGGCCTTCTCGATGGCCAACCACATGCCGTGCCAGGCGCCCCAGACGATGTAGGTGAAGTTGGCGCCGTGCCACAGGCCGCCCAGGAGCATGGTCAAGAACAGGTTGCGATAGGTGATCAGGGTGCCTTTGCGATTGCCGCCCAGGGTGATGTACAGGTAGTCGCGCAGCCAGGTGGACAGGCTGATGTGCCAGCGCCGCCAGAACTCGGTGATCGACTGGCTGATGTAGGGCTGCTTGAAGTTCTCCATGAAGCGAAAGCCCATCATCAACCCGAGGCCGATGGCCATGTCGCTGTAGCCGGAGAAGTCGAAGTACAGCTGCGCGGTGTAGGCCAGGGCGCCCAGCCAGGCGTCACCCGTGGTGGGGTGTTGCAGGGCGAAGCAATGGTCGGCGACCACCGCCAGGGTGTCGGCGATGAACACCTTCTTGATGAAGCCCTGCATGAAGCGCGTGCAGCCTTCGGAGAACTTGTCCAGGGTGTGGGTGCGGTGGTTGAACTGGTCCGCCAGGTCGCGAAAGCGCAACACCGGGCCGGCGATCAGGTGCGGGAAGATCGCCACGAACGCTGCGAAGTCGATCAGGTTGCGGGTCGCCGGGGTGTCGCCGCGGTAGACGTCGATGATGTAGCTGATGGACTCGAAGATGTAGAACGAGATACCGATCGGCAACAGCACGTGGGTCAGGATGAACGGCTCCAGGCCCATGGAGGTCATGATCGCGTTGAGGCTTTCGACGCCGAAGTTGGCGTACTTGAAGTAGCCGAGGATGCACAGGTCCACCGCCACTCCCAACAGCAGCCAGCGCTGGGCGGGCTTGGTCCTGACGCCGGCGGCGCCGACCTTCAGGCCGATCCAGTAGTTCCACAAGGTGACCGCGGCGAACAGCGCGAGGAAGTCCACCCGCCACCAGGCGTAGAACACGTAGCTGGCGATCAGCAGCAACAGGTTGCGATAGCGTTGCCCGCTCACGTAGTACAAGCCGAGGAACACCGGCAAGAACAGGAACAGGAACACATTGGATGAGAAAACCATCCCGAGCTCTCCATGTTTAACCAATAGTCAGGGGCCGCAGCCCCCCCAAACCCCCCCGTGGAAAACCATGGGAGGCGTATTGCATTCACCGACGCCGTCCGGCGTGCGCATCAACCCTCACAACGTCCCCTGTAGGTTCTGTGCATGGCCTACAGGCCTTTGTTGCCCTTTTCATGGTTCGGGTCGTAGACCTTGGTCAGGTCGCCGCCCAGGCGGAAGGTCTTGAACGGCTGCATCTTGTGCTTGCGTTCCAGCACATCCGGGGCGCAGGTGTAGAGGCTGCAGAAGGGCTCGAGCCAGGCGAATTTCGCGTCGACCTTGAGGTCGGTCATGTCCTGCTGCTTGCCGTTCTTGCGCTCGAAGGTGTCCGGGTCCTTGACCCCGGCCAGCACCCGCTCGCCCAGGCGCTTGAGCGCGCTGTTGTTTTCCTGGCGCAGATCGACGCCGTTGACCTGGGCGAAGCTGGCGATCATCGCCAGCGGCGGCAGGGCGTAGTTGTGGTAGGCCAGGGCCCGTTGCTGGCGCTTGAGTTCGTTGGGCAGGTAGCCGTCGGCGTCGACCTGGCCTGCGCCGACCTTGTATTCCTTGACGGCCCAGTCGAACAGGTCGCGGCGGTTGGTGGCCACGGCGGTGGCCATTACCGACCAGGCGGCCCAGTAGGAATGGTTGTTGGTCTTGTCCAGGGGCAGGTTGTCCCAGTCGCTGACCACCTGGTCGGCCATCTTGCCGAACCAGGCCTCGATCTTCTGCGCCTGCTCCTGGTGAGTGGCCAGGGGATGGGAGTCGGAGAACTTCAGCCGCAGGTAGGCCGAGGCCATGCTGCCCAGGGCCCATTTGCGCATGGACTTGCCGGTGTGGTTGAAGTCCTTGGACATCAACGCGTCGGCCTGGGCCCAGGCACTGAGCCAGTTCAGGGTGCAGTCCAGCTGCTGCGGGCGACCGTCGCGCATGAACTGCATGACCTGCTTGCTGGTGCCGCGCTCGATCTTGGTGATGTCCGCGGTGCTGTCATGGAAGGCCTGTTGCGATTGCACGTTGAGGGTCGCCCGGGCCTTGTCCGAGCCTTCGTACTTGCTGCGAAACTGCAGGGCGCCGGTGTAGGGGGCCGGCATCGCATCGCAGCCGTCACTGTTGTCGCCGGTCTTGAACTTGTCTACCGGGGCGTAGTAGCCCTGGGGCGGGCGCAGCGGCGCGGCGGCCTGGGCACTGCCAGCGACCATCGCCAGCCCCAGCAGGCCCGGTATCAGTAGTTGTGTCACGCGTGTGCTTTGCATGGATAACCTCACTGCCCGATCTGCGCGGTGCGTTGCTCGGCGCTCGGGAACACGTTGCGTTTGCAGATTTTCGCTTCGACCTTCTGCAAGGCGGTGCCGGCCTCGGGGCCCTGGATTTCCACCGCCAGCAGGTTTTGCGCGGCCCAGTCCTCGTCGGTACGCAGTTCGAAGGCGAAGCGCCCGTCGGTGTCGGATGTCTCCGGTTTTTCGATCTTGATGTCCTCGTGCCGGCCGTTCATGTACCAGAGGGTGGCCTGCAGGGTTTTCACCGAGGTGTCGGCGAAGCGGATGTCCACCTGGTGGGCGCTGTTGCGCAGGTCCTTGTTCTGGCTGTTGACCAGCACCTCGTTCTTGCCGGGCTTCAAGGTGGTGCTGGCGCTCATCTGCGCCGGCTTGCCTTCGCAGCCGTTGTCCAGCAGCGCCATCATCTGCCGGTAGATGGTTTCCTGGTCCAGGCGGTACAGCGGCGAGAACTCCCAGATCAGGATCTTCGGCGGGTTCTTCTGGAACTCCTCGCTGCCCAGGTATTGCAGCATCGAGCCTTCCAGGCCGCCGCCGGGGAAGGCGACGTTGAGGATGTCGGCACCGATGGCCTCTTCCAGGAAACCGGCGAAGTTGTAGTTCTTGCCGCTGTGGCTGGTGCCCACCAGGGTGATCTGCGGGTTGCCGGAGTCGCCGAACAGATCGCCATCGCCGGCCTCGCCCTTGGGTTCGGTGGTGAACTGGTCCATGTACTGGATCGCATAGCTGGTGCCGCACAGCTGCCCGGCCATGTTGTGCAGGGTGCCGGTCTTGCCCATGCGCCCGGACTTGTGGGTCTCGAACTCGCGCCGGGGAATGTCGGCGAACGCCGGCAGGTGCTTGACCTTGTCGGCGACGATCCGCGCCGTGCGCTGGGCGCCGTAGGGGGTCCAGTGCTGGTCCCCACGGAAGTAGAAGTCGTGGGCCGGCAGGGTCTCGGGCAATTGCTCGTCGGTCAGCGGCGACAGGTCCGGGACCACGTAGCCCATCTGCGCGAAACGCCCGAGCATGGCCTTGTAGTTGGCCAGGGCCTTGTCGTAGTCGAAGCGGGCTTTTTCCGCCGGGTTGAGCTTGTTGCGGTTCACCAGGCCGCGGGTCGGCTGGTAGACCACCACCAGTTCCACGCCCTTGCTCTTGAAGGCTTCGTGCAACTGCTTGAGGCGGCGATAGCCTTCGGGTGTGGTGTTGAACTCGGTACGCAAATCTTCCTGGGTACGGAACAGCCAGTCGCCCTGGGCCTGTACCAGGGTGGTGAAATTTTGCTGGTAGCGGGTCACGTAGTTCTTCGCATCGTGGGCGGCCGGGCACAGGTTGCAGCACGGCTCGGCCTTGAACGACGGCGCGGCGACCTCATCGGCCCGGGCCGTGGCGCTGGCGGCGAGGATGCCCGCGGCGAGGGCCGACAAGCCCAGGAATTTGATCAAGTGTGGGTGCATGCAAGTCATCCTCAATCGCGCATTTCGGTCTGGCGTTCGACGGGGTCGATCAATACGGCTTTGCGCTGGCGTACCAGCAGGTCGAGAATTTCGTCCTGGCGCTCGCCCAGCACGCCGGAGAAGCTGATGCCGCTGCTCTTGGTCGGTGCCAGCATCGACACCCGGTACAGCTCCACACTCAGGGGCGAGTCGATGGACATCGGTCCGCTGCCGTTGGCCGCCAGCTCGCCGCCGACCACGATCAGCGAGACCTGGGCATCGAACGGGTCGAGCTTGATGTCGCGGTCGGTGTTGGTCAGGTCCTTGATGTGGCCGTAGACCCCGGTCAGGCCGTTGGCCATGGCGATGTTTTCGTACAGGCGGATGTTGACGCTGTTGCGGATGCGGATGCCGTGGCGGCGGTTGCTGACTACCTTGTTGCCGTAGATCAGGTTGTCGGCACTCTCGTAGAGGGTGATGCCGTCGGTGTGGTTGCGGTAGATCTCGTTGTAGGCGATCAGGTTGTTGATGCTGTTACGGTCGATCACCAGCCCCGAGAGGTGGTTGTCGTAGCTGCGGTTGTTGAAGATGAAGCTGTCGTTCACCTCCCGGGAAATGATGATGCCGTGCTTCTTCCGGGTGCCGTAGACGGTGTTCTCGGCAATGATCAGACCGTGGGAACGGTCGTGGGGGTCGATGCCGTAGACGATGTTGTCGCGGTAGGTATTGCCCTTGAGCACGAAGCCTTCGGTCTCGTAGCAATAGAAGCCGTACCACATGTCCGAGAACGCAGAATCGATGATCCAGCCGGTGGGCTCGGGGCGCTTGAGCACCTTGGCCATGTTCGGCGTGTACTGGGAAATGCTCACCCCGTAGGACTTGGAATTGGCGTAGCCGAAGCTGGCCATCTTGCTGTTGGCGATGTAGGTCTGGGTGCCGCCCCAGGCCAGCAGGAAGGGGCGAAACTCCTTGGCCGAGCGGAAGGTCGCCGGGCCGTTGTCCTTCTCGCGCCAGCCGGTGACCTGGGTATCGCGCACGAACAGCTGGCCATCGTTGACCAGGAACGCGCCGGCTTCCTGGGACAGGCGCAGCTCGCGGGTCTGCTGGTCGATCTCCAGGATGCCGTGGCGCCCGACCACGATCGGCAGGCGGGCCAGGTAGACCCCAGGGGCGGTTTCGCTGATGTACTGCTTGGGCAGCTTGCCTACCAGGTCCTTGAGGTTGACGTAGCCATCGTCGACGAAGATCGCCTGGGGAATGCCGTGTTGGCGCACCACCCATTCGGCCATCTTGTTGTCGCCGCCGATGAAGTCCTTCAGGGCGTCTTCCTGCATCATCCGCCGCACGCTGATCTTGCCCGGCTTGCTGCGCACGATCTTCGCCGCCACGGCTTCGGCGGTGTAGCCGGAGAGGTCGGGCAGGGTCGGCTTGGCCAGGGCCAGCGGTTCGGTGGGGGCGCTGCTGACGGTATAGGTCTTGGCCTGTTGCAGCTCTTTGGCAACGATCGGCGCCTTGGCCGCCTCGACGTTGCCCAGGGCTGTGCCGCTGGCCAGCAGCAGGGCGCCGGCCAGCAGGCCCAGGGAGCCTTTGTGCAGCGGGGTGTGGGGATGGCGATGCATCTGGGGGACTCCGTTCATGGCTGGCCTCAGAAGCGCCAGATCACGTCGATGAAGGCGCGGTGCATATAGGAGTCGACGTCCTTGCCGTAGGCGTCGCCGGGCTTGAACACGCCACCGCGAAAACGCACCAGGGCCGCGGGCTCGTCGATCGACTGGCTCAGGGCCGCCGGCAACAGGCCTTGCTTGAAGTACTTGGTGACCACCAGGTCCATCTCCTGGCCGAGGTCCTTCTTGCCGTCTTGCAGGGGGAGCGAGGTGCTGCCCAGCAGGGCGCCGGTGGTGTCGTCGTAGTTGTTGTCCACCGCGTTGATACCGTTGCTGCCCACCGGCTTGTTGCCGTCCACGCGCCAGAACTTGTGGTAGACCAGGCTGGCGTCGTAGTCCTCGCGCAACTGCCAGGAGCCGAACAGGGTGGCGGTCTGGGTGTTGTTCATTTCGCCCCGGAAGGCTTCGCCGAAGCGGTGCACCCGGGAGCGGGTGCCGGTGTAGTTGGAACGGTTGCTTTGCAGGCCGTTCTGCTCGTACTCGGCGCTGGCCCGGGCATAGGCCGCGCCCACTTGCCAGTTCGGGTCCAGGCGCAGGCGCACCCCCAGGTCGGTGGCCCAGCCGTTGAGGTTGTCCCCGCGCTTGGCCTGGGTCGGGCGACTGCCGTCGGCGTTCAGCGGGTTGACCGTGTCGCGGTCGCCGCGCATGCCGGTGAGGCTGGCCCAGTAGTTGACGGTATTGGTGTTGCGCCAGTTATAGGCGTCGCTGTTGGCTTCCAGGCCGAGCCAGGTCAGGTCGCCGTTCTGCTTCTTGTCCAGCGGGTCGCTGGCGACTCCGGGCTGGGCATAGTCGAGCTTGCCGTCATCGTGGGTGTGATGGGCGCGAATGCCCACCCATTGGCCGGGCGTCCACTGGTAGGCGACGTCGGCGTAGGCGTGCAGGCGGTCCTTGTCCTTGGGCGCCAGTTCCTTGAGGTCGGTGCGGTATTCGCTGAAGCGCTCGGCCAGGCCCAGGTTGGCCCGCAGCAGGGTGGTGTCGAAGGTCCAGTTCAGCGCTTCGATGTTGGTGTCGCGCCATTGGCCGTCGTCGTTGCGCAGGCGCTGGCGGCCGAACTTCAGTTGCTCGCCGGGGTAGGCGGTGAAGCCGCTGTAGCCGACCCAGAACTCGCGCAGGGCCAGGTAGTTCTTCTTGGCCTTGCGGTCGTCGTTGGCCGACTGCTGGCTGGCATCGTCGCTGGATTGTTGCAGGGTGTCGGTCTCGATCACATCGGTGGAGGTCACCGCCTGGCCCATGGCATAGGCGCTCCAGTTGCCGCTTTCGCCATAGACCCAGGGACGCAGGTCCAGGCCGATGCCGTTGACGTCGCCGCCACGCTGGGTACCCAGGTCGCGGTCGTCCTCGGATTGCGCGGTGATCTTCACTTCCAGGCCGAAGTTCTTGGTTTCGCTCAGTGCCGCGAAAGAGGGTGTCGACCAGGCCAGGGCGCAACCCAGGGCAAGCCCCAGCTTCGACAGGCGCAAGGGGGCCTGGCGGTCGCAGCCTGCGGCAGCGGCTACAAGGTGAGTAGAGCGTTTCATAGGGATTCCTCGCCGTCTTCTTCCTGCAGGGCCTGCAGTTGCAGCGTGCTCTGGGCCAGGGTGCCGCGTACGGCCTGTTCCTGTTGCAGCAGGCGCTGGGCTTCGGCGCGTTGGCCGGGGGGCAGTTGTTCATCGAGTTGCTGGGCCAGTTCGTTGGCCTGGGGGGTGTCCTGGACCTTGGCCAGCTGGCTGAAGACGTAGGCATTGACCGGATCGGGGCGGGTGCCGCGGCCCTGGGAAAACAGCTGGGCAATGGCGAAGTCGGCGCTGTTCTGGCCGTTGCGGGCAGCGGTCAGCAGATGGTCCAGGGCCTTTTGCGGATACACCTGGCCCAGGTAGCCACGGCGGTAGATCTGCCCCAGGTAGTAGTCGGCGGCGACCTCGCGGCCCAGGGCTTGCTTGAAGTGTTGCTCGGCCACCTTGGCATCGGCCGGCACCCACTTGCCCTCGTAGTAGAGCTTGCCCAGCAGCAGTTCGGCGCGGGGCTGGTCGGCGGCGCGGCCGTTGTCCAGGTACTTGATCATTTGCTCGACGTCGCCCAGTTCGGGGAAGTCGTAGAGCAGTTGCGCCAGGCTGACCCAGGACGCCGGGTACACCGGGGCCACTTGCTCGAGCAGGGCCTGGGCGGTTTTTTCGTCGGGCTTGCCGAGGCTGGCGTCGCCCAGGACCCGGGCCACGCTGTCGACCCGCTGGGCGCTGACGGTGCCACGGCCATGGCTGGCTTGCAGTTGCTCGATCAGATCGGCTTGCTGCTCGGCCTGGCCGCGCTTCTGGTAGACGGTGGCCAGCTCGACGTAGCAGATATCGGTGCTGTTCAAGGAGGCCTTGCAGATCTTCTCCACCTCATCCAGGTGCTGGTCGTAGGTGCCCTGGGTGCGATACAGCAGGACCTGGGCCAGCCCGGCCTCGGGGTAGCCGGCGGCGCGCCATTGGCCGATCTGCCGCTGGGCGTCGACATTGGGGAAGCTGTGGGGATATTGCAGGTAGAGCATCGCCAGGGGGATCAGGGTGTTGCCTTCGCCGTTGGCGAAGGCCTTCTTCAACAGGCCCTCGGCTTCGTGCTGTTCGGCGTCGCTGGCCCCGGGCTTGGCCGCCAGCAACCGGCCCAGGCGCGCCTGGGCCCGTGGCGAGGTATCGGCGGCGGCGCGGTAGGTGGCCTCGGCCTGCTTGATCTGCGCCGGGTCGCGGCTCTCCACCTGGATATCCGCCAGGCCCACTTGCGCCTCGCTATAACCCAGGTCCGCCAGCTGGCGATAGTTCTGCTGGGCCAGGGCGGTATCGCCGCGCTTGAGGGCTTCGTTGGCCAGGCGCTGGTCCGGCAGGCCGGCGCAACCGGCCAGGGCCAGGGCAGCCACCAACGGCAACACCGCGAGTTGGGTAGGCGTGTTCATGGTTACAGACCCGCGGCCATGGCTTTGTCGATCAGCCAGTTCATCGAAGGCCCGCGGTCGCTGCTGACCTCCACCGGGCGGCCGGCGAACTCGCTGCCCAGGGGCGCGTCGGGCTTGATCTGTACGCGGATATCCGAAGACAGGTCGTTGCCGTTGAGGCTGGTGCTGCTGACGATGGTGCCGGTGCGCACCTGGTCCTCGCCGGCGACCTGCAAATTGACCTTGGTGCCCGGGCGCACGTCGCCGAACTGGCGGTAGGAGAAGCGCGCCTCGACGGTAGCCAGGCTGCCCCGTGGCACCAGTTGGTAGATCACGTCGCCCTTGCTGGCGTACTGACCGTCGGCCACCAGTTGCTGGGCCACGGTGCAGTCACAGGGCGAGGTCAGGGTGCCGGTCATCTGCTTGCCGAACAGCTCCTCGACCTTGGCCGGCTGCAGCTGATTTTCGTCCAGGTGGCCCTTGAGCACATCCAGCATGCTGGTGCTGAAGCTGGCCAGGGGGGCGCCCTTGGCCACGTTGCCGTTGGCCTGCACCAGGCTTTGCACGGTGCCGTCGCGCGGCATGGTCACGTTCATTCCCGGCACATTCACCAGGCCAGCCTCGGCGTGGCTGACGAAGTACATGCCATACACCGACTTGAGGATGAAGCCGAAGGCGGCCAGGCCGACGATGAAGATCCCGGCGCTGAAGGTCACGGCCCGCAGGCGGCCCAGGGGGCTCATGCCGCTGCCGTTGTCCTTGCTCTTGCGCGCCTTGGTGAAGTTGTCGCGCTGCAGGGTGGCGAGCACGTCGCCCATGCTGACGAGGTCGCCGGCCAGGTGCGAGGTGATCAGGTGGCGCAGGGTGGCGATGTCCTGGGGTTCCAGGTTCTGGAACTGGCAGCCGACGCGGCCGTTCTGGCGGTCGAAGGAGCGCACTTGCAGCTCCACGTCCATGGCCAGGCCGAGGTTGTCGATGACGAATTGCAGGCGGCCCTTATGCACGCTGCCCACGGCCAGCATCTGTTGCCCGGCGTTGAAGCTCAGGCCGCCGGCGGAGAGGTCGTGGATCCGCACCTCCAGGGGCTTGGCCTCGGTGCCGAAGAAGCGCAGCTTGGCCGGGATCCTGACCCGGGCGTGCTGGCGCTGGGCTTCGGATTCATGCACTACGTTGACGTTGACGGCGGTGTTCATAGGGTCGATTTCCTAGTTCATTCGGGCAGGGCGGTTCAGACCATCAGCAGCAGTACGGCGACGAATACGCTGCCGGCCGAGAAGGTCATGGTCCGGGACGACCAGGTGTTGAACCAACGTTGAAAACTGGCGAGGTCGCGGGTCAGCTTGGTGTCCTGGCGGGTCCAGGATTGCTGGTCGAGGCGGAAGAACACGTAGATCTTCACCAGGGCCCCGACGATCTGGTTGTAATAGAGGATCAGCGGATAGGCCGGGCCGATCCGGTGCCCCGAGCAGGACAGCAGCAGGGTCAGGATCAGCCGGGTGATGCCGATCCACAGCAGGTAGGCGAGGATGAACGCGGTGCCGTACTTGAAGCTGGCGATGATGGCCACCGTCAGGCCCAGCAGCGAGGTCCACATCGATACCCGCTGGTCGAACAGCACCACGCTGGTGAACAGGCCCAGGCGCTTGATCCCCAGGCCCAGGGCCCGGGAGTTCTGCCGCAGGTTGTTGCCGTACCAGCGGAACATCAGCTTGCGGCTGGCCTTGATGAAGCTCTTCTCCGGCGGGTGCTCCACGGTGTTGATCGCCGCGTCAGGCACGTAGAAGGTGTCGTAGCCCAGGCGCATCAGGCTGAACCAGCTGGACTTGTCGTCGCCGGTGAGGAACTTGAAGCGGCCCAGGCGCCAGTGTTGCAGGGAGTCGCTCTCGACGTCGGCGATGAAGTCCGGGTCGGTGACCACGGTGGCGCGAAATACCGACATGCGCCCGGTCATGGTCAGCACCCGCTTGGACAGGGCCATGGAGCACATGTTGATGTGCCGCTGGGCGAAGCGCAGCTTGTGCCACTCGCTCATGATGTAGCCGCCGCGCACTTCGCAGAATTCGTTGGTGGTCAGGCCGCCGACATTGCCGAACAGCTGGAACCAGGGCACGGTCTTGCGTACCACGCCTTCGGCCAGCACGGTGTCGCCGTCGATCACCGCGACCACGGCGCGCTCGTCCGGCAGGTGGCGGGAGATGGCACGGAAGCCAAAGGCCAGGCCGTCGCGCTTGCCAGTGCCGGGAATGCGCACGAAGTCCAGCTTGACCCGCTCGGGCGGGTTCATCCGCGCCCACAGGCTCTTGATCAGCAGTTCGTCGGACATCTCCACGATCGAGCAGACCACGGTGGTGGGAAAACCGCTGTCGATGGCTTCGCGGATCACCGAGCCGTAGACCTGGGCGGTGGTCAGCGCCTCGATGCGAAAGCTGGTGACCATCAGGTACACATGGGACGGGTCGGCCGCCTTGCCGAGCTTGCGCACTTTGCGCCGCAGGTGCGGGTAGACCACGTAGAGGAACAGCATGCCGCGCACAAAATGCGTGGCGCCCATGGAGTAGCGCCAGATGCCCACGGCACCGATCAGGAAGATGAAGTCCTTGGACTGCGAGTCGAAGGTCGAGGCGGGCAACAGCAGGGCCATCCCCATCAACAGACTCAGGTAGAACAGCCAACCGGCGGCCTGGAGCAGGCAGTGTTTTAGCCTGTGCATAATCAACGTCCTAAAATCAGTTGCAAGCTCCAAGCGGCAAGCTGCAAGCGCGGTGCTCATACTTGCGGCTTGACGCTCGGAGCTTGCCGCTGCCGTTACCAGCAAATGCCTTCGGTACGGCCCTGGGTGCAGGTGCCCTTGGACATGAAGCCCACCAGGTCGATGACCTGCTTGCCGTGGGGGACGTCCTCGACCAGGGCGCGGAACTTCTCGTCGCGGTTGCCCAGGATGATCAGGTCGGAATGGTCGATCACCGCGTCGAAGTCCGAATTGAGCAGGGACGAGACGTGGGGGATCTTCGATTCGATGTAGTCCTTGTTGGCGCCGTGGACCCTGGCGTACTCGACGTTGCTGTCGTAGATGCGCAGGTCGAAGCCCTTGCCGATGAGCATTTCCGCCAGCTCCACCAGCGGGCTTTCCCGCAGGTCGTCGGTACCGGCCTTGAAGCTCAGGCCGAGCAGGGCGACCTTGCGCTTGTCGTGGCTTTCGACGATGTCGAAGGCGTTCTGCACCTGGGATTCGTTGCTGCGCATCAGCGAGTTGAGCAGTGGCGCCTGTACGTCCAGGGCACCGGCGCGGTAGGTCAGGGCGCGCACGTCCTTGGGCAGGCACGAGCCGCCGAAAGCGAAGCCCGGGCGCATGTAGTACTGGGACAGGTTGAGGGTCTTGTCCTGGCAGACCACGTTCATCACATCGCGGCCATCGACGCCCACCGCCTTGGCGATGTTGCCGATCTCGTTGGCGAAGGTGACCTTGGTCGCGTGCCAGACGTTGCAGGTGTACTTGATCATTTCGGCGACCTCGATGTCCTTGCGGATGATCGGCGCGTCGAGTTCTTCGTAGAGCGCTTGCAGCACATCGCCGGAGGCCTGGTCGAGCTGGCCGATGACGGTCATGGGTGGGAAGTCGTAGTCCTTGATCGCGGTACTCTCGCGCAGGAACTCGGGGTTGACCGCGACGCCGAAGTCGACGCCGGCCTTCTTGCCCGAGCAGTCCTCGAGGATCGGGATCACCACGTTCTTCACGGTGCCCGGTAGCACCGTGCTGCGTACCACCACCGTGTGGCGGGTGGCTTTGTCGCGCAGGACGAGACCGATTTCGCGGCACACCGATTCGATGTAGTCCAGTTCCAGGTCGCCGTTCTTCTTGCTCGGGGTACCGACGCAGATCATCGACAGGTCGGTATCGCGGATGGCTTCGGCGAAGTTGGTGGTGCCGCGCAGGCGGGCCGTGCGGATTCCCTGCTCCAGGAGTTCACCCAGGCCCGGCTCGACGATCGGTGACTTGCCGGCGTTGATCAGGTCGATCTTGTCTTTGGAGATATCTACGCCAACCACTTCATGGCCCCGGGCGGACAGGCAACCGGCACAGACTGCACCGACGTAACCCAAACCAAATATGCTGATGCGCATCGCATTTACCTCTGTGTTATTCACGCCATTAGATGGCCGGAGTTAATGTTTGCCAGCTGTAGTTGTGCACTGGGAAGTACGGCGAAATACGCTGTAGTATCCTGTGCGGGCAGACTAAGTTCCGAGTGACTTAATATTTGCACTCATGTTGTGCGCAACTGATCCTTGTTGTTTGGATGTGCCCTTGAATGTTGCCGGCGGCTCCTGCTGCAGGACTCCCGAAAAACCATCCGTGTTCCTGTGGATGGCTGGATGTCACGTGGTTCGTGATCTCCAATTGCTTGTTGGGAGGCCTTGAAGGCCAGCTGCTCCTTGGCTTGTTAGGGGATAGTTAGGGGTCTTATCTCCTGTTGTTATTCGGTTAGTTAAAGTTTTCGTTGCGCCGCTATAAGCGGTTTCATAACTTGCTTAGTTTTTAGGCTGTCCATGTAAGTCATCTCGTACAACGTCGTTGAGAATCGTTACCGGTGGTATGAACGGTCTCCGCAGGCATAGTTCCGGTCCGCTCATCCTGTTTTCTGAAATTTCTTTGAATATTGAAAAAGATGGCACTGCTCGCAATTTGATAGCACTAAGGGTTTCGCCCTTTAGTTATGGGGAGTTAAAGCGGTGGGATATTTTTGTGCCACTACCGGATAAAAAAAGTGGTGCCACTACTGAAAAAAATCACTCTTGTCGAGTGAAAGAAAAGTCATGGAATTACATGAAGTTTTTATGGCGTCATTAAAATGACGATTTTTAGCGAGGAAATGTGCACATGATCACATTCTGGCGCGCTCGCCAGGAGCCGGCGAGCGCGGTAGGGGACGCGCTTTACTCCGGTGCGTGGTCGCGCAGGAACACCAGGTTGTCGGCCTTGGATTGTTCGGCGCTGAAACGGTAGCCCTGGACGTCGAACTGCTTGAGTTGGGCCGGGTCGTTGATGCGTTCCTGGATCACGAAGCGGCTCATCATGCCCCGGGCCTTCTTGGCATAGAAGCTGATGATCTTGTACTGGCCGTTCTTCAGGTCCTTGAACTCGGTATTGATGATCCGCGCCTGGAGGGCTGTGCGCTTGACCGCCGAGAAGTATTCGTTGGACGCCAGGTTGAGCAACAGGTCGTCGCCTTGCTCGGCCAGGGCTTCGTTGAGCCATTGGCTGATGCGAGTGCCCCAGAACGCATACAGGTCCTTGCCCCGGGCGTTGGCCAGCTTGGTGCCCATTTCCAGGCGATAGGGTTGCATCAGGTCCAGGGGGCGCAGCAGGCCATAGAGGCCGGAGAGCATGCGCAGGTGCTGCTGGGCGTAGTCGAAGTCCGCCTCGCCCAGGGTCTGGGCATCGAGCCCGGTATAGACGTCGCCCTTGAACGCCAGCAGGGCCTGCTTGGCGTTGGCGGGGGTGAAGGCCGGGGTCCAGCTGCCGAAGCGTGCGGCATTGAGGCCGCCGATCTTATCGGAGACGTGCATCAGTTCGCTGATCTGCGCCGGGGTCAGTTCCCGCAGTTGCTGGATCAGTTCCTGGGAGTGGTCGAGGTATTGCGGCTGGGTAAAGCGCTGGGTTACCGGCGGGGTCTCGTAGTCGAGGGTCTTAGCGGGTGAAATCACCATCAGCATGGGGCGTCTCCTTTAAGCGTCGGGGGATTCTAGGGGCTCGGGCCGTCGGACTCCACCTATCGAGGCAATAGCTGACGCGTGGCGCAGGTGGGGATCGGCTATAGTGCCGCGCGGGTTCTGTTCTGGAGGCATCCCTTTTGCGTATCGCGTTTTTCTTTTCGGCCTGGCTTTTGAGTGTGAGTGCACTGGCGGCGCCCAATGATGTGGCGACCCTGGACCGCAGCACCTGGCCGGAAAAGCTCGACAGTCCGACCCTGTTCGACGTTGCCTCGCGAGCGGAGATCCTCACGTTCGCCCGTGCCTTGCTGGTCAGCGAGTCCTGGGACGAGGCCTCGTTGAAGCAGCGCCTGGGGCTGCGCATGATCAACATGGAGGCCATCGGCAGCCTGCGTGAACAGCTGTGGAAGCGCCTGTTGGAGAACTACGACTTCGCCCAGCAGAGCTGCGACCAGGACGCCTCCTTCTGTTTCCTGGTGGAGAACATGCAGCAGCTGCGCAAGCAGGCCGGCAAGTTCCAGCTGGGCGAGGATTCCTATTACGCCCGCTGGGGCGAACCGAGCCGGACCTTCCATGAACAGTACCTGGACGAATTGTTGCGCAAGGCCGCCCTGGCCCCGCAGACCAGCAGCGAGGTCTTGCGCCTGGGCGACTACGAGCGCAATGGCGACGAACTCCATGACCGGATGTTCCTGCTGACTTTCGACAGTGCCGCCAACCTGGCGCCGGACAACACCGCCTGGCTCACCGAGTACCTGCGCAAGTCCAACCTCAACGGTACCTTCTTCGTCCTGGGCAACGATATCCAGAGCCGCCTGAACCTGGCTTCGGTGGCCAGCCTGCAGTCCTTGTATTCGCGTCAGTGCGTTGGCGTCCAGGGCTGGGAGTTCCGCTCCCATAGCCATTGGCAGGATTGGCAGTACTCGATCCAGCGCAGTGCCGACCTGGTCAAGGGCAAGCTGCCGGAAAACTACGTGCCGCTGTTCCGCCCACCCATGGGCCAGCGCCGGGCAGACGCCCAGGCCTTCTTCAATGCCCAGGGCATGCAGGTGGCGTTGTGGGACATCGATGCCCAGGACGGCCCGGGCAAGCTCAAGGCCCAGGAGAGCGGCCAGCGGGTACTGACCCTGATGCTGTTGTGGCGCCGCGGAGTGATTGCCTTCAATGCCAAGCAGGATGGGGTCAAGGTCAGCCTGCCCTGGTTGCTGGGACAGACCGCGCAAAGCGGGATCGGTTGGGAAGACTGCCAGGATGCGTTTCGCTGAAAAACGCAAAATGCCCGTAAATACGGGACAAGGGCAGGAAAACCAGGGGAAAAGGGCAAATCCGCAAGGGATTTCGAGGCAGGCGGACTTCCGACTTTAGCGGCGCCCGGGCCGCTCGCCAAGGGCTATTCGTCACTCTGAAAAATAAACATCAAAAAAGCGTCAAAGTGCTTTTTCCTGTCACGCTTTTTGGAGTATTACGGACTCAGACCGCCGAAACCTGCGACACAGGTGGCGTCTCCCAAGACTCCTTGTGTGTGCGGCTCACCTCCAACCCGGATGGGTGGATTTCGGTGGTTCTTCGAGGCGCGATACCCGATGGTATGGCGTCGACTGGCTCCCACATAAGGTGACCGAGTATGGATGACCGCGGACGCAGCCCTTCCTCCAACCAGCCAATCCTTTACGTACTCGATACCAATGTATTGATTCACGATCCCAACGCCCTGCTGAATTTCGAAGAACACCATGTCGTGATCCCGATGACCGTCCTGGAGGAGCTGGACAAGCTCAAGAGCGGGCATCACAGCGTGGCCGCCGAGTGCCGCCAGGCGATTCGCCTGATCGACAAGACCCTGGGCGAGGCCTCGCCCGAGGATGTCGAGCTGGGGGTGCCGATCCAGCGTGGCAAGGGCGATCCGAAGGGCTTGCTGTCGATCCTGATGAGCAAGCGCAACGAGCCCAACAGCCTGCTGCCGGACAACCTCAACGACAACATCATCATCAACCAGTTGGTCGACCTGCACGCGCGCAACAAGGACTTGTCCGTGGTGCTGGTGACCAAGGACATCAACATGCGCCTCAAGGCGCGGGCCTGTGGGATCGCCGCCGAGGACTACAGCACCGACCAGCTGGTGGACGACGTGGAGCTGTTGCCCAACGGCTTCCACAACATGAGCGGTTCGTTCTGGGACCGGGTGAGCAAGGTCGAGACCCGCCAGGATCACGGTCGGACCTGGCACCAGGTGCAGTTGAACGACGAGCTGCCGGTGGTGCACATCAATGAGTTCATCATCGACGAGCAGGGCTTCGTCGGCTGGGTCAAGGAAATCCGCGACGGTGTGATGCTGATCCTCGACCTGCACCAGGAGCCCCTGCTGCACCAGGAGGCCTGGGGCCTGAAACCCCGTGATATCTACCAGGCCCTGGCCTTGTACGCGCTGCTCGATCCGGACATCCATCTGGTCAACCTGTCTGGCGCTGCCGGCTCCGGCAAGACCATCCTGGCCCTGGCCGCTGCCATCGAGCAGACCATGGTCAGCAAGCGCTACCGGCGCATCATCGCCACCCGCAGCGTGCAGGGGCTGGACCAGGAGATCGGCTTCCTGCCGGGCACCGAGGCGGAGAAGATGGAGCCCTGGCTCGGCGCGATCACCGACAACCTCGAGGCCCTGCACATGGATGACGAGAGCACCCATGGCAGCGTCGACTACATCCTCAGCAAGGTGCCGTTGCAGTTCAAATCCCTGAACTACATTCGCGGTCGCAGTTTCCAGCAGAGCCTGATCCTGATCGACGAATGCCAGAACCTCACCCCGCACCAGATGAAGACCATCATCACCCGTGCCGGCGCCGGTTCCAAAGTGGTGTGCCTGGGCAACCTGGCGCAGATCGATACCCCTTACCTGTCGGCCACCAGCTCCGGGCTGACCTACCTCACCGAACGCTTCAAGGACTTCCCCAACGGCGTGCACATCACCCTGCAAGGGGTGCCGCGCTCGATCCTGGCCGAATACGCCGAAAGCCACCTGTAGTTTCCTCCCACACCTGCCACGGGCGGCCTTCGGGCCGCCCGTTTTGTATCCGCCCCCGGCCTCTGGAGTATCCTGCGTTCCCGCCGTGAACCTGGAACGCCCGGATGGCCACTGTTTCCCTGCGCAATATCGACCTGAACCTGTTGGTGGTGCTCGATGCACTGCTGACGGAGAAGCACGTGACCCGCACCGGCGAGCGCCTGCACCTGAGCCAGCCGGCCATCAGCCACTCCCTGGGCAAGTTGCGCTCGCTCCTGGACGACCCGCTGCTGATCCGCCAGGGCAACGATGTGTTGCTCAGCCCGCTGGCCCGCAGTCTGCAAGCGCCGCTCAAGGAAATCCTCAGCCAGATCGAGACCCTACTGGGCAAGTCCATCGACTTCGACCCGGCCGCTTCCCAGCGCATCTTCCACCTGGCGATGTCCGACTACGGCGCCGCGATCGTGCTGCCCCGGTTACTGGTGCGCCTGCGCCAGGAGGCCCCGCTGATGCGGGTGGTGGTGACCCAGGGCAGCCGCCACGAGATGTTCGAGCAGGTGGTGCAGGGCAAGCTGGACCTGGCCCTGGGGGTGTTTCCCGACCTGTCGGAGGAGGTGGTCAAGGAGGTGCTGTTCGAGGAGACCTTCAGCTGCCTGCTGGATCGCACGACCCTGGGCCCCGATGGCACCCTGGACCTGGCGCAGTACCTGGCCCGGCCGCATTTGCAGGTGTCGATGGATGGCTGTTTCAACGGCGAAGTCGATCATCGCCTGCGGGATAAGGGTTTGCAGCGCCAGATCGTGGTCAGCGTGCCCCATTGGGGCACGGCGCCGGGGATGATCCGTGGCACCGACCTGATCCTCACGGTGGCCAGTCGCACCCTGGATGAGCTGGCGCTGGAGGATGGCCTGGTGCGCCTGGCGCCGCCGATGCAGGTGCCGGCGTTCAATTTCGTCCAGGTCTGGCATGGGCGCTCCCGTGACGACCCGGCCCATGCCTGGCTGCGCGAGCAGATCCGCCTGGCCAGCGTGGCCGGACCCTGAGGAGGCTCAGCCGCGGACGGTGATCACGAAACCGCCAATCACCACCAGCACGCCGAAGAGCTTTTGCAGGCTGATGTCCTTTTGCGGCAGGCCCACCAGGCCGAAGTAATCGATGATCAGCGAGATCAGCAACTGGCCGATGATCACCGCCATGATGAAGTTGAGCGCTCCCAGGCGTGGCGCCATCAGCAGCGCCACGGTGATGTAGAGCACTCCGGCCAGGCCGCCGAGCCAGATCCACCAGGGCCCTTGGGCGGCGGCCAGCAGGTTGGGCCGGGGCACCTTGATGAACAGCAGCAGGACGCCCAGGGCCAGCAGGCTCACCAGCAGCGAGAGGCCGGTGGCCCAGAGCGGATGCCCCAGCAGGCTGCCCAGCCGGGCGTTGGTTCCAGCCTGCAGGGGCACGGCGAAACCGGCGAGCAGGCTGAGCAGGATCGGGATGAGCAAGGCCATGAAGAAGTTCCTCTGTGTCGTTGCCTGACCTTGTACGCGGATGCCGGCAGCGGCTCCAATTCGCTGTTCTGATGCGGGCCATTCGTCGGGTCGATCCCCGGCCGCAGGGCCCTGGTGGCGGCAGATTGTCCCGTGCGGAAAACTGACCGGCGGGTTTACAATCGCCCCACCTGATCAGGAGTAACGCCGTGCTGACTCATCTCGATTCCCAAGGGCGCGCCAATATGGTCGACGTCACCGACAAGGCCGTGACGTTTCGCGAAGCGACGGCCGAAGCCCGGGTGCGCATGCTCCCGCAAACCTTGCAGATGATCGTCAGCGGCGGTCATCCCAAGGGCGATGTGTTCGCCGTGGCGCGGATCGCCGGGATCCAGGCCGCGAAGAAGACCAGCGACCTGATTCCCCTGTGCCATCCGTTGATGCTCACCAGCGTCAAGGTCGAGCTGCGTGCCGAGGGCGAGGACAGCGTGCACATCGTGGCGCGCTGCAAGTTGTCGGGGCAGACCGGGGTGGAGATGGAGGCGCTGACCGCCGCCAGTGTCGCCGCGCTGACGATCTACGACATGTGCAAGGCCGTGGACCGGGGCATGATCATCGAGGGCGTGCGGGTGCTGGAGAAACTCGGCGGCAAGAGCGGCCACTACCAGGCGGAGCCGGCATGAAGATCAAGGTGAAGTTCTTTGCCCGTTATCGCGAGGCCATCGGCCTGGATGAGACCCTGGTCGACGGCGAGTTCCGTACCGTCGAGGATCTGCGCCAGCACCTGCTGCAAGGCGTGGGCGCCCCGGTGCTGGGGGAGCAGAACCTGATGTGCGCGCGCAACGAGGAGTTGTGCCAGTTGGCC
This sequence comes from Pseudomonas sessilinigenes, assembly GCF_003850565.1. Taxonomy (NCBI): domain Bacteria; kingdom Pseudomonadati; phylum Pseudomonadota; class Gammaproteobacteria; order Pseudomonadales; family Pseudomonadaceae; genus Pseudomonas; species Pseudomonas sessilinigenes. The sequence goes on from NZ_CP027706.1 coordinate 1,132,684, forward strand.
GAACCCCTGGCCGACGGCGATGAGGTGGCGTTCTTTCCCACCGTGACCGGAGGCTGACATGGGCATTCGGGTACAGGACGCGGCATTCGATCCCGGTGCCGAACTCAATGCCATGCACGCGGCCAATGTCGGCGTTGGTGCGGTAGTGGGCTTCGTCGGCTACGTGCGTGATTTCAACGATGGCCAGGATGTCCACGGGATGTTCCTCGAGCACTATCCGGGCATGACCGAGAAGGCCCTGGCCAAGATCGCCGAGGAGGCCGGGCTGCGCTGGCCGTTGCTCAAGCTGGAGATCCTGCACCGCATCGGCGCCCTGGCCCCGGGCGAGCCGATCGTCTTCGTCGCCGCGGCCAGCGCCCATCGCCAGGCGGCCTTCGACGCGTGTGCCTTCGTGATGGATTACCTCAAGACCCGGGCGCCGTTCTGGAAGAAGGAACAGACCGCCGATGGCCCGCGCTGGGTCGAGGGCCGACACAGCGACCAGGCCGCCGCCGAGCGCTGGGAAGACTGATCCAGTACACGCCTTGGCGCATTCCTGCGCCTTGCGCAAAACCTGCCAAGCCGCGCGCCTGTTCCTGGTGATCACCAGGTGCAGGCGTTGCCGTGCCCCGTTGACGATGTGTACATTAAAGTCCAGTATGGATTTCAAAGTACAAAACAGCTCTGCCGTTCCACCTCTTCTTTCTGTCTTGCCAAACCAACAACAATTCGCGAGAGAACGAACATGAAAAAACTCCCCCTCATCAGCGGCCTGGTCCTGGGCCTGTTGGCGTGCACCCAGCTCTCGGCCGCCGAGAAGACCCTGCGCTTCGGGATCGAGGCCGCCTATCCACCCTTCGCCTTCAAGACCGCCGAAGGCAAGATCGGGGGCTTCGACTACGACATCGGCAATGCCCTGTGCGCGCAGATGCAGGTCAAGTGCGAGTGGACCGAGGTCGAGTTCGATGGGCTGATTCCATCGCTGAAGGTGAAGAAGATCGATGCCGCGCTGTCGTCCATGACCATCACCGCCGAGCGCCGCAAGTCGGTGGATTTCACCCATAGGTACTACTTCACTTCGTCGCGCCTGGTGATGAAGAAAGGCGCCGTGGTAGACGACCAGTACCAGAACCTCAAGGGCAAGACCATCGGTGTGCAGCGTTCCACCACCACCGACCGCTACGCCACCGAGGTCCTGGAGCCCAAGGGCATCAAGGTAGTGCGCTATAGCAATAACGAAGAGATCTACATGGACCTGGCGGCGGGACGCCTGGATGCGATCTTCGCCGACACCATTCCGCTGGAGGACTTCCTGTCGATGCCCCGCGGCGCCGACTATGCCTTCGTCGGCCCGGAGCTCAAGGATCCGAAGTATGTCGGCGAGGGCGCCGGGATCGCCGTGCGCAAGGGTAACGAGCAACTGGTGGGCGAGCTGGACAAGGCCATCGCCGGCATCCGCGCCAACGGCGAGTACCAGAAGATCCAGGCCAAGTACTTCAAATCGGATATCTACGGCGACTGATGCCGCAGGCGTTTGCGAGCGATCGCTCCCAGGGGCGCTCGCTCGCCGAGGATCACTGTTCCTTGAGTTCCTTGAGGTGCTTGTACACCGTCGCCCGGCCCATGTTCAGCACGTTGGCCACATAGTTGGCGGCACTCTTGCCCTTGAATGCGCCTTCGGCGTGCAGCGCCAGCACCAGTTCACGCTTGTGGTCGCGGGTCAGCAGGTTCAGGCCCAGCTGGCGCTCGCGCAGCCAGTTGTGCAGGAAGGTGTTGATCCGTTCCTGCCAGTCATCGCGAAACAGTGAGTCCGGCTGCGGGATCAGCTTGCTCGGAGACAGGAACAGGTCCAGCGCGGCCTTGGCATTCTCGAACAGCGAGATGTTCAGGTTGATGCACAGCACCGCCAGCGGCTGGCCCTTGGTGTCGCGCAGCACGGTGCTCAGGCTGCGGATCTTCTGGCCGTCCCAGTTGAGCTTTTCGTAGGGGCCGATGTTCCGTTCATCGCTGTCGCCGCTGAGCATGTCTTCCAGGGCCGCATCGTCACCCACTTCACGCTTGGACAGATTGTTGGCGATGTAGTCGACCTTCTGCGTGCGCAAGTCGTGGAGCACCACTTCGGCGTGGGGAAAGAACAGGGTGGCAATGGCGTCGGCGATCGCCCGGAAATTGTCCAGGACAGGGTCCTTGGCGGGTGTAGTCATGGGTGTACTCCTGGCGGCTTCAGCGCCCGCCGCTGGCGGGCGCTGGGAGTGTGCCGCAATCGTCCGGGCGCGTCATCCCGGGGTGTCAGCCCAGGCGGGCAGGGGACAGCATGGCGGTGTCCAGGCCGAAATCAGCCAACTCTTGCGGCAGTGCTGCGCCACGCACCAGGGCGGCGCTGGCCTGGCCCATGGCCGGTGAGGTCTGGATGCCGTAGCCGCCTTGGCCGGCCACCCAGAACAGCCCGGGCACTTGCGGGTCGAACCCGGCCAGCAGGTCGCCATCGCTGACGAAGCTGCGCAGGCCGGCCCAGGTCCGGGTCGGCCGGCGGATGCTCAAGGTGGTGGCTTCTTCGATCTGGTGGATGCCCAGGGCGATGTCCAGCTCTTCGGGCTGTACATCGTGGGGCGGCACCGGGTCGGCATTGGCCGGTGAGCCGAGGAACATGCCGGCATCGGGTTTCATGTAGAAGGATTCGTCGAGGCTGACCAGCATCGGCCAGTGCTGGCAGTCCGGGTCTTGCGGGCCGGCGAAGATGAACGCGGCGCGGCGCTTGGGCTGCAGGCCCAGTGGCCGGGCACCGGCGAGGACGCCGACCTGATCGGCCCAGGCACCGGCGGCGTTGATCAACACCGGGGCGCTGAAGGTCTGGCCGCTGGTGCGTACCAGCCAGTGGCCCTGGGCATCGCGCTCCAGCCCCAGGACTTCGCAATCGGTATGCAGTTGGCCCTGGTTGCGCCGGATGCCACGCAGGTAGCCCTGGTGCAGGGCATCGGTGTCGATGTCGCTGGCAGTCGGGTCGTAGAGGGCGCCGTGGACCTTTTCTCGGCGCAGGATCGGCAGGCGCGCGCAAGCTTCGTCGGCGTCGAGCAGTTGCATCTGCGGCACGCTGGCCTTGGCGCTCAGGTACTGGCGCTGCAACTCGTCGGGATCGTTGTCGAAGTCCACGGTCATTTCGCCTCGCGGGCTCAACAGCGGATGCTCGCAGAAGCCTTCGGGCGGTTGGTCGAAGAACGCCCGGCTGGCCAGGGTCAGGGCGCGGACCTGGGGCGTGCCATAGGCGGCGGTGTAGAGGGCGGCGGAGCGGCCGGTGGAGTGATAGCCCGGATGAGACTCGCGCTCCAGCACCAGGACCCGGCCATGGGGCGACAGCCAGTAACCGGTGGAGGCTCCGGCGATTCCGCCGCCGATGATGATGAAATCTGCCTGGATCATGCAAAACTCCGAAAAATACCCATGGGCTGTTACGACTGGCGCTGCAAGTGGTACAGGGCGTTGGCCAGGGCGATGTCTTCCAGGCCCAGCCCGATGGAGCGGAAGAACACATGGCGTTCACCGTGCGGACGCTTGGCCTGGCCGCTGAGCAGTTCCGGCAGGTCGCCAAGGATCATGTCGCTGTCCCAGCCGTGCTGCTCGCTGGCGACCAGCATCTCGCCGGCCGAGCCTGGGGTGGTGCGCCGATAGTCGCAGTACACCTGCATGTCTGGCAGCGCGGCGGGTGGGACCTCATGGGCACGTGGCGCATTGGTGCTGATGGAGGTGATCAGCGCTGGCTTGTCGAGTTGGCTGGGGTCGATTACCGGCCCGGCGGATGAGGTGCAGAGCAGGATCACATCGGCCTGTTCCAGGGCTTCGTCGCGCTGGCGGGTTATCTCAAGGCGGGGGTCGAGGGCCTTCCAGCGGGCGGAGTCTGCCTCGGACTTGTGCGCCAGGTTCGGTGAATAGACGCGGATGCTCTGCCAATCCCGCAGGCCTTGTACATAGCGCAGGTGGGCCTTGGCCACGGGGCCGCTGCCGATGATCGCCAGGCGCCGGGCCGTGGCGTCGGCCAGGGCGTCCACCGCGACTGCCGTAGTGGCCGCGGTGCGTGCGGTGGTCAGTTCCCCCGCATCGCACAACAGCAGCGGTTGGCCGCTGTCCATGGACATCAGCAAGGTCCAGGCGGTGACCAGCGGGCCTTCGGCGCGAACGATATAGGGGGAGGTCTTGACCCCATAGACCCGGTCTTCGGCCATGACCCCGAGATAGTTGATGAAGTCCCCGGCGCCCTGGGGGAATTCCACCTGTTGCTGGGCGGGTTGTACGGCGTGATCGGCGGCCAGGTCGCGGAACATCTTGCGCAGGATCTGCGGTACGTCGAGCTGCTCCAGCAACTGGCGGGCCTGGGGCTGGGCAATCACGAATGGCGTACTGGACATCGCGGAACTCCGTTTTTATAAACTTATTTGTCCATTATGGACTTTTAGTTTATTCGGGCAATATCCAGGCGAAAAAAAACGCAGCCCCAAGGCTGCGTCTTTACTGGGCCAGGTCCGCTTGGACTCAGGCTTGCGGGCGCTTGCGCTCCACGGCGCGCAGCAGCTCGGTGGGCGGCATTTCGCAACTGATCTTGCGCCCCAGCAGCTCTTCGATCGCTGGCAGCTGGTAGGAGTCGTCTTCGCCGGCGAAGCTGATGGATACGCCATCGGCGCCGGCCCGGCCGGTCCGGCCGATGCGGTGCACGTAGTCGTCGGGGACTTCCGGCAGGGTGAAGTTGATCACGTGGCTGATGCCGTCGATGTGGATGCCGCGGCCGGCGACGTCAGTGGCCACCAGGACCCGGATCTTGCCTTCGCGGAAGCCTTCCAGGGTCTTGATCCTTTTGTGCTGCGGCACGTCGCCGGAGAGCTGGGCGGCGTTGACGCCGTCACGCACCAGGCGTTCCTCGATGCGCCGCACTTCATCCTTGCGGTTGGCGAAGACCATCACCCGCTCCCAGCCGTTGTCGTTGACCAGGTTGTACAGCAGCTTGTACTTGTCGGCACCGGCCACGGCGTAGATGTGCTGCTCGACGTTGGCGTTGGCGACGTTCTCGGCTTCGATCTCGACGATCGCCGGGTCGGTGGTCCACTGCTTGGCCAGGTTCATCACGTCGTCGGTGAAGGTGGCGGAGAACAGCAGGGTCTGGCGTTCGCTCTTGGGCGGGGTCTGGCGGATGATCTGCCGCACCTGGGGGATGAAGCCCATGTCGAGCATGCGGTCGGCTTCGTCCAGCACCATCACCTCGACCATGTCCAGGTGCACGTCGCCGCGCTGGTTGAAGTCCAGCAGGCGGCCAGGGGTGGCTACCAGGATGTCGCAGTGGCGGGCTTCGAGCTGCTTGAGCTGCTTGTCGAAGTCCATGCCGCCGACGAAGGTCATCACGTTCAGGCCGGTGTACTTGGTCAGGGCCGCGGCGTCCTTGGCGATCTGCACCACCAGTTCCCGGGTCGGCGCGATGACCAGCGCCCGCGGCTCGCCCATGTAGCGTTCCTTGGGCGGCGGGGTCTGCAGCAGCTGGGTGATGATCGAGATCAGGAACGCGGCGGTCTTGCCGGTGCCGGTCTGGGCGCGACCGATGGCGTCCTTGCCCGCCAGGGTGAAGCCCAGTACCTGGGCCTGGATCGGCGTGCAGTAGGGGAAACCCAGGTCGTGGATGGCGTGCATCAGTTCCGGGGTGAGCTTGAAGTCGTGGAAGCGGGTCTTGCCTTCCTGGGGCTCGACCACGAAGTCTTCCAGCTTCCAGGTGCTCACCGGCGGTTTTGGGGCGCGTGGACGACGCTGCTCGGCCTTGGGTTTTTCCGCGCGCGGCGCCTTGGGAGTGGAAGGGGCGGCCGGTGTGGTCACCGGTTCTTTATTAGTGGCGGTAGCGGGCGCGCTCCGTTCCGGCTGATGGCCGTCATGGCGGCTGCTGGAAGGGGTGATGGGGGCGCTGGGGCTTGGCGCGCTTGGCTCTGCCTCGCTTTTACCGAAGATTTTCTTGAGTGCTTTGAGCACGGTCATCTCATCAATTGGTTAAGGAATGTACGCCGGCCAGTGTAATGCAAGAAACGGGCGCGGCGTAGTCTGTTGCTCGCCATGTGAACGACGGGCGGTTTTTTAGCGCAGACGCTCGCTCAACCAGGTGCCGATGTCGCGGATTTCCTCGGGCAACACTTCATGTTCCATCGGGTATTCCTGCCAGGTGGCGCTCACGCCGTGCTGCTTGAGGTATTCATAGGCCGTGCGTCCCATGGCGTTCTGCACCACTTCGTCATATTGGCCGTGCAGCGCCAGTACCGGAATCCGTTGCTGGCTGGCCGACAGGTGCAGTTCGTCGCTGAACGTCGGGGCATAGGTCGAGAGTGCCAACACCCCGCCCAGTGGACCTTGCCATCTGAGGAAGGCGGTGTGCAGCACCACTGCGCCGCCCTGGGAGAAGCCGGCGAGGAAGATTCGCGAGGCATCGATGCCGCTGGCCCGTTGTTCCTCGATCAGGCGGATGACTTCGTCGGCGGAGTCTTCGAGTTGCTCGCGGCTGATGGCCCGGGCCGGGTTCATGGCCAGGATGTCGTACCAGCTGGGCATGGCGTAGCCGCCATTGATGGTCACGGCCCGCGTGGGGGCCTGGGGCAGGACGAAGCGGGTGCTCAGCAGTGTCTCTTGCAACGCCTCGGCCACCGGCAGGAAGTCGTAGCGATCCGCGCCCAGGCCGTGAAGCCAGATCACGCAGGCATCGGCAGGCTTGCTGGGCTGAAGAATCAGGGGCTGGGTCATGGTTGCTCCAATTGTGTGCGTACGCACCGGCCCGGGCATGGTCCAGGGGCGCGGCAAGTTGATCGGTGAAGGTGGCGCCAGGGCCAGCGGTTGCTGGCGTAACACTAACAGGCTGGCGCCGGCCTGGGGATAGCCAGCTATGTCCTTCAACTTGCAGGATGAGGTACAGGAGGAATTGCAAGACAGAACATTGAACTCCGAGAAAAGCCTGAATACCATGTCGGGCAATTCGTCCAATGATTGGATGATACGAGTAAATGCCATGAGTGAAATGCCTCCTTTGATCAAGCGTTCCCTGGTCGACCAAGCCCTGGAGCAGTTGCGCCTGCGGATCACCCAGGGCGCCTGGGCCATCGGCCAGCGCCTGCCCACCGAGCCGGAACTGGCGGCCGAGCTGGGCATCAGCCGCAACACGGTGCGCGAGGCGATGCGGGTCCTGGCGTTTTCCGGGTTGATCGACGTGCGCCAGGGCGACGGCAGTTACCTGCGGGCGGTGGCCGATCCCCTGGATATGCTCCAGGCCTTGTCCCAGTGCTCCCTGGAGCATGCCCGGGAAACCCGGCAGATCCTCGAGGTGGAGGCGGTAGGGCTGGCGGCCCTGCGTCGTACCGAACAGGACCTCAAGGAGCTGGCCATCGCCCTGGATGACAGCAGTGGGCACTTTCATGGCGACCTGGATCGCTATATCGCCTGCGACCTGGTTTTTCACCAGCGCCTGGTGGATGCCGCGCACAACCCGACGCTCAGCCAGCTGTACCGCTATTTCTCCAGCGTGGTGGGGGCGCAGTTGCGCCAGACCCTGAATGTCACGCCTCGGCGCCAGGATATCTTCGACCGGCATCAGCACCTGCTCGATGCCATCGAACAAGGCGATGCCGAACGCGCCAAGAACATTTCCCGCCAAATGATCAACGAATCCTGAAGCCGAGACTGACCATGTCCAACCACCAGGCATCCGCCCATACCCCGCCGCCTCCGGAACTGCTGATCGACGCCGAGGCCGACGATGAAGAAGTGCAGCAGGCTCCCCCGGTGCTGCGTCGCCCCTGGCTGTTGCTGCTGGGGTTGATCCTGGTGGCGCTGAACCTGCGGCCGGCGCTGTCGAGCATGGCGCCGCTGCTCAGTGATGTATCGCAGCACCTGGGGCTGTCGGCAGCCAAGGCCGGTTTGCTGACCACCCTGCCAGTGTTGTGCCTGGGGCTGTTCGCGCCGCTGGCGCCTGTGCTGGCCCGGCGTTTCGGCGCCGAGCGGGTGGTGCTGGGGATCTTGCTGACCCTGGCCCTGGGCATCGTCGTGCGCAGTTCTTTCGGTGAGGTCGGGGTGTTCGCCGGGAGCATCCTGGCGGGCGCCAGCATCGGGGTGATCGGCGTGTTGCTGCCGGGTATCGTCAAGCGTGATTTCGCGCGCCATGCCGGGACCATGACCGGGGTCTACACCATGGCCCTGTGCCTGGGCGCCGCCATGGCCGCGGGGGCTACCGTGCCCTTGAGCCATGCCTTTGGCGACAGCTGGGCCATGGGCCTGGGTTTCTGGGTGTTGCCGGCGCTGGTGGCGGGGGTGTTCTGGCTGCCCCAGGTCGGGCAGAAGCACGGCGCCCATCATGTGGCTTTTCGTGTACGCGGTCTGTTGCGTGATCGCCTGGCCTGGCAGGTGACCCTGTACATGGGCCTGCAGTCTTCCCTGGCCTACATCGTGTTCGGCTGGTTGCCGTCGATCCTCATCGGTCGCGGCCTGAGCCCGACCCAGGCGGGACTGGTGCTGTCGGGCTCGGTGATCGTGCAGTTGATCAGCTCCCTGGCCGCTCCCTGGCTGGCGACCCGGGGCAAGGACCAGCGCCTGGCCATCGTGATCGTCATGCTGATGACCCTGGGTGGCCTGTTCGGCTGCCTGTATGCACCGCTCGATGGCCTGTGGGGCTGGGCGATCCTGCTGGGCCTGGGCCAGGGCGGTACCTTCAGCCTGGCCCTGACCCTGATCGTGCTGCGCTCGCGTGATCCTCATGTGGCCGCCAATCTGTCGAGCATGGCCCAGGGCATCGGCTACACCCTGGCCTCCATGGGGCCGTTCGCGGTGGGCCTGGTGCACGACTGGACCGGGGGCTGGAACGCCGTGGGCTGGATTTTCGCGGTGTTGGGGAGCGGAGCCATCATCGCCGGGCTGGGTGCTGGTCGCGCACTTTATGTACAGGTGCAGAGCGAAAGAATCTGACTGGCCTCACTACCGGTATTTACAGGGTAAATGCCGGTAGTGTTCCAGCGGCTTGCGGATTATCGTGCAGGCATTCCACGTCCCTTCGGAGTCTGTCCATGAGTGATGCCCATCGCGCCCTGATCAGCGAGTTCTACCAGGCTTTCCAGCGCCTGGATGCCGAGGCCATGAGCGCCTGCTACACCGAGGATGTGCTGTTCAGCGATCCGGCCTTTGGCGAGCTGCGCGGGCGTGATGCCGGTGATATGTGGCGCATGCTGGCCTCGCGGGCCAAGGATTTTTCCCTGACATTCGACAGCGTGCATGCCGATGAGCGCAGCGGTGGCGCGCACTGGGTGGCGACCTACCTGTTCAGCCAGACCGGGCGTACCGTGGTCAATGATATCCAGGCGCGTTTCGTGTTTCGCGACGGCAAGATCTGCGAGCACCACGATCATTTCGACATGTGGCGCTGGGCCCGCCAGGCCCTGGGCACCCAAGGCCTTCTGCTGGGCTGGACACCGCTGCTCAAGAATGCCGTGCGCGCCCAGGCGCGCAAGGGTTTGAAGGCCTTCCAGAGCGGTCGCTGAATCCATCCTCTGTTAAGATCGCGGCTTGTTATCCACAAGCCCGATGCCTTTCGTGACCAGCCCCGATCCGTCCTCCGTCGCTTGCGCCGTGCCACCGGCGCCGGCCAGCAAACCCTGGTTCGTCTACCTGGTGCGGGCGGCCAATGGCGCCTTGTACTGCGGTATCAGCGACGATCCACAGCGGCGTTTCGCCAAGCATCAAAGCGGTAAGGGCGCGCGCTTCTTCCTCTCCAGCCCGGCGGTCGCGCTGGTCTACACCGAGGCCTGTCGCGACAAGAGCGAAGCCCTGCGCCAGGAGCGGCTGATCAAGAAGCTCAAGAAGAGTGCCAAGGAGTGCCTGGTGGCGGGGGCGGCTGGATCATCAATCTGACTGATGGTTTCCCATCAGTCGAATTCGTAGGTCATCGACTGATTGCACGCTAAGCTCAAGCCTCTTTTTCTCATGGCGGAGCCTGGTATGTCAGAGTTGATCCTTCATCACTACTCGACCTCACCCTTTGCGGAGAAAGCCCGCTTGCTGTTGGGTTTCAAGGGGCTTTCCTGGCGCTCGGTGAAGATCGCCCCGGTGATGCCCAAGCCCGACCTGACCGCGTTGACCGGTGGCTATCGCAAGACTCCGGTGCTGCAGGTCGGGGCCGACGTCTATTGCGATACGGCCATGATCGCCCGGCGCCTGGAGCAGGAAAAAGCCAGCCCGGCGCTGTTTCCCGAGGGCCAGGAGCTGACCAGCGCGACCTTCGCCGCCTGGGCCGACTCGACGGTGTTCCAGCATGCGGTGACCCTGGTGTTCCAGCCTGAATCGGCCGCGGTGCGTTTCGGCAAGCTGCCGCCGGAGGCGCGCAAGGCGTTCATGGCCGACCGGGCCGGGCTGTTCAGTGGCGGCAGTGCCAGCCGGGTACCCCTGGAGCAGGCCAGGCACCAATGGCCGACCTTCATGGCGCGCCTGGAGCAGCAGTTGCAACGCGAACCGGGGGACTTCCTGTTTGGCCAGCCGTCGATCGCCGACATTTCCATGGCTCACCCCCTGTGGTTCCTCAAGGGCACCCCGGTGACTGCGCCGCTGGTGGATGAATACCCGGCGGTCGCCGCCTGGCTGGCCCGGGTGCTGGATTTCGGCCACGGCGCCTCCAGCGAGATGAGCGCCGAAGAGGCCCTGGCGGTGGCGCACGCCGCCACACCGGCACCGCTGCCCCAGGAGGCTTTCGTCGATCCCAATGGTTTCAAGGCCGGCCAGCAGGTGGTGATTGCCGCGACCGACTATGGGGTCGATCCGGTGGCCGGGGAGTTGCTGTTCGCCGGGAGCGAAGAGCTGATCCTGCGTCGCGAGGACCCGCGCGCCGGTGTGGTGCACGTGCACTTCCCGCGCCTGGGGTTTGGCATCCAGGCCCAGTGACCTGCTGCCAAGGCCGCTACTTGGGCAGGGCGGCCATGATGGCGTCGGGGTCGTAGGTGCGGATCAGGGTACCGTTGACGTCCAGGATCGGAATCCCGGCGCCGCCCAGGTCGATGTAGGCCTGGCGCGCGCTGGGGTCTTTCTCGATATCGAACTCCCGATAGGGAATGCCCTTCTGGTCGAGAAAGCGCCGGGTGGCCTTGCAGTAGCCGCACCAGTCGGTGGCGTACAGCACCACCCTGGCCTGGCTGCGGGTGGTCTCGGAGACCGCCGCGCCAGGATCGAACAATCGCTCGATCTTGCCCCAATGCTGGTAGAGCACCACCACCAGCAGGATCAGCAGGAACTTCTTCAAGACCCCCTGGAGCATCAGTTGCGACGCTTGAGCTGGTCGGTCAACTGGGTGGGCAGGCCCTTGATGATCAGGGTCCCGGCTTCTTCGTCGTACTCGATCTTCGAACCCAGCAGGTGGGCCTCGAAGCTGATGGACAGGCCTTCGGCGCGGCCGGTGAAGCGGCGGAACTGGTTGAGGGTGCGCTTGTCTGCCGGGATTTCCGGTGACAGGCCGTAGTCCTTGTTGCGGATGTGGTCGTAGAACGCCTTCGGCCGGTCTTCGTCGATCAACTCCGACAGCTCTTCCAGGCCCACCGGTTCGCCGAGTTTGGCCTGGCTGCTGGCGTAGTCCACCAGGGCCTTGGTCTTCTCCCGCGCCGAATCTTCGGGCAGGTCCTCGCTTTCGACGAAGTCGCTGAAGGCCTTGAGCAGGGTACGGGTTTCGCCCGGGCCGTCGACACCTTCCTGGCAACCGATGAAGTCGCGGAAGTATTCCGAAACCTTCTTGCCGTTCTTGCCCTTGATGAACGAGATGTACTGCTTGGACTGCTTGTTGTTCTGCCACTCGGAGACGTTGATCCGCGCCGCCAGGTGCAGTTGGCCCAGATCCAGGTGACGGGAGGGCGTCACGTCCAGCTGGTCGGTCACCGCCACGCCTTCGCTGTGGTGCAGCAAGGCGATGGCCAGGTAGTCGGTCATGCCTTGTTGATAGTGGGCGAACAGCACGTGACCGCCCACCGACAGGTTGGATTCTTCCATCAGCTTTTGCAGGTGCTCCACCGCCACCCGGCTGAAGGCGGTGAAGTCCTGGCCGCCATCGAGGTACTCCTTCAGCCAGCCGCTGAAGGGAAAGGCACCGGATTCCGGATGGAACAGACCCCAGGCCTTGCCCTGCTTGGCGTTATAGCTTTCGTTGAGGTCGGCGAGCATGTTTTCGATGGCCGCGGACTCTGCCAGCTCCGAGTCGCGGGCGTGCAGGACGGCGGGGCTGCCGTCGGGTTTCTTGTCGATCAGGTGGACGATGCAATGACGGATCGGCATGGGCTTCTCGGCTGGTTTGAGGGGGAGGGCGGGCTCCCCGAAAAAGTGCCCAGTGTACCGCACCCACTGGTTTTGGCGGGGCTCGCCGGGCGATGAACGGCTTGTCGGTGCAGCTTATGCACTTTTTTACCGATTTAGAGCAATAAAGCTGACCAAATGGCTAGGTAGAGGCGGATATTTCCCCGTCTGTGTGCTAGTTTTGCCCCGTCTTACGCGGTGTCTCTGCGTTAAGCGTGCAGTCAGCATTTGTCGGGTCGAACCAAACCCAGATTTCGGTATCTATAACCCCGATCCGTCGTGGTTGTAACCGGGGTGCCAGATCCACAAGATCTGGCTCGATGGCTGACACTGCACTCTGCAATCCAAATGAATTTGATAGGGAAGGAACACCATAATGGCTATTACTAAAGACCAACTGATCGCCGATATCGCTGAAGCTATCGACGCGCCGAAAACCACCGCGCGTAACGCCCTGGATCAACTGGCCCAGATCGTTGCTGATCAATTGGAAAATGGCGGCGAAATCACTCTGCCAGGTATCGGCAAGCTGAAAGTGACCGAGCGTCCTGCCCGTACTGGCCGTAACCCATCGACTGGCGCTGCCATCGAAATCGCTGCCAAGAAAGTGATCAAGCTGGTTGTGGCTAAAGGCCTGACCGACGCTGTGAACAAGTAATACTTGCAGTGAAACCGTGCTCAGAGTCTTCCGGGCACGGTTTGTGTGATACCGACTCACGCAAGGTGAGTTGTCGCTGAATCCCCCCGCCTCCTTCAGTTTTTCCTCGTCCAGCGTTCTTCAGTCCAGGCTTGCTGCTGTGCCTTGTCCTTGAAAGTCCAGGCAACGAAGCGGCTTTGTTTCTGTCCTTGGGACATCTCCACGACCCGACTTTCCAGGGCGCCGGCTTTTTGCAGTGCGGTTTCGATTGCTGGCAGGTTCGAGGCTTTTGACACCAGGGTGCTGAACCACAGCACTTGTTGGCCGACACCGGTGCTCTCGCTGATCAGTTGGCTGACAAAGCGGATCTCGCCGCCTTCACACCACAGTTCCCGGGCCTGGCCGCCGAAGTTCAACACTGGCAGCTTGCGCTTGGGATCGGCCTTGCCCAGGGCGCGCCATTTGCGCTGGCTGCCGCGGGTGGCTTCTTCCAGGGAAGAATGGAAGGGTGGGTTGCACAGGGTCAGGTCGAAGCGCTCGGCGCTGTCGAGAAGGCCGTTCAATATCTGCTTTGGATTGCCTTGTTGGCGCAGGCTGATGGCCTTGTTCAAGCCATTGGCCTGGACGATGGCCTTGGCGGCTGCGAGGGCGGTGCTATCAATGTCCGAGCCAAGGAAATGCCAGCGATAGTCGCTGTAGCCGATCAGCGGATAGATGCAGTTGGCACCAACGCCGACATCCAGCACCCGCACTGCGGCGCCCCGGGGAATCTCGCCCTGGTTGTGGTCGGCCAGCAGGTCGGCGAGAAAGTGCACGTAGTCGGCGCGACCAGGCACAGGCGGGCAGAGGAAGTCCGCTGGAATATCCCAGTGGGCGATGCCGTAGAAGGCCTTGAGCAAGGCGCGGTTGAACACCCGCACGGCGGCCGGGTCGGCGAAGTCGATGCTTTCCTTGCCGTAGGGGTTGAGGATCACGAACTGGCCCAGTTCCGGGGTGCCCTTGATCAGTTGCGGGAAGTCGTAGCGCCCCTGGTGGCGGTTGCGCGGGTGCAGGCTGGCTTTTTCCCGGGGTGCGGTGGCCTTGGCAACAATGGCGGGTTTGGGCTTCTTGCGCGGCGGCTTGGGGGTATTGGGGGCGGTCATGGAGGAATGGATTCGGGGCTGGCTCAAATTGGCGGGCATTGTCCCACAAGAGCAGCGGCAAGTTTCAAGCGGTGAGCGACAAGAGAGGAGCGGACAAGCGCCATAAAAAAGGGAGGCCCTGTGGGCCTCCCTGTTTGTCTTGCGCTGATCGCCGTTACAGGCTGGAGATCCGCGCGTGCTGCTCGGCCAGCTTGCCCAGGGCCTGTTCGGCCTCGGCCAGCTTGGCGCGTTCCTTCTCGATCACCTCGGCAGGGGCCTTGTCGACGAACGAGGCGTTGGACAGCTTGCCGCCCACACGCTGCACTTCGCCTTGCAGGCGCTGGATTTCCTTGTCCAGGCGAGCCAGTTCCGCGCCTTTGTCGATCAGGCCGGCCATTGGCACCAGCACTTCCATCTCGCCGACCAGGGCGGTGGCCGACAGCGGTGCTTCGTCGCCGGCACCCAGCACGGTGATGGACTCGAGCTTGGCCAGCTTCTTCAGCAGGGCCTCGTTCTCGGCCAGGCGGCGCTGGTCTTCGGCTCCGGCGTTCTTCAGGAACAGGGTCAGGGGCTTGCCTGGGCCGATGTTCATTTCTGCACGGATATTGCGGGTACCGAGCATCAGGCCCTTGAGCCATTCGATATCGTCTTCGGCGGCCTGGTCGATGCGTGCTTCATTGGCCACTGGCCAAGGCTGCAGCATGATGGTCTTGCCCGTGCTGCCCGCCAGCGGCGCCAGGCGCTGCCAGATTTCCTCGGTGATGAACGGCATGAACGGGTGGGCCAGGCGCAGGGCTACTTCCAGCACGCGCACCAGGGTGCGACGGGTGCCGCGCTGGCGTTCGACCGGCGAGTTCTCGTCCCACAATACGGGCTTGGACAGCTCCAGGTACCAGTCGCAGTACTGGTTCCAGATGAACTCGTACAGCGCTTGGGCAGCCAGGTCGAAGCGGAACTGGTCGAGTTGGCGAGTGACTTCGGCTTCGGTGCGCTGCAGTTGCGAGATGATCCAGCGGTCTGCCAGGGACAGCTCGTAAGCCTCGCCGTTCTGGCCGCAGTCCTCGCCCTTGTCCAGCACGTAGCGCGCAGCGTTCCAGATCTTGTTGCAGAAGTTGCGGTAACCCTCGACGCGGCCCATGTCGAACTTGATGTCGCGACCGGTGGTGGCCAGGGAGCAGAAGGTGAAGCGCAGGGCGTCGGTGCCGTAGCTGGCGATGCCGTCGGCGAATTCGGCGCGGGTCTGCTTCTCGATGGCTTTCTGCAGCTTTGGCTGCATCAGGCCGGTGGTGCGTTTTTGCACCAGGGTCTCGAGGTCGATACCGTCGATGATGTCCAGCGGGTCAAGGACGTTGCCCTTGGACTTGGACATCTTCTGGCCCTGGCCGTCGCGGACCAGACCGTGGACGTAGACAGTCTTGAACGGAACCTGCGGCGTGCCGTCCTCGTTCTTCACCAGGTGCATGGTGAGCATGATCATCCGGGCGACCCAGAAGAAAATGATGTCGAAGCCGGTGACCAGCACGTCGGTGGGGTGGAAGGTCTTGAGGAATTCGGTCTGCTCCGGCCAGCCCAGGGTGGAGAAGGTCCACAGGCCCGAACTGAACCAGGTGTCGAGCACGTCGTTGTCCTGCTGCAGGGCAACGTCCGGGCCGAGGTTGTGCTTGGCCCGTACTTCGGCTTCGCTGCGACCGACATAGACCTTGCCGGACTCGTCGTACCAGGCCGGGATGCGGTGGCCCCACCACAGCTGGCGGCTGATGCACCAGTCCTGGATATCGCGCATCCAGGAGAAGTACATGTTTTCGTACTGCTTGGGCACGAACTGGATGCGGCCATCTTCCACGGCAGCGATGGCAGGTTCGGCCAGGGGCTTGGTGGAGACGTACCACTGGTCGGTCAGCCACGGCTCGATGACGGTGCCGGAGCGGTCGCCTTTCGGTACTTTCAGGGCGTGGTCGTCGACGCTGACCAGCAGGCCGGCGGCGTCGAAGGCGGCGACGATCTGCTTGCGCGCCTCGAAACGGTCCAGGCCGGCGTATTCGGCCGGGATCTTGCCGTCGATGCTGTCGTTCAGGCTGCCGTCCAGGTTGAATACCTGGCAGGCGGGCAGGACGCTGGCGTTCTTGTCGAAGATGTTCAGCAGCGGCAGGTTGTGGCGCTTGCCGACTTCGTAGTCGTTGAAGTCGTGGGCCGGGGTGATCTTCACGCAGCCAGTGCCGAATTCGGGATCGCAGTAATCATCGGCGATGATCGGGATGCGCCGGCCCACCAGGGGCAGCTCGACGAATTTGCCGATCAGAGCCTTGTAGCGCTCGTCTTCAGGGTTCACCGCGACGGCGGAGTCACCGAGCATGGTTTCCGGGCGAGTGGTGGCGACGATCAGGTAGTCGTTGCCTTCGGCAGTCTTGGCGCCGTCGGCCAGCGGGTACTTCAGGTTCCACAGGAACCCCTTCTCGTCGTGGTTTTCCACTTCGAGGTCGGAGATCGCGGTGTGCAGCTTGGTGTCCCAGTTGACCAGGCGCTTGCCGCGGTAGATCAGGCCGTCTTCATGCAGGCGTACGAAGGCTTCCTTCACCGCTTCCGAGAGGCCGTCGTCCATGGTGAAGCGCTCGCGGCTCCAGTCCACGGAAGAGCCCAGGCGGCGGATCTGGCGGCTGATGTTGCCACCGGATTGATCCTTCCATTCCCAGACCTTCTCCAGGAACTTCTCCCGGCCCAGGTCGTGGCGGTTCTGGCCTTGGGCTTCGATCTGGCGCTCCACCAGCATCTGGGTGGCGATACCGGCGTGGTCGGTGCCCGGCTGCCACAGGGTGTTGCGACCCTGCATGCGGCGGAAACGGATCAGGGCGTCCATGATCGCGTTGTTGAAGCCGTGGCCCATGTGCAGGCTGCCGGTGACGTTCGGCGGCGGGATCATAATGGTGTAGGAGTCGCCCGCGCCTTGCGGGGCGAAATAGTTCTCTGACTCCCAGGTCTGGTACCAGGAAGTTTCAATGGCGTGCGGCTGGTAGGTCTTATCCATGCGCGGCGGGACCCTATTGGCATTTATTCAGGAAAAGCCGGGAAGTATAGCGGAGGGGGGCGGCTGCAAGCCACAAGCGGCAAGCGACAAGATGGCCAGGCCCGGCTTTTGGTCGTGGCTTACGGCTTGCCGCTGGTGGCTGCTGCGAGCAGGCGTTCCAGGCGGGCGTCGAGGCGGCGCTTGATCTCGGTCTCGATATGTGGGGCGAAATCGTCGATCACGTCCTGCATGATCAGTTGTGCAGCGGCGCGCAGCTCGCTGTCCAGGTGGAGCAAGGCATCACCGTTGTTGCCGGCAGGCGCAGGCTGGGCGACGGGAGCAGGAGCAGGGGCGGGTGTTTTTGCCGGAGCAGGCGCAGGTTGCGGTTTGGCTTGTGCCGCAGGGGGCGCTTGAGGGGTAGCGGGTTGCGGGTTGCCTTCAAGGTCGAACAGCAGAGGGATCTGTCCTTCGCTGGTAACGGTCTCGGTCAGCAGTGGCGGTTGCAGGTTCTCGTCGCCGAGCAGTTGACGGATGGACTCTAGGTCATCCAGCAGATGCACGGACTTTTGTAGCGGGTTGGGAGTGTCCATCGGATGCTCAGAGTCGTTGTAAGCGGTGATCTTGCAGAGAATAGCCCTGTTCGCGATAGAAACGGAAACTCTCGCGGGCGGCCTGACGAATAGTGGGTTCTTCCACTACCACTTCGGCAATCCGGGCAAAGCGCTGGGCAAAGGCGGGGACCTTCAGGTCCAGGTTCACCAGCAGGTCGTTGTGCTCGCCAGGGTCTTGGCCCAGGCCAAGGACGATCAGTCCCTCGGGCTCGCTTTCGGCTGGGCCGTGGGGCACGAAGGCCTCTCCCTTGAAGCGCCAGAGGCGGGCATCGAGCTCGTCCCGTTGTGTCGCGTCGCTGCAATGCAGGTAGATGCGGTGGCCCATGCGCCAGGCCTTGTCGGTGAGCTTGCAGGCGAAATCCAGGCGCGCTGTCGGGTCCGCGCTGGGAAGGATATAGAAGTCGACTTTGGTCATCGGGGTTCCTGAACCGGGAAGGGCACGATGTCGCGCCCTTCCGCGGTCATGGTCTTCAGGCTTTGGCGCGGTCCAGCAGGTACTGGGTCAGGAGGGGAACGGGACGGCCAGTGGCGCCCTTGTCCTTGCCGCCGCTGGTCCAGGCCGTGCCGGCGATGTCCAGGTGAGCCCAGTTCATGTTCTTGGTGAAGCGCGACAGGAAGCAGGCGGCGGTGATGGTCCCGGCTTTCGGCCCGCCAATGTTGGCGATGTCGGCGAACGGGCTGTCCAGTTGCTCCTGGTACTCGTCGAACAGCGGCAGTTGCCAGGCGCGGTCGTCGGCTTGCTGGCCGGCGCTGAGCAGTTGGCCGATCAGTTCGTCGTTGTTGCCCAGCAGGCCCGAGGTGTGGGCGCCCAGGGCTACCACGCAGGCGCCGGTCAGGGTCGCGATGTCGATCACGGCCTGGGGCTTGAAGCGTTCGGCGTAGGTCAGGGCATCGCACAGTACCAGGCGGCCTTCGGCGTCGGTATTGAGGATCTCCACGGTCTGGCCGCTCATGGTGGTGACGATGTCGCCTGGGCGCGAGGCACCGCCGCTGGGCATGTTCTCGGCGCAGGCCAGGATGCACACCAGGTTGATCGGCAGCTTGAGCTCGAGCACCGCACGCAGGGTGCCGAAGACGCTGGCGGCGCCGCCCATGTCGTACTTCATCTCGTCCATGCCGGCGCCCGGCTTGAGGCTGATGCCGCCGGTATCGAAGGTGATGCCCTTGCCTACCAGTGCAAATGGCTTCTCGGATTTCTTGCCGCCGTTGTACTGCATGACGATCAGCCGTGGTGGCTGCTCGCTGCCCTGGCCTACGGCGTAGAACGAGCCCATGCCCAGTTCCTTGATCTTCTTCTCGTCGAAGACCTCGACCTTCAGTGCCTTGAACTCCTTGCCCAGGGCCTTGGCTTGCTCGCCCAGGTAGCTTGGGTGGCAGACGTTTGGCGGCAGGTTGCCCAGGTCGCGGGTGAACGCCATGCCGCTGGCGATGGCCTGGGCGTGGGTCACGGCGCGTTCCACTTCAGCCTGGGCGGCCTTGATGGTCAGCAGGGTGATCTTCTTCAGTGGACGGGCTTCGGTCTTCTGGCTCTTGTAGCGATCGAAGACATAGCCGGCGTCCAGCAGGGTCTCGGCCAGCAGGCGAGTCTTGCCATAGCTGTCGCGGCCCTTGACCGCTACTTCGTCCAGGGCCAGCACTGCATCACCGCCGCCCAGGCTTTTGAGGGTGCCCAGCACGCCGCTGATGATCTTGCGGAACGGACGGTCGCCCAGTTCTTCATCCTTGCCTGTGCCAACCAGCAGCAGGCGTTCGGCCTTGAGCTTGGCCACGCCGTGCAGCAGCAGGCTCTGGCCCACTTTGCCCGCCAGGTCGCCACGCTTGAGCACGGCGCTGATGGCGCCACCGCTGAGTTCGTCGAGTTGCTTGGCGACGTTGCCGAGTTTGCGGCCTTCGCCGACGGCGACCACCAGGGTGGCGGTCTTCAACGTTTCCGGGCTAACGCTTTTTACAACCAGTTCCATGTCCGGGTCCCTGAATGAATGGTCAAAGCGCGCAGGAAAGACTCCAGCGCGGGGCTTATCTATATATAAGAAGGCGTCGCGTGCTGCCGACGACAAAGCCGCCAGTTTGAACCTCGGCGCTTGCGGCTGACAACCCTCGTTTGCGGCAAGTCGGGTGCTTTGCAGCACAGGGTGAGCATCCACCGTGACAGGCGCACGCATTCACAGGATAATGCGCCATCCTTTTTCGGCGTCCCTGCATCCTGGGGCCGCTCGATCGTTTGCTTGTTCGGCCGCCTTAGCCTGACAACCCTGGAGTGTCTGGTTTGATCGTCTTTCGTTATCTATCCCGCGAAGTCCTGCTGACCCTGAGTGCCGTGAGTGCGGTGCTGTTGGTCATCATCATGAGCGGACGCTTCGTCAAGTTTCTCGCGCAAGCCGCCTCGGGCGCCCTGGATCCGGGATCGTTGTTCCTGATCATGGGCTTTCGCATGCCGGGCTTTTTGCAGTTGATCCTGCCCCTGGGCCTGTTTCTGGGCATCCTCCTGGCCTACGGGCGGCTCTATCTTGAAAGCGAGATGACCGTGTTGTCGGCTACCGGCATGAGCCAGCAGCGCCTGCTGGGCATGACCATGATCCCGGCGACCCTGGTGGCGCTGCTGGTGGCCTGGCTGAGCCTGAGTCTGGCGCCGCAAGGTGCCAACCAGTTCCAGCTGCTGCTGAACAAGCAGGACGCCCTGACCGAGTTCGATACCCTGGTGGCCGGACGCTTCCAGGCGCTCAACGACGGCACCCGGGTGACCTATACCGAGCAACTGTCCGAGGATCGCACCAAGCTTGGCGGGGTGTTCATCTCCGAAAAACGCCTGAACCAGGAGAAAAAGGACCAGGGGATCTCGGTGCTGGTGGCCGAGAAGGGGCACCAGGATATCCGTCCTGACGGCAACCGCTACCTGATCCTGGAGAACGGCTACCGCTATGACGGCAACCCGGGCGAGGCCAACTACCGGGTGATCAAGTACGACACCTATGGTGTGCTGCTGGAACGGCCGGATGTCAGCGAGGAGGTCACCGACCGTGACGCCATGCCGACTGCCGACTTGATCGGCAAGGACGACCTGCGCGCCCGTGCCGAGCTGCAATGGCGTCTTTCCCTGCCGTTGCTGGTCTTCATCGTGACCCTGATGGCGGTGCCGCTGTCCCGGGTCAACCCGCGCCAGGGTCGCTTCCTCAAGTTGATCCCGGCGATCCTTCTGTACATGGCCTACCTGACGATCCTGATCTCGGTGCGAGGCGCCTTGGAGAAGGGCAAGATTTCTCCCACCCTCGGCCTGTGGTGGGTTCACGGCTTGTTCCTGGCCATCGGCCTGGGGCTGATGTACTGGGAGCCGTTGCGCTTGAAAATGGCGAGTCGTCGCAGCATGAAGGAGATGGCTCGTGGTTAAGCTCGATCGCTACATCGGTAGCAGTGTATTGATGGCCATCCTGGCGGTCCTGTTGATCATCCTGGGCCTGGCTTCGCTGTTCGCCTTCATCGATGAGATGGGCGCCGTCAGCGATACCTATACCGTGATGGATGTGTTGAGCTACGTAGTGCTCACGGCGCCGCGCCGGGTCTATGAAATGCTGCCGATGGCCGCCCTGATCGGCTGCCTGATCGGCCTGGGAACCCTGGCCAGCAACAGCGAGCTGACCATCATGCGCGCCGCTGGCGTGTCGGTGGGGCGTATCGTCTGGGCGGTGATGAAGCCGATGCTGGTGCTGATGATGGTTGGCCTGCTGGTGGGCGAGTACCTGGCCCCCGCGACCGAGACCCAGGCCCAGGCGAGCCGCGCCCTGGCCCAAGGCTCTGGCGATGCCCAGAGCTCCAAGCACGGTCTCTGGCATCGCCAGGGCGACGAGTTCATTCATATCAACGCCGTGCAGCCCAACGGCCTGTTGTACGGGGTGACTCGCTATCATTTCGACGACCAGCGCCACATGTTGTCCTCGAGCTTCGCTCGCCAGGCGCGTTTCCACGAGAACTACTGGCAGCTGACCGAAGTCACCACCACGTATTTCCGTGATGGGCATACCGAAGTCATCAATGCCCCCGAAGAGCGCTGGGATGTGGCTTTGAGCCCGCAGTTGCTGAGTACCGTGGTGATGGCGCCGGAGTCCCTGTCCATCAGCGGCCTGTGGGGTTATATCCATTACCTGGCCGACCAGGGGCTGAACAATGGCCGTTACTGGCTGGCGTTCTGGGTCAAGATCCTGCAGCCATTGGTCACTGCCGCCCTGGTGCTGATGGCGATTTCCTTCATTTTTGGTCCGTTGCGCTCCGTGACCCTGGGGCAGCGGGTGTTTACCGGGGTGCTGGTGGGCTTCACCTTCCGTATCGCCCAGGATCTCTTGGGGCCTTCGAGCCTGGTGTTCGGTTTCTCGCCCCTGTTCGCGGTGTTGGTTCCGGCCGGAATCTGCGCGCTCGCCGGATTCTGGCTGTTGCGCCGGGCGGGTTGATCCGGCGTTTCTGCCTCGTTTTGGTGCAACGCCCCGGCCAGCAAGCCGGGGCGTTTTTGTGTGGGCGGGGCTGACCGGCGAGCGTGACGCTCGTGCCGAGTATCAGGTACAATTCCCGGCTATTTTTCGGCGGGCCTTGCCTGCAGCCTTTTTGAGTGTTCATCCGTGAGTGATTTGAGTCATATCCGCAATTTCTCCATCATCGCCCACATTGACCATGGCAAGTCGACTCTGGCCGATCGCTTTATCCAGATGTGCGGCGGCCTGGCCGATCGCGAAATGGAAGCCCAGGTCCTGGACTCCATGGATCTCGAGCGTGAGCGCGGGATCACCATCAAGGCCCATAGCGTCACCCTCTACTACAAGGCACGCGATGGCGTGACCTACCAGCTGAACTTCATCGATACCCCGGGCCACGTGGACTTCACCTACGAAGTCAGCCGTTCCCTGGCCGCCTGCGAGGGCGCGCTGCTGGTGGTGGATGCCGGCCAGGGCGTCGAGGCCCAGTCGGTCGCCAACTGCTACACCGCCATCGAGCAGGGCCTTGAGGTCATGCCGGTGCTGAACAAGATCGACCTGCCCCAGGCCGAGCCGGAGCGGGTCAAGGAAGAGATCGAGAAGATCATCGGCATCGATGCCGCCGACGCCGTGACTTGCAGCGCCAAGACCGGCCTTGGCGTGGACGAGGTGCTCGAGCGCCTGGTGACCACTATCCCGGCACCGACCGGCAATATCGAAGACCCGCTGCAAGCGCTGATCATCGACTCCTGGTTCGACAACTACCTGGGCGTCGTGTCCCTGGTACGCGTACGTCATGGCCGGGTGAAGAAGGGCGACAAGATCCTGGTTAAGTCCACCGGCAAGATCCACCTGGTGGACAGCGTCGGTGTCTTCAATCCGAAACACACCGCTACCGCCGACCTCAAGGCCGGTGAAGTGGGCTTCATCATCGCCGGCATCAAGGACATCCATGGTGCGCCGGTGGGCGATACCCTGACCCTGAGCTCCACCCCCGACGTGGAAGTGCTGCCAGGCTTCAAGCGTATCCAGCCGCAGGTCTATGCTGGCCTGTTCCCAGTCAGCTCCGACGACTTCGAGGACTTCCGCGAAGCCCTGCAGAAGCTCACCCTGAACGACTCCTCGCTGCAGTACACCCCGGAAAGCTCCGACGCCCTGGGCTTCGGCTTCCGTTGCGGGTTCCTCGGCATGCTGCACATGGAGATCATCCAGGAGCGCCTGGAGCGCGAATACGACCTGGACCTGATCACCACCGCGCCGACGGTAATCTTCGAGCTGCTGCTCAAGACCGGTGAAACCATCTACGTCGATAACCCGTCCAAGCTTCCGGACCTGTCCTCCATCGAGGACATGCGCGAGCCGATCGTGCGGGCCAATATCCTTGTGCCCCAGGAGCACCTGGGCAACGTCATAACCCTGTGCATCGAAAAGCGCGGCGTACAGCGCGACATGCTGTTCCTCGGCTCGCAGGTCCAGGTGACCTACGACCTGCCGATGAACGAGGTGGTACTGGACTTCTTCGACCGCTTGAAGTCCACCAGTCGTGGTTATGCTTCGCTGGATTACCACTTCGACCGCTACCAGTCGGCTAATCTGGTGAAGCTGGACGTGCTGATCAACGGTGACCGGGTCGATGCCCTGGCCCTGATCGTGCACCGCGACAATGCCCACTACAAAGGGCGTGCGTTGACCGAGAAGATGAAAGAACTGATTCCTCGGCAGATGTTCGACGTGGCAATCCAGGCCGCCATCGGCGGGCAGATTATCGCGCGGACAACCGTCAAGGCCCTCAGAAAGAACGTACTGGCCAAATGCTACGGCGGTGACGTAAGCCGTAAGCGCAAGCTGTTGGAAAAGCAGAAAGCCGGTAAGAAACGCATGAAGCAAGTGGGTAACGTGGAGATTCCACAGGATGCCTTCCTTGCTGTGCTCAGGTTGGATAGTTAGGTCCTATGTCACTAAATTTCCCGCTGTTGCTGGTCATCGCTGTCTTCGTATGCGGTTTCCTGGCGTTGCTCGACCTGGTGTTCCTGGCTCCGCGTCGTCGCGCGGCCATTGCCAACTATCAGGGCAGCGTCAGCCAGCCGGATGGGCTGGTGGTCGAGAAGCTGAACAAGGAACCGCTGCTGGTTGAATACGGCAAGTCGTTCTTCCCGGTACTGTTCATCGTCCTGGTGCTGCGTTCGTTCCTGGTGGAGCCGTTCCAGATTCCGTCGGGCTCGATGAAACCGACCCTGGATGTGGGCGACTTCATCCTGGTGAACAAGTTCTCCTATGGCATTCGCCTGCCGGTGATCGACAAGAAGGTCATCGAGGTCGGTGACCCGCAGCGCGGCGATGTGATGGTGTTCCGCTACCCGAGCGATCCGAACGTCAACTACATCAAGCGTGTGGTCGGCCTGCCGGGCGACGAGGTGCGCTACACCAGCGACAAGCACCTGTTCGTCAACGGCCAGCCGGTGGCGGAGCAGTTGGTTGGGGCCGAGCCAGGCACCCTGGGCAGCGCGGAGCTGTACAAGGAGAAACTCGGCGCCGCCGAGCACCTGATCCGCAAGGAAATGAGTCGTTACCGGGCCACCCCGGACGGTCGTTGGGTAGTTCCTGCCGGGCACTACTTCATGATGGGCGACAACCGCGACAACTCCAACGACAGTCGCTACTGGGACGATCCAAGCATTCCCAAGGACCTGCTGGGCATGGTTCCCGACAAGAACATCGTCGGCAAGGCCTTCGCAGTCTGGATGAGCTGGCCCGAACCGAAACTCAGCCACCTGCCGAACTTCTCGCGGGTTGGCCTGATCAAGTAATCACCCACGGCGCTGTTGAACACAGCGCCGAATGCTTTTCTGGCTCTTGCATAAAACGGTCGTACCCTCAGGCGACCCCTGGCCCGAAGCATGCAATCAACGATATTCAGGATGTGGATTTGAACACAGCGTTAATTGCCACCCGCACCTTGTGCGCGGCCCATAGGATGGCGAGTTTCGGTGACGAAACCAGCGTGGGTAAATCGTGAGCGTTTCTTTGAGTCGTCTCGAGCGCCAGCTCGGTTATTCCTTCAAGGACCAGGAACTGATGCTCCTGGCCCTCACTCACCGCAGTTTTGCCGGGCGCAATAACGAGCGCCTGGAGTTCCTGGGTGATGCGATCCTCAACTTCGTGGCCGGCGAGGCGTTGTTCGAGCGTTTCCCCCAGGCCCGCGAAGGCCAGCTGTCGCGTTTGCGTGCACGGCTGGTGAAAGGTGAGACCCTGGCGGTATTGGCCCGTGGTTTCGATCTGGGTGAATACCTGCGCCTGGGTTCCGGCGAGCTGAAAAGCGGTGGCTTCCGGCGCGAGTCGATCCTGGCCGATGCACTGGAGGCCCTGATCGGCGCGATCTACCTGGACGCCGGCATGGAAACTGCCCGTGACCGCGTGCTGTCCTGGCTGGCCTCGGAATTCGACAGCCTGACCCTGGTGGACACCAATAAGGACCCCAAGACCCGGCTGCAGGAGTTCCTCCAGTCCCGGGCCTGTGAACTGCCACGCTACGAAGTGGTGGATATCCAGGGCGAACCCCATTGCCGGACCTTTTTCGTGGAATGCGAAGTCACCTTACTGAATGAAAAAAGCCGGGGACAGGGCGTGAGCCGTCGCATTGCCGAACAGGTAGCGGCCGCCGCAGCACTGATTGCCCTGGGCGTGGAGAATGGCCATGACTGATTCAACTGCAACACGCTGTGGCTATGTCGCCATTGTCGGCCGCCCCAACGTGGGCAAGTCGACGCTGCTCAACCACATCCTCGGCCAGAAGCTGGCGATCACCTCGCGCAAGCCGCAGACCACTCGCCACAACATGCTGGGGATCAAGACCGAAGGCGCCATCCAGGCGATCTACGTCGATACGCCCGGCATGCACAAGAGCAACGAAAAAGCCCTGAACCGCTACATGAACAAGACTGCCTCGGCAGCCTTGAAAGATGTGGACGTGGTGATCTTCGTGGTCGATCGCACCAAGTGGACCGACGAGGACCAACTGGTCCTGGAACGCGTCCAGTACGTGCAGGGCCCGGTGATCCTGGCGATCAACAAGACCGACCGGATCGAGGACAAGGCCGAGCTGATGCCGCACCTGACCTGGTTGCAGGAGCAGCTGCCCAACGCCGAGATCGTTCCGGTATCGGCCCAACAAGGGCACAACCTGGATGCCCTGGAAGGCCTGATCGCCAAGCACCTGCCGGAAAACGACCATTTCTTCCCGGAAGACCAGATCACCGATCGCAGCAGCCGTTTCCTCGCGGCCGAGCTGGTGCGCGAGAAGATCATGCGCCAGCTGGGTGCCGAGCTGCCGTACCAGATCACCGTTGAAATCGAAGAGTTCAAGCAGCAGGGCCACACCCTGCATATCCATGCCCTGATCCTCGTCGAGCGCGATGGTCAGAAGAAAATCATCATTGGCGACAAGGGTGAGCGCATCAAGCGCATCGGCATGGAGGCGCGCAAGGACATGGAGCTGCTGTTCGACTCCAAGGTCATGCTCAACCTCTGGGTCAAGGTCAAGGGCGGCTGGTCCGACGACGAGCGTGCCCTGCGCTCCCTGGGTTACGGCGACCTGTAACCCTGCCGGCTCTTGTGTAGCGAGGGAGTTGCCGCCCTCGCCACATCCCACCTGAGAGTTGGACACCAATGCCTAGTAGCACTCCCTCTGGCCAACTTGCCTACGTCCTGCACAGCCGTGCCTATCGCGAGAGCAGTGCGCTGGTGGACTTTCTCACCCCTCAAGGTCGCTTGCGTGCGGTGCTGCGTGGTGCCCGCGGCAAGGCCGGGACGCTGGCTCGGCCTTTCGTTCCCCTGGATGTCGAGTTTCGCGGGCGGGGCGAATTGAAGAATGTCGGGCGTATGGAGAGTGCCGGAGTCGCTGCCTGGCTCAACGGCGAGGCGCTGTTCAGCGGCCTTTACCTGAATGAACTGCTGATCCGCCTGCTGCCGGCGGAAGATCCCCATCCGGCAGTGTTCGATCACTACGCTGCAACCTTGCAGGCCCTGGCCGAGGGGCGTCCGCTGGAGCCTTTGCTGCGAGCCTTCGAATGGCGCTTGCTGGACGATCTGGGCTACGGCTTCGCCCTTGACCAGGATATCCATGGCGCTCCCATCGCCGCCGACGGCTTGTATCGCCTGCAAGTGGATGCCGGGTTGGAGCAGGTGTTCCTCTTGCAGCCGGGGTTGTTCAACGGGGCAGAGCTGCTGGCCATGGCAGAGGCCGACTGGACTTCCCCGGGGGCACTGGCGGCGGCCAAGCGCCTGATGCGCCAGGCCCTGGCGGTTCATCTTGGGGGGCGTCCCCTGGTTAGCCGCGAGTTGTTCCGCAAGCCTTGAGTCCTTCATTAGATGGCTCGATGACCTGAGCGTTATCGGCAAATGGCAACGGACCCCGTTCTGCCCGTATGCTGTGCGCCGAATCTTCATTTATTCAGGAGCGCTTTCGTGACCACCAGCAATCGCATTCTTCTTGGCGTGAACATCGACCACGTTGCTACCCTGCGCCAGGCCCGGGGTACTCGCTATCCTGACCCGGTCAAGGCGGCGCTGGATGCGGAAGAGGCGGGTGCCGACGGGATCACCGTGCACCTGCGCGAAGACCGCCGGCATATCCAGGAGCGCGATGTGCTGCTGCTCAAGGACGTGCTGCAGACCCGCATGAACTTCGAGATGGGGGTCACCGAAGAAATGATGGCCTTTGCCGAGCGCATCCGTCCGGCGCATATCTGCCTGGTTCCGGAAACCCGCCAGGAACTGACCACAGAGGGTGGCCTGGATGTAGCGGGGCAAGAGGAGCGGATCAAGGCGGCAGTACAGCGCCTGTCGAAAATCGGCTCCGAGGTTTCGTTGTTCATCGACGCCGACGAGCGCCAGATCGAAGCCTCCAAGCGGGCCGGCGCGCCGGCCATCGAGCTGCATACCGGGCGCTACGCCGATGCCCAGACTCCTGGCGAGGTGGCGCAAGAGCTGCAGCGTATCGTCGATGGAGTGGCGGTAGGCCTGGCCCAGGGCTTGATCGTCAATGCCGGTCACGGCCTGCATTATCACAACGTCGAGGCCGTAGCGGCGATCAAGGGCATCAATGAGCTGAACATCGGCCACGCCCTGGTTGCCCATGCATTGTTCGTCGGCTTCAAGGGAGCGGTGGCGGAAATGAAGGCGCTGATCCTGGCGGCTGCCAAGGGCTGACCCACTGGCGCCCGGAGGCTGCGGCAAGGTCCGCATGACCTTCAGCGATCAGGCTATCGCCGCAGCCTCGTTGCTGTGTCGGTAGCCGATCGCTTCAGAGCGGCGGGTTCTCTTCCGGCGGCTTGGCCTTGTTGACTCCCGGCACATGCAGGTTGCCCTCGGCGACCTGGTCGCCCTCCAGCTGTGGCTGGGTCACCCAGGTGAGAATGTCGTAGTAGCGGCGGATGTTGGCCACGAAATGCACCGGTTCGCCACCCCGGGCGTAACCATAGCGGGTCTTGCTGTACCACTGCTTCTGCGACAGGCGCGGCAGCATCTTCTTCACATCCAGCCACTTGTTCGGGTTGAGCTTTTCCCGTTCGGCCAGCTTGCGCGCGTCGTCCAGATGGCCGGTGCCGACGTTATAGGCGGCGAGGGCGAACCAGGTCCGATCCGGCTCCTCGATCTTGTCGTCCAGCTGGTCCTTGATATAGGCCAGGTACTTGGCGCCGCCGCTGATGCTCTGCTTCGGGTCCAGGCGGTTGGAGACGCCCATGGCCTGGGCGGTATTCTGGGTCAGCATCATCAGCCCGCGCACGCCGGTCTTGGAGGTCACCTCGGCCTGCCACATCGACTCCTGGTAGCCCACGGCCGCCAGCAGGCGCCAGTCGAGCTTCTCTTGCTTGGCCGAGGCCTTGAAGTGCTTCTCGTACTTGGGCAGGCGCTGCTGCAGGTGCTGGGCGAAGGTATAGGCACCGACATAGCCGAGTACATCTACATGGCCGTAGTAACGATCCTTGAGGCGCTGCAGGGTGCCGTTTTTCTCCACCTTGTCGAGAAAGGCGTTGATCTCGTTGAGCAGGCTGTTGTCGTCGCCAGCGGCCACGGCCCAGCTCTGGCTGCGAGCGTCGCCGAGGTCGAAGGCCACTCGCACGTTGGGGAAGTACACCTGGTTCATTGCCAGCTCGTTGGAGTCCACCAGGGTCAGGTCGATCTGCCCTTCGTCCACCATGCGCAGCAGGTCCACCACTTCCACGGCGTCCGATTCTTCGTACTCGAGGCTAGGGTTCTTGAGCTTGAGCTCGGCCAATTGTTCGGCATGGCTGCTGCCCTTGAGCACCATGATGTGCTTGCCCACCAGGTCCTGGGCGGTGGTGGGGCGGGATTGGCCGTTGCGATAGATGATCTGCGGCGTGACTTGCAGATACGGGTGGGAAAACCGCACTTGCTGCTTGCGCTGCTCGCTGCCCACCAGGCCTGCGGCCGCCAGGACCGGCCCCTTGGGCTGGCCCAACTGGTCGAACAGGTCGTCGAGGTTGTCGGCGGTCTCGATCTTCAGCTCGACCCCCAGATCGTCGGCGAAACGTTTCACCAGCTCGTACTCGAAGCCGGTTTCACCGTTGCGATCCTGAAAGTAGGTGGCAGGACTGTTCCGGGTGATCACCCGCAGTACACCATCCTCCTTTACGCGCTCCAGGGTACTGGGTTTTTCAACACAGGCACCGAGCATCAGGAAGAGTCCGGTAACGATGAGCCACTTGGCGCAGCGCGGACGTAAAGCCATAGGGGAAAACATTGGCGCAGTATACGCAAAGCGCAACGAGCGCCATATCTCGACAGCGAGTGGCGTGTCTGCTAGCGATGGCCGACCCGTGCTGGAACCCTCAGGAATGGGGCTTTCGCGGTCTGTGTGACAATTCAAATAACCCTTGGCGATGATGTCGATCAGCCTTTGTTATAGGGCTGTAGCCCCTGGCCGACATCCGGAGGGGCGAGGGCATAGTGTTTCGGGTGCCGATGCCGACGGTTTAAGTTAGAATGCACGGCCTCAAAGCACACCCCCTTCCCGAGGCTGTCCCGAAGATGTTGATCCTGCGCGGCGCTCCTGCCCTTTCTGCCTTTCGCCACAGCAAACTCCTTGAGCAACTGAGCCAGAAAGTACCGGCTGTCAGTGGCTTGTATGCTGAATTCGCTCACTTCGCCGAGGTTACCGGCGTCCTGACCGGCGACGAACAGCAGGTGCTTGCGCGCCTTCTGAAGTACGGCCCCAGCGTTCCGGTACAAGAGCCGACCGGCCGACTGTTCCTGGTCCTGCCACGCTTGGGCACCATCTCGCCCTGGTCGAGCAAGGCCAGCGACATCGCCCGCAACTGCGGCCTGGCGAAAGTCCAGCGCCTGGAACGGGGTATTGCCTTCTATGTAGCGGGCGAGTTCAGCGAGGCCGACGCCCAGCTGATCGCCAGCGCCCTGCACGACCGCATGACCCAGATCGTCGTGGCCAACCTCGAAGAGGCCGGCGGCCTGTTCAGCCATGCCGAACCCAAGCCGTTGACCGCCGTGGACATCCTCGGTGGTGGTCGCGCCGCCCTGGAAAAGGCCAACAGCGAGCTGGGCCTGGCCCTGGCCGAAGATGAAATCGACTACCTGATGACGGCCTTCCAGGGCCTGGCACGCAACCCCCACGACATCGAACTGATGATGTTCGCCCAGGCCAACTCCGAGCACTGCCGCCACAAGATCTTCAACGCCAGTTGGGACATTGACGGCCAGGCCCAGGAAAAAAGCCTGTTCGGCATGATCAAGAACACCTACCAGATGCACAACGAAGGTGTGCTCTCGGCCTACAAGGACAATGCCGCGGTGATCGTCGGCTCCGTCGCCGGGCGCTTCTTCCCGAATCCCGAGACCCGCCAGTACGGCGCGGTGCAGGAGCCGGTGCATATCCTGATGAAGGTCGAGACCCACAACCACCCGACCGCGATCGCTCCGTTCCCTGGCGCATCCACCGGCTCCGGTGGCGAGATCCGCGACGAAGGTGCCACCGGCCGTGGCGCCAAGCCCAAGGCCGGCCTCACCGGTTTCACCGTTTCCAACCTGCAGATCCCTGGCTTCGAACAGCCTTGGGAAGTGCCGTACGGCAAGCCCGAGCGCATCGTCGACGCCCTGGACATCATGATCGAGGGCCCGCTGGGTGGCGCGGCGTTCAACAACGAATTCGGCCGTCCGGCCCTGACCGGCTACTTCCGGACTTTCGAGCAGTCCATCACCACCCCCCGTGGTGAGGAAGTGCGTGGCTACCACAAGCCGATCATGCTGGCTGGCGGCATGGGCAACATCCGTGACGAACACGTGCAGAAGGGCGAGATCACCGTCGGCTCCAAGCTGATCGTCCTTGGCGGCCCGGCCATGCTCATCGGCCTGGGCGGCGGCGCCGCTTCCTCCATGGCCACCGGCACCAGTTCGGCGGACCTGGATTTTGCCTCGGTACAGCGTGAGAA
Organism: Pseudomonas sessilinigenes; assembly: GCF_003850565.1. Classification (NCBI taxonomy): domain Bacteria; kingdom Pseudomonadati; phylum Pseudomonadota; class Gammaproteobacteria; order Pseudomonadales; family Pseudomonadaceae; genus Pseudomonas; species Pseudomonas sessilinigenes. Next base: position 1,164,272 of record NZ_CP027706.1, read on the forward strand.
CCCGGAAATGGAGCGCCGTTGCCAGGAGGTCATCGACCGTTGCTGGCAGCTGGGCGACAAGAACCCCATCAGCTTCATCCACGACGTCGGTGCCGGCGGCCTGTCCAACGCCTTCCCCGAGCTGGTCAACGACGGCGGCCGTGGCGGTCGCTTCGAGCTGCGCAACATTCCCAACGACGAGCCGGGCATGGCCCCGCACGAGATCTGGTCCAACGAATCCCAGGAACGTTATGTCCTGGCGGTGGGCGCCGAGGACTTCGAGCGCTTCAAGGCCATCTGCGAGCGCGAGCGCTGCCCGTTCGCGGTGGTCGGCGAAGCCACTGCCGAGCCGCAGCTGACCGTGACCGACAGCCACTTCGGCAACAGCCCGGTGGACATGCCCCTGGAAGTGCTGCTGGGCAAGGCCCCGCGCATGCACCGTTCGGCCGTTCGCGAAGCCGAGCTGGGTGATGATTTCGATCCGAGCACCCTGGACGTCGCCGAGAGCATCGAGCGTGTCCTGCATCACCCGGCTGTGGCCAGCAAGAGCTTCCTGATCACCATTGGCGACCGCACCATCACCGGCCTCGTGGCCCGCGACCAGATGGTCGGCCCGTGGCAGGTACCGGTGGCTGACGTGGCGGTCACCGCCACCAGCTTCGATGTCTACACCGGCGAAGCCATGGCCATGGGCGAGCGCACTCCGCTGGCCCTGCTGGATGCCCCGGCGTCCGGGCGCATGGCCATCGGCGAGACCCTGACCAACCTCGCGGCCTCGCGCATCGGCAAGATCAGCGACATCAAGCTCTCCGCCAACTGGATGTCCGCTGCCGGCCACCCGGGCGAAGACGCGCGCCTGTACGACACCGTCAAGGCTGTCGGCATGGAGCTGTGCCCGGAGCTGGGCATCACCATCCCGGTGGGCAAGGACTCCATGTCCATGGCCACCCGCTGGAACGAAGAGGGCGTGGACAAGAGCGTCACCGCGCCGCTGTCGCTGATCGTCACCGGCTTCGCCCCGGTCACCGACATCCGCCAGACCCTGACCCCGCAACTGCGCATGGACAAGGGCACCACCGACCTGGTCCTGATCGACCTGGGTCGCGGCCAGAACCGCATGGGCGCCTCGATCCTCGCCCAGACCCACGGCAAGATCGGCAAGCAGGCTCCGGACGTCGATGACGCCGAAGACCTGAAGGCCTTCTTCGCGGTGATCCAGGGCCTCAATGCCGACGGCCACCTGCTGGCCTACCACGACCGTTCCGACGGCGGCCTGCTGACCAGCGCCGTGGAAATGGCCTTCGCCGGCCACTGCGGCCTGAACCTGAACCTGGATGCGCTGGCTGCCAGCGCGGCCGATATCCCGGCCATCCTGTTCAACGAGGAATTGGGTGCGCTGATCCAGGTTCGCCAGGACGCCACTCCGGGCGTGCTCGCTCAGTTCAGCGCCGCTGGCCTGGGCGACTGCGTGGCGGTGATCGGCCAGCCGGTCAACAACGGCCACATCAACATCTCCTTCAACGGCGAGAACGTGTTCGCCGGCGAGCGTCGTCTGCTGCAGCGCCAGTGGGCCGAGACCAGCTACCAGATCCAGCGCCTGCGCGACAACGCCGACTGCGCCGAGCAGGAGTTCGACGTGGTGCTGGAGGAAGACAACCCGGGCCTGAGCGTCAAGCTGAGTTTCGACGTCAACCAGGACGTCGCCGCGCCTTACATCAAGAAGGGTGTGCGTCCCCAGGTGGCAGTGCTGCGCGAGCAGGGCGTCAACGGCCAGGTGGAAATGGCCGCGGCGTTCGACCGCGCCGGCTTCAACGCCATCGACGTGCACATGAGCGATATCCTCGCCGGTCGTGTCGATCTCAACGAGTTCAAGGGCATGGTCGCCTGCGGCGGCTTCTCCTACGGTGACGTACTGGGCGCCGGTGAAGGCTGGGCCAAGTCGGCATTGTTCAACAGCCGTGCCCGCGATGCGTTCCAGGGCTTCTTCGAGCGCAACGACACCTTCACCCTCGGTGTGTGCAACGGTTGCCAGATGATGTCCAACCTGCACGAGCTGGTCCCGGGCAGCGAGTTCTGGCCGCACTTCGTGCGCAACCGCTCCGAGCAATTCGAAGGCCGCGTGGCCATGGTCCAGGTACAGGAGTCGAACTCGATCTTCCTGCAGGGCATGGCCGGTTCGCGGATGCCGATCGCCATCGCCCACGGCGAAGGCCATGCCGAGTTCGAAAGCGAAGAAGCGCTGCTGGAAGCCGACCTGTCCGGTTGCGTGGCCCTGCGCTTCGTCGACAACCACGGCAAGGTCACCGAGCGCTACCCGGCCAACCCCAACGGTTCGCCGCGCGGGATCACCGGCCTTACCAGCCGCGACGGTCGCGTCACCATCATGATGCCGCACCCTGAGCGGGTATTCCGTGCTGTGCAGAACTCCTGGCGTCCTGACGACTGGAACGAAGATGCAGGCTGGATGCGCATGTTCCGCAACGCTCGCGTCTGGGTGAACTGAGGCAATGTACAAGCTCAGCTTCTTCGTGCCTCCCAGCCATGTGGAGCAGGTCAAGAGCGCCGTGTTCGCCGCAGGTGGCGGACGCATCGGCGCCTACGACCAGTGCGCCTGGCAGGTGCTCGGCCAGGGCCAGTTCCGCCCCCTGGATGGCAGCCAGCCATTCCTCGGGCAGACCGGCCTGGTGGAGCGGGTGGAGGAATGGAAAGTCGAGCTGGTGGTGGCCGATGAACTGATCCGCGACGTGGTGATGGCGCTCAAGCAGAGCCATCCCTACGAGACTCCGGCCTACGAGGTCTGGCGTCTGGAACAGTTCTGAGGTTATCCACAGACAAAAAGCCCGCTGAACCGGAAACGGCCAGCGGGCTTTTTTATGGGCGTGCAGGCAAGTCCTTCAGGCGCCGGCACCCACCTTGCGAGGTATCAGCGCTTGCATGGCAGCCTGCAAACCGAGTGCTTTCTCGCCAATCAATACATGCCAGACATCCCCTTCCAGGCGCCGAGTGCCCTGGCAGCCCAGGCCTCTGAGCGCCGCCTCCGACAGGCCCTGGCTGTTGCTCAGTTGGACCCGCAGGCGGGTCAGGGCCACGCAGTCCAGTTGCAACAGGTTATCGCGGCCACCCAGGGCGTTGAGCCATTGTTGGGCTTCTTGTGCAGGAACCGGGGTTGGCGCGGGGGCCGATTCGGGGGCGGTGGATGGAGCCACCACGGGCGCCGTTGGCAGGGCCTGGCGGATTTCATCGGCGATGCTATCGGCGGTCGGGCCGACCACCACTTGCAGGCTGCAGCCCTTGCCGGGGCGTACCACGGCCATGGCACCCAGGGCCTTGAGCTCGGCGTCACGGGCCAGGTCGCGGTCGGCCAGTTCCAGGCGCAGGCGGGTGGTGCAGGCGCCCACGGTGATCAGGTTAGCGGCGCCGCCCAGGGCCTTGATGTAGGCGCTGGCGCGCTGGTCTTTGGCCAGCTCGCTCTTGCCGGCGCAGGGGCTGTCCTCGCGACCCGGGGTCTTGAGGTTGAAGCGACGAATGCAGAAATCGAACACCAGGTAGTAGATCACCGCATACAGCAAGCCTACCGGCAGCACCTTCCAGCCATTGGTGGAGCGCCCCCAGCCCAGGGCCATGTCGATGGCGCCGCCGGAGAAGGTGAAGCCCAGGTGGATATCCAGCAGGTTGGTCAGGGCCATGGACATCCCGGTGAGCAGCGCATGCACCAGGTACAGCAGCGGTGCCAGGAACATGAAGGCGAACTCGATGGGTTCGGTGACCCCGGTGAGGAACGAGGTCAGGGCCATGGACAGGAAGATCCCGCCCATCACCTTGCGCCGCTCCGGCAGGGCATTGCGGTACATGGCCAGGCAGGCGGCGGGCAGGCCGAACAGCATCATCGGGAACATCCCGGTCATGAACTGGCCGCCGTTGGGGTCGCCGGCAAAATAGCGGGTCAGGTCGCCGGTGACCACGGCGCCGGTGTTCGGATCGGTGAAGCTGCCGAAGATGAACCAGGCCATGTTGTTGAGGATGTGGTGCAGGCCGGTGACGATCAGCAGGCGGTTGAACACGCCGAAGACAAAGGCGCCGAAGCTGCCGCTTTCCAGCAGCAGTTGGCCGAAGCCGTTGATGCCATGCTGGATCGGCGGCCAGATCAGGCCGAACACCACCCCCAGGCCCACGGCGGTGAAGCCGGTGACGATGGGCACGAAGCGCCGGCCACCGAAGAACGCCAGGTACTCCGGCAGCTTGATGTCCTTGAAGCGGTTGTACAGCGCACCGGCCGTCAGCCCGCTGATGATCCCGGCGAGCATGCCCATGTTGATGCTGGCGTCCAGCACCTTGAGGGTCGAGATCATCACCAGGTAACCGATCGCTCCGGCCAGGCCGGCGGTGCCGTTGTTGTCCTTGGCGAAACCCACGGCGATCCCGATGGCGAAGATCAGCGCCAGGTTGCCGAAGATCGACTGGCCAGCATCGTGGATGATGGCGATGTCCAGCAGGTCGGTGTCACCCAGGCGCAGCAGCAGGCCGGCGATGGGCAGGATGGCGATGGGCAGCATCAATGCCCGGCCGAGGCGCTGCAGGCCCTCGATGAAGTACTGGTACATGGCGTCTCTCCTGGATTCTTATGGTTGTAGAGGCCAATGCTGCGCGCAGGCCTGGCGGACCGCGGCAGCACCCGGCAGGTCGAGCAACGTCGGGCTGAGCTGGCGGCACCGGCTGATCTCCAGCTGGCGTACCCGGTCCTTGATTTCCCCGACCTGCGGCGGGCTGACCGACAGTTCGCTGACGCCCAGGCCAATCAGCACCGGGGTCGCGAGCGGATCGCTGGCCAGGGCGCCGCAGACCCCGACCCAGCGACCGTGGCGTGCAGCCCCGGCGCAGGTCTGGGCGATCAGGCGCAGCAGGGCCGGATGCAGGGCGTCGACCCGGGCGGCCAATCCAGCGTGGTCGCGGTCCATGGCCAGGGTGTATTGGGACAGGTCATTGGTGCCGATGGACAGGAAGTCGGCGTGTTCGGCCAGTTGTTCGGCCATCAGCGCCGCAGCTGGCACTTCGATCATCACCCCCAGCTCCGGGTGCTGGCTGACTCCCAGTTCGCTGGCCAGGGTCTCAAGGCGCTGGCGGATGTGCAGCAGCTCGGCCACCTCGGTGACCATTGGCAGCATGATCCGGCAGCGTGCCACCGGCGAGACTTGCAACAGGGCCCGCAGTTGCTGGTCCAGTAGTTCGGGGCGGGCCTGGGCCAGGCGGATGCCGCGCAGGCCCAGCACCGGGTTGGCCTCGGCCGGCAGTGGCAGGTAGTCCAGCTGCTTGTCGCCGCCCACATCGATGGTGCGGATGATCACCGGTTTGTCGCCCATGGCATCCAGCACGTCCTGGTAGGCCTGGCGCTGTTCCGCTTCGTTTGGTGCGTGCTGGCGGTCGACGAACAGGAATTCGGTGCGCAGCAGGCCGATGCCGTCGGCACCGCCCTGGCAGGCCTCCCGAGCCTCGTCGCTGGAGGCCACGTTGGCCGCGACCTCTATCGCCGTGCCGTCACGGGTCAGGGCCGGCTGTGCGGCCTGCTGTTGCTGCAAGGCGCGACGTTGCAAGCGGGCCCGATGGGCCTCCTGTACCTGTTGCAGGCGTTGCGGATCGAGCACAAGTTCCAGGCGCCCGCCGTCGGCATCCAGCACCACCTGGCGACCGTTTTCCAGGTGCAGGACTTCCTGGCCCAGGGCCACCAGGCACGGCAGGCCCTTGCCCCGGGCCAGGATCGCCACATGGGAGGTCGCGCCGCCGGCAGCCATGCACAGGCCGGCTACGCCCTGGGCGCTCAGTTGCAGCAGGTCCGAGGGGGTCAGTTCTTCGGCGGCGACCAGCGCCCCGGGCGGCAGATCGTAGTGCCAGATTTCGCCCAGCAAGGCCCGCAGCACCCGCTGTTGCAGGTCGCGCAGATCGTTGGTGCGCTCAGCCAGCAAGGGGTTATCCAGGCTTTGCAGCACCTGGCACTGCTCGGCGATCGCCGCGCTCCAGGCGTGGGTGGCGGCCCGGCCCTGGGCGATGGCGGCGTGGGCGGCGTCCAGCAGGGTCGGGTCTTCCAGCAGGGCCAGGTGGGCGTTGAAGATGTCCTGTTCTTCCTGGTCCCGACGCTGGCGAGCCTGATCCAGGGTCTGGCGGATATCGGCGCGTACCTGGTCCAGGGCTTTCTCCAAGGCTTGGCGCTGTTCATCAGGCGGGTGCTGGCCAAGGTCTTCCGGCAACTGCATGGCCTTAAGCCGCAGCAACGGGCCGGCGATCAGCCCTGGCGCGGCACAGACCCCATGCAGTACGCCATCTTCAGCGGGGCGCCGGATGCTGGACGCGAGTGCGGCAGGCGCCGGGTGGGCGTCGCTCTCCAGCGCCGTGCCTAGGGTCTTGAGCAGCGCCTGCAAGGCGGCCTGGCAATCGGCGCCCTGGCAGCTGACCTGCACTTCATCCTGTTCGCCGATGCCCAGGCCCATCAGGGCTACCAGGCTGGTGCAGGGGGCACTCTTGTCCTTGAAGCTCAGCTGCGATTGGCTGGCGAAGCCGGCGGCGCATTGACGGACCAGGGCCGCGGGACGCGCATGCAGGCCGCCGCGGTGGGCAACCCGGACCCGGGCGCTGGCCTGTTCTGCCGAGTCCGGGGCGGCAGTTGCGTGTGTAGGGGCCTGGTTGCGCTGTGTGATATGCAGCAGCGGTTCGCCGACCTTGACGGTACCCAGGCTCAGCGGACGCTGGTCGAAACCCTCGCTGTTGGTCAGGATCAGCACGCTGATCAGGCTCCGGCAGTGCTGCGCGACATAGTCCAGGTCGAAGCGCAGCAGGGGTTGGCCGGCGTTGACGCGCTGACCCTCCTGGACCAGCAACTCGAAGCCTTCGCCTTGTAGCTCGACGGTGTCCAGGCCCAGGTGCAGCAGTAACTGTGCGCCGTTGTCGGCGCGCAGGGTCACGGCGTGCCCGGTCCGGGCGACCTGGATTACCACGCCAGGGCAAGGGGCGTGCAGGGTGTCGTTGAGCGGGTCGATGGCGATCCCGTCGCCCATGGCTCCGCTGGCGAACACCGGGTCGGGAACGCTACGCAGTGGCAGTACGGGCCCACTGAGTGGGGCACTGAGCGTCAGGTCATTATTGTTGTTGTGCATGGCGCAGTACTCATCGATCAAGGGGGGCTTAGTGAGTGCGGGTCACTTTGCTCAGGTGCCGTGGCTGGTCGGGGTCCATGCGGCGGGCCTCGGCCAGGCCAGCGGCCATGACATAGAAACTCTGGATCGCCAGGATCGGGTCCAGCGCCGGGTGGTTCGCCAGGCACAGCGGCAGGTCCCGTTCCTGGATATCGTCCGGTGCGGCCAGCAGTACCTTGGCGCCGCGCTGGCGCATGTCGGCGGCCAGGCTTAGCAGGCCGCCCTGTTCCGCCCCGCGTGGGGCGAACACCAACAGCGGGTAGTCGTGCTCGATCAGGGCCATCGGGCCATGGCGGACTTCGGCGCTGCTGAAGGCTTCGGCCTGGATCGCCGAGGTTTCCTTGAGCTTGAGCGCGGCCTCCTGGGCGATGGCAAAGCCTGCTCCGCGGCCGATCACCATCAGCCGCTGGCAGTCGCGCAGGGCCGCGATGGCCGGGCTCCAGTCCTGGGTGGCAGCCTGCTCCAGGCCTTCGGGCAGGGCCAGCCCGGCTTCCAGCAGGTGTGCGTCCTCATTCCAGTGGCCGATCAGGCGCGCGCTGGCGCTGAGGGTGGCGATGAAGCTCTTGGTGGCGGCGACACTCTGTTCGGTGCCGGCATACAGCGGCAGGGCGAATTCGCTGGCCGCTTCCAGTGGGCTGTTCGGCGCATTGACCAGGCCGACGGTGAGGGCGCCGCGCTTGCGCAGCAGGCGCACGCTGTTCACCAGGTCCGGGCTTTGGCCCGACTGGGAGAAGGCGAAGACCGCCTGGCCGCTGACCCGCAGTGGCGCTTGCTGCATGGTGACCACCGACATCGGCAGTGACGCCACCGGGATACCCGCATGCTGCATGGTCAGGTAGGCGAAATAACTGGCGGCATGGTCGGAGCTGCCCCGGGCCACGGTCATCGCCACTTGCGGCGGTTGGCGTCGCAGGCGACCGGCCACCTCCACCAGCGACGGCTCCAGGTGCTGTAGCTGGTTGCTCACGGCGGTGTGCGAGGACAGCGCCTCTTCAAGCATCTTGGAAGTCAAGCTCTTCTCCTTCGACCATGACGGCGGTCAGTTTGAGTGCGCGGTCCAGGCGCACGCTGTCGGCCCAACTGCCAGGTTGCAGGCGGCCGCGTTCGGGGAGGCCGAGGTAGTCGGCGGGAAATTGCGACAGGCGCTGCGAGGCGTCCGCCAGGGGCAGGCCGATCTTCACCAGGTTGCGTAGCGCCTGGTCCATGGTCAGGGTGCTACCGGCCAGGGTGCCATCCGGCAGGCGCACGCCACCCAGGCACTTGGTCACGGTGTGGCTGCCCAGCTTGTACTCGCCGTCGGGCATGCCCGCGGCAGCGGTGGAATCGGTGACGCAGTACAGGCATGGGATCGAGCGCAGGGCCACGCGCATTGCCCCGGGATGTACATGCAAGAGGTCGGGGATCAGCTCGGCGTACTGGGCATGGGCCAGGGCCGCACCGACGATCCCCGGCTCGCGGTGATGCAGCGGGCTCATGGCGTTGTACAGGTGGGTGAAGCTGGTGGCGCCGGCGGCCATGGCGGCCACGCCTTCTTCATAGCTGCCCAGGGTGTGGCCGATCTGCATGCGTATCCCGCGTGCGCTCAGGGCCCGGATCAGATCGTTGTGGCCCGCTACTTCCGGCGCGATGGTGATCACCCGGATCGGTGCCAGTTCCAGGTACTGCTCGATTTCGCTCAACAGCGCGGTATGGGCGAAGTTCGGCTGGGCGCCCAGCTTGCCGGGGTTGATGTAGGGGCCTTCCAGATGCACACCCAGGACCCGGGCGGACCCAGCCGGCCGCTGCCGGGCATACCGGCCGAGCTGTTCCAGCACATCGCGGATTTCCGCACTGGGCGCGGTCATGGTGGTGGCCAGCAACGAGGTGGTGCCGAAGCGCATATGGGTGCGGGCGATGGTCTCGAAGGCTTCGCTGCCCTGCATGATGTCCTTGCCGCCACCGCCGTGCACATGCAGGTCGATAAAACCGGGCAGCAGGTAGGGCAGGTCGTTGTCCGCCGGATCGCAGGGGCTGCCATCGATGGCAGTCACCTTGCCTTCATGGTGGATCAGGTGGCCGCGGATCCAGCCTTGGGGCGTGAGTATGTTGGCTTCGGACATGGGCGTTTCTCGGATTCCTGGAGACTGGTTCAGCGTCGCAGTTCGGCGACGAAGTCGTAGTAGTCGTTGCGGCAGTAGGTATCGGTGACCTCGATCGGGGTGTTGTCCTCCAGGTAGCCGACCCGGGTCATCAGCAGCATGGCGGTGCCGGGGGCGATGCCCACCAGGCTGGCGAACTCGTCCGAGGCATTGATCGCCTGGATGTGCTGCAGCGCCCGTACCACGGGGCGCTTGATGCCATCGAGGTATTCGTACAGGGAGTCGCCCACCGCTTCCGGGCGGGCAATGATGCTGGCCGGCAGGGTGCTCATCTCGATCGCCATCACCACGTCGTCGGCTTTGCGCAGGCGCTTGAGGCGCGCCACCTTGTCGTTGGGCGACAGGCCGAGGCGAATCAGTTCTTCGTGGGTGGGGGGCGTGATGGTGCGTTCCAGCCATTGGGAGCCGGGCACGAAGCCCTTGAGGCGCAGCATTTCACTGAAGCCGGAAAGCCGCGACAGCGGTTGTTCCAGGCGTGGGGTGATAAAGGTCCCTGAACCCTGGTTGCGTCGGATCAGCCCCTGCTCGAAGAGCACTTCCAGGGCCTTGCGCGCAGTCACTCGGGAAATGCCCAGCAGTTCGCTGAGGTTGCGCTCGGAGGGAAGGGCCTGCTCGGCTTTCCACTGGCCAGCATGAATCGCCGCTTCCAGGTTGCGGGCCAGTTGCAGGTACAGCGGGGTGGGTTGGGTGTCGTCCGGGCGCAGGTTCAGCAGCTGGTTCATGATCAGGTTTCCGATGCGGTTATAGGTTGTTGTCGCTCGGTAGTGCCGAAAAACTAATACCACTTAAATACCATGTCAACGCCACTGGTCCGCTGTGAGCGCACTGTGGCGGGCACTGTCGAGGTGCTGGCGAGCATAAAGGATCGAAGTGGTATTAGGCAGGTCTGGCAGCAAGGGCCAAAAGCCAGGGGGCGACCCGGGGCGGGTCGCGAAGTGGTATGGGCGTGCGGTTTTTACGTGCGGGGGAAAATATTTTTTGCAGGAGGCGGGTTAAGGGCGAATCTCGATCATGGTGCCGTCCTTGACCAGGCCCCAGATCTCGCGCATGTCGACGTTACGCATGGCGATGCAGCCGTCGGTCCAGTCCAGGGTATGGAAGTACTGCTCGGGGAATTCTTCGGTGTCCGGGGTGCCGTGGATCATGATCATGCCGCCGGGAGGCACGCCCTCGCGCCGGGAGCGGGCAGCGTCGCTGATGTTCGGGTAGGAGATGTGCATGGCCAGGTAGTAACGGTCGCTGGTCTTGCGCCAGTCGAGCCAGTACAGGCCCTCGGGCGTGCGCTTGTCGCCTTCCATGAGCTTGGGCCCCTTGGGTTTCTTGCCCAGGGAGATGCGATAGGTCTTCAGCGGTTTGCCGTCATTGATCAACTGCAGTTGATGGGCGGACTTGAGTACCAGGACTTTCTCGATGACCTTGCCGTCGAGGGTTTCCACCGTGGAGGCCTGGGAAACAGCGACAAAGGAACAGCACAGCAGGGCAAGCAACCAGCGCATTGACACGATATCCCCAGGCGCGCACGGGGTCCCGTGCACGATTATTGTTTAACTGATGGCAGGCTGGGCCAGCGGCGGGATGGATTCGGTGCGCACTTGGAAGGTGCCGGCCTGCCGGTCAGCGAAGAAGCATTCTAAGGTACGGCTGACAGTGCGAAAAGCCAGCTCGGACCAAGGGATGTCGGTTTCATCGAACAAGCGCACTTCAAGGCTCTCGGGGCCGGCGGCAAAATCCAGGTCGGCCAGCTCTGCGCGAAAGAACACATGCACCTGGCTGATATGCGGGACGTCGATCAGGGTATAGAAGCTCAAGTCGCGCACACGGGCGCAGGCTTCCTCGTAGGTTTCACGCACGGCTCCCTGCTCCACGGTCTCGCCGTTCTCCATGAAGCCGGCCGGCAGGGTCCAGTAGCCCAGTCGCGGCTCGATGGCCCGGCGGCACAGCAAGACCTTGCCTTCCCAGGTGGCCAGGCAGCCGGCGACGATATTGGGGTTCTGGTAATGGATGGTCTGGCAGTGATCGCAGACAAAGCGCAGGCGCGAGTCGCCTTCGGGAATGCGCTGGGTCACCGGGTTGCCGCACTGGCTGCAAAATTTCATCGAGGCTGTCCGGAAAAGGCTGCGGCTATCTTGGCGCGCGAGGCCTGTCGTCGGCAAGTTGTCGTTCCGCGACATGCCCCAGGAACGGGGGTTGGGCCGTTGCCGGGATTGGTGCATGATGCTCGGTAGCCAACAGATCGAGATGCCTCATGCTGGACGAGCTACTTCATCGGGTAAGTCATTACACGCCGCGTACATTGGAGACCGATCGACGTTTTCCCGAGGCTGCCGTGCTGGTGCCCATCACCCGCAGCGATGAGCCGGAGCTGGTGCTGACCCTGCGCGCCAGCGGGCTTTCGACCCATGGCGGAGAGGTGGCGTTTCCCGGCGGGCGACGCGATCCGGAGGACCCGGACCTGGTGTTCACCGCCCTGCGTGAGGCGGAGGAAGAGATCGGATTGCCCCCAGGCCTGGTGGAGATCATCGGCCCCCTGAGCCCGCTGATCTCCAAGCATGGGCTCAAGGTTACGCCGTATGTCGGAGTGATCCCCGATTTCGTCGAGTACCGCGCCAACGACGCCGAGATCGCTGCGGTCTTCAATGTCCCCCTGGAATTCTTTCGCCAGGACCCTCGGGAGCATACCCATCGCATCGACTACCAGGGACGCAGCTGGTACGTTCCCAGCTATCGTTTCGGCGACTTCAAGATCTGGGGGCTGACCGCGATCATGATCGTCGAGCTGGTCAACCTGTTGTATGACGCCGGGATCAGCCTGCGTCACCCACCGAAGAACTCCGTCACCCTCTGAAGCCATCGCACGTATGGCACTCACCCACGGCTGCCTGAGCCATGAGGACAACAAGATGAAATATCGCCTGGGCGATGCCCGAGTAGAAACCCATCCACAGAGCTGGGTCGCCCCGAACGCCACGCTGGTGGGCAAGGTCAAGCTGGAGGAGGGGGCCAACGTGTGGTTCAACGCCGTGCTGCGTGGCGATAACGAGCTGATCCTGATCGGCAAGCACAGCAACGTCCAGGACGGCACCGTGATGCACACCGACATGGGGTTCCCGCTGACCATCGGCACCGGGGTGACCATCGGCCACAACGCCATGCTGCATGGCTGCACCGTGGGCGACTACAGCCTGATCGGCATCAACGCGGTGGTCCTCAACGGCGCGAAGATCGGCAAGAACTGCATCATCGGCGCCAACTCGCTGATCGGCGAGGGCAAGGAGATTCCCGATGGATCGCTGGTCATGGGGTCGCCGGGCAAGGTTGTGCGCGAACTCACCGAGCCGCAGAAGCGCATGCTCGAGGCCAGCGCCGCCCATTACGTACACAATGCCCAGCGCTATGCCCGGGACCTGGTCGAGCAGGAATCATGAGCCTTGTGGAGAAACCCGTCGCCTCGCCCTGCGTGAATATTTGCGCCCTGGACGAGCAGGACATCTGCATCGGTTGCCAGCGCACGGTGGACGAGATTACCCGTTGGGGTCGCATGGACAATACCGAGCGGCGTAGCGTATTGGCCCGCTGCCATGAGCGGGCCAAGGACAGCGGGTTGTTGTGGCTGGCGGGGGCCGAGGCAGGCAACTGATCGGTTGCGCAAGCCTTGTCGGGAGTCGAGGACTTTCTTGGCCCAATCCCCGAGCCTGAAGTAACCTGTACACCTTCCTGACAGCGACTTCTTGGCCCCCATGCTCTATCTGATCGCCTATATCAGCAGTGTCGTGCTGATCAACTACGCCTTTTCCACCGCCCCGCACCTGGACATCATTTGGTCGGCCTGGGGTGGACTGGTGTTCGTCCTGCGCGACATGGTGCAGACCCGCTTCGGCCACGGCGCCATCATCGCCATGCTGGCGGCCCTGGTGTTGTCCTATGTGACTTCCGACCCCGCCATCGCCCTGGCCAGCGCCACGGCATTCGCGGTCTCCGAATGCATCGACTGGCTGGTGTTCAGCATCACCAAGCGTCCCCTGCACGATCGGCTGTGGATCAGCTCGGCGCTGAGCATCCCCCTGGATACCTTCATTTTCTTCGGTTTGATCGATGCCCTGACTCCTGGGGTGATCCTCACTGCCCTGGCCTCGAAGTTCGCCGGGGTCACGGTGGTGTGGCTGGCCATGGCCTGGCGTTTGCGCAAAGCGGCGTGCGCCGGCTGAGCCAAAGGCCACGGTTCATGTAAAATGCCGCGCTTTCCCGGGTTGCCAGCCTGGCGCTCGGCCTTCGATGATCCGCTTCCTTGAGGACCTTCAGATGACTCGTATCGGAACTCCATTGTCGCCAACCGCGACCCGCGTCTTGCTTTGTGGCTGTGGTGAGTTGGGCAAGGAGGTGGTGATCGAGCTGCAGCGCCTGGGCGTCGAAGTGATTGCCGTGGACCGCTACGCCAATGCCCCGGCGATGCAGGTGGCCCATCGCAGCCACGTGATCAACATGCTCGACGGCGCAGCCCTGCGTGCCGTGATCGAGGCGGAAAAGCCGCACTTCATCGTGCCGGAAATCGAAGCCATCGCCACGGCGACCCTGGTGGAGCTGGAAGCCGAAGGCTTCACCGTGATTCCGACCGCCCGGGCCACCCAGCTGACCATGAACCGCGAAGGCATCCGGCGCCTGGCCGCTGAAGAGCTGGACCTGCCGACCTCGCCATACCACTTCGCCGATACCTTCGAGGACTACAGCAAGGCCGTGCAGGACCTGGGTTTCCCGTGCGTGGTCAAGCCGGTAATGAGCTCCTCGGGCAAGGGCCAGAGCCTGCTGCGCAGCGCCGATGATGTGCAGAAGGCCTGGGACTATGCCCAGGAAGGCGGTCGGGCCGGCAAGGGCCGGGTGATCATCGAGGGCTTCATCGACTTCGACTACGAAATCACCCTGCTGACCGTACGTCATGTGGGCGGCACCACGTTCTGCGCGCCCGTGGGCCATCGCCAGGAGAAGGGCGATTACCAGGAGTCCTGGCAGCCCCAGGCCATGAGCCCGAAGGCCCTGGCCGAGTCCGAGCGGGTTGCCAAGGCCGTGACCGAGGCCCTGGGTGGGCGCGGGTTGTTCGGTGTGGAGCTGTTCATCAAGGGCGACCAGGTGTGGTTCAGCGAAGTGTCGCCACGGCCCCATGACACTGGCCTGGTGACCCTGATCTCCCAGGACCTGTCGCAGTTCGCCCTGCACGCACGGGCCATCCTCGGCCTGCCGATCCCGCTGATTCGTCAGTTCGGCCCCTCGGCCTCGGCGGTGATCCTGGTGGAGGGCAAGTCCACCCAAACCGCATTCGCCAACCTGGGCGTTGCCCTGAGCGAGCCGGATACCGCGCTGCGCCTGTTCGGCAAGCCGGAAGTCAACGGTCAGCGGCGCATGGGCGTGGCCCTGGCTCGTGATGAGTCCATCGAAGCTGCCCGCGCCAAGGCAACCCGCGCCTCCCAGGCAGTCGTTGTAGAACTGTAAAAACATCCGCGGGCAAGCCTCGCTCCTGCCAGGTTGCGCCGACCTGCAGGAGCGAGCGGTGATCCGACTTGCCCGCGATGATGTCCCGTCAGCCGACCTGATTCAGGTCGTTGTTACGGGTTTCCTTCAGGCACAACACCGCGATCAGGCTCAGGATCGCCGCCCCCGAGACATATCCCCCGACCCAGCTCAAGCCGCCCATCGCCACCAGTTTCTGGGCGAAGAACGGAGCGGCCGAGGCGCCGACGATTCCTCCCAGGTTGTAAGCCGCCGAAGCGCCGGTGTAGCGCACATGGGTGGGGAACAGTTCCGGCAGCAGGGCGCCCATCGGCGCGAAGGTCACCCCCATCAGGAACAGCTCGATGCACAGGAACAGCGCCACCCCGGCGGTGGAGCCCTGGGTCAGCAGCGGTTCCATGGCGAAGCCCGAGAGGATCGCCAGGATGCCGCCGACGACCAGCACGGGCTTGCGCCCGAAGCGATCGCTGGCCCAGGCCGCCAGGGGCGTAGCGGCAGCCATGAACAGTACGGCGAAGCACAGCAGGCCGAGGAAGGTTTCCCGGCTGTAGCCCAGGGTCGATACGCCGTAGCTCAGGGAAAACACTGTGGAGATATAGAACAGCGCGTAGCACACCACCATGGCGGCGGCGCCCAGCAGCACCGGCAGCCAGTATTGGCTGAAGAGCTCGATCAGTGGCAGCTTCACCCGCTCCTGGCGGGCCACGGCGTTGGCGAAGACCGGGGTTTCATGCAGCTTGAGGCGCACATAGAGCCCGACCATCACCAGCGCCGCGCTGAGCAGGAACGGAATGCGCCAGCCCCAGGCCCGGAACTGCTGGTCGTCCAGGCCCATGGCCAGGCCCAGGAACAACCCGTTGGCGGCCAGGAAACCAATGGACGGCCCCAGTTGCGGGAACATGCCGAACCAGGCGCGCTTGCCAGGTGGGGCGTTTTCGGTAGCCAGCAGCGCCGCGCCGCCCCATTCGCCACCCAAGCCCAGGCCCTGGCCGAAGCGCAGCAGGCACAGCAGGATCGGGGCCCAGGCGCCGATGCTGTCGTAGCCCGGCAGCACGCCGATCAGGGTGGTGCAGATGCCCATCAGCAGCAGCGAGGCCACCAGGGTCGACTTGCGGCCGATCCGGTCGCCGAAGTGGCCGAACAGTGCCGAGCCCAGGGGGCGGGCCAGGAAGGCGATACCGAAGGTGAGGAATGCCGAGAGCATCTGGGCGGTACCGGAGCTCTGGGGAAAGAACACCGGGCCAATCACCAGCGCGGCGGCGGTGGCGTAGACATAGAAGTCGTAGAACTCGATGGCGGTGCCGATGAAGCTGGCCGTGGCCACCCGGCTGGCGGAGTTGCCGGGATGGTCGGTCGCGCCGGTGCTGTAGGTCGTGCTGGTCGTCATGCGGATATCCCTGACAGTCATTGCTCCAGTGGAGCGAATTATTATGGTCGAGCACCCAGGGATGTGGGTTTGGTGCGGGCGTGCTCGGGATGGGAGCGACGTCGAACGGTATGCGGGTATGTGCAGGATCTCGCAGGGTGCGGGTAGCACGCGGGGCTGCGGGGCTTGGGTAAGCGTTGCGATTATAGAAAGGCTGCTAACGATCCAACAAGGACTTGTCGCGGGTGTTTCCGGCTGGATAGGCCTGCCCTGAAGGCGGGCTCGGTGGCGCTTGGTGCAGTGGTCAGCGGATGGAGGGAACGCTGCTGGTGTGCCAGATCAGTACCCGGCTGACACGGTTTTCCTCGGTCTCGAGGATTTCCAGGCGGTAGCGGCCGATCTTCAGGCACACGGCGCTGTCGGGAATGGTTTCCAGGGCTTCGGTGACCAGGCCGTTGAGGGTCTTGGGGCCATCGCTGGGCAGGTGCCAGCCCAGGCTCTTGTTCAGCTCACGGATCGAGGCGGCGCCCTCCACCACATAGCGGCCATCGGCCTGGGGGTGGATGTGCGGGTTGTCGAGGCTGTGCTCGCTTTCGAATTCGCCGACGATCTCTTCCAGGATGTCTTCCAGGGTCACGATGCCCTGCACTTCGCCGTATTCGTCCACCACCATGCCCAGGCGTCGCTGCTGCTTGTGGAAGTTGAGCAGCTGCAATTGCAGCGGGGTGCTTTCGGGAACGAAATAGGGTTCGTGGCAGGCCGCCAGCAGCGCTTCCTTGGTCAGGCTGGCGTCGGGCAGCAAGTGGCGGATCTGGCGGGTATTGAGCACCGCCTCGACCTGGTTGATATCGCTGTGGAACACCGGCAGGCGGGTACGCCGGTTCAGGCGCAGCTGGGTGATGATCTGCTCGATCGGCTCGTCCAGGTTGATGCCGTCGACTTCGCTGCGGGGCACCAGGATGTCGTTGACGGTGATGTTGTCCAAGGCGTGGATGCCGGGCAGTGCGTGCTGTTCCTGGGGAGCCGGCTCGTCGTCCAGCAGGGCGGGGTCGTCATCGCTGTGCTTGACCACACTGGCCTTGCTGGCGAAGGGACGCAGCAGCAGTTGGCCAATGGCGTCGAGCAGCCAGGCCAGGGGGTAGACGAACTTCATGGGGATGGCGAGCAGGCCGTTGCCGAAGCTCAGGGTGCCCTCCGGATAGCGCACGGCCACGGCTCGCGGCAGGTACTCGGCCAATACCAGCAGGCCGCAGGTGCTGGCCAGGCAGGCTAGCCACGGGCCGTTCTCTGTCCAGTAAAACAGGGCCAGCAAGGTACTGATGATGACCGCCAGCACCCGGCACAGGGTGTTGCACAGGATCAGGCTTTCCTTGGGGAAGGCCAGTCGGGCTGCTGCTTTGTCACCCGAGCGCGAGCTGCTGCGCAGGGCCAGCAGGTGCAGCTGGGCGGCATCGATGGCGGTGAACAGTCCCGACCAGACGATCAGCAGGGCGATTACTGCGAGCATCGGGCCGGTGGGCAGGGAGTCGGTCATGGCCGGTGGTCAGATATGCAGGATGTATTCGCGGACCAGCTTGCTGCCGAAGTACGCCAGCATCAGCAGGCAGAAGCCGGCCAGGGTCCAGCGGATCGCCTTGTGCCCGCGCCAGCCCAGGCGGGTGCGACCCCAGAGCAATACGCTGAACACCACCCAGGCCAGGCAGGCGAGCAAGGTCTTGTGGACCAGGTGCTGGGCGAACAGGTTTTCGACGAACAGCCAGCCGGATATCAGTGATAGCGACAGCAGGGTCCACCCGGCCCAGAGGAAACCGAACAGCAGGCTCTCCATGGTCTGCAGGGGAGGGAAATTCTTGATCAGCCCGGAAGGGTGCTTGTTCTTCAGTTGATGGTCCTGTACCAGCAGGAGCAAGGCCTGGAACACCGCGATGGTGAACATGCCGTAGGCCAGAATCGAGAGCAGGATATGGGCCAGGATGCCCGGTTCTTCGTCGATCACCGGTACTGTGCCGGTCGGTACGAACTGCGCCAGCAGGGCTGTCAGGGCGCCCAGGGGGAACAGCAGTACCAGCAGGTTCTCCACGGGAATCCGCCAGCAGGCCAGCAAGGTCAGGGCAATGACGGCAGCGGCGATCAGGCTGGCAGCGCTGAAGAAGTCCAGGCCCAGGCCGACCGGGGTCAGCAAGTGGGTCAGCAGGCTGACGCCATGGGCCACCAGGGCCAGGACGCCAAGCGTAACCAGCAGGCGCTTGTTCGCCTTGGCGCCTGTGGCCAGGCGGGAGCCTTGATAGAGGGTCGCAGCGGCATAAAGGATGGCGGCGGCGAGGGTGGGTAGCAAGCTGGGTGACAAGGGGAGCATAAATCCTGTTAGGCAAGCCCGAAAGTCGTTGAGTTTGGCATAGAACCCAGAGCCCTGAAAGACCACGCGAGCAGACGGCGAGGTGTGCGCCACGCACAGTCTTCGCTATAATCCGCGACCTGCCCACGCCGCGGGCTCATCGAGCACCTGTTTATCACGCTCTGGGCCGCCATTACCCCGGTCTACCCTGGGCCTGAAAGGATCGAGCATGTTTGAAAACCTAACCGAACGTCTCTCGCAGACGCTGCGCCATGTCACCGGCAAGGCCAAGCTGACCGAGGACAACATCAAAGACACCCTGCGCGAAGTGCGCATGGCGTTGCTCGAGGCCGACGTCGCCCTGCCGGTGGTCAAGGATTTCGTCAGCTCGGTGAAGGAGCGTGCGGTCGGCACTGAAGTGTCGCGCAGCCTGACCCCGGGCCAGGCCTTCGTGAAGATCGTCCAGGCCGAGCTGGAAAGCCTGATGGGCGCAGCCAACGAAGACCTGAACCTCAGCGCGGTGCCTCCAGCGGTGGTGCTGATGGCCGGTCTGCAGGGTGCGGGTAAGACCACGACTGCCGGCAAGCTGGCGCGCTTCCTTAAAGAGCGCAAGAAAAAGAGCGTGATGGTGGTGTCCGCGGACATCTACCGTCCTGCGGCGATCAAGCAGCTGGAAACCCTGGCCAACGATATCGGCGTGACCTTCTTTCCGTCGGACCTGAGTCAGAAGCCGGTCGCTATCGCTGAAGCAGCTATAAAGGAAGCCAAGCTCAAGTTCATCGACGTGGTGATCGTCGATACCGCCGGTCGCCTGCACGTCGACAGCGAGATGATGGACGAGATCCAGGCGCTGCACGCGGCCATCAAGCCGGTGGAAACCCTGTTCGTGGTCGACGCGATGACCGGCCAGGACGCGGCCAATACCGCCAAGGCCTTTGGCGATGCGCTGCCGCTGACCGGCGTGATCCTGACCAAGGTCGACGGTGATGCCCGGGGCGGTGCCGCACTGTCGGTGCGGGCCATTACTGGCAAGCCGATCAAGTTCATCGGCATGGGCGAGAAGACCGAGGCCCTGGATCCTTTCCACCCTGAGCGTGTCGCCTCGCGGATCCTGGGCATGGGCGACGTGCTCAGCCTGATCGAGCAGGCCGAGCAGACCCTCGATAAGGAAAAGGCCGACAAGCTGGCCAAGAAGCTGAAGAAGGGCAAGGGCTTCGACCTCGAGGACTTCCGCGACCAGCTGCAACAGATGAAGAACATGGGCGGTCTGGGTGGCCTGATGGACAAGCTGCCGAATATCGGTGGGGTCAACCTGTCCCAGATGGGTAACGCCCAGAACGCTGCGGAAAAGCAGTTCAAGCAGATGGAAGCCATCATCAATTCCATGACTCCGGCCGAGCGTCGCGATCCCGAGATGATCAGCGGTTCGCGCAAGCGCCGGATCGCCATGGGCTCCGGTACCCAGGTGCAGGACATCGGCCGCTTGATCAAGCAGCACAAGCAGATGCAGAAGATGATGAAGAAGTTCTCCGCCAAGGGCGGGATGGCCAAGATGATGCGCGGCATGGGCGGTATGTTGCCCGGCGGCGGTATGCCGAAGATCTGAGAATCCGCGCCGGCCATCATGCCGGCGCTCTTTTCCACGGGGACGTGGAAGCGGGCAGGCCTCCGATAGAAGCCTGTCCTTCCTGCTGCCGCTTGCGGCAGCTCCATGGCGAATCTGGATGGCAGCCGACGGGCGCCGGAAAAAGTCATTTGCAAAAGTCCGGATATTCCTTAGAATATGCGGCCTTTCGGGCACCCATGCCCGCTGTGCATTTAGATTTGCAGCACCGACTACAGGAACGATGTTCACATGCTAACAATCCGTCTTGCCCTTGGCGGCTCCAAAAAGCGCCCGTTTTACCACCTGACTGTGACCGACAGCCGTAACCCACGCGACGGTTCGCACAAAGAACAAGTTGGCTTCTTCAACCCGATCGCTCGTGGTCAAGAAGTTCGCCTGTCCGTGAACCAAGAGCGCGTAGCCTACTGGCTGAGCGTTGGTGCACAGCCATCTGAGCGTGTTGCTCAGCTGCTGAAGGAATCGGCTAAGGCTGCAGCCTGAACCTATGAACGCGACGCCAGCCCCTGCTGATGATTTGATCGTTGTCGGCAAAATTTATTCTGTTCATGGCGTTCGCGGCGAAGTGAAGGTCTTTTCCTTTACTGATCCGATTAAAAACCTGTTGCAGTACAAGGCCTGGACGCTCAAGCGCGAAGGCAGTGTGAAGCAGGTTGAGCTGGTCAGCGGACGAGGGAACGATAAGTTCCTGGTCGCAAAGCTCAAGGGTCTTGATGATCGCGAAGAAGCACGTCTTCTGGCCGGTTACGAGATCTGCGTGCCGCGCAACCAATTCCCCGAACTGACCGACGGCGAGTACTACTGGTACCAGCTGCAAGGTCTCAAGGTCATCGACACCCTCGGGCAATTGCTCGGGCAGATCGATCACCTGCTGGAGACCGGCTCGAACGATGTAATGGTGGTCAAGCCTTGCGCTGGCAGCCTGGATGATCGCGAACGCCTGTTGCCCTATACCGAGCAATGCGTGTTGGCTGTCGACTTGGTCGCGGGCGAGATGAAGGTGGATTGGGACGCGGATTTCTAAGCGTGGCTAACTTGCGCGTAGAAGTGATCAGTCTGTTTCCCGAGATGTTTTCCGCCATCAGCGAATACGGCATAACCAGCCGCGCGGTGAAACAAGGGCTGTTGCAGCTCACCTGTTGGAATCCGCGAGACTACACCACGGATCGACATCACACTGTGGACGATCGCCCATTTGGCGGTGGACCGGGCATGGTGATGAAGATCAAGCCCCTGGAGGATGCACTGGTTCAGGCCAGGAGCGCAGCCGGGGAGGGCGCGAAGGTGATTTACCTGTCGCCCCAAGGCCGTCAACTGAATCAGTCGGCGGTACGCGAGTTGGCGAATGAGGATGCATTGATCCTGATTGCTGGTCGTTATGAAGGCATCGACGAACGCTTTATAGAAGCCCATGTCGATGAAGAGTGGTCGATTGGTGACTATGTACTGTCTGGGGGCGAGCTTCCGGCAATGGTCCTGATCGATGCGGTTACACGGCTGCTGCCCGGAGCTTTAGGGCATGTGGACTCCGCGGAGGAAGACTCCTTCACGGATGGTCTGCTGGATTGCCCGCACTACACCCGACCTGAGGTGTATGCGGATCAGCGTGTTCCCGACGTGTTGCTAAGTGGCAATCATGCACATATCCGGCGTTGGCGTTTGCAGCAGTCCCTTGGTAGGACCTACGAACGACGCGCTGATCTTCTGGAAAGACGCTCGCTTTCTGGAGAAGAGAAGAAGCTGCTCGAGGAATATCTCCGCGAGCGGGACGATAGTTAACAACGTATCGATGGTAGATCCGACGATTTACCTTAGGAGCACAGCATGACCAACAAAATCATCCTTGCACTCGAAGCAGAGCAGATGACCAAAGAGATCCCAGCCTTTGCCCCGGGCGACACCATTGTCGTTCAGGTGAAAGTGAAGGAAGGTGATCGTTCCCGTCTGCAGGCGTTCGAAGGCGTAGTTATCGCCAAGCGCAACCGCGGTGTGAACAGCGCGTTCACCGTACGTAAAATCTCCAACGGCGTTGGCGTAGAGCGTACTTTCCAGACCTACAGCCCGCAGATCGACAGCATGGCTGTCAAGCGTCGCGGTGACGTGCGTAAAGCCAAGCTGTACTACCTGCGCGACCTGTCGGGTAAAGCAGCTCGCATCAAGGAAAAACTGGCCTGAGTCCAGCTTCCGATGCAGAAAAAAGCAGCCTACGGGCTGCTTTTTTGTTGCCCGTCATTTATTTCTCCCCAGTGTTTCAGGCAGTAGATCCATGTCCCCTCGCGAGCAAGAAATCCAACGCCGTACCGAGCTGTCGGTCACCCGCGTGACCAAGGCGGTATTCCCCTCCACCACCAACCATCACAACACCCTGTTCGGCGGCACTGCCCTGGCCTGGATGGATGAGGTTTCGTTTATCGCCGCCACGCGTTTTTGCCGGCTACCGCTGGTAACGGTGTCCACCGACCGCATCGACTTCAATCATCCGATCGCTGCGGGCTCCATCGTCGAGTTGGTTGGGCGGGTGGTGAAGGTGGGCAATACCAGCCTCAAGGTCGAGGTCGAGGTGTTCGTCGAGAGCATGAGTTGCGATGGTCGCGAGAAGGCCATCCATGGCCTGTTCAGCTTTGTTGCCATCGACGATGACAAACGCCCGGTTCCAGTGCTGCCGGGCTTCGCGGCGTAGATCGCTACTGGTTGTCCGGCTGGATCAGCGCGAGCAAGGTCCAGCCTGGTGCTGGCTTGAGGCTGCTTTCGGGTGTCAGTACATGGACCCAGCCCCCGGTATCGCGGGCAAACAGCAAGGTGGCGCGGTCGCCATGCAGCGTTTGGTAGTCCTCCCAGCCGAAGGCTTCCGTCAGGTGGGTGCTATAGAGCTCCGCGCCCTGGCCCAGCAAGCTGGCCAGCTTGGTGTAGGTCAGGGCTTCGCTCCCCAGCAATTGGCCGCGATGTTCATGACTGGCGCGGTGCTTGTCGGAGCGCCGGCTTTCCTGGCTATTGGCCAGGGCATGCAGGCGTTGATGGCCGAAGTCATGGCGAAAACGCATGGCGGCCAGGGTGTTCAGCTCCCCTGATGGCGATAGCGCCAGTAGATGCCCAAGCCCTACCAGGTCCAGATGGGCATCGGCGTGTTGCGAGGCCGGGTTGCCGAAGTAGGTGGGCAGCCCCTCCATGCGTGCCGCGCGGATATTTTCCCAGCTGGAATCCGTCAGCAGTACCCGGCTGCCCAGTTGTTGCAGGGCCTTGGCGATGATTCGTGCCGGGCCATTGGCTCCGACGATCAGGAAGCCACTGGGCGCTGGTTCGGCCACTTTCAGCAGGCGTGCCAGGGGGCGTGCGGTTGCGCTTTGCAGAACCACGGTGCCAATGATCACGGCGAAGGTCAGGGGCACCAGCAGCAGGGCGCCTTGATGCCCGGCCTCATCCAGGCGAATGGCGAAGATCGCCGAGACCGCGGCCGCGACAATGCCCCTTGGGGCGATCCAGGCCAGCAGGGCTCGTTCGCGCCAGTTCAGGTTCGAGCCGGCGGTGGAGAGCATCACGTTCAATGGTCGGGCGATGAACTGGATCACCAGCAACAGGATCAGCACCAGCGGGCCGAGGGCGATCAGTGCCTTGAGGTCCAGGCGGGCCGCCAGCAGGATGAACAGTCCGGAAATCAGCAGCACGCTGAGGTTTTCCTTGAAGTGCAGGATATGCCGGACGTCCACGCCCTTCATGTTGGCCAGCCACATGCCCATCAAGGTTACCGCCAGCAGTCCCGATTCATGCATGACCCGGTTGGAGGCGATGAAAATCCCCAGCACACCCGCCAGGGTCGCCAGGTTGTGCAGGTACTCGGGCAGCCACTGGCGGCGCATGATCTGGCCCAGGACCCAGCCGCCAGCGATACCGAACAGGCTGCCGCACAGGATCACCCCGCCGAAGGTCATCAAGCTGTGGCTCAGGCCTGCGCCCTCGGCACTGGCGATGATGAAGCTATAGACCACCACCGCCAGCAGGGCGCCGATGGGGTCGATGACGATGCCTTCCCAGCGCAGGATATTGGCCACGGAGGCCTTGGGACGTACGACCCGCAGCATGGGGACGATCACCGTCGGCCCGGTAACCAGGGTCAGGGTGCCGAACAGCAGCGCCAGCATCCAGTCGAAACCCAGTAGCCAGTGGGTGGCCAGGGTAATGACCGCCCAGGTAGACAGTGCGCCGAGAGTGACCAGGCGGTGCACTACGCTACCGATCTCGCGCCACTCGGAGAGGTGCAGGGTCAGGCTGCCCTCGAACAGGATCAGTGCCACCGCCAGGGAAACCAGGGGCATCAGCAGCGGGCCGAACATCTCCTGGGGATCGAGCCAGCCCAGCACAGGTCCGGCAAGAATGCCGCTGAGCAACAGGAACAGGATGGCTGGCAACTTCAGTCGCCAGGCCAGCCATTGGCAGCCCAGTGCGGCAGCACCAATGCCGCCAAAGGCCAGCAGAATCTGTTGTTCGTTCATTGATGCACCCTGTTCCTTGAAATGGCTGGCTATGAAAGACTAGCGACCCTCCACGCAGTTCACTATTTTTTTGCGCAGCCTTCCAAGCTGTGCTTTTCGAGTCTTTATGCCGGCCATCGACCATCCCCTTATCGACCGTTTTCTCGATGCCTTGTGGCTGGAGAAGGGCCTTGCTGAAAACACCCGGGATGCCTATCGCAGTGACCTGGCGCTGTTCAACGGCTGGTTGCAGGAGCAGGGGGTGGAGTTGCCGCGCGCCGGTCGCGAACTGATCCTCGATCACCTGGCCTGGCGCGTCGAGCAGGCCTACAAGCCGCGCTCCACCGCCCGCTTCCTCTCTGGGGTACGCGGTTTCTATCGCTACCTGCTGCGCGAGAAACTGATCGACGTCGACCCGACCCTGCAGGTGGATATGCCGCAGCTGGGGCGCCCGCTGCCCAAGTCGCTGTCGGAAGCGGATGTCGAGGCCTTGCTGGCAGCGCCCGACCTGGGCGAAGCCATCGGCCAGCGCGATCGGGCCATGCTGGAAGTGCTCTACGCCTGTGGCCTGCGGGTTACCGAGCTGGTCAGCCTGACCCTGGAACAGGTCAATCTGCGCCAGGGCGTGCTGCGGGTCATGGGCAAGGGCAGCAAGGAGCGCCTGGTGCCCATGGGCGAGGAAGCCATTACCTGGGTCGAGCGTTATCTGCGCGGGGCTCGTTCCGAGCTGCTGGGTGGGCGTCCCAGCGACGTGCTGTTTCCCAGCCTGCGGGGCGAGCAGATGACCCGGCAGACCTTCTGGCACCGGATCAAGCACCAGGCCAAGGTCGCCGGCATCGGCAAGACCCTGTCGCCGCACACCTTGCGTCATGCCTTTGCCACCCATCTGCTCAATCATGGTGCAGACCTGCGGGTGGTGCAGATGCTACTGGGCCATAGTGACCTGTCCACGACCCAGATCTATACCCATGTGGCCCGTGCGCGCCTGCAGGACTTGCACGCCAAGCACCATCCACGGGGCTGATCGGGGCTTGCTTGCTTTGCATCGCCCGTAGTCGGTGCAGGCAAACAGATGTGGTAGGCTTTGCCGGTTCGCCAAACGGGCGCTGGCGAGTCGTTGCTGCAGCGACCGCTCCCATTGCCCATTTGCCCGCCTTCAGGAGTTCCCATGCGCTTGACCCAGATTTTTGCCGCCGCTTCCCTGGCGTTGCTCAGCACTTTCGCCATGGCCGATGACAGTGCCGAGAAAGCCATTCGCAAGAGCCTCGAGACCCTGCAGCTCGAGGTCCCGGTGGAGAGCATCACCGCCAGTCCTCTTTCCGGGCTGTATGAAGTCAAGCTCAAGGGCAGCCGGGTACTGTACGCCAGCGCCGACGGCCAGTTCGTGGTCCAGGGCTATCTGTTCCAGCTCAAGGACGGCAAGCCGGTCAACCTCACGGAAAAAACCGAGCGCCTGGGTATTTCCAAGTTGATCAATGGCATTCCAGTCGCTGAAACTGTGGTCTATCCGGCCGTTGGCGAGACCAAGACCCATATCACCGTATTCACCGACACCACCTGCCCGTACTGCCACAAGCTGCACGCCGAGATCCCGGCGTTGAACAAGCTGGGCGTCGAGGTGCGCTATGTCGCATTCCCGCGTCAGGGCCTGGGCTCGCCGGGCGACGAGCAGTTGCAGGCAGTATGGTGTTCGGCGGACAAGAAAGCCGCCATGGACAAGATGGTCGATGGCAAGGAAATCAAGGCCGCCAAGTGCGCCAACCCGGTTTCCAAGCAATTCGCCCTGGGCCAGTCGATCGGTGTCAATGGCACGCCAGCCATCGTCCTGGCCGACGGTCAGGTAATTCCGGGCTATCAGCCTGCACCGCAGATCGCCAAACTGGCACTGGGTGCGAAATAATCCTGCATCGTCACGCTAGCCTTTGACGATCATGGCCCGTCGGTTGCAGCCGGCGGGTCATTAATAGAGAGCCGCGCTGTTTGCGGCTGATTTCCACGGCCGGCCTAGAGTCGGCCGTTTTATGGGGAGTTCAGAGTGAATCCGGTCAAAGTAGGCATCTGTGGGCTGGGTACTGTCGGTGGCGGTACCCTAAACGTACTTCAGCGCAACGCCGAGGAGATTGCCCGTCGTGCCGGGCGTGGAATCGAAGTAGCGCAGATTGCTACCCGTACGCCAAAGCCTCAGTTCCAGACGACCGGTATTGCGATTACCAACGATGTCTTCGCCGTGGCCACCAACCCTGAGATCGATATCGTCATCGAGCTGGTGGGTGGCTACACCGTGGCTCGCGAGCTGGTGCTCAAGGCCATCGAGAACGGCAAGCATGTGGTCACCGCGAACAAGGCGCTGATCGCCGTGCACGGTAACGAAATCTTCGCCAAGGCCCAGGAGAAGGGCGTGATCGTCGCCTTCGAAGCCGCGGTGGCCGGTGGCATCCCGGTGATCAAGGCGATCCGCGAAGGCCTCTCGGCCAACCGCATCAACTGGCTGGCGGGAATCATCAACGGCACCGGCAACTTCATCCTTTCGGAGATGCGCGAAAAGGGCCGGACCTTCGAAGACGTGCTGGCCGAGGCCCAGGCCCTGGGTTATGCCGAGGCCGACCCGACCTTCGACGTGGAAGGTATCGACGCTGCCCACAAGCTGACGATCCTGGCCTCCATTGCCTTCGGTATCCCGTTGCAGTTCGACAAGGCCTACACCGAAGGCATCACCAAGCTGACCACGGCCGATGTGAACTACGCCGAGGCCCTGGGTTATCGCATCAAGCACCTGGGCGTGGCTCGTCGTACCGAATCCGGCATCGAGTTGCGGGTGCATCCGACCCTGATCCCTGCCGATCGCCTGATCGCCAACGTCAACGGCGTGATGAACGCGGTCATGGTCAATGGCGATGCCGCCGGTTCGACCCTGTTCTATGGTGCGGGCGCCGGCATGGAGCCCACCGCTTCCTCGGTGGTGGCCGACCTGGTGGACGTGGTCCGCGCCATGACCAGCGATTCGGAGAACCGCGTGCCGCACCTGGCCTTCCAGCCCGATTCGCTGTCCGACCATCCGATCCTGCCGATCGAGGCCAGCGAGAGCGCCTATTACCTGCGTATCCAGGCCAAGGATCATCCGGGCGTGCTGGCCCAGGTGGCGAGTATTCTTTCCGTACGCGGCATCAACATCGAGTCGATCATGCAGAAGGAAGTGGAAGAGCAGGATGGCCTGGTGCCGATGATCCTGCTGACCCACCGGGTCCTGGAGCGCCATATCAGCGATGCGATCACCGCGCTGGAGGCCCTGCAGGGCGTCGTCGGCCCAGTGGTGCGTATCCGCGTCGAACATCTCAATTAATGCAGCGGCAAGCTGCAAGTAGCCAGCGGCCAGTCAGAAGCGGATCTGCTTTGACTTGTCGCTTGTAGCTTGCAGCTTGCAGCTCAAACCGAAGGTTTGCTCTTATGCGTTACATCAGCACCCGCGGCCAGGCACCGGCCCTGAATTTCGAAGATGTACTGCTGGCCGGTCTGGCCAGCGATGGCGGTCTCTATGTGCCGGAGAACCTGCCGCGTTTCACCCAGGAAGAAATCGCCTCTTGGGCTGGCTTGCCGTATCACGAGCTGGCGTTCCGGGTCATGCGCCCATTCGTCAGCGGCAGCATCGCCGATGCCGACTTCAAGAAGATCCTCGAGGAAACCTACGGCGTCTTCGCCCATGGCTCGGTGGCACCGCTGCGCCAGCTCAATGGCAACGAATGGGTGATGGAGCTGTTCCACGGCCCGACCCTGGCGTTCAAGGACTTCGCCCTGCAACTGCTGGGTCGCCTGCTGGATCACGTCCTGGAGAAGCGCGGCGAGCGCGTGGTGATCATCGGCGCCACTTCCGGCGATACCGGCTCGGCGGCCATCGAAGGCTGCAAGCGTTGCGATAACGTCGACATCTTCATCCTGCACCCGCACAACCGGGTTTCGGAAGTGCAGCGTCGGCAGATGACCACCATCCTGGGCGAGAACATCCACAACATCGCCATCGAAGGCAACTTCGACGACTGCCAGGAGATGGTCAAGGCCAGCTTCGCCGACCAGGGCTTCCTCAAGGGCACTCGCCTGGTGGCGGTCAACTCCATCAACTGGGCGCGGATCATGGCCCAGATCGTCTACTACTTCCATGCGGCCCTGCAGCTGGGTGGTCCGGCGCGTTCCGTGGCGTTCTCGGTGCCCACCGGCAACTTTGGCGATATCTTCGCCGGTTACCTGGCGCGCAACATGGGCCTGCCGATCAGCCAACTGATCGTGGCGACCAACCGCAACGACATCCTGCACCGCTTCATGAGCGGCAACCAGTACGTCAAGGAAACCCTGCACGCGACCCTGTCGCCGTCCATGGACATCATGGTTTCGTCGAACTTCGAGCGCCTGCTGTTCGACCTGCATGGTCGCAATGGCGCAGCTATCGCTGGCTTGATGGATAACTTCAAGCAGGGCGGCGGCTTCAGCGTCGACCAGGACCGCTGGACCGAAGCGCGCAAGCTGTTCGACTCCCTGGCGGTGAATGACGAGCAAACCTGCCAGACCATCGCCGAAGTCTTCGCCCAGACTGGCGAGGTGCTGGACCCGCACACCGCCATTGGCGTGCGGGCGGCCCGCGAGTGCCGTCGCAGCCTCGATACACCGATGGTCACCCTCGGTACGGCGCATCCGGTCAAGTTCCCGGATGCGGTAGAGAAGGCCGGCGTCGGCAAGGCCCTGGAGCTGCCAGCGCACCTGGCTGACCTGTTCCAGCGTGAAGAGCGTTGCACGGTCCTGGCCAACGACCTCAAAGCAGTGCAGGCTTTTGTCAGCCAGCACGGCAATCGCGGCAAGCCACTCTGATCTACCGGTCTTGCCGATCACGAAGCCCGTCTCCTGACGGGCTTTGTTTTTTTGCGCACCTGTTGCCCAGCACAGGCAGGGAGCCCGGATGATGCCCCATCGAACCTCTCGCAGTCGCTTTGCACTGTCCTGGCTGCTCGTCGGCCTGCTGGCCTGGGCCATGCTCCACGCCTTGCCGGCCAGCGCAGCGAAGAGCCTGCCCTTCAAGCTGGTGCCGGCTTTCATCGACCTCGAGCCGCTGGACCTGAAGCCTGCCGAGCGCCAATGGCTGGCGGCGCACCCGACCCTGCGGGTAGGCATCGCCATCGACGACTACCAGCCCATCGATATCACCCGCGACCGCAACCGTTACCAGGGCATCAGCGCCGATTACCTGGGGCTGGTGGGCGAACGACTGGGGGTGAGCATGGAGGTGCTGGGGTTTTCCGAGCGGGAACAGGCGGTCGAGGCCCTGCGCAACGGCACCATCGATATCCTCACCAGCGCCAACGGTTATGAGCGCGGTGTGCCGGGGCTGCGTTTCACCAGTGACTACATGCCGGACAAGGCCGTGGTGGTCGTGCGCCGTGACGAGCTGGAGCCCGATGACGACCTGGCCGGCAAGCGCTTGGTGCTGCTCGATGGCTATGCCAATGCCGCGCAGGTCCATGCGGCCTACCCGGACAGCCAGATCATGCTCTCGCCCAACCTCTACAGCGGCCTGGAGGCTCTGAACCAGGGCGATACCGATGTCTTTATCGGCAACGAGATCATCGTCCGCGCCTACAAGGCCCTGCGACCCTACCTGGCGGTGCAGATCCATGAACAAAGCCGCTTGCCGCCCACTGGCTTCGCCTTCGCTACCCGTGATGACAACCCACGCCTGGCGCAATTGCTGGAAGAGGCGCTGCAGAGCATCGACGAATCGCTGCGCCGGGAAATCCAGGCGCGCTGGACCACGGGCCTGGGCACCAACTCCGGCGAGCGCATCGAGCTGAGCGCCGAGGAGCAGGCCTGGATTCTCCAGCATCCCCATGTCCTGGTGGCGTCCCAGTCCTATCCGCCCCATGTGTTCAAGGACAAGGAAGGACGCTGGGTCGGCCTGAACATCGACCTGCTCAACCGGATCGCGCGCATGACCGGGCTGCATTTCGTCCACAAGCAGAGCGCGTCCACCGCCCAGACCCTGGAGTTGCTGGAAAGCGGTCAGGCGCAGATGAACACCACCCTGACCGACAGCGAGGACCGGCGGCTGTTCCTGAACTTCTCCCACGCCTTCGGTGGCGCCTCCTGGGTGTTCGTCGTTCGTCCCGAGGATCGTCGCCTGGGCAGCCTCAAGCAGATGGCGGGCGAGGTGTTGGCGCTGCCGGCCCGGCATACCCTGGAAAGCTATATCCGGCGCAACTATCCCGATATCCGCCTGCGCAGCGTGGCCAACTACGAGGAGGCTCGGGCCCTGGTCAAGAGCGGTGAAGCCCTGGCCACCATCCAGAACGAGATCCAGGTACAAGCGCTGGACCTGGCCTATGAAGGGTTGCGGGCAGGGCGCAGCGTCGAGGGGACCTGGTCCGCCGACGAGTTCGCCGTGCGCAAGGACCAGCCTGAATTGCTGAGCATCCTGAACAAGGCCCTGGAGGCCCTGCCAGTGGCCGAGCTCAGTGCCACGCGCCTGAAGTGGCTGGGCTCGACCCCGGTGCCGATGCCCGTCTGGCAACGGGTGCCGGATTGGGTCTACTGGGCCATCTGTACAGCGCTGCTGTTCGGTCTGCTGTCGCTGGCCTGGAGCAGCCGGCTCAAGCGCCAGATCCAGCAGCGACTGGAGGCCGAGCAGCGCTTGAACGACCAGCTGGCCTTCAAGCGCGCGTTGCTCGACGGCATGCCCAACCCGGTTTTCGTCCGCGACCTGCAAGGGCGCCTGATCACTTGCAACAAGAGCTACGAACAGCAACTGGGCACTCGCCTGGAGCGGATCCAGGGGCGCCGTTTGATCGACCTGGACCTGCTGCCGGCAGACACCGCCCGCCAGCTGCATGACGAACTCATGCAACTGCTGGCCTCCGAGCAGTCGGTGTTCGCCGACCGGCAAGTGGAAACCCGCCACGGGCCGATCCACGCCTACCAATGGACGGTGCCGTTCTACAGCGCCGAAGGGCAGTTACAGGGGCTTTTGGGCGGTTGGATCGATATCACCGAGCGCAAGCGCCTGGAGAACCAGCTGGTCCAGGCGCGCCAGGCCGCCGACCAGGCCAATGCGGCCAAGAGCGCCTTCCTCTCCACCATGAGCCATGAAATCCGCACGCCGATGACTGCGATCATCGGCCTGCTGGAGCTGGAGAAGGAACAGGCCAGGGTGCGCGGCGCGCCGTTCTCCGAAGCCCTGCGGGTGGCGTACCAGTCCGCCCAGGAGCTGATCAGCCTGATGGGCGACAGCCTCGACCTGGCCAAGATCGAGGCCGGCTACATGCAACTGGCGCCACAAGCCACGGCCCTCAAGCCGTTCTTCGAGAGCATTCGCCAGCTGTTCGACGCCACTGCGCGCAGCCGCGGTGTGCAGTTGCAACTGGTGTTCGACGAACAGGCCAGGGGTCGCTACCTGTTCGATCCGCTGCGCCTGCGCCAGGTCTTGCACAACCTATTGAGCAATGCCCTGAAGTTCACCAGCGAAGGCCAGGTGCGCATCCAGGTCGAGCGCCTGGAGGTGGACTGTGCTCTTGCCAGCCTGCGTATCAGCGTCGCGGATACCGGGCCGGGGATCAGTCCCGAGCAGCAGGAGAAGCTGTTCACGCCCTTCGTCCAGGCCGATGCCACGACTTCCCAGGCCCATGGCGGCACCGGCCTGGGGCTGAGTATCTGCCGCCAGTTGGTCGAGCTGATGGGTGGGCGCATCGAGCTGCACAGCGCCCCGGGTGCCGGGACGGTAGTGACCATCGAACTGGCGCTGGAACAGCTGGACGAGGACTCCACAGCCTCGGCCACGGCGGCCGAGCGCCCGCCTAGTCGCAGCATCGAAGTGCTGGTGGTGGATGACCTGAGCGCCAACCGCATGGTCCTCAGCCAGCAGCTGATGTTCCTCGGGCATCGGGTGGTGGCCTGCGACAACGCCCGGGAAGCGCTGGAGCTCTGGCAGGACGGCGGGTTCGACTTGGTGATGACCGACTGCCAGATGCCGGGCATGAGCGGTTATGCCCTGGTCGAGGCGATCCGGCGGTTCGAGGCGCAGCAGGGGCGCGGCGCTTGTCCGGTGATCGGTTGCACGGCCAATGCCTTCGAGGATGAGCATGAGCGTTGCGAGCGGGCGGGCATGGACCTGCTGCTGGTCAAGCCGGTGACCCTGGATCAGCTGGCGCAGACGCTGGCGCGGTTCCTGCCGCCGCCCTCCTTCGATATCCAGACCCTGCGAGCGATGACCCAGGCCGACGAGCAGATACTGCAGCGCATGCTGCAGGAGTTGCAGCGCAACCTGGCCCAGGAGCGCCAGGCCCTGGAGGTGGCCATGCAAGATCGCCATCCAGGGCGCCTGGGCGCCACCTTGCACCGGCTCAAGGGCGTCTGTTGCCTGATCGATGCCTTGCCACTGGCCAAGGCCTGCATCGAGGCGGAGGCGCGGATCAAGGCTGGGGAAGGGATCGAGGAACGGTGGCCGGCGTTACGGGAGGCCATCGATAATTTGCGTGGTGATATCCAGGCAGCCTTGGGCGTTTAGGACTTGTCCTATGTGTGATTAAGGTTTGCCTGGTTACCGTGTCGACCCCTTAGTGGACTGTTCCCGCTTGTGTCGTACCGGAGGTTGCCCCATGCATTCGCTTAAAGTGCTGATTCTCGAAGACAACTCGTTCCAGCTGATGGCCCTGCACCAGATGCTCAACGCCAATGGCGTGTACAACGTGCTGGCCGCCGAGAACCTGGAGTCCGCACGGCGTTCGCTGGTGAGCAAGGGGCCGGTGGATATCGCCATCTGCGATCTCTACCTGGAAGAGGCCGATGGCCTGGAGTTGATCCGCGAACTGGCCCGGGAGCGGCAGGCCGAGGCCCTGATCATCCTCAGCGACGCCGAACCGGATGTGCTCGAAGGCGCCGCGGGCATGGCTCGGGAACTGGGGCTGAAAATCCTCGCCTGCCTGCCCAAGCCAGCGTCGGTGGCGGTGATCGGCGAGCTGCTCACGACCTATCAGCAGTTCTCTCGCCAGGGGCCGGCACTCAACCAGGCCTTGCTCCGGGACTTGCTGGCCCTGGATCTGTTCGCCCCCGAGGATGTCTCCCCAGAAGAAGGCGTAGCGGCGATCCTGGGGCACGGGGTGGCGCACTTTCAGCCAGTCATCCAGCGGTGTGGCGGGTTGCATGGCGTCGAAGCGCTGGCGCGCTGGGAGCATCCGGAGCGCGGGCTGTTGATGCCGGCCGAGTTCCTGCCGTTGATCGAGTTCGCCGGCCTGCAGGAAGTGTTCACCTGGCACATGCTGGAGCAGGCGCTGGAGCTGGCGGCGGGAGTGAGGCTAGTGATGGGCCATGCGCTGCCGGTGGCGGTGAACATTCCGGTGGGCATCCTCGAGCGACCGCTATTCCCGCGTCAATTGGAGGTCTTGCTGCGGCGCTTCGAGATTCCTGCGCGGCTGTTGACCCTGGAGATCGTCGATACCACCCGCCTGCAGACCGATACCGCTCATGTGGAGGCCTTGCTGCGCCTGCGGATGATCGGCTGCAAGTTGTCCATCGGTGATTTCGGCGTTGGCGGTACCAGTTTGCAACGCCTTTTGGAGTTGCCTTTCACCGAGCTGAAGATCCCTCCGGCATTCGTCGCCGGCATGGCCATGGATGAGCGCAAACAGGCGCTGGTCGGTAGTGCAGTGGGCATGGCCCGGCGCATCGCCTTGGGCGTGGTGGTGGCGGGGATCGAGACCGAAGCCGAGTACCAGGTGGCCAAGACCATGGGCGCGGCCCATCTGCAAGGGTGCTTCATGGCGCCGCCGATGAGCGCCGCGGACATGCGCCAATGGCTGGCGCAAACCCTGGGGCGCGAGTCCGCGCAATCGGCGGTGCGGGCCGCCGGGATGTGTGCCTAGGCCAGCCCGTGTTCCTGGACGTAGATATACAAAGCCGCCTCGCTGGAAAGGCCCAGCTTGCGCATGGCACTGACCTTCTGAGCGCTGACGGTTTGTTTGCTGCGGTTGAGCTGGGCGGCGATCTCGCCCACCGCATGGCCGGCGGCGAGCAAGCGGATCACCTCCAGTTCCCTGGGCGATAGCTGTTCCTTGGAGACCAGGCGGTCGGGCCCCACTTCACCGGCCAGGCTCAGGGCCCGCTGGATGGCCTGGGCTACGTAGGGCTTGTGCTGGCGTGCGTGGGCAATGGCGCTGGGCAGCTCCTGGGCCAGGCTGGCCTTGCTCAGCAGGCCCATGACCCCAAGGTCGAGGATCGAGCGGAACAGCCCGGCGTGGTTGAGCATGGTCACCACCACGATGGGCAGTTCGGGATGATGCCGGCGTAGCTGCTCGAGCAGGCGCAGGCCATCGTTTTGCTGCTCCTCGGGCATCATGAAATCGGTCACCAGCACATCGCAGGGCGTGTCCTGCACCAACTGGAAAAGAGCGGATGGTGAGCTGGCTTCACCGACGATGACCAGGCTGTCGTCTTGTTCCAGCACGGCGCGCAGGCCGATCAGGAAGATCGGGTGGTCGTCGGCGAGGATGATGCGCAATCTGTTGTTCGGCGTTGCTTTCAAGGCTGGGCTCCAATGCAAAGGCAGCGTGGGCGGCCGTTTTCTGCCTGTCATATTACCCGTGCATGCTCGATTGACTCAGATCGGTAGCTGTAGGTGTGACGAACTTTCCTCTCTGAGCAACGGTCACTTGAATGTCAGAAAGCTACCGACATTTTTGTTTTCGAACCTTAATTCGAGCTATTGAGTGGTGATCTAGATGGAAAGTATCAGTCTTTTGTTGAGCGAGGCACTGAGTCCGTACCAGGTGGCCCTGACCCCCTGCGGAGCCCATGGCGAGTGCCTGGTGAGCTTGAGTGATACCTCGGGAACCCTGGTGGTGGAGCGGGAAGTCAACCAGGCCCAGCTGACCGACAAGCGTTTGCTGACCGATGTCGTAGACGGCCTGCATCGGGATGTACTGATTGCCGAAGGCCGGCTGGAGCCCTGCGTGATCGCTGCATTGCGCCATGCCGCCGAAGGCAAGGCATTCGAACATCGCACATGAACGGATTTTCACGGAACCTTCCGTCAATCCCGTTAGTCAGAGTCATTGCCATCAGGAACAGGCATTTTGCTCCGATGCTTGCCAACCTGTTGGTACGGGTCGTATAGACCACGTTTAACCCCGAGTCGCTTCCCCACTTCTCGGGGTTTCTTTTGCCCGGCGTTTAATCAGCGGCCCTCGTGGCTCTGGAAAAACGCCCGGGCGTCGGCGCGGTACTCATCGCGAAGTCCCGGCTCCAGCCAGGCGGCATACCGCTCCACCAGGAAGTCTTCGCGCAGCTTGAGCAGGGCCTGGTCGATCCGAGTGATGGCTTGTTGGCCCTGGGGGGTATTGGAGCAGCCGATGTGCAACTCCTGGTACTTGTCGGTTCCCTGGATCGGATAGAAAAGCAGGTCCTGCGGGTCGATGCCTTGCTGCGTGGCCTGGTAGCGGATTTCCGGCCAATAGCCCAGTAGCCATTGCAGGCGTCCCAGGCGCTGCATCTGCAGCAGGCTGCCCAAGGCATCGTTGCCGTAGTGGGCGCGAATACTGCTTTCGGGGACCTGTTGCAGCAGCTTGTCGAGTTGCTGGCCATAGCTGCGTTCGGCGACCACTCCAAGCGGGCTCTTGCCACTGGCGAGCAGGGCCGGCAGGTCGACCTTGCCGTCCTGGATGAACTGCGCCAGTGACGCGCGATCGGCGCGGCGGACCGCCAGGCCGTTGCTCAGGACTCGAACGCTGGTGATGGAGTAGGTCACCCATTGCGCCCGCTCCTTGCTCCAGAGCAGCGATGGGTCGCACGTGAAACTGGGTTCACGGAGCATCTGCAGGCCCCGTGCACGATTGACCCTTACCAGTTCGTGCTGGTACTCCGGCAGTTCGGCAATCAGCCGTGGCATGAGCAGGTCGACCACGCCCTGGCCTTTTTGCTCGCCTTCGAAAATGCTCAGCGGTGGCAGGTCTCGCAGCAGCCAGGTCAGCATCTCTGCGTGGCCCGGAGGGCTGGGCAGCCAGAGCAGCAGTAGCGCCAATGGCATCGCCCGCCAGCGGCCGCTTCTGGTGCGCTGGCGGTCCAGTTCAGATCGCTCCGCTGCTGCGCAAGTCGCGGATCTGTTCGGCGCTGTAGCCCAGGCCCGTCAGCACTTCGCTTGAATGTTCGCCCAGTTGCGGCCCGACCCACTCGGTGCTGCCCGGGGTTTGCGAGAGCTTGGGCACGATCCCCGGCATCTTGAAGGGCTTGCCGTCCGGCAACTTGGCCTGGAGGAACATTTCCCGGGCCAGGAACTGCGGGTCGTGGAACATATCTTCGGCGCTGAAAATGCGGCTGGCAGGTACTTCGGCCTGGTTCAGGCGCTCCAGCACCTGCTCCAGGGGCAGGGAGGCCACCCAGCGATCGATCACGCCGTAGAGTTCGTCGCGACGGTTGTCGCGCCCGTCATTGCTGGCCAGGGTCGGGTCGTTGGCCAGGTCCTCGCGGCCGATGATCAACATGAAGCGCTTGAAGATCGCGTCGCCATTGGCACCGATCTGTACATGGCGGCCGTCGGCGCTGGTGTGGATGGAGGAGGGGGTGATGCCGGGCATGATGTTGCCGGTACGCTCGCGG
Source organism: Pseudomonas sessilinigenes (assembly GCF_003850565.1). NCBI lineage: Bacteria > Pseudomonadati > Pseudomonadota > Gammaproteobacteria > Pseudomonadales > Pseudomonadaceae > Pseudomonas > Pseudomonas sessilinigenes. The sequence goes on from NZ_CP027706.1 coordinate 1,201,478, forward strand.
ATGAAACCGAACACATCGAACTCCGGAACCATGCTTTCCATCATGGCGAAGATCGCTTCGTACAGCGCCACGTCCACCACCTGCCCGAGGCCGCCGTTGACTTCGCGATGACGCAGGGCCATCAAGGCGCCGATCACGCCCCACAGGGCGGCGATGGAGTCGCCGATGGAGATCCCGGTGCGCACTGGCGGACGATCCTCGAAGCCGGTGATATAGCGCAGCCCGCCCATGGACTCGCCTACGGCACCGAAGCCCGGCTGGTCCTTCATCGGCCCGGTCTGGCCGAAGCCTGACAGGCGCACCATCACCAGCTTGGGGTTCAGGGCGTGCAGCACGTCCCAGCCCAGGCCGAGCTTCTCCAGCACACCGGGGCGGAAGTTCTCGATCAGGATGTCCGCCTCGCCCAGCAGTTGCTTGAGGATCGCCTGGCCGTCGGGGTGCTTGAGGTTGAGGGTCAAGGACTTCTTGTTGCGCGCCTGCACGAACCACCACAGCGAAGTGCCTTCATAGAGCTTGCGCCATTTACGCAGCGGATCGCCGCCGTCCGGGGACTCCACCTTGATCACCTCGGCGCCGAACTCGGCACAGATGCGCGAGGCGAAAGGGCCGGCGATCAAGGTGCCGAGTTCGATCACTTTCAATCCGGCGAGGGGCTTGCTGAGACTGTTCATGAGGCGTCCGCTGGGCTGGAAAATCCGCCTAGCCTAGACCATTGGTCGGCATTAAGGCAGCGGTCTGGCTGCTGCCTGGAGGTATTTTTTCGGCACGGGTGTGCCAATGATTGTGCTTCTCATCCGCTGGGCGAGCGGGTCTAATGACGCGCTTGAATGAAATGTCACGCCTGGACGATCTGTGCCTGTCAGGGTTTTTGAGGGCGTGGGGTGATGTTTCATTCTGAATGATTTTGTTACAAATACCCTTCATATAAATTACATGTGATGAATTGCGAATATTACATGTGATGTTTTAGTCTGTGCGCCATGGAAAACAAATCCTCAGCCCATTACCAACGTTTGTTCCGCCAGCGCCTGCGTGACCAGGGCCTGGTGAAAAAGGAAGTCTGGATACTGCCGGAGAACGCCAAGGCGTTGCTGGCGGTTGAACGCCAACTGCGCCAGCCCTGCGAGGGGCTGGTTTCTGTGGAAAAGGATGGAGAAATGAGCATGCCGCAGATCTGGAATGCCCGATCGCTGTGCCAGGCCCTGGCGGCCACCGAGTTGTTCACTGGCGGTGAAGCCAGCGTCGAGTTGCTCGAAGGCGCCGAGCCGAGCTTGCACGTGACCATGCGCGAGTACGGCGACCTGCCGTTGTTCGTCGCCGTGTCCGGCGAGCAGATCCTGGTGGAAGCACTGCTCTGGCCGCAGAGCGAAGTCACCGACGTAGCCGCGTTCAACGAGGAAGTGCTGCTCAGTCGCCAACTCTTCCCGTTGTCGAGCATTGGCCTGGAGACAGGCCCTGGAGGCGAGCGTTTCTACATGATGTTCGGCGCCCTGAGTGCCACCTCGATCCTCTCCAATGTGCTCTACGAGATCGAAACCCTGGCCGGCAACGTGATCAGGGCCACCGAGGCCTATGAAGGCTACCTGAAGGCTCAGGCCTGACCTGGAGGAATGCACATGAACGTATGGAGCAAGCTGCTCACTGCCCTGCGCGGTGGCGCCAACGAGGCGGGCGAAGCCCTGGTGGACAGCCAGGCACTGCGGATTCTTGATCAGGAAATCCGCGACGCCGACCAGGAACTGCGCAAGTCCAAGGAGGCCCTGGCCGAGATCATGGCCCGGCAGAAACTCGCCGCCGAGCGCGCCGACGCCACTGCGTCCAAGGTCGCCGAATACGAGAGCTATGCGCTCAAGGCCCTGGAAGCAGGCAATGAAAGCCTGGCCCAGGAAGTGGCGCAGAAGATCGCCAACCTGGAAAACGACCTGGTGGTGGAGCGCGAGCAGGCCGACGGTTTCGCCGCCAGCGTCGCCCAGTTGCGCAAGGCCGTGACCCAGGCCGAAGGCAACATTAAGCATTTGAAACAACAGGTCGATACCGTAAAGGCTACCGAAAGCGTGCAGAAGGCCCAGCAGGCCGTAGCCCAGCGCTATGGCGGCTCGCAGAGCAAGCTGCACACCGCGGTGGAGTCGCTGGAGCGGATCAAGCAGAAGCAGGCCGAGCGCGCGGCGAAAATGGAAGCCGCGGCCGAACTGGCCAGCACTGGCAACCCGGACGATGCCCTGGATGCCAAGCTGCGCGAAGCCGGAATCGTCGCCGGCAGCACCAGTGCCGACAACGTGCTGGCGCGTTTGAAGGACCGTAGCAAGTCCTGATTCATCGTTGTGTGTCAGGGGCGGGGCCGATGGGCCTTGCCCGGCTTTTTCAGGGATAGGAAAGCAATGGAAATCTTCCTGCGGACAGTCTTGTCGTTCCCCACGGTGCTGTTCAGCTTCATGCTCTGCCTGGCAGTGATCTACTGGGCCGTGGTCGCCATGGGGTTGCTCGAGGTGGACCTCCTGGATTTCGAGGCCGACTCGCTGCTCGACGGCGCCCACACCACCGAAGGCCTGGCCGGGCTGCTGATCAAGTTCAAGCTCAACGGCGTACCGGTCACCCTGGTGCTGACCCTGCTGATGTTCTTCAGCTGGTTCCTGACGTATTTCACCGAACTCTATATTTTCAGCCAGCTGCCCCTGGGTTGGCTGCGCTATCCCCTGGGCCTGCTGCTGGCGGTGCTCGCACTGTTCCTGGCGGCGCCCGTCAGTGCGGCGATCTGCGCTCCGTTGCGCCCGCTGTTTCACAAGATGGAAGCTACCAGCAGCAAGTCGGTGCTGGGGCAGACTGCCGTAGTGCGCAGTGGCCGAGTCACCCTGGAGCATGGCGAAGCCGTGCTCGAGGACGGTGGCGCGGGGCTGATCCTGCGGGTGCGTGCCGATGAGGCGCGGGCATTCAAACGCGGCGACCGAGTCGTGTTGCTGGAGTATCTGGAGGCGCAACACGCCTATCGGGTCATTACCGAGGACGAGTTTCGCGGCCTCTGAGCCCGGACTCCCTCAGAATCAAAGGAGATTGATTGCATGAACTTACCGTCGCTGCTGCCCATCCTGCTCGGGCTCGGCCTTGTCGTCCTGGTGGTCTTCGGCCTGCTGGCCCTGTTCAAGGCCTTCTACATCAAGGTCCCTCAGGGCACGGCCCTGATCGTCAACGACATGTCTTCCACGCCCAAGGTGCATTTCACCGGTGCCCTGGTGTACCCGGTGATCCACCTCAAGGAATTCATGCGTATCTCGCTGATCACCCTGGAGGTCGATCGTCGGGCCAAGGACGGGCTGATCTGCCGCGACAACATGCGTGCCGACATCACCGTGGCCTTCTACCTGCGGGTCAACGAAACCCAGGAAGACGTGCTCAAGGTGGCCAAGGCCATCGGCGTCGACCGTGCTTCCGATCGTGCGGCGGTCAATGAGCTGTTCAACGCCAAGTTCTCCGAAGCCCTGAAGACCGTGGGCAAGCAGTTCGACTTCGTGCAGTTGTTCGAGAACCGCCAGGACTTCCGCGATCGGATCATCGAGATCATCGGCAACGACCTTAACGGTTATGTGCTCGAAGACGTGGCCATCGACTACCTGGAGCAAACCGCCAAGCATTCCCTGGACCCGAGCAACATCCTCGACGCCGAGGGTATCCGCAAGATCACCGAGCTGACCGCGACCCAGAACGTCATCACCAACGAACTGGAGCGCAACCAGGAGCTGGCGATCCAGAAGAAGAACGTCGAGACCCGCGAGGCATCCCTGGCCCTGGAACGCCAGCAGGCCGATGCCGAGGCCCGGCAGAAGCGCGAGATCGAGACCATTCGTGCCCGCGAGGAAGCCGAGACCGCCAAGGTCAAGGAAGAAGAGCGGCTGAAGGCCGAGCAGGCGCGGATCCAGTCCCAGCAGGAAATCGACGTGCGCACCGAGAACCACCAGCGCGAAGTCGAAGTGGCCCAGCAGAACCGCCAGCGTGCCGTGGTCATCGAGGTGGAGAAAGTCACCCGCGCCAAGGACCTGGAAGTGGTGGCCCGCGAGCGCGAAGTGGAGTTGCAGCGCATCGAGAAGGAAAAGGCCCTGGAAGAACAGCGCAAGAACATCGCCACGGTGATCCGCGAGCGCGTGGCGGTCGAGAAGACCGTGGCCCAGGAAGAAGAGCGCATCAAGGAAGTGCGTGAAGTGTCCGAGGCCGAGCGCGCCAAGCAGGTGGTGGTGATCCAGGCCCAGGCCGAAGCCGAGCAGGACCTGGTGCGCCAGGTCAAGCAGGCCGAAGCTGACGAAACCCGTTCCAAGCACAAGGCCGTGGAAATCAACAACCTGGCCCAGGCCGAGCTGGAAGCCGCGGCCAAGCAGGCCGAGGCCAAGAAGCGCCTGGCCGAAGGCCTGGAAGCCGAGCGCGCAGCGCCTGGCCTGGCCGATGCGCGGGTGCTGGAAGTCTCCGCTGCAGCCCAGGAGAAAGAAGGCCTGGCCCTGGCCCGGGTACGTGCCGAGCAGTTGATCGCCGAGGCCCGTGGCGACCAGGAAAAAGGCTTGGCCGACGCTCGGGTGCTGGAAGCCCAGGCTGCTGCCAAGGAAAAAGACGGCCTGGCCGACGCCAAGGTCCTGGAAGAGAAACTCGGTGCCCAGGCACGCGGTGAGGAACAGCTGGGCGCGGCCAAGGCCAAGGCCACCAAGGACCTGGGTTCGGCCGAAGCCGAAGTGCTGCTGCAGCGCCTGAACGCCGAGGCCGAAGGCCTGGGCAAGAAGTTCGGTGCCCTGGATGCCCTCAGCGACAGCGCTCGCCAGCACGAAGAGTTCCGCATGCAACTGGAGAAGAACTTCGAGGAAGCGATGGCCGCCATCGCCGCCAACAAGGACATCGCCAAGGAGCAGGCCGAAGTGCTGTCCGCCGCCCTCAGCAAGGCCAAGATCGAGATCGTCGGAGGCGAGGGCGACTTCTTCAACTCCTTCGCCAAGTCGCTGTCGGTGGGCAAGGCCATCGAGGGCGTGGTGGGCAAGAGCCCGGTGGTCCAGGACGTCCTGGCACGCCTGCTCAACGGCAAGACCGCACCGGCCGTAGCCGCCGAGCTGGCTGCCGCCGCCGCGCGCAAGGTCGAGGCACCCTCTGCCGAAGCCTGAAATACCTGAACTCACCTGCTGACGCACCGGTAGCCGCTGTCTTGGGCAGCGGCTACCGGGTGGGCTCCAGGGGTTGAGTCCGGGTACCGGGAGCCAGGTTCCAGGCTCCCGCTTTTTTTGCACACCGCCGTAGATCCAGGAAGGCCACGATGTCGGACGCTCAAGTCGCAACTCCCCCGCAGGACGTATTGGACAAGGCTGTCGCCGAAGGCGGCGCCTATGAGGTGCTGCAAAAGCGCCTGCAGGACCAGGGCCAACGCCTGCGCACCACCACGGACAGCCTCAACCAGAAGCGTCTGGACGAGTTCGGCAACAGCCGCATGGAAGTGGTCGGGCGGGCGCGCATCCGCACCGAGAACAACTGCATCGCCCGGGACATCGTCCAGGTCGGCGACTGCCTGTTGTTTGGCTACAACGTGTTCATGGGCCTGAAGAAGGAAACCAGCGTCGCCGACGTGTTTTCCCTGTACCGGCTGGTGGAGGAGGGCGAGGGCTACGAAGCCGAGTCCGTGCCCCTGGAAGGCAGTTTCCTGGGGGCCCAGGGCTTCCTCAACGATTTCAACGAGCTGTACACCTATTACAAGAACACCCGCCTGCTGCAGCTGGCGATTCGCGACGGCAAGCTCCTGGCCAGTTTCCAGATCGGCGAGCGAGTCACCGATGTGCGGGTGTTCCGCTGGTCGATCTCGGCGGATGGCCGAGACGTGCGCTACATCGACAACCGTGGTGAACGGGACATCGCCCTGCCGGCACCCTTCGATTTCGAATGGAAGAAGGCCACCCGCGAGATGGTGGTCGAGGGCCGTTTCCCGCACCTGAACATCCTCGACACGGTGTTCGTCGAGACCATCGGCGGCGACCTGACCATCAAGGTCGAGAACAATACCGAGTCGGGCCTGGGCATCTACCGTGAAGAGGTACTGGACAAGACCCAGTCCCTGGACGACTCGCAGATCGAGTTCGCCCGCCTGGGCAGCCTGATCCTGCTCAAGGTGCTGCCGTATCGCGAGGAGCACTGGCGCTACCTGGTGTTCAACAGCCTGACCCGCCAGGTGGAGCGCATCGACGCCATGGGCCTGGCCTGCGTCCAGCTGCCGGAGGACCACGGGATCATCTTCCCCGGTGGCTACTACCTGCAAAGCGGCGAGTACAAGACCTTCGAGCAGTCCATGGAAGGCATGCGCTTCAAGCGCTCGGTCCGTTCGCCCAATGGTGAAGATGTGCAGTACATCTTCTACCACCCCGAGCAGGGGCGCTCGGTACTGCTGACCTACAACATGATCAACCGCCAGCTGCAGAACCCGCTGTTCGGCCATGGTTATGCGCGCCTGGAAGACGGGCGCATGGTGATCTTCGCCGCCGAGGGCGACGAGCCGACCCGTGTCCACCCGATGCAGGTCTGGCAGACCCCGTTCTTCACCGAAGAATACGCCGCGCGGCAACCGGCCCGCAGCGGCTTCCTGGGGCGCATCGGCAATGCCGAGCTGGTGCGCAGCGTTTCCGATCTCTATGACCTGTGCCGCGAGATCGACACCCCGGCGGTCTCGGTCCAGCGCTACTCGCTGCTGTGCCAGAACACCCGGCGCCTGTTCGACGTGTACCACTGGCTGGGCAGCGCCGAGCTCGATGGCCTGGCGCCGCTGCTGCGCGAAGTGGCCGCTACCTCGGAACTGGTGCTGGACGAATACGAGAAGGTCGAGAGCATCCGGCTCCAGTCGGAGCAGGCCATGGTGGCCGCCGAGGCCAAGCAGAAAGCCCTGCTCGATGGCTTGCTGGTGGACAGCTGGGACCAGGTGCAGAGCTTCGTCGATGCCCTGAACGGCATCACCGCCCAGCGCGGCCTGCTGCTGACCATCCGCGACTATCGCTATATCGACGTGGTCCGCATCGACGCCATGGAGGCCGAGCTGCTCAAGGCCCAGGAGCGTACCGCCGCTGGCACCGCGACCTTCCTGGCCAGCGAGCAGGCCCTGCTGCCCTTGGTCAGCCAGCTGGAAAACCTCGATGCCCAGGCGCAGAAGGCCGAGACCGTGGCCCAGCTCGGCGAGCCCCTGGGCGCCCTGCAAGCCATGGCCGGCGACCTGGACATGCTCTCCAGCCTGATGGCTTCGCTGCAGATCGACGATGCCACCCAGCGCACCCGGATCATCGAGTCCATCTCGCAGATCTACGCCCGGCTGAACCAGGCCAAGGCCCGCGCCGAACAGCGGCGCAAGGGCCTGGGCTCGACCGAGACCGTGGCGCAGTTCGGTGCCCAGTTCAAACTCTTCAGCCAGGGCATCACCAATGCCCTGGCCCAGGCCCAGGACCCGGAGCGTTGCGACGAGCAACTGTCACGGTTGCTGGTGCAACTGGAGGAGCTGGAAAGCCGCTTCGGCGACCATGAGCAGTTCCTCGGCGACATCCTCGGCAAGCGCGAGGAGTTGCTGGAAACCTTCGAGGCCCACAAGCAGTCGCTGCTCGATGAGCGCCAGCGCAAGGCCCAGGGCCTGCTGGACGCAGCGCGGCGGATTCTCGATAGCCTGGGCCGGCGCACCGCCCGCTTCACCCAGGCCGAGGAGCTCAACGCGTTCTTCGCCGCCGACCCGCTGATCCTCAAGCTGCGGGAGTTGGCCGAGCGCCTGCGCGAGCTCAAGGACAGCGTCAAGGCCGATGACGTCGAGGCGCGCCTCAAGGGCGCCCGGGACCAGGCCGTGCGCGCCCTGCGGGACAAGACCGAGTTGTTCGAGGAAGGCGGCAATGTCATCAAGCTGGGGCCGCGCCATCGTTTCAGCGTCAACACCCAGGAGCTGGACCTGACGCTGATGCCCCGGGGCGACGAGCTCTACCTGCATCTGACCGGCACCGATTTCCTCGAGCCTCTGCAAGACCCCGAGCTGGAAGCCCTGCGCGACTTCTGGCAGGTGGCCCTGGAGTCGGAATCGCCACAGCTGTATCGCGCCGAGTACCTGGCCGGACAGGTGCTGGACGCAGCGGACCGTGGCCAGGAAGGCCTGAGCCTGGAAAACCTCAAGCCACTGCTGGCCCACCCTGAGGAACTGGCCCGGGTGATCCGCGACTTCGCGGCGCCACGCTACAAGGAAGGCTACGAGAAGGGCATCCACGACCACGACGCGGCGGCGATCCTCCTGCAATTGCTGCCCCTGCGCGACAGTGCCGGACTGTTGGCCTATGGCCCGGCGGCCCGGGCCTTTGCCGCGCTCTTCTGGGACCGCCAGCAGGCCGAGCCGCAACCCCGGCAATGGGTGGAGCGTGCCCGTACCAGCCGGCACATCCAGCAGCTGTTCGGTCGGCGCGAGGGGTTGCTGCAATTGCAGGCGGAAATCCTCGTGGCCCTCGAAGACTGGCACCGGATTCAGGGCTTCGTCGTGGCCACCGAACTGCTGCCCGAGGCCGCCGAATACCTGGTACAGGAGCTGGCAGCGGACCGCGTGGAGTTCACCTTCAGCAAGTACGCCCGGCAATTGCAGGAGGCCCTGGCCCTGCGCCTGCAAGGCGCGCGGATGTGGGACGACTACCAGCAGGCCCTGGCGCGCCTGGCCGAGCGCCCCGCAGCGCAGTGGGCGTTGACCGGCAACTGGCTGGCGGCCTTGTGCGCCGAGGGCGAGTTCGCCCCACTGGCCGGCTACGTGCCCGAGGCCGTGGCGCTGTCGCTGCTGGGCGAAGGTTGCGCCCGACGGCTCACCGAGGTCGACCTGCGTTTCACCGTGGACAACCTGATGGGCGAGCACCCGCGCATCGAGGAGCGCAGCCTGGCGCTGACGGTGGATGGTTTCTTTGCCCGCCTGCGCGCTCATCGCGAAACCTTCCTGCCAGGCCTGCAGCGTTACCAGAACCTGCGCCAGGGCATCGTCGTTCGTGAGCGTTCGGCCCTGCGCTTGAGCGAGTTCAAGCCACGGCCACTGAGCTCGTTCGTGCGCAACAAGCTGATCAACGACGTCTACCTGGGCTTCATCGGTGACAACCTGGCCAAGCAGATGGGCACCGTGGGCGAGAACAAGCGCACCGACCTGATGGGCCTGTTGATGCTGATTTCGCCACCGGGCTACGGCAAGACCACCCTGATGGAATACGTGGCCCACCGTCTGGGCCTGATCTTCATGAAGATCAACGGCCCGGCCCTGGGCCACCAGGTGCGGTCCCTGGACCCGGCCCAGGCGCCGGACGCCACTTCGCGCCAGGAGCTGGAGAAGCTCAACCTGGCCCTGGAGATGGGCAACAACGTGATGCTCTATGTCGACGACATCCAGCACACCCATCCCGAGTTCCTGCAGAAATTCATCTCGCTGTGCGATGGCACCCGACGCATCGAAGGCGTATGGAAGGGCGGGACCAAGACCTACGACATGCGCGGCAAGAAGTTCTGTGTGGTGATGTCGGGCAACCCGTATACCGAGTCCGGCGAGGTGTTCAAGATCCCCGACATGCTGGCCAACCGGGCCGACATCTATAACCTCGGCGACACCCTGGGCGGTATGCAGGAAGCCTTCTCCCTGAGTTACATCGAGAACGGCCTGACCTCCAACCCGGTACTGGCGCCGCTGGCCACCCGCGATATGGCCGACGTCTACCGTTTCGTCGCCAAGGCCGAGGGCAAGGCCTTCTCCAGTAACGAGCTGAGCCACAGCTACAGCGGTGCCGAGATCAACGAGATCACCACCACCCTGCAACGCCTGATGCAGGTGCGCGACGTGGTGCTGCGGGTCAACCAGCAGTACATCGCCAGCGCCGCCCAGGCCGACCAGTACCGCACCGAGCCGCCGTTCAAGCTGCAGGGCAGCTACCGCAACATGAACAAGATGGCGGAGAAGATCTCGGCGGTGATGAACGATGCCGAACTCCTGCAACTGATCGCCGACCACTACCAGGGCGAATCCCAGCTGCTGACCACCGGCGCCGAGGAGAACCTGCTCAAGCTCGCCGAGCTGCGTGGCAACCAGACCCCCGAGCAGGGCGAGCGCTGGACGCAGATCAAGCGCGACTTCGTGCGCAACCGCTCCATGGGCGGCAGCGACAGCGATGTCGGCACCCGCGTGGTGGCCCAGCTCAACGACCTGGTGGATGGGGTTCGTGGCCTGGCCCGGCCCACGGAGCAGCACAGGGTGCGCGAGGTGCTGGAGAGCCTCTCCGAGCAGTTGCAGAGCAGCTTCCTGCCGCTGGTTCAGGTGATGCATAAGAAGATCGATGTCGACCTGCACAGCCATCAGCGCATCGGCGATATCGCCCAGCGCCTCGATGAGCTGAGCCGCATGCTCAGCAATGGTGAAGTACCGACGCTCAAGGACCCTCAACCCTAGCCTGCCCAGCCACCGGTTCGCTGGTGGCGGCCCAAGGAAAACCACATGGATTTCGCCCATCTGGACCGGCAACTGCGCGACAGCCTGCTGGACTTGAAACTGAGCAACGAGGAGCGCGACGAGCTGCGCCAACTGGGCAGCGAGCTCAGCGCCGACCAGGTGCGCTACTTGCGCAACCGCGCCTTTGACCTGGTGCGCGAGCTGAGTCTGGCGGACAGCGCCAACGTGCTGCCGGCCCTGAAATGGCTGGAGCAGGTGGTCAAGACCCTGGATGTCAACGTCGCGCCGGTGCGTGACATGGCCAGCGCCCACTTCAGCCCCGGCGAGGATTGCCGGCGCAAGATCCGCGAGCTGTGCCGCCAGGCCCGCGCCTCGGTGGATATCTGCGTGTTCACCATTTCCGATGACCAACTGAGCGACGAGATTCGCGCCTGCCACCAGCGCGGCGTGGCGGTGCGGGTGATCAGCGACAGTGAAAAGCAGTTCGATGTCGGCAGCGATATCGCTGCGCTACGGGAGGCCGGAGTGCCGGTGCGGATCGACGACACGCCGTTCCACATGCACCACAAGTTCGCCCTGTTCGATGGCCGCACCTTGCTCAATGGCAGCTTCAACTGGACCCGCAGCGCCACCACCGGCAATGAGGAAAACCTGCTGGTGATCGACCACCCGCAACTGGTGGCCAGCTACCTCAAGGAGTTCAACGAGCTTTGGGAGCGCTACGCGCCTCGTTGAAGGCGCGCAGCGGGAGCTTGTCGGTCAGCTCGTCTGGGAGGGGCGCCAGGCCAACTCGCTGGAAAACCGCTCCATCAGCTGTTGCTGGAGTTCGCTGGCCCGCTCCGGGGAGCGCTGGTGCAGATCCTCCAGGGCTTGATACAGGCGTGACAGGGGCTTCTTGTCGCTGAGCAGGGTGCTCAGGTTCAGGGCCTCGATGGCTTCGGCAAAACGCTGGTGCTCGATGTGGTTGAGCAGCAGGTCTTCTTCCAGGGTCCGGCTACCGGCCTCCAGGGCGTTCAGGCGGTCTTGCAGGGCTTGGGCCTGCTGCACCTCGTCGATGTCCAGGTAGGCGCTGGCGATATCCTCCAGGTAGAAGGTCTTATCCATCTCGTCCAGCTCCGGCAGGCTGTCGCTGTCCAGCAGCTCCAGGGCCTGCTCCAGCAGCGTCCTGGCCTGTGCGGTCTGGCCCAGGGCGTGCAGCAGGCTGGTCTGTTCGCGAAGGCAGAGCAGTTGCTGCTCGCCTTCTTGCTGCTGGCGCAGCTTGTGCATTTCCTCCAGGCCGCTACGCACCAACCAGCTGTCCCGGCGATGGGCCGGCAGGCGGCTTTGGATCTGCAACTGCGTCTGCAGGGCCTGCATGCGCATACCGCTCCAGAAGTCGTGGTCGTCCCGGTAGCCATCGATCTGTTGCAGGGCCTTGGCCAGCAAGGATTCGCTCCATTGCGGTTGTGCAGCATGGTGCTGCTCGCAGAGAGTGAGCATGAGCCCCGGATGCTGGCTCGGCTCTGTCTCCAGGGTCTGGAGCATGGTTTCGGCTTCGGCCATCCGGCCTTGGGCGGCCAGGTGGTTCAACAGGATCAGCAGCAGGCCATGACGATGCAGGTCCGGGGCGCTATCCAGCAGGCGCACGGCATCGTCGATCGACGGCCGTGCCAGGGCCAGGTCCATCAGTTCGCTGTACGTGGTGTAGTAGAGGTCGTTGCCCAGTGCCGCCAACAGGCCGAGGGCCGAGTCCAGTTGGCCGGCACCGATCAGCGCGGCGATTGCCTGGGCCTGCTCTTCTGCGGGCAATGCTGCGGCCCGGGTGAGGATCGAGTCGAACCGGCCTTGGGCCGCACACGCATCGAACAGGCTGCGCAGTACGCTCTGGCGATAACTTTCATCGGACTCCGCGAACGCCGTCCAGGCCTGTTCGAGGCTGGCCTGTGCGGCATCCTGCTGGCCGGCCTGATGCAGCAAGCGAGCGAGCACCAGCAGGTTGCCGACGCTCTGGCGTTCGTGAGCGGCAGGCTGTCGTGGATCGCTCAGTTCCTGGAGCAGTACCAGGGCCTGGTCGTGTTCGCCACGGGCCTGGAGTATCTGGGCTTGCAGCAGCGGCCAGCTGGGCAGGGACAGCTCCCAGGCATCCAACAGTTCCAGGCACGCCTGGGTCTGGCCAGTGTCGAGCAGTGTTTCGACCAGGGTATTGAGGGCGTATTCCTGGGCGTAAGGCGGCAGTTGCTCGTACACCTTCCGGGCCTGGGCCTTTTGTCCTGCCAGATAGAGTTCGCTGGTCACCAGTTGCAAGGCCAGTAGCTGGGCCTCGCCAGGCAGGCGTTCTGCCAGTTTCAGCGCCAGCAGCGGTTCGGCCTTGCTCAGCAGCAGGGTCTGGCCGATCTGGGCGCTGATCTCGCCAGTCTCTGGCAGGCCTTGGTTGTACTTTGCGAGTTTCTGGCGGGTGTACAAGATCAGTGCGATGAACATCAGCACGATGACAAGCAGGGTGACAAAGAGGGTCATGGACTTCCTTTTCTACTGGGCTACGGCTCTGGCGCGGAGCGCGCCTGCCGACTCGCGGGGGGTTATAAAGCCGTGGGGCGGGCCTGGCAACCGACTTTACCCAGGCCATGCACCTGGGAGAGCGTTGCCCTGGAGCCAGGCAGCGGGCCAGCGGTCGGGCAGGGCGGCGGGTTTCGGGTTAGACTTGCCGCCTTTTCGCATACTCAAGAAGCCCGCACATGGCCCAGCCGTCCACCACCTACAAATTCGAACTGAACCTGACCGACCTCGACCGCGGGGTCTACGAAAGCGTCAAGCAGACCATCGCCCGCCACCCTTCGGAAACCGAAGAGCGCATGACCGTGCGCCTGCTGGCCTATGCCTTCTGGTACAACGAGCAGCTGTCGTTCGGGCGCGGCCTGTCGGAAGTGGACGAGCCGGCCCTGTGGGAAAAGAGCCTGGATGACCGCGTGCTGCACTGGATCGAAGTCGGCCAGCCGGACGCCGAGCGCCTGACCTGGTGCTCGCGCCGTACCGAGCGCACCAGCCTCCTGGCCTACGGCAGCCTGCGGGTCTGGCAGACCCGGGTGGTGGACGCGGTGAAGAACCTGAAGAATCTCAATATCGCCGGCGTGCCCCAGGAGGTGCTGGAGACCCTGGCCAAGGACATGCCACGGGTGATCAAGTGGGATGTGATGATCAGCGAAGGCACCCTCTTCGTCACCGACGATCGCGGCCAGCATGAAGTGCAGCTGGAATGGCTGCTGGGCGAGCGCGGCTGATTGCCCGCGCCGCTCCTGAACGACCCACCGTCCCCCAAGAGAAGTTGCTGTTAGCCCATGCGTATCGAACCCCGTGAGTTACCCGCCGTCCTGCCCTTTCTCGGCGACCTGCCGCCGTTGCTGACCCGTCTCTACGCCGCCCGAGGCGTGCAGACGGTGGATGAGCTGGACAAGAGCCTGGCGCGGCTGATCCCGTTCCAGCAGCTCAAGGGCATCGACGCCGCGGTGGACCTGCTGGTGACCGCCCTGGACCTGCGCCAGCGCATCCTCATCGTCGGCGACTTCGACGCCGACGGCGCTACCGCCAGTACCGTGGGCTTGCTGGGCCTGCGCCTGCTGGGCGCGGCCCATGTCGACTACCTGGTGCCCAACCGCTTCGAGTACGGCTATGGCCTGACCCCGGAAATCGTCGCGGTGGCCCTGCAGCGCCAGCCGCAGTTGCTGATCACCGTGGACAACGGCATCTCCAGTGTCGATGGCGTGGCCGCAGCCAAGGCCGCGGGCTTGCAGGTATTGGTCACCGACCACCACTTGCCGGGCCCGGAGCTGCCAGCGGCGGACGCCATCGTCAACCCCAACCAGCCGGGCTGCGAGTTTCCCAGCAAGGCCCTGGCCGGGGTCGGGGTGATCTTCTATGTGCTGATGGCGCTGCGTGCGCGGCTGCGTAGCCTGGGCCGCTACGAGAGCCGGCCGCAGCCGAATATCGGCGAGCTGCTGGACCTGGTGGCCCTGGGCAGCGTGGCGGACGTGGTGCCGCTGGATGCCAACAACCGCATCCTGGTGCACCAGGGCCTGGAGCGGATTCGCGCCGGTCGCGCCCGGCCGGGGCTCAAGGCGATCCTGGAAGTGGCCAAGCGCGACCATTCGCGCATCACCTCCACCGACCTGGGGTTCATCCTCGGGCCTCGGCTGAACGCCGCCGGGCGCTTGGACGACATGAGCCTGGGCATCGAGTGCTTGCTCAGCGACGATGCGTCGGCGGCGAGGGCCATGGCCGCCCAGCTCGATGAGCTGAACCAGGACCGCAAGTCCATCGAGCAGGGCATGCAGCGCGAAGCCCTGGCCCAGCTCAAGGAGCTGCCGGTGGAATCGATGCCGTTCGGCCTGTGCCTGTTCGATGCCGATTGGCACCAGGGGGTGATCGGAATCCTCGCCTCGCGCCTGAAGGAGCGTTACCACCGGCCAACCATCGCTTTTGCCGACGCTGGCGACGGCATGCTCAAGGGCTCTGCGCGTTCGGTGCCGGGCTTCCATATCCGTGACGCCCTGGACGCGGTGGCCGCCCGCCATCCACAACTGATCAGCAAGTTCGGTGGCCATGCCATGGCCGCCGGCCTGTCGCTGCCGGAGCAGAACTTCCCGGCCTTCGCCGAGGCTTTCGATGAGGAGGTGCGGCGTCAGCTCAACGAGGAAGACCTCACCGGGCGCCTGCTGTCGGACGGCACCCTGGCCGTGGAGGAATTCCACCTGGAACTGGCCCGCGCCCTGCGCCATGCCGGCCCCTGGGGCCAGCACTTTCCCGAGCCGATGTTCCATGGGGTGTTCGAGCTGGTGGAGCAGCGCATCGTCGGCGAACGCCACCTGAAGGTGGTGCTGCGCAGCGAATGCGGTTCGCTGAAGCTGGACGGCATCGCCTTCGGCATCGATCGCGAAGTCTGGCCCAACCCGACCATCCGCTGGGTGGAGCTGGCCTACAAGCTCGACCTCAACGAGTTCCGTGGCCAGGAAACCGTGCAACTGATGATCGCCCACATCGAGCCCCGCTGACGCACCCTGTAGCCGCTGCCGAGCCTGCGAGGCTGCGACCGGTCGCGCAGCGGCCGCAGATAGCCCGCTGCACGGTCATGCATAGCCTGCGGCAGCGGCGACATGGAGCGCTGCCTGGGGTTTTCGCTCGGCGAGTGATCAGGAACCCTGCTTCGGCCAATGTTGTCGACTAGTCTGTTAGGACTGTCTGATTGGCCTTGTGACGTTTTGTCCTTTTCTCTTCCCGCGGGGGCGGGCGCTTCAACTTCGCAGTCACTCGTCGACCGTTCAAACAGATCCCTGGAGCCTGACCACTGACCGAGAGGTGCCCCATGAGTCTGCTGCTTGAACCCTATACCCTGCGTCAACTGACCTTGATCAACCGCATTGCCGTGTCGCCCATGTGCCAGTACTCGTCGGTGGACGGACTGGCCAATGACTGGCACCTGGTGCACCTGGGCAGCCGTGCCGTGGGCGGAGCCGGGCTGATCTTCACCGAGGCCACGGCGGTCACCGCCGACGGCCGGATCACCGCCCAGGACCTGGGGCTGTGGAACGACGACCAGATCGAACCCTTGCGCCGCATCACCCGTTTCATCAGTGCCCAGGGCGCCGTCGCCGGCATCCAGCTGGCCCATGCCGGGCGCAAGGCCAGCACCCACCGGCCCTGGCTCGGCAAGTCCGGCAGCGTCAAGCCCGAGGACGGGGGCTGGGTGCCGGTAGGGCCGTCGCGGATCGCCTTCGACCCGCAGCACACGCCACCGACGCCACTGGACGAGCACCAGATCGCCGACGTCATCCAGGCCTTCGTCGCCGCTGCCAAGCGGGCCCTGGAGGCCGGCTTCAAGGTGGTGGAGGTGCACGCTGCCCACGGCTATCTGCTGCACCAGTTCCTCTCGCCTCTGAGCAATCAGCGCCAGGACCGCTACGGCGGTTCGTTCGAGAACCGTATCCGCCTGGTATTGGAGGTGACCGATGCGGTGCGCCAGGTCTGGCCGCAGGAGCTGCCGCTGTTCGTGCGGGTCTCGGCCACCGACTGGGTGGAAGACGGCTGGAATCCCGACGAAACCGTGGAGCTGGCCAGGCGCCTCAAGGACCTGGGGGTGGACCTGATCGACGTGTCGTCCGGTGGTACGGCGGCCAATGCCGAGATCCCCACCGGCCCCGGTTACCAGACGCGCTTCGCCGAGCGCGTGCGCAAGGAGTCGGGAATCGCCACCGGCACCGTGGGCATGATCACCGAGCCGGCCCAGGCCGAGCACATCCTGCGTACCTGCCAGGCGGACATCATCCTGCTGGCCCGGGAGCTGTTGCGCGATCCTTACTGGCCGCTGCATGCCGACGACGACCTGGGCGGGCGCAACGCCACCTGGCCGGCGCAGTACCAGCGGGCGACCCACAGGGACCAGCCGATCCACGAATCGGACCTGCGGGACTGACCGTATGCAGGCAAGAAAAACCGGCCAGTCAAGGAAATGGTAGGGGGCACCTCACCGGTAGGGCATCAAGGGTACTTGCGTTTCTCCGGGGCCGGCGGGAAGTACTGGTACAACCAGGTTTCGCTCAGGGTGCGATCGTTGGTGCGGATGAACAGCCGCAGTTCCACCGGGTCCACGCTGTCGTTGGTGGGGTACCAGTCGAAGAGGATGCGGTAGCCCTTGATCTCGTCCAGCACCAGTACGCTGAAGTCCTTGACCTGGCCGTTGGAGGCGGTGACCACCGGCTCGATGCCGGTGCCCGCCGGCAGGCGATCGAGGCCGCCGCCGGTGAAGTCCACGGCGAAGCGCCGCGCCCAGACGGGCGGATAGTGTTCGCCCGGGGCCCAGCCCTCGACGAAGCCGCCCATGCCCGAACGGGTGGCGTGGACCCGCGCCAGGGGCGTGCCCACCGGCGGTAGGGCGCTCCAGTAGAGCTTGTAGCCGTAGTTCAGCGAGTCGCCGGCGGCCACCGGCTTCTTCGGTGTCCAGAAGGCCACGATGTTGTCCATGGTCTCGCCGGTGGTGGGGATCTCCAGCAGGTCGACGCTGCCCTCGCCCCAGGCGGTGGTGGGCTCGACCCACAGGCTCGGGCGACGGCTGTACCAGTCTACGGTGTCCTGGTAGCTGGCAAAGTCATGGTCGGTCTGCACCAGGCCGAAGCCTTTCGGGTCTTTGTCGGCGAAGGCGTTGAATTGCAGGGTCGCCGGGTTGTTCAACGGCCGGCAGATCCATTCGCCGTTGCCGCGCCACATGGCCAGGCGGTCGGAGTCGTGGATCTGCGGGTGGATGGTGTCGCACATGCGCCGCTCGTGGGTGCCGCAGCTGAACATGCTGGTCATCGGCGCGATGCCCAGTTGCTCGATGGCCGTACGCGCATTGACGTGGGCATCGACCTCCATCACCACGCGCTCGGCCTGGCAGTCGATGTCGAAGCGGTAAGCACCGGTGGCGCTCGGCGAGTCCAGCAGGGCATAGACCACGAAGCGGGTGCTGTCCTTGTCCGGGGTCTCGAACCAGAACTGGGTGAAGTCGGGGAATTCCTCGCGATGCTTGGCGTAGGTATCGATGGCCAGGCCCCGGGCCGAGAGGCCGTACTGGCCGGTGGCGTCCACCGCGCGGAAGTAGCTGGCGCCGAGGAACGACACCACGTCGTGTCTATCCAGCTCCGGCGCCTTGAACAGCTTGAATCCGGCGAAACCCAGGTCGCCCTTGAGCTGCGAGGTGTCGACGCGGGTGTTCTGGTAGTTGAACAGCGGCGGACGGAAGTGCACCTCCCGCGACAGGCGGGTCTTGGGGTCGACGCTGTGCATGCGCACCGGCTGGCGAAAGCCCATGCCCACATGGAAGAACTGCACGTCCAGCTGGCCGTTCAGGTCATTCCACAGCGAGTGCTTGGCGTCGTACTGGATGGCATTGAAGTCCTGCGGGGTCATCTGCGCCAAGGTCGGCGGCAGCACCTGCTTGGTGTCCACGTACTGCTTGGCGGCCAGTTGCCTGGCCTGGGCCTTGAGGCGCTCGAAGTCGAATGCCTGTGCCTCGCCATCGGCGGCACCGGTACCGGCCCAGGCTCGGGCGGCCAGCAGGCCGCTGGCCGAAAGGCCGGTATAGGCCGCCAGGGCCATGGACGCTTTGAGGAGATTCCTACGATGCATGGTTAAGCCTTGTACAGGGAAAGATCCGCAGCCGTTCTTGGCCGCTCGGGGGATCGCGTGGATGAGGTCCGGCCATGCCGTTGGCCGGACCCGTCTGACCTTAAACAGATGCTGCGTAGAATAATCGGTTCGCCCAGGGCAGAAAAATGATTAGCTTGTGTCCATAGGTAACGACTTAACCAGCCCTAGGAAATTGCCCCATGCTGCGCCTGCGACCACTTGTCGAAGACGAAATCGCCTTGCTCAAGACCATCGACCGTGCCGAGATCATCGAAGCGTTCTACCGCCTGCAGGATGGAGGGCTGGTGCGTTATGCCCAGCATGAAGTGGTGACCGGTTGGCCGGTCGGGGAAGCCGAGCATGACGAGGTGATCTTGCAGCAGTGTTACCAGCGTGGCGGGTGGCTGCATGGGGCCTTCGACGACACGCGGCTGGTGGCGGCGGCGGTGGTGGATTGCCTGCCGATCGCCAACGCCGGGCTGGACCTGCGCCAACTGAAGTTCCTGCATGTGAGCCAGGACTGGCGTGGTCATGGCCTCGGTCGGCAGTTGTTCGCCTTGGCCCGGGAGCAGGCCCTGGCCATGGGCGGCCAGGGTTTGTATGTGTCAGCCACGCCGTCGCGGCATACGGTGGATTTCTACCAGGGCCTGGGTTGCCAGTTGCTGGACGTCCCCGACCCGGAGCTGTTGCGCCTGGAGCCCGAGGACATTCACCTGTACCTGCGCCTGGCCTAGGCCTGGCGGGGTTTGCTCCAGTTCGGCCAGGCGCCGATGGTCACCGCGCGCAGCAGCCATTCGCAAGGGCCGTACTGGTGATGGCGCAGCCACAGGGCACTGAGTTGCATCTGCACCAGGTAGATGGCGATCACCACCAGCGGCAAGGCCAACGGTGGTAAATGGTTGACCAGCCCCAGTCCGTAACCGGTGAACAGCAGGCAGAGGATCACTGATTGCAGCAGGTAGTTGCTCAGGGACATGCGTCCCAGGGGTGCCAGGCGCCGGCACAGGCGCTGGCCCAGGGATGAGTCGAAGGCCTTGAGCAGTAGCATGGCGTAGCTGGCCGAGAGCAAGGGCGCGGTCAACTGGCTGAGGCCATAGCCGATCAATTCCAGGCCACCCCCCGGGGCATAGGCGGCCCAGTAGCCGTAGAGCAGGGCGCCGCCCAGGCCGAGGGGCAGGGTGAACGCCAGCAGCCATGGCAGCCTGGGCTCGAAGCGATAGGGCGCCACCAGCAGCTCCTTGCGTCCGGCCACGTAGCCCAGCAGGAACATTGCCAGGGTGCTGGGCCCTTGCAGCAGCCACAGGGCCGAGGCGGTTTCCAGCAGGTGCGAAGCGTTGTAGGCCAGGGTCTCCAGCGCACTGCCGCCCAAGGCCATGTCCTTGAGCACCGATTCGCCGTCGGCCGTGCCGGTGTAGAGGCCGATCTCCAGCAGTTCGCCCCCCAACAGCAGGAACATCAGCGTGCTGGCGATGACCAGCAGCAGCGCCAGTACCGCCGCCGACTTGGCCGATAGCCCACGCAGTGCCAGCAGGATCAACCCGAGCAAGGCATACAGCGAGAGGATCTCGCCATAGAACAGCAGCGCGCCGTGCACCAGGCCGATGACCAGCAGGGCCAGTTGCCGGCGCCACATGCGCGGCACGAAGGACGCCCCCGAGCGTTCGGCGGAGCTCATCTGCAAGGTGAAGCTGTAGCCGAACAGGAAGGAGAACAGCAGGTAGAACTTGGCCTCGAAGAAGACCGACACCAGCCAGCGCACCAGGTGATCGAGGGCGCTGGAATAGGCCGGGTTGCTGGTCGGTGAAGCGTAGTAGGGGTCGGCGAAGGACCAGATGTTCACCGCCAGGATGCCCAGTAGGGCGAAGCCTCGTAGGGCGTCCACATGTTGCAGACGTGCCGGTTGCGTGCCGGAAATACGCGCGGGGGTCATGTTCGGTTTCCTTGTAGCAGGTGCAGAGCCAGTTCTTGCAGGACAGGGCCCTGGGCCTGGGGAGCGAATTGCGGATCGACGGCAACCCGGGCGAACAGGCCGTCGATCATGACGGCAAGCCAGTTGGCGATTTGCTCGGCACACAGCCCAGGGCGGACCAGCCCCAGGTCGTTGGCCTGGCGCACGAGGGCGGCGAGTCCTTCACGCAAAAGCAGATCGTTGTGGCGTGCCAGTTTGCAAACCTGTGGATCACGGTGGCTGAGGGCGGCGATCTCCAAGGCCAGGCCGGTGTAGTGCGGGTCCTCGGCGAGCTGGCAGAGGTGCAGGAGAAAGCCCATCAGGGCCTCCAGAGGCTGTTGCTCCTGCAGCAGGTGTTCCATCTCCTGCTGGATCTGCTGGCCTTCGCGAGCGATCAGTGCCAGCAGCAGCGCCTGCTTGCTGGGGAAGTAATGAAACAGGTTGCCGGCACTCATCTGCGCGATCAGGCAGATGTCCGCGGTTCGGGTAGCCATGTAGCCATGTTCGGCGATGCAGCGGGCGCCAGCGTCCAGCAGTGCGTTGTACCGTGCTTCGCGTTGCACATGGTTGGCGGGACGCATGCAGGTGGGCCTCTTGAGTTAATTGAGCGGCTGCTCAATTAACTGCAATGGGCTGGGGCGGGGCAATGCAATTCTTGTTAAAAAGAGTCAAGAAATGTTGGCCAGGGGGCTAATGCCCTTCAGTTGAGCGAGGTGATCCCCTGTGGGCGCGAAGCGTGCTCGCGATGGATTTCAGGGCGCTCGCGCTACCGTCAATGAGCATCGCGGGCAAGCCTCGCTCTTAGGCTGGGTTTCGTCTTTGGCTTCAACCTGATGCTTTCGGCGAAGCCTCCAGGCATTGCGCCTCTTGGGCCGGCAGGCCCTCGGCAGTCAGCCTGGTCAGTGTCCCGAGCGCCGACAGGTGGTCACGCTGGATCGCCTCTTTGTAGCAGGCCAGGGCCCGGGCCTTGTCCGTGGTGCCCCAGCGCCCGCTGGACAGCGCGTCCGCCAGGATGTCGTAGAGCATGCCCGAGTCCAGCTTGCGCAGGGCCTGGAGGACGGCGGCCTCGGCCTTGCCCGGGTTCACACAGCTCTCGAACGAGCCATCGCCTTTCGGATCGCAGTAGTACATGGACAACATCACTGCCGCATCGGCATCCGCTTGGGCATAGGGCAGCAGCAGCTCCTCGGCCTCACCAGGCTTGAGTTCCGGCGCCATGCCCGAATAACCCAGGCTCACGGCTTGCACGGCGGCCTTGGCCGACCCATGTCTGGCGGCATCCACCAGGATGCGCTGACCCAGCTCGAAGAAGTACACCGTCAACGGGTACTGCTCGCGTCCGCCATATGCCAGGAACAGGTCGGCCTTGCGCGACTGACGCTGCAGGGCGGTTTCATCGGCGGGGGCTTGTTGATCGAGCAGGCCGTCCATCGACCATTGCTCGATACGGGTAAGTTGCCAGCAGGCGCTCCGCTCGAAGACGAAGGCCTGGACCACGTCGCCCTGGGGGTCGTGCACCACCAGGGTATGGTCCTCCCAGAAGGTCTGCAGCCCCGACCGGGCCTGGGCCTTGGGGTCGAGCAGGGCCAGCAGGTGGCGGTTGTCGCCAGTGAGCTTGTGTCGCGTGGTGGCGACGCGGCCAAAGTCGTCATAGACCAGGCGCTGTTCGACCAGGGGTGAGTCACTGAACGCCAGTTGCAGTTCAGGGTCCGTGGCGAAGGCCTGGACAAAGGTCGGCAGGTCGCTGGACGGGCAGGTGGGGGCAGCAGCCTGGACGACCTGTGCGCTGGTGCCGAACAACAGGCAAACGAACAACTGGCGCAGCAGGTGGCGAGAAACGGGCATCGGCGAACTCGTTGGGAGTGAAGGCAGAAAGAAGGTCATGGCGTATCCGGGACGAACCCGCGACACCCGCGTTGGGCCAGCCAGATCGCCAGCAGCGAAGGCACTCCCATCAGCAGGCAATAGGCATAACCGCGTATCGGGTGCTCGGGAAACATCGCCCAGGCGCTGAACGCCACCAAGGCGCCAATCAGGACCAGCTTGAGCTTGAGGTTGGAAATCATCGCCAGCAGCCAGCCGCCGACGATCAGCAGGTAGAACAGCAGGTCCACCATCATGCCCAGGCCGAAGCTTCGAGCCGTGGCGCCGAACAGCTGGCGATACAGTGGAATGCCCCAGATATGCGCCAGGTAGAACAACAGTACCGGCAACGAATGGGCCACCAGGCCGGTGGTAATCCGCACCACATGGTAGTGGCCAGCAGCGTTCTGGCTCATGGGCGGCACCTGTTGGCCATGGCTAAGGTGGGGTGGGGCATGGGCGCATCCTTGCTGCCGGAGGGCAATTGTGGTCAGTGAAACCGGTGCTTTTCTGGCCGCGGATAGTGCCGCAACTGCGGATGCTTATCCAGTCGTCCTGCCTTTGCGCGACTGGCCGGCGAGCAGCTGTCGAAGGCTCCGTCAGCAGCACGCACCGTGGCGCCCACCTGGGGCTCGATGGTTTCGTTGATATGTACCCGCACGCTGCCTTGCGTCGGGTCGTACACCGGTTGGGCCGGGTCTTCGCCAGCTACCAGCTGGCCGTTGACCAGCCATTTGGTTTGTATGGGATAGTCCGTTTTGAGATCGACGCGATGGTGGTGACTGGGGGCGGATGAAGCAAGCAACCGACGGCCAAGCTTGGCTTTTGCCCTCCACGGGGCCAGTCCACGCGCCCTTAGGATGTTTCGGCAAAATCGAGGTTCAAGCCTGGGTCGAGCTTGTCCAGGCATTGAAGAGCCAAAGCAACATTCAGAAGCATTATCGCCCCCTGGAGCTGGGCACTTCTCTCTAGTCTTGAGGCCTCAGGTGTCGAGGTGACACTGGTTTTTGCGGAGGTGGCAGATGAATACCCGTGGATTGCTCGACCAACTACTCAAGTCCGGCCAAGAGCTCCTGCAGAACAAGGCTGGTAATTCGCCACAGGCCAGGCCGACGGCCGATTCGGTCGGTCTGGGCAGCTTGCTCGGGGCCAAGACCGGGGGCCTGGGCGGGTTGCTCGCTGGCGCCGGTGGTGGTGCCCTGGCTGCCGGAGCCATGGGCTTGTTGCTGGGCAACAAGAAGGTGCGCAAGTTCGGTGGCAAGGCCCTGACCTATGGTGGTTTGGCCGCGCTCGGGGTGCTGGCCTACAAGGCTTATGGCAATTGGCAGGCGCAGCAGGGCAGTGCGCCGGGTACCGAGCCCCAGACCCTCGATCGGTTGGCCCCGCAGCAAGTGGAGCAACACAGCCAGGCGATCCTCAAGGCGCTGGTGGCGGCCGCCAAGGCCGATGGCCATGTGGATGAGCGCGAGCGTGAGTTGATCGAGGGTGAGTTCCGCAAGCTCGATGACGATCCACAGCTGCAGCAGTGGCTGCACGGCGAGTTGAACAAGCCCCTGGACCCTGCCGATGTGGCCCGGGCCGCCAGCACCCCGGAGATGGCCGCCGAGATGTACCTGGCCAGCGTGATGCTGGTGGATGAGCAGCACTTCATGGAGAAGGCCTACCTTGAGGAGTTGGCGCGCCAACTGCAGCTGCCGGCAGGGCTCAAGGCGGAACTGGAGAACCAGGTACGCCAGGTCCAGCCCTGAGAGACCTGTCGAGCCTCTTGGCGATTCTGTCCTGTGCAATTGCCGAAATGCCTTTGTGCGACCGGTGAAGTCCTCTACAGGCCCCTGGCCAGAGCGGTTGCACAAAACCACTAAAAGTCCTGCCTGAGTCGTTAAGCCACCCGTAAAACCTGCATCGTCCTCAGCTATACTCCCTCCATTTTTGAATGGGTTCGAGGGCTGACTGTGAAGAACTGGACGTTGCGCCAACGCATTTTGGCGAGCTTTGCGGTGATTATCGCCATCATGCTGCTGATGGTCGTCGTCTCGTACTCACGGCTGCTGAAGATCGAGGCCGGCGAGGAGCGCATGCGCAACGATGCGGTGCCCGGTGTCTATTTCAGTTCGATGATCCGCAGTGCCTGGGTCGACAGCTACATCCAGACCCAGGAGATCATCGGGCTCAAGCAGAATCAGGACATCAGCGCCGAGGACGTGGCTGACTTCAAGTCCTTCGAGCAGCATCTGGTCACCCAGATGGGCAACTACAAGCAGACCATCAACAGCCGCGAAGATCAGAACGAGTTCGATGCCTTCGAAAAGGATCACCAGGACTTCAATCGCATCCAGGCGGCGGTGCTCGACCTGCACCAGCGCAAGCAGGAAGCCGAGGCGATCCGCCTGTTCAACGAGCAACTGACGCCGGCCTGGACCAAGGGCCGCCTGAAGCTCAACGACATCATCAGCGAGAACAAGGCAGTAGCCGACTCTGCTACTGCCGCCATCGACGATGCCGTGGCGGCAGCCAAGGTCAGCATGGGCGTGTCCCTGTTGCTGGCGGTACTGGCGGCCGGACTTTGTGGCCTGCTGCTGATGCGGGCGATCATGGCGCCGATGAATCGGATCGTGGAGATCCTGGAGGTCATGCGTACCGGCGATCTTAGCGGTCGCCTCAACCTGGAGCGCAAGGACGAGTTCGGTGCGGTCGAGACCGGCTTCAACGACATGATGACCGAGCTCACGGCCCTGGTGTCCCAGGCCCAGCGCTCCTCGGTACAGGTCACCACGTCGGTGACCGAGATTGCCGCCACGTCCAAGCAACAGCAGGCCACGGCCACCGAGACCGCCGCCACGACCACGGAAATTGGTGCCACATCGCGGGAAATCGCCGCGACTTCGCGGGATCTGGTACGGACCATGACCGAAGTGTCCAGCGCCGCCGACCAGGCCTCGGTGTTGGCAGGATCCGGCCAGCAGGGCCTGGCGCGAATGGAAGACACCATGCATTCGGTCATGGGCGCGGCAGACCTGGTGAATGCCAAGCTGGCGATCCTCAACGAGAAGGCCGGCAACATCAATCAGGTGGTGGTGACCATCGTCAAAGTCGCCGACCAGACCAACCTGCTGTCGCTCAATGCTGCCATCGAGGCCGAGAAGGCCGGTGAATACGGCCGCGGTTTTGCCGTGGTGGCCACGGAGGTGCGCCGCCTGGCGGACCAGACGGCGGTGGCGACCTACGATATCGAGCAGATGGTTCGCGAGATCCAGTCGGCGGTATCGGCCGGGGTCATGGGCATGGACAAGTTCTCCGAAGAAGTGCGCCGCGGCATGGCCGAGGTACAGCAGGTGGGTGAGCAGTTGTCGCAGATCATCCACCAGGTCCAGGCCCTGGCGCCGCGGGTGTTGATGGTCAACGAAGGCATGCAGGCCCAGGCCACCGGCGCCGAGCAGATCAATCACGCGCTGGTGCAATTGGGCGATGCCAGTAGCCAGACCGTCGAGTCCCTGCGCCAGGCCAGTTTCGCCATCGACGAACTGAGCCAGGTGGCCGTGGGGCTGCGTAGCGGCGTTTCGCGTTTCAAAGTCTGATGGATGAGCTCGCGCACAAGCGCAATGGCGCAGCCTCGGTGAAGACCGTGCTGTTCCTGGT
Organism: Pseudomonas sessilinigenes; assembly: GCF_003850565.1. Taxonomy (NCBI): domain Bacteria; kingdom Pseudomonadati; phylum Pseudomonadota; class Gammaproteobacteria; order Pseudomonadales; family Pseudomonadaceae; genus Pseudomonas; species Pseudomonas sessilinigenes. The sequence continues at coordinate 1,227,484 of NZ_CP027706.1, forward strand.
TTTCCGCATCGGCCAGGAGCGGTATGCGCTGCGGGCCGTGGATGTGGTCGAGGTGCTGCCGCGCCTGCAACTCAAGCCCATTGCCCAGGCCCCGAGCTGGGTTTCGGGAGTCTTCGCCTACCGTGGCACGGTGGTGCCAGTGATCGACCTGTGCCAACTGACCTTTGGCCGGCCGGCGCAATTGCGTACCAGCACGCGCCTGGTGCTGGTGCACTATCGTGGCGAGGCCGAGCAGCCCGCGCGGGTCCTGGGGTTGTTGCTGGAGCAGGCCAACGACACCCTGCGCTGCGATCCGCAGCAGTTCCAGCCCTATGGCCTGGACAACGCCCAGGCCCCGTACCTGGGGCCGGTGCGCGAGGATGCCCAGGGGCTGTTGCAGTGGGTACGGGTCGATGACCTGCTGCGGCCCGAAGTGCGCGAGTTGTTGTTTCCCAGCCCGCCGCTTGACCTGGCTGCGCTCGAGGAGCCTCGATGAGCGGCGAACAACGGTTTTTCGATTTCCTCAAGGAGCGAATCGGCCTGGATGTCGCCTCCGTGGGGCCGGCGATCATCGAGCGTGCGGTGCGCCAGCGCTGCAATGCGTTGTATATCCATGGCAACGATGAGTACTGGCATCGGTTGCAAGGCTCGCAGGAGGAGCAGCAGGCGCTGATCGAGGCGGTGATCGTCCCGGAGACCTGGTTTTTCCGTTATCCGGAGTCCTTCGCCACGCTGGTCAAGCTGGCCTCGGCCCGCCTGGCCCAGATCAAGGGCATGCGTGCCCTGCGCTTGCTGAGCCTGCCGTGTTCCACCGGCGAAGAGCCTTATTCGATCGCCATGGCCCTGCTGGATGGCGGCCTGGCGCCCCATCAGTTCAAGATCGACGGCCTGGATGTCAGCCCGCTATCGGTGGAGCGGGCCCGGAATGCGGTCTATGGCAAGAATTCCTTTCGTGGCCAGGACACGGATTTTCGAGAGCGTCACTTCGTGGCCGAGGGTGATCGCTATCGCTTGAACGAGCGGGTCCGTGAGCAGGTGCGGCTACAGGTCGGCAATGTGATGGAGCCGGGGTTGCTGGCCTCCGAGCCGGCCTTCGACTTTGTCTTCTGCCGCAACCTGCTGATCTATTTCGACCAGCCCACCCAGCGCCAGGTGTTCGAAGTGCTCAAGCGCCTGACCCATGAAGAGGGTGTGCTGTTCATCGGCCCGGCCGAGGGCAGCTTGCTGGGGCGCTTGGGCATGCGCTCGATCGGCATTCCCCAATCCTTTGCCTTCAGCCGCCACAGCGAACCTGCCCCGGCACAGCCCTTGGCCCCGCTGCCGCAGCCCTTGCCCCTACCGATGCCGCCACGCAGTGTGGCTCCCCCGGCGCCACGCCAGCGTCCCTTTGCCAGTCGCGTGGCGGCCCCGGCGCCCACCAACAGCGTGGTCCCGGCCAGCGATGGCGCGGGCCTGCTGGCAAGCATCACGGCGCTGGCCAATGAGGGCAAGAGTGGTGAGGCCCGGGCCGCTTGCGAGCGCTATCTGCAGCAACATGAGCCGGTAGCCCAGGTGTTCTATTGGCTGGGTTTGCTCAGCGACGTGGCGGGTAACGCCATCGAGGCCCAGGGCTTCTATCGCAAGGCCTTGTACCTGGAGCCGCAGCATCCCGAAGCCCTGGCGCACCTGGCGGCATTGCTGGCGTCCCAGGGCGACTTCGCCGGCGCCCAACGATTGCAGGAGCGTGCCGCTCGTAGCTCGCGCACTGCCGACAGTGAGTTGAAACGATGAGCCATTCATATTCATTGGACGTGACCCGTGAAGATGCGCAGGCCATCGATGACTGCTGGAATCGCATCGGCATCCTTGGCGACAAGTCCTGCCCCTTGTTGGCCGAACATGTCCATTGTCGCAATTGTTCTGTTTATTCCGCTGCGGCTACGCGCCTGCTCGATCGTTATTCGTTGCGCCAGGAGGACCGCGAGCACTCGGTGGTCCAGGAGGCCGACAGTGATGTGGTCACCCGTTCGCTGCTGATGTTCCGTCTGGGCGAGGAGTGGCTGGCATTGGCGACCCGTTGCCTGCTGGAAGTGGCGCCGCAGCAGGCGATTCATTCCCTGCCGCATCAGCGATCACGGGCATTGCTGGGGGTGGCCAATGTCCGTGGGGCGCTGGTGGCCTGCCTGTCGTTGACCGAGTTGCTGGGGCTCGATAGCACACCGGGCACCGCCCCCTCGGGGCGGGTGATGCCGCGGATGCTGATCATCGGCGCCGAGGGCGGCCCCGTAGTGGTGCCGGTGGATGAGGTGCATGGCATCCATGCTATCGACGAGCGGATTCTCAACGGCGCCTCGACTTCCGGTGAGCAAGCCACTGCCAAGTACACCCGTGGCGTGCTGCAATGGCAGGGACGCAGCTTGCGCTGGCTGGATGAAGAGCAGCTGCTCTTGGCCGTGACCCGGAGCCTCTCATGACCCCCGATCAAATGCGTGATGCCTCGTTGCTGGAACTGTTCAGCCTGGAAGCCGAGGCCCAGACCCAGGTGCTCAGTGCCGGGCTGCTGGCGCTGGAGCGCAATCCGACCCAGGCCGACCAGCTGGAGGCTTGCATGCGTGCCGCCCACTCCCTCAAGGGGGCGGCGCGGATCGTCGGGGTCGATGCTGGCGTGAGCGTCGCCCATGTCATGGAGGACTGCCTGGTCAGCGCCCAGGAAGGGCGCCTGTACCTGCAGCCTGAGCATATCGACGCTTTGCTCCAGGGAACCGACCTGCTGACGCGCATTGGCACGCCCGGTGGCGCAGAACTCGTAGCGGCGGATATCCAGGTCTATGTGGCGCTGATGGAGCGCCTGCTGGACCCGGGGGCGACAGCCGGCGGAGTATTGCCGGTGGCGCCCGGGTCGCCGCCGGACCTGCCGGATGCACCACTGGCGTTATCGCTGGACGCGCCCTTGGAGCCCATGCCCGAATCCCTGGTGGAGGTCGAGCCAGAACCTTCGCTGGACGCCGTGGTGGCCGCTGCACGTCCCAACAGACGTATCACCGACGGTGGCGAGCGCGTGCTGCGGGTCACTGCAGAGCGTCTCAACGGACTGTTGGATCTGTCCAGCAAGTCACTGGTGGAGACCCAGCGGCTCAAGCCTTACCTGGCCACCATGCAGCGGCTCAAGCGAATCCAGAGCAATAGCCTGGCGGCCTTGGAAAACCTCAATCTGCACCTCAAGGAGCATGCCCTGAGCCTCGAAGCCCAGGAGGCCTTGGAGGATGCGCGGCGACTGCTGGCGGAGTCCCAGCAATTGCTGGCGGAAAAAACCGCCGAGCTCGATGAGTTCGGCTGGCAGGCGAGCCAGCGCGCCCAGGTGCTCTACGACACGGCCCTGGCTTGCCGCATGAGGCCCTTTGCCGATGTGCTCGGTGGCCAGGTCCGCATGGTGCGTGACCTGGGGCGCAGCCTGGGCAAGCAGGTACGCCTGGAGATCGAGGGGGAAAAGACCCAGGTCGACCGCGATGTGCTGGAGAAGCTCGAGGCACCGCTCACCCACCTGTTGCGCAACGCTGTCGACCATGGCATCGAACTGCCCGAGCAGCGGCTGCTGGCGGGCAAGCCAGCCGAAGGGGTGATTCGCCTGAAGGCCTCCCATCAGGCCGGCTTGCTGGTGCTGGAACTCAGTGACGATGGGCACGGGGTGGACCTGGAGCGCTTGCGCCTGAGCATTGTCGAGCGCCAGCTCTCCCCGGCCCCGACAGCGGCACAACTTAGTGAAGAAGAATTGCTGACGTTCCTGTTCCTGCCAGGTTTCAGCCTGCGCGACAAGGTGACTGAAGTTTCCGGTCGCGGCGTTGGCCTGGATGCCGTGCAGCACATGGTGCGCCAGCTGCGTGGGGCTGTGGTGCTGGAGCAGACCACCGGCCAGGGCAGTTGTTTCCACCTGGAAGTGCCGCTGACCTTGTCGGTGGTGCGCAGCCTGGTGGTGGAGGTCGGCGAGGAAGCCTATGCCTTCCCCCTGGCTCATATCGAGCGCATGTGCGACCTGGAGCCGGAGGCAATCGTCCAGGTGGAGGGGCGCCAGCACTTCTGGCATGAGGGCCAGCATGTGGGCTTGGTGGCGGCCAGCCAGCTGTTGCAGCGACCGGCGAGCCAGAATGACGCCTCGACCTTGAAAGTCGTGGTGATCCGCGAGCGCGATGCCGTGTATGGCGTCGCCGTGGAGCGCTTTATCGGTGAGCGGACCCTGGTGGTGCTGCCGCTCGACGACCGCCTGGGCAAGATCCAGGATATTTCTGCCGGCGCTTTGCTCGACGATGGACGCGTGGCCTTGATCGTCGATGTCGAGGACATGCTGCGGTCGGTGGACAAACTGCTCAACACCGGTCGCCTGGAACGCATCGCCCGGCATCATCAGCAACATGCACAGGCTGCGCGCAAGCGGATCCTGGTGGTCGACGACTCCCTGACGGTGCGCGAACTGCAGCGCAAGTTGCTGATCAATCGCGGCTACGACGTGGCCGTGGCCGTGGACGGCATGGACGGCTGGAACGCCTTGCGTTCGGAAAGCTTCGACCTGCTGATCACCGATATCGACATGCCGCGAATGGATGGAATCGAATTGGTCACACTCTTGCGCCGCGACAATCGCCTGCAGTCGCTGCCGGTGATGGTGGTGTCCTACAAGGATCGTGAGGAAGACCGGCGCCGCGGTCTGGATGCCGGTGCCGACTATTATCTAGCCAAAGCCAGTTTCCATGACGACGCCCTGCTGGATGCGGTGGTGGAACTGATTGGAGGAGCGCGGGCATGAAGATAGCGATAGTCAACGATATGCCCATGGCCGTGGAGGCCTTGCGCCGGGCGCTGGCTTTCGACCCCAGTCACGAGGTGGTCTGGGTCGCCACCAACGGTGCCGAGGCGGTGAAGTATTGCGCCGAACTGACCCCGGACCTGATTCTCATGGACCTGATCATGCCGGTGATGGACGGCGTTGAGGCTACGCGGCGAATCATGGCCGAGTCGCCGTGCGCCATCGTGATCGTCACCGTCGATCGGCAGCAGAATGTCCACCGTGTGTTCGAGGCCATGGGCCATGGAGCCCTGGACGTGGTGGACACCCCCGCCGTGGGCGCGGGCAATGCCCAGGAGGCGGCGGCCCCGCTGTTGCGCAAGATCCTCAATATCGGTTGGCTGATCGGCCAGCGTGGCAGCCGCGTGCGTTCTGTGCCGCTGCCGCTGCGCAGCGGCATGCCACGCCAGAGCCTGGTGGCCATTGGCTCCTCCGCAGGCGGGCCGGCGGCACTCGAAGTATTGCTCAAGGGCTTGCCAAAGGACTTTCCGGCAGCCATCGTGCTGGTCCAGCATGTCGATCAGGTGTTTGCCGCGGGCATGGCTGAATGGCTCAGCAGCGCATCGGGCCTGCAGGTACGCCTGGCGCGCGAGGGCGAGCCACCGCAAAGCGGCACGGTGCTGCTGGCGGGAACCAACCACCATATCCGCTTGTTGAAGAACGGAACGCTGGCCTATACCGCCGAGCCGGTGAACGAGATCTACCGTCCGTCCATCGATGTATTTTTTGAAAGTGTCGCCAGTTACTGGAGTGGCGATGCGGTGGGTGTGCTACTGACCGGCATGGGGCGCGATGGCGCCCAGGGCTTGAAGCTGATGCGCGATCAGGGTTATCTGACCATCGCCCAGGACCAGAACAGTAGCGCGGTGTATGGCATGCCCAAGGCAGCCGCTGCCATCGGCGCCGCCGCAGAGATTCGCCCACTGGACAAGATCGCTCCACGTTTGCTGGAGATATTTGCCAAATGACTGATAAACGCAGCTGTCCTGGCCAGGTAGCACTTCAGGTGACAACCCATGAATGATTTACAGCTCGACGAATTCAAGACCGATGAAAACGCTGCCATGGTGTTGCTGGTGGACGACCAGGCCATGATCGGCGAGGCGGTTCGGCGTGGGTTGGCGAATGAGGAAAACATCGACTTCCACTTTTGCGCCGATCCGCACCAGGCCATTGCCCAGGCGATCCGCATCAAGCCCACGGTGATCCTCCAGGACCTGGTGATGCCGGGCCTCGATGGCCTGACCCTGGTGCGCGAGTACCGCAACCACCCGGCCACCCAGAACATTCCGATCATCGTCCTGTCCACCAAGGAAGACCCGCTGATCAAGAGTGCGGCCTTTGCCGCCGGGGCCAACGACTACCTGGTCAAGCTCCCGGACAACATCGAGTTGGTGGCGCGTATCCGCTATCACTCGCGCTCCTACATGACCCTGTTGCAGCGGGACGCCGCCTACCGGGCGTTGCGGGTCAGCCAGCAGCAGTTGCTCGATACCAACCTGGTGCTGCAACGGCTGATGAACTCCGACGGCCTGACCGGCTTGTCCAACCGCAGGCACTTCGACGAATACCTAGAGCTGGAATGGCGCCGGGCCATGCGTGAGCAGAGCCAGTTGTCGCTGCTGATGATCGACGTCGACTACTTCAAGACCTACAACGACACTTTCGGCCATCTGGAGGGCGACGAGGCCTTGCGCAAGGTGGCCGCGGCAATCCGTGAGGCCAGCAGCCGGCCATCCGACCTGCCGGCGCGCTACGGTGGCGAAGAGTTCGTCCTGGTGCTGCCCAATACCTCACCGGGTGGCGCGCGCCTGGTAGCCGAAAAGCTGCGCCAGACCGTCGAGGCCCTGAAAATCCCCCATATCGCACCAGTGGAAGGGGCCAGCCTGACCATCAGCATCGGCCTGTCGACCATGACTCCGCAGCCCAACAGCCATTGCCGGCAGTTGATTTCGGCCGCGGACAAGGGCCTGTACCTGGCCAAGAACAATGGGCGCAATCAGGTGGGGATCGAGTAGCCGTCTTCGCTGGCAGGCTGTTGGTCCCCGGATATTTCGATAAAGGTATCGGGGAACAGGTGGTAGCAGCGGCTCGAGGTTTGTGGGCAAGTCAGCAGCACGGCTTCGACTCTGTACTGGGCATGGATGTTGAGTTTTCCTGCGCTGAACAGATTGTCGATCAGGTTGCTGGCGGCGATGGGGTAGTCACCGAAGACGTAGCGCCAGTGGCCATTGCGGTGGGCGTTGACCCAAGTGGCGCTGAACTGCGCCTGCAACCATAGGGTGTGCGTGCCCACGGTGTTTTCCATGGCGCGGGTACGGTAATAGATCCACCACCAGAGAAACACCGCCAAAGGTACGGCCAGGGCCCAGGCCAGCAGCGTGTGGATGAACAGGCCGACGCCCAACAGCGCTATGGCGGCGAACAGGCCGAGGATGAAGTACACCATCGCCTGCGAGCCCCTCAGGTTGCGCCTTTCCCGGGCGAGGATGTCGCGGATTTCTGCATCAGTGAGGGTTCTTTCCATGGATGCTCGCTTGCGCTTTCTGCTGGCAGTGGGGCATGGGGATGAAGCGTGAGCCCGGATTATAGAGGGCCCGGCATGCGTGTTGGCGTGGCTATTCACTGTTAAAGCCGCCAAGCGGGCTGCCGCCATTCAGTGATTCCGTTATAATCGTCGGCTTTCAAAAGTTCGCCAACGAGTGCTGCCATCCATGGAAATCAACCCGATCCTGAATACCATCAAGGACCTGACCGAGCGTTCCCAGTCCATTCGGGGGTATCTTTGACTACGATCAAAAGCATGACCGCCTGATCGAAGTCAACCGCGAACTGGAAGACCCCAACGTCTGGAACAAGCCCGAATACGCCCAGGCACTAGGGCGCGAGCGCTCCATGTTGGCGCAGGTCGTCGAGACCCTGGACAAGCTGTCCGGCGGCTTGGCGGACTGCAAGGACTTGCTCGACATGGCCGTCGAGGAGAATGACGAAGGCGCCGTGAGCGACGTCGAGACCGAGCTGCAGGGGCTGGAAGAAGCCCTGGCCCAGCTTGAGTTCCGTCGCATGTTCAGTGGCGAGATGGACATGAACAACGCCTACCTGGACATCCAGGCCGGCTCTGGTGGCACCGAGGCCCAGGACTGGGCCAACATCCTGCTGCGCATGTACCTGCGCTGGGCCGACAAGCGCGGCTTCGACGCCACCATCATGGAACTGTCCGAGGGTGACGTCGCCGGCATCAAGGGCGCTACCGTGCACATCAAGGGCGAGTACGCCTTTGGCTGGCTGCGTACCGAGATCGGCGTACACCGCCTGGTGCGCAAGAGCCCGTTCGACTCCGGCGCCCGTCGCCACACCTCGTTCTCGGCGGTATTCGTTTCGCCCGAGATCGACGACAAGGTCGAGATCGAGATCAACCCGTCCGACCTGCGCATCGATACCTATCGTTCCTCCGGCGCCGGCGGCCAGCACGTGAACACCACCGACTCGGCGGTGCGGATCACCCACGTGCCGACCAACACTGTGGTCAGCTGCCAGAACGAACGTTCCCAGCACGCCAACAAGGACACCGCCATGAAGATGCTGCGGGCCAAGTTGTACGAGCAGGAAATGCAGAAGCGCAACGCCGCCTCGCAGGCCTTGGAAGACACCAAGTCGGACATCGGCTGGGGCCACCAGATCCGTTCCTACGTACTGGATGACTCGCGCATCAAGGACTTGCGTACCGGCGTCGAGCGCAGCGACTGCCAGAAGGTCCTGGACGGCGACCTCGACCAATACCTGGAAGCGAGCCTCAAGCAGGGGCTGTAAACCGCACACCACCGCCGCGATACCGGCCGTTGCCGGTATTGCGCGCCCTGCCCGACAGGGGCAATGAACACCTGATGGAAAGAATGACGACATGAGCGACCTCAAGACCGAAGCGCAAGACCTGCAACAGGAAGAAAACGCCCTGATCGCCCTGCGCAAGGAAAAACTTGCCGCAGAGCGTGCCAAGGGCAATGCCTTCCCCAACGACTTCCGTCGCGACAGCTACTGCAACGACCTGCAGAAACAGTACGCGGACAAGACCAAGGAAGAGCTGGAAGCAGCGGCGATCCCGGTCAAGGTGGCAGGTCGCATCATGCTCAACCGTGGCTCGTTCATGGTGATCCAGGACATGACTGGCCGCATCCAGGTCTACGTCAACCGCAAGACCCTGGCGGAAGAAACCCTGGCCGCGGTGAAGACCTGGGACCTGGGCGACATCATCAGCGCCGAAGGCACCCTGGCCCGTTCCGGCAAGGGCGACCTGTACGTCGAGATGACCAACGTGCGCCTGCTGACCAAGTCGCTGCGCCCGCTGCCGGACAAGCACCACGGCCTGACCGACACCGAGCAGCGCTACCGCCAGCGCTACGTCGACCTGATGGTCAACGAGGAAACCCGCCACACCTTCCGTGTGCGCTCCCAGGTGATCTCCCACATCCGCAGCTTCCTGGCCAAGCGCGACTTCCTCGAAGTCGAGACGCCAATGCTGCAGACCATTCCTGGCGGCGCAGCGGCCAAGCCGTTCGAAACCCACCACAACGCCCTGGACATGGCCATGTTCCTGCGTATCGCGCCGGAGCTGTACCTCAAGCGCCTGGTGGTTGGTGGCTTCGAGAAAGTGTTCGAGATCAACCGCAACTTCCGTAACGAAGGCGTCTCGACTCGTCACAACCCTGAATTCACCATGCTCGAGTTCTACCAGGCCTACGCCGACTACAACGACAACATGGACCTCACCGAGGAACTGTTCCGCGAGCTGGCGCAACTGGTCCTGGGCACCACCGACGTGCCGTACGGCGACAAGGTGTTCCACTTCGGCGAACCGTTCGTGCGCCTGTCGGTGTTCGACTCGATCCTCAAGTACAACCCGGAGCTGACCGCTGCCGACCTGCAAGATGTCGACCGCGCCCGCGAGATCGCCAAGAAGGCCGGGGCCAAGGTGCTGGGCCACGAAGGCCTGGGCAAGCTGCAGGTGATGATTTTCGAAGAGCTGGTGGAGCACAAGCTGGAGCAGCCGCACTTCATCACCGAGTACCCGTTCGAAGTGTCTCCGCTGGCTCGTCGCAACGACGACAACCCGGCCGTGACCGACCGCTTCGAGCTGTTCATCGGTGGCCGCGAGATCGCCAACGCCTACTCCGAGCTCAACGATGCCGAAGACCAGGCCGAGCGCTTCCTGGCCCAGGTGGCCGAGAAGGACGCCGGTGACGACGAGGCCATGCACTACGACGCCGACTTCGTCCGTGCCCTGGAATACGGCATGCCGCCAACCGCCGGTGAAGGCATCGGCATCGACCGCCTGGTGATGCTGCTGACCAACTCGCCGTCGATTCGCGACGTGATCTTGTTCCCGCACATGCGGCCGCAAGCCTAAGATGTCGTGAATAAGAAGCCGCCTTTACCAGGCGGCTTTTTATTGTCTGGTTGGAACTGACGTACCGCTTTTGATTCTGTGTAATTGATAAGAGGAATACCTGTCGTGAACCGTGCAATTGCTCAAGAAGGTGCAGCTGGCATCGCCACTGCGGTGGCTGAAAGTGTTCAGTACCAAGGCCGCAAGGCCAGCCGCCAGGGCAGTGAACAACGCCGACAGGAGATCCTCGATGCCGCCATGCGCATTGTCGTGCGCGACGGCGTGCGGGCCGTGCGCCATCGCGCGGTAGCCGCCGAAGCCGGTGTGCCGCTGTCGGCCACGACTTATTACTTCAAGGATATCGATGACCTGCTCACCGATACCTTCGCCCAGTATGTCGAACGCAGCGCGGCGTTCATGGCCAAGCTGTGGACCAGTAACGAAGGGTTGCTGCGGGAGATGGTGGCCTATGGCGACGGCAGCCTGGCTTGCCGTTCGCAACTGGCCGACGATATCGCGCGCATGACCGCCGACTACGTGCAGCGCCAGCTCAGCACTCGCCGCGAGCACTTGATGGCCGAGCAGGCATTTCGCCAGGAGGCGTTGCTCAACCCGCGCCTGGCGCAGCTGGTGCGCTCGCACCAGCAGATCCTGCTGCAGGGCACTTGCCAGTTCTTCCAGGTCCTGGGGTCGCGGGAGCCACAGCAGGATGCCAAGGTGTTGACGTCTATAATCGGCCGAATGGAATATCAGGGCCTGCTCAACGACGCCGAGCCACTGGCCGACGAGGAAATGCTCGGTATCCTGACCCGCTACATGCACCTGGTGCTGGCTTCCGTGTGAGGTAGCAGTCCCGACCGGGAACGGATCAACCAGGCTCCAGGTCAATTCAGGACCGGCAAGGTCTTTGTCGCAGCGGTACGCGTTCAGCGGGCCGCCCAGTCACAGGTTCGAGCGATTCAACAGAGGGAATTTCGGGTGGACGATTACCAGCAGACGATACGCACTTTGTCCGATCGCATAGTGCTGGCACAGACACCGATTCGCGTCCTGGATGCGGTGAAATGGGACGAAAGCATTCGCAAGGGATTTCTCAAGGCCAAGGGCAAGGAAATGCCGGCGGTGGACCGCGCCTATTACGAGGGGCGCCCGTTGTCCTTCGACTCCGGTGCGGTGAAGCTGGAGTTCCAGAACATCGAGCGCGACATCACGCGTCAACTGGGCCAGTTCAGCCCGGTGGGGCAGATCATGCGCCGCATGTGCAAGGAATACCGCATGGTGGTGCGCATGCTGGAGGCGCGGGGTACGGGTGATTTCGGCCTGATTTCCCAGGAGTTGTATGGTGCCGCCTCCGACGCCTTCCATGCTGGCGACCCGACCCTGGCGGACCTCGGCCTGATGATGTCCGACTACCTGAACAACATCGACGGGCGCGGCGATCTCAAGGACGAACCCAAGACCTTGAGCGCCAAGGATGCCGTCGGCTTGCTGCAAGGCCGGTTGAACAAGGTGTTCGGCGAAGCCGAGGAAACCATCCGGGTCTTCGAGTCCGACGGTATCGTCGCCGATGCGGCGGCAGGGGCCGACTACATCAAGATCCGCAGCGATGCGATGTTCAACGATCGTGATGTGCGCGCCCTGGAAGTCCATGAAGGCCTGGTGCATGTAGGCACCACCCTGAACGGCCTCAACCAGCCGATCTGCACCTTCCTGGCCAAGGGCCCGCCCTCGTCGACGGTGACCCAGGAAGGCCTGGCGATCCTCATGGAGATCATTACCTTCGCCTCCTACCCCAGCCGCCTGCGCAAGCTGACCAACCGTACTCGGGCGATCCATATGGTGGAGGAGGGGGCGGATTTCCTGCAGGTGTTCGAGTTCTTCCGCGAACAGGGTTTCGAGATGGCCGAGAGCTACGGCAACGCCAGCCGGGTGTTCCGTGGTTCGGTGCCCAATGGGTTGCCTTTTACCAAGGACTTGTCCTATCTCAAGGGCTTCATCATGGTTTACAACTACATTCAGCTGGCTGTACGCAAAGGCAAGCTGGAGCAGGTGCCGTTGCTGTTCTGCGGCAAGACCACCCTCGAGGACATGCGCACCCTGCGGCAGCTGGTCGATGAAGGGCTGGTGGTGCCGCCCAAGTACCTGCCCGAGCAGTTTCGCGACATGAATGCGCTGTCGGCGTGGATGTGTTTCTCCAACTTCCTCAACCACTTGAGCCTGGATCGGATCGAGGCGGACTACTCCAATATCCTGTAGACCTGCATGGGGCCGAACATGGATGTACTCACAGATACCTGTCGCTGCCGCAAGGCCTCGCAGGATGTTCCGCGACTTGCACGATGGCGTTCGTGTCGCGTTCGCTCGCCGCTCGCGACAAGAAATGCCCGATGAGCAGATTACTCAAGTGCTGTGCGGTTCTTGCCCTGTTGTTGGGCCTGCAGGGGTGCAGTTCGCTGCTGTTCTACCCGGAGCCTGGCCTGCCATTCACTCCCCAGCGAGCCAAGCTCGAGTACCGCGACGTGACCCTGACCACTGCCGACGGCCTCAAGCTGCGTGCCTGGTGGCTGCCTGCCAAGGCTGGAGTACCGGTCAAGGGTACGGTGCTGCACCTGCATGGCAACGGTGGCAACCTGGCTTGGCACCTGGGTGGCAGCTGGTGGTTGCCGGAGCAGGGTTATCAGGTCCTGTTGCTGGACTATCGCGGCTATGGGGTGTCCGAGGGGGAGCCATCCCTCCCGGCGATCTACCAGGACGTCGACGCGGCCTTCAAGTGGCTGGACCAGGCCCCAGAGGTCCAGGGCAAGCCGCTGGTGGTGCTGGGTCAAAGCCTGGGCGGTGCGTTGGCCATTCACTATCTGGTGGAGCATCCAGAGCGCCAGGGCCAGCTCAAGGCGCTTGTCCTCGATGGCGTACCGGCCAGCTATCGGGATGTCGGGCGCTACGCCCTGAGCACCTCCTGGTTGACCTGGCCCTTGCAGGTGCCGTTGTCCTGGCTGGTGCCGGACGCCGACAGCGCCATCTACTCCATGCCGCGCCTGACAGGCGTGCCCAAGCTGATCTACCACAGCCTCGATGATCCGCTGGTGCCTCTTTCCAATGGCATCCGTCTGTATCAAGCTGCGCCGCCGCCACGGGTCCTGCAACTGACCCGTGGCGACCATGTGCAAACCTTTGCCGATCCGACCTGGCGCAGCGTCATGCTGCGCTACCTCGATGATCCGCAGCATTTCGACGGGTTGCGCCGCCTGGGGGAGATCCCCAATTACCCGGCGACACCGAATTCAGCAGTTGAACCTCCAGAGAGTCCGCAATGAGTGAAGAACGCAACGCCATCCCCATGATCATCACCGGTATCTGCAGCATCCTCGGCACCGTGGCCTGCCTGTGGTACTACGGCTACCTGCATTTCGCCAAGCCGGAGGATGCGTTGTTGCTCAACGACTTCACCATGCTCAAGACCGTGCCCGGCGAGGATTACAAGATCTCCCTGCAGCCCGCTGCCGAAGTGGCGCAGTGCATGGATGGCGTGCTGGTGTTGTTCGATACCCAGCAAAAAGGCCTGACTGGAGTCCTGGTCAACAACAAGAAGCAGGCTGTGCGCTGCATGGGCCAGGAGACGCCGCAGCTGGAGCAATGATCCTGGCTTGCGGGAATGAAAAACGCCGCGGACCTCAAGGTCCGCGGCGTTTTGTTTTCTCTGCCTCTATATAGGCAAAGGCAGGATCAGCGCACCGAAGAGCGCGGCGCCACAGGCTGGTTGTCGTTGGAAATGGTCACTTCCACGCGACGGTTCATGGCCCGGCCGGATACGCTGCCGTTATCGGCTACCGGGTATTCCTTGCCATAGCCCTGGGAGACGATGCGCGCAGGATCGACACCCATGCGGATCAGGGCCATCTGCACGGAACCGGCACGGCGCTCGGACAGCGACTGGTTGTAGGAGTCGCGACCGGTGCTGTCGGTATAGCCTTCGACGATCACCTTGCGATCCGGGTTCTGCTGGAGGAACTGCGCCAGTTTGGTGATGTTGGCCAGGCCGCTGGGCTTGAGGTCGGACTTGTTGAGGGCGAACAGCACGTCACCGAACGTCACCAGGGTACCGCGGTCGGTCTGTTTGGCGTTGAGGCTGGCCTGCAGCTGCTTGATCTGTGCATCGCGGGCGTCGAGGATGGCGCGGGCGCGTTGGTCACCGGCGTCCTTGAGCTTGATCTCGGCGGTGCGCAGGGCGATGGTTTCCTTGGCAACCTCAACCCGCTGGTTGGTCAGGTAGGCCAGCTGGTCGACCTTCTTCTCGTTTTCCTTGTCCAGATAAGCCTTGTCGGCCTTGTCCATCCAGTCGGAGGCGTCCTTGGTTTCCAGGGCGGCAAGCTTGCTGGCCTGTGGGTTGGCCTGCAGGGCCGAGAAGTTGGTGCGGGCATTTTCCAGGTTGGCGTTCGGCGGGGTGGAGCAGGCCGCCAGGGCTACGCTCATGGCCAACAGGGCAGGGATCATCAGTTGTTTGCGCATAATGTTCGTCCTTTCAATCGATTACGAGTACGTGGGAGTCGGCGGCGGCTTACTGCACGCTGCGCATACCTTCCTGACGCAGTTCCTGAACGCCTTTCTGCGAGTCCTTCAGCGCTTGCTCGGCCTTGGCGGCCTGGGCCTTGCGCTCGGCGACCCGGGCGTCCCACTCGGCTTGTTCTGCCAGGCGGCGAGCGTCGTCGTACTTCTTGTCATGCATGGCAATCTCGGCTTGCTTGAGCTTGTCCTGCGCCGATTTCATTTCTACAGCGGCAAATTCGGTGCCGCCCGCGCTCACTGCGCTATTGACCGCCGATTGGGTAACCGCGTACTGCTCGGAGGGCGGATTCCCGGCACAACCGGCCAGTACCATGCTGCTACCGAGGGCCAGCGCGGCCAGTTTCAGCCCGCGCAGAGAGGTGAACGAGGATTTGGCAGTGCTGATCTTCATGGTCTTCAACTCCATTGGGTAACTCCTGGGAAACATCAAAATCCACCCTGGTCCTGCGCCGTGACGCTGAGTGACTACAAGCGCTGATGGCAAAATTTGAAACGGCCGTTCCAGTGATGGCTAATGGGTGTGACCTGAGGCTTTTTTGAATAGTTCAGAGAAAGATGGCGACTGGCCCAAAAAAAATCTGACTGCTAGGACAACCCCAAAAACCGGGAACTTTTGCCGAGCGCAGGGGTATCCCCGGCACCTTTGAGTGCCGGGAATCAGGCTTTCAAGAAGTGAAAAGCATGGCCAGTCAGTGCTTCGGTTTATCGGCCTGGCTCGACATCAGGTGCAGGTGCTGGCGAGACAGGGCGAGGAAGCGCGGGGTCGGACCGATGTCCTCGTACAGCGGGTCGCCTTCCTCGTCGGTGGCGACCACATGCTGGCCCTGGACATAGGGGAAGCTGGCTTCGAGCTCTTCCAGGGCGGCACCGATCAGTTCTCCCAGCAGCTCCTCGGGCTGGCGCTTGGGGTACATCTCGGCAAGGGCCGCCAGGCGCGCGGCGGCCTCCATGTCCAGGTGGATCCGGTAGCCGGTCCGGCTCAGGCGGCCCTTGGCGTTTTCTTCCCAATGTTGCGCAAGTTCACGGATTTTCATGGTGACCTCAAGAAACCCCCGCTCGTGGCAGGATGAGTTGAGTGGCCCGGTGGGTGCCGGTGCATGGCCCTTGTACGGCCTATTCTTGAGACTAGCTCCGTTGCCGAAGCTTGGCGCCGGCTCGTCCCATGCTTGCTAAGGGGCGCGTGCTAGCGGCACTCTTGAGCCTTCCGTGCTGCCTTCTTGTCTGCTGGAGAACACCTCGATGACCGATATTGATGCGCGCTTGCGCGAAGACGTTCACCTCTTGGGGGAACTGTTGGGCAATACCATCCGGGATCAGTACGGGGAGGGCTTCCTCGACAAGATCGAGCAGATCCGCAAGGCGGCCAAGGCCGACCGGCGTGGCTCGACGGGCGCCGAGTTGAGCGCCAGCCTCGATCCGTTGCGCGACGATGAACTGCTACCGGTGGCCCGGGCGTTCAACCAGTTCCTCAACCTGGCGAACATCGCCGAGCAGTACCAGTTGATCCATCGTCGCGATGAGTCCCAGCCTGCACCGTTCGAGGCCCGGGTGCTGCCGGAGCTGTTGAGCCGCCTGCGGGCCGAGGGGCATTCGGCCGACTCCTTGGCCCGGCAACTGGGGCGCTTGGAAATCGAACTGGTGCTGACGGCGCATCCCACCGAAGTGGCGCGTCGGACGCTGATCCAGAAGTATGATGCCATTGCGGCGCAACTGGCGGCCCAGGACCACCGTGACCTCAGCAGCGCCGAACGAGGGCAGATCCAGGAGCGCCTGCAACGCCTGATCGCCGAAGCCTGGCATACCGAGGAGATTAGGCGGACCCGGCCGACGCCCGTGGATGAGGCCAAGTGGGGCTTCGCGGTGATCGAGCATTCCCTGTGGCAGGCGATTCCCAACTACATGCGCAAGGCCGACAAGGCGTTGTTCAACGCGACCGGGCTGCGCCTGCCACTGGAGGCGGCGCCGATCCGCTTCGCGTCGTGGATGGGGGGAGACCGCGATGGCAACCCCAATGTCACGGCGGCAGTGACTCGCGAAGTCTTGTTGCTGGCACGCTGGATGGCGGCCGACTTGTACCTGCGGGATATCGATCACCTGGCTGCCGAGTTGTCCATGCAGCAGGCCAGTGCCGCGCTGTTGGCCAGGGCGGGGGATAGCGCCGAGCCTTATCGGGCATTGCTCAAGCAACTGCGCGAGCGCCTGCGGGCCACACGCAGTTGGGCCCATGCGGCACTCAGCGCACCGGTGCCGGCGGGTGCCGAGGTGCTGCAGCACAACCGCGACCTGCTGGAGCCGTTGCAACTGTGTTATCAGTCGCTGCATGAGTGCGGCATGGGGGTGATCGCCGATGGCCCGCTGCTCGATTGCCTGCGTCGGGCCGTGACCTTCGGCCTGTTCCTGGTACGCCTGGATGTGCGCCAGGATTCCAGTCGGCATAGCGCGGCCATGACCGAGATCACCGACTACCTGGGCCTGGGGCGCTACGAGGACTGGAGCGAGGAGGATCGCATCACCTTCCTGATGCGCGAGTTGGGTAATCGGCGCCCGTTGTTGCCCGGGTATTTCAAGCCCTCGGCGGACACTGCCGAGGTACTTGCGACCTGCCGCGAGATTGCCACTGCCCCGGCGGCGTCCCTGGGGTCCTACGTGATCTCCATGGCCGGTGCGGCCTCCGATGTGCTGGCGGTGCAATTGCTGCTCAAGGAGTCCGGAGTACTGCGACCGATGCGCGTGGTGCCTTTGTTCGAGACCCTGGCGGACCTGGATCATGCCGGGCCGGTCATGGAGAAGCTGCTGCACCTGCCAGGTTACCGCTCGCGCTTGCAGGGCCCGCAGGAGGTGATGATCGGTTACTCCGACTCGGCCAAGGATGCTGGCACCACCGCCGCTGCCTGGGCCCAGTACCGGGCCCAGGAGCGACTGGTGGATATCTGCCGCGAGCAACAAGTGGAGCTGCTGCTGTTCCACGGCCGTGGTGGCACCGTGGGACGTGGCGGCGGCCCGGCGCATGCGGCGATCCTGTCGCAGCCGCCCGGGTCGGTCGCGGGGCGTTTCCGTACCACCGAACAGGGCGAGATGATCCGCTTCAAGTTCGGCCTGCCGGATATCGCCGAGCAGAACCTCAATCTCTACCTGGCAGCGGTGCTGGAGGCCACCTTGCTGCCTCCGCCCCCGCCGGAGCCGGCATGGCGCCAGATGATGGACGAACTGGCCAGCGATGGGGTGCATGCCTATCGCGCCGTGGTACGGGACAACCCGCAGTTCGTCGAGTACTTCCGCCAGTCCACGCCGGAGCAGGAGCTGGGCCGGCTGCCCTTGGGCAGTCGGCCAGCCAAGCGCCGGGCCGGAGGCATCGAAAGCCTTCGGGCGATTCCGTGGATCTTCGGCTGGACCCAGACCCGCCTGATGCTGCCGGCCTGGCTGGGCTGGGAGGCAGCCCTGAGCAAGGCGCTGGCCCGCGGCGAAGGCGAGTTGCTGGCGCAGATGCGTGAGCAGTGGCCGTTCTTCCGTACTCGTATCGACATGCTGGAGATGGTCCTGGCCAAGGCCGATGCGGATATTGCGCAATCCTATGACGAGCGTCTGGTGGAGCCGGAGCTGCTGCCGTTGGGGGGGCATTTACGCGACCTATTGTCGCAGGCGTGCGCGGTGGTCCTGGGCCTGACCGGGCAGTCGCAGTTGCTGGCCCACAGTCCCGAGACCCTGGAATTCATCCGCCTGCGCAATACCTACCTCGATCCCCTGCATTTGTTGCAGGCCGAACTGCTGGCGCGCTCGCGCAAGGAGGAGGCGCCCCAAGGAAGCCCCGTAGAACAGGCGTTGCTGGTCTCCGTGGCCGGTATCGCCGCTGGCCTGCGCAATACCGGCTGAGGGAGCAGGGGGCTGTCGGGCTATATAGGCAAGGCCCTTGTCGGGGTAAATCCAAGGTGTCGCTCAGATTCATCTGGCGACACTTTGTTATGGGGTTGCGACTTGTCCTACCTGGCCAAGCGGGCACGAAAACGCCGGGTTCTTCCGACTTTCGACTGCTTGTGTGGGCTGTGTCGGCTGTGTATCTTGATCAGCCTTTGGCCGTTTGGGCGGCTTTAACCCGATTTTTGAGATTGGCCCGACGAGGCGAATCCGAGCGTTTCTAAATAAAAAATTGAGGAGCACATCGATGCGCGTAATTCTGCTGGGAGCTCCCGGGGCCGGTAAAGGTACTCAGGCAAAGTTCATCACCGAGAAGTTCGGCATTCCACAGATCTCCACCGGCGACATGCTGCGTGCTGCGGTCAAGGCGGGCACCGAGCTGGGCCTGAAGGCCAAGAGCGTGATGGACAGCGGCGGCCTGGTTTCCGATGACCTGATCATCAACCTGGTCAAGGAACGCATCAGCCAGCCTGACTGCGCCAAGGGTTTCCTGTTCGATGGCTTCCCGCGCACCATTCCCCAGGCCGAAGCCCTGGTGAAGGCCGGTATCGAACTGGACCACGTGGTGGAAATCGCCGTCGACGACGAAGAGATCGTCCAGCGTATCGCCGGTCGCCGCGTGCACGAGGCGTCGGGCCGTGTGTACCACACCGTCTACAACCCGCCGAAGATCGCCGGCAAGGACGACATCACCGGTGAAGACCTGGTGCAGCGCAAGGACGACACCGAGGAAACCGTGCGTCATCGCCTGTCGGTCTACCACTCCCAGACCAAGCCGCTGGTGGAGTTCTACCAGCAACTGGCCGCCGCCCAGGGCAAGCCGAAGTACAGCCATATCCCTGGCGTGGGTTCGGTGGAAGTGATCACCGCCAAGGTGCTCGAAGCCCTGAGCTGAATGACCTGATCGTTTGATCGTTCAACGGCCCGCTTGCGGGCCGTTGCTGTTTATAATGCGTCACTTTTTTTCAATGCTATGGAACCCCCGATGAGCACCTTGCTGGCCCTGGACACCGCGACTGAAGCTTGCTCCGTTGCTTTGCTGCATGACGGCAAGGTCACGAGCCATTACGAGGTGATCCCGCGCCTTCATGCGCAGAAGCTGTTGCCGATGATCAAGGAGCTGCTGGCCAACGCAGGCACCACATTGCAGGCGGTGGATGCCATTGCTTTTGGCCGTGGCCCGGGAGCCTTCACCGGCGTGCGGATCGCTATTGGCGTGGTACAGGGGCTGGCCTTTGCCCTGGATCGCCCGGTGTTGCCGGTGTCCAACCTGGCGGTACTGGCCCAGCGTGCCTTGCGCGAGCATGGGGCGACCCAGGTCGCGGCAGCCATCGACGCCCGCATGGACGAAGTCTATTGGGGCTGCTACCGGGAAGTCGCCGGTGAAATGCGCCTGGTAGGTAACGAAGCGGTGCTGCCTCCCGAGATGGCCGCCCTGCCTGAAGGCAGTGGCGGCGACTGGTTCGGTGCTGGCACCGGCTGGGGTTATGCCGAGCGGATCGGCGTCGACCCCATAGGCCAGGACGCGAGCATGTTGCCCCATGCCCAGGACCTGCTCACCCTGGCCCGGTTCGCTTGGGAGCGGGGCGAGGCGATCCTTGCCGATGAAGCACAGCCGGTCTACCTGCGGGACAAGGTAGCCACTCCCAAGGCCCGCTGAATATCCCAACAGGCATGGGACGATGGGCTGGCTGACCTGCGCGGCCAGCGCCAATCGTCCGGTTTTTGACGCGGATCCTGCCCGGATTCAAACCTTTTGGCTTTTCTGTGTTCTAGTTAACACTCAGGCATTTGCTAAGTCGAAGCGGTGCCGCTAAATTGCCATCATCGACCCCGGGCTTTTCAGTATGCGCATAGACGGCATCTCATCCAACTCCTACCCCATCAAGCGCAAGCCTCGCAAAGGCCGGGTGCAGGTAGACGAGTCCCTGGACGATATCGATGCCGCCGATGTCCAACCCGAACCCGCCGCCCAAGGGCGCTCCCAGTCAGCCTCCCGTACCAGCAATCTTCCCGCCCGTCCCCAGGACATGATCTTCCAGCGCGCAATGAAAAGAAGCGTGGCCAATGCCCTGGCCAGCTACCTGACTACCGCCGGTTTCGTCGAGTGGGACATGGAAGTCGTGGGCCTCGACCTGCACATCTGATGCTGCCTTATTTTCTCGGTTGCCCTTCCTGGAGCGAAAACGCCTGGCGCGAGTACCTGTACCCGGAAGATGCCCGGCCCAACGATTTCCTCGGCCTGTACTGCCAGGTGTTCAATGCCGTCGAGGGTAATACCACCTTCTATGCCCGGCCCGCGCCCGCCACGGTGGAACGTTGGGCGCAGATCATGCCGGGGCATTTTCGCTTCACCGCCAAGTTCCCGGGCGATATCAGCCATGGTGGCGACCTACGTGAGCAATTGCCGGCCGCCGAGAGTTTCATCCAGTTGCTCAGCCCCCTGGGCGAGCGGGTGTCGCCCCTGTGGCTGCAACTGCCGGCCACCTTCGCGCCACAGCGCCTGGGTGAACTGATGGAGTTCATCGATGGCCTGCAACGACCGCTGGCGGTGGAGGTCCGGCATCCGGAGTTCTTCGCCAAGGGCGATGCCGAGCGCATGCTCAACCGCTTGCTGCGCGAACGCGGTGTGGAGCGCATCTGCCTCGATCCACGAGCCTTGTTCAGCTGCACTTCCACGGCGCCCGCAGTGCTGCATGCCCAGTCCAAGAAGCCCAAGGTGCCGCCGCGCCCTGCGGCGTTCACCCAGTTTCCCCAGGTGCGCTTCATCGGCCATCCCGAGCTTGAAGCCAACGATCCGTTCCTGGTGCCCTGGCTCGATAAGGTCGCCGGCTGGATCGAAGAGGGGCGTACGCCGTATGTTTTCCTGCACACCTCCGACAACCGCATGGCCGCCGAACTGGCCCGGCGTTTTCATGCGCGCCTGATGCAACGTTTGCCTGGTTTACCCGCCTTGCCTGAGTTATACAGGGAACCCGCCGCGGAGCAGCTTGGCTTGCTCTGAGGTGCTTTCACAGCCTTCGAGGAGCGAGTAATGGACTGCGCACAAACCCTTCGTGCCAACGCTTTCAAGGCCCTGCATGAGCGTGCCGGGGCTTTCGTCATTCCCAATCCGTGGGATGCCGGTTCCGCCAGGTTGCTGGCTGGCCTGGGCTTCGAGGCCCTGGCCACCACCAGTGCCGGTTATGCGTTTTCCCTCGCGCGTCCGGATGCCGAAGGCGCCTTGAGCCTGGCCGATACCCTGGCCAATGTGCGCGGCATCGTCGGTGCCAGTGAGTTGCCGGTGGCCGTGGACCTGGAGAACGGTTTTGCCGACAACCCAGGGGAGTGCGCCCAGGCCCTGCTGCAAGCGGCGGCTAGTGGCGCGGTGGGTGGTTCGATCGAGGACGCCACCGGCCGTGCCGAAGAGCCCATCTACGATTTCCAGCTGGCAGTGGAGCGCATCGAGGCCTGCGTCGCGGCGGTGCGCAGCCTGCCGTTCACCTTCACCCTGACCGCCCGGGCGGAGAACCAGTTGCACGGCTGCAATGACCTGGCGGACACCATCCGCCGCCTGCAGGCCTATGCCGAGGCTGGCGCCGACGTGCTCTATGCCCCGGCGCTGCGCAGTGCGCAGGAGATCAGCCAAGTGGTGCGGGCGGTGGCGCCCAAACCGGTGAACGTGCTGATGTCCGGCGGCCTGGACCTGAGTGTGGCGCAATTGGCGGAACTGGGCGTCAAGCGCATCAGTGTCGGTTCGGCCTTGGCCCGGGCGGCCTATGGCGCGTTCTACCAGGCGGCGCAGGAGATCCGTGACCAGGGTCGCTTCGATTTCGCCGAGCGGGCGATTCCCTTCGGGCAGATCAATCAATTGTTCAAGCAGTCGTAAAAAGGAATTGGCGTGAGGGCAAGGAAGGTTGTGGGCGCCCTGGTGTTGCTGGGCGCCCTGTTGTTGATTGGCGTTCGGTTGGGCTGGCTGCCGCTGGCCGATGCCTGGAATCCCTGGGCGCCGCTGGATGTGCGGGCCAAGCCCAATCTGTTGACCCGCTTCAAGCTGTCACGACTGCAGGATGACCCACAGCTGTGCGACCAGGCCCTCGCGACCTCGGGCTTGCGCACCAGTCGGCAACCGGACAGTCGTGCCGACGTGGACTGCCCCTTGAGCAATACGGTGCGGGTGCAGGGTGGCGATATCGCCCTGAGCAGCAGCTTTCTAGCCAGTTGCCCACTGGCGGTGGCCTTTGCCCTGTATCAGCGTCATGGTTTGCAGCCGGCGGCGCAGCAGGTGTTTGGCCAGGGGGTGGCGCGTGTCGATCACCTGGGCAGTTTTGCCTGCCGCAACATGTATCACCGCAAGATTGGCTGGCGCAGCGAGCATGCCAGCGCCAATGCCCTGGATATCGCCGGTTTTCGCCTGAGTGACGGGCGCAATATCAGCGTGCTCAAGGATTGGCCGAAGGACAGTGCTGAGGGGCGGTTTCTGCGGCTGGCCAGGGACGGCGCCTGCGACGCCTTCAATGTGGTGCTGGGGCCTGAATTCAACAGCGCCCATCGCAACCACTTTCATCTGGACCTGGGGCCACTTTGGCGTTGTCGATGAGGGGGTGGGTCAGGCGGCGATCCGCAGGTTCTGCAGGATCAATGGGCGGGCCCAGCCCATGTCGAAGTCCATCTGCCGCTGTTGCTCGATGAGCTCGTGCGCTGGGTAGGGTTCGGCCGGCTTGTCCAGCAGGTCCATCTCGAACTCGGCGATCGGCAGGTGCAGCGGTCGCGGTTCCGGTGCCGGGCCTGGAGCGGGTACGGGCTGGCCGGCGTTGAGCACGATCGGACGGACCCAGCCACTCTCGAAATCCTGCTGGCGTTGCTGGGCAATGATTTCTTCAGGCGGGAAGGGCGGGGCTGGCTTGTCCAGCAACTCCATTTCGAATTCGGCGATCGGCAGGAACAGTGGCTCGGGCGGACGTATTTCGGTGTCCTGCACATCGCAGCCACGTTGATTGACGATCTGGGCCAACAGTTGGGTGCCCCCAGTAGGCTCTACCGGCCCATCGACAGCCACCACAGGTGCTGCTTCAACGCTCGCGCCCTCTCCCCGTTGCTCGGCCAACGCCTGGGCAAAGAAGTCCTGCCACAGATGGCTGACGCCGCTCAGTGCCTGGGAATTGCGCAGGCCATAATCGCCGTGGGGCGAGATGTAGCCTATCGATGTGCGTTGAATGTCTGACATTGCTCTCGGTCGACGCTTGAGCTCTGGCAAAATGGCCGATAGTCCTGTTATCGGCAGTTTTTGCCGATCATTAATTTTTTGAGTGTGTTTTCAGATGAGTGAGCAACCTGCGGCCTGCCGCATCAACGTCGAGGCCCTGGAGGCCGGGTTCGAGTCCGAGGCCCGGCAGTGGGCCGAGCGCCTGGGCCTGCCGTTGCAGATCGAGGACGCCGAGTTCGCCTTGCAGGTGGGCCAGCAGGGGTTGCAACTGCAGCAACTGGGGCCCGAAGCGCCAGGACCGGTACGGGTGGACTTCGTCGAAGGTGGGGCCGCTCACCGACGCTTGTACGGTGGCGGAAGCGGGCAGATGATCGCCAAGGCGGTGGGCGTGGCCCAGGGCATACGCCCACGGGTGCTGGATGCCACGGCGGGCCTGGGCAAGGATGGTTTCGTCCTGGCAACCCTGGGGTGCGAGATGAGCCTGATCGAGCGCCAACCCTTGATTGGCGCGTTGCTCGAGGATGGCCTGGCCCGTGCCGCACAGGACGCCGAAGTAGCGCCGATCGTTGCACGAATGCACTTGCTCAAGGGCAACTCCATCGAGTTGATGCGCAACTGGGAGGGGGAGCCGCCCCAGGTGATCTACCTCGACCCGATGTTCCCCCACCGGGAGAAAAGCGCCCTGGTGAAAAAGGAAATGCGCCTGTTTCGTCCACTGGTAGGGGATGACAACGACGCTCCGGCGTTGCTGGAGGCGGCTCTGGCGCTGGCCAGCCATCGGGTCGTGGTCAAACGTCCACGCAAGGCGCCGTGCATCGACGGGCCCAAGCCCAGCCATGGCCTGGAAGGCAAGTCCAGCCGCTACGATATCTACCCGAAGAAGGCTCTCAAGGCCTGAGCCACATCGCTGGGCCGGGGATCAGTCCGGCCCTGGACGATAGGCACGCATGAACAGCTCCACCACTTCCCTGACGTGCGCCTCCGCGGCAGCCCCGGTCAGTGGCTGGCCACAGCCGAAGAGCACGCGAAAATTCGCCCCGCCCTTGAGCATGCAGAAAAAGTGCTCGGCCGCATTGCGTGGCTTGTCGATGCGCAGGGTGCCCAACTGGTCGATCTTGCCCAGCAGCCGCTCCATGCCTTGCAACACCCGCTCGGGTCCTGCCTGGATGAACATCTGCGAGAGCTTGGGGTCCTGGCTGCCCAGCGCCATGATCAGGCGGTGCAGGTTGACCGACTCGTCGCTGTTGACCAGTTGATGAAAGCCCCGCCCGATGCTCAAGAGCAGGTTTTCCACGGAGGTGTCGGGTGGCAGCTCGAAGATCAGCGTAGGCAGCTGTTCCTCGCACTTGGCCACGACGGCGGCGGAGAACAGCGTCTCCTTGTCATTGAAGTGGCTGTACACCGTGAGTTTTGAAACGCCGGCCTCGGCGGCGACCGCATCCATGCTGGTACTGGCGTAGCCGTTGCTCAAGAACAGCTTCTTCGCTGCGTCGAGAATGGCTTGGCGTTTTGCCAGATCCTTGGGCCTGCCTGGCCCAACGTGTGCGGCATTATTGTCGGACATTTTTCGCTGTTAATACTGGACTGGTGAGTTTGCTATTAATAACATACTGGCCAGTATAAATATTCCAAGCACCATTAGCGAAAGGTCGCCGCCATGTTCCGCTATGCCCTGCCAGTCAGCCTGGCTTTTTTTCTGTCTGCTTGTGGGCACGAAGAGCCCGTCCAAATTGGCATCCGGCCAGCCATGGTGGTCCAGCCGGAGCCTTCGGCAAGGGCATTGGACAGCTATCCTGGCGAGGTGCGGGCCCGCTATGAGCCGGACCTGGCATTCCGTATCGGCGGCAAGGTCAGCCGACGGCTGGTAGAGGAGGGTGAGCGGGTCAAGGCCAATCAGCCCCTGGCCGAACTCGACCCGCAGGATGTACGCCTGCAACTGGAGGCGACCCGGGCCCAAGTCACCGCTGCCAGCGCCAACCTCGACCTGGTGCGTGCCGAGCGCGATCGCTACAAGGCCCTGCTGGAGCGGCAGATGGTCAGCCGTTCCCAATACGATAATGCCGAGAATCTCTACCGTTCCGGCGAAGCGCGGCTCAAGCAGATCAAGGCCGAATTCGACGTAGCCAACAACCAGGCCGGTTACGCCGTGCTGCGCGCACCTCAGGATGGCGTGGTCGCCAAGCGTGCCGTGGAGGTGGGGCAGGTAGTGGCAGCGGGGCAGACGGTCTTCACCCTGGCCACCGATGGCGAGAGGGAGGTGCTGATCAGCTTCCCTGAACAGAACTTCGGTCGGTTCAAGATCGGCCAGCCGGTATCGGTGGAGCTGTGGACCCAGCCAGGGCAGCGCTTCGACGGGCAGATCCGTGAGTTGTCCCCGGCTGCCGACCCACGCTCGCGAACCTTCGCCGCGCGCATTGCCTTCAACACGGGTAAGGTCCCGGCGGAACTGGGCCAGAGTGCCCGGGTATTCGTCCAGAGCGGCGAGCAAGTGTCGCTGTCGGTACCGCTGTCGGCCTTGACCGCCGAGGGCGGCGCCACCTACGTCTGGCGGATCGACGCCAATAACACCCTGCACAAGACCCCGGTACGGGTCGGCGCCTTCAACGAGAAGACCGTGCCGGTGCTCGAAGGCCTGAGCCCCTCCGACTGGGTAGTGGCGGCGGGCGTGCATGTGCTTCACGAGGGCCTGCAAGTGCGCCCGGTGGATCGCTCCAACCGTGTGGTCAACCTGGCGGCGAAGGAGTAATCCCCGATGGGTTTCAACCTTTCCGCCTGGGCGTTGCGCAATCGCCAGATCGTGCTGTTCCTGATGTTGCTGCTGGCCATTGTCGGGGCACTGTCCTATACCAAGCTGGGCCAGAGCGAAGACCCGCCCTTCACCTTCAAGGCCATGGTGATTCGCACCAGTTGGCCGGGGGCCACGGCCCAGGAAGTCTCGCGCCAGGTCACCGAGCGCATCGAGAAAAAACTCATGGAGACCGGCGAGTACGACCGCATCGTGTCGTTCTCTCGGCCCGGGGAATCCCAGGTGACGTTCATCGCCCGCGACTCGATGCATTCCAACCAGATCCCCGAGCTCTGGTATCAGGTGCGCAAGAAGATCAGCGATATTCGCTACACCTTGCCACCCGGGATCCAGGGCCCGTTCTTCAACGATGAGTTCGGCACCACCTTCGGCAATATCTACGCCCTGACAGGCAAGGGCTTTGACTACGCCGTACTCAAGGACTACGCCGACCGCATCCAGATCCAGCTGCAACGGGTCAAGGACGTGGGCAAGGTGGAACTGCTCGGCCTGCAGGACGAGAAGATCTGGATCGAGTTGTCCAACGTCAAGCTGGCGACCCTGGGCCTGCCCCTGGCAGCGGTGCAGCAAGCCCTGGAAGAGCAGAACGCGGTATCCACCGCCGGTTTCTTCGAGACGCCCAGCGAGCGGGTGCAACTGCGGGTTTCCGGCAACTTCCAGACGGTGGAACAGATTCGCAACTTCCCGATCCGGGTCGCCGGGCGGACTTTCCGCATCGGCGATGTCGCCGACGTTCGCCGAGGCTTCAACGACCCGCCCGCGCCGCGCATGCGTTTCATGGGGGAGGACGCTATCGGCCTGGCCGTGGCCATGAAGGAAGGCGGTGACATTCTGGTTCTGGGCAAGGCCCTGGAGGGCGAGTTCGCGCGGCTGCAGAAAACCCTGCCGGCGGGCATGGAGCTGCGCAAGGTCTCCGACCAGCCGGCGGCGGTGAAGACTGGGGTCGGCGAGTTCGTCCGGGTACTGGCCGAGGCGCTGATCATCGTACTGCTGGTGAGTTTCTTCTCCCTGGGCATCCGCACCGGGATGGTGGTGGCCCTGGCCATTCCCCTGGTGCTGGCGATGACTTTCGCCACCATGTATTACCTGGGCATCGGCCTGCACAAGATTTCCCTCGGTGCCCTGGTCCTGGCCCTGGGGCTGCTGGTGGACGACGCGATCATCGCGGTGGAGATGATGGCGATCAAGATGGAGCAGGGGTTCGACCGGATCAAGGCCGCCAGCTATGCCTGGACCAGCACCGCGTTCCCGATGCTGACCGGCACCCTGATCACCGCGGCGGGTTTCTTGCCGATCGCCACGGCGCAGTCGGGCACGGGTGAGTACACCCGTTCGATCTTCCAGGTGGTGACCATCGCCCTGGTGACCTCGTGGATCGCCGCGGTGGTGTTCGTGCCCTACCTGGGCGAGAAGCTGCTGCCGGACCTGGCCAAGCTCCATGCGGCCAAGCATGGCGCCGAGTCCAATCCCCACGGTACGCCGTTCTACCAGCGCGTACGTCGGGTGGTGGGCTGGTGCGTGGAGCGGCGCAAGACGGTGATCGTCCTGACCATCCTGGCATTCGTCGGCTCGGTGCTGTTGTTCCGCTTCGTCCCGCAGCAGTTCTTCCCGGCCTCGGGCCGCCTTGAATTGATGGTCGACCTGAAGCTCGCGGAAGGGGCTTCGCTGAGCAACACCGCCGATGAGGTCAAGCGCCTGGAAGCGATGCTCAAGGAGCATTCGGGCATCGATAACTACGTGGCTTACGTCGGTACCGGTTCACCGCGCTTCTACCTGCCGCTGGACCAGCAGTTGCCGGCCACCAGCTTTGCCCAGTTCGTGGTCCTGGCCAAGAGCATCGAAGACCGCGAGAGCCTGCGCAGCTGGTTGATCGACACCCTCAACGAACAGTTCCCGGCCTTGCGTTCACGGGTCACGCGCCTGGAGAACGGTCCACCGGTCGGCTATCCGGTGCAGTTCCGGGTGACCGGCGAGCACATCGAGGAAGTCCGGGCCCTGGCCCGCAAGGTGGCGACGAAGGTGCGGGACAATCCCCATGTGGTCAACGTTCACCTGGACTGGGAAGAGCCGAGCAAGGTGGTCTACCTGAACATCGACCAGGATCGGGCCCGGGCCCTTGGCGTGAGCACCGCCAACTTGTCCAAGTTCCTCCAGAGTTCTTTGATCGGCTCGACCGTCAGTCAGTACCGCGAGGATAACGAGCTGATCGAGATTCTCCTGCGTGGAACCCGCGAGGAGCGTACCGAGTTGTCGTTGCTGCCGAGCCTGGCGATACCCACCGACAATGGCCAGAGTGTGTCGCTGTCCCAGGTAGCGACCCTGGAATATGGCTTTGAAGAAGGGGTGATCTGGCACCGTAATCGGCTGCCCACCGTGACCGTGCGGGCCGATATCTATGGCAAGGAGCAACCGGCGACTCTGGTCCAGCAGATCCTGCCGACCCTGGAACCGGTCCGTGCCGAACTGCCGGATGGCTACCTGCTGGAGGTCGGCGGCACCGTGGAGGATTCGACTCGCGGCCAGAACTCGGTGAAAGCCGGCGTACCGCTGTTCATCGTGGTGGTGCTGACCTTGCTGATGGTCCAGCTGCGCAGTTTCTCGCGCACGGCCATGGTGTTCCTCACCGCGCCGTTGGGCCTGATTGGCGTGACGCTGTTCCTATTGGTGTTCCGCCAGCCCTTCGGTTTCGTGGCGATGCTGGGCACCATCGCCTTGTCGGGGATGATCATGCGCAACTCGGTGATCCTGGTGGATCAGATCGAACAGGACATCAAGGCCGGGCAGAAGCCCTGGGATGCAATCATCGAGGCGACGGTACGGCGTTTCCGGCCTATCGTGCTGACTGCCCTGGCGGCGGTGCTGGCAATGATCCCGCTGTCGCGCAGCGTGTTCTTCGGGCCGATGGCGGTGGCCATCATGGGAGGGCTGATCGTTGCTACGGTGCTGACCTTGCTGTTCCTGCCGGCACTGTATGCGGCATGGTTCAGGGTCAAGAAGACGTGAGAGCGAGTAACAGGAGCCGGCAGTCCGGCTCCTGTGGGTGACGCGGGGGTTACAGGCTGCCGAAGACTTTCTTGGCCAGGCTGGTGGCTGCGGCGGCCGGGTTCTGGCGAATGGTTTCTTCCTGCTTGCCGATCATCTCGAACAGGCCATTGAGCGCCTGCTCGGTGACATAACCTTCGATATTGGCGTTCTTGGCGTCCAGCACGCCCAGGGTTGCAGCCTGGCCCGCGAAGGAGTTGTACTGCTTGGCCAGGCCGACCTGGTCGGTGGCCTGCTTGACGATGGGCAGGAACTTGGCGCGGATCTGCTCGCGGCTGCTCTTGTCCAGGTACTGGGTGGCGGAATCCTTGCCGCCGGCGAGGATGCCCTTGGCATCGGCCACGGTCATTTTCTTCACTGCATCCACCAACAGGGCCTGGGCCTGCGGCACCGCTGCTTCAGCGGCCTTGTTCATGCTGGTTTCCAACTGCTCGACCTGTTCGCCCATGCCGAACTGCTTCATCTTTTTTGCCACTTTGCCGAGGTTGCCCGGCAACTCGATGCGTACATCGGGGTTGTTGCTGAAGCCGCCGGGGGTGCCCAGCTGCTTGACGGCGATCTGCGCGCCCTGGGTCAGGGCATCCTTGAGGCCGCCGTTGGCGTCACCCTGGGACAGGTCGCTCAGGGACAGGGCCAGGGCACTGGCGGAGATCATCAGGCCAGCGCACAGGCTGGTGAAACGGAGCGAGGTACGGAGCATGGCGGCTTCCTTGTGCGGTGAGGATTAACGGACAGCGTCGACACGGAGTTTCAATGGCTGTGCATCGCTGCCATCGAGTTTGACCCCGTTGTGTTCGGTGGTGATGAAGATCAACTGGCCATCGACCTCGATGCGCGCGCTGATCGAATAGGTATGGCCAGGCTTGACCTGGGCCGGATCGTAATCGAGATGGAAGGGCAACGGTACCTGGCCCTTGACCGGCCCTCGTTGCTCGGCCAGCACCCGTGCTGGCGCATCGGCCAGGGAGACGTCCTGCAGGGTCACACTGAGCGTGGCGGCAGGCGGCAGGGCGATCCGTTGCAGATAGAACACCTCACCGTCGAGGCTGGCCTTGGCCGCTGGCGATGTGGACTGACAGGCTCCCAGCAGTGCGGCAGCGGCCAGCAGGATGAGTCTTTTCATTGCGGTTCTCCCTCTTGAAGGCGCCGCCGATCAGGCGGCGCGGATCAGCATCTAGTCAGGCTGGGCCTCGGCTGCGTCCTGTTCGGCAGCATCTTCGCTGCGGTGCAGGGCGACCTGGCGGATCGACAGGCGAATCTCCGCGGGCAATACGCGCTTGGCGGCCCCTTCGGCCAGTTCTCCCAGCAAGTCGTGGTAGCTCAGCTTGCCGGCGTCGTCGCGCCGCAGCACATCCTGGTCCAGCAGGGTTTGGATGAAATGGCGGAACAGGCTCTTGTCGAAGAACTCCGGAGCGTTCAACCCATGCAGGATCGACAGGCGTTGGGCCATGACGGTACACAGGTCTTCGAGTTCTTCGGCGCTGATGCTGTTCTGGCCGCTGTTGAGCAACAGCGAAATGGCCATGTAGAAGCGCTGCAGGGTCTGGGCGATGCTCTTGGACAACAGGGTCAGCAGGACGAAGTGTCGCGAGCTGGGCGCCGGGCGCTGGTACATCTCTTTCTCGAAGCGCAGCAGGCCTTGTTCGACGAAGGCTTCCAGCCACTGGTCCACCACCGCGTCCAGTTCCTCCAGGGGCCAGCGGATGAACAGCTCGGCCTGCAGGTAGGGATACAGGGCCCGGGTGTAGCGCAGGATCTGCTCGCGGCTCATGCGCGAGGAGCTCTGGAAGAAACTCGCCAGCAAGGCCGGCAGGGCGAAGATGTGCAGCACGTTGTTGCGGTAGTAGGTCATCAGGACGGCGTTCTGCTCGTCCAGGTAGAGGATCTTGCCCAGGGCGTCGCTCTGCTCGGCCAGCAACTGCATGTCTTTCACATGCTGGATCAGCGCCCGGCCATCGCCTTCGGGCAGTGTGGTGTGGGGCGAATAGGGCACGCGCCGCAGCAGGGCCAGGTACAGGTCCAGGACCCGGGCCATGGCACGGTCGTCCAGGGCCAGGCGGCTGGTGGAGAGCAGGGCCAGGGCCACCAGGTTCACCGGGTTGATCGCGGCGGCTTCGTTAAGGTGCTGCGCTACCCGTTCGCCCAGGCGATTGGTGGTTTCGTTGAGCCAGGCCGGGCGGTATTGCGGGCCCAGTTCCTGCGCGCGCCAGCCCGGTTGCTCCTGGTCGAGGAACTCTGCCAGCTTGATCGGTTCGCCGAAGTTCACCGCCACTTGGCCGAAGCGCTGCTTGAGCGCGCCAATGACCTTGAAGATGTCGAAGATCGACTCCTTCTTCTTGCTGGCACCGCGCAGTTCGCCCAGGTAGGTCCGTCCTTCCAGCACGCGCTCGTAGCCGATGTACACCGGCACGAAGACGATGGGCATGCGCGAGGAACGCAGGAAACTGCGCAGGGTGATGGCCAGCATCCCGGTCTTGGGTTGCAGCATGCGCCCGGTACGCGAGCGGCCGCCCTCGACGAAGTACTCCACCGGGAAACCCTTGGTGAACAGAGTGTGCAGGTACTCGTTGAACACCGAGGTATAGAGCGGGTTGCCCTTGAACGTGCGGCGCATGAAGAACGCACCGCCGCGCCGCAACAAACCACCGATCACCGGCATGTTGAGGTTGATGCCGGCGGCGATGTGGGGAGGTGTCAGGCCATTGCGGAACAGCAGGTAGGACAGCAACAGGTAATCGATATGGCTGCGATGGCAGGGGACGTAGATCACTTCGTGGCCCTGGGCGATCTTCTGCACGCCTTCGAGGTGGTTGACCTTGATCCCGTCGTAGATCTTGTTCCAGAACCAGCTCAGCACCACTTCCAGGAAGCGGATCGCGGTGTAGGTGTAGTCCGAGGCGATCTCGTTGCCATAGCGCAGGGCCTGGGCCTTGGCCTTTTCCGGGGAAATCTTTTCGCGTTCGGCCTCATCCTGGATCGCCTGCTTCACCAGGGGCTGGTTGAGCAGGCCCTTGACCAGGTTGCGCCGGTGGGAGATATCCGGACCGATGACCGCGGCCTTGAGGTTGCGAAAGTGCACCCGCAGGATGCGCTGGGCCATGCGCACGGTGCGCTCGTGACCCTTGTTGTGCTCGATCAGCTCCCGCAGATTGATCGGCGCCGAGAACTGCACCCGGGTCTTGCGCCCCAGGATCATGATGCTCAGCAGGCGACGCAGGCGCCCGGTGACGGCCCAGCTGTCGGCGAACAGCAGTTTCCAGGGGCTCGATTCGCTGTCCGGGGACTGGCCCCAGAACACGCTGACCGGAATGATCTGCGCGTCTTCGGCGGCATTCTGGGTCAGGGCACTGACCAGGCGGGTCAGGGTGGGCGGGGCTCCGCGCTTGTCCTGGCGGCCGAGCCAGTCCGGCTCCGGGGTCAGGTAGAAGAAGGCCGCAGGCTCCAGCAGAGTGCCCACCGACACGGGCAGCACCGGGCGGGGCAACCCGGCCTTGGTGCATTCGGTATCCACCACCGCAAGGTCGCTCAGGGAAGGGTTTTGCAGGACGTAGAACACCGGCCGGCTGCGATCCAGGTCAAGGGTGAAGGATGACTGATTGATGGTTTCCGAGCGCACCCAGAGGTACAGCAGGCGGCGCAGGGTGCCAAACACGAGACGGCGGATCGGGGAGCGGGTCATACGGTTTCTGCGTGAGTGAATAGAAAACCGAGCAAGCGCTCGGGGAGAGTAGTGTGCCGGATTCGTCGAAAATCGGCAAAAACGCCGCTAAACAAGATTGAGTTGAGAGTTTTTGCGCCTGTCATATACTCGGCCAACTCTCCCGCGGTCTTGACGCTTGCACTCATAGAGAAGCACTCCAAGGGAAAGTTCTCCAGGTTTGGCGGCATAGCGCCAATCCAATAATAAAAAATTGAGGGATGGATTCATGACTACTCGTGAGACTGGCAGCGTGAAGTGGTTCAACGACGCCAAGGGCTACGGCTTTATCCAACGTGAAGGTGGCGCGGACGTGTTCGTCCACTACCGAGCGATTCGCGGTGAAGGCCACCGCTCGCTGACTGAAGGCCAGCAGGTGGAATACGCTGTGGTGGAAGGTCAGAAAGGTCTGCAAGCCGAAGACGTCGTCGGCCTGTAAGGGCTATGCCCTGTAGGCGCGAGGCGTGCTCGCGATAAACGCTATCGCGGGCAAGCCTCGCTCCTACCGAAATTGGAATCAGGCGTAAGCGCAATCAGGCGGTGCGCCAGGTAATCTCTTCTTCTCCATCGGCGCTGATGCGAATCCAGCGATCGGCGGACTCCTCACCTTCTTCCTCGACCCAACTGCCCGGCGCACAGCGCACTTCGACGTTGAGTGCGGCAAAGGCGGCGCGAGCGCAAGCGATGTCGTCATCCCAGGGCGTCTGGTCGCTTTCCAGGTACAGGCTGTTCCATTTGCCCACGGCCTTGGGCAACCACGTCACCGGAACCTCGCCAGCGGTGCATTTGTAGGTCTGGCCTTTCTGGACCCAGGCGCTGCAGGGGCCAAGCACGGTGCCGAGCCAGGCGGCGATGGCCTTGTAGTCGACGTCGGCGTCTTTCAGGTAAATCTCGATATCGGGCTGGCGCATGGATGTCCTCATTGCCGGTCTGAAAATCCATTCGCGGATTCATTCGACCCCGGGTCCATGCCCGAGGCCTTGGGTTCAAATAGGGTTATTGCAACACGAAGTAATCGTAGCGCATCGATACGCTGACCTCGAAAGGCTGCGGCTGTTCGATCACCGCGGCCCGGCGTTCGGCACTGGCGCGCCAGCCATGGGGCGTCATCGCCAGCAGGTTGGCGCGATCTTCCGGTCGTTCCAGGCTTAGCTTGAACTCCAGGACCTCGCTATGGGCCAGGGCCATGCCCTGTGGCACCAGGGCCAGGTGCTTGTCGTCAGTGTATTCACGGACTTCGTCGTACAGGCGTTCGCGCAGTTCCATCAGGTGGCCGCTGGTTGGCCCGACCTTCATCAGGCCGCCACCAGGGCTCAAGAGGCGCTTGGCTTCCTGCCAGTCCAGGGGACTGAAGACGCTGGCCAGGAACTGGCAGCTGGCGTCGGCCAGGGGGATGCGCGCCATGCTGGCGACCATCCACGTCAGTTGCGGCGCCCGGCGACAGGCGCGCTTGACCGCCTCCCGGGAGATATCCAGGGCGTAACCATCGGCGTCGGGCAGGGCCTGGGCCAGCTGCGCAGTGTAGTAACCCTCGCCACAGCCGATGTCGACCCAGCGCTGTGGTGCCCGTTCGGCAGCCAGCTCGGCCAGGCGCGCGGCCACCGGGGCGTAGTGCCCGGCGTTGAGGAAATCGCGGCGGGCCTCGACCATGGCCTGGTTGTCGCCCGGGTCGCGGCTGTTCTTGTGCTGCACCGGCAGCAGGTTCAGGTAGCCCTGGCGGGCACGGTCGAAGCGATGCCCGGCCGGGCACACCACGCCGTTGTCCTGGGTGTTCAGCGGCGCGCTGCAAAGAGGACAGGCAAGCATCAGGCGAGCAACCGGACCAGGGTCTGGTAGTAGATCTCGGTCAGCACGTCGAGGTC
The DNA here is from genome assembly GCF_003850565.1 of Pseudomonas sessilinigenes. Classification (NCBI taxonomy): domain Bacteria; kingdom Pseudomonadati; phylum Pseudomonadota; class Gammaproteobacteria; order Pseudomonadales; family Pseudomonadaceae; genus Pseudomonas; species Pseudomonas sessilinigenes. The sequence continues at coordinate 1,262,729 of NZ_CP027706.1, forward strand.
GCTGGCCAGGATCCGCTCGTTGACCTGGTGAATGGTGGCGTTGACCGGCCCCAGCTCCACGACCTGGGTGCCCAGGGTGGCGATGAAGCGGCCATCGGATGTACCGCCGCTGGTGGAGGCCTTGGTCTGGCGGCCGGTGACCTGCTTGATACTGGCCGATACCGCGTCCAGCAGGGCGCCGGGCTCGGTGAGGAACGGCAGGCCGGACAGCGCCCACTCCACATGCCAATCCAGCCCGTGCTTGTCGAGGATCGCCGCGACCCGCTGCTGCAGGCCTTCGACGGTGGACTCGGTGGAGAAGCGGAAGTTGAACAGGGCCACCAGTTCACCGGGGATCACGTTGGTGGCGCCGGTGCCGGAGTTGAGGTTGGAGATCTGGAAGCTGGTGGGCGGGAAGAAGGCGTTGCCGTCGTCCCAGTGCTCGGCCGCCAGTTCCGCCAGGGCCGCGGCGGCCAGGTGGATCGGGTTCTTGGCCAGGTGCGGATAGGCCACGTGGCCCTGGACCCCGCGGACCGTGAGCTTGGCGCCCAGGGAGCCGCGACGGCCGTTCTTGACCACATCGCCCACCAGGCTGGTGCTCGACGGCTCGCCGACGATGCACCAGTCCAGGCGCTCCTTGCGTGCCGCCAGGCGTTCGACCACGGCCTTGGTGCCATGGTGCGCCGGGCCCTCTTCATCGCTGGTGATCAGGAACGCCACCGAACCCTTGTGGTCCGGGTAATCGCCGACGAAGCGCTCGGCGGCCACCAGCATCGCCGCCAGGCTGCCTTTCATGTCCGCCGCGCCACGGCCGCAGAGCATGCCGTGTTCGTCGATCAGGGCCTCGAACGGATCGTTCTGCCAGGCCTGGACCGGGCCGGTGGGCACCACGTCGGTGTGGCCGGCGAAGCACAGCACCGGGCCCTCGTGCTTGCCATGGGTGGCCCAGAAGTTGTCCACGTCCTCGATGCGCATCGGTTCCAGCTGGAAACCGGCATCGCCCAGGCGCTGCATCATCAGTTTCTGGCAGTCGGCATCGACCGGGGTCACCGAAGGGCGACGGATCAGGTCACAGGCAAGTTGCAGGGTCGGCGAAAGCTCGGCATGGGCCGTCATGGGAAACTCCGGAGACGTTATAGGTAGGAGCGAGGCTGGCCCGCGATGGTCGCGAAGCGGTTTGCCCAAGGCGCCGCAAAGGTTTCATCGCGGGTAAGCCTGGCTCCTACTGTAATGGGGGCAAGGCGCGCAAAATGGCGGATATCTTAAAGCAAAACGGCGGCCTCAGGCCGCCGTTTAGTGCTTTGCGTCGATTCAGGCTGCAGGGGCCGGTTCAGGCTCCGGCGCCGGCTTGGGCAGCGACGACAGGAAGGCCATGACCAGTGCCGCCACGTAGGGCAGCGACTGCACCAGGAGCATGGTCACCCAGAAGCGCATGTCGTTGCTCGGCAGGCCCTGGACCAGGAAGATCCCCAACGCCGCGCCCCACAGCAGCAGCATGATGAACAGCTCTTCCCGAGCCTCGGAAATCGCCACCCAGAAACCATGGCTGTTGGCGTTCTTCGGCGTGCGGAAGAACGGGATGCTGCTGGTGAAGAAACCGTACAGCACTGCCTTGGCGATGGTATGGGACAGGGCCAGGCCGGCCAGGGCCGCGCAGAAGGCATCCTTGAGGTTCACGCCTACCGCACGGCGGTAGAGGAAGATGATCTTGCCGACCTTGAACACGAACAGCGCCAGGGGCGGGATGGCGAAGATCAGCAGCGGTGGGTCCACCTGCTTGGGCACGATGATCATCGCCGCCGACCACAACAGTGCGCCGATGGTGAAGAAGATGTTCATGCCATCGGCCACCCACGGCAGCCAGCCCGCCAGGAAGTGGTAGCGCTGGCCGCGGGTCAGCTCGGTGTCCTTGCCGCGCAGCAGGCTGGCGGTGTGGCGCTTGATGATCTGGATCGCGCCATAGGCCCAGCGGAAACGCTGCTTCTTGAAGTCGATGAAGGTGTCGGGCATCAGGCCCTTGCCGTAGCTTTCGTGGTGGTAGGCGGCCGACAGGCCCTTCTCGAACACCCGCAGGCCCAGCTCGGCGTCCTCGCAGATGCACCAGTCGGCCCAGCCCAGCTCTTCGAGCACTGAGCGCCGGGTCATGGTCATGGTGCCGTGCTGGATGATGGCGTCCCGGTCGTTGCGGGTGACCATGCCGATATGGAAGAAGCCCTTGTATTCGGCGTAGCAGAGCTTCTTGAAGGTGCTTTCGTTCTGGTCGCGGTAATCCTGGGGCGACTGCACGATGGCGATCTTCGGATCGGCGAAGTGCGGCACCATGTGCTTGAGCCAGTTGCGCTCCACGCAGTAGTCGGAGTCGATGACCGCGATCACCTCGGCGTCCTTGGCGGTATGCGGGATCAGGTAGTTCAGCGCGCCGCCCTTGAAACCGGCCAGGGGCGAGACATGGAAGAAGCGAAAGCGCGGGCCCAGGGTCTGGCAATAGGCCTGGACCGGTTCCCAGACGGCCGGGTCCTTGGTGTTGTTGTCGATGATCAGGACTTCGTAGTCCGGGTAATCGAGGTTGGCCAGGGCATCCAGGGTCTGCTTCACCATCTCTGGTGGCTCGTTGTAGCAGGGCACGTGGATCGAGACTTTCGGCCGGTAGCCGGAATCGCCTTCCACCGGCAGGAACTCGCGCCGGCGCTTGCGCACCCACACGGCCTCGGCCAGTTCGTGAGCCTCGGTGAGCAGGACGATGAACACCCCAAGGGCGCCCAGGGCCAGGAGGAAGCCCACGGTCAGGCTGAACCAGGTGCTGTATTGCTGGCTGTAGTCATAGCCGATCCAGACCAGCACCGAACCGCAGAGGAAGGCGATGAAGGTCAGGAACGTCCGGCCACGCTGGCGCAGGGCCGAGCCGTCGATCAGCAGGATTGCCAGGGACAGCATCGCCAGGACCACCGAGCCGATGGCCAGTACCCGCCATTGCGGGATGGCAACGACCGGGCCTTCGAAGTTGAATTTCTGTTGGCGGGAGGCGTTGAACACGCCCCAGTAGGCGCCCACCGAACCTTCGTCGCTGGCCTTCCACGGTTGGTCGAAGGCTTCGATGACGAAGTAGTTGTAGCCCTGGCGGTTGAGCTGGTTGACCAGGGTCCGCAGGTAGATCGCCTGGTCCGCCGGGCTGGCGTCAGCCCCTCCACGCATCCGGCCGTTGCTCGGCCAGCCCACTTCGGACAGCAGCAGCGGTTTTTTCGGGAACATTTTCTTCAGGTCGCGAGCCCGGTCGAGCACGAACTGCTCGGCCTTGTTCACTGGAATGAACTCCCAGTAAGGCAGGATGTGCGCGGCGATCAGGTCGACGTGCTGGGCCAGTTCCGGATGCTCTTCCCAGACGTGCCACTGCTCGGAGGTGGTGACGGGCACCTTCACCGCGGCGCGGACCCGGTCCAGGACCACGGACAGTTGGTCGGCGGTGATTTCCTTGCGGAAGATCGCCTCGTTACCCACCACCACCCGCACGACACTGCGTGAGGTATTGGCCAGCTCGATGGCACGCATGATCTCGCGTTCGTTGCGCTCCAGGTCCGGGCTGATCCAGATCCCCAGGGTTACCCGCAAACCGAACTCTTCCGCCAGCCGGGGAATGTCCTCCAGGCTGCCGTCCACCGAGTAGGTACGAATGTTGTCGGTCAGCTTGCTCATGATCTCCAGGTCGCGACGCATTTCATCGTCGGACGGGTACTGGTCCTTTTGTGGGAACTGACCCAGCTGGAAGGGCGAGTAGGAGAAACCGGAGATCTGTTCCGGCCAGTCGGGGGCCGAGACCGGGCGGTTGATCAACGCCCAGAAACCAGTGAACAGCGCGGCGATGGCCAGCACTATCACCAGGTTGAGTCCAAATTTACGCGATGACATAGCTATTTCGGGTTCCAAGAAGTGTGGAACGAGGGAAGGGGCGGCAGGCGCCAAAACGGCGCGCATCCTACACTGGCCCTCAACTGAGCGTACAGCGCACAGGGGACAGCGAGACCTTGGGCACCGTAATTGGGTTTAAGTTCTTTACTTGTAGCTTGCGACTTAAAACTTGTCGCGGCGAAGCCCTATAATGCGCGCCGGTTTTTTTGGGTGATGGTCATGAGTACAGAAGATCCACGGTTTGCTGGTGTCGCTCGTTTGTATGGCATCGAGGGCCTGGAGCGGCTGCGGGCGGCCCATGTGGCGATCGTTGGTGTCGGCGGCGTCGGTTCCTGGGCGGCGGAAGCCATTGCCCGTTGCGGGGTAGGGGAAATCTCGTTATTCGACCTCGACGATGTCTGCGTCAGTAACAGCAACCGCCAACTGCATGCCCTGGACAGCACCGTGGGCCGGCCCAAGGTCGAGGTCATGGCCGAGCGCCTGCGAGGCATCAATCCGGATTGCACGGTGCATGCGGTTTCGGATTTCGTCACCCGTGACACCATGGCCGAGTACATCACCCCAGATATCGATTGCGTGATCGACTGCATCGACAGCGTGAACGCCAAGGCGGCGCTGATCGCCTGGTGCAAGCGGCGCAAGATCCAGATCATCACCACGGGTGGGGCCGGCGGGCAGATCGACCCGACCCTGATCCAGGTCTGCGACCTGAACCGCACTTTCAACGATCCACTGGCCTCCAAGGTGCGCTCTACCTTGCGGCGCGATTATGGTTTTTCGCGAACCGTGACCCGGCACTACAGCGTGCCTTGCGTATTTTCCACTGAGCAACTGCGCTATCCCAAGCCGGACGGCAGCATCTGCCTGCAGAAGAGCTTCGTCGGGGATGGGGTCAAGCTCGATTGTGCCGGTGGTTTTGGTGCGGTGATGATGGTGACCGCGACGTTCGGCATGGTCGCGGCGACCAAGGCGGTGGACAAGCTGGTAGCGGGCGTGCGCCGTCCGTCCGAGCGCAACAAGGCGGTGTAGCCTTGCGGCCATAGGCATCACGGACTGGCCCGTGTAACAGCTGCCGCAGGCTGTGTACGGGCGCGCAGCGGCCGCTGGGTCTTGAATCCGCTGAGGGTCCTTCGGGCCTTGTCGCAGCCTCGCGGGCTCGGCGGTGAGTTACACGCTGGCCAGTTCGCCCATCCGTTGCAACACGGCATTCAGGCCGTTGGCGCGCGATGGCGAGAGCTGGCGCGACAGCCCCAGCTGGTTGAACCAGTCCGCCAGGTCCACCTCACGCAGCTCTTGCGCCGACAAACCGTTGACCCGCGCCAGCAACAGCGCCACCAGGCCACGGATCAGCCGGGCATCGGTGGCCGCGGCGAACTGCCAGCGGCCTTGATCCAGGGTCGCCACCAGCCAGACCTGGCTTTCACAACCGTGCACCCGATTGGCTTCGACCTTGGCGCTGTCGTCCAGGGCCGGCAGGCGTTCGCCCCATTGCATCAACAGGCGCGCCCGCTGTTCCCAGCCCGCGGCTTCCTGGAAGACCCGCAGCGCCGTGCTGGCCTCTTCCGGCAGGCTCATCGCAGCAGCTCCAGGGCCTGGTCCAGGGCTTCGAAGAAGCGCTCCAGGTCCTCTGAATCGTTGTACAGCGCCAGGGACACGCGGATCGCTCCATGCAAGCCAAGGCTCTTGAGCAAGGGCATGGCGCAGTGATGGCCGGCCCGCACGGCGATACCCTGCTCGGTCAGCAGGTGTGCCAGGTCGGCGCTGTGCACGCCGTCGACCACGAAGCTGATCAGCGCCAGCTGCGGCGTGCCCAGCAGCCGGATGCCGTTGCGCGCCTGCAGCCCGTGCAGCAGGTAGGCATGCAACTTCGCCTCATGTTCGGCCACGGCTTGCTGGTCCAGGCCGCCGAGGTAGTCGAGGGTGGCGCCGAGGCCGATGACCCCGGCGATCGCTGGGGTTCCAGCCTCGAAACCCAGGGGCGCCGGGCGGAACCTGGCGTGCTGGTAGTCGGCGTCCTGGACCATCTCGCCACCGAATTGCCAATGGCGCAGGCCCTTGAGCGCCGAATGACGACCGAAGAGCACGCCGACGCCTTCCGGGCCGTACAGCTTGTGGCTGGAGAACACATAGAAGTCGCAACCCATGGCCTGCACATCGTGCCGGCCATGGACCACGCCCTGGGCGCCATCGACCACGGTCAGCGCACCCTGGGCCCTGGCCATGGCCAGCAGCGGGGTCAAGGGTTGCCAGGCTCCCAGTACGTTGGACAGCTGGCTGACCGCCAGCAATCGGGTACGCGGGCCGATCAGGCGGCTCGCGGCGTCGATATCCACCAGGCCATCGGCGTCCAGAGGCAGGATCACCAGGCTCAGCCCGCGGCGTTGGGCCAGTTGCTGCCAGGGCAGCAGGTTGGCGTGGTGTTCCAGGGCGCTGACGACGATCTCATCGCCAGCCTCGAATTGATGCTCCAGGCCATAGGCCAAGAGGTTCAGCGCGGAAGTCGCGCCGTGGGTGAAGACCACCTGCCCGCTGTCACCGACATTCAGCCATTGCCCGACCTTGCTGCGGCTGTCTTCGAAGGCCTGGGTGGCATGGGCGCCGGGCAGGTGCTGGGCACGATGCACGTTGGCCGCGCCATTGGCGTAGTAGTGCGCCAGGGCGTCCAGCAGGGCCTGGGGCTTCTGAGTGGTGGCGGCGTTGTCCAGGTAGGTCTGGTCCTGGCGTTGCAGGGCGGCGATGGCCGGGAAATCGGCGCGCCAGGGGGAGGGTAAAAGCATGATGGCGAAACTCGTTCGAACAGGCCGGGCGCTGATGATAAGCGCCCGGCGGGTTCCGGTGGAACCGAGTGCTGGGCTCGCTTAGTTGTGAGCGTGCAGCGCTTCGTTCAGCTCGATGGCCGACTTGTGGGTCTTGCACTCCACCGCGCCGGTTTCCGAGTTGCGACGGAACAGCAGGTCAGGCTGGCCGGCCAGTTCCCGGGCCTTGAGGACCTTGACCAGCTGGTTGTTCTCGTCCAGCAGCGCCACCTTGGTCCCGGCGGTCACGTACAGGCCCGATTCCACGGTGTTGCGATCGCCCAGCGGGATGCCGATGCCGGCGTTGGCACCGATCAGGCAGCCTTCGCCGACCTTGATCACGATGTTGCCGCCACCCGACAGGGTGCCCATGGTGGAGCAGCCGCCGCCCAGGTCCGAACCCTTGCCGACGAACACGCCAGCCGATACGCGGCCTTCGATCATGCCCGGGCCTTCGGTGCCAGCGTTGAAGTTGACGAAGCCTTCGTGCATCACGGTGGTGCCTTCGCCGATGTAGGCGCCCAGGCGGATCCGTGCGCTGTCAGCGATACGCACGCCGCTTGGCACGACGTAGTCGGTCATTTTCGGGAACTTGTCCACCGAGAACACTTCCAGCAGTTCGCCGCGCAGGCGTGCTTCGAGTTGGCGCTCGGCCAGTTCGGCCAGGTCGATGGCGCCCTGGCTGGTCCAGGCGACGTTCGGCAGCAGCGGGAACACGCCGGCCAGGCTCAGGCCATGGGGCTTGACCAGGCGATGGGACAGCAGGTGCAGCTTGAGGTAGGCCTCGGGGGTGCTGGTCAGCTGGGCGTCTTCGGCCAGCAGGGTGGCGACCAGGGGCTTGTGGCTTTCGGCCAGGCGAGTCAGCAGGGCGGCCTGGGCGGCGTCGATACCCTTGAGGGCGTCGGCCATCTGCGCGGCCTGGGTGGTGCTGAAGGTGATGGCCTGGTTGCCTTCGCTGTAGCCGAGGATCGGCGCTACGGCGGCGACGATTTCAGCGGCTGGCTTGAGCAGCGGTGCTGCGTAAAACACTTCCAGCCAAGCGCCTTGGCGGTTCTGGGTGCCGACACCAAATGCCAGGCTGAACAGGGTAGTGGACATGCAGTTACCTCTTGCGAAATTGATTGAGCAGGCTTACTTGAGCGCCGCTGCGTAAAGGTCTGGCTTGAAGCCAATCAGGGTTCTGTTTCCGAGGTCGAGCACCGGACGCTTGATCATCGACGGTTGCGCGAGCATCAGTTCGACGGCCTTGGCCTGGTCGAGGTCGGCCTTGCTGGCGTCATCGAGCTTGCGAAAGGTAGTACCCGCGCGGTTCAGCACCACTTCCCAGCCGTGCTCGGCGCACCACTGGTTCAGGTGCTCGCGATCGATGCCGGAGGTCTTGTAGTCGTGGAAGTCATAGCTGACAGCGTGTTCATCGAGCCAGGTGCGCGCCTTCTTCATGGTGTCGCAGGCCTTGATGCCGAAAAGGTGCAACGTTTTGCTTGAAGCGGTCAAGGAATTGCCCCCTCTGGAGTGCTGGTAATCAAAGGTCCGGGATTATGCCACGACGGCGGCGCTTAGGCGTCGGCGGCGGCGGGGCTTTGTCGCATTGTGTTGCGCGGACCTGGGCGTTGCGACTTTCGTGCAGCGGTGTGAGTGCAGCTTAAGGGGCTAATATGGCACTTCTGCGGCGAATTGTTGCCGCGTTTGTGTGTCTGTTCTGAAAGTCCGAACCAGGAACCCCGCTTTATGCAAACCGCCTATACCGTCCTCATCATGCTGATGCTGGTGAGCCTCTCGCGTCTTGTCGGGCGGGTGATTCCACTGCCACTGCCCCTGGTGCAGATCAGTGCCGGGGCCCTGCTGGCCTGGCCGACCCTGGGCCTGCACGTGGCCCTGGACCCGGAGCTGTTCTTGTTCCTGTTCTTGCCGCCGCTGCTGTTTTCCGATGGCTGGCGCATGCCCAAGCGCGAGTTCTGGCGCTTGCGTGGCCCGATCCTGACCCTGGCCGTGGGGCTGGTGTTGTTTACCGTGGTCGGTGCCGGTTATTTCATCCACTGGCTGCTGCCGACCATCCCCTTGCCGGTGGCCTTCGCCCTGGCGGCGGTGTTGTCGCCTACCGACGCCGTGGCGGTCTCGGCGATTTCCCAGAATCGCCTGCCGACGCCGTTGATGCACATGCTCCAGGGCGAGGCGTTGATGAATGACGCCTCGGGCCTGGTGACCTTCAAGTTCGCCCTGGTGGCGGCGGTCACCGGGGTATTTTCCCTGGCCAATGCCAGCCTGACTTTCGTCCTGGTGGCGGTGGGTGGCCTGGCAGTGGGCGTGGCTCTGAGCTGGCTGGTGGGACGCCTGCGGGCCTGGATGATCGCCCGTGGCTGGGACGATCCGGCAACTCACGTGGTGTTCATGTTGCTGCTGCCGTTCGCCGCCTATGTGCTGGCCGAGCGCCTGGGGGCCTCGGGCATCCTTTCGGCGGTGGCGGCGGGGATGATGCAGAGCTGGCTCGACCTGCTGCCGCGCCAGACCAGCACCCGCCTGCTCAATCGCAGTGTCTGGTCGTTGCTGGAGTTCGCTTTCAACGGCCTGATCTTCCTGCTGCTGGGCCTGCAACTGCCGGACATCATCAAGGCGGTGGTCAGCCACGAGACTTCACTCTGGCCGACCCTGGCCTATCGCTGCCTGGATGTGGTGGCAATCTTCCTGGTGTTGCTGGTGCTGCGTTTCATCTGGGTGCAGAGCATCTGGCGCCTGTCGGGCCTGCTGCGGCGCTGGCGCGGCAAGGGCGAGCTGACCCTGGTGCCCACCGCGCGCTCCTGCTGGCTGCTGACCGTGGGCGGGGTGCGCGGGGCGGTGACGCTGGCCGGCGTGATGTCGGTGCCTCTATTTTTGGGCGCGGGTGAAGCCTTTCCCGAACGTGACCTGCTGATCTTCATTGCCGCCGGGGTGATCCTGCTGTCCCTGGTAGCGGCCTGCATCGCCTTGCCGCTGTTGCTGCGTGGCATCGTCAAGAGCCCTGACGACAAGCGTCGGGGTGAAGTGCGCGATGCCTGGCGCAAGACTGCCGAGGCGGCGATCCATGCGCTCGAAGCCGAGGAGGTCGCCGAGTCCGGCGAGGCTCCGGATGCCGCCCAGGCCGCCCTGAGCAGCGAGCTCAAGGGCCGGTTGATGGCCGAGTATCGGCACCAGCTGGAGGTCTACAACGATTCTGCCGAGGCCCAGGCCCTGGCCCAGCAGATGGACTTGCTGGAGCGGCGCCTGCGGCTCAAGGCCCTGCGGGCGCAACGGCTGGAGCTGTATCGACTGAGCCGCCAGCATCAGATCGGCGACGATGTGTTGCGTGAAGTGCTGGCGGAACTGGATTTGAGCGAGGCGAACCTGGGGCAGGTGAAGTGACGCTGGTGTAGGAGCGAGCGGGCGGCGATCCGACTGGCCCGCGATACAGACGGCGCAATGCACCTGATGCACCGCGTTATCGTTCATCGCGAGCAAGCTTCGCTCCTACAGGTTCGTGATATTACTTGTGGCGCTGGACGAAATCGCGAATCCGCTCGGCGGCCTCGACGCATTCGGCCAGTGGTGCCACCAGGGCCATGCGCACGCGGCCGGCGCCGGGGTTGGTGCCGTCCACATCGCGGGAAAGATAGGAGCCCGGGACCACGGTCACGTGTTCCTGTTCGAACAGGTCGCGGCAGAACACTGCGTCATCACCGGCCACGTTCGGCCACAGGTAGAAGCTGCCGTCCGGGCGCTGCACGTCCATCACTGGTGTAAGGATTGCCAATACCGCATCGAATTTCTCGCGGTACAGCGCACGGTTGGCCCGCACGTGGACTTCGTCGTTCCAGGCGGCGACGCTGGCCAGTTGGGTCTGCACCGGCATGGCGCAGCCGTGGTAGGTGCGGTACAGCAAGAAGCCCTTGAGGATCTCGGCATCGCCGGCGACGAAGCCCGAGCGCAGGCCTGGCAGGTTGGAGCGCTTGGACAGGCTGTGGAACACCACGCAGCGCTTGAAGTCCTTGCGGCCCAGCTCGGCGCAGGCGCTGAGCAGGCCGGGCGGCGGCGATTGCTCGTCGAAATACAGTTCGCTATAGCATTCGTCGGCGGCGATCACAAAGTCATGCTCATCGGCCAGGGCGATCAGCTTCTTCAAGGTCGCCAGCGGAATCAACGCGCCGGTGGGGTTGCCCGGCGAGCACAGAAACAGGATCTGGCAGCGTTGCCAGATCTCGGCCGGTACCGCGTCGAAGTCCGGGTTGAAGCCGTTCTCGTCCAGGCAGGGCAGGTAGTGCGGCTTGGCTCCGGCCAGGAAGGCTGCGCCCTCGTAGATCTGGTAGAACGGGTTGGGGCTGACCACCAGGGCGTCCTCGCCACGGTTGACCACGGTCTGGGTGAAGGCGAAGAGCGCCTCGCGGGTACCGTTCACCGGCAGCACGTTACGCGCCGGGTCGATCCAGCCCTCCGGTACGCCGAAGCGCCGCTCGCACCAGGCGCCGATGGCTTCGCGCAGGGCGGGGATGCCCAGGGTGGTGGGGTACACCGCCATCTGGTCGAGGTTGTTGGCCAGGGCCTCGGCGACGAAGCTCGGCGAACGGTGCTTGGGTTCACCAATGGATAGGGCGATGGGCCGCTTGCCAGGGTTGGGAATGACGCCGCCGAGCAAGGCGCGGAGCTTTTCGAACGGGTAAGGTTGCAACTGGTTCAGAGCGTTGTTCATCGATGCGGGGTCTCAATCAAAGCGTCGGTTCATGACCTGTCAGATGCTCAGGCGGGTCATTTCGATAGTCGGTTCATGGCTGACGCTCAACTGGCTGACGATCGCATCCTGCAGGCGACTGCACAGCTGGGGGTCGGAAAGGGGCTGGTTGTGCGCGTCGGTAATGAAGAACACGTCTTCTACGCGCTCGCCCAGGGTGGCGATCTTGGCGTTTTGCAACGACAGGTCGAATTCCAGGAAGATCTTGCCAATGCGCGCCAGCAGGCCTGGGCGATCGGGAGCGCTGAGCTCGAGCACCGTCACCGGACGCTGGGCGTCGTTGTGGATGGTCACCTCGGGAGCAAAGGCGAAGTGCTTGAGTTGGCGCGGCACCCGGCGCTTGATGATGGTCGGGTAGTCGTCGGGGTTGCGCAGGGCATCGGTCAGGCCCTTGCGGATCTGCTCGACCCGCTCTGGGTTATTGCCGATGGATTCGCCGTCGTTGTCCAGGACGATATAGGTGTCGAGGGTGAACTGGCTGCTGGAGGTGATGATCCGGGCGTCATGGATGTTCAGGTTGAGCTGGTCCATGGCGGCCACGGTCACCGCGAAGAAGTCGTGCTGGTCGGGCGCGTAGATGAAGATCTGGGTACCGCCTTCGAACTCGCGTTGGGTGATTTCCTTGATCAGCACCAGCGGGCCGCCGTCGGCCGGTTGCTGGAGGATGGCGTCACTGTGCCAGGCGACGTCGCCGGCGGTATGGCGCAGGAAATAGTCGTCCCCCAGTTGCGACCAGAGTTGTTCCACTTCGTCCGGGTCGGTGCCATTGCGTACCAGGATGTCCAGGGCTGCGCTCTGGGTCTGGCGGATCTGCTCCTCGCGATCCACCGGGTTTTCCAGGCCGCGACGCAGGGCGCGCTTGGTCTCGGTGTAGAGCTGGCGTAGCAGGCTGGCGCGCCAGGAGTTCCACAGGGTCGGGTTGGTGGCGTAGATGTCGGCCACGGTCATGACGTAGAGGTAGTCCAGGCGAGTCTGGTCCACCACGATCTGGGCAAAGTCGTGGATCACCTGCGGATCGGACAGGTCCTTGCGCTGGGCCGTGGTGGACATCACCAGGTGGTTCTGTACCAGCCACACGATCAGCCGGGTGTCCCACAGTGGCAGTTGGTGGCGGATGCAGAAGGCCTCGGCATCCACGGCACCGATTTCCGAGTGATCGCCGTGACGGCCCTTGCCGATGTCGTGATAGAGGCCAGCCAGGTAGATCAGCTCCGGCTTGGGCAGCTTGCCCATGAGCTTGCTGGCCAGCGGGAATTTCTCGGAAATGGGCGTGTACTGCAGCTTGCGCAGGTGCTTGATCAGGTTCAGCGTGTGGGCGTCCACGGTATAGATGTGGAACAGGTCGTGTTGCATCTGCCCGACGATGAAGCCGAACTCGGGCAGGTAGCGTCCGAGAATGCCGTAGCGGTTCATCCGGCGCAGGTTGCGATGGATGCCGATCTCGCATTTGAACAGTTCGATGAACAAGCTGGTGTTGCGGATATCGTGGCGGAAGTCGTCATCGATCAGGTGCCGGTGCTCACGTAGCAGGCGGATGGTGTCGGCGCGCACACCCTTGATTTCCGGGTGCTGGGCCATCAGCACGAAGATCTCCAGCATGGCGAACGGCGTGCGCTTGAACACGTTGTCGTTGATCGCCTCGATATAGCCATCGTGCAGTTGGAAGCGCGCGTTGATCGGTTGTACTGGCGCGGCATCCTCCGGGGCGAGGATCACTTCTTCGAAGTGCTGGATGATCAGGTCGCTCAGTTGGGCGATGCTCATCACCACGCGGTAGTACTGTTGCATGAAGCTTTCGATGCTCTGCTTCGCGTCGTCGCCTTCGAACCCCAGGAGGGAGGCGATAGAGCGCTGGTGATCGAGCAGCAGGCGGTCCTCGGCGCGTCCGGCGAGCATGTGCAGGGCGTAGCGTACGCGCCACAGGAATTCCTGGGAGGCGGCCAGCAGCGCATTCTCGTTTTCCAGCAGGAATCCTTCTCCCGCCAGGGCTCGCAGGTTCAGGGTGCCGTACTGGCGCCTGGCGACCCAGAGAATGGTCTGGATATCGCGCAGGCCGCCGGGCGAGCCCTTGACGTTGGGTTCCAGGTTGTATTCGGTGTCGTTGTACTTGTGGTGGCGAGCCTTCTGTTCCGCGCGCTTGGCGAGGAAGAAATCCTTGCTTGGCCACATGTGTTCGGTGCTGGTGACGTCCAGCATGCGTTGGCGCAGGCGCTCGGGGCCGGCGATGGTGCGGCTTTCCATCAGGTTGGTGATGACCGTCAGGTCCGAGCGGGCCTGTTCGGCGCACTCGTCCACCGAACGCACGCTTTGCCCGACTTCCAGGCCAATGTCCCAGAGCAGGGTGAGGAAGCGTTCGATGGAGTCGCGAAAGATTTCATGATCGGCCTGGTCCAGGAGGATCAGCAGGTCGATGTCCGAATAGGGGTGCAGCTCGCCGCGACCGTAGCCTCCGACAGCCACCAGGGCAATGTCGGCCTCTTCGCTCCATTTGAACTGATCCCAGGCCTTTTGCAGGATGTTGTCGATGAACCAGGCGCGATCTTCGATGAGCCGGCGGATTTCCCGACCGCTGCGAAAGCGGTTGTCGAGCACTTCCCGTGCCTGGCGGATGGCTTTCTTGAAGGCCGCGATGGGGCTGGCCTTCAGGGCCAGTTCCGCCTGGAACTGGCCGCGGTCGAAGAGTTCGGGATCCACCTGCGGCATCGATTGGCTTTCCTTTCTATCTATAAGGTCGGGACGCGGCGTGTTGGGTCAGGCGGACACTCGGGCAATGGTGTCGTCGCTGCGCAAGGTAAAGATCTCGTAGCCGGTCTCGGTCACCAGCAGCGTGTGTTCCCACTGCGCCGACAGCTTGCGGTCCTTGGTGATGGCGGTCCAGCCGTCGCCCAGGACCTTGGTGTCGGCCTTGCCCTGGTTGATCATGGGTTCGATGGTGAAGGTCATGCCAGCCTTGAGTTCCATGCCGGTGCCCGCGCGACCGTAGTGCAGGATCTGTGGTTCTTCGTGGAATACCTTGCCGATGCCGTGGCCGCAGAATTCGCGAACTACGGAGAAGCCGTTCTTTTCCGCGTGCTTCTGGATCACTTCGCCGATATCGCCCAGGCGGCAGCCCGGCTTGACCAGCTCGATGGCCTTGTACATGCATTCCTGGGTGATCTGCGACAGGCGTTCGGCCCAGACGGGTACGGTGCCGACGTGGAACATACGGCTGGTGTCACCGTGGTAGCCGTCCTTGATGACGGTGACATCGATGTTCAGGGTGTCACCGTCCTTCAGCGGCTTCTCGTTGGGAATACCGTGGCACACCACGTGGTTGATCGAGGTGCAGATGGACTTCGGGAAGCCCTTGTAGTTCAGGGGGGCCGGGATCGCACCCTGCACGTTGACGATGTAGTCGTGGCAGATGCGGTCCAGTTCTTCGGTGGTGACGCCGGGTTTGACATGCTCGGCAATCATTTCCAGCACTTCGGCGGCCAGTTTGCCGGCGACACGCATTTTAGCGATGTCCTCGGGAGTTTTGAGGGTGACGGTCATACAGGCTCTCTTGACGCTCAGGGCGCGGTAAACACGGAATGGCTAGAAAACTCGCCTGCCCAAGGCTCGGCCCGAGACTGGACAGCGAGGTTTCAGAAGCCGCAAAGATGAGATTCTAACAGAGGCACGGCCTAAATCTGAGGTTCTGCCGGCGCTTGCTTCTATACAGTGTTGCATTTGAGGCGAACCCAATGGCCGTGCAAAAGAACAGGCTGATCGGTGGGTGTGAATCCGGGTTCCGTTTTCGCCCTTGCTGTGGTATAAAATGCGCCGCTTTCCGGGGATGACCTCGAAAAGCACAAACCCACACACGTGTCGACACGATGACCTGGGTGCCCTCAGCCTAAGCTGTTGGTTGGTCATTGGGATACGTGGAGGCCTAACCCGACTTATTAAGGAACTATCATGTCCCAAGTCAACATGCGCGATATGCTGAAGGCCGGTGTGCACTTCGGTCACCAAACCCGTTACTGGAATCCGAAAATGGGCAAGTACATTTTCGGCGCGCGCAACAAGATTCACATCATCAACCTGGAAAAAACCCTGCCAATGTTCAACGAGGCTCTGACCTTCGTAGAGCGTCTGGCCCAGGGCAAGAACAAGATTCTGTTCGTCGGCACCAAGCGTTCCGCTGGCAAGATCGTTGCTGAAGAAGCAGCACGTTGCGGTTCGCCGTACGTCGATCACCGCTGGTTGGGCGGCATGCTGACCAACTACAAGACCATCCGTGCCTCGATCAAGCGTCTGCGTGACCTCGAAGTCCAGGCTGAAGACGGTACTTTCGCCAAGCTGACCAAGAAAGAGGCGCTGATGCGCTCTCGCGATCTGGAAAAGCTGGATCGTTCCCTGGGTGGTATCAAGGACATGGGCGGTCTGCCTGACGCGCTGTTCGTAATCGACGTTGATCACGAGCGCATCGCGATCACCGAAGCCAACAAGCTGGGTATCCCGGTCATCGGCGTTGTCGATACCAACAGCAGCCCAGAAGGCGTTGACTACATCATCCCAGGTAACGATGACGCCATTCGCGCCATCCAGCTGTACATGGGTTCGATGGCTGATGCCGTGATCCGTGGTCGCAACAACGTTGCTGGCGGCACCGAAGTGTTCGAAGAAGCTGCAGCACCGGCGGCTGAAGCCTGAGTAACTGACGCTTAGCGTTTACTCAGTACGCAAAAAGGGGGCTTGGCCCCCTTTTTGCCAACTCGAAAATCATTTCGTCGTAGCGCCCCGACAGTTTCTGTAATGCGCGGCTGCTATGAAGTGATTCGGGGTAGTGCCCAAGAATTGAGCGCCCGTTCGATCGGGTGGAATGGTTGAAAACCTATCCAAGAGGATTTTGAAAATGGCAGAGATTACTGCAGCGCTGGTTAAAGAACTGCGCGAGCGTACCGGCGAAGGCATGATGGACTGCAAGAAAGCCTTGACCAAGGCTGGCGGCGACATCGAGAAAGCCATTGATGACATGCGTGCTTCCGGCGCGATCAAGGCTGCCAAGAAAGCAGGCAACGTTGCTGCTGAAGGCGCTATCGCCATCAAGGACGACGGTAAAGCCGCCGTTCTGCTGGAAGTTAACTCGCAGACCGACTTCCTGGCTCTGCAGGATGACTTCAAGGCATTCGTCGCTGCCAGCGTTGAAAAAGCCTTCGCTGACAAGCTGACCGATGCAGCTCCGCTGATCGAAGCTCAAGAAGCTGATCGCCTGATCCTGGTTGGCAAGACTGGCGAAAACGTCAACATCCGTCGTCTGGCTCGCGTTGAAGGTGACGTGGTCGGTACTTACCTGCACGGTAACAAGATCGGTGTTGCGGTTGTCCTGAAAGGCGGTTCCGTAGAACTGGCCAAAGACATCGCCATGCACGTAGCTGCCAGCAACCCTGAGTTCCTGCTGCCATCGCAAGTTTCCGCCGAAGCCATCGAGCGCGAAAAAGGCGTCTTCCTGCAGCTGAACGAAGACAAGATGAAAGGCAAGCCAGCCGACATCGTTGAAAAAATGATCGCTGGTCGTATCAGCAAGTTCCTGGCCGAGGCCAGCCTGGTTGAGCAAGCTTTCGTCAAGGATCCAGAAGTCACCGTTGGTGCTCTGGCCAAGAAAGGCGGCGCTGAAATCGTTTCCTTCACTCGCTTCGCCGTAGGCGAAGGCATCGAGAAGAAAGAAGACAACTTCGCCGAAGAAGTTGCTGCACAACTGGCTGCTGCCAAGCAACAGTAAGACGGTTTTACAACTGTCGCCCGAAAGAGGCTGCCCGCTCACGCGCGCAGCCTCTTTTCAAATGGGCGGGGCAATTTAGTTTCCCGCTCCCGGAACCGGCCCGCAAAGTCGTGTTCTGATGGCGCTGTGACAGCGTCAAGCTAGAGTGAAAGCTGACTGAAAACAGTCCGCAAAGAATTTTTTAAATACGCCGCAGGAGAGATTCGCAATGGCTCAGCAGGGCAGTGGTTATCAAGCTCGCTATAAACGCATTCTACTCAAGCTTAGCGGCGAGGCCCTGATGGGCTCGGAAGAGTTCGGGATCGACCCCAAGGTGCTGGATCGCATGGCGTTGGAGGTCGGTCAACTGGTTGGCATCGGCGTCCAGGTCGGCCTGGTGATTGGTGGTGGCAACCTGTTCCGTGGTGCCGCCTTGAGTGCTGCCGGTATGGATCGGGTCACCGGTGACCATATGGGAATGCTGGCCACCGTGATGAACGGCCTGGCCATGCGCGATGCGCTGGAACGTGCGAATATCTCGGCCATCGTGATGTCGGCTATTTCCATGGTTGGCGTGACCGATCACTATGACCGTCGCAAGGCGATGCGCCACCTGAACTCCAAAGAGGTGGTAATTTTCGCGGCTGGTACTGGTAACCCGTTCTTTACCACCGACTCTGCAGCCTGCCTGCGGGCCATTGAGATCGACGCCGATGTCGTGCTCAAGGCCACCAAGGTCGATGGTGTTTACACCGCAGATCCGTTCAAAGACCCGCATGCCGAGAAGTTCGATCATCTGACTTACGATGAAGTGCTGGATCGCAAGCTGGGCGTGATGGACCTGACGGCTATCTGCCTGTGCCGCGACCACAAGATGCCATTGCGCGTATTTAACATGAACAAGCCCGGCGCCCTGCTGAACATCGTGCATGGTGGCGCTGAAGGAACCCTGATCGAGGAAGGCGAACAATGATCAACGAAATCAAGAAAGACGCTCAGGAGCGCATGAAGAAGTCCTTGGAGTCCCTGGCCCATGCATTTGGCCAGATCCGTACTGGCAAGGCGCATCCAAGCATCCTGGGCAGCGTGATGGTGCCTTATTATGGTGCCGACACTCCGTTGAGCGGCGTCGCCAACGTTACTGTAAAAGATTCCCAAACCCTGCAGGTCGTGCCATTCGAGCGCAACATGCTGGGGGCGATCGACAAGGCCATTGGCAGTGCCGGCCTGAACCTCAACCCGACCAACCTGGGTGAGCTGCTGCTGATCAAGATGGCGCCGCTGACCGAGGAGACCCGCAAGGGCTTCACCAGGCAGGCGCGTGCCGCCGCTGAGGATGCCCGGGTTGCAGTGCGCAACATTCGCCGCGATGCCTTGGGCGAGCTGAAGAAACTGTCCAAGGACAAGGCTATCAGTGAGGACGAGGAGCGCCGCGCAGGTGCCGAAATCGACAAGCTGATCAAGGAGTTCGAGGGCCAGATCGCCAAGGCGACCGAGGAAAAAGAAAAAGACCTGATGGCCGTATAAGGATCAGGACGTTTTCATGGAAAAGACCAAACAGCCTGTGCCGTCTTCGGTGCCGCGCCACGTCGCGATCATCATGGACGGAAACAACCGCTGGGCAAAAAAACGCTTCATGCCGGGCGTTGCCGGGCACAAGGCGGGTGTTGACGCGGTACGTGCAGTCATCGAAGTGTGTGCCGAGGCCAAGGTCGAGGTTCTGACCCTGTTTGCCTTTTCCAGTGAAAACTGGCAGCGCCCAGCTGATGAGGTCAGCGCCTTGATGGACCTGTTCTTCAAGGCGTTGCGTCGTGAGGCCAAGCGCCTCAACGACAACAACATCAGCCTGCGGATCATTGGCGACCGTTCGCGCTTTCACCCTGAGCTGCAGGCTGCGATGCGTGAAGCTGAAGCCATTACGGCTGGCAGTGATCGTTTTATCCTGCAGATCGCTGCCAATTACGGTGGGCAGTGGGATATCGCCCAGGCTGCCCAGCGCCTGGCGCGTGAGGTCCAGGCCGGTCATTTGCGCCCGGAAGACATTACCCCGGGACTGCTGCAGACCTGTCTGGCCACTGGCGACCTGCCGCTGCCGGACTTGTGTATCCGTACCGGCGGCGAGCGCCGCATCAGCAACTTCCTGTTGTGGCAGCTGGCTTATGCCGAGTTGTACTTCTCCGACCTGTTCTGGCCGGACTTCAAACACGATGCCATGCGCGATGCGCTGGCCGATTACGCATCTCGCCAGCGGCGCTTCGGTAAGACGAGCGAGCAGGTCGAGGCTGGAGCCCGGAGTTAATGCTTAAACAACGAATCATTACTGCGCTGGTTTTGCTGCCAATCGCCTTGTGCGGTTTTTTCCTGCTCGAAGGGTCCAGCTTTGCCTTGTTCATTGGCTTGGTCGTGGCTCTGGGAGGCTGGGAGTGGGCGCGCCTGGCAGGTTTTGACGCGCAGCCGGCTCGAGTGCTCTATGCGCTGGTGGTGGCGGCCTTGCTGTTCCTGATGCACCTGGTTCCGGGCGTTGCGCCTTGGGTTTTGGGAGCGGCGGTGCTGTGGTGGGGAGTGGCGACGTTCCTGGTGCTGACCTATCCGCGCACTCGCGAGCAGTGGTCTGGCGCAGCCCCCAAGCTGCTGATCGGCCTGTTGATCCTGTTGCCGGCCTGGCAGGGGTTGGTCTTCATCAAGCAGCTTCCTATGGGTAACTGGTTGATCATGGCGGTCATGGTACTGGTCTGGGGGGCGGATATCGGTGCCTATTTTTCGGGCAAGGCCTTTGGCAGGCGCAAGCTGGCCCCGCAAGTCAGCCCAGGCAAAAGCTGGGAAGGTGTGTATGGAGGCCTGGCCTTGTGCCTGGTGATCACCGCAGTGGTCGGCTTGGTGCGTGGTTGGAGTTTTGCGCAGCTCTTCATGGGGTTGCTGGGGGCGGCTGTGGTGGTCTTCATCTCGGTGGTCGGCGACCTGACCGAGAGCATGTTCAAGCGCCAGGCTGGTATCAAGGACAGCAGCAACCTGCTGCCGGGTCATGGCGGTGTCCTGGATCGTATTGACAGCCTGACGGCAGCTATCCCGGTATTTGCCGTGCTGCTGTGGATGGCTGCGCCGTGAATGCCGTGCAACAGATTACCGTGCTGGGGGCCACCGGCTCCATTGGCCTGAGTACGCTGGATGTCATCGCTCGTCATCCTGACCGTTATCGGGTGTTCGCTCTAACAGGTTTCAGCCGTCTGGCCGAGTTGTTGGCGCTATGTGTACGTCATGAACCCCGTTACGCGGTGGTGCCTGATGCGGCGGCAGCCAGGCTCCTGGAGGAGGGGTTGCGGGCGGCCGGTTTGCCAACGGGTGTGTTGGTAGGCGAGCAGGGGCTTTGTGATGTCGCAGCTGACCCCGAAGTCGATGCCGTGATGGCTGCGATTGTCGGTGCTGCAGGCTTGCGCCCGACTCTGGCGGCCGTGCACGCGGGCAAGAAGATCCTTCTGGCCAATAAAGAAGCGCTGGTGATGTCCGGCGCGTTGTTCATGCAGGCGGTAAAGCGCAGCGGTTCGGTGCTGCTGCCGATCGACAGTGAACACAACGCGATCTTTCAATGCATGCCAGCAGACTTTTCCCGTGGTTTGAGTCAGGTTGGCGTGCGGAGGATTCTCCTGACCGCGTCGGGCGGCCCATTTCGCCAGACTCCACTGGCCGAGCTTGAGCACGTTTCGCCGGAGCAGGCTTGTGCCCATCCGAACTGGTCCATGGGGCGCAAGATCTCGGTGGATTCGGCAAGCATGATGAACAAGGGCCTGGAGCTGATCGAGGCTTGCTGGCTGTTCGATGCTCGTCCTGCACAGGTCGAGGTGGTCGTGCACCCGCAAAGTGTGATCCACTCGCTGGTGGATTATGTCGATGGGTCGGTGCTGGCGCAGTTGGGGAATCCTGATATGCGCACCCCGATCGCCAATGCCCTGGCCTGGCCGGAACGTATTGACTCCGGGGTGGCACCGTTGGATCTGTTCGCCATTGCGCGCCTGGATTTCCAAGTGCCTGACGAGCAGCGCTTCCCTTGTCTGCGCCTGGCGCGCCAGGCGGCCGAGGCCGGGGGCAGTGCGCCGGCAATGTTGAATGCCGCCAACGAGGTGGCTGTCTCGGCGTTTCTCGATCAGCGTATTCGTTATCTGGAAATCGCGAGTATCATCGACGAGGTTTTGAGCCGCGAGGCTGCGGTCGCAGTCAATGAGCTGGACGCAGTATTCGCGGCGGACGCCAAGGCTCGGGTCCTGGCTGAACAATGGCTGCAACGTAACGGGCGATAGGATTCGCGACCCGCACGAGTGACGGCGAATAGGATTGCGGAGAAAGTAGATGAGCGCTCTCTATATGATTATCGGCACCCTGGTAGCCCTGGGCGTGCTGGTCACCTTCCATGAATTCGGTCACTTCTGGGTCGCCCGGCGTTGTGGCGTCAAGGTGCTGCGTTTCTCCGTGGGCTTCGGCATGCCTCTGGTTCGCTGGAGCGATCGTCAGGGTACCGAGTTCGTTATCGCCGCCATCCCCCTGGGTGGCTACGTGAAGATGCTGGACGAACGTGAGGGTGAAGTGCCCGTCGGTGAGCTCGACCAAGCCTTCAATCGCAAGTCCGTTCGTCAGCGTATCGCTATTGTCGCTGCCGGCCCCATTGCCAACTTCCTCCTGGCGCTGGTTTTCTTCTGGGCCCTGGCGATGCTGGGCAGCCAGCAGGTCAAGCCGGTCATTGGCGAGGTCGAGATCGGTAGTCTCGCCGATAAGGCTGGTTTGAGCTCAGGTCAGGAAATCGTCTCCATCGACGGTGAGCCAACTTCCGGTTGGGCGGCGGTGAACCTGCAGCTGGTACGGCGTCTTGGCGAGAGTGGAACCTTGCAGTTGGTGGTCCGGGAGCAAGGGGCTACCGCGGATTCGTCGCGCCAACTGGTTCTGGACAAATGGCTCAAGGGAGCCGATGAGCCGGATCCGATTCGTTCCCTGGGGATTCGTCCTTGGCGTCCTGCCTTGCCGCCGGTCCTGGCGGAGCTGGACCCGAAAGGGCCGGCCCAGGCCGCTGGTCTGAAAACAGGCGATCGCCTGCTGGCGCTTGATGGCAAGCCCCTGGATGACTGGCAGCAGGTCGTCGATTGGGTGCGCGTGCGCCCGGATGCCAAAGTCGTGCTGCATGTCGAGCGCGATGGCGCTCAACTCGACATCCCTGTAACCCTGTCCAGTCGCGGCGAAAGCAAGGCGCCAAATGGATACTTGGGCGCTGGTGTGAAGGCCGTGGATTGGCCGCCACAGATGCTTCGCGAGGTCAGTTATGGGCCGATCGAGGCGATCGGCGAAGGTGCCCGGCGTACTTGGACCATGAGTGTCCTGACCCTCGAATCTCTGAAGAAAATGTTGTTCGGCGAGCTCTCGGTAAAAAACTTGAGTGGACCGATAACCATTGCTAAAGTGGCGGGCGCTTCTGCCCAGTCGGGCATTGCTGATTTCTTGAATTTCCTTGCTTATCTGAGTATTAGCCTGGGCGTTCTGAATTTGTTGCCCATCCCGGTGTTGGATGGGGGGCATTTGCTGTTTTATCTGATCGAGTGGGCGCGTGGTCGTCCCTTGTCGGATCGGGTGCAAGGTTGGGGGGTACAGATCGGTATCAGCTTGGTGGTCGGAGTCATGCTGCTTGCTCTGGTCAACGATCTGGGTCGTCTGTAATGCTTCGCTGAATTGCGAATCTGCCGCATTTTGCGGCAGTTTGTTTATTGCCAGTTGGAATAAGAAAGGACTTCATGAAACGTCTGCTGCTAACTGCGGTTCTCTCCGTATTGATGATCGCCGAAGTTCACGCCGAGTCCTTCACTATCTCCGATATTCGCGTCAACGGCCTTCAGCGCGTTTCCGCGGGTAGCGTCTTTGGTGCCTTGCCGTTGAACGTCGGCGAACAGGCGGACGACCGTCGCCTGGTGGAATCCACTCGTGCGCTGTTCAAGACCGGTTTCTTTCAAGACATCCAACTGGGGCGTGAGGGCAATGTCCTGGTCATCACGGTAGTGGAGCGACCATCGGTCGCCAGTATCGAGATCGAAGGCAACAAGGCGATCTCTACCGAAGACCTGATGAAAGGCTTGAAACAGTCTGGCCTGGCCGAAGGCGAGATCTTCCAGCGTGCGACCCTCGAAGGGGTGCGTAACGAGCTGCAGCGTCAATATGTCGCCCAGGGACGTTACTCGGCTACCGTTGAAACCGAGGTGGTTCCGCAGCCACGCAACCGTGTCGGCCTGAAGGTCAAGATCAATGAAGGCACCGTCGCGGCCATCCAACACATCAACGTGGTGGGCAACACCGTTTTCCCCGACGAAGACCTGATCGGCCTCTTTGAACTCAAGACCACCAACTGGTTGTCGTTCTTCAAGAACGATGACAAGTATGCCCGTGAAAAGCTTTCCGGTGACTTGGAGCGCCTGCGTTCCTACTACCTGGACCGTGGCTATATCAACATGGATATCGCTTCGACCCAGGTGTCCATCACCCCGGATAAAAAACACGTCTACATCACCGTCAATATCAACGAAGGCGAGAAGTACAGCGTTCGTGACGTCAAGCTCAGCGGTGACCTGAAAGTGCCTGAAGACCAGGTCAAGGCGCTGTTGCTGGTAGAGAAAGGGCAGGTGTTCTCGCGCAAGCTGATGACCACCACTTCCGAGTTGATTACCCGTCGCCTGGGTAACGATGGCTACACCTTCGCCAACGTCAACGGCGTGCCGCAGCCTCACGATGACGATCACACCGTCGATATCACCTTCGTGGTGGATCCAGGCAAGCGTGCCTATGTCAATCGCATCAACTTCCGCGGCAATACCAAGTCCGAGGACGAAGTGCTGCGTCGGGAAATGCGTCAGATGGAAGGGGGCTGGGCATCGACCTACCTGATCGACCAGTCCAAGACCCGTCTTGAGCGCCTGGGCTTCTTCAAGGAAGTCAACGTCGAGACTCCGGCTGTTCCGGGTGTCGACGATCAGGTCGATGTCAACTATGCCGTGGAAGAACAGGCCTCCGGTTCGATCACCGCCAGTGTCGGTTTCGCCCAGAGCGCTGGTCTGATCCTCGGTGGTTCCATCACCCAGAACAACTTCCTGGGTACCGGTAACAAGGTCAGCATCGGTCTGACCCGCAGTGAGTACCAGAGCCGCTACAACTTCGGTTATGTCGACCCCTACTGGACTGCCGATGGCGTGAGCCTGGGCTACAACGCTTTCTATCGCACCACCGACTACAAGGAACTTAATTCCGACATAGCCAGCTATGCGGTGGACAGCCTGGGTGCCGGCGTCAATGTGGGCTACCCGATCAGCGAGACTTCGCGCCTGACCTTCGGTCTTAGCGCGCAGCAAGACAAGATCAAGACGGGTCGTTACACCGTCGACGAAATCTTCGACTTCGTGAACAAGCAGGGCAAGAGCTACCTGAACTTCAAGGCGTCTGCCGGCTGGTCCGAGTCGACCCTGAACAAAGGCGTACTGGCGACTCGCGGTCACTCGCAAAGCCTGGTGCTGGAAACCACGACGCCGGGTAGTGACCTGTCGTTCTTCAAGCTCGATTACCGTGGCCAGTTGTTCACTCCGTTGAGCGACAACTACACCATGCGTTTCCATACCGAGCTGGGTTATGGCGATGGCTTTGGCGATACCAAGGGCTTGCCGTTCTACGAGAACTACTATGCCGGTGGTTTCAACTCGGTTCGTGGTTTCAAGGACAGCACCCTGGGTCCGCGCAGTACGCCTAGCCGTGGTGTGGGTGTGACTGGTAACGCCGGGACAATCAATGATTCGGATCAGGATCCGTTGCCGTTCGGTGGTAACGTGTTGATCCAGGGCGGCGCCGAGTTGTTGTTCCCGCTGCCGTTCGTCAAGGATCAGCGTTCCCTGCGTACCTCGTTGTTCTGGGATGTGGGTAACGTCTTCGACTCTCGTTGCGAGAGCACGTCCAACACCATCCCTTCGTCGAACCTGAAACGTAAGTGCGACGATATCAGCTTCACCAACCTGGCCAGCTCGGTGGGTGTCGGTGTGACTTGGGTAACCGCTCTGGGGCCATTGAGTTTTGCCCTGGCGATGCCAATCAAGAAACCGGACGACGCTGAAACTCAGGTGTTCCAATTCTCTCTCGGCCAGACCTTCTAAGCGCCTGACCCAAGATAACGACAATGGATTTTGTAGGAGTGCATCGTGCGTAAGTTGACTCAATTGGTTCTCCTGGCCTCCGTTCTGGTCGCGAGCCCGGCATTTGCCGAAATGAAAATCGCCGTCCTGAACTATCAGATGGCCCTGTTGGAATCGGACGCAGCGAAGAAGTACGCCGTGGATGCCGAGAAGAAGTTCGGTCCTCAGCTGAACAAGCTCAAGACCCTGGAAAGCAGTGCCAAGGGCATCCAGGATCGTCTGGTGGCCGGTGGCGACAAGATGCAGCAAGGCGAGCGTGAGCGCCTGGAGCTCGAATTCAAGCAGAAGGCCCGCGACTTCCAGTTCCAATCCAAGGAACTGAACGAAGCCAAGGCCGTGGCTGACCGCGAGATGCTCAAGCAGCTCAAGCCAAAGCTGGACAGCGCTGTTGAAGAAGTCATCAAGAAGGGCGGTTTCGACCTGGTCTTCGAGCGTGGCGCAGTGATTGATGTCAAGCCTCAGTACGACATCACTCGCCAAGTTATCGAGCGCATGAATCAGCTGAAGTAAGACATGACTGTAACCATGAAACTCGGCCAGTTGGCCGAGTTCCTCGGTGCCACCTTGCATGGCAACGGGGAAAAGGAAATCACTGGGCTGGCTACCTTGCAGGAAGCCGGCCCAGCTCAATTGAGCTTTTTGGCAAATCCCCAATACCGCAAGTATCTGGCCGATAGTCAGGCCGGTGCTGTGTTGTTGAAGGAAGCCGAAGCGCAGTCCTATTCCGGTGATGCACTGGTGGTGGCGGACCCTTACCTGTCTTATGCCCGTGTTTCCCACCTGTTCGATCCCAAGCCCAAGGCGCCAGCCGGCATTCATCCCTCGGCGGTAGTCGCGGCTGATGCCGTGGTGGACCCGACAGCCAGCGTTGGTGCGTTCGTAGTGATCGAGAGCGGCGCTCAGATTGCGGCCGACGTAACCATCGGCGCTCATTGCGTGATTGGTGCTCGTAGCGTGATCGGCGAAGGTGGCTGGTTGGCGCCGCGCGTGACCTTGTATCACGATGTGCGCATCGGCAAGCGCGTGGTCATCCAATCCGGGGCCGTACTGGGTGGTGAAGGCTTCGGCTTTGCCAACTCCAAGGGCATCTGGCACAAGATTGCCCAGGTCGGCGGCGTGACCATCGGCGATGATGTGGAAATCGGCGTCAACACGGCCATCGACCGTGGTGCCCTGGCCGATACCATCATCGGCAACGGTGTGAAGCTCGACAACCAGATCCAGATCGCTCACAACGTCCAGGTCGGTGATCACACTGCGATGGCTGCGTGCGTAGGCATCTCCGGCAGTACCAAGATTGGCAAGCACTGTATGCTTGCTGGCGGCGTCGGCCTGGTTGGGCATATTGAAATCTGTGACAACGTGTTCCTCACCGGGATGACCATGGTGACCCACTCGATTACCGAGCCGGGTGCCTACTCTTCCGGTACAGCCATGCAACCGGCTGCCGAGTGGCGCAAAAGCGCGGCACGCATCCGTCAGCTCGACGATCTTGCGCGGCGTTTGCGCCAGTTGGAAAAGCGTGTTGGGGACGTGACCCCCGACGGCAATGCTTCATCAGATGGCTGATACCATTTCCACATCAAGTGTGCACAGCCGCTAGACTGCCTCCTTGATTTGCTAGAGGAGCGTGCGTTAACCGCGTGCTCCCAATCTTTACTACAGGCTTCCCCCCGAAATGATGGACATCAACGAGATTCGCGAATACTTGCCTCACCGTTACCCTTTCCTGTTGGTGGATCGGGTGGTGGACCTGGATGTTGAGGGCAAGAGCATTCGTGCCTACAAGAATGTCAGCATCAACGAGCCATTCTTCAATGGCCACTTCCCTGCGCACCCGATCATGCCGGGCGTGCTGATCATCGAGGCGATGGCCCAGGCTGCGGGCATTCTTGGTTTCAAGATGCTCGACGTGAAGCCGGCTGATGGCACCCTCTACTACTTCGTAGGCTCCGATAAGCTGCGCTTCCGCCAGCCGGTACTGCCGGGCGATCAACTGATCCTCGAAGCCAAGTTCATTAGCTGCAAGCGCCAGATCTGGAAGTTCGAGTGCCAGGCATCGGTTGATGGCAAGCCCGTTTGTTCCGCCGAGATCATTTGTGCGGAACGCAAACTATGAGTTTGATTGACCCTCGCGCAATCATCGATCCGACGGCCATCCTGGCCGACGACGTTGAGGTTGGCCCATGGTCGATCGTCGGCGCTGGTGTGGAAATCGGCGAGGGTACAGTGATCGGGCCCCATGTGGTTCTCAAGGGGCCAACCCGGATCGGCAAGCACAATCGCATCTACCAGTTTTCATCGGTAGGCGAGGATACGCCCGACCTTAAGTACAAGGGTGAGGAAACTCGCCTGGTGATTGGCGATCACAACGTGATCCGCGAAGGCGTAACCATTCACCGTGGCACCATCCAGGACCGTTGCGAGACCACCCTGGGCGACCACAACCTGATCATGGCCTATGCCCACATCGGCCACGACAGTGTGATCGGCAACCATTGCATCCTGGTCAACAACACCGCATTGGCCGGCCACGTGCATGTGGATGACTGGGCGATTCTTTCCGGTTTCACCCTGGTGCATCAGTACTGCCACATCGGTGCCCACAGCTTTTCCGGCATGGGTACCGCCATCGGCAAGGACGTCCCGGCGTTCGTCACCGTGTTCGGCAACCCGGCCGAAGCCCGCAGCATGAACTTCGAAGGCATGCGCCGTCGTGGTTTCAGCGATGATTCGATCCACGCCCTGCGTCGCGCCTACAAGGTGGTCTATCGCCAGGGGCTGACGGTGGACCAGGCCCTGGCCGAATTGGCCGAGTCGGCCGAGCTGTATCCTGAGGTCGCACTGTTTCGTGACTCGATCCAGTCTTCGACCCGCGGCATCACCCGCTAATCATGAGCACTCTGCGTATTGCGCTGGTAGCTGGCGAAGCTTCCGGCGACATTCTCGGCGCCGGTCTCATGCGCGCCCTCAAGGCCCAGCATCCGGCGGTGGAGTTCATCGGTGTCGGTGGTCCGTTGATGGAGGCCGAGGGGCTTGTTTCCTATTTCCCCATGGAGCGCCTGGCGGTCATGGGGCTGGTGGAAGTTCTCGGGCGCCTGCGTGAACTGCTGGCGCGGCGCAAGAAGCTGGTCCAGACACTGATTGCAGAAAAGCCGGATGTGTTCATCGGTATCGACGCACCGGACTTCACCCTGAACATCGAGCTCAAGCTGCGTCAGGCCGGGATCAAGACGGTGCACTATGTGAGCCCGTCGGTGTGGGCCTGGCGGCAGAAACGGGTGCTGAAGATCCGCGAGGGTTGCGATCTGATGCTGACCTTGTTTCCTTTCGAGGCCAAGTTCTACGAAGAGAAAGGCGTGCCGGTGAAATTCGTTGGCCACTCGCTGGCCGATGCCATTCCTCTGGATGCGGATCGTGCCGGGGCTCGTGCTGAACTGGAATTGCCCGAGGGCCCCTTGGTGGCTCTGATGCCCGGCAGTCGGGGCGGCGAAGTCGGGCGCCTGGGCAGCCTGTTCCTGGATGCTGCCCAGCGCCTGCTGGCCTTGCGCCCTGGCGTGCACTTCATCTTGCCATGTGCCAACGCCCAGCGTCGTGCGCAGTTGGAAGAGATGCTGGCGGGGCGCGACCTGCCATTGACCCTGCTCGATGGGCAGTCGCACAAGGCGTTGGCAGCTTGTGATGCCGTGCTGATTGCCTCTGGTACCGCGACGCTCGAAGCCCTGCTCTACAAGCGACCGATGGTGGTGGCCTATCGTCTGGCGCCGCTGACGTTCTGGATTCTCAAGCGCATGGTCAAGAGCCCCTATATTTCCTTGCCGAACCTTCTGGCCCAGCGCTTGCTGGTGCCTGAATTGCTGCAAGACGATGCGACGGCCGACGCCCTGGCTGCGACGCTGTTGCCATTGATCGATGGGGGCCAGGAGCAGACCAGCGGTTTCGACCAGATTCAGCGCACCTTGCGGCGAGATGCATCCAACCAGGCCGCACAAGCGGTACTCGGACTGATAGGTAAAGCCCAATGAGCAACTCCAAGATGCAGATGGGGCTGGATTTCACCCTGGTCGCTGATGCCGAAGACCTGGTCGCCGGTGTCGATGAAGTCGGGCGTGGCCCGCTGTGTGGGGCGGTGGTTACGGCGGCGGTGATTCTCGATCCGAAGCGGCCGATTCTCGGTCTCAACGATTCCAAGAAGCTCACCGAGGCCCGTCGTGAGCAGTTGTTCGACGAGATTTGCGAAAAAGCTCTGAGCTGGTGCATTGCGCGGGCGGAAGTCGAGGAAATCGATGAGCTGAACATCCTCCACGCCACGATGCTGGCCATGCAGCGGGCGGTCGAGGGGTTGAGCGTGACTCCCAAGCTGGCCATGATCGATGGCAATCGTTGCCCAAGGCTGGCGATGCCGGCCGAGGCGGTGGTCAAGGGCGATAGCAAGGTTCCAGCGATCGCCGCGGCGTCGATTCTGGCCAAGGTCAGCCGCGATCGGGAGATGGCGGCTTTCGAGCTGATCTACCCAGGGTACGGCATCGGCGGCCACAAGGGTTACCCGACGCCTGTGCATCTGGAAGCCTTGGCGCGCCTGGGGCCAACACCGATTCACCGGCGTTCCTTCGCTCCCGTACGTCTGGCCTATGAGGCGCGAGAAGCGCTGGGCCAGGTTCAGTCCTGAGGCTGATGTTTTAATTAAGGCCCGGTACAATCCGGCTGCTTTGAAGCTCCAAGAACGACGGCAAGAAAAACACTGGCGATAAAGCGCACCTGGCCTCGGCCGATGAGCGTTTACGCGGGTTGGCCTGCGCGGTAGCGCCGAGTTCGAGTCTTTAAACCGCCCGATGTCCGGGCCTTGTTGTTTTCGCGCTATTTACAGGATCACTATGCCGGCTTCATTCGTTCACCTGCGCCTGCACACTGAATTTTCCCTGGTCGACGGCCTTGTGCGGATCAAGCCGTTGGTCAAGGCCCTGGCTGGCATGGGCATGCCAGCGGTAGCCGTCACTGACCAGAGCAACATGTGCTCCCTGGTCAAGTTCTACAAAACCAGCATGGGGGCTGGGATCAAGCCGATCTGTGGTGCCGACCTGTGGCTGTCGAGCAAGGATCAGGACGGCCCCCTCAGCCGTATCAGCCTGCTGGCGATGAACGCCGAGGGCTATCGCAACCTCACCGAGCTGATTTCCCGTGGCTTTACCGAGGGCCAGCGCAATGGCCTGACCATCATCGAGCGCGAGTGGGTGGCACAAGCGGCCGAAGGCCTGATCATGCTGTCGGCAGCCAAGGAGGGCGAGATCGGCATGGCCCTGGTGGATGGTGACCTGCAGGTCGCCGAGGCCCTGGCCCTGGAGTGGATGGCGGTTTTCCCGGATCGCTTCTACCTGGAAGTGCAGCGCACCAGCCGGCCCAATGACGAAGAGCAACTGCACGGTGCGGTGGCTCTGGCCGACAAGATCGGCGCGCCCCTGGTGGCGACCAACGATGTGCGTTTCATCAAGCAGGACGACTTCGAGGCCCACGAGACCCGGGTATGCATCGGTGAAGGCCGTGCCCTGGATGATCCGCGCCGCTCGAAGAATTACAGCGACCAGCAATACCTCAAGAGCGCCGAGGAAATGGCCGAGCTGTTCAGCGACCTGCCAGAGGCGCTGGAAAACACCGTGGAGATTGCCAAGCGCTGCAATATCACGGTGCAGCTGGGCAAGTACTTCCTCCCTGACTTCCCGACGCCCAACGGCATGGGCATCGACGATTACCTGCGCCACGTGTCTCACGAAGGCCTGGAAGAGCGCCTGGCGGTGCTCTGGCCCAAGGACACCACGCCCAACTATGAAGAGAAGCGCCAGCTCTACCTGGATCGCCTGAAGTTCGAGCTGGATATCATCATCCAGATGGGCTTCCCAGGTTACTTCCTGATCGTTATGGACTTCATCAAGTGGGCCAAGAACAACGACGTCCCCGTCGGTCCGGGCCGGGGGTCGGGTGCCGGTTCCCTGGTGGCCTATGTGCTGAAGATCACCGACCTCGACCCGCTGGCCTATGACCTGCTGTTCGAGCGTTTCCTCAACCCTGAACGTATTTCCATGCCCGACTTCGACGTCGACTTCTGCATGGACGGCCGCGACCGGGTGATCGACTACGTGGCCGAGGCCTATGGGCGCAACGCGGTAAGCCAGATCATCACCTTCGGCACCATGGCCGCCAAGGCGGTGGTGCGCGACGTGGCGCGGGTCCAGGGTAAATCCTACGGCCTGGCCGATCGTCTGTCGAAGATGATCCCCTTCGAGGTCGGCATGACCCTGGAGAAGGCCTACGAGCAGGAGGAGATGCTGCGCGACTTCCTCAAGACCGATGAGGACGGCCGCGAGATCTGGGACATGGCCTTGAGGCTCGAAGGGGTTACCCGCGGTACCGGCAAGCACGCCGGCGGCGTGGTAATCGCGCCGACCAAGCTCACCGACTTCTCGCCGATCGCCTGTGACGAAGAGGGCGGCGGCCTGGTGACCCAGTTCGACAAGGACGACGTCGAGGCGGCGGGCCTGGTGAAGTTCGACTTCCTCGGCCTGCGGACCCTGACCATCATCAAATGGGCGATGGAGACCATCAACCGCGAGCAGGCCAAGAGCAACCTGCCCGACGTCAACATCGACTTCATCCCGCTGGATGACAAGAAAACCTACGAGCTGCTGCAGAAGGCCGAGACCACGGCCGTGTTCCAGCTCGAATCCCGCGGCATGAAGGAGCTGATCAAGAAGC
Source organism: Pseudomonas sessilinigenes (assembly GCF_003850565.1). Lineage (NCBI taxonomy): Bacteria > Pseudomonadati > Pseudomonadota > Gammaproteobacteria > Pseudomonadales > Pseudomonadaceae > Pseudomonas > Pseudomonas sessilinigenes. The sequence continues at coordinate 1,294,811 of NZ_CP027706.1, forward strand.
TCAAGCCCGACTGCCTGGAAGACCTTATCGCACTGGTGGCGCTGTTCCGTCCGGGCCCTCTGCAATCGGGCATGGTGGACGACTTCATCAACCGCAAGCACGGCCGTGCCGAACTGGCGTATCCGCATTCGGACTATCAGTACGAAGGCCTCAAGCCCGTATTGGCGCCCACCTACGGCATCATCCTGTACCAGGAACAGGTGATGCAGATCGCTCAGGTCATGGCCGGCTACACCCTGGGTGGTGCGGACATGCTGCGTCGAGCCATGGGTAAGAAGAAGCCCGAGGAGATGGCCAAGCAGCGCGGTGGTTTCATCGAGGGTTGTGTAGCCAACAACATCGAAGCGGACCTGGCCGGTAACATTTTCGACCTGGTGGAAAAATTCGCCGGTTATGGCTTCAACAAATCCCACTCGGCGGCCTATGGCCTGGTTTCCTACCAGACCGCCTGGCTCAAGACCCACTACCCCGCGCCGTTCATGGCCGCGGTACTGTCGGCGGATATGCACAACACCGACAAGGTGGTCGTGCTGATCGAGGAAGTGCGCAGCATGAAGCTGCGCCTCGATGCGCCGGATGTGAACAGCTCCGACTTCAAGTTCACGGTCAACGACGATGGTCGTATCGTCTATGGCCTGGGGGCGATCAAGGGCGTGGGCGAAGGCCCGGTGGAAGCGATTGTCGAGGCCCGGGCCGAAGGCGGTCCGTTCAAGGACCTGTTCGACTTCTGCGACCGGGTCGACCTCAAGCGCATCAACAAGCGCACCCTGGATGCGCTGATCCGCAGTGGCGCCCTGGACCGCCTGGGGCCTTACTTCCATGACGAGCTCAAGGCCTACCAGGCCAATATTGATCGCAACCGCGCGGTATTGCTGTCGGCCCTCGAGGAGGCGATCAAGGCGGCCGAACAGACTGCCCGGACCGCCGATAGCGGCCATGCCGACCTGTTCGGCGGGTTGTTCGTCGAGGAGGATGCCGACGTCTATGGCAACCACCGCAAGGCTCGCGAACTGACCCTCAAGGAACGCCTGCGGGGCGAGAAGGACACCCTGGGCCTGTATTTGACCGGCCACCCGATCGACGAGTACGAGGGCGAGATCCGTCGTTTCGCCCGCCAGCGCATCATTGACCTGAAGCCGGCGCGCGACACCCAGACCGTGGCCGGGATGATCATTGCCCTGCGGGTGATGAAGAACAAGAAGGGCGACAAGATGGGCTTCATCACCCTCGACGACCGTTCCGGGCGGATCGAGGCCTCGTTGTTCGCCGACTCCTTCATGGCTGCCCAGGCCCTGCTGCAGACCGACGCCATGGTGGTCGTGGAGGGCGAGGTCAGTAACGATGACTTCTCCGGTGGCCTGCGCCTGCGGGTCAAGCGGGTGATGAGCATGGAGGATGCCCGGACCAACCTGGCCGAAAGCCTGCGCCTGAAAGTCCACAGCGATGCCCTGAAGGGCGATCAGCTACGCTGGCTGGGCGATCTGCTCAAGCGCCATCGCGGCGCGTGCCCGATTTCCATGGAGTACAGTCGCGACGATGCCAAGACCCTGCTGCAGTTCGGCGAGGCCTGGCGCATCGACCCGGCGGACAGCTTGATTCAGGCCTTGCGTGACCAGTTCGGGAAAGACAACGTCTTCCTGCAATACCGTTGACGGTGAGGTGCCATCAGTGCGCCTCGTCGTTACTTGAATTTTTAATATCGACCTCATCGCGCCTGTCCCTTAAGGTAGGGCGCGAACAGACAACCGGCCGGCCCCAGCTTCACTGGATGTCGACCCCAGACGGACGCCTATGAACCCGAATTTTCTTGATTTCGAACAGCCGATCGCCGACCTGCAAGCCAAGATCGAAGAGTTGCGCTTGGTCGGTAATGACAATTCGCTGAATATCGGCGATGAGATCTCCCGCCTGCAGGACAAGAGCAAGACCCTGACCGAGGACATCTTCGGCAAGCTCACCAGCTGGCAGATCGCTCGTCTGGCGCGTCACCCGCGTCGTCCCTACACCCTGGACTACATCCAGCACATCTTCACCGAGTTCGACGAGCTGCATGGCGATCGCCACTTCTCCGACGACGCCGCGATCGTCGGTGGCGTTGCCCGCCTGGACGAGCAGCCGGTGATGATCATCGGCCACCAGAAGGGCCGCGAAGTGCGCGAGAAGGTTCGCCGCAACTTCGGCATGCCGCGTCCGGAAGGCTACCGCAAGGCCTGCCGCCTGATGGAAATGGCCGAACGCTTCAAGATGCCGATCCTGACTTTTATCGACACCCCGGGTGCCTATCCAGGCATCGACGCCGAAGAGCGTAACCAGAGCGAAGCCATTGCCTGGAACCTGCGGGTCATGGCGCGCCTGAAGACCCCGATCATCGCCACCGTGATCGGTGAAGGTGGTTCCGGCGGTGCCTTGGCCATCGGTGTGTGTGACCAACTGAACATGCTGCAATACTCCACCTATGCGGTGATTTCGCCAGAAGGCTGCGCCTCCATCCTGTGGAAAACCGCAGAAAAGGCTCCTGATGCCGCCGAAGCCATGGGTATCACCGCAGAGCGTCTCAAGGGCCTGGGCATTGTCGACAAGGTGATTGCAGAGCCACTGGGTGGTGCTCATCGCGATCCGGCAGCGACCTCCGCGCTGATCCGTGCCGAGCTCAGCTCGCAGCTGGCCATGCTCAAGGAAATGGATAACGACACCTTGCTGGCTCGTCGTTATGACCGCTTGATGAGCTACGGTCTCTGATCGACCGCTACCCTGCATTGCAGGAGTAGGCGTGCTGGAAACCTGGCGCCGTTGATCGACTCGATCACGGCGCCATGTTATTTGTGGGACCAGCGCAAGGTTGCCCGATCGCTCATGCAGGTCCTGATAGCGTGATGACTTCTCTTTCCAACACTGTGCTGCGAAACCTGGCGCCCTGGCGTGAAGCCGCTGCCTGGCGCATTGCGTTCTCGGGGGGGCTCGACTCCACCGTTTTGCTGCATGTGCTTGCCGGCCTGGCATCCGAACATTCCCTTCCGCCCCTCTCGGCCGTGCATGTCCACCATGGCTTGCAAGGGGTGGCCGATGCCTGGCCGCCGCATTGCCAGGCAATCTGTGAGGCCCTGGGTATTCCTTTGCAAGTCGTGCGGGTGCAGGTGCGGGGTGGTGCCAGTCTTGAGCGGGCGGCACGTGAGGCGCGCTACTCGGCTTTCGAGGAGGTCCTGGCTCCCCGTGACCTGCTGCTGATGGCACAGCATCGGGACGACCAGGCCGAGACCCTGCTGTTTCGTCTGTTGCGAGGCGCCGGAGCCCGCGGGTTGGCAGCGATGCCGCGGAGTCGTTCGCTGGGGGCCGGACATCTGCTTCGGCCCCTGCTCGACGTGCCACGTGCTGAGCTTGAGCGCTATGCTGCCGAGCACGGCCTGGAGTGGATCGAGGACCCTTCCAATGCCGACCAGCGGTACTCGCGTAACTACCTGAGGCATCAAGTCTTGCCCATGCTGCACGCGCACTGGCCCCAGGCTGCGGCGAGCATGAGCCGTAGCGCCGAGCACCTTGGCGAGGCCCAGGGCTTGCTCGACGAGTTGGCCCGGATGGACCTGGCAAGCGCGGCCCAATGTCCTGAGTTTTCCTGGCTCGGCCTCCCTGCCTTGGCCCTGGAGCCATTGCGGCAACTATCACCAGCGCGCCAGCGTAATGGCTTGCGCTACTGGTTGAGCGGGTTCACGCGCTTGCCGGATACCGATCATTGGCGAGGCTGGGAGAGCGTGCGCGATGCCCGGGAAGAGGGGCGACCGATCTGGCGCTTGGCGGATGGCGAATTGCATCGTGCTGCGGGAAATGTCTGGTGGCTTCGCGGTCCCTGGCTGCGACCGGTCGGGGGGGGAGTTGAATGGAGCGACCCATCTTGCCCATTGCTGTTGCCCGGGAATGGCCAGGTCTCGCTGATCGGACCCAGGCCCGAGGGGGCATTGTGCATTCGCTATCGCCAAGGGGGCGAAGTCATGCAACTGGCCGGGCGTGGTCATCGTGATCTCAAGCGGCTGTTGAACGAAGCCAGGGTGCCGGGATTCGTCCGTGGCAGATTGCCGCTGCTGTATGCGGGCGATCAACTGCTGGCGGTGGCGAACCTGCCGATGGCTGGCGCGAATACCCAGGCAGGCTGGCAATTGCATTGGCGACCACCGACCAGCGATCAAGGTTTGAGCTGAAAGGGGCTTTCCGGTAGACTACGCTCCCTTCTTGATACAACTTCTGTGGATTCGCCTGAATTGCAGGAGTTGCCGATTACCAAGCAGTCTTTGCTGGGCGATTCCAAAAAATGTGTAGCGAGCAACGTACCGGTGTTTTTGCATCCGGTCTGTCACAACGCGGCGGTTTTTTTGAAAGATGCACTGTGATTAATGCAGGTGATCGGGGGCTTCGGCCTTCCTTCGCTTTCCCCGGCGGCACTGACCGCTTTAACGCAGACTTCTAGGGTTTTTCATGACGCGCTACATATTCGTCACGGGCGGTGTTGTTTCTTCATTGGGGAAAGGCATTGCCTCGGCTTCATTGGCGGCCATCCTGGAGGCGCGGGGACTTAAGGTCACCATGCTCAAGCTGGACCCGTACATCAACGTCGACCCGGGCACCATGAGCCCGTTCCAGCACGGTGAAGTGTTCGTCACCCATGACGGCGCCGAGACCGACCTGGACCTGGGCCACTACGAGCGGTTCATCCGCACGACCATGACCCAGAACAACAACTTCACCACCGGCCGTGTCTACGAGCACGTGCTGCGCAAAGAGCGCCGCGGTGACTACCTGGGCGCCACTATCCAGGTGATCCCGCACATCACCGACGAAATCAAGCGCCGCATCATCAAGGGCGCCGGCGATGCCGACGTGGCCCTGGTAGAGATCGGCGGCACTGTGGGCGACATCGAGTCGCAACCGTTCCTCGAAGCCATTCGCCAACTGCGGGTCGAAGTCGGTTCCAAGCGTGCGATGCTGATGCACCTGACCCTGGTTCCGTACATCGCCACCGCTGGCGAGACCAAGACCAAGCCAACCCAGCACTCGGTCAAGGAACTGCGCTCTATCGGCCTGCAGCCTGACGTGCTGATCTGCCGTTCCGACCACCCGGTCGATGCTTCGTCGCGTCGCAAGATCGCGCTGTTCACCAACGTTGAAGAGCGTGCGGTGATCTCCCTGGAAGACGTCGACACCATCTACAAGATTCCTGGCGTACTGCACGCCCAGGGCCTGGACGACTTCGTCGTCGAGCGCTTCGGCCTACAGTGCAACAGCGCCGACCTGTCCGAGTGGGACAAGGTCGTGGACGCCAAGCTGAACCCCGAGAAAGAAGTCACCATCGCCATGGTCGGCAAGTACATGGAGCTGCTGGACGCGTACAAGTCGCTGATCGAAGCGATGAGCCACGCCGGCATCACCAACCGTACCAAGGTCAACCTGCGCTACATCGACTCCGAGGACATCGAGAACCAGGGCACCGGCCTGCTGGAAGGCGCTGACGCCATCCTGGTTCCAGGCGGTTTCGGCCTGCGTGGCGTGGAAGGCAAGATCACCGCGGTGCAATACGCCCGTGAGAACAAGGTTCCGTACCTGGGTATCTGCCTCGGCATGCAGGTGGCGGTCATCGAGTTCGCCCGTAACGTGATGGGCTGGAAAGACGCCAACTCCACCGAGTTCGATCGTGCCAGCGGCCATCCGGTCGTGGGCCTGATCACCGAATGGTCCGACGCCACCGGCGCGGTCGAGACCCGCACCGAAGCCTCCGACCTGGGCGGCACCATGCGCCTGGGCGCGCAGGATTGCCAACTGGCTTCCGGCTCCAAGGTCCACGATTGCTACGGCAAGGATGTGATTACCGAGCGTCACCGTCACCGCTACGAAGTCAACAACGTCCTGTTGCCGCAACTGGTCGAAGCCGGCCTGGTGGTTTCGGGCCGTTCCGAAGACGGCGCACTGGTCGAAGTGGTCGAGTCGAAGGATCATCCATGGTTCGTCGCCTGTCAGTTCCACCCGGAGTTCACTTCCACCCCGCGTGACGGTCACCCGCTGTTCAGCGGTTTCGTCAAGGCGGCCCTGGCTCAACACCAGAAGAAGGCGTGAACCTGATGGCGCAGAAGATCATCCGCGTAGGCAACATCGAGATCGCCAACGACAAGCCCATGGTGCTGTTCGGCGGCATGAACGTGCTGGAAAGCCGCGACATGGCCATGCAGGTTTGCGAGGAATATGTACGGGTGACCGAGAAGCTCGGTATCCCCTACGTGTTCAAGGCCAGCTTCGACAAGGCCAACCGTTCGTCGGTGACCTCGTACCGTGGTCCGGGCATGGAAGAAGGGCTGAAGATCTTCGAGGAGATCAAGAAGACCTTCAACGTGCCAGTGATCACCGATGTGCATGAGCCTTACCAGTGCGAGCCGGTAGCCAAGGTATGCGACATCATCCAGTTGCCGGCCTTCCTGTCGCGTCAGACCGACCTGGTCGTGGCCATGGCCAAGACCGGCGCAGTGATCAACATCAAGAAGGCCCAGTTCCTTGCACCCCAGGAAATGAAACACATCCTGGCCAAGTGCGAGGAAGCGGGTAACGACCAGTTGATCCTCTGCGAGCGCGGTTCCAGCTTCGGCTACAACAACCTGGTGGTGGACATGCTCGGCTTCGGCATCATGAAGCAGTTCGAGTACCCGGTGTTCTTCGATGTGACCCACGCCCTGCAGATGCCGGGTGGTCGTGCCGATTCGGCCGGCGGTCGCCGGGCCCAGGTCACCGACCTGGCCAAGGCTGGCATGAGCCAGTCCCTGGCCGGCCTGTTCCTCGAGGCCCATCCGGATCCGGACAACGCCAAGTGCGATGGCCCTTGCGCCCTGCGGTTGGACAAGCTCGAGCCGTTCCTGGCCCAGCTCAAGGCCCTGGACGAGCTGGTCAAGAGTTTTCCGACGGTAGAAACCGCGTAAGACCGGTTTCTCCGGTAAAGTACCGCACGATTATTGCTCAGGCCCCCGGGCCTGAGCCTTATCGTCTGCAAGACTGCCTGCTTTCCCTACCTTGCCGACGGTAGAAGATTTCCTACAGCTGCGTCGTTTTCGTCAACTTTGGAGTGTTTACAACAATGGCAAAAATCGTCGACATCAAAGGTCGTGAAGTTCTCGACTCCCGTGGCAACCCCACTGTCGAAGCGGACGTGCTTCTCGACAACGGCATCATCGGCAGCGCTTGCGCTCCGTCCGGTGCTTCCACCGGTTCCCGTGAAGCACTGGAACTGCGTGATGGCGACAAGAGCCGCTACCTGGGCAAGGGTGTGCTCAAGGCGGTAGCCAACATCAACGGTCCGATCCGCGACCTGTTGCTGGGTAAAGACCCGATCGACCAGAAGGCGCTGGACCAGGCGATGATCCAGCTGGACGGTACCGAGAACAAGGCCAACCTGGGCGCCAACGCGATCCTCGCCGTATCCCTGGCTGCCGCCAAGGCCGCCGCCCAGGACCAGGACCTGCCGCTGTACGCCCACATCGCCAACCTCAACGGTACCCCTGGTGTCTACTCGATGCCGGTACCGATGATGAACATCATCAACGGTGGCGAGCACGCCGATAACAACGTCGACATTCAGGAGTTCATGGTGCAGCCGGTTGGCGCCAAGTCCTTCTCGGAAGGTCTGCGCATGGGCACCGAGATTTTCCACCACCTCAAGGCTGTGCTGAAGGCTCGTGGCCTGAACACCGCTGTAGGTGACGAAGGCGGTTTCGCTCCGAACCTGGCTTCCAACGAAGACGCCCTGAAGGTGATCTCCGAAGCCGTGGCCAACGCCGGCTACACCCTGGGCACCGACGTGACCCTGGCCCTGGACTGCGCTGCCAGCGAGTTCTATGAAGACGGCAAGTACAACCTGGCTGGCGAAGGCCAAGTGTTCACCAACGAAGGTTTCGCCGAATACCTCAAGGGCCTGACCCAGCGCTATCCGATCATCTCCATCGAAGATGGCCTGGACGAGTCCGACTGGGCTGGCTGGAAGATCCTGACCGACAAGATCGGCGACAAGGTGCAACTGGTGGGCGACGACCTGTTCGTGACCAACACCAAGATCCTGAAGGAAGGCATCGACAAGAAGATCGCCAACTCCATCCTGATCAAGTTCAACCAGATCGGCAGCCTGACCGAAACCCTGGAAGCCATCCAGATGGCCAAGGCCGCTGGTTACACTGCCGTGATCTCCCACCGTTCCGGCGAAACCGAAGACTCCACCATCGCCGACCTGGCCGTGGGTACTGCAGCTGGCCAGATCAAGACCGGTTCGCTGTGCCGCTCCGATCGCGTATCCAAGTACAACCAACTGCTGCGTATCGAAGAGCAGTTGAACGGCAAGGCCAAGTACAACGGTCGTAGCGAGTTTCGCGGCTAAGCAGTAGATGGTAAAAAGACACCGGATTGTGTCGAGAAAATCGCTACAGCGAGTTTTTTGCCACTAATCTGATGCCTTAAGAGCACAAGCCTGGTTCTTCCAGGCTTCGTGCTATCAGTAGGACCGAAGTTGTAGGCATGGCTGTCTTTTTTCACTGGATACCCGATATTCGATGCGCAGTCCCAATTGGTTGTTCCTGGTCTTGCTCTTGCTGCTGGCTGGCTTGCAGTACCGCCTGTGGGTGGGGAATGGCAGCTTGGCCCAGGTAGCAGAACTGACCCAGCAGATTGCCGACCAGCACGCTGAAAACGAGCGCCTGCTGGAGCGTAATCGCGTACTCGATGCGGAAGTCATGGAATTGAAGAAGGGCATGGAGACCGTCGAAGAGCGGGCTCGTCATGAACTGGGCATGGTCAAGGAGGGCGAGACCCTCTACCAGTTGGCCCAATGAGCGAGTTGTCGCCGGCCTTCTGGGCCGTGATTCCTGCCGCGGGCGTGGGTGCCCGTATGGCTGCGGACCGCCCCAAGCAGTATCTGCAATTGGGCGGGCGCACTATTCTCGAACACAGCCTCGGCTGCTTTCTCGACCACCCCGGTCTCAAGGGGCTGGTCGTCAGTGTGGCACCGGACGATCCCTACTGGCCGACCCTGGCTTGTGCCCAGGACGCGCGGATCCAGCGGGTCGATGGTGGCGCGGAGCGATCTGGCTCAGTGCTCAATGCCCTGCTTCACCTGCATGCCCAGGGGGCAGCCGATGATGACTGGGTGCTGGTGCATGATGCGGCACGACCGAACCTAGCCCGCTCAGACCTGGACAAGCTACTGCTTGAGCTGGCTGACGATCTTGTGGGTGGCCTGCTCGCAGTGCCGGCCCGGGACACTCTCAAGCGCATCGACAAGCATGGCCGGGTCCTGGAAACCGTGGATCGCAGCTTGATCTGGCAAGCCTATACCCCGCAGATGTTCCGTCTCGGCGCCTTGCATCGAGCCCTGGCCGATAGCCTGGTGGCTGACGTCGCGATCACTGACGAAGCGTCGGCGATGGAGTGGGCCGGGCAGGCACCGCGCCTGATCGAAGGACGCTCCGACAACCTCAAGGTCACACGTCCCGAAGACCTGGAGTGGTTGCGCCAGCGTTGGGCCAACCGCCGCTGATCCCCCCTGTAGCCAGCCTGTTGCGTCTACCGCTCCTGGTATTCCGGACGCCGGGCCAGGCCCTCCTTGAGATAGTCCACCAGCTTGCGCACCTTGGGCGACAGGTGCCGTTGTTGCGGGTAGAGCGCCCACACTGCGGTATTGGGCGGCTGATGGGCTTCGAGCAGGGAAATCAACGCGCCACTCTGCAGATGTTCCAGCACGTAGTAATCCGGCAACTGGCATAGTCCGACCCCCTGCAGAGCAGCATCCAGCACCGCTTGCCCACTGTTGCAGCGCCAGTTGCCTTGCACCCGCTGCGCGAACTCCCGACCGTCCAGTTCCAGTTGCCAGATATCCGAGCTACCGATCAGGCAATTGTGGCGGCTCAACTCTGAAAGGCTATGGGGGCGTCCGTAACGCTCCAGGTAAGACGGCGAAGCACACAAGTACATGCGCCGTGGCGCCAGCCTTGCGGCCACCAGTCGCGAGTCCTGCAGCCGCCCGAGGCGAATCGCCAGGTCCAGCCCTTCATGCACCAGGTCCAGGGTGCGGTTACTCAGCTCGATATCTACCCGCAATTGTGGGTAGAGGCCCATGAAGCTGGTCACCAGCGGCACGATGAAACGCTCGCCGTAGGCTACCGCACAAGTCATGCGCAACATGCCCTTGGGTTCGCTGCCCAGGTCACCTACCGCACGTAGCGCTTCTTCGCGTCCATCCTGCAGGCGCTGGCAATGCTGCAAGAACGTCTGACCGGCCTCGGTCAGCGTCACCCGCCGGGTGCTGCGGTACAAGAGACGCGTCTGCAGGCGCTCTTCCAGGCGAACGATCTGTCGGCTGATATGGGAGGGGGAGACTCCAAGGCGCTCCGCTGCTGCGGTGAACTGACAGCACTCGGCAACGGCGACGAACTCATCGATGCCTTCCCAGCGGCTTTCGTTCATGTCGATTATCCCTGTATGGCAATAATGTTTTGCTTTTGTCCGGATTATTCCCTCACAGGGCGCTGTTTTACACTCCCTGTCTCGTTTTTATTCACTGGAGGACCCAGGATGATCAAGTCGCGCGCTGCCGTTGCCTTCGAGGCCAAGAAACCCCTTGAGATCGTTGAAGTCGATGTCGCCATGCCCAAGGCCGGTGAGGTGCTGTTGCGGGTCGTGGCTTCCGGGGTCTGCCATACCGACGCCTACACCTTGTCGGGTGCCGACCCGGAAGGGATCTTCCCGTCGATTCTCGGCCATGAAGGTGGCGCAGTAGTGGAAGCGGTGGGCGAGGGCGTGACCTCGGTGGCCGTGGGGGACCACGTTATTCCGCTGTACACCCCGGAATGCGGCAAGTGCAAATTCTGCCTCTCGGGCAAGACCAACCTCTGCCAGGCGATCCGCGCGACCCAGGGCAAGGGGCTGATGCCGGACGGCACTACCCGGTTCTCCTACAAAGGCCAGCCGATCTTCCACTACATGGGCACCTCGACCTTCTCCGAGTACACCGTGCTACCGGAAATCTCCGTGGCCAAGATCCAGAAAGAAGCGCCGCTGGAGAAGGTCTGCCTGCTGGGCTGCGGCGTGACCACGGGTATTGGCGCGGTGCTCAATACCGCCAAGGTCAAGCCGGGTGACACCGTGGCGATCTTCGGCCTGGGTGGTATCGGCCTGTCGGCGGTGATTGGCGCCGTGAAGGCCAAGGCATCTCGCATCATCGCCATCGATATCAACCCGGCCAAGTTCGAGATCGCCCGCCAGCTGGGCGCTACCGACTGCATCAACCCCAAAGACTACGATCGCCCGATCCAGGAAGTGATCGTCGATCTCACCGATGGCGGTGTGGATTTTTCCTTCGAGTGCATCGGCAACGTGCAACTGATGCGGGCAGCGCTGGAGTGTTGCCACAAGGGCTGGGGCGAGTCGGTGATCATCGGCGTGGCCGGTGCCGGCCAGGAAATCGCCACCCGTCCCTTCCAACTGGTGACCGGTCGGGTCTGGCGCGGCTCGGCATTCGGTGGCGTACGTGGCCGCTCCGAGCTGCCCAGCTATGTGGAAATGTCCGAGAAGGGCGAGATCCCGCTGGATACCTTCATCACCCATACCATGGGCCTGGAGGATATCAACAAGGCTTTCGACCTGATGCACGAAGGCAAGAGCATCCGTACGGTCATCCACTTCTAAGAGCGGCGTCAAGCTGCAAGCCATGGGCTGCAATAGGGTTCGCTACCTGCTTGCAGCTTGACGCTTGCGGCTTGTGGCTGGAGGTCTGCCATGAGTCTGGAAAATCTTTCCTGCCAGAAAAGCTTCGGCGGCTGGCATAAACGCTACAAGCATCATTCCCAGGTGCTGGGCTGTGACATGGTGTTCGCTGTCTACCTGCCTCCCCAGGCCGAGCAAGGTGGCAAGCTACCGGTGCTGTATTGGTTGTCCGGGTTGACCTGCACCGACGAGAACTTCATGCAAAAGGCCGGTGCCCAGCGCATGGCGGCAGAGTTGGGGCTGATCATCATCGCTCCTGATACCAGCCCTCGCGGTGCCGGGGTGCCTGGCGATCCGGACGGAGCCTGGGACTTTGGCCTTGGCGCCGGGTTCTATCTCAACGCGACCCAGGCGCCATGGGCCCAGCACTATCGGATGCACGACTACGTGGTCAATGAGCTGCCGGAGCTGGTGGAAGCTCATTTTCCCGCCTCGAACAAGCGAGGTATCAGCGGACACTCCATGGGCGGGCACGGAGCCTTGGTGTGTGCGTTGCGTAATCCAGGTCGTTACCAATCGGTGTCGGCGTTTGCCCCCATCAGCAACCCCATGGATTGCCCCTGGGGACAGAAGGCATTTTCCCGTTACCTGGGCGAGGAGCGCTCGCGCTGGCGCGAGTGGGATGCCAGTGTCTTGATCTCTGAGGCCAGCGAGAAACTGCCACTGCTGGTCGATCAAGGCGATCGGGATGATTTCTTGACGAGCCAGCTCAAGCCCGAGGCCCTGCAACAGGCGGCGAAGAATGCGGGGCATGCGCTGACACTGCGATTGCAGCCGGGCTACGACCACAGTTACTTCTTCATCGCCAGTTTCATCGACGACCACCTACGGCACCATGCACGCGCTCTTAACGCCTAATGCTCGCCAAAGCAGGTAGAATCACGCCCTGACTTTTTCGGGGCGTTTTTTATGCGTATTGGCCACGGCTACGATGTGCACCGTTTCGCTGAGGGCGAGTTCATCACCTTGGGGGGTGTGCGTATCGCCCATCATTCCGGGCTATTGGCCCATTCTGATGGCGATGTGTTGCTGCACGCACTCAGCGACGCCTTGTTGGGCGCCGCCGCGCTGGGCGATATCGGCAAGCACTTTCCTGACACCGACCCTCAGTTCAAGGGGGCCGACAGCCGTGTCTTGCTGCGGCATGTTGTCGCCCTGATCCATGCCAAGGGCTGGAAGGTCGGCAATGTCGACAACACTATCGTTGCCCAGGCTCCGAAGATGGCGCCCCATATAGAAAGCATGCGGGCCTTGATTGCCGCCGACCTGCAGGTCGAGCTCGATCAAGTGAACGTCAAGGCGACGACCACCGAGAAGCTTGGCTTCACCGGTCGAGAGGAAGGGATCGCGGTACATTCCGTGGCCTTGTTGCAACGCACATGAACGAACTGCAACTGTTGGGCCCACTGGCCTATGGCGAGGCCCTGGGAAGCGCTGTGCTCAAGGCTACGGCCGAGGATTTCCAGGTTGATGAAGTCCTCGATATCCCACTTAGCGGCGATGGCGAGCACCTGTGGTTGTGGGTGGAAAAGCGCGGTTTGAACACCGAGGAAGCGGCACGCCGGATCGCCAAGGCGGCCGGGGTGCCATTGCGCACGGTCAGCTATGCCGGGCTCAAGGATCGACAGGCTTTGACCCGTCAGTGGTTCAGTGTGCAATTGCCCGGCAAGGCCGATCCGGATCTTGCCGCCGCTGAAAACCACACCCTGAAGATTCTCAAGGCCATGCGCCACAGGCGCAAGCTGCAGCGCGGAGCCCATGCGGCTAACGGCTTTACCTTGCGTCTGACGGAGCTCAAGGCCGATCACGCGGCCATCGATGAGCGCCTGAAACTGATCGCCGAGCAGGGGATTCCCAACTACTTCGGTGCCCAGCGTTTCGGTCATGAAGGCGGTAACCTGGTCGATGCTCGTGATTGGGCGGCACGCGAGGCCTTGCCAGAGCAACGCAACGTTCGTTCGCGATTGCTTTCGACGGCTCGCAGCTACGTATTCAATCAGGTATTGGCAACGCGAGTGGCCGACGGTAGTTGGCGGCGAGCGCAAGTGGGGGACTTGTTGGCATTCACCGACAGCCGCAGCTTTTTCATGGCCGGACAACCCGAGTGTTCGGACCCGCGGCTGGATATCCTCGACCTGCATCCCACCGGGCCGTTGTGGGGCGAGGGCGACTCCCCTGCCGGGGGCGCAATCCAGGCAGTGGAGCAAGGCGTTGCCGATCGCGAGCAAGCGTTGTGCAAATGGTTGATAAAAGCTGGTATGGCGCACGAACGACGCATCCTGCGGCTGCCCATTGGCGGTTTGACGTGGCATTATCCCGTGCCTGATATTCTGCAACTGGAATTCGTCCTTCCGGCCGGATGTTTCGCCACCGCCTTGGTGCGCGAGCTCGTCGATCTGGTGCCGGCAGGGCAGACGGACAGCCCATGCGTATTCTGATTTCTAACGATGATGGGGTAACTGCACCCGGTATCGCCGCGCTGCATGCTGCGCTGGCTGATCACGCCGAATGTGTGGTTATCGCACCGGACCAAGACAAAAGCGGCGCCAGCAGCTCGCTCACGCTCGACCGCCCGTTGCACCCGCATACTCTTGGTAATGGCTATATCAGCATCAACGGCACGCCCACCGATTGCGTTCACCTGGGGCTTAATGGCCTGTTGGAGCATGAGCCGGACATGGTGGTATCGGGTATCAACCTGGGGGCCAACCTCGGGGACGATGTGCTGTACTCGGGAACCGTTGCTGCGGCCTTGGAAGGGCGCTTCCTGCAACGCCCGGCCATTGCTTTTTCGCTGGTATCGCGGCAGGTGGAAAATCTTGCCACCGCCGCTCATTTCGCGCGCAAGCTGGTTCAAGCACAAGGTTTGCTGGACTTGCCACCACGGACGGTGTTGAACGTGAACATTCCCAACCTGCCTCTCGATCATATTCGTGGCATCCAACTGACTCGCCTGGGGCATCGAGCCCGTGCCGCCGCCCCCCTGAAGGTGGTGGACCCTCGCGGCAAGGCCGGCTATTGGATCGCCGCTGCTGGCGACGCCGAGGATGGCGGTCCTGGTACCGACTTTCATGCCGTGATGCAGGGGTACGTGTCCGTCACGCCATTGCAGCTGGATCGCACCTTCAATGATGCATTCAGGAGCCTGGATGGCTGGTTGGAGGGGCTGCGCTGATGGCCCGCGAGCAAGACGATCTGTTACGGCGGGGGATCGGCATGACCTCCCAGCGCACCCGTGAGCGCTTGATCCAGCGGCTTTATGATGAAGGGCTGTCCAATCCCCAGGTGCTGGAGGTCATACGGCGTACACCGCGACATCTGTTCGTCGATGAGGCCTTGGCCCATCGTGCCTATGAAGACACGGCGCTACCTATTGGCCATAACCAGACCATCTCCCAGCCCTATATGGTGGCACGCATGAGCGAGCTGCTGTTGGAGGCCGGCCCGTTGGACAAGGTGATGGAGATCGGTACCGGATCGGGCTACCAGACGGCAGTACTGTCGCAGTTGGTGGAGCGGGTATTTTCGGTTGAGCGGATCAAGGTTCTGCAGGATCGGGCCAAGGAGCGCCTGCAGGAGCTTAACCTGCGCAATGTGGTGTTTCGCTGGGGTGATGGTTGGGAGGGATGGCCGGCACTGGCGCCCTATAACGGTATCATCGTGACTGCCGTGGCTACCGATATTCCCCAGGCTCTGCTCGATCAGCTCGCTCCCGGCGGGCGGATGGTGATTCCGGTCGGCGCTGGCGAGGTACAGCAGTTGATGCTGATCATTCGTGAAGAACACGGTTTTGCCCGGCATGTCCTGGGAGCAGTGCGTTTTGTGCCCCTGCTCAATGGCCCTCTGGCCTGAGCATTTCTCGGGGCGGGGTGAATTCTCTCCGATTGGCTGTGTCTTACTGGCGTATTGATCGTCAATGAGTGGGGCTACGACCCGTAACAAACACTGGTTGTGTCGTACGCTGTGCCGGCGGTAAAGCGCTGGCACCCGGTTATACTTGCGTCATTTCGTGCCTGAGCCAGGCAATCTATATCGTCAAACACCAGAAAGGGAGCGGCGGGTGAGTCTCACAGTCATTGCGCAGCGTATGGGTACAACAAGCTTTCAGCGACTGATGATTGGCCTTGTCTTGAGTTCCTTGTTGGTCGGTTGCTCCAGCACCAAGTCCAGCAGCGTGGGTGTGGTTGATCGCAACAGTAATGCGGCGCCGCAGCGTCCGACTGTAACGACTGGCCAGTATGTGGTGCGTCGCGGCGATACGCTGTTTTCCATCGCCTTTCGCTACGGTTGGGACTACAAGGCGTTGGCGGCCCGTAACAACATTGCCGAGCCCTACACCATTCATCCGGGGCAAACCATTCGCTTTGATGGGCGTACTGGTACAGCACCGGCGACCGTGGTGACCAGCACCCAAACCAGTGCTTCCTCTTCCAGCAAGACGACGGTCATTCGTCGTCCGGCGACGACGACTACAACTCCTGCAACAGGTGCCAATTCCAGCCCCGCTGGCAAGCCCGCACCAGCTCCGGCGCCCGTTCCAGCGGTGCCCGCAGGCCCTGCGCCGACAGGTTGGGGCTGGCCTTCGAGTGGCGTTCTCATTGGAAAATTTTCTTCAAACGGTAGTTTGAATAAAGGCATTGATATCGCCGGGGATTTGGGACAGCCTGTTTTAGCTGCGTCTGATGGGACGGTGGTTTACGCCGGGAGTGGCTTAAGGGGCTACGGCGAATTAGTCATCATCAAACACAACGAAACCTACGTCAGCGCTTATGGTCACAATCGTAAGCTACTGGTTCGGGAGGGGCAGCAGGTCAAAGTCGGACAGACAATTGCCGAGATGGGATCAACTGGTACAGACCGGGTGAAACTGCACTTTGAGATTCGCCGACAAGGTAAACCTGTAGATCCGCTGCAATTCCTGCCACGTCGTTGATCCGTTACCAGCCTGTTCCGTCACGTAGAGGGAACAGGTTCCAGCGATGCCAAGGATAAAGGCGCCGCTTGAGCCTGAGGTCGAACTCACCAAAGGACTATAACAATGGCTCTCAGTAAAGAAGTGCCGGAGTTTGACATCGACGATGAAGTTCTCCTGATGGAGAGCGGAATCGATATGGATTCGATGTCGAATAATGAGGGGGCAACTCCACCTTCCGTTCGCACCAAATCCAAAAGCTCCGCTGCAGTAAAGCAACACAAATATATTGACTACACTCGTGCGCTCGATGCGACACAGTTGTATCTCAATGAAATCGGCTTTTCTCCATTGCTCTCTCCCGAAGAGGAAGTGCACTTTGCGCGTCTGTCGCAGAGTGGCGATCCTGCCGGGCGAAAACGCATGATTGAAAGTAACTTGCGACTGGTGGTTAAAATCGCCAGGCGCTATGTCAATCGCGGGTTGTCGCTGCTGGACCTGATCGAAGAGGGCAACCTGGGCCTGATACGGGCGGTGGAGAAGTTTGACCCGGAACGCGGCTTTCGCTTCTCGACCTATGCCACCTGGTGGATTCGTCAGACTATCGAACGGGCGATCATGAATCAGACCCGGACCATCCGGTTGCCGATCCATGTGGTCAAAGAACTCAACGTCTACTTGCGCGCCGCTCGTGAGCTGACGCAAAAACTCGATCACGAACCCTCTCCTGAAGAAATTGCCAACCTGCTCGAGAAGCCGGTGGCAGAAGTCAAACGTATGCTTGGCTTGAATGAGCGAGTGTCTTCGGTGGATGTCTCGCTGGGGCCGGATTCGGACAAGACCTTGCTGGATACGTTGACCGACGAGCGCCCGACGGATCCTTGTGAACTGTTGCAGGACGACGACCTTTCGCAAAGTATCGATCAATGGCTCTCCGAGCTGACCGAGAAGCAACGCGAGGTCGTGGTGCGCCGTTTTGGCTTACGCGGCCATGAGAGCAGCACTCTTGAAGATGTTGGCCTGGAGATTGGCCTGACCCGTGAGCGGGTACGGCAGATCCAGGTGGAAGGCCTCAAGCGCCTGCGGGAAATTCTCGAGAAGAACGGCTTGTCCAGTGAGTCGCTGTTTCAGTAGCCTCTGAACCGGCCGACAAGAAGCCCCGACTGGCATTACAACTGGTTCGGGGCTTTTTCATGGGCGGTATGAAAGCGCGTTGCCAGACGCTAGGGGTGAGAAACGGAAGTGTTCTTAATCGCTATGTAAGCCAAAGATTACTTTTTCGTAATCTATTGGTTTTTTGCGACTTCTGAGTTGTCTAGATAAGCTTGAGGTATTTTTTATCTTATTGATTTAAAAGGATTTTTTGTTTTGTATTGAACTGATTGGACAGAATTTCCCGCTGATAGTGCGATTGCCGTTATCTGGGAAATCTCTAATATCAGCCCTGTGTCGACGGATAGACACAGCCATCAAGGACGATGGTCAGGACATCGCAAGAAGCGATTCATCAGGACGATGACAAGGAACACAGGGACTAGGGAAAAAATGTGGGCGGGTCATACCGCCCCTTTTTTCGCCTGTAGAAAAGTGGCTCGCAGAATTCCAGGTCCCAGAAATGCAAAAAGGCCCGCGCAAGGGGCCTTTCAGGAACGCGGCAGCAATTAGCGTTCGAGATCCTTGATCTTGCCTTTGACGCCATCCCACTCTTCGGCATCGGGCAACGAATCTTTCTTTTCAGTGATGTTCGGCCAGATCTCTGCCAGCTCGACGTTCAACTGAATGAATTCTTGCATCTCTTCCGGGACTTCATCCTCGGAGAAGATGGCTACAGCAGGGCATTCAGGCTCGCACAGCGCGCAGTCAATGCACTCATCCGGGTGAATTACCAGGAAGTTCGGGCCTTCGTAAAAGCAGTCCACCGGACAGACTTCTACGCAGTCGGTGTACTTGCACTTGATGCAGTTGTCGGTGACGACGAAGGTCATTTCTAATTTTCTCCTCAGGCGGCGGCAGCGGAGCCCCTACAGGATTGGGGTCGCCAGGTTTGGGAGCGATAGTCTGTGGACCAGGCTAATAGTCCACAGCATCCCAAACCGCGCGAGATTCTAACAGCTTGAAGGCGTTCGCGTTAGATGCGTGTCTTCAATGTATAGAGCATTTCCAGTGCTTGGCGGGGTGTCATGCCATCCAGATCCAGTTTGGTCAGGTCTTCCAGTACCGGGTGCGGCAGGCTAGCGAATAGATCGCTTTGCTGCGGGACCGAGGCTTTTCCAGGGGCCTGCTTGGGGGCCTCATGGGGCAGGCTCGTAGTTTCCAGGCGGCTCAAATGCTCTCGTGCGCGCGTGATCACAGCGCTCGGAACCCCAGCCAGCTGGGCTACGGCCAGGCCATAGCTCTGGCTGGCAGGTCCGGGTAGCACATGGTGCAGGAAGACGATTCGTTCGTTGTGCTCGGTGGCATTGAGGTGCACGTTGGCCACCAACGGTTCGCTTTCCGGCAGTACCGTCAGCTCGAAATAATGGGTGGCGAACAGCGTATAGGCCCGCAGGTGGGCGAGACGTTCTGCCGCAGCCCAGGCCAGGGAAAGACCGTCGAAAGTACTGGTACCACGACCGACTTCGTCCATCAGCACCAGGCTGCGCTCGGTGGCGTTATGCAGGATGTTGGCGGTTTCGCTCATTTCCACCATGAAGGTCGAGCGCCCGCCGGCCAGGTCGTCGCTGGAGCCGATCCGGGTGAAGATCCGGTCCACCAGGGACAACTCGCAACTTGCCGCCGGCACGAAACTGCCGATATGGGCCAGCAGCACGATCAGCGCGGTTTGTCGCATGTAGGTGGATTTACCGCCCATGTTCGGCCCCGTGATCACCAGCATCCGGGTGCTGTCGTCCAGGCTCAGGTCGTTGGCCACGAACGGCGTGGTCAGCACCTGTTCCACCACCGGATGACGGCCCTGGCTGATGCGCATGCAAGGCTCGCTGACGAAACGCGGGCAGTTGAGATCCAGGTTCAGCGCCCGTTCGGCCAGGTTGCTCAGCACATCCAGCTCAGCCAGGGCCCCTGCGGTGTCCTGCAGGGGAGGCAAGTGGCTGATCAGGGTTTCCAGCAGCGCGTCGTAGAGCATCTTCTCGCGCGCCAGGGCACGGCTCTTGGCCGACAGTGCCTTGTCTTCGAAAGCCTTGAGTTCAGGCGTGATGAAGCGCTCGGCACCCTTGAGGGTCTGGCGCCGGATGTAGTCCGCAGGGGCCTGTTCGGCCTGCTTGCTCGGCAATTCGATGAAGTAACCGTGGATGCGGTTGTAGCCGACCTTGAGGTTGGACAGTCCGGTCCGGGCTTTTTCCCGAGCTTCCAGGTCGATCAGGAACTGGCCAGCGTTCTCGCTCAGCGATTGCAGCTCGTCGAGTTCGCTGTCGTAGCCGGTCTTGAGCACGCCGCCGTCGCGGATCACCGCTGGCGGGTTGTCGATGATGGCTTTCTCCAGCAGAGCCGCCAGTTCCGGATAGGTAGCGGTGGTGATGGCCAGCTGCTTGAGGTGGGGGGCTTCCAGCTCGGCCATGGCCACTTGCAGTTCCGGTAGCGCGGCGAGAGCGTCCCGAAGGCGGGCCAGGTCCCGTGGCCTAGCGTTGCGCAGGCCGATCCGCGCGAGGATCCGCTCGATATCACCGATTTCCTTCAACTGCGGCTGCAGGCGTTCGAAGCGATAGCCATCGAGCAGGCAGGTGATAGAGGACTGGCGCGCCTCCAGGACCTTCAGGTCACGCAGCGGCCGGTTCAGCCAGCGAGTCAGCAAACGGCTACCCATGGCGGTCTGGCAGCGATCGACCACCGATTGCAGGGTATTGTCGCGACCGCCCGCCAGGTTGGTATCCAGTTCCAGGTTGCGTCGGCTGGCGCCGTCCAGCACCACGGTATCGTCCAGGCGTTCGTGGCGCAGGCTGCGCAAATGGGGCAGGGCGGTGCGCTGGGTTTCCTTGGCATAGCTGAGCAGGCAGCCGGCGGCGCCGATGGCCAGGGTCAGGGTCTCGCAGCCGAAACCCTTGAGGTCCTGGGTGGAGAATTGCTGGCAAAGGCTCTTGTGCGCCGAGTCGCGCTCGAAGTCCCAGGGGGCACGCCGCCTTGTGCCACGGCGCTTTTCCGCTGGCAGGCCCTGTGGCCAGTCGTCCGGGATCAGCAACTCCACCGGATTGATGCGCTCCAGCTCGGCCAGCAGGTTCTCCCAGCCCTTGATTTCCAGGACGCTGAAGTTGCCGCTGGTGATATCCAGCACGGCCAGGCCGAACAGGCGTTCGTCACCCAGTACCGCAGCGATCAGGTTGTCCCGGCGCTCGTCCAGCAACGCCTCGTCACTTACGGTCCCCGGCGTGATGATACGCACGACCTGGCGCTCCACCGGGCCCTTGCTGGTGGCCGGATCGCCCACTTGTTCGCAAATCACCACCGACTCGCCAAGCTTGACCAGCTTGGCCAGGTAGCCCTCGGCGGCATGGTAGGGGATGCCACACATGGGAATGGCCTGGCCTGCCGACTGTCCCCGTGCGGTCAGGGTGATGTCCAGCAGCTTGGCGGCCTTCTTCGCGTCTTCGTAGAAGATCTCGTAGAAGTCGCCCATGCGATAGAACATCAGCTGATCAGGGTGTTGATTCTTGAGACGCCAGTACTGTTGCATCATTGGCGTGTGGGAAGACAAGTCGGAGGTATTTTTACTCATTGGTATATAGGCGGATTCGTTGAATGGCTGACGCAAAGGGGCCCCAGGAGCCTGGCTTTTTGCTGATGGCGGCAAGGTTACCACGGGTTCCCGCGGCCTCGCAGGCGCCAGGGGACGCTACGCTTGTCGGGCAAATGCATTAAATATGCAAATCAGCATTTGTCTTCCCTTGAAAGTTCGCGCAATATGCGCTTTATGCAAATACGCAACGTTTCTACCGTCTTAAGAGAACTGCTGGATCGCGATGGGATCTCCCCCACGGAGCTTCACCGTCGCACCGGCGTTCCTCAATCCACCCTCTCGCGGATTCTCAGCGGGAAGATCGTCGATCCCTCGGATAAACACATCTCCCGGATCGCCGAGTACTTCCAGGTGAGCACCGATCAACTGCGTGGACGTGCGGCTATTGCGCCGGTCCGCAGTGCGGTGCGCGACGAGATTCATTCGGAACTCAAGGACATAAGCCTGTGGGACGATGACACCCCCGTCGATGACGACGAGGTGTCGGTTCCCTTTCTGCGCGAGGTTGAATTGGCTGCTGGATCAGGAAGATTCGTCATCGAGGAAAGCGAGCGCGCCAGCCTGCGCTTTGGCAAGCGCAGCCTGCGGCACAACGGCGTGCAGTTCGACCAGGCCAAGTGCGTGACGGTACGCGGCAACAGCATGTTGCCGGTGCTGCGTGATGGCGCCACGGTCGGGGTCAATGCCGGTAAATGTGCCATTGGCGATATCGTCGATGGCGACCTGTATGCCATCAATCACAATGGCCAGTTGCGGGTGAAGCAGTTGTACCGCCTGCCCACCGGTATTCGCCTGCGCAGCTTCAACCGCGATGAGCACCCTGACGAGGACTACAGCTTCCAGGATATCCAGGAAGAGCAGATCAGCATCCTCGGTCACGTCTTCTGGTGGGGCATGTACGCCCGCTAACCCGTCACCTGCAAGCCAAGCCCGCTCCTGAGCGGGCTTTTTTTTGTCCTGAAAAACCCCTTCACCCCCAGCGCCTATGCGGCCTCCATGCATGGGAGCAAAAAATGCGCATAAATAAATGCATTTACGCATTGACTGCATATGCATGAATGCATAATATTCGTCTCAAGCCGTTCGAAAACGGCTGCAACAACGCTCTTTAGTGGCACAAGCAAAAGGCAGCGATGAACCGGCCTCGACGGTTCAGAGGGTTGGCAACTGACCCGGGTGTGCAGCGTAAAGCACCAGAAGCAGTTATCCGGCGGACAGGGGTCGCGGTCGGAGGAACAATTTAAATGGGTCCGTACCGCGCCAGTAGCGCCGAAAGACCAAGGATTGCATTACTGAAAAGCCCGGGCGACCGGGCTTTTTGGAATGCCTGCCTAACGTGGGCCGCCAATAGACAGGGACCCCTTGAATCATCGTTTCGAGTTTTTCATCAACCGGCCGCTGCTTTGGCCCCAATCCACACGGGAGACCTGAATGACAAACGAGCAACAAGCGTTGCTGGATATGCCGATCTGGATGGTCATCGTCCTGGCGCTGCTGGGTGGCGTGTCCGGTGAAATGTGGCGTGCCGACAAGGAGGGCGCCCGTGGCTGGGCACTGCTGCGACGCCTGGTGCTGCGTTCTGGAGCCTGTGTGATCTGCGGTGTCTCGGCGATCATGCTGCTGTATGCCGCCGGCGTCTCGATCTGGACCGCCTGCGCCTTCGGTTGCCTGACCGCCATGGCCGGTGCCGACGTCGCCATCGGCCTCTACGAGCGCTGGGCGGCCAAACGCATCGGTGTGTGCGAGGTGCCCGAGCGTGACTCGCACTCCGATCGATCCTGAACGGCCTTTCATCAACCCCGTTTGCACCGGCCGGCAAGCCCGGGCGGGTGCCCCTTGCCTGTGCCTGGCCGGTCGAGCGCCGGCCGGCGCTTTTCATGCGTCTTGATCGACAGTGGTACCAGCGCGCCGGCCTGCGGGCCAGGTCTTCGCCGGTGTCGCCGTCGGCCCGATGCCAGGACTGGATAATGAGCGAACTGACGATATTGCACGACGCTATCGCCGCCACGATCAAGGCGGCGATGCCCGCTGTCCGAGCGGTGGAGGCGTTCCCCGAGACACCCGATGGCCTGGCCAGGCCGGCAATCGTCTTTGCCATCACCGCCATGGACCCGGGGGCTGATCCGGGCGATGGCCGTAGCTGCGTGAAGACCACGTTCGAGGCCAGCATGCTGGTGGACGCCAACCTGCCAGGGGCCGCGTTGCAAGCTGTCGAACTGGCGGCGCAAATGGCCGACCTATTGCATTGCCAGCACTGGAACCTCGACTTCGTCGAGGGCACCACCAGCGTGCGGGCCAAGCCTGCCGACGCCACCAGCGAGTCATGGCGCAAGAAGGCCTGGACCGTGCAATGGCAGCAGTTGATGTACCTCGGCCAGGAACAGTGGCCCTGGGACAACCAGGGGCCGGGATCGCTACTGCTCGGTTTCAGCCCTGACACCGGACCCGGCAAGGAAGACAGCTATTTCTCTCCGGAGCAGCTGGCATGAGCTTTGTCGCCGCGACTCACGATCGCATGCTCGCCGGCCTGATCATTCCCTGCAGCGTGGTCGGGGTCGACCTGGCCGCCGCCATGGTGCGGGTGTCCGACGGCGCCGGCTGGACCAGCGCCTGGGTGCGCTGGCACAGCCAGGCCGCCGGCAAGGCCCGGCACTGGCGGGCGCCGAGCCTGGGCGAGCAGGGGGCCTTGATCAGCCCCAGCGGCGAGCCGGCCCAGGGCACCTTCGTCCCGGGGCTGTATGGCAACGCCGGGACCCAGCCGGACAACCGCGACCACGTCGAGGTCTGGCGCTTCGACGATGGCGGCTCGCTGGTCTACGACTGGCAGGCCAAGAGCTACAGCATCAGCCTGCCCAGCGGCACAGTGACCATCCAGGTGGCCGGCAGCTTGGCGGTGATCACCGATAGCGCGATCACGGCCAAGGCCGACACCATCAGCCTGACCGGGCACATCACCTTGAACGGTGATGTGCAGATCAACGGCGCCAACCTGCAGCACAACGGGGTGAACGTCGGTTCCACCCATACCCATCCGGGCGTGATGCCCGGCGGTGGCTCGACTGCCACGCCGCAATGACCAACCGCCCGCCACCGCGGGCTTTTTTATGCCTGGAGCAACCATGAGCAGCAAGAAAAAGAACACCGGCCCGGTCGTGTTCCGCGACACGGTCTACACCTCCCGCGTCCTGGTCCTGCCCGATGGGCGGATGCTGAACGTCGCCAATGGCCAGGTCGCGGTCGAGGCCAGTGACAACCTCGCCCGGGATTACCTGGGCCAGCACCCGGATCTGCAAGCGCAGGAGTGACGCGATGATCGGAATGGATCGCCGCACCGGCCAGTCGTTGTCGGGCATCGCCCATGTGCGCCAGTCCATCGAGGACATCCTGAGCACGCCCCTGGGCAGCCGGCGCATGCGCCCGGAATACGGCAGCAACCTGCGGCGCTTCGTCGACCTGCCAGTGACCGGTGGCTGGAAAAGCGCAGTACAGGCCGAAGTCGCCCGGGCGCTGTTGCGCTGGGAGCCGCGGCTGAAGCTGGAGCAGGTGCAGGTGGTTTCGGTGGTGGCGGGCCAGATCACCTTTCAACTGACGGGCCAATACCTGGGCAATAGTGCGATTTTGGAGGTGACGGCATGAGCACCCTGGATTTATCGGCGCTACCGGCGCCACAGGTGCTGGAAGCCCTGGATTTCGAAGCGCTGTACCAAGACAAGCTGGCGACCTTCCGCCAGCACATGGGCGGCAACTGGAGCGCCGCCCTGGAGAGCGACCCGGTGGTCAAGCTGCTGGAGCTGGCGGCCTACCGCGACCTGCAATTGCGGGCCCGGGTCAACGATGCGGCCAAGGCCCTGCTGTTGGCCCACGCCCAGGGCAGCGACCTCGACCAACTGGCGGCCAACGTCAAGCTCAAGCGCCTGGTCATCCGCCCGGCCGACCCGCAGGCGCTGCCGCCCACGCCGGAGGTCAAGGAGACCGACGACGCCCTGCGCGAACGCATCCAGCTGGCCTACGAAGGCCTGACCACTGCCGGGCCGCGCAACAGCTACATCCTGCATGCCCGCAACGCTTCGGCCCTGGTGGCCGATGCCGCGGCCCAGAGCCCGTCGCCGGCCTGCGTCACCGTCACCGTGCTGGGGCTGGAGGGCGATGGCAGTGTCGCCCCCGAATTACTGGCGACGGTGGCCACCGCCCTCAACGACGAGGACGTGCGGCCTCTGGGCGATCGGGTCACGGTACAGAGCGCCCAGGTGCTGCCCTACCGCATCGATGCGGTGCTGCACATGAAAGGCCCCGGGCCGGAAAGCGATGCCGCGCTGGCCGAGGCCCGGCGCAAGCTGGCGGCCTGGATCAATCCACGCCGGCGCCTCGGGTTGGAAGTGCCGCGCTCGGCCATCGATGCCCAGTTGCACGTCGCCGGGGTCTCCCGGGTCGACCTGGCCAACTGGCAGGACATCGCCCCGACCCCGGCCCAGGCAGCCTACTGCACCGGCTACAGCATCACGCTGGGAGGCTGACATGAGCAGCCTGCTGCCGATCAACGCCACCCCGCTGGAGCGCGCCCTGGCCGCCGCCAGCACCGGCGACACCGCCGTCGTCCTGCGTACCCTGTACAACCCCGACACCTGCCCGGCGCACCTGCTCTCGCAACTGGCCTGGGCCTGGTCGGTGGACCGCTGGGACCCGACCTGGTCCGAGACGGTCAAGCGCAACGCCATCAAGGCCTCGTTCTTCATCCATGCCCGCAAGGGCACCATCGGTGCGCTGCGCCGGGTGGTGGAACCTCTGGGCTACCTGATCGAAGTGGTCGAGTGGTGGCAGATGGTGCCCCAGGGCGAGCCGGGCACCTTCGCCCTGAAAGTTGGAGTGATGCAGACCGGCATTTCCGAAGCGACCTACCAGGAGCTGACCCAACTGATCGACGACGCCAAGCCGGTCAGCCGCCATATGAGTGGCTTGGCCATCAGCCTGGAAACCGCCGGGACTATCGGTTACGGCGTCTTCCTGGAGCAGGGCGAAGAGCTTGACGTGTATCCCCCGGCATCTCGCGATATCGAAGTGATCGGCCGTTTGGCGCCGGTCGTGTGCATTGACGAAATAGACACCCTGGATGTGTACCCATGATCGATTCCAACAGTCAGTTCTTCGCCACCCTCACCGCGCTGGGCGAGGCGAAGCAGGCCAACGCCACCGCCCTGGGCATTCCCTGGACCTTCAAGGAGATGGCGGTGGGGGATGCCAATGGCACCGACCCCGTGCCGAACAAGAGGCAGACCAAGCTGATCAACGAATGGCGTCGGGCGCCGGTCAACCAAGTGCGAACCGACCCCGCCAACCCGAATGTCATCATCACCGAGCAGGTGATCCCCCCTGATGTCGGTGGGCATTGGATTCGTGAAATCGGCCTGTTCGATGCCGACGGTGACCTGGTGGCGGTGGCCAACTGTGCTCCCACCTTCAAGCCCTTGCTGGCCCAGGGCACCGGCAAGACCCAGATCATCCGCATGAACTTCATCGTGTCGAACACCGCGCAGATCGTGCTCAAGATCGATCCGTCGGTGGTGTTGGCCACCCGGCAGTATGTGGATGACTCGCTGGCCACAGCGCTGCCAGCGAACAAAGCAGCAGGCACTTATCGGCAGGTCACCATTGATAAACGCGGTGTCGTACTCACCGGGACCAACCCGACGACAGTGGCCGGTTATGGCATTACCGATGCGTACACCAAGCCGGAAACCACAGCAGCGATCCAGCAGGCGGTGGCTGCGCTGGTCGCATCGGCCCCGGGCACTCTCGACACCCTGAAAGAACTTGCGGACGCATTGGGCAACGACCCGAATTTTGCTACCACCATGACCAACGCCCTTGCGGCGAAAGCCAACAAAGCGACGACTTTAGGGGGCTACGGAATCGTAGATGGAGCGACCAAATCGGACCTTAATAGCGCAGTCAGCGGGTTACTGCCTAAAGCTGGCGGTATAGTCTCGGGTCCTATTTATCTGGCAAATGGAACAGGGGACTCTCCAGAAATAGCGTGGAAGACGCCGGAACTTGAAGTCTATGCCGATGTTATAAATAGAACTCTTCGGTTCTTTTCTTACTTCAACGGACAAACCGAGTTTCCGTTGGTGATTGATGTTCCAGGAAAGTCTGCATCATTTTTCGGTAGTACGGCTTGGCATTCGGGTAATTTCAATCCACAGGATAAGGCTAACAAGTCTTCGACTTTAACAGGTTATGGAATCACGGATGGAGTGAGTAAGAACGAGCTGGCCAATGAGTTAGCAAACAAGGTTTCTTATACAAGCGTTTTGTATAACGGCCCCGTCAGTGGAACTGCTTCGAAGCTAAAACTTTTAGCGACTGGCCAAAACGCGATGGTTAATGTCAGCTTTGAAGAGGTTGCCATTAGGCATACAGATGGTAACTATCGGACTGTCCCGGGATGGTCGGGGGCTGTCAATCTTATGGCTTCGGGGGCCAATGGACTTGATATCGGGGTTCTAGAGCCTTCACGGTGGTATTCGATCTGGATGATCGAAGCTCCGGGTGTTGCCTTCGCACTTCTTGCATCATTAAGTGACTCTGATCCAGTCATGCCACCTGGTTATACGGGCAAGGCCCGGCTGGGATATGCGCGGACTGATGGGACAGCCAACCGATTTATTTTGCCTTTCATACAGATGGGCAAAAAGGCTCAATACACACCGGGGATTTCGGGAAACCTTCCTACTTTTCCACTTGTTGTGGCGGGTATTCAGGGCACGGTTAATCCGATTTCGCTTGTTCCTGTTTCTGTTACTGCCCATGTTCCCCCTGGTGCTTGTTCTATTTCAATGACGTCGCATTGTGCAAACATGCCAGGTTCTACGGTTCTTATTAATCCGAATGGTTCAGTGGCAGGTGACTACTATGCACCTACTCCTTTGAATCATGTCTCTTTTTCAATTCAGAGCATAGGGTCGCCAGGTTATTATGCGGCGATGTCTACCCCATTGAGTATGTGTCTGCAAAGTACAAATATTTATGTGGCAATTAATGGTGCCAATTCTGGGATTTCTATTACGGGGTGGGAGTTGTATTGATGAGTTATGCGGTTAGAAAAGATGGTCAGGGCTTCCGCGCTATTGATGGTCCGGAGGATATTGAATCACATGAAACGTACTATGAAGGTGTACCACCGACTCCGATTGCCTTGCCGCTTAGCGCGGGTGAGGCGGCAAACCGGGCCAGGGAGGCGCGAGAACAACTGTTAAGCGTCGCAGCAAATCGAATGGGGCCCCTTCAAGATGCGGTGGAACGCAACAAGGCCACTCCAGACGAAGTCAGGATGCTGGACATGTGGAAAGACTACCGAATCGAACTGAACCGTATCGAACTGCAACAAGGTTTTCCTAGTTCCATCGTATGGCCACCGGTGCCTGGTGAACAAACCCCCTAAACGCCCCGCCATCCGGGGCGTTTTCATATCCGCGCCTTAGCGCACCGTCTTCTCTTCCAGCCCCGCCACCCGGGGCTTTTTCATGTCTGGAGTTTATCCATGAGTGGTTTTTTCCACGGCGTCACCGTCACCAACGTGGACACCGGCGCGCGCACCATCGCGCTGCCCACGTCCTCGATCATCGGCCTGGTGGACACCTTCACCGAGGGCCCGGGCGTCAGCGCCAAGGCCAATGACCTGCTGCTGATCACCAGCGAGCGCGAAGCCATTGCGGCCTGGGGCCCGAATGCCGCGATCACCAAGGCCTGCCAGGCCATCTACCAGCGGGCCAAGGCGGTGATCGTCGCCTGTGGCGTGACCAAGGTCGAAGATGCCGAGCAGCAGGCTTCGGCGATCATCGGCGGCGTCCTGGCCAACGGCAAGCGCACCGGCCTGCAAGCGCTGCTGGACGGCAAGAGCCGTTTCAACGCCCAGCCACGCCTGCTGGTGGCGCCCAAGCACAGTGCCACCCAGGCGGTCGGTACGGCCCTGGTGGGCCTGGCGGACAAGCTGCGCGGCCTGGCCATCATCGACGGCCCCAACAGCACCGATGAAGCGGCCATGGCCTACGCCAAGAACTTCGGCGCCAAGCGCGCGTTCATGGTCGACCCGGGCATCCAGTATTGGGACACCGCCGCCAGCGCCACTGTCGATGCCCCGGCCTCGGCCTGGGTCGCCGGCCTGTTCGCCTGGACCGACAACGAGTACGGCTTCTGGGCCTCGCCTTCGAACAAGGAGTTCGTCGGGGTCACCGGTACCTCCCGGGCCATCGAGTTCCTGGACGGCGACGAGACCTGCCGCGCCAACCTGCTGAACAACGCCAACATCACCACCATCATTCGTGATGCCGGCTTCCGCCTGTGGGGCAACCGCACGCTGTCCAGCGATCCGAAATGGGCCTTCGTCACCCGGGTGCGGACCATGGACATCGTCATGGACGCGATCCTCTACGGCCACAAGTGGGCAGTGGACCGCTCCATCACCGCCACCTACGTCAAGGATGTCACCGAGGGCCTGCAGGCCTTCATGCGCGATTTGAAGAACCAGGGCGCGATCATCAACTTCGAGGTCTATGCCGACCCTGAGTTGAACACCGCCAGCCAGCTGGAGCAGGGCAAGGTGTACTGGAACATCCGCTTCACCGATGTACCGCCTGCCGAGAACCCGAATTTCCGCGTCGAAGTCACCAACCAGTGGCTGACCGAAGTCCTCGATAAAACCGCTTAAGGAGCCGCAGCAATGGCAATGATTCCCGAAACCCTGGCGAACATGAACCTGTTCGTCGATGGCATCAGCTTTCAAGGCGACGTGCCGAGCCTGACCCTGCCCAAGCTCACCCTCAAGACCGAGGAACACCGGGTCGGCGGCATGGACCTGCCCATCGAGCTGGACATGGGCATGGAGAAACAAGAAGCCGGCTTCACCACCACCGGTGTGCGCCGCGAATCCCTCAAGCTGTTCGGCCTGACCGACAGCAGCGCCTTCAACGGCGTGTTCCGTGGCGCCTTCAAGGGCCTCAAGGGCAAGACCACCCCGGTGATCGTGACCCTGCGCGGCCTGCTCAAGGAAGTCGACATGGGCGATTGGAAGTCCGGCGACAAGGCCGAGATCAAGCACAGCGTCGCCGTGAGCTACTACAAGCTGGAAGTCGACGGGCGCCTGATCTACGAGATCGATGCCCTGGGCATGAAACGCGTGATCAACGGTGTCGACCAGCTCGCCGCCCAACGTTCGGCCCTGGGCCTGTAAGGAACTTCCTCGATGTCTGAAGCAATCAATGGCACGCCGTCCTGGATGGTGTTGAGCCCCGAGAACGTGGTGATCAGCCTCAGCAAGGCGGTGTCGATGAACGGCGTGCAGTGCGACAAGCTCACTCTGCGCGCCCCCACCGTGCGTGATATCCGCGCTGCCAACAGCGCGGCGGCTGGCGATGACGAACAGCGCGAGCTGATGCTGTTCGCCAGCCTGGCCGAGGTCGGCAGCAAGGACCTGGAGGGCCTGACCCTCAAGGACTACCAACGCCTGCAGGCCGGTTATTTTCGCCTGGTGCAAGACGACGAGCTTTGACCCGGCAGTGATGAAGGTGGCGGCGAAGCGGCTCGCTCGCGAGCTGCATTTTTGCGCTGAGGAAATCATGACCATGCGCTATTGCGACATGGTCTGGTGGCTCACGGATTGAGCCTGTCACCACGGGGGCGGCAAATGGCGAACAACACGCTGGTATCGACAGTGATAAAGATCGGCGGCGCCCTGGACGCGACCTGGGCTGCTGCCACCAAGACGGTGGAAGACCGGATCAAGGCGCTCGACGAGCAGGCCAGCAAGGCCCGGGGGCTGGCGACGGCCATCGGTGAAACCCAGCGCCTGCGCCGGGAGCTGAACCAGGCCCGCAAACAAGGCGCGCTCTCGGTCGGTGACTTGCAGGCCAAGCTGGACAGCAGCCTGGACGGATTACGCAAGCAGGGCATCCAGGTACGCAAGCTGAACCAGGAGTACCAGGCCCTGGGCCGTGCGGCCCGGAGCCTTGAGCTCAGGGCCACGGGCCAGCGGCAGATCGAGCAGGGCAAGACGGACCTCAAGTCCAGCTACGAGCTGGCGAAGAAAGCCGTTGGGGCGCTGGCGGTGCCGGTCAAGATCAACGCCGACTACCAGGCGACGATCCGCGACATCGCCATCAAGGGCAATATCGCCAATACCCCGCAAGAGGCGCAGCTGGCACGCAATGTCCTCCAGGTTTCCCGGGACTCCGGGCTGGGTCGCGGCGAGGTCGCCAGCCTCATCGCCGGGATGACCGCCAATGGCACGTCGTTGGACAAGGCCCAGCAGTACGCCGGGCTGGCGGCCAAGTTCGTGGTTGGCCAGGGGGCCGGCGTCGGCGACACCGCGACCTTGATCCGGGCCCTGGAGACGCAGGCCGGGATCACCGATCCCAAGACCCTGGAGCGGGCCCTGGAAGCCATGGCCCTGCAAGGCCAGGCGGGCAACTTCGAGGCGGCCGACATGGCTCGCTTGCTGCCCGACCTGCTGGAGAGCGCTGCGAAAATGAAGCTCACCGGCATGGATGCGGTGAGCCAGGTGGGGTCGATGCTGCAATTGCAGATGTCGACGGCCAACGGCGCCGATGAGGCCGCCGGCAACCTGAAGAACTGGATGGGCGAGATTCGCTCACCGGCCACTGCCGCGGCTTATGCCAAGGCCGGCATCGACTATGAGGGATCGCTGCAGACCGGCCTGGAAAAAGGCATGTCGACCCTGGAGGCGAGCTTCGCCCTGGCCATGAAGTACATCCAGGTCACCGACCCGGCCAAGGCCGCGCAGATGACCGCGGCCCAGGCGCAGATCAGCCAGCAAACCGATCCGCAGAAGGCCCAGGCGATGCTGGCCGCCCTGGCGCAGTCGCTGCGCGGCGACAACTTGTTCGCCAACATGCAGGTCAATGCGGCGTTGCAGGCTTACGCCCAGGGCCAGGATGGGTACCAGAAGCTCAAGCAGGACTCGCTGACGGCCTCCGGTGTGCTGGACAAGAACCAGGCCGAGCGCCGGGGGACGTCGGCGCAGATCTGGAAGGAAGCCGATGGTGCGGTCGACAACCTGCAGCAGGCGTTCGGCCAGGCTCTGACCCCGGCCACGGACCGCTTGGGCCAGAGCATCACCTGGTTGGCGAATGGCATGACCGAGCTGACCCACCAGGCCGCTCCGGCGGTACTGGGGGTGACCGTCCTGGCCGGCAGCCTGCTGGCGCTGAAGAAGTTGCAAGCGGCCTACACCCTCGGCAAGGGCCTGTTCAACGTGGCCCGGGGCTCGATGATGGGCAACCCGGACTTCATCCAGAAGGTGCTGGTCACCAACCCGGGGGCACTGGGTGGCGGTGACTACGACATCGACACCAGCCGTGACAAGAAAGGAGGCAAGGGACGCAGGGGTGGCCGGGGCGCTAAACCAGGCCGCAGCTGGCCCGGTAGAGCCGCCCAGACGGTTAGAAATGCCTTCAGGCCGGGCGTTGTGGGACGGGTTGCACAAGGAGCGGCCAGCCTGGGCATGTCGACGCTCAGGGGGGCTGCGAATCTGGGCATGTCGGCTTGGCGAGGGATCAAGACGGTGGCTCAGTATCTGTGGCCCAAGATCAAGGGTAAGGGCGGGGGCAACGTGGCGCAGGCTGTGCTGGGTGCGGGTCTCCAGGTTGCCGATACCTACCTGAATGCCAAGACCAAGGACGAAAAGGCCGAAGGCTATGGTCGCGCCGCAGGTGGGCTGGCAGGCGCCATGCTCGGAACCAAGGCCGGTATGGCAGCAGGGGCTGCTATCGGCTCTATCGTCCCAGGGCTTGGAACCGCCATTGGCGCAGGCGTAGGCGGCCTGGTAGGGGGCGCTCTTGGCTACTGGGGCGGTGATGCCCTGGGTGGGCGCCTTGGCAAATCGATGTTCGGCGGCGATGACTCGCTCAAGTCGATGCCCGTCGCCGGCCCGCTGATGATGCGTGACGCCGGCAAGAACATCCCGCCGGTCATGGACGATATCGCCAACTCCTTCAAGAGCGGGCAGACCCCGCCGCTGATGGGCCAGGTGGTGCGTTCCATGCCGTCGGCGCCCGGCACGTCGAGCACCCTGGCCGAACCCTTCAAGGCCCCCTTGGCGCCGGCGATCGAGCAGCAGTTCAGCTTTGCGCCGGCGATATCGGTCACGGTCCAGGGTGATGTCAAGGACCCGGCGCAACTGGCCCGGGAACTGGAGCCCTACCTGCGTTGGCAGTTCGACGAGTACAGCCGCCAGGCCTCGGCTCGCCAGCTGTCCGATGCACCTCATGTTTAAGGAGACGCCATGGCCTACATGGAACAGCTGCAATCGGGGTTGCAATCCCTGGTGGCGGCAGCGGAGGCGGGGCGGCGCAGCGCGGACGAGATGCTGGGCCCCATGAACGGGGCCATCGGCGATATCACCGGCGCCGCCCTGGAGTTGGAGAACCTGCCCGTGGTCGGGCCGCAAGTCGGCACCCGGCTGCGCCGCATCCTGCGTGGTATCGATGCCGCGCAAAGCCGGGTCGGCGAGGTGGCGGCCCAGTACAACCAGGCCGTCACGGTAGCCGGGCAGGTGCAACAGCGCCTCGGCGCCTTGCAAGAGCAGACGGCCAAGGTCGGGGCGGCGATCAACCGTATTGGCGGGCAGATCAGCCCGGCCCTGGGCACGATTTTTCCCAGCAGCCTGTTCGCTGCCAAGGAAACGCCCACCGCCGAAGCGGTCAAGCCGTTCCCGCACCTGCTGATCCTCCAACCCCTGGGGGCTGCTTCCCAACCCTATTACTTCAACCTGGACACGGCGGCCTTCGATGAACTGCGGCGCCAGACCAGCTTTCGCTGGACTGGCCAGGAGCGCCTGGGGCGCAGCAGTGCCCAGCAGGCGGTGGGCCTGGGCGACGAACGCATCAGCCTCAAGGGTGCGATCTTCCCCGGGTTCAAGGGCGGACTGGGGCAGTTGCAGGCCTTGCGCAGCATCGGCCGGCAGTTGCGCCCCTTGAGCCTGACCACCGGCTACGGCGAGGTCCTGGGCACCTGGTGCCTGACCAGCATCGACGAAGACCAGGGCCATTTGCTGGCCGGCGGCATTCCACGCAAACAGGCCTTCTCACTGGAGTTCGTAAGCTATGGCGACGACTTGCAGAACCTCTGACGGCGATCTGCTCGACACCTTGTGCCAGCACTATTACGGGCATTTGAACGGCACCGTCGAGGCAGTGCTGGATGCCAACCAGGGCCTGGCCGACGAGCCTCAGCCATTGCGGGCCG
Source organism: Pseudomonas sessilinigenes (assembly GCF_003850565.1). Classification (NCBI taxonomy): domain Bacteria; kingdom Pseudomonadati; phylum Pseudomonadota; class Gammaproteobacteria; order Pseudomonadales; family Pseudomonadaceae; genus Pseudomonas; species Pseudomonas sessilinigenes. The sequence continues at coordinate 1,329,481 of NZ_CP027706.1, forward strand.
GGGTGCTGATCCTCTTGCCGGACCTGCCGGCGCCGGAGCAGGCGCTGGTCCAGCTATGGGACTGAGCCCTGGTCTTGCTCCTGCAAATTCCTTTACTGATCGGCACCCAGTGCGAGGCGTTTTATGACCCCAGAGTTTCGTATCGTTGCCGATGGCCGGGACATTACCAGCCAGATCAACGACCGGTTGCTGTCCCTGCGCACCTCGGACAAACCCGGCATGGAGTCGGACGAATTCGAGCTGCGCATCGACGACCGCGATCGTGCAGTGGCGCTGCCCAGCCGTGGCGCCAGCATCGAGGTGTTCATGGGGTATGCCGGCCAGGGGCTGACCCGCCTCGGGCGCTACACCGTGGATGAGGTGGTGGTCTCCGGGCCACCGGACACCCTGGAGATCCGCGGCAAGGCCAGCGACATGCGCGGCAGTGGCAAGACCACCCGCAGCGGCAGTTGGGAAGACGTACCGCTGCAACAGGTGGTCCGCGACCTGGCGGCCCGTAACGGCTGGACCCCGGTGTGCCCGGTGGCGATCAAGGTCCTGCGGGTCGACCAGCTCAACGAGTCCGATTTCAACTTCATCACCCGTCTGGCCCGGCAATACGACTGCACCGCCAAGGTCGCCGAAGGCAAGTTGCTGGTGCTGCCGCGCCAGGCGGGACAGAGCGCCAGCGGCAAGGCCCTGGGCAAGGTCACCATCCACCGCCGCGAGGTGAGCCGCTATCAGTTTCGCCTGGGCGACACCAGCAGCCACAAGGCGGTGCAGACCCGTCACCAGGACAAGAAGAGCGGCAAGCTGCAGGTGATCGAACTGGGTAACGACAGTGCCCCGGCCGGGGTGCCCGCGGTGCACACCGACCGGCATATCTACCCGAACAAATCCGCGGCAGAGCAGGCCGCCAAGGCGCGCCTGGCGGCGTTCAACCGCAGCACCGCGGCCCTGCGCCTGGATCTGCCCGGGCGCATCGACCTGTTCGCCGAACGCCTGATCGACGCCCAGGGTTTCAAGGCCGGGCTGGATGGCGAGTACCTGGTGGATTCGGTGGAGCAGGTCTTCAGCCCGTCGGGCTGGAGCACCACGGTGGAGTGTAATGGCGGCAAGCAGGGCAAGGCCCGGGCCAAGGGCAAGCCGAAACCCAAGGCCAAGCCGCTGAAGGTGCTGCAACTCTAGGTCGGCGGCGCCCGCTGCAAGCCTTTGGGCGGCCCCTTTGCGGACGTCCGGTTTTTTTCCCGATGCGGTTCACCCGCAGGAGACTTCATGAATTCCAACATCATCCAGCCGGCCTCGACGCGAGGCATCCGGCGGTTCTTGCGTGGCCTGCTTGGTGGCTGCGCCCTGGCACTGGCCAGTGCGGCCCAGGCCGCGCCCTTGGTCCTGGCCTACACCGACGGCCAGGTCGAGACCTCCTACAGCAACCTCAAGGCTTTTTATCGCAACCTCTCGGCCGTGGGCCTGGGCAGCACCTACGGCCTGACGGTCACCGGCCAGTTGCACCAGGAGGGCATGAACGACACCACTCGCCAGATCATCGCGTTCGCCAAGTCCAAGTCCTTGCCGCTGTACCCGACGGTATCGGACTACAACCAGGACATCGCGGCTTTCGACCCGGCCATTTCCCACTCCATCGTCAACAGCAAGGCCTTGAGTGCCAGCACCATCAAGCAGTTGGTGACGCTGGCCCGGGATAACGGGTTCGCCGGTATCAACCTGGACTTCGAACAGGTGGAACCGCGCAACGCCAAGGCGTTTTCCGCCTATGTCAAAGCCCTGGGCCAGGCCCTGCATGCGCAAGGGCGCAAGTTGATCATCAGCGTGCCGCCCAAGCTCGACGACCAGCAGCCCGAATACCTGCAAGGCTACGACTACCGGGCCTTGGCAGCAGCGGTGGATTACTTCCAGCTGATGACCTACGACCAGGTGGGCCCGGGCTGGAGCAGCGGCGGCTTCCACGGCGAAGTCTGGCCGGGCCCGGGCTCGGGCCTTGACTGGCAGCAAGCGCTGCTGGCCTACGCGGTAACGCGAGTACCGGCCGGCAAGCTGCTGTCCGGGCTGGCGGCCTACGGCCAGGACTACAGCATCGGCAATCGGGTGCACTGGTCGGCCTATGAGGAAATCATCGCCGAGCACAACGCCGTCACCCACCTGGACGCCCCCTCGGCCACTCCTTACGCCACCTGGGGTCCGGTCAACAGCTTCACCGACGGCGTCGAGTGGACTGCGGAGCGAGCGCAGCCGGTGCTCTGGTATGACGACGCCCAGAGCATTCGCAGCAAGGCCGCCCTGGTCGGGCGCCTGGGCCTGGGCGGCACCAGCGTCTGGGCCATGGGCTACGAAGACGCAAGTTTCTGGAGCGCACTGCAGGCCGGCCTGGCCAAGGCCCCGGCGTTGCTGCCCAGCGGACGCGAATGACGCAGTCCCGCGCTCGCCCAATAACCTTCGATGGATACGGAGCACCCAGCCATGAATGACGAAGAACTGGCGGCCATCAATCGTCTGATCGCCGCCCTCCAGGCCCAGGCCGATGGCCAGTCCGCCTTGAACGGCGCGATCCGCCTGCTGGCGCAGAGCAACCAGGCCCTGGTGGACCTGATCAAGAGCCGAGAGCCGGACCCCAACGCGCCACCCTACCTGGACGGCTCGCCAACTCCCTGAGCCCTGGCACCGGCGCCTTTGGTCCGCACCCGAGCAACACACCCTCGACCCGCCAACCGCGGGTTTTTCATTGTTTTCTGGAGAACACCCGATGTCGATTCTTACCCAAGGTACGCAAATCTTCGCCCTGGTCCCGCCTGTGACCGGCAGCGGCCCCTACACCGTGCTGGAAGTCGAGCACGTCACTTCCTTCGAGCCCGGCGGCGCACCTGCCGAGCAGATCGAGGACACCACCCTCGACGCCCAGGAGCGCAGCTACAAGAAAGGCCTGCGTACCCCTGGCACTGCCAGCCTGGGGCTCAACGCCGACCCGGCCAATGCCAGCCATGTGCGCCTGCACCAGCTGTCCGAAGCCAATGGCGAGACCAGCATCAAGTGGGTCGTGGGCTGGTCCGACGGCAAGGGCATCGCGCCGACCGTCAACACCAAGGGCGACAACTTCGAGCTGCCCACCACTCGCACCTGGTTCGCCTTCGACGGCTACGTCTCGGACTTCCCGTTCAACTTCGCCCTCAACGCCGTGGTCACCACCACCGTGACCATCCAGCGCACCGGTGGCTCCACCTGGATCAAGAAGGCCTGAGCATCGCCATGAACCTCAAGCAACTCAAAGCCAAGGGCGGCATCGTCGATGCCCTGCCCGTGAAGAAACAGGTGAGCTGGACTCACCTGGACAGCAAGACCGGCAAGGAGGTGACCGACACCTTCACCTTGCACATCCGCCGGCAGTCCTTCGGGGTCATTGAGCGGCTGTTCGCCGACAGCGACAACGAGCAGAGCCGCAACGCCCGCTACATCGCCGCTTCGGTGGCACTGGGCACCGATGGCGGCGAGGCCCTGAGCTACGAGGATGCCTACGGCCTGGAGCCGACCCTGGGGTTTTTGATCCTCAATGCGGTCAATGAGGTCAACGGCACCGGCGGTGCGGCAAAAAACTGACGGCCGCCGATGAGTTCTGGCACGAGTTGGTGCTGAACGGAGTCGGCGGCCGGACGATTGCCGAAGCCAAGGAACGCATGACCTACCACGAAGCCCTGGCATGGGGACGCTATATCGACCGATATGGCTCCTTGCATACCGGTAGGCGGCTGGAGGCGGGCAGCGCCCTGGTGGCGCTGCAGACCCACCGGCTGGGCGGGGGCGTGGCGGAGTTGTTGGACTTCATGCCCCATGAACAACGTTTGGGCCTGTCGCTCGAACGCGCGATGAACGAGTGGCGCTGATCCCAGGCCACTTTTCCCGAACCCGTTTCGACGGGTTTTCATGACCCGGAGAACCCCATGGCAACAGCTTCCCAAGGGCTGGACCTGAGCGGCCTGGAGCGGGCCCTGGACAAGGCCCAGCGCATCACCGACCAGGCCATGCGCAACATGCAGCGGCGCATCGACGAGGCCGGCAAGAAAATCGCCGAGTCCATGACCCTGTCGTCCGCCTCGGCGCTGGACGCCAGCGCCAGTGCCTTCGACGACATGCGCAAGGCCTATGACCCGGCCACCACCGCGGTCGACCAGTACATCAAGAAACAGGGCAGCCTGGCGGCGTTGCTCAAGCAGAACAAAAGCGCTGAAACCGACTACGCGCAGACCCTGGAAAAATCGGGGAAAAAACTCGCGACGTATTCCGATGAATTCGACAAGTTGCGCAGCGACGGCGCGCTGGCAGCGGCCCAGGTGGGCATGGGCGCGCGGCAGAAGGAACGGGCCAAGCTCCTGAGCGACAACGACCTGAAGTATGCCCAGGCCCGCAAGGCCCTGGATGCCCAGTTTCCAACGGGAGCGACCCAGGCGCCGGCCACCTATGCCGACCAGGCCGGGATCAAGTTCCCCTCCGGCGATGCCTACGGCAAAGGCGGTGAACAGGGTGACGAATACGCCACCAGGCTCGAAGAGCTCAAGACCAAGCACAACGAAACCGCACTGCAGATCCAGAGCAACTACCAGCAGATGACGGACGCGATGCAGGACTGGAAGAACGGCGCCTCGGAAGCCTTCGACGACTACATGAACGCCTCCGACAACACCGCAGCCCAGTCGAAGGCCGTGTTCGCCAACGCCTTCGACAAGATGGGCGCGGGTATCGTGCAGTTCGCCACCACGGGCAAGTTTTCCTTTTCCGACTTCGCCAGTTCGGTACTCAAGGACATGGCGATGCTGGCGGCCAAGACGGCCGCATCGCGGGCGTTGAGTTCGCTGTTCAGCATGGCCGGCTCGGCCCTGATGAGCCTGTGGCCGGGTTCTGCTGCTGCGTCTCCTGCTGCCCAGCAGTTCAAGGTGGGGGATGCCACCACTGTCTTCAACTCACAGATTGACACTTCGAAAATGCCGATGCCGGTATTCGCTCATGCCAAGGGCGGGGTCTTCAGCAACACCGTGGCCAGCGCTCCGACCCTGGCGCCCATGGCTTTGTTCGGCGAAGCCGGGCCCGAGGCGATCATGCCCCTGAGCCGGGGTGCCGATGGTTCCTTGGGCGTGGTGGCGCTGGGGGGCGCACCGGCCGGCAGCACCAGCAACCAGCAGGTGGTGATCCAGCAGACCATCAACGTCGGCGAAGGCCAGGGCGCTGCCCAGGGAGCCGGCGCCAACCAGCAGAACCTCGCCAACGCCTATGCCAGCGCCGCCCGACAAGGCGCTGCCGAACAGATCGCCCGTGACCTGAAGCCGGGCGGCCAGATCTGGTCCGTCATCAACGGCCGCTGATACCCAGCGGCCGCGACGGCTCACGCCCGGAGAAAAGCATGACCATCGAAACCTTCGCCTGGGTGCCCAAGGTGGAACCCGTGGGCACCGTCGAATTCCGCCTCAAGTCGGCCCGCTTCGGCGACGGCTACCAGCAGGTGGTCCAGGACGGCATCAACAACAAGACCCAGTCCTGGCCGCTGACCTTCGTCGGCGACGAAAGCCGGATCAAGCCGATCATCGCCTTCATCGACGCCCATCGCGGCGCCACGCCGTTCTACTGGACCCCACCCCTGGGAGAACAGGGACTGTACCGCTGCAAGACCTACCAGCCCTCGCCGTTGGGCGCAGGGATGTACACTCTCAGCGCCACCTTCGAACAGGCCTTCCATCCATGACCCTCAAAACCATCAAGGCGGGCGCCCAGCCCAACGATGTAAGTCAGAAAATTATGGGCGGCCCGGGAATACCTGCGCCAGACCGACTGGCTGGTGGTGCGAAAACTTGAGATCGGTAAAGAAGTCCCGGCAGATATCGCAGAGAAACGCGCAGAGGCCCGCAGCCTGATCTAGGCACAGCCAGCGCCCACCCCACCCGCCATCGCGCGGGTTTCTTTTTGCCTTGAGGAAACACGATGCCAATTACGGCCGATATCCAGACCCTGGAGCCTGGCGCGTGGGTGGAGCTTTTCGAGCTCGACGCCACCAGCCTCGGCGCCGAACTCTACCGTTTTCACGGTTACCCCCAGCAGTCGTCGATCTTCTGGCAGGGGCTCGAGTATTCCCCCTGGCCGATCCAGGCCGAGGGCTTCGAAATGACCGGCAAGGGCTCGCAGCCGACCCCGACCCTGTCGGTGGGCAACGTCGATGGTTTCATCACCGCCCTGGTGCTGTATTTCGAAGACCTGGTAGGGGCCCGGCTGATTCGCCACCGGACCCTGGGCAAGTACCTGGACGGCCAGCCCGAAGCCGACCCCGAGGAGGAGCTGCCGCCGGACATCTGGTACGTCGAGCGCAAGGTCGCCGAAGACAACGAGGTGGTGCAGTTCGAGCTGTCCAGCGCCCTGGACTTCAACGGCGTGCAGCTGCCACGGCGGCAGATCGTCGCCAACGTCTGCTGGTGGCTCAGCTGCGGCGGTTATCGCGGCCCTTACTGTGGCTACAACGGCGGCCCGGTGGCGGACGTCAACGACGTGATCGTCACCGATGCCGCCAAGGATAAATGCGGCGGGCGCCTGAGCAGCTGCAAGCTGCGTTTCGGCGAGAACAACCCGCTGCCCTACGGTTCGTTTCCTGCGGCGGGCCTGCTACGGAGCTGAACATGAACAAGGCGAACCTTGCGGCCATCGAGCGCCACGCCCTGGCCGAATACCCCCGCGAGTGTTGCGGGTTGCTGATTCGCGAGGGCCGGCGGCGGGTCTATGTGCCGTGTCGCAATACCGCCGCGACCCCCAGCGAGCACTTTCGCCTGGCTCCCGCGGACTACGCGGCAGCCGAGGAGCGCGGCGAGGTGCTGGCGGTGATCCACAGCCACCCGGATTACCCGGCCACGCCCAGCGAGGCGGACCGGGTGGCCTGCGAGGCCTCCGGATTGCCCTGGCACATCGTCCAGGTGCTGGCGGACGACGCCGGCCAGCCGCGTATTGGCCAGTGGGCCCAACTGGCGCCCAACGGCTACCAGGCACCCTTGGTTGGCCGGGCCTTCGCCCATGGCGTGCACGACTGCCTGAGCATCATCCTCGACTACTACCGGCGCGAGCTGGGCATCGACCTGGGCAACTACCAGCGCGAGGACGGCTGGTGGGACAAGGGCGGCAACCTGTACCTGGAGCACTTGCCCGAGGCCGGTTTCGAGCGGGTAGGGGACCTGCGCCAGGGCGACGTGGTGTTGATGCAGATCCGCTCGCCAGTACCCAACCACGCGGCCATCTACCTGGCCGACGGCGTGCTCAAGAGTGAGCCGGCGCACTACCCGGCGCCGGGCTCCATCCTGCACCACCTCTATGGCCGCGACAGCAAGCGCGACACCTATGGCGGCTACTGGGACGAGGTCACGGTCAGCATCTGGCGCCATCGCCAGCTCATGGCGTCGGCTTGAGGCCGCTGCCTTTCCCGGCTGCCAACCGGGGATCTTTCTTCCTGGGAGTCATGTGATGAATCAGCAAAAAGTCCGGGTCGTGCGTTTGTACGGCTCGCTGGGAGCCCGCTTCGGCCGGGTGCATCGGTTGGCGGTGGGCAGCGCTGCGGAGGCGATCCGCGCCTTGTGCGTGCTGGTGCCGGGATTCGAGGCCTTCCTGATGGAATCCAAGGATCGCGGGGTGACCTACTCGCTGTTCCTCGGACGCGACAACCTGGGCCAGGATCGCCTGCACGCTCCCTGTGGCAACAGCGATATCCGCATTGCCCCGCTGCTCATCGGCAGCAAGCGCTCAGGCGGGTTGCAGACCATCATCGGCGTCGCCCTGGTGGTGGCAGCCTCCTATTTCACCGGTGGCATAGCCGCCACTGGCAGTACTGCCTCAGGCCTGATCGGCACCGGCGCTTCCAGCGGCTGGACCTTCGCCGCCAGCATGGGCATTTCCCTGGCCATGGGCGGGGTGATGCAGATGATGTCGCCGCAGCTCAAGGGCCTGGGGGCCATGGACCGTCCCGACAACCGCGCCAACTACAGCTTCAACGGCCCGGTCAACACCACGGCCCAGGGCAACCCGGTGGGCCTGCTCTATGGCCAGTTGATCGTCGGTAGCTCGGTGATCAGCGCCGGCATCTACGCCCAGGACCAGCTCTGAAACAGCGGTCTGCGTTGTCCATCCAAACCCGCCGCAGCGGGTTTTTTATCGCCAGGAGAACCCCATGGGCTTGGCCGTAGAACCACAAAAGATGCAAACCGTGCTGCTGTCCGGCTCCCTGGCACGGCTGTTCGGGCGTGAACACCGGGTGGCCATCAGCGCAGGCTTCAAGGACGTGATGGGTTACTTCCGGCAGTTCCCGGGTTTTGAGCGCTACATGGTGCAAAGCGCCGACAAGGGCCTGCGCTTTGCCGTGTTCAACGGCCGGCGCAACCTGTCCGAGACCGATATCCACCAGCCCCTGGGCAAGCAGGTGATCCGCATCGCCCCGGTGCTCGGCGGCTCCAAGCGCGCTGGGGGCCTGCAGACCATTCTCGGGGCGGTACTGATGGCCGTGGCCTACTACAACCCCTTCGGCTTTCTCACCGGCCCGGCAGTCACTGCCATGATGATGACCGGAGCGACCATGGTGATGGGCGGCGTGACGCAGATGCTCGCGCCCATGCCCAAGGGCCTGGGCGCCCAGGAACGCCCGGAAAACCGCCCCAGCTACAGCTTCAACGGGTCGGTCAATACCACGGCCCAGGGCAATCCGGTGGGCCTGCTCTATGGCCAGTTGACCATCGGCAGCACCGTGATCAGCTCCGGCATCTACGCCCAGGACCAACTCTAAGCATTCCCGTCTTCCACCTGCCTGCGATGCCGCGGGCCTCATTTCGCCTGAAGGAAAGCCATGACCGACCCCATTCTCGCCGGTAGCAAGGGCGGCGGCGCCAAGCCGCCCCGTCCCTCCGTGGAAGCCCCGGACAGCCTGCACAGCACGGCCTATGCCCGGATCCTCGATCTCGTCAGTGAAGGCGAGATCGTGGGCCTGAAGAACGGCAAGCGCTCGGTGTTCCTCAACGAGACGCCTCTGGCCAACGCCGACGGCAGCCTGAACTTCTCCGGGGTCAGCCTCGAGACCCGCAACGGCAGCCAGGACCAGACCTACATCCCGGGCTTTCCGGCGGTGGAGAACGAGTCCCAGGTGGCGGTGGAACTGCGCAGCGACCAACCCTGGACCCGCGCCATCACCAACCTGCAACTGTCGGCGGTGCGTATCCGCCTGGCGGTCTCGCGCCTGGCCCAGACCAACACCAGCAACGGCGACACCAACGGCTACACGGTGCGTTATGTCATCGAGCTGTCCACCGATGGCGGGGCGTTCGTCGAAGTGCTGCAATCGGCCTTCAGCGGCAAGAGCTCCAGCAAGTACGAGCGCTCCCACCGGGTCGACCTGCCAGCGGCCAAGGCCGGCTGGACCGTGCGGGTGCGCCGGCTGACGGCGAACTCCAGCAGCGGGGCGATCGCCGATACCACCAGCGTGGAGTCCATCACCGACGTGATCGACGCCAAGTTGCGTTACCCGGGTTCGGCGATCATCGGCCTGCAGTTCGATGCCTCGCAGTTCCAGTCGATTCCCAACCGCTCCTTCGAATTGCAAGGGCGGATCATCCGCGTGCCGAGCAACTACGATCCGGCCACCCGGGCCTACAGCGGCGTGTGGGACGGCACCTTCAAGTCGGCCTGGACCGACAACCCGGCCTGGATCTACTACGACCTGCTGCTGCACCAGCGTTATGGCCTCGGGCACCTGCTCAACGCCGGCCAGGTAGACAAGTGGGAGCTGTACCGCATCGGCCAGTACTGCGACCAGCCGGTGTCCGATGGCAAGGGCGGCACCGAGCCGCGCTTTACCTGCAACCTCTACCTCTCGGTGCGCGCCGATGCGCTGAAAGTGCTGCAGGACCTGGCCACCACCTTCCGCGGCATGGCCTATTGGGGCGCAGGCTCGGTGATGGCGGTGGCCGACATGCCGGAAGACCCGGTGTACACCTACAGCAACGCCAACGTGATCGACGGCAAGTTCGTCTACGGCGGCTCGGCGAAAAAGACCCGCTACAGCGTGGCCCTGGTGAGCTGGAACGACCCGGCGGACTTCTACCGGCAGAAGGTGCAGTACGTCGACGATCCGGAAGGCATCGCCCGTTATGGCGTGCAGCAGACCGAGATCACCGCCACTGGCTGCACCTCCCAGGCCCAGGCCCAGCGCATCGGCAAGTGGGCGCTGCTGACCAACCGCCTGGAAACCGAAAGCGTGAGTTTTTCCGTGGGCCTGGACGGCACCCTGGTGCGTCCGGGGCAGGTGATCCGCGTGGCGGACAACGACCGGGCCGGCCGGCGGATCGGCGGGCGCCTGCGCTCGGCGACCCTGGACGCCCTGGTGCTGGATGCCGACGTCAAGGCCTACCCCGGCGATACCCTGACCCTGATCATGCCCACCGGCAAGGCGATCTCCCGGGTGATCAAGTCCGTGGGCTACCCACTGACCTGGGACAGCACCGGCATCACCTGGGACAGTGGCGCCACCACCCTCGACACCACCGGCTTTCCCGCTGAAGTGCAGCGGGTGGTGCTGGAGAAAAAACTCGAGGAGCTGCCACCGGTGCACTCGATGTGGGCCATCGATTCGCCGACCCTGGCGGTCCAGCAGTTTCGCGTGTTGTCGGTGGCCGAGGATTTTTCCGACTCGGCGATCAAGTACAGCATCAGTGCGGTCAAGCATGTCGGTGCCAAGTTCGCGGCGATCGACAACGGCGCGCGCATCGACCAGCCACCGGTGACGGTGATCCCGCCGAGCGTGCAGAACCCACCGAAGAACGTGCGGGTGCGCAACGAGCATTTCGTCGACCAGGGCAGCGCGGTCGGGGTCATGACCATCGATTGGGAACGCCCGGACAACGCCATCGCCTACGAGGTGCACTGGCGCAAGAACGACGGGGACTGGGTGTTCGCCGGACGTACCGGGGGCAACGCCTTCGAAGTCAGCGGTATCTATGCCGGGCGCTACGTGGCCAAGGTCCGGGCGATCAACGCCCTGGACATCGGCTCGGTGTTCGCCACCTCGGCCGAGACGGTGCTCAGTGGCAAGACCACACCGCCGCCGATGGTGGCTTCCTTCAACGCCGAGTCGATCGTGTTCGGCATCAAGCTCAAGTGGAGCATCCCGGCCGGGCTGAGCACCGCCGACCTGCAACGGACCGAGATCTGGTACAGCCCAACTGATCAAGTTGAAACTGCTTCTAAACTCGGTGATTACGCTTACCCACAAGCTGATTCCACGATGCAAGGGTTAGCTGCAGGTGCTCAGTTTTTCTTCTGGGCACGCTTGGTGGATCGTACTGGTAATGTCGGGCCGCTTTATCCGTCTGGTACTGGCGTTAGAGGGCAGGCCAGCGCCGACGCAAACCTAATCCTCGATTACATCAAGGGCAAGATCGAGGAATCCTCGCTCGGCCAGCACTTGAAGGACGAGATCGACAAGATCAGCGGCGACGGCCCGGGATCGATCAACGAACGCCTGGAAGCGATCAAGGACCTAATCAAGCAGTACACCGACGCGCTGGCCTGGGACTCTGCGAAGACCTACAGCAAGGGCGAGATTGTGCGGCAGGGGCAGAATCTGTACCAGGCCCTCGGCCCGGTTCCTGCTGGCACCCAACCGCCGAATGCGCAGTACTGGAAAGACGTCGGGACGATTCTCGAAGAAGCCAACGCCCTGGCTGGTGAGGTGCACAACCTGATGCAACAGATCACCAACATCGACGGCAAGCTGACGGCGGTATCTGAAAAGGTTGACGGGGTCTTTGTACAGCTCAATCCCAAAATGGCTGGCGACAGCAACGAGCTTGTGGGCCAGGACACTGGCTACGCGGGGGTGTGGTCGGTGTGGTCCGCCGTTGCCGAGGGCGACTACGTACAAGCAAAGAAGACGGAGACCGTAGAGGCCGATCTTGGAAAGACAAACGCTAGGGTCGTGGACCTAACTACAGCAATGGCTACGGCTGATTCTGCCCTGGGCGAAAGAATCACTCAGGTGGACGCCAAGGTCGGCCAGAACACCGCGGCCATCCGTGACGAAACGAAGGCCCGGGTTGACGCGGTGGGCGCTGTAGCGCAGCGCACAAGCACAGTTGAGACGAACCTCAACGGCGTATCGCTGAAGGCCGACGAGGGGCTTCGTGTTGCCCAGGAAGTCAACGGCAAGTTCTCGCAAATGTGGTCTATGCGCCTGCAGTACAACCCTGGAACTGGAGAATACAAGTTCGCAGGTATTGGCCTGAGCATTGAGAACGGCCCCAATGGCGTAGTGCAGTCGAAGTTCGTAATTGACGCGGACATGTTCGCAATTCAGCAGGGCGGCAATGTTCCATTCACTGTTGAAGGCGGCCAGGTTTTCATGAAGTCAGCATTCATACAGAACGGCTCGATCAACATGCTGAAGATCGGTAACAACCTGACTTCAAGCAACTACGAAAAAGACGTTCAAGGCTGGGCATTCCTGCCCGACGGGACTTTTCAGATGATGGCGACTGCGCCAGGGGGTAATAAATTGGTGATCAACAACAGCGGAATTTATATCTATTACCCGAACGGCGTTAAGGCGATTGATCTTAGCGTGGATGCTTCGTAATGGTCGGCTTAGTCACAAGGAACAGTGATAACAAGATTACGGCAGATATGACTAAATTTCTTAGTCAGTCTGCTGGTTTTGTTGATACTAACCCAGCAGTCTCATTAACTGGATCTAAAGTAATCTCGCTACCAGTAGGTCGTAATTACTTTTACATCATTGTCCCGCTTCAAGACGCTCAACGAACTAAGGGTAAGAGGCCAGGGATTACATTAACAAAGGATCTAATTTCATGGAGATACCTAATGCCAAGTGGCTTCGCCATGAAGTGCAGGGTTTACTACGGGTATTATTGATATGGTAGCCGCATTAATCGTTCGAAAGCCTAACAACTCAATACTGTACGACACCTCGAAAGCAGCTTATGGGCTCATCAAGGCAGGTCCTGTAGTGGCCGCCGGGCAGTGGAATCGACTAGACCCGAACAAAGGCAATAAGCCGTCGTACTTCGCTGATGATATATACAAGTTCGAAGTCGAGAATGCAGTAAGTCCTATCGTATTTGTTTATGGAAAAAGCGGAAAGCCGTTCCAGTCAATGGAAGGGAACAAGCAGGTATTTTACTTTGCCGGTCCAGTGTCAGGCATACAGGTCTATTGTTTCGATCTGATGCGCCCAATTTTTACGGGGCCGGCATTAAAGACGCGTGGCGAAGATGGCGGACTTACATTTAATAGCTTGCAATTTCCGCTCAACGTGAAAGGCACGTCAACACCTCCGCCAGTAAAATACTTCGATAACGGAACACTATGGCCATTTACTGGTGGGACAAACCCTCCGGATTGGCCAATGCTGCCAGCAGGCGGTAACGGGTCAAGGGCCGGAATATTTTCAACGAGAATACGCGTTCCGCTTGACGCGTCAAAGAAGTATGCGGCTCATATACCGTGGAACCGTGGTGTAGAGTGGGTTGGGTATCTTTCTGGTGTTGGCACAGACAGGTGGCGTGGTGGCGGGGAAGAGGGATGTTACGGTGAGGATGGGGCCGTTGCACACATAATCTGGGCATCACCCGAAACTAGCTTTGCCTCGGTGCACACAACAACACGTTTTGGGTGGTTTAATATGCAAAACGACCTAAGGCCGGCATGCTCTTATATTGAACTTTCCGAATATCCATACCCATTTAACACTTAGCGAAGTTAAATCATGGCACGCAAAAACATTGAACTTGGAGTCATCCCGAGCGGCCAGGGCGGCGATACATTTCGCTCGGCAATGGTCAAAGTAAACGACATGACAACGGAGCTGTACGGACTTACTACAGGGCAAGGGCATGAGGATGCCGTGAAAGCCATCCTCCTCAAATACGGCATTGGGTCATCGATCCTTGATATAGGCGAGGATCTGGTCGACTGGATCAATGTGACATGCTCGGCGCTCGTCAGGAACAAGGGGCTGTCAAGGCTTCCGAGCGCTTCCGACTACTACGTTGTAACGTACCCGCTCAACGCATCGTACGTTGGTCAGACGGCAATCAACATCGGTAGCGGCCAGTTCTACACCCGGATTAAGGCTGGTGGCTGGGGCGGCTGGCGCGAGTTTCTGATCGCTGGTGACGAGGCTCAATACATCGAGAATGCCAATGGCAGGGCTATTAAGCACAAGTGCGGAGCGCTCCAATGCTGGTTTAGTTCTGGATCAGCAGGGGCTACAACGCTTCCGATTGGGTCGCTATTCGGCTCGCCTCAGTACACCTATACGTTCCCTGTTCCGTTCGTTTCGGCTCCAGTTGTCACCTGGAGCACAAGTGGTGCGGCCGGGTCGCTCGTATGGGGTGTTCATGCAGCATCAAACGACACGATCACCATTGGTAACCTGGTATCGCCAAGTGGCACTGCCACCGCCTACCCTCAGTATTTCGCCACAGGGCGCTGGAAATAATGATCAACATCCGCTTTTCACCCATCGCATCGACCACCCTTGAGCCGCTCAAATCGCTATCCGTCAAGGGTTACGCCATCACGCTTAACGGCGAGGTGTTCGACTTCACCGAGCTACAGCCTGGCTACCAGCTTGAACAGGTCGACATTAAGTCGGACTGGTTTGTAGATCGCGCCGTCATGTCGTTTGAAGGCGTGCTTTCCGTGGCGATCCTCATGCCCTACGACGAAACCGTGGCCACTGACGCCATTCGCTTCCCTGAATCTGTAACCGTCACCGCTGCCGGCCCGGTGGAAATCCCCACCGATCACCCCGCACAGCCCCCCGTAACCCCAACCGTCGAGGACAACCATGGACTTCTCTCAGAGCAAGAAAACCTTCACTGAGCAGGATCAGAAAGCCAACGAGGCCCGGGAGTACCTGCGCCAGACCGATTGGCTGGTGGTACGTAAGTTGGAAATCGGCAAGGAGATCCCCGCCGATATCGCAGAGAAGCGTGTTGAGGCACGTAACCAACTCTAGGCCCAATGACATCTCATGCTACCTGTCACCACACGTACATATTTTTATCTAAGGCAACACTGTCGCGTTCGATCAATCCCGTTTTAGTGTATAGGGCTGCTTTCCCGCGTAGTCAGAGCCCAAATGATTTTTTATAGGGAGAATATTGTTGTAGCACTTGAAGTGTTAATCAATATTTTAGGCGTTATATTGGGTGTTGCGAACTGGTTGTGTCGATAGTTCTG
The DNA here is from genome assembly GCF_003850565.1 of Pseudomonas sessilinigenes. NCBI lineage: Bacteria > Pseudomonadati > Pseudomonadota > Gammaproteobacteria > Pseudomonadales > Pseudomonadaceae > Pseudomonas > Pseudomonas sessilinigenes. The sequence continues at coordinate 1,344,736 of NZ_CP027706.1, forward strand.
CGTAATGGAGCGTTAGGTTGGATTGCTGTGGGGTGTTAAGCTTATTTGTTTAATTGGCTTTAATTGATGTTGTTGTGTATTGCTGTTGTTTAATGTTTGGCTTTCTCAGGTTTTGAGGTTTTTTGTGAGGTTTGTCTAATTATTTGATGGTGATTTATGTTATTCGATTCATGTCTAAGGCAACTCCAAGAGCATTGCCCTCTATTAACGAATCGTTTCGTTATTGGATTTAGCCCAGGAGTATCGACAAGTAACACTACCCAAGCTCTTCCCGCTGCCTACCTCGCTCCAATCAACGACCTCGCCACCCCCTCCACCGCACAAAACACCTTCCGCCAGATCATCCGCGACCGCTTCGAAGTCGCCTTGCTGCTCGATGCCACTCACCCGCAACAGGCCCTGGACCAGCTCCATGACCTGCGGGCCGAGGTCTGGCGTGCGCTGGTGGGTTTCAAGCCCGGGGCCGAGTACAGCCCGATTCAGTACGAGGGTGGTGAGCTGGTGCCGGTGGGCAATGAGCGGTTGCTCTATCGCCTGCGCTTTTTCGCCGAGTTCCAGTTGGGGCGCAATCGTTCCGGGCAGCCGGCGGAAACCTGGCATGAACGTGAACTCGACGGCTTGCCGTCCTTTACCGGGGTCACGGTGCGGGTCGATGCCATCGATCCGGCGGACCCCAATTTGAAAAGCCCGGGTCCCGATGGGCGCCTGGAGCTGACTTTCTCAGGAGAGCTGAAGCAATGAGCAAACGCATCACCGTGCTGCCGGCCGCTGGCCGTGCCGTACCCGATCCGGAAGCGGGCGACCTGCTGCCGGTCACCGGCCGTGAAGTCACGGACAACGCCTGGTGGCGTCGCCGTCTGGCCGATGGCGATATCACCATCAACGCCGTGCAAGCGGCACAACCGAAGGGAGCCCAATAATGGCGATCGGATTCAGCAATATCCCCGCGGACATTCGTGTTCCGCTGTTCTATGCCGAGATGGACAACTCGGCGGCCAATAGCGCCTCGTCGGCCATGCGCCGCCTGATCGTCGCCCAGGTCAACGACAATGTGCCCGCCAGCGACGTGGGCAAGCTGGTGCTGGTGTCCAGCGTGGCCCTGGCCAAGAGCATCGGCGGCCAGGGTTCGATGCTGGCCTCCATGTACGAGACCTTCCGCAAGACCGACCCGGTCGGCGAGATCTGGTGCCTGCCGCTGCACAACAGTGAAGGCAGCGTGGCCAAGGGCACTTTGACCCTGACCGGCAGCGCCACCGAGAGCGGCGTGCTCAACCTCTATGTGGGCGGCGTGCGGGTCCAGGCCGCCATCGTCAAGGGCGCCACCGCAGCCCAGGCGGCCACCGCCCTGGTGCAGAAGATCAACACCTCGGCCGACCTGCCGCTGAGTGCCAGCGCCGCCGAAGGCGTGGTGACCCTGAACGCCAAGTGGACCGGCGACAGCGGCAACGACATCAGCCTGCAGCTCAATCGCCTGGGCAAGAGCAACGGCGAGAGCACCCCGGAAGGCCTGGCCATCGTCATCGGCAAGATGGCCGGTGGTGCCGGCGTGCCTGACCAGGTCGCCGCGGTCGCTGCCCTGGGCGATGAGCCGTTCGAGTTCATCTGCATGCCCTGGACCGACGTCGCCAGCCTCAACACCTGGCAAGCGGTCATGGATGACAGCGTGGGTCGCTGGTCCTGGGCCAAGCAGCTGTTCGGCCATGTCTACACCGCCAAGCGCGGCACCGTGGGCACCCTGGTCGCCGCCGGGCAGGCGCGTAACGACCAGCACATGACCATCCAGGCCCTGGAACCGGGCGTTCCGCAACCGGCCTGGGTCCAGGCTGCGGCACTGGCCGCGCGCACCGCGGTGTTCATCTCCGCCGATGCCAGCCGTCCGACCCAGAGCGGCAGCCTGCCAGGCCTGGACCCGGCCGCGGCCAGCGAGCGCTTCACCCTGACCGAGCGCCAGTCGCTGCTCAACTACGGCATCGCCACCGCCTACTACGAAGGCGGCTACGTGCGCATCCAGCGTTCGATCACCACCTACCAGAAGAACGCTTTCGGCCAGGCGGACAACTCCTACCTGGACAGCGAGACCTTGCACCAGTCGGCCTACATCGTGCGCCGCCTGCAAAGCGTGATCACCAGCAAGTACGGGCGCCACAAGCTGGCCGCCGACGGCACCCGCTTCGGCGCCGGCCAGCCGATCGTCACCCCGAGCACCATTCGCGGCGAGCTGATCGCCCAGTACGCCAAGCTGGAGCTGGAAGGCCATGTGGAAAACGCCGAGCTGTTCGCCGAGCACCTGGTGGTGGAACGCGATGCCCGGGACCCGAACCGCATCAACGTGCTGTTCCCGCCGGACTACATCAACGGCCTGCGAGTGTTCGCGCTGCTCAACCAGTTCCGCCTGCAGTACGACAACGTCGCCTGAACGCACGTTCGACTGTGAATCCAGCCCACCTTGCGTGGGCTTTTTATTGAAGGGAGAAACACCATGGGTCAAGTGATTGCGGGCACCTGCTACGTCAAGGTCGACGGTGCTCAACTGACGATCAACGGCGGCTGCGAGGCGCCGCTGATGTCCACCAAGCGTGAAACCGTCGTGCCGGGTTTCTACAAGGAAGTCGAGGTCACCCCGACGTTCAAGGTCACGGCGCTGCACACCCCGGACTTTCCGCTCAAGCAGCTGGTGGCCGGTACCGACATGACCGTCACCTGCGAATTCAACAACGGCAAGGTCTTCGTCCTGGCCGGCGCCTACCTGGTGGACGAGCCGGTATCCAAGGGCGACGACGCCAGCATCGCGCTGGTGTTCAACGGCGTGAAGGGGACCTGGCAATGACTCAAGTCGTGAAGCTGCAAGTGGCCATCGAAGCCCACGGCGAAACGCTCGACGAACTGACCCTGCGCCGCCCGACGGTGCAGGAGGTGCGCAACATCAAGGCGCTGCCGTATCGGATCGACAAGAGCGAGGAAGTGAGCCTGGACATGGATGTCGCGGCCAAGTACATCGCGGTCTGCGCCGGTATCCCACCGTCCTCGGTGAACCAGCTGGACCTGGCCGACCTCAACGGCCTGAGCTGGGCCGTCGCGAGTTTTTTCATGAGTGCGGCGTCGCAGCCATCGGCGACCTGATCGCGGCCGCCTATGACCTGGCCTGGTTCTGGAAGGTTGACCCCGAACAGATGATGGCCAGGCCATTGGATGTGCTCCGCGAGTCACTGGAGCACGCGCAACGGATCAATGCGATGCAGCAGGTGCAGTGATGGCGAATATTCAACAAAGCATGAGCCTGACGAACATCCAGACCACGGTGCACATGTCCGTGGTGGTGCTCGGCGCACAGAAACTCGAAGCCCAGATGTCGGGGATCCGCGCCAGGATCGGCGCCTTCAAGAAGAGCATCGAGGACAGTGGCCTCGGCTCCCTCGACCTGGGCGGCTTCATCAAGGGCGGCGGTTTGCTGGAGCCGTTCATCCATGGCATCAAACAGGCGATCAAGGCCGAGGACGACCTGCAAGCCAGCAGCCAGCAACTCACCCAGCTCAAGGCACCGCAAGTGCCCCTGGGAGAAACCTCGGCCCACCTCAAGCAGTTCGACGACGCCTTGCAAGGGGTGTCGCTGAAGATGGGCCAGGCACTGCTGCCGGCGGTCAACAACTTGATCACCGGGCTGACCCCGCTGATCAGCAGTGTCGGTGCCTTCGTTGCCGACAACCCGGCCCTGGTGGAAGGCTTGGCCGCTGCGGCCGTGGCCTTCACCGTGGTTACCACCGGGGCCATGGGCCTGGCGGCGGTGGTCGGCCTCTTGGCCTCGCCGGTGGGGATCGTGGCGGCGGCGATCGCCGTGGCCGCCGGTTTGATCGTGGCCTACTGGGAGCCGATATCCGAGTTCTTCAGCGGGATCTGGAATAGCCTGCAGCAGGCGGCGCAGGTGGCCTTCGCCACCTTCAAGAGCCTGTTCGGCTGGAGCCCGTTGCAGGCCCTGGCCGGTGCCTGGGGCGCGCTCACGGGGTTCTTCTCCGGGCTCTGGAGCTCGGTGGTCGGCGAGGCGACCCAGGCCTGGGCGCCGCTCAGCGAGTTCTTCAGTGGCTTGTGGCAGGGCATCCAGGCCCTGGCGTTGCCGCTGCTGGATTTCTTCAAGACCTTGTTTTCCTGGAGCCCGCTGGGGCTGGTGATCGATAACTGGCAGCCATTGACCGGGTTGTTCTCGGCGCTGTGGGAGCTGTTGCGGGCACTGTCGGTGCCGGTGATGAGCTTCTTCAAGACCCTGTTCGACTGGTCGCCCCTGGGCCTGGTGATCAATAACTGGCAGCCGCTGCTGGGCTTTTTCGGGCGCTGCTGGGATGGCTTGCGGGCGCTGTCGGAACCGGTGCTGGGCTTCTTCAAGACCTTGTTCGACTGGTCGCCCCTGGGCCTGGTGATCAACCACTGGCAGCCGCTGCTGGGCTTTTTCGGGCAGTGCTGGGATGGCCTGCGGGCCCAGGCGGAACCGCTGTTGGGGTTCTTCAAGACCCTGTTCGACTGGTCGCCCCTGGGCCTGGTGATCAATAACTGGCAACCGCTGATGGACTTCTTTTCGGCCACCTGGGACCAGTTGCTGGCGCTGAGCGCGCCGGTGGGCGAGTTCTTTCGGGCGCTGTTCGATTGGTCGCCGATGCCGCTGATCAATGCGGCCTGGGAGCCCGTAGCCGGATTCTTCAGTGGCTTGTGGGACTCGCTGCTGGCGATCACGGCGCCGGTCCAGGGGTTCCTCCAGGAGCTGTTCAACTGGTCGCCCATGGACATGGTCACGGCCAACTGGCAGCCGATCGCCGACTGGTTCTCGGCGTTCTGGGACAAGCTCAAGGGCACCCTGGGCGGCATCCGGGAAATGCTCGGCGGCAGCTTTGGCGGCTTCATCGCCAAGATCACCGGCAAGGTCGAAGGCCTGACCGAGGCCCAGCAGCGGACCAACGCCGAAGGCAAGGGCCAGTTGGCCCCGGCATTCTTCGGTGCCGAGGCTTCGCCGGCGGCGCGCAACCTGACCCAGGGCTCTGGTGCGTTGGTGCAACAGAGTGCGGCCAACAACCGCACGCAACTCGAAGGCGGCCTGACGGTGCGCTTCGAAAACGCCCCGGCGGGCATGCGCACCAGCCAGCCGCAGACCAACCAGCCGGGCCTGGCGGTGACTCCGCGCATCGGCTATCGCTCACTTTCCCTAGGAGGTTCCAATGAGCTGGCGTGATCGGTTGTTGCCGGCGTCGTTTCGCGGCGTCGGTTTCTGGGTCGACCAGGCCAAGACCCCGGTGGGCCAGAAGGGCCAGTTGCATGAGTACCCCCAGCGCGACCAGCCCTTCTACGAAGGGCTCGGCCAGCAGGCCAAGGTCCACGACCTGACGGCCTTCATCGTGGGCGAGAACTGCCTGGAGCAGCGCGACCAGCTGCTCCAGGCCCTGGAGCAGGGGGCCGGGGAACTGGTCCACCCTTGGCTGGGACGGATGCAGGTCAAGGTCGGCGAGTGCGAAATGACCCATACCCGCCAGGACGGCGGCCTGGTGACGTTCGCCCTCAAGTTCCACCCCGACCAGCCGTTGCTGTTCCCCACGGCGGTGGTCAACTCCCGCGAGCAATTGCTGGTGGCCGCCGACAGCCTGCTGGGTTCGGCGGTACGGCGCTTCGAGGAGGCCATCAGCCTGATCAAGGCCGCACGGATCGCCGTCAAGGAACTGCGCGATTGCCTCAAGGACGTCTACGCGGTGATCGAGCATGAGTTCAAGGAACTGATCGACACCTACAAGGACCTGCGCCAGCTGGTGCTGGCGCTCAAGGAGTTGCCCCGGGAGGTCAGCGCCGAGTTCAAGGGCTTGCTCAAGGACATCCGCGAGCTCAAGGACTTCGCCCGCGAGGGTTATCGCGGGGTGCTGGCCAATGCTTCGCAACAGGTCGAGGCGGCGAAGAAGATCGATACGCCCAAGCTCACCACCGGCAAGGACACGGTGGCCGCGGCCCAGGCCATGGCCAACCTGGTGCAGGACATGCTGCTGGTGAAGCTCGGCTACCAGGTCGCGCAGATGCCGGCGGCGGCGCCGGTGGTCAAGCTCAACTCCACGCCTTCGGTGGCCCAGCAGGCGGTCCAGCCGGTACGCCGCCTGGATGTGCCGGTGGCCGAGGATGTGCTGAGCCTGCGCGATGCCCTCAATGAGGTGATCTGGCAGGCCGCGCTCAAGGCCGATGCCCTGCATTACCAGGCGCTCAACAGCCTGCGCCAGCAGCTGTTCGGCCATCTCACGGCGGTGTCGTCCACCGGGGTGCGGCTGCTGACCCTGTCGCCCAAGCAGAGCCTGCCGGCCCTGGTGGTGGCCTACCAGCGGTTTGGCGATGCCACCCGGGTGGGGGAGGTGAGCCAGCGCAACAAGGCGGTGCATCCAGGCTTCCTGCCGCCGGCCGACCTGAAAATCGCCGAGGTGTAGGCCATGAACCCAGCACAAGATGCCGTCACCCTGACCGTTGACGGCCTGGACTACGGCGGCTGGAAAAGCGTCGAGATCAGCGCGGACCTGGAGCGCCAATTCCGCAGCTTCAGCCTCAACATCACCTGGCAGTGGCCGGGGCAACTGGAGGTCAAGCCGATCAAGCCCGGCTCGCGTTGCCAGGTGCGTATCGGCAGCGACCTGGTGCTCACCGGCTACGTGTACAAGGCGCCGGTCAGCTATGACGCGCACCAGGTCAGCCTGAGCATCGAAGGCAGTTCGTTGACCCAGGACCTGGCCGACTGCGCAGCCATCAACCGCCCGAGCCAGTGGCAGGAGCAGAGCCTGTTGAGCATCGTCCAGGCCCTGGCGGGCGCCTATGGCGTGGGCGTGGTCAGCGAGATCCCGCAGACCGCCAAGCTTGGCAAGCACAGCATCGTGCCCGGGGAGACGGTGTTCCAGTCCATCGACCGGTTGCTGACCCTGTACCGGGTGTTCTCCACCGATGACGCCGAGGGCCGCGTGCTGCTGGCCAAGCCCGGCAGTAGCGGGCGGGCCAGCGATGCCCTGGAGCTGGGCAAGAACATCCTGTCGGCCAATGCGCCGATGGATTTCAGCCAGGTGTTCTCCGAGTACCGGGTCATCGGCCAGCACAAGGGCAGCGACCAGAAAAGCGGCGCTGCGGTCGCCGAGGTCTCGGGCCAGGCCCGGGACCCGAGCATGGCGCGCAAGCGGGTCACGGTGATCAGCGAAAGCGCGCAGCTGACCCCCGAACTGGCCCAGCAGCGGGCCGACTGGGAGAGCGCCACCCGCATGGGCAAGGCGCTGACCACCAGCTATCGGGTCCAGGGCTGGCGCCAGGGCAACGGTGATTTGTGGCGGCACAACACCCTGGTGCGGGTGATCGACAAGGTCCTGGGCTTCGACCAGGACATGCTGATCTCCAAGGTCACCTATTCGCTCTCCGAACAAGGCTCGATCACCACCTTGCAAGTGGCGCCGCCGCACACCTTCGACGCCAACCCCGTCCCCGCGAAAACCTGAGCCGCCCCCGGCGGCGTACAGGCCACCGGGGCCTGCCATTGCCTGCCCGATGCGTCGGGCCCGGGCCAGCCAAGGAATCCACCATGAGCCTACTGACACGCCTGTTGGCGCGCGGCACCGTCGTGCTCGCCAACTCGGCCAACAAACTGCAATCGCTCCAGATGCGCCTGACCGCCGGCGAGGTGAATGACGACATGGAGCATTTCGAGCCCTACGGTTTCACCAGCAATCCGCTGGCCGGGGCCGAAGGCATCGCCACCTTCCTCGGTGGCGACCGCTCCCACGCCGTGGTGCTGGTGGTCGCTGACCGCCGCTACCGCCTCCAGGCCCTGGCGCCCGGCGAGGTGGCGATCTACACCGACGAAGGCGACAAGGTGCACTTCAAGCGTGGCCGGGTGATCGATATCCAGACCGACACCCTGAACATCCGGGCGGCCACGGCGGTGAACATCGATACACCGACCCTGACCCAGACCGGCAAGATCGTCTCCCAGGGCGACCAGGTGGCCGGCGGCATCAGCCAGATGCGCCACCCGCATGCCGGCGTGCAGCCGGGCCCAGGCCAGACCGGCGCACCGGTGGGAGGCCCATGATGTTCCTCAGCCACGACCTCAAGACCGCGCTGACCCGCGCGGTGCTGATCAGCCTCTACACCTGGCGCCGCGCCGCCGACGATGACGTGCTCGACGATGACGAGCGCTTCGGCTGGTGGGGCGACAGTTTTCCCACGGTGGCCGACGACCGCATCGGCTCGCGGCTGTGGTTGCTGCGCCGGGTCAAGCTGACCCGCCAGACCCAGCTCGATGCCGAGTTCTACGCCCGCGAAGCCCTGCAATGGCTGATCGACGATGGCCATTGCAGCGCCGTCGACATCAGCAGCGAACGCCTCGACGCCCAACGCCTGAACCTGCGCATCGTGCTGGGACTGGCCGGTGGCGAGCGCCTGGACATCAACCCCGAACACAGTTGGCAGGTGACCTATGCCGTTTGAAACGCCTTCGCTGCCGGTGCTGATCAAGCGCACCCAAAGCGACCTGGCCAGCGATTCGCTGCGCCAGTCCGATGCCCAAGTCCTGGCCCGAACCCTCAGCGGCGCCGCCTTTGGCCTGTATGGCTACCTGGATTGGATCGCCGAGCAGATCCTGCCGGACAAGGCCGATGAGTCGACCCTGGAACGGATCGCCGCGCTGCGCCTGAACCAGCCACGCAAGGCCGCCCAGGCGGCCAGCGGCAACGTCAGCTTCATGGCGTCGGCCGGGGCGGTGCTGGATGTCGATACGCTGCTGCAGTCCAGCGATGGCCGCAGCTACAAGGTAACCGCCGCGCGGACCACCAGCAGCGGCCTGAACAGCACCAGCATCGCTGCCCTGGATGCCGGTTCCCTGGGCAATGCCGAGGCCGGCCTGAGCCTGATCCCGGTGCAGCCGATCCAGGGCATTAGCGGCAGTTTCACGGTGCTGGCGCCAGGGCTGGTGGGCGGCGTCGCGCGCGAAAGCCTGGAGTCGCTGCGCTCGCGGGTGATCCGTTCGTACCGGGTCATTCCCCATGGCGGCTCGGCCCAGGACTACGAGACCTGGGCCCTGGAGTGCCCCGGCGTGACCCGCGCCTGGTGCCGCGGCAGCTACCTCGGGCCGGGCACCGTGGGCCTGTTCGTGATGCGTGACGACGATCCGCACCCGGTGCCGGATGCTGCGCAACTGGCCGAGGTGCAAGCGCATATCGAGCCGCTGCGACCGGTGACCGCCGAGGTCCACGTACTGGCCCCGGTGCAGCAGCCGGTGACCTATCGCCTGCGCCTGAGCCCGGACACCAGCGCCGTGCGCGCCGCGGTGCAAGCCCAGTTGCGCGACCTGCACCACCGTGAAGCCGGTCTCGGCGAAACCTTGCTGCTGACCCATATCGCCGAAGCCATCAGCAGTGCCGCCGGCGAGAACGACCACAAGCTGATGGCGCCCAGCGCCGACGTACCGGCCGCCAACAACCAGCTGCTGACCTTCGGAGGTTGCGTATGGCTGGAATGAGAAGCGCGGCCCAGTACCAGGAACAACTGCGCAGCTTGTTGCCCAGCGGCCCAGCCTGGGACCCGGAGCACGTACCGGAACTGGAGCAGGTGCTCGAAGGCATCGCCCAGGAACTGGCGCGCCTGGATGCCAGGGCCGCCGACCTGCTCAACGAGATGGACCCGGCCGGGGTCAGCGAACTGGTGCCGGACTGGGAGCGGGTGATGGAGCTGCCCGACCCCTGCCTGGGGGCCACGCCGTTGTTCGACGACCGCCGCCTGGCGGTGCGCCGGCGCTTGCTGGCGGTGGGTAGCCAGGCGCTGAGCTACTACGTGGAAATCGCCCGCAGCCAGGGTTACCCCAACGCCACCATTACCGAACTGGAGGCTCCGCGCATGGGCCGCGCCCGCTTCGGCTCGGCGCACTTCGGCACCTGGCAGGCGCAGTTCATGTGGACGCTCAACACCGGCGGCCGGCTGCTGCTCGGGCGGCGCTACGGCGCCAGCTACTGGGGCGAACGCTTCGGCATGAACCCCGGATCGGCCCTGGAGTGCCTGATCCACCGCAGCGCCCCGGCCCATACCCGGGTGCATATCAATTACGACTAGAGGGCAGGTGATGGACTTTCCCAGAAGTGTGCCCAGCGCGGGGCTGGTCAACGGCCGGTTTGCCGACGAAAACCCGCTGACCGGGACGCCGGGCTCGTTGATCAGCGCCGCCTGGGGCAATGGCGTGACCGAGGAGTTGCTCAATGTGATTCGTGCGGCGGGCATCACGCCAGCCGAAAGCGAATCGGACCAGCTGCTCAGGGCCTTGAAGGGCGTGCTGGCCCAGGATGCCCAGCCCCTGGCCGCGTTGGCTTTTCCCACCGTGGCCACGGCCGACGGGCGTATCGCGGTGACACCGGGTACGGCTGCGGCGGGCGGCACGGTCATGGTGCCCGGCGGGGTGCTGGTCAGCCTGGGCGAAGAAGCCCTGGTGGGCATCACCGCCCGTCCGCGGGCGCTGTACAGTGTGCCCTGGATTTCCCCAGACCTGGATATCAACAGCACGTATTTCTTGCGCATGCAGGTCATGGGTGGGGCGTTGGGTTGTTACCTGCAAAAGGGCTCCGACAACGACGCCGTTCCCCCTGCGCTCAAGGGCGCCGCCGGCGCCTCCGGAGGTGGTTTCGATTCCACCTGCATCGACCTGCTCCTGGCCAAGGTGGTCACCGCCGGTGCCGGGACCTTGCCCAAGCTGACCTTGCTGGCCAACAAGGCGCGGCTGGAAGCCGTGGGGGTCTGGTCCGGAGCAAGCGGCAGTTACTCGCTGCCTCTGAACTGGGCCAGGAAACCCCGGGCCTACGTTGCGGGAATGATGGACTACGACGATCTCGTCAAGACCGACTACAGCATCGTGGCCGAGGACACTGGCCATAACTTCAGGGCGGCGACATCGGTCATGCCCGAAGGTGGTTTCAGCGATCGCTACATGGGGCGTGTACTGATCCTGTCCTGGGCGCAGAACACCAGTAGCGCAGGGGTGATCAACGCCCGTGTCAGATGGGAGGCCTAGGAATGAAAGCCTTTATCGAACAGGGCGTCGTGACGGCCCTGGTGAGCGGCGATATCGACGGTGGCGTCGAGCTGCCGCCAGGCCTTGCGGTGACCGTCGGCTGGCGCTACCAGGATGAGCTGTTCAGCCCGGCTCCGGACAGCCTTGCCGCCGAACCACAGCAGCCGCTTTTACAAGCCGAGCGCGACTGGCGCCGCACGGCCCTGGCCGGGACCGACTGGCTGGTGGCCCGCCACCGCGATGAACTCGACGCCGATGCCCCGGCGACCCTGGGACGCAAGCAGTTTGCCAAGCTGCTGGCTTACCGCCAGGCCCTGCGGGACTGGCCGGCCTCGGCCGGCGAGTCGCAAACCCAAGCGCGACCCGAGCCGCCCAAGTGGCTGGCGAAGTTGCCCCACTGACAGGACATGAACCATGGATTACCCGAAAAGCGTACCCAGTGCGGGCCTGGTCAATGGCCGCTTCGTCGATGAAAACCCGCTGACCGGCTCGCCGGGATCGCTGATTCCCGCCGACTGGGGCAATGGCGTCACCCAGGAGATCCTCAACGTCATCAAGGCGGCCGGCCTGGTGCCGGATGAACGCAAGACTGACCAGCTGACCCAGGCCATTGGCGAGTTGCTCGACTTCAAGCGCTTGAAGAACACCCCCACCACCCTGGGCGGCTACGGCATCAGCGATGCCAGCGGGCGTCTGTTGGCGGTGAAGCAGTTCGAAACCGTGGGCATCACCCTGTACCGACCCGATCCCAGGGCCAAGCGCATTCGCGTACGCCTGGTGGGCGCCGGTGGTTCCGGCGGCGGCTGCCAGCCGGTGCCCGCAGGTAGTTTCACCGTGGGCGGCGGCGGTGGTTCCGGCGCCTATGCCGAGGGCTTGTTCGACGTGACCCCACAGATGCTGGCGGGGGTGCCTATTACCCTGGGTGCCGGTGGCGAGGCGCGTGCAGTCGCGGGCACCAGCGGCGGTAGCGCCTCTTTCGGCAGCTACATGAGTGCCTCTGGAGGTACGGGGGGCCAGGTGATCACCTTTGTTTCGACTGCCCCCGGATTCGTCCAGGGGGGCGTAGGCGGCGGCGTGGTGACGGGCGGCAACCTTTCCAGCGCCCGTGGCATACAGGGCGGTTATGCCATGAGCAATCCGAACTGGGGCACGCTGGCGGGCTGCGGCGCAGCCAGTCCGTTCGACGGCGGGGCAGCGGCTACGGGCTTGAACACCACAGGCTTCGCCGGGGTGCGGGGTTCGGGCGGTGGCGGTAGTTGTTCATACAACGCCAGCGCTGCCTGCTTGAGCGGCGCCGGTGGCGGTGCCTTTTGTGAAATCTGGGAGTACGCGTGATGGCCCGTTATGTCCGTGTGGAAGAGGGCGTGGTGGTCGAGTTGATCGAGACCGGCGACTACGCCATCGCTGATTTGTTCGCCCCGCAGTTCCTCGCGTCAATCCACCCTGCGCCCCCGGGGCGCGAAGTGCGGGTGGGCATGGAGTTGCAGGCCAGCCCTGTGCCGGCTTCGGTGGCTGAAGCAAGTGAGCCGGTGGCTGCGCCGCTGGCGACACCGCCAGGCGACAAGCTGGAGGCCGTGGCCCGGGCCCATGTGGCCGAAGTGGTGGCCCAGGGGGCGGAAGCCCGGGAGCGCCAATGGCGCAGCGACAGCCTGGAAGCCAGCCAGTGGCTGGCGGCCCGGCACCGCGATGAACAGGACCTGGGTCGCGGCACCAGCCTTAGCGCGCAGCAGTACCTGGAGTTGCTGGAGTATCGCCAGGCCTTGCGCGAATGGCCCGGTTGCCAGGGGTTTCCGGCCGTGGCGGCGCGCCCGCAAGCCCCCCAATGGTTGCCAGGCAACCTGCCTGGCCAATGACCGGCGCGAATCCCTCGAGCCGTTTTCAATCATCTCAAGACGCCTGCCCGCCACCCGGGTGCCGACGTTGCCTGGCCGCTGGCCGAGCCGCGTTGCACCCGGGACGTAGCGGTGGGCGTCCTTATCAGGACATCACCTGTGGACTATCCAAAAAGCGTGCCCAGCTCCGGGCTGGTCAATGGCCGGTTCATCGATGAAAACCCGGTTGCCGGCACACCGGGGTCGCTGATCCCGGCCAGCTGGGGCAACGCGATCACCGATGAAATCCTCAATGTGCTGTCGGCCGCGGGCATCGCTCCGCTGGAAGGCAGCAACAACCAGCTGATCACCGCGCTGCGCAGCGGTGCGCTGTTCCAGACCAAACCGCAGTTCGACAACGGCAAGTCGGCGGCCACCACCGAGTTCGTGCAACGCGCCCTGGGCTCGCTGCGCGATGTGGCGGTCTACAACGCGGCCACCACCCTGACCGCCGCCGATATCGGTCGTTGCGTGCGCTTCGGTTATGGCGGCTACAGCATCACCTTGCCCGCGGCCGGACCGGCCATCGCCAATGGCAGCGCCCTGTACCTGATGAACACCGGCACCGGGGCCATGACCGTGGTGGTCAATGGTGGCGACAAGATCGCCGTCGGCAACGGCTACCTGAGTAGCTTCGAGTTCGGCGTGGGCGATTCGGTGGTGCTGGTCAAGCATCTCAATGGCGAGTGGACGGCGCTGCTGGGCAGCGTACCGATGCGCTACATGCCGGGTTTTGCCTGTTCGTTGAACACCACGGGGTACCAGAAATTGCCCAGTGGCTTGATCGTGCAATGGCTCATCGGCGGTTCCGACAGCAATGGCAACATGACTCTGTCGCTCCCCATCCAGTTTCCCAACGCAGTGCTGGGCGGCATCGCCAACGAAAGTCATCCCCAGGGCTGGGGAACCACGGGCCGGACCACGGTCTGGGCCTTCGACCTGCCCAGCAGCAACAAGGCGGTGGTGGTGGCCAAGTCCCGGGACATCATCGGCAACAACGTACCGGTGCCCAATCCCATTGGCGGCCGCATCCTGGTTTGGGGGTATTGAATGAGCAAGTATTTTCTAGCGCAGACCCTGGGTTTCCTGTGCTCCGACGAGCATGAACCGGCGCTGCTGGAGCAGGCGGTGAAGATTACCGACCTGGAGTACCAGAAGCTGTTCGAGGGCCAGGCCCAGGGCCAGGCCATCGCTGCCGACGAGTTGGGCCGGCCGATCCTGGTGGAACGCCCCGGGCCTTCGGCCGAGACCTTGGCGCTGATCGAGCGGGCCTGGCGCGACGGCCAATTGCAGGAGACCGACGGCGTGGTGGCGCGCCATCGCGATGAGCTGGACGCCGGTGGCGCCACCAGCTTGTCGGCGGCTCAATTCCAGAGCCTGCAGGATTATCGGCGGCTGTTGCGCCAATGGCCGGCCCAGGACGAATTCCCCGCTAGCGACAAGCGCCCCGTACAAGTGATGCCGGCACCGGCAGCGGCTCCCGCGGTGAAGCGCACCCGGGCCAGAAAGCCCGCGCAACCGGCACCGGATGCAGCGTCCTGATGCGGGCCAGCAGGCGTCGTGAGGCCGATGGGGCGGCATGCCCAGGCCTTGTTCATTGGAAAAAACATGCAGGAGTAGAACAGTGGATTATCCCAAAAGCGTTCCTGGCATAGGCCTGCTCAACGGCAAGTTCGTCGATGAGAATCCTGTGGCCGGAACTCCCGGGTCGCTGATCCCCGCCGCCTGGGGCAACAGCATTACCCAGGAGCTGTTGACGGTGATTGGCCGCGCCGGGCTTGTACCGGATGAAGCGGATACCGCTCAGCTGCTCAAGGCGTTGCAGGTCATGTTGGCCAACGCCAGTCCCATGCTTTCGCGCGTGCTCCAGATCAACCATTCCAGAAGCCTGGCCGCGCAGGACCTGGGTCTGGTGATGGTCAACGGCGCACAGGAACCGATTACGCTGACGCTACCTGCGGCGGACTCGGTACTGGGTGTGCGCGACGTGATCGTGCGGCGGCTCGACAACGGTGGCAACCGGGTACTGGTGCAATGCACGGGGGCTGACACCATCAAGTTCCACACCCATCTGCGTGCCGCAGGGTACGGTTTCCTGGTGTTGATGGGCGCTGGTGATTTTTGGCATCTGCGCAGTGATGGGGCGGGAGGCTGGTGGCCGGTCGGGCGCTATGACAACGCTGCCCTTGGGCGAATGTTCTTCGAGACCACGACCCAGTTCAGCCCGGGTGGATATGGCGCCTTGAACGGCAAGTTGCTGAACCGCGCCGACTGGCCCTGGTTGTGGGATCACGCGAAGCAATCGGGCATGTTGCGCCCCGACAACGATCGTGCGGGGGGCTGGAGCTACGGTGATGGTGTATCGACTTTTCGCCTGCCCGAGGCCCAGGGCGAATTCCTGCGGGTACTTGACGAGGATCGTGGGGTCGATGTCGGGCGTGGGGCGGGCAGCTGGCAAACCGGGACCAATATCACCGGCGACAACGGCCAGGCCCCGGCGGTGCACGGTATTGGCGAACTGGCTAACGTGGGGGTCGATCCGACCTCGTTCAATGGAATGATCTATTACAACGCTGCGGGTGCGACGCAGGTGATCTCCAGTATCTACTGGGGCATGGTGCGTCCGCGAAACATCGCCTATCCCGGCCGTATCAAACTTATCTGAGGTTCTCATGCCTGAATATCTTGTGAGCCCTGCCGGAGCGTTGATCGGGCCGGTGGTATTTCCTGTGGTTCCCGGGCTGGGTGTGCAGTTGCCGGCCAATGCCGTGGAATTGCCCAGCGAGTTGAGTCCGCCCGAAAAGGGATTTGCCTGGGCCTGGGTCGATGGTGCTCCCCAACTGTTGCCTGATCATCGCGGCCAGGTATTCCAGATCCATGGTGGCGCGGCAAGTACCTGGGAGCGCCTGGGTGATCTGCCCGAGGGACTGACCACCCAGCCCCGTCCCGATCCCTATCACGTTTGGCACGATGATCGCTGGCAGCTTGACCGTGAGGCCCGGGAGTCCGCGACTCTGGAACAGCTGCTGTTGGAGCGAGACAACCGTTTGCGTGAGGCAGCTATCCGCCTGGCCCCCCTGCAGTACGCCGTCGACCTTGGAGAGGCCTCTACCGAGGAGAAAAACGCCTTGCTCGATTGGAAGCGCTATTGCATCGCCTTGAATCGTATCGAACAGCAGCCCGGATATCCGTCCGAGATCGAGTGGCCGGTACTGGCGCCTTCCGTATTGAAGGCTCCATCCAACCCACTGTTCGCGCTGTTTCGTGGGAAGAACAAATGAAAGGAATTCTCTATGTCGATCACTGAAGAGCAGTTGCTCAAGATCATGCCGAACGCCCGCCGCCAAGCGGGCGTTTTCGTATCCCCGCTCAACGCTGCCATGGCTCGCCGGCAGATCGATACGCCCAAGCGCCAGGCGGCGTTCCTGGCGCAGATCGGCCATGAATCGGGGCAGTTGCAGTACGTGCGCGAGCTGGGCAACGACCAGTACCTGAGCAAGTACGACACCGGCACCCTGGCCGCGCGGCTGGGCAATACCCCCGAGGCCGATGGCGACGGCCAGCGCTATCGCGGGCGTGGGCTGATCCAGGTCACCGGGCGCAGCAACTATCGCCAGTGCAGCCTCGGCCTGTTCGGCGACGAGCGCCTGCTGGAGTTGCCCGAGCTGCTGGAGCAGGCGCAATGGGCCGCCGAATCGGCAGCCTGGTTCTGGGAGCGGGCGGGGCTCAATGCCCTGGCCGATCGTGATGAGTTCAACGCCATCACCCGGCGCATCAATGGCGGCTTGAACGGCCTGGAAGATCGCCGCCAGCTCTGGGGCCGGGCGCGCTCGGTACTGGGCCTGCCGGCCGCCTGAGGCTGCCGGCGTGCGCCAAGGAGAATCAGCATGAACATTCGCAGTTGGCTGGCCGTGGCGGTCATGGCCGGGCTGCTCTATGCCCTGGGCTACATCACCGGGGTTGGCAGCGAGCGTAGCCGCAACCACGTCCTGGACGAGGCGCGCCTGCGCCAGTCCTTCGAACAGGGCCAGGCCCTGGGTACGGTCAAGGAGAAGGTGGTGGTCGAGTACGTCGACCGCATCGTCAAGGTCTACCAGGCGGGCGCCACGATTACCAAGGAGGTTCCTATCTATGTTTCCCAAGCCGCTGATAGTGCTTGCGTGGTGCCTGCCGGTTTTGTCCGGGTGCACGACGCCGGCGCCCGCAACCTGCCCGTGGCCGGAGGCCCCCGCGGCACTGATGGCGCCGCCTCGGGCCTTGCACTCTCTACCGTCGCCGCCAGCGTCGTCGACAACTACAACCAGTGCCACGCCAACGCCGAGCAACTGAAGGCGTTGCAGCAGTGGGTGCGCGAGTCCCAGGCGCTGCTGCAGGGCGCCCCAGCGGTGGCCCGGCATCCCTGAGGGGAACAGGAGACTTTCATGTCCGTACCGGATATTCGTAAACCTTCCGAACTGCTGCAGGCCATCGAGCGAGGCTTGCGCCAGGCCGAACCAGGCCTGCAGGTGGGCACGCGCCAGGACTTCGGCAACACCTCCGGGCAGCCGTGGTTTTTGCTGGATATCGAGCGTAACCAGCAGGCCCCGCGTTCCTCCCAGGGGCGCCAGGTGCAGTTGCTGCGCATCGTCCTGCAGCTGTGTGTGCCGCGCCAGGCGGGTTCGACCCAGGCCGCCTGGGACCTGGCCAGCCGGCTGCTGACGGTGCTGGCGGATAACCGCTGGGGCTGGTCGGCCGAGCAGTGTGGCGCGGCGGGCAACATCGTCGCGCAGCCTTTGCCGGTGACCGATCCGCAGACGACCCATGACGCCTGGAGCTTGAGTTTCGACCAGGCCATCTACCTGGGGCCGGCGCTGCTGGATGACCCTGTGGGCAAGCCGTTGTTCGCTCGTACCTGGGAAGTCTCCAGCATCGACGATCCGAGCCAATACCGAGCCCTGGAGGACTGAACCATGTTCGATGCCTTCCTTAGGGTGCAACTGGCCCCGATCATCGAGCGCCTGGCCGAGATGGAAACCGAGCTGGACGACCTGCATCGGCGTGCCGAGAGTTTCTGCCGGATCGGCATTTGCCATTCGGTGGACGCCGCCAGCAATACCTGCCGGGTCAGCCATGGCGACCTGCTGACCCCGGCCATCCGTTTCTTCAACCCCAGCGCCGGGGAGCAGAGCGAGTCGCGCATTCCTTCGGTGGGCGAGCAATGCCTGTTGCTCAACCATGGCGCGGGGGAGGGCGGGGGCCAGTCGGTGGCTTTGTTCGGCCTCAACAGCCAGCGCTTTCCCCCGGCCGCCACGGTCGCCGGCCTGACCCGTCGGCAATACCGCGACGGCAGCCAGAGCAGCTACGACGACACCAGCCACACCCTGAACTGGAGCAACGGCCCGGCGGCATTCAGCGGCAGCCGTGAGGCGCTGGAGTTGAGCCTTGGCAATGCCCGCCTGGTGATGACTGCCGATGCCGTGGACCTGAGCCTGGGCGCCAGCGGCCTGCGGCTGGACGCCGGAGGTGTGCACTTGCGCGGCCCGCTGGTGGAGCACCAGGGCCGAGTCATCAGTACCGCATAAGGAGTTCGCCATGATCGGCGTTGATAGATACACCGGGGCAGCGGTCGATGACTGGCTGCAATTTGTCCAGCGTGCCACCCGGGCGCTGACCACCCCTTTGGGCACCCGGCAGAAGCGGCCGCTGTACGGTTCGCTGATTCCCCAGTTGCTGGGGCGCAATCTTGGCGACGACCTGTTGGTCCTGGCCCAGAGCCACGCCGCCGAGGCGTTCTACAACAAGGCTAACGGCATTGCCGACTTCGAGCCCGAGGTCATCGTCGCCAGCCGCCAGGGCGCGGGTTTGCTGCTGCGCTTCGCCGGGACCTGGAACAACCGCCGGCAATCCTTCGAGGTGGTGACATGAGCATGCTGATTCCCGGGCAGAACCAGCTCGAAGAACCGGAGATCGTCAAGGTCGATGAGTTCGAGCCGTTGCTGGCCGAGTTCAAGGCCTTCGTCCTTGACTATGTGGCTGCCCGTTCCCCGGAGCAGGCGACCAAGTTGCGCACCAGCCTGGACAACGAAAGCGAACTGCTGACCATGGCGCTGGAGGCCTTCTGCGTGCGCTTGCAGACCCACGAGCGCAAGTACAACGCGCGGATCCGCCAGATGCTGGCGTGGTGGGCCACCGGCAGCAACCTGGACGCGCGCCTGGCCGACATGGGCCTGGAGCGCCAGCTGCTGGTGCCGGGCGACGACCAGGCCTTTCCGCCGGTGCCGCCGGTATACGAAAGCGACGACGATGCGCGGCTGCGCTACTACCTGGCGCCCCACGCGCCAGCGGCCGGTTCGCGCATGCAGTATCGACGGGAGATCTTCACCCTGGGGGAGCGGCCGGTGGTCAAGGTCGACTCCGGCGCCGCCGGGGTGGTGACGGTCACCTACACCTTCGACCCGGATGGCTTCGCCGCCCAGGTCAAGGATGGCAACGCCCGGCGCACGGCGCCGGGGGAGGTGATGGTGACGGTGCTGTCACGCTCCGGGGATGGCACGCCATCGGCAGAGTTGCTTGATGGCGTGCGCAGGCACTTCGCCCGCCCGGATGTGAAGCCGGAAACGGATCGGGTCACCGTCCAGGCAGCGCAAATCTTGCCCTACCGGATTCGCGTGGTGGCCAAGATCAATCCGGGACCCGATTCCGGATTGACCAAGGTCGCGACACAGCAACAGCTCCAGGCCTACGCCGACAGCTGTCACCGCCTGGAGGGGCGGGTCGACCCGAGCTGGATCGATTTCACCTTGCACAAGGCCGGCGCGGTGCAACTGGAGATCCTCGAACCCTTGCAGCCCATAGTCACCAGTGCATTCCAGGCGCCTTATTGCCTGGGGGTTGAAGTGGAGGTGCGGATTCTATGAACGAAGACAATGCACCTTCGAGCTTGCTACCGAGCAACAGCTCGGCACTGGAAAAGGCTCTCGACCTGGGGTTTGCCCGGTTGCTGGAGCGTGTGGCACCGCCGTTTCCCCAGTTGATGGACCCGGCCCGTACCCCGGCGCAGTTCCTGCCTTACCTGGCCGCAGACCGTGGGGTCAACGAGTGGGATGCCGGAGCCGGTGAAGCCGAAAAGCGCCTGACCGTGGCGTTGTCCTGGCAGATCCAGCGCCAGGCCGGGACCCACAAGGCCTTGAGCCATGCGGTCGAGTCCCTGGGCTTTAAGCCCAATATCGCGGCCTGGTACGAACAACGGCCCCAGGCACACCCCTACACCTTCGATGTGCAGGCCGTCATCGTGCGGGACTGGTCCAGTGGCGATCACAACCGCTTGATACGGCGCATCAACGCCGCCAGGAGCGAGCGCGACGAGGGCACCATCACCGTGGTTCACCAGACCGCTGCCGGCCTGGGCGTGGCTGCGGCGGCCGAGCCGGGCCTGAGCATCGGCGACGACAGCCACCCGGGCGCATTGCCGCAGATCCGCCTGCATGGGGCTTTGGGCCTGGGCGCTGGGGCCGGTACGCCATTGAGCGATGGCGAGCTGTGCCTGGCCGGCGTGCTGCCTGAATTCGGGCTCGATGCCCGACTCAACAATGCTGGGGTTGCCCAGCACTACACCATCAACGACTACGACCTCAGGGCGCAGCTATGACAGAAGACATTACGCGCTTGGTTCGCTTCACTTCCGCCGGTCTGGAGGAAGTGCTGGCGGCCAAGAACCAAGGCTTGAAAGGGCAGATCACCCACATCGGCGCCGGTACCGGTCGCTACGATCCGAGCGGTTCGCAAACCAGCCTTCGCGATGAGCGGCAACGGGTGGCAATCGTGGATTACGAGGACCTGGGTTCGAACCAGCTACGGATGGCGGCGCTGTTCGATGGCGCGGACGAATACGAGATTGGCGAGTTCGGTTTCTACCTGGCCAGCGGTACGTTGCTGGCGGTGTATTCGGTGGCCGGCAAGCTGCTGACGTACAAGGCCGCCGCTGCCCGGGTGCTGCAGAAATTCACCCTGGATATCTCGCCGTTGCCGGCCCAGAGCGTGACCGTGGTGGTCGGGAGCGAGAATCTCAACATCTTGCTGGCAGATGAGCTGGCCACGCTCTCGGCGGCCAGCATCGACCATATGAACCGGGGCCTCGACGTGCTGTTTCGCCTGCGAGCCCTGGAAAAAAGGACCGTCTGACGGGCCTCGAATCAGGCTTGCAGGTGCCAGTGAAGTGGTTCAGTCACTGGTGCTGAATAGGCAACGCCGTTGTGAACAGTCGCAACGCAATCTAAGGAGTTAGGACTTTGAGTACAGAACAGCAACTGGCCGCGGTGGTAAACGCGGCGAACAACTTGACCAATACTGTCACGGGCAAGATCGGCGAGATCGACCAGGCCATTGCCAAGGCTCGCCAGCAATATGACTCGCAACTTGCGGATCTCCAGGGTCGCCTGCCACGCCTGGCCGTTACCAAGAACTTCACCCTTTTACCCAACTCGGCCGGGACACTGATCGACAACTGGGGCATTCATGCCCAGGTCACCACGACTCAACTGCGTGCCATTTCTTCGGTGTCCCAGGCGATGGGGCGCCCGGTTGCGGATGTCGACTTCATGCTGAAGGTGCAGGCGGATGTCCGGGAGCAGTATCCGAATTTCGATATCCGGGCATCGGACTATTGGCGCGGGGCGATCAACGTCTGGCAAATGAAATGGACCCAGATCGACTCCAGCCCCTGGTTGGCCTTTCCCTACGCCAGCGACCAGGCATTGGCGAACGGTGCCGCTGCGGTACCGCTGAACACCTCGCTGACCCTGGGTGCTTTCGTGCGAGTGATTGAAGGGTCGATCGCTGGCGCCTGGAGTCACGGTGCCGAGAAGGGCAAATGGCGCTGGTGCTCGACCGTGATGTCTCCTTCGGCGTTGTTTGGAGCCTATTTCCACTTGCATCCAATGCGAACTTCGTCCAACGGACTGATTGAAATCATGCTGGCCGGTGCTTGCACCGGCGCGGTCACCAATCCAGGTGACTGGGGCACCATGCTGGCCATTAGCTAAGGAACAACACCATGAAACCTACCTTTGTACCTGCCGAGCTGCATCCGATCATCAAGTGGGAAATGATTCGCAAGGCGCGCGATGAAGACCTGGCCGCCAGTGACTATGCCGCCATGCCCGACTACCCCATGGGCGAAGCCAATCGTCCGGCGTTCGCCGCCTACCGCCAGGGGCTGCGGGATATTCCCGAGCAGGGCAGCGATCCGGATGCGGTCGCCTGGCCGGCCAAGCCGGAATTCCTCAAGTAACCCTTCTGCCGCGCAAGCGGTTTTTTTACGCCTGAACAAAGCCCCGTCCCGGGGTTTTTGCGTTTTTGTCTCTGGAGAAACATGCATATGGCTATCCGCCAGAAATACACCGTGCTCGTGCCATTCCCCACCGGTGGTGGGCATTGGTCGAGCGTCGGCGAAGAACTCGACCTGCTCGATGTCCAGGCCAGCGCGCTGCGCAGTGCCGGGCGCCTGGAGCTGACCAGCGTCCTTGCGGCGCAGACCCCATCCACCAAGGCCGCCAAGGCCGCGACCAAGAAGGCTGACTGACCATGGCTGAGGTTTTGAACTTCGAGCACAACGGCATTACCGTCAATGCCAGCGAATCCCCCGAGGCCATGGGTGGCCTGGGTGACAACGTCATTGGCCTGGTGGGCACCGCGCCCAACGCCCATGCCTCGCTGGCCAAGAACACGCCGATCCGCATCAGCAACTTCAGCACCCAGGCGTTGCTGGACCCTACCGGCGCCGAGGCCGGCACGCTGTTCCAGGCGGTGCTGCAGATCCTCAAGGTGGTCAAGGTGCCGGTCTACGTGGTGATCGTCGACGAGGGCGCGACCCCGGCCGACACCCTGAACAACGTGATCGGCGGCGACGAGGCGGTGACCGGGCGCAAGCTGGGCCTGGCGGCCCTGAGCAGCGTGCCCGAGGACCTGACCATCATCGGCGCCCCGGGCTTCACCGGCAGCAAGGCGGTGGCCGGTGAGTTCGCCGCGTTCGGCAAGCGCATCAAGGCGCGGGTGGTCCTCGATGGCAAGGATGCCTCGGTGGCCGACCAGGTGGCGTACAGCAAGGAACTGGGCGGCGCCGACCTGGGCTTCGACCGTTGCCTGGTGGTGCACAACCTGCCGGCGGTGTACTCCAAGGCGGCCAAGGCCAATGTGTTCCTGGCCCCGTCGAGCCTGGCCATCGCGGCCCTGGCCAAGGTCAAGCAGTGGGAGAGCCCGGGTAACCAGGTGACCTTCGCCGAAGATGTTTCGCGCAGCGTGGAATACAACATCCTCGACACCTCCACCGAGGGCGACCTGCTCAACCGCTACGGCATCAGCTACTACGCACGCACCGTGCTGGGCGGCTTCTCGCTGCTGGGCAACCGCTCCATCACCGGCAAGTTCATCAGCTACGTCGGCCTGGAGGACGCCATCAGCCGCAAGCTGGTCAAGGCCGGGCAGAAGGCCATGGCCAAGAACCTGACCAAGTCGTTCATGGACCAGGAGGTCAAGCGCATCAACGACTGGCTGCAGACCCTGGTGGCCGACGAGACCATCCCGGGCGGCAAGGTCTACTTGCACCCCGAGCTCAACAGCGTCGAGAAGTACAAGAACGGCACCTGGTACGTGGTCATCGACTACGGCCGCTACGCGCCGAACGAGCACATGATTTATCAACTCAATGCCCGCGATGAAATCATCGAGCAGTTCCTGGAGGACGTTCTCTAATGTTTACCAACCGAGTCAGACAGGCCATCGCGGCCACCCTGCAAGGCCTGCCGCTGTCGGCGACGGTGGAGGAGTTCACGCCACCGAAGATCGAGTTCGAGATGCAGGAAATGCGTGGTGGGCGTTTCATCGGCGAGGAAATGGCCAAGGGCGGCAAGGTCCTGGGGGCCAAGCTGGTGCTGCAGGGCGCAGGTCCGGAAATCATGCTGGCCCTGGGCGTCAGCGTGGGTGACGACATCCTGCTCAACGTCCGGGAAGCCGGGCAGGACCAGGACGGCAACACCTACTTCATCTACCACACCGTGGGCGGCAAGTTGAAGTCGCTGGAAGAGGCTCCGCTGAAGATGGGCGAGCAGCCCAAGACCACCCTGGAATTGAGCTGCCGTACCTACAACCGCCTGGAAAACGGCGTGCCGGTGATCGACGTCGATGTGCGCACCCAGAAGTTCATGCTCAACGGGGTCGACATCCTCGGCGCGGCGCGGCGTGCGGTGTTGCTGCCCTAAAAGGCGCGACCCTTCTGCTAATGCCAGTCAGTCAAGCGCGGTGATCCCCTGTAGGAGCAGTTGGTCGACGCTCGATTGCTCGCGAGGGGCGTTAAAGCCAGTGGATAAACCCAGCGCTCTGGCGTCCATCGCGGGCAAGCCTCGCTCCTGCAAGTTCCCCAACTGATCGGCATTGCCCTTCCATGCCTCCGGTGCCTGACGTGTTCTGCCGCCGGCGGCGTTTTTGTTTTTCCAAGGAATTGATCTCATGTCCTGGACACCTCCGGTCCATGTGCTGCTGGCGCCGATTACCGGCGACGATGGCAGCACCCTTGAGCGGATCACGCTCAAGCCTTTGTTCTACGCTGCGCAAAAAGACGCCCTGGCCCGTGCCGGGGATGATGAAGACGATCAGTTCTTCGCCCTGGCCAAGCTCGCCACGGGGCTGTCCGACAAGGAGCTGGACCAGCTCAAACGTCCGGACTACGTGAGCATTGCCCAGTACGTACACGATATGTCGACCCGTCCGACTTCCTACTTCTTGGAGCAGGACGAGCAGGCCGACCCGGACCAGGTACCGCTGCTGTTGCCGCTGGCCCTGGCCGGCCAGGGCCGGACGTCGCTGACCCTGGAGATGCCAGCGCTGCGCGCGACCAGGGTGATGAAGAAACTCGCGACGCCCAAGGAACGGGCCGAGTTCATCACCGCCCATTGCACCGGTCTGATGATCCCGGACCTGGCCATGCTGACCGTGCCGGACTGGACCCAGTTGCAGGTGCGCATCGACGATTTTTTAAACAAACCGGCGGACTTCTTTCGCAGCGCGACATCGAAGTGATCCTCGATGTGGTGCCGCTGATCTACTCGGTGACCGAGGCCGAGATCCTGGAGTGGGACGCCGGCAAGGCAATGCGTCGCTACGACATAGCGATGACCCGCCTGGGCCTGAACAAGGAGTAGCGTGCGATGGCACAAGGTAACTTTTCCCTGAGGTTCGCCGCGGTGCAACAGGCTGGCGGATTGTCCGCCGATGTTGCAGCGACGTTGCAGTGGTCGGCCCCTTTGCCGGAGCGCGATGGCGCCCTTGGCGGCGGGCTCAGGCAGCTGGTTCGCGGGCAGGAACGACTGCTGGCGGTGGTCGAATCCCTAAGGGGCGTGCTGGTCTCCCAGCGTTCGTTGCTGATGACCCTCAATGACCGCCAGGTCCTGGCCGCACCTGCTGCGACGCAGCCAGCCAAGGCCTCGGTGCTGGACAACAAGCCCCTGAGCCATCTCAAGCCGGCCATCGGCCTGGATACCGCGATGGTGGAGCTCAAGCGGGTGCTGCCGCTGACCGCCGAGCAGCAGCGGCAGATGGTGGAGCAGCACATCAAGCTGGCCAACGAACCCTTGGTGGCGCCCACCGGTGCCACGGCCACCGACCTGGTGCGGGTCGGGCTGGCGGCGGCCAAGGCTGGGGTCGGCGTCGAGGGTTCGGGCGCTTCGGCCCAGTACCAGCCGCAGCAGGTGCTGGACTTTGCCCGGGATGCGGCGCTGGTCGGCTCCGGCCTGGAGTTGAAGGTCAAGCAGGCGGGGGACTTGCTGTTGGGCTGGCGCAGTGCGATGCAGCTCGACCGCGGCCAACGCCTGGACCTGGCCGATGCCACCCAGCACTTGGGCAGCGGGCTCAAGGTCTCGGCGGCGGACATCGGTTCGATCCTCGGCCGTTATGGTGGTAACGCCATGGCCGCGGGCATGAGCCCGGAACAAGCGGCCGCGCTGCTGGCCGCCTTGCTCAAGTCGGGGGCCGACCAGGCCAGTGCCGGAGTGGCATTGGCCCAGTTCAGCCAGGCCCTGGTCCAGGGTGACAAGGCCTCGCCGGAGCAGCTTGCGGCCTGGCGTGAGCTCAAGCTCGATCCGCGAGCCGTGGCTCGCGATATGCAAACCCAGGCGCCGCAGACGATCCAGTCGGTGCTTGCGGCGTTGCAGGCGCAACCGGCCGAACGCCAGGGCGCCATCGCCGCGCAGCTGTTCGCCGACAATGGCGCGTTGCAGGCGCTGTTGCCACGCCTGGACGGGCTGGCCCAGGCCTTTGCCTTGGTGGCGGACAAGCCGCAGTACGCCAGCTCGCTGCGGGATGGCCAGGGGGCGGTGGCCAAGGCTGCCCAGGAGGCCGCGCAAACGCCCCAGGCCCAGTGGAACCGCCTCGATGCCCAGGTCGATGGCTTCAAGAGCTCCGTGGGTTCGGCGGTGCTGGCCGACTATGGCAATTCGTTGACCGGCGCTGGGGCGGTGCTGCAGAAGTTCGGCGAACTGGCGCAGATGTTCCCTCATGTGGCCGCTGCCTTGGCGGTCTCGGTG
Organism: Pseudomonas sessilinigenes; assembly: GCF_003850565.1. Taxonomy (NCBI): domain Bacteria; kingdom Pseudomonadati; phylum Pseudomonadota; class Gammaproteobacteria; order Pseudomonadales; family Pseudomonadaceae; genus Pseudomonas; species Pseudomonas sessilinigenes. The sequence continues at coordinate 1,371,198 of NZ_CP027706.1, forward strand.
GCTGCGGTTTCGGCGCTGGTGAAGCTCAAGGGCCTCTACACCGATGTCAGTGACCTGTTCTCGTTGGGCAAGAAGCCTCGCGGGCCCCAACCTCCGGCGGGAGGGGCGGGTGGCGGTGGTATTCGCTCACGGCTGGGCCCGGTGTTCTCGCGCATGGCGGGCACGGTTGCGAACCTGGCCGGCAGGAGCGCGGCCGCCGTGCAAGCGGCGGGCAGGGGGCTGGGCGCGGCGGTGTCTGGCCTCGGGACCCGATTGGCCACGATGACCCGGCAGGCTTCTGCCAGGGTGGCTGCCAGCGCCGGGCAGCTGTCATCGCGGTTGGGAACCGCGATGGCCGGGTTGGCCACCCGAGCGACGGCCATGGCGCGCCTGGCCGCTGAGCGGGTGGGTTCCACGATGGGCCGGCGTTTTTCCGGCGGGGCGCCGCGACTTCCAGGAGGGGCCGGGGGCAAGCTGATGGGCAAGCTATTCCGCCCCTTGAGCCTGATCGAGGCTGGAGTCGACCTGGTACAGGGCTGGCGCGAGGGTGACTCCGGCAAGGTCGGGGCCGCCGTGGGTTCGGTCGGCGGTGGCTTGGCGGGCACGTATGCCGGGGCCAGCACCGGAGCGGCGATCGGCACGCTGATCTTCCCGGGTGTCGGTACTGCCATCGGTGGCCTGTTGGGTGGCGCCTTGGGTGGCCTGGCCGGCGGCGAAGCCGGTACCTGGCTCGGTGACAAGCTTGGGCGCCAGGCGGACCGCCTGGCCGCGCCGGCGGCGGTCAGCCAGAACCTGGCGGCAGCCCAGGCGGAGAACCGGCAGATCAACTTTGCCCCGGTGGTGCATATCCACGGCCAGGACCAGGCCAGTGCCCAGCAACTGGCTGACCGGGTGGTTCAGCAACTGCAGGCGCAGTGGCTGCCGCTGATGGGCGATTCACTGGCCGTGCGGCGTGGCGCGGCGTTGACCGATGGAGTGGCGTGATGAAACAGCAGATGGCATTGGGAGATTTCATCTTCGGCCTGTCCCGCAGCTTTGCCTATGACTCCCTGGTGCGCACCACCGATGGGGGCTGGAAGCCCCTGAACATCCTGGTGAGCAAACCGCGCACCAACCAGGGCGGGCAGGGCCTGGAAACCTTGAAAATCACCGGCAAGGCCATGTACGGCGTGGCCATGGCGCGTCTGGACGAGTTGCGCGCCTTGCAAGCCCGCCGCGTGCCGCTGCCGTTGATCGACGGTGTGGGGCGCAACTGGGGGCGTTGGGTGATCAAGAGCGTCACCGAAACCCAGAGCTCGGTCATCGACGACGGTACGGCGATGCTGATCGATTGGGTGCTGGATCTGGAGGAGTTCGTCAATGCGTAGGGCTCGAAGCATCGCCGGCGATTCGGCGAACCTGTTGCTGTACCGCGAATTGGCCCGCAGCGACGACGAGGTCGAGGAGGCGTTCTGGCGCCTCAATCCCGGTCTCGCGGAGTTGGGGCCTGTGTTGCCGGCCGGAGTCTGGGTGCTGCTGCCGGAAGTGGAAGCGCGGCCGCGGGCGCTGGCGCCGGTTTCGGCCTGGGATTGAGGAGGCCACATGACACTTGGATTTACACCCGTGGTGGAGATCTACGGCGCCAACTCGGAGCTGATCATGCAGCGCTTGCTGGATTGGCAGCATGTGGATGCCGCGGGCATCGAGTCCGACCAGCTCAAGCTGACTCTGGACATCGAGGGCCTGGAGGGCCTGCCGAGCCTGGGCGGGAAGATCGGCTTGCGGGTCGGCTATCGGGAAACCGGGTTGGTGGACAAGGGCTTGTTCGTGGTGAACCAGCGCACCCCGTTGCTGTTCCCCATGCGCTTGAAGCTGGTGGCCACCGCCGCGCCCTTTGGCGCGGCCGATGAGAGTGGTTTCCGCCAGCGTCGCAGTGCCAGCCATGGGCCAACGACCCTGGGCGCACTGTTTCGCCAACTGGTCAGCCGCCATGGTTTTTCGCCCCGGGTGGCCCCGGAGCTCGAAGGCAAGGCCATCGAGCACATCGACCAGTCCAACGAGACCGACATGGGCTTCCTGACGCGCCTGGCTCGGCGCTACGACGCGGTCACCAAGCCGATCAACGGGCTCTATGTGCTGGCCCGCAGCGGCCAGGTCAAGTCCCTCTCGGGCAAGCCGCTGGAAGATGTGACGCTGAGCGTGACCCGTGACAACCGACCGGGGGACCGGGCCTTCATCACCGCCTCACTCGATGAGGAAGCACGGATGAAGTACAGCGGTTGCATCACGGCCTGGTGGGACGCTGCGGCGGGTCAGGAGCGGCGGGTGAGCCTGGGGATCAAGCCGTTCAAGACCTTGCGCCAGCGGTATCAGAGCGAGGCCGAGGCACGGGCAGCGGCGGAAGGCGAGATACGCAAGCTGGAGCGGGCGGCGCGCAAGGTCAACATCGACTGCCCGGGCAATCCCGCCCTGGCGGCCGAAGGCTTGCTGCTGCTGGACTCAAGCTGGCCGGGGTTCATGCAGGGGCGCTGGTCGATCGACAAGGTGACGGCCAGCGGCAGCCACGAGCAGAGCTATCGCTGCCTGGTCAACGCCAGCTGCCTGGGTGACTAGGGGCGGGGTGGCGCGTGGCCTGGGCGTTGCGGGCCAGGACGGTTGAAATCAAAGGAGTTGAGAAATGCTCAAAGAATGCAGATGCGGTAGTTGCAAACGACTGCTCGCCCGGGTGGGCGAGTTTACGGAGCTCCAGATCAAGTGCTCGCGTTGCGGCACCTTGAATCATGTGAAGGGCTTGAACCTCGGGCGATCGCCATCGAGCGACATGGCTGCGCAATCCAGCGCGCCAGATCATTGAACTCAATAGGTGAAACTGTGGAAGCTGCAAAAATCGGTAAACACTTTCGTGCGCTGTACCCCAACGGGAGCGTGGTGCAATTGGTCGCCCCTTCGGAGAACACCGACGGCCTGTGCATTCGCTACGCCAACGCCGCTGCCGGCAACGGCTATGTGAACCTCTATGCCTCGCCCAAGGCACCTTCCAGCCCGGGCGATATCGACACTCGTATCGTCTTTTGCAGCAACAACCCGGGGCGTGCCGGCGAGCAGTCCCAGGTGTTCCTGCCCTATCCGCTGCTGATTCCGGCAGGGCACGGTATCTGGGCCAGCAGCGGCAGCTTCCAGGCTGGCGCGGCCCCCACCGGTGGCCTGGGGCTGTCGTGGGATTTGCTGGGCTGACGCCTGGGGCGGGACCGTCCTCTATGTGCGGATAACGGCTTGGATACTGAAGCTGTTGGATGCCGCACGATCTTGCCGCGACAGGCGGCCAAGGCTATTGCCCAAGGCCGATTGGCCGGGCGGTAGCTCTCTGTTTTGTGCCATTAACGACCGCTGGGGCGGTGATCTGCCGCGTGGCTGGTCGGGTGCAAAAAACTTCCCGGGCAAGGGTGTCCGGGGAGCATTTCAATCACAAGGAGAAACAAACATGGCTGAGAAATACATTTCGGTGACCGCCGTGAACGGTCAGGCAGCGCTGGTTTCCGTGGGCAGCGTTTCCAAAGTGATCGACCAGGGTAACTATCGCGTGATCTACCAGGGGTCGGACACCAACAACTACCAGGTCACCAACACCCTGGCGGCGCTGAAGGTGGCGTTGAACGCGGTGTAGGTTGCCGTGGCAGGCAGCGTTCCGTGAGTGTGGCAGTCCTGTGTGGTTGCCATCGAACGCTACGGATCAGAGCCCTGCGCAAGCTGTGGCGTGCACTGGGCACGGGACACCCGGCACAGTGGCAAACGAGAGAGCCTGGAGCTCCGCCTTATCGCCTTTGAGCGACAGACCCTGCGCAATCCTGCGCAGGACAATCGACTTCAAGGTGAAAAAATGGAAGCAGTTCCAGTGGGTAACCACTTCGTATCGATCTATCCGATTCCTGCCGGTATCACCACCATCGTGGACCCGGCCAAGAACACCCATGGCGTCACCCTTCGCACGGGGTACATCGCGCCATCCAACGGCGCCGTCGACCTCTACTGTGGTCAGGTGGCGCCGACAATCCCCGGCGACAGGACCGTGCCCATCATTTTCTCGGGCAATGGCAACAGCGCCGCCGGGTCGCATTCGGAAGTCGTGCTGCCCTATCCGTTGTTCGTTCCTGCGGGTAAAGGGCTGTGGCTGGGGACTTCGGTGCCTGCCAGTACCCCACGACCCGCTGGCATTGCCCTGACCTGGGACTTCCTGGGTTGATCTGCCCCAGGGCCTGGGCCTCACGAGGGTTGAGGGCCCTGGGACGGCTTGTCACTTGCAAGCCATGGGGCCTGGTGTAGGTTAGGCACATGCCCGCCTCATCAGGAGATCAATGTGAAAGAAATCACTCAGCTTGCCGCGGAACTTGGCCGTCGCCTGCAGGTTCTCAATGCCCACGTCAGCACGGCAGAGTCCTGTACCGGGGGCGGGATCGCCGAGGCGATCACCCGGATTCCAGGAAGCTCGGCCTGGTTCGAGGCAGGCTATGTGACCTATTCCAATCGCCAGAAGACCGAGCAACTGGGGGTGCCCAGCGGGCTTTTCGAGTCGGTGGGGGCGGTCAGTCGCGAGGTGGTGGAGGCCATGGCCCGTGGTGCCCAGGTTCGTAGTCGTGCGCGTTTTGCCGTGGCGGTCAGTGGCGTTGCCGGGCCGGATGGCGGTTCACCGCACAAACCCGTGGGCACGGTGTGGCTGGCCTGGGGCGTGGGGGATAGGCTGATTACCGAGTGCCGGCACTTTCCGGGGAACCGGGACGAGGTCCGCCGACAAACGGTGAAGGCCGCCCTAGAGGGGCTGCTGCAACATGCGGCGGCAGAAATCGCAAATCAGGGGTAGGCGATCCTCGAACGCTGTGGAATAATACTGGCTACTTATACAGGTGTTGGCCGTCAGGCCTTATTGATTACGTGAGGACTTTAATGGACGACAACAAGAAGAAAGCCTTGGCTGCGGCCCTGGGTCAGATCGAACGTCAATTCGGCAAGGGTGCCGTAATGCGTATGGGCGATCACGACCGTCAGGCGATCCCGGCCATTTCCACTGGCTCTCTGGGTCTGGACATCGCTCTGGGCATTGGCGGTCTGCCGAAAGGCCGTATCGTTGAAATCTACGGTCCTGAGTCGTCCGGTAAGACTACCCTGACCTTGTCGGTCATTGCACAGGCGCAGAAAGCCGGCGCCACTTGTGCGTTCGTCGACGCCGAACACGCCCTCGATCCAGAATACGCTGGCAAGCTGGGCGTCAATGTCGACGACCTGCTGGTTTCCCAGCCTGACACTGGCGAGCAAGCCCTGGAAATCACCGACATGCTGGTGCGTTCCAACGCGGTTGACGTGATCATCGTCGACTCCGTGGCGGCCCTGGTGCCCAAGGCCGAGATCGAAGGCGAAATGGGTGACATGCACGTGGGCCTGCAGGCTCGCCTGATGTCCCAGGCGCTGCGCAAGATCACCGGCAATATCAAGAACGCCAACTGCCTGGTTATCTTCATCAACCAGATCCGTATGAAGATCGGCGTGATGTTCGGTAGCCCGGAAACCACCACCGGTGGTAACGCCCTGAAGTTCTACGCTTCTGTTCGTCTCGACATCCGCCGTACCGGTGCCGTGAAGGAAGGCGACGAGGTGGTGGGTAGCGAGACCCGGGTCAAGATCGTCAAGAACAAGGTGGCTCCACCGTTCCGTCAGGCTGAGTTCCAGATCCTCTACGGCAAGGGTATCTACCTTAACGGCGAGATCATCGACCTGGGCGTGCTGCATGGTTTCCTGGAGAAATCCGGCGCCTGGTACAGCTACCAGGGCAACAAGATTGGCCAGGGTAAGGCCAACTCTGCCAAGTTCCTGCAGGACAACCCTGAGATCGGCAATGCCCTCGAGAAGCAGATCCGCGACAAGCTGTTGAGCGGTTCGCCGGACCTCAAGTCCAACCCGGTCAAAGAGACCGAAGACGACATGGCCGACGCTGACTTCTGATTGACCCCATGATCGCCGTACTCGATACCCTCGTCGCTGTGCGGCGAGCTGCAATGGACCTGCTCGCGCGACGCGAGCATGGTCGAGTCGAGCTGACGCGTAAACTGCGTCAGCGCGGCGCCTCTCCTGAAATGATCGACACTGCCCTTGACCGCTTGACGGAAGAAGGCTTGTTGTCTGAATCCCGTTATCTTGAAAGTTTCATCTCTTATCGCGCCCGTTCCGGTTATGGACCGATGCGGATCCGTGAGGAACTTGGCCAGCGTGGTTTACAGCGTGTTGATATCGAGCAGGCCTTGCGCGAGTGCGGAATCGACTGGCAAGAGCAATTGCGGGATGTCTGGCAGCGCAAGTTTTCCGGACAATTGCCCGCAGATGCCCGGGAGCGTGCCAAGCAAGGACGTTTCCTGGTTTATCGCGGGTATTCCATGGACATGATCAACCGCTTGCTGAGTCGTCGCAGCCTGGATGATTGAGGCAGTGCCCACTGCAGGGTGCAGTGGGCGGTCGCCGATCAGTTGACCTTGCTGGTTTCCCTTTCCCGTTGAGTTGGTCGGGGCTGATGCCTGGGCCCGTTTTCCGGCAGGTTGATGAAGTCGATCAACTCCCGCAGACGACCATTGTCTCGAGCGTTGAAGGCGAATGACAGTCGCGTCAGGTGACTGAACTGTGCCTCATCCTGTTCCTCAGGGTTGTAGACCTGCTGCTGGAACTGGCCACTCAGGCACAGATCGGCGAATTCGTCCTGCATGACGGCCAATGCTTGCTCATTGAGGGGGTGGTTCATGCGGATGACGAATTGCTGTTTGAGCCAGCGGCTGGAGTGGAAATTGGCATAGAACTGCTGGATTTCCTGCACCGCTTCTTCGGTGCTGTGTACCAGGCGCATCAACTTCATGTCGCTGGGCAGGATATAGCGATTGGCTTCCAGCTGGTCGCGGATGAAGTCCAGCGCGCCTTGCCAGAATTGCCCGCCAGGGGTATCCAGCAGCACCACCGGTACCAACGGGCTCTTGCCGGTCTGGATCAGGGTCAGCACTTCCAGGGCTTCATCGAGGGTGCCAAAGCCCCCAGGACAGAGGACCAGCGCATCGGCTTCCTTGACGAAGAACAGTTTGCGGGTAAAGAAAAAGTGGAATGACAGCAGGTTTTCCGTCCCACCTACGGTCGGGTTGGCGTGCTGCTCGAATGGTAGGGTGATGTTGAAGCCCAGGCTATGTTCCAATCCGGCGCCAGCGTGGGCTGCCGCCATGATGCCGCCACCGGCTCCGGTAATGACCATCAGGTCGGAACGAGCCAAGGCGGCCCCCAATTCCTTGGCCATGGCATACAGCGGGTGTTCGCTGGGGGTGCGTGCCGAGCCGAAGACGGTCACCTTGCGCCGCCCTTTGAACTGTTCCAGCACCCGAAAGGCATGTTCCAGTTCGCGCAGCGCCTGCAGGACGATCTTGGCATTCCAGCGATTGAGATCCTCTTCCGCCATGCGCAGGACAGTAAGGACCATATCGCGGTAGAGGGGGAGATTCGGGCTGTTGGGAGCAACCCGCTTGAGTTGTTCTTCGACCTGGCCTGTGAGGTCGACGCCGTTGCTTTGAAAATGACGGGCCAAGAGGTCATTCGTTTGGTAGGGCATTCAGCTTCTCCTTCTGCACAGAACCTTGCGCACGCTCGACATGTTCGAGCGCGCCACGACACTGCCTGTGTCGCTGCCTGCCTGGTCCAACGCCCGAGCAGTGTTTCGAGCCGATCACCGGTGGGTCGTTGGGTGTGCCCGGCTCATCCTCAGAGGTTCTGCTTTCCTTTATGTGAGAAAAACGTGCACTCAAGACTCAGGTGGCGGACTCCTGGGCCGCCGTTGGGCAGTTGATGGGAACCTTCGAACATGACTTGATCATGTGCCCATAAAGTCTTGGCTGGCAACCGTTTCTTGCTGGGTTTTCAAGGGATGAACGCCGCTTATCAGAACGGGCGGCAACCCTCTGAGGCTCTGATTTACTGAGCTGTAGCGCTTGGCTCGGAAGCGGTATCCGGGAGGCGGTCCAGGTCGCTCTTGTCGGTACAGGCCAAGGGCATGGAGGCGATGGATGACCACTGTGGTGCTGGAAATCGATCCACAGCTTTACCTGCTGTTGCAAGAAGCTGCGCTGGCCCATCGATTGAGCCTGGAAGAGGAGTGCCGGCGCCGATTGGCGGGAGAGGAGCGGCCCTCGAGATACCTGCAGGCCTTGGTAGCGGAGTTGCGCGCCGATGATCAACAGCGGCGCGCAACCCGTACATGATTATTTCTTCTTGGGTGCGCTCTGCGAAGGGCAGTCCGACTCTTGGAAACGCGCCGAAGCGACTGGACGGTTGGTTCGGTTCTCGGTGAACTCGTAACGCATGACCGCGCCCTTGGCCATCAGCTTGCGATAGTTGGGGTTACGGCAGACGCTGGCGCCCAATTGCAGGTAAACCGCCTTGGGGTTGGCGCGCATTTCGGCAGCATGCCCGGCCTGGACGCTGAGGTGGTTGATCAGCTCCTTGCCATCAACGGTATAGCCTTGATCGAGGATATTCTCGTTGATTTCCCGAGGAGTGCCGATGTTGCTCTCTTCTGCGACCTTCTCCAGCATCTTGCTCAGTTCGAACTCTTGCAGGGATGCGGCCTGGACGCCCAGGGGCAGGGCCAGCAGAAGGGCGACGGTAGGAATGGTAAAGCGCAACATGAAACTCTCCTGGTGCAGTGACTGATGCTTCGACCAGTCACTCGACTGTGCGTTCAGTGGCGACGGATTATAGGGGGAGAGTCGGGAAGGCGGTACAGGTTTGCATGGACGGCTCTGATAAACTTCTCGGACTTTTCTTTTCTCGAGTCATTTTCGTGTCGAATCTCTCCCTCCTTTGGTGCGGCCAGCAATGAGCCATGCGGTTTCCCGTTTGCGCGACCAGCGCATGGCTCGTGTGGTCAAGCCCTTTTTAGCCAGGGGTTCCCGGGCTGAGCGTTGCCCTCGTTGCCGGGTGATTCCCACTCATTGCCTGTGTGCCTGGCGGCCAAACGTCAGGAGCGATTCGGCCATGTGCCTGATCATGCACGATGTCGAACCGCTCAAACCGAGCAATACCGGTTGGCTGATTGCCGATGTGGTCACCGATACCTCGGCCTTTCACTGGTCACGTACCGAGGTCGATCCGCAATTGCTGGCCTTGCTCGCCGATCCGCAATGGCAGCCCTATATCGTGTTCCCGGGAGAGTTCGTGGCCCCTGAGCGAGTCGTCAGCGAGGTCAGCCGGGAAGAGGGCAAGCGTCCGTTGTTCATCCTGCTGGACGCGACCTGGAGCGAGGCGCGGAAGATGTTCCGCAAGAGTCCTTACCTGGAGCACTTGCCGGTCTTGAGCCTTTCGTCCGAAAAGCTCTCGCGCTACAAGCTACGGCGTTCCAAGCGTGATGATCATTTCTGCACCGCGGAAGTTGCAGCCTTGTGCCTGGAGTTGGCGGGGGATGAGCAGGTCAGCCAGGTCCTGGATGCCTACCTTGATGTATTCAGCACCCATTACCTGTCAGCGAAGTTCCAGAAAGCGATCGACCCGGATGATGAGGTTCACACTCGACTCAAGCCTTTTGTGTAGAGCTGCCTGCCTGGGATGGTTTTTGTGGCCATAGCTGGGCAACCAGCATTCCGCTGAGCATCAAGGCGCAACCCATGTAGCCGCGCATTTGCAGGGACTCATCCAGCAACCAGGCTCCGGCGATGGCGGCGAATACCGCTTCCAGGGACAGGATGATGGCCGCGTGGGAGGCGATGGCGTGCTTCTGGGCGATGACTTGCAGGGTGTAGCCGATGCCAACGGCAACGACGCCACCATAGAGAATGGCCGGACCGGCACCGACGATGGCCGGCCAATGGATCGGCTCAAGGCACAGGGCAAGGGTCAGGCTCGCTGCCGAGCAGGTGGCAAATTGCAGGAAGGCCAGGCGGATCGGGTCATGCCGGCTGGCGAACAGGCCTACCAGGATCACGTGCCCACCCCAGACGAAAGCCCCGATCAGCTGCAACCAGTCTCCGGAGGCGACATGGAAACCCTCGCCGACACTCAGGAGGAACATGCCCACCACCGCCAGCACCGCCCCAAGCCAGGTGCCCAGTGCAGTCCTGTGGCCAAGCAACAGGCCCAGTAGCGGCACTACAATGACGTAGAGACCGGTAATGAATCCGGCATTGGTGACGCTGGTGAACATCAGCCCGACTTGTTGCAGGTTGATTCCCAGGGCCAGGGCCAGCCCCATGAGCATGCCCCCCCTTAATAGGCCCGGGGTAAGAAAGGGTTCGGCTGGGCGATCGGTTGCAGGCCTACGTAGCACCAGCGGTAAAAGGCAAAGTGAGCCCAAGGCAAAACGCAAGCCGGAATAAAGGAAGGGACCGATGTGATTCATGCCGGAGGTTTGTGCGACAAAAGCCGAACCCCAGATCACTGCGGTAATCAGCATCAGGACATCGGCACGCAAGGCTTGTTTGCGCATGGGAGCTCTCTTATTAGTTAGCGGGCCAAGATGCCGCAAAGCTTGAAACTTGACCACCCCGGCTTCGCTGGGCATGCTTGGCGCCGGTTAGGGCGCCAGCGCTGTTTGAACCGCCTTTTTACTCAGGCTTTTCGCGGCGTTCTTGCTCTTTGGGTACCGCATTCTGGCGAGTACCCTGATTGTTTTGGCCTGGGCTGAATGTATCGGCCCAGCCATGAAAACAGGATCATCTGAAAAATGGCCACATACGAAATCCTGATTGCCGATGACCACCCGCTTTTTCGCAGTGCGCTGCACCAGGCCGTTACCTTGGGCCTGGGGCCTGATGTGCGACTGGTAGAGGTGGCGAGCATCGCCGAACTGGAAACCCGCCTTACCGAAAAAGCCGATTGGGACCTGGTCCTTCTGGACCTGAACATGCCCGGCGCCTATGGCTTTTCCGGGTTGGTGCTACTGCGAGGCCAGTACCCGCAGATTCCGGTTGTGATGGTCTCGGCCCAGGAAGAAGCATCCGTCATGGTCCGTTCCCGCGAGTTCGGTGCCAGTGGCTTCATTCCCAAATCCAGCTCCCTGGAGGTTATCCAGCAAGCCGTGCGCAACGTGCTGGATGGTGATGTCTGGTGGCCGCCGCAAGCCTTCGAAGAAGTCAGCGTCTCGGAAGAGGCCAAGGCCGCTAGCGAAGGCCTGGCGAGCCTGACGCCCCAGCAGTTCCGGGTTCTGACCATGGTGTGCGAAGGTTTGCTGAACAAGCAGATCGCTTATGAGTTGAGTGTGTCGGAGGCGACGATCAAGGCCCATGTGACCGCGATCTTTCGTAAGCTGGGGGTTCGTACCCGTACCCAGGCTGCTTTGCTCCTGCAACAACTTGAGTCAATTTCCGGTCATTGATCGGCGGTTCGTTCACGCTTTTTTGACTTTTGTTGAACTAGTTTCCTCACTCCTTCTTTTCAGTTGCTCTGCTTATGTCGCCTTTCAAAGGTCAAACCGGTCTTAAACGTATCCTCAATGCCGCAGGTTATTCCTTCGATGGCTTGCGCGCGGCTTTCACAGGCGAGGCGGCCTTTCGGCAGCTGGTACTGCTCAATGTGATCCTCGTCCCCCTGAGCTTCCTGCTCAACGTCAGCCGGGTCGAGCGGGCGTTGTTGATCGCCGTGTGCCTGCTGGCGCTGATCGTGGAACTGCTCAACTCGGCGGTAGAAGCGGCCATCGACCGGATTTCCCTGGATCGTCACCCCTTGTCGAAGAACGCCAAGGATATGGGCAGCGCCGCGCAGTTCGTCGCCCTGAGCATGATCACGATCGTCTGGGCGGTCATCCTGATCTAGGGAATGCTTGGCAGGACGATCTCGTCGCTGCGTCGCACGCCTGCCGTGAACGAACGGCACAGCTCCAGGAACTCACGCATGGCCGAGGTCTGGTATTTCTGCTTGTGCCAGATGAAGTAGAACTGCCGGGCCAGGTCCAGGCCCGGTGTCTCCACCGGTACCAGGCTGCCGCGACGAAACGCATCGCGCAGCGCCAGCCGGGAAATACAGCCAATCCCCAATCCTGATTCCACGGCGCGCTTGATGGCCTCGGTGTGTTCGAGCTCCAGGCGAATATTCAGCGCACTACGGTGGTGACGCATGGCCTGGTCGAAGGTCAGGCGTGTTCCCGAACCCTGTTCGCGAAGGATCCAGGCTTCGCGAGTCAGCTCCTCCATGGTGGCGTGGCCGCGTTTGGCCAAGGGGTGTTGCGGTGCGCAGAACACCACCAGCTCGTCCTCGACCCAGCTTTGCACTTCGATGTCCGGGTGATTGCAGTCGCCTTCGATTAGACCCAGATCAATTTCGTAGTGGGCAACCTGTTGCACGATATGCGCAGTGTTCTGCACATGGAGCTTGACCTGACTCTCCGGGTGCACCTGCATGAAGCTGCCGATCAGCAGGGTTGCCAGGTAGTTGCCGATGGTCAGGGTCGCGCCCACCGACAGCGAGCCGAAGCCGGACTTGCCATTGAGCAGGTCTTCGATTTCCTTGGCCTGGTCCAGCAGCGCCACGGCCTGGGGCAGCAATTGCTTGCCCAAGGCATTGAGACTCAGGCGCTTGCCCGCCCGGTCGAACAATTGGCAACTGGACTGGCGCTCGAGTTCGGTGATCGAGGTACTCGCCGCCGATTGCGACAGGGCCAATAGCCCGGCAGCCCGGGAAACGCTCTCTTGCTGGGCGACGGCGACGAAGACTTGGAGTTGACGGATAGTGAATCGCATATCGATATAACCGATAACCCTTATCTTAATAATCCAGTTAACAGATATTGTCGCCGCCATTAGAATGCTGTGCAATTGCGCTCATGGTCAGCGCAGGCAATTTCTAGGAGTCCCCGTACATGAGCAACATGAACCACGAGCGTGTCCTCAGTGTTCATCACTGGAACGACACTCTGTTCAGCTTCAAGTGCACCCGCGATCCGGGCCTGCGCTTCGAGAACGGTCAGTTCGTGATGATCGGCCTGCAACAGCCCAACGGCCGTCCGCTTATGCGTGCCTACTCCATTGCCAGCCCGAACTGGGAAGAGCATCTCGAATTCTTCAGCATCAAGGTTCCTGACGGTCCGCTGACTTCCCAGCTGCAGCACCTGAAGGAAGGCGACGAGATCATCATCAGCAAGAAGCCAACCGGTACCCTGGTACTGGATGACCTGAAGCCAGGCAAGCACCTCTACCTGCTCAGCACCGGTACCGGCCTGGCACCGTTCATGAGCGTAATCCAGGATCCGGAAACCTACGAGCGTTTCGAAAAAGTGATCCTGTGCCACGGCGTACGCTACGTCAATGAAGTCGCCTACCGCGAGTTCATCACCGAGCACCTGCCGCAGAACGAGTTCTTCGGCGAGGCCCTGCGCGAGAAGCTGATCTACTACCCCACCGTGACTCGCGAGCCATTCGAGAACGAAGGCCGCCTGACCGACCTGATGCGCAGCGGCAAGCTGTTCCGGGATATCGGCCTGCCGCCGATCAACCCTCAGGACGACCGCGCCATGCTGTGTGGCAGCCCGAGCATGCTGGATGAAACCAGCGAAGTGCTCAACAGCTTCGGCCTGACCGTCTCGCCACGCATGCGTGAGCCAGGCGACTACCTGATCGAGCGCGCTTTCGTCGAGAAGTAAGCACCCGTATCAGATAAAAAGCCCGCGTTGCCTTTCCAGGCAACGCGGGCTTTTTTGTTTTCGGGTTTCAGTTGGCGGGCACGGCTTCCAGCACCCGGATTAGCCCCGGCTCGGGGTAATGCCAACGTACGTCCAGGTCCCAGAACTGGGCGCCGTATTCTCGCTCGGGGCCAGGTGTCTGGTAGGCCGGGCGAGGGTCCTGGGCCAGGCATTGCTCGATCAGCTCCACCAACGGTTCCTGAAGTCGCAGGGCGTGCATCTTCGCCTGCTCCAATGCCTGGTCTTGCCATTGCACTGGAATGAGCTGCGGCGCGGCGCTGGCGATCTCGTTGTAGGCCCCGCTGACGATGTCGGCATAGGGCACGTAGGGCTTGATGTCCAGGATGGGCGTGCCATCGAGCAGGTCGATGCCGGAAATCCACAGGCGTCCCGCTTCGACCTTGTCCAGCTTGACCACCGACTGGCCGATGCCATTGGGCCTGTGGGTGGCTCTTGTGGCGAAGACGCCCATGGACTTGTTGCCCCCGAGGCGCGGTGGGCGCACCTTGAGCCGGGGTTTGTCTTCCAGGGCCTGGTGGAACAGGAATAGCAGCCAGACGTGGCTGACCTGCTCCAGGCCCTGCACCGCCTCACCTTGATCGAAGGGCGCCACCAGTTCCAGTACGCCGCGGGCCGCCGGGGCCAGTTGCGGTTGGCGTGGAATGGCGAACTTCTCCTTGAAGCAGGAGCGCACGAAGCCGATGGGGGAGACGCTGTAGGCCATGGTCCGGGAAGCTCAGCCGCGTACGCGCAGGGTCAGGCCCTTGAGGAAGTTGCGCAGCAACTGGTCGCCGCAAGGACGGTAGTTGTTGTGGCCGAACTTGCGAAACAGTGCGCTCAGCTCGGGCTTGGATACCGGGAAGTTGGCAGCCTTGAGCACAGCGTGCAGGTCATCTTCCTTGAGTTCGAAGGCGACGCGCAGTTTCTTCAGGATGATGTTGTTGGTCACTGGCAGTTCGACAGGCAGCGGCGGGCGGCTTTCGTCCTTGCCCCGCTTGAAGATCACCAGGCCATCGAGGAAATACGCCATGACCTCGTCAGGGCAATGCACGAAACCTTCTTCCTCGTCTTTCTTCAGGTAGCTGACGATCTGTTCCAGGCTGACGTCGAAGCCGGTGAGCTTGATGATCTCGACGACTTTCTTGTCGCTGATATCGAGCATGTAGCGCACGCTGCGCAGTACATCGTTATGAATCATGTTGGGGTCCTGGTCTATGCGCATGGAGCGCCCGCGCAAGGGCACGGGGCAGGGAAGGCGTTCAGAATTTCTCTTTGGTCGACAGGTAGCGCCACTGGCCCAATGGCACCTTGCCAATGGACACGCCACCGACACGAATACGGCGCATGGCCACGACCTTGAGGCCGACGGCCTGGCAGAGCAGGGCGATCATCCCGGGCTGAGGGTTCTTCAGGGCGAATCGCAGGCGGTTTTCACTCTGCCAGCTGGCTTTCACCGCAGGCAGCTCGCGACCCTTGTAGCTCAGGCCGTGGCTCAGGCGATTGAGGCCATGCTCGATCATTTGCCCGGAAACCTCCACCACATACTCCTGCTCGATCCTGGCGGCATCGGCGGTGAGCTTGCGCAGCACTCGCCAATCCTGGGTGAACACCAGCAGGCCACTGGCGTCCGCCTGCAGGTCCTCACTGGCGCTCAGGCGCACGAAGTGCCCACGCAGCGGACGCTTGCCGAAGCGGTGTTCATCCGACAGGCTGGCGGCATTGATCGAGAGCCGGGCGCTGTCCAGATCCTGGCCAGCCGGTACGTTGAGCAGGATGGTGACCGGTTCCGGTGCCGTGGCTTTGGCTTCGGGGTCTAGCGCTACCTTTTGTGTTCCGACCTTGAACTGTGGCTCATCGATGACTTCACCATCCACGGTGACCCAGCCACCTTCGATGAACAGTTCGGCCTCCCGGCGGGAGCAGCCAACCAGTTCGATAAGGCGTTTGGAAAGGCGAATCGGGTCAGTCATGACGCAAACCATTGCAAAAGAGGGCGACTATTGTACCTGCCTGGCGTCGGTTAATCGCGAGTCCATTTGCGGGCTGTGGCCATTAGCCGCGTCCGACCTGCAACTGCGCAGGTTTCAGGCGCATGTGCAGCAGGGGATAGGGCTGGCCCATGCCGTCCTGCGCCGAACGCCCGACGATCTCGAAGCCCTGCTTGAAGTAGAAGCCCAGGGCCTGGGGGTTCTGCTCATTGACGTCCAGTTGCCGGGCATTCAGGTGCTCCACGGCATAGTTCAGCAACTGTCGCCCCAGGCCCAGGCCGCGGTGGGCGGGATGGATGAACAGCATTTCGACCTTGCCTGCCGCGACGCCGGCGAAACCGGTGATGCGTTGCCGCTGGTCGCGGGTGCAGATCAGCATCACGGCATCCAGGTAGCGGGTCAGCACCAGCTTTCGCAGTTGCTCGATGTAGCTGTCGGGAAGAAAGTCGTGGGTGGCACGTACGGAGGCTTCCCAGACCTGGGTCAGTTCTGCGTAGTCACTGAATTTCGGAGTCTGGATGACCGAATGTTGGCGCATGCCGCCTGCTCCTGGGTTAAGGATTGACGCGTAGTCCAGAGCAAACGATAGACCCAAAAAAGCCCCGCATCTCGTCGCGAGAGCGGGGCTCGGCAGTTTTTTTACGCCTTACAGGATCTGGGCCCAGAGATCGTACTCGTCGGCGTCGGTCACCCGGCAGCGGACCTTGTCGCCCGGCTTCAGGTGGCTGGCATTGTCGATGAACACGTTGCCGTCGATCTCAGGGGCATCGAAGAAGCAGCGGCCTACGGCGCCTTGCTCGTCGACTTCGTCGATCAGTACTTCGATTTCCTTGCCGACGCGCTGTTGCAGGCGCGCCGAGCTGATTTCCTGCTGGTGCGCCATGAAGCGCTCCCAACGATCCTGCTTGACGTCGTCCGGCACCACTTCCAGGTCCAGGTCGTTGGCCGGGGCGCCTTCTACCGGCGAGTACTGGAAGCAGCCGACGCGGTCCAGCTGGGCCTCGGTCAGCCAGTCCAGCAGGTACTGGAAGTCTTCCTCGGTTTCGCCGGGGAAACCGACGATGAAGGTGGAGCGGATGATCAGCTCGGGGCAGATCTCGCGCCAGGCCTTGATGCGGGCCAAGGTCTTGTCTTCGAAGGCCGGGCGCTTCATGGCCTTGAGCACTTTCGGGCTGGCGTGCTGGAACGGGATGTCCAGGTACGGCAGGATCTTGCCGGCGGCCATCAGTGGGATCAACTCGTCGACGTGCGGATACGGGTAGACATAGTGCAGGCGGACCCAGACGCCCAGGGTGCTCAGGGCTTCGCAGAGTTCGGTCATGCGGGTCTTGACCGGTGCGCCGTTCCAGAAACCGGTGCGGTACTTGACGTCGACGCCATAGGCGCTGGTGTCCTGGGAAATCACCAGCAGTTCCTTGACCCCGGACTTGACCAGGCGCTGGGCCTCGTCAAGCACGTCGCCCACCGGGCGGCTGACCAGCTTGCCGCGCATCGACGGGATGATGCAGAAGCTGCAGCTGTGGTTGCAGCCTTCGGAAATCTTCAGGTAGGCGTAGTGCCGTGGGGTCAGCTTGATACCTTGTGGCGGCACCAGGTCGATCAGCGGGTTGTGGTCCTGCTTGGGCGGTACCACTTCATGCACGGCGCTGACGACCTGTTCGTACTGCTGTGGTCCGGTTACAGCCAGCACGCTGGGGTGCACATCACGGATATTGCCTTCTTCCACGCCCATGCAGCCGGTCACGATGACCTTGCCGTTTTCCTTGATCGCTTCGCCGATCACTTCCAGGGATTCGGCCTTGGCCGAGTCGATGAAGCCGCAAGTGTTGACCACCACGACGTCGGCGTCCTGGTAGGTGGACACCACGTCATAACCTTCCATGCGCAGTTGAGTGAGGATGCGCTCGGAGTCGACCAGAGCCTTGGGGCAACCCAGGGAAACGAAGCCGACCTTGGGGTTGGCTGGCGCAGTAGGGGTGGACATGTCTAACCTCGGTATAGGTGTCTGGCCGCTCGGCGATCTGGATGGATGCGCTGGCGGTGAACGGGCGCTTTGGGCGCCTCTGATCAAAAAGTGCGCAATTCTAGCGATGAGCAGCGCACTTGACCAGCTTTATGCGGGGAAATACGACGAGTGCTGCGCTATGCTTCGCGCCGTTGCATGCATGAGAATTCTTGCAGTCAATCAAACGTCTGTAACAACAAGTAAAGCCGCACATGCTGCAATACCAAAGCATAGCGTTTCATTCTAAAAAGCCGGGTCTGGAATCAGGAGTATTGGATGGGTCAGGCAAGTAGTCAGGCGGCGGGCGCCGAGCATTCGGCCGCACGGCCGTTGAGCATGCTGGTCGCCGCGGTAGGGGTGGTTTATGGCGACATCGGTACCAGCCCGCTCTATACCCTCAAAGAAGTCTTTTCCGGCAGTTATGGTGTCCAGGTCAACCACGATGGCGTATTCGGCATCCTGGCGCTGATCTTCTGGTCGCTGGTCTGGGTCGTCTCGATCAAGTACGTGCTGTTCATCCTGCGCGCCGACAACCAGGGCGAGGGCGGGATCATGGCCCTGACGGCATTGGCCCGTCGGGCATCGGCGTCGTATCCGCGACTGCGTTCGGTGCTGGTGATCCTTGGCCTGATCGGCGCCTCGTTGTTTTATGGCGACAGCATGATTACCCCGGCGATCTCGGTGCTCTCGGCGGTCGAGGGGCTGGAGCTGGCGTTCAGTGGCCTGGAGCATTGGGTCGTGCCGTTGGCGTTGGTGGTCTTGGTGGCACTGTTCCTGATCCAGAAACACGGTACCGACCGCATCGGCAAGCTGTTCGGTCCGGTGATGGTGGCCTGGTTCCTGGTCCTTGGAGGCTTGGGTATCCACGGTATCGCCCAGCATCCGGAAGTGCTGCAGGCGTTGAACCCTGTATGGGCCGTGCGCTTCTTCATCTCCCATCCGGGCATGGGTGTGGCGATCCTGGGGGCCGTAGTACTGGCCCTGACCGGTGCCGAGGCGCTGTATGCCGACATGGGCCACTTCGGGCGCAAGCCCATTGCCCGGGCCTGGTTCGCCCTGGTGCTGCCGGCGCTGGTACTGAACTACTTCGGCCAGGGCGCGTTGCTGCTGGAAAACCCCGAGGCGGCACGCAACCCGTTCTACCTGCTGGCACCGAGCTGGGCCCTGATCCCGCTGGTGGGGCTGGCGACCCTGGCCACGGTGATCGCCTCCCAGGCGGTGATATCCGGGGCCTTTTCCCTGACTCGCCAGGCCATCCAGCTGGGGTACATCCCGCGGATGTACATCCAGCACACTTCCAGTGCCGAGCAAGGACAGATCTACATCGGTGCGGTGAACTGGTCGCTGATGGTCGGGGTGATCCTGCTGGTGCTGGGCTTCGAGTCCTCCGGCGCCCTGGCCTCGGCCTATGGCGTGGCGGTGACCGGCACCATGCTGATCACCAGCATCCTGGTGTCGGCGGTGATGCTGTTGCTGTGGAAGTGGTCGCCGGTACTGATCATGCCGATCCTGCTGGGCTTCCTGCTGGTGGATGGGCTGTTTTTCGCCGCCAACGTACCGAAGATCGTCCAGGGCGGTGCCTTCCCGGTGCTGGCGGGGATCGTGCTGTTCGTCCTGATGACCACCTGGAAACGCGGCAAGGAGCTGTTGGTGGATCGCCTGGACGAAGGGGGGCTGCCATTGCCGATCTTCATCGGCAGCATCCGCGTGCAGCCACCGCATCGGGTACAGGGCACCGCGGTGTTCCTCACTGCTCGTCCGGATGCCGTGCCCCATGCCTTGCTGCATAACCTGTTGCACAACCAGGTGCTGCATGAGCAAGTGGTGTTGCTGACGGTGGTCTACGAGGACATTCCGCGGGTGCCGACCCAACGCCGGTTCGAGGTGGACTCCTACGGCGAAGGCTTCTTCCGGGTGATCCTGCACTTTGGCTTCACCGACGAGCCGGACGTGCCTGAAGCGCTGAAGCTGTGCCATCTGGACGAGCTGGACTTCAGCCCGATGCGCACCACCTATTTCCTCAGTCGCGAGACGGTGATCGCCTCCAAGCTGGTGGGCATGGCCCGCTGGCGCGAAGTGCTGTTCGCCTTCATGTTGAAGAACGCCAACGGCAACCTGCGCTTCTTCAAGCTGCCGGTGAACCGGGTGATCGAGCTGGGAACCCAGGTCGAGATCTGAGGCCGCCCAAACAAAAAGCCCCCGCCTGGCTCAGTGTAGGAGCAAGGCTTGCCCGCGATGGACTTCAGAGCGCTGCGTTTACCCAGTAGACACGTGCTACGACCATCGCGAGCAATCGAGCGTCGACCGGCTGCTCCTAAACGGGATCAAGCACTACCACCTGGCGGGGGCCTTTTTGTGCCTGCCTATAGGGCGGGCGGTGTTGTACCAGGCGAAAAAAAGCCCTCGCTGGGAGGGCTTCTATTTTGCGGGTGTCACCGTGTCCGGTGACCCGGGTGCCACTTAGTTGCTGGCGTTTTCCTTGCCCTGGCGTTTCTCGATGATCTCCACCAGGCGCTTGGCCAGGGCTGGGTAGTTCTCGTCGAAGTGGTGGCCGCCTGGCAGCTTCATCGCTTCGCCAACCGCGGTCTTGTCGGTGCAGCCACTCTCGTTGACCTCTTCAACGCCGTAGATGCACACCACTTTGGCTGCTGGCAGCTTGGCCATTTCCGGCCCGGTGGCGGCTTCTTTGCCGGCGTTGCCCAGCCAGCCCTCGACTTCGATCTCGAAGCTGCCGGTGCGGGCGAAGGCCAGCAGGATAATGGCGTCCACTCGTTGCTGCTCGGCTTCCGGCAGGCGATTGTAGATAGCTGGCAGTACGTCGGCGCCGAAGGAGTAGCCGGTCAGGACGAAGCGCTTGGTGCCCCACTTCTGCCGGTAGTGCTGCATCAGCTCGGTGAGGTCGGTGGCGCTTTGTTCCGGAGTCTTGTGCTGCCAGTAGTAGCGCAGGGTATCGATACCCACCACCGGATACCCGATCTTGGCCATTTCCCCGGCTACGTCGCGGTCCAGGTCGCGCCAGCCGCCGTCCCCGGAGAGGAACAGGGTCACGGTGTCCTTGGCCTGGCCGGCCGGGACTTCCACCACCGGGATGTTCAGCCCGCCATTGTCCGAACCTACCAGCAGCTTGCGCAGTTCGTTGTTCAGTACTTGTGGCAGGTGGATGTCGTAGTCGCTGATGCTGGTGGTGGCGTTGGGGGTGTCGCGCACGAAGCCGGCGCTCTCGTCGTCCGGGTTGTCGTTCCAGGCGACCAGCCAGTGGCCGTGGGCCAGGGTCTTGGGCAGTGGGTCGGTGCAGCCGGGTGCCGGGTTGATGGTGAAGCCCACCGATACCGCCTGGGCCTTGTCGTCGCTTTGGGAGGCGATCCAGCGCCAGGCCAGGGCCGCGCCCGGGCCGATACCGCTGACCAGGGTAGCGGGGCCGTTGAGTTGCGGCAGGGCGTTTTGCAGCGCTTGCTCCTGCAGCTTGCAGTCATCCTTGGGCAGGACTACCTGGACGATTTGCGCCGCGCCACTACGGCTCAGGGCCAGCAGTTGCTTGTCGCTCAGGGTCGAGTCCGGCAGTACCGCCACGATGACGTGGGCCTTGGCAGTGGTGCCGGGGGTTACGCGAGTCAGGGTCGAGCCGTCGGCCTGGGTCAGTTGCTCCAGGGCTGGTTCCGGTGCCGGGCGGTTCCACCACCAATAGCCGCCACCCGCAATCACAGCCAGGACCACCAGGGTGGCCAGCAGATACCGCAAAGAACGTTGAATCATCAGCGTTTCACCAATCCAGTCAGGCCGCCCGCGATCAGGGCGGCGGTGTCGGCCAGTGCGACCAGCGGGTCCAGCCCTGCTGGCACGGCCATGTAACGGGGTTCCCAGTCAGGCTGGAACTTGTCTTTGAAGCGGCGCAGGCCCTGGAAGTTGTAGAGCTGCTCGCCGCGGCGGAACACCATCGAGCCCAGGCGTTGGGTCAGCGGTGCTCCACGGCGCGGTTGCAGGCCGGAAAGGGGCACCATCCCCAGGCTGAAGCGGGCATATCCATGATTTTTATAATGTTGGATCAGGCCGACCATCATGAACTCCATGGTCAGCTTTGGAGCATCCGGGTGCGCGCGCATCAGGTCGAGACTGGCCAGGTCATGGTTGTAGGTCTCGAGCAGGTTGGCAAAGGCCACCGGGCGTCCTTCAAAGCGAATGATCGCGATACGGAAGTACTTGAGGTATTCGTCGCTGAAGCGGCCCAGGGAGAAACCTTTCTCCCGGACGTTCTTGCCGGTCAGCCAGGCATCGGAGATGACCTTCAGCTCGTCCATCGGCGCTTGCCCGGCGTCGTGGATTTCCAGCGACAGGCCGTCGCGGGTTCCACGGTTCCAGGTGTAGCGCAGGTCCTTCATCTCCTTGCCCTTGGCCTCGAGGTCGAAGCGCTTGAGATCGACCCGGGCTTCTTCGCCGAGCTTGATCGCCGTCAGGCCGATGTCCATGTAGTAAGGCAGGTTTTCCGCCCGCACCTGGTAGAACACCGGGCGCGCGTGATGCACATCGCACAGGTCGCGGAACTGCCAGATCATCTCGGCGCGTTGCTGGGTCGGACCGATCGGATCGTACAGCGCTACCAGGCTGCGGCCACGACGGGCATACATCAGGAAGGCATCGTCGTTGGGATGGAACAGCAGCGCCTTGTCGCCGGTCAGCGCCAGGCCGCCATCGGGTTGGGACGAGGCCATGAGGACCTTCGCCGCCTTGTCCAACTCCTCGCTTGTGGGCAGGTGGATCACGGGGCGCGCGGTGCGCAGCAGCCAGGTCAGGGATACCACCAGCAACAGCACTGCGGCTCCCAGCAATGAGCGCAGGCCACGGGGCGCATCGGCATCCAGGGTGAATTGCCACCACAGCTGGTGGCTGTAGGGGACATCCTGGTAGGCGAACAACAGCAGCCAGATGGAGGCTCCCAGCACGCAGAAGCTGGCCACCAGGTACAGCGGTGAGAAGGGCAGTTCGGTCAGGCGGCTAGGGCGATAGAACGAGCGACGGAAGACCGCCAGCAGACTGGCGGTCAGCGTCATCAGGCAGGCTTCCTCCCAGTCAAAACCCTTGAGCAGCGAGAGCAGGGCACCCACCAGCAACAGGATGGTGGTGAGCATCCAGGCGGCCGACAGGCGCCGGCGCAGGCCCTGGGCCAGTAGCAGGCAGAGTACGCCGATCAGGCTGGCGCCGAAGTGCGAAGCATCCACCAGGCGGTGGGGAATCAGGAAGCCTACATGTTGCAGGCGTGTGTCGATTTCCGGAGTGGCGCCGGAGAACAGCAAGACGACGCCGGAGAGGAACACCAGCACGGCAAGGATAGGCGCAGCAAGGCCGGAGGCCACCCGTAGCGATTGCCGGGTCTGGAACAGGCGCTGGGCCTCATTGATCAGCAACAGCACGCAGGCCACGAGCATGGGCAGCACTACGTAGATCAAGCGATACAGCAGCAGCGCGGCGGCCAGGGGAGCGGCACCGAGCTTATCGGCGAACGCCGCCAGCAGGATCGCTTCGAATACCCCGACACCGCCAGGAACATGGCTGAGCACCCCGGCAGCCAGGGCCAGCAGGTAGACCAGCAGGAAGGCGCCGAACGGTGGGGCTTCGGGCAGCAGCAGGTAGAGCACGGTGGCGGCTGCGGCTACGTCCAGGGCGGTGATGATCAACTGCAGGAAGGTCAGGCGTGGCCCGGGCAGGCGCAGGGTACGGCGTCCGACTCGCACCAGCAGGTTGTCGCGCAGGGGTTGTTCGGGCAGGCGCCGCCGATAGATACCGATGGCCAGGACGGCGCCGAGTAGCAGGACCGCCAGTGCAATGCCCGCCAACAGGCTTTCAGGCAGGTGCAGGGCCACGGAGGCCGCCGGCAGGTTGCTCAGGGTTGCCAGGGCCGCGAGGGGCGGCAAGGCACAGCCCAGGGAAAGGCTGGCGAACAGGGTCATGTGGGCGACGTCGGAGGCCCCCAGGCCATGGCGCGCATAAAGGCGGTAGCGTACCGAGCCGCCGGAGAGCAGCGACAAGCCGATGGCGTTGCCAATGGCGAAGGCCGTGAAACCACCCAGGGCCAGGGTGCGTCCACTCAGGCTGACACCGGCGTACCGGCTGGCGGACCACTCGTAGCCCAGCAGGATGATGAAGCCTGCGATGGTTGCGCCCAATGCACCGAGCAGGGTTGGCTTGGGTACTTCCAGGATTGAATCGTGGAGTGCGTAGAAGTCCAGTTCGCTGAGCAGGTGGCGGCAGGCGATCAAGGCAATGGCGAACAGCAGGAGTGTCACCACCAGCCCCAGTGGTTGGCGATATTTGCTCAACAGGTCCAGCCAGCGCAAACGAGTGGCTGCAATGGGTTGTACGGTATCGGTGTCTTGTGAGTCAGACGTGTTGGCGCGCATCAATCACCTCGTGGATTGTGCGCGACAGGATGGGGGTATCCAGCCAAGTTACCAATCCCTGTAGAAAAAATAATTTCAAATATTAACGCGTCTCACCGTGGCCCGGCGACCTTGTGCGACCAGCAACAAGGCAGGTACTCGAGACAGAGCATAGCTCGCATACTGAAGAGTCGAAGTATCGCTGAAGGTACGTAATACTTTTGCAGGTCATTGTTGCGAAAGGATTTTTTCACACACACAAAAAAGGCCACTCTTTCGAGCAGCCTTTTTTGATATATGGTTGCGGGAGCCGGATTTGAACCGACGACCTTCGGGTTATGAGCCCGACGAGCTACCAGACTGCTCCATCCCGCGTCTGTGGGGCGGCATTCTACAGGCGAACCGTCGAGTGTCAACCGTTAATGCCCAAAAGGGTCAAATAAGTGTCGAATGCCCCGGTTCGCTCTCTAACTGAAGGCCAGGCAAAGAGTTTATCGCTTGGGTCAGTGAGTTTTTGGAAAACGAACACGCAAAAAAAAAGGCCACTTCAAAGAAGTGGCCTTTTTCTATATCTGGTTGCGGGAGCCGGATTTGAACCGACGACCTTCGGGTTATGAGCCCGACGAGCTACCAGGCTGCTCCATCCCGCGTCTGATGTGGCGGAATTCTACAGAGGATTTTAAGTGTGTCAATCATTAAATTTTAAAAAAGGCTTCCTGTTCAAATGCTTAGCACTCGATCAAGGGCTTTTCAAATGGCTTGGGGCCAGGTGGGGCGGGGCTTTCAGCTCTATTGGAGGCTGTGAGGCCATTGAGCGAATAAATTTCATCTGGCTCGCCTGTGTTGCCTGGCGATGATGCAAGGTACTGGTGCTATATACAGGTGTAGGTAGATACTTGTTTCTGTTTCCACTCAAGCCCCCGTCTTTTCATGATCCCTGCCTTCATATGATGCAACGCAAAATCATCCACATCGATTGTGATTGCTTCTATGCGGCCATCGAAATGCGCGATGACCCGCAGCTGGCCCGCAAGCCTTTGGCAGTGGGCGGCTCAGCAGAGAGGCGGGGAGTGATCGCTACCTGCAATTATGAGGCGCGGGCGTACGGTGTGCGATCGGCCATGTCATCGCGGCATGCGCTGGCCTTGTGCCCGGACCTGGTCATCGTCAAGCCGAGAATGGATGCCTATCGTGAGGCATCGAAAGAGATCCATGGGATCTTTCGCGACTACACCGACTTGATCGAGCCGTTATCGCTGGACGAAGCCTACCTGGATGTCTCCGACAGCTTGAGTTTTTCCGGTAGCGCCACGCGCATTGCCCAGGACATTCGTCGCCGGGTCTCCAACCAGTTGCATATCACGGTGTCGGCCGGTGTCGCGCCGAACAAGTTTCTGGCCAAGATCGCCAGCGACTGGAAAAAGCCCAACGGACTGTTTGTGATTACCCCGGATCAAGTGGAGGATTTCGTCTCCGAACTGCCGGTGGGAAAATTGCACGGCGTGGGCAAGGTGACTGCGGACAAGCTGGGGCGGCTGGGCATTGCCAACTGCTTGCAACTGCGGGACTGGGGCAAGCTGGCGCTGGTGCGCGAATTCGGCAGTTTTGGCGAACGGCTTTGGGGCTTGGCCCGGGGTATCGATGAGCGACCGGTACACAATGACAGCCGCAGGCAATCCATCAGCGTGGAAAATACCTACGATGTTGACCTGCCGGATCTAGAGAGCTGCCTGGAGAAATTGCCCGAGCTGATGGCAACCCTGGCCGGGCGGATAGAGCGCATCGATAGCAGCTATCGGCCAGGCAAGCCGTTCGTCAAGGTGAAGTTCCATGACTTTACCCAGACCACCCTGGAGCAGGCCGGGGCCGGGCGTGACCTGGACAGTTATCGGCAGTTGCTCAGCCAGGCCTTCAAGCGTGGTGGCAAGCCCGTGCGCTTGCTGGGGGTTGGTGTGCGTCTGCATGACTTGCGCGGTGGCCATGAACAGCTGGAGTTGTTCCAGGGCCAGTAGCGGGCGTTGGGTGCCATGGCGGGTCCATGGCACGGTGGGGAGGGTCAGTTGCTGCCGGGATCGGCTACCAGGCGGCCTGCATTCTTGGTCAGTGACTTGAGAAACTCTTTTTGCAGCTCAGGATCGTTGCGAGTCAGCTCGATCAGGCTCTGCTCCAGTTCGCTCGCTTCTTCTTCCAGGCCCAGCTGCGACAGGCGCTTGACCCGGTGTACCCATTCGCTCACTTCGTCGTCTTCAAGATCGTCGTAGATCAGGGCGTGGGCTTCCAGCAATTTGCTGCGCAAGCCATTGCTGATGCTCAGGGATGAGTCCGAATGCACTTCATCCTGTGCATCCTCGACGCTGATCTGCAGCTTGCCGATTTGCTTCAGGTCCTGTTCGGAAAAAGGATCGTCCAACAGGTTCAGGCGCAAGATGCCATTGCGATCGGTGCTCAACTCATAACTTTGCTTGCCGGCCTTGACCTGTACCGGGCGTTCGCTCCAGGGCAGGCTCGAATATTCCACGCGTTTGTCACGCTGGACTTCGTCGATCGCCGCCAGGTTCTGCTGGGCACGACCATGGGATGGCATGTTCATGAACGGGTTGAGCCCGGATACGCCGTAGCTGAGCCAGTCCTTGGTGACGCTGTCCGGCAGGTTGCCCAGGGCGAATACATTGACCACGTTGGCGCCAGCACCGGCCACCAGGGCTACTGCGCCCAGCGGGATCTCGTAGACCTTGCGCCAGGGCTGGTAGGGCGTATAGCGGTCGTAGCGGCGCGTGACTTCGAACTCGGTCACTTCGAAAGTCTTTTGCTCGTGGATGCGTACCCGGCGTTGCGGCAGCTCAAGCACCTTAGGCTCACCGACATCGATTTGCAGGCTGTGGTCGAGCAGTTTGCGCTCGATCCGCTCCTCGTGTTCGCTGCGTTGCGACATTTGGTTGGCGCAGCCGCTGACCAGCAGGGCGCCGCACAAGGCGGCGCCACCGAGGCTTAAGGTGTTTCGCTTGAGCATGACGTCTCTATCTGGTTTCAGCGACGGATACGGGCTTGGAGGAAGGACAATACGTCGGCTACAGGCAGCGCTTGTGCCTCGGCCTCGGTACGGCTCTTGTACTCCAGGTTGCCATCGGCCAGGCCGCGGTCGCTGACCACGATCCGGTGTGGAATACCGATCAGTTCCATGTCGGCGAACTTGATACCCGGGCTGGTCTTCTTGTCGCGATCGTCCAGCAGGACCTCGAAGCCGGCGGCGGTGAGCTGCTCATAAAGCTTGTCGGTCGCTTCGCGAACCAGATCGGTTTCATAGCGCAGAGGAACCAGGGCGATCTGGAATGGCGCCAGGGTATCGCTCCAGATGATGCCTTTCTCGTCGTAGTTCTGTTCGATGGCGGCAGCGACCACGCGGGAGACGCCAATACCGTAGCAGCCCATTTCCAGGGTGACCGGCTTGCCGTTCTCGCCCAGCACTTCGCACTTCATCGCCTGGCTGTACTTGTTGCCCAGCTGGAAGATGTGCCCGACTTCGATGCCGCGCTTGATTTCCAGCACGCCCTTGCCGTCCGGGCTTGGATCGCCGGCTACCACGTTACGCAGGTCGGCCACGGCTGGGACCGGCAGGTCGCGTTCCCAGTTCACGCCGAAGTAGTGTTTGTCGTCGATATTGGCGCCCACACCGAAGTCGCTCATCAGCTCCACGGAGCGGTCGATGATGATCGGCAATGGCAGGTTCACCGGGCCCAGGGAACCGGCGCCAGCGCCGATGGCGGCGCGCAGCTCGGCCTCGGAAGCCATGACCAGCGGATCGGCAACGCCAGGTTGCTTGGCGGCCTTGATTTCGTTGAGTTCGTGGTCGCCACGGATGATCAGGGCGATCAGCTTGCCTGGCTCTTCGGCATGCACCACCAGGGTCTTGACGGTCTTCTCGATCGGCAGGTTATAGCCTTCCACCAGTTGCGCGATGGTCTTGGCGTCA
Organism: Pseudomonas sessilinigenes; assembly: GCF_003850565.1. Taxonomy (NCBI): domain Bacteria; kingdom Pseudomonadati; phylum Pseudomonadota; class Gammaproteobacteria; order Pseudomonadales; family Pseudomonadaceae; genus Pseudomonas; species Pseudomonas sessilinigenes. The sequence goes on from NZ_CP027706.1 coordinate 1,399,165, forward strand.
GGAGTGTCTACCAGGCGCATGGCTTCGGTTGGTGCAGGGCGCGAGGTTTCACGAGGCAGGGCCTCGGCTTTCTCGATGTTCGCCGCGTAGTCGGAGCCATTGCTGAAGATGATGTCGTCTTCGCCGGATTCGGCCAGTACGTGGAACTCGTGGGAGCCGGCGCCGCCGATCGAACCGTTGTCCGCTTCCACCGGGCGGAACTTCAGGCCCAGGCGGGTGAAGATATTGCAGTAGGCCTGGTGCATGCGGTCGTAGGTGACCTGCAACGACGCTTGGTCGGCGTGGAAGGAGTAGGCGTCCTTCATGATGAATTCACGACCGCGCATCAGGCCGAAGCGTGGACGAATCTCGTCACGGAACTTGGTTTGGATCTGGTACAGGTTCAGCGGCAACTGCTTGTAGCTGCTCAGCTCGTTACGGACCAGGTCGGTGATCACTTCTTCGTGGGTCGGGCCGGCGCAGAAGTCGCGGTTATGGCGGTCTTTCAGGCGCAGCAGCTCAGGACCGTACTGTTCCCAGCGGCCGGATTCCTGCCACAGCTCCGCGGGCTGGATGCCCGGCATCAACACTTCAAGCGCACCCGCGGCGTTCATTTCTTCGCGAACGATGGCTTCGACCTTGCGCATTACCCGCAGGCCCATCGGCAGCCAGGTGTACAGGCCGGAAGCCAGTTTGCGGATCATGCCGGCGCGCAGCATCAGCTGGTGGCTGATCACGACCGCGTCGGAAGGCGTTTCTTTTTGTGTGGCGAGCAAATATTGACTGGTGCGCATGGTAGGCCGTTGTCGGTTGCTTAAGACTGGAAGTGACGGAGCATTGTACGGGCGAGTTCCGTTGGCGTACAGAACTGTGCTTGGAGGGGGGGTAAGGGGAGCGAAAAGCCCGCAACCCCCGGGATTTTCTAGGATTCTTCGCCGACGGCATTGCCGTTGGTGGTGGTTTCGGCTTCAGGCTTGGGACCGTCGCGGCGGCTTTCCTGGAACCAGTGCACGGCGATCAGGATCAGTGTCGGTACTCCGAGCATCGCAGTGATGAAGAAGAAATCGTGATAGCCGAACTTCTCCACCATGACTCCCGAATAGCCGCCGATCAGGCGTGGCAGCAACAGCATGATGGAGCTGAGCAACGCATATTGGGTCGCCGAGAACTTGAGGTTGGTCAGGCTCGACAGGTAGGCGACGAACGCTGAAGTGGCCATGCCTGAACTGAAGTTGTCCAGGGAAATGGTGACGATCAGCATCTTCAGGTTCGGCCCCATGTCGGCGAGCATGAGAAACAGCAGGTTGGTCGCGGCGGACGCGGCGCCACCGATGAACAGGATCGGCAGGATGCCGAAGCGCACGATCAGCAGGCCGCCCATGCCGGCACCGATCAGGGTCATGATCAGGCCGAAGATCTTGCTGACCCCAGCGATCTGGTCCTTGGTGAAGCCCTGGTCGATATAGAACACGTTGGCCATGACCCCCATGACGGTGTCCGACATGCGGTAGGTGGCGATCAGCCCCAGCAACAGGAAGGCTTGCCAGCGGTAGCGCAGGATGAAGTCGTTGACGGGCGTCAGCACCGGTGCCAGGCCTCGACGGCCCATGGCCGACAAGCACAGTGCAGTGAGGGTTATGTAGAGAATGGCGCGCAGGAAGGCCCGGTCTTCCTGCAGCAGGTCCAGCAGGCTGACGCCATGGAAGATCACGCTGGCGAAGTCGGTGTTGTACAACTGGGTGAAGGTGGCGGGCACGGAAACCAGCAGCACGATCAATACGAATACCGAGATCAACTGGTGGGCGAAGCTGTAGCGCCCGGCCGATAGCTGGGTGCGCAACGGCACCGCCGGTTCACGCATCAGCAAGGTGGTGACCAGGGCCGGGATCATCAGGACCCCGAACAGCACATAGGTGCCGGTCCAGGCCGAATGCTTGTAGCTGAAGCCGGTGGAGCCGAAGCCCTCGGCAAAGAACAACGCGCCAGCGGTAGCCAGCAGCACCGCTACCCGATAACCGGACATGTAGCTGGCTGCCAGGGCCGCCTGGCGGCTATCGTCGGCGATCTCCAGGCGGTAAGCGTCGATGGCGATGTCCTGGGTGGCCGAAGCGAAGGCTACGACCACGGCGATGGCGATCAACCAGGAAAGGTGCTTCTGCGGATCGCAGAAACCCATGCCGATCAGGCCCAGGATCACCAGCGCTTGTGCCAGCACCAGCCAGGAACGTCGTCGCCCCAGTTTGCCCAGCAACGGCAGGCGCCATTGGTCGAGCAGGGGCGACCAGACCCATTTGAAGGCATAGGCCAGGCCGATCAGGCTGGCATAACCGATGGTCTCGCGGGCCACACCGGCCTCGCGCAACCACACTGAAAGCGTCGAGAACACCAGCATGTAGGGCATGCCGGCAGCGAAACCAAGCAGCAACAGCACGAGCGTCGAGGGGCTGGCATAGGCGGCAAGTGCGGCGCGCCAGGTTTTACGGGGCATGGGCTGGAGTCTGCCTCAAGAATTACGGAAACAAAGCGCGCACTCTAACCGCTGTGCTCTACCGGGCGCCAGCCATGACGTTGAATATCCACGCGATTGTTGCGTACAGGGACTCCCTCGTCGCGCAGTCGCGCGCGCTGTTCGTCGCCTGATGGGCTACCGGCCGGCAGGCTGATGCGGCCGCCGGCACCCAGCACCCGGTGCCAGGGCAGGCTGGTGTCTTCGGGTAGTTGGCTGAGGGTACGGCCTACCCAGCGGGCCGCCCGTCCCAGGCCCGCCATTTCTGCCAGTTGGCCATAGCTGACCACCTTGCCCTGGGGAACCTGGGCAAGGGTCAGGTACAGCGCCGTGCGTCGGATTTGTGCCGGGGTTTGTGGCGCTTCGGTGGGCTCGGTCACATTCGCGGTTCCAGATAAAAGGAAGAGGCCCTGCTCGATTGTGCTGATGAAAGGCAAATGAGGATTGAACTCACTCTCAATACCCTGGTCAGTCGTGATTAAGGCATTATTCGGTGGGAATAATGCCGCTTTTTTGCAAGATCGAGTCCTGTATTTACTTATGTTGTCTAGAACTTTGCTGTGTTTCGCGGTACTCGGCGCCTCCATGCCGGTTTGGGCCGATACCGTGTGGTTGAAAAATGGCGACCGCCTCAGTGGCAAGATCAAGGTTTTCGATGGTGGCAAGCTACTGATCCAGACTGATTATGGCGGCGCCATCTCGATTGACTGGAAGCAGGTCAAGACCCTGGAGAGCGATCAGGAGCTGTTGGTCAAGCAGGACGCCTACTCCGGAGAGAAGGCCAAGTCGTTGCAGCCGGCGGCAGAGGGCAAGGTCACCCTGGCCAATGGCGAAGCGCCCAGGACCGTGGAACTGGCGAGTATCCAGCAGATCATGAAGCCCAAGCCGCTGGTGGAAGACATCGTGTGGAAGGGCAATGTCGACCTTGCCCTGGACTACAAGCGGGCGGAAAAGGATACCGATCGTTATGACATCGACTTCAAGACCTCGGCGCGCCATGGTGCCTGGAGGCATAACGCCGAAGGCGAGTACAACCGCGAATTCCAGAACAAGGTGGTGACCACTGATAACTGGAGCGCCGAGTACGCCCTGGACCGTTTCATTACCCAGCAGTGGTTCTGGCAGGGGCGCTTGACCTACAAGCGCGACAAAGTCGAGGACCTCAAGCAACAGCGGGTGGTGGGTACCGGTCCCGGCTACCAGTTCTGGGACGATGAACTGGGCGCCTTCTCCCTGGGGGGGCTACTCAACCGGACGGACTACACCTATGCCAGTGGCGGTAAGGACAACTTCTATTCCCTGGCCATGAAGTGGGACTACAACCGTTACCTGATTGGCAAACGGGTCGAGTTCTTCACTGGTGGCGAGGTCAGCAAGCCGCTTTCCGGGGTAGCCGACTATGCCCTCGATGCCGAATTGGGGTTGCGTTACAAGGTCACTGACTGGGCTTCGCTGAACCTCAAGGCAGAAAAGGACCTGATTCGTGGTACGCAAAGCAGCGACCTGGACAAGACCCGCTACACCGTAGGTTTCGGCGTGGCTTGGTAAGTTCGGATCTGCTGGCCTGCGGGGGAGGGGAAACCTGCAGGCACAAAAAAGCCCCGCTGATGAGAGCGGGGCTTTTTACTGGATCAGTGCAAGTTAGATAACTTGTACTTCTTCAGCTTGCATGCCTTTCTGACCGCGGGTAGCGATGAAAGAAACCTGCTGGCCTTCTTTCAGGGTTTTGAAACCGTCAGCCTGGATGGCTTTGAAGTGTACGAACAGGTCGTCACCGGATTGTGGGGTGATGAAGCCGAAGCCTTTTTCATCGTTGAACCACTTAACGGTACCGGTTTGGCGATTAGACATGGTGTATCTCCTTGGACAAAGTTAACTGCGACTCAGGAAAAGCCTGGGCCGAGACTGAGTGCAAAGAGCAGGAAAAATTCTTGGAGATGGTTGGATCGAAATTCAACATCGTGTAGAGATTCTCAGTGACACAAGCAGCACAGTGGCGCCACCTTAACCCTTTTTCCTGAACGTGCCAATGGTCAGTGCGAAGGTTTCTCAGTTTTCGTGATCGATGGCTGGGTGACAGCCTTCCAGCCCTTGAAAATCGTGGGATGGAGCAAGAAAAGCCCCCTGGACTTTGAACCCTGCCTCGCGCCCCGGTAAGATGCCGTTCAGAATTTTTCACCTCGTTATTTCAGGACATCCGCCATGAGCATCAAATCGGACAAGTGGATTCGCCGCATGGCGCAAGAGCACGGCATGATCGAACCGTTCGTCGAGCGCCAAGTGCGTGGCGAGCACGACAGCCGGGTCATTTCCTTCGGCGTTTCCAGCTACGGCTACGACGTACGCTGCGCCGATGAATTCAAGGTATTCACCAACATCAATTCGGCCACCGTCGATCCGAAGAACTTCGACGCCGGCAGCTTCGTCGATGTGAAGAGCGATGTCTGCATCATCCCGCCGAACTCTTTCGCCCTGGCCCGTACCGTCGAGTACTTCCGTATTCCGCGCAACGTACTGACCATTTGCCTGGGCAAGAGCACCTATGCCCGTTGCGGCATCATCGTCAACGTGACCCCGCTGGAACCGGAGTGGGAAGGCCACGTGACCCTGGAGTTTTCCAACACCACGACCTTGCCGGCGAAAATCTACGCCAACGAAGGTGTGGCGCAGATGCTCTTCCTGGAGTCGGATGAAGAGTGCGAAGTGTCCTATAAGGATCGTGGCGGCAAGTACCAGGGCCAACGTGGCGTGACCCTGCCACGCACCTGAATCCGTTCGTCTGACGAACAGCGGGAATTCCTGGGCAGGCAGACACTCTATTGAAGTGTCTGCCGGTACGCGCAAGGCGTACCGGGTACAGCCCAGGAGTGCCCCATGAAGATAGATCCTCTAATAAGTGCCACTTTGGCGAGGTTGGAACCCAATCAGGTTGGGGTACTGGCCTGGACCCTCCTGGCGCACCCTCCTGTCAGCATGGCCGGCGGTATTCCTGGTCAGCCAGATCCTGATTCCCCCCAGCCTCCCGAACCCCACGAACCGGGCGAACCGACATTGCCGGACGAGCCGCCACCGGTCCCCGTGGCCTGACTCTTCCTTGCCCGTATCCAGGTTGCGGATACGGGCAAACCTTGGCTGCTACTTCAGGTTGCCGCTGAGAAACTGCTGGAGTCGCTCGCTCCTGGGATTGCCCAGTACGTCTTCGGGGGCTCCTTCTTCCTCCACCAGGCCCTTGTGCAGGAACAGCACCTGGCTGGAGACCTTGCGGGCAAAACTCATTTCGTGGGTCACCATGATCATCGTCCGGCCCTCTTCCGCCAGGCCCTGGATCACCTTGAGCACTTCTCCCACCAGTTCCGGGTCCAGGGCCGATGTGGGCTCATCGAACAACATGACCTCCGGTTCCATGGCCAGGGCCCGGGCAATGGCTACCCGCTGTTGCTGGCCGCCGGAGAGAAAGGCCGGGTACTGGGTGGCGACCCGGGCCGGTAGGCCGACCTTGTCCAGGTAGCGTCGGGCCCGTTCCTCGGCCTCCTGGGTGCTGACCCCCAGCACCCGGCGCGGGGCCATCGTGATGTTCTCCAGCACGGTCATGTGGCTCCACAGATTGAAATGCTGGAACACCATGGCCAGCCGGGTGCGTATTCGTTGTAGCTCAGCGGGATCGGCCACATGCATGCCATGGTGGTCCTTGACCATGCGGATCTGCTGGCCGTCCAGGCTCATGGCGCCATCGTTCGGGGTCTCCAGGAAGTTGATGCAACGCAGGAAGGTGCTCTTGCCCGAGCCGCTGGCACCGATCAGGCTGATCACGTCGCCAGTCTTGGCCTTGAGGGAAACTCCCTTGAGCACTTCATTATCGCCATAGCATTTATGCAGGCCTTCAACGGTCAATTTGTACATGGGGCGTGCATCCTCAAGGCGAAAGTAGATAGCCGCTGCGATAGGCCGCATGGCCTGCGACATGGGCGATCGCCATGCCGGCCGTGGCCATGCGGCGCAGGGAGCGGGCGTACATGAGCCCGGCATTGGTGCAATGAATGGGAGTGACCCGATCATTGATCGGGTCGATGATTTCGGCCAATTGCTGTCCGGCTTCCAGGTACTGCCCTGGCAAGGCCGTGAAGACCAGCAGGCCGCCCACTGGCGTCACCACCGGCTCGACCCCGGCCAGGGGCGTGGCCGGGAATGGCAGGTCGGGCAGCTCCGGCGCCTGGCCGTCAATGGCGCCGTAGTGGGTCAGGTAGTCCAGCAGGGCCTGGCAGTCCTGGCTGGCGGTGGGGTGATCGACATCGCCCTGGCCACGTAACTCGAGCGTGACCGCAAAGCTTCCAGGAGCAATGGCGAAGCGCTCGCCAAAGCGTTGTTGCAGCCGCCACCAGAACAGGGTGAAGCATTCGTCGAATGACTGGCCCCCTGAGTCGGTGGCCAGCAGGCTGGCCTGGGAGCCGATATAGCGGGCCAGGGGTTCCACGTGTGGCCAGGCTTCGGGAGTGGTGTAGAGGTGCTCAACCGCTTCGAAGTCGCAATGCAGGTCCAGCACCATCTCGGCATCGCAGGCCAGCCGCTGCAGGACCAGGCGCAGGGATTGCAATTGTGTCTCGGGGTGCTGGCGCGACAGGGCATCGGCCAAGTGTCGGCGGATCAGCTCGAGGTTGTGCCGCGGGTCGTCGTTGAGCAGCCCGGCGACGGCGTCGCCCACCTGCTCGCTCAGGTCGCTGAACCAGCGATTGAAGTTCTGTCCGCTCTCCTGTTCATAGCGTCCCAGGGGAACGTCCATCAGTACCTGTTCCAGGCCGATGGGATTGGCCACCGGTACCAGGACGATCTGATGGCGCAGGCGGCCACTGGCCTCGAGTTGTCCCAGGCGTTGCTTGAGATGCCAGGCCACCAGCATGCCGGGCATTTCGTCGGCATGCAGGGAGGCCTGGATGTAGATCTTGCCCTGGGCCTGGGCGGGGCCGAAGTGAAAGCTGTGGACCTGCCGCGCGGTGCCCGGCAATGGGGCGAGCAGGTCGTGGATTTCATGACGCATTGCTTGGGTTTCCTGCTGCAAGTCCTAGTGAGCCGGGCCGAGAAAGGCCAGCCAGCGACGTTCGGCCAGGCGGAACAGGCCCACCAGGGTGAAGGTCACGCACAGATAGATGAGGGCGGCGATGCCGAACGACTGAAAGGTCAGGAAGGTCGCCGAGTTGGCGTCGCGAGCGATTTTCAGCACGTCGGGAATGGTCGCGGTGAAGGCCACCGTGGTGGAGTGCAGCATCAGGATCACTTCATTGCTGTAGTAGGGCAGCGAGCGACGCAGGGCCGAGGGCATGATCACATGGGCATACAGCTTCCACCCGCTCAAGCCGTAGGCCTTGGCGGCCTCGACCTCGCCATGGGCCATGCTGCGGATCGCCCCGGCGAAGATCTCCGTGGTATAGGCGCAGGTGTTCAGGGCGAAGGCGAGGATGGTGCAGTTCATCGCATCGCGAAAGAACGCATCCAGTACGGGCTGGGCGCGGACGGCGGCGATGCTGTAGATGCCGGTGTAGCAGATCAGCAACTGGATATAGAGCGGCGTGCCGCGGAACAGGTAGGTGTAGAACTGCACCGGCCAGCGCACCAGGCGCCGGGGCGAGACCCGGGCGATCGACAGCGGGATCGACACCAGGAAACCGATGGCGATCGAGGCCGTGAGCAGCCACATGGTCATGGCCAGGCCGGTGATGTGGTAACCGTCGCTATAGAGGAACGGGCGCCAGTATTCCTGCAGGAGTTCGATCATCGCACGGCCTCCCGGGCGCCTGCGGCATAGCGCCGTTCAAGCCGACGCAGGACGAAATTGGAAGCGCTGGTGATCAGCAGGTAGATCAGCGCCGCCAGGATCAGGAAGTAGAACAGCTGGTAGGTACTCTTGCCGGCATCCTGGGCGGCCTTGACCAGGTCGGCCAGGCCGATGATCGACACCAGGGCCGTAGCCTTGAGCATCACCATCCAGTTGTTGCCGATACCAGGCAGGGCAAAGCGCATCATCTGCGGGAAGACCACGAAGCGAAAGCGTTGGCCGCGCTTGAGGCCGTAGGCGGTGGCCGCTTCCACCTGGCCTCGGGGCACGGCGAGAATCGCGCCACGGAAGGTCTCGGTGAAATAGGCACCATAAATGAAGCCCAGGGTGATCACCCCGGCGCTGAACGGATTGATCTCGATGTATTCCCACTCCATGAAGTCGGTGAAGGAGGTCAACCAGGTCTGCAGGCTGTAGAAGATCAGCAGCATCAGCACCAGATCGGGCACGCCGCGGATCAAGGTGGTGTAGAGCTGGGCAGGTATGCGTAGCAAGGCAAGGCTGGAGAGTTTGGCGCTGGCACCGATCAGGCCCAGCAGCACGCTGACCAGCAGCGACAGGACCGACAATTTGACGGTCATCCAGGTACCTTCCAGCAGCAAGGGGCCGAAACCCTTCAGGCTGAACGCGGAAAGCCCCAGGTTCGTTAGGAGTTGTTCGAGCATCGATCAGTGACCTGTGACGATAAAAAAGGCGCCCATCGAGGATGGGCGCCGGCAGGTTATTTACCGCTGTAGAGGTTCAGGTCACCGAAGTGTTTTTTCTGGATGGTGGCGTAGGTGCCATCATCGTGTAACGCTTTGATACCTTTATCCAAGAGCGCTTTCAGCTCTTTGTTACCTTTCGAGATACCCACTGCAGTCTTGGCCGGCAGCAGGGGGTCGTCCACGGGTTTGCTGATCTCATAGTCGGCGCCCTGGGGCGATTTGAGGAAGCCCAGCTCGGCTTGCAGCATGTCCTGGATCGAGGCATCCAGGCGCCCGGAAGTCAGGTCGGCATAGACCTGGTCCTGGTTCTGGTAGGCCTGGGTCTTGATCCCGGCCTTGTCCAGCACGGCCTTGGCGTAGGCTTCCTGGATGGTGCCCTGCTCGTAACCGATGGTCTTGCCCTTGAGCGAGGCGGTGTCTTCGCTCAGCCCCGAGCCTTTCTTGAACACGAAGGCGGTGGGGCCCGAGAACAGCTCGTTGGAGAAATCGATCACTTTTTCCCGGGCCGCAGTCACGGTCATGGACGAGATCACACCATCGAACTTGTTGGCCTTGAGGCCCGGGATCATGCCGTCGAAGTCGCTTTCGACCCATTTGCACTTGACCTTCAGCTCGGCGCAGATGGCGTTGCCCAGGTCGATGTCGAAGCCCACCAGGCTGCCGTCCGCGGCTTTGGACTCAAAAGGGGCGTACGAGGGATCGACGCCGAAGCGCAGTTCCTTGTACTCCTTGGCCAGGGCCGAGCCGGCGGCCATGCACAGAGCCAGTGCAGAGAGGGTCAGCAATGCTTTTTTCATTATTCAATCCCTAAGAGCCGATATGAGCGCTTGTGGCGCATGGGTGCTGTTACTGCAGCGTATGAGACTTAATGAAAGTAGCAATTTCCGAACCAGAGTCCCGAACAGGTGTTTTAAAAGCTCGGGCTGGGCGGCGGACAAGCAGCGGCGTGCGCTGAAAGAGGGCGGTTTTGGGGAGGGGCCAGGACGGTGCGGGGTGCAGGCAGAGCGTGCTCCACGGGCGCGCGATGCGGTGCCAGGGGCGGATGTTGCCCTGGGTTGGTGCGGCTGGTTATCGAGGCACAACCGCCTGCGCAGGGCGCAGGCGGGAGAGTCTGGCGTGCGGTGTTACTTGCCAGGAACCAGGGTCAGGCGGGTCTTGCCGTAGCTACGGTCGAAGTTTTGCGGTTGCATCGGGAGGCTCAGGTATTGGGCCTTGAGCCAGCCATCGATACCGTTGGCATAGTTCGGGCTGACCGGGTTGCCGGACTGGCCACTGCTATTGAGGCCCATCAAGGGTTCGCTGAGGCCGAAGTCGACGATGAAACGCAGGGCCGGAGTCGCCGTGATGGTGAAATCCTGTCCCCAGTGGTACGGCGCCGCGTTGAGGGTGTTGTGGTCGCCCCCGGCCTGCAGCGGGCCACGGATGGCTTTGCCGTTGTCGTCGGTCCAGCGATAGCTGTGCAGCTTGCCCCACTGCCAGGACTTGCGATCGCTGCCCAGCAACTGCTCGCCCTTGGTGATGCTGGCGGCCAGGCTGCGGGCCAGGATCGCCGGTTTATCCTCCTTCTGCGGGGTGCGCGAATCGTCCCAGAATGGGCTGTCTTCCCGGCCCAGCAGGTGATCGGCCTGGGCGGCGTAGGACTGCTCGCCATTGGCGATGAAGGCCTGCCAGGGCGCTGCGGATTCCGGGCCCAGTTTGTCGAGGAAGATCTGCCGGGCACTTTCCTGCAGGAACAACTCATAGAGCGCTGCGTCCGCCGAGCCCGCGCTGATCTTGCCGTCGAACGCCATCAACCGGCTGTAGGCCTCGCGAGCCTTGGCCCGCTCGGCGTCGGGCAGGGCCTCGATGGCTTTCTTCAATGGCTGGGCCATGCCGGGGGCTTCGAACATGGTCTTCAGCTTTGCGGCGAACAGGCTGGTCTGGTCGTATTGCAAAGCGATCAGGCTGCGACTGTCCTGCTTGCCGCTGGAGGCCAGTGCCGTCATGCGCTCGGCGCGTTCCGGGGCGTACCAGGAATTGGACAGCTGCATGCCGTAGCCATGGGGGATCACTCGCTGGTTGGCAATGGCGATCCAGCCCTGGGGCGGGTCCTGGTCATAGGGGTGGAGCATCGGGTCGGCATAACCATCCCAATCGTAGCGGCCGTCCCAGCCCGGGGAGGGCAGCAGGCCTTCGCCTTCACGGCGATTGGGGAAGCGGCCGGTGACTTGCCAGCCGATGTTGCTGGCATCGGCGAACACCAGGTTCAGGGCAATGGCCCGGATTTCCCGGCTGGCGTCCGAGGCCTTCTCGGCATTCTGGGCCCGGGACAGGTCGAAGAAGGCGTCCAGGGTGCGGTCGTCCTTGAGTTCGGGGGTCTGCAGCGCCAGGCCCAGGCCGTTGGCCAGTGCATACCCCTGGACACTGTTGAGCAGCGGGCCGTGGCGGGTTTCGTACACCGCCTCGCGAATCGGCCGCTGGCCTTTGACGAAGTAGGTCTCATTGCGCACGGTCACCGGCTGCCATTTGCCGTTGTTCTGGTAGTACAGCGAGTTGCCCTGGCGCTTGAGTTTTTCCAGGAACAGGTCCTGGTTGTCGCCCACCACCGAACTCAGGCTCCAGGCCACCTTGCCATTGAAGCCCTGGAGAATGGCTGGCAGGCCGGCGATCGAGGCGCCGGCGGCCTGGTACTTCGGCGCCCGGATCTGGACGTAGTGCCAGGCGGCGATCTGGCTGTCGCTGGCCAGCAGGCTGCGGCCACTGCGGCTGCGCTGGGGAGCGATGGCCAGGCTGCTGCCGCCGCTGAGGCCCAGGCTGTTGAGCTGGGCCAGCCGGTTGGCCGCCTGGCTGACGTCGCCCAGCCCGGGAATGGCCAGGTTCAGGCCCTTGAGCTTGTCGGCCTCGGCCAGGGGCAGAGGCTCATCGGGGTAGCTGGGGGTCAGCCATGGCAGCTTGTCGGTGCCGACTTTTTGCGCCAGTACCAGGGTATTGATCTCTTCGAGCAGGTTGGCGGACTGGCCGAAATTCAACAGGCAGAAGATCAGCGCCGAATCCTCGGCCTTCCAGTATTCGGGGGTATAGCCATGGGCCGCCAGGTCCGGTGGCAGCTTGTCGCGATAGCGGAACAGGTAGGCGTTGACGCCCCGGGCATAGACTTCGAAGAAGCGCTTGATCCGTGGCGACGAGGCCTTGTACAGCTCGTCGGCGCTTTTCTTCAGGTTGACCGCGCGCATCAGGCGATCGACGTCCAGGGCCTCGGCACCGGACATCTCGGCCAAGCGGCCCTGGGCCAGCAGGCGCAGGGTCACCATCTGGCCGATGCGATCGCTGGCATGCACGTAGCCCAGGGTGAACAGGGCATCGTGGAAGCTGTTGCTTTCGATCAGGGGAACGCCGACGGCGTTGCGTCGCACGGAAACGTTCTGTGCCAGGCCCTTGAGGGGTTGCACGCCAGAGGCCGGAGGCAGGCTGTCCTGGGCATTCCAGGACTGGCATCCGGCCAGGCTCAGGGCGCCGGCCACTGCTGCGGCGACGCCGAACCGGGGAAGAAAATGTAAGAAGGCTGGCGAGGCCATGGCAAAGCTCCTGCGGGGGGTAGCGTCGATAAAGGCGCTACGTTAGTGAGCAGGCGAGTGCCGCGCAAGCGGGGCGACAGGTATTTGTCGGGCGCTGCGCACATGACCTTCGCCAGCAGGCCGGTGGACGGTGGGCGGACGCCTTGATCAGGCCGGGTTGACCCGCTCCACCAGGGCATAGGCACGCTCGGTGGCCGGACGCGCCTGGATGCTGTCGAACCAGCGGTGCAGGCGGGGGAAGTCCTCGAGTCGCTGGCTCTGTTTCTTGTGGGACGCGACCCATGGATAAATCGCCATGTCGGCAATGCTGTACTGCTGGCCGGCGACGAACGGCCGGTCTGCCAGGCGCCGCTCCAGCACCCCGTACAGCCGCGCCGTTTCATCGATGTAGCGCTTGATCGCGTAGGGAATCTGTTCCGGTGCGGCATGGCTGAAGTGATGGTTCTGCCCGGCCATCGGTCCCAGGCCCCCCATTTGCCAGAACAACCACTGCAGGGTTTCCTGGCGGCCGCGCAGGTCCTTGGGCAGGAACTGGCCGGTTTTTTCCGCCAGGTACAGCAGGATGGCGCCGGACTCGAACAGAGACAGGGGCGCGCCCCCGTCGAGGGGTTGGTGATCGACGATGGCCGGTATGCGGTTGTTGGGGGCGATCCTGAGGAAGTCAGGCTTGAACTGTTCGCCCCGGCCAATGTTGACCGGGTACAGGGTGTAGGGCAGTCCGGCCTCTTCCAGGAACAGGGAAATCTTGTGACCGTTGGGGGTGGTCCAGTAGTACAGGTCGATCATGCAGTGCTCCAGGTGGGAAGTATCCGGGGTCGACGACAGCAAATTCGGGGGCTGGGTACTCGATGGCTCGCTGGGCGAGGGAGGCCATGCTGAAGTGGGTACAATCCGCTGATCGTCCCGGGAGAATCGACTCCATGTCCCTCAACGCTGATACGGCACTGATCATCATCGACCAGCAACAAGGCATCCTGCACCCGCGGCTTGGCCCGCGCAACAACCCTCAGGCCGAGGAACGCATGTTGCAGTTGCTGGCCCACTGGCGTGACCGAGGCTGGCTGGTGATTCATGTACAGCATCTGTCGCGCTCCACGGAGTCGGTGTTCTGGCCCGGGCAAGCCGGAGTGGAGTTCCAGCCACGCTTTCGCCCGCAGGAGGCCGAAGGGCTGCTCCAGAAGCAGGTGCCGGACGCATTTTGCGCCAGCTCGCTGGAAGCGCAGTTGCGCCAGAAGGGGATCGGGCAATTGGTGATTGTCGGCGTGGCCACCAATAACTCAGTAGAGGCAACGGCGCGGACGGCTGGCAACCTGGGGTTTGCCGTGTGGGTGGTGGCCGATGCCTGCTACACCTTCGACAAGCCCGATTTTGCCGGACGGCGACGCACGGCCCAGGAGGTACATGACATGTCGCTGGCCAATCTGCATGGCGAGTACGCCACGGTGGTGAATCTGGAACAGCTCCTTGCAGGAACTGCCTGATAGGGGGAGCGCTTGCCGGCAAGCCAGTGCCGGCAGGCGTCGGTTCACGACTTGATCAGGCGCCGTGGCACTTCTTGAACTTCTTGCTGCTGCCGCATGGGCAAGGATCGTTGCGACCGACGTCTTTCAACGCGTTGCGCACAGGCTCCTGGTGGCCGTGGTTGCAGTGCGGGCCGTGAACATGGCCATGGTCGTGATCATGATGGTCGTGATCGTGGTTGCAGTCAGGGCCATGGACATGGGGTTGCTGGGTCATTGCGGGTCACTCCGGGATAAAATCGCCGGGAATTATCACGCCATTGCGCTTCAGGTGCACGTCTTTGCCGATGAATAATCCCACCTCCAGTTCTCCTTCGAGGCGGTAGGGAATGGGATGGTCGGGCTTGTGCAGGAGTTTCACCAGGTCACGAATCTGCGGCCACAGGTTGGTGCGTACCGGCACCTTGAAGTAGCGGCTGCTGTGGGGGCTGACGGTGAACCATTGCTCATGCTCACCGTCGCTGAGCAGGAAGCGCTCCAGGTAGACCCGATAGGTCAGGCGGCGCACGGTCAGGTCGTCGTCGTTAGGGTTGTCTACCCGCAGGTGCAAGGTGAAGCGCTGTTCCAGCAGGTTGGCCTTGACCACCTCGACCTTCACCAGATGCACCTCGGGGTCGGGCTGCTCGTCGGTGAACCAGGACGCGCAACCGGACAGGCCCAGGATCACTGGCAGGCAGATGGCGCGTAGCAGGCGTAGCTCACCGAACATTGCAAGACTCCCTTTGTAGTGGCTGCTGCCCATCCTGGGCCTGGATCGATCTTCAGCGGATGAAGTAGCTGGCGCAGCACTTCTTGTATTTCTGTCCACTGCCACAGGGGCACGCGTCGTTGCGCCCAGCCTTGAGGGGCACCGTGGGGTCGATGAAATACCAGCGTCCCTGGTTCTGGACGAAGGACGAGCGTTCGCGATGGCTGTGCTCGCCCTGACTATCGTGCCAGCGGGCGGTGAAGGTCACGAAGGCGTGTTCGGGCTGGCCGCCGAAGACCTCCGAACTTTCCACGTGCAGCCCCAGCCAGGTGCTTTGCGCGCTCCAGTCGCTGATGGACTGGCGATCCAGACCCGGCTGCTGCACCGGCAGGGTCGTGGCCAGCAGGTAATCCACCTGCCCCAATACATAGGCGCTGTAGCGCGAGCGCATCAGGGCTTCGGCGCAGGGCGCCGGATGGCCCGCGTGGTAGTGGCCGCAGCAGGCATCCAGCAGGTTGCCGCTGCCGCAGGGACAAATCGAGGCACTCATTGTGTTACCACCAGTACTTTCCAAAATTTTCCGGGTTTGCCCAGAAGCGTGAGTTGAGCCAGTCGGGCACTTGCTTGTATTCAAGCAGATCGTAGGTAAACAGGGTCAGCACCTGCTGTTCCCGCTGGAAGCGTTCGCTGGCTTGCAGGGCCAGGGAGAAAAAATCGGTTTCCTGCCAGTTGCAGGCGGCCAGGTCGGCCAGCACGGCGATACGGCTGGCATTGAGATTGCGAATGCCGCCCAACAGGTTCAAGCCGTCGCGCTTGGGCAGGTGCTCCAGGCAATCCACCGCCAGGGCGAGGTCGAAGCGTCGTGCCGCCAGGTCTGCCGGCAAGGGGCCGGGGGCGGCCTGGAAGACGTCGCATGCAGGGTGGGCTTGCTTGAAGGCAGCCAGGGCCGGGAAGTCGCTGGCCCCGATCAGCAGCAGCTGTTTGGGTGCATAGCGCTCCAGCAGGGCGGCCAGTGCCTGTTGTGGTGTTCGGGAAGAAATGCTGGCACTCATCATCGGTCCTCGGTCAGAGCGCCCAAGACTAGCGTGCCGGCATCCTCGGGCCTAGAGCGGTTCGCCAATTAATCCACGATCCCCCCGTATTTACGGGACAAAACCGGGGCTGGCCCTTTGCTGGCGCAGATCAATAGCCAGGTCTTTACTCCGTGAATCGGCCTCGAGCCGATCCCTGAGGAGAAATCAGATGAGCATCATTCGTACGGCAGTACCCCTGGTTCTGTTGACCGGTGTGTTGACTGGTTGTGCAGGCCTGCAGAAAACCGACTGGCCGATCTGTGCCGCGGTGGGTGGCGTCACGGGCGCGGCGCTGGGCGCCACCGAAAGCTCGGCATGGGCGGGCGGTGGCGCACTGTTTGTCGGCGGCCTGGCAGGCGCCTACTGCTGGGTGCATGGCGATGGCGACGAGGACGGCGATGGCGTGCCGGACAGTCGCGACAAGTGCCCGCATACGCCCAAAGGCGTGCAGGTCGATGCCAACGGCTGCCCATTGCCTCCACCCGTGGTGGAAGAGGTCGTGGTGGTCAAGGAAGAAACCATCGTCATTCGCGATGTGCACTTCCATTTCGACTCGGCCAAGCTGACCGATGCCGACAAGGCCAAGCTCAACACCATCGTGACTCGCCTGAAGCAGGAGTCCGCTTCGGCGCAGCTGCGCGTGACTGGCCATACCGACAGCGTCGGCAAGGCAGCCTATAACCAGAAACTGTCTGATAAACGCGCTCACTCGGTGGTGGAGTACCTGATCGAGAACGGCGTTTCCCGCTCCAGCTTCGTTTCGGTCACCGGTGCCGGTGCCAGCAAGCCGGTGGCGGATAACAAGACAGCTGAAGGACGGGCGATGAACCGGCGCACCGAAATCCAGATCAATCGTTGAGGCATATCGCCCCGCGCGTCCCATGGAGCGCGCGGGGTCCCGGGGGCATTTCAGAGAGGGTGACCAGAAGATCAGGGGCGCGATCCTCGTCGATCCGGCAGCTAAACTGTCGTCGGGGAGAATTTGCATCGCCCTCTGGCTTATCCCGGTAAGAAGTCGTTACTGTGCGCGCAAAGAATAATTCACAAGGGGAGCATATGAAGGTTTTATGGGGGCTGGGGAAGTTTCTAACGCTGGTGTTTTGGCTGGTGGTGTTGATCAACCTGGCCAAGCCATTGATCAACCCGCTGCACCTGCTGGTCAATCTGGCCGGTTGTCTCTTGTTGCTGACCCACCTGCTGGAGCTGGCGCTGTTCAATGGCAGCCTCACGGGGCGGGCGCATCCCTGGCGTGATCGCTTGCAGATCCTGCTGGTAGGCGTCTTCCACCTGCAAACCCTTCCAACCCCTGTCGTTGTCGAGGCCGACCATGCGTAAGCTCTGCCTGCTCGCCCTATTGTGTAGCCCCCTGGCCATGGCCCAGGACGTCAAGGTCGACACCAACTCGTTCATGCGGTTGCCCAATACCGCCAGCACCTTGCAGTTGCAGCGGCTGGACGTCGCCGACCATGCCACTTTGCTGGTGCCGGCCAATGTGACCGAGCTCAAGGTCGAGCAGATGCACTTGGGGCGCGAAGCGCGGATTGCCATCGTGCCCACGCAGCAGAGCCTGCAGTTGCTGGTCCGACATGCGCAGTTGGACGCTGGCAGCCAGATCACCTCCCGAGGAGCGCCGGGTACCTATGAGAAGACGGCCAAGCCCGGTCGCAACCTGAATTTGCGCATCGAGTCGCTGGACGCCCAGGAGTTGTCGGTGGATGCCCGGGGCGGTGCCGGGGCACCAGGGTATGTCGGTCTCGATGGTGCCAATGGCCAGGAGCCTGGCTGCACCTGGGGCGAGGCCGGGCGTGGTGCCGATGGCGACAATGGCGGCAACGGGCACCCAGGCGCGGCGGGTGGCCAGGTTCGCCTGGAGCTGCCGCGGGATTTCCCGAGTGAGCAGATCAAGGTCCTGGTCGATGGTGGCGCCGGTGGCCTGGCCGGTGTCGGTGGCAAGCCGGGGGCCGGTGGCAAGTCCAAGGGCTGCCTGGTCTATCGCACCGATGGCGGCAAGAGCGGGCGTCCCGGCGCCCAAGGCGAGCCCGGGGCGGTGGGCGCGGCAGGGTCGCTGACGGTGCAGCGCCTGTAGCCGTTCCGTCAGTCGCCTATATAGATCGCCCGCTTTCGCGGGCGATTTCGTTTCAGAAGGTCGGTCGGGCTGCCGCCAGGGCCACCAGCAGCAGGCCGATGATCAAGTTGATGCCTACCAGGCGGCGGATGCGCCCCAGCACCGCGGCCCCGGCCGGCCAGTCCTGGCTCGCCACTGCCTGGCGCAGCTCCGGCAGTTGCAGCGACTGGATGCGGATGAACAGGGCAGTCATCACCAGATAGATCCCCATCATGATCTGCACATAGCGCGGAGCGGTTTCAAAACCGTTGAAGCGCAAATGCAGCAGGCCGATGCCACTGATCGGCAGGATCACCACCGCTACCCAGACCCAGGCGAAAAAACGCGGGAATACCTGGGCCCACAATTGAAGCCGCTGTGGACCCTCCAGGGCCGCCACGGCTGCAGGGCGCAGGACCATCCAGGCGAAAAACATGCCGCCGACCCAGACCAGGGCGGCCAGGACGTGCAAGCTGTAGGCGAGGGCGAAAGCGGTCATTCGGGTACTCCGTTCTGCGCAGGATGAATTAGCGGGGTATGATAGCGGCCGATTCGAACCACTGAAAATTTATCCAGCGTTTTGTGCGCCTGAAGAACCATGATCAGCAACGAACTCAAAACCACGATCCAGGGCGCCTACTCGCGTTTTCTCGAAGCCAAGAGCCTCAAGCCGCGCTATGGCCAGCGCCTGATGATCGCCGAGGTGGCCAAGGTCCTGGGTGACGTCGATACCGACGACGAGGGCCGGCGCAGCGGCGATCCGGCGGTGGTCGCGGTAGAGGCCGGCACCGGTACCGGCAAGACCGTGGCCTACAGCCTGGCGGCGATCCCCACGGCCAAGGCCGCCGGCAAGCGCCTGGTGATCGCCACCGCCACCGTCGCCCTGCAGGAGCAGATCGTCTACAAGGACCTGCCCGACCTGATGCGCAACAGCGGCTTGAACTTCAGCTTCGCCCTGGCCAAGGGGCGCGGGCGCTACATGTGCCTGTCCAAGCTCGACATGCTGCTGCAGGAAGGCCACGCGCAGACCGCCACCGCCCAGCTGTTCGAGGAAGAAGGCTTCAAGATCGAGGTGGACGAGGCCAGCCAGAAGCTGTTCACCAGCATGATCGAGAAACTGGCCGGCAATAAGTGGGACGGCGACCGCGACAGCTGGCCCAACGCCCTGGAAGACGCCGACTGGGCGCGCCTGACCACCGACCACAGCCAGTGCACCAATCGCCATTGCCCCAACTTCGGCCAGTGCGCCTTCTACAAGGCCCGGGAAGGCATGGGCAAGGTCGACGTGATCGTCACCAACCACGACATGGTCCTGGCCGACCTGGCCCTGGGCGGCGGCGCCGTGCTACCCGACCCGCGCGACACCCTCTATGTGTTCGACGAAGGCCATCACCTGCCGGACAAGGCCATCGGCCACTTCGCCCACTACACCCGGCTGCGCTCCACCGCCGATTGGCTGGAACAGACCGCCAAAAACCTCACCAAGCTCCTGGCCCAGCACCCGCTGCCGGGTGACCTGGGGCGGCTGATCGAGCAGGTGCCGGAGCTGGCGCGGGAGATCAAGACCCAGCAGCAGTTCATGTTCACCGCCTGCGAGCAGATCGCCGATTTCAAGACCGGTGAAGACATGGAAGGCCGCGAGCGGCCGCGCCATCGTTTTGTCGGCGGGCTGATTCCCGATCACATGCGCGAGATGGGCATCGAGCTGAAGAAAGGCTTCTCGCGCCTGACCGACCTGTTCACCCGCCTGACCGACCTGCTCAAGGAAGGCATGGATGGCGAGGTCAACATCGGCATCGCCAGCAACCAGGCCGAGGAGTGGTACCCGCTGTTCGGCAGCCTGCTGGCCAGGGCCTCGGGCAACTGGGAACTGTGGACGGCCTTCACCGTCGAGGACCCGGAGGACAACCCGCCCATGGCCCGTTGGTTGACCCTGGCCGAGAGTGGCTCGCTGTTCGATATCGAGGTCAACGCCAGCCCGATCCTGGCCGCGGAAATGCTGCGCCGCAACTTGTGGAACGTGGCCTACGGCGCCCTTGTGACCTCGGCGACCCTGACCGCCCTGGGCACCTTCGACCGCTTCCGCATGCGTGCCGGCTTGCCGAAGAAAGCGGTCACCGCCGTGGTGCCCAGCCCGTTCCACCATGCCGACGCTGGCGTGCTGCGGGTTCCCGACCTGCGGGCCGACCCACGGGATGCCGCGGCCCATACCGCAGCGATCATTCGCGACCTGCCGGAACTGGTGGAAGGCTCCCGGGGCAGCCTGGTGCTGTTCTCCTCGCGCAAGCAGATGCAGGACGTGTTCGACGGCCTGGATCGCGACTGGCGCAAGCAGGTGTTCATCCAGGGCAACCTGTCCAAGCAGGAGACCCTCAACAAGCACAAGGCCCGGGTCGATGGTGGCGATTCCAGTGTGCTGTTCGGCCTGGCCAGCTTCGCCGAAGGGGTGGACTTGCCTGGCGCCTATTGCGAGCACGTGGTGATCGCCAAGATCCCGTTCTCGGTTCCGGACGATCCGGTGGAGGCCGCGCTGGCGGAGTGGATCGAGGCCCGGGGCGGCAATCCGTTCATGGAAATCTCGGTGCCGGATGCCTCTCTCAAGCTGGTCCAGGCCTGTGGCCGGCTGCTGCGTACCGAGCAGGACCGCGGCACCATCACCCTGCTGGATCGGCGCCTGGTCACCCAGCGCTATGGCAAGGCGATCCTCAACGCCCTGCCGCCTTTTCGCCGGGAAATATCCTAGGCTGGCCCAGACCGCATTGCGCCGGGCAGGCGAGCACGCCGCCCGGCGACGGCTGGGGTATCCACATCGTCCAGGGTATTTTCCCTGGTTTACCGGGCAGGGCCGCGCCTTTGCGCGCCCCGCTGTCTATTTCACGTCAATGCTTGAGCACCGGCCGCCCAGCGGCCCTACAAGGAGAAACCGGCCCATATGATTCGCCGCTCGTTGCCCGTCGTACTTGCCCTGTTGTTTGCCGCGCCTGTGTTGGCGGCCCCTGCCGGACAACAAACGTTGTTCAACTTTGTCCGCCCGGCCTCGGTGGTGCAGGTAGCGACCCAGGATGCCAACCTGCCGCAGTACAACGCCGAACAGACGGCCGAGGGTGAAGTGCTGCGGCGGGTGACGTTCAACCCGACGCTGCGTCCCAGCTTGCGCCTGAGCCCCCAGGAGGGTGCCTGGGACTGGTCGCAATCGGGGCTGATGAGCCTGCGTATCCAGAGTGCGATGAATTGGGCCCTGACCCTCTACGTGACCATCCAGAGCAACGATGGCCAGACCCTGGTCAGCCGAGTCGATTTACCCGCCGGCCCGGCGCAGACGCTGCTGGTGCCCTTGGTGGCCAGCAGTGCCCTGGAGCAGGGCATGAAGGCTGCGCCGCCGATGCCCATGACCGTGGACGGCCAGCGCATCCTGCTGGCCAGCAGCGAAGGGCAGCTGGACCGCAGCCAGGTGGTATCGGTGACCCTCTCTCTGGACAACCCCAAGGCTTCGCAAAGCATCCTCCTCGAGCGTTTTGGTGTGCAGGACAGCGAGGGTGTGGTTCGTGCCGTGTATGGCTCCCTGGTGGATGGCTATGGCCAGTCGACCCGGGACCGCTGGCCGGAGAAGGTCGCCAGCGACGAGCAGCTCAAGGCTGCAGCCAGCAAGGAGCAGCAACAGCTCAAGGGCTGGCTCGCCGAGCGCGAAAAGGCCCCCCTGGATCGCTTCGGCGGCTTGAGCCAGGGGCCGGCCTTCAAGGCCAGCGGCTTCTTTCGCACCCAGAAGCGTGATGGTCGCTGGTTCCTGGTGACTCCCGAGGGGCATCCGTTCTATTCCCTGGGGGTCAACACCCTGACTGCGGACAACAACCGCACCTATGTCGCCGGGCGCGAATGGATGTTCAGCGACCTGCCCAAGGACGGCGAGCCGCTGGCGGCCTACTACGGTGACGGCGACAACCGTGGTGGCAACGGCGCCGACCGGGGCCGGGGCTACAACAGCGGGCGCTGGTATGACTTCTACCGGGCCAACCTGCAGCGTACTTATGGCGCACCTTGCGCCGCTGCTGGCGCGGCCGTGTCGGCGCCCGACCAGGCGGCCCCCTGCGCGGCACCGGGGTTCGACCAGAAGCGCTGGCTCGGCCACACCCTGGACCGCCTGCAAGCCTGGGGTTTCAACACCATCGGCAACTGGAGCGCGCCGGCCCTGGGCCTGGCCGCCCGGGTGCCCTACACCCTGCCGCTGTCGATCGTCGGCGACTACGCCAGCATCAGTACCGGCAGCGATTGGTGGGGCGGCATGCCCGATCCCTTCGATCCGCGCTTTGCCATGGCCACCGAGCGCGCCGTGGCCATCGCCGCCCGGGATCATCGTGACGATCCGTGGTTGATCGGTTACTTCGCCGACAACGAGCTGGCCTGGGCAGGTCCGGGAAATGACGCGAAATCTCGCTTCGCCCTGGCCTACGGCACTTTGCGCCTGACCACCGATGTCCCGGCCAAGCGCGCTTTCCTCAAGCAACTGCGCGACAAGTATCGCAACCAGCAGGGGCTGTCCAAGGCTTGGGGGATCGATCTGCCGGCCTGGGAGTTGCTGGAAGACCCGGGCTTCGAGGCGCCGCTGCCAAGCCCTGAGCATCCCGAGATCGAGGCTGACTACCGGCATTTCCAGCGAGTCTTCGCCGATACCTACTTCAAGACCATCGCCGATTCGTTGAAGTGGCACGCCCCCAACCACCTGCTGCTGGGAGGGCGGTTTGCCGTCAGCACACCTGAGGCGGTGGCTTCCTGCGCCCAGTATTGCGACGTGCTGAGCTTCAATATGTACACCCTCAAGCCCCAGGACGGGCAGGACTTCGCCTACCTGCGCAGTCTCGACAAGCCGGTGCTGGTCACCGAGTTCAACTTTGGCTCCCGGGATCGCGGCCCGTTCTGGGGCGCAGTCACCGAACTGGCCCGGGAGGAGGAGCGGGGACCGGCCTATGCCAACTTCCTCAAGCAGGCGCTGAGCGAGCCATCCATCGTCGGTGTGCACTGGTTCCAATACCTGGACCAGCCGGTGACCGGACGCCTGCTGGACGGTGAGAACGGTCATTTCGGCCTGGTGGGTATTACCGATGTGCCGTTCCAGGGCTTTGTCGAGACCGTGCGCAAGGGCAACCTGCTGGCGTTGGAGCAACTGGGCAAGGCGGCGCAGCTCGCGCGGGTCCAGGCCGAGCAGGCGGCCGCCAGCGGGCCTGCGGCGCAAAACCGGAACGCACCGAGCGCCACGGGTGAAGCGCACGCCGGTGGCCATTCCGGCAACGGCCACTGACGACTTTCGGGCCCCGCCGGGTGGGCCCGGTTGTTCCCAAATCCCCTCGAGGCTGAAACAATGCGCGCCACGTTGCCGAGCATTGTCGCAGGGGGATTCAGGGGTGCAGATTCAAGGTCATTACGAGCTCAAGTTCGAGGCGGTACGCGAGGCTTTCGCAGCGCTGTTCGAAGATCCCCAGGAGCGTGGCGCCGCGCTGTGCATCCAGGTCGGCGGGGAAACCGTGGTCGACCTCTGGGCCGGCACGGCTGACAAGGACGGCGCCGAGGCCTGGCACAGCGATACCATCGCCAACCTGTTTTCCTGCACCAAGCCCTTTGCCGCCGTGACCGCGTTGCAACTGGTGGCCGAGGGCAAGCTCAAGCTGGACGCGCCGGTGGCCGACTACTGGCCGGAGTTCGCCGCGGCGGGCAAGGCGGCCATCACCTTGCGCCAGTTACTGTGCCACCAGGCCGGTTTGCCAGCCCTGCGCGAGATGTTGCCGCCCCAGGCGCTGTACGAGTGGCAAACCATGGTCGACGCCCTGGCGGCCGAGCAACCCTGGTGGACGCCGGGGGAGGGGCACGGTTATGCCGCCATTACCTATGGCTGGCTGGTGGGCGAGCTGATCCGGCGGGCCGATGGCCGCGGCCCGGGCGAATCCATCGTGGCCCGCGTAGCCAAGCCCCTGGGACTGGACTTCCATATCGGCCTGGCCGACGAGGAGTTCCACCGGGTGGCGCATGTCGCACGGGGCAAGGGCAATGTCGGCGACGCTGCGGCCCAGCGCTTGTTGCAAGTGACCATGCGCGAGCCTGAGGCGATGACTACCCGGGCCTTTACCAATCCTCCGTCTATCCTGACCAGCACCAATAAGCCGGAGTGGCGGCGCATGCAGCAGCCAGCGGCCAACGGCCATGGCAATGCCCGCAGCCTTGCCGGGTTCTACAGTGGCTTGCTCGATGGCAGTTTGCTGGAGGCCGAGATGCTCGATGAGCTGACCCGCGAGCACAGCCTGGGCATGGACAAGACCCTGTTGACCCAGACGCGCTTTGGCCTGGGCTGCATGCTGGACCAGCCCGATGTGGCCAATGCCACTTTCGGTCTGGGTGGGCGGGCCTTCGGGCATCCGGGGGCGGGTGGTTCGGTAGGTTTTGCCGATCCGGAGCGCGATGTAGCGTTCGGATTTGTCACAAATACCCTGGGACCCTACGTGTTGATGGATCCTCGTGCACAGAAACTGGTGCGGATTTTGTCGGATTGTCTGTAAAAAGGTTGCTGTTAAGAACTTTTTTTGCTTAAACATGCGTGGAAAGCTGCAGGATGGAACCCTGTGGCTTTTATAATTTCCAAGCGTCTGTTTATAACGGTTATTTAGACCGAATTTTTTATCTCATTTTGTGGATATCCCATGTCGTCGAACAAGTCTCTAGCCTTGGCCATCTGCTTGACCGTAACCGGTTGTGCACAAACCCCACAAAATGAAGCGGACGGCGGCCATTGGTGGTCGTTCGGTACCGATAAGGCCAGCAGCAAGGAAGTTTCGGCTGCCCCTGCCAACGACAAACCCGCTACCGCCGAAGCCGCTCCGGCTGCCCCGGCGAGCAAGCCAGCCGCTCCGGCTGCTGCTGGCAAGGCCACCGCGTCGGCCAAGCAGGCCGCTCCTGCCGCCAAGCCTTCCGCTGGCAAGCCTGCTGCAACCGCCGCTGCCGAGCCTGCCCCGGCTCCTGTCGCCGCGACCCCAGCCCCAACCCCAGCTCCAGCCGCTCCGGTCGCCAAGGCCGAGAGCAGCAACTGGTGGTGGCCGTTCTCTTCCTCCAAGGATGAGGCCGACAAGCCGGTAGTCGATGCCAAGAAGGCCGAGCCAGCTCCAGCTCCAGCGGTGGCCAAGGCCGCCGACTCCGAGAGCAACTGGTGGTGGCCATTTGGCAAGAGCCAGCCCAAGCCCCTGAGCAAGGTCAACGTGGCGGACATTCCGATGCCTGACCCGAAAATCACCCAGGCCTGGCTGGACGACTACGAGCCTCGCCTGCGTGAAGCGGTGAAGGACAGCAAGCTGCAAGTGGAGCGTCGCGAGAACGTGCTGGTGGTTACCGCGCTGGTCGATGCTTCTTTCAACCCGGATCGTCCGGCCATGCTGCTGCCCGTCACCCTCGGCCCGTTCACTCGCGTGGCCAAGGCGGTGGAAGGCGACTCTAAGACTGCCGTGCTGATTCTCGGCCATGCCGACGCCACCGGCCCGACCCTGGCCAACCAGAAGTTGAGCCGTGATCGTGCCCAGTCCGTGGCTGCTATCTTCAGCCTCAGCGGCTTGAAGCAAGACCGCCTGATGCTGCGTGGCATGGGCGCGGTGATGCCGCGTGCCGCCAACGACAGCCCACAAGGTCGCTCGCTGAACCGTCGCGTGGAAATCATGCTGACCCAGCGCAGCACCATGCTTGGCCTGCTGAGCAAGTACAACCAGCCGACGCCGTCCGAGACTGAAATGGTTGCCGTGCAGGACGCCAAGCCTCCGGTCCCAGCCCCGGCCAGCAAGAAAGCCGCTGCCGCCAAGAAGGCCCCGGCCAAGAAGCCAGCGGCCAAGAAGGCTCCGGCCAAGAAAACCGTCGCGGCTGCCAAGAACCCTACGGCCACCGCCCAGGCCAAGAACTGATTTGCAGGATAAGGAAGCAGCATGACTCAGTCTCTGGCTGATATGCGCCGCGACTATACCCGTGACGGCTTGTCCGAGGCCCAGGCCCCGGTCGAGCCCTTCACGTTGTTCCACCAGTGGTTTGCCGATGCGGTGAAAACCGAGCAGCCACCGGTGGAGGCCAATGCGATGACCCTGGCGACCGTCGATGCCGACGGCCGTCCCCACTGCCGGGTGCTGCTGCTCAAGGGATTGGACGAACAGGGTTTTACCTTTTTCACCAACTACGACAGCGCGAAGGGACAGCAACTGGCTGCACGGCCCTTTGCCGCCATGACCTTCTTCTGGCCGACCCTGGAGCGCCAGGTACGGATCGAGGGGCGGGTAGCGAAGGTCAGTGCGCAGGAATCGGATGCCTATTACCAGGTGCGTCCCCTGGGAAGTCGCCTGGGAGCCTGGGCATCACCGCAGAGCCGGGTGATTGCCGATCGTGCCGAGTTGCAGGAGCTGCTCAAGGCCACCGAGGCCCGCTTCAGCGATAGCCAGCCCGATTGCCCCGAGCATTGGGGAGGCTATCGCCTGGTGCCGGAACGCATCGAGTTCTGGCAGGGGCGTGCCAGTCGCCTGCATGACCGCTTGAACTACCGCCTGCAGGCCGGGGAGTGGGTCCGCGAACGCCTGGCTCCCTGAACCTTGCCGATCACTCGCCGGGATAACCGGCCGCAGCGGCCTCCAGCCATTGCGGCAGGTCCCGGCGTTTTACTTTCTGGCGCTGGGCTTCTGCCAGTCGCTGCAACATGTACTGCTTCTTCTGTTCGTCGCTGCCTGCCATGGACAGCGCCAGGTCCCGGTCTGTCCAGCGCTTGATGCGTACGTACAGCCACCAGTGGAAATACAGGCCGGCGACCGTGACCACGAAGATGATGAAGTAATCCATGGAAAATCCTTTGTTCGATAGCGTTATGCTGGAGGCTGGGGCTACCGTAGCGAGGGTGCCAGGTGCTCATTCAGCCTGTACTTGGGCTGAATGAAAGCAATTTTATCCGGGCCGCGCCGTGACAGGTGTCAAGCTGCGGAGTCTAATGATTTATTGTCCCTTGGAGTTGATCCTATGCGTAAGTCTGTTTTGCTGGTTGCGTCCTTTACCACGATGGCCATGTTGCTCGGCGGTTGCGCCTCCAACCTGACCGGTGATTCCTATTCCCGTGATGAAGCGCGTCGTGTGCAAAACGTGCGTCTGGGCACCATCGAATCCCTGCGTCCAGTGAAGATCGAAGGCACCAAGACCCCAATCGGCGGCGCTGCTGGCGCAGTGATCGGCGGTGTGGGTGGCAGCGCCATCGGCGGTGGCCGTGGCAGTATCGTCACTGCAGTCATCGGTGCTGTGGCTGGCGGCCTGCTCGGCTCGGCTACCGAAGAAGGGCTGACCCGTACCCAGGGCGTGGAGATCACCGTGCGTGAAGACGACGGCAGCATGCGCGCCTATGTACAACAAGTTCAGGAAAACGAAGTGTTCCGTGTTGGCGACCGCGTTCGCATCATGACCGTCAACGGCACCAGTCGTGTAACTCGCTGATTTTCCATCAGCCAAACAAAACCCCGGCCAGGCGACTGACCGGGGTTTTGTTTTTTAAGCCAGGGCTCCTTGGGATATCAGGAGGCTACTGGATTGCTCTTGCGGCTGGCGGCAGCCGTCACGGCATAACCGATCAGCGCGGCCAGCAGTGAGCCGGTGAGAATACCCATGCGATCCATGCCCGCGTATTCGCTGGCGCCAGGTACAAAGGCCAGGGAACCGACGAACAGGCTCATGGTGAAGCCGATTCCGCAGAGAATCGCCACACCGAACACCTGTCCCCAATTGGCGCCGGCAGGCAGTGCGGCAAGACCGGTCTTGACCGCCAGCCAGGTCAGGCCGAATACACCGACCGTCTTGCCCAGCAGCAGGCCGACGGCGATGCCCATCGGTACGAAGTGGGTGAAGCTCTCCAGCGTCACGCCGCTGAGCGACAGCCCGGCGTTGGCAAAGGCGAACAACGGCAAGATGCCGAACGACACCCAAGGGTGCAGCGCATGCTCAAGGGCCAGCAGTGGCGACGGCTCGGCGTTACGAGTGCGCAGGGGAATGCAGAAGGCCAGGGTCACGCCTGCCAGGGTGGCATGGACACCGCTCTTGAGTACGCAGACCCAGAGGATCAGGCCGATGATCATGTAGGGTCCGAGCTTCACCACGCCCATTCGGTTCATCGCGACCAGGGCGGCGATGCAAGCTGCCGCCAGCATCAGCGACAGGGTCGACAGGGCGCCTGAATAGAAGATCGCAATGATCACGATCGCCCCCAGGTCATCGATGATCGCCAGGGTCATCAAGAACAGCTTCAACGAGGTTGGTACCCGCTTGCCCAGCAGCGCCAGTACCCCGAGGGCGAAGGCGATGTCGGTGGCGGTAGGAATCGCCCAGCCGCTGAGGGCTGGCGGGTTGTCGCGGTTCAGGTACCAGTAGATCAATGCCGGCACCAGCATGCCGCCAATGGCCGCAGCGCCAGGCAGGACTATCTGCGAAGGCTTGGACAACTGGCCATCGAGGACTTCCCGCTTGACCTCCAGGCCGATCAGCAGGAAGAACAGCGCCATCAGGCCGTCGTTGATCCACAGCAGTAACGGCTTGGCGATCTTCAAGGCGCCCACCTGGGCAACCACCGGGGTTTCCAGGAGGCCGTTGTACAGCCAGGACAACGGCGAGTTGTTGATGATCAAGGCCAGGACGGCAGCAGCGATCAACAGCAGTCCGCTGGCGGCTTCCATGGCAAAGAAACGGGTGAAAGTACTACGCAGAGGCAAGGTCGCTCTCCATTTAAAACCAGACAAAGGTGGCACACCCTAACCCGTACACTTGGTTGTTAAAACAAAAGTTATATTCTTTTTTGTTATAAGCAGGAAGCAAGCGGCCTGCTGAAAAAGTCCGCTGGCAGTTGTGTTTCCAATTGCTTCACAGCTGTACCTGTCAGGGCTGGAAGATATTTCCTAACATGTCCATCCCCGTGGCTTGCAGGGCCTTTCCCGACAACGGGAAGTGCCTTGTCGTCCCGGGCCTGGATCACCTATGCAGGGTGCATTTCATCTTCTTGCGCCGGTATGGCGTTCGATCCGCAGAGAATAGAACATGAGCGACAATCGCCAGTGGGCCCGTGAGGCCATCCGCATCATCGAAGCCGATTTCCAGCGCAGCGCCGATACTCACCTGATCCCGTTGGCGTTGCCTGGGCGTCCGGGCATCGAGCTGTACTTCAAGGACGAATCCAGCCATCCCACCGGTAGCCTCAAGCACCGCCTGGCCCGTTCGCTGTTCCTCTATGCCTTGTGCAATGGCTGGCTCAAGCCCGGGGCGCCGGTGATCGAAGCCTCCAGCGGCTCCACGGCGATTTCCGAGGCCTACTTCGCGCGACTGCTGGGCTTGCCCTTTATCGCGGTGATGCCGGCCACCACCTCCCAGGAAAAGATCGCCCAGATCGCCTTCTATGGCGGCAAGAGCCATCTGGTGCAGGACCCCACGCAGATCTACACCGAGTCCGAGCGCTTGGCCCGTGAAAGCGGCGGGCACTTCATGGACCAGTTCACCTACGCCGAACGCGCTACCGACTGGCGGGCGAACAACAACATCGCCGAGTCGATCTTCCAGCAATTGCGCTTCGAGCGTTACCCGGAGCCTGCCTGGTTGATTTCCAGCCCGGGTACTGGCGGCACCACTGCAACCCTGGGGCGCTATGTGCGTTACCGCCAGCACCAGACCCGGGTGCTGTGCGCCGATGCCGAGCGCTCGGTGTTCTTCGACTACTACAACAGCGGAGATGCCAGCTTGCGCCTGGATTGCGGTTCGCGGATCGAAGGCATTGGCCGGCCCCGGGTCGAAGCCTCGTTCCTGCCCCAGGTCATCGATGCCATGGTCAAGGTCCCGGACGCCCTGTCCCTGGCGGCCATGCACTACCTGGCCCAGCGCCTCGGGCGGCGGGTCGGTGGTTCCAGCGGCACCAAC
Source organism: Pseudomonas sessilinigenes (assembly GCF_003850565.1). Lineage (NCBI taxonomy): Bacteria > Pseudomonadati > Pseudomonadota > Gammaproteobacteria > Pseudomonadales > Pseudomonadaceae > Pseudomonas > Pseudomonas sessilinigenes. The sequence goes on from NZ_CP027706.1 coordinate 1,429,060, forward strand.
CTGATCGGTGCCCTGATGGCCGCGCAGCAGATGGCATCTGCCGGCGAGGCGGGGTCGATCGTGGCGATTCTCTGTGATGGTGGCGAGCGTTATGCGACCACCTACTACGATGAGCAGTGGCTGGCGGAGCAGGGCTATGAATTGGCGGCCTTGATCGAGGCAGTGGCCGCGAGCGTAGAGCAGGGGGCTGCCTTGCCTGCCAGCGTATTGCGCGCTGGTATCTGAATGATGAGGGAGCTGCACCGGCAGCTCCCTCATTCCGACCTCAGCCTTGGATACCGAGGATGTTGCGGGCCACGGCTTCGGCGATACGGATGCCATCGACGCCGGCGGACAGGATGCCCCCGGCATAACCGGCGCCTTCACCGGCCGGGTACAAGCCCTTGAGGTTCAGGCTCTGCATCGAGGCATCGCGAGTGATGCGCAGTGGTGACGAGGTACGGGTCTCGATCCCGGTCAGCACCGCGTCATGCAGGGAGTAACCCTTGATCTGCCGCTCGAAGGCCGGCAGGGCTTCGCGGATGGCTTCGATGGCGAAGTCCGGCAGGGCCAGCGCCAGGTCACCCAGGTTTACCCCAGGCTTGTAGGACGGCTCGACGCTGCCGATGGCGGTGCTGGGCTTGCCGGCGATGAAGTCACCCACCAGCTGCGCCGGCGCCTGGTAATTGCTGCCGCCGAGGACGAAGGCGTGGGACTCCAGGCGTTCCTGAAGCTCGATACCCGCCAGCGGGCCGCCCGGATAGTCCACTTCCGGGGTGATGCCCACCACGATGCCGGAGTTGGCGTTGCGCTCGTTACGCGAGTATTGGCTCATGCCGTTGGTGACCACGCGGTTCGGCTCGCTGGTAGCCGCCACCACGGTGCCTCCCGGGCACATGCAGAAGCTGTACACCGAGCGGCCGTTCTTGGCGTGGTGCACCAGCTTGTAGTCGGCGGCGCCGAGTTTCGGGTGCCCAGCGTACTTGCCCAGGCGGGCGCTGTCGATCAGTGATTGCGGGTGCTCGATGCGGAAGCCGACCGAGAACGGCTTGGCCTCCATGAACACGCCCTTGGCGTGGAGCATGCGGAAGGTGTCGCGGGCGCTGTGGCCCAGGGCCAGGACCACATGGCGCGAATGCAACTGCTCGCCGCTTTCCAGGACCACGCCGGTCAGTTGCTCGCCGTCCACCAGCAGGTCGGTGACTTTCTGCTCGAAGCGCACTTCACCGCCCAGGGCGATGATCTCTTCGCGCATCTTCTCCACCATGCTGGTCAGGCGGAAGGTGCCGATGTGCGGCTTGTTGATGTAGAGGATCTCTTGCGGCGCGCCGGCCCGGACGAACTCAACCAGGACCTTGCGACCGTGGTGCTGGGGGTCCTTGATCTGGCTGTACAGCTTGCCGTCGGAGAAGGTTCCGGCACCGCCCTCGCCGAACTGCACGTTGGACTCGGGGTTGAGCACGCTCTTGCGCCACAGGCCCCAGGTGTCCTTGGTGCGCTGGCGCACTTCCTTGCCGCGCTCGAGGATGATCGGCTTGAAGCCCATTTGCGCCAGCAGCAGGCCGGCGAAGATCCCGCAGGGCCCGAAGCCCACTACGATCGGCCGTTCCTGGAGGTCGGCCGGGGCCTGGCCCACGACCTTGTAGCTGACATCCGGCGCCGGGTTGACGTTACGGTCGTCAGCGAACTTCTGCAGCAGGGCCGCCTCGTCGCGTACGGTGAGGTCGATGGTGTAGATGAACAACAGTTCCGAGGACTTCTTGCGCGCGTCGTAGCTGCGCTTGAACAAGGTGAAGTCCAGCAGGTCGTCGCTGGCGATGCCCAGGCGCTGCACGATGGCGGCGCGCAGGTCTTCATCGGGGTGGTCGAGCGGCAACTTGAGTTCGGTGATTCGTAACATGACAGGGTCCGGGTAGGCGGTGCGCAACAGTGCGCCGGCTTGCTTTGCACAAACCGGCGATTATAAGCCGCAATCCACCCTTGCCGTGAGGCTAAAACGGTTGCTCGTCGAATCAGTCGTTGCGCGAGGCCCCGAAATAACCGCAACCGCGCTGGACCTGGCCATCCACCCGCAGCTCCGCGCTCAGGTGCTGGACGCTGCCGGTGACGCTATCGACGCAGCGTTGTGGTGCAACCCACAGTTCCACGCGTTGGTGGTTGGCTTCGCTGGTGAGGTTGAAGCGGCCGTCGCCCAGCTGTTCTTCCAGATAGGGCAGGGCCAGGGTCGGTTGGCCGACTCGTTCGATCATCATGCCCCGGGTGCTGACATCGACGTTCCACACCGGGTTCTTGCCACTGGCCCGCAGGATCAGGCGCTGGAAGTTGGGATCGCCGCAGGCACTGGAACGCTCGACCCGATACAACTGGCGCAGGTCCAGTTGGCCATCGCCGCTACCACTGGCAGAGAACTTGCCTCGCAGGTCGGCGAACAGCTTGCCCTGCTTTTCAGCCAGGGTCGCGGCCTCTTGCAGCACGCTGGTGCCCCCACCATCGGTGATGACGTAGCGGCGATCTTCACTGCAAGGCTTGAACAGCAACTGGCCGTCGGCGGCGCTGAGTTCGCCCTGCATCCGGGTCAGGCCGGCCATGGAAGGGGCGCTAGGCTGATCATTGAACAGGGGCAGCACCTGGCAGCCGGCAAACAGCGGCAACAAGGCAAAACAAAGCAGGGAACGGGCGGTGCGCATCATGGGGCCTCCAGGCGGAAGCCGACACGTTACGCAGCCCGACCGCTCACCACAACCCCGGATTCAGCGCTCAACCGACGTGATAGGTCTGGCCGGTCTGCAAGCCTTCCACGCTCTTGGCATAGGCCAGGCCCACGTCGGCGCCCGCTACGGGCTTGAAGCCGCGGAAGTACGGAGCGTAGCTGTCCATGGCCTCCAGCAGCACGGTGGGGCTCACGGAGTTGACGCGCAGGCCCCGCGGCAGGTCGATGGCCGCCGCGCGGACAAAGCTGTCGATGGCTCCGTTGACCAGGGCGGCCGAGGCCCCGCTGCGGATCGGGTCATGGCTCAGCACGCCGCTGGTGAACGTGAAGGAGCCTGCATCGTTGGCGTATTCGCGGCCGATCAACAGCAGGTTGACCTGGCCCATCAGTTTGTCTTGCAGGCCCAGTTGGAAATGCTCAGCGGTCATCTCCCCCAGGGGCGCGAAGGTGACGTTGCCGGCGGCGCACACCAGGGCATCGAAGCGGCCGGTCTTCTCGAACAGGGCGCGGATCGACTGGCTGTCGCTGATATCCACCTGGAAGTCGCCGCTGCTGCGGCCGATACGGACGATTTCGTGGCGCTGTGCCAGTTCCCGGTCCACCGCCGAGCCAACAGTGCCGTTGGCACCGATCAGGAGAATCTTCATGGGCTGTTCCTCGTGAGAAGGGAGATGAGGTTGCAGTCTAGAGTGGTTTTTTTCATGAATTAACGCGCTAATAGGCAACCTTTGGTTTTCTGGTGGAAACAATCCATGAGCGAGATGGATGACCTCGCGGCTTTTGCCGTATTGGTGGAGGCAGGCAGTTTCACCTTGGCGGCCCAGCGCCTGGGGTGCAGCAAGGGCCAGTTGTCCAAGCGCATCAGCGCCCTGGAGGCGCGGTTCGCAGTGGTGCTGCTGCAACGCACCACCCGCCGCCTGGACCTGACCGCCGCCGGTGCCGCGCTGCTGCCCCAGGCCCAGGCGCTGGTGGCCCAGGTGGAGCGCGCCCACCAGGCCCTGGCCCGGCTCAAGGACGATGTCGCAGGCCCGGTGCGCCTGACGGTGCCGGTGTCCCTGGGGGAAACCTTTTTCGACGGCCTGTTGCTGGAGTTCTCCCGGCAGTATCCCCAGGTGCAGATCGAACTGGACCTGAGCAATGCCTACCGCGACCTGGCCCGGGAGGGCTTCGACCTGGCGGTGCGCTCCGCGGTGGACAATGACCAGCGCCTGGTGGCCCGGCCGCTGCTGGCCTGGCATGAAATGACCTGCGCCAGTCCGGCATACCTGGAGCAATACGGTGAGCCCCGCACACCCATGGAGCTGGCCAACCATCGCTGCCTGCTCAACAGTCACTACAGCGGGCGTGAGGAATGGCTCTACCACCAGCGTCACGAGCTGTTGCGGGTGCGGGTCAACGGGCCGTTCGCCAGCAATCACTACAACCTGCTGAAAAAGGCCGCCCTGGTGGGGGCCGGTATCGCCCGGCTGCCATCCTATGTACTGCATGGCGAGCTGGCCGATGGTCGCCTGCGCTGGCTGCTGCGGGACTACCAGACCCGCAGCATGCCCATGTACCTGGTGCATCCCTACCAGGGGGGATTACCCAGGCGCACCCAGGTCCTGGCCGATTACCTGATGGACTGGTTCCGCCGCAGCGGCGAAGCCCTGGACCGCTTGTAGCCGCCTCGAGCCGATCCGCCGGCCATGGCCACACGAAGCGAGCTTGGCGTAGGGCCTTTGCGCACGACCGCTCAGGCGGGTTCTCCGGACGATCCTGCGGCAGCGGCTACACGAAACGAGTTGGCTGTTGTAGCCGCTGCCGAGCCTGCGAGGCTGCGCCAAGGTCCGCAGGAGCTTCCAGCGCCAGCCCGGCCAAGCTCATTATTCAATCGATCCGGCTACAGGATGCAGAGTCGCTTCAATGTCCAAGTCGGCGACGCAGCAGGTGGTCGACAGACAGCACCCCAGGCCCGCGAGCCATCAGCAACAGCAGAATGGCCATCCAGGTGCCATGGGTCGGGTAGGCGTCCGGGTAGACGAACAGCTGGATCACCAGGGTCATGCCCAGCAACGCCAGGGCAGAAAAGCGCGTGGCCAGGCCGAACAGAATCAACACCGGGAAAAAATGCTCGGCAAAGGCCGCCAGGTGCGCCGCCAGTTCCGGAGCCAGTATCGGCAAGTGGTACTCGCTCTGGAACAAGGGAATGGTCGAGTCCGCCAGGTGCGGCCAACCGAACTCGAACGTCCCGGAAACCAGGTCGATGGCCAGTCCTTCGACCTTGGTCTGCCCGGATTTCCAGAACACCGCGGCGATACTGAAGCGCGCGATGAAGGCCACCAGGCTGTAGGGGATGAGTTCCAGTTTCTGGCAGGCCCGCATCAGCAGGCTGGCGATAGGGGAGTGGGTCCGGGTATTCATGATCGGTCTTCTTCTGCGGTTACAAGTCAATGAGTGCGCCGTGGCCAAGCAGCAGGCCCAGGCAACGGCCCAGGTCGAAGTCGGCTTGGGCGTCCAGGGCCTGGGCGGCGGCGACCGCCAGCGGTTGCCGGGTGCGCAGGCTGTCGGTGAAGGCCAGGCAGCCGGCATCCACGGCCAGTACCTCGACCTCCAGGGCGTTGCGTAGCACCAGGATGTGTTGTTCCCGATGCAGGTAGAACGATGGCCATTGCCGGCCATCCTGGTGCGCGGCCCACAGGCTGGCCACGGCGTAGTTCGATTGCAGACTGCGCAGCGATGGATGCAGGTGCAGGTGCAACCGGCCAAGCTGCTCCGGTCGGCTCATGGCTTCTTGCAGTTGCGCCGCTGCCAATGGCCGGGCATCGGCGGCGTGATAGCTCTCGACCCGCAAGCGTTCCAGGCGGGCGATATCGGCCAGGTAGGGCAAGGAGGCGGCCGGAGCGAAGTCATCGATGAATTCGGCAAACCCCTCGCCGTAATCGTTGAGCCGTGGGGTGCTGGGAGGCTGGCGCTCGATATAGGTTCGGGCCATGGCCCTGAAAAACGCTTGGCCCACCAGTTGCTCCACCACCGGGTAGCTGTCTGCCAGGGCGTTGATCAGCGAGCCCTGCACATTGTTGCGATAGACCGCGAAGCGGCTGGCCGGATCGGCGCCGTTGCTGCTGTACAGGCCCGGCGGGCAGGCCTGCCCGGTGTCCAGCAGGGCCCTGGTGAAATCAGCCTGGCTGCTCATGTGCGCTCCTTGAGCTGGCGCAGCAACGCCTCGGCCTTGCCGGCTTCGGCCTGGAGGGTGGCGAAGGGCGGAATGCGATTGTCCCTTTCGATCAGCGTGGCCATGGGGCCGATACGTTCCAGGACTTGCTGGTACAGGGCCCAGACGGCATCGTCCACCGGGGCGCCGTGGTCGTCGATCAACAGGCGATCTCCCAGCCCATCGCGGTCCTCGGCAAAGCCTGCCAGGTGGATTTCCCCTACGGCATGCAATGGCAGCGCCTGTAGGTAGGCCAGCGGCTCACGCTGGTGATTGACGCAGCAGACATGCAGGTTGTTGATGTCCAGCAAGAGGCCGCAACCGCTGCGGCGGACCACCTCGCTGATGAAGTCCGGCTCATCCAGGGTCGAGCGCTGGAACTGCAGGTAGGTGGCCGGGTTCTCCAGCAACAGCTGGCGACCCAGGCGTTGCTGTACCTGGTCGATGTGTTCGCAGACCCGTTGCAGGGTCGGTTGGTCATAGGCCAGGGGCAACAAGTCGTTGAGAAACACCGGGCCATGGCTGGACCAGGCCAGGTGCTCCGAAAAGGACTGGGGCTGGTAGCGCTCGATCAAGGCCGCCAGGCGCGCCAGGTGCTGGTTGTCCAGCGGGCCTTCGCCACCGATGGACAGGCCGACACCATGCAGCGACAGCGGGTAGTGCTCGCGAATCAGGCCCAGGTAGTGATGGAAGGGGCCGCCGTCCACCATGTAGTTCTCGGCATGGACCTCGAAGAAACCGATGTCGGGCCGTTGGCCGAGCACTTGCTTGAAGTGCTCGGTCTTGAGCCCCAGGCCAGCACGAGGCGGCAGGCTTGGCGCCAAGGCCCGAGTGTCGTTGTGGCGGTGCGGGTTCAGGGGCATGTTCATGATCGACACTCAGGCCGCGGCATCAGGACTTGGCCTTGAAGGCCGCGAGTTGGCCGAAGCCGGTGGGGGAGGTGCTGCTGGCGGTTTTCTCGCAGGTGCCCTTGGGCACCAGTTTCCAGGCGTTGGCCTGATGGTCGGTCTTCGAGGTGCCCGCGCAGGTGGTTCCAGCACCTGCCGCACAATCGTTCTTGCCCTTCATGGCGACGCCGAAGCACTTCTCCATGTCGCCCTCGGCATGGGCCGTGACCGGCAGGGCGGCGATGCTCAGGGCAGAGCCCAGCGCCAGGACCAGGGCAGTGGCGGACAGGGTACGAGGATGGCTCATGTTGTTTCTCCAGGTTTGGGTTTGGACAAGGAAGCATTTGTGCTCGCTTGTCCTACTAGAGATGGCACCTGGCGATTCGTTACAGCCCCTGGCGATTTTTTATTGGCCCTGAAAAAAAACGGCCCCGAAGGGCCGTTTCTGGTTCCGCTGGCGCTTAGCCGCCGAGATAGGCGTCGCGTACCTTGGGATCGGTCAGCAAGGCTTCGCCGGTGCCTTGCATCACCACCCGGCCGTTTTCCAGGACATAGGCGCGATCGGCGATCTTCAGCGCCTGGTTGGCGTTCTGCTCCACCAGGAACACCGTCACGCCGTCACGGCGCAGTTGTTCGATGATGTCGAAGATCTGCTGGATGATGATCGGCGCCAGGCCCAGGGACGGTTCGTCCAAGAGCAACAGCTTGGGCTTGCTCATCAACGCCCGGCCGATGGCGAGCATTTGCTGCTCGCCGCCGGACATGGTGCCGCCACGCTGGGTGAAGCGCTCCTTGAGCCGTGGGAACAGGTGCAGGACCTTGTCCATCTGCTCCTGGAAGTCGCCCTTGTCGGTGAAGAAACCGCCCATGGCCAGGTTTTCCTCTACCGTCAGGCGGGCGAATACCCGGCGTCCTTCGGGCACCACGGCAATGCTCTTGCGCATGATGTGCGCCGAGCTTTGCCCTACCAATTCCTCGCCCAGGTAGCGGATGCTGCCGCTGTGGGCCTGGGGCGAACCACAGAGGGTCATCAGTAGGGTGGACTTGCCGGCGCCGTTGGCTCCGATCAGGGTGACGATCTCGCCCTGGCGGATCTCGACGTTGACGCTGTGCAACGCCTGGATCTTGCCGTAGTAGGTGGAAACGTTCTCGAACTGCAGCATTTACGCTTCCCCCAGGTAGGCTTTGATCACTTCGGGATTGTCGCGGATCTGCTCCGGCGTACCGTCGGCCAGTGGCGTGCCCTGGTTGATCACGACGATATGGTCGGAAATGCTCATGACCAGCTTCATGTCGTGCTCGATCAGCAGCACGGTGACGTTGTGCTCCTCGCGCAGCATGCTGATCAGGGCCTTGAGGTCCTCGGTCTCCTTGGGGTTGAGGCCGGCGGCCGGCTCGTCGAGCATGAGGATTCGCGGGCGAGTCATCATGCAGCGGGCGATTTCCAGGCGCCGTTGCTGACCATAGGCCAGGGTCCCGGCAGGGCGGTTGGCGAACTCGCGCAGGTTGACCTTGTCCAGCCAGTAGCCGGCGTACTCCATGGCCTCGCGCTCGCTCTTGCGAAACGCCGGGGTCTTGAACAGGCCGGACAGGAAGTTGGTGTTCAGGTGGCGATGCTGGGCGATCAAGAGGTTCTCGACCGCGGTCATGTCCTTGAACAACCGCACGTTCTGGAAGGTCCGTACCACTCCCTTGCGGGCGATCTTGTGGCCGGGCAAGCCCTGGATCGGCTCGCCGTCCAGCAGGATGCTGCCGGCGCTGGGCTGGTAGAAGCCGGTGAGGCAGTTGAACACGGTGGTCTTGCCGGCGCCGTTCGGGCCGATCAGCGCCACCACTTGTTTTTCCTTGACGGTCAGGGCCACGCCGTTAACCGCCAGCAGGCCGCCAAAACGCATGGACAGGCCGGTTACTTTGAGGATCTCGCGGCTCATTTTCGCAGCTCCATGTGAGGGCGTTGCATGGGCAGCAGACCTTGGGGACGCCAGATCATCATCAGCACCATCATGGCGCCGAACATCAACATCCGGTATTCGCTGAATTCACGCATCAGTTCAGGCAGGAGGATCATCACGATCGCCGCGAGGATCACCCCCAGTTGCGAGCCCATGCCACCGAGCACCACGATGGCGAGGATGATCGCCGACTCGATGAAGGTGAAGGACTCCGGGGTCACCAGGCCCTGGCGAGCAGCGAAGAAGCTGCCGGCGAAACCGGCGAAGCAGGCACCCAGGGTGAACGCCGAGAGCTTGATCACGGTGGGGTTCAGGCCCAGGGCGCGGCAGGCGATCTCGTCTTCACGCAGGGCTTCCCAGGCACGCCCGATCGGCATGCGCAGCAGGCGGTTGATCACGAACAGCGCCAACAAGGCCAGCAGCAGTGCCACCAGGTACAGGAAGATCACCTTGTTGATCGAGTTGTATTCCAGGCCGAAGAACTCATGGAAGGTCTGCAGGCCTTCTGCAGCCTTGCGCTCGAAGGTCAGGCCGAAGAAGGTCGGCTTCTCGATGTTGCTGATGCCGTTGGGGCCACCGGTGAGGTCGGTCATGTTGCGCAGCAGCAGGCGGATGATTTCACCGAAGCCCAGGGTCACGATCGCCAGGTAGTCACCGCGCAGGCGCAGCACCGGGAAGCCCAGCAGGAAGCCGAAGGTGGCCGCCATCAGGCCAGCGATCGGCAGGCAGATCCAGAAGCTCAGGCCGAAGTAGTGCGACAGCAGCGCGTAGCTGTAGGCGCCAACGGCATAGAACCCCACATAGCCCAGGTCCAGCAGGCCGGCCAGGCCTACGACGATGTTCAGGCCCAGGCCGAGCATCACGTAGATCAGGATCAGCGTGGCAATGTCCACCGCTCCCCGGGAGCCGAAGAACGGCCAGACCAGGGCGCCGACGATCAGGGCCAGGATGAGCCAGCGCTGGGTGCTCGGCAGGGTCAGGAAGTTGCTGGCCTTGGCCGGGATCAGCGGCATTTTCGGCGAGGACTTCCACATGGCGCTGACCTGGGTATGGAACAGCACCCGCAGGAACATCAGCACCGAACACACCGCAATGGTGGTGAGGATGGCCGGGCTGGTGCCGTGGACTTCCAGGTTGATGCCGACGATGCTCAGTTTCAGGCCCAGGATCGGATACGCCACGGCCCATACCAAGAGTGCGCTGAAGAGCGCTTGCTTAATATTCCTAGTCATACTTTCTCAACCTCCGGACGGCCCAGAATGCCGGTCGGCCGGAACAACAGCACCAGAACCAACAGGCCGAACGCCACGACATCCTTGTACTGGTCGCCGAACACGTCGGCACCAAAGGCTTCGGCCACCCCCAGCACCAGCCCGCCGAGCATCGCGCCCGGGATACTGCCGATGCCGCCCAAGACCGCCGCCGTGAAGGCCTTCAGGCCCACCAGGAAGCCGGCGTTGGGGTTGATCACGCCATACTGCATGCTCAGCAGCACGGCGGCGATGGCCGCCAGCGCAGCACCGATCACGAAGGTCAGGGCGATGATGTTGTTGGTATTGATCCCCAGCAGGTTGGCCATCCGGATGTCCTCGGCGCAGGCACGGCAGGCGCGGCCCAGGCGAGAGCGGGAGATGAACAGGGTCAGGCCGAGCATGGCGATGAGGGTCACCACGAACACCACGATCTGCATGTAGGAGATCAGCACTTCTTGTGCGCCACCCGGCCCGATGGAAAAGCTGCCCGGGATCAGGTTGGGAATGGACTTGTCCTTGGAGTCCTGTGCCAGCAGAACGGTGTTCTGCAGGAAGATCGACATACCGATGGCGGAGATCAGCGGGATCAGGCGGTTACTGCCACGCAAGGGGCGGTAGGCGATCCGTTCGATACTGTAGCCATAGGCACTGGTGACGACGATGCTCGCGATGAAGGCTGCGGTCATCAGGAGTGGGACGCTGTCGAGTCCCATCATGGCCAGCCCCGCGATGGCGATGAACGCCACATAGGAACCGATCATGTAGACCTCGCCGTGGGCGAAGTTGATCATTCCAATGATGCCGTAGACCATCGTATAGCCGATGGCGATCAGGGCATACGTGCTGCCAACGGTCAGGCCGTTAACCAGCTGTTGGAAGAAGTGATAGATGTCAGGCATTACAACGCTCCTAAAAACCTGATACGCATTTCACTGGTGGAGTCATTTTCCCGCCCAGGCCCCGTGGGTCTGCACCCACTTCGGGCTGGACTTTGCCAGCGAACCGCTGATGACGGTTTTGAGATTTTCAGGTGGACAGGCTTCCGGATCACGGGAGCACGGCCCATAGATTCGTAAAACAAAGCCCACGGCAAGCCGTGGGCTCTATCGGCAGTCAGCCAGGCGCAGCCTTACTGGGGCGAGACTTGGGTCTTGGGCTTACCGAAGTGCCACTCGTAGACCACGAACTTGAAGTCCTTCAGGTCGCCCTTGGAGTCGAAGCTCAGGTCGCCAGTCGGGGTCTTGAAGGTACCGGCGTGGATGGCTTCAGCCACCTTGGCCGCGTCTTCGCTCTTGGCGTTGGTGATGGCGCCGGCGATGACTTCAACTGCGGAGTAGGAAGGGAATACGAAAGGACCGCTCGGGTCTTCTTTCTTGGCTTTGAAGGCGTCAGCCAGGGCGACGTTGGCCGGGTCCTGGTCGAAGGATTTCGGCAGGGTGACCAGCAAGCCCTCGGAGGACTCCTTGGCGATCTGCGAGATGGAGTCGTTGCCCACGCCCTCCGGACCCATGAACTTGGCGTTCAGGCCTTTTTCCTGGGCTTGGCGCAGGATCAGGCCCAGCTCTGGGTGGTAGCCGCCGTAGTAGACGAAATCGACGTTGGCTTGCTTGAGCTTGGCAATCAGGGAGGAGAAGTCCTTGTCGCCGGCATTGATGCCTTCGAACACCGCAACCTTGGTGCCTTTTTTCTCCAGGGTCTGCTTCACGGCGGTGGCGATGCCTTCACCGTACTGCTGCTTGTCGTGGAGCACGGCGACGATCTTGGGCTTCACGTGGTCGGCGATGTAGTTGCCGGCGGCCGGGCCCTGGGCGCTGTCCAGGCCGATGGTGCGGAACACCATCTTGTAGCCACGGGAGGTGATGTCCGGGCTGGTGGCGGCGGGGGTGATCATGACCACGCCTTCATCTTCATAGATGTCGGAGGCTGGTTGAGTGGAGCTGGAGCAGAGGTGGCCGACGACAAACTTGACGCCGTCGTTGACTACCTTGTTGGCGACTGCGACGGCTTGTTTTGGATCGCAGGCGTCGTCGTATTCGACGGCTTCGAGTTTCTTGCCGTTGACGCCGCCCTTGGCGTTGATCTGTTCAATGGCCATCTTGGCACCACTGAACTGCATGTCTCCGTACTGTGCTACAGGGCCGGTTTTGGGGCCGGCGATACCGATCTTGATGGTGTCAGCTGCGAACGAATGGCCGGCAACACCTGCCAGGACCATAGCGGCAAACAGTTTGGAAATCTGCTTAGTAGCCTTATTCATAGTGCTCCACTCTTACTGTTGTAATTTTTATAGTTCCGGCGGCCTTGAGTCGCAGAACCGAGTCAGATATCGCGATATCCCTCGGAAATGTCCCTGGCAACTGTACCGGTACAGTGTAGTGCGCCGGTCGTTCGCTTGAAAAGCTGGCTGCTGGGGGCAAAAACGCGGAATGTCGCTTGCTTGAAAGAAAAAGACAGATTTGCGGCGTGGCTTTCGCAACGAATCGGCGTCAATCCCTGGCGCTTCTGAGCTTCTCGATCTTTGACGCTTTTGCTTCTGGGTTTTTCTGCCAGGGCACCGACGTTATGATTGCGCCGATTTCTTTTCTGGACAGTCCCATGACTCAAGAACCTAGCACCCTCTATGCCAAGCTGCTTGGTGAGACCGCATCGATCAGTTGGAAGGAACTGGAACCGTTCTTCGCCAAGGGTGCCCTATTGTGGGTCGATGCCGACCTGGATCTGATCGAAGCCGCCCAGGCGGTGGCCGAGAATCAGGCGGAAAAAGTGGCGGCCTGGTTGGCCGAAGGGAAGGTTGAAAAGCTGTCTGCGACGCGGGCATCCGATCTATTGGAGCGTGATCCGACGCTGTGGGCGGTGGTGGTATCGCCCTGGATCCTGACCCAGGAACGAGCGTCGAGCTGAGGCTGTGCGCCGATCTGGTGCGTGCTTTTGTCGGACAAAAGTGTGTAGCCGAGTAACCGTGAATCCAGTGATGGCATCTTGCCGTAGAGAAACGCCCCACCCGTTATTCGGCCAGGGTGACGTTCACGGAATGGGAACAGTTTCAAGCCCAGCCGACGGGCTGCTCAATTGTTGTGCAACCTGAACATGCCAGCCGGCCTTGAGCGATTCATTCGCTGGCTCGCCGGCTCGTGCGTCACCGAGGCTGCTGCCTCGGTTCGTAGTGGAGCCGGCGGGCTGGCGAGGCCTCAATAGGCGGTCTTGCCGGTGTGGCTATTCAGGGAGATGACCCGGGTCTTGCCGATGCGATGACGGTAGATTTCCCGCAGGTACTTGATGGCCTTCTTCACGCAATCCCGGGATAGGCGGATGTCATTGATCGAGACGAACTTGTCCTTGTCGTTGATCAGTTCGCGGTACTTCTTCTCGTACATCGGCTTGATCGCATACCAGTTGGTATCCAGGATCTTCGCCGGGTTCTCGAACTCGTTGAGCAAGTCGTCGATACGGTCTTCTTCGAAGTGGTCGCTGGTGATGAAATCCAGGACGGAATTGTCCAGGGTGTCGTCGAAGCGGTACGGATTGCGTGCGAAGCAGCGCTTGATGAAGGCCACGATCAGGGTCAGGAAGTCATCCGACAGGCAGGGGCTCTTGGCGATCAGGGTGGTCAGCGACAAGTTGGCCGAGGCGCCGATCACCAACGCGTAGCGCTTGAGCGTGGTGTTGGGGAACAGGCTGTTGAGGTGGGTCTTGAGCCGGTTCAGGTCCATGTAGGACAGCTTGTAGTCCTTGGGCAGCGAGACGATGGACACCACCGACGAGCAGTTCTTGAAGAAGTGCAGGTCGTGCAGCGCCGCGGCGTCGAAGCCCGAGGCCTTGTATTGCTCCAGTGCCGCGCGATAGCGCTTGGACTCTATGGGCAGCAGGCTGATGCCCTCGATGGCCTGGGTCTGCTTGTTGAAGTGCGGCAGGTCGATGGAGCGGAAGAACAGGTCGTCGATGTTCAGGCGCTGCGGCTCTTTCTCGAACACCTTGAACTTGTCGCCAGTGGGCACCGGTTGCTCGGGCACCACGGACTCGGCATAGGCGATCGCCACCGGGCCGGCCAGGCTCATGAACAGGTCGTTGGCATCCAGGCGGATGGTCTCGCCGATATCGATACCGGCGCGGCGGAAGTAGTTCTGGTCGTAGTCGGTGGTCACCGCCTGGGCGGTGAGGATGTTGAAGATCTGCTGGGAGATGTACTGGTTGGCGTGCTTCTCCATGGCGTTGACGTCGATGTTCTGGATGTTGCCGTCATCGCTTTCTTCGGCGTAGCGCATGATGTCGTTGGAGATCAGCATCATCGCGTTCCATGGGCGGATCCGCCCCATCACGCTGGCTTCGCTGCTGTCTTCGTTATCAAAGTTGTAGGAGAAGTCCCACTCCTCGGACAGGTACTTGCACAACAGGCGGCCGGCGTTGATGTGCAGGGCCTCGGACATCTCGCTGCGATGGTCGGAGATGTTCGGCAGCACGCAGATGCCGCTGGTGAAGATCGGCTCGAAGACGAAGGAGTGCCCGCTCTTGCTGTCGTGCTCGTCCATCGGCTTGGTGTCGAAGGTCTTGTTCATGTACGAGTACTGCTGGGCCAGGCCGAACTCCGAGGCCATGCCCGAACCCGTACCGCCACCGGCGCTGAAGATCGAGAAATACAGGCGCGACTGGTTGGCCTTGATCCCGCAGGAATCGATCAGGTACGAGTGGATCATCTTCCAGTCGGGGCTGGAGAAACGCTGGGTGTCCTTGTTGAGGATGATCTTGGCCAGGTACTGGCCGAGGATCGGTGCGTTACCGGCACCGCCAGCATGGACCTCGGAGAGGTCCATGATCTTCATCTTGCTGTAGTCGCGGATGAAGCCGCTCTTTTCACCCTTGCGGGAAAAACGGATACGGCCGGCGATGTCCTTGTCCAGGTCGCCGAGCATCACCAGCGGTTCGACCAGGAACACCGGCTTGCTGGCCTTGTTCTGTCCCAGGCGCAGGTTCTGGCGGATCCACTGGCCGGGGCTGTAGCTGCCCTCGTAGGCCTTGTCCTCATTGTTGAATTCGTTGAGGTAGAACTTGCGGGCGTTGTACACCAGCTCCGCGACGTCCAGGGCGATATTGGAGCCGCAGCGGCCCAGACCGATCAGGCAGACCGAAGGGAACTCCTGGTCGCGGCGGTTTTCCTGCTCGTCCTCCAGGTGCGCCGGGCGCGGGAAAACGGTGTCGCGCAGGCCGTCGAGGTTGTCGAGGATGCGGTCGGTATTGGTTTCGGTGAAGTACAGGTATTGCTGGGGCGACTGAGGGCGTGAACTGGACAATGGCTTCGTATCTGAGTGGCTTGGAAGGGGAGAGGTCAGCGTCATCTCGGAAACTGCGTTGGCAGGATTATTCTTAGAAGTCATTGTGCGCCATATGCCTGGTCAGGTTGGCTCGGGGACAAGGTGTCGTCGAACCATCACGGAATGGGACCTCGTCGCTGGGTGGAGCGCGAATTTTGCCCAAGGCGCCAAAGGTTTTCTGAAAGACGCTCGGGGGAATCCTTTCCTGAATCATCATGGATCGGCCAGTATTCAATGATCTTTAATCCAATGAGGGCAATATGATGTCAGCGTTACCTTCGCTCGGTTTTGCCGGAATTGGCCTGATGGGCCTGCCAATGTGCCGGCGCCTGCTGGCTGCGGGCTATTCGCTGACGGTGTGGAACCGCGATCCGCGAAAGTGCGCACCGCTGGTGGCCGCCGGGGCGCGACAAGTTGCCGCGCCGTCGCAGCTCTGCGAGCAGGCCGACCTGGTGCTGTTGTGCCTGGCCAATACCGAGGTGGTACGCGAGGTGGTCTTTGGCGCCGCCGGCATCGCCGAGGGCGCCAGACCTGGCCAACTGTTGCTGGACCTGTCGAGCCTGGAGCCGGCCGCTACCCGGGAAATGGCCGCCACGCTGGCCCGCGATACCGGCATGGGCTGGGTCGACGCTCCGGTGTCCGGGGGGACCCAGGGGGCGGAGGCCGGGAGCCTGGCGATCATGGTCGGTGGCGAGCCGGCAGACGTCGAGCGAGTGCGTCCGGTGCTGCTGGCCATGGGGCAGCGGGTGACACACATGGGGGCCGTGGGGGCGGGTCAGGTGACCAAGGCCTGCAACCAGATGATCGTTGCCTGCAACGCCCTGGTGATTGCTGAGGTCGTGGCCTTGGCCGAGCGATCCGGGGTCGACGCACGCTTGTTGGCCGAGGCCCTGGCAGGAGGGTTCGCCGACTCCAGGCCTTTGCAGATCCTGGCGCCGCAAATGGCCGAAAGCCGTTTCGAACCCGTGAAGTGGCATGTGCGCACCCTGCTCAAGGACCTGGACGGCGCGGTGAAGCTGTCCCGGGAGCAGGGCGCCGCGACGCCGATCAGCGGGTTAGCTGCGCAGTTGATGCGCTTGCATGGTGGGCAAGGCTATCTGGAAAAAGATCCAGCGACTCTGGTTCGGCTATTCCGAGACCCGTCAGCGGGTTGACACCACCGGCATGGCGCTGGTCGAGCTCCTCCAGCACGGCATGCAATTCCTGCAGCGTGACCGGGCGACTGAGCAGGTAGCCCTGCAGGTAGTCGCAGCCGTAGTGCTCGAGGAACTGTTGCTGCTCCAGGGTCTCGACCCCTTCGGTGACCACCTGCAAATGCAGGGTATGGGCCATGACGATGATCGCCTGGACGATTTCCATGTCCTGGGTCGACTTGGGAATGTCCTGGATGAACGAGCGGTCGATCTTCAAGGTATTGAGTGGCAGGCGCTTGAGGTAGGCCAGGGATGAATAGCCGGTGCCGAAGTCGTCGATCGACAACGACACGCCCAGGCCGCGAATCTGCTTGAGCAATGCCAGGGTGCTGGAGATGTTGCCCATCAAGGCGTTCTCCGTGACCTCCAGCTCCAGGCGTTGCGGCGCTACCTGGGCGTTGTGCAGGGCGCTTTCGATTTCTCCTGCCAGTTCCTCGCGAGTCAGGTTCAGGGCCGAGCAATTGACTGCGATCTTCAACTCGCCACGGCCGTGGCGCGAGAGGTAGGCCAGGTCCTGGCAGGCCTTGCGCAGCACCCAGTTATCCAGCTCGGCGATCATGCCGTTGGCCTCGGCGATGCTGATGAAGCGATCCGGGCTCAGCAGGCCGTGCTGCGGATGTTGCCAGCGCACCAGGGCTTCGAGCTTGGTGACCCTGGCGCCCTTGAGATCGTAGATCGGCTGGTAGTACAGCTGCAGCCCCTGGTTGTCACGCAGGGCGTTACGCAGTTCCTCCTCCAGTTGCAGCTCCAGGGTGGCCCTGGTCTTGAGGCTGGAACTGAAGAAGTGCAGGTTGTTGCGACCTGCATCCTTGGATTGGTAAAGGGCCAGGTCGGCGTTCTTCAGCAGTTCCTCGCACGTCTTGCCGTCGTCGGGAAAGATACTGATGCCGATGCTGGTGGTCATCACCATGCGCCGGCCGCCCAGCTCGATCGGCTCCTTCATCTTTTGCATGATGCGATGGGCCATGTTCCGTGCCTCTTCGCGGTCATACAGGTTGATGAGGATGCAGAACTCATCGCCCCCCAGGCGCGCTACCACGTCCTCGTGATTGCGGGTGGAGTTCTTGATATGCCCGGCAATCACCTTGAGCAGTTCGTCCCCAGCATCGTGGCCGAGACTGTCGTTGATACGCTTGAAGTGGTCGATATCGAGGAACATCACCGCCAGCATGCCGCCGAAGGTGGACTTTTCCATGAGTTTTTCAGCGAACAGCTGGTTGAATCCGCGTCGGTTGATCAGGTTGGTCAGGGCGTCGTAGTGGGCCACGTGTTGCAGCGACACCCGGGCCTGGTCCAGTTGCGAGAGCAGGGTATTGACCCGGCGCAGGTCGCGTTCCTTGTGCTGCAGCTTCTTGTCCGCAAGGGCTGCGCTGATACCGCTGCCAATGATCAGCAGAATGATCACGCACAGGGTCAGCCCCAGTTGCAGGTGGCCGTTGGGCACTATCGGGCCGGGCGGGTTGCCGGCTGGCAGGACGAGGGTCATGGACCACATGCCGGTGAAGTGCATGAGTACGATGGCGCCACCCAGTACCAGGCTGCTGGCGTACTTGAGCAATTGATGGAACATTCCACTGCCGTCACGCAAATAGCGTGAAAGCAGCAGGGCGGCGAGGCTGCAGGCGATAGCCACCAGCAGCGACAACACCATGAGCGAAGGTTCGTAGTACTGGCTGGCGACCGAGCGGATGGCCGCCATGCCCACGTAGTGCATGGCGCTGATGCCCAGGCCGATCCACAACGAGGCCAGCGCATAGCGCCATAGCGGCAACTGGGCGTGGCTCAGGGTATCCATCGCCATCCAGGCCGCGACCAGGGCGATGAACAGTGACAACAGGGTCAGGGGCAGGTCGTAGCTGATCTCGAAGGGGGCCTCGAATGCCAGCATGGCGATGAAGTGCATGGCCCAGATACCGCCAGCCAGGCAGCAGGCGCCGACCCAGCGCCACAGGCGTTGGCTGGTGGCGTGTTCGACATGGCTGACGCGCTCGGCCATGTCGAGCGTGGCGAAGCTGGCGGCGCAGGCCACCAGGTAAGCCAGGAGTACCAGCACCGGATTGTGGCTGCAATGGAGAACCACCTGCCCGCTGTCCGGAAGCTCGGTAATGAAATGCAAACCCAGCCAATCCATAGCGTGCCCATTATTGAGTCATCTGGCATTGGCGGACTCGTGCGCCAATAAGTGCTTGGAGTATAGAAGGCACCCGGTGGCTGCAATGGGCGGTGGCACTTTGGTTCTAATGATTTGCTTATTGAACCTATCGCCAATAGTGCTAAGCGCTTTCCTCGTACCAGGGCTCGTCGTTTGCCGGTTCCAGCGGGGCGAGGCCGAAGGCGGCGCGGGCTGCATCGCAATCGCCGTTGTGCTGGCCGTCGACCCAGGAGGCCTCGAATTCCCGGCACGGACTGGCGCGCTGGGCGTATATCGAGCAGCTCACGCCTTTGCCGACCTCCCCTTCAAGGGCGATGCAGCGTGGCGACTTGCAGTCGGTGCCCAGCATCGCCACCCGGCTGGGGCTGATGCTCTGGACCAGTTCGTCGGGGACCGTTCCGCCCGAGGAGGCGCATTCGCCCCAGAAAAAAGACACACGAAAGTATGAACAGCAGGCACCGCAATTCAGACACGGACTGGCTTCGGACATAGGCGTATTCAACGGAGGAAGGTGTGGATGAGGGGGCAGGCAAGGCGGCTATTCTAGGCTTCGCATCGGCCTTGGGAAGGGGGGGCGCAAGGTATTTTTTTGACCTCTGCCAAGCCCTTGAAAAGACTAGCAAAGCCCCGGGATGCGGGGGCTGTGGCGACGTTCGAGAGCCTGGCGCAGGCGCCTCTGCGAGAGCCTGGCGGGATGCCCGGGTATCAGGCTGGCGAATGATCACAGACAGGCGCGGCGCGGCTGACTAGATTGCAGTGTCCAGGCTCGTGCCTGGTCCAATAACAATAAAAGAGGTCGACCCATGGATAACTCGACTCAAGCGGCAAATGCCTGGCGCATCCTGTTCCTGTTGTTCCTGGCCAACCTGTTCAATTTCTTCGATCGCACCATCCCCGCGATCATCATCGAACCGATCCGCATGGAATGGCACTTGAGCGATTTCCAGCTGGGGATCATCGGCACCGCCTTCACCATCGTCTACGCCATCGCCGGCCTGCCCCTGGGGCGGATGGCCGATACCGGCTCGCGCAGCAAACTGATGGGGTGGGGGCTGGCGGTCTGGAGTGGGCTGACTGCGGTCAATGGCATGGTCGGCAGCTTCTGGAGCTTCCTGCTGGTGCGCATGGGCGTCGGCATCGGTGAGGCCAGCTACGCTCCGGCGGCCAACTCGCTGATCGGCGATTTGTTCCCGGCCCACCGTCGGGCCCGGGCCATGGGCATCTTCATGCTTGGCCTGCCCCTGGGCCTGTTGCTGGCCTTCTTCACCATCGGCGCCATGGTCAAGGCATTCGATAGCTGGCGCGCGCCGTTCTTCATCGCCGCAGTACCGGGCCTGCTGCTGGCGGTGTTCATGTTCTTCATCAAGGAGCCCAAGCGTGGGGCAGCGGAAGCGACCAAGGTGTCCCAGGAGCGAATCGAGCGGCCGATCCGCCGGGTACTGGCGATCCCGACCTTTCTCTGGCTGACCTTGGCGGGCCTGACCTTCAACTTCGCTACCTATGCCTGCAACTCGTTCCTGGTGCCGATGCTGCAGCGCTACTTCCTGATGCCCTTGCAGGAGGCGGCGGTGGCTACGGGGCTGATCGTCGGGGTAACCGGCCTGGTCGGCCTGACCCTGGGGGGATGGGGGGCCGACAAGATTCACCAGCGCGTCGCCAACGGCCGGTTGTTGTTCGCCGCCGCCAGCCTGCTGATTTCTACCCTGTGCACGGCCTGGGCCCTGCATGCGGGAAGGATCGAGATTGGCGTGTTCGTGGCGGTGTTCAGTATCGGTTGGTTGTTTGCCTACAACTTCTATACCTGCGTCTACACCGCGATCCAGGATGTGGTGGAGCCCCGTTTGCGGGCCACCGCCATGGCGCTGTTCTTCGCCGGTCTGTACCTGCTGGGGGGCGGCCTGGGGCCGGTGGTGGTGGGGGCGCTGTCCGATCACTTCGCCCATTCGGCGATGTATGCCGCCGAGGCGGGGCAGATGACCGAAGCGTTCAAGGCCATCGGCCTGCACGACGCCATGTACCTGATCCCGGTGGCGCTGCTGTTGACCTTGGTGTTCCTGCTCATGGCTTCACGCAGCTTCGTGCGTGATGCCCAGCGCATGCGCGAGGGGCTGGCGCCGGGCGAACCGGTTGGAGCGCCAGCGACCGCCTGATCGCTCCTACGGACGACGATAAAAAAGGCCCGCATGAGCGGGCCTTTTTCATGGCGGCGCAACCGGTGGTCAGCCGGCCACCAGGACCCGGATCGCTTCCAGGCGCAGGGCGGCTTTTTCGAGCATGGCCAGGCCTTGCTCGCGCTGCTTGCGCAAGGCGACCAGTTCACTGTCGCGGACGGTAGGGTTGACCGCCTGCAACGCGGTCAGGCGCGCCAGTTCTTCATCGGTATCGGCGGCCAGGCGACGCTGGGCCTCGGCCACGCGCTCGGCGTGACGGGGGGCGACCTTGGCCTCGCCGGCGTTGATTTTCGGCGCCAGCTGGTCGCGCTGGGCCTGGATGAACTTGTTGGCGCTGGCCTTGGGCACGCTTTCCAATTGGTCGTTCAGGGTTTCGAAGGCCACCCGTGGCGACAGGTCGTTGCCATTGGCGTCCAGCAGGCAGCGCAGGGCGGCCGGCGGCAGGTAGCGGCCCAGTTGCAGCGAGCGCGGAGCCACTACTTCGCTGACGTAGAGCAATTCCAGCAGCACGGTACCGGGCTTGAGCGCCTTGTTCTTGATCAGCGCCACGGCGGTGTTGCCCATGGACCCGGACAGCACCAGGTCCATGCCGCCCTGCACCATCGGGTGTTCCCAGGTGATGAACTGCATGTCCTCGCGGGACAGGGCCTGGCCGCGGTCGTAGGTGATGGTCACGCCTTCGTCGTCGCCCAGGGGGAAGCTGGCGTCGAGCATCTTCTCGCTGGGCTTGAGGATCAGGGCGTTTTCCGAATGGTCCTCGCTGTCGATGCCGAACGCGTCGAACAGGGTCTCCATGTAGATCGGCAGGGCGAACTGGTCGTCCTGCTCGAGGATCGCTTCCACCAGGGACTCGCCTTCGCCGGCACCACCGGAGTTCAGCTCCAGCAGGCGGTCGCGACCTGCGTGCAGCTCCGATTCCAGGCTCTCGCGTTCACCACGGGCTTCGTCGATCAGGGCTTGCCACTGGCCGTCGTCGGCGTTTTCCAGCAATGGCAGCAGGCGTGGGCCGAACTGGTGCTGCAGGGCATTGCCGGTCGGGCAGGTATTGAGGAAGGCGTTCAGCGCCTCGTGGTACCACTGGAACAGGCGCTCTTGCGGGCTGGTCTCCAGGTACGGCACATGCAGCTCGATCACGTGCTTCTGGCCGATCCGGTCCAGGCGGCCGATCCGCTGTTCCAGCAGGTCCGGGTGCGAGGGCAGGTCGAACATCACCAGGTGATGGGCGAACTGGAAGTTGCGGCCTTCACTGCCGATTTCCGAACAGATCAGCACCTGGGCGCCGAACTCTTCGTCGGCGAAGTAGGCGGCGGCGCGGTCGCGCTCGAGGATGTTCATGCCTTCGTGGAAGACCGTGGCCGGGATGCCGGACCGTACGCGCAGCGCGTCCTCCAGGTCCATGGCGGTCTCGGCGTGGGCGCAGATCACCAGGACCTTGGTGCGCTTGAGCATCTTCAGTTGGTCGATCAGCCACTCGACCCGAGGGTCGAACTTCCACCAGCGCTGTTCGTCGTCGCCGGCATCGGGCTGGGCCTGGAAGCTGACTTCCGGGTACAGCTCGGCGTGTTCGCCCAGGGGCAGTTCCAGGTATTCGTCCGGGCACGGCAGCGGATAGGCGTGCAGCTTGCGCTCCGGGAAGCCCTGGACCGCGGCGCGGGTATTACGGAACAGCACGCGGCCGGTGCCGTGGCGGTCCAGCAGTTCGCGTACCAGGCGTGCGCTGGCTTCGCTGTCGCCATCATTGACGGCGGCCAGCAGGGCTTCACCTTCGTTGCCGAGGAAGCCCTGGATGGTCTTGTGCGCTTCGGGAGACAGGCGGCCCTGGTCCAGCAGTTCTTGCACGGCCTCGGCCACCGGCCGATAGTTCTCGCTCTCGGCGCGGAAAGCCGCCAGATCGTGGAAACGGTTCGGGTCCAGCAGGCGTAGGCGGGCGAAGTGGCTATCCTGGCCCAGTTGTTCCGGGGTCGCAGTCAGCAGCAGCACCCCAGGGATGGTCTCGGCCAGTTGCTCGACCAGGGCGTATTCCGGGCTGGCTTGTTCTTCGTGCCAGACCAGGTGGTGGGCTTCGTCCACCACCATCAGGTCCCAGCCGGCGGCGAACAGCGCGTCCTGGGCCTTTTCGTCGTCCACCAGCCATTCCAGCGCCACCAGGGCCAACTGGGTGTCTTCGAACGGGTTGCTGGCATCGCTTTCGATGAAGCGTTCTTCGTCGAACAGTGCGACCTGCAGGTTGAAGCGCCGGCGCATTTCCACCAGCCACTGGTGCTGCAGGTTCTCCGGAACCAGGATCAGCACCCGGCTGGCACGGCCCGACAGCAGCTGGCGATGGATCACCAGGCCGGCCTCGATGGTCTTGCCCAGGCCCACTTCGTCCGCCAGCAGGACCCGTGGCGCGATACGGTCGGCGACTTCACGGGCGATATGCAACTGGTGGGCAATGGGTTGGGCACGCACGCCGCCCAGGCCCCAGAGTGGCGATTGCAGCTGGCGGCTGGTGTGTTCCAGGGTGTGGTAGCGCAGCGAGAACCAGGCCAGCGGGTCGATCTGCCCGGCGAACAGGCGATCGCTGGCCAGGCGGAACTGGATGAAGTTCGACAGCTGGGTTTCCGGCAGGGTGACCGGTTCGTTCTGCCCATTGAGGCCGTGGTAGACCAGCAGGCCGTCGACGTCCTCGACTTCCTGGACGGTCATTTTCCAGCCTTCGAAGTGGGTGATGCTGTCACCCGGCGAGAACCTCACGCGAGTGAGGGGCGCATTCCGTAGCGCATACTGGCGAGTGTCGCCAGTGGCCGGATAGAGCACGGTCAGCAAGCGGCCGTCCTGTGCCAGAACGGTGCCTAGACCTAGCTCGGCTTCGCTGTCACTGATCCAGCGTTGCCCCGGTTGATACTGCTGCGCCATGCTGCCTGACTCCCGCTTTGAAAAAGCCGACTATCTTAACGGAACGTAGCTTGCAGTCCAAAGAACTCTGATTAAAACCCTTGGAGAAAAAGTAGCGTAAGCGGCGTATTCGTCGGGGCGCAGGGCACTATTGGCTGACGACTGGGTCACACTTTTGCGACCGATGGCTCAAGTCGCCCATGCCGCGGCCGACAGCCTGCCGACAGGAGACCAATAACATGTTGCCACCGATGCTCCCCTTGAGCGCCGTGCCCGTCACCTCCCAGCAGGATCCGATCCGCCAGCGACCGGATATCCCGCCTGTGGTGCCGGTGCAGGAGAGCTCCAACGAAAGCACGATCGACCTGCAAAAGCGCGATGCCGAGCAGTCGGCCCTGCTTTTGCGCGAGGAGCAGCAACGCCAGCAGGAGCGGCAACGTCGCCAGCGTGAAGAGCACGAGGATCCGGAGCAGCATCTGGCGGTGCCCGGCGACGAATTGAATGCCGACAACACGGTGCCGGTGGTGCCATTGATCGAAGATGCCCCGCGTCAGGGGTTGTGGGTCGACGTCGAGGTCTGACTCCCGGGGCCGCAAGCGGCCCGTTCCCGAAGCGCTTGCAGCAGGCGCTCGATTTCTTCCTCGCCGGTCAAGTGGCTCAGGGCGATCCGCGCAATGCTGGTCAGGCCGCGGGCCTGCATGTCCAGCGGGGTGTAGGCCACGCCGTTGGCTCCGATATTGATGCCCTGGCGCGCCAGCTGTGCCTTGAGGGCAAAACTGTCCCAACCTGCCAGCGTGAAGGCGATCAACCCCGATTGCTGCCCGGGTGTGCCCAGGTCCTGGCGTTGCAGGCCGGGGATGCGGTCCAGGGCCGGGCGCAGCCGGTCGCTGAGGTCTCGGATGCGCTGGTGGATGGCCGCGATGCCGATCGCGTTGAGTTCCTGCAGGGCATTGGCCAGTCCGGCCAGCAGTACTTGTGACATCTCGCTGGTTTCAAAGCGCCTGGCATCGCCACGCAGGCTGAAGCCTTGCCCATTCCAGGGGGCCGACAGCACATCCCGGGGCTGGGGTTGCAAGCGTTCGAGGAAGCCAGGCCTGATATAGAGCAGTGCAGTGCCCCGTGGGCCGCGCAGGTACTTGCGTCCAGCGCCCTTGAGCACGTCGCAGCCCAGGGCCTGGACATCGCAGGGTATCTGCCCCAGGGCCTGCCCGGCATCGATGAAGTAGGGAATGCGCCAGCGGCGCGCCACCTGGCCAATGGCAGCCGCCGGATTGATCAGGCCGCCATTGGCCGGAAGCCAGGTGAGGGCGATCAGCCGGACTCGGGCATCGAGCATGGACTCCAATGCCGACACCGATACCGCGCCATGGCTGTCGCAGGGAATCACCTCCAGTTGGGCGCCGGCCGCCACGGCACTGGCCATGCAGGCCAGGTTGCCGCCCCATTCATGTCGTCCCACGAGGATTCGATCGCCGGGTTGCCAGCGGGGCAGGGCGCTGAAGGCCATGCCCCAGGCAGCCGAGCCACTGCTGGTCAAGGCGATGGCGGTAGTTGAAGTATTGAGCAGGCGGGCTGCGGCCTGGCGGGCTTGTTCCGACCAGTCTGTAGCCGTTGCGGCCTCCATCGGCCCTGCATGGGCCTCGTGTTGCAGTTGCCCAAGCATGGCATCCAGGGTGCCCTGGCTGGGTAGCGACGCTCCGGCGTGGTTGAAGTGGCAGACCCGGGCGCAGCCAGGGGTCGCCTGGCGCAAACGAGCGAGGTGCCCCGGGTCCAGATTGTTCATGGCCTGAGCTCGAAGATCGCGTCCACTTCTACGGCAACACCGGCCGGCAAGCTGGCCACTCCAACGGCGGTACGGGCATGCCGCCCTTTCTCCCCGAGGGCGTTGACCAGCAGGTTGGAGGCGCCATTGGCCACGGTGCTGTGGTCCTGGAAGTCGCCGCTGGCGGCAATGAAGACGCCCAGCCGGTCGATGCGTTGCAGTTGTGCCAAGTCATCGTCCAGGGCCGCCCCCAGTTGGGCCAGCAAGCCCAGTGCGGCCAGCTCGGCAGCCTCGGCGCCCTGTTCCGGCGAGAGGCTTTCGCCAAGCCGCCCGAGCAGGGCCGGGCGGCCCTGTTGCAGGGGAATCTGCCCGGAAATGAACAGCAGGTTCTGGCTGCGCACCTGGTTGACGTAGTTGGCGGCGGGCTGGCTGGGTTCAGGCAGTTCCAGGCCCAGTTGTCGTATGCGCTGCTTGAGTGAGTCGTGCATGGTCGGTCCTCGAGTGGAAGGCTGGCAGCTTCGGCCTTCGCTCCAGGAGCGACAAACGGATAGATCTAATCCGACGTATCTATATTTCTCATGGGTGCCTGTCCCGATAACCATTGGGCGAAACACTGCGCCGCCGGATTCAGCCGATCTTCGGCGCTGACCAGCCAGTAGCCGATCTGGCTTTCCAGGGCGGGCAGGTCGAACGCATCTACCAGGCTGCCCTGGGCCAGGTGGCGCTGGATCAGTTGGCGGCGCCCCATGGCGATGCCCTGGCCGGCTACCGCAGCTTCCACCACGATGTTGTAGTCGTGCAGCATCACCTGCGGGTGCGGGGCGAGGTTGACGCCGTACCTGGCGCTCCAGTCGTCCCATTCAAAGGGCTGGTGGGAGCGGGACATCAACAGCGGTGCCTGAGCCAGGGTGGTGGCCTTGAGTTCAGGGCTGCAGACGGGAGACAACTGCTCGGCGAGAAAACGTGTGGCATGGACCTTCGGCCAGGGGCCCTTGCCGTAGCGAATGGCCAGGTCGACTTCGGCGCCGGCGACGTTCGCCAGTTCGATGGCCGGCTGCAGTTCCAGCTGGATCTCTGGATGGCGTCGGCTGAAGTCCGTCAGTCGCGGTGCCAGCCACAAGGTGGCAAAGGAGGCCAGCAGGCCCACGCGCAGGACCTGCCGGGTGCTGGGGGCGAGCAGCTCCTGGGTTGCCAGGGCGATTTGCTCCAGGGCTGGACGGATCTGTTGGTAATAGGCGGCTCCCACGGCAGTCAGGTCGATGGCCCGGGTGCGGCGGACGAACAGCGATTGACCCAGGTAGTCCTCAAGCTTGTGGACTTGATGGCTGACTGCGCTTTGGCTCACGCACAGTTCGTGGGCGGCCTTGATAAAGCTCAGGTGGCGGGCCACGGCTTCGAAGGCGCGTAGCGCCAACAGTGGCGGCAGGTGCTTGGGCATGTCCACTAAGCGTTTCCTGGGGCGGTTCCGAATGGGCCATTGTGCGGATAAAAAATCCCGGCGGCAGCGATTTTATAGCCCGGTTGCGGGTCTGATGGCTGGTCAGGGGCCGCGTCAAACCGCATTATTGATCCCATTCGCCATTGAACCTCTGTGATACCAGGCAAGCCATGAATCAAGAACCCAAGCTGATCGATCTGAATGCCGAACGCGCCAAGCGCGTACATGACCTCAATGAGAAGCGCCTGAATGAAGTACGCCAGGCTTTCGAACAGGCGATGCCCTTGGGCAAGACCAAGAAAAAGCCAAAAAACAAACCGAAAAAGCGCTGATCAGGGCGTTTTCCGTTGATATAGGTCAGTTATTCCCCCTTCCTCGTTCCCCGTCTTTGGCGTCATTGACGCCGGTCAATTTTCCCCTGCGCCTCTTTGGTTAACTTAGCTCCATCGCAACGAGGCACGAGCAGGAGGCTGGTCATGTTTTTCGACAATGTGGTGTTCGCCGGAGTGCTGACAGTCGGCCTCATGGTTTTGTTCTTCGCAGGTTTTGGATTCTTCATCTGGAAAGACGCAAACAAGCGTAAAAAACCTTAAGTCTCTCCAGAGCAACGAGCACGCAAGGCATTTTGGGCAACTTCGGTTGCCCTTTTTTTTGCCCGCGAAAAAGTGGTCCGGCATTGAATGCCAGGCATAAAAAAGGTGCGCCCTGGGGCGCACCTTTTTTCTGGCCGGGACTCGCTCGTCAGCTGCCCAGGACCTTGGAAGCGGCCCAGAACAGGCCGGCCGACAGGGCTAC
The DNA here is from genome assembly GCF_003850565.1 of Pseudomonas sessilinigenes. Lineage (NCBI taxonomy): Bacteria > Pseudomonadati > Pseudomonadota > Gammaproteobacteria > Pseudomonadales > Pseudomonadaceae > Pseudomonas > Pseudomonas sessilinigenes. The sequence goes on from NZ_CP027706.1 coordinate 1,456,725, forward strand.
GGTGGCGGGCAGGGTCAGGACCCAGGCCATCAGGATGGTCTTCACCGTGCCGCTCTGCAGGCCGCTCTTGTTGGCGACCATGGTCCCGGCCACGCCGGAGGAGAGCACGTGGGTGGTGGAGACGGGCAGGCTGAACACGTTGGCCAGGCCGATCAGGCCGGCTGCGGTGATCTGCGCCGACATGCCCTGTGCATAGGTCATGCCTTGCTTGCCGATCTTCTCGCCGATGGTCTGCACCACGCGTTTCCAGCCGATCATGGTGCCCAGGCCCAGGGCCAGGGCCACGGCCAGGATCACCCAGAATGGTGCGTACTCGGTGGTGGCGGTCAGGTCCTTGCGCAGCTTGTCCAGGTCGGCCTTTTCACGGGCGGCCAGGCCAGGCAGCTTGCCGACCTTTTTCGCCGTGTCGTCCAGGCACAGCAGGTAGCGACGCACTTCGATACGGTCTTCCGGGGACAGCGAGTGGTAGTCGGAAACGCCTTTGAGGCTGCTCAGCAGGGCGCTGATGGTCGGTTCGGTCTGCTGTGGGTTGCAGCGGAACTTGCCGGGAAGGTCGTCCTTCACGCTCTTGCCCAGGGCCAGGAACTCGCCCAGGGATTCATGGTTGCGCTGGTAGAACTGGCTCAGGTGCAGGGTGGCGTCGCGGGTACGCTCGATCTGGTAGGTGGTGCTGTTGAGGTCCAGCACGAATTGCGCGGGCACGATGCCGATCAGCACCAGCATGATCAGGCCGATGCCTTTCTGGCCATCATTGGAGCCGTGGACGAAGCTTACGGCCATGGCCGAGATCACCAGTACCAGGCGGTTCCAGAACGGTGGGTGCTTCTTGTCGTCGACCTTGCGCCGTTGCTCCGGGGTCTTGTGCATCTTCGAGATCGGGCGCCACCACTTCAGGCCGATCAATACCAGCGCTGCAATAATGAAGCCGGCCATGGGCGAGAACACCAGGGATGCACCGATATCGATCGCCTTCTGCCAGTTCACCCCGTCGCCCAGGGGGATGTCGTTGAGCAGGGCATTGGCCAGGCCGACACCGAGGATCGAGCCGATCAAGGTATGAGAGCTGGAAGCCGGGATGCCGAAGTACCAGGTGCCCAGGTTCCAGGCGATGGCCGCGGCCAGCAAGGAGAAGACCATGGCCAGGCCGTGGCCGGTGTTGACGTTGATCAGCAACTCGACCGGCAGCAGATGGACGATGGCATAGGCCACGCCGACACCGCCAAGGAGCACGCCGAGGAAATTGAATACACCGGAAAAGAATACGGCCAGGTGCGGCGGCATGGCTTTGGTGTAGATAACAGTGGCAACCGCATTTGCGGTGTCATGAAAGCCGTTGATGAACTCGTAGGCGAGGACAAAAGCCAGGGCGAGCAAGAGGCTCACAAGCACCCAAGCATCCAGTCCGCTGAATAAATCGATCATGAAGGTTTTCTGACCCGGTCATAAGGGGGCGCGATTATGCCAGAAAACCCTGCTAATCAATGCACAAGGTGCTCACCGGTAACATTCTTCAACGAAAAAGCTGACCCAGGGCAGAGTTTTTTCCGATCCACAACAGAGGCCGCAACCCACTGATTTCACTGGGGGAGGGCGGGTTGAACGCAAGTCGGAGCCAGGTTTTCTCGAGGTTAAAACGTTTGTATGAAATTTCAGGGAAAGGGCTTGTCGGGTGCTGTCTCTCGCCAGGATGGAGCTAGACAGAGAGCGGCTCGGGGTGTTGAGCGTCGATGACTGGCCTGGCCGTCGAGATCATCGATCGGACCAGGAGCAAGCCCCAGGCGTGTCAGGCCGATAACGTCACGGTTGTTCGGTCTTGAGCTCTTTTTCCATCTTTTGCAGTTCTTGGCTGAAGGCTTGGTCGGCGATGCTTGCACGTTTGCGCCAAGGTTTACGTTCAGGCTCTGGTTGGGCGGCATAAAGGGTGACTTCGCCACCGTAAACTTCCTTGTAACGTTGTTCCTGGCGCTCAAGTTCCGCGCGCAGTTCGTCTTTCGTCACAGTGTTACCTAATTGAGTAAAGGTCCATCCCGGTGTAACGCATGGCTGGGTACGGCTGTAAAGAGCTTGGGCATCGCCCACTAGAGCTCCTTGCTCCTGGCTCTTTCGCTCGTACCTTCTTGTTGTATGCGGCTACGCCACCGGATGAAGACAACTGTCGTAGCAACAGTGTTGTTTGTTGCAGGCGAATGAACCGAATCTAGTTTAGGGTCAAGCGCTTGCATTCGGCGACCAACTAAAGCTTGAGGTCACCTGGGCGAGATATCGCAGAACTGATTCTGCACTCCACACTCGACTAGTATAGCTTTGCTAAAGAATAACTCTATGACTGAGAAGCTTAAAATAGCCAACTTTATTATGAGAGTTTTGTTACATAGAAGTGTAATGGTTGCTCAAAAAAGGAGCGCCTAGTGTCGGTTTGTACAAGTCCAAATGAAGTGAATCTACCGGTTACGGGTTACAAAAATGGCATTGCAGCGCATAGAGCTTCCACTGGCAGCGATGCGGGCCCATGAAGCAGGGATACCGTGCCCGAATCCATAGGCTACGATGAGCGCCCCATAGTTCGATAATCGCCCTGGGTCGCTGGCAAGAACTTGTACTGCATCTCCAATGCAGTTTGTAATACGGCAGAATTTCGCCGCACAGAGCCCGCCATGAACGACCAGATGCGCAACTCCTTCACCTCGGCGGCGCCGCCGATCGTAGCGTCCGCGGCGAAGAGGATTCAGGCATTTGCCGGTGACCCGGACTTCATGACCTCCCTGGCCCGGGGCCTGGCGGTGATACAGGCGTTTCAGGAGCGCAAGCGGCACCTGACGATTGCCCAGATCAGCCACCGTACGGAGATTCCCCGGGCAGCGGTGCGGCGTTGCCTGCACACCCTGATCAAGCTTGGCTATGCCACTACCGACGGGCGTACCTACTCGTTGTTGCCCAAGGTCCTGACCCTGGGCCACGCGTATCTGTCGTCCACGCCCCTGGCCGTGTCCGCGCAGCCTTACCTCGATCGCATGAGCGAGCAACTGCACGAAGCTTGCAACATGGCCACCCTGGAGGGGGATGACATCCTTTATATCGCTCGTTCGGCCACCACCCAGCGGCTGATTTCCGTCGACCTTTCGGTGGGCGGGCGGTTGCCAGCCTATTGCACCTCCATGGGTCGGATCCTGCTGGCTGCGCTGGATGACTCATCGTTGCGTGAGTACCTCGAGCGTGCCGATCTGCAAGCCAAGACCAGTCGTACCCTGCATACCCCAGAGGCCCTGCTCGAGTGTTTGCACCAGGTTCGCCAGCAGGGTTGGTGCATTGTCGATCAGGAACTGGAGCAAGGGCTGCGTTCTATCGCGGTGCCGGTGTACGACGCTTCGGGGCAGGTGCTGGCGGCGCTGAATGTCAGCACCCATGCTGCTCGGGTCAGCCATGGCGAACTGGAGCAACGTTTCCTGCCTGGCCTACTCAGCGCTAGTCGTGAGCTCAGTGCCCAGTTGTTCGCTTAAGTCGTTCGATAAACGCACGAATATGCCGTTGGTGAATTGACGCTGTTTCCCCTGGCTCTTTAATGTCGCTGCAGCGAGATGGGTGACCTGTGTTCCAGCCTGGAAACAATAACAATGAACCAGCCGCAATCCGTTGTAGGAAACTGCCTGGATGTGCAGTCCTTTATCAATAACCAGCCCTTGTCGCTGTATCAGTGGCGCGTGGTGCTGTTGTGTTTCCTGATTGTCTTCCTCGATGGCCTGGACACCGCGGCGATGGGCTTTATCGCCCCGGCGCTGTCCCTGGACTGGGGGATCGAGCGCGCCAGCCTTGGCCCAGTGATGAGCGCCGCATTGATCGGCATGGTATTTGGAGCCCTGGGCTCCGGCCCGCTGGCTGACCGTTTCGGGCGCAAGATGGTCTTGGTAGGCGCGGTGCTGCTATTTGGCATCTTTAGCCTCGCCTCGGCCTATAGCACTAGCGTCGATCAGTTGCTGGTGCTGCGTTTTCTGACCGGGTTGGGGCTGGGAGCGGGAATGCCCAACGCCACTACGTTGCTTGCCGAGTACACCCCCGAACGCCACAAGTCGTTGTTGGTGACCGGCATGTTTTGCGGTTTCAACCTGGGCATGGCCGGTGGCGGATTCATTTCTGCCACATTGATCCCCACCTTCGGTTGGCACAGCTTGCTGCTGGTGGGTGGCATCTTGCCGATCTTCCTGGCCCTGGTGCTGATGGTGTGGTTGCCGGAGTCGGCGCGTTACCTGGTGGTTCGCCATCATGCTCCCGACAAGGTGCGCAAGGCCCTGGCACCGATCGCTCCGTCCATGGTCCATCAGGCCGGCAGTTTCAGTGTGCCGGAACTGCAAGCGGTCAAGGCGCGCAATGTCTTGGCCGTGATCTTTGGCGCGACCAGCGGCATCGGCACCTTGCTGCTGTGGCTGACTTATTTCATGGGGCTGGTGATTGTCTACCTGCTTACCAGCTGGTTGCCCACCTTGATGCGCGACAGCGGGGCGAGCATGGAGCAGTCAGCCGTCATCGGCGCCCTGTTCCAGTTGGGGGGCGTGCTCAGCGCGGTGCTGGTGGGGTGGGCGATGGATCGCTGTGATCCGCACCGGGTCATTGGAGCCTGCTACCTGCTGGCCGGGGTCCTGGCTTATGCCATCGGCCAGAGCCTGGGCAATATCACATTGCTCGCCACCCTGGTGCTGATCGCCGGGATGTGCGTCAACGGCGCGCAGTCGGCGATGCCATCCCTGGCCGCACGCTTCTATCCCACCCAGGGCCGGGCCACTGGAGTCTCGTGGATGCTGGGCATCGGTCGTTTCGGCGCCATCCTCGGAGCCTGGATGGGTGCGACCCTGTTGGGCCTGGGGTGGAGCTTCGAGCAAGTCCTGACGGCCCTGGTGGTTCCAGCAGTCCTGGCCACTGCCGCGGTCGTGATCAAGGGCCTGGTCAGCCGGGCTGATGCCACCTGAAATCCACCGTTGGCGATTGCAGGTCGCGCCTGGCCGCCGGGGAGGGTCATTGCGAGGGCAAGCGCCTGTCAGAGCCGACAGACCTGTCCAGGACCCGGAATTCCCGCGCTGAAAGAGCAATCGATAGCTTTGCAAGAATATGTTCGATAATCGAACACTTAGTCGATTATCGGATTGTTCGACGTTTTTGCCCGGCTTAACCTTCAGCCACTGCCAGGCGCCACGGCGTCTTTTTCCAGTCGCTGGACACCAACCGGGAGATCCATCCATGGCTGCAATCCTCTCGCTACGCGAGGCCGTGAAGCAGTTCATCCACGACGGCGATACCGTCGCGCTTGAAGGCTTCACCCACCTGATCCCTACGGCCGCAGGCCATGAAATCATTCGCCAGGGCAAGCAGGACCTGACCCTGGTGCGGATGACCCCGGACCTGATCTACGACCAGTTGATCGGTGCCGGCTGTGCTCGCAAGCTGGTGTTTTCCTGGGGGGGCAATCCTGGAGTGGGGTCGCTGCACCGCCTGCGCGATGCCGTGGAGAAACACTGGCCGCGGCCATTGGAGATCGAAGAACACAGCCATGCCGACCTGGCCAACGCCTATGTCGCCGGTGCTTCGGGCTTGCCGTTCGCGGTGCTTCGCGCCTATGCCGGCTCCGACCTGCCCAAGGTCAATCCGCTGATCAAGAGCGTGACGTGCCCCTTTACTGGCGAGGTGCTGGCGGCAGTACCTTCGGTTCGTCCCGATGTCACGGTGATTCATGCCCAGAAGGCCGACCGCAAGGGCAATGTGTTGCTGTGGGGCATCCTCGGGGTACAGAAGGAAGCAGCCCTGGCGGCCAAGCGCTGCATTGTCACCGTCGAGGAAATCGTCGACGACCTGGCCGCGCCGATGAACGCCTGTGTGCTGCCGACCTGGGCCTTGAGTGCGGTCTGCCATGTGCCGGGCGGTGCTCATCCGTCCTACGCCCATGGTTACTCCGAGCGTGACAACCGTTTCTATCAGGCCTGGGACCCGATTGCCCGGGATCGCGAGACGTTCACCGCATGGATCGACCACTACATCCGCGGCACCGCCGATTTCAGTGAATTCCAGGCCAAGCTGGCCGCAGCCCCGGAGGCCAAGCAATGACCTACTCCACGAGTGAGATGATGACTGTCGCTGCGGCCCGGCGGTTGCAGAACGGCTCGGTGTGTTTCGTCGGTATCGGCCTGCCATCCAAGGCCGCCAACCTGGCGCGCCTGACTTCCTCGCCCGATGTGGTGCTGATCTATGAGTCTGGTCCCATCGGTGCCAAGCCCAGTGTCCTGCCGCTGTCCATTGGCGATGGCGAGCTGGCGGAGACCGCCGATACCGTGGTGCCCACCGGTGAGATTTTCCGCTACTGGCTGCAGGGTGGGCGGATCGACGTAGGATTTCTCGGTGCAGCCCAGGTCGACCGTTTCGGCAACATCAACACCACGGTAGTCGGTGACTACCACCAACCCAAGGTTCGCCTGCCCGGGGCCGGTGGTGCTCCGGAGATCGCCGGCTCGGCAAAAAGCGTGCTGATCATCCTCAAGCAGTCCGCTCGTTCCTTCGTCGACAAACTGGACTTCGTGACTTCGGTCGGCCACGGCGAGGGCGGTGATTCACGCAAGCGCCTGGGGCTGCCGGGAGCCGGGCCGGTGGGGATCATCACCGACCTGTGCATCATGGAGCCCGAGGCCGATAGCAACGAGTTCATCGTCACCTCCCTGCACCCTGGGGTCACTCGCGAGCAGGTAACGGCCGCCACCGGCTGGGCCATTCGTTTCGCCGATGAAGTCGCCGAGACCGCCGCTCCCACCGCTCGCGAGCTGACGGCCTTGCGTGAGCTGGAGGCGCGCACCGCCCAGGCCCATGGCCAAGCCCCAGGAGAAGCCTGATGCGCGACGTATTCATCTGCGATGCCATTCGCACCCCCATCGGCCGCTTTGGCGGTGGTTTGTCGACTGTACGGGCCGATGACCTGGCGGCGCTGCCCATCACGGCACTCATGGAGCGCAATCCACGAGTGGACTGGAGTGCGCTGGATGAAGTGTTCCTCGGTTGTGCCAACCAGGCTGGCGAGGACAATCGCAACGTGGCGCGCATGGCCCTGTTGCTCGCCGGCCTGCCCGACAGCGTACCGGGGGTGACCCTGAACCGCCTTTGTGCCTCGGGCATGGACGCCATCGGCACGGCGTTTCGCGCCATTGCCTGCGGTGAGATGGAGCTGGCCATCGCCGGCGGTGTCGAGTCCATGTCGCGCGCGCCCTTTGTCATGGGCAAGGCCGACAGTGCCTTTTCCCGCAGCATGCAGCTGGAGGACACCACCATCGGTTGGCGTTTCATCAATCCGCTGCTCAAGGCCCAGTACGGCGTGGATGCCATGCCACAGACCGCCGACAACGTGGCAGACGACTATCGGGTCTCCCGGGCAGACCAGGACGCCTTCGCCTTGCGCAGCCAGCAACGCGCCGCTGCCGCTCAGGCCGCTGGCTTCTTCGCCGAGGAAATCGTTGCGGTGCGGATCGTCCACAAGAAGGGCGAGACGCTGTTGGCACAGGATGAGCATCCCCGCGCGGATACCAGCCTGGAGGCGCTGGGGCAGCTCAAGCCGATCAACGGGCCAGGCAAGACCGTCACCGCCGGCAATGCTTCTGGAGTCAACGACGGCGCTGCGGCGCTGATCCTGGCCTCTGCCGAGGCGGTGCACAAGCATGGCCTGACACCCAGGGCCAGGGTACTGGGCATGGCCAGTGCAGGAGTCGCGCCGCGGGTCATGGGTATCGGTCCGGTACCGGCGGTACGCAAGCTCACCGAGCGCCTGGGCCTGGCAGTCGATGCCTTCGACGTGATCGAGCTCAACGAGGCGTTCGCCAGCCAGGGCCTGGCGGTATTGCGTGAGTTGGGGCTGGCCGACGATGCGCCGCAGGTCAATCCCAATGGCGGGGCCATCGCCCTGGGGCATCCCTTGGGCATGAGCGGCGCGCGACTGGTACTGACGGCCCTGCATCAGCTGGAGAAGACCGGCGGTAAGCGAGGCCTGGCCACCATGTGCGTGGGGGTGGGCCAAGGCCTGGCGTTGGCCATCGAGCGGGTTTGATGCGGTGCGCCAGTGGCCGCCGCAGCGGCTGCTGGCCGCTGTTCACTGATTGCGTGGAACGGGAATGTTGCCAAGTGTGTCTAGACTCACACTGTCCCCCATGAGTGAAAAGACATGACTACAACGACAAGTCACTACACCGGAGAGGAACGCAGCAAAAGGATCTTTGCCATCGTCGGCGCTTCGTCCGGCAACCTGGTGGAATGGTTCGACTTCTATGTCTACGCCTTCTGTGCCATTTACTTTGCCCCGGCTTTCTTCCCTTCCGACGACCCTACGGTGCAGTTGCTCAATACCGCCGGGGTATTCGCCGCCGGGTTCCTGATGCGTCCGATAGGTGGCTGGTTGTTCGGCCGGGTCGCCGATCGCCATGGGCGCAAGAACTCGATGATGATCTCGGTCTTGATGATGTGCGCCGGTTCCCTGGTCATCGCCTTTTTGCCCACCTACGCCAGTATCGGTGCCTGGGCGCCGTTCCTGCTGCTGATGGCACGCCTGTTCCAGGGGTTGTCGGTGGGGGGCGAGTACGGCACCACTGCGACCTACATGAGTGAAGTGGCGCTCAAGGGCCAGCGTGGCTTCTTCGCCTCTTTCCAGTACGTGACCCTGATTGGTGGGCAATTGCTGGCGGTGCTGGTCCTGGTGATCATCCAGCAATTTCTCGACGAGGCTGAGCTCAAGGCCTGGGGTTGGCGCATTCCGTTCGTGATCGGCGCCATTGCCGCGTTGATCTCGCTGCTGTTGCGGCGTTCGCTGAAGGAAACCAGCAGCAGGGAAACCCGCGAGGACAAGGAAGCCGGCAGCGTTGCCGCCTTGTTCAAGCATCATTCGGCGGCGTTCATTACTGTTTTGGGGTACACCGCCGGCGGTTCGCTGATTTTCTATACCTTTACCACCTACATGCAGAAGTACCTGGTGAATACCGCCGGCATGCCGGCCAAGACGGCCAGCTATGTAATGACTGGCGCGCTGTTCCTGTACATGTGCATGCAGCCGTTGTTCGGCATGCTGGCGGACCGGATCGGCCGGCGTAACTCCATGCTCTGGTTCGGTGCTTTGGGCACGTTGTTCACGGTGCCGTTGCTGTTGAGCCTGAAGACCGTCAGCAGCCCGTTCCTGGCTTTCGTTCTGATCACCCTGGCCCTGGCCATCGTCAGTTTCTACACCTCAATCAGCGGTCTGGTGAAGGCCGAGATGTTTCCGCCACAGGTGCGGGCGCTGGGGGTAGGGCTGGCTTACGCGGTGGCCAATGCGATCTTCGGCGGCTCGGCGGAATGGGTGGCCCTGAATTTCAAGAACATGGGCATGGAGAACACCTTCTACTGGTACGTTACGGCGATGATGGCGATCGCCTTCCTGTTCAGTCTGCGATTGCCCAAGCAAGCCGCGTACCTGCACCACGATCTTTGACTGGCCGACCTGCACCGCTACAGGGAGCAGGTTGCCAAAGGACTGTTTATGACCCCAGCTGCGAGCAACCAACTGTTCGATGCTTATTTCATTGCCCGGGAAATGCGCGGCGTGTTCTGCGACCAGGGGCGGGTCCAGGGCATGCTCGACTTCGAAGCCGGGCTGGCCCGAGCCGGAGTGCGGGCTGGGCTGGTTCCGGCCAGTGCGCTAGGGCCTATCGAGGCTGCCTGCCAAGCCGGCCTTTATGATCTTGAGGCCCTGGGCGAGGCCATCGCCACGGCCGGCAATCCGGCCATTCCCCTGGTCAAGGCCCTGGGCCAGCAGGTGGCTCAGCACAGTATCGAGGCCGAGCGTTATGTGCATCTGGGAGCCACCAGCCAGGACGCGATGGACAGCGGGCTGGTCCTGCAATTACGCAGTGCCTTGTTCTTGCTGGAGCAGGACCTGCAGCGCCTGGGCGATGTGCTCGCTACCCAGGCCCAGCGCCATGCCCTGACCCCTCTGGCAGGCCGGACCTGGTTGCAACAGGCCACTCCGGTGACCCTGGGGATGAAGATCGCTGGTTGGCTGGGGGCGCTGACGCGCAGTCGCGAGCGCCTGCAACAACTCAAGCCGCGCCTTCTGGTGCTGCAGTTTGGCGGCGCCTCCGGCACCCTGGCGGCCTTGGGCGAGCAGGCACTGCCGGTGGCCCGGGCCCTGGCCGAGGAGTTGCAACTGCGCCTGCCGGAACAGCCCTGGCACACCCAGCGCGACCGCCTGGTGGAGTTCGCCTCGGTGCTGGGCTTGCTGGCCGGTAGCCTGGGCAAGTTGGGGCGGGACGTCAGCCTGTTGATGCAGACCGAAACTGCGGAAGTATTCGAGCCTGCGGCGGCGGGCAAGGGCGGTTCATCCACCATGCCCCATAAGCGCAATCCGGTGGGCTCGGCCGTGCTGATCAGCGCAGCGACCCGGATTCCCGGGTTACTGGCGACCCTGTTCAGTGTCATGCCCCAGGAGCATGAGCGCAGCCTGGGGTTATGGCATGCGGAATGGGAAACCCTTCCAGAGATCTGCTGCCTGGTTTCTGGCGCCTTGCGCCAGGGCCTGTTGTTGGTGGAAGGCCTGGAGGTGGATGGACAACGCATGGCTCGCAATCTGGAGCTGACCCAGGGATTGGTATTGGCCGAGGCAGTGAGTATCGCCCTGGCCCAACGGCTGGGGCGGGAGGCCGCCCATCATCTGCTGGAGCAGTGTTGCAGGCGTGCGGTGGCCGAACAGCGCCATCTGCGTGCGGTATTGGGCGACGATGAAAAGGTCGCCGCCGAACTGTCGGCGGCGGAACTGGATCGCCTCTTGGACCCGGCGCATTACCTGGGCCAGGCGCAAGCCTGGATCGAGTGCGCCGTGGCTGAACATTTTGCCTTTAAGGCCTGAAGGAGAAAGCCGTGGGATTCGTGAAACTCGCCGGGGGCGAACTGCACTATCAACTGGAAGGCCCGGCGCAGGCGCCGGTGCTGGTGTTGTCCAATTCCCTGGGTACCAACCTGCACATGTGGGACAAGCAGATGCCGATCTTCAGCCAGCACTGGCGGGTGCTGCGCATGGATACGCGGGGTCATGGCCGGTCCCTGGTCACCGATGGGCCCTACAGCATCGAGCAACTGGGGCGCGATGTCCTGGCCTTGCTCGATGCCCTGGATATCCCGCGAGCTCATTTTTGTGGCCTATCCATGGGTGGGCTGATCGGCCAGTGGCTGGGGATCAACGCCGGTGAACGCCTGGACAAGCTGGTGGTGTGCAACACCGCCGCGAAGATCGCTGATCCTACGGTGTGGAACCCGCGGATCGAGACGGTCTTGCGTGACGGCCAGGCTGCGATGGTAGCCCTGCGGGATGCCTCCATCGCTCGCTGGTTCACTGCCGATTACGCCGAGGCCCATCCGGACCAGGCCAAGCTGATCACCGATATGCTGGCCGCCACCTCGCCCGAGGGCTATGCGGCCAACTGTGCGGCGGTGCGTGATGCCGACTTGCGCGAACAACTGGCGGCGATCAAGGTGCCGACCCTGGTGATCGCCGGCAGCGAGGATGCGGTGACTCCACCTGCCGGAGGGCGCTTTATCCAGCAGCAGGTAGCGGGTGCCGAGTACGCCGAGTTTCGTGCCGCGCACCTTTCCAATGTCCAGGCTGCCGATGCGTTCAGCGCTCGGGTCGTGGATTTCCTGCTGGCTTGAGATCGATCGAAGGAGCCTTGCATGGATGAGAAACAGCGTTATGCCGAAGGTCTGGAAGTACGGCGTGCGGTCTTGGGCGATGCCCATGTCGAGCGCAGCCTGGCGGCCCTGACCGAGTTCAATTCGGAGTTCCAGGACATGATTACCCGCCATGCCTGGGGCGACATCTGGACCCGTCCGGGCTTACCACGGCATACCCGCAGCCTGGTGACCATCGCCATGCTGATCGGCATGAATCGCAACGAGGAACTCAAGCTGCACCTGCGGGCGGCTGCCAACAATGGTGTGAGCCGGGGGGAAATCAAGGAGGTGATCATGCAAAGCGCGATCTACTGCGGGATTCCTGCGGCCAACGCCACCTTTCACCTGGCCGAGTCAGTGTGGGACGAGTTGGGAGTGGAGTCTCGCCGGGCGCCTTAGGCGAGGGGGCGTGGCGTTCAGGTACAAACGAAAAACCCACCGTCAGGTGGGTTTTTCATGCAGCCAGGTCAGGCTTTAGAACAGGTGCAGCGCGGGGGCTTTCTTTTCCGCCGTTTGCTCGTTCTTCGCGGTCTGCTCGCTCCAACCGCCACCTAGGGCCTTGTACAGGTTGACCTCGCTGGTCAGCTGCGCCAGGCGATCGGTGATCAGCGCTTGTTGAGCACTGAACAGCGAGCGCTGGGCGTCGAGGAAGGTCAGGTTGCTGTCGACCCCGATGCGGTAGCGGCGCTCGGCCAGACGGTAGTAGTCCTGGTTGGCGCTGACGAAATCACGCTGGGCCTGCAACTGCTGGTTGTAGGTCTGGCGTGCGGCCAGGCCATCGGAGACTTCCTGGAAGGCGGTCTGGATGGACTTCTCGTACTGCGCGACGCTGATGTCCTTCTGGATCTTGGAGTAGTCCAGGCTGGCGCGCAGGCTGCCGGCGTTGAAGATCGGCAGGTTGATCTGCGGCTGGAACAACCAGGTACCCGAGCCGCCCTTGAACAGGCCGGAGAGATCCGGGCTCAGGCTGCCGGCGTTGGCCGTCAGGCTGATGCGCGGGAAGAATGCCGCGCGGGCCGCGCCGATATTGGCGTTGGCTGCCTTGAGCTTGTACTCGGCCTCGAGGATGTCCGGACGGCGTTGTAGCAATTCCGACGGCAGGCCCGCTGGCAGTTCGCTCAGCAGGTCGGCCGACAGCGGTTGCGAGGCTGACAGGTTGGCCGGGATCGCAGTGCCCAACAGCAGGGTCAGGCTGTTTTCATCCTGGGCCACCTGGCGGGTGTAGCGGGCCAGTTGCACCCGGGCGTTTTCCACTGAGGTACGCGACTGGCTCAGGTCCAGGGCGGAAGCGACGCCGACCTCGTTGCTGCGGGAAGTCAGGCGGTAGCTTTCTTCGTAGGTCGCCAGGGTTTCCTGGGTCAGCTTCAGCAGTTCCTTGTCGGCCTGCCAGGTGATGTAGGCGTTGGCAACGCTGGCCACCAGGCTGATCTGGGTGCTGCGCCGCGCTTCTTCAGTGGAGAAGTAGTTCTGCAGCGCTTGCTCGCTCAGGCTGCGCACGCGACCGAACAGGTCCAGCTCGTAGGCACTGATGCCCACGGTAGCCGAGTGCTGGCCGGTGATCCGGTCCTCACCTGTCCCGTTTACCCGGGCCGGCGTGCGTTGGCGCTGGCCGCTGACGTTGGCGGAAACCGCGGGGAACAGGTCCGCCCGCTGGATCTGGTACTGCGCCGCATAGGCATCGATGTTCAGCGCCGCGACCTTCAGGTCGCGGTTGTTTTCCAGGGAAACCTGGATCAGCTGCTGCAGCGCCGGGTCATGGAAGAACTGCCGCCAGCCCTGTTCGGCGGCCGCCACGTTGGCGGCCTCCTTTGGCGAGTAGGCCGGGCCTTGGGGGAATTGCGCCGCCACCGGCGCGTCCGGGCGCTGATAATCCGGTATCAGCGAGCAACCACTTAGCGCGATGGCGGTGATTGCCAGGGAGAGTAGCGACTTGCTCATTGGCCAGCCTCATTAGAATTTTCAGTGGTTTCTGATTGGTCCGCTTTCCTGCGGCCCATGGACGACACGACGACGAAGAACAGCGGGACCCAGAAGATCGCCAGGATCGTCGCGGTAAGCATACCGCCAATTACACCGGTACCGATGGCATGCTGGCTACCGGCACCTGCACCACTGGAGGTGGCCAGGGGCACGACCCCGAGGACGAAGGCCAGGGAGGTCATGATGATCGGCCGCAGGCGCATGCGGCAGGCTTCGACCGCGGCATCGATCAGAGAGCGTCCCTGCTCGTGCAGTTCCTTGGCGAACTCGACGATCAGGATGGCGTTCTTCGCCGCAAGGCCGATGGTCACCAACAGACCTACCTGGAAGTACACGTCGTTGGACAGGCCGCGCAGGCTGGTGGCCATCAGCGCACCGATGATCCCCAGTGGTACCACGAGCATGACCGCGATCGGAATCGACCAGCTTTCATACAGGGCCGCCAGGCACAGGAACACCATCAACAGGGACAAGGCGTACAGCGCTGGCGCCTGGGAACCCGAGAGGCGTTCCTCGTAGGACAGGCCGGTCCAGGAGATACCGACACCTGGCGGCAGCTTGGCGGCAATGGCCTCGACCTCGGCCATGGCTTCACCGGTGGTGTAGCCAGGAGCCGGGGCCCCGAGGATCTCCATGGCCTCCACACCGTTGTAACGGGCCAGCTTCGGCGAACCGTAGATCCACTCACCCTTGGCGAAGGACGAGAACGGCACCATGGTCCCGGCGCTGTTGCGCACGTACCACTTCTTCAGGTCCTCGGGGCTCATGCGCGCACCGGGTTGGCCCTGGATGTACACCTTCTTCACCCGACCGCGGTCGATGAAGTCGTTGACGTAGCTACTACCCAGGGCGATCGACAGGGTGTTGTTGATATCGCTGAGGGTCACGCCCAGGGCGCTGGCGCGCTCGTCGTCGATGGTCAGCTGGTATTGCGGCTCGTCGTTCAGGCCGTTCGGACGGACCTGCGACAGCACCTTGCTCTGGGCTGCCATGCCGAGGAACTGGTTGCGTGCAGCCATCAGTTTCTCGTGGCCGATACCGGCGCGGTCCTGGAGGAACACGTCGAAACCGGTGGCGTTACCCAACTCCAGTACCGCAGGCGGGGCGAAGGCAAACACCATCGCGTCGCGGAAACTGAAGAAGTGCATCTGCGCGCGCTGGGCCAGGTTGAACACGCTGTTTTGCGCAGAGCGCTCGCCCCATGGCTTGAGCATGATGAAGGCCATGCCGGAGCTCTGGCCGCGGCCGGCGAAGTTGAAGCCGTTCACGGTGAACACCGAGGCAACGGTGTCCTTTTCCTTGTCCAGCAGGTAGGAACGCATTTCGTCGACCACCACCTGGGTCCGCTCGGCACTGGAGCCGGCTGGCGTCTGTACCTGGGCGAACAGTACGCCCTGGTCTTCTTCCGGCAGGAACGCGGTCGGGATACGGGTGAACAGCCACATCATGCCCACCACGATCAGCAGGTAGGCCAGCAGGTACGGCGCCTTGTGCCGCAGGATGCTGGCGACGCCGCGCTCGTAGCGTTTTACGCTGTAGTCGAAGGTACGGTTGAACCAGCCGAAGAAGCCGCGCTTCTCGCCATGGCCTTCAGGGATGGCCTTGAGCATGGTGGCGCACAGGGCTGGGGTGAAGATCAGGGCTACCAGTACCGACAGGGCCATGGCCGAAACCACGGTGATCGAGAACTGCTTGTAGATCACGCCGGTGGAGCCGCTGAAGAACGCCATCGGCAGCAATACAGCCGACAGCACCAGGGCGATACCCACCAGGGCGCCCTGGATCTGGCCCATGGACTTCTTGGTCGCTTCCTTGGGCGACAGGCCTTCCTCCTGCATCACCCGCTCGACGTTCTCCACCACGACGATGGCGTCGTCCACCAGCAAGCCGATGGCCAGTACCATGCCGAACATGGTCAGGGTGTTGATGCTGAATCCGGCTGCCGCGAGGATGCCGAAGGTACCCAGCAGTACTACCGGAACCGTCATGGTGGTGATCACCGTGGCGCGGAAGTTCTGCAGGAACAGGAACATCACCAGGAACACCAGGACGATGGCCTCCACCAGCGTCTCGACCACGCTCTTGATCGATTCGGTCACCACCGGGGTGGTGTCGTACGGGAATACCACCTTCATGCCTTGCGGGAAGAAGGGTTCCAGATCGCTGATGGTCTTGCGCAGTGCTTTTGCGGTATCCAGGGCGTTGGCACCGTTGGCCAGCTTCACCGCCAGGCCGGAAGCCGGATTACCGTTGAACTGGGCGCTGATGGCGTAGTTCTCGCCACCCAGGGCCACATCTGCAACGTCACCCAGGCGTACCTGCGAACCATCCTTGTTGACCTTCAGCAGGATCGCCTTGAACTGCTCGGCAGTCTGCAGGCGGGTCTTGCCGATGATGGTGGCGTTCAGTTGCTGGCCAGGCATGGCAGGCAGGCCGCCGAGCTGGCCGGAGGACACTTGCACGTTCTGTGCGGCAACCGCGGTCTTCACATCCACCGGGGTCATGTTGAAGTTGTTCAACTTGGCCGGGTCGAGCCAGATACGCATGGCGTACTGGGCACCGAACACCTGGAAGTCACCGACGCCCGGAGTCCGGGAAATCGGGTCTTGCATGTTCGACACGATGTAGTTCGACAGGTCGTCCTTGGACATGCTGCCGTCCTCGGATACCACGCCGATCACCAGCAGGAAGTTCTTCACGGCCTTGGTAACGCGGATACCTTGTTGCTGCACTTCCTGGGGCAGCAGCGGGGTGGCCAGGTTCAGCTTGTTCTGTACCTGGACCTGCGCGGTGTCCGAGTTGGTGCCCTGCTCGAAGGTGGCAGTGATGGTCATGCTGCCGTCGGAGTTACTTTCCGAGGACACATAACGCAGGTTGTCGATACCGTTGAGCTGTTGCTCGATCACCTGGACCACGGTGTCCTGCACGGTTTGTGCAGAAGCACCTGGGTAGGTCACGGAGATCGCGATCGATGGTGGTGCGATGCTCGGGTATTGGTTGATCGGTAGTTTGAGGATCGCTAGAGCCCCGACCAACATGATCACCAGGGCGATTACCCAGGCGAAGATCGGACGGTCGATAAAGAATTTCGACATGGTTTACTCCCCTTTGCCGCCTGCAGTCTTGTCAGTTGCCTGTGCAGGGGCCGGGTTCTTCGCAGGTACGTTGGTGGCTTCGCTGGCCTTGACTTCAATGCCCGGCTTGACGAACTGCAGGCCTTCGGTGATCAGGCGGTCGCCGGCCTTCAGGCCGTCTTCAACCAGCCACTGGCTGCCGACGGTGCGGCTGGCCTTGAGCTGGCGCAGCTCGACCTTGTTGTCGGCACCCACTACCAGCGCGGTAGGGGCACCCTTGAGGTCACGGGTCACGCCTTGCTGTGGCGCCAGGATCGCCGCGCTGTTCACCCCGGCTTGCAACTGGGCATGTACGAACATGCCAGGCAACAGGGTGTGTTCCGGGTTCGGGAACACTGCACGCAGGGTCACCGAGCCGGTGGTCTCGTCCACCGAGACTTCGGAGAACTCCAGCTTGCCGTCGAGCTTGTACTGGCTGCCGTCTTCCAGGGTCAGCTTGACCTTGGCAGCGTTGTCGCCAACTTTCTGCAGGCGACCGCTTTCCAGCTCGCGCCGCAGCTCCAGCAACTCAACCGAGGACTGGGTGACATCGACGTAGATCGGATCCAACTGCTGGATCACTGCCATGGCAGTAGCCTGGCCGTTGCTCACCAGGGCGCCCTCGGTCACCGAGGAGCGGCCAATGCGGCCGGTCAGTGGCGACAGCACTTTGGTATAGCGCAGGTTGATCTGGGCGTTTTGCAGCGAGGCCTCGGACTGCAGGCGGTTGGCCACGGCAGTGTCGTATTCCTGGCGGCTCACGGCCTGTTCACTGACCAGTTGCTTGTAGCGATCGGAAATCGACTTGGTCGACTGCAGGTTCGCTTCGGCACTTTTCAGCGTGGCTTCATAGATCGATGGATCGATCTGATAAAGCTGCTGGCCTTCCTTCACATCACCGCCTTCCTTGAACAGGCGCTTGAGAATGATCCCGTTTACCTGTGGACGAACTTCAGCAATACGGAACGCAGTGGTCCGCCCCGGGAGTTCGGAGGTCAAGGTAAAGGCTTGTGGTTGCAAGGTGACGACGCCGACCTGAGGGGCTTGAGGGGCAGGGGCCGCCTCTTCCTTTTTACATCCGCTGAGCAGCGATGCCAGGGCGACGGCAGTGACCAGGGCGGTAACAGCTGGCTTGAATTGCATGAAGATCCTCGGGTCAGGCACGCAAGATGCGCACAAGAAAAGTGGAAGGATAAAAAGAATTGGCTGAGTGGATTAGTAGCTTGCTAATGAATATACTTACGTACATGGTTGTTTGTAAATACCTTAGCGGAGTACCCATCCGGTTAAAAAAGCTCCCGCTGGTGTTGAATTGTAGGCTGGGTAAACGGCACCCGAGATGTCGTTCCATATTTATTCAGAAGGCCCTCGCGTATCGTTGGAGGGACCTGATCGAGGTTTTACTGCCATGGTCCGTCGTACCAAAGAGGAAGCTCAAGAAACCCGTGCCCAGATACTCGAAGCGGCCGAAAAGGCCTTTTACGAACGTGGCGTGGCGCGTACTACCCTGGCCGATATTGCGACGCTGGCAGGCGTGACGCGCGGGGCGATCTATTGGCACTTCAGTAACAAGGCCGACCTGGTGCAGGCCATGTTCGACAGCATGCGCGAACCCTTGAGCGAAATGGCGGCCGCCGGTGAAAATGTAGAAGAGTTGGATCCATTGGGTTGGATGCGCAAGCTGCTCATTCATCTGTTTCATCAAATAGCCCTGGACCCGAAAACCCGACGCATCAATGAAATTCTGTTTCATAAGTGTGAGTTCACCGATGAAATGTGCGACCTGCGTCGTCAGCGCCGTGCGGCCAGCCTGGAGTGCAACCTGCATATCGAACTGGTGCTGAGCAACGCAGTCAATCGCGGCCAGTTGCCGGAAAACCTCGATACAAGGCGGGCGGCTATCAGCATGCGGGCCTTTATCGATGGCATTCTCTACCAGTGGCTGTTGGCCCCGGACAGTTTTGCCCTGCATACCGAAGCGGAGCGCTGGATTGACATTGGACTCGACATGTTGCGCCTGAGTCCGAACCTTCGTCATTAAGACAAAATGCGTAATTGAATCTGGTTGTGTCAAGATTTATGACAAGGGAGTTCACTCTTGCTCTCGCCAGGTCGCGGCGGGGTGCTTTTATATACCGTGCCAGGCATATCTTGATAGATAGCGAGCTACGTATTTTGTAGGTAATTTGTTGCGGGTGTGTGAATGAGTGTGAGTCCTTCACCGTTCAACGACACAGAGCAGCCCCTGAAGGGGATTGTCCTGATTTGCCTGGCCGTCTTGCTTTTTGCCAGCCACGACACCCTGTCCAAGTACCTCTCGGCCTTTTACCCCATCGTCATGGTGGTATGGGCTCGCTATGTGGTGCATACCTTGCTGATGCTGGTGGTGTTCGTGCCGCGTAGCGGTTTTTCCGCGGTGGTGCGGACCAAGCGTCCCGGCTTGCAGTTTCTCCGGGCCTTGTGCCTGATCGGAACCAGCATGCTGTTCACCAATGGCCTGCGCTACATCCCCCTGGCCGAGGCTACCGCCGTCAACTTTCTCGCTCCCTTGCTGGTTACAGCCCTGTCCGTACCGTTGCTGGGCGAACGGGTCGGCCGTGGCCAATGGCTGGCCGTACTGGCCGGGTTTGTCGGGGTGCTGATCGTGGTGCGTCCCGGTGGCGCCTTGTTCACCCCGGCGATCCTGCTACCCCTGGGATCGGCTCTGTGCTTCGGTTTCTATCAATTGCTGACCCGCAAGCTCAGTGGCATCGACAGCCCGACCACCAGCAACTTCCTCACTGGAATCCTCAACAGCCTGATCATGAGCGCACTGCTGCCGTTCTTCTGGAGTACACCGACGTTGCTCCATGGCCTGTTCATGATTGGCCTGGGCACTTGCGGCATGCTCGGCCACCTGCTGCTGACCCAGGCGTTCCGCCATGCTGCGCCCGCCATGCTGGCTCCCTTCAGTTACGGGCAGATCCTGTTTGCCGGGATGTACGGCTACCTGATCTTTGGCCATACCCCGGACAACTATGGGCTCGTGGGGATCACGGTGATCTGCCTCAGCGGCCTGGCAGTGGCCTGGACCCAACGCAAGCGCTGAACCCGAGTCGCTGCCATATGCGGCACCGGGATCGAATGATCGACAGGCAATAAAAAGCCCCGGCTCTGGCGAGTCGGGGCTTCTTTCTCACGGGGCCTTACAGCACCGGGTAGTCGATGTAGCCGACCGGGCCCTTGGCGTAGAAGGTTTCCGGATGCGGCTCGTTCAATGGAGCATCGGCTTTCAGGCGGGCAGGCAGGTCCGGGTTGGCGATGAAGGGCACGCCGAAGGCCACGGCATCGGCCTTGCCTTCGGCCAGCCAGGCATTGGCGCTGTCCTTGGTGAAGCGTTCATTGGCGATGTACAGGCCGCTGAAGGCTTCCTTGAGCTGTGGCCCGAGGCTGTCAGAACCTTCCTTCTCGCGAGCACAGATGAAGGCGATGCCACGCTTGCCCAGTTCACGGGCGACATAAAGGAAGGTTTGTGCCAGGTCGGCATCGCCCATGTCATGCAGGTCGGCACGTGGCGACAGGTGCACGCCGACGCGGCCGGCGCCCCAGATCTCGATCATGGCATCGGTGACTTCCAGCAGCAGGCGGGCACGGTTCTCCAGGGAGCCACCGTACTGGTCGGTACGCTGGTTGGTCGTGCTTTGCAGGAACTGGTCCAGCAGGTAGCCGTTGGCGGCGTGGACTTCCACACCGTCGAAGCCGGCGGCCTTGGCGTTCTCCGCACCGACGCGGTAGGCCTCGATCACATCGGCGATCTCGGCGGTTTCCAGGGCCCGTGGCGTTGGGAAGTCGGCCAGTGGCCGCACCAGGCTGACATGTCCCTTGGGCTGGATGGCGCTGGGTGCCACTGGCGCCTCGCCGTCCAGGTAGATCGGATGGGAAATCCGTCCCACATGCCACAGTTG
Source organism: Pseudomonas sessilinigenes (assembly GCF_003850565.1). Taxonomy (NCBI): domain Bacteria; kingdom Pseudomonadati; phylum Pseudomonadota; class Gammaproteobacteria; order Pseudomonadales; family Pseudomonadaceae; genus Pseudomonas; species Pseudomonas sessilinigenes. Next base: position 1,477,471 of record NZ_CP027706.1, read on the forward strand.
CATGAAGATCTTGCCGCCGGCGCCGTGCACTGCCTTGGTCACGTTGGCCCAGCCGCGGACCTGGTCGTTGGACCAGATGCCAGGGGTATCGGGATAGCCGACGCCGATCGGCGTCACCGACGTGGCTTCACTGAGAATCAGCCCGGCCGAGGCCCGCTGTACGTAGTACTCGGCCATTAGGGCATTGGGCACCCGGCCGGCATCGGCACGGCAGCGGGTCAGCGGCGCCATGATGATGCGGTTGGGCAGTTCGATGTCGCCGAGTTTGAGCGGATCAAAGAGAGTGGTCATGGAATGCAGCCTTCTTTAAAGGAAAGGAACGTTTCAGTGAGTCGCAGGGGCCAGTTCGGCATTGCCGCCCTGGCGGAAAGTGATCAGCGTCACCAGCAGGGCCAGGATCGCTAGCGCTGCGGCTGCCAGCGGCACGCTGGTGAGTCCGAAACCGTGGGCGATGACGCTGCCGCCGACCCAGGCGCCCAGGGCGTTGCCGATGTTGAAGGCGCCGATGTTCAGGGTCGAAACCAGGTTGGGCGCGGCCTTGCCGAAGGTCACTACGTTGACCTGCAGGGCCGGGACCGCGGCGAAGGAGGCGGTGGCCCAGAGGAACAGGGTGATCTCCGTGGGGATCAGCGCGACGCTGGTCCAGGTCAGCACGGTGGAGACCACGGCCATGGCCGCGAACACGCCCACCAGGGTGGCGCCCAGGCGCTTGTCGGCCATCTTGCCGCCGATGATGTTGCCCAGGGTCAGGCCCAGGCCGATCAGCAGCAGGGTCCAGGTCACGCCCTTGGGCGATACGCCAGTGACTTCGCCCAGCAGCGGGGCCACGTAGGTGAACAGGGTGAACATCGAGGCTGCGAACAGTGCGGTCATGCCCAGGGACAGCCAGATCCCGGCACCCTTGAGGGCCGCCAGTTCCGCACGCATGTCGAGTTTCTCCTCGTCGCGCTTGGCTGGCAGGAACCGCAGCAGGCCAATCAACGCTACCACGCCGATCACCGTCACCGCCCAGAAGGTCGAGCGCCAGCCGGCTTCCTGGCCCAGCGCAGTTCCCAGGGGGACGCCGAGCACGTTGGCCAGCGTCAGGCCGGTGAACATCAGGGCCACGGCCGAGGCGCGCTTGTTGGCCGGCACCAGGCCGGCTGCCACCACTGAACCGATACCGAAGAAGGCTCCGTGGCACAGCGCCGTAATCACCCGTGCGAACATCAGCACGTTGTAATCACTGGCCAGTGCACACAGCAGGTTACCGATAATGAATATCCCCATCAGGGTCACCAGGGCGGCCTTGCGTGGCAGCCGGGCGGTGGCCAGGGCCATGAATGGCGCGCCGATGGCCACGCCCAGGGCGTAGCCGGTCACCAGCCAGCCTGCGCCGGGAATCGACACCCCGAGGTCCGCCGCCACATCGGGCAGCAAGCCCATGATGACGAACTCGGTGGTGCCGATGGCGAAGGCACTCAAGGCCAGGATGAGAAGCGAAAGGGGCATTATCGGGTCCTTGTCAGATCAGAGCTGTTGGCTCATTTGCGTGAGGAACTGCTGGATGGTGTCCTCGTTGCGTTTAAAAAAATGCCATTGGCCGACTTTGCGGCTGGTGACCAGGCCGGCGCGCTGCAAGGTGGCCAGGTGGGCCGATACGGTCGACTGCGACAGGCCGCAGCGTTGATCGATCTGCCCGGCGCAGACACCGTGCTCGTTGCTGTGGGCCTGGTCGGGGAATTCGACTGTCGGGTCTTTCAGCCAGTGCAGGATTTCCCTGCGAACCGGGTGCGCCAGGGCTTTTATTATTTCGTCGAGGTCGATGGACATGGCGTTGCTCGCTTTTCCATGAAACGTTGTATCGCGATGAGGCGAAATTTAAATCGTTATTTCGCGATATACCAATATGATTTTGATCTTACTTAAGCATTTATCGGTATATCGGGTTATAACGATATGGTGGGCGCGGTGCTAAGCTGCGCAAATGAATTATCTCGCACATCTGCACCTCGGCGGCCAGCGCCCGGGTCAATTACTTGGCAGCCTCTACGGCGACTTCGTCAAAGGCCGCCTGCAAGGGGAGTTCACCCCGGAGGTCGAGGCGGCGATCCAGCTGCATCGGCGTATCGACACCTACACCGACAGCCATGCGCTGGTGACGGCGGCGTTGGGACGTTTTTCCCTGACCCGGCGGCGTTACGCCGGCATCGTCATCGACGTGTTCTTCGATCACTGCCTGGCCCGGGACTGGGTCCAGTACGCCGATCACCCGCTGCAGTCGTTCACTGCCAATGTGTACCAGGTATTGGCCGCCGAGCCGCAGCTACCAGGGCGCCTGGCACAGATCGCGCCCTACATGGCGGCCGATGACTGGCTGGGGTCCTATCGGGATTTTCAGGTGCTGGAGCAGGTTCTGAGGGGCATTGCCCGGCGTCTGTCGCGGCCTGAGGAACTGACCGCGGCGATGGGCGAGCTGGAGCGGCTATACCAGCCCTTGAGCGAGGATTTTCGCGAGTTCTACCCGCAGTTGCAGGCCTTCGCCGCGCAGTACACCGCCCCGTCGCCGGGGCGCTGAAGCCCTTTCAGGCGGCGACCAGTTCGCCATTGCGGCGCGGTTCGTCTGGCTGCAATACATCATCGAACAGGGCTTTGTGCACCGCCTGCTGGGCCTGGAAGGCCAGCGCCGCGCGTTCCTGGCCCAGGCAGGGAATCGGCTTGAGCAGGTGGATTTCCACCTGGCCCTGGTCGTTGGCGAACAGGCGCAGCAGGTGGGACAGCAGGTCATCGTCGCCCACGAAGGGTGCCAGGTTATCGATCTGGCCATCGCGCAGGTAACGGATCGCCACCGGCTGCAGGCACACCTCGGCCTCGATGGCACTGGCCAGCAAGCGACCATGGAAGGTACGCAGGCCCCGGCCGTCGGTCGTGGTGCCTTCGGGAAACAGCAGCAGGGGATGCTGCTCCTGCAGGTGCCGGGTCATTTGCTTGCGGATCAATTGGCTATCCCCGGCGCCGCGGCGGATGAACAGGCTGCCGGCCTTGGCGGCCAACCATCCGGCCACGGGCCAGGTACGCACTTCAGCCTTGGACAGGAACGACAACGGCGCGAGCATGCCCAGCAGCGGAATATCGGTCCAGGACACATGGTTGCTGACCCAGAGCATCGGCTGGCTTGGCAAGTCACCATGTACCCTGACCTGGAAAGGCAGGGCGTTGCTCAGGCGAGCCATGAAGAAGCGCGACCAGCGTTGGCGCCGGACCATGGAGTGGCTCACCCTCAGGCGTTCCAGTACCCCGAAGACGCTGGCCATGCTCAGGCCCAGCGCCACCACCAGCAGCACCCGGGCGATGCGCCCGTAGACCCGGAGCCGGCGCATCAGACAGCCGCCTTGAAGTGCCGGGCATAGCGTGGGCACAGTTCGTCGCGCTTGAGCAGGATGAAGACGTCCGCCACCTGGAAGTCCTGGTCCCAGCAGGGCTCGCCGCAGATCTTCGCGCCCAGGCGCATATAGGCCTTGAGCAGTGGCGGCATCTCGGCGATGACGTTGGAAGGAATGTCCAGGCTCGGCAGTGGGTGCTTGGGTTCGGCGCGCAGGTGCTCGTTGCTCAGGTAGCGTTCGCGCAGGCGCTGCATGATGGCATGGGCCTGCACGCCACCGTCTTGCATGGGGATGCTGGCGCAGCCCATCAGGTAGCTGTAGCCACCTTCGTTGAGGACTTCGGCCAGTTCGCCCCAGAGCACCGCGATGGTGCCGCCATTACGGTAGGCCGGGTCGACGCAAGTGCGGCCGATTTCCAGGATCGGCCCCTGCAACTGCACCAGGCCGTGCAGGCTGAACTCTTCCTCACTATAGAAACGCCCCAGGCTGCTGGCGGCCTGGTGGTCCAGCAGGCGGGTGGTGGCCACCAGGCGCCCGGTGTTCAGATCGCGCACACCGATATGGCTGCAGTGAACGTCGTAGTCATCCATGTCCAGGCCCAGTTCAGCGCCCTTGAGCTTGGCGTTGAACTCATCACTGAAGACGTTGAAACGCAGGGCCTGGGCTTCCAGCAGGGCTTGGGCGCCGATCAGGCGCTCGGCTTGCAGGCGGCGTTCAGTGCCGGTGTCGCTGATGCGGGCGATCTGAGTCATCGTGAATCTCCGTGCGGGCTACCGACCCGCCTTGGGTTGCAGCCAATCGACTTTGTTGTGCAAAGTCAGGCTATGTAGCCGCGGTGTCATCGCCATGAAACTTTGGTGATGCTTATGTGACAGCCCCTGAGGATCTTCGAAATGCCCTGGCAAGCCCTGCTCGAGACTCGTGAACGAATGCCCGCCAACCCCGATCTGGCGGAGGGTTACGGCGCTTTGCTGGCCCATCTTGGCGCGGTCACGCCTTTCGAACTGGCGGTGCTTGGCGGGCGCTTGATGGCGACGCCGGGGTTGGCGTTCCTGGTGGGATACCAGGCGGCATTGCGCATGTTGTGGCCCAGCGCGCCGCCCAGCCTGGGGGCCTTGTGCGCGACCGAGCGTCGCAGCCTGCGCCCGGCGGACATGCAGACGCGGTTGCAGGATTTGCGCCTGCACGGGCGCAAGGATTTCGTCACCGCCGGGGATGCCGCCGACTGGCTGCTGGTGGCGGCACGCAGCGAGGCCCCTGGCGAGCAGCCAGGGCTGCGCCTGACCGTGGTCTACCCGGGGGAGCCGGGCGTGAAGGTCCAGACCCTGCCGGCTATCGCCTTGATGCCGGAGATCAGCCACGGTTGCCTGCTGCTGGACAACGCCGCCTGCGAGCTGCTGGCCGGTGATGGCTGGGATGCCTATGTCAAACCCTTCCGCACCCTGGAAGATATCTATGTACTGAGTGCCATGGGCGCCTGGCTCTACGGGGTCGGCCAGGACAGCGGCTGGCCGCAGCCCCTGTTGTTGCAATTGTTGGGGTTGCTGGCCGGTTGTGCCGAAGCCAGCCGGCAGAACCCGGCCCTGGCCAGTGGGCATGTCCTGTTGGGCGGGCTGTTCGTGCAGTTCGAAGCGTTGAAGCCGGAGATCGCCATGGCGTTCGCCCAGGGCCCCGAGTTCTGGCGCGAGCAGTGGACCCGCGACCAGGCCCTGCTCGACCTGGCTTCCGGCGCCCGAGCCAAACGCCTGGCCAAGGCCCTGGCGACCTTGCACGAGCCGGCGGGGCGCTGAGCGCGCCAATGCAGTGAAACTGTCATCGGCCTGGGCTAGGCTCGGTCATTGGTTTTCTTGAGTGCCCTCCATGTCCAAAGGCTCCTTCTTGCTGGTGCTGCTTGCCTGGCTCGGTCTACCGGCCTGGGCCGAGGAGTGGCCGGCAGAGCAGTGGAGTCGGGCCGCACAAGCCTCGGGGCCGGCGCTCCAGGCACTGGAGGACTATGCCTTTACGCCTCGCGACGATGAGTCGCGCCAGGGCGTGCGTACCGATGCCCTGCTGGTGGTGCACGATGGCCGCCTGCTCTACGAGCGCTATGCCGGCCCGACCGGACCGCAAACCCCGCACCTGATCTGGTCCGCCAGCAAGAGCGTACTGGCGGTGGTCATGGGGGTCGCCTATGGCGAGGGGCGCTTTACCCTGCAGGACCGGGCAGCGGGTTTCTACCCGGCGCTCAAGTCCCACCCGGACATCACCCTGGCCGACCTGCTGCACTGGGGCTCGGGGCTGGCCTGGCAGGAAGACTACGAATATGCGCCGCTCAACTCGTCGGTGGTGGCCATGCTCTACACCCGTGGCCATGGTGATATGGCGGCCTTCGCCGCGCAGCAAGCGGCGGCGTCTGCCCCCGGCCAGGTCTTTCGTTATTCCAGCGGCGACAGCAACCTGCTGGCCGCCAGCCTGCGTGCGATGGTGGGGGCGCAGCAATATGCCGACTATCCGTGGCATGCCCTGTTCGAACCCCTGGGCATTAGCCAGGCGGTGTGGGAGCGCGATGGCGCCGGAACCTTCGTGGCCTCGTCCTACCTCTACATGAGCGCACCTGACCTGGCCCGCATTGGCCTGTTGATGCAGCGCGAGGGCCGCTGGCGCGACCGGCAACTGTTACCCAAGGCCTGGGTCGAGTTCTGCCGCACTCCTTTCTCTGGCTACCGAGCGGGCCAGGATGTAGCGGTGGCCGGTGGGCACTGGTGGCTCAACCGTGCGTTGGACGGCGCTTCGCGGCCCTGGCCCGATGCTCCCGCCGAGACCTACGCGGCCCTGGGGCATTGGGGGCAAGCCCTGTATGTATTGCCGCAGCAGCGCCTGGTGATCGTGCGCTATGGCGACGATCGCGACGGCAGCTACCAGCACAACGAGTTGCTCAAGCGGGTGCTGGCAGCCTTTCCCGGTTCGCAGCAGCCATGAGCCGGCCCAGCCTGGTCCTGCGTCATCCGTGGCTATGCCTGCTGCTGGTCGGGTTGCTGGCGCTGGCGGCGTGGGCCTGGCAGCAGCGAGTGGCCCTGCAAGCCTTCCCGGATATCCTCGGCGCCTATACCGCCAAGGAGTACTGCTCCTGCCGCTACGTGATGGGGAACCCGGCCGACTATTGTCGCGCCTACGTCCGCCAGTACCTGCCCATCAGCGACTTCAACGATGACTCCCAGGCCCGACGCGTCACCGCCAGTGCCCTGGGGCGCACCCATGGCGCGTCCTGGCTGGGGCCACGGGAAGGCTGTCGCCTCGACCCCTGAGCCATCCTTCGGTTCCATCCAGCGGAACCAGATTCGATTGTCCTGTGCATCGGCCCGCGGTTATCTAGCGCAGAGCGTCGCGCACGCCCTGAGATCCCGTGCCGCGCCCCGTACAACAAGAACGGGAACCCACCCGGCCCAGAGGACAGACGCCATGACCCGACATCAGCACATCCTTGCCTGGCTCGACGACATCGCCGGCGACCTGCGGGACATCCGCCAGGACATCCATGCCCACCCTGAACTGGGCTTCCAGGAAAATCGTACCGCCGCACTGGTGGCCCGCTTCCTGGAGGATTGGGGATTCGAGGTGCATCGGGGCGTTGGCTGCACCGGAGTGGTGGGTGTCCTGCGCAATGGCCAAAGCTCGCGAGCCCTGGGCTTGCGGGCGGACATGGACGCGCTGCCGATCGTCGAGGACAGCGACGTACCCTATAGCAGCCGTCATCGTGGCTGCATGCACGCCTGCGGCCATGACGGCCATACCACGATCCTGCTGGGAGCTGCCCGTTACCTGGCGGCCACTCGGCAGTTCGATGGCACCCTGAACCTGATCTTCCAGCCGGCGGAAGAAGGGCAGGGCGGTGCCGAGGCCATGCTTGCCGATGGCCTGTTGGAGCGCTTCCCCTGTGATGCCTTGTTCGGGTTGCACAATATGCCTGGCTTGCCGGCCGGGCACCTGGGGTTTCGCCAGGGGCCGATGATGGCCTCCCAGGACCTGCTTGAAGTGGTGGTCGAGGGCGTCGGCGGCCACGGTTCCATGCCACACCTGGCGGTGGACCCGTTGGTGGCGGCGGCCAGCATGGTCATGGCCCTGCAAACGGTGGTGGCGCGCAATATCGATGCCCAGCAGGCGGCGGTGGTCACCGTCGGTGCGTTGCAGGCCGGCGAGGCCGCCAACGTGATCCCCCAGCAGGCGTTGTTGCGCTTGAGCCTGCGCGCCCTCAATGCCCCCGTGCGCGAGCAGATGCTGGAACGGGTCAAGGCAATCATCCAGACCCAGGCCGAAAGCTTCGGCTGCAGCGCCAGCATCCTGCACCGCCCGGCATACCCGGTGCTGGTCAACAGCCCGGAGCAAACCGAGTTCGCCCGGCAAGTGGCGGTGGAACTGTTGGGCGAGGCCGCGGTGGATGGCAACACGCCAAAACTGATGGGCAGCGAAGACTTCGGCTGGATGCTACAGCGCTGCCCGGGCAGCTACCTGTTCATCGGCAATGGCGTGGGGCAGCCGATGGTGCATAACCCCAGCTATGACTTCAACGACGACATCCTGCTCACCGGTGCGGCTTATTGGTGCGCCCTGGCGGAAAGCTGGCTCAAGCCTTTCTGACCCCACCCTCTTCCTGTTCCCGATTACCCGGGCGCGCCTGCGTGCGCCCGGCACTTTCCCGAGCCCGCAAGAAGGCTCAAAAGTAGCCAAGGAGCCGCCATGAGCGTTTCGATACCCACTGCCTCCAAGACCCGGCAAGTGATTGCTGCCGTCGTCGGCAATGCCCTGGAATGGTACGACTTCATCATCTATGGCTTTCTCGCCAGTTTCATCGCCCGGCAGTTCTTCCCGGGTGGCGATGAGTACACCTCGCTGCTGATGGCCCTGGCCACCTTCGGCGTGGGTTTCTTCATGCGTCCGGTAGGCGGTGTGCTGCTGGGGATCTATTCCGATCGCAAGGGGCGCAAGGCGGCGATGCTGCTGATCATGCAACTGATGACCCTGGCCATCGCGATCATAGTGTTCACCCCCGGTTACGCGGCTATCGGCGTTGGGGCGCCGTTGCTGATCGTGGTCGCGCGCATGCTCCAGGGGTTCGCCACCGGTGGCGAGTATGCCAGCGCCACGGCCTACCTGGTGGAGAGTGCGCCGCCCCACCGCAAAGGCTTGTATGGTTCCTGGCAGTTGGTCGGGCAGTGCCTGGCGGTGTTCAGTGGCGCGGCGATGGCTGCGGCGGTGACGCATTTTTTCTCGTCACAGACCTTGGAGCAGTGGGGATGGCGCCTGCCGTTCGTGGTGGGCCTGCTGATCGGCCCGGTGGGGCTGTGGATTCGCAAGTACATGGAAGAGCCCGATGCCTTTGTCGAGGCGCGCAAGCACGTGCGCGGCAACGGACCTGGGTTGCTGGAGGTGATCCGCACCCAGCGTCGGGGAATCCTGGTCGCAATGGGCCTGGGGTGCGGCGGCACCGTATCGTTCTATGTCCTGCTGGTGAACATGCCGACCTTCGCCCATAACAATCTCGGCCTGCCCCTGGACCAGGTGCTGCTGGTTCAGATGCTCGCCGTGGCACTGATGACCCTGGTCATCCCCCTGACGGGAGCCCTGTCGGATCGTTATGGCCGGCGGCCGGTGCTGATGGTCTTCACCCTGGCATTCTTCGTGCTGGTCTACCCCCTGTACGCCTGGGTCGCTGCTGCCCCGTCCATTGAGCGCCTGCTGGTGATGCAACTGCTGTTGTGCGCTGCCATCGGCGGTTCTTTCGGGCCTGCACCCACGGCCCTGGCCGAGCAATTTCCCATCGAGGTGCGTTCCACCGGAGTGTCGGTGGCGTATAACGTCACCGTGATGCTGTTCGGTGGTTTCGCACCGTTGGTCGTGACCTGGCTCAGCAAGACCCTGGCCACGCCGGTAGCGCCTGCCTTCTATGTGTTGTTGACTTCGGTCCTGAGCCTGCTAGCCATCTACTGCCTGCATGACCCGCTCAGGACCGTCAAACCCAATGCCCTGCCCCTGGGAGGTGAGTCTTGAGCAAGCCCCATGAACCCTCGACGAACGATTCGATCGTCGAGCTCGACGCCCTGGCATTGTCCCGGGCGATCCATGGCCGTGAGCTGTCCTGTCGGGAAGTGATGCAGGCCTATCTGGCACAGATCGAACGTCTCAACCCTGAGGTCAACGCACTGGTATCGCTCTGTGAGCCCGAGATCCTGCTGGACCAGGCCGACGAGCGTGATCGGCAACTGCTCCAGGGACAATCGCAGGGCTGGATGCATGGCATGCCCCAGGCGATCAAGGACCTGGCAGCGACCGCTGGCATGACCACCAGCATGGGGTCGCCGCTGTTCGCCGATCAGGTGCCGCAGGTCGACGCGATCAGCGTGGCACGGGTGCGAGCCCAGGGTGCGATCATCGTCGGCAAGAGCAACGTTCCTGAGTTCGGCCTTGGCTCGCACACCTACAACCAGCTGTTCGGGACCACCGGTAATGCCTACGACAGCAGCCTGAGTGCTGGCGGCAGCAGCGGTGGGGCGGCCGTTGCCCTGGCCTTGCGCATGCTGCCGGTGGCCGACGGCAGCGACATGATGGGTTCGCTGCGCAATCCGGCAGCGTTCAACAATGTATTCGGCATGCGGCCGTCCCTGGGCCGGGTGCCCCACGGCCCGGCCCCCGAGCTGTTCGTCCAGCAACTGGCCACGGAAGGGCCGATGGGCCGCACCGTGGCCGATGTGGCACGGTTGCTGGCGACCCAGTCTGGCTACGATCCTCGCTCGCCCCTGTCGTTGAAGGAAGACCCGTCGCTGCTCGCGGCGCCCCTGCAGCGCGATGTTCGCGGGCTGCGCCTGGGATGGCTGGGGGACTACAACGGTTACCTGCCCATGGAGCATGGGGTGCTGGATCTGTGTGAGAAGGCCCTGGGGGACTTCGTCAGCCTGGGCTGTGAAGTGGAGCGCTGTCAGCCGGAGTTCTCCCTGGCGCAACTCTGGGATTGCTGGCTGGTGCATCGCCACTGGTTGATCCAGGGTTCCCTCGGCCTGCTGTACAACGACCCGGACAAGCGTCGCTGGCTCAAGCCCGAGGCCCGCTGGGAGGTGGAGGGCGGGGCCAGCCTCGGCGCCGCCGATGTGTACCGGGCGTGCCAGAGTCGCAGTGATTGGTATCGGGCTTTGCTGCACTTGTTCGAGCGTTACGATTTCCTGCTGCTGCCCACCGCCCAAGTGTTCCCTTTCGATGCACGACAGGCCTGGCCACGCCAGGTGAATGGGCAGGAAATGGACACTTATCATCGCTGGATGGAGGTCGTGATCGGCCCGACCCTGGCGGGCTTGCCTTGCATCAGCATTCCCGTGGGCTTCAACCTGGCCGGGTTACCCATGGGGATGCAGATCATCGGCCCGCCCCAGGCCGACCTCGCGGTGCTGCAGCTGGCCCATGCCCATGAACAGTTGACGCAATGGGTCCGGCAGCGGCCTCCCGGCAACATCCGGTAATCGGGCAAGGACCTCGGGATCAAAGCCGGGGCCCGTATCTTGCTGGGAAATTTTTCACCCACCCTCAAGCCAGGAGTCCGGGCCATGGCCAGCAAGGTAGAAAGCGGCAGTGTGCGTTCCGTGGAGCGGGCCCTGGCCATCGTCGAGCTGCTGGGCCAGCACCAGGCCCTGGGCCTGGAGGAGTTGCACTACCTGACCGGCCTGCCCAAGGCCACGGTGTCGCGCCTGCTACTGACCTTGCAGGAACAAGGCTGGATCTACCGTGGGCTGAGCGACCGGCGCTACTGCCTGAGTGCCCGCAGCCTGTTCGGTGACAGCCGGCAGCGCTCCAAGCGCCAGTTGGCGGAGCAGGCCGGGCCCTGGCTGCTGCAACTCAGTGCCCGCACCGGCCTGGTGAGCGACCTGTCGAGTTTCGATGGCGAGCATCTGGAGGTGCTGGAAAGCGTGGTGCCCGAGGTGTTGCGCAAGCGCTATCCCAGCAGTAGCAGTCGGGTGGTCGGCCAACATGCCAGCCTGTTTCATTCGGCCATGGGCAAGGCTTGCCTAGGGGCCTTGCCTTGGGAGGAAGTCGAGCGCCTGGCCGTGCGTGAGGCCGTGTCACTCGACACCTGGCAACACTCCGGCCTGCAGTTCCAACAGCTAGGGTTCGGCCAGCGTACCGAGGGTTATTGGGAGTACCCGATGCGCCTGCCGTTCCTGATTCGCGCGGTGGCCCTGCCGCTGCAGGTCGAGGGTCGGGTGGTGGGCAGTATCGCGCTGCATTGGCCGCAGGATCTGTCCTTTGTGGAGCAGGTGCGCCACCGGCACCTGGCGTTGTTGGCCGAAACCGTCATGCAATTGCAGAAACACCTCGCCTGATCTCATCCGCTGCCCATGGGTTCCACCCTGCGGAATCAATGATCGTTGCCCTTTGCCTGGCGGCCCCGACAATAGCTGCCAGGCCACCTTGGCGATGGCCATGACACCCATTCCAAGAATAAGAACAGGTGATTCCATGCGTGCGCAGCAGCGTTGTCTAGCGGGTGTGTTGTGCTGTCTGTTGGGGGGCGGGGCGGGGGCTGAGGACTTTATCCAGGACAGTCGCATGTCCTTGCGCTACGGCCAGTCCTACTGGAAAGAAAATGCCAACGGCGGTGTCGGTCCGACCCGGGATGAATGGGTACAGGCCGCGCAGTTCAACTTCAGCTCCGGCTGGTACCGCGATGTGCTGGGGCTGGATTACAGCTATGGGCTGGCCGATGCCCTGCATGTGGGAAGCAAGGCCGACAGCATCAGCAACTTGCGGGCCGACCGCAGCGTGCAGAACCCCCACGGTATCGCCAAGCCCCTGGCGTTGTATGTGCGTGGGCGCTGGGTCGAAGAAGGCTGGACCCTGAGTGGCGGAGTGGGGAAAAAGAGCCGCCAGCTCGAGCTGTACACCGACGACCGCTTTACCCGAATCCTGCCGGCAGCGAGCCTGGGCCAGGACCTGGGGTATGAGCGAGGGGGCTTGAGCCTCAACCTGAGCCGTATCGAGGGTTTCAGCCCGCGCAACGAGTCGGGCTGGAGCCAGGACCTGCGCAATTATCGAGGGCAAAAGATCGATGACCTGCGGATCTATGCCCTGGGTTATGTCTTTCCCGATGGCAGCAAGCTGCGTGTGGAGCATGGCGTGGCCCGGGACTACCTGCGCAGTTCCACGGTGAAGTTGTCCCGCAGTTTCGCCCTGGCTCCCGGGCACGACCTGGACCTCCAGGCAATCTGGGGGCGCCAGCAGGATGCCGGTCGCTTGTTCGAGTACTCAGGAGTGCGTGGGTTGTACGAGGCGCAGTCGTCCCATGATGCCCGGCATCTGGACCTGGCCCTCAATTACCGCTTCAGCCACTACTACCTGGGACTGAGCTGGAACAAGGTGCGGGGCGATGATTTCGATCGTACGTTCTTCGCCCAGGACCATGGCACCTGGAATAGCAGCGCCAAGCGCTTCTATTACTTCGGGTTGGAGGATGAGGCGCTGCTCAAGGTCGCTTCTGGCCTGGACTTCACCGCGTTCGGCCTGCCCCGGCTCAAGCTCGATGCACACTATGTGTTTTCCAATGCCGCCCGAGGGTACGAGGACTTCTCCCGCAGCGAGTTCCAGAGCCTGTTGCGCTATTCGTTCGATGGGCTTCTCAAGGGCTTGGAACTGGCCTGGCTGCACACCCGTTTTCGCACCCGAGGCGAGCCTGACGGTGTCCTGCGCCGGAGCATCTCCAGGGGGCCGGCGGGCATCGTCAGTCATCACTCGGAGCGCTTCTTCTTCAACTACACCTATCGCTTCTAGCGCAGGGCCCGATCACTCAGGGAGCACCGGGCCGGTAACCGGTCGCCGGGAGGTTTGCCAGCTTCCTGGCAGCCGGTTAAGGTGGCGCCTTCTGTTTACGGGAGCTTGCATGCGTACGCCGATCCGCCTTCTTCTCAGTCTGTTGGCAGTACTGGCCCTGCCGGTCCAGGCCAACTGGTACCTGGACAACGAGTCCTCGCGTATTTCCTTCGTGACCACCAAGAACGCCAGCATTTGCGAGGTCCAGCGCTTTCTGGTGCTGCATGGCAAGGTCGATGGCAAGGGCCTGGCCCAGTTACAGGTGGAGCTGGAGTCGGTCAGCAGCGGCATTCCGTTGCGCGACGAACGCATGCGCCAGGAGCTGTTCCAGATCCAGCAGTTTCCCGAGGCCCTGATCAGTGCCCAGATCAACCTGCGCCCCATCAATGACCTGGCCCCCGGAGCGCAGATCGAGCTGCTGTTGCCGGTCACCGTGAGCCTGCATGGCCGGGAGCACACCTATGACGCCGAACTCCTGGCCACCCGCCTGGATGACCGGCGCTTCCAGGTGGTGACCCTGGAGCCCCTGGTACTCAATGCCGAAGACTTCGGCCTGGCGCCTGGCGTGGACAGCCTGCGCAAGGTCGCGGGCTTGTCGGGTATCAGTTTCTCGGTGCCGGTGGGTGCGGTGCTGATCTTCACGGCCCGCTGACATGCGCGCAGCGGTTTTTCCTTGGCGCGAAGGCAACCGCTTCGAATTGCTGGTCGATGGTCCCGAGTTCTTCCCACGCATGCTGGTGGCCATTGCCCGGGCCCAGCAACAGGTGGAGCTGGAGCTGTACCTGGTGGAGGCCGGTTCCTGCGCGCAGGCCATGGTCGAGGCCATGGTCCTGGCTGCCGAGCGAGGGGTACGCGTGCGCTGCCTGTTCGACGACTACGGCAGCCTGGCATTTCCCCAGGCCTTGCGCCGTACCCTGACCGAAGCCGGGGTCGAGCTGCGTTTCTATAATCGCCTGCGCTGGCGCCAGGGGCTGCTCAATCTGTATCGAGATCATCGCAAGCTGTTGCTGGTGGACCAATCCCTGGCGGTGGTGGGGGGAACCGGTGTCACCGACGAGTTCTGGCTGCCCGAGAGCAATAGCTGCGAGTGGCACGAAGTGATGGTGCAGGTCAGCGGCCCGATAGTGCGCGACTGGCAGTTGTTGTTCGATCGCCAGTGGGACGCCAACCTGCACCGTGGTGCCTGGAAACCCCATGCCGATTTCGGCCTGCAACGCCTGCCGCGCCTACCCGATACCGGTGAGGGCCTGGGGCGGCTCGCCTATGCCGACGCCCGCCAACACCGGGACATCCTGCATTCGCTGATTCGCGCCTTGCACAGCGGCCAGCGGCGCATCTGGCTGGCCACGCCTTATTTCCTGCCGACCTGGTCGGTGCGCCGTTCGCTGCGCAAGGCCGCAGCCCGAGGATTGGATGTGCGCTTGCTGTTGACCGGGCCGCGTACCGACCATCCGGCGGTGCGCTACGCCGGGCACCGCTATTACCCGCGACTGCTCAAGGCCGGGGTGCGGATCTTCGAGTACCAGCCGCAGTTCCTGCACCTGAAGATGGTGCTGGTGGACAATTGGGTGAGCGTCGGGTCCTGCAACTTCGACCACTGGAACCTGCGCTTCAACCTGGAGGCCAACCTGGAGGCCGTGGACCCGGTGCTGACCGCCGCCGTGGTGGCGAGCTTCGAGAAGGACTTTGTCCAGAGCGAGGAGGTCAGCCTGGCGGTGTGGCGCAACCGGCCCCTGTGGCGCCGGATCAAGCAGCGGATCTGGGGATGGGTCGATCGCCTGGTGGTCAACCTGCTGGATCGTCGCGGCTGACCGTCACGGCTGATACGGCTACAGATATTGCGGGGATTACAGGGGATTGCAGAAGGAGGCGGCCGGCGCAGGTCATGCGCCAGCCGGTGAGGGGGGATCAGAGCAGTTCGAAGCTCTGTTGCTGGACGTCCTGGGAATCCAGGCCGATCTGTACGTTGAAGTCGCCAGGTTCGGCGGCGTACTTGAGCTGGGCGTTGTAGAACTTCAGGTCGTCTTCGCTGATGTTGAAACGGATGACCTTCTCTTCGCCGGCCTTGAGCATGACCTTCTGGAAGTTCTTCAGCTCCTTGATCGGACGAATGATCGACCCGGCCACATCCTGGATATACAACTGCACCACGGTCTCGCCGTCGCGCTTGCCAGTATTCTTCAAGGTCACGCTGGCCTCCAGCTTGCCGCCCTTGTGCAGGGTGGTGGAGGACAGGGCCATGTCCGACAGGCTGAAGCGGGTGTAGCTCAAGCCATAGCCGAACGGGAACAGCGGGCCGGTGATGTCATCGAAGTACTGCGAGGTGTAGTTGCCCGGCTTGCCTGGGGTGAACGGCCGGCCGATGGTCAGGTGGTTGTAGTAGGTCGGGATCTGGCCCACGGAGCGCGGGAAGGTGATCGGCAGCTTGCCCGACGGGTTGTAGTCGCCGAACAGGACGTCGGCAATGGCGTTGCCGCCCTCGGTGCCGCTGAACCAGGTTTCCAGGATCGCGTCGGCCTGCTGGTTTTCCTCCAGCAGGGTCAGTGGCCGGCCATTCATCAGCACCAGCACTAACGGCTTGCCGGTGGCCTTGAGGGCCTTGATCAGCGCTCGCTGGTTGGCCGGGATGTTCAGCTCGGTGCGGCTCGAGGATTCATGGGACATGCCCCGCGACTCGCCCACGGCCGCGACGATCACGTCAGAAGCCTGGGCCGCCTTCACGGCCTCGTCGATCATCTGTTGCGCTGGACGTGGGTCGTCCACCACTTCCGGGGCGTCGAAGTTGAGGAAGTTCAGGTAGTCCACCACCTTCTTGTCGTCGGTGATGTTCGAGCCCCGGGCGTAGACCAGCCGGGCCTGGTCGCCCAGCACATTGCGCATGCCGTCGTAGAGGGTTACCGACTGTGCCGGCACGCCGGCGGCGGCCCAGCTGCCCATCATGTCGATCGGTGCCTTGGCCAATGGGCCGACCACGGCGATCTTCGCGGTCTTTTTCAGCGGCAGGGTGTCGTTCTGGTTCTTCAGCAGCACCAGGCTGCGCCGGGCGATATCCCGGGCGTCGCTGCGGTGCAGGCGGCTTTCGGCGTTGGTGTCGGCCGGATCGTCCTCGGCCTTGCCGATGCGCAGGTACGGATCCTTGAACAGGCCCATGTCGTACTTGGCCCCCAACACCTCACGCACGGCGTTGTCGATGTCCTTCTGTTCGATCTCGCCGGACTTGAGCAGCCCTGGCAATTCCTTGCCATACAACGAGTCGTTCATGCTCATGTCGATGCCGGCCTTGATCGCCAGCTTGGCGGCCTCGCGACCGTCCTTGGCGACACCGTGGCGGATCAGTTCGATGATCGCGCCGTGGTCGCTGACAGCCAGGCCCTTGAAGCCCCACTCCTTGCGCAACAGGTCGTTCATCAGCCAGGTGTTGGAGGTGGCGGGCACGCCATTGATCGAGTTCAGGGCCACCATCACCCCGCCGGCACCGGCGTCGATCGCCGCGCGGTAGGGCGGCAGGTAGTCCTGGTACATCTTCACCGGACTCATGTCGACGATGTTGTAGTCGCGACCGCCTTCCACCGCACCGTACAGGGCGAAGTGCTTGACGCTGGCCATGATGCTGTCGGGGGCCGCCGGGCTCTTGCCCTGGTAGGCGTTGACCATCACCTTGGCGATTCGCGAGACCAGGTAGGTGTCTTCGCCGAAGCCTTCGGACGTCCGGCCCCAGCGTGCATCGCGGGAGATGTCGACCATCGGTGCGAAGGTGATGTCCAGGCTGTCGGCGCTGGCTTCCTGGGCGGCGATGCGCCCGGAGCGGCCGATGGCGTCCATGTCCCAGCTGGAGGCCAGGGCCAGGCTGATGGGGAAGATGGTCCGGTGGCCGTGGATCACATCGTAGGCGAAGAACATCGGGATCTTCAGGCGGCTGCGCATGGCCGCGTCCTGCATCGGCCGGTTTTCCGGGCGCGAGATGGAGTTGAACGTGGCACCGATGTTACCGGCGGCGATCTCCTTGCGGATCAGCTCCCGGGGCATTTCCGGGCCGATGCTGATCAGGCGCAGTTGGCCGATCTTTTCCTGCAGGGTCATCCGCTTGAGCAGATCGGTGATAAAGGCTTCCTTGTTCTCCAAGGGGACCGGGGCAGACTCGGCCAATACAGGGTGACTGGCCAGGCTGACCAGCAGACCCAGCAAACACAGCTTCTTCATGAATTTGTTCTCAAGGGCTCAAGCCCGACGCATGAGTGACGCGCCGAACAGCCAAAATTTAGGGGGCAGCTATTGTTGTTCAGATAATTCCCGCACACTTCAGGTCGTGTGAAAACGACTACCTTGGGCAATATGGCGTTAAAAACAGGCTTGTCTTGCCTTGACTCGCGACGTTTTCACACAGCCTTATTTCTGAACTCTTTTTCGCGCTGGGCATCTTTTAGCCCATCAGCCCGATGCATTCCAGTAGCGTTGGCAGATTTTGCCCTGCCAGGCCTGAAAACACGGGCAAAAGATTCTCTTCAACCAGGTTGTGCAAGGAGCCTCACCCATGAACATCACCCAAAGCCTGCGCTCGAGCTGGCCCGTCGCCGCCCTGTTGCTGCTCACCAGCCTGCTCAGCGGCTGTGGCATCAACAACATCCCGACCCTGGACGAGCAGGTCAAGGCCGATTGGGGCCAGGTACAGAACCAGTACCAGCGCCGTGCCGACCTGATCCCCAACCTGGTGGAGACCGTCAAGGGCTACGCCAAGCATGAGGAAGAGACGCTGACCGCGGTGGTCGAGGCGCGGGCCAAGGCGACCTCGATCCAGGTGGACGCCAAGACCCTGGACAACCCGGAAAAGCTCAAGCAGTTCCAGCAAGCCCAGGATCAGCTCAGCGGTGCCCTGAGTCGCTTGATGGTGGTGTCCGAGCGCTACCCGGACCTCAAGGCCAACCAGAACTTCCTGGCCCTGCAGTCCCAGCTTGAAGGTACTGAGAACCGCATCGCCGTGGCCCGTCGCGATTTCATCCTGGCAGTGCAGAAGTACAACACCGAGATCCGTACTTTCCCCGGTCGTCTCTGGCACAGCTTGATGTACAGCGACCTGCCGGTGCGTGAGTCGTTCGAGGCCACCAGCCCCGACGCTGACAAGGCCCCGCAAGTGAAGTTCTGATGAACCACGGGCAGCGCGTGCTGCGAGGCGCGCTGCTGTGGCTATGGCTGGTGAGTGGCGCCGTACTGGCGCAGCAACCAGGGCCAACGCCCACGGATGGGGTGCAGTTGCGTTCGGCGCAATCCACTGTCCAGGTCGAGCCCGCACCGGCCACTGCGACAGCGGTGCCGCTTGAAAGCCTGTTTCCCAAGCTGACGGGCAGGGTGGTGGACACCGCGCAGATGCTCACGCCTTCGGCGCAGGTCTATCTGACGCAGATGCTCGAACGGCTCGAGCAGAGCACCACCGACCAGGTGGTGGTGGTCACTGTGCCGAGCCTGGGCGGCTACAGCATCGAGGAGTTCGGCCTGCAACTGGGGCGGCACTGGGGTATCGGCCAAAAGGACAAGAACAACGGAGTCCTGCTGCTGGTGGCCAAGGATGATCGCAAGGTGCGGATCGAAGTGGGCTACGGCCTGGAAGGGCGGATCGACGATATCTGGGCGCACCTCATTATCAACGACTCGATCATTCCGTATTTCAAGGATGAGCTGTACTCCTCCGGGATCATTACCGGCACCACCTCCATCGTGCGTCTGCTGGAGCCCAACAGCACGCGGATGCTGGCGCACCGCTGGGTGGTGCAGAGCTGGTACCAGCAGATCGAATGGATGTGGTGGTTCAAGGTGTTGTTCTTCCTGGTGTTCGCCGTCTTGCCCCTGGGCGCGATACTGGCTTCGTGAACCAGGCCGTGCCAGCGATGATCCGCCCACACGTGAACCCAGGGCCGAGCGTGATTCGGGATCGAGCAGTTCATTCGACTGGTTCGACTCCGGCAGTTCGAGTTCCGGCTCAAGTTCCGATTCGGATAGTTTCAGGGGCGGCGGTGGCAGTTTTGGCGGTGGCGGGGCATCCGGCAGTTGGTAGTGCAAGTGAAAAGTCATTGAGGACGAGGTGCTGATGCGACTCTATAAAATCGGCCTGGTGCTGTTGCTCTGGGTCTTGGCAATTTCGGCACAGGCCGAGCTGAAGTTCCCGGCCCTGAGCGGGCGGGTGGTGGACGATGCGCAGATGCTCGAGCCGGCCACGCGCGCCCAGTTGACCCAGGAACTTGCGGCCCATGAGCAGGCCACCAGTGAACAATTGGTGGTGGTGACCCTGGCGAGCCTGCAGGGCGCCACCATCGAGGATTATGGCTACCAGCTGGGGCGCCACTGGGGCATTGGCCAGAAGGACAAGAACAACGGCGCGCTGCTGATCGTTGCCCGGGATGAGCGCAAGCTGCGCATCGAAGTGGGCTATGGCCTGGAAGATCGCCTGACCGATGCCCAGGCCTCGGTGATCATCAACCAGGTCATCACCCCGGCGTTCAAGAACGGGCAGTTCAGCAAGGGCATCAGCGACGGGGTTTCGGCGATGCTCCTGGTGCTGGGCGGCACGCCGCTGGATGAGCCTGCCACCGCTTACGGCACGGGTGAGAGCAGCGCTCAGGACGATTTTGTCCAGCGTCACCCGTTGCTGTTCATCTTCCTGGTGCTGCTGTTCATCCTGGTGGTCATGGTGGCGCAGGCGCTCGGTTTGATCTCCACCACCAGCGGGCGCGGTGGCGGCGGAGGCGGTGGCTTCGGCGGTTTTGGTGGCGGGTCCGGCGGTGGCGGCGGCTTCAGTGGCGGAGGCGGCAGCTTTGGCGGTGGTGGCTCCTCCGGCGGCTGGTAACTGACAATAAAAAGCGGAAATCTAACGACATGGCATTACTCAGTGAATTCGAACAACGGCAGGTGGCCGAAGCCATCGCCCGGGTGGAACAGCAGACCGACGCCGAACTGGTGACGGTGCTGGCCGCCCGGGCCGACGATTACGCCTACATCCCGCTGCTCTGGGCCAGCCTGCTGGCGCTGGTGGTACCGGGACTGGTGCACTACGCCACCGGCTGGCTGAACATGCACCTGTTGCTGCTGGCGCAGTGGGCGACCTTTATCGTGCTGTGCCTGGTGTTCCGCCTGCCGCGGATTACCACCCGGTTGATTCCGCGTTCGGTGCGCCACTGGCGTGCCTCGAACCTGGCCCGGCGCCAGTTCCTCGAACAGAACCTGCACCACACCGTGGGCGGTACCGGGGTGCTGATCTTCGTCAGCGAAGCCGAGCGCTATGTGGAGATCCTGGTGGACGAAGGCATCTCCAGGCGCCTGGACAACAAGAATTGGCACGCTATTGTCCAGGCCTTTACCCAGCAGGTGAAGCAGGGCCAGACCTTGCAGGGCTTTCTCGACTGCATCGCGTCCAGTGGCGAGCTGCTCAAGGAGCACGTACCGCTGACCCAATCGCGCAACGAGCTGCCCAACCGCCTGGTGGTGCTCAACTGAGCCCTGAGGGCTCGGTTGCTGAAGAATCTGCGCCGTCGGGTCAATAACTCCGTGCCCCGACGGCTCATCCCCCCTAAAATACCCGCCATTTCCCGATTCGCTCCCCGCACCGCCCGAGGCTCCAGCCCCATGTCCGTCACCGCACCTTCCGTCCGGCCCGCGCCGGACCACCATGCCCAGTTCCTGCAATTGCTGGAGACCAGCCTGGCGCAAAACGCCTTCATCAAGCTGGTACTGGCCAAGCACGTGGGCGCCGAGGCGGACCTGCAACGGCTGATCATCAAGCAGCTGACGGTCAAGGAACAGCCGTGCCTGTCCTTCGTCTATCGCTACAAGACCCGCGATATCACCAAGAACTTCTCCCTGGACGAAGGCATTGCCGCCATCGCCGAGCTGCTGCCGGCTTCGTTCAAGAACGCCCATTTGCTGACCCTGACCGATGAGGTCCAGCTGGAATACAGCAAGAAGGGCAAGAGCTCGCTGTTCAAGGGCAAGCCGCAAACCCAGCGCGATGTGCCGTCCGCCGAGCACAACCGCGAGAAGAACCGCTTCCTCGACCTGGACCGGCCGTTCCTCGCCGACCTGGGCGTGACCAACAAGCAGCACGAGCTGATTCCGGCGATGTCGCGCAAGTGGAAGCAGATCAACAAGTTCATCGAGGTGTTCAGCCATGCCCTGGGCAGCTCGCCGATCGACCTTGCGCAGCCGGTGCGGGTGGCGGACTTCGGTTCCGGCAAGGGCTACCTGACCTTCGCCATCCACGACTACCTGCGCAATACCCTCAAGGCCCAGGGCGAAGTCACCGGGGTCGAGCTGCGCGAGGACATGGTGACCCTGTGCAACGCCGCCGCGCAGCGCCTGGAGCATCCGGGCCTGGTGTTCAAGTGCGGTGACGTGCGCAGCGTGGCCCCCAGCGAACTGGAAGTGATGATCGCCCTGCATGCCTGCGACATCGCCACCGACTATGCGATCCACACCGGCATCCGCTCCGGGGCGGCGATCATCATGTGCTCGCCGTGCTGCCACAAGCAGATCCGCCAGCAGATCCAGAGCCCGGCGTTGCTCAAGCCCATGCTGCAATACGGCCTGCACCTGGGGCAGCAGGCGGAGATGGTCACCGACAGCCTGCGGGCGCTGTTCCTCGAAGCCTGTGGTTACGAAACCAAGGTCTTCGAGTTCATCTCCCTGGAGCACACCAACAAGAACAAGATGATCCTCGCGGTCAAGCGCGTCGAACCCCAGGACCCGACCCAGTTGTTGGCGCGGATCGACGAACTCAAGGCTTTCTACCGCATCAGCGAACACTGCCTGGAGACCCTGCTCAAGGCAGACAAGCAGCTGTAAGCGCCAGTGGATGGCTGCAAGCGAGAAGCTTGCAGCTTGCCGCGTGTGGCTTGCAGCTGTAGTACCTGGCTATTACCCGGCCCGGCCGATTGCGACTACCTTGAGTACTTCTTCTGTCCACGTGTTTCCTTGAAGGGAGTCCACTCCATGGCCGCGAAAAAGATCCTCATGCTGGTTGGCGACTACGTCGAAGACTACGAAGTGATGGTGCCGTTCCAGGCACTGCAGATGGTCGGGCATACAGTGCATGCCGTCTGCCCGGACAAGAGCGCCGGGCAGACCGTGCGCACGGCGATCCACGACTTCGAGGGCGACCAGACCTACAGCGAGAAGCCTGGGCACCTGTTCGCCCTGAACTTCGATTTCGCCAAGGTGCAGTCCAGCGACTACGACGCGCTGCTGATCCCCGGTGGCCGTGCCCCGGAATACCTGCGACTGAATGAAAAGGTCCTGCAACTGGTCAAGGAGTTCGACCGGGCCGGCAAGCCGATTGCTGCGGTGTGCCATGGCGCGCAACTGCTGGCCGCGGCAGGCATCCTCGAAGGCCGTGAATGCAGCGCCTACCCGGCCTGCGCCCCGGAAGTGCGGCTGGCGGGGGGCACCTATATCGATATCCCCGTGACGCAAGGCCATGTCCAGGGCAACCTGGCGACCGCCCCGGCCTGGCCGGCCCACCCCAGCTGGCTGGCCGGTTTCCTCGGCCTGCTGGGCACCCGGATCACCCTGTAAGCGAGTGCCACGCCATGTGCGAGCTGTACGTCAAGGCTGACCCGATCCTCTACGAATCGCGTTCGCGCTCGCTGCGTATTCGTGGCGTGGTCACCACCCTGCGCCTGGAAAACCAGTTCTGGGACATCCTCAGCGAGATCGCCGAGGTGGACGGCATGACCACCAACCAGCTGATCGCCAAGCTCTATGAAGAGGTCATGGACTACCGTGGCGAGGTGGTGAACTTCGCCTCCTTCCTGCGGGTCAGCTGCACCCGCTACCTGAGCCAGCGGCGCAGCAGCGCCCCGGATCTCAACCTGGTTCGCCTCAACCGATGACCTGTAGCCGCTGCTGAGCCTGCGAAGCTGCGCACGCCCCGAAGGGGGCAAGGTCTGCGCTGTAGATGGCCAAGCAAGGTCCTGCGGACCTTTGTGCAGCCTCGCAAGCTCGACAGCGGCTACAGGGCCTCTGCTCAAGGCTGAAGGTCACAGCCCCAGGCGCACCAGCTGGCGCAGGTCGGCGATCACCGCCGGGTTGCCGCCTTCGAGCACATCCAGGCGAATCTGCGCGATCAGTGATTTGAGCAGTTCGGTCTGGGTCATCCGCGTCGCCTGCAGCAGGCGCGCGAGATCCTCGGCCACATAGTGGTTCACCTTAAGCGACAGGCGTTTCATTGCATTCACGGCAGGTATCTGGCGGACCTCGGCCTGTTGGGCCAGGTACTGGGCGAAGCCGTCGTGCACTTGTTCCAGGGCAGGTACAAGGGGGGCGCTGAAGTAGTAGCTGAAGAACAGCTTGCGCATCTGCACCCCGGCGTCCTCGGCCACCGAGTGCATCGCGGCGTCCAGCACGTCGAGGTAGACCGCAGGCAGCCGCGCCTCGATGGAGGTCAGTTGCTGGCGGCGCGCTTCCTTGATCGCCGGGGTCGACTGGGGGGGAATGGCTACCGTGGTAGCGCACTGATCGCAGACCCCCACCAGGATCTCCCGGGCCTGGCCGTTGCCGTCGCTGAAGGGCACGTCGCGCCGGGTGTAGGTAATGCCCACGACCTGCTGGCAATGCTCACAAAGTGCCTTGCCCCGGTCGCCCTGCAGATAGAGTTTCATGGGTTGTCCTCATCGGTGAACGCTGATGAACCACGCATCTGGCTCGATAAAGTAGAACTTGATGTACCAGCCCGCCTTCCTCAGCACATGGACGGCAAGGTCCGGGGCGCTGTGGTGGGCACTGCACTGGTGGTCGGTGCCCTTGCAGGCGACGATGACCTCGATCAGTTGGCCGGCCGAAACCTCGCCGGTGGCCAGCAGGTTCTTGACCTCGATCGAGCCGCGTGCGGCATGCAGATAGTTACCGCTCTGTAGTGCATTGATCAGGTCCCGCCTGACCTTCCTGAAGCCTCTGTCCATGATGCTTGCCTGTTTGTACGATAATGTTCGTACGCGGTCAATGGGGCGTTGGCTGAAAGCGCCCAAAGGCATTCCAACGGTTTTCAGGGGGGAGGTCGATCCTAGCCCAGGGAGGGCCAGTGGGAGGGCGAAGCTAAAGGTTTGCAATACATCGGTGGTGCTTCGCCTGGCGCAGCGTGCTGTGCCAGGCGAAGGCCTTCAGAAGAACCGCGTCACGCTGATCTTGGCGTTGCGGCCCAGGCTCGAGGCGTTTTCGCCGCTCAGCGGTGGGCGATAGTCACGGTTGAACATGTTGTCCAGGGTGAAGTTGACCTCGGTGCCCTTGAGGTAGGGCTGCTGGGGTTTCCAGTTGGCGAACAGGCCGTGCACGTTGTAGCGGTCGTTCTTGTACTGGTTCCAGTACGAGTCGCCCATGGCGCTGGCTACGCCGCCGGGGTAGATATCGCTGGGCACCCGGTCGGTCTGGCGCACCCACTGGCCTTGCCAGCCCACTTGCGCATCCCACTGCGGGATCTTCACCCCCAGGGTGGCGACCCACTTGCGTGGCGGGATGTCCCGGGCCCAGACGTTCGGGCCCCAGGGGTTGCTGTAGGCGCCTTCATGCTTGCCGGTGATCCAGGAGTAGGAGAGCGAGCCGAACAGGTAGTTGGAGTCGTAGAAGCTCTCGACCTCGAAGCCCTTGATGGTCAGGTCGCCGATGTTGCGATAGACCCCGATCGTCGGCTGGTTGCACACATCTCGGATGCTTGCACCGGTGCTCAATTGCTCGGGACAACCAATCCCGAGGTTCTTCATGATCTCGTCCTTGATCTTGTTCTGGAACACCGTGGTGCGCACTTGCACCCGGTCACCCTGGGCCAGCACGTCGGCGAAGCTGTGGATGCTGCCGCCGCGCAGCGCGGTGATGCGCTCCGGGTCCAAGTTGCGGCTGGTGGAGGAGCGAGTGCTACCCGGGGCCTGGACTTCGTATTGCTCGTCGATCACCGGGGCACGCCAGGTCTGGCTGTAGTCGGCGAACAGCGCCAGTTGCGGGTTCACCGTCCAGAATGCCGACAGGCGTGGCGACCAACCGGTGTAGGTCTTGGCGCTGTAGTCGTGGCCCACCACCGGATTGGGGCTGTTGTAGATCGGTGCGTCGTTTTTCTGCCCGCGGTTGCGCACATAGTCGTAGCGCAGCGATGGGGTCAGGGTGAAATCGCCCAGGGAGATGGCGTCCTGGATATAGAAGGCGTTGTTGTCGACCTTGCCATGGGGCATGAAACCCGGTTGGTAGTAGCCGTTGTTGTAGTTGGGAGTGCCGTACATCTTGCCCGGCATCCACATGTCCACCTCGCGGGTGTGCTTGCGGATTTGGATGCCATTGGTCAGGGCGTGCTCCAGCGGTCCGGTACTGAAACGACTGGTGTTCTTCAAGGCGAGGATCTTGTCCTCGTAGCCGACGGTGATCTTGCGTCCGCCAGAGGAGGGCTGGATGAAGGCGTTCGGGCCGCGCTCATCGGTCTGGTCGGTGTCGGAGTTGGAGTACTTGGCTTCGAAGTCGATCCACGGGTTGTCCACCGGGGTGTACTGGTACTTGGCGATCCAGGTGGTGTCGACGGTGTTGCGCTGGGCCAGGTAGCGCTTGACGGCATCGTCATAGCCGAGCCGGTCGACATCGTTCTTGCGTGGCGGCGTTGGGTAGCTCTTGGCCGAGAAGGGGGCCCAAATGTCGCTCTCTGAGCGCATGTAGCTGAAGCCCAGGCGCTGCTCGTCGGTCAATTGCATGTTCAGCTTGAACAGCTGGCCTTCCAGGTCCTGGGCGGTATTGGGCAGGCGCTTGGGATTGATCGGGTAGGCGTTGTCCGGGTCCGGCTGGGCGCTGGCCAGCTTCATGTCGTCGCCATCGCGCTTGGTCCAATAGGCCAGGGCATCGAAGCGGCCATCGTCGGTACGGCCATAGACCGCCGATGTGTAGGCCTGCTCGTGGCTGTTGCTGCTGTAGCCGTACTTGACCATGGCGCCGGTGTTGCGGCCTTCCTTCAGCAGGTCCGGGGCATCCTTGGTCTCCATGTGCACGGTGCCGCCGAAACCGCCGTTGCCGGTCTCGGGCGAGTGCGGGCCTTTTTCCACCTCGATGCGCTTGATCAGCTCTGGTTCGATGAAGATCGACCCCTGTTGGTAGCGCTCGAAGCCGCTCTTGGTGGCACCGTCGACGCTCATCGGTACGTCTTCGGCATCTCCCAGGCCCCAAATATTGATGGTCTGGCCTCCGGGCTTGAGCGAGCCGCCCAGGGTCACGCCGGGCAGGGTGTCGATCAGGCTGACCACGTTGGTGGCTTGGTGGCGGTCGATTTCTGCCTGATTCAAGGTCGAGCGGCCGACGCTGGAGGAGTCCACCACCGAGCCGTTGCCGATCACGCTCGTGGCTCCCAGTTGCAGGGCCGAGCCGCTGCTCTGGCTGGTTTCGGCGGGACGCACGATATAGGTGTTGTCGACCTTGACCAGGCTGAATTGGCCGTTGCGCAGCAGCTGGCGGATCGCCTCTTCCGGGCTGAAGTCACCTTGCAGGGCTGGCGCCTTGGCATTGCGCAGCAGTTGCTCGTCGAACAGCAGCTGGATTTTCGCTTGCTGAGCGATCTGGCTCAGGGACGCGGCCAGGGGCTGCGCCGGCAACTGGAAATGGAGTGATCCGGCGTGGGCCTGCAGGCTCAACGCCAGGCAGGCGGCCAGCAGGGTCGGACGGGTACGGACTAACGGTACAGGCAAGAGCGCGCGAAACATGACTTCCCCCAGAGCGGCTTAAAGGCCAGAAAAGCGCTGCGGACAAATCGCAGACGGGAGGAAGACGCGGCAGTGAAAAAAAACCTCATGTGCAAATGCAAAATATTCTCATGTGTGAGCTTCAGCGGGCTTCGATCTTCAACTGGCCATTGGCCTGGGCCACGGTTTTGACCGGGATCAGCGCGGGCAGGGCCTTGATCAGGGCGTCCGGATCGTTGACGTCCAGATTGCCCGAGACCTTGTAGGCACCCAGGGGGCCCTCGGCCAGTTGCACTGGCTGGCGCCGGTACAGGTTCAACTCGTCCACCAGGCTGGCCAGGTCGCGGTTGCGAAAGGCCAGGCGCCCGCTACGCCAGTCCGCCACGTCGTCTTGATCCAGGGACTGCTGGCGCAAGGTGCCTTTTTGCAGGTCGTAGATGGCCTGTTGCCGGGCACCGAGCAAGGCCAGTTCGGCGGGGCGCCCGTCCGGGCTGAAGGCTACTTGCCCGTGGGCGACGCTGACCACCAGCTGGCGTTGGCCACGGCGCACATCGAAGGCCGTGCCAACGACCCGTACCTTGGCCGCGCCACTGTGCACCCACAGCGGTCGCTCCTTGTCGGCGGCGACCTCCAGGTACAACTGGCCGTGTTGCAAGTAGATATCGCGCTGTTGTGCGCTGAAGTCGATTTGCACCTGGGTATTGGCGTTGACGTACAAGGTGCTGCCATCGGGGAGCTTGAAGGCTCGTGCCCCCTGTTCCTGGGCCGCGACCTGCTGGACGTAGGGTGTCCTGGACGTGCCGAGGTTGACTGCCAGCACCGTGCACAGCACGGCAGCGGCCACCGCCAGTGCCGGACGCCAGACCGGGCTCCTGCGCTGGGGCAGTGCAATCGGCTTGCTCAGTTGCTGCAATTGCGCCAGGTCGACCCACAACTCTTCGAATTCGGCATAGGCCCGGGCATGGGCCGGGTGCGCCATCCAGGCTTCGAAGGCCTTGCGGGTAGCGCGGTCCGGGGAGTTGCGGTTACGGGCGAACCAACCGGCGGCCTCGCTATCGATCTGTGCGGTGCCGGGGTCGTCATGGTTGCCGGGAAAGCGGGTCATTCAGGCAGCTCCTTGCCGTTTTCTCGTTGTAGATGCTGCTTGCAATGCAGCAGGGCAAAGGCGATGTGTTTTTCCACCATGCTGACGGAAATTCCCATGCGCTTGGCAATCTGTGCCTGGCTCAACCCTTCGAAGCGGTGCAGCATAAGGGCTTCGCGGCGGCGCGGCGAGAGTTGGGCAAGGACTTCTTTCAATTGTTCCAGGCGTTGCAGGCGCTGGGCAGCAGGCAGCGGCTCGTGCTGTTCGTCGGCCAGCGGTTCGCTGTCGAAGCTTTCTTCGGGATGGGCGTCCTGGTGCACCTTGCTGCGCACCTGCTGGCGTCGCCAGTGATCGCGCAACAGGTTGCGGGCCATCTGGAACAGGAAGGCCCGGGGCTGCTCCACCTGGGCCCGGTCACGGTAATCGAGCCATTGGGTGAATACGTCCTGGGTCATGTCCGCCGCGTCGTTGGCGTTGTCCGTCCGTTTACGCAGGAAATGCAGGATGTCCGCATAGAACCCGCGAACAGAGTCCGCCGACACAGAGTCGGGCTTGGGGCGAGACATGGATATCCTTCTTGACGACGCGGTGGGCAGGAGGTCGCGAATGATATCGAGAATTATTGCTATTTGTCACTTGGCCATTTGATGGCACTTTCCAGGTGCCCATCAGCCCCCCGCAATGGCTTGTCGACCCGCGCCGACAAGCCGTTGGCTGCCTTCAGATCACGAAGAATCCATGGGTGCCATCGCGTCCCAGCTGCGCCACCAGGCCGAACTCCCAGTCCAGGTAGGCCTGCATGGCTTCCCGGGGATTATCGGTACCTTCATAAGGGCGCCGGTAGCGATCGATGCGTGGCGAGGCCAGGCGCTGCTGGCCTTCTTCCAGGGGCAATCCGGCTTCGATCCAGGCGCTTGTGCCGCCGCTGAGAACGAACACCGGGCGTTGGGTCAGGGCCTGCAAGTGCGGTACGACGAAGCGCGCCAGCAGGCTGCTGCCACAGGTCAGGACGAAGCGCTCGGGTGGCGGCAGGCGCTCCAGGGCCTGGGCCAACTGGCTGGGCAGTACCCACCAGGCGCCAGGGATATGGCGTTGCACATGATTGGCGCTGGCAGTGACATCCAGCACCAGGGTGCCGG
The DNA here is from genome assembly GCF_003850565.1 of Pseudomonas sessilinigenes. Taxonomy (NCBI): domain Bacteria; kingdom Pseudomonadati; phylum Pseudomonadota; class Gammaproteobacteria; order Pseudomonadales; family Pseudomonadaceae; genus Pseudomonas; species Pseudomonas sessilinigenes. Next base: position 1,506,560 of record NZ_CP027706.1, read on the forward strand.
GCTCGCGCAGCCAGTCGGCCAGGGTCCGCGGGCTGATTTCCTCGACTACCGGGCTGTCTGGCAACGGTGCCTGCCACGGCCCGCGCACGCTGAAGTCGCTGCCCCGCAAGCCGTCGAGCACGGCTACTTGCCAGCCCATCTGCGCCAGCCATGAAGCGCTCATGTTGGCCCGCACGCCATCGTCGTCCACCAGCACCAGGCGCGCGCCGCGCACGCTGGCGAAATGGTCGGTCTCCTGCACCAGCTGGCCGCCTGGGGTGGAGCGGGCGCCGGGCAGGTGGCCGGCGGCGAATTCTTCCGGGCTGCGCACATCGAACAGGTAGCTGGTGCGCTGGGGTTCGGCCTGCCAGCGGCGCCACTGGGCCAGGTCGATGCGCGCCACGTCGGCCCGGTCGGCCACCGCCCGGGCCGCGGCCTGGGCTTGTGCGCGGTGGGCGCCGACGTGTGTGGTGAGGCGCCGCTGCTGGCCGTGTTCCAGGGCCTGGCCGGCGAGGGTCCAGCCGATGGTGCCGTTGCGCAGGGCCGCCACCGGGTTGGGAATACCGGCGTTCACCAGCGATTGGGTGCCGATGATGCTGCGGGTGCGCCCGGCACAATTGACCACCACCCGGGTTTGCGGATCGGGCGCCAGTTCACGGACCCGCAGCACCAGCTCGGCCCCGGGCACGCTGGTACTGCCAGGGATGCTCATGGTCTGGTACTCGTCGAAGCGCCGGGCATCGAGCACCACCAGGTCGGCTTGCTGATCGAGCAGGGCCTGCAACTCCTCGGCAGCCAGCGATGGCGTGTGGCGCTCGGTCTCCACCAGTTCGCCAAAGGCCTTGCTCGGCACGTTGACGTCCTTGAACAACTCGCCCCCGGCGTTGTGCCAACCGTCGAGGCCGCCTGCGAGCAGGGCGACATCGCTGTAGCCCAGTTGCCGCAGGCGGGTTGCGGCGCGTTCGGCCAGGCCTTCGCCCTGGTCGTAGAGGGTGATGGCGGTATCGCGCCTGGGGATGCGCGCATACACCTCCAGCTCCAGTTTCGACAGCGCGATGTTGGTGGCGAACAGCGGATGGGCCTCGGCGAAGGGCGCTTCTTCACGCACGTCCACCAGGGCCAGTTCCTGGCGTTCGAGCAAGGCCTGGCGGATCTGTGCCGGGCGGCGGGTCGGGAAATCGGTCATTGCAGGGGCTCCTTCGACAGGTCCCAGAGGTTGGGCAGCAAGGTATTGGAATAGCCGGAGATGAAGAGCTTCTCGTGACCGTCCAGGTCATGCACCCCACGCCGCACCGCGCCGATGTTGGCGCCGTAGACATGGATGCTGATGGACACCCGGTCGGCATGGGCGTTGGTCACCTGGTGGATATCGCCAATACGCGGCGACACCGCTTCCACCTGGCCCGGCACCAGGCGCACCGGTGAGCCGGCAGGTCGCAGGCGGCCGTCGGCCAGGCGCTCGAAGCCCTGGGAGTCCTCGGCGCCGCGCAGCATGCCGATCAGGCCCCAGGTGCGGTGGTCATGAATCGGCGTGCATTGGCCCGGGCCCCAGACGAAGCTGACGATGGAGAAGCGCTGGCGCGAGTCGGTGTGCAGCAGGAATTGCTGGTAGCGCTGCGGGTCGGCCTGGGCGAAGGCGTCGGGCAGCCAGTCGTCCTGGCTTACCAGGCGTTGCAGCAAGGCCGCGCCCTGGTCCAGGACCCGGACTTCGTCGGGATGACTGTCGAGCAGTTCGGCCAGGTCGCCGATGAAGCCGCGCAGGCGGGCCAGGTTGGGTGAGGCGATGGAGACGGTCGAGGCGTTGTGGGGCATGGGTTCCCTCCGTGGACACAGGACGAACGACACGAACTACACGGTCGAGCTAAAAGGTATTATTCTTATCGAACATTTTTCCAGTCATTTATTATGCGAAAAAAGAATGAAGATAGATGATCTGAACGCGTTCGTGGCGGTGATCCGCTGCCAGACCATCAGCCAGGCGGCCGACGCCCTCCAACTGACCCAGCCGGCCATCACCCGCCGGGTGCAGAACTTCGAGGAGGCGCTCGGGGTCGAGCTGCTGGATCGCAATACCAAGCCGCTCAAGCCCACCAGCATGGGCCTCAGGGTGTATGGCCAGTGCCTGGAGGTGCTACGCAGCATCGATGCGCTGAACGAGCTGGTGGCCAGTGACGGCGCCCCCAGCGGCGCCCTGCGCATCGGCGTGCCACAGACCATTGGCGATGTGGTGCTGCTCGATGCCCTGAGCCAGTTGAAGGCCCTCTACCCGCAGTTGCAAACCTCGGTGGCCACCGGTTGGGGCAGCCACCTGCTGGGCAAGGTCGAGAACGGCGAGCTGGATGTGGTGGCCGCGCTGTTTCCTGCCGGCAAGGTGTTTCCCGAGGCGGTGGTGGGGCGCTCCCTGGGCAGCATGAACCTGGTGGTCGTGGCGGCCCGGGGCGAAGCGCGCAAGCGTTCCTGCAAGCTTGCCGATTGTTACCAGCGCGGCTGGGTGCTCAATCCCGATGGCTGCGGTTTCCGTGCTGGCCTGCAACGGGCCCTGAGTGCACAGGGCCTGTCGCTGCAGATCAACCTGGAGACCTTCGGCACCGAGCTGCAACTGGGGTTGATCGCCAATGGCCTGGGGTATGGCCTGGTGCCGCTGCCGTTGCTGGAAAACAGCAGCCACCGGGACAAGCTGGAGATCGTGCCGGTCAGTGATTTCAAGCCGGTGATCGACCTGTGGCTGATCCATCCGCGCTTCCTCGGCAACCTCCAGGAGCCTGTGAGCATGTTCGGCGAAATGGTGGCCGCCCGTGTCGGCCAGTCACCGTCCTGAACGGGGCGGATAGCTCGCTGATTTGCAAGTGAATTGCATATCTCAATTGCCAGTTAATGCAATATATGTATATTAAATTAGAACCAAAACGAATTTCACGGACGTTTTTTATGTAGTTAGCATGGGATTCGAACGCGCTGAAATAGGGATATTGAAATGCCTGCGCAAGCCCCGCTCAAAGTCTCCGGCCATTGGACCGCAAGCCCTGGATATCGGGCCCTGGTGCAACTGCTGCTACGCCTGGCCAGCCCCTTGCTGCTGCTCTTGCTGTGGGAATTGGCCGCGCGCACCGGTTTGTTGCCGGCGCGGGTCATCGCCGCCCCCAGCACCATCGGTGCCACCCTGTGGCAGATGCTGGGCAGCGGTGAACTGGGCGGGCATCTGTGGGTATCCCTCAAGCGCGCTTTCGCTGGCCTGGCCATCGGCGTCAGCCTCGGTACGCTGCTCGCCCTGTTGGCCGGCCTGTCGCGCGGTGGCGAGCTGGCCATCGACTCGCCGATGCAGATGCTGCGTACCCTGCCGTTCCTGGCCATCGTGCCGCTGTTCATCCTCTGGTTTGGGGTTGGCGAGACGCCCAAGATCGCCCTGATCGCCCTGGGCACCACCTTTCCCATCTACCTCACGCTGTTCTCCGGCATCCGCAGCCTCGATCCCAAGCTGGTGGAGGCCGCGACCCTGCTAGGCCTCAAGCGCTGGGAACTGATCGCCCACGTGATCCTGCCCGGGGCCCTGCCGGCGTTCTTCGTCGGCTTGCGCTACGCCTTCGGCATCAGCTGGCTGGGCCTGGTGGTGGTGGAGCAGATCAACGCCAGCGCCGGCATCGGCTACCTGGTCAACGACGCCCGGGACTTCATGCGCACCGACGTGATCGTGATCTGCCTGCTGGTCTACAGCGTGCTCGGCCTGGGCATCGATGCCCTGGTACGGGGCCTTGAACGTTTCGCCCTGGCCTGGCGGCCGACTTTCATCAGGAGTTGAGCCATGCACCTGTCATCTTCGCTATCGGGCCCGACCGCAGCGGGCCATTCGCTGACCGCTGTCGAAGGCCGTGGCATCACCCGGCGCTTCGCCGGGCAGGCGGTACTCGACGAACTGGACCTGGACATCGCCCCGGGAGAGTTCGTCGCCCTGCTGGGCCGCAGCGGTTCGGGCAAGACCACTTTGTTGCGCGCCCTGGCCGGCCTGGAACCCATCGACGCCGGGCGCTTGCAGGTACCGACGGCCATGGCCGCGGTGTTCCAGGAGCCACGCTTGATGCCCTGGAAGCGCGTTTGGCGCAACGTCGCCCTCGGCGTGCGGGGCGAGCAGGTGCGCCAGCGGGCCCAGGCGGCGCTGGAGGAAGTGGGCCTGGCCCATCGGTTGCAGGCCTGGCCCGGCACCTTGTCCGGTGGCGAGGCCCAGCGTGTGGCCCTCGCCCGGGCCCTGGTGCGTGAGCCGCAGCTGTTGTTGCTGGACGAACCCTTTGCCGCCCTCGACGCGCTGACGCGGATCCGCATGCATCGGTTGATCATCCGCCTGTGGCAGGCCCATGCCCCGGCGGTGCTGCTGGTGACCCACGATGTCGATGAAGCCCTGCTGCTGGCCGATCGCGTGCTGGTGCTGGCCAACGGGCGCATTGCCGAACAACTGCCGATCCGCCTGCCGCGCCCGCGCCAGGCCGGCCTTCCCGGGTTCCAGCAACTGCGTGGGCAGTTGCTGCAATTACTGGGCGTCGAAACCGAGGCCGAACCGGCCTCCCTTGTTGCCCCACCACTGAGCAGGATTGCCAGCCGATGAGCCTTTGCACCGAACCATCCATCGCCACTGCGGCGCCCCTTGAGCTGGACTCCGTAGCGTTCGCCGACCTGCTGCAGCAGTTGAGCGAGGAGTTTGCCGCCACGGCGGCCCACTATGATCGCCACAGCGAGTTTCCCCATGCCAACCTGCAACGCCTGCACCAGCATGGCTTGCTGGCCTTGACCGTACCCCGGGCCCTGGGCGGCAGCGAGGCGACCCTGGCCCAGGCGCGGCGGGTGATCGGCGCCGTGGCCCAGGGCGAACCTTCCACCGCCCTGGTGTTGGTGATGCAGTATTTGCAGCACACGCGCCTGCAGCAGAACACCGCCTGGCCCCTGCACCTGCGCCAGCAAGTGGCCCGCGAAGCGGTGCAGGACGGAGCCCTGATCAATGCGTTGCGGGTCGAGCCGGACCTGGGCACTCCCGCTCGTGGCGGCCTGCCGGCCACCCTGGCGCGGCGGGTCGAGGGCGGTTGGTCGCTCAGCGGTCGCAAGATCTACTCCACCGGCATTCCCGGGCTGACCTGGCTGGCGGTGTGGGCCCGCAGCGACGAGCCCGAGCCCCGCGTGGGCACCTGGCTGGTGCACCGTGACAGCCCGGGCATCCGCATCGAGGAAACCTGGGACCATCTGGGCATGCGTGCCACCGGCAGCCACGATGTAATCTTCGATGAGGTGTTCGTGCCCCTGGAGCAGGCGGTGGACATCCAGCTGGCCAACGTCCCGCGACCTTCGGAGCTGGACAGCAAGGGCGTGCTCTGGCTGGCGGTCTTGCTGTCGGCGATCTACGACGGGGTGGCCCGTGCCGCCCGCGACTGGTTGCTGGGCTGGCTCGCTCAACGGGCCCCGGCCAACCTCGGCGCGCCGCTGTCGAGCCTGCCGCGTTTCCAGGAACTGATCGGGCGTATCGATGCCTTGTTGCTGAACAACCGGGTACTGCTCGACGCCGCCGCCGAAGGGCGGATCGCCGCCAGCGAGGCCACCCAGGTCAAGTACCTGGTCACCAGCAACGCCATCAGTGCGGTGGAACTGGGGATCGAGGCCATCGGCAACCCGGGGCTGGCCCGGGGCAATCCCATCGAGCGCCACTATCGCGATGTGCTGTGCAGCCGCATCCATACGCCGCAGAACGACGCCATCCTCGGCGCGGTGGGGCGTGCCGCGTTCGCCTTGCCCAGCCGTGGAGCCCAGGCGTGACGCGCATCGCCAGCCAGCTCGACGCAGCCTTCAACCGGCAATTGCGCCAGTGGCTGCCCGGGATCGAGGTGCTGGACCTGCCCCGGGGTATTCCCGCCGGCTTGCCCACGGATATCCAGGTGCTGCTGGCCGCGCCCCATGCCGATTTTCGCGACGCGGCGCAGCCACCGACCGGCTGGCCCTTCGGCCTGGGTTTCGTGCAACTGGCCAGTTCCGGCCTGGATTACTTTCCCCGCTGGCTGTTCGAGCACCTGCCGGTGGCCAGTGCCCGGGGCTGCACTGCGTCCAGCATCGCCGAGTTCGTCCTGGCGGCGATCTTCGCCGCCGCCAAGGGATTGCCCCAGGTGTGGGTCGAGCGCGCCGAACATTGGCAGCAACGACCGCTGGCGGCGGTGGCCGGCAGCACCCTGGGCTTGTTCGGTTTTGGCAGCATTGCCCGGGAACTGGCGCCCAAGGCCCTGGCGCTGGGCATGCGGGTGCTGGCCCTGCGGCGTTCGCCGCAGCCTTTGCAGGTGCCCGGGGTGGAGTCGGTGAGCGACCTGGGGCAACTGTTTTCCCGAGCCGACCACCTGTTGCTGGCGGTGCCGCTGACCGAGCAGACCCGCCAGGTGGTCGACGCCGATGTGCTGGCCATGGCCAAGCCGGGGCTGCACCTGATCAATATCGCCCGGGGCGCGCTGATCGATCAGCCGGCGCTGCTCAAGGCCCTGGACAGCGGGCGCATCGGCCTGGCCAGCCTGGATGTGGCTGATCCCGAGCCGTTGCCCGAGGGGCATCCGTTCTACCGCCATCCACGGATTCACCTGTCGCCACACACCTCGGCCAACTCGCCCGGGGTCTACCTGAATATCGCCCGGCTGTTGGAGCGCAACCTCGGGCATTGGGGCGATGGTTTGCCGCTGGAAAATCCGGTGCAGATCCAGCGTGGCTACTAGCGTGCGGTGCCTAGGTCTTGCGGTGATCGTCAGGCAAGGCCCATGGCGGTTTGTGTCGCCGCTGCCGAAGGCTGCGTAGCAGACGCGGGGATCTTGAGACCGCAGAAGGGCAGGCGGGAGCAGGGTATTGATGAGCATTTCAAGGAGAGTGGATATGACCGCACATTTTCGTCCCGCGGTGTATGACTTGCCCCGCGATGGGCATACGGTTTTTCGCTGGGAGCACCCGCCGCGCCAAGCCAGTGTCGAGCTCGAGCGATTGCAACGCAAGCAGAGCCTGGCGGCGGCGTTCCGGGTCTTCGCCCGTCTGGGTTTCGACATGGGGGGGGCCGGGCATATCACGGTGCGCGACCCGGAGCACCCGGAGCATTTCTGGGTCAACCCGGTGGGGGTGTATTTCGGCCATGTACGGGTCTCCGACCTGTTGCTGGTGGACCCCGACGGCGCCATCGTCGAAGGCGAGGGCGCGTTGAACCTCGCGGCGTTCGCCATCCATGCGGCGCTGCACCAGGCCCATCCTGAGGTGGTGGCCGCCGCCCATGCCCATTCGTTGCACGGCAAGGCCTGGTCGAGCCTGGGTCGCCTGCTGGACCCGCTGACCCAGGATGCCTGCGCCTTCTATGAGCGGCACGCGCTGTTCGACAACTTCTCCGGGGTGGTGCTGGAGGCCAGCGAAGGGGCGCGGATCGCCGCCGCCTTGCACGGGCACAAGGCGCTGATCCTGCAGAACCATGGCCTGCTCACGGTGGGCGAGACCGTCGAGGCGGCGGCCTGGCGCTTCATCGCCATGGACAACGCCGCCCAGGCCCAACTACTGGCCGAGGCTGCCGGTACGCCACGGCCCATTCCCCATGATGTGGCCCGCCACACGGCGCGCCAGGTGGGCACCGAGTTTGGCGCCTGGTTCAGTTTCCAGCCCTACCGCGAGCGCATCCTGCGCGAAGAAGCAGATTTTCTCGATTGAGGACAGCCAGCATGCAGCGTCGTCGTTTCCTGCAACTCTCGGCCCTTGCCGGCCTGGCCGGCGTCTTGCCGCGCCTGGGGCTGGGAGCCACCACCGATTGGTCCGGGGTCACCCTGAACGTCGCCACCTACAAGGGCGCGGCCCCGAGCTTCTTTACCCAGGCGGGCATCGAACCACCCCCTTACCAGGTCAAGTACGCCGAGTTCACCGGCGGCAACCTGAGCTTCGAGGCCCTGGTCAGCGGCACCCTGGACATCTCGCCGATGAGCGAGATCCCACCGATCTTCGGCATCAAGAACCAGGCCCCGGTGAAGCTGATCGCGGTGCTCACCGGCGACGTCAACAACCAGGCCTTCATCGTGCCCAAGGGCTCCACGGTGCAGTCGGTGGCCGAGCTCAAGGGCAAGCGCGTCGGCTACATCCGCTCCACCAGTTCCCATTACTTTTTACTCAAGGCGCTGAAGGAGCAGGGGCTGGGTTTTGCCGACATCGTGCCCATGGCCCTGACCCCGCAGGATGGTTTCGCCGCGTTCCAGAACGGCGCCCTGGATGCCTGGGTCAGCTTCGGCTACTTCATCCAACTGGCCGAGCTGCGTGCCGGGGCCCGGGTGCTCAAGACCGGGCAAGGCTACCTGTCGGGCAACTACGTGATCGCCGCCAACCAGCAGAGCATCGCCGACCCGCGCAAGCATGCGGCGATCACCGACTACATCCTGCGCGAGTACCGCTCCTGGCAGTGGATCGCCAGCCACCCCGAGGAGTGGGCGACCCGCAGCGCGCAGATCCTCGGTATGCCCCGGGAAGTGTTCCTGGCCCAATACCGCGCCCAGAGCGGCCCGCGCTTGCTGCAACCGGTGGACGATGCGGCGGTGAAGTCCCAGCAGGACGTGGCCGATCTGTTCTACGAGGCCGGGGTGTTGCCCCAGCCGCTGGATGTTTCCGGCCTCTGGGACCGCAGCTTCCATTGGGGCTGAGGACCTGGCGTGTTTTTCCATCCGGCCCTGGAGGCCCCATGCTGCGCCGATCCTTGCTGACCCTGGCCCTGGCCAGCCCGTGGGCACTGGCCCAGGAGCCCGCCGCGGCCCTGCACCAACGCCTGACCGTACTCGACAGCCACCTCGACACCCCGATGCAACTGGCCCGGCCGGGCTGGGACATCCGCCAGCGCCATCGTTACCAGGACGACCTGTCCCAGGTCGATCTGCCACGGATGCGCGAGGGTGGCCTGGATGGCGGCTTCTGGGCGATCTTCACGCCCCAGGGGCCGCTCGACGCCGAAGGCCGGACCCAGGCCAGCGAGCACGGCCTGGCGGTGTTGACCCGAATCCGCGACCTGGTGGCCGCCCATCCCCAGGACTTCGCCCTGGCCCTGCGCGCCGAGGATGTGCCGGCCATCGTCGGCCGTGGCCAGCGCGTGGTGTTCATCAGCATGGAGAACGCCGAGCCCCTGGCGGCCGATCCCCAACGGCTGCTCACCTACCATCGCCTGGGCCTGCGCATGCTGGGGCTGGTGCATTCGGCCAACAACGATTTCGCCGATTCGGCCACCGCCTTGCCGCAATGGCGGGGCCTGAGCCCGGCCGGGCGCGAGCTGGTGAGCGCGGCCAATCGCCTGGGCATCCTGCTGGATGTGTCCCATGCCTCGGACCAGGTGTTCGACCAGGTGCTGGCCCTGTCCACGGCGCCGATCATCGCTTCCCATTCCAGCAGCAGGGCCATTACCCACCATCCACGCAACCTGGATGACCAGCGCTTGCGCCAGCTGGCGGCCAAGGGCGGGGTGGTGCAGGTCAACAGTTTTCCCAGCGACCTGATCGACGCTGTCCCCAACCCCGAGCGTGCCAAGGCCCTGGGGCCGCTGTACCGTGAGTTTCGCCTGGCCGCCAGCCTCAGCCCCGGACAAGTGGCGGACCTGGCCGAGCGCATCCGCCAGGTGGAAGCCCGTTACCCGCAACCCAGGGCGACCCTCGACGACTACATGAAGCACCTGCTGCATATCCTCGACGTGGTGGGGCCTGAGCATGTGGGCATCGGCGCCGACTGGGATGGCGGTGGCGGGGTCGAGGGGCTGGAGGATGTGACGCAACTGCCACGCATCAGCGAACGCCTGCTGGTGGCGGGCTACAACGAAGCCGACCTGGAGAAGATCTGGGGCGGTAATTTGCTGCGGGTGCTGGCAGCGGCCCAGGCCGCTGCGGCTGAGTCTCCAGCGGCAAGCCCCACGACTCGCGACTAGCGGCGGGAATGCTCCGTCTGCGGCTATGCGCGGCACGCAGAATCTCTTGTTGTGAATATGAAACAAAGTAATATTTGCATATGCTTAAAATGTATTTCTCTTATTAAATAAGCGCCCCTAGGATGGCTTTCCATAGACCCAAGTGACTGCACAAGTTGCCGGGCTATAACCGAACGTACTATCCATCCGCAGCAGGGAGCGCTGGCATGCCACTGACCAGAAGACAATTGATTGCCCGTATCGCCGCGGTTGGCGGCGTCCAGGCGGCAAGCGCGGTCATGGGGTTGTTCGGCATGGCGGGCAATGCCGAGGCGGTCGAGGAAAACTACGCCTCGTTGCCGGCCACACCGGTGGGCAAGGGCGCCAGGGTGGTGGTGATCGGTGCCGGGATCGGCGGTCTGGTCAGTGCCTACGAACTGCACAAGGCCGGGTTCAAGGTGACCTTGCTCGAGGCCCGCGACCGGGTCGGCGGGCGCAATTGGACGGTGCGCGGCGGCGATCGGGTGGAGTACAGCGATGGCAGCGCGCAAGTAGCACGCTTCGATCAGGGTTTCTACCTCAATGCCGGCGCCGGGCGCCTGCCCAGCCACCATCAATTGATGCTCGGCTATTGCCGCGAGCTGGGGGTGGAGCTGGAGGTGCTGGTCAACACCAGCCGCAATGCCCTGGTCCGCCCTGACTTGAACCAGCCGGCGCTGCAGATCCGCCAGGCGGTCAATGACAGCCGCGGGCATTTTTCCGCACTGCTGGCCAAGGCGGTCAACCGCCACGCCCTGGACCAGGAACTGAGCGCGGCGGATCGCGACAACCTGCTGAGCTTCCTCAAGACCTGGGGCGACCTGTCGGACAAGCTCGAGTACCTGGGCTCGGCCCGTTCCGGCTACAAGGTCTGGCCCGGGGCCGGCGACCAGTTGGCGCAGAAGAACGATCCGCTGCCCTTGCAGACCCTGCTCAACCCGGCGCTGACCACGGCGCTGATGATCGACGAATACCCGGAGTTCTCGCCCACCATGTTCCAGCCGGTGGGCGGCATGGACCGCATCCCCCAGGCCTTTGCCCGGCACTTGAAGGGGCAACTGCGGCTGCACAGCGAGGTGCGTTCGATCAGCAACCGCCAGGACAGCGTCGAGGTGACCTACCTGGACCGGCGTACCGGCCGCAGCCAGCGCCTGGTGGCCGACTATGTGATCAGCTCCTTGCCCTTGCCGCTGCTGGCCCGGGTCGAGAACAACTTCAGCGCACCGGTACGCCAAGCCATCGCCGCCGTGCAGTTCGGCTACGCCAACAAGGTGGCCTGGCAGTCGCGGCGCTTCTGGGAGAGCCAGTACCAGATCTACGGCGGGCTGTCCTTCATCAACCAGGAGGCCTCGGGGCTGTGGTATCCCAGCGGCGGCTTCAACCAGCCCGAAGGGGTGCTGGTGGCGGCCTACAACAATGGCGAGACCGCGCGCAAATTCGGCGAGAAGAGCCTGGCCCAGCAGATCGAGATCTCCCGCCAGGCAGTGGAGCTGCTGCACCCGGGCCACAGCCATGAACTGCGCAATCCGCTGGTGATCGCCTGGAGCCGGATTCCCTACAACTTCGGACCCTGGATCAGCCATGAAGTGGTCGAGCCGGACTACAGCCTGCTCAACCAGCCCCAGGGCCGGGTCTACCTGACCAGCGACGGCCTGGCCCACAGCGGCGTGGGTATCTGGCAGGAGGCCGCCGCCGGCGCCGCCCGCCGGGTGGTGCGGCAACTGTTCCAGCGGGCGCAAGGCGCATCGCTACAGCAAACGGCCTGAACCGGCCGAACATTCATAAAAACAGCGGTAACCCATGCCGGGTAGCGGACCTCCGAGGCTGGCAACCACAACCTTGGGAGCGTCTTTGCATGTCTTTGAAAAATACCGTCGTAGGGCTGGGGCTGCTGTTCGCTGCCGCCAATAGCTGGGCCGCAGGAATCCAGCGCATACCGTCCACCTATCCCAATTCGCCGATCCTGCAGGCCGTGACCCTGCCGGCCAATAGCGAGGTGACCTACCTGTCCGGCCTGCTACCGGACCCGGTGGACCCCAAGGCCGCCAAGGAGCAGATCCATGCGGTGGGCAATACCGAGGCCCAGGCGCGGGTGGTGCTGGGCAAGGTGCGGGCGATCCTCGCCAGCCAGGGCTTGGGCCTGGGCGATGTGGTGCAGCTGCGCATCTACCTGGTGGGCGATCCGGCGCTGGGCGGCAAGCTGGACTTCGATGGCCTGCAAACCGCCTTTCGCGAGTTCTTCGGGACCCAGGAGCAGCCGTTCAAGCCAGCCCGGACCACGGTGCAAGTGGCGGGGCTGGTCCTGCCCGGCGCCTTGATCGAAGTCGAAACCGTTGCCGCCCGAGCGCGCTGAGCATTCTTCGAAAGGATCTGAAGTCATGGGTATTTCCTTGCATAAAATCGCCTTGGGCGCTGCCCCCCTGGGCCTCGGCCTGCTGGGCCTGGCCCCGGCGCAACAGGTGCTGGCCGCCGACGAGACCCTGGGCACCGTGGTGGTTACCGGGGTGCGTGGCAGCCAGCAGCGCACGGTCACCGACAGTCCGGCGCCGATCGACGTGATCGACAGTGAGCAACTGCGCAGCATTGGCCAGAACGGCTTGAAAGAGATGCTCGGACGGCTACTGCCCTCGTTCAACGTGCCCACCATCAATGGTGGCGGCACCGCGTTCCTGGTGCGTGGGGTGAGCATGCGCGGCCTGGGAGGCGACCAGGTGCTGGTGCTGATCAACGGCAAGCGCCGGCACAACTCGGCGTTGATCAACAACGGTGCCCGGGTCGGCAATGCCTCGGTACCGGTGGACCTGGACCTGATCCCCACCGCCGCTATCGAACGTATCGAGGTGCTGCGCGATGGCGCGGCGGCCCAGTACGGTTCCGACGCCATCGCCGGGGTAATCAACATCATCCTCAAGCGCAATGCCGAGGGCCTGACCTCCGACACCAGCCTGGGCCAGTACTACGACGGCGACGGCACCACCGGCCACGAGGCCTTCAACTGGGGCAACAAGCTGGGGGACAACGGCGGGTTCATCAACCTGTCCTGGGACGCCAAGCTCCAGGAACCCTACGAGCGTTCCAGCGCCGCCAGCGGCCAGCTGTATTTCAACCAGCCCGACGGTTCGCCCGATCCCAGGGAAAGCCATCGCCAGGGCTGGGGCACCGAGTACGGCCTGGGGCGCGATCGCACCACCAGCCTGGCCTACAACGCCGAATTGCCCCTGGAGGACGACCTCAAGCTGTATTCGTTCTCCACCTTGAGCTACCGCAACAGCAACAAGGACCTGGGGCACCGCAAGCCCACCGACATCACCAGCCTGGCCGGGGTGCCCAACGCTCCGTACCCCAACGGTGGCCAGGCCCGCCGGGAAATCCGCGAGACCGACTTCCAGGTCGCCGGCGGCGCCAAGGGTCTGTTGGGCGGCTGGGACTGGGACCTGTCCAGCACCTATGGCAAGGACCGTGGGGTGCTGGACACAGCCAACAACCTGAACATTTCCAACGGCCCCTACAGCCAGCACGACTTCCACCTGGGCAACCTGGTGTTCGACCAGTGGACCAACAACCTGGATTTCTCCCGGGCCCTGGACATCGGCTGGAGTAGCCCGCTGGAAACATCCTTCGGTGTGGAATACCGCTGGGAGAAGTACGCGCTGGAGGAGGGCGAGGCCAACTCCTATAACCAGGGCGGCTACATTCCTGCCACCGGACCTTTCGCCGGCGTGGTGCCCGACCCGGGGCTGTTCTCGGTCAATGGCACCACCCCCGAGGATGCCTACAGCCTCAAGCGGCATAGCGAGGCGGCCTATATCGACCTGGGCCTGAACATCACCCCCAACTGGTACGTGGGGGCGGCGGCGCGCTACGAGAAGTACAACCTCGGAGTGGGTGATACCACCAGCGGCAAGCTCACCACCCGTTACGAGTTCCTGCCCGGCTACGCGGTGCGGGCAGCGGTGAGCAACGGCTTTCGCGCGCCGTCCCTGGCCCAGAGCGTGTTTTCCACCACCAGCACCGTGACCCAGTTCGGCGCGGCCGGCACCACCACCTCGGTGCGCACCAAGCAGATGCGTCCCAACTCGCCCGAGGCCATCGCCCTGGGCGCCAAGGACCTGGAACCGGAAACCTCGCGCAACTACAGCCTGGGCTTTACCGCCGAGCCTACCGAGCGCCTGCGCTTGACCGCCGACTTCTACCTGATCGACATCGACAAGCGCATCCTCCAGACCGGCATCCTCAAGGGCCCGGCGGTGTCGCAGATCCTGGTGGAGAACGGCCTGTCGCCCAACCTTGCCGGGCAGTACTACACCAACGCCGCGGACACCCGGACCAAGGGCGTGGATGTGGTGGCCGACTACAGCCAGTCGTTCGGCGAGTACGGCACGGCCAAGTGGAGCATCGCCTACAACCACAACAAGACCACCATTCGCGACCTGGCCGACACCCCGGCGGCGCTGTCGCGGCTGGGGGCCGGTTATGTGCTGTTCGACCGCCAGCAACAGATCGACCTGACCCAGTCTACGCCCAAGGACAAGTGGATCCTGTCCACCAACTACAAGGTCGGGGACTGGACCACCAACCTGCAGCTGACCCGTTTTGGCGAATACACCGAAGGCTCGAACATCCCGGCCAACGACCGGACCTACAGCGCCAAGTGGATCACCGACCTGGACGTGGCCTACGACGTGACCCAGAACCTCACGGTGGCGGTGGGGGCCAACAACCTGTTCGATGTCTACCCGGACAAGATCGGCCTCAAGGCCTGGGCCGGCACCTACGAGTACGGGATGTTCTCGCCCTACGGCCTGGGTGGCGGCTACTACTACAGCCGCGTCAGCCTGGCGTTCTGAGTGATGGCCGAACCTACCGGCAAGTCCTGGCGCCAGCGCTTGGGCCAGGTGGTCGCGCTGTGCGGCGGCTTGCTGTTGCTCGGCGCCCAGGCCCTGGCCGAACCGACGCTGCGGGTCTCCAGCCAGAAGCAGTCGCTGAAGATCCTGCTGCAAGCGGCTGGAGAGCTGGAACAGGTGCCGTATCCCATCGAATTCGCCTCGTTCGCTGCCGCCGCGCCCACCGCCGAGGCCCTGGCCGCCGGGGCGGTGGACATCGGCAGCCTGGGAGATGCGCCGTTCGTGTTCGCCGCCGCGGCTGGGGCGCCGCTCAAGACGGTGGGGGTGATCAAGCTCAAGGTCACCCCCACGGCGGTGGCGATCGTGGTCAGGGACGACTCGCCCTTGCAGGACGCCACCAGCCTCAAGGGGCGGCGCATCACCACCACCCGGGGGTCCATCGGCCATTTCCTGGCGCTGGCGGCGCTGCGCTCGGTGGGCCTGCATGGCAGCGATGCGCAGTTCATCTTTCTCCAGCCTGCCGAGTCCCGCAGCCTCTTGAGCAACGGCCAGGCCGACGCCTGGGCGACCTGGGACCCCTACACCAGCATGGTGCAGCTGGAGGGCGGCACCCGGGTGCTGGTCAGCGGCGCGGGGTTATTCGCCGGGCATATGCTGCTGGTGGCCAACGACCAGGCGATTGCCGAAAAACCTGTGCAGATCGCCGATTTCCTGCGTCGCCTGGGGCGTGCCTATGCCTGGGCCAACCAGCACCAGGAGGCGTTCTCGCGGATCCAGGCTAGCTACAGCGGGTTGCCGGTGGAGGTGCACCTGCGTTCCAACCGTTATGCCGAACCCCGGCGTATCGCCGTGGGGCCGCCGGTGGTGGAAGACCTGCAACGCACCGCCGATCTGTATCGGGAGGAGGGCATCATCCAGAAGTCTTTCGAGGCCTCGGCCCATATCGATCGGCAGTTCAATGAAGTTGAATGAAAGATGGCGGTTTGATTAATAAAGCTCAGGAGGAAAGAGTAACTAACCAATTAAGTATGTGAGTCTTTCAAGTTAGCTATCAGTGAATTTAATACTTGTTCCGCAGCCTGCTCAAACGGCCTGTGATGGCCGGTATTTGCCTGATTTTCGATACATTTTTAAGTTTGGATATTAGAGATAAAGGGTATTTCACAAGCCTTGGGCGACTGCCTAAGGTGGCCTTGCAACAAATTCTTACGTTCCATCTAGATGCACTTCATCGCTACTTCCAGGGAATAAGGGAGCTTGCATGTTCACAGTCACTACTGCCGACAAACTTGAAGCGCGGCACATTATCGATGTGGTGGAAAAACGCTCTTACGGCGTTCAGCTCAAAGGTTTCTGTCCGCCGGATACCTTGCAGGTGGCACGCGACCACCTGTACCAGCAGGACCTGCGCAGCGCCTTCAGCCAGCAGCAGGAGTTCGTGCGCATCGGCAAGGCCTATATCGAGATCCAGGATGAGCAGAGCCGGGCCGAGTACCACGCCCTGGCGCTGCCCAACATCCGCAAGATCCGCAACCTGTTCCGCCCACTGGCCTCGCCCATCGATGAGTTGCGCCTGCTGCTGGACGAGGTCTGGCCCCAGGGTGCGCACCTTTTGCAAGTGGACGGGCAGAAGTGCTTTGTCGGTATCGCCCGTTTCCAGGGCTCGGGGGTCGATCTCACGCCCCATACCGACAAGCTCGAGCGCAATGCGCCAGAGGGCCACAGCCCGCCGTTGCTGACCCAGCTGTCCACCAACATCTACCTGGAGATTCCCGAGGACGGTGGCGAGCTGGAGATCTGGGGCATCGAGCCGGACGAAGAGGAATACGAGCGCCTGCGCGGCGAACGGGCCTACGGCATCGAACGCCATCTGCTGCCGCCGCCGGACTTCGTGGTCAAGCCCGAGCCCGGCGACCTGATCCTGCTCAACCCGCGGCTGATCCACGCGGTGCGCCCCTCGGCCACCAGCACCCGGGTCACCCTCGGGGTCTTCATCGGTTACTACGGCGAACAACAACCATTGGCCTACTGGAGCTGAATTCATGAGCAAGGTGCAGGAAATCAACCTCAAGGCCTACTTCAACAAGGGCGGCGAAGAGCATCAATTCGAGGGCAAACGGGTGGTGCTGGCGGTCAGCGTCGGCCAGGAGTACCACGAGGACCAGAAGCTGCGCTCGACCATCCACCTGATCAACCAGTCCGGCTTCAGCCACGTCAAGGTGGTGGTGGCCGACACCCTGCAGCGCCACAACAAGCATGGCCAGTCGCCGGGGGAGGCGCTGTCGGCGGCGATCCGCGATGGCGATGCCTGGCTGGCGCGCAACCAGGTGATCCTCGATGGCCTGCGGGTGCCCTACCACATCACCCGCTGGAACCAGGAGCTGGCCAGTGATCGTTATGCCGAACTGCGCCAGCGGCTCAACCAGGTCTACCAGCAGCAGGTGGAATTGCGCGAGGCCATCGACAGCACCATCGGCGTGTTCATCGAGCGTCTGCGCTTGCGTGACGAACACGCTGACCTGGAGCGGGCGGCGGCCCAGTGCCGGGAATACATCCTCGAGGAGATCCCGATCATCCTGCCGCTATGGGCCGACGAGGGTTACCACTACGTGCTCTATCCGCAGCAGATGACCACGGCCATGGCCACCAGCCGCGACCTGCTGATCGAGCCCCACAGCCCGGACCGGGTGCGCTGGTTGCCGCTGAAGTTCAAGAAGCGCGGGATCCCGATCCCGTTCACCTTGCCCGGCGCCATCCACCCGAACTGGACCCGCGGCGCCATCGCCATCTGAGTCCGTGTTTTTTTTCTGCCAATGGCCGTCGCCTTGGGGCACGGCCAACGGGATTTGTGAATTCAAGGAGTTTCCATGGGCGTTTTTGCGCAACAGCAACGCAAATGGTGGGCCTTGCTCGGAGTGAGCATCGCCAGTTTTCTCGGTTGTGTGGATTTCACCATCGTCAACACCGCGCTACCGGCCTTGCAGGCCGACCTCGGGGCGGCGGTGGACAGCCTGCAGTGGGTGATCAATGGCTTCATCCTGGCGTTGTCCAGCTTCATGGTGCTGGTGGGGCGGCTGGCCGACCTGCACGGTCGCAAGCGGGTGCTGTTCATTGGTCTGAGCGTGTTCGGCCTGGCTTCGCTGGCGGCGGGCCTGGCCGGGCAGATCGATACCCTGATCGCGGCCCGGGTGATCCAGGGGCTGGCTTGCGCGGTGCTCTACACCGCCTCGGGGGCCATCGTCTCCAGCACCTTCGACAGTGCCGAGCAGGGCCGGGCCTTCGGTGTGCTGTTCGGGGTCAACGGCGTGGGCCTGGCGGCCGGGCCGGTATTGGGCGGGTTGATCACCAGCAGCTTCGGCTGGCAGTGGATCTTTTTAATCAATGTGCCGTTCGTGCTGCTGAGCCTGGGGATCTGCAGCTTCAGCGTCAGGGAGTCGCGAGGACCAGAGACCGGGGCCCGGCTCGACGGCTGGGGCGCCTTGCTGTTGCTGATCGGCCTGCCGAGCCTGGTGCTGGTGATCGTCCAGGGCGCGGCCTGGGGCTGGGGATCGCCGCCGGTCCTGGGCCTGGCGCTGTTGGCGCTGCTGGCCCTGGGCGGGTTCGTGGCGGTGGAGCGGCGGGTCGCGGCACCGATCATCGACCTCAAGCTGTTCGCCAACCGGCGGTTCGTCGCGGCGGTGGTGGCGAGCTTCAGCCTGGCGGTGTTCTATTGCGTGGCGTTCTTCGTCATGCCGCTGTACCTGGCGCAGATCCGTGGTGCCTCGGTGCAGGCCAGCGGCCTGTTGCTGCTGCCCACCACCCTGGGCGTGGCGTTGCTGTCGCCGCTGGTGGGGCGCCTGGTGGACCGCAAGGGGCCGGGGTTGCTGATCAAGGCCGGGCTGGCGCTGTTCATCCTGTCGGCGCTGTTGCAGGCCGGGTTCGAGCGCCAGACGTCGTTGCCCTACCTGCTGGGCGCCTTCGTGGTCATGGGCCTGGGCTGGGCGAGCATCCTCGGGCCATCGACGGTACTGGGGATTTCCTCGGTGCCCCAGGAGGTGGGGTCGGTGGCCATGGGCTCGTTGATGACCTTGCACAATGTCGGCGGCGGTATCGGGCTGGCCCTGGGCGTCGGCTTGTTCCACCAGTTTGCCGCTGCACCGGCGGGCGATGCCCAGGCGGCCTTTCTCAATGGCTACCAGGTGGTGATGGGTTTCCTGGCATTGGTCAGCCTGCTGGCCTGGAGCGCGGTGAGCCTGTTGCTGCGCGCCGCGGCCGCCCCGGCACCGGTGGCGCAAGAGGAAACCAGCTGTGGCTGAGCGCGGCGGGCAGATGGGGCTGGGGGCATTTCTTTCCGGCTCCGGTGCCCATGGCGGCAGCTGGCGTCATCCCCTGGCGGACGCCGATGCGTCGTTGAATTTCGAGCGTTACCGCCACTATGCGCAGACCCTGGAGCGGGGCTGTTTCGATGCCCTGTTCCTCAACGACAACGTGGCGGTGGGCGAGCTTGATCCGCGGGTGTTGGCCCACAGCTCCTACAGCCTGCGCTGGGACCCCTTGACCCTGCTGCCGGCCCTGGCGGTGGTGACCCGGCATATCGGCCTGGTCGCTACCGCCAGCACCTCCTACAACGAGCCGTACAACCTGGCGCGCAAGTTCGCCTCCCTGGATCACCTGAGCGGCGGTCGGGCTGGCTGGAACCTGGTGACCGGGCTGATCGGCGGCGAGAACTTCAACCAGCCCCAGCCCCCCGACCATGACCTGCGCTACGAGCGGGCCGAGGAGTTCTTCGATGTGGCCAGCGGCCTGTGGGACAGCTGGGCCGATGATGCCTTTCCCCGGGACAAGGCCAGCGGTGTGTGGCTGGATCCGCAGCGGATGCATCTGTTGCAGCATCACGGCCGGCACTTCCAGGTCCAGGGCCCTTTGAATGCGCCAAGGCCGGTGCAGGGCTGGCCGGTGATCGCCCAGGCCGGTTCCTCGGGACCGGGGCGCGAGCTGGCGGCACGCTGCGCCGAACTGGTGTTCACCGCCCAGACCGACCTGGCCCAGGCCAAGGTTTTTTATGCCGGGCTCAAGGAACGGCTACCCCATTACGGGCGGCATGCCGGCCAGTTGAAGATCTTCCCGGGGATCGCCCCCACCGTGGGCCGCAGCCTCAATGAGGCCGAGGAGAAGTACCAGCAGTTGCAGGAGTTGCAGGATCCCCAGGCGCAGCTCAAGGCCCTGTCCTACCTGCTGGACCTGGGCATCGACCTGTCGCGCCTGGCGCTGCATGCACCCGTGCCGTTGCCGGACGACGGCAGCTCCACCGAACGCCACCAGAGCCGGCGGCAACTGGTGGTGGAGCTGATCCGGCGGGAGCGGCCAACCGTGGCTCAGTTGCTGCGCAGCCTGTCCGCCAGTGGGCATAAAGTGCTGGTGGGGACCCCGGGACAGATCGTCGATGAACTGGCCACCTGGTACCAGGAGTACGCCGCCGATGGCTTCAATGTGCTGTTCACCCACCTGCCGGGGGCCATCGACGACTTCGTCCGGCTGATCACCCCGCAGTTGCAGCGGCGTGGCCTGTTTCGCCGGCGCTATACAGGGCGGACCTTGCGCGAGCACTTGGGACTGGCGCGGGTGGAGAACCGCTTTTTCAAGGCACGGGAGCCTGGCTGAATCGTTGTGAGGGGCTTTACTCAGTAGGCGTGACACCTATCGATCAGCCAAGGAGCGACAGCATGTCCGGATGGTATGAGTTGAAGAAAAGCAGCAATGGCCAGTTTCGTTTCGTGCTCAAGGCCGCCAATGCCGAGGTGATTCTCACCAGCGAGCTGTACACCACCCGCGCGGCGGCGCAAAACGGTATCGCCTCGGTCCAGGCCAACAGCCCGCTGGACGAGCGCTATGAGCGCAAGAGCGCCAAGGACGGCAAGCCCTATTTCAACCTCAAGGCCGCTAACCACCAGGTCATCGGCAATAGCGAGTTGTATTCCTCGGAGGCGGCCCGGGAGAAGGGTATCGCCAGCGTCAAGAACAATGGCCCGACCCACAATATCAAGGACCTGACGGCGGCCTAGCCAGCCACTGGACCTGGTCGTCCATGGGGCGGCCAGGGCAGCGGATGCGGTTTCCTGACGGCGGAATTTTGTCGATGAGCCCCAAGCGGTTTATCCTGCGCGGGTCATCCGGCCGCGACGACCTGTCGAGCCAGGGTGAGGCTTTCGAACATTGTCCAAGGGAACTGCGACATCATGCTTCGTCCGTTGATTGTGCTGCTCGCGTTGTTGACGCTGGGCGGCTGCCAGACCCAACACAGCCTGCCTCCCGTGCAGTTGGAGCCGGCGCGCGAATTGCCGGTGATCTACGTCAGTGGCATGGGTGACCTGACGTCCGCGCCGCTGCGCGAGGCGCTGACCCGGCGCGGGGCCTTTGCCGACGTGCTCAGGGGCCATGACCCCGAAGGCTACAACGTCATCGTCCTGGCCCAGAGCGATCTCGAAGACCAGCACAACCTGCCCCTGACCCTGCTCAGTGCCTGCACGCTGTTCATCGTGCCGGCACCGGTGAGCTGGAACAGCCAGATGATGTTCCATGTCAGCCGTGGCGACCGACCACTGGCCAAGTACATGATCGACAACCGCACCCAGGCCTGGCGCGGGCTGTTCAACCCCGATGGCGGGCGCAACGAGCATCTGCAGCGCATCGCCGACGACTTCATCGCGCAGATGCGCAAGGACCCCAGCTGGCGCGAGTAGCGTCGTGGCACCAGGCACAAGGCCCGAGCGGTTCGCACCGCTCGGGCCTTGTGCTTTGAGCGGCAGCTCAAGCCAGCTGGTGCAACAGCCCCTGCAATTGTTGGCGTCCGGCCTGGGCCAGGGGGAACACCGGCCGGCGCGGTTCGCCGGCGGCCAGGCCGGTGAGCTCCAGGCCGGCCTTGACCGTGGCTGGCAGGCCGCCCTTGAGGATGAACTCCAGCAGTGGCAATTGCCGGTAGAACAGGGTGCGGGCGCGCTCCAGGTCGTTGTCGCGCATTGCCTGGTAGAGGTCGAGGTTGAGTTGCGGGATCAGGTTCGCCGCCGCAGTGCACCAGCCCCGGGCACCGGCCGCGAAGGCTTCCAGCGCCAGGGGGTTGCAGCCGTTGTAGAACGGCACCTGGCCTTCACCGAGCAGTTGCAGCTTGTGCATGCGCTGGATATCGCCGGTGCTTTCCTTGACCAGGGTGACGTTTTCCACGCTGTGGAAGATCTTCAGGATCAACTCCACGGACATGTCGATGCCGCTGGTGGCCGGGTTGTTGTAGAGCATGATCGGCACGCCGATGCTGTCGCCGATAGCCTGGTAGTGGGCGAGGATCTCGGCCTCGCCGAGCTTCCAGTAGGAGGCGGGCAACACCATCACCACATCAGCGCCCTGGGCTTCGGCAAAGCGCGCGCGGCGGATGGCCTTGGCGGTGGTCAGGTCGGAAACGCTGACGATGGTTGGCACCCGGCGGGCCACGTGGTGGATGCTGAATTCACTGACCTGCTCCCATTCGGCGTCGCTCAGGTAGGCGCCTTCGCCAGTGCTGCCCAAGGGGGCGATAGCGTGTACGCCGGCGTCGATCATGCGATCGATGGAGCGGCCGAGGGCTTCCAGGTCCAGGCCTTCGCCGTGGGCACTGAAGGGGGTGACGGTGTAGCCGATGATGCCGTGAATGTTGGGGGTGGACATGGTGGAACTCCTGCAAGGCATGAAAGGGGCGGATCAGTTCAGGCAGTCGGCGTGTCGTTTTAGGTTTTGCCGGGCGTAGTAGTTGAAGGCGGCGCCATGGCGCTTGGGCTTGGAGATCCAGTCGTGGGCTTCGCGGCCCAGCTCCGGGAGGATCGGCTTGATGCTGCCGGCAGCCATGGCCAGCAATTGTAGGCGCGCCGCGCGTTCGATCAGTTGGGCGATCACGCAGGCTTCCTCGATGCTGGCGCCGGTGGACAATTGGCCGTGGTGCGACAGCAGGATCGCGCGCTTGTCGCCCAGGGCCGCGGAGATGATTTCGCCTTCTTCGTTGCCCACCGGCACACCCGGCCAGGCTTCGAGAAACGCACAGTCCTCGTACAGCGGGCACAGGTCCATGTGCGAGACCTGCATCGGCACTTCGAGCATCGACAGCGCGGCGACGTGGGTCGGGTGGGTGTGGATGATGCAGTTCACATCCGGCCGGGCGCGATACACCCAGCTGTGGAAACGGTTGGCCGGGTTGGGCATGCCGTGGCCTTCCAGGACTTCCAGGTCCTCGTTGACCAGCAGCAGGTTGCTGGCGCTGATTTCGTCGAAGCCCAGGCCCAGTTGCTGGGTGTAGTAGGTGCCTGGTTGCGGGCCGCGGGCGGTGATCTGCCCGGCCAGGCCGGAGTCGTGGCCGTGTTCGAACAGGATGCGGCAGGTCAGGGCCAGCTTTTGCCGGTCGGTCCACGTATTATCCGCCAGGGTATTGTGCATCTGGGTCAGGGCTTGCTTGACCAGTTGCTCTTTGGGCAGTGCTAATGTCTTGGCCATTTTCGGGGTCCTTTGATCGGTGCGATGGACGTCGGGTCTGCAGCTCACCCGCTGCTTGCGAGGTCGTTGGGTGAGCGCTAATGACACTAAAGAGGCTATATGACACTTTGTGTCATTGGCAAGCGCCAATCGTTGTTTCCTAGATGGGTTAATCGTTCTACATGTCTATCTGTTTGAAATTATTGAGAAAAAAACTTGGCGTGACCCTGGAGGCCCTGGCCGAGAAATCCGGCATGACCAAGAGCTACCTGTCCAAGGTCGAGCGGGGGCTGAACACTCCGTCGATATCGGCGGCGCTGAAGCTGGCCAAGGCCTTGAACGTCAAGGTCGAGGAATTGTTCGCCGAGGACAGCGTCAGTCTCGATAGCTACAGCCTGGTGCGCAGTCACGAACGCCAGTCGCTGGCGGCCAACGACCAGGCCCCGGGCTATGCGGTGCTGGCCCATCAGGTCAGCGAGCGCAACCTGCTGCCGTTCATCATCTACCCGGCCCGGGAGTTCAGCGACAAGACCTTCAAGGAGCACCTGGGGGAGGAGTTCCTGTTCGTCCATGAAGGTCGGGTGGAAGTGGATTTCATGAACGAACGGGTGGTGCTCGAGCGTGGCGATGCGCTGCATTTCAACGCGCAAAAACCCCACCGCATCCGCTCCCTGGGGGACGAGCAGGCGCAGTTGCTGGTGGTGGTGCACAGCGCCGAGGAGTGATGCGCTACGCGCTCGTGCGCAGCCTGCGGCAGCGGCTACACGGGGCGTTTGTGGTCGATTGGCTCAGCGCTCTACCGGGACTGCCAGCGCCGGTTTGCCCAGGGCGTGGGTCCTGGAGTCGAAGAATCGCAGGTCCAGTTCCAGGCCGTCGAACAGCTTGGCGTAGTGGCGTTTCTGGTGCTGGATGAACGCCGGGCTGCGTGGGTAGATGGAGATGGCCAGGGTGCCGGCGCCGCACTGGCGGATCGCCTGGACCAGGTGGGCATCCTGGGGACCGAGGTTGTGGCCGAAGAGGCACAGGGCGCCCTGGTGGTCCAATAGCTGCTGGTAGCAGAACGACAAGTAGTCGCTGCTGCGGATGGTCTTGAGCTTGTCCGCCAGGGGGCCCTCGCTGACGAACAATGGCACGTCGTCCAGGGTCTTGAGGGTGTTGTTGATGGCGAAACTGCCCAGCAGGGTGCCTTCGGTGGAGGTCAGCTTGCGTGCGCTGCCATCGAGGTTGCGTACCAGGTGCAGGCCACCGTGCAGGTACAGGATGCGGGTTGCGCTGGCATCGGCGCAGCCCAGCTCGAAGGCCGGGTCGGCGCCCTGGAACAGGTCGCTGAGCCCTTGGGGATCATGCTGCACGGCCCAGTAGTTGAGCAGGTCGTAGTTGCTGGTGAACACCGTGGGGTATTGCCGCAGCTCGTGGTTGATCGCTGCCAGGCTTTGTGGCTGCACCAGGCGCCAGGGAATGTGCATGGCGTGCACGGTGTTGATCAGCGCTTCCTTGATGGCGTAGTAGCGATTGCGCGGTGCCGCCGAGCTGACGGCCAGGGCCTTGTTGACCCGGCTGGTGGTCTTCAGCGCGCCCAGCACTTGCTCGAAACTGCGGGTCTGCAGGGCATCGAACACGCTGAGTTCGGACTGGCCAAGGGGTTTGTCCTCAACGCTGCGGGCATTTTCGAACAACGACTCATAGGCGAAGTCTTCCCATACCGCCCGGCTGGCGCCGTTGCCGATCAGCAGGCCGGTAAACCCGGTGCTTGCGCGCAGGGCATTCCAGTCTTCAAGTTCGGCGTCAAATTCCTGGAAATCCATCATCGCGGTCATCGGTCTCAAGGCAGAAGGTAGGCGGGCGCAGACTTTATCACGACCGACCCTTGCGCCAGATCAAGAACGCCAGTGACCGATCGGTCGATTCTGTTCGACAGACATTGAATCGACACCCTGAAAGGGCCCCCCGCCTGGAGATTTCCTGATGAGCAGCACCTTCTTCATTCCAGCCGTCAACATCATGGGCATCGATTGCCTCGACGAAGCCATGAGCGCCATCCGCAACTATGGTTTTGGCAAGGCGCTGATCGTGACCGATGCCGGGCTGGCCAATGCCGGCGTGGCCGGAATGATCGCCGAGAAGCTGGCCATGCAGGACATCGACTCGGTGATCTTCGACGGCGCCAAGCCCAATCCGAGCATCGCCAACGTCGAGCAGGGGCTGGCGCTGTTGCGCGAGTCGCAGTGCGATTGCGTGGTCTCCCTGGGGGGCGGTTCGCCCCATGACTGCGCCAAGGGTATCGCCCTGTGCGCCACCAACGGCGGACAGATCAGCGACTACGAAGGAGTCGATCGCTCGGCCAAGCCACAGTTGCCCCTGATCGCCATCAACACCACTGCTGGCACCGCCAGCGAGATGACCCGTTTCTGCATCATCACCGACGAATCGCGCCACGTGAAAATGGCCATCGTCGATCGCAATGTCACACCGCTGTTGTCGGTCAACGATCCGGCGCTGATGGTTGCCATGCCCAAGGGGCTGACCGCCGCCACCGGCATGGATGCCCTGACCCACGCGGTGGAAGCCTATGTGTCCACGGCGGCCAACCCGATCACCGATGCCTGCGCGCTCAAGGCCATCGGCATGATCAGCCACAACCTGCGCCAGGCGGTGCATGACGGCGGTGACCTGGTGGCGCGGGAAAACATGGCCTATGCCCAGTTCCTCGCCGGGATGGCGTTCAACAACGCCTCCCTGGGCTTCGTGCATGCCATGGCTCACCAGTTGGGCGGCTTCTACGATTTGCCGCACGGTGTATGCAATGCCGTGCTGCTGCCCCATGTACAGAGTTTCAACGCCAGTGTCTGCGCCGAGCGCCTGACCGATGTGGCCCATGCCCTGGGCGCGGACATACGTGGCTTCAGCCCGGAGGAGGGGGCCCAGGCCGCGATCACCGCCATTCGTACCCTGGCTCGTGACGTGGAGATCCCCGCTGGCCTGCGTGAATTGGGCGCCAAGCTGCAGGACATTCCGGTACTGGCCGCCAATGCCTTGAAGGATGCCTGTGGCCTGACCAACCCGCGTCCGGCGGAGCAACGGCAGATCGAGGAGATTTTCCGCAACGCCTTCTAAAAGGGCAGCGCCGAGCGAATTGGGCCCCTGCCGTTGCAGGGGTCTACCAGCGCTGCGGAGGCTGGCGGCGAGTGTGGAAGATGCGCAGTATCTGCAACCGACTACCGCGCACTCGATAGGGAATCAGATAAGGCCATCCAGGCACGACCCATTCTCGGGTACCGGGTAGCCGACCTTCGCGCCCGCTGGCCGGAAAACGGGCCAAATGCCCGATGCCAGTGAGCAGGGTCTGCACGAACTCCCTGGCGGCTTCAGGATTGTCCTGGGCAATGTAACGCGCCTCGTCATCCAGGTTTTTCAGGGCTGTTCGCAGCCACTCAATGTGCATTGCCGGTCCATTTACCCGTGATGGCCGCTACTTCCTCCGCGCTGGCGAAATCCCCCGCATCAGCTTCCCCGAGCGCCTTTTGGATCTCCTCGATCTGCCAGGCTTCCCGGGCGAGGTATTCACGCAACGCATCCACCGCCAGGAACGACTTGCTACGCCCTGTCGCTTTCGCCAGCAGAGCAAGGGTTTCAGCCATTTCGTCGGGCAGGCGCAGGGACATGATGGACATAGCGTTCTCGTTGTAGTGATGTGTAATACAACATACTACTCCGTCATGTCGTGGTTGCGAGGTCGCCGTTCGTCAGGCCTGGAGTGGTGATCGGTCCATGCCAGGATGGGTGATTTCCTTCACTGATTGCATTGAAAGCGGCGGTTCCACGGAGGATAGTGCGGCCCTTGTCTGCCCTCATCACAAGGAGCCGTGAATGATCCGTCCATCGTCCCTGATCCAGGTCCTGGGTGGCATTGGGTTGCTGTTGGGCAGCGCCGCGGTCGCTGCCCAGTGCCTGCCGCCACCACGCAATGCCCAGGTGCCGGGGTTTTCCCTGTGCAAGGAGTGGCCGGCCTTCGCTGACCAGAGCATCAGCCTACTGGCCGAACTGACGCCGGATCCGGCGGTGGCCGATGCCTCCGGTGACGGCTCCTACGATCTGCAACTGGCGGTGCTGGATCGCCAGGACGGACAGGCGCTGGCCAGCTACCGGCAGCCGGCGGCCTTCGTCTCCGACGCCATCCACCTGGACAGCCTGAAGCTCGACACCGGGCGCTTCCAGCTGGCCCCGCAGGTGCGTGCCTTTGGCGTCAGGGCGGCATTCTCCGGCTCTTCGCGGGTCAATCCGTTCGATCAGGTGCTGCTCAGTCTCTATGTGCGCGAAGGCACCAGGCTGCGTCCAGTGATGGAGAAGTTCGTGGCCTATTCCTACAGCGGCGAGTGGGATGGGCAATGCACCGGACAGCGGGTCGAGACCACCCGTACCCTGGATATCGCCAAGACCGGCAGCCACGGTTATGCCGACCTGATCGTGCGCTCGGTGAGCGTCACCACCCTCGGCGAAGGCCAGGGCGAGCAGTGCCAGTCCCGTTCCGTCACCAGCAAGCCTGTGTTGACCACCCTGCATTACGATGGCCAGCGCTATGTGTTGCCCAATGAACTGAACGGGATTTGAAGGCGTGTCGATGAAGCGCTGTGGAGTTGGCCCTGGGCTAGCGTTATTGGGTTTGTTGGTGGTCACGGCGGCCCGGGCCGACTGTGATGACCGCGTCGATGTTCCTGGGCAGTTGCATGTTTGCAAGGCCTGGCCTGCGCAGCCTGGGATGAGCATCAGTGCCCGGGCGACCCCGATGCCCGGGCCTGGGGATGGCGACACTCGCCGCTACAGCCTGGATGTGGCCCTGGTGGATGGTGACTCCGGTTGGGCGGTGGCCAGCAACTACAAGGATTCGGCACTGTTCAGCGATGCCGTGGCCGTGCAGGGCCTGCAGATCGATACCGCGCGTTATCGCTTGAACCAGGCGGAGCAGGCCTTTGGCCTGCGGGTTCTTTACAGCCACGACTCCAGCGCCGCTCCCTACGAGAAATCCGTGCTGACTCTCTACCGGCATGAGGACAAGGAAATCCTGCCCTTGCTGGAAGGGCTGGTGGTGGATGAGCGCTCCGGTGAGTTCGGTTGGGAAGGGCAGTGCTCGGGGCGTTCCCGGACAATGCACCGGACCTTGCAGATGGGCCCTGGCCAGCGTCATGGCTACGCCGACCTGATCGTGCGCACCCGAGAAATCAAGACTGAGCACTTCAAGGGCCGCGACGGTTGCGACAGTCGCGACCTGCCTGCCCGCGACAGTACCCTGACGTTGCACTACGACGGTGTGCGTTATCCGATTCCCGACGCCTTGAAAGGATCCTGATCCATGCTGACTGGCCTCAACCACCTGACCCTGGCGGTCACCGATTTGCCCCGCAGCCTGGCCTTCTATCATTCGCTGCTGCAACTGCGCCTGGAGGCCAGTTGGGATGGCGGCGCCTACCTGTCGCTGCCAGGGCTGTGGTTGTGCCTGTCGCTGGATGCGCAACGCCAGGTGCCGGCGGTGGCCGACTACACTCACTATGCCTTCAGCCTGGAGGCTGGCGATTTCGATTCCTTCGTCCTGCGTATGCGTGAAGCCGGGGTAAGGGAGTGGCGCGACAATCGCAGCGAGGGCGCTTCGTTCTATTTTCTCGATCCGGACGGGCACCGGCTCGAAGCCCATGTCGGCGACCTGGCCTCGCGGTTGCGGGCCTGCCGCCAGCGGCCCTATGCCGGCATGCGTTTCTATCCCGCCGACCAGAAGAGCAGTGCCGTGTTCGACAGTTGAACAAAGCCGCTGGTGGTCGGGGCCCGGGATCGTGCAGAATCCTGCACATTCATCCTGTACCTGGCGCCCTTCGCGAGGTGCACTGACTTGGAGTCTTGTCGATGACCTCATCGCTGTTGCTGGCCGTTATCACCTCGGGTTTCATTTATGCGATCACCCCCGGACCCGGGGTGCTGGCGGTATTCGGCATTGGCGCGGCTCGTGGACGGCAAGCCGGGGCGGGGTTTCTCTGCGGGCATATGGTCGGTGATGTGGTCTGGTGCAGCACGGCCCTGGTGGCCATTGTCGGTGCCCGGGAAATCGGCAGCGAAGCCTTCAATATCCTGGGCTTCCTCAGTGGCCTGTATCTGTTCTGGCTCGGTCTGCGAGCCATTCGCAGCAAGGGTGGCAGCGCCGATGATCCCCAGGGGGCGGCTCGTAATCCGTTCTGGCACGGCATCCTCTTCGGCCTGACCAATCCCAAGGCTTATCCGGTGGCGGTGGCGACCTTCACTGCGCTGCTTTCCAGCCGGGCCGAGATGCTCAGTTGGTCGATGCTCCCCGGCCTGATTGCCTTGAGTTTCCTTGGCGGTCTTGCGGCATACGCTATTCTCATCGGCATTGTCGGGGCTCGCCAGGTGCGCGGCTGGTATCAGCGTCACGAACTGGCGATCACCCGGGTGTGTGGCGTGATGTTCATCGGCTTTGCGGTCAATGCCCTGGTGCATGCGGTGCCCGGGCTGGTCGGCAACAAATCGTAGGCAAGGCCGTTCGCAGGTTGCGACGCAGCGCAGCCGGTGCCAGGCATCGGCTGATCGGGCTCAAGGGATGGGTACTCAGTGCATTTTCCATGGGTAGTAACTTTCTCTGATGGCAACCAAAAACTCCGCGCCTTTGGCCAGTTTCATCGACCTGCTCCTGGACGCCGTATGTGCGGTGGATGCCGAGGGTCGCTTCGTATTCGTCAGTGCGGCTTGCGAGCGTGTGTTCGGTTATACGGCCGATGAACTGATCGGCCGAATGATGATCGAGCTGGTGCATCCGGACGATCGCGAGCGCACCTTGCAAGCCGCCCGGGAAATCATGGGTGGCGTGCCCAAGCCCAATTTCGAGAACCGCTACCTGCGCAAGGACGGGCGGGTGGCGCATATCCTCTGGTCCGCGCGGTGGTCGGAAGTGGACCAGTTGCGCATCGCCGTGGCCCGGGATATCACCGAGCGCAAGCGAGCCGAATCCAAGCAGGCGGCACTGTATGCGATCTCCGAAGCTGCCCACGCCACCGAGGACCTGCTGGTGCTGTTCAAGCACGTGCACCGGATCATCGGCGAGTGGCTGCCGGCATTGAACTGCTCCCTGGCGCTGTATGACGAGCGTTGCGCCGGCTTGAGCTTTCCCTACCATGTGGATGATTGCGAGCGCAGCCCGGAACTGCCGGGGACATTGATCGGGCGCTTTTGCCACGAGGTGCTGCTCCGCGGCCAGCCCTTGCTGCTGGCGCCCGAGTGCTCGCCGACCCGAAGCATCTGGGACGAATTTGCGGCGATCCAGGGGCCGCGGTGCTGGCTTGGCGTGCCGCTCAACGCACAGAAGGGCACCATCGGCGTGCTCATGGTCAAGAGTGCTCCGGGTACCCAGGGCTACGGCGAGCAGGACCAGGAACTGCTGCAGTACGTCAGCGCCCAGCTGGCCGCGGCCATCGAGCGCAAGCAGTTGCATGCCCGGCTGCACTACATGGCCGAGTATGACCAGCTGACTCACCTGCCTAACCGCGAGCTGCTGAGGGAGCGCCTCAGGTCGGCCCTGGCCCGTGCCCGGCGTGAAGCCGGGCGCATGGCCTTGTTGTATGTCGATCTGGACAGGTTCAAGGAGGTCAACGATACCTGCGGGCATGCGGTGGGCGACATGCTGTTGCAAGCCGTGGCCACCCGCCTCAAGGCCTGTATCAGGGAGACCGATACCGTGGCTCGGATTGGCGGCGATGAATTCGTGATCCTGCTGGAGAGCGTGCAGCACAGCGACGATGCCCAGCGGGTGGCGGACAAGATCCGCGGTGCGCTGGGTGAACCGCTGCGCCTGGACGGCCATTCGCTGCACATCCTGCCGAGCATCGGCATTGGCCTGTATCCCGAGCATGGCCTGGAGGAAAAGCAACTGTTCAAGCATGCCGACGAGGCCATGTATGCCGTCAAGCGCGCCCACAAGAGCCGTTCCAACGCCTGATCGAACGAGCACCGTCCCGGGCGCCGTTCGTCGTGCAAGCTAAACCTTTATGGCTTGGGCTTTTCCCTATGCAGACGAACGTTTTCGTTCACGACCGATTCATCTGCAACAGGAGAACTCCCCATGAACGCCATTGCCACTGTGATGCGCAGCGCCGGCCTGGCGCTGCTCCTGGGCCTGTGTGCCAACAGTGCCCTGGCCCAATCCCCTGTGGCCTTCATCGATGACGCATCGGCCCAAGGCATGGCCGACATCGAGGCCAGTCGCCAGGCGCACCAGCAAACCTCTTCCAGGGCGGTCAAGGAATACACCATCCAGGTCATCAATGACCGCACCACCGCCAACCAGCACCTGGCCAGGATCGCCAAGCAACTGGATTTGCCGATCGCTCCACGCGAGCAATTGATGGACCAGGCCAGGCGCCTGATTCCTACCGTCGCCGAAGGCGAGGACGTCGACCGGGCCTACGCGACGAACCAGATCAAGAGTACCGAGCAGGCGATCCGGCAGATCCGCCAGCAGGCCCAGGCCAGCGAGCTGCCTGAGCTCAAGGCCTTTGCCGAGGAAACCTTGCCCAAGCTGAAAAATCACCTGCAGATGGCCAAGGCACTACAGGCCGGACGCCTGTCCGATCACCTGGAGGGGTGACGAACAGCGGGCTTCAGGGCAGGTACCGGGCGGGTGGTTGCCCTGATGGTTACACCTGAGAACATTCCTTCGCAGAATAAAACAGGATTGTGCTGGAGCCTTGGCGGTTGCGGGCTTAACGTGACCAGGACCCGGTGCCGCCAGGGCGCCGCGAGGCTCAAGGAGACAGCACATGACGAGTACGGCCGGGGATTCGGTCTGCGACCTGTATCACCGTGCGGAGGACTATTTCTTCGTATCCATCTCCCAGTTCTATCGTCGCTTCGGAGCGGACCTGAGTGCCTATTGCACCGGGGTCGAGGCCAGCAGCCTGAACTTGCTGATCATGAAGAACCAGGGCCCGCACAGCGCTGCCCAGCTGGCCGAAGGCGTGGCCTTCCTGCAACTGACCGGCATGCCGTTTTGCGTCGTGGTACCCGAGGCTCATGTAGCTCATGTCAGCGAACCGTTACGCCAGCAACAGCTACTGCCGGCAGACCGAACCACTTGCATGGTCCTCGACCTCGAGGCCTATGAAGCGCCACAGGTATCGGCGCAACGGATGGATATCCGTTGCACCGATGATTGCCTTGAAGACTGGGGGCTGCCGGTGGAGAGCGCATTCGAGTCCGGCGCAGGGGGGATCGAACAGTACCTGGCCCGGCACCGGGCCGCGTTGCAGTCCGGTAGGGCATTGCGCCATTTCACCCTGTATGTCGATCAACGTCCGGTGAGCGCCTTGACCCTCTCCCTGGGGCCCGCAGTGGCGCGCCTGGACGACATCGGTACCTTGCAACAGTGCCAGGGGCGCGGTCACGCCACGGCGCTCATCCACCATGTGCTGGCTTTCGCCAAGGCCCAGGGGGCCGGGACTTGCGTCCTGGAGGCGTCTCTGGACGGCCTGTCGATCTATCGCAAGGTCGGCTTCAAGCGCCTGTTCGACTACCGCACCTTCTGCCAGGAGTGACTCGCGCCGCTAGCGACCGGCATTAAGTCGGAACTGGCGCGGGCTGACTCCGGTCAGGGCCTTGAACTGTCGGCTGAAGGCGCTGTGGTCGGTGTAGCCGCACTGCAGCGCCACCTCGGTGATCGGTTCCTCGGTGATCAGGAGGCGCGAGGCGTTTTCCAGGCGGGCCTTGTGAATCATCTGCCGTGGCGTCAGGTGGAAGATGCGCTTGCAGTAGCGCTCCAGCTGGGCGATGGACAGGTTGGCGATGCGGGTCAGGTCCTCCAGGCGGATGGCCTCGTTGTAGTGCTCGCGAATGTGCCGATCCACCGCTGCCAGGCGTTCGTAGGCCGGGTGGGTGTCGCGAGCGGCTTGCAAGTCAAGGGATATGCCGGCCATGCCGATGATCTCGCCACTGCTTCCGTGCAGTGGCAGCTTGTGGGTCAGGCACCAGCCTGGTTCGCGGCTGCCATACAGGTGCAATTCCAGCTGGCCCTTGATAGTGATGCCCTGGAGCAGCACGCGCCGATCCTGCTCGGTATAGACGGGCCCGAGCATTTCGGGGAAGACCTCGGCGGAGGTCTTGCCCAGCAACGGGCGGATGTTCTTGAAGCCACAGCGTTGGGCCAGGGTCAGGTTGGCAATCAGGTAGCGGGCCTGCAGGTCCTTGACGAAGAACACGGCGCTGGGAATGCCGTCCAGCAGGGGCATGACCAGGGCCAGGTTGGCCAGCAGGCTGTCGATGTCCCGGGGGCGCTGGGCGGCCATGGCCCGGGGCAGATGGTGCAGTTGTGCGCTATCGATCATCGTCGGCCTCTCTCCTGGGTGCTTGGCGGGTCGGATGCGGCATGAACTGGCCGGGGTATTTCCCCGTGCGCCCATTCAGGGGTCGCAGGCTGGTTGCGCGTCATCGAGCAGCAGGCTGGCAATCCGGGCCGGCACCAGTGGCGCCCGTGGCGCCGGGATGCTCCAGCCGAACAGCTGCTGGGCGGCACTGGCACAGACCCGGCCCTGGCAAGCCCCCATGCCACAGCGGCTTTGCAGCTTCGCGGTAGGCCAGTCGGGGGCTGCTGCCACGGCGGCGTAGGGTACGTCTTCGCAGCGGCACAGCAGCGTATCAGGCTGGGCCAATTCCAGTATCTGCGGCTGCAGGGCGAAGTGTTTCCGCAGTTGACCGGCAAACCGCTGCCAGTGCTGCCGCTGGGCGTTCAATGCGGCGGCTCGACCGGCCTGGCCGGTGGCGGCGTAGCCGGCGATTTCCCCTTCGACCAGGGCCAGCTCACTGCCGCCGATACCCGTGCATTCTCCCGCGGCGTAGACCAGGGGCAGGCTACTGCGCTGCTCCGAGTCCACGGCAATGGCACCTTGTTCCAGGCGGCAGCCCAGGTGGCTGGCAAGACGCGTGTTGGGTACCAGGCCGAAGCCACATGCCAGGTAGTCGCAGGAGATTTCCCGGATGCGTCGGCCCTGGCGGATGCGGACGGCTTCCAGGCGCCGTTCGCCCAGTGCCTCGACCACATGGGCGTTGCAACGATAGGCCGTGGTGCTCAGGTGCAGGGCCTGGGCCAGTTTGTTCGGCCAGCGCCACAGCTGGCTGGCGAACCCGAGCAAGGCACTTGCCGAGGCTTGCTCCAGTACTCGCTTCACCCGAGCCCCGGCCTGGCGTGCGGTGGCGGCACTGGCCAGCAGCAGGGGGCCGCTACCGGCGATCACCACGGACTGGCCGGCCATTGGCAGGCCGTTCTTCAACAGGGCTTGCAAGCCGCCGGCGCCGGTGACGCCTGGCAAGGTCCAGCCGGGAAAAGGCAGCAGCAACTCCTGGGCGCCGCAACACAGGATCAGCCGCTCGTACTGCACCTGCCAGGCTTGCTCGGCGTCCTCCAGGAGCAGGCTGTCGGGCCCCAGTGCACAGATGATGCGGGTGCCACTGAGGTAGCGTACCGATGGATGTTGCAGGATCTGGAAGTATTCGGCCTGAGCGGGTGTCGGCGGATGGTTCGGGCCGTTGCGCCAGATCTGCCCGCCAGGGCGCGGATTATCGTCGATCATCAGGATCGAACGGGCGTTGTGGCTGGCGGCCCGGGCGGCGGCCAGCCCCGCGGGGCCACTGCCGACGATCAGGACCTGGCATTGCAGGTGAGGGTTCGTCATTGACTGCGCTCCACCTGCATGCCGTCGCGGCACAGGGTCTGGCAGGCCAGTTGGCGGCGCCCGTCGATGGTCATCCGGCATTCCTGGCAGATTCCCATGCCGCAGAACGCTGCCCTGGGACTTCCGGTACAAGAGAGCCGGGTGCGTGAGTTGCCGCTGACGGCCAAGGCAGCGGCAACGCTGATGCCAGGGCGTACCAGCACGGCCTGCTGGTCCAGGTAGATGATCATGGGGTGACTCCAGTCAGGGAGGTAAAGCGCCCGGGGAGGTAGGGACGAGGGTCGATCGCTGGGGGCCGGTCGCACATCAGGTCAGCCAGCAACCGTGCACTGGCGGGGGCGGTGGTCACCCCCAGTCCTTCATGTCCGACTGCCAGCCACAAACCTGGCTGTTGCGGATGTTCGCCGAGGATCGGCAGGCCATCCGGGGTCGCCGAGCGAAAACCGGTCCAGCTTCGAATACCGTTGAGTTGCGCCAGTTCCGGCAGGTAGCCCACGGCCCGGCGCAGCATCGGTGCCAGCACTTCGGGATCGACCTGTGGATCGAGGGTGTCGAACTGGCGGGACGAGCCGATCAGCAACTGGCCGGTTGGGCGTGGCTGGACGTTGAAGGCCACGGAGGTGCCATTGCTGGCGTGGGCGCTGGCGGCGTACCCCAGCTCCACCAATTGATGATTAACCTGACGCGGATAGCGATCGGTAATCAGCAGGTGGCCTTTTTTCGGGCGCAGGGGCAGGGTCGGTAGCAGTTGGCGAGCACCGAAGCCGTTGGCCACCAGGATCCTTGGGGCGTGCAACAGCTGGCCGTCATCGAGTTCCAGCCGATCTTGGGCGACATGTCGTACATGGCCGCGCCGGCGGCTGATCGAAGGGTGACTTTCCAGCAGCCATTGGGCCGTGGCGGGTGCGTAGAGAATGCCGTCGCCAGGAATCTTCAAGGCACCACCCAGCCCCTTGCGCAGCATGGGTTCCAGCTTCGCCAGATGCGTTGCATCCAGTAGCTGGGTGGCCACGCCGTGCTCGGCCAGAGTGCGCTGCTTGGCCCGTGCCAGGTCCATTTCCGCGCTATCGGCGGCCAGCCACAACGTGCCGCAATTGCGATAGGCGCAGGCTGTCGGCAGGCGCTTCTGGAACTGTCGCCAGAGTTCTATGGAGTAATGACTCAAGGCCAGCTCGGCGGGGTTGTCGTCCATGACCACCAGGTGGCCCATGCCCGCCCCGGTGGCGCCGCCGACGGCGTCGTCCAGTACCAGTACCCGCAATCCGCGCAGCGCCAGCTCATGGGCGCAGGCTGCGCCGATGATCCCGGCGCCGACCACGATCACATCCGCTTCGGCCCCGTGGCTCACGAGCCGATGCCCCAGGCGAACGGATCGCTGTCGTCCAGTAGCAGGGTGGCTTCGGCGCTGATATGCGCGCTGCCACGCAAGGTCGGGATGATGCGCTCACCGGTAGTTTCATAGGAGGCGCTGAACTGGCTGCCGATGACGCTGGCCTGGCGCCACGTCTGGCCCGGAGCGAGCTTGCCGTCGGCTGCCAGGCAGGCCAGCTTGGCGCTGGTGCCGGTACCGCAGGGGGAGCGGTCGTAGGCCTTGCCGGGACACAGTACGAAGTTGCGGCTGTCGGCTTGGGGATCGTCGGCGAACAGCTCGATATGGTCGATCACTGCGCCTTCGGCGCCGGTGATCCCGGTGGCCTCGAGGGCCTGGCGTACGTTCCAGGTGTACTGGGTCAGGGCTTCGACGTTGTCCAGGGCGATGCGTTGGCCGTGCTCGCTAATGAGGAAGAACCAGTTGCCACCCCAGGCGATATCACCGTGCACCAGGCCCAGGCCGGGAACCTGCACGCCCACCTGGCGACGATAGCGATAGGCGGGGACGTTGCGCACGCTCACCGACAGGTCTTCGTGCAGGGTGGCCTGCACCGCGCCCACCGGTGTTTCGATGTGGTGCACGCCACAGCCGATGCGCCCCAGGTGGTACAGCGAGCGGACCAGGCCGATGGTGCCGTGGCCGCACATGCCCAGGTAGCCGCTGTTGTTGAAGAAGATCACTCCGGCACAGGCGTCGGCCGCCTGCGGCTCGCAGAGCAGGGCTCCCACCAGTACGTCGCTGCCGCGGGGTTCGAGAACGCAGGCGCGGCGCCATTGATCATGCCGATCGCGCAGGATATCCAGGCGCTCGGCCATGGAACCCCGGCCCAGGTCGGGGAAACCATCGATGACCAGGCGAGTGGGTTCGCCGCCGGTATGGGAGTCGATCACGGATATTTTTTTCATGGCAGCACCTGATGGAAAAGAGCTACAGAGTGAGCGAGACAGGGGCTTGGTGCTTGTGGGTTTTCGCTGGCTTTGATGACGAAATCAGCATAGTCGAAAGGTTGGGCGCCTCTCGTGAGGTACGCGGGATGAGGCAGCTATTTGCTTGGCGCCTAGCGAAATAGAGAACGCTTGCTCCTCCGCGCGGGGCTTGAAAGTGTGCTGATTTCGTCTATTTCGAGGAGGAAAAACCTCAAGCTGCAACGAGGAGAAAAGGCGACTCTGGTTTTTGTTTCCGGCCTTGATCGGCTGGGACGACTCCATATAAGGACAAGACCATGAGCCGTACAGCCATCCGCCGGAGCGGTGCATCGCCCTCCGAGCCCCCTCAGTTCGACACCGGTTGCCCCCATCACCTGTCAGCTTTGCGCAAGGTATTGCGTTGCCAGCTGGAGGCCGCGCCCGGCCGGGCGGATTCACTGTCCTGAGGCGCTACCGCGCTTGTGAAGCCACTACGCACAGCTGGGTACAGCACTGCCGCTGCCGGATGAACCGGCCGGCGCAACGTTCGATCTGCCTATTCCAATAACCTCAAAAAGGCGCGCCTCCATGTCAGGCAAAGGTAAATTCAAGAAACAACTCTCTCTGGTGGACCTGACCTTCATCGGGTTGGGTGCGATCTTCGGTTCCGGCTGGCTGTTTGCCGCCAGCCATGTCTCGGCGATTGCCGGACCGGCAGGGATCTTTTCCTGGCTGCTGGGCGGTTTTGCCGTGCTGTTGCTGGGCATCGTCTACTGCGAGCTGGGGGCCGCCTTGCCGCGCGCTGGTGGCGTGGTGCGCTATCCGGTGTTCTCCCATGGCCCGCTGCTGGGGTACTTGATGGGGTTTATCACCTTGATCGCCTTTTCCAGCCTGGTGGCGATCGAGGTAGTGGCGGCCCGGCAATACGCAGCGGCCTGGTTTCCCAGCTTGACCCATGAAGGCAGCAGCGACCCGACGATCATAGGCTGGTTGGTACAGTTCGCGTTGCTGTGCCTGTTCTTCTGGCTCAACTACTACAGCGTCAAGACCTTCGCCAAATCCAACAACTTCATCAGCCTGTTCAAGTTCGTGGTGCCGTTGCTGGTGATCGGCGTCCTGTTCACCTTCTTCAAGCCCGACAACTTCCATGTCCAGGGTTTCGCCCCATTCGGCCTGTCGGGGATCGAGATGGCGGTCTCGGCGGGCGGCATCATCTTTGCCTACCTGGGGCTGACCCCGATCATCTCCGTGGCCAGCGAGGTACGTAACCCCCAGCGGACGATTCCCATTGCGCTGATCCTCTCGGTGCTGCTCTCGACCTTGATCTACGGCTTGCTGCAACTGGCATTCCTGGGCAGCATCCCCACGGAAATGCTGGCCAATGGCTGGAGCGGTATCAGCAAGGAGTTCTCGCTGCCGTACCGTGATATCGCCCTGACCCTCGGGGTGGGCTGGCTGGCCTACCTGGTGGTGGCCGACGCGGTGATCTCCCCCAGCGGTTGCGGCAATATCTACATGAACGCCACGCCGCGAGTGGTCTACGGCTGGGCCCGGACCGGCACCTTCTTCAAGATATTCACCCGTATCGACGAGCAGTCGGGTATCCCACGTCCGGCGCTGTGGCTGACCTTCGGCCTGTCGGTATTCTGGACATTGCCGTTCCCGTCCTGGGAAGCCCTGATCAATGTGGTCTCGGCCGCGTTGGTATTGAGCTATGCCGTCGCGCCAGTGAGCGTCGCCGCCTTGCGCAAGAGCGCCCCTGATCTGGCGCGACCGTTTCGGGTCAGGGCGTTCGCCGTGCTGGGGCCGTTGTCGTTCGTGATCGCTGCGCTGATCGTCTATTGGTCAGGTTGGAGCACCGTGTCCTGGCTGCTGGGGCTGCAGATCCTGATGTTCGTGATTTACCTGCTGTGCAAGCGCCTGGTACCCACCGATCACCTGAGCCTGGGTGAGCAGGTACGTTCGTCGTCGTGGCTGATCGCTTTCTACGCGCTGACCATCGTCATTTCCTACCTGGGCAGCTTTGGCGGGATCGGCGTCCTGGCGCATCCGTTCGATACCTTGACCGTCACCCTGATGGCACTGTGTATCTACTACTGGGGAGCCAATACCGGCGTTCCCAGTGCCAAGCTGGCGCTGGATGGCGACGAAGAAGAGTGAGCGCCGTCTCTTTCAATCGATGACGGCTTGCGGTCTTGAGCACAGAGGACCTGCTCAAGGCGGCTGGTCGGAATCCCTGGACCCATAGCTGACCAGCCGGCCCCACGAAGATCGTGGGGCCGGCTGGTATCCGGGGTATCAGAAGCGCACGTTGGCTGCCAGTTCGGCTGAACGGCCAGGGGCGACGATGGCGAACATGCCGACGTGGGAGGCGTCGTAGTAGGTCTCGTCGGTGAGGTTCAGCAGGTTGAGCTGCAGGTCGAGGTTCTTGTTCACCCGGTAGGCCAGCATGGCGTCGTAGCGCCAGTAGGAATCCAGGCTCCGGGTATTGGCATCGTCGGTGTAGCGCTTGTCTACATAGTTGGCGCCGGCACCGGCCTTCCAGCGTTCGGCGAAGCTGTAGGTGGTCCACACCGAGCCGCTGTTGGGAGCGATGAACTTGGCGCGGTTGCCGTCGAAGTTGGTGTTCTTGCCTGAGGCGTACTTGACCGTCTTGGCGTCCAGGTAGGTGTAGCCTGCCATCACTTCCCACTGGTCCGTGAGATGGCCAGTGGCTCCCACTTCAAAACCCTTGACCTCGACGTTGCCGTCCAGGGTCACCTCATTGCTGAGCGGGTCGTAGGTCCGCGCATTGGACTTTTCGGTCTTGAACACCGCGGCCGTCAGGGCCAGGCGTTCATCGAGCAGGTCCCACTTGGTACCCAGTTCGATGCTGCGGCTCTTTTCCGGATCCAGGTTGCTCAAGCGGCCGCCGGCCGCGCCGTCGGCCCCGCCGGATTGCCCGGCTGTTTCCCCAGATGGGTTGAACGAGGTGCCGTAGGACAGATAGAGGCTGGCGTAGGGCAGGGGCTTGAAAACGAGGCCGGCCTGGTAGGTCCAGATATTGCTGCGGTTGCTCTGGGCAGCGTCCCGGACGTGGTAGTTGTCGAAGCGCGTTCCCAGGTTCAGGTCCCACTGCTCGTGCAGGGCCAGGGTGTCCATCACATACAGGGCGCGGTTGTTGTGCCGGGTGACGTCGTGACTGCCATTACCTCGTGCTACCGGGGCATGGGCATCACGTGGGTTGGGGGCGTGCAGGCTGCCTGGATCGGAACCACGGGGGGCGTAGCGGTTCTTCACATCGATCCGTTCACGGGAGAACTCCAGGCCGGCGCTGTAGCTGTGGCCGATGGGACCGGTGTCGAAGGTACCGAAGATGTCGGTCTGGTTGATCAGCGAGGTGTTGACCACGTTGCGTCCACGTGCGGGGCCACGCATCACCACGCCGGCCAGCTCATTGTCGATGGAGCCGA
Organism: Pseudomonas sessilinigenes; assembly: GCF_003850565.1. Taxonomy (NCBI): domain Bacteria; kingdom Pseudomonadati; phylum Pseudomonadota; class Gammaproteobacteria; order Pseudomonadales; family Pseudomonadaceae; genus Pseudomonas; species Pseudomonas sessilinigenes. The sequence continues at coordinate 1,547,238 of NZ_CP027706.1, forward strand.
AGGTCGGCCGACTCATGATGTAGTCCTGCATGCTGCGCCCCTGGCGGGTGGTATTGCGCAGGGTCAGGTGTTCATTGACGTCATGTTCCAGCTGCAGGGTGGCGATGTCGGAGGAGGTCTTGCGGAAGTCGCGCTTGGCAAAACCGTAGAAGTTATCCCTGTCGACCTTGGCCGGCTTGCCAGTGATGGCCGACACCGGATGCCCCTGGTCGGGAATGTCGTCGCTCTGCATGTGGTAGTAGCTCAGCGTACCGCGGGTATCGGTGTTCAGGCCGAAGGAGACGCTCGGGGCCAGGCCCCAGCGGGTGACTTCGACATCGTCGCGCCCGGGCGTGTCGGCTTCGTGCTTCATCGCGTTCAGGCGCAGGGCCATGTTCTGTTCGGGCAGGTACTGGTTGACGTCGAGGGTGCTACGGCGAAGTTGATCGGTCCCCAGGGTCAGGCTGCCGGAGGCGAAGGATTCCTGCTTCGGGGCCTTGCTGATCAGGTTGATGCTGCCACCCGTGGAGCCGCGGCCGGAATAGGCTGAGCCTGGTCCCTTGACGACCTCGATCTGTTCGACGTTGAAGGCTTCGTGGGTCATGCGCCCTACATCGCGAATACCATCGATCATGATGTCGGTGCTGGCTTCGAAACCGCGAATGAACGGGCGATCGCCCAATGGTGTGCCACCTTCGCCAGCGCCGAAGGTGATGCCAGGAGTGGTGCGCAGGGCGTCTGCCAGGGTCGATACCGCACGCTCCTGCATCAGGGATTCGGTGATGATGGTGACCGACTTCGGGGTTTCTCTCAGCGGGGCTGTGAATTTCACCGAGTCGGAGGCCTCACGCTTGTAACCGGGCTGGTGCTGCCCCTTGACCTGGGTGGTGCCGAGGGTGACGGCAGCGCTGCCGGATGGCGCTTCGGGGTGTTCCGAGGTAGCACCCAGGCTGGCTTCACTGAGGGCCAGCAAGCCAAGGGATGTGGGCCACAACTTCCAAGAATGTGGACGGGTAGTGCTGGACATTGAGATATGACCTCCGGTTTATTTGGAAGTAATTCTCATATGCGAATTTGTGTCATTCAATCGGATCTATCCGAACAATCATGTCTAAAAATGTATTCGGATCGATAGGCTGGTCGTCAGCCAAACTTGGGGTTGTTGGCTGCGCATCCGGGATTCTGAGGTTGTTGCGGGCGATGTTCTTTTGCCCCAGATTACGCCTTCGTCGATACCGTCCGAACAAGGAGACCTGCCATGGACTTGCACTTCGAAACCGCCAACCTGTTGCTGCGACCGCGCACCTTCGAGCATTTCGAGGCCTGCCTTCGCATGGACCAGGACCCGCAAGTCACGCGTTTCATACCCGGTGAGTGGGACGGCGGGCAGTGGCACCGGGGTTTCCTGCAGGCGCGGATTTCCCAGGACTTTGGTGAGCGGTGCGGTTATTGGGCGATCTTCGCCAGGCAGGCGCCTGACGAGTTGCTGGGCTGGGTCTCGTTCATCCCCTTCGATGCCGTAGGGCCCGAGTTGGAGATGGGCTGGCGCCTGGTGCAACGAGCCTGGGGGCGGGGCTTCGCTTCCGAGGCGGCCCGACGGATCGTCGAGCACGCGTTCGCCGATCCGCAGGTCGAGCGGCTGGTGGCCGATGCACATGTGGACAACCTTGCCTCGTTGGCAGTGGCCCGCAAGATTGGCTTTCGGGTTTCCCACGACGCTGACTTCGAAGGCCTGCCCAGCCGTTTCTTCGAGATGACCCGCGAGGATTTTCTTCGGCAGCAGGCCAGCGCTGGATTGTCGCGTGCCTGAGACTGGCAGGCGTGGCGCCATTGCTTGGCGCCACGTGATGTTGAACGCTTGGGATCAGAGGTGGCGGCCGACCCACCACAGCACCAGGAACGCGATGCAGGCGACCAAGGCCGAGAGTTGGAACAGATTGATCGACCACTTCAGGCCCAGGGGGAAGTTTCGATAGTCCCGCGCGTTCAAGCCGCCGTTACGCAGGAACAAGTGGGGCATGGCGAACATGGCGCCGATGCACAGCAGCATGAAGAAGCGGCTAAGTGGGTCCTTGCCCAGCAGGGGCAGGCGAATGGCGATGGCCCGGCAGCGGGATAGATGCCCGACCATGTCGTCGAGCCTGAAGTAACCCAGGTAGACCTGGATCGCCAGGGACACCAGTGCGGACATGACCACCAGTACCCAACCTGCGGTGTAGATATCTTCGGCGTTGCACATAGCTCTTCAATGACCTCCTCGAACCTTGCGACCAGGCGCTTGGTGTATTGCTCCTCCGATTGACCCTGCATGCAGGGCAGCCGGCCACCATACCATTCCCAACGACATCAGGGCGCAGGTTCGCCCGCAGATGATGGCTGGCTGGGCAGGGCGCAAGGCAGAGAGTCAGAGTTTGGCGCACCGCGCCACATCGGCCTGGGTGGTGACCTGGGTGTCGATGCCAAGGCGATATTTGCAGTAGTCGATGATCATCTGCCGTTCTTCGGCGGTGAGCTTCTCCACGCGCCGGTAATCGCCGTCGTTGGCGTGGATATTGAAGAACTCCAGTTGCAGGCTCGGCGAATGCTTGAGGAACCAGCGGGTGTGGGTTTCAGCTTCTTCCAATTCGGTGTAGTAGCCGATATTGAGCTCGACCAGCAGGCCGATAACCAACAGGAGGATGAGTTTTTTCACGTGCGGCTCCTTCCATGGATGAGGCGCCAACGGCACCGGGGGGCGCATGGTTCCGGGATTGGAGGCGCTTGGCAAGTACCTGTTAAGAGGTATGGCTGTCATGAATTGTGACGTTTGCCCGGGACAGGTTCAGCCAACAGACAGGAGCGGGCTGTTACAACGTTCACGCACTCGGCAGGAGCCGGGTGGACAAGGGGGCAGTGAGGTCGGGGCTACGGCCCCGACCTTCCCATGCAGCAACAGCAGTACGCAATAACAGAGAAAGCGATCTTGGGATCGCTTTTTTTGTGCCCGCAAATGGCCGGTCAATGAGTTTGGTCCTGTTGCCGGGCTCCGGCTTTGCGGAGCATGAACCCCCGGCATATCTGCTACCTGTGCTAACGGAAGGCTCTGGCCCGGCCATTACCTCGGTGGGGAACACTCTCTCCAGATTACCGTTCGTCCGACGGATGGAATTGGCAAGTATCAGTCACTGCGGCATGCTGTCAGAGGATGTCGTAGTGCCACTACTTTGGCGGTATGGACATTTCATAGCTGCTGTTGGGCTCCCCTTCGATGGTGAAATAGGTGTTCTGATGATTGTGTTGATCCTGTCCGAGTCGCGGCATGCCGGATAAGGCATTGGCCGAGGAGCAGCGCCTGGCCGCCTTGTATGCCCTCGAGCTGCTGGATACGGCCCGCTGCGAAAGCTTCGATCGCATCTGCCGCCTGGCCGCGCAGTTCTTCAAGGTCCCCACGGCGCTGATTACCCTGGTGGATCGTGATCGACAGTGGTTCAAGTCGCGCGTGGGGTTTGCCGTCGAGCAGACGCCGATCGATCAGTCGTTCTGCGCCTACACGATCAAGTCCGGTGAGGTGTTCGAAGTTCAGGACGCTCGCCAGGACGTGCGTTTCCATGCCAATCCACTGGTGACCGAGGGCCCGGGCATAGGTTTTTATGCCGGGGCGCCCTTGATCACTTCCACGGGGCACGCCATCGGCAGCCTGTGCGTCATCGACAAGCAGCCGCAGCGGCTCGATGCCGCCGAGCGTCAACAGCTGCGTGACCTGGCCTCCCTGGTGATGGAGCAGATCGAGCAACGCCAGCGCCAGACCCGCCGTGATCCGGTCAGTGGCCTGCCCAACCGCGAGCAGTTCCAGCGCGACTTGCACGATCTGGCGGACGAACACCCCGGGGAGCGACGGGTGCTGGTGCTGGTGGATGCGGTGGACATGACCGTGGCCCATGAGTTGACCCTGGCCCTGGGCATGGCGCCGTTCGAGATCATCGTGCGTTTTCTTGCCCAGCAGTTGCTCGCCTACCTGGGTCGGCATGTGCGGGTCTATCACGTCTCGGCCAAGCGCTTCGGCTTCCTGCTGCCGGCCGCACCTGGGGTCGAGCGTTTGCTGGAGGGCCTGGTGCGTCGCTTGCGCCGCCAGCCGCCGGGCCTGGAATTGCCGATGGTGCCGGGAGTGTGCGCGGGCATGGTGGAGTTTTCCACGGATCATGACGCCGTGCCGGACGTGTTGCGCAAGGCCATGTTCGCCCTGGAGCTGGCCGCGCTGGAGCGCTGTACCTGGGCGCCCTACGACCTGGTGCGCGACCAGGCCTACCGGCGTGCCTTCAACCTGGCCGCGGACATCGGCGAGGCTCTGGACACCGGGCAGATCTACCTGATGTTCCAGCCGCGCTTCGCCCTGCCCGATGGCGCCCAGGTCAGTGCCGAGGCGCTGATCCGCTGGGACCATCCCTGGCTGGGGCCGATTTCCCCTGCGGAGTTCATTCCGGTGATGGAGCGCAACGCCCAGATCCACCAGGTGACCCACTGGCTGATCGATGCGGTGTTGCACAAGTTGCATCTATGGAGTGCCAGTGATGTGCAACGCCTGTCGATCAACCTGTCACCCCAGGATTTCGAGGACCAGGACATCGCCGATGTGTTGCGCGATGCCTGCCTGCGCCACCGCATCAATCCCCGGCGCCTGGAAGTGGAGATCACCGAAGGCGCCTGGCTGCGCTCCAACCCGAAAGTGTTGGAGCAGTTGAGCAAGATTCGCGCCCTGGGCATGGATGTGGCCATCGACGATTTTGGTACCGGCTACAGCAACTTCGCCTATCTGCACCAGATTCCGGCCAATGTGGTGAAGCTCGACAAATCCATGGTCACTGACCTTGAGAGCAGCGCACAGCACCAGAAGATCACCCGCTCGGTGATCGCCCTGGCCCGCGAACTGGGCTACCGCACCGTGGCCGAGGGCATCGAGAGCTTCAAGTGCCTGCAGATGTTGCGGTCCTTCGGCTGTGACGAGGCCCAGGGTTACTTCCTGGCCCGGCCCATGCCCCAGGACAAGTTCCTGGCCCGTAGCGAAGCGCAGCGCTTTCCGCTGCAGGCAGGCTTCTAGCATTGTGTGGCCTGGCCAGCGCCAGGCGATGTCGCCCGTGTTGGCCGGATCGCTGCCTTGGGTCGTGGCGGAGAGGCCCTGGCCAGGGCAGGTGGGGGTTTAACCTTTCTATACAAAATCCGCACACTTCGTGATGAAGAGCCCAGGGCACTTCTTTAGGCTGCTGTCATTTTTAGCCTGATGCCCTAAGGATCGCTGCATGATGAAGCCTGTCAGAGCCATGGCCTGCTGTGGTGCGCTGCTGTTCGGTATGGCCAGCTGTAGTCACGCTGCGCTGGAACAGCCATACATGCGCCGTTGCGAGTTGCCGGCAGTCAGTGCGCAGGTTCGGCAACTCCCCGCGCCTGGTGGTGCCTGGTGCGTCGGCAAGGCCAGTTTCGCATTGCGGGACGCGGCACGCCCCGAGCCATTCTCCAGGACGGAAAATGCCCGGCGCGAGCTGGCGCTGAAAGTCTGGTACCCGATTGCCAATCCCGCACGCCAGCTGCCTCGTGCCGAATATGCCGAACCCCAGGCCCTGATGGCGATGAAGATTGCCCCTGAGGAGCTCGCGGTGCTCAGCCACTCCGGCGCAGGAGCCCGGATGCAGAAACAGCGTCAATATCCGGTCTTGCTGTTTTCTCCCGGGTTGGGAGCGGTGGCCGAGTTCTACAGTGGCCTGCTCGAAGACCTGGCCAGCCGTGGCTACGTGGTCGTGGCCATCAACCATCCCCACATCTCCGGGGTCACCGTGTTGCCTGGAGAGCGGGTGGTCCCGATGCTTGCGGCCCTGGAAGAAGACGAGACCCGCTTGGCGAGCGCTGCGCCGGTGGTGGTGGATGACCTGCGCACGACACTGGACTGGCTGCAGCGGCAGAACCAGGACCCCAAGCACTTGCTGGGTGGCCATCTGGACTTGAATCGCATCGGTGCCCTGGGCCATTCCTTCGGTGGGTCGGCCGCCCTGCAAGCCGCTCGGGTAGACAAGCGCTTGCGGGCCGCAGCGAACCTGGACGGTACCATCCAGGGCAGCCTGGCCGGCCCCTGGAACAAGCCCCTGCTGCTGTATTCGGCTGGTAACGATCCGCAGGATGCCAGCATGGACCAGGTCTGGGCCGTCCATCGAGGGCCGGGGGTGCGCAAGGTCCTGGGGAATGCAGGCCACCATGATTTCACCGATGGCCGCTGGGTGCTCCCAGGGCCCGTGGTCGAAGAGATGGGGGAGGTGTTCGGCAGCATCGACCGCGGCTTGGCGTTGCGTTCCTTGCGCGTGGACCTCAGTGAGTTCTTTGCCCGTTATGTGGCCCATCCATAGCCTTGAAGGGATAATGAACCGCTTCAAGAACCGGCCGTTGGGCCGGTTTTGCGTATGGGGAGAGGCATCATGGGCAAAGTGAGGGTGCTAGGCACGACGCAGGAGGCGATCCATGCCGCCGAGACGCAATTGGGGCTGCCCCTGCCGAAGTCTTTCGCCGATTGGCTTTTGGCTAACAATGGCAGGGCCCTGGGCGCCTTGGTGGTGCTCCCGGTCTTCGATGCGCGTGATCCACGCAAGACCTGGGACTCCATCGTTCGCTATTTCCAGGGGGGCTGGCAGCGGTGGCAAGAGAATTTTGGCGATCGTCCGGAAGGCTGCTCCAGGTTACTGCCGTTCGCGGAGTTCGGAACGGGGGACTGCTACTGCTTCGATTACGCCACGCTCGGTGAAACCGGCGAACCCGTGGTGGTGCTTTGGTCCCATGAGACAGGCCAGGCTTCAGTCGTCGCCGATAGCTATGCAGCCTTCCTGGCCAGCCCTGATCGGCCTGGGTAGCAGGTATTCCCTGAAACCCTGGCAAGAATCAGGCTTGAGTGGCCAAGCTTGTAGTCGGTAGCGCAGGCGCTTGCGCCATGGGATTGGCAGGAGAGCTGCACATGAAGGAACCGGCTCACGGAAGAGGGGGCTGGCTCGCCCTCCGCTCGGTTTGGCGAGTGAGTTCGAAGCGCTCGGGATCGACCAATGAAAAAAATGCTCGGCTTGCGGCTGGTTCATTATCAAACGCGCCATAACCGCAGTCGTCATGGGGATAGATCACTAAGCCACTTTTCTCGAAAACAACAAAAAGATGTCCGTGGAACCCACCGCTCAAGGTGTTCTGCGCCAAAGTCGCATGACTCACAGCCAGAAAGCCATCAAGGTTTTCTGGCGAAAGCTCAATGTCGCGTATCGGGAGTTCCGCAGGGGCGTCGTGATAGTTGTAATCGACGAACTGGACAAACCTCCCACGATTGATAGCCCGGGCGTACAACTCTTGCGCTTCGCGTGCCTTGTACCCTTTCCCTCGCAACTGTCTTTGCGTATAGGCGGTTACAAGTGAGCTGTACACGGTAACTTTCTGCGGGTGCTGTCGGAGGTAGTCAAGGACGATGGAGTTTGCTGCCGCGGCGCAGGCTCTTCGGTTAATACCTTTTTTTGAATGGAAATAACCAGCCCATCCTGGGGATGCGCAGTAGCTGCTGAAATCAAGAAAACGTTGAGCATTGTTCACAAGTGGCTTCATCCGTTGTTGTTTCATCCGGGTGCCGCAAGCCTTTGGAAGAATCACCTAGCCAGTGATTGAGCTAGCCACTGGAGCGGACTCTGTACCGGTTGTAGCCACATCGAAGCCTATCGTTCCCTTCTCACGGTGTGTGAGGGCAATAGAAAGATTGGACGATCGTGAATTGATTCGTGCACGTCTTGTTGCTTCAAAAGTGCGAGCGATGGTGTAGCGGGAGCGTAATGCCCAGGACATCGATTCTGTTCGGGTGGTGTTGGAGTTTGTTGCGTCGTGTCACATCCATAACCCTTTACAGGAGGACTCGAGTGACTTTGTGCTTTAGCTCATGTGATTTATTGAAAATCCATGAGTTGAGGAGGGAAGTGGAGCGGGTGAAGGGAATCGAACCCTCGTTATCAGCTTGGGAAGCTGGAGTAATGCCATTATACGACACCCGCTCGAACGGCTGACTTTGTACCAGATGTAACCGGGAATTTGAAGTTTTTCTTTATCTGGCCCGCATTTATCTGTTTTCCCACACTTGCCACAGGGACGCCAGGCGCCACGGACAGAGGGCTCGTCCAAAGACGGATGGCGACCTGTGGAAGCGGGATTTCAGACGGCTCGTGCATGTTGGCCCTGAACGTAGGAGGGGCGCGGACGAGCATCGTATTGCAAGGGCTTGAGGAAGCTCAGCAGCGCCCGGCGACTGTCCTGGCAAGCGGCCTTGTGTTCCATGTCCAGGAAATGCCCTGTCGCGCTGATCGTACTGAAGCTCGAGTTTCGCACATGGTTGGCGAACAGCCGGGCGTCCTTGGCCGAGGTGTACTCGTCCCACTCGCCATTGATGAACAGCACGGGTATCTGAATATTCTTCGCCGCCTTGATGTAGCACTGGCGATCGCTGTTGAGCACATGACTGATGTGAAAGTGCATCTGCCCGTACTCATGCTCGGCCAGGCTGCTCACATGGCGATAGTTGAAGCGCTTGAACAGCGATGGCAAGTGCTTGCCGATGGTGTCGTTGACCAGATGGCCGACGCGATGGCGGTCAAGGTTGCCGAGGTAGTCGACGCCGCGTTCCAGGTAGTCGCGCATCGGTTCGTTGATCACCGGCGAGAATGAGCTGATCACCGCCTTTTCGATGCGCCGCGGGCATTGGGCGAGTGCCTGCAAGGTCGCGGCCCCGCCCCAGGAAAACGACAGCACATGCTCGGCGGCGAAGTGTTCGATGAGCTCCAGCAGGATCTGCCCCTCGATTTCCTTGGTCAGCATGCGCTCATGCCGGTTATGGGCCTTGGAGCGACCTGCATAGGGCTGGTCGTAGAGCACCACGTTGAACTGCGGATGGAGGTTCTTCACGGTTTGGGCAAAGGACGCCGTGGTGGCCATCGAGCCGTTGACCAGGATGATGGTCTTGTCCGCAGCTTCCGCGCGATAGAACTCCGTGTAAACCCGATACTGACCTTGTATATCCAGCACAGCGATTTCTGGCCTCATGTCATAAGACTCCTGGCAAGCGGGTATGCGCGCATACGATGAGTGTGCACGGGCAATGTGACAGGTAGGCATACGCCTGGAATCGGGGCCCATGTCGATCCGGTAAGGCAGGTCGACGGGTATTGTTATAGGCGGGCGATTTACCGGCGCGAATGCAGAGCAGGCAGGGCTCAAGCCGGCAAAGGGTTTCTGGTTATGGGTGTGACTGGTCGGTCATAATTCGGCCGACGGACTGATTCAAGCAGGGAGGTCCGGAACCCGCAAGTGCCGTTGGGTAAATTGTTCGACAGCTTCCGCCCAGCGGTCGTCCCTGGGCGAAAGGTGTCACACCTGCTCTATCTCGGCGGTGTGAAGGGGCCGATATTCACCAGGGGCCAGGGCCGGGTCCAGTATCAGCGGCCCCATGCTCTCGCGATGCAGGCGCACGACCTTGTTGTCGAAATGACCGAACATGCGCTTGACCTGGTGGTAGCGCCCTTCGACGATGCTCAGCCGGGCACTGCGGGGACCGAGGATCTGCAACTGCGCCGGCAGGGTAGTGAGGTCTTCGAAGGCGAAGTACAGGCCCTGGGCGAAGGTCTGGACATACTCGGGGCCAATCTGCCGTTCGGTCTCCACGTAGTAGCGCTTGGGCAGCTTGGTTTGTGGCTGGGTCAGTCGCCGTGACCAGCTGCCGTCGTTGGTGATCAGCAACAGCCCGGTGGTGTTGTAGTCCAGGCGTCCGGCGATATGCAGTTCATGCAGGTCGGGCTCGTCGAGCAGCTCGAGCACGGTCTTGTGTTCGGGGTCGCGGGTGGCGCTGACGCAGCCCATGGGCTTGTGCAGCATGAAGTAGCGCGCTGGCTTGCCGGCCTGCACCACCTCGCCGTCCAGCTCCACCCGGCTGAATTCGCGGACCTCGGCCATGGCATCGGTGACTGGCCGACCATCGATGCGTACGCGCTGTTGCGCTAGCAACAGGCGGGCTTGCTGGCGGTTCAAGTGCGGCAGGTTACCGAGGAAGCGATCAATACGCATGGTGCCCAGGCCTTGCAGGCAGGAAGCGCGGGCTCATGAGCGTGGTGCCTGGGCCGTGCGCAACTGCGCCTCGACACCCGCACAGCGCGGACACAGGCACGATTGGTTGCGCAGCTCCTGCGGCAGGGCCTCGATGACGGCAGGGTCGATACTCACGCTGTAGCACCAGCAGGCACGGTCGGCGCTGCGCGGGTCGGCCAGGGTGCAGTCATTGCGGGCGCCGCAGGCTGGGCAAAGGTCGGGTCTGTTCATGGTATGCAGGGGTGTTTGCGCGCAGGCTCGATGGTGTCCGGCCTGCTTCGCATGGGCGGCTCGGGGTAACAGGTTGTGCAGGGTGTCTGCGGATTGCGGACCGGTCAAGCAGCGGCTGACGATCAGCGGCAAGTAACGTGGCCTGGAGGGTTCTCGTGCCCAGGTCGCCGGTGGTCGTCAGGCACTATAAATGTGGGGGTGAGAACCGCACTGAAAGCGGTTTTCGCGGTCAGATATGTTGTCAGTCAGCATTGCTGGCTGCCGCCTGCCAGCGTCGCTGGTCTGGCTTCTTCGCGGTCCAGGAGGCCGCCATGTATCGTCGACTTCTGCTGCTTATCCTGTTGGGTTCGAGTCTTTGCGCGTGCGTCCCCTATTACGATGGAGACTCCGGTTACTACGGCTCCCGGGTCTACAGCTCGCCGGCGCCGGCCTATTACTACGGTGGCGGTTCTTCCTATTACTACTCCACTGGGCGCAGCTACTACGCGCCCCGCTATTACCAGCCAGCCCCCCGTTACTACCAACCGGCACCACGCTACTACCAGCCTCGACCGGGGTACCGGCCATACCCGGGTCATGGTTGGGGAGGGCATGATCATCAGGGTAACTGGGGCAATAACAATGGGGGCAACCACGACTGGGGAGGCCATGGCGGTCATGACCGCGGCCGGGGAGGGCGCGGCCACTGAGGCTCGCACGACCCGCAATCCTAGGGCCGTTGCACGCCGGGGCTGGATACTTCCCATCCCCGGTAGTGGGTTGGCCGTTAATAGCCTGTGAGGTCCGCCAACGGATGACGGCCCTCCCAGGCCTTGTGGAAATGCGCCTCGACCACGGCTTCCGGCACGCTGGTGATATCTGCCCAGTGCCAACGTGGCTGGTGATCCTTGTCGATCAGGCGTGCACGCACCCCTTCGGCGAACTCCGGGTGCCGGCAGCAATTCAGGCTCAGGGTGTACTCCATCTGGAACACCTCGGCCAGCGACAGGTAGCGGGCCCGGCGGATCTGTTCCCAGACCAGGTGCGCCGTCAGTGGACAGCCTTCGGCGAGGGTCTTGGCCGCACGGCTGTAGAGCGTGTCCTGATGGTCGTGCAACTGGCCAATGGCGCGCCAGGCACAGGCCACGTCGCTGACGTCCAGCCATTGATCGATTTCGGCCCGGCGCGGCAACCATTGGGCGTCGGGCATCTGCCCCAGGGCTTCTTGTTGCAGGGCCTTGAGCAGGCTATTGAGCTGGCGTGGGGTCTGTTCCTGCCAGTTCAATTGCAGCAGCCCCTGGATCAACGCCTCTTGTTGCTCATCCAGCAGGAAGCGGTCCGCCAGGCCCAGGTCCAGGGCGTCGCGGCCGTTCATGTGGGCACCGGTGAGCCCCAGGAACAGCCCCAGCTTGCCGGGCATGCGCGAAAGGAACCAGCTGGCCCCCACGTCGGGATACAGGCCAATGCTGATTTCCGGCATCGCCAGGCGGCTGCTGGGGGTGACGATGCGGATGCCGGCGCCTTGCAGCAGGCCCATGCCGCCTCCGAGCACATAGCCATGGCCCCAGCAGATCAATGGCTTGGGATAGGTGTGCAGACGGTAGTCGAGACGATACTCCGCGGCGAAGAAATGCCCGGCCAGGGCTGGTACCTGGCCGGGTTGTGCCAGGCAAGCCTGGGCCAGGCTGCGGACCTCGCCACCGGCACAAAAGGCCTTGGCACCGTTGCCACGCAACATCACGCAGACCACGCGGGGGGCCTTGGCCCAGGCGTCGAGGCGTTCGCTCAACTGCTGGATCATGGGCAGCGACAGGGCGTTGAGGGATTTTTCCGCGTCCAGGGTAGCGATGGCGATGCGGGCGCCGCCGGTACCGGTGAGTTCTTCGACGTGCAGGTTCATCGTGACCTCGATGGAAAATAAGAGCGGTCAGTATGATCGCCGTGAGGGAAAGTACTGCTCCTGTGTCAGATCAATTGACAAGCGAAGTCGGCTTTCCTAGGGTGCGGCCATTGTTTTTCACGGGCATGGCCATGACTGCTGACGATCGTATCAAACTCGAACCGAGCTGGAAGGAGGCACTGCGTGCCGAATTCGAGCAGCCCTACATGAGCGAACTGCGGGAGTTCCTGCGCCAAGAACATGCCGCCGGCAAGCAGATCTATCCGCCGGGTCCGCTGATCTTCAACGCCCTGAATTCGACACCCCTGGACAAGGTCAAGGTGGTGATCCTCGGCCAGGACCCCTACCACGGCCCGGGCCAGGCCCATGGATTGTGCTTTTCGGTGCAGCCGGGCGTGCCCGCGCCACCCTCGCTGGTGAATATCTACAAAGAGCTCAAGCGCGACTTGAACATCGACATCCCCAACCACGGTTACCTGCAGAGCTGGGCCGACCAGGGCGTGTTGATGCTCAACACCACCATGACCGTGGAGCGCGCCAATGCCGCCTCCCATGCGGGCAAGGGCTGGCAATTCTTCACCGACCGGATCATCGAGGTGGTCAGCGCCCACCAGCCGCACCTGGTCTTCCTGCTCTGGGGCTCCCATGCCCAGAGCAAGCAGAAGTTGATCGACGCGACCAAGCACCTGGTGCTGACTTCCGTGCACCCATCGCCCCTGTCCGCTTACCGTGGGTTCCTCGGTTGCGGGCATTTCAGTCGTACCAACAAGTTCCTCGAGCAGAACGGCGAAGCCCCGATCGAGTGGCGCCTGCCACCGCTGTAGGCCAGCCCTGTGGTCGCTGCCCGACCCCGTCTGCGGCAGCGGCTACAGATCCTTGTTCCAGTGGCGGAACAGGGGCTCGGCGAGGAACAGCACGAACAACAGGCGCATCACCTGCATCGCTGTCACCAATGGCACCGACAGTTGCAGCACCTCGGCCGTCAGGCTCATTTCCGCAATGCCTCCGGGCATCATGCCCAGGGTCAGTGAACGCAGATCCAGGTGGGTCAGCAGGCTCAAGCACCAGGCCGCCAGGCCGGCGATCAACATGCTCAGGGCGGTGCCCACCAGCGTACGCCCCATGAATGAGGGCGCCCGACGAAAGAACTGCCGATTGAAATGACAACCCAGGCCGCTGCCGATCAGCCACTGGCCCAGCTGGCTGGCTCCGTCCGGCAGGCCGATGTGCAGGTTCCAGGCGATGCTCGCCGTGGCGCTGAGCAGCAAGGGGCCGAACAACCAGGGGTTGGGTTGGCGCAGGCGCTGCCAGAGCCAGGCCAGCAGCGCTCCGGCGGGAAACAGCAGGGCCAGCCAGTGCCAGTCGACGACCGCCCCTTGCAATACCGGTGAGCCTTGGCCCAGCAGGTACTTGAAGGCGGCGGGTACGCACAGCACCACCGCCAGTACCCGCAAGCTCTGTCCGGCGGCTACCCGGCTGAGTACCGCGCCATTGCGTGCGCCGAGGTTGACCATTTCCCCCGAACCACCCGGCATGCTGGAGAAGAAGGCGGTGGCCCGATCCTCGCCGGTACGTCGTAGCAACCAGACCGCCACTACGCTGGACAGGCTGGTAACCAGCGCACCGCAGAAGATCAGGCCGAAATGGCTCATGACCTGTTCCATCACCGCCGGGGTGAAGTGCAGGCCGATGCCGATGCCCACCACCCATTGTCCGCATTTGCGACCGCCGGGAATTTCCCCCAACTGCCATGGGGTCAGGCAGCGCACCAGGATGACGGCCAGCAACGAACCGACCATCCAGGGCAATGGCCAGCCGACCTGGCTGGCCAGGTAGCCACCCGCCAGGCCCACCAGGGGCGTGCCCCACCATTGCCTGAAGGTGGCGTCAGACATCGGCTAAGGCGCGGCGTTGGCTGGCACGCTTGCGCCAGATGCGCAGCAGCGGCATGAGCAGCATGCACAGGGTCAGTGCCCAGACACCGACGGTGATCGGGCTCGACCAGAGGATTTCCAGAGCGCCATTGGAGATCGACAGTGCACGACGCAGGTTCTGTTCCATCAAGCCGCCAAGGATGAAGCCCAGCAGCACCGGCGAGAGCGGGAAGTCCAGCTTGCGCAGGATGTAGCCGAAAATGCCGATGCCCACCATCAGGAACAGGTCGAAAGTGGTGGCATGCACGGCATAGACGCCGATCGCGGTGATGATCGCGATGGCCGGCACCAGGGCCCAGTTCGGCACCGCGAGGATGCGGGTGAAGATGCGGATCATCGGGATGTTGAGGATCACCAGCATGATGTTGGCGATGAACAACGAGGCGATCAGGCCCCAGACGATGTCCGGTTGTTGCTGGAACAGCAACGGCCCCGGCGTGATGTTGTACAGCGACAGGGCGCCGATCATCACCGCCGTGGTGCCCGAGCCCGGCACGCCCAGGGTCAGCATCGGCACCAGGGCGCCGCAGGCCGAGGCGCCGATCGCGGTTTCCGGAGCCGCCAGGCCGCGCTTGTCGCCCTGGCCAAAAGTGCCGGTGGCGCCAGCGATGCGTTTCTCGGTCATGTAGGCCACGGCACTGGCCAGGGTCGCGCCTGCACCGGGCAATACCCCCATGATGAAGCCCAGCAGGCCACAGCGCAGGTTGACGGTGAACACCGAGGCGGCTTCCTTGAAGTTGAACAGCATGCGTCCGGTGGCCTTGACCGCTTCCTGGCCGCGGTGGGTCTTTTCCAGCAGCAGGAGGATTTCGCTGATGGAAAACAGGCCCAGTACCAGGACCACGAACTGAATGCCGTCGGCCAGATGGATGCTGTCACCGGTGAAGCGATACACGCCGCTGTTGGCATCGATGCCTACCGCCGACAGGAACAGCCCGATCAGCGCGGCAATGAAGGTCTTCAGTGGCCGGTCGCCCGCCATGCCGCCGAGGGCGACGATGGCGAACACCATCAGCACGAAATATTCCGCAGGGCCGAAGGCGATGGCCCACTTGGCCAGCAGCGGGGCGAACAGCACCATGCCGCAGGTGGCGATGAAGGCGCCAAGGAACGAACTCCAGGCCGACAACGACAGGGCCACCCCGGCCAGGCCCTTGCGAGCCATCGGATAACCGTCGAGGGTGGTCATCACCGTAGAGGCCTCGCCGGGGATGTTCAGCAGGATCGAACTGATCCGGCCGCCGTACTCGCAGCCCAGGTAGACCGCCGCCAGCAGGATCAGCGCCGACTCCGGCGGCAGGCCCAGGGCGAAGGCGATGGGGATCAGCAGCGCCACGCCGTTGATCGGGCCCAGGCCCGGCAGCAGGCCGACGACGGTGCCGATCAGGGTGCCGGTGAGGGCGGTGACCAGGTTGTACGGGCTCAGCGCGACGCCGAAGCCCTGGCCGAGATAGCTCAAGGTATCCATATCAATTCTCCAGAACGTCGAGCAGGCCCAGGGGCAGGGGCACGTCCATGACCCGATCGAACAGCCAGTACAGGCCGATGCTGAGCAGGCTGACGATCACCAGACTGGGCAACCAGCGGCCGCCATACAGGCGGGCCATGGGGACGCCGACGAGGATCCCGGCGAGGATGAAGCCCAGGGGTTCGAAGGTGCCGGCCAATACCAGCAGCAGGGCCACGCAGAGGGCGATCTTGACCAGGGTTTCACGGTCCAGGGGCGGTTCGTCGTCGCTGTGCTTGATCGGTGTCGGGCGCACCAGCAGGTACAGCAGCGCCAGGCCCATCAGGCCGAGCATGAGTAGCGGAAAGGCCCTTGGGCCCACGGGTTCGTAGGAAAAGGCCGCCTGGTACGGCCAGGCCATCAGTGCAAGGCCAGCACAGGCCAGCAACAGCACCGAGGCGAATAGACGTTGAACGAGCATGGCTAACTCCCGGGCTCGACCCCCGCTGCGCAAGGGCCGGGCCGTCAGAATGGGGTGGTCACTGGATCAGGCCGAATTCCTTGGCCAGGGCCTTGTAGTCGGCCACCTGTTTCTTCACGTAGGTGTCCAGCTCCGGGCCGGTCATGGCGAAGGGGAACAGCTCGCGCTGGTCACGCAGCTTGGCGAACTCCTCGGAGGCCAGGAGCTTGTCGAAGGCGTTTTTCCACCAGGCGTATTCCTCGTCGCTGACCTTCGGCCCCAGGTAGAAGCCGCGCACCACCGGCCAGACGATGTCATAGCCCTGTTCCTTGGCAGTGGGGATGTTCTTCATTTCCGGTTCGTCCAGGCGTTGTTCGGAGAACACCGCCAGCAGGCGCATGTCGCCCGCGAGGATGTGTGGCATGGAGTCGGAGATGTCGGTACTGCCCACCTGGATGTGCCCGCCCAGCAGGGCCGTGGCGATTTCCCCGCCGCCCTCCAGGGCCACGTAGCGCAGGTCCCGCGGGTTGATCCCGGCGGCCTTGGCGATCAGCGCGGTTTGCATCCAGTCCTGGCTGCCGACGGTGCCGCCGGAGCCGATCACCACCTTGCTCGGATCTTTCTTCAGGGCCGCGACCAGGTCATCGAGAGTCTTGTAGGGCGAATCGTTCTTCACCGCGATGGCGCCATAGCTGGTGCCCACGGCCGCCAGCCAGTGCACGGCGTTTTCATCGAAGCGCCCGAACTTGCCCTGGGCCAGGTTCAGCAGCGAACCGCTGGACCAGGCCACCAGGGTCCCGGCATCGGCCGGGCGCTGGGCCACGACCGCGTTATAGGCCACGGCCCCGACGCCGCCGGGCATGTAGGTGACGCGCATCGGTTTGCTGAGGATCTTCTCGTTGACCAGGGCGCTCTGCACCAGCTTGCAGGTCAGGTCGAAGCCGCCGCCGGGGGAGGCCGGGGCGATGCATTCCGGGCGCTTGGGTTCGGCGGATGCGGCCAGCAGCTGGCCGGTGAACAACAGGCAGCCGACGGCGAGGGCCAGTTTACGCAATGAAAAGTCCATGAGTGTCTCCACAGGAGTTGTTATCGGTATGCCCGGGTCGTCCTCGATCCTTGGGCGCAGGGGCCGGCTTGCCAGCACCGGCCGTGGGCGCGGCCTGTGGGGTCACCACAGGGCCACGCTGTAGCTCACCAGCAGGCGTACCTCGTCCGCGTCGCGAGCCGAATAGTTGGAGCGGTAGGTGGCGTTGCGCAGGCGCACCGCAACATCCTTGAAGGTGCCGCTTTGCACCACGTACTTGACCTCGGTGTTGCGTTCCCATTCCTTGCCGGTGTCGCCGTTCTTCAAGGCGATGTTGTCGCCGCTCAGGTAGCGGGTCATGAAGCTCAGGCCGGGGATCCCCAGCTTGGCGAAGTCGTAGTCGTAGCGGGCTTGCCAGGAACGTTCCTCGGCGCCGGCGAAATCGTTGATCTGCACGAAGTTCACCAGGTAAGGGTCGCTGCCATCCACGTAGGGAAAGGCGCTGGAGCCGGACAGGTGCTGATAGCCGGCGCTGAGTTTATGCCCCTTGAGGGCGTAGCTCACCAGGCCGTTGAGGGCGCGGTTGTCGATTTTTCCACCGCGGGCCTGGCCCTGGTCATTGCTGATGGCCAGGCGCAGGTCGCTGGCGAAGGTGCCGGGCCCCATGGGGCGCGACGCCACCAAGCCGACAAAGTGCTGGTTGTAGACGTCGTCGAGCTGGGCGAAATGGTAGCTGGCGGTGATCTTGTCGCTGAGCTTGTAGTCCAGGCCGCCGAAGTTGAAGTGTTTGCCGGCCACGTTGCCGGCGAAGCGGCTGTTCTTGTTGTTGAGGCGGATATCCTCGTAGTTGCTGTCGTCGCGGTCCTTGGCTTTGTCCAGGCGGCCGCCGGTGAAGGTCAGGTTCTTGATTTCCCTGGAGGTCAGCAGGCCGCCCTGGAAGGTCTGTGGCAGGATGCGCCCGTCGTTGGGCTTGAGGATCGGCAGTTCGGGGATCAGGCTGCCGACCTTCAGTTCGGTGGCGGAGAACCTGATTTTGCCGGTCAGGCCCAGCTTGGAGTACTGGTTGGCCGCGCGCCCATCGTCGTGGGTCGGCAACAGGCCGGTGCCGGTACGGTCGGGGCTGGAGTCGAGCTTGACGCCCAGCATGCCCAGGGCATCGACGCCAAATCCCACGGTGCCTTCGGTGTAGCCCGACTGCAGGTTGAGCATGAAGCCCTGGGCCCACTCGTCGCGCTTGGATTGCTGGGCGCTGGTGCCGTCGCGAAAGTCGCGATTGAAGTACATATTGCGGGTTTCGAAGGTGGCGCTGCTGTCTTCGAAGAACGCGGCCTGGGTCAGCGGAGCAGCAAGGGCGGCGGCGCTGGCGAGGGCGGTCGGGGTCAGGCGGGAGAAACGCACAGGCGCGCTGGCCTGGGAGTGCGTGGATGGCATCCGGTGGTACTCCGATATTGTTCTTATTCTGATGAAAACGCTTCGAGGCGCTTTGCATGTCGGCGGAACTCGGCAAGGCTGCCGAAACTTTCCGTAACAGGACTCTAAAGGGCCAACCTTTCGCTAACCTTTCAGCCAGCTTTCGCGGTTTCCAGGCTTCACAGCAGCGGTTGCGGCGGTACACTCCGCGCGCAAAAGTACTGTCGATTCCCCCCTGAACGAGGTGCAAAACCATGCGGGTCCTGCTGGTCGAAGACCATCTGCAACTGGCTGAAAGTGTCGCCCAGGCGCTCAAGAGCACGGGCCTGACCGTGGACGTGCTGCACGACGGGGTGGCCGCCGACCTGGCGCTGAGCAGCGAGGAGTACGCCATGGCGGTGCTGGATGTCGGCCTGCCGCGCATGGACGGTTTCGAGGTGCTGGCGCGCTTGCGTACCCGTGGCAAGAACCTGCCGGTGCTGATGCTTACCGCTCGCAGCGACGTCAAGGATCGGGTCCACGGCCTCAACCTTGGGGCCGATGACTACCTGGCCAAGCCCTTCGAACTGAGCGAGCTGGAGGCCCGGGTCAAGGCCCTGCTGCGTCGCAGCGTGCTGGGCGGGGAGCGCCAGCAACGCTGTGGAGGGCTGGCTTATGACCTGGATACCCGGCGTTTCACTCTGGGTGATGAGCTGTTGACCCTGACGTCTCGCGAGCATGCGGTGCTCGAGGCGTTGATCGCCCGGCCAGGAAGGGTGATGAGCAAGGAGCAACTGGCCTCCCAGGTTTTCGGCCTGGACGAGGAGGCCAGTCCCGATGCCATCGAGATCTACGTCCATCGTCTGCGCAAGAAGCTCGATGGCCACGCGGTGGCCATCGTCACTTTCCGTGGCCTGGGTTATCTGCTGGAAAGCCGCGATGCATAAGCCCAGCAGCCTACGCTGGCGCCTGCTGTGGAACCTGGCGCTGCTGCTGGTGGTGCTGATGCTGGCCAGCGGCCTGAGCGCCTACTGGAATGGCCGCGAGGCGGCCGATACTGCCTATGACCGGACCCTGCTGGCGTCGGCGCGAACCATCGCTGCCGGCCTGTCCCAGCGCGATGGCAGCCTGAGTGCCAATGTGCCCTATGTGGCCCTGGATACCTTTGCCTATGACAGCGCCGGGCGCATCTACTACCAGGTCAACGACATTCACCAGCAACTGATTTCCGGCTACGAGAACCTGCCCGGGCCGCCACCAGGTACTCCGCGTACCGATGACTATCCGGCCCTGGCGCGGTTCTACGACGCCAGCTATCTGGGGCAGAACGTGCGGGTGGTGAGCCTGCTCAAGGCGGTCAGCGAGCCGAACATGAATGGCATGGCGGAAATCCGCGTGGCCGAGACCGATGAGGCTCGGGTCGCCATGGCCCGCAGCCTGATGGCCGATACCCTGCTGCGCCTGGGCATGCTGGCCATCGGCGCCTTGCTCCTGGTGTGGTTTGCGGTGAGCGCCGCCTTGCGGCCCCTGGAGCGTTTGCGCAGTGCGGTGGAGGAGCGCCAGCCGGACGACTTGCGGCCCTTGCCGCTGGTTTCGGTGCAGCGCGAGCTCTGGCCTCTGGTGCGGGCGTTGAACCATTTCACCGAACGCTTGCGCGGGCAGTTCGAGCGCCAGGCGCAATTTATCGCCGATGCTTCCCATGAGCTGCGCACGCCCCTGGCGGCGCTCAAGGCGCGCCTGGAGTTGGGGCTGCGCTCCAATGAACCACAAGCCTGGCGCTCCACCCTGGAGAGCACGGCCCAGGGGACCGACCGCCTGACCCACCTGGCCAACCAGTTGTTGTCCCTGGCCCGGGTGGAGAACGGTGCCAGGGCCATCGCCGAAGGCGGTGCGCAATTGCTCGATCTCAGTCAACTGGCGCGGGAGCTGGGCATGGCCATGGCACCCCTGGCCCATGCCCGTGGCGTGGCATTGGCCCTGGAAGCCGACGAGCCGGTCTGGCTCAAAGGCGAGCCAACCCTGCTCAATGAGTTGCTGAGCAATCTGGTGGACAACGCACTGGCCCACACCCCGTCGGGCGGCAATGTGGTGTTGCGGGTTACCCCACCAGGGGTGCTGGAGGTGGAGGACGACGGGCCGGGGATTCCCCTGGAGGAGCGCGACCGGGTCTTCGAGCGTTTCTACCGACGTAACCAGCAGGTGGCAGGGTCAGGGTTGGGGCTGGCGATCGTCGGCGAGATCTGTCGTGCACATTTGGCGCAGATCAGCCTGCATGACGGCCAGCCGTCGGGATTGAAGGTGCGGGTGAGCTTCGTCGCGGGCCGGGAGTCCTGACAAGGCACGCTCTCAATAGAGCATCGAACGGGATTCTTGCAGGTCGTTGCACATGGCCTGGTCGTCCGGATCGATCTTGAGTTTCTTGAAGGCCGGTACGCTGAAGGCATCGATGCGCGAGAGCGGGTGGTCGCTGTCCTTGTGGCAGTACAGGGTCGCCACCTGGACCAGGTCCACGTAGTCGATCCCGCTGGATTGGCGATTGAAGTCCAGGTAGTGCTCGGGGATCTGCACCAGTTGTTCGGGAAACTCCCAGACTTGCAGCAGCTTCTTGCCCAGGAGTGGGTGGATCTCTTCGATCACGTGATTGAGGCTCACCGAGTCGGCCAGCAGCTCATAGTGATCTTCGGCGTAGGTCAGGATCGGCAGTACGCCGATCTGGTGCACCAGGCCACCGAGCGCCGCCTGGTCCGGCTTGAGTTGGGTGTAGCTGCGGCACAGGGCATAGCTGACCCCGGCCACTTCCAGGCTCCGGCGCCAGACATCGCGCATCTTGCGCTCCACGACCTCGGAACGGGCGTTGAAGATCTGCTCCATCACCAGGCCGATGGCCAGGTTGCTGCTGTAGTTGACGCCCAGGCGGGTGATGGCGGTGTGCAGGTCGGTGACTTCCTGGGTCGCTCGCAGCAACGGGCTGTTGACCACCTTGATCAGCCGCGCCGACAGCGCGGTATCGCGGCCTATCACTTTGCTCAGGGTGCTGACGCTGATTTCCGGGTCTTCGGCGGCCTGGCGAATTTGCATGGCCACCTCCGGGAGGGTTGGCAGGACCAGGTCATCGTTGTCGATGGCCTCGACCAAATCCTGTTGGACCTTTTCCGCCAGCTCAGTCATTTCAATTCTCTAGGGTATTGCAGGAAAGGGGCAGGCAATCAGCGCTGGATTTCTCGATCACGATCCAACTGGTAGGGCAGGTCCAGCAATTGCAGGCCAGGTCCTTCGAGCGTCCCCAGGTGCAGGTTGTCATCCTCTACCGCTTCGGCCTGCACCACGGCCAGCAGTTCCACCTGGCCGGATGCCTGGGCGGACAGCACCACTTCACCGATGGAGCTGCCGTGGGTTGGGGAAAACAGCGGCGTGCCAGGAGCGGGAAGCTCGTCGGCGGCAAGTGCCAGGCGGTACAGGCGACGCTTGAGTTTGCCGAGGTATTGCATGCGCGCGACGATTTCCTGGCCGGTATAGCAGCCCTTCTTGAAACTGACACCGCCCACGGCTTGCAGGTTGAGCATCTGCGGGATGAACAGCTCACGGGTCTGCGGCATGACCTGGCCGAGGCCTGCACGGATCTGGCCCAGCAGCCACTGGTTCAAGTCGCCTTGGGGCAGTTGTGCGATCAGTTGCTGGTGCAGGCTCTCGGCGCGTTCGGCCCGGGCCCAGAGCTCGGCGCGATCGGTCGAGACGCGTACGGCGATCAGGTCGTCCGTCCGGACCACGGCGCCGGCTTCCTGGGGCAGTTCCAGGCCCAGGCCGGCTAGCACATGCTGGGCGGCGTTAAGGCCGAAACGTGCCCAGCTGGCGCTTTCATCGGTGAGCTTGGCCTTGGAAAACACCGCGTATTTCTTCAGGTCCGCCAGTTGCGGCTCGATCAGTTCGCAGGCCATGGCCAGCAGGCAACCGTCGCCTTCCAGGAGAATGCGGAAGCTCGACTGCATTCGGCCCTTCTGGGTGCAGCGCGCGCCCAGGCTGGATTGGTCGGCACTGAGATAGTTGAGGTTGCAGGTCAATTGGCCCTGCAGGAATTTGCTGGCGTCGGGGCCGCGGACGGCGAGTACGCCTTCGTGGGACAGGGGGCAGAAAAAAGCGGAGTCAGCCATGGGTCATCGCAGGGTAAAAAGTCTGGGGCACATGATAAGGGGGTGCCCTTGAAATGGATAGTTCACAAAGGATAGGCGGTGGACGACCAAAGCCGACTGTCATCGCTTTCCTCGGGCTGTATACTGGCGCCCTATTTGAGGAGCGTTCCATGGTTGAAGATGTTGAACTGAATCGCCTCTACTGGCACAGCCGTCGCGGCATGCTCGAGCTGGATGTATTGCTGGTGCCGTTCGTCAGGGAGGTGTACCCGAATCTCAACGAGACCGACCGCGAGTGCTATCGCAAGTTGCTCGAATGCGAGGACCAGGACATGTTCGGCTGGTTCATGGAGCGCAGCGAGTCCTCGGACCCTGAGTTGCAGCGCATGGTGCGCATGATCCTGGACCGTGTCCAACCCAAGTAAGTTGTTCGAATGCCGCTGGCAGGCCTCAAGGCTGCTGCTGGCGGCGTACCTGCTGGCCCAGGCCATGGCCCTGGGCGCCATCTTCCTGCTTGATATCCCTTCAGTTGCCAAGGTACTGGCGGTTTTGTCGTGCCTGCTGCACGGCGCCTGGGTGTTGCCCCGGCAAGTCTTGCTGAGCCACTCCCGGGCATTCAGGTGCTTGCGCCACGGTACCAGCGGTTGGCAATTGTGGAGCCCGGCACGGGGTTGGCAGGCTGTGGAGCTGCGTCCCGATAGCCTGGCATTGCCATTGATCGTGGTGCTGCGTTTTCGGTTGCCGGGGCGGCCTTGGGTTCATTGCATTTGCGTGCCATGGGACTCGATGGCGTCCGATGAGCACCGGCGACTGCGTGTGCGGCTCAAGTTCGGCCGCAGCAGATGGGGATCGGTCTAGGGGGAGGGCTGGCCCCAAAGAAGGTGTTGCGAAGAGACGGAAAGGGACTGGCGCATCATGCTCAAGCCCCGTTGGCCGGATCAGGTCGGGCAGAGAATGGTGTCTTTGGCTTCGTCGAGCATACCTGGATAGTCCAGCGTGTAGTGCAGGCCGCGGCTTTCCTTGCGCTCCATGGCCGAGAGAATCATCAGTTCGGCGACCTGGGCCAGGTTGCGCAGCTCGATCAGGTCACGGCTGACCTTGTAGTTGCTGTAGAACTCATCGATTTCATCCAGCAACAGGCGGACTCGATGCTGGGCGCGTTGCAGGCGTTTGTTGGTGCGCACGATGCCAACGTAGTCCCACATGAAGCGCCGTAGTTCATCCCAGTTGTGCGCAATGATCACGTCCTCGTCGGAGTCGGTGACCTGGCTTGCGTCCCAGGCGGGCAGGGCGATGGGAATCGAGACATGCGGCAGTTGCCGGAGGATGTCGGCTGCGGCCGAGCGAGCATAGACAAAGCATTCCAGCAGTGAGTTGCTGGCCATGCGGTTGGCCCCGTGCAGGCCGGTGAAGCTGGTTTCGCCGATGGCATACAGGCCTGGGACGTCGGTGTGGCCGTGTTGGTCGACCATCACCCCACCACAGGTGTAATGGGCGGCCGGTACTACCGGGATCGGTTGCCGGGTGATGTCGATGGAGAACTCCAGGCAACGCTCGTACACCGTCGGGAAATGGCTCTTGATGAAGGCTTCCGGCTGGTGGCTGATGTCCAGGTAGACACAATCGATACCCAGGCGCTTCATTTCATGGTCGATGGCCCGGGCGACGATATCCCGGGGCGCCAGTTCCGCCCTGGCATCGAAGCGGTGCATGAAGCGCTCGCCGTTGGGCAGTTTCAGATGGGCGCCCTCGCCACGCAGGGCTTCGGTCACCAGGAAATTCTTGGCCTGCGGATGGTAGAGGCAGGTGGGGTGGAACTGGTTGAACTCCAGGTTGGCCACCCGGCAACCGGCACGCCAGGCCATGGCGATGCCATCCCCACAGGCGCTGTCGGGATTGCTGGTATAGAGGTAGACCTTGGCTGCACCACCGGAGGCCAGGATCACGAAGCGTGCGCCAAAGGTGTCGACTTCACCGGTAGCACGATTGAGTACGTAGGCGCCCAGGCAGCGCTCGCCCCCAAGGCCCAGGCGTTTTTCGGTGATCAGGTCGATGGCGACCCGCTGTTCCAGCAGTTCGATATTGGCGTGTTGCCGGGCCTGGGCCAGCAGGGTGGTGAAAATGGCTGCGCCAGTGGCGTCGGCGGCATGGATGATCCGCCGGTGGCTATGGCCACCTTCTCGGGTCAGGTGGAATTCGAAGCCGTTGTCATCGTTGCCGGACTCGTCGTCACGGGTAAAGGGCACGCCTTGGTCGATCAGCCACTGGATGGCTTCTCGACTGTGTTCCACGGTAAAACGCACCGCATCCTCATGGCACAGGCCGGCGCCGGCGTTGAGGGTGTCGTCGACATGGGATTCTATGGTATCGGTGTCATCCAGCACCGCGGCTACACCACCCTGGGCACGATAGGTCGAGCCGTTGGCCAGGTTGCCCTTGCTCAGTACCGCGATACGCATATGGCTGGGCAGGGTCAGGGCCAGGCTCAAGCCGGCGGCGCCGCTGCCAATCACCAGGACATCGTGTTGAAACTGTTGGCTCATTTGATGGATTCCGCTCAAAGCGACCCGATATGGGGTTGGCGCAAGACGCCTGAATCGGCGAGTCGAAGCAGCCACACAGCCCACTAGTATATAGAGGGGGGGATCGGCACAATAGTCGCGCCTTCATGGCATTGTGCGACTTCGCTGAGCAAATGCGTTGTTCTCGATCACTGCGGCGTGTTGGATGTTGTTCGTAGCCGGGTAGATCGAGGGCGCCGGGCTGTTTTTCTCTTTAGCGTTACACAATCTTCGTCCAGCGCAGCTATAAAGATTGGGAACTTTTGCCGAGGCCCCAAACTCAATAGAAGGTTGCCTGAAAGAAGGGACAGCGTCGGTTTTACCCAGGGTTTGCAGTGTATTTCCCTCGGTCGGAATCGATGACAGGATTATTCGCGCAGCCGGCCTAGCCCGCGCTGCGTTTTTCGTGCGTGCCGCTTCAGAGCCCGCAGGAAACTTGCTTGGAGGGGGAGAACTTTTGCGAAAAGCCCGAGTCTATGTTTGCAAGCCTGATCGATTAGTGATGCAAGCCTCCTCCGAGCTTATCGAGGAGTGTTCATGCTAACCCAGGAAGAGGATCAGCAGCTGGTCGAGCGCGTTCAGCGTGGCGACAAGCGAGCGTTCGATCTGCTCGTGCTGAAATACCAGCACAAAATTCTCGGGTTGATCGTGCGTTTCGTGCACGACACCCATGAAGCCCAGGATGTCGCACAGGAAGCCTTTATCAAGGCATACCGTGCACTAGGTAATTTTCGAGGTGACAGCGCGTTCTACACGTGGCTGTACCGCATCGCCATCAACACGGCGAAAAACTATCTGGTTTCACGCGGCCGCCGGCCGCCGGATAGCGATGTAAGTTCCGAGGATGCGGAGTTCTATGACGGCGATCATGGCCTGAAAGATCTTGAGTCACCGGAGCGTGCACTGCTAAGGGATGAGATCGAGGGCACTGTCCATCGAACCATCCAGCAATTGCCGGAAGATTTGCGTACAGCGTTAACTTTACGTGAATTCGATGGTCTGAGTTATGAAGACATTGCCAGCGTCATGCAATGTCCGGTTGGTACCGTGCGCTCCCGGATTTTCCGCGCCCGGGAAGCCATCGACAAAGCCCTGCAGCCGTTGTTGCAGGAAACCTGAGACAGCGGCGACAGCCAAGAGAGGAACCGCCATGAGTCGTGAAGCCCTGCAGGAATCGCTGTCCGCGGTGATGGATAACGAAGCGGACGAATTGGAATTACGTCGGGTATTGAATGCCGTCGACGAAGTGGAGACCCGTGAGACCTGGGCTCGTTATCAGATCGCTCGGGCCGCCATGCACAAGGAGTTGCTGCTTCCGCGTCTGGATATCGCCGCTGCCGTTTCTGCAGCCTTGGCTGATGAAGCCACACCGACCAAGGCCTCCCGTGGTCCTTGGCGCAGCCTGGGTCGCCTGGCAGTCGCTGCGTCGGTGACCGTGGCCGTGCTGGCTGGTGTACGTTTGTATAACCACGACGAAATTGCGGGTGTCGAATTAGCCCAACAGGCTAATCAACCTCCTCTGGTAACGCCTCAGGTCAAAGGTCCAGCGGTATTGGCCGGCTACAATGAAAGCTCGGAAGCCACAGGCCCCATGGCCAATGGCGTATTGCAAGGGCAGCCAGGTTGGCATGACCAGCGTCTGCCAAGCTATCTGCGTCAGCATGCCCAGCAAGCTGCACTCAAAGGCACTGAAAGCGCACTGCCTTATGCTCGTGCGGCGAGCTTGGAAAACCGTTAAGGAGGATCATGCGCGCCATCCCTCTACTCTCGCTTCTGCTCAGTGGCTGGTTCGTGGTTCCAGCCCATGCCGATGAAGCCCAGGACTGGCTGCAGCGTCTTGGGCAAGCGGAACAACAGCAAAGCTTTCAAGGTACCTTCGTTTACGAGCGCAATGGCAGTTTCTCCACCCATAACATCTGGCATCGAGTCCAGGATGGGAAGGTTGTTGAGCGGCTGATCCAGCTCGATGGTTCCGCCCAAGAGGTCGTGCGCGTCGATGGTCGCACTCAATGCGTCAGTGGTGCGCTGGTCGCAGGCTTGGGAGACTCGCCCGATTCTGCGGCGCGTTCTTTGGACCCGCAGAAACTCAAGAATTGGTACGATCTTGCCGTTATCGGCAAGTCGCGAGTGGCTGGGCGTCCGGCAGTCATCGTTTCGCTCGCACCCAGGGACCAGCACCGTTACGGTTTTGAACTGCATCTGGATCGTGAAACCGGGCTACCGCTCAAGTCGCTGTTATTGAACGACAAGGGGCAGCTGCTCGAGCGTTTCCAGTTCACCCAGCTGGATACGGCTGATGTGCCTGGGGATGCCGAGCTACGTCCTAGCGGCAATTGCAAGGCCGTAGTGCTGGACAGCGACAAGGCCTCGGCGATCAAGGCTACGCAGGCATGGCATTCCGATTGGCTTCCGCCAGGTTTCGAACTGACCAGCAGTAGCGCCCGCAAGGACCCTGAAACCAAGGTCATGGTCAACAGCCTGCTGTATGACGATGGATTGGCGCGTTTCTCGGTGTTTCTCGAACCACTCAATGGCGCGACGGTCACCGATACTCGGACTCAGCTTGGGCCTACCGTTGCGGTGTCTCGTCGTCTGACCACGCCCGACGGCGAAATGATGGTCACTGTGGTCGGGGAAATTCCTATTGGTACTGCCGAGCGTATCGCCTTGTCGATGCGTTCTGACTCCAGCACCAAGCAATGAAGCGTCGCTGGTTGTGCAAGAGGGCAGGGATGGCTACTTCACAATTGAGAAGATGAAATGTTCGGTGAACAATTTCATTTGCAAAATTCCCAGAGTTTTTCTATAGGTCAGAGCCCCCTCGGTTCTGACCTTATTCGTCGTTCCTGGAATAAAAGTGCCGCCCCTGCTACTACGGCACGGCTTGTTCCATATCGCTTAACCACGCTCGTCGTAACGGGAGCCGTATGTCGATACCACGCTTGAAGTCGTACTTCACCATTCTTGCCACTGTGCTGGTGCTTGGGCAGGCTGTTTCTGCCCAGGCCGCCGAGTTGCCTGATTTCACGCAACTGGTCGAGCAGGCGTCGCCTGCGGTGGTGAACATCAGTACTACCCAGAAATTGCCTGATCGCCGTGTTTCGGCGCAGATGCCTGACCTTGAAGGGCTGCCGCCCATGCTGCGCGAGTTCTTCGAGCGTGGCATGCCCCAGCAGCGCTCTCCTCGCGGGGATCGCCAGCGTGAGGCCCAATCGCTGGGTTCGGGCTTCATCATCTCTCCGGATGGCTACATCCTGACCAATAACCATGTGATCGCCGACGCCGACGAGATCCTCGTGCGCCTGGCCGATCGCAGCGAACTGAAAGCCAAGCTGATCGGTACAGACCCACGCTCCGACGTGGCCTTGTTGAAAATCGACGGCAAGAACCTGCCAGTGCTGAAGCTGGGTAAATCCCAGGATCTGAAGGCTGGCCAGTGGGTCGTGGCCATCGGCTCGCCATTCGGTTTCGATCACACGGTGACCCAGGGCATCGTCAGCGCCATTGGCCGCAGCTTGCCCAACGAGAACTATGTCCCGTTCATCCAGACAGATGTGCCAATCAACCCAGGCAACTCGGGTGGTCCACTGTTCAACCTGGCGGGTGAAGTCGTAGGGATCAACTCGCAGATCTATACCCGTTCCGGCGGCTTCATGGGAGTGTCTTTCGCCATTCCGATCGACGTGGCCATGGATGTTTCTTCCCAGCTCAAGGCAGGCGGCAAAGTCAGCCGTGGCTGGCTTGGTGTGGTGATCCAGGAGGTCAACAAGGACCTGGCTGAATCTTTCGGCCTGGAAAAACCGGCTGGTGCCCTGGTCGCCCAGATCCAGGACGATGGCCCTGCGGCCAAGGGCGGCCTGCAGGTCGGTGATGTGATCCTCAGTCTCAATGGCCAGCCGATTGTCATGTCGGCGGACCTGCCACATCTGGTTGGTGCACTCAAGGCGGGCGCCAAGGCCAACCTGGAAGTGATTCGCGATGGTAAGCGCAAGAACATCGAGTTGACCGTTGGCGCTATCCCGGAAGAAGACAAGGACCTGAGCCAGGCGTCCAAATCCGGTGTCGAGCGTAGCAGCAATCGTCTTGGGGTGGCCGTGGTCGAACTCAGCGAAGAGCAGAAGAAGGCTTACGACCTCAAGAGTGGCGTGGTCATCAAGGAAGTCCAGGATGGCCCGGCCGCGATGATCGGCTTGCAGCCAGGTGATGTGATCACGCACCTGAACAACCAGGCGATCACCTCGGCGAAGGAGTTCACCGAGATCGCCAAGGCGCTGCCGAAGAATCGTTCGGTGTCCATGCGCGTGTTGCGCCAGGGCCGAGCCAGCTTCATTACCTTCAAGTTGGCGGAATAATTCACCAGCCCCGGGGTTAACCCAATAAAAAGCCCGCCTCACAAGAGGCGGGCTTTTTTGTTGTTGCCAGGGTCAGCGCATCATGTTCTTGACCATCTGTTCCTGGTCCATCATCTCGCGCTGGCGAGCATCGATTCGTGAGGACAGGGGGAAATTGCTTCCGGCACGGCGCTTGGCAAAATCCAGCTGTTGAATGGCCTGGCGATAGTCGCCCACCAGGGCGAAGTACTCGGCCCGAGCCTGATGCAGGCCGATGATGTTGCCCGACAGGCCACGGGTTTCTGCGACCAGGTACCAAACGTCTGGGTCGTTAGGCCGGCTCTTGAGCAGGCCCTCCAGGGCTTTTTCCGCATCGCTGGGGCGATTCTGCTTGAGCATCAGGTCGACCCGGATCTGGTTCAGCGGATAGTTGTTCGGGTACAGGCCGAGCATCCGCTCGACGCGCGACTGCGCGTCCGGCAGGCGATTGTTGTTCATGTCCAGTTCGATCTGGGCCAGGTTGTAAGTGATGTCGTTGGGCGACTTGGCCAGCAATGGCTTGAGATTCTCCCTGGCTTCGTTCCACTGGCTGCCTTTGAGCTGGGCGATGGCCAGTCCGTAGCGAGCGATGTCGTTCTTTGGGTTTTCATCGAGCTGGGCCCGAAAACGCTTGGCCGCCAGGCCCGGAGACTCTTCGTAATTGAGCTGCACCCGTGCGCGGATCAGTTGATAGCGCAAGCTGTCCTCGACTCCCCCGGGCCTGGCCTGTTCCGCGCGGTTGCGGGTGTCGGCAATCCGCGATTCGGTGACCGGGTGGGTGAGGAGGAATTCTGGCGGTTTGGCATCGAAACGGTATTGGCGCATCAGGCGTTCGAACATTGTCGGCATCGAGCGAGGGTCGTAGCCGGCCTTCTCCAGGTTGAGAATGCCGATCCGGTCAGCCTCTTGCTCGTTCTGCCGAGAGAAGCGCCGTTGTTCCTGGATCGCCGCTGCCTGGGTGCCGGCAATGGTCGCGATCCCTGCATCGCCAGCGCCGGCGGCGGCCACCACGATGCCGGCGAGTAGCGCGGCCATCATGGGGATCTGCATCCGTTGCTGGGCCTCGACGCCGCGAGCGAAGTGGCGTTGGGAAAGGTGCGCCAGTTCGTGGGCCAGTACCGAAACGTATTCGCCCTCGGTCTGGGCATTGAGGAACAGCCCGCCATTGACCCCGACAATCCCGCCTGGAGCGGCAAAGGCGTTGAGTTGTGGGCTGTTGATCAGGATGAACTCCAGGCGGCGGTCATTGACCTGGCTGGTCTCCACCAGCTTGTAGACGCTGCTTTCGACGTAGTCCTTGAGCTGCGGGTCGTTGAGTTGCGAAACCTGGCTGCGTAGCAGGGCCAGCCAGGCACGGCCCAGTTGGTATTCCTGTTGTGGCGAGACAATGGCTGAACTGGCATCACCGAGTGACGGCAGGTCGTCGGCGAAGCCCGGTGAGGCGAGCAGGCAAGCGAGCGTCAGCAGGGTAGGGCGCAAAAAATTCATGCACAAAGCCTTAATCGACAAAGGGTCTACTGTAGCTGGACACCTGCCTGGGGACCAGACAATAGCATTGAAAACTCTGATCGAAAAAAGGTGCTTTTCGGCAATATCCTGCGTCTACACAAGCAGCGTGATACCCCAGTTGCATGTTGATTTCTCAGGCTGTCTTATTTGTCGGCAGCTTGGCCTCGCAGGGTATTCTAGGCACCTTGAATCGATCACCGGAGTAACGCCATGACGGATGTTGTCACCCATGATGCCGAGCTGGATGCCAGTGGCTTGAACTGCCCGCTGCCGCTGCTCAAGGCCAAGATGGAGCTCAATCGCCTGGCCAGTGGCGCGGTGCTCAAGGTCATTGCCACCGATGCTGGCTCCCAGCGCGACTTTCGCACTTTCGCCCGGCTGGCCGGTCATACCCTGCTGCGCGAAGAGGACGATGCCGGGGTTTATCGCTACTGGCTGAAAAAGGCCTGAGCGCCGTTCACCGCTTTCATCTTTTAAGGATCATTGATGTTCAAAGTGCTACGCGACTGGATACAGCGCTACTTCTCGGATGAAGAGGCGGTGGTGCTGGCCGTCCTGCTGTTCCTGGCCTTCACGGCCGTACTGACCCTGGGCGGGATGCTTGCGCCGGTGCTGGCCGGCATGGTCCTGGCCTACCTGATGCAAGGCCTGGTGGTGAGCCTGGAGCGCTTGCGTCTGCCCGGGGCTGCGGCGGTGGGGCTGGTATTTGCGCTGTTCATGGGGGTGCTGCTGTTGTTCATCCTGGTGGTGGTGCCGTTGCTCTGGCACCAGTTGATCACGTTGTTCAACGAACTGCCGGGCATGCTCGCCAAGTGGCAGTCGCTGTTGTTGCTGTTGCCTGAGCGTTATCCGCACCTGGTATCCGATGAGCAGGTGCTCCAGGCTATCGAGGTGGCGCGCGGTGAAATCGGCAAGTTCGGGCAATGGGCGCTGACGTTCTCCCTGTCCAGCCTCCCGTTGCTGGTGAACATCATGATCTACCTGGTGCTGGTGCCCATCCTGGTGTTCTTCTTCCTCAAGGACCGGGCGATGATCAGTCGCTGGGTCATTGGCTACTTGCCGCGAGAGCGGGCCCTGATTACCCGGGTAGCCCATGAAATGAACCAGCAGATTGCCAATTACATCCGTGGCAAAGTCATCGAGATTGTCATCTGTGGCGGCGTGACCTATGTCGCCTTTGTCATGCTTGGCTTGAACTATGCGGCGCTGTTGGCGTTGTTGGTGGGGATTTCGGTGGTGGTGCCGTATGTCGGCACGGTGATAGTGACGGTGCCGGTGGCGCTGATCGCACTGTTTCAGTGGGGCTGGAGTGATCAGTTCATCTATCTGATGGCGGTCTACGGGATCATCCAGACCCTGGACGGCAACGTGCTGGTGCCACTGTTGTTCTCCGGTGCGGTGAACCTGCATCCCGTGGCGATCATCTGTGCGGTGCTGCTGTTTGGCGGGTTATGGGGATTCTGGGGGGTATTCTTTGCGATTCCCCTGGCGACCTTGTTCAAGGCCGTACTGGATGCCTGGCCACGAAAAGACCCGGTGGTGGCGCCTCTGCTCTAGTGCAGGGTCGGTAGATGCAAGCGGGGCGGCTTATGCCGCCCCGTTGTTTTCAAGCCTTGTGCAGTGCCTGGGCGGCAGCCAGTACCGCATCGACATGACCGGGAACCTTCACGCCGCGCCATTCCTGGCGCAGCACGCCGTCCTTGTCGATCAGGAAGGTGCTGCGGTCTACACCCAGGTATTCCTTGCCATAGAGCTTCTTCAGCTTGATCACGTCGAACAGCTGGCAGACGGCTTCGTCCTTGTCACTGATCAGCTCGAAGGGGAATTCCTGCTTGCACTTGAAGTTTTCGTGGGACTTGAGGCCATCGCGGGAAATACCGAAAACCTCGGTATTGGCAGCCTGGAAGGCGGCGTATTGGTCGCGAAAGCCCTGGCCTTCGGTGGTGCAACCCGGAGTGCTGTCCTTGGGATAGAAATAGATCACCACCTGCTTGCCCTTCAGGCCAGACAGGCTGACGGTCTGGCCGCTGGTAGCGGGGGCCTGGAAATCGGCGACGGGTTGGTCGATAGCTACGGCCATGAGGGTTTCCTTACATGGGGTTCTGTGGGCGCCAGGGTTCGATCAGGGCATCGAGGTTCATGGCGTCGGCGAAGTCCAGGAACTGATCGCGCAGCCAGCTGATCTGGGTCCCGGCGGGCAAGGTCACGGTAAAGGTGGCATTGAGCATGGTGCCGCCGGTTTGCGGCGCCTGGTATGTGTCGCAGGTGAGGTTTTCCAGTTCGATTTGGTGGTCTATGAAGAACTGGCACAGCTCGTTGATGATGTCGGGGCGATAGGCTGCACTGACGTAGGCGACATAAGGCAAGGCCTGGGGGCGATTCTCCAGGGCGGCACTACGCACTACATTGGCGGTGAAGGCATGCTTCTTGGCCAGGAACGGCAGGCTGCTTTCCAGGCGCGCCAGGGCGTCCCAGCTACCGGAAACCTCCAGTACCAACGCACTGCACTCGCCGTGCCGGGTCAGGCGCGAGGTCACCACGGCGCAGCGGTTTTCATGGCTGGCGCGGCACAGGACGTTGGTCAGCTCCATGGGGTTGGCGCCGAGGGCACTGATGACAAGGAATTGTTCGCGAACTGTGGGGGTGGACATGCAGCATTCCTAAAGCGATGAGCGGTCGCCACTGTGAACAAGCCAACACCGGGCAAGGGCCGTGGACGGGTCTGGATGGGCCTTGAACCTCAAGCCGACGGCGGGTCCCGAAACTCGCGGAACACGGGCAGGCAACACAAGAGTGGGGCTTTGCAGAACCAGCAGGCAGGCGATAACCCGGCTTATGTGCTTATTCAGTAGCAATCAAAGGCTGAAGGGTAGCGAAAACCATCGCTCAGGGGAATGCTCAGGGTGCGGGACTTCGCTTGTGCAAGGAACTTGGCGCCAGTACCATTACCGCTCTCTTTTTCCGGCAGGAGCGGTTGCATGATTGCGGGCAGTATGGTGGCACTGGTCACACCCATGGATGCACAGGGGAATCTCGACTGGGACAGCCTGAGCAAACTGGTGGACTTTCACCTGCAAGAGGGCACCAACGCCATCGTGGCGGTCGGCACCACAGGTGAATCGGCTACCCTGGACGTCGACGAGCACATCGAAGTGATCCGCCGGGTGGTTGACCAGGTGGCTGGGCGCATCCCGGTAATTGCCGGTACTGGCGCCAACTCGACGCGCGAAGCGATCGAACTGACCTCCAATGCGAAGATCGCCGGCGCCGATGCCTGCCTGCTGGTGACCCCGTACTACAACAAGCCGACCCAGGAAGGCCTGTACCAGCACTTTCGCACGATCGCCGAGGCGGTGGACATTCCGCAGATCCTCTACAACGTGCCGGGCCGCACCGCTTGCGACATGCAGGCCGAGACCGTGATTCGCCTCTCCAGCGTGAAGAACATCATCGGTATCAAGGAAGCCACCGGCGACCTGGACCGGGCCAAGGCGATCCTGGCCGGCGTGCCTGCCGATTTCCTGGTGTACTCCGGCGATGACGCCACTGCTGTGGAGCTGATCCTGCTGGGCGGCAAGGGCAATATCTCGGTGACCGCCAACGTTGCGCCACGGGCCATGAGCCAAATGTGCGCCGCAGCCATGGCTGGCGATGCCGACAAGGCCCGGGCGATCCACGAGACCCTGATGCCGCTGAACAAGACACTTTTCATCGAATCCAACCCTATTCCCGTGAAATGGGCCCTGCACGAAATGGGCATGATGCCGGACGGTATCCGTCTGCCGCTCACCTGGCTCAGTGCTGCCTGTCACGAACCGCTGCGGCAGGCCATGCGCCAGTCCGGCGTCTTGGTTTAATTGAGGAAGTACAACGCATGAAGCGAATGGCCGGACTTTCCGCACTTGCCTTGATTATCTCCAGCACCAGTGGCTGCGGTTGGATCTGGGGGCCGGAAGGCTACTTCCGTGACCGGGGTAGCGATTACCTGCAAGCGCAACAAACAGCACCGATGCAATTGCCAACGGATGTCCAGACCTCCAAGCGCCTGGATCCGCTGTTGCCGATTCCACGCAACGTTGCCGATGACAACGTCAAGGGCGAGTACGAAGTGCCTCGTCCGCTGCCGTTGTCGGCCATTGCCGACTCCAGCGACTACACCCTGCAGAAGAGCGGCGATTCCCGCTGGGTAATGGCCCAGCACCCACCGGCTGAAGTCTGGCCTGTGGCCGTGCAGTTCTTCCAGGACAATGGTTTCCGCCTGGACCAGCAGCGCCCACAGACCGGTGAATTCACCACCCGTTGGCAGCGCTCCGACGAACTGTCGGCTGCCGTGGCCAAGCGCCTGGCCAGTGCCGGCGTCGCCGCTGACAGCGAGACCCGCGTACGAGTGCGTATCGAGCCGGGCGTGCAGCGCAACACCAGTGAAGTCTATGTGGTCAGCGCCGAGCGTCCTGCCGGAAGCAGCGCGGATGTGGAGTTCACCAATCGTTCGGTCAACACTGGCCTGGACGCCGCCCTGGTGGACGACATGCTGGCAAGCATGAGCCGCACCTCCGAGAAAGGCGGTTCGGTATCGTTGCTGGCGGCCCGTGATTTCGATACCCCGAGCCGAGTCAGCCTCAGCGAAGACGGCAGCGGCAACCCGGTGCTGAACCTGGGGGCCGACCTCGATCGTGCCTGGTCCAGCGTGGGTCGTGCCCTGGAGCAGGGCGAATGGCGAGTTGAAGACATCAACCGCAGCCTGGGCCTGTACTACATCAACCTGGCCGAAAAAGCCGAGAAGAAGAACGACGAGCCAGGCTTCTTCGGCAAGTTGTTCGGCAGCAAGCCGGCCAAGGAAGAAATCGAGGCCCGTGCCGAGCGCTATCAGGTTCGCCTGAGCAAGGTGGGCGAGAACGTACAGGTCACTGTCGAGAAGAACATCAACACCGTTGCCCCCGCCGATGTGGCGCGCAAGGTGCTGGGCGTGATTCAGGACAACCTGGGCTGATTGGATGCGTTTTGCCGTTCTCGGCAGTGGTAGCCAAGGGAATGGCACGCTGATCGCCAGCGCCGATACCTGTGTTCTGGTGGATTGTGGTTTTTCCCTGCGAGAAACCGAGCGGCGCTTGCTGCGACTGGGAGTCGATCCCGCGCAGCTGAGCGCTATCCTGGTGACCCACGAACATGCCGATCACGTGCATGGCGTGGGCTTGCTGTCGCGGCGCTACAATCTACCGGTCTACCTCAGCCAGGGCACCTTGCGCGGGATGCGCAAGCCGGTTGAGGCGGCAGGTTTTGTCAGTGGTGGCGAGCGGCTGCAGATCGGTGCCTTGGGTATCGAGGTGATTGCCGTTGCCCATGATGCCCAGGAACCTACGCAGTTTGTCTTCAGCGACGGTCGGCGGCGTTTTGGCCTGCTGACGGACCTTGGCTCCTATGGCATTGATGTGCTGGGCAGCTACCGTGGCCTGGACGCCTTGATGATCGAGGCCAACCACTGCCGCGACCTGCTGGCGCGCGGTCACTACCCGTACTTTCTCAAGCAGCGGGTTGGCGGTGACCAGGGACATTTGAACAACCATCAGGCCGCAAGCCTGGTGGCCGAATTGGGATGGCAGGGCCTGCAACACCTGGTCCTGGCCCATCTGAGCAGCAAGAACAACCTGCCGCAGCTGGCCCGGCAATGTTTTGTCGACACCCTCGGGTGCGATCCGGACTGGCTGCAACTGGCCGATCAAGATTCAGGGCTCGACTGGCGCTACATCGCCTAGCCCACCTACTTAGCAAGCGGAGCCCATCATGGAAAAACGTGAAGAACTCTACCGTGGCAAAGCCAAATCGGTTTACAAGACCGATGACGCCGACCGCCTGATCCTGCTGTTTCGCAACGACACTTCGGCGTTCGATGGCAAGCGCATCGAGCAGTTGGATCGCAAGGGGATGGTGAACAACAAGTTCAACGCCTTCATCATGCAGAAGCTCGAAGCCGCGGGCGTGCCGACCCAATTCGACAAGCTGCTGGCCGACAACGAAGTGCTGGTGAAAAAACTCGACATGATCCCGGTCGAGTGCGTTGTGCGTAACTACGCCGCCGGCAGCCTGGTCAAGCGTCTGGGCGTTGAAGAGGGCATGAAGCTCAACCCCTACACCTTCGAGCTGTTCCTCAAGGACGACGCCAAGGGCGACCCGTTCATCAACGAATCCCACGTAGTGGCATTCGGCTGGGGCACCGCCGAGCAACTGGCCCGCATGAAAGAGTTGTCGCTCAAGGTCAACGAAGTCCTGAGCAAGCTGTTCGACGACGCCGGCCTGCTGCTGGTGGACTTCAAGCTGGAGTTCGGCGTGTTCAGCGACGGCTCCATCGTCCTGGGTGACGAGTTCAGCCCGGACGGTTGCCGCCTGTGGGACAAGGACACCAAGAAGAAGATGGACAAGGACCGCTTCCGCCAGGGCCTCGGTGACGTGATCGAAGCCTACGAAGAAGTGGCCCAGCGCCTCGGCGTACCGCTGTAATCGACGCAAGCATCTGATAGCACGGAAAATTTTTGCTCAAGGGGCTTCGCTTCCGGCAAAGGTGCTGTTATGATGCGCGCCGTTGGAGAGATGCCAGAGTGGCCGAATGGGACGGATTCGAAATCCGTTGTACCTTCGCGGGTACCTAGGGTTCGAATCCCTATCTCTCCGCCATTATTGAACAAGACTAAGCCCCTGTAATCGTTAAAGATTACAGGGGC
The DNA here is from genome assembly GCF_003850565.1 of Pseudomonas sessilinigenes. Classification (NCBI taxonomy): domain Bacteria; kingdom Pseudomonadati; phylum Pseudomonadota; class Gammaproteobacteria; order Pseudomonadales; family Pseudomonadaceae; genus Pseudomonas; species Pseudomonas sessilinigenes. The sequence continues at coordinate 1,584,974 of NZ_CP027706.1, forward strand.
TTTTTCGTTTCTTGCATTCCGTTTAGGGCATTTTTAGGGCATTTTGCTCTGAGAGTCTCGGCTGCGTTCTCGAATATTCTTCGTGTACGAAAAAGCTTACGCGCGTAGGTGATCGTCGGCGATGGCGGGAGGATATTTCATCAGCTACAGTCGAATGCGAATCACGATTCAGGAATTGAAACGTTGAATAAAGGAACGAACGCCATTTACGGTCGTCGGATTTACGAACGGACAACGTAACGCGTGCTTTCATTGCAAATATCGCTTTGCTAGTATCGCGAACCAAATTTATAGGGCTCGTAGGGATACGAGATCTTTATCGGAGCAGAACATGCATACCAATCGCACTGATTTCGAAGCTGGTTTCGCCCTCTTGGGCTTAGACACCAAGCCTGGTGCAAACACCCTTGGTGCTGTGGCCTATCCTCGACAATTCAAGAAGTGCTCGATTCTGACTGATGTGAATGTTACTTACTCGGCTAGCACCTCGACGGGAAGCGAAGGAAAGCTATCCTCTCGAAAATAGGAATTAGCCCGATGACTCAAAAAGCCCGGACTCCCGGGCTTTTTTATGGATGAAGACATGCCGAATTGGACTCAGGTTTTACAAGAAATCATCTTCAAGCAGAACACCAGCGGAAATGGAATAGATGAGGTGCGTCGGAAATATCTGGCGCTGCTTCAAGAAAAAACCGGCAGGAATGTGATTGCCTACTACTCCGGCTTCCTGCAGAAACCAGGGTTTTCCATTGGGCAGATCAATGACGACGATAAAAATGGGCTCATGAATGCCGTGCATGGGCTTGATAGGAGTCTTGGCCTAGATTTGATTTTGCATACGCCTGGAGGCGATTTAGCGGCGGCTGAGTCGATCGTGCATTACCTTCGGCAGATGTTTGGTTTCGACATACGAGCAATCGTTCCTCAAATCGCCATGTCTGCCGGCACGATGATTTCGTGCGCCTGTAAAGAGATTGTGATGGGAAAGCAATCTAATATCGGCCCGTTCGATCCGCAGCTCGGCGGGCTTCCGGCGCATGGTGTGCTTGAGGAGTTTGAAATGGCGATCGAGAGAGTGAAAGCTGACCCTCAATCAACGCCAATCTGGCAAACAATCATTAGCAAATACCACCCTACTTTTTTGGGCGAGTGCCAGAAGGCTATCGAGCTGGCTGATATGGTGGTTAACGGCTGGCTGGTGACTGGCATGTTCAGCGGTGAAGAAGATGCGGTTACAAAGGCTCGAAACATCTTGCTTGCGTTGAATGATCATTCAGGCACGAAAACGCATTCAAGGCATCTTCATATCGAGGATGCGGTCGGCCTTGGTTTGAAGGTTGTTCGGCTTGAGGATGACGCAGAGCTGCAAGACCTTGTGCTCACGGTGCATCACTCCTACATGCACACCTTTGCAAATACACCTGCTGGAAAAATAATTGAGAATCATGTGGGTAGTGTAATAGTGATGAATGTTCAGTGACATTCTGTCTGAATCTTCCCCTGTGGTGGGATGCCACAGGGGGGGGGATCACTCTGTTCTAAAGCCCAGCATCTTCGATACGTTACCCGCCATGCTCTTAGTGTCCCTGGGAATCCATCTGCCATAGTGCTTCCGCACCATTGTGGTATCCGAGTGGCCTAGCTGGCGGGCCACCCATTCAACAGGCACATAGCTAGATAGCATCTGGCTTGCGAACGTGTGGCGGCATTGGTTGGCGCCGCGGTGCCGGACTCCGATCTTTTTCAGATGGGCGGTAAACCATTTGCTAAGGGTTTTTCCGTTCCAAAGCAAGGCGCTTCTTGAGTTGCGGAAAAGAAACCGTACTTTCTGTTTCTTCGCTGTGATGTTGTCGCGCTGCATCACTTTGATCTCTACTGCCGGTGCTGTCCGTGCTGCGGCAACAATCTCGCGCATCAGGTCGAGGGCTGGATCTATCAGCTCGACGATTCGTATCCGTGATCGTTCCTTGGGGACTTTGAATTCTCCCACGACTAACGCGCGGCGCACATGAACGGTGCCGGCGACGAGATCCACGTCCTCCAGGGCCAGGGCGATGATTTCGGACATTGACAGACCGGTCCAGCAGTTGAAGGCGAGCATGCGGGCGTCTTCCAGGCGCTCTGGGTCCCCCGTCGCAATTAGCTCGATTTCCTCCCGGCTGAAAGGGTCAGCATGTTCGGAGTCGGAATCGCTGCCGACATTGCTGATCCGCTCCAGGGGATTCGTTTTTAGTATTCCGTCGCCAAATGCGTCGGCCCAGACACCACGGACTACGGTGAAAATATCATTTACGGTCTTCGGTGATAGGTTCTGCTTGAGCAGTTGCGCCTGGAACAGTTCGATATCGCTTTTGCTGATGTCGACAATGCGCTGTTTGCCGAATTTGGCGCCGACGTGTTTCGATTTACTGGCGTAGTTCGCCACTGTGCTGGAGGCACGAAGTGCGCGCTGTACCTCTAGCCACCTATCTATGCCTTCTTGCACGGTTCGTTTTGTCGAGTGGCCGCCGGCCCCTGAAAACATGGTCGCCCTCGGTGAGTCAGGGAAGTGGGCGGCGTAATCAAACCGCCCCTCTTTGATCTCTGTAAGGATCGTCCGGCGCTTGTTGTCGGCATAAGCAATCGATGCTTTGTTGATGGCAGCTATGCCGGGCAGCGGTTCTCGGCACCGCTGCCCGTGGAGCATGAACACAATGCGTAGTTGCTTGCCGTTCATTTCGACGCCTGTTGGCATTTTCCCCTTCATGGTTGGCCGGCCATCCACTTCTCGATGGCTTCTTTGTTGTAAACCAGAACGTTTGCGGGGTCGGTTCGATAGTGCTTGCCTTCCAGCCATTTACCCCTGGATCGGTATTTTCGGGCGGCCTCGGTGCTGATTCCGAAAACAGTTGGCAGTAGTTGCTCCCTGAACCATGCGCCGGGCATGACGAAGTTATGTTCGATCTCAATTTCGATCTTTTCTGCCGCGCTCATGCTGCCTCCTCGGTCTGGTTGTAGGCTGGCTGCGCTTTCGTGGCGCAGACTTGTTGGGTGAATGTCTCGGCGCGCTTGCGGCTGACAGTGAGATATCGGCGGTGACCTTGACGCATCTGTTCGATCTTCTCCGGGTCGGCCCAGCCCACCAGTGGCGCGCTAGGGCGTGCGGGGTCTTGATGGGTTTGCAGCTTCTCCAGCTCGGCCAGGACGTCCTTGAGGTCAAGAGTCGATATGCTCATTACCTTGTCGCCCTGGTTGATCGCCCGGTGCAGACTGGCTTTCGCGTAAGCGATGGCTTGGTTCATTGTTTTGGCCCTGTATGGATATGCCAGGCGAGGTAGAGCAGGGCGGGGAAGGTGAGCAGGATCATGGCTGCACCCCCGGCACTGCTGCCTTGCGCTTCCGCATCAGCTCGGCAACGTCACCTGGGTAGCTGATTTCCACCGCGCCCATGCCTACTGCTCTAGCGCGCTTGCTGAGGCAGATATCGAAGTGTTCGCGGGTGGTGCCGGCTTTCTGTATCCACTTACGCTGTACGCCGATCTTGTCGGCCATCCGCAGCAGTTCCTCGGTGCTGTCCGCGAACATGTGGCACATCTTCATGCGGCCGAACGTTGCGTTCATGTCGTCGACGTAGACGGTCATGGCTGCACCTCCTGGGCCATGGCCGCGTCAATAGCTGCGTCTACGCCTTCAACGGTATTGCTGGTCAGTTGTGCGCCCAGGAGGTAATACTGGGATTTCGAAATTCTCCTGATCAGCCACTGGTAGCGCTCGGCGTCCTTGTGCAGCTCGTTGGCCAGGTGCCACGGAGTCCAGTAGCCGTCGTCCATTGGTGTCGCGAGTGGCTGCTGGGGGCCATTCCAGCGCAAACCGTAACGTGGCAGACCTTCTCCCTCGGGCGGGCGAGGGGGAAGGTCTGGCTGCAGCCCTTTCAGCCGCGTGATCTCTGCGAGCTGGATTGCCGAAGCCGCTGCCCAACCCTTGTGATACCCCCTCAGTTCTATTGTGCTGAGGTGTGAAAAATTTTCGTCGCCGGGGCTTACAACTGGTTCGGCAGGCTGGGCGAGAAGGGCGCGCAGCTCCTCGCGCTTGCGTGCTGCGTACCGGGTGACGTGCCGGCTTTCGCCGATGTCGTCCATCCACTGTTGGAGCATTTCGCGTGGGACGTTGAGGAGCGGGCCAGTGCTGATCCTGGTGCGCAGTTCATCGCAGGTCTGGTCGAACTGATCGCCGCAGAACTGTCCGCAGGTCGGACAGGGAATAGGTTCGTTACTCATTGTGTGAGCGCCCATAGATACACCCCTGAAAGGCCATATTTTTGCGTCCACCTGCGCAGCAGGTTGGGATTGGAGTTTGTTTCGGCTTGTCTTTGTCGATTGGCTGCAGAGTTTCTTTCTTGCAGGTGCGGCAGACATACCGGAAATGCGATAGCGCGCCGTTACTCATGGCTCGTGCCCTCGGCGCGGTAGGGCTCGCCGCACTTGCTGCAGCCTTTGGTAAACGGGATGAATTCGTGCACGCATTCGGTAGGCTCGCCTCCTGGAGCGGTCCGGTCGTCGAGACAAGTAGCGGCACTCGGCTCCGCGCTGGCGCATACACCGTTATCCTTGAAGTGGGTAATTGGTACGTTGCGCTGGCCACAGCGGGCGCAATTGATACCGGTACAGCTACAGGGCAGGCGGCCCTGGTTGCATTCGCACATGGGTTTCCGGCTCATGCGGCCTCCTTGATCTGCTCGACGTTGCGCCATGGGTCATTGGCCCGGGCCAGTGCGGCCATCGGCGGTGGGCTGACACTGTTGCCGCACATGTGGACCTGTTCGGTCTTGGTGAATGGCTTGCCGTCGGCGCCCTTGTCGATGATGTAGCTGGCCGGGAAGCCTTGGGCGCGGTACAGCTCGTGCGGCTGGAGCATGCGCAGGCAGATATCGACGATCACATAGGGCGTGCCTTTCACGTACACAGTGACCAAGGCCAGGCGGTCCTTGGTGGTGATCGTCGAGAGCGGTTCGTCGCAGGGGCTCATGTTGTGAGTGCCGTAGTAGCGGATCAGAAAGGCCGCGACGCGAAGGGCGCCGGCTTCCTGGTCTGGAGACAGCTTGTACTCGACCAGGGCGTGATGCTCGGCGCCGGCGGTCATGGTTGGCACTGGGTCTTCAATGGCGACCCCGGTGCAGTTGCGGCGCAGGGTAGCCAGGTTCGCGGTGACCAAGCGCTGCTGGCTGCCGCTGCTGGTCACAGTGGTCATGGGCTCGGTGATTCCTTTGGCGTGGGTGGCGTTGAAGCCGCCATTGGCCTGTTCAATGAACGCCGTGCAGGTGCCCAGGGCATGAGCTGCCCCTGCCGGGCGCTTGTAGTTGCCGCCGCTGGTGATGGTGGGTAGCGGTTCGGTGATGGCTGCGCCTTCGCTGTTGAAGCGGAACTTGACCAGGTGCGCCGTAGCAATCGAATGGCCGCCGCTGGCGGTGACAGTTCCCAGCGGTTCGCTGGCTGATTTGCTGCCGTTCCCCCAGCGCTGTACGCCGCCCGGCTTCCCTTCGCCGTGCGCGGCGGTCACCATCACCGGACTGGCCAACATCAGTTCGCCTCGGTTGGCAGCGGTCACGGTCGGCATTGGTTCGGCTGGGTCGTTGGTACGATCGCTGCCCTGGTGGGTTGCCGGCAGAACCACGGCGCTGGCCAGCGCATGCTTCACGCCGCCGGCGACGACGGTGCCCAGGGGCTGATCGATGCCTGGGGCGCGTGGCTGCTGCCCCTCGCGTTCTCCGTACCCCGTCTGTACCAGGGTTGGGCTTGCCATGGCGAAAGTGCCCCCGCGTGGCCAGGACGTGACGGTGCGCAAGGGTTCGTCCAGGGGCTGCACGCTTTCCCCCGACCAGTTGGCTATCGGCACGATAAATGGGCTCGGATTGTCCAGAACGAACTTTTTCATTCCTTTTGCTACCCGGCGCAGCGTGGCCTCGGCCAAGGGTTTCTTGCGGCCGAAAATGCTTTTGCTCGGCACAGTCCAGTCGATGCAGTCGGCGGCGGTGCGATGCTTCTGCTGGCCCTTTGCGGGCTTCTTGGCGTGGGTCGGTTCCGGCCAAACAATGGGCTGGCCGTCACAGCGGGCGAGCATGAATAGGCGCTCACGGGTGGTAGGTGCGCCATAGTCGCAGGCTTTCACAATGCGCCATTCCACCTGGTAGCCCATGCCTACCAGGAGTTGCACAAACCGGCGCCAGGTAACACCGCGCCGCTTCGGGTCTGGCACCAGGAACTGTTGATTCACCGGCACGCGCTCGCCCATGGCGGCCACGGTGCCATCGAGTTTCATTACCCGTCCGGTGGACTTGTCGCGCTTGGCGATCAAGGGGCCCCATTGCAGGATCTGTTTCACGTTCTCAAGGCTGATGACGCGAGGCTTCTTCTTGCCTGCCCACTTTAGGCCGATCCACGACAGGTTGCGGATCTCGCGCTTGCGCGGTTGGCCGCCGGCGGCTTGGCTATGGTGGGTGCAATCGGGGCTCATGTGGAACCAGCCGACACGGTGGCCCTGGCATTCTTCGTCGGGGTCGCCGTCGAATACGTCGGTGGTGTAGTGCCGGGCGTGCGGGTGGTTGGCGGTGTGCATGCTGATCGCTGCGCGGCTATGGTTCTTCGCCACGTCGACCTTGCGGCCCAGGCCCATTTCGAGTCCGGTGCCTGCGCCGCCGCCACCGCAGAAGAAGTCGACCACTATTTCATCGTCCTGGGCGTTGAGGTTCAGGGAATACTGGGTCTTGAAGTCGAAAGGAGGCGTTTTCAGGGAGGTCATGCCGCGTCCTCCAGTGTGTTTTTTGCGAGTACAGCAGAGGGCTGGAACAGAGGGTCTGCGCCGATAAATACTTCATCGGGCACGTTCTCCCACTCGGCGCGGATTACATCAAACTCGCCTTCATTCCACAGGCGAAGGAAGATCAAGCCGTCTTCGTCCTTGAGGGCAAAATCAATCGCTGCGCCAGCTGAATCGTACTCAAGCGGCAGACCAGCAGTCAGGCCCTGGGTGTTAATTGCCTCAAGAACTGCGTCGGCCTCGGCGAACCATTGGGCCTCTTTCGGGTTGTCCTCTTTAAGCAATAGGACGCCTTCGGCGAGTATCCAGGCGAGGGTGTCCAGGTTTTTGCGGAGTACCTCCGCCTCGACATTTTCCACTTCGGCAGGTGCAGCATTGTCCTTAGTATTCACGCCGCATCCTCCATGGTCAGTTCGTCTTCTTCGCGCTGCTGGTGCCGCTCGTAAGCCTCGCGCAAGGCGTCCCGCAGATGCGGATAGCCCTCGGTGTCGGCCTTGTGCGGGAAAGTAACGGTGCTGGTTTCCAGCTCGGCCCAGAAACTGCCGTGGGTGTTAAGCCATTCGATCAGCCGGGTATCGAGCGAATCGGCATTCAGCGCGGCGCCCGCTGTGGCGGTGTGGAAAACTCGGTAAGCCAGTTCCCGGGCCTGTGGAATGAGCGCGGCAGCTTTTGCGTGGGCATCTTCGGCCTTGAGTGCTTTGAACGTCTTCGTGGCCAGCTCCAGCGCTTGGGTCATGCGGATCAGGGTTTGTTGATCGTCCACGGTGAAGGGCTGGGCCTTGAGCTGCTGTTGCTGGGCCTGGTGTTCGGTAGCCTGGGCCGCGAGTGATTGGCAGCGCTCGGCAGTTCGCGCCAGGTCGTTGCTCAAGGCGTGGTTGCGGTCCCGATAGTCGGCCGTAGCGCGTGCCAGGGCGCGCAAGAAGGCCCTGCGGATGAAGTAGGCCAAGGCTAGTCCGCCGAGTAGGGCGCCTGCGAGCATGATCATGTGTTGGGCTTGCATGTGCTGTGATCCTCGATAGAGCCCGCCGCCGGATGTGTAACGTGGTGAGAGGACGGCGGCGGGGTGTTGCAAGGGTGGTTAGCGGGTCGCTTCGTACAGCGGTACTTCGTTGATCGCGGCCTTGATCTTGGCGCGCACGGCGTTATAGGCCTCCTCAAGCACCTTTTCCGGGCGGATCAGTTCGAACCACATGGCCAGGCGTCCGTCGACGATGCGATAGCGGAAGCGGGCCGGGATGCGGAAGCCATCGCCGCCCAGAAAGGGCTTGATGCCGATAAAGAACTGCTCAGGGATGTTGAGCTGGCCCGATTCGCCAGCGCGGCCGTCGATTTCCTCGTTGTAGGTCAGTTGAACCTGGCCGTTATCGAGGCGGGTGCCTTGTCGAAAGCTGATGTTCTTCTTGGCTTCCAGAGTGCGGCTGATCTCCAGCATGTCGGCAGCGCTCGGGGCGGCTGGGAAGTCGTCGTGCTGGACGATGTCCTTCACGTTGTCCTCGATGAACTCGGCAAATGCGGCTTGATCCATCCGCTTGCGGTCGGCGGCTTTCCAGCGCCCCCATTCAACGGTGATGGGGCAGCAATAGCTGGCGGTATGATCGGACCAGGCCGGGGTTGCTGGCTGGTGGTAGTCCAGTACAGCGGTGAAGGTGCGACCCTCGGGGCCGTTGCAGAACACCGACGTGGCTGGTGTGGCGAACCGGTTCACATACTCGATAAAGCTGTCTGCATCCAGCATGGTGACTTTCTGGCGAATGCGGCTCGGCGCGGGCAACAGATCCTCCAAGTCTTGAAGCTTAACGCCGTTGGGTACCAGGGCAACCGGGGCATGCAGGCCTGGATGGTCAAAGGGTTTGCCCAGCGCCTGGGAGAGGCTGACAAGCTGTTGAATGGCTTCTTGCATTGGATGTGCTCCAGTCTTCGTGGTGAGAGGTGGTTACTGCGAAACGTTGCGCAGGGTGGCCGTGCCTTCGTCCTCTTGGACGGAGCGCAGCGGCAGATCCTGCTGGCGAGGGTCGCGACGGTCGAGGTTGCCTTCCGGGGTGAGGAAGAACAGCGAAGTGCCCCGGGATAGGGTCGGTTCCTTCACCTTCACATCGGCCTTGATGTTCATCTGGCCGCGCCCGTCCGGCTTGTAGTTCAACTCGATGACCAGCTTGCCGCCCTTGCCGGAAAGGCGAATTGCGTCGATCAGGCGGTATTGGGCCTCGCTCAGTTCATCGAGCAGGCCGCCGGCCTCGATGTCGCGGAAGGTGTCGATAAAGGGTCGTGCTTTGGTCATGTGCTGTGTCTCACTGGTTGCTTGCCCCTGGTCGGCAGGGGCTACCGTTGCTATGCCGCCACTTTGCTGTTCTGGGCATCGAGGTAGGCGGCCAGGTCTTTCAGGTAAACGGTAGGGGTGCCTTTGTTCGTCCCGCCCAGTCGAGTTACCTTCAATGCGATACGGCCTGCGCTGATGGATCGAAGAAGGTAGCGATCACTGGATAGGTGCTTGAAGTAGCGCTCCCGCACGGCGGTAAGTGTCGGGTGGTCCGTTGGCCATTCCTTTCGCAGTCGGTCGAAGGTGTCGCTCATGGGCTGGCCTCCCCGGACCCCGCCAGGGGCCGCAGCTTGGTGCGGATCAGATCGGCCAACCCCTGGGCATCAGCGCTACGTGCGGTGGCGCAAACATGGCCGTGTGCATCGGCAACCACTGCGCCCCATGGCATGCCAGGGGTGTTTGTCGGGGTGACAAAGGCCATTAGGCCGGGAGCGATGACGCTGTTAACGCGGTGGGCCACTTCTGCCAGATCGGTGATGGTCAAGGCTGGTTCGCCAGCAGCCCGTTGCCCCTGCGCCAGGCTGCCCAGGAAGATCGGAACCAAGGCCAGGGTGTCGGTAGTGCGGGTGAAGGCGTGGAGGTGGTTAGTCTTCATGCTGCGGCTTCCTTGTTCGCGATGGTGATGCCCAGTTTTTTGGCGAGGTACGACACGCCGGCTTCGGTGACCATCACCACGGCGTAATGCCGTACCTGGCCCGACTTGCCGATCTGTACCGAGCGCGGGTCGGAATACAGGTTGCCCTGGTCGCGGTGGTGGCTGGCCAGGGTCCCATCGGCGGCCAGAACGTGCAGTTCGCGGAGCTTGGCGCGGAAGGCGCGGGGTTTGAGTCCGAGCAGTGCCGCTGTTTCGTCGAGGGTGCGGTTCATGGCTGGCTCCTCAGGCGATTGTCAGTGAGCCGCAATGCATTGCTTGAGGCTTGGCGCCGCCCTTGATAGCCGCTAACCAGCAGCTGATTGCCCAGCTCAGAGCCGCTACCGTGCTGTTGTTTGTGAGCATCCAATCGCCGTTTTGATATGCGATGCCGGCTTCACTGGAGTGCGGGTTGACGTTTTTGGCGTCTGGGCGTTTGAGGTGGACCACGATGCCGCCACGGTCGCGGATGAATGCCGCCTCATTTTCGAAGCGCAGATCGCTGACAACAAATCCCTGGGCTGAATCGTGGGTGCGGGCCAGTAGGTCGAGGTTCTGTGCGGCCAGAATCAGCCAGAGGTCCGGGTGCACCAGGTTACGGCCCCATTCCGTCCCGAGCAGTTGCATCAGTTCACGAGGGGAACGGTTAATCGCAGGCAGCGGCAGCTCTTTGCGATCGCCTTCGAAGTCGCACGGGCTCAGGTTGAGGATGTGCATCAGGCCGTCGCGGAGAGGGTCGGCGAACGCATAGCGCTGGAAGTTGTGGTTGTTCACCAGGTGTTGCGCGGCGGTGTCTTTGCCGGAGCGAGCGAGGCCGGCGAGGCCGATCAAAATTGGCTTCATGCTGCATCACCCCCGAATGGGCCGAGGTCTACCGGCTTGGCGGTGGCGATACGGCGAGTCGTGGCGATCACCAGCAGGCCGGTTTGGCGCTGGATGGCCTCAACAGCGGCAGGGCTGGTGCAGGCTGCGGGGTGGAGATACACCGGGCAGCGGGTGGGGCTGTGCTGTGTAGTCGTTTGCATGGTTCGTACTCTTGGTGAGAGGTGTACGAACAAACGTTAGCAACGGCTAACTAAATTAACAATAGCTGTGGCTACATTATTTTTACGTAATGCAAAAAAAACCGCACAGGGCGGTTTTTTTGGTGCAGGGGAATCAGTCAGTTCTGAATCTTGCTTGGGGGCATGATGCCGCCGACGTAATGAATTTTTGCGATTTCAGAACGTTGCAGCGTGAGTCGGCCGTATGTGTCGTTAACAGACATTAGGCTGACTTCCTCGCTGTTTGCATAGAGGAGTTCCTTGATCATTGATTCGCCGTTACTGCGAATCACTAAAACGTACTCCCCGGGCACCAGTTCCTGCCTCGGCTCGCACCAAACAAGCCATCCGTTTCGAATCGCTGGGGCCATTGCGTCCCCCTTGATGCGTAAGGCATACGCTGTAGGGTCCAGAGTGGGAACGTTAATCCAGCCGCTGCTTGGTGTCAGTTCATCCCACAATCCATCTGGTTTCACTTGGGCTAGTCCTTGAATAGGCACCCGCCGGAAAGGGTTTACTGCGTTGGGGCTAGCTTCAATGCCAGGCACCAGGCCTTCCTGGGCCGAAAGCGCGGGCATCAACAGGGTTCCACCAGGGAGGCCAATTTTATCTTCTAGGTTCTTGGCAGCTTTATCGCCTAAAGGGCGATGGCCATTCAAGAGCTGGGAGATGTAGGAGGCGTCCAGGTTGTAACGATCCGCGAACTCTTTGGTTTTGAGGTCGCCGATTAGCTTCTTGAGTGTGTCAATTCGTAGCTGACTGATATTCATGCACGCATCTTAGAATCGTTTAGCGTTTTGTAAATTGCGCCCAGCTATTGTTAATGGCGTTAGCGGCTGCTAGTCTCTCGCAAAATGGAGGTGCGCATGAGCTTGCATACATACATGAAGAGTCTCGACAAATTGCAGGTAGAAGATCTGGCCTGCCGCTGTAAAACCACGATGGGGCAGCTTAAGCAAATTGCTTACGGCAATCGTCGCGCTTCTGGCGGTCTGGCTGTGAACCTGGAGCGCGAAACCAAGGGAGCTGTAACTTGTGAAGAGCTTCGCCCAGACATTGATTGGGCATATCTGCGTGGCTCAAAAGCAGCATAAAAGGTGCTGGTCCGGGGATTCTCACCACAAGACCCCCGTCCCAGCAGTGGTGGCACCAGCACATGAATACCACCACTTGAAACACCGGCCTTTTTGCTCTCACCAAGATCAGCCAGGCCGGCCGTAACAAGTTGCATAGATACACAACGCGTTACTGAGGACGTCGGACCGGGTTTCTCACCACAAGATTTCCCCGGCTGACTGGAACGATGAACCGTGCCGCACAGCACGATTAGCACAGCACACCGGTCGTGGGTCGGATGATAGGGCGCTCCCTATCATCTGGCTAGACCGTAAAAGAGGTATTTACGGTTATGAGTCGTACAGCTAAACCAACGGCCGTCGAGCCGATATTGTCATTGCGTAAGGCGCTCTATCGCGCCGGCCATAGCTACCGGGGCGGCGTCACCGCGTTGGCGGTGGACATGGTCATGGATTACGACACGCTTCAAAAGAAGCTCAAGCATGATTTCGAGCATCGTTGGTTGGATCCGGACGAGCTTGAAGAGGTTATCCGGCTGACCCAAAGCGAGGTGCTGCTGGACGCGCTGATGCGCCCAGCGGGGATGGTCTGGTACAAGCCCGAACCTGCCGCGCCAACGCACCAAGCCTTGCAGTCAGTTAGCCGGCTACTTCATGAAGCCGGCATGTTCGTCTCAAGCATGCATCGCGGTGCCGCCGACAATATCTGGGAGCCGCACGAAGTAGAGGACCTGGAGAAGCACGGCGCGGACGTGATTCGCGCTGTCCTGGGCATCATGGCCGGCGCCCGCGCAGCGATGGAGGAAGACCTCCATGGCTGATGTGATTGATATCGCCAACGACCAGGCCGACTACTTCCTCCAGATCGCGCTGGAGCGCCGCCAGCGCCAGACGACTGGCGCCGCCAGTGCCGAATTCTGCGAAGACTGTGACGAACCTATCCCGCTTCTTCGCCAGCAGAAGGTTATGGGTTGCCAGACCTGCGTTAGTTGCCAGGAGCTGCGGGAGGCCCGGCGATGAGCAGCGATAAAATCCCGCTTCAACTGGGCGACCTTCCATCGCTTTTGCAGTACATCAGTCCTGATCAGCGTGACACCTGGGTCGAGGTTGGGATGGGGCTCAAGGCTGAGTTTGGTCAGGATGCATACCGCGATTGGAACCACTGGAGCCAGAGCAGCCAGACCTACGATGGCAAGGCTGCATTATCGGTTTGGAAGTCCTTCAAGAAATCCGGCACAGGCCTGGGTACGGTCCTCAAGATGGCGCTCGATGCTGGATGGCGTCCGGACAAAACCGAGATGAGCGCGGAGGACAAGCGCAAGTTTGCCGCGGAGCAAGAGGAGCGACGTAAGCGCCGACAGGCCGAGGTAGAAGCGGACGAAGCATTACTCGAGGAAATGCGGGCGTTGGTTGCCGATGCGTGCCAGCGGATTTGGTCCGAGCATTGCCACGAAAGCGGACGCAGTGCGTACCTGGAGCGAAAACAGGTCGGTGCGTTCGGCGTCGGTTTCTTCAAGACCACGGTCATTCTATCCATTGATGACCACAACAAGCGCTGCCAGATCTGGTCGGGCAGCAACGCCATGCAGTTCTTCGACAACTTACCCAAGCCTAGGCCGGCCTCTCTGAGCTTTCTGGTGTTTAAACCAGGCACGATTGCCGTGCCCATAAGAGACGCATCAGGTCGGCTCTGGAGCTTGCAGGCGATCAACGGGCAGGGCACCAAGTTGTTTCCCAAATACGGGCGTAAGTCTGGATGCTTTCACATCCTGGGCCCGGTCGATGATCCGTTGGACATTGCACTCGCTGAGGGATATGCCACGTCTGCCAGTGTGCATATGGCCTTGCTCTGGCCCGTGGCGATGGCTGTCGACTCGGGCAACTTACCTGCCGTTGCGCGGGCGCTAAGGGGGCTGTTCCCCGATGCTCGCCTGCTGGTGGCCGGTGATGATGATCCTGATGCGAAAGGCAATCCAGGTAGAACCAAGGCCGAGGCGGCAGCCTCGGCTAATGGTGGGTTCGCAGCCTTTCCGACTTCGCTGGAGCAGGCATAAATGGCAATCGACTGGAACGACCTGCACTGCAAATCCGGTTTGGATGCGGTACGTGATCAACTGCTGGAGTCCTTGAAGCCTGGCGCAACTGTGCAGCCGCTTGATGACTCTAGTGATGCTTCCGAATCCGTAGATGACTTTCTTCCCCGCGCCCCTTCTTTCGAGTGCGAAGGGCCAGGCGTACAAGCGCTTACTCACACCCCCGGAGACGGGGGAGGCTTTCGCATCAGCGAGCAGGAGCTGCTCCGGGACTTCGTGGTGATCTATGGAATGGACGTTGCGTGGGATTGCGCCCGCTCGCGGATGATCAAGCTGTCTGCTATCCGTGAGGCCGTTGGGCGGACGCGGTACAAGTGGTGGCAGGAAAGCGATCATCGGCGCATGGCCCAGGACGTTGTGTTTGATCCCACCGAGCAATGCGGGCCGCTCATGCTGAACCTCTATGACGGCTTTCACGCGAAACCTGACCCTCGCGGCGCAGATGGATGTTTGCTGATTCGCAAGCACCTGGGGTTGCTCTGTAACAACCGGGCTGATGAGTACCTGTTCCTGTTGAAGTGGATTGCCTATCCACTCCAGCATCCAGGAACGAAGATGGCTACTGCGGTGGTGATGTTCGGTGCCGAGGGTCCGGGCAAGAGCCTGCTATGGGAGAAGGTGCTACGCCGGATCTACGGTGACTATGGCACCACTATTGGCCAGGCCCAGCTCGAAAGCCAGTTCACTGGGTGGCAGAGCCGCAAGCTGTTTGCCCTGGCCGAAGAGGTTGTCAGCCGCGAGGAGATGCGGCACTACAAGGGCGTTCTCAAGCACCTGGTGACGGGTGAGACGTTGCAGATCAACGAGAAGAACATGCCGGTCCGGGAGGAGCGTAATCATCTCAACTTCGTGTTCCTGTCCAACTCCACGGTGCCGCTGGCATTGGATGATGGAGATCGGCGCTACCTGGTGCTTTATGTGGACCGAGTACCGCCACCGGATTACTTCGTCGCCTTGGTGAATGAGATCGATAACGGCGGCATCGAGGCGTTTTATCACTACCTGATGAACCTGGACCTAAGCGGGTTCGGGCCGCATTCCAAGCCCCCCTTGAACGAGGAAAAGCAGGGGCTGATCGATGGCAGCTTGCCTGCGCCGCGTTACTTCGTGCGGCGATGGTTGGCGGGAGAAACCGAGTTCCCAGTGACGGCGGCCGTTACCCAGGATGATCTATGGCGGGCGTTCTGCCGGTGGTGTGACGGGGCCAATGAGTTTAAGCGACGACAACGGGACTTTACCCAGGAGGCCGTGCGGGACTTGAAGCAAGCACGGCCGGACATTCGTTACCCGACTAAAAGCGATGATTTCAAGACGACCAGGATCTATGTAACGCCTGCATTCCTGGCGGAGAAACAAACCCTGGGTCGCGATTGGGCAAGCAAGGCTGGGCTTGAATGCCGGAAGTTTGCGACGGCTTTTGACAGGCGATCACTGCCCATGCCGGGAGATTTTTAATTCCGACATTCCGACAGTATTCCGACACTTAATAAACGCGGGTTTCGCCCAATGAATATTGGCATTCCGACATTCCGACAGACTTTTTGGGATTGCTCATGTGCGCGTATACACAGGCGAGAAACTTCCTAAATATCCGTCGGATTGTCGGAATCTATACATAACTACCTGTTTTTATTGGTTAAAAGTATTCCGACAGTATTCCGACAATTAAACCGACAGTAAAAACTCCAGTAGGAATCAAGCAAATGGCGATTTACACAATCAAGCAGGGTCTTTTTTCCAGGGTTGCAGACCGTGTCGAGGAACTGCTCAAGGCCCGCGTCGTTCACTGGAATAGTTTCGAGGAGCTGTTCCGTGGCTTCCGGTTCGTCTTGCATGACGAAGTTGCAGGGGTGTACGACATCTACCGGCGGCAGGCATTTGACTCCAGCCAGCAAAGACTCCTTAGCTGGATGCCCGCTATCCAATGGATATTCGTTGTCAGCACATCGGATGACGATGTTGATTTGATCCTGATCGAGGACAGTCTGCCCGATTACCTGGAAGCACTTCGCCAGTTGCAGCCGCTGGCATTGAGGGCGAAGCAGCGGGCTTATGATGTTCGGGCTGAGTTGGATTCGCAGCAATGATTCCAGAGATCGAGGAGCTGATGTTGCACTGGGCGCGCCAGCTCGGTCGCGTTGGGGATGGCGGCGGCTTGGGCAGCCCCATGGCAACGATCATCGAGTGGGGCGGGAGTGCACCGCGTGGGACGCCAGGACCTCGCTTGCCCGGTGGCGGTGCTGGGATTGATCACATCGCATCGGAGGTTTCGGCCGCGCTCGCGCAGATTGAACGCCAGTCAGAAAAGGGCGCCTTGTTGGTCCGGCTTGCGCATAACCGCTATCGGCATGCCGAGCCGTTGACCGTCCAGGCGCAGCTCGCGTTGTTGCAACTGCCCACCAGTGCAGATCGAACCTACCGGAACTGGGTCCACCGGCTGCATCAGCAAGTGCAGGTCATTCTTGCGACACGCACTGTCACTGCCCGAGGTGGTGGCCGGCGTAGTGGTGCTGTTGAAACGGATCTGACTCGGGCGTCGATGGAGAGGCGCCGGCAAGCCTGACCGTTCGTCGGGATGGTTTGTCGTGTTGTGGTCGTATTGTTGTCGCGTTGTTGTCGTGTTTGTGTCGCGTTCTGACCAACCGAAAATACCCCCTTTTCGGTTTTTCCGGAGAGGGGTAAAAAGTCACCACGATATGCGACCTGCGCCTAGGCGCTCCACCCGAGCACGTGCTGTGCACCTAGCCCTGGCCTTGGTCGGGACACTGAAAACCCCGTCACCCTGGCGGGGTTTTCTTTTTCCGGCGCTCGCCGCGCTCCCTCATTTGAGACCCCCTATGACTAACGAGCAGCAAGCGCTGGCAGAGATGCCTATCTGGTTGGTAATTGTCCTGGCCCTGGTGGGCGGTGTGTCCGGCGAGATGTGGCGGGCAGACAAGGACGGCGCCCGAGGTTGGGTGCTGTTGCGGCGCCTAGCGCTTCGGTCTGGCGCCTGCATCGTCTGCGGCATGGCGGCACTAATGCTGCTGATCGGCGCCGGCGTTTCGATCTGGACGGCAGGCGCCTTCGGCTGCCTGACCGCGATGGCTGGGGCGGATGTCGCCATTGGCCTGTACGAGCGTTGGGCGGCCAGGCGAATCGGTGTCGATGATGTGCCACCGACCAGCGAGGGCAGGGGGTGATGGTGATTCGTCCGGCCCAGGTCGAAAAATCACCGGCGGGGACCCTGGGAGCCGTTCCCGGACACGGGGTCGGAAACCCGCGGATCTTTGTTAGCGGCTGGTTCACCCGCTTAGTGAACTGGCGGTGAACTGGTGAACACCCCGTATTTATTGGGTTAACTGGACGTCAAACACATGACCGTTATCAGCAAGTCGGACTTTGCGGCGCGGCGCGGTTGGGCCAAGTCCTACGTATCCAAGCTGGCCAAGCAAGATCGGCTGGTGCTGACCGCAGACGGCAAGGTCGAGCTGGAGGCAACCGAGGCCCTGCTGGCTGAATCGGCAGACCCCAGCAAGGCGGCGGTGGCTGCTCGGCATGAAGAAGCGCGCATTGATCGCGATGTGCGCAGCGGCCTGGTGCCGACTACTGAAACCGATTCTGTGCCGCAACTCCCCAGCAAAGGCCCGGATTTTCAGAAGTCCCGAGCCCACCGGGAGCATTACCTGGCCAAGCTGGCCGAAGCTGAGTTTCACAAGGTCCAGGGCGACCTTGTTGGCCGCGAAGCGGTAACGGTTGCGGCCTACAACGCGGGGCGCATGGTTCGTGATTTGCTGTTCGGCATGTCGCCGCAACTGGCTGCCGAGGTCGCGGCACTGAGCGATCCCTGGGAAATCGAGCGGCACCTGACAGGGGCGTTTCGCCGAGCCCTTGAAGACGCCGGACGCATGACCGACGCCGACCTACAACAAGCCATCACACAGAGCTGAACCTATGCCCGAATACGCAAACGGTGCAGAGGTGTACCGCGATGCGTATTGCCGAGGGCTACAGCCAGACCCTGAACTATGGGTTGACGAATGGGCAGATGAATACATGCGAATCCCGCGCGACACGGGAGCCGCAGAGCCCGGCAAGTACCGCACGGACCGGACGCCGTACGCACGAGAACCCATGCGCTGCCTGTCCCCGGCCCACCCCTGCAAACGGGTGGTGACCATGGTGGCCTCGCAGCTGATGAAAACCCAAATCGCCTTGAACTGGATCGGCGGCCTGATCCACATGGCTCCATCCAACATCCTGACCTTGCTGCCGAGCCTCGGCCTGGCCAAGCGGGTTTCGTCGCGGATCGGCAAGACGATCAAGGCCACCCCGGAGCTGAACAAGCGGGTGGCGTCCAGCCGCTCCCGCGACTCCCGCAACACCATGGACACCAAGGAGTTCGAAGGTGGCTCGCTGTATGTGACCACGGCCGGTTCTGCCGCCAACCTTGCCGAGCTATCGGCTCGGTATGTGTACGGTGACGAGGTTGACCGGTGGGAGGTTGATGTGGGCGAGGAGGGCGACCCCATCGAACTGGCGGAAGCCCGGGGCAGTACCTTCGGCCGCAACGCCAAGTTCTACTTTTCCAGTTCGCCGACCATCAAGGGAGCCTCGCGGATCAGCGATCTGTTCGAGTCCAGCGACCAGCGGCATTACTACGTGCCGTGCCCAACCTGCGGGCATCACCAGGTGCTGGAGTGGGAGCGCCTGCTGTACTCCGCTGACTTCAGCGTGGCGCACTACCAGTGTGCAGGTCCTGAGTGTGATGTCCTGATCGAGGAACACCACAAAGGATGGATGCTGGCTAACGGACAGTGGCGGGCGCACGCCGAGGGCGACGGGGAAACGGTGGGGTTCTACCTCAACGCTTTGTACGCCCCTTCCGGCTGGACCGACTGGCGGACCTTGGCCCGGCAGTACGAGAAGGCCAAGAAGGCCCAGGCCGCTGGCAACCTGGAGCCGATGCAGGTGTTTTACAACACCCGCCTGGCCAAGGTCTGGGACAGCGCCCAGGAGCAAACCAAGGCCCACGTCCTACGGGATCGGGCCCGTCTTGAGCGCTACAGCCTCGGCTCGATGCCGGCCGGTGTGTTGATGCTGACCGCTGCGGTCGACGTGCAGGCCAACCGCCTGGAGCTGATGGTGATGGGCTTCGGTGTTGGCTTGGAGCGCTGGGTGATCGACCACCAAGTGATTTGGGGTGATCCGGCGAACCAGAAGACATGGGATGTGCTGGACGAGAAGCTTAAGGCCCGCTACCGGCATCCTTGCGGTGTCGCGCTGGCGATCCTGGCTGCGGGTGTCGACTCCGGTGGTCACCACACGGACGAGGTCTACCAGTTCTGCCGCCTTCGTCGGTGGCGCAACATCTTCGCTATCAAGGGGGCGAGCAAGCCCGGGCGTCCGGTCATTGCCCAGCGCCCGTCCATGGTCGATGTCACCTGGCGCGGGCAGACCGAGCGCAACGGCGCCGAGCTGTGGTTTGTCGGCACCGACACCGCCAAGGACTGGATCTACAACCGCTACCCGTTCCCGGACGGCCCGGGGGCGTTGCACTTCGCTAACGACTTGCCCGATGAGTTCTTCGATCAGTGCGTGGCCGAAAGCAAAGTGGCCCGCTACGTCAAAGGCTACAAGCGCATCGAGTGGGTGAAGGGCAAGGCAGACCGAAACGAAGCGCTCGACCTGATGGTGTATTGCCTGGCGATGGCTCATTACCTGGGCATCAATCGCTACCTAGACGCTGATTGGGAACGGGTCCGGCAGGCGCTGGCACAGGGCGGATTGTTCGACGACGAGGCCGGCCAGCAGGCGGTGTCGCCTGCACCTGCGACCGATGAATCGGAACCAGAGGCCATCGAGCGTCCGGCTCCGACACCTGCGGCACCTGTTGCCCGGGCCCAACCCGTCGCGCCGCAACCTCAACGCCGCATGTCTACCAGCGGCTATCTCAAGAGACGCTGATATGTCCTTTACCCAGAAACACCTCGACGCTATCGAGGCGGCTATCGCTCGCGGTGAAAAAACCGTGCGCTATGGCGACCGCACGGTGGAATACCGGACGGTGGACGAACTGCTCAGGGCTCGCGAGGAGATCCGAGGCAGTCTTGCCGCAACTGCTGGTCCACGCCCCCGCGTGGTTCGGCTTTACCACGGGGGCAAAGGACTGTAATGGCTCGCCACTACCCAACGTTGAGCCGTCAAGGCTTCCTGCTGCCATCGAACATCAAAGCCAGCTACGAAGGCGCCGGGGAGGGGCGCCGGTCGGCGGGCTGGGACGCCCCGGAGAGTAGCCTCAACAGCATCAACACCCCGGCCTTGCGCAACTTGCGCTCGCGCTCCAGGGCGGCGGTGCGTAATGACCCCTACGCCTTCAACGTAGTGGACAAGCGGGTCAGTAACCTGATCGGCACTGGCATTACCCCTCGGGCCCAGACCGTCGACAACGACCTGCGCAAGCTGTTGCATGTCCTGTGGGAGGATTGGGTGGACGAGTCGGATGCCGACGAACTGACCGACTTTTATGGCCAGCAGGCGCTGGTCGCCCGGACCGTTGAAACCTCGGGGGAATGCTTCGTGCGGTTGCGACCCCGTCGAACCGAGGATGGGCTGGCGGTGCCCTTGCAGGTGCAACTGCTGGCGCCGGAGTTTGTGCCCCATGACAAATTCGAAACCACCCGCGACGGCAACGTCATTCGGGCCGGGATCGAGTTCAACGGCATAGGCAAGCGGGTGGCGTACTGGATGTATCGCTCGCACCCAGGGGAATCCTCCTCATTGACCGGCGGCTATAACCAGCTAGTGCGAGTGCCGGCCGCCCAGGTGCTGCACATCTTCGACCCGCTGGAGCCCGGCCAGTTGCGTGGTGTACCGCGCCTGTCGCCAGTGTTGAAACGCCTGCGCAGCCTCGATAACTACGATGATGCGGTGCTGTTCCGGCAGGAGGTCGCCAACCTGTTCGCGGGCTTTATCACCCGTCCCACGCCGGAAGGTGGTCCGCCGGCACTCGATCCCGTCACCGGCCAGCCGTTTACTCTGGATCGAGACGGGTTCACGCCGATGGTGGCGCTGGAGCCGGGGACCATGCAGGAGCTAGGGCCCGGGGAGGAGGTCGAGTTCTCCACGCCGCCGGATGCGGGCAACAACTACCCGGACTTCATGCGCCAGCAACTCATGGCTGCTGCTGCCGGCGCGGGGGTGCCCTACGAGATCGTTACCGGCGATATGAAGGACATCAACGATCGTGTGATGCGGGTGGTGCTGAACGAGTTTCGCCGGCGCCTGGAACAATTGCAGTTCGGCGTTTACGTGCACCAGTTGTGCCGCCCTGTGCGTGCCGCTTGGCTGGATATGGCGGTGCTGTCCGGTGCTGTGCAATTGGCTGACTACGCCCAGCGCCGCCGTGAATATCTGCGTACCCGCTGGGTGCCGCAGGGTTGGCCGTACCTCCAGCCGGTGCAGGACGTTCAAGCACGGCGTATGGAAGTGCAGGCCGGTTTCGCCTCGCGCAGCGAAATGTGCCTGCGTACCGGCTACGACGCTGAAACGGTCGACGCGGAAAACGCCGCTGATCTTGAGCGGGCGAACGGCCTGGGCCTCAACTACAACACCCTCGAAAGCGTCGAGCTGCTCGACGACAAGGAGCAACCATGAGCAAGAAAACTCAGGTCCGCGTCTACGACGCCGCCGGCGTGCTGGTGCCGGTGAAGGACCAGACCTGGTACACACTGCGAGCCAGCGGCGAAGCCGAGCAACAGAACATCGAGGTGTTCGTGTACGGCGAGATCGGTGCCTGGGGCGTGACCGCGAATCAGTTTGTGCAGGACCTGCGGGCCCTGGACGACGGGGTGTCGCCGGTGGTGGTCGCCTTCAACAGCATTGGCGGGGATCTGTTCGACGGCCTGGCAATGCACAACGCGCTGTCGCGTTTGGGCGAGCGCTGTACCGGTCGGATTGACGCCCTGGCCGCCAGCGCCGCCAGCGTGGCAGTGTGCGGCGCGCATCGAGTGGTGATCGCCGCCAACGCCATGCTGATGATTCACAACCCGTGGACCTATGCGGCGGGCGATGCCGAGGACTTTCGCAAGGTCGCCGATGTGCTGGACCAGACCCTGGAAGCGATCATCGCGGCCTACAAGTCCAAGGCGCCGGACATCGACGATGCCGAGCTGCGGCGCCTCGTCGATGCCGAAACCTGGCTGACCGCCAACGAGGCTTTAGCGCTGGGCCTGGCGGACGAAGTAGGCGACGGGGTCAAGGTCAGCGCCTGTCTGGGCCATGGCGATGCGCTGCGGCGCTTTCGCAACGCTCCCCCTGGGCTGCTGGCCCAGCTGGACGAGCAACCGCCAGCGGTCCCGGGCGAACCAGCAACACCGCCCGAGCCGGCTCCGGTGGTGGATGCTGCCCAGCTGGCTCTGCTGATCACCCAGCGTTGCGCTGAATCCGGTATCAGCAACCTGGTAGAACCGTTGCTCAAGTCCACCCAGCTGGAAAGTGAAGCGGTTGTTCAAGCTGGCCTGGCCCGGGCCAAGACCATCAACGATCTGTGCGTAGCCGCTCGGTTGCCGGAGTTCAGCGCCGAGTTCGTGGCCGCTGGCTTGGACGCGGCCAGTGTTCGCGCTCGCTTGTTCGACAAGCTGGTGGGCACGGGCAAGGGCTTCGAAATCGATAACAGCCTGCCGTTGGAAAACGACCCGCCGCCCAAGGTACAGGCCAAGAAAATCGACCAGCCCTCAATCTGGGCTGCTCGCCAAGCTGCACAACAACCCTCCGCAAAAGGAACCAGACCATGACTGTTCAACGTGAGCCGATGCATGCGGGTGAATTCCTGCTGTCCGAAGGCGCCGGCAACATCTCCCGTGAAGCCATTAACGTCGCCGCCGGCCCGGCCCTGGAGCCCGGCCAGATCCTCGGCCTGGTCACTGCTACCGGTGAGTTCGCGCCTTATAAGCCAACTGCCGAAGACGGCAGCGAGAACGCCCAGGCCATCCTCTACGGCCCATTGGGCGAGTCGGATGTAGTCCGCCGTGGCCGCGCCGTGGTGCGCCTTGCTGAGGTCAGCGAGGCATGTCTGACCGGCCTCGACATGGCGGCTGAAAAGGCCCTGGCCAGTCACTTCGTGATCGTCCGCTAAGACCCTTCACCCTCGTTTATCGAACCCGCCCTTGCGGGTTTTTTGCTTTCTGGAGATTGCTTCATGGCTGACATTGAGATTTTTAACGACGACGCGTTTTCGGTTTCCTCGCTGACTGCGGCGATCAACGAGCAGGAATACCTGCCGGGTCGCATCAGCAGCCTGGGTTTGTTCAGGGAGGAAGGTATCCCCACCGTGACCGTGCAGATCGAGAAGGACGGAGACACCCTGGTTCTGGTGCCGGCGGGTGATCGTGGTACGTCGGGTCTGGTGGTGCCCGGGACCAAGCGTACGATGATCCCGTTCAACACCGTGCACCTGCCGCAGCGCTTCTCGATCAAGGCGGACGAGATCCAGGGCATTCGCGCTTTTGGCACCCGCAGCGAGTTGCAGGCGGTGCAGGATGTGGTCAACAAGCGATTGGCGAGGGCCCGTCGTCAGTTGGATGCTACGCACGAGTTTCAGCGCATGGGGGCTCTGAACGGCCAAATCCTCGATGCCGATGGCAAGACTTCGCTGCTGGACATCTACAAGTCGTTTGGTGTCATTCGCAAGAAGCTGCCGATGGGCTTGGGCAACCCGGAAACTGAACTGCGTGTTCGCGCCGGTGAGGCGCTCGACATGCAAGAGGACGCGCTGGGCAGTATCACCAGCACGGGCTCCCGCGCCTTTTGCGGCAAGAACTTCTGGAACAAACTGATCGTGCATCGTTCGGTCAAAGAGACTTACCTCAACACCATGCAAGCTGCATCGCTGCGTGGTGATGCTCGTGAGAGCTTCGAATTCGGCGGGATTGTCTGGGAGCGCTATCGCGGCAAAGTGGCAGGTGTCTCGTTCGTCCAGGACGATAAGGCTCTGTTGATCCCCGAAGGCGTCCCTGATCTGTACATCTCCTCCTTTGCACCTGCGGACTATATGGAAACGGTCAACACCGAGGGCTTGCCGTACTACAGCAAGATCGAACCTCTGCCGTTCAACAAGGGCATTGAGGGCGAAGCGCAGTCGAACCCGCTGCACCTGTGCACGCGGCCGCTGGCGCAGATCCTGCTGGAGATGTGACCGTGGGCATTCGCGACTTGGTGGCGGATGTCGACGAGGTGGTGTTTGAAGTGCTCGCGGACACCGCCTACATCGAGGGGCGCGAGGTGCGGGGGATGTTCTCCGCGCCTTGGCTGCAACCCAGGCTCGGCAAGATGTCTACGGCCCTGCGCGAGCCGCATGTGGTGATTCGTGTGGCAGACGCCGAGGGCGTAGAGATCCGGCAACAGGTGCGGATCGACCTGCCGGAGCCTGATGGCGGTGGGGTTTACACCCTGATCGAGGTGGAGCCGACGGGGGATGGCCTGGTGACGCTTGTTCTGAGGATCAACCCATGAACGTTGGTAGCTATGCACGGGTGGCCGCCAGCGATGGCGTTATCACCTTGCAGTCGTCGCCTGCGGATCTCCAGGCGTTCCAGGACTTTGCTGCCATGGTCCCGAAGGCGGCGGCGGTGGCCCAGCGCCGGGCGATCAACAAGACGTTGCGCTGGCTGCGCACCTACATTTCCCGGGGAGTTAGCAGCAAGGAGCGCATAGCGGTGGGGGCTGTTCGCCAGCGCCTGCGGGCCTATCCGATCAACAGCGCCGGGCAGGGCAAGCTCTGGTTCGGTATCAACCCGATTGAGTCCAGCCGAATCGGCCGCGCCCGCCAGAACCGGTCGGGTGTGTCGGTGGCGGGCAGGCGTTATCAGGGGGCGTTTTACAAGCAGGTCTATGGAAGTCAGGCGGATATCTGGATTCGTACCGGCAGCCGCCACTATGACCCAGCTGACTATCCCGAAACCCGCGAGGGGCGACGGCGCTCGGGCTTCATCAACGAGAACGACAACCGCTTCCCCCTGGCCAAGGCCAAGGTATCGCTGGATGACGTGCGGCCCATCTTCGATGAATGGGTTAAACGGGCAGATCAGCGGCTGCTGGAGATCCTGGAGCAGGAGCTGAACTTTGAGCTGCAAAAATACTTGAGAGGTAGCAAAGGTGTCTGAACCCCTCGATCTAGACCAGCTCTACCAGGCCATCGAGCAGCAGATTCGCGAGGCTATCCCCGGCCTGTTTGATGTAGCCGTGATGCCTGACAAGCTTGGGCGCATGGCACTTCCAGCCGTGATTGTTGAGCTGAACGAGTTGGAGCCTGGAACCGATCCGCTGACCGGTGAGACGGCGCTGGAAGCCCGCTTTGAAGCGCGGGTGATGGTGGGAGCGGAGCAACCTCAATCTCAACGGCAGGCGCTGTTCATTGCCTCGCAGCTTGCGGTTTTGCTACGCATGCAGACCTGGGGTCAGCCGGTAGAGGCTGCGCGGTTTGTCCGCTCTGGCCAGGATTGGACGCGGCCCGAGCTGGACGGCTACACAATCTGGACTGTGGAATGGACCCAGGGCTTTTACCTCGGCCAGGAGGAGTGGCCATGGCCCAACCAGCCCCCAGGAAACCTGGTGTTTGGGTTCAGTCCTGACATCGGCCCGGATCATCAGGGCGGTTACCTGGGCCCGGAGGAGATGGCATGAGCTACGTTTCAGCAGCGCATGACCGCATGATCGCCGGCCTGATCATTCCCTGTAGCGTGGTCGCGGTCGATCTGGCCGCCGCCATGGTGCGGGTGTCTGATGGTGCCGGCTGGACCAGCGCCTGGGTGCGTTGGCACAGCCAGGCCGCTGGTAAGGCCAGGCACTGGCGGGCGCCGAGCCTGGGCGAGCAGGGCGCTTTGATCAGCCCCAGCGGCGAGCCTGCCCAGGGGACCTTTGTACCGGGGCTGTACGGTAATGCTGGGGCCCAGCCGGACAACCGCGACCACGTCGAGGTTTGGCGCTTCGACGATGGCGGCTCGCTGGTCTACGACTGGCAGGCCAAGAGCTACAGCATCAACCTACCCAGCGGCACGGTGAACATCCAGGTTGGTGGTAGCTCGGCGGTGATCACCGATAGCGCGATCACCGGCAAGGCCAACACCATCACCCTGACCGGGCAAATCACCTTGAACGGTGACGTACAAATCAACGGCGCGAGCCTCAAGCACAACGGGGTCAACGTCGGTTCGACTCATACCCATTCGGGCGTAATGCCCGGCGGTGGATCGACCGCGGTGCCTCAGTAACCAGCAGCCCGCAACAGCGGGCTTTTTTTCGCCTGGAGCAAACATGACCACAACCAAGAAACCCGCTGAGCAAATCGGCTGGGAGCCAGCAGCGCCTGGCACCTCAGTATTCCGCGACACCCTCTATACCTCCCGCGTGCTGATCCTGCCGGATGGCCGGCAACTGGCTGTGAAGCGGGGCCAGGTAACGGCCGAGGCAGGCGACCAGGTGGCGCTGGACTACCTGCGTTCGCATCCGGACCTACAGCCTCAGGGGTGACACGATGATCGGAATGGATCGCCGAACGGGCCAGCCGCTGTCGGGCCTTGAGCATGTGCGGCAGTCCATCGAGGACATCCTGACCACGCCGCTGGGCAGCCGGCGGATGCGCCCGGAATACGGCAGCGACCTGCGCCGCTACGTGGACTTGCCCGTTACCGGTGGCTGGAAAAGCGCCGTGCAGGCCGAGGTGGCCCGGGCGCTGTTGCGCTGGGAGCCGCGCTTGAAGCTGGAGCGGGTGCAGGTGGTTGCGGTCGTGGGTGGCCAGATCAGCTTTCAATTGATCGGCCAGTATCTGGGGGATAGCGCAGTGTTGGAGGTGACGGCATGAGCATACTGGACTTGTCGGCGTTGCCGGCGCCGCAGGTGCTGGAGGCCCTGGATTTTGAGGAGCTGTATCAGCGCAAGCTGTCGCTGTTCCGCCTGGCCATGGGCGAGAACTGGACCGCAGCGCTCGAGAGTGACCCGGTCGTCAAGCAGTTGGAGCTGGCAGCGTATGGCGACATGCAAATGCGCGCCCGGATCAACGACGCGGCCAAGGCGTTGCTGTTGGCTCATGCCCAAGGCAGCGACCTCGACCACCTGGCGGCCAACGTGAAGCTGATTAGGCTGGTGATCCAGCCCGGAGATCCGCAGGCTGTGCCGCCCATCGAGGAGGTCAAGGAGTCCGACGACGCCTTGCGCGAGCGCGTCCAGTTGGCCTACGAGGGATTGACCACGGCGGGCCCTCGCAACAGCTACATCCTGCACGCCCGCAACGCCTCGGCGCTGGTGGCGGACGCTTCGGCAGAAAGCCCGGCTCCGGCCTGCGTCACGGTGTCAGTGCTGAGCCTGGAGGGTGACGGCACTGCCGGGCCTGAACTGCTCGCTGCTGTTGCCCGGGCCGTCAATGATGACGATGTGCGACCGGTGGCGGATCGGGTCACGGTGCAAAGCGCCCAGGTCCTGCGCTACCGCGTGGATGCGGTGTTGCACATGAAAGGCCCGGGCCCGGAAAGTGATGCGGCGCTGGTGGAGGCAGAGCGTCGGTTGAAAGCCTGGATGAACCCCCGCAAGCGGCTGGGTGTCGAGGTGGCGCGTTCGGCCATCGATGCCCAGCTACACGTTGCCGGCGTGGCCAGGGTGGAGTTGCCAGGATGGCAGGACCTGGCCCCGACCCCGGCCCAGGCGGCGTATTGCACGGGCTACAGCATCAAGCTGGGGGCCTGATATGTCGAGCTTATTACCCATCAACAGCACGCCCTTGGAGCGCGGTCTGGAGGCAATCCGGACCCAGGACACGGCCAGTATCTTGCGCACGTTGTACAACCCCGACACCTGCCCGGCGCATCTGCTCTCACAGCTAGCGTGGGCTTGGTCGGTGGACCGCTGGGACAACAAATGGTCGGAAGCGGTCAAGCGCTCGGCCATCCGCTCGGCGTTTTACGTGCATGCCCACAAAGGGACCATCGGCGCTTTACGCCGGGTGGTGGAGCCGCTTGGTTACCTGATCGAAGTGCTGGAGTGGTGGCAGACGACACCACCCGGCGTGCCGGGCACCTTTGCCTTAAAAGTCGGTGTGCTGGAAACCGGCATCACCGAGGAAATGTACCAGGAGTTGACCTGGCTCATAGATGACGCCAAACCAGTCAGCCGGCACATGACGGGGCTGGCGATCAGCCTGGAAAGCACGGGCAAAGTGTTTGTCGGCGTCAGCGTTTACGAAGGCGACGAACTCAGTGTTTACCCACCAACTCAACGTGACATCAATGTCAGCGGGTGCCTCGCTGTCGGTGGCCGCGAACATCAAATCGATACGATGGACATCTACCCATGACTGACCAAAACAGCCAATTTTTCGCGATTCTGACCGCCGTCGGAGAGGCTAAGCAAGCTAACGCGGATGCACTCGGCGTGCCGTGGACGTTCGCGCAGATGGGGGTCGGGGATGCCAACGGCACCGACCCAATGCCAAGCCGGACGCAAACCAAACTGATCAACGAGCGCCGACGTGCGCCGCTGAATCAAGTCAAAGTTGATCCGAAAAATGCCAACGTGATCATTGCAGAGCAGATCATCCCGGAGAACATTGGGGGTTGGTGGGTTCGGGAAATCGGCCTCTACGATGCCGCCGGCGACCTGGTCGCCATCGCCAACTGCGCACCAACATTCAAGCCCCTGCTCACACAGGGCTCGGGGCGCACACAAGTTATTCGAATCAACTTGATCGTTAGCAGCACGTCGAACATCGAGTTAAAGATTGATCCCTCGGTGGTTCTTGCAACGCGTGAATATGTGGACACCTGGTTTCTCAACGTGCTGCCTGAAACGCGGCCCGAGGGCAGGTACACGCGGGTGAACATCAACAAGCGGGGCGTTGTGGTTGGCGGTGATAACCCGTCGACCTTTCAAGATATGGGCCTCCTGGGTGGAACCTTGTTTGACGCCATCAACCTTGCTGATGCCAAGGCGATCTACATTCAGCCGGTAGCGTCCCCGTCTTGGGCAAGCGGCCTCATTGCAGGGAGCAACGGCGGTGAGAAAGGCGGTCTCGGTTTTACCGGGAGTTACAGCACGATCAATTCTATTTTCATGGGTATAGGCCCGGTCCCGTGGGCGGCTGGTAACGGAATTCGCGTCACCTCTGGCGGCGTAGATATCACAGGTCCTATCACCGGCATCGGGTCAGGCCTGACCGGGCTCAAGTTCTCGGCGTTAACAGGGTTGCCTAGCACCCTGGCCGGGTACGGCGTTTCATTCGCCAGCCAGCCCGAAGCCGAGGCCGGCTCAGACACAAGCAAGCCGATGAACGCTCTGCGTGTCTTTCAAGCCATTGCCGCGAAGGTCATTCAGGCTACCGAGGGCGTCCTGGGCATAGCCAGGATCGCCTCCCAGGCGTCGGTCAACGCTGGCACAGATGACAGCACAATCGTGACGCCGAAGAAACAGCGCTGGGGATTCCGGATTTTGATTGGCCGGGTCGGATACATCGTCTTCCCGACCTGGCTGGGGGGCTGGATTGTTCAGTGGAGTGCGGGGGTCACGCTGACAGGCTCCGCAATCAGCACTACCTACTTTCCGATCCCATTCCCGACCGATGTCGGTGCTGTAGTCGTTGGCGCGTACAACAACAATGCCACAGGCGATTACAGTGTTCGCTTGAGCGATGGTGTGGGTGGTGCCACGGGGGCCTTGTATCTAGATCGCTTTACGACCTGGAACAACGGAGTAACGGGCTCTGCGGGTTTGAGTTTTATTGCGGTAGGTACTTGAGGATTAACGATGAACTACGCAACGTTTCACTCCGACGGGACGCTTCACCAGCGCTTGATAAAAGGCACTCACGAAATTCCTAAAGGTGCAGTTGAGGTCGACGACGCCCTATGGTTACGGCTCATTCGTGAAAGCGACGGCATCTGGTCGATTGGTGCTGATGGAAAGATCACTAAACAATTGTTACCCCCAGCGCCGCAGACTCGCGAAGACGTCGAGCGATTGCGGCTTGCGGCTTATGCAGAGCCAGTTTTTGGTTCTGATCGCTACTTCGCCGAAGCCAACCGGATGCAGGTTATGGGAGAGGCCGGCTGGGAGGCGGTAAGGGATGCCGGTATTGCACGCTTCAACGAAATACAAGCGCGGTTCCCCTGGGCTGAGAGTGCTTCGAAAACCTGACTGTTGACCCTTCGAATTCTCAACAACTGATATGACCCCCCGACCCCTTCTGGGGTTTTTTTATGTCTGGAGTTTATCCATGAGCGGTTTTTTCCACGGCGTCACCGTCACCAACGTGGACACCGGCGCGCGCACCATCGCGCTGCCCACGTCCTCGATCATCGGCCTGGTGGACACCTTCACCGAGGGGCCGGGCGTTAGTGCCAAGGCCAACGACCTGTTGTTGATCACCAGCGAGCGCGAGGCGATTGCCGCCTGGGGCCCGGATGCGGCGATTACCAAGGCGTGCCAGGCCATCTACCAGCGAGCCAAGGCGGTGATCGTCGCCTGTGGTGTGGCCAAGGTCGCGGACGCGGCGCAGCAGACCTCGGCGATCATTGGTGGGGTCCTGGCCAGCGGCAAGCGTACTGGTTTGCAGGCGCTGTTGGACGGCAAAAGCCGTTTCAACGCCCAGCCGCGCCTGCTGATCGCGCCCAAGCACAGCGCGACCTTGGCAGTCGGCACGGCCCTGGTGGCCCTTGGGGACAAGCTGCGCGGCCTGGCCATCATCGACGGGCCCAGCACCACCGACGAGGCAGCCATGGAGTACGCCAAGAACTTTGGCGCCAAGCGCGCCTACCTGGTTGACCCAGGTGTTCAGTATTGGGATGGCCAGGCCAGCGCCACCGTCGACGCCCCGGCCTCGGCCTGGGTCTCTGGCTTGTTCGCCTGGACTGACAGCGAGTACGGCTTCTGGGCCTCGCCTTCGAACAAGGAGTTCGTCGGTATCACAGGTACAGGTCGGCCTGTTGAGTTTCTGGACGGCGACGAGACCTGCCGCGCCAACCTGCTGAACAACGCCAACATCACCACCATTATTCGCGACGCCGGTTTTCGTCTGTGGGGTAACCGCACGCTGTCCAGTGATCCGAAATGGGCGTTCGTCACCCGCGTGCGAACCATGGACATCGTCATGGACGCGATTCTCTACGGCCACAAGTGGGCGGTGGATCGGTCGATCACGGCCACCTATGTGAAGGACGTCACCGAGGGCCTGCAAGCCTTCATGCGCGACCTCAAGAACCAGGGGGCGATTATCAATTTCGAGGTCTATGCCGACCCGGAGTTGAACACCGCCAGCCAACTGGAACAGGGCAAGGTGTACTGGAATATCCGCTTCACCGACGTGCCGCCCGCCGAGAACCCGAATTTCCGGGTCGAGGTCACCAACCAATGGTTGACCGAAGTCCTCGATAAAGCCGCTTAAGGAGCCGCAGCAATGGCAATGATTCCCGAAACCCTGGCGAACATGAATTTGTTTGTCGACGGCATCAGCTTTCAAGGCGACGTGCCGAGCCTGACCCTGCCCAAGCTCACGCTCAAGACCGAAGAACACCGGGTTGGCGGTATGGATCTTCCGGTGGAGCTGGACATGGGCATGGAGAAACAAGAGGCCGGCTTCACCACCACCGGCGTGCGGCGCGAGTCGCTGCGCATGTTCGGCCTGTCGGATGGGACCGCGTTCAACGGCGTGTTCCGTGGCGCCTTCAAGGGCCTCAAGGGCAAGACCACCCCGGTGATTGTGACCCTTCGCGGCATGCTGAAAGAGGTCGACATGGGCGACTGGAAGGCGGGCGACAAGGCCGAGATCAAGCACAACGTGGCCTTGACCTACTACAAGCTGGAGGTCGACGGCCGCCTGGTCTACGAGATCGATGCCCTGGGCATGAAGCGCGTGATTAACGGTGTCGACCAGCTCGCCGCCCAACGTTCGGCCCTGGGCCTGTAAGGAAAACCCTCATGACTCAAGCAAAGAAAACCCCGGCCTGGATGAATCTGGCTGTCGATAGCGTAGTGGTGACCCTGACCAAGGCTGTCGAGTTGAACGGTGTGCAGTGCGACAAGGTCACCCTGCGGGCACCCACCGTGCGCGACGTGCGCGCAGCGAGCACCGCCGCCGGTGGTGATGACGAACAACGCGAGCTGGCGCTGTTCGCCAGCCTGGCCCAGGTCGGCAGCAAGGACCTGGAGGGCATGACCCTTAAGGACTATCAGCGTTTGCAGGCCGGCTATTTTCGCCTGGTGCAAGACGACGAACTTTGACCCGGCGGTGTTGAAGATGGCGGCAAAGCGGCTCGCGAGCGAGCTGCATTTTTCCGCCGAGGAGATTATGACCATGCGCTTTTCCGACATGGTCTGGTGGCTCACGGATTGAGCCTCACGGGGCATAGGAGGTCAGATGGCACGCAATATTTCGCTGGGTCTGGTGATCGGCGGCGCCGTGAGTGCAACAGTCGGCGCGGCCTTCAAGACTGTTGAAAACCGCATCAAGAAGCTGGAAGAGCAGGGCAGCAAAGCCAAGGTGCTGAAAAGCACGATCGGCGAAACCATGCGCCTGCGGGACGAATGGAAGCGGGCCCACGACAGCGGCGCGGCCTCGGCCGCCGGCCTGCTGAGCAAGCTGGAGCGCAACCTTTCCAGCTTGCAGAAGCAGGGCGTTCAGGTCGGCAAGCTGCGCCAGGAATACCAGGCCCTCGGCCGGGTGGCCAAGGGCGCAGATTTGCAGTTGAAGGGACACCAGCAAATCCAGCAAGGGAAAGAAGGGGTCAAGTCGAGCATTGGCCAGGCCGTGGCCGGGGCTGCTGCTGTAGCGATTCCGACAACAATCAGTGCGGGTTACCAGGCGATCATTCGGGACATTGCGATCAAAGGGAACGTGGCGAATGCCCCCGAAGAAGCCGAGATGACACGCACGGTCATTCAGACCTCGAAAGACACCGGCATGGCGCGCAACGACGTGGCCGAACTGGTCAACCAGCTTGTGGGCGCCGGCATGGAGCTGGACAAGGCGCTGGCCTACGCGCCGGTAGCGGCGAAGTTCGCAATTGGCCAAGGCTCGGGCGGTGAGGACACGGCGAAAATGATCCAGGCCCTGGAGCAGAACGCCAAGATCACCGACCCCAAGGTCATGGAGCAGGCGCTGGAGGCTGTCGCGCTGCAAGGCCAGGCCGGTAGCTTTGAAGCCTCGGACATGGCCCGCTGGTTCCCGCAACTGCTCGCGGGGATGGGCAAGATGGAAATCACCGGCATGGACGCGGTGACTCAGTTGGGATCGATGCTGCAAGTGCAGATGAAGACTGCCGGCGGTTCCGATGAAGCGGCCAACAACCTGAAAAACTGGATGGAGAAAATAGGCTCCGGGGAGGTGGTCAAGGCATACAAGGACGTGGGTATTGATTACCAAGCGTCTCTGGCCACGGGTATTCAGAATAAAAAGTCGACCCTGGAATCCAGCTTCGAACTGGCTATGCGTTACATCAAGGCGACCGACCCCGCCAAGGCCGCGAAGATGGCCGAGGCACAAGCGAAGATCAGCAAGGAGACGGACCCCGCCAAGGCCAAGGCGATGCTGAATGCCTTGGAGCAGTCCCTGCGCACGGGCGACCTGTTCGCAGACATGCAGGTCAAGGCGGCGCTTATGGCGTACTCGCAAAACCGTGAGTTGTACGAGCAGCTTAAGAAAGACTCGCTTAATGCCAAGGGCATCCTCGACAAGAACCTTGCCGAACGCCGCGAGACGTCCGCCCAGCTTTGGACCGAAACCATGCAGGCGATTAACGACGGCATGCGTGCTGTGGGTGATGCGCTGCGGCCGGCAACGGATGCGGTGGCCAAGGGTGTTCGAACGGTGGCCATGTCGTTGACCGGGCTCACGGAAAAGATGCCGGGTGTGGTCGCCGGGGTGGTGGGTGTAGGTGCGGCGTTAGTCGCGCTGGGTTCAGCATTCAGCATGTTCAAGATGGGAAAGGGGCTGTTCAACGTTGCCCGGGGCTCGCTGATGGGCAACCCGAATGTGATCCAACGGGTGTTCGTCACCAATGCCGGTGCCATGGGGGGCGGTGATTACGACTTCGATGGAGGCCGCGACAAGAAGGGCGGAAAAGGCGCTAAGGGCGGCAAGGCGGGCGGCGGTGTACGTGGCCGGCTAGGTCGGGTCGGGCGTGCGTTGCGTTCTGCGATCCGGCCGGGCGTTTTGGGTCGCACGGCGCGGCTGGGTGGCGCGGCATTGAGGGGCGCCACCAGCTTGGGCTTGTCGGCATTGAAAAGTGTCGGCGGGCTGGTCAAGGGCATGTCGCCCTGGGTGAAAGGTGGCGGTGCGTTGGCGGTGCTGGGTGCTGGGATCAAGATTGCAGACACCTTCCAAAACGCAAAGACCAAGGACGAAAAAGCAGAAGGTTATGGCGGCGCAGCCGGTGGATTAGCCGGTGCCATGATCGGCACCAAGGCAGGCATGGCGTTTGGTGCTGCCATTGGCACGATTGTGCCGGGGCTCGGGACTGCCATTGGCGGGGCTGTGGGGGCCGTGGTGGGCGGCGCTTTGGGTTACTGGGGCGGTGATGCCTTGGGCGCAAAAGCCGGGAAAGCGCTGTTCGGTTCTGACGACTCGCTTAAACGAATGCCCTATGCGGGCCCGCTGATGATGCGCGATGCCGGCAAGAACATTCCGCCCGTCCTGGGCGATATCGCCAAGTCCTTCAAGGCCAGCCCGGCCCCGCTGATGCTCAAGGTCCCCGAGGCAGCTAAACCAGTGATGGGGCAGGTGGTGCGCTCGATGGCGGGGACAGAGTCGCCAGTCGCAACGCCGGCGATGATCAAGCCGCCTGAGTTGGCGAAACCATTGCCGCCGAAGGTCGACCAGCAATTCAGTTTTGCTCCGGCGCTATCGGTCACGGTCCAGGGTGATGTTAAGGACCCGGCGCAGTTGGCCCGGGAGCTGACCCCCCATCTGCGTTTACAGTTCGATGAATACAGCCGGCAGGCCGCTGCCCGGCAGTTGTCGGACGAACCACACGTCTAAGGAGACCCTATGGCCTATATGGAACAGTTGCAATCGGGGCTCCAGTCCCTGGTTGCAGCCGGGGAGGCCGGGCGCACCAGCGCAGACGGCATGTTGACCCCGTTGAACGGAGCCATCGGCGATATTACGGGGGCTGCGTCCGAGCTGGAGAATGTGCCGTTCGTGGGGCCGGAGATTGGCGCGAAGCTGCAACGAACCTTGCGCGGTATCACGGCTGCACAATCAGTGGTGGGCCAGGTCGCCGCCGGCTACAGCCAGGCCGTATCGGCGGCGGGGCAGATCCAGCAGCGCTTGGGGTCCTTGCAGGAGCAGACGGCCAGGGCGGGGGCAGCGATCAACCGCATAGGCGGGCAGGTCAGCCCGGCCCTGGGGAACATCCTGCCCAGCGGTGCCCTGGGCGGCCTCGGCACGCCAGCAGCGGCCGCAGTGAAGCCGTTCCCGCACCTGCTGATCATTCATCCGCTGCGCCCTGGTGCGCAGCCCTACTACTTCAACCTGGACACGGCGGCCTTCGACGAACTGCGCCGGCAGACGGCGTTTCGCTGGGCGGGTCAGGAGCGTCTGACTCGCAGCATTGCCCAGCAGGCTGTGGGGCAGGGGGACGACAAGATCACGCTCAAGGGCGCGGTGTTCCCCGGCTTCAAGGCCGGCCTCGGCCAGTTGCAGAAGCTGCGCAGCATTGGCCGGCGGCTCCAGCCTTTGAGCCTCACCACGGGGTATGGCGAGGTCCTAGGCACCTGGTGCCTGACCAGCCTGGAAGAAGAACAGAGCCATCTACTGGCTGGCGGTGTGCCGCGCAAACAGGGCTTTTCATTGGAGTTCGTGAGCTATGGCGACGACCTGCAGAACGTCTAGCGGGGATCTGCTCGACACGATTTGCTATCAGTTCTACGGCCACCTGAACGGCAGTGTGGAGGCAGTGCTGGATGCCAACCAGGGGCTGGGCGATGTACCCCAGCCATTCCGGGCTGGGGTGCTGATCGTGCTGCCAGATCTGCCGGCGGCGGTCGATGCTCAGGTGCTGCTCTGGGATTAGCCCGCAGCCTGGGCGCATTCCTTGGCGTTGGCCTGGTAGGAGGTGTTGTTTTCGGAATACTGGCGGACGTCTTGGGCGATCATGCCCTGCCACGACATTGCGGCATCAATCGCAGCAGCGCGGCATTTTGCGAAGGGAGCGAACAGTGAGCCGAACTGGTCGCTTTCGTCTTGCAGCTTGCGAAGGGCAATCGCCTGCTCCCGAGCTTGTTTGCCGTCCATGCTCCCCGACAATGCTAGGTTTTGGCCATGCTCCACCGCCTTATTCAGGCGCTTGAGGAAATCGCGCGCCACCTCGGGCTTGATCTTCTTAGCAGCCTCCTGGGCCGCCATGGCCTGCCTTCCGCGCTCTGCGGCTTCGGCGCTGACGGGGGCGTCGTCGCTTAGGTCGATAACTCGCAGCTTCTGCTCGGCATGAGCCATCGAGGCAGCCAGCAGGCAGAGCGTCAATCCAACAATCCTTTTCATTCCTTCAACTCCTGTAGGGCAATGGTTGCCGGATTCTATGCAGTCCTGGCGGCTCCGTCACTTGGGGGAGGCCTATTGCATGACACCCATTTTCCGAATTGTCGCCGATGGTCGCGACATAACGGCTCTGATCAATGACCGACTGATAACCCTGCGCACCTCTGACAAGCCGGGCATGGAGTCGGACGAGTTCGAATTGCGCATCGATGACCGGGCCCAGGCCGTGGCGCTGCCCAGTCGTGGCGCCGGTATCGAGGTGTTCATGGGCTACAGCGGCCAAGCCCTGGCCCGGCTCGGACGCTATACCGTGGATGAAGTGGTGGTCAGCGGCCCGCCGGACACCATCGAGATACGCGGCAAGGCCAGCGACATGCGAGGCAGTGGCAAGACCACCCGCAGTGGCAGTTGGGAGGATGTACCGCTGCAACAGATCGTGCGCGACATTGCCGCCCGCAACGGCTGGACGCCTGTGTGCCCGGTCACAACCAAGGTGCCCCGGGTTGACCAGCTCAACGAGTCAGACTTCAACTTCATAACCCGCCTGGCAAAACAGTACGACTGCACGGCCAAGGTGGCCGACGGCAAGCTGTTGGTGCTGTCCCGCCAGGCCGGCCAAAGCGCGAGTGGTAAAGCCCTCGGCATGGTCACTATCACTCGCCGGGACGTGAGCCGCTACCAGTTCCGCTTTGGCGATCGCAGTACGCATAAGGCCGTGCAGACCAAGCACCAGGACAAGAAGAACGGCAAGTTGAGGGTGGTCGACCTGGGTAACGACGACTCCCCGGATGGCCTGCCACCGGTGCATACAGACCGCCATATCTACCCCAACAAATCCGCCGCAGAGCAGGCCGCTAAGGCCCGGCTGGCGGCATTCAACCGCAGCACCGCCGGCGTGCGTCTGGAGATGCCCGGGCGTACCGACCTGTTCGCCGAACGCATGATCAACGCCCAGGGCTTCAAGGTTGGGCTCGATGGTGAATACCTGGTCGACTCGGTCGAGCAGGTATTCACCCAGTCGGGCTGGAGTACCACCGTCGAATGCAACGGCGGCAAGAAGGGCAAAGCGAAAGCCAAGGGCAAGAAAAAGAAAGCCACCAAGCCGCTCAGGGTCGAGCAGCTTTAAACCCCATCACCACTGGAGACACGACATATGCCAATCACCGAGCAGCAGTTGCTGCAAATCCTTCCCAACGCCGGCGCTAAAGCCGGCGTTTTTGTTCCTGGGCTCAATGCGGCCATGAGCAAGTACGCGGTCATCACCCGGCTGCGGATCGCAGCGTTCATTGCCCAGATCGGCCACGAGTCCGGCCAACTGCGGTATGTCCGTGAGCTGGGGGGCGACCAGTACTTGAGCAAGTACGATACCGGCACCCTGGCCGCTCGCCTGGGCAATACCCCGCAGGCCGATGGTGACGGCCAGAAGTATCGGGGGCGGGGGCTGATACAGGTCACCGGCCGGGCCAACTATGAGGCGTGCAGCGAAGCGCTGTTTGGTGACTCGCGACTGCTCAATACCCCTGAGCTGCTGGAAAACCCGGTCTATGCAGCGCTGTCGGCGGGCTGGTTCTGGCAGAAGGCCGCGCTGAATACCCTGGCCGACAAGGGCGACTTTCTCACCATCACCAAGCGCATCAACGGCGGCATCAACGGCCTGGCGGATCGCCAGGCGCTGTATGAGCGTGCATTAAAGGTGCTGGCGTGAAGGCCCCGGGCTGGTTGTTGCCAGCCCTGGCTCTGGTGCTGGGGTTTGCCCTGGGCGGCTGGTTAGCGTGGTCCTGGCAGGCCAACGCCTACAGCAAGGCCCTGGCCGAACAGGCCGAGGCGTACAGCACAGACCGGGAGCAGGCCGCTACGGCGGTGATCGACTGGCAGGGCGAGCAGCAGGACGCCCGCCGGGCGCTGGAGGATCGCCAGAAAGCAAGCGATGAAACTCACTACAAGGAATTGCGCGATGTTCAATCGAACCAGGTTCGCCTGCGTGACAAGCTTGCTACTACTGAGTTGCGGCTGTCACTCCTACTCAACACCGCCGCCTCGGCTGGTCGCTGTGGGGTGCCAGCCACCGCCGGCGCCGGCGGCATGGATCATGGAGCGGCGAGAGCCGAACTTGACCCAGCGGCTGCTCAACGAATTGTCGCCATCGCCGGAGACGGCGACGAAGGACTGATCGCCCTGGCGGCGTGCCAGGACTACGTGAAGGGAGTTGTTTCAACGAAGTGAAAAGGGGCGGCCCGGTGGGATGCGACGGCGAACCAGCGGCACGGCCAGGCAGATGTGACCGGCGAGCTGGTGATTATGAACTGGGAGCCTTCAGCACTAGGCGGGTTGTTCTGAAAATAAAAAGCCCCGGTCTGACCGGGGCTTTTTTTCTGCCTATTCGGCAGTTGACTCTAGAGTGACACAGGTACTTTCTAAGCTGCCTATTCGGCAGTGGGCTGTAGCAGCTTCTTTTTTAGCCGCCCTTGGGGCCTCTGTCAATGCGCAGCGACTTAACCTCTAGCTTGTGCATCAGCAGGTGCCACATTGCAAAGCTCATGTTCTGCTTCGTTGAGGCTCCGTCGGCGGCGGTGTACTTCCTGAAATTTTGTGGGGTGACACCTACCATGCCAGCAGCAGTAGAGCCAGGAACCCCTGTGAGGCTTCCTTCTCCGACAATGTGTCGGATCTCCCAACTGGTGGGGGCTCGCCATTCGGCGGGGTTTTCGGTCACAACTTCCTCTGGGAGCAAGTCACAGATCCAGGCCCGGGCTGGGGCCTTATGCTTTGCAACCCAATTCGGAAAGTCCGCTAGGCAAATGTCCTTGGAGCGCTTGCGGTTTGAGCTGCGTAGCCAGAATGTCGAGCGATCATCGATCAGGCCAGGAGTTAGGCCGAGGTCGCCAACAACCGCAACGGTTGCGACGGTTTCGTCTGTATCGGCGTTGACCAGGTGCACAGTTTCGGGGGCGTGTTGGGCTGACATTTCACTGATGAACCGGCCTACATCGCTTTCAAATAGTGCCCGCACCTGGGCCTGGGTCGCCGAGGAGGGCGCCACTCGGTCAGCCAGATAGGTGTGATCGTACTTAAGCTCCCATGAGGTGCTATCGACGCCTGCCACCTTCAATTTTCGGAGGGGAACCAGGGTAAACGGGCCGGAGTGGAACGCCGAGGCCATGATTATTTGGCCTCCGCGATGTAGGCATTTACGCGGGTCTTCTTGTTGATTTCGTACTCTTTGCCGAAGCCGGTCACAACGTAACCGGTATCGACTTTGACCCATTGTTCAGGACGCTTTCCCCGGCCCGGGTTGTCGATGCTCTTAAAATCGACCAGCTTGGCCCCTTCCTCACAGCTACCGGGTTTAGTGACAACATGCAGCTTCCCGCTGGTAGTTTCTTGAATGACTCCCCAGACCTCGCCGGCATCCGCTTTGCGTGAGTCGTAGGAATAAATGGTGGTAGTCATAATCGTCTCCGTTGGAGGTACAGCGCTAGCTTGATTGCCGTGCTGATGATTAGACTATACATAGCGCGATTCGCGCTATCAATTGGAGGCGATGACCGTCTATCGGTTTGATAAGGCCTACATCCTGGTAGCGAACCTTTGAATGGCACATCGCCAGAGGCGGTGGCAGAGGGTTGCTCGCGCAGGCTGCATGACAGGGGGCGTGTGAGGCCAAGCCCCGCAGTGCGAGGCTTGGCCGTCTATCTAGCCCAATGGGATGATCGGTAGCAACTCTAGGATTAGCTTGAGCAGTTCAAGGCCTGAGTAAGCGATTTCAAGGATTAGTCGAATCATTAAAAGCATTAGTAGCTCCATTTATAGAATGAAAAAATGCTTTCGCTGACCGAAGTCTTCAACAAACAGTTGACTACATGTTCAAGCCCGAATATCTTTATATTGCTAAGTATCAAGATATGGGTCAGTGAAAGCTGAAGCCATATTGCATGACGGCAGTCTCCCGGTCTAGGGGGACTGCCGTTTGTTTTTTCAGTGCTGCTGCTGCCTAAGCGGATCAGCTCTCATCATGGTTCACGGTTGGTCATTCTTGGTTGGTGTGGCTCATGCTTGATCTTGGCCAAATCCGACCGGTGGTCGTGTTTCTTATTTTAAGCTCTCTTTTCTTAGCAAAAATCCGCGTCCATTGCAGGCAGGGCAGTCTTCCCGCACCGCGAAGCGGTCAAGGCATTCGCTGCACTTCCTGAACGCTGCGGCCAGAAGTAGTGGCCGGGCGCGCTGGTACGCTCCGAAGTCGTGAGTTTCCAGGGCCACCTGAGCGCACTCCGCAAGCGCTCGATAGGCGTCCGGATCATCGATGTTCGTGTACTCGATGCCGTTTATCCGTTGCCCGGTAATCACAAGGTCATGTACGCGGCCGTCCGGGGTCGTGATCGTCATACCGTCCATTTTCCAAACGGCGCCGGTCATGCGGAACACCAGGCGCCTGTCTCCCCTTTCCCCTACGATTTGCGCGGCATAGTCCTTGCTGTCGGCTGGGTAGTAGATCCGACCGTAAAGCTGACCAATGCTCGGCCCACCATCCCTGGCAACGAGATCATAGAACGCCGACGGCATAAAATCGGGCTCACAATCGATCAGCGTTTCGACGGCGTGCCAGTACGCCGAGTCAGCCAGCTCGTCGAGTTCGAATTTCTCGGCGGCGCTGATGATCTGCTCGTTGAGCATGTCTTGCGAGAGGAGGCGGCACATACTGCGGTACGCCTCGGGATGGTTAAAACGCTTTTCGTGGTCGTCAAGATAGCGCCGCCAGTCTGTCAGCCGTTCGGCTTTCGCGTGGGCAAGGGGTGGGGTATTCATGGGATCAGACTACATAACTGATACTGGTTTTATATACAGTAATTGATGCGCAAGCAGTCTGCGATTTCAGCCGACGAATTGCGTGGAGGGGGGGGAATGTTTAGGGCAAATTTAGGGCAAAACCGAGGCCGCTACTGGCCGTTTTAGGCTGCTCGCCTTGGCTCGATACCTAGCATTTGCTGGCCTGTGCCGGCCTGCCGATCAACAGGAAGGGGTTCGAATCCCTATCTCTCCGCCATACATAGAAAAGCCCCTGTAGCTCGATGAGTTACAGGGGCTTTTTGCTTGCAGATGCATTATTCATCCATACCTCTTTGGCTGCAGTTCCTCAGTGACTCTCAGGTTTCATGAGTAACTTCGCTATCAATGCTGGGTGTTGGGAAGTGCTATGACGCCAGAAACATCTGTAATGCCAGTCAGATAAGGTCCATGTGCTTGATCTTGGTGGGCTGGTTGATGGCCTCGCAAGGCCCCCGTGATCATCGATCATGGGGGCTTTTTCTTTTCCGTGTTTTCCACGCAGTGCTTTGAGTTGCCTGGGCACGGAGTGAAGGTCGGCATTCGATCGAAAAATCTTTCCGGAACCTGAATCGGATATTTGACATATTTGATTTGTGATCACATATTGTCGGGCACAAGAATCACAATACAGGTGCGCCCCATGTCCGAAGGTCCAATCCCTCTTCCTACGCTGCGTCAGGTTTCGCGCGATACCTTGCAAGAGCAGGTATACCGGCAAATTCGCGAGGCCTTGATGAGCGGCCGTTTCCAGCCCGGCCAGAAGCTGACCATCCGCGGCCTGGCTGAAGCCTTGGGGTCCAGCCCGATGCCAGTACGCGAGGCGTTGCAGCGCCTGAGTGCGGAAAACGCCTTTGAAGTTACCGAGACCTCTCGCCTGCGGGTACGAATGATGACCGTAGAGCGTCTGCGGGAGATTCGTGATGCAAGGGTGGCGCTGGAAGGGCTGCTGGCGGAGAAGGCAGTGCAGCATTTGCAGCAGGGCGACATGCAGGAAATCGCCGAACTCTGTCGGCAGATGCGCAAGGCCGCCGACGAAGTGGATGTTTCCCGCTACCTATGGACCAACTTCGCCTTCCACCGGCGTATCTACGCCGTGGCTCGGGCCGAACTGACCATGGCTGCGGTGGAGAACTTCTGGCTGCACATGGGGCCTTGCTTCGCCCTGGTGGCCCCCGACAAGGCTCACCTGCAACGTTCCATGGAGGCCCACGACCGGATCGTCGCGGCCCTGGCGGCTGCTGATGCACCTGCTGCCCGGGCGGCGGTCACCGACGACATCATGCAGGCCGCCGACTCCCTGGGCCGTTTGCTGGCCAAGACATCCAAGGCGGTGGTCAAAGGAGGCCGGGCATGAGCATCCTGCAACGTTTGCAGCCTTATCCGGGCCTGCGGGTAATGATTTCCGGCGGTGCAGCGGGTATCGGCGAAGTGCTTGCCCGCGCCTATCTCGAAGCTGGGGCCGAGGTCCATGTATGCGATGTCAGCGAGGCGGCCCTGGCGGCGTTTCGCGATCGCCACCCCCAGGCCTTGGCCAGCCGGGCCGATGTCGGTGACCCGCAGCAGATCGAGGCATTGTTCCAACTGCAGGTCCAGCGCTTCGGCGGGCTGGATGTACTGGTCAACAACGCCGGTATCGCCGGGCCCACCGCGGGCATCGATGCGGTCAGCGATGCCGACTGGCAACGCACCATCGATATCAACCTCACCGCGCAATACCGTTTCGCCCACCATGCCGTGCCTTTGCTCAAGGCCTCGCAGAACGCTCATCTGTTGCATATCGCCTCGGTGGCCGGACGCCTGGGTTATGCCTGGCGCACCCCGTATGCGGCGACCAAGTGGGCGATCGTCGGGTTGATGAAGTCCCTGGCCGCCGAACTCGGGGCCAGCGATATCCGCGTCAATGCGCTATTGCCGGGGATCGTCGAAGGGCCGCGCATGGAGGCGGTGATCCAGGCCCGGGCTGAACAGACCGGCGTACCCATGGAGCAGATGCGCCAGGAGTACCTGGACAAGATCTCGCTCAAGCGCATGGTCAGCGCCGAGGACGTGGCGGCCATGGCCTTGTTCCTCTGTTCGCCGGCGGCCCGCAATGTCACTGGGCAGGCGATCAGCGTCGACGGCAACGTCGAGTACCTCTAGCCGCCTCGGCGGCCAGCCCCGCCGAAGGACTCGGCGGCGGATTCCATCAGCGACACCCTGGGATTTTTTTCTTCAAGAATAAAAGTCGGAGCACCGTCATGCCTGGAAAAACCCCTGTCATCATCACCTGCGCCGTTACCGGTGCGATCCATACCCCCTCCATGTCCCCTTATCTGCCGATCACTGCCGGGCAGATCGCGAGCGAGGCCATCGCCGCGGCCGAGGCCGGAGCCGCCATCGTCCATCTGCATGCCCGTGACCCGGAGGATGGCCGGCCGAGCCAGGACCCCAGGCTATTTCGCCAGTTTCTGCCACAGATCAAGGCGGCCAGTGATGTGGTGATCAATCTCACCACGGGCGGTGCGCCGACCATGGGGGTCGAGGAGCGGCTACAGCCGGTTTTGGAGTTCAAGCCGGAACTGGCTTCGTTGAACATGGGCTCGATGAACTTCGGCCTGTACGAAATGCTCAGTCGCTATAGCGAGTTCAAGCACGACTGGGAGCAGCCCTACTTGGCGGAGAGCGACGATCGGATCTTCCGCAATACCTTTAGAGATATTGCCCACATCCTCGGGGCCTGCGCCGCGAATCGCAC
The DNA here is from genome assembly GCF_003850565.1 of Pseudomonas sessilinigenes. Lineage (NCBI taxonomy): Bacteria > Pseudomonadati > Pseudomonadota > Gammaproteobacteria > Pseudomonadales > Pseudomonadaceae > Pseudomonas > Pseudomonas sessilinigenes. Next base: position 1,628,979 of record NZ_CP027706.1, read on the forward strand.
CCGCTTCGAAATCGAGTGCTACGACATCGGCCATCTCTATACCGCGGCACATTTCCTTGAGCGCGGGCTGCTCAAGACGCCGTTGTTCATCCAGTCGGTGTTCGGCTTGCGTGGCGGTATCGGTGGCCACCCCGAGGACCTGGCCCATATGCGCCGGACCGCCGACCGCCTGTTCGGCGATGCCTATCACTGGTCGATTCTCGGCGCCGGACGCAACCAGATCCCCCTGGGGACCATGGGCCTGGCCATGGGCAGCCATGTCCGGGTGGGCCTGGAGGACTCGCTCTGGGATGGCCCGGGCAAGCTGGCCGCCAGCAATGCCGACCAGGTGCGCCGTATCCGCACGGTCATCGAGGCCCTGGGTGGCCGCGTGGCGACTGCGGATGAGGCGCGGACCCTGCTCGGGCTCAAGGGGCGTGACCAGGTCGCGTTCTGAGTCGACGCTTGAGTGCCTGCACCGCGTAACGTCGGGCGCAGGCCATCCCGCATAACAATTACAAAGGGATATGCCCATGAGTACCGCTACCACCGCCGCTCCCCGGGACCAGCAGCAGTTGACCCGCTTGATGTTCCGCAAGCTCATGCCATTGTTGATCGCCGCCTATGTCCTGAGCTTTCTCGATCGCACCAACATCGCCCTGGCCAAGCACCAGCTGGATGTCGACCTGGGAATTTCCGCCGCGGCCTATGGCCTTGGCGCCGGATTGTTCTTCCTCACCTACGCGCTGTCCGAAGTGCCGAGCAACCTGATCATGCACCGGGTCGGCGCGCGTTTCTGGATCGCCCGGATCATGGCCACCTGGGGCTTGATCTCGGCTGCCATGGCCTTTGTCCAGGGCGAGACTTCCTTCTACGTGCTGCGCCTGTTGCTGGGGATCGCCGAGGCCGGGCTGTTCCCCGGGGTGATGCTGTACCTGACCTACTGGTTCGATCGCCAGCAGCGGGCCCGGGCCACCGGTTACTTCCTGCTGGGCGTGTGCCTGGCCAATATCATCGGTGGCCCGTTGGGCGCGGCGTTGATGAAGATGGATGGCTTGCTGGGCTGGCATGGCTGGCAATGGATGTTCCTGCTCGAAGGTTTGCCCGCGGTGCTCTTCGCCTGGGTGGTCTGGCGGCACCTGCCGGATCGTCCGGGCAAGGCCCGCTGGCTCAGCGCCGAAGAGGCCCGCGCCGTCGAGCAGCGCCTGGCCAGGGAAGCCGATGAAGGCGCAGGGCAGGGCGGGCATTCGTTCAGGCAGTGCTTCACCCCGCAGATCCTGCTGGCGATCTTTGTGTACTTCTGCCACCAGATCACCATCTATACCGTGATCTTTTTTCTCCCCGGCATCATCGGCAAGTACGGCAGCCTGAGCATCATGCATGTCGGCCTGTTGAACTCGCTGCCATGGATCGCGGCCGCCGTGGGGGCGCTGACCTTGCCCCGGCTGGCTACCAACCCTCGGCGCTCACGACACCTGTTGGTGATGGGCCTGTTGGTGATGGCCGCAGGAGTGCTGCTGGCCGCGGTGTCTGGCCCGGTATTGAGTCTGTTGGGGTTCTGCGTGGCGGCGCTGATGTTCTTTGTCGTGCAGTCGATCATCTTCCTGTACCCGGCCTCGCGACTCAAAGGCGCCGCCCTGGCCGGTGGCTTGGGCTTCGTGAACTGCTGCGGCCTGCTGGGTGGGTTTGTCGGGCCGTCGGTCATGGGCGCGATCGAAATGACCACCGGCGATGCCATGAACGGTCTGAAGGTGATCGCCCTGGTGCTGTTGCTGGCTGCATTGGTGGCGCTGCGTTTGCGCCAGGGGCAGGAAGATCGGCAGCCGTGTCATGGAGCAGTGGCCAGGTCGGCGAAGCAGCACTCGATATGAACTGGCCCGCCAGGCTCGGGGCCGGTGCGTGATGTCCGATTGAGTGCAGTGGCAACCGCAATGCCTTGGCTGGACGCCAACCCCCGGGCCTTTCTACACTGCACGGCATCTGGGGAATGGGGCATCGCCGATGAATCGCAATGAACTGCGCAAGGCTGACATCAACCTGATGGTGGTGTTCGAGGCGCTGATGCTGGAGCGCAACGTCACTCGGGTGGCGGAGAAACTGTTCCTCGGCCAGCCCACCATCAGTTCCGCGCTCAACCGATTGCGGGCGATGTTCAACGATCCGCTGTTCATTCGTGTCGGCCACCGGATGGAGCCTACCGCCCGTGCCGAGCAGCTGATCCAGCACCTGTCGCCCGCCCTGGATGCCCTGTCCTCGGCCTTGAGCCTGACCCATGATTTCGACCCCGCCAGCAGCACCATGACCTTTCGCATCGGCCTGTCCGACGATGTCGAGTTCGGCTTGCTGCCGCCCTTGCTGCGGGCCTTGCGCCAGGAAGCGCCGCAGGTGGTGGTCGTGGTCCAGCATGTGGACTACTGGCGGATTCCCGACTTGCTGGCCTCTGGCGATATCACGGTCGGCATCAGCCAGACCCGGGGCCTGCCGGCCAATGCCAAGCGCAAGTTGCTGCGACATATCCAACCCAGCGTGTTGCGCGCCGATGCCAGCGACACGCCGATGAGCCTCGATGAGTACTGCTCGCGGCCCCATGTGCTGGTGTCCCACACCGCCAATGTCGCCGGCTTCGCCGATGAGTGGCTGGCGGAAATCGGCCGTACGCGCCAGGTGGTGTTGTCGGTGCCGCAGTACAGCTCCCTGCCGGCGCTGCTGGCCGGTACCAAGCTGATCGCCAGCCTGCCGGACTACGCGGCCATGGCCATGGCGGCCTCGGGGCAATTGCATTGCGAGCCGTTCCCGTTCAAGACCCCGACCCTGGACCTGTCGATGGTCTGGCTCAGCCATGTCGACACCGATCCTGCCGAGCGCTGGCTGCGCTCGCGGCTGGAGGCATTCATGAGCGAACGAGCACCGCTGCCGCTCGCCACCTGAATGCCCCGCTGGTGATCGCTGCCCTGGCATTGTCGATGGCACCTGCTTTGCTCAGTGAAGCCCTTGTGCAAGTCCTAACCGCGGAGAATGTCCATGAGTCCAAACCGTTCCCTGTTGCGTGGCCGCGGCAGCCAAGACAGCGGCAAGGTGGGCATGGTCGAGCTGTTCTTCGACCTGGTGTTCGTGTTTGCCGTGACCCAGTTGTCCCATGCCTTGCTGGCGCACCTGTCCCTGGGCGGGGCGCTGCAGGTTGCCCTGCTGATGGTGGCGGTGTGGTGGGTATGGATCTTCACCTCATGGATCACCAACTGGCTGGACCCGGAAACCCTGCCGATCCGCCTCGGGCTATTCGTGCTGATGGTCGCGGGGCTGCTGTTGTCGTCCTCGATTCCCCACGCGTTTGGCGAGCGGGGCCTGCTGTTCGCCGGCGCCTATGTGTTCATGCAAGTGGGGCGTACCGCCTATTCGCTGTGGGCGGTACGGGGCGAGCCGCTGAACATGACCCGCAACTTCCAGCGGATTCTCCTGTGGTTGATGTTCTCCGGCGTGTTCTGGATCGCTGGCGGACTGCTGCAAGGGCCTGGCCGCCTGGTTTGCTGGGTGCTGGCACTGGGCATCGAAGTGTTGTCGCCGTCCGTGTATTTCTGGGTGCCGGGGCTGGGCCGCTCGACCCTGGATGACTGGAATATCGAAGGCAACCACATGGCCGAACGCTGTGCGTTGTTCGTGATCATCGCCCTGGGCGAGTCGTTGCTGGTCACCGGTGCCACCTTCGCCGAGCTGGCTACCACGGCCCAGGGACTGCTGGGATTCGTGGTCGCCGTGCTGGGCAGCATCGCCATGTGGTGGGTGTATTTCGACAGCGGCGCCGAGCGTGCCCACCACCGCATCGCGCATTCCGCCGATCCAGGACGCCAGGCGCGGATCGCCTACACCTACATCCACTTGCTGATCATCGCCGGGATCATCGTCAGTGCGGTGGCCGATGAACTGGTGCTGGTCCATCCGGATCATGCCAGCCAGGCGGGGGTGCTGGTGATCGTCGCCGGGCCCTGGCTGTTCCTGCTGGGCTGCGCCTTGTTCAAGTGGGTGATGAACGACCGGCCGCTGCCACCGTTATCGCATCTGGCGGGGCTGGGGAGCCTGGCGCTGCTGTTGCCGTTCGCCTGGAGCCAGGTGTTTTCCGCCTTGGCCCTGGGCAGCCTGACCAGCCTGGTGATGCTGGTGGTCGCAGCCTGGGAGACCCTGGTCCTGCGCGAGCGAGGCGCGGTGTAGCCATACGGCCAATGGAGGATTCATCCGGTCCGGGGCTTGTGTAGTATGTAGCGCCTTTTTCCCCTGACTGACTGGGAGCTCCACCATGCCGCACCTGCATATGGAATACACCGCCAACCTGCCTCAGCTGGACACCGACAAGGCGCTGCTGCGACTCAATCACGCGCTGGTGGCGTCCGGGCAGTTTTCCGATGAGTTCGACATCAAGAGCCGCGCGGTGAAAGTGGAGTCGTTCCGGGTCGGCACCGGTCTTGGCGAGCGGGCCTTTGTCCACGTCAAGCTGGCCCTGCTCAGTGGCCGTTCGCCGGAGATCAAGAAGCAACTGTCCGAAAGCCTGCTGGCCGTACTGCAGGATCTGGCCCCCTGGCCGGCCGAGTTGCAGGTCCAGCTGTGCGTGGAACTCCTGGATATCGATCGCGCTTCCTACACCAAGGCCGCCATCGGTCTCTGACGCTGCCAGGCGCCAGGCCCAGGCTCTCGGGGCGGGTATCCCGGGAGCCTAGAGCTGGCCTTGCTCGGCGCAGACCTTGACCACCTGCTCACGGAACCAGGTCTGCGCGCTGTCCTGATCGGTGTCCTGGCTCCACTGCATGTCCAGGGTAAATCCCGGCAGGCCGCTGGGCGCCTCGCAGTGATTGAACACAGCCTCATTGGCCAGCAGGGCCTGGATGCGTCGGGGCAGGGTGAGGATGAAATCGGTGCCGGTGATCATCTTCAAGGCTGCGCTGTAGCTATTGGAGCGGGCGACGATCTGGCGCTTCTGGGCCTGGCGCGCCAACCAGCCATCCACCATGTTGCTGTCCGAGGTCCAGGGCGTGGGGAACACATGCCGTCGTTCGATGAACGATTGCAGGCTGAAGCGTGGTTCCTCGGGCGGCGTCGCGCGCTTGTCGAACACGCACACCAGATCGTCCTCCAGCAGCATCTGTGACTTGAGATCGGCATGGCTGCGATGGAAGTTGGGGCCAAAGCAGATCACCAGGTCGAGGCTGCCATCGCGCAGCTCATCGGCCGGGATATCGGTTTCCAGCTTCTGTACGTTCACTGTCACCGGCAGGTCGGCGTAGTCGAAACCCTTGAGCAGGCGCGGCAGGATCAGCAGCTCGAAGTATTCCGGAGCGCAGAGGTTGAAGGTCACTGCCTGGCGGGTCGGATCGAAGGCCGCCACCCCGCTGTGGCAGAGATTGATGCTCTCCAGGATCTTCAGCACATGGCTGTACATGCTGGTGGCCTTGTAGGTCGGGCGCATGCCTGTGCGGGTGTTGACGAACAACTCGTCCTGGAAGCTGTTGCGCAGTTTCTTCAGGCAATAGCTGACGGTGGACTGGCTGACGCACAGCGTTTCCGAAACCCCGGTGACACTGCTTTGCTCGTACACCGCGATAAAGACCATGAGGTCTTGCATGTCGAGTTTTCTGAGCACATTGCTGATGAGCATCCGTTTCATCCCACTGGGCACCTGGCGCCGGTGGCGCGCAAACCGGATCGATGCTAGCGGAACGATCGTCCTAGTTAAATGCCCGGAGCCGGGATTCGCGGACAGCATCGGGACATTAATTTCCGATAACACGACCTGCACAGTTTCGCGCAAAAAAGCGCCCTGTGTCCCAGCCTGATTTCAGGCTGTTATCGCCTTGGGGCGGCTGCTGCGCACCAGGCCCAGCATACCCAGCGCAACCAGCAGGACGCCGAGCAGTTCCCCCGGGTGCGGTGCCTGGCCGAGCCACAGCCAATGGAACAGAGTCAGGAACAACGTGCTCAGGTACACATAGGAAATCACCGTCGAAGGGGCGATCACGCCAATGGCCCGGTGCAACAGCCAGAAGGTCGCCAGGGTCGCGAACATCGCCAGGTACAGCAGCCACAGCAGGTCGTTGCCAGTGAGCAGGCTGGCGCTGCGCCAACCACCGCTGGCCAGGCAGGCGACGAACAGGAACAAGGAGCCGAAAAGCATGTTCCAGAACGTCATCGCTGCCGGGCTGCGGCCCTGCAAGCTGCCCGCCTTGAAACGCTGGCTCAGGGGTGGATAGGCCGCCATGGCCAGGCAACCCAGGCCATAGACACCCATGGCGTACCACGACGGCAGTTGGTCCGGCGCACCGCCCTTGAGGATCAGCAGCAGCGCACCTGCGGCGGCGGTCAGCATTGGCAGCAACCGGCGCCGGCGACTGTCGCCGGGCAACAACCACCCTTCGAACAATAGGGTCAGCAACGGCACCAGGGTGTACAGGGTTCCGGTATTGACCGCCGAGGTGTGGCGCAGGGCCTCGAACAACGAGCCGAAGTACAGCGCCAGCAGCAGGCCGAGCGCGCCATGGGCCGCCAGCGCTGCCAGGGTCATCGAGGACAGGCCGCGGGACCACAGCAGGGGCACGAACAGCAAGGCTGAAAACAGCAGGCGCAGGGCCGTCAGCAGCACGGGATCGATGGCGCGGCTGACCTGGGCGGCAGCGAAGAAGGAGGCGGCGATCAAGGCCGCCCAGAGCAGCATGCCGAGGTTGGCCTGGGTGAAGTTCACAGGGTTCATGCAGGCCTCCCGGGCCGGGGTACAAGGCGGCTCAACGAATGTGCCTGGCGTAGTGCCGGGGATCGAAGCGCAGCACCATGAGGATCATCAGCAGCATCACCGCGGTCAGCGACCACCAGGCCCATTCGAAGCTGCCCAGTTGGTCGCGGATCATGCCTGCCAGCAGTGGCGACAGCCCGGCGATCAGATAGCCGATGCCCTGCACGAAGGCTGTCAGGCCACCGGCGCGGCGCGGATCGCCCAGGTGATCCAGGGAGACGATCAGGCTCATCGGGAACAGCCCGCCGATACCCAGGCCCAGCAGGCAGGGCCAGAGCAGGCTCAGGTGTTGCGGGCTGAGGATCAGGCCGCAGAAGCCGGCGATGATCAGTGTCAGCAGGGCCACCAGCACCAGGCGGCGATCCTGGCTGCGGTTGGCGATGGCTGGGGTGATAAGGCCGGAGATCACCTCCATGGCGGTGAGAAACCCCAGTAGCAGGCCGGCATTCTGTTCGCTCCAGCCGTTCTCCACGTAATAAGGGGCAAGCCAGGCCAGTACGCAGGTATAGGAGGCGGTACCCAGGCCGAAGAACACCGCCAGCAGCCAGGCCCGGCGGTTGCTGGCGAACGATTCGCGCCCACCACGGGCGGCCGGCAGGCTGGGCAGGGAGCGACGCTGGGCATACCAGAACACCAGGGCCAACAAGGCCAGGGCCGCCCAGATCGCCAGGGCCAGGCGCCAGCTGCCGCTCTGGTTCATCACCAGGGGGGCGAAAGAAGCGGCGATGGCTGCGCCGCCCATGATCGAGGTGACATACAGGCCCATGAACAGCGAGACATTGTCAGCGAAGCGTGACTTGATCAGCGCCGGCATCAACGCCTGGATCAGGGCGATGCCGATCCCGGCCAGGACAGCGCTGAGGATCAGCTCTGCAGCCGAGTCCATGAACAACCGCGACACCGTGGCCAGGCCGATGATCAGCAGGGACAGGACCACGGTGCGGTGCTCGCCCAGGCGTTGGCTGATGCCCATGCCGAAGAACATCGCCAGGCCCATGGCCATGACCGGCAGCATGGTCAGCAACGAGGCCAGGCTGAAACTCAGGGGAATATCGCCACGAATGCCCGAGAGCAGCGGGCCGACAGCGGCCATCGACGGCCGCAGGTTGAGGGCCACCAGGACTACGCTGGCCATCAGCCAGAGTGCGGGGCGGGAGGTTGCACGAACGCTTTCCATAACCAGACCTTCAGTAAGCAGTGGGCTGATTAGGCGGTGCCGTGCGTGCCGGGGGCAAATCAGAAAGTTTGCCGCACTATTTAAAAATTAAATAAGACTTAAGCGGCAAGCGGCAAGCGGCAAGCGGCAAGCGGCAAGCTCCAAGCCGCAAGCATGCGCTTGAGGCTTGAGGCTTGCCGCTGCTCTTAGAACGGCTTGGTCGGCAGGTACTTGCCATCCAGGGTGATCACCGCGCGGGAGCCGCCTTCGGGGTCCTCGACCTTCTTGATGTCCAGCTTGAAGTTGATGGCGCTGATGATGCCGTCGCCGAACTGCTCGTGGACCAGGGCCTTGAGGGTCGAGCCGTAGACCTGAAGCATTTCATAGAAGCGGTACACGGTCGGGTCGGTGGGGATGCCGCCAGGGATGCTGCCGCGCGAGGGGATGCTTTGCAGCAGGCGGCTGGCGTCCTGGTCCAGGCCCAGTTTGTCGCACACCAGGTCGGCTGCGGCGGCCGGCAGGGCGTGCTGGCCCAGCAGGGCGGCGGTGACGAAGGCCAGGCTCAGCCCGGTGCCGTCGGTGAGGTCCTGCCAGGACAGGTTCTTGCGCGCCTTGGCGTCGATGATGGTGTCGGCCAGGGCCAGGCGTGGGGCTTGGGCGAATTGGGATTGCAGCATGGGTGGATTCCTCTTGGGTGAGTGAAGGTTGCTGCTCAGGCAGCGGTCGAAGGGCGGCTGGCCAGGGCACAGGTATACGGGGGCTCGGCCAGGGACACGAAGCGCCGGGCAGGGCCGTCGAGGGCGGCGATGGCGCCGCTCTCGATGTCGTAGACCCAGCCATGCAGGTTCAGCCGGCCCTGCTCCAGGGCCAGGGCCACCGAGGGGTGCGTCTTCAGGTTAGCCAACTGGGCGATGACGTTGTCCCGGACCAGGGCGTCCAGGTGTTCGGCGGGCGAGGCATGGTGCCGCGCGGCGTTGATCACTCGGGCCGATTCGGCATGGCGCAGCCAGTTGGCCACGGCAGGCAGGTGGTCCAGGCACTTGCAGGTGGAAAGGGCGGTCATGGCGCCGCAGTCGGAGTGGCCGCAGATGACGATGTCGCTCACCCCCAGTACCGCCACCGCGTATTCCACCGTGGCCGATACGCCGCCGGGCTCGGGGCCGTAGCTGGGCACGATGTTGCCAGCGTTGCGGATCACGAACAGGTCGCCAGGCTCTTGCTGGGTCAGCAGTTCCGGCACCACCCGGCTGTCGGAGCACGTGACGAACAGCGTGCCGGGGCTTTGGGCGCTGGCCAGTTGCTTGAACAGTTCGCTGCGCTGGGGGAAGGCTTCGCGCTGGAACTTGAGGAAGCCGTCGATGATGTGCTGCATGGGAGTCTCCTTGCGTCGCTGATGGGGCAAGGATGGGCGGTTGCAACTATAGCGTCCAAGACCGGTTTATTATGCTTTCCATAAGTCATGCCTATAGTTGGGGCTGCCATGCTCTTGCGTCATATCCGTTACCTGCTGGCCGTGGCCGAGCACTGCAACTTCACCCGCGCCGCCGAGGCGCTGCACGTGTCGCAGCCGACCCTGTCGCAGCAGATCAAGCAGTTGGAGGAGTCCCTGGGGGCGCCGTTGTTCGATCGGTCCGGGCGCAGCGTGCGCCTGACCGATGCCGGCCAGGCCTATGTCGCCTATGCCCGGCGTGCCCTGCAGGACCTGGAAGCCGCGCGGCGGGCGATGCACGACGTGCAGGACCTGAGCCGGGGTTCATTGCGCCTGGCCCTGACCCCGACCTTCACCGCCTACCTGGCCGGGCCCTTGCTCAGCCGGTTCAACCAGCGCTATCCGGGCATCCGCCTGAGCATCGAGGAAATGACCCAGGATCGCCTGGAGGCGGCCCTGGCTGAAGATCGCCTGGACCTGGGCATTGCCTTCGCCGGCGAGCACCTGTTGGAAATCGAGCCCCAGGATCTGTTCAGCGAGACCCTGAGCCTGGTGGTCGGCCCGCAGTACCAGGCCCGGGAGCAAGAGCCGCTGGATGCCGAGGCGCTGGGGCGTCAATCGCTGGCATTGCTCAGTGGCGACTTCGCCACCCGCCGCCATATCGACCTGTATTGCCGCCAGCAGGGTATTGCGCCATGCATCGCCATCGAGGCCAATTCGGTCAGTGCGCTGGTGGAGATCGTGCGTCGCGGGCAGCTGGTGACGTTGTTGCCCAGTGCCATTGCCCGGGAGCAGCCGGGCTTGCGCGCACTGGCCCTGGCCTCACCCCTGGCGCCGCGCAGCGTGGTGTTGCTGGGGCGCCGGGGCGCCTATCGCAGCGCGGCTTGCCAGGCTTTCCGGCAGTTACTGGAGCAGGATTACGGCGCCGCCAACCACTGATTGACCACCTGGTCGTAGGCGCCGGTGGCCTTGCTCAGGTGTAGCCACTGGTCGACGTAGCTCTTCCAGGCCACATCGTCCCGGGGCAGGAGGAAGGCCTTCTCGCTGTACTGCAGGGCATGCTCGGGGTTGACCGCGCACAGTCCCGGCTTGCGTCGTTGCTGGAAGCGCGCCTCCGAGGCATCGGTGATCATCACGTCGGCCTTGTGGCTGAGCAACTGGTCGAAGATCTTCACGTTGTCGGCGAACAGCGTCAGGTCGGCGTTGGGCAAGCGGGTGCGGGCGAAGACTTCGTTGGTGCCTCCCGGCGGTTCGATCAGGCGTACCGAAGGCTGGTTGATCTGCTCCACGCTCTGGTAGAGCTTGAGGTCCTGGCAGCGCACCAGGGGAATCTTGCCATCGACGCCCAGGGGCTGGCTGAAGAAGGCCTTTTTCTGACGCTCCAGGGACACCGAGATCCCGCCCACGGCGATATCGCATTGCTGGCTCTGGAAGTCCGCCATCAGGCTCTTCCAGGTGGTGTTGACCCACTTCACCCTGACTCCGAGGCTCTGGGCCAGGGATTCGGCCATTGCAATGTCGATGCCCTCGTAGTGCCCGTCATCGCGCAGGTAGCTGTAGGGCTTGTAGTCGCCGGTGGTGCAGACCGTCAGGTGGCCGCGTTCGAGCACCTGGTCCAGGTGCGAGGTCGACTCCTGGGCAAGGGCAAGGGCGGGGGCCGCGAGGCCGAACAGGGTACTGAGCAGAAGGCGTGGGAGCATCGAGTCGTTCCTTGAATGGCGGCTGGGCATAGTGCAGGAGCCTTGTCGGGGCGGGCAAGGGCCTGGATATTGCCGCGCGGCCGTGGCCAATGGCGGCTTGACCGGCTTTCGACCTTTTTTTCACGTATGGCTGGTTAACCTGTGGCCCCTGGATTCCAACAAGAGTTTGCCAGTCATGTCGTCCCACCCCCCACCGTCCATAGAGCTGGAGTTCGCTCGGCGCTACGACCAGGAGCATGCGCGCGTCTGCCGTGAGCCCCGGCCTGCCGGGGTGGGCACGCGCCTGGCGCTCTGGCGTACGACGCGGCTGGTGCGCCATGCCTTGAGCGTGGCTGGCGAGCCTGGGTTGATCCTGGATGTGGCGTGTGGGGCTGGGCGTTATTGGCCGGTGCTGGCCGAGCATGGCAACCGGGTGATCCTGGCGGCGGACCCTTCCGAGGAAATGCTGAGCCACGCCCAGACTCATCATCCGGTCAGCCTGATGAAGCGGATCAAGACCTTCCATAGCTCGGCGTTCGATATCGGCCTGTCGGCCAACGCGGTGGACAGCATCATCTGCATGCAGTTGTTCGCCCATGTCACCCATGGCGAGGACCGCCTGGCCCTGTTGCGCGAGTTCCACCGGGTCAGTCGTGACTCGGTGATCGTCGCGACCCGGGTCGAGTACTTCTTCCAGTCCTGGCAGCGTGCGACCACGGCTGCCGGTGCTCTGCCCCTGGTGAGCAAGGTGCAGCTGGAGGCCGAGTTCGCCGAAGCCGGATTCGACGTCCTCAGCCACCATGACCTGTTTCCCGGATGCGCCCCTTCACGGATCTACGTGTTGAGTAAACAGGGCTAGTCCAGGCTCCCGGACTATTCTTGTTTTTCGTCCCGGGGTTTCTCGCAGGCTCTTATCGGACCAATGCTCGGAAATGGCCGGGGCGATATATACTGCGCGCCATTCTTCAAGGGAGAGCCGTGTGGCCATCGATATACACTGGATTCGCGACAACGATAGCCTCGGTCAGTTTTGCGCCGAATGGCAGCACCTGCCCTTCGTCGCCCTCGACACCGAATTCATGCGGGTCGACACTTTCTATCCCATCGCCGGCCTGTTGCAGGTGGGTGATGGGCAGCGCGCCTACCTGATTGACCCTTTGACCATCGACAACTGGCAACCCTTGGCCGAGCTGCTGGAGAACCCGGCAGTGGTCAAGGTGGTGCACGCCTGCAGCGAGGATCTCGAAGTCCTGCTGCGCCTGACAGGGAGCCTGCCAGCGCCGTTGTTCGATACGCAACTGGCGGCGGCTTACCTGAACCTGGGGTTCTCCATGGGTTATTCGCGCCTGGTGCAGGAAGTCCTGGGCATCGAGTTGCCCAAGGGCGAGACCCGCTCCGACTGGCTGCAACGCCCGCTCTCGGAAACCCAGGTCAGCTATGCCGCCGAAGATGCCGTGCACCTGGCCCAGGTATTCGGCCAGTTGCGTGCCAAGCTGTCCGACGACAAGTACCGCTGGGTGCTTGAAGACGGTGCCGAGCTGGTGGCCAACCTGCGTCGCGAAGTGGACCCCAACGAGGTTTACCGCGATGCCAAGCTGGCCTGGAAACTGTCCCGTGCCCAGCTGGCGGTGCTGCGCGAGCTGTGTGCCTGGCGCGAGCGTGAGGCGCGAGCCCGCGACTTGCCGCGCAATCGAATCGTTCGTGAACATGCGCTCTGGCCCCTGGCCAGGACCCAGCCCGATACCTTGTCGGCGCTGGCCAAGATCGAAGACATGCACCCACGGACCGTACGCCAGGATGGCGAGTTCCTCCTGGACCTGATCAAGCGCACCGCCAAGCTCGGTCCGGAGCAGTGGCCGCCGGCCCTGCCCGAGCCGTTGCCGATCGAAGCGTCGGCCCTGCTCAAGCGCCTGAAGGCGGTGGGCCAGGCCGAAGCGGAGCGCCTGGACATCGCGCCGGAAGTGATGCTGCGCAAGAAAACCCTGGAAAGCCTGCTCAAGAGCGGCTTTCCCAATGGGCCTTACCAATTGCCTGATTCGCTGCGTGGCTGGCGCCGCGAATTGATGGGCCAGGCGCTGCTGGACAGCCTGGCCACTGCCGGAGAACAGCCTTGAAACATATCTGCTCCATCTACCGAAGCCCGCGCAAGAACGAGATGTACCTCTACGTGCTCAAGAGCGAAGCCCTGGAGCGCGTGCCGGAAACCCTGCTGGCGGCGTTCGGCAAGCCGCAGCATGCCTTCGACCTGGTGTTGACCCCGGAGCGCAAGCTGGCTCGGGAAGATATCCAGAAAGTGCTGGAGAATCTCGACAAGCAGGGTTATCACCTGCAGATGCCACCGGCCGAAGACGAGTACATCGAGCACCTGCCCGAAGAGTTGCTACGCCGCAATGATCCGGTCTGACTCCTGGTAGGCGCTCGGTCCCGGGCGCCCTTGCTGTGCACTTGACTGACCTGGCCACCCTGAACGATGGAGCGACACTCCATCGACGGTGGCCTGCACCGTTTTTTAAGGTTTGAACCATGCGCGTTCTGATTGCCGAACACGACCACGCTATTTATGCCCGCCTGTTGCGTCAGGCGGCTGCGGACCTGGATGTTCTGACCAGTGGCGATTCCGCCGAATTGGCTCGCCTGGCAGTGGACTGCCCGGTATGGCTCGGCCAGCCAGACCTGTTGGCGACCCTGCTGCGCCAGGGGCACAAGCCCCAGTGGTTGCAATCGACATGGGCCGGCATCACGCCCTTGCTGGCCGATGGCCTGCCTCGCCACTATCGCCTGACCCGGGCGGTGGGGATCTTCGGCCAGGTGATGGCCGAGTACGTGCTGACCTACATCCTGGGCCACGAGCGCGAAGTGTTGGCGCGCCTGGTCAGCCAGGTGGAACGCAAGTGGGACAACCGCCTGGGCCAGAGCCTGGTAGGGCGCAAGGTCTTGATCGTCGGTACCGGTGATATCGGCCAGAGCGTGGCGCAATTCCTGGTGCCGTTCGGCGTCAAGCTCTATGGCATCGCCAGCCAGGCCCGTGAACAGGCGCCCTTTATCGAGGTCGCCGGCCTCAAGGACCTGGGACGGCTGGTGGGCGAGGTGGATTACGTGGTCAACCTGTTGCCCAACACGCCCAGCACCCATGACTTGTACGATGCGGCGCTGTTCAAGCAATTCAAGTCAACGGGCTTGTTCATCAATGTCGGACGTGGTGTGTCGGTGGTCGATGCGGACCTGGTGCAGGCCCTCAAGGACGGCCACCTCGCTGGCGCGGTGATCGATGTCTGTCGCCAGGAACCATTGCCACAGCGCCATCCGTTCTGGACTGCCTGGGGCCTGCTGCTGACGGGCCACAGCTCGGCACCGACCTCGCCGGAGCTGATGGTGCAGCTGTTCGTGGAGAACTTGCGGGCCTACCAGTCCAAGCAGCCCCTGCGCGGCGAAGTGGATTTCGCCCGGGGCTACTAGGACGCCGAAGCGGCAAGCTGCAAGCTGCAAGCTTGAGGTTTGCAGCTTGAGGCTTGTTTAGAGATTGAAGTCGCCTTCGGATACGGTTTCGCTCAGTGGGCGACGCGGGCTCGGTACTTCGCGGGCCTGCAGGTAGTCGGCCAGGGTCGACTTGTCGCCCAGCTTGCCCACTGCCACGGCAGCGTGCAGGGCATAGCCTTCGGGAATCTTCAGCTCCTTGCGGGTCAGCTCCTGGTCGAAGCCGGCCATGCCATGGGTGTGCCAACCACTGAGGCTGGCTTGCAGTGCCAGGTGGCCCCAGGCCGAACCGGTGTCGAAGGTGTGCCACAGGGCCGGGGTTTCCTCGCTGGCGCCTGGGGCGGTGAAGGTGGTCTTGGAAATCACGATCACCAGGGCCGAAGCGTGTTGCGCCCAGCCACGGTTGAATTCGTTGAGCAGGCCCAGGAAGCGTTCCCAGTTCGGCGTGTCGCGGCGGGCATAGAGAAAGCGCCACGGTTGCGAGTTGTAGGCCGAAGGTGCCCAGCGTGCGGCTTCGAAGAAGCTCAGCAGGGTTTCCTCAGGGATGGCTTCTGCGGTGAAGGCCCGTGGCGACCAGCGCTGGGTGAATTGCGGGTGGATGGTGTAGTCGGCAACGCGAGGATTGGCGCTCATGCAAAGACTCCAGACAACATTTGGGAAAGATGGAATAACCGGCAGGCGCAGTTAGCTGGGCGAAGGGGTTTTCCTGACCTTGCGGGATGCTCCGGGTGCCATGTGATTGGCATTTCATGGCACCCGGGCGGGGGTGGTCCGGGGAGCAAAGCTACTGTGCCCCCTGGCAGCTGGCAAGCCCCGGGTTACCAGTAGTCGCCAGTGCTTGGCCCGCCGGGCCTTCGGCACTAGACTGGCGGCCTTTTCACCCTTGGAAACTGATTCTCGAACCATGGCCGCCAAAGTCGAACCATTCTGGATACGCAAGACCCTCGAACAACTCGACCAGGAGGAATGGGAGTCGTTGTGCGATGGCTGCGGCCTGTGTTGCCTGCAAAAGCTCGAGGACGAGGACGACAACAGCGTCTATTACACCCGTATCGCCTGCAAGCTGCTGGACCTGAAGACCTGCCAGTGCAGTGACTACGCCAACCGTCGCGAGTCGGTGCCCGACTGCATCCAGCTCACGCCGGGCAAGGCCGATGAATTCAAGTGGCTGCCACCCACTTGCGGTTACCGTCTGGTGAGCGAAGGCAAGGACCTGCCGCTCTGGCACCACCTGGTGTGCGGCGATCGCGATGCGGTGCACCATGAGCGCATTTCCCAGTCCGGACGCATGCTGGCCGAAGGTAGCGTGGCGGAAGAAGACTGGGAGGATCACCTGATTTTTCGCGCAGGCTGAGGCATCGCCGCGCTGACCTCGAGCCCAGGGCGGGCTCTCAAGCAAGGAGTGTGTATGAGGGGGAGGGCGAAGCTGGCGCTGGCCATGGCGCTGCTGGCGTTGAATGCATCGGCCTGGGCCGCGCAGAAAGTCGATCTGGATTACCACGTGCGTTTCCTGCCCCAGAGCGACCAGGCCGAAGTACGCCTGACCCTGGCTGAAGGGTCGGCGCTGCGCAGCCTGGATTTTGACCTGGGCCAGAGTGGTGACTACAGCGACTTCAAGGCCGATGGCCAATGGCAGGCTGCGCCGGCCGAGACCGGCGAGCAGCGCGGTATCTGGCGCCCGGCCAGCGGCAAGGCCAGCCTGAGCTACCGGGTACGCTTGAGCCATAGCCCGAAGAAGGGCAGCTACGACAGCCGCAGCAATGCCAACTGGGCCTTGGTGCGCGGTGAGACGCTGGTGCCGCCGGCCCGGCTCGATCAACAAGATGGCATCGAGCTGGTGGCACGCCTGGATTTCGAACTGCCCAGCGGCTGGAAGAGTGTCGAGACGGCATGGCCGCGGATCGGCAAGCAGCGCTTTCGCATCGATAACCCCTCGCGCCTGTTCGATCGTCCCCTCGGCTGGATGCTCGCCGGTAACCTGGGCAGCCGCCGCACGCGCCTGGGAAGCACAGAGGTCAGCGTGGTTTCGCCCCTGGGCCAGGGTATGCGCCGCATGGATATCCTGACGTTGCTCACTTTCGTCTGGCCCCAGGTGCAGGCGGTGTTTCCACGCCAGCCGGGCAAGCTGCTGATCGTCGGCGCCGCTGATCCCATGTGGCGCGGTAGCCTGGCCGGTCGCGATTCGCTGTACCTGCACAGCCGCCTGCCGTTGATCGGCGAGAACGGCAGCAGCCCGCTGTTGCGGGAGTTGGTGCAATCCCTGGCCCGTATCAACGACAGCCAGCACAGCGACTGGATCAGCGAAGGGCTGGCCCAGTACTACGCCATCGAGTTGTTGCGCCGGGCCGGAGGGATCAGCGATGAGCGCTATCAGGTGCTGCAAAAGCGCCTGGCCCGGGACGGCCACAAGGTCAGCAGCCTGCGCGGCGAGCAGGTGGATAGCGCAACGGTGGCCAGGGCGGTGCTGTTGCTACAGGAGCTGGATCGGGAGATCCGCCTGAAAACCCGCAACAAGCGCTCACTGGACGATGTGCTGCAAGCGGCGATGCGCCTGGAAAGCGTCAGTACCGCCGAGTTCATCCAGTTGAGCGAAAGCGTGCTGGGGGAATCATCCAGGGTCCTGGACAGCCCGTTGCTACGTTGACCCGGGGCTCAGTCCTGGTGGCCGGGGAGGTTGGTATCCTCGGCGGTAGTCTTTGGACGACGTCCGGCGGCATCGGCAGTGGCCTTCAGGTTGCGTAGCTCCGCCGAGGCCTGTTCGATCTTCGTCCTTACGTGGTGCATGTCCCGGCGGCTCTTTTCCAGCAGGCTCTTGGCCGAACTGTGGCCCGTGATGCCTCGGGCCAGGGCCACACCGCCGAGCGCCACCTGTACCAGGCCGAACACACCGCCGCGGCGCAGGCCCTTGCCCACCATCACCACGCCACCGGCCAGCGAGCCGATGCGCTCCCAACCCTGGACGTTCTGCTGCGAAGGGCTCTGGAACGGGGTCGACTCTATCGTCTGCAACTGTTTGCGCTCGCTCATGATCTGTCTCCTGGGGCGGTGAGTGATATAGGGCTGACTGCGAGGAGCCCCTGGCGGTTCCCGGGCATCGAGCGGTGATGCTTCAGAACTTGGGACCGGAGCGGGTGTTGTTGCCCTTGGCCAGGCGGTCGTAGAGCACCACGTTGACCGTGGCCGCCAAATTCATGCAGCCGTTGGTGGGGATGTAGATCACGTCTTCGCACCAGTCGCGGATTTCCTTGTCGAGGGAGCCGTCTTCCGGGCCGAAAATGTACAGGGCGCGATCGGGGTGGGTGTATTCGGGCAGTGGGCGGGCGCCTTCGACCAGCTCCACGGCAACGGGAATACAGCCTAAAGGGAGGATCTTCTTCAGGTCGTCGATGCCGA
The DNA here is from genome assembly GCF_003850565.1 of Pseudomonas sessilinigenes. Taxonomy (NCBI): domain Bacteria; kingdom Pseudomonadati; phylum Pseudomonadota; class Gammaproteobacteria; order Pseudomonadales; family Pseudomonadaceae; genus Pseudomonas; species Pseudomonas sessilinigenes. The sequence continues at coordinate 1,646,858 of NZ_CP027706.1, forward strand.
TCAGCGGAATGTCCTGATGGACTTTCTTGGTGTCGGTGACGAAGTCGCGGGCACGCTCATAGCGCTTGCCGGTGTAGAACACCGAGGCGACGCCATAGCAGCCAGCGGCGCGCATCACCGAACCGACGTTCTCCGGTGACTTGGGGTTATACAAACCGATGCAGCTGTACCTTTTGTTTGCCACGAGCGAGGAGCCTTGGAGAAAAAAGCGCGATTATACGGCGATTGTTCCAAGGCCGGGGGCCGTTGTGGCCAGGGAGAACCCTGGCCACATCCGCATTCTCATTCGTCTTTCTTCATCATTCCGGCCAGGGCGGCGAAGGGGTTGTGGGTGGCCTTGGCGACTTTCGGCGTGCTCAGGGAGCCCTCGCCGAAATACTGCTGGTCGGTGTAGCGCGAGTGTTCGTTGTCGTGGCAGTACAAGCACAGCAATTCCCAGTTGGAGCCGTCCTGGGGATTGTTGTCGTGGTTGTGGTCGCGGTGGTGCACGGTCAGCTCGCTCAGGCGCTTGCCGGAGAACTCACGGGCGCAGCGGCCGCAGACGTGGGGGTACATCTTCAGCGCCTTGTCGCGGTAGCCCATTTCCCGGTCGCGCTGGGCGTCGGCAAGGATGCGGTCCAGCTTGGCGGTGTTGGAACTAGGAGTGGACGAACTCATGGGTTCACCTTTGTAGAAAGACTAATGACGGTAATGGGTGAAGTTTAGCCCAGGCCCTTGGGGCCTCGTCAGTCCCGGCATGACGAAACCTTGCCGGGACATCGTATTGGGGCAGGCAAAACCCTGCGGTTGGGAGTAGCCTGACGCCAGACAATAGCCATGGAGTCATTGATGAAACGCACTATTGCGACGGTGCTGACACTGGCGGCGACCCTTGCCGCAGGAATGGGCCCGACCTGGGCCGATGAGCCACAAAGCGCTCCGGTGGTCACTCCCACGCCGACACTCGGCACGCCGGGAACCGCCACGCCCACCCCTTACCCACAAGTGACTCCCCCCAGCACTCCGAAGGCCAGCAATGGCGGCGCGCCGCTGTTGCCGCCAATCGACATGCCCAAGCCGCCCAAGGATCAGACCCAGCCAGCTCCTGAGCAGAACGACAGCAAGTCGGGTCGCTAGGGAGCGGCCTGGCCAGGGTCAGACCTGCTGTGCGAGCAACTGGCCGTCGGCCATGCGCAGGCGCTTGGACAGCGAGACAGCCAGGGCGCGGATGATCTTGGCGGCGATCTTCGGCGCATCATTGAGCATTTTCTCCAGGGAGTCCTTGCCCAGGTTGAGCAACTGGCAATCGCTGGCCGCCACGCAGGTGGCGGAGCGCCGTTCGCCATCGAGTACCGCCATTTCGCCAAAGGCCCGGCCGCTGCGCAGGGTCGCGACGCTCAAGAGCTGGCCGTCGTGACTGCGCTTCTGCACGGCTACCTGGCCGCTGTGGATGATGCACATGAAGCTACCGGCATCGCCCTCATGAAAGATCGCCTCGCCCTGGGCGATGCTGCTGATGCTGAAGTAGCCGGCCGCCGCGTTGAAGTCGGCGGGCAACAGTTGGTCGAACAGGCCGCAGTCCATCAGCCAGTCACGGATTTCATTGTTCAGCAGGGTGGGTTCGGACATGGGATCACGGTCTTTTTCTTGTGTCGGTGGCTTGGGCGCAGGCCCGGATCGGCGGCGGTCCCGGATTAAGACAGGAGCGCCGCCGGGAGTTCCTCAGCCCAGGCCCAGAATGTTCAGGACAAAGGCATATTCGAGGGCTACGTCACGTAATCCCTGATAGCGCCCGCTCATGCCGCCGTGGCCGGCGCCCAGTTCGGTCTTGAGCAACAGCAGGTTGTCGTCGGTCTTGGTCGCCCGCAGCCTGGCCACCCACTTGGCGGCTTCCCAGTACTGCACGCGGCTGTCGTTGTAGCCGGCGATCACCAGCGTGGCCGGGTAGGCCTGGGCCTGCACGTTCTCGTAAGGGGCGTAAGCCTTGATGCGTGCATGCACCTGCGGCTCCTCGGGGTTGCCCCATTCGTCGTACTCGGTGACGGTCAATGGCAGTTCCGGGTCGAGCATGGTGTTGAGCACATCGACGAACGGCACTTCGGCGATGGCCACCTGGAACAGCTCGGGGCGCTGGTTGAGCACCGCGCCGATCAGCAGGCCGCCAGCGCTGCCACCGCTGATGGCCAGTTGGCGGGAGGTGGTCAGGCCCTGGGCCACCAGGTGCTCGGCGCAGGCGATGAAGTCGCTGAAGGTGTTCTGCTTGTGCTCCTGCTTGCCGGCTCGGTACCAGGCTTCGCCCAGCTCGCCACCACCTCGCACATGGGCGATGGCGAAGGCCATGCCGCGATCGAGCAGGCTCAGGCGGGCATGGGAGAACCACGGGTCGAGGCTCTCGCCATAGGCACCGTAGCCATACAGGTACAGAGGCGTAGGACGACCCAGGTACTCGCGCTTGACCACCAGGCTGATGGGCACCCGGGTGCCATCGGTGGCGGTGGCCCACAGGCGCTGGCTGACATAGGCATCAGGGTCGAACTCGCCCAGCACCGGGGTCTGCTTGAGTACCTGCTGCTGGCCGTCGGCCAGTTGCAACTGGCGTACCTGGGCCGGGCGGTTCAAGGCTTCGTAGCGCAGGCGGATACGCTCGCTGGCGAACTCCAGGCTGTTTTGTACGTGCAGGCTGTAGGCGGCGTCTGGCAATTGCACGCGGTAGCTGGGCAGGCCTTGCGGGTGCACCTCGATGATTGGCAGGCCGCCTTCGCGCAGGCTCAGGGTCATGGCCCCGGCATTGAGGGTCACGCCATCGAGCATCACCTCGGGGTTATGCGCAACCAGCAGGCGCCAGTCGTCCTGGTCGGGAACACGACCGGTGTCCTGGGCCTGGTAGAGGGCGAAGTTGATGCCCTCGCGATTACTGCGGATGAACCAGGTCCAGCGGCCTTCGAGCTGGCCGTGGTCGACATCGTACTCATGGCCCTCGACCCGGGGCGCCAGGCAGGTGAATGGCTGGTGCGGCTGCTCGGCGTCCAGGGCCCAGCTTTCGCTGGTGGTCTTGCTGCCCAGGGACAACAGCAGGTGGCGTTCGGAGCTGGCGCGGTAGCAATGCAGGAAGAAGCGCCCGTCCGGTTCATGGAACACCTCTTCGGCCGCTGTGCCGTCCAGGCGATAGCGCAACAGCTTGTGTGGACGATGGGTCTCGTCCAGTTCGCCGAAGAACAGGGTCTGGCTGTCGTTGGCCCAGGTCATGCTGCCGTCGCACTGCTGGAACGGCAGTTCGCTGACCTTGTCGTTGGCCAGTTCCTTGACGAACAGGGTGTAGGTCTCCTCGCCGCTGGTGTCGAGGCTATAGGCCAGCCGCTGATGGTCGGGGCTGATGCTGAAGGCGCCCAGGGAGAAGAAACCGCCATTGGCCAGGACGTTCGGGTCCAGCAGCAGTTGTTCGCGGCTTTCGTCCACCGTCAGGCTGTCGTCCGCCGGGCGTGGGCAGCGGTAATGCCGGGCGTATTCGTCGCCGGCAGTGGTCCGGGTGTAATACAGATAGGGGCCCCAGGGCGAGGGCAGCGACAGGTCGGTCTCGAGGATTCGTCCCTTGATTTCCTGGAACAGGGCCTCGCGCAGGGGCGCCTGCTGGGCCAGTTGGCGTTCCTGGTAGCTGTTTTCCGCCTTCAGGTAATCGAGCACCGCGTCGGTGTCGCGCTCCTGCAGCCAGGCGTAGGGGTCAGCGCCGGCGGCCTTGTGGGCGATCGGGGCGCTGGTGTCATTGGCAGGTAAGGGCATGGGGGCTCTCGAACGATGACAAATGAGGGCTTGGCAGACGGCGGGGCAGCCTGACACGGGAAAAGTCGTTATCATAAGCGCCTCTTTGCCTGCCTTGCCACGGACACCATGACCGAGAACGACTATCTGATCGCTTGGGGCTGCTATGCCTTCGCCGCCTTGGGCTGCCTGCTGGTATGGATGCGCCTGACCCGCTGGATGTGGCGCTGGTTGCGCGAGCCGTTGCGCGTGCTGGTCGCCGTGTTGCTGTTCAGCCCGACCATCATCGACCCGGTCAAGGAAAAAATCGCTCCGGCCGTGGCCATCACCGCCCTGGACGTGGCCTTCAAGGTGGGTAACAACGCCTGGCGCGCGGTTTCCGATCTGTTCATGTACGGCATGATCGCCTTCGGCGTGTACCTGCTGTTCGTGCTGATCCGCTGGCCGATAGAGCGCTCGATGCGCGAGCGCCGCCAGCGCAGCGAAGCGGCGAAAGCCGCAGCCAAGGCGGCTGAAGCGGAAGATGACCAGCCTTTTGGCAGTGCCGGCAATGATCGTTACGGTCGCCCGCCTGCTGGCAGTGCTCCCCTGAACACGCGGGTCGAGCCGCGTTTGTAACGTTGTCCCCGGCACTGCAGCGAGAGTCCGAGCATGTGTGAATTGTTGGGCATGAGCGCCAATGTACCGACCGACATCGTCTTCAGCTTCACCGGGCTGATGCAGCGTGGCGGTCGTACCGGCCCCCATCGTGATGGTTGGGGCATTGCCTTCTACGAAGGCCGGGGCCTGCGCCTGTTCCAGGACCCTGCGGCCAGCAGCGAGTCGGAAGTGGCCAATCTGGTGCAGCGCTATCCGATCAAGAGCGAAGTGGTCATCGGCCATATCCGCCAGGCCAATGTCGGCAAGGTCTGCCTGGCCAATACCCATCCTTTTGTCCGTGAGCTGTGGGGCCGCAACTGGTGTTTTGCCCATAACGGCCAGTTGGCGGATTTCCAGCCCGAGACCCAGTTCTATCGCCCGGTGGGGGATACCGACAGCGAGGCGGCGTTCTGCGACTTGCTCAATCGGGTCCGCCAGGCATTTCCCGAGCCGATTGCGATCGAGCAAGTGCTGCCGATCCTGATCCAGGCCTGCAGCGAGTATCGCAGCAAGGGGGTGTTCAACGCCTTGCTCAGCGATGGCGACTGGCTGTTCTGCTACTGCTCCACCAAGCTGGCGCAGATCACCCGGCGCGCACCGTTCGGCCCGGCCCGCCTGAAGGATGTCGATGTGATCGTCGACTTCCAGGCAGAAACCACCCCGGACGACGTGGTCACGGTGATCGCCACCGAACCCTTGACCGAAAACGAAACCTGGACCCGCTACCAGCCGGGACAGTGGAGCCTGTGGCGGCGCGGAGAGTGCATCAGCCATGGCCAGACCGAATAAGGACACTCCTATGTTGCTCAGTTACCTGCGTCTGGTGTTGTTCGCGGCCGGCCTGTTGATCGGTGTGCAAGTGCCGGGCTTCATCAGCGACTACGCCAAGCGGGTCGAAGCCCACATGATCGAATCGCAGAACAGCCTGCAAGGGTTCCAGGCCACCGCGCAGCAGTTCTTCAAGGGCGACCTGAACGCCCTGGTGGCCCATTACCGGGCCAGCGACGATCCGGTGTTTCGCAGCGATGCCGACAGCCTGAGCGGCCTGCTCAGTCGCCAGCTCGCCCTGGACAAGCAGTACCAGGCGATGCAAGGCCCCTGGTACATCCGCATGCTGCAAGTCGCCCTGGCGGCCGACCCGGCGATCCGCAAGGAAACCTGGGATGGCTACAGCTACCAGATCCTGTTGACCCCGGAGGCGATGTCCTGGGCCATGGGCGGCGCCTTGCTGCTGTCCTTCGGCCTGGAATGCCTGTACCGGCTGATCGACTGGGTCGTGCTCGGCGGTCGTCGCCTGCGCCAGAGCCGGCCCATCGAAGAGCGCGATCTCAAGGGGCTCTGAGCCCTCTCTACAGGGACGGTGCCAGGAGCAGATGCTCCTGGCCGACCTTCTGGGCATAGCGTTGCACGACGCGCTGGCACAGCCCGACGATGTCCTCCACCAACTCCACTCCCACCCGCCACGACACCACCACCTGCAGGTTCGGTGGGCGCTGATCGATGTCCAACTGTGTCAGCTCGCCCCGGGCCAGTTCCTCGCGCACCAACACTGGCGGCAGCGCGCCGATCCCGAAGCCGTCGCGCAGCAGGCGGGTGATGGCCGAGACCGAGTTGACGCAACTGAGCCTGGGAGCCAGCACGCCGCTGGCTTGCATCAGGCTCATCACCTGCTGATGGGGCAGGGAATTCTTCGAGTAGGTGACGATTCGCTCCCGGGCCAGTTCGGCCAGGGAGTCGTAATGGCGGTTGTAGATCGAATCGCTGGCGGCGATCCAGCTGACCGGGTAGCTGGCCAGCTCCAGGCTGCGGATGCTTTCCCGGCGTAGCAGATCGGTCTGCAGCGCCAGGTCCAGAAAGCCCTTTTGCAGTTGCTCGCAAAGATTGAGCGAGGTATCGGCCACCAGCTCGATTTCCACCTGGGGATAGTGGTCCATCATCTGCGCCACCAGGGGGCTGAGCCAGGTGTGGATCACTGTGTCCATGACCCCGATCCGCAGCCGCCCGACCTTGCTCGAGGGCGCCTCTATCGACTGCTTCAATGCCTGTAGGGTGTCGAGCATCTGTTCGGCATGCTCCAGCACCTTCACCCCTTCCGGAGTCAGGCTCACGCCCCGCGAGTCGCGCAGGAACAGCTTGACCCCCAACTCACCCTCCAGCACCGCGATGCGGCTGGACACGGCTGCCTGGGTGGTGAAGAGCTTTTCCGCAGTCAGGCTGAAGTTCTTCAGCCGAGCGACCCAGATGAAGGTTTCGAGGAACTTGAGATTCATGGGATCAACTTTTCTTATGCCTTGGGACGGCTTTTATTAGTTGGACGGGTGCCAGGCCCGAGTCGAAGAATGCGCCGACCCACGATATGCGTCGTCGGGGCCCAGAACAACACCAATAACCCTGGAGATCGCCATGAGTGCGCCCGAGACACTGGCCGCCAAGGCCCCGCGCCGCGCCGGCCCGTTTGACTGGTATACAGACATCAACCAGCAGGAGCGCCGGGCGTTCTGGAGCTGCAAGATCGGCTATGGCCTGGACGGCATGGACACCCAGATGCTCAGCTTCGTGATCCCGACACTGATCGCCCTCTGGGGGATCACCTCGGCCGAGGCCGGCCTGATCCATACCAGCACCTTGCTCGCCTCGGCCCTGGGCGGCTGGATCGCCGGGATTCTCTCCGACCGCATTGGCCGGGTGCGCACGCTGCAACTCACGGTGCTGTGGTTCGCCTTCTTCACCTTTGTCTGCGGCCTGGCCCAGAACTATGAACAGCTTCTGGTGGCCCGGACCCTGATGGGGTTCGGCTTCGGTGGCGAATGGACCGCCGGTGCGGTGCTGATCGGTGAAGTGATCCGCGCCCAGAACCGTGGCAAGGCAGTGGGCATGGTGCAGTCCGGCTGGGCACTGGGCTGGGGGCTGACGGCGTTGCTCTATGCGCTGTTGTTTTCCCTGCTCCCGCCGGAAGACGCCTGGCGCGGCCTGTTCATCCTCGGCATCCTGCCGGCGATCTTCGTGATTTTCGTCCGGCGCCTGGTCAAGGACCCCGAGGTCTATCGGGAAACCCGGGCCAAGGAGGCGCCGAGCAATCCACCGCGCTTCTACGAGATCTTCGCCCCGGGGATCATCAGTACCACCCTGCGGGCCTCGCTCCTGGCCGCGGGTGCCCAGGGCGGCTACTACGCGATCACGTTCTGGCTGCCGACCTTCCTCAAGACCGAGCGCGGCCTGAGCGTGCTCAGCACCGGTGGCTACCTGGCCATGGTGATCGTCGGTTCCTACGTGGGGTATGTGATCAGTGCCTACCTGACCGATATCCTGGGGCGTAAGAAGAACTTCGTACTGTTCGCCGCCGGCTCCTTCACCATCATCCTGCTCTATACGCAGATGCCGGTCAGCAACGCCGTGATGCTCTGGCTGGGCTTTCCCCTGGGCTTCTTCGCCTCGGGTATCTTCAGTGGCATGGGGGCCTTCCTCACCGAGCTGTTCCCCACGCGCATCCGGGGTTCGGGGCAGGGCTTCTGCTACAACAGCGGCCGGGCAGTGGCGGCGCTGTTTCCACTGCTGATCGGCCTGCTCAGCCAACATGTCGCGTTGAGCGTGGCCATCGGCACCTTCGCCGCGGTTTCCTACGCCGTGGTGGTGCTGTCGGCCTTGAGCCTGCCGGAGACCCGGGGCAAGGAACTCGAGGCACGCTAACTGATAACCTGCAAGGCGCGGTATCGCTGCCTTGCAGCGCGAACCTATAACAACACAGGAGTGCCGACCATGAGCCGCCTGCTATTGAACTGCGACATTGGCGAAAGCTTTGGCAACTGGACCATGGGCCTGGATGCCGAGGTCATGCCCTTTATCAATTGCGCCAACATCGCTTGCGGTTTCCATGCCGGCGACCCGGGGATCATGCGCAAGACCGTGAGCCTGGCCCTGGCCAATGGCGTGCGTATCGGGGCCCACCCTGCCTATCAGGACCTGGCTGGCTTCGGTCGCCGCTCCATGAGCTATTCCCCACAAGAGATCCAGGACCTGCTGCACTACCAGGTCGGTGCCCTCGATGGCATCTGCCGGGCCCAGGGGACGCAGGTCAGCTACGTCAAGCCCCACGGCGCCCTGTACAACGACATGATGGCCAAGCCGAGCCAGTTGCGGGCGGTGATCCAGGCGGTCGCGGCCTACGACCGGCAACTGCCGCTGATGCTCATGGCCACTCGCGACAACAGTGCGGCCCAGGCCCTGGGGGACGAATATGGCGTGACCCTGTGGTTCGAGGCCTTCGCCGACCGGGCCTATGACAATGCCGGGCATCTGGTATCGCGCCAGGTACCCGGTTCGGTGCACCACGACCCCGAGATCATCGTCCGGCAAGCCCTGACCATCGCCCGAGGCGAACCCCTGGTCGCCAGCGATGGCAGCGCCTTGCTGCTACAGGCCAATACCCTGTGCGTGCATGGCGACAACGCCAGCTCGGTGGCAGCGGTACAGCGCATCCGTGAAGCCTTGAACCAGCAGTGCGGTCTATGAAACCAACGATTGAAGTGGTGGCCATCGATTGCCTGATGGTGCGTCTGTTCGAGAGCATCGCCGAAGACAACATGCCCTGGATGCTCTCCGCTGCCGAGCGTTTGCGCCAGGCTTTCGGCACCTGGTTGATCGACCTGGTGCCGTCCTACACCACGCTGATGCTGCATTACGACCTGCATGCCCTGGCCCCGTCCGAGGCACGAGCGTTGATCGATACGGCCCTGGCCGAGTTGACCCCGCTCGATGCCCGGGGTGGGCGCGAGCACGTGCTGCCGGTGTGGTATGACCCCAGCGTCGGGCCGGAGCTGGCGCTGTTGTCCCGGCGTAGCGGGTTGTCGGTGGCCGAGGTGATCGAATGCCATAGCCAGCGCGAGTACCAGGTGTTCGCCCTGGGGTTTGCCCCCGGATTCGCGTTCATGGGACTGGTGCAAGAGTTGCTGGCAGCGCCCCGGCTCGATACTCCACGCAAGCGCGTGGCAGCCGGTAGCGTTGGTATTGCCGAGCGCCAGACCGCCGCGTACCCGGTGGTCTCGCCCGGTGGCTGGAACCTGATCGGGCGGACACCGAGTCGTTTGTTCGATCGCCAGCGTGATGGCTATAGCCTGTTGCAGCCGGGGGACCGGGTGCGCTTTGCGCCGGTGGAGCATGCGGAGTTCATCCGCCTGGGAGGTGACGACCGGCCTCTGGAGGTGTCGGCATGAGCCGTTTGTCGATCGAGGCCAGCACCCCCTTGTGCCTATTGCAGGACGCGGGACGCTTTGGCGTGCGCCACTTGGGCGTGACCCAGGGCGGGGCGCTGGACTGGGTGTCGATGTCCTGGGCCAACTGGCTGCTGGGCAATGCCCTGGATGCCCCTGTGGTGGAAGTCACCCTGGGCGGCTTTACCCTGCTGGCCGAGGACTACTGCCTGCTGGCGCTGGCAGGAGCCGACCTGGGGGCTTATGTGGATGAACGCCCCTTGGCGCCGGGGCGCAGCTTCATCCTGCAAAAAGGCCAGCGGCTGCGCCTCACCCAGCCGGTCTCCGGGGCCCGGGCCTATCTGGCGGCACCGGGTGGTTTCGATGCGCCCAGGGTGCTGGGCAGTTGTGCCAGTGTGCTGCGTGAAGCCCTGGGCGGTCTCGATGGACTGGGCCGGTCCTTGAGCGAGGGCGATGTGCTGGGGTACTCGGGAACGGCGGGTGCGCTGCGTAGCCTGGCGGCGGTGCAGATGCCGGATTTGCAATCCGCTGCGCCGCTGGAGTTGATTCTTGGGGCCCAGGTGGGCCAGTTCAGTGGCTTGAGCCTGTTCGACGCCTTCAACAGCGACTGGGTCCTGGACAGCCGGGCCGATCGCATGGGCGCGCGATTGCTGGGGCCGAAATTGCAGTACCAGGGCCAGCCGATGATTTCCGAAGGCATTGCCCTGGGCGCGGTCCAGGTACCGCCGGATGGCCAGCCGATCGTACTGCTCAATGACCGGCAGACCATCGGTGGTTATCCACGCCTGGGGGCGCTGACGCCCTTGTCCCTGGCGCGGCTGGCGCAGTGCCTGCCGGGTAGCCAGGTGCGCCTGGCGCCGGTGGTGCAGGAGACAGCGCATCGGCAGCAGTTGGCGTTCTTGCGCCGCTTTGTGTAGTGGCTGATGGCTGTGGCGGCCGCTGCGCGCCCGTGTGCAGCCTGCGGCAGCGGCTCCACGAAACGGGTTATACCGTGTAGCCGCTGTCGAGCCGTGGCGAGGCTGCGAAAAGGCCCGCTGGGGCGGCTGTGCCGCCCCAGCAAGAGCGCCGCCTACTTGGACAGGAAGCGCATGCCTTCTTCCAGGCCGCGCAAGGTCAGCGGATACATCTGGTCCTCGATCAGCTCGCGGACGATGTTGGTGGACGCGGTATAGCCCCAGGTGTCCTTCGGGTAAGGGTTGATCCAGATGAGCTTCTTGTACTTCTCCATGAAGCGCTGCATCCACACATAACCGGCTTCTTCGTTCCAGTGCTCGACGCTGCCGCCGGCCTGGGTGATTTCATAGGGGGCCATGGCGGCGTCGCCGACGAAGATCACCTTGTAGTCGGCGCCGTACTTGTGCAGCAGGTCCTGGGTCGAAGTCCGCTCCGAACCGCGCCGCAGGTTGTTCTTCCACACCGATTCATAGATGAAGTTGTGGAAGTAGTAGTACTCCAGGTGCTTGAACTCGGTCTTGCAGGCCGAGAACAGTTCCTCGCAGATCTTCACGTGGGCATCCATGGAGCCGCCGATGTCGAACAGCAACAGCAGCTTGACGCTGTTGCGCCGTTCCGGACGCATCTGGATGTTCAGCAGGCCGGCATCCCGGGCGGTGTGGTCGATGGTGCCGTCGATATCCAGCTCCTCGGCCGCACCCTGGCGGGCGAACTTGCGCAGCCGGCGCAGGGCCACCTTGATGTTGCGGGTGCCCAGCTCCACCGAGTCGTCGAGGTTCTTGTACTCGCGCTGGTCCCAGACCTTGACCGCCTTGCCCTGGCGCTTGCCGGCGTCGCCGACGCGGATGCCTTCGGGGTTGAAGCCGCCGGAGCCGAAGGGGCTGGTGCCGCCGGTGCCGATCCACTTGTTGCCGCCGGCGTGGCGTTCCTTCTGTTCTTCCAGGCGCTTCTTGAACTCCTCGATCAGCTTGTCCAGGCCGCCCAGGGACTGGATCTGCGCCCGTTCCTCATCGCTGAGCGAACGCTCGAACTCCTTGCGCAGCCAATCCTCGGGGATCAGCGCCTGCAGGTGGTCGTCGAGCTTCTCCAGGCCGTTGAAGTAGGCGCCAAAGGCCCTGTCGAACTTGTCGAAGTGACGCTCGTCCTTCACCAGGACCGCCCGGGCCAGGTAATAGAACTCGTCCATGTCGGCGAAGGTCACGCGCTGCTTGAGGGCGTTGATCAGGTCCAGCAGCTCGCGCACCGACACCGGTACCTTGGCGGCGCGCATTTCATTGAACAGGTTGAGCAGCATGCCGATGCCCTCTTAACGACCGCCGCGACGGCTCATGAAAGCCAGGCGTTCGAGGAGTTGCACATCCTGCTCGTTCTTCACCAGGGCGCCGGCCAGCGGTGGGATGGCCTTGGTTGGATCGCGTTCGCGCAGCACGGCCTCGCCGATGTTGTCGGCCATCAGCAGCTTGAGCCAGTCCACCAGTTCCGAGGTCGAGGGCTTCTTCTTCAGGCCCGGCACCTTGCGCACGTCGAAGAACACATCCAGCGCCTCGCTGACCAGGTCCTTCTTGATGTCCGGGTAGTGCACGTCGACGATCTTCTGCAGGGTCGTGCGGTCAGGGAAGGCGATGTAGTGGAAGAAGCAGCGGCGCAGGAAGGCGTCCGGCAGTTCCTTCTCGTTGTTGGAGGTAATGATGATGATCGGCCGCTGCTTGGCCTTGATGGTCTGGTCGATCTCGTAGACGTAGAACTCCATCTTGTCGAGCTCTTGCAGCAGGTCGTTGGGGAACTCGATATCGGCCTTGTCGATCTCGTCGATCAGCAGGATCACCCGCTCCTCGGATTCGAAGGCCTCCCACAGCTTGCCCTTCTTCAGGTAGTTGCGGATGTCGTGGACCTTGTCCACACCCAGCTGCGAATCGCGCAGGCGGCTCACCGCATCGTATTCATAGAGCCCCTGGTGGGCCTTGGTGGTGGACTTGATGTGCCAGGTGATCAGCTTGGCACCGAAGGACTCGGCCAACTGCTCGGCGAGCATGGTCTTGCCGGTGCCGGGTTCGCCCTTGACCAGCAGCGGACGCTCCAGGGTGATGGCGGCGTTGACTGCCAGCTTCAGGTCATCGGTGGCGACGTATGCGCTGGTGCCTTCGAACTTCATCTGCAATTCCTCGAACGGTGACGGCGAGCTGCCCGGGGCAGGTCGGTTGAATAGGGGGTGATGGCGCGACTATAACGCGGCGCCTGCTCGAGTGTGAACGCAGACGCTCCATTCAGTCTCTGAATGGAGCGTCACGGGGTGACTCAGTCAGTCGACGGCTTGGGCTGTTCGTAGCGGGCATTGAAAGCCTGGATGAAACCGTTGCGCAAAATCTGCAAAAAACGCCTGAAATGTGCTGGCATCTTGCTGGTGTACGTTGCCGCTGAGCTCGACCCGGGTGGCGAACTGGTTCTTGCGCTGGTTCTTCAGCAGGGTTTCCCCGGCGCCCACCAGGGCTTCCCAGACCGAGCGGAACACATTCTTGTCGCGGTTCTCGACGTCCTGTTGCCAGTCGAAGACTTCCACGTCCCGCAGCAGCGGCTTGATGTAGCCGTGCAGTTGGCCCTTCTCGGCCTGGGCCTCGATCACCAGGTCGCCGTGCCCGGCCTTGAAATCGAACTTGCCGTAGGCCGAGGCGAAGTCGTTGAAACGCCTGAGCTCGATATCCCGGGCTCGCAGGCGGAACTCGAAGTCCTCGAAGTTGCTCAGGGGGTCGAAGGTGGCGCTGGTTTCCAGGGGCGCCTGGCCCAGCAGCAGGGCCTTGCCCTCGAAGCGGGCGTCGCGTTTGCCCTGGGTGTCGACCACGTTGGTCAGGTTGTAGAAGCTGGCATTGACCTGGGTTGCGCCCAGGTTCACCGGTGGATGGGAGCCGAAGTTGCGAAAGTGCAGGGTGCCGTCATCGATCCGCACTTCATCCAGGGTGATGGGCAGCAGCTTGCCCAGTTGCGCCCGCCAGTCGGTGCCGGCACCGGTCTGCGAAGACTGGCTGTCGCCGCCATCGACGAAGTTCACCTGGGGCTGGGCGAACTGCACCCGCGCCACCACCGCGTGGTCGTACCACAGCGCATGCCAGCTCACCGCCAGGTCGATCAACGGCGCCTTGACGAAAGGCACCGGCACCTTGCCGCTGACCTTGACGATCTCCAGGCCGTTGATGCGGTAGGCACCGCGCCACAGGGCCAGGTCGACATCGTTGACCCGGCCACGGTAGTCGCCCATGTCCGCGAGCTTGTCGTTCAGGTAGTCACGTACCAGGTAGGGCAGGGCGATGTGCAGGCCGGCCAGCAGCACGACCAGGCCCGCGAGGGTCCACAGGGGCCAACGATAGCGACGTTTCATGGGTGGCAGCCTCCAGTCCTATAAAGGCATTGACTGCCCAGGCTCCAGGTCGTTCGGCGCGACTGGACGCTCAAGGATGCCAGGCATACCCTTGGGGACTTCTTCACTGCTGCATAAGGACCCAGCCATGAGCCGAATTTTTGCTGACAATGCCCATTCCATCGGTAACACGCCCTTGGTGCAGATCAACCGCATCGCCCCGCGTGGGGTGACCATCCTGGCCAAGATCGAAGGGCGCAACCCGGGCTACTCGGTGAAATGCCGCATCGGCGCCAACATGATCTGGGACGCCGAAAGCACGGGCCGGCTCAAGCCGGGCATGACCATCGTCGAACCCACCTCGGGCAACACCGGGATCGGCCTGGCCTTCGTGGCCGCGGCCCGTGGCTACAAGCTGATGCTGACCATGCCGGCTTCCATGAGTATCGAGCGACGCAAGGTGCTCAAGGCCCTGGGGGCAGAGCTGGTGCTCACCGAGCCGGCCAAGGGCATGAAGGGCGCTATCGACAAGGCGGCGGAAATCGTTGCCAGCGACCCGGGCAAGTACTTCATGCCGCAGCAGTTCGATAATCCGGCCAACCCGGCGATCCATGAAAAGACCACCGGCCCGGAGATCTGGAACGACACCGATGGCGCGGTGGATGTGCTGGTGGCCGGCGTCGGCACTGGTGGCACCATCAGCGGCGTATCGCGCTACATCAAGAAGACCCAGGGCAAGCCGATCCTTGCGGTGGCGGTGGAGCCCGCCACCTCGCCAGTGATCAGCCAGAAGCTCGCCGGGCAAGAGATCAAGCCCAGCCCGCACAAGATCCAGGGCATTGGCGCCGGTTTCGTGCCCAAGAACCTGGACCTGGAAATGGTGGACCGGGTGGAGCTGGTGACCGACGAGGAATCCAAGGCCATGGCCCTGCGCCTGATGCAGGAGGAGGGCATTCTCTGCGGTATTTCCTGCGGGGCAGCGATGGCCGTGGCGGTACGCCTGGCGGAAACCCCGGAAATGCAAGGCAAGACCATCGTGGTGATCCTGCCGGACTCCGGCGAGCGCTACCTTTCCAGCATGCTGTTCAGCGACCTGTTCACCGAGCAGGAGAACCAGCAGTAGGCAACCTGTGCCGATTGCCCTCCGGGTCGAACTGGTGGGCCATTGGCTGACCCACATCAGCCGTTCCCTACGCGACTTATGCTACTTAACGCCTTTGTTGCACGACCGTTAATGCTGAATGTTCGGTCGTGCGGGTTTTTCCGGGGTTCAGGAGTGTTTATCATGACCGGCTGCCAGGTCGGGTGATCGCTCCCCCCACCGGTGCCTATTTCCAAGGAGTTGTTGCATGAGCTTTTCCTTTGCCGCCAAGTTCGCGGTGTTGTCGCTGTTCATCGGCAGCATCCTTTTCGTGCATCTGCGCGGTAAGGCGCGCCTGCCGGTACTGCGCCAGTTCGTCAACCATTCGGCGTTGTTCGCTCCCTACAACACCCTGATGTACCTGTTCTCGGGCGTGCCTTCCAAGCCTTACCTGGATCGCAGCAAGTTTCCTGAGCTGGATGTGCTGCGTGACAACTGGGAAACCATCCGTGACGAGGCCATGCACCTGTTCGACGAGGGCTACATCCGCGCCGCCGAGAAGAACAACGACGCCGGTTTCGGCTCGTTCTTCAAGAAGGGCTGGAAGCGCTTCTACCTCAAGTGGTACGACAAGCCACTGCCTTCGGCCGCTGCCCTGTGCCCCAAGACCGTGGAGCTGGTGAGTGCCATCCCCAACGTCAAGGGCGCGATGTTCGCGCTGTTGCCCGGCGGCAGCCACCTGAACCCGCACCGCGATCCCTTCGCCGGTTCGCTGCGCTATCACCTGGGCCTGTCGACGCCCAACTCCGATGCCTGCCGGATCTTCGTCGACGGCGAGGAGTACGCCTGGCGCGACGGTGAGGACGTGATGTTCGACGAGACCTACGTGCACTGGGTGAAGAACGAAACCGAGACCACCCGGGTGATCCTGTTCTGCGACATCGAGCGTCCGCTGAGCAGCGGCCTGATGACCCGCATCAACCGTTGGGTCAGTGCCCAGCTGGGGCGTGCCACTGCACCGCAGAACCTCGACGACGAGCGGGTCGGCGGCATCAACCAGGCCTATGCCTGGAGCAAGCGTTTCAGCGACAGCTTCAGCGGCGTGGTCAAGCAGTGGAAGCGCCGCAATCCCAAGCTGTACCGCATCCTGCGCCCGGTCCTGGCGGTGGTGGTGCTGGTTATCCTGTGGAAATGGCTGTTCGGATAAATCTTGCAATGAATATCGAGCGCTGGTTATATTCGGCGCTCGATGAGTCAAGCGACTCATTCTGTCCTTCTTCGAGAACCTTCGGCACATGGCCTTATCCCTCATCAACGCGGTAGTGGTTTCAGCGGTCAACGCTGGCGTCGTGCCGTGCGGGAATCAGCAGCCTGTGCAGATCGGTCAGAACCCCCCACCTGTCAGTAGCACGCCGGTGTACGCAGTCGTATCACCGCCGGGCGTTGGCTTCTCGGGCTGATCAGCAACCGCTGCTGTTCCCTGCGCCCGCCTGAAACAAACACTACTGAACTTCAGCTCCGGCTGAATTGGCTTCTTGCCTGACTACAGGTGGTTTCATGTTGCTCATTTCGAAAAAGTCCGCTTTTGCGGCTGCCTCCACGAGTCTGTTCGTCCTGCTCTGGAGCAGTGGCGCGATCTTCTCCAAATGGGGGTTGGCCCATGCCTCGCCCTTTGCCTTCTTGCTGGTGCGCTTCGCCATTGCCCTGGCCGGCCTGATGCTGCTGGTGCCGCTGCTCAAGCTGCGGTGGCCCAAGGGGCGACGGGCCATGGGGTTCGCCGTGGCCACGGGCCTGGTGTTGCTGGGTGCCTACCAGATCTTCTATATCCTGGCCCTGGACCTGAAGGTCACCCCCGGGGTGATGGCTACCATCATGGGGGTGCAGCCGATCCTCACCGTGGTGTTGATGGAGCGTCAGCGCTCCTGGAGCCGCCTGTTCGGCCTGGGCCTGGGGCTCGCCGGCCTGATCATGGTGGTGTACCAGGGCATCGGCCTGGCAGGCATCTCGATCTCCGGCATGCTCTGCGGCCTGCTGGCCCTGGTGAGCATGACCGCCGGTTCGATCATGCAGAAACGCATCACCGATAACCCGCTGGGAACCTTGCCGGTGCAATACCTGGCCGGTTTGCTGTTGTGCGGATTGTTCGCGCCGTTCCAGCCGCTGCATTTCGAGTACAGCGCCGGGTTCGTGATCCCGGTGTTGTGGATGGGACTGGTGGTGTCGGTGCTGGCGACCTTGTTGCTGTACCGCCTGATCGCCCAGGGCAACCTGGTGAATGTCACCAGCCTGTTCTACCTGGTACCGGCGGTGACCGCCCTGATGGACTACCTGATCTTCGGTAATCGCCTGGCCCTGCTGAGCCTGTTCGGCATGGGCCTGATCATCGTCGGGCTGGTGTTCGTGTTCCGCAAGAACGCCTGATGGAATACACCGGCCGGGTGCAATGCCCGGCCGGTGGCTGTTTTTCCTGCAACTATCTGCTGCTCAGGCCGCGGCCTTCGCCGCCGGCCTGAGGACCAGCCACAAGGCCGCGGCGATCAGTACCCCGCCATACAGATGGCCCATGGACAGGGGCTCGTCCAGCAGCAGGGCTCCCCACAGTACGCCGAACGGCGGGATCATGAAGGTCACGGTCATGGAGCGTACCGGGCCGATGGAACTCAGCAGGCGGAAGTACAAGACATAGGCGAAGGCCGTGCAGCCCAACCCCAGGCCCAGCAACGACACCCAGACACTCAAGCCGCCCCAACTGGCCGGTGGCTGGCTGAGTGCGCTGTAGGCGAACAATGGCAACAGGAACAGCGTGGCACCCAGCATGCTGCCCAGGGCCGAGAGACGACTGTCCAGGCCCCCGGCCTGGTCCAGCCAACGCCGGGCGAGGAACCCGGCGAAGCCGTAGCAGGTGGTGGCCAGCAGGCAGGAGAGAGCGCCGAGCAGCAGTTCATGGTCGAAGGCCACTGGGCCGGCACGGCTCAGGATGCCGACGCCGAGCAGTCCCAGGAACACGCCGGCGAGCTTGCTCGGGGTCAGGCGTTCATGAAAGAACAGGCCGCCGATCAGCACTCCCATCAGCGGTGTGGTGGCGTTGAAGATCGCCGAGTAGCCGGCAGGCAGCACCAGGGCCGCCACCGAATACAGGGTGGCGGGCAACCCCGAGTTGATCACCCCCAGCAACAGGACCGTCTTGAGCTTGCCGTGGAAGTTCCAGCTCACCCGCATCAGCGCCAGCATGGCCAGCAAGCCGACGGCGGCGATCGATACCCGGAAGAAGGCCGTGGGCACGCTGCCCAGCACCGGGGCGATGATGCGCATGAACAGAAAGCTCGCGCCCCAGATGGCGGCTAGCGACAACAGGCGCAACAGATCGACAAGTCTCACGAAAGGTTCCTTGGGTGGCAGGGCGGGAATCTTGCCGAGCCTGGATAAGCATGGCAAACCTTATTGGTGCATGGGCCTGGCCTAGCCTGCACTCCGATTGTTGCGTTCGATTGTGGTGGCGGATTTTCCGGGGCCGATCGCTGGCGGCCGATGCTGGGCGAGGCGACCGTCGGGTCACAAAAATACGCTTCTCCTCGGGCCATTTCAGTCGCTAAGCTCAGGCAACGAAAATTCCCGTAGAGGTCTCCTTATGCCGCAGCCATGGCCCGCCATCGATATCGCTCGAATCATCCTGAGTGGCTTCGACGACTACCGCGACCACTTTCGTCGGATCGCCGATGGCGCCCGGCATCGTTTCGAGCAGGCGCAGTGGCAGGAGGCGCAGAAAGCCTCGACGGCGCGGATCAATCTCTACGAGGAGAAGGTCGGGGAAACCGTGGCCCGGCTGCACCACGGGTTCAACGACGAGGCATTGATGGATGTCGGCCAGTGGCCCCTGGTAAAAAGCGCCTACATCAGCCTGATCGACCTGCGCCTGGACGATGAGCTGTCCGAGACCTGGTACAACTCGATCTTCTGCGGGCTGTTCAGCCATGACCTGATCAGCGATGGCTGCATGTTCATCCACACCACCCGGCCCAGCCTGCGTCGAGCCCGTGCCGCCCAGACCCGCAGCTACACTCCGCGGGGCGAGCTGTCGACGATGCTCGAGCGGATCTTCAACGATTACCGCTTCAGCGAGGACTATGCCGACCTGGCCGGGGACCTGCTGCGCCTGGAGGCGCAGTTGCGCGAGAACCTGCCCGACTGGGTGTGCAAGGACCCGGAATTGACGGTGGAGTTGTTTTCCTCGGTGCTCTATCGCAACAAGGGCGCCTACCTGGTGGGGCGCATCTTTACCCACGAAGAGCAGTGGCCGCTGGTGATCCCGTTGTTGCACCGCGAAGGCCGGGGCATCCAGATCGACGCCCTGATCACCGACGAGGCCGATGTCTCGATCATTTTCTCCTTCACCCGCTCCTATTTCATGGTGGATGTGTCGGTACCGGCGGAGTTCATCGGCTTCCTCAAGCGTATCCTGCCGGGCAAGCACATCGCCGAGTTGTATACCTCCATCGGGTTCTACAAGCACGGCAAGTCGGAGTTCTACCGGGCGCTGATCAACCACCTGGCCAATACCGACGACCGCTTCATCATGGCCCCCGGCGTGCGTGGCATGGTGATGAGCGTGTTCACCCTGCCGGGCTTCAACACCGTGTTCAAGATCATCAAGGACCGCTTCTCGCCGTCGAAGAACGTCGATCGGGCCACGGTGATCGAAAAGTACCGGTTGGTGAAGAGCGTCGACCGGGTAGGGCGCATGGCCGATACCCAGGAGTTCGCCGACTTCCGCTTCCCCCTGGCCAAGTTCGATCCGGCCTGTCTCGAGGAGCTGCTGGAGGTGGCGCCGTCCACCGTGGTGGTGGAGGGCGATACGGTGCTGATTCGCCACTGCTGGACCGAACGCCGCATGACGCCCCTGAACCTGTATCTGGAACACGCCAATGAGGCCCAGGTGCGCGAGGCGCTGGAAGACTACGGCCTGGCCATCAAGCAACTGGCGGCGGCCAACATCTTCCCCGGTGACATGCTGCTGAAGAACTTCGGCGTCACCCGCCATGGCCGGGTGGTGTTCTACGACTACGATGAAATCAGCTTCCTCACCGAGGTTAACTTTCGGCACATTCCTGCACCGCGTACCCCGGAGGACGAGATGGCGTCCGAGCCCTGGTACTCCATCGGTCCCCACGATGTCTTCCCCGAGGAGTTCCCGCCGTTCCTGTTCGCCGACTCAGGCCAGCGCAAGCTGTTCGACCAGCTCCACGGCGAGCTGTACAACGCCGACTACTGGAAGAGCCTGCAGGACGCCATTCGCGCCGGTAAGGTGATCGATGTGTTCCCTTATCGACGCAAAGGCCGGGAAGACGAATAGCGGCAGTGCTGGGGGCCAGTCATAAGCTGCAAGCTAAAAGCGCCAAGCTGCGTTAACCTTGCGGCTTTTCGCTTGAAGCTAGTCGCCGTTTCCTATGACTGACCAATCGCCCGCTATCGACCAACTGCTGAAAAACCTCGATCAAGCCATGCTCGCCGACCGCCACCGGTTGCGTCGCCAGCTGCTCGAACTGCGCAAGAAGCCCGACGAGGCCAAGCTTGCCCAGTGGCTGGAGCGGATGCAGGCTTCCTGCAACCTGGTGACGGCGCGGCGCAACAGCGTGCCCACTATCCGCTATGACGACAGCCTGCCCATCGCCGCCAAGCGCGATGAAATCAAAGACGCGCTGCTCAAGCACCAGGTGCTGATCATCGCCGGCGAGACCGGTTCGGGCAAAACCACCCAGTTGCCCAAGATCTGCCTGGAGATCGGCCGCGGCCAGCATGGCCTGATCGGCCACACCCAGCCCCGGCGGATTGCCGCCCGCAGCGTGGCCAGTCGGGTTGCCGAAGAGTTGGCTACGCCATTGGGGGCGTTGGTGGGCTATCAGGTGCGTTTCGAGGACCAGAGTGACTCCAGCACCCTGGTCAAGCTGATGACCGACGGCATCCTGCTGGCGGAAACCCAGAACGATCGCTTCCTGGAACGCTACGACACGATCATCGTCGACGAGGCCCACGAGCGCAGCCTGAACATCGACTTCCTCCTGGGCTACCTCAAGACCCTGCTGCCTCGGCGCCCGGACCTCAAGGTGATCATCACCTCGGCGACCATCGACCTGGAGCGCTTTTCCAAGCACTTCGACGATGCCCCCATCGTCGAGGTCTCCGGCCGCACCTTCCCGGTGGAAACCTGGTACCGGCCCCTGACCCTGGAGCAGGACGAGGAGGGCAACCGGGTCGAGGATGACCTCACGGTGGACCAGGCGATCCTCGCCACCCTGGATGAAATCGCCGCCCATGAACGCAGCGAGCGCCGTAGCCCCGGCGACGTACTGGTGTTCCTGCCGGGCGAGCGGGAAATCCGCGATGCCGCGGAAATGCTGCGCAAGGCCCAGCTCAAGCACACCGAGATCCTGCCGTTGTACGCGCGGCTGTCGCCGGCCGAACAGCAGCGCATCTTCCAGTCCCATCCGGGGCGGCGGGTGGTGTTGGCGACCAACGTCGCCGAGACCTCGCTGACGGTGCCGGGCATTCGCTACGTGATCGACAGCGGCACCGCGCGCATCAGCCGCTACAGCTACCGGGCCAAGGTCCAGCGCCTGCCCATCGAGGCCGTTTCCCAGGCCAGCGCCAACCAGCGCAAGGGCCGTTGCGGTCGGGTCGAGCCGGGCATTTGCGTGCGCCTGTACAGCGAAGAGGATTTCCTCGGCCGGCCGGAGTTCACCGATCCGGAGATCCTGCGGACCAACCTGGCGGCGGTGATCCTGCAGATGCTCCACCTGCGCCTGGGTGAAATCACCGCGTTCCCCTTCATCGAGCCGCCGGACGGCAAGGCCATCAGCGACGGCTTCAACCTACTGCAAGAGCTCTCGGCGGTGGATCGCAACAGCCAGCTGACCCCCCTGGGCCGGCAGCTGGCGCGCTTGCCGGTGGACCCGCGCATGGGCCGCATGTTGCTGGAAGCGGCTCGCCTGGGCAGCCTCCAGGAAGTGCTGATCGTCGCCAGTGCGATGTCGATCCAGGACCCGCGCGAGCGTCCGCCGGAGCGCCAGCAGGCCGCGGACCAGGCCCATGCCCAATGGAAGGATGCCGACTCGGACTTCGCCGCGCTGGTCAACCTGTGGCGTGGATTCGAGGAGCAGCGCCAGGCCCTGACGGCCAGCCCGCTGCGCAACTGGTGCCGCAAGAATTTTCTCAACTACCTGCGCCTGCGCGAGTGGCGCGACTCCCATCGCCAACTGAGCCTGATCTGTCGCGACCTGCAACTGAGCCAGAACAAGGAGCCGGCGGACTACCCGAAACTGCACAAGGCAGTGTTGGTGGGCCTGCTGAGCCAGATCGGCCAGAAGACCGAGGACGGCGACTACCTCGGTGCTCGCCAGCGACGCTTCTGGGTCCACCCATCCTCGGGGTTGGGCAAGAAGCGCCCGCAGTGGCTGATGACCGCCGAATTGGTGGAGACCACCAAGCTGTATGCGCGCATGGTGGCCAAGATCGAGCCGGACTGGATCGAGCCCCTGGCCGGACATCTGGTGAAGAAGAACCACTTCGAACCCCATTGGGAAAAGAAGCGCGGCCAAGTGGTGGCCTACGAACAGATCACCCTGTTCGGCCTGATCGTGGTCGGCCGCCGGCCAGTGCACTACGGCCCGGTGGACCCGGTGGTATCCCGCGAGCTGTTCATCCGCGAGGCCCTGGTGCGTGGCGAGATCCAGTCCAAGGCCAAGTGCCTGACGGCCAATACCCAGTTGCTGGAGCAGCTCGATGCCCTGGAGGCCAAGGCTCGGCGCCGGGACATCCTGGCGGACGAGGAAACCCTGTTCGCGTTCTATGACGCACGCTTGCCGGAACAGATCCACCAGACCGCCACTTTCGACAGCTGGTACCGGGTCAACAGCCAGAA
Source organism: Pseudomonas sessilinigenes (assembly GCF_003850565.1). Classification (NCBI taxonomy): domain Bacteria; kingdom Pseudomonadati; phylum Pseudomonadota; class Gammaproteobacteria; order Pseudomonadales; family Pseudomonadaceae; genus Pseudomonas; species Pseudomonas sessilinigenes. Next base: position 1,669,738 of record NZ_CP027706.1, read on the forward strand.
AGACCCGCAACTGTTGATCATGCGCGAGGAAGACGTGCTGGCCCGCGAGGCCAGCGAGGTCACGGCCAAGCAGTATCCGGACACCCTGCATATCGGTGATCTGGAGTTGGCCCTGAGCTATCACTTCGAGCCCAACCATCCCCGTGATGGCGTGACCTTGCGGGTGCCGGCACCGCTGCTGCCGGCGCTGCCCGTCGAGCGCCTGGAATGGCTGGTGCCGGGCCTGATCGAGGCCAAGTGCATCGCCCTGGTGCGCAACCTGCCCAAGGCCCTGCGCAAGAACTTCGTGCCGGTGCCGGACTTCGTCAAGGCGGCCTTGCAACGCATGGCGTTTGCGGAAGGCTCCTTGCCCCAGGCCCTGGGGCGCGAGCTGCTGCGCATGACCGGCGCGCGGGTCAGCGACGAGGCCTGGAGCGAAGCCGAGCAGCAGGTGGAAAGCCACTTGCGGATGAACCTGGAAATCGTCGATGCCCAGGGCAAGTTCCTCGGCGAAGGCCGTGACCTGGCGGAACTGACGGCGCGCTTCGCCGAGGCCAGCCAGGCAGCCCTGGCAGTACCGCAGACCGCCAAGAACCAGCAGCCGGTGCAAGCCAAGGTGTTCGCCGAGGTGGCGCAGAAGACCCAGCAGAAGATCGCCGGGCTGTCGATGACGGTCTATCCGGCGCTGGTGGAGGAAGCCGGGACGGTCAAGGAAGGGCGCTTCTCCACCGCCGCCGAGGCCGAGTTCCAGCATCGCCGGGCCTTGCAGCGCCTGCTGTTGCAGCAGTTGGCCGAACCGGCCAAGTTCCTGCGTGGCAAGTTGCCGGGGCTGACCGAGCTGGGCCTGCTGTACCGCGAGTTGGGTCGGATCGAGGCCCTGGTGGAGGACATCCTCCTGGCCAGCCTCGACAGTTGCATTCTCGACGGCGAGGCCAGCCTGCCTCGGGATGGCGCCGGCCTGGCCTCCCTGGCCGAGCGCAAGCGTGGTGCCTGGACCGAGCACGCCGAGCGCCTGGCGCGCCTGACGCTGGAGATCCTCAAGCTCTGGCACGGCCTGCAGAAACGCTTCAAGGGCAAGATCGACCTGGCCCAGGCCGTGGCCCTCAACGACATCAAGGCCCAGCTTGGCAACCTGGTGTATCCGGGCTTCGTTCGTGAAACCCCGGCCCTGTGGTTCAAGGAACTGCCGCGTTACCTCAAGGCGGTGGAGTTGCGTTTCGACAAGCTGGGCAGCCAGGTGCAGAAGGATCGGGTGTGGAGCACCGAGCTCGCCGGGCTCTGGGCCCAGTACCAGGCCCGGGCGCAGAAGCACGGCCAGGAAGGCAAGCGTGATCCGCAGTTGGAGCTGTATCGCTGGTGGCTGGAGGAGTACCGGGTGTCGCTGTTCGCCCAGCAACTGGGGACCAAGGCGCCGATCTCCGATAAACGCCTGAACAAGCAGTGGAGCCAGGTGGAGGCCTGATCCATGCCGGCCCGGCTCCCAGGAGCCGGGTTCCGTCGATCTTGCAATTGCGGCGAAACGCCAGAGGTTATGGCAAACTTCGCGGTCATAAATACCGGCCCGGGCTGCTCGTAAAACAGGCGACCCGGGCGAAGCGGAATAAAGCGATGCCAGGAAAGCGCTCCAGCACAGGCTGAGCAGCGGGGCGCTCCCTTTACGGTTTGGCACGAGGGTGCCAATACCTTCTGCCTCAACACACTAGAGGAACGACCGTGCATAACGTCGTCATCAGCGGCACCGGCCTGTTTACCCCGGCCAACAGCATCTCCAACGAAGAACTGGTGGAATCCTTCAACGCCTACGTCCACCAGTTCAACAGCGACAATGCCGCCGCCATCGAACGCGGTGAAGTGCAGGCCCTGACTGAGTCCAGCGCTGCGTTCATCGAGAAAGCCTCGGGCATCAAGAGCCGTTTCGTCATGGACAAGGACGGTATCCTCGATCCGCAGCGCATGGCCCCGCGCTTGCCGGAGCGCTCCAACGACGAGTGGTCGGTGCTCTGTCAGATGGCCGTGGCCGCCGCCGAGCAGGCCCTGCAACGGGCCGGCAAGACTGCCGCCGATATCGACGGGGTGATCGTCGCCTGTTCCAACCTGCAGCGCGCCTATCCGGCCATTGCCATCGAAGTCCAGGCTGCTTTGGGCATCGAGGGCTTCGGTTTCGACATGAACGTGGCCTGCTCCTCGGCCACCTTCGGTATCCAGGCGGCCTGCAACAGCGTCCAGCTGGGCCAGGCCCGGGCGATCCTGATGGTCAACCCGGAGGTCTGCACCGGGCACCTGAACTTCCGTGACCGCGACAGTCACTTCATCTTTGGCGATGCCGCCACCGCGGTCGTCGTCGAGCGGGCCGAGCTGGCCACGTCGGCGCATCAGTTCGAGATCGTCAGCACCAAGCTGCTGACCCAGTTCTCCAACAACATCCGCAATAACTTCGGTTTCCTCAACCGCGCAGCCGAGGAAGGCATCGGGGCCCGGGACAAGCTGTTCGTCCAGGAAGGTCGCAAGGTGTTCCGTGATGTCTGCCCGATGGTGGCCGAGCTGATCGCCGCCCACCTGGAAGAAAACCAGCTCAACGTCAGCGACGTGAAGCGCTTCTGGCTGCACCAGGCCAACCTCAGCATGAACCACCTGATCGTCAAGAAACTCCTGGGCCGCGAGGCTACGCTGGAGGAGGCGCCAGTGATTCTCGATACCTACGCCAACACCAGTTCGGCAGGCTCGGTCATTGCCTTCCACAAGCACCAGGATGACCTGGCCAGCGGGGCCCTGGCGGTGCTCAGCTCCTTCGGTGCGGGCTACTCCATCGGCAGCGTCCTTCTGCGCAAGCGTTGATCCACGTGGGCCGGGTGTGGCGCGACGGCTCTACGGCGCGTCTTACCCGGGCAAACCCGCATGATTGAACGAGGCATGAATGGCCGCTGCTGACGACACGCAACTGCTCGAGCGCCTGCTCGCGGGCGAACAGAAGGCCTACAAGGAACTGGTCGCCACCTACCAGAGCGCCATGCGCGCGGTGGCCTACGCCATTGTCGGCAACCGGCATGCCGATGAGGTGGTGCAGGATGCCTGGCTTTCGGTGGTGCGCAACCTGCCGGGCTTCCAGGGGCGTTCCAGCCTCAAGACCTGGCTGTTGACCATTACCGCCAACGCCGCCAAGGGCCGCTACAAGCAGAATCGCCGGGAGGTCCTGCTCGACGACCTGCCCGCGCCCCATGGCACGGTGGGCGACGAGCGTTTCTCTTCCGCCGATGGCCACTGGCTGGTGGCGCCCTTCGCCTGGCACGAGGACACCCCCGAAGCCCTGTTGACTGAAGCGGAACTTCGCGATTGCCTGGAGCACACCCTGCTCAGCCTCTCCGAACTGCAAAGCAGTGTGCTGATGCTGCGCGAGCGCCAGGGCCTGGAACTGGAAGAGATCTGTAATCTTCTGGGGATCACGCTATCCAATGTCCGGGTGCTGCTGCACCGGGCGCGTCTGAAGGTCTTCGCCACGGTGGAGCATTTTGAGGAGACCGGCCAATGCTGACCTGTAAGGAACAAGTGGCGCGATCCAGCGATTATCTCGATGGCCAATTGAGCTTTCGCGAACGCCTGATGGTCCGCCATCACTTGTTGTTCTGCCCCAATTGCCGGCGTTTCATTCGCCAGATGCGCCTGCTGCAGGCCACCTTGCGCGTGTTGCCGGAACCACCGCTGGAAGGTCTCGACGAGCTGGCCGAACGCTTGGCCGCCGAGAGTAAGCGCGAGCGCTGATCGTCATGAAGCCGCGGATGTCGCCAGGCATCCGCCGCGATGTTTTTCTGCCTGTTCCTGCCAGGGAATCACGTCCGTGATTCCCGCTTCCGTTGTGCTCGTTGCACGTCGGCCCGCACAAAAATAACACTGTCGTCATCTTTGGCATTGTCCCTGAAAACAGCCGCAAACCGCTCTAGAACGGGCCTTTTGCCTTATTTCTTTTCGAAGTAAAAAAGTTCCTCTGTAATCAAATCTTTATTTTCCAGCAACCTGGCTGAAATCCTCGGACCCCAAGATTCCCCCCGACACCAGCGGCCCAGTCCGCGTGTTTTCCAACGCTACAGACCACCAATTAGGGGAACTCTTCGATGATCCGTAAGCACTTCGCCGGTTTTGCCGCCAGCGCCCTGGCCCTGGCAGTGACCGCCCAGGCTTTCGCTGGCACCGTCACCACCGACGGCGCCGATATCGTAGTCAAAACCAAGGGCGGCCTTGAGGTTGCTACCACCGACTCGGCCTTCAGCTTCAAGCTGGGCGGTCGCCTGCAAGCCGACTATGGCCGTTTCGACGGGTTCTATACCAAGAATGGGAACAGCGGTGACGGCGCCTACTTCCGCCGCGCCTATCTGGAATTGGGCGGCACCGCCTACAAGGATTGGAAATACCAGATCAACTACGACTTCTCCCACAACTCGGGCACTTCCGATGACGGTTACTTCGACGAAGCGACCATCTCCTATGTGGGCTTCAAGCCGGTGACCATCCGTGGCGGTCGTTTCGATGCGGACTTCGGCCTGGAAAAAGCCACCAGCTCCAAGTGGGTCACCGCCATGGAGCGTAATGCCGCCTACGAGCTGGCCGACTGGGTCAACTCCCACGAGAACGGCATGGGCCTGCAGGTGAGCTCGGTGGTGGCCGACATGGCCTACCTGTCCGGTAGCGTGTCCGCCAAGGACATCAACGACAGCGACGGCGACAGCGTCAAGCAGTTCAACGCCCGTGCGGTGTTCGCCCCGATGCATGAAACCGGCAACGTCCTGCACTTCGGCCTGGATTTCGCCAGCCGTGACCTTAGCGACACCGCCTTCGACTCGCGGATCCGTCCACGCCTGGGTGTTCGCGGCATCGCCACCAACGGCGGCAACGATGCCGGCAGCAACGGCAACCGTGCCACCTTCGGCGGCGGCGCGGGCCTCAACGGCTCGAACCTGACCGCGGCGGGTGCCTACGACAACGACCGTGTGTTCGGTGGTGAATTCGCCTTCGCCAGAGGCCCGTTCTCGGCCCAGGCCGAGTACCTGACTCGCAAGATGAAGGCCGACAGCGCCGCTTACCAGGACGTCAAGGCCACCGGTTTCTACGGCCAACTGGCCTACACCCTGACCGGCGAGTCCCGCGTGTACAAGCTCGATGGCGCCAAGTTCGACACCATCAAGCCCGAGAACAAACAGTACGGTGCCTGGGAAGTCTTCTACCGCTACGACAACATCAAGGTCGATGACAAGAACATCGTGACGTCCACCGCCACCCGTGAAGTGGGCGATGCCAAGGCCACCATGAACACCATCGGTGTCAACTGGTATGCCAACGAAGCGATCAAGGTCTCGGCCAACTACATCAAGGTCAACACCGACAAGATCACCAACAGCGTTGGCGATGACAGCGGCGATGCCCTCGTAGCCCGTGTGCAGTACGTGTTCTAAGGCTGTTGCAACACAGTAGAGCTCTTTCTCATCCGTTATAGCTCCTCTCGTTTTGACCCCGCCCCGGCGGGGTTTTTTTTGCCCGCAGCTACGGCAATGGCCTCAAGGGCAGGTTGTCTCATGCAGGTACAACCACTGGGCCGAGTCGTCCTGGACACGGATCAGCGCCAGCGACAGGCGCGATGTCTGCACGTGCTCCAGGCGATGGGTTTCCTTGTAGCGGATCGCTGCACATTGGCCTTCCTGCCAGACGCAATGCAGCTCGCTGACCTCGATCTGCAAGCCTTGGCGGGCGCCCAGGGCGCCGCGGAACAGTTGCTTCACTTGCTCACGATCGGCCATGGCACCCGCGGTGGTGACCATCTGGAAATCCTCGGCCAGCAGCGCCATGACCTGTTCGACCTGCGCCGCGCCGTCACCCTGGGAGTGAGTGAAGACGTCATGGATCAACTGGTGGATCTGGTGAACGCTGTGCAGTGCCTGTTTAACGATCGACTGGTGCATGAAGGACCTTCTTCTGTGGGTTGAGCTTGCCTAGAAACGGCAGGAGGAGCAGCCCGGCCAGGGCGGCCAGCAGCAGGCTCAGGTGAAAGGCGCTGGTGGCCGGGAGGTGTCCGAGCAACAGGTTGTAGAGCATCAGCAGCCAGGCCGCGCCAAGGCTGAAGGCCATCTGCCGGTTGATGTTCCAGATCACGCTGGCCTGGTGCGTGTCGCTGCCGCTGAAGTCCAGCAGGGCGGTGGTCTGTGCGGTATTGGCGCCGGCGCCGCCACCCAGGCCCATGAGCAGGTAGGCACCGATGAGCAAGGGCAGGTCGCGGCTCGCGTCGACCCAGCACAAGGTGGCGATGCCGGCGCTGTGTAGCACCAGGGCGATGGCGAACAGCCGGGCGGCGCCGAGCCTGTTGTAGAAGCGCCCGCAGGCCAGCATCGCCAGCAGGGCGCCAGCGGCGTAGAGCAACATGAACATGCCGCTCTGCTGGGCACTCAGGTGCAGGTTGTCCTGGAGAAAGAACAGACTCAGCAGGTTGACCCCGGTGAAGATCCCGGGAATAGCGTGGTAGATACCCACCGACAGCCCAAGGCGCACATTGCGCAGCAGGTGCAGGTCGACGATGGGTTGCGGGCAGCGGCGGCAATGCAGGCCATACCCCACGGCAGACAGCAGGCCGCCAGCAAGGCAGGCCAGGGCCTGGTAGGCCGGATAGCCGCTGCCATACAGCGACATGCCCAGCAGCAGGCCGGCCAGGGCGGCGCTCACCAACAGCAGGCCACGCACGTCGGGCCGCGCCGGTGGCGGTTGGTCCTGGTTACCGATCCAGCACCAGGCGAGCACGGCCGTCAGCAACGAGAGCGGCAGGCTGGCGAAGAACACCCAGCGCCAGGAGCTGTGGTCGACGATGGCCCCGCCCAGGGTTGGCGACAAGGCCGGGGCCAGCAGGGCCACTGCCATTACCAGGGTCGAGATCCGTGCTCGTTGCGGGCCCTGGAACAGGTTGAAGGTCAAGGCCTGTCCGAGGGGAATCAGCAGTCCGCCGGCCATGCCCTGGACCAGGCGCCAGAACACCAGGGATGCAAAGTAGTCGGCTCGCCCGCACAACAGCCCGGCGAGGCTGAACAACAACATCGAAGCGGCAATGATCTGCCGGTGGCCGAAGCGTCCTGCCAACCAGGTACTGATGGGAATCACCAGGGTCAGGCCGAGGATGTAGGCGTTGGCCACCCAGGCCACGCTGGCACTGGAGACTTGCAGGTGCTCGGCGATGCTGGGCAGGGCCACCGCCGACATGAAGATGTTGATGCAATCGATGAAGAAGCCGAGGAGGAATACCACCGCCACTTTGTATCTATAGGTCATGTCGCCTCCTGTTTGGCCGGCAGCTTAGGGAGGCTGGGCCGAGCCTGTCGAGGCGCCTATACTTGATTCATTGTTTTTGGAATCTTGACAATGAATGAAAGCCTTCACGGCCAGTTGCATCGAGTACAGACCTTTCTCGCGGTGGTGGACTTTGCTTCCTACACCCGTGCGGCGCAGTACCTTGGTATCAGCAAGGCCATGGCCAGCCTGCATGTGAAGACTTTGGAGCAGGTCTTGGCGACCCCCTTGCTGACCCGTACCACACGGCATATCGCCCTCACCGAAACCGGGCAGGATCTTTACGACGAGTTCAAGGGGATTGTCGCTAATATCGATACGGCTTTCGATAACGTGCTGCATGGGCGCAACCGCGTATCGGGCAAGTTGCGCATCAGTTCCACCGCCGAGTATGCCCAGGCCTACATCCTGCCATTGCTGCCTCTGTTCACTGCACGCTATCCCGAGGTGCGCTTGAGTTATCACTTCAATTCATCGCTGAACGATCTGGTGGCGGAAAAACTCGATCTGGTGATTCGCCTGGGCCACCTGGCGGACTCCGGATTCAAGGGGCGCCAGTTGGCCGACTACGGCATTGTCCTGGTGGCCAGCCCGGTGCTGCTGGCGAGCCTGGCGGTGGCCCAACCCGAGGATCTCGCGGCTTGCCCCTGGATAGGCAACAGCAATCTTGCCGGGCCGCCGGCCTGGACCTTCGGCCATCCGCGTCGTGGCGAGGTGCAGGTGCGGATGACCCCTGGGCACGAATCGAACTCGGCGACGGCCATCCGTGCCATGGCCCTGGCCGGGCTGGGGTTGGCGGTATTGCCGGAATGGATGGTCCTGGACGACCTGGCCGATGAGCGCCTGGTGCGTGTGTTGCCCGAGTACAGCCTGGCCCGGCAGCCGGTGCATGTGCTGTTTCCCAATAGCCCGCACTTGCCGCGCAAGTCCCGGGTTTTCATCGACTTCCTGGCCGAACACCTGGGGCATGCCTGAGTGTTTCGGCGAGCCCGGCGATGGGGGATACTCGCCGGGTCGTTCGATTTGATGCCTGGGGACCCTGATGCCGCTGCAACCCTTGAACAGCCTGTCTGCCGTCGATCCTTTGCAATGGGATGGGCTGCTCAAGGACGGGCAACCTTTCGTGCGCCATGCCTTTCTCAGTGCCCTGGAAGACAGTGGCAGCCTCGGCCCTCGCTCCGGCTGGCAGGCCGAGCACCTGCTGCACGTGGAGGACGGCCGGCTGTTGGCGGCGCTGCCCAGCTACCGCAAGTGGCATTCCTACGGTGAGTACGTGTTCGACCATGGTTGGGCGGATGCCTGTGAGCGAGCCGGGATCGACTACTACCCCAAGCTGTTGACTGCGGTGCCGTTCAGCCCGGTAAGCGGTGCGCGGGTACTGGCGGCGACCCAGGCCGATGCCTTCGAGCTGCTCAAGAGCCTGCCGGGCTACCTGGAGATCGAAGGGCTATCCAGTGCCCACGTGAATTTCACCGACGATTTCAGCGACCAGGCCTTGGAGCTGCAATCGGGCTGGTTGCCGCGCCTGGGCTGCCAGTTCCACTGGCACAACCGCGGCTACCGTGACTTCCAGGATTTCCTCGATGTCTTGAGTTCGCGCAAACGCAAGCAGATGCGCAAGGAGCGCGAGCAGGTGGCGGGGCAGGGCCTGGACTTCCAGTGGCTGGAGGGGGCCGAGCTCAGCGAGGCCCAGTGGGATTTCGTCTACGCCTGCTACGCCAATACTTATGCGGTGCGCCGCCAGTCACCCTACCTGACCCGCGACTTCTTCAGCCTGCTGGCCCAGCGCATGCCGGAGGCGATCCGCGTGGTCCTGGCTCGCCAGGGTGGCCGGCCGGTGGCCATGGCCTTCAGCCTGGTGGGCGGCGGCAGTTTCTATGGGCGCTACTGGGGATGCCTGGCAGAGTTCGACCGCCTGCATTTCGAGACGTGCTTCTACCAGGGCATGGAGTATGCGATCGCCCATGGGCTGGAGCGTTTCGATGCCGGAGCCCAGGGCGAGCACAAGCTGATTCGTGGTTTCGAACCGGTGCTCACGCGTTCCTGGCACTACTTGCGCCATCCCGGGCTCAAGGCCGCGGTGCAGGATTTTCTCCAGCAGGAGCGGGCGGGCGTCCGGGCCTATGCCGAAGAGTCCCGGGACGCCTTGCCCTATCGCCAGGCCTGAGCCTCAGCTGTCTTCCTTGCCCAGCCAGCGGTAGACCACGCCGCCGACCACCGCACCGAGGATCGGCGCCAGCCAGAACATCCACAGCTGCTGCAGGGCCCAGCCGCCGACGATCAAGGCCGGGCCGGTACTGCGGGCGGGGTTGACCGAGGTGTTGGTCACCGGGATCGAGATCAGGTGGATCAGCGTCAGCGCCAGGCCGATGGCGATGGGTGCCAGCCCCGCCGGGGCACGCTTGTCGGTGGCGCCGAGGATGATCACCACGAACATGCCGGTCATCACCAGTTCGCAGACGAAACCCGCAGCCATCGAGTAGCCACCGGGCGAGTGTTCGCCATAACCGTTGGATGCCAGCCCCGACGCCAACTCGAAGCCGGGCTTGCCGCTGGCGATGAAGTACAGCAGCGCCGCGGCGATCACGGCGCCGATCACCTGGGCCACCACATAGGCGGGCAGTTCCCGGGCCGGAAAGCGTCCCCCCACCACCAGGCCCACGGACACCGCAGGATTGAGGTGGCAACCGGAGATGTGGCCAATGGCGAAGGCCATGGTCAGGACGGTCAGGCCGAAGGCCAGGGCGACCCCCAGCAGTCCGATGCCGACGTTGGGAAACGCCGCTGCGAGCACGGCACTGCCGCAACCGCCCAGCACCAGCCAGAACGTACCGAGCATTTCAGTCATGGAGCGCTTGAACAAAGACATGGGAAGAGTCCTTGATAGGTGTACCTATCAACGCGATATCGCCGTTATGCATCCCGCAGTTCAACAACAGGTTTCACTCTGGAACCTAGCCTCAGTACAGCAGGCTTTGGTGGCAATTCCACTGGCCCATGAAAAACGCCAGGCCCCGTGGGCTGGGGGCTGGCGTCTTTTCAGGAGGTTGTGCAGACCCTGTAGCCGCTGCTGAGCCTGCGAAGCTGCGCCAAGGCCCGCAGGGCCTTCCAACGATGGCGGCGGCTATCCGATCTTGCGGCCGCTACGCGCCCGTGCGCAGCCTGCGGCAGCGGCGACACGCAGCACCTGCAGGTTTCAGTCGATGCCGACAAAACCTCCGGTCTGGTGCTGCCACAGCCGCGCATACAAACCGCCGTGGGCCAGCAGCTCGGCATGGGTGCCGGTCTCGGCGATGCGGCCCTGTTCCAGCACCACCAGGCGATCCATGCGGGCGATGGTGGAGAGCCGGTGGGCAATGGCGATCACGGTCTTGCCCTGCATCAGGGTCTCCAGGCTTTCCTGGATCGCGGCCTCGACTTCCGAGTCCAGGGCCGAGGTGGCCTCGTCCATGATCAGGATCGGCGCGTCCTTGAGCAGTACCCGGGCAATGGCGATGCGCTGGCGCTGGCCCCCGGACAGCTTGACCCCGCGCTCGCCCACATGGGCATCGAAGCCGGTACGGCCCTGGGCATCGGACAACAGTGGGATGAACTCGTCGGCGCGGGCCTTGCGCACCGCTTCCCAGAGTTCCTCGTCGCTGGCCTCGGGCCGCCCATACAAGAGGTTGTCGCGGATGGAGCGATGCAGCAGCGAGGTGTCCTGGGTGATCATGCCGATGCGTTCGCGCAGGCTTTCCTGGGTCACCCCGGCGATGTCCTGGCCGTCGATCAGGATCTGCCCGCCCTGCAGGTCGTAGAGGCGCAGCAGCAAGTTGACCAGGGTCGACTTGCCCGCTCCCGACGGACCGATCAGGCCGATCTTTTCTCCAGGGCGGATCTGCAGGTTGAGGTCGCTGATGACCCGGTTGGCCTTGCCATAGTGGAACTCGACGTGCTCGAAGCTCACCCCGCCCTTGTTCACCTCAAGCCTGGGGGCCGCTTCGCGGTCGGTCAGTTGCAGGGGCTGGGCGATGGTCTGCAGGCCGTCCTGGACCATGCCGATATTCTCGAAGATGCCGTTGATCACCCACATGATCCAGCCGGACATGTTGACGATGCGAATGACCAGGCCGGTGGCCAGGGCGATGGCTCCGGCGCTGATCAGCGACTGACTCCACAACCACAGGGCCAGGCCCGTGGTACTGGTGATCAGCAGGCCGTTGAGGCTGGTGATGGCGACGTCCATGGAGGTCACCACGCGCCCGGCCAGCTGGCTTTTCTCGGTCTGCTCGGCGATCGCTTCGCGGGCGTAGCTCTGTTCGAAATGGGTGTGGGCGAACAGCTTCAGGGTGGCGATGTTGGTGTAGCCATCGACGATCCGTCCCATGAGCTTGGAGCGGGCATCGGAGGCATCCACCGAGCGCTTCTGGATGCGTGGCACGAAGTAGCGCATGGCGCCGATGAAACCGACGATCCACAACAGCAGCGGAATCATCAGGCGCCAATCGGCGTCGGCGAACAGCACCAGGGCACCGACGGCGTAGATGGTCACGTGCCACAGGGCGTCGATCACCTGCACCGAGGAATCCTGCAGTGAGTAGCCGGTCTGCATGATGCGCTGGGCGATGCGCCCGGCGAAGTCGTTCTGGAAGAAGTTCAGGCTCTGGCGCAGCACGTAGCTGTGGTTTTGCCAGCGAATCAGGCTGGTCATGCCGGGATTGATGGCCTGGTGGATCAACAGGTTGTGCAGGCACACCATCAACGGGCGCAGCAACAGGGCCACGACGGCCATCCAGGCCAGTTCCAGGCCATGGTCGCTGAATACCTGGATGCTGGGCGTGCCCTGTGCCAGGTCGATGATGGTGCTCAGGTAGCTGAACAGCGACACCTCGATCAGCGCCACGAACAGCCCGACCACCAGCAGCGCGACGAAGCTGGGCCAGACTTGCTTGATGTAATGGAAGTAGAAGGGCAGGACCCGGTTGGGCGGGGTGGTCGCGGGGGTGTCGCGGAAGATATCGATCAGTTGTTCGAAACGACGATAGAGCATGGGTTCTGCAGCCCGTTGTGCGGGCTCTCCTGTGCTAAAGCGGACGGGGCGCCGGATAGGCGCCGCCGTCGGGACAGGCTGCGAGATTCAGTCGAGGCGCTTGGCCGACTTGATCAGTACCGGGTCGACCGGGACATTCTGCATGCCTTGCTTGGTGGTGGTCTGGGAGTTGACGATCTGGTCCACCACTTCCATGCCGTTCACCACCTTGCCGAATACCGCGTAGCCGGCATCGCGACCCGGGTCGAGAAAGGCGTTGTCGGCAACGTTGATGAAGAACTGGCTGGTGGCCGAGTTGGGGTTGGAAGTCCGGGCCATGGCCAGGGTGCCGCGCACGTTGTGCAGGCCGTTGGAGGCTTCGTTCTTGATCGGGTCACGGGTGTCCTTCTGCACCATCTGGGCGGTGAAGCCGCCACCCTGGACCATGAACCCCGGGATCACTCGGTGGAAGATGGTGTTGGTGTAGAAGCCGCTGTCGACGTAGTCGAGGAAGTTCTTGCTGGAAACCGGCGCCTTGACCGGATCCAGTTCGATTTCGATCTTGCCGAAGCTGGTGTCCAGCATGACGTGGGGTGCCTTGGCCGGTTGTGCGGCCATCAGGTTGGCGGCAAAGAGCACGGAGCCGGCGACGAGGGCGATTTTTTTCAGCATGGGTCAGTGATCCTGGGTGGTGGTGTCGACTGTATTGATGAAGTGCAGCAGGGTCTGGTTGAAGCGCTGCGGTTGGTCCAGCGGTGTGGCGTGTCGGGAGTCCTCGATCACCACCAGCTGCGCATCCGGCAGCAGTTTGACGTAAGCCTCCTTGAGCGCCACCGGGGTGTAGTCGTGGTCGGCGCTGACGACCAGGGTTGGACAGGTGATACGGCCCAGACGTTCCTGGACTCCCCAGCCGACGATGGCGTCGAAGCTGGCGAGATAAGCACGTTTGTCGTTCTTTGCCCAGCGTTCGGCCATCTGCTGCCGTAACTCGGCTTGCTCCGGCTTGGGAAACAATCGTTGGCCCAGGGCCTTGCCGATGGCCGCCATGCTCAGCAGGCGGGCCATGCTCCAGCGCTTGAACCACTGCCAGTAGTCGTCGGCCGAGCGCAGCTTGACCTGCGGTGCGCTGTTGACGATGCACAGGCTCTTGAACAGCTGTGGCTGGTCCACGGCCAACTGGAAGCCGATCATGCCGCCCATGGACAGTCCGGCATAATGCACCGGCCCCAGGCCCAGGTGGTCGACCAGGGCCATGAGGTCGGCGGCAAAGCCCGGGATGCTGTAGCGCTCCCGAGGCTTGTCGGAGCGACCATGGCCGCGCACGTCCGGGATGATCAGGCGATAGCGGGTCGCCAGTTCCGGGACCTGTTTTTCCCAGTCCTGGGCGCTGGAGCCCAGGCCGTGGACCAGTAGCAGGGGCTCGCCCCGGCCGTATTCCTCATAGTGCAGGGTGCAACCTTCATGTTCGAAATACGCCATGGCAGAACTCCTGTTCTGGTAAATGGGACGTCAGGCTTGCTCGGGTGCGGCAAAGGGCGCATCCAGGGGCGCGGTGTCGAAGGTGCGCAACAGTTCCACGAGGATCTGCGTCGCCGGGCCCAGGGGTTTGTCCTTGTTGGAATAGAGAAAGAACGTCGGATGGCGGCTGCCGCCCTGGTCCAGGGGCAGCACCTTGAGCAGGCCCTCGTGCAGCTCGCGCTCGATCATGTGCCGTGGTAGCCAGGCGAAGCCCAGGCCGCTGCTGACGAACTTCGCCGCGGTGGCCAGGCTGCCAACCGTCCAGCGCTGCTCGGCACCCAGCCAGCCCACGTCCCGCGGTTGTTGGCGGCCGGAATCGCGAATCACCACTTGCAGTTGGCTTTCCAGGTCCTGGAAGTGCAACTGCCGTTGCAGGCGGTGCAGGGCGTGTTCCGGATGGGCCACGGCGACGAACTCCACCGAACTCATCTCGGTGCCCAGGTAACCTGGAATATTGAAGCCGCTGATGGCCAGGTCGGCGACGCCTTCGAGCAGCACTTCCTCGACTCCAGACAGCACTTCCTCGCGCAGGCGCACACGGCAGCCGCGGCTCTGCGGCATGAAGGCGGTGAGGGCGCGGACCAGCCGTGCATTGGGGTAGGCGGCATCCACCACCAGCCGCACCTCGGCTTCCCAGCCTTGCTCCATGTGGTGGGCCAGGTCTTCGAGCTGGCTGGCCTGTTTCACCAGTTGCCGGGAGCGGCGCAGCAGTACGCCTCCGGCCTCGGTGAGCACGGCCTTGCGGCCATCGATCCGCAGCAGGGGTACACCGAGCTGGTCCTGCATGCGTGCCACGGTATAGCTGACCGAGGATTGCGAGCGGTGCAGGGCCTCGGCGGCTTGGGCGAAGCCTCCATGATCGACTACGGCCTGCAGGGTGCGCCATTGATCCAGGGTCACGCGGGGCGCTTTCATGAGGGGCTCCTCTTGTCCTAAGCTGGCGTTCCTTACCGGAGACCGCCGAATGAGAAAATTCTGTTGTGTGTTGCTGGCCCTGCTGCCCTTGAGCGCCTGGGCTTATCCCATCGATGTCGACAAGCAACTCAATGGCCTGAGCATCGACTACACCACCTACGATACCGACGCCGACATTGGCTCGATCCAGTTGAACAACTACGGCAAGACCGATGCCGTGTGCTCGGTGGTTTTTCGCAACGGTCCCGAATCACCGCGTACTCGCAAGGTGGAAGTCGCCGCCGGCAAGAGCCGCAGCGTGACCGTCAAGTTCAACCGCAACATCATCAAGTTGCGCCTGGACCTGAAATGCCAGGCCAAATGACCGCCGTGATGCCGGTCCTGTCGATCGTGACGGGACTGGGTTCGCTTATAAACGAATTTATTGATTGGTTATAGCAGTTATTTGCGCTTTTTCATCGATATCTCTCTGTTTAATCTGCGCCCCATCGACTTACGCATACCCCGATGGAGGCTTCAGCCATGTCCCGCGTCCTGATCATTGAAAGCAGTGCCCGCCAGCAAGATTCCGTTTCCCGCCAACTGACCCAGACCTTTATCCAGCAATGGCAGGCTGCTCACCCGGCCGATTCGATCACTGTGCGCGACCTGGCCCGTAACCCGGTGCCGCACCTGGATGCCAACCTGCTGGGCGGCTGGATGAAACCCGCCGAGCAACGCAGCGCGGCCGAGCAGGACTCGCTGCAACGTTCCGACGAGTTGACCCAAGAGCTGCTGGACGCCGACGTACTGGTGATGGCCGCGCCGATGTACAACTTCGCCATCCCCAGCACGCTCAAGGCCTGGCTCGACCATGTGCTGCGTGCCGGGGTGACCTTCAAGTACACCCAGACCGGTCCCCAGGGTTTGCTCACTGGCAAGCGCGCCTATGTCCTGACTGCCCGGGGCGGGATCTACGCCGGTAGCAGCACCGATCACCAGGAACCCTACTTGCGCCAGGTCATGGCCTTCATTGGGATCCACGACGTGCAGTTCATCCATGCCGAGGGCCTGAACCTGGGCGGCGATTTCCACGAGAAGGGCCTGAACCAGGCCAACGCCCGGCTGGCCCAGGTGGCCTGAGGCGTTAATCCCCAGGTAATCGCTGGATGTTCAAGTAGCTCCTGTGTGCCCCTTCAAGCAGGTCCGCACATAGAACCTCCCTTTGCACTGGGTGCTCCTTCAGTGCCAATGCCCGATCGAACGCCTCGCGAGATCGGGCTTTTTTTTGCTGGTGATTTCACCCGCGCCGGCAAAACCGTTATCGTCGCCGCCATCCAACGATGAGGCGAGCATGGGCTATCTACTGGTTGTCACCCTGATCCAGGCGTTTTCCTTCAATCTGATCGGCGAGTACCTGGCCGGGCATGTCGACAGCTACTTTGCCGTGCTGGTGCGGGTGCTGCTGGCAGGGTTGGTGTTCATCCCGCTGACTCGCTGGCGCCGGGTGGAACCGGCCTTCATGCGCGGCATGCTGCTGATCGGTGCGCTGCAGTTCGGCATCACCTATGTGTGCCTGTACCTGAGCTTCCGGGTGCTGACGGTGCCGGAAGTGTTGTTGTTCACCATTCTCACGCCGTTGCACGTGACCCTGATCGAAGACGCCTTGAACCGGCGCTTCAATCCCTGGGGCTTGCTCGCGGCCCTGGTGGCGGTGGCGGGTGCCGCGGTGATTCGCTACGACCGGATCAACCCGGACTTCTTCATGGGCTTCCTGCTGTTGCAACTGGCCAACTTCACCTATGCCGCCGGGCAGGTGCTGTACAAGCATCTGGTGGCGCGCTATCCCAGCGACCTGCCGCACTACCGGCGGTTCGGCTACTTCTACCTGGGCGCGTTGCTGGTGGTGCTGCCGGCATTCCTGCTGTTCGGCAAGGCGCACTTCCTGCCGGATGCCCCGGTGACCTGGGCGGTGCTGCTGTTCCTCGGGCTGGTAGCCACGGCGCTGGGGTTGTACTGGTGGAACAAGGGCGCGTGCCTGGTCACCGGCGCGACCCTGGCGGTGATGAACAACCTGCATGTGCCGGTGGGCCTGCTGCTCAATTTGCTGATCTGGAACCGCCATGAAGACCTGGGCCGCCTGGCCCTCGGCGGATTGGTGATCCTGCTGGCGGTGTGGGTTAGCCGCCATGGCCAGCGCAGGGTGGCCACGGCGTGAAGGTTACGGGCGCCAGCGAGATGGGGTAGCGGTTCTACGCAGCTGTTACCCCTATCCCCAGGAACGAGGCTCTGTCCAGGACCCGCCCTATCGGCGGGTTCTTTTTTTGTTTCTGTTTTTCAATTGGAAACAATGAGTTAGATGAGTCAAGAGAAGAGACGAGCGCTCGGTGACGCGTCTGGCCATAAAATTGCATTCATATGTATATACAAGACATTACAAGATGAGCTGGCTTTGCTGACGCCAGTTCCTGGCAAGGGAGGGCGTTGTGCCATGAAGTTCCAGGTATTCCACGGCTGGTATGTGGTGTTGGCCACCCATGTGTTGCTGGCGCTGATCTTTGGCGGTGCCTATTCCTTCGGTGCGTTCTTCTCGCAGATCCAGGCCAATTTCGCAGTGGGGAGCTTTTCCGTGGCCTCGGTGTTTTCCCTGACGGCGTTGATCTATTACGCCATGGGGGTTGTCGCTGGCGTGCTGGCCGATCGCACTTCCACCCGGCGGGTGGTGGGGGTCGGCATCCTGTCCCTGGCCCTGGGGTTTTTCTGCGCGAGCCTGGCGTCCGGGTCGTTGTGGTGGTTCCTGCTGTGCTTCTGCGTACTGGTGGGGCTGGGCGTCGGCCTGGTGTATGTGCCGGCGGTGGCGGTGGTCCAGCGTTGGTTCGTCAGCCGGCGCAGCCAGGCTTCGGGCCTTGCCCTGGCGGGAACCGGGGTCGGGACCTTTGCCGGGCCATTGCTGGCCGGCTGGCTGATGGAGCATTTTTCCTGGGAGGCGACCCTGCAGATCTTCGCCGGCGCGATCCTGTTGCTTGGCCTGGCTGCCACGGCGCTGATCCGCAGCGGCCCCCAGGAGCTCGGGCTGTTCGCGGACGGCCTGCCTGCCATGGCCGAGCGGCCCCAGGTGGCCCCGTCCGGTCTGCACCTGGCCGAAGCCTTGGGCATGGCGCGTTTCTGGTGGTACTTCGCGGCGATCCTGTGCGGTTCGGTGGGATTGTTCGTGGCGTTGGTGCACATCAACCCCTATGCCCGGCAGGCGGGGCTGGGTGTTTCCGAAGCCAACTTGTTGATTGGCCTGATCGGCGCCGGCAACGTCGGTGGCCGCCTGTTCCTCGGCAGCCTGGGCGACCGGATCGGCAGCCGGCGCCTGCTGGTCGCCCTGACCTTGCTCCTGGTGCTGTTGAACCTACTGTGGCTGGTGGCCGATGGCTTCATGGCGCTGGCGTTGTTCGCCCTGTGCTTTGGCGTGGCCAACGGCGGTTGCATTTCGCTCTACCCGGCCGTGGCGGCCGATTGGTTCGGCACGGCCAACCTGGGGGCTATCCTCGGTGCCCTGTACCTGTCGGTGGGGGTGGCGGCATTGCTGGGCGGCAGTTTCGCCGGCTGGTTGTTCGACCTGTACCAGGGCTACGACGCGGCGATTGGCCTGGGGGCTGCGTGCGCGTTGCTGTCCGTGCTGTTCATCCTCATGGCTTGCCGTCCTCAGCCCGATCCGCTGTTGCAGGCAGCGCCGACGGCTGCCTGAAAACGCCGGGAGCCGGGGTGGCCCAGGCGTTTTGCGGTGGGGCACAGCGCCTGATGCCGGTCAGTTAAGCAAGGTGCTCCCCGTAGGAGCAGCCGGCCGACGCTCGATTGCTCGCGATGCTCGTCAACGGTGGCGCGTGTTTATGGGGTAAACGCAGCGCTCTGAAACCCATCGCGGGCAAGCCTCGCTCCTACCGTTTCCTTAACTGATCGGCATTTGTCAGAGCGCCTGTTTCTCGCTTGGGCCGATATGGCTGGCGCCCAGCACTGCCGGTAGCAGGCCGGCCCGCAGGTCGTTGCCGCTGGGTTGCTGGTACAGGCTCAGGCCGAACTCCGGCATCACCGCCAGCAGGTAGTCGAAGATATCCCCCTGGATTCGCTCGTAGTCGGCCCACACCGTGGTGCGGGTGAAGCAGTAGATCTCCAGGGGAATGCCCTGGGCCGTGGTCTGCATCTGGCGCACCATGCAGGTCATGTTCGGCTG
The DNA here is from genome assembly GCF_003850565.1 of Pseudomonas sessilinigenes. Lineage (NCBI taxonomy): Bacteria > Pseudomonadati > Pseudomonadota > Gammaproteobacteria > Pseudomonadales > Pseudomonadaceae > Pseudomonas > Pseudomonas sessilinigenes. The sequence goes on from NZ_CP027706.1 coordinate 1,688,670, forward strand.
GATCTCGGGGTGGCTCTTCAGGTAGGCCAGGGCGTAGGCGCGGAAGGTGCCGAGGTTGGTCATGCGCCGGCGGTTGGCCGACAGGGCGGCAACGTTGCCCTGGGCCTCGTTCCAGCTTTTGAGCTCGGCCTGTTTGCGCCCGATGTAGTCGGTGAGCAGGCGTACCCCGCTCAGCCGTGCTTCTTCGTCGTCATGCAGGAAGCGTACGCCGCTGGCATCGATGAACAGGCTGCGCTTGATCCGCCGGCCGCCGGACTGCTGCATGCCGCGCCAGTTGCGAAACGACTCGGACATCAGCCGCCAGGTGGGGATGGAAACGATGGTCTTGTCGAAGTTCTGCACCTTGACCGTGTGCAGGGTGATGTCCACCACGTCGCCGTCGGCGCCCACCTGGGGCATTTCGATCCAGTCGCCGACCCGCAGCATGTCGTTGCTGGTCAGTTGTACGCTGGCGACGAAGGACAAGAGGGTGTCCTTGTACACCAACAGGATCACCGCCGACATGGCACCCAGGCCCGAGAGCAGCAACAGCGGCGAGCGATCGATGAGGGTGGCGACGATGATGATGGCGCCGAATACGTACAACACCATCTTCGCCAGTTGCACATACCCCTTGATCGAGCGGGTGCGGGCGTGTTCGGTGCGGGCGTAGATGTCCAGCAGGGCATTGAGCAGGGCGCTCAGGGCCAGCAACTGGAACAGGATGGTGAAGGCCATGGCCAGGTTGCCCAGGAACAGCAGGCTGGCCTTGCTCAACTCAGGCACCAGGTGCAGGCCGAACTGGATCACCAGGGAGGGAGTCATCTGTGCCAGGCGGTGGAACACCTTGTTCTGGCGCAGGTCGTTGAGCCAGTGCAGGGCGGGTTGCCGGCCCAGCAGTCGCACACCATGCAGGACCACATAGCGGGCTACCCGTCCGAGCACCAGGGCGACCACCAGCAACAGGGTCAAGCCAAGGCCAGCGTGTAGGAGCGGGTGTTGGTCGAGGGCTCCCCAGAGGTCCTGGGTATCGAGCCAGAGCTGTTTGAAATCCATGGGCTAAAACGATTCTTCTATGTGGCACAAAGAGGGGATTAGAGCATTGAACCCCGGCAAAGTTACCGTTGAGGACAAATCGGTTAACAAAAAACCAACTCTTTGCCACCGTTTGCACAAAGAAACTCGGCCTGGGCCTCCGAAACCGTTACCCTATGCAGCTGTTTTTCTGCACATCTTCGAGGTAGCACCCGTGTTTTCCCAATTCGCCCTGCACGAACGCCTGCTCAAAGCCGTGGCCGAGCTTAAATTTGTCGAGCCGACTCCGGTACAGGCCGCGGCTATTCCGCTCGCGCTGCAAGGGCGTGACCTGCGGGTGACGGCGCAGACCGGTAGCGGCAAGACCGCCGCCTTCATGCTGCCGATCCTCAATCGCCTGATCGGCCCGGCGAAAATCCGCGTCAGCATCAAGACCCTGATCCTGCTGCCAACCCGGGAGCTGGCCCAGCAGACCCTGAAGGAAGCCGAGCGTTTCTCCCAGTTCACCTTCATCAAGTCCGGCTTGATCACCGGCGGTGAAGACTTCAAGGTCCAGGCCGCCATGCTGCGCAAGGTGCCGGATATCCTCATCGGTACCCCGGGTCGCCTGCTGGAGCATCTCAATGCCGGCAACCTGGACCTCAAGGAAGTGGAAGTGCTGGTGCTCGACGAAGCCGACCGCATGCTCGACATGGGCTTTGCCGAAGACGTGCAACGCTTGGTGGATGAGTGCCCGAGCCGCCAGCAGACCATGCTGTTCTCCGCCACCACCGGTGGTTCCGGCCTGCGGGAAATGGTCGCCAAGGTCCTCGACAACCCTGAGCACCTGCAACTCAACAGCGTCAGCCAGCTCAACGAGACCACGCGCCAGCAGATCATCACGGCCGACCACAACCAGCACAAAGAGCAGATCGTCAACTGGCTGCTGGCCAACGAGACCTACCAGAAGGCCATTATCTTCACCAACACCCGGGTCATGGCCGACCGTATCTACGGCCGCCTGGTGGCCCAGGACTACAAGGCGTTCGTCCTCCACGGCGACAAGGACCAGAAGGACCGCAAGCTGGCCATCGATCGCCTGAAGCAGGGCGGGGTGAAGATCCTGGTGGCCACCGATGTCGCCGCCCGCGGCCTGGACGTCGAGGGCCTGGACCTGGTGATCAACTTCGACATGCCTCGCAGTGGCGACGAGTACGTGCACCGTATCGGCCGCACCGGTCGTGCTGGCAACGAAGGCCTGGCCATCTCGCTGATCTGCCATGGCGACTGGAACCTGATGTCGAGTATCGAGCGCTACCTCAAACAGAGCTTCGAGCGCCGCACCATCAAGGAAGTCAAGGGCACTTACGGCGGTCCGAAAAAGGTCAAGGCCTCCGGCAAGGCTGCTGGGACCAAGAAGAAAAAGACCGATACCAAGGGCGACAAGAAAAAAGCCCTGGCCAAGTCGCCAACCAAGCGCAAGAGCGCCAACCGGCCAAAGAGTGAGAGCCCGGCTCTGGTCAGCCAGGATGGCCTGGCGCCGCTCAAGCGCCGCAAGCCCGCACCAGCCGCTGAGTAAAGTGCAGGCCTGATCGCCATTAGAAAGCCCGGACCTGGTCCGGGCTTTTCATTTCCTGGGCCTCAGTGGTCGGCTTTTTGCTCGGCGTCGGCCAGTTCCTTGAGGCGTTGGTCAATCAACTGGCAATCGTCGGGCAGGTCCTTGTTGGCGCTGCCCAGGTTCATCTTCTGCAACTCGTCGTTGATTTCCTTGGCCTTGGCCGGGTTCTGCTCGGTGATCTTGCTGACTTCCCGGGCCAGTTGCTCGCGCTTGGCGGTGGCTTCGTCCGGGGTACAGGCCCAGGCGGGCAGGGCCAGCAGCAGGCTGCCGGCGAGGGTGAGCAGGTTCAGGGTTTTCATGGGCTGTGCCTCATGTTGTAGGCAGGGGGACATCCGGTTGAGGCGCCTGGAATGGGCAAAGTTCAGTTGGATCAGCCCAGGCAGGTGCCTTCGGGAGGGCGTGTGACGTTACAGGGGCTCGCACGTGCTGGAGGCGGGTCTTATTCACGGCGGCTCTGGAGGCCAGGTTCAATTGACGCCTGGATAGTGGCGAATTAGTATCGCGCGCCGCTCCGGGTCAGGGGCGAATGCCGAGCGCCTGGACATATTTCCTTGATCCGAGCCAGTGCACCTCAACGAAATCGCTTTCAAGGAAGATCCTTAATGCGCCTGCTGTCCCTGTTGTTCAGTTGTGTCCTTCTCGTGGGGTGTGCCTCCCGGCCGGATTACTACATCTCGTCCAAACCCGTACAGATTCCTGCCGACGCCACCTACTGGATCGATAACTTTGATTTGCAATTGATCGGGGAGAGCCCGCGTTTCTTGCCTGAGGACAAACTGCGCCAGCAATTGGGCACGGAACTGATCCAGCAACTGGGCAATGCCAATCGCTACGCCGCGACCAAGGACAGTGCCGATTACCTGCTGGATGTGGAGGCGGTGTACAAGCGGCGGCTCAGTGATTCCCAAGGTGGGCTGGTGTCCAAGATCGTCGATGACAATACGATCCTGGCCAGTGTCGACTTCGGCTACAAGGTCCAGGTCAAGCGTGCCGGTGCCGAAGTGTTGCATTTCGCCCAACAACGCGACGGCCTCCAGCCTGCCGGCGCCGTGGGCCAGTTGCGCAATATGAAAACCATGCTCGGGGTGATTACCAACAGCGGTAACTCCGATGTGGAGACGTTCTACGTCCGGGTTCTGCCGCGCTTCATCGTTCGCGATATCACGGCCATTCCGTCGCGTTGAGGCAAGCCTGCTTGCCGTGCATCCGGCAAAAACAACGGGGGAGCATGGGCTCCCCCGTGTTGTTTCTCGGCCTTTGATGGCCTACAGCGTTTTCACCGGAAAGCAGATATCGAACTCCAGATCGCCGGTTTGATCGTATCTGGCGTCCACCGGATACAGCTCGAAGGCTGGCCGTGCGTCGGGCTGCATACCACTCTTGGGCAGCCAATCGCGGCACAGTTCGCTCCAGGTATCGGCGATATCGGGGCCTTTGCCCTGGTAGTGAGTGATCGCATAGAGGCCACCGGGTAGGGTGGTGACGACCGCAGAGTCCCGGCCCTTGAAGTCGAGGGGGACTTCGACGCAGGCATCGTAGCGGCATTTTTCGGGTGGGGTGACGTAGGGATCGTCATGGCCGATGCCGTAGCGTGCGCGGCCCATGAGCCCGTTCTCGGCCATCCAGGGGATGACGGTCTGCTGCCAGAACAGGCCGATCCCCGGCCCGTAGGCGCCGATATAGCGCAGGTAAGCGACGCGTACGGGTGGCAGTTCCTTGATGGTGACCTTCATCGTGAGTTCCTTCAGGTGAATGAAGGCGTCAGGATCGTCGAAGGCCGGGATGTGGGTCTGATCAGGATTGCGCAATTGCCGCAGGCGTCGTTCGCGGATGTCTTCAAGGCGGCGGTGCCAGCGCTTGGGTTCGGTATCGCGCCAGGTGCTGGGCGATACCGAGAAGTGTTGCTTGAATGCCCGGGAGAAGGCTTCGCCGGAACCGAAACCGACCTCCAGGGCGATCTCCAGGACCGAGGCCTCGGGCCGGCTGGCCAGCAGGTGGGCGCCACAAGCCAGGCGGCGGCGTCGCAGGTAGACGCCCAGGGGTTCGCCGACCCAGGCGCTGAACAGGCGATGGAAATGGTAGGGCGAGAAATGGGCCACCTGCGCCAGGTCCGCCAGCTCCAGGGGCTGGTCCAGATGCTGGTCGATATGCTCCAGCACCCGGTTCATGCGCAGGGTGTATTCGTGGAGGCTGTGATAGGCGGGGCTCATGCCTACAGCTTAGTCGGCGCAGCAGCGGGACTGCCAGCGCAGTCTCGCTGCCGATCGAGTGGGCGTTCAATCCGTGCAACAGCAACCCTGTGCCTTCGGGTTGCTGGGGGTGTCGTCATAGCGGTCATGATGGCGGACCCAGTTCATGATGGGCCCCTCGTTACGGCCCTTGGGTGCCAGGTCGAGGAAGTTGTACGTGCCTATCAGCAGATCCAGGCCCCGGGTGTACGTGGAGTAGGTATGGAAGATCTCGCCCTGTTCGTTGCGATAGAACACGCTCAGGCCGGGCAGTTCTTCCTCGTTGCTGTTGATGGGCGCGTAGTTGTAGCTGGCCGTGGCAGTGCCCCGTTGCTCGTTGCTGAAGCTGACGCCGAAGTCCTGGTTGAAATCTTCGCCAGCGCTGGAGACCCAGTCGAACTGCCATCCCATGCGTTGGCGAAAAGCCTGGAACTGTTCGTAGGGCGCATGGGACACCGCCACCAGCGCTATATCGTGATGGGCCAGGTGCTGGTTGGCACCATCGAAATGATCGGCCAGGAACGAGCACCCCTTGCAACCTTCCGCCCAGCCTGCACCGAACATGAAGTGATAGACCAGTAACTGGCTGCGGCCACCGAACAGGTCCGCCAGGCTCAATGTGCCCTGCGGTCCCTGGAAACGATAAGGCTTGTCGATCCGCACCCACGGCAGCGCCCGGCGTTCGGCGCTGAGCAGGTCGCGTTGGCGGGTGAAGGCTTTTTCGTGGAGTAGATGCTGCTTGCGTGCTTCGAGCCATTGTTCCCGGGTGACCACGGGATGATCGCTGATATCCATGACGTCTCTCCTCGAACTGTGGAATGGGTCCTACACACGCTAGTCGTTTGCCATACCGTCGGATCGACAAGCTGCCCAGTGGTGCGAATGGCTTGAACGGCTGGTGTGCCTACGGGTCACAACTCAGGTAAGGCATTCCATCCTGGAGGGCGAATCAACATGGCGACTTACAATTGGGATCTGATCGAGCGCTTGCTGCACGAGGTGCAGAACGGCGCCGGCCATAGTTTCACTCCGCGGCCCTATGCCGAACAGCATGCTGCGGCGATGGCCGCCGAAGGTGAATCCACGGGCAACCTGGATGAACTGAAGACCACCGCTAGCGAGTACGAAAAGCTGCTGCTGGACCGGCACTTCATCCAGAGCAGGCCGGAGCAGGAGGGTGGCAACGGCGAGAACTTCATGCTCACCCCACGGGGTTCGAGCCTGCTGTGCCTGCTCGACAGCAGTATTCCGGGCAATGATCATCCACGCCAAGTGCTGGATGAGCAGGTCGACGCGCTGGACCCTGCCACCTTCGACGAGTTGGCCTCCAAGGCGCAGATTGCCTGAATCAGTTCTGCCTGGCGTTCTGTAAGCATTTCAAGGCGCTGAAGTCCTTGCGCACGCCATCGAGCTTCTTCAGCAGGCGCTGGCGTTGTTCCGGGCTGCTATCGGCCATCAGGTCGACCAGCAGGCTGCGCGCAGCCTCCTCGGTATGGGCGTAGGCCTGGCGATAGTCGTCGGTCCATAGGCTTTCACGCTCGATCAGCAATTGCTCGACGCGTTGTGGGAAGTCGCTGGACCGACGCTGTTGTACCGCGGCGCGAAATAGCGCCTGCCAGTGGGCTCGGTTGGCGATCCATTGCCGGTTCTGTTCCCCCAGCGAAACGGACCACCGTTCGACACGTCGCTGCTGGCTCGGACTCAGGCTGCCCAGCCAAGCCTTCAGGCGCTTGTCCATGCGTTGGCTGCGCTGTTCGATCTGTTGCGCCAGGGACGGTTCCAGGTACTGCTCGCGGCGTTCCTGCAGATCCTTGGCCAGTGACTTGTTCAACTGTGCCACTTGTTGATCGTCCAGGCCTTGCAGCAGCTCTATGGCCGACGGTGCGACCTGGCGTGCGATTTCGGCAATGGCCTGCTTGGCCTCTTGCGTGCGTGCTTGCAGGGCCTGGTCGTTGACCTGGTTGTCCTGGACCATCAATTGCAAGCGGTCGAGCCAGTCCAGGTAGCCTGGCAGCTGGGTGCTGCAATGCCAGTGCAGATGCTGCTGCAGGCGTTGGTCGAACCAGCTTTTCTGCTCGCCGGTCATCTCCAGGTAGTCGTTGAGGCTCCAGGGGATGATGACGTCAAGGTTGCGGTAGGCCAGGCCGACCCGGCTGCAGGCAGCGAGCGACATACCAAGAATCAGCAGCGGGATGAGCAGGCAGCGCCAGCGCGACATATCCGAGTCCCTGGGAGTGCGGTTCTTGCATCTGAACCCGGAAGGCCCCCAGCAGTTCAGCGCTCGTACTGACTAGTAGAGCGCCCGCTCGGCCTTGAAGGTCAACAAGCCGTCGCATTGGCTGTTGTGCCCCGAATAGGCCGAGCAATTGCTGCCGTTGAGGCTGGAATCGCTGTAGATCAGGTTCAGGTCGATTCCCAACCAGGGCCGCGAGAACTTGATCGACCAGTCGTTGAAGCCCGCCACATATCCCCCCTTGGCCACTGACACGGCGTTGTTGAGCCGGTAGTTGGTGTATTTGACGCTGACTCCGATGCCGAACGGCGGATTGCCGCCCAGGTCGGCGAACAGCGTGCTATTGCGCCGGTCCGGGTCATTGCTCAAGGCGGCGCCGAACCGACTGCCCAGCAGGGTCAGGCCGCCGTAGAACTCCTTGCTGTCCTGGGTGCGCAGTTGCGGGTAGTTGTAGTGGATCACCCCCAATTCGTACCCCAGGCTCCGGTCGAGCGGTTGCTTGAAGCCCAGGTAGGAATCCATCTCGAGACGGCTTGCCGGGCTCAGGCCCATGCTCGGCGACCACTGGCCGAAGTACCAGCCGCTGTCGTGGCTCAGGTCGAGACCGCCGTGTACGGAGCCGCTGGAGGCGGGCTTGACCAGGCCTTGGGCCATGCTGCGGCTGGGGCTGGTGCCGAGCTTGAGGTCGAAGTCGCCCAGTTCGCGCTGGAAGATCTGGCCGTGGGCCAAGGGGCAGGCCAGCAGCAGGGCCAAAGCCATAATTGAAGGTTTGAGCATGCAGCACTCCTTGAACTGCGTGGAGTGTCAACCTGAAGGCGGGCTGAAACGTTTATTCCGTGGGCGCAAGGATACCGGCCTGCGCTTGTGGATAGAGGCCGTTCGTCGGTTTTCCAAGGAGGGAGGAGTAGCAGAGGTGCCAGTCCTGGCGCTTCATGGGTAAGCGCCGAGGGACCAGGACAATACGCGAGGGGTTACTTCTTGCCGAGGCTGATCTGCTTGGAGGGGCTGAAAGTCTGGCCGCTGACGCCCTTGGCGATCTGCTGGATTTCGCCGCCGGATTTCAGGAACGCTGCGATCTGTTCGTTGATGGATTCGCTGGTTTCAACGGCGGGAGCTGGTTTTGCTTTACTGCTGTTGGATGCTTTTACTCGCATGGCGGCCATTTAACCTTCGGGAAAATTAATTTGGCCAGCCATCCTAACAGAATTATTCGATAATTGTCCGTTGGGCATTCTCCGGCGCACTAGCGCAGGTCTTTCTTATTCCTGAATTTATCTTGCAAATAGCCTTATAAGTCACTGTTTTAAATCAGGACTTGTGGCCTTGGGCGCCAGCCCGGGCTGGCGCTGTTGTCGTTGCCCAAGCTCGGATCGGCCTGACGAGTGGAGCGCCAGGCGATGCCTGGTCAGGAATCTCCGGGGCTTGGCGCGGATTTTCTCCATGGCCGTCTCCCGAGCGTCAACCTGGACATGGAAAACAGGTAGAATGCCGCCCACGCAATGAGGGTATTGGAAATGGCTTTAGTCGGGCGCTACAACAGCTTGCAAGTGGTTAAGCATACTAACTTCGGTTTGTATCTGGATGGCGGTGCGGATGGCGAGATATTGCTGCCCAATCGTTATATTCCGAAGGATATTCCCAGCGAAGATGAAGATTGGCTGAATGTCTTTGTCTATCTGGACAGTACCGACAAGTTAATTGCAACGACCGAGAAACCGAAAGTTCAAGTAGGCGAATTTGCCAGTCTGAAGGTCGTCGAGGTCAACAGTATCGGCGTATTCCTGGACTGGGGACTGCCCAAGGACCTGCTGCTGCCGTATTCGGAAGAGAAGCGCCAGTTGAATGCCGGCGATTACTGCGTGGTGCACGTCTATCTGGATCGCCATACCCGCCGTATCACCGCCACCGCTCGGCTGGATCGCTACCTGGACAAGACGCCGGCCAACTACCAGGCTGGCCAGGAAGTCGACTTGCTGGTGGTGGAGTCCACCGACATGGGCTTCAAGGCCATCATCAACAACAAGCACTGGGGCCTGATCCACAAGAACGAAGTGTTCAAGTTCCTGCGGCCAGGCATGCAGGAAAAGGGCTTTATCAAGGAAGTGCGGGCCGACGGCAAGGTCAGCCTGAGCCTGCAACCGGTAGGCGAGCAGGCCGGCAGCAGCCTGAATGCCAAGATCCTGGCCAAGCTGCGGGAAAGCAACGGTACCCTGGCTGTCAGCGACAAGAGCGATCCGGCGTTGATCAGTCGTTTGTTCGGTGTCAGCAAGGGCAACTTCAAGAAAGCCATCGGCGCGCTCTACAAGCAAGGGCAGATCGTCATCCACGCCGATCGTATCGAACTCAGCTAAGACTCTCTGCGGGCCTGGCCTGCGCATTCCCGATGATCAGGCCGGCCTGCGCCCAGCCGTTGGGCACGACAGCACCAATTTGCCGCGCAGGTTGGTGCTTGTGATCGACTCAGGCACCAGCGCCATCGCGCAACCACAGGCGCAGCGATGTGCCTGTATTTCCATGGGGATGTAGCCGCTCCCATGCACAGGGTCATCAGGTGCAAGATCGCCATCAAAGGAAGAATCATGGATTTCAAGGGAAAAACCGCGATTGTCACTGGGGCCGGGAGAGGGCTGGGCCTGGCGTATGCCTGTAGCCTCGCCGAGCAGGGCGCCCAGGTCGTGATCAGCGACTTGGGGACGGACCGGTCCGGTGCCGGTAGCGAGATGCAGGTGGCTTTCCAGGCTGCCGAGGGGTTAAAAGCCCAGGGCCGGAACGTGATTGCCCACGCTGGAGATCTGGCCGATGAACAGGTTGCCCGGCAGTTGGTGGAGCTGGCTGTCGAGACCTTCGGCGGCTTGGACATCATCATTCACAACGCTGGCTGGGTGGGGTACCAGGGGATCGAGGACGCGGAGGCCGGCTTTCTCCAGCGAGCCCTGGACGTCAACATCCAGGCCCCAATCTGGCTGTGCAAGCATGCCTGGAAATACCTCAAGCGCTCCGAGGCCCCACGGGTGGTACTGACCACATCCGATCGGGCCATGTACCAGCAATACGCCCAGACCGGCCTGGCAGCCTACGCAGCGGGCAAGATGGCGCAGTTGGGCATCATGAATGCCCTGAGCATGGAGGGCCTGGAGCATGGGATCCTGGTGAATGCAGTCTCGCCGGTGGCCAAGACCCGGATGTGGGGGGTAACGCAAGCCCCCAGCGACCTCAAGCCGGAATGGGTCAGCCCCGGGGTGATCTACCTGGCCAGTGCTGCCTGTCGCGATACCGGCTATGTTCTGCGGGCCAGCAATGGTCAGTTCACCGCGACTCGCTTCAGTGAGAATCCGGGAGTCGATTATCCGATGGACCTGGCCCGGGTCGAGGCCGCCAGCGCCGAGGAGATCGCCCGGCTCTGGGAGAGCATCAGGGAGTCCTGAGCGTGCGCTCAGGTCAGTGCCGTACACGAGCGGGCCTGGGGTTGCCGGGCCAATAGCAGGCCACCACTGAGCAGCAGGCCAACACCGGCCACCATCAACGCCAGCTGCAAGCTGCCGCTGAAGTGGCTGCTCAGGGCGGCCAGCAAGGGGCCGCTCAGCTGGCCTGTGGCAAAGCAGGCGGTGAGCAGTCCGGTATTGCGTTGGGCTGCCTGGGGCGCCAGTTCCCGGGAGCGCTGCATCACCAGTTGCATGCAGGACAGGAACGGCGTGCCACACAGCACTACCCCCAGCAACAATCCCCAGCCGTTGCCCAACAGGCAGGCGAAGACACCGGCCGCCTGTAGCCACAAGGTTGCGATCAGCCATTGGCGAGTGCCGTCCGGTGTGTGCCGGCGCAGGCTGACCAGGGCCACGCCCAGTGCTGCGGCGAGGCCGAAGCCGGGCCAGAACAGGTCGGCCTGCCACTGGCCCTGGAACCGTGCGCTGGCCATTTGCGAGAGGAAGGTCGCCGGGATGATGTAGCCCACCCCATACAGGCCATAGACCAACCCCAGGCGCCCAATGCCCTGGCCATTGGACACGGCATCCTGTCGGGTACTGCCTGGCGTCGTGGTGGGAGGCGGCAGGATCGTCAGGATCGCCAGTAGCATCAACAGCCCAGCGGCGGCATACAGCAGCCACAGGTCGGCTGAGTCGTGCCCCAGTAGATTGGACCCCAGGGCCAACAGGCCGGTGAGCATGATGCCCAGGCCCGGCCCGGCGAACACCAGGGCGCCCAGCCGGGGTCGACCGGCAGCCTGGGCCAGGGGTTGGCTCAGGGCGGTGATCATCACCAGCACCCAGGCACTGGCCACGCCGGTCCCGAAACGCAGCAACAGATGCGGCCAGAACCCCCAGGCCCAGAACGAAGCCAGTGTCAGCAGCACGCACAACCAGAGTCCCCCCAGCAAGCGCAGGCGTACCTGGGGCGGGCGCCGGGCGAACATCGCATCCAGTGCGCCGAGGAGATAGCCCAGGTAGTTGGCGGCAGCGACCAGCCCTCCAGCGGTCAGGTCGACCTGGCCCTCGCTGATCAGGTGCGGCAACTGTGGGGTCAGGGCGAAGCGACCAATGCCCATGGCGATCATCAAGGCAATGAAGCTGGCGAGTAGGCGGATCAGGGGGGACATGACGGTTTTTCCGGCGGCAGGAACAGTGACCGCCAGGCTAGAGCGAATTGACTTTCGTTAAAAATGAATAATATTAAGCAACTTGTTCAGTTTTGGAGAAGGTCATGGAGTTCAGCCAGTTGCGTATTTTCCAGGCAGTGGCCGAGGAAGGCTCCATCACCCGTGCGGCGGAACGTTTGCACCGGGTGCCATCGAATCTCTCGACCCGCCTCAAACAACTGGAGGAGCAGTTGGGCGTCGAATTGTTTCTGCGTGAACGCCAACGCCTGCAATTATCGCCAGCGGGCAAGGTGCTGCTGGACTACACAGCGCGTCTGTTCGCCTTGCGTGACGAGGCCCAGGCCGCGGTACAGGGCGGCCAGCCAGCCGGAGACTTCGTCCTGGGCACCATGTACAGCACCGCGGCGATCCACTTGCCTGGGTTGCTGGCGCGTTATCACCGGGCCTATCCGGCAGTGAACCTGCAGGTGCAGTCCGGACCCACCGGGGAATTGCTCGAGGGCCTGTTGACTGGGCGCCTGGATGCGGCGTTGGTGGACGGACCGCTGGAACTGGCGGGGCTGGACGGCGTTGTCTTGTGCGATGAGACCCTGGTGCTGATCACCGAGATCGAGCATCCGCCGGTGCGCACGGCCCTGGATGTGGAGGGGCGAGCGGTGTTCACCTTTCGCCAGGGGTGTTCCTATCGCATGCGCCTGGAGTCCTGGTTCTCCCACTACCATGCGGCCATGGGGCGGGCGATGGAGATCGAGTCCTACCAGAGCATGCTGGCCTGCGTGATTGCCGGTTCCGGCGTGGCCCTGATGGCTCGCTCCATGCTCGACAGCCTGCCGGGACGCGATCGCGTAGCGGTCCATCCCCTGGCTGAGCCGTTCACTCATTCCACCACGTGGCTGATGTGGCGCAGAGGCATGGTTGGGGCCAATCTCAATGCCTGGATCGAGTTGCAACAAGGTTCTTTCGAGGCGATGGAGCAGCCGGCGAGGGCCATGGCGTGAGTCCGTGGGCGATTGGCCATAATCCGGTAACAGTTCATTGCCATCACGGAGCGGCGCACAGGAAAACTTAGGGCTATTATCTGCATTAAGGCGGCACAGACTTCGCCGCTCGGCACGACCCTTGAGGGGGCACTATGAAAGACAAATTGCAAAGCTGGCTGCACGACCTTGGTGTCGCACTGGGCCTGATCGAGCCACCGCTGCAACCGGTGCCGATTCCTACCGATGAAGAGCTACGGCGCCGCCAGCAACGCCGTCGTTGACCTCGATGCGGGAGCGCAGGGCAGGGATCCTGGACTGCGTTTCCCGCGTGTCGACCAAGGCCCGGCGCTTCGGGTCATTCCTCCTGTTGTCCTGACTTTTCCAGCAGCCACTCCACCAGTTCGTGGACGTTTGACAGGCTGGCCAGTATCCGCTGCTCTTCCTCCGTCGAGATGCATAACTCGAACCTGTCCTCCAGGCGCCAGAGCAGTTCTTCAATATCGCCACGTTCCAGCCCCAGGGCCTGCAAGTTGCTGCCGCCGTCCAGGCACAGGCGTTCGCCCAGCCAACTGCGGATCAATGCAAAGACCGCCCGACGGGCTTCGCCCCGGTTCATCTGCCTGGTTCCGGTGTGGTGAGCGGTCGTCACTGATGCACGGGCTGCAGATGCCGGCGCCGGGTTTTTTCCAGGATGAACTGGCTCAGCTCGCTGATGGAGTGGATCCAGTACAGGTCGTGTTCGGGGTCGAGCCGGACGTCGAACTCGCACTCCAGGCTGTGCAACAAGGCTTTCAGGTCCAGGGAGTAGGTATCGATCTGGGCCTGGCTGGGAGGGATTGGCCACTTTTGCGCCATCTGGACTTCTATGGCGTGGCTAATGCTTCGCTGGATATCGAAACGGTCCATAAACACCTCAGGGCAGGGAAGAGGTTTTTATTGTTATGACCCCGTCCAAGGGTGATGCGATAGCGCGCACAGATGCTGCCAGCGATCCATGTACTGCCCTCCTGCGGGAACAGTCGTCGCTGATTCAGAGTACAGCACAGGTTTTTTCCCGGTGAGATGACCACTCGTCCTGTCAGGGGCCTGGCGAGCGGCGTACAGGCCTTGTCGTTAGGCTCTTTTGTGCTGGTGAAAAAAAACGGATGTGGCCACCGACGCCACATCCGTCGAAGAAAACTTCAGGCAGTCGCTTTCAGGATCAGATCGCGCTGGCCAGGGACGCCGGGCGCCGGGAAGCCAGGCTGACCCCCACGAAGCTCACCAGGCCGGCCATCAGGCTGTAGTAGATCGGGGTGTTGGCATCCAGGCCGTCCTTGAACATGAACACCAGGGCGGTGATGAACCCCAGGCTCATGCTGGCGATGGCGCCGGCGGTGGTGGCGCGCTTCCAGAAGATCGCCCCGATCAGCGGGATCAGCATGCCGCCTACCAGCAGGTTGTAGGCCAGGGTCAGGGCGCTGATCACGTCGTTGACCACCAGCGCGATACCCAGCACCACGATACCGGTGAGCAGGGTGAACAGACGGTTGATCCCCAGGCTCGATTGCTTGCCGCCACGCAGCCGTGGCAGCAGGTCCTCGGTCAGGGTGGTGGAAGCGGCCAGCAGGCCGGCGCTGGCGGTGGACATCATGGCGGCCAGGGCGGCAGCGATCACCAGGCCGCGGATGCCGTCCGGCAACGAGGCCTTGACGATGGCGGCGAAGGCGTTGTTCGCGTTGTCCAGGTCCGGCAGCAGCACGTGGGCGGCCATGCCGATCAGGGCGCAGGCCAGGCCGTAGAGCACGCAGTAGAAACCCGCCAGGGTGCCGGCGTACTGGGCGACTTTCTCGGTCTTGGCGGTGAACACCCGCTGCCAGATGTCCTGGCCGATCAGGATGCCGAAGAAGTAGATCATGAAGTAGGTGATGATGGTGTCCCAGCCGATGGTGGTGAAGCTGAAGCTCGAGGCCGGCAGCTTGGCCACCAGTTCATCCCAGCCGCCGACGCGGTACAGGCAGATCGGCAGCAGCAGGAACATCAGGCCAACGGTCTTGATCACGAACTGGACGATGTCGGTCAGGGTCAGCGACCACATGCCGCCAATCGCCGAGTAGATCACCACCACTCCGCCGCCCAACAGGACCGAGAGCCAGAACGGCAGGTTGAACAGCACTTGCAGTACGGTGCCGATGGCGAGGATCGAGGTCACGCCGATCATCAGCGCGTAGGCCAGCATGATCACCGCGCTGGCCTGGCGGGCCATGGGGTTGTAGCGCTTTTCCAGGACCTGGGTCACGGTGAAGATCCGCAGCTTGAGCAGCGGCTTGGCCAACAGCAGGTTCAGGGCGATGATCCCGGCGCCGAGGGCGGCGCACAGCCAGAAGCCGGAGATGCCATGGACGTAGCCCAGGCGTACGGTGCCGACGGTGGAAGCGCCGCCCAGCACAGTGGCGGCCATGGTACCCATGTACAGGGTCGGGCCCAGGTTGCGCCCAGCCACCAGGTAGTCCTCGTGGGTCTTGGCCTTGCGCATGCCGTAGTAGCCGAGCACGAGCATGCCGACGGCATAGATGAGTACGACGAATAGATCTAGAGCCATGATGGCGTGTCTCCGATTATCTTTTTTATGTGAAACAAACAGGTCATGTGCCGCAGTGGCTGGCCTGCCACCGGGCGTGGTCAGGCGGCTTGGCGCAGGGTGCTTTGCCGGGAACGTCGGGCGCGCTTGTGGGCACGCGGAGCCTCGGGGCCGTGGGGCTCTGGCTCCGGGAAGGATCCCGGCAGAGTGCTTCCGGGGCCACCGAGCGAGGAGGGGGCGAGGGGAGGCGAAAGGCGGCGGGATGAACCGCCGATGCGTTCGGGAACCGCGCGACGGGCGCCGCCAGAAATGGCGCGCAGGCGATCGCCGGATCCCGCGTTGCGTGCGTGGCCGAGAGTCCGTTCGGCCCGGTTGGTTTCAGTGCTGCTAAGGCGTGTTTCTTTGTTGTTGTTATTCATGATCTGCTCCGATCACATTGGCTAAGGGGGTGGCAGCCCTTCCGGCATCGCGGACAAAAGTTCGTGGCAGGCCAGCCATAGGCCTTCTTGTTGTTGGCGAAACCGGCAGGTTCCGCGCTCCTGGCTAAAGTGTTGCTCCCCTTGCATGCGCGGCATCGTGGCCACGTCATGAATAAACACGACGGCACCGGCTTTTAGGCCGGCGACGACGTTGCTCGCGGTGCGTTTGCGCACCGCGAAACCATCCTTGGCACGCCGCCGATCCTGCGATGCCGGCTCGGCATCACGGGGCAGCAACGGCTGGGTACGGCAGTGGCGCAAGCTGGCATCGACCGTTGGCGCCGCAGCCCATCCGGCTGCGGCGTCGAGAGCGTATTGCCGCTCGTTCATCCGCTGGTTCTCAGCGATGGGCTACGCCCGGCAGTACGCAGAGCATTTCGTAGAGCAGGTTGGCGCCCAGCAGCGAGGTGTTGCCGGTGGTGTCGTAGGGTGGCGAAACCTCCACCAGGTCGCAGCCCACCAGGTCCAGGCCCTGGCAACCACGGACGATCTCCATGGCCTGGATGGTGGTCAGGCCGCCGATTTCCGGGGTACCGGTGCCAGGGGCCCAGGCCGGATCGATACCGTCGATGTCGAAGCTCAGGTACACCGGGCCGCCACCGACTTTCTCGCGGACTTCGGCCATCAGTGGCGCCAGGGATTTGTGCCAGCACTCTTCGGCCTGGACCACGCGAAAGCCCTGCTTGCGGCTCCAGTTGAAGTCCTCGGCGGTGTATCCCTGGGCCCTCAGGCCGATTTGCACCACGCGGTCGCAGTCCAGCAGGCCTTCTTCCACCGCGCGGCGGAAGGTCGTGCCGTGGGCGATCTTCTCGCCGAACATGTGGTCGTTGACGTCTGCGTGGGCATCGATGTGCACCAGGCCGACCTTGCCGTGTTTCTTGTGGATGGCCCGCAGGATCGGCAGGGTGATGGTGTGGTCACCGCCCAGGGTCATGGGAATGACGTTGTGCTCGAGAATGTCGTCGTAGGCTTCTTCGATGATGCGTACGGCGTCCAGCAGGTTGAAGGTGTTGATGGCCACATCGCCGATATCGGCCACGTTCAGCGAGTCGAAAGGTGCGGCGCCGGTGGCCATGTTGTAGGGACGGATCATCACCGATTCAGCGCGGATTTCCCGCGGGCCGAAACGGGTGCCGGAGCGTAGCGAGGTGCCGATGTCCAGAGGGACGCCGACGAATGCGGCGTCCAGGCCGGCAGGGCTGGGAACATGGGGAAGACGCATCATGGTGGCGATGCCGCCGAAACGCGGCATTTCGTTGCCGCCCAGTGGTTGGTGGAGATTCTTGTCCACGGGATAGGCCTCATCGTTGTTTTATTTATGGGGTCGACGGCGCAGCGGCGCCTGCTTGTCTGACCAAGTGGGCCGATTCTGCGAAATGTAGTGCGCGGAAAGAATCGCTACGAGCAAATACTTAGTTCAGAATTTTCTAAACTAATGCCAGGCGGCACGCTAGACTCGTGCCGCCTCTACGAGGCATCTGTACACAGGGTTCTCACCTCCCCTGGCTTGCCAGGGCTGGCGCAATCCGGGGTGCCCGGCTCGCTGGAAAATATGCATGAGGAGGCTCGGGGCTGTCCTTCAGCTTGTCGAAGTCTTTTTCTCGGCCACGGAACCGGTGGCTTGTCACCTGTTGCTGGAGCTTGTCATGGCTAACGCTTTACCTGATCTGAAACTATTGCGCATCTTCGTTAGCGTGGTGCGGCACCAGGGGTTCGCCAATGCCCAGCATGAACTCAACCTCTCGACATCGGCCATCAGTACCTATATGAGCCAGTTGGAGGCGTCTCTGGGGCTGGTGCTGTGCCACCGTGGTCGTGGTGGCTTCAGCCTGACCAGCAAGGGCGAATTGTTTCATCAGGAGACCCTGCGCCTGCTGGCCGAGCTGGAAGGTTTCGAACAGTACGCCGCGGCCCTCAAGGGCGAGTTGCGCGGGACCCTGAACCTGGGGGTGATCGACTCCACGGTGAGCGACAAGGCCCTGCCGTTCGCCGAGGCTATTGGTGCCTATAGCCAGGAACATCCGGCGGTGCATTTGCACCTGTCGGTGATGAGCCCCCATGAACTGCAATTAGGGGTCCAGGACAATCGCCTGGACCTGGCCATCGGTGCTTTTTCCACGCGCATGAGCGCCCTGGTGTACATGCCGCTGTATCGCGAGCAGCATTGGCTGTATTGCAGCAACCGCCATCCGTTGTACAGCGAACGGCGCATTCCCGAGCAAGTCATCACCCAGCAGCGCATGGTGGGGCGTGGCTACTGGAGCCAGGCCGAACTGGCCCGGCATGGTTTCAAGCACAGCGCCGCGACGGTGGAAAGTATGGAAGCGCAGTTGATCCTGGTGCTTTCCGGCGCCTATATCGGCTACTTGCCGGAGCATTACGCCCAGGCCTGGGCCGACAAAGGCGACCTGCGGGTGTTGTTGCCGGCGACCTTCGGCTACCAGGCACCGTTTTCCATGATCATGCGCCGTGGTCGAGGCCGTGAGCCGTTGATCCAGACCTTTCGTGATCTGCTCAAAGCCCAGCTCAACCAGTCATAAGGAATTCCCATGTCCCGAGCACGCTGCGAGCGTTGCCTGCGCCCCAGTGGTCACTGCCTGTGCCCGCTGATCCCCGAGTTGCCCAGTCGTACCCGGGTTCTGGTACTGCAGCACCCCAGCGAGGTCGGCCATGCCTTGAATACGGCGCGGTTGGCGGCGCTGGGGCTGAACAATGCCGAATTGAGAGTGGGGGAGGTGTTCGAGGATCTGCCAGAACTGCTCGCTCGTCCCGGTTATCGGGCGCACTTGCTGTTCCCGGCGGACGATGCCCAGCCACTGCAGCCCTATGGGATGACGGATGAGCCTTTGTTGCTGGTGGTGCCCGATGGGACCTGGCGCAAGGCGCGCAAGCTGTTGCACCTCAATCCGCTGCTGGCAGCCTTGCCCAGGGTCACGCTGGAGGCCGCATCACCTTCGCGTTATCGCTTGCGCAAGGCTCCGGGGCCCGGTGCCTTGTCGACCCTGGAGGCCATAGTCCAGGCCCTCGAGGTCCTTGAGGCCCCCGCGTCGTTCGAGCCACTGCTGCGTCCATTCGAGTCCCTGATCGAAGGGCAGATTGCGGCCATGGGTGCCGAAACCTATCAGCGCAACCACCTCAAGCCCTGAGTTAAGGCGAGGTATGCCAGGCCCGGATTTCAGGGGCGATGCAGGGTTTTCTGGCGCAGGATATAGATGCTCACCAGGATTGCGCTGGCAAGCATGAAGCCTCGCGCCCAGGGCAACGGTACCAGGTAGCAGGACAGGCCAATGCTCAACCACATCAGGCCGATCGCATAGGCCTTGCCCTTGAGTGGGATGCCATTGCCGTCCAGGTAGTCTCTGATCCACGGGCCCAGGCGTGGATGCTGAACCAGCCAGCGATAGAAACGTGGGGAGCTACGGGCAAAGCAGGCCGCCGCGAGCAACAGGAAGGGGGTGGTGGGTAAAACCGGAAGGAAGATGCCGAGTACCCCCAGCGCCACGCTCAACCAACCGATGGTCAGTAGAACGTAGCGCAGCAGCAGGGGGCGTTGGCCTATGGGCTTGGCCATAGGCGAAGACTCAATGGTGACGGGGCTTGAGCAGTGCCGGCTTTTCATCAGGGGCGTTGCACAGCAGGTACAACGCTGTCAGGGCCTCGGGGATCTGCACGATCATGTCGTCCATCAGGTTGGCATCGCTGGCGATATCGGAGAACTCGGGCTGTTCGTCGAACAAGCCGGAGCCCACCATGATCGGCAGGAGCATCTCGCTGACTTCTTCCTCGGCGGTTTCGAACCAGGCCGCTTCACGCAGGAATACGCCTTCCATGAAGCCGATGCACCAGCCGCGCAGGTCGGAGTCGTCCGGGTCGTCGCCCAGGTCGAGATCGCAGGGCAGCTCGAACTCCTCATCGGAGGCCAGCTGGCGTGCGATATGTGCCTTGAGGGCCAATAGGGTCGACTCGATCGCCTCGCGTTCGGCGTCATCGCGATAGTGCGGTTCCTCGGCGAACAGGGTGTCGATCCACTCGCGCTCGGGAACGCTTTCCGAACAGATCGACAGCGCGGTCAGGTAGCCATGAGCGGCCACGTAGTCCAGCGCCTCGTCGTGCAGATCATCTGCGTCGAGGAAGACTTGCAGGCGGGTTAGTTGCTCAGCGAAGGACATTGACGGCTACCTTGGGGAATAAACGATGCTGAATTCTAGGCTTTCTTGAGCGCTCAGGCCAGCTACGTGGCAGATTCGAGCGGTTCTAAAGGTTACCAGCGGTCCATTGCAGTCGCCCTCTGTGGCGGAGGGCTCGGGTATACTCGCGCGTTTTGTGATGCCTGGCAGGCTGGCGACGGGACCAGACACGTCCGCTAACGCAAATGCCGATGAGCCCCGTCGGCATTTCGGTCAACCTGCAGGGCAGGGGTGTACCGGTCCGATGACGAACAGCGTCGTCGGGCCCAGGTGGACTGGCCGGGCGATCGACCGCTGGCAGCGACCCTGGTGATTTCAGCAATTTTTGGAGTTCTTCATGCTCGAACAGGCTCAGCGCGTCCTCAAGGACATCTTTGGCTACGACAGTTTCCGTGGTCGCCAGGGTGCGATCATTGAGCGCGTGGCCAGTGGTGGCGATGCCTTGGTGCTGATGCCCACCGGGGGCGGCAAGTCCCTGTGCTTCCAGGTGCCGGCGCTGTTGCGTGATGGCCTGGCGGTGGTGGTATCGCCGCTGATCGCGCTGATGGATGACCAGGTGGCCACGCTGGAGGAGCTGGGAGTCGCGGCGGCGGCCTTGAACTCCACCTTGAGTCCCGAGCAACAGCGTGATCTGGCCGTGCGTATCCGCCGTGGCGAAGTGAAGATGCTCTACCTGGCTCCAGAGCGCCTGGTCCAGCCACGGATGCTGGCTTTCCTGCAAAGCCTGGAGATTGCCCTGTTCGCCATCGATGAGGCCCATTGCGTTTCTCAGTGGGGGCATGACTTTCGCCCGGAGTACCTGCAACTGGGGCAGTTGGCGCAGATGTTCCCGAATGTTCCGCGTATTGCCCTGACGGCCACCGCCGACAAGCGCACCCGGGAAGAGATCGTCAACCGCCTGCACCTGGAGAATGCCGAGCGCTTCCTCTCCAGCTTCGACCGCCCGAACATTTTCTATCGCATCGTCCCCAAGGAGCAGCCGCGCAAGCAATTGCAGGCGTTCCTCAACGAGCGCCGCAGCGATGCCGGGATCGTCTACTGCCTGTCACGCAAGAAGGTCGATGAGGTGGCGGCGTTCCTCTGTGAGCAGGGTTTTACCGCCTTGCCCTATCACGCGGGGCTGCCCAGCGAGCTGCGTGCCTATCACCAGAAGCGCTTCCTCAATGAAGAGGGGCTGATCATGGTGGCGACCATCGCTTTCGGCATGGGTATCGACAAGCCCAACGTACGTTTTGTCGCCCATATGGATCTGCCCAAGTCCCTGGAGGCGTACTACCAGGAAACCGGTCGTGCCGGCCGTGACGGCCTGCCAGCAGATGCCTGGATGGCGTATGGGCTGCAGGACGTGCTGATGCTCAAGCAGATGTTGCAGAACTCCGAAGGGGATGAGCGTCACAAGCGCCTCGAACAGCACAAGCTCGATGCGATGCTGGCGCTCTGCGAGGAGACCCGTTGTCGGCGCCAGACGCTGCTGGCCTATTTCGATGAGGAGATGCCGCAGCCTTGCGGTCATTGCGACAACTGCGTCGATGGAGTGCAGACCTGGGATGCCACCGAGCCGGCGCGCCAGGCGCTATCGACGATCTACCGTACCGGCCAGCGCTATGGTGTCGGTCACCTGGTGGATGTGTTGCTGGGCAAGGATACGGAAAAGGTCCGCAGTTTCGGCCATCAGCACTTGTCGGTGTTCGGCGTTGGCAAGGCTCGCAGCGAAGGCGAATGGCGCTCGCTGTTCCGTCAACTGGTCGCCCGCGGGTTGGCGGATATCGACCTTGAGGGGTATGGCGGCCTGCGCTTGAGCGACAGCTGTCGTCCCTTGCTCAAGGGGGAGGTCACGCTGGAGCTACGTCGGGATCTCAAGCCTCAAAGTGCGGCCAAGAGCAGCACCAGCCAGGCCAGCCAGCTGGTACGGGGAGAGGAGCGCGAGCAATGGGAGTCGTTGCGGGCGTTGCGCCGCAAGCTGGCGGAAGAGCATGGCGTCCCGCCTTATGTCATCTTCCCCGACTCGACCTTGCTGGAGATGCTTCGCAGCCAGCCGGGCTCCATGGCCGAGATGGCTCGGGTCAGTGGCGTCGGTGCGCGCAAGCTGGAGCGTTATGGCGCCGCGTTCCTCGAAGTGCTGGGCGGCGCTGTGCAGGCGCCGAAAGTGGTCGCCGATCTGCGCCACGAGCTGATCACCCTGGCCCGCGCCGGAATGACTCCAATGCAGATTGCCGGCCAGTTGCAGTGCACGGAGAAGAACGTCTACACCCTGCTGGCCGAGGCGATCGGCAAGCAGCAACTGTCTCTGGAGCAGGCACTGGACCTGCCCGAAGATCTGCTGGGGGAAATCCAGGATGCGTTCCTCGATGGCGAGGGCGAATTGCCGCCCGTGAGCGAAGTGAGCGAGTTGTTCGCCGGCCGGGTACCTGAAGGTGTGTTGTATTGCGTACGTGCCGCCCTGCAGTCGGAGTTCGAGATCTAGGTGGGGTGCGTCAATGTTGTAACGATTCAGTGCCTTACGGGCCTTGCCTCTTGGCAAGGGTCATGCTTAGCTGACTAATAATTAGTTTTCCCTTTATTTTCAGCCTGATCATGAGTGTTTTATGCC
This sequence comes from Pseudomonas sessilinigenes, assembly GCF_003850565.1. Taxonomy (NCBI): domain Bacteria; kingdom Pseudomonadati; phylum Pseudomonadota; class Gammaproteobacteria; order Pseudomonadales; family Pseudomonadaceae; genus Pseudomonas; species Pseudomonas sessilinigenes. The sequence continues at coordinate 1,711,132 of NZ_CP027706.1, forward strand.
GTTGACCGATGAACACCGTTTTGGCATGCAGCTGGCGCAGATGTCCCGCGGCTGGCGTGCTGAACTGGACCGCCGCCTGGCTGGCCTGGGCTTGTCCCAGGCTCGCTGGTTGGTGTTGCTGCACCTGGCCCGTTTCGAAGAGGCGCCGACCCAGCGTGAGCTGGCACAAAGCGTCGGTGTGGAAGGGCCGACCCTGGCTCGCCTGCTCGATAGCCTGGAAACCCAGGGCCTGGTCCAGCGCCAGTCGGTGGTGGAGGATCGCCGGGCGAAGAAGATCGTCCTTTGTCCCTCGGCTCGGCCCTTGATCGAGCAGATCGAAACCATCGCCACAGCCTTGCGCCACGAACTGTTCATTGGCGTCGATGAAGAAGACATGCGGGTTTGCATGCGCGTCCACGGACGTATCCTGGCCAATCTGGAAAAATCCTGAGGCTTGCCCGGGGTCTCCTGGCCCCGGTGCACCTCGTCTCCCTTACCCGATCCCGCCCAAGGCCCGCCGTGCCTCTGGGGCCTTCGTGCCTATCCGTCAAAAAGACTGGCCAAGGTTCAGCGACAGGGCCTTCTGGTTTTCGTCGTTGATGCCATAGCTGAAATTCAAAGGGCCCAGTGGGGTGTCGAAGCCGAGGAAAATACTCGCTGCATTGATGTAGCCGCTGTCGAAGGCATTGTCATTGTTCCAGGCCCGGCCTCGTTCCAGGGAGCCGCCCAGGTACAGCGGGAAGTCCAGTGGCAGGTAGGAGCGCGGGGTCAGGCGGCGGAAGTACACGGCACGGGCCAGGCTGATGTTTTGCCCGGACAGGGCGTCCTGGCGAAAGCCCGACAATTGCCGTGCCCCGCCAAGCAGGAAGCTGGATGTCACCACGTCGGCATTGTCCAGGGTCCGGCCATAGCGACCGCCGAGGATAAAGGTGTTGGGGCCGCTGCTCAGGGCCTTGTCCAGCTTGAATTCCCATTGCCGGTAGTGTTTGTCCGAACCCAGGCCAGGCTCGAACTGGCGCAGGGTCAGGTGGATGTCTTCACCCGAATGCGGGAAATAGACGTTATCCAGGGAGTCGAAGGAGTACTGCAACTGGTAGTAGCCTTCGTTGAAGCTCCTCTTGGGCAGGTTCTGGTCGCCGATGCGTACATCGGCATTGCCCCAGGCTTCGCCGACACCCAAGCGCACCTCGCCACTGTTGCCGATCTGACGACCCAGGTTGAGGCCCAGGCCGTAGCGTTCCACCCGGTATTCGGCGATCGGGTCGTTGTCCAGGGTCGCCTCGACATTCTGCGACTCGACACCGACGAAGGGGGCGATGAAGTAGCGCGATCCTGCGTCCAGTGGCTGGTAGAACTCGCTGTACAGCTCTTGTTTGTCACCGATCTGTGCCCGTGTCAGCCATTCAGCACCCAGGCTGTTGATGCCGTTCATGCGATAACTGGCGCCGATATTGAAGGCGCTGTCGCCGCGCATGTCATCGGACAGGCTCAACCCCAACTGCAGGTAGTCGGTGCCGCTGCGTTTGCCTCGGGCGCTGATCACCAGGGTGTTGTCCTGGCCTTTGTGGATCACCCGGTATTGCACCTGCTCGAAGAAATCCAGGCCATACAAGGTGCCCATGTCGGTTTCCAGGCGTCCCAGGTCCAGGGGCTCGCCGATGTGCTGGCGGATGTAGTAGAGGATCACGTCATCAGCGACCTTGGAGTCGTTCTCCACCTTGATCTGGCTGATGATCGGCGTGCGCTGGCTGGGCTGGCGCGCCGCGTTGAGTTGCGCATCCTGGGGATTGGCCGGGCGCAGCCTGGCCAGGCGCGTATCGAGGATCCGGGCGGCCCGGTAGCCGGCGTCGATCATTTCCTGGGCGCGGCCGAAGTCGGTGACGCCGAACCCCGACAACGCTGGCTGGACCAGTACATCGTCGTCATGCAACGCCGCCAGCTGTTCTTCCGAGTTGCGCCGGGTCATCAGCGTGATGGACTGGTTGAGCACATCGATAACGGTGTTCAACTGCTTGCGTGAGCGCAACGGTGTGCCGATATCCACCACGATGGCGATGTCCACGCCCATGTCCCGCGCGACATCCAGGGGAATGTTGTCGGTCATGCCACCGTCCACCAGGAGCCGGCCATCGATCTCCACTGGAGCGAACACGGCCGGAATCGACATGCTGGCACGGATCACCTGGGGCAAGTGGCCCTTGCGGAACACCACCTTCTCTCCGCTGGAGATATCGGTAGCCACCGCCCTGAATGGAATCGGCAGCTTGTCGAAGTCGCGGGTGTCGCTGGCGTGGGCGAGCTTGCTTTCCAGCAGCAGGGCCAGGTTCTGGCCCTGGATCACCCCCAGGGGCAGCCCCAGGCTGCCGTCGTCGCGGAAGCTGAGCTTTTGCTTGACCAGGAAATCCCGGTCATCCTGCTTGCGCCGGAAGGGCACGTCCTCCCGGGGCGGGGCGTCGGACAGGGCCTGTTTCCAGTCGATTTCCAGGGCCAGTTTCTCCAGCTCGTCGATCCTGTAGCCGGAAGCGTAGAGCCCGCCGATCACCGCGCCCATGCTGGTGCCGGCAATCGCATCGACACGGATGCCTTGCTCCTCCAGAGCCTTGAGCACCCCGATATGGGCCAGGCCGCGGGCGGCCCCGCCAGACAGCACCAGGCCCACTTTCGGGCGTTGCATTGACGCGGACTGGGCGAACAACGGCAGCAGGCAGAGCAGCAGGCAGGACAGCAGGCAGGACAGCAGGCGCAGCATCACGGATCTCGGGGCGGGTGATAAAGCCGGCTATTATAGCGACGCCCTCGAACTCAGGACCCCGTCGTACCATGACTGAACGTAAACCCGAAGTGGTCATCACCTATTGCACCCAATGCCAGTGGCTGCTTCGAGCAGCCTGGCTGGCCCAGGAATTGTTGAGCACCTTCAGTGACGACCTGGGCAGGGTTTCCCTGGAGCCCGCCACCGGCGGGACCTTCCGCATTCTCTGCGATGGGGTGCAGATCTGGGAGCGCAAGGCCGACGGCGGTTTTCCTGAAGCCAAGGTGCTCAAGCAGCGGGTGCGCGATTGCATCGACCCCGAGCGCGACCTGGGCCATAACGATCGTACTCAGTGAGAGCCCGATGCTGCCGGCGCCGCCTGGCCACCTGAGCCGGCGGACAAGCGACTCGAAACAACGATGGCGACAATGATCAGCGCGCCACCGAGCAGCATGCGCAGGGTCGGGGTCTCGCTGAATAGCAACCAGGCCACGGTAATCCCGTAGACCGGCTCCAGGGCGAATACCACGGCCGCCGTGCGGGCCTTGATCACTGCCAGGCTGGCCACGAACAGGCTATGGGCCAGGCCGGTGCAGAAGATCCCCAGCAGGCTGATCCACAGCCAGTCCATGGCTCGGACCTGGCCAAGCTCCGGCGCCGCCACCGGCAGCAGGCACAGGCCGACCACCAGGTTCTGGCACAACGCCGCCTGCACGGCAGGAACCCGCCCGGAGCTGGCGCGATTGTTCAGTGACAACAGGGCGAACAGCAGCCCCGAACCCATTGCCCAGAGCAGGCCCGAGGTCGCTTGGCTGGCCAGGTCGAAGTCCGGGGTGACCAGCACCAGCCCGATGCTGACCAGGGCCACCAGCAGCACTTCGTTGAAACGGATCCGCTCGCGGAAGATCAGGCCTTCGAGAATCACGGTGAAGGCCGGGAAGCTGGCAAATCCCAGCGTGGCGATGGCCACCCCGGCGACCTTGACCGCAATGAAGAAGCTCACCCAATGGCCGGCCAGCAGCAGGCCGCTGAGCAGCAGGCGCTGGTAGTCGCCAGTGCTGAGTTTTTGCCAGGGAGTCTGGCTGGCCAGGCGGGCGAAGAAGGCCAGGGCGAGTACGGCAAAGGCCGCGCGACCGAAGACAATGACTGCCGGCGAAGCCACGGCGAGTTTGCCGAGCACTCCGGTCAGGCCGAACATCAGTGCGCCGATATGCAGGGCGCCAAGGGCGGTGCGAGGAGTCATTTTTTTCCTTGAACACTGGTCGGGCCGGATTGGCCCTGGACGACAACGAGATCAGTCTACGGTGGACCCGATGGCGTCGTCTGTCGTGATCCTGGCGTGTTTTGTCGTGGAACTCGCGTGGGCCCCCTGCCTGAGCTGGCGTGGCGAGTGGCCGAACTCGCGCAGTATCGCTGCACCAAAGGCGCTCTGGGAGCTGTAGCCCACGCGGCTGGCGATTTCGCCAATGGGCAGCGTTGAGCCGCGCAAGAGTTCCAGGGCCATCTGCAGGCGTCGTTGACGCACATAGTCCATGGGGCTGCGTCCGCATTCGGCGATGAAGCGTGCATGCAGACGGGCACCTGACAGGCCGGCGATCCGAGCCAGGTCCGCCACCTGCAGCGGGTAGGCGGCGTGGCGGTCGATATGCGCGTTCAAGGCAGAGTAGGGCAGGCGGCGCTGGCCTGGCAGGCCGTCGCCAGCCTGGTTGAGGCTGGCCAACAGCAGCACTGCGCCTTGCTGGGCGATCAGCGGATCGTCCACCGGGCAGTCCGCCAGCCAGTTGACCAGGCGGCTCTGGTTCGGCGCCAGGACTCGGCGTTGGGCGTTATCCAGCAAGCGGCGGCTAGCTTGCGCATGTTCCCCCAGGTGTTGCCCAACCCATTGTTCTCCGGGGATGTCCAGCACCAGGCAACGGCTGCCTCCCGGGCTGCCACAGACGTGTCGGGCTCCAGCCGGTACCACCACGAAGCTCTGTTGCTGCACCAGGCTGCCGTGGCCTTCGACTTCGAAATCAAGCTGGCCCGAGAGGCCGAACACCAGCTGCGCATGCTCGTGGCTGTGGGCGATCAGATCGTGGCTGTAGTGGCGCAGGGTGAGGATAGATCCCATCGCGGTCTCCTTGGCAGATCGGCAGTCTACACCGGCCATCGGCTGTTTCGCCTTGTCATCGCACTGCCGTATATCTGTCATGGGCTATTAATCGCTGGGGAGCAAGCTCGCAAAAAATCCCGGAGAGCGTCCATGTCCCATGCCGAACTCGCCAAGCCCAGCCGCAAGCAGCGGGTGCGGACCCTATGGATTTCAGATGTGCACCTGGGCACCCGGGATTGCCAGGCCGAGCATCTGGCACGGTTTCTCAAGAGCTATCACGCGGATCGTATCTACCTGGTGGGCGACATCATCGATGGTTGGAAAATGCGCGGCGGCATGTATTGGCCCCAGGCCCATACCAATGTGATCCGGCGTTTGCTGACCATGAGCAAGCGCGGTACCGAGGTGATCTACGTCACCGGCAACCACGATGAATTCCTGCGGCGTTACTCCAAACTGATCCTGGGCAACATCCAGCTGGTGGACGAGGCGGTGCATGTCACCGCAGACGGGCGTCACCTGCTGGTGATACACGGCGACCAGTTCGACGTCATCACTCGTTATCACCGTTGGCTGGCCTTTCTGGGGGATTCGGCCTATGAATTCACCCTGACCCTGAACCGCTGGCTCAATCATTGGCGGGCACGCTATGGCTACGGCTACTGGTCGCTGTCGGCCTACCTCAAGCACAAGGTGAAGACCGCGGTGAGCTTCATCAGCGACTTCGAGGAAGCCATCGCCCACGAGTGCATCAAGCGTGAGTTGCATGGCGTGGTCTGCGGGCATATCCATCATGCCGAGATCCGCAAGGTCGGTGAGGTGGAGTACCTCAACTGCGGGGATTGGGTAGAGTCCTGTACCGCCTTGATCGAGCACTGGGACGGTACCATCGAACTCTATCGCCTGGCCGAAGCCCAGGCCCGCGAGGCCCAGCTCAAGGCCGAGCGGACGAAGCTCGCAGAGCCGGCCTGAACGCCAGTTCAGCGCAGCGAACCGCCGCAGTCCCCCTTCGGCGGTTGCCCGGTTCGGTTAGAACGGCACCTTGCCGAGGATCATGTCGCGGTACATGACGAAGTCGCCCAGCAGGCTGTACAGCGGGTGCTGGAAGGTCGCGGGACGGTTTTTCTCGAAGAAAAAGTGCCCGACCCAGGCAAAGCCATAGCCGGCTATCGGCAGGGCCAGCAGCATCGGCCAGGCGCCTTTGCCAATGCTGAAGGCGAGCAGGAAGATCACCAGGCTGGTGCCAATGAAGTGCAAGCGACGGCAGGTACTGTTGCTATGCTCGCTTAGATAATAGGGATAGAACTCGGCGAAGCTGTGGAACTGGCGGACGTTTTCCATGGCTGCGGTCTCTGTGCTTGTTGTTATGCCGGCGGGCGTTCCATGAGGAGTCTATTGGAGTCTAGAGTTCCTGGTGGCGCGGGCCAGTGACAATAGGCGCCACTTTAGTATCCTTGGGAAATCGTTTTTTTACCTGCTACTCATCATATAAGAGCTCCGCCATGAGCGAACGAACGACTTCTGCGAGCTGGGCCTTGGGAATAGTCAAAGCCCTGGAAATGGACGGCCTGGATTGTCGTGTCTTGTTCAAGCAGTTGGGGCTCGACTATGAGGCCCTGGAAGACCCGGATGCACGCTTTACCCAGGACTCGATGACTCGGCTATGGCAGCGGGCGGTAGAGCTGTCCGGCAACCCCGCGATCGGCCTGAACATGGGCAAGGTGGTGCGCCCGGCGTCTTTTCATGTGGCTGGTTATGCCTTGATGTCGAGCCGGACCCTGGCCGAGGGGTTCGAGCGGCTGGTGCGTTATCAGCGGATAATCGCCGAAAGCGCCGATCTGAGTTTCCGGCTCCTGCCTGAGGGCTATGCGCTGATCCTTACCGTCCATGGCGACCACCTGCCACCGACCCGGCAAAGCTGCGAGGCTTCCCTGGCCTGTGCCCTGGCCCTGTGTGGCTGGCTGACAGGGCGCGCCTTGCAACCTCGCCAGGTGCTGTTGCAAGGCGAGCAGCCGGAGAACGTCCAGCCCTACAAGGACATGTTCCATGCCCCGCTGGTATTTGCCGCGCCCTTCGATGCGCTGATTTTCGAGCGGGCCGACATGGAAGCACCGTTGCCCACTGCCAACGAGGCCATGGCCCTGTTGCACGATCGGTTCGCCGGTGAATACCTGGCCCGCTTCTCTGAAAGCCGCGTGACCCACAAGGCGCGGCAGGTGCTATGCCGACTGCTGCCCCAGGGGGAACCCAAGCGTGAGCGAGTGGCGCAGACGCTGCACTTGTCCCAGCGCACCCTGCAACGTCGCTTGCAGGAGGAGGGCACCAGTTTCCAGGCGCTGCTTGACGACACTCGCCGGGAGCTGGCCGAGCAGTACCTGGCGCAGCCGAACATGACCCTGCTGGAGATCGCCTACCTGCTGGGGTTCGCCGATCCGAGCAATTTCTTCCGGGCTTTCCGCCGCTGGTTCGATGTCACGCCCGGCGAGTACCGGGCGCGATTGGCGCAGCTGCCGGTCTCGATCAATGACGCCAGAACGCCGGAATACACAACACGAACACCGTGATGATCTCCAGCCGGCCCAGGAGCATGCCCAGGGACAGGATCCACTTGGCGGCATCCGGCAGGGTGGAGAAATTGCCCGCCGGGCCGATGGTTTCGCCAAGGCCCGGGCCCACGCCGGATACGGTGCTGGCGGCACCGGTCAGGGCGGTCATCCAGTCCAGGCCCAGCAGCGACAGGGCCAGGGCGATCATGCAGATGGTAATGGCGAAGAAGAACGAGAAGGTCAGGATCGAACGGACGATTTCCTCGTCCAGGCGATGACCGTTGTACTTCTGCTTGATCACCGCCCGTGGGTGGATCAACTGGTTGAGGTTGGCCTTGAGCAGGATGTAGGCCACCTGGAAGCGGAAAATCTTGATCCCGCCGGCGGTGGAGCCCGAGCAGCCACCGACGAAGCCCAGGTAGAAGAACAGCATCAGCGAGAAGTTGCCCCACAGGCTGTAGTCACCCAGGGCAAAGCCGGTGGTGGTGACCACCGAGGTCACGTTCAGTGCCACGTGGCGCAGGGCATCGAGCCAATGCAGGTTGGTGGTCCACCAGTACCAGGTGCCGAGGACCAGCCAGGTCACCAGGAGCATGCCCAGCAAACCCTGGACTTGCTGGTCCTTGATCAGCGCCCGGCGATTGCCACGCAAAGTGGCCACGTACAGGGTGAAGGGCAGGCTGCCGAGGATCATCACCAGCACGGCCACCCAGTGCACCGCCGGTTGCTTCCAGTGCGCCAGGGACTCGTCGGAGGTCGAGAAACCACCTGTGGAAATGGCCGACATGGCGTGATTGATGGCGTCGAATACGCTCATCCCGGCCCACCAGAAAGCCAGGCTGCCAACGATGGTGATGCCGACATAGGTGGCGACGATCAACCGGGCCACCATGTGCGAGCGCGGCATGACCTTTTCCGAGCGATCCGAGGACTCAGTCTGGAACAGTCGCATGCCACCGATGCGCAGCAGCGGCAGGATCGCCACCGCCATGCCGATGAAGCCGATGCCACCGAGCCAGTGCAGCAGCGAGCGCCAGATCAGGATGCCCGGGGACATGTCGTCCAGCCCGCTGAGCACGGTGGAGCCGGTGGCAGTGATGCCCGACATGCTCTCGAAGAACGAGTCGGTGTAGCTGATGTGCTGGGTCAGCAGGAACGGCAGGGCGGCGAAGATACACACCACCACCCAACTGGACACGGTCAGCAGGTACATGTCCCGGGGGCGCAGGTGAACATGCTCGGGGCGCCCGGGAATCACCAGGGCCAGGCCGGCGATGAAGGTGATCATGCTGGCCCAGAGGAACGACGGCAGGTCGCCGGTTCGTTCGAAGATCACCAGCGTTGCCATCGGCACGACCATGGCGATGGCCAGGGTGATGAGGAAGATGCCGATAATGAAACCAATGATCCTGAGGGTCGGCAACGCCATGTGTTCGGCTCGGGCTGGAGGGGAAAGGCGCTCATTCTACCTGCGGGGCAGGGCATGTAAACCGGCACCCTGCCGGCAGATCCCGCTAGAATAGCCAGACATTTTTCTAGGAGGTGGCCGATGGAGGCTCTCGACGCTTTGCTCAACCGTGTTTCCGTGCCGCGCCTGGTGGAGCCCGCGCCTTCGGCGCAGCAGCGCGAAGCCTTGTTCGCCGCTGCCCTGCGTGCGCCCGATCATGGCCAACTGCGGCCCTGGCGTTTTCTGACCGTCGAGGGTGAAGCTCGCGATCGCTTGGGCGAGCTGTTGGTCGAGGCGGTGCAGTTGCAGGGGGGCGAAGTGACCCAGGCGGCGCTGGACAAGGCCCGGGCCATGCCGTTGCGTGCGCCGCTGGTGGTCGTGGTGGTTGCCCGTCTGCAGGAGCACTTCAAGGTGCCTCGGTCCGAGCAGTTGCTGGCGGCTGGCTGCGCCGCCCATGGCATTCTCCTGGCGGCCTATGCCCAGGGGGTCGGTGCAGTGTGGCGCACCGGCGAGCTGTCCTACTCGCCCCATGTGGCCAAGGGCCTGGGCCTGGCCAAGAATGAAGAGATCATCGCTTTCCTGTATCTGGGCACCCCGTTGAACGAGCCCCGGATCGCTCCGAAAGTCGATACCAGCGAGTTCGTCAGCGCCTGGACCGCCAAGGCCTGACCAGCACCTCTCGATGGCCTTGCGGGCAAGCCCGTTGTTGCCGGAAGCGGCGACAACGGCTTGCCCGCATCAGGTTCAGGGCTGCGCCAGTGCGCCAGGCACGAGGGGGAGTTCCAGGGTAGCGATGAAGCCCCCCGTGGGGTGATTGTCCAGGCTCAGACTGCCACCATGGCGTTCTACCGCCCGGCGCGCGATGGCCAGCCCCAGGCCATGCCCGGCGGCGCTTTGTCCCGGGGCGCGGAAGAACGGCTCGCCCAACTGGCCCAGGTATTCCACGGGTGCACCAGGACCATGGTCGCGCACGCTGATCAGGATTCGTTCGCCCAGGCGCTGGGCCTGGACCTCGATCGGTTGCCCGGCGGGATTGAAGCGCTGGGCATTGCGCAGCAGGTTGTCCAGGGCTCGTTCGAGCAGGGTGGGCCAGCCACGTATCTGCAACTGGGGCTGGGCATCGATCTGTACCTCCTGCTCGGAGCAGGCCAGCTGGGCGTCTTTCTGCAAGGCCAGGAGCAGGGCATTGAGGTCCACCTCCTCGGCACTGGCGTTGTCGGCATCGACTCGGGCCAGGACCAGGATCTCACTGATCAGGGCCTCCAGGCGGTCGCACTCGCGGGTCAGCCGCGGCCAGAGCTGTTCCCGCTCCTGGGGGGCGGCCCGTTCCGCCAGCGCCAGGGCGATACGCAGGCGTGCCAGGGGCGAGCGCAGTTCATGGGACACGTCGTGCAGCAGTTGGCGCTGGCTGCCGATCAGCCCTTGCAGGCGCGAACCCATGCGGTTGAAGTCCCGGGCCAGCACGCCAAACTCGTCGCGGCGGTTGGCCAGGCGCGCCAGGCTGTTCTGCTGGTAGGTGGTCTGGCCCAGGTCGTGCACCGCGCCGCGCAAGCGGCTCAAGGGACGGGTGATGGATAGCGTCACCAGCAGGCTGAACAGGGTCAGTACCACCAGGGCGATGGCCAGGGCGCTAAGGGGCCAGGTCAGGCTGTCGCGGTGCCAGGCGTTCAGCTCCGGGTGAGGAATGCGGTAGATGAACAGGTAGGTGTCGTCGGTTCGCGGGCTGGTGTATTCCGCGGTCAGGCGGCGCCAGGGCAGGCGCCGGTCATCGTTGTTCTGGCGTGCCTCGAAGGCGGCCGCGCGACGCGGGAAGGTGCCGCGCACCACCGGGTCGCCACTTTCGTTGAGTACCTGGACATCGATGTGATACTGGCGCTTGCGTTGCTGGAGGATTTCCTGGGCGGCGTCCTCGCCTTGCTCCTCATAGGTTTGCGTCCATTGCTCGGCGAGGGTGTTGAGGCCCGGATGACGACTGAGAATCCAGGCATCCTGGTTAAGCATATGGCCCAGCAGGATCGACAACCCGGCCACCAGGGCGATAGCCAGCCAGAAGCTGGCCAGGACACGCCAGAACAATGAGCGCACGCAAACTCCTTGAATGCAAGAAGCCCAGTGGCAGGGGCCACTGGGCTGGGTAGGACGCTAGCGCATTATTGCGCCTTTTGCGGTTGTTGCGCTTGCCAGGCCTTGAACTGGGCCCATTCGGCGCGCCGTTCTTCCTGCTTCTTGACGATGGCGTCGAACTGTTTCTGCTGTTCAGGCTTGAGCAGGGCACGGATATCGGCCTGGGTCTTCTGGTGCTTGGCAGCCAACTCGTCCTTCATGGCCTTCTGGTCGGCCGGGGAGAGTTTCTCCAGGTACTTCTCCACGAGCGCCTTGCGTTCGTGCATTTGCTCGCCCATCAGCTTGCCGATCTGCTGGCGCTGCTCGCGGCTCAGGTCCAATTGGCTCCAGGGGCCTTTGCCGCGCATGTGCTCGCTGTGCCAGGGGCCGTTCATCGGGCCCATCGCAGCGCTGCCTTCAGGCGCGGCCATGGCCAGGGTCGGCAGGGCGGCGGCGAACATCAGGGCGATCAGGGTCTTGCGCATGGTGTGTCTCCTTGTCTCATTCCCGGTCAGTTCCGGATGAGTTCAGGTTACGCACCTCAAGGTCAGCGGCAGTCAGTGGAGAGTAAAGCTTGGGTAAAGACGCAGAACCAACAGCCTGACAAAACCTGCACGCAGGATGTGCAAGGCTGGTTGTTCACGCCGGCGCGCGCTCCACCGGGGGCAAGTGCTACAGGCTGTAGTAGTAGCCGCGGCTGCGCAGGGCCACGATCCTCGGACGGCCATCCGGGTAGGGGCCGATCTTCTTGCGCAGGTTGCTGACGTGCATGTCCAGGCTGCGGTCATACAGGGTCAGCTTGCGGCCCAGGGCGATCTGCGCCAGTTCCTGCTTGTCCAGGGGCTCACCCGGTTGCTTGAGCAATGCCTCGAGCAGGCGGCTTTCGGAGACCGTGAGGCTGATGTCCTGGTCGTCGAGGGTGACCACGCCGCGCACGGGGCTGAAGCACAGGTCGCCCAGTTCCATCTGGCTGGATGCCGCCACGGGATGGCTGCGGCGCAGCACGGCACGCAGGCGTGCGGTCAGTTCCCGAGGGTCGCAGGGCTTGGCCAGGTAATCGTCGGCGCCCAGCTCCAGGCCGAGGATGCGGTCCAGCGGTTCGCCACGGGCCGAGAGCATCAGCACCGGCAGGTCCGGATGGTCGTTGCGCAGTTGCTTGAGCAGTTCCAGGCCGCTGCCGTCGGGCAGCATCACATCCAGTACCACTGCCGCAGGAGCTGCCTCGGCCAGCGCCTTGCGGGCGCTCAGGCCGTCATGGCAGGCGCGGACCACAAAGCCTTCCTGGGCCAGCCAACTGCCCAGGAGCTCACATAGTTCCTGGTCGTCATCAATCAGTAACAGGTCGCTCATGAATCACTCAATTTAGCCATTGTCGACGCTTGCGATGTCCACCACTGGCAAAGATACCGCAGAGCAGGGCGATGAGGGCGACGCCGCCACCGGTGATGAACCATTGCTGCTGGTCGGTCAGAAGGTTCGGTGCCGGGCTGGCCAGGCTCTCCTTGAGTTGCAGCTTGAGGCGCTGGTTCTCCTGGCGCAAGCGCGTCAGTTGCGGGCTTTCTCTTTCGGCATCGGCATCGGCATTTTGCAGCTGCTTGCTCAGTTCTTCGCGCAGGCGCTCGCTTTCTTTCAAGCGTTGCTGCAACTCGGTGATCTGGCTACCGGCGCTCAGGGACAATGGCGTGGAATATCCGCCGTCCTGGGGTTCCTCGGCAAGGGCCGGAGCCCCGATCGACAACATGACCAACAACAGGCACAGCGGACCTTGGCGCATCGAAACTCCTGATTCCAAACGAGTGTTGGGCAGGTTGTCGGCCATCGAACGAGAATAATGAGCGATTGAGAACGCGATGAACCCTGAAGGTTCATCGCACTTTCAGGGACGTTACGGCATCGATTGCTTGAAAGGCTTGACCACGACGTTGTCGTAGACGCCAGCGGTCACGAACGGGTCGGCCGCGGCCCAGGCCTGGGCTGCTGCGAGGGAGTCGAACTGGGCAACGATCAGGCTGCCGCTGAAGCCCGCTGCGCCTGGGTCCTCGCTGTCCACGGCGGGATGCGGGCCGGCCAGTACCACACGGCCTTCGGCCTTGAGCTGTTGCAGGCGCTCAAGGTGTGCCGGACGGGTGGCCAGGCGTTTTTCCAGGGAGTTGGCAACGTCGGTGGCAATGATTGCGTAAAGCATGTCAGTCCTCGGTTTTCGGGGTAGTGGGATCAGCGTCATGCAGGTGGCGCGACAGGTAGATCCCCTGGCCCACCAGGAACAGCACGGTCATGCCCAGGCTACCGAAGACCTTGAAGTCGACCCAGATGCTCTGGAAGGTGAAGGCGACGAACAGGTTGGCCGCGCCGCAGAACAGGAAGAACGCGATCCAGGCGATGTTCAGGCGAGTCCATACCGCATCCGGCAGGGTCAGGGCGTGGCCCATGATGCGCTTGATCAGCAGTTTGTCGCCGATGAAGTGACTGCCGATGAACGCCAGGGCGAACAGCCAGTTGACCACGGGGGCCTTCCACTTGAGGAAGGTTTCGCTGTGGAAGGCCAGGGTCAGGCTGCCGAAGACCAGGCAGGCGATCAGGGTCAGCCACTGGCTTTTTTCCAGCTTGCGCTGGGAAATGAACAGTGCGCCGTAGACCACCAGGGAACTGATGATCAGCACCGCCGTGGCGCTGTAGATACCGCCCAGGGTGACTTGTTGACCGGCGAGGTCGACGACGCGAGGGTCGATTTTGTAGACGATGAAGAACAGGAACAGCGGGATGAAGTCGATGAATTGTTTCACAGTGGCAGCCAGGAGCAGGATGTGTCGGCATAATAACAAACATCCTTGGTAGCGAAAGCGCCAGCTGACTTGAGGTTTTATTGTCCCGTGAACGTTGATTTGCACTGCCACAGTACGGCTTCCGACGGCGCCCTGGCGCCGGCGGCGGTGGTTGCCCGGGCGTATGAGAAAGGCGTGCGAATCCTCTCCCTGACCGACCACGACACCGTCGAGGGCCTGGCCGAGGCGCGTGAGGCCGCCCGGGCGTTGGGCATGCAGTTGGTCAATGGCGTGGAACTGTCCTGTACCTGGGGCGGCGCCACCATCCATGTGCTGGGTTATGGCTTCGATACCGAGGCTCCGGCATTGGTGGCGGCCATTGGCAAGTTGCATGAGGGGCGCTGGCTGCGGGCCGAGGAAATCAGCCGCAAGCTGGCCCTCAAGGGCATGCCCGGGGCTCTGGAAGGCGCCAGGGCGATCCAGCAGGAGCTGGGCGACAGCGGCAATGCGCCGGCGCGGCCACATTTTGCCGACTATCTGGTGCGCGCAGGATTCGTCAAGGATCGTGCCGAAGCGTTTCGCAAATGGCTAGGGGCCGGCAAGCTGGGGGACGTCAAGCAGCACTGGCCGACCCTGGAGGAAACCGTTGGCACCCTGCGCGAGGCCGGGGCCTGGGTCAGCCTGGCGCATCCCTGGCACTACGATTTCACCCGCAGCAAGCGTCGCCGGTTGATTGCCGACTATATTCAAGCCGGTGGCCATGCCATCGAGGTCGTCAATGGTCACCAACCCGCGGAGCAAGTGGGCAGCCTGTCCATCCTTGCCCGTGAATTCGGACTGCTGGTCAGTGCTGGCAGTGACTTCCATGGCCCGGGGGGCTGGTCCGAGATCGGTGAGTACCGCCCGGTCCCAGAAGACCTGCCGCCACTTTGGTGTCGGTTCAAGCATGAGCCAATTATTGCCGCCTGAGCAGGTAGAGACAGTGAGTCAATTCTTCCAGATCCATCCGGAAAACCCACAGCCGCGCCTGATCAAGCAGGCCGTGGAGATCATTCGCGGCGGTGGCGTGGTGATTTACCCCACGGACTCGTCCTATGCCGTTGCCTGCCAGATGGGCGACAAGGGGGCGATCGAGCGGGTGCGACGCCTGCGCCAGCTGGACGACAAGCACAATTTCGCCCTGATCTGCAGCGACCTCTCGCAACTGGGGCTGTTCGCCAAGATCGATACCGGCACTTTTCGCTTGCTCAAGGCCCATGTGCCAGGGCCCTATACCTTCATTCTCAATGCCACCCGTGAAGTACCGCGCCTGTTGCTGCACCCCAAGCGCCGCACCATCGGCCTGCGGGTGCCCAGCAATCCCATCGCCCTGGCGCTCCTGGCCGAGCTGGGAGAGCCGCTGATGAGCGTCAGCCTGATCATGCCTGGCGACACCGAGGCGCTGAGCGACCCATATGAGATGCGTCAGTTGCTGGAGCACCAGGTCGACCTGATCATCGACGGCGGTTTTGGCAGCACCGAATCCTCCACGGTGATCAGCCTCGCCGACGGCGAACCGCAAGTGATCCGCGTTGGTTGCGGCGATCCTGCACCCTTCATGGCCGAGGCCTAGATGTCCGCAGTGGAAACCGTCGACGAACAGGCCGGCGCCCAGCAGGAGCTGCCATTTGCCATGGTCTACGGCCAGGCGGTCATGGAAATGCCCCTGGACCTGTACATTCCGCCCGATGCCCTGGAGGTCTTCCTCGAAGCCTTCGAGGGGCCTCTGGACTTGTTGCTGTATCTGATTCGCAAACAGAACATCGACATCCTCGACATCCCGGTCGCGGAGATCACCCGCCAGTACATGGGGTATGTGGAGCTGATGCAGTCGGTACGCCTGGAACTGGCAGCCGAGTACCTGGTGATGGCCGCGATGCTGGCCGAGATCAAGTCGCGCATGCTCCTGCCTCGCTCCGAGGAGATCGAGGCGCAGGAGGATGATCCCCGGGCCGAGCTGATTCGCCGCCTGCAGGAGTACGAGCGTTTCAAGGCGGCTGCCGAGGGTATCGACGAGTTGAGCCGGGTGGGCCGCGATGTGCTGGTGCCCAAGCTCGACGCCCCCGAGGCCCGGGCGCGCAAGCTGGTGCCGGACGTGGCCCTGGAAGAGCTCTTGATGTCGATGGGCGAGGTGCTGCGTCGGGGGGATATGTTCGAAAGCCACCAGGTCAGCCGCGAGGCCTTGTCTACCCGCGAGCGCATGAGCGATGTGCTGGAGCGCCTCAAGGGCGGCGGCTTCGTGCCCTTTGTCGAACTGTTCACCGCCGAGGAAGGCCGCCTTGGGGTGGTGGTGACCTTCATGGCAATCCTCGAGCTGGTGAAGGAATCCCTGGTCGAGCTGGTGCAGAATGAGCCTTTCGCGCCTATCCATGTACGGGCGCGAGCCGAATAACGAGCTTAAATGATGAATCTGAACGAACCCCGCGAGCTGGCCTCCCTGCTCGAAGCCTTCCTGTTGGCCTCGGGTAAGCCCCAGTCCCTGGAGCGCCTTTTCGAGCTGTTCGAGGATGCCGAACGGCCGGAGCCGGCGGTGTTCAAGAAGGCCCTGGTGCTGCTGGGCAAGTCCTGCGAGGGACGAGCCTTCGAACTCAAGGAAGTGGCTTCAGGCTATCGCTTGCAGATCCGTGAGAAGTTCTCTCCCTGGGTCGGTCGCCTGTGGGAAGAGCGGCCCCAGCGTTACTCCCGCGCCTTGTTGGAAACCATGGCCCTGATTGCCTATCGCCAGCCGATCACCCGGGGCGAGATCGAGGATGTGCGTGGCGTGGCGGTCAACAGCAATATCGTCAAGACCCTGATCGAGCGCGAGTGGATTCGCGTGGTGGGTTATCGCGACGTGCCGGGAAAACCGGCGATGTTTGCCACCACCAAGGCCTTTCTCGATCACTTCAACCTCAAGAGTCTCGACGAGCTGCCACCGTTGGCCGAGCTGCGGGAAATGGAGGCCGAGCCGGTGCTGGAGTTCGATGACGCCCCCGTGCCCGAACACCTGCAGCAACTGGCAGACGCCAGCGCCGAGCCGGAAGAACCCAAGGAAGAGACCAGCTTCCACACCCTGCTGCTGGAGCTGGACTCCATGGAGGAGGGGCTCAAGACCGACTTCGACGACTTGCATCGCGACGGTGTCGAGGTATCCGGTAGCCCGGAGCTATTGGAGAGCCTGCCAGACGTGGCCGATAGCGAGTTGTCGTTGCAGGCCGAGCCTGTGCTTGAAGAGGCAGAGGAGCCGTTGCTTGCGCAGGCCCCTGCACAGCCCCCGTCTGTCGATGACGATGTGCTGGGCGTTGCCGAGGCGCGGGCCAAGCTGCTGGCGGCAGTGGCGGCGTTGGAGCCTCAATTGAGCGAGGAGGAGGCCGAGGCCCTGGCGCTGGCCGAGGCCATCGAGCAGGAGCGGCGCCTGCTGGACGACTGACCCCGCGGCCGGCCAGCAAAAAAATGCCTCGATGCTGGCTTATCGACTAGTCTGTGATGCGCAACCGCCGTCATGAGCGTATGATTCGCGACCTTTTGGCGATCCCTTCGCCACAAACCTGTTTTTCCATGTCTTCAGGCCGCTCAGCCTGAAGCGATACACCGGGAGGTGCCCAGATGAGCGATAAAGACCAGAACGACCAGGACATTCGTCCGTCCGGCGAGAAACTGCAGAAAGTCCTCGCCCGTATTGGCGTGGGCTCGCGCCGCGACGTCGAGACCTGGATCAGCCAGGGCCGGATCAAGGTCAATGGCACCGAGGCCACCCTGGGCCTGCGTGTCGACCTGCACGATGCCATTTCCATCGATGGCAAGGTCATCAAGCGTGAAGAGGCTGCCGAATCGGTACGCCGCGTCATCATGTACAACAAGCCTGACGGCGAGATCTGCACTCGCGACGACCCGGAAGGCCGTCCGACCGTGTTCGACAAGCTGCCGCGTCCTCGCGAAGGCCGCTGGATCAATATCGGGCGCCTGGACATCAACACCACCGGACTGCTGATGTTCACCACCGACGGTGAGCTGGCCAACCGCCTGATGCACCCTTCCTACGAGATGGACCGTGAGTACGCAGTACGTGTGCGCGGTGAAGTCGATGACGAGATGATCGATCGCCTCAAGGCGGGCGTCATGCTCGAAGACGGTCCTGCCAAGTTCACCGACATCCAGCAGGCACCGGGTGGAGAAGGCTTCAACCACTGGTATCACTGTGTGGTGATGGAAGGGCGCAACCGTGAAGTGCGCCGCCTGTGGGAGTCCCAGGGGCTGGTGGTCAGCCGCCTGAAGCGCGTGCGTTTCGGGCCGGTGTTCCTCAACTCCGACCTGCCCATGGGCCGCTGGCGCGAAATGAGCCAGTACGAAGTGGATGTGCTCAGCGCCGAAGTTGGCCTGACGCCGGTGGCAATGCCACAGCTCAATGCCAAGTCCAAGGAAAAGCTGGAGCGCCTGCAGCGCAAATCCTCGCGCCCCATGGCCAAGGGCGAGCGCGTGCGGACCCTGCGTCCGGCCAACGGCGCCCCGGTTGCCCCGCGTGCTCCGCGCGAGCCGCAACTGGAAGGTGAACGCCCTGGCCGCAAGCCAGCGGCCCGTCCGGATGGTGAACGTGCCCCACGGGCTCCACGTCCAGCGGCCGGCCGTGGCACCCCGGTAGCCGAGCGTCCGGCGGACACCAAGCGTCCGGCCCCCAAGTCCAAGCGCCCAAGCCCGGGTCTGGACAAGGACGCCCCATCGGGCAAGCGCCGTGGTGCACCTGCCGGTCGTCGCAAGCCTGAGTGATTCTGGCCTGCAAACAACAACGCCAACCCTCGGGTTGGCGTTTTTTTTACCTGCGATCCTGGCATCGCCGTAGCGGTGCCTAGAAGGCGAACTGCCCGTCGAACACTGGCTTGTTATCCGCTGCCAGCACTCCGCTGCTGAAGATCAGATCCAGGTGATGGCTGCCCTTGGCGCCGCCCCCCAGGCCCAGGTGCAGGCCGCAATGGCGCTCCTCGAAGCCGGAGTTGCGTCCGTACAGCGACTTTATGCCCTCGTTGGTGCCGATCCCCAGTTCCTCGATCCGCCGGTTCGAGGGGTTGGCGTCCAGGTATTTGTTGAAGTCGTTGGCCAGCCCGGGAACCTGGGTAGCGACCTGGCGAATGCTCGAATTCTCGATCCACAGTTCCAGGGGCGTTTCCAGCACCCCGTACTTGCGGGCGAACGGGATGGTACTGAGGAAGGTGCCGAGAAACTTCACATGGCCATTGATCTGGTCACTGTGGGTGGCGATTTCCCCTGGCGCCAGGTCGTAGTTGCCGACACCGTTGATGTCGGTCCATTTTTTCACCGTGTCCAAGGGGGCTTCGAAGTACGAGCCCTGTGGGTCGCTGAAGCTCAAGGTGCTGGCCTGGGACAGGCGTCGGATCAGGGTGGCATTGAGGTCGGCGATACGCTGTGGCTCGACGCTGAAGGTGTCGTAGAAGTACTCGCCGTAATCCTTGAACAACAGGGATTTCTTCCAGTGCTCGGCCATCAGTCCATGTAGCGGGCGCAGGAATTCAGGCCCGTCGGGACGTGGCTGGGGCAGGGTCGAGGAATCGTAGAAAAAGATGTAGAGGTCACATTCGGTGATGGCCCGGACGAGGTTCTCGGCCGGTTCCAGGTCCAGGCGCAAGGCGCTGATGTTCAGCTGCGTGGCCTGGCGGGCTTGTTCGATGATGGTTGCGATCATCGCCTGGTACTCGGCGGTATGGCCGATCACTACCCTGGCCGGGCCCAGGCCGTTCAGGGCCGGGTGCCGTTCGAGGTAGTACAGGAAATGACGGATGGCGCGAATTGGGTCCATAAAACCTCCCTGTAGGACAGAAGTGACCGGGGCAGGCCAGGGCCCGCCCCGGTGCAAGCGTCTTACATCGGCCACATGGCAGTGCCGAATGGCACCACGGCATCGGCTTGCATCATTTCCACGGCGGCATCATGGGTTGCTGCTTCGAACCAATCGTCCAGTTGCAGTTCGGTTTCCAGATCTTGTTCCAGTACTTGCATGGTGCTTCTCCTGAATGACATTGCGCATGACAGTCCATTGACGGAACGGATCGACAGCGATGAGCGGGATGGTTACCGAGGCTGCCCATTCGTTCCCGGGGCTTGCCGGGTGACTGATCCGGCAAGTGGCTGGAAACCTAGACCAGGGTGTTTTGAAGTGCAAAAAAATAATTAGATTATTTTTTGATGGACTTTATTTTCTATTTTCATCTGCTGATTTTAGCTCGGGAAAACAAAAAGCTAGGGATTGTCCCGGGGAAAATGGCCGGCGGCGTCAATTTGCAGTCGGCCGCTGGATGGATCTGTGGTGGCAAAAATACGTTACGCATCGTAAAGAAATGCTTACGAAAAAGGAGGCTTTTACCGGTGGAGCCACGGCTTCTGGTTTGCTGTAAGGAAAATCTTCCGAAGGCAACCTCGTGCCTGGGCTCAGAGGGCTCTGGCCCGCTTGTTCCAGGGCGCCAAGGACGGTGAGATGTGCACATGCCTGCGTACAGGTGCATAACAAGAAGGAGGCGCAATGAACGCCGCAACCGACTTTAACCGACACCCTTCGAAGGGCGATGACCATCGCTTCTTTACCGACGACCCCACTCGGTCTGTCCCATTTTTTGCCGCCGATGCCGAGCATCGAGCAGGCCACGCAAGATCCCGGTTACCGGCACGCTGATAAGCGATGTCTGGCGGCAGGGGGGCAGGGGTGTACAATGCCCGGCGTTTTAACTGTGACCCCACTGCGTATCCGCGCATTTTGCGTCTGGACAGCGGTTTCCAGCCTGCTTGTATAGCCTTGGAAACACCTGCACAGAACCAATAACTCAAGGTTATCCACCTTGTTCATTCCGTCGCGTCACGAGCGTGATGGGTTCGATTTCGTCACAGATAAAAACAAACAGGTGACGCATGACCGTTAAAAAAACGCTGAACTTCTGGTGCCTGCGCTGGGGTTTGATCCGCGCCGCTTAAGCCTTCACCGGGCGGCAACGTCTGCAAATATCATCAAACCTTGCGTGAGAAAGTTTTCATGAGTGGACAAAACTCGCAGTCAGGCGAGCTGAAACGCGGCCTGAAAAATCGCCATATCCAATTGATCGCCCTGGGTGGCGCAATCGGTACTGGCCTGTTCCTGGGTTCGGCAGGTGTACTCAAGTCCGCTGGCCCGTCGATGATCCTCGGCTATGCCATTTGTGGCTTCATCGCCTTCATGATCATGCGCCAGTTGGGCGAAATGATCGTCGAGGAGCCTGTGGCCGGTTCCTTCAGCCACTTCGCGCACAAGTACTGGGGCGGCTTTGCCGGCTTTCTCTCCGGCTGGAACTGCTGGATCCTCTATATCCTGGTGGGCATGTCGGAGCTGACGGCAGTCGGCAAGTACATCCACTACTGGTGGCCGGACGTCCCGACCTGGGCTTCGGCAGCCGTGTTCTTCGTCATGATCAACGCCATCAACCTGGCCAACGTCAAGGTTTTCGGCGAGGCCGAGTTCTGGTTCGCCATCATCAAGGTGGTGGCAATCGTTGGCATGATCGCCCTGGGCAGCTACCTGCTGGTCAGTGGGCACGGTGGCCCGCAGGCATCGGTGAGCAACCTGTGGTCCCACGGTGGCTTCTTCCCTAATGGGGTTAGCGGCCTGGTGATGGCCATGGCGATCATCATGTTCTCCTTTGGCGGCCTGGAAATGCTCGGCTTCACCGCCGCCGAGGCCGACAAGCCGAAGACCGTGATCCCCAAGGCGATCAACCAGGTGATCTACCGTATCCTGATTTTCTACATCGGTGCCCTGGTGGTGCTGCTGTCGCTGACCCCGTGGGACACTTTGCTGGGCACCCTCAACGCCTCCGGCGATGCCTACAGCGGCAGCCCGTTTGTCCAGGTGTTCTCGATGCTCGGTAGCAACACCGCGGCGCATATCCTCAACTTCGTGGTCCTGACGGCCGCCTTGTCGGTGTACAACAGCGGCACCTATTGCAACAGCCGCATGCTCCTGGGCATGGCCGAGCAGGGCGATGCCCCGCGTGCCCTGGCCAAGATCGACAAGCGTGGCGTACCGGTGTTGTCGATCCTGGCCTCGGCGGTGGTGACCTTCGTCGCGGTGGTACTCAACTACCTGATCCCGCAACACGCCCTGGAGCTGTTGATGTCCCTGGTGGTGGCCACCCTGGTGATCAACTGGGCAATGATCAGCTACTCGCACTTCAAGTTCCGCCAGCACATGAACCGTACTGGCCAGACCTCGACGTTCAAGGCCCTGTGGTACCCCTACGGCAACTACGTCTGCCTGGCATTCGTGGTGTTCATCCTCGGTATCATGCTGATGATCCCGGGTATCCAGATCTCGGTGTACGCGATCCCTGTGTGGGTGGTGTTCATGTGGGTCTGCTACAGCATCAAGGTCAAGCGCAGCGCTCAACAACCGCTGCAGGCCGCCAGCTCCTCGCTGAAGTAAGCGTCATCTGGCAACCACAGACCCGGCTTCGGCCGGGTCTTTCGTTTCCGGGGGGAGTGCCACGGCGTGGCTGGAATGGGCGTATCCTGTAGGCCTTGCAAGAAGGATTGCTGTTCCATGCTGGTGATTTCCAACAACGTGCATCTGCCGGATGCCGAGATCGAGTTGACTGCCATCCGCGCCCAGGGGGCTGGTGGGCAGAACGTCAATAAAGTGTCCAGCGCCGTGCATCTGCGCTTCGATATTCCTGCCTCATCGCTGCCGCCTTTCTACAAGGAGCGCCTGCTGGCGCTGCGCGACAGCCGTATCACCGCTGAGGGGGTGATCATCCTCAAGGCCCAGCAGTACCGTACCCAGGAGCAGAATCGTGCCGATGCCCTGGAGCGCCTGGTGGAATTGATCCAGGGCGCAATCAAGGTAGAGAAGAAGCGTCGACCCACCAAGCCTACCCTGGGCTCGCAAAAGCGTCGCCTGGAGGGCAAGGCCAAGCGGGGCAGTATCAAGGCCGGTCGTGGCAAGGTGGACTTCTAGGCGCTCTCGCGTTCTTTGCGCTGCTTGGGGGCCTGGTGGTACAGGTACAGGCTCAGCGCCAACCCGCTGCAGGAGGCCAAGGCGGCGAACAAAAAGATCGAGGCAAAGCCGAAACCGGCGGCAATGGCCCCGGCCAGCGGGCCGGTGATCCCCAGTGACAGGTCGACGAACAGCGAGTAGGCACCCACTGCCGCGCCCCGGCTGGAGGCGGGTACCAGGTTCACCGCTTCCACCCCCAGGGCCGGGAACACCAGGGAGAAACCGAAGCCGCTCAGGGCTGCTCCGGCCAGGGCCCAGTACGCGTCGCTGGCCAGCCACAGCAGCAACAGGCCGAGGGTTTCCACGGTCAGGCAGGCGATCGCCACCCGAAAGCCCCCTAGGCGATTGATCAGGTTGCCGAACAACAGCCGGGCACCGATGAAGCTGGCGCCGAACAGGCTCAGGGCCAACACCGCGTTGGACCAGTCCCGGGTGGCGTAGTACAGGGTGATGAAGGTGGCGATGGTGCCAAAGCCGATGGAACCCAGGGCCAGGCCGCAGCCATGGGGGAAGACCTTGCCCAGTACATGGATGAATGGCAGGCGTTCGCCGGCGACGATGGGCGCGGCCAGTTTTGGCCAGGCCAGCAACAGGCCGAGCACAGCCAGCAGGATGATGCTCACCCCCATGCTCCACAGCCCCAGCTGCTTGACCAGCAGCACCCCCAGCGGAGCGCCGATGGCCAGGGCGCCATAGCTGGCGATGCCGTTCCAGGAGATGACCTTGGCGGTGTTCTGGGCGCCGACCCGGCCGATGCCCCAGCCGATGGAGCCCGAGCCCACCAGGCTTTCCGCGCTACCCAATACCAGGCGGCCGATCAGCAGGCTGGCCAGGCTCAGCACCGGAAACGGCTGCAGCCAGGCCGACGCCAGCATGAACACACCACTCAGGCCGCAGCCCACCAGGCCGTACATCACCGCGCGCTTGCTGCCCTGATTGTCGATGATGCGCCCGGCGTAGGGGCGACTGAGCAGGGTGGCCAGGTATTGCACGCTGATCACCAGGCCGGCGACCACCGCGCCGAAGCCCAGGTCGCTGTGGACATAACCTGGCAGCACCGCCAGGGGGATGCCGATATTCAGGTAGCCGATGAAGGTGAACAGGACGATGGAAACGACTTGCAGCGTGACCGCCAAGGGGCGCTGGGTATCTGGCATGGGAAGGGGTCCGCTACTGCAGCTAGATAGAATAGATAGGCTGCTCATGATACCGGTGTAGGCGTGGCAAAAGGGGGAGAAATCGACGTGCAGTGCCGATGCCTGTCGCTTGCAGGAAGGTGTCAGGCGTCCTTGTTGCCCAGCAGCTGGGTCGTGACCAGGGCGGCGA
Organism: Pseudomonas sessilinigenes; assembly: GCF_003850565.1. NCBI lineage: Bacteria > Pseudomonadati > Pseudomonadota > Gammaproteobacteria > Pseudomonadales > Pseudomonadaceae > Pseudomonas > Pseudomonas sessilinigenes. The sequence goes on from NZ_CP027706.1 coordinate 1,735,182, forward strand.
GGGCATTTTCCTGAGTGCCGAAACGGCTCAGCAGGACGGCTTGTTTTTGCGGGCTAAGGCGATTCCAGACTTCGATCATGTGCTGTGCGGTGTCGATCAGCACAGTGGCCTGGGTTTCGCTGAAGGTGTCGGTCATGAAGGGCTCGGGTGGGTTCAGGCGGTGTGGAAAGCGCTTGATTAGCGCTTTCCACACTGTCTGGCTACAGCTTCTCAGTCTTCGCTGTCGGTCTTGCGACTGTCAGCGGCTTCTTTGGCGGCAGGCTTTTCGGCACTGGCTTGTGGCGGGGTTGTCTGCTCAGTTTCGTGCAGGCTTGGGAAGGGGAGATTCGGGATCTCGTGCATGTCGTTGCTCCTCGCAAAGTCTGTTTTTTAAATCGCTGGGTAGGTCCGCGCTTTTAAAAAGCCTAGGCAGGATACAGCAGTACAAATGACAGAAAGATTTTTATTTCCCTCAAGTTGTCCTCACTGGGTCAGGAAACCGACCAAGTGAAGACGTTCCGACAGGCGCCACAAGCAGCGCCAGGCCAGGCCTTGGGCTCAGGGTGGCGTAGGGGCGACGATGATCTTGCCGATCATCTGCGGGTGCAGGACGCAGAAGTATTCGTAGGTGCCTGGCGTGTCGAACTGGTAGGAAAAACTATCGTTGGTGTCCAGCGCCGCGGAGCGGAACAGCTTGTGGGTCTCGGTCACCGTGTGGGGGATCTGGTCATCGTTGACCCAAGTGACCCGGGTGCCGACCGTGACCTGCACGTCATGGGGGTTGTACATGAACTCGCGGATATCGATCCTGGTTTCCTGGGCCCAGGCCGGTGCCGCGAGGCATCCCAGGAGCAACACGCAGAGGAGTCTGCTCATGGCCGGGCTCCTCAGACCAGGGTCGAATCGAGCAGGGCCAGCGGATGCTCGCCCTGTGTGGCCCGGACATCGGTGATGCCCAGGTAGTTGCGCAGCTGGTCGGCGGCCACGGTCATCGGCCCGGGATTGGCTGCCGCTCCCGGGGCGGGCTGTGGGTAGGCGGTGCCGCGAGCGGTATGGAAGGTGATGTTGCCCTCGACCTTCTGGATGACCTGGTGGATATGCCCGTTGAGGACGGTCACACAGCCATAGCGGCGTAGCAGGGCGATGGCCTGGTCGCCGTCCTCGGTGCCCCAGCCCCAGGGCTGATAGATGGTCCACAGCGGGATGTGGGTGAAGACCACGATGGGCGTGCTGCTGCTCACAGCGCGCAGGTCGTCCGCCAGCCAGGCAAGTTGCTCGGCTCCCAGGGTGGCTTCGTGGCCAGGCAACAGGTTGAACACGTTGACCAAGGCAATGAAGTGCACGCCCTGCTGGTCGAAGCTGTACCAGCCATTGCCCTTGGTGCCCTTGCCGTAGCGTTGCAGGTAAAGCTGCCCGCCGCCTTCGTCGAGGGTATCGTGTTCCCCGGGAACGTAATGCACGGTGGAAGGCAGCCCCTTGAGCAGTTGTGCGGCGGTATCGAATTCTTCGGGGCGGGACAGGTGGGTGATATCCCCGGTGTGCAGGATCAGCGACGGCGGCTTGGGCAGGGCCAGCACCTTGTCGATGGCCACCTGCAAGGTCTGGGCCGGGTCGGGGTTGGCCTCCTTGTTGAAGCCGATGTGCGAGTCGCTGATCTGCACGAAGTGGAAGCTGCTGTTCAGCGCCGCCGGGTCTGTCGGCTGGCCTGCCTGGTCCAGGGCGAAGGCTTTTGGAATACCCCCGCTCAGGGCCCAGAGAACCCCGGCGCCGGCCCAGGCCGAGCACTTGAGCAAGGTGCGTCGCTGGGGATTTTGCAGCGTATCGGCAAATTGACGGTGGGATGTGTCATGAGTGTCCATGGAGCGCCCTCGGTAGCGGTCTACAGTGATTGGTCTCACATCGGTAAAACCCGGCGGCGCAGTGCTTTATTCCCCCCTGGAGAATTTTTTTGTCCCGGGAATAAAACCCGGGTTCGTACCGTTATAGGGTGCAAAGGAAATGGAGCCACCATGACGCGATTCGAGGAATTGTTCCTGCCGCACCTGGACGCGGCCTATAACCTCGCGCGCTGGCTGACCGGCAATGACAGTGCGGCCCAGGATGTGGTGCAGGAAAGCGCCTTGCGGGCCGTGAAGTTCCTGCATCGTTTCGACGGCGGCAATGCCAAGGCGTGGTTCCTGACCATTGTCCGCAACGAGAGCTACAACTGGCTCAGGGCCTCGACCCGCCACGCGTCGGTAACGTTCGAGGAGTCCGGCCTGGGGGACGATCCGGCGCTGTTCGATGGGCAAACGCCCGAGTGGCAGGTGATCCGCGGGCAGGAGGCCGATCAGCTGGCTCGCGCGCTCCAGGCCCTGGCGCCGGCCTTTCGTGAGGTGATCGTGCTCAAGGAGTTGGAAGACATGCACTACAAGGAGATCGCCAGGATCGTCGATATTCCCCTGGGGACGGTCATGTCGCGGCTGGCCCGCGCCCGGGCCATGCTCCGGTTGCAATTGCAGAAGTCCGGCCATGCATGAAATCGACTGCAAGACCTGCCGTGACTGGCTGCACGGCTACCTGGATACCGAGCTGGAGGCCAACGCCATGGCCGAGGTGGCCGAGCACCTGCGCCATTGTGCCGAGTGTGCCGCCGAGTGTGCCGAGGTACAGAGGCTGATCACCGAAACCAGGGCCCATGCGCCGTATCACGTGGCACCGGCTGCCTTGCGGCGCAGTCTGCTGGCCAGTATCGAGGTGCCCGCGGCTTCAGGTGGCCTGTTGCAGAAGTTGCTGGGGAGCAGGGGGTGGCGCTGGCTGGCCCCTGGTTTTTCCACCCTGGCGCTGGCCCTGTCCCTGGCGCTCTACCTGGCGACGCCTTCCAGCGAGCAGCCGTGGCTGGATGAAGCGGTGTCCAGCCATGTGCGTTCGCTGATGGTCGATCACCTGAACGATGTCGCGTCCTCGGACCGGCATACGGTCAAGCCCTGGTTCACTGGCAAGCTCGATTTCGCGCCACCGGTCTTCGACTTCAGCGCCCAGGGCTATCCGTTGCTGGGCGGACGCCTGGATTACCTGCAGCAGCAGAATGTGGCGGCCCTGACCTATGGTCGCGCACGGCACTTGATCAACCTGTTCGTCATGCCCACGACACAGGGCGATAGCGAGCCGCAGCAGCAGACCTTGCGTGGCTACAACCTGGTCGACTGGCACCATGACCATCTGCGTTTCATCCTGGTTTCCGACCTGGAACCGGGCGAATTGCAGGCGCTGGGGCAGTTGGTCCGCAAGGGGCCTTGAAGAGAGGAGGGGAGAACCCGGCATCGGCTCCGAGAGGAGGATGCCGGGCAGGCAGGGCGTTGACCGAGGGTCAGGCCTTGCAGACGCTGGCGATGGCCGCTGCCAGCTGATCGAGGCGGCTGGCATCGATACCGGCCACGTTGGCCCGGCCCGAGCTGACCATGTACACGCTGTGATGCTCGCGCAGGTCCTGGACCTGGGCAGGGCTCAGGCCGGTATAGGAGAACATCCCGCGTTGTACGCCGATATGGGCGAAGCGCTCGGCCAGGCCATGGGGCTGCAGGGCTTCCACTAGGCCAGCGCGCAGCTGTGCGATGCGCAGGCGCATGGCTTCCACTTCGTCGATCCAGAGTGTTTTCAACTCTGGCGTCCCGAGGATGGTCGCCACCACGGCAGCGCCGTGGTCCGGTGGCGTGGACCACAGGTTGCGGGCGATATGCGCCAGTTGGCTGCGCACGTCCAGCAGCTTCTCGGCATCCTGGGTGCAAACGATGAGGGCGCCGGTGCGGTCGCGGTACAGGCCGAAGTTCTTCGAGCAGGAGCTGGTGATCAGCACCTCCGGCAGTTCGGCAGCGAACAGCCGCACGGCCCAGGCGTCCTGTTCCAGGCCATCGCCAAAGCCCTGGTAGGCGAAGTCGATCAGTGGCAGCAGCTTGCGACTGCGCACCACTTCCAGCACTCGCTGCCAGTCGGCATGGCTGAGGTCGAAACCGGTCGGGTTGTGGCAGCAGGCATGCAGCAGCACCACATCGCCCTGAGGAACCTGATTCAGGGTGGCCAGCATGGCCTCGACATCCAGGCGATTGTCACTGCCCACATAAGGGTAGTGGCTGACCTTGACGCCGGCGGCGGCGAAGATGGTCTCGTGGATCGGCCAGGTCGGATTGCTCAACCAGACGCCACGGCCTGGCAGGCAGTGGGCGATGAAGTCGGCGCTCAGGCGCAGGGCACCAGTACCGCCAGGGGTCTGGGTGGCGCCGGCGCGCTGTTGGTCGATCAGCGGCGAGCCGCTGCCCAGCACCAGCTCGTTGATCACCTTGCCGAAGGCCGCGTCGCCGTGGCCGCCGATGTAGATCTTGGTGTCCTGGCTATCTACCAGGCGCTGTTCAGCCTGCTTGACCGCCTGCGGGATCGGCGTCAGGCCCTGGGAGTCCTTGTAGACCCCCACGCCCAGGTCGAACTTGCGCGGGTTGGGGTCGCTGGCGTAGGCCCCCATCAGGCCGAGGATCGGGTCGCCAGGCACACGACCGATGGCGTCGAAGTGCATTACTTGCGTCCTTCTGCGGTCTTGGCCACTTCGTCAGTACGGGCGGCCATGATGAAGTCGTTGCGGTGCAGGCCCTTGATGGAGTGGCTCCACCAGGTCACGGTCACCTTGCCCCACTCGGTCAGCAGGCCTGGGTGGTGGCCTTCGGCCTCGGAGATCTCGCCCATGGCATTGGTGAAGGCCAGGGCGAACTTGAAGTTCTTGAACAGGAAGACTTTTTCCAGCTGCATCACGCCGTCGCGAACTTCGATGTTCCAGTCAGGGATCTGCTTGATCAGTACCGGCAGTTCTTCGTCGCTGACCTGAGGGGCATCGGCGCGGCAGGCTTCGCAATGGGCTTGGTTCAGAGCGGTCATGGTGTATTCCCGAAATCGATTCTTGTTGGGGCGGGCTGTGGGAAAACAGCTGCGTTGGGCTGTCCTGCCTAAGGGCAAGCAGAAAAAGCAATTCCAGGCTGGCCTGCTGCTTTTCCCCTTGCTTGTGGCGATGTTGCCCGTGCTCGTGAGGTTTTCACGCAACCCGTGGACGTTACTATTTTTTGCAGCGGCTCGCGAGTGCGGGCCGCTCAGGCCGCCTTGGGTTTTGGCGGAAACTTGGGCGCATGCAGGCCCAGCTGCATGCCTTGGTGGACCAGGGCCATGATGTCTTCATGGGCCAGGTCGAACAGGCGCTTGAGCTCGGGCAGGACGAAATAGATCGGCTGCAGGATGTCGATGCGGTACGGCGTGCGCATGGCTTCCAGCGGGTCGAAGGCCTGGTGCTCCGGTTCTTCGGAGAGGCTGTAGACGGTTTCCTTGGGCGAAGACAGGATGCCGCCGCCATAGATGCGCCGGCCGGCTGGGGTTTCCACTAGGCCGAACTCGATGGTCATCCAGTACAGGCGGGCCAGGTATACCCGTTCTTCTTTGGTGGCCTTGAGGCCCAGCTTGCCGTAGGTGTGGGTGAATTCGGCGAACCAGGGGTTGGTCAGCAGTGGGCAGTGGCCGAAGATCTCGTGGAAAATGTCCGGCTCTTGCAGGTAGTCCAGTTCTTCGCGGGTACGGATGAACGTGGCCACTGGGAAGCGCTTGCTGGCCAACAGTTCGAAAAAGGTCTGGAAGGGGATCAGCGCCGGAACCCGGGCCACTTGCCAGCCGGTGGTTTCGCCCAGGACCTTGTTGATTTCGCCCAGCTGCGGGATACGGTCGTGGGGCAGACCGAGCTTCTCGATACCCTCCACGTACTCCTGGCACGCACGCCCCTCGATCACTTTCAGTTGACGGGTGATCAGGGTGTTCCACACCGCGTGTTCTTCGGGTGGATAGTCGATAAAACCTTGCGCGTCGGGCTCGCGGGCCACGTACTGCGTCTGCTTCATGCTGCTCTCCTGCCAGGAATGCGTTCTTGTTATGAATGACCCCAGTGATACGCCAGGGTGCGGCGTTTTGCAGCGGGCAGCGGTGCGATTGCATCGAGGGTTTGGTGTGTAAATCGTAAATTTTTCGTTACGGTTGCTGTGAAGTCCCGGCACTGCGGCTGATGCTTGAGTTGAAAAAGCCGCTTTGTGTCACATAATCTTGACGACTATCTGCGTCACCCGGCAGAAAGTTTTCCAGTTTCAAGGTCAAAAGCGTCGAGTGACGGCGCTTATGCCTTTCATCACTCGCTTCGGGCTTCTATCTATGCGCATCAAAGTTCACTGCCAGAACCGCATCGGCATCCTGCGGGACATTCTCAATCTGCTGGTGGAGTACGGCATCAACGTGGCCCGGGGCGAAGTCGGGGGCGAGCACGGCAATGCCATCTACCTGCATTGCCCGAACCTGATCAACCTGCAGTTCCAGGCCCTGCGCCCGAAGTTCGAATCCATTGCCGGGGTATTTGGCGTCAAGCGAGTCGGCTTGATGCCCAGCGAGCGTCGGCACATGGAGCTCAATGCGTTGCTCGGGGCCCTGGAGTTCCCCGTGCTGTCCATCGACATGGGCGGTTCGATCGTTGCCGCCAACCGCGCTGCGGCCCAGTTGCTGGGGGTGCGGGTCGATGAGGTGCCGGGAATTCCACTGTCGCGCTATGCCGAGGATTTCGACCTGCCGGAGCTGGTGCGGGCCAACAAGTCGCGTATCAATGGCCTGCGGGTCAAGGTCAAGGGGGATGTGTTCCTGGCCGATATCGCACCGCTGCAATCAGAGCACGACGACAGCGAGGCCATGGCCGGCGCGGTGCTGACCCTGCATCGGGCGGACCGGGTTGGCGAGCGCATCTATAACGTGCGCAAGCAGGAGCTGCGTGGCTTCGACAGCATCTTCCAGAGTTCCAAGGTGATGGCGGCGGTGGTGCGAGAGGCGCGGCGCATGGCGCCCCTCGATGCGCCGTTGCTGATTGAGGGCGAGACCGGCACTGGCAAGGAGCTGCTGGCCCGTGCCTGTCACCTGGCCAGTCCCCGTGGGCAATCGCCACTGATGGCGCTCAACTGCGCCGGGTTGCCCGAGTCCATGGCCGAGACCGAGTTGTTCGGTTATGGCCCGGGGGCATTCGAGGGGGCGAGGGCCGAGGGCAAGCTCGGGCTGCTGGAGCTGACCGCTGGCGGCACCCTGTTCCTCGATGGCGTGGGGGAGATGAGCCCGCGCTTGCAGGTCAAGTTGTTGCGCTTCCTGCAGGACGGTTGCTTCCGTCGGGTGGGCAGCGACGAAGAGGTGTATCTGGATGTGCGGGTGATCTGTGCCACCCAGCTCGATCTTTCCGAACTCTGTGCCCGTGGCGAGTTCCGCCAGGACCTGTACCACCGCCTGAACGTGCTGTCGTTGCATATCCCGCCGCTGCGCGAGTGCCTCGATGGCCTGGCGCCGCTGGTGGAGCACTTTCTCGACCAGGCCAGCCGGCAGATCGGCTGCCCCTTGCCCCAGCTGGCTCCCGCGGCCATGGAGCGGCTCAGTCACTATCACTGGCCGGGCAATGTCCGGCAGTTGGAGAATGTACTGTTCCAGGCGGTATCGCTGTGCGATGGCGGCACGGTCAAGGTCGAGCATATTCGCCTGCCGGACTACGGTGCGCGCCAGCCCCTTGGCGAGTTCTCCCTGGAGGGTGGGTTGGAGCAGATCGTCGGGCGCTTCGAAAAGGCCGTGCTCGAAAGCCTGTATGCCGAGTTTCCCAGCAGTCGCCAATTGGGCAAGCGCCTGGGGGTCTCCCACACCACCATTGCCAACAAGCTGCGCGACTATGAGGTGGGCAAGCCCACCAGCGACAATTCGTAGTCACCTGGGCCCTTGTGGTCCGGGTAACGGGGCGGTTACTTGCCGTTAGCGGCATAAGAGCGCCGTTTTTCCGTCTCCCGAAAAGCCGTCGCTACCGCCCTTTAGCCAGGCAAAGCCCTGTCCAGCCTGGGGATCAACCGCTCCTGGAAAAGTTGGTGCGCTTATTGCTTATGGCTTCGCAGTACAGCGGTGGGCGGCAAACGTCCGGCAGACAGAGGAAGCACTGTGGACAAGTACCTTTATGTGGCAATGACCGGCGCCAGCCAGAATGCTCTGGCGCAAAAGGCTCATGCCAACAATCTGGCGAACATCTCCACCAACGGTTTTCAGCGTGACCTGGAGCAGGCTCGCTCGATGCCGGTGTTTGGCGACAGCTTTCCGGCGCGGGCCTTTGCCATGAGTGAGCGTCCGGCCACGGATTTCTCCCCGGGCTCGATGGTGCAAACCGGTCGCGACCTGGATGTGGCGGTCAGCGGCAATGGCTGGATCGCCGTGCAGAGTCCCGACGGTAGCGAAAGTTATGTGCGCACCGGCAGCTTGAATGTCGATGCCCTGGGTGTGCTGCGTGCCGGCAATGGCATGCCGGTGATGGGCAATGGCGGTCCGATCGCCGTGCCGCCGCAACAGCAGATCGAAGTCGGCCAGGACGGCACCATCAGTATCCGTGCCATGGGCGAGGGCCCGCGGGTCATGGCCGAGGTCGACCGCATCAAGTTGGTCAATCCGGACATCAAGAACCTGACCAAGGGCCTGGATGGGTCGATCAAGACCAAGGACGGCCAGCCGGCACCGGCCGATGCCAACGTGCAACTGGTTTCAGGTTTCCTTGAGTCGAGCAACGTCAACGCGGTGCAGGAAATGACCGCGGTCCTGGCCTTGTCCCGCCAGTTCGAATTGCACGTCAAGATGATGAACAGCGCCAAAGAAGACGACCAGGCCATGGCTCGGGTCTTGCAGATCAGCTAATTACCAGTACCTAGCGCCGTAAAACAGGCGCGTGAGGAGAATCGAATGCTTCCGGCTCTATGGGTTGCCAAAACCGGCCTGTCCGCCCAGGACACCAACCTGAGTGTTATTTCCAACAACCTGGCGAACGTTTCGACCACGGGCTTCAAGCGTGATCGTGCCGAATTCCAGGACCTGCTGTACCAGATCAAGCGCCAGCCGGGTGCTCAGTCGACCCAGGACAGCGAACTGCCTTCCGGCCTGCAGGTCGGTACCGGTGTGCGCATCGTCGGCACCCAGAAGAGCTTCACCGCGGGCAGCCTGCAGACCACTCAGCAGCCGCTGGATATTGCGATCAACGGCCGTGGTTTCTTCCAGATCCTGCAGCCCGATGGCACCACGGCCTATACCCGTGACGGTACGTTCCACCTCGACTCCAATGGCCAGGTCGTGACCGCCAATGGTTTTGCCCTGGAGCCAGCGATCGTCGTGCCTAACGACGCGCAGACCTTCACCGTGGGCGAGGACGGCACGGTGTCCATCACTGTCGCTGGCAACCCGGCGTCCCAGGTGATCGGCAACCTGCAGACCGCCGACTTCATCAACCCGGCCGGCCTGCAGGCCCAGGGCGGCAACTTGTTCCTGGAAACCGCATCCAGTGGTGCGCCACAGGTCGGTACCCCGGGCCTGAACGGTTTCGGCATCACCCTGCAGAACACTCTGGAAGCCTCCAACGTCAGCACCGTGGAAGAGATGGTCAACATGATCACCACCCAGCGGGCCTACGAGATGAACTCCAAGGTGATCTCCACCGCTGACCAGATGCTGTCGTTCGTAACGCAGAAGCTGTAATCAAGTCTTGAGGCCGCCACGCCAGTGAGCCGCCAGCAACATCGTGAGGAAGGGTCATGAATCGGTTTATTTGTGTGTTAGCGCTGACTGGGGGAGCCGTGCTCGCGGGCTGTGTCGCCCCTCCGCCCAAACCCAATGACCCTTACTACGCGCCAGTGTTGCCGCGCACGCCGCTGCCTGCGGCCTCCAACAACGGCTCGATCTACCAGGCAGGCTTCGAACAGAACCTGTACACCGATCGCAAGGCATTCCGGGTCGGTGACATCATCACCATCACCCTGAACGAGCGCACCGCGGCCAGCAAAGGGGCGAACTCGGCGCTGAGCAAGACCAGCAGCAACAGCATCGGCCTGACGTCGTTGTTCGGCGCCACGCCCAACACCAACAACCCGTTCGGCGATGGTGACCTGAGCCTCAATGCTGGCTACAAGGGTGACCGTTCCACCAAGGGCGATAGCAAGGCCGCGCAGAGCAACAGCCTGACCGGCTCGATCACGGTTACCGTGGCCGACGTGCTGCCCAACGGCATCATCGCCGTGCGTGGCGAGAAGTGGATGACCCTCAATACCGGTGATGAGCTGGTGCGTATCGCCGGCCTGGTCCGGGCGGACGATATCGCCACCGACAACACCGTGTCCTCGACCCGGGTGGCGGATGCACGCATCACCTATTCGGGCACCGGGTCGTTCGCCGACGCCAACCAGCCTGGCTGGTTCGACCGTTTCTTCCTCAGCCCGCTGTTCCCTTTCTAGGCGCACTATGTTGAATTTCAAGCACCTGATGGCGGCCGTCTTGTTGCTGTCCACCTCCCTTGGCGTCCAGGCCGAGCGGCTGAAGGACATCGCCAGTATTTCCGGCGTGCGTTCCAACCAGTTGATTGGCTACGGCCTGGTGGTGGGGCTCAATGGCACGGGTGACCAGACCACCCAGACGCCGTTCACCCTGCAGACCTTCAACAACATGCTGTCGCAGTTCGGGATCAAGGTGCCGCCAGGATCGGGCAACGTGCAGTTGAAGAACGTCGCCGCGGTATCGATCAGTGCCGACTTGCCGGCGTTCGCCAAGCCGGGGCAGCAGGTGGACGTCACGGTTTCGTCCATCGGTAACTCCAAGAGCCTGCGCGGCGGGACCCTGCTGCTGACTCCGTTGAAGGGTATCGACGGCAACGTCTATGCCATTGCCCAGGGCAACCTGGTGGTGGGTGGTTTCGACGCCGAGGGGCGTGACGGTTCGAAGATCACCGTCAACGTGCCGTCGGCCGGTCGGATTCCTGGCGGTGCCTCGGTGGAGCGTGCCGTGCCCAGTGGTTTCAACCAGGGCAATAGCCTGACCCTGAACCTCAACCGTTCGGACTTCACTACGGCCAAGCGCATCGTCGACAAGATCAACGACATGCTCGGTCCGGGCGTGGCCCAGGCCATCGACGGCGGCTCGATCCGCGTTACTGCGCCCCTGGACCCAAGCCAGCGCGTGGACTACCTGTCGATCCTGGAGAACCTGGAGATCGATCCGGGCCAGGCGGTGGCCAAGGTCATCATCAATTCGCGTACCGGTACCATCGTCATCGGCCAGAACGTCAAGGTTTCGCCGGCTGCCGTGACCCATGGCAGCTTGACCGTGACTATTACCGAAGACCCGATCGTCAGCCAGCCCGGTCCTCTGTCCAATGGCCAGACGGCCGTGGTTCCTCGCTCGCGAGTCAATGCCCAGCAGGAGGCCAAGCCGATGTTCAAGTTTGGCCCGGGTACCACCCTGGACGAGATCGTGCGGGCGGTGAACCAGGTGGGGGCGGCGCCAGGCGACCTGATGGCGATCCTCGAAGCCCTGAAGCAGGCCGGCGCCCTGCAAGCCGACTTGATCGTGATTTGAGGTGTCAGCCATGGATATTCGTAAGAGCGGCCTGACTGCCACCGGTGACTCCGGGGCGTACTCCGACCTCAATCGCCTGCAGCAACTGAAGGTCGGCGACAAGAACAGCGAAGCCAACGTGCGCAAGGTGGCGCAAGAGTTCGAGTCGCTGTTTCTCAACGAAATGCTCAAGTCCATGCGCAAGGCCACCGACGTGCTGGCCCAGGACAATCCGCTCAATACGCCGACGGCCAAGCAATACCAGGAAATGTACGACCAGCAGTTGGCGGTGTCCCTGTCCCGCGAGGGTGGCGGTATCGGCCTGGCCAATGTGCTGGTGCGCCAGATGATGCAGAACAAGCCGGCGGGAGCTCCCACCGGGCTGACCTCGGCCTTGCCAGGCGCCACGCCGACGCCACCGGTTGCTACGCCGACACCGATTGCCGCGGGCACCACTGCCCAGGATGGCCCGCTGAGCCGGGTCAACGGCCAGCGGCCGATGTGGGCCTTCCGCGTGCCGAATCCGGAGCGCACCAGTATTCCCCATAACGACATGGCCCTGCTCAACCAGCGGCGCCTGTCGCTGCCGAGCAAGCTCACCGATCGCCTGCTGACCGGGATCGTGCCGTCGACCGGTGCGGTGGAGGCGGGGGCACAAAATGCCGCGCCGACCCGGGTCACACCCGCTGCCGATGCGGTGCTGCGCGGCGAGTGGCGAGTCAACCAGGGTTATGCCGCGGCCCAAGGCAAGATGCGCATCTATGGTCGGGCCATGGCCCAGCCACCGCTGGCCCCGGCCAAGCGTGCCTTCGGCTCTTCCGACGAATTCGTCGCCACCATGCTGCCCATGGCGGAGCAGGCGGCCAAGCGAATTGGCATCGATCCGCGCTACCTGGTCGCCCAGGCAGCCCTGGAAACCGGCTGGGGCAAGTCGGTGATGCGCCAGCAGGATGGACGTAGCAGCCATAACCTGTTCGGCATCAAGGCCGGTAGCAGCTGGCAGGGCGGACAAGCCCGGGCGATCACCAGCGAGTTCCGCAACGGGCAGATGGTCAAGGAAACGGCGGCGTTCCGTTCCTACGATTCCTACCAGGACAGCTTCCACGATCTGGTGACCTTGTTGCAGAGCAATAATCGCTATCAAGAAGTGCTGAAGGTGGCCGATAAACCAGAACAGTTTGTTCGCGAGTTGCAAAAAGCCGGGTATGCAACCGACCCGGACTACGCAAGCAAGATTTCGCAGATAGCCAAGCAGATGAAGAGTTACCAGAACTACGCTGCGGCGGGCGTTTCCACGAATTTATAAGGTCTGAATCATGAGTTTGCTCAATATCGGGATGTCGGGGCTGGCTACCAGCCAATCGTCTTTGATGACCACGGGTAACAACATCGCCAACGCCGACACCGCAGGGTATTCGCGTCAGCAGACCGTGCAGGGCACCAAGGCCTCCAACCAGTTCGGCAACGTCTTCATCGGCACCGGCGCCACCCTGGCCGATGTGCGTCGGGTGTACAACAGCTACCTCGATGCCCAGCTGCGCAGCGCAACTTCGCGCAACAGCGACGTGGCCGCCTACCAGAATCAGATCACGCCGATCGACAAGCTGCTCTCTGAAGCCGATACCGGCATGACCAGCGCCTTGACCAAGTTCTTCGCATCGGTGCAGAACCTCAATGCCAAGCCCACCGACGAGGCTTCCCGGCAGTTGCTGCTCAGCGATACCCAGGCCCTGAGCAATCGCTTCAACTCGGTATCCAGCCAGCTCAATGCGCAGAACAGCAGCATCAACGGCAACCTGTCGAACATGGCCAACCAGGTCAACAACCTGGCGGCTACCGTGGCCCAGCTCAACCAAAAGATTTCCGAGATGTCGACCAGCGGTGGCGGCATGCCCAACGAACTGCTGGACCAGCGCAACGAGACCGTGCGCCAGTTGTCGCAGTTCATCAAGGTAGACGTATCCGAGCGCGGCTCCAGCCTCGACCTCTACCTGGGTACTGGCCAGCCACTGGTCCTGGGCAACTCCGCAAACTCCCTGGAAGTGGTTCCGGGCAAGAGCGACCCGACCCGTTCGACGCTGCAGATCAACCTTGGCAGCACTTCCGTCGACATCACCACGCCACCCAAGGGGCAGGATACCGGAGGCGAGATCGGTGGCCTGTTGCGCTATCGCAGCGAAGTGCTGGACCCGGCGCTGAACGAGCTGGGGCGCGTGGCGCTGGTCGTTGCCGATCAGATGAACAGCCAGATGGCCCAGGGCATCGACAAGAACGGCGAGTTCGGCGGCAACCTGTTCAATGACATCAACAGCCTCAAGCTGATTGGCCAGCGCAGCATAGCCAGCACCGGCAACAACTCGGCGTCCGGCAACTTCGATGTCACCATCAAGGACACTGGCAAGCTGACCACCAATGACTACACGGTGACCTTCACCAGCGCGACCGACTACAGCGTCAAGCGCTCCGATGGCACCGACCTGGGCAGTTTCAGCACCACCACCACCCCGGCGCCGGTCATCGACGGTTTCTCGTTGAATCTCAACGGTACGGCAGTCTCGGGTGACAGCTTCAAGATCACTCCAACCCGCAACGCTTCGGCCTCCATCCAGACCGAGATGACCGATGTCAAGCGCCTGGCCATTGCCGCGCCGCTCAAGGCCGAGATCGGGGCCGGGATCAAGAGTTCGTTGAGCATCGCCAGCCAGCCGTCGCTGGTCGTGCCGATCAACAACTATGATCCTGCTGCCAAGCTGGAAATGCAGACCGCGCTCAAGAACGCCGGTCCGATCAAGGTGGTGTTCAATGCACCGGCCAACGGCAGCCAGGGTTATGACTACTTTGATTCCAAGGGCAACAAGATCGGCAGCGGCACCATGGTGCCGGGGCAGACCAACACCCTGAACCTGAACATCAAGATGGTCGATGCCAGCGGGAACCCGGTGCTCGATGGCAGCGGGGTGCAGAAGACCTTCGCCGTGAAGATGGATGTGGCAGGAGCGCCGAACTCCGGCGACAACATGACGATCTCGCTCAACGGTGCCGGCTCTTCCGACAACCGCAACGGCCTGGCCCTGGCCGGCCTGCAGAGCAAGCAGACCGTCGATACCGGTTCGGCCAGCAAGGGCATGACCCTGGTGGACGCCTACGGCAAGCTGATCGAGAACGTCGGCTCCAAGGCCAGTCAGGCCCGGCTTGATAGCGCCGCCAATGGCAGCATCCTGGACAGCGCCAAGGGCGCCCGCGACTCGCTGTCGGGGGTCAACCTGGACGACGAGACCGGCAACCTGGTCAAGTATCAGCAGTACTACACCGCGTCCTCGCAGATCATCAAGGCTGCACAAACCATCTTCAGTACGCTGATCAGCAGCCTTTAAGGAGTCGTAGACCATGCGCATTTCCACTTCCCAGTTCTACGAGTCTTCGGCTGCCAATTACCAGAAGAACTTCGCCAACGCGCTCAAGAGTAGCGAGGAGGCCAGCAGCCTGGTGCGGGTCAAGACCGCAGCCGACGATCCAGTGGGTGCCTCGCGCCTGCTGCAACTTGGCCAGCAGGCTTCGTTGCTCGACCAGTACAAGACCAACAGCAACTCGATCAAGGCTTCCCTGGGGCAGACCGAGTCGGTGATGACCAGTATCAACAACGTCCTGGCCCGGGCTCGGGAACTGGCCGCTGGTGCCACCAACTCCGGCTACACCGATGCCGACCGCCAGGCCAATGCGTCGGAGCTGGGACAGATCGAAGAGCAGTTGCTCAGCCTGATGAATACCCAGGACGAAAACGGCAAGTACATTTTCGGTGGTTCCAAGGATGACGTGCCGCCATACAGCCGCAACTCCGACGGTACCTACACCTACAACGGCGACCAGAGCAGCCTGAAGCTACCGATTGGCGACACCATGCTGATGGCTGCCAACAGCACCGGCTGGGATGTGTTCCAGCAGGCGGCGAATACCAGCCGCACCCAGGTCACCACCCAGAGTGCGCCGTCTCCGGACAACGGCACGGTGTTCCTGTCCAATGGCCAGATGTCCAACGCCGGCAAGTACAACAGCGACTTCCGCAAGGGCGAGCCCTATTCGATTTCGTTCGTCAGCGCCACCCAGCTGAAGATCACCGATATCAATGGCAACGATGTGACGTCCGAGGCCAGCCAGAATGGTGTGATCGGCAATACGCCGAACCAGACCGTGAGCTTCCGTGGGGTGGACCTGAGCCTGAACGTCAACCTCAAGTCCGGTGACAACGCCGGCGCGTTGCTGCCGCAATACTCTTTCCAGCTGGGTTCCAAGCCAGACAGCTTCAACGTTGCACGTGGCCCGGGTAACCCGAGCACTGCCCAGGTGACTGGCACCAGCGTGACCGACCAGGCGGCCTACAACTCTACGTTCCCTAGTGGTTCGGCAGTCCTGAAGTTCACCAGTGCTACCCAGTTCGATCTGTATGCGGCCCCGCTGACCGCCGATAGCAAGCCCGTTTCTTCCGGAACCCTGGCGGGTAACCAGGCCACCGCTGCTGGAGTGACCTTCACCCTCAATGGCACGCCAACCGCCAACGACCAGTTCAGCGTCTCGGTCAATACCCACGAAAGCCAGAACATCCTGGACACCGTGAGCCAGCTCAAGAGTGCATTGAACACTCCTACCGCTGGCAATACCGTGGCCACCCAGAAGCAACTGGCCGATCTCGCCTCCGGCATGGCCAACCTGGCCAGTGGCACCGACCAGTTGTCGATCGGTATCAGCTCCGTCGGTGGTCGCGGTGCGGCCCTGGCGAATCAGGTCGAGATCAATGAAAGCCTGTCGGCGGCCAATGTCACGACCCGCTCGGCCATCAGCGAATCCGATCCGGCCGAAGTCATGACACGCCTGACCCTGCAGCAGACCATGCTGCAAGCCTCGCAACTGGCCTTCAGCAAGATCAGCCAGCTCGGGTTGTTCAACAAGATCTGAGCCAGGCCCGTGGCGCTCGGTTCCGAGCGCCACGGCCGTCGAGCCGCCAACCGTCTTTATGTAAGCGGTTTTGCAGCCCCGGTCGTGTCGATCGGGGCTCGCCGCTCGAGAGTTCCCTGCCGTGAACCAAGCCCCTCTAGTCAGCATCGTCATCCCCGCCTTCAATCCCCGCTTCTTTGCCCAGGCCCTGGACAGCGCCTTGGCCCAGACCTATCAGCCACTGGAAATCGTGGTCTGCGACGACAGTGCCGGTGACGAGATCCAGCGCATTGTCGAAGGTGTTTGCGAGCCCGCACATCCGGTGCGCTACCTGCGCAATCCGCAGCGCCTGGGCCTGCAGAAAAATATCCTGCGCGGTGTCCAGGAAGCCGACGGCGAGCTGATCAAGGTCCTGTGTGATGACGACCGACTGTTCGCGCCCAGCGTTGCCCTGCAGGCGCCGATCCTGGCCGAATATCCTGAGGTCAGCCTGGTGTGCGGGCTGCGCGTGTTCAGCGATGCCGGTAACTCCATCCTGCCTTCGCGGCTGGACAACAGTTGCTTCTCCCTCTGCGATTCAGTGTTCAAGGGGGACGACATGCTGGGGATCCTCGAGGGCTGGCAGAGCAACTACCTGGGTAACTTCAGCTCGACGCTGATGCGCCGCGCCGATGTGCTGGAATTGCTGCCAGCGCTGATCCAGGAGGGCGCAGGGTTCGTGGCCTTGCTGGATACGGCGTTGTTCATCTGCCTGCTCAGGCGCGGCAACCTTGCGACGCTCAATACGGTGCTCAGTTGTGAGCGGCTCTATCCCGGGCGCTTCAGCGCGACTCCAGAGGTGCTCAAGCTGGCCGGTTCCGAGTGGGATTGGTTGAAGCAGATGCTGGCCGCGCGAGCTGGTGAGTCGGCTCCGGCCGCTGGTTGGGTGCGCTATGTGGATCTGGTCCGGGCGGGTGAAGAGCCGCGCCGGTGGCAGGAACTGTGCGTGACCCGGGTCCTGGGCAATCGCAATACCGTGGTCAATGGCCGGGTAGGCGGGGCAAGCCAGAGTTATGAGGAGTTCTATCGCGAGTGGCTGGGCAGCCGCTGCCTGTCGCCGTCCGAGCAGCGCCATCTGCCCCAGCGTCTCGATAGCTGGTCGCGCCAGGCGCGTATCGTGCCGGTGGTGATCGATGTCGACGGTTCCGCTGTGGCGCTTGAGCGCACCTTGAGTAGCCTGGATGCCCAGCTGTATGCGCCCCAGGCGGTGCTGGTGCTGTCCGATGCCGACTGCTCGACGCGCGAGCGGGTCTTGCAGCAGCCGCTGCGCGGCGATGGGTTGCAGCAACTCAATGAGTTGCTGCCGCAACTGGAAGGCTGTGACTGGTTCTACCTGTTGCAGGCTGGCGATCGCCTGTCTGCCTCGGCGCTGCTGGTGCTGGCCGAGCGTATCGCCAGCATCCCGACCATGCTCGGTGCCTACAGCGATGAAGGCGCCCTGGTGGAAAGTGAGTCCGTCGAGCCGGTGTTCAAGCCGGATTTCAACCTTGACCTCATGCGCTCCTATCCCTATGTCGGGCGGACCCTGGCCTTTTCCCGCGAGCGTGTTCTGGCCGAGGGCGGTTTCGATCCGGCCCGGGGCGAGCTGGCCCCCCATGACCTGCTCTGGCGGCTGGTGGAGGCTGCCGGTCCGCAGGCGATCGAGCACATTGCCGAGATCCAGGTGGAATCGGAGTTTTCCTTTGCCCAATGGTTGTCGCGGCCGCAGGTGATCGAAGCCAGTGAGGGGTTGGTGAGCGCCCACCTGCAGCGGATCGGTGTGGAGCATCGGATTTGCCACGATGACCTGCCGCTGATCAATCGCATCGACTACCTGCACGGCAAGCGGCCTCTGGTATCGATCATCATCACCTGCGGCGACTCCCTGGCCGCACTGCAGCGCTGTGTCGAAAGCCTGATCGAGCAGACGGCCTACAACCACTACGAGATCCTGCTGGTGGATGCCGGCAGTCGCGACCCGGCCATGGCCGACTGGCTGGCGGCCATGGCCCAGCTGGGGGCGTCGCTGTTGCGGGTGCTGGCTTGTGATGGCGGGGGCAATCAGGCGGCGTTGGTCAATGAAGTCGCGGCCCAGGCGCGTGGCGAGTACCTGCTATTGCTCAGCCATGATGCGCAGATCTGTACCCGCGACTGGCTGGATGAGCTGCTCAATCAGGCCCAGCGCCCAGAGGTAGGGATCGTGGGCGCGCGGATCCTGGCGGCCGATGGCTCCATCCTGCATGCCGGCCAGGTGCTTGGCCTGGCAGGCCCGGTGGGCTCGCCTTTCGTCGGCGAGGCCCTCGGTGCCCGTGGCTATATGCAGCGCTTGCAGGTGGTGCAGAACTGGAGTGCGGTGAGCGCCGATTGCCTGATGGTGCGCAAGGAGGTGTTCGATAGCCTCGGCGGCCTGGCGCAGGAGGACTTCAATACTGGCCTGGGGGTTGCGGATTTTTGCCTGCGAGTGGATCGCGACGGCTACCTGGTGGTCTGGACACCCCATGCCACCCTGATGCAGGGAGCCGCTTCCCGGGTCGATGGTGCAGTGACGCAGGAAGTGCTGGTATCCGACCAGGAGGCGTTCTATCGCCGCTGGCTGGCGAGGATCGCTCGTGATCCTGCCTACAACCCGGCCCTGAGCCTGGGCTTTTCCAGCTTCAGCCTGGAGCCGACCCTACGCAATAACTGGAATCCCTTCTACAGTCGCTCGCTGCCCTTGATCCTGGGGCTGCCGGTCAACGGCACCGCGACCGGGCATTACCGGGTCACTGGGCCGCTGAGCGCGCTGGAGGAGTCCGGACGAGTGATCTCCAGGGTGTCCTACGAGTCGCCTTCGATGGTCGAGATCGAGCGGCTTTCCCCGGATACCATCGTGCTCCAGGGGCGCTACAGCGAAGGCTCGGCCGGCGATATCCTGCGGATGAAGAAGTATTCCAGTGCGCTGCGGATCTTCGAGCTCGACGACTACGTGGTCAGCGCGCCGAAGAAGAACAGCCATACCCGGAACAAGCCGGCCAATACCGAGCAGATGCTGCGTGAAGGCATTGCCATGTGCGATCGCGTGGTCGTGACCACCCAGCCCCTGGCCGATGCGCTGTCGAGCATGCACAGCGATATCCGGGTCGTGCCCAACATGCTCGCGCCAGATCCCTGGGCGACCTTGACCTCCCGCCGAGGCACTTCCAGCAAACCTCGAGTGGGCTGGGGTGGCGGCACCAGCCACACCGGTGACCTGGAGATCATTGCCGATGTGGTGCGCGAATTGGCCAATGAGGTGGAGTGGGTGTTCTTCGGCATGTGCCCCGACGAACTACGGCCCTATCTGCATGAGTTCCATCCGGCGATCAGCTTGCAGAGCTACCCCTTCAAGTTGGCCAGCTTGAACCTGGACCTGGCCCTGGCACCGCTGGAGTTCCATATCTTCAATGACTGCAAGAGCAATCTGCGGTTGTTGGAGTACGGCGCCTGCGGCTATCCGGTAATTTGCACCGATACCGAGGCCTATCGCGGCTTCCTGCCGTGCACCAAGGTGCTGAGCAACAGCACCGAGGAGTGGTTGCAGGCCATTCGCATGCACCTGGCCGACCCGGCGGCCAGCTATCGCATGGGCGATGAGCTGCGCGCGGCAGTGCATCGCGATTTCATGCTGCGCAGCGACAACCTGCAGCACTGGTTGTGGGGGTGGCTGCCGGATTGATGGGGCCGGCCCGCGCATCCTCAGTGCGGGCCGCCGTTTCCGGCGCGGGGGCTCGCTCCTCGGCTCAGGAGTGTGTGCCTGGGTGGTTTTCGAAGGCAGGCCGCACACTTGGCGCAGTTCCTGCAAGTCTTGCTCATATCGCCATAAAACCTTCACCGCGCTGCGGTGCCGGCTGCATGGGATCTGCGTCTGGTGCTCTGCCAGGCCTCAAGAGGGCTGATTCAGCCCGCGAAGAGCAAGAGGACAGCGATGAAGGCAGTAATTCTGGCAGGTGGCCTGGGTACGCGTATCAGCGAGGAGTCCCATCTCAAGCCCAAGCCCATGATCGAGATCGGCGGCAAGCCAATTCTTTGGCACATCATGAAGTTGTATTCCGCCCATGGGATCCATGACTTCGTGATTTGCCTGGGCTACAAGGGCTACGCGATCAAGGACTTCTTCGCCAACTACTTCCTGCACACCTCGGACGTGACCTTCGACATGCGCAACAACCGCATGGATGTGCACCAGAACTACAGCGAGCCCTGGAGCGTGACCCTGATCGACACGGGCGAGGAGACCATGACCGGTGGTCGCCTGCGTCGGGCCGGGCGTTACCTGCAGGACGAAGAAGCGTTCTGTTTCACCTATGGCGATGGCGTGTCCGACCTGGATATCGGCGCCCTGGTGGCGTTCCACAAGGCCCACGGCAAGCTGGCCACGGTGACGGCGGTGCAGCCGCCCGGCCGTTATGGCGCTCTGGAGCGCGATGGCGATCAGGTCATGGGCTTCACCGAGAAACCTCGGGGCGATGGTGGCTGGATCAATGGCGGGTTCTTTGTCCTGTCGCCCAAGGTGCTGCCTTACATACAGGGCGATAGCACCACCTGGGAAGCGGAGCCGCTGATGCAATTGGCCCGGGACGAGCAACTGCGAGCCTTCGAGCACGGCGGCTTCTGGCAGCCGATGGATACCCTGCGCGACAAGAATCACCTGGAACAACTCTGGCAAAGCGGGGAGGCCCCGTGGAAGCAGTGGGACTGAGCGCGCAATTCTGGCGGGGAAAGCGTGTCCTGCTGACCGGCCACACCGGCTTCAAGGGTAGTTGGCTGAGCCTGTGGCTGGAGAGCCTGGGCGCCCAGGTCAGCGGTTTCGCCCTGGACCCTGGAACCGAGCCGAGCCTGTTCGAGCTGGCCCGGGTGGCCGAAGGCATCGATGACCATCGCGGTGATCTGCGCGACCTGGGCAGCCTGCTGGAGCTGATTGCCCGCACGGAGCCGGAGATCGTCCTGCACCTGGCGGCCCAGCCGCTGGTCCGCGAGGCCTACCGCGACCCGCTGGGTACTTACTCGAGCAACGTCATGGGCACCCTGAACCTGTTGGAGGCGATCCGCCAGGTCGGCGGAGTACGAGCCTGCGTGCTGGTCACTACCGACAAGGTCTATGCCAACCAGGAGTGGCTGTGGCCCTACCGGGAGAACGAGCCCCTGGGCGGGCATGATCCCTATAGCAGCAGCAAGGCCTGCTGCGAATTGCTGGCGCAGTCCTATGCGTCGTCGTTTTTTCCTGCCCAGCGTCATGACGAGCACGGCCTGGCCCTGGCCACGGCACGTGCCGGCAATGTCCTGGGTGGCGGTGACTTCGCGCCGGAGCGCTTGATACCCGATGTGCTCAAGGCCTGGTCCGCCGGTGAACCGGTGACCTTGCGCTATCCCCAGGCCGTGCGCCCCTGGCAGCACGCCCTGGAGCCCCTGGCCGGCTACCTGCAACTGGCCGCCGGGTTGTACCAGCAAGGCCCGGAGTTCGCCGGGGCCTGGAATTTCGGCCCTAGCGAGCAGGACATGTGCAGCGTCGGCGATGTCGTGGAGTTGCTGGCCCGGCATTGGCCGGCAGCGCCGGGCTTGCGAATCGAACCGAGTGAACTGCATGAAGCCGGGCTGTTGCGCCTGGACAGCAGCCGCGCCCGCCAACTGCTGGGCTGGCAGCCGCGCTGGAGCCTGGAGCAATGCCTGACGCAGACCCTGGACTGGCACCTGGCCTGGAAGGGCGGTGCGGACATGCGCGCCGTGACCTTGGGCCAGTTGAACCTGTATCGAGGCGCACTGTGAGCGAGTTCCAGGTGATGCCCCTGGCCCTGGCGGGGCTGTCGGAGGTGCGCCACAAGCGCTTCGAAGATCAGCGCGGGCATTTCTCGCGACTGTTCTGCGAGGGCAGCCTGGGCGCCTTCGGCCAGCCGTTTCACATTCGCCAGATCAACCATTCCTGTACTCGCGAACGTGGCAGCGTGCGCGGCCTGCATTACCAGACCGCGGCGCGTCCCGAGGCCAAGCTCATTACCTGCCTGCGTGGCGAAGTCTGGGACGTGGCAGTGGACTTGCGCGCCGATTCGCCGACCTTCCTGCACTGGCATGCCGAGCACTTGCGTGCTGGCGATGGCCGCAGCTTGCTGCTGCCAGCGGGTTTTGCCCATGGCTTCCAGGCCCTGAGCGACGATGCCGAATTGTTGTACCTGCACAGCGCCGACTATGCCCCGGAGCACGAGGCCGGGCTGTCGGTGCTGGACCCGAGGCTGGCGATCGATTGGCCATTGCCTGTCAATAATCTGTCGAGCCGCGATGCCAGCCATCCCTTGCTCGATGCCGCCTTCGCTGGAGTGAAACTATGAATTGCCGTGGTTGCGGCGCATGCCTGAGCCTGCCCCTGATCGACCTGGGTACCTCGCCACCTTCCAATGCTTACTTGCGCGCTGAACAACTGGACCAGGCCGAGCAGTGGGTGCCGCTCAAGGTCCAGGTCTGCCAGCAATGCTGGTTGGTGCAGACCGAGGACTACACCCGCGCCGACCACCTGTTCGATGCCGACTACGCCTACTTCAGCTCGTTTTCCAGCACCTGGCTCAAGCACGCCCAGGACTATGTGGCGCAAATGGTCGAGCGTTTCGGGCTCGATTCGCAGAGCCGGGTGGTGGAGATCGCGGCGAACGATGGCTACCTGCTGCAGTATGTGGCCGAGCGCGGTATTCCCTGCCTGGGCGTCGAGCCGACCCACAGCACTGCCCAGGCAGCGCGGGACAAGGGGCTGTTGATTCGTGAAGCGTTCTTCGGCCTGGAAACCGCCCGCGAACTGGTGGCGCAGGGCTGGGCTGCGGACCTGATGGCAGCCAATAACGTGCTGGCCCACGTGCCGGACATCAACGATTTCCTGGGTGGTTTTGCCACCCTGCTCAAGCCGGCGGGGGTGGCGACCTTCGAGTTCCCGCAATTGCTGAGCCTGATGGCCGGGCAACAGTTCGACACCCTGTATCACGAGCACTATTCGTATCTTTCCCTGACAGCGGTCATGGGGCTCTGTCAGCGCAATGGCCTTGAGGTCTTCGATGTCCAGGCCCTCAAGACCCATGGCGGCTCGCTGCGGGTCTTCGTCCAGCGCCAGGGCGTGGCGTCGCGTCCGGTGCAGGACAGCGTCGTCCGGCAATTGCGCTTGGAGCATGAGGCGGGGGTGACGACCACCGAGTACTACCAGACCCTGGCGCCGGCGGCGCAGGGCATCAAGCACGAGTTGCTCAGGTTCCTGCTCCAGGCCAAGGCCGAGGGCAAGCGCGTGGTGGGCTATGGGGCGGCGGCCAAGGGCAATACCCTGCTCAACTATGCCGGGATCAAGGCCGACCTGCTGGCCTGGGTCGCTGATGCCAGCCCGCACAAGCAAGGCAAGTTCCTGCCGGGTAGCCGGATTCCCATCGTGGCGCCCGAGCGTATCGATATTGAACGGCCCGATTATGTGTTGGTGCTGCCGTGGAACCTGCTGGCGGAGGTCAGTGAGCAACTGGCCCAGGTTCGCCAGTGGGGCGCTCGGTTCGTGATCGCCGTGCCGGAGCTGAAAGTACTATGAGTGGCCTTAAGGTGCTGGTCACCGGGGCCACCGGCTTTGTTGGCCGGCACCTGGTCGCGGCCTTGCTGGCCCGCGGTTGCCAGGTGCGGGCGGTGGCCCGGGATGTGGAGAAGGCCCGCCGGATGCCCTGGTTCGAGGCCGTGGAGTTTCGTGCCCAGGATGTGCATGCCGCGGATATCGACATGGCGGCGCTGGTGGATGGCGTCGATGCCTTGGCGCACCTGGCCTGGCCTGGCCTGCCGAACTACCAGGCGCTGTTTCACCTGGAGCACAACCTGATGGCCGACTACCGCTTCATCAAGGCGGTGGTCGAGGCTGGCGTCTCCCAGGTGCTGGTCACCGGTACCTGTTTCGAGTACGGCATGCAGAGCGGGCCGCTGGACGAGCAGACCGAGGCTCGGCCAGGCAATCCCTATGGCTTGGCCAAGCACAGCCTGCACTTGTTCCTCCAGGCCCTGCAGCAGCACGTGCCTTTCAGCTTGCAATGGGCCCGGCTGTTCTACCTCCATGGGCCGGGACAGAATCCGAAGAGCCTGCTGGCGGCCCTGGATCGGGCCATCGATGCCGGTGACGAGTCTTTCGACATGTCCGGTGGCGAGCAGCTACGGGATTACCAGGCCATCGAGGACGCTGCCGAGCAGTTGGCCGCGCTGTTGCAGGTCCGGACGTTCTCCGGGGCCGTCAACTGTTCCAGCGGCCAGCCGGTATCGGTGCGTTCGCTGGTGGAGCGGCAGATCGCCCAGCGTGGCTCGTCGATCCGCCTGAATCTTGGACACTACCCCTATCCGGACTACGAACCCATGGCGTTCTGGGGCTTGAACCAGCGCCTGCGACAATTGACGGGAGCTGCACATGACGCATGAGTTGTATCGGGTCGCCGACCTGCCGGTGTTGCAGAACCGCACCTTCGCCGATGCTCGCAGCGCCCAGGCTTCGGCCAGCGCGGACATGGTCCTGGTGCAGGACCTGCAAAGCGGGTTGGTCTATAACCAGGCCTTCGATGCCGACAAGCTCAGCTACGACAGCGACTACCAGAACGAACAGGCCCATTCGGCGCAGTTCCAGCGGCATCTGATGGATGTCGAGGGCATTGTCGCCCGGCACTTCAAGGGACAAAGGCTGATCGAGGTCGGTTGCGGCAAGGGGTATTTCCTCGAGCTGTTGCGCAGCCTGGATTACTCCATCACCGGTATCGACCCGGCCTATGAGGGCGATAATCCAGAAGTGATCAAGGCCCCGTTCACCCGTGACCTGGGGTTGTCCGCCGAGGCCATCGTGTTGCGCCATGTGCTGGAGCACATTGCCGACCCGCTGGCGTTCCTCAAGGAAATCGCCAGGGCCAACCAGGGTGGGCAGATCTATATCGAGGTGCCTTGCTTCGACTGGATCCTGGAGCATCGTGCCTGGTTCGATGTGTTCTACGAGCACGTGAACTATTTCCGCCTCGACGACTTGCGGCGGATGTTCGGCACGGTGCATGAGGCCGGGCACCTGTTTGGTGGCCAGTACCTGTATGTGGTCGCGGACCTCGGTAGCCTCAAGGACCAGTTGCAGGCGCCTGCCCAGCCTTTGCAGATGCCGGTGGACTTCACCGCCAGCATCGAGCAGGCCAAGCGCATCATCGGTTCGGCTCCGCAGGCGGGTGCCGGTATCTGGGGGGCATCTTCCAAGGGCGTGATCTATTCGCTGTTCCTGCAACGCGCCGGAGTGGCGGTGGACCAGGTGGTGGACATCAACCCTGCCAAGCAAGGGCGCTACCTGCCGCTGAGCGGCATGCGCGTGTCATCGCCGCAAGAGGCCATGCAGGTGCTGCCGGAAGGGGCCAACCTGTTCGTGATGAATTCCAATTACCTAGAAGAGATCAAGCGCATGACCGATGGCCGTTATGTCTATCACGCCGTCGACAGCGCTTCATTCCGATAATTTTCAGTGAGACCCGAACATGAGCGAGAACAACGTCATTCAAGCCTTCGAACAAGAGTGCCAGGCGCAGATCAGCGCCCAGGGCCAGGATGAAAAGCTCAAGGGCCTGGCGCGGGATTTTTTCAATGAGTCCGCGACCCACAAGTACAGCTATCACTTCTCCTGGATGGGGCGGCCGATCATCCAGTTGCCCCAGGACATGATGGCGATGCAAGAGATCATCTGGCAGGTCAAGCCGGACCTGATAATCGAGTGCGGCATCGCCCATGGCGGGTCGATCATCTACTACGCCTCGCTGCTGGAGTTGCAGGGCCATGGCGAAGTGCTGGGGATCGACCTGGACATTCGTCCCCACAACCGCGAGGCCATCGAGCAGCATCCGATGAGCAAGCGTATTCGCATGATCGAGGGTTCGAGCATCGATCCGGCCATCGCCGAACAGGTACGGGCCGCGGCCGCCGGCAAGAAAGTGATCCTGGTCCTGGACTCCAACCACACCCACGAGCATGTGCTCGAAGAGCTGCGCCTGTATGCGCCGCTGGTGTCGGTGGATAGCTATTGCGTGGTCATGGACACGGTTGTCGAGGACATGCCGGCAGACTTCTTCCCGGATCGTCCCTGGGGGCCGGGAGACAACCCGAAGACCGCAGTGTGGGCCTATCTGGAGGAGAACCGTGATTTCGAGATCGACTATCAGATGCAGAACAAGCTGCTGATCACCGTGGCACCGGACGGCTATCTGCGTCGGGTTCGTTGAATATCAATAGCGGCAGGAACCAGGCGCTTGGCCGTTGGTGGGGAAAGGCATATGTGGGTTGAAGACAAGACAATGAAGACTGATACAGCGCCGTTGAGCGAACGAATCACACTGGTGGTGATGACTCACAAGCGCAAGGCGTTCCTGCAACGTACCTTGCAGTACTACAGCACTTATCCGTGTTCGATCCTGGTGCTGGACTCCTCGCCGCAAGCCGACGAGTCCATCGCCCAGCGCTATCCCCAGGTCGATTACCGGCACCTGCCGCAGTTCACCTACAAGGGGCTGCAGGACAAGCTGACCTATGGCGTGAACCTGGTGACCACGCCCTACATGGTGTTTGCCGCCGATGATGATTTCCTGATCCACGATGCCTTGACCGCATCGGTGGAGTTCCTTGAAGCCCATCCCGACTACGGGGTGTGCCATGGCTACGGGATGATGTACCTGGCCAGGGCTTCGGAAACCGCCTATTACCGTCGCGATCGCCGGGGAATCGAGGACTATGCCAGCGAAGATCCGGAACAGCGGGTCAAGGATTTCCTTGGGCATTTCCTGCCGCCATTCTATGCCGTGACCCGCACCGACCTGTTGCAGCAGTGGTACAACCAGTTGCCTGCGGGGACGAATTTCGAATGGCAGGAGATCGGCCACAGCTTCTACCTGCTGGCCTGCGCCAAGGCGCGGGTCCTGCCGATTCCCTTTGCCGTGCGTGAAGCCAACTATGGGGCTTCGGAACACAACACCAACGTGCTGACGGTGTTGATGTACAACGATGCGCAGTCGGTGGCGCAGCGGGAGGCATTCGCGGAGTTCCTGGCCTCGTTGCCCAGTGGTTTCAGCGGCCGGGACCCGCAGCAGGTCAAGCAGATTGCCCTGGACAGCTTCGCGGTCATGGCCGAATGCTTGACCAGCGGACGTTCGCTCAAGGGGACGATGATCTTCCGTTCGGCCTGGGTCGAGGTGGGAGATGAGCCGGTACGCTCCTTCGGTCCGGAGCAGTTTGTCGAGATGCCGTTCTACAACAAGCCGATGTTCGATCTGCTGACCCAGTTCGAATTCCTCATGCACGCGATGCCTGCCGGCCGGGTCCAGCTCAAGGAGCTTGAAGGCGTATTGCTGCGCCAGGAAGAGCTGATGCGCGTGCAGCCCAACGATACGCCGCGCAGCCTGCGCAGCCGGTTGTGGGAGGCCCTGGGGCTGAACCTGTTCAACCGCCAGGTGGTCAAGCGCCTGGTCGAGGCCATGCAGGACAGCGACGAGCCACAAGAGCTGCGCAAGCTGCAAGCCTGGGCCGAGCGCCTGGAGTCGGTGCCGGGGCCGCAGGGGCGCGAGCTGCTCGACGCTACCGGGTCGGGCCGTTTGCTCAATTGGCTCGAGGCGCGAGCTCCACAGCCTGCACAGCTGAGCGCGATCGCCGCGCACCAGGCCCGCCAGGGTGGCGTGCCGCAGGTACAGATCCTGCTGCTCGATCTCGATGCCAGCATGGTCAAGTTGCAGGCCACCCTCGATAGCCTGGTCGCCAGCCACTACAAGGCGTTCAAGCTGGTGGTCTTCACCACGGGCGACCTGCCAGCCACGACCACGGCCCGGGACACCCTGCATTTCGTCAAGGTGACGCACAGCAACTACGTCGAGCGGATCAACCAGGCGGTGGCCCAGTCCGCTGCCGAGTGGGTGCTGATGGCGGCGGCCGGCGATCAATTCACCGCCAGTGGCCTGTTGCGGGCCAGCCTCGAGTTGGCGGGCGTCGAAGGCATTCGTGCCGTGGCCATGGACGAGGTCCAGCGCCGCAGCGATGCGACCCTGAGCATGGTGTGGCGCCCAGGGATCAACCTGGACCAGTTGCAGGGCGCGCCGTCGTTGATGGCGCGGCATTGGCTGTTGCAACGCCAGGCCCTGTTGGCGATTGGCGGGTTCTCCACTGAGCTCAAGCAAGCGCTGGAGCTGGATGTGTTGCTGCGCCTGATCCAGGACGGTGGCTTGGGCGGCCTTGCGCACCTGGCCGAGCCGTTGCTGATTTGCCAGGCCCCGGGCGATGAAACCCATGCCGAGGAGCGGCAGGTACTGACTCGCAATCTGGCCGCACGGGGCTATCGGGCCCAGATCGGCTCGGCGCAGCCAGGTACCTACCAGATCGACTACCAGCATGCAGAGCGGCCGTTGGTATCGATCATCCTGGCCAGCCAGGATAACTTCGCCCAGTTGCAGCGCTGCCTGGTGAGCGTGCTGCAACGTACCCGCTACCAGCGCTACGAAGTGTTGATCGCGGAGAATCATAGCCAGAATGCCGAGCTCGACAGCTGGCTGGCCAGCCTTGAGGGCCGTGGCGAGCGCATCCGCGTGCTGCGCAGTGAGCGACGCCTGAGCCACTCGGCGCTGTACAACGCCGCTTGCCGCGAGGCCAAGGGCGAGTACCTGGTGCTGTTGTCCTCGGATGCCGAGGTGGTCAACGCCAACTGGATGGAGAGCCTGCTCAACCAGGCCCAGCGTCCTGAGGTCGGGGTGGTCGGTGCCCGCTTGGTCGATGAGCAGGGCCTGACCACCCAGGCTGGCCTGATCCTGGGGGCCAATGGCCAACTGGGCGCGGCCTTTGCCGGCGAGGCCAAGGATGCACCGGGCTACATGAACAGCTTGTGGGTGGAGAAGAACTACTCGGCGGTGTCCGGCGTTTGCCTGATGCTGGCCAAGGACCTCTACGAGGCTGTCGGTGGACTGGACGAAGAACACTTCGACCAGGCTTTCGCCGATGTCGACCTGTGCCTGAAGACTGCCGATGCCGGTTATCTCACCGTGTTGACGCCGCAGGCGCAGATCCTGCACCCGGGCACCCTGGCCGAGGACTCGCAGGCTGCCGCGGCCCTGAAGGACAAGTGGGCGGTGCGCTTTGCCCAGGATGTCAATTACAACGAAAACCTGGAGCTGGCTGGCAAGGGGTTTGAATTGAGTACTGCCAGGACGGTGAATTGGATGCAACTGCTCGGATAGGAGCCCGTCATGTTCAACGGCAAGTCGATTTTCATCTCTGGCGGTACCGGCTCCTTCGGTCGCAACTTCATTCGCCGCCTGCTTGAGCTGTACCAGCCCAAGCGGGTGGTGGTGTTCTCGCGCGATGAGCTCAAGCAGTACGAAATGCAGCAGACCTTCAATGCGCCCTGCATGCGTTACTTCCTGGGGGATGTGCGTGATGCCGAGCGGTTGCGCCAGGCCATGCGCGGTATCGACTTCGTGGTCCATGCCGCGGCCCTGAAGCAGGTTCCGGCGGCGGAGTACAACCCGACGGAGTGCATTCGTACCAACGTCAATGGCGCCGAGAACATCATTGCCGCGGCGATCGACAATGGGGTGAAGAAGGTCGTGGCCCTGTCTACCGACAAGGCTGCGAGCCCGATCAACCTGTATGGCGCGACGAAGTTGCTGTCGGACAAACTGTTCGTTGCCGCGAACAATATTGCCGGCGAGCAGCCCACCCGGTTCGCCGTGGTGCGTTATGGCAATGTCGCAGGCTCCCGTGGCTCGGTGGTGCCGTTTTTCAACAAGCTGATAGCCGAAGGGGCGAGCGAGCTGCCGATCACCGATGAGCGCATGACCCGGTTCTGGATCACCCTGGACCATGGTGTGCAGTTTGTCCTCGACAGCTTTGCCCGCATGCACGGTGGAGAAATCTTCGTGCCGAAGATTCCTTCGATTCGCATCCTCGACCTGGCTTCGGGCATGGCTCCACATCTGCCCCACAGGCAGGTGGGCATCCGTCCTGGAGAGAAGCTCCACGAGTTGATGGTGCCTTTGGATGATGCACGCATGACCCTGGAGTTCGCCGATCACTACACGATCCAGCCGTCCATTCGCTTTACCAGCGTCAATGTTGATTTCGCCATGGATGGGGCAGGGGAGAAAGGTGTGCCGGTAGCCGAGGATTTCGAGTACCGCTCCGACACCAATCCGCAGTTTCTCTCCGTGCGCCAGATTGCCGAGCTGCATGAGGGCATCCTGGCATGATCCCCTACGGTCGCCAGAGCCTGGACCAGGCGGATATCGATGCCGTGGTGCAGGTCCTGCAGTCCGACTGGCTGACCCAGGGGCCGGGCATCGAGGCCTTTGAGCAGGCGATGGCGCTGCGTTGCCAGGCGGCCCATGGCGTGGCGGTATGCAATGCGACATCAGCCCTGCATATCGCTTGCCTGGCTGCCGGCCTGGGACCCGGCGACTGGCTGTGGACCAGTCCCAACACCTTCCTGGCGTCGGCCAACTGTGGGCGTTATTGCGGGGCACAGGTGGATTTCGTCGATATCGATCCACATACCTGGAACCTCGATGCCCAGGCGCTGGAGCGCAAATTGCTGTTCGCCGCTGCCAAGGGGCGCCTGCCCAAGGTGCTGGTGGCCGTGGCCTTCTCTGGGCAAAGCTGTGACATGCGCCGGCTGGCGGAGCTCGCCGAGCGCTATGGCTTCATCCTGATCGAGGATGCCTCCCATGCCGTTGGCGCCAGCTATGCCGGGCGTCCGGTGGGTTGTGGCGAGTTCGCGGCGATGACGGTGTTCAGCTTTCACCCGGTGAAGATCATTACCAGTGCCGAAGGTGGCATGGTCATGACCAACGACGCTGAGCTGGCGGACCATTTGCGGCGCTTGCGCAGCCATGGCATGACCCGTGACCCGGCGCAGATGAGAGGGGACTCCCACGGCCCCTGGTACTACCAACAGACCGAACTTGGGTTCAACTACCGGATGACGGACCTGCAGGCGGCCCTGGGGTTGTCACAGTTGAACAAGCTGGACGAGTTCGTGCAGCGCCGTCGTTACCTGGCCGAGCGCTACCGGCAGCGGTTGCAGGAATTGCCGCTGACGCTGCCGCGGTCCCAGGCTGAAGCGCAGTCGGCCTGGCACTTGTATGTCGTACGGTTGCAGCCTGAAGGCCTGCGGCGTTCCCATCGAGAGGTTTTCGAGGGCCTGAGGGCCGCGGGAATCGGCGTCAACCTGCATTACATCCCGGTGCACCTGCAGCCCTATTACCAGGACCTGGGTTTCGCCGCAGGGGATTTTCCCGAGGCCGAACGCTATTACGCCCAGGCCATCAGCTTGCCCATGTACCCCGGATTGAGCGACGACGAGCAGGATTATGTGGTCGAGCAGTTGCAACGCTTGCTCCGGGCACCGGAGGCCGCGTGAGCGCCGTCGCGATCATTCCCGCCCGTGGCGGCAGCAAGCGGATCCCGCGCAAGAACCTCAAGCCCTTCGATGGCGTACCGATGATCGTGCGCTCGATCGACATCGCCCGTGCTTCGGGGCTGTTCCAGCACGTGGTGGTCAGCACCGATGATCCTGAGATTGCCGAGCTGGCCGTGGCCCATGGCGCTGAAGTGCCTTTTGTTCGCCCCGAGAGCCTGGCGGATGATTTCACTGGCACTGCCGCGGTCATCGTCCATGCCTTGCAGGCGTTGCGGGAGCAGGGGCGGGTGTTCGAATACGCCTGTTGCATCTATGCAACTGCGCCGTTGCTGCAGCAGCGCTACCTGCGCCAGGGGCTGGAAGCGCTGGTGGCGCATCCGGAACGAGGGTTCGCTTTCTCGGTGTGTGGCTTTGGTTTTCCGGTGCAGCGGGCATTGACCCTCGATGCCGATGGCGCCGTGCAGGCTCTGTATCCGGAGTTTCGCCAGGTTCGCTCCCAGGACCTGCCGGCGGCCTACCAGGATGCCGCGCAGTTCTATTGGGGGCGGACCCACGCCTGGCTGGAGGGCCAGGTACTGTTTTCGCCTCGCAGCCTGCCAGTGATCCTGCCGCGCCATTTGGTGCAGGACATCGATACCGAGGAAGACTGGCGGCGTGCCGAGTATCTGTATGCCGCGCTCAAGGCCGGAGGCGAGCTGGAATGAGGGTGCTGATTCGCGCAGATGCCTCGCCGGCCATCGGCAGCGGGCATGTGGCCCGATGCCTGACCCTGGCCAGGGCCCTGCGTGCGCAAGGTGCCAATGTGGCGTTCGCTTGCCGGCGTTTGCCCGGCCATCGCCTGGCCGACTTGCAGGCCGAAGGGTTCCAGGTTTTCGAGTTGCCCGCGGTCTATGCCGGCGAGCAGCCGGGGGCCGGCATCGAGGCCGCCTTGCCCTGGCAGGCGGATATCGCGGCGCTGGCTACGGTGCTGGGCGAGCAGTCGTGCTTCGACTGGGTGCTGGTGGATCACTATGGCCTGGATCATCAGTGGCAGCGTGCTGCACGCCAGTGGGCGCCACGGATTGCCGCGATCGACGACCTGGCCAATCGCCGGCATGCCGTGGACTTGTTGCTGGACCAGAACTTCAGCGGCACCGCCGAGGCTTATGCAGGGTTGCATGATGATACTTGCCGCACCCTGTTCGGCCCGCGCTTCGCATTGTTGCGTGAGGCGTTCCAGCGTCCGGCGCGGGTGATCCTGCCCCGAGCGCGACGAGTGCTGGTGAACTTCGGTGGTTTCGATGCTGCGCGCCAGACTCACAAGGCCATGCTGGCGCTGGCGCAATTGCCCGAGCTGGACGTGGACTTTGTCGCCGGCAACGAAAACCCTGACTGGCAGGCCATGCAAATGCTGGCAGTGACCAGGCCGAACTGGCGACTGCATGGCTATGTCGCGGATTTTGCCGGGCTCCTGGGGGCGGCCGACCTGTGCCTTGGGGCCGGCGGCGGTACCAGTTGGGAGCGTGCGGCGCTAGGGGTGCCTAGCGTCTGCGTCAGCGTGGCTGCTAACCAGGAGGCCAACGCCCGGCTACTGGCCGAGGCGGGAGCCCATCTGTACCTGGGGCGTTGCGAAGAGGTCAGTGTCGAGCAGCTACGCCAGGCCTTGGGCTTGCTTGTCGAGAATCCCGGCTTGCGTCACTGCCTGGCCGAGCGCGGGCGTGAGTTGGTGGATGGCCTGGGCGTGCAGCGCGTCGCTGCGGCGCTGTTCTGCGCGGTGTTGCGCTGGCGGCCGGCCAGCTTCGCGGATGCCAGGCTGTTGTTCGAGGGGCGCAACGCCGAAGCCGTAAGGCGCTGGTCAAGGCAGTCCGAACCTACGGGCTGGCAGGAGCATGTGCAATGGCTGACAGGCGCCCTGGGCGACCCAGAACGCCTGTTGCTGATTGCCGAGCTGCTTGACGGTCCTGTGGGCATGCTGCGCTACGATCGCCAGGGAGAAGTGGCCGAAGTGTCGATCTACCTGTTTGCGGGGCGATTCGGCCAGGGCTGGGGGCGTGCGTTGCTGGAGCAGGGCGAGGGCCACCTGATGCGCCACTGGCCTGAGGTCAAGCGCCTGCGGGCCCAGGTATTGGCGCAGAACCAGGTTTCGCTGGCGCTGTTTCGCGGGGCCGGTTATGAGCAGGGGGCTTGCGAATTCACCCGTGTACTGAAGGAGTCTCTGGATGACTAGTTTCAAGATCGGCTCGCGCTCCGTGGGCGCAGGTGCCGCGCCGCTGATCATCGCCGAGATGAGTGGCAACCATAACCAGTCGCTGGATCTGGCCTTGCGAATCGTCGAGGCGGCAGCCAAGGCCGGAGCCCACGCGCTGAAGCTGCAGACCTATACAGCCGATACCATGACCCTGGACCTGGATCAGGGTGAGTTTTTCATCAAGGATCCGGATAGTCTCTGGGCTGGCTCCTCCCTGTACGAACTGTATCGGCAGGCCCATACCCCCTGGGAGTGGCACGAACCGATCTTCGCCCGGGCGCGGGAGCTGGGCATGCTGGCATTTTCCACGCCTTTCGATGAGAGCGCGGTGGACTTTCTCGAAGGCCTCGGGGTTCCGGCCTATAAGATCGCCAGTTTCGAAAATACCGACCTGCCGTTGATTCGCCGGGTCGCGGCCACGGGCAAGCCGTTGATCATTTCCACGGGCATGGCCAGCATCGCCGAGCTGGACGAAAGCGTACGGGTTGCCCGCGAAGCCGGCTGCCGCGACCTGGTGCTGCTCAAGTGCACCAGTACCTATCCGGCCTCGCCGGCCAACAGCAACCTGCTGACGATTCCGCACCTGCGGGCGTTGTTCGGTTGTGAGGTGGGGTTGTCCGATCACAGCATGGGCGTCGGGGTTTCGGTAGCGGCCGTGGCCCTGGGGGCCACGGTGATCGAAAAGCATTTCACGCTGGATCGCGCGGCGGGCGGCGTCGATGCCAGCTTTTCCCTGGAGCCTGCGGAGCTGGCCAGCCTGGTGGTGGAAACCGAGCGAGCCTGGCAGGCCATGGGGCAGGTGCGTTATGGCCCGACCCAGGCCGAGGGCAAGTCCCTGGTGTATCGCCGTTCGTTGTATGTCACCCGGGACATGCAGGCCGGGGAGTTGTTCTGCGCCGACAATGTACGGGCGATTCGCCCCGGACTGGGGTTGGCGCCCAAGCACTATGAGGCGTTGCTCGGACGGCGCGCGCGCCAGGCGCTGAAACGTGGCACCGCGCTGGATTGGACGCTCGTCGAATAAGCCTTTATCCGGGTGATTCGGTCCAATGGCGTGACCTATAGGTCATAACGTGCATCTTCACTGTAATGTATGGCTCGGGAAGATGGCGCCAGCCTTGCGTGACAGCCCATGGTTCTTCCCGATAACGCTATGCTCGCGGAATCATCCGTGTTTTTTCGGCAGCCCCTGCCAGGAGACTGAGCGGGGGTATTGAGCTGTTTATTATTGGGAAGCCGTAATGATTGGCATAAAAAGCATTGCGAGCTACGTGCCTGTAGCCGGCCTGGATAACTACGCACAAGGTGCAAAATTCGGCAAGGATGAAGAGTTCATCCTGGGCAAGATCGGATCGGCCTTCCTGCCTCGCAAAGAGGCCGCCCAAGAAACTTCCGACCTGTGCGTCGAAGCTGTCAATGCATTGTTCGCCAACAACCCCGAACTCAAGCGCGAAGCCATTGACGTGCTGATCGTGGTCACCCAGAACGGCGACGAGGAGGGCTTGCCCCATACCGCGGCGATCGTTCAGGACAAGCTGGGCCTTCCAACCAGCCTGGCGGCCTTCGATATTTCCCTGGGTTGCTCCGGGTATGTCTACGGCATCTATGCCATCAAGGGCTTCATGGAGGCCGCAGGGCTGAAAAATGGCCTGCTGGTGACTGCCGACCCTTATTCGAAGATCGTCGATCCCGAGGATCGCAATACCACCATGTTGTTCGGTGATGCGGCGACCGCCACCTGGTTGGGTGAGGATGCGCCCTGGCAGTTGGGCAAGGCCAAGTTCGGTACCGATGGCTCCGGAGCTGCACACTTGAAGGTGTCCGATGGTGTGTTCTTCATGAATGGCCGCCAGGTGTTCAACTTCGCCCTGCTCAAGGTCCCGGCCCACCTGCACGAACTGCTGGGTGAGTCAGGCTTGCAGCCCGAGGATATCGATGCCTTCTGCATCCACCAGGGCAGCGCCGCCATCGTTGACGCCGTGGCCCGGCGTTTCGAGGACAATCCTGAGAAATTCATCAAGGACATGGTGGAAACCGGCAATACTGTGTCTTCGAGCATCCCGCTGCTGTTGGAGAAGCACATGTTCGACTCCAGCTGGAAGCGCGTGGCCCTGAGCGGCTTCGGTGTTGGCCTGTCCTGGGGGTCGGCGATCATCTACCGCGCGTGACGACCTGCTCACGGCGATAAATGGGGCGCTCAAGCCATGGTCTTGAGCGCTTTTTTTTGCACTACTCAAAGGCGAGGCAGCATGAGCGACTGCTTTGAACATAACGCCCGGGTACTGAAGGAGCGCTGGCCGGCGCTGCAGGCCCGGATCGAGGCTGAGGATGGCGCCGCCCTGCAGGCGGACCTGGTGCAAGGACTGGGGTCGACCCTGAGCATTTCCGGCATCCAGTTGACCAGCCGCCATGACCGTACCCTGGAGGCTCGGCAACAGGCGGCCAGCTTGCCCCAGGAGGCGGTGCTGCATTTGTATGGAACGGGGCTTGGCGACCTGCAGTTGGAGTTATTGGCCAGGCCATCCCTTGAGCGCCTTTATGTGCATATTCTCAACGGCGCCGTGTTCAAGCTGGTGCTGCAGCTGCTGGAGCAGGACGGCTGGCTGGCCGATCCGCGGGTGGAGTTGCTGTACGCCGGTGACTTGCGCGAGATCCAGTTGCCGTTCTTCGCCCTGCCGGCCGAGCTGGTGCTGGCGGACGATCACAGCGCGAAGATTCGTGACCGGCTGATCAGCGAGACCCACCTGGCCTTCAATAACCGACTATTCAGTGAAGATGTGGAGCAGCTCCAGGAGCGGCTTGTGGCCGTGGAGCCATGGGTCGCGATCGATCCTGATGTCGCCCGGCTGTTCGATACCTGTGTTGGGCGAGAGGTTTTCGTCATCGCTACCGGGCCGAGCCTGGAGCAGCACTTTGGTGCATTGCGTGCCTTGGCCGGCCAGGCGCACAGGCCGCTGTTGATGTGTGTCGATACGGCCTATATGCCGCTGCGCAGGAATGGCATCCGGCCGGATCTGGTGGTGAGCATCGACCAGCGGATCTCCACTCGGCATCTACCGCCCGAGGACAGTGAGGGGACGATCCTGGTCTATATGCCCCTGGCCGATCCGCAGGTGCTCGAAGGCTGGCAGGGGCCGCGTTATGTCGGCTACTCGGCCAGCGATGTGTTCCAGGCGCTGCGCCAGCGCCTGCCTCGCGCGCAACTGCACTCTGGCGGGAGCGTGATTCATCCGGCGGTAGATCTGGCAGTGAGGATGGGCGGCAAGCGCATCACGCTATTCGGTGCGGATTTTGCGTTTGCGCTAAACCGTACCCATGCCGGCTGGGAAGATGGAGATCTGGGGCCTCAGCTGGGTGTGGCCAGGCATTGGGTGCTCGATGGTCACGGGCAGCGGGTGAGGACCCAGCTCAATTTTCGCAGTTACCTCTGCGAGTTGGAGCGATACATCGAGACTCGGCCTGATGTTGCTTTCTTCAATACCAGCCGTAGCGGCGCGATGATCGCCGGTACCACCTTCCACGGAGACTATGTCCAATGAAGCCGCTTGAGCCGTTGCTGGCCCGCGCTCGGGCGGTTGCCAGGCTGTTTCGCCTGGGGTGCGATGTCGAGGCGGCGGGAGTCATGGTCGAGCTGTTCGAGTCGGTGCAGGCACGGGTGGATACCGCACCAGGGGCGTTTCAGCAGGACTGGGCCCGGCTGTTGGGGGCGATGCTGGCGTGCCAGGAGGCGCAGGACTGGCTGGGGCTCGCCGACTATCTGGAATATGAACTGGTGGATTGGCTGCAGGAGGGGTTCGCCGATTGAATGTGTGCCTTGTCGGGCAAGGTTTTCTGGCGTCAGTTTTTCGTTGGGTAGGGGTTTAAGCCCTTGTATTTAAAGGGGTGGCAGGGTGATGGCAAATATTTTTGAAAAAGCCCTAAAGCAACTTGCATCCGCGACGATAACTATTACGAAGGTTCTCTAGGCCATTACCCGGCGGTTGCCAGGGCCGGAAGCCGCAGTACCCAACCAACGAGGAATTCGTCATGGCTTTAACAGTAAACACTAACGTTACATCGCTGAGCGTTCAGAAAAACCTGAACCGCGCTTCCGACGCTCTGTCGACTTCGATGACTCGCCTGTCTTCCGGCCTGAAGATCAACAGTGCAAAAGACGACGCTGCTGGCCTGCAGATCGCTACCCGTATGACTTCGCAGATCCGTGGTCAGAACATGGCGATCAAGAACGCCAACGACGGTATCTCCATCGCCCAGACCGCTGAAGGTGCGATGCAAGAATCCACCAACATCCTGCAGCGTATGCGTGAACTGGCTGTTCAGGCTCGAAACGACTCCAACGGCACTGCTGACCGTACTGCTCTGAACAAAGAGTTCTCGCAGATGTCGGACGAGCTGACCCGTATCGCCAAGTCGACCAACCTGAACGGTAAGAACCTGATCGACGGTACTGCTGGCACCATGACCTTCCAGGTTGGTTCCAACACTGGCGCTACCAACCAGATCACCATCACCCTGGCTAGCGGCTTCGACGCTTCCACCCTGGGTGTTGACTCCGGCACCATCGCCATCACCGGCGACAGCTCCAACATCGACACCAACGTTACCAAGTCGCTGGATGCCATCGACAAGGCGCTGCAGACCATCAACTCCAGCCGTGCCGACCTCGGTGCTGCCCAGAACCGTCTGACCAGCACCATCTCCAACCTGCAGAACATCAACGAAAACGCCAGTGCTGCACTGGGTCGCGTACAAGATACCGACTTCGCTGCTGAAACTGCCCAGCTGACCAAGCAGCAGACTCTGCAACAAGCTTCGACCGCAGTTCTGGCCCAGGCCAACCAACTGCCATCCGCTGTACTGAAGCTGCTTCAGTAATAGCTGGCTAAGCTTTGGCGGGGGAGTGCGCTGGTCGTGCTCTCTCGCTTTTTTACTTTAAGAGGTGGTGGACATGGATATGAGCGTGAAGCTGAACTTGTCTTATCCCGTGGCCAAGCCCGCGACGCCTGTCGCTGACCACCCTGTGGAAAAGTCTCAAGACCGTGTTCCTGCTGTGGCTGCAGTGGCTGATCCAGCCGTGCACACCCAGGAAAACAGGAAAGAGGCTCAATCCGAGCAGGAAAAAGTAAAGATGGCCGTGCAGGAAATCGAGAAGTTCGTCCAATCGGTCAAGCGTAACCTGGAGTTCTCCATCGACGAGCCCTCCGGCAAAGTTGTAGTCAAAGTGATTGCCAGCGACTCGGGGGAAGTGGTTCGCCAGATCCCCAACGAAGAAGTGCTGAGACTGGCAAACAGTTTGAACGATGCCAGCAGCCTGCTGTTCAGCGCCAAGGTCTGATAGCTGGCACGAATATTGTTTTCTGTACTTTTGGACGCCGTGGCGGTCAAAAGACTGGCGGCACACTGAAGGGAGATACACATGGCAAGTCCAATTCTACCGGGTACCGGTCTGGGTTCCGGTCTCGATACCGGTGCCATCGTCAAGGCATTGGTCAATGCTGACAAAGCAGCCAAGCAGGGCCAGATCGACCGTGCAACCGCGAGCAACAGCGCGAGCATCTCCGGTATCGGAACCTTGCAATCGTTGCTGTCGACCTTTCAAAGCACCCTCTCGGTCGCCGGGCTGGGCAGTGCTGTCAATCCAGCCTTTACAGGTTTTGCCGCGACTTCCAGCGATGCCAAGTTCGTGGATGCCACGGCGGGTAATGACGCGGTTGCCGGCAAGTACACCGTTACCGTGCAAAACCTTGCTACTTCATCGAAAGTAGCCAGTCAGGCTTTTTCGGGTGGCGTTTCCAGCCCTATTTCGAAGGGTACCCTGACCATCACCCAGGGCTCCTCCAGTTACTCTCTGGCCGTCGGTGCGAATGCCACTTTGCAATCGGTGCGTGATGCGATCAACGCCGACTCCAAGATGGCGTCGTCCGGGATCAGTGCCAACATCGTGACCGACTCGTTCGGCTCGCGCCTGGTGGTCGGTTCTGACAAGACGGGCGTGGGTACCGACCTCTCCGTGAGCGGCATTCCCGAGTTGCAGATCGATGGCACCAAGGTGATGTCGGACAAGGATAATCCGGTCACGGCCACTTCTTCCGGTGCTATTGGCAGCCTGGCTAAAGATGCCAATTTCACGGTCGATGGAATGGTGTTGACCAGTAAGTACAACACGGTCACCCAGGCCATCTCGGGGCTCAAGCTGAATCTGGTGGCACCAACGGCCCCTAATACTTCAATCACGGTGGAAGTGAAGACCAACACCGAGGGGCTCAAGACTTCCATCCAGAAGTTCGTCGATGCCTACAATGCCGTGGCCAACGGCATCTCGACCCTGACCAAGCCGTCCCTGGACGACGATGGCAAGCTGACCGTGCCTGCTCCGTTGACCGGTGACCCGCTGCCGCGCTCTATCCTGGCGGCGATTCGTGAGCCGTTGTCGCAAGTAGGCTCGGGCGGCAAGCTGACCGTGCTGGCGCAGTTGGGGATCACGACCAACCAGAAGACCGGTGCGTTGGATTTCGATGACAAGAAATTCACGGCGGCCATGAACGACAAGAAGCTGGGCGGCGAGGTGCAAAAGCTGTTCACCGGTGACGATGCCGTTCCGGGGTCGGGCCTGCTGGATCGCATGACTGCTGCGATCAAGCCGTTTACCCAGGGTGTCGGTACCACCGAGGGAATTCTGACCACTCGGACCAAGAACCTGGACATGGTCAAGAAGAAGCTCACCGACCAGCAGGCTGCCCTGGATCGTCGGATCGAAACGCTGACCGCCGTGTTGACCAAGAAGTACAACGACATGGACACCTTGGTCGGCAAGCTGAAGGCTACCGGCAACAACATCACTTCGATGTTCGAGGCATTGAACGCGCAGAAGAAATCCTGATATACAGTCTGCGCCAAAAGCCCGGCAGCGTTTTCCAGCGCTCCGGGCTTTTGCATTTGACCTAAAGTTTTTTGACGTTGCGTCGATACGCTGTTTATACAAACCCTTGAGTTTTGAAGAGGTACCACATGAATCCGATGTTAGCCCTTCGCCAGTACCAAAAGGTGGGTGGACAGGCGCAGACCTCCGAGGCTAGCCCGCATCGCCTGGTGCAGATGCTGATGGAAGGTGGCCTGGATCGTATCGCTCAGGCCAAGGGTGCAATAGAGCGCAAGGATGTTGCCAACAAGGGCGTGTTCATCAACAAGGCCATCGGCATCATCGGCGGCTTGCGCGAAGGCCTGGACCTGGAAAACTCCATGGATACCCTGGGGGATCTGGACGGCCTGTACACCTACATGATGAAGCGCCTGACCGAGGCTAACATCAAGAGCGACCCGAAGATTCTCGATGAGGTCGCCGACCTGCTGCGTACGGTCAAAGAGGGCTGGGATGCGATCGCAGCCCCGGGTCCGCAGTTTTAAGGAGAAACACCATGAGTGCAGTCCTGCAACGCATTGAAGAAACTCGCGTGGCCCTGGTCGATGCCTTGGCCGAGCGCAATTGGCAAGCCATCGGTGAGTTGGACCTGGCCTGCCGTTCGTGCATGGAGGACGTACTCAGCGAAGCCGAGGTCGACGAGGCAGCCCTGAAGGACAATCTGGAGGAGTTGCTGGGGGTCTATCGGCAACTGCTGGAAGTGGCGACTGGCGAGCGCCAAGCGATATTCGACGAGATGTCGCAGATCCACCAAGCACAGAACGCAGCAAAGGTTTACCATTTGTTCGGTTAATGTCGAGCTGAACCGAACACTGCGCGCCATAAATTTGACTGTGCACGCTTTTTTGACTTAACTAGTGGCTGTTTTCAGATTTCAGGCGTCTATGAGGGCAGAAAATGCCTTCAAGCGCGTCTAGCTTGCCCCCTTTTTTTCGGGCATTGAGTTGACTAGGGAAGTTGCTATTGCATGTGGCGTGAAACCAAAATTCTGCTGATCGATGACGATAGCGTCCGCCGCCGCGACCTGGCGGTGATTTTAAATTTTCTCGGCGAAGAAAATTTACCCTGCGGTAGCCATGACTGGCAGCAGGCTGTCGACTCTTTGTCGTCCAGTCGTGAAGTTATTTGCGTCCTCATCGGGACCGTAAATGCTCCTGGCGCACTTCCGGGCTTGTTAAAGACACTCTCGACCTGGGATGAGTTCCTTCCGGTTCTGCTGATGGGTGAAAATTCCTCTGTTGATCTTCCCGAAGATCAGCGTCGTCGGGTGCTGTCCACCCTGGAAATGCCGCCTAGCTACAGCAAGCTGCTCGACTCGCTGCATCGGGCTCAGGTCTATCGTGAGATGTACGACCAGGCGCGTGAGCGCGGGCGTCATCGCGAACCCAATCTGTTTCGTAGCCTGGTCGGCACCAGCCGAGCGATCCAACACGTCCGGCAGATGATGCAGCAGGTGGCGGATACCGACGCCAGCGTGCTGATCCTTGGCGAGTCGGGTACCGGCAAGGAAGTGGTTGCACGCAACTTGCACTATCACTCCAAACGCCGCGACGCACCTTTCGTGCCGGTCAATTGCGGGGCGATTCCTGCCGAGTTGCTGGAAAGCGAGCTGTTTGGCCATGAAAAAGGCGCATTCACCGGGGCGATTACCAGCCGTGCCGGGCGTTTCGAGCTGGCCAATGGCGGAACGCTGTTCCTCGATGAAATTGGCGACATGCCGTTGCCGATGCAGGTCAAGCTCTTGCGTGTGCTGCAGGAGCGTACCTTCGAGCGCGTGGGTAGCAACAAGACCCAGGGCGTGGATGTGCGCATCATCGCTGCGACCCACAAGAACCTGGAAAGCATGATCGAGGTCGGCAGTTTCCGTGAGGACCTGTACTACCGCCTCAATGTGTTCCCTATCGAGATGGCCCCGCTGCGTGAGCGGGTGGAAGACATTCCACTGCTGATGAACGAGCTGATCTCGCGAATGGAGCACGAGAAGCGCGGTTCGATTCGCTTCAATTCCGCCGCCATCATGTCCTTGTGCCGCCATGGTTGGCCGGGCAACGTCCGCGAGCTGGCCAACCTGGTAGAGCGCATGGCGATCATGCACCCCTATGGGGTGATCGGCGTGGTCGAGTTGCCGAAGAAATTCCGCTATGTCGACGATGAAGACGAGCAGATGGTCGACAGCCTGCGCAGTGACCTGGAAGAGCGGGTGGCGATTAACGGCCATGCCCCGGACTTTGCTTCCACCGCCATGCTGCCGCCGGAAGGCCTGGATCTGAAGGACTACCTCGGTAGCCTGGAGCAGGGGTTGATCCAGCAGGCGCTGGACGATGCCAATGGCATCGTGGCGCGTGCCGCCGAGCGGTTGCGCATCCGGCGTACCACCCTGGTGGAGAAAATGCGCAAGTACGGCATGAGCCGTCGTGAAGGTGATGAACAGGCGGATGATTGACGCCTGTTTTTCAAGTCATTGAAATATGGGCGGTTTTTTTTAGGCACGGGTATTGCTAAGTCTCTCGTAACGTTCCGTTTAACTGACGGTCAGCCACGCGAGAGAGCCCCATGCCCCAAGCCGCCCAGATGTCTCCTGCTCCCGATACCCAGGGGCAATCGTCGTCCGTAGAGCAGGC
Organism: Pseudomonas sessilinigenes; assembly: GCF_003850565.1. NCBI lineage: Bacteria > Pseudomonadati > Pseudomonadota > Gammaproteobacteria > Pseudomonadales > Pseudomonadaceae > Pseudomonas > Pseudomonas sessilinigenes. The sequence goes on from NZ_CP027706.1 coordinate 1,778,705, forward strand.
AAGCCGGCTGGGTCTTGAGCAGGCCTTTGCCCTGTTCAACCAGGTATCGAGCCAACTTACTGACTCCTACAGCATGCTTGAAGCCCGGGTCACCGAGCTCAAGGGCGAGTTGGCGGTGGTCAGTGCCCAACGCATGCAGGAGCTGGCGGAAAAAGAACGCCTGGCCAATCGCCTGCAGAACCTCCTCGACCTGTTGCCGGGCGGCGTGATCGTGATCGACGGCCATGGCATCGTCAGCGAAGCCAACCCGGCCGCCTGTGATCTCCTGGGCTTGCCCCTGGAGGGGGAGTTGTGGCGCAACGTCATTACCCGCAGTTTCGCTCCGCGCGAAGACGATGGTCATGAGATTTCCCTGCGCGACGGTCGACGGCTGTCCATCTCGACCCGCTCGCTGGATGCAGAACCTGGGCAATTGGTGCTGCTCAACGACCTGACTGAAACCCGCCATTTGCAAGATCAGCTGGCTCGCCATGAGCGTCTGTCCTCCCTGGGAAAAATGGTGGCGTCCCTGGCGCACCAGATCCGTACGCCGTTGTCGGCGGCCTTGTTGTATGCCAGCCATTTGACCGAGCAGGAGCTGCCCGTGAGCACCCAGCAGCGTTTTGCCGGTCGGCTCAAGGAGCGCCTGCATGAGCTCGAGCATCAGGTGCGCGACATGCTGGTGTTCGCCCGTGGCGAGCTGCCGTTGACGGATCGCCTGACGCCCAGTGCCCTATTGCAGTCGTTGCAGGAAGCGGCCTCGCCTCATGTCCAGGAGGCGTCGGTGCGCTGGCAGTGCGATAGCCGCGAAGGCGAGCTGTTGTGCAATCGCGACACCCTGGTGGGGGCCTTGCTCAATCTGATCGAGAATGCGCTCCAGGCCAGTGCCGCAACGGCACGCTTGAAGGTCCACCTGTATCGGCGTGATGACACCTTGCGGTTGTGTATCAGTGACAATGGCAGTGGTATCGACGCTGCCGTGCTGGAGCGCCTGGGGGAGCCGTTTTTCACCACCAAGGCCAACGGAACAGGGCTTGGCCTGACAGTGGTCAAGGCGGTGGCGCGGGCTCATCAGGGAGAATTGTCACTGCGCTCGCGTCCCGGGCGTGGTACTTGCGCACTGGTGACCCTGCCTCTGTTCTCCAGTGCCCATGGAGTGGAGTGAAGGTAATGGCAATCAAGGTTCTACTGGTTGAAGACGATCGCGCCCTGCGTGAAGCACTGGCCGACACCCTGCTGCTGGCGGGGCATGACTACAAGGCGGTCGGTAGTGCCGAAGAGGCATTGACGGCAGTGGCCAGCGAGTCTTTCAGCCTGGTGCTCAGTGACGTCAACATGCCCGGCATGGATGGCCATCAGTTGCTGGGCCTGCTGCGCGCGCGCCAGCCGCAGTTGCCGGTGCTATTGATGACGGCCCACGGCGCAGTCGAGCGTGCCGTGGATGCCATGCGCCAGGGGGCCGCCGATTATCTGGTCAAGCCCTTCGAACCCAAGGCCCTGCTCGATCTGGTGGCGCGTCATGCCCTGGGCTGCTTGGGAGTGAGCGACGATGAAGGTCCGGTCGCCTTCGAGCCGGCCAGCATGCAGTTGCTGGAGCTGGCGAGCCGGGTGGCCCGCAGTGACTCCACGGTGCTGATCTCCGGGGAGTCGGGTACTGGCAAGGAGGTGCTGGCGCGCTACATTCACCAGCATTCGCACCGTGCGAGCCAGCCCTTTATCGCCATCAACTGTGCGGCGATTCCGGACAACATGCTCGAGGCCACTCTGTTCGGGCATGAGAAGGGGGCCTTTACGGGCGCTATCGCAGCCCAGCCGGGCAAGTTCGAGCAGGCCGATGGCGGCACGATCTTGCTCGACGAGATCTCCGAAATGCCCCTCGGCCTGCAGGCCAAGCTGCTGCGGGTCTTGCAGGAGCGTGAAGTGGAGCGGGTCGGCGCGCGCAAGCCCATCAGCCTGGATATCCGCGTAGTGGCCACGACCAACCGCGACCTGGCGGGAGAGGTGGCGGCCGGGCGTTTCCGCGAGGACCTTTATTACCGCTTGTCGGTTTTCCCCCTGGCCTGGCGTCCATTGCGCGAGCGCACTGCCGATATTCTGCCGCTGGCCGAAAGATTGCTGCTCAAGCACGTCAATAAAATGAAGCATGCCGCCGCCAAGCTCTCGGTCGAAGCCCAGGCTTGTCTGTTGGCCTACCCCTGGCCGGGTAATGTGCGTGAGTTGGACAACGCATTGCAGCGGGCCCTGATCCTGCAGCAGGGCGGCCTGATTCGCCCCGAGGATTTCTGTCTCGCCGGGCCCGTTGCCTGTGCGCCGTTGCCGGCGCTCGCGCCTGTTGGCCAGGCGGCCCGCGATGTGGTGGGGGAGCTGCCTGAGGCACCCCAGGAGTCGGGTGGCCTGGGGGACGATCTGCGGCGGCGGGAGTTCCAGATGATCATCGATACCCTGCGCTCAGAGCGCGGACGGCGTAAGGAGGCGGCGGAGCGCCTGGGCATCAGTCCGCGCACCCTGCGTTACAAATTGGCGCAGATGCGTGACGCCGGAATGGACGTCGAGGCCTATCTGTTCGCTACCTGATGAGAGGTTTACGAAGCCCAGGATGGGCTTTTGTCGAGTTGGGCCATGGAGCTGGCACCCTTGTTGCTAACACCTCACTAACCGCGGAGTGAGCGTCAAAAAAATGCGGGTCGTCAGAGAGAGTAGACCATGAGCCAAGGTATTGAATTTAATCGGTTGATGTTGGATATGCGGGCCATGCAGATGGACGCAATGTCGCAGCCAAAATCCGCCGCAGTAGCAGAGGTCGCCGGCAGCAGTTTCGCCGACCTGCTTGGCCAGGCCGTGAACAAGGTCAACGATACCCAGCAAGCCTCCAATCAGTTGGCCAACGCCTTCGAGATTGGCAAGAGCGGCGTCGATCTGACGGACGTGATGATTTCCTCGCAAAAGGCCAGTGTGTCTTTTCAAGCCTTGACCCAGGTGCGTAACAAGCTGGTTCAAGCGTATCAAGACATCATGCAGATGCCGGTTTAAGGACGAGATTGAGTCATGGCAGAAGCAGTCGCCGATAACGTACCGGCCAAGGCCACACCGCCGGTAGACGGGAAACCGCCGCTGTTCGGTTTGTCGTTCCTGGAAAACCTGTCCCAGATGACCATGCTGCGTCAGGTCGGCCTGTTGGTGGGCCTGGCCGCCAGCGTGGCGATCGGCTTTGCCGTGGTGTTGTGGTCCCAGCAGCCCGATTACCGGCCGCTGTATGGCAGCCTGGCGGGGATGGATGCCAAGCAGGTCATGGATACCCTGGCCTCTGCCGATATTCCCTACACCGTCGAGCCCAACTCCGGAGCCCTGCTGGTCAAGGCCGATGACTTGCCTCGTGCCCGCCTGAAACTGGCCGCCGCCGGCGTAGCGCCGGGCGACGGCAATGTCGGCTTCGAGATCCTCGATAAAGAACAAGGGCTGGGCACCAGCCAGTTCATGGAGGCTACCCGCTACCGCCGTGGTCTGGAAGGCGAACTGGCCCGCACTATTTCCAGCCTGAACAACGTCAAGGGTGCCCGGGTGCACCTGGCCATTCCGAAGAGCTCGGTATTCGTGCGCGACGAACGCAAGCCCAGTGCCTCGGTGTTGGTCGAGCTGTACTCTGGCCGCTCCCTCGAGCCTGGCCAGGTCATGGCTATCGTCAATTTGGTGGCGACCAGCGTTCCCGAGTTGAGCAAGTCCCAGGTCACCGTAGTGGACCAGAAGGGCAACCTGCTTTCCGACCAGGCGGAAAACTCCGCGCTGACCATGGCCGGCAAGCAGTTCGACTACAGCCGCCGCATGGAAAGCATGCTGACCCAGCGGGTGCATAACATCCTGCAGCCGGTGCTGGGTAACGATCGCTACAAGGCTGAAGTCTCGGCCGATGTCGACTTCAGTGCGGTGGAATCCACCTCTGAACAGTTCAACCCCGACCAGCCGGCCTTGCGCAGCGAGCAGTCGGTCAACGAGCAGCGTTCCAGCAGCAATGGCCCGCAAGGCGTTCCTGGTGCCCTGAGCAACCAGCCGCCGTCGCCGGCCTCGGCCCCGCAGACTACCGGTGGCGCCACCGCTTCTGCCGGTATGGTGCAGCCAGGGCAGCCGTTGCTGGATGCCAACGGCCAGCAGATCATGGACCCGGCCACTGGCCAGCCGATGCTCGCGCCTTATCCGTCGGACAAGCGTCAACAATCCACCAAGAACTTCGAACTCGACCGTTCCATCAGTCACACCAAGCAACAGCAGGGCCGCTTGAATCGCCTCTCGGTCGCTGTGGTGGTGGACGACCAGGTCAAGGTCAACCCGGCCAATGGCGAAACTACCCGTGCGCCATGGAGCGCCGACGAATTGGCGCGCTTCACTCGCCTGGTTCAGGACGCGGTCGGTTTCGATGCCAGCCGTGGTGACAGCGTCAGTGTGATCAACGTGCCGTTCTCCGCCGATCGTGGGGAAGTGGTCGCCGATATTCCGTTCTACTCGCAGCCCTGGTTCTGGGACATCGTCAAGCAAGTGCTGGGCGTGCTGTTCATCCTGGTATTGGTGTTCGGTGTCCTGCGTCCGGTGCTCAACAACATCACCGGCGGCGGCAAAGGCAAGCAACTGGCTGGCCTGGGCAGCGACGTCGAGCTGGGCGGCATGGGCGGCCTGGATGGCGAGTTGGCCAACGACCGTGTCAGCCTCGGTGGTCCGCAAAGCATCCTGCTGCCGAGCCCGAGCGAGGGTTATGACGCTCAGTTGAATGCAATCAAGAGTCTGGTGGCAGAAGACCCGGGTCGAGTGGCCCAGGTCGTGAAAGAGTGGATTAACGCAGATGAGTGATAACCGAGCCGCTACCGCCAAACTGACCCGGGTCGACAAGGCTGCGATCCTGCTGCTGTCCCTGGGCTCCACCGATGCCGCGCAAGTGTTGCGCCACATGGGGCCCAAGGAGGTCCAGCGTGTGGGTGTGGCCATGGCGCAGATGGGTAACGTGCACCGTGAGCAGGTCGAGCAGGTGATGAGCGAGTTCGTCGACATCGTCGGCGACCAGACCAGTCTCGGCGTGGGCTCTGACGATTACGTACGCAAGATGCTCACCCAGGCCCTGGGCGAGGACAAGGCCAACGGCTTGATCGACCGCATCCTGCTGGGCGGCAACACCAGTGGCCTGGACAGTCTGAAGTGGATGGAGCCGCGGGCCGTGGCCGACGTGATCCGCTATGAGCACCCGCAGATCCAGGCGATCGTGGTGGCCTACCTGGATCCGGACCAGGCTGGCGAGGTGCTGGGCAACTTCGACCACAAGGCGCGACTGGACATCATCCTGCGGGTTTCTTCGCTCAATACCGTGCAACCTGCGGCGCTGAAAGAGCTGAACCAGATCCTCGAGAAGCAGTTCTCCGGCAACTCCAACGCTTCGCGTACCACCTTGGGCGGTATCAAGCGCGCCGCCGACATCATGAACTTCCTCGACAGCTCGATCGAAGGCCAGCTGATGGACTCGATCCGCGAAGTGGACGAGGACCTGTCCGGCCAGATCGAGGACTTGATGTTCGTCTTCAACAACCTGGCCGATGTCGACGACCGCGGGATCCAGGCGCTGTTGCGCGAGGTGTCTTCCGATGTGCTGGTGCTGGCCCTCAAGGGGTCGGACGAGGGCGTCAAGGAAAAGATCTTCAAGAACATGTCCAAGCGTGCCGCCGAGTTGCTGCGCGACGACCTGGAAGCCAAGGGGCCGGTGCGCGTCAGCGACGTGGAAACTGCGCAGAAGGAAATCCTCACCATTGCCCGCCGTATGGCCGAAGCCGGAGAGATCGTTCTCGGTGGGAAGGGCGGCGAAGAAATGATCTAAGGTCGCTTTATGTCGTCCAGCAGTGATGAAGCCCAGAGCGGACTGATCCGTGCTCGGGACGTAGAGGGTTTCGATGTCTGGGCGCTGCCCAGCTTCGACCCGGAACCCGAGCCGGAGCCGGAACCCGAGCCCGAGGAGATCGAGGAAGAAATCGAGGAGGTGCCGCTGGAGGAAGTCCAGCCACTGACCCTGGAGGAACTCGAGAGCATTCGCCAGGAAGCCTACAACGAGGGTTTTGCCACCGGTGAACGCGAGGGCTTCCACAGCACCACGCTCAAGGTTCGCCAGGAAGCTGACGTGGCCTTGAATGCCAAGTTGCAGGCGCTCGAATTGCTGATGGGCAATCTGTTCGAGCCGATCGCCGAGCAAGACACCCAGATCGAGAAAACCCTGGTGGACCTGGTCAGGCATGTAGCGCGCCAGGTTATCCAGCGTGAGCTGGCGATGGACTCCAGCCAGATCGAACAGGTCATGCGCGAGGCCCTCAAGCTGCTGCCCCTGGGCGTTGGCAATGTGCGGCTGTACGTCAATCCGCAGGACTTCGAACAGGTCAAGAGCCTGCGCGACCGGCATGAAGAAGACTGGCGCATCGTCGAGGACGAGTCCCTGCTGCCGGGCGGCTGCCGGGTCGAGACCGAGCACAGTCGTATCGATGCCAGCGTCGAGACCCGGATTACCCAGGCCATGGACCAGCTCTTCGATCAATTGCACGAACAATCGCTGCATCCAGCGGCGGCGGACTTGAGCCTGGAGCTCGGGCCGCGTACGCCGGACTTGCCGCAGGCGCCAGCTGCCGATCCAGGTGCTGAACAGGATGCCGAGCAGCCTGAGCCCACGGACCCTGTCCATGCGCCTTGATCGGACCAGCTTCGGCAAGCGCCTGGGCAGCTACGCCGAGGCCGTCAAGTTGCCGAGCCAGCCGGTCCTCGAGGGACGCCTGCTGCGCATGGTCGGCCTGACCCTGGAGGCTGAAGGCCTGCGAGCCGCCATGGGCACCCGCTGCCTGGTGATCAACGACGACAGTTACCACCCGGTCCAGGTCGAAGCCGAAGTCATGGGTTTCTCCGGGAGCAAGGTGTTCCTGATGCCGGTGGGCAGTGTCGCCGGGATTGCTCCCGGTGCTCGCGTGGTACCGCTGGGCGATACCGGGCGCCTGCCCATGGGCATGAGCATGCTCGGGCGAGTGCTGGACGGTGCCGGTCGGGCCTTGGACGGCAAGGGCGGCATGCGTGCCGAAGACTGGGTGCCGATGGACGGTCCGACCATCAACCCGCTCAATCGCGACCCCATCAGCCAGCCGCTGGATGTGGGTATCCGCAGCATCAACGGTTTATTGACAGTCGGTCGCGGCCAGCGCCTGGGCCTGTTCGCCGGTACGGGCGTGGGCAAGAGTGTGCTGCTGGGCATGATGACCCGCTTCACCGAGGCCGACATCATCGTGGTCGGGCTGATCGGTGAGCGGGGACGCGAGGTCAAGGAGTTCATCGAGCATATCCTCGGCGAAGAGGGGCTCAAGCGCTCGGTGGTGGTGGCATCGCCGGCGGACGACGCACCGCTGATGCGTTTGCGCGCGGCGATGTATTGCACGCGGATCGCTGAGTATTTTCGCGACAAGGGCAAGAATGTCCTGTTGCTGATGGATTCGCTGACTCGTTTTGCCCAGGCCCAGCGGGAAATCGCCTTGGCGATCGGCGAGCCTCCGGCGACCAAGGGCTATCCGCCGTCGGTATTCGCCAAGCTGCCCAAGCTGGTGGAGCGCGCGGGCAATGCCGAGGCCGGTGGTGGTTCGATCACGGCGTTCTATACCGTGCTTTCCGAAGGCGACGACCAGCAGGATCCGATCGCCGACTCGGCCCGGGGCGTGCTCGACGGACACATCGTGCTGTCCCGGCGCCTGGCGGAGGAGGGGCACTACCCGGCAATCGATATCGAGGCCTCCATCAGTCGGGTCATGCCGGCGGTGATCAGTGCCGAGAACATGGCGCGCGCCCAGTACTTCAAGCAGTTGTGGTCGCGTTACCAGCAGGCTCGCGATCTGATCAGCGTCGGGGCCTACGTCGCCGGTGGCGATCGCGACACCGATACCGCGATCTCCCTGCATCCGGCGATGGTGGCCTATCTGCGCCAGGGACTGAACGACAACGTCAGCCTGGGCCATAGCCAGACCCATCTGGAAATGTTGTTCTCCCAGATCGCGAGCGGGTAACCGGTCATGGCCGATAGCCGTGCGGCGCGCCTGGCGCCGGTGGTGGACATGGCGGAGAAAGCCGAGCGCACTGCGGTCCAGCGCCTGGAATACTTCAATGGCCAGATGCGGGTCGCCGAAAGCAAGCTGGGTGACCTGGAGCGGTTTCGCAACGACTACCAGGAGCAATGGGTCGAGCGCGGCAAGCTGGGGGTTTCCGGCCACTGGCTGCTCAACTACCAGTACTTCCTCAGTCAGCTGGACACCGCTGTAGCCCAGCAGCGCCAGAGCCTGGCCTGGCACCAGAACAACCTCGACCGCGCCCGTGAGGCCTGGCAGCAGGCCTACGCGCGGGTGGAAGGGTTGCGCAAGCTGGTGCAGCGCTATATCGACGAGGCGCGGGCGCTGGAAGACAAGCGCGAGCAGAAACTGCTGGATGAGCTTTCCCAGCGCCTGCCGCGCCAATCGCCTTATTGAGCGGCGGTTTTTTTCCTGGCAGGTTGTTCGGCTGCCCAGTGGGTGCTAAACCTTCTAGACGTCGCCAATGACAAGGAACCAGTCTCATGTCGGTCGTTACAGAAATATCCCCGGATGGACAGAAACTCACTATTTCGATCAAGGGGCGTTTCGACTTCGGGCGTCACCAGGAATTTCGCGAGTCCTACGAACGACTCAACAAGACGCCGGAATCCATCGTGGTGGATCTCAAGGAGGCCACCTATCTCGACAGCTCGGCCCTGGGCATGTTGCTGCTGCTGCGTGATCACGCCGGTGGCGACAATGCCGACGTCCGGGTGATCAATAGCAATTCGGATGTCCGCAAGATCCTCGCTATCTCCAATTTCGACAAGCTTTTCGATATCAGTTGACTGGCGTGCGGTCGATGACCGAGTCCCTGTGCGTATTGATTGCCGAGGATGGCGCGGCGGACCGTCTGTTGCTGTCGAGCATCGTTCGTCGCCAGGGCCATCGGGTACTGGCCGCGAGCAATGGCCTGGAGGCCCTGGAGTTGTTCCAGGGCCAGCGCCCGCAGATCGTATTGATGGATGCGATGATGCCGGTCATGGACGGATTCGAGGCGGCGCGTCGGATCAAGGCGCTGGCGGGCGAGACCCTGGTGCCCATTATCTTCCTGACCTCCCTGAGCGAGGGCGAGGCGCTGGCTCGTTGCCTGGAGGCCGGAGGCGACGATTTTCTGGCAAAGCCCTATAACCCGGTAATCCTGGCGGCCAAGATCAATGCCATGGACCGCTTGCGCCGTCTGCAGGAAACCGTATTGCAGCAGCGTGACCAGATCACTCGTCACCATGACTACCTGCTCAACGAGCAGCGGGTGGCCAAGGCGGTGTTCGACAAGGTGGCGCATTCCGGCTGCCTGAATGCACCGAACATCCGTTACCTGCAATCGCCCTACGCACTGTTCAACGGCGATCTGCTGCTGGCGGCGTATACCCCGGCGGGGGACATGCATGTGCTGCTGGGGGATTTCACCGGCCATGGCCTGCCGGCTGCCGTCGGGGCGATGCCCCTGGCCGAGGTGTTCTATGGCATGACTGCCAAGGGCTACGGGTTGCCGGAAACCCTGCGGGAGATGAATGCCAAGCTCAAGCGCATCCTGCCGGTGGACATGTTCTGCTGTGCCACGCTGCTGTGCCTGAGTTCCCAGCGGCGGGCGCTGGAAGTGTGGAACGGCGGCATGCCCGAAGGGTATCTGTACAGCCATGCCAGTGGCGCGCGAACGCCCCTGGTGTCCCGGCACCTGCCGCTTGGGGTGCAGGGGGTTGAGGTGTTCGAGGACCGCACCGAGGTCTTTCCCATGGCCCCGGGGGACCGGGTGTTCCTGCTCTCCGATGGTGTGATCGATACCTGCAATGCCGAGGATGAGTTGTTCGGTGCACAGCGCCTGCAGCAAGTGTTTGCTGCCAACCGCCAGGAGGAGTGCCTGCTGGGGGAGATCCAGCAGGCACTGGAAGACTTTGGCGGCCAGGCCCGGGACGATGTGAGCATGGTCGAGGTCAGCCTGCCGGAGTTCTCCCGCTTGGTGCCCCCGGCCCTGGTCTACTCCGACAGCGGCTTGTCCTGCCCGCTGGATTGGTCGGTGAGCTTCGAGTTTCGTGCCGCCACTCTCAAGCGCTTCAATCCGCTGCCTTATCTGTTGCAGCTGCTATTGGAGGTGCATGGCCTGCGTTCCCAGAGCGGGGCGTTGTACAGCGTGTTGGCCGAGTTGTACTCCAATGCGCTGGAGCATGGAGTGCTCAAGCTGGACTCGCAACTCAAGCGCGATGCCCAGGGATTCACTCGCTACTATCGCGAGCGGGCCAGCCGCCTGGAGGAGTTGCGCGAGGGTTTTGTCCGCGTGCATCTGCAGGTCGAGCCCTTGGAGGCGGGAGGGCGCCTGGTGATACGGGTCGAGGACAGTGGCGAAGGATTCGACGTGGCGGCGATCATGGCTCGGCCCAACGATACCGGGCGCTTGTCGGGGCGCGGTGTCAGCCTGATTCGTCAGATGAGCCGCGAGGCACAATGGGCTGACGATGGTCGCAGTGTCCGCGTGGAGTTTTCCTGGGAGGCTCTGGCATAATTTCCTGGTTCTTGATCAAGGAGCGAACAAGTGGCTGAGATTCATCTGGATCACACGGTACTCAACGCGTTGCAGGAGGTCATGGAGGACGAATATCCCGTCCTGCTGGATACTTTTGTCTGCGATTCGGCCGAGCGTGTACGCGTGCTGCATAAGTCCCGGGACAGCATCCAGCTGGTCGCCGCTGCCCATAGCCTCAAGGGCAGCAGTAGCAACATGGGCGCTACGCGCCTGGCCGAGCTCTGCCATCAATTGGAGCTGCGAGCCGCGCAGGCGGCTGATGAGGGGGTGCGCCAGTTGGTGGGGGAGATTGATGGCGAGTTCGCTATTGTCCGGCGCTTGTGTGAGCAGGAGCTGCAGCGTTTTCATTGCTGAATGGCGATCCTCGGCCAGTGCTTTGCAGGAGTTGGCCCGTCCTTTGCAAAGAAGTCTCGTACTGTACCTATGATTTCAGTGCAGCGGAGACTGTTCCATGGCTGTTACCCCTAATTCGCTTCTTCAGGCCACCGCCCAGGCCAGCCCTCAATCCAAGGCGCAAGCGGCTGCTGTTGGCCCTCTGGCAAGCGTTGCCCAGCCTGGGGACAAGGCTTCCAGCTTCGCGCAGCTCTACGCCAGCCAATCTCAAGCCAAAGTGCAGAGCAAGCCTCAGGCTGTCGCTGACAACAGCCCGTCACCGGTGCGCGACAAGAGCCCCGACAACACCCCGAAAAGGGACGCTGGCAATGATCAGGCTGCCGCATCGCAGCCAGCGGTTGCCGATAGCGGCAAGGCCTTGCCTGCCGAAAAACCGGCCAGCACCGGCAAAGATGGTGCTGCCAGCGATGACCGCAAGCCAGTCGATACAGCACAGGCCGAGGCGCCGTCCAGCGAGCCCGCGGTGGATCCAAGCCTGCTGCAAGGCCAGCCTGTAGCGCCGGTGGCAGTGGCAGAGCCTGCCCCGGTCCCTGTGCCGCAGCCTCAGGTCGAAGCGGCTCCTGTCCTGGTGCCAGCGCAGGTTGCGGCAGCGGTAGTGCCGGCGCCGGCCGCCGAACCTGCCAAAGAGGCGTTCGATCCCGAGGCCGACCCTCTGGATGCCCTGCCTGCCGTGCGTTTGGCCATGGAGCAAAGCGGCCATGTCTCGGCGTCCAGTCAATCGCAACCCAAGAATGCCTCTAGCACCGCTAACGCCGATGCTCAGTTGGCATCGGCGCCGAATATCGCCAATGGCATGGCCGGCCTGCTCGAGCAGGCTGGCAAGGGCGGTACCGAGCAGGGGGGCGAGAAGGCCTTCAGCGGTCTGATTACCGAAGGCTTGAAGGATCTCAAGGGCGCGTCCAGCGATACTCGCGTGGATGACTTCGCCAACCGCCTGGCGGCCCTGACCCAGGCGGCAACGCCCAAGACAGCCAATGCGGTGCCGGTCAACCAGCCATTGGCCATGCACCAGAGCGGGTGGACCGATGAAGTGGTCAACCGGGTGATGTACCTGTCCAGCGCCAACCTCAAGTCGGCGGATATCCAGTTGCAACCGGCCGAGCTTGGGCGCCTGGATATTCGCGTGCACATGATTCCCGACCAGCAGACCCAGGTGACGTTCATGAGTGCCCATGCGGGTGTGCGTGAAGCCCTGGAAGGGCAGATGCATCGCATGCGCGATATGTTCAGCCAGCAGGGCCTGGGGCAGGTGGACGTCAATGTTTCCGATCAGTCCCGTGGCTGGCAGGGCCAGGAGCAGGCGCAGCAAGGGCAGAGCCGCGCCAGCGGCTCCAGCGCCAGTGGTTCGCGCCTGGATGGCGAGCCTGGCGATGACGGGCAGCCTGCATTGGCTGAGGTCTCTGCCCCGGTGCAGAGCGTGATCGGCACGAGTGTCGTGGACTATTACGCCTGACCGGATGACCAGCGGGAGCTTCCTGTGGCAAGGAGGCTCCCGGCGGACATTGCCCCGGCGTCCCGGCTCGCCATTTCTTTCAGCGTCCTGCTGACGGTCTCAGATCTGCATTTCTGACAAATCTGGCATAACACTTGCTCTTGCCTTGCCGTGCGACTGTGAACCCCCGAATAGTGACGGATTATTGGCATGGCGAAGAGCGAAGCAGCAGAAAAACCCACCGCAGGGAAAAGCAAACTCAAGCTTATCCTCTTGATTGTCCTGGCGTTGTTGTTGGCCATCGGCCTGTCGGTCGGCGCCACCTGGTATTTCATGCACAGTGCTCAGAGCAAGCCGGCACCGGCTGCGGAGACCGCCACCAACGTCAAGCCCGCAGCGATCTATGAGCCCATGGCCCCGGCTTTCGTTGCCAACTACACGCAGAACGGCCGGCAGCGCTACATGCAGGTGAGCATCACCATGCTGGCGCGCAATCAAGCGGACCTGGATGCCCTGAAAGTGCATATGCCAGTGATCCGCAACAACCTGGTGATGCTGTTTTCCGCGCAGAATTTCGACACCCTGGCGACTCCGGTCGGTCAGGAAATGCTCCGCCAGAAAGCCACCGCCAGCGTCCAGGAAGTGGCCCAGAAAGAGGTGGGCAAGGTAGTGGTCGAGCAGTTGCTCTTTACTAACTTCGTATTGCAGTAGGAACACGACATGGCCGTGCAGGACCTGCTGTCCCAGGATGAGATCGACGCGCTGTTGCATGGCGTCGACGACGGTCTGGTACAGACCGAACACGCTGCCGAACCCGGTAGTGTCAAAAGCTACGACCTGACCAGCCAGGATCGCATCGTCCGCGGACGCATGCCGACTCTGGAGATGATCAACGAGCGCTTCGCCCGCTACACCCGGATCAGCATGTTCAACATGTTGCGTCGTTCCGCCGATGTGGCGGTCGGTGGTGTGCAGGTGATGAAGTTCGGCGAGTACGTGCACTCGCTGTACGTTCCCACCAGCCTGAACCTGGTGAAGATCAAGCCGCTGCGCGGCACCGCGCTGTTCATCCTCGACGCTAAGCTGGTGTTCAAGCTGGTGGACAACTTCTTCGGCGGTGATGGTCGTCACGCGAAGATCGAGGGGCGCGAGTTCACTCCCACCGAGCTGCGCGTGGTGCGCATGGTGCTGGAGCAGGCCTTCGTCGACCTCAAGGAAGCCTGGCAGGCGATCATGCCGGTCAATTTCGAGTACATAAACTCCGAAGTGAACCCGGCGATGGCCAACATTGTTGGCCCGAGCGAGGCGGTGGTGGTGTCGACCTTCCATATCGAGCTCGATGGTGGTGGCGGCGACCTGCACGTGACCATGCCGTACTCGATGATCGAGCCGATCCGGGAAATGCTCGACGCCGGTTTCCAGTCCGACCTGGACGACCAGGACGAGCGCTGGAGCAAAGCCCTGCGCGAAGACGTACTGGATGTGGCGGTGCCGCTGAGCGCCACGGTCGCCCGCCGGCAACTGCGCCTGCGCGACATCCTGCACATGCAGCCTGGCGATGTGATCCCGGTGGAGCTACCAGAAGACATGATCATGCGGGCCAACGGCGTGCCGTCGTTCAAGGTCAAGCTGGGTTCCCACAAGGGCAACCTGGCGCTGCAAGTGATCGAACCGATCGAGCGCCGCTGAACGGTGCTCCAACCTGTTTGTTGTTCAATGAATTTTTGCGCGTCGAGGACCCAAGATGGCTGACGAAATTAACTCCCAGGACGATCAGGCGCTGGCCGACGAGTGGGCTGCTGCGCTGGAAGAAACCGGTGATGCCGGCCAGGCCGATATCGACGCTTTGCTGGCGGCCGATGCCGGCGCCGCGGCCAGCGGTGGGCGCCTGCAAATGGAGGAGTTCGGCAGTGTGCCCAAGAACCATGAGCCGGTGAGCCTGGAAGGGCCGAACCTGGACGTGATCCTGGACATCCCGGTATCGATCTCCATGGAAGTGGGCAGTACCGACATCAACATCCGTAACCTGTTGCAGCTCAACCAGGGTTCGGTGATCGAGCTCGATCGCCTGGCGGGCGAGCCGCTGGATGTGCTGGTCAACGGCACCCTGATCGCCCACGGCGAAGTGGTGGTGGTCAACGAGAAGTTCGGTATCCGCCTGACTGACGTGATCAGCCCAAGCGAACGCATCAAGAAGCTGCGCTAAGTGAACAGGCTGCTTGGCGTATTGCTCGGCTTGCCCTTGAGTGCCCTGGCCGCAGAACCTGTGGCCACTGCCCAGGTGACGGCCGCGGTGCCGGCGGTGGGCAGCCTTAGCGGGCAGCTGGCCCAGTTGGTGCTGGGCCTGTTGCTGGTGGTCGGGCTGATCTTTCTCCTGGCCTGGCTGTTGCGCCGAGTGCAGCAGGCAGGTCCTGCTGGCAAGGGGCAGGTGATCGAGCTGATCGGTTCCCGGGCCCTGGGCCCGCGTGACCGGTTGGTGTTGGTGCAGGTCGGCAACGAGCAGATCCTGCTGGGCCTGACCCCGGGCACGATCACCCCGTTACATGTACTCAAAGAGCCGGTGCAGGTGCCTAGCGCCGAACAGGCCACGCCTGAGTTCGCCCAGCGCCTGATGGAGCTGTTGGGCAAGGATCAGAAGGATAGGAAGTAATGCCGTTGCGCATCATCTTGACGTTGGCCCTGATGCTGGCGGCGCCGCTGGCGCTGGCGGCCGATCCGTTGTCGATCCCGGCCATCACCCTGGGCACCAATGCCAGCGGCCAGCAGGAGTACTCGGTCAGCCTGCAGATCCTGCTGATCATGACCGCGCTGAGTTTCATCCCGGCGTTCGTCATGCTGATGACCAGCTTTACCCGGATCATCATTGTCTTCTCGATCCTGCGCCAGGCCCTGGGGTTGCAGCAGACGCCGTCGAACCAGATCCTCACCGGCATGGCGCTGTTCCTCACCCTGTTCATCATGGCTCCAGTGTTCGACCGGGTGAACCAGGACGCGTTGCAGCCGTACCTGGCGGAAAAGATCACCGCCCAGGATGCGGTGGCCAAGGCCGAGGTGCCGATCAAGGACTTCATGCTGGCGCAGACCCGCAGCAGTGATCTGGAGCTGTTCGTGCGCCTGTCCAAGCGTACCGACATTGCCAGTCCTGACCAGGCGCCGTTGACCATCCTGGTGCCGGCCTTCGTCACCTCGGAACTCAAGACGGCGTTCCAGATCGGTTTCATGATCTTCATCCCGTTCCTGATCATCGACCTGGTGGTCGCCAGTGTGCTGATGGCCATGGGCATGATGATGCTGTCGCCGCTGATCATTTCCCTGCCGTTCAAGATCATGCTGTTCGTCCTGGTGGACGGCTGGGCACTGATCATCGGCACGCTGGCCGGCAGTTTCGGCGGTGTTTAGAACCTTGTTTGCGGGTGATCGACAATGACTCCAGAAGTCGCGGTAGACCTGTTTCGCGAAGCCCTGTGGCTGACCACCATGATGGTTGCCGTGCTGGTGGTGCCCAGCCTGCTGGTGGGCCTGATCGTGGCCATGTTCCAGGCGGCCACGCAGATCAACGAGCAGACCCTGAGCTTCCTGCCGCGCTTGCTGGTGATGCTGGTGACCCTGATTGTCGCCGGCCCCTGGCTGGTGCAGACCTTCATGGAATACATCCGTCAGTTGTACGGCAGTATTCCGCAGTTGATCGGCTGAACCCATGTCCTTGCTGGCGTTGACCGATACCCAGATCAGCAGCTGGGTGGCGAGCTTCGTGCTGCCGCTGTTCCGGGTCACCTCGCTGTTGATGGTGATGCCGGTCTTCGGCACGACCCTGGTGCCGCGGCGGGTGCGCTTGTACTTCGCCCTGGCGATCACCGTGGTGATCACCCCGGCGCTACCGCCCATGCCCGAGGTGCATGCGCTGGACGCCAGTGCCCTGCTGCTGGTGGCTGAGCAGATACTGATCGGTGCCGTGCTCGGGTTTGCCTTGCAGTTGTTCTTCCAGGCCTTTGTCATCGCCGGGCAGATCGTCGCGATCCAGATGGGCATGGGCTTCGCTTCCATGGTCGACCCGACCAACGGTGTCTCGGTGGCGGTGATCGGGCAATTCTTCACCATGCTGGTGACTTTGCTGTTCCTGGCCATGAACGGCCACCTGGTGGTGTTCGAGGTGCTGGTGGAAAGTTTCACCACGCTGCCGGTCGGTGGCGGGCTGATGGTCAATCATTACTGGGAGCTGGTCGGCAAGCTGGGTTGGGTGCTGGGGGCGGCGCTACTGTTGGTGTTGCCGGCGATCACCGCCTTGCTGGTGGTGAACATCGCCTTCGGCGTGATGACCCGGGCGGCGCCACAGTTGAACATCTTCTCCATCGGTTTCCCCCTGACCCTGGTGCTGGGGATGGGTATCGTCTGGATCAGCCTCGCCGACATTCTCAACCAGTATCAACCGCTGGCCGCCGAGGCCTTGCAGTTCTTGCGCGAATTGGCGAGGTCACGTTGAGCCATGGCTGAGAGCGAGAGCGGTCAGGACAAGACAGAAGACCCCACGGAGAAACGCAAGAAGGACTCCCGGGAAAAGGGCGAGATCGCTCGCTCCAAGGAGCTCAACACCCTGGCCATCATGTTGGCCGGGGCTGGAGGCCTGCTGGTCTTCGGTGCGAACCTGGCGCAGAACCTCCTGGAGATCATGCGCCTGAATTTTTCCCTGCCGCGCGATGTGCTGCTCAGCCCCGGGGCCATGGGCTTGTATCTGCTGCACTCGGGCAAGATCGCCATCCTGGCGGTGCAGCCGGTGCTGTTGACGCTGCTGCTGGCGGCCATCATCGGGCCGATTTCCCTGGGAGGCTGGCTGTTCGCCGGCAAGAGCCTGGCGCCCAAGTTCAGCCGGATGAATCCGGCCAATGGGCTGAAGCGGATGTTCTCCTTCACGGCGTTGATCGAGCTGCTCAAGGCCCTGGCCAAGTTCAGCCTGGTGCTATTCGTGGCACTGTCGGTGTTGTCCTCCGATATCGACGACCTGCTGCGGATCGCCCATGAGCCCCTTGAGCTGGCGATCATCCATAGTGTCCAGGTGGTGGGCTGGAGCACCTTGTGGATGGCTTG
Source organism: Pseudomonas sessilinigenes (assembly GCF_003850565.1). Lineage (NCBI taxonomy): Bacteria > Pseudomonadati > Pseudomonadota > Gammaproteobacteria > Pseudomonadales > Pseudomonadaceae > Pseudomonas > Pseudomonas sessilinigenes. The sequence goes on from NZ_CP027706.1 coordinate 1,796,226, forward strand.
CGGGCTGATCCTGATTGCCGCGGTGGATGTGCCGGTGCAGCTGTACCAGGCCCACAAGAAGCTGATGATGACCAAGCAGGAAGTGCGCGACGAGCACAAGGACCAGGAGGGGCGACCGGAGGTCAAGCAGCGGATTCGCCAGGTGCAGCGCGAGATGTCCCAGCGGCGGATGATGGCGGCCATTCCTGAGGCTGACGTGGTGATCACCAACCCGACCCACTATGCCGTGGCCCTCAAGTACGATGCCGAGAAGGGCGGGGCGCCGATGCTGCTGGCCAAGGGCACGGACTTCCTGGCGCAACAGATCCGTGAGATCGCCACGGCTCACGAGATCATGTTGCTGCAGTCCCCGGCGCTGGCTCGCTCGATCTACTACTCCACCGAGCTTGAGGAGGAGATCCCGGCCGGCCTGTACCTGGCGGTGGCCCAGGTCCTGGCCTACGTCTATCAGATTCGCCAACATCGCGCCGGCAAGGGCAAGCGCCCGGACCCGCTCAAGGACCCGCAGATCCCCGACGACTTGCAGCGCGACAGCGCCGGCAATCGACCGGCTTCGGGGCCGGCGAAACCTGCCTAGCACGAGCCTCGCCCGTTCGGGCTTGTTCGTCAGAAAAATGGCTAATTGCTATTAACCTTCCTCAGGGCCTTCCAGGTGCAGCTCCTTGCGTGACGAAATGGGCGCAAATGCTTGATTGAGCTGTCCAGGTGAAAGTTGGAAGGCTTCTTGCAGTAGCCGCCCTGTATCGCTTCAGGCGTCAAAAGTTTGCTTTACGGAACGGGGTAAATCGGTGGATCGCACTCAGTTAATCAACACGGCTCGCAGTAACCTGGCCGACCTTGGTCGGGGCAACCTGGGTGTGCCGGTGCTGCTGTTGGTCATGCTGGCCATGATGATGCTGCCGGTGCCGGCGTTCCTGCTGGACGTGTTCTTTACCTTCAACATCGCCCTGTCGATCGTGGTCCTGCTGGTCTGCGTCTATGCCTTGCGGCCACTGGATTTCGCCGTCTTTCCCACCATCCTGCTGGTGGCGACCTTGTTGCGCCTGGCGCTCAACGTGGCCTCGACCCGGGTGGTGATGCTCCACGGCCAAGAGGGGCATGCCGCTGCGGGCAAGGTGATCCAGGCTTTCGGCGAAGTGGTGATCGGCGGCAACTATGTCGTGGGTATCGTGGTTTTCGCGATCCTCATGATCATCAACTTCGTGGTGGTGACCAAGGGTGCGGGGCGGATCTCCGAGGTGAGCGCGCGCTTCACCCTGGACGCCATGCCCGGCAAGCAGATGGCCATCGACGCCGACCTCAACGCCGGCCTGATCGACCAGAACCAGGCCAAGGCGCGCCGCGCCGAAGTCGCCCAGGAAGCCGAGTTCTACGGTTCCATGGACGGTGCCAGCAAGTTCGTTCGCGGTGACGCCATCGCTGGCCTGCTGATCCTGTTCATCAACCTGATCGGCGGTATGGCGGTCGGCATGTTCCAGCACAACATGACCTTTGCCGACGCGGGTCGGGTCTATGCCTTGCTGACCATCGGTGACGGTTTGGTGGCGCAGTTGCCTTCGCTGCTGCTGTCCACCGCGGCGGCGATCATGGTGACCCGGGCCTCGGGTTCCGAGGAAATGGGCAAGCAGATCAATCGCCAGATGTTCGCCTCGCCCAAGGCGCTGGCCGTCGCCGCCGCGCTGATGGCGGTGATGGGGTTGGTGCCGGGCATGCCGCATGTGTCCTTCCTCAGCCTGGCGCTGGTGGCAGGTGGTGCGGCCTACCTGGTCTGGAGAAAGCAGCAGCAGGCCAAGATCCGGGCCGAGGAAGAGGTGCAGCGCCAGCAGGAACTGCTGCCATCTCCGGCGCGGGCCATGGAAACCAAGGAGCTGGGCTGGGATGACGTGACTCCCATCGACATGATCGGCCTGGAAGTCGGCTACCGCCTGATTCCCCTGGTGGACCGCAACCAGGGTGGGCAGTTGCTCGCGCGGATCAAGGGCGTGCGCAAGAAGTTGTCCCAGGACCTGGGATTCCTCATGCCCACCGTGCATATCCGCGATAACCTGGACCTGGCGCCCAGCGCCTATCGCCTGACCCTGATGGGCGTGATCCTGGCCGAGGCCGAGATCTACCCGGATCGCGAACTGGCGATCAACCCGGGGCAGGTCTACGGCACGCTCAATGGCATCGCCGCCCGGGACCCGGCCTTCGGCCTGGAAGCGGTATGGATCGAGATCAGCCAGCGGCCCCAGGCCCAATCCCTGGGCTACACCGTGGTGGACGCCAGCACCGTGGTCGCGACCCACTTGAACCAGATTCTGTACAAGCATTCCAGTGAGCTGATCGGCCACGAGGAAGTCCAGCAACTGATGCAGCTGCTGGCCAAGAGTTCGCCGAAGCTGGCCGAGGAGCTGGTGCCGGGCGTGCTGTCGTTGTCGCAGTTGCTCAAGGTGCTGCAGGCGCTGTTGGCCGAGCAGGTGCCCGTGCGGGACATTCGCAGCATTGCCGAGGCCATCGCCAACAATGCCGCTAAGAGTCAAGATACTGCCGCTTTGGTGGCTGCGGTCCGCGTCGGACTCTCGCGCGCCATTGTCCAAAGCATTGTAGGTACTGAGTCCGAGCTGCCTGTGATCACCTTGGAGCCAAGGTTGGAACAAATTTTGCTCAGCAGTTTGCAGAAGGCAGGACAAGGCCAGGAAGAAGGCGTTCTGCTCGAGCCAAGCATGGCAGAAAAGCTGCAGCGTTCGCTGATCGAAGCGGCGCAGCGTCAAGAGATGCAAGGTCAACCGGTGATCCTGTTGGTTGCAGGTCCGGTCCGCGCCATGCTCTCGCGGTTCGGTCGCTTGGCCGTTCCGGGTTTGCATGTGCTGGCGTACCAGGAAATTCCTGACAACAAGCAAGTGACCATCGTTGCGACAGTAGGGCCCAACGGCTGAGGTAGTGGGTTATGCAAGTTAAGCGTTTTTTCGCCGCCGATATGCGTCAGGCCATGAAGCTGGTTCGTGATGAGCTGGGCGCTGAGGCTGCCATCATCGGCAACCGCCGGATCGCCGGTGGTGTCGAGCTGACGGCGGCGCTGGATTACAAGTTGTCGGCACTGTCGCCGCGGGTTCCGAACATGGAGCTCGAGGACGAGCTGCGCAAGACTCAGTCGCGGATCGTCACGGCCCAGGCCGAACTCAGCCTGCGCAGCGAGGGCGACAGTACCTCGATGACCAACCGTCAGTTGTTCGCCGGCCTGCCGTTGACCGCCGCCGAGCCCCTGATCGAACCGACCCTGACCGAGCGCCCGCGCCCGGCGCCAGCCCCTGCTGCACCGGCGGTGGACAATCGTGCCCTGGATTCGATGCGTTTCGAGCTCAACGGCCTGCGCGAGCTGCTGGAAGTCCAGCTGGGCTCCCTGGCCTGGAGCCAGTTGCAGGGCAGTCGTCCGGAGCAGGCCAATCTCTGGCGCCGGCTGCAGCGCATTGGCCTTTCCGGCCCGCTGGCGCGCGACCTGCTGGCCTTGATCACCGATATCGACGAGCCTCGCCAGGCCTGGCGCATGCTCCTGGCCCACCTGGCGCGGATGATCCAGACACCGGAGCTCGAGCCTCTGGAAGAGGGCGGGGTGATTGCCATGGTCGGCCCGGCCGGCATGGGCAAGACCACGACCCTGGCCAAGCTGGCGGCGCGCTATGTGCTCAAGTACGGTGCGCAGAACATCGCGCTGGTGAGCATGGACAGTTATCGCATCGGCGCCCAGGAGCAACTCAAGACCCTGGGGCGGATCCTCAATGTCTCGGTGACCCATGTCGACCCTGGCCAGTCCCTGGCCCAGGCCCTGGACCCACTGTTGCGCAAGCGCGTGGTGCTGATCGATACCGCCGGCCTGCAGGCCAGCGATCCGGCGCTGCGCATGCAACTGGAAAGCCTGGCCGGTCGCGGTATCCGGGCGAAGAACTACCTGGTGCTGGCCACCACTAGCCAGAAGCAGGTGCTGACCGCCGCCTACCACAGCTACAAGCGCTGCGGCCTGGCCGGTTGCATCCTGACTAAACTGGATGAAACGGCCAGTCTTGGCGAGGTATTGAGCCTGGCCATCAGTCACGAACTGCCGGTTGCCTATCTGACCGATGGGCCGCGGATTCCTGACGACTTGCATCTGCCCCGCCGGCATCAGTTGGTGAGCCGCGCAGTGAGCGTGCAGATGCAGGAAGAACCCAGCGAAGAGGCCATGGCCGACATGTTCGCTGACCTGTACCACAATCCGGCCAAGCGGGTCGGTTGAGGTACTCATGGATAGATTGCAGCGTATCTACATCGATGGTCTGCCAGGCACTGTTCCAATGGTGAACACGCAGCCAGTTATGTGGCCCCGTCTAAGTAAGACAAGGTAAAGAAAGAACATGGGCAGCATGCATCCCGTACAGGTGATTGCGGTGACCGGCGGCAAAGGTGGCGTCGGCAAGACTAATGTGTCAGTGAACTTGTCCCTGGCTCTGGCTGAGCTCGGCCGGCGGGTGTTGCTGCTGGATGCCGACCTGGGATTGGCCAATGTCGATGTCCTGCTGGGACTGACCCCCAAACGTACCCTGGCCGATGTCATCGAAGGGCGCTGCGAGCTGCGCGATGTGCTGCTCCAGGGCCCGGGCGGCATCCGTATCGTGCCGGCAGCCTCGGGCACCCAGAGCATGGTGCACCTGAGCCCGGCCCAGCATGCCGGCCTGATCCAGGCCTTCAGCGACATCGGCGACAACCTCGATGTGCTGGTGATCGACACTGCTGCGGGTATTGGTGACTCGGTAGTCAGTTTTGTCCGCGCGGCCCAGGAAGTGCTGCTGGTGGTCTGCGACGAGCCGACCTCGATCACCGATGCCTACGCCCTGATCAAGCTGCTCAACCGCGACTACGGCATGAACCGTTTCCGGGTCCTGGCCAACATGGCCCAGAGCCCCCAGGAAGGGCGCAACCTGTTTGCAAAGTTGACCAAGGTCACTGATCGGTTCCTGGACGTGGCCTTACAATATGTCGGCGCAGTTCCCTACGACGAAAGCGTGCGCAAGGCCGTGCAAAAGCAGCGTGCGGTCTATGAAGCCTTTCCTCGTTCGAAATGTGCATTGGCGTTCAAGGCCATCGCGCAAAAAGTCGATACCTGGCCATTGCCGGCGAACCCTCGCGGGCACCTGGAGTTTTTTGTCGAGCGGCTAGTGCATCAAACAGCGGGACCGGTGCTATGACTGCCAGTGGCTACAACCTCTACAAGAAGTCGGCGCGTGACAGCCAATACGAACTGATCGAGCGCTATGCGCCCCTGGTCAAGCGTATTGCCTATCACCTGTTGGCGCGGTTGCCGGCCAGCGTCCAGGTGGAAGACCTGATCCAGGCCGGGATGATCGGTTTGCTCGAAGTGTCGACCAAGTACGACGCGAGCAAGGGTGCGAGTTTCGAGACCTACGCGGGTATCCGTATCCGCGGTGCGATGCTCGACGAGGTTCGTAAAGGCGACTGGGCCCCGCGTTCGGTGCACCGTAATACGCGCATGGTCAGTGATGCCATTCGCGCAATTGAAGCTAAAACCGGTCGTGACGCTAAAGATCACGAGGTTGCGGCCGAACTTCAATTGAGCCTCGATGATTATTACGGGATTTTGAACGACACCCTGGGCAGCCGACTGTTCAGTTTCGACGACCTGTTGCAGGACGGCGAACACGAAGGGCTGCACGAGGATGGCGCCAGTGCTCATCTCGAGCCGTCACGGGACCTGGAGGATGAACGCTTCCAGGCCGCGTTGGCGGATGCGATTGCCAATTTGCCGGAGCGCGAGCGACTGGTGTTGGCGCTGTACTACGACGAAGAGCTGAACCTCAAGGAAATCGGTGAGGTCCTGGGGGTCAGCGAATCGCGGGTCAGCCAGTTACACAGCCAGTGCGCGGCCCGCTTGCGGGGGCGTTTGGGGGAGTGGCGAGCGCGCTGACAGGCAGTGTGGGGACACTGCGCCCAAGACCGGTCGGGCCTTGTGCCTGGCCGGTTTTGCAGTATGTGCTCCATGCAGTCGTTGCGTGTTATGCCGGATTGATTGAATGGCGTATCCAGGTACTGGATGCGTTTAAGACTGCTTGGAGGTCGAATTGGACAAGAACATGAAAATCCTCATCGTTGATGACTTCTCAACGATGCGGCGGATCATAAAAAACCTGTTGCGTGATCTGGGTTTCACCAACACGGTCGAGGCCGACGATGGCACCACTGCCATCCCGGTTCTCAACAGCGGGAGCATCGACTTTCTGGTAACGGACTGGAACATGCCGGGCATGACCGGTATCGACCTGCTGCGTCATGTGCGCGCCGATGAAAAACTCAAGCACCTGCCGGTACTGATGGTCACTGCCGAAGCCAAGCGTGAGCAGATCATCGAAGCCGCCCAGGCCGGCGTAAACGGCTATGTCGTCAAACCATTCACGGCCCAGGCGCTGAAAGAGAAGATCGAGAAGATCTTCGAACGCATCGGTTGAGATGCGTAGCCATTGCGCCACGGGGGAGCTATGGAGCATAACGAATCTTCACTGGGCGACTTTGAGTCGACCCTGAAAAAACATGCGCTGGAGCTGGTCGAAAGCCTGGAAAAGGGCAAGTTCGGCGAAGCTGTGCAACTGATCCATGAGCTCAATCAGACCCGTGACCGCGGCCTGTACCAGGAAGTGGGCAAGCTCACCCGCGAGTTGCATAGTGCGATCGTCAATTTCCAGATCGATCCGCACATGCCGCAAGCCGAGGAAGTTTCACAGATCACGGATGCCACCGAGCGCCTGTCCTACGTGGTCCGGCTGACGGAAGCCGCGGCCAACCGCACCATGGACCTGGTGGAGAGCAGCACCCCGCTGGTCAACGGCCTGAGCAGCGAAGCCCAGGCGTTGAGCGTGGACTGGGGGCGCTTCATGCGGCGCGAGGTCGGGGCCGAGGAGTTTCGCGAGCTGGCGCGTCGGGTCGACAGTTTCCTGACTCGTAGCGAACAGGAGACCCGTACCGTCTCGGGCCACCTCAACGACATTCTTCTGGCGCAGGATTACCAGGACCTTACCGGCCAGGTGATCAAGCGCGTGACCCAGTTGGTCACGGAAGTCGAAAGCAATTTGCTCAAACTCGTCTTGATGGCCAGCCAGGTCGATCGTTTCGCCGGCATCGAACATGACCGTGCCTCGATCCTAGCGGAAAAAGATCCGCAAAAACATCTCGCTAAGGGTGAAGGTCCGCAGATTCATGCCGATAAACGGGAAGACGTTATGTCCGGTCAGGACGATGTAGACGATTTGCTTTCCAGCCTTGGATTCTAGGAGCACCCATTAATGAGCTTCGGCGCCGATGAAGAGATCCTTCAGGATTTCCTGGTTGAGGCCGGCGAGATTCTAGAGCAACTGTCCGAACAACTGGTCGAGCTGGAAAGCCGGCCGGATGATGCGGATCTGCTCAACGCAATTTTTCGCGGTTTTCACACTGTTAAAGGGGGCGCCGGCTTCCTCCAGCTCAACGAGCTGGTGGAGTGCTGCCATATCGCCGAGAACGTCTTCGACATCCTGCGCAAGGGTGAGAGGCGTGTCGATTCGGAACTGATGGATGTGGTGCTCGAAGCGCTGGACACGGTGAACAGCATGTTCGGCCAGGTCCGCGAGCGTTCCGAGATCACTCCTGCGACACCTGAACTGCTTTCCGCCCTGGCCCGCCTGGCTGAGCCGGCTGGTGCCGAACCCGCCCCCGAACCGGTGGTGGAAGAGGTGGTGGAAGTGGTAGCGGAGCCTGCGGCCGAAAGCCCGTCGGGCGATATCACCGACAATGAATTCGAACTCCTGCTCGACTCGCTGAGCGCTGCCAAGGCCGAAGCCGAGGCTGCACCTGCTGCTGCGCCAGCGGTTGAGGGCGAAGCGGCCAGTGATGAAATCACCGATGCCGAGTTCGAGTCCCTGCTGGACCAGTTGCATGGCAAGGGCCAGTTCGCCCCCGATGCCATCGCACCTGCCGCGGCCAGTGCCGACAGCGGCGCAGCCGCCGGCAGCGATGAAATTACCGATGATGAATTCGAAGCCTTGCTCGATCAGCTGCATGGCAAGGGCAACTTTGCCGTTGACGCGCTGGAATCGGCCGTGGCCGCCGTTCCCGCTACGCCGGCAGCCAGTGCCGCCGCCGCGGGCAGCGACCTGATCAGCGATCACGAATTCGAATCCCTGCTCGACGAGCTGCATGGCAAAGGCAAGTTCTCCGACACCCCGGGGACAGCCAAGCCCGCGGCCCCGGCAGCGGCTTCCGCACCGGCTGCGCCATCCGCCCCGGCCGCCGCTGCGGTGGCCAAGCCAGTCGCGCCGAAAGCCGAAGCCAAGGCCGAAGCGCCGAAGCCAGCCGCTGCCCCGGCCCCAGCCCGCGCAGCGGCTGCGGCCCCGGCGGAAAAGCCTGCCAGTGAAGCAGAAACCACGGTGCGCGTGGATACCGCGCGCCTGGACGAAATCATGAACATGGTGGGCGAGCTGGTGCTGGTGCGTAACCGCCTGGTGCGCCTGGGTCTCAACAGTGGCGACGAGGCCATGTCCAAGGCGGTGTCGAACCTCGACGTGGTTACCGCCGACCTGCAGACCGCGGTGATGAAGACCCGCATGCAGCCGATCAAGAAGGTCTTCGGGCGCTTCCCGCGCCTGGTTCGCGACCTGGCCCGGCAGCTCAAGAAAGAGATCAACCTGGAGCTGGTGGGGGAAGAAACCGACCTCGACAAGAACCTGGTGGAAGCCCTGGCCGACCCGCTGGTGCACTTGGTGCGCAACGCGGTGGACCATGGTATCGAGTCGCCGGAAGAGCGCGAGGAGTCGGGCAAGTCCCGCCTGGGCAAGGTGGTGCTGGCAGCGGAACAGGAGGGCGACCACATCCTGTTGTCGATCTCCGACGACGGCAAGGGCATGGACCCCAACGTCCTGCGCGCCATCGCGGTCAAGCGCGGGGTGATGGACAAGGACGCCGCCGATCGCCTGAGCGATACCGAGTGCTACAACCTGATCTTCGCCCCGGGCTTCTCCACCAAGACCGAGATCTCCGATGTCTCTGGTCGCGGTGTGGGCATGGACGTGGTCAAGACCAAGATTTCCCAGCTCAACGGCTCGATCAATATCTACTCGACCAAGGGCCTGGGTTCGAAGATCGTGATCAAGGTGCCGTTGACCCTGGCGATCATGCCGACCCTGATGGTGATGCTGGGCAACCAGGCGTTCGCCTTCCCGTTGGTCAACGTCAACGAGATCTTCCACCTCGATCTGTCGCGCACCAATGTGGTGGACGGCCAGGAAGTGGTGATCGTGCGGGACAAGGCCTTGCCCTTGTTCTACCTCAAGCGCTGGCTGGTCAGTTCCGCCGCTCATGAAGAGCAGCGCGAAGGCCACGTAGTGATCCTTTCGGTGGGTACCCAGCGGATCGGCTTCGTCGTCGATCAGTTGGTGGGCCAGGAAGAAGTGGTCATCAAGCCCTTGGGCAAAATGCTTCAGGGAACCCCGGGCATGTCCGGCGCCACCATCACGGGTGATGGTCGCATCGCATTGATCCTCGATGTCCCGAGCATGCTCAAGCGTTACGCCGCACGGCGTATTTGATTCGGAGGGGAGGGGCGCTTGGCCTCGCCCCACCTAACGGAGTGTTTATGGCAGTCAAAGTCCTGGTGGTGGACGATTCGGGTTTTTTCCGCCGCCGCGTCTCGGAAATTCTTTCTGCGGATTCGAGCATCCAGGTCGTCGGTACCGCGACCAATGGTAAAGAGGCGATCGATCAGGCCCTGGCCCTCAAGCCGGACGTGATCACCATGGACTACGAGATGCCGATGATGGACGGCATCACCGCAGTGCGGCACATCATGCAGCGCTGCCCGACCCCGGTCCTGATGTTCTCTTCCCTGACCCATGAAGGCGCGCGGGTGACCCTCGATGCGCTGGACGCCGGGGCCGTGGACTTCCTGCCGAAGAATTTCGAGGACATCTCGCGCAACCCCGAGAAGGTCAAGCAACTGCTGTGCGAGAAGGTCCATAGCATCTCGCGCAGTAATCGTCGCTTCAGCAGCTACAGCACGCCAGCTCCGCAGCCGACTGCCGCTGCGGCGCCGGCTGCGTCCAGCTTCGGCAGCAGCCGCCCGGCACCAGCCCCGGCTCCAAGTCGTGCTCCGGCACCGGCTGCCAGTCCGGCGGCGCCAGCGCCCAAGCGCAAGGCCTACAAACTGGTGGCCATCGGTACTTCCACTGGCGGCCCGGTGGCGCTGCAGCGGGTGCTGACCCAGCTGCCGGCCAACTTCCCGGCGCCGATCGTGTTGATCCAGCACATGCCGGCGGCCTTCACCAAGGCCTTCGCCGAGCGCCTGGACAAGCTTTGCAAGATCAGCGTCAAGGAAGCCGAGGATGGCGACATCCTGCGTCCAGGCCTGGCACTGCTGGCCCCCGGCGGCAAGCAGATGATGGTCGACGGCCGCGGTGCGGTGAAGATCCTGCCCGGCGACGAGCGCCTGAACTACAAGCCGTGCGTGGACATTACCTTCGGCTCGGCGGCCAAGTCCTATAGCGACAAAGTTCTGGCGGTGGTGCTCACCGGCATGGGGGCGGACGGGCGCGAAGGCGCACGGTTGCTCAAGCAGGGCGGCAGCGCGGTCTGGGCCCAGGATGAGGCCAGTTGCGTGATCTATGGCATGCCCATGGCCATCGTCAAGGCCAACCTGGCGGATGCGGTGTACAGCCTGGACGATATCGGCCGGCACCTGGTCGAGGCTTGCCTGTAATGGATGTGCTCAGCCTTATCGGCATCATCATGGCGTTCGTCGCCATCGTGGGTGGCAACTACCTTGAAGGTGGTCATCTGTCGGCCCTGGCCAATGGTCCGGCAGCCTTGATCGTGCTTGGCGGGACCATCGGCGCGGCCTTGTTGCAGTCGCCGCTGAGTGCCTTCAAGCGCGCCATGCAGATCCTGGCATGGATACTGTTTCCGCCGCGGGTCGACCTGGCTGGCGGTATCGACCGGGTGGTCAACTGGAGCCTGACGGCGCGCAAGGAGGGCCTGCTGGGCCTGGAAGGCGTGGCGGATGCCGAACCGGATACCTATTCGCGCAAGGGCCTGCAGTTGCTGGTGGATGGCGCCGAGCCGGAAGCGATCCGCAGCATCCTGGAAGTCGACTTCTACACCCAGGAGAGTCGTGATATCGAGGCCGCCAAGGTGTTCGAGAGCATGGGCGGCTATGCCCCCACCATCGGTATCATCGGGGCGGTCATGGGCCTGATCCACGTGATGGGCAACCTGGCCGATCCATCGCAGTTGGGCAGTGGTATCGCCGTGGCCTTCGTCGCCACCATCTATGGCGTGGCCAGTGCCAACCTGGTGCTGTTGCCGATCGCGGCGAAGCTGAAGTCCATCGCCCTGCGCCAATCGCGGTATCGGGAAATGCTCCTGGAGGGCATCCTGTCCATCGCCGAAGGCGAGAATCCCCGCTCCATCGAGCTGAAGCTGCAAGGCTTCATGGACTGATTATGGCCCGTCGTCGTCAGCATGAAGAACACGTCAACCACGAGCGCTGGTTGGTTTCCTACGCCGACTTCATCACCCTGTTGTTCGCGTTTTTCGTGGTCATGTACTCGATCTCCTCGATCAACGAGGGCAAGTACAAGGTCATTTCCGAAGCGCTGGTCGGGGTCTTCACCGATTCCGATCGCGCCCTCAAGCCGATTCCCATTGGTGACGAGCGGCCCAAGACCGTGACTCCGGCCAAGCCTCTGGTCAAGGACAGTGAGCAGACCGACGCCGGTATTTCCGGTGGTAGCGACCCGCTCAAGAGCATCGCCGACGATATCAGCGCTGCCTTCGGCGACTTGATCAGCTCCGACCAGATGACTGTGCGTGGCAACGAGCTGTGGCTGGAGATCGAGCTCAATTCCAGCCTGCTGTTCGGCAGCGGTGATGCCATGCCCAGCGACAAGGCGTTCAGCATCATCGACAAGGTGGCGAAGATCCTCAAACCCTTCGACAACCCGATCCATGTCGAGGGTTTTACCGACAACCAGCCGATCCAGACCATGCAGTACCCCACTAACTGGGAGCTGTCTTCGGCACGTTCGGCAAGTATCGTGCGCATGCTGGCGATGCAGGGAGTGAACCCGGCACGCATGGCTTCGGTAGGGTATGGCGAGTTCCAGCCGGTGGCCAACAATGCCACCGCCGAGGGCCGGGCACGCAATCGCCGGGTGGTGCTGGTGGTCTCGCGAAACCTGGATGTGCGCCGTAGCCTGACCGGAACTGGCAGCGCCAATGCGACGCCGGATGCGGCACTCAAGCGGGCTGGCACACAAACTGCACCAACCGCGGTGAAAACGCCGGTACAGAGGAACGCCGTCAATTCTCCGTCACCTGCTTTATAACTTTGCGCTATGTCTCGCCCTGCTGTGGCCGGGCGGGAGGAACAAACCGAATGAGAGTCTGGGCTGTTGCCAATCAAAAGGGTGGTGTTGGTAAAACCACCAGTTCTATCGCTTTAGCCGGCTTGCTGGCGGAGGCGGGCAAGCGCGTGGTCGTGGTCGACCTCGACCCCCACGGCTCCATGACCAGTTATTTCGGTTATGACCCTGACAGCCTGGAGCACAGCAGCTACGACCTGTTCCTGCACAAGGGTAATGTGCCCGAGGATCTGCCTGGGCAGTTGCTGCTGGGCACCAGCCATGAACGCATCTCGCTCCTGCCATCGAGCACCGCCCTGGCGACCCTGGAGCGCCAGTCGCCGGGGCAGAGCGGCCTGGGCCTGGTGATTGCCAAGAGCCTGGCCCAGTTGTGGCAGGACTTCGACTATGCCGTGATCGACAGCCCGCCGCTGTTGGGTGTGCTGATGGTCAACGCCCTGGCGGCCAGCCAGCAATTGGTGATCCCGGTGCAGACCGAGCACCTGGCGGTCAAGGGCCTGGAGCGCATGGTCAATACCCTGGCGATGGTCAATCGCTCGCGCAAGCAGCCGCTGCCGTTCACCATCGTGCCGACCCTGTTCGACCGTCGGACCCAGGCCTCCCTGGGCACATTGCGGATCCTGCGCGACAAGTTTCCCGAGGAGATCTGGCAGGGCTATATCCCCGTGGACACGCGCTTGCGCGATGCCAGCCGGGCTGGAGTCACTCCTTCGCAGTTCGATGGCAAGAGTCGCGGGGTCCTGGCCTACAAGGCCTTGCTCAAGCACCTGCTGGCCCAGCAACTCGTGGCGCAGGTGGCCTGACGTGAAGCGCCATTCAAGTCGCCCGGCAGTGCAGCCGATAACCCCTACAGATCGTTATGCAGGGGTGTCTGCATGGGTGTCCTCATGAATCGTCCCCTGGATATCAAGAACCGACCGCAGCTGGCATTGCAGTCGTACCTGGACGCGTTGCTGCAGGACGCTACCGAAGAGGAGCAGGTTCCGGAGCCGGTAGCGCAGGTCGTGTTGCCCGCCGCCCCACTCGTCGAGGAGGTTTCCAGCGAAGTCCTGGACGAGTTCCAGGCTGCGGTGTTGGAAGAGCAGGCCCGGGATGCACGGAGCCAGCACCAGGCGGCACCTGCCGAGCAAGCCAAGGTCGTACCGGTGGCCCCGGTAATGGATGCACCGGCGCCCTTGCCCAGCCCCGTGGTGCCGATGCTCCAGGCGCTGGTGCCACCGCTGGTGGAAGTTCACCTGCCGCCGAGCAACACGCCGCCGCCAGCCGCCGGCAGCGATCGCCCCAGTTGGGCGGCCGAGCCTTTCGAGTGCCTGCTGTTCGATGTCGCCGGCCTGACCCTGGCAGTGCCCCTGGTCTGCCTGGGCTCGATCTACTCCCTGGCCGGTCAGGAGTTGACGCCGTTGTTCGGGCAGCCGGAATGGTTCCTCGGCATCCTGCCGAGCCAGGCGGGCAACCTCAAGGTCCTGGATACCGCGCGCTGGGTCATGCCGGATCGGTATCGCGATGATTTTCGCCAGGGCCTGCAGTACGTGATCTCGGTCCAGGGCTACGAGTGGGGACTGGCCGTGCATCAGGTCAGTCGCTCGTTGCGCCTGGACCCCAATGAAATCAAGTGGCGCAGCCATCGTGGCCAACGCCCCTGGCTGGCCGGCACGGTGATCGAACACATGTGCGCCCTGCTTGACGTGGCCGAACTGGCGGAGCTGATCGCCACCGGTGGCGCCAAGCAGCTGGCAATCAGTCAAGCGGCCCACAAGCCGAAGTGAACCAAACACAGGCCGCGCCAGTGGGGCGCGGCCATACAGAACACACGCCGTTTTCAACGGTATTTTGAGGGGTCAGGGTATGAATAAGTCGTCGTCTGCACAGGGTTCCGAAGATCCGATCCTGCAATGGGTCACCTTCAAGCTGGATAACGAGTCCTATGGCATCAACGTGATGCGGGTCCAGGAAGTCCTGCGCTACACCGAGATCGCTCCGGTGCCGGGCGCGCCCAGCTATGTCCTGGGGATCATCAACCTGCGGGGTAATGTGGTCACCGTGATCGACACTCGCCAGCGTTTCGGCCTGGTGCCCACCGAGGTCAACGACAACACTCGGATCGTCATCATCGAAGCCGACAAGCAAGTGGTCGGGATCATGGTCGACAGCGTGGCCGAAGTGGTCTACCTGCGTCAGTCGGAAGTCGAGACTGCACCGAATGTCGGCAATGAAGAGTCGGCCAAGTTCATCCAGGGCGTCTGCAACAAGAACGGCGAGCTGCTGATCCTCGTCGAACTGGACAAGATGATGAGCGAAGAGGAATGGTCGGAACTGGAGAGTATCTGATTGATCCTCGAGGTAGCGGTTATTGTCCTGGCGATCTTCTGGGTCGCCACACTGGCCATGTTCTTGTCTTATGCCCGCAACCAGCGCCAGATCGCTGCGCAGCAGGCAGAAGGCGACGCCCTGCGCGACCAGCGGATCAAGGAGCTGGCCAAGCGCGTCGACCATTACCAGAACGGTACGGTGCGCATGGGCGAAGACCTGCATGAGCTGCGCGCAGTCGTGGCGCCGTTGCCGGACAAGCTGGCCCAGCTGGAGCAGCGAGACCCCTCAAGTCTGTCCTTCGCCCAGGCTGCCCGCCTGGTCGGCATGGGTGCCAGCGTTGACGAGTTGACCCAGTCCTGCGGCCTGACCCAGGCCGAGGCAGAGCTGGTCAGCAAGCTGCACAGAGGCTGACCGTCAGCCGCAAGCCGCAAGCTTCAAGACTTGCGGCTCATGGCTTGCAGCGGCTCTTCTAGTAATCGTCGCCGCGTTCGGTGACGTCCTTCTCCGACTCTATCTGTTGCGGATCGTGGCCTGCCGGGAACTTGCCCTTGAGGTTCCAGGCGAACGCGATGATCTCGGCGATGGTCCGGTACAGCTCCGGCGGAATGCTGTCGCCCAACTCCAGCCGGGCCAGCAATCTCACCAGTTCGGCGTTCTCATAGATCGGTACTTCATAGTCCCGGGCAATCTTCAGGATGGCTTCGGCCAGTTCGTCATCGCCCTTGGCGGTGAGCATCGGGGCCTGTTGGCCGTCATATTTCAGGGCGATGGCCTGGCGGGGTGGGGCAGAGTGCTTCATGCGGTTTCGTCGACCCAGCGTTGTTCCAATCGGGTTTGTGGACCTTGTGGAGGGATGCCGAGGTGGCAATCCAGGTCGCCGACATTCAGGCCCGAGGCCAACAAGCGCTCGCGCAGGTTGCCCAGGTGGCTTTCGATCAGGCTTGCGGTGTAGGGGCGCTCGGCCCACAGCTGGCTGCAGAGGCGGCCCTGGATCAATTGTGCCTGGACTTGCAAGGGGCCCAGCGGCTCCAGGTCGAAGGCCAGGTCCACTCGCCATAGCGCCTGCCTGGGCTCGCGTTCCTCACGTTTGTTCTGGGGCTGTTGTTCCGGCTCGGGCGGCTCCTCGCGTTGCAGCTTGACCTGCAACGGCACGATGTCCTGCAGGTTGCGCATGGGGATTTCCAGCTGCCAGGTCGTCAGCAGTCGACCGTCGTCGGTGCGCCCGCTTTGTTCCAGGCTGGCCAGTTGATGGCTCTGCAGGCGTGATATCGCTGCAGCAGCCAGGCGCAGCAGTTGTTCCAGGCTGTCTGAACCTTCCAGGCTCTGCAGCAAGCGTTCGGGGAGCGGGAAGCCACCGGGCGTGGGCTTGCTGGCGAGTTGGCCGAGGGTTCCCAGTGCACCGCGCACGAAGTTCGGTAGCGACTGGGCCAGTGTGCTGGCGGCCAGGATGGCATTGAGGCTGGTGGAGGAGGGCAGGGCTGGCGTCAGCTGTGCGACCAGGCGTAGCAGGTCGGCCTTGAGGTCCGATGCCTGGCCTGGATTGCCGGTGGCCAGTTGGGCTTCCAGAAACGCACCGCTGCCCAGCAGCGCTTGAGCCACCCCACGGCTGGTACTCAGTTGTTGCGCATCGGGCAGGTTGCCCAGCAGGCGCTCGATTGCTGAGCGCAGTTGCGTGTCTGCCTGGTCGCTGTCGGCCGGCAGATTTTGCAAGGCATTGAGCAGAGCCCCCAAGGAGCCCTGGCGGCCTTGTTGGGTCGCCAGTTGGGCGGCAATGGCCAGTTGATCCTGGCGGTTGCTCAAGGGGACGAAATTCAGGGTCTGAGCGTCGCTGACCAGGGCGCTCAACAAACTGCCGATACGCAGTGGCTGCGGGCTTTCCAGGCTCAGGGTGCTGCCGCTCTGGGCGGTGTTGAGCAGGCTCACCAGGGAGCGGTACACCGCGGGTTGGTTGCTCCCCTGGGGCAGCGCCTGGGAAGTCAGTACCTTGCCCTGCAGCAGGGTGCCGGGTGGCAGTTGCGTGGTGTCCAGTCGGGTCAAGGCGGCAACGCTGGAGGCGATGGCCTGCTGCACCGTGATGGCCAGGTTGCCCGCCGACGGTTGGGTCACCGCCAGGCTGGTGCCCTGGGGCAGGGGTTGGCTGCTGGTGGCCTGCAAGGTGGTTTGCCGGCCATTGTCCAAGGTCAGCTTGAGCAGCAGCTCGAAGGTCTGGTCGGTCTGCTTGAGCGACAGCACTTCAGCCTTGGCGCTCTGGCCGGCGGCGATCAGCCCTTCCAGCGGCAGCGTCAGCTTGAGCAGTTCACCACTGGGCACCTGGGGACGCGAGGCGCCGGGAGCGGGCGTCGGTGGCAGCGGGAGGATGTTCATTTCGCCTGTCATTCGGACACAACCTGTGGAAATTAACCCCCTATAAGGTAGGGACTCACATGTATAATGCCGCCCGTCTTTGAAGGAGTGGTAAAAACAATACAATTGTTTGACGCAGCTCTCTAGAACAGGCCGCCAATGCATTTATCCTGCATCCCTTTAACGGCCGCTCCACTGCCGACTTGAACCCGTAAAGGCCCGTTATCCCTTGACCAGCCCTCTTCTCGAAGCCGTTGCACTCGCTTGTGAGCGCGATTGGCGGATGCTGTTTGAACACCTCGAGTTGCGCCTGACGGCTGGAGACATGGTGCAGATCAGCGGCCCCAATGGCAGTGGCAAGACCAGCCTGCTGCGCCTGCTTGCCGGACTGATGCAACCCACCAGTGGCCAGGTACTGCTCAATGGCCAGCCACTGCATGCCCAGCGTGCCGAACTGGCGCGCAATCTGTTGTGGATCGGGCATGCCGCTGGCATCAAGGATCTGCTCACTGCCGAGGAAAACCTGCGTTGGCTCTGCGCTCTGCATCAACCGGTTCGGCGCGAAGCGATCTGGCAGGCCCTGGCTGCCGTTGGCCTGAAAGGTTTCGAAGACGTGCCCTGCCATACCTTGTCCGCCGGCCAGCAGCGTCGCGTGGCCCTGGCGCGCTTGTACCTGGACAGCCCACCGCTGTGGATTCTCGATGAGCCCTTCACCGCCCTCGACAAGCAAGGGGTGGCCCAGCTCGAGGAGCACCTGGCTGCCCACTGCGAACGAGGCGGCATCGTGCTGCTGACGACCCACCACAGCCTGACCCGGACGCCATCGGGTTATCGCGATATCGATCTTGGACGGTGGGCCGCATGAGTGTCTTTGCCTTGTTGGTCGCCCGGGAAGCACGGCTGCTGTGCCGTCGCCCGGCGGAGTTGGCCAACCCCCTGGTATTTTTCGCAATCGTTGTCGCATTGTTTCCGCTGGCGGTGGGACCTGAGACACAATTGTTGCAAACCTTGTCTCCTGGGCTGGTCTGGGTAGCGGCCCTATTGTCCGTCCTGCTCTCGCTGGACGGGCTGTTTCGCAGTGATTTCGAAGATGGTTCCCTGGAGCAGTGGGTCCTTTCGTCGCACCCCCTGGCACTTCTGGTCCTGGCCAAGGTACTGGCACACTGGGTTTTTTCTGGTCTGGCACTAGTATTGCTGTCGCCTTTGCTGGCCGTGATGCTGGGGCTGCCGGTAGCTTGCCTGCCGGTGCTATTGCTCTCGTTGCTGCTGGGCACGCCGGTACTCAGCCTGCTTGGAGCGGTAGGCGCGGCATTGACGGTGGGACTCAAGCGCGGCGGCCTGTTGCTGGCGCTGCTGATCCTGCCTTTGTATATCCCGGTGTTGATTCTGGGCAGTGGTGCCTTGCAGGCAGCATTGCAAGGGCTGCCGGCGACGGGTTTCCTGCTATGGCTTGGTAGCCTGACTGCCCTGGCAGTAACCCTGACACCCTTTGCAATAGCTGCTGGCCTGAAGATCAGCGTCGGCGAATAATGAGGTCTGGTTGTTTTTTAACCAGTAAAGACCCTGGCTGTTCGTGAAAGCGAAGAGCAACCGTGATGGAAACAACGAATGAACTGGACCTGGTTTCATAAGCTCGGCTCGCCGAAATGGTTTTACGGCATCAGCGGCAAGCTGCTGCCCTGGCTGAGCGTTGCCGCCGTGTTGCTGATCGGTATCGGCGTGGTCTGGGGCCTGGCCTTTGCACCACCGGATTACCAGCAGGGCAACAGCTTCCGCATCATCTACATCCATGTGCCGATGGCGATGCTGGCCCAGTCCTGCTATGTCATGTTGGCCGTATGTGGCGTGGTCGGGCTGGTGTGGAAAATGAAACTGGCCGACGTCGCCTTGCAATGCGCGGCGCCCATTGGCCATTCCATCACGTTCCTGGCGCTGGTGACCGGGGCCATCTGGGGCAAGCCGACCTGGGGCTCCTGGTGGGTCTGGGATGCCCGGCTGACCTCGATGCTCATCCTGCTGTTCCTGTACGCCGGCCTCATGGCCCTGAACGCCGCCATCAGCAACCGCGACAGCGCCGCCAAGGCCTGTGCGGTACTGGCGATTGTCGGAGTGGTCAACATCCCGATCATCAAGTACTCGGTGGAGTGGTGGAACACCCTGCACCAGGGCGCCACCTTCACCCTGACCGAAAGACCTGCCATGCCAGTGGAAATGTGGCTGCCGCTGTTGCTGACGGTACTGGGTTTCTATTGCTTCTTCGCCGTGGTGCTGTTGCTGCGCATGCGTCTTGAGGTACTCAAGCGCGAAGCCCGGACCAG
This sequence comes from Pseudomonas sessilinigenes, assembly GCF_003850565.1. Lineage (NCBI taxonomy): Bacteria > Pseudomonadati > Pseudomonadota > Gammaproteobacteria > Pseudomonadales > Pseudomonadaceae > Pseudomonas > Pseudomonas sessilinigenes. The sequence continues at coordinate 1,815,610 of NZ_CP027706.1, forward strand.
CTGGGTCAAGGCCGAAGTCCAACGCAGCCTGGAGGCCGCACAATGAGCTTTGCATCCTTCAGCGACTTTCTCGCCATGGGCCATCACGGCCTGTACGTCTGGTCGGCCTATGGCATCTGCCTGGTGGTCCTGGTGCGTGAGCTGGTGGCGCCGATCCTGGACCGCAGGAGCTATCTGCAACAAGAGGCGCGTCGTCTGCGCCGGGAGAACGGTAAGTGAATCCGCTGCGTAAAAAGCGTCTTTTGATCATCCTGGCGATCCTGGTAGGTGTGGGCATCGCCGTCGGCCTGGCCCTCAGTGCGCTGAAGGAAAACATCAACCTGTTCTACACCCCGACCCAGATCGCCAATGGCGAAGCCCCCCATGACACCCGCATCCGTGCCGGCGGCATGGTCGAGGCCGGTTCCCTGCAGCGCTCCGCCGACTCGCTGGACGTCAAGTTCGTGGTCACCGACTTCAACAAGTCCGTGACCATCACCTACCGCGGCATTCTTCCGGACCTGTTCCGCGAAGGGCAGGGCATCGTCGCCCTGGGCAAGATCAATGCCGATGGCGTGGTGGTGGCCGATGAAGTACTGGCCAAGCACGACGAGAAGTACATGCCGCCGGAAGTCACCAAGGCCCTGAAAGACAGCGGCCAGTCTGCTCCGACCCCGGCCAAGGAGGGTTAAGCCATGAGTTCCGCATTGTTCGTTCCCGAGCTCGGCCACCTGGCGATGATCCTGGCGCTGTGCCTGGCCCTGGTCCAGGCGGTGGTGCCGTTGCTGGGCGCCTGGCGTGGCGACCGCCTGTGGATGAGCCTGGCACAGCCGGCGGCCTGGGGGCAGTTCGCCTTCCTGGTGTTCGCCTTCGGCTGCCTGACCTACGCCTTCATGAATGACGATTTCTCGGTGGCCTACGTCGCCCACAACTCCAACAGCGCCTTGCCCTGGTACTACAAGTTCAGCGCCGTGTGGGGCGCCCACGAAGGATCGTTGTTGCTCTGGGCGCTGATCCTGGGCGGCTGGACCTTCGCCGTATCGGTGTTCTCGCGGCAGTTGCCACAAGTGATGCTGGCCCGGGTACTGGCGGTGATGGGCATGATCAGCACCGGTTTCCTATCGTTCCTGATCGTGACCTCCAACCCCTTCGCGCGGATCCTGCCCCAGGTTCCGGCCGATGGGCGCGACCTCAATCCGCTGTTGCAGGACATCGGCCTGATCGTCCACCCACCGATGCTCTACATGGGCTATGTCGGTTTCTCGGTGGCCTTCGCCTTCGCCATCGCCGCGCTGCTCGGCGGCCGCCTGGATGCCGCCTGGGCCCGCTGGTCGCGGCCCTGGACCATCGTCGCCTGGGCGTTCCTGGGCATCGGCATCACCCTGGGCTCCTGGTGGGCCTACTACGAGTTGGGCTGGGGTGGCTGGTGGTTCTGGGACCCGGTAGAAAACGCTTCCTTCATGCCCTGGCTGGTGGGCACCGCACTGATCCACTCCCTGGCCGTCACCGAGAAGCGCGGGGTGTTCAAGAGCTGGACCGTGCTGCTGGCGATCGCGGCGTTTTCCCTGAGCCTGCTGGGTACCTTCCTGGTCCGTTCCGGGGTCCTGACCTCGGTCCATGCCTTTGCCGCCGATCCTGAGCGCGGCGTGTTCATCCTGTTCTTCCTGTTGTTCGTGGTGGGCGGTTCCCTGACCCTGTTCGCCCTGCGCGCACCGGTGGTCAAGAGCCAGGTGGGCTTCAGCCTGTGGTCCCGGGAAACCCTGCTGCTGGGCAATAACCTGGTGCTGGTGGTGGCGGCGTCGATGATTCTGCTGGGCACCCTGTATCCACTGGTGCTGGATGCCCTGAGCGGCGCCAAGCTGTCGGTGGGCCCGCCGTACTTCAACGCCCTGTTCATTCCGTTGATGGCCTTGCTGATGGTGGTGATGGCGGTTGGCGTGCTGGTGCGCTGGAAAGACACCCCGGTGAAGTGGCTGCTGGGCATGCTCGGTCCGGTGCTGCTGGGCAGCGTGGCCCTGGCCGTGGTGGCCGGCATCGCCTATGGCGACTTCAACTGGGCGGTGCTGGCGACCTTCATGCTGGCAGCCTGGGTGTTGCTGGCCAGCGTGCGGGACATTTTCGACAAGACCCGCCACAAGGGCCTGATCAAGGGCCTGCCGAGCCTGACCCGCAGCTACTGGGGCATGCACCTGGCGCACGTGGGTATCGCGGTCTGCGCCCTGGGCGTGGTGCTGTCGAGCCAGAACAGCGCCGAGCGCGACCTGCGCCTGGAGCCGGGCGAGTCCATGGAACTGGCCGGCTACCACTTCATCTTCGAGGGCGCCAAGCACTTCGAAGGACCTAACTTCACGTCCGACAAGGGCACTGTCCGTGTCGTGCGCAACGGCAAGGAAGTGGCGGTGCTGCACCCGGAAAAACGCCTGTACACCGTGCAGAGCTCGATGATGACCGAGGCCGGGATCGATGCCGGTTTCACCCGTGACCTCTATGTCGCCCTGGGCGAATCCCTGGGTGATGGCGCCTGGGCCGTGCGGGTACACGTCAAGCCATTCGTGCGCTGGATCTGGCTGGGCGGTCTGCTGACCGGCCTGGGCGGGATGCTGGCGGCACTGGACCGGCGCTATCGAATCAAGGTGAAAAGCCGAGTGCGCGAGGCACTGGGCATGACGGGAGCCACCGCATGAAGCGCTGGATGATGATGTTGCCCCTGGCGGCGTTCCTGGTGGTGGCGGTGTTTCTCTACCGCGGCCTGTACCTGGACCCGGCCGAGCTGCCATCGGCGATGATCGGCAAGCCGTTCCCCGAGTTCTCCCTGCCTTCGGTGCAGGGCGACAAGACCCTGACCCGTGCCGACCTGCTGGGCAAGCCGGCGCTGGTCAATGTCTGGGCCACCTGGTGCATTTCCTGCCGGGTCGAGCATCCGGTGCTGAACAAGCTGGCCGAGCGCGGCGTGGTGATCTACGGGATCAACTACAAGGACGTCAACGCCGATGCCCTGAAGTGGCTGGCTGAGTTCCACAATCCCTACCTGCTGGACGTGCGTGACGAAGATGGCTCCCTGGGCCTGAACCTTGGTGTGTATGGCGCTCCGGAAACCTTCTTCATCGATGCCAAGGGCATCATCCGCGACAAGTATGTCGGGGTGATCGACGAGGTGATATGGCGCGAACAGCTGGCTGCCAAGTACCAGGCCCTGGTGGACGAGGCCAAGCCATGAAGCGCTGGTTATTCGCCGCCCTGTTGGGCTTGAGCATTGCGGGGGTGGCCCATGCCGCCATCGACACCTACCAGTTCGCCAATGACAGCGAGCGCGAACGCTTCCATGAGTTGACCAAGGAACTGCGCTGCCCCAAGTGCCAGAACCAGGATATCGCCGACTCCAACGCGCCCATCGCCGCGGACTTGCGCAAAGAGATTTTCCGCATGCTCGGCGAGGGCAAGGACAATCAGCAAATCGTCGATTTCATGGTCGACCGCTACGGCGACTTCGTACGCTACAACCCGGCCCTGACCGGCAAGACCGCCTTGCTCTGGTTCGGCCCCGCCGCCCTGTTGCTGGGCGGCCTGGTGATCATCGCCGTGATTGTCCGGCGCCGCCGCGCCCAGCGCGGCGACAGCCCGAACACGCTTTCCGCCGAGGAGCGGCAGCGCCTTGACCAACTGCTGGATAAAAAACACCCATGATTGATTTCTGGCTTGCGGCAGGCCTGTTGCTCCTGATCGCCTTGAGTTTCCTGTTGATCCCGGTATTGCGCGAACGTCGCGCCCAGCGTGAAGAGGATCGGACCGCCCTGAACGTGGCGTTGTATGAAGAGCGCCTGGCCGAGCTGCAGGGCCAGCAGCAAGAAGGCGTGCTCACTACCGAGCAACTGGACAGCGGTCGCGCCGAGGCCGCCCGCGAGTTGCTGGCGGACACCGAAGGCAGTGGCCAGGCCAGCGGTTCGCGCCTGGGCAAGCCGCTACCCTTGCTGGCTGCGTTGCTGGTGCCGGTACTGGGCGTGGCCTTGTACCTGCACTTCGGCGCCAGCGACAAAGTCGAGCTGACTCGCGAGTTCGCCCAGGCGCCGCAGACCATGGAGGAAATGACCCAGCGCCTGGAGCGTGCGGTGGCGGCCCAGCCGGACTCCGCCGAAGGGCTGTACTTCCTCGGGCGTACCTACATGGCCCAGGACCGGCCGGCGGACGCGGCGAAGATCTTCGAGCGCACCGTGGCCCTGGCCGGGCGTCAGCCCGAGCTGCTGGGGCAGTGGGCCCAGGCCCAGTATTTCGCCGACGACAAGAAGTGGTCGGACAAGGTCCAGGCCCTCACCGACGAAGCGCTCAAGGCCGACCCCAATGAAGTCACCAGCCTGGGCCTGCTGGGCATCGCTGCGTTCGAGGCCGAGCGGTTCCAGGACGCCATCGACTACTGGAAGCGCCTGCAGGCGCAATTGCCGCCGGACGACAAGTCCCGTGCTGCCCTGCAAGGCGGGATCGACCGGGCCAGCGAGAAACTGGTGGCTGCCGGGGGCAAGGTTGCCACCGAGCCGACGGCCAAGGCCAAGGGTGCACTGATCAAGGTCCGGGTCGACCTGGCCGCCGAGCTCAAGGCCAAGGTCCAGCCAGGCGACAGCGTATTCATCTTCGCCCGTGCCACCCAGGGGCCGCCTGCGCCACTGGCCGCCAAGCGCCTGACGGTCGCCGACCTGCCGACTACCGTCGAGCTGGGCGATGCCGATGCGATGATGCCGCAGTTGAAACTGTCGAACTTTCCTGAAGTCCAACTGGTTGCGCGCGTATCCCGTGCCGGCCAGCCAATGACCGGCGAATGGGTCGGGCGTAGCCAGCCCCTGGCCAGCAGCACCCGTGCCGCCCAGCAGCTGACCATCGACACTCCGGATCAATAAGCAGAGAAGCCGTCATGACCGCCATCGCTCGCATCACCCTGTTGTCACTGGTCCTGGGGTTGAGCGCTTGTACGGTCCATCGGCCGCTTCCCACCAGTTCCGAGCCCATCCCGCCAGCGGGGCCGAGTACGCACCCGGCCCCCAGCCCGGCACCGTCGACCAGGCCGGTCACGCCGGGCACGCCCCATGCCCCCGCGCCTGCGACCAAGCCCTTGCCTCGCACTTCCACCCACTTCGCACCGCCGCCTGGTGGCAACAGTCACTGGGATGCGCGACTGGGGGTCTATGTGCTGGATAACCAGAGCAACACCTTCTACCGCCAGCGCACCTATTACCGCTGGAACAATGGTTGGAGCCGCGCCATCAGCCCCGACGGCCCGTGGGAGGACACCGATATCCATGGTGTGCCGGCAGGGCTCGGGCGCCAGTTCCAGTAAGCCGGGCCACAGGCTCGGGTCTCCCATTTAAGCCACCAGCTCGCTGGCCGATACAGCGGGGTGTTCCCGAGTAGTGGCTATCGAGTGTCCGATGAAGAAAGACCTGAACAAACCCTATTTTGCGCCGATGTTTTTCTGGCTGGTGGTGATCGGCGTTCTGCTGCTGGTATATGGCATGGGGCCGGCCGAAGTGCCGGAGCTGATCTATCTGTCGGTACAACCGTTGTCCTTGCTGGTGGTCTTCGCCTTTTTCTATTACCTGTGTTGCTGGACCTTGATCTCGGTGTTCCCACTGGGCGAGGTGGGCTGGAAGAAGGTGGATTATCTTTGGTTGGCCCTGGCGTCCATGGCGTTGGTCAGTGCGACCCAGGTGGTGCGGGTGGACTGGTTCCAGACCGACTTCCATCTGGCCCAGAGCGCCGAGTCCGGCTTGCAGCGACGGGTGATGGCGGACATCGACGACCTGCTGGCCCCCGAACAGTGCAAGTCGGCACCCCAGCGCCTTGAACCCCAGGACGCCGCCCAGGTAGCCAGCCTGTGCGAACGCTTCGCCACACTGCCGCGCATGGCCGATGGGCGCTTGTCGACACTCGGCGTGGCCCAGGTGGAACAGGCCCTGGAATCGCTGCAGGGCGAGTATTCCTCACCCCTGGTCAGCCAGTGGCTGGAACGTATCGGGACCGACTTCTCCGAGCAAAAGCGCCAGCGCGAGGAAGTCCGCCGCCTGCATCAGCTGACGCAGGCCAGCCAGGCTGAAAAAACCTACAGCTACTGTTCTCCCTTGCTATTGGTGATTGCCCTGGCCCTGCGAGCTGCCAAGGTCACCGGCGAGGTGCTGCTCAAGGCGCCGCGGCGGCGCAAGCTGTGGCTGATCGTCAATCGGCGCGTGGTCCTCGATGGCCAGGGGTTTGCCCGTGGAGCCCGTGCCCGCCTGGACGAAGCCTTGAGGAACTGGCGAGTCGCGCAGTGGGGGGTGGTGCACCTGGCGTGCGATTTCATCGCCCCGGCCAGTCCACAGGACACCCAGGTGCCGGTGGGGGCAGGGTTCTACGAAAATGAATTCCATCTGGCTAACCTCGCTGAATTCGATAGCAGCGAATTCGTCGAATGGACTGCCAGCCAGAGCATCGATCTTCTGTACCTGGTGGGGGAGACCGACGCCGGGCTGATCGAGCGCGTGCGCCGCTGGGGCCAGGAGAGCAACGTCGAGGTCCTGATTCGCGAGCGGATCTGAGTGCCTGTTCGTCCTTGCCTCCTGGGCTTACGGCTGCCAGCCAAATCCCGGGCTTTCACCGAACCATTGCACGGCCTGCTCTCGAAAGGCATCGACCAGTTGGGAGTCGCTCTGGGCCCGTGACTGGGCCAGGACGATGCGTTGCAGGGGCAGGGCTTCACTGATTGGGCGTACCGCCAGGGGCTGGCCGTCGTAGCTGTGATCGCCAAAAGGCCGGGTATACGCCACTGCCACGCCCAGGCCGTTGGCCACCAGGCCGCGTTGCAGCTCGAACGAGTGGGTCTTGCTCAGGTTTTGTGGTTGCAGCCCATGGAAACGAAACAGATCCAGGAAGTGCTGCCAGCTATAGGCCTGTCCAGTCAGTACCAGGGGATACTCGCAAAGTTGCTGCAGGCTAACCTTGTGCTGCGCGGCCAGAGGATGGTTGGCTGGCAGCAGCGCATGGGCCGCCAACTCGCACAGTACGGTGGTGTGGACGCCGTCCGGCAGGCCCAGGTCGTAGCTCAGAGCGACGTCCAGGCTGCCATTGCTCAATTGCTTGCCAATCTGGTCGAAGCCACATTCGCGAATCGCCACCCTGATGGCTGGATGACGCTGCTGCAAGCCCCGTAGTAGCTGCGGCAGGCAGTAGGGCGCCAGGTCCTCGAAGCAAGCCAGCATCAGCTCTCCGGACAGGGCGTCGTTGGTGGCCAGGCTCTCCAGTTCGTGTACCCCAGCCAGGATCTGCCGGGCCTTGTCCATCGCCACACGGCCGAAAGGGGTGAGCGTCATGCCCAGCCCACGCTGGCGAATGAACAGCAACTGGCCCAGGTGCCCTTCCAGCTCGCTGATCGCCGCAGATATTGCAGGCTGCGACACGTTCAGGTGTTCGGCGGCTTGGGTGATGTTGCTGTGGCGAGTGACCGCCAGGGCATATCGCAGGTGGCGCAGGCTGATCTTCATAAGAAATTCCGAGGAGCCAGATCGGAACATATTATTTTATTTTTGCCAGGGCCTGGGGCGATAGTCGGCGTGCCGTCGCGATGGGGTGGGTCCGCCCTGGCGTGCCGGCGACATCCTACAAGAGCCTGACAGCGTCTCAGCCGACGATCAGGCCGTACCACATCGCTGAGGAGTAACCCATGCCGAACCACGCGATCCTGCCTGAAGTACAAGCATCGATTCCCTCCATGATTGCCCTGCGCCAGCATCTGCACGCCCATCCCGAGTTGAGTTATGAGGAATTCGCCACCAGCGAACTGGTCGCCGAGAAGCTGCGTGAGTGGGGGTACGAAGTCCACCAGGGGCTGGCCGGCACCGGGGTGGTCGGCTCGCTGCGCAAGGGCCGCAGCGGCCGGGTCATCGGCTTGCGGGCGGACATGGACGCGCTGCCGATCCTGGAGAGCAGCGGCTTGCCTTATGCCAGTCGCCATGAAGGCAAGATGCACGCCTGTGGCCACGACGGGCATACGGCGATGTTGCTCGCCGCCGGCCAGTGCCTGGCTCGGGATATCGACTTCGATGGCACTGTGCGCCTGATTTTCCAGCCTGCCGAAGAGGGGCATGTAGGGGCACGCAAGATGATCGAGGACGGCCTGTTCCAGTTGTTTCCCTGCGATGCGGTGTTCGCCATGCACAATTGGCCGGGCCTGCCGGTGGGGCGCTTTGGCTTCCTGGCCGGGCCGTTCATGGCCTCGGCCGATACCGTGACCATTCGCATCCACGGTCGTGGTGGCCACGGGGCCATGCCCCACGACACCGTGGACCCGGTGGTGGCCGCTGCCTCGCTGGTGATGGCTTTGCAGACCGTGGTGGCGCGTAATGTGCCGCCCCTGGACATGGGTGTGGTGGGGGTCGGGGCGATTCACGGTGGCAGCAGTTCGTCGGTGGTGCCCACCAGTGTCGAGCTCGCCGTGACGGTCAGGGCCTTGAAAACATCCATCCGTGACCTGCTGCTCAAGCGCATCGATGAACTGGCCCAGGCACAAGCCCAGGCATACGGCGCGACGGCCGAGGTACTGGTCAGCCCCAATGCCTTTCCCGTGCTGTTCAACCATCCGCGGGAAACCGAACTGGCGCGCCGTGTGGTCCAGGACTGGCTGGGCAACGACGGCCTGGTGCCCGATATGCAGCCGATGACCTGCAGCGAGGATTTCTCCTTCATGCTGCAAGCCTGCCCTGGCAGCTACCTGATCATGGGCAATGGCGAGGGAGAAGAGGGCGGCTGCCTGCTGCACAACCCAGGTTACGACTTCAACGATGCCGGGCTGCCTTATGGCGCTACCTACTGGGTCAAGCTGGTGAGCGCCTTCCTCGATCCCGACGACTGATCCACACCTTCTGACAATGATACCGACCAGGCCCGTCCGGCTTGGTCGGTTGTGGATAGGTATGCCTTGGAGAATCCCATGACTGTTCTTCGCCAGTCCCATCTGCCGCTTGTCGCATCTGACCTACCTGTATCGCGCCGTCGAGTGATCGTTGGCACCACCATCGGCAATGCCCTGGAGTTCTTCGACTTCACGGTTTTCAGTTTCCTGATGCTGTTTATCGGTCCCTTGTTTTTCCCGGCAGCTTCCGCTTACGGCCAGCTGTTGTTGACCACTGCCACCTTCGGCGTGGGTTTCCTGATGCGTCCGGTAGGGGCGATGCTGATCGGCTCCTACTCCGATCGTTTCGGGCGGCGTTCGGCATTGACCCTGACGCTGTTCCTCATGGGCCTGGGCTGCGGCCTGATGGCCTTGACTCCGACCTATGCCCAGATCGGCATGGCCGCCCCCCTGGTCATGGCCCTGGCGCGGTTGATCCAGGGTTTCGCGGCCGGGGGCGAGGTGGGGGCAGCGACCACTTTACTGGTCGAGCATGCACCGGCATCGCAGCGGGGCTTCTATGCCAGCTGGCAGTTCGGCAGCCAGTCCCTGGGGATCTTTCTCGGCGCGATCATGGTGGCAGCCCTGGTGGCGGGGCTGGGCCAGGGGGCGATGGCTGAATGGGGGTGGCGCATCCCGTTCTTCATCGGGATGCTCACCGCCCCGGTGGGGTGGTACATCCGCCGGCATCTGGAGGACACGCTGGTGGCCGGCGTGCCCAGTGCGCAGAGTCGGCAGGCCATGGAGCGTGCTGCTCGCAGCAGCCCTTTGCGCGAGTTGTTTGGCAAGCACAAGGCAACGCTGTGCAAAAGCGTGCTGCTGATGCTGGGGGCCATGGTCTCGACCCAGATCATTGCCTTCTACATGCCGGCCTATGCTGCCCGGGTGCTGGGCTTGCCCACTACTTCCAGCCTGCTGGCCAGCGTGGTGGTGGGCGCGGTGTGTTTCCTGCTGTCGCCATGGGTGGGTTGGCTGGCCGATCGCTGGGGGCGCAAGCGGGTGATCTTCCATTCAAGACTCTTGACCCTGGTCGCGATCGTGCCGTGTTTCCAGTGGCTGATTGCGGCTCCAAGCCTGTCCAGCTTGCTCCTGATCATCGGTTTGCTGTCGGTGCTGCTGACCTTGCAGACGGTGCCGGGCATCACCATGTTGCCGGAGATGTTCCCCAAATCCGTGCGCACCACGGGCATGGCGGCAGCGTATGGGATCGGCGTCTCGGTGTTCGGCGGCTTTGCCCAGTTCTTCGTGACCTGGTTGCTGCAGGTGACCGAGCAGGCCCTGGCCCCGGCCTGGTACATGATGGCGACAGTGGCCCTGTCCACCCTGGTGCTGCTGTGGGTCCGTGATCGTACCGGCGAAGACATCGATGGCGGCTGAGTCCGGGCCGCCACCGCTATGCCCTGTCCCGCTCCAAGAGCAACGATGCATGTGCTTACATTTTTTCCGATAGCAGGCTAATGTTTTTCTTCGGCCCTGGTGCTGGCAGCCTGGCGCCGTGCAATCCGTTCAACAGAGGAAGGCGCTCCTATGAATCGGTCTTTGCTTGGCCTGTTTCGCAGTATCCAGTGCATTGCCCTGGCAGCCATGCTGGGCAGTGCACTGGCCCAGGATGCTCCCGGCATGCGGGTCGGTGTACGTGGGGAGATCGCCGGGATCAGTGGCGATGTACTGCGGGTGCATGTCACAACCGGCGAGAATGTCAGTGTCGAGCTGACGCCGCAGACCCAGGTGCGTGCCGTGACCCTGGCCAATATCGAGGACATCAAGCCCGGCAGCTACATCGGCTCGGCGGCGGTGCCCATGGCCGACGGCACTCTCAAGGCCCTGGAGGTGCATGTGTTTCCGCCGCAGATGGCCGGGACCGGCGACGGCCACCGGCCTTTCGACCTGGCCAAGGGCAGCAGCATGACCAACGGCAGCGTTGGTGATCTGGTGGTGAGCAATGGCCGGACCCTGACCGTCAACTACAAGGGTGGCCAGCAGAAGATCCTGGTGCCTGACGATGTGCCCATCGTCAATCTGCTGCCGGGGGATCGCAGCTTGCTCAAGTCCGGGGTCAAGGTGGTGATGTTCGTCACCCAGGGTGCCGACGGCAAACTGACTGCGCAATCGATTTCCGCTGGCAAGGACGGGGTGAAACCGCCGATGTAGGTTCGTCGTCCGGTGTTGCGTTGCCGGATGTTTCCATACCGGGGTTGTGCTGGCGGTTCGCCGGGCCCTGGTTTAGGGTTTGCGGTCGTTCAATAACGGCGGAGTCCCTTATGGAAAAGTCAACGTTCAATCCGGCCACGGTGTTCAACTCGTTGCAATACGGTTTCAGCCAGGCCGTGGAGGTGCGGGGCGGGCGGCGCTTGCTGCTGTCCGGGCAGGTGGGGGTGGACGAGTACGAGCGGACCGTGGGCCCGGGCCTGCGGGAGCAGACCGAGCAGGCGTTCGACAATATCCAGCGGGTGCTGGCCGAGGCCGGTGGGGCGTTGGCGGATGTGGTAATGCTGCGGATCTATATCGCCGAAGCGGCCCGGGACCAGCAGGAGCACATCAGCGCGGTCTTGCTCGAACGCTTTGCCAGCCAGCCACCGGCGTCTTCGTGGATCATTGTCAGCGGCCTGTCGCTACCCGAGTGGCTGATCGAAGTCGAGGCAGAGGCAGTGCTGGAGGAGCGTCAGCAGGTCGTCGAAACGGCGCTGTTCAATCCGGCGCGGGCCATCTGACCGCCAGTCAAGAAAATGCTAGGAGCGAGGCTTGCCCGCGATGGACTCGGAGCGCTGCGTTTATCCAGTGAACACGCGCTACCATCGCGAGCGAACTTCGCTCCTACCGGGATCACCTCGCTTAACTGATCGGCATTAACCGCACAGATCGCTTTTTCTATTCACCCGCGAGGGGTCACTTGGCGTTGGTGTAGATCTGGTCGAAGATCCCGCCGTCGTTGAAGTGGGTCTTCTGCACGCTGCGCCAGTCGCCGAAGGTCTTCTCCACCGAAAGGAAGTCGACTTTCGGGAAGCGGTCGGTGAACTTGGCCAGCACCTTCGGATCCCGCGGGCGCAGGTAGTTGTTGGCGGCGATCTCCTGGCCTTCCGGCGACCACAGGTACTTCAGGTATTCCTCGGCGGCGGCGCGGGTGCCTTTCTTCTCCACCACCTTGTCCACTACCGACACCGGAGGCTCGGCTTCGGCGGAGACGCTCGGGTAGATCACCTCGAACTGGTCGCGGCCGAATTCGCGGGCGATCATTTCCGCCTCGTTCTCGAAGGTCACCAGCACGTCGCCAATCTGGTTGGTCATGAAGGTCGTGGTGGCGGCGCGGCCACCGGTGTCCAGCACCGGCGCCTGCTTGAACAGCTTGCCGACGAAGTCCTTGGCCTTGTTCTCGTCGCCGCCGTTCTTGAGCACGTAGCCCCAGGCCGAGAGGTAGGTGTAGCGACCGTTACCCGAGGTCTTGGGGTTGGGCACGATCACCTGCACGCCGTCCTTGAGCAGGTCCGGCCAGTCCTTCAATGCCTTGGGGTTGCCCTTGCGCACGATGAACACCGTGGCCGAGGTGAAGGGGGCGCTGTTGTCCGGCAGGCGGGTGACCCAGTTGTCCGGGACCAGCTTGCCGTTGTCCGCCAGGGCGTTGATGTCGGTGGCCATGTTCATGGTGATGACGTCCGCCGGCAGGCCGTCGATCACCGAGCGCGCTTGCTTGCTGGAGCCGCCGAAGGACATCTGCAGGGTGATGTTTTCGTTGTGCTCGGCCTTCCAGTGCTTCTGGAAGGCGGCGTTGTAGTCCTTGTAGAAGTCGCGCATCACGTCGTAGGAAACGTTGAGCAGGGTCGGTGCGGCCTGGGCGGCGCCAGCCAGGGCCAGGCCGGCGGCCAGGAGCGAAGCGCTGAAGAGTTTTTTCACTGCACATTTCCTTTTATTCGAGAGTGAAGGCAATTTGCCGCCGACTATAGCCGGGGCGCTATATCTCTTTAAAGATTGAAAAGTACTTTGCTTATTCCATTTTCTTAAAAAGGGCATTACCGCAGCGTGAACAGAAGGCGGCGGCCGGTTCATGGTGGTTCTTGCGGCACACCGGGCAGTCGTGCTTGAGCTGTTCGCCACGCATGGCGCTGGCCAGTTCGGCGGTGAAGATCCCGGTGGGCACGGCGATGATCGAGTAACCGGTGATCATCACCATGGACGAGATCACCTGGCCGATCACCGTCTTGGGCACGATATCGCCGTAGCCCACGGTGGTCAGGGTGACGATGGCCCAGTAGATGCCCTTGGGAATGCTGGTGAAGCCGTGCTCCGGGCCTTCGACCACGTACATCAGGGTGCCGAACACCGTGACCAGGGTGCAGACGCTGAGCAGGAACACCAGGATCTTCTGCTTGCTGCCGCGCAGGGCGTCGAGCAGGTAGTGAGCCTGCTTGAGGTAGGGCGCCAGCTTGAGCACCCGGAAGATCCGCAGCATGCGGATGATGCGGATGATCAACAGGTACTGGGCGTCGCTGTAGTACAGGGCGAGGATCCCGGGGACGATCGCCAACAGGTCCACCAGCCCGTAGAAGCTGAAGGCATAGCGCAGCGGCTTGGGCGAACAGTACAGGCGCAGCCCGTACTCGATGGCGAAGATCAGGGTGAAGCCCCATTCGATGTACGCCAGGACGTTGGCGTAGTCGCGGTGCACCTGGTCGATGCTGTCGAGGATCACGATCACCAGGCTGGCGAGAATGATCAGCAGCAAGGTGGTATCGAAGCGTCTTCCAGCCACGGTGTCGGTCTGGAAGATCATCACGTAGAGGCGTTGCCGCCAGTTGTCGCTGTTACCCATGGAAATCGCCTGAATCGAAGATCAGCGAAGCCTAGGTGGATTCGTCGCGCTAGCGCAAGGCGCCTCGCTGCGTGGCGTGCGGCCCAACACCCGATTGCAGGCCAGCACCAGCCAGCAGGCAAGGACGAAGGGACCGGTCAGGGGCGGCAAGCCTATCGCGGCGATGCCGGGGGCGATCAACAGCGCCAGGACCATGCCCAGCAGCGGCCACCAGGGGCGCAGGCCAAGTTGGCCCAAGGCCAGGGCCACCAGCGCGCAGTTGTAGCCGGCCAGTCCCGAGAGCGCCTGGCCGGGCTCCTGCAGCATGACCGCCACGGCCAGGCCGAACCCCGAGCCGCCCAGGGCCCAGATCGCCGCCCGACGGTTGGCCAGCAGCAGGCCGGCGAAGACCAGCAGCCCCGCCAGCCAGTCGCCGAGGAACATCACCTGGCCCAGGCCCTGGAACAGGCCGCCCAGCAGCCCCGTGGGTGACAGCCCAGCGGTTTGCGGGTGGGCGGCCAGCGGTGTGAACAGGCCCGCCAGGAGCCAGCCGAGGCCGACGAAGGGTGCGGTGTAGGCCGGCAGCCGGGCGGGTTGCCGGGCGCGCTTGAGCCACTGCTGGGTGATGATCGCGCTCAGGCCGCCGGCGGCGATGATCAAAGGTGGCAGCAAGATCGACCAGGGCAGGTACAGGCTCAGCAGCAGCCCGAGCAGCACGCCGTTGTAGCTGAACAGCCCGGCTTGCCGATCGGCCTTGGCGTAGCCCCGTTGCTGGGCCGTCAATAGTCCGGCCAGGGCGCCGAGCAGGGCGCCACCGAGCAGCGCCGGAGCGCTGGCCAGGATCGCCAGCAGGCACAGCAGGCCGCACAGCGGGTCGCGCTGGAGAAAGATCTGGCTGAAGCCATTGAGCAGGGCAGTGGCCCAATCGGGGCAGAAAGCGTTGAACGACTGTGACGGCATGATGGACATCGGTCAGTGCGGCCGCTGTTGGCTGCGTCCGGCCCACCAGGCTCTCTCTGTGGAGAGCGCTGAATGGACCGGGGCCGCAGCGCCGGCAGTGGGGCAGGTCAGAGAAGGGTTTCGACACGCAGGGAATTAGTCGTCCCAGGTTGGCCAAACGGCACACCCGTGGTGATCACGACGGTATCCCCGCGCTTGGCCAGGCCTTGGGCCTGGGCGATTTCCAGGGCCGTGGCACACACTTCATCCACTTGGCGCAGGCGATCGTTGACCACCGAATGCACGCCCCAGGCCACGCTCAGGCGGCGGGCCGCCAGCAGGTTGGGGGTCAGGTTGAGAATGGGCACCGACGGTCGTTCCCTGGCGGCGCGCAAGGTGGAGCTGCCGGATTCGCTGTAGTTCACCAGCACCGCCACCGGCAGGATGCTGCAGATACGCCGGATCGCACAGCTGATGGCATCGGACACCGTGGCTTCGGCCTGGGGCCGGCTGACGTCCAACTGGGCCTGGTAGTCCGGCCCGGTTTCCACCTGGCGGATGATCTTGCTCATCATCTGCACGGCTTCCAGCGGGTACTCGCCTGAAGCGGTTTCCGCCGACAGCATCACCGCATCGGCGCCTTCGGCCACGGCATTGGCGACATCGGTCACTTCAGCCCGGGTGGGCGCCGGGCTGAAGCGCATGGACTCCAGCATCTGCGTGGCCACCACCACCGGCCTGCCCAGTTGGCGGCAGGTACCGATGATGTCCTTCTGGATCTGCGGCACGGCTTCGGCCGGTACCTCGACTCCCAGGTCGCCCCTGGCCACCATGATTGCGTCGCTCAGTTCGGCGATTTCCCGCAGTTGAGCCACTGCCGAGGGTTTTTCGATCTTGGCCATCAGGAAGGCCTTGCTGCCGATCAGCTCCCGGGCTTCGCGGATATCTTCCGGGCGCTGCACGAAGGACAGCGCCACCCAGTCCACCCCCAGTTCCAGGCCGAAGCTCAGGTCGCGGCGGTCCTTGGCGGTCAGCGGGCTCAGGTCCAGCACCGCCTGGGGCACGTTGACCCCTTTGCGGTCCGAGAGCTCGCCACCGTTGAGCACCGTGGTGTCGATGGCGTCGGCGTGCCTGGCCAGGACTCGCAAGCGCAGCTTGCCGTCGTCCAGCAGCAGGTCCATGCCCGGCTCCAGGGCGGCGATGATCTCCGGGTGCGGCAGGTTGACCCGCTGGGTGTTCCCGGGGGTCGGGTCCAGGTCCAGGCGCAGGGCTTGGCCGCGCACCAACTGGACCTTGCCGTCGGCGAAGGTGCCGACTCGCAGCTTCGGCCCTTGCAGGTCCATGAGGATGCCCAGTGGGTGGTTCAACTCGCTTTCGATCTGGCGGATCCAGGCATAGCGCTGGGCATGATCGGCATGGCTGCCGTGGCTGAAATTGAGCCGGAAGATGTTCACTCCGGCCTGTACCAGCTCACGGATGTCCTCGATGCCGTCGGTGGCCGGGCCCAGGGTGGCGAGGATCTTGACCTTCTTGTCAGGCGTCATGTTTGGTGGTCTCGAGAATCAGGATGGCGCGGAAGTCGTTGACATTGGTACGGGTCGGCTCGGTGACGATCAGGCTGTCCAGGGCCGCGAAATAGCCGTAGCCATTGTTGTTGTCCAGCTCGTCGCTGGCGTTCAGGCCCAGGGCCGTGGCGCGGGCGAAGCTGTCCGGGGTCATGATGGCCCCGGCGTTGTCCTCGGAGCCGTCGATGCCGTCGGTGTCGCCAGCCAGGGCGTAGATGCCGGGATGGCCCTTGAGGCTGTCGGTCAGGCTTAGCAGGAACTCGGCATTGCGCCCGCCACGGCCCGTACCGCGTACCGTGACCGTGGTCTCGCCGCCGGACAGGATCACGCAGGGCGCGGCCAGGGGTTGGCCATGCAGGGCCACCTGGCGGGCGATGCCGGCGTGGACCTTGGCCACCTCGCGGGACTCGCCCTCCAGGTCGCCGAGGATCAACGGGCTGAAACCGGCCTGGCGCGCCTTGACTGCCGCCGCCTCCAGGGATTGTTGAGGCCGGGCGATCAGCTGGAAATGGCTGCGGGCCAGGCACGGGTCGCCGGGTTTGACGGTTTCCGACTCGGGGCTCTGCAGCCAGGTGCGCACTGCCGGCGGTACCTCGATGGCGTAGCGCTGGAGGATCGCCAGGGCCTGGGCCGAAGTGCTGGGGTCGGCCACGGTGGGGCCGGAGGCGATGACCGTCGCCAAATCGCCGGGAACATCGGAAATCGCATAGGTGTAGACCGTGGCTGGCCAGCAGGCCTTGGCCAGGCGCCCGCCCTTGATCGCCGAGAGGTGCTTGCGCACGCAATTCATCTCGCCGATGGTGGCGCCGGACTTGAGCAGGGCCTTGTTGAGCGCTTGCTTGTCGGCCAGGGTGATGCCAGCGGCGGGCAGGGCCAGCAGCGCTGAGCCACCGCCGGACAGCAGGAAAATCACCCGGTCCTGTTCCGTCAGGTCGCTGACCATCTCCAGCACCCGCCGAGCCACGGCCAGGCCGGCGGCATCGGGCACCGGGTGGGCCGCTTCGACCACCTCGATCTTGTGGCAAGGGGCGCCGTGGCCATAGCGAGTGACCACCAGCCCACGGACTTCGCCCTGCCAGTTGCGTTCGACCACCTGGGCCATAGCCGCGGCGGCCTTGCCGGCGCCGATGACGATGACCCGGCCGCTGCGGTCGCTGGGTAGGTGGGCTTCGAGGACATGTTGCGGATGGGCGGCGTCGATGGCTGTGGCAAACAGCTCACGCAGCAATTGTTGCGGATCGACCGACATGGCGGGCTCCCGGATTCTTGTTATGGGGGCGTGAAACAGGTGTAGCCACCGCCAAGGGCGGTGTCAGGGTCGGCAGGGCCTGTCCGTGGCCCGCAGTGATGCGTTTCCTGCGGACCTTCGCACAGCCCGGGGCGGTGGCTACGAATGCTGCTTAGTGTTTGTCGCGGATCGAGAAGTTGGCCATGTGCTCCAGGCCCTTGATCAGGGCCGAGTGGTCCCAGTTGCCGCCACCGATGGCGTTGCAGGTGCTGAACACCTGCTGGGCGTTGGCGGTGTTGGGCAGGTTGATGCCCAGCTCGCGGGCGCCGCTGAGGGCCAGGTTGAGGTCCTTCTGGTGCAGGTTGATACGGAAGCCCGGGTCGAAGGTGCCCTTGATCATGCGTTCGCCATGCACTTCCAGGATGCGCGAGGAGGCGAAGCCGCCCATCAGTGCTTCGCGCACCTTGGCCGGGTCGGCGCCGTTCTTCGCGGCGAACAGCAGCGCTTCGGCCACGGCCTGGATGTTCAGGGCAACGATGATCTGGTTGGCCACCTTGGCGGTCTGGCCGTCGCCGTTGCCGCCGACCAGGGTGATGTTCTTGCCCATGCTCTGGAACAGCGGCAGGGCGCGTTCGAAGGCCTGGCTGTCGCCACCGACCATGATGCTCAGGGTCGCGGCCTTGGCCCCGACTTCACCGCCGGACACCGGGGCGTCCAGGTACTGCGCGCCTTTTTCGTTGATCTTGGCGGCGAAGGCCTTGGTCGCGGTGGGCGAGATCGAACTCATGTCGATGACGATCTTGCCCTTGCCGATCCCGGCAGCCACGCCGTCGGCGCGCAGCAGCACGTCTTCGACCTGGGGGGTGTCGGGCACCATGATGATCACGAACTCGGCTTCCTGGGCCACTTCCTTGGGGGAGGCCAGGGCCACGGCACCGGCGGCGATCAGGTCGGCCGGGGCCTTGCCGTGGTGTTCCGAGAGCAGCAGGTTGTGGCCGGCCTTCTGCAGGTTGGCGGCCATGGGGTGGCCCATGATGCCGGTGCCGATGAATCCGATTTTAGCCATGGGAAAATCCTCTTTTTATTGCTCTATAAGGTTGCGGGTGCCAAGGCATCCGTCTTGCGGGCAGCCTGGCCCCTGCAGTAGGGGCGAGCAGCATCCGGCTGGCCCGCGATGAACGATGACGCGGTGGCCGATCAGATGGCGTTGTGGCTCTTGAGCCAGCCCAGGCCCGCTTCGGTGGTGGTCAGCGGCTTGTACTCGCAGCCGACCCAGCCCTGGTAGCCGATGCGCTCCAGGTGCTCGAACAGGAAGCGGTAGTTGATCTCGCCGGTGCCCGGTTCGTTGCGCCCGGGGTTGTCCGCCAGTTGCACGTGGTTGATCTGCTCCAGGTGGTTGGCCAGGGTCCGGGCCAGGTCTCCTTCCATGACCTGCATGTGATAGATGTCGTACTGCAGGAACAGGTTGGCGCTGCCGACCAGCTCGCGGATCGACAGCGCCTGGGCGGTGTTGTTGAGGTAGAAGCCGGGAATGTCTCGGGTATTGATGGCTTCCATTACCAGCTTGATGCCCACGGCCTGGAGCTTGTCGGCGGCGTACCTGAGGTTGTCGACGAAGGTCTTTTGCACCAGGGCCTCATCCACGCCCTGGGGGCGGATGCCGGCCAGGCAGTTGACCTGGGTGTTGCCCAGGACCTGGGCATAGGCGATGGCCAGATCGACCCCGGCGCGGAATTCCGCGACCCGGTCGGGCAGGCAGGCGATGCCACGCTCGCCCTTGGCCCAGTCGCCGGCCGGCAGGTTGAACAGCACCTGGGTCAGGCCGTGGGCGTCGAGCTGGGCCTTGATCTCGGCCGAGCTGAACTCATAGGGAAACAGGTACTCGACCCCGCTGAAGCCGGCATCGGCGGCAGCCTTGAAACGGGCGAGGAAGTCCTGTTCGGTGAACAGCATGGACAGGTTGGCGGCAAAACGCGGCATGGTGGTCTCCTGTGGATCTATCAAGTCCTGTAGTCGCCGGGGCAGTAGGCGCCAAGGCCCGGTGGACCCTGGCGGCTCGCGAAGACGGCGTTGGCTTGGCGCTCGAGCGCGGTCCTGGGCGGCTACGGGAGTTGTGCTGGCTGGTTAGTCGAGCAGGGCGATGGCGGTGGGGGCGTCGTTGCCCACCAGCGCCAGGTCCTCGAACTCGTTGACGGCGTTGATCTCGGTACCCATGGAGATATTGGTCACCCGTTCCAGGATGATCTCCACCACCACTGGCACCTTGAAGGTTTCGACCAGTTCCTGGGCCTGGCGCAGGGCCGGTTGGATGTCCTTGGGCTCGAATACTCGCAGGGCCTTGCAGCCCAGGCCTTCGGCCACCGCTACGTGATCCACGCCGTAGCCATTGAGCTCGGGAGCGTTGAGGTTGTCGAAGGACAACTGCACGCAGTAGTCCATCTCGAAGCCGCGCTGGGCCTGGCGGATCAGCCCCAGGTAGGAGTTGTTCACCACCACGTGGATATACGGCAGGTTGAACTGCGCACCCACCGCCAGCTCTTCGATCATGAACTGGAAGTCGTAGTCGCCGGACAGTGCCACCACCTTGCGGCTTGGGTCAGCCTTGACCACCCCCAGGGCCGCGGGAATGGTCCAGCCCAGCGGGCCGGCCTGGCCGCAGTTGATCCAGTGGCGTGGCTTGTAGACGTGCAGGAACTGCGCGCCGGCGATCTGCGACAGGCCGATGGTGCTGACGTAGCAGGTGTCCTTGCCGAACACCTGGTTCATTTCCTCGTAGACCCGCTGCGGCTTGACCGGCACGTTGTCGAAGTGGGTCTTGCGCTGCAGGCTGGCCTTGCGCTGCTGGCAGTCGTGCAACCAGGCGCTGCGGTCCTTGAGCTTGCCGGCCGCTTGCCACTCGCGGGCCACTTCCAGCAGTACGGTAAGGGCGCTACCGGCGTCGGAGACGATGCCCAGGTCGGGAGTGAAGACCCGGCCGATCTGGGTCGGTTCGATGTCCACGTGGATGAACTTGCGGCCTTCGGTGTAGACATCCACCGAGCCGGTGTGGCGGTTGGCCCAGCGGTTGCCGATGCCCAGTACGACATCGGACTTGAGCAGGGTGGCGTTGCCGTAGCGATGGGAGGTCTGCAGGCCGACCATGCCCACCATCTGCGGGTGATCGTCGGGAATGCTGCCCCAGCCCATCAGGGTCGGGATCACTGGGATGCCGGTCAGCTCGGCGAACTCCACCAGCAGCTCGCTGGCATCGGCGTTGATCACCCCGCCGCCGGCCACCAGCAACGGCCGTTCGGCCTGGGCCAGTAGGGCCAGGGCTTTCTCGGCCTGGACCCGGGTGGCCGAGGGCTTAGCCAGGGGCAGGGGCTGGTAGGCGTCGATATCGAATTCGATTTCCGCCATCTGCACGTCGAACGGCAGGTCGATCAGTACCGGGCCAGGGCGGCCGGAGCGCATTTCATAGAAGGCTTTCTGGAAGGCGTAGGGCACCTGGCCCGGCTCCAGCACGGTGGTGGCCCACTTGGTCACCGGCTTGACGATGCTGGTGATGTCCACGGCCTGGAAGTCTTCCTTGTGCAGGCGGGCACGGGGAGCCTGGCCGGTGATGCAGAGGATCGGGATGGAGTCGGCCGAGGCACTGTACAGGCCGGTGACCATGTCGGTGCCGGCGGGGCCCGAGGTGCCGATGCACACGCCGATGTTGCCGGCCTTGGTGCGGGTGTAGCCCTCGGCCATGTGCGAGGCGCCTTCGACGTGGCGAGCGAGCACATGATCGATGCCGCCGACTTTCTGCAGTGCGGAGTACAGCGGGTTGATGGCAGCGCCCGGGATGCCAAAGGCGGTGTCGACCCCTTCACGGCGCATCACCAGAACGGCGGCTTCGATTGCTCTCATTTTGCTCATGGTTTTGTGCCTCTTACGTTTTGTAATTGTATACAAGTGGCTTTGCGCAGAGTGTATTCACGGCGGGCTGCGCAGGTCAATGGCTTTTCTTGGAAGCAGACGGCTGCGTGTTTAGCCCCGATAAACCGGTGTCATTTTGTCGCATGGGCTATATTTCAACAATTATTGTATACAAAAACAAAGTTCATTGTGTTCTATTCGTTGCATCGAGCTTCTCCTGAAATGAGCTCCACCAGGCTTTCCAATAACAAGATGAGGACGGCACCCATGAGCGCTTTAACCTTGAAAGTCGCAATCAACCTGGCCAACCAGGCCATCCAGGCGGGGCGCAAGATCAGTGCCGCGCCACTGGCCATCGCGGTACTCGATGCCGGTGGTCATCTGGTGACCTTGCAAAGGGAGGATGGCGCTAGCCTGCTGCGCCCACAGATCGCCATCGGCAAGGCCTGGGGGGCGATCGCCCTGGGCAAGGGTTCGCGCCTGCTGGCGCTGGATGCCCAGCAGCGCCCGGCCTTCATCGGCGCACTCAACAGCCTGGGGCAGGGCAGCGTGGTACCGGCGCCGGGCGGGGTATTGATTCGTGATCAGGCGGGCTTGGTGATCGGCGCCATCGGCATCAGTGGCGATACCTCGGACATCGATGAGCAGTGCGCCATCAGCGCCATCGAAGCTCAGGGCCTGGCCGCGGATGCAGGCGTCAGCGCCTAGGTCGCGCAGTACGTGTAGCCGCTGTCGAACCTGCGAGGCTTCGATCGGGTGCGCGTCGCCCGCCAAACCGGGCGACGCGGTACCTCAGGTTAATTGCCGATAGCCACCAGGGGGCTCGTGCCGAGCCGTACGCAGCCTGCGGGAACCCCATGGCGTCCTTGAACCGGGCGGCGCCAGGAGGGCGGGTTATGCGGATTCGGGCTCGCAGCCCTTGAGTACCAGGCGGATGATGGTCTGGGCGGCGGCTTCGTAATCTTCGTCAGCCAGCTTGGCCTTGCCGGTGACCACCGAGATCTGCCAGTCGAAGTCGGCGTAGGTCTGGGTCGCGGCCCAGATGCTGAACATCAGGTGGTGCGGATCCAGGGGCGCGATCTGGCCACGGTCGATCCAGGTCTGGATGCACTCGATGTTGTGCTTGGCCTGGGCGTTGAGCTGTTCCACCTGGTCCGGGCTCAGGTGCGGCGCGCCATGCATGATCTCGCTGGCGAACACCTTGGAGGCGAAGGGCAGGTCGCGGGAGATGTGGATCTTCGAGCGAATGTAGCCGCTGAGCACCTCGCTGGGCACGCCGTCGGCGTTGAATGGAGTGGAGGCCTGGAGAATGGGTTCGATGATGCTTTCGAGCACCTCGCGATAGAGGTTTTCCTTGGACTTGAAGTAGTAGTAGACGTTGGGCTTGGGCAACCCGGCCTTGGCGGCGATGTCGCTGGTCTTGGTCGCAGCGAAGCCCTTGTCGGCAAACTCTTCGCTGGCGGCTCGCAGAATCAGTTCTTTATTGCGCTCGCGGATGGTGCTCATAAACCAGGGGATTCCTTGCCTGTTCGGGCGGTTGCGCATGGTAGCACCGGGGTTGCGAGAGGCTCAAGAATGCCCACTGGGCAGCTTTTTTCCGAGTTGAAGGGGGCTTTTGGGGCAAGGGCGAGCGCATGCGCTCCTGGAGCAATCGACGCTTATAGGGGGCATGGCGGAGCCGGTCGCTATCTCGCCGGTAGCCTATGCCACAGGCTATGCTGCGGCCTCATTTGACGAAGGGAAGCCTGGCCCATGGCAGGAAGCAGTTTGCTGGTCTTGATCGACGATATCGCCGCGGTGCTGGATGACGTGGCCTTGATGAGCAAGATGGCGGCGAAGAAGACCGCCGGGGTCCTGGGGGATGACCTGGCCCTCAACGCCCAGCAGGTATCGGGTGTTCGTGCCGAGCGCGAGATTCCGGTGGTCTGGGCCGTTGCCAAGGGCTCGTTTCGCAACAAGCTGATCCTGGTACCGGCGGCGCTGGCCATCAGTGCCCTGGCGCCCTGGCTGGTGACGCCCTTGTTGATGCTCGGTGGCGCCTACCTGTGTTTCGAGGGTTTCGAGAAACTGGCGCACAAGTACCTGCACGCCGCCGATGCGGGTGCCGAGCCTGTGCAAAGCCAACAGGCGCAGGTCGATCCGTCGCTGGACCTGGTGGCCTTCGAACAGGACAAGATCAAGGGAGCGATCCGCACTGACTTCATTCTCTCCGCAGAAATCATCGCCATCACCCTGGGCACCGTGGCCGGCGCTTCGCTGGCCCAGCAGGTAGTGGTGCTTTCGGGAATCGCGGTGGTGATGACGGTGGGGGTCTATGGCCTGGTGGCCGGTATCGTCAAGCTCGATGACCTGGGGCTGTGGCTGGCAGGCAAGCCTGGGGCCCTGGCCAGGCGAGTTGGCGCGGCGATCCTGCGGGCGGCGCCATTGATGATGAAGAGCCTGTCGGTGATCGGTACTGCCGCGATGTTCATGGTCGGCGGCGGCATCCTGACCCATGGGGTTCCCGCCTTGCATCACCTGATCGAAGACCTGGCCGGGCGCAGTGCCTCGCTGCTCGGCGCCGTTGCGGTGCTGACGCCGACCCTGCTCAATGCCGTGGTCGGGGTCATTGCCGGGGCTCTGGTGCTGGCGGCGGTGACGCTGGCGGGCAAGCTCTGGCGTGGCCTGCGCGGTTGAGCCTGGCCTCAGGCCGCGGCTTGCTCTGCCTCCGGGCGTGGGGCTTGTGCCTGTTGGCGGCACCAGCGGCGCCAGGTGGCCTGCAACTGCATGAGCGCAGCGTGGGCCATCTCCCGTGAGGTTTCGGGGAGGTTGGGGGCGGTTGCCAGTGCCTGGAGCAAGGATCGCGTCGGGCCATCCAGTTGGTCGTGGCGCAGGGTCGTAGGGCCGCCGCTCCTGAGCAGCATCGCCAGGTGATTCAGATAGCGATCACGCTCGATGGCCAGGGCGCCGCGAGTGGTGTCCAGGCAGCCGCGCAGCTGTAGCAGCTCGTCTCCCAGGTCCAGCCCCTGGAGGCCATTGTCCCAGTGGTCGCGGCGGTTCTCGGGTTGCATCTGCCAATACCGGGACACGCGGATCAGGCGATCGGCCATGCGTCCGCCGAACCAGCTTTCGGCCTGCTCCAGCGGCCTTGAAGTGAGCTGTGCCAGGTCGAACAAGGAGGCTTTGAACATCCGGCGGTAGTGATGCTCCCCCGGGCTCAGGCTGACCAGGCGCAGCACCACCACGGCAATAGCGACGCCCACCAGGGTGGCCATGGCCTTGTTCAGGAAGGCGGCCAGGTCATAGGTCATCAGGTTGCCGGGGCCGACGTTGTTGACGAAGAAAATGCAGAAGGCCGACGCGATCGGTGCCAGTTTCGGCCGGCTCATGCAGAGCGACGCGAAAAATAGCGGCACGCCAAGGCCCAGGTACAGCAGGGGAAAGCCATCCCAGCCGGGGAGCAGGCCGAGGCCGACGAAGCCTGCGACAGGAACCGACAGGGCGATACCCTTGAGGAAGTTCAGGCAGGCTGCTGCAGGGTTCTCGCGGCCGGCGAACAGACTTAGCACCACACCGCAGATGGAGACCGCCCCCAGGCCCGAAGGCCAGGCGCAAAGGAGCCAGAAAGCGGCCACGGCGAGAAAGGCCAGGGCACTGCGCAATCCGCCCAGCAAGCCTTGCTCAAGGTCTCGGTGCCAGGACAAGGCTCCTGGGGCGCCGGGAGGAACCAGGCCCTGTTCCAGGGCACTGACGCTACGAGCACTTTGCGCCACCAGGTCCAGCACCTGGGACAGTTGCAGCAGGCAGAGACGGGCTTCGGTCGATTGCGAGCGATCGGCCAAGCCTTGTTCCAGGCGCTGGGCCAGGGCGGCCAAGGGCGACTCATGCTCGGCTGCCAGGGCCTGGCTGGTTTCGCGGATCAGCGCTTGCACCGATTGTGCCTCTTGCGGTTCGAGCAACTGTCGCTGTCGGGCCACGCTCCTGGCGGCGCGCAGCAGGCCCAGCAGGTCACGACTCAGAACGCGCAATGCCTGGGAACGGCGGCGCCCCTGTGCGCCCTCGAACCAGGCGTGATCGCGCTGGGCATCCACGGTGACGATGCTGCCCAGGGCGAGCAGCAGGCCCTGGCGCTGGTCATCCCCCAACAGTTCCGACGCTGCGGCGCGGCGCCCGGCCAGCCAGGCTGCCCGGCCCTGGGCGGCGAGGGCCTGCTCGACCCGGCGTGGCCAGAGCACGAGGCTGGCCACGCAGGCGCAAATGATCCCCAAGCCGATCTCCGAACAACGTGCCACCGCCTGGTCGAACACCTGCAAGGGCGCCACGGTGGCGGGCAGGGCAATGATTGCCGCGGTATAGCCGGCCAGCACGAATCCGTAGGCGGCATGGTTTCGCAGCAGCGAGGCGCCGGTGGTACACAAGGCCAGCCACAGGGCCATGACCAGCAGGAACAGCAGCGGTGCCTGGCCCAGCAGACCGATGAGCAGGATCGATGCCAGGGCTCCGATCACCGTGCCCAAGAGACGATAAGCCCCCTTGGCCAGGACCATGCCGCTGCTGGATTGGCTGACGATGAACACGGTGGTCAGGGCCCATTGCGGTTGTTGAAAATCCAGGCGCAGGGCCAGGTAGAGCGCCAGTCCACCGGCAATCAGGTTCCGGGTGGCGAACAGCAGGTCCGAGGGGGCGGGAGCGAAGAGGGCTTGCCAGGTATCGGCGACACGAAAAGTCGGCAGTTTCATGTTGGGGTCACATAGATAGCTAGCTAACGATTAGCATCGTATCTACATTGCCTGAGGCTGCCAATGGTTGTTTCGAGCCTGGCGGGGCCGGTTGAAAGGTATGGCTGAATGGCGGGAACTGGCCGCCCTCCGATGGAAGGGCGGCCGGGCACTTACTCGGCGATCTGCAGCTTGCGGGCTTCGGTATAGACGTAGCGCACTTGTTCGTACTCGAACGGCGAGTTCAGCTCGCCGTAGCGGAAGTTGGTCTGGTAGCGCTTGTCGACACCGCGCAGCAGCCAGAGCTCCGGATGGTTCTTGCTGACTTCGGCGACATTGAGGAAGTTGATCGCCGATTCGGCGGTGTAGTCCACTGCCAGGCCGGCGGTGTCGCGCAGGTTCGAGGGGCCGAGGATTGGCAGCACCAGGTAGGCCCCGCCAGGAACGCCATAGAAACCCAGGGTCTGGCCGAAGTCTTCGCTCTGGCGCGGCAGGCCCATCTTGGTGGCCGGGTCCCACAGGCCGGCGATGCCGATGGTGGTGTTGAGCAGCAGGCGGGCCGTGGTTTCCATCGAGCGCTGGCCCTTGAACTGCAACAGGCTGTTGAGCAGGTTGGGCACGTCGCCCAGGTTGTTGAAGAAGTTGCTGACCCCGGTGCGCAGGAACCTTGGCGTCACGTAGCGGTAGCCATCTACAACAGGCAGGAACACCCATTGGTCGAAGCGGTAGTTGAAGTGATAGACCCGGCGGTTCCAGGACTCCAGCGGGTCATAGACGTTCAGTGCACTGAGGGTCGAGCGTTCGAATTCACGCTGGTCCAGGCCCGGGTTGAACTTGAGTTGTTGCAGTGGCTCGGTGAACCCGTCGGGATCGGGGGCGGTGGTGGTGCCGGCCAGGCTGTTATCGGCCTGGGCATAGCCTGTGCAGAGCAACGCAGCGATAAGCAGGAGATGTTTAGCCACGGAAGAACTCCAGCATGGCGTCGCTGTTGACGCGGTAGTTGAGGTTGCCGCAGTGGCCACCATGGGGGTAGACGGTCAGGCGCTCGCCAAAGGTCCGGCGCAGGAAGCCCAGGTCGCCGGGGCCCAGGATCACGTCGTCGGCGTTATGCATCACGGCGATCTTCGGGCTGGCCTTGAGGTAATCCTGCAGGGCGTAGAGGCTGACCTGGTCGACCAGTTGCAGCAGGCTGCCGCCATCGGTGCGGGCGCGCCACATCGGGATCACTTGCTCGGTCAGGTAGCAGTCGAAGTCGCATTGCAGGGCACGCTTGAGGAAGGGCGTGAGGCTGGTGCCCTCGCGGATCGGGTACTTGGGCGGGGTAATCAGGCCGCGACGGTTGATCAGGTCCGAGGTGAAGGCGATGTCAGCCGCCGAGAAGCGGAAGGAGGTGCCGATCAGCATCGCCATCTGCTCGTTGCTCAGGTGCTGCTTGGATTGCTGCAGGTCGTAGAGCAGGGCATCGGTCAGGTCGATGTAGCCCTTCTGCTGGAAGTAGCGGGTGAGCTTGGCCAGCATCAGTTCGTAGAAGGTAGTGCTGTTGTTGATGCCCTTGACCTCGGTCTGCACCAGTTTGTCGAGGTTGGTGATCGAGGTGTAGAGGTTGACCGGAGGGTTGAGCAGCAGGACTTTCTTGAAGTTGAAGGTACGCCGGGTTTCGTCGAGCTTGCTGACGAACGCGGCATCCAGGGCGCCGAGGCTGTAGCCGGTGAGGTAGAAATCAGTGATCGGCAGCTTGGCATTCTGTGCCCGCACAGCCTGCATGACCCGGTAGAGATCCTGGGCGTCCTCGGCGGTCACGCCCGGGGTGGCGAAGCGCGAGGCGGCGCTGATGAAGTCGAAGCTGGTGGGCGAGGACAGCTGCACCACGTGGTAGCCGGCCTTGTAGTAGAGCTTCTTCAGGTATTCGTTGAGTGTGCTGTCGTAGCGTGCGCCAGTACCGGCGATCAGGAAGATCAGCGGGGCTGCATGGTCCTGGGTGGCGATGCGGTAGGTGAGCTTCTTCACCGCCCAGAAATTGTCCGGGAGGGTGAATTCACGCTCCGGGCGCAGGGTCAGGCTGTAGTCCGACTGACGGATGTCTTCATCGGAAGGCAGCTCCGGGCGCAGGTCCGGCGGCGTGGTGACGATGGTGGCTTCGAAGGGATTGGTCAATGGATAGCCGTAGCCGGCCGGGTCGACATCGACCGCCAGTGCGGACGCACTCAGGATAAGGCCGCCGAACAGGGCGGCGAAGCGCAAGGAACGAAGCATGACTGTATCCCTAGAAGGAAGGTGCCGAATGAGGTTCGCAGGCTATGACCACCGGGCTGCTGACGAAGTGCCATGGCTGGTTCAAATAACGCCTGGGTGCATCTGGCCGGGGTGATAGTAGCCGGACGATACACGTTGCCACCCCGAGCTGAACAGCTATCTGTGCGTCGTGCTTGCCAAGCGTGGCCGGAGCATTATGCTGGGCGCCGTTTTGATTGTTCGGAGTGTTGCATGTCTAGCCGCTTTCCCGTGATTGTCCTGCTCGTTGCCTTGCCGTTGTGGCTGGCCGCCAGCTATGGCCTGCGTTACGGCTTCATGGAGGACGCTCGCTGGGTGGGCGTCTGTATCGACGAGGCCGGTCGCTGGGAGTGTTCCCTGCGTTCCAGCCTGGGATGGATGATCCACTTCAAAGTACTGGGTTGGAGCGCCCTGGGAGCGGCGCTCCTGGCGTTCGTCGTGCCCGGACGCGCTGGCTGGGGGCTGGCGGCGCTGGCGTTGCTGGCCGCCATTCCGGCGTTGGTGCTGTACAACACCACCCTGGCGGTATTTGCCCTGGTGCTCGCGAGCCTGCGCCTGGTACGTGCCAGGCGCTGTTAGCCCGTCGGTTTCAGGCGATACGGGCCCTCAGGCTGCGCCACAGGGCGGCGACCATTAGCAGGCTGACCAGCGCCCATCCCCAGGCTTGCTGGTTGGCCAGGCCTTCCTGGTACAGCTGGGGTGCGATGGCCGCACCGATGATGAAGGTCAGCAGGGCTATCTCGCGACGTGGCACTCGTACTGGCCGGCACACGAATGCCAGCGCCGGCAGCAGCAGGGCGGCACTGGGGAAGCTGCGATAACGCGGATCGAATACCAGTTCCAGTGCCATCACCGCCGCGGCGAAGCCGGCTGCCGCCAGCCACCAGCCGGCGCGCTTCTCCAGGGTCGTGAAGAGCCGTTGGCGCCAGCCTTCACGTGGGCTCAGGGCCAGTGCGCAGTGAGCCAGGACCAGCAGGTTCAGACCCAGTAGCAAGGCTGCCCAGGCCCATTCGCCGGCGAAACGGCTGGTGACTCGCGTCAGTTCTGCGAAGGTACCGATGCTGCAGGCCGCCAGGGCCCCCAGCAATGGCAGCAGTAGGGCGGCTTTGGCGCTGCGGACTCGACCGCCGAGTACCAGGGTGCTGGCGAAGATCACCGCTCCCAGTCCCAGCCACAGCGGCCAGAAAGGCAGGTTGGAGACCGGCCCGGCGAGGATGCCCTTGTCTTGGCGATTGGCATCGAACAGCCCCCAGTAGCCGCCGACTGCCCCTTCGCTGGCGCGCTTCCAGGGTTGGTCGAAGGCCTCGATCAGGTTGTAGTGCCAGCCGTTCTGTTCTGCCAGGGCGACGAAACCGCGGATGAACCTGGCCTCGTTGACCCGGCTGGGGAGTGCGGTTTCGCGCTGGCGGCCCTCGCTGGGCCAGCCGGTTTCACCGATCAGTACGTCCTTGGGGGCGAAGCGGTTGCCGAACACCTGGCGTACTTCGGCCACATGATTGAGGGCTACGTCGATGTTCGATGGATCGTCTTCCCAGTAGGGCAGCAGGTGGATGGTCAGGAAGTCCACGGCGGGGGCGATTTCGGGATGCTTGAGCCAGAACTCCCAGACGTCGGCGTAGGTCACCGGCTGCTTGACGTTGTGCTTGACCTTGAGGATCAGGCGCGCCAGCTGTGGGCCGGTGACCTCCTTGCGCAGCAGCGCTTCATTGCCGACGATCACCGCGCTGACCACGTCCGGATTGGCGTTGGCTGAGGCGATCAACAGATCGACCTCTTTCTCGCTGTCCACCGGATTGCTGTTGATCCAGGCGCCGATCATCAGCTTCAGGCCGTGCTTGCGCGCCAGTTCCGGCAAGGCTTCCAGGCCGCTCATGGAGTAGGTGCGGATGCACTCGAAGCGGGTGGCCAGCAGCGCCAGGTCGGCATCCATGCGTTCGGGCCGCAGCTTGAATGGCTGGTCGAATGGCGACTGGTCCTTGTCGAACGGGGTGTAGGAGGCGCATTGCAACTTGTGGCTGGCGCTGGCGACATCCGGCAATTGCACCGGCTGGCCGAGGCCGTACCAGTAGCTGCAGAGGGCGATCAGGCCCAGCAGGCAGGCAAGCAGATAGGCGAGGGCGGGAAAACGAGGGGTGGCGGGCATGGTCAGGCCGTCAGGGGAACGAAGCCCGGCATCTTACCTGCATTCGCCCGCAGCTTGGTGGCCGGCATGATCCAGGCATGCAAAGTTCGGGCGGACCTGCTGGCCCTGAGAGGCGGATGCTGGCTACTGGCTTTCTGATGTCGCTGCTTGTTGCCTTGAGGTCGCAGCCAGAGCAGGTCGCGGATGGTGGCGGGTTGATGATCCAGGCATCAGTACTCCGCTGATGATCGAACGCGTTCGCGGTGAGGCGTGACGGAGGCGCCGAGCACCATAACCATACGTTGATGTGCCCGGCAGCCGCCCGGCACTGCACTTTTCGGGGAAGTAACGATGAAGATGCGACGACTCTTAGGCGTAGGTGCCGCAATGGTACTTGCCCTTGGCTCCAGCTTGGCCAGCGCCGACAGCAAGACCCTGAGCATCGGCTATGTCGATGGCTGGTCCGATAGCGTGGCGACGACCTACGTGGCCGCGGAGGTGATCAAGAAGCTCGGTTATGACGTCAAGCTGCAGGCGGTGGCGACCGGGATCATGTGGCAGGGCGTGGCCACCGGCAAGCTCGATGCGATGCTGTCGGCCTGGCTGCCGGTGACCCATGGCGAGTACTGGGCCAAGAACAAAGACAAGGTGGTGGACTATGGCCCCAACTTCAAGGACGCCAAGATCGGGCTGATCGTGCCGGAGTACGTCAAGGCCAAATCCATCGAGGATCTCAAGACCGATACCAGCTTCAAGAGCAAGATCGTGGGTATCGACGCCGGCTCCGGCGTCATGCTCAAGACCGACCAGGCGATCAAGGACTACGGGCTGGACTACAAGCTGCAAGCCAGCTCCGGGGCGGCGATGATCGCCGAACTGAGCCGTGCCGAGGAGAAGCAGGAGTCCATCGCGGTGACGGGCTGGGTGCCGCACTGGATGTTCGCCAAGTGGAAACTGCGCTTTCTCGATGACCCCAAAGGCGTGTATGGCGCCGCTGAAACCGTCAACAGCATCGGTAGCAAGGATCTGGCGAAGAAGGCGCCGGAGGTGGCAGCGTTCCTGAAGAAGTTCCAGTGGGCTTCGAAAGACGAAATTGGCGAAGTGATGCTGGCCATCCAGGAGGGCGCCAAGCCTGATGTTGCGGCCAAGGATTGGGTCGGCAAGCACGCTGATCGAGTGGCCGAATGGACGGCTAAATAGCAGCGCAGCGTCTATATCAAGGGTCTCGGGGCCATTCGCGGCAAAGTCGCGGATGGCCCTGTTTTTTTGCGGGGGAGAATTGGCGCGGGGGTTAATGTCGTTCTAATACTAAGGTCGTCTAGAACCTGCCGGATAGCCGCATAGAGTGGATTAGGTTCCACCTAAAATCTGTGCTGCGAGGATAAAAACAATGAACGACAGCATTTACCTCTCGATTCAAAACAGCCCGCGTTTCAAGGAGCTGGTCAGCAAGCGGGAGCGGTTCGCCTGGATTCTTTCGGCGATCATGCTTGGGCTTTACTCGGCTTTCATTCTGCTGATCGCCTACGGGCCCCAGATCCTGGGGGCCAAGCTCAGTCCTACCTCTTCCATCACCTGGGGCATCCCCATCGGCGTTGGCTTGATTGTCTCGGCCTTCATCTTGACGGCCATCTATGTGCGGCGCGCCAACGGTGAGTTCGACGAGCTGAACAAGGCGATCCTGAAGGAGGCTCAGCAATGATCCGCCGTCTATTCGCTGCACTCGGCCTTGCCGCGTTCGCCCCGGCCCTATGGGCCGCTGACGCCCTGACGGGCGAGGTCCACAAGCAACCCCTCAACGTATCGGCGATCGTGATGTTCGTGGTGTTCGTCGGTGCCACCTTGTGCATCACCTACTGGGCTTCCAAGCGCAACAAGTCGGCCGCCGACTACTATGCGGCGGGTGGCAAGATCACCGGTTTCCAGAATGGCCTGGCGATTGCGGGCGACTACATGTCGGCGGCGTCCTTCCTGGGGATTTCCGCCCTGGTGTTCACCTCCGGCTATGACGGGCTGATCTACTCCATCGGCTTTTTGGTGGGCTGGCCGATCATTCTGTTCCTGATCGCCGAGCGCTTGCGCAACCTGGGCAAGTACACCTTTGCCGACGTGGCGTCCTATCGCCTCGGGCAGACCCAGATCCGCACCTTGTCGGCCTGTGGTTCGCTGGTGGTGGTGGCGTTCTACCTGATTGCGCAGATGGTGGGTGCCGGCAAGCTGATCCAGTTGCTGTTCGGCCTCGACTACCACGTCGCAGTGATCCTGGTGGGCATCCTGATGTGCCTGTACGTATTGTTCGGCGGCATGCTGGCCACCACCTGGGTGCAGATCATCAAGGCGGTCCTGCTGCTCTCCGGCGCGTCGTTCATGGCCTTGATGGTGATGAAGCACGTCAATTTCGATTTCAACACGCTGTTCTCCGAAGCAATCAAGGTCCACCCCAAGGGTGAGGCGATCATGAGCCCGGGCGGCCTGGTGAAGGATCCGATCTCTGCGTTCTCGCTGGGCCTGGCGCTGATGTTCGGTACTGCGGGCCTGCCGCATATCCTGATGCGCTTCTTCACCGTGAGCGATGCTAAGGAAGCCCGCAAGAGCGTGCTCTATGCCACCGGTTTCATCGGTTACTTCTACATCCTGACCTTCATCATCGGTTTTGGCGCGATCCTGCTGGTGAGTACCAATCCAGACTTCAAGGATGCCGCGGGCGCCTTGCTGGGCGGTAACAACATGGCGGCGGTGCACCTGGCCAATGCCGTGGGTGGCAGCGTGTTCCTGGGCTTCATCTCGGCGGTGGCCTTTGCCACTATCCTGGCGGTGGTTGCCGGCTTGACCCTGGCAGGCGCTTCGGCGGTCTCCCATGACCTGTACGCCAGCGTGCTCAAGAAGGGCAAGGCCAACGAGAAAGACGAGATCCGCGTGTCCAAGATCACCACGGTGACCCTGGGTGTGCTGGCCATCGGCCTGGGCATTCTGTTCGAGAGCCAGAACATCGCCTTCATGGTGGGCCTGGCGTTCTCCATCGCGGCCAGTTGCAACTTCCCGGTGCTGCTGCTTTCCATGTACTGGAAGAAGCTGACCACCCGTGGTGCCATGATCGGTGGCTGGATGGGGCTGATAAGCGCAGTGGCGCTGATGATCCTCGGTCCGACCATCTGGGTGCAGATCCTGCATCACGAGAAGCCGATCTATCCGTATGAGTACCCGGCGTTGTTCTCGATGCTTATCGCCTTCGTTGGTATCTGGTTCTTCTCCATCACCGACAAGTCGGCCTCTGCGGCCAACGAAAGGGCGTTGTTCTTCCCGCAGTTCGTGCGTTCGCAAACCGGTCTGGGTGCCAGTGGTGCGGTATCGCACTAAGCGGTCTCCGACGTTCGGCTTCTATATAGAGGCAAAGTGATGGCGAAATGCCCTGGTCGAAAGGCCGGGGCATTTTTCATTGCCCGGGAAATGACCGCAGGGTTGTGGTGTGGTGTGAGGGGATGGCTCGATGCCAGGGCTTGGTGGTCGTGACGGCGAAGTGGCTTTATGCAAAGGCAGGGCAGGGGCAAAAAAATACGGCCTCTGAACAGAGGCCGTATTCGATGGAGCTAAGAACGGTAGTGCAAGGCCGGTCTTACTTGCGGTCTTCCAGCTTGGTGATGTCGCGCGACTCGTAGCCGGTGTACAGCTGGCGAGGACGGCCGATCTTGTAGGGGCTGGAGAGCATTTCTTTCCAGTGCGAGATCCAGCCGACGGTACGCGCCAGGGCGAAGATCACGGTGAACATGCTGGTTGGAATGCCGATGGCCTTGAGGATGATCCCCGAATAGAAGTCGACGTTCGGGTACAGCGAGCGTTCGATGAAGTACGGGTCGGTCAGGGCGATCTCTTCCAGGCGCATGGCCAGTTGGAGTTGTGGATCGTTGTTGATGCCCAGTTCCTTGAGTACTTCGTCGCAGGTCTGCTTCATCACGGTGGCGCGAGGGTCGCGGTTCTTGTACACGCGGTGACCGAAGCCCATGAGCTTGAACGGGTCGTTCTTGTCCTTGGCCTTGGCGATGAACTTGTCGATGTTCGAGACATCGCCGATTTCATCGAGCATGGTCAGCACGGCTTCGTTGGCGCCGCCGTGAGCCGGGCCCCAGAGTGCTGCGATGCCGGCAGCGATACAGGCGAACGGGTTGGCGCCCGAAGAGCCTGCCAGGCGTACGGTGGAGGTGGAGGCGTTCTGCTCGTGGTCGGCGTGGAGGATGAAGATCCGGTCCATTGCCTTGGCCAGTACCGGGCTGATCGGTTTGATCTCGCACGGGGTGTTGAACATCATGTGCAGGAAGTTTTCCGCGTACGACAGGTCGTTGCGCGGGTACATCATCGGCTGGCCCATGGAGTACTTGTAGACCATCGCTGCCAGGGTCGGCATCTTGGCAACCAGGCGCACGGCGGAAATCTCGCGGTGCTGCGGGTTATTGATGTCCAGGGAGTCGTGGTAGAACGCCGAGAGTGCACCGACTACGCCGCACATGACCGCCATCGGGTGGGCATCACGACGGAAACCGTTGAAGAAGCTCTTCAGCTGCTCGTGAACCATGGTGTGGTTCTTCACGGTGCTGACGAACTGGGCCTTCTGCTCGGCATTCGGCAGTTCGCCGTTGAGCAGCAGGTAGCAGGTTTCCAGGTAGTCCGACTTTTCAGCCAGTTGTTCGATCGGGTAGCCGCGATGCAGCAGGATACCCTGGTCGCCGTCGATGTAGGTGATCTTCGACTCGCAGGAGGCGGTCGACATGAAACCCGGGTCAAAAGTGAAGCGGCCCGTGGCCGTCAGGCCCCGAACATCGATTACATCGGGACCAACGGTGCCGGTTAAAATGGGCAGCTCGACGGGGGCTGCGCCCTCGATGATCAACTGCGCTTTTTTGTCAGCCATGTGGCCTCCTATTTATGCTTGAAATCATCAGACAGACCCCCCACGCAGGGCCCGCACCACTATAGTGAGATAAATCCGAATGTCAATTTGCCTAAAGTCTTGTCCCAGAAGGCTTTGGGAGGGATTTTTTAGCGAAATTCACTGCCATTTACGCCTTTTATGAAGGTAACGCAATCAGCTATTAGGGGAAGGTGTTTGCGTTGTCATTAGTAGCCTAACTGTCTATACTCGGCCACCGACCGCCATGGGCTTCTGGGCCCGTTTTGATGGGGGTCGCACTCCCTGGGTGGTGGTTACCTGACCAGTGCACTCCCCAACAACTTTGCCCTGATTGTTAGGGGCTCTTCAGTGTGAAAAAAAGCCGTGAATAGCCAACGACCTGTAAACCTAGACCTAAGGACCATCAAACTCCCCATTACCGGCGTTACGTCGTTTCTCCACCGTGTTTCCGGCATCATTCTCTTCCTGGGCATCGGCATCATGCTGTACGCATTGAGCAAGTCCCTGGGCTCCGAGGAAGGTTATGCCGAGGTGAAGGCGTGCTTGACCAGTCCGCTGGCCAAATTCGTTGCATGGGGCCTCCTGTCCGCCTTGCTGTACCACCTGGTGGCGGGTGTACGCCATCTGATTATGGACATGGGCATCGGTGAGACGCTGGAAGGCGGCAAGCTGGGCTCGAAAATCGTTATCGCCGTATCCGTGGTGGTAATCGTTCTGGCGGGAGTTTGGATATGGTAACCAGCGTTACGAACCTGTCGCGTTCAGGCCTTTATGACTGGATGGCGCAGCGTGTGTCTGCGGTCGTTCTCGCGGCTTATTTCATTTTCCTGATCGGATACCTCGTAGCGAATCCGGGCATTGACTACACCCAGTGGCATGGCCTGTTCGCAAACAACTGGATGCGTATCTTCAGTCTGCTGGCCATGGTGGCCCTGGGCGCTCACGCCTGGGTCGGCATGTGGACTATCTCGACTGACTACCTGACGCATATGGCGCTGGGCAAGTCGGCGACAGCAGTACGTTTCCTTTTCCAGGCAGTATGCGGCGTCGCAATGTTCGCTTACTTCGTCTGGGGTGTGCAGATTCTCTGGGGTATCTGATTCATGGCTAACATTCCAACCATTTCTTTCGACGCCATCATCATTGGCGGCGGCGGCGCTGGCATGCGTGCTGCGCTGCAGCTGGCCCAGGGCGGCCATAAAACCGCGGTGATCACCAAGGTTTTCCCGACTCGTTCGCACACTGTATCTGCCCAGGGTGGCATCACCTGCGCGATCGCCTCGGCGGATCCGAACGATGACTGGCGCTGGCACATGTACGATACCGTCAAGGGTTCCGACTACATCGGCGACCAGGACGCTATCGAGTACATGTGTCAGGAAGGTCCGGCTGCGGTCTTCGAGCTGGATCACATGGGCCTGCCGTTCTCCCGCACCGAAACCGGTCGTATCTACCAGCGTCCTTTCGGCGGTCAGTCCAAGGACTACGGCAAGGGTGGCCAGGCTGCCCGTACCTGCGCTGCTTCCGACCGTACCGGTCACGCACTGCTGCACACCCTGTATCAGGGCAACCTGAAAGCCGGTACCACTTTCCTCAACGAGTACTACGCAGTTGACCTGGTGAAGAACCAGGACGGCGCATTCGTTGGTGTGATCGCGATCTGCATCGAAACCGGCGAGACCCTGTACATCAAGTCCAAGGCCACCGTTCTGGCCACCGGCGGTGCGGGCCGTATCTACGCCTCCACCACCAACGCCCTGATCAACACCGGCGACGGCGTGGGCATGGCCCTGCGTGCTGGCGTTCCGGTGCAAGACATCGAGATGTGGCAGTTCCACCCGACCGGCATCGCCGGCGCCGGTGTACTGGTAACCGAAGGTTGCCGTGGTGAAGGTGGTTACCTGATCAACAAGCACGGCGAGCGTTTCATGGAGCGTTATGCTCCTAACGCCAAAGACCTGGCGGGCCGCGACGTAGTGGCGCGTTCCATGGTCAAGGAAATCATCGCTGGCAACGGCTGTGGCCCTAATGGCGACCATGTGATGCTCAAGCTGGATCACCTGGGCGAGGAAGTGCTGCACAGCCGCCTGCCTGGTATCTGCGAGCTGTCCAAGACCTTCGCCCACGTCGACCCTGTCGTCGCTCCGGTGCCGGTCGTTCCTACCTGCCACTACATGATGGGCGGCGTTGCCACCAACA
This sequence comes from Pseudomonas sessilinigenes, assembly GCF_003850565.1. Lineage (NCBI taxonomy): Bacteria > Pseudomonadati > Pseudomonadota > Gammaproteobacteria > Pseudomonadales > Pseudomonadaceae > Pseudomonas > Pseudomonas sessilinigenes. The sequence continues at coordinate 1,853,101 of NZ_CP027706.1, forward strand.
TCCATGGCCAGGCCATCACTCAGAACGCCGCTGGCGAAGACACCATCATCCCTGGCCTGTTCGCAGTGGGTGAAGTGGCTTGCGTATCGGTACACGGTGCCAACCGCCTGGGCGGCAACTCGCTGCTCGACCTGGTGGTATTCGGTCGTGCGGCTGGCCTGCACCTGGAAAAAGCGCTGACCGACGGTATCGAATACCGCGATGCCAGCGATACCGATGTGGACGTTGCACTGAACCGCCTGGCCAAGCTCAACGAGCGCACCACCGGCGAAGACGTCGCTACCCTGCGTCGCGAGCTGCAGAGCTGCATGCAGAACTACTTCGGTGTATTCCGTACCGGCGAATACATGCAGAAGGGTATTGCCCAATTGGCCGATCTGCGCGAACGCATCGCCAACGTCAAGATCAACGACAAGTCTCAAGCTTTCAACACTGCGCGTATCGAAGCACTTGAGCTGCAGAACCTGCTGGAAGTGGCCGAAGCCACTGCCATCGCTGCCGAAGTGCGCAAAGAGTCCCGCGGCGCTCACGCCCGTGAAGACTTTGAAGACCGTGACGACGAAAACTGGCTGTGCCACACCCTGTACTTCCCGGGTGAGAAGCGCGTTGCCAAGCGTGCGGTCAACTTCTCGCCGAAGACTGTTCCGACTTTCGAACCAAAAGTCCGGACTTACTAAAGGGTGATCGATATGTTGCAAGTTGAAGTTTATCGTTACAACCCTGACACCGACTCGGCTCCGAAAACCCAGGTTTTCCAGGTCGACACCGGTGGCAAGGACTTGATGGTGCTGGACGTGCTGGCCCTGATCAAAGAGCAGGACGAGGGGTTCTCCTACCGTCGCTCCTGCCGTGAAGGCGTTTGCGGTTCCGACGGCATGAACATCAACGGCAAGAACGGCCTGGCGTGCATCACGCCGCTGTCCGCCGTGGTCAAGAAGAACAAGCTGGTGATTCGTCCTCTGCCAGGTCTGCCGGTTATCCGTGACCTGGTCGTCGATATGAGCATCTTCTACAAGCAATACGAGAAGGTGAAGCCATTCCTGCAGAACGATACTCCGGCCCCGGCCATCGAGCGTCTGCAGTCGCCGGAAGAGCGTGAGAAGCTCGATGGTCTGTACGAGTGCATCCTGTGCGCTTGCTGCTCGACCTCTTGCCCATCCTTCTGGTGGAACCCCGACAAGTTCCTGGGTCCAGCCGCTCTGCTGCAAGCCTATCGCTTCCTGGCAGACAGCCGCGACACCAAGACTTCAGAGCGTCTGGCTTCGCTGGATGACCCGTTCAGCGTATTCCGCTGCCGGGGCATCATGAACTGCGTCAACGTTTGTCCGAAAGGCCTGAACCCGACTAAGGCCATCGGTCACATTCGTAACATGCTTCTGCAAAGCGGCGTGTGATTCAGCTGTTGTACCTGTAGGACCGCTGTACCGTAAAAGCCAGGGCGCGGGCTTCAACCCGCGTCATGGCTCTAACCTGAGCAGTAGCTTACAAAGTGGCTGCTCTATATTTTTGAAGAAATGAGACAAGCAGGGGCATCCGGGCTGGTACCCGGACTATCAGCGTGATCCTAAGTGGCTTGTTTTGGTCGCTGCATTCGGACTTCTGCAAGCTTGCTCGGTGTCGTCGCCGGTGGTGTTCCCCTAACCGAGGGTGACCAAGCATGCAAGAAAGCGTGATGCAGCGCATGTGGAACAGCGCCTACCTATCCGGTAGTAACGCTGCCTATGTGGAAGAGCTCTACGAGCTCTACCTGCACGACCCTAACGCTGTGCCAGAAGAGTGGCGCACTTACTTTGATAAGTTGCCTGCCGACGGCAACACTGCCATCGATGTTTCGCACTCGACGATCCGCGATCATTTCGTCTTGCTGGCAAAGAACCAGCGCCGCGCCCAACCGGTTTCCGCCGGTAGCGTGAGCAGTGAGCACGAGAAGAAGCAAGTTGAAGTGCTGCGATTGATCCAGGCCTATCGGATGCGTGGCCACCAGGCATCCCAGCTGGACCCGCTGGGACTGTGGCAGCGTCCTGCACCTGCAGACCTGTCGATCAATCATTATGGCTTGACCAATGCCGATCTTGATACGACCTTCCGTGCCGGCGACCTGTTCATCGGCAAAGAGGAAGCGAGCCTACGCGAAATTCACGAAGCGTTGCAGCAGACATATTGCCGCACCATCGGCGCTGAATTCACGCACATCACCGATTCCGAGCAGCGCCACTGGTTCCAGCAACGTCTGGAAAGCGTACGCGGCCGTCCAACCTATTCTGCCGACATCAAGAGCCATCTGCTCGAGCGTGTCACCGCGGCAGAAGGCCTGGAGAAGTACCTGGGCACCAAGTACCCAGGCACCAAGCGTTTCGGCCTGGAAGGTGGCGAAAGCCTGATTCCGATGCTCGACGAGCTGATCCAGCGCTCCGGCTCCTATGGCACCAAGGAAGTCGTGATCGGCATGGCCCACCGTGGTCGCTTGAACGTGCTGGTCAACACCTTCGGCAAGAACCCGCGCGAACTGTTCGACGAGTTCGAAGGCAAGAAGAAGGTTGAGCTGGGCTCCGGCGACGTGAAGTATCACCAGGGCTTCTCGTCCAACGTGATGACCTCCGGTGGCGAAGTTCACCTGGCGATGGCATTCAACCCGTCCCACCTGGAAATCGTTTCTCCAGTGGTCGAGGGTTCCGTGCGCGCCCGCCAGGACCGTCGCAACGACCCAACCGGCGAGAAAGTCCTGCCGATCTCCATCCACGGTGACGCGGCGTTCGCCGGTCAGGGCGTGGTCATGGAAACCTTCCAGATGTCGCAGACTCGCGGTTTCAAGACCGGCGGTACTGTGCACATCGTGGTCAACAACCAGGTTGGCTTCACCATCAGCAATCCGCTGGACTCGCGTTCCACCGAGTACGCCACCGACGTTGCGAAGATGATCCAGGCGCCGATCCTCCATGTGAATGGCGATGATCCGGAAGCGGTCCTGTTCGTGACCCAACTGGCCATCGACTATCGCATGCAGTTCAAGCGTGATGTGGTCATCGACCTGGTCTGCTACCGCCGTCGCGGCCACAACGAGGCGGACGAGCCAAGTGGCACCCAGCCGCTGATGTACCAGCAGATCACCAAGCAGCGCACCACTCGCGAGCTGTACGCTGATCGCCTGACCCAGGGCGGTGTGCTCGATGCAGAGCGCGTCCAGGCGAAGGTCGACGAATACCGCAATGCGCTGGACAACGGTCTGCACGTGGTGAAGTCGCTGGTCAAGGAACCGAACAAAGAGCTGTTCGTGGACTGGCGTCCGTATCTGGGCCACGCCTGGACTGCGCGTCACGACACTCGCTTCGACCTGAAGACCCTGCAGGAACTGTCCGCCAAGCTGCTGGAAATTCCGGAAGGCTTCGTGGTTCAGCGCCAGGTCGCGAAGATCTACGAAGACCGTCAGAAGATGCAAGCCGGCGGCCTGCCGATCAACTGGGGTTACGCCGAAACCATGGCGTACGCGACCCTGGCGTTCGAAGGTCACCCGATCCGCATGACTGGCCAGGACATCGGCCGCGGTACGTTCTCGCACCGTCACGCTGTTCTGCACAACCAGAAAGATGCCGGCACCTACATTCCGCTGAAGCATCTGTACGACGGTCAGCCGCGCTTCGACCTGTACGACTCGTTCCTGTCGGAAGAGGCTGTGCTGGCGTTCGAATACGGTTACTCGACCACCACGCCCAATGCGCTGGTGATCTGGGAAGCCCAGTTCGGCGACTTCGCCAACGGTGCACAGGTCGTGATCGACCAGTTCATCACCAGCGGCGAGCACAAGTGGGGTCGCCTGTGCGGCCTGACCATGCTGCTGCCGCACGGCTACGAAGGCCAGGGCCCTGAGCACAGCTCGGCGCGTCTTGAGCGTTACCTGCAGCTGTGCGCCGAGCACAACATTCAGGTGTGCATGCCGACCACCCCGGCACAGATCTACCACTTGCTGCGCCGTCAGGTGATCCGCCCGCTGCGCAAGCCGCTGGTAGTACTGACGCCGAAGTCGCTGCTGCGCCACAAGCTTGCCATCTCGACCCTGGAAGATCTGGCCGAAGGTTCGTTCCAGACCGTGATCCCGGAAGTCGATGCACTGGACCCGAAAAAGGTCGAGCGCGTGGTTCTGTGCAGCGGCAAGGTCTACTACGACCTGCTGGAAAAACGCCGTGCCGAAGGCCGCGAAGATATCGCCATCGTGCGTATCGAGCAGCTGTACCCATTCCCTGAGGACGACTTGAAAGAAGTCCTGGCTCCTTACACCAACGCCAAAGCGGCGGTCTGGTGCCAGGAAGAGCCAATGAACCAGGGCGCCTGGTACTGCAGCCAGCACCACCTGCGTCGCAGCATCAGCAACCTCAACAAGTCTCTCGTACTCGAGTACGCGGGCCGTGAGGCTTCTGCTGCCCCAGCATGTGGTTACGCATCGATGCACGCCGAGCAGCAGGAAAAACTGCTGCAAGACGCGTTTACCGTTTAACGCCTTCGCGCACCTGAAACCGAATTTAAGGAACCACAGACAATGGCTATCGAGATCAAAGCCCCCACTTTCCCGGAATCGGTTGCCGATGGCACCGTTGCCACCTGGCACAAGCAACCGGGCGACGCCGTCAAGCGTGACGAGCTGATCGTCGACATCGAGACCGACAAGGTCGTTCTGGAAGTGCTGGCCACCGCCGACGGCGTGCTGGGCGCTATCGTCAAGAACGAAGGCGACACCGTTCTGTCCGACGAAGTCCTGGGCTCCATCGTTGAAGGCGGCGCCGCTGCCGCCGCTCCAGCTGCTGCCGCTCCGGCTGCCGCTGCTGCCCCAGCTTCCGCTGAAGGCGAAGACGACCCGATCGCTGCTCCAGCCGCGCGCAAGCTGGCTGAAGAAAACGGCATCAACATCGCTTCCGTTGCCGGTACTGGCAAAGGCGGTCGTGTGACCAAGGAAGACGTAGTGGCCGCTGTTGCTGCCAAGAAGGCCGCTCCAGCCGCTGCGCCGGCCAAGGCTCCGGCTCCAGCCGCTGCTGCTCCGGTTTTCGCTGCTGGCGATCGCGTCGAGAAGCGCGTACCGATGACCCGCCTGCGGGCCAAGGTTGCCGAGCGTCTGGTCGAAGCCCAGTCGAACATGGCGATGCTGACTACCTTCAACGAAGTCGACATGACCGAAGTCATGGCCCTGCGTTCGAAGTACAAGGATCTGTTCGAGAAGTCCCACAACGGCGTGCGCCTGGGCTTCATGTCGTTCTTCGTCAAGGCTGCCACCGAAGCCCTGAAGCGCTTCCCAGCGGTCAACGCTTCGATCGACGGTTCCGACATCGTCTACCACGGCTACGCGGACATCGGCGTTGCCGTTTCCAGCGATCGCGGCCTGGTGGTTCCGGTTCTGCGTAACGCCGAGCTGATGAGCCTGGCTGAAATCGAAAGCGGCATCGCCACCTTCGGCAAGAAGGCTCGTGATGGCAAGCTGTCGATGGAAGAGATGACTGGCGGTACTTTCACCATCACTAACGGTGGTACCTTCGGTTCGATGATGTCCACCCCGATCGTCAACCCGCCACAAGCGGCCATCCTGGGCATGCACAACATTCTGCAGCGTCCTATGGCGGTCAACGGCCAAGTTGTCATCCGTCCGATGATGTACCTGGCGCTGTCCTATGACCACCGCCTGATCGACGGTAAAGAAGCCGTGACGTTCCTGGTGACCATCAAGAACCTGCTGGAAGATCCAGCGCGTCTGCTCCTGGACATCTAAAAAGCAGCTGCAGGCTGCAAGCGACGAACTTCGTGCCTTCGGGCGGGACGTTTGGAACTTGCGGCTTGCGGCTTCTAGCTTGCCGCTAAAAGGAACCTTTTATGACTCAGAAATTCGACGTGGTAGTGATTGGCGCGGGCCCTGGCGGCTATGTAGCTGCAATCAAGGCCGCACAGCTTGGCCTGACGACTGCCTGCATCGAGAAGTACACCGACAAGGAGGGCAAGCTGGCCCTCGGCGGTACTTGCCTGAACGTCGGTTGCATTCCTTCCAAGGCACTGCTGGACAGTTCCTGGAAGTTCCACGAGGCGCAAGATGGCTTTGCCATCCACGGCATCAGCCACTCCGGCGTGAGCATGGACGTACCGGCCATGGTCGGTCGCAAGGCCAACATCGTCAAAGGCCTGACCAGCGGTGTTGCCACCCTGTTCAAGGCCAACGGCGTCACTTCGATCCAGGGCCACGGCAAGCTGCTGGCTGGCAAGAAAGTCGAAGTCACCAAGCCTGACGGTTCGGTGGAAGTGATCGAAGCCGAAAACGTGATCCTGGCTCCAGGTTCGCGTCCAATCGACATCCCACCAGCCCCGGTTGACCAGAACGTGATCGTGGACTCCACTGGCGCCCTGGAATTCCAGGCAGTGCCAAAGCGCCTGGGTGTGATCGGCGCCGGCGTCATCGGCCTGGAACTGGGTTCGGTATGGTCGCGCCTGGGCGCACAAGTGACCGTGCTGGAAGCGCTGGATACCTTCCTGATGGCAGCCGATACCGCTGTTTCCAAGGAAGCGCTGAAAACCCTGACCAAGCAGGGCCTGGATATCAAGCTGGGTGCTCGCGTGACCGGCTCCAAGGTCAACGGTGAAGAAGTCGTAGTGACCTACACCGATGCCAGCGGTGAGCAGACCATCACCTTCGACAAGCTGATCGTAGCCGTTGGTCGCCGTCCTGTGACCACCGATCTGTTGGCTGCCGACTGCGGCGTGACCCTGGACGAGCGCGGCTTCGTGCACGTTGACGATCATTGCGCCACCACCGTCCCAGGCGTCTACGCCATTGGTGACGTGGTTCGCGGCATGATGCTGGCTCACAAGGCCTCGGAAGAGGGCATCATGGTTGTCGAGCGCATCAAGGGCCACAAGGCTCAGATGAACTATGACCTGATCCCTTCGGTTATCTATACTCACCCGGAAATTGCATGGGTTGGTAAAACCGAGCAGGCCTTGAAAGCTGAAGGCGTAGAAGTTAACGTCGGCACCTTCCCGTTCGCTGCCAGCGGCCGTGCCATGGCAGCCAACGATACCGGCGGTTTCGTCAAGGTCATCGCCGATGCCAAGACAGATCGCGTATTGGGCGTCCACGTGATTGGCCCAAGCGCTGCGGAACTGGTTCAACAAGGTGCGATCGGCATGGAATTCGGCACCAGCGCCGAAGACCTGGGCATGATGGTTTTCTCCCATCCGACCCTGTCCGAAGCCCTGCACGAAGCAGCCCTGGCTGTGAATGGCGGCGCCATCCACATTGCCAACCGCAAGAAACGCTAAGCAATAATAAGAAACCACGGCGGTTGGCCCGTCGTGAGCCTTGTGCGCAAGACTCACCGCGGAATATCCGCTGGACTCGACCTCTCAGGGTAGCGCCACACACTGGACCGGGGCCCAGGCTCCGGAACCCAGGTGTGGCGCTGGTTTGAGAGTAGCGGTCACAGGTGGTGCGGCACTCCTGGAGTGCAGCGCCGAATGCGCAGTACCTAACGAAGACGGTAAAAAGCATGAATCTTCACGAGTATCAGGGTAAGCAGCTGTTCGCTGAGTACGGCCTGCCAGTATCCAAAGGCTACGCGGTAGACACCCCGGAAGAAGCAGCAGAAGCTTGCGACAAGATTGGCGGCTCCGAGTGGGTTGTCAAAGCCCAGGTTCACGCCGGTGGTCGCGGTAAAGCGGGCGGCGTCAAGCTGGTTCGCAGCAAAGAAGACGCTAAGGCATTCGCACAGCAGTGGCTGGGCAAGCGTCTGGTGACTTATCAGACTGACGCCAATGGCCAGCCTGTCACCAAAATCCTGGTTGAATCGTGCACTGATATCGCTAAAGAGCTGTACCTGGGCGCTGTCGTTGACCGTTCGAGCCGTCGCATCGTGTTCATGGCTTCCACCGAAGGTGGCGTGGACATCGAGAAAATCGCTCACGACACTCCAGAAAAAATTCTCAAGGCCACTATCGATCCACTGGTCGGCGCTCAGCCATTCCAGGGTCGCGAGCTGGCATTCCAACTGGGTCTGGAAGGCAAGCAAGTTGCCCAGTTCGCCAAGATCTTCGTAGGTCTGGCCAAACTGTTCCAGGATCACGACCTGGCTCTGCTGGAAGTGAACCCACTTGTCATCAAGGCCGACGGCGATCTGCACTGCCTGGACGCGAAGATCAACATCGACGCCAACGCCATGTACCGTCAGCCTAAGCTGAAGACCTTCCACGATCCGTCCCAGGACGATCCACGCGAAGCCCACGCTGCCAAGTTCGAACTGAACTACGTGGCCCTGGACGGCAACATCGGTTGCATGGTCAACGGTGCTGGTCTGGCCATGGGTACCATGGACATCGTCAACCTGCACGGCGGTAAGCCAGCCAACTTCCTCGACGTAGGTGGTGGTGCTACCAAAGAGCGCGTGACCGAAGCCTTCAAGATCATCCTGTCCGACGCCAACGTCGCAGCAGTACTGGTCAACATCTTCGGCGGCATCGTTCGCTGCGACATGATTGCCGAAGGCATCATCGGCGCCGTGAAAGAAGTCGGCGTGAAAATCCCGGTTGTTGTTCGCCTTGAAGGCAACAACGCTGAACTGGGCGCTAAAGTACTGGCAGAAAGCGGCTTGAACATCATCGCTGCTACCAGCCTGACCGACGCTGCTCAACAAGTTGTCAAAGCTGCGGAGGGCAAATAATGAGCGTCCTGATCAATAAAGACACCAAGGTTATCTGCCAAGGTATCACCGGTTCGCAGGGTAGCTTCCACACCCAGCAAGCCATCGAATACGGCACCCAGATGGTGGGTGGCGTAACTCCGGGCAAAGGCGGTACCGAGCACCTGGGCCTGCCAGTGTTCAACACCGTGAAAGATGCTGTAGCCGCCACTGGCGCCACCGCCAGCGTCATCTACGTTCCAGCTCCTTTCTGCAAGGACTCGATCCTGGAAGCAGCCTTCGGCGGCATCAAGCTGATCGTCTGCATCACCGAAGGCATTCCTACCCTGGACATGCTGGACGCTAAAGTTAAGTGCGACGAGCTGGGCGTGACCCTGATCGGCCCTAACTGCCCAGGCGTGATCACTCCGGGCGAATGCAAGATCGGCATCATGCCAGGTCACATTCACTTGCCAGGCAAGGTCGGTATCGTTTCCCGTTCTGGCACCCTGACCTATGAAGCCGTCAAGCAGACCACTGACGCCGGTTTCGGCCAGTCCACCTGCGTCGGCATCGGTGGTGACCCGATCCCAGGCTCCAACTTCATCGACATCCTGAAGCTGTTCCAGGAAGACCCGAAGACCGAAGCGATCGTGATGATCGGTGAGATCGGCGGTTCGGCTGAAGAAGAAGCGGCTGCCTACATCAAGGCTCACGTGACCAAGCCGGTTGTTTCCTACATCGCTGGTGTGACTGCTCCTCCGGGCAAGCGCATGGGCCACGCAGGTGCAATCATCTCCGGCGGCAAAGGCACTGCAGACGAGAAATTCGCTGCTCTGCAAGACGCAGGCGTGAAAACCGTGCGTTCGCTGGCAGACATCGGCAAGGCCCTGGCCGAGCTGACTGGCTGGGCGGTCAAGTAAGCCTCGCGCTTAACTTGTAGCTCTGCTGACAAAGGCCACCTTCGGGTGGCCTTTGTGCGTTCCGAGTTCCTGAAAAGGGTCTGGGACGGGGCAAAGAGGGAAAGGGGATTAATACCCGCGGAAATATAGTTTCAAAAAAGCGACATTGCGATGTCGCATATCAGAAAATTTACCCCACGCCGATGCGTTCGTCTTACAGATTCGTTACGCTAGCCGCCTCTTTGATGTGTCTGCGACCCACAAGGCCGCGGCACGCTAAACGGGTCAGTCTTATACGGACTGACAGCATTTCCCTCACCCATAAGGGAAATCCCTCTCTAAATTCCGATTCAGTAGTGTGGTATTTCCTTAATGAAAGTGTTGAAAGGCCAGGACATTCTGGCGCTCGGCTTTATGACTTTTGCCCTGTTCGTTGGAGCAGGCAACATTATCTTCCCGCCTATCGTCGGCTTGCAGTCCGGACCCCATGTCTGGATGGCGGCGTTGGGTTTTCTGATCACCGCAGTCGGCCTGCCGGTGATCACCGTGGTCGCCCTGGCCAAGGTCGGCGGCGCCATGGATTCCCTGAGCAGCCCCATCGGCAAGGTCGCCGGCGGCCTGTTGGCTGCAGTGAGCTACCTGGCAGTGGGCCCGTTGTTCGCCACTCCGCGCACGGCCACCGTATCCTTCGAAGTGGGCCTGGCGCCGCTGACTGGCGAAAGCCCGCTGGCGCTGGCGCTCTATAGCACGGTCTACTTCCTGTTGGTGTTTTTCATCTCCTTGTACCCGGGCCGTCTGCTGGACACCGTTGGTCGCTTCCTGGCGCCACTGAAGATCATCGCCCTGGCGGTCCTGGGGATCGCGGCATTCGCCTTGCCAGCCGGTGATATCGGCCAGGCCACTCCGGAATACGTGGCGGCGCCGTTCTCCCAAGGCTTCATCAATGGCTACCTGACTATGGACACCCTGGGTGCCCTGGTGTTCGGTATCGTCATCGTCAACGCGATCCGCTCCCGTGGCGTCGAGTCACCGCGGTTGATCACCCGTTACGCGGTGATCGCCGGCCTGGTGGCCGGTGTCGGCCTGGCACTGGTCTACGTCAGCCTGTTCCGCCTGGGCTCCGGTAGCCACGAAGTAGCTGTTGGTGCGACCAACGGTGCGGCCGTGTTGCATGCCTATGTGCAGCACACCTTCGGCTCCCTGGGCAGTGGTTTCCTCGCGGTACTGATCTCCCTGGCGTGCCTGGTGACCGCCGTAGGCCTGACTTGCGCCTGTGCCGAGTACTTCAGCCGGGTCCTGCCGCTGTCCTACAAGACCCTGGTAGTGATCCTCGCGGGCTTCTCGCTGGTGGTGTCGAACCTGGGCCTGACCAAGCTGATCGCGTTCTCGATCCCGGTGCTGACCGCTATCTATCCGCCATGCATCGTTCTGGTGGCCCTGAGCTTCTGCAAGGACTTCTGGCAGGATCAACGCCGCATCGTCGGCCCGGTGATGCTGGTCTCGTTCATCTTCGGCCTGATCGATGCAATCAAGGGCACCGCGTTTGCCGATCTCATTCCTAGCCAACTGTCCCACCTGCCGTTGAGCGAGCAGGGCCTGGCCTGGCTGGTGCCTTCGGTGATCATCCTGGCGCTGGCCGTGGTCTGCGATCGCCTGTTGGGCAAGCCCAGCGAAGCCCTGGCTTGATTTGACCTGTGTTCGCCGGCCGTCACGAGCGGTCGGCCAGCGCTGATTAAAATGCCCCGTATCCATCGATACGGGGCATTTTTTATGGGCCTTGCACGGTGTCTTTTTCCCCGGTGAGGCGTCGAAACAGTGCTCCCAGCTTTCGCCAATGCCCACAGGAATTTGCATGTCGTTCATCCAAGCCAACCAGATCCACCTATTGGCCGCTCTATGGTTCATCGTCTGCTGGGGCGGCTATACCCGCTATGCCACCTGGAAAGGCCGCGACACGCCTTGCCTGGCCAGTGTCCTGCACCTGTATCGCGAAGACTGGATGCGCCGCATGCTGTTGCGGGACAACCGTATTGCCGATGCCAGCGTGATCGGTAACCTGGAGCGCAATGCTTCGTTCTTCGCCTCCAGCACCCTGATCATCCTGGCCGGCATCATCACCGTACTGGGTGCATCGGAACGCGCGGTCTCGCTGTTGGCGGATATCCCCATGGTCCAGCAGGCTTCCCAGGGCATGTCGGAAATCAAGTTGCTATGCCTGGCCCTGGTGTTCGTCTATGCCTTCTTCACCTTCAGTTGGTGCATGCGCCAGTACAACTTCGCCGCGGTGCTGGTGGGTTCGGCGCCGATGATCGGCGAGCGGCATGTGTCCGAGCAGGAGCGCAAGGCCTTTGCCGCCCGTGCTGCGCGGGTGATCTCCATGGCGGCCAACCAGTTCAACTTCGGCTTGCGCTCGTATTACTTCGGCATGAGCATGCTGGCCTGGTTCGTCAGTCCCTGGTTGTTCATGTTGATGAGTAGCGGGGTAGTGCTGGTGCTCTATCGTCGCGAATTTCATTCCGACGTCCTGGACGTCATGGTCTATACCCCTACAGAGGCGCCCTTGCCCGAGGCGAACAAGGAGAGCAACGGATGACCATTACGTTCTGGTGCGTGTTTATCAGCGCGTTGTTGATCTTCATTGCGCGGATGCCAGTGGCCAAGGCCATGAAGGAGCAGGGTGGCTACGACAACCACCTGCCGCGCCTGCAGCAGGCCCGGTTGAGCGGGCGTGGTGCCCGGGCCCTGGCGGCCCACCAGAACAGTTTCGAAGCCTTCATCCTGTTCGCCGTGGGGGTGTTGATGGCGCACACCACGCAGACCCAGGGTTGGCTGATCGATACCCTGGCAATCATCTTCGTGATTGCCCGTGTGCTTTACCTGGGGTGTTATCTGGCCGACCTGGCGTGGCAGCGGAGCCTGGCCTGGGGGGTGAGCCTGTTATGTTCTTTGTTATTGATGCTTAGTCCAACTTTTCGTTGGTTGTTGGCATAGAAGTTACGCCGGAAAAAATAAAGCCCGCACTTGGCGGGCTTTATTGTGTGTTGCGCTAAAACCGATTTAGTTGGTTTTAGGTGCGGCATCCTTAGCGGCTTCTTCGGCTGCAGCCTTGTTGGATTCAGCCTGATCTTTGGCAGCTTCGGCGTTTTCCTTGGCTGCGTCGTTCACCTTATCCTGAGCTTCGTTCATTTTCTGTTGGGCTTGCTCAGCATGTTGGTTGGCATCTTGAGCTTTGTCCTCGGATTTCTTGTCGCAGGCAGCCAGACCGAGGGAAGCGGTCAGCATCAGGGCAATAGCTAAAGTCTTACGCATGGGGTGTTTCTCCTGAGTGAAGATATCTACTGGCCTTTCGATCATGGCCTTGTGCTTTAAGTTCCTTGGGCCCCACAGATATATTAAGGATTGATGTCACGGAACTTTTTCGTGCTTTGTTAAATGCACATTTCTGACAATAACAAGAGATATCTGTGATGGCGCAAAATCTGATTTTTGAGCGTGCAACGCGATTCCTCTTGGCGCTACGCCACTGCCAAGTGTTGGGTATAACCGTTCATGACGCCTCTGAGGAAGGGATTACCCTGACCTTGCCCTACAGCCCAAAAATCGTCGGCGACTCGCAAAGCGGTGTCATTCATGGCGGGGCCCTGACGTCATTGATGGACTCTGCCTGCGGTATGGCCACGCTCTGCGTGCTGCCGGAGTTCGAGGTGTGTCCGACGCTGGACTTGCGCATAGATTATATGCACCCAGCCATTCCTCACCGGGATGTGCATGGTTTTGCCCAGTGTTATCGGGTCACCAAGGATGTGATCTTTACCCGTGGTTTTGCCTATCAGGACGATCCGGCGCACCCGGTAGCCCACGTGGTGGGCACCTTCATGCGTTTGGGCAAGGGGCTCAAGGGTGCCCCGGTTTCCTCCGGCACGGCAAAAGGAGATTCGGCATGAGCGAGGATTTCAAGGCATTGCTGGAGCAGGCCCATCGACAGGGTGAGTACGCCCCGCTGCTGCAAAGGGTTCCCTATGCAGGGCTGATCGGCATCGAGTGCTCGCGACAGGGTGATGAGCTGCTGTTTCGCCTGCCGGCCAACAAGGACAACATCGGCAATCCATTGCTGCCAGCACTCCACGGAGGAGTGATCGCCGGCTTCATGGAGCTGGCGGCATCCCTGCATCTGTTGATCTTCACGGGGGCGTGCGAGGTGCCGAAGATCATCGACTTCTCCCTGGATTACCTGAGTGCCGGGCGTTTTCGCGACACCTTTGCCCGTTGCCAGGTGTGTCGCCAAGGCCGGCGGGTGGCCAACGTCGCCATCACCGCCTGGCAGAGTACCGCTGATGAGCCGATTGCCACTGCCCGGGCACATTTCAAGATTCAGGAGAGTCCCGGCCCTTGAAATCTGCCGAGTGATCCCCACTTTCATGTCATCCCGCCGCCGTCCGCCTTCGGGCGCGGCCACAGCCATCTGATTGGAGTTTGATGACCATGAGTGTGGAAACTCAAAAGGAAACCCTGGGCTTCCAGACCGAGGTGAAGCAACTGCTGCACCTCATGATCCATTCGCTGTATTCCAACAAGGAAATCTTCCTTCGCGAATTGATCTCGAACGCCTCCGATGCGGTCGATAAATTGCGTTTCGAAGCCCTGTCCAAGCCCGAGTTGCTGGAAGGTGGCGCCGAACTGAAAATCCGTGTGAGCTTCGATAAGGACGCTAAAACCGTCACCCTCGAAGACAACGGCATCGGCATGAGCCGTGAAGATGTGATCACCCACCTGGGTACCATCGCCAAGTCCGGCACCGCCGACTTCATGAAGAACCTCACCGGCGACCAGAAGAAGGACTCGCACCTGATCGGTCAGTTCGGTGTCGGTTTCTATTCCGCGTTCATCGTCGCCGACCAGGTCGAGGTGTTCAGCCGTCGTGCCGGCCTGGCCGCCAGCGAAGGCGTGCATTGGTCGTCCAAGGGCGAAGGCGAGTTCGAAGTCGCCACCATCGACAAGGCCGAGCGCGGCACCCGTATCGTCCTGCACCTGAAGTCCGGCGAAGACGAGTTCGCCGACGGCTGGCGCCTGCGCAACATCATCAAGAAGTACTCCGACCATATCGCCTTGCCGATCGAACTGCCTAAAGAAGCGGCAGCTGCCGAAGGCGAGGAGAAGCCGGCGCTGGAGTGGGAAACCGTCAACCGCGCCAGCGCCCTGTGGACCCGTCCGCGTACCGAGATCAAGGACGAGGAATACCAGGAGTTCTACAAGCACATCGCCCATGACTTCGAGAACCCGCTGAGCTGGAGCCACAACAAGGTCGAAGGCAAGCTGGAATACAGCTCGCTGCTGTACGTACCGGCCCGCGCGCCGTTCGACCTGTACCAGCGTGAAGCGCCGAAGGGCCTCAAGCTCTACGTGCAGCGCGTGTTCGTCATGGACCAGGCCGAATCCTTCCTGCCGCTGTACCTGCGCTTCATCAAGGGCGTGGTGGACTCCAACGACCTGTCGCTGAACGTCTCCCGCGAAATCCTGCAGAAAGACCCGATCATCGATTCGATGAAGTCGGCGCTGACCAAGCGCGTGCTGGACATGCTGGAGAAGCTGGCCAAGAACGAGCCGGAGCAATACAAGGGCTTCTGGAAGAACTTCGGCCAGGTGATGAAGGAAGGCCCGGCCGAGGACTTCGCCAACAAGGAGAAGATCGCCGGCCTGCTGCGCTTTGCTTCCACCCAGGGCGAAGACGGCGAGCAGAACGTTTCCCTGGCCGAATACCTGGCGCGTGCCAAGGAAGGCCAGGACAAGATCTACTTCCTCACCGGCGAATCCTACGCCCAGGTCAAGAACAGCCCGCACCTGGAAGTCTTCCGCAAGAAAGGCATCGAAGTGCTGCTGCTCACCGACCGGATCGACGAGTGGCTGATGAGCTACCTCAACGAGTTCGACGGCAAGAGCTTTGTCGACGTGGCACGTGGTGACCTGGACCTGGGCAACCTGGACTCCGAAGAGGACAAGAAGGCCGCCGAGGAAGTCGCCAAGAGCAAAGAAGGCCTGGTGGAGCGGATCAAGACCGCCCTGGGCGAGAATGTCAGCGAAGTGCGGGTTTCCCACCGCCTGACCGATTCGCCGGCGATCCTGGCCATCGGTGAACAGGACCTGGGCCTGCAGATGCGCCAGATCCTCGAAGCCAGCGGGCAGAAGGTGCCGGACTCCAAGCCGATCTTCGAATTCAACCCAAGCCATCCGTTGATCGAGAAGCTCGACGGCGAGCAGAGCGAGGAGCGTTTTGGCGACCTGTCGCACATCCTCTTCGACCAGGCTGCCCTGGCGGCCGGTGATAGCTTGAAAGACCCAGCGGCATATGTCCGCCGGTTGAACAAGCTCCTGGTCGAGCTGTCGGTTTAATCAAGTAGCAAGAAAAACCCGCCCTAACGGCGGGTTTTTTCATTCTGGTGTCCCTTTGCTGGAGGAGCTGAGTCATGAGTCAAATCACCGTGCGTTCCGTGGTGTATCAGATCGATGGACAACCCTATGAGGGCCGCCTGGCCTTCGATGCCGCCCACAAGGGGCCCCGCCCGGGCTTGCTGATGGCGCCGAACTGGATGGGGGTTACCGCCGGCGCGGAGAAGATCGCCGAGGCTGTCGCTGCCAAGGGTTATGTGGTGCTGGTCGCCGACCTGTATGGCCAGGCGTTGAGGCCTCGTGATTTCAACGAAGCGGGGGCGGCGATGACCCCGCTGAAGGATGACCGGGCGCTGCTGCGCAAGCGCATGCAGGCCTCGTTCGCGGCCTTGCAGGCCCAAGGGGAGGCGGCGGTCGACACCTCGAAGCTGGCGACCTTCGGTTTCTGCTTCGGTGGCTGCTGTGCCCTGGAGCTGGCCCGTAGCGGCGCGCCGGTGAAGGCGGCAGTGTCTTTCCACGGCACCCTGGATACTCCCGAGCCCGCCGACGCGCGTCATATCAAGGGCGCGGTGCTGGTGCTGCATGGGGCGGCCGATCCGTTCGTGGCCAAGGAGCAATTGCCGGCCTTCGAGGCGGAGATGGACGCGGCCGGGGTGGACTGGCAATTGGTCAGCTATGGCGGCGCGGTGCATTCGTTTACCGACACCCACGCCAATGTGCCCGGCAAGATGATGTATGACGCCAAGGTCGCGGGCCGCGCCTTCGCCACCATGCACCACCTGTTCGACGAGGTGTTCCAGGGCTGATTTCCCAGTCCCTGTGCAAGCGGGCAGGCTTGCGCAGGGGTGGGTTCAGTGGCGGGCGGGCGGCAGTTCGATGCGCTCGCTTTCTCCTGGCACCTGTGGCCAGTCCCCGGCCGCCCAGCGGCGGCGAGCTTCGTCGATCAGGGCTGGATCGCTGGCGACGAAGTTCCAGTTGATGCGCCGTGGCCCGTCCAGTGGGGCGCCACCGATCAGCACCGCGTGGCAATCGCTCTCGGCGAACAGCGTGGCGTTTTCCCCCTCCGGCAATACCACCAGCGAATGCACGGGCAGTGGCTCGCCGTCCAGCTGTGCCTCGCCGTCCAGCACATACAGTGCCCGTTGTTGATGCTCGGTCGGTATCAGCAGGCTGGTGGCGGTCTGCAGGTGCAGTTCGGCATACAGGGTCGGTGAGAGCACCGGCACTGGCGACTCCAGGCAGAAACCATTACCCGCGATCATGCGGATGCTCACCCCGAGGTTGTCGCTCACTGGCAAGGTGCCAGCCGGATGATGGCTGTAGTGCCCGGGTCCCTGTTCATGTTCCCTGGGGGAAGCCAGCCAGACCTGTAATCCATGCATCCGCCGGTCTTGGGCCAGTTGCGCCGGTGGAGTACGTTCGACGTGGGCAATGGCGCTGCCGGCGGTCATCCAGCTGACGTCCCCGGCCTGGACGATCTGGTCCGAGCCCAGGCTGTCCTTGTGCTGGATCTGCCCGACAAACAGGTAGGTGAGGGTGGACAGGCCGATATGCGGATGCTGGCGGATGTTCATGCCCTTGCCCGCCGGGTAGGCGGTCTCGAGCATGTGGTCGAAGAATACGAAAGGCCCGACGCTGCGGCATTGTGCCGAGGGCAGGGGGCGCAGGATGGGCTGGCCTTCGACGTCCTCGGCACGGGGACGGATCACGAGGGGGGAATTCATGGCGGGCTCCAGGCTGATCGGGTTATGCCCCGGAGCATAACCCGCTTGCCCGTGCCGCGCGCTACTGGCTGAAGGCGCCTTCGGAGAGGTGGGTCTCGATGGTCACCTCGCTGGTGGTCATCAGCTTGTGGATAGGGCAGCGGTCGGCCACCCGGTGCAGTTCCTCGCGCTGGGCATCGGTGAGCACGCCCTTGAGGGTCAGCTTCACGTGCAGGGCGTACTTGCCCTTGGGCTCTTCGCTGTTGTCATGCTTGATCTCCACCGTGACGCCGGTGAGCGGGATGTTCTTCTTCTGCGCATAAAGCTTGAGGGTCAGGGCCTTGCAGGCACCCAGGGCGGCATCGAAGTAGTCGTGGGGTTCGGGAGCGGTGCCTTCGCCACCTGCGGACTTGGGCAGGTCGGTGAAGAAGTGGTGGTCGTCCACCTGGATGCTGTGGCGGTAACCTTCGCTGGACTCGGTATTGACGGTGATAGTCATGGCAAACCTCAGGCAGTGGTTGATGGAATCGGGTGTTAAAGGTGCTGAAGTTATAGAGCATCGCACAAGCCTCACGTTCCCCTTTTTCTGAACCTGCGAACTGGCGCCACGGTCTACCCTGCCTCGACACCCCAGGAGACCGTTCAGTGCACTGGAGACTTTTCTACGTTGGTACATTGTGGGCCTGGGCCCTGATGCCCCTGGCGGCCCAGGCACGGGACTACGCCTACAGCGATGCGCACCTGCACTACGTGGACTTTTTCCAGGAAACCCAAGGGATGCAAGCGCTGCTCAAGGCCATGGCCGACAACCGTATCGAGCAGGCAATGATCTCGGGGATTCCGGTAGCCAAGAAATGGCACGAGGACGAACCCAAGCGTCCACGCTACTACGCGGGAGACGACGCCGGTGCCTATTGGTACAGCGCCACCGATGTGCTGGTGGCTGCGGCGGTGAAGCAGTTGCCGGTCGAACAACGGCGGCGCCTGCACCCGTTCCTGTCGGGGTTCAATCCCAACGACAAGAATTCCGCGGCCCATATCCAGCGCATGCTCGATCTCGATCCGGGGTTGTGGCAGGGCATCGGTGAGGTCTTTACCCGCCACGATGACCTCACCGCACTGATCGATGACGACACGCCGCGGGCCAATAACGAAGCGATGGCCAAGGTCTACCGCCTGGCCGCAGAGCGTGACCTGCCCGTGATGTTGCACTCCAACATCACCTCCAAGCGTGAGCGCAATCCCTTGTATCTCGCAGAAATCGAAGAGCCGCTCAGCGAGCATCCGCAGACGCGCTTCATCTGGGCCCACGCTGGTACCAGCGCCGAGATCCATCGCCATCAGGAGCGCCTGGCGTTCCTGCTGCCAACCCTGGAGCGTTTGTTGCAGGCCTATCCCAATCTCTACATCGACCTGTCCTGGAGCTTGCTCACGCCGTATCTGATGGATGAGCAGGGCATGCCGAGCCAGGAGTGGCTACAACTGGTGCAGCGCTTCCCCGAGCGGTTCATGCTGGGGTCGGATGGGGTCGGTCGCTTCGACAAGCTGGGGCAGGAGCTCCGGAGCTTTGATGGCTTTCTCGATGCCTTGCCGGTGGAGGTGGCGCGCAAGGTGGCCCGTGACAACTTCCTGGCGATCCTGCCGGACTCTCGCTAAGGCGGCTCCTCGGGCGGATTGTCATTAGCCTGTCATGCCTTCTTCATAAGCTCGCGCCATCTCAATCAAGGAGCGCGGTATGCATCTCACTCGTTCAAGCGTTCTGGCAGCGCTGATGGTTTTCAGTGGCCTGGCCAGTGCCGAAGTCCGCATTGAAGGACCCGTGGAATACGGCGTGTTCGAAGGCCCCAAGGCCGAGCTGCAATCGGGGGAGCGGGTGCTGCGTCGCAGCAACGAGAAGATCCAGCAGACTGCAGTGGTTCCGGCGAGGTTGGGCACCAAGTTCGGCATGCGCTACCAATTGCAGGGAAAAGCCGCCGAGGGGCAGCCCCTGACCCTGCTATACCTGACTCCAGGCATCCGTACTCCCGATGGGGTGCGCCATGACAAACTGGAGGTCACCCAGAAGCTGGTGCCCAACGCGCCCCAGGATGTGATGGCCTACGAGTTCACGCAAAGCCATGAAGTCGTTCCTGGCGAATGGCACTTTATGGTGTTCCAGGGCGACCGTTTGCTGGCAGAACAGCGATTTTCGGTGCGCTGAATCGTTTTACGCCCAGGTATCGAAGTGCTTGGGCGTTTTGATATCACCTTTTCGTCTTACGCAAAATCCTTCCGGCCCGATACCGTCTAAGAGCACCCTGCTGCAAGGTCTTGCAGCGCTCTAGGAAGGAGCCAGAGGAATGAGTCTCAGAAGTCTCAATATTGCGCCTCGCGCAAGCCTGGGTTTTGGTTTGCTGGCGCTCATGGTGTTTATCCTCGGGGCATTCGCCCTGATGCAAATGGCCAACATGCGCCAGCAGTCCGATGAAGTGGAGAGCAATTGGCTGCCCAGTGTCATGTCCGTCGGCGATATGAATCAGGATCTCTTGCGCATCCGCGCCCTGACCCTGCGCTTGCTGATCAATCGCGATCCGCAGGCCATCGCCCAGAACGAAACCAAGATCAACGACATCAAGAGTGGCCTGGGGGTTGCCCAGGGGCGCTATGAGTCCCTGATCGTGCTGCCCCAGGAGCGTGCCCTGTTCGACCGCTTCAAGTCCATAGAGAAACAGTACCTACAGCGTCAGTCCCAGGTCATGGCATTCTCCAGCCAGAATCAGGTGGAGGATGCGGTCAAGGTGGTCAATGGCGAGATGAACCAGTTGGCCGATGAAATGGCTGCAACCCTGCATGAGCTGGTCGAACTGAACAAGCAGAGTGCCACCCAGGCCACCGACCTGGCCCAGGCAGTGTTCAGCAAGTCGCGGATCTGGGTGGTGGTGATGATCGTGCTGGCCGCGCTGGTGACCATCAGCCTGGCGCTGTTATTGACCCGCAGTATCGTCCTGCCGCTGGCGCAGTCGCTGAATGTGGCTGAGGTGGTAGCCGGTGGCGACTTGACCGGTGATATCAAGGTGATTGGCAAGGATGAGCCGGCGCGCCTGCTGCACGCACTCAAGGCGATGCAGAGCAGCCTGCGGGAAACCATCAAGCGGATTTCCGACTCCTCCAGCCAGTTGGCGTCGGCATCGGAAGAACTCAGTTGTGTCACCGAGGATGCGACCCGGGGCTTGCATCAACAGAGCCTGGAAATCGAGCAGGCGGCCACGGCCGTCAACCAGATGACCGCGGCAGTGGAGGAAGTAGCCAGCAATGCCGTGGCCACGTCCCAGGCCTCCCGGGAGTCCGACCGGATCGCCCAGCATGGTCGCGAGCAGGTGCAGCAGACGGTGCTTTCCATCGAGTCACTGGCACAGGATGTGACGTCCAATGCCACTCAGGTGGAGGACCTGGCGCAGAAGGTCTATGGCATCAGCAAGGTGCTGGAGGTGATCCGCTCCATTGCCGAGCAGACCAACCTCCTGGCCTTGAACGCGGCCATCGAGGCGGCCCGGGCCGGGGATGCCGGGCGCGGTTTCGCGGTGGTAGCCGATGAAGTGCGAGCCTTGGCCCATCGGACCCAGCAGTCGACCCAGGAAATCGAACAGATGATCGGCGGGATCCAGCAGGGCACCGATCAGGCGGTCAGCTCCATGCAGCAGAGTAATAACCGTGCCCGTTCGACCCTCGAGGTGGCCAAGGCCGCCGGCCAGGCCCTGGAGGAGATTGCCTCGGCCTTCACCGAGATCAACGAGCGCAATGTCGTCATTGCCAGTGCCTCGGAGCAACAGGCGGCAGTGGCACGGGAAGTGGACCGCAACCTGATGAACATCCGCGACCTGGCCCACCAGACTTCGGCGGGAGCCAACCAGACCAGCGCCGCCAGCCAGGAGTTGTCGCGCCTGGCCGTGGACTTGAACACCATGGTGGCGCGTTTCTCGGTGTGAATCGCGGGCAATAAAAAAGCCCCGAACCAGTCGGGGCTTTTTATTGCAGCGGCTGGGCTTACTTGCCCTGCCAGCGCTTGAGGACCAGGGTAGCGTTGGTGCCACCAAAGCCGAAGCTGTTGCTCATTACGGTGTTGAAGGCAACGTCTTCGCGGGTCTTGGTCAGGATCGGCATGTCGGCCACTTCCGGGTCCAGCTCGTCGATGTTGGCCGAGCCGGCCATGAAGTTACCTTCCATCATCAGCATGCAGTAGATCGCTTCATGGACACCGGCAGCGCCCAGGGAGTGACCCGACAGGCTCTTGGTGGAGCTGATGGCCGGGGCCTTGTCGCCAAACACTTCACGCACGCCCTTCATCTCGGCAACGTCGCCGACCGGGGTCGAGGTGCCGTGGGTGTTCAGGTAGTCGATCGGGGTGTCAACGGTGGACATGGCCATCTGCATGCAGCGGATGGCGCCTTCGCCGCTTGGGGCGACCATGTCGTAACCGTCGGAAGTCGCGCCGTAGCCGACGATTTCCGCGTAGATCTTGGCACCACGGGCCAGGGCGTGTTCCAGCTCCTCGACCACCACCATGCCGCCACCGCCGGCGATGACGAAACCGTCACGCTTGGCGTCGTAGGCGCGGGAGGCCTTGTCCGGGGTCTCGTTGTACTGGGTGGACAGGGCGCCCATGGCGTCGAACAGGAACGACTGGGTCCAGTGCTCTTCTTCACCACCACCGGCGAAGACGATGTCCTGCTTGCCCATCTGGATCTGCTCCATGGCGGTACCGATGCAGTGAGCACTGGTGGCGCAGGCAGAGGCGATGGAGTAGTTCAGGCCCTTGATCTTGAACGGGGTGGCCAGGCAAGCGGAAACGGTGCTGCTCATGGTCCGGGTGACGCGGTACGGGCCAACGCGCTTGACGCCTTTTTCGCGCAGGATATCCAGCGCTTCCATCTGGTTCAGGGTCGAGGCGCCGCCGGAGCCTGCGATCAGGCCGGTGCGAGGATTGGACACCTGCTCTTCGGTCAGGCCGGAGTCGGTGATGGCGTCCTTCATGGCCAGGTAGGCGTAGGCCGCCGCATGGCCGACGAAGCGATAGATCTTGCGATCGATCAGTTCTTCGAGGTTCAGGTCAATGGAGCCGGAAACCTGGCTACGCAGACCCATTTCGGCATATTCCGGGTTGAAGCGGATGCCAGGGCGACTTGCACGCAGGTTAGCGGAGACGGTCTCTTTGTCATTGCCCAGGCACGAAACGATGCCCAGACCAGTGATAACGACGCGGCGCATGCGGATAACCCTTAAAAATTGTCAGTGGAGGTGAACACGCCGACCCGCAGGCCTTCGGCAGTGTAGATTTCCTTGCCGTCGACGCTGACCGAACCATCGGCGATGGCCAGGTTCAGCTTACCCTTGAGTACGCGCTTGATATGAATGTTATAGGTGACCTTCTTGGCGGTCGGCAGCACCTGGCCGAAGAATTTCACTTCGCCCGAGCCCAGGGCCCGGCCACGGCCCGGCAGGCCTTGCCAGCCCAGGAAGAAACCGACCAGTTGCCACATGGCATCCAGGCCCAGGCAGCCTGGCATGACCGGATCGCCCTCGAAGTGACAGGCGAAGAACCACAGGTCAGGATTGATATCCAGCTCGGCGACCAATTCACCTTTGCCATACTTGCCGCCTTCGCTGCTGATATGGGTAATGCGATCGATCATCAGCATGTTACCGGCGGGCAGTTGCGCATTACCTGGGCCGAACAGCTCACCGCGACTGCAGCGCAGCAGATCTTCCCGAGTAAAGGCGTTTTGTTTGGTCATGCGAGCTCCTCAATAGTCCCGTGCGGCAGGGTTGGGCAAATCTTCCCGGCCGATCGAAGCATTCATGCCTCGAGCCGGCAGCCTACTCATAGACTATTGCGTTGTAGTGAAAGTCACAGCGCCAAGGGCATGAATGTACACTTGTGCACTGAAATTTTTTTCAAGGGCCTTTTCAGGGCCCTGTCGGGTGCCTAAGACTGCCGCACTTTCGCCCGCCACGCCAGTCGCAGAAGTTCGAAAATAACCCGTTACTGCACCCAACGTTGGAGAATTTGCTGCAGATCGGCACGCTTGAATGGCTTGGCCAGATAGTCGTTCATGCCCGCTGCAAGGCAGGCTTCGCGGTCGCCCTGCAAGGCGTTGGCGGTCAGGGCGATGATCGGTAGATCGACGCAGCCGGGCAGTTGGCGGATCTGCCGGGTGGCCTCGTAGCCGTCGACCAGCGGCAGCCGGCAATCCATCAGGACGGCCTCGAAAATCAGGCTTTCGGCGCTGCGTACCGCCTGGGCTCCGTCGGTGACGATGGTCACGGTGAAGCCCAGGCTGCGCAGCATGGCCTGGATCACCGTCTGGTTCACCGGATTGTCCTCCACCAACAGGACATTGCGGCCTTCGCCCTGCTGGGCTGCACTGTTCACCCGTGGGGCCAGTATCGGCAGGCTCTGCTGGAACAGCGCCAGCGGAATCTCCAGGGTGAATACCGATCCCCGGCCTTCTTCGCTCTGGGCGCGCAAGGTGCCGCCCATGCGCTCGGCCAGGGTCCGGGCAATGGGCAGCCCCAGCCCGGTACCGCCATAGCGCCGGGAGATCGAGCTGTCGGCCTGCTGGAAGGCATCGAACATCAGCTCCAGGCTGGCCGGGCTGATCCCGATCCCGCTGTCGCGCACTGCGCAGGTAAACCACAAGAGCTCGTGGTCCAGGGCCTGCCATTGCGGTTCGATACTGATGCTGCCCTGGTCGGTGAACTTCAGTGCGTTGCCGATCAGGTTGACCAGGATCTGGCGGATCCGCGTCGGATCGCCCTTGACCTGCAGGGCCTCCATGCCTGGCGGTAGTCGCAGGCGCAGGTCCAGGCCGCGTTGCATCGCGCTGTGCTGGAAGGCCTGGGCCGAACTGCTGATCAGTTCGGCCAGGTTGAACGGAATGTGCTCCAGCTCCAGGGCCGAGCGCTCGATACGCGAGAAGTCGAGGATGTCGTTGATCACCTTCAGCAGATGCTCGGTGGATTCGGAGGCGAGCGCCGCATACTCGCTCTGCTCGCGGGTCATTTCAGTGGTCTCCAGTAACTGCAGCATGCCCAGGACACCGTTCATCGGAGTGCGCAGTTCATGGCTCATCATCGCCAGGAAGTCGGACTTGGCCTTGTTCGCCTGCTCTGCTTCTTCCCGGGTCTGGATCAGCTGGGACATCGCCTGCTGCTGCTCGCGGCTGGCCACCTCGAGGCCGGCCGCCAGGTTATTGATGTGGCGCGCCAGGTTGCCCAGTTCGCCGTCGTCGACGATGGGCAGTGGTGTCTTGAAGTCGCCTTCCTGGATCGCCTTGACCGCGTTGCCCATGGCCCTGATCGGCTGGGCCAGGCCCGAGGCCAGGCGTCGGGCCAGCAGGTAGGTGAAGAGCAGGGCGAACAGGGCAAGGATGGCGGCCTTGAGCAGGATTTCCTGCTGGCGCTGGCTGAAGGCATCGTTGGACATGCCGACGATCACCCGTCCCAGGTAGCCGTCGCCCTGGCTGGCCAGGCTGCCTGGATCGTTCTGCAGGAAGTCGTTGTGCACCTGGATGCGTTGCAGGCGTATCGGTGCCTGGAACACCTTGATCTGTTGTGCGTGCTTGTGGCTGGCCGAGGCTTGCTCGACATACACCAGGATATTGTTGGCGCTGTCCTGGACTTCCAGGAAGTGCACGTGAGGCGTGGCCAGGGTCGCCTGTAACAGGGCCTCCAGGCCTTCGTTGTTACCCGAGATCACCCCGTACTCGGTGGCCGGGGCCAATTGGTTGGCGATCAACTGGCCGGTATGGTTCAGCTCCTGGTGCAGGTCCTGGATGCGCACGAAAGTGAAGAAACTGATCAACAACAAGGTCAGGAGCAGGGCAGGGCCCAGGCTGATGAGCTGCGTGCGGGTCTGGATGTCCCAACGGCGACGCACTGTCATGGGCGTTTCTCTCCTTCGCTCAACTGGCGTGCGACGGCCTGGGCATCGACTTCCTCGATGCCCAGGGAGCGTGCCACCTGAGGGTTGCTCAATACTTTGAAGGCCGCCGGGTACAGCGAGCGGGGCCAATGTGCCGGTGGTTGGTCCAGTAGCTTGTCCAGGGTTTGCAACCAGTCTTGCTGGTCGCTGTAGGTGCTGGCCAGGCTACCGGCCCTGACGAAGCCCGCGTTCGGGCCGATCAGGGCTTGTTGTCGGGCGTAGCTGCTGAGCAGCAGGTTCTTCACGGTCTTGGGGTTGTACAGGCTGGGGTCGTCCAGGCCCAGCAGAACCTCGCTGTTGCGCAGGACTGCCTGCAGCGGCCGGCTGTCGCCGATGTTGTCCCAGGATTCGGCGATGATCTCCAGCTCCAGGCTGCGTGCTGCCAGGCGCAGTTCCTCGAGCAGGAACTGGCTGTCCTGGCCATACAGCACTCCCACGCGGCGGACCTGGGGTAGCACACTGCGGATCAAGCGCAACTGGCGCGCCAGGGGCGGGTCGCTCCAGAGCAGGCTGAGCCTGGCGCGTGGGGCCCCCTGCAAGCGCTGCTCGGCTTGCAGGCGGCTGATGCGCAAGACCAGGGTCGCCGGTCCCAGGGGCTCCTGCAGGCGCCAATCGAGGCTTTGCGGGTCCAGCAGGACCAGGCGTATGCCCCCGGGCAATTGCCCTGGCGCCGGTAGCTGTGCCAACGGTACGAAATGCACCTGGTCCTGGGGACGCAGGCTGGCCAGCTCCTGGGTAAAGGTGCGCACCCCTTCACTATCCTCGCTGGCGGTCAGCAAGACCTCGGCGGCGCGCAATGGGACGCACAGCAGCAGTCCCAGCAGGGCCAGGCCCCAACCCAGGCGACGCGCGCTGTACCGGCCCGTGCGCAGCAGCACCATGCTAGAACTCCAGCTCGGCGCTGACATAGGCTACGTGCCGCGAGTCGTAGCGGTTATCGGCGAAGGTGGTGGGCTGGTGGTCGAGCCGTTGCTGCAGGGTGCCGGCCAGTTCCAGGTTGGCCCGGCCCAGGGCCAGCCGCTTGGCGATACGGGTATCGATCCGTTGGAAGCGATACCCGTTGAGGGCGTCGCTCCCATAGTAGAAGAGCGAACTGGACCAACCCTGGCCCCAGTTGCGCAGCCAGCCGGCAGAACCACTGTTGGTGGCGCTCAGGCGCCGGTCCAGGCGGTTGCTGGCCTGGGCATGGACGTAGGCGTAGGTCAGGCGCAGGCGATCATTGCGGTCCAGTTGCCAGTCCAACTGGCTTTCGGTCCCGGAGAAACGTGCCGAGTTGCTGTTGCTGGCGATGTACTGGTTATTGCGCAGCGGCTCGCTGATCATCCGGCTGATCTCGTCGTAGAACAGCTTGATGTCGAGGTTCAGCGCCTGATCGACGAAGTAGCCGTTGTAGCCCAGCTCCCGCGAGCGCATGCGTTCCTGGTCAAGATTGCCCGGGCCTCGGGTCTTGACGAAGTACTGGGCGCTGTTCTGGCCGTAGACCGGGCGATCCAGGCCGGTGACCCGGTAGCTCCAGTTGACGTTGTTCTCGAACATGTCCGGGGACCGGACGGCCTCGGAATACACCGCCCGCAGGCCATGGCGCGGGTTGATCAGGTAGTTGGCCGCGATCCTGGGTGTCAGGGAGTGGCCAGTCAACTGGGAGTCTTCGTACATGGCCCCGCCCTGGATCAACCAATGCTCGCTGGCCCGCCACTCCAACTGGCCGAAGAGGCGCCAGGTGGAGTCGTCGAGCGTGCCGTTGAAGTAGGTCTGCGAGTCGGCACGGTCATAACGATAGTTCATGCCGCTGACCAGCCGCAGGTTGTCGGCCAGGCTCAGGGTGTCCTGCAGCTCCAGGTCGTAGCGGGTTTCCCGCGAGCTCTGGTCGATAAGGCCGCAGACGGTGCTTTTACCTTCCTTTCTCCATTGGGAGAGAACCTGCTCAGCGATGGCTTGCTCTGCCTCCGTGCTTGCAGGAGGGGCTTTGTCCTCGCTGAAATCCTTTATGCCTCGGGCCAGACGCTCGGCATAGTTCGGGTTGAGTTGCCACAGGCGTGTCAGTTCGGGGCTGAAGGAGATGGCCGCATCGCAGGCTCTCCAGGTTTTCTGGCGATCCCAGTGTTGGGCCGAGCCTTGGATATACAGGCTGTGCCGTGGATCGATATCCAGGTTCCAGCGCAGGGAACCGGCGTAGTCCTTGGCGACTACATCGGAGTTGTTGCCTTGCTGGGAGACGCCATAGAACACCGGCCGATAGGTATAAGGCTGCTGGTTACTGCCTTCCTTGGCATTGAACTGCCAGTCGAGGCTCTGTCGCTCATCGAGCATCTGGTTCACCGACAGGCCGATGCGGTTCAGGCGCTTGCTGTCGCGATAGTCCGATCCGTCAAGGCGCCTGTCGAAACCGTCATCCTCCTGCCCGGACATCGACAGGCGCAGGTCGCCGCCGTCCCAGCCCGTGCCCTGGCTGGCGTACCAGTCGCTGATGCCGCGTTGGCCGCGGGTCACCTTGAACCGGGTGCCATGGCTGTTGGCTGGCGAGCGGGTGATGATGTTGACCACCGCCATCAGGGCGTTGGCGCCGTAGCTGACGGTATTGGGGCCGCGAAATACCTCGATGCGCTCGATATCCTCCATGGCCACCGGGATATCGCTCCAGTCCACCGTGGCCAGACCCGGTCGGTAGACCGAGCGGCCATCGATCAGCACCTGCATGCGCCGGGCCTCGCTGGCGTTGGTGCCGTGGTAGTTGACCGTGGCCTGGTTGCCACTGATGGCGCCGACCATCATGCCCGGCACCAGGCGCAGCAGTTCACTGATCTCCCGGGCACCGCTGGCCCTGATCAGTTCGTTGTCGAGTACCGTCATGCTGCCGGGGACCGCTGCTGGCGACTGCTTCAGACGAGTGGCGGTCAGCACCTGGGGCAGGCTGGTCTCATCGACGAACAGATCTTCGGCCTGCGCCGGATGGCCAAGCAGCAGGCCCAGCAGCAGTGGCAGGCGAATAGAGGGGGGACCAGCGGACACGGCGCAGCCTTGAATCTTGAAAGATGGCGCGCATGTTAACCGAGACGCTCGAGTTTTCCAGTCGCTGTGCCTGGCAAGCGCCCAGTGCCCGCGCGGGTTTGCGACAGATCGTCGGAATGGTTGCCGGGGCTGGTGGTGCAGTGGCCGCTCCGTATAATGCCGCCATCGCCACTGCTATGGATAAACGGATTGCATATGACACAACAGCGCCCTATTGCGGTCCTGGGAGGCGGTAGTTTCGGTACCGCCGTGGCCAATCTGCTGGCCGAGAACGGCCAGGCAGTGCGCCAGTGGATGCGTGATCCCGAACAGGCCGAGGCCATTCGGCTCAATCGCGAGAATCCGCGTTATCTCAAAGGCATCAAGATCCATCCCGCGGTGGAGCCGGTCACCGACCTGCTGGCCACCCTGAGCGACAGCGAACTGTGCTTCGTCGCCTTGCCCTCCAGCGCCTTGCGCGCCGTGCTGGCCCCCCATGCGCAGCTGTTGGGCGGCAAGATGCTGGTCAGCCTGACCAAGGGCATCGAGGCCCAGACCTTCAAGCTGATGAGCGAGATCCTCGAAGACATCGCCCCCCAGGCGCGGATCGGGGTGCTGTCGGGGCCCAATCTGGCGCGCGAAGTGGCCGAGCACGCCCTGACCGCCACGGTGGTCGCCAGCGAGGACGAACAGCTGTGCCAGCAGGTCCAGGCCGTGTTGCATGGGCGGACCTTCCGGGTCTATGCCAGTGCTGATCGCTTCGGCGTCGAGCTGGGCGGCGCCTTGAAGAACGTCTACGCAATCATCGCCGGCATGGCGGTCGCCCTGGGCATGGGCGAAAACACCAAGAGCATGCTGATCACCCGGGCCCTGGCGGAAATGACCCGTTTTGCCGTGAGCCAGGGAGCCAATCCGATGACGTTCCTGGGCCTGGCCGGGGTGGGCGACTTGATCGTCACCTGTTCCTCGCCCAAGAGCCGCAACTACCAGGTGGGTTTCGCCCTGGGCCAGGGCTTGAGCCTGGACGAGGCGGTGACCCGCCTGGGCGAAGTGGCGGAGGGCGTCAATACTCTCAAGGTGCTCAAGGCCAAGGCCCAGGAGCTGGGCGTCTACATGCCGCTGGTGGCCGGCCTGCATGCGATCCTGTTCGAAGGCCGGACGCTGAACCAGGTGATCGAGCTGTTGATGCGCGGCGAACCGAAAACCGATGTCGACTTTATCTCCACCAGCGGATTCAACTGAGCAGTACAGGAGCGAGACATGAACGATACGAATTCCGAGGCCAAGTACGAATCCATTCTCCTGCGGGTGTTGTGGATGCTGGTATTCGCCCTGGTGTGGCAGGTGGCGCAGTTCCTCCTGGGCGCGCTGGTGGTGGTGCAACTGATCTACCGGTTGGTCTACGGTGCCCCCAATGCCGGCCTGATGAATTTCGGCGACAGCCTGAGCCAGTTCCTGGCGCAGATCGGCCGTTTCGGCAGTTTCCACACTGAACAGAAACCCTGGCCGTTCGCCGACTGGCCGGCACCACGGGCACCGGAAGGCGAGGCGCCCCACAGCGTGCCGCCAGCACCGCATCCGGTACGTGACGAGGAGCCCAAGCTGTGAAGCTGTGGGTGCTGCGTCATGGCCAGGCTGAATCCCATGCGGCCACCGACGCCCAGCGCAACCTTACGGCCCATGGCCGCCAGCAAGTGCTGGACAGCGCGGCACAGCTGATCGGCCAGCCCATTGCGGCGATTCTCGCCAGCCCATACGCCCGGGCCCAGCAAACGGCGCACCTGGTACGCGAAGCCCTGGGGTTCGAAGGAGAGGTGCTTACGGTGCCGTGGCTCACGCCGGACACCAATCCCTTGAAGGCGCTGGAGCAACTGGACAGCGCCGACAATCTGCTGCTGGTCAGCCACCAGCCCCTGGTGGGCAGCCTGATCGGCCTGTTGCAGCATGGTCATTTGCGTGACCCGCAAGCCATGGACACCGCCAGCCTGGCCGAGCTGCAAGGCGACTGGCCGCTGGCCGGGACCATGACCCTCACCCGCATCAGGCATCCCTGAATCTTGCAGGCAGTGGGGCGTGGACCCGTTTGCCTGCAGGTGCGTGCGCTACATTTCTTAACTTGCGGCGCTCCTTTGTGCGTGGAATAGTCGACCGAGCAAGTGCTTGGTTGGTCAGAGGCTGTTCCCGAACACAACAAAAACAGAGGAGCGAGTCATGTCTGCTGCTTTTCGTTTGCCCCTGCAAGTGTTCTACGAGCGCGAGGCTCGTCATCCCCAGCAACGTTTCCTGGTCCAGCCCTGCGGGGGTGGCAAGGTGCAGGAGCTGAACTGGGCTGACGTCGCGCGACAGGTCCGCAGCGCCGCCCAGTGGCTTCGGGAACGGCAACTGCCTCCGGGCAGCCGTATCGCGATCATCGGCAAGAACTCCGCCCACTGGATCATCGCCGACCTGGCGATCTGGATGGCCGGACATGTCTCGGTGCCGTTGTACCCCAACCTCACCGCCGAGTCGGTGGCCCAGGTGCTGGAGCACTCCGAATCGGCCCTGGTGTTCATCGGCAAGCTCGATGCCTGGCCGGAAATGGCTGCGGGGGTCAGGCCCGGATTACCTACGATCAGCCTGCCGCTGGCCCCCAAGGGGCGCTTCGATTTTTGCTGGGACGACCTGCAACGCTGCCAGCCCCTGGCAGAGAGTCCCTGCCCAGCGGCTGAGCAATTGGCCACCATCATCTATACCTCCGGCACCACCGGGATGCCCAAGGGTGTGATGCACAGCTTCGCCAACCTGGGGTTTGCCGCCAGCCATGGGGTCGACCTGTTTGGCCTGGGCCCCGATGACCGGCTGCTGTCCTACCTGCCGCTGTGCCATGTGGCCGAGCGCATGTTCGTCGAGATGGCGGCGATCTACACCGGACAGACGGTGTTCTTCGCTGAAAGTCTCGATACCTTCCTGGTTGACCTGCGACGTGCCCGGCCCACCGCGATGTTCGGGGTACCGCGAATCTGGACCAAGTTCCAGATGGGGGTCTACAGCAAGATGCCAGCCAGGCGCCTGGATTTTCTCCTGGGCCTGCCTTTCATCGGCAAGCGGGTCGGGCACAAGGTCCTGGCGGGCCTGGGGCTGGATGCCTTGCGGGTTGCCCTGTCCGGGGCGGCGCCGGTGCCCCAGGCCCTGCTGCATTGGTACCAGCGCCTGGGCCTGGACGTGCTGGAGGTCTATGGCATGACCGAGAACTGTGGTTATTCCCATATCGGCCGTTCCGGGGAATATGCCCCCGGCTGGATCGGCCGCCCGTGTCCCGAGGTCCAGGTGCGCATCGATGAGTCGGGGGAAGTCCAGGTGCGCAGTGGCGCGGTGATGCAGGGGTACTACAAGGACCCGCAGAAAACCGCGGAAACGGTCACGGAGGATGGCTTCCTGCGCACGGGCGACAAGGGTGAGCAGGATGCTGCCGGCAACCTGCGCCTGACCGGCCGGCTCAAGGAGATCTTCAAGACCAGCAAGGGCAAGTATGTGGCCCCGGCCCCCATCGAGATCCGCCTGGCCGAACACGCGCATATCGAGCAGGTGTGCGTGGTCGGTGATGGCCTGAGCGCGCCCCTGGGGTTGTGCGTATTGTCGGCGGCTGGCCAGCGGGCTGCCGGAGGCAGTACTCGCGAAGACCTGCACAGCAGCCTGGAAGGCCTGCTGGCCCAGGTCAATGGTCGCCTGGACAAGCATGAGCGCCTGCATCGCCTGGTGGTGGTCAAGGACAGCTGGGCGGTGGAGAACGGTTTCCTGACTCCGACGCTGAAGATCAAGCGCAATGTGATCGAGTCCACCTATGGCGGTAGTTTCCAGGCCTGGAGCGAGCGCGAAGAAGTCGTGCTGTGGCAGGATTGAGCGACGACAACCTAACAAGAAGGAAATGGCGATGAGCCTGTGGCGCACCACCCCAAACCTCGAACAATTGAATGCGATCCAGAAGAACACCATCGGTGAAGTGCTGGATATTCGCTTCGAGTCCTTTGACGAGCAATCGCTGACCGCGAGCATGGTCATCGACCACCGTACCCACCAGCCCTACGGTTTATTGCATGGCGGCGCCTCGGTGGTACTGGCCGAGACGGTCGGCTCGATGGCCAGCTACCTGTGCATCGATGCCAGCAAGTTCTATTGCGTGGGGCTGGAGATCAACGCCAATCACCTGCGCGGCCTGCGCAGCGGGCGGGTCACAGCGGTGGCCAGGGCCATTCACATCGGGCGCACCACCCATGTCTGGGACATCCGCCTGAGCAGCGACGAAGGCAAGGCCAGCTGTGTCTCGCGCCTGACCATGGCGGTGGTGCCCCTGGGACAGACTCCGCCAGCGCAGTGAGGCCGCACGCCATAGGCTGAGCCTGGGTGTCAGTATTCCTGTCCGTTACGGTCATTGCCCTGGTGCAAGGGCCTGCGGACAATCGGTATTCGTTTGGTGGATGGATAGGACGGTATGTCGCAACAGGTGTTTTTCGCTCACGCCAATGGGTTTCCCTCCGGCACGTACGGCAAGTTGTTTGCCGCCCTGGCGCCGGAATTCGAGGTGGCTCATTTGCAGCAGCATGCCCACGATCCACGCTTTCCGGTGGATGACAATTGGCAGAGCCTGGTGGATGAGCTGATTCATCACCTGCAACAGCAGGCGCAGCCGGTGTGGGGCGTGGGGCACTCGTTGGGTGGCGTGCTGCACCTGCACGCGGCCCTGCGGTGCCCGGAGTTGTACCGGGGGGTGGTGATGCTCGATTCGCCGGTGCTGACCCGCGCCGACCAGTGGGTGATCCTCGCGGCCAAGCGCTTTGGCTTCATCGACCGCCTGACCCCGGCTGGCCGTACCCTGGGCCGCCGCGAGGAGTTCACCGACATCGAGTCGGCCCGCAGCTACTTTTCGCGCAAGACCCTGTTTCGCGCCTTCGACCCGGATTGCCTGGATGCCTACTTGCAGCATGGCTTGCTGCAAGTGGGCGATCGCCTGCGCCTGCGTTTCGACCCGGCCACCGAGATCAGTATCTACCGCGGCGTACCGCACACCAGCCCGGGCAGTGCCCGTCAGCTCAAGGTGCCCCTGGCGGTGGTACGCGGCCAGCAGAGCAGGGTGGTGATGCGCCATCACACCAGCGCCGTGGGCCGCATGCCCCAGGGCGTGTCGCTGACCATGCCCGGCGGCCACATGTTTCCCCTTGAGCGACCTGAAGACACCGCGACCTTGCTCAAGGACCTGTTCAATCGCTGGCAGCACGACCAGCAACGGAGCCTGGCATGAACCAGGCCGTGGAAGAAGTGCGCCTGAGCCTGCCGCATATCGAGCTGGCAGCCCATCTGTTCGGCCCCGAGGACGGCCTGCCGGTCATCGCCCTGCATGGCTGGCTGGACAATGCCAACAGCTTCGCGCGCCTGGCTCCCAGGCTCGAAGGGCTGCGTATCGTCGCCCTGGATCTGGCCGGCCATGGGCACTCCGGGCATCGCCCGCCTGGAGCGGGTTATGCCTTATGGGACTATGTGTACGACGTGCTGCAGGTGGCCGAGCAACTGGGGTGGCAGCGTTTCGCCCTGATGGGCCACTCCCTGGGGGCCATCGTGTCCCTGGTGCTGGCGGCAGCCATGCCGGCCCGCGTCAGTCACCTGGCCCTGATCGATGGCGTCATCCCGCCTACCGCTACCGGCGAAGGCTCCGCCGAGCGCCTGGGCATGGCACTGCAGGCGCAACTGGATTTGCAGGGCAAGCGCAAGCCGGTCTACAGCACCCTGGAGCGAGCCATCGAGGCGCGGATGAAAGGGGTGGTGGCCGTCAGCCGAGAGGCCGCCGAGCTGTTGGCCCAACGTGGCTTGATGCCGGTGCCCGGTGGCTACACCTGGCGCAGCGACAGCCGCCTGACATTGGCCTCGCCGCTGCGCCTGACCCAAGAGCAGGCCATGTCCTTCGTGCAGCGGGTCGCCTGCCCAACACAACTGGTGGTGGCTGGCGATGGCATGCTGGCCAAGCACCAGGAATTGCTCCAGCGTCTACCCTTCAACCTGGAACAGCTGCCGGGCGGGCACCACCTGCACCTGAACGATGAGGCCGGTGCCACCTTTGTCGCAGACTGTTTCAATCGGTTTTTCGCCCTTCCTTGACTTGATCCGGTCAACTGTCGAGGCTTGGCGGGTTGAAATGGGAGACAACCATGATAGATCTGTACACCGCTGCGACCCCCAATGGCCATAAGGTTTCCATCCTGCTTGAAGAGCTCGGCCTGCCCTATACCGTGCATGCCCTGAGCTTCGACAAGAAGGAGCAGAAGGCGCCGGCGTTCCTCAAGATCAATCCCAATGGGCGTATTCCGGCCATCGTCGACCGCGACAATGGCGATTTTCCGGTATTCGAATCCGGTGCGATCCTGGTGTACCTGGCCGAGCGCACCGGCCGCTTGCTGCCGACCGATGCCAAGGGGCGCTCGGTGGTCATGCAATGGCTGATGTTCCAGATGGGCGGCATCGGTCCGATGCAGGGACAGGCCAATGTGTTCTTCCGCTATTTCCCGGAGAAGCTCCAGGGCGCCATCGACCGTTACCAGCACGAGACCCGGCGGCTCTATGAGGTGCTCGACACCCGCCTGCAGCAGGTCGAGTACCTGGCCGGCGACTACAGCATTGCCGACATCGCCACCTTCCCCTGGGTACGCGGCCATGAGTGGTCGGGTGTTCCGGTCCAGGGGCTGGAGGCGCTGCAACGCTGGATGGCGGCCATGGAGGCTCGGCCTGCGGTCCAGCGTGGCTTGCAGGTCCCGCAACGCAGCGATGACGCCAGCGTCGTCAAGGGCGCCCAGGCCATGCTGATCCGATGAGGGGCCCAATGCGTTCTCTGAGTGTTCTGGGCCTATCGCTGGTCAGCCTGCTGGCGGTCGCCGCCGATCTGCCCGGCAGCCAGGATCTGCCCCTGGTACCACGGTTGACCGATGCGCAAATCGTCGACTACCGCCCCGAGGCGGAGCAGGAGCGGATCTACCCCATGGGGGCGATCCGCAGAATCAGCGGCCAGTTGCGTTTCGATGGCCAGGTCAATGCCCGCGGCAAGCTCACTACCGTCACCTACCAGTTGCCCGCCGAGCGTAGCTCCAACGAAGCCTTCACCCTGGCCCGCGAAGCCTTGCAGATGCAGGGGGCCGAGCTGCTGTTCTGGTGCCAGGCCCGGGACTGCGGCGAGAGCAGCCTGTGGGCCAACGAGGTATTCGGCAATGCCAAGCTGTACGGCATCGACGAGCAACAGGCCTACCTGTTGTTGCGCCTGGCAGCGCCCAGGGACAACTCCCTGGTGGCCCTCTACAGCATTACCCGGGGCAATCGCCGGGCCTACCTGCATGTGGAGCAGTTCGACGCAGGGACCCCACTGGGAGAGCTGCTACCTACCTCCGCGACCTTGCTGCGCCAGCTCAAGGATACCGGCAGGCTGGACCTGGCCAGGCTTGCCGAGCCACAACCGGCCTGGCTCAACTTGCTGTCGCGTGGGTTGAACCTGGATACCACTTTGCGGGTCAGTCTCTCCGGTAGACAGGCCGAAGCCTGGCGCCAGGCCCTGATCGGCCAGGGCGTACGCGCGACGCGAATGGAAACCGGCGACACCCAGGCATCCGGCCTGCACTTCGAACTGCTGCGTTAAGCTCTTGCAGGCGGCCCGCACTCGCGGGCTCGCCTACTCTTCACTGGTTACTCTTGCGCGAGACATTTCATGCCCAATAACGATCGCCTGTTGGTGCAGATCCTGCTCCTGGTGCTGTTCGGTGCCAGCTTCTGGGTGATGGCACCTTTCTGGTCGGCCCTGTTCTGGGGGGCGGTCCTGGCTTTTGCCAGCTGGCCGTTGATGCGTTTGCTGACTCGCTGGCTCAACGGCCGCGAATCCCTGGCCGCCGGTTTGCTGACCCTGGGCTGGATGCTGCTGGTAGCGGCTCCACTGGTCTGGCTCGGCCTCAACCTGGCGGATCACGTGCGTGATGCCACGGCGTTCATCAAGGATGTCCAGGTGGATGGCTTGCCCGAGGCCCCGGCATGGCTGGGCAGCTTGCCGCTGGTGGGCGAGCGCCTGGTGGGTTGGTGGAACAGCATCGACGAACAGGGCGCGGCACTGATGGTGGCGGTCAAGCCTTACCTGGGGCAGGTGGGCAACTGGTTGCTGGCCCGTAGCGCCCAGGTGGGCGGGGGCATCCTGGAGCTGACCCTGAGCCTGGTCTTCGTGTTCTTCTTCTATCGCGACGGCCCGCGCCTGGCGTTGTTCGTGCATCGCTTGCTGGAGCGCCTGATCGGCGATCGTGCGGGCTACTACATCGACCTGGTGGCCGGTACGGTGCAGCGCGTGGTCAACGGGGTGATCGGCACAGCGGCGGCCCAGGGCCTGCTGGCCTTGATCGGCTTCATCATCGCCGGGGTGCCCGGAGCACTGGTGCTGGGGATCGTGACCTTCCTGCTCAGCCTGATTCCCATGGGGCCGCCCCTGGTCTGGATTCCGGCCACCGCCTGGCTGGCCTGGAAGGGCGAGTACGGCATGGCGGTGTTCCTGGGGATCTGGGGCACCTTCATCATCAGTGGCGTCGACAACGTGCTCAAGCCTTACCTGATCAGTCGCGGTGGCAACCTGCCGCTGGTGATCGTCCTGCTGGGAGTGTTCGGGGGCTTGTTCACCTTTGGCTTCATCGGCTTGTTCATCGGCCCGACCTTGCTGGCAGTGGCCTACAGCCTGTTGCTGGATTGGAGCGCCAGCCAGTCACGGCCCCAGGAACCGCGCTGAGGCCTGCAGGGCGCTCAGGGGCGCGACAGTCGCAATACCGCGGTCAGGCCGCCGCCAGGGGTTTCCTCCAGGCGCAACTGGCCGCCCATGCGCTCGGCCGCTTCGCGGGCGATGGTCATGCCCAGGCCCACCCCGCCTGAGTTGCGGTTGCGCGATCCTTCCAGGCGAAAGAACGGCTCGAACACCGCCTCGCGCTTGTCGGCAGAAATACCCGGCCCATGGTCGATGACGCGGATCAGCAATTGATCGCGGCTGTCCTCCAGGGTCAAGGTGGCCTGGCCGGCATAACGCAACGCGTTGTCCAGCAGGTTGTTCAGGCACGATTGCAGGGCCATGGGCTGTACCAGCAAGGGCGCGCAATGGCCCTGGGCCTGGACATCGGCGCCCTGGTCCTGGGCGTTCTCGCACATCGATTCCACTAGCGCCTGGACGTCCATCAATTGCCAGATCTCGCTGGTGCGCTGTTCATGCAGATAGCTGAGGGTGGCATCGAGCATCTTGATCATGTCGTCCAGGTCCTGGCGCATCTGTCCTTGCAGCTTGCTGTCCTCGATCTGCTCCAGGCGCAGTTTCAGGCGCGACAGGGGCGTGCGCAGGTCGTGGGAGACCGCACCGAGCATGCGCCCGCGTTGCTGGACCTGCTCGCGTATGCGCTTTTGCATCTGGTTGAAGGTGCTGGCGGCTTGCCGTGCCTCGTGGGGACCGAGTTCTTCCAACGGCGGGCTGTCGAGGTTTTCACTGAGCCGCTCGGCGGCAGCGCTAAGGCGCTGGATGGGGCGTGATAGCAACTTGGCGCCGTACCAGGCTGCGATGATCAGCGAGATGAACTGGAAGGTCAGGGGCACCAATGGGCCGCCGAACCAGGGGCGCGGTCGCCGGGGGAAGCGTGGCACCGGGGCCGGGGCCTGGCCATTGTCGAGAGCCACCGATCCGGGCGGTGGGGGCGGCGGCGGTGGAGGGGGGCCGTAATGGTGGAACCAGAAGAATGCCAGTAGATGGGCGAGGACAATTGCCACCAGCAAGACGCCGAACAGCCGGCCGAACAGCGTATCGACGCGTCCACGCATCAGCCGATGTCCCGGGCGTCGAACAGGTAGCCCTCGCCACGTACGGTCTTGATCAATTGCGGTGATTTGGGGTCATCGCCGAGCTTTTGCCGCAGGCGCGACACCAGCAGGTCGATGCTGCGGTCGAAGGCTTCGATGGAGCGCCCACGGGCGGCATCCAGCAACTGCTCGCGGCTCAGGACCCGGCGTGGGCGTTCAAGGAAGACCCAGAGCAGGCGGAACTCGGCGTTGGACAGTGGTACGACCAGGCCGTCGGCGGAAATCAGTTGGCGCAGGACACTGTTCAGGCGCCAGTTGTCGAAGCGCACGTTGGCCCGCTGTTCGCTGCGATCGTCGCGCACCCGGCGCAGGATGGTCTGGATTCGCGCCACCAGTTCCCGGGGCTCGAAGGGCTTGGCCATGTAGTCGTCGGCGCCCAGTTCCAGGCCGATGATGCGGTCGGTAGGCTCGCACCGCGCGGTGAGCATGAGGATCGGGATCTCCGATTCGGTGCGTAACCAACGGCACAGGGACAGGCCGTCTTCGCCGGGCAGCATGAGGTCGAGAACCACCACGTCGAAATGTTCGGTTTGCAGGGCCTGGCGCATCGCGGCCCCATCGGTGACGCCGCTGGCGTGGATGTTGAAGCGCGCCAGGTAACCGATCAGCAGCTCACGGATCGGCAGGTCGTCGTCGACGATCAGCGCCCGGGTGTTCCAGCGCTTGTCGTCGCCATTGGCCGGGGCTTTGGAGTCGTCGTTGAGAGGGGCTGGAGTGTTATGCATGGGTAGGGTCATCTGCCAGGTAGGCTGCCGGCCACCAGGGAGTGGCAAGCTTGCGACTTCAGCATAGGCGTCCGGCCCGGGGGCTGGAAGCGCTGTTCGAGGGTCTTGCGGCTGGCAAGGGTAGCGTCATGGCGTGTTACGGGCGTGTCGTTCGTGTATCCGGATCGATACAAAAGACCCGATGCCTGGGGAATTTGCCGTGCTGGTGGGGACCTCGGATCGCCATTGAGGAGGAATTAGCGCGCATCGGGTCCCGGATCGGTGCGGCTTGCGCTACAATCCGCGCCGATTTCGACTTGCCTGAGAGCTTCTTCATGTCCGCCTGCCAGACACCTATCATCGTCGCCCTGGATTTCCCCACCCGTGACGCCGCACTGAAACTGGCCGATCAATTGGACCCCAAACTGTGCCGGGTCAAGGTCGGCAAGGAGCTGTTCACCAGCTGCGCGGCCGAGATTGTCGGGACCCTGCGGGACAAGGGATTCGAAGTGTTCCTGGACCTGAAATTCCATGACATTCCCAACACCACCGCCATGGCGGTCAAGGCTGCTGCGGAAATGGGCGTCTGGATGGTCAACGTGCACTGCTCCGGTGGCCTGCGCATGATGGCCGCCTGCCGTGAGGTGCTGGACCAGCGCAGCGGCCCGCAGCCCCTGCTGATCGGTGTCACCGTGCTCACCAGCATGGAGCGTGAGGACCTGGCTGGCATTGGCCTGGATATCGAACCCCAGGAACAGGTACTGCGCCTGGCCGCGTTGGCGCAAAAGGCCGGTATGGATGGCCTGGTGTGCTCGGCGCTCGAGGCCCAGGCCCTGAAGAGCGCCCATCCGTCCCTGCAACTGGTGACCCCGGGGATCCGTCCGGCGGGCAGCGCCCACGACGATCAGCGGCGTATCCTGACGCCGCGCCAGGCCCTGGATGCCGGTTCCGACTACCTGGTGATCGGTCGCCCCATCAGCCAGGCAGCGGATCCGGCCAAGGCCCTGGCCGACGTAGTGGCCGAGCTGGCCCTGTAATACCCGGGAGCCGTTCTTCCGGCTCCCTGTCTCCAGCCCCGGTTCCGGGGCTGGCCTGCTTTCAGACTTTGAGCACCAGCTTGCCGAAGTTCTCGCCGCTGAACAGTTTCATCAGGGTTTCCGGGAACGTCTCCAGGCCCTCGACGATGTCCTCCTTGCTCTTGAGTTGCCCCTTGGCCATCCAGCCGGCCATTTCCTGCCCGGCGGCGGCGAACTGCGCGGCATGGTCCATCACCACGAAGCCTTCCATGCGCGCCCGATTGACCAGCAACGACAGGTAGTTGGCCGGTCCCTTGACCGCTTCCTTGTTGTTGTACTGGCTGATGGCGCCACAGATCACCACCCGGGCCTTGAAGTTCAGGCGGGTGAGCACGGCGTCGAGGATATCGCCGCCGACATTGTCGAAATACACATCGACCCCTTTGGGGCACTCGCGCTTGAGACCGGCCTGGAGGTCTTCGCTCTTGTAGTCGATGGCACCGTCAAAGCCCAGTTCCTCGACGAGGAAGCGGCACTTGTCCTGGCCGCCGGCGATGCCGACCACCCGGCAGCCCTTGAGCTTGGCAATCTGCCCGGCAATGCTGCCCACTGCGCCTGCGGCCCCGGACAACACCACGGTTTCGCCAGTCTTGGGGGCGCCGACATCCAACAGGGCAAAGTAGGCGGTCATGCCGGTCATTCCCAGCACGGACAGGTAGCGCGGCAAGGGCGCCAGGCGTGGGTCTACCTTGTAGAAGCCGCGGGGCTCGCCGACAAAATAGTCCTGTACCCCCAGGGCTCCATTGACGTAGTCGCCGACGGCGAAGTCCGGATGCCTGGAGGCGCTCACCCGGCCTACGCCCAGGGCGCGCATGACCTCGCCGATACCCACCGGCGGGATATAGGACTTGCCTTCGTTCATCCAGCCGCGCATGGC
The DNA here is from genome assembly GCF_003850565.1 of Pseudomonas sessilinigenes. Classification (NCBI taxonomy): domain Bacteria; kingdom Pseudomonadati; phylum Pseudomonadota; class Gammaproteobacteria; order Pseudomonadales; family Pseudomonadaceae; genus Pseudomonas; species Pseudomonas sessilinigenes. The sequence continues at coordinate 1,894,210 of NZ_CP027706.1, forward strand.
CGGGTCCAGGGACAGGTATTCGTTCTTCACCTGGATCTGTCCGGCACCGGGCTCGGCCACGGCCACTTGCTGGTAGGTGAAGGTATCGCGGGTGGCCGCGCCAACGGGGCGCTTGGCGAGCAGGAACTGGCGGTTGGTCAGGGTGGTCATGGCAGGCCCTCGAGAGCTGGATGAAACCCTAGTTGATAGTCCCTTGGGCCGGCTGCTGCAAGGCTCACCCGCCCAGCGAATGGGCTGCGATCCAGAGCCGTGATAAGTGGCAGGAGGCCTCATCACCCGGACGCATGGGGTGGCAAACGGATGCCTGATAGTGCTGCCGCTGCGTCTACCCTCTATGGCTAGATGGGCCCGGGTATTGGGCCCGTACAGGATCGAGGAGCTTTGCATGAGCATGACGTTTTCCGGCCAGGTAGCCCTGGTGACCGGCGCGGCCAACGGTATCGGCCGCGCCACCGCCCTGGCGTTCGCTGCCGAGGGCCTGAAGGTGGTCGTGGCGGATCTGGACGTGACCGGCGGCGAGGGCACCGTGGCGCTGATTCGCGAGGCGGGGGGCGAGGCGCTGTTCGTGCCCTGCAATGTCACTCTGGAGGCCGATGTGCAGCAGCTCATGGCCCGCACCCTCGAGGCCTACGGTCGCCTGGACTATGCCTTCAACAACGCCGGGATCGAGATCGAGAAAGGTCGCCTGGCCGAGGGTTCGCTGGATGAGTTCGACGCCATCATGGGGGTCAACGTCAAGGGGGTGTGGCTGTGCATGAAGCATCAGCTGCCGCTGTTGCTGGCCCAGGGTGGAGGCGCCATCGTCAATACCGCCTCGGTAGCGGGGCTGGGCGCGGCGCCGAAGATGAGTATCTATGCCGCGTCCAAACATGCGGTGATCGGCCTGACCAAGTCGGCGGCCATCGAGTACGCCAAGAAGAAGATTCGGGTCAATGCCGTGTGCCCGGCGGTGATCGATACCGACATGTTCCGCCGTGCCTACGAGGCAGACCCGAAGAAGGCCGATTTCGCCGCGGCCATGCACCCGGTCGGACGCATCGGCAAGGTCGAGGAGATCGCCAGCGCCGTGCTTTATCTGTGCAGTGACGGCGCAGCCTTTACCACCGGCCAGGCACTGGCTGTCGATGGAGGGGCCACGGCGATCTGATGAGTGGCCGGTTCCTGGCGGCAAATGCCGCCAGGCGTCGATGGAATCGACCTTCAGCGTCCTGAAAACGACCTCTGTCTAGCTTTTTGCCATTATTGCGACGCCAGAGACTTGTGTGCCGGTGTTCGCCGTTGCGACCCTTCGCAAAAACAAATGGCCCTGTCGCCATTGGGGACTTGAAGGGGATTGCGCAGCATGACGACGACCTCTAGCGGACGCTTTGCCAACCTGGGCATGGCCAAGAAACTGGGCATGGGCTTTGCCCTGGTGTTGCTCCTGACGGCACTGGTGGCCGGTATCGGGGTCTGGTCCCTGCAAACCATCAGCCAGCGTTTCGATGGCCTCAAGCAGATGTCGCAGCTCAATAGCGGGGTCCTCAAGATTCGCTTGCTGGAGCAGGACTATGCGTTGCATGGCGACAGCAAGGTCGTCGATACCCTGCACGAAAACCTGGAGGCACTGGGGGCATTGGCTCAGCGACTCAAGGGCCAGTCCTCGGCCAACCAGGCGGTCATGGCGGATGTCGAGTTGGCATTGGCTGACTATCGCAAGGCCTTCGATGGGTTCGTCGAGTTGACCCAGGCCAAGGACCTGGCGCTGGAAATGGCCAGTTGGTCGGTGTCCAGCGTGGCCAACAACCTCGATGTGCTGCAGGCCGGGCTGGTGGACGACGGCACTTATTCCTTCAAGGATTCCCAGGGCCAGGAGGGGGCCGGGTTCATCGAGCAGGCCAGCCAGGTCAGCCAGGTCTCGCGCCTGATGTTGCAGGCCATGAACGAGGCACGGGTGCGCCTGGACCAGAACCGCAAGGGTGGGGACCAGGAGCCCGGCGAGCAGGGGCGGATCGAGCAGGCCGTGCAGTCCCTGGCCCTGGTCGAACAGCTCAAGGGCAGCGTCAAGGACGCGGGATACCAGACCGTTCTGAATGAGGTATCGGGGCACATCGGCAACTTCAGCGAAAAACTCGACGAGTACACGGGCCTGTTGGTCCAGGAGAAGCAGGTCTATAGGCAGTTGCACGAGCGTGCGGCCCAGGTGATGGCCCGTGTTGACCAGGCCTATGCCGCCCAGGATCGGTCGATGCAGGACGAGCTGGAGAAAAACGCCCTGTTGATCCTTGGGTCGTCGGCCTTGGCCTTGTTGGTGGGGTTGTTGGCGGCCTTGGCTATTACCCGGTCAATCGTCCGGCCCCTGCGCACTGTGATGCAGGTGGCCCAGCAGATAGCCGCGGGGGACCTGACGGCGACGGTGGCGGTCGGGCGGCGTGACGAGATCGGCCAATTGATGCAGGCGATGCAACAAATGAGCAGCGGCTTGAGCAGTATCGTCAGCGGCCTGCAATCGGGGATCGAAAGCCTGGCCGGATCGGCGCAGTCGCTGTCTGCCGTGACCGAGCAGACCAACCTGGAAGTCAGCAACCAGAAGGAGGAAACCGAACAGGTGGCCACGGCCATGAACCAGATGACCGCCACGGTCCATGATGTGGCACGTAATGCCGAGGAGGCGGCGCTGGCGGCCCAGGCCGCGGATGACAAGGTCGAGACTGGCCAGCAGGTGGTACGCCAGAGCATGCAGCGTATCGAGCAACTGGCGGATTCAGCGAATCGCGCCAGCAGCGGTATCCAGAGCCTGAATGCCGAGATCGCCAATATCGGTAGCGTGCTGGATGTGATCAAGAGCGTGGCCGAGCAGACCAACCTGCTGGCGCTCAATGCGGCCATCGAGGCTGCGAGGGCGGGTGAGCAGGGCAGGGGATTTGCGGTCGTGGCCGATGAGGTGCGGGCGTTGGCCAAGCGCACCCAGCAGTCCACCGAAGAAATCGCCCGTCTGGTGGTGGCCTTGCACGCAGCCGCGGACTCGTCGGTCCAGCAGATCCAGGGCAGCGGTGAGTTGGTCAAGCTAGCGGTGAGCGATGCGTTGCTTACCGAAAGCGCCTTGGGCAGCATCGCCGCGGCCGTGTCGCTGATCCAGCAGATGAACCAGCAGATCGCTGCCGCCGCCGAGCAACAAAGCTCTGTGGCCGAGGAGATCAATCGCAGTGTCACCAGCATTCGCGCCAGTGCCGATCAGTCCTCGCAGGCGATGCAGGGCAGCGCCGCGTCGAGCATCGAGCTGGCGCAATTGGGGGGCGAGTTGAAATCCATGGTGGGGCATTTTCGCCTGTAGCGGCGAGGTGGGCATGGCTGTAGCCAGCCAGTGCCCGGCATGGCGCGCCGGGCACGATCATCCATCTCAGTCGTAGATGGCTTTCTTTTTCCAGTCGGCGTCGGCTTCCACTTCTTTCAGGCCCTGGGTCAACTCGTTGACCTCGTCTTCCGCCGGCTCCAGGGTCGAGAGCACCATGGCATTGGCCCGTGCCAGGAGCTTGTCCAGGTACTCCAGCTGTTCGCTGTAGACCTTGGGGTCCGGTTGCTTGCGCAGGTATTGCACTCCGCGCTCGAAGGCCAGGCGGGCTTGACCTGGCTGGTTCTGCTGCAAGGCGTGCTGTCCCAGGTTGTTGAAGAATTCGATGTGCAGCAGCACCAGGATATGGCGGATTTCCTTGATCCAGCGCTTGGCTTCGTTGGGGGGCAGGAAACCATCGTGGGCGGCGCGGGTGACCTGGCCGTGCATGGCCTCCAGCAGGAAGCGCACGTCCTTGGCCTTGGCTTCGGTCAGGATCGGTGATGGCGGGTTGTTGACCGGGATCGACTCCCCTTGGCCTACCAGGGTGTTCAGCTCGGCAAGGCGGGCCTTGAGTGCTGTGTTGGCTTTATCCAGGTTGAGCAGGCGCTGCACCACATTGAGTTCCAGGCGGGTCAGCAGCAACTTGAGGGCCGGCGACATGAATTGGCCGGGGAAGGTTTCGGTGAGTTCGCCACAGCGGCGCAGGCGGTCATTGAGCTCGACCTTGGTGCGGACCTTTTCCAGCTTGTTGTTTTCCACCACATGGTTCATGTAGCCAATGGCGATCAAGAGTGCGATCCCGGCTATTACCAGCAGGGTGATCATGAGTGGTGTCACCGTTAAAACCTCGTTATAGGATTTCGCGTGCGAGTGTAGTGGCTTGGCATTTGGGCGCATAGCGCCGCTCGACGAGCCGGAGATGGCTTGAGCCCTGTCCCTATAGATGCGATGACCGTCTCTATAGTGATAGCAGGCGAACAGGGAGGGCCATGGGTTCAAATTGATATCACCGGCTGCGCAGGACTATAGCGTCTTGTCGGGTGACAGAATATAGGCGTCAAAGCGCGGGCAGCAGAAAAGCCCATGGCAGGCCTGAAACGGGTCCGAAGTTATTGATTTAAATAAAGTTATATCTGGGGGTTGACGACCTCCCAAAGCATCCATAGAATGCGCGCCACTTTCAGCGGAAAGCTAAACGCGAAACGCTGGAGGGAGTGAATGTTGTAGCGTGTCCCCTTCGTCTAGTGGCCTAGGACACCGCCCTTTCACGGCGGTAACAGGGGTTCGAGTCCCCTAGGGGACGCCAATGCGGGAATAGCTCAGTTGGTAGAGCACGACCTTGCCAAGGTCGGGGTCGCGAGTTCGAGTCTCGTTTCCCGCTCCAATTTTAAACAGTCTGGCTTTCGGGCGAGACTGAGTGAAACCAGAGCCCAAGTCTTCGGATGCGGATCTGGACACCGAAACACACACCATGTGTTCCGGGTAGCGTGTCCCCTTCGTCTAGTGGCCTAGGACACCGCCCTTTCACGGCGGTAACAGGGGTTCGAGTCCCCTAGGGGACGCCATTTGCGGGAATAGCTCAGTTGGTAGAGCACGACCTTGCCAAGGTCGGGGTCGCGAGTTCGAGTCTCGTTTCCCGCTCCAATTTTAAACAGTCTGGCTTTCGGGCGAGACTGAGTGAAACCAGGACCCAAGTCTTCGGATGTGGACCTGGACACCGAAACACACACCATGTGTTCCGGGTAGCGTGTCCCCTTCGTCTAGTGGCCTAGGACACCGCCCTTTCACGGCGGTAACAGGGGTTCGAGTCCCCTAGGGGACGCCATTTGCGGGAATAGCTCAGTTGGTAGAGCACGACCTTGCCAAGGTCGGGGTCGCGAGTTCGAGTCTCGTTTCCCGCTCCAAATTCACAAAAACGCCGCTCATTCGAGCGGCGTTTTTGTTTGCGCGTCATAAAGCGATCTTGGCTTCACGCCGTCCTGTAATCGTCTGGGCAGATACCGTTTCGAGCTCGTCCGCTCCCTTGTCCTGCCAGCTCCCGGCAGTACTGGAGCTTGCAGGAAAATGATATTTGATTGATCGAATATGATATTGAACCGAGCGGCGCCGCAGCCTAGTTTCTTCATCGAAAGCACCTTGCCCTTAACTATAAAAATAAAGGTATGCGTCGATGACCCGCCTCTCGATGGCCTGGACAGCATTGTCTTCGTTCCCAGCTATAGCACCGAACGGTATCCCAACAGGGTGCGACTATCCTCGCTGGAGTAAGCCCTCAGGCCTTTCGCGCGCCACAGAGCGAAATGTCCTACCTCGCTCTACTGATCCTGGTCGATCGTGATTTTCGCTATGGCAGTTCGCTGGTGAGTAGCGAGGCTGCCTATCTTCTGGAGGTCGGTGATGGCACTGGGCGATATCGCAGACCATGTCCAGGGCCTCGAACTCACGCCGCGCTTGCAGGCACCCTACGACTGGCCTCATTGAACTGCGTTTGCGGCTAGCCTGCGGTCATGACGGGTAATGGAGCGGGCGGGGCAAAACATGGTGCATTTGATCGCCACACAGGAAACCAATCGTATTGCCGCTAATTTCCTGCGGCATCTGCGCCGCTGCTTGCGGGACATGTCGGTGCCATTCGACTTGCCGACAGCATTGGCGCGAGTGGGGAGCGATGCCCGGGCGGTGCTTGCGGGTGACGAGCTGGCGCTGAGTTTCCAGCAGTACTACCAACTGCTCGAGCAGGTGCCCGAGAGTGTTGCCGAGCGCGGTTTCTACCTGCGCTTGGGGGCGTTGTACGACATCACCGATATCGGCTTGCTGGGGTATGCCTGCCTGAGCGCAGAAAACCTGCGCAAATCCTGGGACCTGACCTTCGGTAGCACCGCCTTGCTCCCGCATCCGCTCAATGGAACCAGGCGTGTCTGTGGTGGCCGGGTCGAAGTGCTGCTGCACGCGCCCCTGCACCCTGGCGTCAATGCGCGTGGGTTGCAGGAAGAGTGGCTGGCCTCCACCTGGCACTGGATCTGCCAGCGCCTGCCGGAGGTCAGTGACAGCCAGGAGTTGCGCCTGGAGCTGGATTACCCGGCACCGGCCTACAAGGCGCTCTATAGCGAGATCTTTCCCGGCCGGATCGAATTCTCCCGACCCGGCACGCGGTTGTCGTTTCCCGAGACCTGGTACGAGTTGCCCTTTCCTGCGGCCAACCCTTCCACTTCGCGTTTGTGCCATGAGCAGTGCCTGTTGGTCATGGCCCAATTGGATAACAACAAGAGCGGCCTGATCGACGACGTGCGACGGATGCTGTTGATGAACCCCCAGCGCGAGTTCCCTAGCCTGGAAGTCATGGCCGAGCGCGTCAGGATGACTCCCATCACCTTCTACCGACACCTGGCGAAGGCTGGGGTCAACTACCGCATGGTGGTCCTTGAAGTACGAATGGGGCTGGCCAGGGAATATCTGGAAAAAACGCGTATTCCCCTACAGGAAGTTGCTTACACCCTGGGTTATGACTACCCAGCGAATTTTTATCGGGCGTTCAAGAAGTGGTTTGGTTTTACCGCGCAAGAGTGTCGTTTTGGTCGGGATGGAGTGAATTGCCAGTGAAGTTGCTGGCTGCAATCTAATGATAGTGGAATGCGAGGATATGATATTGAAGGGCTTGGAGAGATTGATAGATCCTGTTCTGTAGATATCCCAGGGGAGGTATTCACATGAACAGTCAAAAGAATAAAAACTTCAAGTCGAGTCATGCCGGATATAGCGATGCAAAGTCCGACATGGTGTTTCTCAACGGCAAGATATATACCGTCGATGAACAACAACCGTGGGCCGAGGCGGTGGCGATAAAGGATGGGCTCTTTGTCGCGGTAGGGCGCAGCGTCGATATCCAGGCCTATATCGACGAGCAGACCCAAGTGGTGGACCTGCAGGGCTCGTTCGCCATGCCGGGCATCTACGATATGCATACCCACCCCGACTTGGCACTGGCGCCGCGCTATTCGGGCTACTTGAGTGTCGGCCTGGACAGTCCCACCCCGGAGGACGTCAAGGCCAGCATCCTGGAGTACGCCAACCAACACCCGGGAGATGGCTGGATCTACGGGCAATACTTCGTCCACTTCGAGTTCCGCAAGGCCGGGATCGAGCCCGGGCGCGACTGGCTGGACCAGATCATCGCCGATCGCCCGGTGGCGATCCTCGATCGTTCCTGGGGTTCGATCATGGTCAATTCCAAGGCACTGGAGCTGGCGGGCATCGATGCGCAAACCCAGGATCCGAGCAACGGCTACATTGTTCGCGACTCGGTGACCGGTGAGCCCAGTGGCGTTCTCGTGGACGGCGGTTACGCCATGATTCATGCCGCCATGCCGCCCACGCCGATGCATGCGCTGGTCCGTGCCTACGGTGAAGGCGTCCAGTACCAGACCGGGCGCGGGGTGGTCGGAACCAAGTACGTCCATGTCTGCGAGCATCGCCTCAACGCACTCAAGACCCTGGATGACGCCGGTGACCTGACCTTGCGGGTGGAGGCGGCGATCAGCTGGCAGGACGATATCTTCCCGGTCAGGCGTCGTTGGGAGCTGCTGGCCGGTGAGCGGCACTTCTACCGCAGTGCTCGCTTGAATGCCGGTGCGGTGAAGTTCCACTTCGATGGCACCCATGAAACCCAGTCTTCCTACTTCGCCACGCCCTATAGCGGCGCAGGGCAGTGGCGAGGCAGCCTGAACCTGACCCCCGAACATATCACCGACCTGGTGGTGGACCTGGACCGGCAAGGCATCCGGGTGATCGCCCACTGTACCGGCGATGCGGCGTCGGACCTGTTCCTCGATGCCGTGGCCGAGGCCCGGCGGCGCAACGGACCCGATGGCGTGCGGCACCATTGCGCGCACTCCTCGGTGTTGCTCGAGCAGAACCTGCCGCGATTCAAGGCATTACAGGTCACCGCCGATTTTTCCCCGGTGGCCTGGTATCCCTATCCCTTCTCCATGGCCCGCGCCCAGGCCAATGGCGAGGAACGTTCCCAGCGGCTGTTCAACTTCAAGGGCGTACTCGATGCAGGAGGCGTCGCGGTGATGGGGACGGATTGGCCGGTATCGGACATCAATCCCTGGATCGGTTTCGAGACCATGATCACCCGGCAGAACCCATGGGACCAGAGCGATGCCTGCTACTACGGCAGCCCCATTTCCCTGGAGCAGGCCATCCGGGTGATGACCATCAACGGAGCCTGGTGCATGGAGCTGGAGCATCGTTGCGGCAGTATCGAGGTCGGCAAGTCCGCGGACATGATCGTGCTCGATCGCAACCTGTTCGAGTTGGAGCCCAGGGGCAATATCCACAATACCCAAGTCGATCTCACTGTCCTGGAGGGCGCAGTGGTCTGGGATCGACATGATCGTTTTGGCGGTACGCAATGGCAGGCACGCTGGCGCAAGGAACTGCCGCAGTTCCACGAAAAAATCTAATTAGTATTCGGTGCGCGAATCATTCGTGCGGTCATGCCTGAACTTGCCAGTGTGGGTGAGAGCAATGTCTTCGAAACTTCCGATCATTCGTGTCAGTGTTATTTCCGGGTTTCTCGGTTCGGGAAAAACCACGTTGTTGAACCGTATTCTTAATGGCGACCATGGTTTGAAGATTGCGGTCATGGTCAATGACTTTGGTGAAATAAACATAGACGCCAATTTGATTGTCAGTGCCTCGCAGAATATAACCAGCCTGGCCAATGGTTGTATTTGTTGCACTGTTGAAAGTGATCTGATCGAGCAACTTGAGAAGTTGTGCAAGATGCAAGAGGGGCGACCCGAACATATCCTGATAGAAACCAGTGGTGTTTCCGATCCTGGGCGGGTGGTGCACACCTTGAGGTATCCGCAATTGCGCCAACGGCTGGTACTCGACACCGTGGTGGTGCTGCTCGATGCCGAGCGTCATCGCGACCTGCCTGAGGAGGTCAGGCCCCTGGCCCAGGAACAGTTGGCCGCTGCCGATATCGTGGTGATCAACAAGGTCGATCTGGTCAGTCCCGAGAGCTTGCAGGAGCTGAAGCGGCAGTGGCTGTTTCCCCGGGCCAAGGTCCATGAGGCGGTCTTTGCCAATATCCCCTTGCCCTTCATCTTTGATACCAGCCCGGAGCGTTTCGCGCCGCTTGCGTTCCATGCCCGCCAGCCGGGTTATGCCGTGGCCAGGCCCCAGCGACATGATCAACTGTTCAGCAGTTTCAGTTGGCACAGCTCGGCGCCCCTGTCCCTGGCGGCCCTGCGCAAGGTGATTGGCGGGTTTCCGGACCATGTCTACCGAGCCAAGGGGTTTCTTTATCTGCAGGGGTACCCCGAACGACGCTTTGTCCTGCATCTGGTGGGCGCGCGCCTGGATATCCAGCCTGCCGCGACCTGGGATGAGCAAGAGGCCGTGGGTAGCCACCTGGTGGTGATCGGCTCCAGGCAGTTGGATGCCCAGGCGCTGTGTGAGCGCCTGGAGCAATCGGTCTGCCACCCAGAGCTCACTGTTACCCGGCTGGCCGTGGGCTCAGAGCGATAACAGCAAGCGTCCGGCGAACAGCAGCAGGACCAGCCCCATGCAGCGTTCGAACCAGTGCCCCAGGCGCATGAACAGCAGGCGGACGCGGGAACTGGAGAAAAACAGCGCGACGATGACGAACCACAGCGCGTTCACCAGGCACATCCAGGCGCCATACAGGGCCTGGATGCTCAGTGGCGTGCTGGCGCTGACCAGGGTGGTGAAGATTGCCAGGAAAAACAGGGTCGCCTTGGGGTTGGTGGCGTTGGTCAGGAAACCGGTGATGAAGGCGCGCGGCAGTGTCTGTCGAGCCGGCTCAGGCTCCGCTTCCCCCGGTACGCTGGACTTGGCCTTGCTGCGCAGCAGGCTGATGCCCAGGTAGAGGATATAGGCGGCACCCAGTAGCTTGGCGACGTTCAGCAACCAGGGCGTGGTGTGCATCAGGGCGCCGACGCCCAACAGGGTATAGAGCACATGGACCGAGATGCCGGCGCCGATCCCCAGGGCGGTACAAGTGCCGATCATGCGGCCAAAACGCACGCTCTGGCGGATGGTGACGGCAAAGTCCGGCCCGGGAGCGAGCACGGCGAGAAAGTGAACCACTGCCAGGGCGGCGAATTCACCGAGATAGGTGGACAGCATGGAAACTCCGTGAGGCAGGTTGAAGGGGCGAGGGATCAGGCCAGGTCGTAGCTGACCGAGAGCACGCCCTTTTTTTCCGTTACCGATTCAATGCGTACCTGGCCCAGTTCCCGCAGTCGTTGTACATGGGTACCTCCGCAGCCAAAGGTCGGCAACGGGCCGAAGCCGACCTGGCGCATGCCGTCCTGCAACTCGATGCGGCGCTGCAAATCCGCGGTTATCCATTGTTCGATGGCGCTGTGCAGCAAGTCGGCATCGATGGCCTGAGGTGTCGGCCCCGGTTTGAACGACACCCGGCCTTCGCCTGGCCAGTGGTGGGCCTTGACCGGTATCCAACCCAGGCTCTGGCCGAAGTGGCCGATCAGGTGTCCGGCCGAGTGCATACGGCTGTTGAACAGGCGTTGGTCCGGGTCCACCCGGGCGATGAAAGAGCCGGGCTCGAGGGGCTGGGACAGGTGGTGCAGGATCTGTTCACCGTCCTGCAGTACCCGTAGCACCCGGGCCTCGCCAATCCAGCCGGTGTCGCTGGGTTGGCCGCCGCCCTGGGGATGGAAAGGCGTGGCGTCGAGGGTGGCGATAAACGAGTCGTCCACCCTGGTGCAGCCCAGGACTTGCACCGGGATATTCAATTCATCGTCTTGGAAATACAGGCGCAGCGTCATGTTCGAGACCTTGCAAGTGAGTGTTTTTTTATTATGTGGCGGCCTCGATTGCGTGATAATCCGTTCGAAACTCAATGGACTATTGCGTCATGAGCATAAATCTACCCCTGCCTTTGCTGGCCGAAATGGCCATTTTCGTCCGAGTGGTGGAGACCGGTAGCTTCTCCGAGGCCGCGCGCCAGCTGGGTTCTTCGCCTTCGGCGGTGAGCCGCAGCGTTTCGCGCCTGGAGAAGGCCCTGGCCACCCGCTTGCTGCAACGCACCACTCGCAAGCTGCGCTTGAGCGATGGTGGCGAGGAAGTGTTCAAGCGCTGCTGCGAGATGGTCAGCGCGGCGCGTTCGGTGATGGAGATCAGCGGCCAGTTCACCCACGAGGCCGAGGGCGTGGTGCGGGTCAGCGTGCCCAAGGCGGTGGGGCGTTTCGTGGTGCACCCGCACATGCCCGAGTTCCTGCGGCGTTACCCGAAGGTGGATGTGGAGTTACTGCACGAAGACCGGGACGTCGACCTGATCGACGATCATGTCGACCTGGCGATCCGCATCACCGACCGGCCGCCGCCTGGGTTGATCGGCCGCCAGTTGCTGCGCATCGATCATCTGCTGTGTGCCACGCCGCAGTACCTGGCGGAGCACGGCACGCCGGGCCATCCCCAGGACCTGCGCCAGCACAGTTGCATCTACCTGGGCGAGACGCCCAGCGACGCGCGCTGGAAGTTCACCCAGGGCAGCAAGGCGGTCACCGTGGCGGTGCGTGGGCGCTACGCCGCCAACCACACCGGCGTACGCCTGGATGCGGTGCTGCAGCACCTGGGGATCGGCAGCCTGCCGTACTTCACTGCGCGCCATGCCCTGGAGCAGGGCTTGATCGTGCAGGTGCTGCCGGAGTGGACCTTCCTGGCCTCCTACCACGGCGGCGCCTGGCTGCTGCACTCGCCGACCCGCTACCTGCCGCCCAAGTTGCGGGTGTTCATCGATTACCTGGTGGAGTGCCTGGCCAAGGAACCGACCTTGGGCCGGCCGGGCAAGGCGCCCTAGTCGCCGGCAAACGGCGCCCATGAAAAAGGCCCGCCGGTGTAACCGTACGGGCCTTGGTGACGCCAGGCGTATCGATCAGTGCTTGCTGTCCTGGTCGGAGAGCGCCAGCAGCTGTTTTTCCTGGTTCCAGTCGAAGGGCTCGTCGTTCTGCTCGGCCTCGTAGCGGCGCTCCTCGAGGGCCTGGTACAGGTCGATTTCCTCGTCGGGCATGTAGTGCAGGCAGTCGCCGGCGAAGTACCACAGCAGGTCGCGCGGCACCAGGTGGGCGATCTGTGGGTAGCGTTGCATGATCTGGCACAGCAGGTCCTGGCCCAGGTACTGGCTTTCGATCGGATCGATCGGCAGCGAGGCGCGCAGTTCATCGAAGCGCTCCAGGAACAGCGCGTGGCTTTCTTCGGGAACCTGTTCGGCTTCTCCCACGGCCACCAGGATGCTGCGCAGGTGGTCCAGCAGGACGAGATGGTCGGCGACGGTGTTGGACATGACAGGGTCCTCAAGAGCAAAACGGGCGCGGGAGTATATAGCCCCCACGCCCGGTTTCATAATCGACCAGCCCAAGGGCGGTCGCCTAGCGGGTCTTGCCTTCGCTCAAGGTCAACTCTTGCTTGGCGAAATCATCCACATCGATGACTTTGCGCCGCGCTGCTTCGGCCGCGTGCAGGCTTTGCGCCTCGGCTGCCTGCAGGACACCGGCCTCCAGCGCGGTGTCGATGACCGATTCGCCGGCCGCGGGCTTGAACTGGCCGCTTTTCAACGCCTCGTGCAGGCGCTTGTATTGTGGATGGGCGGCGCTGATCAGTTCGCAGGCATGCTGCAGGGCACCCACCGGATCGTCCGCCGCTTGCGGGCGGTAGCAACCTTCGAGCACGGCTTCCAGGGCCGGGTCACCCTTGGCCCGGCCGATGATCGCCGCCACTTCGGCGTCCAGTCGATCCGAGGGGCCGGTATGGCGCCGGCCGAAGGGAAACACCAGGACCCGCAGCAGGCAGCCGAAGGTGCGGCTGGGGAAGTTGCGCAGCAGTTCGTCCAGGGCCCGTTCCGAGTGACCGAGGCTTTCTTCCATGGCCCAGGCCAGCAGCGGTTGCAGGTACTCCGGCGAGTCCAGGTCGTGGTAGCGCTTGAGCGCCGCCGAGCCCAGGTACAGGTGGCTGAGCACATCGCCCAGGCGTGCGGACAGGCGCTCGCGGCGCTTGAGTTCGCCACCCAGGAGCATCATCGACAGGTCGGCGAGCAGGGCGAAGGCTGCGGCCTGGCGGTTCAAGGCGCGGAAGTAGCCCTGGCTGAGGCTGTCCCCCGGGGCTTTTTCGAAGCGACCCAGGCCCAGGTTCAGCACCAGGGTGCTGGCGGCGTTGCTCACGGCGAAGCCGATGTGCTTGAGCAGCAGGGCATCGAACTCCCTCAGGGCCTGGTCATGGTCTTCGCGCCCGGCCAGGGCCATTTCCTTGAGCACGAAGGGATGGCAGCGGATCGCCCCCTGGCCGAAGATCATCAGGTTGCGCGACAGGATGTTGGCGCCTTCCACGGTGATGAAGATCGGCGCGCCCTGCCAGTTGCGGCCCAGGTAGTTGTTGGGCCCCATGATGATGCCCTTGCCGCCGTGCACATCCATGGCGTGGCCGATGCATTCGCGGCCGCGCTCGGTGAGGTGGTACTTGAGGATCGCCGACAGCACCGAGGGTTTTTCCCCCAGGTCCACGGCGTTGGCGGTGAGCATGCGCGCGCTGTCCATCAGCCAGGCATTGCCGCCGATGCGCGCCAGGGCTTCCTGGATGCCTTCGAAGGCCGCCAGCGGCACGTTGAACTGCTCACGTACCTGGGCGTACTGGCCGGTGACCAGGCTGGTGAACTTGGCGGCACCGGTGCCCACTGCCGGGAGCGAGATGGAGCGTCCCACCGACAGGCAGTTCATCAGCATCATCCAGCCCTTGCCGAGCATGTCCTGGCCGCCGATAAGGAAGTCCAGGGGGATGAACACGTCCTTGCCGGAGTTGGGGCCATTCATGAAGGCGGCGCCCAGGGGCAGGTGGCGGCGGCCGATTTCCACCCCGGGGGTGTCGGTGGGGATCAAGGCCAGGCTGATGCCCAGGTCTTCCTCTTCGCCCAGCAGGTGGTCCGGGTCATGGGCCTTGAAGGCCAGGCCCAGCAGGGTCGCTACCGGGCCCAGGGTGATGTAGCGCTTTTCCCAGTTCAGGCGCAGGCCGAGGGTTTCCTCGCCTTGCCACTGGCCCTTGCAGATGATGCCGGTGTCCGGCATGGCCCCGGCGTCGGAGCCGGCCAGGGGGCCGGTCAGGGCAAAGCAGGGAATATCGTCGCCCCGGGCCAGGCGCGGCAGGTAGTGGTTGCGCTGTTCGTCGGTGCCGTAGTGCAGCAGCAGTTCGGCCGGGCCCAGGGAATTGGGAACCATGACCGTGGAGGCCAGGTCGCCGCTGCGGGTCGCCAGCTTCATCGCCACCTGGGAGTGGGCATAGGCCGAGAAGCCCTTGCCGCCGTACTCCTTGGGAATGATCAGGGCGAAGAAACCATGTTCCTTGATATGCGCCCAGGCCTCGGCAGGCAGGTCCATCTGCTGGCCGATCTGCCAGTCGCTGACCATGGCGCAGAGTTCTTCGGTGGGACCGTCGATGAAGGCTTGTTCTTCCTCGGTGAGCTGGGCCTTGGGATAGGCCAGCAGGGTGTTCCAGTCAGGACGCCCGCTGAACAACTCGCCATCCCACCACACGGTGCCGGCGTCGATGGCGTCGCGCTCGGTTTGCGACATCGGTGGCAAGACTTTCTGGAACCAGTTGAACAGCGGGGCGCTGAAATGCTTGCGCCGCAGGTCCGGCAGCAACAGGGGCGCGGCCACTGCCGCCAGGACGACCCAGAACACCAGCAGCAACCAGCCGGGAGCGTGGCTGAAGATGCCCATGGCCAGCAGGTAGACAGCGACTGCGCCCAGGGCGGGCAACGGAGCGGTGCGGCGATGTGCCAGGTAGGCGACGCCAGCCAGCAGAACCAGTATCCACAACAACAGCATATTCAATCCTCCATGAGGCCAGGGGGCCGAAGCACCCTCAGAGCTTAGTCGGCGTGCGACCAAGCGGGTGCCCGGGGCGGTGCGGGACAGGCAGGCCCTGGCCGGTGAACGTCGGCTGCCCGTTTCGTCCGGCTGGGTGAAGCAGGCCATGATCTTTGGCTGAAACGTCGTTATCTCTGTGCTGGATGCCTCTATAGACTCAGGGTTCACCTGGAGGTTATGCCCATGCACGAGTACCTGCGTCCCAGCCGCTTCATCGATAGTGACCACCCGGCGGTAGTGGAGTTCGCCGAATCTCATCGCGGCACCCGAGGCGACCCCAGGGAGCAAGCGGTGAGCCTCTACTACGCGGTACGCGAGGCCGTGCGCTACAACCCCTACACTTTCAGCCTCGACCCCGGGAGCCTGCGCGGCAGCCACGCCCTGGCCACGGGCGAGAGCTATTGCGTGCCCAAGGCGACCTTGCTGGCCGGTTGTGCACGGCATTGCGGGATTCCTGCCCGGATAGGCCTGGCGGACGTGCGCAACCATCTCTCGACCCCGCGCTTGCTGGAATTGTTGCGCAGCGACGTGTTCGCCATGCACGGCTATACCGAGCTGTACCTGGACGGGCGTTGGGTCAAGGCCACGCCGGCGTTCAACCAGGACCTGTGCGAGCTGTTCGATGTGGCGCCGCTGGAGTTCGACGGCGTGCATGACAGCGTCTTCCATCCCTTCAATCGCCAGGGCGAGCAGTTGATGGAATACCTGGTGGACCATGGGCAGTTTGCCGATGTCCCGGAGCACTTCTTTTTCGACCACCTGAAAAAATGCTATCCGCATCTGATCGGCCAGCCGCAATTCACAGGACTTGGGGATATGCACAGCGATTTGAGTCGCGGCTGATCAGGCGTAGACTGCCCCGGCATTCATTACCGAGGGATGGTCATGCTGAAGATCTGGGGACGCAAGAATTCATCGAATGTCAGGAAAGCGCTGTGGTGCGCCGAGGAATTGGGGCTGGCCTATGAGTCCCTGGATGCCGGTGGCGCCTTCGGTGTGGTGGACACCCCCGAGTACCGGGCGCTGAACCCCAACGGGCGGATCCCGATGATCGAGGACGAAGGCTTCGTGCTCTGGGAATCCAACACCATCGTGCGCTATTTACTGGCTCGGCATGCCGCCGGCACGCCCTGGTATCCGGCCGACGTGCAGGCACGGGCCAGTGCCGAGAAGTGGATGGATTGGAACACCTCGACCTTCGCCGATGTGTTCCGTCCCCTGTTCTGGGGGGTATTGCGCACCCCGTCGGAACAACAGGATTGGGTGAAGATCAATGCGGCCAGGGACACCTGTGCCGACTTGCTGGGGCGGGTCGACCAGGCGCTGGCCGGGCAACCCTACCTCTCCGGCCAGCAGATCGGCATGGGCGACATTCCCTTGGGCAGTTTCATTTATGCCTGGTTCGAGATGCCGATCGAGCGGCCATCGATGCCCCATCTGGAAGCCTGGTACCAGCGCCTGCAGCAGCGCCCGGCCTATCGTCGGGCGGTGATGACCGCGTTGACTTAATACCCACTATTGATAGACATGACTGTACTTGCAGGGCGTCGGCACGCAACATGGCGAGCGTCCGGCGTCGTTGCAATCTGGCCGGGCCGCCCTTAACTATAAAACTCCCTCTTCTTGGTGCATGAATCCGATATGAGTTCCGCTCTGTCCATCCGGCAGCTAACCAAAACCTACGGCAACGGTTTCCAGGCCCTGAGTGGTATCGATCTGGATGTCGCCGAGGGTGACTTCTTTGCCCTGCTCGGTCCCAACGGGGCCGGTAAATCCACCACTATCGGCATTCTCTCGACCCTGGTGAACAAGACCAGCGGAACGGTGAATGTCTTCGGCCATGACCTGGATCGCCAGCCGGCGGCGCTCAAGCGCAGCATTGGCGTGGTGCCGCAGGAATTCAACTTCAACCAGTTCGAAAAGACCTTCGACATCGTCGTGACCCAGGCCGGCTATTACGGTATTCCGGCGAAGATCGCCAGGGAGCGGGCCGAGCAATACCTGACCCAGCTCGGCCTGTGGGACAAGCGCGACATGCCTTCGCGCTCCTTGTCCGGTGGCATGAAGCGCCGGTTGATGATCGCCCGGGCCCTGGTCCATGAACCGCGCCTGTTGATCCTCGATGAACCCACTGCCGGGGTGGATATCGAGCTGCGCCGTTCGATGTGGAGCTTCCTCACCGAGCTCAACCAGAAGGGCATCACCATCATCCTCACCACTCACTACCTGGAAGAGGCCGAGCAGTTGTGCCGCAACATCGGCATCATCGACCACGGCACCATCGTCGAGAACACCAGCATGCGCCAGTTGCTCGGCCAACTGCATGTGGAGACCTTCCTGCTCGACCTCAAGCATGACCTGTCCGTCGCACCCTCGTTGGTCGGTTATCCGGCCCGACTGGTGGATAGCCATACCCTGGAGGTCCAGGTGGACAAAGCCGCAGGGATCACCGCGCTGTTCGGCCAATTGGCGCTGCAAAACATCGAAGTGCTGAGCCTGCGTAACAAGACCAACCGACTTGAGGAACTGTTCGTGTCCCTGGTGGAGAAGAATCTGTCGAAGGTGGCGGTATGAGTTCAGAGTTCCAAGCCAACCTGGTGGCGCTCAATACCATCGTCTACCGCGAGGTCAAGCGCTTTACCCGGATCTGGCCGCAGACCCTGCTGCCGCCAGCCATCACCATGGTCCTGTACTTCGTCATCTTCGGTAACCTCATTGGCCGGCAAATCGGTGACATGGGTGGCTTCACCTACATGGAGTACATCGTGCCGGGGCTGATCATGATGTCGGTGATCACCAACTCCTACGGCAATGTGGTGTCGAGCTTCTTCGGCAGCAAGTTCCAGCGCTCCATCGAGGAACTGATGGTGTCGCCGGTGTCGCCCCACACTATTCTGGTCGGCTACACCCTCGGTGGGGTGCTGCGTGGGCTGGCGGTGGGAGTGATCGTGACGCTGCTGTCGCTGTTCTTCACCAAGCTGCAGGTGCATCACCTGGGCATCACTGTGCTGGTGGTGGTGCTGACGGCGACGATCTTCTCGCTGTTGGGCTTCATCAACGCGGTGTTCGCACGCAACTTCGACGATATCTCGATTATTCCGACGTTCGTCCTGACACCACTGACCTACCTGGGCGGGGTGTTCTACTCGATCAACCTGCTGCCGCCGTTCTGGCAGACCGTGTCCCTGGCCAACCCGGTGTTGCACATGGTCAACTCGTTCCGCTACGGCATCCTCGGGGTATCGGATATCAGTATCGGCACCGCGATCACGTTCATGCTGGTGGCCACGGCGGTGCTTTATATCGGTTGTGCCCGGTTGCTGGTCAGCGGGCGCGGCATGCGCCAGTAAGCAGCACTGTCGGCAATGAAAACGGCCTCCCTCGGGAGGCCGTTGTCGTTTCTAGCGCCTCTGCAACTTGCGCCGTCGCCATTGGCGGGCGACCCACCAACGCCAATAGAGCATGGTCAGGCAATAGGCCAGGGCCCCCAGTACCAGGCCGGCCACCACCGAACCCAGGAGGAAGGGTTGCCACAGGGTGGACAACTGGCCGCTGATCCACTCCCAGGTAAGGCTGTCGGGCAGGGTGCGTGGCGGTACGTTCATCAGCCAGGCTCCTAGCTGATAGGTGCAGAAGAACACCGGCGGCATGGTGATCGGGTTGGTCAGCCACACCAGGCTGACGCTGATGGGCATATTGCCCCGCAGCCAGATGGCCAGCACTGCGGCGAGAAGCATCTGCATCGGGATCGGGATGAAGGCGGCGAACAGGCCCACGGCCATGGCCCGGGCCACCGAGTGCCGGTTGAGGTGCCAGAGGTTGGCGTCATGCAGCAGGGTACCGAGAAAGCGTAAGGACTTGTGTTCGCGGATGCTGCTGGGATCTGGCATGTAGCGTCGGAATAAGCGCCGGGGCATAAGGCTTCTCGGTCGGGTCAAGCGGCAATTATGACCGGATTGTAACTAGGGCAAATTCAGACATTGTGACAAATGATAAAGCCGCCTCCCGACATTCTTGGCTAATCCCAGGGTAGGGATTGTCATGGATGGAGTGGCGAATGCGCACAGGGATGCTGGGGTTGGCCGCGGGGCTTCTGGCACTGGGTTTCCTGCCAGCCTTGCCGCCCGCCTGGTGGTTGTGGCCGATGGGGATACTGGCATTGATGATGCTGCCGTTTCGTACACATCCGGTGGCATTTTTCCTGTTCGGCCTGGCTTGGGCGTGCACGTGCGCGCAATGGGCGCTTGATGACCGCCTGGCCTCGCGACTGGATGGGCAGACCCGTTGGCTGGAGGGGAGGGTCGTCGGTTTGCCGGAGAGCGGAACAGGGGTAGTACGTTTCGAGGTGCAGGATGCCCAGGCCCGGCGTGATCGGTTGCCAAGGCGAATGCGCCTGAGCTGGCGTGATGGGCCGCAGGTCAGAAGTGGCGAGCGCTGGCGCCTGGCGGTGACCTTGCGGCGCCCGGCGGGCCTGCTCAATCTGCAGGGTTTCGACTACGAAGCCTGGTTGCTGGCCAGGCGGATTGGCGCCACCGGTACGATCAAGGACGGCCAGCTACTGGCTGCGGCCCGTGGTGCCTGGCGTGATGGCTTGCGCCAGCGGTTATTGGCCGTCGAGGCCCATGGGCGTGCCGGAGGGCTGGCTGCTCTGGTGATGGGGGACGGTTCCGGGTTGGCGCGTGAGGATTGGCAGCTGCTGCAGGACACTGGCACCGTGCACTTGATGGTGATCTCCGGGCAGCACATCAGCCTGTTGGCCGGGGTGGTTTACCTGGCCGTGGCGGGATTGGCACGTCATGGCGCGTGGCCCGAGCGTTGGCCCTGGCTGCCCTGGGCTTGTGCCCTGGCATTCCTCGCGGCCCTGGGTTATGGGCTGCTGGCCGGGTTCGACGTGCCCGTCCAGCGCTCTTGTGTGATGGTGGCGCTGGTCCTGCTCTGGCGCTTGCGCTTTCGTCACCTGGGGACCTGGTGGCCGTTGTTGCTGGCGCTTGATGCGGTCTTGCTGTTCGAACCCCTGGCCAGCCTGCAACCGGGGTTCTGGTTGTCGTTCGCCGCGGTGGCGATCCTGGTCTTCACCTTCGCTGGGCGCCTGGGGACATGGCGCTGGTGGCAAAGCTGGAGCCGCGCCCAGTGGTTGGTGGCCATCGGCCTCTTGCCATCGCTACTGGCCCTGGGCCTGCCCATCAGCCTCAGTGGTCCAGTGGCCAATCTGCTGGCCGTTCCCTGGATCAGTTTTCTAGTACTGCCGCCAGCCTTGTTGGGGTGCCTGCTGTTGCCCGTGCCCTATCTGGGAGAGGGAATGCTGTGGCTGGCCGGTGGGTTGCTCGACGGGTTGTTTCGTTGGCTGGAGGTGGTGGCCCGATGGTCCCCGGCTTGGATGGCACCCCTGCTTCCCTGGTGGCTCTGGGTCTTGTCCTGCCTGGGTGCTGGCTTGTTGCTGTTGCCTGCTGGTACACCGTTGCGGATTTTCGGCTGGCCCTTGTTGTTGCTGGTGGCCTGGCCACCGCCGCAGCGGGTGCCCTATGGCCAGGCCGAGGTCTGGCAGCTGGATGTGGGGCAGGGATTGTCATTCATCCTGCGTACCAGGGAGCGCGCGATGCTGTATGACGCCGGCGCCCGCAGCGGTGATTTCGACCTGGGGGAGCGAGTGGTGGTGCCGACCTTGCATCGGCTGGCCATCCGGCAACTGGACCTGATGCTGCTCAGCCATGCCGATAACGATCACGCCGGAGGTGCCCTGGCGGTGCAGCGGGCGTTGCCGGTGCACCTGGTACGCAGTGGCGAGCCCCGGGAGTTGCCGGCGGCCCTGCAAGCCACACCTTGTGAGTCCGGAGTGAGCTGGCAATGGGATGGCGTGCGTTTCAGCCAATGGCAATGGGCCCAAGCCCGTGATGGCAACCAGGCATCCTGCGTGCTGTTGGTCGAGGCGAATGGAGAGCGCCTGCTGCTCACCGGCGATATCGACGTCCAGGCCGAAAGAGCCTTTCTAGACAGTCCGCTGGGGGTGCCTGTGCATTGGCTGCAAGCGCCTCACCACGGTAGCCGGACCTCGTCGTCCAGGGCCTTGTTGCAGCGCCTGGCCCCTGGCGCGGTGCTGATCTCCCGGGGGCGTGGCAATGCCTATGGCCATCCCCACCCGCAAGTGGTGGCGCGTTATCGACGCCAGGGCGTGATCATCTACGACAGCGCCGAGCAGGGGGCACTGAAGCTGCAACTGGGGGCCTTCAGCAAGCCATACAGCGTGCGGGAGCAGCGGCGTTTCTGGCGTGCTCCACCGGCAATGCCTTAAATAACCGTGGGTTATTAAAGCCTCTGAACATGCGACATCACGGTCTTCGGTGCGTCCAGCCCCTATGTTAGAGTGGCGCACTTTTTCGAGGGGGCTGTCACTGTGTGGGAATTGGTCAAATCCGGCGGCTGGATGATGTTGCCGATCATTCTGAGTTCCATCGCTGCCGTGGGCATCATTGCCGAGCGCTTGTGGACCCTGCGAGCCAGCCGTGTCACACCGCCCCATCTGCTGGGCCAGGTCTGGCGCTGGATCAAGGACAAGCAGCTGAACAAGGACAAGCTCAAGGAGTTGCGCGCCGACTCGCCACTGGGTGAGATCCTGGCCGCAGGCCTGGCCAACTCCAAGCATGGCCGCGAGATCATGAAGGAATGCATCGAGGAGGCGGCTGCCCGGGTCATCCACGAGCTGGAGCGCTACCTCAATGCCCTCGGCACCATCGCCGCCATGGCGCCTTTGCTGGGCCTGCTGGGTACGGTACTGGGGATGATCGATATCTTCAGTTCGTTCATGGGCTCGGGCATGACCACCAACGCCCATGTACTGGCGGGGGGGATTTCCAAGGCGCTGATCACTACGGCGGCCGGCCTGATGGTGGGTATTCCGTCGGTGTTCTTCCATCGCTTCCTGCAACGCCGGGTCGATGAGTTGGTGGTGGGCATGGAGCAGGAGGCGATCAAGCTGGTCGAGGTGATCCAGGGCGACCGCGATGTCGACCTGGCCGAGGACAAAGCGTGAAGTTCCGTCGCAAACCCCGGGAAACCGTGGATATCAACCTCGCGTCGCTGATCGACGTGGTGTTCATCCTGCTGTTGTTCTTCGTCGTGACCACCACCTTCACCCGGGAAACCGAACTGCGTGTCGACTTGCCGGAGGCGGTCAGCGGTTCGCCCGCCGAGGACCAGCAGGTCAAGCAACTGGATATCGCCATCAGTGCCGATGGCGTGTTCTCGGTGAACAACCAGGTGCTGCCCAAGAGTGACCTGGCGAGCCTGATCGATGCATTGCAGAAGGAGTCCGGTGGCGACACCAACCTGCCGCTGTCCATCAGTGCCGACGGCAAGACCCAGCACCAGGCGGTGATCACCGCCATGGACGCCGCTGGCAAGCTCGGTTTCAGCCACTTGCGCATGACTACCGTCGAGGCGGCAACGGCACCCTGATGGCATTTTCCGATCGTCTGTTGGCCGCCTGGTACCAGGGCCATCCCGCGTTGAAACTGTTGCAGCCCCTGGAATGGCTGTATCGCCGTGTCGTGGTGGGCAAGCGCCAGCGCTTCCTGGCGGGCCAGGGCGAGATCTACCAGCCGCCGGTGCCCTTGGTGGTGGTGGGTAATATCACCGTCGGCGGCACTGGCAAGACGCCCTTGATCCTGTGGCTGGTGGAGCATTGCCAGCGCCTGGGCCTGCGGGTTGGGGTCGTCAGCCGTGGGTATGGGGCCAAGCCGCCGCACCTGCCATGGCGCGTCGATGCCCAGGACAGCGCCGAGGTGGCTGGCGACGAGCCGTTGTTGATCGTCCAGCGCTGTGGCGTGCCATTGATGATCGATCCTGATCGCAGTCGCGCGGTGCAGGCCTTGCTGGCCGCGGAACCGCTGGACCTGATTCTGTCCGATGATGGCCTGCAACACTACCGCCTGGCCCGGGACCTGGAGCTGGTGCTGATCGACGCTGCCCGTGGTTTGGGCAATCGCCGTTGCCTGCCGGCCGGGCCGCTGCGTGAGCCGGTGGAGCGCCTGCACAGCGTCGATGCACTGTTGTACAACGGCGCCAGCGATGATCGCGACGATGGTTTCGCCTTTCAGCTCCAGCCCTCGGCACTGGTCAACCTGCAAAGCGGCGAGCGTCGCGGCGTTGAGCATTTTGCCCCGGGGCAGGCCGTGCATGCGGTAGCGGGCATCGGCAACCCCCAGCGTTTCTTCAATACCCTTGAAACGCTACACTGGCGACCTGTTCCCCATGCATTTGCCGACCACGCCCAATTCAGTGCGCAGGCCCTGGCTTTCAGCCCGCCATTGCCGTTGGTCATGACTGAAAAAGACGCGGTCAAATGCCGCG
The DNA here is from genome assembly GCF_003850565.1 of Pseudomonas sessilinigenes. NCBI lineage: Bacteria > Pseudomonadati > Pseudomonadota > Gammaproteobacteria > Pseudomonadales > Pseudomonadaceae > Pseudomonas > Pseudomonas sessilinigenes. The sequence goes on from NZ_CP027706.1 coordinate 1,917,784, forward strand.
GCTTCGCGGCTGCCGACTGGTGGTACCTGGCGGTGGACGCGGTGCCATCGCCGGCTTTCGTCGCCTGGTTCGATACCCAGTTGATGCGCCTGCTGCCCGATCGCCTATTGCCTTAACCGCTTTTATCCAGGGAAACCCTCATGGACACCAAACTGCTCGACATCCTGGCCTGCCCGATCTGCAAAGGCCCTCTCAAACTCAGCGCCGACAAGACCGAGCTGATCAGCAAGGGAGCCGGCCTGGCCTACCCGATTCGCGATGGCATTCCGGTCATGCTGGAGAGCGAAGCTCGCACCCTGACCGCCGAGGAGCGCCTGGAGAAATGACCAGCGCCTTCACCGTCGTTATCCCGGCACGTTTTGCTTCCACCCGCCTGCCAGGCAAACCGCTGCAACTGATCGCCGGCAAGCCGATGATCCAGTGGGTCTGGGAGCAGGCCAGCAAGAGTCGCGCCGAGCGTGTGGTCGTGGCCACTGACGATCAGCGCATCGTCGACGCTTGCCGGGGCTTTGGTGCCGAGGCGCTGCTGACCCGTGAAGACCACAACTCCGGTACTGATCGCCTGGCGGAAGTCGCCAGCCAACTGGGCCTGGCGGCAGACGCCATCGTAGTCAACGTCCAGGGCGACGAGCCGCTGATCCCGCCGGCGGTGATCGACCAGGTAGCCGCCAACCTGGCTGGCCATCCCGAAGCGCGCATGGCCACCTTGGCCGAGCCGATCGAGGATGCACAGACCCTGTTCAACCCCAATGTGGTCAAGGTGGTCAGCGACCTCAATGGCCTGGCTTTGACCTTCAGCCGTTCGACCTTGCCCTGGGCTCGGGACGCCTTTGCCCGCAATCGCGACGAGCTGCCGGCCGGCGTGCCTTATCGCCGCCATATCGGCATCTACGCGTACCGGGCTGGCTTCCTTCACGACTTCGTCAGCTGGGGGCCTTGCTGGTTGGAGAATACCGAGTCCCTGGAGCAGCTGCGGGCCCTGTGGCACGGCGTGCGGATTCATGTAGCCGATGCCCTCGAAGCACCGCCCACCGGCGTGGATACCGCAGAAGACCTGGAGCGCGTCCGGCGCTTGCTGGAGGCTTGATGCAGGTCCTTTTCGTCTGCCTGGGCAATATCTGCCGTTCGCCCACCGCCGAAGGCGTGTTGCGCCACAAGTTGCGCGAGGCCGGCCTTGCAGAGCAGGTGCAGGTCGCATCCGCCGGTACCAGCGACTGGCATGTCGGCAAGGCGCCGGACACCCGTAGCCAACGGGCGGCGCTGCAGCGTGGCTATGACCTGTCGGCACAACGGGCGCAGCAGGTCGGCAGCGCCGACTTCTCGCGCTATGACCTGATCCTCGCCATGGATCACAGCAACCTGCGCAATCTCAAGGCCTTGCAGCCTGCTTTGGGCAAGGCTGAGCTGGACCTGTTCCTGCGGCGCTACGAGGCGGTGCGCGACGAGGTGCCAGACCCATACTACGACGGGGAAAAGGGCTTCGAGGAAGTGCTGGACCTGATCGAGGCGGCCTGCGATCGCCTGGTGATCGAATTGAAGGGGCGGTTATGAGCCTGCATGTCCAGTCCGATGTATCCCTCAAGCCGTTCAACAGCTTCGGGGTCGAGGTCAAGGCCCAGTTGTTCGCCCAGGCCCACGACGATGCAGATGTCCGTGAGGCGCTGGCCTATAGCCGTGAGCACCAGGTGCCACTGTTGGTGATCGGCGGTGGCAGCAATCTGCTGCTGACCCAGGATATCCAGGCCCTGGTGCTGCGCATGGCCAGCCGTGGCATCCGCCTGCTCAGCGATGACGGGCAGCGGGTGGTGGTAGAGGCCGAGGCAGGGGAGACCTGGCATCCCTTTGTTCAGTGGACGCTGGAGCAGGGGTTGTCCGGGTTGGAGAACCTCAGTCTGATCCCCGGTACCGTCGGTGCCGCGCCAATGCAGAACATCGGTGCCTACGGCGTCGAGATCAAGGATGTATTCGCCGGCCTCACGGCGCTCGACCGGCAGACCGGGGAGCTGCGGGACTTCGACCTGGAGCAATGCCAGTTCGCCTATCGCGACAGCCTGTTCAAGCGTGAGGCCGGTCGCTGGTTGATCCTGCGGGTGCGCTTTGCCCTGAGTCGGGCCGGGCATTTGCACCTGGAGTACGGTCCGGTGCGCCAGCGCTTGAGCGAGCAGGGGGTCGAGCAGCCCGATGCCCGTGATGTCAGTCGTGCGATCTGCAGCATCCGCAGCGAGAAGCTGCCTGATCCGGCGGTGCTGGGGAACGCGGGCAGTTTCTTCAAGAATCCGGTGGTACCGGCAGGGCTGGCGGAGCAGATCCGCCAGGCTCACCCGGGGTTGGTGGGTTATCCACAGGCGGACGGGCAGGTGAAGCTGGCTGCCGGCTGGTTGATCGAGCAAGCGGGCTGGAAGGGCTTTCGCGAAGCCGACGCCGGAGTTCATCGCCTGCAATCCCTGGTACTGGTCAACTATGGCAGCGCCACGGGGCAGCAGCTGTTGGAGCTGGCACGGCGGATTCAACGAGATATCGCCGAGCGCTTCCAGGTCGAGCTGGAGATGGAGCCCAATCTCTACTAAGTGCGGCTGGCGCTATTGCCAGCCATGATCACAAGGCCTTGCCCGGCTGACGTTCGGGCAAGGCTTTTTTTTTAATTAGGGCTTAACTTAGCAGGCTAAGAATGTGCTTTTGTTATCCCTGAAAGGCCCGTTGAAGCCCTGTCTTCATAAGAGAGCCCGATTAGCCTGAGCCGATCTGCGTGCCCCGCGATCGCGGTGCCGCGCGACAGATGGCTCGACCCCATCACCCTACAGAATGCGGGCGTGCCCATGATTACCCTTAAGCTCAATGGTCAAGATCACCCCCTGGACGTCACCGAGGACATGCCCCTGTTATGGGCCATTCGCGATGTGATCGGCTATAGCGGTACCAAGTTCGGCTGCGGCATGGGCCTGTGCGGCGCCTGTACCATCCATATCGATGGTGATCCGGCACGCAGTTGCATTACCCCCGTAGGCTCGGTCCTGGGCAAGAATGTCAGCACCATCGACAACCTGCACAATGACCCGGTAGGTAAGGTGGTTCAGCAAGCCTGGCTCGATACTGCGGTGGCCCAGTGCGGTTACTGCCAGGGTGGCCAGATCATGTCTGCGACTGCGCTGCTCAAGACCCATCCCAATCCCAGCGATGAACAGATCGAAGAAGCGATGCTCGGTAATATCTGTCGCTGCGGTACCTACAATCGGATCAAGACCGCGATCCGCCAGGCCTCCACTCACTTGCAGGAGGCCAAGGCATGAACCGCTTGCCTAGTGATTTCACACTGAACAACCTCAGTCGCCGGGGGTTCCTCAAGGGCGTGGGCGCCACCGGTGCCCTGGTGCTGGCTGCTAGCTGGGGTTGGCAGGATGCGTTTGCCGAGGACAAGAAGTTCGGTGCCGAAGGCATGCCCCATGGCTGGGTCGACGATCCCAAGGTCTATGTCAGCATCGACGCCGACGGTACGGTGACGGTGATCTGCAATCGCTCGGAAATGGGCCAGGGCGTGCGCACCAGTCTGAGCATGGTGGTGGCTGATGAGCTGGAGGCCGATTGGGCCCGGGTCAAGGTCAAGCAGGCGCCAGGTGACGAAGCGCGCTATGGCAATCAGGACACCGATGGTTCGCGCAGCATGCGCCATTGGTTCGAGCCCATGCGCCGTTGTGGCGCCGCCGCGCGGACCATGCTGGAGCAGGCGGCTGCCGCGCAGTGGCAAGTGCCACTGGCGGAATGCCGGGCGCAGCTGCACAAGGTGGTCCACCAGCCCAGCGGGCGGGAGCTGGGCTATGGCGACCTGGCTGTGGCTGCCGGGGCCCTGGCGGTACCGGCGCGGGACAGCTTGCGCCTGAAGACGGCGTCGCAGTTTCGGTACATCGGCAAGGAAGCGACCCGGGCGATCGATGGCGAGGACATCGTCAATGGCCGTGCGGTGTACGGCGCCGACGTGCACTTCGAAGGCATGCTCTTCGCTACGGTGGCGCGGCCGCCAGTGTATGGCGGCAAGGTCAAGTCCGTGGACGACAGCGCTGCACTGAAAGTACCGGGTGTGATCAAGGTAATCCCCATCGACAGTCGCCCATTGCCTTCGGAGTTCCAGCCTTTGGGCGGAGTGGCGGTGGTGGCGAGCAATACCTGGGCGGCGATCAAGGGGCGCGATGCCTTGAAGATCGAATGGGATGATGGGGCCAACGCCAGCTACAACTCCATCGAGTATCGCAAGGAGCTGGAAGCGGCCGCGCAGAAGCCGGGCAAGGTGGTGCGCAGCACCGGCGATATCGATGGGGCCCTGGGTGGCGCCGACAGCAGCCTGGAGGCTACCTATTACTTGCCACACCTGGCCCAGGCACCCATGGAGCCGATGGTGGCGGTGGCGCGTTTCCAGGAGGGGCGCTGCGAAGCCTGGGCGCCGAGCCAGGCACCACAGGTGACCCGTGAGCGGATTGCCGAGCGCCTGGGCATCGGTTTCGATCAGGTCACGGTGAACGTGACATTGCTGGGTGGTGGTTTCGGCCGCAAGTCCAAGCCCGACTTCATTCTCGAGGCGGCGGTCCTGGCCAAGGCTTTTCCCGGCAAGGCGGTACGGGTGCAATGGACTCGTGAGGACGACATCCACCACTCGTACTTCCATACCGTGTCGGCCGAGTACCTCAAGGCCGGGCTGAACAAGGACGGCATGCCCGCGGGTTGGCTGCATCGCACCGTGGCACCGAGCATCACCGCGTTGTTCGCCCCGGGCATGAACCATGAGGCGGCCTTCGAACTGGGCATGGGTTTCACCAACATGGCCTATGCGATCCCCAATGTGCGACTGGAGAACCCGGAGGCGGCGGCCCATACCCGGGTTGGCTGGTATCGCTCGGTCTCGAACATTCCCCACGGTTTCGCGATCCAGAGTTTTGTTGATGAGCTGGCCCACAAGGCCGGCGAGGATCCGTTGAAGTATCAGCTGCGGTTGCTGGGGCCGGATCGGAAGATCGATCCGCGGACCTTGAGCGAGGAGTGGAACTACGGCGAGTCCCCCGAGCGCTACCCCATCGATACCGGGCGCCTGCGTACGGTACTGGAAACCGCGGCGAAAGCCGCTGGCTGGGGCCGTGAGTTGCCCAAGGGGCGTGGCCTGGGGCTGGCGGTGCACTACAGCTTCGTGACTTATGTGGCGGCGGTGATCGAGGTGGAGGTCAAGGCGGATGGCACCTTGATTGTGCACAAGGCCGACATTGCCGTGGATTGTGGTCCGCAGATCAATCCTGAGCGCATCCGCTCGCAGTTCGAAGGGGCCTGCGTCATGGGGCTGGGCAATGCGGTGCTGGGGGAAATCAGCTTCAAGGATGGCAAGGTCCAGCAGGACAATTTCCATATGTACGAAGTGGCGCGCATGTCCCTGGCGCCCCGGGAGGTCCAGGTGCATCTGGTGACGCCACCTGGCGAGGTGCCGCTGGGCGGTGTGGGGGAACCCGGCGTGCCACCGATTGCCCCGGCGTTGTGCAACGCGATCTTCGCCGCCACTGGCAAGCGTATCCGTAGCCTGCCGGTGCGTTACCAGTTGCAGGGCTGGCAACAGGCGAGCGCTTGATGGACAGCGTCGACCTGAATGTCCTGCGTAGCGTCCTGGAGTGGCGGCGTGCCGGGCACGCGGTAGTGCTGTACAGCGTGGTCCAGACTTGGGGCAGTGCGCCGCGACCGCCCGGGGCCATGTTGGCCCTGCGCGACGATGGCGTGGTGATCGGCTCGGTGTCCGGTGGCTGCATCGAGGACGACCTGATCACTCGCCTGGGAGATGGGCGCCTGCTGCCGGATGGGCCACCGGTGCAACTGGTGACCTATGGCGTGACCCTGGAGGAGGCGGCGCGTTTCGGCTTGCCCTGCGGGGGAACCTTGCGCCTGACCGAGGAGCGGGTTGGGGATCCGGCCTGGGTCGCCGAGCTGCTCGAACGTTGCCAGGCGCACCAGATCGTGGCCAGGGAGCTGGACCTGCGCACTGGAGAGGTGCTGCTCAAAGCGGCGAGTCGCAGTGATGAACTGGCGTTTGATGGGGTGATCCTGCGAGCAATCTATGGGCCGCGCTGGCGCTTGTTGCTGATCGGTGCCGGGCAACTGTCACGCTATGTGGCGCAGATGGCGCGCCTGCTGGATTTCGAAGTACTGATCTGCGATCCGCGCCAGGAGTTTGTACACGGTTGGGAAGCACAGGATGGGCGGTTCGTCGCAGGAATGCCTGACGATGCCGTGCTGAGCATCGAGCCCGACGAGCGCACGGCGGTGGTGGCCCTGACCCATGATCCGCGCCTGGATGACATGGCGTTGCTGACGGCACTGGACTCCCGGGCATTTTATGTGGGCGCCCTGGGGTCCCGGGCCAACAGCCAGAAACGCCGGGACAACCTGGCGTTGCTGGGCCTGTCGGCGCAGTCCATCGAGCGCTTGCACGGACCTGTCGGGTTGCACATCGGCAGCCACACACCGGCAGAGATTGCCTTGTCGCTGCTGGCGGAAATCGTTGCGCTCAAGAATGGCGTCGAGCTGTTGCAGAAGAAGCTGCCGGCGCGGGTGGTGGAGACGGTGAAGTGAACGAGCGGCCCTGTGCAATCATCCTGGCGGCGGGGCAGGGCACGCGCTTTCGTCAGATGGCCGGAGCTGAGAAGGACAAGTTGCTGGCGCCGTGCCGTGGTCGTGACGGGGTAATGCGTCCCGTATTGGAACAGGTGCTGGTGAATGTGCCGGTGCAGGTTGAGCGACGAGTGCTGGTGACCACGCCGGATCGACCGCAGGTGGTGGAACTGGCGCATGCCTACGGTTGCCAGGTGCTGTTGCTGGAGTCCATGGGGATGGGGCATAGCCTGGCTGTGGCAGTGGCTGCTTGTGCCGATGCCAATGGTTGGATGATCTGGTTGGGGGATATGCCCTTTATCCTGCCCGATACTGCTGGCCAGCTGATCGATGCATTGACCGAGGAGAGCATCAGTGTTCCGCGTCTAGGGGCCGAGCTTGGTCATCCGGTGGGGTTTGGTCGATCTTATGGCAACGCGTTGCGGGGACTGTCCGGTGATCGTGGTGCTCGCCCTCTGTTCGCTTCGGGCCAAGTGGTCGAGGTGCCGGTGACGGATCCTGGGGTGACCTGGGATGTGGACTTGCCGGAGGCGCTGTTCTATCGAGGTGGTTAAATGATGCAGGCATGAAAAAGCCCCGCCCGGTTACCCGGGCGGGGCTTTTTCATTGGCCGGTGGAATCAGGCGAGGGGTTTAGGCTCGTGCTGCTCTTTCTCGGCATGTGCAACGTGCTCGACAGCGCGAGGTGCTTCCTCGTCTGTTGGGGCAGGCTGCTCGATCGCAGGCTCGGCTACCGGAGTCGCCTCAACGACCTCGACAGCTTGTGGTGCCGTCTCGATCACGGCTGGCGCTTCTACCGGAGCAGGCTCGGCAGTCACTTCGGCTTCAGTCGAAGCGGTAGCGGCGGCCAGTTCGGCTTCCTTCTGCAGGCGCTCGGCTTCACGCTTGCGGCGACGCACTTCACGTGGGTCGTTCGGGGCGCGGCCGTTGCTGGTCAGGGCGCTGGCTGGGGTAGCCTCAACCACTGGAGCTGGTGCTTCGACAGCTACGGGGGCTGCAACCGGAGCTGGCTCCTCGACTTGAGCTGGCTGCTGGGCAACCACGGGCTGTTCGACGACTACCGGTTCGGCCACCGGAGCTGGTGCCGGGGCTTCCTGGGCAGGCTCGATGGCCTTTTCTTCAACCACTGGCTGGGCGATCGGTTCGGCTACCGGCTGTTCGGCGACCACTGGCTGGGCTTGGACTACCACGGCAGGCTCGGTGACCACTTCAACCTTTGGCTGCTCTTCGACTACTGGAGCCACTTCGACCGCTGGGGCTGCTGGAGCTTCTACCGGGGTGGTGGCTTCAACTACTGGTGCTTCAGGGGCTTTTTCTTCCACGGCAGCAGTCGCACGCTCGGCTTGCTGGTGAGCCTCGGCTTCGGCGCTGGCACTGATGGTGGTGCTGGCAACGGCGGCGGTGACCGCAAGACCGGCAGCCAGGTCGTCGCTGCTTGGCTCTTCGGTATTTTCTTCCGAGCCTTCGATCACGTTGCCGTTGGCATCACGCTGGCGCTCGCGACGATTGCTGCGACGGCGCTGGCCGCGGGAACGACGGCGTGGACGCTCGCCATCGGCGTTGTCCTGGCCTTCTTCCTGCAGTTGCTCTTCGTTCGGCAGCACTTCTTCTTCGCTGGCAGCCGCGGCTTGAGCCTGCTCAGTGCGTGGCTGGCGTTCTTCGCGTGGCTGGCGTGGCTGGCGCTCTTCACGAGGCTGGCGGGCCGGACGTTCTTCGGCAACCACGGCGGCGGTTGCGGCAGCTACCGCTGGAGCAGCGTCCAGTGGCTCGCGCAGTTCGCGCACACGCTCTTCACGCTCGCCGCGTGGCTTGCGTTCTTCACGTGGGGGGCGCGGCTGGCGTTCTTCACGCGGAGCACGTGGCTGGCGCTCTTCACGAGCGGTGGTTGGCGCTTCCTCGCGGGCTTCGCGCAGTTCACGTGGCTGGCGTTCTTCGCGTGGGGCGCGTTCTTCACGTGGAGCACGCTCTTCGCGAGGCTTGCGCTCTTCATCGCGACGACCGTTGCGATTGCGGCTCTGCTGGCGACCGTTGCGACGCTCTTCGTTGCGGGCAGGTCGCTCGGTTACCGGCTTCTCGACTACAGCTGGAGCTACTGGCTCTTCCTTGGTCGCGAACAGGCTGACCAGGGACTTGACCAGGCCTTTGAACAGGCTTGGCTCGGCGACTGGGGCTGGAGCGGCGACCGGGGCCGCGGCTTCGGTTGGAACCGGGGCGTTGGCGCGGGCCGGAGCCGTCTTCACTGCGGCTTCCTGGCGGACCAGGGTGCGGGTCGCGGCGGCTGGTTGAACCTCCTCGGCCTCGGCAGCGGCAGCGGCGATCTCGTAGCTGGACTGGTTGGTGTTGGCATCCGGGTTGTCATCGCGCAGGCGCTGAACTTCGAAGTGCGGCGTCTCGAGATGGTCGTTCGGCAGGATGACGATACGGGCCCGGGTACGCAGTTCGATCTTGGTGATCGAGTTGCGTTTTTCATTGAGCAGGAAGGCGGCAACCGGAATTGGCACTTGAGCGCGGACTTCGGCGGTGCGGTCCTTCAGGGCTTCTTCTTCGATCAGGCGCAGGATCGCCAGGGACAGGGACTCGACGTCACGGATGATGCCGGTGCCGCTGCAGCGTGGGCAGACGATGCCGCTGCTTTCGCCCAGGGATGGACGCAGGCGTTGGCGGGACATCTCCAGCAGGCCGAAGCGCGAAATGCGGCCGATCTGCACGCGGGCACGGTCGGCTTCCAGGCATTCGCGGACTTTTTCTTCCACGGCACGCTGGTTCTTGGCTGGGGTCATGTCGATGAAGTCGATGACGATCAGGCCACCGATGTCACGCAGGCGCAGTTGGCGAGCGATTTCTTCCGCTGCTTCCAGGTTGGTCTGCAGGGCGGTTTCTTCGATGTCGCTGCCTTTGGTGGCGCGAGCCGAGTTGATGTCGATGGACACCAGGGCTTCAGTCGGGTCGATGACGATGGAGCCGCCGGAAGGCAGTTCGACCACGCGCTGGAAGGCGGTCTCGATCTGGCTTTCGATCTGGAAGCGATTGAACAGCGGTACGCTGTCTTCGTACAGCTTGATCTTGCTGGCGTATTGCGGCATCACCTGGCGGATGAAGGTCAGGGCTTCGTCCTGGGCTTCGACGCTGTCGATCAGCACTTCGCCGATGTCCTGGCGCAGGTAGTCGCGGATCGCGCGGATGATGACGTTGCTTTCCTGGTAGATCAGGAATGGTGCGGAACGGTCCTGGGACGCTTCCTTGATAGCGGTCCAGAGTTGCAGTAGGTAGTCCAGGTCCCACTGCATTTCTTCGCTGCTGCGACCCAGGCCGGCGGTGCGGACGATCAGGCCCATGTCGGCAGGAGCCACCAGGCCGTTCAGCGCTTCGCGCAGTTCGTTGCGCTCTTCACCTTCGATGCGGCGGGAGATGCCACCTGCCCGTGGGTTGTTCGGCATCAGGACCAGGTAGCGACCGGCCAGGCTGATGAAGGTGGTGAGGGCAGCGCCCTTGTTGCCACGCTCTTCTTTCTCGACCTGGACGATGACTTCCTGGCCTTCGCTCAGCACGTCCTTGATATTGACGCGGCCTTCGGGGGCTTTCTTGAAGTATTCGCGGGAGATTTCTTTGAGGGGCAGGAAGCCATGGCGCTCAGAGCCGAAGTCGACAAAGGCAGCCTCGAGGCTAGGTTCGATGCGAGTGATACGGCCTTTATAGATGTTGGCTTTTTTCTGCTCGCGAGCACCGGACTCGATGTCCAGGTCGTAGAGGCGCTGGCCATCTACCAGGGCAACACGCAACTCTTCGGGTTGAGTTGCGTTAATCAGCATTCTTTTCATGTAGTACCGTCGGTTTCCGGGCTGCCGGAAACGGCGTTCGGCACACACGACTTCTCACGGTCGGTGTCAGGTGCGTCAGGAGTGGGTGACCACTCGAGTGTCTAGCGAGGTCCGTCCCGTCAGTGACTGGGACGAAGTCGCGACTCACGCGTCCTGCTTGCTGTGGTGACTAAGGCACCGCTTAAGCAAAAGTCTGTCAGGAGGAGGAATCAACCGATAACTGTGGACGGGATGAAGCGTCTTGATAAAGCCTAATGCTACACAGTCCGACGGTTGTGCATCTCCACCCTACACGTATCCCTGATAATTCGGGTGCTGCCGCGCGCAGAATCTGCAGCGGGTTGGCATTTACCGTGAGCTCCGAAGGGGAGATCACGCATTATGGCTAAGGCGTTGTTTCCGCAGTTCTTGCTCGGAGGTTTCAGTTGCTGACTGCACTTTGTGAACTGGCCGTTAATCGCTGCGTAGAAGGCGAGTTAGCACTCTGCTTTCTAGGGTTTCAGGCCTCATGTCACCTGCGCTTGTTACAGCGTCCAACTCTTCCGTTATATAGCGAGAGCTGCGTAGGACGGCCTTGCGTCCTTATGAATTGCGTTGGTCAGGGCCGGCTGTTTGCCGCTCTTCCTCTGTCCAGCCGCTTTTGGCGGCGTTCGCGACTATAGCAGTAATCATTAAGTGCTTCAAATCCATAAAAATTGTTATTATCCGCCCCATGACGACTACTGCCCCCTCGACCCCAGGCGTCCAAATGCTTGAGGTCTCGCCGGAATATGCCGGCCAACGTATTGACAATTTTCTTCTCGCTCGACTCAAAGGCGTGCCTAAGACCTTGATCTACCGCATTTTGCGCAAAGGCGAAGTGCGAGTGAACAAGGGGCGAATCAAGCCTGAGTACAAGTTGCAGGAAGGGGACATCGTGCGCGTGCCACCGGTGCGCGTGCCTGAGCGCGACGAGCCGGTGCCCCTGGCCCAAGGGCTGTTGCAACGCCTTGAAGCGGCGATCGTCTTCGAGGACAAGGCGCTGATTGTGATCAACAAGCCCGCTGGCATTGCCGTACATGGCGGTAGTGGCCTGAACTTCGGGGTGATCGAAGCCTTTCGTCAGTTGCGTCCGGATGCCAAGGAGCTTGAGCTGGTGCATCGGCTCGATCGTGATACCTCCGGCCTGCTGATGATCGCTAAGAAGCGCAGCATGTTGCGCCACTTGCATGCTGCATTGCGTGGCGATGGCGTGGACAAGCGCTACATGGCGCTGGTCCGTGGGCATTGGGCTACTAGCCTGAAGCAGGTGCGTGCACCGCTGCTCAAGAGCAACCTGCGTTCCGGGGAGCGCATGGTGGAGGTCAATGAGGAGGGCAAGGAGGCCTTGACGGTATTCAAGGTCCTGCGTCGTTTCGGTGATTTTGCCACCATGGTCGAAGCCAAGCCGGTAACCGGTCGTACTCACCAGATTCGTGTACATACGCTGCATGCCGGGCACTGCATCGCCGGTGACAGCAAGTACGGCGACGACGACTTCACTCGGGAAATCCGTGACCTGGGCGGCAAGCGACTGTTCCTGCATGCCTACATGCTGACGGTACCGCTACCCGACGGTGGCGAATTGAAGTTGCAGGCCCCGGTGGACGAGATGTGGGCCAAGACCGTGGAGCGCCTGAGTGCACCCTGATTACCAACTGCTGATCTTCGATTGGGATGGCACCCTGGCGGACTCCATCGGTCGGATTGTCGAGTCGATGCATGTGTCCGCTGATCGTTCTGGTTTTCCCCGGTGTGATGATTCGGCCGTCAAGGGCATCATCGGGCTGGGTTTGCCAGAGGCGATCCGGACGCTGTATCCCGAGATCGATGACAGGCAGTTGATGGTCTTTCGCCAGCACTACGCTGATCACTACATCGCGCTTGATGCAGAGCCTTCGCCGCTGTTTGCCGGGGTCGTTCAGTCGCTCGAGGCCTTGCGGGTCGAGGGGTATCGGCTGGCTGTCGCGACCGGCAAGGCGCGACGCGGCCTGGATCGGGTGCTGAAAGCCCATGGCTGGGAAGGGTACTTCGATATCACCCGGGCTGCCGATGAGACGGCCAGCAAGCCGCATCCGCTGATGCTGGAGGAAATCCTTGCTCATTGTGGTGTGGGGCCGCGCCAGGCTTTGATGGTCGGCGATTCGTCCTTTGACCTGTTGATGGCGCGCAATGCTGGTATGGACTCGGTTGCTGTGAGCTATGGTGCCCAGCCTATCGAGGCGTTGCAGGCGCTTGAGCCGCGCCTATCCATCGATCATTTTCCTCAGTTGCACGCCTGGCTTGGCCAGGGTGCCGGTTAATTTGTTGTTGGGGTGTTACGCATGACCGACGAATGGAAAGCACCAAACGGCTCCAGTGCAGAAGGTGTCGATGACAAGAGTTGGAAGCTGTTGGAGAAAACCTTGCTGGCTGGTGTCCAGGAGCAGCGTCGCTCACGACGCTGGGGGATTTTTTTCAAGTTGCTGACCTTCGTGTACCTGATCTTGGCGTTGGCATTGTTCACGCCGCTGATGAGCATGGAAAAAAATGCTGCCCGTGGCGGCAGCTATACCGCGGTGATCGATGTGGTTGGCGTGATCGCGGACAAGGAGTCCGCCAGTGCGGACAATATTGTCGGTAGCCTGCGCAATGCGTTTGACGACCCCAAGGTCAAGGGGATCGTCCTGCGGATCAACAGTCCTGGCGGCAGTCCGGTCCAGTCCGGTTATGTCTATGATGAAATCCGTCGATTGCGTGCGCTGCATAAGGACACCAAGGTCTATGCGGTCATTTCCGATCTGGGGGCTTCTGGCGCTTACTACATTGCCAGTGCTGCTGATCAGATCTATGCCGATAAGGCCAGTCTGGTGGGCTCGATCGGAGTGACAGCGGCCGGTTATGGTTTTGTCGGGACCATGGAGAAGCTGGGGGTCGAGCGTCGAACCTATACCTCTGGCGAGCATAAGTCGTTCCTCGATCCGTTCCAGCCGCAAAAGCCTGAAGAGACCCAGTTCTGGCAGGGGGTGCTGGACACCACTCATCGCCAGTTCATTGCCAGCGTCAAGCAGGGGCGGGGTGAGCGTCTCAAGGACAAGGAGCATCCCGAGCTGTTCTCTGGCTTGGTGTGGTCGGGGGAGCAGGCTCTGCAGTTGGGGTTGATCGATGGTTTGGGGAGTACCAGTTCGGTTGCGCGCGATGTGATCGGCGAAAAAGAACTGGTGGACTTCACCGTCCAGGAGTCGCCGCTCGATCGTTTCTCCAAGAGGCTCGGTACCAGCATGGCTGAGCGGATCGCGATGTGGATGGGCTTTCAGGGGCCGGTCTTGCGCTGATCTTGGGTGTTGAATGAAAGCCGGCTTGAATGCCGGCTTTTTGCTGTCTGGTCAGGGGATTTCCACACCTTCGGCCAGCAGCATGTCTATCAGGCGGATCAATGGCAGGCCTATCAGGCTGGTAGCGTCGCAGCCTTCGGTGCTTTGAAAGAGGCTCACTCCGAGGCCTTCGGCCTTGAAGCTGCCGGCACAGTCAAACGGCTGTTCGGCGTGCAGGTAGCGTTCGATGCGCTGGCTGTTGAGTTGACGCATGTTGACTTTGAGGGGGATGCAGTCCACCTGGCATTGGCCGGTCTGGCTGTTCAGTAGGGCGAGCCCGGTCAGGAAGGTCACGCTCTTGCCGCTGGCATCCAGGAGTTGCTGGCGGGCCTTGGCGAAAGTATGGGGCTTGCCGATGATTCTCTCGCCCAGCACGGCGACCTGGTCCGAGCCGATGATCAGGTGCGTCGGATGGCTGCTGGCAAGTGCCCGGGCCTTTTCCTCGGCCAGGCGCTTGACCAGCTCCGTGGCACTCTCGTTTGGGCGATGGCTTTCGTCGATGTCCGGGGAAGCGCAGGTGAAGGGGAGTTGCAGGCGGGACAGTAGTTCCCGGCGGTAGGTCGAGCTTGAGGCGAGTAATAAAGGCAGCATGCACATCTCCTGGACAGGCCGGAGATTCTAGCCGGGCGGACAAGTGACGGACAGGGCTGAATTTCCTTTGACATGGCTGGGGGCATCCCTATAATGCTGCGCCTATGTTGAATGACCCGATTCCATCTCACGTTGACCCGCGCAAATTGGCTGATCGTGGCACTACCCTTGAGGGTGAGGTGCTGCTGGCCGATTTGGAGAGACTCTGCGACCCGCTTTCCGACAACGTCGGTACGGTGCAGGCCAAATTCGTTTTCGAGCGCGACGAGCGTAAGTCTGTGGTTATCCACAGTTCTATCGACGTCGAAGTCAAAATGGTTTGCCAGCGTTGTCTTGAGCTGGTCACCCTGCCGATCCACAGCGAATGCAGTTACGCGGTGGTGAAAGAGGGTGCAAATACCCAGTCGTTGCCGAAAGGTTATGACGTGCTGGAACTGGGCGAGGATCCTTTGGATCTGCAGGCGTTGATCGAGGAAGAGCTTTTGCTTGCCCTGCCAATCGTGCCTGCTCATCATCCGGAAGAATGCCAGCAGCCGGACGGGCTCGACGAGCCCGAGCCGAGCGAGGACGAGGTAACGCGGTCCAACCCGTTCAGTGTATTGGCGCAGTTAAAGCGTGACCCAAACGTTTAGGAGTTAATCAATTATGGCTGTTCAGCAGAACAAAAAATCCCGCTCTGCCCGTGACATGCGTCGTTCCCACGATGCTCTCGAGGCTAGCGCTCTGTCCGTAGAAAAAACCACTGGTGAAGTTCACCTGCGTCACCACGTATCGCCAGAAGGCGTATACCGTGGTCGTAAAGTGATCGACAAGGGCGCTGACGAGTAATCCTTGTCCGCTCAAGTCATCGCGATTGACGCAATGGGCGGGGACTTCGGTCCCCGCAGCATTGTTCAGGCCAGTATTGCTTGCCTTTCTGCTACCCCCTCGTTGCACCTGACCCTTGTGGGTCAACCCTCCCTCCTTGAAGAACTGTTATCTGGCCAGCCGGCTGTGGATCGCTCGCGCCTGACGATTACCCCTGCGAGCGAGGTGGTCACCATGGACGAGAAACCCTCCCAGGCCCTGCGTGGCAAGCCCGATTCTTCGATGCGGGTGGCGCTTGAGCTGTTGCGCGAGGAAAAGGTCCAGGCTTGTGTCAGTGCCGGTAATACCGGGGCGCTCATGGCGCTGTCGCGCTACGTACTCAAGACCCTGCCCGGTATCGATCGCCCGGCGATGGTGGCTGCCATTCCCACTCAGCGTGGCTACTGCCAATTACTCGACCTGGGGGCCAACGTCGATTGCAGCGCCGAGCATCTGTTGCAATTCGCCATCATGGGCTCGGTTGCGGCGCAAACCCTGGGCATCGCTCGTCCCCGGGTGGCCTTGCTGAATATCGGCACCGAGGACATCAAGGGTAATCAGCAGGTCAAGCTTGCAGCGAGCCTTTTGCAGCAGGCCCGTGGCTTGAACTACATAGGGTTCGTCGAGGGCGACGGGCTGTATCGTGGTGAGGCCGACGTGGTGGTGTGCGACGGATTCGTCGGCAACATCCTGCTCAAGTCCAGTGAGGGCTTGGCCACCATGATTTCATCCCGTATCGAGGCCTTGTTCAGGCGCAGCCTGCTGTCCAGGGCTGTGGGGGCGCTGGCGTTGCCGTTGATGCGGCGATTGCAGGCCGATCTGGCACCGGCCCGGCACAACGGCGCAAGCTTTCTCGGGCTGCAGGGTATTGTGGTGAAAAGCCACGGTTCGGCTGGGGTCCAGGGGTTCCAAAGTGCGATTCAACGAGCGCTGATCGAGATCCAGGAAGATCTGCCGCGTCGCCTGCATGGGCGTCTTGAAGACTTGCTGCTTTAGGCGTTTGGCTCTTGAAATGCTTAAATGTGACCGCTCAGTTCAATTGGCCATCCAACTGTCAGTTTCTTGCGTCCACCGCGGTGTGACGTCAATTCTTCGACGACAAGATCATTAGGGGCTTGTTACATGTCTGCATCCCTCGCATTCGTCTTTCCAGGGCAGGGCTCGCAGTCCCTCGGCATGTTGGCCGAGCTGGGCGCGCAGTACCCGTTGGTCCTCGATACTTTCAAAGAAGCCTCCGATGCTTTGGGCTACGACCTTTGGGCACTGACCCAGGAGGGTCCGCAAGAGCTGCTCAATCAAACCGACAGGACTCAGCCTGCGATCCTCACCGCCTCTATCGCCCTTTGGCGCGTATGGCTGGCTGAGGGTGGTGCGCGGCCGGCTTTCGTTGCCGGTCACAGCCTGGGCGAATACAGCGCGCTGGTTGCCGCTGGTAGCCTGACTTTGGCTGAAGCGGTCAAGCTGGTGGAACGCCGTGGCCAGCTGATGCAGGAAGCTGTGCCGGCAGGCCAGGGCGGCATGGCCGCGATTCTTGGCCTGGATGATGCCGATGTGGTGGCGGCCTGTAATGAAGCTGCCCAGGGTGAAGTGGTTAGCGCGGTGAACTACAACTCTCCGGGCCAGGTTGTAATTGCCGGTGCCAAGGCGGCGGTGGATCGTGCCATCGAAGGCTGCAAGGCGCGTGGCGCCAAGCGCGCCCTGCCTTTGCCGGTCAGCGTGCCATCTCACTGTGAGTTGATGCGTCCGGCGGCTGAGCGTTTTGCCGAATCGATCGCAGCGATCAACTGGCAGGCGCCACAGATCCCGCTGGTGCAGAACGTCAGCGCCGCAGTGGCAGTGGATCTGGATACCCTCAAGCGTGACTTGCTGGAGCAGTTGTACAAGCCGGTTCGTTGGGTCGAGTCGGTGCAGACCCTGGCAGCCAGCGGTGCTACCCAATTGGTCGAGTGTGGTCCGGGCAAGGTCCTGGCCGGCCTCAACAAGCGCTGCGCCGAAGGTGTGGCGACCTCTAACCTGAATACCCCAGAAGCTTTCGCTGCCGCGCGCGCAGAGTTGGCCTGAACTAGGAGAAGCTTGCATGAGTCTGCAAGGTAAAGTTGCACTGGTGACCGGCGCCAGCCGCGGTATCGGCCAGGCTATCGCCCTTGAGCTGGGGCGTATGGGCGCTATTGTCGTGGGCACTGCCACTTCTGCCTCGGGTGCCGAGCGTATCGCCGCGACCCTCAAGGAAAATGGTGTCCAGGGCACTGGCCTGGAACTCAATGTCACCAGCAATGAATCCGTGGCTGCGGTGCTGGCCAGCATCACCGAGCAGTTCGGTGCACCGGCTATCCTGGTGAACAATGCCGGTATTACCCGCGACAACCTGATGATGCGGATGAAAGACGACGAGTGGTACGACGTGGTCGATACCAACCTCAATAGTCTGTATCGCCTGTCCAAGGGTGTACTGCGCGGCATGACCAAGGCTCGCTGGGGCCGAATCATCAATATTGGTTCGGTTGTGGGTGCCATGGGTAACGCAGGCCAAGTAAACTACGCCGCCGCCAAGGCTGGCCTGGAAGGTTTCAGCCGCGCCCTGGCGCGAGAAGTGGGTTCAAGGTCGATCACCGTGAACGCGGTCGCTCCCGGTTTTATCGATACCGATATGACCCGTGAGCTGCCAGAAGCGCAGCGTGAAGCCCTGCAGGCACAGATTCCGCTGGGTCGTCTGGGGCAGGCCCAAGAGATCGCGCAAGTGGTCGCTTTCCTGGCCTCCGACGGTGCGGCATACGTTACTGGGGCTACAATCCCGGTCAACGGCGGGATGTACATGTGAGTCAAATGTGACGGATTGCTTCAAAAAAATGTCATACGAGCTGTCTAAAATCCGTTATAAAGCTGCAATCTATTTATAGGCAGATGGCCAACGGGTTTGAGGGTAAAGCTTTCGGTTGAAAAGCTGAAAAGCCTTTCTATACACTTACCCACTGGCCAGCTGCCTGAATTTGTCCATTAGGAGTGAAAACAAGGTATGAGCACCATCGAAGAGCGCGTCAAGAAAATCGTTGCTGAGCAACTGGGCGTTAAAGAAGAAGAAGTTGTTAACACCGCTTCCTTCGTTGAAGACCTGGGTGCCGACTCCCTTGACACCGTTGAGCTGGTGATGGCTCTGGAAGAGGAATTCGAGACCGAAATTCCTGACGAAGAAGCTGAGAAGATCACTACCGTTCAAGCAGCTATCGACTACGTTAACAGCCACCAGGCTTAATCGTTTGTAGTCGTCTTTTGCTGTCATGGAAAAACCGCACTGCCGTCACGGCGTGCGGTTTTTTCTTTAGGCCTGATGCAAAGCGTCGTCATTAGAAAAAGGAGAGTGCTGTGTCGCGTAGACGCGTCGTAGTCACCGGTATGGGTATGTTGTCGCCACTGGGTACTGATGTACCGAGCAGCTGGCAGGGCATTCTGGCTGGCCAAAGTGGCATCGGTCTGATCGAACACACCGACCTTTCTGCCTATTCCACCCGTTTTGGCGGCTCGGTAAAGGGCTTCAATGTCGAGGAGTACCTGTCGGCCAAAGAGGCCCGCAAGCTCGACCTGTTCATTCAATACGGCCTGGCGGCCGGATTCCAGGCGGTACGCAATGCGGGCCTGGAAGTCACCGACGCCAACCGTGATCGCATTGGCGTGGCCATGGGCTCGGGTATTGGCGGTCTGACCAATATCGAGGAAACCAGCCGCACCTTGCACGATTCCGGCCCGCGGCGGATTTCCCCGTTCTTCGTGCCCGGTTCGATCATCAATATGATTTCCGGCTTCCTGTCCATTCACCTGGGGCTCCAGGGGCCGAACTACGCCATTTCCACGGCGTGTACCACGGGTACCCACTGCATCGGCATGGCTGCGCGCAATATTGCTTACGGCGAAGCCGACGTGATGATTGCCGGCGGCGCCGAGATGGCTGCTTGCGGCCTGGGCATGGGCGGCTTCGGGGCATCCCGTGCACTGTCGACTCGCAACGACGAGCCCACCCGCGCCAGCCGTCCATGGGACAAGGGGCGTGATGGTTTCGTGCTGTCTGACGGCTCCGGAGCCCTGGTCCTGGAGGAGCTGGAGCATGCCAAGGCGCGCGGCGCCACCATCTATGCCGAGTTGATCGGCTTTGGCATGAGCGGCGACGCCTATCACATGACTTCACCGCCCGCAGACGGCGCCGGTGCAGCTCGCTGCATCGCCAACGCCCTGCGCGACGCGAAGATCAATGCCGATCAGGTGCAGTACATCAATGCCCATGGTACTTCGACGCCTGCTGGTGACCTGGCGGAAGCCGAAGCGATCAAGAGTGTGTTCGGCGACCACGCCTACAAGCTCGCGGTCAGTTCCACCAAGTCCATGACTGGCCACCTGTTGGGTGCCGCCGGGGCGATCGAGGCGATCTTCAGCGTGCTGGCGATCAATAGCCAGGTCGCACCGCCCACCATCAACCTGGATGAGCCGGACGAAGGCTGCGACCTGGATTTCGTGCCGCACACTGCGCGCAGCATGGATATCGATGTCGTGCTGTCCAACTCCTTCGGTTTTGGTGGGACCAACGGCTCCCTGGTATTCCGTCGGTTTTCCGAGTGATGCACAGCTGGGTCGACGGTCGTCCGGCTGACGCTCTGTCGCTCAAGGACCGTGGCCTGGCCTACGGCGATGGTCTGTTCGAGACCATCGCCGTCAGATCCGGCAAGCCGCTGCTGCTCGAGCGGCACTTGCAGCGTCTGGCCGAAGGCTGCCGGCGCCTGGCCCTGGTGACGGATCCGGAGCTGGTGCGCAGCGAAGTGCTGGCCTATGCCCAAGCCCTGGGCGAAGGGGTACTCAAGCTGATCCTGACCCGGGGCGATAGCCTGCGGGGCTACGCGGCCGATCCTGCGGCGCCGGCGCGGCGGATCCTCCAGGGCGGTGCCTTGCCGGC
This sequence comes from Pseudomonas sessilinigenes, assembly GCF_003850565.1. Lineage (NCBI taxonomy): Bacteria > Pseudomonadati > Pseudomonadota > Gammaproteobacteria > Pseudomonadales > Pseudomonadaceae > Pseudomonas > Pseudomonas sessilinigenes. The sequence goes on from NZ_CP027706.1 coordinate 1,937,978, forward strand.
CTACCCGGCGGCCCATGCCGCACAAGGGGTTCAGCTGTTTCCTTGCACCACGCGCTTGTCCGAGCAGCCCTTGCTGGCTGGTCTCAAGCATCTCAATCGCCTGGAGCAGGTCCTGGCCCGAGCCGAATGGCGCGACAGTGACCACGCCGAAGGCCTGATGCTCGATGGCGCCGGGCACGTGATCGAGGGCGTGTTCAGCAATCTGTTCCTGGTCGCTGGAGGGCAGCTACTGACGGCGGATCTGAGCCGTTGTGGCGTGGCCGGGGTGATGCGCGGCGAAATCCTCGCCCAGGCCCAGCTGCAAGGCATTCCCGTAGCGATCACCGACATCAGTCTCGAGCAGTTGCACCAGGCTGATGAAGTCTTTGTCTGCAACAGTGTCTATGGCATCTGGCCGGTACTGTGCTGCGCCGGGATGCGCTGGTCGGCAGGACCGCTCACCCGTAAACTGCAGGGCATTACCCGCGCACTACTGGATGCTTGATTCGTGAGACGTAAATTATTGCTCCTGCTGGAAACCGGACTGGTCCTGGCAGGGCTGCTGTTGGGTGCAAGTGCCTGGAAGTTGCACTCGGCCCTTGAGCAACCGCTGAACCTGAGCCAGGAGCAGTTGCTGGATGTTCCTGCAGGCTCCACTCCCACCGGTACCTTCAATCGCTTGCAAGCCGACGGTGTCATCGAGGATGCCTTCTGGTTGCGCTTGTACTGGCGTTTCAATCTGCCTAACCAACCTCTGCACAGTGGCGAGTACCGCATGACTCCGGGGATGACGGCCGAGGGGCTGATCGGGGTCTGGCAACGGGGCGAGGTCGTGCAGTACAGCCTGACCCTGGTGGAGGGCTGGAACTTCCGCCAGGTTCGCAACGCCCTGGCCAAGAGCGACAAACTGCAGCAGACCCTGGCAGGCCTCAGCGACAGCCAGGTGATGGACAAGCTTGGGCATGCCGGGGTGTTTCCCGAGGGGCGCTTCTTTCCCGACACCTATCGTTTTGTTCGTGGCATGACCGATGCCGAGCTTCTGGAAAAAGCCTACGTCCGTCTGGACGAGGTGCTGGCCAAGGAGTGGAGCAAGCGGGCCGACGATGCACCCTACAGTGATCCCTACCAGGCGCTGATCATGGCGTCGCTGGTGGAAAAGGAAACCGGCGTACCCCAGGAGCGCGGGCAGATCGCTGGAGTATTCGTGCGTCGAATGCAAATTGGCATGCTGCTGCAGACCGATCCAACGGTGATCTATGGTCTCGGCGAGCGTTACACCGGCAAGCTGACCCGGGCGCACTTGAAAGAGTCCACGCCCTACAACACCTACGTGAATGCCGGTCTGCCACCGACGCCGATTGCCATGGTGGGGCGCGAGGCGATTCACGCTGCGCTTAATCCGGTGGCGGGCAAGAGCCTGTACTTTGTTGCAAGGGGAGATGGCAGCCATGTCTTCTCCGACGACCTGGACGCCCACAACAGTGCTGTGCGCGAGTTTCAACTCAAGCGGCGTGCCGATTACCGTTCCAGTCCGGCACCTGCGAGCGCCCCGGCAACTTCGGAGGCCGGAACCCCGGCGGCTGGTGGCGCAGGGGGCGAGGCTGAGCAAGCGCCATCGACCCCGCTGGCGGCTCCAGCAGCTGGCGAGCCCGAACCCGCCCCGAAAAGCCCACAATGAATTTGATCAAGGACTGCCCGTGACAGGCTTGTTTATTACTCTGGAAGGCCCGGAAGGCGCGGGCAAAAGCACCAATCGTGAGTACCTTGCCGAGCGCTTGCGCGCCGCAGGCATCGAGGTCGTGCTGACTCGCGAGCCCGGTGGTACTCCCCTGGCCGAGCGTATCCGTGACGTGCTGCTGACCCCGGCTGACGAGGTCATGAACAGCGATACGGAACTGCTGCTGGTATTCGCGGCCCGTGCCCAGCACCTGGCGACGGTGATCCGTCCCGCACTGGCCCGTGGTGCGGTGGTGCTCTGTGACCGGTTCACCGACTCCACCTACGCCTACCAGGGCGCGGGGCGTGGCTTGAGCCTCGAGCGGATCGAGGCCCTGGAGGATTTCGTCCAGGGCGAGCTGCGGCCGGACTTGACCCTGGTCTTCGATCTGCCGGTAGAGGTTGGCCTGGCGCGGGCCAGTGCCCGTGGTCGCCTGGATCGCTTCGAGCTGGAAGGGCAGGCTTTTTTCCAGAAGGTCCGCGAGGCGTTCCTCAAGCGCGCTGCTGGCGCCCCGCAACGTTACTTCCTGGTCGACGCGGCGCAGCCCCTGGCCCAGGTCCAGCAATCCCTGGATGCCCTGTTGCCTCGCTTGCTGGAGCGCGCCCGTGGCTGACGTCTTTCCCTGGCAGGCGAGCCTCTGGCAGCAATTGGCCGGGCGTACCCAGCATGCCCATGCCTATCTCCTGCATGGCCCTGCGGGGATCGGCAAGCGAGCCCTGGCCGAGCGCCTGATGGCGCGCTTGCTGTGCCAGAAGCCACAAGGGCTGGACGCCTGTGGGCAATGCAAGTCCTGCCTGCTGCTGCAGGCGGGCAGCCATCCGGACAACTACATCCTGGAGCCCGAAGAGGCGGACAAGGCGATCAAGGTCGACCAGGTGCGCGAGCTGGTGAGTTTCGTGGTCCAGACCGCGCAGTTGGGTGGTCGCAAGGTGGTGCTGATCGAGCCTGTGGAGGCGATGAACATCAATGCTTCCAACGCATTGCTCAAGAGTCTTGAAGAGCCTTCCGGAGACACTGTGCTGTTGCTGGTCAGCCACCAGCCCAGTCGGTTGTTGCCGACCATCAAGAGCCGCTGCGTGCAGCAGGCTTGTCCGTTGCCCAGCGAGGCTATGAGCCTGCAGTGGCTGGCCACAGCCTTGCCCGAATGCAGCGAAGAGGAGCGAGTGGAGCTGTTGACCCTGGCTGCCGGTTCGCCCCTGGCTGCCGCCGGATTGCAGGCCCAGGGCGTTCGTGAGCAGCGTGCGCAGGTAGTGGAAGGGGTGAAGAAGCTGCTCAAGCAACAGCAGTCGCCAACCCAGTTGGCCGAGTCCTGGAACGCCATTCCCTTGCTGCTGCTGTTCGATTGGTTCTGTGACTGGTCGAACCTGGCCCTGCGCTATCAACTGACCCAGGACGAGGACGGGCTGGGATTGGCTGATATGCGCAAGGTGGTGCAGTACCTGGCGCAGAAGTCGCCCCAGGCCAGGGTCCTGGAGATCCAGGACTGGATCCTGGCCCAACGGCAGAAGGTCCTGAACAAGGCCAATCTCAATCGTGTCCTGTTGTTGGAGGCGTTGTTGGTCCAGTGGGCGGCGCTGCCTACCCGGAACTGATGCGCGGCGCCTAGAATCAGACCTGTTCCCGGCCGGATAACGCCCTCCGGCCTTTCATTCATCGGATGCAGTTGTAGCCCTATGCTTGTAGATTCCCATTGCCACCTCGATCGCCTCGACCTTGCCGCCCATGATGGCTCCCTTGATGCCGCACTGGCAGCGGCCCGCCAGCGTGGCGTGGGGCATTTCCTGTGCATCGGCGTGAGTGCCGACAATGCGGCGGACGTCAAGGCCCTGGCCGACCGCTATGACGATGTCGATTGTTCAGTGGGGGTGCATCCCTTGGACGTGCAGCCGGGGGCTGCGCCGGCCCTGGACTGGCTGCTGGACGAGTTGAACCATCCGCGTGTGGTGGCCATTGGCGAGACCGGCCTGGACTATCACTACGAACCCGAAGCTGCCCAGTTGCAGCAAGCATCGTTTCGCCTGCACCTGCAGGCCGCCCAGCAGACCGGCAAGCCAGTGGTCGTGCATACCCGGGGCGCCCGTGCCGACACCCTGGCGTTGTTGCGCGAAGCGGCATTGCCCAACGCTGGAGTGCTGCATTGCTTCACCGAGGATTGGGACATGGCCAAGGCGGCCCTGGATCTTGGGTTCTACATTTCCCTGTCGGGAATCGTGACGTTCCGCAATGCCGATGCCCTGCGCGACGTAGCGCGGCAAGTGCCGGCCGACCGCCTGCTGGTGGAGACCGATTCGCCGTACCTGGCACCCATACCTTATCGTGGCAAGCCCAACTTGCCGCAGTACGTGCGTGAAGTGGCGGAGTTCCTGGCCATGTTGCGCGGTGAGTCCTATGAGGCGTTTGCCGAACAGACCACGGCGAACTTCAAGCGCCTGTTTCCCTTGGCCAGGGTCAAGAGCGCAATCTGAGGCGCGCGCCGGCGCGGCAAATTCCAGGCAAAAAAAACCCGGGTTCTGGGGGGTGAATCCGGGTTAAGACCATTAGGAGTAAAACTAAGGCACGCGGTCCTTCGGTACCTAGATCGGCGTTTCACTTGGGGGAGATGTCCCGCCGACATTTCAAGTATTGATCACTATCGTATTGAGTCCAGTTACCCCTGCTCGTTTTTTAAACAAATTTGGAATACGAGCGCTTCCCATGAGTTCTCACTTGCCGGGCCTGTTGCAGGATTGCGCATTGCTTCGTTGAAAATAGCCGGATCTGCCTTCTTTTTCGGTGAAATAGGCCGTTCTGGCCGTTTTTTAGCAAGCACTCATCACCCTGGCTACAGAACCGTGCTTGTCCCTGCTTTGCATTGCGACTGATACAGTCGAATCGGGCTTGTCTGGTAGCCCGCATGTTGGAATCGCGACTCGTTGCATTATTTTCGTCGAGCACTAGGCTTTGAGTGGTCATGGGTTCTTGCTGTAGGAAAGGCTGGACCTTGTAGTCTGATTCGAGCCTTTGACTCGCCCGATGTTTGCTTCTGGAACTGCCTTTGGCCCCAGTATCCATGGGCGATAGCGGGTTTTTCAGGCTCACTCCGGGGGCTTCCAGCAGATCGAGTTTTGTGTCGGAAACCGTGGCAACGACGGATGATCCGTGCATTTTGGCGCAAGTTAGGCATAATACGCGGCTTCGATTTTGACCCCGAACAGACCTTTTCTTATGCAGAAAGAACCTCGTAAGGTCCGTGAATTTCGTCGCCGTGAGCAAGAAATTCTCGATACCGCGCTCAAGCTGTTCCTCGATCAAGGTGAAGACAGCGTCACCGTCGAGATGATTGCGGATGCCGTGGGTATCGGCAAAGGGACCATCTACAAGCACTTCAAGTCCAAGGCGGAAATCTACCTGCGCCTGATGCTCGACTATGAGCGGGATTTGAACGAGTTGCTGCACTCTGCCGATGTCGACAAGGACAAGGAGGCCCTGTCCCGGGCCTACTTCGAGTTCCGCATGCGCGACCCGCAGCGCTACCGGTTGTTCGACCGCCTGGAAGAGAAGGTGGTCAAGGGCAACCAGGTTCCGGAGATGGTCGAGGAACTGCACAAGATCCGTGCTTCCAACTTCGAGCGCCTGACCCTGCTGATCAAGGGCCGTATCAGCGAAGGCAAGCTGGAAGACGTGCCTCCGTACTTCCATTACTGCGCCTCCTGGGCATTGGTCCACGGTGCCGTGGCGCTGTACCACTCGCCGTTCTGGAGCAATGTGCTGGAAGACCAGGAAGGCTTCTTCCAGTTCCTGATGGACATCGGCGTGCGCATGGGCAACAAGCGCAAGCGCGACCCCGACACCTCGAACCACTGACGCGCTCAAGCGTTGGATTGCGCCATCAGTGCTCTGTATGGCGCAGTGTCCGAGGAATATACTCAGGCTTGGGACTTGCTGAAACCTGATTTTTGAGTCAGGTTTTGCGCGCCTCTCCCTTCTTACGCCGGAGTCATCCATGATCGTCGATCGTCAAGGCAGGCGCTTTCGCAACTTGCGGATCAGCCTGACGTCTGCGTGCAACTACGCCTGTACCTACTGCGTGCCCAATGGCAAGCGGCTGGTGGCTGCCCAGGACGAGTTGTCGGCCGAGGCGATGGCGCGGGGCGTGGCGTATCTGATCGAGGCCGCCGGTATCGAGCGCTTGCGCATCACTGGCGGCGAGCCGCTGGTCAGTCCCAAGCTGGAATCCTTCATGGCGGCTGTAGGGCAGATGGGCCTGGAGGACATCAGCCTGACCACTAATGGCCAACTGCTCGCGCGCAAATTGCCGCTGCTGCTCGATGCCGGCATCCGGCGCATCAACGTTTCCCTCGATACCTTGGATGCCGCGGCTTTTCGCAGCATTGCCCGTGGTGGTGACTTGGCCACAGTGCTTGATGGCCTCTCGCAGGCGCGTGCGGCAGGCTTGAAGGTCAAGGTCAATATGGTGCCGCTGCGGGGGCAGAACCTGGACCAGGTCATGCCGCTGCTCGATTACTGCCTGGAACAGGGCTACGAGCTGCGCTTCATCGAGTTGATGCGCATGGGCCACCTGGCCAGCGATGGCAATGCCTTTGTGCAGCAGTTTGTCAGCTTGCGGCAACTGCTGGAGCTGATCGGCCAGCGTTACGAATACCTGCAAGCCGAGGCGCCGCTGGACGCCACTGCTGTGCGCTATGAAATCCCCGGCCTGGGCCACTTCGGCGTGATCGCCAACGAAAGCGTTCCATTTTGCCGGACCTGCTCGCGCTTGCGCCTGTCGTCCACCGGCTGGCTGCACGGCTGCCTGTCCTCGAGCAACCGCCACTATGTCGGCGACTTGCTGGACAAACCGCGTCATCAAGCCCTGCCAGCTCTACAGCGGTTGTTGGTCAAGGCCTTGGGCGACAAGCAGGACGTGGCATTTTCCGGTGGCGCCACGGTAATGAAGATCATTGGTGGTTGACCCTTGGGTAGCTGCCATTCCCTTCGATAGTAGAGCTGGCGCGGAAGCTGCATCTCGTGGCAATTCGCCGGTTTTCCGTCACCGGATTTTGGAGGGTAGGATGCGTAGCCTGGTTTTGCTGCTGGCCTTTTTGGCGCTTGGCGGCTGCATGAATGTCAGTGATATGGGCGAAGGGGTGCGCTACCACCTGAGCGATGCGGGGATGCTCGATCATAGCGATACCCGGCGTACCAGTTCGTTTCGCATTCAACCCGATTCGTACATTTTCATCGCCCAAGGGCACTTTGTGCCGCCTGGCAGCGCTTATCCGCGACCTAACGTAGTGGCTGAGGAAGCCTTCAACGGCTTTATCGAGTATTTCCCGATGGTCCGCCGGGCCAAGGCTCCGGAAGGCCTCAATGAAGCCATGGCCGAAGCTCGGAGCCAGGGCGCGCATTACCTGCTCTATGCGCGGTTCGCCAAGGCCGATGACCGCATCGGCAACTCTGACGAATGGCTGGACCAGGAAGCGGTGGATCGCCTGGGGGTCGACACCAGTACCATCCAGATCATGCTGATCGAAACCAGCACTCAGTACCTGATCGATTCCGCGCGCATGCGCAGTCGCGGCGGTTTACTGACGTTCCATGACAACAAGCCGCAAGACTTGCTCGGCCCACCCCTGCAGCAATACGCTCGTGGCCTGTTGGGGTTGAGCGACTGAAGCAAGGAGGAGAGTGGTATGAGTGGTCCAGGCAAGGCCAACGATTTGCTGGCGCAGATTCCCAAGGCTGAAAAGGGTTTACCGCCGGTCCATTCGTGGAATCCCGAGTTCTGCGGCGATATCGACATGCGTATCGCCCGCGACGGAACCTGGTACTACCTGGGTACGCCCATCGGCCGCAAGCCCATGGTCAAGTTGTTCTCCACCATCATCCGCCGCGATGGTGACGACTACTTCCTCGTCACCCCGGTGGAGAAGGTCGGGATCAAGGTCGATGACGCGCCCTTTGTCGCGGTGACCCTGGAAGTAGAGGGGCGAGGCGAGGAGCAGGAGCTGCGTTTTTTCACTAATGTCGATGAGCAGGTGTGTGCCGGCAGCGAGCATCCGCTGCGGGTAGAGGTTGACCCGCAAACCGGGGAACCGGCGCCTTATATCCACATCCGACACAATCTCGAGGCGCTGATCCATCGCAATGTTTTCTACCAGTTGGTGGAACTGGCGCAGGCTCGCGTCCTGGACGGCCGGAGCTGGCTTGGGGTGTGGAGCGGCGGGGTATTTTTCCCCATTGGCGCGGAGCCTTGAGCCGCGCCCGGACTGTTGTAAGAATATATTTCTTGCTCTTGATCCGGCCTTTCATGTATCAAATCCGACATGATCAAACATGTCCGATTCGATAAGAAAAAAAGGGTGGTCGACGAGCTGATCCGGCGCATTGAAAGCGGCCTGATGGAGGACGGCTTCCAGCTACCGGGAGAGCATCGCCTGGCCGAGGAGTTCGGTGTCAGCCGTGGCACCCTGCGCGAGGCCCTGGCTGAGCTCAAGCGACGTAATTACATTGCCACGCAGAGCGGGGTGGGCTCCATCGTCACCTTCGACGGCGTCGCACTGGACCAAAACCATGGCTGGGCCCAGGCCCTGGCCGACAGCGGCGCACTGATCAACACCGAGGTGTTGCGCTTAGAGGCGATCTGTCGTCCGGACCTCAAGCATCGCCTGGGCACTGACCGGTTCATCGCCCTGGATCGCCGGCGTCGCAGCACCGATGGCCGGGTACTGTCCCTTGAGCGTTCGCTGATCCCTGCATCCGGCGAGCTGGAAGGCCTGCCTCGGGTCGGCCTGATCGATGATTCCCTGACCATCACCCTGGCCGCCTATGGCTATATCGGCGAGCGCGGTGACCAATGGATCGGCGCCGAGCCGTTGAGTGCCGAGGACGCCGAGTTGCTGGGGCGGGCCACCGGTGAAGTGTTCCTCAAGGCCCTGCGTACCACCTATGACCGCCAGGGCCGTTTCATGGAGCAGGTCGAGAGCCTCCTGGACCCGCAGCATTTTCGCATGCACCTGCAATTCGGGGATTTGCTGTGAGCCCCATCCAGCGTGCGCTGGGAGCTTTCTACGGACTGGCCTTGGGCGACGCCCTGGGGATGCCGACCCAGTCCCTGAGCCATGAGCAGATCCGCCAACGTTTCGGCAGCATCCATACCCTGGAGGATGCCGGCCCGGACCAGCCGATCGCCGCCAACATGCCCAAGGGCTCGATCACCGATGACACCGAGCAGGCGATCCTGGTCGGGCGCCTGCTGGTGCAGGGGCGAGGCCGGATCGATCCGCAAGAGCTGGCGCAGGGCCTGGTCGAATGGGAAGCCGCCATGCGAGCCAAGGGTTCCCAGGATCTGCTGGGGCCTTCCACCAAACATGCCATTGAGATGATCCTCGCCGGGTATTCGGTGGAGGAGTCGGGGCGTTATGGCACCACCAATGGTGCAGCCATGCGCATCACCCCGGTGGCGATCGCTACCGATGTTGCCGAGCCGCAGGCCTTTGTCCAGGCCGTGGCCCAGGCCTGCCAGGTGACCCATAACACCAGCCTGGGCATTGCCAGCGCAGCGGCAGTGGCCGCGGTGGTGTCTGCGGGCATCAACGGGGCGCCGCTGGTCGAGGCCCTTGCCCTGGGGATGCGGCTTGCCCGCCAGGCCGAGGCGCACGGTTACTGGGTGGCCGGCGCGAGCATCGCTGCCCGCCTGGAGTGGGCCGCGACCTTGCGGGTCGATGGCGACAAGGCCCGGTTCACCCGGACGCTGTATGAACTGATTGGTACCTCGGTGGCCTCCCAGGAGTCGGTGGTGGTGAGTTTTGCCCTGGCCGGACAAGTGGCGCTGGGGCAGCTGGCGGCTTTCGAGGCGCTGTGCCTGGCCGCCAGCCTGGGCGGCGACACCGACACGATTGCCGCGATCCTCGGCGCCATGCTCGGCGCCTGCCTGGGCCTGGACGGCTGGCCTGGCGATCTGATCGCCTTGGTGCGGCAGGTCAATAAACTGGATCTGCAGCCTCTGGTAGAACAACTGCTGGCCTTGCGCTGATTCGCCAAGGCCGTTGCACCGTCGGCCAGCCGCCGACCGCTATGGAAAGCCCTGAGCTCGCCCGCTGCGGCTGGCGGCTCTGGATACGGCCAGGAATGCCGGGATGTTCAGCGACTTCCGAAATTGCCTAAGACCATAACAACGGCAACAGGAGCGTTACCGATGAGTTCATCGACAGCCGGGCAGGGTGCCGGGCAACTGGAGACCCGTGGCATCGAACCCGTCCCCGAGGCGGAGTGCGACGGCCATCCGCTACAACTGTTCTGGGTCTGGTTCGCAGCCAATATCAGTATTCTCGGCTTGCCCCTGGGGGCGACGCTGGTAGCGTTTCGTGGCTTGTCGATCTGGCAGGTACTGCTGGTGGCGTTCCTCGGCTCGGTGGGCTCGTTCGCCGTGGTCGGCCTGATCTCGGTGGCCGGTCGGCGGGGGCGGGCTCCCAGCCTCACGCTGTCACGGGCGATCTTCGGGGTGCGGGGTAATATTGGCCCGACCCTGGTGTCGATGCTGTCCCGGGTGGGCTGGGAAACGGTGAATACCACCACGGCCGCCTTCGTCCTGCTGTCCCTGAGTTCGATCCTGTTCCAGACCCCGGCGTCGGCGAAGGATGCACCTTTGCTGACCCTGCTGTTCATCGCCATTTTCGTGCTGCTGACCCTGAGCGTATCGGGCCTGGGTCACGCCACCTTGCTGCTGATCCAGAAGTGGGCCACCTATGGTTTTGGCGCATTGAACGTGCTGGTGGGCGGGTTTCTCTGCGCCACCATCGACTGGACCGCCGTGTTCAATGCAGCTCCAGCACCCATGAGCGCCGTGTTGATCGGCATCGGCACCATGGCCGCGGGTACCGGTATCGGCTGGGCCAGCTCCGGGGCGGACATGTCGCGTTATCAGCGGCGCTCGGTCACCGCCGGCCGCCTGGTGGCCTCGGCCGCCTTCGGTGCCGGCATTCCGCTGGTACTTTTGATCACGTTGGGGGGCTTGCTGTCGGTGGGCAATGATCACCTGGCCTCGGCAGTCGATCCGATCATTGCCATCCGCGACATGCTGCCGACCTGGATGGCCGTGCCTTACCTGGTCGCCGCCTTCGGCGGGCTGCTGCTGTCGAACAACCTGTCGGTGTATTCCGCCGGCCTCACCGCATTGACCCTGGGCCTGAAGGTCAAGCGTGTCTATGCGGTGCTGGTGGACATCGTGGCGATCTTCATCGGCTCGATCTACTTCATGCTGATCGCCGACAGCTTCTATGGCCCCTTCATCAGCTTCATTTCCCTGCTGGCGGTACCCATCACCGCCTGGGTGGGGATCTTCGTGATGGACCTGGTCCACCGTCACCACTACAGCGCCGCCGACTTGCTGGATGTCAGCCCCACCAGTGCCTACTGGTACCAGGGCGGTATCGAATGGCGCGCCTTCGGCGCCTGGTTGCTGGCGATCGTCCTGGGTTTTTGCTTCACCAGCATTGGCACCACCGCCGAGGATGTCTGGTTCACCGGGCCTCTGGCCAATTCATGGCTAGGCCAGAACGGCCTGGGCTGGGTTGTCACGTTCCTGGTGGCCGGTGGTGGTTATGGGTTGCTGGGCGGGGCGCGGGACCGGCGTGCCGGTTTTGCCGAGAATGCCAATGCCTAGGCTGCTTCATAGCGGCCAGGTCATTGTCGATCTGGCGATGCCGGTGGAATGCCTGCCGGCGCCGGGGGGCGAGGTGTTGGCCGAGTCGGCACGCTTCGATGCCGGTGGCGGTTTCAATGTCATGGCGGCGGCGGCGCGTAACGGCTTGCCGGTGGTCTACCTGGGGCGCCATGGCCAGGGGCGCTTCGGTGACCTGGCGCGCGAGGCGATGCAGCGCGAAGGCATCCAGATGAGCCTGGCGTGCAGTCCTGGCGCCGATACCGGCTTGTGTGTGGTCCTGACCGACGCCAGTGCCGAGCGCACCTTCATTTCCCATATCGGTGCCGAGGGCGAGCTGTCCACCGAGGACCTGGCGCAGGTCCGGGTGGCGGCCGATGATTATGTCTATGTCAGTGGCTACAGCCTGCTGCAGGCGAGCAAGGCCCAGGCTTTGCTCGACTGGTTGCTGGCCCTGCCAAGCGACCTGCCGCTGATGTTCGATCCGGGACCTCTACTGGGCTCGGTGGAACCATCGCTGATAGCGGCCCTGCTGCCTCGGGTGGGTATCTGGAGCAGCAATCGCGCCGAGGCGCTGCAATTCACCGGGTGCCTGGATATCGACAGTGCCTTGGAGCACTTGGCCATGCGCCTGGCACCCGAGGCTTTGCTGGTGCTGCGTGATGGTCCCCGGGGGTGCTGGATCAGCCAGCAGGGGCGACATGCCCTGGTGCCCGGGTTTCAGGTCGAAGCGCTGGACAGCAATGGGGCCGGTGATGCCCACGCTGGGGTCTTTGTCGCGGCCCTCGCGGCGGGCTACGCGCCCCTGGCAGCCGCTCGCCGGGCCAACGCCGCGGCAGCCCTGGCGGTTACCCGCCGGGGGCCGGCCACGGCGCCGGGCACTGCAGAAGTTGAGGCCATGCTGCGGGCTTGCTGATCCGCTTAGCCAGCCTGGCACAAGGCTTCGATCAATTCCTGCTTGCGCATGCGCGAGCGTCCCGCAATGTTCTTTACCCGTGCTTCCTGGAGCAGGCTGTCCCTGGTCTGGGTGGCCAGCGACGCCTTGCTGTTACGTGGGTGGCCCTGGCGGCTCGCGGCTGCGCGCCGGGCTGAGTCGCTGCGGGCCCGGGCCTTGTCCGTCGGGTTCTTGTCCCTGCCGGAGCCCCCGGCCCGCTCGCCGCCGCCGGACTGCTTGTTGACCGTGGCCCAGGCCCTGGCTTCGGCCTCCTCCGGGGGCAGGCCGCGTTCTTCATAGCTGGCCTCGATGGCCGCCGCCTTGCGCCGCTGGGCCAGGGTGTACTTGGCTTTGCTTCCTCGAGTCATGGCGTCTTTCCTCTTGGATCCTGGCAAGCAGGACTGGCTAGATGACAGCGCGAATGGCCCGTTACTGATTGCTGCCTTCGGAGCCCGAGCCGCCGGTGGTGGTCTTGGAGCCGGTGCCGCTTTTGCCGTTGTCCGGTGTCCCGGAGTCCAGGGTGCCGGCGCCGCCCTGGCGGCCGTTGTCGTTGCCCTGGATCCGTGGATCGGTGCCGGTGGCTGGTGGCAACGAGCCTTCGTCCATGGTCGGCGGGTTGATGTTGATCTTCGGTGAGCCTTGGGTAGCCGGGGATTTGGGGCCTTCCACGGGGTTGGTGGGGCCGGTGGAGCCGGCCATGGCCGCGCTGGACAGCAGTCCGGCCAGGACCAGGGCAGAGAGTTGGACCTTGATCATGATGTCGCCTCCATTCGTTAGAGTCGCTACCTGATATTGGTCTGCCCTGGCCCGCGATTGGTGCCGGGTGATCGACGAACGGTGTCAGGCCTGGGCCGCCCGGGATCGAAGCCGGTAGCTCCAGCCCAGGCGGCCAAGCGCGATCAGCCAGTTCACTGTGGCGATCGCCAGCACGCCTAGCAGCAATGCCTGGATTCCGGCTTCGACGATGATCCGTCCGGCCAGCCACGGGAAGCCGAATACGCCAATGAAGTAGGACAGGCTGAACAGCAGCAATGCCTGCGAGGTGTGGCCCGGTGGCGCTTCATTGGCTGCCTGGCCGTTGATCACCGAGTAGGTCAGGCCATAGCCGATGCCCAGTGCCATGGCGGCCAGCAGGTAGCTGGCGCTGCTGTCCACCACCGACAGGAACAGCAGGATCGACACCATCATCAATCCCGACAACAGGCACGCGGCCCAGTACGGATCGCGTTTGACCACGATGCCGGCAATCAGCATCCGGCTGGCGATGGCCGCGCTCATGAAACCAATGAAGAACAGTGAGTAGTCCACGCCCCGGGAGGGGCCATAGCTGGTCTGGAAGCTCGACAGGCCGCCGAACACGCAACCTCCCAGGCCCACCATCAGGATCGGGAACAGGGCCCTGGAGGTCAGTACCCGGAGGGTGCCGGTCCAGGTGATTCGTGCCGCTGCGGTACCCAGGTGGTCGGTACGCCGCTGCAGGTGGCCAGCCAGTCGCCAGAAGATCAGCACACCTAGCAGGCTGGCTGCGGCGGCAAGGAAAAAGCTGCTGCTCAGGGGATATCCCAGGGCACTGGCCAGGCGCCCGAGCAGTGGAGCGGAGCCGATGCCGCTCATCATGCTGCCCGACAACAGGGCGAAGTAGCGTGGGCGCTGCGAGGGGGCGACCAGCATGGCGACGATGATCGGTCCCAGGGTGTAGAACACTCCCCAACCCAGGCCAAGGATCAAGCCGAAGCACAACAGTGCGGGCCCGACGCCGGGCGTCAGGGCGAAGCCCAGGCAGGCGATGACCAGCAGGCTGCCGAAGCAGGCCACCGAGCGCGCAGCGCCGAGCCAGTCCGCCAGGTGCCCGGAGGCGATCACCGCAACGAAGGTACTGAGCATCGCCACGGAAATCACCCGGCCGGCGTCATGCTCGTTGCCGCCGTGGCTGCTGATCAGCAGCGAGAGGAGGAAGGTCGAGCCATAGGACAGGGACAGCAGGTAGCTGCCCAGGCAGAACAGCCCGAACAACGGGTCGAAAACCCGAGGTGACGGGGGCGTGCAGGGGGACATGAAAGCGCCTCTTTGTGCTTGTCGTTGTGCGGGGCTTTCTAACACGTCTGTAGCCAGTGATTGTTCCATTACTCACCGCCTCAGGATCAGTCGGCAGCGGAGTGAATGAGGGTGCTACTGGCCGATTTCCTCCAGCAACTCGCGCCGAAAGCGTTCAAGGCGTTCATGCCGGACCTGGGCCAGTTTGCTGCCAGTGGTGGTCTGGAAGCCTTCGGCCAAGTGCAGCAGCTTGCTCTGGAAGTGGTCCAGGGTGAAGCGCGAGTCATCCAGTTCGCGTTGTCTGGCCCGTGGGTCGGCCGGGTCGTACAGGGCTCGGCCCAGGCGCCCCGAGACATAGAAAGTGCGAGCCACGCCGAGCGCGCCCAGGGAGTCGAGGCGATCGGCATCCTGGAGGATTCGCGCTTCCAGGGTAGTCGGTGTCAGCCCGGCGGAAAAACTGTGGGCGGCGATGGCATGGGCCACGGCCTCGATATCGCTGGCGCTCCAGTGCAAGTCGGCCAGGACCTGCCGTGCCCGCTGGGCCGAGAGCCGCGAAGCCTGGGAGCGCAGCGGCGAGCTTTTTTCCACGTTCACGCAGTCATGGAGCAGGGTCGCGGCCAGCAGCAGGCGCAGGTCGCCGCCTTCCTCTGCGGCGATGCGCCGGACATTGCTCCACACCCGATACAGGTGGGACAGGTCGTGGGCGCCGTCGTCGTGGGGTTCGAAGGCATGGGGCAGCAGGCTGGCAGCCAAGGGTTCCAGGGGCGCGAAAGTCATGGGGCAGGCTCCGGTTGGCGGTGGGGTCGTCACTCTAACCGCTGGCGCTGGTGACGATAAGTGTCGATGCGGCGCAAGGCCGGCACGCAGGGATAGCCGATGGTGGATAAATGCCCGTGCATGTCTTTCGGCTGTCGTTCTAATATGGCCGACCTGATTCCGCCATGAGAACCGCCGATGACCGTCGAAATCCGTCCTGCGCTGCCCAGCGATGCCCTGCAGATCCTTGCGTTCATCACCGAACTCGCCGACTACGAGCGAGCCCGTCACGAGGTGATCGCCAGCGTCGCCGATATCGAGCGCAGCCTGTTCAGCGAAGGCGCCACGGCCCATGGCCTGATGTGCCTGCGCGACGGCGTACCGATCGGTTTCGCGGTGTTCTTCTTCAGCTATTCCACCTGGCTGGGCAGCAACTGTCTGTACCTGGAGGATCTCTACATCACCCCCGAGCAGCGTGGCGGAGGGGCCGGCAAGCAACTGTTGCGGCATCTGGCGCAGATCGCCTGCGACAACGATTGCGGGCGTTTCGAGTGGAGTGTGCTGGAGTGGAATGAACCGGCGATCCAGTTCTACAAGTCCCTGGGTGCGCAGCCCCAGGAGGAATGGGTCAAGTACCGCATGGATGGCGAGGTGCTGCGGGCCTTCGCCCGCGGCTGAAGCGCGGGCGCCAGCGATCCGGGTCGCTGGCGCCGCACTCAAGGTCGACTCAGGCCTTGAGGGTCGCCATGTCGATCACGAAGCGGTATTTCACGTCGCCCTTGATCATGCGCTCGTAGGCCTGGTTGATCTGGCGGATATCCAGCATCTCGATGTCGCAACGGATGCCGTGCTCGGCGCAGAAATCCAGCACTTCCTGGGTTTCGGCGATGCCGCCGATCAACGAGCCGGCCAGCACCCGGCGGCCCATTACCAGCTTGCCGGCGTGCAGTGCCGGGTCCACCGGTTCGATCAGGCCCACCAGGATGTGCACGCCGTCAAAGCGCAGGGTGTCGAGGTAGGGATTGAGGTCGTGGGCCACCGGGATGGTGTCCAGGAGGAAGTCGAACTGCCCGGCCGCGGCCTGCATCTGCGCCGGGTCGGTGGACACGATCACGTGATCCGCGCCTTGTTGCCGGGCTTCCTCGGCCTTGCTCGCCGAGCGGGTGAACAAGGTCACTTCGGCCCCCAGGGCCTTGGCGAACTTGATGCCCATGTGGCCCAGGCCGCCCATGCCGAGAATCCCCACCTTGTCCCCGGCCTTGACGCCGTAGTGCTTGAGCGGCGAGTAGGTGGTGATGCCGGCGCAGAGGATCGGCGCGGCGCTGGCCGGGTCCAGGGACTCGGGGATGCGCACCACGAAATGCTCGCTGACCACGATGCTGTCGGAATAGCCACCCATGGTGTTGCTGCCATCGATCCGGTCTGGCGAGGCGTAGGTCAGTGTCGGACCCTGCAGGCAGTATTGTTCCAGGTTGGCGGCGCAGGCCTCGCACTGGCGGCAGGAGTCCACCATGCAGCCGACGCCGACCAGGTCGCCGACCTTGTGCAGGCTGACGCTGGAGCCGACGGCGGTGACCCGGCCGATGATTTCATGGCCCGGCATCAGCGGGTACACGGCGATGCCCCATTCGTTGCGGGCCTGGTGGATATCGGAGTGGCAGACGCCGCAGTAGAGGATCTCGATGGCCACGTCGTCCGGGCGCGGGCTGCGCCGCTGGAAGCTCATGGGGGCGAGGGGAGTGGTGGCCGACTGGGCGGCATAACCGATGGCGGTGTACATGGTGGACCTCGCAAAGCGCTGACAAGTGAGGCGGCGCATTGTCGGCGCGAGGCTTGCGGGCAACCATGGCGATTCCTCGGCATGTCATGCCTAATCCTCCGCCATCGACGGTTTTCACGGGGCATTGGCCAACGGACCTGCGATGATGCTGGCATCCCCTCCCTTGCATGAAGTTTGCCCACATGTTGTTGACCCGCCATCTGGACGCCAATGCCCCCCTGGTCGCGCTGCTCGAGCCCCTGGCCAGTCGCGAGGGCTTCGCCGCTACTGCCTTGCCCGGGATCCAGGTGCTGCGGGCCAGCCGCGATGTGGCCCGGGGGCCGCAGATCTACGAGCCGAGCCTGATGATCATCGTCCAGGGCAGCAAGCTTGCGTACCTGGGCACTCGGACCCTGGAGTACGGTGCCGGGCATTACCTGATCCAGGCGCTGTCGGTGCCGTTCGAGTGCGAAACCTTCGCCTTGCCCAACGCGCCGCTGCTGGGAATCTCCATCGGTATCGACCGCGCCGTGCTCAGGGAACTGGTGCTGGCCATGGGCATCGGCGATGGACCCGCAGCCGCGGCGCAGACCCTGGAGTCCATGACCTCGGTGGTCCTCGACGACAGCATGCGCGGTTGTGTGGAGCGCTTGTTGCGCTGCCTGCACGATCCCCTGGAGTGCAAGGTCATGGGGCCGGCGCGGGTCCGTGAGCTGCTGTTCGCCGCCTTGCGCGGACCCCAGGCCGAAGCCTTGCGGGCGCTGGTGGAGCAGCAGGGGCATTTCGCCCGGGTCGCCGCCTCGCTCAACCATTTGCACCAGCACTACACCGAGCCGTTGAACGTCGAGACCCTGGCCCGCTGCGCCAATATGAGTACCTCGGCTTTCCATGAGCATTTCAAGCGCAGCACCTTGTTGTCGCCGGTGCAGTACCTCAAGCGCTTGCGGCTGCTCAAGGCCCAGCAATTGCTGCTGGGAGAGGGGTTGGGCGTGGCCCAGGTGGCCCACAGGGTGGGTTACCAGAGCACCTCGCAATTCAGCCGCGAGTACAAGCGTTACTTCGAGCGCAGCCCGGGGGATGAGCGCGCGGCTTGAGCGCTGGAATGAAAAAGGCCCCCATATGGGGGCCTTTTCGCAGGGCGTCGACTTACATGTTCGGGTAGGTCGGGCCGCCGGAGCCTTCCGGGGTGACCCAGGTGATGTTCTGCGCAGGGTCCTTGATGTCACAGGTCTTGCAGTGCACGCAGTTCTGGGCGTTGATCTGGAAGCGCTTCTCGCCGTCTTCCTGGGTGACCACTTCGTACACGCCGGCCGGGCAGTAGCGCTGGGCTGGCTCGTCGTACAGCGGCAGGTTGCGGCCCAGGGGGATGCTCGGGTCGGTGAGCTTCAGGTGGCAAGGCTGCTCTTCTTCGTGGTTGGTACCGGAGATGAACACCGAGCTCAATTTGTCGAAGCTCAGCTTGCCGTCGGGTTTCGGGTAGTCGATCTTCACGCAGTCCTTGGCCAGCTTGAGGCAGGCGTAGTCCGGCTTGGTGTCGTGCAGGGTGAACGGCAGCTTGCCGCCGAACAGGTTTTGGTCGACCCAGTTGAAGCCACCACCGACGATGGCGCCGAACTTGTGGATCGCCGGGCCGAAGTTACGGCTGGCGAACAGCTCGTCATGCAGCCAGCTGGACTTGAATGCGCTGACGTAGCTGTTGAGCTCGTCGGCGCCTTCGGAACCGGCCAGCAGCGCATCGGCCACGGCATCGGCGGCCAGCATGCCGGACTTCATGGCAGTGTGGCTGCCCTTGATCTTGGCGAAGTTCAGGGTGCCCAGGTCGCAGCCGATCAGCGCGCCGCCCTTGAACACCATCTTCGGCAGCGAGTTCAGGCCGCCCTTGCAAATGGCGCGGGCGCCGTAGCTGATGCGCTTGCCACCTTCCAGGTACTGCTTGAGTACCGGGTGGTGCTTGAGGCGCTGGAATTCATCGAACGGCGACAGGTAGGTGTTGGAGTAGGACAGGTCGACAATCAGGCCGACCACCACCTGGTTGTTCTCCAGGTGATAGAGGAAGGAGCCGCCGGTGTTCTCGGTGCCCATGATGTCCAGCGGCCAGCCGGCGGTGTGTACCACCAGGCCCGGTTGGTGCTTGGCCGGGTCGATTTCCCAGATTTCCTTGAGGCCGATGCCGTAGTGCTGGGCGTCGGCGTCGCTGTCCAGGTTGAAGCGCTTGATCAGCTGCTTGCCGATATGGCCACGGCAGCCTTCGGCGAACAGGGTGTACTTGCCGCGCAGTTCCATGCCCGGGGTGTACATGCCGTCCTTGGGATGGCCTTCGCGATCCACGCCCATGTCGCCGGTGAGGATGCCGCGGACCACACCGTTTTCGTCGATCAGGGCTTCCTGGGCGGCGAAGCCTGGGTAGATCTCCACGCCCAGGTTCTCGGCCTGCTGGGCCAGCCAGCGGCACAGGTTGCCCAGGGAGATGATGTAGTTGCCTTCGTTGTGCATGGTCTTGGGCACAAAGAAGTCGGGAACCTTGGTGGCGACGTCGCCGTTGCGCAGGACATAGATGTCGTCGCGGGTGACCGGGGTGTTGAGCGGGGCGCCCAGTTCCTTCCAGTCAGGGAAGAGTTCGTTCAGGGCCCGTGGTTCGAACACGGCGCCGGAAAGGATGTGGGCACCGACTTCGGAGCCTTTTTCAACGACGCAGACGCTGATTTCCTTGCCTGCTTCTGCAGCCTTCTGCTTCAGGCGGCAAGCGGCGGACAAGCCTGCGGGGCCGGCACCGACGATGACTACGTCGAATTCCATGTATTCGCGTTCCACTAGGCTATCTCCTACTCAAGGCTCAACGGTTTTTTCTAATTGGAGGTTTGGCATTGCGTCCCGCTTTCTCCCATCGCCGATGGGGGGAGAGGGGAGGGACGGCCGACCTTTCTCTCTGGGCGGCGCATTATATCTACACCACTCCTAGCGTCCAATACAAACGTTTGTTTGAAATTGCCGCAGGCCAGGTAAATCAAAGAAGCGCGGCGTATGAACGGCCATTTTGCCGTATTGACCGGAAAAGGTGTTCCGGTCAAGATACGGTCGGTTTTGCGCTCGCCGTAGGCTGACTGTTGGTCTCAAGAGCACCTCTAAAGGCAGGGCAAAGGCAGTGAAGGTGACGGGCCGCGCAGCTTGAAAGTGCGCAGTTTACACGCCGCGATAATGAATGACTCGTCGGTCACCACTGACGAACGGTCATCACCTCGTGAGCAACGTCTACCTTATGTGCGCCGGCGTTTTTGGAGGTGCCCTTGTGCCGATGAGCATCAACCGCCAGGTTCTCGCCTAGGCGACTTTCTTTTCACCGGAGAGTAACGAGGAATCCATGAAGGTTCTTGTAGCTGTCAAACGAGTGGTCGACTATAACGTCAAGGTTCGCGTCAAGGCGGACAACTCCGGCGTCGACCTCGCCAACGTCAAGATGTCGATGAACCCTTTCTGCGAAATCGCAGTGGAAGAAGCCGTACGCCTGAAAGAGAAAGGCGTGGCGACTGAAATCGTCGTCGTCTCCATCGGTCCCGCTACTGCTCAAGAGCAACTGCGTACCGCCCTGGCACTGGGTGCCGATCGCGCGATCCTCGTCGAGTCCGCTGAAGAGTTGACCTCCCTGGCCGTGGCCAAGCTGCTCAAGGCTGTGGTCGACAAGGAACAGCCTCAACTGGTGATCCTGGGCAAACAGGCCATCGATAGCGACAACAACCAGACCGGCCAGATGCTGGCGGCCCTGAGCGGCTACGCCCAAGGCACCTTCGCCTCCAAGGTCGAAGTGGCTGGCGACAAGGTCAATGTCACCCGTGAAATCGACGGCGGCCTGCAGACCGTTGCGCTGAACCTGCCAGCGATCGTCACCACCGACCTGCGTTTGAACGAGCCGCGTTACGCGTCGCTGCCGAACATCATGAAAGCCAAGAAGAAGCCGCTCGAGACGTTGACTCCTGATGCTTTGGGCGTTTCCACCGCCTCCACCAACAAGACCCTGAAAGTCGAAGCGCCGGCTGCACGCAGCGCAGGCATCAAGGTCAAGTCGGTGGCTGAACTGGTCGAGAAACTGAAAAACGAAGCGAAGGTAATCTGATCATGACTATCTTGGTAATCGCTGAACACGATAACAAAGCGCTGGCCCAGGCCACCCTGAACACCGTGGCCGCTGCTGCCAAAATCGGTGGCGACATTCACGTGCTGGTGGCCGGTCAAGGCGTTGGCGCCGTGGCCGAGGCTGCTGCCAAAGTCGCTGGCGTGGCCAAGGTGCTGGTAGCCGACAACGCTGCCTATGCGCACCAACTGCCGGAAAACGTCGCACCGCTGGTTGCCGAGCTGGGCGCTGGCTACAGCCACATCCTGGCTGCCGCCACTTCCAACGGCAAGAACATCCTGCCGCGGGTTGCTGCCCAGCTGGACGTCGACCAGATCTCCGAGATCATCTCGGTAGAAAGCGCCGACACCTTCAAGCGTCCGATCTATGCCGGTAACGCCATTGCTACCGTGCAGTCCACTGCTGCGGTCAAGGTCATCACCGTGCGCGCCACCGGCTTCGACGCCGTTGCCGCCGAAGGTGGTTCGGCTGCGGTGGAAACCGTTGGTGCGGTCCACGATGCCGGTAAGTCGAGCTTCGTCGGCGAAGAGCTGGCCAAGTCCGATCGTCCTGAGCTGACCGCTGCCAAGATCGTCGTTTCCGGCGGCCGCGGCATGCAGAACGGCGACAACTTCAAGCACCTGTACGCCCTGGCCGACAAGCTGGGCGCTGCGGTCGGCGCTTCCCGCGCGGCCGTGGACGCAGGCTTCGTGCCTAACGACATGCAGGTCGGCCAGACCGGCAAGATCGTCGCGCCACAGCTGTACATCGCCGTTGGTATCTCCGGCGCGATCCAGCACCTGGCGGGCATGAAGGACTCCAAGGTGATCGTCGCGATCAACAAGGACGAAGAGGCGCCCATCTTCCAGGTGGCCGACTACGGCCTGGTGGCTGACCTGTTCGAAGCGGTACCTGAGCTGGAGAAGCTGGTCTAATCCAGCGGCTTCACTTATAAAGAGCCCGGCCTTTTGGCCGGGTTTTTTTTGTCTGCCGTTTGTTGGGAGGTATCGCCATGGATCTGCGCCGCGTGAGTGGCTGGCCAGTACTGTTGGGCATGTTGCTGTGCTCGTCGCAGGGGATGGCTGCGGGCAAGTGCGAGCGGCTGGTAGTGACCGGCAGTCCCGATGCGCCACCTTACCTATGGCGCGATCCACAGGACCCCAAGCACCTGATGGGGGCCAGTGCCGACCTGCTGCAACAGGTGGCAGGGGAGTTGGGCCTCAAGGTGGAGTTGCTGTATGCCGGCAAACGCTCCGAAGCCCTGGAGGAGGTGCGTAGTGGGCGCATGGACATGCTGGCCGATGCACCGCTGACCATCAATGAACTGGAGTCCCTGGACTACATCCATCCGGCGCTGGTGCTGAACGACTACCTGGTCTGGACTCGCAAGGACTCGACCCTGGCCTATACCCAATTGGCGGACTTGCATGGGCGTACTGGCGCTGTGTCGGAAAAGGCTCGCCTGACGCAGCCCTTCGTGGCGCTGGCCAAGGAGCACCTGCAACTCAAGCACCTGCCAAACCTGACCCAGGTCTTCCAGAAGCTGCTGCTGGGCGAAGTGGACTATGTGCTGGCGCCGCGTTATGCCGGTATGACCATGGCCCAGTCCCTGGGAATGGCGGCGGACCTGGTCGCGTTTCCCCAACCTATCGACAAGTCAGGGCTGTTCCTGGCGTTGTCCCACAACTCGGCTTGCAATGACCCATGGTTGCGCGGACAGCTGGCAAAAAAGATGACAGAATTGCCCGCGTCCGGTCTGACGGAGGCCCTGTTGCAGCGCAATCTGGAGCGCTGGAAAGCCCAGTTGCAGCAACCCGTCAGCAGCCCCAAACCGTAGGAATCTAGTGTGACTATTCGACCTCTTTTTGCTGCCTTGGCCTTTCTGGCCATGGCCGGTTGTGCATCCGATCCGGCCCCCAACGAGCAGATGCGTCTGACTGCCCGGGCCCTGGAGCAGGCCAAGGCTGTGGGTGCTACGGCCGAGCAGGTGCCGGAATTGAAACTGGCCGAAGAAAAGTTTTCCCGAGCCCAGGGCAATATGCAGGATGAGTCCTACAAGAAAGCCCGGGTACGAGCCGAGCAGGCCGAGCTGGATGCGCGCCTGGCCGAAGCCAAGGTGCTGACCCAGAAGAGCCAGGAGCAGGTGAACGTACTCAACACCCGCATCACTCGCCTGCGCAAGCAACTGGGGGATGCCCAATGAAGATTTCCAAACCGGTATTTGGCAGTGCCCTGCTGTGGGTCTGCGCCAGCCTGGTGGGCTGTGCCGGCCAGCAGAGCGAGGAAGCCCTGCAACAGGCCTACAACGACTTCCAGAAGGTCAAGGAGGACTCCAATGTCCTGCGCAGCGCGCCCAAGGATGTGATCCGCGCCGGTGAATCACTGGCCCGTGCCGATCGTCTTTCAAGCTATTGGGGCAGTGGCAGCGACGTTGAGCATTACGCCTATCTCAGCCGCCGCTACAGTGAGATTGCCCGGGAACACACCGAGCAGATGCTCAACCAGGAGCGCGCAGCCAAGCTCGAGCTGGAGCGCCAGCGCCTGCAACTGGCATTGCGCGAGGCCAAGCTGAGCAGCGTGCAACAGCAAGGGAAGTGGCTGGAGGAGCAGATCCTCAGCATGGCCACTACCCATACCGACCGTGGCCTGGTGATGACACTGGGCGACGTGTTGTTCGATACCGGTGAAGCGGAGCTCAACAACTCCTCCAATCGCATCGTGCTCAAGGTGGCGCAGTTCCTCCAGCTCAACCCCAAGCGCGTGGTGCGCATCGAGGGATACACCGATAACACCGGCGAGCGCCAGAACAACCTGCAGCTGTCTCGTGATCGCGCCCAAGCTGTTGCCGATGTGCTGGTGGACCTGGGGGTCGATGAAAAACGCATCCAGGTCGAGGGTTATGGTGACGACTACCCGGTGGAGGCCAACGCCTCCGAGCGTGGTCGGGCCCAGAACCGGCGAGTGGAAATCGTCTTTTCCGATGAAAAGGGCCAGCTCGGCGCCGCTCGCTGAAGCCGCCTGGTTGTTGCTGAAAACCCGATGCCCCACAGGCATCGGGTTTTTTTATGGCGGTCGCAAGTTGCTAAAAAAACTGCAGTGATGCTTTTCACTGACTGGGGTGCTCGACTATTGTAGGAACTGTCCCAGTACACTTCCAAACTGTGCTGGTACTGATTCGCACAAAAATAAAACACCGTGAAATCGGGTGCTGCGCCATGACCAATCTCTTGCTCTATCAACGTATCGCTCAGCAATTGGCTGAGGATATTCGCCGTGGTGTCTATCAGCCGGGGGAGCGCGTACCGTCGGTACGCAAGATGAGTTCGCAGCTCAATGTCAGCCATGCCACGGTGCTCCAGGCCTACGCTAACCTCGAAGACCAGGGGCTGATCCGGGCGCGGCCGCAGTCGGGTTACTACGTGCACCAGACGCCAGCGCTGACGGCACCGACGCCGGACATTGCCCGGGTCGAACGGCCTGGGCTGGTCACCCGTAGCAGTATCATCCAGCAGGTGTTGGTGGAGTCGCGTCGCGAAGGGGTTTTCCCCTTGGGAGCCGCGGTGCCCAGTGTCGACTACCTGCCGGTGCGGGCGTTGCACCAGCAACTGGCCAAGGTCACCCGGTTTCATAGTCCTCGGGCGTTCAGCTACATGTTCAGCCCGGGTTTCGAACCCCTGCGGCGCCAGGTAGCGATTCGCATGCGTGACGCGGGAGTGGTGGTCGATCCTTCGGAAGTGGTCATCACCCATGGCTGTGTCGACGCGCTGCAAATGTCGCTACGGGTCCTGACCCGCCCAGGCGACCTGATCGCTGCCGAGTCGCCGACCTACTACGGCTTGCTGCAACTGGCTGACCTGCTTGGGCTCAAGGTCATCGAGATTCCCAGCGACCCCTCCACCGGCATGAGCCTGGAAGCCTTGCAACTGGCTGCCAACCAATGGTCGATCAAGGCACTGGTATTGACGACGCGCCTGAGCAACCCGCTGGGCGGCACCATGCCGGAAGAGCGCCAGAAACAGCTTCTGCGCCTGGCGTCGGATTTCGATATCCAGGTGGTCGAGGACGATATCTACGGCGAGCTGATGTTCGAGGTCGGACGTACCAAGGCCCTCAAGGCCTACGATCGCCTGGATCGGGTGATCTACTGTTCCAGTTTCTCCAAGACGTTGTCACCCGGAGTGCGCATTGGCTGGATGATTGCCGGCAAGTACCAGCAGGAGATCCAGCGCCTGCAGACCTTCAGCACGCATTCGGCGTGCAGCGTCACTCAGATGGCGGTTGCGGCCTATCTGGAGAACGGTGGTTATGACCGGCACCTGCGTTTTATCCGCCAGGAGTACCGCAAGAACCTCAGCGCTTTCCAGTTGGCGGTCCAGCAGTATTTCCCCGAGGGAACGCAAATTACCCGGCCTACTGGCGGTTTCATCCTGTGGGTCAGCTTGCCGGGGCGGGTCAACACCCAGGAACTGCATGTGCGTGCCTTGCAACAAGGCATCAGCATTGCTCCGGGGCTGATCTTCAGTAACACCGAGCAGTTCAACCACTGTGTGCGCCTTAACTGCGGCACGCCATGGAATCGTGAAGCCGAGCGAGCGCTGATGACTTTGGGAATGCTTGCCAGCCAGTTGTGCCAGGAGGCCACTGGCGCGTTCTGAACAATGGGCTCCATGCTTGTCATGGGGCTTGCAACAAGCGAGCATAGAGAACCTTTTATCGATCTACCTGCCTTTTATGAAAGCCTTTTTTACTGCCATCTGGTTATGTGCCTGTCTGTTGGGGGGGGCCGTGTTGCCCGTCCAGGCGGCGCCGGTTGCAGATAAGCCGCGGGCCGGCCAGGCGCATCCGAGCAAGTCGGCCAGCACCAGGAAGACTCCAGCGCCCAAGGCGCCGGCGAGCAAGCCCAAAAGCGGCAAGCAATCACCCGCTACCAGCAAGGGCAAGTGGGCCTATCAAGATATCAAGACCCCACTGGTCAGCCCCAAGGTCGACCTGAGCCTGCCACCGGAAATGGTCAAGCACCTGCAACCCATTGGCAGTACTCCATTGCCCAAGCACACGCCGTTGTTGCCACCGATGTTTGGTGAGAAACCCAAGGAAAGCAGTCCATTCCAACTCAACGGGCGTTTGCTCAGCAACGAAATGCAATTGCAGTTGCGCAGGGACGAGCGCCGTGACATCGAGGGCGCTGCCCTGGATTTCGAGTTCAAGCAATAAATTCTTCAACCGCTGTGTGACTGGGCTGATCGACACTTTGTCGGAGACTGATCAGTCACGCACGGTTGTGCGTTAAATCCGTTCTTTGAGTAATTTTAAACAGCTGTTTTAGCGGTTACTCTTACCAGGCGTCATTCGACACTTTGCTTGTCGCGAGGAGCTTTTCGTCATGAACTGCCGTGAAGGTTGTGGCGCTTGCTGCATTGCCCCTTCCATCAGTACCCCAATGCCCGGCATGCCCAATGGCAAGCCGGCCGGGGAACGTTGCCTGCATCTTTCCGTCGAACACCTGTGCAACCTTTTCGGCTTGCCTGAGCGGCCGGCGGTGTGTGGGGCGTTCCAGGCAGATCCTGAGGTTTGTGGCGAAAGCCGTGAAGAAGCCATCCGCCTGATCGGTTGGTGGGAGCAAGTGACAGCGGCTTAGGGTGTCCTCAATGAACGGAACTTCAACAATAAGGAATAAGACAATGGGTTCGCTGCATCGAATTGCTGTGCTCTGTGGGTTAACCGTGCTGTTGTCGGCAACGGCCCAGGCCGAAGACTGGCAAACGGCCAAGGATGAAGACGGCATCAAGGTCTCTTTGAGTGAAGTGGCCGGTTCCAAATACAAGGCCTATCGTGGGGTCACCACCATGAAGACCAGCATCGCCAAGCTCCGTGCGCTGCAGGAAGACGTGGCCGGTGCCTGCTCTTGGATCCACGAATGCAAGACTCAGAAGCTGCTCAAGCACGAGGGCGATCAAAGCTGGACCTACACCCAGTTCAATACCCCTTGGCCGGTCACCGCTCGTGACTCGGTCCTGCACATCACCACCAGCGAGGGTGCCGACGGCAGCCTGACCCGCAAGCTCGAAGGTGTGCCGACCTATATTCCGGAAGAAAAAGGCTTCGTGCGCGTGGCCCAGGTCGAGGGTTACTGGAAGTTCGTGCCCAAGGGCGCCGATCAGGTCGAGGTGACCTATCAGGTCCATACCGAGCCTGGAGGCAGCGTGCCTTCCTGGCTGGCCAACAAGTTCGTGGTCGATGCTCCTTTCAATACCCTGAAGGCATTGAAGGCTCGTGCTGAAAAGCCCTGATCGCTGAGATTCACAACGATACAAGGCCGCCTCCGGGCGGCCTTTTTCATGGGCTGCCTAGGGCCCAGGCGGAACGTTTTTCAAAGGCTCAAGGTCCAGATGTTGTAGGCCCAATCAGGGGCTATCGAGGAGGCATTGATGCAAAAGTGGCAAGTCGCTTTCGTTGATGATCACGGTGTCCAGTCTGTCGAGTATTTCGATTGCGAGCAGCAACCGACACTGGAGCGCGCCGCTCAATTGGTTCGAGCAAAATTGCTGCCGATAAGTGCCGAACTGGACCTCAACGACCTGGAGGGACGTACCGAAACCCCCACCCTCAAGAGCCTGAAAGAACAAAACAGTATTCAGATTCTCAGCATCACGCCGATCTAATCAGTAGCGGGAGTAGCTCCGATAGCAATTTCTGGCGACCTCCAGAGGTTGGCGCTAATCTGCAAGCAAGATCAGCGAGTTCTTCGCCAAGCCTTGATCTTGCCAGCTCCATGCTTGTTTCCCGTCGACCCTTTTCGGGTCGTGACGCAGGCCTGTTGCGTGCTGCCGGGAAGCACGGAAAGTCTATCCATAGGTTCGAGGAGGACGTTTCATGAGCACAGCCTTTCAAGAAGATCTCAGCAGCAGCGTGCTGCGCCGCATGAAAGAAGGCGGCTTTGATTTTTCACGATTCCATCCCATCGAGTTCTACGCCATTTTCCCGGATGAGGAGCGGGCACGCAGGGCGGCAGGACATTTTCGCGGTGAATCCTTGAATGCCCAGGTCAGCGTGCGTGACGACGGTGCCTGGTACCTGGAACTGAGCAAGGTGATGTACGCCACCTATGGTGGCATCGGCGATTTCGAGCAGGATTTCGAAGCTGTGGTCGAGCCTCTGGGCGGCATCATTGAAGGCTGGGGGGTGAAGCACGAGATCCGCGGGCGACTGGTTTAGTCCGTAGCGAGCCTGATGATCGGCCAACCCCTTGGGTTGGCCGATTGCATTTATGGGGCCGATAAAAAAAGCCACCCGGGAGGGTGGCTAAAGGGAAGACCGGTCAGGAGAGGGAACCGGTCGGGAGAGTCCGGCTCCGGTCGTCATCGGCGTCATCAAAAAGAGGGCAGCGACTCCATCAGGCTGGGTGGAGTACTTGCTCGATGGGGGCAATTATCTGTGCGTGCGGGCGCACAGAGAAATCGACTCTGGCTATACGCTCGATAGACAAAGGCCTTGCCGTTGCAGGCTGCTTGGAGGGCGGCCTCGACTGTTGCGCCAGTGCGCGCAGTTCAGGGGATTTGCTTGCGTCCGGCCATGTGCTTCAGGTAGCCCAGCAATAACTCCAGCTCTGCATCGGGCAGGACGCTGGCACTGAACCCTGGCATTTTGGCCTGGGGCCAGCGCCTCAGGCCCTGGGGATCGCGGATATAGCGCTTGAGGAAACCTGGGTTGAAGTACTCGGTGGGGTTGTAGGGAATATTCAGGTCCGGGCCGAACTGCGCATCGCCGGCGCCATTGAGGCGATGGCAGGCCAGGCAGTTCTTCTGGAACAGTGCGAACCCCTGGTTGACCGGGTCGTCGGCCGCCAGTCCAGGGGCTGGCAGCAGGGCCGGGAAGCGTTCGGCCACCGGTGCCAGGCGCTGGATGCGTGCCACCTGGAACGGCCACTGCTCGGGGCTGATGTGCCCGGCAGCGGGGTCGGTCCAGACCAGGTAGAAAGGCCCGGCGCCAAGCTTGCCTGCCGCCAGGGCCGGCCAGGGCTTGGCCGGGTCCTCGATGGCGAGCCAGGCCCGGGCTCCATGGCGGTTGAGCAAGGGCGCGGCATTCAGTTCGGCGGCAAAGCCATCCAGGGCCACGGCCTGTAGATGATCCTCGGCCTTCAGGTCCTTGAGCAGGCTCGCCAGGGGAACTGCCCGGTAGGCCATGTCGCGCTTGTAGGAGACATCATCCTTGATGGTGATGTCCTGGGCTGCGGGGTGCTGGAGCAGCTCTTCGGTTTGCCAGGTGCGGCTGCCGGAGCCCAGGTCGATCAGGAGTTGGGCAGCATGCAGGGGCATGCTCAGCAGCAGGGTGGTGCAGAGGAACAGGGCTTTCAATTGATGGCCGTGGGATCGTCGTCAGTGGGTTCGTTGCCGGGCAGCACGTCATCTGGTCGCGACACATGGTCGAACAGGGCGTCCCGGAGTTCATCGTAGTTGCCGCCGTTCACGATACCGAAATAACCGTGCTTGATCAGCGTGTCTTCGGCCTCAAGGGCATGCTGGTTGGTATCGCTGTAGATCACCACGGTAGCGTTGGGGTCCAGTACCACCTTGCGCAGTTGGTAGGCCAGGCCTTCGGCGCTGATGCCGGTGCCGTCCTCCAGTTCGAGGTTGACCTGCAAGGAGTTGTGCAGGTTGCCTGCGGCGAAGTCGCTGTCGTTGCGCAGGTCCAGGATCAGCGCGCCGTCATTGATTTCATCCACCGCGCGGTTGACGTCGATGATCCCGGCGTGGGCGTTGAAGGCGCTCAAGAGCGCGGCAAATGCAATCCAATGGCGCATGAATCTTCCCCGTGATGTTCCACAGGAAGACTGGCACACAAGTCCGTGCCCCGGTAGGAACCGGGGATAATTTTATGACCCGTTGATCGAGCAGCCACGAATCAGCCGAGCACTTTGGTGAGGTTCGGCAAGATCAACAGCAGTGTGGTTGCGAAGAGAATGAGTCCCGCCTGGCGTACTTTCGATTGTTTGAACATGGCTGAATGCCTTTTGTTGTTATTCCTGAGCATCAATGCAAGCCGGTTCCTTTACTTCACTATGGGCCGGCGATGTTTCCATTTTCTTACCTGTTCCGGTGCAAAGTCCGTCCGGAACTTCCTACAGTTTCTACCTTAGGGGCCTTGAATCCCCTGGCTTAGATCCAATTCATATGGCGTTATCGCCAATCTCAATCAAATCGCTATAGCTGCTGCCCAAGACCCGGTGGCCGCCCTTTGGCTAGACAGCTCGCGCCCCTTCATCGGTTGATCCATTAGCTACCTACCGTTCGTCTGAGCGTGAGCGTCAAGGCGGCTGAGCGCATCGGTCATTGAATCCAACGCTGTCGCGCCTAAGGTGGGAACTCGACATTTTTCCCTGTACAGCGGTTCGAGGACGTCATGACCCAAGCTCTGATATTCGATGCATTACGCACGCCCCGTGGCAAAGGCAAGGCCGATGGCGCCCTGCACAGTGTGAAACCGGTGAACCTGGCGGCGGGCCTGTTGCGTGCCCTGGAGCAACGCTGTGAGCTGGACACCAGCCAGGTGGACGACGTCGTCCTGGGCTGCGTGACCCCCATTGGCGACCAGGGCGCCGATATCGCCAAGACCGTCGTACAAGCGGCGGATTGGGATGTGAGCGTGGCCGGGGTACAGATCAACCGTTTTTGTGCCTCGGGCCTGGAGGCGGTCAACCTGGGGGCCATGAAGGTGCGCTCCGGCTTCGAGGAGCTGGTGGTGGTGGGCGGCGTGGAGTCCATGTCGCGGGTACCCATGGGCAGCGATGGCGGTGCCTGGGTGCTGGACCCCGAGACCAATATGCACAGCCACTTCACGCCCCAGGGTATTGGTGCCGACCTGATCGCGACCCTGGAAGGCTTCTCCCGCCAGGACGTCGACCAGTTCGCCCTGCATTCCCAGCAGAAGGCCGCGCGGGCCCGGGCGGCCGGCGCCTTCGACAAATCCCTGGTGCCGGTGCAGGACCAGAACGGCATTGTTCTGCTGGACCATGATGAGTTCATCCGCGCCGACTCGACCCTGGAGGGCCTGGGCAAGCTCAAGCCGAGCTTCGAGATGATGGGGCAGATGGGCTTCGACGCCACGGCCTTGCGGGTCTACAGCCATGTGGAGCGGATCAACCATGTGCACACGCCTGGCAACAGTTCCGGGATCGTCGATGGTGCAGCGCTGATGCTCATCGGCTCCGAGGCCAAGGGGCGCGAACTGGGCCTGCGTCCCCGGGCGCGGATCGTTGCCACCGCCGTCACCAGTACCGATCCGACCATCATGCTCACCGGGCCGGCCCCGGCCACTCGCAAGGCCCTGGCCAAGGCCGGGTTGCGGGTCGAGGACATCGACCTGTTCGAGGTCAACGAAGCCTTTGCCTCGGTAGTGCTCAAGTTCATCAAGGACATGGCTGTCGATCCGGCCAAGGTCAACGTCAATGGCGGCTCCATCGCCATGGGGCACCCGTTGGGCGCCACGGGCTGCGCGATTCTCGGCACCTTGCTCGACGAACTGGAGGCCCGCCGCCAGCGCTACGGCCTGGCCACCCTGTGTGTCGGCGGTGGCATGGGTATCGCCACCATCATCGAACGCCTCTGAGCCCCGACTTCAAGGAATCCTTTCATGACCGATGCCATCCGTTACGAAAAAGGCCAGGACCAGATCGTCGTCCTGACCATCGACATGCCGGGCCAGAGCGCCAACACCATGAACGCGGTCTACCGCGACGCCATGGCCGCCACCCTGGCCCGGTTGCAAGCCGAGCAGGACAGCCTGGCCGGGGTGATCATCACTTCGGCGAAAAAGACGTTCTTCGCCGGTGGTGACCTCAATGAGCTGATCAAGGTCGGCAAGCCCGAGGCCCGGGCTTTCTATGACATGGTGCTGGCCCTCAAGGCCCAGCTACGGGCGCTGGAGACCCTGGGCAAGCCGGTGGTCGCGGCGATCAATGGGGCGGCCCTGGGTGGCGGCTGGGAGATCTGCCTGGCCTGCCATTACCGCGTGGCCCTGGACGACAAGTCGCTGCAGATCGGCTTGCCGGAAGTCACCCTGGGCCTGCTGCCTGGCGGCGGCGGGGTCGTGCGCATGGTGCGCATGCTGGGTCTGGAGAAGGCCTTGCCATATCTGCTCGAGGGCAAGAAAGTCCGGGCCCAGCAGGCGTTGCAGGCGGGCCTGGTGAATGAGCTGGCCAGCGATCGCGACGAACTGCTGGCCAAGGCCCGGGCCTGGATCGCCGGCAACCCGGGGGCCAAGCAGCCCTGGGATGTGAAGGGCCACCAGATTCCCGGTGGCACCCCGTCGAATCCGAAGGTGGCACAGATGCTGGCCATTGCCCCTTCGGTGCTGCGGGCCAAGACTCAGGGCTGCTTCCCCGCGCCAGAGAAGATCCTCTGTGCGGCGGTCGAAGGTGCCCAGGTGGATTTCGATACTGCGCAACTGATCGAGGCCCGCTACTTCACCGAGCTGACCAGCGGCCAGGTGGCGAAGAACATGATCGGTACCTTCTGGTTCCAGCTCAATGAAATCAATGCCGGTGGTTCGCGCCCCCAGGGCATCGCGCCTCAGGTGACCCGCAAGGTCGGGGTGCTGGGTGCCGGGATGATGGGCGCGGGCATCGCCTACGTCAGCGCGGCAGCGGGCATCGAGGTGGTGCTCAAGGACATCAGCCTTGAAGCGGCGCAGAAGGGTAAGGCCCATTCCGTGGCCCTGTTGGAGAAGAAGGTGG
This sequence comes from Pseudomonas sessilinigenes, assembly GCF_003850565.1. NCBI lineage: Bacteria > Pseudomonadati > Pseudomonadota > Gammaproteobacteria > Pseudomonadales > Pseudomonadaceae > Pseudomonas > Pseudomonas sessilinigenes. Next base: position 1,970,633 of record NZ_CP027706.1, read on the forward strand.
CTCGCGGGCACTTGAGCGCCGAACAGCGCGACGCGACCCTGGCACGCATCCTCACCACCGCCGAGGATGCCGACCTGGCCGGTTGCGACCTGATCATCGAGGCGGTCTACGAGGATCGCGAGCTCAAGGCCAAGGTGTCCAGGGCGGCGCAGCAGGTGGTCGGCGCCGAGGCGGTGATCGCCTCCAATACCTCGACCCTGCCGATCACCGGGCTGGCCAGTGCGGTGCCCAATCCGGACAAGTTCATTGGCCTGCATTTCTTCAGCCCGGTGGAAAAGATGCCGCTGGTGGAAATCATCAAGGGCGCCAAGACCAGCGACGAGACCCTGGCCCGCGGTTTCGACTTCGTCCTGCAGATCAAGAAGACCCCGATCGTGGTCAACGATAGCCGCGGCTTCTTCACTTCCCGAGTGTTCGGCACCTTCACCAACGAAGGCATCGCCATGCTCGGCGAAGGCATCGCCGCGCCGATGATCGAGACCGAGGCCCGCAAGGCCGGGATGCCGGTGGGTCCGCTGGCGATCTCCGACGAAGTGTCCCTGAGCCTGATGAGCCACATTCGCCTGCAGACCAGCAAGGACTTGCAGGCCGAGGGCAAGCCCGGCATCGAGCACCCGGCATTCGCCGTGATCGACCTGCTGCTCAACGAGTACAAGCGCGCGGGCAAGGCCGCCGGTGGCGGTTTCTACGACTACCCGGCCGGTGGCCAGAAACACCTGTGGCCGCAGTTGCACACGCGCTTCTACAAGGCCGACGGGCAGATCTCGCCTCAGGATGTGCGCGACCGTTTGTTGTTCATCCAGGCCATCGAGACCGTGCGTTGCGTGGAAGAGGGCGTGCTGCAGTCCACGGCCGACGCCAACGTCGGCTCGATCTTCGGCATCGGTTTCGCGGCCTGGAGTGGCGGCGCGCTGCAGTTCATCAACCAGTACGGGGTGCAGGATTTCGTCGCCCGTGCCCAGTACCTGGCGCGCCAGTACGGCGAGCGTTTCAACCCGCCGAACCTGCTCCTGGAGAAGGCGCGCCAGGGCCAGTTGTTCTGAGCCTGGCGGGCGTGAAATGACGGGTCCCGGGGCTTGCCTTGCCGTGGTATTTCAAGGCAGGCTCTGGGGTGTTCGTTATTGCCATCGCCTTGTCAGGAATATTTTATGTCGCTACGCATCTGCATTCTTGAAACCGATATCCTGCGTCCCGAACTGATCGACCAGTACCAGGGCTACGGGCAGATGTTCCAGCGCCTGTTTTCCCAACAGCCCATCGCCGCGCAGTTCAGTGTCTACAACGTGGTGCAGGGCCAGTATCCCGCTGACGACCTGAAGTTCGATGCCTACCTGGTGACGGGCAGCAAGGCCGATTCCTTCGGTACCGATCCGTGGATCCAGACCCTCAAGACCTACCTGCTGGAGCGCTACGAGCGTGGCGACAAGCTGCTGGGCATCTGCTTCGGCCATCAGTTGCTGGCGCTATTGCTGGGTGGCAAGAGCGAGCGGGCGAACCAGGGCTGGGGCGTGGGCATCCACAACTACAAGCTTGCGGCCAAGGCGCCTTGGATGAGCCCGGTGGTGGAGGAACTGACGCTGTTGATCAGCCACCAGGACCAGGTCACCGCCTTGCCGGAGAACGCCACGGTGATTGCCTCCAGCGATTTCTGCCCGTACGCGGCCTACCACATCAACGACCAGGTGCTGTGCTTCCAGGGGCATCCGGAGTTCATCCACGACTATTCCCGTGCGTTGCTCGACCTGCGCCATGAGTTCCTCGGCGAACAGGTCTACCAGAAGGGCGTGGCCAGTCTCGAGCACGATCATCACGGCACTACCGTGGCCGAATGGATGATGCGCTTCGTCGCCCACAAACCCGCAGCGGCCTGAAGTGACCCACGGCCCCGCCTGGCGCGGGGCCGCGTTGTTTCACAGCCAGCCTGAACGCTTGAAGCTGGCCCAGAGGGCCACGCAACCCACGCTGATGAAGCCCAGGACGCCAAAGTAGCCGTAGTGCCAGCTCAGCTCCGGCATGTTCTGGAAGTTCATCCCGTAGATCCCTGCCACCGCCGTGGGAAACGCCAGGATCGCCGCCCAGGCGGCGAACTTGCGCTGCACGATGCTTTGCCGCGAGGCCTCCAGCAGCACGCCAATCTCGATGGTCTGGCTGGCGATGTCGCGCAGGGTCGAAAGGTCTTCCATCTGCCGCGTGACATGGATCTGCACGTCACGAAAATACGGCCGCATGTTCTTGTCGATGAAGGGAAAGCTGAGCTTTTGCAGGTCCTCGCTGATTTCCACCATTGGCGCGACGTGGCGGCGCAGGCGCAACACATCGCGGCGCAGGCTGTGCAGGCTGAGAATGTCCCGCTCGTTCATCGCCTGGCACAGCACGTTGCTCTCCAGTTCGTCGATTTCCGCGTGGATGGCTTCGCTCACGGGCTGGTAGTTCTCGGTGACGAAGTCCAGCAGGGCGTAGAGCACGAAGTCCTCGCCATGCTCGAGCAGCAGGGGGCGGGCCTCGCAGCGCTGGCGCACATGGCCATAGGAAGCCGAATGACCGTTGCGCGCAGTGATGATGTAGCCATTGCCGGCGAAGATGTGGGTCTCGATGAACTCCAGCTTGCCGTTGGTGCGCACCGGCGAGTAAGTGACGATGAACAGGGCGTCGCCGAAGGTTTCCAGCTTGGGCCGGCTGTGCTTCTCCAGGGCATCCTCGATGGCCAGCTCATGCAGATTGAACTGGCGTTGCAGGTTGGCCAGCTCGTGGGCGTTGGGCTCCTCCAGGCCGATCCAGACGAAATGGCCGGGTTTCGCCGCCCAGGCTGCGCCTTCGTCGAGGCTGATGTCCGTGACTTTCTTTCCACCGCTGTAGACGGCGGCAGCAACAACTCTACCCATGGTTCCGGTTCACTTCTTCTTATCAATGGCACGGTGACAGATCAGCAGCTTAGCTTGCATTGCAGCATCAGAGTCGCCCATGGGATGCGAGTTCGCCGATAAATGAAAGCCCGCACGGGGCGGGCTTTTGCACAAGGGGCTCAGTTTGGTTGCAACTGGCGGTCCATGCTGGTGATGCAGTCGAGCATTTGCTCGCGACATTGGGCCATCAGGCGCGGTATGTCGTCGGGGGTCAGGCCGGCAGTGGGGATTGCCGGTAGCGAACGGATCAGGACCTCACCACTGTTCCAGCGATTCAGGCGCATGTGCTTGATGTAGTTGCTGGTGCATACCGGAACGATGGGGACCCCGGCGGCAATCGCCATCTGGAAGGCACCGCGCTTGAACGGCAACAACTCCTGACCGCTGTTGCGCGTGCCCTCCGGGAACACCCAGATCGAGGTGTCCTTGTGTTGCAAGGTATGGGTGGTGGTGACGATCGAGCGTCGTGCCTTGTGCGGATTGCCACGGTCGATCAGGACGTTGCCCGACAGCCAGAACAACTGGCCGAACAACGGCACCCACTTCAGGCTTTTCTTGCCGATGCACACGGTGCGTGGCGGCACCACATTGCCGAACACGAACAGGTCGTAGTTGGACTGATGGTTGGCAATGATCACACAGCTTTGCGGCTTGTCCATCAACGGGCCGGCCTCGGCCCTGACCTTCAGGCCCAGGATACGCATGGCCGGCCAAGCATATAGGCGGGCACACAGGCGGCTGTTGTCAGGGTTGAAGGGGCGACACAGCCCAAGCAGCAAGCCCAGGCTGCCAGCCACTATAAAGTGCAAGCCCATCAATGACATACGAAACAGATACAGCATCTAAACGGCTACCGCGCAGGGGACAAAAGGTGGCGCAGTGTACGAATGTGCACTGTTTTCGGCAATTGCTGTGCCGGGCAACAAGAGGGGCGATGCTTGAGCAGATGTGTCCGATGGTGGGGCGTGCAGGGACCAGAGGGCGGAGTAATAAAAAGCCCGGCACAAGGGCCGGGCCATGTTTCGTCATGCCGAGGTTCAGCCCAGGTGTCCCTGGTCCTCGATAATGGCGTTGTCCAGATTGTCCAGCAGGGCCTTGCGCACCTTCAACTTGGTGTTCTTGTGGGCCAGCATGTTGATCTTCTTCAGTTGGCGTGCCGCTGCCAGGGCTGCGCCTTGCAGTTCTTCGGGGCTGACCACCTTGTCGAGGAAACCGGCATCCACGGCGCTGTGCGGGTCGAACATCTCGCCGTTGATCACCGAGCGGTGGAAGGCCGAGCGCCGCAGGCGGTCACGGGCCAGCTCGATGCCAGCGTGGTGCATGGTCAGGCCGATCTGCACTTCGTTGAGGCCGATGCTGAAGGGCCCCTCGACACCGATGCGGTAGTCGGCGGACAGCAGCAGGAATGCGCCCTTGGCGACCGCGTGCCCCGGGCAGGCCACGATCACCGGGAAAGGGTGGGACAGCAGGCGTCGGGCCAGGGTCGAGCCCAGGGTCACCAGGGCCACGGCCTCCTTGGGGCCGGCGGTCATGACCTTGAGGTCGTAGCCCCCGGACAGAATCCCCGGCTGACCAGTAATGATCACCACCGCGCGATCGGCAGTGGCCTGGTCGAGTGCGGCGTTGAAGGCGGCAATCACGTCCGGGGAGATGGCATTGACCTTGCCATTGCTCAAGGTCAGGGTCGCGATACCGTCTTCGAGATGGTAGGAAATCAACTCACTCATGACGCAATTCCTTGTATTAGAAGTGCAGCAGAAGTTACCCAGCATGATCGGTCCGGTAAAGCGCCGTGACTGACTGGTGAGTCAGGCTTTGCTCCGGGCGGCAGGCCGCACGACCTGCTGGGCTGCCTATGTATAGCCGCACGGCAGCGTGGAGCAGGCCGAAGATTGGCCGGTTTGCCTTGTGCCATGGGCGCGCGTAGGCCCGAAAACCAGAAAAGTGCTTAAGCGCATGAAAATTCTGAAAAAAACCTTTGCCATCTGAAAAGCTTTCGACTACATTAGCGCGCCTCGACAGACTGAATCGGTTTGAAGAGAAACGGTGAGGTGTCCGAGTGGCTTAAGGAGCACGCCTGGAAAGTGTGTATACAGGAAACTGTATCGAGGGTTCGAATCCCTCCTTCACCGCCATATTCGATGTACTCTAAACCCCTGAAAACGTTGAAGTTTTCAGGGGTTTTTTGTTGCCCGATAGAAAGCTTAGGGCATTTTTAGGGCAAAAAAATCGGCCCTTAGGCCGCCATAGTCCGTCCTGAGTCCCATCATCTTGGAAACAATCCCGCCATGCTCTTCGTGTCCGAGGGTATTCGGCGGCCTTAGTGTTTTTCACCATCGTTGTATCGCTGTGCCCGAGCGGGCGGGCCGCCGTGCACGCCGAATGGGCGAGCCTGGGAGCTTGTAGAAGGGGCTACAGGGCGTGAAAGCTATCGGATAGGATGGCGCCCTATTGAAAAAGGTCGCGACATGTCCAACCCCATATTAAATACAACTGTCCGCTACCCAAGCTTCGATTTGATCCGGTTATTACTGGCAGTTGAAGTAGTGGTGGTTCACACCTGGGCTTCATTGGACCCGCATTTCAGCTGGCCCGGTTTTATCAGAGCTGTTCCAGCGTTTCTCGCGGTCAGTGGTTTTTTGGTGCTTAAGAGTTTCGCCAATACAGGCTCTTGGACTGCGTTTGCCAGGAAACGGGCGTTGCGAATTTTTCCGGCGCTGATCTGTTCGTTGTTGTTGGGATACGTCCTGCTCGATTACACATTTCTGATCAACTCGCTTACCGTCTGGGTCACTGGAGGCTTGATGATGCCGCCCCATACCAATTCGGCTTTATGGTCCTTGGCCTGGGAGGAGCTGGCCTATGCCGTGCTGGCAATTCTCTGGGCTTTGGGGGCATATAAGCGGCCGGTGTACATCTGGTTGCTGCTGGCAGTGGCGAGCGTGATCTCGTGGAAAATCACCACAATGCCAATCAGCCCCTACTATCACGTCCTCTCGTACCTGGCGCCTGCGTTCTTCACCGGGAATTTGATGTTCCTGTATCAAGAGCGCTTGATGCGATTTGGCTCAGTGCTGCCGTGGGTGTTCTTCGTGGTGGTTTGCCTGTGGACGTATATCCCTATTCCAGGCATCGGCGGCGACATGGCACCCTCTGTGGTGCAGGCATTCGCGGTCGTATGGGCCGGTATGTCCGGCGCCAAGCTTATCCCGTCTAAAATTCCCGACTTGAGCTACGGGATGTACGTTTATCACATCCCGATGATTCTCTTTATCAACGCAGCGTATAAGCCGGGCAACGCCTTTCTGACAGGGACATTGCTGGCCCTCGCACTGGTACTGTTCTCCTCTGCCAGCTGGTACTTAATCGAAAAGCCAGCGCTAAAACTGAAGAACCAGCCGAGTCCTGCCGCCGAGGGGCAACCCCGCGTTCTATAACAAGCGAAACGGCGCCTATTCAATGAGGCGCTGCTGCCGCTGACGAGGAATATCTGGCTTGGATCTCGTTGAAGCGGTCGATGGCTGCTTCCCTGGCCGCCTCCCAACCTGGCTCGCCCATGACCTGCACGCGGTTCGCTTCGGCGAATTAGTAGTCGGAACCGGACACGGGCTCGGCATACGCGGCGAACCGCAAACGCTCTATGACCTCTGGCGTCGGCGTTACCCGTGGGGAATGCCGGCGCTGTCGCCGGTCGTGGTTTGCGGGGCGTGTTCGGTGGCCTGCTCGCTATTCACCAGCACCAGGTCCACGTGGAGCCGAGGATCGAAGTCGGCCCAGGCATCCTGCAGGTGCAGGTGTTTCATGCCGTCTTCCTCCATGCATTGTGCCGCGTGCACCAGGAAATCCCCCAGCGCCTTGAGAGTGGCGGGCGAGGCGAGCAGGGTTATTTCGTCCAGTGGTATTTGCGTAGGCGAACCGGTTCGGGTGCCGTATGCCTTGAAGGCGTCGATCGTTATCATTGCGCGATTTTCCCGGGGCAGGTGCTTGGCTGCAGGCCGCCATTGAAACAAACAACGGCCACAGCGGATATGCCTGCTGTAGCGCCCCGGATGGCACTGGACAATGCATCGAATGGAGATGAGCTTGTGAAACATCAGCAGTTGCTGGAGAAACTGGCCGCCAGGCACCTGGTCCAGGCCTTGGACGAGGATCTTGCCCGGCTGGCCTGGAAGGCGATGGTCGCACAGCAGCAGGGTCACCAGGGCTCGCTGAACGATGCGGTGTTGCCAAGCCTCCTGGCTCGCTGGAATTGCGTGTTGCTGGCGGATGAGTCGCAGGTGGCGCCGCTTTACCGGCACAAGGCCTGGCTCGCGCTGGCCACGCTGCTGCATAAATATGGCTTGGCCGAGCCGAGTATTACCGCCCGGGCCGTGGAAGCGATCGAGGAGCTGAATCGAGCGGTGGCCCTGGGGGACAAGTTTCATCAGCGCTCGCAGGAATTCAGCGCTGGCCTGCAAGCGCCTCCCGTGGCCCTGGCGCGCAAGCCGGCGCTCCCTGACTCCATAACGTTCTACCGCGCTGGCGATGTCTTGGCCATCCACCTGGAGGGCAGGTTCTACGCCGCTTATGTGCATCGCCTGGGCAGCATCAACGAAAGCCCGATCATCGAGTTCTATGCCCAGGTGTTCGACCAGGTGCCGACGCTGGAACAGTTGCAGCAAACGCCCGCCCAGGGCGAGTTGTACAACGATGGCATCCGGCGCAAGAGCCTGTATGGCGTGAGTGGCATCAAGTTCCAGCCCGATCCTGCCGGCCAGGTGACGCTAATTGCCGCCTGTGTCGCCCATCCTCCGGATAGCAGCCATCTGGCGCCTTCGGTGGGGCTGTACGCAGTCTCGGATATCTTGCGTATCCAGGACACTATCCGCCGTATGTTCGAAGTACCCGTCCCGGCGACGGCACAGGCCTGAAGAGCTGGATTGCCTGGCGCCCGGGTGTTCGCCGACGGGCCCGACAGATCATCCACGGCGGATAACCACTGGCAGTGGAGACACCATGACGATTTCAAAGAAAGGCCGCTACAGGTACGGCAGCGAAGACGCGGATATCCAGCCGGAGATCCGCCGCTATAGCCAATCAAGCTACGAAGCGGTGAGGTTCAACGCTGCCCGATGCGCCTGCGGGAACGACCGGTTCACCCTGGAAACCGACGAGGAGGTCGGCGCGGGCAGAAGCACCTGCACCCGGTGCGCAGCCGTCAAGCTGCTGGGCGACAGCGCCGACTACGCAGTGCAGGCGGCTTTCGAGAACCATATCTGCGTCTGTGACCACGAACATTTTGCGATCACTTCGGCAGTCGCGCTCTATGCCGACAGCAACGATGTGCGCTGGTACTACATTGGCTGCCGGTGTGATTCCTGCAATCTGGTCGGGGTGTTCGCCGACTGGAAATGCGAAGGCGGCGACGCCGACAGCTTCCTGGCCCGGACCTGAGGGCTCAACTGCGCTGGCCCAGGGACTCGGGGTGGTTCTGGGCACCGGGTGTGGGCGGCGTCCCGCTGGTACTGGCCAGGACCGCCTCGATGAATTGAAGAATGGCCTGGTTCATCTGGGTCAGCCCCGGCTCTTCCAACGGATAGTGCCCGGCGTTCTCCAGCAGGCGGGTCTGCACCTCGACCTGTGCCAGTCGCTCGAGGAACGGTTGGCTGAGCTTAAGCGGCGTCCAGCGGTCCGCTGCCGGCTGGGTCAGCAGGACCGGACAGGCCTTGAAGTCTTGGGGGGCGATCACTGGCACGTAGTTCAGGTAGGAACTCAGAAAGCGCAAGCTGGCCCAGTTGCCGGCCGAGGTGCGGTCCTTGAGGCAGGCTTTTAATGCGGCTCGGTCATTGACCAGGGTGTGCATCTTGCTGGCCAGCCACATCGGTATCTTCAGCCCGGCCAGCGGAGTGTTCGCCAGAGCGTGTATCAGTGGCCCACCCAACCGGCCCAGCAGCGGGGTTAGGGCGGTCTGTTCCCTGACTAGGGGCACGCGCTGATCGAGGAAGGTCATGCCGATGATGCCCGCCACCTCCTGGTTCATGGCAGCTGCGTGGTAGGTGAGCATGCCACCGGCGCTCAGACCATAGAGAAAGATCGGCCGCGAGTCCCGGCGACGCTCGTGTTCAATGAGCGCGTGGGCCAGTTCCACCCAGGTGTCATAGCGCACCTGGGCCTTTGGGGCGACCTGGGTCTCGCCGTAGCCGGGCATGTCGATCGCCACCGTTTCCAGCCCCAGGCGGGCAAGAGGCAAGCCGGCTATCGTCGACATCTGCCGCCCATTGGTGCCCACGCCATGGAACAGGATGACCTTGGCCGGTGCTGTCGGATTGACGAAGCGATCCAGATGCACATTGTGGCCACGCCACGACCAGTATTCCTCCAGTGGGGCGTTGCTGGCGTCGATCTGGTAGGCCTTGGGCAGGAAGGCTTGGATGGCTTTCCACTGATGCTGGTCTTGGTAGCTCATTGCGGACCTCGCTCTGGACAGGGAAGATGGAGCGCTTTATCGAAAGTGACATTTGTCACGTTAAAACATAACTTATGTCGGATTTTTCTCCCATGCAAGACACTTCGTCGGCTCCCAAGGGCAAGAAGGGCGCAAGGCTGCCTCAACAGGAGCGCTCGCAATCCCGCATGGCCAAGGTGCTGGCGGCTGCCGAGCAACTGCTGCAGGAGGTGGGTCCCGATGCTGCATCGATACCCGAGATATCCAAGCGCTCCGGGGTTCCGAGGGCGAGCATCTATCAGTTCTTTCCGGACAAATACGCGTTGCTCGCCCACCTGGCGAGCCTGCAGATGGAGCGTATCGCCGCGCTGATCGATAACTCCCGGCCCGGCCCCGAAGGCGACTGGAAGCAGGCCATCGGTCGGGTCATCCGCGGCGTTGCCGGTTACTACAACGCTCACCCGGCCGCCAGCCTGCTGCTCCTGCGCGGCAACTTCACCCCGCTGGACAGCCAGGCCCACGAGCGCAAGGACGCCATGATCGGTAGCTTGCTGCGCGACTACCTGCTGGCCCGGGGTGGCTTCGACAGCCTGCCCCGGCAGCCGGACGTGACCACCCTGGCGGTGGAAATCGCATTTGCCTGCATGAAGTACGGCTACCTGGCCGAAGGCCGCATCAGTGAAACCATTTGCGTCGAGGCGGAGCAGGCGGCGATCGCCTACCTGTCCCGTTGGCAATCACCAGCGGCTTGAGGCTGCGTTCGGACACGCCGGATGCTAAGTTGCGCGCTTGCCTTGGCCCAGGATGGCGATCCATTGATGAAGAGTTGCAATCAGGCGTTATTGATCTGTGCGTTGTGCGTCGCCCCGTTCGTGGTGGTGGCGGGAGAGGAGAGGAACCCCGTGGACCGCGCCTCGATGATGGTCACCGGGGTAACCGGCCTGACCACGTTCGGCACATTGGGCACCACATCCAATCCTGGCGAGATCTTTCATTCGGCCAAAGGCGATGCCCTGGCCTTCGTCGGTTCCGGGGGCCAGATTCGCGGCGCCCAGCTGGAGCAGGCGCTGCGTTGCTACCGAACACTGCATCCTGCCAGTGATGCCGACGACATGCGCCTGGCCCGGGCCCTGGCGGCGTACGACAGCTGAACGCCGAGGGAAAATTTGCCCTGGATCAGTTTTTCTTCCACTGGCTGGCCGCTCGTCGGCGTCTGCGGTGCTTTGGCCGGCAGGTCGGCAAATGACTGTCTAGTCTCAAGCGCCGTGACGATCAGTACTTTCCAGGCAATCAGGAGCTTGCCGGTGCTGGTCGGTTGTTGGAGGGAGCTGGGAGATGAGGAGTCTTGCTTATATCGAAGACAACGGGGATGAGTTCCCAATCAACAACTTGGTGCGTTGCGGGCAGGCGGCATTCGAGGCGAAGGCTGAGCTTTCTGTGAATGTCGTCAGGAAAAAATCCGCGGTGACATCGGTCGCCAGCAATACGATGTTTTTTCCTCGGGCCCTGCCCAAGAACAAGCGATCTTGAGTAACGACTGCCCCGCACTTGCGGGGCTTTTTGTATGTGGGCGAAGAGGCGCGGGTGACCGGCGGCAGAAAATTTTTCACCCGCGCCGCCACGCCCGCAGGCCGGGGGCGACAGAGGTCGTGTTGGAGGGACGTCGGGCCTGGCGGTGAAATTTTTCACGCTTTCTTCACATCTGCCTGCGTAGGCTCAAACCATCCGTTAAACGCAACACCCTAGCCCGTTCCCCAGCGGGCTTTTTTTTGCGTGGTGATAAAACTCTTCTGGAATTGGTTGTCCAATCCGGCGCCAAATCCCGGGTGGTTTCGCGGTGACCTGCGTCGAGTCATGCGGCGCCGGGTTCTTACATGTCAGTTCGACAGTCTTTTTTCGAGGTTCAAGTCATGCGTTTAACTCTCCCTGCCCTGGTTGTGGGACTTTTGCTGGCCCAAGGCGCGATGGCCGGTGACGGTACAGCAGCCATTGGCGGTGGCCTCGGCGGCGCGCTGGGCAATGTGGTGGGGCAGAAGCTTGGCGGCAGCACCGGAGCGGCCATCGGCGCGGGTGTCGCCGGGGCAGCCGGCAGCGCGGCTGGTGCGCGCAAGGGCAGCCGGGCCAAGGCGGCGATCGGTGGCGGCCTGGGTTCGGCTGGTGGCTCGTTGATCGGCAATCGCCTGGGCGGCAGCACCGGCGCCACTGTCGGTGCTGGCATCGGTGGTGCGGCGGGCGGTGCCCTGGGCAGCAGCATGGGGCACAAGAAGCGTCACTGATCCAGGCGCAAGCAACCCGAGAACCCGGCCATGCGCCGGGTTTTTTGTGCGCCTCGCCCAGGTTTCGCCATACTTGCCAGGATGGTCCTGGCGATCGAGGAGGCGATCATGGCCCGTGAAGCTCCAGGCAACACCCAACCCATCTCCGGGGAGCCCGAGGTGATCAACGACCCGGGCAACGAGGACCCAGGTTCCTTGCTGGACGATGCCCGCGTCCCTCTGCAAGAAGCCCTCGATCCGGACGCCAGCGGGCCCGACCCGCGCGATTGAAGCCTGCGTGCCCCGTCGCACCTGTGCCGGGTTGCCCCTGGCACAGGCCCGCCGCTATGCTGCTGAACCCTTTCATCGAAAGGCTGGCTAACGAACGGGCCGTACCTGAGCCGCTCCCTGGAATGTACTTTTGCTAACGGATCAGATGCGATGAATGCACAGTTGAATGATTTTGGGCCGATCAAGGCGGTCATTTTCGACATGGACGGTCTGCTGCTGGATACCGAGGGCATCTACACCGAGATCACCCAGTTGATCGCCGAGCGTTATGGCCGTACCTACGACTGGACCATCAAGCAGAACATCATCGGCCGTGGCGCCGCCGACCTCGCGCGTTATGTGGTGCAGGCCCTGGACCTGCCGATCACTGCCGAGGAGTTCCTGGTGATGCGCGAGCCGCTGATGCGCGAGCGCTTTCCCCGGGCCGAGGCGATGCCCGGGGCACAGCAGCTGGTGCGCCATCTCAAGGAGCACCGGATTCCGATCGCCGTGGGTACCAGCTCTTCGCAGATGTCCTTCGTCGAGAAAACCACCCGCCATGGCGACTGGTTCGCCCTGTTCGACACCATCGTCACCGCCGACGACCCGGAAGTGACCGCCGCCAAGCCGGCGCCGGACATCTTCCTGACCGCCGCCCGGCGCCTGGGAGTCGAGCCGCAGCAGTGCCTGGTGTTCGAGGATTCACCGTTCGGCGTGACCGCAGCCAGGGCCGCCGGCATGAGCGTGATCGCAGTCCCTGATGCGGCCATGGCCGACAGCAAGTTTGCCCATGCCGATGCGATCCTGCGGTCGTTGCAGGCCTTTCAGCCTGCTGCGTGTGGCTTGCCCAGGCTGGACTGGCCGGCCTAGATAGCCGCCTGCCCAGGCGCGGCAATGGCTGCGTCTGGGTGGTGCGAGAAGATGCAGCTGTTTAATGCGTGCGCGCCGCGCACAGGTCGATTTCCAGGGCCATGATGCTCAGTCCCTCGCTGATTCTGGAGGGGCCAAGCTGCCGGATATTGAACTTTCTCTTGATCAGCAGCCGTGCAATTGCACTGGGTGAAACCGTCAGTAGCTTGCGCGCCCCCAGGGACCTGGCGTACTCGAAGGCTTCAAGCAGCAGCGACATCGCACTGGCTGAGGAGTAGGCATTCATCGCGTCGGTGTCTTTATCGAGCGATACAGCGGCGAATCTGGACAGCTCCCAGACATGCGTCTGGGACGGCGGCTGATCTGAACCCAGCAGGTCGGGAAAGACTTCCGATAATAGATAAGGGCGGGTTGTCGGTAGCAGGCGTGCGGTGCCAACAATAGCACCTGTTTCATCTTTGGCCGCGAGATAGAGAGTGTCATCCCGGTCAAACTCGTCGAGTTCCAATTGGTCGGGGCAATCCAATGGCCAGCCGAGCTTTTCCACAAATACCTTATAACGATAAGAAGCAATATCCTGCTTAAGCTGCGAGCCTAATGCTTTACCATTTCCGGAAAAAATACGCATCATACATCCTCGGCGTTCAAGTCGAGGGCGATCGTAAATTAGCCAGTAAAGCCGGGTACCTACCATTATTGGTAGGTGGCAGGCCTTTTTTTGCCAGGGAAAAGCCTTGGCGCGGTTGGTGCTGGTCGCCGGACAGGGGGATGGGCAGCCGGCGCCAGCATGGCTTGGGAGCAAAGGTGTTCCTGAGCCTGAGGTGCAAAAGGGGAATGTTAAGGCAGAGAAGGTTTTCGGCTTGGGTTTGTCTTATTGTTTTCTATTGTTGTTATTTAAATCAGTTGTCCTGTCAGGAAGGCTTGGATAACTGCAGCGGTCTTATTGGCTGCGCTGAGTTTCAGGATGGAGTTCTTGATGTGAAAGTTCACCGTATTTTCTGATATGGCCAGCAGGCAGGATATTTCAAATGAGGTCTTTCCGCTGCCAGTCCACTTTAGAACCTCTTTTTCGCGGGATGTCAGCTTAACTTCGTAGGGGTTGGCAAGGCGGGTGCTGATGCGGTTTGAAAGTGCCAGGTGGGCTACATTTACCAGCCAGCGCATTTTTATTTCGTTGGCATCCAGTTCCTGGCGGGTGATGGGTTGTGAAGATCGACTGAGGGATAACATGCTGGCTGCCCCAGCGGCGTTGATACTTGATTGCGACCACCCAACTTTAAGTCCTGCTGCACGTGCTTCCTCCCAAAATATCGGTGCTTCGCGAGATACCGAGTCTGCCCAGATGATCGGTGTCTGGGATTGCCTCCCTTGTGCCACTATCGGGTCAATGGCCAGGTAGTTTTCAGTGTCGTAGCGCCTCTGCCATTGACGAGGGTAGTTGTTGAACATCACCACCTTCTCCTCGGGAAAAATCACTTGTAGCCCATAGGCACAGTATTCGAACTCAAGCATCGTAGCGGCTTCTTGAATTCTCTTGACTATCTGAGATTCGGAAAGTTTCAGGTCCGTTATCATCAGTAAGTCATCTTGCCAGTTTTTCATAAGTACCCTCCTTGTATTGTCACCTTTCATACGGCGGTGACATCGAGTTGCGCCGCGAATCTGACCAGTTCTACGTTGGAAATCAAGTTTATAAGTATCAAATATACGTAGATGTAAGCTTGGCGTCAGAAAAAAGATGTGGCGACGGGCGCTCTCCAGCAACTTGCTCAATAGCGTATCGGCGAATAGAAAGAGTAGAGAATTCGTCTCGCTGAGTACCTACCAATAGTGGTAGTTACAGATGAGCGATAATGTCTCTAGATTGTTGAAGGACGGACGGGCTGAGCTGTTTGAACGCGCCGGCAGTCTAGATGAGCTCCACAGGGAATATAAAAATCAATGGAGAGAACTGCCCGTGCTTAAGAAGGTACTTGTCAATGTTGAGGCGACGCCATCGTGCCCAGCAGCATGCAGTATGTGCCCCCGCTCAGTGATTAAGGACTATGGTTTCATTTCGCTGGAGACCATGGATAAGATAGTTTCGCAAATAGACCCTTCCTATGTCTGGGAACTTGACTTGGCGGGCAGGGGCGAACCGACCATTCATCCAGAGTTCCATGAGCTTTTGCGCATGATGCGCCGCTCGGGCGTATTGACCGATGTGACAACAACTGCGGTCACCTTCAACCAGCGCAATATAGATGCCTGTGTGCAGAACGTTGATGTTATCAGGCTGTCTGTCAGTTCTATTCGGAAAGAGATTTTCGACAAGGTCCATATTGGCCTGAATCACGAGAAAATCTGGCGCAACATTGCTGCATTGGCCGAAGCTGCAGCGGACAAGGTGATTGTCCACTTGACGGGCGGTCCGGTGATTTATAGCACGCTGCCGGAAACCGTCGCACATTTGCGCAGCTTGGGTTTCAAGCGCATCTATCTATTCCCGCTGTGGAACCGCGGTGGGGATATCAACGCAAAGCTCGAAAGCGAATATCGTCAGAAGCTCGTTCGTGAGTTGAGCTTGAACCTGTCCGAGAGTGAATACAAAACAGGCATGGGCAAGGTCAAGTTCATGCTGAATGCCCTGTTGGGCACTCTTGAGAATCGCAACTTTTGTGCAATCGGCGATGGTAGCGTCAGTATCAGCTATACCGGCGAGATACTCGGCTGCTTCCAGGATTTCGGGCACGTATCAAATATTGGTCATATTGATAATGACAATCTGAAGAGGATTGTTAAAAGCCGAGTGAAACAGTTGGGCAATATGGAAATTTGCCAGGGCTGCAATTCGCGCAAGGCAGTGTTCAAGTTACCAATGTTTTTGACCAGCTAAATAGCTTTCTGCATCGTTGTACAGGGATGATACGCCGTGAATACGCAGGAAACTGATTTTTTATTGCTGAATTGCTGCAACTTGCCTTGGCGTCCGATATATCCGTATGCCTTCGTTCAGATCAGTGAAATTGCCCGGCGCTTCGATATCAGGGTGACACGTATTGATTTGCTATACGTTCAGCATTGGTACGAGCACCTGAAGAACGTGATAAAGACCCAGCGCCCGAAGATGATTGGTATACATCTACGGCAAGGCGATTCCCTTGATCTGTCCAACTATGATGCGGTGGATGGTGAACCAGGTAGCTATTTTAGAACCTATTACCCTGTTGAAGACAGCAAGCGCTTGATTCGCCTGGTCAGGGAGTTGACGGATGCGCCTATCATCATGGGCGGGTTTGGCTTCACCACTCATGCCAGAAAGCTGGCCAACTATCTGGAGATTGATCTTGGTTTGCAAGGCTGCCCTGACGGCTTCTTTCGAGCCTTTAACGACACGCTTTGCGGTCGCAATCTGGGGGCGGTGCCGGGGCTGATTCACAAGAACGGCTCGGAGTACATCTATAACGATGTAGGTTTCTACAAGCCAGCCGAAGCGACGGAGTATCGTCTTGATATCGTTAATGAGATCAAGGCCTTTTACGGCCCGGCATTACAATCGAGAACACCACCGACCATTGCCGTGGAAGTGTCCCGCGGATGCCCGTTCCAGTGCTATTTCTGTGTCGAGCCTGATGTCAAGGGCAAGCGTATCGACAAGCGCAACCTGGACGTGGTCGAAGCCGATCTGGAGTTTCTGTTAAAAAACGACCTTTATGATTTCTGGTTCATCTGCTCTGAACTGAATATCGGTGGAGCCGGTTTTGCGTTGGAGTTGGCCGAGCGGGTCATCCGGCTCAATGAACGTTATAAGAAGCGCCCGATTAAATGGTCGGGGTATTCGTTGCCTTCACTGGGGCACGATGAGCTGAAGACCATGATGCGTGCCGGTTATACCGGGGCGATGAACGATATTCTGTCGTTGGACGAAGAGAACCTGAAGCGGGCAAGGGTGCCGTACAAGCGCGAACAAGCCGTTACCTTTCTCAAAAGCCTGTCTTCGATACGCGCGGAAATTCATGAGGAAAAAAACCGCAAGCTGGAGGATCAGGCAAAGTTCACCGCCAGTGCGCCGATCGAGTACTCGAACCTCATTTCGTTCTTCCTGGGGAACGCGCATGCAGATAGACACACCATCGCTCGTACTTTGGCGTTTCTGGAAGAAAGTGGGCTGACCAATAAGTATGAGGCCGGCTACGTAATTCCCAGCACCCGCGTGTTTGGCATCGGCAGGACCCAGGATTTTGTTGCCAGGGATAGCACTTATTCCTTTGGCCGCGATGGTGTCATCGCCACGGACTCCAAATGGCCGACCTTTCATTTTCCGGAGTTTCTCGTGAGTGCTCTGGGGGATCGAGAGCGGATATACAGTTTTTTCAACTACGTCGCCAATACCTTGATGTGTCAGGCGCATCGGAAGAACAAGTCTTTCAGTCAGTTTATTGCACTGCATCTGGAGCAATGCCTCGATGACTGCTCGGAAATTTGGGCGGATTTGGCAAATCTGCTCGACAGCAGCGGTGATCCTCGACTCTTGCCTGGCGATATCAAGGCATTGCTGAACGAGGTGGCACCTGACGACAGAAAGTTGCAGGAAGATGTTTGTCACAGCTGGCTGCTTGAGTTGTTCCTGCGGAATTCAAAGCGCATACAGCCGATCATTTCTTTCTTTGGTGAGCAGCATTTTTCCGATGTAAGGCTTGCCTCCAGTGATTATGTGTTTACCCGGTTGTTTTATACGAATTTTTCCAGCGCTGGAGAATGGTTGGAACTGGCTACGAAAGTAGCGCCCGCCAGCGGCGGCTATGCCGCGCTGTTCATGCGTTACATCGAGTATGCAATAGGCCTTGTATTCAGGCGCGAATATAAGGATCTGTTATTTGAGCTTTGATCTGGCCTGGCAGGGAGCCTATGCGATGTTGGCAAATGCAGTTTCCAACCTTCGATTGATCGAGACATTGAGCGAGAAAGTTCCTGTTTGGGCACTTCGTGGTCTACAGGGGCGTTATCACTGGCAACTTGAATCCGGAACTCACCTGGGCTGCATGGATGTTTCCGAGACATTGAGTTGGTCATTTACCGCACCGCAGTGTCCACCACGCGCCAGCATTACTCTCAGCGATACGACGCTTGAGGTGTTGGCGAACAAGGTCGATGACCCGCTGACGTTGTTCAATACCGGAAAATTGCTGATCAGCGCGGACAGCGATCACACCGAAATTGCCGTCGATGTGATGAAGTTGTTGAATTTTATTTTCAACAGTGCCCTGGTGGACACTCAGCGCATTGTTCAATTGGCGACCAGAAGTACTCAAGGAAAGGATTTTCCGCTGTGCCAGGTTATTGCCGACCAGCGAGATATCGAGCCGTATCTGAAGCGTGGCGAGCCGGTAATTGTAAGAAATGCTGCTACTGCATGGCCGATTTTCTGTATGTCTGTCGGCCAGATCGTAAGTCACCTGGGTAGTTTGGATGTCAGTCTTCTTCTCGAAGAATACGATCTGGAAAATGCTCGCCCGCCCAAGTATCAGAAGACTTCGTTTGCCGACTATGTAGAGTCCTTGTATGTCCCGGACGCACCTGTCCACGGTTATATGGCGGCCAATACCGTGCCACCGGCACTGGAGGATAGTTATCGCTTTCCGAGTGTTTTTGCACGGGAAGTCTTCAACACGCCAAGGTGGTGGATAGGTCCGGCCGGCACCGGACTGAGATTGCACAGGGATATGGTTGATAACTTTCTGGTGCAATTGAAAGGGCGCAAGAAAATACGCCTGTATGCTCCCAGTGAAACAAGATTCCTGTACCCGGCAAGTGTTGGCGGAAACCTGATGTATGAGCCTAGTCGCGTGGATCCGGAAAACTATCAGGCAGACAAGTTTCCAGACTATCAGCACTCGGTATCCACTGTTTGCGAGTTGCAGGCTGGCGACATGTTGTATTTGCCGGCCGGTTGGTGGCATCACGTCCTGAATCTGGAAGTGTCCTGGTCGCTTAACTTTTTCGCTGTAAATGGTGAGCCAAGAGTCTTATCTGTCAATCGTGATAACTATGAGAGTGTCCAGCTATGAGTAATTTGAAAGACTTGAGGAAGGGCGATTTGCCCCAGGCAACGGAAGCGGCACTCCAGGTTCGCACCGGCTTTGATCCGGTACCGGGCAGCGATGATAGCTCTCCCGAGTTCAATGATCCTTCCTATATGTTGAAGGACCCTCTGGGCCTGACCACACGGGCCCTGGAGAAGTACGGCAACATTGTTTACCTGCCGGGTATCGACGGCTATCTCATTGCCGATGCCGACTTTATCGAAAGTATGCTGATTGGTGACGAGCGGTTTTTTTCCAAGAGTGCCGAAACCATGGAAAAGATCAGCCCGGCCATTGGCAATGGGCTGTCGACGCTGATCGGTGATGAGTGGAAGCGTCAGCGCAAGATCGCCAATCCGTCTTTCAGCAAGCGCAGCGTCGACGCTTTCGGCAATGTATTCCACGAATGCATCAACGAGATGTTCGAAGAGTGGGATGCACGTTCCGAGGGCGTTCTCGATGCAACCCAGGAGATGAAGAAACTCACCCTGCGGATTGTCATCAAGTGTTTGTTTTCCACGGATATCCAGCGCTTTACCAGCGATGTCACGGCGGCCCTCGAGGTCTTGCAGGAGTACTCGCTGCTGAAGTTGTGGTCGCCGGCGAGCATCAGTGCTGACGATCAGCAGGCGTACGAGAACGCCAAGAAGAAGATCGACACCATCATCTACAGGATCATCCACGATCGTCGTCAGAACCAGGAACTGCAGCATAACGACCTGTTATCGATGTACATGTCTGCGGTGTACGAGGATACCGGGGAAGGGATGACCGATATCCAACTTCGGCATGAGGTCATGAACCTGTTTCTGGCCGGCCATGAAACAACCGCCAATGGCGTGGCGTTCGCCCTTTACCTGTTGGCGAAAAACCCCCGGGAACAACAAAAGTTGCATGCCCAAGTCGAGGCTGAACTCGGCGATGCAATCTGCACCCTGGAAGACTTGAAGCGCCTTGATTACACCGATTGGGTATTCAAGGAGTCGCTCCGGCTCTACCCGTCGTCCTGGGGCATGAGCCGGGTAGTGCTGGAAGACTATCAGTACAAGAACTACCTGTTTCCCAAGGGCGCGGACTTCATCGTGGCCCAGTGGGGGCTGCATCGGAGTCCGCAGTACTGGCAAGAGCCTTTGAAGTTCGACCCGGAACGCTTTGCGCCGGAGCGCATCAAGCAAGTGCACAAATACGCCTATCTGCCTTTCGGTGCAGGCGCGCGCAAGTGCATCGGCATCCATTTGGCCGAGGCCGAAGGCAAGACGATTCTGCTGCGTATTGCGCAACGCTATGAGTTGCGCGCAGTGGATGGCAATGAGCCGACATTGAAAGCCCGATTGTTCATGACTTCCGAGCCGGGCGTGTGCCTGGAGTTTATCAAGCGCAACTAAGGTGTTTTATGCAGACGATTGCTTTTGCCGTGCCTTTACCCGCTGACAAGAAAGAACGATTCCTCAAGTTCGCCCAGTTGCTGCGCAATGAGCGCAATGCCGATTTTCGCCGGTTCCTGGAGCGTCTGGATACCGTTGAGGAGAACTGGTTCCTGCAGCCTTTTGGCGAGATGGAACTCTTTATCTGTTACTTGGCTGCGCCAGATTTGCAAGCCGCATTCGGCAAGTTGGCGAGCTCCCAGCATCCCTTCGACAAGTGGATAAAGCAGGAAAACAAGGAAATCTTCGGCATGGACTTCGAGTCCCCCAGCGATGATCCGATGCCCGAAGTGTTACTGCAGTGCAAAGTTGAACCCATTCATTCACACAGTTGGTAATAAAGATGAGCCTAACCCTATTTCGTGAAAGCTATCTGGCTGCGGTCCGTACTAAAGACTACAAGTCTTTGGCATCTTTGTACGCGGCAGATGCCATTCGCAAGTCTCCCGGGCAGCCTGATCGCATCGGTGTGACGCAGATCCTCGAGCATTACCAGGAGTGGCAGGGCACTTTTGCCGACATGCAACTGGCCGACCGCATCCTGTTTCTCAAGGACAACGTGCTGATCGCCGTGTGGGGCTGGAAGGGGCGACACGCCCAGAGCTACATGGGCGTTGAACCGAGCAACAAGGAGGTCGGCCTGATCGCCGCCAGCCTGTTCTGGTTCGACAGCGATTTTCGCGTCACCAAGGAACACACCTACGAGGACCCTTACACCCTGCTGATCCAGCTCGGGGTGATCGATGATCAGGGGCGCGCTGTTCCCTCGCTGACCGAACCCTGCGAGATCTATGACTGCAAGACCCTGAAGCCGCGTTTCGAGAACCTGGCCAAGATGCGCCGCTACAACGAGTTGCTGTTGAGCAAGCAACTGCAGCCTTGGCTCGATTGCATGAGCGACGACATCGAGTGGGATGATCAGATGGTCCCCGGGCTGGCGGTGGGCAAGGAACACTCGCGAGACGACTTCGTGATGCTGGCCGAAGCCTTCCCCGATGCGTCCATCAACATGACCAACATGTGGTCGGTAGGCGACTTCGTGATTCATCAGGGCATCTTCACCGCAACGCACAAGGGGCCTCTGAAAGGCATTCCGGCGTCCAACCGGGTGGTCAACGTGGACAACATGGATATTGCCTACTTTGACGGTGATGTGATCCGCAAGGGCTGGACCTTCGGCAATACCCTGGATATGGGTTCGCAAATGGGGATGGGTAAATGACCGCGCTCAGCATGAAGTTGATCGGCAACGAAAACAGCGCCTGCACCCGTAGCGTGCTGATGGTTCTGCGGGAAAAGAACACGCCGGTGGAGTTTGTCAGCATCGATCTGGCAACGGGGGCACACAAGTCGGACGAGCACCTGCGCCTCAATCCGTTTGGCAAGGTGCCGGTTCTGATCCACGGTGACCTGACCCTTTACGAGTCCCAGGCCATCAACCGTTATCTGGAGGCAATCCTGCTCGGCCCTTCGCTGATCCCGCAGAATCCGCAAGACGTTGCGCGGATGGATCAGTGGTTGAGCGTGGACTCCAGCTACTTCACGCCTCAGGCCTATGCCCTGGTCTGGCAAAAGCTGTTCTTGCCGATGTATGGCGGACAAACCGACCAGGCAGTGGTCAAGGAGGCACAGGAGAAGCTGAGTGCCATCTATGCGGCCATGGACAGTGCCATTGGCGAAGAAGGGCGGTTCCTGGTTGGCGACTCGCTGTCCCTGGCTGACCTGGCGTTTGTCCAGTACACCGATTACATCCTCAAGGCGCAGAGCGAAAGCATCGTATTCAACTACGAGAACGTTCGCCGCTGGTGGTACGGGCTGACTCAACGCGAGTCCTACAAGGATCCGCTCTCAGTCATTCTCTGAATCATCCATGGCGTGCCTCTGGCACGTCATGCCCACCATCGGTAGCAGATAAAAACGCGGAGATTCTGCGATGAGCACTTCAGCCAGAAGTCGTCGTTCGGTAGTACTGTGGATGTATGAAAACGACAATGGTCATATCCCCAGGCAAAAACTCTGTGAGTTACTTGAGGAAAAAGGCTTTGTGGTTTTTTCCGACTTTGACATGCGCCAATGCCATGTTATTTCCGGGAAAGTCTATACCGCCTGTGGGCGCTGCCTCAGTGATTTTGATGCGCTGTTTCATATGAACGCCGATGAGCAGTCGCCTTATCAGGCCGATATTCTTCGGGCGTTGCAGGACAGCGGTGTAGCGGTGGTGAACGAGTGTGTTTCATTCTTCAATTGCCGCGACAAGTTCAAGGCCAACCAACTGTTACGTCTGCATGGCGTGAACGTCCCCGACTCCGCATTGCTCGGCAGCCAGATCGACGCTGCGGTCATTCACCAACTCTTCGCGCGTTGGGGCAGCCTGGTTTACAAACCACGCTCGGGTCATGGGGCGGTCGGTGTCATGCGCTTCGTGGCAGCTGAACAGTTCATCGACTTTATCCAGGCCACTGCACACTTCCTCGGTGATTACTACGTTGAGCAATTCATCGAGTTCGGCGAATACGACTGCCGGGTCGAGATCTTCAATGGCGAGTTGATGGGCGGCTATAGCCGCAAGAAGAAACACAGCTTTAAAACCAACATATCCGCCGGCGGTGAAATGACTCCGCGAATTCTGGGTGGAGAAGTCGAAGTGGCCCTCAAGGCTGCCCAGGTACTGGGTATCAACGGGACTATCGTCGACATGGTGCAGTCGACTGCCGACGGCCAGTTCTATGTGCTGGAGGTCAATCCTCTTCTGGGCATCTTCGTCGAGTCGGCCATGCGTGCCGGCACCAAGATGCCCGACACCGAGCCGGACGAGCGTTACTCCTACGACCGCTTGAAGCTGGACTCGATTGCCAGCTACATCGACGCGCTGCCTGCGCGCCAGTCACGGCTACCGACGCCATGAAACCTGCGCACTGTGCATAGGCGCAGTGCCGGTACCTATTCAGGGAATTGAATGATGCAGCCCGTTATTCTGATCAGCGCCGCACGCCAGCGGCTGGCTATCAATCACTCCGCTGCCTTGGCGATGAACGTCGTCAACTGCAGTTTCACCGAGCTTTTGATCAGCCTGGGCTGTGTGCCGCTGATCGTTGTGCCGGGGACGTCCATCGAGGCTCTGCAGCACCTGTTCAGCATTGCCGATGGGGTGCTGCTGGGGTCCGGGCAGGACCTTTGTCCGAGCACTTATGGTGAGGCCCCCGAGGTCAGCTATTCGGCGCAAGTGTCGGGAATCGGAGAGCCTTACAAGCGGCCACTGATGCTCAGGCCCGATCAGGATCGGGATGCACTGGAGCTGGCCCTGTATCGACAGGCCAGGTCCTTGCGCCTGCCGATTCTTGGTGTCTGTCGGGGCATGCAACTGATCAACGTGGCCGAAGGAGGCACGCTGTATCAGGAGATCCCCGAGCGGGGCGTCGATCACTGCATCGACGCGGATGGCTGGATCAACTATCACCCTGTGGCCGTCGATCCGCAGAGCCAGCTCTATCGGCTTGTCGACAAGCGCAGTTTCAACGTTTCGTCCGTGCACCATCAGGCGATCAAGCATCTGGCCCCGAGCTTGAAAGCCAGTGCGATGGCGGCTGATGGGCTGATCGAGGCGGTGGAGCTGGACAGTCACGAGCATTTCGTCATGGGGCTGCAGGGGCACATTGAAAAGACCCTGAACAATCATCCGGAAAACTTGCAGATATGGAAAAAGTTCGCCAGTGAGGCTGCCACAAGGAGTCGGCAACATGTCAATTGAACACTTCCAGGTGCCTCTTTATCAGCCCTTGATGAAGAGCCTCGAGTCGTTTTTCGAGGCCGGCGACTGCACCGCGATTCCGCTGCTGAACAAAAAGGAAATCATTTCCGGGTTTCCCGGAAACTTCATGACCCAGGCGATGCGCATCGGCATCGAGGGCGGTGACGTGGAGTTTGCCAATACCTCCGGGAGCAGTTCCCAGATCCTCCAGATCATTCGCTACAAGGGCTGGTGGGGGCGTGAGTTCCAGCGCGCCTATCAGCGTGTGGCGGACATGGTCGGGTACTCGATGGAGCACGACCGGAAAGCGGTGCTGACAACGGCGGCCTGTTCCGCTACGTCCTGTTTTCTGGACGACCCGGATTACCAGCAGCGCATACACAATGGGGTGCTGAGTCTCAATACCCATCCCGACCCTACGCGCTGGACGCGAACCGACATCCAGCGCATCGACGCCGAACTGCGGATGTTTGCCCCCAAGCTCCTGGAGATAGATCCGACCTACCTCGCACTGTTCCTGGCCAAGCGCGCGGAGTACCGGATTGCCGAGCCTCTGTACATCCCGGACTTCATAGCCGCGTCCTACGAGTACATGACGCTCAATGTTCGCCGCCTGATCGAGAGCGCCTACGGCTTGCCGGTGCTGAGCATGTATGGCTCGACGGAACTGGGCGTGCTGTTCATGCAGGACAGCAGCGCAAGCTTTGTCCGCTGCGGCCATGACACCTTGCTAGAGCTCAGGCCGTATCAGGCCGGGCGCAATCTGTTCGAGTTGATTGTCACGTCCTGGAAGAACCCGCTGATGCCTCTGTTGCGCTATGCCACCGGGGACCTTGTCGAGGTCGCACCAGGCGACTGGTCGAACAGGGTCTTCGGCGCCATGGACGAGGTTCCGTTGCTGAAGCTGCATG
Organism: Pseudomonas sessilinigenes; assembly: GCF_003850565.1. Classification (NCBI taxonomy): domain Bacteria; kingdom Pseudomonadati; phylum Pseudomonadota; class Gammaproteobacteria; order Pseudomonadales; family Pseudomonadaceae; genus Pseudomonas; species Pseudomonas sessilinigenes. The sequence continues at coordinate 1,995,500 of NZ_CP027706.1, forward strand.
GCCGGATCAGGGACTGCATGGTGACCGATGCAGGAGAGATCAGGACCCTGGCGGACCTGGATGAACTGTTTGCCGTTTCCGCACCTTGGGCCCGGCAGTATCAACTGCAGATTGCCGAGCACAAGGTCACCCTGTTCTACGTCACGGATGCACAGCAGCGCGATGCCGATATGTCGACGGTTGAGCGCACTCTGCGGGGCTGGTTTGGCCGCTCGCGCACGGTCCAGGCCATGGCGGTTCCAAGCATTGCGCCTGAAGCATCAGGGAAGTTTGCAATAGTCAGATAGTGGGTCCGTGAAGAGTCGTCCCTCAATATAAAAAGAGAGAATGTTATGCAAGCCTTGGATGTGAAATGCATGGTATTGCCGGATGTGCGCAACGACTTTCCGTTCTTTCGGGATAATCAGCGAATCTACCTGGACAGTTCATCCACTGCGTTGAAACCGGCATCGGTGATGAATGCCATCACCGATTTTTACCTGCATGCCGGTAGCAATGTCGGGCGTTCGAATCATCAGTATGCCCAGTTGTCCACCCAGCTCTTCGAGTCGTCGCGCAACAAGCTGGCCTGTTTCCTGGGGTGCAGTGCCGACGAAGTGATCTTTACCGCCAACTGCACGGATTCGATCAACCTGATCGCTCATGGGCTGGCCTTGGGGGAGGGCGATCATGTGGTGGTTTCACCGCTGGAGCACCACTCCAATCTGCTGCCCTGGTTGTCCAGGTGTCGAGTCACCGTTGCCCGGCTGGATGACAACGGTTGCATCGACCTGGACTACCTGGATTCGTTGCTGGCCGCCGATCCCGCCAGGCTGGTCGCGGTCTGCCATGCCTCGAATGTCACCGGCAACGTCCAGCCGGTCGGGCAGATCTGTCAGATCGCCAGGGCGCGAGGGGCGCTGAGCTTGCTGGATGCGGCGCAGACCGTTGGCCATGTAAGCGTCAATGTCGAGCAGATCGGCTGTGATTTTCTCGCGCTTTCCGGGCACAAGATGTTCGGCCCGTCGGGGATTGGCGCGCTGTACCTGCGGCGTGACCTGCAAGCGTCGATGCAGAACTATCGCTATGGCGGTGGCATGGTCAACAAGGTCCAGCAGGGCGACGTCAGCTATCAATCCGGGCCCGGTCGCTTCGAGGCCGGCACACCGAACATTGAAGGCGCCATCGGGCTGGGCGCGGCGATCGACTATCTCAACAGCCTGGGCGGGCAATGGGTGCAGGAGCACGACCAGGATCTTGAGCGCTACTTCAGGTCGCAGATTCAAGCGGTGCGCAATATCGAGGTGGCCTTCCCCATCGCGCCGCAGCACCTGCCCATTTTCCCTCTGGTTGCCGTTGGCAAGGTGGATATCGGTTTTGTCTCGAGGATTCTTTCCGATCGTTACGATATTGCCCTGAGTTCCGGATACCAGTGTAACCAGCCGCTTTACCGCAACAGTGGAATTAATGGCGCCTTGCGTGTCTCGATGCATCTTTACAATAGCCGCAAAGATATCGACACGCTGATGATGGCACTCACGGATCTCCAGGATCTGCTGGCTTAGTAGGAGGGAATCAATATGGCCGGTGAATTACTGGAAGTGTTGGGGGCAAGAGCCATAACCAAGGAAGATTGTATTGCCTATTTTCATCGGCATATAAAACGCCGGACTTCGGCATTGATCGGACTTGAATATGAATTGATCCTGATCGACAAGGCGACTTCCCTGAGCGTGCCATTCTTTGGCCTGCGCAGCCTGTCGAGCATCTTCAAGGGCCTGCTGGGATATGGCTACACGCCGGTTTATGACGATGGCCTGATCATCGGCTTGAAACGCGGCGGCACGGTCATCAGCCTGGAGCCCGGTGGCCAGGTGGAGTTTTCCTCGTCGGCGCTGCGTCTGGTGTCCGATGTGGTGATCGAGCTCGAAGTGTTTCTGCGGGAGCTGGATCAGGTTTGCCAGGGGCTGGCCATTTCGTTGCTGCCGATCGGTTACCGGCCATATGGCGGCGTGGCGTCGGTGGCGACCGTGCCGCGGACCCGCTACCTGCACATGATGCCCCTCCTGGAAAAGGTCTCGGGGGCTTCGGCCGGGCAGAAGATGACCGCGTCGATGCAGGTCTCCGTCGATTACTTCTCCGAGCAGCATGCGGGCAAGTTGTTGCAGCTGGGAGTTGCCTGCCAGCCTTACATTGTCGCGCTGTTTGCCAACTCCCCGTACTTTTCGGCTGCTACCAGTCGCTATAAAAGCCATCGGATGCATGCCTGGACCCAGTTCGATCAGCAACGCTCGGGGATTCCCGAGTTCATGTTGCGCCCGCAGTTCTGCGCCAGCACCTTTGAGCACTATGTTGACTGGGCCCTGGAGAAACCGCTGCTGTTCATTCAGCGTCAAGGGCAGCTGATTCACATGAACGACCTGAGCTTTCGCGACTATATGCGCCTGGGCTCGGCATCGGGGGCTGCCACGCTGCAGGACTGGATCATGCACCTGGGCACCCTCTATCCCGAGGCGCGGCTGAAGAACATCGTCGAGTTTCGCTCCGCCGACACCTGCGCTCCGCCCTTCGCCGCTTCCCTCGCGGCATTCTGGAAGGGCCTGGCCTACAGCGAAGATGCTCTTGATGCTGCATTGGCGATGCTGGGGCGGCAGACTCCCAGCGAGTTGAGCCGCAAGTATGCACAGGCCGCAGAGTTCGGCATGGCCGGAGTCGATGCGGCAGGAAACTCGCTGGCCGAAGGGATCGGCCGCCTGGTTGCACTGGCCATTCAGGGATTGCTGTATCAGGGCGCATCCACGGTTGAGAGTGGTTATCTGCAAGCGTTGAACGAGATGATTGCGGCCGGGCAATCTGCAGCTGATCTAATGCTAAACAAGGGCGTGCCTATATGCTTGGGAGTCATCCCGGAAACACCTTATTCGAACATTAAATGCGTCTCCTAAAGCAATCTGCCGCGCGTTGCGAATGGTAGTCGACTGTAATATATTCCGCCCTCGGTAATGAGTGCGTGCGGCATTTTTTCAGGAGTTGTTCATGAAGACAGAAAGTATCAGGAAGATAGAAGATAAATGGCTCGCTCGCTGGGAAAATGAAAAGCATTACTCCGTTAAACTAGATACTTCTCTGCCTAAATACTATTGCCTGGACATGTTTCCTTATCCTTCGGGGGCCGGTCTGCATGTTGGACACCCGCGCGGATATATTGCGACAGACGTATATAGTCGTTTCAAGCGAATGGCCGGTTTCAATGTCTTGCATCCCATGGGGTTCGACTCTTTCGGGTTGCCGGCCGAGCAGTATGCAATCGAAACCGGACAACACCCCAGGGTCACCACTGACAAGAACATTGCCACGTTCAAGTCGCAGTTGAGAAAGCTGGGTTTTTGTTATGACCCGGACCGTGAGATCAAAACCTCCGATGCCCAGTACTATCACTGGACACAATGGATATTCTCCCAACTGTTCGATAGCTGGTACTGCCTCGATACGGCGAAAGCCCTGCCTGTCTCTGCCCTGATCCAGCGCCTGGAACAGTCCGGCAATGCCGGGGTGAATGCCTGGTCTGACTCGCGGACCACCAGCATCAGTGCACAACAGTGGGCCGCTTTCTCGCCGTTGCAGCAGTCGGAGTTCTTGATGAACTACCGATTGGCTTATCGCGCCGAGTCTTATGTGAACTGGTGCCCGGCGCTGGGCACGGTGCTGGCCAACGATGAAATCAAGGACGGTTTCTCCGAGCGTGGCGGCCACCCCGTTCAGAAAAAGATGATGAAGCAGTGGATGCTGCGCATCTCCGCCTATGCCGATCGTCTGCTGGAGGGGCTTGATAGCCTGGATTGGCCGGAAGCCTTGAAGGACATGCAGCGCAACTGGATCGGCAAATCCCAGGGCGCGGAAATCGACTTCCAGGTGGCGGATTCGCAGACCACGATCAAGGTCTTCACCACGCGCCCCGATACGCTCTATGGTGCGACCTTCCTGGTGCTGGCGCCGGAACATGATGCGGTCGAGGCCATTACCTCGTCGGCGTGCAAGCCCGCGGTGGCAAATTATTGCGAGCAAGTGGCCTTGCGCTCCGAGCGCGAGCGCATGGCCAAGGCCGAGCGGATCACCGGCCAGTTCACCGGCGCCTATGCGGTTCATCCCCTGACCGGCGAAAACCTGCCGATCTGGATTGCCGATTACGTCCTGGCCGACTACGGCACGGGCGCCATCATGGCGGTCCCCTCCGGGGATCAACGGGATTTCAACTTTGCCCAGGCCTTCGATCTGCCTGTGGTGCATATCTACGAAGGGGCCGAGCAGGCCGCCAAGCCGTTCCTGATCAATGACGGGCGCCTGGTCAATTCCGCACAAGCCAGCGGCATGCTGCGTGCCGAGGCCACTGAATGGATTCTTCAGCGCCTGGTGGCGACCGGGAGCGCCAAGCGCACCTTCAATTACCGTATCCGTGATGCGATTTTTGGTCGTCAGCGCTATTGGGGTGAGCCGATCCCGGTGTATTACGACGAGCAGGGCATTGCGCATGTGGTGCCCGAGCAGGACCTGCCGGTGACCCTGCCCGATGTCGAGGCCTTCCTGCCGACCAGCGAAGGCGAGCCGCCGTTGGAGCGGGCCCGCAGCTGGCGCTATGGCGGTTACAAGTACGAAACCACCACCATGCCCGGCTGGGCCGGGTCGAGCTGGTACTTCCTCAGGTACATGGACCCCAGCAACAGCCGTGAGCCGGTGTCGAAGCAAGCCCTGGCCTACTGGCAGGCCGTGGATCTGTATGTCGGCGGTTCCGAGCATGCCACCGGCCACCTGCTGTACTCGCGTTTCTGGACGCATTTCCTCAAGGATCGCGGCTTGCTGAGTTTTTCCGAGCCCTTCAAGCGGGTCCTGTGCCAGGGCATGATCCTTGGCGTCTCGGCGATCATCTACCGCGACAAGGCGACCCACGAGTTCGTATCCGCCGATCTCAAGGACGGGCGGGACGTCCAGCCGCTGTATGTCGACATCAGCATGGTCAATGACAAGAACCAGGTGGATATCGAGGCGCTGCGTACCTGGCGCCAGGCTTACAGCGAAGGAAGCTTCGTCTGCTCCAAGGGCGTGTTCCTGTGTGATCGACTGTCGGAAAAGATGTCCAAGTCCAAGTACAACGTGGTCAACCCCGATGACCTGATCGATGTCTACGGGGCCGATACCTTCCGCCTGCATGAGATGTTCCTCGGGCCGATAGATCAGACCGCCATCTGGTCGACGCAATCGATCGACGGGCCGCACAAGTTCCTGCAGAAGGTCTGGCGCCTGTTTCTCGACGAGCAGGGCGGGGTGATAGTGGATGACCTCGCCCCCAGCGACGAGGAGCTCAAGGCGGTGCACACGGCGATTGCCAAGGTGGGGCGCGCAACCGAGGAGATGTCCTACAACACCGCGATTGCCGCCTTGATGATCTGCGTGAACCAGCTCAGTGTCCTGCACTGCCACAAGCGAGGCGTGCTGGAGCTGTTGCTCAAGCTGTTGCACCCCTATGCGCCGTTCATTACCGAAGAACTGTGGGCCGAGGCCCTGGGGCACTCGCAGTCGATCCTCGATTGCGGTTATCCCATGGCCGATGAAGGTGTGCTGTATGAGGCGCAGTTCGAATGCCCGGTCTCCATCAACGGCAAGTTGCGTACCCGCATCATGCTGCCGCGCGGGTTGACTGACGAGGCGGTCAAGGCCCAGGTGCTGGAAGACGCCACGGTGCAACGCTGGTTGTCTGGCGGGCGCTTGCTGAAGTTCATCTTCGTTCCTGATCGGATCATCAACATCGTGTGCGCCGCGAACGCTGATTGATCCCGAGCATTTGTTGCAAAGCAGCCGGACCAGGGTCGACAACCCGGTCCGGCTTTTTCATTTGGGGGCGGCTCAGGCGCCGAACCCACCGTCGATGCTCAGGCTGGCGCCGGTGATGTAGCCCGCTTCCGGGCCGGCCAGGTAGGCCACGAAGGCGGCGATTTCCTCGGCGCGGCCATAACGCCGTACGGCCATCAGGTCCATCAGGCTGTCAGCGAAATCGCTGTCGGCCGGGTTCATGTCGGTGTCCACCGGGCCGGGTTGCACGTTGTTGATGGTGATACCGCGCGGGCCCAGGTCCCGGGCCAGGCCCTTGGTCAGGCCCACCAGCGCGGCCTTGCTCATGGCATAAGGGCCGCCACCGGCGAAAGGCATGCGGTCGGCGTTGGTACTGCCGATGTTGATGATGCGGCCGCCTTCGCCCATGTGCCGAGCGGCTTCCTGGGTGGCGATGAAGACGCTGCGGACGTTGATCGCCAGGGTCCGGTCGAAGTCTTCCAGCTGGAACTCATCCAGCGGTGCCACCGCCAGCACCCCGGCATTGTTGACCAGTATATCCAGGCGGCCGAAGGCCTGGACGCTGGCGTTCACCGCGCGGCGGATGGCTTCGGCGTCGGCGCTGTCGGCCTGGATCGCCAGGGCCTGGCCGCCCTGGGCGATGATGTGTTCTTGCAGGGCCCGGGCTTTATCCGCCGAGCTGACATAGGTGAAGGCCACGGCAGCGCCTTCGGCCGCCAGGCGCTCGACGATGGCGGCGCCAATGCCGCGGGAACCGCCCTGGATCAAGGCCACTTTGCCGTTGAGGTCGAACTTGCTCATGTAGGTCTCCTGGATTGAAAGGCGAATGCCTTGGGTGGAGCCCAGTATCGAGCGCTGATTGAGTCCTGGGTAGCGGGTAATCCCTATACTCTGTGTAAACCAAAAGTTTGGAATCCTGGTGTATGGAAGGCTTCAGCAGCATTGAGTGTTTCGTGCGCAGCGCCGAAGTCGGCAGTTTTGCCGAAGCGGCACGGCGCCTGGGGCTGACCCCGGCGGCGGTGGGCAAGAGCGTGGCCAAGCTGGAGGCGCGGGTGGGGGTCAGGCTGTTCCAGCGCAGTACCCGGCGCCTGACCCTGACCGAGGCCGGCCGCCTGTTCCTGGCGGAAGTCAGCGACAGCCTGCACACCATCCAGCATGCCGTGAGCAGCCTGGCCAACGCCCAGGGGCGGCCCGCCGGTACCCTCAAGGTCAGCGTGGGCACAGTGTTCGGTTGCCTGTACATCGTGCCTCTGCTGGGGGCGTTCCTGGCCCGTTATCCGGATATCCAGCCGGACTGGCATTTCGATAACCGCCAGGTAGACCTGATCGGCCAGGGCTTCGATGCCGCCATCGGCGGTGGCTTCGAGCTGCCGCCCGGCGTGGTGGCCCGGCGCCTGACCCCGGCCCATCGGGTGCTGGTGGCCAGCGCAGCCTACCTGCATGGGCGAGGGCCGATCAGCGAGCCTGCGGACCTGCGCGATTGCCGCGGCATCCTGATCCGCTCCCCGCAGACCGGGCGTATCCGCACCTGGCAGCTGACTGGGCGAGCAGGGGGGCAGCAACCCCTGGAGCTCAAGGCGGCCATGACCATGAGCGATTCCGAGGCGGCCTGTATCGCCGCCGCCCAGGGGCTGGGCGTGGCCCTGGTGAGCATGCCGTTCGCGGTCAATCACTTGCGCTCCGGCGCCCTGCGGCGAGTGCTGCCGGATTGGTACGTGGATGATGGCTTCACCTCGATCTACTACGCCGAGCACAAGATGTTGCCGGGCAAGACCCGGGCCTTCGTCGATTTCGTGATCCAGCAGTTCGCCGAACAGGGCCTGGCCCAAGCCTTCAGCGCCGTATAGCGGTTGGCTGGTTCAGCGTCCCTGGCGCATCGGCCAGCCGATCACGCGCTTGGGGCGTGGCGTGGCATAGGTGCGTACCTTGGAGGTCGACAGCCCCTGGCGTACCAGGGACTCGGCGATGGTCACGGCGGCGGTCACCCCATCCACCACCGGCACTCCAGTGCGCTGGCGGATCTGTTCGTCGAGCCCGGCCATGCCGCCACAGCCCAGGCAAATGACTTCGGCCTTGTCCTGGGTCACGGCCAGCTCGGCCTGGTGGACGATGGCTTGCACTGCCCGCGCCGGATCTTCCTCCAGCTCCAGCACCGCCAGGCCACTGGCTCGCACCGAGGCACAGCGTTCGTACAGGCCCGACAGTCTGAGGCGGTCCTCGATCAGCGGCACGGTGCGGTCCAGGGTGGTCACCACCGAGTAGGCGTGGCCGAGGAACATGGCGGTGCTGGCGGCGGCATCGGTGATATCCACCACCGGTACATTCAGCAGCTCCTGCAAGCCTTCGCGGCCGTGCTCGCCATAACCGGCCTGGATGACCGCGTCATAGGGCTGGTCGTAGGCCAGAACCCGGTCCATCACGGCGATGGCGGCCAGGTAGCTTTCGAAGTTGCCCTCTACCGATTCGGCGCCGAAGTAGGGGGTGAGGCCGACAATCTCGGTGCCGGGGGCGGCTATGGCTTGGGCCTGGCGGGCAATGGCCTGGGTGATGCTGTCGCTGGTGTTGACGTTGACCACGAGAATTCGCATTGGGGTTCCTTGGTGGTTGGCTGAATCCAGGCCCGGCATGCCGGGCCATTTACATCGATCAATGGCTGGCGTTGTCCACGGCGATCGATTCGCCGTCGATGTCCGCATAGTAGGGTTGGCGCTTGGCGATGATCAGGTACAGCAGGCCGGCGATACCGGCGCCGATCAGCCAGGAGAATGGCGAGACGCTGGCAAACCCGGGCACCAGGGCCAGGGTAATGGCGATCAGCGCCGCGGGAACGAATGCCGCCACTGCTCGCAGGTTGACGCCGTGGCTGTAGAAGTACGGTCCTTGAGGGTCTTCGCTGTACAACTGCGGCACGTCGACCCGGCCTTTACGCAGCATCCAGTAGTCCACCATGATCACCCCGTACAGCGGGCCCAGCAGCGCGCCGAGGCCGGCCAGGAAGTACTGGATCACCAGCGGGCTGTTGTAGAGATTCCACGGCAGGATCAGCACCGCGATGGTGGCGCTGATCAGTCCGGCCCGGCGGAAGGTCAGATGCCGGGGCGCCAGGTTGCTGAGGACGAAGGCCGGGGCGACGAAGTTGGCCATGATGTTCACCGCCACGGTGACGATCAGGAATGCCAGGCAGCCCAGGGCCAGGAACGGGGTGCTGGGGATCGAGGCGATGATGTCGGTGGGGCTTTCGATGATCTTGCCGTTGATCTGCAGTTGTGCGCCGCACAGCAGCACCGTGATGCTGGCGAACACCAGGATGTTCACCGGCAGGCCCCAGAAGTTGCCCACGGTGATGGTCTTGCGGCATGGCGCGGAGCGGGCGAAGTCGCAGAAGTTGAGCACCATCGTGCCGTAGATCGCCAGCCACAGCGTGCCGCCGGCGAAGATCTGCCGCCACATTTCACCACCGCTCAGGGGCTCGCGGATCGACCAGGCAATGTGCCCGTCGGCCTGGGTGTACATCCATCCGGCGAGGCAGGCCACAGTCAGCAGGATGATCGGGCCGGCGAAGGCTTCGTAGCGGCGGATCATTTCCATGCCGTAGGCCAGGATCGCCAGCTGCACCAGCCAGATGGTCACGAAACAGGCCCAGCCCAGGCTCGACAGGCCGAGGATCGCATCATGGTCGTAGGCCGCGAAGCCTGGATGGATGGCGGTGAGCAACACGCGAAACACCACCGAGGCCAGGTAGGTCTGGATGCCGAACCAGGCGATGGCGATCACGGCGCGGATCAATGCCGGGATCTGCGCGCCATGGATGCCGAAGGCGATGCGGCTGATCACCGGGAAGGGCACCCCGGTCTTCTGCCCCATATAGCCCGACAGGTTCATGAAGAAGTACACCAGCGCCGCGCCGATGCCCAGCGCCAGGAGGATCTGCCAGCCCCCCAGGCCCAGGGCGTAGAGGCCGATGGCGAAGGAGTAGTTGGCGATGTTGTGCACATCGTTGGTCCACAGGGCGAAGATGCTGTAGCCGCCCCAGCGCCGGCCTTCGATCTTGGTGGGGGCCAAGTCGTTGTTATGCAGGCGTGGGCTGAGGGTGACGGGTTCCCAAGACGTGTCGACCACCGGGTGCTGGAGGTTGTGGGAGTGCAGGGAGGAGGGCGGGTCCAGTGCGATGTCATTGGAAGGGCGGGTGTGCATGCCGGCGTACTCCTGATTCCATCCCTGGATGACACTGCCGAGCCTGGGCCGGACAATCTTCGTCGCAGGTGGGGAATCACTGGGTTCGGGACGTCTGCAGCTTGAGTCGGGGCAAGCGTGCGGACAGTGAGTGTATGTATGTTTTGATTATTTTTGTATACAAAACATGCTTCGACTCAAGCCACTTCTATGCCAGTTCCAGCACTATGCTTTTTACTGCTGATTTCGTTTCGTTATTTAGAAGGCATAACTCGTTGAAATGGTGTGAATAAAAATTGACCATTTGAACAGGTATTTATTTTTCAGGTGCCAGCCGTGGAATCCGCGAGGAGATCGCGGTGTAACTTTTCAGGGCGGATGGTGCTTGAAGTGCACACAAAAATGGCACTCTGGGTGACATTTATGTGTACACGTTTGCTCTGTCAGGCGATCGAACGAGCGCCGGGCGGGTTCAGGCCTTGCCGATGAGGTTGCCGGCGTGCAGGCCGCATTCCTTCTGGGTGGCTTCTTCCCACCACCAGCGACCTTCGCGTTCGTGCTGGTTGGGCAGGACCGGGCGGGTGCAGGGCTCGCAGCCGATGCTGATGAAACCGCGTTCGTGCAGGCTGTTGTACGGCAGTTCGAGCATGCGGATATAGCCCCAGATCTCCTCGCTGCTCATCTGCGCCAGCGGGTTGAACTTGTACAGCGTGCGCTCCGGGGTGGAGAAAGCGCTGTCGATCTCCAGGACCGCTACCTGGCTGCGGGTGCCCGGGCTCTGGTCGCGGCGCTGGCCGGTGGCCCAGGCACTGACGGTGGACAGCTTGCGCCGCAGGGGTTCGATCTTGCGGATACCGCAGCATTCGCCATGGCCATCCTTGTAGAAACTGAACAGGCCCTTTTCCTTGACGAAGGGTTCGAGCTTGCTGTGATCCGGCGAGATCAGCTCGATGTCGATCTTGTAGTGTTCGCGCACCTGGTCGATGAAGCGGTAGGTCTCCGGATGCAGGCGCCCGGTGTCGAGGCTGAAGACCCTGACGTTCTTGTTCAGCTTCCAGGCCATGTCCACCAGCACCACATCCTCGGCACCGCTGAAGGAGATCCACAGGTCATCGCCGAACTGGGAGAAAGCCAGCTTGAGAATGTCCTGGGCGGATTTGTTGGCATAGGTCGCGGCGAGTTCAGCGACATCGAACGATGGGGTCATCAGGGCGGTTTCCTACAGGTCGGTGGCGCTGTGCGCTCTATAGGGGGGCGATCTTAGCAAAATCCACCCGGCCCTGGCGCGTTCGTCTGCGTTGCGCCCATGGGGGCGAGTCGCTAGGGTCTGTTGCCATTTCGCCGCGACCGCGCCGGAGCCAGTTTTAGCGCGGAGCTAGGCACGAGACGCGAGGTTTGGCATTCCAAATGAGCCGTCGAGTAACGACGCGCCGCGCTAAAACCGGCCCGTCCCTTCGGGTTGCGCGGCAAATGGCGCCATGCGTCGTTGCAGGACTTGGCAAGGGAGCGACCGTTGCCTGCGTCCTACGCCTAGCCTGGCGCCATTTGACGCGGCAACGCGGTTTGCGCCGAAACGGCAACAGACCCTATAGTTCGGCCGTCCTTTTGCTCGCTCAATATCAATAATCAGAACCAATGGGAGTGTCTTGTGGAAATCGCCTGTCTCGATCTGGAAGGTGTACTGGTCCCGGAAATCTGGATCGCCTTTGCTGAAAAAACCGGGATTGAATCCCTCAAGGCCACCACCCGGGATATTCCCGACTACGACGTACTGATGAAGCAGCGCCTGCGCATTCTCGACGAGCACGGCCTGAAGCTCTCGGACATCCAGGAAGTGATCGCCACCCTCAAGCCGCTGGACGGCGCGGTGGAGTTCGTCAACTGGCTGCGCGAGCGCTTCCAGGTGGTGATCCTCTCCGACACCTTCTATGAGTTCTCCCAGCCGCTGATGCGCCAGTTGGGTTTCCCGACCTTGTTGTGCCACCGCCTGGTCACCGATGACAGTGGTCGCGTCACCGGCTATCAGTTGCGCCAGAAGGACCCCAAGCGCCAGTCGGTGCTGGCCTTCAAGAGCCTGTACTACCGGGTGATCGCCGCCGGCGACTCCTACAACGACACCACCATGCTCGGCGAGGCGGATGCCGGCATCCTGTTCCACGCGCCGGACAACGTGATCCGCGAGTTCCCGCAGTTCCCGGCGGTGCACAGCTTCGCCGAGCTCAAGCAGGAGTTCCTCAAGGCCTCCAACCGTAGCCTGAGCCTGTAACGACCAGGCCGCGTGCGGCGGCAATCGCGCGGGGGATCAGGCTTCGCGTAGCCGCTGCCGCAGGTTGTGTACGGGCGCGTAGCGGCCGCGAGATCGGGTAGCCGCTACCATCAGCTCCTGCGGGCAGCTGTCGTCAGAGCTGCTGCAGGGTGTCCAGCAGGACTTGCACCTTGGTGATCGACTCCTGGTATTCGGCCTGCCAGTCCGAGTCGGCCACGATTCCGCCGCCGCCCCAGCAACTGATCTGCCCGTCCTTGGCCAGCAGGCTGCGGATGGCGATGGAGCTGTCCATTTCCCCGCGCACGTCCAGGTACAGCAGCGAGCCGCAATACAGCGCCCGGCGCGTGGGTTCGAGCTCATCGATGATCTGCATCGAGCGGATCTTCGGCGCGCCGGTGATCGAGCCGCCAGGGAAGCTGCCGGCGATCAGGTCCAGGGCATCCTTGTCGTTCGCCAGCTCGCCGGTGACGCTGCTCACCAGGTGGTGGACGTTGGGGTAGCTCTCCAGGCTGAACAGCTCCGGCACCCGCACCGAGCCGATGCGGCAGCTGCGGCCCAGATCATTGCGCAGCAGGTCGACGATCATCAGGTTTTCCGCCCGGTCCTTGGCGCTGGCCAGCAGTTCGGCGGCGCTGGCCGCGTCCTCGGCCGCATCCCGGCCGCGGGGGCGGGTACCCTTGATCGGCCGGGTTTCCACCCGGCCCTGGCTGACATGAACGAAGCGTTCCGGTGACAGGCTCAGCACCGCGCCACCGTCGGGCAAGCGCTGGAAGCCGGAGAACGGCGTGGGGCAGGCCGCGCGCAGCGCACGGTAGGCCACCCATGGATCGCCCTGGTACCGGCCGCGAAAGCGCTGGGCGAAATTCACCTGGTAGCAATCGCCGGACCGGATGTAGTGCTGGATGCGTTCGAAAGCCTGGCGATAGTCATCGGCGCCAAGGTCGGCCTGCATGGGGCTGGTCAGCTGGAACGAGGTGCTGGGTGCCGGCAGCGGCTGACTGAATAGCTGGAGCAGGCGCTGGCGCTCGCTCGGTGCCAGGCTGGGATGGAACACCAGTTGGCTGGTGCCCGCCTGGTGATCGTTGACCAGTGCCCAGGCATACAGGCCCAGGCGCGCATCGGGCAGGTGCAGGTCGTCCCGGGCCTGGCTGGGCATGCGCTCCAGGTGCCGGCCGAAGTCATAGCTCAGGTAGCCGATCAGGCCGCCGGCGAACGGCAGGTCGTAGGGGGCGGGAATCTGTGCCGGGCCCAGTTGCGCCAGGTTGTCCCGCAGGCGTTGGAGGAATGCGCCGCCACTTTCCTCGGCGGCCACCGTCAGTTGCGCCAGGGGCCAGGCACTGAGCAGGTCGTAGCGGCCGCGCTCGGCGCTGGGGCGGCCACTATCGAGCAGCACGGCGCCGGGGGCGTGTTCGATTGCCGCGAAGTAGTCGGCGGGATTGTCGCGATAGGGGAGCGGGTGTACGGAACAGGTCAACATGCGGGGCAGATCAGCCATCGGGGCGCGGCTGGCGATTGTAGTCCCCCCGGGGATTTGCTCCTAGGGGGGAGGTCGGCAATGGTGCGGTTTACGACGTACCGCTTGCATTGGCCACTGCCAGCGGCTGCGCCAGGACCTTCTGGCAGCCGTTGCGATCAGCCTTCAACGGCGGGGATATGGCCGAACAGTTGCTGGGCGAAACGTACTCGTTCCTCGACGCTTTCCTCGATGCCCTGGGCCTTGAGCTGTTCCAGGTGGGCCTCGATGGCGTGGGTGCGCTGGGTCAGGCCGCAGTCGTTGGCGATCTGGATGTTCAGGCCCGGGCGGGCGTTGAGCTCGAGGATCAACGGCCCCTTGTCCTGGTCCAGCACCATGTCCACGCCGATGTAGCCCAGGCCGCACAGCTCGTAGCAACCGGCCGCCAGCTTCATGAAGCCGTCCCAGTAGGGCAGCTGCACGCCGTCTACCGCGTTGGTGGTGTCCGGGTGCTTGGTAATGATGTTGTTCAGCCAGGTGCCGCGCAGGGTCAGGCCGGTGGCCAGGTCGACCCCGACGCCGATGGCGCCCTGGTGCAGGTTGGCCTTGCCGCCGGACTGGCGGGTCGGCAGGCGTAGCATGGCCATCACCGGGTAGCCCATGAGCACGATGATGCGGATGTCCGGCACGCCTTCGTAGCTGATGCTCTTGAAGATCTGGTCCGGGGTTACCCGGTACTCGATCAGCGCGCGGTCGCGGTGGCCGCCCAGGGAGTACAGGCCGGTGAGAATGCTGGAGATCTGATGCTCGATTTCCTCATGGCTGATGATCTTCCCGGAGACCGTGCGATAGCGGCCCTCGAAGCGGTCGGCGATCACCAGGATGCCATCGCCGCCGGCGCCCTGGGCCGGCTTGATGACGAAGTCGTTGCGCCCACCGATGATCTCGTCGAGCTTGTCGATTTCCTTCTCGGTGGAGATCACCCCGTACAGTTCCGGCACATGGATGCCGGCCTTGAGCGCCCGTTCCTTGGTGATGATCTTGTCATCGACGATGGGGTACAGGCTGCGCTTGTTGTACTTGAGCACGTAGTCGGCGTTACGCCGGTTGATGCCCATGATCCCGCGCGCTTCCAGGGCCTTCCAGGTCTTCCACAGGCCGAACATCAGGAGTCAGCCTTGACGAAGGCTTTGAAACGCACCAGCTCCGTCAGCCGGTAGCCGCGGTAGCGACCCATGGCCAGCATGAAGCCCACCAGGATCAGCAGCATCGCCGGGAAGGTGAAGACGAAGTACGTCAGCTCCGGCACGCTCATGATCAGGTGCGCCAGGGAGGCGGCGAACAGCGTGCCGATCGCGACTTTCATCGCATGGCCGCCGCCACGTTCTTCCCAGGTGATGGACAGGCGCTCGATGGTCATGGTCAGGATCACCATCGGGAACAGCGCCACCGACAAGCCGCGCTCCAGGCCCAGCTTGTGGCTGAACAGGCTGATGGCGGCGATCAGCACCACCACGAAGGTCAGCACCACCGACAGGCGCGGCAGCATCTGCAGCTTCAGGTGTTCCAGGTAGGAGCGCAGCGACAGGCCCAGGGCAGTGATCACGGTGAACAGCGCGATGCCGAAGCCCAGCTGGGTCTCGCGAAAGGCCAGGGCGATCAGCACCGGGGTGAAGGTGCCCAGGGTCTGCAGGCCGATCAGGTTGCGCAGCACCAGGATCACCAGCACGCCGATGGGGATCATCACCATGATCATGAAGGTCTGCTGGGTTTGCAGCGGCAGGCCGTAGAGCGAGTATTCGAGGAAGTTGGCGTCGGTGTTCTCGTCGGTCAGCTTGGCCAGGCGGATGGCGTTCATCTCGCTGTTGTTCATGCTGAAGGTGACGTTGGCTTTCTTGCCGCCATCGACGGTGATCAGGTTGTCATCGCCGGTCCACCACAGCAGGCGATCGCTGGGCAGGCCCTGCTCGCCGGTCTCGGGGTTGAAGTACAGCCAGTCGGTGCCGTTGAAGCTGCGCAGCCACAGCTCCGGGGTCTGCGGCTGGTCGGCCACCAGGCGGATGGTGTGGACCTTCTCGGCCGGCACATGGGCGATGGACAGCAGCAACTCGACGATCTTGGCCTTGTTGGCGCTGGAGGAGTCGCCGGCCAGCAGCAGCTTGGCATTGTCGTCGCTGGCGTTGTTGACCCGCTTGATGGCTTCGCTGATGAAGGTCTCGACGTCCGCCGAATGCTGGCGGATCGGCGCCAGCAGGGCGTCGGCGGCAATCTTCTCCGGCCCTTCGATGGCCATGCTGTCGCGGAAGGTCGGGCCCTTGACCTTGGCTTTCTCGGCGCTGTAGCGCTTGGTCAGGACCAGGCGGTAGTACAGGGTCTGGTTGCCCTTGGCCCGGCGTGCCGACCAGGTGACCTTGCGATTGCCATCGACGCGGTTCACCGCCACGCCATAGTTGTTGGAAATGAAACTCTCGTTGAGGCTCACATAGTCGCGGCTCAGGGGCGGCACGAACATCTGGATCTTGATCGGGTCCTTGCCGTTGGCGACGAACTCGACCTTGGCATCGATGTTCCACAGATCGTCAGTGGCGTCCTCGGTCACCGGAATGCCAAGCACGAAGATCTGATAAGCCGTGATCGAAATGCCCAGCACCACCAATACGGCGATCAGGACTTTCAGATGGAGGGTAAGAGAGCGCATTGGAATTACTCTGCGGTATGAGCGTCAGTGGCGCAGGCAGGTTTGCCAGCAGCGTATTTAAGACTGGGGTCGACCAGCGCATCGAAGCGCTTGAGGGCTTCGGAGCCGATCAAAAGCGGGTATTGGAATGCGCTACGGTCGGTCAAGTTCACTTCGATGCTGCGTAAAGCGTTGCCCATGCAGACCTGCAGGGCGATCACCGGGCGTGCGGTGTAGTTCTTGTCCTCATCGGGATCATAGTCGCCGGCGCGGCGCTTGATCTTGCTGACCCGTGCCAGGGGGCGTTCGATGGGGTGGGAATGAGCCGTGTCGATGGCCAGGTAGAAACGCACCCAGGATTCGCCATCGCGCTTGAAGCGCTTGATGTCGCGGGCACTCAGGGAGGCGGTCTTGGCCCCGGTGTCGAGCTTGGCGGCGACCTCCAGGTCGATGCCTGCAAGTTGGGCGTATTCATTCAAGCCGTAGACGGTCTTGCCGGCGGCGAAGCCGGTGCCAGGAAGGATGAATAGGCAGAGCAGTGGGAGAAGGGCCTTGAGAGTCATAGATCCTGGTGGTCATGGGTTCTTCAGTTCAAGGCGACCGGCATTGCTGCGCAAGCTCCCTCGTGTGCTTGCCATAAAAAGATGACAGGCCGATGCGGGCGGCATTCTAGCATGCTGGTTTTATGGCGCCAGCGCCGGGGGTGGGCCTTTTGTCTCGTTTTGATGCAATCAGTTATTAGACGATTGTCGACAATCTCTATTTTTCCTTTGACTGCGATGGGGCTATTGGCTAATTTTCGCCTCATTGATTTTAAAGGTGTCGACAATATGCTGGATCAACTGGAACCCTCGACGCCGGCCCAAGACGACTCCGAGACCCTTTCCGAAAACGTCTTCCGGCGTATCCAGGCCGCCATCGTCAAGGGCGAGATCGCCCCGGGCAGCAAGATCTCCGAGCCGGAGTTGGCCCGCACCTACGGCATCAGCCGTGGTCCGCTGCGCGAGGCCATCCACCGCCTGGAGGGCCAGCGCCTGCTGGTGCGCGTGCCCCATGTCGGGGCCCGGGTGGTTTCCCTGAGCCATGCCGAGCTGATCGAACTCTACGAAATCCGCGAATCCCTGGAAGGCATGGCTTGTCGCCTGGCGGCCGAACGCATGAGCGTGGCCGAGATCGACGAACTGCGCCGCGTGCTGGAGACCCATGAGCGCGATGCGGCGTTCCAGGCTGGTGTTGGCTATTACCAGCAGGAAGGGGATTTCGACTTCCATTACCGGATCATCCAGGGCGCTGCCAACCAGACCCTGACCAAGATGCTTTGCGGCGAGCTCTACCAACTGGTGCGCATGTACCGCCTGCAGTTCTCCAGCGTGCCGAACCGGCCGCGCCAGGCTTTCGCCGAACACCACCGAATTCTCGATGCCATCGCCGACCGAGACGGCGAACTGGCCGAGTTGCTGATGCGCCGTCATATCGGTGCCTCCAAGCGCAATATCGAGCGCCATTACCAGGAAGCGCTCGTCAACCCGTCCAAGACACGAGGTGAGTCATGAGTCAGAAAACCGCCGGCCAGCGCTTGCGCGACGCCATTGCCGAGGAACATCCGCTGCAGGTCATCGGCGCCATCAACGCCAACCACGCGCTGCTGGCCAAGCGTGCCGGCTTCAAGGCCATCTACCTCTCCGGTGGCGGTGTCGCCGCCGGCTCCCTGGGCCTGCCGGACCTGGGCATCAACACCCTGGACGACGTGCTCACCGACGTGCGCCGCATCACCGACGTCTGCGACCTGCCGTTGCTGGTGGACATCGACACCGGTTTCGGCCCCAGCGCCTTCAACATCGAGCGCACCGTCAAGAACCTGATCAAGGCCGGCGCCGCCGCCGCCCATATCGAGGATCAGGTGGGTGCCAAGCGGTGCGGCCACCGTCCGGGCAAGGAAATCGTTTCCACCGAGGAGATGGTCGATCGCGTACGCGCCGCCGCCGATGCCAAGACCGACCCGAATTTCTTCCTGATCGCTCGAACCGACGCCATCCAGGCCGAGGGCGTGGACGCCGCCATCGAGCGCTGCCAGCGTTATGTGGAGGCGGGCGCCGACGGCATCTTCGCCGAGGCCGCCTACGACCTGCCGACCTACAAGCGCTTCGTCGATGCCCTCGATGTGCCCGTGCTGGCCAACATCACCGAGTTCGGCGCCACCCCGCTGTTCTCCCGCGATGAGCTGGCGTCGGTGGGCGTCGCCATCCAGCTCTACCCGCTGTCGGCCTTCCGTGCCGCCAACAAGGCGGCCGAGGCGGTCTACACCGCTATTCGCCGCGATGGCCATCAAAAAGAGGTCATCGATCTGATGCAGACTCGTGCCGAACTGTACGACCGCATCGGCTACCACGCTTTCGAGCAGAAGCTCGACGCCCTGTTCGCTGCCAAGAAATGACCGGACCCGGGCCGCTCCCCGGGAGCGGCCTGCGGATATAACAAGACGCAAGCAACCGGATAAAAATGAGGAGATTCACGCGATGAGCCCCAGCGAAACCACCACCGCCTTCAAGCCGAAGAAATCCGTGGCCCTGAGCGGCACCGCCGCCGGCAACACGGCCCTGTGCACCGTCGGCCGTACCGGCAACGACCTGCACTACCGCGGTTATGACATCCTCGACTTCGCCACCTCCTGCGAATTCGAGGAAATTGCCCACCTGCTGGTCCATGGCAAGCTGCCGAACGTCGCCGAGCTGACGGGCTACAAGGCCAAGCTCAAGGCCCTGCGCGGCCTGCCGGCCGGGGTCAAGGTGGCGCTGGAGCAACTGCCGCCGTCCGCCCACCCGATGGACGTGATGCGCACCGCCGTTTCCGTGCTGGGTTGCCTGTCGCCGGAGAAGGACGACCACAACCATCCGGGCGCCCGTGACATCGCCGACAAGCTGATGGCGTGCCTCGGTTCTGCGTTGCTCTACTGGTACCACTTCAGCCACAACGGCAAGCGCATCGACGTGGAGACCGACGACGATTCCATCGGCGGCCATTTCCTGCACCTGCTGCACGGCGAGAAGCCGCGTGAGTCGTGGGTGCGCGCCATGCACACCTCGCTGATCCTCTATGCTGAGCACGAATTCAACGCCTCCACCTTCACCTCACGGGTGATCGCCGGTACCGGTTCCGACATGTTCTCCTGCATCGCCGGGGCCATCGGCGCACTGCGCGGTCCCAAGCACGGTGGCGCCAACGAGGTGGCCTTCGAGATCCAGAAGCGCTACGACAACCCGGACGAAGCGGAAGCCGACATCCGCGCCCGCGTCGAGAAGAAGGAAGTGGTGATCGGCTTCGGCCATCCGGTCTACACCGTGTCCGACCCGCGCAACAAGGTGATCAAGGAAGTGGCCCGCGAGCTGTCCGTCGAGCAGAGCAACAGCAAGATGTTCGACATCGCCGAGCGCCTGGAATCGACCATGTGGGAAATCAAGAAGATGTTCCCCAACCTCGATTGGTTCAGTGCCGTCAGCTACCACATGATGGGCGTGCCCACCGCCATGTTCACCCCGCTGTTCGTGATCGCCCGTACTTCCGGCTGGTCTTCCCACGTCATCGAGCAACGCATCGACGGCAAGATCATCCGCCCGAGCGCCAACTACGTTGGCCCGGAAGACCTGAAGTTCGTGCCCCTGAAGGACCGCAAGTAATCATGAACAGCCAATACCGCAAGAACCTGCCTGGTACGGCGCTGGACTACTTCGACACCCGCGAGGCGGTGGATGCCATCGCCCCGGGTGCCTACTCCGGCCTGCCGTACACCTCCCGGGTGCTGGCCGAACAACTGGTGCGCCGGTGCGACCCGGCGCAGCTCACCGACTCGCTGAAGCAACTGATCGAGCGCAAGCGCGACCTCGACTTCCCCTGGTACCCGGCCCGCGTGGTCTGCCACGACATTCTCGGCCAGACCGCGCTGGTGGACCTGGCCGGCCTGCGCGATGCGATCGCCGACCAGGGTGGCGACCCGGCCCTGGTCAACCCGGTGGTGCCGACCCAGCTGATCGTCGACCACTCCCTGGCCGTGGAATTCGGCGGTTTCGACCCGGATGCCTTCGAGAAGAACCGCGCCGTCGAGGAGCGTCGCAACGAGGACCGCTTCCACTTCATCGAGTGGACCAAGACCGCGTTCAAGAACGTCGATGTGATCCCCGCCGGCAACGGCATCATGCACCAGATCAACCTGGAGAAAATGAGCCCGGTGATCCAGGCGCGCGGCGGCGTGGCCTTCCCCGACACCTGCGTCGGCACCGACAGCCATACCCCCCACGTCGATGCGCTGGGCGTGATCGCCATCGGCGTCGGTGGCCTGGAGGCGGAGACCGTGATGCTCGGTCGCGCGTCGATGATGCGCCTGCCCGACATCGTCGGCGTCAAGCTCACCGGCAAGCGCCAGCCCGGCATCACCGCCACCGACATCGTCCTGGCCCTGACCGAGTTCCTGCGCAAGGAAAAGGTGGTGGGTGCCTACGTCGAGTTCTTCGGCGAAGGGGCCGACAGCCTGTCCGTTGGCGACCGCGCGACCATCTCCAACATGTGCCCGGAATACGGTGCCACCGCGTCGATGTTCTACATCGACCAGCAGACCATCGACTACCTCAAGCTCACCGGTCGCGAGCCGGAGCAGGTGGCCCTGGTGGAGAACTATGCCAAGACCACCGGCCTGTGGGCCGATGCCCTGGTCACCGCCGAGTACGAGCGGGTGCTGACATTCGATCTGTCCACCGTGGTGCGCAACATGGCCGGTCCGTCCAACCCGCACCGGCGCTTGCCGACCTCGGCCCTGGCCGAGCGGGGGATCGCCGACGAAACCAAGCTGGCCGCCGGCAAGGTCGAACAAGCCGAGGGCCTGATGCCCGATGGCGCGGTGATCATCGCGGCGATCACCAGCTGCACCAACACCTCCAACCCGCGTAACGTGGTGGCTGCAGGCCTGGTGGCGAAGAAGGCCAACGCCCTGGGCCTGGTGCGCCAGCCTTGGGTCAAGACGTCCTTCGCGCCGGGTTCGAAGGTCGCCAAGCTGTACCTGGAAGAGGCCGGCCTGCTGCCGGAGCTGGAGAAGCTCGGCTTCGGCATCGTCGCCTACGCCTGCACCACCTGCAACGGCATGTCCGGCGCCCTGGACCCGGTCATCCAGCAGGAAATCATCGACCGCGACCTGTATGCCACCGCAGTGCTGTCGGGCAACCGCAACTTCGACGGCCGTATCCACCCCTACGCCAAGCAGGCGTTCCTCGCCTCGCCGCCGCTGGTGGTGGCCTATGCGATCGCCGGCACCGTGCGCTTCGACATCGAGCAGGACGTGCTGGGCCATGACCAGGCCGGCAACCCGGTGACCCTGAAGGACCTGTGGCCGAGCGACGAGGAGATCGACGCCATCGTCGCCGCCTCGGTGAAGCCCGAGCAGTTCCGCCAGATCTACATCCCGATGTTCGACCTGGGCACTGTCAAGGAAGCCGAGAGCCCGCTGTACGACTGGCGCCCGATGAGTACCTACATCCGTCGTCCGCCGTACTGGGAAGGCGCGCTGGCCGGGGAGCGCACGCTCAAGGGCATGCGTCCGCTGGCGGTGCTGCCGGACAACATCACCACCGACCACCTGTCGCCGTCCAACGCCATCCTGGCGGACTCCGCGGCCGGTGAGTACCTGGCGAAGATGGGCCTGCCGGAGGAGGACTTCAACTCCTACGCCACCCACCGTGGCGATCACCTGACCGCCCAGCGCGCGACCTTCGCCAACCCGCAGTTGGTGAACGAGATGGCGGTGGTCGATGGCGAGGTGAAGAAGGGGTCCCTGGCCCGTGTCGAGCCTGAAGGCAAGGTCACGCGGATGTGGGAAGCCATCGAGACCTACATGGAGCGCAAGCAGCCGCTGATCATCATCGCCGGTGCCGACTACGGCCAGGGTTCGTCCCGCGACTGGGCGGCCAAGGGCGTGCGCCTGGCGGGTGTCGAGGCGATCGTCGCCGAGGGCTTCGAGCGTATCCATCGCACCAACCTGGTGGGCATGGGCGTGCTGCCGCTGCAGTTCCTGCCGGGCACCGACCGCAAGACCCTGGGCATCGACGGCACCGAGACCTACGACGTGCTCGGCCAACGCACTCCCCGGGCGCAGTTGACCCTGGTGATCCACCGCCACAATGGCGAGCGGCTCGAGGTGCCGGTGACTTGCCGCCTCGACACCGCCGAGGAGGTGTCGATCTACGAGGCCGGCGGTGTGCTGCAGCGTTTTGCCCAGGACTTCCTGGAATCGGCCACAGCCAGTTAAGCGACGTACCGGGGGCGGGCCGCAAGGCACCGCCCCCGGTCTTTATCAGGACCTGAAATCCATGGCATTTGTAGCGCAAATCAAGATTCCAGCCACCTACATGCGTGGCGGCACCAGCAAGGGGGTGTTCTTCAACCTGCAGGACTTGCCCGAGGCGGCGCAGCTGCCCGGCGCGGCCCGCGATGCCTTGCTGCTGCGGGTGATCGGCAGTCCCGATCCCTACGACAAGCAGATCGACGGCATGGGCGGCGCCACCTCCAGCACCAGCAAGACGGTGATCCTGTCCAAGAGCATCAAGCCCGACCATGACGTCGACTACTTGTTCGGCCAGGTCGCCATCGACAAGCCCTTCGTCGACTGGAGCGGCAACTGCGGCAACCTGTCGGCGGCGGTGGGCTCCTTCGCCATCAGCAGCGGCCTGGTGGACCCGGCGCGCATTCCCCACAACGGGGTGGCGGTGGTGCGCATCTGGCAGGCCAACATCGGCAAG
Organism: Pseudomonas sessilinigenes; assembly: GCF_003850565.1. NCBI lineage: Bacteria > Pseudomonadati > Pseudomonadota > Gammaproteobacteria > Pseudomonadales > Pseudomonadaceae > Pseudomonas > Pseudomonas sessilinigenes. Next base: position 2,018,671 of record NZ_CP027706.1, read on the forward strand.
ACCATCATCGCCCATGTGCCGATCACCGACGGTGCGGTCCAGGAGACCGGCGACTTCGAACTGGACGGCGTGACCTTCCCGGCGGCGGAAGTGCAGTTGGAGTTCCTCGACCCGGCGGCCGAGGAGGAGGGCGGCGGTGGTTCGATGTTCCCCACCGGCAACCTGGTGGACGACCTGGAAGTGCCGGGTATCGGCACCCTCAAGGCGACCCTGATCAATGCCGGGATCCCCACCATCTTCGTCAATGCGGCGGACATCGGTTATCGCGGTACCGAACTGCAGGGCGTGATCAATGGCGACCCCAAGGCCCTGGCGATGTTCGAGACCATCCGTGCCCATGGCGCCTTGCGCATGGGCCTGATCAAGCACCTGGACGAGGCCGCGCAGCGCCAGCACACGCCGAAGGTGGCTTTCGTCGCTCCGCCGGCGGACTACCAGGCCTCCAGCGGCAAGGCGGTCAGGGCGGCGGATGTCGACCTGCTGGTGCGCGCCATGTCCATGGGCAAGCTGCACCACGCGATGATGGGCACCGCGGCGGTGGCCATCGGCACGGCAGCGGCGATCCCCGGGACCCTGGTCAACCTCGCGGCCGGTGGCGGCGAGCGTAGCGCCGTGCGTTTCGGCCATCCTTCGGGCACCTTGCGCGTAGGCGCCGAGGCGACCCTCGAGGGCGGCGAGTGGAGCGTGGTCAAGGCGATCATGAGCCGCAGCGCGCGGGTGCTGATGGAAGGCTGGGTGAGAGTGCCTGGCGACACCTTCTAAGGAGCGGCGGTGGCGAGGGAGCCGGCTCCCTCGCCACCGATGCCGTTATCGAATCATTGAGCAGACGCAGACCTGCGATGCCGTTATTGACCTGAACCTGCAGCCTGAGGAATCGACCTACCCATAACCCCGTCATTGGAGTGCACGATCCATGAGCGCCAACGTTGATCTGAACAACCGTCCCGATTACGACCCGGTTTTGCAGGACATCGCCGATTATGTCCTGGAGTATCGCGTCGACTCCCCCCTAGCCCTCGATACCGCCCGCCATTGCCTGATGGATACCCTGGGCTGCGGCCTGCTGGCATTGCGTTTTCCTGAATGCACCAAGCACCTGGGGCCGCTCGTCGAAGGCACCGTGGTGCCCCATGGCGCCCGCGTGCCGGGTACCAGCTATCGGCTGGACCCGGTGAAGGCCGCCTGGGATATCGGCTGCATCGTGCGCTGGCTCGATTACAACGACACCTGGCTGGCGGCGGAGTGGGGGCACCCGTCGGACAACCTCGGCGGCATCCTGGCCGTGGCCGATCATCTTTCGCAGAAACGCGTCGCCAACGGCGAGGCGCCGCTGAGCATGGGCGATGTGCTGCAGGCGATGGTCATGGCCCATGAGATCCAGGGAGTGCTGGCCCTGGACAACTCCTTTAACCGCGTCGGGCTCGATCATGTGCTGCTGGTAAAGGTGGCCTCCACGGCCGTTTGCGCCCGCTTGATGGGGGCCAATCGCGAGCAGCTGTTGGCCGCGCTGTCCCATGCCTTCGTCGATGGCCAGGCGCTGCGTACCTATCGCCACGCGCCCAATGCCGGGTCGCGCAAGTCCTGGGCGGCGGGGGATGCCTCGAGTCGCGGGGTGCGCCTGGCGGATATGGCCCTGCGCGGCGAAATGGGCATTCCCGGGGTGCTCAGCGCACCGCAGTGGGGCTTCTACGATGTGCTGTTCAGCCATACCAACAAGGACCTGGCGCTCAAGCCCGAGGGCCAGCGGCGCTTCAGCCTGCCCCAGGGGTACGCCAGCTATGTGATGGAAAACATCCTGTTCAAGATCAGCTTTCCGGCCGAGTTCCACGCGCAAACCGCCTGCGAGGCGGCGGTGGCCCTGCATCCCCAGGTGCGCGATCGGCTACAGGAGATCGAGCGAATCGTCATCACCACCCATGAATCGGCAATCCGCATCATTTCCAAGGTCGGGCCGTTGGCCAATGCCGCCGATCGCGACCATTGCCTGCAGTACATGACCGCCGTGCCCCTGGCGTTCGGCACCCTGGTGGCCGAGCACTACGAGGATGATTTCCACGCGGCCCATCCGATCATCGACCAGTTGCGCGACAAGATGCAGATCGTCGAGGACCCACGCTATACCCGGGAGTACCTGGAGGCCGACAAGCGCTCGATCGCCAACGCGGTGCAGGTGTTCTTCGCCGATGGCAGTTGCACCGAGCAGGTGGCGGTGGAGTACCCCATCGGTCACCGTCGCCGCCGGGCCGAGGGCATCCCGCTGCTGGAGGACAAGTTCAAGGCCAACCTGGCCACGCGCTTCAGCGCCCAGCGCTCGGCGCAGATCTTCGATCTGTGCAGGGACCCGGTACGGTTGTCGGCCATGCCGGTGCATCGCTTCGTCGATTGGTTGGTGATCTGAGGCGGGGGAGGCAGCGCCTGGAGCGTTGCCTGTCCGGGATCGCAGGGCCGTAAAGGCCCCTGGTAACAGGAGGGAATGTCAGATTGTAGGAGCGAGGCTTACTTGAAGCGGCGCTCAACGCCTTTTTCCACCAGGATCTTGGCCGAGATTTCCTCGACAGAGAAATGCGTGGAGTTGATATGGGGGATGTTCTCGCGGCGCAATAAGTTTTCTACTTCCCGCACTTCGAATTCGCACTGGGCGAAGCTGGAGTAGCGGCTGTTGGGCTTGCGCTCGTTGCGGATCGCGGTAAGGCGGTCGGGGTCGATGGTCAGGCCGAACAGCTTGTGCTTGTGGGCGCGCAGGGCGTTGGGCAGTTGCAGGCGCTCCATGTCTTCTTCGGTGAGCGGGTAGTTGGCCGCGCGGATGCCGAATTGCATGGCCATGTACAGGCAGGTCGGGGTCTTGCCGCAGCGTGACACGCCTACCAGGATCAGGTCGGCCTTGTCGTAGTAGTGGGTCCGTGCGCCGTCGTCGTTGTCCAGGGCGAAGTTCACCGCCTCGATCCGCTCCATGTAATTGGAGTTGTGGCCGATGGAGTGGGACTTACCCACGGAGTACGACGAGTGCTCGCTCAGCTCCTGCTCCAGGGGAGAGAGGAAGGTGGAGAAAATGTCGATCATGAAACCGTTGGAGGTCGCGAGGATCTCACGAATATCCTGGTTGACGATGGTGTCGAAAATGATCGGTCGATAGCCGTCTTTTTCGGCGGCTATATTGATTTGCTGTACCATGGCCCGCGCTTTTTCCATGCTGTCGATGTACGGCCGCGTGAATTTGCTGAACGTAATGTTCTCGAACTGCGCCAAAAGGCTCTGGCCGAGGGTTTCCGCTGTGATACCGGTACCGTCAGAGATGAAGAAAGCAGATCGTTTCATTTGCGGCTTGGGCCTTAAGCTAGTGACGATTCTTGGATATGATAGGCGCGATTTGTCGGCCGGGAATGGCCCGCATTCTCACTTATTTTCCAAGTCCAGGCCATATAGCGGGCAAACGCTCCCTGGAGCAGCCGGCTTCTGAGCTTTTCCAACACAGTTAGTGGAGAGATCACCTTGGTAGAGTACGTAGTTTCCCTCGATAAGCTCGGCAAACACGATGTTGAGCATGTGGGGGGCAAGAACGCATCCCTGGGCGAGATGATCAGTAACCTCGCGGGTGCCGGCGTCTCGGTCCCGGGTGGCTTCGCCACGACCGCCCAGGCCTATCGGGATTTCCTGGAACTGAGCGGTCTGAACGACCAGATCCATGCCGCGCTCGACGCGCTGGATGTCGATGACGTGAATGCCCTGGCCAAGACCGGTGCCCAGATCCGCCAGTGGATCATGGAAGCCGAGTTCCCCGAGCGCCTCAATACCGAGATCCGTACGGCTTTTGCCGCGCTATCGGCCGGCAACCCGGACATGGCCGTGGCCGTGCGCTCCTCGGCTACCGCCGAAGACCTGCCGGATGCCTCCTTCGCCGGCCAGCAGGAAACCTTCCTCAATATCCGTGGCGTGGACAACGTGATCCGTGCCGCCAAGGAAGTGTTCGCCTCGTTGTTCAACGACCGCGCCATTTCCTATCGTGTTCACCAGGGCTTCGACCACAAGCTGGTGGCCCTGTCCGCTGGCGTACAGCGCATGGTCCGCTCCGAAACCGGTACCGCTGGGGTGATGTTCACCCTCGATACCGAATCGGGTTTCCGTGACGTGGTGTTCATCACTGGTGCCTACGGCCTGGGCGAAACCGTGGTCCAGGGCGCCGTCAACCCCGACGAGTTCTACGTCCACAAGAACACCCTGGCCGCTGGCCGCCCTGCGATCCTGCGTCGCAACCTGGGCAGCAAGGCGATCAAGATGATCTACGGCGACGAAGCCAAGGCTGGGCGCTCGGTGAAGACCGTGGACGTGGACAAGGCCGATCGCGCACGTTTCTGCCTGACCGACGCCGAGGTCAGCGAGCTGGCCAAGCAGGCGATGATCATCGAGAAGCACTACCAGTGCCCGATGGACATCGAGTGGGCCAAGGACGGTGACGACGGCAAGCTGTACATCGTGCAGGCCCGTCCGGAAACCGTGAAGAGCCGCACCCAGGCCAACGTGATGGAACGTTACCTGCTCAAGGAAAAGGGCACCGTCCTGGTGGAAGGCCGTGCCATCGGCCAGCGCATCGGCGCCGGCAAGGTGCGGATCATCAAGGACGTGTCGGAGATGGACAAGGTCCAGGCCGGCGACGTGCTGGTCTCCGACATGACCGACCCGGATTGGGAACCGGTGATGAAGCGCGCCAGCGCCATCGTCACCAACCGTGGTGGTCGTACCTGCCACGCGGCGATCATCGCCCGTGAACTGGGCATTCCCGCAGTCGTCGGGTGCGGCAACGCCACCGAGCTGCTCAAGGATGGCCAGGGCGTGACCGTGTCCTGCGCCGAGGGCGACACCGGCTTCATCTTCGAGGGCGAGCTGGGCTTTGACGTCAAGCAGAACTCCGTGGACGCCATGCCGGACCTGCCGTTCAAGATCATGATGAACGTCGGCAACCCGGACCGCGCCTTCGATTTCGCCCAGCTGCCGAACGCCGGTGTGGGCCTGGCCCGCCTGGAGTTCATCATCAACCGCATGATCGGCGTGCACCCCAAGGCGCTGCTGAACTACGCGGGCCTGCCACAAGAGATCAAGGACAGCGTCGACAAGCGTGTCGCCGGCTACCACGATCCGGTGGACTTCTACGTCGACAAGCTGGTCGAGGGCATCAGCACCCTGGCAGCGGCATTCACCCCGAAGAAGGTCATCGTGCGCCTGTCGGACTTCAAGTCCAACGAGTACGCCAACCTGATCGGCGGCAAGCTCTACGAGCCGGAAGAAGAAAACCCGATGCTGGGCTTTCGCGGGGCTTCGCGCTACATCAGCGAATCCTTCCGCGATTGCTTCGAACTCGAGTGCCGTGCCCTCAAGCGCGTGCGCAACGAGATGGGGCTGACCAACGTCGAGATCATGGTGCCGTTCGTGCGTACCCTTGGCGAAGCTAGCCAGGTGGTCGATCTGCTTGCAGAAAATGGTCTGAAGCGCGGCGAGAACGGCCTGCGCGTGATCATGATGTGCGAGCTGCCATCCAACGCGATCCTGGCCGAGGAGTTCCTGGAGTACTTCGATGGTTTCTCCATCGGCTCCAACGACCTGACCCAGCTGACCCTGGGCCTGGACCGTGACTCCGGCATCATTGCCCACCTGTTCGACGAGCGTAATCCTGCGGTCAAGAAGCTGCTGGCCAATGCCATTGCCGCTTGCAACAAGGCTGGCAAGTACATCGGTATCTGCGGGCAGGGGCCTTCCGACCATCCTGACCTGGCCAAGTGGCTGATGGAGCAGGGGATCGAGAGCGTCTCGCTGAACCCGGACTCGGTACTGGAGACCTGGTTCTTCCTGGCCGAGGGCCAGGGCGCCGCGTAATCGGTGAGTGCAGGGTCGGTCCGTCGCGAGGCGGCCGACCCTCGTAGATTCAAACAGGGCGCGCTTCTTCCGAATGCCGCCCTTTTTTGTGCAAGAAGAATATGCAAAGCAGCAGCAACCTATTTCCTGTCGCCTTGACCAGTGCCGAACGTCGAGGCGATCTCAGCGAAGATGTCTATCGCTTGAAACCTGGCAACAGCCCCGATCCTTCGGTGGAGTTGGCTGTCACCCGCTTGGGGATGGCCGACGAGCCTCAAGTCCGGGGCGTGCCCGTGATCCTGCTACATGGCAGCTTTTCCAACCGGCGCTTCTGGTATTCACCCAAGGGTATTGGCTTGGGGGCCTATCTGGCACGAGCCGGCTTTGACGTGTGGATTCCGGAAATGCGTGGCCACGGCCTGTCCCGGCGTAATGCCGGGTACCGCCAGAACCGCGTGGCCGACTACGCGCGCTACGATCTGCCGGCGATTGCCGCCTTCGTTCGCGAGCAAAGCGGGCAGATCCCTCATTGGATCGGCCACTCTCTGGGGGGCACCACTTTGGCGGCGGCGCTGGGTGGACAATACCTGGGGGAGGCGGGCGTGGCCTCCGCGGCGTTTTTCGGTACCCAGGTCAGCCGAATCTATTGGCCTTTGAAGATTCCTCTCGTGGAGTGGGGCGGACGCCTACTTATCAAGCGTTTCGCCCAGTTGTCCGGTTCACGGCTCAAGCGTGGTCCAGAAGACGAGCCTATTGGCCTGGCGCTGGAAAGCATGCGCTGGCACGGATTGTTTGGTCGCTTTGGCGATGCCGACAAGGATTGGTGGGCCGGCCTCACTGAGGTTGCGGTGCCGGCTCTGGCGGTCAGTGCGGCGGGAGACCACCAGGACCCGACCTGGGCGTGCCGCAAGTTGTTCGAACAATTGGCAAGCCAGCACAAACAGTTTGTGTGCCTGGGGCGAGAGCAGGGTTTCAGTGGCAATTTCGGGCATGTCGAGATGCTGGTGAGCAAGCCGGCCCAGGCCGAAGTCTGGCCATTGGTCGCACGCTGGCTCAAGGACCAGCAGTCGCCGTTACTGGCTTGTGTCACCGAGCAACTGGCTACGGTTTGAAGCCAGGGCTCTGACAAGGGCATTTCGTTGCATGTTGCTTGCGGCTAAGATATGACGCGCTGCGCTATTTTGGTCACATTCGGTGATGGGCTCGACTTTCCGTTCTGTCGACAGAACTGAGAAAATACTGGCCGCGTCGATGGGGCAGGTCAGGCATGCAGGCTGGACATGTAGTGTCTGGGCCCGTATCTCCTAGGCTGTCCCAGGAATCAGTGACACCGTCGATCGTGTTCTTACTGTTACAGGAGCTTCTCGATGAATCATTACCTTACTCCCGACCTGTGCGATGCCTACCCGGACCTGGTGCAAGTCGTCGAGCCCATGTTCAGCAACTTTGGTGGTCGCGACTCCTTTGGTGGTGAAATCGTCACCATCAAGTGCTTTGAGGACAACTCTCTGGTCAAGGAGCAGGTGGATCTCAAGGGGCATGGCAAGGTACTGGTGGTCGATGGGGGCGGTTCGCTACGGCGTGCCCTGCTGGGCGACATGCTGGCCGAAAAGGCTGCGAAGAACGGCTGGGAAGGCCTGGTGATCTATGGCTGCATCCGTGATGTAGATGCCATTGCCCAGACTGACCTGGGGGTGCAGGCCCTGGCCAGCCATCCGATGAAAACCGACAAGCGTGGCATTGGCGACCTCAATGTCGCGGTGACTTTTGCCGGAGTCACTTTCCGCCCGGGCGAGTATGTCTATGCCGATAACAACGGCGTGATCGTTTCGCCCAGCCCGCTGAAAATGCCTGAATGAGCCAATGGCCTGACAAGGGATGAGGATGTTCGAGGAAGAAAACGCGCAATGGGGGCTAGTGCATGCCCTGGTGCTGGATGGTGAAGGCGGTGCGCGCTCGATTGCCCGGACAGAGCTCGACGAATTGCAGCTGCAGGCCCATGAAAGCCTGTGGCTGCATTGGGATCGCAGTCATCCGCAGACCCAGACCTGGCTGCGCCGCTCCAGTGGCTTGAGCGAGTTCAGCTGTGACCTGCTGCTGGAGGAAAATACCCGTCCACGCCTCTTGGCCCTGCCTGATTCGGAGCTGTTGCTGTTTCTACGGGGCATCAACCTCAATCCCGGGGCCGAGCCTGAGGACATGGTCTCGGTGCGGATCTTCGCCAGTGCCCAGCGGGTGATCTCCTTGCGTTTGCGACCCTTGCGCGCGACCGATGAGCTATTGGTGCAGCTGGCCGAAGGCAAGGGGCCGAAAAATGCCGCTGAACTGCTGCTCTACATGGCCGAGTACCTGACGGACAAAGTGCAGAATCTGGTCAGCGACCTCTCTGAAGTGGTCGATGATGAAGAAGAAAAACTGGATGCCGACGAACGGTATACCCCCGAGCACGGCAGCATTTTGCAGATCCGTCGGCGGGCTGCCGGGCTCAAGCGCTTCCTGGCTCCGCAGCGGGATATTTTCGCTCAACTGAGCCGCATCAAGTTGCTCTGGTTCGCCGCCGATGATGGGGACTACTGGAACGAGTTGCACAACAGCCTGACCCGCTACCTGGAAGAACTGGAACTGGCCAGAGAGCGCGTGGGGCTTGTGCTGGAGGCCGAAGACCGGCGTCTGAGCGTGCGCATGAATCGCACCATGTATCGCTTCGGAATCATCACGGGGATCTTCCTTCCCATGAGCTTTCTTACTGGCCTTCTGGGAATCAACGTCGGCGGTATTCCATTTTCCGCAAGCCCCTATGGCTTCATCATCGCCTGCCTGTTGTTGGTAGCGGTAGCGCTGGGACAATGGTGGTTATTCCGACGTTTGCGCTGGGTATAACGATGCGCCATGTGACCCGAATAAATCTGATCGCGTCTTTTTCAGACATCACCAGAGGTGCGTATGCACGATCCGTTTGAACAGTCGTTGCGTGACATGCTCAAAGCCTCGCCATCAAGCCGCGATGACGATGCCTGCCTGGGCCGCGTATTGAAAACCGCCAACCGCCAGGTTGGGGCAGGGGATCTGTTCAGCTTGCTGGGCCGTTGGCTGCCGGCGCTGATGATCGCCTTGAATAACGGATCGGCCCATGTCGCGCCGGTTTCCCGTCTTAAACCTACTGCTCGCACTGCTGATAAGGCTGATTGAATATGGAACTTGATCTCTGGACGCAGAGCCTCGTCACAGCGATGACCGCCTTGTGGACCAAGGTGGCGAACTTCATTCCGAACCTGTTCGGTGCGTTGGTAGTGTTGTTGCTGGGTTTCGTGGTGGCCAAGCTGCTCGATACCCTGTTGTCCAAATTGCTGGCCAAGCTGGGCCTGGATCGCTTGATGGGCGGTACCGGCTTGACCAAGTTGCTGTCTCGCGCGGGCCTGCAAGTACCTATTTCGACCCTGATCGGCAAGATCGTCTATTGGTTCGTCTTGCTGATTTTTCTGGTTTCTGCTGCTGAATCCCTTGGCCTTGAGCGAGTTTCGGCTACGCTCGACATGCTTGCTTTGTATTTGCCAAAGGTTTTCGGTGCTGCGCTGGTGCTGTTGGTGGGAGTCTTGTTGGCGCAGTTGGCCAACGGGCTGGTGCGCGGAGCGGCTGAAGGCGTGGGTTTGGAGTACGCCGCTGGCGTGGGGCGGATCGCTCAGGGGCTGGTGATCATCATCAGTATTTCCGTGGCGATCAGCCAGCTGGAGGTCAAGACAGACCTGCTCAACCACGTGATCGTGATCGTTTTGATTACCGTTGGTCTGGCCGTTGCGCTGGCGATGGGGTTGGGAAGTCGGGAAATTGCAGGACAGATTCTTGCGGGAATCTATGTGCGTGAGTTGTACCAGGTTGGGCAACAAGTGCGAGTTGGAGAGGTCGAAGGGCAGATCGAAGAGATTGGCACGGTGAAAACTACATTGCTGACCGAGGAGGGTGAGCTAGTCTCTCTCTCCAATCGGATCCTGCTGGAGCAGCATGTAAGTAGCCGCTAACCCGGCACCCTGCTAATGTATGCCGCCGCAAAAATGCCCATCACCGGGCTGTGGCGGACATTGACCTGACTGTCGGCACGACTCGTTTTGAATAAAACCCAACCGCTATCCACGCGCTATGACCCCCGTGAGCTCTCTGATGAGGAGTTGGTTGCGCGTTCACATACGGAGCTGTTCCACGTAACACGCGCCTATGAAGAGTTGATGCGACGCTATCAGCGAACCCTATTTAATGTTTGTGCGCGTTATCTGGGGAACGATCGGGACGCAGATGATGTCTGTCAGGAAGTGATGTTGAAGGTGCTGTATGGCCTTAAGAACTTTGAGGGTAAATCGAAGTTCAAAACGTGGCTGTACAGCATCACGTATAACGAGTGCATCACGCAGTATCGCAAGGAGCGGCGCAAGCGTCGGTTGATGGACGCTTTAAGTCTTGACCCCCTCGAGGAGGCCTCTGAAGAGAAGGCCCCGAAACCTGAGGAAAAGGGCGGGCTTGACCGCTGGTTGGTGCATGTGAACCCGATTGATCGGGAAATTCTGGTGCTACGTTTTGTCGCAGAGCTGGAATTTCAGGAGATCGCGGACATCATGCACATGGGGTTGAGTGCTACAAAAATGCGTTACAAACGTGCTCTTGATAAATTGCGTGAGAAATTTGCAGGCATTGCTGAAACTTAGTTCGGCGCAAATATCTCTTACGTCTAGGTGAGTTCTGATAGACTTACCGCCGAGTTGTCCCCCGGTATGTGGGACTGCTTTACAATCACCAGATGGGGATTTAACGGATGAAACTGAAAAACACCTTGGGCATTGCCATTGGTTCTATTGTTGCCGTGACTTCGTTCGGCGTTCTGGCGCAAGGCCAAGGCGCGGTCGAAGGTGAACTCTTCTACCAGAAGAAGTACAACGACAGCGTCAAGCACGTCGAAGATGGTTACAACCCAGGCGCATCGATCGGTTACTTTCTGACCGACGACCTGTCGTTGAACCTGACCTACGACAAGACTAACCACACCCGTTCCAACGACGGCACTGGTAAGCAAAAAATCGAAGGCGACAACTTCGGCCTGAACGCTCAGTACCACTTTGGTACTGTGGGTGACGCTCTGCGTCCATACGTTTCCGGCGGTGTTGCTCACAAGAGCATGACCAACGTGATCGCCGACGGTCACAGCGGCCGCGACAAGTCGACCTTCCTGACCGCAGGTGCTGGCGTTAAGTACTACTTCACCGACAACCTGTTCGCCCGTGCTGGCGTTGAAGCTGACTACAAGCTGGATAACGGCAAGTGGGACTACGCTCCGACCATCGGCCTGGGTGTGAACTTCGGCGGTAGCGGTGGCAAGGTTGCTCCAGCTCCAGTAGCTCCGGCTCCTGCTCCAGAACCAGCTCCAGAAGCTCCGGTTGCTGAAGTTGTTCGTGTTGAGCTGGACGTGAAGTTCGACTTCGACAAGTCTGTTGTTAAGCCTAACAGCTACGCTGACATCAAGAACCTCGCTGACTTCATGAAGCAGTACCCACAAACCACCACCGTTGTTGAAGGTCACACTGACTCCGTCGGTCCTGACGCTTACAACCAGAAACTGTCCGAGCGTCGTGCAAACGCCGTTAAGCAAGTTCTGGTTAACCAGTACGGCGTTGGCGCTAACCGCGTTCAATCCGTTGGTTACGGTGAGTCCCGCCCAGTTGCCGACAACGCAACTGAAGCTGGCCGCGCTGTAAACCGTCGCGTAGAAGCCTCGGTAGAAGCTCAAGCTAAGTAATTAGCCCTGTAGCTTGGAAAAACCCGGCCTAGGCCGGGTTTTTCTTTGCCTGGATTTTTTACCCCAGGGGTTCAGGCCTGGAGCAGGCAGGCGGCGCTGGCGCCAGCAGTTGCCGCTACTGCGCCGATTACCAGGATCGCCGGGCTCTTGAGCCTGAATTGCAGGGCATCCTGTTGCATGTTCCCCAGTACGCTGCGGCATTCCCGCTGCTCCGGCAACGAGGCATTCTCGATCATCGCCACCGGTGTCCGGTCCGGCATGCCAGCGGCGCGCAACTGTTCGCCGATCTCTGTCAGTTTCGCCACTCCCATATAGATCACCAGGGTCGTTCCGCCCTGGGCCAGTGCCTGCCAGTCCAGTGGGCTGTCATCCTGGGTATGGGCGGTGAGTAACGTCACGCCGCGGGCCACGCCGCGCAAGGTCAGGGAGATATCGCAACTGGTGGCACCGGCCAGGCCGGCGGTGATGCCGTTCACCAGTTCCACCTCGATACCGTGCTCCCGGAGCCACTGGGCCTCTTCGCCACCGCGTCCGAAGATGCATGGGTCGCCACCCTTGAGGCGAACCACGCAACGCCCCTGTCGGGCGTAGCGCAGCATCAGGCGATGGATGAAGGCCTGGGGCGTGGAGCGACAGCCGCCACGCTTGCCCACCGCAATCACTCGCGCTCCGGGACAGTGCTGCAATACGGCACTGTTGACCAGGTCATCGATCAGTACCACATCGGCCTCGCCCAAGGCGCGTACCGCCTTGAGCGTCAGCAGCTCCGGATCGCCAGGGCCTGCGCCGACCAGCCAGACTTTTGCACTCATGGGAATTCCTCTCACACAGGGATGGCCAAAGGTTGCGCTGTAGTGGCCAGGAGACGCTTGATCTCCGGCACGCAGGAGCCACATTGGCTGCCGCAACCCAGTTGTTGTCGCAGTTGCCCCAGATCCAGGCCGGCGGCGATGCCGGCTTGCACGGCGCGATAGCCGACGTTCTTGCAGTTGCACAAGGTGCGGTCTGCAGGCTCGCCCAGGCCGCTGGCTTGCGGTGGAGTACTCAGGGGGGCCAGCAGCCAGCGGCGCAGTTGTTCGTCGGCACGGCCTTCGAGCCAGAGCTGCTGCAACCAATGCCGGGCAAGGGTTTCCCCGGCCAGGCGGATGGCCGTGATCCGCTCTTGCTCGATGCGCACCCGCTTGCCGATGGCCCGGCGTGGGTCGTCATAGGCCAGCACTGGGCCGGCATCCAGCCCCAGGTGCTGGTCGATGGCTGCAAGCAGCTGGGATTCCGGTGCCTGCAGGTGGGCGGCGCGAATCACCAAGGCCGGGCGCTCGCGACCGGTCAGGGCGAGGCTGACATAGGCCAGGGACTCACACAGCGGGCGCAGGGCCTGGAAGCGGGCCTGGACATCGCCTTCGACCAGCGCGAACAGTTGCCACGGCAAGTGCACCGGCTCCAGGCGCACGCCGCTGTGCTTGAGCTCCGGTTGCTTGGACAGCGGGTCGAAGGCCGGTTGGGTGACGGCATTGACCCCACCCTTGAGGAAGCGATCGCCCCAATGCATCGGCAAGAAAGCCTGGCCCGGGCGCACGCTGTCATCGCCGGTCACGGGCACTATCACGCTGCCGCGTCGGCTCTTGAGGCTCACCAGGTCGCCGTCTTGCAGGTGCTGGCGGCGCAGGTCATCCGGATGCAGGCTCAGCAGCGCCTCGCCGACATGGCCGAACGCCTGCGCTGCGGTGCCGGTACGGCTCATGCCGTGCCATTGGTCCCGCAGCCGGCCGGTGATCAGGGTCAGGGGAAAGCGCGCCTCGCGTTGTTCCCGGGCCGCCACGTAGGGGTCGCCGACAAAGCGTGCGCGCCCCGTGGGCGTGGGGAATACGCCGTCGCCATACAGACGTGGCGTGCCGTGGTCGGCGCCTTCTGGAAATGGCCACTGCTGCGGGCCAAGCCGGTCGAGCAGTTCGAAGCTAAGGCCGGACAGATCCAGGTCGCGCCCCCGGGTCAGGCCCTTGTATTCATCGAACAGCTGGTGGGCATTCTCGAAGGCGAACAGGCTGGGCAGTCCGGGGCGCAGGCGGCGCTCCAGGCGCTGGGCGAAATCCAGGGTGATCGCCCAATCCGCACGAGCTTCTCCAGGCGGCGGCACCGCTTGGCGCACATGGGAAACCCGGCGCTCGGAGTTGGTCACCGAGCCTTCCTTTTCGCCCCAGCTGGCCGCTGGCAGCAAGAGATCGGCGAAGGCTGCGGTTTCCGTGGTGGCGAAGGCCTCTTGCAGGACCACGAAGGGACACTTGAGCAAAGCCGCGCGCACGCGATTCTGGTCGGGCAGCGATTGGGCCGGGTTGGTGCAGGCGATCCACAGCGCCTTGATTCGCCCGCTGTGCAATTGTTCGAACAGTTCGATGGCGCTCAGCCCGGGTGTCTCCGGCAGGCGCTCCACGCCCCAGTAGCTGGCAACCTCGGCGCGGTCTCCGGGATTGGCGGCTTCCCGGTGGCCTGGCAGCAGGTTGCTCAGGCTGCCGGTTTCCCGGCCACCCATGGCATTGGGCTGGCCGGTGAGGGAGAAGGGCCCGGCGCCGGGCCGACCAATCTGCCCGGTGGCCAGGTGCAGGTTGATCAGCGCGCTGTTCTTGGCGCTGCCGGCGCTGGACTGGTTCAGGCCCATGCACCACAGCGACAGGAAGCTCGGCGCGGTGCCGATCCATTGGGCGCACTGTTGCAGTTGCTCGATACCGATGCCGCACAGCTGCGCCACCAGGGCCGGGGTGTAGTCGCGCACCAGGGCCTTGAGTTCAGCCAGGCCTTCGGTATGGGCCTGGATGAAGTCCCGGTCGATCCAGTCCTCCCACAACAGCAGATGCAGGATGCCGTGGAACAGCGCGACATCGGTGCCGGGCAGGATCGCCAGGTGCAGGTCGGCCAGGTCGCAGGTGTCGGTGCGCCTGGGGTCGATGACGATGACCTTCATCGCCGGGCGCTGGCTCTTGGCTTGTTCCAGGCGGCGAAACAGCACCGGGTGGGCATAGGCCATGTTGCTGCCGACGATCATCACGCAATCGCTCTGCTCCAGGTCCTCGTAGTTGCACGGTGGCGCATCGGCACCCAGGCTGCGCTTGTAGCCCACCACCGCCGAAGACATGCACAGCCGCGAGTTGCTGTCGATGTTGTGGGTGCCGACCAGGGCCCGGGCCAGCTTGTTGAAGGCGTAGTAGTCCTCGGTCAGCAATTGCCCGGAAAGGTAGAACGCCACGCTGTCCGGGCCGTGCTCGGCGATGGTCCGGGCAAAGACTTCGGCGGCGTGGTCCAGGGCGCTGTCCCAGTCGCAGCGGCTGCGGGCCAGGGTCTTGCCCAGGCGCAACTGCGGGTACAGCGCGCGGGCTGTCGGGTCGCCGGTCAGGTGCAGGCTGGCGCCCTTGCTGCACAGCCGGCCGAAGTTCGCCGGGTGCGCCGGGTCGCCGCTGACCCCGAGGATCTGCCGGCCATCGTGCTCGATCAGCACGCCGCAGCCGACCCCGCAATAGCAACAGGTCGAGGCGGTGCTCTGGCGTTCCATCACCCGGCATCCCGCAGGGCCAGTTGCACCCGGCCGCTGGCGACCCGGGCCGCGTGCTGGTGGGCGCAACCGACATCCGGCGCCTGGGCCAGGCCCGATTGCAGGTCGATCTGCCAGTTGTGCAGCGGACAGGCCACCCGCTTGCCGTGGATCAGGCCCTGGGACAGTGGCCCGCCCTTGTGCGGGCAGCGATCGTCGAGGGCGAACACCTGGTCGTCGCTGGTGCGGAAAATCGCGATATCGCCCCGGGGCCCCTTGATGATGCGCGAGCCCAGGATGTTGATGTCTTCCAGGGCGCAGATATCCAGCCAGTTCATGCCGGCACCTCCAGTTGCTTGAGGGGGATGGTCTCGTACTCTTTTTTCAGCTGCGGCTCGGCCAGGCGTTGCTGCCAGGGGTCCTGCTCGAAGGACAGGGAAAACTGCAGGCGTTCGTTCAGCGCCTGGCGCCGCTGCGGATCTTCCAGCACGGCGCGTTTCACGTGCTCCAGGCCGACCCGCTCCAGGTAGTGCACGGTGCGCTCCAGGTAGAAGGCTTCCTCGCGGTAGAGCTGGAGGAAGGCGCCGTTGTATTCGCGCACCTCATCGGCGGTCTTGAGCTTGACGAAGAACTGCGCCACCTCGGTCTTGATCCCGCCGTTGCCGCCGATATACATCTCCCAGCCGGAGTCGACGCCGATGATGCCCACGTCCTTGATCCCGGCTTCCGAGCAGTTGCGCGGGCAGCCGGAGACGGCCAGCTTGACCTTGTGCGGCGCCCACATATTGAACAGGTCGTGCTCCAGGTCGATGCCCAGCCGGGTCGAGTCCTGGGTGCCGAAGCGGCAGAATTCGCTGCCGACGCAGGTCTTCACGGTACGGATGGACTTGCCGTAGGCATGGCCGGACGGCATGTCCAGGTCCTTCCACACTCCCGGCAAGTCCTCCTTGCGGATGCCCAGCAGATCGATGCGCTGGCCGCCGGTGACCTTGACCATGGGCACCTGGTACTTGTCCGCCACGTCGGCGATGCGCCGCAGCTCGGACGGGTTGGTCACGCCGCCCCACATCCTCGGCACCACCGAGTAGGTGCCGTCCTTCTGGATGTTGGCGTGGGCCCGCTCGTTGATCAGGCGCGACTGCGGGTCGTCCTTGGCTTCGCCCGGCCAAGTGGAGATCAGGTAGTAGTTCAGGGCCGGGCGGCAGGTGGCGCAGCCGTCCGGGGTGCGCCAGTCCATGAAGCGCATGGCGCTGCCCAGGGTGATCAGGTGGTGCTCGCGGATCGCCTGGCGCACCTGGCCATGGGTGAGGTCGCTGCAGCCGCAGATGGCCTTCTCGCTCTTGGGCTTGACGTCCGCCGCGCCGCCCACGGTGCTGATCAGGATCTGCTCCACCAGCCCGGCGCAGGAGCCGCAGGAGCTGGCGGCCTTGGTGTGCTTTTTCACCTCGTCGACGCTGAACAGGCCGTTCTCCTGGATGGCCTTGACGATGGTGCCCTTGCATACGCCATTGCAGCCGCAGACTTCGGCGCTGTCGGGCATGTTCGCCGCACTGTTCTGGCCCTGGTGGCCGACATCGCCCACGCTGTTCTCGCCGAACATCAGGTGGTCGCGGATCTCGCCGACGTTGTGGTTCTCGCGGATCTGCCGGAAGTACCAGCCGCCGTCGGCGGTGTCGCCATACAGGCAGGCGCCCACCAGCACGTCGTCCTTGATCACCAGCTTCTTGTAGACCCCGCCGATGGGGTCGGCGAGGGTGATGGTCTCGGTGCCTTCGCCGCCCATGAAGTCGCCGGCGGAGAACAAATCGATCCCGGTGACCTTGAGCTTGGTCGATGTGACCGAGCCCTGGTAGCGGGCGAAACCCAGCTGGGCCAGGTGATTGGCGCAGACCTTGGCCTGCTCGAACAGCGGCGCCACCAGGCCATAGGCGATGCCGCGATGGCTGGCGCATTCGCCGATGGCATAGATGCGTGGGTCGTAGGTCTGCAGGGTGTCGTTGACCAGGATCCCGCGATTGCAGGGCAGGCCGGCCTGTTCCGCCAGTTCGGTATTGGGCCGGATGCCGGCCGCCATGACTACGAGGTCGGCGGGCAGGATGTCGCCGTTCTTGAACCGTACCGAGCCGACCCGGCCGTTGCCGGCATCGAGCAGCGCCTGGGTTTGCTCGCTCAGGCGGAACTTCAATCCGCGGCCTTCCAGGGCGCCTTGCAGCAGTTGGGCGCTGGTCTGGTCCAGCTGGCGCTCCAGCAGCCATTCCCCCAGGTGCACCACGGTGACTTCCATGCCGCGCAGCTTCAGGCCGTTGGCGGCCTCCAGGCCCAGCAGGCCGCCACCGATCACCACGGCGTGGCGGTGGGTCCTGGCGGTGTCGATCATCACCTGGGTGTCGGCGATGTCCCGGTAGCCGATCACGCCCTGCAGGTCGTTGCCGGGAATCGGCAGGATGAAGGGCGTGGAGCCGGTGGCGATCAGCAGGCGGTCGTATTCGGCCTCGGTGCCGTCGTCGGCGATCACCCGGCGCCGGATACGGTCGATCTGCACCACCTTGCGGTTGAGCAGCAGCTTGATGCCGTGCTCCTGGTACCAGCCAAGGTCGTTGAGGATGATGTCCTCGAACTGCTGCTCGCCGGCCAGCACCGGCGACAGCAAGATACGGTTGTAGTTGGCGTGGGGCTCGGCACCGAAGACGGTGATGTCGTACAGCTCCTCGCTCAGCTTGAGCAGTTCCTCCAGGGTGCGGACCCCGGCCATGCCATTGCCGATCATCACCAGCTTGAGTTTTTTCATGGGCTCCTCCGGGAGCGCAGGCAGGGCTTGGGCCTGGCTCGACAAAATGCGCGCAAACAAAAAAGGCGTCCCGTCAGTGGCCTGACGAGGACGCCTTTGTCCGATCCCGTTCTCTCGGGAAGCCTGCCTTCGTCGTTGAAGGCCGGGCTTTATGTCTGTTGCCAGGAGCAATGCAGCGCCTGTGCCAAGTTACCAAGGCCGCGTACTTGCACGGCGCCCAGGCAATGTTCCACGCATGGTGGAGACAGTTTCTGCACCGAATTGACGCGTCCTGCCCCGTTTCGATACCGGCCATTTCCACTCCCACGTGGCCGCTGCCGAGCCTGTGAGGCTGCGACAAGGCCCGCAGGGCCTTCATCGCCCGGTCATGCGCAGCCAAGGCCTAGCCGCGCAGCACCCGCCACAGCAGCACCAGGTTGAGCAGCAGGGCGGCCAGGGCGAGTCCGCGCCAGACCTTCAGCGGCTCGCGCTCCAGCAGCGGTCGGGGCCGGCTGTGCAGGCTGCGGCGTTCGCCCTGTTCCAGCACCAGCAACCACTGCTCGGCGGTTTCGTAGCGCTGCTGCGGTTGGGCGCAGACTCCGCGCTCCAGGCTCTCCTCCAGCCATTGCGGCAGGTCCGGGCGGTAGCGTCCGGGGCTGGTCGGCAGGCCGAAGCGCGGACGCTGGAAGGCTTCGACCTCGCCGTGGGGATAGTGCCCGGTCAGCAGGAAGTACAGGCACACGCCGACGGCGTACAGGTCCTGCCCGGGGCCGGGAGGTTCGCCAGCGAAGGCTTCCGGGGCGATGAAACTCGGGGTGCCGGGCAGCAGGTGTTGCGGGTCCACCGTCAATCCGGGGCAGTAGGCCAGGCCGAAATCCAGGATGCGCAGTTCGCCATCCTCGCCCAGCAGCAGGTTCTCTGGCTTGAGGTCGCGGTGCACGATCTGCCGCCGATGCAGCAGGCCCACCGCCCGCAGCAGGCGTTCGGCCAGGGCCTGCCACTGGTCCAGGGGCAGGGGGCCGTGCTGTTGGAACAACTGCGCCAGGGTCCGTCCCGGGTATTCGCGCATCAGGTAGTACAGGTGCTGGCGCGAGCTGCCGCCATGCACTTGGGGAAAGTGCCGGCCGGCGACCCGGCGCAGCAACCATTCCTCGGCCAGCAGTGCCTGGCAGGCCGGCAGGTCATCGTGCAGGGCGCCGGGCAGGGTCTTTAGCAGCCAGGCCTGATCTTGCTCGTCGCGCACCCGATACAGCAGCGACTGCCGGCTCTGGCCCAGCAGCGCCTCGACCTGCCAGCCCTCGAACATCTGGCCGGGCTTCAATGGCGGCGGCAGGGGCCATTGCCGCAGGTGCAGCAGGGCATCGCCGATGCTCTGTTCACCCAGGGCATCGACCCGTACCAGCAGGGCACTGGCGTTGTCCTGGCTGCCGGCCAGGTGGGCGGCGCTGACCAGGGTTCGGGTAGCGCTCTCCAGGTCTGGCTGGTCGCGCAGGATCGCCGCGATGGCGGTGTCGCCCAGGGTGGCCCAGACCCCGTCGCTGAGCAGCAGGAAGCTCTCGCCTTGGCGCAGTTCCCCGTCGAGGAAGTCCAGTACCAGGTGCTGGTCCAGCCCCAGGGCGCGCTTGAGCACATGCTGCATGCCTGGCTGCTCCCAGACATGATCCTCGCTGATGCGCTGCAAGCGTTGCTGGTGCCAGCGGTAGACCCGGCAGTCGCCGACGTGGGCCAGGGTGAAGCGCCGCCCGCGCAACACCAGGGCACTGAGGGTGGTGAGCAGCGGTTGGCCGCCACCATTGGCCTGCAGCCAGCGATTCTGCGCGTTCAGCAGGCGCTCCAGGGATTCGGCCACGCCCCAGGTTTCTGGTGTCGCATAGTAGTCCAGGGCCAGCGCCTGCAAGCTGGAACGGGCTGCCAGGCCACCATCGGCGCACTGGCTGACACCGTCGGCAATGGCGAACAGCAGGCCCTTGCTCGCGGCCAGGACCGGCTCCGGGGTCACTCGGCGCAGGGCATCCTGGTTCTCGGCCCGGGGGCCGGTGGCGCTGGCCTGGGCGTGGCTCAGTTGCAGGGCCATGCAGTGTCAGACCCGGGCCGCGGTCACGGCAGCCGAGCCCCAGGTGGTGCGCCAGCGACGTTTGACCCCATGCAGGCCGAACCAGGCCAGCAAGCCTAGGCTGGCGAACAACCACAGCGCCAACTGGTAGCTGCCGGTGCCTTGCTTGATCGCCCCCATGCCGGCCGCCAGGGCGAAACCGCCGATGCCGCCGGCCATGCCGATCAGCCCGGTCATCACGCCGATTTCCCGTCGGAAGCGTTGCGGCACCAGCTGGAACACCGCGCCATTGCCCGCTCCGAGGCCAAGCATGGTGCAGACGAACAGCGCCAGGGCGGCGTAGGAGCTGGGCAGGTTGAAACCCACCGCGGCGATGCAGACCGCCGCCACGCTGTACATCGCCAGCAAGGTGCGGATGCCGCCGAAGCGGTCCGCCAGGGCCCCGCCCAGGGGGCGCATCAGGCTGCCGCCGAAGACGCAGGCCGCGGTGTAGTAGCCGGCCGTCACCGGGCTCAGTCCGTACTGGTCGTTGAAGTAGCCGGGCAGGGCGCTGGCCAGGCCGATGAAGCCGCCGAAGGTGACGCTGTAGAAGAACATGAACCACCAGCTGTCGCGGTCGCCCAGGGCTTTGAGGTAGTCCGCCATGGACTTGGCCCGGGGCCGTTCGGGGGCGTTTTGCGCCAGCCAGGCGAACAGCACCAGGGTCAGCAGCAGCGGGATCAGGGCGAAGCCGAACACATTGCTCCAGCCGTAGGCCGCGGCCAGCGCCGGGGCCAGCAGCGCGGCGAACACCGTGCCGGAGTTGCCCGCGCCGGCGATACCCATGGCCTTGCCCTGGTGTTGCGGCGGATACCACTGCGAGGCCAGGGGCAGGGCCACTGCGAACGACGCGCCGGCCATACCCAGGAACACTCCCAGCAGCAGGGCCTGTTGGTAGCTGTGGACCCCCAGCGTCCAGGCGCCGAACAACGCGCCGATGACGATCACCTGGCCGATCAGGCCGGCGGTCTTGGGTGACAGGCGATCGGCCAGCAGGCCCATGGCGAAGCGCAGCACCGCGCCGGCGAGGATCGGCGTGGCCACCATCAGGCCGCGCTGTTGGGTGGTCAGTTGCAGGTCGCTGGCGATCTGCACCGCCAGGGGCCCCAGCAGGTACCAGACCATGAAACTCAGGTCGAAATAGAGAAAGGCCGCGAACAGGGTCGGGGCGTGGCCGGATTTCCAGAAGCTTGAATTCATCGCGCACCTCAGCTGACAGCAATCGTGGGAGTGGTCATGGGCCTTCAGGGGGTGCGCCACGCCGGCCGCACCACCAGCCCCGTGCAGTGGGGCCAGAACGAAAAGACGCCGGCACCCGGCTCGCGGTGGGCGAGCAGGATGCGCGACGTCTTTGTCGTGGGTGGGGCAACCGCCGTTGGTTACCGATGCAGATCCGATAGCAAGAGCCGGGCCAGCCAGGCCCCGGTCAGCCCAGCAGTTCCTGCATGGCGATGATCTGCTCCGCCACCTGGATCAGCTTCTGCTGTCGGCTCATGGCCTGGCGGCGCATCAGGGTATAGGCCTGTTCCTCGTCGCAGGCCTTCATCTTCATCAGTAGCCCTTTGGCCAGCTCGATGCGCTTGCGCTCCGCCAGTTGCTGGTCCCGGGCCTGCAACTGGGCGCGCAGGGCCTGGTCGCTCTCGAAACGGGCCATGGCCACATCGAGGATCGGCTGCAGGCGCTGGACCTGGATGCCTTCGACGATGTAGGCGCTGACCCCGGACTTGATCGCCTGGCGCATCACCCCCGGGTCATGTTCGTCGGTGAACATCACGATGGGCCGGGGGCGGTCGCGGCTGACCAGCACCACTTGCTCCATGACGTCGCGCCCGGGCGACTCGGTATCGATCAGGATCACGTCCGGGCGCACCGTTTCGACGCGTCCGGGCAGGTCGATGGTCAGGCCTGACTCATCGATGACTTCGAACCCGGCTTCACTGAGCGCGGTCTTGAGTCGCCCGACTTTTTTCGCGGTGTCGTCGATCAACAGGATACGTAGCATCGTCACAGGCTCCGCTCAGCGTCGGGCCACGAGGGCCGGGGTTTCGCTCAGGGCATGCAGGCGGAAGCTGCGGGCGTAGGCGGCCGGCTGTGTGCCATCCCAGACCTTGCCATCGATCAGCTGGCTGCTGCGCATGTCTGGCCTGTTGGCCAGGCCAAGCTGTGCGGCGGCCTGGCGATACAGCTCCAGTTGCTGCACCCGGCGGGCCACGGCCAGGTAATCCGGGTCTTCGCGTAGCAGGCCCCAGCGGCGGAACTGGGTCATGAACCACATGCCGTCGGACAGGTAGGGCGGGTTCACCGCGCCCTGGTTGTAAAAGCTCAGGGCATGGGCGTCTTGCCAGCGATTGCCCAGTCCATCGGCATAGTCGCCCAGTAGCCGCGGCTCGATGCAGGCCAGCGAGGTATCGAGGTAGTCGCTGGCACTGAGCAGGCGCGCGGTGCTGCGACGGTTCTCCTGGCTTTGCTCGATGAAGCGGCTGGCCTCCAGAACGGCCATCACCAGGGCTCGGGCCGTGTTGGGGTACTGCTCGACAAAGGCTCGGGTACAGCCCAGGACCTTCTCTGGGTGGTCAGGCCAGATGGCCTGGCTGGTGGCCAGGGTGAACCCCAGGTCCTGTTGCGCGGCGCTGGCACTCCAGGGCTCGCCAACGCAGAAACCGTCTATTCGCCCGGCCTGCAGGTGGGCGACCATTTGCGGCGGCGGCACCACCACGCTGTCCACGTCCAGCAAGGGATGGATGCCCTGGCTGGCGAGCCAGTAATACAACCATAGGGCGTGGGTGCCGGTGGGAAAGGTCTGGGCGAAGGTCAGGCGCGCCCGGCTTTGGTGCACATGCTGCTCCAGTGCCTCAGGGCTGGTCACCTTGAGCGCTTGCAGGTTCCGGGACAGGTTGATGCTCTGGCCGTTGTGATTCAGGCCCATGAGCACTGCCATGTCGCAAGGGCCGGTGCCGCCTATGCCCAGGTGCACTGAATAGATCAGTCCGTACAGGCTGTGGGCGGCGTCCAGTTCGCCGCTGACCAGTTTGTCCCGCAGGCCGGCCCAGGAGCCCTGGCGCTTGAGGTTTAGGGTCAGGCCGTAGGGCTGGGCGAAGCCCTGGGTGGCGGCAACCACCAGGGAGGCGCAGTCGGTCAGGGGCATGAAGCCCAGGTCCAGCTCGGGCTTTTCCGGGGCATCGCTGCCGTTGACCCAGGCCAATGGCGAGTGTGGGCGTTCGATCATGGGGGCACCCTGTGTGAAAAGCCTCTTGGCCATTCGCCCGGACGGGGTGGGAGAGGGCGCTGGCACTGTCCTTGGGCCCGGGCAAGCGTTGCCCCGGGCGGGTTGGAGCAAGAGAGTGCAAGGCATATGCCATCGACAGGCGGATTTGCGTGGGTGCCTCGCGTGCAAGCCCCGGGCGCGGCTATAATCGGCGACCTATTTCGCCGCCAACCGAGTTCATCCCGCCCATGTATACCCTGGCCCGCCAGCTGCTGTTCAAACTCTCCCCGGAAACCTCCCACGATCTGTCCCTGGACCTGATCGGCGCGGGCGGGCGTTTGGGCCTCAACGGCCTATTGTGCAAGGCCCCGGCGCAGTTGCCGGTCAAGGTCATGGGGCTGGAGTTCGCCAATCCCGTGGGGCTGGCGGCCGGCCTGGACAAGAATGGCGCGGCCATCGACGGCTTCTCCCAATTGGGCTTCGGCTTCGTCGAGATCGGCACGGTCACGCCCCGTCCACAGCCCGGCAATCCGAAGCCACGGATCTTCCGCCTGCCCGAGGCGCAAGCCATCATCAACCGCATGGGGTTCAACAACCTCGGGGTGGACAATCTGCTGGCGCGGGTGGCGGCTGCCAAGTACAAGGGCGTGCTGGGCATCAACATCGGCAAGAACTTCGACACCCCGGTCGAGCGGGCGGTGGACGACTACCTGATCTGCCTGGACAAGGTCTATGCCCATGCCAGCTACGTCACCGTCAACGTCAGTTCGCCCAATACCCCTGGCCTGCGCAGCCTGCAGTTCGGCGAGTCGCTCAAGCAACTGCTGGCAGCCCTGAGCCGTCGCCAGCAGGAGCTGGCGGCAATCCATGGCAAGCGCGTGCCGTTGGCGATCAAGATCGCCCCGGACATGAGCGACGAAGAAACCGTGGAAGTGGCCCGGGCCCTGCTGGAGACGGGCATGGACGCGGTGATCGCCACCAACACCACCCTGGGGCGCGAAGGTGTCGAGGGCCTGGAACATGGCGCCGAAACCGGCGGCTTGTCCGGTGCGCCAGTGCGGGAGAAGAGCACCCACACCGTCAAGGTCCTGGCTACGGAGCTCGCCGGTCGCCTGCCGATCATTGCCGTGGGCGGTATTACCGAAGGCAAGCACGCCGCGGAGAAGATCGCCGCAGGGGCAAGCCTTGTGCAGTTGTACTCGGGCTTCATCTACAAGGGCCCGGCGCTGATCCGCGAGTCGGTGGATGCCATTGCGGCCATGGGCTGAGGGTTGTTGCGGGTGAGGCGGCAATAAAAAGGGCTCCTCGAAGGAGCCCCTGGGCCGAAGCCCGCCGCCCGGATGGGGCGTGCGTGGTTAAATCGTTGTGCATTCAAGTTTTTCAGGTGTCGGAATGTACCCTGATCAGCCGACAGCGCGAAGTTCGTTGAGTCTGTGTATACCCGCAGTGCCTGTCATACCGTCCCAGTTGTCGCCGCGTCCTTCTCGCCAGCCATTGATCCAGGCTTGGCGTACCGACGGTAGAGTAAATGGGCAAAGCTCACGGGACTTGCCATTAACGCCATACTGATATCCGCGTAAAAACGCTCTTTCCAACGGATCACGCTTTAGTCTTCTCATAGGGTGTTTCCCTCACTTGTTGACTGTATATGTCCCGTCGACCTTCATAGAGGTCGGGCAGATCGGTTCTGCCGTTGGTGCTCGCTGCCGGCGTCACGAGCCTTGATGTTGACGCCGTTGCGGCGCCAACCTGTGTTGAGTTCTAACCAATAGGTCACAGCAAGTGAATGATCGTTTTGTCATAAGGACGTAACGATAATGCTATCCAGGCCATAAGCCTGGACGGTTTTTGTATCGTGTTTGTCAAGCAAAGCCCGCTGTGGCTAGCCTCGGACTAGATGATGAGGTTAATGCTTTAGTAAGAATGTCGAACGGTTGCACTCAACTACTATTCGACGAAGGGTAGACTTATGTCATTTTATTGCCCTGACTTTTTATCTGCCCCGGCCTCTAAGTTTTTTTGTCCTGCAAAAAATCATGCTAGCCGGGGTGGGGCGGCACAGTCTCGTGCCATGCGAGCGCTCTTGAAGAAAAGCGCTTGATTAAAAACCGAGCGGGCGATGCGTTGTCCGTTCACTTATTTGCCTAAGGCCCTGGTATTTCCATGTCGGATCGTTACGAACTCTTCCTCACCTGTCCCAAAGGCCTTGAAGGCCTGCTGATCGAGGAAGCCACCGGGCTTGGCCTTGAACAAGCGCGCGAACACACCTCCGCCGTGCGCGGCATGGGCGACATGGAGACAGCTTATCGCCTGTGCTTGTGGTCGCGCCTGGCCAACCGGGTCTTGCTGGTCCTCAAGCGCTTCCCGATGAAAAACGCCGATGACCTCTACCAGGGCGTGCTGGATGTCGACTGGCAGGACCACATGCTGGCCGACGGTACCCTTGCCGTGGAGTTCAGCGGCCACGGCTCGGGTATCGACAACACCCATTTCGGCGCCCTGAAGGTCAAGGATGCCATCGTCGACAAATTGCGCACGCCCACCGGTGAGCGTCCTTCGGTGGATAAGCTCAATCCGGACTTGCGTATCCACCTGCGCCTGGATCGTGGCGAAGCCATTCTCTCCCTGGACCTGTCCGGCCACAGCCTGCACCAGCGTGGCTACCGCCTGCAGCAAGGCGCCGCACCGCTCAAGGAAAACCTGGCCGCCGCGATCCTGATCCGTTCCGGTTGGCCGCGCATTGCCGCCGAGGGCGGGGCCCTGGCCGACCCGATGTGTGGCGTCGGTACCTTCCTGGTGGAGGCCGCGATGATCGCCGCCGACATCGCTCCCAACCTCAAGCGCGAGCAATGGGGATTCAGCGCCTGGCAGGGGCATGTGCCCGCGCTGTGGCGCAAGCTGCATGACGAAGCCCTGGCCCGGGCACAGGCCGGACTGTCACGGCCGCCGCTGTGGATCCGTGGCTATGAGGCCGACCCACGCCTGATCCAGCCGGGCCGCAACAACGTCGAGCGTGCCGGCCTGAGCGACTGGATCAAGATCTACCAGGGCGAAGTGGCGACTTTCGAGCCGCGTCCGGACCAGAACCAGAAAGGCCTGGTGATCTGCAACCCCCCCTATGGCGAGCGCCTGGGTGACGAGGCCAGCCTGTTGTACCTCTACCAGAACCTGGGCGAGCGCCTGCGCCAGGCTTGCCTGAACTGGGAGGCTGCGGTGTTCACCGGCGCCCCGGACCTGGGCAAGCGCATGGGCATCCGCAGCCACAAGCAGTACTCGTTCTGGAACGGCGCCTTGCCTTGCAAGCTGTTGCTGATCAAGGTGCTGCCCGACCAGTTCGTCACGGGCGAGCGTCGCAGCCCCGAGCAGCGCCAGTTGGAGCGCGAACAGGCCCAGGCCGTGGCGGATGAGCCGCCAGTGCGCCAGTACAACAAGAACGGCAACCCGATCAAACCGGCTCCGGCTCCGGTAGTCGAGCAGGCCCGCCTGAGCGAAGGCGGGCAGATGTTCGCCAACCGCCTGCAGAAGAACCTCAAGCAGTTGGGCAAGTGGGCCAAGCGTGAGGGTATCGAATGCTATCGGGTCTACGACGCCGACATGCCCGAGTATTCCCTGGCCATCGACCTGTATCAGGACTGGGTGCACGTGCAGGAGTACGCCGCGCCCAAGTCGGTGGACCCGGAGAAGGCCCAGGCTCGCCTGTTCGATGCCCTGGCAGCGATTCCCCAGGCACTCAACGTCGACAAGAGCCGTGTGCTGATCAAGCGCCGCGAGCGCCAGAGCGGCACTCGCCAGTACGAGCGCCAGGGTGCCCAGGGGCAGTTCACCGAGGTCCGCGAAGGCGGGGTCAAGCTGCTGGTGAACCTTACCGACTACCTGGATACCGGGCTGTTCCTCGACCACCGGCCGATGCGCATGCGCATCCAGAAGGAGGCGGCCGGCAAGCGCTTCCTCAACCTGTTCTGCTACACCGCCACGGCCAGCGTGCACGCCGCCAAGGGCGGAGCGCGCAGCACCACCAGCGTCGACCTGTCGAAGACCTACCTGGACTGGGCGCGGCGCAACCTGTCGCTCAATGGTTTTTCCGACAAGAACCGCCTGGAGCAGGGCGATGTGATGGCCTGGCTGGACACCTGCCGCGATGAGTTCGATCTGATCTTCATCGACCCGCCGACCTTCTCCAACTCCAAGCGCATGGAAGGGGTGTTCGACGTACAGCGCGACCAGGTGCAGTTGCTCGACTTGGCCATGGCTCGCCTGGCACCTGGCGGCGTGCTGTATTTCTCCAACAACTTCCGCAAGTTCCAGCTGGATGAAAACCTGGCTGCGCGCTACCAGGTGGAGGAGATCACGGCGAGCACCATCGACCCGGATTTTGCCCGTAACGGCAAGATCCACCGTGCCTGGAAGATCACCACTCGCTGATGACAGGATAAGTCCCCCAGGGCCTGAATTTTCAGGCCTTGGAGTGGCTTGATACTGGTCAAATTAATGGCTAATGGCTATAACTCACAACACGTTCGAATGACACCCAAACTCGCTGGCGTGATGAGTTCTACTTATGCCGTTGCATGTGGTACGCCCGAAGATCCTGGGTTTCATCAGTGAAGAAGTATCCGCCTGGCTGGTGGCCCTTTTGGTGCTGCTGGCCGGTTGCATCCTGACCGGGCTGCTGGCCTGGTCCACCTACAACCTGAACAAGCAACAGCTGCGCCAGCGCTTCCAGTTGCTGGCCAGCGAGCGCTATAGCCGTATCGAAGAACGCTTTCAGGACCAGGAGCAGCGCCTGGACGGCTTGCGGCGGTTCTTCGTCAATTCCGATCAGGTCACGCGCCAGGATTTCGATGGTTACGCCAAGCCACTGTTGCGTCGTACCCAGGCCTACGCCTGGGCGCCGCTGGTCAGTCGGGCCCAGCGCCCGGCGTTCGAGCAGGCGGTACGGGAGCAGGGCGTGGCGGGGTTCAGCATTCTGCAATTGAATGCTGCCGGCGAGATGGAACCCGCTGGCGACCAGGATGACTATGCACCGGTGCTCTACAGCCAGACCCAGAGTCCAATGGGCTCGCCGCTGGGCTACGACCTGCTGGCCCAGCCCCTGCGTCGGGCGACGCTGGAGCGTGCGCGGGAACGGGACGGCATGGCCGTCTCGCCGCCGGTGCACCTGGTGGCGGTCGATCCGGCCTATGCCAGGGGTGTGGTGCTGGCAGCGCCAGTCAGGCGCGCGGCGAACAATGCAGGCACGTCGTCGCGCCCCGATGGTTTTGTGCTGGCGGTGATCAGCCTGCGGCAACTGGTGGCCGACGGCCTGCCGGTGCCGGCCAGTGACAACCTCTCGGTGCGTATCCTCGACCTGTCCATTGAGGGCCGGCACGAGGTGCTCTATGAGTCGAATAACCCGCCGATCGACAGCTACCTGACCGCTAGCCGGCTGCTGCGCCTGGCCGACCGTGACTACCAGGTGGATATCCGTCCCGGCGCGGCGTTCCTGCATGCCAATCATTTTTCCCTGGGCAGCCTGGTGATTCTAGGTGGCCTGCTCAGCGTGCTGCTCAGCGCCTTGCTCTATGTGCTGGTGAGCCAGCGGCAACGGGCCCTGACCCTGGTCGAACACCGCACGGCACAACTGCGCAGCCGCGAGCAGGAGTTGCGTGGCACCCATAGCCAGCTGCGCAGCGTGCTCAATGCCGCCACCCAAGTGGCGATCATCGCGACCGACCTGCGTGGAGTGATCACCACGTTCAACGCGGGCGCCGAGCACATGCTCGGCTACAGCAGCGCCGAAGTAGTGGGCCACCTGACCCTGGAAAGCCTGCACCTGCCCCAGGAGCTGGAGAGCTGGGCGCAAAGCCTGAGCCAGCGCTATGGCAAGCCCATCCCGGTGTCCCAGGCGATGCTGGTAGAGGAAGGCATGATGGCCGGGCACGAGGCCAGGGAGTGGACCCTGGTGCGCCGCGATGGCAGTCACTTGTCGGTGAACATGCTGGCCACCCCGGTGCTCGATGATCAGGGGTTGTGGATCGGCCACCTGGCGATTTGCATCGATATCACCGAGCGCAAGCGCGTGCACGAGGCCCTGGCGGCCCGGGATCGCCTGCTCAAGAGACTCAGCGCCCATGTTCCTGGCGGCATCTACCAGTTCAAGATGGACGCCGATGGGCACACCAGCTTCACCTACGCCAGCGACGGTATTCGTGAGATCTACGAGATCGATCCACAACAACTGCAGGAGGATGCGGCGTCGGTGTTCGAACGTATTCATCCGGAGGACGTGGAGCGAATCACGCAGTCGATCCGGGTCTCGGCGCAGAACTTGAGCCCTTGGCGCGAGGAGTACCGGGTCTGCCTGCCGGAGCGTGGCCTGCGCTGGATGCGCGGCGCGGCGAGCCCGGAGAGCTTGCCAGGTGGCGGCGTGCTATGGCACGGCTACATCTCGGATATCTCCGATCTCAAGCGGGTCGAGGAAGAATTGCGGGCGCTGTCGGTCACCGACTCCCTGACCGGTATTTACAACCGGCGGTATTTCCAGGAGCAGTTGCAGCACGAGATGCAGCGGCTGGAGCGCAGCGGTGGCGAGATGGCGGTGATCATGCTGGATATCGATCACTTCAAGCGCATCAACGACCAGTATGGCCATGCCGTGGGCGACCAGGTGTTGCGCAGTGTCTGCGAGCGCATCGGCCGGCGCCTGCGACGCACGGATGTGTTCTGCCGCCTTGGCGGCGAGGAGTTCATGCTCCTGTGCCCGGACACCAGTGGCCGCCAGGCACTGGTCCTGGCCGAGGAGCTGTGGCAGGGGCTGAGGGGCTTGCCGATCGATCCGGTAGGGACGGTCACAGCCAGTTTCGGCATTGCCAGCTGGCATGAAGGCGAGGGGGCGGATGGTTTGCTGCTGCGGGCTGACTCCGGCGTCTATGCCGCCAAGCAGGCTGGGCGCGACCGGGTCCAGCCAGAACTGCCTTGAACAGCGACGACGGCGCGCCTGGCGCCGCCGTCGACAGCGGGATTACAGCGCCGAGGCGCTGGCGGCCAGCTTGGGCTGGCGGTACAGGTCCAGCAGGACCTGGTCCAGCACCGAGGAGGCGCCGAACGGTTGTGGGTCGTTGAGGATCGCCACCACCGCCCAGGTGTTGCCATTGTCGTCGCGGCTGTAGCCGGCGATGGCGCGGACGGTGTTCAGGGTGCCGGTCTTGATATGGGCTTCACCGGACATCGCCGTGCGCTTGAGGCGCTTGCGCATGGTACCGTCCATGCCGGCGATCGGCATCGAGCTGATGAACTCGGCGGCGTAGGGGCTTTTCCAGGCCGCTTGCAGCAGGCCGGCCATCTCCCGGGCACTGACTCGTTCGGCGCGGGACAGGCCTGAGCCGTTCTCCATCACCAGGTGCGGCGAGGTAATGCCTTTCTTGGCCAGCCATTGGCGGATAACCCGCTGTGCGGCCTTGGCATCGTCGCCATCGGCTTCGTTGCGGTACTTGGCACCCAGGCTCAGGAACAATTGCTGGGCCATGGTGTTGTTGCTGTATTTGTTGATGTCGCGGATGACTTCCGCCAGGTCCGGGGAGAATGCCCGGGCCAGGACCTTGGCATCCTTGGGCACCACGGCCAGGCGATCCTGGCCCTGGATGCTGCCGCCCAGTTCGCTCCAGATCGCCCGTACCGCACCGGCGGTGTAGGTGGCGTGGTCCAGCAGCGACAGGTAGGTCTGCGAACTGCAGCCGTCGCCCAGTTGGCCGCCGACCGTGACGATTACGCTGCCGTCGGCCTGGGTCACCGGGTTGTAGCGCACGTCCCCCGTGCATTGCTTGCCGCCCAGGGCCTTGACCTGGTTGTCGATGCGGATCTTGGCGATTGGCGGCTCCACCGATACCAATACCCGCCCGGAATCGTTGCGGGCGACAAAGCGCAGGGCCTTGAGGTTGACCATCAGCGAGTCGGGCTTGACCAGGAACGGTTTGTTCTCGTCGTTGCCATCGTCATTGAATTCCGGCAACTGCGGTTGCACGAAATAGTTGCGGTCCAGCACCAGGTCGCCCGTGACTTGCTGCACGCCGTTGGCGCGCAGGTCGCGCATCAGCAACCAGAGCTTCTCCATGTTCAGCTTGGGGTCGCCGCCGCCCTTGAGGTACAGGTTGCCATTGAGGATGCCGCCACTGAGGGTGCCGTCGGTATAGAACTCGGTTTTCCACTGGTGGGTCGGGCCGAGCATTTCCAGGGCGGCGTAGGTGGTCACCAGCTTCATGGTGGAGGCCGGGTTGACCGAGACATCGGCGTTGAAAATGGTCGGGGTGCCTGGTCCGTTCAGGGGCAGCATCACCAGGGACAAGGCGTTGTCCGGGAGCTTGGCGGCCTTGAGGGCTTGTTGCACCTTCGGGGTCAGGGTGGTGTTGACGGGGGCGGCGTAGGCCTGGAACGCCAGAGGGAGGAGGGCACTGGCCAGCAGTAGGGGGCGCAACGATTTGATCATGGGAAATGGAACCCTGCAGTCGAGGGGAGAAAAGGCGAGGGGTGTAGACAAAAATCCCTCAGTGGTCGTGAAAGAGTCGGCATTATGCCCCAAGGTGTAGTGGCTTGTGCCGTACCTCGGCCTGACAGGGGGGGATTTTTTTTACCAATGGCCGACCGGCGTTCCCATAGAGTCAGGCAATCGCCCGGCTAAGCTGGTAAAGTGCCGCCCGTTATTACTTATGAGGATTGTTCCATGGCCACTAACCGTTCCCGCCGCCTGCGCAAAAAACTCTGCGTAGATGAGTTCCAGGAGTTGGGTTTTGAGCTGAACCTGGATTTCAAAGAAGATCTGTCCGATGAAGCCATCGACGCTTTCCTCGACGCATTTCTCAAAGAGGCGATGGAAGCCAACGGCCTGGGTTATGTCGGCGGCGACGACTTCGGCCTGGTTTGCCTGAGCAAGCGTGGTTCGGTCAGCGAAGAGCAGCGTGCCACCGTAGAGGCCTGGCTCAAGGCTCGCACCGAGCTGACCAACGTTGAAGTCAGCCCGCTGCTGGACGTCTGGTACCCGGACAACGCGATCAACCCGACCGCGTGATGTCATGCATGGGCGGCCCGTCCGGGCCGTCCATGCGTTGTTGCCCCAGGGCAACCTGTCGATTTTTCCCTAATGCTTGCCGTTTCTGCCTCGGGCCAGTCCCGGGCCTTGTCGTGGGCGCCTTTTGCCCGGCAGGCCGGGCACCGGCTTCACGCATTGCGCCAGTTCAGGATTATCAGGGTCAGGACGCCGGCAACGATGCCCCAGAATGCCGAGCCCACGGAGAACAGGGTCAAGCCGGATGCCGTGACCATGAAGGTGATCAGCGCCGCTTCACGCTCCTTGCTCTGGCTCATGGCGATGCTCAGGCCGTTGATGATGGAGCCGAACAGCGCCAGGGCGGCGATCGACAGCACCAGCTCCTTGGGCAAGGCCGCGAACAAGGCGGCCAGGGTCGCGCCGAAGGTCCCCGCGACGCCATAGAAGATCCCGCACCAGACCGCTGCGGTGTAGCGCTTGCCATGGTCTTCATGGGCATGGGGGCCGGTGCAGATCGCTGCGCTGATCGCTGCCAGGTTGATGCCATGGGAACCGAAGGGGGCCAGCAGCAACGAGGCCAGGCCGGTGGCGGTGATCAGTGGCGAGGCCGGTACGTTGTAGCCGTCGGCGCGCAGCACGGCGACGCCAGGCATGTTCTGCGAGGTCATGGCGACCACGAACAGCGGGATACCGATGCTGATGGTGGCGGCGAGGGAGAAGTGCGGCGTGGTCCAGACCGGGGTGGCCACTTCCAGCTGGAAATGACTGAAGTCCAGCAGCCCCATCAAGCCGGAGAGGGCGGTACCGATCAGCAGCGCTGCCAGCACCGCATAGCGCGGCGACAGGCGCTTGACCACCAGGTAAGTGAAGAACATGCCCAGCACCAGTCCCGTGCGATGTTGGGCGGCGACGAAGATCTCGCTGCCGATCTTGAACAGGATTCCCGCCAACAGGGCGGCTGCGAGGGAAGCCGGGATCTTTTTCACCAGGCGCTCGAAGCTGCCGGTGAGCCCGCAAATGATGACCAGCACCGCACAGGTGATATAGGCGCCGATGGCTTCGCCGTAGGTCACGCCTCCCAGGCTGGTGATCAGCAGTGCGGCGCCGGGAGTCGACCAGGCGATGGTGATGGGGGTGCGATAGCGCAGGGACAGGCCGATGCTGCACACCGCCATGCCGATGGACAGGGCCCAGATCCACGAGGAAATCTGGCCGCTGCTCAGGCCAGCGGCCTGGCCGGCCTGGAACATCAGGACCAGGGAGCTGGTGTAGCCGGTCATCATGGCGATGAAGCCAGCCACGATGGCAGAAGGCGAAGTGTCGGCCAGAGGGCGCAATTGCGCGGGAGTGGCATCGGGCATTGCTGCTGTTTCCTTGTTCTTGAAAGACGCAACGGACGGTTGTGGCCTGTTGATCCACGCTGGGCGTGCAATGGGCGGGTACTGAGGTCCGGGGGGCAAGCCTAAACTCAAAAGTGGCGGGACATTGCCATACAGCCGCGGCTGCAAACAGCCGTACAGTCGTGGCAGGCGAAAACAGTCGCTACTAATGATCCTCAAGGGTTGTGTACAATGTGCGCTTGTTTTAACGCGATACTTGCCAGCGACCCACCGTGGCGTATTAAAGTCACGCTGACATCGCCGCAGTCCTCCCGACCCGAGTGCCCATGAACGAACAGTTGCAACCCCTGAAGAAACAACCGCGAGCAGGCAAGGCCGGTCGCAGCGGTACCCAGGACGATATCGTCTACGCGCACATCTTCGAGGCCATCCTCGAGCAGCGCCTGGCGCCCGGCACCAAGTTGAGCGAAGAGGCGTTGGGGGAGATCTTCGGAGTCAGCCGTACCATCATCCGTCGCGCCTTGTCGCGTCTGGCCCATGAAGGCGTGGTGCTGCTGCGTCCCAACCGTGGGGCGGTAGTGGCCAGCCCGAGCGTCGAGGAAGCGCGCCAGGTGTTCCTCGCCCGGCGCCTGGTGGAGCGGGCCATCACCGAGCTGGCCGTGCAGCACGCCACCACTGAGCAGTTGCTGGAGTTGCGGCAGATGGTCAACGAGGAGCGCGACAGCTTTTCCCGTGGCGATCGTGGTGCCGGCATCCGCCTTTCCGGCGAGTTCCACCTGAAGCTGGCGGAGGCGGCGAAAAATGCCCCGCTGATCAGCTTCCAACGCAGCCTGGTGTCCCAGACTTCGCTGATCATCGCCCAGTATGAAAGTGGCAACCGCTCCCATTGCTCCTACGATGAGCACACCCAGCTGATCGATGCCATCGAGGCCCGGGATGCCGAGTTGGCGGTGAACCTGATGATGCATCACATGGATCACATCGACAGCAAGCTCAATCTCGACGAGGAAAGTGCCTCGGACGACTTGCACGCGGTGTTTTCGCACCTGCTGCAAACCAAGAAGCCAGGTCGCTCCAGCGCCAAGCTGTAATGCTCTTGCCCTGTTAAGAATCCCCCGCTCCATGGCTCATGGGGCGGGGGATTTTCGTTTGGCGAAGATGAAGAGTCGCGGGCGACAGATTGTTTTAATTTATTAAGTTAATTGTATACAGTTGCTGCCTTGAGGCCTGCGGCCGGCATTTTGCCGGCCCGAGGTCGCCTTTCGTCCCGCGCAAGGAGTCCAGGGCATGAGCGGCAGAGCGCTGCGTATTCATTCTTCCGCGATCCATTATTTCGACATGGTGCGTCGCTGCCACTCGATCCGCGAGGCGGCCCGGCGCTTGAATGTCGCGTCTTCGGCCGTGAATCGGCAGATCCTCAAGATCGAGGACGAGATCGGTGCATCGCTGTTCGAGCGCTTGCCCGGTGGCTTGCGCTTGACCCTGGCCGGGGAAGTCTTCAGTCGCCATGTCAGCCTTGTGCTGCAAGACCTGGAGCGAGTGCGGCTGGAGTTCGATGCCTTGCGCGGCCTGAAGAGTGGGCATGTGGAGATCGCCACGGTGGAGGGGGCTACGGTCGAGTTGTTGCCCGCGGTGCTCAGGCGCATGCGTAGCCTGCATCCTCAGGTGACGATCGGTGTCACTGTGCAGGGCTCACAGGCGATCCCCCTGGCGCTGATCAATAACCGCGCCGACCTGGGCCTGGCGTTCGCCTTGCCCAGGGCGCCGGAGATTCGTCAACTGAGCGTTGGTCACTTTCGCCTGGGGGCGCTGGTCAGTCCCGAGCATCCCCTGGCCGACCGCGGCAGCGTGAATTTCGCCACTTGCGCCGAGCACGGCCTGATCCTGGCCAAGAGCCAGCTCTCGATCCATCACTTGCTGGCGCCCTTGCACAAAGGCCTGGGACTGTTGGACAAGCCGCCATTGCAAAGCAATTCCCTGGAGCTGGCCCGGCAGATGGCCCGGCACGGCATGGGCGTGGCTTTCCAGACCCGAATCGGGGTCGAAGCGGACCTGGCCAAGGGGGAGTTGCTGCACATCCCCTTGAGCGACCAGGGCGGCATCTACAGTGACCTGGGGCTTTATGCCCGCAGCGGTCGCGAATTGCCTGGCGCGGTGGAGGTCCTGGCTCATTTGCTCGATGAAGAGATCGGTGCACGCCAGCGCGCCGAGCGCACTTGCCGCCAGCCGACGCTCAATGTCGATCAGCTAAGGAAGTTGTAGGAGCGAGGCGTACCCGCGATGGGCTTCAGAGCGCTGCGTTTACCCAGTCAATACGCGCCACCGTTGACGACCCTTGCGAGCAAGCTTCGCGCCTATAGGGGATCGCCTCGCTTAACTGACCGGCATTAGCCCGGTGCTGCCGTTTTGGCAGCACGCCGGGCGATATTCTGTGCTTTGGCTCCTGCGGCGCTTGTGCCGATACTGCGCCGGTCGGCAGCCAGCGAAGCTGTCATGAGCCACACCGCCACAGGACATAATAAAAATGAAAAAGGCACTACAAGGCGCGACCCTGCTGATGACCTTGGTCGGAGCGGGGCAAGCGACCGCCCTGGAATGGATGAGCAATAGCGTGGGCTTTCGCTATGGCAAGGAATTCACCAATCCCAACAACCCGCACTACATCAGCAAGCGCATCTACAGCTTCACCCACGCCAGCGGCTACCAGTACGGCAGCAACTACCTGCACCTGGACGTGCTGCTCTCCGACAACGACGACCCGCGCAAGGGCACCAACAAGGGCAGCAGCGAAGTGTATGGCGTCTATCGTCACCAGCTCTTCGCCTCACGGGTGCTGGATACGCCCCTGGGCACAGGCCTGGTCAAGGACTACGCCCTGACCCTGGGTTTCGACGCCAGCCGCAACAACAACTTGGGGTCGGCGAAGAAACGCGCCCTGGTGTTCGGCCCGACCCTGAAGTTCAACACCGTCGGTGTGTTCGACCTGAGCCTGCTGTACTACAAGGAAAACAACCATTCGGGCATCCCGGGGGCCAAGGACCCGGACCATACCTTCGACGATACCTACCTGCTCAACCTGGCCTGGATGCGGCCATTCGAGGTGGGCAGCCATGCGGCCAAGTTCCAGGGCTTCGTCAACTACATCGGGGAGAAGGGCCATGACTACAACGGCCGTGACACGGCTCCGGAAACCCTGATGCGCACCTCGTTGATGTTCGCCGTGCTGCCGGGCAAGAACGTCAAGCCCAACCTCTACCTCGGGGTTGGCTACGAGTACTGGCACAACAAGTTCGGCGTGGATGGCGGCCGTGGCACTCGCACTTCGGCACCGACCCTGAACCTGGAAGTGACCTTCTAGCTGGAGCGGTGGCCCCTGGAGTCAAAGCCCCCGGGGCTCGTTCAACACCGCTGATCACTGGCCGGTGCTTTACTCGTCCTCTTCCGGATCGGGCTTGAGGCCGGCCAGCAACGCCTCGAAGCTGGGGGCGAGAATCTCCGGCTCGCTACCGTCGTCGTGTCGCCACAGGCGCACCTCGGGGCCCAGGCTCGGGTCGATGATGAGTTGGTCGCCGCTGCCGTCCCCGGCGATGGCGATCACCTTCCTGCCCAGTTCCTCGCAAGGCCACTCGGAGGCCACGGCGATGCTGTAGCTGTCGTCCGGATCGTTTTCCAGGGCCAGGTAGTGGAAGGCCTCGATGGCGAAGGCGGCCTCGTCGTTCTCGAAGAAGTTCAGCGTGGGCGCGCCGCCATTGACCGTGCGCAGGAACTGCAGGTAGTCCGCGGGCAGGGTGACGCCCTGCCTGGCCTGGAATTCGGCGATCTCATCCAGGCTCGGGATGGGCCGTTCGATGACGCAGTTCTGGTAGTAGATGCCGAGTTCGGCTAGCTCTCTCATGTGTTTTCTTCCGGTTCGGGGGCGGCCTGCGGCGATGCCCCTTGTTGCTCCATGGGGCCCGGGACAGAGCAGCAGGGCCCGGGCGACGGGGCAGATGATACGCAGTGCGGGCCCATCCGCGTGAGCGCTTTGCCGATGGTCGGCGCAAGCGTGCGCAGCAGGTTGCGACACCATGAAAAATCCCCCGGTCGAGCGGCGTCGAGCGGGGGATGCTTGGCGTTGGGGGCGATCAGCGCTGGTGCACTTGCTGGCCGGCGGCGTAGGTCTGCAGCACGGTGCGGTCGTCGCCCAGGGTCATCAGCACGAACAGGGTCTCGGCGATGCTCTTGGCCTGTTGCAGGCGGTACTCCAGCAGCGGCGTGGCCTTGTAGTCCAGCACCAGGAAGTCGGCGTCGGTGCCGGGGTGCAGGGTACCGATTCGTTCTTCCAGGCGCAGGGCCCGGGCGCCGCCGAGGGTGGCCAGGTACAGGGATTTGAACGGACTCAGGCGCGCGCCCTGCAACTGCATGACCTTGTAGGCCTCATTGAGGGTGTTGAGCAGCGAGAAGCTGGTGCCGGCGCCGATATCGGTGCCCAGGCCGACATTGAGCTTGTGCTTCTCGGCCATCGGCAGGTTGAACAGGCCGCTGCCGAGGAAGAAGTTCGAGGTCGGGCAGAAGGCCACCGCCGAGCCGGTCTGCGCCAGGCGCGCGCACTCGTCGTCGCACAGGTGCACGCCATGGGCGAACACCGAGCGTTCGCCCAGCAACTGGTAGTGGTCGTAGACGTCCAGGTAGCCCTTGCGCTCGGGGAACAGCTCCTTGACCCATTCGATCTCCTGCAGGTTCTCGCTGATGTGGGTCTGCATGTAGAGATCGGGATACTCCTTGAGCAACTGGCCAGCCAGGGTCAGCTGCTGCGGGGTGCTGGTGGGGGCGAAGCGCGGGGTCACTGCGTAGTGCAGGCGGCCCTTGCCATGCCAGCGTTCGATCAACGCCTTGCTGTCCTGGTAGCCGGACTCGGCGGTGTCGACCAGGTAGTCCGGGGCGTTGCGGTCCATCATCACCTTGCCGGCGATCATCCGCAGGTCGAGCTTCTGCGCGGCGCTGAAAAAGGCGTCCACCGACTGCGGGTGCACGCTGCCGAACACCAGGGCGGTGGTGGTGCCGTTGCGCAGCAGTTCCTTGATGAACACATCGGCCACTTCGTCGGCGTGGGCCCGGTCGGCGAACTGGCTTTCGCAGGGGAAGGTGTAGGTATTGAGCCAGTCCAGCAGTTGCTCGCCGTAGGCGCCGACCATGCCGGTCTGTGGCAGGTGGATATGGGTGTCGATGAAGCCCGGGGTGATCAGCGCGTCCGGGTAATGGTTCACCGGCACCTCGGCGGGCAGGCTCGCGAGCAGTTCGCTGGCATGGCCGAGGGCGCTGATCCGGCCGTTCTCCACCACCAGCAGGCCGTCCTCGAAGTACTCGTAGGAGGCTTCGATTCCGACCTCCGCCGGGTCGGCGATGCTGTGCAGGATGGCGGCACGGTAGGCTTTGCGAGTCTGGGACATGGTCATTCTCAAGTGTGTGGCTGTTTCAGTTCGAGGCCTGGCTGCGGCGCGAGGCCGGCAGCAGCTGGGCAATGGGTTCGGCGGTGACGCTGGGCTGGCCGAAATGGGCGTTGTAGGTGGCGATGATTTCACCGGCGATGGAGATGGCGATTTCCACGGGCAGCTTGCCCTTGACCTCGCCCAGCCCCATGGGGCAACGCATGCGTTGCACGGTGGCGGCGTCGAAGCCGCGATCGCGCAGGCGATGTTCGAACTTCACCCGCTTGGTCCTGGAGCCGATCAGGCCGAAATAGGTGAAATCGTTGCGCTTGAGCAGGGCGGCGGTCAACTCCAGGTCCAGCTGGTGATTATGGGTCATGATGATGCAATAGCTGCCTGGGGGCAGGTCGTCGATCTCGTCCACCGGTTCCTCGCTGACGATCTTGCGTACCCCCTGGGGAATCTGTTCGGGGAATTCCTGCTCCCGCGAGTCGATCCAGCGTACCCGGCAGGGCAGCGCGGCGAGCAAGGGTACCAGGGCGCGGCCGACATGGCCGGCACCGAATACGGCAATTTGCGCCTGCACCTGGCTCATGGGCTCGAACAGCAGCACCGTGGCCCCACCGCAGCACTGGCCGAGGCTGGCGCCGAGGCTGAAGCGCTCCAAATGCGTGCCCTGCTGGCCGCTGGCGAGCATCTGCCGGGCGATCTGCATGGCCTTGTATTCCAGGTGGCCGCCGCCGATGGTGTCGAAGGCCCGGCTGGCGCTGACCACCATCTTCGAACCGGCGTTGCGCGGGGTCGAGCCCAGCTCTTCGATGATGGTCACCAGCACGCAGGGCTCACCCTGGTTCTGCAGGTCGGCGAGGGCGCTGATCCAGTTGTACATGTTCACCTCGACATCGCTGTTGTCTGTTCCGGCCTCATCGCGGGCAGCCTGGTTCCTACGGTAGGAGCCAGGCTGCCCGCGACAGGCGCACCTGGGGCTAGAGCGGAGCCAGCTCGGATTCGCTCTCTACGGCCTTCGCCACCTGCAGCTGGCGCATCTGTTCACAACCCCAGAGCACCCGCTCCGGGGTCGCCGGGGCGTCGATCCGTGGCTGGTGCCGGTAGTCGCCGAGGCTGGCCACCGCATCCTTGATGGCGCACCAGGCGGCGATGCCGAGCATGAACGGCGGCTCACCCACTGCCTTGGAGTGGAACACCGTGTCTTCCGGGTTCTTGCGGTTTTCCACCAGCTTGACCCGCAGGTCCGCCGGCATGTCGGCCACCGCCGGGATCTTGTAGCTGGCCGGGCCGTTGGTCATCAGCTTGCCCTTGGCGTTCCATACCAATTCCTCGGTGGTCAGCCAGCCCATGCCCTGGATGAAGCCGCCTTCCACCTGGCCGATGTCGATGGCCGGGTTCAGCGAGGCGCCGACGTCATGCAGGATATCGGTGCGCAGCATCTTGTATTCGCCGGTCAGGGTATCGACGAGCACCTCGGCGCAGGCCGCGCCGAAGGCAAAGTAGTAGAACGGCCGGCCACGGGCCTGGGCGCGGTCGTAGTAGATCTTCGGCGTCTTGTAGAAGCCGGTGCTGGACAGCGACACCTGGGCGAAATACGCCTGCTGGATCAGTTCCTCGAAGGTCAGGATCAGCTCGCGAACCCGCACGTGGCCGTTGTGGAACTCCACGTCTTCCTCGCTGACCTGGTACTTGCGCGCGGCGAACTCCACCAGCCGGTCCTTGATGGTCTGCGCCGCGTTCTGCGCCGCCTTGCCGTTGAGGTCGGCTCCGCTGGAGGCCGCGGTCGGCGAGGTATTGGGCACCTTGTCGGTATTGGTGGCGGTGATCTGCACCCGGCCGATATCGACCTGGAAGACCTCGGCCACCACCTGGGCCACCTTGGTGTTCAGGCCCTGGCCCATTTCGGTGCCGCCATGGTTGAGGTGGATGCTGCCGTCGGTGTAGACGTGGACCAGCGCGCCGGCCTGGTTGAGGAAGCTGGCGGTGAAGGAGATGCCGAACTTCACCGGGGTCAGGGCCAGGCCTTTCTTCAGCACCGGGCTGTTGGCGTTGTACAGCCGGATGGCTTCGCGGCGCTCGGCATACTGGCTGCTGGCTTCCAGTTCGGCGGTCATTTCCTCGAGCATGTTGTGCTCGACGGTCTGGTAGTAATGGGTGACGTTGCGCTCGGTCTTGCCGTAGTAGTTGGCCTTGCGCACGGCCAGCGGGTCCAGGTGCAGGTGACGGGCGATGGCATCCATCACTTCCTCGATGGCGACCATGCCCTGGGGGCCGCCGAAACCGCGATAGGCGGTGTTGGAGGCCGTGTTGGTCTTGCAGCGGTGGCCGTTGACCGTGGCGTCGCCCAGGTAGTACGAGTTGTCGGCGTGGAACATCGCCCGGTCGACGATGGAGGCCGACAGGTCCGGCGAGCAGCCGCAGTTGCCCGCCAGCTCCAGCTGGATGCCGTGCAGCCGGCCGCTATCGTCGAAGCCCACGTCGTATTCGATGTAGAAGGGGTGGCGCTTGCCGGTCGTCAGCATGTCCTCGACCCGGGGCAGGCGCATCTTGGTCGGCTGGCCGGTGAGGCGCGCGATCACCGCGCACAGGCAGGCAGGGCTGGCAGCCTGGGTTTCCTTGCCGCCGAAGCCGCCACCCATGCGGCGCATGTCCACCACGATCTTGTTCATCGAGACATCCAGCACCTCGGCCACCAGCTTCTGCACTTCGGTGGGGTTCTGGGTCGAGCAGTAGACGATCATGCCGCCGTCCTCGGTGGGCATCACCGAGGAGATCTGGGTCTCCAGGTAGAAGTGTTCCTGGCCGCCGATGTGCAGGGTGCCCTGGATGCGGTGCCTGGCGCTGGCCAGGGCGCTGGCCGAGTCGCCGCGCTGGTGGGTGTGGCTGTCGAGCACGAAGTGGCGCTTGCGCAGGGCCTCGACTACGTCCAGCACCGGCTCCAGGTCCTCGTACTCGATGATCGCCGCCATGGCGGCCTGGCGTGCGGTATCCAGGTCGCGGGCGGCCACCGCCAGCACCGGCTGGCCGACGTATTGCACGGTATCGATGGCCAGCAACGGGTCGCCGGGCAGCAGCGGGCCGATGTCCTTGAGGCCGGGAATGTCCTCGTGGGTGATGACGATGCGTACCCCTTCGAAGGCATGGCAGGGCGCGGTATCGATGCTGATGATCCGGGCGTGGGCGCGGTCCGAGAGCCGGGCATAGACGTGCAGCTGGTTGGGGAATTCCAGGCGGTCGTCGATGTACACCGCTTCGCCGGAGACGTGTTTTTCGGCGCTGTCGTGCTTGACGCTGCGACCGACGCCGGTGGTCAGGTCCTGGCGAAACAGGGCCGTGAGTTCGTCCTGGGTCTTTTCGACCTTGTGCTGGTTAGACATGAGCGGTCACCCGGGTCTCGATGTGCGGTGTGTGCAGTTCGATGAAGTACTTGCGCAGCAGGTTCTGCGCGCTCAGCAGGCGGTACTCCTTGCTCGCGCGAAAATCCGAGAGCGGCGTGAAGTCCTGGGCCAGGGCCGCGCAGGCCTGCTCGATGCTC
This sequence comes from Pseudomonas sessilinigenes, assembly GCF_003850565.1. Lineage (NCBI taxonomy): Bacteria > Pseudomonadati > Pseudomonadota > Gammaproteobacteria > Pseudomonadales > Pseudomonadaceae > Pseudomonas > Pseudomonas sessilinigenes. Next base: position 2,061,189 of record NZ_CP027706.1, read on the forward strand.
GCCTGGGTCCAGTCGGCGCCGGTCAGGATCGCCTCGCAGTGCCTGGCACGCTTGGGAGTGGCGGCCATGCCGCCGAAGGCGATGCACGCTTCCTTGATCACGCCGTCGACTATCCGCAGGTTGAAGGCTGCACAGACCGCGGAGATATCGTCGTCCAGGCGCTTGGACACCTTGTAGGCGCGGAACTGGCGCTCGGCGCTGGCGCGGGGCACGATGATCTTCTCGATGAACTCGCTGTCCTGGCGAGCGGTGACGCGGTAGTCGATGAAGTAATCCTCCAGGGCCAGCGTCCGGCGCACCTGGCCCTTGCACAGCACGATCTGTGCGCCCAGGGCGATCAGCAGCGGCGGCGAGTCGCCAATGGGCGAGGCGTTGCCGATATTGCCGCCCAGGGTGCCCTGGTTGCGGATCTGCAGCGAGGCGAAGCGTTGCAGCAGTTCGCCGAAGTCCGGGTACTCACCGCGCAGGGCGTCGTAGCAATCGGTGAGGGGAGTGGCCGCACCGATTTCCAGGCGGTCGTCGAAGTACTCGATACGCTTGAGCTCGGCGATATTGCCGACGTAGATCATCACGGGCAGGGTGCGGTGGAACTGCGTTACCTCCAGTGCCAGGTCGGTGCCGCCGGCCAGCAGGCGAGCCTGGGGATAGGCGTCGTAGAGGTCGGCCAGGTCGGCGACGGTCAGGGGCACCAGGCAGCGCTTGTCACCGCTGTTGAGCTCGCCGGTGTCCTTGGGGGCAATGGCCTTGAGGCGGGCGATGGTCTCGGCCTGGCGCGTGTCGAACTGATCGCATTGGCCGCTGCTGCACGCCTGCTGCGCCGCCGCGAGGATGGGGCGGTAGCCGGTGCAGCGGCAGAGGTTGCCGGCCAGGGCTTCGTGGGCCTTGTGGCTGTCGGGCTGGCTGCTGTTCTTCTGCAGGGCGAACAACGACATGACGAAACCCGGGGTGCAGAAGCCGCACTGCGAGCCGTGGCAGTCGACCATGGCCTGCTGCACGCTGTGCAAGCGGCCCTGATGCTTGAGGCCTTCGATGCTGATCAACTGCTTGCCGTGCAGGGACGAGACGAAGGTCAGGCACGAGTTGAGGCTGCGATAACGAATGGATTCACCGCCCTGGGCGTCCACCTGCAACTCGCCGACCACTACGGTACAGGCACCGCAGTCACCGCTGGCACAGCCTTCCTTGGTGCCGGGCTTGCCCAGGTGTTCGCGCAGGTAATTGAGCACGGTCAGGTTCGGGTCCAGGGCATGCTCGCTACGGAGCTCCTGGTTGAGGAGAAACTGGATCACGGAAGGCCTCGCAGACTCATTATTGTTGTTAAGCGACGTGAGCCGAATTTAGTCATGTCTGACTTTTCGGTCAATTATTTTCTGACTTAAAGGTCAGGAAATTTCATCGCCCAACAATTCAAGTATGACCAAGATCCCGGGGCGCGCCGGTGCAGGGTTGGAGGCTGGGTGTCCGTGACCGACCAACAGCCGCTTATCTGCCGGTTTCATGGCAAATTCCGCTGCCGTGGCACTCCGCGCCGGGGTATCAATTGCGCTACACTTCGCCGCTTGTGCCGATTAAAGATTTTGAAGGAAAACCATGACGTTCAAGGCGCCGGACAGCCTCGCCGAGCAAATTGCTCACCACCTCGCCGAACGTATCATTCGCGGGGATCTCAAGCCTGGTGAGCGCATTCAGGAACAGAAGGTCACCTTGGCCCTCAATGTCAGTCGCGGCTCGGTCCGCGAGGCCTTGCTGATCCTGGAGCGCCGCCATCTGATCGCCATCCTGCCGCGCCGTGGCGCCCACGTGACCGAGCTCACCGAGCACAAGGTCCGTAGCCTCTGCACCCTGATGGGCGAGATGTACATCCTGCTGGGCAACTCGGTGGCCACTGGGTGGCAGCAGCAGAGCGAAATGGCGCCTTTCCTGCAGATCCAGCAACGCCTGGAGAGCGCCTACCAGGGCCAGGACATCCGTGCATTCGTCGAAGACAGCTTCAACGTGATGCGTGCGGCCTATCCCTTCGCCAACAATCCGTACCTGCAGGAGACCGTCGAGAACCTGCAGCCGGCCATGAGTCGCGCCTATTACCTGGCGCTGGACCAGCGCAAGGCGTCCATGAGCGAGTACCTGGCACTGTTCGAGCAATTGCTGGCTGCGGTACTGGCCCGTGACCTGGCGCAGATCCGCCGGGTGCTGACGGCCTACGGCCAGCGCAGCAGCGACCTGGTGGTGTCTGCCCTGGCGGATGCGTAAACGTGCGACTCAAGTGCATCAAGCTGGCGGGGTTCAAGTCCTTCGTCGATCCAACCACGGTCAACTTCCCCAGTAACATGGCGGCGGTGGTCGGGCCCAATGGCTGCGGCAAGTCGAACATCATCGACGCCGTGCGCTGGGTCATGGGCGAAAGCTCTGCCAAGAACCTGCGTGGCGAGTCGATGACCGACGTCATCTTCAATGGCTCCACCAGCCGCAAGCCGGTGAGCCAGGCGAGCATCGAGCTGGTATTCGACAATTCCGATGGCACCCTGGTGGGTGAGTACGCGGCCTATGCGGAGATCTCCATTCGACGCAAGGTGACCCGCGACAGCCAGAACAGCTACTACCTGAACGGCGCCAAGTGCCGTCGCCGCGACATCACCGACATCTTCCTCGGCACCGGCCTCGGGCCACGCAGCTACTCGATCATCGAGCAGGGCATGATCTCCAAGTTGATCGAAGCCAAGCCCGAGGACCTGCGCAACTTCATCGAGGAAGCCGCCGGCATCTCCAAATACAAGGAGCGTCGGCGCGAGACGGAAAACCGTATTCGCCGCACCCATGAGAACCTGGCCCGCCTGACCGACCTGCGCGAGGAGCTGGAGCGCCAGCTCGAGCGCTTGCACCGCCAGGCCCAGGCTGCCGAGAAGTACCAGGAATACAAGGCCGAGGAGCGCCAGCTCAAGGCGCAGCTGTCGGCCCTGCGCTGGCAGGCGCTGAACGAGCAGGTGGGGCAGCGCGAGTCGGTGATCGGCAGCCAGGAGGTCAGCTTCGAGGCACTGGTGGCCGAACAGCGCAATGCCGATGCCGCCATCGAGCGCCTGCGTGATGGTCACCACGAGCTGTCCGAGCGTTTCAACCAGGTGCAGGGGCGCTTCTATTCGGTCGGCGGCGATATCGCCCGGGTCGAGCAGAGCATCCAGCACGGCCAGCAGCGCCTGCGCCAGTTGCAGGACGATCTGAAAGAAGCCGAGCGCGCGCGCCTGGAGACCGAGTCGCACCTGGGGCATGACCGCACCTTGCTGGCGACCCTGGGCGAAGAGCTGGCGATGCTCGAGCCCGAGCAGGAGGTCAGCAGTGCGGCTGCCGAGGAAGCCGCGGCGACCCTGGAAGAGTCCGAGACCACCATGCATGGCTGGCAGGAGCAGTGGGATGCCTTCAACCTCAGCTCCGCCGAGCCAAGGCGCCAGGCGGAAGTACAGCAGTCGCGCATCCAGCAACTGGAAGCCAGCCTGGAGCGCCTGGCCGAACGCCAGCGGCGCCTGGGCGAAGAGCGCGAGCAACTGACCGCCGATCCCGAAGATGCGGCGATGCTCGAACTCAACGAACAACTGGCCGCCAGTGAGGCGACCCTGGAGGATTTGCAGGCTAGCGAAGAGTCCCAGGTCGAACGCCTGGAGCAACTGCGCCAGCAACTGCAGCAGGCCAGTCAGGCCCAGCAGCAGGCCCAGGGTGAATTGCAACGACTCAACGGGCGCTTGGCCTCATTAGAGGCCTTGCAGCAGGCCGCGTTGGACCCAGGCACCGGCACCGCCCAATGGCTGCGTGAGCAGCAACTGGCCGAGCAGCCACGCCTGGCCGATGGCATGCAGGTGGAGGCGGGCTGGGAACTGGCGGTGGAAACCGTACTGGGCGCCGATCTGCACGCGGTGTTGGTCGAGGATTTTTCCGCTATCGACCTGGCGGGTTTCGAGCAGGGCGACCTGCGTCTGTTGAGCCTGCCAGGCGAGCTTGCATCCATGCCAGGCAGCTTGTTGGACAAGGTGCAGTCCCAGGTCGACCTGGCGCCCTGGCTGGGCCAGGTCAAGCCGGTGGACAGCCTGGAGCAGGCCCTGGCCCTGCGTGGCCAGCTGGCTGCGGGGCAGAGCCTGATCAGTCGCGATGGTTACTGGGTCGGCCGGCATTTTCTGCGGGTGCGTCGGGCCGGCGAGGCGGAAAGTGGCGTGTTGGCCCGAGGCCAGGAGATCCAGCAACTGCTTCTTGAGCGCGATGAGCGCGAAGCCAGTGTCGAGGACCTGGAAAGCCAACTGCTTAACCTGCGAGCGCAGCAGCGCCAGCAGGAAAACGGTCGTGAGCACCTGCGGCGCCTGTTACAGGACGAAGCTCGCCAGCAAGGTGAGTTGAAGGCTTTGCTCTCGGCTGGCAAGGCCAAGGCCGAGCAGTTGAACCTGCGCCGCAGTCGCCTCGATGAAGAACTGCTGGAGCTGGGTGAGCAGCGCGAGCTGGAGCACGAACAGATTGGCGAGGCGCGCCTGCAGTTGCAAGAGGCCCTGGACAGCATGGCGCTGGACACCGAGCAGCGCGAACTGCTGCTGGCCCAGCGCGACAGCCTGCGTGAACGCCTTGACCGGATACGCCAGGAGGCTCGCCAGCACAAGGACCATGCCCATCAGTTGGCCGTGCGCATGGGTTCGCTCAAGGCCCAGCACGACTCTACCCGCCAGGCGCTGGAGCGCCTGGAGATGCAGTCGGAGCGCCTGACCGAGAAGCGTGAGCAGTTGAGCCTCAACCTGGAGGAGGGGGAGGCCCCGCTGGAAGAATTGCGCCTCAAGCTCGAGGAGTTGCTGGAAAAACGCATGAGCGTGGATGTCGAGCTCAAGAGCGCGCAGATCGCCATGGAGGATGCCGATCGGGAGTTGCGCGATGCCGAGAAGCGCCGTAACCAGGCCGAGCAGCAATCGCAATTGATCCGTGGGCAGCTGGAGCAGCAGCGGATGGAGTGGCAGGCCCTGAGCGTGCGGCGCAAGACCTTGCAGGAGCAATTGCTGGCCGACGGCTATGATCTGGAGGGCGTGCTGGCCACGCTCACGGGAGAGGCCAGTGAACAGGCCGCCGAGGAAGAGCTGGAGCGGATCGCTGCGCGAATCCAGCGGCTGGGCGCCATCAACCTGGCGGCCATTGACGAGTACCAGCAGCAGTCCGAGCGCAAGCGCTACCTGGATGCCCAGGATGCCGACCTGGTGCAGGCTCTGGAGACCCTGGAAAACGTCATCCGCAAGATCGACAAGGAAACCCGCAATCGTTTCAAGGACACCTTCGACCAGATCAATGGTGGTTTGCAGGCATTGTTTCCAAAAGTTTTCGGTGGCGGCAGCGCTTATTTGGAACTGACTGGCGAAGATCTACTCGATACAGGGGTGACAATCATGGCGCGTCCTCCTGGCAAGAAGAACAGCACCATTCATTTGCTCTCCGGTGGTGAAAAGGCTTTGACCGCACTGGCCCTGGTATTCGCTATCTTCAAGTTGAACCCGGCGCCTTTCTGCATGCTCGACGAAGTTGACGCTCCGCTGGATGACGCTAACGTTGGACGCTATGCAAAGCTGGTCAAAGAGATGTCGCAGACAGTGCAGTTCATCTATATCACCCACAATAAGATCGCCATGGAAATGGCTGACCAGTTGATGGGGGTGACGATGCACGAACCGGGATGTTCGCGTCTGGTGGCCGTGGATGTCGAGGAGGCGATGGCGATGGTGGACGCCTGAGTCCGCAGGTTTGAGGTGGCTGTCGGGGGCAAGTTGGGGATTTTCCCTTATTGCGCAAGATATTGGCCCTGAGCATTGCGACAGACGGTGTAAAGTTGTCTTTGGTCGTGCTAGTTTAATGTCAATTTTTCCTATGCGTGGGCAAAACGCCATTCAGAACATAGAGTTGGCGCCACGTTTTAAAGCGGTTTGCAGATTGTAAACCTCTTATTTTTCAGCATTTTTTATAGAGGCACGGGATTACATGGAAATCGGTCTGCGCGAGTGGCTGATCGTCATCGGCGTTATTGTTATCGCCGGTATTCTTTTTGATGGCTGGCGGCGCATGCGCGGCGGCAAGGGCAAATTGAAGTTCCGCCTTGATCGCAATCTTTCCAATTTGCCGGATGACGATGGCAATGCCGAATTGTTGGGGCCATCCCGCGTGCTGGATACCCATAAGGAACCGCAGCTGGATGAGCATGATCTGCCTTCGGTGAGCATGCCGGCGCGCGAACCGCGCGAGAGCGCCTCGCCCAAGCGTGGCAAGCGTGCCAGCGAGCCGCAGCAGGGCGACCTGAACCTGGATCTGGATCTGGACAACGGCCCGAGCTTCAGCAGCCGTGACGACGATTTCCCGGCCGATGAAGGCAAGGCGTCCAGCCATGGCGACAAGGACCAGCCACAGGCCGAGGAAGTGCTGGTAATCAGCGTGATCTGCCGCGATGCCGCGGGCTTCAAGGGCCCCGCGCTGCTGCAGAACATTCTCGAAAGTGGCCTGCGCTTTGGCGAGATGGATATCTTCCACCGCCACGAAAGCATGGCCGGCAATGGCGAGGTGCTGTTCTCCATGGCCAACGCGGTCAAGCCCGGGATTTTCGATCTGGATGATATCGATCACTTCAGCACCCCGGCTGTGAGCTTCTTCCTCGGCTTGCCAGGTCCGCGTCATCCAAAGCAGGCGTTCGATGTCATGGTGGCCGCCGCGCGCAAACTGTCCCAGGAGCTCAATGGCGAGCTCAAGGACGATCAGCGCAGCGTCCTGACTGCCCAGACCATCGAGCACTACCGCCAGCGCATCGTCGAGTTCGAGCGCCGCGCCTTGACCCAGAAACGTTGAATCTCTGGGCGCTGGCCAGTCACTGCGGATCTATCCTGTAGGAGCTGGCTGGCCAGCGCAGCTGCAACCCCAATCTTCAGATCGAGCAGCCTAGGCTGCTCTTTTGCTTTATGAGAGAACTCCATGACCGCCGCCGAAACCCGCATTCTTGAATTGCGTGCCGAGCTGGACCTGCACAACTACCGCTATCACGTGCTCGACGAGCCGAGCATCCCGGATGCGGAATACGACCGCCTGTTTCGTGAGCTCAAGGCCCTGGAGGCCGAGCATCCGGAGCTGGTGACCAGTGATTCGCCGACCCAGCGCGTCGGCAGTGCAGCGCTCTCGGCCTTCACCCAGGTTCGCCATGAGATCCCCATGCTCAGCCTGGGCAACGCCTTCGAAGAAGTCGACATGCGTGAGTTCGATCGCCGGGTCAATGAAGGCCTGGACCTGCCGGCGGGTGACCTGTTCGGTGGTGGCGCGGCGGTGGAGTACAGCTGTGAGCCCAAGCTCGACGGCCTGGCGGTCAGCCTCTTGTATCAGGACGGCGTGCTGGTGCGTGGCGCCACCCGAGGCGACGGCACGACCGGTGAAGACATCAGCGTCAACGTGCGTACCGTGCGCAACATTCCGCTGAAGCTGCAGGGCAGTGGTTGGCCGGCGACCCTGGAGGTGCGCGGTGAAGTGTTCATGTCCAAGGCTGGTTTCGAACGCTTGAACGCAACGCAACTGGAGGTGGGTGGCAAGACCTTCGCCAACCCGCGCAATGCCGCGGCAGGTAGCCTGCGCCAGCTGGATTCGAAGATCACCGCTAGCCGGCCCCTGGAGTTCTGCTGCTACGGGTTGGGCCAGGTCACGGCGGACATCGCCGACACCCATATCGGCAACCTCGAGCAGCTCAAGCAATGGGGCATGCCCATTAGCCGCGAGTTGCGCCTGGCCAAGGGGATCGACGAGTGCCTGGAGTACTACCGCGAGATTGGTGAGCGGCGCAACGCGCTGGCTTATGAAATCGATGGTGTGGTGTTCAAGGTCAACAGCATCGCCTCCCAGCGCGAACTGGGCTTTCGGGCCCGAGAGCCGCGCTGGGCCATTGCCCACAAGTTCCCGGCCATGGAGGAGCTCACCGAACTGCTGGATGTAGAGTTCCAGGTCGGTCGCACCGGCGCGGTGACGCCGGTGGCACGCTTGAAGCCGGTCAAGGTCGCCGGGGTGACTGTTTCCAACGCGACGCTGCACAACATGGACGAAGTGGCGCGCCTGGGTCTGATGATCGGCGACACGGTAATCATCCGGCGTGCCGGCGACGTGATCCCGCAGGTGGTGCAAGTGGTCACCGAGCGTCGTCCGGAGGATGCCCGTCCGGTGCAGATTCCCGAGAGCTGTCCGGTCTGCGGTTCCCAAGTCGAGCGCACGCAGTTGGTCAAGCGCAGCAAGGGGCGTGAAACCCTCAGCGAGGGCGCGGTTTACCGTTGTGTCGGGCGGTTGGCCTGTGGCGCCCAGCTCAAGCAGGCGATCATCCACTTCGTGTCTCGGCGGGCCATGGATATCGAGGGCCTGGGGGACAAGACCATCGAGCAATTGGTGGACGAGAAGCTCATTGCCTCGCCGGCCGACCTGTACAAGCTCAAGTACGAGCAGATCATCGACCTGGAAGGTTTCGCCGAGGTTTCCAGCAACAAACTGCTCAAGGCTATCGAAGACAGCAAGCGCCCGGCACTGGCGCGCTTCGTCTACGCCCTGGGTATTCCCGATGTCGGCGAAGAGACCGCCAAGGTCCTGGCTCGCTCCCTGGGTACCCTGGAGCGGGTTCGCCAGGCCTTGCCCCAGGTGCTGACCTACCTGCCGGACATCGGCTTGGAGGTGGCCCATGAAATTCACAGTTTCTTCGAAGACAGTCACAACCAGGAAGTGATCGGCGCCTTGCTGGCCGAGGATCAGTGCGCGCTGGCGCTGCAGGACCAGGGTGAACTGGCGGCCGAGTTCGCCGCCAGTACGACCCTGGGTGGCATGCTCGGCAAGCTCGATATCCCTTCGGTGGGCCCAGGCGCTGCGCAGAAGCTGGCGGACAAGTTCGGCTCCTTGCAGGGGGTGATTGGCGCCGACTGGCTGGACATGCGCCAGGCCTTGCCGGAGAAGCAGGCCAAATCGGTGCGCGAGTTCTTCGACAATCCCGATAATGCCCAGTTGGCCCAGGCCATCGAGCAGCAGCTGCGTGATTTCGGCATGCATTGGCAGAGCGAGAAGAAGGTGGTCGAAGGGCTGCCGCTGGCTGGCCAGACCTGGGTGCTGACCGGCTCCCTGGAGTTGATGAGTCGTGACGTGGCCAAGGACAAGCTGGAGAGCCTGGGGGCCAAGGTCGCAGGTTCCGTTTCGGCGAAGACCCACTGCGTGGTGGCCGGTCCCGGCGCCGGTTCCAAGCTGGCCAAGGCCAATGAGCTGGGCCTGAAGGTGCTGGACGAGGAAGCGTTCGTCGCCTTCCTCGGCGAGCACGGTATTCCTGCCTCCGCCTGAAGGGCAGGGTTGGCTGGCGAGAGCTTTCGTCAGTCAGCCCCGCCACTCGACGAGGCGAGCCGGGTTCTTCTCTGTTGCTCGCCAAGTGCTTGAAGCTCTTCGAGTTTTTAATTCTGCAATGAGCGGTTGTATCTTCAACTCAGATAGGTACAATGGCGCGGCTCGCCGTCAGGTGAGCGTCGTTATGGTGACCCCATCGGTCCCCCCGCAACGATTACCCGTTAACCTGGTCAGGCCCGGAAGGGAGCAGCCACAGCGGGAACATTGTGTGCCGGGGTGTGGCTGGTGGGGTTGCCTCCATAACGCCCTCGTCGTTCCTCGATGAGTTGTACCCAACACCCCAATTCTTGAATCTTGTGCAGTGCAAGCTGTGCAGGTTTTGTCGTGCCTGTAGATTTTTACCTGACCTGGCGGCTTCCTGGCAGGGTCCCAGCCGAGCCCGGCGAACCCCTACACAAGGAGTGACCATGGCGTTGACCAGCAAGATATCCCTCTACAACCCGCAATGGCCCCTGGCGTTCGCCGCCGAGCGCGAGCGTATTGCGCCGGGTTTTGCCGATGATCTGCTGGCCATTCACCATGTGGGCAGTACTGCTGTCCCGGGACTTGCAGCCAAGCCGGAAATCGATGTGCTGCTGGTGGTCGCGCGGCATCGGGACGAGGTGCTGCGCGAGGCGTTCATGGCGACTCTGGGCTATGTCCGGGGCAGTGACCTGTCTGTCGGGCATCAGTTCTATCGGCGGGATGTGCAAGGCGTGCGGACCCACAAGGTACACGTGTGCCTGGTGGGGCATGGGCAGATCCAGCGGATGCTGGGCTTTCGCGACCTGTTGCGTACCGATGTGGAGCTACGCCAGCGGTATCAGGAGCTGAAGCTGCAACTGGAGGCCAGTAATCGCGACGGCATCGGTGAGTACCTTGCCCGCAAGGCGCCCTTCATCGATGGGGTGATGGATAGCCAGCAAGCATGACGGGGCCGGGTGCGTTCATGCGCCGAGCGTCTCGCGCAGCAACTGCGCGAAGGCGTCCCGGGCACGGTGCTGCTGCACGTCCTGATGCCAGACGAACCGGTTATCCACTGGGGCCAGGTCGCTGAAGCGTTGCACGCGCAGGGTCGAGGATTGTGCGTAGCGCTCCAGTACGCCCTCGGGGATCAGCGATACCCCGGCGCCGGCGCTGACGCAGCCGATGATGGTGCCCCAGCTGGCATAACCGGTGATCGGCAGGTCCAGGCCGTGCTTGCCGAGCCAGTTCTCCAGGGCGCGGCGATATGGGCAACCGGCCGGCCACATGAACAGGTGCTGGCCTTGCAGGTCGCTGGCGTTGTGGATCGGTGCGCTGCCGTCACTGGAAATCAGTACCAGGGGTTCGTGGTAGAGCACGGTTTGTTGCAGTTTCGCCGGCAGGGTATCGATGGCCACCAGGGCACCGTCGATGCGCTGGTGGCGCAGTTCTTCGAAGAGCTGCGACCAGGTGCCGGTGATCAGCTCCACGCTGACTTGCGGGTAGCGCCGGTGGTACTCGGCCAGCAGCGGTGGCAGGCGGCCGCCGGCGCAGGACTCGATCGAGCCCAGGCGCAGCAGGCCGCTGGGTTCGGCCTGGCTATCCACCGCGCGCCGGGCTTCATCCACCAGGGCGAGGATGCGCTCGCTGTAGCCGAGGAAGATTTCCCCGGCCGGACTGATCTTCAAGCCGCGTCCGACGCGGGTGAATAGGGGAGTGCCCAGTTCGCTTTCCAATTGCTTGAGGCGGTTGGTGATATTGGACGGCACGCAGTGCAACTGCTCGGCTGCGCGAGCGATGCTGCCGAAGCGGGCCACGGCTTGCACCATCTTCAGTTGAGTCAGTTCCATCGTTCATTTCCAGTGAATGATGGGCTTAGTATTGATCAATTGTGGTGAGCTTTCGAGGGCGCGACACTGCAGTTCCCTACCTTGCCTGGAAGTTTGTCTCGTGAAGATCTCGCCCTCGCTCAAGTTGGTGCTGGCCACCGCCGTGGTGATCCTGTGCTGGGCCTATTCGCCGGTGGGCATCCATATCGGCCTTGAGGGCTACAGTCCCGGGCACCTGGCGCTGCTGCGCTTTCTTATCGCTTCGGTATTCATGGTCGGCATTGCGCTGGTAGCGGGAATTTCCCTGCCGCGTTGGCGCGACATGCCCTGGTTGCTGGTGCTGGGGTTCTTCGCCATCGCCCTGCATCACGTCAGTCTCAACTACGGGCAGCAGGGCTTGAGTGCCGGGGCGTCTAGCGTACTGGCGCAATCGGCGCCGATCTTCAGCACCCTGATCGCGTTTTTCTGGCTCAAGGAGCCGGTCAGCGCCTGGCGCTGGAGCTGTGTGGTGCTGGGCCTGGTGGGCGCCTTGCTGGTGGTGGTGGGTGATCGCGGCCTGGGATCGATCCAGCCGCAGGGCTTGCTGGTGCTGCTGGCGGCTTTTTCCTGGGGGCTGTATTTCGTGCTGCAGCGGCGTTTTTCCGGGCGCCACGGGCTCTTGACCACCACGTGCTACATGGTCTGGGGCGGAACCTTGCTGTTGATGGTGTACACCCCTGGCCTGGCCCAGGCCGCTGTCCAGGCATCCTGGCGGGTGAACCTGGCCGTGCTGTTGCTCGGGCTGTTTCCCAGCGCGCTGGCCTACTTGGCTTGGGCTTATGTATTGGCGCGGGTCGAGGTTAGCCGGGCGTCGATCGCCATGTACCTGATTCCACCGGTGGCGATGTTGCTGGCCGCGATCGTCTTGGGCGAGACGCTGCGCTCCGGGGTGGTGCTGGGGGCGGCTGTGGTGCTGGGCAGTGTGATGGCAATGCAGTTGGAGGGGCGCTTTGGCAAGAACGCCAGTGCGCGCGACATGAACGACAAAGCCCCGGTTTGACGGGGCCTCGTTGCGGGTGGATCAGCTTTTCTTCTTGAACAGCCGACCGATGAAGGCAGCGATGGCGAGCACGCCGATGACGATGAACTTCTTGCCGGCCAGCAACAGGACCCCGAGCTTGGCGAACAAGCCGGCCTTACTGGCGATGCCACCGGCTACCAGGGCTGCCAGGCCATAGGTAGCCAGCTTGTCGGTGCTCGGGTTGTAGTCGGCGTAGCGGTTACCGTCGGTGAAGTTGGTGAAGGCCAGGACCTTGGGGATCTCGCGCTTGATGGTGGGCAGGTCTTGCATGGAGGCGACCGCATTGAGCTCCAGCACGCCCTCACGACCCAGCACGCGGATGCTGTAGTTCAGGGTGTTGTTCTCGGCGCCTTCGGCCTTGAGCTCGCGGGCCCAGTACATCTTGTGCGATTGCGCGTCATAGCTTGGCTGCTCGGCCCAGCCCAGCAGATGGATGGCGCCGTAGCCTTGCTCCTTGCGCTCTTTGTTGTCTTCCTCGTCCGCGGCCTGCATTTCTTTGAGCAGGTCTTGGTAGTCGATCTTCGCTGCGTCTTCGTCGGAGATGTGTCCGTCGTTCTTGTAGCTGATGATCACGCCCCAGCCTTCGGCGGACAGCGGGCTGACGTCACTGGGGACGATCATGCCCAGGGTGGTGAAGCCAGGCGGGTTGCCCCAGCCTTCGGTGAGCAGCTTCTCGGTGTCCTTGGGGGTGAGGTAGTAGAACTCTTTGCTCAGGTCGAGGCTGGCGATGTCGCCAGGCAGCGGGACCTTGCCGTGGCGCGGGGAGAGGGAGGCGAGAAACTGTTCGGCGGTCTGGGTTTCAGCGTCCTTGGTGTCGGGCGTGTCGGCAGCGCTGGTCAACAGTGGGGTGGTGCAGAGCACGACCATGGCCATGAGGTGGCGCAGGTACTTCATCGTATTCCCTTACATTTTGTGACAAGTAGTAGGCGCGCAAGGATAACGATGAGGAGCGCGTGGCTCAATCCAATGTTTCAATTTATTTCCGACGAGCGGAGATGGCCGTCCAGGGGCGCACGGCCTCGCCCCTGGAGAAGCAAGCCGCTCAGCCTACTGTCAGATAAAGCACTCGTAGGCGGTGCCCGTCGGGGTCAAGGGCGAGCAAGGTGTAGCCGAACCCCATGGCGGTCGGGGGCTGGACGATGGTGATACCCAGTGCTCGCCAGTGCTGGTGCAGTTCATCCACTGCTTCGCGGCTGTCCACGGCCCAGCCCAGCTCGCCGCAGCCCGCGCTTGCCTGGGCTTCGGGCTTGACGACCTGGCGGGACCAGAGCCCGAGTTTGATTCCCGAATCGAGAATGAACAGGGTGAAGTCCGCAGAGGCCTGTACGGGTTGCTTGTCCAGCAGGCGGCTGTAGAAGTCCGCGCTGGCCATGGGGTTCTCCACGTAGAGCAGGAAATAGGTGTTGGTGATCATCATGACTCCTAGGGTCGGGGCTGGTTGGAGCGGCAGCTTATGCGCCGGGTCCGTCAGTTCCTGTCAGGAGTCGTGAAGTGAAAAAAAGACCCGCTTGTCGGGGGGTGACAAACGGGTCTTTCTTGGTTGATTGACTGCGGGGCTCAAGGCTTGGACAAGGCCTGGTCTACCGCTGCTATCAGCTTTCCCAGATCCTTCGGGGTGGCTTTGTGAATGACACCGAACAAATAAGCCCGCTGTTCCTCTTCATCACCCAGATCGGCGAAGAAGGCTTTCAGCTTCACTCCCAGTACTTCGGCCAACAGAAATAGAGCTTCAACGCTGGGGGTGTAGGTGCCGGTTTCGAAGCGGCTGATGGTTTTTGGGTCAAAACCGGTTTTTTCACCTAGTTCAGCCTGAGTAAGCCCCGCTACCTTTCGATAGCGCTTGATGGCTGCACCCAAACTTGAAATTTGCATCGCTCAATTCCCATTTAGAATCAAGAACTTAACGATAAATCTTGGCATTAGACAACACCATGTTCCATCACCTTGATTTGCAAAATGTGATGTATTTCGTAGAATCGGCGCTTCGGACAGGTATTTGGTGATCTAGTTTCAGAAGGCAGGTTTATGAAACAAGAAATCATTGCATTTCCCTTGTTCACCTAAACCCAGGACTTGGCAGAGGCTCGAACGTCTCGTTAATCCCGCCAACGCTCCGTCCGCCGCCCCCATCTGACGCCTTATCTGATCCTAGTTGATCTTCGTCGAACAGACGGTCAACTGCGGCGCAAACCCGCTGTACGGCTGCAATCCGGGCGAATCATCCGATTGAGTCGTACCGCCAGGAAGGTAATCGCCAATCGGTCTATCGCCGGTTCCTGGCAACTATTGATTGCAGGCTGTCTATGGAGTTCTAACGTGCGTCTCAATTTGCCGGTCAGCTCTATTGAGCAGACCTTCCCCGACCAGCAGCGGCTCATATCCGCCACCGATATCAATAGTCATATCACGTACTGCAATGCCGAATTCGCCGCCATGAGTGGCTTCAGCCAAGCCGAGTTGATTGGCAGTACTCACAACCTGGTGCGCCATCCGGATATGCCGGCCGCGGTCTTCGAGTCGATGTGGCGCTATCTCAAGGCCGGCCAGAGCTGGATGGGTGTGGTGAAGAATCGTTGCAAGAACGGCAACTTCTACTGGGTCAGCGCTTATGTCACGCCGATCCTGGAAGGTGGGCGGCTGGTGGGCTATGAGTCGGTCCGGGTCAAGCCGACCCGGGAACAGGTCAGCCGTGCCGAGACCCTGTATGCACGACTGCGGGCCGATAAAGCCCCGGTCTCGGCATGGCGGCGCCTGGAGGTCGGGGCGCGTCCGCTGCTGTTGCCGATGGCCGTGGCCGCAGGTTGCCTGGCCGCTTTCAACTGGTTGCCCAGTTTGGTGGCCCAGGGGCTGACGCTGTCGGGCTTCCTCGGCGTTGGGCTGTTGGCCCAGCGTCGCCTGGGATTGCAGCTCAAGGACATCGTCAGTAGCACGCCCAATACCTTTGCCGATCCGATCTGCGCCCTGGCGTACAGCGAGTCCTTGGGGGCGGCAGCGCAATTGCAGATGATCCTGGTCAGTGAGGAGGCTCGGTTGAAGACCGCTTTGACCCGTCTCAGCGACCTGGCCCGGCAAATGGCCGAGGCCGCGGCCGACTCCAGCCACTTGTCCAGTCGCACCGAGTCGGCCCTGCTGGAACAGCGCGCGGAAACCGACATGACCGCCGCGGCGATGACCCAGATGGCAGCCTCCATCACCGAGGTCGCCGAGCATGTGCAGCACACGGCCAGCGAAGCTCGCACCGCGAACCTGCTGGCCCAGCAGGGCAGCCAGGTGGCGGGGACTTCTCGCGATGCCATTCAACTGCTGGCCCGCACGGTCACCCAGATCAACCAGGCGGTGGGCGACCTGGCCGGGCAGACCCAGGACATCATGGTGGCGGCCAGCATGATCCAGTCGATCGCCGACCAGACCAACCTGCTGGCCCTGAATGCTGCCATCGAGGCGGCACGGGCTGGCGAACAGGGGCGCGGCTTTGCCGTGGTGGCCGATGAGGTGCGGGCCTTGGCCGGCAAGACCCGTGAGTCCACCCAGCAGATCCAGGGCATCATCCAGAACCTGCGGGCCGGAGCCGACGAGGCGGTGCAGATCGCCAGCCTTGGCATAGAGGAGGCCGAGCAGGGCGTGCAACAGGTCCTGCAGGCCCAGCAGGCGTTGCAGGGCATCGGCGCGGCGGTCGAGCGCATCACCGATATGAGCCAGCAGATGGCGGCCGCGTCCCAGGAGCAATCCCATGTAGCCGAATCGGTTTCGGAACAGATCAACAGTGTCGCTGCCACGGTGCAGCGCACTGCCGAGAACGCCCGCGTCGGCGTTTCTCGTGGTGCTGAGTTGGAAAACATCTCTTCCGGGCTGCATGCCCTGGTCGAGCGGTTCAACCGCTAGCGACAGTGAGTTCGACTCATGGATGAGAAATACCGCAGGGCCGTCGATGCCGCCGCCATTTTTTCCGAGACTGATCTTGGTGGGCGCATCACCTATGTCAACGATCTGTTTTGCCAGGTCTCGGGTTATAGCCGTGAGGAGCTGATCGGTGCGGACCACCGCATGCTCAGCTCAGGGCTGCACCCGCCCGAGTTTTTCGCCGGCTTGTGGCAGGCCATTACGGCAGGGCAGGTGTGGAAGGGTGAGATTTGCAATCGCACCAAGAACGGCAGCTTGTATTGGGTCGACAGCACCATGGTGCCGCTGGTGGACCAGCGTACCGGACGGGTGGTGCGCTATGTGTCGATTCGTTTCGATGTCAGTGAAAAGCGCCAGCTGCTGCACTCCCTGCAGTGGCGGGTCGGGCATGACGTACTCACCGGGTTGCCCAATCGCGCTTTTCTCTCCGACCGGTTGCACCAGGCCCTGGAGTTCTCCCGCCAGCAAGACATTCCCCTGGCCGTCTGCATGCTCGATCTGGATGGCTTCAAGGCTGTCAACGACGGCTACGGGCATGCCTGTGGCGATCTGTTGCTCGTGGAGGTGGCCGCGCGCTTGCGTTCGATCATCCGTGGCGAGGACGTGGTGGCTCGCCTGGGCGGCGATGAGTTCGTGCTGATCCTGCGCTATGTGCGCGACATGCTGGAACTGCGTTCTGCGTTGCGGCGAGTGCTGGCCACCATTTCCGAGCCGTATTCGATCCAGGGCAAGGACATCAACGTCTTTGCCAGCATCGGCGTTACCTTGTTCCCTACGGACAATCATGACGCCGATACCTTGCTGCGCCATGCCGACCAGGCCATGTACGTGGCCAAGCAAAGTGGCCGCAATCGCTTCCATCTGTTCGATGTGTTGCGCGACCGCGAGGTGATGGTCACCTATCAGACTGTCGAGCAGGTGCGCCTGGCCCTGGATGCCGGCCAGCTGCATTTGTATTTCCAGCCCAAAGTGAACATGCGCAGCGGTGCGGTGGTGGGGTTCGAGGCCATATTGCGCTGGCAGCACTCGCAGCGCGGGATGCTGGGGGCCCATGAGTTCTTGCCGCAGGTGGAGGAGACCGACCTGATCGTCGACATCGGCGAGTGGGTCATGGACCGGGTGATGCTCCAGTTGCAGAGCTGGCAGGCCGCCGGACATGACTGGCCGGTTAGCCTGAATGTCGCGGCCCGGCATTTCCAGCGCAGTGACTTCGTCGAGCGGCTCAAGGGCATGCTCGACCGTTACCCGGATGTTTCGCCCGCTTTGCTGGATCTTGAAATCGTCGAGTCGGTGGCCATCGACAATATCCGCAAGGTCAGCGATTGCCTGGATGCCTGCCAGGGGTTCGGCGTGCAATTCTCCCTCGGAGACTTCGGTACCGGGCACTCGTCCCTCAGTTACCTCAAGCACCTGCGCACCCAGACCATCAAGATCGACCGGGTGTTTGTCCGTGACATGCTCCACGACCAGGACGACCAGGCCCTGGTCCAGGCGATGGTGGGGCTGGCCCGGGCATTCGGGCGCCAGGTGGTGGCCGAGGGGCTGGAGAGCCTGGCGCACGGTGAGCGGCTGATGGCCCTGGGGTGTGAAGTGGCACTGGGCGACTTCATCGCCGCGCCGATGCCCGCCGCTGCCGTGCTGGAATGGGTGCGCGGCTATTGCCCGCCTCGGTCCTGGCGGCGCGAGGGACCTCAGGGGGAAATCGTCGAGGCCTGTTCTCGGGAGGGCGGGGCGACGTAGCGTTCGACAATGCTGTCGATTTCGCCGGATAACTTCATGTGCTGCAACGTATGCAGGATTTTCCGGGCGGGTACGCTTGGATCGCTGCGTATGTGGCAGCCCACCGCTTGATCCTGGACCACCGCCACGCTGTACAGAGGGTTGCCATCTGCCTGGGTCCTGTTGAACCACTCCAGGGTCCACTGGCTGGCGATGGCGTAGCGATAGCGGCCAACCACCAGTTTTTGCAGCACTTGTTCTTCGTTGCGAGCATCGTCGCGAATCAGCAGGTTGGCGTCGAACAGCGGTTGTAGCGGTGTGTAGGTATAGCTCAGGACCGTGCCGATGCGTTGGCGGGAAAGCTCCTCGAGCCTGACGGCCGCTGGAATCGCGCTGGCGCTGACCAGTACGTTGCGTTGCTGGAACAGCGGCACGCTCCACAGGTCGTCCGTCGACGGGGTCGGTAGCCAGGCCTGGGCGACATAGCAGCGGACGTCGACTTCGCCCTGGGCCATGGCTTTTTGCATCCGCGCCCTGGCCAGGACGTGGAACTCGGCCTGCGCGCCCAGATGCTGGGCCAGGCGGCCCATGGTGTCGTAGAGGATGCCTGTACTGGGCTGGCCGCCATCGATGGCGACGGCCGGCATCGTCCAGCTGTCGGCAATGGCGAAGCGCAGGGTCGGCGCGGCGGCTTGCAGGTTGCTACTGAGGAGTAGAAGCAGGGCGCCCCAGGTCAAACGCATACGGTCTCCAGGGTAACGGCTGTCGAGCAATCCTTGGCAAAATGCAGCTTAGACAGATTAGGCGAGCGCGCCGGATGCAATTTCGCCCTTGCTCCGCTAGCATTACCGGCTTCCGCTTTCCAGTTGCGACGGTTTTCGATGAGTTATCAGGTTCTTGCACGTAAATGGCGTCCGCGCTCGTTCCGCGAAATGGTCGGCCAGACCCATGTGCTCAAGGCTCTGATCAATGCCTTGGACAGCCAGCGGCTGCACCACGCCTATCTGTTTACCGGCACCCGCGGGGTGGGCAAGACCACCATCGCGCGGATCATTGCCAAATGCCTGAATTGTGAAACAGGCATCACTTCCACCCCGTGCGGCACCTGTTCGGTGTGCACCGAGATCGACGAAGGCCGTTTCGTCGACCTGATCGAGATCGACGCCGCGAGCCGGACCAAGGTCGAGGACACTCGCGAACTGCTGGACAACGTGCAATATGCCCCGAGTCGTGGACGCTTCAAGGTCTACCTGATCGACGAAGTGCACATGCTTTCCAGCCATTCGTTCAACGCCTTGCTCAAGACCCTCGAAGAGCCGCCGCCCTACGTCAAGTTCATCCTGGCGACCACCGACCCACAGAAGCTGCCGGCGACCATTCTGTCCCGCTGCCTGCAGTTCTCCTTGAAGAACATGACCCCGGAGCGGGTGGTCGAGCACTTGAGCCATGTCCTGGGCGTGGAGAACGTGCCGTTCGAGGACGACGCCCTGTGGCTGCTGGGCCGTGCTGCCGACGGTTCGATGCGCGACGCCATGAGCCTCACCGACCAGGCCATCGCCTTTGGCGAGGGCAAGGTCATGGCGGCGGATGTGCGCGCCATGTTGGGTACCCTCGATCACGGCCAGGTCTATGATGTGCTCCACGCGCTGATCGAGGGCGATGCCAAGGCTCTCTTGGAGGCGGTGCGCCACCTCGCGGAGCAGGGGCCGGACTGGAACGGCGTGCTCTCGGAGATCCTCAATGTGCTGCACCGGGTGGCCATCGCCCAGGCGCTGCCCGATGGCGTCGACAACGGCCACGGCGATCGCGAGCGAGTGCTGGCGCTGGCCCAGGCCCTGCCGGCCGAAGACGTACAGTTCTATTACCAGATGGGCCTGATCGGCCGCCGCGACCTGCCCCTGGCGCCGGACCCGCGTGGCGGTTTCGAAATGGTCCTGTTGCGGATGCTGGCCTTCCGGCCAGCGGACAGCGCGGATGCACCGAGACAGCCGCTAAAGCCGGTGGGGATCAGCCAGGCCACAGTTGATTCCGCCCAAGCCGTGGCGGAGCCAGCAGCGGTTGTGCCTGCTGCCGCGCCTGTGGCCAGTGTCCCGGTCGCTCCCGCTCCTGCTGCGGAGCCGGTAGCCGAGCCGGCCGCTGTGCCAACACCAATACCTGCGCCAGCACCCGAGCCGGTCCCGGCCTTGATCGAAGCCGAGCCAGAGCCCGAACCGGCACAGGCCGAAGAAGTGGTCGACCTGCCGTGGAACGACCCGGTGGAGCCGCCGCTGGAACAACAGCCGGCGGTGGAGCCGATGCTGGATGTCATCGCCGAACCACCCGCGTTGCCAGCGGTCCTGACCCCGGTGCCGGACAGCGTGGTGCCAGACATCCCGGAATGGGCCAGTGCGCCGATGCCCGAGCCGAGCGTGGCCGAGGTGGATGCCGCGACCCCGGGGAGCGACCTGGACGACGAGCCGCCGCTGGACGAGGACTACATCGAGCCGGACATGGACTCGGCCTACAGTTACCTCGATGAACTGGCCAGTGAACACATCGCCGAGCCGGCCCCGGAACCCGAGCCGGAGCCCGCCGCCATGCCGGCCACCGGCCTGGCCCTGGAGTGGCTGGAACTGTTTCCGAAGCTGCCTATTTCCGGCATGACTGGCAGTATTGCTGCCAACTGCACCTTGATCGCCGTGGATGGCGACCAGTGGCTGTTGCACCTGGACCCGGCCCATAGCGCGCTGTTCAACGCTACCCAGCAACGCCGTCTCAACGATGCCTTGAACCAGTACCACGGGCGTACGCTGAGCCTGAACATCGAGCTGATCAAGCCCGAGCAGGAAACCCCGGCCCAGGCCGCATCCCGGCGTCGTGCCGACCGTCAGCGCGAGGCGGAGGAGTCGATCCATGGCGATCCGTTCATCCAGCGGATGGTCCAGGAGTTCGGCGCAGTGGTGCGCCACGATACCATTGAACCTGTCGAGGCCCCGGCCGCGCAGGGTTGAGCATTTAACTTAAAGGGCGCCGGCCAAGGGCCGGGCGCCGTTTCCATCACCATACTTTGAGGTAATTCCCATGATGAAAGGTGGCATGGCCGGCCTGATGAAGCAGGCGCAGCAGATGCAGGAAAAGATGGCCAAGATGCAGGAAGAACTGGCCAACGCCGAAGTCACCGGCAAGGCCGGTGGCGACATGGTCAGCGTAGTCATGACCGGCCGTCATGACATCAAGCGCGTGAGCATCGACCCGAGCCTGCTGGAAGGCGTCAGCGACGACGATCGCGAAGTGCTGGAAGACCTGTTCGCCGCCGCGGTGAACGACGCCGTGCGCAAGATCGAAGCCAACAGCCAGGAAAAGATGTCCGGCATGACCGCTGGCATGCAGCTGCCTCCGGGCATGAAGCTGCCTTTCTGATTCGCTGCGGCGTATCGGATTGCAACGAACAATGCCAGGCCTGGAGCCTGGCATTTTTTTGCCC
Organism: Pseudomonas sessilinigenes; assembly: GCF_003850565.1. Classification (NCBI taxonomy): domain Bacteria; kingdom Pseudomonadati; phylum Pseudomonadota; class Gammaproteobacteria; order Pseudomonadales; family Pseudomonadaceae; genus Pseudomonas; species Pseudomonas sessilinigenes. The sequence continues at coordinate 2,082,499 of NZ_CP027706.1, forward strand.
GTCGATTGGCCCGGCAGGGGTTGAAACGGCCACTGTGCAGCTGCGGCCAGCGGCACAAACATCGAACACTGGTGCCTGGCCACGGTCTGCACCCTATACAGTCTTGTCCATTCATCGATAACGGAGTGTCTGTGATGCCGCAAACAATGACCCTCAATCAGCGTGTAGTACTGGTGTCGCGCCCCCAGGGCGCGCCGGTTCCGGAGAACTTTCGCCTGGAGCGGGTGGCGCTGCCGGAGCTGGCGGACGGCCAGGTGCTGCTCAAGACCCTGTACCTGTCCCTGGATCCCTATATGCGTGGACGCATGAGCGATGCGCCATCCTACGCGGCGCCGGTGGAGATCGACGAAGTCATGACCGGTGGTGCCGTGAGCCGGGTCGAGCGTTCGCTGAACCCCAAGTTCCAGGAAGGTGACCTGGTGGTGGGCGCCACCGGTTGGCAGAGCCACTGCATCAGCGATGGGCGCAACCTGGTGCCCGTGCCGGCGGGCTTGCCCAGCCCGTCCATGGCCCTGGGGGTGCTGGGCATGCCCGGCATGACCGCCTACATGGGGTTGATGGACATCGGCCAGCCCAAGGCCGGGGAGACCCTGGTGGTGGCCGCGGCATCCGGGGCGGTGGGTTCGGTGGTGGGGCAGGTGGCCAAGCTCAAGGGGTTGCGGGTGGTGGGAGTCGCCGGTGGGGCCGACAAATGCCGCTACGTGGTGGAGGAGCTGGGCTTCGACGCCTGTATCGATCATAAGAGCCCGGAGTTCGCCGACGAGCTGGCCCAGGCCTGCTTCAAGGGCGTGGATATCTATTTCGAGAACGTCGGCGGCAAGGTGTTCGATGCGGTACTGCCGTTGCTCAATGCCAAGGCACGCATTCCCTTGTGTGGCCTGATTGCCCAGTACAACGCCCAGCAATTGCCGGCGGGGCCGGATCGCCTGCCGTTGTTGCAGCGCAGCCTGCTGACCAAGCGGGTGCGGATCCAGGGGTTCATCGTGTTCGACGACTACGGTGACCGCCAGCCGGAATTCATCAAGGCCATGGCGCCTTGGGTGCGTGAGGGCAAGGTCAAGTTCAAGGAGGATGTGGTCGAAGGCCTGGAGCAGGCGCCACAGGCCCTCATCGGACTGCTGGAGGGGCGCAACTTCGGCAAGCTGGTGGTCAAGGTCGCCACGGACGGGAGCATTTGACGCTACCCCGAGGCGCGGGTATAAACCGCGTCTCGTCGTTTTGTCGGACCCTTGCCCATGAGCTTCAGCCCCCTGATTCGCCAACTGATCGATGCCCTGCGCACCTTGCCCGGGGTGGGGCAGAAAACCGCCCAGCGCATGGCCCTGCAACTGCTCGAGCGTGATCGCAGCGGTGGCCTGCGCCTGGCCCAGGCCCTGAGCCAGGCCATGGAGGGCGTGGGGCATTGCCGCCAGTGCCGGACCCTGACCGAAGACGAGCTCTGCCCGCAGTGTGCTGACCCACGCCGCGACGACAGCCTGCTGTGCGTGGTCGAGGGGCCGATGGACGTCTACGCGGTGGAGCAGACCGGCTATCGCGGTCGCTATTTCGTGCTCAAGGGGCATCTCTCGCCCCTCGACGGCCTGGGGCCGGAAGCCATCGGCATCCCTCAGTTGTTGGCGCGAATCGAAGAGCAGGGCACCTTTAGCGAAGTGATCCTGGCGACCAACCCCACGGTGGAAGGCGAAGCCACCGCCCACTACATCGCCCAGCTGTTGATCGATAAAGGCCTGATCACCTCGCGTATCGCCCACGGCGTGCCCCTGGGGGGCGAGCTGGAGCTGGTGGACGGCGGCACCCTGGCCCATTCCTTCGCCGGGCGCAAACCCATCACCCTGTAACCCGATCCGTCTGCCGGATCGCTGGCGGACGGTTGCTTGCGCTCTCTTGAAAACCAAGCAAGCGCTTGGTAAGTTCCTCCGACCCTTCAGAGGAGCTTGCCGATGTCTGCCTGCCAGGAATACTTCGATCCCAGCCACCAACTGATCCGCGACAGCGTACGACGTTTCGTCGAGCGCGAGATCCTCCCCGAGATCGAGCAATGGGAGGAAGCCGAGAGCTTTCCCCGTGAGCTGTATCTCAAGGCCGGCGCGGCCGGCATCCTTGGCATCGGCTACCCGGAAGCCCTGGGAGGCAGCCACGAAGGCGACTTGTTCGCCAAGGTCGCTGCCAGCGAGGAGTTGATGCGTAGCGGCTCCGGAGGCCTGGTGGCGGGCCTGGGGTCACTGGATATCGGCTTGCCGCCCATCGTCAAGTGGGCGCGTCCCCAGGTCCGCGAATGGGTCGCGCCCCTGGTGCTGTCCGGAGAGAAGATTTGCGCCCTGGCGGTGACCGAGCCGGGCGGCGGTTCCGACGTGGCCAACCTGCAGACCCGCGCAGTGCGCGATGGTGATCACTATCGGGTCAGCGGCAGCAAGACGTTCATTACCAGTGGCGTGCGCGCCGACTTCTACACCGTGGCTGTGCGTACCGGCGAGCCGGGCTATGGCGGCATCAGCCTGTTGCTGATCGAGAAGGGCACGCCCGGTTTCACCGTAGGCCGGCAGTTGAAGAAAATGGGTTGGTGGGCGTCCGATACCGCCGAGCTGTTCTTCGAGGACTGCCGGGTGCCGGTGGGTAACCTGATCGGTGTGGAGAACATGGGGTTCGCCTGCATCATGGGCAACTTCCAGAGCGAACGCCTGGCCCTGGCGCTGATGGCCAACATGACCGCACAACTGGCCCTGGAGGAAAGCCTGAAATGGGCACGCGAACGCGAGGCGTTCGGCAAGCCGGTGGCCAAGTTCCAGGTGATCAAGCATCGGCTGGCGGAAATGGCCACGGCCGTGGAGGTGTCCCGGGAGTTCACTTATCGCCAGGCGGCCAAGATGGCTGCCGGCAACAGCGTGATCAAGGAAATCTCCATGGCCAAGAACCTGGCGACCGATACCGCCGATCGCATCACCTATGACGCGGTGCAGATCCTCGGAGGCATGGGCTACATGCGTGAGAGCCTGGTTGAGCGCCTCTATCGCGACAATCGCATCCTGTCCATCGGCGGCGGCACCCGCGAGGTGATGAACGAGATCATCAGCAAGCAGATGGGGCTCTAGCCGGGTTTGGGAATCACCAGCGGGCCTGTCGTGGGCTCTACCAATGTGTCGGATTGCACCATGGCCAGCCAAGGGGCGGCGCGGCTGATGAGCTGAGGCGCCGTCCCGGGGAAGGGACGGCAGGCCGGATCAGCGCTCGGTCAGGGAAAACTGGGTCAGGCAGAAGGTCGGGATGCCCATGTCTTGCAGTTTCTGCGATCCGCCCAGTTCCGGCAGATCGATGATGGCTGCAGCTTCATGGATCTTCGCACCCATGCGCCGTACCAGGTTGGCGGCGGCGATCAGGGTGCCACCGGTGGCGATCAGGTCATCGAACATCAGTACCGAGTCGCCTTCGCACAGGCTGTCGGCATGGACCTCGAGGAACGCTTCGCCGTATTCGGTCTGGTAGCCCTCGGCCAATACATCCGCTGGCAGCTTGCCCTGCTTGCGAAACAGGATCAGCGGCTTGTTCAGCTGGTAGGCGATGATCGAACCGATCAGGAACCCTCGGGCGTCCATGGCGCCGATATGGCTGAAGTCTTCCTCGACATAACGCTGGGCGAAACTGTCGGCCACCAGGCGCAGGGCCCGTGGAGACTGGAACAGGGGGGTGATGTCGCGGAAGATCACGCCCGGCTTCGGGAAGTCGATGACGGGGCGGATCAGGGATTTGATGTCGAAGGAGTCGAAGGCCATCTGCAGGTGTCCTGGCGGGCGAAATAAGCCGCGCCAGTATACCCGCGACCGAGCCGCTTGGCTCAGTCGCTGCGCGCGTGGATCAGGCGTCCACCGAGCCGCCGGCCAGGGCACAGAGCTGGATTGGGTCGAGGATGTGCACTTCCTTGCCCTCGGCCGCAATCAACTCGTTCTGCTGGAAGCGGGTGAATACCCGGGACACGGTTTCCACCGCCAGGCCCAGGTAGTTGCCAATCTCGTTGCGTGACATGCTCAGGCGGAACTGGTTGGCGGAAAAGCCCCTGGCACGGAAACGGGCCGACAGGTTCACCAGGAAGGTGGCGATACGCTCGTCGGCGGTCTTCTTCGACAGCAGCAGCATCATCTGTTGATCGTCACGGATTTCGCGGCTCATGACCCGCATCAACTGGCGACGCAGCTGGGGCAACTGCAATGCCAGCTCATCCAGGCGCTCGAAGGGGATTTCGCAGACCGAGGTAGTTTCCAGGGCCTGTGCCGAAACCGGATGGCTCTCGGTGTCCATGCCGGACAACCCCACCAGTTCGCTGGGGAGGTGGAAGCCGGTGATCTGCTCTTCGCCGCTGTCACTGAGGCTGAAAGTCTTCAGGGCGCCCGAGCGGACGGCATAGACCGAGTCGAAGCCATCACCCTGACGGAACAGGAATTCGCCTTTTTTCAATGGGCGGCCACGTTTGACGATTTCGTCCAGCGCGTCCATGTCTTCCAAATTCAGGGAAAGTGGCAGGCAGAGAGGGGCCAGGCTGCAATCCTTGCAATGGGCCTGGTTATGAGCGCGCAGTTTAACTGGCTCGGACATTCTAGAATCCTTGTGGGAAAGCACACATAAGCCGTAAGGGTAACTCACGGGGGGATGTTCCGGCCAGTCCGTGCCGTGTTCACGATCAGTCGTAAAGCAATCCTTTAATAGGTCGATAGCCTGTTAACAAAAGCAACTTGGAGATTTTGGGTTATGTCGTCCGTTGGCGGTATTACTAATGGCAACAATAACTTGCAGCTTTTTTCAGAGTCCTCGAAAACCAATGATGGCGATGAACTAAGTGATTCTCCGTTAGTTGTCGGACCTGCAGGCAGGGAGGGCGTCAAAGTGTCGCTGTCTGGTGCGGGATTGAAGAAATCCTCCAGTGTTGCTGGGCGCGACAGTGATATCGATGAAAGTGGCCTGCCGCAAAGTGTTAAACAGATCCTCAAGATGATCAGGAAATTGCAACAACAGATTTCAGAGAAGCTTGCCGAGCTTCAGGCGGTCATGGCCGACAAGCGCCTGAGCCCCGAGGAAGCCAAGGTCCGGATCGGCAGCCTGCAATCGGACCTGGCGATGCTCAACGGCGGCCTGCTGAGCGCCAACGCTTCCCTGGTCAAGGCCATGAGGCAGGAGGGCCTGACTCCCGAGCAGGTGATGAAGGCGTCCGCGCTGCTCATGAAGTCCTAGATCACCCGGGAAAAACGCTGGCGATTCTGCTGGCCTAGGTAGGCATCGAAAACCATGCATACGGAACGCACCAGCAAGCGTCCTGCTGGCAGAACCTTGATCGCTTCAGCATCGAGTTCGATCAGGCCGTCGTCGGCCATTCCCTGAAGTTCTGGCCAAAGTTCATGGAAGTAACCACGAAAGTCGATATTGAAAGCATGTTCGATATCTTCGAACTTAAGACTAAAGTTGCATATCAGTTGTTGAATAATTTCACGGCGCAGACGATCGTCGGCATTACAGACCAAGCCGCGACTAGTGGCTAGTTGGGCGCCTGCCAAAGCGTTTTGATAGTGCGTCAGGTCACTGCTGTTCTGGCAGTACAGATCGCCGATCTGGCTGATGGCCGATACGCCAAGTCCAATCAAGTCGCAATGGCCGTGAGTGGTGTAGCCCTGGAAGTTGCGTTGCAGGGTCGACTCTTCCTGAGCAATCGCCAGCTCGTCATCGGGCAAGGCGAAATGGTCCATGCCGATGTAGCGATAACCGGCAGCGGTCAACTGCTCGATACTGCGTTGCAGCATCTGCAATTTCTCCGCGGGTGCCGGCAGTTCGGTGCTGCTGATCCGGCGTTGCGGCATGAAGCGCTCCGGCAGATGGGCATAGTTGAACACCGAGAGCCGATCGGGTTGCAGGCTGATCACTTCATCCACGGTGCGGGCGAAGTTTTCCGGGGTCTGCTTGGGCAAGCCATAGATCAGGTCGATGTTGATGGAGCGGAATTGCAGGGTGCGAGCCGCCTCGATCACTGCCCGGGTTTCCTCCAGGCTCTGCAGGCGGTTGACCGCTCGCTGCACGGCCGGATCCAGGTCTTGCAGGCCGACGCTGACTCGGTTGAAGCCCAACTCGCGCAGCAGGCCCATGGTCGACCAATCGGCCTCACGGGGGTCGATCTCGATGCCGTAGTCGCCGGAGTCGTCATCAAGCAGGTTGAAGTGCTTGCGCAGCAAGGCCATCAGCTGGCGCAGTTCATCATGATTGAGAAAGGTCGGGGTGCCACCGCCGAAGTGCAGCTGTTCGACCCGCTGGTTGGGGGCCAGGTGGCAGGCGATCAACTGCATCTCCTGTTCCAGCCGTTGAAGGTAGGGCAGGGCACGGCTGCGGTCCTTGGTAATGACCTTGTTGCAGGCGCAGTAGTAGCAGATGTTGGCGCAGAACGGGATGTGCACGTACAGCGACAGCGGGCGCTGGGCCTTGCGGCTGTCGCGCAGGGCGTGCAGCAGGTCGAAGGCGCCGACCTGGCTGTTGAATTGCACAGCGGTCGGGTACGAGGTGTAGCGTGGGCCCGCCAGGTCGTAGCGGCGGATCAGATCTGTGTCCCAACGAATGGCGTCGAGCATGCGGGAATTCCCCCGGATAGGCTGGCAATGCTCGCGAGTCTAGGGGGTAGGGGCTGAAGCCATCTTGATTTGTATCAAGGGTGTTCCCAGGCGGCTGGGGTAGCGCTTCGCGAAGGCTTCAGTGGCCCATCAACCAGTGCTGGTGTGGACCTGGCAGGGTCCAGATACCAAAGAGGATGACCAGCAGGCCGCCGGCCAGGCGCACGCTACGGCGGCGCAACAGGGCCGTGACCCGCTCCGCCGCCAGGCCGGTAGCCAGCAGGACCGGCCAGGTGCCGAGGCCGAAGGCCAGCATCAGCAGGGCGCTGTCCAGGGCATTGCCCTGGCTCGCCGACCATAGCAAGGTGCTGTACACCAGGCCGCAGGGTAGCCAGCCCCAGAGTGCGCCCAACAGCAGGGCACGGGGTAGGCTGGAGACCGGTAGCAGGCGGTTGGCCACTGGCTGTATGTGTCGCCACAGCCCCTTGCCCAGGCCCTCGATGCGGGTCAGGCCGCTCCACCAGCCAGCCAGGTACAGGCCCATGGCGATCAGCAGCAGCCCGGCGAGTGTGCGCATGAACAGTGCCAGCGGGCTATTGGCTACCGCCCAGCCTGCCAGCCCCAGCAGCAGGCCGGCCAGGGCATAGCTGCCAATGCGTCCCAGGTTGTAGGCCAATAGCAGGCGAAAGCGGCGGCTGCGTTGCTCCTTGGGAATGGCCAGGGTCAGGGCGCCCATCAGGCCGCCGCACATGCCCAGGCAGTGCCCTGCGCCCAGGAGCCCTAGAATCAGCGCCGAGACCAGGAGTGGAGCCAGTTCAAGCATGAGGTGGCTCCGGCTTCTTGAGGCTGTCGGCGTCTTGCGCGACCTGGTTCTTGGCCTGGTCGACCGCGGCGGTATGGCTGGGGTCTTGGTCATCGAACAGGATGCTGTGGGCTGGACCGTCCAGATCATCGTACTGACCGCTATCGACGGCCCAGAAGAAGATGTAGATGGCGATGGCCACGATCAGCAACGCGGCCGGGATCATCACGTAGAGAGCAGGCATCTGGACTCCAGGCCCGGCGGCTTAGGCCGGCAGCGGGCGGGTTGTTGGGGCGTCGGCGCTGTCGGCCTGGCGCGGCATGCGGGTCAGGCGCAGGGCGTTGAGCACCACGGTCAGGGAACTGATGGACATGCCGACCGCCGCCCATACCGGAGTGATCCAGCCAAGGGCGGCGAATGGCAGCATCAGGCCATTGTACAGCCCGGCCCACAGCAGGTTCTCGATGATTACCCGGCGCGTCCGGCGTGCCAGGCTGAAGGCTTGCACCAGGGCGTCGAGGCGGTTGGACAGCAGTACCGCGTCGGCGCTGGTCTTGGCCAGGTCGGTGGCCGAACCCATGGCCACGCTGATATCGGCGGCGGCCAGTACCGGCACGTCGTTGACCCCGTCGCCGAGCATCAGCACCTTGCGTCCCTGCTGGTGCAACTGTTGCAGGACCTGCAGTTTGTCGTCCGGGCGCAGGCCGCCACGGGCCTCGTCGATCTGCAGTTGGGCGGCAACGCTGGCGACCATCGGCGAGCTGTCTCCGGATAGCAGCAGGGTGTGCCAGCCGCGAGCCTTGCAGGCCGCTACCAGCGCTGGTGCGTCGCTACGCAGCCGATCATCGAGCACCAGCCAGGCCAGGGCGCCCTGTTCGTTACCCAGTAGTAGCCATTGACCGGCCTCATCAGGCATCGGCGGAACCGGGCAGCCACTGAGCTCACAGACGAATGCTGGTTGGCCGATGCGCAGGCGCTGGTTTTCCACCAGGCCCTCCAGGCCCAGGCCTGGGCTGCTGGTGACTTCTTCGGCGGCCACTGGTGCGCGGCCGAAAGCCCGGGCGATAGGGTGCTCCGAACGATTCTCCAGGGCCGCGGCCAGGCTCAGGCATGCGTCGCTGGACAGCTCTCCCAGCGGGCGGATGGTGCGTAAGGCCAGGCGTCCCTCGGTCAGGGTGCCGGTCTTGTCGAAAATCACTGTATCGATCTGGTTCAAGCCTTCGAGCACATGGCCGCGGGTCAATAGCAGGCCAAGCTTGTGCAGGGTGCCGGTGGCGGCGGTGAGGGCGGTCGGGGTCGCTAGGGAGAGTGCGCAGGGGCAAGTCGCCACCAGCATCGCCAGGACGATCCAGAATGCCCTTGGGGCATCCAGTTGCCACCACAGCAGGCCAATGGCGGCGGCTGCGATCAAGGACAGCAGGAGAAACCACTGTGCCGCGCGATCGGCGATTTCCGCCAGGCGCGGCTTCTCGGCCTGGGCCCGGTCCAGCAAGCGCACGATGGCGGACAAGCGGGTGTCCTGGCCCAGCGCCAGGACTTCGACGGTCAACGCGCCTTCGACATTCAGGGTGCCGGCGGTGACGGTATCGCCCTGGCTACGTGGTTGTGGCAGGTACTCGCCAGTGAGCAGCGACTCGTCGACGCTCGACTGGCCGTCGAGGATCTTGCCGTCTGCCGGCAGGACCGCACCAGGATGCACCAGCACCCGGTCGCCCAGGCGCAGTTCGCTGAGCAGGATGCGTTCGCTCTGGCCGTTCGTGTCCAGGCGCAAGCAGGAGGCCGGTAGCAGATTGACCAGTTGCGCGGTGGCCGCTGCGGTTCGTTCCCGGGCCCGGCGTTCCAGGTAGCGGCCAGCGAGGAGGAACAGGGCGAACATGCCCACCGCGTCGAAGTACAGCTCGCCCACTCCGCTGATGGAAGTCCAGATGCCCGCCAGGTAGGCGCCGCCGATGGCCAGGGAGACCGAGACGTCCATGGTCAGGTGGCGAGTGCGCAGGTCACGCATCGCACCCTTGAAGAACGGCGCGCAGCTGTAGAAGACGATAGGCGTGGTGAGGAATAGCGCGACCCAGCGCAGGATGGTGTGCAGCTCCGGGCTCAGGTCGATGTTGAACTCCGGCCAGGTGGCCATGGTTGCCATCATTGCCTGGAACCAGAGCAGGCCCGCTACTCCCAGCTGGCGCAGGGCCAGGCGATTTTCCCCGGCCAATTGCTCAGAGGCCTTGTCCGGTTGATAGGGATGAGCGGCGTAGCCGATATGCCGCAGTTGGGCGAGCAGTTGGCTCAGTGGCAGCTCGCTGTCGGCCCAGCTCACATGCAGGCGGTGATTGGACAGGTTCAGGCGGGCCTCGGCCACCGCTGGCAGGCTGCGCAGGTGCTTCTCGATCAACCAGCCACAGGCGGCGCAGCTGATGCCTTCCATGAGCAGGGTGGTCTGCGCCAGTTCGCCCTCATGGCGGACGAAGGGTTGTTGCACATCGGCGCGATCGTACAGCGCCAGTTCGTCCACCAGTTGTACCGGCAAGGCCTCGGGGTTGGCCGAGGCTTCGCTGCGATGGCTGTAGTAATGCTCCAGGCCGCCGGCGACTATCGCCTCCGCGACCGCCTGGCAACCCGGGCAGCAGAACTCCCTGGATTCGCCGAGCACGACGGCGGTGAACCGGCTGCCGGGAGGAACCGGCAGGGCGCAGTGGTAGCAAGGCAGTGGCGTGGTCATCGGCAGTCTTTTGGCTCTGGGAAAAACTCATCGCCGGCCAGTCGACTCCTGCCCGGGGGCAGGGAGGCGTCAGGCCGGCGATGTATGGCGGGTGTCGATCAGTTCAGGTCTTCAGCACCTTGCAGGGGCTCGTCGCCCAGCAGCAGGTCCTTGTCATGGCTGACCTGTTCTTCTTCGAACATGCGCCAGGTCTTGTCGCCTTCGACGCCCAGCAACTCGACGAAGCGCCGACCTTCGACCTGGTCGTTGACCTGCCCGATGTAGCGGCCATGCTCGGTCTCGCTACGGGTCAGGACGATCTTGCGGTCTTTTTCCGGCTGGGTCGGGGAGATCAGGTTCAGCTCGAGAGTCTTGGGCTGGCTGTTGCCGCTCAGGCGCAGCTCGACTTCGCCGGTCAGTTCGTCAAGGTGCACGCTGGCGCGCATCTTCAGGGTCTGGGCCAGCAGTTCGCGATCCAGGGAGCGGTTGATGCCTTTGCCGGCCTCGTAGTAGTTGTCGTTGACCAGGTTGTCCGGGTTGTTCACGGCAATGGTCACCATGGACAAGGTCAGGGTGACCGAGCAGGCGAGGATGCCGATGATGATCCAGGGCCAGAGGTGCTTGTACCAGGGGTTTGTGGCAACGGCTGTAGGCATGGTCATTTCTCTTAACGAATTTGTGGGCCGATGAATCGGCTCTTGGCTTCGATCTGGACGCTGTCATCATCGATGTCCTTGAGGATGAATTTCACCTCGTTGGTGGTCGATGGCAGTTGGTCCGGAGCGATCGACAGCTCCGCTGGCATGCTGACGATGTCGCCAGCCACCACGTGGATTTCGCGCTTGCTCTGCAGCTTCAGGTCCGGCAGGCCGGTGGCGTCCAGTACATAGGTATGGTCGCGCTGGTCCTTGTTCATGATCTTCAGGCTGTAGACGTTCTCGATCCGGCCTTCGGCGTTCTCGCGGTAAAGGACTCGGTCCTTGCTGACGTCGAAGCCCACCAGGGAGCGCATGAAGAACGCGGTGACCAGCAGGCTGATCATGGCCAGCAGCACCAGGGCGTAGCCGATCAGGCGCGGACGCAGTTTATGGGTTTTCTGCCCCGAAAGGTTGTGTTCGGTGGTGTAGCTGATGAGCCCGCGAGGGTAGTCCATCTTGTCCATGATGCTGTCGCAGGCGTCGATGCAGGCCGCGCAGCCGATGCACTCGATCTGCAGGCCGTCGCGGATATCGATACCGGTCGGGCAGACCTGGACGCACATGGTGCAGTCGATGCAGTCGCCCAGACCCTGGGCCTTGTAGTCGGCGCCTTTCTTGCGTGGGCCGCGGCCTTCGCCACGGCGTGGGTCGTAGGACACGATCAGGGTGTCCTTGTCGAACATCACGCTCTGGAAGCGGGCGTAGGGGCACATGTAGATGCACACCTGCTCACGCAGCCAGCCGGCGTTGCCGTAGGTGGCCAGGGTGAAGAAGCCGACCCAGAAATATGACCAGCCATCGGCCTGGCCGGTGAAGAAGTCGATGACCAGTTCGCGGATCGGCGAGAAGTAGCCGACGAAGGTCATGCCGGTGACGAAGCCGATCAGCAACCAGAGGCTGTGCTTGCTGAACTTGCGCAGGAACTTGTTGGCGCTCATCGGCGCCTTGTCCAGCTTGATGCGCTGGTTGCGGTCACCTTCGGTGACCTTTTCGCACCGCATGAAGATCCAGGTCCAGACGCTCTGCGGACAGGTATAGCCGCACCAGACACGCCCGGCGTAGACGGTGATGAAGAACAGGCCGAAGGCCGCGATGATCAGCATGCCCGATAGCAGGATGAAATCCTGGGGCCAGAAGGTGGCGCCGAAGATGAAGAACTTGCGTTCCGGCAGGTTCCACCAGACGGCCTGGTGGCCTCCCCAGTTGAGCCAGACGGTGCCGAAATACAGCAGGAACAGGCCGGCTCCGCCCACCATCCGCAAGTTGCGGAACAGGCCGGTGAAGGCGCGGGTGTAGATTTTTTCCCTGGAGGCGTAGAGGTCGACGCTTTTGCTGGCGTTTTTGGCAGGAGGGGTTACATCGTGTACAGGAATCTGATTGCTCATCATTGCATCCCACGGCAGTGGAAAAACGCCTCGGTCAGTACGTGCCGACCGGGGTCAGAAGGGTGTTGCAGTGGCGCAATGATACGCCTCTAGCTCCGTTGCAATGGTGCGACCTTTGGTCGCGTTGGGGGAAATCAATCGATGGTGTAGTGACCTGAATCAATTGACTTGTGGAGTATGGACTGTTTTGTTCCCGGTGCCTTTCGAATCTTGCACGGAGCAGCCAATGGCGCGGGGCAATTGTTGGTTCGGACGATTGTCCAGGTCGATGTCGGATAAGGGCAGCGCTTGAATAAAAACGGCCCCGCCAATGTGCATTGGCGGGGCCGTCGGGTGTTGCCTTCAAGCTTGGCGCTTATTCGGCGTCAGCTTGCTTGGCACCGTGGGACAGGCTGTAGACATAAGCGGCCAGCAGGTGAACCTTGTCATTGCCTTGCAGTTGTTCCTGGGCAGGCATCACGCCCTGGCGACCGTGGCGAATGGTCTGCTGCAGCTGCGCAAAGCTCGAGCCGTAGATGAACGCTGCGGGGTGAGTCAGGTTAGGCGCGCCCATGGCTGGGGTGCCCTTGCCTTCCGGACCGTGGCAGACCGCGCAGTTGGCGGCGAACAGCTTCTGGCCATTGGCCGGGTCGGCCTTGATGCCTTCCGGCAGCTTGCGACCATCGAGGTTGGTCAGGACATAGGCGGCAACGTCGCTGACGCCTTGTTCCTTGATCACATCCACCCAGGCCGGCATCACGGCGTGACGACCGCCCATGATGGTGGCCTTGATGGTTTCCGGCTCGCCGCCCCAGCGCCAGTCGGCGTCGGTCAGGTTAGGGAAGCCATAGGCGCCCTTGGCGTCGGAGCCGTGGCAGACCGAGCAGTTGGACGCGAACAGGCGGCCACCCATTTTCAGGGCTTGCGGATCCTTGGCGACTTCCTCGATCGGCATTGCAGCGTACTTGGCGAAGATCGGGCCGAACTTGGCGTCGGAGCGGGCCATTTCCTTTTCCCACTCGTGCACGCCGGTCCAGCCGGACTGGCCGTTGGCGAATGCTGTCTGCTTCTCGTTATCGAGATAGTTGTAGCCCGGCAGGACGCCTTTCCAGTTGCCCAGGCCCGGGTACAGCACCAGGTAACCCAGGGCGAAGACGATGGTGCCGACGAACAGCATGAACCACCATTTGGGCAGTGGGTTGTCGTACTCCTCGATCCCGTCGAAGGAGTGGCCGACCGTCTCGTCGGTCTGCTCGGCGCGCTGGCCCTTGCGGGTCGACAGCAGCAGCCAGGTCAAGGCGAAGATGGTACCCAGACTGAGGACTGTGACGTACAGACTCCAGAACGTAGTCATTCTTTGTTACTCCTAGAAGCTTGCTCGACGTGCTTGATGGCGTCGGGATCATCCGCGAACGGCAGCAAGGTCGCGTCTTCAAACTCGGACTTGCGCTTGGGACTGAATACCCACAGTGCCAGGCCGACGAAGGCCACCATCACGACGAGGGTGCCCAGGCCACGAATCATCCCGATATCCATCTAGATCACCGTTTGCTTTTGATGATGGTGCCCAGGCCTTGCAGATAGGCCACCAGCGCGTCCATTTCGGTCTTGCCCTTCACAGCATCCTTGGCACCGGCGATGTCTTCATCGGTGTAGGGAACGCCGAGCGTGCGCAGGACTTCCATTTTTTTCGCGGTGTCTTTGCCGTCGAGCTTGTTTTCTACGAGGAACGGATAGGCCGGCATTTTCGACTCGGGGACAACGTTGCGCGGGTTGTACAAGTGCGCGCGTTGCCAGTCATCGGAGTAGCGGCCGCCGACGCGGGCCAGGTCAGGGCCGGTGCGCTTGGAACCCCACAGGAATGGGTGATCCCAGACGCTTTCACCAGCGACCGAATAGTGGCCATAACGTTCGGTTTCGGCACGGAACGGACGGATCATCTGCGAGTGGCAGCCGACACAGCCGTTGGCGATGTACACATCACGACCTTCCAGTTCCAGCGCGGTGCGTGGCTTCATGCCTTCCACCGGCTTGTTGGTGACGTCCTGGAAGAACAGCGGGACGATCTGGGTCAGGCCGCCGATACTGACGGCGATGACCATGAAGAAGGCCAGTAGGCCAATGTTCTTCTCGACTACTTCATGCTTCATCAGTGAGCTCCAACTACAGCGATCTGAGCAGCGGCTTCAGCTTCAGCCGGGTTAGAGGCGCGAACGGTGCGGAACACGTTGTACGCCATGATCAGCATGCCGCCGGCGAAGAACGCGCCGCCCAGGGCGCGAACGATGAAGCCCGGGTGGCTGGCTTGCAGCGCTTCGACGAAGGAGTAGGTGAGGGTGCCGTCATCGTTGATTGCACGCCACATCAGGCCCTGGGTGATGCCGTTGACCCACATCGAGGCGATGTAGAGCACGGTACCGATGGTAGCCAGCCAGAAGTGGGTATTGATCAGGCCGATGCTGTGCATCTGCTGACGACCGAAGACTTTCGGGATCAGGTGGTACAGGGCGCCGATCGAAATCATCGCTACCCAGCCCAGGGCGCCGGCGTGTACGTGGCCGATGGTCCAGTCGGTGTAGTGGGACAGCGAGTTGACGGTCTTGATGGCCATCATCGGGCCTTCGAAGGTCGACATGCCGTAGAACGCCAGGGATACCACCAGGAACCGCAGGATCGGGTCGGTGCGCAGCTTATGCCAGGCGCCCGAGAGGGTCATCATGCCGTTGATCATGCCGCCCCAGCTCGGAGCCAGCAGGATGATCGACATGGCCATGCCCAGGGACTGGGCCCAGTCCGGCAGCGCGGTGTAGTGCAGGTGGTGCGGACCGGCCCAGATGTACAGGGTGATCAGCGCCCAGAAGTGCACGATGGACAGGCGATAGGAGTAGATCGGACGCTCGGCCTGCTTGGGTACGAAGTAGTACATCATCCCCAGGAAGCCGGTGGTCAGGAAGAAGCCCACGGCGTTGTGGCCGTACCACCACTGGATCATCGCGTCGGTCGCACCGGCGTAGGCCGAGTAGGACTTGAAGAAGCTGACCGGCAGGGAGGCGTGGTTGACGATGTGCAGCATCGCGGTCACCACGATGAAGGCACCGTAGAACCAGTTGCCCACGTAGATGTGCTTGGTCTTGCGCTTGGTGATGGTGCCGAAGAACACCAGGCCGTAGGTGACCCACACAATCGCCAGCAGGATAGCCAGGGGCCATTCCAGTTCGGCGTATTCCTTGGTGGTGGTGTAACCCAGGGGCAGGGTCACGATGGCACCGACGATCACCGCTTGCCATCCCCAGAAGGTGAAGGCCGCAAGGCTGTCGGAAATCAGTCGCGTCTGGCAGGTTCGCTGCACGACATAGTAAGAGGTGGCAAACAATGCACATCCACCGAAGGCGAAGATCACCAGGTTGGTGTGCAGCGGGCGCAGGCGTCCAAACGTCGTCCACGGCAGACCGAAGTTCAACTCCGGCCATACCAGTTGCGAGGCGATGAAGACACCGAGCCCCATGCCAAGGATCCCCCAGACCACCGTCATGATGGCGAACTGGCGGACTACCTTATAGTTATAAGCAGTCGGACTGATTGCTGTGCTCATTCTAAGGTTCCACGGTTTGGGTGTTTTATTAGGGATAAAAATCGGTCGCAAGTATGGAGAAAGCAGGGGGTCATTGCAACGCGCCATGACCTGCGTCAATGCGTTCCATGCCTGATTCTGCGGCCTTTCCCTATGCCGAGTAGGGACAAAAAATGCCCTCGGACAAAATGTCGCAGCGGGTAAAAAACTCGAGCTATCGAGTTACTTGTAACCGAGTGTGTTGAAGCCCATTGATCAACTGACAGGTGGTCATCGAGTCGACAGCCGGTATAAACCAGCCCTTACGGCCTGTCATCGGACAAAAGCTTTCGAATGTCACGAATGGATCGGTCAGCGAGCGATCTGTGCCAGCCTATTTGCGAATAAGCCTAGACCTGATTCGGATCGGTGCAAACGTGGCGGGGGAGGAGGGTGCGACACTTGGTCGCAAAGAAGCAGAGGGGAAGTTTGAAGCGGCAAGCTGCAAGTGAAGACTCGCAGCTTGCCGTTGATCTTTTACTTGTCGCTTGCAGCTTGAGGCTTGTTGCTGCTGTTGTGGGACAGGCTGTAGACGTAGGCTGCCAGCAGTTGCACCTTGTCATTGCCGAGCAGTTCGCTCTGCGCAGGCATGTGACCCTGGCGACCGTGGCGGATGGTCTGTTGCAACTGGGCCAGGCTGGTGCCGTAGATGAAGCCGGCTGGTTGGGTCAGGTCAGGCGCGCCCATGATGGCGGTGCCCTTGCCATTCGCACCGTGGCAAGCCACACAGGTGGTGCTGAAGGCTTGCTGGCCGGCTACCAGGTCGGCGTCGTTATCGGCTGGCAGCGGCAGGCCGGCCAGTTCATGACGTACATAGGCAGCGACGTTCTTCACCCCGTCTTCCTTGAGCACTTCACCCCAAGCCGGCATGGCGGCCATGCGGCCGCCCATGATGGTGGCCTTGATGGTGTCGGCATCGCCGCCCCAGCGCCAGTTGTCGTCAGCCAGGTTGGGGAAGCCGAAGGCACCCTTGGCGTCGGAGCCGTGGCAGACCGAGCAGTTGGAGGCAAACAGGCGTCCGCCCATTTTCAGCGCTTGTGGGTCCTTGGCCACTTCTTCAACGGGCATGGCAGCGAATTTGGCGAAGATCGGACCAAACTTCACGTCCGCCTTGGCCATTTCCTTTTCCCATTCCTTGTTCTGGGTCCAGCCGTCCTCATAGCCCGGCAGGACGCCTTTCCAGTTGCCCAGGCCCGGGTAGAGGATCAGGTAGCCCACGGAAAATACCAGGGTGCCGGCGAACAGCAGGAACCACCATTGCGGCAGGGGGTTGTCATACTCCTCGATGCCATCGAACGCGTGCCCCATGGTCTGGTCCACGCTGCCCTTGGTTTCACCCTTGCGGGTGCCGACCAGCAGCCAGGTCAGGCCGATCAGGCTGCCGATGGTCAGTACGCAGATCCACGTACTCCAGAAGGTGGTCATGGCCGAATGCTCCTTGTTACAGGCTCTTGAGGTTGAGCGTCATCTGATGGTTGACCGGCGTGCGCCGTGCCCGGTGCCGGATCGTCGGCGAAGGGCAGCAAGCGTGCCTGGGCAAACTCGGGGTTGCGTTTGGCGTTGAAGACCCAGATCGACAGGCCGACAAAGGCGATCATCACCACCAGGGTCCCGAGCCCGCGGATCATGCCGCTATCGAGTTCAAAACCCATGGCTCACCTCTTGCTCTTGATCGAAGTGCCAAGCACTTGCAGGTAGGCCACCAGGGCGTCGATTTCAGTCTTGCCCTTGAGCGAGGCGGTGGCACCGGCGATGTCTTCGTCGGTGTAAGGCACGCCCAGGGTGCGCATGACCTTGAGCTTGGTTTCGGTATGGCTGCTGTCCACCGGAGCGGTCACCAGCCATGGGTAGGCCGGCATCTTCGACTCGGGCACGACGTTGCGCGGGTTGTACAGGTGCGCACGGTGCCAGTCATCGGAGTAGCGGCCGCCGACACGGGCCAGGTCCGGACCGGTACGCTTGGAACCCCACAGGAATGGGTGGTCCCAGACGCTCTCACCGGCTACCGAATAGTGGCCGTAGCGCTCGGTCTCGGCGCGGAAGGGGCGGACCATCTGCGAGTGGCACTGTACGCAGCCTTCGCGAATGTAGATGTCGCGGCCTTCGAGTTGCAGCGCGGTATAGGGCTTCATGCCTTCCACCGGCTTGTTGGTGACGTCCTGGAAGAACAGCGGGACGATCTGGGTCAGACCGCCGATGCTCACCGCGAAGATCATCAGCAGCATGAGCAGGCCGACGTTTTTCTCAATCGTTTCGTGTTTCATGGCGGACTCCTCAGGCCATCTGCGCTGCAGCGTTGACTTCGGCTGGCACCGCGGCACGCACGGTGCGCCAGGTGTTGTAGGCCATCAGGAGCATGCCGCTGAGGAAGATCGCACCACCTACCAGTCGTACGATGAAGCCTGGGTGGCTGGCCACCAGGGTTTCGACGAAGGAGTAGGTGAGGGTGCCGTCTTCGTTGACCGCACGCCACATCAGGCCCTGGGCGATACCGTTGACCCACATCGAGGCGATGTAGAGCACGGTGCCGATGGTTGCCAGCCAGAAGTGGGTGTTGATCAGGCCGATGCTGTGCATCTGCTCGCGGCCGAAGACTTTCGGGATCAGGTGGTACAGGGCGCCGATGGAGATCATCGCTACCCAGCCCAGGGCGCCGGCGTGTACGTGGCCGATGGTCCAGTCGGTGTAGTGGGAGAGTGCGTTGACGGTCTTGATGGCCATCATCGGGCCTTCGAAGGTCGACATGCCGTAGAACGCCAGGGATACCACCAGGAACCGCAGGATCGGGTCGCTGCGCAGCTTATGCCAGGCCCCCGAGAGGGTCATCATGCCGTTGATCATGCCGCCCCAGCTCGGAGCCAGGAGGATCAGCGACATGACCATGCCCAGGGATTGGGCCCAGTCCGGCAGTGCGGTGTAGTGCAGGTGGTGCGGACCGGCCCAGATGTACAGGGTGATCAGTGCCCAGAAGTGCACGATGGACAGGCGATAGGAGTACACCGGGCGCTCGGCCTGCTTGGGCACGAAGTAGTACATCATCCCCAGGAAGCCTGCCGTCAGGAAGAAGCCCACGGCGTTGTGGCCGTACCACCATTGCACCATGGCGTCGGTCGCACCGGCATACAGCGAGTAGGACTTGGTCAGGCTGACTGGCACCTCCAGGTTGTTGACGATATGCAGGATGGCCACAGTGATGATGAAGCCACCGAAGAACCAGTTGCCGACATAGATATGCTTGGTTTTACGCTGGGCCAGGGTGCCGAAGAACACGATGGCATACGCGACCCAGACAATGGTGATCAGGATATCGATCGGCCATTCCAGTTCGGCGTATTCCTTGGAGCTGGTGTAGCCCAGTGGCAGGCTGATAGCCGCCAACAGGATCACCAGTTGCCAGCCCCAGAAGCAGAACGCGGCGATCTTCGGCGCGAACAGGGTGGTCTGGCAGGTACGTTGTACCGAATAGAACGAGCTGGCGAACAGTGCACAGCCACCGAAAGCGAAAATCACCGCGTTGGTGTGCAAGGGCCGCAGGCGACCGAAGCTGGTCCACGGTAGATCGAAGTTAAGTTCGGGCCACACCAACTGGGCTGCGAGAAAAACCCCGAGCCCCATGCCGACGATGCCCCACACCACCGTCATAATGGCGAATTGGCGGACCACCTTGTAGTTGTAGGCGGTACTGATAGAAGTGTTCATGGTTCCCCATCCACGGTTCAGCTGAAGTGAAAGCGACTGCGCGAGGCGGTATGCGTCCACTTCGTCTGGAGTTATAGGCAGACTAAAAGCGAGGCAAGCATGAGCAATGAGCACAAGGCCAGTATTGACGGGGATCAATGGGGGCAGTGCGTGCAGGACCGGGGCTGGCTGTGGGAGACCGCTTGTGGCGTCGTGCCGCAGGAGGCGCCGACGCTGATCCTGGCGCATGGCGCCGGTGCACCAATGGACAGCGCGTTCATGGGCGATATTGCCGTACGCCTTGCCAGGCATGGCGTGAATGTCTTGCGTTTCGAATTTCCATACATGGCGCAACGACGCCTCGATGGTGGCAAGCGCCCTCCCAACCCGGCCCCCAAACTCTTGGAGTGCTGGCGTGAGGTGTATGCCGCGGTGCGACCTTATGTCACCGGAAGGTTGGCGGTCGGAGGCAAGTCCATGGGGGGACGCATGGCCAGTTTGCTGGCCGATGAGCTACAGGCCGATGCCCTGGTCTGCCTGGGGTATCCCTTCTATGCCGCTGGCAAGCCCGAGAAGCCACGGGTGGCGCATCTGGCGAGCCTGGCCACGCCAACGCTGATCGTGCAGGGGGAGCGCGATGCCCTGGGCAATCGCCAGGCGGTGGAGGGCTACGCGTTGGCGCCAAGCATCGAGCTGTGCTGGTTGTCGGCGGCAGATCATGACCTAAAGCCCCTGAAGGCATCCGGACATACCCACGAAGAGCATCTTGAGTCCACGGCATGCCGGGTCGCTGGATTCCTCCGGGGGCAGGGGTAAGGATTGTCGGGCAAAAAAAACCGGAAGCAGCGGCTTCCGGTTTTTTATTGCCTGGCCCTGGGCCTAGCGGTTGAAGCGTTCTACCAGAGAGTACTGGGTGTGCGCGGTATGGGTCAGGGCCTCGCTGAGTTCGGCCGAGTGCTGTGCTTGCTCCGAGGTCTGGTCGGCCAATTGGGCGATGGTACTGATGTTGCGGCTGATCTCCTCGGCCACCGAACTTTGCTCCTCGGTCGCGGCGGCGATCTGGGTGGTCATGTCGGTGATGTTGGCCACGGCTTCGCTGATGCCCACCAGCGCCTGGTCGGCTTCCAGCACTCGGGCCACGCCTTCTTCGGCCTGGCGATGGCCAGCGTCCATGGTCTGCACCGCACTGGCAGCGGTTTGCTGCAGCTTGGCGATCAGGGTGTGGATCTGCCCGGTGGACTCGCTGGTGCGTTGCGCCAATTGGCGCACTTCATCGGCCACCACGGCAAAACCACGACCCATTTCCCCGGCACGAGCCGCTTCGATGGCTGCGTTGAGGGCCAGCAGGTTGGTCTGGTCGGCGATGCCTTTGATCACATCCACGACGCCACCGATTTCGTCGCTGTCCTTGGCCAGCTGGGTCACGGTCTGGCCGGTTTCGCCCACCACCACCGACAGGCGCTGGATGGCTTCACGGGTTTCCCCGGCGATGTTACGGCCTCGGCCAGTCAGGCGATTGGCTTCCTGGGTCGCATCGGCGGTGCGCTGTACATGGCTGGCGACCTCCTGGGTCGTGGCCGCCATCTGGTTGACCGCGGTGGCGACCTGTTCGGTCTCCTGGCGCTGGCGCTCCAGGCCGCTGGAGCTGTTGTGGGCCAGGGTATCGGACTGCCGGGCCTGCTCGTTGAGGTGCTCGGCGGTGTCCTGCAGGCGGGTCAGGCAGGTCTTGAGTCGTGCTTCCTGGCTCAGGATCGACATTTCCAGGCGTGCCTGGGCACCCCGGCTGTCGGTGTACATCTGCGCGATCAGGGGGTCCGAGGTGGTCTGTTCGGCCAGGCGCAGCAGGCGCTTGAGGCCGCGCTGTTGCCAGGTCAGGCCCAGCAGGCCCAGTGGCACCGAGAGACCGGCGGCCAGGACGAAGCCCCAGTGGGAGTTGAGCCAGGCACCGATCATGAAGCTCAGTTGGCTGACCAGGATGAACGGCAGCCAGTCTTGTAGTATCGGCAGCCACTTGTCGCGTTTGGGAATGGCCGATTTGCCCTGGTTGATCCGCTTGTAGAGGGATTCGGCGCGGCGCACCTGTTCGGCGGTGGGCTTGACCCGTACCGATTCGTAGCCCACGACCTTGCTGCCTTCGAACACCGGGGTCACGTAGGCGTTGACCCAGTAGTGATCGCCGGTCTTGCAGCGGTTCTTGACGATACCCATCCATGGCAGGCCTTGTTTCAAGGTGGTCCACATATGGGCGAATACCGCCGCTGGCACATCCGGGTGGCGTACCAGGTTGTGCGGCGCGCGAACCAGTTCTTCGCGGGAGAACCCACTGATCTCGACGAAGGCGTCGTTGCAGTAGGTGATGACGCCCTTGGCATCGGTCGTGGAAATCAACCGTTGTTGAGCCGGGAAGGTACGTTCGCGCTGAGTGACAGGCTGGTTATTACGCATGTTTTTTCAATCCGCAAGGCTTTGATAAGTGATCGGCCGCTTCGGCTTATTATTGAAACTATTTTTCAATAATTGGCATTCGGTCTCATTGGCAGAGTGTGTTGTGTCGTCGTATGCGGCGCCGGCATCCACCGGCGTTGGCGAGGGGCTAATCATTGACCTTCTTCCTTGGCAGTCAATACTTCTGAAGTACTGGTTTGGGCAATTTGCTTGCGGTTTTGCAGTGTCCGGACCTATCCGGCGAGCATTGGATAGGTGAAAAGCCCGAAATGCAGCAGGTTCAGTCCGAAGTGGGTGGCCAGCGCGGCTCCCAGGCCCCCGAACCGATACGCCAGACCGTACCCGATCCCGGCGACGCTCGCCAGCAGCGTCCATTGCCAGCCGGCTCCCAGGTGTGCCAGGCCGAATAGCAGGGCCGAGGCGAGCAGGGCCAGGTTCTCGCCGTAGGGCAGGTGTTTCAGGCGTCGGCTCAGGCCTCCCTGGATATAGCCCCGGAATAGCGCCTCTTCCACCAAGGTCACCAGCAGCAGGTTGTTCAGTACCCACAGCCAGGCCTGGTCCGGCCATTTGGGAGCCCAGCTGATGATGCCCAGTAGCAAGGCGCCACCCAGCGCAGTGATGGCGCACAAGAGCAGGGCCAGGACGCTGGCACACAGCGACAGGCGCAGAGAGCGCCGACCAATGATCCAGGGGCACACCAACAGCAGCCAGAAGCCGATCAGTGGCTTGTCCTGGTTCAGGTACAGGGAAAACGGCACGGCGTCATCAGTGAGGCGTTGCGGATCGATGGCGCGCCCATTGTAGAAGCCGGGCAGCCAGTGCATGGCCAGGGCCAGGGCGACGACCACGAACAGGCCGTGGCCCAGGTATTGGCCAATGGTGCTGCGCTGCTGGCGCACGGCGAAGCCGGCGCACAACAACAGCAAGAGCGAGAGGGCGGCCAGCAGCCCCAGTTGCCCGTAGCTCAGGGCCAGTGCATAGCCAAGGGAAAGGAGTGCCAGGTACATCCATGGCAGAGCGGTCATGGGGAATCCTTGTTGCGAAAGAATGGGTATTGCAGAGACGTTGTCCGGCGCCTGATCTGTAGTCGTTGTTGTGACTGGTCGGTCAGGTTTGGCGGGCGGGGATTATAGCCAGTCGATTTGTGTGCGTTAACCCAATAAAAAACACCGCCCGAAGGCGGTGTCTGTGGCTGTCACGGATCAGGCCGCGATCAACTGGCGCAAGACGTAGTGCAAGATCCCCCCGGACTTGAAGTATTCCACTTCGTTCAGGGTGTCGATGCGGCACAGCACCTCGATCTGCTCACGGCTGCCATCCTCGCGGATGATCACCAGTTGCAGGTTCATCCGCGGGGCCAGTTGCGTGCCGCTGAGGCTAAGGATATCCAGGGTCTCGCGACCGCTGAGCTTGAGGCTCTTGCGATCCTGGCCGGTCTTGAACTGCAGCGGCAACACGCCCATGCCCACCAGGTTGGAGCGGTGGATGCGCTCGAAGCTCTCGGCGATGACCGCCTTGACCCCCAACAGGTTGGTGCCTTTGGCCGCCCAGTCGCGGCTCGAGCCGGTGCCGTACTCCTGCCCCGCGATTACCACCAGTGGCGTGCCCGTGGCCTGGTACTTCATGGCCGCGTCGTAGATCGCCATTTTCTCGCCGGTGGGAATGTACAGCGTATTGCATCCTTCCTCGCCGCCGAGCATTTCGTTGCGGATGCGGATGTTGGCAAAGGTGCCGCGCATCATCACTTCATGGTTGCCGCGCCGTGAACCATAGGAGTTGAAATCCCGGGGTTCCACGCCCTTGTCCCGCAGGTAGCGCCCGGCCGGGCTATCGGCCTTGATGTTGCCGGCAGGGGAGATGTGGTCGGTGGTCACTGAGTCTCCCAGGAGCGCCAGGACCCGCGCGCCGCCGATATCCTTGATCTCTGGCAAGGGGCCTGAGATATCGTCGAAGAACGGCGGATGCTGGATGTAGGTCGAGTCGTCCTGCCAGACGTAGGTAGCGGCTTGCGGCACTTCGATGGCCTGCCATTGGGCGTCGCCGGCAAACACCTCCGCGTATTCCTTGTGGAACATGCGCGTGTTGACCTGGGCGACGGCCTCGGCAATTTCCTGGCTGCTGGGCCAGATGTCCTTCAGGTACACCGGCTGGCCATCCTTGCCCTGGCCCAGGGGCTCGCGGCTGAGGTCGATGCGCACCGTGCCAGCCAGGGCGTAGGCCACTACCAGGGGCGGAGAGGCCAGCCAGTTGGTCTTCACCAGTGGATGCACCCGACCCTCGAAGTTACGGTTGCCGGACAGCACTGAAGCCACGGTCAGGTCGGATTTCTGGATGGCTTTCTCGATCGGCTCCTGCAATGGGCCGGAGTTGCCAATGCACGTGGTGCAGCCGTAGCCCACCAGATCGAACCCCAATTGGTTCAGGTACGAAGTGAGGCCTGCGGCCTGGTAGTAGTCAGTCACCACCTTGGAGCCTGGCGCCAGGGAGCTCTTGACCCAGGGTTTGCGCTGCAGGCCTTTCTCGACGGCCTTCTTGGCCACCAGGCCGGCTGCCATCATGACGTTCGGGTTGGAGGTATTGGTACAGGAGGTGATGGCTGCGATCACTACCGCGCCATTTTTCAGGCGATGGGTCTGGCCGTCATGCTGGTAGTCGGCTTCCCCGACCAGGTCGGCGTTGCCAACGGCGACACCGCCACCGCCTTCGCTTTCCAGGCGACCTTCTTCCTTGCTGGTGGGCTTGAACTGCAGGTCGAGGAAGTCGCTGAAGGCTTGGCCGACATTCTGCAGGGCGACCCGGTCCTGGGGGCGCTTAGGTCCGGCGAGGCTGGCTTCCACGGTGCCCATGTCCAGGGCCAGGCTATCGGTGAACACCGGCTCCTTGCCCGGCAGGCGCCACAGGCCCTGGGCCTTGCTGTAGGTTTCCACCAGTTTCACCAGCGCGCTTGGGCGACCAGACAGGCGCAGGTAGTCGAGGGTGATCTCGTCCACCGGAAAGAAACCGCAGGTGGCTCCGTATTCCGGCGCCATGTTGGCGATCGTGGCGCGATCCGCCAGGGGCAGGTCGGCCAGGCCGTCGCCATAGAATTCGACGAATTTGCCCACCACGCCTTTCTTGCGCAGCATCTGCGTGACCGTCAGCACCAGGTCGGTGGCGGTGATGCCTTCCTTGAGCTTGCCGGTGAGCTTGAAGCCGATGACTTCAGGGATCAGCATCGAGACGGGCTGGCCAAGCATCGCCGCCTCGGCCTCGATCCCGCCCACGCCCCAGCCCAGCACGCCCAGCCCGTTGATCATGGTGGTGTGGGAATCGGTACCCACCAGGGTATCGGGGAAGGCATAGGTGCGTCCGTCTTCATTCTTGCTCCAGACGGTACGCCCCAGGTACTCCAGGTTGACCTGGTGGCAAATGCCGGTGCCCGGTGGCACTACGCTGAAGTTATCGAAGGCGCTTTGGCCCCAGCGCAGGAAAGCGTAGCGCTCGCCGTTGCGCTGCATCTCGATGTCGACGTTCTGCTCGAAGGCGCTGCTGCTGGCGAACTTGTCCACCATCACCGAGTGGTCGATCACCAGGTCCACCGGCGACAGCGGGTTGATCCGTTGCGGGTCGCCACCGGCCTTGGCCATGGCTGCACGCATGGCGGCCAGGTCGACCACGGCGGGGACCCCAGTGAAGTCCTGCATCAGCACCCGGGCCGGGCGGTATTGAATCTCGCGGTCGGAGCGGCGCTCCTTGAGCCAGGCGGCAATGGCCTTGAGGTCGGCACTGGTAACGGTTTGGTTGTCCTCCCAGCGCAAGAGATTTTCCAGCAGGACTTTCAGCGACATGGGCAGGGCGTCGATATCGCCCAGGCTCTTGGCTGCGTCCGGCAGGCTGAAGTAGTGGTAAGTCTTGTCTTCGACTTTTAGGGTCTTAAGGGTTTTCAGGCTATCGAGGGATGGCATTGAATGACTCCTTTGAGCCCGCACGGCTACGGGCCTTGGGTACGAACAGAGCATTAACCTAGCTCTGTTTGGGGCTTATCGCTAATCACTGGACTCCAAGCCTGAGTCCAAGGTTCCTAACTCGGTTATCATGCGCCGGTTTTCGTGACAGGCTTTGCGCTTGTCCTGTTTCCATTGATTCAGGGCACTTTCGGGCAGGTTTGCGCATCGATTCATCGCCAGTTGCCCAGGAGATTCAATGAACACCCTGTTTTTCCATTGCCGTCCCGGTTTCGAGGGCGAAGTCTGTTCGGAGATCGCCGATCACGCGGCTCACCTGAACGTCTCCGGTTATGCCAAGGCCAAGCCCGGTACTGCTTGTGCGCAGTTCATCTGCACTGAGCAGGATGGGGCCCAACGCCTGATGCAGGGCCTGAGCTTCGACAAGCTGATCTTTCCCCGGCAGTGGGCGCGGGGAGGTTTCATCGATCTGCCGGAAACCGATCGCGTCAGTGCGATCCTGGCCTACCTGGCCCATTTCCCACAGTGCGGCAGTTTATGGCTGGAAGTGGTGGACACCAACGACGGCAAGGAACTGTCGACTTTTTGCAAGAAGTTCGAAGGCCCGCTGCGCAAGGCCCTGCTCGGGGCCGGCAAGCTGGTGGAGGAGGCCAGCAAGCCGCGCTTGTTGTTGACGTTCATGAGTGGCCGCGAAGTGTTCGTCGGGCTGGCCGATGCCGGTAATTCGGCGATGTGGCCCATGGGAATTCCACGGCTGAAGTTCCCCCGGGAAGCTCCCAGTCGCTCGACCCTGAAGCTTGAGGAGGCCTGGCACCACTTCATTCCCCGCGAGCAGTGGGACGAGCGCTTGCACAGCGACATGACCGGCGTCGACCTGGGCGCTGCGCCGGGAGGCTGGACCTGGCAACTGGTCAATCGCGGCATGCTGGTGACCGCGGTCGATAACGGGCCAATGGCCGAGAGCCTGATGGACACAGGCCTGGTCCAGCACCTGATGGCCGACGGTTTCACCTACAAGCCTCGTCAGCCGGTGGACTGGATGGTCTGCGACATCGTCGAGAAACCGGCGCGCAACGCAGCCTTGCTGGAGACGTGGATCGGCGAGGGGCATTGTCGCGAGGCAGTGGTCAACCTGAAGCTGCCGATGAAGCAGCGTTATGCCGAGGTGAAGCGCTTGCTGGAGCGGATTGAAGAGGGGTTCAAGGCCCGGGGGATTCGCGTGGCCATTGGCTGCAAGCAGCTGTACCACGATCGAGAGGAAGTGACCTGCCACCTGCGCCGCCTGGAGCACAAGCCCGCCCGCTCGCGCTGAGTCCCTCGCCACATGACCGGCATTGCGCGACAATGCCGGCCAGTTTCAGGAGTGAACCATGAGTCAAATCATCGATACGCCGGTTGACGGCACCCTCGACGCCACCGGGCTCAACTGCCCGGAGCCAGTGATGATGCTGCACCAGCACATTCGTGATCTACCGCCGGGTGGACTGTTGAAGGTGATTGCCACCGACCCGTCCACCCGCCGCGATATTCCCAAGTTCTGCGTCTTCCTGGACCACGAGTTGGTGGCGCAGCAGGAAGAGGCCGGGACCTACCTCTACTGGATCCGCAAGAAGCTCGATTAACTCGCCGAGCGGCTGATGCGAATCTGCTTGCGTGCACTGCGCACCAGGCGGATCGAAAGCATCAGCGCGGCGCAGCTCAAGCCGACGATCAAGCCCTCCCAGAGGCCGCTTGGTCCCCTGGGGGCACCGAACCATTCGGTCAGCCCCAGGGCATAGCCCACCGGCAGACCAATGCCCCAATACGCGAACAAGGTCAGGATCATCGTCACCCGAGTGTCCTGGTAGCCGCGCAGTGCCCCGGCGGCAGTCACCTGGATGCCGTCGGAGAACTGGAACAGCGCGGCATACACGATCAGCATCGATGCCACCTGGATCACCAGCGGGTCGGCGGTGTAGATCGAGGCGATAGGCTCGCGCAGGAAGAACATCAGGCTCGCTGACAAGCAGGCATAGACGAGCGCGGTGGCCATGCCGACGCCGGCGCTGAAGCGAGCGTTGCGTGGTTCCTGGCGTCCCAGCGACTGGCCGACCCGCACGGTCACCGCCATGGCCAGGGAGTAGGGGATCATGAACATCAGGGCGCTGACGTTGAGGGCAATCTGGTGTCCGGCCACTACCGTGGCACCCAGGCTGCCGATCAGCAGGGCGATCACCGCGAAGATGCTCGATTCGGCGAATACCGCGATGCCGATGGGCAGGCCGATGCTCAGCAAGCGCCCGATCATCGCTCCTTGTGGCCAGTCGAAACGGCTGAACAATTGAATCTTGCGGTAGGCCGGGGCCCAGCGAATCCAGCCGGCCATGCCCAGCATCATGGCCCACATCACGATCGCCGTGGCCCAGCCGCAGCCGACACCGCCCATGGCCGGTACGCCGAAATGACCGTAGATGAAGATGTAGTTGATGGGGATATTCAGGGCCAGGCCGCAGAGGCCGATGACCATGCTCGGCACCGTGCGGCCCAGGCCATCGCTCAAGCAGCGCAGCACGTAATACAGCGCTACCGCGGGCAGGCCGCTGGCGATGCCGTGCAAGTAGCCCATGCAGGGCCCGATCAGCTCCGGATCGACCTTCATCAGGTGCAGCACCGGCTCGGCACTGACCAGTATCAGCATGGCCGAGATCCCGGCCACGATGGCCAGCCACAGTGCCTGGCGCACCAGCGGGCCGATTTCATCGAGCTTGTCGGCGCCGAAACGCTGGGCCACCTTCGGCGTGGTGGCCAGCAAGGTGCCGGTCATCAAGAGGAACACCGGGATCCAGATCGAGTTGCCCAGCGCCACGGCCGCCAAGTCGCGGGGGCCGACTCGCCCGGCCATCACGGCATCGACGAAACCCATGGCGGTGGTCGCCACTTGGGCGATCATGATCGGCAGGGCAAGAGCCAGCAGATCCTTGAGTTCACGGCCAACCCGCACGGGACGGCTGGTGGGGAGGGGAGTGGATGAGTCGATCACGGAATTCACGGGGCGGAGCGTCCATAGGTGGTGTTGCGCAGGACGCGACAGTCTACGCGTTGACACCGCAGTCAGGAAAAAACCCGTGTTGTGGATTTGTAATGCCCAGCGGCCAATTTTTCTGCGCCTGCACGCTGTGCTGGTTCGTGCCTGGATCTGGGCCTAAACTGCGGCTCCCCAAGAGGAGCCTGCCATGTTGATTGTTGCCGACGAAAACATTCCCCTGATCGATGAGTTCTTTGCCGGTTTCGGCGAGATCCGGCGCTTTCCCGGGCGCGCCATCGATCGGCAGAGCGTAGCGCAGGCCGATGTCCTGCTAGTGCGTTCGGTGACCCGGGTCGACCAGGCTTTGCTCGAGGGGAGCCCGGTACGTTTTGTCGGCACTTGCACCATCGGTACCGATCACCTGGACCTGGACTACTTCCAGCAGGCCGGCATCACTTGGTCCAGCGCGCCGGGATGTAACGCCCGTGGCGTGGTGGATTACGTGTTGGGCAGCCTGCTGACCCTGGCCGAGCTCGAGGGTGTCGACCTGGCCCGGCGCTGTTACGGCGTGGTCGGGGCTGGCGAGGTGGGGGGGCGGCTGATCGAGGTGCTGCGCGGCCTGGGCTGGAACGTACTGGTCTGTGATCCCCAGCGCCAGGCGGTGGAAGGTGGCGACTATGTCAGCCTGGAGCAGTTGCTCGAGCGTTGTGATGTCATCAGCCTGCACACGCCGCTGACCCGGCATGGCGAGCATCGTACCTGGCACTTGCTGGATCGCCAGCGCCTGGAGCGGCTGCGCCAGGGAACCTGGTTGATCAATGCCGCCCGGGGCCCGGTGGTGGACAACCGTGCACTGCGTGAAGTGCTGGTGCAGCGCGAGGACCTGCAGGCGGTGCTGGATGTCTGGGAGGAGGAACCCACGGTGGACAGTGCACTGGCCGACCTTTGCGTGCTGGCCACGCCGCACATCGCCGGCTACAGCCTGGATGGCAAGCAACGGGGGACGGCGCAGATCTACCAGGCGTTCTGCCGGCATTTTGGTCATGCCGAGCAGGTTCGCCTGGAGACCCTGCTGCCAGCCCCCTGGGTGGCGCAGGTCAGCCTGAATGCCAGTGCCGATCCGGCCTGGGCCCTGGCAGCGATCTGCCGGGCGGTGTATGACCCGCGCCGGGACGATGCGGATTTTCGGCGTAGCCTGTCGGATAACGTCGCCCTGCAGCGCAGTGCTTTCGACGGGCTGCGCAAGCATTACCCTGAGCGCCGTGAGATCGACGGTTTGCAGGTGCGAATCCAGGGCGAATCAGCGGCTTTGAGCAGGATCGTCCGGGCCCTGGGAGCCAGCCAGGTCTAGTGAGGCGCCCATAAAAAACCCGGCCACCAGGCCGGGTCAAGAGGACGTGAGGCTATGTGTCAATCTTGCCGAGCAGGCTTGACCAGTCGCTTTTCCAGTTCGCGGCAGGCGTTCTGGATCATGTCTTCAGTAATAGGTACTTCGCGGCCTTGGGCGTCGATGATGGCACACCCCAGAGACTGGTTAGGCTGGGTACGAATTACTTGAATCTTGTCATTGCTGCTGTGTTGCAAGGACATGGCCTGTCTCCTCATCAGGTTGTGTGCTTACTTTAGAATGACCGGGTGACCAAGCTGTTACAGATCACCGCCAGGGCTGGCCCGGTAACTTCACTCCAACAGAAATACCTGGGGAGTGCCAGGCATAGATTAGACCGATAATCTCTAGGTCCTAGTGTTACTGGTCATAATCAACCTGACTCATTGTGATTTACCAAAGTTCCTGCGAATTCATCTCGTTGCCGAGGCTGCGACGGATCGAACGCTGGTGCGTCAATGGATGAACGGCATGCTTTCTTCTCGTCATCGCCGGGCCTTGAAACTGGCCGGCCGCTTTATCGCTCCCTACCGTTGGCAGGCGTTGGGAGCCTTGCTGGCACTGATCCTGACTGCGGGCATTACCCTGTCCATGGGGCAGGGTATCCGGCTGTTGGTGGACCAGGGTTTCATGACCCAGTCCCCCCATCTGCTGAACCAGTCCATCGCCCTGTTCCTGCTGCTGGTGCTGGCCCTGGCGGTGGGGACATTCGTGCGCTTTTACCTGGTGTCCTGGATTGGCGAGCGCTGCGTGGCGGACATTCGGCGCCAGGTGTTCAACCACTTGATCTACTTGCACCCTGGCTTCTACGAGAACAATCGCAGTTCGGAGATCCAGTCCCGGCTGACGGCAGACACCACGTTGCTGCAATCGGTGATCGGCTCGTCCTTGTCGTTGTTCCTGCGCAACGCCCTGATGGTGCTGGGTGGGGTGGTGCTGTTGTTTATCACCAACCCCAAGCTCACCAGCATCGTCGTGATCGCCTTGCCGCTGGTATTGGTACCGATCCTGTTCTTCGGTCGCCGAGTGCGCAGCCTGTCGCGCCTGAGCCAGGACCGGATCGCCGATGTCGGCAGCTATGTTGCGGAAACCCTCGGCCAGATCAAGACAGTCCAAGCCTACAACCACCAGCCCCAGGACGAGCAGCGTTTTGCCGTGACCGTGGAGGAGGCGTTCCGTACGGCGCGCCAGCGCATTGTCCAGAGGGCCTGGCTGATCACCCTGGTGATCGTGCTGGTTCTGGGTGCCGTGGGAGTGATGCTCTGGGTCGGTGGCATGGACGTGATCGCCGGGCGAATTTCCGGCGGTGAGCTGGCCGCCTTCGTGTTCTACAGCCTGATCGTCGGCAGTGCCTTCGGGACCTTGAGCGAGGTGATCGGCGAGTTGCAGCGGGCGGCAGGGGCTGCTGAGCGAATTGCCGAACTGTTGCGGGCAGACAGCATCATCCTGGCGCCCGAGAGCGGATTGGTGAGCCTACCGGCTAGGGTGCAAGGCGCATTGCAGCTCGAGGGGTTGCGGTTCGCCTATCCGTCGCGCCCGGACCGTTATGCCCTGGATGGCCTTTCCCTGAATATCCAGGCCGGAGAAACCCTGGCACTGGTCGGGCCTTCGGGGGCCGGTAAATCCACTCTCTATGATTTGCTGCTGCGTTTCTACGATCCGCAGCAGGGGCAGATCCTTCTCGATGGCGTGCCCCTGACCCGTCTCGATCCGCTGGACTTGCGCCGTTGCTTTGCCCTGGTGTCCCAGAGCCCGGCGCTGTTCTACGGCAGTATCGAGGAGAACATTCGCTACGGTAATCCCGGTGCGAGCCTGGAACAGATCCAGGAGGCGGCAAGGATCGCCTACGCCCATGAGTTCATCGAGCAGATGCCCCAGGGGTACCAGACCCATCTGGGCGATGCGGGGCAGGGGCTGTCTGGCGGCCAGCGCCAGCGCCTGGCGATTGCCCGGGCCTTGCTGGTGGATGCGCCGATCCTGTTGCTGGACGAGGCTACCAGCGCCCTCGATGCGCAAAGCGAGCACCTGATCCAGCAGGCCTTGCCGAGCCTCATGAGGAACCGCACCACCCTGGTGATTGCCCATCGCCTGGCGACGGTGAAGAATGCCGACCGCATCGCGGTCATGGATCAGGGTCGTCTGGTGGCGGTAGGCAGCCACCAGCAGTTGCTTGTCAGCAGCCCGTTGTATGCGCGGCTGGCAGCGCTGCAATTCAGTGATGGTTCGGTTTGATGGCTGCGTGCTCCTATCGCCGCTGCCGAGCTTGCGAGGCTGCGCACGAGGACGCAGCCTCGCCACTCACAGTATCGCGGCCGCTTCGTACCCGATCACAACCAAGGGGCGGGGGATAGACGAAAAAAAGCCCGCTACCATGCGGGCTTTTTACTGGGTGGGGCGCTAGAGGTCGTCGAAGTACCGCTCATGCCAGTCCACCAGGGGTTGCGGCGAATTGAGCTTCTGGCCGTAGATCACCGAATAGGACAGGACGTTCTGCACGTACTGGCGGGTTTCATCGAAGGGAATGCTCTCCACCCAGACGTCGAAGCTCAGGTGGTCGGCCCCCTTCAGCCATTGGCGTACCCGCCCCGGGCCGGCGTTGTAGGCCGCGGAGGCCAGTACCCGGTTACCGTTGAACTGGCTATGGACCTGGCTGAGATAGGCCGCGCCCAGTTGGATGTTCTTGTCCGGGTCCAGTACCTGCTGCGGCGATGCCAGGGGAATGCTGAACTTGCGTGCGGTTTCCT
This sequence comes from Pseudomonas sessilinigenes, assembly GCF_003850565.1. NCBI lineage: Bacteria > Pseudomonadati > Pseudomonadota > Gammaproteobacteria > Pseudomonadales > Pseudomonadaceae > Pseudomonas > Pseudomonas sessilinigenes. The sequence goes on from NZ_CP027706.1 coordinate 2,115,445, forward strand.
TGGCGGTACCAGGCATCAATTGCATCAGGCCGCTGGCTCCGACACCGGAGCGGGCGTCATCCATGAAGGCGCTTTCCTGGCGGGTGATGGCAAATACCCAGCTTGAATGCAGGCCGCGGACCTTGGCCTCGCGTACCAGGGTGTCGCGATGGGCCATGGGGAAGCGAATGTCCAGGTCGTCCCAGTACTGGGCCTGGCTGATGGTGCGGATGGCCGGGAAGTACCATTTGAGGTCATAGGCCAGCCGCGCCTGGGCGACCATTTCGTCGCGGTTGAAGTGCCGGCTGACGTGGTACCACTCGCGACGTCCGTCGACGATCTGTCCACGGGCGTGGAGCTCCAGGGCGCGACGCACCCCAGGGGTGTTGCGTACCTTGTTGATCACCGCCTGACTGAGCATCAGCGGCTGGTTGTTCAACTGGTAGGGTGCCTTGGCATGGTCGGCGGCGAGGAAACCATAGAAGTCGCGCTCCCGGGACAGGCCCTTGAACAGTGCCTGGGCCTGGGGGTTCTTCGGTTCCGCCAGTTCCAGGCTGCGCGCTTGCCAGTAGCGCCAGCGGTTGGTGCTGGCCAGCTCCTGGGGCAATTTGCGGGTCAGCTGGTAGGCGTCTTCCCAGCGCGCCAGGCGCAACAGCAGGCGCAGGCGCCATTCGGACACGGTGTTGTCCCGCAGCTCGGGGTCGTACTTGGTCATCACGTCCAGGGCGCGGCTGTCGAAGCGGCGGGCCAGGGTCAGGCCGATCTCGCGGGCGATGGCCACTTTTTCGTCACGGGAGAAGTGCATGCTGCTGGCATAGCCGTCCAGCAACGCCATGGCCTTGTCCGGGTCCTGGCGGGCCAGGCGACGCAGGCCGAGGCCGACCACGTCGGACATGGCTTCGTTGACGGGCTGGAAGCGCGAAGGCTGGCTCAGCAGCTCCGGTTTCTGGGCCACGTCCACCAGCAGGCGGCCCTGGGGTGCCAGGGTGGTCATGCTGTTGACCAGGCTGTTGGCCAGGGCGTAGTTACGCGCTTCGGCCGCCAGCTTGGCCCGTTGCCAGCGTTTTTGTTCGGTCAGCTGGCCTTCGGCGGCCCACTGGCCGAACAGGCCGTCGCAGGCCGCCGGCTGGGACTTGCCGCTCAGCCAGAGCTTTTCGGCGGTGGCGTAGCCCTCGGCCTTGAGGTTGTGGCCCAGCTGGTACTGGCCGTTGAGGCAGTCGAGCTCGGTGAAGTTGAGCTTGGGGTCGTAGTACTTGGTGAAGGTCGCCCAGTCACCGCGTTCTGCCAGCCAACGTAGCCAGCGCAGTTTCATCCAGTTGGCCTGCGGCAGGTCGCCATGTTCGGCGAGGAACTTCTCGATCTCGGCATTGCTGGCGGACTTCAGCCGGGCGGTGAGCTCGTCGTAGGCCAGGTACGGCTCGAGGGGGTAGTCGCGCAGGGCATCGGCATAACGGAAGTAGGGGCCGGAGTCGCCCTTGGCCAGGGCGCGCTTGGCTTCGTCGTAGTACTGGCGCTGCAGGGTCAGGTCTGCCGCCTGGGCGGATTGAGCGGCAGTAGCGGAAAGAAGCAGACAGGATAAGAGGCTGAAAAGGCGACTGCGCATGAGACATCCGGGCAGAGAAATCATGACAAGTGCCGACAGGGCCAACACTGATTGTTCACTAGCTTAGCCTTTTGCCAGCAACCGGTAAAAGCTTTGCCGGCCCGCTGGTATCAGTTGGCAACAAATGTTGTAGCAATGCCGCCGGTGGCGAAATAGCCGGCCTTTAACGGGCGCAAGTCAGGTAGAATGCGCGCCCGGTTTTTGGAGAAGAACATGACCCTGCTCAAATTAAGCGATGTGTCCCTTGCTTTCGGCGCCATGCCGTTGTTGGACAAGGTGTCCTGGCAGATCGCCCGTGGTGAGCGGGTGTGCATCATCGGTCGTAACGGCACTGGCAAGTCCAGCATGATGAAGCTGGTCAAGGGTGATCAGAAACCCGACGACGGCTCCATATGGCGCGCACCTGGCCTGAAGATCGGCGAGTTGCCCCAGGAGCTGCCGGTGGCCGACGGTCGGACGGTGTTCGACGTGGTCGCCCAGGGGCTGTCGGGGGTTGGCGAGTTGCTGGCCCAGTACCATCACCTGAGCCAGAACATCGTCACCGATGCCGACCTGGAAAAGCTGATGCACGTCCAGCACGACCTTGAAGCCCGTGATGGCTGGCGCTTGCAGCAGTTGGTGGACAGCACCCTGAGCCGTCTGCAACTGCCGGCCGACAAGACCCTGGCCGAACTGTCCGGTGGCTGGCGCCGGCGTGTCCTGCTGGCCCAGGCCCTGGTGGCGGAGCCGGACCTGCTGCTGCTCGATGAACCGACCAACCACCTCGACATCGGTGCAATCGCCTGGCTCGAGGAGGCCTTGAAGGACTTCCCGGGGGCCGTGCTCTTCATCACCCACGACCGTTCTTTCCTGCAGAACCTGGCTACCCGCATCCTCGAGCTGGACCGTGGCGGCCTGATCGACTGGAACGGCGACTACGCCAGCTTCCTGGTCCACAAGGAAGCGGCATTGGCGGCGGAAGAAACCGCCAATGCGTTGTTCGACAAGCGCCTGGCCCAGGAAGAAGTCTGGATTCGCCAGGGCATCAAGGCCCGTCGCACCCGTAACGAAGGTCGGGTGCGAGCACTCAAGGCCTTGCGCGTGGAGCGCAGCCAGCGTCGCGAGCGCACCGGCAAGGCCAACATCCAGCTGGAAGCGGCGGACAAGTCCGGCAAGCAAGTGATGGTGCTGGAGAATGTCAGCTTCGCCCATCCGGAAGGTCCGTTCCTGGTCAAGGACTTCTCCATGGTCCTGCAGCGCGGTGATCGTATCGGCCTGCTGGGTGCCAACGGTACTGGCAAGACCACTCTGCTCAAGCTGATGCTCGGTGGCCTGGTGCCCAGCAGCGGTAAGGTCGAGGAGGGGACGCGGATCGAGGTGGCCTATTTCGACCAGCTGCGCCATCAACTGGACCTGGAAAAGACCGTGATCGACAACGTCGCCGAAGGCCGCGACTTCATCGAGATCGATGGCCAGAACCGCCACGTGCTCAGCTACCTGGGCGACTTCCTGTTCAGCCCACAGCGGGCCCGTACGCCCGTCAAGGCGCTATCGGGTGGTGAGCGGGCGCGGTTGCTGTTGGCCAAGCTGTTCAGCAAGCCGGCCAACCTGCTGGTGCTGGACGAACCAACCAACGATCTGGACGTGGAGACCCTCGAGCTGCTCGAAGAGGTGCTGTCGAACTACCAGGGCACAGTGTTGATGGTCAGTCACGATCGGGCATTCCTCGACAACGTGGTGACCAGCACCCTGGTGTTCGAGGGTGAGGGGCGCGTACGCGAGTATGTCGGTGGTTATGAGGACTGGATTCGCCAGGGTGGTTCGCCACGGTTGCTGGGTGTGACCGAGAACAAGTCCGGCAAGGCCGAGCTGAACTCCGCGGTAGTACCACCGGTGCAGGCATCGGCGCCGGCACAGGATGCACCTGCAGCGAAGAAGAAACTCAGCTACAAGCTGCAGCGCGAGCTTGAGGCACTGCCAGGGCAGATCGAGGCGATGGAGCAGCGCATTGCCGCTGTCGAGGCCGAGATGGCCGATGCCGGTTTCTACCAGCGTCCCGTGGCTGAGACTGCGGCGGTCATTGCACAGCTGGAACAGTTGAATGCCGAGCTGGACCAGATGGTCGAGCGCTGGGCGGAGCTGGATGCCTGAGTGACCGGCGCCATATGAAAAGCCCGATTCTAGAGTCGGGCTTTTTTTCGAGGCCGAATGCTTAGCGCTTGGCCAGGTGGACCGCGAGTACGTCGCAGGGGGCGCCGTGCAGGACGTCATTGGCGGTGGAGCCCAGTAGCAGGGCAAGGCCGTGGCGGCCATGGCTGCCGACCACGATCAGGTCGCATTCCTGTTCCTTGGCCAGGTGATGGATTTCCTGGCGCGGTTGGCCATAGGTCAGGTGGCTGTACTCCTTGGTCAACTCCGGGTACTTGTTGATCAGCCGATCGAGGCGTTCCCTGGCCTGGTCGAACTGTTGTTGCTGCAGTTGCGAAAGATCCATCGGGACATCGCCGCCAAAGGCCATGGCCATGGGTTCGACAATATGTACCAGCGACAGCTTGGCGGAATTGCTTACCGATAGCTCGCGAGCACGATGGATAACAGGATCGCACTCTTCGGTTAGATCTACGGCGACCAGAATATGGTGGTAGGACATGAGGCGCTCCTCCTGAGGATTGCAATTGCTTCAAGTATGGCTGGTTTCAAGCGGGTTGGTTCCAACCAGGCCCGCTCATCAAGAATCGAGAGTACAGATATGACGGTCTGGATAGTGGTGTCAATCCTTGTGGTGGTCCTCAGCCCTTGGGCATGGTTGCGACCTTCGCGCCGCCAGAATGGGTTGATCGCCTTGCGCATGGAGGCCCGGCGAATGGGGCTGGCCATGCAGCTGGCGCCCCAGCAATGGCCGCATTGGCTGGGGCAGGAGCCTCCTGATCCTTGTCCGCAATATCATCGGCCGCGACGCAATGGCCAGGCCGCCTGCTGGAGTTATTGGCAGGTAGAACCCGGTAACTGGGTCAATCAATGGCGCGAGCCCTGTGACGATGAGTCACTGCTCAAGCAACTGCGCAGCTTGCCCTTCGGCGTGTTCAAGGTTGAAGCGGACAAGCAGATGATCGCCGTGTATTGGAATGAGCGCGGTGAAATCAGTGTATTGCAGGACATTGCCACGGTCCTCAAGTCCCTGGCTTGAGGGCTGGGCAGGCAGGCGTAGCCAAGGTGCTTGCGAGCAGCAAGGGCGCGAGCTTGGCATTGGGAGGGCTGGCCGGCCAAGTCGCTGTCATGGAGCCATCCGGTATAAGCGCGGGCGCGGCTCGCTCTTGCGTTCATTCGACACGGTGCCTTCGATCGAAAGGCCCTGTTTTCTCTCTAGATATCTTCCTGATGTAGTTGCCTTTGGTCCGTGGCAGCGGAGATTTAGGGCGATTTTTCTAAATATTGATCCTATGAATGACTATAAATGCAGGGGCGTGTTGGTGGTCCGTGCAGTGCGGGAATGACCGCAAAGTCGCGTTTCAAACGGCATTTTGGACGATTGACAATTCGTGGATTTTCCGTGAATGTGGCGTACCCAAATCAAACGGGCGTATGAAATGAGCGTTTATATCTTAGGCGACTCTATACAGATTCCCGACTATCGCGTTGGCGGGTGTGCCTGGCGGATTGGCGTTAGCATCGACGGTGACGTCAGTGCCATGCCAGAAGTTAGCGTCCGACGTGTACTGTTCAGCTTCCATATCGTGGAGATCAGTTGATGATTTACGAAGGTAAAGCCATCACGGTTAAGGCTCTTGAAAGCGGTATCGTCGAATTGAATTTCGACCTCAAGGGTGAGTCCGTCAACAAGTTCAACCGTCTAACCCTGAACGAATTGCGTCAGGCTGTTGACACCATCAAGGCAGATGCTTCGATCAAGGGCGTGATCGTCAGCAGTGGCAAGGACGTGTTCATCGTCGGCGCCGACATCACCGAGTTTGTCGATAACTTCAAGCTGCCGGATGCGGAGCTGGTGGCGGGCAACCTCGAAGCCAACAAGATCTTCAGCGATTTCGAAGACCTTAACGTGCCGACCGTTGCCGCCATCAACGGCATCGCCCTGGGCGGCGGCCTGGAAATGTGCCTGGCGGCGGACTACCGCGTCATGTCCGCCAGCGCCAAGATCGGCCTGCCGGAAGTCAAGCTGGGCATCTACCCGGGCTTCGGCGGCACCGTGCGCCTGCCGCGCCTGATCGGTACCGACAATGCCATCGAATGGATCGCCGCCGGCAAGGAAAACCGTGCCGAAGACGCGCTGAAAGTTGGTGCCGTGGATGCAGTGGTGGCCCCTGAGAAGCTCAAGGATGCTGCCCTGACCCTGATCAAGGGGGCTATTTCCGGCGAGTTCGACTACAAGGCCAAGCGCCAGCCGAAGCTGGAGAAAATCAAGCTCAACGCCATCGAGCAGATGATGGCTTTCGAAACCGCCAAGGGTTTCGTCGCAGGCCAGGCAGGTCCGAACTACCCGGCGCCGGTCGAAGCGATCAAGACCATCCAGAAGGCTGCCAACTTCGGTCGCGACAAGGCCCTGGAAGTGGAAGCAGCCGGCTTCGTCAAGCTGGCCAAGACTTCGGCCGCTCAGAGCCTGATCGGCCTGTTCCTGAACGACCAGGAACTCAAGCGCAAGGCCAAGGCCTACGATGAGATCGCCAAGGATGTGAAGCAGGCCGCCGTACTCGGTGCCGGCATCATGGGGGGTGGCATCGCTTATCAGTCGGCTTCCAAAGGCACGCCGATCCTGATGAAGGACATCAACGAACACGGTATCGAGCAGGGCCTGGCTGAGGCTGCGAAATTGCTGGTAGGTCGCGTCGACAAAGGTCGCATGACCGCAGCGAAGATGGCTGAAGTGCTCAACGGCATTCGCCCGACCCTGTCCTACGGCGATTTCGGCAATGTCGACCTGGTGGTCGAGGCTGTCGTCGAGAACCCCAAGGTCAAGCAAATCGTCCTGGCCGAGGTCGAGGCACAGGTCAAGGAGGACACCATCCTGGCGTCCAACACCTCGACCATCTCCATCAGCCTGCTAGCCAAGGCCCTCAAGCGTCCGGAAAACTTCGTCGGCATGCACTTCTTCAACCCGGTGCACATGATGCCTCTGGTGGAAGTGATCCGTGGCGAGAAGTCCAGCGAACAAGCCGTGGCCACCACCGTTGCCTACGCCAAGAAAATGGGCAAGAACCCGATCGTGGTCAACGACTGCCCGGGCTTTTTGGTCAACCGCGTGCTGTTCCCGTATTTCGGCGGTTTCGCCAAGCTGGTCAGCGCTGGCGTGGACTTCGTGCGCATCGACAAGATCATGGAGAAGTTCGGCTGGCCGATGGGCCCGGCCTACCTGATGGACGTGGTCGGCATCGACACCGGCCACCACGGCCGTGACGTGATGGCCGAAGGCTTCCCTGATCGCATGAAGGACGATCGCCGTTCGGCCATCGACGTGCTCTACGAGGCCAAGCGCCTGGGCCAGAAGAATGGCAAGGGCTTCTACGCCTACGAGACCGACAAGCGCGGCAAGCAGAAGAAGGTCGCCGATCCGTCGGTGCTGGAAGTGCTCAAGCCGATCGTCTACGAGCAGCGTGAAGTCACCGACGAAGACATCATCAACTGGATGATGATCCCGCTGTGCCTGGAAACCGTTCGCTGCCTGGAAGATGGCATCGTCGAGACCGCTGCCGAAGCCGACATGGGTCTGGTCTACGGTATTGGTTTCCCTCCATTCCGTGGCGGTGCGCTGCGCTACATCGATTCCGTCGGTGTTGCCGAGTTCGTTGCCCTGGCCGACCAGTACGCCGATCTGGGCGCGCTGTACCACCCGACCGCGAAGCTGCGTGAGATGGCCAAGAACGGCCAGAGCTTCTTCGGTTAAGCGCCCACACTAGAGCGAGAGTGAACATATGAGCTTGAATCCTAGAGACGTCGTGATTGTCGACTTCGGTCGTACTCCGATGGGCCGCTCCAAGGGCGGCATGCACCGCAACACCCGTGCCGAAGACATGTCGGCACACCTGATCAGCAAGCTGCTGGAGCGCAACGCCAAGGTCGATCCGGCGGAAGTCGAAGACGTGATCTGGGGCTGTGTCAACCAGACCCTGGAGCAGGGCTGGAACATCGCCCGCATGGCCTCGCTGATGACCCAGATCCCTCACACGTCGGCTGGCCAGACCGTCAGCCGCTTGTGCGGCTCGTCCATGAGCGCACTGCACACCGCGGCGCAGGCGATCATGACCGGTAACGGTGACGTGTTCGTCGTCGGCGGCGTCGAGCACATGGGCCACGTGAGCATGATGCATGGCGTCGATCCGAATCCGCACATGTCCCTGTATGCGGCCAAAGCCTCGGGCATGATGGGCCTGACTGCCGAGATGCTGGGCAAGATGCATGGCATCACCCGTGAGCAGCAGGACGCCTTTGGCCTGCGCTCCCACCAGCTCGCCCACAAGGCGACCCTGGAGGGCAAGTTCAAGGACGAGATCATCCCGATGCAGGGTTACGACGAGAATGGCTTCCTGAAGCTGTTCGACTACGACGAAACCATCCGTCCGGACACTACCCTGGAAAGCCTGGCGGCCCTGAAGCCGGCGTTCAACCCCAAGGGCGGTACCGTGACTGCCGGTACTTCGTCGCAGATCACCGACGGTGCCTCGTGCATGATCGTGATGTCTGCTCAGCGTGCCCAGGACCTGGGTATCCAGCCGATGGCAGTGATTCGCTCGATGGCGGTAGCAGGTGTGGATCCGGCGATCATGGGCTATGGTCCAGTACCGGCTACGCAAAAAGCCTTGAAGCGTGCGGGCCTGGGAATCGCTGATATCGACTTCTTCGAACTTAACGAAGCTTTCGCCGCACAGGCCCTGCCAGTGCTGAAAGATCTGAAAGTACTCGACAAGATGGACGAGAAGGTTAACCTGCACGGCGGCGCAATCGCCCTGGGTCACCCGTTCGGTTGTTCCGGGGCCCGTATCTCGGGGACGCTGCTCAATGTCATGAAGCAGAATGGCGGCACCTTCGGTGTGTCCACCATGTGCATCGGCCTTGGCCAGGGTATCTCGACCGTCTTCGAACGCGTTTAAGCGTTGGGTTGATGGAAGCCGGGGCCCTGTGCCCCGGTTTTTGTTTTTCTGAAGATTTTTAATTTTTTTTGCAAGAGGGCCAGAGCATGCAGTTACAACCCGGGCTCTACCAGCATTACAAAGGGCCGCAGTACCGCGTCTTCAGCGTGGCGCGGCATTCGGAAACGGAAGAAGAAGTGGTGTTCTACCAAGCCCTGTATGGCGATTACGGCTTTTGGGTACGCCCCTTGAGCATGTTCCTGGAGTCAGTCGAAGTTGACGGCGAGCAGGTCCCACGCTTTGCTTTGGTGCAGGCCGAACCCAGTCTTTTTTCACCGGCTTGAGCGCAGGTCGCGCAGTACCCCGCGCTTGACCTCACCTTGTTGCCACTATATATAGCGGTGCCGCGTCAGGCGCCATCCGCCTCAACTTCTCGAATTCAGGAATTTTCCGATCCATGGGCAAATCGCTGGTCATTGTGGAATCCCCGGCTAAGGCCAAGACCATCAACAAGTACTTGGGTAACCAATACGTGGTGAAGTCGAGTATCGGCCATATCCGAGACCTGCCCACCAGCGGTTCGGCAAGTGCCGCCAAGGAGCCGGCCGCCAAGCGTGGCAAGGCCGCGGGCGAAGCCCCGGCACTGTCGCCGAAGGAAAAGGCGCGCAAGCAGCTGGTGGCGCGCATGGGCGTCGACCCCGAGCACGGCTGGAAAGCCAAGTACGAAATCCTTCCCGGCAAGGAAAAGGTCATCGAAGAGCTGCGCCGCCTTGCCAAGGATGCCGACACCATCTATCTCGCAACGGACTTGGACCGCGAAGGGGAGGCCATTGCTTGGCACCTGCGCGAAGCCATCGGCGGTGACGACGAGCGCTACAAGCGCGTGGTGTTCAACGAAATCACCAAGAAGGCGATCCAGGACGCCTTCTCCCAGCCCGGCGAGCTGGATATCCATCGGGTCAATGCCCAGCAGGCCCGGCGTTTCCTCGACCGTGTAGTGGGCTACATGGTGTCGCCGCTGCTGTGGGCCAAGATCGCCCGTGGCCTGTCCGCCGGCCGCGTGCAATCGGTGGCGGTCAAGTTGGTAGTGGAGCGTGAGCGCGAAATCCGCGCTTTCATCCCCGAAGAATACTGGGAGGTGCATGCCGACCTCGGTACCGCGAAGAACGCCAAGGTGCGTTTCGAAGTGGCGCGCGAGAACGGCGAGGCCTTCAAGCCGCTCAACGAAGCCCAGGCCATGGCGGCCCTGGAGAAGCTCAAGGCGTCGTCCTACAGCGTCGCCAAGCGCGAAGACAAGCCCACCAGCAGCAAGCCTTCGGCCCCGTTCATTACTTCCACCCTGCAGCAGGCTGCGAGCAACCGCCTGGGCTTCGGGGTGAAGAAGACCATGATGATGGCCCAGCGCTTGTATGAAGCGGGCTACATCACCTACATGCGTACCGACTCCACCAACCTCTCGGCCGACGCCGTGGCGATGGCTCGTAGCTATATCGAGAGCGAGTTCGGTGACAAGTACCTGCCAGCCTCGCCCAATGTCTACAGCAGCAAGGAAGGGGCCCAGGAGGCGCACGAAGCGATTCGTCCGTCCGATGTGCACACCCATCCGAGCAAGCTGTCGGGCATGGAACGTGATGCCGAGCGCCTGTATGAGCTGATCTGGCGCCAGTTCGTGGCCTGCCAGATGCCGCCAGCGCAATACCTGTCCACCACTGTCAGCGTTGCCGCTGGTGAGTTCGAGCTGCGCGCCAAGGGTCGTATCCTCAAGTTCGACGGTTACACCCGGGTCATGCCCCAGGTGAGCAAGCCGGGCGACGACGATGTGTTGCCCGACATGGCCCAGGGCGAAGTCCTGAAACTGATCAAGCTGGACCCGAGCCAGCACTTCACCAAGCCGCCGGCGCGCTACTCCGAAGCCAGCCTGGTGAAGGAGATGGAGAAGCGTGGCATCGGCCGTCCTTCGACCTATGCGGCGATCATCTCCACCATCCAGGATCGCGGTTATGTGACCCTGCACAACCGTCGCTTCTACTCGGAAAAGATGGGCGACATCGTTACCGAACGCCTCTCCGAAAGCTTCTCCAACCTCATGGACTACGGCTTCACTGCCGGCATGGAAGAGAATCTCGACGACGTGGCCCAGGGCGAGCGTGACTGGAAGAACGTGCTCGACGAGTTCTACGGCGACTTCAAGAACAAGCTCGAGGTCGCGGAGGGCGCTGAAAGCGGTATGCGCGCCAACCAGCCGGTCATGACCGATATCCCATGCCTGACCTGCGGCCGGCCGATGCAGATCCGTACGGCTTCCACAGGCGTGTTCCTGGGCTGCTCGGGTTATAGCCTGCCGCCCAAGGAGCGCTGCAAGGCCACGGTCAACCTGGTTCCGGGCGACGAGATCGCGGCGGACGACGAGGGTGAGTCCGAGTCCCTGGTACTGCGCGGCAAGCATCGTTGCCCGATCTGCAGCACGGCGATGGACGCTTACCTGCTGGATGAAAAGCGCAAGCTGCATATCTGTGGCAACAACCCGGATTGCGCCGGCTATGAGATCGAAGAGGGCAGCTACCGGATCAAGGGCTACGAAGGCCCGAGCCTGGAGTGCGACAAGTGCGGTAGCGAAATGCAGCTCAAGACCGGTCGTTTCGGCAAGTTCTTCGGTTGCACCAATGCGACCTGCAAGAACACCCGCAAGCTGCTCAAGAGCGGCGATGCGGCGCCGCCGAAGATGGATCCGGTGAAGATGCCCGAGCTCAAGTGCGAGAAGGTCAACGACACCTATATCCTGCGTGACGGTGCATCGGGGTTGTTCCTGGCTGCCAGCCAGTTCCCGAAAAACCGTGAGACCCGTGCACCGTTGGTGCTCGAGCTGATCCCGCACAAGGACGAGATCGATCCGAAGTATCACTTCCTGTGCGAGGCGCCGCAGAAGGATCCTGATGGCCGTCCCGCAGTCGTGCGCTATAGCCGCAAGACCAAGGAGCAGTACGTGCAGACCGAAGTCGATGGCAAGCCTACTGGCTGGCGCGCTTTCTACGATGGCGGTAGCTGGAAGATCGAAGACAAGCGCTGAGGTCCATTGAGCGCTGGAGCCGGGTATCTGGCTCGGTGATTCACGAGGCCGCATGTTCCCACGGAGCATGCGGCCTTTCTTTTGGCTTGCGGCCGACAGGATTGATCCCTGAAACTGTGCCATTCGCACCCGGTTCTCTTCTCGCAGTGGAGGCTGCCTACATGGCCCACGAGCTCTATACCCGTACCAATCAGAAGATCTACTTCGCCGGCCTGGCCCTGGAGGCTCTGGCGCGGGCTGAAGAGGGGCGAGCGATGAATGCCCATGCTCTGGTCCAGGCGGGGCGTGAGTCAGTACTGTTTCACCTGTACGGGGCGTTGCTGGGCTTGTGTCATGAGATCGCCGGGTTCTACCGGTTGCCCCAGGCGGGCGCTGCGCGGGTGGAGCAGATACTCAATCGTGATGTGCTGGAGAGCATCGCGATTCCTGAACTGGCGGAGCTGGTCGAGCTGGCGCAGAGCCCGCAAAGCTGGCTGGCGCAGCTGTTAACTGCCTATGCAGCGTTGCTCCAGCCGCCAAGGGTGCCCCACAAGCCCAAGGGCGATGTCACCCAGCCACTTATCGTGGCGGTCAACCTCGATGAGGAAGAACAACCGGAGCTGGGGCGCGAGGAGCTGGAAAGCTGGCGGCAGAATCTCAAGGCCCTGGCCATTCGCTTTCGGGACGGCTTGAACGAGTGCTGAACCTGAGTGCTAGCTGATTCGCCGTAAGACTATTTGATCAAGGAAGATTCATGCTGTTCTTCTTGCGTGACCAGGCGCTGGTTCGCCTGCTGAGCGACTCTCAGGTGCGGGTTGCGCGTGCCCGTTGCAATGCGGATCTGCTAGAGGTGCTCGACAGGCTCGATGTATTTCCCGGCGGGTTGGAGTTCGATCATGTGCAATCGATAGTCCTCCTGGTACTGGCCTTTGCCTCTTTCGCCACGGCGCTGTTGATGGATGGGATGGGCGGGTTTTTCTGGGTGGGCCTGGCCTTGGCTTTTTTCAGTTATTACACCCGTAAAGGGCTTTCCGGATCGTTAACGGACCTGGCAACGAGCATTGCCCGCAAGTGTGCTTTGTTCTGTAACGAGCTGAGCGAATTCGACAGCACTGCCGATTGGCGCTTGAAGAAGCTCAATAGCGAATTTGTCGAGTATCAGCGAGGTAATGAGCGACGTCACATCGTCGACTCGGTCCAAGGGGCCTATCAGGGGAGCCGCCATCGGCTGGCGTTCGAGTATCACCAACTGCAGTACGTTACCTCCAGTCTCCAGCGTGGGGCGGGGGGCAGCTACAGAACAGTCTTCGAGACCTTCAATCGCTATAGCCTGGTAGTGGATTTTCCTTGGGTCACGGACATTGCGGTTCGATCCCGTCCATTGGAGGCCACCCTGGCGGGACAACCATTCAAGACTGACTGCAACGCTTTCAATGAGGTCTTTGTGCTTCGGGGCAATGACCAGGCCAGTTGCGAGCGATTCGTCACACCTGCGACCTTGGATCTCCTGCTGGGGCTCGCGCGCCACCTGGACCAGCCGAACCTTGAGTTTTCCAGTCAGGAGCGGCTCTGCCTGAGCTTCGATAATGCACAGGTCATGGCTCATGCCGATCTGGGAGCTTTGAGTGATCTCTCGGTCTTTCGTGAGCGGATCGAGGAGGGGGTTGAATTACCAGGACTATTCCCGGTTCTGGAGTGGGTGCACCAGTTGGCGCTGGCACATGATAGTCCGACAGAGGACTCCGAGCTCGGTGAGCTGATCAAGGAAGGATGATGCAGTTTCTCAAGCACGATGCTGATTTGATCCGTTTGTTGGGCGATTGCGATGTGGCGGTGTTGCAGGCCCGGTCCAATGAAGACTTGTTGATAGTCATCGACAGGCTCAAGGCCTTCAAGGGAGGGCTGCAGTTCGATCACGCCCAATGCTGGGTGTTGCTACTGCTGGCCATTGTCTCGGCGATCCCTGCCCTGGCAGGCCTGGTGTTGATGTGGTTCGCCACTGCGTGCCTGGGGTTTGCCAGCCTGTACATTTGGATGAGCCGCTCGGTGGCCTTGGATGAGTTGCCGAAGAACATAGCCCGCAAATGTTCGTTTCTCAGCAATGGCCTCAGGGATCCGGGCGGTACTGCAGATGAGCGCCTGAGTTGGTTGAATGAGGAGTTCGATGATTATGACCGTGGTAACGACAGTCGTCGCATCGAGGCTTCGGCCAGGGGCGTGTATCAGGGGAGACGGCATCAGTTGTCCTTTGTCTTCCACCATTTGCATTATGTGAACGCCCATAACAAGACCAAATCCGATGGTGAGAGCGAAAAGGTGTACGAGCACTTCGACCGCTTCAGCCTGGTGGTGGATTTTCCTTGGGTTACCGGTGTAACGGTGCGCAGTGATCTGCCGAGCAAAAAAAGCACTAGGCCCAAGGTCTTCGAGACCACGTCCGATGAATTCAACAGGGTCTTCAGTTTTGCCGGTGACAGCGAGTTGGATTGCGCAAAGTTCGCGACACCTACAACCCTGGCTTTTTTGCTGGGTCTTCATCGGCGGCTGAAAAAAGTGAACCTGGAGTTTTCCAGCCAGGGGCATCTATGCCTGAGCTTCGATGATGCAGAAGTCATGGCCTACAAGGATCCAGGCACGCTTGAGGATCTAGCGAGCTTCTACGCGAACATCGAATGCGGGTTGGAGTTGCCGAATCTGTTTCCGGTGCTGGCCCTGGTGCATGAGTTGGCGGAGTTGCACGACAATAATTTCGACCTTCCATTGAAGGTCGCTGATGAAATGTAGCAGTAGGGAATGGAGTTGTTGCTGGTTGCGGTGATTGCCGTGGGTGTTGTTGCTTATGTTCACTACAACAGGATTGTCAGCGCGTACAACCGTGTCCAGCGTGCCTGGTCGGATGTTTTGACCTACCAGCGCCAGAGAATCAAGGTGCTGGATATGCTCGAACCCCAGGTAGCCGGCTTTCAGGCTTATGAAAGCCAATTGTTGGAAAAGATCGTTGGGCTGCGTAGTGCTATTGGCAGTTTGCCGTCTGCAGCCGATGGCGGTGCGCTCAAATCGGTAGATCAGGGCGCCAAGGCTCTGCGGGGCGAGTTGAACCTCGCGCTTGAAGCCTACCCTGAGCTCAGGTCCGTGGAGCTGTTGAGCAACCTGATGCGCGAGGTTGCCGAGCAGGAAGGTAATGTCGGTGGAGCCATTACCTTGTTCAACCTGAATGTGGAACGCTTCAATAACACCATTCAGTTGTTCCCTGGCTCTCTGATCAACAGGTTGGCCCTGGGCAAGCCACTGATCGTACCGTTCTCCGACAGTGAGGCCTCGGCTGGCATTGAATACAAGCCGAATTTCTGAAGATGCCGAGGTGCTTGTGCATGCTTATTGGGCAGCATTGGGCGTTTCAAATAGGCAGGGTCGGTCTGCTGAGGGTTGGCGATTCCTGAGCGGGGAGAGGATGATGGCTGGTATAATCCCCCGCCTTTCGTGGAGAACAGATCTATATGCCAACGTCCTTTCTAGAAATTGTCGAGTTGCCAGACGGCCGTATTGAGCTGCGTAGGGCTGAGGACGAGGGTTCTCTGGTTACTTTGGATTTCTCCGAGGATGCCAAGGCCTTTCTGCAGGGCCAGCATGTCGAAGTGGCCAAGGCCATGTTGAGTGTCGGTGTACAGATGGCTGGCCGCTTGGTCGAGGGTGAAATCGACAAGGAAGATGGTCCACGGGTTCTTCACTAAGCCCGTCTATCGGTTTTCTTGAGGTCATTCGTCGCATTGTTCCGGCTTCTCAATCCTGGAGAAGCCCCGAGTTACTCAAGCGTATTTCCTGCGACCTCCCGCTGTTCATCCCAAGCGAATATTCAGGCTTTGCGCCTCGCCAGTGCGTGCAGCGCTGACCAGTTGTTGCCGGGCGCTGGAGCTCAATGGATTCAGCCAACTGACTACCGTATGACTGCGACCTAGGCGCAGGGCCTCACAGGCTAGCTGTTGAGGACTCTGGTTACCCCGCGGATGGAGCAGCAAGATGCGTTCGCGATTCAGGCCGGCATCACGTAGCCAGGCCTGGGTTAGGCTGGAGGGCGGGGCAATCAGGGTCAGCCAGCGGGCGTCCTGGTCCTGGCTTAGTTCCCTGAGGATGGGGGCCAGAAGGTTCAGGCAGCTCCCGGCAGTACCGCGTAGCGACAGCTCGCTGAAGGCTTCCTGAGTATTGTTCTTGGGCGGCTCGACCACGTCCTTGAGGGCGGGCGTCAAGGGGTGTGCCATGAACGCCTCGAACAAGGGTAGCTGTGCCTGTTGTGGTGCGTGGGGGAACTGCATGGAGCCTCCTTCAGCGGCGAATGACGCCGACACTCAAGCCTTCAATCACCAGGTCCTGGTCCTTCAGGTTGACTTCGATAGGGGCGAACTCGGGGTTTTCTGCAATCAGCCAGACCTTGCTGCCTTCACGCTTGAAGCGCTTGACCGTGACTTCATCGCCGATGCGCGCTACGACCACCTGGCCGTTGCGGGCTTCACGGGTGGTGTGTACCGCCAGCAAGTCGCCGTCGAAAATGCCGATATCCTTCATGCTCATGCCGTGAACCCGTAGCAGGTAGTCGGCGCGCGGGTGGAAGAAGGTCGGGTTGATGTTGCAGGATTCCTCGATGTGCTGCTGGGCGAGGATGGGAGCACCGGCAGCGACGCGCCCGATGATCGGCAGGGTGTCGTCGTTCTTGGCCTCGAAGCCTGGAATGCGGATGCCTCGGGAGGCGCCGGGGGTCATCTCGATGGCGCCCTTGCGGGCCAGCGCCTTGAGGTGTTCTTCCGCCGCATTGGGGGACTTGAATCCCAACTCCTGGGCGATTTCGGCACGAGTCGGCGGATAGCCATTGTCTTCAAGGCAACGTTTGATAAAAGCCAGAATCTCAGCTTGGCGTGGCGTCAGTTTTAGCATGTCGATCGCTCTGTCTTTTTATACAGTTGCTGGGATTATATACAGTGAATGTCGCTTGGCAATCCTCCATTTGTCATGCTCGCTCCTGAAGCTTGTCGTTCAGGTGTCGGAATCTGCTGCCAGGGTCGCCAACTGGCAGTGGCAGGTATGATTAAATAGTGCGCCGGCTGGTCGTTGAAAGGGCTCGCAGACTTGACATTACGGAGCCTGAAACGTATGTTTCAAACAAGTGTTTGTCAGGCGGAGTAGCCATGGCCCAGTCGGAAACCGTTGAACGCATTCTCGATGCTGCCGAGCAGTTGTTCGCGGAAAAAGGTTTTGCCGAAACCTCATTGCGGCTGATCACCAGCAAGGCCGGGGTCAACCTGGCTGCTGTCAACTATCATTTCGGCTCCAAAAAGGCCTTGATCCAAGCGGTGTTCTCGCGCTTTCTCGGGCCGTTCTGCATCAGCCTTGATCGCGAGTTGGAGCGTCGCCAGTCCAAGCCGGACAGCAAGCCCAGCCTGGAAGAACTGCTGGAAATCCTTGTTGAGCAGGCGTTGGTGGTTCAGCCGCGCAGCGGTAACGACCTATCGATCTTCATGCGCTTGCTGGGGCTGGCTTTCAGTCAGAGCCAGGGGCATCTGCGTCGCTACCTGGAAGACATGTACGGCAAGGTATTTCGCCGCTATATGCTTCTGGTCAACGATGCTGCGCCGCGTATTCCACCGATCGAGCTGTTCTGGCGTGTGCACTTCATGCTGGGTGCAGCCGCTTTCAGCATGTCCGGAATCAAGGCCTTGCGGGCTATCGCCGAGACTGACTTCGGGGTCAATACCTCCATCGAGCAGGTCATGCGCCTGATGGTGCCGTTCCTCGCTGCCGGCATGCGTGCCGAAACGGGGGTAACCGACGAAGCGATGGCCAGCGCCCAGCTCAAGCCGCGCAGCAAGTCGGTCCCGGCAGCTGCCAAGGCCTGATCCACGGGTGGGCGCGACAGCTTACATCCGCTAAGCTAGCCGCCCATGCCGATTCTCGTTTTCTACCTCCGCGCTTTTTTCCCGCTAATGCGGATCGCCTTGGCCGCCTGTGTCGTGGATACAGTCGGCTGGCGTTCCGTGGACGCCATTGCTGATGGCGCGCGCACTCGTGTTTAAGGACATTCTATGACCGCTGGCCTGCAAGGCTCCTTGATGGTGGACGTCGCCGGTACCTGGCTGACGGCCGAAGATCGCCACCTCCTGCGTCAGCCAGAAGTGGGCGGGCTGATCATCTTTGCCCGTAATATCGAGCACCCGCACCAAGTGCGTGAGCTCTGCGCCTCGATTCGCGCAATCCGCCCGGACCTGCTGTTGGCGGTAGACCAGGAAGGTGGCCGGGTGCAGCGCTTGCGCCAGGGCTTCGTGCGCCTGCCGGCGATGCGTGCCCTGGCCGACAACCCGAATGCCGAGTACCTGGCCGAGCAATGCGGTTGGGTCATGGCCACTGAAGTCCTGGCCGTTGGCCTGGATCTGAGTTTCGCGCCGGTGCTGGATCTCGATCACCAGCGTAGCGCTGTGGTGGGCACCCGGGCCTTTGAAGGCGATCCGGAACGCGCCGCGTTGCTGGCCGGAGCCTTCATCCGGGGCATGAACAGCGCCGGCATGGCCGCCACCGGCAAGCATTTCCCCGGCCATGGCTGGGCCGAGGCGGATTCCCATGTGGCGATCCCCAATGACGAGCGCAGCCTGGAAGAGATCCGTGCCAAGGACTTGCTGCCATTCGCCCGCCTGAGCAAGCAGCTGGCGGCGGTGATGCCGGCCCATGTGATCTACCCGCAGGTCGACGGCCAGCCAGCCGGCTTCTCCCGGCGCTGGCTGCAGGACATCCTGCGCGGCGAGTTGCAGTTCGATGGCGTGATCTTCAGTGATGACCTGTCCATGGCAGGGGCTCATGTGGTGGGTGACGCTGCGAGCCGGATCGAGGCTGCCCTGAGCGCCGGGTGCGACATGGGGTTGGTCTGCAATGACCGTGCTGCCGCCGAGCTGGCCCTGGGCGCCGCGCAGCGCCTCAAGGTCAGTCCTTCGCCACGGATTGCACGGATGCGCGGCCAAGCCTTCGCCAATGTCGAATACAAGCAGGATCCGCGCTGGCTGACGGCGCTGGGTGCCCTCAGGGCCGCTCAGCTGATCGACTGACCCGACCGATCCCTTCGACAGGCCGCTTCAGCGGCCTGTCTTGTCATCGGGGAGCGGTGCGAACAGGGCCTCGATATCTTCGCTTTGCAGTTTCCAGTCGCCAGCCTGGCGTCCATCCAGCACGCCTGCTGCCAGGTCCGACTTCTCCTGTTGCAGGTGCTGGATCTTCTCCTCCACGGTGCCACGGGCAATCATCTTGTAGACGAATACCGGCTTTTCCTGGCCGATGCGATAGGCGCGATCGGTGGCCTGGGTCTCGGTGGCCGGGTTCCACCACGGGTCGTAGTGGATCACCGTATCGGCTTGCGTCAGGTTGAGGCCGACCCCGCCGGCTTTCAGACTGATAAGGAAGATCTGCAAGCGACCGCTCTGGAAGTCCCGC
Source organism: Pseudomonas sessilinigenes (assembly GCF_003850565.1). Classification (NCBI taxonomy): domain Bacteria; kingdom Pseudomonadati; phylum Pseudomonadota; class Gammaproteobacteria; order Pseudomonadales; family Pseudomonadaceae; genus Pseudomonas; species Pseudomonas sessilinigenes. Next base: position 2,134,595 of record NZ_CP027706.1, read on the forward strand.
ACCGGTGTGCGCCGGTCCCGGGTCTGGCCGGTGAGCAGCCCATAGGCGATGTTTCGTCGCTTCAGCTCGACTTCGATCAGGCCCAGCATCGAAGTGAATTGCGAGAACAGCAGGATTCGCCGGCCTTCATCGAACAACTCCTCGAGCATCTCCATCAGGCTGTCGAGTTTGCCGGACGAGCTGCCGCGCGCCGGTGGCGAGTCGTTGACCAGGCGCAGGTCGCAGCACACCTGGCGCAGCTTGAGCAGGGCCTCGAGGATGATGATCTGGCTGCGGGCCACGCCTTTGCGGGTGATTTCGTCGCGGACCTTCTTGTCCATGGCCAGGCGCATGGTCTCGTAGACGTCACGCTGCGTATCGTTGAGTTCGACCCAGTGGATGATCTCGGTCTTGGGCGGCAGCTCCGTCGCCACTTGTTCCTTGGTGCGACGCAAGAGGAAAGGCTTGATCCGGCCATTGAGGTGTTGCAGGCGTACTTCGCTGGCCTGTTTCTCGATCGGCGCGCGGTAGTCGCGATTGAAGCTCTTGGCATCGCCCAGCCAGCCCGGCAGGAGAAAGTGGAACAGCGACCAGAGCTCTCCCAGATGGTTTTCCAGGGGCGTACCGGACAGGCACAGGCGTTGCCGGGCATCGAGCAGGCGTGCGGCCTGGGCCGCCTTGCTCGAGGGGTTCTTGATGTACTGCGCCTCATCCAGGATCAGCACGTGCAATGGTTGCGCGGCCAATAGCTCGGCGTCCTTGGGCAGCAGGGCATAGGTGGTCAATAGCAAGTCGTAATCGGCCAGCTGGCTGAAATGCTTCTTGCGCCCGGCGCCATACAGGGCCAGGACTTTAAGCTGCGGCGTGAAGTGTGCGGCCTCGTCCAGCCAGTTGGGAATCAGGCTGGTAGGCATCACTACCATGCACGGGCGGTCCAGGCGTCCGGCGTGTTTTTCGCTGAGGATGTGAGCCAGGGTCTGCAGGGTCTTGCCCAGGCCCATGTCGTCGGCCAGGATGCCGCCCACTTCCAGTTGGCGCAGCGACTGCATCCAGCTCAGGCCTTCGAGTTGATAGGGCCGCAGGGTCGCGTTGAGCCCCTCGGGGACTGGCGCTGAATAGTCGCGGATGTCTCGCAAGCGCTGGGCGAAGCTGCGAATGTGCTCGCCACCCTCCCAAAGCAGCGGCAGCTCCTCGAGCGGGTTGAGGCGGATGGCGTCGGCGTTGCTCAGGCGCAGGGCCAGATCGCTGTTTTCCTGCAAGTAGAACTCGCCCAGGGTCGCCAGCACGGGTTTCAGGCGGCCATAGGGCAGCGCCACTTGCAGTGGGCCGTGCTGGGAGTTGGGGCGATTGGGAATGTTCACCAGGATCAGTTCGTCATCGCGGCGCTTGGCCAGGCGTTCCGGGTTGAGGATCTCGGTATGCGAGCGCATCAGGTTGAGCAGGATCGGCAGCAGGCTCAGGCGTTCGCCGTTGACGATGATCCCCAGCTCAAGGTCGAACCAATCCCGCCCCGGGGCTTCATCGACACTGGCATACCAGTCGTCCACCGCTGTCAGGTCGAAGCCGAAGCCATCGTCGATTTGCAGTTCCCAACCCTGGCTGCGCAGCTTGGGCAGTTCATTGAGGGTGAAGGTCAGCCAGGCGCTGTCATTGACCATCTCGTACAGCTCGCCAGCGCTCTCCGGCAAGGCCTTGCTCTGGCGGGTGGCGATCTTGAAGCCCAGGCCCCGCAACTGTTCGCGAAAGGCCTGTTCCTGTTCGGGTTGGCGCTTGATCCGCAGGCTCTGGTGTTCCTGGCGGATGATCAGGTCGGCGTGTTTCTGGTCGCTGACGTATTCGCCCTGGTAGTTGAAGGACAGTGCCGCGCGGTGCTGGATGTATCGCTGCATCTTGCCGTTGCGCGGCTCGAAGGCGCTGAACTCGACGCTCGCCAGCCACAGGCGTGGTACTGGCTGGACATCCTCCAGCAGTTGTTGGGGCGGCGCGGGTGGGCGCCGGTTGTCGAGGACGGCGGAAAGCTTTTCCAGCAGTTCGGCATCTTTGGCCGCCGCCGGATAGGCCAGGGTTTCCTCCACTTGCAGCAAGACGGCGGCGATGTGCTTGCAGTTGCTGTGCACCGGGCACGTGCAGTGGCCATCGATCAGTAGCAGGTTGCCCTTGCTCGACTCGCGCAGGGTGATGGTCTGGCGATAGACATTGCCATTGGAGCCTTCGCAACTGGCCGTGATAGCGCTGTCTCCGGCGCTGACGATGCGCACGCGCTTTTCCATGGCGTAGCGCCGGCCGCGCTCCAAGGCTTGTTCCTTGAAGCGATTGAGCCAGGATGGGGCCAGGGGTTTGGTCAGGGGCAGGGTCATAAGGACTTCTATCAGTCCGGAATTTCAGCAGGAGCGGGGCGCGGTGCGGGCGCGGTCAGCGAAGTGATCTTGATCAGCAGTGCCAGGTGGCCGTTATCCAGGTAGTTGAGCTGGCCGTTCTTGGTATGGCTCTGCTGCTTGAGGCGTTCGCTGCGGGTGACCAGGCCATTGCTGTCGATCTGGTTGATCCAGAAGTCGGCATCCACATCGGTAAAGCGCCCAAGCGTCAGGCTCAGGGTGCCTTCGATGGGGAACTGGCCGAACTGCTCGGGGCCGTCGCTGAGGGCGACTTTGACCGGGCTTTCTCCCAGGGTCTGTTGCCAGGCCCGATGCAGCAGCACGCTGTAGTCGCTGCTGGCGCCGAGTTTTTCGACTATCGCATTCAGCGCGGGAGTCCGCAGGCTGCCCGGCTCCAGGCGCGTGGCGCCGGCGGCCCAGTCCTCGGGGGCGGCGCGGCTGATGATCTGGGGTTCGGCGTTCTGGCGCACGAGGATCATTTCCACCTGGTACAGGTCGTTGGCGAATGCCGTTGGCATGACCAGGGCCAGGAGCAGGGGCAAGGAGCGGAACAGGCGCATGGGGCGTCCTTCAAGCAGTTTTCGGGGTGAGGCTCTCAAGCAGGGCCTCCAATGTATTAAAGCGCTCTTCCGGGCGTTCCATCGGCACCATGAACTTGAACAGCGTGGCGCCTTCGAATTTGTAGCGCTTGGGCTGGCCCTGGATCAGCTTGATCAAGGCCAGCGGGTCCACCGGGGTGTCCGCGGCGAACTCGATACGCCCACCCTGGGGGCCGCCATCGATCTTCTTGATCCCCAGTTGCTCGGCCTGGAGCTTGAGCTGGGTCAGGCGGATCAGGTTCTTGGTCGGCTCCGGCAACAGGCCGAAGCGGTCGATCATTTCCACTTGCAGGTCCTTCAGGCCATCTTCGTCGGTGGCCGAGGCGATGCGCTTGTAGAGGATCAGGCGAGCGTGGACATCCGGCAGGTAGTCCTCGGGAATCAGTGCCGGCAGGCGCAGGTTGATTTCCGGGCCGCCGCCCAGGGGTTGGTCGAGGTTGGGTTGTTCGCCCTTGCGAATGGCCTTCACCGCCCGCTCCAGCATCTCCATGTACAGGGTGAAGCCCACCGCTTGGATCTGGCCGCTCTGGCCATCCCCCAGCAGCTCGCCGGCACCGCGGATCTCCAGGTCGTTGGTGGCCAGGACGAAACCGGCTCCCAGGTCCTGGGTGTTGGCGATCGCCTCCAGGCGCTTTTCCGCATCCGTGGTGATCTGCTGGCGCGGTGGCGTGAGCAGGTAGGCATAGGCCTGGTGGTGGCTGCGGCCGACCCGGCCGCGCAATTGGTGCAGCTGGGCCAGGCCGAACTTGTCGGCCCGTTCGATGATGATGGTATTGGCGCTGGGCACGTCGATCCCGGTCTCGATGATGGTCGAGGCGATGAGGACGTTGAAGCGCTTGTGATAGAAGTCACTCATCACCTGTTCGAGTTCGCGTTCGCGCATCTGCCCGTGGCCGATGCCGATTCGCGCTTCCGGCACCAGTTCGGCAAGGTCGGCGGCACACTTCTCGATGGTCTTCACGTCGTTGTGCAGGTAATACACCTGGCCACCACGCAGCAGCTCGCGCAGCAGGGCCTCCTTGACCGTGCTCTTGTTCTGTTCCATGACGAAGGTGCGTACCGACAGCCGTCGGGCCGGCGGCGTGGCGATGATCGACAGGTCGCGCATGCCCGATACCGCCATGTTCAGGGTACGCGGTATCGGCGTGGCGGTGAGCGTGAGGATGTCCACTTCGCTGCGCAGGGCCTTGAGCTGCTCTTTCTGGCGTACGCCGAAGCGGTGTTCTTCGTCGATGATCACCAGCCCCAGGTTCTTGATCTTCACATCGTCCTGCAACAGCTTGTGGGTGCCGATGACGATGTCGATCTTGCCTTCGGCCAGGTCCTGTACCGCCGTGCTGACCTCCTTGGCCGACTTGAAGCGGCTCATGACCTCGACGGTTACCGGCCAGTCGGCGAAGCGATCGCGAAAGCTGTTGTAGTGCTGCTGGGCGAGCAGAGTGGTGGGGACCAGGATCGCCACCTGCTTGCCGCCGTGCACCGCGATGAAGGCTGCGCGCATGGCCACTTCGGTCTTGCCGAAGCCCACGTCGCCGCAGACCAGGCGGTCCATCGGCTTGGGCGAGAGCATGTCCTCGCGCACCGCTTCGATGGTGCTCTGCTGGTCCGGGGTCTCCTCGAAGGGGAAGCCGGCACTGAAGGTCGCATAGTCGGCCTTGGGGTCGGCGAAGGCATAACCTTCCCGGGCCGCCCGGCGGGCATAGATATCCAGCAGCTCGGCGGCCACGTCGCGCACCTGTTCGGCGGCCTTGCGCTTGGCCTTTTGCCAAGCCTCGGAGCCCAGGCGGTGCAGGGGTGCGAGGGCATCGTCGCTGCCGGTATAGCGGGCGATCAGGTGCAGGTTGGCCACCGGCACGTAGAGCTTGGCGCCCTCGGCGTACTCAAGGGTGAGGAACTCGGCGGCCTGGTTGTCGATCTCCAGGGTCGCCAGGCCCAGGTAGCGGCCGACACCATGATCGATATGCACCACCGGTGCGCCCTCACGCAATTCGGTGAGGTTCTTGATCACGGCATCGTTGTTGGCGTCGGCACGTTTTTCCCGACGCCTGCGTTGCATCACGCGCTGGCCGAACAGTGGGCTTTCCGCGACCAGCGCCAGGGCTGGCTCGTCCAGGGCCAGGCCTTCATCCAGGGGCGCGATGGTGATGGCCAGGCGCTCCTTGCTGGCGACGAAGTCCGGCCAGCTGTCGACCGTCCTGGGGCGCAACTTGAGGCGCTCCAGCAGTTCCAGCAAGACTTCGCGGCGGCCGGCGGACTCGGCGGTGAACAGCACGCGGCCCGGGAATTCATCGAGGAAGGTGGCCAGCGCCGCCAACGGTTGGTTGGCCTTGGCTTCGATGGCCAGGTTGGGCAGTTCGCGTGCGGCAAAGCGTTCGCGTCCGACACCCGTCTCGATGTCCTGCTGGCTGGCGACCACCCGAGGCCAGTTCTTCAGGCGGGCGAAGCAGTCTTCCACCGGGAGGAACAGTTCGGCCGGCGGCAGCAATGGCCGCGAAGGGTCGATGCGCCGCTCTTCGTAGCGGTTGCGCACGTCGTTCCAGAAGTTCTCCGCGGCCTGTTCGATGCCGGGCAGGGAAAACACCTGGGTGTCCTGGGGCAGGTAGTCGAACAGGGTCGAGGTCTCTTCGAAAAACAGCGGCAGGTAGTACTCGATACCGGCCGGAGTGATTCCGCTGGTCAGGTCCTGGAAGATCGGGCAGCGGCGGAAGTCGACGTCGAAGCGTTCGCGAAAGCGGGCCTTGAAGCGGGTGACCGCCTCCTTCTGCAGGGGGAACTCCTTGGCCGGCAACAGGCGTATGGAGTCGACCTTGTCGATGGAACGCTGGTTTTCCGGGTCGAAGGTGCGCAAGGTTTCGATTTCGTCATCGAACAGATCGATGCGGTAGGGCAGCTTGCTGCCCATGGGGAACAGGTCGATCAGGGCGCCGCGAACGGTGAACTCGCCGTGTTCGTACACCGTATCCACATAGCGATAGCCGCTGGCCTCCAGGCGGGTGCGCATCTGTTCCACATCGAGCTTCTGGCCCACGTCCAGCACCAGGCTGCTGCCCAGCAGGAACTGGGTCGGCGCCAGGCGGTGCAGGGCGGTGGTGATCGGTACCACCAGTACGCCATGCTCCAGCTCGGGCAACCGATACAGGCTGGCGATGCGCTGGGAAATGATGTCCTGGTGGGGGGAAAACAGGTCGTAGGGCAGGGTTTCCCAATCGGGGAAATGCAGGACCGGCAAGTCCGGGGCAAAGAAGCTCAACTCCTGTTCCAGGCGGTCAGCGCTTTGGCTGTCGGCGGTCAGCAGGAGGGTGAAGCGCTTGGCGGCGCTGGCCGCTTCGGCGATGGCCAGGCTCAGGGCGGCACCGGGCAGGTTGCCCCAGTGCTGTTTGCCGGTGGCGGCTGGGAGTAGCGGTAGACGCAGGACAGGCACGGACGGTCAAGCTCCAGGCGTTGCGACAAAGTCGGTAATTGTAACGGCCCCGGGCAGCCACTGTCAGTGGCTGATGTGTCTAATACGCTGGTTGGGGGAAATGTAGTGGCAATCACAAAAAAACCGGCTTTTTAGTGGGAAATGTAGTGCCGATTTTGACTAGTGTTACGGAGGGTTACGGACAGGTCGCCCACTCTGACAAAAAAATGACACCGCTGGAGCCCGCGTGTTTACTGGGCTGCAGCGTGGCGTTGATTTTTTTGCAAGGACTATTGTTACGTTCCGCACGACAGGTGCGCATTGCTACGGGAGGGACTCGGCGGCATAATGTAGCCCCTTTTTTCTGCCCCTACATGTGGAAGGTTCCCGTGACTCAGAAGCCCGACCAGTGTCTTGGTGAATGGATCGACCGTGAAGCACTCGCAGAAGCGATGATTCCGCTTATCGGTCAGCTCTACCGCAACAACAATGTGGTGAGCTCGATCTATGGCCGCAGCCTGATCAACCAGTCTGTCATCGCGATTCTCAAAGCTCACCGCTTTGCTCGCCATCGTCAGTCCGACGAAAGCGAATTGTCCGTCCACGAAACGTTCCCGCTTCTGAAAGCCATGAGCGAGCTCAAGCTCGGTGCGGCTTCGGTCGATCTGGGCAAGTTGGCTGTCAAATTCAAAACCCAGGGCAATGGCCGCACCGCCGAACAGTTCGTTCGCGAAGAGCTGGCTGATGTCGTGGGCCAACAAAACGCCTCGGCGCGCAAAGGCACTGACGTAGTGCTGTACGGCTTCGGTCGTATCGGTCGCCTGCTGGCACGCATCCTGATCGAAAAAACCGGTGGTGGCGATGGCCTGCGCCTGCGCGCCATCGTGGTGCGCAAGGGCGCCGAGAACGACCTGACCAAGCGCGCCAGCCTGCTGCGTCGCGACTCGGTACATGGTTCGTTCAACGGCACCATCACCATCGATGAAGCAAACAACACCATCACCGCCAACGGCAACCTGATCCAGGTCATCTACGCCAAGAGCCCGAGCGAAGTCGACTACACCCAGTACGGCATCCACGATGCGCTGATCGTCGACAACACCGGTGTATGGCGCGATGCCGATGGCCTGGGCCAGCACCTGGCCTGCCCGGGCGCTGCCCGCGTGGTCCTGACCGCACCTGGCAAGGGCGCGCTGAAGAACATCGTGCACGGCATCAACCACGGTGAAATCACCCCTGACGACAAGATCGTTTCCGCTGCTTCTTGCACCACCAACGCCATCGTGCCGGTGCTCAAGGCCGTGAACGACCAGTACGGCATCGTCAATGGCCACGTCGAAACCGTTCACTCGTTCACCAACGACCAGAACCTGATCGACAACTTCCACAAGGGCAGCCGTCGTGGCCGCGCCGCGCCGCTGAACATGGTGATCACCGAGACTGGTGCAGCCACCGCTGCTGCCAAGGCACTGCCGGTGCTCAAGGGCAAGCTGACCGGCAACGCGATTCGCGTACCAACGCCAAACGTGTCGATGGCCATCCTCAACCTGAACCTGGAAAAGGCCACCACCCGCGACGAGATCAACGAGTACCTGCGCCAGACCGCCATGCACTCGGATCTTCACAAGCAGATCGACTTCGTCAATTCCCAGGAAGTGGTGTCCACCGACTTCGTTGGTTCCCGCCATGCTGGTGTGGTCGATGCCGAGGCTACTATCTGCAACGACAACCGCGTTGTCCTGTACGTCTGGTACGACAACGAATTCGGTTACAGCTGCCAGGTAGTGCGCGTGATGGAAGACATGGCTGGGGTCAACCCGCCAGCGTTCCCACGCTAAGCATCTGCCGATATGAAAACGCCCCGACTTGTCGGGGCGTTTTTGTTTGGGGCGATTGCCCGCGAAAGGTTTACCGAGCGCCGCCGGTCACGGTCGTCTGCGCGGTCCGCAGGGCATGGCGGTTGCCGTGGAACAGCACCAGGGTGGCGATCAGCCCCAGTACGGCAGCGCCGCTGAGCCAGATGCCGGGGGCTGCCTTGTTGTCCAGTATGTGGATCAGGTAGGTGCAGGCTGCCGGGGTGAAGCCGCCGAAGGTGGCGGTGGCCAGGCTATAGGCCAGGGAGAAACCGGTGGTACGGACTTCGGCCGGCATGATTTCGGTCAGGGCCACCACCATGGCGCCGTTATAGGAACCATAGAGGAAGGACAGCCACAACTCGACGATCAACAGGTGGCTGAAGCTGGGGTTGGCCACCAGCCAGGACAGCGCCGGATAGGCCGTGAGAATCGCCAGGATGGTGGCGCCCAGCAGCAATGGCTTGCGGCCGATCCTGTCGGACAGCGATCCCATGACCGGTAGCCAGAAGAAGTTGGACGCCCCGATGCATACCGTCACCAGCAGCGAGTCGAAATCGGACAGGTGCAATTCGGCCTTGCCGAAGGTCGGGGTGTAGGCGGTGATCAGGTAGAAGGACACGGTGGTCATCACCACCAGGGCCATGCCGGCGATGACGATGCCGAAGTTCTGGCCGATGGAACGCACGATTTCCTGCAGGGTCGGACGGTGCTTGCGCGCCTGGAACTCCGGGGTTTCCTCCAGGGAGCGACGGATCATGAAGATCGCCGGCACGATCATGCAGCCCACCAGGAACGGTACGCGCCAGCCCCAGTCGCCCATCTGATCGGGGCTCAACCAGTGGTTCAGGCCTACGCCCAGCAAGCCGGCGAATACCACGGCGGCCTGTTGGCTTGCCGATTGCCAGCTGACGAAGAAGCCCTTGCGTCCGGGGGTGGAGATCTCGGCCAGGTAGACCGAGACGCCGCCCAGTTCCACGCCAGCGGAGAAGCCCTGCAACAGGCGCCCGAGCAACACCAGCAGCGGGGCGGCCACGCCCAGGGTGGCGTAGCCTGGCACGCAAGCAATCAGCACGGTGCCGGCGGCCATCAGGACCAGGGTAATGATCAGGCCTTGGCGACGGCCATGGCGGTCGATGTAGGCACCAAGGAAAATCGCTCCCAGGGGGCGCATCAGGAAGCCAGCGCCGAAAGTCGCCAGGGACAGCATCAGCGAAGCGAAAGCACTGTCGGCAGGGAAGAAGGTCTTGGCGATCGCCGTGGCGTAGAAGCCGTAGACCATGAAGTCGAACATCTCTAGAAAGTTGCCGCTGACAACGCGAAAGATCGCCTTGCCTTTGCCCGTGGTCGTGGACATGTTTTTCACTCACTTTGGCTGTCTTGTTAGCATTCCCTGGTCATTACTCGTCCTCACTGCAAAGGCGGGGCACGGGGCTGCACGCTGAACAGTTTTGTAACAATATGTGTGTGGAAGGCATCAGGCAACTAAAACTCTTGGTCATCGCGCGATGGCTCTAGCTTGTGGCTTTGCCCTTGTCTTTGAGGGGAAGTGGATAGGTGAATGCCGTTCCGTCTGTCGCATAATGGCTTTTTGCTTGATGGGCAGGCCCTGCGGGTGGCCGTTCTGGAGGGATGACCTTGGCAGGTAGCAGGCAGTGGCAGGTACTGTGGGGTGTGATGGCGCTATTGGCTGGATGTGGTGCCGGGGAGCGTTTGGAAAGCATTTCCGGGCCGACCATGGGCAGCACCTGGTCGGTGCAATATGTCCGGCCTTCAGGAGGGCCGCAGGCAGCTGCGGTCAAGGCTGAGGTCGAGGCGATCCTGGCTGAAGTGGATCGCCAGATGTCCACTTATCGCAGCGATTCGGATATCGAACGATTCAATCGGTTGCCGGCCCATGCTTGCCAACCCATGCCCGAGCCGGTGTTGCAGCTGGTGCGGGTTGGCGAGCAGTTGTCCCGTGACAGCGACGGGGCCTTCGACCTGACGGTGGAGCCGCTGCTCGATCTCTGGGGCTTTGGTCCCCAGGGGCGGGCAGAGAAGATCCCGGACGCCGGAGCCCTGGCCGAGGTGCGGCAGCGCGTGGGGCATGGGCTGCTGCGCATCGAGGGATCGCAGTTGTGCAAGGAGGCGGCAGTGGAGGTGGATTTCAACAGCATCGCTGCCGGGTATGCGGTGGATCGTATCGCGGCGCGTCTTGGGGCACTGGGTATCACCAGTTATCTGGCCGAGGCCACCGGCGAACTCAAGGCGGTTGGGCGCAAGCCGGATGGCACGCCCTGGCGTATTGCCCTGGAGGAACCCCGGGATGACCGGCAGGTGGCCGAGCGGGTGATCGCCGTGGACGGCTATGGCGTTTCCACCTCTGGCGACTACCGTAATTACTTCGAGCAGGACGGCCAGCGCTACTCCCATACTTTCGATGCCAGGGCCGGGCGGCCCATTGCTCACAAGCTCGCTTCGGTAACGGTGGTTCATCCTTCGGCGCTGATGGCCGATGGCTTGTCGACGCTGCTGCTCATCCTGGGCCCCGAGGCTGGCTGGGACTATGCCGAAAAACAGGCGATCGCCGCGTTTTTCGTGATGCGTGCCGATACAGGTTTCGTCACACGCAGCAACCCGGCCTTCGACCGGTTGTTCCCGGGGCGGCCCAAGTGAGCCAATGAGGGCGCGCACGCTGTAGTGCAGGCAAAAGTAGCCTACGACGCGACCAAGGGTTAATGTGCGCGGCGTTGTCGCTTCTATAGACTGTGCCCGGGTTCGTAACCGAGCCAAATTGATCCTTCATGCCGCTGGCCGCGGCATGATTTAGCCGTAGGTGCCAGAAGGGCATCGCGGCCTGTTCTGAGGAGTACGCATGGCTGTCTACAACTACGACGTAGTGGTGCTGGGTTCAGGCCCCGCTGGAGAAGGTGCGGCGATGAATGCCGCGAAAGCAGGGCGCAAGGTGGCAATGGTCGACAGCCGTCGCCAGGTCGGCGGTAACTGCACTCACTTGGGTACCATCCCGTCCAAGGCCTTGCGTCACTCGGTCCGGCAGATCATGCAGTTCAACACCAACCCGATGTTCCGGGCCATTGGCGAGCCGCGCTGGTTTTCCTTCCCGGACGTGCTCAAGAGCGCGGAAAAAGTCATCTCCAAGCAGGTGGCCTCGCGTACCGGCTACTACGCGCGCAACCGGGTCGATGTGTTCTTCGGTACTGGCAGCTTCGCCGACGAGCAGACGGTCGAAGTGGTTTGCGCCAATGGCGTAGTGGAAAAACTGGTGGCCAAGCACATCATCATCGCCACCGGCTCGCGCCCTTATCGCCCGGCGGACATCGATTTCAACCATCCGCGTATCTACGATAGCGACACCATCCTCAGCCTTGGCCATACCCCGCGCAAGCTCATCGTCTACGGTGCCGGAGTGATCGGTTGCGAATACGCCTCGATCTTCAGCGGCCTGGGTGTGCTGGTGGAGCTGGTGGACAACCGCGGCCAGTTGCTCAGCTTCCTGGACTCCGAGATCTCCCAGGCCCTGAGCTACCACTTCAGCAACAACAACATCACCGTGCGCCACAACGAAGAGTACGAGCGGGTCGAGGGCGTGGATAACGGCGTGATCCTGCACCTCAAGTCCGGCAAGAAGATCAAGGCCGACGCCTTGCTCTGGTGCAACGGCCGTACCGGCAACACCGACAAGCTGGGCATGGAGAACATCGGGATCAAGGTCAATGGCCGTGGTCAGATCGAGGTGGACGAGAACTACCGCACCAGCGTGCCGAACATCTATGGCGCCGGTGACGTGATCGGTTGGCCGAGCCTGGCCAGTGCCGCCCACGACCAGGGGCGTTCCGCTGCCGGCAGCATCGTCGACAACGGCAGCTGGCGCTTCGTCAACGACGTGCCGACCGGGATCTACACCATTCCCGAGATCAGCTCGATCGGCAAGAACGAGCAGGAGCTGACCCAGGCCAAGGTGCCATACGAAGTGGGCAAGGCGTTCTTCAAGGGCATGGCCCGCGCGCAGATCGCCGGCGAGCCCCAGGGCATGCTGAAGATCCTGTTCCACCGCGAGACCCTGGAGGTACTGGGCGTGCACTGCTTCGGTTACCAGGCTTCGGAGATCGTGCACATCGGCCAGGCGATCATGAACCAGCCGGGCGAGCTCAATACCCTGAAGTACTTCGTCAACACCACCTTCAACTACCCGACCATGGCCGAGGCCTATCGGGTGGCAGCGTACGACGGCCTCAACCGGCTTTTTTGAGCGGCTCCGGCCGGTGGCCTGAGCCGGCCGGGGAGACCGATTTCAGTAATTCTCGAGGGTGGCGCTGGCCAAACCGGGAAAGTCTGTAATCAGGCTATCTACGCCGAAGTCGGCGAGCCTGCGCATCAGCGCCGGCTCGTTGACCGTCCACACTGACACATGCAGGCCCTGGCGCTGCGCCCGTTGCAGGCGTTCCGGGGTGCACAGGGTCCAGTTCAGCGCAAGCATCTGGCAGCCATAGCTCTGGGCGACCTTCAGTGGGTCGAGCCAGGCGTACTCGGCTACCAGTCCGCGGGACAGGTCCGGAGTCAGTTCGACGGCGGCCTTGAGGACCTCCCGGGAGCTCGAGGTGACGGTGACCTTGTCCAGCAGGCCGAAGCGCTGGGCCATTTCCCGGATCGCCAGTACGGTGGTGGCGGCACGGGTGCGCGAGGCGCTCTTGACCTCCAGCTGCCAGTGCTCGAAGTCGCATTTCTCGAACAACTCCTCCAGGCGCGGGATGGGGCAGGGGCTGACCCAGCCCGGGCCGCCCCGGCGTGCATCGTAGGTCACCAGTTCGGCAGCGGAGTGCTCCACGACCTTGCCGCGCCGGTCGGTGGTGCGCTTGAGGGTCGGGTCATGGATGACCATCAGTTCCCCGTCCATGGACAGGTGCAGGTCGAGCTCGCAGCGGCGTACGCCGTGCTTGAGGCATTCCTGAAAGCTGGTCAGGGTGTTTTCCGGCGCTTCGCCCTTGGCGCCGCGATGGCCATAGATCAGGGTCACAATTGCTCCTTCACGGATGTTGTTCCTTTAAGAGGGGTCAGGCGCGCTCATTGGGTGTCGGGAGTGTTCTGTTCCCGGGCCAGGCGACGTTGTTGGGCCTGTTTCTGCATGATATAGCGTGCCAACAGCTGGCGCTGGGCCTCGGTCAATGCTTCGAATTCGGTGCCGATTTCAAAGGTGCCGAAGCCCTGGGGCTCGCAGTGGGTGACCTTGGCTCGCAACAGCAGGCCCAGGGCCTGGGGCATCAGCAGCAGTTTCAGCGCCAGGTGGCTACCGGCCGGGTAGCTCTGGTGGTGGCCGAATTCGATGCCCCCCTCCGAGAGGATCACCCGTTGCGGCTCGCCGAACTTGCCGAGCACGGTCTGGGCCACTACCTGGCCGAGCAGGTCGATGCGCTTGTTCATGACCTTGAGGTAGCTGGCCAGGGTGCGATCGCGCTCGCTGACCTGGCGCAACAGGTGCTGGGATTCGAATTCGCTCAGGTGCAATTCACTGAGCAGATTGAACAGTGCGGACTCATCCTGCAACACTTCCTTGCTCGCCGCATCGTGGGCGGACAAGGGGCTAATTTCCAGTGCGATCGCGTCCTCGATACGGTAGTATTCGCGGCGATCTTCTTCATCTAATGTCGACATGGCGAACCCATGGTAGAGGCAGTGGTCTGAGTGTAAAGCTGCTTACCAGGCCCCGCCACAAGGACGTCTTCTTTTCCTCCGAACAAGCCCCGACATGTTCAGACCTCTGTTTGCTTTCATCGGCACGCGTTACACCCGTGCAAAGCGCCGCAATCATTTTGTGTCATTCATTTCCCTGACTTCGATGATCGGACTCGCCCTCGGCGTGATCGTGATGATCGTGGTGCTGTCGGTAATGAACGGCTTCGACCATGAGATGCGCACCCGCGTGCTGGGCATGGTGCCTCACGCCACTATCGAATCCGGCGAGCCCATCAGCGACTGGCAAGGCCTGGCCGCCAAGGTCAAGGCCAATCCCCAGGTACTGGCGGTGGCGCCCTTCACCCAGATGCAGGGTCTGTTGACCAACAACGGCCAGGTGCAGAAGGTGCTGCTCAATGCCATCGATCCGGCCCAGGAACGCCAGGTCTCGATCATCGACCACTTCATGCAGCAGGGGCAGCTCGATGCCCTGGCGCCCGGCAGTTTCGGTATCGTCATCGGTGACAAGGCCGCCAACAAGCTGGGCGTCGGCCTGGGTGACAAGCTGACCTTCGTCGCCCCGGAAGTCTCGGTGACGCCGGCTGGCATGTTCCCGCGCATGAAGCGCTTTATCGTAGTGGGCATCTTCCACGTTGGCGCCGGCGAGATCGATGGCTACCTGGGCCTGACCAACCTCCAGGACCTGGGGCGCCTGCACCGCTGGAAGCCGGATCAGGTCCAGGGCCTGCGGCTGAAGTTCGACGACCTGTTCCAGGCGCCGCGCACGGCCTGGCAGATCGCCCAGGAGCTGGGCGAGAACCATTTCTACGCCCGTGACTGGACCCGCACCCACGGCAACCTGTACCAGGCCATCCGCATGGAAAAAGCCATGATCGGCCTGCTGCTCTTGCTGATCGTCGCGGTGGCCGCGTTCAACATCATCTCGACCCTGGTGATGGTGGTGAACGACAAGAAAGGCGATATCGCCATCCTCCGTACCCTGGGGGCGACGCCAGGAACCATCATGGCGATCTTCATGGTCCAGGGCACGGTGATCGGTGTGGTCGGTACCCTGATCGGCGCCGTGCTGGGCATGCTCGCGGCGTTGAATGTCAGCGCTGCGATCGCCGGCCTCGAACGCCTGATCGGGCACAAATTCCTTAATGCCGACGTGTACTTCATCGATTACCTGCCGTCCCAGCTGATGGCCGAGGACGTGTTGATGGTCTGCGGCGCGGCGTTGGTCCTGAGTTTCCTCGCCACCCTGTATCCTGCCTGGCGTGCGGCGCGCACCCAGCCTGCGGAGGCGCTACGTTATGAGTGAGTTGGGCATGAGTGAAAAAGCAATCCTGAGCTGCCGCGACCTGGGCAAATCCTACGAGGAAGGTCCGGAATCGGTGGTGGTGCTGTCTGGCCTGCAGTTGGAGCTGCACCCGGGGGAGCGAGTGGCCATCGTCGGCAGCTCCGGCTCCGGTAAAAGTACCTTGCTCAACTTGCTGGGCGGCCTGGATACGCCTTCCAGGGGCAGCGTCTGGCTGGCCGGGGAGGAGCTTTCGGCCCTGGGTGAGAAGGCCCGTGGCCAGCTACGCAACCGCGCCTTGGGATTCGTCTATCAGTTCCACCACCTGCTGCCGGAATTCACCGCCCTGGAGAATGTCTGCATGCCGCTGCTGATCGGCCGTACACCGATCCCGGAAGCCCGGCAGCGGGCTACGGCGCTGCTGGAGCGGGTTGGTCTCGGTCATCGCCTGGAACACAAGCCCGCCGAACTGTCCGGTGGCGAACGCCAACGGGTGGCCATCGCCCGGGCCCTGGTGAACAAGCCTGGGCTGGTGATGCTCGACGAGCCTACTGGCAACCTCGACTCCCATACCGCCCAGGGCATCCAGGACTTGATGCTGGAGCTCAGCACCTCGATGCGCACCGCCTTTTTGGTGGTGACCCACGACATGAACCTGGCCCGGCAGATGGATCGCGTATTGCACCTGCAAGAAGGTCACCTGGTCGCAATCTGATGCGACCGCACGCGGCGTCGGTGGTTAGCCCAGCGGCGTCGGGTCATTAATTTTTCCAGGGTGCCTTGCCCATGTTCCGACCCTTATCGATCTTTATCGGCACGCGCTACACCCGCGCCAAGCGGCGTAACCGCTTCGTTTCCTTCATTTCCATGACCTCGATGATCGGCCTTGCCCTGGGTGTACTGGCGATGATCGTGGTGCTCTCGGTGATGAACGGTTTCCAGCGGGAAATGAGTTCGCGGATCCTTGGCATGGTGCCCCATGCGACCATCGTCGGGGTCAAGCCCATCGATGACTGGCAGCCGGTGGCCGCTGCGGCGCTGAGCAATCCACAAGTCACCGCGGCAGTGCCGTTCACTGAGATGGAGGGCATGCTGTCCTACAAGGGCGCGATGCAGCCGATCCAGATCAGCGGCATCGATCCGGCCCAGGAAGGCAAGGTCTCCATCGTCGCCCAGCATATCGTCCAGGGCAGCCTGCAGGACCTGAAGCCAGGCGAGTTCGGCGTGGTGATCGGCGAGATCACGGCCCGGCGCTTTCGCTTGAATGTCGGCGACAAGCTGACGCTGATCGTGCCGGAAGTCAGTAGCGCCCCCGGCGGTATCACCCCGCGCATGCAGCGCCTGAATGTGGTGGGGGTATTCAAGGTCGGTGCCGAGCTGGATGGCTCCATGGGCCTGATTCATGTGGCCGATGCCGCCGAAATGCAGCACTGGCAGCCGAACCAGGTGCAGAGCGTGCGCCTGGCGGTGAAGGATCTGTACGCTGCGCCGCAGGTTTCGGCGAGCATCGCCAAGGATCTGGGGGCGGACTTCAGGGCCGATGACTGGACCCATACCCAGGGCAGCCTGTTCAGCGCGATGAAGATGGAAAAGACCATGATCGGCCTGCTCCTGCTGATGATCGTCGCGGTGGCGGCCTTCAACATCATCGCCACCCTGATCATGGTGGTGAACGACAAGGGCGCGGATATCGCGATCCTGCGCACCATCGGCGCCACCCCGCGGCAGATCATGGCGATCTTCATGGTCCAGGGGACGGTGATCGGCATCGTCGGCACCCTGATCGGCGGCGTGCTGGGCGTCCTGGCGGCGCTGAACGTGAGCGAGCTGGTGGGGTGGCTGGAGCGCATCAGCGGCCAGCAGATCTTCAGCTCGGATGTGTACTTCGTCAGCAACCTGCCTTCGGAGCTGCAGGGCGGTGACGTGGCGTTGATCTGCAGCGCCGGGTTCATCTTGAGCTTCCTGGCCACCGTCTACCCGGCCTGGCGCGCTTCCAAGGTCGAGCCGGCCCAGGCGCTGCGCTACTCCTGAGTCGTGAACCCCTGTGCTGCGAGGGTGGCACAGGGGTCAGGTGTTCTTCGGGAGCTCAATCACGAAGCGAGTCCAGCCCTGGCCCGATTCGCAATGGATCTGCCCGCCATGGGCCCTGACGATCGATTGGGTGATGGCCAGCCCCAGCCCGGCATGCTCACTGCTGCCTTCGCGCCGCGCCGGATCGGCCCGGTAGAAGCGATCGAACAGGTGCGGCAGGACTTCCTTGGCGATACCTTCGCCACTGTTCTCGATGCTCAGGCACAAATCCCGAGGCCTTTCGCTGATTTGCACCTTGACCCAGCCAGTGGCTGGAGTGAAGCGCAGGGCGTTGTCCAGCAGGTTGGACAGGGCCCGGCGCAGCATGCTGCGGTCCCCGGAAATCTGGGCACTGCCCTCGCGGCTGAGGTGGACTTGCGCGTCCTCGGCCAGGGGGCCGTAGAACTCCAGCAGCACGTCGGTCTCATGGGCCAGGTCGAGCATTTCGCGTCGAGGGGCCAGTAGACCGTGGTCGGCCTTGGCCAGGTACAGCATGTCGTTGACCAACTGTGCCATCCACTGCAGTTCTTCGAGATTGCTGTGCAGGGCTTCGCGGTAGTCCTCGATAGGCCTGGGCCGGGTCAGGGTGACCTGGGTGTGGGTCAAGAGGTTGGACAGCGGCGTGCGCAGTTCATGGGCGATGTCGGCGGAGAAGGCCGAGAGGCGCTGGAACGACTCGTCGAGGCGACCGAGCATGGCGTTGAAGCTGCCGGCCAGTTCCGCCAGCTCGGCCGGCATCTGCTCTGCCGGCAAGCGCTGGGTCAGTGAGCTGGCGGAAACTCCGGCGGCTACCACACTCATGCGCCGTAACGGACGCAGGCCACTGCGAGCGGCCCAGGCGCCCAGCAGGGCGGTGGCCAGGGCTGACAACCCTACGGTGAGCCAGATCAGGTTCTGCATGCGTTGCAGGAAATGCTGGTGATGGGTGATGTCGAGCATCAGGGTCAGCCTGGGGGAGCTGGCTTGGCCGGGAACCAGCGCCGCGTTGTAGATCCGGTAGGCGGTTCCGGCCAGGTCCAGGCTGTGCAGGCCAGCTGGGGTGGGCAGTGGGGTGTCGAGCGGGGGCAGGGTGTCGAGCCAGGCCTGGCCGTCGGCGCCGTCGATTCGCAGTGCCAGGTCTGGTTGATGGCGCAGTTCATCCTGCAACCTGGCCAGGTGCTGGGGAAAGTCAGCCGCCGTGGTGACATCCTGCAATGCACTGCGCAGGGCGATCAGCTTGCTGTCCAGCAGTTGTTGGTCCAGCTCGATGAAGTGCGCCTCGCTGGCGCGGCTGAACAGTACCCCGGCCAGCAGCGACACCACGGCGGTACAGGCCGCGAACAGCAGCGCCAGGCGCCCGCTCAAGGACAGGCGGCGCATCAGGCCTGGCGCTCTTCGAGCACATAACCCATGCCGCGCACGGTATGGATCAGCTTGTTGGGGTAATCGTCATCGATCTTCAGGCGCAGGCGGCGGATCGCGACTTCGATGACGTTGGTGTCGCTGTCGAAGTTCATGTCCCAGACCTGGGAGGCGATCAACGACTTGGGCAAGACCTCGCCCTGGCGTCGCAGGAGCATCTCCAGCAGGGCGAACTCCTTGGCCGTGAGGTCGATGCGCTGGTTGCCACGTTCCACCCGGCGGCGGATCAGGTCCAGGCGCAGGTCGGCCAGTTGCAGGCTGGTTTCCTGGGTGGCGCTACCACCACGACGCAGCAGGCTGCGCACCCGGGCCAGCAACTCGGAGAAGGCGAAGGGCTTGACCAGGTAGTCGTCGGCGCCCAGCTCCAATCCGTGCACGCGGTCCTCAACGGCATCCCGGGCGGTGAGGAACAGCACCGGTATCTCCAGGCCGGCGCTGCGCACCGCTTGCAGTATCTGCCAACCACTGCGGCCGGGGAGCATCACATCAAGGATCAGCAGTGCATAGTCGCCGGTCAGGGCCAGATGCTGGCCGGTGGTGCCGTCCGCCACCAGTTCGGTATTGAAGCCGGCTTCGCTCAGGCCCTGGCGCAGGTATTGGCCGGTCTTGGGTTGGTCTTCGACGATCAGTAGCTTCATGGCAGGACTCTTGGCATATGGAACCCCGGCTTTATACCTTGCAGGGGCGTTGCACAGGTAAAGCTGACAAAGTTGTAATCTAGCTGTCAGCCAGCCGGCAGCAGCGGGGCCCTAAAGTTTGACACAAGCTCGATTCCGTTCTTGTTGGGGTTTGATAATGAGTATGCAAAGTGTGTTGTTGCAAAGCCGTTCCTTTCTTGGCGGCTGCCTGATGTTGTTGGCTACGCCGCTGTGGGCGTCGCCAGCGGCGTCCTATGACTTTGGCCAGCCGGCTCCGGCGAACAAGGCCACTCGCAGCATCGAAGTGGTGATGGGGGACATGTCGTTCACCCCCAAGGCGCTGGAGGTCAAGGCTGGCGAGACGGTGCGATTCGTACTGGTGAACAAGGGGCAGTTGCTGCATGAGTTCAACCTGGGCGATTCGGCGATGCATGCCCGGCACCAGCAGGAAATGCTGCAGATGCAGCAGAGTGGCATGCTGACTCCCACCGGTATGAAGGCCATGGAGCACGGCTCGATGGATCATGCCTCGATGGGGCATGGCGCCATGCCCGGGATGGCCCCGGGCATGCAGCACGACGATCCCAATAGCGTGCTGGTGGAGCCGGGCAAGCAGGCCGAGCTGACCTGGACCTTCAGCAAGAGCGGTAGCCTGGAGTTCGCCTGCAATATCCCAGGGCACTACCAGGCCGGGATGGTGGGCAAGTTGACGGTCAGTCCGTAGGCTCCTGGGGCTCAATGGCGGAGCAAAGGCTGTTAGAATCCGCTGATTCTTCAGTCAGGTTTCCGCCATGCATCCCGCAGCCGAACATTCGCCGCTGGGCAAATCCAGTGAATACATCTCCACCTACACACCCTCGTTGCTGTTCCCGATTCCTCGGGCAGCGAAATGGGCCGAGCTGGGCTTGAGCGCCGAGACCTTGCCTTACAAGGGGGTGGATTTCTGGAATTGCTTCGAGCTGTCCTGGCTGTTGCCCTCGGGCAAGCCGGTGGTGGCCATCGCCGAGTTCAGTATTCCCGCCGACTCGCCGAACATCATCGAGTCCAAGTCCTTCAAGCTGTACCTCAACTCGCTGAACCAGACGCCGTTCGCCGACCGGGCCACGCTCGAAGCGACCCTGGGCAAGGATCTTTCGGCTGCCGCGGGCAAGCCGGTGGGCGTGCGGGTCCGCAGCTTGGGTGAGGTCGAGGCGCAGGGGTTGGTGGCGCTGCCGGGCGTGTGCATCGACGACCTGGATATCAGTGTCGACAGCTATGAGCATCCGCGTCCCGAGCTGCTGCGCTGCGACAGCTCGCAGGTGGTGGAGGAAAGCTTGCACAGCCATCTGCTCAAGTCCAACTGCCCGGTGACCAGCCAGCCGGATTGGGGCAGCGTGGTGGTGCAATACCGTGGTGCGGCCCTGGATCACGCCAGCCTGCTGGCCTATCTGGTGAGTTTCCGCCAGCACTCGGACTTCCATGAGCAGTGCGTGGAGCGGATCTTCCTCGACCTGCAGCGCCTGCTCAAGCCGCAGAAGCTCACTGTCTATGCGCGCTACGTGCGCCGCGGCGGGTTGGATATCAACCCTTACCGCAGTACCGAAACGATGGATTTCACCAACCAGCGCCTGGTACGCCAGTAAACGAAAAGCCCCGCCATCATGGCGGGGCTTTCGCTTGAGCTTGATCGTTGGTCGATCAGATGCCGATGTTGCCCAGGGTCTGGACGATGTTGCGCAGGGTTCCGGCAATGGCGGGATGTTCCAGTTCGAACCGCTCCACAGCCAGGTTGACACCATCGGCGAGGCTGGCGTCATGGGTGCTGCTCTCCAGCTTGAGCTGCACTTCGATCTGTTGCATCAGCTCCTGCAGGTTCTCGCGTTCGGCGGGCGAAAGCGGTGGGTTCTGTTCCAATTGCTCGCGCAGGGTGTCGAGTTGTTCTTGCAGTTCGCGGGCAGGCATGGCGTTCTCCCTTCATTGATAGGCACAGGGATGGACCGCGAGCCAGGGTCAAAGGTCCATGCCCCCAGGATTTAGAGTAATCCACTCGCCAACGCCGTGCATGATCCTGATCAACGGGCTTATGTCAGGGTTTTTCACCCTTGAGCCGGCGCAGCTCGATATCCGCCAGGCAAGTATTCAGGTCGCCCAGGTGATCGATCACCGAGTGCACGCCCAAACCGAAGAGTTGCATCGTCGCCTTGCCCCGCTTGAGCTCGCGCTCCTGCTGGTCCAGTGCCTGCCATTCACTGGGCGTCATGCCGCACAGGGAGCCGCAGGATGCCAGGCCGATGGTCCAGAGCCCGGCATTGAGCCCCGATTGCAGCAGGTGTGGTTCACCGCTGACCAGGACGCAACCGTCCAGGCCTTTGACCTTGAGTGCCATCAGTGCTTGCCAGCAAGCATCCGGGGCGGGCCAGGGATTACAGGCGTTCGGCGCTGGGTGGATCCATTCCGGCAGGGAGGCGCTCAGGTGGCGGGCCTGGGCCGGGGAGAGCTGCTCGAGCCAGGCGCAGGGAATGCCTCGCTGGCGCAGGTGGTGCAGGGTGTCCAGCGCGCCAGGGGTGGCCAGGGCTTGTTCGGCTGTAGGTTGCATGGAGGATTGCAGGCGCAGGCGGGCGCCGAAGTCCACCAGGCAGCCGCTGAGCCCGAAAAGCACTGCTGTCAGGGGGCGATGGGGGAGGCCCGAAGGCTCGGCGTGGGGCATGGCAGCGTCCTTGAAATACTCTCCAAAACTAGTTGGAGAACATGACATGCAGGTTACAGGGAGGTGAACGCCCCGGCCGATTTGCTCGGGTCGCTTGCGTCGGTACTGCCTAAACGGCTTCTTCCGCTTTATACTCCTGAGCCTAACCTCTGGGCATGCCCCACGAGAGAACAAGCCAAGGAGTTTCCCGCGATGCGCTGGAGCCGTTATCTAGTTCCACTATGTATGAGTGCCGGTGTGACACTGGCTCCCCTGGTCGCCCAGGCAGCCGAGGAAGATCCGTGGGAAAGCGTCAACCGCCCCATCTTCACGTTCAACGATACCGTGGATACCTATGCCTTGAAGCCATTGGCCCAGGGCTACCAGGCCGTTACGCCACAGTTTCTGGAAGATGGCATCCACAACATGTTTCGCAACATTGGTGATGTCGGCAACCTGGTCAACGATATCCTCCAGGCCAAGCCCAATGCCGCGGGTGTCGACACCGCACGGCTGTTGATGAACACCACCCTGGGTGTGGCCGGCTTCTTCGATGTGGGTACCAAGATGGGCCTGCAGCGCAATGATGAAGATTTCGGCCAGACGCTCGGCCATTGGGGGGTCGGCAGTGGCCCCTACGTGATGCTGCCGTTGCTGGGGCCTAGCACCTTGCGCGATGCGCCGGCCAAGTATGTCGACAGCTACACCGCTCCTTATCGCTACATCAACGATATCCCGGCCCGTAACATCACCATGGGCGTGAATGTGGTCGATACCCGTGCCAGCCTGCTGGCGGCGGACAAGTTGATTCGTGGCGACAAGTACACCTTCATTCGCAATGCGTATCTGCAGAACCGCGAATTCAAGGTCAAGGACGGCAAGGTCGAAGACGATTTTTAAGTCTGCGTAGTTCTTGCTGGAAACAAAAAAGGCGGCCATTGGGCCGCCTTTTTCATTGAGCAGAGGTTCACTTCATTTTAAGGATTGTAAGGCCAAGTTTCTGGCCGCTCTCAGATGGCTTGACCCATACCACTTCGGTGTCCGCTTCAAGGCCGCTGAGCGCCGCATGCTCCGAATCGATGCGTACGCTTAATTGATCGCCGACCTGGAACGAGCGAGGCGCCTGGACCTGCATGCCGCCGCTGGAAAGATCGATGCAAACGGCTTCGATCACCTGCCCTTGGTGAATCAGCGTGATTTCGGCATCCACCCGCATCCGGATGTAATCGCGCTTTTCACTGTAGTCACGCTGGTTCTGATTCATGGCTCCATCCTACGATTGAGTTGCGGTTCCAGGGGTTTTTATAACTCTCGGTGATTTGCCGTGTAAAGACGTCAAGCGACCATCGGCATGAGCTTGAAACGCCCCGCGGATGGGAGTACCGTCTGCGCCTTAGAAGGGCACCTCTGATGCTCGGGCGTGCAGGACTCAAGGTCCTGGCCCTGTTCGGAGTGGCTAGAAAGCGAATCCAGTAGCGTGCGTCGGGCCTTGGGCCATGCCACCTACGCCAACCTAATTCTGGCGCCGTTTGCCCACATGCAAAAAACCAGTGCCACGCTGCTGATAATCGATGACGACGAAGTAGTACGCGCGAGTCTCGCGGCCTATTTGGAAGACAGTGGCTTCAGCGTACTGCAGGCCGCCAATGGCCAGCAGGGTCTCCAGGTATTCGAGCGTGACAAACCCGATCTGGTGATCTGCGATCTGCGCATGCCGCAGATGGGCGGTCTCGAGCTTATCCGTCAAGTGACCGAGCTGTCGCCGCAAACCCCGGTGATCGTGGTGTCGGGCGCGGGCGTGATGAACGACGCGGTCGAGGCCTTGCGCCTAGGTGCTGCCGACTACCTGATCAAGCCCTTGGAAGACTTGGCGGTACTTGAGCATTCGGTACGTCGCGCCCTGGACCGTGCGCGCTTGCTCCTGGAGAACCAGCGTTACCGGGAAAAACTCGAAGCGGCCAACCGGGAGCTGGAGGCGAGTCTCAATCTGCTCCAGGAGGACCAGAACGCAGGTCGCCAGGTGCAGATGAACATGCTGCCCACCAGCCCCTGGTCGATCGATGCCTTCCATTTCGCACACCAGATCATCCCGTCGCTGTACCTGTCGGGGGATTTCGTCGATTACTTCCGTGTCGACGAACGTCGGGTGGCGTTCTATCTGGCAGATGTTTCTGGTCATGGCGCATCTTCGGCTTTCGTCACGGTACTGCTGAAGTTCATGACCACGCGCCTGTTGTTCGAATCCAAGCGCAATGGCACGCTACCGGAGTTCAAGCCCTCGGAAGTCCTGGGCCATATCAACCGCGGCCTTATCAGCTGTAAGCTGGGTAAACACGTCACGATGGTCGGTGGAGTCATCGACGAGGAGACAGGTTTGTTGACCTATAGCATTGGCGGGCATTTGCCGTTGCCGGTGTTGTATACACCAAGCAGCGTGCGTTACCTGGAAGGACGTGGCTTGCCTGTAGGGCTGTTCAACGAGGCAACCTACGAGGACCACGTCCTGGAGTTGCCGCCGGTGTTCAGCCTGACGTTGATGTCCGATGGCATCCTGGACCTTTTGTCCGAGCCTACACTCAAAGAGAAAGAAGCAGCCTTGCCTGAACGGGTGAAGGCAGCGGGCGGCAGCCTGGATGGCCTGCGGCAAGTTTTTGGATTGGCCACGCTAGGGGAGATGCCGGATGATATCGCCCTGTTAGTGTTGAGCAGG
Organism: Pseudomonas sessilinigenes; assembly: GCF_003850565.1. Classification (NCBI taxonomy): domain Bacteria; kingdom Pseudomonadati; phylum Pseudomonadota; class Gammaproteobacteria; order Pseudomonadales; family Pseudomonadaceae; genus Pseudomonas; species Pseudomonas sessilinigenes. Next base: position 2,159,258 of record NZ_CP027706.1, read on the forward strand.
AACCTTTGATGAGTACCGGTAGAATCCAGTTCGCCGAGCAGGACGGCACCTTTGTCCTGAAATTCGTCGGTGAAGTGCGCCTGACCCTCTGTTCGGCGCTGGATGCGACTATTGAGCGGATCTTCACTGCGCTGAACTTCTCGGCGATCGTGATCGATCTGACGGAAACCCGCAGTATCGACAGCACCACGCTGGGCTTGCTGGCCAAGTTGTCGATTCTTTCTCGGCAGAAGGTCGGCCTGCTGCCCACCGTCGTCACCACCCACGAAGACATTACCCGGCTCTTGCAGTCCATGGGTTTCGATCAGGTGTTCAATATCGTTGATCGCCCGATCCCCTGTCCTGAGTGCCTGACCGACCTACCGTCCCAGGATCAATCGGAGGAGGTAGTGCGGATCAAGGTCCTGGAGGCCCACAAGATTCTGATGGGGCTCAATGACTCCAATCGTGAAGCCTTCCATGATCTGGTGAACGCCCTGGAGCGCCACTGATCGATAGAAATGCCGGGTATAAAAAAAGGGCGAACCATCAAGGTTCGCCCTTTTTTATACGTGCTGCCCGATCAGAGCTTGGCGCTGAGCAGGGCCTCGAGTTTTTCCTGGTCGCGAGCGAATTGACGGATGCCTTCCGCCAGTTTCTCGGTGGCCATCGCATCCTCGTTCGACGCCCAGCGGAACTGCGCTTCGTTGAGGCTCTGGCGTGCTTCGCCGGTCTTGCTCGGGCTCAGCTTGCGCTCCAGCTTGCCAGTATCGGCCGCTAGTTTTTCGATCAGGTCCGGGCTGATGGTCAGGCGGTCGCAGCCTGCCAGTTGCTCGATCTGATTCAGGTTGCGGAAGCTGGCGCCCATGACCACTGTCTTGTAGTCATTGGCCTTGTAGTAGTTGTAGATTCGAGTCACCGACTGCACGCCTGGGTCGTCCGCGTTGGTGTAGTCGTTTCCAGTCGCCTTCTTGTACCAATCGTAGATCCGGCCCACGAACGGCGAAATCAGGAACACCCCGGCATCGGCGCAAGCCACGGCCTGGGCAAAGGAGAACAGCAGGGTCAGGTTGGTTTGGATGCCTTCGCGCTCCAGTTGCTCGGCAGTACGGATACCTTCCCAGGTAGAAGCGATCTTGATCAGCACTCGATCGCGGCCCACACCGGCTGTTTCGTACAGGTCGATCAAGCGATGAGCGCGTTTGAGCATGGCCGTGGTGTCGAAAGACAGGCGAGCATCGACTTCGGTGGAAATACGGCCCGGGATGACCTTGAGGATTTCTTGGCCGACGGCCACACCGAAACGATCGCTGGCCAGGCCAACATCGCCTTTGCAATCACTGACGCTGGCGTTGAGCAGTTCGGCATAGCCTGGAATAGCCGCAGCCTTGAGCAGCAGCGATGGGTTGGTGGTGGCGTCTACTGGCTTGACTCGGGCAATTGCGTCGAAGTCTCCGGTATCGGCCACGACGGTGGTGATTTTCTTCAGTTGTTCCAGCTTGGAAGTCATGAGCGTGCTCTGTCCTATGGGTCCGATGACATTACCCGAGCGCCGACGAGCGCTCAAGGGCGCGAAATACTTGCAGAAGCCCCAAAGGCTACGGCCGGAACATGGCCGTTTGAAGGTTGGGGCGCTATCCAGATAAATACGATGCCAAAAGCTGGATCAGGTTCAATTGAACCGATACCTAGCGTCCTTCGAGCAGTTGGCCGGCCTGGTCCAGCAGGGCAAGCGGATCTTTGCTCTTGTGGATGTCCACTGACAATAGCTGACGAAACTTGCGTGCCCCTGGAAAACCGGTGCCCAGCCCCAGGATATGGCGGGTGATGTGATGCATGGCGCCACCGCTGGCCAAATGCTCGGCAATGTAAGGTCGCAGTTGCGCCAACGCTTCGGCGCGGGAAATCACCGGTGCTGTGCTGTTGAACAGCTGTTGGTCCACTTCGGCCAGCAGATAGGGGTTGTGGTACGCCTCACGGCCCAACATCACCCCATCGAAGGTCCGCAGATGCTCATGGCAGGACTCGAGGGTCTTGATGCCACCGTTGAGGATGATCTCCAACTGCTCAAAGTCAGCCTTCAATTGCGCCGCCACGTCATAGCGCAGGGGCGGGATTTCCCGATTTTCCTTGGGTGACAGGCCTTCGAGGATCGCGATCCGGGCATGCACGGTAAAACTGGTACAGCCCGCTTCGTGGACCTGCCCTACGAAATCACGCAATTGCTCATAGCTGTCTCGCCCGTTGATGCCGATCCGGTGCTTGACCGTCACCGGGATCGATACCGCATCGCGCATCGCCTTCACGCAATCGGCCACCAGGGCCGGATGCCCCATCAGGCACGCACCGATCATGTTGTTCTGCACCCGGTCGCTGGGGCAGCCCACATTGAGGTTGACCTCGTCATACCCGTGCTCCTGGGCCATGCGCGCGCAGGCGGCCAGGTCCGAAGGCGTACTGCCCCCCAGCTGCAAGGCCAGGGGATGCTCCGACTGGTGGTAGCGCAGGAAGCGCTCATGATCGCCGTTGAGCAAGGCCCCCGTGGTGACCATTTCGGTGTAGAGCAGGGTGTGCTTGGAGAGAAGGCGCAGGAAGTGACGGCAATGGCGGTCCGTCCAATCCATCATCGGCGCAACGCTAAACCGCCGGGACAGCGTAGGGCTTGAGTTTACTGGGGCTGTAGCTGAATTCTGGACCATTTTGCTCTACGTGTTTAAGGCGTGTTCTGGGGCGTTTTCAGGTGTTCTTTAGGTGTTGGTGGTACGACACACCACCTAAGGAACTGGCATGTAGCACTTTCGATAGGGCGACTTTCTGGGCAGGAAAGCTGGCAGATGGGCTGCGAGCTGCACGGCTCAGGTCCGCATCAAACGAAATGGACGGCAAGTTTACCAAGAGAGCCGCAGCTTCGCCCGAAAACAGATGGCCCAGCCCTGGTGCGCGCTCAAGTGGGTAGGGTGCAGGGATGAACGATTCAGCAAGCTTGCCCCAGGGCTTGTATCAGCTGTCCAGCCACGAAGGTTTCTACCGCGCCTTCGCTGGTGCCTGTTGCAAAGGCCGCACAGCAGGCCGATGTGGCGCCATCGCGGACTCGATAGACCGCGATCACGCTGCCAGGTCCGCAGCCTGTGTGCCCACTAAGGGAAAAGCCGCCTTCAATCGAACCCTGCATAACCCCCAGGCCATAGCCAGGCTCGATCCATGGTCGCCCTGGAATCGGACCGCCGAGTGCTCGAGTGGCCTGCATTTCCTTAAGCAGATCCGCGGAGAAAAGGTACTCGCAAAGCAAGCGATCCAAGAAGAGCGCCGCTTGCGAAATCGGGCCGACCAGCAGGCCGTGATAAACCCAGGCGGGGTCATAGTTCGATGTGCTCCCCGAAGCCGTTGCCTGTAGGTCTGCGGGTGTCTTGGCGAACCGAACATTCGACAGCCCCAGAGGCGCCAGGGCGCGTTGAGTGACGGCATCATCCAGTTCCAGGTCAGTCATGCGTTCAATCAACCTGCCAACCAGCAGATAGCCAACATTCGAGTATCTCCAATGGGTTCCGGGGGCATATCGAAGTCGCAGACCATCAAGGCGTTGCATCATTTCAGTTGCTGGCCAAGGTGATTCATTGTTGGCAACAGCGGCGTGATACTCCACCAGCTCGCCATAGTCGGCGAGGCCGGCCTCATGTCGCAGTAGCTGGCGCAAGGTGAAAGCGTGACCGGCAATAGGGGCGTCCAGCTCCAGCAATCCATCACGCACCAGTGACAGGGCTGTCGCCGCTAGAACTGTTTTCGTGAAACTCCACCAAGGTGCGATCAGATCTGAGCGATCAGGCGTTGCAGGCTTACCATTCGAGATGAGCGAACTGAGCATGGGGTTCCTGGGTATTGAGCGGTTCTACAAGATACCTCCATTGATTCCCATTGGCTCGAATCCGCTATCCAGCCATGGTCCTGGCAGCGAGCAAGGTATTGGGCCCATCCTCGATGTGGGCTGGCGGCACTTGGCTAGCATGGACGCCGTGTTTCAGCTGAGCCAGAGTTTCGTGGTTTTCCCTACGCCACATGCACAAGGAGTGAATGTCATGCCTTCGATCAAGCTCGCCGCGCTGACCATGGCCGTTCTGGCTCTCACGGCCTGCGCCGTGCCTGGTAAAAGCAGCAGCCAGGACAATGAGATCAATATCGCCGCGCAACGGCTGATTGGCCAGCCAGCCAAGAAAGCCTTCGAATTGTTCGGCAAGCCCGACCAGGGGATGGGGCCTTCGTCCTATGGCAGTGGTGGTTTCTATGCCTGGAACCGGGTGCAGACCCATCTGGGGCCCGACAAGGTGTTCGTGCAGACTGGCAGCGAATATGTCGGCCAGCGCGAAACATGGGTTGGGGTCGGTGGCCAGGGTGTGGCTGGCGCGATGCCGGTGAGCAGCGAGGCGGTCTATCGCAAGACCGGTTATTACGAGAACCAGACCGTGCTGGATTATTTCTGCAGCATCACTCTGTATACCGACAGCAAGAACATCATCACCAACGCCAGCGTAATCGATTGCCAGGATCGCCAGCGGCGCTAGGTATGGTACGGAAAGTACCGTCGTAGGCGTGCTGCATGCCGGCGAGCAGCGTAGTGGCTTCCTGACTGTTTTTCTCGATACGCCAGCCTGTGCGTAGCATCGTTCGAGCGGCTGGCGTAGGTTGCGCTGCCCACGCTCCGGTCCGGAGCCAGATCCTCGTGCGGGCTTCGTCGTTGGCGGCGGTAGCCAGCAACTGGCTCGGCTCGGCAGAGGGCGCTGCACAAGTCCGGAATGTCATGCCGGGCATTGTCGCAAATCAGGCCGAGTGGGTGTGGCGCGCATCTTTGAAGGGTGCCAGGGGGAAACGCCTGTAGCGATCACCTGAAAAGTTTTTGTGAATACCCGGTGGGCAGCATGCAGCAATCCTGGAAAAGCCTTTTGCAAGGTGCTCTGTACTACCTGAAAATTGGCTCGGAGCCACTGTTGCGGTTTCCATGGTTCGCACCGGCCTGATCATTGTTGAGAGAAATTCTCAGGTCATGGACGAATACTCTGCCGCACCGGCGATCTATGCTTCAGGCATTGCCTCGTGCAGCCGATAACGGCCCATGGACCTGCTTGCCAGAATAGTGGGCCCAATAAGCATGGAGCTGATGCTGCGCCAGACGCTGGCGGATGAGCCGGCGAAAAACAACAAGGGATTTGCGTTGCAAATCACGCCTTTTCCCGTCAGGACGACCCTTTTGCCCGTTCCCATTTACGATGCACATCATGCCCCCGGCGGCACCCTGAAGCGCCTGCCTTTGCTCAAGGCGGCAGTGGCCTTCATCGCCATGGTCTTTCTCTGCCTGTGCGGCTTGCTGTATCTGCAGCTCGAACAGTCCTGGCGGCATGACTTGGCCCAGGCCGAGGTCAACTCCATCAACCTCACCCAGGCCATGGCCCAGCAGGCCGAGGACACCTTCATGGAGGCCGACCTGGTACTGATGAGCCTTTCCGAGTGGATCGAAACCCTGGGCGAGGGGCCAGAGCAGAGATTGCGCCTGCAGAAAATCTTCGCGCGGCGCGTATTGGCCCTGAACCAGCTCAGCGGGGTCTTTCTCTACGACAAGCAGGGGCAGTGGATGGTCAGCTCCTTCAACGACTCGCCCCATGGCGAGGAGGTAGCGGATCGCGATTACTTTCGCTTCCACCAGCAGAATGCCTCGTTGCAGGTGCACATCAGCCCGGCGATTCGCAGCCGTGCCAATGGCGAGTGGATCATTCCGATTTCCCGGCGGATCAACGACCAGAATGGGGATTTCCAGGGGGTACTGATGGCCGGCATCAAGCTGGCGTATTTCGACCAGTACTTCAAAAGCTTCAATATCGACGATCAGGGGACAATGTTCCTGGCCCTGTCCGACGGTACGCTCCTGGCGCGGCGGCCATTCGAGGAGCGCCAGGTCGGGGCGTCGTTGGCCCGTGGTGAGATCTTCAGCAAGTACCTGCCTGAGGCCACTGCCGGCAATGCCATGATCACCTCGATCGTGGACGGCATACCGCGCCTGTATGGCTACCGCCAGTTGCAGGCTTATCCGCTGGTGGTGGCTGCGGCCAACTCCAAGGATGCGATTCTCAAGGGTTGGTACTCCTCGGCCTACCAGTCCAGCGCCATCGTGGCCCTGGTGTTGCTGGGCGTCGGCTTGTTCGGCTGGGTGTTCGTGCACCAGGTACGCAATAACGAGCGGATCGAGGCTGACCTGCGCGAGGCGCAGGAGGCGCTGGAGGTGATCGCCACCCATGACAGCCTGACCGGCCTGGCCAACCGGCGGCTGTTCGAGCGCTCCTTGGCGATCGAGTTCAGTCGCGGTGCCCGGCAAGGCAGCCCGCTGGGGCTGATCATGGCCGACATCGACTTCTTCAAGAGCTACAACGATACCTATGGCCATGTCGCGGGCGACCATTGCCTGAGTCAGGTGGCCCAGGCCCTGCAGCAGTGTTGCCAGCGCAAGGCCGACCTGGCGGTGCGCTATGGCGGTGAGGAGTTCGCACTGCTGTTGCCCGATACCGATATCCATGGCGTGCTGGCCATGGCTGAGCAGGTGCGCCAGAGCGTCATGGCACGCAACATCACCCACTCCGGTTCTCCGGTCGGCTGCGTGACGGTCAGTCTGGGCTGCTACTCCTTCGTGCCCAGTGGCCGCGACAGCATCGAAGTGTTCATCGAGCGAGCGGACGCAGCCCTGTACCAGGCCAAGGCCACGGGGCGCAATCGGGTGGCGGCGTTAGCGATGGAAACGCTGCCGGAGCAGTTGCAGCGTTCTGATCGTTGAGTGCTACCAGGTCTTGCAGAACACCTGATTGCCATAGCGGTTGCCGCCGAATTCATAGTGGGTGGTGCCGACGGCGTCGTATCCCTGGGCCAGGTAGAAGGCAAGCGCCGGATGATTGCCATCCCAGGCGGTGAGCCACAGGCAACTGGCCTGGCGCGCTTGTGCCAGGCTCTCGGCCCTATCTAGCAAGGCTTGGCCAATTCCCTGGCGATGAGCATGGCGCTGCACATACAGGCGTACCAGTTCCATGCCCTGAGAGAGTTGTGCCAGCGGCGGCCGGATGTTGTCGCCGAGCTCGGCAAATCCCAGCAGGTGTCCCGCGCGCTCGGCCAGTAGCAAGACCTTGCGCGGATCTGCCAGGCGCTGGCGAAATTGCTGCGGTGCATAGGTGCTCAAGGCTTCCTCGGCCAGGTCTGCGCGCATGCCGTCGGTGGCGTAGGTATCGAGGAAGACCTGGGTGGCCAGGCCGCTGATGCACAGGGCGTCCTCGACTTGTGCGTGACGAAAGACAACGGGGGTGGACATGACTGCATCCTTGTCGGCAAAGACTTGCTCAATGGGAGGTGTGTTCGAGCAGCTGCTCCAGGTGCCGGCGCACCTCGGGCCACTCGTCGTCGATGATGCTGAAGCGCACGGAATTGCGTTTGCGGCCATCGGGCATGATGCGCTCATGGCGCACTATGCCTTCTTGCTGTGCGCCCAGGCGCAGGATCGCGGCGCGAGATTTGTGGTTGATTTCATCCGTGGTGAACTGCACTCGCACGCAAGCCATCTTCTCGAAGGCATGGCACAGCATCAGGTACTTGGCCTCGGTATTGACGAAGCTGCGTTGCCAGCGACTGGCAATCCAGGTGCTGCCAATCTCCAGTTTTCGATTGTGTTGATCGATCTTCCAGAAGCGTGTGCAGCCGATGACCTCGCCGGTGGATCGCAAACACGTGACGAAGGGCTGCACGGTGCCGTTGGCGCGGCCATCGAGGGCGGCGGCCAGGTAGCGGTCGATGGTGTCCGGGGAGGGCACCACGGTGAAGGGCAGGTTCCATAGCTCGCCATCCCGGGCGGCAGCGACCAGGGCATCGGCATCGCTGGCTTGTAGGGGGCGCAGAACGATGCGGGGGCCTTCCAGCGGGTACATGGCACGGCTTCTCCAGAGCGAGGCGAGGGGGGCATTACAGGATCGTCGCTGCCTCTTGGCAAGAGCCAATCGAGTGCCAATTCAATAAAAAATATCAGGCGAATCGATTGTCGCGGCTCGTGCTTTCTGGCTTATACATCAGCCGGGTATGCCAGGGCCTGGCGTTGCTCGAATGGATCGGTATGCGGATTGCCGGGGCCCGGCGCGACACTCATTTCAAGGACTTGTACATGAGCCAGCCGAACCAGATGAATTTCGATCTCTACCTGCATCGCCTCGGGTATGACAGCCCGCCGCCGCCAACCCTGGAGACATTGCGGGAGCTGCAGCTGCGTCATGTCTGCCGGTTCACCTTCGAGAGTCTTTCGACGTTGCTGCAGGTGGCGGTGCCTATCGACCTGGCATCGGTGGAACGCAAGATCCTTCACCAGGGGCGCGGAGGCTACTGTTACGAGCTCAACCAGGTCTTCCTGGTGCTGCTGCAGTACCTGGGCTATGAGGTCCGGGGCATCACCGGCCGGGTGGTGATGGGAGGGCCGGAGGATGAGCTCACCGCCCGTAGCCATCGCTTGACGCTGCTGCACCTGGACGGCCAGCGCTATATCGTCGATGTCGGTTTCGGCGGCATGGTGCCCACCGCGCCGCTGTTGCTGGACACCGAGCAGGAACAGGCAACGCCCCATGAGCCTTATCGCATCACCGAGCGTGAGGGCAGCTATACCCTGCGAGCCAAGGTCGCGGACGAATGGCGAGCGATGTATGTGTTCGACCTGCAGGTGCAGGGGGACGTGGACTACGAAATGGGCAACTGGTACGTCTCGACCCATCCGGACTCGCCGTTTCTCGGCCAGTTGAAGGTGGCGCGAATCGGAGCGGGTGTGCGCCATACGCTGAACAACGCCAGCTATGCGATCCATCGGATGGGGCAACCCAGCGAGCGGCGGCAGATCTCCGACGTCGGGGAGTTCATGCGACTACTGCAGGACGAGTTCGCCTTGCGCTTGCCGGATCATCCCGACCTGCAGCGTACGCTCCAGCAATTGCTCGAGGCCGGATGATCGCAAGGCTGCTTGGGACCTTTTCTTGCAAGGGCCGACTCGTTCATCGAGTCGGCCTTTTTTTATGATGTTTTTTTAAGCTCCGAAGTGTCGCTGCCGTGGTGGGCGGGGCCATGGAGTACAGGACTTGGCAGAGGCTCTGGAACGGCTTTTTCGCCTGAGCATCCAGATAGCGCGGGCGGCTCCGAGTTGGCAGGGATGCACCAAAGTGGCCCGGGACTTGGCAGATAAACTGTATACAATCATATGGACAGTTGTCTTTGATGTTGCATACAGTGTGTCCATAACAAAAACAGGAAGCCCTCACACCATGACTACGCCCCAGGTTTCACCGCAGCGGCCCGAAGACGAAAATTTGGGTGTTGGCGCAAACATGGCCTATGGCCTGCAGCATGTTCTGACCATGTATGGCGGTATCGTCGCTGTGCCTCTGATTGTCGGCCAGGCAGCCGGCCTGTCCTCGGCAGAGATCGGTTTGCTGGTCGCGGCCTCGCTGTTTGCCGGAGGGCTGGCCACTCTGTTGCAGACTCTTGGCGTACCGTTCTTCGGTTGCCGGCTGCCGCTGGTACAGGGCGTGTCCTTCGCGGGTGTGTCGACCATGGTGGCGATCGTCACCAGTGGTGGTGAAGGCGGTTTTCAATCGGTGCTGGGGGCGGTGATCGCCGCGTCGTTGATCGGCTTGTTGATCACCCCGGTGTTTTCCCGTATCACCAAATTCTTCCCGCCCTTGGTCACTGGCATTGTGATCACCACGATCGGCCTGACGCTGATGCCCGTGGCGGCGCGCTGGGCCATGGGCGGCAACAGCCGGTCGCCGGATTTCGGCAGCATGTCGAACATCGGCCTGGCCGCCGTCACCCTGGTGCTGGTGCTGATGTTGAGCAAGATCGGCAGTGCGGCGATTTCCCGGCTGTCGATCCTGCTCGCCATGATCATCGGTACCGTGATCGCCGTATTCCTGGGCATGGCCGATTTCTCTGGTGTCGCCCAGGGGCCGATGTTCGGCCTGCCCACGCCGTTCCACTTCGGCATGCCGACTTTCCATGTCGCGGCGATCCTGTCGATGTGCATCGTGGTCATGGTGACCTTGGTGGAGACTTCCGCGGACATCCTGGCAGTGGGGGAGATCATCCATACCAAGGTCGACTCCAAGCGCCTGGGTAATGGCCTACGGGCCGATATGCTATCGAGCATGATCGCGCCGATCTTCGGTTCCTTTACCCAAAGCGCCTTTGCCCAGAACGTCGGGTTGGTGGCGGTTACCGGAATCAAGAGCCGCTTCGTGGTCGCCACCGGCGGATTGTTCCTGGTGATCCTTGGCCTGTTGCCATTCATGGGGCGTGTAATCGCCGCAGTACCGACCTCCGTGCTCGGTGGGGCCGGGATCGTATTGTTCGGCACCGTGGCGGCCAGCGGTATCCGCACCTTGTCCAAGGTCGACTATCGCAACAACATGAACCTGATCATCGTTGCCACTTCCATCGGTTTCGGCATGATCCCGATTGCCGCACCCAGCTTCTACGATCATTTCCCCAGTTGGTTCGCGACGATCTTCCATTCCGGTATCAGTTCCTCGGCGATCATGGCGATCCTGCTGAACCTGGCCTTCAACCATTTCACCACCGGCAACTCCGACCAGCAGTCGGTGTTCGTCGCCGGTACCGAGCGCAGCCTGCGTTTCCAGGACATCGCGGTACTGCGTGAGGGAGACTATTTCAGTGGTGGCAAGCTGCACGATGCCGAGGGCAATGAGGTGCCCTTGGTGGCTGATGGCTTGGTGGGCGATGTGCAGGCAGAGGGCGCGACGCCCAGCCATGCGAGGAGCAGCGTAGAGGCGACTCACTGACGTGAGTGGCTGTCGTAAGCAACCGGCGCCTTGGGGCGCCGGTTTTGCATCAGGGCCTGGTTATTCCAGGTTTTCCAGCGGGGCCAGTGCCTGGATGACCTCGGCGTCGTTTTTGTACTGCTCGCGCAAGCTGGCGAGTTGGCGATCCAGGCCGATGCAGGTCTTGGTGGCTTTTTCCAGCTCCGCGCGGCGCTCGGCGTCGTAGGGCTCCTCTCCGGCGAAGTGCAAGCATTCTTCATGGCGCTGCAGAAAGGTCGTGACCTCGGCTGGCAGCTGAGCGCGCCCATAGTGACCGGCGAATTGCAGGCGCTGCTCCTCGACCCAGCCGGTGTAGTCTTCACCACCCTTGGCGATGTACATGACCTGGGCCCAGCCGTTGTCAGTGGAGGCGTACACCGTCAGGCCATCGCCAGGGATCACGAAGAGTTTCTTGTCCACGCAGGCGGGGTTCGGAGCGCTGTGAAAGTGCAGGCGGCCCGTGCCGGTAACCTTGGCCTCCAGGGGAGGGCGGTAGTCGCCAGCTTCCTGGGAGGCGCTTTCGCCCAGGGCGGCGCAATCTATCGCTGGGTTGGCCAGGGCGGGTAGCGGCAATAGCAAGAGCATGCCGCACAGGGGCAAGAGGCGCAGGGGTCGGTCCATCGCAAGGTGTCCATGAAGGCGGGTTGAAGGGCGCGATGGTAATGACAAAGACGCGGCCTGTGAATGATCGGCGGCCGCGTCTTGCGCTTCGGCGCGTTACTGTGCGGCTTTGAACTGTCCCTGGCGCACCAGGGACAGGGCGAATACCACCACGATGGCGGCGGCGGCCGACAGGGTCAGTGGCAGGCCATAGCTACCACTGCTCATGGCTGCGCCACTGAGCAGTGGTCCCAGCAGGCTGCCAATGCCCCAGAGCAGGCCGGCACTGGCGTTGGCGGTGACCAGGTCCGGGCCGCTGAAGGATTCCCCGATCAGCACGATCGCCAGGGTATAGATGCCGCCGGCCACCGCACCCAGGATCACCAGGCTCGGCCATAGCAGGCCTGGGGTTTGCATCAGCATCGGCAGGCCAAGACCGATCAGCAGCGAGATGATGCCGCAGCCCAGGTAGATGCCCGGACGTCCGAGCTTGTCCGAGAGCCAGCCCAGGGGAAACTGGAATGCCGTGTCGCCCAATAGAATGATGGTCACCATCAGTGCTGCAAGCTTGATGCTGTAGCCGTGGCCGGCGGCGTAGACCGGAAACAGCGACAGCACCATGCTGTCGAAGAAGGCGAAGAACAGGATGCCCACGCATAGCGCCGGGGCAATCCGAATGAAGCCCAGCACGGAGAATGTCCGGCTCTCGGCATGGGGGCTCGGCGCATCCTCCTGGGGCAGGATCAGCCAGACCACGGCAATCGCTACGGCGTAGCCGATGCTGACGATGGCCAGCACGGCCGGTCCCTCGGTGCCCAGTAGGGAGACCAGGCCCGGGCCCAGCAACTGAAAGAAGGTGAAGCAGGTGGTATAGACCGCGACCAGTCGCCCGCGGGTGGCATCTTCGGCCATTTCATTGACCCAGGTTTCGCCGAGAATGATGATCAGCCCGGCGCCCAGGCCCATGCTGATGCGGGCCAGGCCCAGGCTATAGAGGCCGGTACCAGGCACCTCCAGGGCTGCGACGCTCAGGGCGCAGAGGCTGAAGCACAGCAGATAGATCTGGCGACGGGTGAAGCGTTGGCACAGCGTATTGACCAGGAACGCCGACAGCATCATGCCGGCTGCCGGCAGGGCTGACATGAGGCCTATCTGGTTGTTGGACGCACCGGCCTGGTAAAGGCGCAGGGCGAGGATCGGCACCGTGGAGCCAATGCTCAGGCCAACGATGGAGATGCCCAGGATCAGGGCGGCTAACAAAGCTTTGTTCATGGCTCAGGACCTGCACCTGAAGATTCAGGCGCCAAAAATAAGAGAGACCGGCTGCGTCATGGCGCGGGCCGGCGTGCAGGCAATTGCTGGGTGGTTAGCTCGATCGCTGGCGGTGGCTACCGGCCGGCAGATTCAGGGTCGGCTGGCGGCCGGGACGCTGGTTGTCCTGACCCTGCGCTAGCGCGCGCGAGCCGGTTTGCAGCTAGGAGTCGCAGCCAGTCGCGATCAGCGGCTGTGCTGGGGAGGGGAAAACGTGAAGGCGAACAGCACGCTGCGGCGTCGACGATTGATCGCGCAGTCATGCTGGGCAACGACCACTTTGGCCGAAGAGGATATCGAGGGAGAGCTGCACGGTGACTGTGCTGACAGGAACATCATCGTCTTACTGACCGGAAAAAGAGGCGCACAGCCTACGCCAGGCTTTTGCGGCAAAGCAACCCGTCGAACGCAGGCGTGGGTTTTGGGCAAGAGCCCGTATCCGCACACCCAGCTTGGTGCACGGATTGGACAACAGATAAGGAGATAGCTTGAGCTGGTTTGCTAAAAAGAGCAGGGCGCCCTTTATGGTGTTTAGCAAACAGTCTGGAAGATGGCTCCACGACCTGGACTCGAACCAGGGACCCAGTGATTAACAGTCACTTGCTCTACCAACTGAGCTATCGCGGAATGCGCCGTATCTTACTGATTCAAAAAGGGAAGTCAAGGGCGGCGGGTGAAAAGAATAATTTTTTACGCGGCGCGCCTTATGTGCCTCAGCCGCCGAAGGTGAGGCTGCCCAGCATCAGTTTGGTCATCAGCGATGTGGCTGCCAGTTGCACCAGCCATAGCGCCAGGCCACCGAGGAACACCCCCAGGGCTATCTGCAGGACCAGGTTCTTCTGCCGTTTTTGTGAATGGGACGGATAGCGTTCCGGTTCGTCGCGCTCGGCTCGCAGGTCATCATCTTTCATTGGGATTCTCGCTAGGCGGGTATGGCTAGAGTCTAGAGCGTGCGGCGTTTTTCCGAACACATAGTTCGCATGCGCCCATGAAAAAGGGGAAGCACGATGGCTTCCCCTTTTTTGCTTGTCCAGGATGATCAGATCACCTGGAGGATGGCCTTGGTCACGACATCGATGTTGCTTTGGTTCAGCGCTGCGACGCAGATGCGGCCGGTATCCAGGGCGTAGATACCGAACTCGCTGCGCAGGCGACCCACTTGTTCGGCGGTCAGGCCGGAGTAGGAGAACATGCCACGCTGGCGGCCAACGAAGCTGAAGTCGCGATGTGGTGCGCCCTTGGCCAGCAGGTCGACCATCTGGGTGCGCATGCCGCGAATCCGCAGGCGCATTTCTGCCAGTTCCTGCTCCCATTGGGCGCGCAGTTCCGGGTTGTTGAGCACCGCGGCGACGATGGTGGCGCCATGGGTCGGTGGGTTGGAGTAGTTGGTGCGGATCACGCGCTTGACCTGGGACAGCACGCGGGCGCTTTCTTCCTTCGAGCTGCTGATGATGGACAGTGCGCCGACACGCTCGCCGTACAGCGAGAACGATTTGGAGAAGGAGCTGGACACGAAGAAGGTCAGGCCCGACTCGGCGAACAGGCGCACGGCGGCGGCGTCTTCATCGATACCGTCACCGAAGCCCTGGTAGGCCATGTCCAGGAACGGCACGAGGTTCTTGGCCTTGACCACTTCCAGGACGTTCTTCCAGTCCGCAGGGCTCAGGTCGACGCCGGTCGGGTTGTGGCAGCAGGCGTGCAGGATCACGATCGACTGCTCTGGCAGGGCGTTGAGATCCTCCAGCAGGCCGGCGCGGTTCACGTCATGGGTGGCGGCATCGTAGTAGCGGTAGTTGCGTACCGGGAAGCCGGCGGTCTCGAACAGCGCGCGATGGTTCTCCCAGCTCGGGTCGCTGATGGCGACTACGGCGTTGGGCAGCAGTTGCTTGAGGAAGTCGGCACCGATCTTCAGGGCGCCAGTGCCGCCGACGGCCTGGGTGGTGACCACACGGCCGGCCGCCAGGAGGGGCGAGTCGGCACCGAACAGCAGCTTCTGTACCGCCTGGTCGTAGGCGGCGATGCCGTCGATCGGCAGGTAGCCACGGGAAGCGTGCTGGGCCGCGCGGATCGTCTCGGCTTCGACAACGGCGCGCAGGAGTGGAATGCGTCCCTCCTCATTGCAGTACACGCCCACCCCAAGGTTGACCTTGTCGGTACGGGTGTCGGCGTTGAATGCTTCGTTGAGGCCCAGGATTGGATCGCGTGGTGCCATTTCGACAGCGGAGAACAGGCTCATTTTACGGCGGCTCTGAATGGAGTGTGGAGGGACGTGTCGCGCTCCAGCCGAATGCACTAGAGCGGTGCACAAACGGGGAGCTAGTATAGAGGCCATCATCGCGGCGGGCGACAGGCTATTCGCCTTTTGCGACAAGTTTTTCGGGTTATTTTCTGACCGTTAGTCTTATTGCAACATTCGGCGTGTTAGCGGGTGTAGGACCTTTACCTTGAAAGCTGTGGGATTTGACTCCACATTCTGAATATTCCCGTTTTCTTTCCCCGGCGACCTGGGTCGTACGTGGTCTTTCCCATTGCTGTCCGGTCGTGCCGCGCAGGATGATTCCAGAGGTAGGTTATGTCTGAGTTCCAGCTCGTTACCCGTTTCCAACCTGCCGGCGACCAGCCGGAGGCCATCCGCCTGATGGTCGAAGGCATCGAGGCCGGCCTGGCGCACCAGACCCTGCTCGGTGTGACCGGTTCGGGCAAGACCTTCAGCATTGCCAACGTCATCCAGCAAGTGCAGCGCCCGACCCTGGTACTGGCGCCGAACAAGACCCTGGCCGCGCAGTTGTATGGCGAGTTCAAGGCGTTCTTCCCGAATAACGCAGTGGAATATTTCGTTTCCTACTACGACTACTACCAGCCCGAAGCCTACGTGCCGTCCTCCGATACCTTCATCGAGAAGGACGCCTCGATCAACGACCATATCGAGCAGATGCGCTTGTCCGCGACCAAGGCCCTGCTGGAGCGCAAGGACGCGATCATCGTCACCACGGTGTCCTGCATCTACGGCTTGGGCAGCCCTGAGACCTACCTGAAGATGGTCTTGCACGTCGATCGCGGTGACAAGCTTGACCAGCGGGCCTTGTTGCGACGCCTGGCGGACCTGCAATACACCCGCAACGACATGGATTTCGCCCGGGCCACTTTCCGGGTGCGTGGCGATGTGATCGATATCTACCCGGCGGAATCCGATCTGGAGGCGATCCGCATCGAGCTGTTCGATGACGAAGTGGAAAGCATCAGTGCCTTCGACCCGCTGACCGGCGAGGTCATCCGCAAGCTGCCGCGCTTCACCTTCTATCCCAAGAGCCACTACGTGACCCCGCGGGAAACCCTGCTGGAGGCCATCGACGGGATCAAGGAAGAGCTGCAGGAACGCCTGGAGTACCTGCGCTCCAACAACAAGCTGGTGGAAGCCCAGCGCCTGGAGCAGCGCACCCGTTTTGACCTGGAGATGATCCTGGAGCTGGGTTATTGCAACGGTATCGAGAACTACTCGCGCTATCTGTCTGGGCGTCCCGCCGGTGCGCCGCCGCCAACCCTGTATGACTACCTGCCAGCCGATGCCTTGCTGGTGATCGATGAATCCCATGTGAGCGTGCCCCAGGTCGGCGCCATGTATAAAGGTGACCGTTCGCGCAAGGAAACCCTGGTGGAGTATGGCTTCCGCTTGCCGTCGGCCCTGGATAACCGACCGATGCGTTTCGACGAGTGGGAGGGCATCAGCCCGCAGACCATCTTCGTCTCGGCCACTCCTGGCAACTATGAGGCGGAACATGCCGGCCGGGTGGTGGAGCAGGTGGTGCGTCCCACGGGTCTGGTCGACCCCCAGGTGGAAGTGCGTCCGGCGCTGACCCAGGTGGATGACTTGCTGTCGGAAATCACCAAGCGCGTAGCCCTTCAGGAGCGTGTCCTGGTGACCACCTTGACCAAGCGCATGGCCGAGGACCTTACCGATTACCTGGCCGATCACGGCGTCCGCGTGCGCTACCTGCACTCGGATATCGATACCGTGGAGCGTGTGGAGATCATTCGCGACTTGCGCCTGGGGACCTTCGACGTGCTGGTGGGGATCAACCTGCTGCGCGAAGGCCTGGACATGCCGGAAGTGTCCCTGGTGGCGATTCTCGATGCCGACAAGGAAGGCTTCCTGCGTTCCGAGCGTTCGCTGATCCAGACCATCGGTCGCGCCGCGCGTAACCTCAACGGCAAGGCGATCCTCTACGCCGACAACATCACCGGCTCCATGCAGCGTGCTATCGGTGAGACCGAGCGTCGTCGTGACAAGCAGCTGGCTTTCAACCTGGCTAACGGCATTACGCCAAAGGGCGTGGTCAAGGACATCACCGACATCATGGAAGGCGCCAGTGTGCCGGGCTCGCGCAGCAAGAAGCGCAAGGGCATGGCCAAGGCTGCCGAGGAGAACGCGCGCTACGAAAACGAACTGCGCTCACCGAGCGAGATCACCAAGCGCATCCGCCAGCTCGAAGAGAAAATGTATCAACTGGCCCGCGACCTCGAGTTCGAGGCGGCGGCGCAAACACGCGACGAAATCAGCAAGTTGCGCGAGCGGTTGCTCAACGTCTGATGGCCGCGTCCAGCCTGCTGCGCTTGTTGCAGGCTGTATTCAGTGAGCTTCACCGGCCTTGGCTCCCTGGGGCAGGGCCTTGGTCAGGAGGATGGCCAGCATGCTGATGCCCAGGGCGATGCCGACAAAATGGAATGCATCGTTGTAAGCCATGATCAGCGCTTGTTGATGGGTGATTTCGCTCAGCTTGCCCAGGGCCGCGGTATCGTTGCCGAGCTTCTCCGTGAGGTTGGCCAGGCGTTCCGCGACTTGTGGGTTGCCTGGCACAACGGCTTCGCGCAGATAGTCGAAGTAAGTCTTGGTCCTGGCATCCAGCAGGGTTGCCAGCAAGGCGATGCCGATCGCACCGCCCAGGTTGCGCAGTATGTTGAACAGGCTGGAGGCCGAGCCGGCATCCTGTGGCTGTATGTAGACCGTGGCGATCAGCGAGATGGTCACCATGATCAATGGCTGGCCCAGGGCGCGGATGATCTGGATCTGGTTGAACTGCGGGCCAGCGAAATCCGGGTTGAGTACGCCTGATGAGAAGCTTGCCAGGCCGAACAGGCCAAAACCCAGGGCGCACAGCCATTTGGGCGAGACATAGCGCATCAGCTTGGGAACCAGCGGGATCAGGAACAGCTGCGGAACGCCCATCCACATGATCACCTCGCCGATCTGCAGGGCGTTGTAGTTCTGGATCTGCGCCAGGTACAGCGGCAGCAGGTAGATCGAGCCGTAAAGGCCGACCCCCATGCCCAGGCTGGAGATGCTCGACAGGCCGAAGTTGCGATTGCCCAGAATTCCCAGGTTGATCAGTGGATTGGGCTTGGACAGTTGGACAATGACGAACGCGCTCAGGCTGATCAAGGCGATGCTGCCCAGGGTGACGATCAGGCTCGATTCCAGCCAGTCCTTGCGATGGCCTTCCTCGAGGAACACCTGCAGGCATCCCAGTCCCAGCCCCAGGGTGAGGATGCCGGTGTAGTCGGTGCTCTTGAGCAGCTCCCAATGGGCAGGTTTCTTCTCCAGGCCGTACAGCAGGCCGGCAATCATCAGCAGCCCCGGGGGGACGTTGATATAGAAGATGTATTCCCAGCCCCAGTTCTCTGTCAGCCAGCCACCGAGGGTCGGGCCAATGGAGGGGGCGAAGGTGGCGGTCATGGCGAACATGGCCATGCCCTTGGCCCGGTGGTGCTCGGGGAGCTTGATCAGGGTCAGGGTGAATGCCAGGGGAATCAGTGCGCCGCCGGTGAAGCCCTGCAGGGCGCGGAACACGATCATGCTTTCCAGGCTCCAGGCCATGGAGCAGAGCAGGGAGGCGATAAGGAATCCCACCGACACCCAGACCGCCAGCCGGCGTGCCGAGAGCAACTGCACCAGCCAGGCGGTGAGAGGAATCATGATGATTTCCGCCACCAGGTAGGAGGTGGAGATCCATGAGCCTTCCTCCAGGGTCGCGGAGAGGGCGCCCTGGATGTCCTTGAGCGAAGAGTTGGTGATCTGGATGTCCAGGACCGCCATGAAGGCACCGAGCATGGCGCTCATGACCGCGATCCAGTCGCGCCGGCTGGGCTCTCCGACCGGGCGCAGTAAAGCGTCACCGGCCATCGGCTGGGTCTTTGATGTTCACTTTGACGGTCACGGACATGCCCGGGCGGATCTTGCCTTGCAGCGGGTTGTCGCTGGCGAAGGTCAATTTCACCGGGATGCGTTGTACCACCTTGGTGAAGTTGCCGGTGGCGTTGTCCGGTGGCAGCAGGCTGAACTGCGCGCCCGAAGCGGCGAACAAACTCTCGACCCGGGCTTGGATCGGGGTGTCGCCATAGGCATCGAAGGTCAGCTCGGCTGGCTGTCCCGGGCGCATGTGGCCGATCTGGGTTTCCTTGAAGTTGGCCTGGACCCAGATGTCCTGGTCCGGAACGATCGACAGCAGGTAGGCGCCGGCCTGAACCACTTGGCCATTGCGGGCGGCGCGCTGGCCGATGATGCCGCTGATGGGGGCATGGATCTCGCTGCGGCTCAGGTTCAACTGCGCTTGGGCCAGGTCGGCCCGGGCGTTGGCGATCAGGGCGTCCAAGCGCTTGATATCGGCACTCAGGGCGCTGACTTGCTGGCGTTGGCCCTGCAGGTCGGCCTGGGCCCTGGCGACCTGGGAGCGGGCAATATGGTTGTCGGCGGAGAGCGTGGTGACCCGCTCTTCAGATACGTAGCCAGGCTTGCGCAGGGTCTGGGCCCGGGACAGGTCGATTTGCGAACGGCCCAGGGTGGCCTGGCTCGATGCAACCTGGGCCTCGCTGGCGGCGATAAGGCTGCCTTGTTGGGTCAGCTTGCTCTGGGCCTGCAGGCGTTCGGCCTCGCGGGTAGCCAGGGCGGCCAGGGCACGATCAACGGCCAGTTGGAAGTCGGCGCGCTCCAGGCGTGCCAGCAGTTGACCCTGTTCCACATGCTGGTTGTCTTGCACCAGTACTTCATCGATGCGTGCACTGAGCTGGCTGGAGACCCGGGTTATTTCGCCTTGGACATAAGCATTGTCGGTCACTTCGTAAAAACGTCCGTGGAACCACCAATGACCGAGGAAACCCAGGGCTACCAGCAGGATCACGAACAGGAAGATGAACAGGCGACGCTTGAGTTGGGCAGGCATGGGCGGGACGCAATCAAATGTAAGTAAATTTTTCTAAGAATGAATCTGGCATATAGCCGGCAGGTGGTAAATGCCGCTTGCAGATTATTGGCGGTTTCTGGCGGTCGCAGTGGCCTGTAGTCGCAACCTTGGCTTAAATGCCCTCCTTACTGGAGCCCGGCTGGTGTCGCCTGTTACCATTCGCCCCCTGTTTGTTCCTCGCTTTTTCTATTCTTTTCGAGACATGCCATGACCACCGTCCGTACGCGCATCGCGCCATCGCCTACCGGGGATCCCCACGTAGGTACTGCTTATATCGCTTTGTTCAACTACTGCTTCGCCAAGCAGCATGGCGGTGAGTTCATCCTGCGTATCGAAGACACCGACCAGTTGCGCTCGACCCGCGAGTCCGAGCAGCAGATCTTCGATGCCTTGCGCTGGCTGGGTATCAACTGGAGCGAAGGCCCGGATGTTGGCGGCCCTCACGGCCCGTATCGCCAGAGCGAGCGCGGTGAGATCTATCAGAAGTACGCCCAGCAACTGGTGGACCTGGGTCACGCCTTCCCGTGCTTCTGCACCGCTGAAGAGCTGGACCAGATGCGCGCCGAGCAAATGGCGCGCGGCGAGACCCCGCGCTATGACGGCCGTGCCTTGTTGCTGTCCAAGGAAGAAGTGGCCCGGCGCCTGGCTGCCGGCGAACCCCACGTGATCCGCATGAAGGTGCCCACCGAAGGCGTCTGCGTGGTGCCCGACATGCTGCGTGGCGATGTCGAGATCCCGTGGGATCGCATGGACATGCAGGTGCTGATGAAGACCGATGGCTTGCCGACCTACTTCCTGGCCAACGTGGTGGATGACCACCTGATGGGCATCACCCACGTGCTGCGTGGTGAGGAATGGCTGCCGTCGGCACCGAAGCTGATCCTGCTGTACGAGTATTTTGGTTGGGAGCAGCCGCAGTTGTGCTACATGCCACTGCTGCGCAACCCGGACAAGAGCAAACTGTCCAAGCGCAAGAACCCGACTTCGGTGACGTTCTACGAGCGCATGGGCTTCATGCCCGAGGCGATGCTCAACTACCTGGGGCGCATGGGCTGGTCGATGCCGGACGAGCGCGAGAAGTTCTCGCTGCAGGAAATGGTCGATAACTTCGACTTGTCGCGGGTGTCCCTGGGCGGCCCGATCTTCGATATCGAGAAATTGTCCTGGCTCAACGGCCAGTGGCTGCGTGACTTGCCGGTGCAGGAGTTCGCCGCGCGGGTGCAGAAGTGGGCGTTCAACAGCGACTACATGATGAAGATCGCTCCCCATGTGCAGGGGCGGGTAGAAACCTTCAGCCAGATCGCGCCGTTGGGTGGCTTCTTTTTTGCCGGTGGGGTCGCGCCGGATGCCAAGCTGTTCGAGTCCAAGAAACTGTCCGGTGACCAGGTGCGTCAACTGATGCAACTGATCCTGTGGAAGCTCGAAAGCCTGCGCCAGTGGGAGAAGGACACGATCACCGCGACCATTCAGGCTGTGGTGGAGTCCCTGGAGTTGAAGCTGCGCGATGCCATGCCACTGATGTTCGCCGCCATCACGGGTCAGGCCAGTTCGGTGTCGGTGCTCGATGCCATGGAAATCCTCGGTCCGGACCTGACTCGTTACCGTTTGCGCCAGGCCATCGACCTGCTGGGCGGTGTGTCGAAGAAAGAAAACAAGGAATGGGAGAAGCTGCTGGGCGCCATCGCCTGAGCTTCTGCTTGAGGTGACGACCGGTGGGAGTGGCGATCTTTTCGGCTACGCTTGAGTCTTGAGTGGTGGGTCGATCGGTCGCCTTGGCCTGGGTTCTTTCCGGCCTGCATCGGCTCTTTTGTCGGAGCCGATTCGGGCCGGGAAGGGCGCAAAAGCCCGGTTTTTCTGGGCAGGGCGGTAAGTGATTGTTATCCCGGCAAATTTTTTGTCAAAAAGCTGAAAAAAAATTGACAGCCTTGAGAACGCCCCTTAAGATTCGCCCCGTCCTCACCGACGAGGGGCTATAGCTCAGCTGGGAGAGCGCTTGCATGGCATGCAAGAGGTCGACGGTTCGATCCCGTCTAGCTCCACCAAATTTACAGTTCAAGGTTTGGCCACACCGACCTTGAATCGACCGGTACTCAGCACTGGTCAGTTGTTAGAAGGGTTTGCGTCCCCTTCGTCTAGTGGCCTAGGACACCGCCCTTTCACGGCGGTAACAGGGGTTCGAGTCCCCTAGGGGACGCCAGTATCACACAAGCGATGTTGCAAGATGTCGCTGCGCCGCGAGGCGAAAAATCCGGGGCTATAGCTCAGCTGGGAGAGCGCTTGCATGGCATGCAAGAGGTCGACGGTTCGATCCCGTCTAGCTCCACCAATTTGCAGTTCAAGGTTTGGCCACACCGACCTTGAGCCGATCAGTACTCAGCACTGATCAATTGTCAGAAGGTTTGTGTCCCCTTCGTCTAGTGGCCTAGGACACCGCCCTTTCACGGCGGTAACAGGGGTTCGAGTCCCCTAGGGGACGCCAGGTTTGCCCGCTATGCGGGATTTAAAGGGTCATTCGATTATTGAATGACCCTTTTGTTTTTCTGGCGTCCAGCCAATTCTTTCCCCAGCCCGTAACTCTGACCGATGGTCATGCTAGTGACTTGCGGAGAATTATTATGTGAATAATATTTCTCCGCAGTATTGGGAGGCAACGATGAACGATAAAAAAGCTCAGACCCGTGAACGCATTCTCCAGGCTGCCAGCTCGGCACTGATTCGACGTGGCCCGGCCGAGCCCAGTGTGGGTGAGGTAATGGGGGCTGCCGGGCTGACGGTGGGTGGTTTCTATGCGCATTTCGAGAGCAAGGATGCGCTGATGCTCGAGGCATTCAGCCAGTTGCTCGCCTATCGGCGCGGCTTGCTCGAGGAAATGGACGCCGGCCTTTCTGGCGAGGAGCGGCGAGCCCTGGCTGCGGCATTCTACCTGTCACGCAAGCATCGCGACTCCAGTGAGTTGGCCTGCCCGATTCCGGCGTCGATCGGAGAGCTTGGGCGCTTGCCCGAGGGCTTTCGGCAGGCCTTGAGTGAGCATATGGAGCTGATGGTCGCGCAATTGGCCGACTGCCCGGAAGATACCGACAAGGCCCTGGCCGATCTGGCATTGATGGTGGGTGGCCTGTCCCTGGCCCGCGCCCTGGGGCCTGGCGAATTGTCCGACCGCTTGTTGCGAGCAGCCAAATCCGCAGTGCTATGACTTCGTCTGCGCTGCGGGGAGGGCGTTTCACCCTGTGGCTCGGTTATGAGGTGATATTTATGGGTGCGCCAATGCACCTGGGCATCCGGTACACTGCCCCGGTCAAAAAACTCACCGGGAGTTGAGCATGAGTTGGGATCTGGCAACGCCATTCATCATCGATTTGCAGGTGGCGGCCGAGGATATCGATGGCTTGGGGCATGCCAATAATGCGGTCTATGTCACCTGGCTGGAGCGTTGCGCCTGGCGCCATTCCCAGCGCCTGGGGCTGGACCTGGCCGAATATCGCCGGCTGGACCGGGCCATGGCTGTGGTGCGGCATGAAATCGATTACCTGGCGGCGGCCTATGAGGGCGATGAGCTGCAATTGGCCACCTGGATCGTCGATTGGGACCAGCGCCTGAAGATGACCCGGCGCTTCCAGCTGGTTCGTCCGAGTGACGGCAGCACCTTGTTGCGGGCCCAGACCACCTTCGTCTGCATTGAGCTATCCAGCGGCAAGCCCAAGCGCATGCCTGTCGAGTTTCTCGATGGCTACGGACCGGCATTGCAATCGTCTTGAGCGCTTTCCTATAGGCCTGCCTTGGTTGGTCACTGCGATGGGGCGCTACGGCAAAGTACTGCTCGCGGGTGAAACCCAGTAAACTGGCGCCCGTTTTTTCGCCTGTTTTCGTCGAGTGTGTTTCATGCAAATTGCCCTGGCGCCCATGGAGGGGTTGGTCGACAACATCCTGCGGGATGTACTGACTCGTGTTGGCGGGATCGACTGGTGTGTCACCGAGTTCATCCGTGTCAACGACCGTCTGCTGACGCCTGCCTATTTCCACAAGCTCGCTCCCGAGTTGTTGCAGGGCGCACAGACTGCGGCTGGTGTGCCGCTGCGCGTGCAGCTGCTGGGCTCCGACCCGGTCTGCCTGGCCGAGAACGCAGCCTTGGCCTGTGAGCTGGGGAGTGAGGTCATCGATCTGAACTTCGGCTGCCCAGCCAAGACCGTCAACAAGTCGCGGGGTGGGGCGGTGCTGCTCAAGGAGCCCGAACTGCTGAACCAGATCGTCGAGCATGTACGGCGTGCGGTGCCGGCGCATATCCCGGTCACGGCGAAAATGCGCTTGGGGTTCGATAGCCCGGATGGCGCACTGGTATGCGCTACCGCGCTGGCCGAAGGCGGCGCCGAGCATATCGTGGTGCATGCGCGGACCAAGGTCGATGGTTACAAGCCGCCGGCCCACTGGGAGTGGATCCCTCGGGTGCAGGAAGTGGTCAAGGTGCCGGTGTTCGCCAATGGCGATATCTGGAGTGTCGAGGACTGGCGGCGCTGCCGGGAAATCAGCGGGGTCGAGGACATCATGCTGGGGCGCGGGCTGGTCTCGCGTCCGGACCTGGCCCGGCAGATCGCTGCAGCGCGAGCTGGTGAAGAGGTGGTGGAGATGTCCTGGGCCGAGTTACTGCCATTGATCCATGACTTCTGGGCCCAGGTGGTGGAGCAGTTGACGCCGCGTTCGGCCCCGGGGCGGCTCAAGCAATGGCTGGCGATGTTGACCCGCAACTACCCCGAGGCGGTCGAGTTGTTCACCGCGTTGCGCCGGGAAACCGAGCTGGAGCAGGTTGGCAGGCTGCTGGGCGTGCCATGCAGCGTGGCAGCCTGACGAAATTTGCGTGGCCGCTCTTGAAATGCCTTGGGTGGTCCATATCTCTTGGGTACGCGATGCCGAATTCGGGTCGCGGAGACAATCACTCGCTGAATATCAGGAGATTTACCCATGAGTACTGCATTTTCCCTGGCACCCCTGTTTCGCTCCTCGGTCGGTTTTGACCGTTTCAATGACCTGTTCGAATCGGCATTGCGCAACGAGCCGGGTAGCAGCTATCCACCCTACAACGTCGAAAAGCACGGCGACGACCAGTATCGCATCGTCATTGCGGCCGCCGGCTTCCAGGAGCAGGACCTGGAGTTGCAAGTGGAGAAAGGCGTGTTGACCGTGAGCGGCGGCAAGCGTGACGCCAACGAGAGTGTCACCTACCTGCACCAGGGCATCGCCCAGCGCGCGTTCAAGCTGTCCTTCCGTCTTGCCGACCACATCGAAGTCAAGGCAGCGGCCTTGAACAACGGCCTGCTGAACATCGATCTGCTGCGGGTCGTGCCGGAAGAGGCCAAGCCCAAGCGCATTCCGATCAATGGTGCGCAGCAACCGGCTTTGCAGCACTAAGCAAGGCATTGCAAGAAAAGGGCGCCCAGGTGGCGCCCTTTTTCGTGCCGGTCATTTGAGCAGCTTCTTGAACTCCTCCAGGGGCAATGGCCGACTGTGCAGGTAGCCCTGGTAGAAATGGCAGTCCAGCCCCTGCAGGAAATCCAGTTGCTGCTGGGTCTCTACGCCTTCGGCGATCACTTTCAGCTCCAGGCTGCGAGCCATGGCGACAATGGCCCGGATGATTTCCGCATCGTTGGGGTCGTGGGTGGCGTCGCGAACGAAGGATTGATCGATTTTCAGCGTATCCACCGGCAGGCGCTTGAGGTAGGTCAGGGAGGAATATCCCGTGCCGAAATCGTCCATCGCGAAACTGACACCCAGCTTCTTCAGGCGACGCATCTTGCTGATGGTGTCCTCCAGGTTCTGGATCACGATGCCTTCGGTGATTTCCAGTTTCAGCAGTGACGAGGGCAGGGCATAGGCCGCCAGACTGTGCTCGATTCTCTCCACGAAGTCGTTCTGGCGGAACTGTCGCGGGCTGATGTTCACGCACAGGCTGAACTGGTATGGATTCACCAGGCCCTGCTCGATCAACTGGCTGAAGGCCAGGCAGGATTCGTCGAGGATCCAGGTTCCTACCTCAAGGATCAGGCCGCTATCTTCCAGTACCTTGATGAACTCCGTTGGCGATTGTGCGCCGAGCTCCGGGTGCTGCCAGCGCACTAACGCTTCGGCCCCGATGATGCGGTTGTCGCGGGCATTGACCTGGGGTTGGAAATGCACGCTGAATTCGCCGCGGGACAGTGCCAGGCGCAGGTCGGTCTCCATGCGCAGGCGCTCGCTGGCGGCCTTTTGCATGGTGTTGTGGTACATCTGCGTGGTGTTGCGTCCTGAATCCTTGGCGCGATAAAGAGCGATGTCCGCTCGCTTGAGCAGGTCGGTGGGGGTCGAGCCGTGGTCGGGGATCAAGGCCACGCCGATGCTGGGGGTGACCTGCAGGCGCTGGCCATCGAGGAACATCGGCTCGGAGAGCAGCTCGCGCAAGGTGCCGGCCAGTTGCCGGACTTGTTCGCTGACCTCGTTGCGCGAGCCTTCCAGGCCGCTGAGCAGGACCACGAATTCATCGCCGCCCAGGCGCGCCACGGTGTCTTCCATGCGTACGCTGGCCTCCAGGCGTGCCGTGATGATCTTCAGTACCGTATCGCCCACCGGATGCCCGAGGGAGTCGTTGATGTGCTTGAAGTGGTCCAGGTCGAGAAACAGCAAGGCGCCTCGCAGGTTATGGCGCTTGAGCAGGGCGATCTGTTGGCTCAGGCGGTCCATCAGCAGGGCGCGGTTGGGCAGGTTGGTCAAGGGGTCGTGGTAGGCCAGGTGGCGGATCTGGGCCTGGGCATTCTTCAGCAGGCTGACATCCCGCGCGGTCAGTAGCAGGCAGGGGATTTCATTGAGCGTGATCGGCTCCACCGAGACTTCCAGGGTGAGGATTTCCCCGCGTTTGTTGCGCCCGAGCATTTCCAGGTGATGCACCCGGCCCTTGAGCTTGAGCTCACTCATCAGCGCGGATAGCTGGAGTTCTTCGGCCCAGATGCCGATCTCGTGCATGGAGTGGCCGAGTACCTCGTCGGTACGGTAGCCCGTCAGCCGGCAGAAACCGTCATTGACCTCCAGGTAGCGGCCGGTGTCGTGTTCCGTGATGGTGATAGCGTCGGGGCTGGAGTGGAAAGCCTTGGCGAACCTCTCCTCGCTGGCCTTGAGGGCCGCCTCCGAGCGTTGCTGCTGGGTAATGTCGCGCAAGGTGGTGACGATGCAGGGCTGCTTGTCGACGATGATCTGGCGACTGGAAATGATACAGGTCAGCGGTTGGCCGTCCTTGTGATTGACCACCACCGCCACGTTGTTCAATGCCTGTTCGCGGATCACCTGTTCGATACGCCGCAGGCGTGGGGCCGAGTCTTCCCAGAGGCCGATCTGCTCGGCGCTGCGGTCGCGCACTTCATCCAGGGTCCAGCCAAAGGTCTGGGTGAAGCTGGAGTTGATCTCGATGAACTGGCCGGTTTCCAGCAGGGTCACGCAAATCGGATCCGGGCTCACCTGGAACAGGCTGGCGAACTTCTCCTCGGAGGTGATCAGGCGTTGTTCGCGCTCCACTTGCTCGGTGATGTCCAGCAGGGTGCCGGCCATGCGCAACGGATTGCCTTGTTCATCACGATACAGGCGGGCGCGGCTTTCCAGGTAGCGAGAGCTGCCGTCGGCCAGTTGCACGCGATAGGTCAGTTGGTAGTTGCCCGCCGGACCCTCGCGCAGGCTGCGATAGGCGTCACGCATGGAGTTGCGCTCTTCGGTGGGCACGCCCTCGAAGAAGGCATCGAAGGACTCGTGGAAAGGGGCGGGCTCCAGGCCGTGCAGTTGTGCCGCCCTGGCCGAGCCGTAGAGCATGCCGCTGGGGATGTGCCAGTCCCAGGTGCCCAGCTGTGCCGAGTCCAGGGCCAGGTCCAGGCGCTCCTGGCTGTCCTTGAGCGCCTGCTCGGCTCGCTTGCGCTCGCTGGTATCGAGAAAGGTGCTGAGCAGGAAGGCCTTGCCCTCCAGTTCGACCTTCTGTGCGCTGAGAATGCCGTCATGGATCTGGCCGTTGCTGGAGCGCAGCTGCACTTCCAGGCTGGCGGCCTGGCCCTTGTGTTGCACAGCCTTGATCAGCTGGGCGCGTTGTTCGGGATTGACCCATAGGCCGATTTCCAGGGTGGTGCGCCCGATCACGTGTTCGGCAGGCCAGCCGAATTGGCTCTCGAAGTACTGGTTGGCTTCGCTGATCAGGCCGTCTTCCAGGCGGGTCAGCAGCACCATGTTGGGGCACAGATGAAACAAGGTGGCGAAGCGCTTTTCCGAGCTGCTGAGGGCTTCTTCGCGCTGGCGCTGGTGGGTGATTTCGCGGATGACCCCGATCATCCTGGGCTTGCCGTGCTTGTCGGGCAGCACGCTGCCGTTGATCTCCAGCCAGTGCAGGCTGCCATCAGGCCAGCGAATACGGTGGTGCATGGCATGCTCGAGGGGAGCCCCGGCCAGTACCGAGTGGAAGGCGCGCACTGTCCTGGCGCGGTCTTCGATGGGTAGCAGGTCGAGGTATTCGAGGTTTTCCGGCAGGGGTTGGCGTGGATCGAAGCCAAAGAGTGCCTGGGTGCCCCGGGACCAGCTGATTTGCCCGCTTTCGATATCCCAATACCAAGCGCCCAGGCGCGCGCCGTTCAAGGCGGCGAGCAGCTGCGGTGCGCTTTCCCAGCTCTGTTCCGACTCCCTGGGGTCGACGGCGTGGATGCGCGGCATGGGCGGAATGCGGTCAGCGGGTTTGGGCATGGTGATCAGGCCTTGTGCTGAGTAGTTCGTTTGGCGCGAGGGCTCATGGCGGGAGGCGACAGGGCACGGGCAAAACCCGGAATACTTATGCCGGGTTCCCTGGCCAATCGACCTGTGCGTCCAATAAGGCCATGAAAGCCCGCGCAGCATTCGACAGCGTCCGTTCGGTATGCAGGATATAGCCTAGCTGGCGGTGTAGTTGTATGCCCGGTAAAGGGATGCGCGCCACTTGTTCGTCGAGCATTGTGCGCGGCAGCACACTCCAGGCCAGGCCGATGGAGACCATCATCTTTATGGTTTCCAGATAGTTAGTGCTCATGGCGATGTTCGGCGTCAGGCCCTGGGCCTCGAACAAGCGCTGCACGATGTGGTGGGTAAAAGTGTTGCCGCCGGGAAAAACCGCCGGATGCAGGGCGATATCCGCCAGGCTGACCTGGCCATTGCTGACCAACGGGTGTTCCGGGGCGGCGACGAAGTCCAGCGGGTCGTCCCAGACCGCGGTGGCCTTGACCAGGCCGTGGGGCTCGGGAGCCAGGGTGATGACGGCCAGTTCGGCGCGACCGTGGAGGATTTCCTCATAGGCCACCTCCGAATCGAGGAACTGGATGTCCAGGGCCACTTGTGGGTAGCGCCGGGTATAGGCCCGCAGCAGGGGCGGCAGGCGATGCAGGCCGATGTGATGGCTGGTGGCCAGGGTCAGGCGGCCGCTGACTTCTCCGGTGAGGTTGGTCAGCGCCCGGCGGGTGTCATCCAGCACATTGATGATTTGGTAGGCCCGTGGCAGCAAGGCGCGTCCGGCTTCGGTTAGGCCGATCTCGCGACCCAGGCGATCGAACAGTCGCACATTGAGCTGTTGCTCCAGCCCGGCAATGCGCTTGCTGATGGCGGGCTGGGTCAAGTGCAGGCGTTCGCCGGCGCCGGAGAAGCTGCCGGTTTCGGCGATGGCGATGAAAGCGTTGAGGTTGGCCAGGTCCATCATGACATTCCAGTTGGTTATCCAAAGCATGAAAAATATGAATTTGAGTTATTTAATCTAACGCCATAGCATCAGCCTCACAAGCCAAGGGGTTATTGATCGATGCACGATCAGGGCCTGGGGCATAGAAACAAGCTGATGAGGAAGAGTCCGATGGCTGGCAAGACGCTCTACGACAAGCTCTGGGAAATGCACGAGGTGAAGCGCCGTGACGATGGTTCGTCGCTCATCTACATCGATCGCCACATTCTCCATGAGGTGACCTCGCCACAGGCTTTCGAAGGCCTGCGCCTGGCGGGTCGCCAGCCATGGCGCATCGATGCCAACATCGCCACCCCGGACCACAACGTGCCGACCACCCAGGCCGAGCGCAAAGGTGGCCTCGACGCCATTGCCGACGAAGTGTCGCGCATCCAGGTCAAGACCCTGGATGAGAACTGCGACGACTTCGGCATCCTCGAATTCAAGATGAACGACATCCGCCAAGGCATCGTCCACGTGGTCGGTCCGGAGCAGGGGGCCACCTTGCCGGGCATGACCGTGGTCTGTGGCGACTCGCACACCTCGACCCACGGCGCCTTCGGCGCGTTGGCCCACGGTATCGGCACTTCCGAGGTGGAGCACGTGCTCGCCACCCAGTGCCTGGTGGCCAAGAAGATGAAGAACATGCAGGTGCGCGTCGAGGGCCAGTTGCCGTTCGGCGTGACCGCCAAGGACATCGTCCTCGCAGTGATCGGCAGGATCGGTACCGCGGGCGGCAACGGCCACGCCCTGGAGTTCGCTGGCAGCGCCATTCGCGATCTGTCCATGGAAGGCCGCATGACCATCTGCAACATGTCCATCGAGGCGGGTGCCCGCGTCGGCATGGTGGCTTGCGATGACAAGACCATCGACTACGTGAAGGGTCGCCCGTTCTCGCCGCAAGGCAGCGACTGGGACAAGGCCGTAGAGGCCTGGAGCGACCTGGTGTCCGATGCCGACGCGCATTTCGACACCGTCATCGAGCTGCGTGCCGAGGACATCAAGCCGCAGGTCAGCTGGGGTACTTCCCCGGAGATGGTGCTCGCGGTGGACCAGAACGTACCGGATCCGGCTGTCGAGGCCGATGCGGTCAAGCGCGACTCCATCGTCCGGGCGTTGAAGTACATGGGCTTGAACGCCAACCAGGCGATCACCGATATCCAGCTGGACCGGGTATTCATCGGCTCCTGCACCAACTCGCGCATCGAAGACTTGCGCGCCGCCGCGGCCGTGGCCAAGGGGCGCAAGGTTGCCTCCACCGTGAAGCAGGCGCTGGTGGTGCCGGGCTCGGGCCTGGTGAAGGCCCAGGCCGAGCAGGAAGGTTTGGACAAGATTTTCCTCGAGGCTGGCTTCGAGTGGCGTGAGCCGGGCTGCTCCATGTGCCTGGCGATGAACCCTGATCGCCTGGAGAGCGGCGAGCATTGCGCGTCCACTTCCAACCGCAACTTCGAAGGCCGCCAGGGCGCCGGCGGACGTACCCACCTGGTGAGCCCGGCCATGGCCGCGGCTGCCGCGGTGACCGGTCGTTTCATCGATGTACGTGAATTGATGCAGGCCTGAGGAGACCAGAGATGAAAGCATTCACCCAGCACACAGGCCTCGTCGCACCGCTCGACCGTGCCAACGTCGACACCGACCAGATCATTCCCAAGCAATTCCTCAAGTCGATCAAGCGCACCGGCTTCGGTCCGAACCTGTTCGACGAGTGGCGTTACCTCGATGTGGGCCAGCCCAACCAGGACAATTCCAAGCGCCCGGTGAACCAGGACTTCGTGCTCAACTTTCCGCGCTATCAGGGTGCCAGCGTGCTGCTGGCCCGCGAGAACTTCGGCTGCGGCTCCTCCCGCGAGCACGCGCCGTGGGCGCTGGATGAGTACGGTTTCCGTACGGTGATCGCGCCGAGCTTCGCCGACATCTTCTTCAACAACAGCTTCAAGAACGGCTTGTTGCCGATCATCCTCAAGGATGAAGAAGTCGACGAACTGTTCCAGCAGAGCGAAGCCACCGAGGGTTACCAACTGACGGTCGATCTCGCCGCGCAGACCGTGACCCGCCCGGATGGCAAGCAGTACAGCTTCGAAGTGGACGCGTTCCGCAAGCACTGCTTGCTCAATGGCCTGGACGACATCGGCCTGACCCTGCGGGACGCCGACGCCATCCGTAGTTTCGAAGTCGGCTACAAACAGCGCCAACCCTGGTTGTTCCGCGACGCTTGAGCGCCGACCGGCCGGCTCCTGCTGGAGCAGGCCAATGAGTGCGGTTTCTCCCTGATCACAAGGACCCAATCATGACCAGCAATGCCCATAGTCAGGTGGTACAGAAGCAATTCGGTGAGCAGGCTGCGGCCTACCTGAGCAGTGCCGTGCACGCCCAGGGCGCCGAGTTCGCGCTGTTGCAGGCCGAGGTGGCGGGCAAGGGCGAGGCCCGGGTGCTGGATCTTGGGTGCGGTGCCGGGCATGTCAGTTTCCATGTCGCGCCGCTGGTCAGGGAGGTGGTGGCCTACGACCTTTCCCAGCAGATGCTGGACGTGGTGGCAGCGGCGGCC
Organism: Pseudomonas sessilinigenes; assembly: GCF_003850565.1. Classification (NCBI taxonomy): domain Bacteria; kingdom Pseudomonadati; phylum Pseudomonadota; class Gammaproteobacteria; order Pseudomonadales; family Pseudomonadaceae; genus Pseudomonas; species Pseudomonas sessilinigenes. The sequence goes on from NZ_CP027706.1 coordinate 2,191,523, forward strand.
CAGGAGCGTAAGCTGGGTAACGTCCGTACGGTAGCCGGTGCAGCAGAGCGCTTGCCGTTCGCCGATGGTGAGTTCGACTTCGTCTTCAGTCGCTACTCGGCCCACCACTGGAGCGACCTGGGCCTGGCCCTGCGCGAGGTGCGCCGGGTCTTGAAGCCCGGTGGCGTGGCGGCGCTCATCGATGTCTTGTCGCCAGGCAGTCCGTTGCTGGATACCTACCTGCAGAGCGTCGAAGTGCTGCGCGACACCAGCCATGTCCGCGACTATTCGGCCGGGGAATGGCTGCACCAGCTCAACGAGGCCGGGTTGCAGGCCCGCAGCAGCGCCCGGCAGCGCCTGCGCTTGGAGTTCAGTTCCTGGGTCGAGCGCATGCGCACCCCGGAGCCGCTGAGGGTGGCTATTCGCCAGTTGCAGCAGGCGATGGGCAATGAAGTGCGCGAATATTTTCAGATTGAGGCCGATGGTTCGTTCAGTACAGATGTACTGGTACTGTGGGCCGAACGATAGAATTTTTCCGGGTGCGCCCAAGGGCGTGCCGACAGAACGAACGAGGAATGCATGAGCAAGCAGATTCTGATTCTCCCTGGTGACGGTATTGGCCCGGAAATCATGGCCGAAGCGGTCAAGGTCCTGGAGTTGGCCAATGACAAGTACGGCCTGGGTTTCGAGCTGAGCCACGATGTGATCGGCGGCGCGGCCATCGACAAGCACGGCGTGCCCCTGGCCGATGAGACCCTGGACCGGGCCCGTGCTGCCGATGCGGTGCTGCTGGGCGCGGTGGGCGGCCCGAAGTGGGACAAGATCGAGCGTGACATTCGTCCGGAACGCGGGCTGTTGAAGATCCGCGCGCAATTGGGGCTGTTCGGCAACCTGCGGCCGGCGATCCTCTATCCGCAACTGGCCGATGCCTCCAGCCTGAAGCCGGAAATCGTCTCGGGCCTGGACATCCTCATCGTCCGCGAGCTGACCGGCGGTATCTATTTCGGTGCTCCCCGCGGCACCCGCGAGCTGGAGAACGGCGAGCGCCAGTCCTACGACACCTTGCCCTACAGCGAGAGCGAGATCCGGCGGATCGCCCGGGTCGGCTTCGACATGGCGCGGGTGCGCGGCAAGAAGCTCTGCTCGGTGGACAAGGCCAACGTCCTGGCGTCCAGCCAGCTGTGGCGTGAAGTGGTCGAGCAGGTGGCCAAGGACTATCCGGACGTCGAGCTCAGCCACATGTACGTCGACAACGCGGCCATGCAGCTGGTGCGCGCGCCCAAGCAGTTCGACGTGATCGTTACCGACAACATGTTTGGCGATATCCTCTCCGACGAGGCCTCGATGCTCACCGGTTCCATCGGCATGCTGCCTTCGGCATCCCTGGACGCCAACAACAAGGGCATGTACGAGCCTTGCCACGGTTCGGCGCCGGACATTGCCGGGCAGGGCATCGCCAACCCGCTGGCGACCATCCTCTCGGTGTCGATGATGCTGCGCTACAGCTTCAACCTGACCGCAGCGGCGGACGCCATCGAGCAGGCTGTGAGCCGGGTATTGGACCAGGGCTTGCGCACCGGTGACATCTGGTCGGCCGGCTGCACTCGGGTCGGTACGCAGGAAATGGGCGATGCAGTAGTCGCGGCGCTGCGGAATCTGTAATCTTTCGGGCCCACTGCACAGACAGTGGCCCACTTTTGTATAGGTGTAGTTGCGATGAAACGTGTAGGTCTGATCGGTTGGCGCGGTATGGTCGGTTCCGTGCTCATGCAGCGGATGCTTGAAGAGCAGGACTTCGATCTTATTGAACCGGTGTTTTTCACCACTTCCAATGTCGGTGGCCAGGGTCCGTCGGTAGGCAAGGATATTGCCCCGCTCAAGGACGCCTACAGCATTGAAGAGCTGAAAACCCTCGACGTGATCCTGACCTGCCAGGGTGGCGACTACACCAGCGAAGTCTTCCCCAAATTGCGCGAAGCCGGCTGGCAGGGCTACTGGATCGACGCTGCTTCCAGCCTGCGCATGCAGGACGACGCAGTGATCATCCTCGATCCGGTGAACCGCAGGGTCATCGACCAGCAACTGGACGCCGGGACCAAGAACTACGTCGGCGGCAACTGCACCGTCAGCCTGATGCTGATGGGCCTGGGTGGCCTGTTCGAAGCCGGCCTGGTGGAGTGGATGAGCGCCATGACCTACCAGGCGGCCTCTGGCGCCGGCGCGCAGAACATGCGCGAGCTGATCAAGCAGATGGGCGCCACCCATGCCGCGGTCGCCGATGACCTGGCCAACCCGGCCAGCGCCATCCTCGACATCGACCGCAAGGTGGCCGAGGCCATGCGCAGCGATGCCTATCCAACCGAGAACTTCGGCGTGCCGCTGGCCGGCAGCCTGATTCCGTGGATCGACAAGGAACTGCCCAACGGCCAGAGCCGCGAAGAGTGGAAGGCCCAAGCCGAGACCAACAAGATTCTCGGCCGCTTCAAGAACCCGATCCCGGTGGATGGTATCTGCGTGCGTATCGGCGCCATGCGCTGCCACAGCCAGGCGCTGACCATCAAGCTCAACAAGGATGTGCCGATCGCCGACATCGAAGGGCTGATCAGCCAGCACAACCCCTGGGTCAAGCTGGTGCCGAACCAGCGTGAGATCAGCATGCAGGAGCTGAGCCCGACCAAGGTCACCGGTACCCTGAACATTCCGGTGGGCCGTCTGCGCAAGCTGAACATGGGGTCGCAGTTCCTCGGTGCCTTCACCGTGGGTGACCAATTGCTGTGGGGCGCGGCCGAGCCGCTGCGCCGCATGCTGCGGATCTTGCTGGAGCGCTGATTGCGCGATTGGCTTGAAACGACCCGCGCCCATCCTGGGCGCGGGTTTTTTTATGCCTTGATCGGCTGCGGCTGGCCGGCGAATTGCCTCGTCATCGCCCGCCGGGTAAAGTGCCGCTCCCCGTTTTGCCTGAGGTAGCACCATGACTCCGTCCTTTGATATCGCCGTGATCGGCGCCACCGGCACAGTCGGTGAAACCCTGGTGCAGATTCTCGAAGAACGCGATTTCCCCATCGCCAACCTGTACCTGCTGGCCAGCAGCGAGTCGGCGGGGCATTCGGTGCCGTTTCGTGGCAAGAACATCCGTGTGCGTGAAGTCGACGAGTTCGATTTTGCCAAGGCCCAGCTGGCGTTCTTTGCCGCCGGTCCGGCGGTGACCCTGAGTTTTGCGCCTCGCGCCACTGCCGCCAACTGCGCGGTGATCGATCTGTCGGGAGCCTTGCCGTCGACCCAGGCGCCCAGCGTAGTGCCTGAGGCCAATGCCAAGGTCCTGGCTGGTTTGCGCAAGCCCGTGCAATTGAGCAGTCCGAGTGCTTCGGCCACGGCGCTGGCAGTAGCGTTGGCGCCATTGCAGGAGCTGCTGGATATCCAGCAGGTCAACCTGACGGCTTGCCTGGCGATTTCCAGCCAGGGTCGCGAGGCGGTCAGTGAACTGGCTCGCCAGACTGCCGAGCTGCTGAACGTGCGTCCCATGGAGCCGCGCTTCTTCGATCGGCAGGTGGCCTTCAACCTGCTGGCCCAGGTAGGCACGGTGGATGCGCAGGGGCACGCATTGCTGGAAAAACGCCTGGTCAGGGAGTTGCGTGAGGTCCTGGGTCTACCTTTATTGAAGATTTCTGTCACATGCATTCAAGCGCCGGTATTTTTTGGCGATAGCTATAGCGTGACTTTGCAGTCAGCAGCTGACGTCGATCTGGCCGCAGTGAATGCTGCGCTGGATTCGGGCCCGGGCCTGGAGCTGGTGGACGCCGGGGATTATCCGACGGCCGTGGGTGACGCAGTGGGCCAGGATGTGGTCTATGTTGGGCGGGTTCGTACCGGGGTCGATGATCCTGCGCAATTGAACCTGTGGTTGACCTCGGACAATGTCCGCAAAGGTGCGGCTTTGAACGCGGTACAGCTGGCTGAATTGTTGATAAAAGACCTGCTGTAAAAGATACTTGGCAACAATTTGCAGAATGAATCTAGCTGAGCGCTATGCTTGGCAAGTTGCTGGAGGTGAGTGGCCGTCAGGTGCTCCCGGGGCATGCAAGAATTAATCGCGCGTCGTGACCATCCCGGTCCCGCGCAATGCCTGATGGCAGCCGCTACAAAACCTTCTCGCTGGCCGAGGAACGTTCAAACAAAGGATGAGGCTATGGTTCAAGTTCGCAAACTGGTGTTAGCAATAGCGGCCGCCTCGGCGCTGTCCTCCGGTATGGCGCAGGCGCTTGGGCTTGGGGAACTGACCCTGAAGTCGAGTCTGAACCAGCCTCTGGTAGCAGAAATCGAACTGCTTGATATCAAGGATCTTACTGCCGCCGAAGTGGTGCCGAGCCTGGCCCCGGCGGAAGAGTTCGCCAAGGCGGGCGTCGATCGCCAAGCCTTTCTCAATGACCTGAGTTTCACTCCGATCCTCAACCCCGGTGGCAAGAGCGTGTTGCGCGTCACGTCGAGCCAACCGCTGTCGGAGCCGATGGTCAAGTTCCTGGTGCAGGTCATGTGGCCCAATGGTCGCCTGCTGCGCGACTACAGCGTATTGCTGGATCCTTCGAAGTTTTCTCCACAAGCGGCGGCAGCGGCCCAGGCGCCGCTCGCAGGTGCTTCGGTCAATGCCCCGGTCACCGCTGCCAACAAGGTCAGCAAGCCGGAGCAATACACCACCTCGGCCCGTGACACGCTGTGGGAGATTGCTGCAAAGAACCGTAACGGTGCTTCCATCCAGCAAACCATGCTGGCGATCCAGGCCTTGAACCCGGACGCCTTTATCGATGGCAACATCAACCGGCTGAAAACCGGACGAGTATTGCGCTTGCCTGACGTTGTCCAGAGCACGGCATTGCCGCAGCCCAAGGCCATTGCCGAGGTTGCTGCGCAGAATGCTGCCTGGCGTCAGGGGCGGCGCGCGGGTACCCGTGGCCAGCAGCAAGTGGATGCGACTCGCCGTAGCGGTACCGACAAGTTGCCCAAGCAGGTCAACACCAAGGACAACTTGAGCCTGGTCTCTGCCGAGTCCGGCAAGGCGCGCGGCAAAGGTGCCGCAGGTGACAGCAAGGCATTGAACAACAAGCTGGCAGTGACCCAGGAAAGCCTGGACGCGACCCGTCGCGACAATGCCGAGCTGAAAGATCGTATGGCTGATCTGCAAAGCCAGTTGGACAAGTTGCAGCGCCTGATCGATCTGAAGAACAGCCAATTGGCCAAGCTCCAGGCTGAAGGTGCGGCACCTGCCGCGCCTGCAGCGCCAGTGGCCCCGCCAATGCCTGCGGAGTTGGTGGCCAAGCCCGAGGTCCCAGCAGCTCCGGTCGCTCCGGTGGCACCCGTCAGTGAGCCGGCTGCGAGCCCGGCGGTCGATGCCCAGGCGGTCAAGACGGATGAAGACAAATATGCTGATCTGCTGAGCAATCCGATCCTTTTGGGTTTGGTAGGTGGTGGAGCGGTCGCTGCGTTGTTGCTGCTGTTGCTGTTGCTGGCCCGCCGTCGCAAGGCTCAGCAGGAAGCAGAAAAGCACTTGCGCATGGCGCGGGCGTTGTCCGAGGAAAGCGATTTTGCGCAAGAAATGGATTTGCCCGAGGGGAGTTTCGAGGGTCTTGAGGTTCCGCCGCCTAGCGTGAAGCTGGCTCCAGCTCCAGCTCCAGCTCCAGAGCCGAAACCGGAGCCTGTGGTTGCGCCAGTACCGGCGGCGCCGCTGGAGCGGGCAACCGATGTGTTGGGGCAGGCACAAAATCACATCGATGGCGGCCGTCTGAACCAGGCGGCGGCGATCCTTGAGGAGGCGGTCAAGCTGGAGCCTCAGCGCAGTGAACTGCGTCTGAAACTCATGGAAGTCTATGCTCGCCAGGGCGACCGCAGCGCCTTCGTCACCCAGGAGCGGCAGTTGGTTGCCAATGGTGATAATCATGCCCAGGTCGAGCAGCTCAAGAGCCGCTTTCCGGCAATGGTTGCTGTAGCTGCGGCCGTAGGGCTGGCTACGGCGGCAGCCGCAGCCGAGCTGGACGCCGAGTATGTCAAGGAGCTGCTGCAGGACGAGCCAGCGGCTCCTGAACCGGCTGCTCCGGTGGAAGGGCTGGATGCGGATTTCGATTTGAGCCTGGATGATCTGGAAGCCGCTTCGCCGGCAGCCTTGACGCCAGAGCCAGAGCCAGAGCCAGAGCCAGAGGCGGACGTGGAGCTGGAGGATTTCCCCCTGGATGATGACCTGAGCTTCGGTTCGGTGCTCGAACAGCAGATTGCGCCGGCTGTACCAGAGGAAAGCCTGGATGATCTGGGAGACTTCGATCTGGATCTGGGGGCGGACCTGCCTGCCGCCAGTCAAAGTGATGACGAGTTCCTGATGAGTCTTGAGGATGACCTCAAGGACCTGCCGGCTGATGATGTGCCGACGGTTACCGAGTCGGCGCTGGATGATCTGGATTTGTCGGCGGACTTCGATCTGTCCCTGGCTGATGAGATGGATGTCGCCGAGCCCAAGGATGCCTTCGCTTCCGAGCTGGACGACGTCAACGCTGAACTGGATCGGCTGGCCCAGAGCCTCGACCAGCCACAAATGCCGACCTTTACCGCTGAAGATGCCGCTGCTGTACCTGATGAAGCCGATTTCGACTTCCTTTCCGGGAGCGATGAGGTGGCCACCAAGCTCGATCTGGCCCAGGCCTACATCGATATGGGCGACAACGACGGTGCCCGGGATATCCTGGGTGAGGTGTTGAGCGAGGGGAGCGAGGGGCAGAAGAGCGAGGCGCAGGAAATGCTTGCTCGCCTGGCCTGATAAGGCCTGGGGTAAAACAGAACGGCAGCCAATGAGGCTGCCGTTTTTGTTGGTGGCGACTGCCTGGCATCAGGCCAGCAGGTCTTCGTAGAAGGCGCCGAAGGGGCGGGTAGGGTGGGCGATCTGGATTTCCAGGATCCACAGCCCCACCTGCGGGCAGTCGGCGAAATTACCCAGGTCTCCGGCGCGATAGATCGCATGGGGAAAATCGCTGACCCGATGGCCCTTGATCTCCAGGTTCAGCACCCAGCCAGCGGCGCGGGCCTGTTCCTCGGCATAGCGGTACAGTTCTGGGCCGGCTACCCGATGGGTTTTCCAATGATCGTAAACCTGGTCGAACAGGTTTTTGGCGCCAGCGGCGCAGGCGTGCATCTCGGCATCGTCACCCACGACGAAGGTGGCTCCACAGTCGCCTTCGTGGCGATCCCAGACGACCCCTAGATCGATGAAGAACAGATCGTTTTCGCCCAGTTGTGGATCGCCTTCGGAACGTTGCTTGAAGGTTTTCAGCGTGTTGCTACCGAAGCGGATCAGTAGCGGGTGCCATATGCGCTCCATGCCCAGGTCCTGCAGGACTTCGAGGCCCATTTCCCTGGCAGCCGACTCGAGCATGCCTGGCTGGATGCGCTTGGCCATCTGTGCGACCGCTTCCCAGGTCATGCGTTTGGCATGGAGCATGCCTTCCAGGCTGTAGGCCAGGCCGACGGCCTCTTTATTGCTCGTGTTCATTGTTCGGGTCTCGATCAGGGTGTGTTTATTATTAATCGCTATATACATTTATATATAACGCCTGCTCGATGGCCGGCGCAATCTTCTGTCTTGGGGAGGATCGCCAACTAAACCCCGGTGGCGCATGGCGTCTGTTTCCGCTGCCCGTATAATGTGCGCCTTTGCGTACATCAGCAGGCTGTAAATTCTTGGCAAATATTGATAACGCGGCTGCCGAAATGGCCGCCGCAGGCTTTTCTCGAATCGCTCTGGGTGTTGAATACAAGGGGTCGCGCTACCACGGCTGGCAGCGCCAGTCTTCGGGTGTGGCCAGTGTCCAGGAAACCCTGGAGAAAGCCCTGTCCCGGGTGGCGGATTCCCCCATCCTTCTGTCTTGTGCGGGGCGTACCGATGCCGGTGTGCATGCCTGTGGGCAGGTGGTGCATTTCGATACCCAGGCCATTCGCCCAATGAAGGCCTGGGTCATGGGGGCCAATATCAACTTGCCCCATGACATCAGTGTCGCCTGGGCCCAGGAAATGCCGGCGCACTTTCATGCGCGATTCAAGGCGATTGCCCGGCGCTACCGCTATGTGATCTACAACGACCAGATCCGCCCGGCTCACCTGAATGAGGAAGTCACCTGGAATCATCGCCCGCTGGATATCGAGCGGATGGCCGAGGCAGCGGCATTCCTGGTGGGTACCCATGATTTCAGTGCGTTTCGCGCTGGCCAGTGCCAGGCGAAATCGCCGATCAAGGAGATTCACCACCTGCGTGTTATCCGGCACGGCAAGATGATCGTGCTGGATATTCGTGCCAGTGCGTTTCTTCATCATATGGTGCGCAACATTGCTGGGGTCTTGATGACTATCGGGGCCGGGGAGCGCCCGGTGGAGTGGGCGAGGGAGGTGCTGGAGAGCCGGGCTCGACGCGCTGGTGGCGTTACGGCCCACCCATTTGGCCTGTATCTGGTGCAGGTCGAATACAACGAGGAGTTCCAGTTGCCCGAGCGATACATCGGGCCACACTTCCTCAGCGGGTTCCCGGAACTTGACGGCTGACGCTTGGAAAAGCATTTGCTACCATCCGAAACTTTCTCGGTTTAGCCCAGGGGTTCAAACGATATGCCAGCCGTTCGCAGCAAAATTTGTGGGATTACCCGCATAGAGGATGCGCTGGCAGCCGTGGAGGCAGGGGCTGACGCCATAGGGCTGGTGTTCTATGCCAAGAGCCCGAGAGCGGTGAGCGTGCAACAGGCCCGGGCGATCATCGGCGCCTTGCCACCTTTCGTGACCACTGTCGGGCTGTTCGTCAATGCCAGTCGTTGTGAGCTGGGGGAAATCCTCGATGCCGTGCCGCTGGATCTCTTGCAGTTCCACGGCGATGAGTCGGCAGCCGATTGCGAAGGTTATCACCGCCCTTACATCAAGGCTCTGCGGGTCAAGGCCGGAGACGACATCGCCGCGGCCTGTCTGGCCTATCCGCGTGCCAGTGGCATTCTGCTGGATACCTATGTCGAGGGCGTCCCGGGTGGAACCGGCGAGGCCTTCGACTGGTCTCTGGTTCCTCAGGGGTTGAGCAAGCCGATCATCCTTGCTGGCGGCCTGTCGGCCCAGAATGTCGCGTCGGCGATCGCCCAGGTCCGTCCTTATGCGGTGGACGTCAGTGGAGGGGTGGAGCGGAGCAAGGGGATCAAGGATCACGCAAAGATCCAGGCGTTCTTGCAGGCAGTGCGTCACAACAGTGAGCCGATGTGACGGCTGGCAGTCTGCCGCCGTCCATAACTCCACTGTACAAAACAGGTAGGCCCTGCCTTCGGGCGGGGTCGGAATCGAGTGGCAACCGCTCTATTGCAGGTTGCCGGGATGGTTGAGGAAAAGTTCGCTGCGGGCAGGTCGAGCCAGGTGCTGACCGCGGTAGCGAATCGATCGTCGCCGTACACATGAATTTAGCTCAAGGGCATACGCGGGGCCTTGAACCAGAGCGTTCGGGCCGCCGGTACTGGAGAAAGAAAGCATGAGCAACTGGTTAGTAGACAAACTGATCCCTTCGATCATGCGCTCCGAGGTGAAGAAAAGCTCGGTGCCCGAAGGCCTTTGGCACAAGTGCCCATCCTGCGAGGCTGTGCTCTATCGTCCAGAGCTGGAAAAGACCCTGGACGTTTGCCCCAAGTGCAACCACCACATGCGGATTGGCGCGCGTGCGCGCATCGATATCTTCCTTGATGTCGAGGGGCGTACCGAGCTGGGCGCTGACCTGGAGCCGGTCGATCGCTTGAAGTTTCGCGACGGCAAGAAGTACAAGGACCGCCTGAGTGCGGCGCAAAAGCAGACCGGCGAGAAAGACGCCCTGGTCTCCGTGAGCGGTACCTTGCTGGGCATGCCGGTGGTGGTTTCTGCTTTCGAGTTCTCCTTCATGGGTGGCTCCATGGGCGCTATCGTCGGTGAGCGCTTCGTGCGAGCGGCCAACTATGCCCTGGAAAATCGCTGCCCAATGGTGTGCTTCTCCGCCTCCGGTGGCGCGCGGATGCAGGAGGCGCTGATCTCCTTGATGCAGATGGCCAAGACTTCGGCCGTGCTGGCTCGCCTGCGTGAAGAGGGGATTCCCTTCATTTCCGTGCTGACCGATCCGGTCTATGGCGGTGTGTCTGCCAGCCTGGCGATGCTGGGCGATGTGATCGTCGCCGAGCCCAAGGCGCTGGTGGGTTTCGCCGGTCCTCGAGTGATCGAGCAGACCGTGCGCGAGAAGCTGCCTGAAGGCTTCCAACGCAGTGAGTTCCTGCTGGAGCATGGCGCGATCGACATGATCATTTCCCGCCAGGACCTGCGTCCGCGTCTGGGCAGTTTGCTGGCCCAGCTGATGGGGTTGCCGACGCCTGAGTTCGTGGCGGTGCCTGTTGAGCCGATCGTGGTTCCACCGGCTCCTGCAAACCTATGACCCAGCGCACCCTGGGCGATTGGCTCGCCTACCTCGAGCAGTTGCACCCTTCGGCCATCGACATGGGGCTTGGGCGCTCGCAGCAGGTAGTATCCCGCATGGGGTTGGGCAAGCCGGCGCCCCGGGTGATCACTGTCACCGGTACCAACGGCAAGGGCTCCACCTGCGCTTTTATCGCCTCTTTGTTGCGGGCCCAGGGCTTGCAGGTGGGGGTCTACAGCTCGCCGCACCTGCTGCGTTACAACGAGCGGGTGCAGATCAATGGCGTCGAGGCTAGCGATGAGCAGCTGTGCGAAGCCTTTGCTGCGGTGGAAGCTGGGCGCGGCGATATCTCCCTGACCTATTTCGAGATGGGGACCCTGGCGGCGTTCTGGTTGTTCCAGAATGCGTCCCTGGATGCGGTGGTGCTGGAGGTCGGTCTGGGTGGGCGCCTGGATGCGGTGAACCTGGTGGATGCCGACATCGCCCTGGTAACAAGCATTGGCGTCGACCATGTGGAATACCTTGGAGACACTCGGGAGTCGGTGGCTTTTGAGAAGGCGGGGATCTTCCGTGCTGGTGCGCCGGCCTTGTGTGGTGACTTGAATCCACCGCAGCCGTTGTTGGACAAGGCTCGGGAGCTGGGTTGCCCGTTCTTTCTCCGGGGGCGCGATTTCGACCTGGGCCTGACGGATACCCATTGGCAATGGCGGGGCCTGGACGCCCAGGGCAACCAGGTGGAGTTGCAGGACTTGCCGTTGCTGGACTTGCCCATGGAAAACGCAGCCTTGGCTTTGCAGGCCTATCTGCTGACGGGGTTGCCTTGGTCGCCGGAGCGGATTGGCGTTGCTTTGCAGCAGACCCGAGTGACCGGGCGCCTGGATCGCCGCCGTGTGCAGTGGCAAGGGAAGTCCGTCGATTTGCTGCTGGATGTTGGGCATAACCCACACGCTGCGCAGTACTTGGCCGAGCGCCTGGCTCGTCGGCCAGTGGCTGGCAGGCGGTTGTCGGTGTTCGGCTTGCTGGCCGACAAGGACCTGTCGGGTGTGATCGAGTGCTTGGCGTCGTCGGTCCAGCACTGGGCCGTGGCCCCTCTGGATTCGCCGCGAGCCCGTCCGGTGGCTGATCTGCAGGCTGCGCTAGAGAACCTTGGGGTCGCGGTGGCGTCTTATGCCAGCGTGGCTGCAGCGTTGGAGGCGCAATGTGCGCAGGCCGATGCCGGTGACGAAATCTTGTTGTTCGGGTCTTTTTATTGTGTTGCCGAGGCGCTCGAGTGGCTTGCCCGGCGCTCCACGGAGGAAGCTGCACATGGCTATGTTGGATAACGTCTACAAGCAGCGCATGGTTGGGGCCCTGGTGCTGGTGGCATTGGCAGTGATCTTCCTGCCAATGCTGTTCTCGCGAGAGGACGAGCAGCGTCATGTCGTGGTCGAGGCGCCAGCCGCGCCACAGCCTTCGGCCATGCCTCAAGTCCAGGTCGAGCCGGTGGTGGTTCCGGAGCCGCAGCCGCTGCCTGAAGGTTCGGTCCCCGCCGATGAGGTGGCGGTACAGCAGCCGGCGCCCTCTACGCCAATCGCACCGAGTGCACCGGTAGTTGCACCAGCTCCGGTGGCGAGCAAGCCAGCGCCAGCGCCGAAACCTGCTCCGACCCCCGCGCCTGCACCTGCGCAGCCGGTGGTAGCAGCCAAGCCCGACACCACTCAAAGCCGGGTCGATGCCAATGGCTTGTCCGTCAGTTGGTCGATTCAGTTGGCCAGCCTGTCGAGCCGGGAGGGTGCAGAAAACCTGCAGAAAACCCTGCGTAGCCAGGGTTATAACGCTTATATCCGCTCTGCCGAGGGCAAGAACCGGGTATTCGTCGGGCCATTGATCGAGCGGGCCGAGGCTGATCGCCTGCGTGACCTATTGGGACGTCAGCAGAACCTCAAGGGGTTCGTGGTGCGTTTCCAGCCCGAGCGTGGTTGAGGCTATCTGCCTGATTTTGAAAGCATAGTGAATCGCAGCTTACCGACAGCCAAGCGCTCTGTTAAAATGCGCCGCCTTATCTGTCTGTAGGCTGCACTGTGCCATTTACCTGGGTCGACTGGGCGATTGTTGCGATAATCGCCATTTCCGCTTTGATCAGCTTGAGCCGCGGTTTCGTCAAAGAAGCCTTGTCGTTGCTTACCTGGATCATCGCAGGAGTCGTCGCCTGGATGTTCGGTGGCTCACTGTCCGAGTACCTCGGCGCCTATATCGAAACTCCTTCGGCTCGCGTGATCGCGGGCTGCGCAATCATGTTTGTCGCCACCTTGCTGGTGGGCGCAATGGTCAATTATCTCATCGGCGAATTGATTCGCGTCACTGGTCTTTCCGGTACCGATCGATTCCTGGGCATGGCCTTCGGCGCGGCCCGTGGCGCGTTGCTGGTGGTTGTTGCGGTCGGGCTTCTGAGTCTCGGGCCGGTACAACAGGATTCCTGGTGGCAACAGTCTCGGCTGGTGCCACAATTTCTATTGGTTGCAGACTGGTCCAAGAACCTGATCCTGGGTTGGAGCAGTCAGTGGCTGGCCAGCGGTATCAGCGTACCCGCTGAAATACCGTTCAAGGAGCACCTCTTACCGGCCAAAACGCCTCAGTAAGATGGGTTCAGTTCAGTTTCATTAAGTAGGGGTTGCGTCGCATGTGTGGCATCGTCGGTATCGTCGGTAAGTCGAACGTCAATCAGGCGCTGTATGACGCGCTAACCGTCCTCCAGCACCGCGGCCAGGACGCTGCCGGTATCGTGACCAGTCATGATGGCCGGCTGTTCCTGCGCAAGGACAATGGCCTGGTCCGTGATGTGTTCCAGCAACGGCATATGCAGCGCCTGGTTGGTCACATGGGCATTGGTCATGTGCGTTACCCGACCGCAGGCAGCTCTACCTCTGCCGAGGCCCAGCCGTTCTATGTCAACTCGCCCTACGGCATCACCTTGGCGCACAACGGCAACCTGACCAATGTCGAGCAGTTGGCCAAGGAGATCTACGAGTCCGATCTTCGCCATGTCAACACCAGCTCCGACTCTGAGGTGCTGCTCAACGTGTTCGCTCACGAGCTGGCCCAGCGCGGCAAGCTGCAGCCCACCGAGGAAGATGTGTTTGCCGCGGTGACCGATGTACACAACCGCTGCGTGGGTGGTTATGCGGTGGTGGCAATGATCACCGGCTACGGCATCGTTGGCTTTCGCGACCCCCATGGCATCCGTCCGATCGTGTTCGGCCAGCGCCATACCGATGAAGGCGTGGAGTACATGATCGCCTCCGAAAGCGTGTCCCTGGATGTGCTGGGCTTCACCCTGATCCGCGATCTGGCGCCGGGCGAGGCGGTCTACATCACCGAGGAAGGCAAGCTCTACACTCGCCAATGCGCCACCAACCCGCAGCTCACCCCGTGCATCTTCGAGCACGTGTACCTGGCTCGTCCTGATTCGATCATCGACGGCGTCTCGGTCTACAAGGCGCGCCTGCGCATGGGCGAGAAGCTGGCCGAGAAGATCCTGCGCGAGCGCCCCGAGCATGACATCGATGTGGTGATCCCGATCCCGGATACCAGCCGTACCGCGGCCCTGGAATTGGCCAACCACCTGGGGGTCAAGTTCCGCGAAGGTTTTGTGAAGAATCGCTACATCGGCCGGACCTTCATCATGCCGGGCCAGGCGGCGCGCAAGAAGTCCGTACGCCAGAAGCTCAATGCCATCGAGCTGGAGTTCCGCGGCAAGAACGTGATGCTGGTGGACGACTCCATCGTGCGTGGCACCACCTGCAAGCAGATCATCCAGATGGCCCGTGAGGCTGGCGCGAAGAACGTCTACTTCTGCTCCGCGGCCCCAGCCGTGCGTTATCCGAACGTGTACGGTATCGACATGCCGAGCGCCCACGAGCTGATCGCCCACAATCGTTCCACCCAGGACGTGGCCGATCTGATCGGTGCCGACTGGCTGATCTACCAGGACCTGCCGGACCTGATCGAGGCTGTCGGTGGTGGCAAGATCAAGATCGAGAACTTCGATTGCGCGGTCTTCGATGGCAAATACGTCACCGGCGATGTCGACGAGGCGTATCTGAACAAGATCGAGAACGCCCGCAACGATGCCTCGAAAGCCAAGACCCAGGCGGTCAGTGCGATCATCGATCTGTACAACAACTGATCCAGAGTATTCACGAAGAGATTAGGAGTAGGTGGCATGAGTCAGGATTGGGATGCGGGTCGGCTCGACAGCGACCTTGAAGGTGTAGCGTTCGATACCCTGGCGGTGCGTGCCGGCCAGCACCGCTCGCCGGAGAGCGAGCATGGTGACCCGATGTTCTTCACCTCCAGCTATGTGTTCCGTACGGCCGCCGACGCGGCCGCGCGCTTCGCGGGCGAGGTGCCAGGCAACGTCTATTCGCGCTATACCAATCCCACCGTGCGTTCTTTCGAGGAGCGCATCGCGGCCCTCGAGGGGGCCGAGCAGGCCGTGGCTACGGCCACTGGCATGGCTGCCATTCTTTCCGTGGTCATGAGCCTGTGCAGCGCTGGTGACCATGTACTGGTCTCGCGCAGCGTGTTCGGCTCCACCATCAGTCTGTTCGAAAAGTACTTCAAGCGCTTTGGTGTGCAGGTCGACTACGTGCCTTTGGCAGACCTGTCTGGCTGGGATGCGGCGATCAAGAGCAATACCAAATTGTTGTTCGTCGAGTCGCCATCCAATCCGCTGGCTGAACTGGTGGATATCGCCGCGCTCGCCGAGGTGGCCCACGCCAAGGGGGCGATGCTGGTGGTGGACAACTGTTTCTGCACGCCTGCGTTGCAGCAACCCTTGATGCTTGGGGCTGATGTGGTGGTGCATTCGGCTACGAAGTTCATCGACGGCCAGGGCCGCTGCATGGGCGGTGTTGTCGCTGGTCGCAGCGAACAGATGAAAGAGGTGGTGGGTTTTCTGCGTACCGCAGGGCCGACCCTGAGTCCCTTCAATGCTTGGGTCTTTCTCAAGGGGTTGGAGACTCTCAGTTTGCGTATGCGTGCCCATTGTGCCAATGCCTTGGCCCTGGCGCAGTGGCTGGAGCAGCAGCCTGGCGTGGAGAAAGTGCATTACGCAGGGCTTGCCAGTCATCCGCAGCATGAATTGGCCAAGCGCCAGCAGCGCGGTTTCGGTGCCGTGGTGAGCTTCGAGGTCAAGGGAGGCAAGGAGGGGGCGTGGCGCTTCATCGATGCTACTCGCTTGGTCTCCATCACCGCCAACCTGGGTGATAGCAAGACCACCATTACCCATCCGAGTACTACTTCCCATGGGCGCCTGGCGCCTCAGGAACGTGAGGCTGCGGGCATTCGCGATAGCTTGATCCGTATTGCCGTTGGCCTGGAAGACGTTGCCGACCTGCAGGCCGACCTGGCTCGCGGCCTGGCTGCCTTGTGATCGAGTTGTCAGCACCCCAGGGGGGCGGCAACGGTCGCGTCGCACTGGTTACCGGTGCGGCCCGTGGGATTGGCCTGGGTATCGCGACCTGGCTGCTGTGTGATGGCTGGCAGGTGGTCCTTGCCGATCTTGATCGAGAGCGCGGTCCAAAAGTGGCACAGGTACTGGGCGAAAATGCCTTGTTCATTGCCATGGATGTCGCCGACGAAGAGCAGGTGGCCGAGGGGGTTGCCGAGGTTTTGGGGCGTTTCGGGCGCCTGGATGCCCTGGTGTGTAATGCCGCTATGGCTGATCCGCACAACATGACCCTGGAAAGCCTGGACCTGGGGCATTGGAATCGCGTGTTGGCGGTGAATCTTGGCGGGCCGATGCTGCTGGCCAAGCACTGTGCGCCTTATCTTCGAGCCCATGGTGGTGTGATCGTCAACCTAGCTTCCACCCGTGCCCGTCAATCCGAGTCGGATTGCGAGGCCTACGCGGCGAGCAAGGGCGGCTTGCTGGCCTTGACCCATGCCTTGGCTGTCAGCCTGGGGCCTGAGATCCGTGTCAATGCGGTGAGCCCGGGCTGGATCGATGCCCGTGATCCAGCAGTGCGGCGCCTGGAGCCATTGTCGGAGGCCGATCATGCCCAGCACCCGGCTGGTAGGGTCGGGACCGTGGAGGATGTGGCGGCGATGGTGGCTTGGCTGTTGTCGCGTAATTCAGGGTTCGTCACCGGCCAGGAATTCGTGGTGGACGGTGGTATGTCCAAGAAGATGATTTACCAGGGCTGAAGTTTTCTGCAGGTAAGGAGGTTGGAGCGGTGATGCCTTGGCGCACCGTTCGCGTTTTTCCTTGGGCATGCAGCTTGGTGCTTGAAGTTGTTTTTTGAAAAAACTTCAATCCTGCTATTGACTTAGCTTCGATACGTGCGTAAATTTCGCGGCCTCAGCGAAGCAAAGGGTGATTAGCTCAGCCGGGAGAGCATCTGCCTTACAAGCAGAGGGTCGGCGGTTCGATCCCGTCATCACCCACCACTTCCTGAGTACCTTTCGAAAGAAAGGCGGAAGCTTCCAAGGAAGCCTCCAACCGACGCGCAGCGGTAGTTCAGTCGGTTAGAATACCGGCCTGTCACGCCGGGGGTCGCGGGTTCGAGTCCCGTCCGCTGCGCCATATTTTCCAGATCAGGTTCGCCTGGTTTGAGATCGAAAGCCTTAGGGTCTTGGTCAGACGATTTAAAAGTTTCACCTGGATGTAAGTCCAAGCGATACGCAGCGGTAGTTCAGTCGGTTAGAATACCGGCCTGTCACGCCGGGGGTCGCGGGTTCGAGTCCCGTCCGCTGCGCCATATATGCCTCAAGGACCACTGAACGCCTTGATGCAACGAAACAGCAAAGACCCTGGTCGCAAGACCGGGTTTTTTTGTTTTTCGCCTCTGTAGTTTCTATCGTTATGGTTTGCCCACAAAAAAAACCGCCTGGCTGGCGGTTTTTTTGTGGGTGAAGAACAGCCTCGTCAGAAACCGAGCTTGTCCCGCAGGCTGTAGTACCAGGCTCCCAGGGCGCTGAATGGGACGCGTAGTGCGTGCCCGCCAGGGAAGGGGTAGTGACGCAGGTTGGCGAAGGCGTCAAAGCGCTCTGCCTGGCCTCTCAGGGCCTCTGCCAGGACCTTGCCGGCCAGGTGGGTATAGGTCACGCCATGGCCGCTGCAGCCCTGGGAGTAGTAGATGTTGTCTCCCAGGCGACCAACTTGCGGCAGGCGCGAGAGGGTCAGCAGGAAGTTGCCGGTCCAGGCATAGTCGATCTTCACATCCTTGAGCTGCGGGAAGGCCTTGAGCATCTTCGGGCGGATGATCGCCTCGATGTTCGCTGGGTCCCGGGCGCCATACACCACGCCGCCGCCGAAGATCAGGCGCTTGTCGCCGGAGAGGCGATAGTAATCGAGCAGGTAATTGCAGTCCTCGACGCAATAGTCCTGAGGCAGCAGGCTGGCTGCCAGTTCGTCGCCCAGGGGCTCGGTGGTGACCACCTGGGTGCCGCAAGGCATGGACTTGGCTGCGAGCTCCGGAATCAGGTTGCCCAGGTAGGCATTGCCAGCAACGATCACGAACTTGGCGCGGACCCTGCCCTGGGGGGTGTGCACCACGGGAGAGGCTCCACGCTCGATGCGCACGGCAGGGGATTGTTCGTGGATGATGCCGCCCAGGGACTCGACGGCGGCCGCTTCGCCCAAAGCCAGGTTCAGCGGATGGATGTGGCCGCCGCTCATATCGAGCATGCCGCCCTGGTACTGGTCACTGGCCACGACTTCGCGAATCCGGCGCTCATCCAGCAGTTCCAGTTGAGTGTGGCCGTAACGCTCCCACAGGCGCTTCTGTGACTCCAGGTGAGCCATCTGCTTGCCAGTCAGGGCTGCGAACACGCCGCCGTCTTTCAGGTCGCACTGGATCTTGTGCTTGGCGATGCGTTCGCGAATGATCTTGCCCCCCTCGAACGCCATCTGCCCCAGCAGTTGCGCTTGCTTGGGGGCGACGCTGCGCTCGATCACATCGATGTCGCGGCTGTAGCTGTTGACGATCTGTCCGCCGTTGCGCCCGGAAGCGCCGAAGCCGACCCTGGCGGCCTCCAGTACCGTGACGCGAAAGCCGTTCTCCAGGAGGAAGAGGGCGCTGGACAGGCCGGTGTAACCCGCACCGATCACGCAGACGTCGGTTTCCATCTCGCCTTGCAGTTGGGGGCGTTCCGGGGCGGCGTTGGCTGAAGCGGCGTAATAGGACTGTGGGTATGGAATGTGCGCCATCCTGCGACCTCTTGTGTTTAATATATTTTACGAGTGCGGCGATGCTACCTGAGTTGCAAATGGGCTGCCAGAGCAGGCGAAAAACTTCTTCACCCCTCGGGAATTAAAAAATTCGCATATTCATAGGCTTAGCTGAAAAAAAGGTGTTGACACCCCTCCGGAATTCCGTAGAATGCCGCCTCACAGCAGGCACGTAGCTCAGTTGGTTAGAGCACCACCTTGACATGGTGGGGGTCGTTGGTTCGAGTCCAATCGCGCCTACCAAACAAAATCCGCTCTGCTGGGCGGTCTAAAAAGGGTTCACCGAAAGGTGAGCCCTTTTTTGTTGTCTGCGGTTTTCAAAGCTTCTGCAAAGCTTCTGCAAAACTTTTGCAAGACTCCCATCTCAGAACGCCAGCTCGGCGCACGCCTCCAGGTGCTCGATCTTCTTTTCGCTGTGCCCCACTTGATAGTGCGTTGTCATTTTCTCGTCCGCGTGTCCTGTGAGAGTCTGAGCATATTCCTGGGGTAGATTTTGTTGCTTGTGCAGCAATGCTCCTAGGCACAGATCTCATGAAGAGTTGGGCTCGTTGGCTGGAGCGCGCTCATGGGCGTACACAGCGTTCCAGGCCTTGCTGAGCTTTCAGGTGATGGGGTCGTGTGTAGCTGATGTCCAATGATTCTTGACATCGATCGTTCCAAGGCTGTGAGCCTTTGGCCTGTAGTGCCGCGTGGCGACGCCAGTGGCGACCTCAAGCGTTTCCCGACCGCCCTGCGCAGCGTCTGTAGTGATTTTTAGGTGCGCAGGTTGTTCATCATCCAGTGTCTTTTCTGGTGAGGCGGTAGGTGTATTTTTCTCTATATCGACAGCTGGCTTTAGCGGGACACTGTGTTGTACCGACGCTAAAGGCTGGCCGGGGCGGGCGTATAGCACGCTTCTGCCAGGTTGGCGTGGGCGCGGCCTCAATAATCAATCTTGTCCGTTGAGCGTATGGCGTCGATGCTTTTTCTCTACTTCCCGCTTAGCCGGCGTGAGCTCTGTATTGTTGTGTTCGGCCAATCCCTTGGCAGCAGCACGTGAGAAAGTCTGCTCCCCCCCCTTCCTGGATCCTGCCATTAGCGTTCGAGCTTGAACTTTATTTGTTCCGGGAGGGGTGCTGCCTGATCCGGCAGGCATTTCTCTTCGAGCGCGTCAGAAGGTTGCTCACGATAAGTAGTCGATCGCCAGTGTTGCGTCGTTGGCGACGCCACGCCAGCGAATGTTGAGGGGCGCCATTGCAGTCATGGTATGGATAGAGCATCGAAATGCTTGGGGCGCTTTCCACCGTCCTCCGTTGCCCAGGCTGGGTGCTGTCGAGCAAGTCGGATGCATCAAGGCGTAGGGCGTGGTAGCGAACGGCGAGGGGTACCTCAGGCGCGAGGTGTTATTTCACTCGCGTCAGGGCTTGTAGTCAGTTGCTCTGGCATTATCGCGTGCATCAAGGCGCGAGTAGTCGTTGAACTGTTGGTGTGTATCGCAGCTTGAAGGCTGAATAGATATCAATCGCGGGCTATATGATGGTTCAAGAGGTGTCCCGATACATTGATCATTACTTGATACATCGGTAGAGCTGGGTTCGACTGCATCAATTATATGATGAGTAGGTGTCAACCAAGTCGAGAAAAACTTGACGTCGTGTTCGGGGTTGCTTGTCTACTAAAAGCCTGAAGTTGAGTGGTCGCGCTCTAGGGGGAAATAGAGATTTGGCATCCGGAGGCGGGCTCCGGATTACCAGGTATTTTGTTTCTCTATCTTAGTGAGGTGAGCATTAATGGTGGGTAGGTTTGCTGAGTGCTGCTTTTCGGCGAGACTGGATGGTATTGCGGGTCAATGCGGCGAGCATGCCCAGCATAAGGCCACCAGCAAGACTAAGGGCTATTGCGAGTGCTTTCTTGGGCTTTGCTGGTGCTCGAGGCTGTAGTGCGCGGCGGTCTATGGTCACTAGTTTCAGTGTGCTCATGTCGATGTTCAGATTACTCAATCTGGCTTTTTCGGCGCGTAGGGTTTCTATATTCTGCAGGAATATATCTTCGTTTACGCGCTTGTTCATCGTTTCGACTTCTCGGTTGGCTTCCAGCAGTTTCAGCTCCTTGGCAATTTCAGCTACGCGCTCGTTGGTGAAGTCGTCATTTTTACGCTTCTGCAGCGTGTCGCGCTCTGCTTCAAGCGCTTCGGTTCCCATGAAGTACAGCGGGATGGCTTGGTTGTTAACTTCTGTTCGCATGACCTGATTTGGCTTGCTGTCGGCGGTAGCCATGCTGGACGGGGTGGTGGGGGTCCTGATTCCCATTGACTTTGCTATGGAGATCGCTTCGCCCAGTTCTGCGATTCTATTGGCGCGAACTTTGTTCATCTGGAGTCGTAGGCCAGCTAATTCATCTTGCAGCTGGGCACGTTTTATTTTATCGGCCTCCAGTAACTTGGCAATTCTCCACTCCTTGTCAATTTCATAGTTTGAGCGAGCAACATCAATCTTGCCTTGAAGTTCTGTTAGGCGGTTGTTGATGATGACTTTCAGGTCGGCGGCAATTTGTGCTCGCTCTAGCCCAATAGCATGGTCAACAAGGCCGTTGAGAATTGCGGTGCCATTGGTGTCCTCGGGGTATTGCATGTTTAGTTGGATGTAGCTGCTGAGGTCGACTTTCTTTGGGTCTGGGAGTACAAGGCTAAGGGAGTTATTATTAAACTCTTCGAATCCTTGTTCCAGACTTTGCCCTGGCTTTTTAAACGCTTTGAATAGTTCAGGATTGGCCTTGAAGAAGCTTAGGCGGGCGTCGTAGGAGTCTATTCTAGCACCTACTTTATTTAGTGCTTCTGCCGGGGGGAGCGTATAAATTTCTGAGCGGTTCAGCGCGTCGAGCTCATTGATCGCGGCAGGTCGTAATACGCTGCTGACCTGGTACTCGCGAGGTGCTAAAAATGCATAGCCGGTACCGATTAACCCAGCTAACAGTGTGACGCTGATTACAGTCGTGCGCTGTCGCCAGATTGAGCTGAATAATTCGAGCAAATCAATTTCTTCTGTAGATGTTTGTAGTTGAGGCTGGGAGCGCATGTTCAAAAAAGTATATACCTTATTTTTCAATAGACTAAAGAGACTATTGTGAATGACTCTGATGCCTGATGAGCTCGTTAGACAGCAGCAAGCTTTGTCCGTTCATGAGAGTTGTCACATTTTTCATGTGTACCCAGATTAGTGAGATCTCAGATATCGTCAAAAACAGCATGAGTTTAGCTTTTTACTGAGTTAATAGCCGCTTGCATCTGGTGGCATAATTTTGGCAGCCTTCTAAATTAATTTGGAAATTAAATTCATGCAAGTGTTTATTTTCTCAGTAAAAGTGAGAGGTCATCTTATTCTCGCAAAGGGGTCGAGCCTGTAGCTATTGGCTTCGGATAGCATAAACAACCGACGCAAGGAATGTTCCTAGCCCAGCATAGACCATGTTTTCCCTAGGCCGCCCAATTGTTGACTGATGGTCGGATGCGCTGCTTTTTATGATCGCTGTCAGACGCCCTTAGGTTCTGGGTGTAGGCGCCCTGAAGAGGGGGCTGCGAGGCAGCTCCCCTGTGAAAACTTACTCTTGAGGGGTAAAGGTAATGCCACTGAAGGTGCGAACAGGATTGCCGCGTTCCACCTGGTGGTGAGCATAGCGGCGTTCTTGTCGCAATTGCTCCTCGCCTTGTTGTTGCCGAGCTTCCATGCGCTGCTGGATCAATAGGCGGGCCAGGCGCTTGTTATCGTGTTGGCTGCGTTCGGACTGTACTTTCACGCTGATACCGGTTGCCAAGTGCGTGGCGCGCACCGCAGAGTCGGTGGTATTCACGTGTTGTCCTCCGGGGCCAGATGAGCGCATCGTCTCAAACCGGATCTCACCTTCCATCACGTCCTGTGCGGGGCTGAAGAGCTGGCCGGCGAAATACCAATTCTTGCGCTTGTGCCCAGGGCGATCAGGGCTCTTGCAGCTCCAGAGCAGGGTGCCGGTCCAGCGCTGGGCCAGCTCCTCGGCCTGCTCGCCGTTGAGGCTGGTCAGGACCGACTTGCAGTGGTTGCCGCCATAGCCGGCAATCTGTTCCACGATGCTGATGCGAACGCCAAGGGTTTCGGCCTCGCGGTACAGTTGGCGCAAGGCTTTGGTGACTGCGATTTCGCATTCGACCGGTCCTTGGGCCGATGATAGTTGTAGCAACAACATCAGCAGCACCCCCGGCGTTTATAGGTCAGTACCGGCTTGAGCCGGGCGATGATCTTCACCAGCCCGGCATCACGCAGGCTGCCCACTACGCTGTCGATGCTCTTGTAGGCTTCGGGGGCCTCCTCGTACATCAAGCCGCGGTCTTCGCAGATCACCCGGCTGCCCAGTTGGGTGCGCTTGAGCTGCTCGAAGCTGAAGCGCGCATCCAGGCGGCCCTTGCAGTCGCTGCGCAGCCATTTGCGTCCAGCCCCGTGGGCCAGGGAATAGAGGCTGGCGGTGGCCGGGATGGGTTGCACCAGGTAGCTGTAGTCGCCCCGGGAGCCCGGGATGACCACCGGTCCCACGTCCGAAGGCGTGGCCCCTTTGCGATGCAGCCAGCCACTGATTCCGTCGACGTTAGCCGGCGACACCAGGTTGTGGTTGATGTCCAGTACGGCATGTCCCTTGGCCCGCAGGTTGCCAAGCAGCCGCTCGGCGATCAACCGGCGATTGGCCTCGGCGAAGCGCAAGGCCTCATTGTGTTGCTGCAGATACTGGGCGCCGGCGACGCTGTCGACCTCCAGGGGCTGATGCCCGTGCTGGTCCACGTGGCGGCGCAGGATGGCTTCCCCCAGGCCTCGGGAGCCGCTGTGCACCAGCAGGAGCAGGGCCTTGGGATTTAACTCCAGCGCTTGCAGGGCCTCGGTGTCGTACACCTGGTCGAGCTGTTGCAGCTCGGCGAAGTGGTTGCCACCCCCAATGGTGCCCAGGGAGTGCTCGTGGCCGGTCACCGGCAGGCCCAGTTGCTCACGTTCTTCATCCCACTGCTCATCCAGTGGAAGGTCGATGTTGCCGATCTTCTTTTCCAGCTTGTCGAGGTTCGGGCGAATGCTGGAAATATCGGTTTGCCACAGCGCCATGCCGCAGCCGATGTCGTTGCCCACCAGGGCTGGGTAGATCACCTGGGTGGAAAAAAATGCCGCGCCTACCGGGTAGCCCCGGCCGGGATGCAAGTCAGGCATGCCGACGACCTGGCGCATGCCGGGCAGTTGGGCGGTGGTGTGCAGTTGCTGGAGCGCTTTGTCTTCGATCCAGGTGGTGTCGGAGGCGATCAGAGAGACGCCGTTCGACAAATGACGGATGCAAGTGTCCATGTCCAATTCCTGATTGGAAAAAATATTCAGGTAATGGCAGGACGAAGCGGGATTAAGCGAAGGCGCTAACGAATAGCGGATGCAGCGTTTAAACCAGGCACGTCCTGCAAGGGGTGATCAGCTGTTCCATGATGAGTCTCCTTGTCAAAAGTGTGGGAAGGGGCGCGAAGGTTAATCGTTTGTCCGATGGCTGGCAATGGGCCATTTTACACAATGGGCACCTTCGCCAATGGTCGCGGTCGTAACAACCATCACCTTGTCGAATGAGGATGGTTATGCAGACCTTCGGTGAGCGCTTGAAAGAACAGCGCAAGGCGCTGGGGCTTTCCCAGCAGGAATTCGGGGCTATCGGTGGGGTCGAGGCCAACGCCCAGGGGCGCTATGAGAGCGGTGAGCGGGTGCCCAAGTCGGATTACCTGATGGCGATCGGACGCCATGGGGTCGACCTGCTCTACGTATTGACCGGCGAGCCTTCACGCCTGCCCGAGGGCAGCCTGAGCGCCGATGAAAGCAGCATCATCCAGAACTACCGTCATCTTGGTGATGACGACCAGGAGGCTATAGCCCAGTTGGCGTCGTCCCTGGCCGAATGTTGAATCCCGGCGCGGGTTTTTTCTCGCCCCTGGACGGCTTTTTTCCAGCGCCTGAGCGATACTCTCGCGTTTTTACGCGACCAGGAGGCAGCATGCGGGTTTTGATGGCGGTAACGGTGGCGGCTCTGTTGGCCGGCTGTGCAAGCTCCACCATGGATGATGCGCGGGCCAAGGCCCCCGCCAAAACCTTGAGTTCGGCCAAGGCCGATCAGTTAGTGGCGCAGTGCGTGCAGTTCGCCTGGCAGGATGAGGCTGTATTCGGCGTCGACGCCGCCGCCTATCTGGAGTCGGGCAAGGGCGGTGGCTACACGGTGTATACCCGGTCCGCCGAATCTTTCGTGGATATCAAGGCCGAAGGGGCGGCAACCGCTATCCGTTTCTACGCCGTCGAAGACAACTTTGTTTCCAAACGTCGATTGGCGGCTTTGGCCACCTGCTTGTAGTTCCCCCCCCCTGGCGCAAGCCTTCAGCGCGTTTCCTGCAAACCCGGCCCTGGCCGGGTTTTGTCGTTTTTGGAACTTTGATTTTTCAGGCTTAGTTTCAAGTTCTTCTCTGGAATAAACCGGGGAAAAGTCATTTTTGCTCCAGAAAAGCGTGTAATACATTGACTCTTCAAATTGTCAGTGCAAATAAGAAAGTCCAGTGTTTAATGGGCTTTGCGCTGTTTTTTGCAAATTGGTCGAAGTGGTTACTTGCTGAGGGCATGAAAAAATCGAAAAAAGTGCGCTAAGTTAAAAGTGCTCGCCAAGAGCGAGTTTTAATTAATCAATGGAGTGAAAGAAATGAATAAGCCACAAACTCAACTTAAACATGGTCGTGTCGTATCTCCTTCCAGCCGCGGTTCGGTGGCGGTGGATCTGGGTCTCCTGGGCACCTGGCAGGTCAACGAAATGGAAGGCGGAAAAAACTTGCCAGCCCTGGGCGCCGGACCGTTTCCTGCCCCTTACGGTAGCGACGAACCCAGTGTCGCACCGCCCGCGGATGGCCATATCCTCAGCGGTGGCAAGACTGATGCGCGTGATTGCGTCAACTTCACCGACGAAGAAATGTCGAAGAAACTCAATCGTCCATTCAGCTGGCCGCTGGTGAACGTAGAGCCTGGGCAAGTATTCCGGGTGCAGTGGGTTTACAGCGCTCCACACGTTACCCGTGGTTATAGCTGGTTCATCACCAAAGATGGCTGGGATCCGAAACAACGGATCAGCCGTGCGCAACTTGAGCCCAAGGCTTTTTATCAGGACTTCTATACTCAAGTTCCGTATCACGCCCATGGCCCGGAATTGAAAGCCAAGACCGAACATGAAGTCGTGCTGCCCAAGAACAAGAAGGGGCACCATGTTGTAGTTCTGGCCTGGATTGTTGCCAATACCGGTAACGCTTTCTATCAGGCCTTCGATCTGGACTTCAAGTAAGTTGCGGTGGAAGAAACTCTTTTAATAGTTCTGAAGGAATAGAACATGGATACAATCGACTTTTCCTTGATCAAGAGCCAGGCCGCCGATGCCGCATCGCTGATGCCCAGCCTCGCCGGCAAGAAGATCCTCATGGGCTTCTGGCACAACTGGGCCGCTGGCGCCGCCGATGGTTACCAGCGCGGGCAGTTCGCCAACCTGAGCCTGCTGGATGTACCCAAGGAGTACAACGTGGTGGCGGTGGCCTTCATGAAAGGCAACGGCATTCCCACCTTCAAGCCCTACAACCTGTCTGACGCCGAGTTCCGGCGTCAGGTGGGCGTACTCAACAGCCAGGGGCGGGCAGTGTTGATTTCCCTGGGTGGCGCCGATGCGCATATCGAGTTGCACAAGGGCAACGAGCAGCCCTTGGCCAACGAGATCATCCGCCTGGTCGAAACCTATGGCTTCGATGGCCTGGACATCGACCTGGAGCAGAGCGCCATCGACTTTGCCGATAACAAGAGCGTATTGCCGGCGGCATTGAAGCTGGTGAAGGACCATTACGCTGGCCAGGGCAAGCACTTCATCATCAGCATGGCGCCGGAGTTCCCCTACCTGACCAGTAATGGCAAGTACGTGGCCTACTTGCAGGCACTGGAGGGGTATTACGATTTTGTTGCGCCGCAGTGCTACAACCAGGGCGGAGATGGACTCTGGGTGTCGGAAGCCAATGGCGGGCAGGGCGCCTGGATCGCCCAGAACAATGATGCGATGAAAGAGGATTTCTTGTTCTACCTGAGCGACAGCCTGGCTTCGGGAACTCGTGGTTTTACCCGCATTGCGGCGGACAAACTGGTGATCGGCCTGCCGAGCAACGTTGACGCAGCGGCCACAGGCTATGTCATCGATCCGGCGGCGCTGGGCAATGCCTTCAAGCGTTTGCAGAAGGCGGGGCACGGGATCAAGGGGCTGATGACCTGGTCGGTGAACTGGGATGACGGCATCAACCGGCAAGGGACACCCTACAGCTGGGAGTTTTGTAAACGCTATGCGCCGTTGATCCATGGCGATGGTGGTGAACCAGAGCGCCCGGGCGCTCCTGGTAGCCTGGCGGTGGTGGAAAGTGGTCGCAACAATGTGCGGCTGAGTTGGAGTCTTTCCGGCAGTGTGCGCCCGGTGGAGTTCTACACTCTGTATCGCGATGGCAAGGCCGTGGGAAACACGGCGTCCCTGGGCCTGGACGATCAGGGATTGAACCCTGATACCCAGTACAACTACTTCGTCACTGCCACCGATACCCAGGGACGTGAGTCCCTGCCCAGCCGCAGCGTGACTGCGAGGACGGCAGGTGGCGCGGTCGATCCGAAGTTCCCCGAGTGGCGTGTTGGCCAGCACTATCGCAAGGGGGACGGGGTGAGCTATGAGGGCAATCGTTACTTGTGTCTTCAGGAGCACACATCGAACCCGGCCTGGACGCCTTTGGCGGCCTTCACGTTGTGGAGCAAGGTCTTGCTCGAGCGCCATGCTTGAGTCAGGCGGGTCATTAAGGGATTGAATGACCTGGCGACCTATCGTTGGATCCTCGGATTCGCGATAGGTCGTTTTTTCGTTTGGGCCATTGATGAGTTGTCCGGATATGTCGATCAATCAGATGGAGGCGAGCGCCATGTTGATGCATTGGTTTCTGGCGGCGGTACATTTGTTGGGGTTCGCTGGCGCTTTCGCAGCGGTTCTGGCTCGTGGCTCGGCTTTGCGTCGACTGGAGAAGGCCGAAGCAGGGGCTCGCTCGGTGCTGATGGCTGACAATGCCTGGGGGCTGACGGCGCTGATGTTGTTGGCGACTGGATTGCCCAGGGCGTTCGGCGGCTACGAGAAAGGTACGGACTATTACCTGCACCAACCGTTGTTTCACCTGAAAATGGCGTTGTTCATCGCGATCCTGGTGCTGGAAGTCCTCCCCATGTCGACCTTCATCAGGTGGCGGGTGACCCTGGCGCGCGGTGCCATGCCTGACACCGGGCGAGCCGGGCTGTTCGCTCGTATCAGTCACCTGCAGGCCTTGCTGCTGGTATTGATGGTGGTAGCCGCAAGTGGCATGGCGAGAGGGGTGATGCTGGCTCAATTGTAATTGTTGGTAAGCACGACTGCATTGTCAGCCGCTTGAGGGGTAGTCTCGCGGTTCGATCAGCGAGCCATGGATGCCCACGATGTTTCAAATGAATAGCCTGGTCCCGGAAATGCTGGTGGCGGACCTGGAGCGTAGCCTGTCTTTCTATCGCGATACCCTGGGCTTCAAGGTGGAGTACCAGCGGCCGGAGCACTTCTTTGCTTTTCTCTCCTTCAATGGCAGCCAGCTGATGCTGGAGCAGGATGACCTGGAAGAGTCGGAGTGGCGTGTCGGTCCCTTGCAGGCACCTTTGGGGCGAGGCATGAACCTGTCCATTGAGTGCCCGGATATCCATGGGTTGGCCAATGCCCTGGAGCAAGCGGGAGTGGTCCTGCGCAGGGCGATCCAGGAGTGCTGGTATCGGCAGGATGGTTTGCTGCGCGGCCAGTTGAACCTGCTGGTACAGGACCCGGATGGCTACCTGCTGCGATTCAATGAGGACCTGGGTTCCAGGTCGGTGGATGCCTGAGTGCCAGGCCCGTCACGACGCTTGCCGGATAGGGTGCTGCGTGCCGGGAGCCGGAGGTTGGGTTTGTTCTCGGAGGGGATGTTGGCGAAGGGGGGTGACAGTTCAGTGGCTGGGGGCCGGCTGTGCCTGTCACCGAATCGGGAGGTTCAGGTGACCTGCGGAGAAAAGCTCAAGGCGAACGAGAGACGCGTTGCGCCAGCCATTGTGCGTGGGCAACAGGCTGGTGCTCATATTATTCAAGGAGTTTCGCGTTTGTCCGGTGCAGTAAGTCCCGCCTGGATGCGTTGGTAGATTTCCTCGCGGTGTACCGCAACGTCTTTTGGTGCATTGATGCCAATACGGACCTGTTGGCCGCTGACGCCGAGAATGGTGATCGTAATGTCGTCACCGATGTTTATGCTTTCACCGACTTTGCGGGTGAGTATCAGCATGATCTTCTCCTTGATAGCTTGGTAGGGCACCAGTTTGAAACAGTGCAGAGGTCGGTCTTAGGTATAGATTAGTGCGAAGTTCCACTCAGTGGGTGCCTCTTTCTGACGCGCAGAAGATCTATAAATTCCCAAGGCGCAACTATACAGACGCAATAAATATCATTCTTCCTGTTTCGAACCGATTTTGTGACAAGGTCCCTCACGCCTTGGGTGCTAAAATCCTGTGTCTGACTTTATGGGAGTAGGTTGTGCGCACAGTAGTGATAGCGGTGGCAGCGTTGGCGGTATTGGGATTGGCCGGTTGCGGCGAAGGCAAGCGTGTCGAGGCGAACAAGAGCGCTTCGGCGGCGCAGGTGCAGCCGGCGCAGGTATCCGGTGCGCCGCAGTGGGATGTGCTGGTGGGCAGTGAGCTGCCTCAGGCGGTGAGCGATCTCACCGGCTGGCTGATCGAGCACGGGATCATGTCCAATGTGATGGTAGTGGACGGCAAGCAACGGGTCTTGGTCGGGCCTTTCGCTACCCAGGCCGAGGCGGAAGCGAAGAAGGCCGAAGTGGTCGAGAAGCTGGTCAAGGCGAAAAAGCGTGATATCGATGTCTCGGTCATCGAGCATCACGACGCACAGTGACGCTGTTTCCCGCATGATGAGATCGCCCGCCTCCGCGGGCGATCTTGTGTCAACCGCAGGCCTTGAGGTTGACCACGCCAACGAATTCGTTACCGCGCCCCATCACACACGCCACACTCTGATTGCGCTGGCGCTCCCAGTCCTGCACTGGATACGTCTTGTTCCAGGCTTCGAAGAGCTGGCGGTCTTGCTTGGACAGGCGTAGCCCGTACTGCTTGCTCATGTAGAAGTAAGTGCGGGCGATCATGCCGCGAATGGATGGGCGGGGCATGACCTTCTTGGCCTTGAAGTCCACTTGGGTCAGGCAGGAGCCATATTGACCTGACTGTTCGGGGAGCCAGCCGAAACTGAAGTTGCTGCGGTCGCCATTCACTTCGCCGATGCTGGGCACCAGGTTGTGCAGGTCGGCTTCGGCGCGTTGATAGGTCGTATCGTTGCGCGAGCAGTTCTTGCGCCCGCCCTGTTGCCAGCATTGGCGTTGGTGGCCTATCTGCCAGGCCGGCACGATGTGCTCCCACTCAATGCGTTCGGCTCGTTTGGCATTCTTGCGCGGCACATAGCCACAGGCTGTCAGGTTTACCCGGTTGCCATTGTATTTGCAGCCGCAGTAGAACTCGGTGGATTGAGGGGCATAGAGTTTCCACGCGACCTTCTTGGCTTCAGTGAAGGTGCGAGGTGCATCGGCTTGGGCAGTCAGGGCAACGAAAAACAGCAGTACAGCCAGGCAACGGACAATCATCGACTCAGTCTTCCTTCGGCACGATCCAGAAAATCTGCACGCCGCCATCGTCGCGATAGGCGAGGGTGACGTTGTCGTTTTCGGCGATCTCCTCCAGAAGGCGTTCCCATTCTTCCTGTGGTTCATCGGGCAGGCGAAAGATCAGCGCTGCCTTGGATTTCTGGGCGGTAGGGGAGTTGATGATTTTCTGGATGCGAACACCCAGGCGTTCGTAGGAGCTGAGGGGTGTTTGGGTTGTGGCCACGGAACAATCCTTATTAAGCTGTACGCACATACAGTATTTAACTGTAGGAAATTTCGCAACTGCTTAAAATTCAAGAAGTTCCTCTGACAACGCTTTGCGCATTTGTCTCATCACAGCCGAGGATTTTTTAACACGGGGAAGTCGCAGGAGGGGAACCGCTCACCCGTTGGGGTGAGCGGTTGAGCGCTTGCTCGACCTGATACGGCCGAGCAGGGAATCAGTATTCCCAGAACATGCGTTGCAGTTCCTTGCTGTCCTGGGTCTTGGTCAGGGCGACCATGGCCAGGATGCGGGCTTTTTGTGGGTTCAGGTCGTGAGCCACGACCCAATCGTACTTGTCGTCAGGCTGTTCGGCGTTACGCAGTACGAAACCGCCAGCATTGACGTGGGAAGAACGGATGATCTGCACACCGTTCTTGCGCAGTTCCTGCAGGGCCGGTACCACGCGGGAAGATACCGAGCCGTTGCCGGTACCGGCGTGGATGATGGCTTTGGCGCCACCTTGAGCCAGAGCCTTGTAGGCAGTGTCGCTGACGTTGCCGTAGCCGTAGGCGATTTCTACGTCAGGCAGGCTCTTGATGTTCTTGATGTCGAATTCCGAGTCCATGGTGTGGCGCTTGGCTGGCAGGCGGAACCAGTAGGACTTGCCTTCCACCACCATGCCCAGCGGGCCCCATGGGCTCTTGAAGGCTTCGGTCTTGATGTTGATCATCTTGCTGACGTCGCGACCGGACTGGATCTCGTCGTTCATGGTCACCAGTACGCCTTTGCCCCGGGAGCTTTTGTTGCCGGCCACGGATACTGCGTTGTACAGGTTGAGCATGCCGTCTGCCGACATGGCGGTGCCTGGGCGCATGGAGCCGACGACTACGATTGGCTTGTCGGTTTTTTCCACCAGGTTGAGGAAGTAGGCAGTCTCTTCCAGAGTGTCGGTACCGTGGGTGATGACGATGCCGTCCACGTCCTTGCTATCGGCCAGCTCGGCTACGCGGCGGCCCAGTTGCAGCAGGTTTTCATTGGTGATGCTTTCCGAGGCGATCTGCATCACCTGCTCGCCACGTACGTTGGCCACTTGGCTCAACTCGGGAATACCGGCGATCAGTTGTTCGATGCCAACCTTGGCTGCCTGGTAGGTGGCGCTGTTGGCCGCGCTGGCGCCGGCGCCGGCAATGGTGCCGCCAGTGGCGAGGATCACCACGTTGGAGAGTTTCTGTTGGGTTTCAGCTTCCTTGGCCTGCAGGGCTGCGGGTAGGAGCATGAGCAGGGCCAAAGCGCCCGGAACGAAGGTTTTGAAGGCAGATTTCATTGTTTTCTCTCTAGTAGTGAGACAGTGCTGATGCAGGTTCATCTAGAAACACCTCGGCTGCAGATCTGTATGCGGCGGGGCACCGCGGGTTGAGCAGGATTTGTACCAGCGCTACCTTGGCCAGATATTTATTTTAAGTTACTGATTTATATCAATTTTATTTCTATTTTTGACGAGCCTTGACAAGCTTCTGTCCGGGATTCCGAACGTTTCTGAGTGTGGTGTTCGGCAAACCGAAAGCGACAAACGCAAGCCGTGTGCGGGGTTTTCGCTCATGAATTAAAGATTGTTCTGAAGCGGTCGATGAGTCTTTTAGGATCTTTTTAACCAGGAGTTCATATGTCGCTGTCAGTCGGATTTCCAGGACCGGGGGCCATTCTGATCAATGGCAAGTCACCCGCGACCATCAATGCATTGAGCGATGCCAGTGCCGAAGGCGCTCCGCAAGCGTTGGGGACCGAAGACTCGGGAGCCTTACGAGTCGGTGGCGGTTCGGCCAAGCAGGCGGAAAAGGCCGAGAGCGGCGATGCGGGCGGCGAGGGCGACAACCACAGCATCGTCGTCAAGATGCTGCTCCAGCGCATGAAGGAGCTGCAGGAGCAGCTCAAGCAGCAGCAACAGCAACTGGCCGCTGCCCAGGCCGCCAACTATCCAACCCCCGAGGCCAAGCAGACCGCGGTCATGGCCGTCCAGGCGCAGGTCGCGCAAACCAACGCCGCACTGGCTGAGGTTTCGGGCAACCTGGTGCGCGAACTGGCCAAGGAATCAGGCTCCTCCGGCAAGTTGGTAAATACCTCCGCTTGATCAGTACCCGCCCAGTGCCAGGCACTGGGCGGCTGCTTCCTTTTGGCTATCGGTCCCGCTGTGCGCCGATGGCATCTCTGCGCTGTGATCATCGTTGACAAACCCCATTCGGGTTCGCATAGTTCGCCTTACGCAAACGTTTGCGCGGACTCTCGGGAAGGATAATCGACTATCTTTTCCGAACCTCCAGGCCGTTGAGCGATACCCGGCACCTGGTTCCGCATGCCCTGCAGGCGTTGCCCACAATAATCATAAGATCGGAGTGAACCCATGAAGCTGCCCTTTGCTGGACGTCTACTCGCTGCTGCGGTCCTGGCTGCTACCTGTGCAGCGCTGCCCCTCTCTTCGGCCTATGCCGACACCCCACAGAAACCCAAGGTCGCCCTGGTCATGAAGTCCCTGGCCAACGAGTTCTTCCTGACCATGGAAGACGGCGCCAAGGCCTATCAGAAAGAGCACTCGGCGGATTTCGACCTGGTGTCCAATGGCATCAAGGATGAAACCGATACTGCCAACCAGATCCGCATCGTCGAGCAGATGATCGTCTCCAAGGTCAATGCCCTGGTGATCGCCCCAGCGGACTCCAAGGCCATGGTGCCGGTGATCAAGAAGGCCGTGGATGCTGGGATCACGGTGATCAATATCGATAACCAGCTCGACCCTGGCGTGCTCAAGAGCAAGAACATCAGCGTGCCTTTCGTCGGGCCCGACAACCGCAAGGGCGCGCGCCTGGTGGGCGAGTACCTGGCCAAGCAGCTCAAGGCCGGTGACGAAGTGGGGATCATCGAAGGGGTATCCACTACCACCAATGCCCAGCAGCGCACCGCAGGTTTCAAGGACGCCATGGAGGCCGCGCAGGTCAAGGTGGTTTCCCTGCAGTCCGGTGATTGGGAAATCGACGCCGGCAACCGTGTAGCCTCGGCCATGCTTAGCGAATACCCGAATCTCAAGGCACTGCTGGCCGGTAACGACAGCATGGCAGTGGGCGCCGTGTCCGCGGTACGCGCTGCGGGCAAGGCTGGCAAGGTGCAGGTGGTCGGCTACGACAACATCAATGCCATCAAGCCGATGCTCAAGGATGGCCGGGTCCTGGCCACGGCCGACCAGTTCGCTGCCAAGCAGGCAGTGTTCGGCATCGAGGTCGCGTTGAAGCTTCTCAAGGGCGAGAAGGTCGATACCGGCACCAATGGCGTGATCGAAACTCCGGTTGAGCTGGTCACCAAGTAGTTTTTCCGGCGGCACAACGGCGCCTGCCCGAGAGGGTGGGCGCATGGGGAGTTTCTTATGTCTGTTTCAGCTGCGAACGCTGTCCTTTCGGTCAGCGGTATCGGCAAGACCTATGCGCAACCGGTATTGGCCGGCATCGACCTGACGCTACAGCGCGGCGAGGTGCTGGCGTTGACCGGCGAAAATGGCGCCGGCAAGAGTACCTTGTCGAAGATCATCGGCGGCCTGGTCAGCCCCACTACCGGCCACATGCGCTTCAATGGCCAGGACTATCGACCGGGCAGTCGTACCCAGGCCGAGGAGCTGGGTATCCGCATGGTCATGCAGGAGCTCAATCTGCTGCCCACGCTGTCGGTGGCCGAGAACCTGTTCCTCGACAACCTGCCCAACCAGGGTGGCTGGATCAGTCGCAAGCAACTGCGCAAGGCGGCGATCGAGGCCATGGCCCAGGTCGGCCTGGATGCCATCGATCCCGATACCCTGGTAGGCGAGCTGGGAATCGGTCATCAACAGATGGTAGAGATCGCTCGCAACCTGATCGGCGACTGCCATGTGCTGATCCTGGACGAGCCTACCGCCATGCTCACGTCCCGTGAGGTGGAGATGCTCTTCGAGCAGATCACCCGGCTCCAGGCCCGTGGTGTCTCCATCATCTATATCTCCCATCGCCTGGAAGAGCTGGCCAGGGTTGCTCAGCGCATTGCGGTGCTGCGTGATGGCTGCCTGGTCTGCGTCGAGCCCATGGCCAATTACAACAGTGAACAACTGGTGAACCTGATGGTGGGGCGCGAACTGGGCGAGCATATCGACCTGGGCGCGCGCAAGATTGGCGCACCCGCGTTGACCATCAGCAACCTGAGTCGCTCGGACAAGGTTCGTGATGTCTCCTTCGAAGTGCGCAGCGGCGAGATCTTCGGGATTTCCGGCCTGATCGGGGCAGGGCGCACCGAGCTGTTGCGGCTGATCTTCGGTGCTGACGTTGCTGACAGTGGCAGCATTGCCCTGGGCTCTCCAGCTCGGACGGTAAGCATCCGTTCCCCGGTGGATGCGGTAGCCAATGGCATTGCCCTGATTACCGAGGATCGCAAGGGCGAGGGTCTGCTCTTGACCCAGACCATCAGTGCCAATATCGCCCTGGGCAATATGCCGGCCATTTCAAGTAGTGGCCTGGTCAACTCCCAGGATGAGGAACAGTTGGCCCGGCGACAGATCGATGCCATGCGCATCCGCAGTTCCAGTCCGGCGCAACGGGTGTCCGAGCTGTCCGGTGGCAACCAGCAGAAGGTGGTGATCGGTCGGTGGTTGGAGCGCGACTGCTCGGTGCTGCTGTTCGATGAGCCGACCCGTGGTATCGACGTTGGCGCCAAGTTCGACATCTATGGCCTATTGGGTGAGTTGACGCGCCAGGGCAAGGCCTTGGTGGTGGTCTCCAGTGACCTGCGGGAATTGATGCTGATCTGTGATCGCATCGGCGTGCTGTCTGCTGGACGGTTGATCGATACCTTCGAGCGCGACAGTTGGACCCAGGACGAATTGCTTGCTGCCGCGTTTGCCGGCTATCAAAAACGAGATGCGTTGCTCAATGAAGCGGCGCCTAGGACTGCACCATGAAAACAGCACCTGCAAGCGGCAAGCGAGGCGGCCAGTACTACGGCCTCGGCACCTACCTGGGGCTGGCGGGGGCGTTGTTGGGGATGATCGTTCTGTTCTCCCTGCTCAGTAACCACTTCCTGTCCTACGACACCTTCAGCACGCTGGCCAACCAGATCCCGGACCTGATGGTGCTGGCGGTGGGCATGACTTTTGTCTTGATCATTGGCGGTATCGATCTCTCCGTGGGTTCGGTGCTGGCCCTGGCGGCGTCCACCGTCAGCGTGGCGATCCTTGGCTGGGGCTGGAGCGTGGTGCCGGCAGCCTTGCTGGGCATGGCCTGCGCGGCCCTGGCCGGAACCATCACCGGTTCGATTACCGTGGCCTGGCGCATTCCGTCATTCATCGTGTCCCTGGGCGTGCTGGAAATGGCCCGGGGCGTGGCCTACCAGATGACCGGGTCGCGTACGGCCTACATCGGTGATGCCTTCGCCTGGTTGTCGAATCCGATTGCCTTTGGCATTTCGCCGTCGTTTATCATTGCCCTGCTGATTATTTTCCTGGCCCAGGCGGTGCTGACTCGCACCGTATTCGGTCGCTATCTGATCGGCATCGGTACCAACGAAGAAGCGGTGCGCCTGGCGGGGATCAATCCCAAGCCCTACAAGATCCTGGTTTTCAGCCTGATGGGGCTGTTGGCAGGCATTGCGGCACTGTTTCAGATTTCTCGCCTGGAAGCGGCTGATCCGAATGCGGGCTCTGGCCTGGAGTTGCAAGTCATCGCAGCCGTGGTGATTGGTGGCACTAGCCTCATGGGAGGACGCGGTTCGGTGATCAGTACCTTCTTCGGCGTCCTGATTATTTCCGTACTGGCTGCAGGCCTTGCGCAAATCGGAGCAAGCGAACCGACCAAGCGCATCATCACCGGGGCAGTCATCGTGATTGCCGTGGTGCTCGATACCTATCGCAGCCAGCGCGCCAACCGGCGGGTTTGATTCATGGCAACAATCAAGGATGTGGCGGCGCTGGCGGGGATTTCCTACACCACCGTGTCCCACGTGCTGAACAAGACACGGCCAGTCAGCGAGGAGGTTCGGCTCAAGGTCGAGGCGGCGATCAAGCACCTGGATTATGTGCCCAGCGCCGTGGCTCGCTCACTCAAGGCCAAGACTACCGCCACCATCGGTTTGCTGGTGCCCAATAGCCTCAACCCTTACTTCGCCGAGTTGGCGCGAGGTATCGAGGATTACTGCGAGCGCAATGGTTATTGCGTGATCCTGTGCAACTCCGATGACGACCCGGACAAGCAACGCAACTACCTGCGGGTCCTGCTGGAAAAGCGTATCGATGGCCTGATCGTGACTAGCGTCGGCGGCGACAGCGGCCTGGCCCAGGGGCTGGTCGGAGTGCGTACGCCTATGGTGCTGGTCGATCGTGGGCTTGAGGGGGTGGATGCGGACTTGGTGCGCATTGATCACCGCCATGGCGCCTACCTGGCTACCCGGCACCTGCTGGAACTGGGGCACAGGGATATCGCCTGCGTGGCTGGTCCGGCCAATACCAGCGTGACGCAAATGCGCCTCGCCGGTTTTCACCAGGCGTTGCAGGAAGCGGGGGGCGAGGTGCCGGCGGCACGTATCCTGGAGAGCGATTTCAGTAGCACCGGTGGCTACCTGGCGGCAGCCCGGTTGCTGGACGGCAACCCGCCGAGTGCGATCTTTGCCGCCAACGACATGATGGGCATCGGTGTGCTGCGGGCCGCGGCGGAACGCAACATTCGCGTACCCAGCGAGCTGTCGGTGATCGGTTTCGACGACATTCTCATGAGCCGTTATGTCTATCCGGCGCTGACCACGGTTGGCCAGTCGATCCTGCAGTTGGGGGAGAGCGCTGCTGAATTGCTGCTGCAGCGTATCGCTACGCCAGGCTTGCCAGTGGGCCAACGAATCGTCACGCCGAGCATTGTCTTGCGGGAATCGACTGCGCCACTGGGTGGCGCATTTATGCAGTACCGCTGAACCTTATTGATTGAGTAGCGACGTATGCCAGCAAAAGTAGTGGTAGTGGGTAGCCTGAACATGGACCTGGTGACTCGGGCCGAGCGCTTGCCCCGTGGGGGCGAGACGCTGACGGGCAAGTCCTTCGCCACGGTACCCGGCGGCAAGGGGGCCAACCAGGCGGTGGCTGCCGCCAGGCTTGGGGCCCAGGTGTCGATGGTCGGTTGCGTTGGGGAGGATGCCTACGGCGAGCAGTTGCGCGGGTCCCTGCTTGGCGAGGGTATCGATTGCCAGGCCGTGGACAGGGTGCCAGGGTCGAGCGGCGTGGCCTTGATCGTGGTCGATGACAGTAGCCAGAACGCGATTGTCATCGTTGCTGGA
The DNA here is from genome assembly GCF_003850565.1 of Pseudomonas sessilinigenes. Classification (NCBI taxonomy): domain Bacteria; kingdom Pseudomonadati; phylum Pseudomonadota; class Gammaproteobacteria; order Pseudomonadales; family Pseudomonadaceae; genus Pseudomonas; species Pseudomonas sessilinigenes. Next base: position 2,229,435 of record NZ_CP027706.1, read on the forward strand.
GGCAACGGTGAGCTCAGCCCTGAAAAGGTCGTCGGTTTTGATCCGGTCCTGCAGCAGGCCGAGGTGATCATCTGCCAGCTCGAGGTGCCACAGGAGACCGTGGGGTACACCCTTAAGCGCGGACGTGAGCTGGGCAAGACGGTGATTCTCAATCCGGCGCCTGCCACGGGGCCTCTGCCGGAGTCGTGGTATGGCTCGATCGATTACCTGATTCCCAACGAGAGCGAAGCGACCGCCCTCACAGGCCTTGAGGTTGATTCCCTGGAAAGCGCCGAACAGGCCGCGAGCCGCTTGGTCGCTGCTGGTGCGGGCAAGGTCATCATTACCCTGGGCGCGCAGGGGTCGCTGTTTGCCGATGGTTGCCGCTTCGAGCACTTTCCTGCGCCCAAGGTCACGGCGGTCGATACCACGGCGGCGGGGGATACCTTTGTCGGTGGTTTCGCGGCGGCCCTGGCCGCGGGCAAAAGCGAGGCCGACGCCATTCGCTTCGGGCAGATCGCGGCGGCCCTGTCGGTGACGCGAGCCGGTGCACAACCTTCCATTCCCATGCTGTCCGACGTTCAGGCGTTTATTCCCTCATGAAGAAAACCCCCTTGCTCAATATTGCCCTGTCACGCCTGGTGGCCTCCTTGGGGCACGGCGATGTCGTGGTGATCGGCGATGCCGGCCTGCCGGTACCGCCAGGTGTCGAATTGATTGATCTGGCCCTGACCCATGGCGTTCCCGATTTTCTCGGCACCCTCAAGGTGCTGCTCAGCGAAATGCAGGTGGAGCGCCATGTCCTGGCCGAGGAAATCCTGCTCAAGCAACCAACGCCCTTGCCCGTTCTCGAGGCCATGGCCGCCAACGGCGAGCTGGGGCAGCGACAGTTGCTCAGTCACGAGGAGTTCAAGGTGCTCAGCCGCAAGGCTCGTGCCGTGATCCGTACGGGGGAGTGCCAGCCGTACTGCAATATCGCCCTGATTGCCGGGGTGACGTTCTAGATCGTTCGCCCGTTTTCCCACCTTGCACAAGGAGTGCGCTATGCGCCGCTATGCTCAGCTGTTTCAACATTGGTTCCGGAGTCTATTGCTCTTGTCTCTGCTCACTGCTACCGGCGCTCAGGCGGCGGAAAAAATCGATCTGATCATCGACACCGATCCGGGGGCCGATGATGTGGTGGCCTTGTTGTTCGCCCTGGCGTCGCCAGAAGAACTACATATTCGGGCCCTGACCACCGTGGCGGGGAATGTGCGCCTGGATAAAACCTCGCGTAATGCCCGGCTGGCTCGTGAATGGGCGGGGCGCGAAGACGTGCCGGTCTATGCCGGTGCCCCGGCGCCGCTGTTGCGCACGCCGATCTACGCCGAGAACATCCATGGCAAGGAGGGGATCTCCGGAGTGACTGTGCACGAACCCAAGGCGCCCCTGGCCAAGGGCAGTGCGGTCAACTATTTGATCGACACCCTGCGGGCAGCCAAGCCCCATAGCATCACCATCGCCATGCTCGGTCCGCAGACCAACCTGGCACTGGCGCTCATCCAGGCGCCGGATATTACCCAGGGCATCAAGGAAGTGGTGGTCATGGGCGGTGCCCATTTCAATGGCGGTAACATCACGCCGGTGGCGGAGTTCAATCTGTACGCCGATCCCCAGGCTGCTGAAGTGGTTCTCAAGAGTGGGGTCAAGCTGACTTACCTGCCGCTGGATGTTACCCACAAGATCCTGACCAGCGATGCGCGCCTGCAGAAAATCGCGGCGTTGAACAACAATGCCAGCAAGGTGGTGGGCGATATCCTCAACGAGTACGTCAAAGGCGATATGGAGCATTACGGTATTCCGGGTGGCCCGGTGCACGATGCAACCGTGATCGCCTACCTGCTCAAGCCGGAGCTGTTCACGGGGCGCCAGGCCAATATGGTCGTTGATAGCCGTGAGGGGCCTACCTTCGGCCAGACCATCGTCGACTGGTATGACGGCTTGAAGCGCGAGAAGAACGTGTTCTGGGTCGAGAATGGCAATGCCCAGGGCTTTTTCGATCTGCTCACCGAGCGCCTGGCTCGCCTCAAGTAAGCGTTCTCTCCCTGCAGGTACTTACCTGTGGGGAGTTTTATTCCTGATCGGCGGGCTGAAAAACCTGATGGTCTTCTGGGTATTTCTCAAAGACCTGTTCAATGAAGTCTCGGGCAGCTTGCGGGCCAAGCTCCTTGACCAGCAGGTCCATGCCGATGATGGCCAGCTCTTCCACGCTGCCCGGGCTGTAGGAGCACTGGCCCTGTGGCCATTTGGCCTTGATGTCGACGTCAATGCTCACTGTAGCCATGAGGGTCTCGCGAATAGGGGTGAGTGGGGAGGCAGTGGACGAGTTAAGCATGTCACTCAGGCTTTGACACTCCTACTTAGGCATATGCGACACTGGGTTTTTTCCTGCGCTCAAGGAATCTGGTGTGCAAATCGACTTGAACAAACCTGATGCCCTGACCCTGGATGCTGTGCGCCAACTACTGGCTTCGGCCAGCGATAGCGTGCATACCCAATTGCGTGTAAGCAAGGCCGGTATCGCCTACATCTCCTCTGGGATCGTGGGTGGCGCGCAGATCGAGGGCGTATTGTTTCGCCTGGAAACCTGGGCTGCCGGTTCCGGTTATGTGGGTGAGGTCGCCGCTAGCGACCAGGCCTGGGTGACACAGGTCTTCAATGCGCTCAAGCAGAACTGGCCGAAGCCAGCATTCGACTACATCGATATCTATTGAGCGTCATTCATATCCAGTGACGATTGTCCGGTGAAAATACCCGGGTGGCTGAGGCAGACTTGCTCGCCTTGCCCAATAGGGCAAAATGCTATTTCGCTTTGAAACCAAAAATGAAAACGGCTGTCGCACGTTCTCTGTTTATTCTTTAGAAAGGAGGCTTCATGCCTTGGAAGCTCGCTTCATTCGCAACCTTGTTGGCTGCAGCAACCCTTGCTGGGTGCAGCACTGCTGGGTCGACAAAGGAATCTGTGGCCCCTGTTGAATCTGGGCACACTCGCTGTGAAGCATCCGCTGCCCAGTTCGCTGTCGGCAAGAAGGCCTCTGCAGAGTTGCTGGAGCAGGCTCGTACTCGTGCAGGTGCGCAGTACGCAAGGTTTCTCCAGCCCAACGATATGATCACCTTGGAATATCGTTCTGACCGCTTGAATGTCAATACCGACGCCAACCTGGTGGTGACCCGGGTCAACTGTGGTTGAGCATTGAGGTTTTTCGCTCTCATAAAAAACCCCGTCACATGGACGGGGTTTTTTTAGCTCGCTGAGAAATTACTCAGGGCGAACTTGTGCAGCTTGCATACCCTTTTGGCCTTTCTCAGCCACGAAGGAAACGGTTTGGCCTTCTTTCAGGCTCTTGAAACCGTCGCTTTCAATAGCTTTGAAGTGTACGAACAGGTCGTCACCGCCACCTTGAGGAGTGATGAAGCCGAAGCCTTTTTCATCGTTGAACCATTTTACGGTGCCGGTTTGGCGATTAGACATGGTGTATCTCCAAGAAACATATATTTTCAGTAGTACTGTGCTGCTCAGGCCAACTGGGCACACCGACCTATCATAGTCGAAATGTTCGGCTTGGGAGCCCCCTGTAGGGAGCGTTTGCCCGGCGTATTCCTGCCTTTTTCCGCTTGGATCAGCTGCAGGCCCCGGTTTAAGGGGGCTTCAGCAAAAAACAAGCGGTGATAAAAAAACCGTAAAAGCTGCAATTACAGTGGAAAAAACACGTCTCGGGCCGTTGGTGGAGCTAGCCAGGCGGTTTGTGCCTCTGGTTGTGAGTGGTTATTTCGCCACTCGGCATGCGGAGATGGCGTCCAGGGCACGAGTTCGCAGCTCGGCGCTGGGTTGCTTGGTCTTGCTCATCAGCTCCTTGATTTCCTCGGTCGTGAACTTCTCGTTCAGCTTGTCGGCGCCACAGGCGCAATGCTGCTCGGCGCTTTTCGCGTCGATGCTTTGGCTGGCTGCCGCGGTGCAATCCTTCATGTAGTCGGCACGTGCGCCGGCTGGCCATGCGGCCTGGGCGCTCAATGGCAGCAGCAGGGCAAGCGGGGCAGCGAGGGCGAGCAGTTTAATGAGGCGCATGAGTCGGTTTCTCCTGAAGTCGATAACGAGGGCGACGATTCTCAACGTATTCGAGGGGGTGCGTACATCTCAAGTTCACTTTCTTCAATAAAAGACTGGAAACCGCATTTTGCGAACTTTGTCGCGCGATGATTGGGATTTATCTGTGCTAGCATGCCTGGCTTGGGTGTTTTCAGGCTTTGAAGGCTTCACTTTCCTTTGCGGTCGACACCCTTATCTTTGATTTGAATTCCAGTCACTCTGGTTCGTCCCTGGCAGGCCGAAAGGTCTCTGCCACTGTGAGGCAGGCTTTCCCGTGGGAAAGGCAGGGCGGATCTTGTACTGGCTCATCCCAACCCACGTGACCTTTGGTAGGGGTCACCACTAGGAGAGGAGGCGCCATGCCCACTATTACTCTTCCCGATGGCAGTCAGCGTTCGTTCGACAAGGCCGTAACCGTAGCTGAAGTCGCAGCTTCTATTGGTGCAGGTCTGGCCAAGGCCACTCTGGCCGGCAAGGTCGATGGCAAGTTGGTCGATGCTTGTGACCTGATCGAACACGATGCCACCTTGCAGATCATCACCCCAAAAGATGAAGAGGGACTGGAGATCATCCGTCACTCGTGCGCCCACTTGATCGGCCACGCAGTGAAGCAGCTGTATCCGACCGCCAAGATGGTGATCGGCCCGGTTATCGATGAAGGCTTCTATTACGACATCGCCTACGAGCGTCCTTTCACTCCGGACGACCTGGCCGCCATCGAGCAGCGCATGCACCAGCTGATCGACAAGGACTACGATGTCATCAAGAAGATGACCCCGCGCGCCGAAGTCATCGACGTGTTCCAGAACCGTGGTGAAGATTACAAGCTGCGCCTGGTGGAAGACATGCCCAACGAAACAGCCATGGGCCTGTATTATCACGAAGAATATGTCGACATGTGCCGTGGTCCGCACGTGCCGAACACTCGCTTCCTCAAGGCATTCAAACTGACCAAGTTGTCCGGTGCCTACTGGCGTGGCGATGCCAAGAATGAGCAGTTGCAGCGCGTCTATGGCACTGCCTGGGCCGACAAGAAGCAATTGGCCGCCTACATCCAGCGCATCGAGGAAGCCGAAAAGCGCGACCATCGCAAGATCGGCAAGCAGCTGGATCTGTTCCACTTGCAGGAAGAAGCGCCAGGCATGGTGTTCTGGCACGCCAACGGCTGGACCATCTACCAGGTACTCGAGCAGTACATGCGTAATGTACAGCGCGAAAATGGCTATCTTGAGATCAAGACCCCGCAAGTCGTCGATCGTATCCTTTGGGAGCGTTCCGGGCACTGGTCCAACTACGCCGAGAACATGTTCACCACGTCTTCGGAAAGCCGTGACTACGCGGTCAAGCCGATGAACTGCCCATGCCATGTGCAGGTGTTCAACCAAGGTCTGAAATCCTACCGTGACTTGCCGCTGCGTCTGGCCGAGTTTGGTGCTTGCCACCGTAACGAGCCGTCTGGCGCTCTGCACGGCATCATGCGCGTACGTGGTTTCGTCCAGGATGATGCGCACATCTTCTGCACCGAAGAGCAGGTGAAGAAGGAGGCCGCGGACTTCATCAAGCTGACCCTGGACGTTTACAAGGACTTCGGCTTCAGCGACATCGCCATGAAGCTGTCGACCCGTCCGGCCAAGCGTGTGGGTTCCGAAGAGTTGTGGGATCGTGCCGAGGGCGCCCTGGCCGACGCCTTGAACGAGTCTGGACTGGAATGGGAATACCAGCCGGGTGAGGGGGCCTTCTACGGTCCGAAGATCGAGTTCACCTTGCGTGATTGCCTCGGTCGTAACTGGCAGTGCGGTACCTTGCAGTACGATCCGAACCTTCCAGAACGCCTGGATGCCAGCTACATCGCCGAAGATAACAGCCGTGTTCGCCCGGTTATGCTGCACCGCGCGATCCTGGGGTCGTTCGAGCGTTTCATCGGCATGCTGATCGAGCATTATGCTGGTGTGTTCCCGGCCTGGCTGGCGCCAACCCAGGCAGTGATCATGAATATCACTGACAAACAGGCCGATTTTGCCCTTGAGGTGGAAAAAACACTCAACCAAAGCGGATTTCGTGCCAAGTCCGACTTGAGAAATGAAAAGATCGGCTTTAAAATCCGCGAGCATACTTTGCTCAAGGTTCCCTATCTCTTGGTTATTGGAGATCGGGAAGTCGAGATGCAGACTGTCGCTGTGCGTACCCGTGAAGGTGAAGATTTGGGCTCGATGCCTATCGCCCAATTCTCGGCGCTGCTCGCACAAGCGATTTCCCGGCGTGGTCGCCAAGATTTGGAGTAATTATTATTAAGCGTGATATGAGACAAGATAAACGAGCTGCACCGAAAGCCCCGATCAACGAGAATATCTCGGCACGCGAGGTTCGGTTAATTGGCGCTGACGGCGAGCAGATTGGCATCGTCTCGATTGATGAAGCGCTTCGTATAGCTGAAGAAGCCAAACTGGATCTGGTGGAAATTTCCGCCGACGCAGTCCCACCTGTTTGCCGGGTGATGGACTACGGCAAGTCGATCTTCGAGAAGAAGAAACAACTTGCTGCCGCGAAGAAGAACCAGAAGCAGATTCAGGTTAAAGAAATCAAGTTTCGTCCAGGGACGGAGGAAGGGGATTACCAGGTAAAACTACGCAACCTGGTACGTTTCCTGAGTGACGGGGACAGGGCCAAGGTTTCCTTGCGATTCCGCGGCCGTGAGATGGCCCACCAGGAGCTGGGGATGGAACTCCTCAAGCGGGTTGAAACTGACCTGCAAGAGTACGGTTCGGTCGAACAGCATCCGAAGATGGAAGGACGCCAGCTGATCATGGTCATCGCCCCGAAAAAGAAGAAGTAATCAACAGGGCACGGCAGGCCTTCTGATTATGTTTATCAATTGAATGCGGAGTATCCGAACATGCCAAAGATGAAAACCAAAAGTGGTGCTGCTAAGCGGTTTCTGAAAACTGCTAACGGTATCAAGCACAAGCACGCTTTCAAGAGCCACATCCTGACCAAAATGTCGACCAAGCGTAAGCGTCAACTGCGCGGTAGCAGCTTGCTGCATCCGTCTGACGTGGCAAAAGTCGAGCGCATGCTGCGCCTTCGTTAATTTTTGGATCAAGAATAGAGGAAGTAACTCATGGCTCGTGTAAAGCGTGGCGTCATTGCCCGTAAGCGTCACAAGAAAATTCTGAAACTTGCTAAAGGCTACTACGGTGCTCGCTCGCGCGTGTTCCGTGTTGCCAAGCAAGCGGTAATCAAGGCAGGCCAATACGCCTACCGTGACCGTCGTCAGAAAAAGCGTCAGTTCCGCGCTCTGTGGATCGCTCGTATCAACGCTGGTGCTCGTACCAACGGTCTGTCCTACAGCCGTCTGATCGCTGGCCTGAAAAAGGCATCCATCGAGATCGACCGTAAGGTTCTGGCTGATCTGGCAGTGAACGAAAAAGCGGCGTTTGCTGCGATTGTCGAGAAAGCTAAAGCCACCTTGGCTTAAGTACCCCCGACAGTCACCCGGGCTCACCTTCGTGGGCTCTGGTGTTAAACGTCATAAATAGGGGAAGAGCCTTCAAGCTCTTCCCCTATTTTGTATCTGGAGTCTGTACATGGAAAACCTGGATGCGCTGGTTTCTCAAGCACTTGAGGCCGTGCAACACGCTGAAGACATCAATGCCCTGGAACAAATCCGGGTTCACTTCCTTGGCAAGAAGGGCGAACTGACTCAGGTGATGAAGACCCTGGGCAACCTGCCAGCCGAAGAGCGCCCGCAAGTCGGTGCGCTGATCAACGTTGCCAAGGAGCGTGTAACAGAGGTTCTCAATGCTCGCAAAGCGGCTTTCGAGGAGGCGGAACTCAGCGCCAAGCTCGCCGCCGAGTGCATTGACGTGACCCTGCCGGGCCGTGGCCAGACCTCTGGTGGTCTGCATCCGATCACGCGGACCCTGGAGCGTATCGAGCAGTTCTTCACCCATATCGGCTACGGCATTGCCGAGGGCCCTGAGGTCGAAGACGACTATCACAACTTTGAGGCGCTCAACATCCCAGGCCACCACCCGGCCCGGTCGATGCACGACACCTTCTATTTCAATGCGAACATGTTGTTGCGCACCCATACCTCGCCGGTACAGGTCCGCACCATGGAATCGCAGCAGCCGCCGATCCGCATCGTCTGTCCAGGCCGTGTGTATCGCAGCGACTCCGATATCACCCACTCGCCGATGTTCCATCAGGTAGAAGGCCTGCTGGTGGATCGCGGGATCAATTTCGCCGACCTGAAGGGCACCATCGAGGAGTTCCTGCGGGTGTTCTTCGAGAAGGAACTGGCCGTACGTTTCCGTCCTTCCTACTTCCCATTCACCGAGCCGTCCGCTGAAGTCGATATGGAATGCGTGATGTGCAGTGGTAAAGGTTGCCGCGTCTGCAAGCAGACCGGATGGCTGGAAGTGATGGGTTGCGGCATGGTTCACCCGAACGTGTTGCGTATGTCCGGGATCGATCCGGAAGAATTCCAGGGCTTTGCCTTCGGCATGGGCGCCGAGCGCCTGGCCATGCTGCGTTACGGTGTCAATGACTTGCGCCTGTTCTTCGACAACGACTTGCGGTTCCTTGCGCAATTTCGCTAGTCGCGCGTCCGTAACGAATCTATTAGGAGAGCAGGATGAAATTCAGTGAACAATGGCTGCGTGGCTGGGTTAGCCCGCAGGTAACTCGCGACGAGCTGGTCGCTCGTCTGTCCATGGCCGGCCTTGAGGTGGACAGTGTTACGCCAGCCGCCGGTGATTTCAGCGGTGTGGTGGTGGGTGAGGTACTAAGTACCGAGCAGCACCCTGATGCCGACAAACTGCGGGTCTGCCAAGTCAGCAACGGAGCTGAGACTTTCCAGGTTGTCTGCGGTGCGCCGAACGTACGCCCCGGCCTGAAGGTTCCGTTCGCGATGATCGGTGCCCAGCTGCCCGGCGACTTCAAGATCAAGAAAGCCAAGCTGCGTGGCGTCGAGTCCAACGGCATGCTGTGTTCCCAGGCGGAGCTGCAGATCGGTGAAGGCAACGACGGCTTGATGGAGTTGCCGGCTGACGCGCCAGTGGGTGAGGACATTCGTGCCTACCTGAGCTTGGACGATGCCAGTATCGAAGTCGACCTGACCCCTAACCGTGGCGACTGCCTGTCGTTGGCCGGTATTGCACGCGAAGTTGGTGCCCTTTATGCGGCCAAGGTGCAGCGTCCGGAAGTCAAGGCAGTTCCTGCAGTGCACGATGAAGTGCGCCCGGTTGATGTGTTGGCGCCGGCAGCCTGCCCGCGTTACCTGGGACGGGTGATCCGTAACGTGGACCTGTCCAAGCCGACCCCGCTGTGGATGGTCGAGCGCCTGCGCCGTGCTGAAGTTCGCAGCATCGATGCCGCAGTGGACATCACCAACTACGTGATGCTTGAGCTGGGTCAGCCGCTGCATGCGTTCGACCTGGCCGAGATCAACGGTGGCATCCGTGTGCGCATGGCCGAAGAGGGCGAGAAGCTGGTGTTGCTCGACGGTCAGGAAGTGGCCCTGCGCAGCGACACCCTGGTGATCGCCGACCATACTCGCGCCCTGGCGATTGCTGGTGTGATGGGTGGTGAGCACAGCGGCGTCACCACCAAGACTCGCGATGTATTCCTGGAAAGCGCGTTCTTCGACCAGATCGCCGTGGCTGGCAAAGCCCGTTCCTATGGCCTGCATACCGATGCTTCCCATCGTTATGAGCGTGGCGTGGATTGGCAGTTGGCCCGTGAAGCGATGGAGCGTGCTACTGGCCTGCTGCTGGAAATCACCGGCGGTGAAGCCGGCCCGATCATCGAAACCGTCAGCGAACAACATCTGCCATTGGTGGCGCCTGTCACCCTGCGGGCCGAGCGCATCAGTCAAATGCTGGGCATGGAACTCGAAGGTTCCGAGGTCGAGCGCCTGCTCACCGCGTTGGGCCTGACGGTAGCTGCCGATGGGGCAGGGCAGTGGCGCGTTGACGTGCCCAGTCATCGTTTCGATATCAGCCTCGAGGTCGATCTGATCGAGGAACTGGCACGCCTGTACGGTTACAACCGCTTGCCGGTTCGTTATCCGCAAGCCCGCCTGGCTCCACAGGCCAAGGCCGAGGCGCAAGGCGACTTGCCAGCACTGCGGCGCCTGCTAGTGGCTCGTGGTTATCAGGAAGCCATCACCTACAGCTTCATCGACCCGAAGATGTTCGAACTGTTCAGCCCGGGTGTCGAGCCGTTGCTGTTGGCGAACCCGATTTCCGCCGACATGGCGGCCATGCGTTCGTCCCTGTGGCCAGGCCTGGTCAAGGCGCTTCAGCACAACCTGAACCGTCAGCAGGATCGTGTCCGCATGTTCGAAAGCGGCCTGCGGTTCGTGGGTCAGCTGGAAGGGCTGAAACAACAGCAGATGTTGGCAGGTATTGTTTGTGGTACCCGGTTGCCTGAAGGTTGGGCACAAGGCCGCGATGGCGTGGACTTCTTCGACGTCAAGGCGGATGTCGAGGCGGTGCTGGGCTTTGCCGGTGCCTTGGATGTGTTCACTTTCGTGCCGGGCAAGCATCCTGCGTTGCATCCTGGCCAGACAGCTCGTATCGAGCGCGATGGGCGTGAAGTCGGTTTCCTGGGGGCCATTCACCCGGAACTGGCAAAGCAGCTCGGGCTGGATCGTCCGGTCTTCGTGTTCGAACTGGTCCTGAGTGAAGTAGCCCAAGGTCGTTTGCCGAAGTTCCACGAACTGTCGCGCTTCCCTGAAGTACGTCGTGACCTGGCCCTGCTAGCCGATCGTGATGTCGCGGCCAGTGCGGTCCTGGAGGTCATTCGCGAGAACGCGGGTGAGTGGTTGACCGACCTCAGGCTGTTTGACGTGTATCAGGGTAAAGGCATTGATCCGCATAGAAAAAGCCTTGCCGTTGGCTTGACCTGGCAGCATCCATCGCGCACTCTTAACGACGATGAGGTGAACTCAGCGACGCAAAACATCCTCACCTCGCTCGAACAAAGGTTGAACGCCACGTTAAGGAAGTGACGTATGGGGGCTCTGACGAAAGCTGAAATGGCCGAACGTCTCTACGAAGAGCTGGGCCTGAATAAACGCGAGGCCAAGGAGTTGGTCGAGCTATTCTTTGAAGAAATCAGGCATGCTCTCGAAGATAACGAACAGGTCAAATTGTCCGGTTTCGGTAACTTCGACCTTCGGGATAAACGCCAGCGTCCTGGCCGTAACCCGAAAACGGGTGAAGAAATCCCGATCACGGCTCGCCGTGTGGTCACCTTTCGTCCAGGGCAGAAGTTGAAGGCCCGAGTTGAGGCTTATGCTGGAACCAAGTCATAACGACGAGCTCCCGGTCATCCCGGGTAAACGCTACTTCACCATTGGTGAAGTGAGCGAGCTCTGTGCGGTCAAACCGCATGTGCTGCGTTATTGGGAGCAGGAGTTTCCTCAACTCAACCCCGTCAAACGCCGCGGAAATCGCCGGTATTATCAGCGCCAGGATGTGCTGATGATCCGGCAGATCCGAGCGTTGCTTTATGATCAGGGGTTCACCATCGGCGGGGCGCGTTTGCGGCTTTCCGGTGATGAGGCCAAAGACGACACCACTCAGTACAAGCAACTGATCCGTCAGATGATTTCTGAGCTGGAAGACGTACTCGTGGTGCTCAAGAAGTAATTCTCTGCTTTAAATACTTCCACTTTTCAAACGCTTGCGGTATATTCCTCAGCGTTTCCTGAGAAGTGAAATAGGTTTCACGCCTAGTCGGGGCGTAGCGCAGTCCGGTAGCGCACTAGCATGGGGTGCTAGGGGTCGAGTGTTCGAATCACTCCGTCCCGACCATATTTTTCAATGACTTAGCCGCTTTCGAGCGGCTTTGTTGTTTCTGCCATAGTGACTTTTCGAGTGACCTTGGCCTTTTCTTTCATGCCTCCCTCCTTTTCAGAATCGTCAGTGCTGGTGCGCGCGAGTCGGTTGCTGATACCTTATTTGCTGCTGCAATGAGCTGATCCAGTTCCTCCGCTGAGTAGTGACTGGTGATGCTGCCATTCTTGTGGCCAAGCAACGTCTTTCGATCTACCTCTGCTACGCCTGCAGCCCTAAGCCATCCTCCAAATGTGTGTTTCAAGTCGTGAGTTCGGATCCTCACAAATCCGTCATGGACTGGTCGCAAGAATTTCTCCTGCCATTTCTCCGCAGCCCTGACCCGAGCCTTCTTCCAGTCGGAGTCGTTCATCCTGTGCATCAGCGTTGGATCCCCGGCGACTTGCTGCGCTTCGTCACCCAATTTAAGAGCTTCCCGGCTATATATATGCAGAAGACCATGGGGCGTGAACTGTATGGATGCGGCTATACCCCAGCGGCCCTAAGCAACAGCATTCGGGGTGGTCGTGACCTTCTTCAGGCGCTTCGTAGCGGCAATGGGGAAAGACTGGCCATGCATCAATTGATGCTATGGACGACGGCTTTTGGTTATCTATCCATGGCTTCCAAGGATGTGGCCAAGGGGCGCGAGCCGAGGCCTGTGGATGATCCAAAGACCTGGTTGGCTGCAATGGTCCAAGGTGGTGGCCTAGGTATATTTGGCGACTACCTCTTCGGCGAGGCCAGCCGTTTTGGAAACTCTGCTCTCGAGTTGGTAACCGGGCCGGCACTTGGTATCGCACGCTAATCTAACGAAAACCTAGAAAAACATGGACGGTTCCATCATGAAAAGACTAGTGATTATGGGGTTCGCTGCATTATTGCTGGCGGGATGTGGTCATAGGCAGGTTGAGTATGTTCCTAACCCGTCACCGGTTATGACTAGAGAGCAAGCCGTAGATATTGTTGAGCAAGCGTTCTATGAAGACTTTAGCAGCAGCAAGCCGCAGTCTGTTGTCGTTACGGAAAAGTTCATATCCCTATCAGATGGCACCTTATCAAAGGGATCAAGCGTTGCTACTGCTGTGCCAATAGGTAACGGAGCTCTGGTTGTTGGAGACTCAACTGTGCGAACCAAGGAGCTTGGGCAGAGACTCTATTTCAGCTCAATAGGAAAAATTGATGTATTCCAGCACAAAGTAAGGTCAGGCCGATTTGCCGCTGTTGTGCGCGGCAAGGATGGCAGCAGTCTTCGAATCTTACGGATGCGTAGCATTGATAGTGCAAAGCGTTTTGCGGATGCGATGGAATATCTGAAGCTTCACAGTTCATAGCTGGAGCATGTTTCACCAAAGCCCGCCAAGTGCGGGTTTTTTATTGCCCAGGAGAAAGCAATGCCTCAGTTCTTCAACTCCAGCACACCCACGACCTCATTTCGTCTTATCGCTCAACGGTTCAAGCAAGCTATCGTTTCAGCTCGCAGTCTCCGGTGCTGTAGCAGTTGAAACTCAGGCAATCGTCGAGGGTGGCCGTGATGGCCAGCCAATCGTCGGCCGCATCTATAACATCAGGGTGCATGGTAATGCTTCAAACCAAAATCTGTATGCATACACAGTTACAAGGACTTGAGCATGGCACGATTGTGCCGATGAACTGTATCTTTTGGGGGATGATTTACGGTAGCAGAACGCCTGGGAGGGGAGAATATCCAACGCTAAGTTGTTGATTCTTATAGGAAGTATTGCGTATTTTTTTGATTGACTTATATTTTAAATTTTTCCTTTTAGATCATAGGCTTGTGTGCGTTTCGTGATCACCTTGATATGGTGGTAATCATTAAATTCAGCGAGCTGACAACACGGAGACTTATGAGCCAATGTGATCGCTCTACGGCCCAAGTGCTAGGGGCCTTTAACGGTCAATGAATGAATATGAGGAAAGTCTGAACTGCGTGAAATTAAGATTCGGTTTTCTCCAGGTTTTAATGAAATTATCCCCTCATTAGAGTCAATACGATTACCTTCAAACCAACCTCCTGTTGAGGCGGCTGCAGCATTGCTCGAAATATTTTGCCCATTCACGGTGATGGATACAGGTCGGGGATCCGAAGCTGCGTAGCTAATCATCAATTGATATTGTCCGCCGTCTTTTACATTGAATCTGTACTCGGCAGAGGTGGGTATATTCCCTGGCCGTCGGGTGACAATGCAATCACCGTAGCCATACGGTCCTCCAGATTCGACATTCTGATTACTTACATAATCTTGAGCGCGAACCACTACCGTTTCAGCATGAGCGATGCCCGCGCTTAAAACGGCGAAGAGAAAACTTGCGATGAGCTTCATGGTTTTACCCTTTCTTGTCTTTGACCGATATGTTTAACAAGCATAGGCGTTGTTTGGTTCGGCGTGATTGACTGAGCATCCAACACTGATATCACTGCGCAAAACCTCCTCTGAAGGTCGTATGTTTCCGTTTGCATAACGACAAAAAACGTGTTTTTTCAATGCCAAAATGGGCCTGTTATCCTTTAAAAACAAGTGTTTGGGTTGCTACAGACCCCAGCATGGGGTGCTAGGGGGCGAGTGTTCGAATCACTCCGTCCCGATCATATTTTTCAATGACTTAGCCCAATCTTCACAGGTTGGGTTTTTCATGCCCAGGGACTTTTGCGGAGGGGGGTATCCCGTTTTTCTCCTCAAGATTGTCAGCACCGGTCCCCGCGAGCTGGTTGCTGATACCATATTCGCAGTCTCAATCAGATGCCCGCGCTCGGCTCCCGAGAGTGGCTGCTGCTGTCGTTCTTGTACCCCAGCAGGGTCTTACGGCCTTCCTGCGTAACACCTGCTGCCCGAAGGCGAGGGCCAAATGCGTGTTTCATGTAGTGCGCCCTGATGGGTGCAAGCCCAGGGTGGGCGGGGCGAAGATTTTCCTCCTGCCAGAGTTTCACCTCTCTCACATGCGCCTTCTTCCTGGCCGAGTCGTTTATGCGACGCATCACAGTATCGTTGTAAGGAAAAAACCGGTCTTTACTCTAGCCACGCTGCTTGTCGATGATCGATCTCGGTATGTGGTCAGTCGATGGCTATTCGGTCTAAAGGTGTCAGCCGGGAATGACATAGCGGCCACGCCGATATCGGTTTGCGGTACTGCTACACAGTTGGCTTGATGCAACTCCTGGCAAACATGCTCAGTGTCAGCGTGATTCGCGGCGTGCCACTTTGCTGCCTCGGGCCAATGGTTTGCTGCCCAGAGGACCTGGAGGGCTGCAGCACGCGCGCCGGTGCTCCATCCGCCCATGCCGGCGAATAGGTCGATCGCTGTGGTCTTCTTTACTCCGAGCAATTCCGGATCAGCCAAAATTACGATTCAGACCGATAAAAAGAAGGGAAGAGGCGGCCCATGCAGGACCGCCGGGATTACTGTTAACCGTGCAGCTGCACGTACACGTAAAGAACTAGAAGAAACAGAATCAAGCGACCGATGATCACAGGTAGAACTCCAAGAACGAGCGATATTGCTCATCTTGTAAGTGCTTGGGTGAAGGGCACCAAAAAGAGGGGTAAAAAACCGCGCATGAAAAATTTTATTACCGCAGAAGCAGTCGATATCTTCCACTAGATAGTCGAAATCTAAATCCGTCTGCTTGGATCGCTGGTGAGCGACCGGTAATTTGGCCGGTCCTGCGGGAACACCTGACCGAGCCGTTCTTCGGTGTCAGACCACCAGATCACCTTGGACGGGTCTTCCTGCATATGGATGGTCCATCAGCTTGGCCTCGTTCTTCTTCCAGCCCAGGTCGCAGTTGCCGTAATCCGAATCCATGCCGAAGTCGAAGGGGTACGCTGACCAAAAGGCCGCTATCCCCATCCTTGATGACACCCGCGACGTAGGATGGGCAAACGCTGTCCCACCGGGCATTGCCGTACTCGTTGGCGTTTATCATCCGGCTGTATCGGCGGAGCTCATCGTAACGGATGCCGACGATGCAATCCCACTCGTCATAACCTAGGGCTCGCCTGTGCTTCTCGCCGATCTTCACCTTGAGGTAGGCAGTGCATATGTTGTTGCTGAAGTTCGGGAGCGCGGCCGGCAGGTTCTTCTCAGCCTTCCGGTATGCCAGGTAGTACTCAAGCATCATCATGAACGGCTCTCGTCGGAGTCAAGCGCTCGCTTACCCGATTGGACTTGATCCTCCTTATGGGGCAAGGTCTGGCTCCGCTCACCTCGACCAGGAAAGCCCATGACCCATACAGAACGAGCCACTCTGCTGCTCGCGTGGCTTTGCGAAGAAAGCCGTGCCATCGACCACCGCGATATCATCCTGTTCGATGAGGCGCTGGGTGAGCACATTGCCGACTATGAGGCGGCAGTCGATACCGGTTGTTTCGAGTTCTGTGGCGATACCTATCGCAACAAGGCTGGCACCCAGAGCAACCCGCATCTCATGGATGGGTTGGTTCTCTTTGCCTACGCCCGCGAGTCGCTGCGAGCCCAGTCAGAGCAGGCAGAAACCTCCCAGGAACCGACCTGCACTGCAATGCTGTTCACTTAAGCGAGGTGATCCCCTGTAGGAGCGAAGCTTGCTCGCGAGGGTCGTTAACCCGCGCTCTTGTTGCAGTCGGATGTCCAGGCGGGACGCCTGGTCCAACTCTTTCCAGAGCAGGAGCTGCCCAGTCGCCCGGTGAATGTGGTGTACCTGCCAGATCGATATCACTCGGCCAGGTTGCGCAGTTTCGCGCAGTTCCTGACGGAACAGTTTTCCCCAGGGGACGAAGTGCTTCTAAGCTCGTTCCCGGACTCGCGGCTCAGCTGTTCATCTTGGCCGCCAGCAGCGCCCGCTCCTTGGTGAGCGGTTGGAGTACGCCCGGGTTGCTGCCGGTACGCTGGTAGAGAAAGTAGCTTTCGGCGTGGTCATGCAAGATGCGGTAGATCTCGCCCTGTCGTTTCGGCCTCGGTGATACGCGGCGGTCTACCAGCAATTGATACTTGTCGATGTGCAGGCGTTTCAGCGCCTGCTCGAAGTCTTCCTGGGTCGTGACATCCCAGCGACGGATGTTGCTTACGTGGTACATGAGTGAAAAGAAAATGAACAGTACCAGGCCTTGAGTGGCGAGGTGCTTTATGACGTGTTCCATAGAGGGACTTCCTGTCTCCTGAAGCAGGGTGAATCACTGGCCAAGAGCGCCGTGGTCTGTACCAGCATGGGTTTCGCATGGCTTGGCAGGGGCAAGGGTGAGACGAAAAGGCTTCAATTGGCTCTATCGGGGTGCTAGGTTGGTCGAGTTATCGGCCACAGATTGTGTAGGAAAGTGCCATGGAGTCCCAGGTTTTTGAGAACAAGCGCATCGGCGTGGAGGAACTTACCGGTCAGGTCGTTACGGGCGTAACCTTTCTGGATTGCGACTTTTCCCGGGTCGACCTGTCGGAAACCCAATTCATCGATTGCAGCTTCTACGACCCCGAGCGGCAAGTGGGTTGCAACTTTCGCAGCGCCAAGTTGAAGGGCGCCTCGTTCAAGCGCTGCGACCTGACGGTCTGCGTGTTCAACTTTGCCAGCGCCCTGGGGCTGGAGATCACTGAGTGCAAGGCACAGGGCGCCGACTTCAGCAGCGCCAGTTTCATGAACGTGATTTCCAGCAAGTCCTGGTTCTGCAATGCCTACATCAACAAGAGCAACCTGGCCTACAGCAACTTCTCCAAGGTGAACCTCGAGAAGTGCGAGCTGTGGGACAACCGCTGGACCGGGGCCAATGTCACCGGGGCCAGTTTTGCCGGATCGGATCTGTCTGGTGGCGAGTTCAGCCTGTTCGACTGGCGATCTGCCGACTTCACCGGCTGCGACCTGACCAACTCGCAACTGGGCGACCTGGATATCCGGCTGGTGAACCTGGACGGGGTCAAGCTCGACCGTGACCAGATCAGCCACCTTGCCGCACACCTGGGAATCAACGTGATCGGCTAGCCGCGATCGCGACCTGTGAATCGCCACGGCGTTCTTGTATCCCGAAGGCTGCCCAGGCCACCTCATTGCGCCTTGTGCAGCGGCCGGGCCGGATTGCCACAGACCGTGGTGTAGGGTGCCACGCTCCTGGTCACCACTTCCCCCATGCCGATCACCGCGCCACGGCCGATGACGGTGGGGCGTTCTGCCGTGCCCTGCTTGATGATGGCCCCGACGCCGATACAGGCATGGTCCTCGATCACCACCGCACCGTTGCAATGGACATTGGGAGCGAGGGTGACGAAGTCGCCGATGATGCAGTCATGGGCCACATGGTTATTACAGGTTGGCATGGAAGAAACGGCCAAACCCTCCAGCCCCACAAATTGCGTGGACGTCCACGGTGTGCGGTGCCTCGTGGCAATACCGTTGCTGGCATCAGCCGCCAAGCCTAACGGATTCACCCTGGCGCAGGGCAGGGGGCAATGTATTCCTGCCAGGCGCCGGTCGTGCAAGGAACCAACGACCAGCCTTGACCTCCCAAGACCGCATCCAGAAGATGCACCCCATCAACCCCAGGCTCAGGAGAGAGCATGCAGGCGCAAGACGGTTACTTCGACATCACCCCCGAGGATCTGCAAGATCGTTCCCTGGCCGAGCTGGTCGCCAGCCAAACCTTGCCCGTGCGTGGCGTAGGCCTGGACCTGAGCGGCCAGGACCTGTCTCGCATCAACCTCGCCGGGGCCCATTTCGAACGTTGCAGCTTCAGCGGCAGCAACCTGACCGCCGCCAACCTGAGCAATAGCCAGTGGCTCAGCTGTCGGGCCGGCCAGGCGATCCTGCGCTCGGCGGTGCTCACCGACGCCCGTTTCGAACGCTGCGACCTGAACAACACCCTGTGGCAGCGCAGCAAGGTCGCCCATGTACAGTTCGAGGGTTGCAAGCTGACGGGGGCCAATTTCGCCGATGTCTCGGCCCTGGGCCTGGTTTTCTCCGATTGCCTGCTCAACAGCGCCATGCTGTCCGGCATCTCGTTCTACAAGGCGCAGCTGTACAAGATCGATTTCAGCGAGGCCGACCTCACCTACTGCGATTTTCGCAAGGCGGTGTTCGTCGAGGGCGGCAGCCTGTCCCTGGCCCGGGTGAACAATGCCCGTTTCGACGATGCCGACCTGCGCGAGGCGAGCCTGCAGGGCCTGCGGCTGGTGGACGCCAAGCTGTTCAAGGGGGCGATCATTTCCCGTAGCCAGGCCGGCATGCTGTTGGCTGGCCTTGGGCTTACGGTGCTCTGATTCAGGTCCGCATCGTGGCCTGTTGTGCCTCGAACAATTCATCGATCACCCCCAAGAACGCCTCCACCAGGTGACTGCGCCCCTGGCTGCGGGTCAATACCAGCAGCGGGGCGCTGGCCCCCAGGTCGGTCACTGGCCGGTAGGTCACGCCCTTGCGGGCCAGTGTCTGGGTACAGCTGGGTACCAGGGCGATTCCCTGGCCCGCCGCCACCAGGGCAATGATCGAGGTGATCTGGCGCCCGCTGGGGCCAGGGCGCAGGGGCAGGTCGTTGCGTCGGTACAGCTGTTCTATGGCCTCGTTGAGTCCCGAGCCGTAGCCGGTCGGAAACTGGATCAGCGGGTACTCGCTCAGCGCTGCCAGGTTCACCTCGGCCCGGGCCGCCAGCGGGCTGTCGCTGGCGAGCGCCGCCACCAGGGGTTCATCGCCCAGGGACCGGGTGTGGATTTCGCTCAGCTCCTCTGGCGGTTGCATCCGGCTCAGGCCGATATCGATACGACCGTCGACGATTTGCCCCCACTGGCTGACCGACGCGCCTTCCACCAGGGTCAGTTGAACCTGCGGAAAGCGTTGGGCAAAAGCCTGGAGCGCCTGGCTGAACAACTCCGACAAGGCAATCGAGCTGGCGTAGCCCAGGGCCAGTTGCCCGGCGCTGCCTGCGGCCAGTTTGTCCGCCATGACCTGGGCCCGCTCCACCTGTTCCAGCACCGCCTGGGCATAGGGCAGGAAGTGCTGGCCCTGGGGAGTGAGGGACACCGCGCGGCTGGTACGGTCGAACAACCGAAATCCCAGTTCGTTTTCCAGCGTCGAGATCTGGCGGGTCAGCGGCGGTTGCGCGAGGTGCAGGCGCAAGGCGGCGCGGCCGAAGTGCAGCTCTTCGGCGACGGTCAGAAAGTAACGCAACCTGCGTAGATCGAGCATCCTGGCTCCCGGGTATCGATCGGTCGAAAATCGGTATTGGTCTTGGTTCGGCGGCGTATTTTATAAAGCCCTTTCGTCACAAAACGAGAGGTTTCATGAATCTGCCCCAGCATCACGCCCGCCTGGCCCTGTTTTTATGTGGTTGCGCGGCTTTTCTCCATTTGTATGCCACCCAGGGCATTCTCCAGGTACTGGCCCAAGAGTTTGCCGTGGGCACCGCGGAGGCCGGCTGGAGCATCACCCTGACCACGCTGGGTGTGGCGCTCAGCGCGCCTTTGAGCACGCGCTTGAGCAGCTGCTTTCCACAACGCACGGTGATCGTGCTGGCCGCCTTGCTCCTGGCACTGCCGTCGGTGTTGCTGGCTGGCGCTGGCAGCCTGTTCCAGCTGCTGGCCTGGCGCCTGGTCGAAGGCCTGCTGATTCCCCTGGTGTTCGCCACCAGCGTGGCCTATATCGGCGATCGCTGGAGCGGCGGCACCGTCACCGAAGTCACCAGCCTCTATGTCGCCGGTACCGTGCTCGGCGGCTTCGCCGGGCGCTTTGTCACCGGCGTCGCGACCCAGTACCTGGGCTGGCGCGAGGCCTTTGTGGTCCTGGCGGGTCTGAGCGTGCTCATCGGCCTGGCCATCCATCGCCTGTTGCCGGCCAATCCCCCCGTGCCGGCCGGTAACACCACGCGCCGGGCGGGTCTGCGTGAGCTGTGCAGCAAACCCTTGCTGGCGGCCTATGGCGTGGGGTTCTGCGTACTGTTTTCGCAAGTCGCCACCTTTACCTATGCCGGGCTCTACCTCAGCCAGCCACCCTTCGCGCTGGGGCCGGCGGCCCTGGGCACGCTCTACAGCGTATTCCTGCTGGCACTGGTGGTCATTCCCGTCGCCGGTCGCCTGAGCCGCTCCCGTCCCCAGGTCGAGTTGCTAGCGGTCGCGGCGCTGCTCGGCGTCTGCGGTTCGGCCCTGACCCTACTGTCCTCCCTGTGGCTGATGGTGCTGGGCCTGGCGCTGAGCTCCACCGGGGTGTTCCTGGCCCAGGCTGCGGCCAATGCCTTTACCAGTACCAGGGCCGGGCCAAACAAGGCTCGTGCGGTAGGGCTATACCTGAGCTGCTACTACCTGGGGGGCAGCGGCGGGGCTCTGGTCCCGGCACTGCTTTGGGAGCGCTGGGGCTGGCATGGCTGCGTAGCGCTGATCGTGATGTTCCAACTGCTGGTCCTGCTGATCGGCTGGTTTGGCTGGCGCGCCCCGCAACCCCGGCGGCAGTTGGCCGGTTGATTCAGCCAGCGCCTGCGACGTTGTTTGCTTTCTTCCCTCCACTTCATCCGGCCCACATCATGAACGATCTGAACCACGCCACCCCGGCCCCCGCCAACGACACCCAGGTACGTCGCCGCTCCCTGCTGGCCGGATGCAGCGCCCATGCCGTGCATGACGGGCTCACCGATGTGATCTACGTATTGCTACCGCTCTGGCAGGCGCAATTTGCCTTGAGCTATGGGCAGATCGGCCTGTTGCGTGGGGTCTACTCCGCCATGATGGCCGGCTTCCAGTTGCTGGCCAGTCGGGCGGCCCGGCGCTGGGGGCGCGAGCGACTGCTGGTGGGCGGTACCGCACTGGCCGGGCTGGCCTACCTGCTGGCGGGGCAGGCCACCGGGCTTGCGGTATTGCTCCTGGCCCTGGCGCTCGGAGGCCTGGGCGCCAGCACCCAGCACCCCCTGGCCTCATCGATGATCACCGATACCCATGAAGCCGGTGGCGGGGTCAAGGAAGCCCTGGCCCAATACAACTTCGCCGGAGACATCGGCAAGACCCTGGTTCCCGGGTTGGTGGGGCTGCTGCTGGCCGTGGCCAGTTGGCGGGCCAGCGTCACCCTGGTCGGCTTGCTGGGGCTGGGTTGCGCAGTGCTGCTGTGGTGGCTGATGCCATCCAGGGACAGTACCTTGGCCATGCAGGGCAAGGCCCCGAAGGCCGCCAACGGCCATGGCTCGCTCAGTGGGTTATGGGCGCTGATCATCACCGGCACGCTGGACAGTGCCGTGCGCATGGGCTTCCTGACCTTCCTGCCGTTCCTGCTCAAGGCCAAGGGCGCGGGTAGCGTCGGGATCGGCCTGGCCCTGACCCTGCTGTTCATCGGCGGCGCGTTCGGCAAGCTGTTCTGCGGTTATCTCGGGGCCCGCATCGGCATGATGAAGACCGTCTGGATCACCGAATCCAGCACGGCCTGCCTGATCGTGCTGGCGGTGTTCCTGCCCTATGGCGGCCTGATGCTGATGTTGCCGCTGCTGGGCCTGGTGCTCAACGGCACCTCATCGGTGCTCTATGGCGCAGTGCCGGACCTGGCGGCTGCCGGCAAGCGCGAACAGGCGTTCTCGCTGTTCTACACCGGCACCATCGGCGGCGGGGCGCTGGCCCCGGTTCTGGCAGGCCTGCTCAGCGATGCCAGCAGCGTGATGGTAGCGATCATGGTACTGGCGGCGCTCCTGCTGTTGACGCTGCCACTGTCGTGGTACGTGCAACGTGGGTTGCACGTCGAGGGCGGCTGAGTCGCGGGAGCCATGCGCTTGCAGTCGTTATGCACCATTTTTCACATAGATTTACAGCTGCCGGAAAAGCTCCGCGCTAGCCTGTCGTCATTGCAGATCGCCAGCCAGGGGACGATCCCGGCCATGCCGTGGAGCGTTGGCCGCGGCTGGCTCTGGACTCAAAAATAGATCGATCAATCAGTCTATTCATCGCGCTGCACGAGCCTGCTGCGCCAGGATGAGCAATGAGAACGGCAGACCCCTACAAGGCACAGCATCGGCGTCGCCAGATCCTTGGCGCCGCGGTGGAATGTTTCGCCCGCCACGGTTTCCACGCCACCAGCACCGCACAGATCTGCGCCGCTGCCGGGATGAGCCCGGGCAACCTGTTTCATTACTTTCCCAGCAAGGCAGCGATCATCGCGGCCATTGCCGAGCAGGAGCAGGACAACATGCTCCGCTTGTTCGAGCGCTGGTCCGCTGCCGAGGACGCGCTGGGGGCCATCGAGGAACTCGCCCTGGCCATGATGGCGCTTTCCAGCGACCCGCTGCAGGCCCGCATCAGCATCGAGGTCGCTGCTGAGGCCACGCGTAATCCGCAGGTGGGGGCACTGTTCGCGGCCAATGAAGCCCAGGTCAAGGCGGGTCTGGCGGTGTTGCTCGAACGCGGCATGGCCGCCGGCCAGGTCGACCCGCAGCTCGACCCGGGCAAGGCCGCGGTATGGCTGGTGGCGCTCACCGAGGGCGCCATCGCCAGGGTAGTGCTGGAGCCCGGGTTCAAGGCCCGGGAGCACCAACCCATGCTGCGCCAGATCATTCGGCGCTTTCTGCGCCCCCAACCCCTGGAGCCTGGTTGAGTACCGCCCGCAGTACTCCAGGCAGCCATGGCCAGCTCCACGGCAGAGCATTGCGCCCAGCGCAAGGGCGCGCGTAATCATTCGAGAATCCAGCAGATGAACCCGACGAATCCCACCCCCGAGCAACGGCGCGAGCAGCGGCTCCAACGCCTGGCCCAGCACAAGCCCAAGCTCCTGATCATGGCGCTGCTGACCCTGGTGGTCGCCGTGCTGGCGCTGTGGCTGCCAGGAACCCAACTGCCCGGTGGCAATAACAACCAGGTAGCGCCGGCCATGAAGGTCAGCAGCGTCGTGGCCCAGCCGGGCAGTGTCGGGCAGAACCTGTTCATCAGCGGCAGTGTGGTCCCCCGGGAAGAAATCGCCATTGGCACCGCGTTGCAAGAACAGCGCGTCGCGGCTGTCTTGGTGGAAGAGGGAGACCAGGTGATAGCGGGCCAGACCCTGGCGCAGTTGGAAACCAGCACTCTGGACGCCCGGGTACAACAGGCCGAGGCTGCGCTGCGTCGCAGCACTGCTCTGATCCGCCAGCACCAGGCGCTGCATGCCGAGGCCCGGGCCAGCCTTGGCCGCCTCGATCAACTGGGCAGCGTTGGTGCTGCCAGTGCCCAGCAGGTGGATCAGCAGCGGGCCCAGTCGCGGTCTGCCGAGGCTAACCTGGCGGCAGCCCAGGCCGAGCGTGAACAGGCGCAGGCCGAGCTGGCGGATGCCCGGGCCCAGCGGCAGAAAGCCGTGGTGCGGGCACCGGTGGCGGGGGTGATCTCCGAGCGCCATGCCCGTATCGGAGCCATGAGCGGCAGCGAGCCACTATTTCGCTTGATCCGCGACAACCAGCTGGAGCTGGACGGCGAAGTGACGCAGAACGGCCTGGGCCTGCTTGAAGTCGGCACCCAGGTACAGGTCCAGGCAGCGGGGGTGGCGACGCCAGTGGCCGGCACTGTGCGCCTGTTGGCCCCGAAGGTCGACCCTACGAGCCGGCGAGCCCGGGTACGCATTGCCCTGGCCGCCGAGCCCGGCCTGCGTGCCGGCAGCTTCGCCAGCGCCAGCCTGGAGAGACCGCAACAGGCCACGAGCCTGGTGCTGCCACAGCGGGCCCTGACTTTCGTCAGCGACGAACAGGCCTCGGTCATGGTGCTGGAGCCGGACGGTACGGCCAAGTTGCGCCAGGTTCGTGTCGGTCGGCGTGATGGTATCCAGGTCGAGGTACTCGCTGGCCTCGCCGAGGGTGAGCGGGTCGTGGCCCAGGCCTCGGCGTTCGTTCGCGATGGCGATATCGTCAACCCGGATGACGAGCCGTCGAGGGCGACGCCATGAGCCTGCAACTGTCCTCTTGGGCGATCCGCCGGCCGATCCCCACCCTGGTGATGTTCCTGGTGTTGACGGTCGCTGGCTGGTTCTCTTTCGTGCAGTTGCCGATCAATGCCAATCCCAGGGTGGAGTTCCCGGTGATCACCGTAGTGATTTCCCAGGTCGGGGCGGCGCCCACCGAACTTGAGCATTCGGTGACCCTGCGGGTCGAGCGCGCGGTATCGGGCCTGGCCGGGATCCGCCATATCACCTCCACCGTGGGCGACGGTATTTCCCTGACCACCGTGGAGTTCCAGCTAGGGGTCGACCCGGGACGCGCGGCCAACGATATCCGCGACGCCATCGCGCTGATCCGCGCCGACCTGCCACAGACCATCGAGGAGCCGATGATCACCCGTGTCGATGTCGAGGGCGGGGCGATCCTCAACTATGCGGTGCAGGGGCGCGACCGCCAGCTGGCTGACTTGTCCTGGTTCGTCGACGATGTACTGAGCCGTGAGTTGCTGGCGGTGCCGGGGGTACAGAAGGTCCAGCGCCAGGGTGGCGTCGAGCGCGAGGTCAGGGTCGAGTTGCAGGCCGAGCGCCTGCAAGCCCTGGGCGTGACCGCCGACCAGGTCAATGCGCAACTGGTGCAGAGCAATATCAACGTGCCTGGTGGGCGGGCCAGCGTGGCCAGCAGCGAGCAATCCATCCGCACCCTGGGCAGTGCACCGACCGTGCACGCCCTGGCCAATACACCCATTGCCTTGTCCGATGGACGCTGGGCACGCCTGGAGGACCTGGCCAAGGTCTACGACGGTGCCAGCGAGGCCCGCTCCAGGGCCCGGCTCGACGGTCGGGAGGTGGTGGGGGTCGCAGTGTTTCGCGCCAAAGGCTCCAGCGACACCCGGGTCGCCGCCGGGGTAGAGGCCACGATCCAGCGCCTGCAGCAGCAAAACCCCGACCTGCAGATCCTCCAGGTCTCGTCCACCGTTGACTACACCCTGGCCAGCTATGACGCTGCCGTCATGACCCTGGTAGAAGGCGCGTTGTTGACCGTGCTGGTGGTGTTCGTCTTCCTCAGGAGCTGGCGTGCCACCCTGGTGGCTGCCATTGCCTTGCCGCTCTCGATCCTGCCGACCTTCGTGGCGATGATCGCCTTCGGCTATTCCCTCAACAGCATCACTTTGTTGGCGTTGACCCTGGTGATCGGCATCCTGGTGGACGACGCCATCGTCGAGATCGAGAACATCGAGCGTCATCTGGACCAGGGCAAGCGTCCCTACCAGGCGGCAATCGATGCCAGCGACGCCATCGGCTTTGCCGTGGTGGCGATCACGGCGACCATCGTTGCGGTGTTCCTGCCGGTGAGCTTCATCGGTGGTTTCGTCGGCCAGTACTTCGCTCCGTTCGGCATCACCGTATCGGCGGCGGTGCTGGCTTCGTTGCTGGTGGCGCGACTGGTCACGCCCTTGCTGGCGGCCTATCTGTTGGCACCCAAGGCCTGCGCCAGTGGAGGACACGACCCGGCGCCAGTCTCGCCGCGAGGAATCCTGGCGCACTACCTGAACCTGCTGGAATGGGCCCTGGGCCATCGACGCCGAAGCCTGGGTATCGCCGGCTTGTTCCTGTGTGGCTCGTTCGCCCTGGTGCCGCTGCTGCCTTCGGGCTTCATGCCGGTCAACGACACCAGCCTGACGCGTATCGATGTGTTCCTGCCGCCGGGCACGCCCCTGGCCCAGACCGACGAGGTTTTCACCCGCATGGCCGAGCAACTGCGCCAGCGGCCCGAGGTGCTCTCGGTGTTCGCCACCGCCGGCGGTGAAGACCCGTCCGGCACCACCGACGTGGCGACCGGGCAACTGCTGGTCCGGCTGGTGCCGGCCAGCGAGCGCGAACTCAGCCAGAAAGCCTTCGAGCAGTCCCTGCGCCCGTTGCTCAACGGTTTTGCCGACCTGCGCTATTCCTTTCGTGGCGAGGCCGCGGCACGGGATGTCTCGATCATCCTGGTGGGGGCCGATGGCCAGGTCCTGAGCCAGGCCGCCCATGCCTTGCAACGGCAGATGCGCGGTATCCAGGGGCTGGCCAACGTCCAGGTCAACGAGCCGCTGGCACGTCCGGAACTGCTGATCCAGCCCCGGGCGGACGAGGCGGCGAGGGCCGGGGTCAGTGCCCAGGCCATCGGCAGCGTGGCTCGGATCGCCACCGTGGGGGAGATCAACTCCAGCTCGGCGCGTTTCAACTTTCCCGATCGCCAGGTGCCGATCCGGGTACTGCTGCCGCAGATCAAGCAGGGTGATCTCGATGCCCTGAACAACCTTGGCGTGGGCACCAACAGCGGCACCGTGGTGCCGCTGAGCGCCGTGGCCGATATCGGTTATGGCAGCGGGCCGGCGCGGATCGAGCGTTTCTCGCGGCTGCGCAGGATCTCGGTGGATGCCGATCTGTCCGGGCTGACCCTGGGGACTGCACTGGAGGCCGTGGAGCAGCTACCGGCCCTGCAAGACCTGCCCCAGGGCGTGACTCGCATGGAGTACGGCGATGGCGAGTACATGACCGAGATGTTCGACAAGTTCGCCGTGGCCATGGGCTTCGGCATCATGATGGTGTTCGCGGTGCTGGTGCTGCTGTTTCGCGATTTCCTGCAGCCACTGACCATTCTCACTGCGCTGCCACTGTCGGTGGGCGGAGCCATCGGCGGGCTGTTGCTGTATGGCGCCGCCATCGACATGCCAGTGGTCATCGGCCTGTTGATGTTGATGGGCATCGTCACCAAGAACTCGATCCTGCTGGTGGAGTTCACCATCGAGAAGCGCCGTGCCGGCGTGTCCCGGCACCAGGCCCTGATGCAGTCGGGAGCCGAACGGGCGCGGCCGATCATCATGACCACCCTGGCCATGGTCGCCGGCATGCTCCCGGCGGTGTTCAGCACCGGGGCCGATGCCGGTTTCCGCGCCCCCATGGCGGTGGCGGTGATCGGCGGCCTGGTGACCTCGACCCTGCTCAGCCTGGTGCTGGTGCCGGTGGTGTTCAGCTACCTGGACGACTTGAACCAGTGGCTGGCGCCGCGCCTGGCCCGGCTGACCTCGGTGACGGCGCAGGACCGCGCCGAAGGGCGCCTGTGAATGCGGGCCGGGTGGCCGGCCAACCTTTGAACGACAACTTTGTGGATGACCCTCATGACCTGGTTTTCAGCGACTGTTCAAGACTACTGGCAATCACAGTTCTGCTGCCCGGAAGGCTTGCAGGGCAACGGCGGTTTCAGTGTGCGACTCAATCCCGAACTGGAGGACGAGTCACGCCTGATGCTGCTCCAGACCCCCGGCGGCAGCCAGGCGGCACTGACCCCGGCCATGGCGCAGATCATGGGGTTGCCCGAGGCCCCGGTAGCCACCGAGGCCGAGTTTCTGGCCCGGGTGGCGCGGGCCGGCATCACCTTCAATGGCGCCGACCATGTGTTCTATTTCCCTCGCCAGTGCCAGGCCGAGTTGCTTGGCGACGATGCCCTGGGCGATACCCGGGCGCTATCGGCCAGCGATGAGCAGGCCTTCACTGGCTTCCAGTCCAGTGCCAGCGAAGAGGACCTGGACAATGCCTACGTCGAGCTGGACCACTGGGCGGTATTCGGGGCGTTCGACGAAGGACGGTTGGTGGCGGCGGCCAGCCTGTATCCCTGGGACGAGTCGAGGCTGGCCGATCTCGGGGTCCTGACCCTGGAGCCGTTTCGCGGCCGTGGCCATGCGCGCAGGCTGGTGCGGGCCATCTGCCGACATGCCCTGGAGCAGGGCCAGGAGCCGCAGTACCGCTGCCAGACCGACAACCTGGCCTCGGTGGCGCTGGCCCGGGCTGCCGGGCTGGCGCTGTTCGGCCAGTGGTGGGCGGTTTCTGCGGACTGCGAGGTCTGAAGCCTCGGCGCTCTTGCCGTGGCGGGCCCGGCTGGACGCATTCTCAGGGGTGTTTCCTGAACCTGGACGGCCAACATTGACGCGGGCCCGGCCAAAACACCCGGGTGACCCGCATCAGGGTAGGGGAGGCAGGATCAGGCGCCGACCATCCACTTGGCCAGGCCGTGGCGGCCACTGACCCCCAGCTTGGCGGCGGCACGCTTGAGGTAGGTCTCGATCGAGCTGTTCTTGACGCTCAGGCGCTGGGCCATCTCCGGCACCGTGCCGCCGGTCAGCAACCCCAGGCAGACTTCCTTTTCCCGGGCCGAGAGTGTGATGTCGCCCAGCGACAGGCGCTCGTCGAACTCCCGCTGCAACGGGGACTGGTCCTGATTGGCCACCGGCCGCGTGCTCCAGTTGCGCAGGCTCTTCAGGGCTTGTTGCCGATACTGTTGGGCATGGCGCTCCAGCAGTGGCAGCAGGGTTGTGGACAGGCTCTTGAGAAACGACAGCTCGGCCAGGGAAAAGGCGCCCTGGGCCGACTCGCGATAGAAGGCGATGACACAGCGGCGGTTGGCCTTGCGCGAGACCAGGTGGCACTGGTGGGGGAGATTGCGCGATTGCCGGTCATGGGGCTGGATGTTGATCTGGATCAGCAGCGAATCGTCCATTTCCAGCATCTTGTGCAGCAGCGGGTCATGGCGTCGCGGTGGCTCGGGCAGTGGCAGCTCTTCCTGCAAGCCGGCGCGCCCCAGCAGGGCGATCTCCCGGGAGCAGCCCAGGTTTTCGTCGAGGGTCCACTCGCTGAGCAACAGTTGGCTCACCGAGACCAGCTTGTTCACCAGTTCGAGCATGTTGGCGGCGAACTGCCCATGGCCGGTGCTGGAGATCAACTGTCCCAGTTCCAGGTAGAAGTGTGGGGTTTGCATGTTCGCGAGGTTGCTGCTCAGACTCATATCCCTATCATCCTTGATCAAGGCAAATCGCTGATCGAAGCCTTGTTGCGACGGCACACCGCAACAGGTTCTCCATGAACCTGATCCGGTCAGACGAATCTGATTTAAGCCTAAGAATTTGCTTGGCGTCTGTAGGGGTAAACTGGGACAAAAAAAGCCTGCCCGGTGCTCTGCAACGCCGCGTCCACGATCGCGCGAATCGGCCTGGCGGGCCCGTGGGCGTTTGCTTGCGCCCCTGTGCAAGTGCCTGAACGGGCTGTTTGGCCAAGGGGTCGGAAGTCGACTTTCGAGTCAACTGCCTCGTGTACGGATGGTCAATTTCCTACAGCTAATTCAGCCGATCCGCTAATCACTTCCTTGCTCCCGGCATCGCCCGGCCAACAGCCGCTCCACAGCCTAGGCGGGCCCCCGGACCGTCCGGGTTTCGGGTGACATACAGGCCCTGGGGCCGGTGCTTAAATCCGCGGACATCAGTGCCCAGGCCATCACATGAGAAGGATCTTATGACACTTTTTGCTGCCATAGCCGTGGGCGACTTCGTCGCACCTGCCACTCTCGTTTCACTGCGCCAATCGTCGGTTGCGAGAGCGGCCCGGGGGCATTCATGAACGCCAGCCCACTACAGGCCACGGGCCTGCCGTTGACCGCCGGGCAACGCGATATCTGGCTCGACCAGCTCAGTCGTGGCGACTCGCCGTTGTACAACATCGGCGGGTATGCCGAGCTGCGAGGTCCGTTCCGCCCCGAGTTGATGCAGCGCACCGTGGAGTTGGTGGTGGCCCGGCATGACGTGCTGCGCACCGTACTCTCCCTCGAAGGCAGCCAGGACGGCTTGCCCCTGCAGTACTTCGACCGCCACGGGTCGGTGGAACTGGCCTTTCACGACTTCAGCGACGAAACCGACCCGCTGGCTGTCGCCCGCCAGCATGTCCAGCGACAAATGCAACAGGCCTTTCCCCTGGAAGGGCAGCGCCTGTGCCGTTTCTCGCTGCTGCGCCTGGGCCCCGAGCACCACCTGGTGGAAGTCGAGGCCCATCACCTGATCCTCGATGGCTGGGGTTTTGCCCAGCTCTCCCAGGCCCTGGGCGAGGTCTACGGTGCCCTGTTGCGCGGCGAAGAGCCCGAGGCCACGGCCCCGTGCTTCAGTGACTTCATCGAGGACGATGCCCGCTATCGCCAGTCCAGCCGCTATCAGCGCGACCGCGACTATTGGCTGGACCTGTATCGCACCTTGCCCGAGCCCCTGTTGCGCCCGCGTTACCGGCCATCTCCCGACGCCCCTCCTGGGGAGTCCCTGGTGCAAGCCTTCCCGGCCGTCCTGCATGAGCGGATGAAGAGCCTGGGCCAGGAACTGGGCGGGTCGGCATTCCATGTGCTGCTGGCGGCGCTGCATGTGTACTTCACCCGGGTTGGCCAGCGTGCCGAATGGGTGTTGGGCATGCCTGTACTCAACCGGCCCAACGCGGCCTTCAAGGCCACCCTGGGTTCCTTTACCCAGGTCAGTGCGGTACGCATGGATTTTCCTGGCGAGCTGACCTTCCAGGGGTTGGTGATGGCGGTGCGCGACAGGCTCAAGCAGGATTTTCGCCACCAGCGTTTCCCCTTGAGCGAACTCAACCGGGCGTTGGGACTGCTGCGTGAGGATCGCACCCAGCTGTTCGAGCTGTCGCTGTCCTATGAAGTGGAAAACCTCGACTACCACTACGGCGAAGCCGGGGCTTCCTCGGTCAAGGTTTCCAACCACCATGAGCCGGCGCCGCTGGCCATCCACCTGCGCAGCAACCGTTTCGAGGACAGTGCCTGGATGCACTTCGTCTACGATCGCAGCTACTTCCGGGACGAAGACATCCAGGCGCTGTCCGCCCACCTGCTGCATGTACTGCAGCAGGGGCTGGAGGACGTGGCGCTGCCCATACGGCGTTTCTCATTGCTGACCGATGGCGAGCGTGCGCGGCTGCAGCAGTGGAACGCCACCGACCGAGCGCCGAGCGCCGAACGCCTCATCCATGCGCGCATTGAAGCCTGGGCCGAGCACACCCCCGAAGCCATCGCCCTGGTGGCCCAGGGACGGACCCTGAGCTATGCCCAGCTCAACCAGCGGGCCAATACCCTGGCCCGGCACCTGCTGACATTGGGCGTAAGCCCGGACGACCGGGTCGCCATGGTCGCCCGACGTAGCCCCGAGACCCTGGTGGGCCTGTTGGCGATCCTCAAGGCGGGGGCCGGTTATGTGCCCATCGATCCGGCTCATCCGGCCGAGCGCCTGGCCTACCTGTTGGAGGACTGTGCGCCGGTGGCGGTGCTTACCCAGGGAAGCCTGGCGGAAGGGTTGCCGCCCCTGTCGGTGCCGGTTCTGAGCGTGGACAGCGAACAGTGGCGCCAGGGCAGCCCCCGTAATCTGCAGGTTCCCGGATTGACCCCGCAGCACCTGGCCTACGTGATCTACACCTCAGGTTCCACCGGCCTGCCCAAGGGCGTACTGGTGGAGCACCGGAGCCTGTCCGGACTGGTGGACTGGCACTGCCAGGCCTTCGACCTGCGGCCAGGCAGCCAGGCGTCCTGCCTGGCCGGCTTTGGTTTCGATGCCATGGCCTGGGAGGTCTGGCCGACCCTGTGTGCCGGGGCGACCCTGCACCTGGCCCCGGTCAGCGAGGGGCCGGAAAACCTGGACGCCTTGCTCGCCTGGTGGCGTACCCAGCCCCTGGACCTGAGCTTCCTGCCGACCCCGGTCGCCGAGTACGCCTTCAGCCAGCAGTCCGGCCACCCAACCCTGCGCACCTTGCTGGTGGGTGGCGATCGCCTGCGCCAGGCGCCAGGTGAACAGGGCTTTGTCCTGGTGAACAACTACGGTCCGACCGAGGCCACGGTGGTGGCCACTTCCGGGGTGATCGAGGTCGACGCGCCCTTGCATATCGGGCGACCGATCGCCAATGCCCGCATCTACCTCCTGGACGAGCAGCAGCAACCGTTGCCCATTGGCGTGCCTGGCGAGCTGTATGTCGGTGGCGCAGGCGTGGCCCGCGGTTACCTCAACCGGCCCCAACTGACCGCCGAGCGCTTCCTCGACGATCCATTCAGCGACCAGCCCGGTGCCCGCATGTATCGCACCGGTGACCTGGCTCGCTGGCAACGGGACGGCACCCTGGAGTACCTGGGCCGCAACGACGATCAGGTGAAGATCCGTGGCCTGCGCATCGAACTGGGGGAAGTCGAGACCTGCCTGGGCTGCCATCCGCTTCTGCAGGAGGCCGTGGTCCAGGCCCGCGACGGTCAACTGGTGGCCTGGTTCACCGCCCGCGAGCCGGTAGCCATCGGCCAGTTGCGCGAGTACCTGCTCCAGCACTTGCCGGACTACATGGTGCCCATGGCGTATGTGCAGCTGGAGGCCTTGCCGCTGACCGCCAATGGCAAGCTGGATCGCCAGGCGTTGCCGGGCCCGGGCCCGCAAGCGCTGATCAGCCGCGAGTACGAGGCCCCCTGCGGGCCGCTGGAAACCACCCTGGCCCGGCTCTGGAGCGAGGTGCTGCACGTGCCGCAAGTCGGGCGCCATGACCATTTCTTCGAGTTGGGCGGGCATTCCCTGCTGGCCTTGCAGCTGATCCAGCGCATGGGCCAGGAGGGCCTGCATGCCGATGTGCAGGTACTGTTCGGCCAGCCGACCCTGGTCAGCCTCGCCGCCGCGGTGGATGACCGGCCGGCCTGGCAGGTCCCGGCCAACCGCGTGCCTTCGGGATGCCAGCGCATCACGCCGTCCATGCTCAGCCTGCTGGACCTGGACCAGGACAGCATCGACCGGGTGGTGGCCACGGTTCCTGGCGGGTCCGCCAATGTGCAGGAGATCTACCCGCTGGCGCCCTTGCAGGCGGGCCTGCTGTATCACCACATGACGTTTGCCGCACGCGATCCGTACCAGCAACACGCCTTGTTCGCCTTTGCCCGCCGCGAAGACCTGGAAGCCTTCGCCCAAGCCTTGCAGGCGGTGATCCAGCGGCATGACATCCTGCGGACCAGCCTGGTCTGGGAGGTGGTCGAACCGGCGGTGCAAGTGGTCTGGCGCGAGGCCCGGCTGACGGTGCAGGAATTGCAGCCCCAGCCTGGGGGGATCGCGGTGGCCGAGCAACTGATCGAGCATTTCGATCCGCGGCATCGGCCGCTGGATATTCGCCAGGCGCCGATGCTGGCCCTGGCCTGGGCCGAAGACCGGCAGAACCAGCGCTGGGTGGCGATGCTGCGTTTTCATCACCTGGTCAACGATGCCACCTCCACGGTGACGCTGATGACCGAGATCGGTGCCCATATGGCCGGGCACCAAGGGCAACTGGCCGCGCCTTTCGCCTATCGGGAGTACGTGGCGCGTACCGGCTTGCAACAGCAGGAACACGCGGCGTTTTTCCGCCAGGGCCTGGCAGCGGTGGACGCGCCGACCTTGGCCTTCGAGCTCAAGGAGCGTCCTGGCGAGCAGTCGGCCCCGGATGAGGTCCGGCAATTGCTGGATGAAGATCTGGCCCGGCGCCTCAGGAGCGCGGTGCGCCGACAGGGCGTCAGCGCTGCCAGCCTGTTCCACCTGGCCTGGGCCCTGGTGCTGGGGCGCAGCAGCGGTCGCGACGATGTGTTGTTCGGGACGGTACTGCTGGGGCGGCTGCAAGCCGGCGCCGGCGCTGATCGGGCCCTGGGCATGTTCATCAACACCTTGCCGCTGCGCCTGGAGCTGGCAGGGCTCGGGGTCGCCGACGGCCTGCGCCAGGTCCAGGCACGCCTCAGTGCCTTGCTGGCCCACGAACAGGCGCCGTTGTCCCTGGCCCAGCGCTGCAGCGCGGTGGCGCCGCCGACGCCACTGTTCAATGCCTTGCTCAACTATCGGCATAACGTCGGTGCCGACGCCCAGGCACTGCTGCAGGATCTGCCAGGGGTGGAGCTGCTGAGCTGCGAGGAAGTGGTCAGCTACCCGCTGATGCTGGCGGTGGATGACCTGGAGCCGGGCTTTCGCCTGGGTGTCCGGGCTCCGCGACAGATCGGCGCCCAGCGGGTCCTGGATTACCTGGTCTGCGCCCTGGAGGGGCTGTTGCAGGCCTTGGCGCAGGCCCCGCAGACGCCGCTGCACAGCCTGTCGATCCTGCCGCCGGCAGAGGCGGCGCAACTGCTGCTGGAGTACAACGCCACCGAGTCCGACTACCCGCGCGAGTCGACCCTGCACGCCTTGTTCGAGGCCCAGGTGCGGCGCACTCCCCAGGCCATTGCGCTGCAAGCCGGCGAGCAGTGCCTGAGCTATGCACAGCTCAACCATGAAGCCAACCAGCTCGCCCATCACCTGCGCGAACTGGGTGTCGGGCCGGATGTCCGGGTCGGGCTCTGTGTCGAGCGCGGTCCGCAACTGCTGGTGGGCTTGTTGGGGATTCTCAAGGCCGGCGGGGCCTATGTGCCGCTGGACCCGGACTATCCGGCCGAGCGCCTGCGTTTCCTGGTCCAGGATAGCCAGCCACGGGTGCTGCTGGTACAGCAGTCGACCCGGCATCTGCTGCAAGGCCCGGGCCTGGCGCTGCTGGACTTCGACCATGCGGCCTGGCACCACCAGCCCGGCCATGACCCGCAGGTACCGGGACTGAACGTCTCGCACCTGGCCTATGTGATCTACACCTCCGGCTCCACCGGAACGCCCAAGGGGGTGATGGTGGAGCACCGTGGCCTGGGCAACCTGATGCACTGGGGCTCGCAGTTGTGCCCGCAGTCCGGCGGCGGCACCTTGCTGCAAAAGGCTCCGTTCAGCTTCGATGGTTCGGTCTGGGAGCTGTTCTGGCCACTGGTCACCGGCATGCGCTTGCTGTTGGCACGACCTGGCGGCCAGCGTGAGCCGACCTACCTGGCACAGCTGGTGGTGGAGCAGCAGGTGACGATGGTCAAGTTCGTCCCGGCCATGCTGTTGCAGTTCCTGCAGTTGGAAGAATCGGGCCAGTGCCAGAGCCTCACCGATGTGTTCTGCGGCGGTGGCGAGCTGACCGAGGCGATCGCCCGCCTGTTCCGCCAGCGCCTGCCCAGGGCGCGGCTGCACAATGTCTATGGCCCCACCGAGGCCACGGTGGACAGTACCGCCTGGACCCTGGAGCCGGGGGCAGCGATTCCGGCAGTGCAATTGCCCATCGGCCGAGCGATTACCAACACCCGGCTGTACGTGCTCGATACCCATGACCAGCCCGTACCACGGGGTGTCAGTGGCCAGTTGCACATCGGTGGCGTCGGGGTCGCCCGTGGCTACCTGGGGTTGGCGCAGTTGCAGGCCGAGCGTTTTATCGACAGCCCCTTCGTCGCGGGCGACCGGCTGTACCGCACGGGCGACCTGGTGCGCTACGGCGACGACGGCAACCTGGAGTTCCTGGGGCGCAACGACTTCCAGATCAAGTTGCGCGGCTTGCGCCTGGAGCCGGGGGAAATCGAGGCGCGGCTGGCCAGCCATCCGGCAGTGCGCGAGGTGGCGGTGTTGATGCGTAGTGAGCGCCTGGTGGCCTACTACAGCCTGCACCCGGGGGCGAGTGCACCCGGCGTGGAAGGCTTGCGGGCCCATGTGCTGGAGCGCCTGCCGGAGTACATGGTGCCGGCGGCCTATGTACTGCTTGCCGAGCTGCCCTTGAGCAGCAACGGCAAGCTGGACCGCAAGGCCCTGCCCGAACCTGGGGCCGAGGCGGTGCTGGCACGGGCCTTCGAGGCGCCGGTGGGAGAGCTGGAAACCACCCTGGCGCGGCTGTGGGCCGAGGTCCTGCAAGTCGAGCGGGTAGGGCGCCATGACCATTTCTTCGAGCTGGGCGGGCATTCCCTGCTGGCGGTCAGCCTGGTGGCGCGCATGCGCCAGGAGGGGCTGCACGCCGATGCACGGCTGCTGTTCAGCCAGCCCACCCTGGCGGCGCTGGCAGCCAATACCCGCAGTCATTCGCAAAGTGTGGACATCCCCGCCACCACCATTCCCCAGCTCAAGCGCCAGCGGCGCCTCTGAGCCTGCAGTGACCCTTGTCGGTCATGGTTTCCCGCGCCGGCCTTGAGCCGGCGCGGGTCGCAGTGACTTTGGGGACAGGGCCCGGGCAGTGTCCCAACTTCCTATGTCAGTTCCCCGCCAGGGGATGTTTTAGCGTTTCCAGGCGGCGCCAGACCCTGGCGGTCGATGGCCCACGGATACTCCGGGAGCCATGGCCGCTCGATGTTCGGGCACCTGGCCGCATCTGAAACGTTGCATCTGAAACATGGACCGTTCTCTTCAACCGTTTCCGAATTCTCAGGCAGGTTCCCCATGCAGCTCAGTGAATTGATGGCAGCTCTTTCCACTCTCGCGATCCGCCTGCAGCGCGAAGACCAGGACCTGTTGGTCCAGGGCGACGACGAGGCCCTGGACGATACGCTCTGGGACAGCCTGGTGGAGCACAAGGCGCGAATTCTGGAACTGTTGGACCAGCAGGGCGGCGACTGGCTGAGTCCGGCCTTCAAGATCACTCCGGACATGCTGCCGCTGGTGCGCCTGGACCCACCGGCCATCGAGCGCATCGTCGCCGGGGTACCGGGTGGGGCGGCCAATGTCCAGGACATCTACCCCCTGGCACCGTTGCAGGAAGGCATGCTGTATCACCATCTATCGGCGGCTGCGGGCGATCCTTATGTGTTGCAGGCGCGCTTCGCCTTCGCCAGCGAGGGCCTGCTCCGGGACTTCACCGCGGCCTTGCAATGGGTCATCGAGCGGCATGACATCCTGCGGACCGCCATCGCCTGGGAAAGCCTCGATGAGCCGTTGCAAGTGGTCTGGCGCCACGCGCCGCTGGTGTGCGAGGAGATCGCGCTGGACCCTGCCGAGGGTGATGTCCTGGAGCAGTTGCAGGCCCGTTACGATGCCCGGCACTTGCGCCTGGACCTGCGCCAGGCGCCGCTGCTGCGCCTGGTCCATGCCCGGGACCCGGCCAACCGGCGCCAGGTGGCCTTGCTGCTGTTCCACCACATGGCCCTGGACCACGCCGCGCTGGATGTGGTGCGCCAGGAAATCCGCGCCTGGCTGCTGGGGCACAGCGACCGGCTGCCAGCGCCGGTACCGTTTCGCAACCATCTGGCCCAGGCCCGGCTCGCCCAGGAGCAGGGGCAGCACGACGCCTTTTTCCGCGAGATGCTCGGTGATATCGACGAGCCGACCCTGCCGTTCGGCCTGGGCGACGTCCAGGGCGCTGGGCGGCGCATCGAAGAACACCGGGCGACCCTCGATCCGAACCTGAGCCAGCGCCTGCGCAGCCAGGCCCGGCAGTTGGGGGTGAGCGTGGCCAGCCTGTTGCACCTGGCCCTGGCGCGGGTCCTGGGCCAGGTCTCGGGGCGCGAGGCGGTGGTTTTCGGCACCGTGCTGCTGGGGCGCATGGAGGCCGGCGCGGGGGGCGAGCGGGCCTTGGGCATGTTCATCAACACCTTGCCGCTGCGAGTGGATGTCGGGGCCCAGGGCGTACGAGCCGGGGTGCTGGCCACCCATCGGCGCCTGACCGACCTGCTGGGCCATGAGCATGCCTCCCTGGCCCAGGCCCAGCGTTGCAGTGGCGTGCAGGCACCGACTCCGTTGTTCAGCGCCATGCTCAACTATCGCCACAGCCATGCCGACGATGGTGCGCAGATCCAGGAAGTGGTGCCGGGTATCCAGGTTCTGGGAGCACAGGAGCGCACCAACTATCCGTTGACCATCAACGTCGACGACCTGGGCGAGGACCTGCGCATCATCGCCTTGGTGGACGCCCGCATCGGTGCCGTTCGCATCACCGGCTACCTGCTGGGGGTGCTGGAAAGCCTGGCGCTGGCCCTGCAGACCACGCCAGAGGCGGCGGTGCACAGCCTGGAAATGCTACCGGCCAGCGAGCGTCATTACCTGTTGCATGGCCTCAACACGCCCCCGGGGCATTACCCGGACACCGTACTGATCCACCAGCAGGTCGAAGCCCAGGCGCGGGTCCAGCCCGAGGCCCCGGCGCTGATCTTCCAGGGGCAGCGCCTGAGCTACGGCCAGCTCAACCAGCGCGCCAACCAGGTCGCCCACCGTTTGCTGGCCCTTGGGGTGCGCCCTGACCAGCGCGTGGCGATCTGTGTCGAGCGCGGGCTGGAAATGATCATTGGCCTGTTGGGGATCCTCAAGGCCGGTGGCGCCTACGTGCCCATCGACCCGGCTTATCCGCGCGAACGTATCGCCTACACCTTGCAGGACAGTGCCCCGGTGGCGTTGCTGGTACAGGCCGATACCCAGGCCCTGGTGGCCGACCAGCGGGTGCCGCTGATCGATCTCGACAGCCGCAGCCTGGCCCACGAAGCCCTGGACAACCCCGAGGTCGCGGGGCTCAACGCCACCCACCTGGCCTATGTGATCTACACCTCCGGCTCTACCGGCCTGCCCAAGGGCGTGATGGTGGAGCATCGCAACGTGGCCCGGCTGTTTGCCGCCACCCGTGACTGGTTCGATTTCAACTGGCGCGATGTCTGGGCGTTGTTCCATTCCTTTGCCTTCGACTTCTCGGTGTGGGAAATCTGGGGTGCCCTGGTCCATGGCGGTCAGTTGCTGGTGGTGCCCCAGGCCGTCAGCCGCTCGCCGGATGCCTGCTATGCGCTGCTCTGTGAGGCGTCGGTGAGCATTCTCAACCAGACCCCCAGTGCCTTCCGCTCGCTGATTGCGGCCCAGGGCCGCAGTGCCCTCAAGCATTCGCTGCGCCAGGTGATCTTCGGCGGCGAGGCCCTGGAACCGGGGATGCTCAAGCCCTGGTATGCCCGGGTCGGCAACGTCGGTACCCAACTGGTGAACATGTACGGCATCACCGAGACCACCGTCCACGTGACCTACCGGCCACTGCAGGCCGCCGATGTGCAACTGGTGGGCATCAGCCCCATCGGCCGGCGTATTCCCGACCTGCAACTGTATGTCCTCGATGCCCGGCGCGAGCCATTGCCCGTCGGTGTCGTCGGGGAGCTGTACGTGGGGGGTGCCGGGGTGGCGCGGGGGTATCTGAACCGTGACCAGCTCACGGCCGAACGCTTCATCGACGACCCGTTCAGCGCCCGCGCCGGGGCCCGGCTGTACAAGACCGGCGACCTGGCCCGCTGGCGCACGGACGGCAGCCTGGAATACCTGGGGCGCAATGACGACCAGGTGAAGATTCGCGGTTTTCGCATCGAGCTGGGGGAAATCGAAGCGCGCCTGGCAGCCTGTGCCGGCGTGCGCGAAGCGGTCGTGGTGGCGCGCGAGGACGTCCACGCAGACAAGCGCCTGGTGGCCTATTTCATCGCCCAGCCGGGCGAGCAGCCCAATGCCACGCAACTGCGTGAGCAACTGCGCCAGCACTTGG
This sequence comes from Pseudomonas sessilinigenes, assembly GCF_003850565.1. Lineage (NCBI taxonomy): Bacteria > Pseudomonadati > Pseudomonadota > Gammaproteobacteria > Pseudomonadales > Pseudomonadaceae > Pseudomonas > Pseudomonas sessilinigenes. Next base: position 2,269,366 of record NZ_CP027706.1, read on the forward strand.
CCGACTACATGTTGCCCAGTGCCTTCGTGCTGCTGGACAGCCTGCCCCTGACCACCAACGGCAAGCTCGATCGCAAGGCCCTGCCGGCACCGGACAGCCAGGCCGTGGCCCGGCGCGACTACGAGGCGCCGCAAGGCGACGTGGAACAGAGCATTGCGCGTATCTGGCAGGAGTTGCTGCAACTGCCCCAGGTCGGCCGCCAGGACAACTTCTTCGAGCTGGGCGGGCATTCGCTGCTGGCCGTGAAGCTGATGGAACGCATGCGTCAGGTGGACTTGTGCGCCGATGTGCGGGTGCTGTTCGGCCAGCCGACCCTGGCCGCCCTGGCTGCGGCCGTGGGAGCCGGCCATGAGGTATCGGTGCCGGCCAATCTGATTGCCCCTGACTGCCCGCGCATCACTCCCGATCTGTTGCCGTTGGCCGACCTGGACCAGGCCGCCATCGACCGGGTGGTGGCCACGGTTCCAGGCGGTACGGCCAATGTCCAGGACATCTATGCGGTGGCGCCCCTGCAGGCGGGCATCCTGTATCACCACCTGAGCAGCACCCAAGGCGACCCCTACCTGTTGCAGGTGCAATTCGAGTTCGCCGACGAGTCGAGCCTGGAGACCTTCATCCAGGCCATGGACCAGGTGATCCAGCGTCACGACATCTTGCGCACCAGCCTGGTCTGGGAGGGACTGGACGAGGCTGTGCAAGTGGTCTGGCGCCAGGCTCCGCTGGCCGTGCAGGTGCTGTCGGTAGAACCGGCCAAGGGCAGTACCCTGAAGCAATTGCAGGCGCGCTTCGATCCCCGCCACTACCGCCTGGACCTGGGGTGTGCGCCGCTCATGCGCCTGGTCTGCGCCCAGGACCCGGGACAGGCGCGCTGGCTGGGTATGCTGCTGTTCCATCACCTGGCCCTGGACCATACGTCCCTGGAAGTGCTGGTGGAGGAAATCAGCGCCGTGCTGCAAGGACGTGCCACCCAGTTGCCGCCCGCTACGCCTTATCGCAACTATGTGGCCCAGGCTCGCCTGGGGCTGGACGAAGCGCAGCACCAAGGGTTCTTCCACGACCTGCTGGGGGATATCGACGAGCCAACCCTGGCGTTCGGCCTGCAGGACGTCAACCGTGACGGGCGGGGTATCCAGGAGCGCCAGCTCAGGCTCGATCCGCTGCTGTGCCGGCGCCTGCGCGAACGGGCCCGGGCCCTGGGCGTCAGTGTCGCCAGCCTGGTGCACCTGGCCTGGGGCCGGGTGCTGGGGCAGTTGTCCGGTCGTGATGAAGTGGTGTTCGGCACCGTGCTGCTGGGGCGCATGCAGGGCGGTGCCGGGGCGGACCGGGCCCTGGGCATGTTCATTAACACCCTGCCGCTGCGGGTCAGCCTGGGCGGGCAGGGGGTAGAGCAGGCCCTGCGCGACACCCACGCGAGGTTGTCGCAGTTGCTTGGCCACGAGCATGCGTCCCTGGCCCTGGCCCAGCGCTGCAGTGGCGTACCGGCGGCGCTGCCACTGTTCAACAGCCTGCTCAACTATCGCCACAGTGCTCGGTCGGCCGATCACGAACAGGCGCTGGCGATCTGGGAGGGCATTCGGGTACTCGACTCCCAGGAGCGCAGCAACTATCCACTGGTGGTCAATGTCGACGATGACGCCGAGGGCCTGCGCCTGACCGTGCAGGCCGTGGCCCAGGTAGACGGGGCCCGGGTCTGCGATTACCTGGCCTGTGCCCTGGAGCACCTGGGGCAGGCCCTGGAGCAGTCACCGGCCCTGGCACTGGGGGAGATCCCGGTGCTGCCCCAGGCCGAGCGGCGCCAGATCCTGGTGGACTTCAACGCCACGACCCGCGACTACCCGCGCCAGCAGGCCTTGCACCAGCGTTTCGAGGAGCAGGTCCTGGAGCGCCCGCAACAGGTCGCGGCGGTGCATGGCCAGGAGGTGCTCAGCTATGCCCAGCTCAACGCTCGGGCCAACCAGCTGGCTCACCACTTGCTAAGCCTTGGCGTGAAGCCTGGGGCTCATCTGGCCCTCTTGCTGCCGCGTTCCATCGATCTGCTGGTGGGCCAGCTGGCGGCCAGTAAATGCGGTGTGGCCTACGTACCGCTGGACGGCAATGCCCCAGCCTCGCGCCAGGCGTTCATGGTCCAGGACAGCCAGAGCGTGATGCTGTTGACCCGCAGCGACCAGCTACTGGATGTGCCGGTGTCGCGCCTGGAGCTGGATCGGCTGTCGTTGCAGGAGACGCCCACGCACAATCCGGATCTGCAGCTGTCCAGCGAAGCGGTGGCGTACATCATGTACACCTCCGGTTCCACCGGCGAACCCAAGGGCGTCTTGGTGCCGCACCGGGCCATCACCCGATTGGTGATCAACAACGGCTATGCCGACTTCAACGTCGGTGACCGGGTGGCGTTCGCCTCCAACCCGGCGTTCGACGCCAGCACCCTGGACGTCTGGGGGCCGTTGCTCAACGGTGGCCGGGTCGTGGTGGTGGACCACCAGACCCTGCTCGATCCACCGGCGTTCGCCCAGCTGCTGCAAGCATCCGGTGTGACGATGCTGTTCCTCACCACCAGCCTGTTCAACCAGTACGTGCAACTGATTCCCCAGGCCCTGAAGGGGCTGCACATGCTCCTGTGTGGCGGCGAGCGGGCCGATGCCACGGCGTTCAGGCGGATGCAGGCCCAGGCCCCGGGATTGCGCCTGGTCAATGGCTACGGGCCGACGGAAACCACCACCTTCGCGGTCACCCACGAGCCGTGGGAATTACCAGCGGATGCCGACAGCCTGCCCATCGGCCGACCCTTGTCCAACACCCAGGTGTACATCCTGGATACCCGCCAGCAGCCGTTGCCCATCGGCGTGGCGGGCGAGATCGTGATCGGTGGCGACGGTGTGGCCCTGGGCTACCTCAATCGCCCCGAACTCAATGCCCAGAAGTTCATCGACGATCCCTTCGGCGAGCGTTCCGGTGCGTTGTTGTACCGTACCGGGGACATCGGCCGCTGGCTGGATAATGGCCTGCTGGAATACCTGGGGCGCAGCGACGACCAGGTGAAGATCCGCGGCTTGCGCATCGAGCCTGGGGAAATCGAGGCGCGCTTGCTGGCCTGCCCGGGGGTCAAGGACGGTGTGATCCTGGTGCGCGAGGACGAACCGGGCGAGCAGCGCCTGGTGGCCTACTACCGGGTCCAGCAGGATGCCCCGCCAGTGTCTGCCCAGAGCCTGCGCGCCACCTTGCTGCAACAACTGCCCGAGTACATGGTGCCACTGGCCTATGTGCGGCTGGACACCTGGCCGTTGACGGCCAACGGCAAACTGGATCGCAAGGCCTTGCCCGCGCCACCGGCGACGGCCATGCCCGGACGTGAATTCGTGGCGCCCCAGGGCGACGTGGAAATCGCCCTGGCACGAATCTGGAGCGACCTGCTCAAGGTCGAACGAGTGGGGCGCCATGACCATTTCTTCGAATTGGGTGGGCATTCGCTGTTGGCCGTGAGCCTTATCGAGCGCATGCGCCAGATTGGCCTGGGGGCCGATGTGCGGGTGTTGTTCAGCCAGCCGACCCTGGCTGCCCTGGCGGGGGCGGTGGGCACCAGCCGCGAGGTGCAGGTGCCGGCCAATCGCATTGCCGCCGATTGCCAGCGCATCACCCCGGACCTGCTGCCGCTGATCGAGCTGGACCAGCCGGCCATCGACCGGATCGTGGCCCAGGTGCCGGGGGGCGTCGCCAACGTCCAGGACATCTATCCCCTGGCCCCCTTGCAGGAGGGCATTCTCTATCACCACCTGAGTGCCGGGCAGGGCGACCCCTACCTGCTGCAGTCGCGGATGGCCTTCGACAGCCTGGAGCGTCTGCAGCGCTTCGCCAGCGGCTTGCAGCAGGTCATCGCGCGCCATGACATCCTGCGTACCGCCGTGCTCTGGCAGGGGGTGCCGCAACCGGTCCAGGTGGTCTGGCGCGAGGCTCGGCTGCAGGTGCTGGAGCAGCACCTGGACCCTGCCGAGGGTGATGTCCTGGAGCAGTTGCACCAGCGTTTCGATGCGCGCCACTGGCGTCTGGACCTGGCCCAGGCGCCGTTGATCCGCATGGTCCACGCCTTCGATCCGGTACGCCGGCAGGTGGTGGCGATCCTCTTGTTCCATCACCTGGCCCTGGATCACACCGCCATGGAGGTGATCGGCCAGGAAATGCACGAGCTGCTGTTCAATCGCGGCCAGCACCTGGGCACCCCGGTGCCGTACCGCAACTACGTGGCCCAGGCTCGTCTGGGGGCCGGAGAGGCAGAACACGAGGCGTTCTTCCAGGACATGCTCGCGGACATCGACGAGCCGACCCTGGCGTTCGCCGTGGAGGATGTGCAGGGCGAGGGCCACGATATCGACGAGGCCCACCTGGCGTTGCCAGCGGCCCTGGCTGGCCGCTTGCGCGAACAGGCCCGGCAACTGGGCGTCAGCGCCGCCGCCTTGATGCACCTGGCCTGGGCCCTGGTGCTGGGGCAGGTCGCCAATCGCCGCCAGGTGGTGTTCGGTACCGTGCTCATGGGACGTATGCAAGGCGGCGAGGGTGCCGACCGGGCGCTGGGGGTGTTCATCAACACCCTGCCGCTGCGGGTGGATGTCCAGGGGGTAGGAGTGCGTGATGGCGTCAGGGCGACCCATGCCCGGCTCAGCGCGTTGCTGGGCCACGAGCACGCCTCCCTGGCCCTGGCCCAGCGTTGCAGCGCGGTGGCCAGCGGCTCGCCACTGTTCAATGCCTTGCTCAACTACCGCCATAGCGCCCCGCCAGCGGCGGCTGCGGGGCAGGACATCTGGCAGGGCGTGGAGCTGCTGGGGGGCGAGGAACGCAGCAACTATCCACTGAGCCTGAGCGTCGACGATCTCGGCGACGGTTTCAGCCTGTCGGTGCTGGCCCTGGCCAGGATCGGTGCGCAGCGCCTGGGTGGCTACATGGCGTGCGCCCTGGAGCAACTGGTCGCTGCCCTGGAACACAGCCCCGAGCTGGAGCTGGGGCAACTGTCGGTGTTGCCGCTGGCGGAGCGCGAGCGCCTGCTGCGGGACTTCAATGCCAGCACCGCCGCCCATCCGCGTGGGCAGACCCTGCATGGCCTGTTCGAGGCCCGGGTCCGGGCGGCGCCCGACGCCGTGGCGCTGGTCCAGGGGCCGCTGCGCCTGAGCTATCGCCAGCTGGACCAGCAGGCCAATCAGCTGGCCCGGAAACTCTTGGCGTTCGGCGTGCAACCCGATGACCGGGTGGCCTTGTGCATGGCCCGTGGTCCCCAACTGTTGCAAGGGATGCTCGCGGTGCTCAAGGCCGGGGCCGCCTATGTGCCCATCGACCCGAGCCATCCGGCCGAGCGCATCGCCTACCTGGTACAGGACAGCGCACCCCGGGCGCTGCTGGTGGCCGGCGGCCTGTCGCCAGTGCCTGGGGTACCGGTGCTCGACCTCGATCGCGAGGTCTGGAGCGACAGCGACCCGGACACCCCGCAGGTGCCGCGGCTGACCCCGGCGCACCTGGCCTATGTGATCTACACCTCGGGCTCCACCGGCCAGCCCAAGGGCGTGATGGTCGAGCACCAGAGCCTGGAGAACCTGGTGCACTGGCATTGCCAGGCCTTCGACCTGGGGCCCGGGCGGCATGCCTCCAGCCTCGCCGGCCTGGGCTTCGACGCCATGGCCTGGGAGGTCTGGCCGACCCTGTGCAGTGGCGCGACCCTGCACCTGCCGCCGGCCGATATCGGCCACCAGGACATCGAGCGGTTGCTGGCCTGGTGGCGCGACCAGCCGCTGGATGTGAGCTTCCTGCCGACACCGGTGGCTGAATACGCCTTCAACCAGCAACTGCGGCACCCAACCCTGCGTACCCTGCTGATCGGCGGTGACCGCTTGCGCCAGTTCGCTCGCGACCCGGGCTTTACTGTGGTCAACAACTATGGGCCCACCGAAGCCACGGTGGTGGCGACTTCCGGCGCGCTTGTGGCCGGTGGTGCGCTGCATATCGGCCGGCCCATGGCCAACGCCCGTATCTACCTGCTGGACGAGTTGCTGCGACCGGTACCGGTCGGTGTCGCCGGCGAGCTGTACGTGGGCGGTGCCGGGGTGGCCCGGGGTTACCTCAATCGCCCCGAACTGACCGCCGAGCGCTTCCTCGACGACCCGTTCAGTGCCGAGCCCGGCGCGCGCATGTACCGCAGTGGCGACCTGGCGCGCTGGCGCGAAGACGGCACCCTCGACTACCTGGGGCGCAACGACGACCAGGTCAAGGTACGGGGCATGCGCATCGAGCCGGGGGAAATCGAAGCCGCGCTGCTCCAGCACCCGGCCCTTAAGGAGGCCCTGGTGCTGGTGAGCGAAGGACGCCTGCTGGCTTATTTCACCTGCACGCCTGCTACTGGCGAGCCCAGTGCCGAAGACCTGCGCGATCATTTGCAGGGGTACCTGCCGGACTACATGGTGCCAGTGGCCTATGTCGTGCTTGCGGCCTTGCCGCTGACCGCCAACGGCAAGCTCGATCGCCGGGCCTTGCCGGAGCCGGGGCAGGGGGCCTGGCTCAGCCGCGAGTTCGAAGCGCCCCAGGGTGAAGTGGAAATCGTCCTGGCGCGGATCTGGAGCGAGCTGCTCAAGGTCGAGCAGGTGGGGCGCCACGATCATTTCTTCGAACTGGGCGGGCATTCGCTGCTGGCGGTGACCCTGGTGGAGCGCATGCGCCAGGCCGGGCTGGCGGCCGATGTACGGGTGCTGTTCGAGCAGCCGACCCTGGCGGCCCTCGCGGCCACGACCGGGAGCAGTCGTGAAGTATCGGTGCCGGACAACCGCATCCCCTCCGATTGCCAGCACATCACCCCGTCGCTGCTATCGCTGGTCGAACTGGACCAGCAGGCTATCGACCGGGTGCTGGCCACGGTGCCTGGTGGTGCTGCCAATGTGCAGGACATCTACCCGCTGGCGCCCTTGCAGGAAGGCATTCTCTACCACCACCTGAGTGCCCGCGAAGGCGATCCCTACCTGTTGCAGTCGCACCTGGCGTTCGCCAGTCGCCAGCGCCTGGAGGATTTCGCCGCGGCCCTGCAACGGGTCGGCGAGCGCCACGATATCCTGCGCACGGCGATCCTCTGGGAGGGGCTCAAGCAACCGCTGCAAGTGGTCTGGCGCGAGGCCCCGGTGGCCCTTGAGGAAGTCGACCTGGATCCGGCCGACGGCGACATCCTGCAGCAGTTGCACCAGCGCTTCGATCCTCGCCATTGGCGCCTGGACCTGACCCGGGCGCCGTTGTTGCGCCTGGTGTTCGCCCAGGACCCGGTACGCCAGGGCGTGGTGGCGATCCTGTTGTTCCACCACATCGTCCTCGACCACACCGCCCTGGAGGTGGTGCGCGAAGAGATCCAGGCCTGCCTGCTGGGGCAGCAGCCCGCGGGCGCGGCGATCCCCTACCGCAACTACGTAGCCCAGGCACGCCTGGGTGTCACTCGCGAGGAACACGAGGCGTTCTTCCGTGAAATGCTCGGCGACATCGATGCCCCGACCTTGCCATTCGGCTTGCAGGATGTGCAGGGCGACGGCGACGCCATCGAGGAAGTGCAGCAAGCCGTGGACGCGACCCTGGCCGCTCGCCTGCGGGCCCAGGCGCGGCTGCTGGGGGTCAGTGCCGCGAGCCTGTTCCACCTGGCCTGGGCCCGGGTGCTGAACCTCACCACCGGCCAGGAACGGGTGGTATTCGGCACCGTGCTGCTGGGCCGCCTGCAGGCCGGGCAGGGCGCCGACCGGGCCCTGGGCATGTTCATCAACACCTTGCCGCTGCGGGTCGACCTGGACGCCGGCGGGGTGCGTGCGGCGGTCAAGGCCACCCACGCCCGGCTCAGCGCCTTGCTCGGCCATGAACATGCGTCCCTGGCCCTGGCCCAGCGTTGCAGCGGGGTGGCCGCGCCGCTGCCGCTGTTCAGTGCCATGCTCAACTACCGCCACGGCAGCGATGCACCGCCGAGCGAGGCCGTACGCCAAGCCTGGCAGGGCATCGAGACCCTGCACAGCGAAGAGCGCACCAACTACCCGCTGAGCCTCAACGTCGACGACTTTGGCCAGGGCTTTCGCCTGACCGCCATGACCCCGGCGCGGATTGGCGCCGCACGGGTGTGCGGCTACCTGCAACAAGCCCTGTTGGCCCTGGTGGACAGCCTGGAACAAGCGCCGCAGCGTGCCCTGCTGCAGGTGCCGATCTTGCCCGAGGCCGAGCGCCGGCAACTGCTGGAAGGCTTCAATGCCACCGCCCGCGACTACCCGCTGGAGCAAACCCTGCACGGGTTGTTCGAGGCCCAGGTGCTGCGCAGCCCCGAGGCCTTGGCGGTGCAGGCCGGGGAGCAGCGCTTGAGTTATCGCCAGCTCAACCAGCAGGCCAACCAGTTGGCCGGGCACTTGCTGCAATTGGGCGTTGGCCCGGACCAGCGGGTGGCGATCTGCGTCGAGCGCAGCGTCGACATGGTGCTGGGCCTGCTGGCGATCCTCAAGGCCGGGGGCGCCTACGTGCCCATCGATCCGGCCTATCCCCAGGAGCGGATCGACTACATGCTCCAGGACAGCGCGCCGCTGGCGGTGCTGGTCCAGGGTGCGACCCGGCACCTGGCGCAGGCGTCCGGGCTGGCGTTGCTGGACCTGGACCAGCCGCAATGGGCCGGACAGTCCCGGGACAACCCGCAGCTGCCGCACCTGACGCCACGGCACCTGGCCTACGTGATCTACACCTCCGGCTCCACCGGCCAGCCCAAGGGCGCGATGAACGAGCACCGGGCGGTGGTCAACCGCCTGCTGTGGATGCAGGAGCAGTACCGCCTGGATGTGGACGATGCGGTGTTGCAGAAGACCCCGTTCAGCTTCGACGTGTCGGTGTGGGAGTTCTTCTGGCCGCTGTTCACCGGCGCGCGCCTGGTGATGGCTCGCCCCGAAGGGCACAAGGACCCGGCCTACCTGCGCCAGCTGATACGCGAGCAGGGCATCAGTACCTTGCACTTCGTGCCCTCGATGCTCGATGTATTCCTCGCCCACGACGCCACGCCGGACGACCTCGGCTTGCGCCAGGTGATGTGCAGCGGCGAGGCGCTGCCGGGCAGCCTGGTGCGGCGCTTCAAGCAGCAGTTGCCCAACGTTGCCCTGCATAACCTGTATGGCCCCACCGAAGCGGCAGTGGACGTGACGGCCTGGGATTGCACCGGCCCGCTGGACGCCACCCCGGACAACACGCCCATCGGCAAGCCGATCGCCAATACCCGCCTGTACCTGCTGGATGCGCAATTGCAGCCGGTGCCATTGGGCGTGGTGGGCGAGTTGTTCATTGCCGGGGTGCAGGTGGCGCGCGGTTATCTCAACCGCGAGCAACTGACTGCCGAGCGTTTTGTCGACGACCCGTTCAGCGCCGAGCCGGGCGCACGGATGTACCGCACGGGCGATCTGGGGCGCTATCTCACCGACGGCAATATCGAGTACCTGGGGCGCAACGACGACCAGGTGAAGATCCGTGGCCTGCGCATCGAGCTGGGGGAAATCCAGGCGCGCCTGACCCAGCTCGAAGGCATCAAGGAAGCGGTGGTCCTGGCCCGCGAGGACGTGCCCGGGGACAAGCGCCTGGTGGCCTACTACACCAGCGATGCCGGGCACGGGAAATTGCCCGTCGAACAGCTGCGCCAGGCGTTGCTGGAGCACCTGCCGGACTACATGGTGCCGGCGCTCTACGTACACCTGGAGGCCTTGCCCCTGAGCCCCAACGGCAAGCTGGAACGCAAGGCGTTGCCGGCACCCGGGGTGGAAGCGGCGGTGGTGCGCGAGTACGAGGCACCGGTGGGCGATACCGAGATCCTGCTGGCGCAGTTGTGGGCCGAGCTGCTCAACGTCGAGCGGGTAGGGCGCCACGATCACTTCTTCGAGCTGGGCGGGCACTCGCTGCTGGCGGTGAACCTGATCAGCCGGATGCGCGAACACGGCATGGAGGCCGATGTCCGCGGGTTGTTCGAACAACCGACCCTGGCCGGCTACGCGGCAATGACCGAGCGAATGGAGATCGTCCTGTGAACGTGATCGAACTGTTGGCGACACTGAAGGAAAAGGATGTCCAGCTGGTACTCAAGGACGACCAACTGGTGGTCCAGGGCAACAAGCAGGCCTTGAGCGACCCGGCCCTGCTGGCGCGCCTGCGCGAGCTCAAGCCGCAGTTGATCGAGCTGATCAAGAGCGGTGAGTACGCGCCGGCCAAGGCTGGCCAGGTCGAGGTGCCGGCCAACGGCATCACCGCGCAGACCCGGCGCATCACCCCGGACCTGCTGCCCTTGGCCAACCTCGACCAGCAGGCCATCGACCGCATCGTCGCCACGGTGCCGGGTGGGGTCGCCAACGTCCAGGACATCTACCCCCTGGCGCCGCTGCAGGAAGGCATCCTTTATCACCACGTCAGCGCCACCCTGGGCGATCCCTACGTGATGCAGGCACAGTTCGCCTTCGCCAGCGCGCAGCACCTGGAAGCCTTCGCCGAGGCCCTGCGCGGGGTCATCGCCCGCCATGACATCCTGCGTACCGCCGTGCTCTGGGACGGCCTGGCGCAACCGATGCAGGTGGTCTGGCGCGAGGCCGGGCTGATCCTCCAGAAAGTCGAGCCGGACCCGGTCGACGGCGCCGTGCTGGAGCAACTGCAAGGGCGCTTCGATGCCCGCCACTACCGCCTGGACATCAGCCAGGCGCCGATGCTGCGCCTGGTGTATGCCTGGGACGAAGCCGGGCAGCGCATCGTTGCCATCTTGCTGTTCCACCACATGGCCATGGACCACAGTGCCCTGGACGTGGTGCACCACGAAATGCAGGCGCTGCTTACCGGCCAGGCCGCGCGCCTGGGCCCGGCCATGCCGTTTCGCAACTACGTAGCCCAGGCCCGGCTGGGCATCAGCGAACAAGCACACGAGACCTTTTTCCGCCAGATGCTGGCGGACGTCGACGAGCCGACCCTGCCGTTCGGCCTGCAGGATGTGCAAGGCGATGGCCGGGCCATCGAGGAAGCCAGCCTGGCCTTGCCCACGGCCCTGAGCCTGCGCTTGCGCAGCCAGGCGCGGCAGGCCGGAGTCAGTGCCGCGAGCCTGTTCCACCTGGCCTGGGGCCGCGTGCTGGCGACCCTGGCCGGCAAGCACAAGGTGGTGTTCGGCACCGTGCTGATGGGGCGGATGCAGGGCGCCGAGGCCACCAACCGGGCCCTGGGCATCTTCATCAACACCTTGCCGTTTCGCCTGGACGTGGACGGGCAGGGCCTGGCCGAGGCCCTCAAGGACACCCACAAGCGCCTGACCAGCCTCTTGCGCCATGAGCATGCGGCCCTGGCCCTGGCCCAGCGCTGCAGCGGAGTCAGTGCACCGGCCCCGCTGTTCAGTACCCTGCTCAACTACCGCCACAGCAACGCCGGGGCCAGCGCCGAGGCCCAGGCCGCCTGGGCCGGGATCAGCACCCTGCACAGCGAGGAACGCACCAACTACCCCCTGACCCTGAGCGTCGATGACTTCACCGAGGACTTCGGCCTGACCCTGCTGGCCAGTACCCAGGTCGATCCACGGCGGATCCTCGGTTACCTGTTGTGCACCCTGGAGCATCTGGCCCAGGCCCTGGAACAGCAGCCGCAGTTGGCATTGCAGGCTCTGTCGGTGTTGCCGCCGGCGGAGCGCCAGCAGGTCCTGGAAGGTTTCAATGATTGCCGCGTGGACTACCCGCGGGGCCAGACCCTGCATGGTCGCATCGAGGCCCAGGCAGCACGTGCGCCACAGGCGCTGGCGGCCTGCCACCAGGGGCGTTCGTTGAGCTATGCCGAGCTCAACCAGCAGGCCAATGGCCTGGCCCGCCAGTTGCGGGCCCTGGGCGTACGGCCCGAGGACCGGGTGGCCATCGTCGCCCGGCGGAGCCTGGAAACCCTGGTAGGCCTGCTGGCGATCCTCAAGTCCGGGGCCGGTTATGTGCCCATCGACCCGGCCCATCCGGCCGAGCGCTTGAGCTACCTGCTCGAAGACAGCGCCCCCCGGGTAGTGCTGGCCCAGGCGGAGCTGTTGTCGCGCTTGGCGCCCCAAGCGGTACCGGTGCTGGAGCTGGACCCGCGACACTGGCAGGAGCAGGGCCAGGACAACCTGGAGGTACCGGGGTTGAGCGCCTCCAACCTGGCCTATGTGATCTATACGTCCGGCTCCACGGGGCTGCCCAAGGGGGTGATGGTGGAGCACCAGAGCCTGGGCAACCTGGTGGACTGGCACTGCCAGGCCTTCGACCTGCAGCCTGGTCGCCACACTTCGAGCCTGGCCGGTTTTGGTTTCGATGCCATGGCCTGGGAGGTCTGGCCGGCGCTGTGCAGCGGTGCGGTCCTGCACCTGGCACCCGCCAGCGAAGGCACTGAGGATGTCGATGCCTTGCTCGACTGGTGGCGCCAGCAGCCCTTGCAGGTGAGCTTCCTGCCAACCCCGGTGGCCGAATACGCCATCAGCCAGCAAGTGGGCCATCCGACCCTGCAGACCCTGTTGGTCGGTGGTGATCGCCTGCGCCAGTTCGACCGGGGACAAACCTTTACCCTGGTCAACAACTACGGGCCTACCGAGGCCACGGTGGTGGCCACTTCCGGCCCTGTCGAGACCGGGGGCAGCCTGGACATCGGCCGGCCCATGGCCAATGCGCGGATCTACCTGCTGGACGAGCAGCATCGACCCGTCCCCATCGGTGTGGCTGGCGAGTTGTACGTGGGGGGCGCCGGGGTGGCCCGCGGCTATCTGAACCGGCCGCAGTTGACTGCCGAGCGCTTCCTCGATGACCCGTTCAGCAACGAGCCAGGGGCACGCATGTACCGGACCGGCGACCTGGGGCGCTGGTTGGCGGACGGCCGCATCGAGTACCTGGGGCGCAATGACCATCAGGTGAAGATCCGTGGCGTGCGCATCGAACTGGGCGAGATCGAGACCCGCCTCAACCAGTTCCCCGGCGTGCGGGAAGCTGTGCTGCTGGCCCGCGAGGACCAACCGGGCAACCCCCGGCTGGTGGCCTATTTCACTGCGCTTGAGCAGGCTGTGGCGCCCACGGTGGGCGAGCTGCGCGAGTATCTGCTGGCGCAACTGCCGGACTACATGGTGCCGGTCGCCTATGTACGGCTCGACGCCTTGCCGCTGACCGCCAATGGCAAGCTGGACCGCAAGGCCTTGCCGGCGCCGGACCAGCAATCGCTGTTCAATCGCCAGTACCAGGCCCCCGAAGGCCCTACCGAAACGGCCTTGGCGCAGATCTGGAGCGACGTGCTGCAGGTCGAACAGGTCGGCCGCCAGGATCACTTCTTCGAGCTGGGCGGGCACTCGCTGCTGGCCATGCGCATGGTGTCGCTGGTGCGCCAGCGCCTGGGGCTGGAGCTGGCCCTGGGCGAGCTGTTCGCCAATGCCGAGCTGCAGGCGGTCGCCGCGGTGCTGGAGCGCAGCGGACGCAGCCAGCTGCCGGAAATCTTCCCGGCCCTGCAGGATCAAGACCTGCCACTGTCCTTTGCCCAGCAGCGGTTATGGTTCCTGGCGCAGATGGAAGGCGGCGCGGGTGCCTACAACATTCCCGTCGGCCTGGGCCTGCGTGGGCGCCTGGATCGGCAGGCGCTGCAACAGGCGCTGCAAACGATCGTGGCTCGGCACGCTACGTTGCGCAGCCGTTTTGTCCTGGTAGAGGAACAACCCCAGGTACTGGTGGGGCCGGTCGAGGGTGCCCTGGAACTGCTGGAGGAAGACCTGGCCGAGGCTCCCCTGACACTGGCCGAGCGGGTGCAGGCCGAGGCAGCGCAAGCCTTCGACCTGGAGCGCGGACCGGTGATTCGTGGGCGCCTGTTGCGCTTGGCGGATGAGCACCATGTGCTGTTGCTGACCCTGCACCACATCGTCGCCGACGGTTGGTCCATGGGCGTGCTGACCCGTGAACTGGTGGCCTTGTACAGCGCTTTCAGCCAGGGCCAGGCGGACCCGTTGCCGCCACTGGCGGTGCAGTACAGCGACTTTGCCCTGTGGCAGCGGCGCTGGCTCAGCGGTGCGGTGCTGCAAGGCCAGGGTGACTATTGGCGCCAGGCCCTGGCCGGTGCGCCGACCTTGCTGATGTTGCCCACCGACCGGCCACGGCCCGTGCAGCAGGACTACCGTGGCGCCAGCGTGCCTTTGCTGCTGGAGTCCGGCTTGAGCACGCAGCTCAAGGCCCTGGGCCGCCGCCATGGCTGCACGTTGCACATGACCGTGCTGGCAGGCTGGGCGTTGCTGCTCGGGCGTCTCTCGGGCCAGCATGACCTGGTGATCGGTACCCCGGTGGCCAACCGCATGCGCGCCGAGGTCGAGGGCCTGATCGGCCTGTTCGTCAACACCCTGGCCCTGCGCCTGGACGTGAGCGCTGGGCAGAGCGTGGTCGAGTTGCTGGCCCAGGTCCGTGCCTGCAGCCTGGCGGCCCAGGCCAATCAGGACTTGCCGTTCGAACAGGTGGTGGAGATCGTTAGGCCCCAGCGCAGCCTGGCCCACAGCCCGCTGTTCCAGGCGGTACTGACCTGGGTCGAGGACTTTGCCCAGGACCTGGTACTGGGTGAGCTCAAGCTCGAAGGGGTCGTCGGTGCCAGCCAGGTGGCCAAGTTCGACCTGACCCTGAGCCTGGGGGAGAGCCAGGGGCAGATCCGTGGCTCCCTGGATTACGCCACGGCGCTGTTCGATGCCGAGACGGCGCAGCGTTTTGCCGGCTACCTGGTGCAGGTACTGCAAGCCATGGTCGCCCACGAGCACCAGGACCTGGCCCGGGTGCCGTTGCTGGGGCCGGACGAGCGCCGACAAGTGCTGGAGGGCTTCAATGCCACCGGCCAGGACTACCCACGTGGCATGACCCTGCACCAGCTGTTTGCCGCCCAGGTCGCGCAGCAACCCGAGGCCACGGCGGTGCAAGCCGGGGACGCGCGCCTCAGTTATGCCGAGCTGGATGCCCGGGCCAATCGCCTGGCCCACCATTTGCGCGGGCTGGGCGTCGGGCCGGACAGCCGGGTGGCGATCTGTGTCGGGCGCGGGCCGGACATGGCCGTGGGCCTGCTGGCGATCCTCAAGGCCGGTGGTGCCTATGTGCCCATCGACCCGGCCCATCCGGCCGAGCGCATCGCCTACCTGTTGCAGGACAGCGCGCCACTGGCGGTCTTGGTGCAGGGCGCGACCCGGGCATTGATCGGTGCTGCGCAACGGCCGCTGGTCGATCTCGACGACCTGGCCTGGCAACAACAACCGGCCAGCGCACCACCGGTACCCGGGCTGCATGCCGGGCACCTGGCCTATGTGATCTATACCTCCGGTTCCACCGGCCAGCCCAAGGGCGTGATGGTCGAGCACCAGAGCCTGGCGAACCTGGTGCACTGGCATTGCCAGGCCTTCGACCTGGGGCCGGGGCGCCACACCTCCAGCGTTGCCGGTTTCGGTTTCGATGCCATGGCCTGGGAGCTCTGGCCGGCCCTGTGCAATGGCGCGACCCTGCATCTGCCGCCTGCGGGCATCGACCATCAGGATATCGACCAGTTGCTGGCCTGGTGGCGTGCCCAGCCCCTGGATGTGAGCTTCCTGCCAACCCCGGTGGCCGAGCATGCCTTCAGCCAGGAGCAGAAGCATCCGACCTTGCGCACCCTGCTGATCGGTGGCGACCGCCTGCGGCAGTTCGACCAGGCGCAATCCTTCACGCTGGTCAACAACTACGGGCCCACCGAGGCCACGGTGGTCGCCACCTCGGGCGCCCTGGTCGCGGGCGGGCTGCTGGACATTGGCCGGCCCATGGCCAACGTACGGATCTACCTGCTGGACGAGCAGTGCCAGCCGGTGCCCATCGGCGTGGCCGGCGAGTTGTACGTGGGGGGCGCCGGGGTGGCCCGGGGGTATCTCAACCGTCCCGAACTGACGGCCGAACGTTTCCTCGACGACCCCTTCAGCGACGCTCCGGGGGCACGCATGTACCGGACCGGCGACCTGGCACGCTGGCTGGGCGATGGGCGTATCGAGTACCTGGGGCGCAATGACCAGCAGGTGAAGATCCGTGGCGTGCGCATCGAGCTGGGGGAAATCGAAACCTGCCTGAATCGCCTGGCGAGCATCCAGGAGGCGGTACTGCTGGCCCGTGAGGATCAACCGGGACAGACCCGGCTGGTGGCTTATTTCACCGTTGCCGGGCAGCGGGTGCCGAGTCCCGCCGAACTGCGCGCGCAGTTGCTGGAGCAGTTGCCCGAATACATGGTGCCGGCAGCCTATGTCAGGCTCGATGCCTTGCCGCTGACCGCCAATGGCAAGCTGGATCGCCGGGCCTTGCCGGTGCCGGAGCTGGATGCACTGCTGTCCCGGCAGTACGAGGCGCCGGAGGGCGACAATGAGGTCGTGCTCGCACAGATCTGGAGCGAGCTGCTGCACATTGAGCGGGTGGGGCGCCACGATCATTTCTTCGAGCTGGGCGGGCACTCGCTGCTGGCCATGCGCATGCTGTCCCAGGTGCGTCGGCGTCTGGGTGTGGAGCTGGCCCTGGGTGAGCTGTTCGCCAACGCTGAGCTGCACGCCGTGGCCCAGGCCCTGGTCCGGGCCGAGCGCAGCAGCCTGCCGGACTTGCTGCCGGCGCCGCGCAACCAGCCCCAGGTGCTGTCCTTCGCCCAGCAGCGACTGTGGTTCCTGGCACAGATGGAGGGCGCCAACACCGCCTACAACATTCCCATCGGCTTGCGCCTGCGCGGGCAACTGGACAGCCAGGCCCTGCAACGTGCGCTGGCGCGTATCGTCGCGCGCCATGAAACCCTGCGCAGCCGCTTCGCCCAGTATGGCGACGAAGCCGAAGTGCTGATTGCCGACCCGCAGTCCGGGTTGAGCCTGCAGGTGGAAAACCTGCGCGGCCATCCCCGGGCCGACGAGGCCTTGCAGGCCCTGGTCCAGGGCGAGGCCTCGGCGCCGTTCGACCTGGAGCGCGGGCCACTGATCCGCGGGCGCCTGGTGACCCTGGCGGACGATCACCATGTACTGTTGCTGACCCTGCATCACATGGTCAGCGATGGCTGGTCCATGGGCGTGCTGACCCGTGAGCTGGTGGCCCTGTACGGCGCCTTCAGCCGCGGCCTGCCGGACCCGTTGCCGGCGCTGGCTCTGCAGTACAGCGACTTTGCCCACTGGCAACGGCGCTGGCTCAGCGGTGCGGTGCTGCAACAGCAGGGCGACTATTGGCGCCAGGCCCTGGAGGGGGCGCCGGCCTTGCTGTTGTTGCCCACCGACCGGCCGCGCCCGGCCCAGCAGGACTATGCCGGCAGCAGCATCCCGGTGCGCCTGGATGCCCAGCTCACGGCGGGCCTGCGGGCCTTGAGCCAGCGTCATGGCAGTACCTTGTACATGACCCTGATGAGCGCCTGGGCCTTGTTGCTCGGGCGTCTGTCAGGGCAGGCCGAAGTGGTGGTCGGCACCCCGGTGGCCAATCGCATGCAGGCTGAAGTCGAGGGCCTGATCGGCTTGTTCGTCAACACCCTGGCTGTGCGCGTGGACCTGGCGACAGCGCCACGGATCGAGGCGTTGCTGGCCCAGGTCAAGGCCCGCACCCTCGAAGCCCAGGCCCACCAGCACCTGCCGTTCGAGCAGGTGGTGGAGATCCTGCGGCCGGTGCGCAGCCTGTCCCACAGCCCAGTGTTCCAGACCCTGATGACCTGGCAGAACGGTGATGTCCCGCAACTGGTGCTGGGGGACTTGCGCCTGGAGGGCATCCACGAGGCCAGCCATTTCGCCAAGTTCGACGTGTCGCTGAACCTGGGAGAGGTCCAGGACCATATCGAGGGCACCCTGGAGTACGCCACGGCGCTGTTCGACGAGGCCACCCTGCAGCGTTATGTCGGCTACCTGCAGCGGGTGCTGCAGGCCATGGTGAGCGACGACCAGATGCTCCTGGATCAGGTGCCGCTGCTGGACCAGGAGCAGCGTTGGCAGTTGCTCGAAGGTTTCAACGCCACCGACCGCGACTATCCGCTGGAGCAGACCTTGCACGGGTTGTTCGAAGCCCAGGTACTGCGCAGCCCAGAGGCGCTGGCGGTGCAGGCCGGCGAGCAGTGCCTGAGCTATCGCCAGCTCAACCAGCAGGCCAACCAGTTGGCCGGGCACCTGCTGCAATTGGGCGTCGGCCCGGACCAGCGGGTGGCCATCTGCGTCGAGCGCAGCGTCGACATGGTGGTAGGCCTGCTGGCGATCCTCAAGGCCGGGGGTGCCTACGTGCCCATCGACCCGGCTTACCCGGCCGAGCGTATCGCCTACATGCTTGAGGACAGCGCGCCGCTGGCGGTGCTGGCCCAGGGTGCGACCCTGGGCCTGCTGGGCGATCCGGACGTGCCAGTGGTGGATCTCGAACAATCGGTGTGGAGTCGCCAGCCCAGGATCAATCCACGGATCGCCGGGCTTACGCCACGGCACCTGGCCTACGTGATCTACACCTCCGGTTCCACTGGCCAGCCCAAGGGCGCGATGAACGAGCACCGGGCGGTGGTCAACCGCTTGCTATGGATGCAGGAGCAGTACCGGCTCACCAGCTGCGACGCGGTGTTGCAGAAGACTCCGTTCAGCTTCGACGTGTCGGTGTGGGAGTTCTTCTGGCCGCTGTTCACCGGCGCCCGCCTGGTGATGGCTCGCCCCGAAGGGCACAAGGACCCGGCCTACCTGCGCCAGGTGATCGCCCGGGAAAACATCACCACCCTGCATTTCGTGCCCTCGATGCTCGACGTGTTCCTGGCCTATGGCGAGACTCGCGAGTGCGCCAGCTTGCGCCAGGTGATGTGCAGCGGCGAGGCGCTGCCGGGCAGCCTGGTACGGCGTTTCAAGCAGCAGTTACCGAATGTTGGTTTACACAATTTGTATGGCCCCACCGAAGCCGCGGTGGACGTGACGGCTTGGGATTGCACCGGTCCGCTGGAGACGACTCCTGACAACACGCCCATCGGTAAGCCGATCGCCAACACCCGCCTGTACCTGCTGGACGCGCAATTGCAGCCGGTGCCATTGGGCGTGGTGGGCGAGCTGTTCATTGCCGGGGTGCAGGTGGCGCGCGGTTACTTGAACCGCGAGCAACTGACCGCCGAGCGTTTTGTCGACGATCCGTTCAGCGCCGAGCCGGACGCGCGGATGTACCGCACGGGCGATCTGGGGCGCTATCTCGCCGACGGCAATATCGAGTACCTGGGACGCAACGACGACCAGGTGAAGATCCGTGGCCTGCGCATCGAGCTGGGGGAAATCCAGGCGCGCCTGACCCAGCTCGAAGGCATCAAGGAGGCCGTGGTCCTGGCCCGCGAGGACGTACCCGGGGACAAGCGCCTGGTGGCCTACTACACCAGCGATGCCGGGCACGGGAAATTGCCTGTCGAACAGTTGCGCCAGGCGTTGCTGGAGCACCTGCCGGACTACATGGTGCCCGCGCTATTCGTACACCTGGAGGCCTTGCCCCTGAGCCCCAACGGCAAGCTGGAACGCAAGGCGTTGCCGGCACCCGGGCTGGAAGCGGCGCTGGTGCGCGAGTACGAGGCACCGGTGGGCGACACCGAGATCCTGCTGGCGCAGTTGTGGGCCGAGTTGCTCAACGTCGAGCGGGTAGGGCGCCACGACCATTTCTTCGAGCTGGGCGGGCACTCGCTGCTGGCGGTGAGCCTGATCGGCCGCATGCGCCGGGCCGGTCTCTCGGCGGATGTGCGGGTGCTGTTCGGCCAGCCAACCCTGGCCGCCCTGGCCGCTGCCGTGGGCCGTGGCCGCGAGGTGCAGGTGCCGCAGAACCTGATCTACCGCGATTGCCCGCGCATCACCCCGCCACTGTTGCCGCTGATCGAGCTGGACCAGGCCGCCATCGACCGGGTCGTGGCCACGGTGCCCGGCGGTACCGCCAACGTCCAGGACATCTATCCGCTGGCGCCGTTGCAGGCGGGCATCCTCTACCACCACCTGGCCGCCGGCCAGGGCGATCCCTATGTGCTCCAGGCGCAGTTCGCCTTCGACACCGTCGGGCGCTTGCAGGCCTTCGCCAAGGCCTTGCAGGGGGTGATCGAACGTAATGACATTCTGCGCAGCGCGGTGCTCTGGGAGGGGCTGGACGAGCCGCTGCAAGTGGTCTGGCGCGAGGCTGCGCTGGTCTGTGAAGAGCGGGTGCTGGATGCTGCCCAAGGGCCGGTGCTGGAACAATTGCAGGCGCGCTTCGACAGCTGTCGCTACCGCATGGAGATTGCCCAGGCACCGCTGCTGCGCCTGGTGTATGCCGTCGATCCGGACCATGGACGGCTGGTGGCGTTGTTATTGTTCCACCACCTGGTGATGGACCACGTGGCCCTGGAAGTGCTGCAGCACGAGCTGCACGCCTTCCTCCTGGGGCGCCAGGAGCGCCTGGGCGCCGCCGTGCCCTATCGCAACTACGTGGCCCAGGCCCGGCTGGGCATCGGGGCGGCCGAGCATGAGGTGTTTTTCCGCCAGATGCTGGGCGATATCCACCAGCCGACCCTGCCCCTGGGCTTGCAGGAAGTACCGGGTCGCGAGGTCGTCCTCAGCGAGGCTCGCCACCCCCTGGATCGGCTGCTGGCCCGGCGCTTGCGCCTGCAGGCCCGGCAACTGGGCGTCAGCGCCGCGAGCCTGATGCACCTGGCCTGGGGGCGCGTGCTGGGCAGCCTGGCCGCGCAGCAACAGGTGGTATTCGGCACCGTGCTGTTGGGGCGGATGCAAGGTGGCGAAGGCGCCGAGCGGGCCCTGGGGGTGTTCATCAATACCTTGCCGTTGCGGGTCGACCTGGGCGAGGTGCCGGTGCGCGATGCGCTGTTGGCCACCCATGAGCGCCTGGCGCAACTACTGGGGCATGAGCAGGCGCCCCTGGCCCTGGTGCAGCGTTGCAGTGCGGTGGAGCCAGGTACGCCGTTGTTCAGCAGCCTGCTCAATTATCGCCACAGCGCACCGTCGGCCGATCTGACGGGGCCGGCGGACGGGGCCTGGGAGGGCATGCAGTTGCTCAACGCCGAAGAGCGCAGCAACTATCCGCTGACCTTGAGCATCGACGACCTGGGCGATGGCTTCATGTGCACGGCGGTAGCCGCCGGGGTCGATGCCCGGCGTATCTGCCAGTACCTGCAGTGCACCCTGGAAAACCTGCTGCAGGCCCTGGAACAGGAGCCGGGGCTGGCTATTGGCCGGGTGGCAGTGCTACCGGCTGCCGAGCGCCAGCAGGTGCTGGTGGCGTTCAACGCTACCCACCGTGACTACCCGCGACGGCAGACCCTGCACCAGCGTTTCGAGGCGCAGGTCCTGGAGCGTCCGCAACAGGTGGCGGCAGTGCATGGCCAGGAGGTGCTCAGCTATGCCCGGCTCAATGCCCGGGCCAACCAGCTGGCCCATCACCTGCAGGGGCTTGGCGTGCTTCCCGGGCAGGCCGTGGCCTTGCTGTTGCCACGCAGCCTGGATCTGTTGGTGGCGCAATTGGCGGTCAGCAAGTGCGGTGCGGCCTATGTCCCGCTGGATATCCATGCCCCGGCCGAGCGGCTGGGCTTCATGGTGGCCGACAGCCAGGCGGTGGTCCTGCTGGTCCATAGCGATCGGCCGTTGGATGTAGCGACGCCACGGGTCGAGCTGGATCGGCTGCGCCTGGACCGGTTGCCGGGGCACAATCCCGGCCTGGAACTGTCCAGCGAAGCGGTGGCGTACATCATGTACACCTCCGGCTCCACCGGCGAACCCAAGGGCGTCTTGGTGCCGCACCGGGCCATCACCCGATTGGTGATCAACAACGGCTATGCCGACTTCAACGTCGGTGACCGGGTGGCGTTCGCCTCCAACCCGGCGTTCGACGCCAGTACCCTGGACGTCTGGGGGCCGTTGCTCAACGGTGGCCGGGTCGTGGTGGTGGACCACCAGACCCTGCTCGATCCACCGGCGTTCGCCCAGCTGTTGCAAGCATATGGCGTGACGATGCTGTTCCTCACCACCAGCCTGTTCAACCAGTACGTGCAACTGATTCCCCAGGCCCTGAAGGGGCTGCGCATGCTCCTGTGTGGTGGCGAGCGGGCCGATGCCACGGCGTTCAGGCGGATGCAGGCCCAGGCCCCGGGATTGCGCCTGGTCAATGGCTACGGGCCGACGGAAACCACCACCTTCGCGGTCACCCACGAGCCGTGGGAATTACCAGCGGATGCCGACAGCGTGCCCATCGGCCGGCCACTGTCGAACACCCGCGTCTATGTCCTGGATGCACTGGGTCAGCCATTGCCGGTGGGGGTGGTCGGGGAGATCCATATCGGGGGCGATGGTGTGGCCCTGGGTTACTTGAATCGCCCTGAGCTGAGCGCCGAGAAGTTTCTCGCCGATCCCTTCAGTACCGAGCCTGGGGCCATGATGTATCGCACCGGCGACCTGGGCCGCTGGCTGGACAATGGCCTGCTCGAGTGCATCGGGCGCAACGACGAGCAGGTGAAGATCCGTGGGTTCCGGATCGAGCCAGGGGAGATCCAGGCCTGCCTGGCGAGCTTTGCCGGGCTGCGCGACGCCGTGGTGCTGGTGCGCGAGGATGAGCCTGGCGACAAGCGCCTGGTGGCCTACTACACGCTGCAACAGAAACAGGCGCAGCCCACGCAGCAGGCCCTGCGCGAGCACTTGCTGGAGCAATTGCCCGAGTACATGGTGCCCCAGGCCTACGTGCTGCTCGATGGCTTGCCTTTGACCAACAACGGCAAGCTGGATCGCAAGGCCCTGCCGCTGCCGCCGGCCCAGGCTGGCGTTTGCTACGAGGCACCGGCGACGGCGCTCGAGCAGGTCCTGGCCGAGCACTGGGCGCAGGTGTTGCAACTGCCCCAGGTGGGGCGTCATGAGCATTTCTTCGAGCAGGGCGGGCATTCGCTGCTGGCGATCCAGCTGGTCAACCGCCTGCAGCAGGTGGGTTTCGAGCTGGGCCTGGCGGACCTGTTCCAGCATGCCAGCGTGGCCGCCATGGCACGCTTGCTCGGCGAGCGCGAGACCGAGGCGGGCCCCCTGGAGCTGGTGACGGTTCGCCATGGCCGCGGGCCGGCGTTGTTCCTGGTGCATGAGTTCACCGGCCTGGACATGTATTTCCCGGTGCTGGGACAACACCTGGCGGGGGATTTCCCCATTCATGGCCTGTCCGGCATCGCCCTGGGCCAGCCCCAGTTGAACACCATGGAGTGCCTGGCAACGCGCTTGATCAAGGTGATGCGCCAGGCCCAGCCCGAGGGGCCTTATCGCCTGGCCGGCTGGTCCTTCGGCGGGGTGCTGGCCTATGAGATCGCCCAGCAGTTGCGGGGGCTGGACGAGCAGGTGGAGTTCCTCGGGCTGATCGACAGTTATGTGCCGCGCCTGACCGACCAGGGCAAGGCTCGCTGGTCTGGGGAGCATGCCCAGAAGCAGCACTTGCTGTTGCAGTGCCAGGCTTACTGGAGTGCCCAGGGCGTGGCCGGCGAGGCGTCGCTGGCGGCCGTGGAGCTCATGGGCAGCAGGTTCGAACAGTTCGATTTCCAGGCCTTGCTTCAGCAGCTGGATGAGCAGGGGCTGCTGTTCGAGCAGTTGGCTGCGGCCAGTGCCGAGCAGTTGTGGCAGTACCTGGATCGCGAGGTGGCCCATGGTCATGCGCTGGCCCACTACCACCTGCATCCGATTGGCGTGCCGGTGCACCTGTTCTGTGCCACCGAGCGGCCGACCGAACTGTCCCGTCGCAGCCCGACCCTGGGCTGGGGCGAGGTGCTGCCCAGCGAGCGCCTGCACTGCATCGCCGTGCCGGGGGACCACCTGAGCTTGATGCAGTTGCCCCATGTCCAGGCCCTGGGCCAGGCGCTCGGCGCAGCCATGGAACAAGCCCGCAGCCTGGCCAGTGCCACCCCTGCAGCAACGGCCCATCAGCCACTGCTGCGCATCCAGAGCGGTCGGCCTGGGCATACGCCGATCTTCTGCGTACCCGGGGCCGGCGACAGCATCACCGGTTTTATCGGGCTCACCGAGGCCCTGGGCACGGACTGGCCGATCTATGGCCTGCAGGCCAGGGGGCTGGATGGCAACGATGCCCCCCATGCCCAGGTGGAGGCCGCTGCCCGGCATTACCTGCAGGCGATCCAGGAGCAGTACCCGCAAGGGCCGTTGCACCTGATCGGCCATTCCTTCGGCGGCTGGGTGGCTTTCGAGATGGCCGGGGCCTTGCAGGCCGCCGGGCGGGTGGTGGCATCACTGACCCTGATCGACAGCCAGGCCCCGGACAGCGACGGTCAGTTGGGGCGGCCCTATACCACCACGGCGGCGCTGTGGCGCCTGGTGGAGTCGATGCAACTGGCCGCGGGCCAGGCCATGGGCATCGACCCGGTGGCGTTCGCCGCCGAGGACGACGCCATGCAGATGCACCTGCTGCATGCCGGCATGGTGCGGGTCGGCTTGTTGTCCCAGCGTGCCGACCCGCGAGCCATGCATGGCCCGGCGCGGACCTTCGCCACGGCCTTGCGTACTCGTTATCAGCCCCGGGATGGCTATCGGGGCCGGGTGCGCCTGGTCCTGGCCGACGATCCGAGCCTGGACGCCGCTGGCAATCGCCGGGAGCAACAGGGGATGGTCCACGGTTGGCGGCGCCAGGTGAGCGATCTTGGCGTGTGGTCCTGCCCAGGCAACCACTTCAGCCTGCTCAAGGCGCCCAATGTCTACCACTTGGCGGCCTGGTGGCTCGACGGCCTGTCGTTGCCCCAGGGGGAGGTTGTGTCATGACCGGCGACAGGAGTCGGCCATTGCCGGGCGGGTGCCCGGCAATGGCCAGTTAAAGCGTTTCACTCATCTGGAACACTGCTCACTACGGCAGCACGGTGTTCTGTAAAGGGGCTCGCCGCAGGCCGGTGGAGCCCAGCCTCAACGCACTTGTGGTCATCTATGGAAAAGTCGAAGTTTCGCAAAATCGGTATGGGGTCGTTGCTGGTGGTTGTGGCCGGGTTGATTTTCTATACGGTGCGCGCGCCGGCGCAGCCACCGCAGTACCTGACCGCCATCGTCGAACGGGGCGACATCGAAAATGCGGTGCTGGCCTCGGGGCTGTTGGAAGGCATCAAGCAGGTGGATGTCGGGGCCCAGGTTTCCGGGCAATTGAAGTCCCTCAAGGTCAAGGTCGGGGACAAGGTGACGAAGGGCCAGTGGCTGGCGGAAATCGATCCTTTGGTGCTGCGCAATACCCTGCGCCAGGCCGAGGTGGATGAGGAGGACCTGCAGGCCAAGCGCCGGGCCACCGCCGCCCAGCTCAAGGAAACCAAGGCCACCTACGAGCGCTATCGCCAATTGCAGACGGACGCCTCGATCTCCAAGCAGGATTTCGATACCTCCGAATCCAACTACGAGGTGCAGCGCGCCACCCTGATGTCCCTGGACGCGCAGATCAAGAGTGCGCAGATCCAGATCGACACGGCCAAGGTCAACCTGGCCTACACCCGCATCGTCGCGCCCATCGACGGGGATGTGGTGGGCGTGGTGACCCAGGAAGGCCAGACCGTGATCGCCAACCAACTGGCACCAGTGCTGCTCAAGCTCGCCGACCTGGACACCATGACCGTCAAGGCCCAGGTCTCCGAGGCCGACGTGATCCACATCACTCCCGGCCAGCAGGTGTACTTCACCATCCTCGGCGAATCCGAGAAGCGCTACTACGCCAAGCTGCGGGGCACGGAGCCGGCGCCGCAGAACTTTCTCGAGACCCAGCCGGCCGGTACCCCCAAGCAGAACACCGCGGTGTTCTACAACGCGCTGTTCGATGTGCCCAACCCTGACCACCGGTTGCGCATTTCCATGACCGCCCAGGTGCGCATCGTCCTGGATAACGCCAAGGACGTGCTGATGGTACCCGTGGCGGCCCTGGGCCCGCGCAATGCCGACGGCAGCTTCGCGGTGCGGGTGCTCGACGCCAAGGGCCAGGCCCAGTCGCGCAACATCAGTACTGGGATCAACAACAACGTCAAGGTGCAGGTCAAGGACGGCCTGGCCGAGGGCGACAAGGTGGTGATCGGTGATCCGTTGCCCGACTCGGCGGGGGCCTGACCATGAGCCAGCCCCTGTTGCAGCTCAAGGGCATCAGCCGCAGCTTCAAGGCCGGCGAGCGCGAGTTCCTGGCGCTGAAGAACATCGACCTGTGCATCGAGGCCGGGGAGATGGTGGCCATCACCGGTGCCTCGGGCTCGGGCAAGTCGACCCTGATGAACATCCTCGGTTGCCTGGACTACGCCACGGCCGGCAGCTACCAGGTCAATGGCCGGGAGACTCGCGATCTGGACGACCAGGCCCTGGCGGAACTGCGCCGCGACTATTTCGGCTTCATCTTCCAGCGCTACCACCTGCTGCCCCACCTCAACGCCATGCACAACGTCGAGATCCCGGCGATCTATGCCGGTAGCCCCCAGGCCCGGCGCCATGGCCGGGCCCGCGAACTGCTGGCGCGCCTGGGCCTGGCCGGGCACCTGGAGCACCGGCCCAACCAGCTGTCCGGTGGCCAGCAGCAGCGGGTGAGCATCGCCCGGGCCTTGATGAACGGTGGCGAGGTGATCCTCGCCGACGAACCCACCGGGGCCCTGGACACCAGCAGCGGCAAGGAGGTGATGCGCATTCTCCAGGAGCTGCATGCGGCCGGGCATACGGTGATCATCGTCACCCACGACCCCAAGGTGGCGGCCAATGCCGAGCGCATCATCGAAGTGCGTGATGGCGAGATCGTCAGTGACCGGGCCAACCAGCGCTCGCCAGAGGCGATCGTCGCCGCAACCGCGGCCCCCGCCCGGTCGGCCGGGGTCCGGCGCCTGGTGGCCAGCCTGGGGCTGTTCAAGGAGGCGTTCGTGATGGCCTGGGTGGCGCTGGTCTCGCACCGCATGCGCACCTTGCTGACCATGCTCGGGATCATCATCGGCATCACCTCGGTGGTGTCCATCGTGGCCATCGGCGAGGGCGCCAAGCGCTACGTGCTCAAGGACATCCAGGCGATCGGCAGCAACACCATCGACATCTTTCCCGGGACCAGCTTCGGCGACAGCCGGGCCGCGGGAATCCAGACCCTGGTGCCCGCCGACGTCACCGCCCTGAACCAGCTGTACTACGTCGACAGCGCCACGCCGATGGTGGGGCGCAGCCTGCTGCTGCGCTACGGCAACATCGACCTCAACGCCACGGTCAACGGCGTCAGCCACCTGTACTTCAAGGTCCGCGACATCAAGCTCGCCGCCGGCATCGCCTTCAGCGAGAACGATGCCCGGCGCCAGGCCCAGGTGGTGGTCATCGACCACAACACCCGCAACCGCCTGTTCGGCCCGGACGTCGACCCCCTGGGGCAAGTGATCCTGGTGGGCAACCTGCCGTGCACGGTGATCGGTGTCACCGCCGAGAACAAGAACCTGTTCACCGCGGCCAACCTGCTCAACGTCTGGGTGCCCTACGAGACGGCCGCGGGGAGGGTGCTGGGCCAGCGCCACCTGGACAGCATCAGCGTCAAGATCAAGGACGGCCAGCCGAGCAAGGTGGTGGAGGAGCACGTCAAGAAACTCATGGCGCAGCGCCACGGCACCAAGGACTTCTTCACCAACAACCTGGACAGCATCATGCAGACGGTGCAGCGCACCAGCCGCTCGCTGGCGCTTTTGCTGTCGCTGATCGCGGTGATATCCCTGCTGGTGGGCGGCATCGGGGTGATGAACATCATGTTGGTGTCGGTTACCGAGCGTACCCGCGAGATCGGCATTCGCATGGCGGTGGGGGCGCGCCAGTCGGACATCCGCCAGCAGTTCCTGGTGGAGGCGGTGATGGTCTGCCTGATTGGCGGTGCCATCGGTATCGCCTTGTCCTTCGCTATCGGCTACCTGTTCACCTTGTTCATCAAGGAGTGGGAGATGGTGTTCTCCATGGGGTCGATCGTGATGGCGTTCGCCTGCTCGACCCTGATCGGGGTGGTCTTCGGCTTCGTCCCGGCGCGCAATGCGGCACGCCTGGACCCCATCGAAGCCCTGGCCCGGGACTGAGTGTGGGGCCTGCCGCCGGCGTTCTGGCCGGCGGCATGGGACTCACTCAGGTTTGCTGCTGGCCGTTGCGGCGACACTCTCCTGGGGCGAGTACATCCAGCGCAGGAGCGAATGGCGGCCGCTGATGCCCAGCTTGATGGCCGCACGCTTGAGGTAGCTCTCGACGGTGTTGACCTTGAGCTGGCACTGCTCGGCCAGCTGTGGCGCGGTGCGCCCGGCCAGCAGGCCGACACAGACTTCCATTTCCCGGTTGGACAGGCTCAGGCCGGACCGCGCCAGGCGATCGGCAAAGCGCAGGCGCAGGGTTTCCAGGCCTTCGACGGAACCGTCCTGGGCGGTATCGGCGCCGCGTGGCTGCAGGGCACTGATGTGCTTCTCCACCATCGGCAGCAGCAAGGGCGAGAAATCCTCCAGCAGCGTGCGCTCCTGGGCGGAAAAACTGCGGGCCTGGTTGCTGCGATACACCGAGACCACGTACTGGTAGGAGTCCTTGTGGCCGGTCAGGTGCAGTTGCACCGGGTTGGCGTCGCCATGGCGGCGCTGTGGCATGGGGCTCGCATCGCTGCCTTGCTCGGGGAAGGTGGCGCACAGCAGCGGGTCATCGTTGGCTGGCAGGCCATGCAACGGATGATGGTTGTGCACGGCGTTGTGGCCATGGCCGTCGACAGCCTGGTCTACCCGCAGCTGGGTGATATGGGTGGCGTCCACTGCCAGCTGGGTCAGGATCAGGTCGTGCAGCATGCGTGGGAAGCGACGGCTGCCGGTACTGGCGATGACCTTGCCAATGTGAGGGAACAGTACTTGTGAGTTCATCATTTCATCCTTGAATGTGAAAGTTGGACAGGACTGCCTTATAGCAACGAGTTTGGATGACTGCGGATTTAACTCCTGTTTCCGCAGATCGACCAAAGGGCGCTTCGTATCCTAGTACAGGGTTTTGGTGGCTGTTTGATGAACTGCTGCAAAAGCCCCCCGTGCAGAGTCGCCAATGGCGCCCAAGGCACCGGCTGGCGGGGGGATGGCGGTTGTGGAGGATTTTGAAAAAAACTTTTGCAGTAGTGCCCGGTTGGCACGAAAGTTGTGCCCGGGTGGCCGTTCAAGTGTCCGCAGCCCTTGGTCTGGCTGGCAGGCTTTGACCACAAGCAGGAGGCTATCCGATGCAAGTGCGGTTGCCGCTGATGATTTGCACTGCCCTGGCCTGTGGTTCGTTCCTATGCGGCCAAGGTCGAACGGCTGATCGACCCGGGCAGTGCTGCCCAGGTCGACTCGGCTATGTCGCTACCTAGTGCTGGCTCTGTTCGCAGTTGATCATCCACGACACTCCGAAACGGTCTTCGAGCATGCCGAAACGTTCGGCCCAGAATGTCTTTTCCAGGGGCATGCGGACGCTGCCTTGCTCAAGCAAGGCATTGAAGACCCGCTCGGCTTCGGTGGCGCTGTCGACATTCAGGGCGATCGAGCAACCACGGATACCGGAATAGGGCAGGTCCGGGGTACTGTCCGAAGCCATCAGCACCTGGTCGCCGACATTGAGCCGGGTATGCATGATGAGTGTGTGGCAGTCAGGCGGGAGATGATCGCGGACCGGGCTCTCGCCGAAGGTCAGCATCATCTCCAGGGTGCCGTTCAGGCACTGGGCATAGAAGGTGAAGGCAGCCCGGCAGTCGCCGTTGAACACCAGGTAGGGGTTGATTTTCATCGCGTACTCTCCTTGTGCGGCCAGGGCGTGCCCTGGGAGAACCGATAGCCTGGCGGGTATCGGTGGACACTGCATAGCAAAGCGTCGAATGACCGTTCGCGAGCGGTTTTTTTAGACGCTTTTTCCATGGTTTGCGCAAGGCTTATACCCGATCGCCCCCGTTTCTGGAGGCGACCGGGAAGGGTACGGCTACAGGCGCGGCTGTTCCTCGGGCAGGCCCAGTAACTGATGCAGGGTGTTGATCAGCGCCTGCTGGCGCTGGCGGTCTTCCTGGTGGCGGGCCTCGGCCTCGGCGACATCGGCCTGGCAGTGCGGGCAGTGGCGTTCATGGGCATGGATGTACTGGCGGCAGGCGCGGCACAGCGACAGGCGGGGCGGGATGCGGCCTTCCTCGGGGGAGGCCCGGCCCTGGTTGACCCAGGCCAGCTTGATCACCTGGCCGCTGTCGCTGACGCTGGAGACCGTTTCGCCACTGTCGATGCGTTCGGTGATCAGGTCGAAGCGACCCACGGAGAACGAGGCCGGCCCCGCGTCCTCGAGCTTGACGATGCGTTCGCGCAGGCCCCGTTTTTCCAGCTCCAGGGTCCGGTAGTGGCAGTAGGGATTGTTGCCCGGCTTGCCCAGCAGCGAGTGTGAGGTCCAGGTGCAGCCGCCCCGGCAGACGTCGTTGTAGTAGCAGGTGCGGCAGTAGCCCCACAGGTCGTCCACCGAGCGCAGGCGGCCGAAGTGGATGCCCTCGCTGTAGTGCCAGATGTCGTGCAGGTTCATGTTGCGCACATTGCCACCGGAGAAGCCCACGGTGGCCAGTGACGGGCAGCCCTTGACCGTGCCGTCGGCCTCCAGGGCCAGGACGGTCTGCCCGGCGGCGCAACCGCTCCAATGCACGCGCTCGTCGCCGAAGCCGCGCCACAAGTGTTCGTAGGGTCCGTAGTAGCCGATGTTGTTGCCAACGTTCATCAGCAGCCCGCGCTCGCTGCCTTCGCGGTACAGGCGGGCCAGCAGCGGCATGACGTCCAACAGCTGGTAGGGCTGCAACAGCAGTTCGGGGTGATCCACGGCATTGCCCATGGCCACGGTCAGCTGGATCTGCCAGTGGCTGGCCCCGGCCTCGATGATCAGGTCCATCAGGGCCGGCAGGTCGGGCAGGGTGGCAGCGCCGATCTGGGTGTTGACGCTGACCTTGAGCCCGGCCTGCTTGGCCCGGCGCAGCGTGTCCAGGGCCTTGTCGAAGGAGCCGGGTACATTGCGCACCGCATCGTGCAGTGGTGCCAGGCCGTCCAGGGAGATACCAACGCCATCGAGCCCGGCGTCTATCGCCGCCTGCATCTTGGCTGGGGTCAGGTTGCGTCCGCCGGTCTGGACCGCCACGTACATGCCGTGGTCGTGGATGGCCTGGATCAGTCGTGTCCAATCCTTGCGCAAATAGGCCTCGCCGCCGATCAGGGTGACTTCCCGGGTGCCCAGGGCGGCCAGGGCGTCGATCACTTCCAGGCATTCGCCGGTGTTCAACTCGCCGGGGCGGCGGTGCCCGGCCCGGGAGCCGCAATGCAGGCACTTGAGGTCGCAGGCGAGGGTGATTTCCCAGACCACGTGCACAGGCACATAGCGCTTGATATCGGTTTCGCTGAGGTAGCGGGCGGGGAGACGGTCTGACATGAAAAGATCCTTGCGCACCCGGCGGTGCGCGGCACCAACCCATCGGAATAGGCGCGCCTTCCTTGAGCGGCAGTGGCGCGATCGGTTGTCCCGCGAGCCGGGACCGGCCGTTGCCGACCGGTCCCGGAGCCGGGGTTCAGCGTTGTTCCAGGCGATGGATTTCCACCTGCAACTGCTGCGCGGCCTTGCTCAGGTTGTCACTGTTGGCCAGTTGTTGCTCGGCCTGGGCCACAAGTGCCTTGAGTCGCGCCAGGTCGCCACTGGCCTGGGCCTGTTGCAGCGTCACGGCGTACAGCGGATGCGGGTGCAAGTGCACAGGGTCCGCGTGGCTGGCACGGCCCTGGGGCTCGACGTGCGCCGCCTGTTCCACCGGGGCTGGGCTCACGGCGGCGTGTTGCACCACATGCCAATGGCCCTGGTAGTTGTAGCGGTAGCTGGCGAAGCCACTGGCCCAATCCAGGTTGAGGATGCCCTGCAGATGGAAGGTCTCGGCGATCTGGCTGCCGGGGCCGCTGGGGTTGCCCGCGAGGTTGAGGACCAGGTGTCCTTCGCTGGATCGATCGAGCTTGATCTGCGAGTAGTCGCCCCAGACGTCGGCGCTGAAATGCACCGGCGGCGACGTGCTCTGGGTCACTTGGGCCAGGCCTGAGACGGTCTTGCGCACGGTATTGACCAGCAGGTCGAGGGTCAGGATCGGTGCGCCGATCACGGGGTTGGTGATGATCAGGCGGGTATGGAACAGTCCAGTTGTCATGTTGCAACTCCTTGGCGTGATGGAAGAGTGCACTGGGCCTGGAGCTCAGCGCCGCTCCTGCCTGGCGATTTCGCTCTTGGCAGCGTCCAGTGCGGTACGGATCAGCGGCAGCTGTTCCAGTTGCTGCGTAGCCAGGCGGTGCAGGCTCTTCATCTGCGCCAGGTCGCCGCTGGCGATGGCGCCGTGGATCGGGGCCGCGTACAGCGCCGCGAGTGGTGGCAGCGGATGGTGCGAGTGGCCGTGGGGCTGGGGTCGGGACAGGCTGCTGGATTCGATGTTGTTCTCCAGGTAAGCCGGTACGTCGTTCACTGTCACCCAGCTGTGGCCGTTGTAGTACTGGTAGTTGGCGACGCCTTGCTTCCAGTCGTCGTCGACCACCAGGTGCAGCTTGAAGGTGATGATCGAATTCGCGCCTGGGCCACCCTGGTTGCCTGCAACGGTGAGGAGGATCTTGGTACTGGTGGGGGACGTCACGGTCAGGTAGGTGTACTGGCCCCAGTCGTCGGTCTGCAGGTCCAGTGGCGGGCTGGCCGCTTGGGTGATCGACGATGTGCCGCGCAGGCTGCGCTCGGGGGTGTAGACCAGCAGGTTGAGTTGCAGGTTCGGCGCTCCGGGGTCGGAGGTGCCGATGCGATAGCTGACGGGGAACAGGCTTTCTTGTGCGTTGGAACCGGACATTTGCTTTGCCTCCATTCAGTGACAGGGAAACAGCGGTCAGTGCCGTTCCAGGCGGGCAACTTCCTTGACCAGCTGTTCGTAGGCGCTACGCAGGTCCGCAGGCTCGGCCTTGCTCGGGTCGCGTTTGGCCAGCAGGGCTTTCATCTGCGGCAACTTGCCTTCGGAGATCGCCGACTGAATGGCGACTCCATAGGGGGGGATGACGTGTTGAGGTGCATTGCTCATGGCGTGTGCCTTCCGTGGAGATGAGGGGATGCTGCGGTACTCGGCAGCTTTTGCAGTTAAGCAGCGCGGATGGAAAAGACAGGCTAATGGCACACTGATTTTATGGGTTTCCGACCGGTGGATTTCACGTTGCAAAAAGTGGCTCTACGCCAGGCCCTGCGGTCATTCCAAAGGGCGATAGAGGCGATTGCCCAGGGCGATAGGGCGGCGCTTTTCGTGACGCCAGAGCCCCTGTCCGGCGCCGGCGTGAAGCGCCTTTGTTGCTCGCACCCGGGCTGGAGCCTTGGGTAAACTGTGCCCCTCCCAGAACAAAACCAACAGGACGGCCCATGAGTACCCTGGCTTTCAAGCAGGTCGATGTTTTCAGTTCCACGCCCCTCAAAGGCAACCCGGTGGCAGTGGTGTTCGATGCCGATGGGCTCGACGACCAGCAAATGGCGAGGTTCGCCAACTGGACCAACCTCAGTGAAACCACATTCATCCTCAAGCCGCGGGACCCACGGGCGGACTACCGCCTGCGGATCTTCACCACCCTGGACGAACTGCCGTTCGCCGGTCACCCGACCTTGGGCAGTTGCCATGCCTGGCTGGAGTCCGGTGGTGTGCCCCAGGGTGAAGAGATCGTCCAGGAGTGTGCGGTGGGCCTGGTGCGGATTCGCCGCCAGGGCCAGCAGTTGGCGTTCCTGGCGCCGCCCCTGTTGCGTTCCGGGCCGGTAGCGGCGCAGTTGCTGGAGCAGGTATGCCGCGGCCTGCGTTTGGCGCCTGCGGACATCGTTGCAGCGCAGTGGGTCGATAACGGTGCCGGATGGCTGGCGGTGATGCTCGCCAGTCGTCAGCAGGTGCTGGACCTGCAACCCGACTACCCGGCCCTGAGCGGGCTGGCGGTGGGCGTGATCGCGCCGTGCGATCCGCAGGTGGATGCCAGTGACGCGCAGTTCGAGGTGCGGGCCTTCATCGCCGGAGACGGCATGCCTGAGGACCCCGCTACGGGCAGCTTGAATGCCGGTATCGCCCAGTGGTTGCTGGGAGCCGGGCTGGCGCCATCGCGCTATCGTGTCAGCCAGGGCCTGAGCATGGGGCGCGCCGGTTGCATCGAGGTGGAGCAGGTGGGGGACGAGGTGTGGGTCGGCGGTGCTGCATCGACCTGTATCGAAGGCCGCCTGAACCTGGCGTCCAGGTCGTAGTCACCCGCTGGATGGGGCTTGCAGCCGGGCGCGGGTTCTTGCGGCAGATCGTCGCAGGTCGATCGCAGCGCCGGGGCCAAGGGACGCAAACACGGGGCTTGCCGGCGATTGTTACCTGATTGGCAAGGCTCTCTTGAGCGTCCCGGGTTTGTACCCTGGCGGTTGCAGGCATAAGCTTTCAACCTTTTTTCGATATAGCTCGTGTTGTCCCGCGCTCAGCCTTAGGAAAAATCATGTCCAGCCAGTTCCCTGAAGCCCGTCCTCGTCGCCTGCGTCGTTCCGAACAACTGCGCAGTCTGTTCCAGGAAACCGAATTCACCCTCAACGACCTGGTGCTGCCGATTTTCGTCGAAGAAGAAATCGACGATTTCGTGCCGATCAAGAGCATGCCCGGCGTGATGCGCATCCCCGAGTCCAAGCTTGCTGGCGAAATCGAGCGTTATGCCCGTGCCGGGATCAAGTCGGTGATGACCTTCGGCGTGTCCCATCACCTGGATGGCGACGGTAGCGATACCTGGCAGGAAAACGGCCTGGTCTCGCGCATGTCGCGCATCGCCAAGGACGCGGTGCCGGAGATGGTGGTGATGTCCGACACCTGCTTCTGCGAGTACACCGAGCACGGCCATTGCGGCGTGATGCACGGCCATGAGGTGGATAACGACCAGACCCTGATCAACCTCGGCAAGCAGGCCGTGGCCGCCGCCCGTGCCGGTGCCGACGTGATCGCCCCGTCGGCGGCCATGGACGGTCAGGTCCAGGCCATTCGCCGGGCCCTGGACGCCGCCGGGTTCACCCAGACGCCGATCATGGCCTATTCCACCAAGTTCGCCTCGGCGCTCTACGGCCCGTTCCGCGAAGCTGGCGGCAGTGCGCTCAAGGGCGACCGCAAGAGCTACCAGATGAACCCGATGAACCGCCGCGAAGCGGTGCGCGAATCGCTGCTGGACGAACAGGAAGGCGCCGACTCGCTGATGGTCAAGCCAGCGGGCGCCTACCTGGACATCATCCGCGACATCCGCGAAGCCTCGCGCCTGCCGGTGGCGGCGTACCAGGTCAGTGGCGAGTACGCGATGATCAAGTTCGGTGCCCAGGCCGGGGCGATCGACGAGCAGCGCGTGGTACGCGAGAGCCTGGGCTCGATCAAGCGTGCCGGTGCCGACCTGATCTTCACCTACTTCGCCATGGACCTGGCCCTGGCCGGAATCTGAGTCAGCCTCTGGCGCCTGTCGGTCTTCTTCAGGCGCTCCAGGGCGTGCCCGGGTCCGGCGCGATGCCGGCTACGGGATGGATTTGCTGTTCGCGAAAATACCGCTCCAGCACCTGTGGGTCCGCCGAGCGATCCGCCAGCGCCACGTAGGTGTCGGGGCGCAGCAGGTACAGGGCGTTGCGCGCCAGTCCCGCCTCGGCATGGGCCGCCTGCCAATCGAAGACCCGCAAGGGGATCTCCCGGGCGTTGCACCAGGCATGCAAGGCGTCGCTGGCCACGCCATACACATGCACCTGCCAACCCAGGTATTCCAGGCTGTCGAAGTTGTCCTGCCCGCCGTCGCTGACCCAGGGCAGGCGGTCGCCGCCGTGTACCGGGCCGACGCTGCCTGCGCTCAAGGGCATGCCGCGGTAGTTCAGGGTGATCTGCGACACCGTGCGAAACAGGAATTCGCGGGCCCGGTCGAAGGCGGCGATCTTCGGCAGCAGCAGCGGTGCGACACGGGTGCGGACCAGATAGGCGATCGGGCCGTCGGCCGTGGCGAAGTTGAACACCCGGTCGGTGGTGGCGACCAGGCGCCGGGCGAACTCCATGCGCTCGATGCCATAGCTGTCCAGCAGGCGCTCGTCGCCCTGGCCTGCGAGCACCGTGGCCAGCTTCCAGGCCAGGTTGATGGCATCGCCGATCCCGGTGTTCATGCCCTGGCCGCCAGCCGGGCTGTGGAGGTGGGCGGCGTCGCCCAGGAGAAAGACCCGACCCCAGCGAAATTGCCCGGCCACCCGGTGGTGTACCCGATAGGTGGAGAACCAGTTGACCTGCTCGACTTGCACCTTGAGCTGGTGCATGGCGCGCTGGCTGACATCCTCGAAGCGCAGGTGCTCCAGGTGTTCGGCTCGTTCGTCACGCACGGTACCGATCAACCGTGCGTGACCGCTTTGGGCCAGGGGGAACACCGCCAGGAAGTCGGCAGCGTCCAGGTCCACATGCAACTGGCCATCGAGGCTCGGGCCAGCGGCCTCGACATCCGCCACATAGAACACCTGCTGGTAGGTCCCGCCGGGAAAACTGGCGCCCAGGGTCTTGCGGACCGTGGAGCGGGCACCGTCGCAGCCGGCCAGGTAGAACGCCTGGCAGTGCTCTTCCCGACCATCGGGACCGCGCAAGCGGGCATTGATCAGGTGACCGTGATCGGTGAAGGCCAGCAGCTCGGTCTCACGCTCGACACTGACGCCCATCTGGGCCAGGCGCTCGACCAGCAGTTGTTCGTGTTCGTCCTGGGGAAAGATCTGCAGGAAGGGGTAGGGCGTCAGGTCGCCACCGATGGCCTCGAACGGCAGTTGTGCGACCCGTTCGCCCTTGACCCACAGGTTCACCGCCGGCACGTGGCAACCCCGCTCGACAATGGCCTGGGTCAGGCCCAGCTGGCGATACAGCTCAAGGGTCCGGGCCTGCACCGCCAGGGCCCGGGACGTGGTGCCCGGGCCGGAGGTCTTGTCGATGATCCGCACCTTGACCCCTTGCTGGCGCAGCCAGAGCGCCAGGACGAGGCCGGTGGGGCCGGCGCCGATGATCAGTACGTCGCTGCAGTTCATGTCTTTGTCCTGGGCAAGGAATCAATGTCATGGATCCGGCGGTACTGCCGCTGGCTCAGCGCTGGGCGAACGCCAGGTTCAGGCCCAGCCCGGCAAAGCTGGCGGCGAAGCTGCGGCGCAGCCAGTCCTGGACCTTGGGCGACTCGATCACCGCGGTGCGGAACAGGTTGGCCAGCAGGCCGTAGAGCACGAACACGAAGAAGGTCATGGCCATGAACACTCCGCTCAGGAGCAGCATCTGCGGGACCGGATCGCTGCCGTCGTGGCTGATGAACTGCGGCAGGAAGGCGAGGAAGAAGATCGTCAGCTTGGGGTTGAGGATGTTCAGCAGGCAGGCCTTGAGCATCAGCGCGCCGGCGCCCTGGCTGACCGCGTGGCTGTCGACGGCGAAGGCCGAGCGATCGCGCCAGGTGGCGTAGGCCAGGTACAGCAGGTAGGCGACCCCGGCGAACTTCAGGCCCTGGAACGCCAGGGCGCTGGTGTGCAGGATCGCCGACAGGCCGAGGATCGAGGCCAGCAGGTGCGGGACGATCCCGGCGGTGCAGCCGATGGCGGTGAACAGGCTGGCGCGCTTGCCGGCTACCAGGGCCGTGGAAATGGTCAGGATGACGCCGCTGCCGGGGATCAGCACGACGATCAGGCTGGTGATCAAGAAATCCAGGTTCAACATCCGGGCAGTACTCCATGGCAAGGCGGGGGAGTCGTCGAACATACACCCAGGCGGGGGGTGTGCAGTAGATGGATTCTAGTCGGCCCTGTTCTTGTTGCCGGCGATTTGAACGGATCTGTAGCCGCTGCCGAGCCTGCAGGGCTGCGCCAAGACCCACAGGCTCGGCAGCGCAGGAATGGCCGGGCATAGGCGGCCGCTGCGCTATTGCGCAGCCTGCGGCAGCGGCTACATGAAGCCGATCACGCTGGCATCTATCGAGCGGGGCAGGGGAACGGCGCTGCAGGTCTTCGGTCGAAGCTCGCGTTCGTTGCTTTACTTGCAGGGACCGGGTCCCGACTTCCCTTGGAGAACCATGATTTCACATCGCCTTGTCGGCAGTTTCCTTGGCCTGCTGTTGTTGGCCGGTTGTGCCAGCCAGCCCGGTTCCCGCTCGCCCGAGATACCTGCCGAACAGGTCCAGGCACGTATCCTGCGACTGTTGCCCGCCCAGGTGAGCGACCGCCAGGGCTGGGCCCGGGACATCCAGGTGGCCTTCAATGCCCAAGGGCTGGACCCCAGCCCCGGCAACTTGTGCGCAGTGCTGGCGGTGGCCGAGCAGGAGTCCGGTTTCCAGGTCGATCCAGCGGTGCCGGGCCTGGGGCGCATTGCCCGGGATGAGGTCGATCGCCGTGCGGCCAAGGCACATGTTCCGGGGCTGCTGGTCAGTGCTGCATTGCAGGTACGTTCCAGCGACGGCCAGTCCTACAGCCAGCGCCTGGCCAAGGCCCGTACCGAAAAGGAACTGAGCGCGATCTTCGATGACTTCATCGGCCAGGTGCCCATGGGCCAGACCCTGTTCGGTGGTTTCAACCCGGTGCATACCGGCGGGCCGATGCAGGTCAGCATCGCCTTTGCCGAGAAGCACGCCCAGGGGTATCCCTATTCACCACGAGATTCGATCCGCCACGAGGTCTTCAGCCGTCGCGGAGGCCTGTACTTCGGCATCGCCCACCTGCTGGGTTATCCGGTGAGCTACCCGCAGCCGCTGTATCGCTTCGCCGACTTCAACGCTGGCTGGTACGCCAGCCGCAATGCCGCGTTCCAGGCTGCGGTCAGCCAGCTCACCGGGATTCGCCTGGCGCTCGATGGCGACCTGATCCGCTACGACTCGATCCTGCCCGGCAGCACCGAGCTGGCAGTACGCACCCTGGGCAAGCAGTTGGGGCTGCGCAACCCGGTGATTCGCGACCAGCTGGAGCAGGGCGACAGCGCGCAATTCGAGCAGACCGCGTTGTACCGCAAGGTATTCGCCCTGGCCGACCAGGCCAAGGGCAAGGGTGTACCGCGGCAGATACTCCCGGGCATCGAGCTCAAGAGCCCGAAGATCACGCGCCAGCTGACCACCGCCTGGTTCGCCAAGCGGGTGGAAGAGCGCTATCAGCGCTGCATGGCGCGTCACTAAATGGCGTGTGCCTGTCGCTCGCGGTACTGGCGAGGCGAGCAGTGCATGATCCGCTTGAAGGCGTGGCTGAAGGCGCTGTCGGAGTCGTAGCCCAGCTTCTGGGCGATCGAGGAAATGCTCGCCCGCCCGCTTTTCAAGGATTGCGTGGCCAGTTGCATGCGCCAGCGCAACAGGTACTCCAGTGGGGCTATCCCGGCCTTTTGCTTGAAATGCAGGGCCAGGGTCGAGCGCGAGACCCTGGCGATCCGGGCCAGGTCCTCGACGGTCCAGGCCCGGGCCGGGTCGGCATGGATGGCCTCGATGACCGCCCCGATGCGTGGATCACAGATCGCCAGCAACCAGCTTGGTGGTGCGTCGGTTGCCTGGGCCAGGTACATGCGCAGCACCTGCACCAGCATGATGTGCCCCAGGTGCTGGACCACGATCGAATGGCCTGGGGAAGACCCGGCCAGTTCGTGGGCCATGTGTTGCAAGGCCCAGTTCAGTACCGACGCCGGCTCCGAGCCATTGCCGATGACCGCCAGCGCAGGCAACCCGGCGAACAGCAGGTTGGCCTCCTCGCCGAAGGCGAAGCGGCCACCGATCAGGAACAGCTCATCGGCGCTACCGCAATGGGCGACGCCATTGCTGGCGTGGCGATAGACCTCGTCCGCCCGGATGGCTGGTAGTTCTGGATCGCTACAGAGCGAAAAGGCCCGTTTGCGCGACAGCAGGAAGCAGTCCCCGGCCACCAGGCGTACGGGTGCCCCGGCGCCTTCCACGGTCAACCAGCAGGAGCCTTCGATGAGCGCGTTGAACTTGATGCCGTCGGGCGCAGGGAAGTCGATGGCCCAGTCGCCGCCCGCCTTCAAGCCGGCGAACACCGAGCTGCGCGTATTGAGCAGGGCCAGAACTTCGGATAACGGGTCCATGGACATTCGGACGCTCGCGATAGAAAACCGGACTTTGTTGCATTCCCGGCTGCAAGTCCAGCCGGGAAAATGCCAGGCGCGGGGATCTTCCCGCGACTTCCCATCCTGTTTCACGGAGCGTTCATGACGAGCAGGCAAATCCCGATCCATTCCGGTTTTGGTGCAGCCAGTACGGCGGCAGAAGTGCTGGCAGGGCGAGATCTTTCCGGCACCCTGGCCC
Organism: Pseudomonas sessilinigenes; assembly: GCF_003850565.1. Classification (NCBI taxonomy): domain Bacteria; kingdom Pseudomonadati; phylum Pseudomonadota; class Gammaproteobacteria; order Pseudomonadales; family Pseudomonadaceae; genus Pseudomonas; species Pseudomonas sessilinigenes. The sequence goes on from NZ_CP027706.1 coordinate 2,309,602, forward strand.
TGGTCACCGGCGGCCATTCAGGGCTTGGCCTGGAAGCCACGCGGGCCCTGGCCCAGGCCGGCGCCCAGGTGATCGTGACGGCACGCGATGTCGCGACCGCCCAGGCAAGCACCTATGGCATTGCTGGTGTTGAGGTCCAGCAGTTGGACTTGTCCGATCTCCTTTCGGTGAAGGACCTCGCGCAGCGCGTGCTGGGCAGTGGCCGGCATCTCGACATCCTGATTGCCAACGCAGGCGTCATGGCTTGCCCCGAGGGACGCGTGGGCCCGGGCTGGGAAAGGCAATTGGCGACCAATCACCTGGGGCACTACGTCCTGGTCAATGAGCTTTGGCCAGCACTCGAAGGTGGCGCCAGGGTCGTGGTGCTGTCGTCGGCAGGACACCAGCAATCGGCCATGCGCTGGGACGATGTGCAATTCACTCGGGGTTATGACAAATGGGCCGCCTATGGGCAGTCGAAGACCGCCAACGCGTTGTTCGCCGTGCACCTGGATCGGTTGGGGCGGCATGCCGGCGTCCGGGCCTTTGCCGTTCATCCCGGAAAGATCTTCACCCCGCTGCAACGCCATCTGGTGCAGGGCGAGATGATCGCGGCTGGTTGGCTCGACGCTTCGGGCCAGCCGGCCGATCCCTCGTTCAAGACGCCGCAGCAAGGCGCTGCGACCCAGGTCTGGGCGGCCACTTCGCCGCAGCTGGAGGGTATGGGCGGGTTGTATTGCGAGGACTGCGACATCGCCTCGCTGGATGAGCGCGAGCCGCCGTCCTTTGTCGGTGTCCGCTCATATGCCATCGACCCCGGGCAGGCCGAACGCCTTTGGACGTTGTCTGGCCAGTTGACCGGAGTCGACGCGTTGGTGGGCGGTCGGCCTTGAGTGTGGGGCTGCTGGCACGAACAACGAGGCGCTTGTCAGTTGCTTTTACGGTATGCCAGGATGCGCCATGAATTTTTTCCGGCTCGGCAATCGCACCCATCACCATCGACCTCATTCCAGGGGCCGTGGTCGCGTATGCGCATCGAGCCGTCAGTGATGCGCATCCCTCGCCACTGACCCTCGACTCACCACCAAGGCGCCCTGCAAGGCGCCTTTTTTATTGTCTGTAAAAAACCAGAGGAACGACCTATGACTATGCTCCGTGGCACGCGAATGATCACCGGTGAACAAGCCGCCAACCTGCGCATCCTGGAGGGCCGGTTCCGGAGCTGGCTTCATCGAAGCGGGTGCTGAAGAAGTCATAGTCCCGGCCTTGTGGGGCCAGGACACCTTTATTGAAAAAGCCGGTGGCAGTGAAGTCATCGGCCAGATGTGGGCCTTCGCCGACAAGGCCGGTCGCCCTTGCTGCCTGATTCCGGAAGCCACCGCGCTGTTCCAGGAAACCGCTGGCCAGCTGCTGGCGGGACGGACCCAGGCAATGTTCTTCTACGTTGCCCGCTGCTATCGCTACGAGAAGCCCCAGGCCGGGCGCTACCGTGAATTCACCCAGCTGGGTTTGGAGATCCTCGGGCCCGATCCACGCCAGGCACTGGTGCAGGCGCAGCAGTTGTGCACCGGCTTCCTGGATGCCTTGGCGCTGGACTATGAGCTCAACCTGGGGGTCAAGCGTGGCCTGACCTATTACCTGGATGGCGAGGGTTTCGAGGTGCGTTGCCGGCGCCTCGGGGCGCAGCAGCAAGTGGTGGGGGCGGGGGCCTATCGCCAGGGTGCCGGGTTCGGCATCGGCCTGGAGCGCTTGCAACTGGCGCTCCAGGCCCAGGCCTAGGCGAGGTTACTGGCGGCGACGGACGAACTTGCGCCACAGCCAGACCCACAGCAGCACCAGGGGGAAGGCGAGGATCACGAAGGGCAGCACGTAGCTGCCTTTCTCCAGGGCCTCGGCGGTACCGTCGGCCAGGTTGTCCAGCAGGTTGCTGAAGGCGCGCTTGAGGTTGGAGCTGCGCTGGCCGCTGTCGCTGGGCTGGAAGTTCAGGGTCAGGCGGTTGGTGTCCAACCGCCGTTGCTGGCCGGCGGCGGTCTGGGCCAGGGCTTGCAGGTCATTCTCGATGCCGGCTTGCTCCTTGCTCAGGGCGATCAGGTCGCCGACGCTGATGTCCTTGCGCGCGGCCAGTTCGTCCAGTCGCTGTTGCTGGGCCTTGAGCCGTTGTTGCTGGCGCTGCACGTCGGCCACGGCGTCGGCCAGGTCTTCGGCGCTGGTGATGCGCTCGCCCAGCTCGGCGCCTTCGGCGGCCTGCTGGACCATGGGCTCGACGCCGCTCGGTACTACCCGCAGTACCACTTGGGCGCGGTACTTGCCTTGTTCCAGGCGCAGGATATTGCACGCACCGAACTTCGCCTGTTCGCAGGCTTCACGGGTTTGTGCCAGGCGCGGGCCGATCTGCTCCGAGGGCAACGACAGGGTCAGCTCATGTTCGTAGGCCAACTGGGCGCCGGCCTGGCCCTGGGCGCCGCCAAGGGCCACGGCGTTTCTGCCCTGGTCGCTGGGAGAGCAGGCGCTGAGTGCCAGCGCGCCCAGCAGGGCAAAGGCCAGGCGGCGAGGGCGGTTAGGGTGGTCGTCCTGATGTTGCATGGGAGCTCCTTGGGTACTTGAAACTGCGTTGGGAACGCAGGCGCGCATCTTACCGTCCTTCCTGGGGCGGCCACGATGGCGTTGTGACTTATTTGCGGCAATTTCCCGGATTGATACTGATAGGCCGCACCGCGGATTGGCGCTACATCTGTGGCAGTACGCAGCGATGGTGCTGCGCTGGTGCTCAAGGAGCTTGTCATGAGTGAAGCGGATGTTCCCCAGGGTTTCAGTCCCTTGCCTCGCAGCAGTCCGTTGCTGGAGCTGATCGGTCCGGTCTACGGCTGTGGCAATGGCAGTGGGCTGCGTGTCGGCCTGCGTGCCGATGCCCGCCACGCCAACGGTCGCGGCATCGTGCACGGCGGCATCATCGCCACCCTGGCGGACGTCGGCATGGGGTATGCCATGGCGTTCTCCAGCGAGCCGCCATTGCCACTGATCACGGCCAGCATGAACCTCGATTACCTGGGCGCGGTGCAGGTGGGGGATTGGCTGGAGGTGCGCCTGGAGCATTCCCGGCGCGGGCGGCAGATCGCCTTCGCCACCGTGGTGCTGAGCGTTGGCGAGCGCGAAGTGGCCCGAGCCAGCGGCGTGTTCGCCGTGCCGCAGCCGTCGCCGACGCTGGCCTGATCTGACGCATCGCGGCCACTGCGCGCCCGTGCGCAGCCTGCGGCAGCAGCTACACGAAGCGGGCACCTTTGGTGTCTGGCGTATCCTCTTTGTAGCCGCTGCCGAGCCCGCGAGCCCCCCAGGGCCTTCAGCGGGCATTCATGAGCAGCTACGCGATGCTCAGCTGGTGATCTGTTTCCAGTCCAGGCCGAAGCGCGCCAGGTATTTGCGCAACCGATCGGCGTCGTTGGGATTGGCCTTGCCCAGGCGCGAGACCCCGAACAGGCGCCGCCCGGCATCCGACAGGCTGTCGGCGCGCCGGCATTCGGCGATCACCGCCTTGAGTTGCAGGCGGTCGAACAGGTCCAGTTCCATGTCTGTGCCCAACAGCGGCTGTAGCTCGTCCTCGCTCTGTTCCAGGCCCCAGGCATGGCGCAGGCGCTGGATCTCTTCCAGAGCCAGGGCCTCGTCGATCCGGCCGCTGTCGGCCAGGGTGGCCATGCGGGTGATGGACGCCGACAGCTCGCGGAAGTTGCCCAGCCAGGCCGCTTCGCTGGAGCTGGCGAAGGCCAGGTAGCGCCGCCGGGCCTCAAGGTTGAAGCGCACCAGTTGGCCTTGCTCCCGGGCATGGCGTTCCAGCTCGAAATCGATGTTGGGCTCGATGTCTTCGCGGCGCCCCGCCAGCCCCGGCAGGTTGAAGGTCCAGAGGTTGATCCGGGCGTACAGGTCTTCGCGGAACAGGCCCTGGGCCACCCGGCCGCGCAAGTCCCGGTGGGTACCGGCGATGATCAGGAAGTCGCTCTCCACCTCCTGGTCCGAACCCATGGGGAAGAAGCGTTTTTCCTCGATGGCCTTGAGCAGCATCGCCTGTTCGTCCAGGCCCAGTTCGCCGATCTCGTCGAGGAACAACATGCCGCCGTGGGCCGCTCGCAGCAGGCCGTCGCGGGCATTCTGGGCGCCGGTGAAGGCGCCCTTGGTATGGCCGAACAGTGCCGACATGGCGCCGTCGCCGCGCAGGGTGGCGCAGTTGACCTCGACAAAGCGCCCCAGGACCTGGTGCCGGCCACGCTTGAGTTCATAGATGCGCCGGGCCAGGAACGACTTGCCCGCCCCGGTGGGGCCAATCAGCAGCATCGGCGCCTTGGAGCGTACCGCCACTCGCTCGATCTGTTCGATGGAGCGGTTGAAGGCCAGGTTACGGGTGGCGATCCCCGACTTGAGAAAGGCCAGGCCCTCCAGGCGCTTGTGGGCGAAGCGCGAGGCGATGCGGTCATAGCGCGACAGGTCGAGGTCGATCAGTGCATGGGTGCCGGTAGCGTGCTCGTCCGGATCGCGGCGCCGGGCTGGGGAGGTCTGGATCAGTCGCGCCGGCAGGAAGCGGGCCTCGGTCAACAGGAACCAGCAAATCTGCGCCACGTGGGTCCCGGTGGTGATGTGCACCAGGTAGTCCTCGCGCTCGGTGTCGAACGCGTAGGCGCTGGTGAAGTCGTGCAGGGCGCCATACACCTCCTCGAAGTCCCAGGGGTTCTTCAGCTCCATGGGGTGCAAGCGCACCTCGGTCTCGGGGGAGACCTGGCGGATGTCGTCGGCAATGCGCCCGGCGAGGCTGATGTCCCGGGCGTCGACGCCATGGATCAGTTCCAGGCGGTGGATCAGCACATCCTGCTGCTGGCACAAGCCCACGCTCGGGCGCCAGTGGCTCCAACGGTTGGCGCCCTTGCCGACACGATCGAGGGTGGCTCCGACGAAACCGATGGCGACCGTGGACTTGTCCGACATGTTTATATCCTTGGATAAACTGCGATAGATAAAGATATAAAATCAGAGCAACGTTTGTCGCGAAAAATCACTGAAGAAATAAAGATGAAAAATAAATACGTTTAAAATCAATAAGTTAAAAATAAATTCGATAAAAAATTCAAAGCTGGCACGGCGGCTGCAATATCTCTGGCAACGAACAAGACAACCAGCGAGACGCCAAGATGGCCAACCAGCAGCTGTTCAACACCCAACAGGCAAAAGCCCCGGCGAGCGACACCCGCAATGCCTCCCGGGCCCCGGCCTACGCCTACAACGCCAAGCATCGCCTGGCCCAGCTGGCAGTCACCGGTTGCCTGAACTCGACCTTCTACACCTCACCCGAGGATCAGCTGGAAGCCGTGTTGCAACTGGTGAGTGAAGTCGACAGCCGCTTCGTGGCCCAGGCCGCTCGCTACGCTCGCCAGCAAGGCCATATGAAGGACATGCCGGCGCTGCTGCTGGCGGCGCTGACCGCGCAACGTTCGGTCCAGGTGCCCGAGCTGTTCGCCCAGGTGGTGGACAACGGCAAGATGCTACGCAACTACGTGCAGATCCTGCGTAGCGGCGTGACCGGCCGCAAGTCCCTGGGCTCGCAACCCAAGCGCTTGGTGCAGGACTGGCTGAACAACGCCAGCGAGCGCCAGCTGCTGCAGGCATCGATCGGCAACCAGCCGTCGCTGGCGGATGTGGTCAAGATGGTCCACCCCAAGCCCCGCGAGGCCTGGCGTGAAGCCTTCTTCGCCTGGCTGATCGGCAAGCCGGTGGATGTCCAGGCGCTGCCCGGGCTGACCCGTGAGCTGCTGGCGTTTCGCAGCGGGGCCAGCACCCAGGTGCCGGATGTACCGTTCCAGTTGCTGGGCAACGAGAGCCTGAGCGCTGAGCAATGGGCCGCCCAGGCTCGCAACATGGGCTGGCAGGGGCTGCGCATGAACCTCAACACCCTGGCTCGCCACGGTGCGTTCCAGGTGCGCGGTTGCACGGAGTATGTGGCGGCGCGCCTGGCGGATGCCGCAGAGGTGGCCAAGGCCCGGGTCTACCCGTACCAGCTGCTGGCGGCCTACCGCATGGCGGGAGAGGAGGTGCCGCAGCGGGTGCGCGAGGCGCTGCAGGATGCCCTGGAGCTGTCCCTGGCCAATGTGCCGGCGCTCAGCGGTTCGGTCGTGGTATGCCCGGACGTCTCGGGGTCGATGCACAGTCCGGTCACGGGTTATCGCCAGGGCGCCACCACGGCGGTGCGCTGCATCGATGTGGCGGCACTGGTGGCGGCGGCGGTCCTGCGCAAGCGGCCGACGGCACGGGTCATGCCGTTCGAACGGGAAGTGGTGGATATCCGCCTCAACCCCCGGGACAGCGTGATGACCAATGCCCAGAAGCTGGCGGCCATCGGTGGCGGCGGGACCAACTGCTCGGCCCCCTTGGCGCAGCTGGCCAATGCGCGGTTCAAGCTGGACACGCTGATCCTGGTCTCGGACAACGAGTCGTGGATCGACGCCCGGCGCCATGGGGCCACTGAAACCATGCGCCAGTGGGAGCGGATCAAGGCGATCAACCCCAACGCCCGGCTGGTGTGCATCGATATGCAACCCGGGGCCACCACCCAGGCCCCGGACCGTGAGGACATCCTCAACGTCGGTGGCTTCAGCGATACGGTGTTCGACGTGATCGAGCAGTTCATCGCCGGCAACTACGGTGGCCAGCACTGGGTGAAAGCCATCGAGGCCCTGGCGCCCTGAGCGCCAGGTTATTGAGTTAGAGCATGCGCCGGGCAGCCGGCGCACACTGAAGTTTCTTGATCATTGGCCCTGAATGCCGCTGTGACTACATCCAAAGACGTCTCAGCAGATTTTGTCAGGGCCGGTGACGGCGCGAATGCCGGTGGCTGTACATCCTGGTCTTGCCGGTTCGAATCCGGCTATCAGCCACTACTGTTGTCGCGCCACCTGTTTTGCGGTTTTTTGCGACGAATGCCGATGGAACTACATCCAAGGCTCGAGATGCGGGTGCGAGTCCCGCCGGTGCTCGAAAAGGGCGCCGTGGTTCAACCAGCAGAACGCGAGTGCATCGTTTCATCGATTCCTTGTCGTCGCAGGTTTTCCCCGCCTTGGCGGGATGGCAGCGAATGCCACGGGTACTACATGGTGTCGCGGGTTCGAGTCCCGCCAGCCGCAAGGCTGTAGCTCAGTGGGTAGAGCAAATGTGCCCGTTCCCTTGTCGCTGCCCGCAGGCCCGGCCTGCACCGATTGACCCGGCGAATGCCGGTGGAACTACAGGACAGCCTGGTCGCGGGTTCGATTCCCGCCCACCGCAAGGTGGTAGCTCAGGGGTAGAGCAGGCTGCATGTTTCACCTTTTTTTGTCGCCAAGACCTGCCGGATGACCGGCCACCCGATCGATCATGGGCGCAAGACTGCAATCCGCTCTTGCGCTGCCGATACAACAAGGCCCGGATTCGGGCCCCAGGAAGAAAGAGTAAAAAGATATGGAACGCAAGACCTACCAATTGCTGGAAGTCGCCAACGGTAAGCCAATCAAGATGTGGACCCAGGGCGTGCCCGTGGAAAACGAAGCCCGCCAGCAGCTGATGAACACCGCCAAGATGCCCTTCATCTTCAAGCACCTGGCCGTGATGCCCGACGTCCACCTGGGTAAGGGATCGACCATCGGTAGCGTGATCCCCACCGTGGGCGCGATCATTCCGGCGGCGGTCGGGGTGGATATCGGCTGCGGGATGATCGCCGCCCGGACCTCGCTGACCGCCTCCGACCTGCCGGATAACCTGGCCGGGTTGCGTAGCGCCATCGAGCAGGCGGTGCCCCACGGTCGTACCTCGCCACGTAGCGGACGAGACAAGGGGGCCTGGGGTGAGATCCCGCAACAGGCCGACCAGGCCTGGGCGGCCCTGCATCCACGGTTCAAGGCGATCACCGATAAGTACCCGGCGCTGGCCAACAGCAACAACCGCCAGCACCTGGGAACCCTGGGAGGCGGGAACCACTTCATCGAGGTGTGCCTGGACGAGGCCAACCGCGTCTGGTTCATGCTCCATAGCGGTTCGCGCGGCGTAGGTAATGCCATCGGCAACCTGTTCATCAACCTGGCCCAGGCGGATATGCGCCAGCACATCGCCAACCTGCCGGACCGCGACCTGGCCTACTTCGAGGAAGGTAGCCAGCACTTCGATGATTACGTCGAGGCCGTGGCCTGGGCCCAGGATTTCGCCCGGCAGAACCGCGAGTTGATGATGCAACTGGTGATCCAGGCCACCCGCAAGGTGATCAGCAAGCCCTTCGAAGTCGCGCTGGAGGCGGTGAACTGCCACCACAACTACGTACAGAAGGAGCGCCACTTCGGTGAAGAGGTGCTGGTGACCCGCAAGGGTGCGGTGTCGGCGAAGAAGGGCGAGTTGGGGATCATCCCCGGGTCGATGGGAGCCAAGAGCTTCATCGTCCGCGGGTTGGGTAACGAGGAGGCGTTCTGCTCCTGCAGCCACGGTGCCGGTCGAACCATGAGCCGGACCAAGGCCAAGAACACCTTCACCCTGGCCGACCAGATCCGCGCCACCGCCCATGTGGAGTGCCGTAAGGATGAGAACGTGATCGACGAGATTCCGATGGCCTACAAGGACATCGACCAAGTGATGGACGCCCAGAGCGAACTGGTGGAAGTACTGCATACCTTGCGTCAGGTGGTATGCGTTAAGGGGTAGAGCGATGGATGTCATGGATATGCTGGAGTGCCCGCCCGATTGGCACTACCAGCTGAGCGACTACGAAATTGGCCGGATGCGCGAAGTCTGGCAAACCCGGGACGAACACGATGCCTGGCTGGTCCTGAGCGGTTTTGGCAATGGCTTCGTCCGCCAGTCGGCAGTACGACGCCTGGCCCGCCAGCCGTCGGCCGCCGCCCTGGTGGTGCTGCTGGAGCGCCTCAACGATTGGGTGCCCCAGGTTCGCCAGGAGGCGGCTACGGCCGTGGAGCTGTACCTGGTACCTGAACATGGCGCCTTGTGGTTGCAGGTCTTGGGTCCGCTGCTGGCCTTGACCGCCAAGCAGCGGGTCAGCCACGGGGCGACCCTGGAACGGGCACGAGCGGTGCTGCAGTTGCCGCAAGTACGAGGCAAGGTCGAGCAGGCCTTTGCCGCGTGCCGGGGCCGGGCCGCACGGTTCGTCTTCGAGCTGTTGCTGGACAGTGGCGCGAATCGCCCGGCCCTGCTGGCCCAGGCCCTGGGCCATGGCGAGGTCAGCGTGCGGCAGATGGCGGTGGACGCCTGCGCCGAACTGGCTAAAGAGCAGGCCCGGCCGTTGCTGGAGCAGGTCATGCGGACCTCGGGCGCTAGCGTGCGGGTCAAGGCCCTGCGCTTGTTGCTGCCGCTGTTGGACGACCCGCGCGAGCAATTGCGCCAGGCCTTGCTCGACCCCTCGGCAGCCCTGCGTGGCCTGGGGCATTGGGCGGCGCCACGCTATGGCCTGGAGCCACGGGAAGTGCTGCTGGCCCGGGTGCTGCAACCGGCGCCGGCAAACCGGTCGCAGTGGCAAGGCCTGCTGGGCCTGGCCAGGGAACTGCAAGAGCCCCGGGCCGATGCCATGGTGCAACTGGCCCTGGACTCGCCGGCCTTGAACACTCGCCTGCTGGCCCTGCATAGCCTGGGCGAGCGCGGCATGGCCTGGCAGCTCAAGGCCCTGGGCGATGTCTCGGACAAGGTCTTCGAGATGGCGGTCAGCCTGCTGCGCGAACAACCCTGGGCGGTATTCGACGAAGCTCTGGAGCAGTACCTGGATGTTCACTGGCCAGCGCTGCCTGCATGGCGCCAGCGGATGCTGCTGAGTCTCAAACCGGGCTGGCGGCAGCTGGAGTACCTGCTTTGGTGCCTGGACCAGGCTCCACAACAGGCGAGCTACTGGCAGGCGCAATTGGCCGGTTGGTGCAGTGGGCGTTATGCACTGTTCGATCCAGTGACCCCCAAGCCGCTGCGCGAAGCGCTGACCCAGCGGGTACGCATGATGGAAAAGGCCGGAGAATTGCCGGCGGGCTCACTCAAGTGGCTGCCATGAACCAAGGAGAGCAAACATGCTGCCAGCACTGCTGAACCTGCAGGACAACGAGTCGATCCAGGCCCTGCGCCGGCAATTGAAGGAGGCGGACTGCGTGTTCGATTTCGCGGTGCTGGACGTCGCGCCGCAGGCCAGCATCGATCTTGATCTGCATCGCCAGGCCCTTGACGCCTTGTACCTGCAGATAGAAGAGCAGCACCGCGAGGCGCGGCGCCGGCTGATCCAGGAGCATCCGCGCTATGCCGATCTCGGCGAGGCGCCGCCGATGCGCTGGGAAGTGCAGCGGGCCGTGGCTCGGGAGCTGGATGCGCAAGAGATCCAGCGCCTGGGTACAGCCAGTGTGCTACCAGGTCCGCAGGCCTTGTACCAGGCCTTTATCGACCCGCCTTACCGAACGCATTTCCCCGAGGGCGGCGAGCCGCCGGAGGCGATCTTCCAGCGCTGGCTGGCGTTGCTGGGGCTTGAGCCCGAGGCGCAGCCGGTGGTGATCGACTGGGTGAGCGACTTGCAGTTGGAGTGGGAGGTCGAGGGTACTGCGGCGACCGAGGCCTGGAGCGATTATTTCGATGAGGGCCTGGAGTGGTGGGGCGTCTGGTGCCTGAGCATCTGGAACCCCGAGCGCCGGACCTTGGGGGTACTGATGGCCAGTGCCACCGATTGAACAGGAAGCAGGACATGCAAATAGACAAGGAACTTCACCCCCTGGACGACGCCATGCGCGAACGGGTCCTGGAGGAGCTGGCGCGGATCGAGCGCGAGCGCAATGTGCAGGTGCTGTATGCCTGCGAGTCCGGTAGCCGGGCCTGGGGCTTCTCCTCCACCGACAGCGACTACGACGTGCGTTTCATCTACGTGGAGAAACCCGAGTGGTTCATCCAGGTGGACGCCGCGCGGGACGTGATCGAGCGCCCGCTGGACGATGAGCTGGATGTCAGCGGCTGGGAGCTGCGCAAGACCCTGGGGTTGCTGCGCAAGTCCAACCCGACCTTGCTCGAATGGCTCGACTCGCCCCTGGTGTATCGCCGCGAGGTGGCTGCGACCGCGCGTTTGCGCGAGTTGGCCGAGGCCTTCTACAGCCCGCCGGCGGCACGTAACCACTACCTGTCGATGGCCCGGAAGAACTTTCGCGGTTACCTCCAGGGCGACAGCGTGCGGTTCAAGAAATACTTCTATGTGCTGCGACCGTTGCTGGCGGTGCGCTGGATCGACCAGGGCCGGGGCCGACCGCCCATGACCTTCGCCGAGCTGCTGGAGACCGTCGATGATCGGCGCTTGCTGGACGAGGTGGATGAGCTGCTGGACTTGAAGCGTCGTGCCGATGAGTCCGCCTACGGTCCACGGCGCCCGGCGTTGCACGACTTCATCGCCGCCGAGTTGGAGCGCCCGGTGCCGAAGCTTGCGCGCACCCATGAAGACAATGCCCTGCTGGACGCCTACTTGAGAGACACCGTCCGGCACTACGCTTAAGGAACATGATGAAACAGGATGTGATCGAGCTGGACGGCGCCATTGGCGGCGGCCAGGTACTGCGCAGTGCCCTGAGCCTGTCGATGCTCACCGGCAAGGCCCTGCGGATCAGCAATATACGCGCCCGGCGCAGCCGTTCGGGCCTGATGCGCCAGCACCTGACGGCGGTCCAGGCCGCTGCCCAGGTGTGTGGGGCCAGGGTCCGGGGGGCCGAGCTGGGCTCCCAGGTGCTGGACTTCGAACCGGGGCCGATCCGTGGCGGTGACTACCGCTTCGCCATCGGCACCGCCGGCAGCTGCACCCTGGTGTTGCAGACCTTGCTGCCGGCCTTGCTCCAGGCCCCGGAACCCAGCCGGGTGACGGTTACCGGCGGCACCCATAATCCCCTGGCACCACCGGCGGACTTCCTCCAGCAATCCTGGCTGCCGCAGCTGCGACGCATGGGCGCGCAGGTCGAGTTGCAGTTGCTGCGCCATGGTTTCGTACCGGCTGGCGGTGGCGAGCTGGAACTGTTGGTCCGGCCTTCGCCCCTGCAGCCTGTGCATCTGCAAGAGCGTGGCGCCTTGCTCGGGCGTAGGGCCTGGGCCCTGAGCGCCGGCTTGCCGGAACATGTGGCCGAGCGTGAGCTGCGGCGGGTGGGCAATCGCCTGGGGCTGTCCCGGGAGGAGCTGCAAGACGTGCAGTTGGATGAGCAATACGGCCCGGGCAATGTGCTGTTGCTGGAGTTTGCCTACGAGCACCTGACCGAGCTGTTCTGCGGTTTCGCCCAGAACGGCCTGCGGGCCGAAAGCGTCGCCGATGCTGCCATCGACCAGGCCCGGGAATGGCTGGCCTCCGGCGCGGTGGTGGCCGAATGCCTGGCCGACCAGTTGTTGCTGCCCATGGCCCTGGCCGGTGGTGGCAGCTTCACCACGCCGCGCCTGACCAATCATCTGGCGAGCAACATCCAGGTGATCGAAGCCTTCCTGCCGGTGCGCTTCCAGACGCGCTCCCTGGGCGAGCAGGTGCTGCACGTGGAGTGTCGTTCCCAGGACCGATAGGCGTAGAGTGCCCCGGTCAACCTGGAGGTCGCGAAGATGTATCACTTGTATGGAAGCCAGGGCACGGGTTCGGCCATGGTGGAGATTGCCCTGGAGTATTGCCAGGCGCCGTACCGCTGCATCGAGGCCGCGCCCTGGCAAGCCAGCCCGGGGCGGGATGCCCTGGAGCGGCTCAATCCGTTGGTGCAGATTCCCACCTTGCAACTGCCCGACGGCAGCATCCTCACGGAAAGCGCGGCGATCCTGATCCACCTCGGGTTGCAGTTCGCCGATTCCGGGTTGCTGCCGACCCAGGCCTCGGCGCGGGCCCAGGTCATTCGTGGCTTGGTGTACATCGCCGCCAACTGCTATTCGGCGATCGGCATTCTCGACTACCCGGGGCGTTGGGTGAGCGATGCCGATCCGGCGTTGGAGGCGCGGGTGCGCGAGGCGACCGGGCAGCGCCTGCACCACGCCTGGGAGCTGTTCGCCCGCCAGTTCGTCCCACGGCCTTTCCTGGGTGGCGCCGCACCCGGGGCCCTGGATATCCAGGCGGCGGTGGTGTCGCGCTGGGGCGGCGCCAGGGACGCGCTGCGCCACAGCCAGCCGGACTTCGTGGCGTTGCTCGAGCGCATCGAGCACGAGCCCCGAGTGGCCCCGGTGCTGGCCCGGCACTGGCCCGAATCCCGCTGAGAGCCGGCTTGAGGTGTCGGGGGCAAAGCTGGCAGTCTGCGCGCCCGGATTCCCCAAGGTTCACTTCGAGGACGTTACGCAATGGATGGCAAGCACTGGCCCAAGGCCCTGAACCGACTGCTGCTGATGGTGCAAGGCGCCGTGGTGATCAGTGGTTGGTTCAGTGCCACCTTCGTCATCGGCACCAGCAGCGGCCGGCCATTGCTGGGGCTGTGCCTGGCCTTGGCGCTGGGGATCCTGGGCATCTTCGTGCATGAGGCCGGGCACTACCTGGCGGCCCGCTGGTGGGGCATGCCGGTGCTGTCGATGCGGCTCACCGTCCTCGAACTCCAGGCGCGGCGGCGTGGCTGGCGGCTTCGCCTGCGCAAGTGCCTGGGCGGTTATGTGATGGCGGCAAGCAACCTGCAACGCTCGCTGCGCGGGCAATGGCTGGCGGTGGCGTTCTGCGGTCCATTGCTGAACCTGCTGGCGGGCCTGGCCGCCCTGGGCCTCGGACTCGCCTGGCCTGGGTTGTCCGGCGCGGTGCTCCTGGGGTTTGCCGCGATCAACCTGGCGTTGGGAGTGGCCAATCTCATTCCGACCCTGGGGACCATGCCCAGCGACGGCCTGCTGCTGTGGCGCTGGTTCACTCATCGTGACGACCAGCTAGCGGAACTGGCCTACGCCCGATTGCTGGCCCTGAGCGTGGCCGGAGCCACCAGTGGGCAGTTGCCGCAAGCGGACCTCGAACACCTGGACCAGGCGGCCATGCCCCAGCCCCTGGTCGCCTTCAGCTATCGGCTGGCTGCCCGGCAAGAGCAGGGCGACTGGGCGGCGGCGCAGGCGATGGAACCTGAACTGGAGCGGCTGCTGGAGGGCCGGGCAGGGGAACTGCCTGGCCTGCAAGTGATGGTCGATCTGTTGCGCACGGAACTGGCCTTCTGCCGTGCCTGCCAGCAACGTGATGCGAGCCTGCTGCAAGGGGCTCCGCTGACCGCCGAGGTCGAGTGGTATTCGCCCTGGTTACGGCCGCGGGGCCAGGCCCTGGCGGCATTCCTCGACGGTGATCGGCAGCGGGGCGAGTCGCACCTGGAGCAGGTCCAGCGGCTGGCCGATGACAGCGTGATTTTGTCCCTGGGCAAGAGCGAAGCCTTGTTGGCCGGGCATCTGCGGGCCTTGCCCGGAGCGTAGGGGCGGGGGAGATTGGCGCGGCGCTGAAAACCGTCGGTTTTGCCGGGCAAAGCTCTTATACTCCGGCGCCTCGTTTTCATACCCAGCAAAAGGACTCACCTGTGGCCAACGAACCGGATCACGAATTCTACGATCGCGCCGACGCCATCATCGACCTGGCCAATTCCCAGGTCGCCACCTGCGGCCGTGGCAAGGTCAGCGCCTCGCTGATGTACGCCAATGCCCGTTTCTGCGCATTCATCCGCGCCACCGGCTGCCGTGACGCCGAGGAAATGGCCGCTTCCAAGCAGCAGACGCTGGACTACTTCGTCGATCAGTTCCGCCACATGCTCGACGAGCACTTGACGGACTACGCCGAGAACTTCGCGCAGTACACCCACCGCTCGCCAGAGTGAAGACCGCCGGCGCCGCCTGGCGCCGGGGCACCCAACCGCTGGTCCTGTTCCTGCCAGGAGTCCCGAGGCTTGCCGAGGGGCTCGACTAGACTTCGCTTGCGGCGCGTCTTGCCGGTCGTTGCACCTGTACCAGAGGCCAGCGTCCGGTAGTGGCAGGCGCTGCCTGCAAGCAGGACATACCCAATCAGCAAGGAGTGCCAACCATGATCGTCATTCCACAACGTGTCATCGAAAACGGTAGTGTCATCTCGCTGCGTGGCGACTCGGGCAACTACATGTCGCGCATGGGCGCGACCGGCCTGGAGTTGTCCAAGGGTTCCATCGATCAGTACTGCAAGTTCAAGGTGGTGCTGGTGCAGATCGGCACCGACAAGAAGCTCGCCCTGCAGGGCGATAACGGCAAGTTCATGTCGCGCATGGGGGCCACGGGCCTGGAGCTGTCCAAGGACAGCATCGACCCGTATTGCCAGTTCGCCTACGCCATCGATACGGCCAGCGGCCAGATATCCCTGCGTGGCGACAACGGCAAGTGGATGTCGCGGATGGGCGAGAAGGGCTTGGAGCTGTCCAAGGACGGCATCGATCGCTTCAGCCAGTTCATGCTGGTGCTCGAAGGTTGAGGCGCACGCGATAAGGGCTCAAGCCGCAGGTGGCCATGCTTCTATGGCTCGAGCCTGCGGCTCGGCTTTACCCGCTCCGCGCCAGGACCTCCATCAACTCGCCGCCGTTCTTCACCGCGATCACCGTGGCCAGCAAATCCTCCAGGCAGGTCAGGCTGCCTGAGGTGCGCATGTCCCCCTGCCGTCCCTCGACCTGAAAGCTCCAAGGCCCCCGGCGTCCGCTGCTGGGCAATTCGAACTGCACGCATGGGTGCTCGGCCGGCGCCTCCTGGCCCCGGAACTGGCCGGCTCCCAGGTCCAGATCAATGCGGTGGTGCCGGGGATCGTCGATCCCCCCTTGCACCCGACCGAGCCGCAGACCCGTGCCGCGCTCCAGGCCCTGGCCCCAGCGGGCGTATCGGCGGCGAGACGGTAACGGTGATCCGCCGGCGCGAGCGCGACAGGCGAGGCTGACGCATCGGGCACGCCCTGGCCGCAAGTGAGATTTATGTGAACGATGTCACTCTTTTCTCAAGGGAATCCTGGTCGCGGTCGATAACGTCGGGATGCCTAACTGATACGGAGTTCGTCATGGCTTTGCTTCCGGTTCGTCTGTCTCATCGTTTGACCCTCGGCAGCGTGCTGCTGTTGCTGTTCACGGCGTTGGCGGTTTTTGCCGTGATGACCCTGCGGGGACAACCCAAGGTAGTGGAGGCGAGCTCGGCGTTGATCGAACAGACCGGCAGTGCCATCGTCCGTCAACTGGCCTTGCAGTTGGCGGGAATCGAAGGCGTGACCGTGAGCATGGCGCACATGGTCGAGGGCCTGCCCAAGGAGCCGGAGCTGGTCATGGCCACCGCGCCCAAGGTGATCGACCACGAGAACGACAAGGCCATCGCCGGTGGCGGGATCTGGCCGGAACCCAATGCCTTCGCCCCGGGCGTGGAACGCCGCAGCTTCTTCTGGGGCCGCAGCGACGCGGGCTCGCTGGTGTATTCCGATGACTACAACGTCGCTGGCAGCGCCGGTTATCACCATGAAGCCTGGTACACGGGGGCGCGCAATAGCGCCGCCGGGCACTGCCTGTGGTCCGAGGCCTACCAGGACCCGGTGACCCAGGTGCCGATGACCACCTGCAGCGTGCCCTATCGCCAGGGCGGCGCCTTTGCCGGGGTGGCCACCATCGACCTGCGCCTGGACGATCTCGCGCGCTTCCTCAAGGAACAGGGTTCGGTCACCGGCGGTTATGCCTTCGCCCTGGACCAGGCCGGCAACGTCCTGTACTTCCCCGACGCCCAGGCCAGCGGTGGCGCGCAGATGCTCAGCTTCGACGCCTTGAGCAAGCAGCAGGCCTGGTTGCGCCCGGTGGCCGAGACCCTGGCCAGCGCGGCGCGCCCCGGCCAGGTGCGCAGCCTCGACCTGGACCGCGACGGACGCTTACAGGAAGCGGCGCGGGTCAGCCTGTTCACCATGCCTGGCACCGGTTGGACCATCGGCCTGGTGACTCCAGAGAAACGGGTCACCGGCCTGGCCCGGGCCATGACCACCGAGATCCTGTTGTTCCTCCTGCCATTGCTGGCCCTGTTGCTGTTCTTCGCCTGGCTGGCGGGCAACAAGCTGATTGCCCAGCTCGAGGAAACCACCCGCCAGATCGATGCCCTGGGCAGTGGCCAGGCCACCGACAATGCCGAGCTGCACGTGGATCGGGCCGATGAGATCGGCGCCCTGCGTGGCGCGGTCAACCGCTATGCCGGGCAACTGCGGCAGATGCTGCAGAAGATCGCCAGCGAAGCCCGCCAGTTGCAGAGCGAGGCCGCGCGCCTGGGCGAGTTGAGCAGCACCCTGGCCCGGCGCGCCGAGCAGCAGCGCCAGGAAAACACCCAACTGGCCACGGCCATCACCGAGATGTCCTCCAGTGCCCAGGAAGTGGCGCAGAACACCAACAACTGCGCCGATACCGCGCGCCAGTCGCTGGTGGTGGTGCAGGATGGCCAGCAGCGGGTGGCGGCCAATAGCGAGTCGATCCAGCAACTGTCCACGGAAATGGCCGAGGCAGCCTCGGTGATCCAGCGCCTGGAGCAGGACAGCCAGCAGGTCGGCGCGGTCCTGGACGTGATCAAGGCCATCTCCGAGCAGACCAACTTGCTGGCCCTCAATGCCGCCATCGAGGCGGCCCGGGCCGGCGAACAGGGCCGTGGTTTCGCTGTAGTGGCCGACGAGGTGCGGACCCTGGCCGGGCGTACCCAGACCTCGGCCAACGAGATCAGCGGCATGATCAACGACCTGCAGCAGGCCTCGCGCCAGGCGGTGCAGGCCATCCAGTCCGGCGAGTCACGCACCCGCCAGGCGGTGGGCGAGGCGGCCGGGGCTTCGGACGCGCTGTCCAGTACGGTCAACAGCTTCGATGACATCTCCCAGCGGGCGCAGCAGATTGCCGTGGCGGCGCAGGAGCAGAGCCACGTGACCCAGGAAATCAACGAGCTGGCGGTACGTATCCACAGCATCAGCGAAGACAACGCCCGGGACGCCCAGGCCCTGGACAAGGTCAGCGAGGCCATGCAGGCCTTGTCAGGACGCCTGGCCGATCTCAGTCACGGTCAGATCTGAAGCCGCGCCCGCCCGACCCAGCCAGGGTCGGGCGGGCGGCTTCGGCCTTTTTCGCCGCCGGGCCCGCCGGCGCCGAATCAGCTGTACGCCAGCTATTGCAGCTTGAAGTTCAGCAACAAGCCCAACGCCACACCGAAGAACCCCAGCAGGCCGCTGCCCAGGGCGCTGCGCGGTGGGCGGCGTTTGGCCAGGTAGCGGGCCGCGGCGGCGCCGAGCACCGCGCCAGGGAAGTTGAGCAGGTAGTAGATCCAGCCCAGGGCATCCTGGGGGGTGGTGATCCACAGGCAGAACAGCAACAGGTGGATGGCCAGGGCCAGGGCGGCACCGGCGACCATGGCCGAGGCCGGGCGGGTCAGGAGCAGCAGGCCGAGGACCAGCGCCTGGGGTAGCCAGTAGGCCGCGAAGTTGTCCCAGAAGTAGTCCAGTGGCACCAGGGCCCGGGCAATGGCCAGGGCCAGCCCCAGGGTGACGGCGATGATGGCGGGCAGGTGCCGGAGCGGTAGGCGGTGCAGGAGTGACATGACGACCTCGGGATGGGCGGGCAGGGACTTTTTACGGCTCCTGGCTGTACCTGTCCAGTGTGCCGGGGGTGCTTGCTGGTGTTGGGCGGCCCAACCGTGCTGTGCCTGGCACGGGTGTTCAGGTGGTGCTGCACAGCTCATGCACGCATTGGCGTAGCCAGCGGTGGGCCGGATCGGCTTCCATGCGCGGGTGCCAGAGCAGGGAAATGGTCATCGGCGCGAGCGCCACCGGCAGATTGAAGGCATGCAGGCCGGCCCGCAGGTTGCTGGTGTGGCGCTCGGGCACCATGGCGATCAGGTCCGAGCCCCGGGCCAGGGCCAGGGCGGCGGAGAACCCGCTGACCAGGGCCATCACCTGGCGTGCCAGGCCCAGCTCCTGGAGGGCATCGTCCATGGGGCCGTGGTCGTGCCCCTGGTGGGAGACGAGGATGTGCTGGCCGGCCAGGTACTCGTCGAGGTCGACCGGGCCCCGGCTCAAGGGGTGGCCGGCACGTACCACGCCGACGAAGCGATCGCGAAACAACGCCCGGGTGCGCAGTTCGGGGCTGGTATCGGCATCCACTACTGCGGTTTCCAGATCGATGCTGGCCTCGCGCAGGGGCTGGCTGTCGCGGTCCAGCTTGGGCACGAAATGAATCCGCACGCCCGGTGCTTCCCGCTGCAGGCGGGCGAGCAGTGCCGGGCCAAAATTCTCGACGAAACCGTCGCGACTGCGCAGGGTAAAGGTGCGACGCAACTGCCGCAGGTCGACCTCGGTGGCCGGGCGCAAGGCGGCCAGGGCTTCTTCCACCAGAGGGCCGATCCGCTGGCGCAGTTCCAGGGCCCGGGGCGTGGGCACCAAGCCGCGCCCGGCGCGCACCAGCAGCGGGTCGCCGGTGGCCTGGCGCAGGCGGGTCAGGGCCCGGCTCATGGCCGACGGGCTCAGTTGCAGGCGTGCGGCGGCACGCGCCACGCTGCCTTCGGCCAGCAGCACGTCCAGGGTCAGCAATAGATTCAGATCGGGAGTCGACATGGGCGAAATCTAGCATGGCCGAGCGCGGCTGGCATGGCGTTGCCTGCAGCTATTCACTGCACCTGCCGCGCCTTCCGCCGCCCTTGCAGCCAGCCCAGGCTAGGAGACCGATCACCACGCAGGAGTCGCTGCATGTCCACCCTCGAAGTCGCCCCGCGCCTGGAACCTCTTGCCTCCCGGGCGCGCTGGGCCCTGGCCAGCCTGGCGTTGGCGATGCTGATGCCCTCCCTGGATACCAGTATCGCCAATGCCGGCTTGCCGCAGCTGGCCCAGGCGTTCGATGCCTCCTTCCAGCAGGTGCAATGGGTGGTGCTGGCCTACTTGTTGACGATCACCGTCCTGATCGCCAGTGCCGGACGCCTGGGTGACCTGCTGGGACGGCGGCGGGTACTGTTGGGCGGGATCATGCTGTTCTGCCTGGGATCGCTGGGCTGTGGCCTGGCCCCTGGCCTGCATGGCTTGCTGGCGGCCCGGGCGGTGCAGGGGGCGGGGGCGGCGGCGATGCTGGCGCAAACCCTGGCGCTGGTGGGCGATGTCTTGCCCAAGGGGCGCACCGGTAGCGCCATGGGGCTGCTGGGCACACTATCGGCCCTGGGGACCACCCTGGGGCCTGCGCTGGGCGGGTGGTTGCTGGCCAGCGTCGGTTGGCGCTGGATGTTCCTGGTCAATCTGCCCCTGGGCCTGGTTGCCCTGGTGCTGGCCTGGCGCTGCCTGCCGGAGGATCGCCGTTCGACCGCGAGCGATGGTTTCGACGTGCCCGGAACGTTGCTCCTGGCCTTGGGACTGGGGGCCTATGCCTTGGCCCTGACCCTGGGCCGCAACCTGCTGGCGCCTTTGAACCTGGGGTTGCTGCTGGTGGCCGTGGTCGCGATGGGTGCCTTGCTGTGGGTCGAGCGCCGGGCCCGGGCCCCGCTGTTCCAGCCGGCCCTGCTACAGCGCCGACCACTGCGCGCCAGCCTGCTGACCAGCCTGTTGGTGTCCACGGTGATCATGAGCACCCTGGTGGTAGGGCCGTTCTATCTTTCCCGCGGGTTGGCGCTGCCAACTGTCTGGGTGGGCCTGGGATTGTCCCTGGGGCCCCTGGTGGCGGCCATGGTCGGGGTGCCGGCCGGACGCCTGGTGGATCGCCATGGCCCGCAGTTGCCCTGCCAGGTTGGCTTGTTCGGCATGTTGCTGGGCCTGGGTTTGCTGGTACTGCTGCCGGTGCGCCTGGGACTGACCGGGTACCTGCTGCCGATCACCTTGGTCACCGCCGGTTATGCGCTGTTCCAGGCGGCCAATAATAGTTTGCTGCTGCTCGACGTACCGGCTGCGCAGCGCGGGCTGGCGGCCGGACTCCTGAGTCTGTCGCGCAATCTCGGGTTGATCAGCGGCGCGGCCGCCATGGGTGCGGTGTTCGCCCGGGCTTCCCGGGGCGGTGCGCTGGAGCAGGCCGCAGCCGCTGTGCAGGGCATGCGGGTGACCTTCGGCGTGGCGGCGGTGCTGGTCCTGCTGGCCTTGTTGGTGGCCCTGGTGGCGCGCCGACCGGAGGCGTCGTTCGAGGCTTGCCGGGCACCGCGCCCGGACTAAGCTTGGCTGGCACACCCTGCCAAGGAGCCGGTCATCGTGAGCAGCCTGCGTACCCCTTCGTTAGGCCCGATCGTCGGGCACACCACCGATACGTCCTGTCGCCTGTGGATCGCCGGCTCCGATGCCCTGGACGAGAAGGGCGTGGCCGAGGACATCCGCACCATCGGCGTCATTGGTGTGGTGGGCAGCAATGGCAAGGTCGCCGCCCAGGACATCTTCTATTTCCGCCTGCGCCGCGAGTTCCACCGCACCGGCACCTTCAACCTCGGTGTCGACCTGAGCCTGTGGCGCAACGAAACCGAGCGCAAGCAGCTCAAGCCGTTCCTGCTGAGCCCGGCGACGCGCTACCGGGTACGCATGGCCTCGCTCAACGTCGATGATGCGGGCAGCAACGATGATGCGGTGTCCAGTGAGTCGGTGGTGCAGCGCCTGCCGGCACCCGGGGCCTGGGCCAATGACCTGAACCGCAGTGGGGTGGACAAGAAGTACGTCGAGGCCGAGTTCACCACCCAGGCCAGCGCACCCGCGAAGCCGGCGCCACTGAGTTTCCTGCTGGGTTCGTGTCGTTATCCGGGGTTGCTGTGGAAGCGCAAGAACGCCGATGCGATCTTCGCCCCGATGCTGGCCGATCATGACGATGCGCAATTGGTGCTGATGGTTGGCGACCAGATTTATGCCGACCTGCTCAACCGCCTGGTGCCGATAGGCCTGGCCGATACGTTCGAGGAGTTCGAGGAGCGCTACCACACAGCCTTCGGTTCGCCGAACATCCGCCAGTTGCTGGCGCGCCTGCCGACCTACATGATCCTCGACGATCACGAAATCGAGGATAACTGGACCCAGGACCGCATTCGCAAGGATCGCGGCAAGCGCCTGCTGTTCAACCTGGCCATGGGCGCCTACATGAGCTACCAGTGGAGCCATGGCCCGCGCTTTGCCGACAGCTACGTGCACGGGCGCGGCATGTCGGGCGACGACCTGTACTTGCAGCAGTTGCAGACCAACCAGCTGTTCTATGACTTTTCCTGTGTCGACTATCCGTTTTTTGTCCTCGATACCCGCACCCAGCGCTTCCTCGACGACGTCCCGGATGCCCTGGAGGACAACCACCTGCTGGGCCGGCCATCACTGCATCGCAGCGAGCCCGGCCAGCTCGATCGCCTGTGTGCGTGGCTGCGGCACATGCAGGCGGATCGAGGCAACCAGCCGAAGTTCATCGTCACCTCCAGCGTCTTCGTGCCCAACGGCGTGGATACCCTGGGCAGCGACAGCGATGCGCTGCGCCACAAGAACGACAGCGATGCCTGGGCAGCATTTCCCAGCACTCGCCGTGCGGTGCTGGACACCCTGCTCAAGTACCAGGTGCAGAACGTGGTGTTCCTGTCCGGAGATATCCACTGTTCGAACATTTCCCGGTTGCAGTTCAGTGGGGCGGGCAAGGACTTGGTGGCCTACGCGGTGACCTCATCGGCGTTCTACTGGCCCTTTCCCTTCGCCGATGGTGATCCGGCCGGCTATGTGCACGACTCCCAGGCGCCAGCCACGCCCGACGGCTTTGCCCTGGCGGGCGGCGAGACCATGCATTACCGCACCTGGGCCTTCACCCAGGCCGATAACTTTGCACGGATCGACCTACAGCCGGGCAGCGCCGAAATGCAGGTGCAGTTCTACGGTGCCGATGGTGCACCCCTGGTGACCCGCAAGCAGGACGACGCCATGAACGACCGGCCGGAACGACTGCAACTGGCGCCTTGGTAGGTTAATGCCGATCAGTTAATGGAACTGTAGGCGCTTGGCTCGCCCGCGATAGAATTCAGAGCGCCGGGTTTATCCGGTAGACACCCGCTACCGCTAACGAGCATCGACCGGCGGCTCCTACAGGGGATCCAATCCCAGTGACAGGTCCAGTTACAGCCCCAGTTCCAGTGCCAGCAGGTCGGCCAGCGGCTGGCGCCGGCGGATCAGGCGCGGTTGGCCGTTTTCGAACAGCACCTCAGGCAGCAGGGTCCGGCTGTTGTAGTTCGAAGACATGCTGGCGCCGTAGGCCCCGGTGTCGTGCAGTACCAGCAGGTCGCCGACCTGGGCCTGGGGCAGCAGGCGCGGGGTCAGGCACTCGTCGTCCTGGGTGAAGATATCGCCGGACTCGCACAGCGGGCCGCCGACCACGGTCGGTCGTTGCGGGCGTTGGACCGCTTGGCCATTGGCGTCCAGCAGGCTCATGCCGTGGTAGGCGCCGTACATGGCAGGGCGCATCAGGTCGTTGAAGCCAGTGTCCACCAGCACGAAGTGATGCTGGCCGGCATCCTTGACCACCCGTACCTCGCTGACCAGGCAACCGGCCTCGGCCACCAGGAAGCGCCCGGGTTCGATTTCCATGTGCACGCCGTGGCCCAGGTAGGCCTCGATTTCCTCGCGGGCGACTTTCCAGGCGTTGGCGTAGCGTTGCACGTCCACCGGGGTGTCGCCGTCGCGGTAAGGGGTGGACAGGCCGCCGCCGATGGAGAAGGCCTCGATGTCGTGGTCCAGGGACTTGACCGCCGCGACCATGGCCGCGCCCACCTGTTCCAGGTGGTCGTAGTCGACCCCGGAACCAATGTGCATGTGCAGGCCCACCAGGTGCAGGTTGTGCTGGCGGATCACCGCCAGGGCCTCACCCACCTGGTCGTGCCAGATACCGTGCTTGCTGTTTTCCCCGCCGGTGTTGGTCTTGCGGCTGTGGCCATGGCCGAACCCGGGATTGATCCGCAACCAGACACGATGCCCGGGGGACTGTTCGCCCAACTGGCGGAGCATGTCGATGGAGCCGGCATTGACCTCTACTTGCAGTTCCACCACACGCTTGAGAGTGGCCTCGTCGAACAGGTCGCAGGTGAAGACGATCCCGCCGTTGGCCGGGCTGAAACCGGCCAGCAGGGCCCGCTCGATCTCACCCAGGGAGACCGCATCGACCCGCACCCCGGCTTCGCGGATCAGGCGCAGCAGGTGCAGATTGGACGAAGCCTTCTGGGCGTAGCGCACCACGTCGAAGGCTTGCAGTTGGGCGATACGCGCCTGGAGGGTGGCGGCGTCGTAGCACCACAGCGGGGTGCCGTATTGGCGGGCGACAGCGGCGAGTTGGGCGGGGGAGAAGGGAATGGCCATGGCGAATGCAATCTGTGGTCGATGAAAGTGTGAGCAGCATGCCGCTTGCTGGTCATTCAAGAAAATATCTATTCTTTGTCACCTGATTCAGTTCTGATATGGATCGATCGATTCAACGAGCCCTACCGTCATGGATATCTCCCTACGGCACATCGAAGTGTTCCGCGCCATCATGCAGGCCGGTAGCGTGACGGGCGCCGCGCGCCTGCTGTTTACCTCGCAGCCCACGGTGAGCCGCGAGCTGGCGCGCCTGGAAAGTCTTTCCGGCCTGCGCCTGTTCGATCGCGAAGGCGGGCGCCTGCTGCCCACAGCCCAGGCCCTGCTGTTGCTGGAGGAAGTGGAGCGGGCCTATGTCGGCCTGGAGCGGATCAACAGCGTGGCGCGCTCGATCCGCCGCTTCGAGCACGGCCAGCTGAGCCTTTGCTGCCTGCCGCTGTTTTCCCAGACCCTGCTGCCCCCAGTGTGCAAGGACTTCCAGGCCCGGCATCCGGGCATCGGCCTGAGCATCAGCGCCCAGGAATCGCCGCTGCTGGAGGAGTCCCTCAGCGCCCAGCGCCATGACCTGGGCCTGACCGAAAGCGAGCATCTGCCCCGGGGTACCCACGGCGAGTTGCTGTTCTGTGCCGACATGGTCTGCATCCTGCCCGAGGCCCATCCGTTGCTGGCCAAGGCGCGGCTGTCGGTGGCGGACTTTGGCGGGCAGAACTTCATCAACCTCTCGGGCCTGGATATCTACCGCCAGAGCCTGGACGAGCATTTTCGCCAGGCCGGGGTCGATCGCCGGGTGGTGGTCGAGACCACCAATGCCGCCTCGGTGTGCGCCATGGTGCGCCAGCAGCTGGGGGTGGCGATCATCAATCCGTTGAGTGCCATGGAGGAGGCGGGGCGAGGGTTGGCGATCAGGCCGTTGCAACTGTCGGTGCCTTACAAGGTGATGCTGGTGCGTCCGGATTATCGGCCCTCGTCGAGTTTCGTCGAAGGGTTTTGCCAGTCGTTGCGTCAGCAAGCGACGCGCCTGGCCGGGCAACTCAAGGACCTGGTGGAAGGGCGCTAGGGGAGAGGGGATCCCGGTGCGTGAGCACCGGGAGGGCAGGCAGGCCGGTGGATGTCGTGGGTCCGCCGGCTTGCCGATGCTCGTGGTGGTGCGGGCCACCAGGGTGGCCCGCAGGAGAGGTCTTAGCGCTCGATGGCCAGGGCCACGCCCTGGCCGCCGCCGATGCACAAGGTGGCCAGGCCTTTCTTGGCATCGCGCTTGAGCATTTCATGCAGCAGGGTCACCAGCACCCGGCAGCCCGAGGCGCCGATCGGGTGGCCGATGGCGATCGCACCGCCATTGACGTTGACCTTGGCCGGGTCCCATTCCAGCTCCTTGCCCACCGCCAGCGATTGCGCGGCGAAGGCTTCGTTGGCTTCGATCAGGTCCAGTTGGCCCAGGGTCCAGCCGGCTTTCTCCAGGCAGCGGCGGGTGGCCGCGACCGGGCCGATGCCCATGATCGCCGGGTCGACCCCGGCGTTGGCGTAGGCGGCCACTTTCGCCAGTACCGGCAGGCCCAGGGCACGGGCCTTGCTGGCGCTCATGAGGATCACCGCGGCGGCGCCGTCGTTGAGCGAAGAGGCATTGCCGGCGGTGACGCTGCCGTCTTTCTTGAACGCCGGCTTGAGCTTGCCCAGGGCTTCGGCGGTGGTGCCGGCCCGGGGTTGCTCATCGGTGGCGAAGGCCACGGGGTCGCCCTTGCGCTGGGGGATCAGAATCGGCGTGATCTCGTCGACGAAGCGCCCGGCCTCGATGGCGGCCGCGGCTTTTTGCTGGGAGGCGGCGGCGAAGGCGTCCTGGGCTTCACGGCTGATGCCGTACTTGTCCACCAGGTTCTCGGCGGTGATGCCCATGTGGTAGTCGTTGAAGGCATCCCACAGGCCGTCGCTGATCATGCTGTCGATCATCTGGCTGTGGCCCATGCGCAGGCCGGTGCGGGCGCCGGGCAGGACGTAGTTGGCCAGGCTCATGTTTTCCTGGCCGCCGGCGATGATCACTTCGGCATCGCCGCAGCGGATGGCCTGGGCGCCCAGGTGCAGGGCCTTGAGGCCGGAGCCGCAGACCTTGTTCAGGGTCATGGCGGGCACGGCGTGGGGCAGGCCGGCCTTGATCGCGGCCTGGCGGGCGGGGTTCTGCCCGGCGCCGGCGGTGAGTACCTGGCCCATGATGACTTCGTCGACCTGGGCCGGGTCGATGCCGGTCTGGGCCAGCAGTTGGCGGATCACCGCGGCGCCCAGGTCGACGGCGGGAATGGCCGCGAGCGAACCCTGGAAGCTGCCTACGGCGGTACGGGTAGCGGCAACGATTACGACGTCTTGCATGATGGGCTCCTCAGGAGAACTGCATTTCGGGAACATGGTCCGGCACGATCAACTTGCCGGCGGTCTTGCTGACGATTTCCTCGACGCTGACCCCGGGGGCGCGTTCCTTGAGGATGAAGGCGCCGTCCTCGATTTCAAGGTAGGCCAGGTCGGTGAGTACGCGCTTGATGCACTGCGCACCGGTCAGCGGCAGGCTGCAGCGGCTGAGCAGCTTGGACTCGCCGTCCTTGGAGGCGTGGGTCATGGTGACGATGATGTTGTCGGCACCGGCCACCAGGTCCATGGCGCCGCCCATGCCCTTGACCAGCTTGCCGGGGATCATCCACGAGGCGATGTTGCCTTGTACATCCACTTCGAAGGCACCGAGCACCGTGAGGTCGATGTGGCCGCCGCGGATCATCGCGAAGGACTCGGCGGAGGAGAAGATCGAAGCGCCGATGCGTGCGGTCACGGTCTGCTTGCCGGCGTTGATCATGTCGGCGTCGATCTGGTCCTCGGTGGGGAAGGCGCCCATGCCCAGGAGGCCGTTTTCCGATTGCAGCATGACTTCCATGCCGTCGGGGATGTAGTTGGCCACCAGGGTCGGGATACCGATGCCCAGGTTCACGTAGTAGCCGTCCTGCAATTCGCGGGCGACGCGCTGAGCCATTTGTTCGCGGGTAAGAGCCATGTTTATTGTCCTTTTAGTCGGGCTGGGGAAGGGCGATCACTTGCGCACGGTGCGCTGTTCGATGCGCTTCTCGAAGGTGCCGCAGATGACTCGGTCGACATAGATGCCCGGGGTATGGATATGCGCTGGGTCCAGTTCGCCCGGCTCGACGATTTCTTCCACCTCGACCACGGTGATCTTGCCGGCGGTGGCCGCCAGGGGATTGAAGTTCTGCGCGGTATGGCGATAGATCACGTTGCCGAAATGGTCGGCCTTCCAGCCCTTGACGATGGCGAAGTCGCCGGTGATGGACTCTTCCATCAGGTAGGTGCGGCCGTTGAACTCGCGGGTTTCCTTGCCTTCGGCCACGGGAGTACCGACGCCGGTGGCGGTGAAGAAGGCCGGGATGCCGGCCCCGCCTGCGCGCATCTTCTCCGCCAGGGTGCCCTGGGGCGTCAGCGCCACTTCGATCTCGCCGCTGAGCAGCTGCTGCTCGAACAGGGCGTTCTCGCCGACGTAGGAGGCCACCACCTTGCTGATCTGGCGGTCTTCGAGCAGCACGCCCAGGCCAAAGCCGTCGACGCCGCAGTTGTTGGATACCACGGTCAGGTCGCGGGTACCGCGACGCTTGATCTCGGCGATCAGGTTCTCGGGAATGCCGCACAGGCCGAAGCCACCGGCGATCACGGTCATGCCATCTTGCAGACCTTCCAGGGCTTCCTCGTAGGACGCCACGCGCTTATCGAAACCTGCCATATGCACCATCCTCTTTCTTGTTCGTTGGCGGCTGGCCAGCCGTTGGTGGAATCAGTGTTGCGCCATGGGATTGATTTGTTAAGTTGATTTTTAAGGTTGATTGATTTGAAAAACAGCATAATGAGCTGCAAGCTGCAAGCTGCAAGCTGCAAGCTGCAAGCTGCAAGCTGCAAGCTGCAAGCTGCAAGCTGCAAGCTGCAAGCTGCAAGCTGCAAGCTGCAAGCTTATAGCTTGTGGCCTGTCGCTGCGCCTCCTGAGGATGATGGATGACGGTCAAACAGATTCGGGCCTTCCTGGCGGTGGCCCACAGCATGAGTTTCGCCCTGGCCTGCGAGCGCCTGCACCTGTCGCAGTCGGCCCTGAGCCTGACGATCAAGGCCCTGGAAGAGGGCCTGGGCGGACGCCTGTTTACGCGTAACACGCGCAACGTCGCCCTGACGCCCGAGGGCGAGGCGCTGTTGCCCCTGGCCCGGCGCCTGATCGCTGACTGGGATAACGCCGAGGATGAAATGCGCCAGCGCTTTACCCTGCAGCGCGGGCGGGTGACCCTGGCGGCCATGCCTTCCTTTGCCGGCAACCTGTTGCCACCGATTCTCAAGCAATTTCGCGCTCGCTACCCGCAGGTCAACGTCACGGTCGACGATGTGATCAACGAGCAGGTGCTGGAGATGGTCCGCGATCGCGAGGTCGAGTTGGGGGTAGCCTTCGAGCCGCAGGACAACACTTCGCTGGTGTTCACCCCGCTGTACATCGATCGTTTCGTCGCCGTGGTGCCCAGGGACTCGCCGCTGGCCGGGCGTCATGAAATCGACTGGCAGACGCTGTTGCAGGAACCCTTCATCACTCTGCAGCGCCCGTCCACGGTGCGGGTCATGCTTGAGGAACACCTGCGGGCCCGGGGCGTGCAATTGCCGGTGGAGTTCGAGAGTCACCAGTTGGCGACGGTGGGGCGCATGGTTGCCAGTGGCCTGGGGGTGAGTGCGGTGCCGGCCTTGTGTGCCGGGCAGATGCGGGAGTTGGGCGGGCACTGCATCACCCTGGGCGAACCGGTGGTGGAGCGGGCCATCGGTGTGCTGACCAAGCCGGGGGATGAGCTGTCCACGGCGGCCCAGGCCCTGTTCGACATCCTGCGCGAGGCCAGGCTCGGCGAGCGCTTGCCCGTTTGACTCAGCCTTTCAGGCGCTCGGCCAGCCAGGGCAGGACCTGGTCGCAGGGCTGCTCCAGCTTGAGGTCCAGCAAGGCATCGGCGCGGGTCTTGCCGAAATTGATGGCCAGCAGCGGCTTGCCTTGCTCGACCACGGCGCGACACAGGCGAAAGGCCGAATAGGCCATCAGCGACGATCCCACCACCAGCAGGCCGCCAGCTTCGTGTACCGCGCTCCAGGCTTGGGCTGCCGTAGCCTGGGCCACGTTCTCGCCGAAAAACACCACGTCGGGCTTGAGCCGCGTGCCCTGGCAGTGGGGGCAATGGGGCACCTGGAAGCGTGCCTCGAAAGCCGGGTCCAGCAGGGTATCGCCATCGGGCGCCTGCACCGCGTCGACGCCGGCCAGGTACGGGTTTTGCGTCTCCAACTGCTGCTGGATGGCATCGCGCTCGCTGCGCTGGCCACAGTCCAGGCAGCGCACCCAGTGCAGGCTGCCATGGAGCTCGATGACCCCGGGGCTGCCGGCCTGGTCGTGCAGGGTGTCGACGTTCTGGGTGATCACTCCAGCGATCCGCCCTGCGGCCTGCAATTGCGCCAGCGCCAGGTGCGCAGCGTTCGGTCGCGCCTGGCGGATGCGCGGCCAGCCGAGCATGGCCCGGGCCCAATAGCGCCGGCGGGCTTCGCCCTGGTTGAGAAACTCCTGGTACATCATCGGTTGTCGCCCACGGCGCACGCCTTCGCTGTCGCGATAGTCGGGGATGCCCGAGGGGGTACTGATGCCCGCCCCGGTGAGGACCATGAACGGCTGGGCGTCCATGACGGTGGCCAGTGGTTCCAGGGAGGATGTGGCGGCAGGTGGGTTCATGCTCGGGGCTCGTTCAGGCAGGCCTGGTAGAAATAGCCGCAAAGCCGCTGTTGCGCCAGCGTGTGCTGACAGGGCGGTAAACCTGGGGCGGGGGGGCTGGGGACCTGCCGCAGGGCGTGGCAGGTCCGGCCAGGGGTCAACTGGAGTGTTCGCTGTCGTCGTCCAGGGGCATGTCCGCGCTGCTGTCTTCCTGGCCGGGCACTTCGGTGATCACGCTGAAGTCGCTGACTTCGACGGCGCCCAGGCCGTAGCCCAGCAAGTGGAAGGAGAAGGCCTTGCGGGTCTGTGGGTTGTCGAAGCTGAAATCCATCTGCAGGGGCTGGTCCGGGGTCACCAGCATTTCTTCCGGCAGGCCCAGGGGAACGTCCTGCTCCAGTTCCTTGCCCTTGAGCAGGATGTAGGCGTTCTGCTGCGGGTCGGCCGAGCGTACGGTGAAGCGCACCCGGGTCTGCGAGCCCTTGGGCATCTCCAGGTACTGGGCGCCGATCAGGTTGTCGGCCCAGTCGTCCTTGATCTGCGCTTGCAGCGGAATGATCGCCGGGCTACCGAACTGGTAGTGCTGGTTCAGCGGCGATTGCAACAGGCTGCGGTCCAGGTTCGTGGCCCGGGCGCTGACCAGCCGGGCCCGCTGGCCGCCGTATTGGGTCAGGAAGCTGGCGCTGTCGGCGATGAAGCCGGGGCTGGCGTAGTTGCGGCAGCGCTGCTGGAAATCGCACTCGGTGAAGGTGCCCTGGCCATCGTGGTAGCGCAGCTTGCCGTTGGTATAGGACATGATTTCCCGGCCCTGGGCATAGTCGCGAAACAGCGAGCGACCGCTGAGGCTGGCCGGTACGGGCAGGCCGAAGTAGTCCAGTACCGAGGCACTGAAGTCCACATGACCGTAGGTACCGGACTTGATGTGCGGCAACAGTTGCTGTTCCGGGGCCAGCATCAGGTTGAAGCCCCAGGACGAGGCCAGGCGTACGCCGTCGATGCCGTGGGATTCGTCGGAGGTGATGATCACCAGGGTGTCCTTGAGCACGCCCTTGCGCTCCAGGCCTTCGAGAAACTGGCCGATGGCATCGTCCAGGTAGCCGACTGCCGCCTGCTTGGGCGTGTCGTAGCGCTCCAGGTAGTCCTCGGGGGCCGAGTAGGGCTGGTGGGTACCGACGGTCAGCAGGGTGAGCATCCAGGGTTTCTGGTTTTTCTTCAGTTGCTCGACATAGCCCAGGGCGCCCTCGAAGAAGGCCTTGTCATCCTTGCCCCAGGGGAATTCCAGGTAGTTGGCGTTGCTGAACCATTCCAGGCCATGGGTCGCATCGAAGCCGATGTGCGGCATGATCTTGTCTTTGGCCATGAAGCGCAGGCCGGCGCCTTGCAGGTAATGGGTGTCGAAGCCGAACTTGTGCATCTGCGCGGGCAGGCAGGCCTTGTTGCGCTGGCTCTGGGTCAGCATCTCCACGCCCTTTGGGGTGCCGTTGTCGAGCTTGTCGTAGTCGCCGCAGAGCATGGCGTACAGCCCGCGGATGGTCTGGTGGCTGTGCAGCACGTAGTCGGGAGTGTTCATCCCGCGCTCGGCCCAGGCACTGAGCTTGGGCATCAGGTCTTCCTGGTAGCGGCTGTGCAGGGCCTCGCGGTTGGTCTTGATGTAGGCACCGGGAATGCCCTCCAGGGCGATCACCAGGACATTGCGGGCGCGTCCGGCGCTGGGCAGCAGTGGCTGGCCCTCCAGGTCCAGGCGAGTGAGGCCGGCCATTTGCGGTGGTACGTCGGCGATATCGCCGTCGAGCCAGTCTTCCACGCGGATTTGCGCCTGGCCCACGGCGGTGGCCAGCGCCTGGTGCGGCAGGTTGAATAGCTGCCACTGGTCGGCCTCGCTGGGCTTGAAGTACTGGGTACTGCCATGGGCCAGCAACAGCACCACCGGCAAGCTCCAGCTATAGCGTGGCAGGGCTGGCAACGCCACGGCGCGGCTGCTGCGTTGCACCAGCAGCCACAGCGCCAGCCCCAGCAGCAGCGCCAGGCCCAGCTCGGGATGGGTCAGGCCGCCGCCCGTGGAGTTCTCGACGAATTGCGGGTCCACCAGGTAATGCAGGTCGGCGAGGTTGGGCATGCGGCCCACGGCGCTGACCAGTTCGGCGCTGACCTGGGTCAGCAGGGCCCAGATCAGCAGCACGGGCAACGCCAGCCACCAGGGGCGGCGATACAGCAGGACGGTCAACAGGCTGGCACTGGCCAGGTCGGAGACATAACCCAGCGGGGTGGACCAGCCCAGGGCCAGGCGAGCCCCCATGGGGACCAGCAGCAACAGGCCGAAGAGGGTGCACAGGGGTGCAAGGGGGTGTTGTAGGCAACGACGGATCAACTTCACAAATAACCTGCCTGTCATTAAAGCTTCACGCAAATGTGCGCAATGGTAACAAGACCCGGCGGCTAGTCGTTTCTTAAATTGGCGACGCAGTGGCGCTTCATGGGTCGCTTCGAGGCGCCCCATTACGTCATTGCGCGGTTGCAGGGCCCTGGTCCAGGCGCTTGGGGCGCCCGCAGGGAGGAGAGGGCTGGTGCGGATTTACTATTTCAGAGTGTTAAAAAGGAGCCGTGGACCGGCTCCCCAGGGGCATCACTCGCCGCGGATGTATTGCTCCAGCTGGCGGATCAGGTCGGCCTGTTCGGCGATCGCCTCCTTGACCAGGTCGCCGATGGACAGCAGGCCCAGCAACTGGCCGTTCTCCACCACGGGCAGGTGGCGCAGGTGGTTGTCGGTCATGATGCTCATGCAGGTCTCGACATTCTGGTGCGAGTCTACGGTGATCACCGGCGAGCTCATGATGGCGCTCACCGGCGTGCCCACCGAGGAGCGGCCGTGCAGCACCAGCTTGCGCGCATAGTCGCGTTCGCTGATGACGCCGACCACTGCGCCGTTTTCCAGGACCGGCAAGGCGCCGACGTTTTTCTCGGCCATCAGCATCAGGGCTTCCAGCACCATCTGCTGCGGGGCGATGGTGTGCACTTGCTGGTGGTGCTTGGCCTTGAGTTTCAGCAGTTCTGCGACGCTCTTCATTGGGGCGCTCCGGTGGTTCTGCAGGGGGCGGCGCCGGCCGCCCCAAGGTGGGTTTCTACAGAATCGTAGAGACTGGGCCGGCCGGCAAGGCTGAAAGCGGCAGATAGACGGCGAAAAACGTCAATCGGCAGGAATTTTTGCAGGCTTGCTGGGGAAAACCCCTGCCTGATGGCGGCCATGGCCCCCAAAGGACTTGGGTGTCGCGGCTCAATGACGGTTGATATTGGCCAGGGTCATGGGCGCGATGATCCGGTGGAAGGGCGCCACCGGCAACATGTACAGGCGTCCCAGGAGGTTGTGCGGGTGCACCACGGTGGACAGCACCACCGGGCGTTGCCCATCGTCGTTCAGGGGCAGGCGATTCAGGGACAGGTACACGTCCAGGTGCTTGTCGCGGTCCACCACCAGTACTTCGTCGGGCGCCTGGGACACTAGGGTGAAGATGCCGACCCGCTGGTCCGGCTGGTAGTCCTCATCGGCCCGCGCCAGATCGATGCGGGTCAGGCGGCCCAGGTCCTTGAGGCCGAACAGCTGCACCACGCGATTACGCAGGGCCATCATCCGGTCGATCCAGGCCGGGGTCTGGCTCATCAGCAACAGCAGGTGGCGCATGGCGCTGCGTTCGGGATCGTTGGCCAGCACCTGGCGGCAATCGACGAAGCTCGCCCCGACGGCCAGGTTGGCGATGCTGGATGGGCTGGGCACTGGGCAAGGTTGGACGGTGGCGTGCATCGATACGGTTCCCTGTAAGAAATGGCGGCACCTGCTGGCGCGCGGCAAAAATACCATTGTGCTGTGGCCGCTGCCGAGCTTGCGAGGTTGCGACAAGGTCCGAAGGACCTTCAGCGCCGTCAAGTCCCGGCGGCCGCTGTGCGCCCGTACGCAGCCTGCGGCAGCGGCTACACGAGGCGACCATTGCGTCCACCAGGTGGGCAGTAGCTATGCGCAGAAGGTGGCAGGCACCTTGAAAAAAGGCGCCCGCAGGCGCCAAGGATTCACCCCAACCGAGGGAGCCGGGTGAAGCCGTTCGCAGGAGTGTCGCGGTGGTAAGGCGCGACGTGAACGGAAGAGGGAGGGCGCCGGCGGGAGCACGGGCGCCGGAACATCACTTGCCCAGCTTGATCCGGGTCCAGCCGCGGTTCATCACGCGCTGGATCGGGATCGGCTGGTCGGGCACCGCATACAGGGTGGCCAGCACGTCCTGGGGCGGGTAGGAGGCCGGATCGTTGCGGATCGCCTCGTCCACCAGCGGCGTGGCGGCGGCATTGGCGTTGCTGTAGCCCAGGCTGTTGGTGACCTCGGCGATGATGTCCGCGCGCATCAGGAAGTTCATGAACAGGTAGGCGTTGTCGACGTTGGTGGCGTCCTTGGGAATCGCCATCATGTCGTAGAAACTGCCGGCGCCTTCCTTGGGAATGCTGAACGCGACTTTCTCCTTGTTGCCCGCTTCTTCGGCGCGCGAGCGAGCCTGCAGCACGTCGCCGGAGTAACCCACGGCCACGCAGATGTTGCCGTTGGCCAGGTCCGAGATGTACTTGGAGGAATGGAAGTAGGTCACCGACGGGCGGATCTTCATGAACAGCGCCTCGGCCTCGAGGATCTGCGCCTTGTCCTTGCTGGCTGCCGGGTAGCCCAGGTAGTGCAGGGCGGCCGGGAGCATCTCGGTGGGCGAGTCGAGGAAGCTGATGCCGCAGGCCTTGAGCTTCTCGGCATTCTCGGGCTTGAACAGCAGGTCCCAGGAGTTGACCGGTGCGTCGCTGCCCAGGGCCGCCTTGACCTTGTCCGGGTTGTAGCCGATGCCGATCGAACCCCACATGTAGGGGAAGGCATGGGCATTGCCCGGGTCGCTGGCGGAGGCATTCTTGAGCAGCACCGGGTTGAGGTTCTGCCAGTTGGGCAGCTTGGACTTGTCCAGTTCCTGGTAGACCCCGGCCTTGATCTGCTTGGCCAGGAAGCTGTTGGACGGTACTACGATGTCGTAGCCCGACTTGCCGGTCAGCAGTCGCGCCTCCAGGGTCTCGTTGCTGTCGAAGACGTCGTAGGTCACGTGGATGCCGGTCTCGGCCTCGAACTTCTTCAGGGTGTCCGGGGCGATGTAGTCCGACCAGTTATAGACGCGCAGCACTTTGTCGCCAGCTTGGGCGCCGGCGACCAGGGCACCGGTCAGGGACAGTGTCAGCAGCAGTTTGGCGGACAATATCCTGCCAGGCATTTTCATCACGACAACTCCATTCTTATTGTCAAAACGGCCGCCTGGGCGGCCTTGTCACACAAGGGTTCAAGCCGTTGCCGGCTCCCGCTTGGCCTGGGGCCTGGCGGGTGTGGGGTTCCACGCTTCGTTGGCTGTGAACTCCATGGCCTCCTGGATCGCCCGCTTGCGGGCTTCCTCGGCGCGTCGGCCGAAGTACCAGACCAGGAAGGTCACCAGCGATACCGCCAGCAAAATCAGGCTGGCCACCGCGTTGATCTCCGGCTTGACCCCCAGGCGCACCGCCGAGAAGACCTCCATCGGCAAGGTGGTGGAGCCCGGGCCGGACACGAAGCTGGCCAGCACCAGGTCGTCCAGCGACAGGGCGAAGGACATCATGCCGCCCGCCGCCAGGGAGGGGGCGATCATCGGGATGGTAATCAGGAAGAACACCTTGAAGGGCCGCGCTCCCAAGTCCATGGCCGCTTCTTCGATGGACAGGTCCAGTTCACGCAGGCGCGCGGAGACTACCACGGCTACGTACGCTGCGCAGAATGTCGTGTGGGCGATCCAGATGGTGGCGATCCCACGCTCCATGGGCCAGCCGATCAATTGCGCCATGGCCACGAACAGCAGCAACAGCGACAGGCCGGTGATCACCTCGGGCATCACCAGCGGCGCGGTGACCAGGCCGCCGAACAGGGTGCGCCCCTTGAAGCGGGTGACCCGGGTCAGCACGAAGGCCGCCAGGGTACCCAGGGCCACCGCAGCAATGGCGGTATAGCAGGCAATTTCCAGGGAGCGCAGCACCGAGCCCATCAGTTGCTGGTTGTCCAGCAGGCCCACGTACCACTTCACCGACCAGCCGCCCCAGACCGTCACCAGCTTGGAGGCGTTGAACGAGTAGATCACCAGGATCAGCATCGGCAGGTAGATGAACGACAAGCCGAGCACCAGCATCAGTTTGGAAAATTCGAAGCGTTTCATGCCCGTCCCTCCATCTCTTTGGCCTGGCTACGGTTGAACAGCAGGATCGGCACGATCAGGATCGCCAGCATCACCACCGCCAGGGCCGAGGCCACCGGCCAGTCACGGTTGTTGAAGAACTCCTGCCACAGCACGCGGCCGATCATCAGGGTTTCCGGGCCGCCCAGCAGTTCGGGGATCACGAACTCGCCCACCACCGGGATGAACACCAGCATGCAACCGGCGATGATGCCGTTCTTGGCCAGGGGCACGGTGATCTTCCAGAAGCTGTTGAAGTTGCTCGAACCCAGGTCGGCGGCGGCTTCCAGCAGGCTCTGGTCATGCTTGACCAGGTTGGCGTACAGCGGCAGCACCATGAACGGCAGGTAGGCGTAGACCACGCCGATGTACACCGCGAGGTTGGTGTTGAGGATCTCCAGCGGCTGGCTGATCAGCCCGGTCCACAGCAGGAAGCTGTTGAGCAGGCCGTTGTTGCTGAGGATGCCCATCCAGGCATAGACGCGGATCAGGATCGCGGTCCAGGTCGGCATCATGATCAGCAGCACCAGCACGTTCTGGGTTTCCTTGCTGGCCCGGGAGATGGCGTAGGCCATGGGGAACCCCACCGCCAGGCACAGCAGGGTGCTGATCAGCGCCACCTTCAGCGAGCCCAGGTAGGCCGAGAGGTACAGCTCGTCGCCGGCGAGCATGGCGTAGTTGCCCAGGTTCAACAGCAGCTGGAACTTCTGTTCGGCGTAGGCATAGATCTCGGTGTAGGGCGGGATCGCCAGGGCCGCTTCGGAGAAGCTGATCTTCATCACCAGGAAGAACGGCAGCATGAAGAACAGGAACAGCCAGAGGAAGGGGATGCCGATCACCAGCTTGCGGCCAGAGGGCAACATGCGCAGCAGTTTGCGGTCCAGGGTCATGGTCGAGGTCCTCATGCGCGCAGTACCACGCCGCTGTCGTCTTCCCACCAGACGTAGACCTCGTCATCCCAGGTCGGCCGGGCGCCACGGCGCTCGGCGTTGGCCATGAACGACTGGACGATCTTGCCGCCGGGCAGCTCGACGTAGAACACCGAGTGGCCGCCCAGGTAGGCGATGTCGTGGACCTTGCCCCGGGACCAGTTGTAGCGCGACTCCGGCTTGAGGGTGGTGACCAGCATCTTCTCCGGGCGGATGGCGTAGGTCACCGACTTGTCCTGGACCGAGGTACTGACCCCATGGCCGACGTAGATCTGCTGCGCCAGGTCCGGGCAGTCGATGATGGCGTAGCCTTCCAGGTCTTCGGTGACGGTGCCTTCGAAGGCGTTGACGTTGCCGATGAACTCGCACACCAGGCGGCTCACCGGGGCCTCGTAGATGTCCACCGGGCTGCCGGTCTGGGCGATCCAGCCCAGGTGCATGATGGCGATGCGCTGGGCCATGGTCATGGCCTCTTCCTGGTCGTGGGTCACCATCACGCAGGTCACCCCCACGCGCTCGATGATCTCCACCAGTTCCAGCTGCATCTGCGAGCGCAGCTTCTTGTCCAGGGCGCCCATGGGCTCGTCGAGCAGCAGCAGCTTCGGCCGCTTGGCCAGGGAACGGGCCAGGGCCACGCGCTGGCGCTGGCCACCGGACAATTGGTGCGGCTTGCGCTTGGCGTACTGGGTCATGTGCACCAGCTTGAGCATCTCGCCGACCCGGGCGTCGATCTCGTCTGCCGGCAAACGGTCCTGCTTGAGGCCGAAGGCGATGTTCTGGGCCACGGTCATGTGGGGGAACAAGGCATAGGACTGGAACATCATGTTGATCGGTCGTTCGTAGGGCGGCATGTCGGTGATGTCCACGCCATCCAGCAAGATGCGTCCCTCGGTGGGCCGCTCGAACCCGGCGAGCATGCGCAGCAGGGTGGACTTGCCGGAGCCGGAACCGCCCAGCAGGGCGAAGATCTCACCCTGGTGGATCTCCAGGGACACATCGTCCACGGCTACGGTTTCGTCGAACTTCTTGGTCACGCGGTCGATCTTCACCAGAACCTTCTGCGGGCTCGGGTTGCCTTCGAGGGCCTTCCGGTAAGTGCTGGAGGCGTTTGCCATGTGAAACTCCCAACAGATGTCAGCAGCCCGGCCAATTCGGCCCGGCCTAAAGGTTGATTGCCAGCCCGGGGGGGCGGGCTGATTCGGCGCCGCCTCCCTGGCGGCCTGACGCTATTTGTTGTTGTGGTCTTGCCGTTTGTCGCTCACGCCGAATGTCGGGCGCACACAGGCGCGCTCGCCGTGGGGCAGGGCGTGTTGATACGTATGGAAATCTTCAGGGCCGCCTCGACGGCCCGTTGCCAGGGGTCAGCGGCGCTGCGCGGCTCGTTGCCGGCAGGCGTCGCCAAAGGCCTGGAAGATCCGCAGGTAGGCCGGGTTCGACAGCACCTGCCATTCCGGGTGCCACTGCACGCCGAAGGCGAAGGCCTTGCTGTGTTCCACCGATACCGCCTCGATCAGGCCATCTGGCGCCACGGCCTCGACCCGCAGGCCCGGGGCCAGGCGATCGATGCCTTGGCTGTGGATCGAGTTGACCTGGATCTCGCCATCCAGGCCCATGGCCGCGAAGACCCCACCGGGCTGGATCGCCACCGGGTGCGCCGGGGCGTACTGCACTTCGATGCGCGGATCGTCGGCTTCGCGGTGATCGAGAAAGCCCGGCAACTCGTGGACCTTCTGGTGCAGGCTGCCACCGAAGGCCACGTTCATTTCCTGGAAGCCGCGGCAGATACCGAGCACCGGCACGCCGGCGGCGACGGCCGCGCGCAGCAGGGGCAGGGTGGTGGCATCGCGTTGCGGATCATGGGCGGTACCCGGTTCGCTGGGCGGGCCCTGATAGTGGAAGGGTTCGACATTGGATGGCGAGCCGGTGAACAGCAGCCCGTCCAGGTTGTGCAGCAGATCCTGGATATCGACCAGGTCCGCCAGGGAAGGAATGACCAGGGGCAGGCCCTCGGCCGCGACGCTGACCGCACGCAAGTACTTGTCGCCGCTGACGTGGTAGGGATGCAGACCGATCTCTTTGACGCACGCAGTAACGCCGATCAATGGCTTGAATGCCATTTTTATCACCTCGAAATTCACGCTGGAACGAGTTTTTCCAGAGCTTATCCTCGTTGATTTTAATTAACAACTTCCATGTAAAAAATTCTAAACGCATTTCATCTGAAAGCCTTGGGTGACGCAGATGTTGAGGCTTATTTGGTTTTAATGGGGAAAAATAATTAACGAATCGGCACCCTGCAGGGCTATTGACTTCGGTTTTTCTTTCGGATTGACTGCTGGTGCGTCACCGCAGTGAACATAATAATTAACACGATAGGTGCATCATGTCGGTCCCCCCGCGTGCCATTCAGCTCAATGAAGCCAATGCCTTCCTGAAAAAACATCCCGAGGTTCTCTACGTCGATCTGCTGATTGCGGACATGAACGGTGTGGTGCGCGGCAAGCGCATCGAGCGTACCGCCCTGCACAAGGTCTATGAGAAGGGCATCAACCTGCCGGCCTCGCTGTTTGCCCTGGATATCAACGGCTCCACGGTGGAAAGCACCGGCCTGGGCCTGGACATCGGCGACGCCGACCGCATCTGCTACCCGATCCCCGGCACCCTGAGCGTCGAGCCCTGGCAGAAGCGCCCCACCGCGCAGTTGCTGATGACCATGCACGAGATCGAGGGCCAGCCGTTCTTCGCCGACCCGCGCGAAGTGTTGCGCCAGGTGGTGAGCAAGTTCGACGAACTGGGCCTGACCATCTGCGCCGCCTTCGAGCTGGAGTTCTACCTGATCGACCAGGACAACGTGAACGGCCGGCCGCAATCGCCGCGTTCGCCGATCTCCGGCAAGCGCCCGCAATCGACCCAGGTCTACCTGATCGACGATCTGGACGAATACGTCGACTGCCTGCAGGACATCCTCGAAGGCGCGAAAGAGCAGGGCATCCCCGCTGATGCCATCGTCAAGGAAAGCGCCCCGGCGCAGTTCGAGGTCAACCTGCACCATGTGTCCGACCCGATCAAGGCCTGCGACTACGCGGTGCTGCTCAAGCGCCTGGTGAAGAACATCGCCTACGACCATGAGATGGACACCACCTTCATGGCCAAGCCTTACCCGGGCCAGGCGGGCAACGGCCTGCACGTGCACATCTCGATCCTCGACAAGCAGGGCAACAACATCTTCGCCAGCGAAGATCCCGAGACCAATACGGCCCTGCGCCATGCCATCGGCGGCGTACTGGATACCCTGCCGGAGCAGATGGCCTTCCTGTGTCCCAACGTCAACTCCTACCGCCGTTTCGGCGCCCAGTTCTACGTGCCGAACTCGCCGACCTGGGGCATCGACAACCGCACCGTGGCCGTGCGCGTGCCTACCGGTTCGCCGGACGCGGTGCGCATCGAACACCGGGTGGCCGGTGCCGACGCCAACCCCTACCTGCTGATGGCCTCGGTGCTGTCGGGCATCCACCACGGCCTGACCAACCAGATCGAACCCGGCCCGGCCATGGAGGGCAACGCCTACGAGCAGAGCGAGCCTAGCTTGCCGAGCAACCTGCGCGACGCCCTGCGCGTGCTGGACGACAGCGAGGTGATGGCCAAGTACATCGACCCGATGTACATCGACGTGTTCGTGGCTTGCAAGGAAAGCGAGCTGGCGGAGTTCGAGAACTCCATCTCCGACCTGGAATACAACTGGTACCTGCACACGGTCTGACGGCCGTGTGTCTTCGCGCGTTGAGTATTCGCCATGACTAGATCCCGCAGCGATTGGGAGCAGCGCTTCCAATCCCTCACCCTGGAAGGTCGCGCCTTCATCGACGGCCAGTACTGCGCTGCCCAGGGCGGCGCCACTTTCGAATGCCTGAGCCCGGTGGACGGGCGCTTCCTGGCCAATGTCGCCAGTACCGACCAGGCCGATGCCGATCATGCCGTGGCCGTGGCGCGCCAGGCCTTCGCCAGCGGCGTGTGGTCGGGCAAGGCCCCGGCCGAGCGCAAGCGCATCCTGATCCGCTTTGCCGAGCTGATCCTCGAGCACCAGGAAGAACTGGCGCTCCTTGAGACCCTGGACATGGGCAAGCCCATCAGCGATTCCCTGGCCATTGACATCCCGGCCACGGCCAATGCCATCCGCTGGAATGCCGAGGCCATCGACAAGCTCTACGACGAAGTGGCGGCCACGCCCCACGACCAGTTGGGCCTGGTGACCCGCGAGCCTTCGGGGGTGGTGGCGGCCATCGTGCCGTGGAATTTCCCGCTGATCATGGCCAGCTGGAAGTTCGCCCCGGCCCTGGCGGTGGGCAACTCGTTCATCCTCAAGCCTTCGGAAAAGTCGCCGCTGACCGCGATCCGCATCGCCCAGCTGGCCCTGGACGCGGGCATTCCCAAGGGCGTGTTCAACGTCCTGCCGGGCTACGGCCACACCGTGGGCAAGGCCCTGGCCCTGCACATGGACGTGGACGTGCTGGCCTTCACCGGCTCCACCGCGGTGGGCAAGCAACTGCTGCAGTACTCCGGCCAGAGCAACATGAAGCGGGTATGGCTGGAGGCTGGTGGCAAGAGCGCCAACGTGGTGTTCGCCGATGCACCGGACCTGGGCGAAGCGGCCCGAGCGGCGGCTGCGGCGATCGCCTTCAACCAGGGCGAAGTCTGTACTGCCGGCTCGCGGTTGCTGGTGCAGGCGTCGATCCGCGAGCAGTTCCTGCCGTTGCTGGTGGAGGCGCTCAAGGCCTGGCAACCCGGGCATGCGCTGGACCCGGCCAGCCGCGTCGGCGCCGTGGTGGATGAGCGCCAACTGGCTAATGTGCTGCGTTACATCGGCATCGGCCGGGAGCAGGGCGGGCGGCTGTTGGCCGGTGGCGTGCGCACCCTGGAAAGCACCGGCGGCCTGTATGTCGAACCGACCCTCTTCGACGGTGTGACCAACGCCATGACCATCGCCCGCGAGGAGATCTTCGGCCCGGTGCTGGCGGTGATCGAGTTCGACAGCGAGGAACAGGCGCTGCAGATCGCCAACGACAGCATCTTCGGCCTGGCCGCTGCCGTATGGACCCGCGACCTCAGCCGCGCCCATCGCTTCGCCCGGGGCCTGCGCGCCGGCAGCGTATGGGTCAACCAGTACGACGGCGGCGACATGACCGCGCCGTTCGGTGGCTTCAAGCAGTCGGGCAATGGCCGCGACAAGTCGCTGCATGCCTTCGACAAGTACACCGAGCTCAAGGCGACCTGGATCAAGCTCTAAGACCTATAACAACGGCAGGGCGGTCGAGCCGCACCTGCTGGGGAACTATGACATGCAAACCTACGTGAACAGCTATTACGCGGCGACCCGCAACCGGACCGTCGATTACCCCGAGCTCGACCAGTTGGTGGAGTGCGATGTCTGTGTGATCGGCGCCGGCTATACCGGCCTGTCCTCGGCGCTCTTCCTGGCCGAGGCCGGCTACAGCGTCACCGTGCTCGAGTCGGCCAAGGTCGGCTTTGGCGCCAGCGGGCGCAACGGCGGGCAACTGGTCAACTCCTACAGCCGCGATGTGGATGTGATCGAAGAGCGCTACGGGGAAAAAAGCGCCGAGGTGCTCGGCAGCATGATCTTCGAAGGCGCGGATATCATCCGCCAGCGCATCCAGCACTACGATATCCAGTGCGACTACCGTCCTGGTGGCATCTTCGCCGCCCTGAACCCCAAGCAGCTCAAGGGCCTGGCCGAGCAGAAGCGTAACTGGGAACGGCTGGGCAACCACAACCTCAAGCTGCTGGACAAGGCGCAGATCGACCACGAAGTCGGTACCCGCAACTACGTCGGCGGCTTGCTGGACATGCAGGGCGGGCATATCCACCCGCTGAACCTGGCCCTGGGCGAGGCCAATGCCATCGTCGGCCTGGGCGGCAAGATCTTCGAGCAGTCGGCGGCCCTGGAAATCACCTACGGCGAGCCCAACGTGGTGCGCACTGCCAAGGGCGTGGTCCGCGCCAAGTACCTGCTGATCGCCGGCAACGCCTACCTGCAGCAGGACCTGGACCCACGGGTGACCCGCAAGAGCATGCCCTGCG
Organism: Pseudomonas sessilinigenes; assembly: GCF_003850565.1. Taxonomy (NCBI): domain Bacteria; kingdom Pseudomonadati; phylum Pseudomonadota; class Gammaproteobacteria; order Pseudomonadales; family Pseudomonadaceae; genus Pseudomonas; species Pseudomonas sessilinigenes. The sequence goes on from NZ_CP027706.1 coordinate 2,352,841, forward strand.
GTTCGCAGATCGTCGTCACCGAGCAGTTGCCGGAACCACTGGCCCGCAGCCTGATCACCAACAACTATTGCGTGGAAGACTGCAACTACCTGCTGGACTACTTCCGTCTCACCGGTGACAACCGCCTGCTCTACGGTGGCGGGGTGGTCTACGGTGCCCGCGAGCCCAACGACATCGAGCAACTGATCCGGCCGAAGATCCTCAAGACCTTCCCCCAGCTCAAGGACGTGAAGATCGACTACCGCTGGACCGGCAACTTCCTGCTGACCATGTCGCGCATGCCGCAATTTGGCCGGATCGAGAAGAACGCCTACTACATGCAAGGCTACAGCGGCCATGGCGTGACCTGCTCGCACCTGGCCGGCAAGCTGATCGCCGAGATGATTCGTGGCGATGCCGAGCGCTTCAACGCCTTCGCCTCGCTGCCACACATGCCGATGATCGGCGGCCGCACCTTCCAGGCGCCGCTGACCGCCATGGGCGCTGCCTATTACGCCCTGCGTGACCGTTTTGGTATCTAATCCGAAAGGACGCCCGCGCTCCTGTTCTATGTAGGAGCGCAGCTTGCTCGCGATGAACGATGACAGGGTTTGCCAGGCACCACGGGCCCACAGGCTTGGCGCCCGCTTCGCGGTCGGGCGCAGAACCTCCCAGGGCCCGCAATACCACCGTAAAATCCCCGCAAACCCCTTGTCGCCAGCCTTTACAGCACCGCCGTCAAACATGTTTAAATAGCCGCCTTTTCCGGCTCCCGAGGCAGCCAGATCGCGATTTTCGCGACCCAACCGCCACACGATACCCTCCAGTTCCTCTCACATAAGGCTGTTATGGACACGGGCACCCGACTCAAACTCGTTCGCGAAAGCTACAACCTCTCCCAGCGCGAGCTGGCCCGGCGTAGCGGCGTTACCAATGCCACCATCTCCCTGATCGAACAGAATCGCGTCAGCCCCTCCGTCAGTTCCCTGAAAAAGCTGCTGGAGGGCATTCCCATGTCCCTGGCCGACTTCTTCACCTTCGACCAGCCGCCCCGTGAGCACCAATACGTATTCCGTGCCAACGAACAGCCGGATCTGGGTCGTGACGGCCTGCGCCTGTTGATGGTCGGCGCGCCCCTGGCCAACCGGCAGATGCGTTTTCTGCGTGAGCAGTACGCCCCGGGTGCCAGCTCCGGCGAGGAGCCAATCGTGCATAGCGAAGGCGAGGAGTGCGGCCTGGTAATCCGTGGCACCGTGGAGCTGACGGTGGATGGCCAGGTGAGCGTGCTCAATCCGGGGGATGGCTATTACTTCCCCACCACCTTGCCCCACAGCTTTCGCAATATTGGCCAGGATGAGGCCGAGATCATCAGTGCCAACACCCCGGCGAACTTCTAAGCGGCCAGGGCACTGATTCAGCGATATCTGCTGTAACCCTGATCGAGCCTGCGCCTGTCGCAGGCTTTTTTATGCCCGGCCAAGCCACCAGGCGAGTGCCGTTGCAGGGTTCGAAGAGGGCAGGGCTCAGGTAGCGGTCCTGGGGCATCGCATGGACCTGGGCAAACGTGCACAGGCAGGCTGCCCCCGGCCGGCATCCTCCAGCCTTCCAGCTCGTCATCAGGTGATGCTGTCGGCTTATCCCGATCCCTGGGGTTGCCAACGCAATGGCGATGCTCGGTGTTGGGGCGACTCAATCAATGTGCGGGCCAGGAACTTTTATAGTTGGCTGCAGAACACATTATGAAGATGGCTAAAGATTGATTGAAATCAATTCATTTTCACTCGATCAATGAGTCTGCATAAAATACATGCAAGTTTTAAGCATTACAAAGATTATCAAGGAATTATTAAGCAAGGCCAGAAGGTCAATTGGAATAAGTTAAGGTTCAGTTGATGAGTTATGGTTTTCTTAAGACTCAGGGTGCCGGATTGAAATGAGCAGCGAATTTTTATTCTCAATTAAAAGTATTTGTTTTGATGAGGACTATCAGCCCTCCGAAAATACGCGAATCACTACCAATTTCGCTAACCTGGCCAGGGGCAAGAGTCGCCAGGAAAATTTGCGCAATACGCTGAGGATGATCGATAACCGTTTCAATGCCTTGGCACATTGGGATAATCCCAAAGGTGATCGTTACGCTGTAGAGCTTGATATCATTTCAGTTGAGATGAAACTGGGTGTTGAAAGTGGCGGTGACTCCCTGCCGCTGATTGAAATATTGAAAACCAATATTCTTGATCGAAAGACCAATGTGCGTATTGAGGGTATTGTTGGAAATAACTTCTCGTCTTATGTGCGGGATTACGATTTTAGTGTGCTGTTGCTGGGGCACAATAATGGTCGGGCAGGCTTTAGTACTCCAGAGAACTTTGGTGACTTGCATGGCAATCTCTTCAAGTGTTTTGTGAATTCTAGCGAGTACAAGGAGCACTTTAGTAAGCCTCCGGTTATATGCCTAAGTGTTTCGAGTAGCAGGACCTATCATCGGACTGAAAATAACCATCCTGTATTGGGTGTTGAATATCAGCAGGATGAGTATTCCTTGACTGATGAATACTTCAGTAAGATGGGCTTGAAGGTTCGCTATTTCATGCCGCCCAATAGTGCTGCGCCTTTGGCCTTTTATTTTTCAGGCGATTTGCTTGATGACTACACCAATCTCGAACTTATCAGCACCATCAGCACAATGGATACCTTTCAAAAGATCTATCGGCCTGAAATCTACAATGCAAATTCCGCGGCAGGAAAGTCCTATCAGCCAAGCCTGAAGAATCAGGACTATTCGTTGACCCGCATTGTTTATGATCGAGAAGAGCGCAGTCGGCTAGCTATTGAGCAGGGGCAATTTGTTGAAGAACACTTTATCAAGCCGTACCAAACCATTCTTGAGCAGTGGTCTGCAAGTTACGCCCTTTGACTGATAAAAATACAAGGTTATCTACTGTGAAGAAATTGCTACCTACCTCAACCGCTGGCAGCCTGCCAAAACCGTCTTGGCTTGCCCAGCCGGAAACACTTTGGTCGCCTTGGAAGTTACAAGATGAAGAATTGACCGAAGGTAAGCACGATGCTTTGCGCCTGTCATTGCAAGAGCAGCAGCAGGCAGGCATTGATATCGTCAGTGATGGTGAACAAACCCGTCAGCACTTCGTCACCACCTTTATTGAGCATCTGGACGGTGTCGATTTCGAGAAGCGCGAAACCGTCAGGATTCGTGATCGCTATGACGCCAGCGTTCCGACGGTCGTGGGTGCGGTCACTCGCCAAAAACCCGTATTTGTCGAAGATGCCAAGTTCTTGCGCCAGCAAACCAAGCAACCCATAAAGTGGGCCCTGCCAGGCCCGATGACGATGATCGATACGCTTTATGACAGCCACTATAAAAGCCGCGAGAAACTGGCTTGGGAGTTCGCCAAGATCCTCAATCAAGAGGCCAGGGAGCTGGAGGCTGCTGGCGTCGATATCATCCAGTTCGACGAGCCTGCGTTCAATGTCTTCTTCGACGAGGTGAACGAGTGGGGCGTTGCCACATTAGAGCGGGCTATTGAAGGCCTCAAATGTGAAACAGCGGTACATATCTGCTATGGCTATGGCATAAAAGCCAATACAGACTGGAAAAAGACGCTGGGGTCAGAGTGGCGGCAATATGAAGAAGCCTTCCCCAAGCTGCAGAAATCCAGCATCGATATAGTCTCGCTGGAGTGCCATAACTCCCATGTGCCAATGGACCTCATTGAGCTCATTCGCGGTAAAAAAGTGATGGTAGGTGCCATCGATGTCGCATCCAACGCTATTGAAACTCCAGAAGAAGTAGCCAATACCCTGAGAAAAGCACTGCAATTCGTCGATGCTGACAAGCTCTATCCTTGCACCAACTGCGGCATGGCGCCTTTATCTCGTGGCGTAGCAAGAGGCAAGCTGAATGCTCTGAGTGCAGGCGCGGAAATCGTCCGTAGGGAACTCTCGAACTAGGGCTGAGCTAATGCCGGAAGGAGTGCTCGAGGGGGAGGTTTAGCGGCTGCAAGCCACTTCAGCCCTCCTTGGCACTTTTGAGCTGCACCCAATATTTAGGACCTGCTATGCCATTCCCCAGTACTGCTATCGAGCCACTGAGCTTTCGCGAGGCGCTCGGGCACTACGCATCCGGTATCACGGTAATTACCTCCCACATCGATGGCGAGCCGATTGGTTTCACATGCCAGTCGTTCTACAGCGTATCGATGAGTCCGCCGCTGGTGTCATTCAGCGTCATGTCCAACTCGGCCAGCTACCCAAAAATTCGCCAGGCCGGTCGGTTCGTCGTCAATATCCTCTCAGGTGAACAGGTCAATATTTCCAACCAGTTCGCTCGCCGTGGCACGGACAAATGGCGTGGAGTCCAATGGCAGGAGTCACCGCTGGGCAACCCCATCATTGCCGGCAGCCTGCACTGGCTCGATTGTGAAATTCATGCCGAACACGCTGCAGGCGATCACTTGATTGTGATTGGTGAAGTAAAGGCCTTGAACCTGCAAGAAGCTGCCGCCACGCAGCCATTGCTGTACTTCAAGGGGCAATATTGCAACATCGCCACGCATGACACGCTTTGAGCATTGACCCGCGCGGCCCTCTCAATACCTCTAGCGATGTTTGCCCACAGGTTGCCGGAGCACATCATCGTGTTCTGGTTTTTTCATCTGGGCCAATGTATCCAGGACACCTCTAATGCCAGACTTCAAAAGGCCTCAGTTGAGCCTTCCCAATGGTGCGCAGAAGTTGCTGTTGCACTCTTGCTGCGCTCCCTGTTCGGGAGAGGTGATGGAGGCGATCACCGCCTCGGGCATCGACTACACCATCTTCTTCTATAACCCGAACATTCATCCTGAACGGGAATACCTATTGCGCAAGGACGAAAACATTCGCTTTGCCGAAGACCACAACGTGCCGTTCATCGATGCCGACTACGACAAAGACAGCTGGTTCGAACGCGCCAAAGGCATGGAACATGAACCCGAGCGTGGCGTGCGCTGCACCATGTGCTTCGACATGCGCTTCGAACGCACTGCGCTCTACGCCTATGAAAACAACTTCAGTGTGATTTCCAGTTCCTTGGGTATCTCGCGCTGGAAAGACATGAAGCAAATCACCGATAGCGGCATCCGCAGCGCGCAAAAGTACCCGGGGATCACCTATTGGGATTACAACTGGCGCAAGGGCGGCGGCTCGGCGCGGATGGTCGAAATCAGTAAGCGCGAACGTTTCTACCAGCAAGAGTACTGTGGTTGCATCTACTCACTGCGCGACACCAACCACCACCGCAAGGACCAGGGACGAGACATCATCCGCATTGGCGTCAAGTACTACGGGGACGATGAGTGATCGAGCCTTCGTTTACGTCGCGAAGCTTGTTCCCAAGCCTTCAGAAGTCGGAACAGCAAGGCATCTGGTTGGGGTATCAGGCGGCCCGTCCGGTTGACCCCGACAGTTGCGGGGTAGCCCAGCGGCAAAGCTGGTGATGGACTTGCGTCAGTGACGCCTGAGTCACTGGGCTACTTTGCAGAGGGGAGGTGATCTTAGAGTTTTAGAGTGAAGCGATCTGGCCTTAATCTACTCAAGGGGAAAATTTTTAATTGCGTGTTTATGTCCATCTCGATGTTTTCCTTTGCCTGGGCAGTGCTGCAATAGCATTTCAGGTTGTTCATCGTAGATGGATGGCCGATATGGATATTGAGTATAAGCATGAAATTTTTCGATCCTTGAAGATTTTCCTCGATCCATGCAATAGTCCGCTGCGTTTCACCAAGCCAACTGCAAGATCCTGAATATGTTCATGGTGTTTCTACTGGATATGTCGGGTAGACGTTTTCTAAGCGTCTAATTGATTCGTTGGCGCTTTAGGTCTCTCAAGAGATAAGTTGTTCCGGGCGCATGTTTCTTGGTCATCGCCAGATTCTGGGGGTGTAAAAATATTGAAGTATTGGCGATGCCTGGAGAGTGGCGCGAAATTTCAAATATGCGAAGTTGGCATTGATGGAAGACGCAAGATATATAAAAAACCAAGGAGAATTATTTTAATACTCTGCTGTTGGTTTTTGTGGTTTCAATGTCAAGCCATTTCATAGCGGGATAATCATGGCGCATGAGGTCTGCAGCGGAAAATGGCTGTTGTAGACCTCATGTGGGGAAAGGATATATGGCTTGAACATTTTCCGAACATACCTTTGTCTTGAAGCATTGATATGGATATACCTCGGCTGCTGGAACGCGACGGTACCTCTTATCATCGTGCAGCGGGGAGGCCTGCTTGAACTGGCGACCTATGAAACAGTTCTTGCCGTCGCTGCCGTCATTTCCATACTGTTTTTAGCCCCCCGTGTCGAGGGCATGCGGCGAGGTACCGCGCTCAAAGCCGGTTGCACGATAATTCTGTTGACGGGCATCCTTCGTTACTTTTCTGTTTCTGTTTCATATTCGATCGAGGCTTTAACGATAATTGATATTTTTGCCGTATCAGCCTTTGGTGTTGTCCAGTCGCTCTTTGGTATATATCCGGCTGAAACAGTAGAGAAGCATCGTATAGAGTATGCATTTCGCATCCGCCGTATTGTTGTCACTATCAGTCGGGTAGTCGGGCCGTTGTTGGCAGGGGCTGCTATTGGCATTATTTCGTCGCAAGCTGCCCTGCTTTTTTCCTCAGTGCTGGGTATGGTGGCCCTGGCTTTTGCACTTATGTTGCCCAATGGTGTGGAGCCAAATATGACGCGGGTAAAATCATCTATCGAGCGCGTCCAGGACATGTTTTTAGGTATCAAACTAAAACTCATTCTTCCGCCGGAACGGTTCTTGACTCTATCTGGTCTCTTACTCTGCCTGGCCATTAGCGCTACGTTGCCCATGCTGGTTCCGAACCAGATCCATGCACATGATCTTGCTGAAAGCAGTGTCGGTCTATTCAACGCTATATTTGCAGGGGGATCTGTCGCGGGGCTGTTTTGGCTTAGTCCTTTTATTGCCGGAAAAAAGCATCAGCGCAATAGGTACCTTGCGCTTTGGGCACTGCTGACTGCTTCTCTCAGTGCTTCAGCTCTTTCGGTAGAGGTTTGGCAGTTGGCTCTGTGCCTCTTTGTTGCAGGGGCTAGTAGTGCATCTATTGCTCTTGTCGGGATGGATAAAAGAACCGTTTCAGTGCCTCCTGGAGTTCGCATCCGATTGACGGCAGCCACTCTTGTTATCAATCAGCTTGCGAACTCGGCTTCCTATATGCTCATGGGATCTGCAGTAACGCAGTTTGGTATCGGTGGTTTGCTATGGGCATATGGGATGATCTTCACGGTTGTCTTGTTGTCCTGCGTACTTGCAAGGTCGGTTTGGGGGTTTCTGGAAGATGCCGCGGATGCGGAGCTTTACTATAAAGACAATCACCCCAAGCTGGATTCCGCCATGCGCGTTTGAAGCCAGACTCGCAAGGGAGCCAGCATTGCCTGCCTTTGGAAGAGCTTGCGGCGCATAGGGTGCCCCACAGCCAATTTCGGTTGAAGGTGGCTAATCACCAGCGACTGCTTCTCGTCGAACGAGGGCGTTCTTCGGTATCCGTGCCCCTGAGCATGAGCTGCTCCTCCAGGGCATTTCACTCAGCTCTCGGCAGCAGCCTGGGCCTCGCGGGCGGCCTCTTCGGCCAGCTTCAAGCGATCAGCCTTGCAGATGTACTTGGGCTTGTTTTTCGGTGCCAGCTTGGCCTTGGCTTTCTTGGCGTGGGCGTCCAACAGTTGCTTGATTTTCTTGCGACGATTCATCTTTCTCTACCTGGGGGACAAGCGCGCGGATGATATCAGCTTGAACTGGATCCCCGTACGCGCTTGGGTTGCCGCATGTCGTTTCAGCAGCCGGGGCCCTTGAGGCCGGTGCCGATGGTGACCGCGGTGACCTGGACTTTTTCAAAGGCTTTCTGGGCTGCGGCGGTGTATTTCTGGTCGCAGTTGAAGCGCGTCTCCATCACATAGTCGTCGCCCTCGGCCTTTTGCATCTGGGTCGCCCATTGGTCGGCGGCGTTGATCGCGGCATCCGAGACCAGCGTCACTTCCAGCAGCACCTCCTTGAAGTCCACGGCATGGGGACCTTCCCAGTGTGCATAGACCGACGGGTCAGCGGCATTGCCGCACATGCTCAGGCAGTCGGCGCTGTAGCTCAGGCCGCCGCCGGACGAGGCCTCGAAGGCGCCCAGGGTCAGGGGTTGGCCGGGGGCTGGGGCATAGGTGCCGACGAACTGGGTCAGGTCGGCCTGGCATTTGGGGCCCAGCTCCATGCGCAGGGCGCTGACCTTGCCACCCTCTACCGTGGCAGTGATCTGGCAGCCCTGGACCTTGAACACGTGGGCATTACCGTTGGATTCCCGGGGGATTCCGGCGATCGATTCGAAGTAGCGCTGGTTGGTGCCCAGCATGTCGCCGGTGAAGACTTCGGCCACGGAGGCGGCGTGGGCCACGTCGAGAGACAGCGCCAGGGTGGCGGCACAAAGGCTGTAGAGCGCCTTGTTCATGGAAGCATCCTTTCAATTGAGAGACCAAGGCCTGTGGTTATCGGCAGGTGGGTTCGGGTGCGGGAGTTTAGCAGCGTTACTGTTGGCTAGACACGCCAGGGCGTTGCGATCACTCGGTCCGGGGAGATCCTCACAAGATCCTTCACACAGGCGGGCCCCGGTATGAGCCCGATAGGTCTTTTAGATCGGCTGGACCTGCGGGTTATCCAGGCTTTGGTAGGTGCTGTCTTCAGCCTGCCGGTGAAGCGATCGGGCGACCTATCGATCGTGCAGGTGCTTTTTCAAGAACAGGCGAGTCCGTTCATGGGTCGGGTTCTGCAGGATCTCCCGGGGTGTTCCTTCCTCGACCACCACGCCACCGTCCATGAAGATGATCCGGTCGGCGACCTCGCCGGCAAAGCGCATTTCATGGGTGACGATCAGCATGGTCATGTGTTCGGCGGCGAGCTGCTTCATCACCTGGTTGACCTCTTCGACCAGCTCCGGGTCCAGGGCCGAGGTCGCTTCGTCAAACAGCATCACCTTGGGGCGCATGGCCAGCGCCCTGGCGATGGCCACCCGTTGTTTCTGCCCGCCGGACAGGCGCGAGGGGTATTCGTCGAGCTTGTTGGCCAGGCCCACTTTCTCCAGGTACTCCATGGCCAGCTCGCGAGCCAACGGCTTGGTGAGCCCCTTGAGCTTGATCGGGCCGATGGCGATGTTTTCATGCACGGTCAGGTGCGGGAACAGGTTGAAGTGCTGGAACACCATGCCCATCTGCTGGCGCACGCTATTGATGTGCTGCTCGAAGGCTCGGCCTTTCAATGGTCGGTTGACCTGCTCGCCTTCCAGCCAGATCTCGCCGTCGTTAAGTACTTCCAGGTGATTGATCGAACGTAGCAGGGTGCTTTTACCGGAGCCGCTGGGACCGATGATGGCGATGATCTGCCCGCGCGAGACCGACAGGTCGATGCCCTTGAGGACTTCCAGTGCGCCATAGGCCTTGCGTGCCCCCTTGACTTGGATCATGAGCTTTTCTGTGGTCATCGTGACATCTCTACCCGGGTTTCAAGAAGGTGCAGGCCGGCTTCCAGAACAAGATTGACGGCGTAATAGATCACCGCGACGGCCAGATAGAATTCGAATGGACTGTAGGTCTCGCTCACCGCGCGCTGGGCGCTGTAGACCAGTTCGGCAATGCCGATGATGGACACCAGGGACGTGTCCTTGAGCAGCACGATCAGGTTGTTCCCCAAAGGAGCGATGGTGCTGCGCAGGGCTTGCGGGACGGTGATGTAGCGCTGGGTCTGGCTGCGGCTCAGGCCAATGGAGCGCGCGCCTTCGATCTGGCCCGGGTCCACCGACAGTACGCCGGCACGAATGACGTCGGCGTTGTAGACGGCGAAATGCAGGCTCAGGCCGATGATCCCGGCCATCAATGCCGGGATATCGATCCCCACTTGCACCAGGCCGTAGTAGATGAGGTACAGCTGTAGCAGCAGCGGGGTGCCCATGAGCAGCCAGGTCATGAAGCGTATGGGCAGCGATACCAGCCTTGGGGTGTAGAGCACGATCAGGGCGAAGGCGATTCCCGCCAGCAGGCTCAAGGCGCTGGAGCTCAGGAACAGGACGACCGTCCACCACAGTCCGGTCGCCAGCAGTTCGGAATAAGGTGTCACGATACTCAGGTCGAGGCTTGGCATGGAAAAATCTCACTTGGCCGCGAAGCGCTGATCGAGGTGGTCGACCAGCAGCCTCACCGCATAGACCATCACGATGTAAAGCACCGCCGATACCATGAAGATCTCGAAGGGTTTATAGGTCGAGCTGATGAATCGCTGCGCGGTATAGGACAGCTCGACCACGGAGATCGTCGACACCAGTGCCGAGCCCTTGATCAATGCCACGGCATTCACGCCCAGGGGCCGGATCATCAGCTTTGCCGTTTGCGGCAGGGTGATCAGCCAGAGGGTCTGGCCCTTGCTGAAACCAATGGAGCGAGCGGCTTCGACCTGCCCGGGATCGACGTTGGCGATAGCGCCACGAATGGACTCGGCCATGTAGGCCGCGATGTTCAGGCCCAGGCCGAGGACCCCGGCCGAGAACGGCTCCAGCTCCAGGCCGATCTGTGGGCCGCCAAAGTAGATGAGGAACAACTGCACCAGGCAGGGCGTGCCGCGAAACACACTGATGTAGAGCCTGGCCAGGCAGCGCAGGATGAAGCTGCTGCACAGGCGCGCCGCCACCAGGACGATGGAAACCAGCAAGCCCAGCACCAGTGCCAGCAGCGACACTTGCACCGTGGTCCATGCGGCCTCGAGAAAGAACGGCAGCGTACGCTGTATGAGAGTCAGGTCCATGGGAAGGCTCGGAAAAGTCAGGTGGACGGGCTCGACGCCGGGTCGAGCCAGGTGACAAGGGCGTCAGCGAATGTCCTTGCCGATCCACTGCATCGAGATCTTTTCGTAGCTGCCGTCGGCGAGCATGTTGTCCAGCGCCTTCTGCAGCGCCGCCTTGAGCTCGGGGTTGTTCTTGCGCAGCGCGATGCCCATGCCTTCGATGCCGCCATCGCTGTCCGGGGGCGTGATGATGCGTACTTTCTGCCCGGTTTCCTTGACGGCCACCAGCACCGGGACGCTGTCCATCACGATGGCATCGATCCGCCCGGCCTCCAGGTCGACCAGCATCTCGGGAAGGCCCTTGTAGGTCTTCACCTTCAGGTTGCCGCGGGCTCGGGCCCATTTGTCGTGGGCGTCGCCCAGCGTGACGCCGACCGTCACATCCTTGAGCTGGTCCAGGCTGTGGATCGGCGAGTCATCCTTGACCACGATCGTGCGCCCGGCGTGGTAGTAGGGGCCGGCGAAATCCACGGCCTTCAAACGCTCCGGGGTAATGGTCATGGAGGCGATGATGGCGTCGTATTTCTTGGCCAGCAGCCCGGCAATGATCCCGTCGAATGGCGTGGTGATAATGGTTACCTTCACCCCCAGCCGTTCAGCCAGGGCCTCGCTGATGGAGGCATCGAAACCGACGATCTGGTTCTGCTCGTTGGCGAAGCTGAAAGGAGAGTATTGACCGCTCATGGCGATGCGAATCTCTTTGGCTTCCTGGATCGACTTCAGGTCATCGGCCTGGGCGGCAGTGGAACAGAGCAGTGCTGCGGCGGCCATGGTGGATGCAGCAAGCAGGCCTTTGAGCGTTCTGGTCAGCATTGGATGGCACCTTTGAAGAATTATTATTTATTGTTGTTGGGCTCTTCACCCAGGCCACGGAAAAAGCTTTGCATAGGGCACCCCGGAAATCACCAGGCAATGTGTCCGCCTGCCGGACACATTGCCGGAGTTGGCCGGCACTATGTCGGCCGCAGTGCCAGCCTGCTATTGCAGCGCCGCCTTGAAGCTCTCGTCCAGGACCTCGAGCAGGAAGTCGGCGTTCTTCTGGCTGAAGATCATCGATGGGCGCATTTTCAGCACGTTGTCGTAGGGGCCTTCCGTGCCGATCAGGATGCCGCGCTCGCGAGCGCCATCGGCGACCTTCCTGGCCAGCTCCGTGGCGGGGGCTTTGCTCTTGCGGTCCGTGACCAGCTCTATGCCCAGGAACAGCCCCAGCCCGCGCACATCGCCAATGGCCTCGTAGCGCTGCTGCAACTTGCCAAAGCCATCGAGCAGGTAGTTGCCAATCGTCAGGGCATTGAGTTTCAGGTTGTCGCGCTCGATCACCTCCAGGACGCTGAGCCCTACCGCACATGAAACCGGGCTGCCGGCGAAGGTGTTGAAGTACTCCATGCCATTGTCGAAGCTGTCGGCCAGCTCTCGCGTGGTGACCACCGCGGACAGCGGATGCCCGTTGCCGATGGGTTTGCCCATGGAGACCGCATCGGGCACCACCCCTTGGGTTTCGAAGGCCCACCAGTGGCTGCCCACCCGGCCAAAACCGACCTGGACTTCGTCGGCCAGGCACAGGCCGCCTGCGGCACGCACCATGGCATAGACTTCGCGCAGATAGTTTTCCGGGAAGAACAGCTGTCCGGCGACACTGGGAATGGACTCCGCCAGAAAGAACGCCGGCGCTCGACCCTGCTTGCGCATGCTCTCGATTTGCTCGGCCACGCTTTGCGCGAAACGCTGGCCCAGCTCCTCGAACGGCCAGTCATCGGCGGCGCGGTAAGTATCCGGGACGGTCGCCTCGAACACGTGTGCGGCGCGGCCTTTGCCAGCCTTGCGCTTGTACTTGTAGGGGCTCAGGTCGATCAGTTCCTGGGTCGTCCCGTGGTAGGCCCAGTCCAGCACGATGGCGTCGTTGCGCCCGGTGTGATTGCGCGCCATGCGCAGCATCAGGCTGTTGGCCTCGCTGCCCGAGCAACCGAAGGAGGCGACCGCCAGCCCTTCAGGCAAGGTGGCGGTGAGCCGCTGGGCATACTCCACGATAGTGTCGTGCAGGTACCGGGTGTTGGTGTTCAGGCGTGACGCCTGGCGCGCCAGCGCTTGCACCACGTCTGGATGGCTGTGGCCCAGGTGGCAGACGTTGTTGAAGCAGTCCAGGTAGGCCCGGCCGAAGTTATCGATCAACCAGACGCCGTCGCCGCGCACGAACTTGATCGGGTCCGAGTAGGAAATCGACAGGTTGGGCAGCAACAGTTCCTTGCGCTTGGCCACGATCTCGGCCTTGGTCCTTCCCTCCTGGCTGTAGGTTTCCGGGGGAATGCCGGCCAGGGTCGAGGCGTCGGGGAACAGGTCGGCCCACACCTCCAGATAGGCCCGCTCGCCAACACCGATGAACTCGCTGGCTTGCAGTTGGGTGTCGGTGGACATCTGCAAATGCAGATGGGGCAGCCAGCCACCGTTTTCCGTGTCCGCTCCCATGTGTCCCACCAGTGCGCCGGCCTCCAGGCGGTCCCCGGGTTTCAGGCGGGCCAGGGCTTCGTGGGCCAGGTGGCCCCACAGGGTGAGGAAGGGCGGGCAGTCTGGTGGCGAGTGTTCGAGCATGATCAAGCCGCCATAACCCAGTGGTTCATGTTCGACCTCGACACTGCGCACCACGCCGGCCACCGGGGTGTACAGCGGCGTTCCGGCGGGCATGATCAAGTCGACCCCCAGGTGGATGATCCGGCGCTGTCCTTCGATGAATCGCGAGACGAAGGCCGGGTCGGTGTAGATGGTCCGTTCTTCGCCCCAGGGCCCGATGCCGAGCGGGACCTTGTGCTGGGCAGAGAACTCATTCCACCACTGGGTCGCCTCCGCCGGACGCTGGGCGGCCGAGGCGATCGTCATCTCGTGGGAGGCATCGGCGAACGGAACGATGACCTTGTGCAGGGTGGCCGCCGCGGGCTGGACGATATCCGCGAAGAGCCTGCGGTTTTCCTGGATCCAGCGGCGCACCGCTCCAGCGCCTTCCATGGCGTCATAGCCACAGGCTTTGCGCAGGATCGCCGTCGCCAGTCGCGGGTTCATCCGATCCATCCTTTCCAGCAGGCGCCAGGCCGGTGCTTCGCTGATCGCCAGGTAGGGATTGTCCTGGGTCTGTTCCTGCCGCGATGCCGACAAGGTGACGCTGATGACCAGGCGCATGGCGATCAGATTGAACAGCACGTCCAGCTCTTGCGGTTGCAGAGGGTAGCGCTCATGGAAACCGGCGGTGAGGGCGGCGGCTGCGCCGATCGGGTCTTCCATGTCGAGAATGGAGTAGGCGCAGGTGATGGCGACTTCGGCAATCAGCACGGTATGCAGGGCATCGCCAAAGTCGATGATGCCCGAGACCTCCTGCTGATTCTGCGGGGCGACGAGGATGTTCCAGTCATTGCCATCATTGTGAATGACCTGCGCGCGCAACCGCGAAAGTGCCGGTTGCACCGTGCTTTCGAAGGCATCGATGAAACGCTCCAGGATGGCCCTTTTCCCAGGGTCCTTGACGAAGTGCAGGCGTGACCTGGAGCGAGCGGCGTGACGCAGGTCCCAGTCCAGGTCCCGCACCGCGCCCGGGTGGATGAACCCCTGGAGCGCACGGTCCAGATCGCCGAACGACCGGCCCAGGTTGCGCATCAGCCCGGCTGTGCGCTTGGCTTCGGCCAGTGGGGTGCCGTGCAACCAACTGACCAGGCGCACCACATGGGTTTCGCCGCAGGGCGCCACCGCAGAGGCGAGGAATTGACCTGCCAGGCTCTTCTTGAGCACCGGCACGGCCAGCCCGGGACCGTGGCTGGCAAGGTGGCTGAGGAGGGCCGTTTGCAGTTCGCTCTCGATTCTCGGTTCGGCCGCGTTGACGACCTTCAGGATCCATCCTGCATCGGTTTCGGTCTTCAATCGAAAATTGCAATCGCGCTCGCTGTCCAGGGGGGTGGCCGTGCCGATGACATTGAAAAGCTGCTCGGCCAGTTTTTCGGCAGCGCTGGTGGAGAACGGCGGGGCGGGGTGGCGAAGATCGGTCATGGCGGCGGTTTTCCAAGTTATTTTTTTCGGTTAGCTTGGCATGCGCGGCCTGGGCGGGCAGTAGGTATGCGGTCGGCCCCGGCCTGCATATTGTCGGAATCGACCGGCACAAAATCGGTGGAAAACGGGGGAAGTTCCAATGCGCGACCTGGATGTGAAAGATCGAGAAATACTCGAGATCCTGTCTAAAGAAGCGCGGATCGCCCTGAAGGCCCTGGCCGCGAGAATCGGCCTTTCGAGAAGCGCCACCAGCGAGCGGGTCATCAACCTTGAGCGCAGCGGCGTGATCAGGGGCTACCGGGCCGATATCGGTGAAATCGATGCCCATGTGATTCGCGCCATCCTGCTGGTGAGCCTCAAGCGCACGCCGGCCATGGGCTTGCTCGACGTCCTGGCGCAACACTCGCAGGTACGCCGCGTCTCCTCGGTCAGCGGGCAACTCGATCTGGTGATCGAGATCGAGGCGCGGACCATCGATGACCTGAACCGCGTCCGGGACGCCGTGGCCACTCACGAATCCGTCGAGGACATCACCACGGCGGTCGTCCTGCGTCGCGACATCGATCGACAAAGCTCCTGATTCGCCGCGCGGGCCAGATCGGCCGGCAGGTTGCTCTTGCCGCCTGGTCCCGGTTGCCCGGGCTGTGGGGCAGGCCAGTCGCCTTGCTGCAATTGTGGGCTTTGCGGCCTGTACAATCCTCGCCGGCAAATAATAAAATGAGAAGCATTATCATTAATGCGAATCTCCCATGCACGACAACAGCACTGCCTCGCCCGTCGCCCAGTTGTATGTGAACCATCATGGCTGGCTGCGTGGCTGGCTGCACCGGCGCCTGGGGCACAGTGCCGATGCCGAGGACCTGGCCCACGACACCTTCATTCGCGTGCTGCGCTCCAAGGAAGACGTGCATGAGTTGCGCCAGCCCATGGCATTTCTCGCCACCATCGCCAACGGCCTGTTGATCAACCGCTGGCGGCGCCAGGCGATCGAGCGCGCTTACCTGGAAGCCCTGGCGGCGCGACCGGTGGCCGAGGAACCATCGCCGGAGGAGCGGCACCTGATGATCGAGACCCTGCTGGAGCTGGATTCGCTGCTGGTGGGGTTGTCGATGCAGGTGCGGCAGATTTTCTTCCTGTCCCAGCTCGACGGCCTGACCTACCCGCAGATCGCTGCGCAGTTGAACCTGAGCGTGGCCCAGGTGCAGCGAGCCATGGGCAAGGCCTTCAGAGTCTGCTACGCGAGCCGTTTCGAATGAGTGGCATGGCGCTCGATCCACGGGTGCGCGACAGCGCCATCGACTGGCTGGTGCGCTCGCAGTCCGGGCTGATGAGCGTTGGCGAGCAACAGGCCCTGGAGCGATGGCGGCAGGCGAGTGCCGAACATGAACAGGCCTGGCAGCGGGTCAGCAGCCTGCCATTGTTGTTGCAACCGGGCGTGGGGCTGTTGGCCGATGCGACGGCCCGGCGGACCCTGGAGGCCGCTGGAACCGATCCTCGGCGGCGCCGGCAACTGCTCAAGTGCCTGCTGGCTTTCGGGTTGCTGGGCGGGGTGTCCTGGCAGGGGGCGGATTCGACCCTGGTGCGCTCGGCCCTGGCCACCTACCGCACAGGTATTGGCGAACGGCGGCGTTGGACCCTGGCCGATGGCAGTGCGCTGTGGCTGAACACCGCCAGTGCGGTCGACCTGCAGTTCGATTCGCAGCGACGCAACGTGCAACTGATCGAGGGCGAACTGGCGCTGGATGTGCGTGCGCAGGCTCCGGCCCTGCGACTGTTGACTGCCGATGCGTTGCTCCATGGCCATGGTGCCCATCTGCTGGTACGCCATGATTCCCTGGGGACCCAGGTCACGGTGTTGCGCGGGCAGGTGCAGGTCGAGGCTCGGCAGCGCCCGGCCTTCCTCAGCCTGGAGGCTGGCTGGCGGGCGCGGGTCGACAGCCGTGGCGTCGGGGTGCCGAGCCCGGTCGATCCGTCGCTGGCCCAGGCCTGGCTGCGAGGCATCCTGCCGGCCGAACGCATGCGCCTGGACCAATTGCTGGCCGAGTTGTCGCGCTATCGCCCGGGCATCCTGCGGTGCAGCGAAGCGGTGGCGGCCTTGCGGGTGACCGGCAGTTTCCAGTTGGACGACACCGATGCGGCCCTGGCGCTGCTGGTCCGCACGCTGCCCGTGCGTATCGAGCGCCGGACCCGCTACTGGGTGACCCTGGTGCCCGCCTGAAAATATTTTTCTTCTCCTGCGCAGTTTTTGCCGAGCTGGCGGGGCCTCCAGGTATTACCCACCGGGACAGGTGGGTGCCAACCCCCTAGGAGCCTTGCATGACATTCCCCGCCCGTGCCTTGCGCACCCGCACTCTTGCCCTGCTTTTTCTCAGCTTGCAGCCACTGGGCAGCGAGCTGGCGTTCGCCGTCGGCGAGCGCCAGTACCAGATCGATGCGGGACCGCTGGATGAGGTCCTGGCGCGCTTCGGAGCCCAGGCCGGGATCAGCATGGCCGGCAACGCCTTGCTCACCGCAGGCAAGAGCAGCCAAGGCCTGCATGGAGAGTTCACGGCCGAGAACGGCTTGAACCAGCTGTTGCAAGGTACCGGCCTGGGCTTTCAGCACCAGCCCGGCGGCGGCTACGCCCTGCGCCTGCGCCAGGAGTCGGTGGCCTTGCCGGTGCAGAAGGTCAAGGGTGAAGACCCGAACCAGGAAGAGGTCTACCGGGCGCCGCGCTCGTCGGTGTACATCTCCAGCGAAGACCTGCAGCGCTTCGGTGTGGTCTCGGTGGGCGACATGCTCAAGGGCCAGCCTGGCGTGCAAGTAGGCGACAGCCGCAACGGCGGCGGCCTGGACGTGAACATCCGCGGCATCCAGGGCCAGAGCCGGGTGGCGGTGACGGTGGACGGTTCGCAGCAGGCACTGGATGTCTATCGCGGCTACGCCGGCACCCAGCAGCGCAGCTACATCGATCCCGACCTGATCAGCGACGTCAGCATCGACAAGGGCCCGAGCCTGACCTCCAGCGCCATCGGCGGCACGGTGAAAATGCGTACCATCGGCGTCGACGACATCCTGCGCGAGGGTAAGGATGTCGGCCTGCGCTTGAAGGGCGACCTGTGGAACAACGGCGTCGCCCCCGCCTCGCGGGACGGCCATTCCAGGACCCAGGACCTGTACTCCGAGCCGCATCAGAGCCGTGGTGGCCTGTTCGGTTCGGAAGCGGAAGCCGGCAGCGCCGCGTTCGCCTATCGTCATGACCTGTTCGACGTAGTGGCCGCTTATGCCAAGCGCAACCAGGGCAACTACTTCGCCGGCAAGAAGGGCCAGGACCGCTACCGCGTGTACAACCGCTATGGCGATGAGGAGAGCAGCGTGGCCAAGACCTACAACGCCGGCGAGGAGGTGCTCAACTCCTCGTCACGGACCGAGTCGTTCCTGCTCAAGACCACCCTGCGCCCGGCGGACGGCCACACCTTCGAGCTGGGCTATCGCCGCTACGACGGGCGCATTGGCGAAATCATGCCTTCGGACATCTTCCGTTTCGGCACCGGCGGCATCTACCAGTATCCGTTGGGCCAGACCAAGATCGACACCTATACCGCGCGCTACAACTACCTGCCCGATAACAACCCATTGGTGGACCTGACCGCCAACGTGTGGATGACCGATGCACAGACCAGCCAGCTGACTTCGGTGGCAGCGCCGGCCTCCCAGGCCTATCGCTCGGACCGTAGCTGGAGCCGCCAGGCCGACCAGCGCATCGGTGGCGACTTGAACAACAGCTCACGGTTCAAGACCGACTACGGCGACTTGAAGCTGGACCTGGGCGGTTCGTTCCAGATCGAGGACCTCAAGCCACAGAAAGGCGTAGCCACCACCCAGCACGACATCAATGCCAACCGCATGTTGCGCGAAGGTTCGCGGCAGGAGTTCAGCCTCAACGGCAAGCTGGAATACAAGCCTGTGGACAGCCTTACCCTGTGGGGTGGCGGACGCTACACCTACTACCGCACCAAGGACGAAATTCCCCAGGCCAGTGCCCGCCGCGAGGAGCTCGAGCACAAGTACGTGATGGTTTCCAAGCCCGGCAACTACGGCTACCTGATGTGGTTCCCCGACCAGAGCGGCCAGTACACCGATGCCACCGACCCGCGGTTGAACAACGGTACGGTGTTCACCAATACCAACTTCCCATTCGAAGGCACGCCCTACAACCAGTATGGCGCCACCAGCACCAGCGTCTATGGTGCCCAGGTGGGGGAGGTGGTCACCGGCTACGATTACTCCGGCAAGGACCGCAACAGTGGCAGCGCCTTCGCTCCGGCCTTCGGAGTCAACCTGGAAGTGGCGCCCGATACCTTCGTCTATGCCTCCTACACCCAGGGCATGCGCATGCCGTCGCTGTTCGAGACCAGCCAGGGAGTGCTGCAGACCATGCCGGGCAAGAACCTCAAGCCCGAGCGCTCGAGCAACTGGGAAATCGGCGCCAGCACCCTGCGCAAGGACCTGCTGGTGGATGGCGACTCGGCCGCGATCAAGGTCGCCTACTTCAACAACACCATCAAGAACTACATCACCCGCTACTACGATCCGAGCCCGGGCCTGTGGGGCCTGATGCGCTTCAGCAACACCGACAGCTTCAAGACCAGCGGCCTGGAGCTGCAGACCCGCTACGACGCCGGTCGGGTGTTCGCCGACCTGTCGTCCACCTACTACCTGAAGACCGAAACCTGCGACTCGCAATTCGCCGCTACGATGCGGGCCACCAGCAACCGCTACCAGCCAACCGCCGATACCCCGAACTGCACCCCGGGCAGCTTCATGGGTTCCTACACCAACACCCAGAACCCACCGCGGATCGCCGGTAACCTGACCACCGGCTTGCGCTTCTTCGACCAGAGCCTGACCCTCGGTACCCGCATCACCTATACCTCGGGGCCGACGGTCACCGCCGACAAGCCCTGGCAGACCGGCGCCACCACCCCGCAGTTGAACTACCGGGAAGTGGCCCTGGTGGATCTGTTCCTCAACTATCAGTTGCAGGATCACACCAGTTTCAATGTCTCATTGCAGAACCTCACCGATCGCTACTACCTCGACCCGCTGGCGCAAAGCTTCATGCCCGCGCCGGGGCGCACGCTGCGGGTGGGGATGCAGACGAAGTTCTAAGGACGGGCAAGGAGCGCGTCGGCGTGGGCCGATGCGCTCCTTGGGAGGGTGAACGAGCCGGAGCCGCTCACTCGACGCGGGGGCTAGAAGGCGATTTCAACGGGCGTCCGGTTCCGGAACAGGTCCATGACCGGGCAAGAGTGGTCAACGCTTTCCTTGAGGGCCATGAGCTCCTCTCTACTCGCCGTGCTATCGAACTTGACCGTCCCGCGTATGCCGGTGAAGCCGGGGCGGGTTTCATCATCGACCGCGAAGAACCCCCTCAGATCGAGTGTTCCTTCAAGGGTGACGCTGACTTCCTTGAGCGGTATCCCGAGGGCGGCCGCATGGAGGTGATAACTGATTTCCTGGCAGGTCGCCAGGGAGGCGAGGGCCATCTCCACGGGGTTGGGCCCCTTGTTCGTTCCCCCCAGGTTTTGCGGTTCATCGATATCCAGGATGAACTCGCGGATTTTCACCTGGCGATGCAGCGCACCGTCGCCGCTGCTGGTCACCGAGAAAGTCGCCGTGGCCTTTCCCGGGTTCGCCCTGAAAAAATCCTGGCTCGAGAGAAACAGTGATTTCAGTTGTTCGGACATGCACAGCTCCTTTGTGTTTGCAGGTTCGATGGCTGGATTTGTAGCGGGTACAGGAGTGTCGTGCAACCCGGATCGTCAGGGTCGCAGGCTGCACCGCGCCTCTTCGGCCTGCAGGCGCAGGATCAGCCCCGACTGGAACTCGATCACCAGGTGGTGATCGGTGGGGAAGTCGTCGCTGAGGTAGAACTCACTGGTGGCGGCATCCTGCGGCACCACGCCGATGGCGTGCAGGCAACGATCGTCCTCCGGGCCCCAGGCGCAATCACGGCCATCGGCCGAGAAGTAGCTCACGCCGCTGAAGAGCAGGTCGATCGCCTCGGGCTCCTCGGGAGGCACCCAGGGTTCTGGCCACCGGCGAAAGTGCAGGGCCAGGGTGCGGCTCGTGATGTCGTACTGGATATGCTCGGCCTGGTAGAAGTTGTGCAGGTCGTGGGCGCGGCCCTGTACCTGCACTTCGATGTGCCCTAGCGCGAAATCGTGAAATAGCATGTTCCGGTCCTTGTTCCGGTAGGCCGCTGGGCGGCCGGGCAGTTGGCTCAGGAACCTGGAATCAGGCCTTCCTCGAGCAGGACCAGGGCGCCGACGATCAGCGCGTGCATGCCCTGGATCAGCTCGGCCTCCATCTCCGCCACTTCTGCCAGGCGATCAGCCTCCAGTTCCGGCTCTTGGCCTGACACTGCATAGACCGTATCGGCCACGGCGAAGCAGTGGAACGCCACCGTGGCCAGTAACCAGCGGGCCTGCAGCGGGTCGATGTCGTAGGCCTGGGCGATATGCAACTGGTGCTCGTGGATCTTGTCCAGCATCGGCTGGGTCGCTGCCAGCCGGCGGATCATATAGGGCGTCAACCCCGGATGCGCCTTGACGAACTCCCGTGCCGAGGTGGCGAACAGGATCAGGTAGTCCTTGAGGCTGGTGCGCTGCTCGGCATTGACCCGGGGGATCTGCCAGCGCTGGAACAGCTCCTCGGCGATCAGGCTCTTGAGCGCATCGAGTCCCGCGATGTGCTTGTACAGCGCCATATGGCTGACGCCCAGGGCGGCGGCGACGCCGACGAAAGTGATGTTCGACAAGCCGATGCCGATGCCGGCATCGGCGATCCGTTCCCGGGTGATGGTGCGCGGGCGCCCGCGCGCCGGGGTTTTCTGTGGCGGTTCCATGGAGAGGTCCTGGCTCGATGAGGCATGACTTTTAGCTGTCTTGTCTGGATTTGGCAAATTAGTTTATAGTCATGCAACTAAATATGATTCTGATTCTCAGATCTATCCATGAGCTACCCCCGGCCAGGGTTTCCGGCTCCGTTTACCGGGGCGGGTGGGGCAGGCCGGTCTTCGAATGTCTGGAAAACTTCATCTATGAGCACCCACGACGCGACCTCGGCCAACTCCAAGGCCCAGGGTCCGATCAGCCAGGTCTTGACTCCCGTGCGCGGTCGGCTGATTACGGCGGCCGTCCTGGCCGCCAGCGGATCGATGCTGACCCTGGTCCCCTTGGCGGTTATCGAACGTATCGCCAGGCTGGCCCTGGGCGACGCCACCCATGTGGCCGGCGATATTGGCTGGCTGCTGCTGGTGGGCGTAGCGAGCCTGTTCTGCGGCATGGCGCTGCTTTGCGCCGGCGAGTTGCAGGCGCACCTGGCCGACAACCGCATCACCCATCAATTGCGCCTGGCGATCGTCCAGCGCCTGACCCTGGTGCCGCTGGGCTGGTTCACCGGCCGCGCCTCGGGGGAGGTCAAGCGGGCGATGCAGGACGACATCGGCACGCTGCACAACCTGACCGCGCATTTCTTCACCACCCTGGGCCGTGCCGGCGGTGCGTTGCTGATCGGGGTGATCTACCTGTTCGCCATGGACTGGCGCCTGGCGCTGCTCTCGCTGCTGCCGTTTCCCGGGTTCTTCCTGTTCCTGGGGCGGGCCATGAAGTCCAGTGGCGCCAACATGCAGGAGATCGTCACTGGCCTTGGGCGCATCGACAATGCGGTGGTCGAATTCGTCAACGGCATCCCGGTGATCAAGGCCTTTGGCAGCAGTGGCCAGGCCCATGTGCGCTACCGCGAGGCGATCGACGCCTTCGCCCAAACCTTCATTGCCTTCACCCGTCCGCTGGTGGCGGCCATGGCCAACGCCAACGCGATGGTCGCCCCAGTCTCGGTACTGGGGGTGGTGCTGGCCTCCGGTACCTTGTTCGTGAGCCAGGGCTGGGCCGCGCCGCTGGACGTGCTGCCCTTCGCCCTGGTGACCCCGGGGCTGTGCGCGCCGGTATTGTTGTTGCACTACATCCTCCACGACCTGGGCAGTGCCACCGGCGCGGCCCAGCGGGTGCAGGCCTTGCTGCAGACCCCAGTGCTGGAACAGCCGGCCCCCGGTGCGGGGCAACAGCCCCAGGGCAATGAGCTGCGCCTGGAGCGGGTGAGCTATGGCTACGACCCCGAGCATCCGGTGCTGGCGGACATCGACCTGGTGCTCGAACCCGGTACCACCACCGCCATCGTCGGGCCTTCCGGCGCCGGCAAGTCGACCCTGGCGCGGCTGCTGCTGCGGTTCTTCGACCCCAGCACCGGGCGCATCACCCTGGGGGGTGTCGATCTGCGCCAACTCGACAGCGCCAGCCTCTACCGCCATATCGGCTTCGTGTTGCAGGACGTGCGCCTGATCCACGCCAGCGTCGGCGAGAACATCGCCCTGGGCAAACCCTCGGCCAGCCGCCAGGAGATCGAAGCGGCCGCGCGCCTGGCCAATATCCATGAGCAGATCCTGCGCTTGCCACGGGGCTACGACTCGGTGGTGGGCGAGGACGCGCATTTTTCCGGGGGCGAGCAGCAACGCCTGAGCATCGCCCGAGCCGTACTGCTCGACCCACCGGTGCTGGTGCTCGACGAAGCCACGGCCGCGGCGGATGCCGAAAGCCAGGTGGCGATCCAGGAAGCACTGGCGCGTTTCTCCCAGGGCCGCACCCTGCTGGTGATCGCCCATCGACTGGACACCGTGATGCACGCCGAGCGCATCGTGGTGCTCGATAACGGCCGTATCCGCGAACAGGGCCGGCACTCCCAATTGCTCGAGCACGCAGGGCTGTATGCACGGCTCTGGAGGCTCGGTGGCTATGGCGATACCCGCAAGGAACAGGTAGCACAACCATGCTGAAGACCTTCATCCAACTGCTGGGCGAGGATGTCCCGGTATTGCGTCGCTATGCCTGG
The DNA here is from genome assembly GCF_003850565.1 of Pseudomonas sessilinigenes. Taxonomy (NCBI): domain Bacteria; kingdom Pseudomonadati; phylum Pseudomonadota; class Gammaproteobacteria; order Pseudomonadales; family Pseudomonadaceae; genus Pseudomonas; species Pseudomonas sessilinigenes. The sequence goes on from NZ_CP027706.1 coordinate 2,376,670, forward strand.
ATGGCAGTGGGCTATGGCCTGCTCAGCGGCCTGACCATCACCGCCCTGGTGCCCTTGCTCGGCCACTTGCTGGCCGGCGACACGCAAGCGGCCATCGGTTGGCTGGCGCTGTTGCTGGCCGGTGTGCTGCTGTGCTGGCTCTGGCGGCGCCGGGTGGAGCGCGCCGGGGTCGCGGTGGGTGTCGCCGTCCTGCAAGGCGTGCGCTTGCGCATGGGCGAGCATATCGCCCGGCTGCCGGTAGGCTGGTTCACGCCCGAGCACAACGCCCGGCTGGGCCACGTCATCACCCAGGGCATGATGGCCATCGCGCAGTTGCCGGCCCATGTGTTCACGCCCCTGATCAGTGCCGCGATGACTCCCTTGGCGATGGTCGTCGCCCTGGGGGTGCTGCACTGGCCGACCGGATTGCTGGCCCTCCTGGCCTTGCCGCTGCTGGCGCTTGCGGTGTCGTTCTCGACCCGCCTGGGGCGTCGCGCCGATAGCGCTTTCCATGCGCATTTCGCCGACACCAGCCAGCGCATGGTGGAGTTCGCCCAGGCCCAGTCGGTGCTGCGTGCGTTCAACGGCGAGCAGGGCGGCACGCGCCTGCTGCGCCAGGCCATCGACCAGCAGCGCCAGTCCGCCGGGCGCTTGATCTACTTGTCGTCGTTATCCTCGGTGCTCAACACCTGGGTGGTCCAGGGCATCTTCGCCGCCTTGCTGGTGAGTGTCGGCCTGTGGCTCGAACGCCTGTTGGGCCTGGGCCTGGAAACCGGCCCGGCCATCGCCCTGGCGGTGACCCTGGTAGTGGTCAGCCGCTTCGTCGATCCGCTGCTGGAGCTGGCCAGCTATGGCGAGACCCTGCGCGGGGCCCTGGGCCAGCTCGAAGAAGCCAGCCGAATCCTCGCCGTGCCGCCTCTGTCCCAGGTCCAGTCGCCCCAGGCGCCGGGCGATGCCTCGGTCGAACTGCAAGGCGTGAGCTTCGCCTATGGCCCCGGGCAGCCCGAGGTCCTGCGGGACGTCAGCCTGCGCCTGGCGCCGGGCAGCATGACCGCGTTGATCGGCGCGTCGGGTTCGGGCAAGACCTCCCTGGCCAGGCTGATCGCCCGGTTCTTCGAGGTCGACCAGGGCAGCGTACGGGTCGGTGGCGTGGATGTGCGGCAGATGTCCGAGGCGCAACTGGCCGGCCACATCAGCCAGATCTTCCAGGATTCCTACCTGTTCCAGGGCAGCATTGCCGACAACATCCGCCTGGGCGACCCCGAGGCCAGTGCCGCCCAGGTCATGGAGGCCGCGCGCCAGGCCGGTGTTGTGGAGATCATCGAACGCCTGGCCCAGGGCATCGACACCCAGGTGGGCGAGGGCGGGGCGCGCTTGTCGGGAGGCGAGCGCCAGCGCATCGCCATTGCCCGGGCGCTGCTCAAGCAGGCGCCGATCCTCCTGGTGGACGAAGCCACCGCGGCCCTGGATGCCGAAAACCAGGCGGTCATCGCCCAGGCCCTGGCCAGGTTGCGCGGCCAGTGCACACTGGTGGTCATCGCCCACCAGCTGTCGACGGTGGCCATGGCCGACCAGATCGTAGTGCTGGAGCAGGGACGGGTGGTGGAGCAGGGAACACCGGATGAGCTGCGTGCCAGACCGGGGTACTACGCGCGTTTGCTCGACCCGCGTGGCGCTGCCCAGGGCTGGCGGATCGGAGCGTCCCGCTGATGCGTGCCAGCTGGCTGGGGGCCTTCGTCATCCTCTGCTGCGCCTCGTTGCTGGTGGGCGCCCGGCAGTTCTCCCTGGGGCAGCTGTTGTCCGGGGCCGGCGATGCCTGGCTGACCCTCACCGCCAGCCGCCTGCCACGGTTGATGGCGCTGGTGCTCAGCGGCGTGGGGCTGGCGGTGTGCGGGGTGATCCTGCAGCACATCGTGCGCAACAAGTTCGTCGAGCCGGCCACCACCGGCGGCCTGGATGCGGCCAAGCTGGGCATCCTGCTGTCGCTGGTGCTGCTGCCGGGCGCCGGCACCCTGGGGCGCATGCTGTTCGCCCTGGGGGTGTGCTTCGCCGCGAGCCTGGCCTTCGTCCTGATCATCCGCCGCGTGCCGTTGCGCAGCGCAGCATTGGTGCCGGTGATCGGCCTGATGTACGGCGGCGTGCTGAGCGCACTCGCCGAGTCCTACGCCTATCGCCATAACGTGCTGCAAAGCATGCAGGGCTGGTTGCTCGGGGACTTCTCCCGGGTGGTCCAGGGCCACTACGAAATCATCTACCTGATCCTGCCGATCGTGGCCCTGGCCTATCTGTATGCCCAGCGTTTCACCGTGCTCGGCATGGGCGAGGGCATGGCCGCGAGCCTGGGCCTGAATTATCCGGCGACGGTGGCCCTGGGGTTGTTGCTGGTGGCCGTGACCGTATCGGCCACGGTGATCACCGTGGGCTCGATTCCCTTCGTCGGCCTGGTGATCCCGCAGCTGGTCGCCCTGCGCCACGGTGACCAGCTGGGCCGGACCCTGCCGCTGGTGGCCCTGGGCGGCGCATCGCTACTGCTGGTCTGCGACCTGGTGGGGCGCCTGGTCATCTACCCCTACGAAGTGCCCATCGGCCTGACGGCCGGATGCCTCGGCGGTGTGCTGTTCCTGATCCTGCTGGTACGGGGGCGCCGATGAAACCTTCGCACTATGGGGTGTGGCTTGGGGTGTTCGCCCTGGCGCTGCTGTTCCTGTTGCTGGACTCGGGGCTGGATTTTGCCCAGGTGATCCCCAGGCGCCTGGTCCGGCTGGGGGCGATGGTGATTGGCGGGGTGTGCGTCGCCTGGTCGTCGATCGCCTTCCAGACCTTGACCTGCAACCGCGTCCTGACCCCGGCGATCATGGGCTACGAGGCGGTGTACCTGCTGTTGCAGGCGGTACTGGTGGCGGTGCTGGGCATGTCCGGTCTGCTGGTGCTGGGCGTCCATGGCAACTTCGGGTTGTCGGTGCTGCTGATGCTGGCCTATTCCTGGGCGCTGCACCGCTGGCTGTTCGGCGATGGCCGGCGCGACCTGTTCTTCCTGCTGCTGGTGGGGCTGGTGCTGACCATGGTCATCGGTACCTTCACCCAGTTCGTCCAGTACCAGGCCAGCCCTGGGGAGTTCTCCATGCTGCTGGGGTTCAGCCAGGCCTCGTTCAACCGGGTGCAGCCCCAGCAGTTGCTGTACGCCGGGCTGCTGGTGGCGGGGCTGTGCCTGGTAGGGCGCAAGACCCTGGCGACCCTCGATGTGCTGGCGCTGGGGCGCGACCAGGCGATCTCCCTGGGGGTCGACTACCAACGCTGCGTGCGCCTGCAACTGGCGCTGATCGCCGGCCTGGTGGCGGTGTCCACCAGCCTGCTGGGGCCCGTGGCCTTCATGGGGGTATTCGTGGCGAACATCGCCTATGCCCTGGCCGGGACCTTCCGCCACCGGGTCACGCTGCCCCTGGGCTGCGCCATCGCCGTGGGCCTGTTCCTGCTCGCCCAGCTGCTGGTCGAGCACCTGTTCAACTACAAGACCACCGTGGGCCTGCTGGTCAACCTGTTGTGTGGCGCTTACTTCCTGGCCCTGATGCTGCGTACCCGAGGAGCTGCATGATCACCGTCCACGACCTTCACAAGAGCTACGGCGCCAAGACGGTACTGCACGAGGTCAACGTGCAGTTCCCGGCCCGCCGCCTGACCTCGCTGATCGGTCCCAACGGCGCGGGCAAGTCGACCCTGCTGATGATGATCGCGCGGCTGCTGGAACCGACTCGCGGCAGCATCCTGGTGGCGGGCCGCGATACCCGTGGCATGGCCATCGGCGACTACGCCCGCACGGTGGCCACCCTGCGCCAGGCGCCGGACTTCAACCTGCGCCTGACGGTCGAGGAACTGGTGGCCTTCGGGCGCTTTCCCTACAGCCGTGGCGCCCTGACCCGGGCCGACCAGCAGGCGATCGACGAGGCCATTGCCTTCCTCTCGCTGCAGGAGTTGCGCGCGGCCTTTCTCGATGAGCTCAGCGGTGGCCAGCGGCAGATGGCGTTCCTGGCCATGACCATCGCCCAGCAGACCGACTACCTGCTGCTGGACGAGCCGCTGAACAACCTCGACATCAAGCATGCGGTGCAGATCATGCGCGCCCTGCGCCGACTGTGCGACGAGCAGGGGCGCACGGTGGTGCTGGTGGTGCACGACATCAACTTCGCCGCCAACTACTCGGACCACATCGTGGCGATGAAAAAGGGCGCCGTGCACGCCGCCGGCAGCGTCGCCCAGGTGCTGACCGAAGAGCGGCTGCGAGAGCTCTACGGGCTGGATTTCAGCATCAGCCATGACGCCCGCGGCTACCTGTGCAACTACTTCAACCCCGCAAGAGAACTGAAATGACCCGACATCACGCAAGCAGGTATGGGACGTTGGCCCTGTTGGTGGCCGCGATCCTGGCCGGGCAGGGCTGCCAGGATAAAACCGCCACCTCGCCCGCGACGGGCCAGGCTCCGGCTGCTGCCAACCAGGCTCCGGCGTATACCCCGGTCACGGTCCGGCACCAGCTGGGCACCACGCTGGTGGAGCGACTGCCCCAGCGCACGGTGGCCCTGGACATGAACGAAGTGGATTTCCTCGACCAGCTGGGCATTCCCGTGGCCGGCATGCCCAAGGATTTCATCCCGCACTTCCTGGCCCGGTACAAGCAGGCGGTCCAGGTCGAGGACCTGGGGGCGATCGTCCAGCCCAACCTGGAGCGGATCTACGCCGTCAAGCCGGACCTGATCCTGATCACCTCGCTGCAGGCCAGTCACTACCAGGAGCTGAGCGCAATCGCGCCCACAGTGCATTTCGATGTGGATTACCGCGACAGCCAGGGCCGGCATATCGAGGTCATCAAGGAGCACCTGGCGAGCCTCGGCGAGATCTTCGGCAAGCAGCAACAGGCCCGGGAGCAGGCCGCGCAACTGGAGGCCAGGGTGCAGCAGGCCCGGCAGGTCACGGCAGGTCGCCCTGAGCGCGCCCTGATCGTGCTGCATAACAACGGCGCCTTCAGCTCCTTCGGCGCGCATTCGCGCTATGGCTTCATCTTCGATGCCCTGGGTGTGAAACCGGCCAGCCCCGAGGGCGAGACCGGCCTGCATGGCCAGCCGATCTCCAGCGAATTCATCCAGCAGGCCAACCCCGACATCCTCTACGTGGTGGACCGCACCGCCGTGATGGAAGGGCGCCCGGCCCTGGATGCCCAGAGCCTGGACAACCCGCTGCTGCGCCAGACCAACGCGTGGAAGAACGGCCGTGTGGTCTTTGCCGATGCCCAGGCCTGGTACGTCACCGCCGCCAGCCCGACCTCGGTGAAGCTGATGATCGACGACGTCATCAAGGGTTATCAGCCCTGACTTCGAGCTAAGGGCTGTTCGCGGTATTTGCGTGGTAGCAAGTGATTATCAACAGCCTTAGCTCTTGCATTCGAATCAAGCCAACTAATCAAAAAAACACTGCCTTCTCACTTCAACGGAGCTGTAGCGTGACTCACCGTCATTCTTTCCATCGCAATGCACACCTTTCCCAGGCGTTGGTCGCCAAACCCCTGGCCGTCGGCGTCCACCGCGGGCTGGCAGGGCTGGCCCTGGGGGTCCTGGCCACGCTGGCGGCGCCGGCGGGCGCAGAGGTTCGCGAGCCGGCCGAAGCGACCCAGGACCGGGCACTGGCGTTGCCCGCCACCACGATCCAGGGCGAAGCCGTCTCCAGCCTGCCACCGGCCTACGCGGGGGAGCAGGTGGCCTCGGGGGGCAAGCTTGGCTTGCTGGGCAACAAGGACTTCATGGAGACCCCGTTCAGCACCATCAGCTACACCGAGAAATACATCGAGGACCGCCAGGCCAAGAGCATCACCGATGTGATTGCCGCCACCGATCCGGCAGTGTTCAGCAACGGCTTGACCGGCACCTTTAGCGAGAACTACTCGATTCGCGGCTTCTCCTCGGACATCAGCGACGTGACCGTCGACGGGCTGTTCGGCATGGCACCGTTCTATCGCGTGTCCCCTGAAATGTACGAACGCATCGAAGTACTCAAGGGCCCCTCGGCGTTGCTCAACGGCATGCCGCCAGGCGGCTCGGTGGGCGGCACGGTCAACCTGGTGCCCAAGCGTGCTGGCAACGAACCGCTGACACGCCTGACCGGCAGCTACATGTCCGACTCGCAGCTCGGGGGGCACCTGGACATGGGCCGGCGCTTTGGCCAGGACCAACAGTTCGGCGTGCGTTTCAACGGTGTCCACCGCGAAGGCGATGCGGCCACCGACCACCAGAAGCAGAAAGCCGACCTGGCGTCATTGGCCCTGGACTGGCGGGGCGAACGCGCACGGTTGTCCCTTGACCTGTACGACGCCGACCAGCGCATCACTGGCCAGAACCGTGGGATGGGCCTGGCTGCCGGGGTTGCGGTGCCCAGGCCGCCCAAGGCCGGTTCGCTGCTCAACCCCGACTGGGCGACGGTGGAAAGCAAGGACAAGGGCGCGATCCTGCGTGGCGAGTTCGACCTCAGTGAACAACTGACCGCCTATGCCGCGGTAGGCAGCAGCAAGAGCGACTACGCCTACAACGGCGCCATGATCGCCACGGTGATCAACGATGCCGGCGACCTGCGCAGCAGCATGGGCCAGTTGAAGTTCCAGGTGCGCAAGGTCTCGGCACAAACCGGCCTCAAGGGCCAGTTCCAGACGGGCGAGATCAAGCACCAGTGGTCGTTGAACGCTACCCAGTACTCGGACAAGAAGAAGGATTGGGGGCGTCGCTCGGTGCCCGGTGCCGACTGGACCACCAATATCTACCACCCGACCTGGGGTCCCAAGGCGCCCACCAGCTGGCCGCTGATCATGCACAGCGAGAGCCGCCTGCGCAGCTACGGCGTGGCCGATACCTTGTCGGTGCTGGACGATCGCCTGCAACTGACCCTGGGCGTGCGCCGCCAGGAGGTGCTCAGCGATACCTTCAGCGTCAGCACCGGCAAGCGCACCTCGCGCTATGACGAAAGCGCCACCACCCCGGCGGCCGCGGTGCTGTTCAAGGCCACCGACGACCTGTCGCTGTATGCCAACTACATCGAGGGCCTGAGCAAAGGCGGCATGGCGCCGCTGACCGCCGCCAACGCCGGCGCGATCTTCGCGCCCTACAAGACCAAGCAGAAGGAAGTCGGCCTGAAGCTCGACCTGGGCTCCTTCACCCATACCCTGGCGTTGTACGAGATCACCCGTCCCGGCAGCTACACCGATCCGGCCACCAACATCTACTCCATGGGGGGCGAACAGCGTAACCGCGGGGTGGAGTGGGGCTTCTTCGGGGCGCCGCTGGACGACGTGCGGCTGATGGGCGGCGTCGCCCATGTCGACCCCAAGCTGACCAAGACCGAGGGTGGCCGCAACGACGGCAAGAACGCCACTGGCTATCCCGAACTGCAAGGCAAGCTCGGCGTGGAATGGGATACCCCGGTGCTGCAGGGCCTGACGCTGACCGCCAACGCCACGGCGCTGTCCAAGCAGTACATCAGCGCCGACAACCAGCAGTCGATTCCCGGCTACACCCTGTTCGACGTGGGCGCCCGCTACGCCACCCAGGTCGCCAACCGCCCGGTGACCCTGCGGGGCAACGTCAGCAACCTCACCAACAAGGCCTACTGGGGAATGCCGCTGACCACCAGCCTGGGCCTGGGTGCGCCACGCACCTTCGAGCTGTCCGCCTCGGTGGATTTTTGAAACCCTAGCCCATGAGCGTCCACGGGCAGGCACTGGGCCTGCCCGTGGAGCGGATCGTTTGCGCTCTGGATGATCGGCGCAGGATCAGCCCTGGCAGAAGCGGATGCGATTGCCGAAGGGGTCGTAGACTTCCAGGGTCTTGCCCCAGTCTTCTTCGACGATATCGGGGCGGCCGTAGCCGTAGCGCTTGGCTTGCAGTTCATCGCGCAGTTGTTCGATGTTGTGCATCGGCACGAAAATCGTCGCCCCGGGGCTGGCATCGCCATGGTGCTCGGACAGATGCAGTTGCAGGCCATTGCGGCTGATGCCCAGGTACAGCGGCAGGTCGGCTTCGAAGCGGTGTTCGAACTCCACGGCGAACCCGAGGAAATCGAGGTAGAACTCGCGAGCCTTGGTTTCGTCGAACATCCGCAGGATCGGGATGGCCTTGTCGAAGCTGATTCCCTGGGGTTGCTCCTGGGGCAGGGCTGCGGCGGCGGTGTTCCAGTCCTTGTAGCCCAGTTGCCGGGCCACGCTTTCCAGCGCGGTGGCGTGGCTGATCGACTGGTCGTGGGCGGCGAGCGCGGTGCGCAGGCGCTTGGCCATTTGCTTGGCGTATTCGAGAGTGATCATCGTTGCTCCTGTTCGCCGAGGTGCAGGGGTGCTCGCATTGCCGGGCCTCGACTGTCAAGAGTGACGACAGGGTAGGGGGACAGCGATGCTTTCACCATTCCTTGCGGATGCGAGCGGCAGGTAGCATCGACCTGGGCCGATGATACACAGCGGGTTTTACCAGTGAAAGCAGCGCTGCAGACTCAGGCCAGCAGCTCGCTGATCCAGCGGGCCTTGCGCTGGGTGTCCTGGAGTTTCTCCTCGGGCACCGCCTGCTGAGCCCGGGCGAAGTGGGCCAGGATCTTGTGCTTCTGGCGCAACTTGCGCTGCCACTTGGCCAGGAATGCCGGGCTGCGCTCCTGCATCTGCAGCGGGCCGAAGTACAGCTGCTCGGCGCTGTAGCTTGGGCTGGCGCCGCGCTCGGCGACGATGATCTCGTAGTCGAAGCGGTTCTCGCGCAGCACCTCTTCGAAAAGGATGGCGTAGCCGTTGTCCATCAGCCATTGACGCAGCGGTTGTTCGCCGCCGTTGGGCTGCATGACCAGGCGCTCGCGGCCATTGAGGCGTGCCTTGCCGGTCTCAAGGATGTCGCGGATGGTCTCGCCACCCATGCCGCAGAAGCTGATGGCGGTGATCCCGTCCCCCGGCTCGATTGCCGCCAGGCCGTTGGCCAGGCGCACGCTGATGCGTTGGCCGAAACCACTGGCACGAGCGCTGCGTTGGGCCGAGTGGAAGGGCGTCAGTGCCACCTCGCCAGCCACTGCCCTCTCGATGGCGCCACGGCTCAGCAACGCCAGCGGCAGGTAGCCGTGGTCCGAGCCGATATCGGCCAGGCGCGCCCCGGCTGGCACCTGGGCCGCGACGCGCTCCAGGCGCATGGACAAGGTTTGTTGGTTCAACTGCCGATGCTCATTCTGACACTGCCCTCAGCTGGCCAGGCCAGCCATCCTGGCCCGTGCCGCGTGCAGCTTCTTGTAGCTGTCGATCAACCGCAGGTGCCGGTCCAGGCCCTCCAGTTGCATGCTGGTAGGCGTCAGGCCATGGAAGCGCACGCGGCCCTGTACCGAACCGATCACCGCGTCCATCCGCTCGTTGCCGAACATGCGGCGCAAGTTGGCTTCGTAGTCCGCCAGCTCCAGCTCGTCGTCCAGTTGCACTTCCAGCACCGCGTTCATGGCCTGGTAGAACAGGCCGCGCTCGACGGTGTTGTCGTTGTACTGCAGGAACATCTCCACCAGTTCCTTGGCCGGGTCGAACTGGCCCAGGGCCACGTGGATCAGCAGCTTCAGCTCGAGGATGGTCAACTGGCCCCAGGCGGTGTTGTCGTCGAACTCGATGCCGATCAGGGTGGTGATGTCGGTGTAGTCGTCCAGCTCGCTTTGCTCCAGGCGCTCCACCAGGTCGCGCAGGCCGTCTTCGTCCAGGCTGTGCAGGTTGAGGATGTCTTCGCGGAAGAACAGCGCCTTGTTGGTGTTGTCCCAGATCAGGTCGTCCACCGGGTAGATTTCCGAGTAGTCCGGCACCAGGATCCGGCAGGCGGTGGCGCCCAGATGCTCATACACCGCCATGTAGCTTTCCTTGCCCAGGCCTTCGAGGATGCCGAACAGGGTCGCGGCTTCCTCGGCGTTGGAGTCGGCGCCCTGGCTGGAGAAGTCCCACTCGACGAACTCGAAGTCGGCCTTGGCGCTGAAGAAGCGCCACGAGACCACGCCGCTGGAGTCGATGAAGTGCTCGACGAAGTTGTTCGGCTCCATCAGCGCCTGGCTCTCGAAGGTCGGCTGCGGCAGGTCGTTCAGGCCCTCGAAGCTGCGGCCCTGGAGCAGTTCGGTGAGGCTGCGTTCCAGCGCCACTTCGAGGCTCGGGTGGGCGCCGAAGGAGGCGAACACACCACCGGTGCGCGGGTTCATCAGGGTCACGCACATCACCGGGAATTCACCGCCCAGGGAAGCGTCCTTGACCAACACCGGGAAGCCTTGCTCCTCCAGGCCCTGGATACCCGCCAGGATGCCCGGGTACTTGGCCAGCACTTCCTGGGGCACGTCCGGCAGGGCGAGTTCGCCTTCGAGGATCTCGCGCTTGACCGCCCGTTCGAAGATTTCCGACAGGCACTGCACCTGGGCCTCGGCCAGGGTGTTGCCGGCGCTCATGCCATTGGAGAGGTAGAGGTTCTCGATCAGGTTGGAGGGGAAGTACACCACTTCGCCATCGGACTGGCGCACGAAGGGCAGCGAGCAGATGCCGCGCTCGATGTTGCCGGAGTTGGTGTCGTACAGGTGCGAGCCGCGCAGCTCGCCGTCGGGGTTGTAGATCCCGAGGCAGTACTCGTCGAGGATTTCCTTGGGCAGGGCATCCTTGCGCCCTGGCTGGAACCAGCGCTCGTCGGGGTAGTGGACGAACTCGGCGTTGGCGATCTCCTGGCCCCAGAACTGGTCGTTGTAGAAGAAGTTGCAGTTCAGGCGCTCGATGAATTCGCCCAGGGCCGAGGCCAGGGCGCTTTCCTTGGTCGAGCCCTTGCCGTTGGTGAAGCACATCGGCGACTGCGCGTCGCGGATATGCAGCGACCAGACGTTGGGCACGATGTTGCGCCAGGAGGCGATCTCGATCTTCATCCCCAGGCCCGCGAGGATCGCCGACATGTTGGCGATGGTCTGCTCCAGCGGCAGGTCCTTGCCGGGGATGCGGGTGCTGGTGCCGGCATCCAGGCTCGGCATCAACAGGGCCTGGGCATCGGCGTCCAGGTTCTCCACTTCCTCGATCACGAACTCGGGGCCGGTCTGCACCACCTTCTTCACCGTGCAGCGATCGATGGAGCGCAGGATGCCCTGGCGATCCTTCTCGGAGATGTCCGCCGGCAGCTCGACCTGGATCTTGAAGATCTGGTTGTAGCGGTTTTCCGGATCGACGATGTTGTTCTGCGACAGGCGGATGTTGTCGGTGGGGATGTCGCGGGTCTGGCAGTACAGCTTCACGAAGTAGGCGGCGCACAGCGCCGAGGAAGCCAGGAAATAGTCGAACGGACCCGGTGCCGAACCGTCGCCCTTGTAGCGGATCGGCTGGTCGGCCACCACCGTGAAGTCATCGAACTTGGCTTCAAGTCGGAGGTTGTCGAGAAAGTTGACCTTGATTTCCATGGGGGGCTACCAGAATAACGAGCAAGACGAAAAGGCCGCCATTATCCGGTTTTTCACCCGGAAGTCTTGCGCTTTTGCGCCATGGCCGCCGACCGGTCCAGGCTGTCGCGTTCAGCCCGGCAGGCGGGGTGGCAGCGTCTTGAGCCAGCTGTCGATGTCCTGCACGCCTCGCAGATGAATCACCGGCACCTGGGGCGCCACGGCCTGGCGGACCTGTTCGATGCCCGGGCGATTGTGCTGGTCGAAGTGCCACACGAAACCCAGGAACTTGAGGAACTCCAGGTTCAGTTGCTCGCGGCAACCTGCCGGCAGGTCGGCGCGTGGACGGTTGCGCAGGCTGCGCATGAACACCCGGCGCAGGCAGGTGGTGCGCGGGGTGTCGAGCCAGATCACCAGCTCGGCGCGGGGCAGGCGCAGGTCGAAGGTGCGCCGCGAGTAATTGCCTTCGCAGATCCAGGCATCCGTGGCGACGGCCTCGCGGACCCGGCTGCGGAATACCTCGGTATCGGCCTCGACCCAGCCGGGCTCCCAGAACAGCCGGTCCAGGTGCACCACCGGCACTGCCAGACGGCGTCCCAGTTCACGGGCCAGGGTGGATTTGCCACTCCCGGCGTTGCCCAGTATCACGATGCGCTGCATTGGCCGGCCCTGCTGGAAAAAAGCCGCGCAGTCTAGCACCGGCTCCCGGGGCCGGGCAGCGTGGCGTTCAAGGGTGAGCGTCGGCGAACAGGCTCAGGACAAAATCGCGCACATGGACCAGCCGTGGATTGCGCATCGAGGTCTTGTTCCAGACCAGGTACAGCTCGTTGCTGGGCGCCTCCTCGAGCGGAGTCAGGGACACCAGGCGGCCGGCTTCCAGCGCTTCGCGGCACTGGTAGTCGGGCAGTACGCTCCAGCCCTGTCCCTGCACGACCAGGTCCTGGATGATCCGCAGGTCGGCAATGGTCAGCGCGGCCTGCAGGGTTGGCGCGAACTGGAACAGCGCCGTCCACACCGGGCGGATCAGCGGCAGGTCTTCATCGTAGGCCAGCAGTGGCAGTTGCCCCAGTTCCTCGGCCGAGGGGCGCGGCCCCAGTTTCCTGGCCAGCTCCGGGGCCAGAACCAAGAGGAATCGTTCGGTCAGCAGCCGGGCGAAACCGTGGGCATGCTCGTCCGGCAGGGACGCGGTGATCGCCAGGTCGGCGGTCGAGTTGTCCAGCAGGCTGTAGATGCGTTCGCGATTGCCGGTGTGCAGGCGGATCTGCAGGCCCTGGTCCAGCAGGGGCGCCAGGCCCGCGGCGATCTTGCCGTGGATGAAATCCGAGGGCCCGGCGATGTGCACGGTGCCGCTCATCTCATCGCCGAGGCGATAGGACGCCATGCGCATTTCCAGGCCGTCCAGCATCGGCCCGATGGCCCGCGCCAGTTCGTCCGCCGCTTCGGTCGCGGTCACGCCGCGTGAGCGTCGCACGAACAGCGGCTTGCCGACGAAGGCCTCCAGCGCCTGGATGTGCAGCGATGCGCCAGGCTGGGTCATGCCCAGGGCCTGGGCCGCACGCGAGAACGATTGCAGGCGATAGGCCTCGATGAAGGTACGCAGGTGGTCCAGATGGCTCATGAAACGGTATCGCGCCGCAGTGGGCGCCCTCGCGAAGTGTTCCTGGGGTTGAGCAACAAGCGCCCGGCGAGGGTATCCATCGCCGACCAAGGGCTTGCCAGCATAGGGCCAAGCCCGGCTTGAGCTATAAAAATATTTTGGTAAAGGTCAATAAAGGATAATTTCTCGTATCTGTAACGCCTCTCTACGATCCGCCGCATGCACGGCCACGAGCCGGCCCAACCAGTGTTTCGAGAGAGCTTCCATGCCATTCATCGTCTATATCTTCACCCTCAGTGCCTTTGCCCTGGGCCTTGCTGAATTCGTGCCCATCGGCCTGGCTGACGTTATTGCCCGGGACCTGGGCGTGAATGTCGAGCAGGCCGGTGGTGCGGTTTCCCTGTACGCCCTGGGCGCGACGTTCGCCGCACCAATCTTCAGTGCCCTGACCGCTGGATGGTCGCGCAGGCACGCCCTGTTGGTGACCGTGCTGGTGTTCTGTGCCGGCAGCCTGGTTGCCGCGTTCGCCAACAGCCTGGCGTTGCTACTGGTCGCGCGCTTCGTCGCCGGCATGGGCCATGGCCTGTTCCTGGCCGTGGCCTCCAGCACCGCAGCACGCCTGGTCGGCCCCGGGCAAGCGGGGCGCGCGGTGGCCGTGGTCTTCGCCGGTTTCACCCTCGCCATGGCGATCGGTGTGCCCATTGGCACCTACCTGGGCAGCTTGCTGTCCTGGCGTCCGGTGCTGGGGGCGATTGCCGCATTCGGTGCATTGGGTTTCCTTGGCTTGTTGCTGGGCATGCGGGAGCCGGCCAGGGTCGCGGGGCAACAGCGCGAGTCTGCGGGCCAGGCCCTCAAGGCGATCCTGCATCCAGCGTTACTGACGGCGGCGCTGGTGACCGTGCTCGGTTACGCCGGTTCGTTCAGCGCCTATACGTACATTGCGCCGCTGCTGACCGAAGTGACGCAGATCAGCTCCACGACGCTTGGCCTCTTCATGTTGGCCTATGGCGTGCTGGCTGCGGTCGGCAACTGGCTTGGCGGCCGTTTGACCGACGGCCTCGGGGTCAACCGCGCCAGTGCCATCGTGCTCGCCGGCATTGCCGCCTGCACGCTGGGCATGTGGGGCCTGGCAACGTTTGCGGGGGCCATGTTCGTGCTGGTGGCCTTGCTCGGGTTGTTCACCTATGCGGCGGTGCCGGCGCTACAGGCCCGCTTGATCGGGGTCGCCGAACGGCATGCGCCCCATGCCCAGGGCGTAGCGGCCGGGCTGAATATCGCCGGCTTCAATGCGGGGATCGCCTTGGGCGCCTGGCTGGGAGGTATCACCATCGGCCAGGCGGGCATCGCCTGGATGGGGCTCAGCGGGGCCATCGTCGCGATGCTCGGGCTGGGCCTGCTGGGGCTGTTGCTGGTGAACAGCCCCGACAGCGGTTATCGCCGTGTCACCACGGGGGAGTGAGGTCAGGCGTGGGGCCCATGGCGCCGGGCCGCAGCGCGCCCCGGATCGGTCCGCGGCCCGGCTGCTCCAGCGCTCGGATGCCCCAGGGGCGGGTCAGCCCACCAGGGCTTTGCCGAAGATCTGCCGCGCGATGACCATGCGCTGGATCTCGTTGGTGCCTTCATAGATCTCGCTGATCTTGTTGTCGCGATAGATCTCCTCGACCTTGTAGTGGCTGCCGTCCTGCGCCAGCTCGCGCAGGAAGCCGTAGCCACCGAAAATCTGCACGGCATCGCGAGCCATGTCGCCGGCCGCTTCGGTGGCATAGTACTTGGCCATGGCCGCTTCGGGCTCCGGAAACTCGTTGCCCAGGTCCATGCGCAGGGCCGCCTTGATATAGAGGTTGCGGGCGTTCTCGATGTGCGTCGCGCGCTCGGCCATGCGGAACTGCCAGTGCTGGAAGGCCCCCAGTTTCTTGCCGAATGCCTCGCGGCTGCGCAGGTGTCCGGTGGAGTGGTCGAATGCCGACTGGGCCATGCCCACGCCGGTAGCGGCGATGCCGATGCGGCCGTAGGTCAGGGTCGACAGGGCCACCCGCAGCCCCTGGTTGGGCTCGCCGATGCGCCGTTCCAGGGGCACTTCCACATCCTGCAAGTGCACGTCGGCCGTCAGTTGTCCACGATTGCCCATCTTGCGATCGGGCTTGCCGATGCGTACGCCCGGTTGGTCGGTCTCCACCACCAGCTCCACCATGCCGTCCTCTTCGCTACGGCACAGCACCACGATGAAGTCGGCGACCGGCGAGTTGGTGATGAAGCGCTTGTGTCCATTGACGATGTAGCGATCGCCCTCGAGCCGGGCGCTGGTGGCCACGGCCTTGGGTGACAGGTCGGTGCTGGCCAGGGGCTCGGTGGTGGCGAAGGCGCCGATCTTGTCGCCGTTGATCAAAGGGCGCAGATAGCGTTCGCGGATGAAGTCGCTGCCTCGCTCCAGGGTGCGTCCGGCGAGGATGCAATGCACGTCGAAGATCGCCGCGATCGAATTGCTGTGGTAGGCCAGCTCTTCGCAGGCCGTGGCCGTGGCCAGCACCCGGTGCTCCAGGCCAAGCCCGCCATCCTGGGTCAGGAAAGGGATGCGGAAGATGCCGTGGCGCGCCATGGCATCGAAGACGTCCCGGGGAAAGTTGGCCACGCTCTCGTCTCGGTGAGCGATTTCGTAGGCCCGTGGGGCGACGAATTCGTCGGCGAATGCCCGGACTTCCCGGCGGATCTCAAGCACTGCGGTGGAGGACATCAGGTCGTGGTAGAGCTCATCGGCCATGCGTTTGGGAAGGGTTGCCATTTTTACCTCTGTACCAACATTGTCGGGGTTGACTGTCTTGGCCTCCGCCGGCGCTGCCCCGGTTGGGGCCGCCCTGGGTGATGCCGCTTGCTGTGGGGGCCGTCCAGGGCTGTAGATCGCCTGGCCGGGACGCTCCCCAGGTCCTGTAAAAAACTGCCTTGGGGGGTTCAAGCCCCTGCGCCCTGGGACTCTGAGGGGGCCTGGGCGCCGAGGGTGACGCCGTTGTACTTGAGGAAGAACGCGTCGGCCCGCTGGGCGATGTCCGAGTAACGACCGGCGATCGCCAGTTGCATCATTTCCACCTGCAGTACCTCTTGCTCGACCATGTAGTCCAGGAATGCCCGGGCCTCGACAGGCCCGGCCTGGCGCAGTTTGCGCAGCCAGTCGACGTAATCGATGGTGCCCTTGTGGAAGACCCTGACCAGGGCTCCGAGCAGCACCTTGGGGGTCGATGAAATCAGCCAGGCCTTGAGCCGGGTCATGGCGGCGGGCGTGGCATCGAGCCCCCAGTGACGGGCCGCCGCCCCGTAGCGATCGGCGTTGAAGAGTTCCAGGTCCCAGTAGGTTTTCCAGAACACCTGGCTCTTGTCGCCTTCCAGGCGCTCGCACAGGCGCCGGACGGTGATCAGGGCGAAGGCGCGGTTGGCCAACTCCCGAGCGAAATCGTGAATGAATGCTTCGGATGCCATGGTGACTCTCCAGTTGGATGCTCAAGTAAAAGGGGCAGGGTTAATGGGTGAGCACGCCGGCCGGCCCGAACAGCAGCAACTGGCCGTTGGCACCAGGGGCCAGGGCCGAGAGGTTCAGGCGCTGTTCCTGGCGGGTGACGCGAAAGTGTTCGAGGTCCTGCTCGGCGACCGCGATCAGGCCGCCATTGCCCACCAGGGCCACGCGACCGTCGGCCAGTTGGGTGATCGCTGTGATCGACTCTTGGCTGGGGTTGTCCAGCGCGCGCCACTGCGTACCCGACGGGTCGCCGAGCAGCACCCGGCCGCTCATGCCTGCCAGCAATACCCGGCCATCGCGCAAGCCGAGCCCGCTCCAGAGCGAGCCGCTGGCACCGGTGTCCAGTGCCTGCCAGGTACTGCCATGGTCGCTGGAACGGTAGGCGTTGCCGGCTTCGGCGGCGATGAACAGGCCCGCCTGGCCGGAGGCGAAGATCTGGTTCAGGTGTCGGTCGTTGCCTTCCTCGCCGACTTGCAGGCGTTGCCAGCTCTGCCCGCCGTCCTGGGTCTGCGCGGCGTAGCCGTAGGCACCGACGACGATGCCGTGCCGGGCATTCTCGAACCATACAGAGAGCAGCACCGGTTGTTGTTCCAGGTCGGGCAGGCGGGTCCAGGTCTCGCCGGCATCGTCGGTGTGCAGCAACAGTCCGGCGTGGCCCACCGCCCAGCCCTGGCGCGGGTCGATGAAGCTCAGGGCGGTGAGCAAGCCATCCACCGGCACGCTTCGCGCCTGGTGCCAGGCTTGGCCATCGTCGGAGAGGATCACCACGCCATGGTCGCCAACGGCCACCAGGCGTTGGCCGGCCTTGGCCACCGCCACCAGGGAGGCGTGCTGTGGATTGTCCAGGGGGCTGGCGGGCATCTGGGCCGCCCATGGCTGGTCGCCGAAGGCCAGGCCCAGGAGCAGCAGGGGCAGGCTCAGCAAGCGGATTGCAGGCATCGGGGGTTCTCCTCTTTCAGTGCGCAATCAGGGGCGCACGGATCGGCCCCCGTCGTGGAACCAGGGTTTCCAGGACCACCGCCAATGCCGGTAGCAGGGTGATTGCCATGAGCATGTTGGCCATGAACATGAAGGTCAGCAGCAGGCCCATGTCGGCCTGGAACTTCAGGGCCGAGAACGACCAGGTGGCGACTCCCACGGACAGCGTCAGGGCCGTGAACACCGTGGCCACGCCCACTTCGCGCAGGGCGTGCTGGAACGCGCTGACGATGTCCCGGCCCTGGGCGAGATGCATCTGCAGGCGGTTGTAGATGTAGAACGCGTAATCCACGCCGACGCCGACCGCCAGTACCATCACTGGCAGGGTGGCCACGGTCAGGCCGATATCCAGCGCCTTCATGAACCAGTAGCCGAGGAAGGTGGCCAGGGTCAGTGGCAGGCAGCAGGCCAGCATCGCCCGCCAATCGCGATAGACCAGGAACACCAGCAGCACGATGGTCAGGTAGACATAGAGCATCATCGGCAGCTCGGAAGACTCCACCACCTCGTTGGTGGCGGCCTGCACGCCAGCGTTGCCGCTGGCCAGGCGCACGGTGACCCCGGCCATGGGGTACTGCTCGCGGTAGTCCTCTACGGCCCGCACCACCCGTTTGAGAGTACTGGCCTTGTGATCGGCCAGGTACAGGTTGATTGGCAGCAGGGTGCAGTCGGCGTTGTACAGGCGCAGGGCCTCGGGCACCTGGCGCACGGCCTCGCCCAGCGACAGCTCGTCCGCGGGCAGCGCGGCCCATTTGGGATTGCCTTCGTTGACGCCGGAGGCCGCGAGTTTGGTCATGCCTGGCAGCGATTGCGCCGAGAGCACCCCGGGTACGTTGCCCAGGTACCAGGTCAGGCGATCCACGTAGGTCATCGTCTCGTGCTGGTAGCAGCCACCCGCCGGGGTCTCCACGGCGACGGTGAACAGGTCCAGGCCGAGGGCGAAGTGCCCGACCACGCTTTGCACGTCCAGGTTGTAGCGCGAGTCGGCGTGCAGCTCCGGGGCCCCCGGCAGCACATGGCCGATATGCCGGCCCTGGCTCTGCCAGACCGCCACGGCCAGGAGCACCAGGCACAGCAGGGTGGCGATGAACGCATTGCGAGGTTCAGCGATCCGCCCCAGTTTCACCATGGTGTCGTCGCGCCAGGCCCGCAGCTTTTCCAGGCGGGCCACATAGGCACGATCGAAGCTGAAGTAGCTGGCCAGCAGCGGCAGCATGATCAGGTTGGTGACGATCTTGTAGGCCACGCCTACCGAGGCCGTGATGGCCAGCTCGCGGATCATCGGGATAGGCACCAGCACCAGGGTCGCGAAACCGACGAAGGCGGTGATCAGGGCCAGGGTGCCGGGAATCATCAGGCCCCGGAAGCTGCTGCGCGCAGCGCCCATGCCAGTGGCCCCGGCGCAGATTTCCTTGGCGATGAAATTGACCTGCTGCACCCCATGGGAGACGCCGATGGCGAACACCAGGAACGGCACCAGGATCGCCAGTGGGTCGAGGCCGAAGCCCAGTAGCGTCAAGGTGCCGAACTGCCAGACCACCGACACCAGCGAGCACAGCAACGGCAGCAGGGTCAGCACCCAGGAGCGGGTGTACCAGTACACCGCCAGGGCGGTGAGGACGAAGGCCAGGCCGAAGAACTCCACCACGCTCTTGGCTCCGGCGCCGATATCGCCCATCTGCTTGGCAAAGCCGATGATCTGGATGTCGTAGTCGGCGTCGGCGTACTGGCTGCGCACCTGGTCTTCCAGGCGCTGGCTGAACTCCAGGTAGTTCAGTCTCGCGCCGGTTTGCGGGTCCGGGTCGGCCAGTTCGGCCACTACCATGGCCCCTGACTGATCGTTGGCCACCAGGCTGCCGATGAAACCGCCAATGATGGTGCGCTCGCGGATACCAGCGATCGCCTGTTCGTCCAGGGTGCCGACGGTGACATCGCCACCGACCACGTCCTCGGCCTTCATGCCTTGCTCGGTGATTTGTACCGCGCGGATGTTCGGGGTCCACAGCGAGGTCACGCTGCGTCGGTCGATCCCGGGCAGGAAGAACAGGGTCTGGGTCAAGTCGTACAGGCGGGTCAGCGCCTGCTTGTTCCAGATATCGCCGTGCCTGGCGTGCAGCACCACGATGACCCGGTTGGCGCCGAACAGCACATCGCGGTACTGGTTGAAGGTCTTGATGAAGGCATGTTGTTGCGGCAACTGCTTGTCAAAGCCTGCCGACATCTCCAGGCGAGAAGCGAAAGAGCCCATGACCAGGGTGATCACCGCCAGCACGGCGAGGGTAGCCAGGCGGTGGCGGAAGAAGAAACGCTCAAGTGTCGACACCAAAAAAGCCAGCATGGAATGCCTCGATACAGCGCAGCCCGCCAGTGGCGACCGGTGCGGCAAGCCGCTCCCGGACCCTTGGCGAGCCGGGGCCGGGTCAGAACGAGTAGGAAATATTGCCGCTGAGGAAATCACGGTCGGCCATCAGGTTATTGGCGCCGCCGCCCCAGAACTGCACCCATTGCACGCCGCCTTTCCAACGGTCGCGGTAGTTGAACAGCAGTGCCGTGCTCAGCGACCTGCGCCCCTCGATGAAGGGCGAGGCGTTGGGGGTGGTGCCGTGGACGTCATGGCTGAAATCCAACTGTGGCGTGACGGTGATGCCGCTGCCGAACAGGTCCGGGTAGTTGATCCCGAACTCGGTCACGTAGCCCCAGGAGGTCTTGTCCGGTATCGAGTAGTCCGGCAGGGCGTAGGGAACCTTGCCGGAGGTATCCAGGCCCGGATAGTGAGTGACCACCGCTTCGGCCAGGATGAAGGCGTCGGATGCACCCAGCGTGGCGGGAATGAAGCCCAGGGGGTCGTTGCCCGAGAAGTTGTAGATGGCGTTGATGTCGGCCTGCCACTTGCGTTCGTTGACGAAGCCCTTGCTCACCCCGGTATCGAACACGCTGTACTTGTTGTACGCGCCGCTGAAGGCCTGGCCGAAGGGCACGGTGGGGTCGATGGCGACGCTGTCCTGAGGGCGGAACGACAGCTCGCCGGCCACGGCTACGGGGCCGGCCATGGTGCTCATCGAGATGCCGAACAGGTCTTTGTCCTGGCCGTAGTTGATGAAGTAGTTGTCCACCACCAGGTTGTCGGGGTTGTTGCGGGCGGTGTAGCCAACGAATGGCAGCTTGTCGTGGTAGCGCTGGTAGAAGAAGCCGAACTCGGTGGCGATACTCTCTGCGGTCCAGCGCAGTGCCACGCCGTATTGGCCGCCATCGCCCGGCTTGCGCTCGCCGGCATAAGGCACCGCCAGGCCCGCTGCCACCAGTTGCG
Source organism: Pseudomonas sessilinigenes (assembly GCF_003850565.1). Classification (NCBI taxonomy): domain Bacteria; kingdom Pseudomonadati; phylum Pseudomonadota; class Gammaproteobacteria; order Pseudomonadales; family Pseudomonadaceae; genus Pseudomonas; species Pseudomonas sessilinigenes. The sequence goes on from NZ_CP027706.1 coordinate 2,397,457, forward strand.
CGGTGCCCAGGCCGGTGTTCAGAGGATCGCCGCAGCGTCCCGTGGGCGTGCCAGCGCAGGCCCCGGGGCTCAACCCCTCGAGATAGTGGGTGGGGTAGTAGATCGCGCGGCGCCCTTCGCCCACCACGTCGGTGGTGGAGAAGTAGGTGCCGACCGGGTCCACGTCATAGGCATTCCACTTGAACTGATAGTAGGCCTCCAGGTTCAGCGTCTCGGTCAGGCCGATATTGAACGAGGCCATCGGTGCCGGAATGAACACTTCCTTGAGCTGGGTGCCGGGGGTGTGGAACTTGGGCAGGCTCAGGGCGTTGATCTGGTTGATGCCGCCGGACATGAAGATCTCCGAGCCCCAACTGATCACCTGGTTGCCGAGCTTGGCCTTGGCCGGCATGTCGGCGATGTCGAAGCTCTTGGCCAGCCACAGGTCCAGCAGGTCGAAGCGCTCGGTGGCATCGCGCTTGGCCGTGTGCTCCAGGTCGGTGCGCCGGGTATCGTCCATCTTGAAGTCCCGGGCCCAGGCCACGCGCCCGAGCGCGCTCCAGCCATCGCCGAACTTCAGGCTCAGCTCATGGGTGCCCTTGACGACCTGGGAATATACATCGTGCTTGCGATAGTTCAGGTCGCCATCGTCGGAGTTGGAGAAGTTGATATCGGCATTGGCATAGCCGTTGCCGCGTCCGAGGTTGTAGTAGCGGCCCAGCTCGTTGTCGATGCCGTTGTTGCAACCACCGTTATCGCCGCCCAGCTGGCGGCATGCGGGGGATTGCAGGCGGCTGGCAAAACCATAGGAGAGCGTGGAGTCGAAGCTGCCTGACAGGCCGTCCGCGCTGCCGAAGAGGACGGCGTGGCTGGCCGGTATCCAGGCCAGGTTGGAAGCCACGGTCATGGTCAGGACCAGGGTCTTGCGCGAGCAGAGGCTTGGCTTGGGCACCGAGTCGCCGCCTTTTTTATACTTGTGCATGGCGTTTTCCCCGGGTCGATCAACGTTCGCCGCGACGGCGCAGTTCGTTGGAGTTGAACATCTTGTCGTTGACCCGGCCTTCCTGGCCGGCGGTGAGATCCAGCACCTGGCCTTCCTGGGTGAAGCCATCGGCAATGTAGCGCCGGGCAATCAGGTCGTAGCTCAGGTATTCGAAACTGGTGCAGGCCTGGATTTCGGGAGCGGCCCACAGGCTGCCTTCCTGGACGCGCCAGAGGTTGCCCTTGGCGTCGTACATGTCGACGTGCAACAGGCTCCAGCTGTCTTCGTCGAAGAAGAACACGCGCTTGGCGAAGGAGTGGCGCTTGTCGGCCTTGACGGTGGCCTCGACCACCCAGACCCGGTGCTTCTCGTAGCGCTGCACATCGCGGTTGAGGTAGTCCTGGCCGATCAGTTGCTCGTACTTGTTGGCCTTGTCGACCAGCTTGTAGGAGTTGTACGGCACGATCATTTCCTGCTTGCCCAGCAACTTGAAGTCGTAGCGATCCAGCGCTCCGGTGAACATGTTGATCTGGTCGACGAAGTACAGGTTGTCGGAGCCGGCGATCGGGTTGTCATAGGCAAAGGACGGTGCCTGGCGTACACGCCGCTGGCCGGGGAAATAGATCCATGAGCTCTGTACCTTGTCGAGGAAGGCATGCACCAGGTACATCTCCCCGGCCCTGGACGACGGCGATAGCACGTCATACAGCAGCTTGGCCTCGATGCCGTCGGTGTCGCCCGGTGCTTTCACCGCGGCATTGTTGTAGGGGTAGTACTCGTAGGCCCACTGCCGGACCTCGGAGAGGGCCGCATTCTTTTCGCGCAGCAGGAACGAGATCTGCGCTCGACGTCCCTTGGCCATGTAGCGCAGCTTGTAGTTCCACATGGCTTCGATGCCGTTCTGCGGAATCGGGAACGGTACCGCTGCTCCCGCGGCCTGCTCCAGGCGCCAGCCATCGCTGCCAATGCGTGCCTGGCCGGCGAATGTGCGGGTGCGCTCGGCCACTTCGGCCGGGATCGGGCAACTGCGCCGGGTCGGATAGACGTCCAGGCGGTAGCCTGGGTAGGCCTTGATCAGGGCCGCTTGACCTGCGGGCAGCAGTTGCAGGTACTGGGCCAGGTTGCGCGAGTCGATGGAGTACAGCGGTTTGTCACTGGCGTAAGGATTGCCATGGCCGGCCGACCAGCCGGTGGGAGCCTGGGTCAGGCCTCCGGTCCAGGCCGGGATGCTGCCGTCGGCATTGCCGGCTTTCTCGGCCCCGATGGGGGTCAGTCGATTGCCCAGCTGGCTCAGGTCGGCCGCGGGGGCAGCCTGTGCCTGGACAGTACCGAGCAGCGCCAACAGCGCGCCGCCCAACAGCGAAAGCGAAGGGTGTGTCATGAACTTCTCCTGGGGAGCTTTTTGTGTTTATCGGGAAGCAGTTCGAAGTGACTCGCAAGGGTAGGGGTGACGCTGTTCCGCATTGCACGGAAGTGGTTCGCCGGCAGGGCTGTGGTACGCACCGTACCCATGCCCCGGTCGTGTCGCGCAAGCCGCAGCGCGTTCCGGCAAATGGCTCGACGCCCCGCAGTAGAGTCTGCTCGCAGTCATCTACTCACCCTCTTTATTGGTTTTTTTGGTGGTGCGCATGCAGGCGGTCCGGGAGGCGATGGAGACTGGCTAGTGCGGCTCGCCTGCCAGGTCAAGTTATACAAAAGCGCTTGGGGCGGCTTGGCCGCAGAGGCCAGGGCAGTTGCCATCTGGTGCCAGCCTGGTTGTCGGTGCGCTAGGGGGGAGGGAACGTGGCGCAGGCGGTGTTCGATGTCGAGGTCGAGGTCGAGGTCGAGCCCAGGGATGCTCGCTGCGCCGGGATATCAATACGTGCTGGCAACCCATGGGGCGCTGGCGTTCAAGGTGCCGGCAGGCTGGCGCCATCGCGCCACTGGGCTGGGGTCTGGCCCACCTGGGTCTTGAACAGGCGGATGAAGAAACTTACGTTTTCGTAGCCGACTTCATAGGCGATGGCCTTGACCGGCAGGCCGCTGGACAGCAGCAGTTTCTTGGCCTTGTCGACCCGCACCCTCTGCACGTAGAGGTTGGGCGGCAAGTGGGTCGCCAACTGGAAGCGGCGCTTGAGGGTCCGCTCGCTCAGGCCGGCTTCACGAGCCAGGCTCGCGATGCTGATGGCTTGCCGGTGATGGTTCTCGATCCAGTCCTGGACCTTGAGTACCACTGGGTCGCGATGATTGCGATGCCCCGGCAGGATCGGGCTCAGGCGCTCGGGCATCGAGACCAGCAGGTGGGTTGCGCACAGTTGAGCGAAGCGGTCGCCCTGGTCCTGGGCGAGCATTTCCAGCAAGGCGTCGAAGCCGCCCCCCAGCGAGCCGCTGCTCCAGATGCCCTGCGCCTGGGTGAAGGATGAATGGGCCACGAAGGTGCAGTCCGGATAGCGTTTGTTCAGGAGCCGGGTATAGGCCCAGTGGGTGGCCAGGAGCATGTCCCGGCCCAGCCCGGCCGCCGCCACATGACAGGCGCCGGTGGTCATCGCCAGGACCCGCGCGCCACGGGCCTTGCACTGGGCCAGCCAGGCCAGGGCCCGGGCATCCGGAGCAAAGCCGGCGGCCAGGCGCGGGCCTTCGATGGGCGGAATCACGATCAGCTGGCAGTCGTCGGCCGCCTCCAGCGCGGCATCCGGGTGAATGGCATGGCCACTGGCAGCCTGGACCGGGCCGCCATCGATCGACAGCACCCTGGCCCGATAACCCTGGGGGACCCCGAGGTGCTGTTCCAGCAGTGCGACGATGCGAAAGAAGTCCGTGGCCGAGAACACGCCCATGGCCCAGCAGCCGTCATAAGCCAGAATCGCTACCTCGTTCATGCATCCCCCCATGGCCTGATCGGACTATCGATCGGCCCTTTAGAACACCGATCGGGAACAATCGCAAGACTAGGATGGGCGGCATCGTTGAACAGGCCCATGGCCAGGAGCAAGGGATGCAAGCAACCAGTACGGGACAGGTGGATCGCTTTGCCGATCTGCTCGGGGTCGAATACCAGCAGGCCAGTTTCGAGCAGGCGGTCTGCCGGCTACGGCTGGGCGAAGCGCATCGCAACGCCTTGGGCGGCATTCACGGCGGCCTGGTGTTCTCCTTGGCCGACATTGCTTTCGCCGCTGCGTGCAATGCCGCGAATGCGCTGTACATCGGCTTGCAAGCCGAGATCCGCTACATGGCCAGGGTCCAGGGCGAGGAGTTGATGGCCTGCGCCACCCTGGTGGGCAGCACGAAGAACATCGCCCATTACCAGGTCATGGTCACGGACAGCCAGGAGCGGCGCATTGCCCTGTTCAGTGCCACCGCCTATCGCCTCGGCCAGTGACCCTGGGGCAAGATGCGCCCGGAATGCCCGGCCTTTCATTCACTGTCGCGGAGCATGTGCATGCCTTCTGTTTCTACCCGGCAACACTGGATCGACACCCCGAGGGGGCAGCTGTTTGCCCAATGCTGGAACCCGGGCCGGGAGCAAGGCGTACCCCTGGTGCTGTTGCATGACTCCCTGGGGTGCGTGAGTTTGTGGCGGGACTTCCCCGAGCGCCTGGCCCTGGCCAGTGGGCGCCGAGTGGTGGCCTATGACCGCCTGGGCTTCGGCCGTTCGGCGGCTCGCAGCGGTTTGCCGCCTACCTGTTTCGTCGAGGACGAGGCGCAGGGTGATTTCCAGGCCGTGTGCCACACCCTGGGGATCGAGCGCTTCGTGGTCTTTGGCCATAGCGTCGGTGGTGGCATGGCCATTGGTTGCGCGGCGGCCCACCCACAGGGCTGCGAGGCGGTGATCAGTGAGTCGGCCCAGGCTTTCGTCGAGCAGCGGACCCGCGACGGTATCCGCCAGGCGCAGCGTCAGTTCGCCGAGCCCGGGCAGTTGCAGCGATTGCACAAATACCATGGCGACAAGGCGACGTGGGTCCTGCGGGCCTGGACCGACACCTGGCTGGACGCTGCCTTCGGCCACTGGACCCTGGACCCGCAGTTGGCCCGGGTGCAGTGCCCGCTGTTGGTGTTGCATGGCGATTGCGACGAATACGGTTCGTTGTTGCACCCTGAGCGTATCGCCGCTGGGACCGGCGGCCCGGCGTGGGTGCATGTCTTTGCCGGGTGTGGCCATGTTCCCCACCGGGAAAATCCGCATGGCGTTCTGGAGCAGGTGCTAGGGTTCCTGTCGCGCTGAGGCCGGGCCTGGGTCAAGGCGCTGTTGCTGATCGACCGCCCGCTGGCCCATGGGCCGTTAATCGCCATGTGCCAGTATCTTGTGGCGGGTGAAAACCTGCTTATATGATTCGCGCGCCCAATCACCCGGAGTCGACAGGTTCTGCGCCACCGGCCTCGGGCTCTTTCACTGGTTCTACAGGGATGTTCTAGCGATGAAGATCGACAACAAGGCAGGTTTGCCCAAGCCCGGCCGCCTGGGGCGGGCGTTGGCCGCTCTGACGTTGGCCACGGCGGCGTTCGCGGCGCCATTGGCCGTCTATGCCAAGGACCCTTTGATCCCGCCTGGCGCGGTGCTGGCGGTGATCAACAACGTCCAGATCGATGACCAGGCCGAAACCTTCGAACTGGAAGATGGCGTGGTGTCCAACTTCTGGTATGGCCGCGAGATCGACCTGGGCGGCAAGCACTATTACGCGACGTTCTCCTGGTTCACTCGCGACCGCGCGGCCCGTGAAGGTGAGGACTTCATCGCCCCGGACGTCAAGGTCCGGCTGGCGGACGCGACCTTCGAACTGGCTCGCCCGGGTCAGAAGCAGCCTTACGATATTCGCAGCATCGAGCGCAAGATCGGCTTCTTCGGCGCCCGCGAGCAGCCCGAGGAAGTGGACACCAGCCGCCAGGCCCTGGAGTACCGCACCAACGATGGCCGCCTGGTGCTGGCGGTGCCCACGGCCACCTTCGACAGCGGCTATGGCATCAGCGGTTATGCCGTGTTCGTGTTCAACCCGAACAAGACCCCGGAGGAGGACGGCTGGGTCTGGAGCTACCTGGGCCAGGTCTTCAGCGGCGAGGACAACTCGGCGGCCTGCGACGACGGCACGGTGATCCCCTGCATCGCCAACCAGGGCGAGCTGAATTTCGTGGCGGCCCAAGGGCCGATGCCGCGCTTGCTGGTCAAGTTCAGCGGCACCACCTCTGCGGGCGACACCCAGACCCGCAAGATGGGGGATGCCGATGACGTCAGCTACGTCTTCGATGGCAAGCAGGTGCAGTATGTCCGCCAGTGATCGGTGCGGGTGCCTGAATCCAGGAGCCGCTTGGAGGTGACTGGTTTGCAGCGCTTGGACATCGATTTGAGCGCGGTGGGCAGTTCGGCCGAACTGCACATCCTGTTGCGCGACGCCCTGGGGTTTCCCGCTTGGTACGGCTGCAACTGGGATGCGTTCTGGGACGCGATCACCGGGCTGGTGGAGATGCCACGGCAATTGTCGTTCCACGGCGGGTCGGCATTGAGCCAGCGCTTGCCCGACGATGCGCGGTTGCTGGCCCAGTGCCTGGAGCACCTGCGCGCGGAGTACCCGCAGTGGGCGCCGCAGGTGAAATGGCTTTGAAAGGGCGATTTACTAATCCGTGTCCTTGCTCTATAAATCGGCCTTGCGGCGCGCACCACTGCGCGCCATCTGCCGATGACAGGAGGAAGCTATGTCACCGTTAAACGTGAAAGCCTGACGATTTGCCCCACCCCCTCGCTTGAACATCTCGAGACACGCTGGTCCCAGCGCTGGCTCGAAGAAGGCACCTACGCCTTCGACCGCAATGCCCCACGGGACGCGGTCTATTCCATCGACACACCGCCACCCACGGCCTCCGGCTCGCTGCACGTCGGCCATGTGTTCAGCTACACCCACACCGATATCATCGCCCGCTTCCAGCGCATGTGCGGCAAGACTGTGTTCTATCCCATGGGTTGGGATGACAACGGCCTGCCCACCGAACGGCGCGTGGAGAACTACTACGGCGTGCGCTGCGATCCGGATGCCACGTACCAACCGCAGTTCCAGCCGCCGACTACGGTAGCCCGGCGCCGCAGCGAGTATGTCGCGATCAGCCGGCGCAATTTCGTCGAGCTGTGCCATCGCCTGACCGCCATCGATGAGCAGGCCTTTCGCAACCTGTTCGTGCAGCTGGGGTTGTCGGTGGACTGGGGGCTGACCTACGCCACCATCGATGAGCGGGCGCAGCGGGTCAGCCAGCGCGCGCTCTTGCGCAACTACCAGCGTGGCGAGCTCTACAGCCAGCAGGCGCCATGCCTGTGGGACGTAACCTTCCAGACCGCCGTGGCCCAGGCCGAGCTTGAGGATCGCGAGCAGCCGGGCGCCTGGCACGACCTGGTGTTCCGGGGCGACGGGGGCCAGGCGCTGCGCATCGCCACCACGCGTCCGGAGTTGCTGGCGGCCTGCGTGGCGCTGGTGGCGCACCCCGACGATCCACGCTACCAGGGGCAGTTCGGGCAGGCGTTGCGCTCGCCGCTGTTCGAGGTGCCGGTGCCGTTGCTCGCCCACCCGCTGGCCGATCCGCAGAAGGGCACGGGGCTGGCGATGGTCTGCACCTTCGGCGACCTGACGGACGTGCTCTGGTGGCGTGAATTGCAGCTGCCGACCCGTTGCATCATCGGCCGCGACGGTCGCTTGCTGGCGCAGGCGCCTGAGTGGCTGGCCGATCCCGCCGGACGCCAGGCCTATGCCGCACTGGCCGGTTGCAGCCTGACCCAGGCGCGCCAGCGGTTGTTGCCACTGTTGCACGGGTGCGGCGGTCTGCTCGGCGTGCCACGGCCGATCCGCCATGCCGTGAAGTTCTTCGAGAAAGGTGACCAGCCGCTGGAGATCGTCGCCACCCGCCAGTGGTACTTGCGCAATGGCGGACGCGATGCCGAGCTGCGCCAGCAACTGCTGGAGCGGGGCCGCGCCCTGGCCTGGCACCCGCCATTCATGCGCAGCCGCTACGAGCATTGGGTCGGCGGCCTCAATGGCGACTGGCTGATCAGCCGGCAACGGATCTTCGGCGTGCCGCTGCCGTTCTGGTACCCCCTGGATGCCCGGGGCGAACCGGACCATGACCGGCCGATCGCGGCCAGCGAAGACTCGCTGCCGGTGGACCCGACCCTGGACACCCCGCCGGGTTACGAGCCGGACCAGCGCGGCCAGCCCCATGGTTTCATCGGCGAGCGGGACATCATGGATACCTGGGCCACCAGCTCCCTGAGCCCGCAGATTGCCGCGGGCTGGGAGGAGGGCGATGGCCTGTTCGAGCAGGTCTTTCCCATGGACCTGCGGCCCCAGGGCCACGACATCATCCGCACCTGGCTGTTCTCGACCCTGGTTCGCAGTCACTTCGAGCAGGCCGCCGTGCCCTGGCGCCATGTGGCGCTGTCGGGCTGGATCCTCGATCCGGACCGCAAGAAGATGTCCAAGTCCCGGGGCAATGTGGTCACCCCCCTGGCGCTGCTGGAGCAGTACGGCAGCGACGCGGTGCGCTACTGGGCGGCCCTGGGGCGGCCGGGCAGCGATACTGCCTTCGAAGAGCAGCAGATGAAGATCGGCCGGCGCCTGGCGCTCAAGCTGTTCAACGTCTCGAAGCTGGTGTTCGGCTTGCCCGGCGACCCCGCCGGGCCGGTGTCCCAGGCGCTGGACCAGGCCATGCTGCAACGCCTGGGAAGTGTCGCCGGCCAGGCCCGGCAGGCATTGGAAAGCTACGACTACAGCGCTGCCCTGGTACGCATCGAGGGATTCTTCTGGTGGTTCTGCGATGACTACGTCGAGCTGGTCAAGCGCCGCGCCTATCGGCCCGAAGGGCACTCGGCGCGCAACGCCCTGGCCCGAGCCTTGAGCAGCCTGCAGCGGCTGTTCGCGCCGTTCCTGCCTTTCGTTTGCGAAGAGGTCTGGCGTTGCTGGCAGCCGGATTCGGTGCACCGTGCGTCCTGGCCCGAGGCCTGTGTGGCAGAGGCTGAGGTGGAGTCGTTGCTGGAGGCGGTCAGTGCGACGCTGGCGGCGATCCGCAAGGCCAAGTCCGATGCCCGGCAATCGATGAAGGCGCCGGTCGCGCGGGTCGAGCTGGTGGACCAGGCGCCGTCCCTGGAGCGCTTGCAGGAGGCCCGCCAGGACCTGCTGGAAGCGGGCCAGGTGGCGCACTTGCTGTTCATCGAAGGCCCCGAGCGGCAGGTGCGGGTCTGGTTGCAGGCTTGACCATGCAGCGCATCCCGCCCGCCGACGCGAATCTGCGTCGGCGGGCGGTTTATTTTCCCCGGTCGATGCTGCCACTATGTTCGCCCGTATCAGTGCCTGCCAAGGGAAGCTTCAGTGAATATCCAAGACAACCCGCAAGACTACAGGGACCTCAAGCGCGCCGTGGGCCTCTTGGAGTCGCCATCGTTGACGGCACGCCTGTCGGGCTTGCTGGGCTCGCCCATCGAGGGTGCGGTCAAGGCCTTGCCGGCGGTGGTGTCGCAGAAGATCAACGGCGCGGTGGTGGCCGCACTGCACAGTTCCGCCGATGCGGCCTTGTGGAGCCTGGACAACCAGCCGAAGAAACAGGCCTCGCCGCGCTTGCACAAGTTGTATGCGGCCGCGTCCGGGGCCTTGGGGGGCGCCTTCGGTTTTGCTTCGCTGTTCGTCGAGCTGCCGGTGTCCACCACCATCATGATGCGCTCGGTGGCCGATGTGGCGCGCAGCGAGGGGTTCGACCTGACGGACTTCGCCACCAAGCAGGCGTGCATCGAAGTGTTCGCCATGGGCGGCAACAGCGAGGCCGACGATGCCAGCGAAACCGGTTACTACCTGACCCGCAGCTTCACCACCCAGGCCATGCAGCAACTCTCCAAGGAACTGGCCGCCATCGCCGCCAAGCAGGGCTCCAGTGCCATCAGCCGGATGTCGCCGGGGCAGGCGGGCAAGTGGCTGGCGGTGCTGATCGAAAAGGTCGCGGCGCGCTATGGCGTGACCATCTCCAGCAAGTTCGCGGCCCAGGCCGTGCCGGTGATCGGAGCCGTCACCGGCGCCACCATCAATACCCTGTTCACCGACTTCTACCAGGACATGGCCCGTGGGCATTTCATCGTCAAGCGCCTGGAGCAGCAATACGGTTTCGAGCCGATCAAGGCGGCCTATGCCGAGCTCAAGGGCAAGCGGTTGGTGGGCTGATGCCCAGGTGCTGCTGGTGGTGGAACCCTGGCATGGAAGATTCGACCGACGGACATGTGCAAGCGACAGCCCGCTGTGGTGGCGCTTATTGAGGCCTGGCGCCGCCCCGAGAGGGGCTGGGGCGCCGCTATCCAGTGGGAGGAGGTCCGTGGGGCTGTCGCTAGCGCTACTCAAGACCCTACGGTTACTGCCCGGCTGCCAGCCGCTGTATCGAGCGGACTCCGGCCTGCATTTTCTCAACGGCCGAGGCATTGGCTGAGTGCACCTGGATCCGTGGCGGGCGAAAACCCTGCAAGGCCACGGCTTCCTCGATCCACAGGATCACGTCGTAGCCAGTGCCGCGTTCGTCGTCGCCCAGGTCGTGGTCGAGGCTGATTTCACTGACGCCACCGGCCTTGAGCAAGGCAATGACTTCGTCCGGCCAGTAGGCCCGCACCCAGCCTTCGGGCGTCTGGCGTTCATCGTCGAGGTAGATTTTCATCGGGCAGGGTGTCTCGGCTGGTTTCAGGTAGGGGGCGTTGCGTTGACGTGCAGTACCAGGTTCAAGCAGTCATTGCCGAAAGCAGGTACATGACCCTGGCACCGGTCGATGAAGAACATCGCTCCCGGGGGTGTTTCCTGGGGCATCGAAAAGTGTGTCCAAAGGCGGTTCTTGGTGGCCTGGGTAAAATGGATGTACAGGCTGTCCCCTTCGATGCGAATACTGTCCTGGTGTCCACCGCAGTGCAGGATCAGGCTGACGAGTTGCGCAGGTTCGGGCTCCAGGGCAAAAGCCTGACGGCAGTCTTTGCGAATGGCGCGGGCTATGGCATTGAACTCGCCAGGACTGCCGTAGAGATGCAGCTCCTGGTCGATCAGTCTGGTGAACACGGCAAGCATCCTTGGAGGGGGCGGGTTTTATAGCGGTTCCAGGTCACGCAAGCCAAGGGTATTTGCAGCCTATGCAGGGTGGCACCGTGCGGTGGATCGGTGTAGAAGCATCCCGGGGCAACGCCCCCAGTCTTTGATCGAAACCACTGCCAGGAAGGTCTGCCTTGTCCAACGCCAATCCCATCACCCACGTCGCTTTCGAAGCGGACCAGCTCTGTCTCGGCTGGGCCGATGGCTTGCTGCTGCGCCAATCCCTCGGGCGTTATGGCCGCTTGCAAAAAGCCTCGGCGCAGCAGCGCCAGGCCTGGCGGATTGCGCCCCAGGGCAGCTCGGTGCTGTGGCCCGGGTTGGGTGAGCAGGGGCTGGTGATCGAGGGCGCCGACTGGATCTGGGAGCATGTGTGCGAGCAGTCCATGGCGCGCCTGCAGGCGCTGGATTGGGACCTGGAGCGTCTGCCTGAACGGGACCAGGCCATCGTCGCCCTGTGGCGCCTGGAGGCAGATGGCTACAACGGTGGTTTCCTGCAGTTCTTCTGCAACTGGGGCGAGCGCAGCTACCAGTTGGCCCTGGACGCACTCCAGGCGTTGGGTGCGACCCGGGCCAGGGCGGTGGTGGAACGCCAGCGGCAGACGATCGGCGATCTGCAGGCCCATCCGCCGTTGGAGCGCCTGTGGGATATTCCCGAGCGGCTCAGCGATGAGCAGCATGAGCTGATCAGTGGCGAACTGGACGAGCAATTGTGGACGGCGCTGGAAGAAGTGCCGGCACTGGCGGCCAGCCATTTCTACCCGCCGGCCTGCGAATGAGTGCGGTAGTGGCCCAGGACGATGGGCTGCAATTGTCCATCGTCGCCAAGGAGGGCAGCGTCTGCCCGTTGCTTGACGTTGGCCTGCGGGGCAGCGGCTTCCAGGCCCATATTCATATCGTCCACGAACCCCTGGAGGGCTGTGTCGGGTTGGCCGAGTTTTTTCTGCAAGCGGCGCAAGCGTTGCCTGAGGAGCCGTTGCAATGGCGCTCGGCGTGCCTTGACCTGGCCTTGCAAGTGACGGCCGACGCCGACTGGCGGCCGTTGCTGATGCTCAAGGTCAGCCTGTGGTCGACCGCGGATGACGCCAGCGACTGGCACGTCAACGCCTCGCTGCTGCTCAGCCCGGAGCAACTGCGAAGGTTCGCCGGGGAGGTCCTGGCCGAGGTGTCGGTGCCCATGCTCTAATGCCGCGCTTTTTCCCCCGGCAAACGGATTTTCCCATGGCTGAACCGCGTATCCGCGCCCTGGCGCTTTGTGTCTTCCATCACCAGGGCAAGATCCTGGTCCATCAGTTCGACGACCCCCATCAGCAGCAGACGGTGTTCCGCCCGGTGGGTGGCGGCATCGAGTTCGGCGAGCGCAGCGACCAGGCCATCCGCCGTGAGGTGGAGGAAGAACTCGGCCTGTCCATCAGCCAGTTGCGCCTGCTGGGTACCCTGGAGAATCTGTTTACCTACCTGGGCCAGCCCGGGCACGAAATCGTCCAGGTGTATGACGCACGCTTCGACGATGCCAGTGTCTACTCCCGCGACCAGTTGCACGGCGAAGAAACCGACGGCATGGGCTTTACCGTCAGCTGGCACGACAGTTCGAGCTTCGGCCCGCAAGCGCCCCTGGTGCCCCAGGGGCTGGAGCAGTTGCTCAAGCAGGCCGGCTTGCTCGACTGAGTGCAGCGAGGCCGCGACAGGCCCTGCCGGATGTCATTGTCCGACAGGGCCAAGGGCCTAGAAGTCCCAGCGGGTGCTGAGCATGAAGTTACGCGGTTCACCGTAGGCGGCCGAGTTATAGAAACCGACGTTGGTGTAGTAGGACTTGTCGAAGATATTGTTGACGTTCAGGGTCGCCGAGAGGCTGTCGGTGATCTGGTAGCGGGTCATCAGGTCCACCAGCCAGTAGGATGACTGGGTGATGTCCTGGTTGCGGTCCAGCGGCTTGTTGTAGATCGAGTACCAGCCTTTGCTCTGCCAGCGCAGGCCGCCGCCGACGGTCAACTTGTCCAGGTCGCCCTTGAGCTTGTAGGTGGTGTACAGGTTGACCTGGTCCTCGGGTTCGAAGGTGGAGAGCTTGTCGCCTTTGTCATCGCGCACCACCTTGTGGGTGTAGCCGGCCTGGACCTGCCAGCCCGGGCTCAACTCACCGGAAATCTCCGCCTCGTAGCCCTTGGTAACCGCCTTGGACCCCTTGTAGGCATAGTTGCTCGGGGTGGGGGTCAGGTTGTTGTAGGCGTCGTCGGAGATCGGCCGGTTGTTCTCGCGTATCTCGAAGTAGGCCAGGCTGCTGTTCAACCGGCCTTCGAAGAATTCTCCCTTCAGGCCCAGCTCGTAGTTCTGGCCTTCATCCGGCTCCAAAAGCTTCTGGTCCCTGTCCTTGTTGAAGCTTTCCTGGGGCATGAAGATATCGGTGTAGCTGGCGTATGCCGAGAAGTTCTCGTTGAGGTCATAGATGATCCCGGCATAGGGGACGAAGCGTCCGCTTTCCCGGTACGACGGGGTCAGGCCGGTCTGGTGATAGTTGACCACGCGCCCGCCGAGGATGACGTTCAGGTCGTCCAACAGGTTCAGGCGGGTGGTCAGGTAGGCGCCAGTCTGGCGCGTGGTGTCATCGGTAATCTGCGCCGGAGCCTGCCAGATGGGGCGGGACAGGTGGCCCTTCCAGTTGTAGAAATCCACCTTGTTGCCCTGGGGCCAGACCGGCGCCCAATAACCTTTGCCTTGCCAGCGTGACGTGCTGATCGAACCGCCCAGCACCAGCTCATGGTCGCGCCCGAACAGGCTGAACGGCCCGCTGGCATAGAGATCGGCGGAGGTGCTCTTGGTTTCGCCGGTGTACTTCTGGCCGTTGATCTCCGCGCTGCCATCGGCCTGGGGCTGGTCGAACTGGATCGAGCCCAGCTCGGCATGGTAGCTGTTGATCTTGTGGTCCAGCTGCAGCTTGGTGACCCAGCCATCGCCCAGGTCGTGCTCGAGCATGGCGAAGGCGGTGCGTGTGTACTGCTCCCAAGCGCTCCAGGTCGTACCGTTGTTGTAGGAGCGCGACATCTTGTTGATGCTGCCGTTGGAATTGACCAGCGGGAAGGTGCCGGACCAACTGGAGCCCTTGGGAATGTTGTCCTGCATGTCGGCGCCCACGGTCAGCATCGTATCCGGGGACAGGTCGAATTCGAGGATGCCGTAGTAGGTTCCGGTCTTGCGCGAGTAGTGGTCCAAAAACGACTGCTTGTCCTGGTAGGCGGCCACGGCACGACCACGGACATTACCGCTGTCGGTCAACGGGCCGCTGACATCCACCTCGCTGCGATAGTTGTCCCAGGAGCCTGCGCCCAGGGTGGCGTGCCCCTTGAACTCGGCGGTGGGTTTCTTGCGTACCAAGTTGATGGTGGCGCCGAGGGAGCCGGCGCCGGTCAGCAGGCCGGTGGCGCCCTTGAGCACTTCGACCCGGTCGTAGATCGCCATGTCGCTCAGGGTGTTGCCCGCCGAGTAGGCGACATTGCGTGAGGTGGAGGGAATGCCGTCGTACTGGAAGTTGTTGATCGAGAAACCGCGGGCGTAGTAGTTGGTCCGGTCGGTGTCGTAGGCCGATACGGTGATGCCCGGGGTGTGGCGCATCACGTCGTCGACGTTGTTGAGGTTGAAGTCTTCCATGTGCTGGCGGGTGATGACGCTCACCGATTGCGGGGTCTGGCGGGGGCTCAACACCAGCCGGGTGGCGGTGGCTAGGGTGCCTGGGGTATAGGAGCCGGAGCCCTCGGTCACGGTGCCCAGTTGGTTGCTGATGATCTGGGTCGCACCCAGTTCCACGCTCTTCTCCACCGCGGGCAGGCGGGTCAGCAGGACGGCATTGAGGCCATTGCGCTCGAAGCCCAGGCCGGTGCCCTCCAGCACCTTGGCCAGTGCCTGTTCGGCGCTCATCCTGCCGCTGACTCCAGGGGACTGGATGCCTTGGGCCATCGGCGAGGAATAGGCAATCTGCAACCCGCTCTGGGTGCTCAGTTGGTCCAGGGCCTCGGCCAGGGGTTGCCTGGCGATGGAGAAACTATGCAGGTTCGACTCTTGCTTGCTGAGGGCGCTGGCGGGTTCGACAGCTGCTGCGTGCCCGCAGGCCAGGCAGATGGCTAGCGCCAGGATGCTGCGGGCGGGGATGTGGGATGAGAAGTGCATGGAAGTCCCGTACGAAATAGGAATGATTTGCAAAAGCAAACACCCTGACGGGTTGTCCCGGACAAAGCCGTAAAACTTTTTTCTCGCCTGCCTTGGGTATGTCAGCGGATCACCAGGATGCCACCTGGCAGGCGGGTGAACTCGGTCCCCGTGACCTTGCTCAAGGCCTGGACGACCGCTTGCGGATCGTCGAGCCGGTAGTTGCCGCTGACCTGCTGCTGGGCGGCGGCATCGTTGAACAACAGGATCGGTGCCCGGTAGTAGCGCCGCAGCTCGTCCAGCACCTGGGCCAGTGGCATGTCCTGGAACGACAAGCGACCGTTGAGCCAGGCCATCTGCCGTTCACTGCCTTGCAGGTGCAAGGCCTGCAGGTGCCGGTCTTCCAGCCGTTGCCAGTTGCCGGCCTGCAACAGGCTCTGTTCGCCGTCGTCGCTGGCCAGGCGCACCCGGCCTTCACGCACCGCCACCGTGACGGCCTCGTCATGACGATTGACGCTCAAGCGCGTGCCGACCACGGTGACCGTGGCGTCGCCGGCGTCGATGATCATGGGCCGGGAAGGATCGTGAAAGGCTTCGACATACAGCTCGCCGCGCAGCAGGCGGATGCGCCTGTGGTCGCCGTCGAACGCGGTGCTGATAGCGCTATGGCTGCCCAGGACGACATGGGAGCCGTCGGCCAGGTCGAATGCCTGCAACTGGCCCATTCCGGCCAGGTGATCGGCTTGCAAACGCATTGGCAAGTCGCTGATCCAACCCGCGCCGAGCATCAGCAACAAGGCTGCGGCTGCCGCCAGCCAGCGGCCAGTGGCGGGTTTGCGGCGTACCGGGAGCGGCGCGGGAGGCAGCTCCAGATCCAGCGCCAGATGCTCCAGGGCCTGCTCGAAGGCGGTGGATTCCCACAGTGCTTGCAATGCCTCATAGGCCGCAGCGTGTCGTGGATCGGCGTTGCGCCATTGTTCGAAGCGCTGGCGCAGCAGTGGGTTGCCGGCCACCGCCTCGCGCTGGGCGAACCAGTCGCTGGCCTGTTCTCGCACCGCATCGCAGGGCAGGGCGTTGCTTGGGTGTTCAGTCATCGGGGTCGTGCCGGTCGGTGGCCTTGAGGCAGGCGTTGAGTGCATGGCGCAGGTCCTTTTCCACCGTGCTCAGGGAGACCTGCAGGCGCTGGGCGATCTCGCCTTGGGAAAGGCCGTGCAGTTTATGCAAAACCAGGATTTGTTGCTGGCGCTTAGGCAGGGTGGCCAGTACCTGCTGCAGCAATTGCAGCTGCTGCTGGCCCTGTACGTGGCTATCGGGACCCGGCGCGGCGGTTGGAACCTGGTTGATCTGGTGATCGTCGCCCAGCTGGTATTCGAAACGGCGCTTGCTGCGTTGGCTACGCAGATGATCGAAGGCCAGGTACTGGGCCGTCTGGTAGAGAAACGGTTGCAGATGCTCGATGGAGCGAGTGTTCAAGGCCTTGGCCACCCGCAAGTAGGCTTCCTGGGCCAGGTCTTCGGCCAGGCTGGAACAGCCGACCACGCGCGACAGCATGCGGATCAATGCACCGCGCTGGGCGACGAACAGCGTGCTGAGTCGTTGTTGGTTGTCTCCGGTCACCATCGCCCATGGTCCTCGCTACGCCGATGCGGTACCAGCGTGAATGGGCGGCTATTTTAATGAGAATCCGTATCATTACCAGTGGCTAATCCAGTCATGCTCAAGGTTTTTGTCGTGCTGGCATCCAGTGGTTGACGCTGGGCTGGCCGCGGAATGTTTTACTCGCTCGATGGTCGATTCAGCATGGCTCCCGCCGACTTGCCAGCAGCGCGATGGGGCGGGGTGGTTAAGGTTCACCAGGACGAATCGATCATGCATCTGATTGCCAGGATCATCTGTTTTTGCTTGCTGCCCTTGACTGTTTCAGCCTGGGCGGCCGAGTCGCCGGCGGTCCAGGCCGCTGCCGAGGACAAGGCCCAGGCCCTGGAGCAGAAGGCCGCGGACAAGCAAAGCCCGAAGACCGCGCCCGAGGCCGCTCCCCTGAGCAAGAGCGAAGCCCAGGCCGTCGATCCGGCGGGCCAGGCACCTCTGGACGATGCCCTGACTTGCCTGTCGCGGACCCTCTATTGGGAAGCCAAGGGCGGTGAGACCGAGGACATGGAGGCGGTGGCCGATGTGGTGCTCAATCGCCTGGGCCACGAGGGGTTTCCCGGGACGGTGTGCGAGGTGGTCAAGCAGGGTTCGCAGAAGAGCCCTTGCCAATTCTCCTGGTGGTGCGATGGCCGTCCGGACCAGGTGGAAGAAGAGCAGCGCTACAGCGTTGCCAAGGAGATTGCCCGCAAGGCCTTGAACCAGCAGCTCAAGGACCGCACCGGCGGTGCGCTGTACTTTCACGATCGCAGTGCTTCGCCGGATTGGGCCCGGACTTACATCAAGACCGTCGAGATCGGCAGCTTCCTGTTCTACCGGCCCAAGGATGTGGCGGCCCGCTAGCGCACGGCGCTAGGGCGTTGGCAGGTGCTGGCGCTGCCAGCGCTTGGCCAGTGCCCCCAGGCGCTGGCCGACGGACTGCTCGAAGGCTTTCCCATGCACCCGCTCCAGCAGCCTTGTGCAGAGCCCGTGGTCGAGGGGAAACCCTTGTTCCAGCCACTGGGCCGCACACCGTGGCCAGTAGGGCGAGCCGGAGTCCAGGGCGGTGAGCAGCAGTTCGCGCAGCGATAGCGGCTCGGGCAGCGGTGCATCGATCCTCAGTTCGGCCACTGCGCCGGGCAGGTCGGCCATGACCCTGGCCCAGGGACGTTCCAGCAGCGGCAGCAGCCAGACATAGCTGAACTCCCGGGTCATGGCTGCTGGGGGAATTGATCGGTGATGGTGTGCCAGTCGGCTTTCGTGGCCACGCAGTGGTGCTTCTGCCGTGGCGCGGTGAAGGCGGTGTCCAGGGTGGCGATGGCGATCGACAGCCAATCGGCGAACTGGCCCCCGGCGTTGTGCCAGAACAGTGAAGAGCCGCATCGCCCACAGAACTGGCGCAGTACCCCGGGCGAGGACTCGTAGGCCTTGAGCGCAGCGCCTGGGTCGTCGATGGCGAGATGGGCGCGCAGGGTGCTGGCGTAGGTGGCGAAGGCGGCCCCATGGCCCTTGCGACACTTGCGGCAATGGCAGTGGGTGACGGCCTTGAGTTCGCCGTGGACCTGGTAGGTCACGGCGCCACACAGGCAACTGCCTTGATGGGGGTTCTGCATGTTCATCTCTTGCTTGAAGGGGAAGGGCCTTGGGGCGGTATTGTCATCGCAGGCAAGGTCTTGCTGGAGCTCGTTGCCTGGCAGTCCCCGCGTCGTGGGGAGCGACATAGTGATCCAGGCACTCCATCGCCTCAATCCCCTCGCTCCATTCTGGTTTCGGTGTGCCGTGGGGCGCTGCTCCAGTTTCAAGGCAGGTCCAGGCATTCTAACCGGGCTCACTGACGGATAACCTGTAGGCATCGGTCGCAGGCTCAGGGTGAAGGGAGGGACAAACATGCAGGGACTGGAACATCGCATTCCGCCACCGGCGATCGCGCTGCTGTGCGCGCTGCTCATGGGGCTTGTGGCCTGGGGGACGCCGGGGTTGGAGCTGGGCCGCGGATTACGCCTGGCCTTGGCCTTGCCGTTGGTGTGTGTCGGCGTAGGGGTGGCGCTTGCTGGCGTGGTGTCGTTTCGCCGGGCCAGGACCACGGTCAATCCGCTCAAGCCGGGGAACGCCTCGGCGCTGGTCACTTCGGGCATCTATCGCTATACCCGCAATCCGATGTACGCAGGCTTCGCCCTGTGCCTGCTGGCCTGGGGCCTGTACCTGGCCAACCCCCTGGCGCTGTTGGGCGTGCCAGGGTTTGTGCTGTACATGAACCGCTGGCAGATCGGCCCCGAGGAGCGTGCCCTGGGGCAGTTGTTCGGTAGCGATTTCACGGCCTACCAGCAGCAGGTGCGCCGCTGGCTGTGAACGGGTGTGCAGGGTGGGTTCAGGCGGCCTGGACCTGCAGGTGCAACTGGCCATCGGTTTCCCGGGCCAGCCCGCTGGCCAGGAACAACGGCACCAGGCGCTGGTGCAGTTGTGGTTCGACGAACTCCTTGACCGTGGCCAGTTCCAGTTCGCCAGGCACCAGCAGCTCGGCCTTGGTGTAGGACAGCCAGGCCTTCTTCAAGGCTTGCAGCACATCGCTACCGGCGGTGGAGGCAAAGCGGCGGCTGGCCACCTGGCCGGAAAACTCGAAGCTGTGGCGGTATTCGTAGCCACTCTCGTCGCCCTGGCTGGCCACGCAGCGGCCGCAGGCACAGGGACCGTCGGCGAAGGCGGCGCGCAGGTAGGCGTTGAACTCGACGATGGGCTTGAGGGCCAGGCGCTTGTCGACTTCGAACAGGTCCCCGGTCATTGTTGCTTCACTGCTCAAGGTCATTTTCCTCATTGGCTGGCGGTGTATTTCTCAAGGGGCGCACCATAACAGCACGATCGGCGCACGGGTACCTTTGTCACCGGTCGGTAGCGTCGAACCCGGCCTGGCCACCTGCTAGGCTGCAAGCCTTGTGATCAACGTGCGCCCAGGCGCACCCCGAGCCTGAGAGGAAGCCTATGTCGATCCATGCTGTGACCGTCACCTGTTTCGCCCAGATGCTGCATACCCTGGAGACCCTGCTGGCCAAGGGCGAGGAACATGCCCGGAAGCTGGGTTTCGACCCGCAGAACCTGCTGGATGCGCGCCTGGCCCCGGATATGTACGATCTGGCGGCGCAGGTGCGTTTTACCTGTACCCAGGCCCGGGAAGCGGTGGAGCGCCTGAGCGGCCAATCGGTCAGCACACTGCCGACGCCGGCCAACATGGCCGAGGCCAAGGCACTGATCCGCCAGACCGTGGCGTTTCTCGCCGATGCCGATGGTCGATTGATCGATGACAGCGGTGCGCGGGCCGTGGCTATCGAACTGCCCAACGCCATCGCCTTCGACATGACTGGTGAGGAGTACGCACGTAACTGGGCCACGCCACAGTTCTATTTCCACCTGGTCACCGCCTACAACATCCTGCGCCACAACGGTGTGCCGCTGGGCAAGGCCGAGTACGCGCAACACATGCTCGCCTACCTGCGCCAGGCCCCGGTCGCCGGCTGAGCCGTGACCTTGGCCAGTGCCTACAGTGCCGGGCGCTGCAACTGCACCCATTCCTGCACCGCCGGGCGCTGCCATTGGTGCTGGGCGTAGTCCACCAGGTTCGCCGGTACCGGGTCGCCGTTAAGCACCAGGCGGTTGAGCATCAGCGCCAGGTCGACATCGGCGATGGACCAGGTGTCGAACAGGTACTGGCGCCCGTCCTCCAGCAGCGCTTGCGCCGCATCGATCAGCTTGGCCGCGGCCACCTGGGCCTGGGCCGACAAAGGCTCGCCGCGCTGGCCGTAGAACACCACCAGGGTCGAGCGCTCCTGGCGGATCGGCAGCAGGTCGCTGCGCAGCCAGGCCTGTACCTGGCGGGCCTTGGCCCGTTGGCGTGGCGTCTTGGGATAGACCGGGACCTGGGGGAACAGCTCTTCCAGGTATTCGGTGATGGCCGAGGATTCGGACAGCGCGAACCCTTCATGGATCAGCGTCGGTACCCGTTGGGTCTGGGACAGCCGGGCATAGTCCTGGCTGCGGTTCTGTTCGGCGTCGAGGTCCAGCGGGAGCATTTCGAAATCGATGCCTTTCTCCCGTAGCGCCACGAATACGGACATGGCATAGGGGCTGGTGAACTGGGCATCGACGTACAGGCGCGGGCGGGAAGCGGTCACGGCATGATCTCCAATGGGGGTGCGGACACGCTAAGAGATCCCGGGCGAGAAATACAATGCACGATTTTCATGGGCCTATTCTTCGCTGGAATACTGCGCCGAGCGCCAGCTTGCCGATACGCGAGCTGGCGGTACGCCCCCATTGCCGGATGGCCCTTGCGCAGCCGGCAGCGTGCAGGGGATGGGCGCTCCACGTGTCGGTGCGCAGCGCTTGCCTGGCTAGATGTCCCGGCCCAGAAAGCTCTCGCGATCCACGGGTTTGTCCTTCGCTCGGGCCAGGCGCTTGAACACGCGGCCGTCGATGGCCACCAGGCCCAGGGTGATCAGGGTCATGCCCAGCAGGTGCTTGGCGTGCAGGTGTTCGCCCAGGACCAGGGCGCCCAGCACGATGGCGCTGACCGGAATCAGGAACGTCACCAGCATCAGGTTGGTGGCGCCGGCGCTGGCCAGAATGCGGAAGAACAGCACGTAGGCCAGGGCCGTGGACAACAGGGCAATGCCCAGCAAGGCGGCCCACACCGGCAGGCTCGGCAGGGCCAGGGTCCAGGGTCGGTCCACCAGCAATGCCAGGGGCATCAGCAACAGGCTGGAGGCGCAGACCTGTCCGGTGGCGCTGGGCAGCGGAGCAATGCCCATGGCCTTGAAGCGCCGGCCGAAGATTCCGGCCAGGGCATAGGACAACGCTGCCCCCAGCACGGCCAACTGGGCGCCCGACTGCTCACCGAGGCCGGCCAGGGCATCGGTGCCAATCATGATCGCCACGCCGATGAACCCCACCGTGACACCGGCCAGCTTGTTGCCGGTGAGTTTTTCATCGGCGGTCAGCAGGTGGGCCACCAGAACTGCGAACAGGGGCGTGGTGGCATTGAGGATCGCCGCCAGGCTGCTGGCGATGTGGGTCTGGCCCCAGACGATCAGGCTGAAGGGCACCAGGTTGTTCAGCAATCCCATGCCGAGGAACGCTTGCCACGCCTGGCGGTCGGTGGGCAGTTTCAGGCCCGTGATCCGCAGCACTGCCAGCAGGGCAAGGGCCGCCAGGCACAGGCGCAGCAGGACGATGGTCAAGGGCGGCAGCTCCTTGACGGCGATACCGATGAAAAAGAACGAACCGCCCCACAGGACGGACAGCACCAGCAACTGGCCCCATTGCGAGGCGCCCATGACATTCTGCTTGGTCATGCCTGTAGCTCCCGTTTGCCGATCGATGATTGAGTCTTGCTCGGATTTTTCGTCGAGTGCTTGTACTTGATATCGTGCTGAGGCCAATTATTCTGGGAGCTTCCAGTCGCTGACAAACCAGTATTTTTCGCTGAATGATTAAGGAGGGCTAAATCATGAGCATGGAGTTGCCGTCCCTCGTCGCGTTACGTGCATTCGAAGCCACGGCGCGCCACCTGAGTGTGACCCTGGCGGCTGGCGAGCTGCACGTCACTCCCGGTGCGGTGAGCCTGCAGATCAAGGAACTGGAAGCGGCCCTGGGCGTGACGCTGTTCGTGCGTCGGCCCCGGCGGTTGCTCCTGACCGCTTCCGGCGAAGAGTACTTCGCCACCTTGCGAACGGCGTTTCGCATGATCCGCGAAGCCACTGTCGAGCTGGTGGGGCGCACGCGCCTGGAGGTGCTGGTGCTCAGTTGCACGCCGAGTTTCGCCGTGCAATGGCTGGTGCCGCGCCTGGGGCAATTCGAGGCAAAGAACCCTGGGGTGGATGTACGCATCAGCGCCTGCAACCGGGTGCTCGACCTGGCTCGCGATGGCATCGATCTTGCGGTTCGCCATGGCTTTGGCCGCTACGACGGCCTGGTCAGCGAGCGCCTGCTCGACGATCAGCTGGTGCCGGTGTGCAGCCCGCAGTTGCTGGGCCCGGAGGCCCTCCTGACACTGGCCGAGCTGGCGCGCCTGTGCCTGCTGCATGACGAGCATCGCCATGATTGGCGCCTGTGGCTCGAGGCGGCAGGCGGCGCGTCGCTCGATGAGCATCAGGGGCGGGTGTTCGTCGATAGCAACGGGGCCATCGAGGCGGCGAAAGCTGGCCTCGGCGTGGCCCTGGTCCGCCGCTCGCTGGTGGCGCGGGAGCTGGCCGAAGGGACGCTGCTGGCGCCCATGGCACAGGGCATCGCCAGCGATCTGGCCTACTACCTGGTGTATCCGGCCACTGCCCTCGAACGCCCGGCGGTGGCGGCATTGCGCGAGTGGATGCTGATGGAGGCGGGGGGCGTTGTTACCGGTGCTGCTTCGCCGTCCTGAGCGATTCGATTGGCAATGAACGTCGTTCAACTGTTGTACAAGGAGTCAGCTGTGCCGCTATTCGAAACCCCACGCCTTATCGGGCGCCCGCTGTCTCGCGAGGACTTGCCGGCACTGACGGCAATCCTCAGCGACCCTTGGGTGATGAAGCATTCCCTGCGTGGCGTGTGCGATGAACAGGCCACCAGCCGGTTCATCGACGAGTGCCTGGTTTGCTACGCCGAACAGGGCATGGGGCCCTGGGCCCTGGTGGAGAAGGGCACCGGCGAATTGGTGGGGTTCTGCGGAGTCAGTCCCGAACAGGTGGGCGGGGTCCAGGAAGCCAACCTGGGCTATCGCCTGGCTCGGCGTTTCTGGAACCGCGGCCTGGCCACCGAAGCGGTGCGTGGCGTCCTGGCATGAGTCTTCGCCCCACCGGGCCTGGACTGCGTGGTGGTCATTATCGAACCGGACCATGGTGCGTCCTTGCGAGTCGCCGAAAAGGCCGGTTTCAGTGAGTACCAGCAGATACAGTTCCATCAGCGTCCGGTGCGGTTGTATCGCATGGGTGGCCAGCATTGGCAGGCACTTTGCCTTGACGGTTGAGGCGGCATACTGGCCCCGCGGTTCCCGAAGATTCGCCAAAATCACTTTAATTTCAGGTGGTTAGGTGACCGCAAAATGCGCCATGTGTTGATTACGCTGACTTCGCTTGCCTTGATCGGCGGGGCGTGCAGCGCCCAGGCCCGGGAGCTGGCGGCCAATGACCGGTATGTCTGCAGCTGGGGCGCAGGCACGGCTGCCAGGGCCCAGGAGCTGAAGTTGTCCGGCGTATCGCTGTATGCGGCGCGGCAGAAGATCCAGGTCTACAAGTTCAGCAAGGGCTGGATGCGCATGATGGCCCTGGGCATCACCGAGCAGACCTACGACAGCCCGTCGCGGATCAAGCCCGAGGCGTTGCGTAAAAGCTTTTACGATGACTGCCTGAGGTATAAGTTGGCCCGTCGCTGATTGACCGAGGCCGCTATGACTTCCCCCGCCTATTTCATGCAACAGGCCCTGCTTGCCGGGCGCCAAGCGTTGCCCGGCTGCTTGCCCAATCCACCGGTGGGCTGTGTGCTAGTGCAGGGCCAGCAGATCGTCAGCCAGGGTTTCACTCAGCCGCCAGGCGAGCATCATGCCGAAGCCATGGCGTTGGAGCGCTGGCCGGGCGACTGTAGCGGGCTTACTGCCTATGTCACCCTCGAGCCTTGTTCATTTCAGGGGCGCACGCCGGCTTGCGCGCAAGCCTTGGTGCAACGGGGCGTGGCTCGAGTGGTGGTCGCGATGCTCGATCCTGATCCGCGCAATGCCGGGGCCGGTATCCGCATTCTTCGGGAGGCGGGGATCGAGGTCCAGGTAGGGCTTTTGGGCGCGCAGGCCAAGGAGGATCTGCGGGCCTATCTGCTGGCAGACGCACCTTGAGCCTGATTCAGGGCGCGAAGCCCCGAGCGCCATGGTGACCCAGGCCGCCCGGGTTGCGGCGATCATCGCCGCCGATCCGCTGCGCCGCCGCTTGCTGCAGCAGGTGCGGGCCCTGGGGCTTGGCGATTGCTGGATCAGCGCCGGATTCGTTCGCAATGCGGTGTGGGACCACCTGCACGGCCGGGCTTGCTCGCCCCTGGACAGCGATGTGGATGTCATCTGGTTTGATCACCGGCGCTGTTCTGCCGAGCTCGATCGACAACTGGAGCAAGTGCTGCTGGCGGTGCATCCGGGCGTGAAGTGGTCGGTGAAGAACCAGGCCCGCATGCATATGAAAAATGGTGATAGTCCTTATGAGTCCAGTGCCGATGCCATGACTCACTGGCCGGAAACCGCCACTGCGGTAGCGGTCAGGCTCACTGCCGACGACACCTGCGAAGTGTGCGCACCGCTGGGCCTCGACGATTTGTTGCAACTGGTGATCCGGCCGACGGCAGGGTTCACGCGGGACAAGCGACCGATCTTCCTGGAGCGGCTGGGTTCCAAGCATTGGCAGGGCAAGTGGCCGTTGCTCAGGTTGGAAGCCGGCTGAACACCTGAGCAGTGCCTGGATGGGGTTTGGGCGACGGATATCGATTCTTTGTCATGAATATAATTTGTGATGATCAGGATTAAAATGAGTTTGTCTCACTCGTGCCGTGCTATCGACAATGGCTGCCATTCACACAATGGAGTTGTCTGTCATGGCTTTGGCTCATTCCCTCGGATTTCCGCGCATTGGCCGCGACCGCGAACTGAAAAAGGCCCAGGAAGCGTTCTGGAAGGGCGAACTCGATGAGGCTGGCTTGCGCGCCGTGGGTCGCGAGCTGCGCCAGGCGCACTGGGCACTGCAGAAAAACGCCGGCATCGAGCTGCTGCCAGTGGGCGATTTCGCCTGGTACGACCAGGTCCTGACCCATTCCCTGATGTTCGACGTGGTCCCCGAGCGGTTCCGCCCACAGAACGGCCCGGCTACCCTGCAGACCCTGTTCGGCATGGCCCGTGGTGTCAGCGACACCTGCTGCGGCGGTGCCCATGCCCAGGAGATGACCAAGTGGTTCGACACCAACTACCACTACCTGGTCCCGGAGTTCAGCGCCGACCAGCAGTTCCAGCTGGGCTGGGAGCAATTGTTCGAGGAGGTCGAGGAAGCCCGGGCCCTGGGTCACCAGGTCAAGCCGGTGGTGCTTGGTCCGCTGACCTACCTATGGCTGGGCAAGGCCAAGGGCAGCGACTTCGACAAGCTGGAGCTGTTGGAGCGCTTGCTGCCGTTGTACGGGCAGATCTTCCAGCGCCTGGCGGCGCAAGGCGTGGAGTGGGTGCAGATCGATGAGCCGATCCTGGTGCTGGACCTGCCGCAAGAATGGAAGAACGCCTTCGAGCGGGCCTACAACCTGATCCAGCGCGATCCCCTGAAAAAGCTGCTAGCCACCTATTTCGGCGGGCTGGAGGAGAACCTCGGCCTGGCCGCCAACCTGCCGGTGGACGGCCTGCACATCGACCTGGTGCGCGGCCCTGACCAATACCCGAGCATTCTCGACCGCCTGCCAGCCTACAAGGTGCTGTCGCTGGGGGTGGTCAACGGCCGCAACGTCTGGCGCTGTGACCTGGAAAAGGCCTTGGCGACCCTGCGCCATGCCCAGGAGCGGGTCGGCGAACGGCTGTGGGTGGCGCCTTCCTGCTCCCTATTGCACAGCCCGGTGGACCTGGCCCGGGAAGACCAGCTCGATCCTGAGCTCAAGGGCTGGCTGGCCTTCGCCGTGCAGAAGTGCGAGGAAGTGGCGCTGCTGGCCCAGGCCGTCAACCAGCCGCAGGCACCGACCGTCCTCAAGGCCTTGGAGCACAGCCGTGGCGTGCAGGCCAGCCGGGCCACCTCGCCGAGGATCCACAAGCCGGTGGTGCAGGCGCGGGTGGCGGCGATCACCGCTAGGGACAGCCAGCGCCAGTCGCTGTTCGCCCAACGGATCGCCAAGCAGCGCGCCGGCCTGGCCCTGCCGCTGTTTCCCACCACGACCATTGGTTCGTTCCCGCAGACAGCCTCCATCCGCCTGGCGCGTCAGTCGTTCAAGCAGGGCAAGTTGAGCGTCGCCGAATACACCAAGGCCATGCAGAGCGAGATCCGCCATGCGGTGCAGATCCAGGAACGCCTGGGCCTGGACGTCCTGGTGCATGGCGAGGCCGAGCGCAACGACATGGTGGAGTATTTTGCCGAGCAGTTGGACGGCTACGTGTTCACCCGGTTCGGTTGGGTCCAGAGCTACGGTTCGCGCTGCGTCAAGCCGGCCGTGATCTTCGGCGACCTGAGCCGCCCACGGGCCATGACCGTGGAGTGGATCCGCTATGCCCAGGGCCTGACCGACAAGGTGATGAAGGGCATGCTCACCGGCCCCGTGACCATGCTGATGTGGTCGTTCCCCCGGGAGGACGTATCCCGCGAGGTCCAGGCGCGACAGTTGGCCCTGGCGATCCGCGACGAAGTGGTGGACCTGGAAGCCGCCGGCATCCGTATCGTGCAGATCGACGAAGCGGCGTTCCGCGAAGGCCTGCCGCTGCGCCGGGCGCAATGGCAGCACTACCTGGACTGGGCCACCGAGGTGTTCCGCCTGTGCGCCTGCGGGGTGCGTGACGAAACCCAGATCCACACCCACATGTGCTACAGCGAGTTCAACGATGTGATCGAGTCCATCGCGGCCATGGACGCCGATGTGATCACCATCGAGACCTCGCGCTCGGACATGGAGCTGCTGGAGGCCTTCGAGGCCTTCGCCTACCCTAACGAGATTGGCCCCGGGGTCTACGACATCCATTCACCGCGGGTGCCGGATGCCTCGGAAATGGCCAACCTGCTGCGCAAGGCCGCCAAGCGCATTCCTGCCGAGCGCTTGTGGGTCAACCCCGATTGCGGCCTGAAGACCCGTGGCTGGCCGGAGACCGAGGCCGCCCTGGTGCACATGGTCACCGCCGCTCGCCAGTTGCGCAAAGAACTGGCCTGAGCGCTGCTGCGCGACCCTCTACCGGAGTTCCATGGGGGCTCTGGTTTTTCAGCTGCTCTTGAGAGTCGGGCGACTCAAGCGTGGGAGGGCCTTTGGCGGCATCTGATCCGTATTTTTCTTGTTCATCTGCATCTGTTATCAGCACAGCCGAGCTTCGAAAATGGCACACCCGCCCGGCTTCTGGCTGTAGAGCGGGCCCGCTGCACCCTAATGTTCAGGAGGTCCGATGACCAAGATGGCGTTGTTCTTGTTTGGGTTTCTGGTCTTGACCATCACTCTCGGTGCGCTTGCCACTATCTCCCCGACCTGAATCAAGGTCGCCCAGGCGGCGGTAGCTCGCTCTTAAGGCGTGCTGCCGTTCCAGCCTCGAGTTTCTCCATTTTTTTGCTGAATGCCGCTCATCTTCCGTGGTCATGGACGTTGCAGCCGAGCAACGAGTTGCGCCACCCTGGCGGCCCTTCGTTGCAATGGACTGCCGACATGAATCCTAGCTTTTCCTTCCCCAGCCACCGGCCATCGATGGGCGAGGGCGGTCGATGATCTCGGCCGCGGCGTCACTCGGGCATTACTTCTTCTACCTGCTTCCGGGCCTGGGGCTCTATGCCCTGTGGTTCGGCCTGACTCCCAGGCACCTGGTGGGGCTGCGTATCGCGATCCTGCTGCTGGGGTTCATCCTGCTGCGGGATGTGATGACACCGTTGCAGTTCTGGTCGTTGGGCCCAGGTGCGCAGATCGGCTTTATCGCCAACCCCCTGGTGTTGGCGGGCCTGGGGTTGTTGTCGCTGGGTACGCTGGCCTGCCTGGCGCGAATCGCTCCCGAGCTCTGGGCCCTGGTGGTCTGGGAACGTCGTGGGTGGTTGGTGGGGCTGGCCCTGGGGTTGTTCGCCGGGTTGGCCCTGGGGCTGCCCTTGCGCCTGCATGCCGGTATCGGCCTGGAGCAGGCAAGTGGCTCCTGGCTGCTGGGCATGGCATTGCTGGCCTTGGGTGGCAATGCCCTGGAGGAAGTGCTGTTTCGAGGCCTGCTCCAGGGGCATCTGGAGCAGGCCTGCGAGCCGTGGCGGGCGGCATTGCTCAGTGCCCTGGCGTTCGCTGCCTGCCATGGTTTCCTGGCTTTGAGCGTCACCGGCGTGGGCTGGCCGGTGCTGCTGTTCACGCTGTTGGAAGGGCTGGTGTGCGCAGGCTTGCGCCTGCGCCACGGAGTACTGGCAGCGACCGCGGCCCATGCCACGGTGATCTGGTTGATCGCCGTGCCGATGTGAGCGGTGGCTGGTGGCCTATTTGGAGAACTTGCGCGCGCCGACGACGCAGAGGATGACCGCGATCGTGACCCCGAGCATGCCCAGGCTGACCTGTTCATGCAGCAGGCCGGCGGCCAGGCCCAGGCCGAAGAACGGCTGCAGCAACTGCAATTGGCCGACGGCGGCAATGCCGCCCTGGGCCAGCCCGCGATACCAGAACACAAAGCCGATCAGCATGCTGAACAGCGAGACATAGGCCAGGCTGGTCCAGGCCGGCAGGCTGATGCCGCTGAATGTAGCGGGCAGGGTGAACAGGCTCAGGGCGATCATCAGCGGCAAGGACAGCACCAGGGCCCAGGAGATCACCTGCCAGCCGCCCAGGGTCCGCGACAGCTTGGCGCCCTCGGCATAACCCAGGCCGCAGACCAGTACCGACAGCAGCATCAACAAGTCACCCTGGGGCGAGGCCGTCAGGCCCTGGGCGAAGGCGTACCCCATTACCAGCAGGCTGCCCAGGATCGAGAACAGCCAGAACACCGGGCGTGGCCGCTCACCGCCGCGGATCACCCCGAATACCGCAGTGGCCAATGGCAGCAGGCCGAGGAACACGATGGAGTGGGCCGAGGTCACGTATTGCAGGGCCAGGGCAGTGAGCAGCGGAAAGCCCAGGACTACGCCCAGGGCGACGACCGCCAGGGGCAGCAGTTGCTGCATGCTCGGGCGTCGCTCCTTGAACAGCAGCAGGATCGCCAGGGCCAGCACCCCGGCGATGGTGGCGCGGGCGACGGTGAGGAACAACGGATCGAATTCCGCCACCGCGACCCGGGTCGCCGGCAGCGAGCCGCTGAAGATCAGCACGCCGAGAAAGCCGTTGAGCCAGCCGCTGGAGGTTTTTTCCAGCACGGGGGATTGCAGGTTCGATGTCCGTTCCATTGAAGGGGTCTCGTTTGGGAGGGCAAATTCAGGCCGGCATTGAGGTGGGCCTTGCGTCTGGCTCATCCTAGGATCGAGAATCAGCACAATCAAAAAATTGTCATGGATACAGCGCCTATGGCTCGTGCTCGCTACAAGCAACTGGTGGACAGCTTTGCCAGTGATATCCGCAACGGTGTGCTGGCTCCCGGCACCCGCTTGCCCACCCATCGCGAACTGGCAACCAGGGAAGGGCTGGCCCTGGTGACCGCCTCGCGGGTGTATGCCGAGCTCGAGGCCATGGGCCTGGTCAGTGGCGAGGCCGGTCGCGGCACGTTTGTCCGCGAGACCGCCTTGCCGCCAGGGCAGGGGGTGGACCAGCAGGCCACCGCAGCCGGCACCCTGGACCTCAACTTCAACTACCCGGCCTTGCCCGGGCAGGCCGAACTGTTACGCGGTGCATTGCGCCAGCTGGCCTCCAGTGGCGACCTGGAGACCCTGCTGCGCTACCAGCCCCATGCGGGTCGACTGCATGAGCGGGCCCAGGTGGCGCGGTACCTGGCCTGTCGTGGCTTGCCGGTGGAGGCCGAGCGGGTGCTGATGGTCAGTGGCGCCCAGCATGGCTTGTCGATTGCCGCCATGGCATTGCTCAAGCCCGGCGATGTGGTGGCTACCGATGCCTTGACCTACCCGGGCTTCAAGGTGGTGGCGGACGCCCATGGCCTGGAATTGCTGGCCATTCCACTGACGCCGCGGGGACCTGACCTTGCGGCCTTCGAGCGCCTGTGCCGGCAGCGGCGGGTGAGGGCGGTGTATGCCATGCCGACCTTGCACAATCCCATGGGCTGGGTCCTGGACCTGCCCTGGCGCCAGCGCCTGGTGGCGATCGCCCGGGAGCAGCGGCTGCTGATCATCGAAGATGGCGCCTACGCGTTTCTCGCCGAGAACCCGCCTGCCCCCCTGGCCGCCCTGGCCCCGGACATCACGCTTTATGTGTCCGGTTTTTCCAAGAACGTTGCAGCGGGCCTGCGGGTGGGTTACCTGGTGGCCCCGCCGGCCTGGACGCAGCGGCTCGAGCGGGCGATCCGCGCCACGACCTGGAGCAATCCCGGGGTGATGAGTGCAATGACCTGCACCTGGCTGGAGGACGGTACCGTGGCCCGCCTGGAACGGGAGAAACGCGAGGATGCGCGCCAGCGCCAGGCGTTGGCGCGGGAGCTGCTGGAGGGCCTGGAGCAGATCGCTCATCCCAACTCCTACTTCCTTTGGTTGCCGCTGCCCGAGGAAGTACGAGCCGATCAGGTCGCCATGGCGCTGCTACGCGAGAATATCTCGGTGTCCACGGCCGAACCCTTTGTCAGTGCCGCACCGGTGCCCCATGCGATCCGCCTGGCCCTGGGCTCGGTGAGCCTGGCGGAATTGCGTGAGGCACTGGTCAAGGTCCGGCAGGTCATCGCGCACTATGCCTATTGAGCACGGACCCGTTGCCGGAGGCGCTGCTACAGCTTGAACTGGGTCACCAGGGTGTTGAGGTCCACCGCCAGGCGCGACAGTTCCTGGCTGGCGGCATTGCTCTGGTTGGCCCCGGCCGAGGTCTGGGTCGACAGGTCGCGGATATTGATCAGGTTGCGATCCACCTCGCGTGCTACCTGGGCCTGTTCCTCGCTGGCGCTGGCGATCACCAGGTTGCGCTCGTTGATCGAGGTGATGGCGTAGGTGATCTGGTCCAGGGCCAGGCCGGAGGCGCGGGCGGCTTCCAGGGTCAGGTGCGCTCGTTCATTGCTGGTGCGCATGGCGCTGACCGCCCCCTCGGTGCCTTCTTCGATGGTATTGATCATGCTTTCGATTTCCTGGGTCGACTGCTGGGTGCGATGGGCCAGGGCCCGCACTTCGTCGGCGACCACGGCGAAACCACGTCCGGCGTCCCCGGCCCGCGCCGCTTCGATGGCGGCGTTGAGGGCCAGCAGGTTGGTCTGCTCGGCGATCGAGCGGATCACCTCCAGCACTTGGCCGATGTTGCGCACATCCACTGCCAGGTGTTCGACCCGCTCGCAGGTCTGGGTCACGTCCTGGGCCAACTGGCCGATGGAGTCGACGGTGTGCTGCACCTGCTCGCGGCCATGGTGGGCGGTGTGGTCGGTTTCCTTGGACGCCTCGGAGGTGCTCACCGCGTTGCGCGCCACTTCTTCCACGGCGGCGGTCATTTCGTTGACTGCGGTGGCCGCCTGTTCCACTTCATTGCTTTGCTGATGCAGGGTCTGGCTGGAGTGCTCGGTGACCGCGTGCAGTTCCTCGGCGGCCGAGGCCAGCTGGTTCGAGGAGTCAGCGATGCGCTGCAGGGTGTTGCGCAGGCTGGCTTGCATGGTCTGCAAGGCTTGCAGCAGGCGCGCCGGTTCGTCCTTGCCGCTGATACTGAAGCTTTGGCCCAGATCACCCCTGGCGATGGTCTCGGCTACGCCCAGGGCCTGGCCCAGAGGGCGCACGATACTGCGGGTCAGCAGCAGGGCCAGGGCGATGGTCAGGGCCACGACCACCAGCAGGATCACCAGCACCATGGCGATGGCACTGTGGAACACCTGGTTGCTTTTCTCGGCGGCGGCGACCCCGCCCCGGGTGTTGATGTCGATGATGCTCAACAGCTCCTTGAGCATGGCGTCGGCGTTGACCAGGAACGATCCGCCGTCGACGATGCTCACCGCGGCCTCCTTGTGGCCCTGGCGGACCTGTTCCAGCACCTGGTGCTGGTCCTTCACATAAGCCGCCCTGGCGTTGAGATAACGCTCGTAGGCGGCCCGTTCCTCAGGTTCGCTGATCAACTGTTCGTAGGTGGCCTGCTGGCGGTCCAGTTGCTGTTCGAGCTGTTCGACCCGAGCCAGCAGGGCCTGGACGGCGCTGGCGTCACGGACCACCAGCATGCGCAGGGTGATGGTGCGGATCTGGGTGCTGGTCAGGGCCACGGCATTGGCGGCGACGATGGAGGGTTGCCAGTTCTGGTCGACCTCAAGGGATTGCTGGTTCATGCGCTGCATTTCCAGCAACGAGAAGCCCCCCAGGCCCAGGGCCAGCAAGGCGATCAGGGCGAAGCTCAGCCCTGCGCGGCGGGATATGTTCATCGTTCTCAAGAGCATGACGGTGTTCCTTGTGGCAGCAAAAAGCACAACCGGCGAGGTGAATCGCGGTTGCGTCGGTGCGGCGCGTCATGGAGCGGGCTTCATGGCGCCGTCGGCGTTTTTGCACACAAGGCGGGCGGGAGGCGCATCTGGCGGCGCCTTTGGCCTGCGTCATCCAGTGTAGGCGGGGGCACGTTCCCTGACCGGAAAACCGCTGGATGATATCATAATGACATGCTTGCGGCGCCAGCTGAAGGGATTCAGCCTGAGTGTTTGCGCAGGAAAGCGGCGACAGCACCCGCGCTTTCGGCGGGGTTCACCTGCATGAAGCAATGTTGGCCATCCACTACCAAGGTGCTCAGGCGTGGGTTGATGGCTGCCCAGCGCTTGATCGATCGCGCAACGTAGGGATAGCTGTCGCGGCCGTGAATCACCAGGCTCGGTGTGCGGATCTGGCCCAGGGAATGCCACAACCGCCTGGGGACGGAGCCGAATATCTCTACTTCGCGCTCGGGGGCGCACTTGAGTGCCACGCCTTGGCCATCGTCTTTCAAACCGTATTCGATGTAGGCGGCCAGGGCATCGTCGCACCAGCCCTTGAAGATTCCCCGGTGGGCCAGCGCGGCCTTGGCCGCCGCGCGGTCCGGCCAGTGTCGACGGCGAGTGGCCGCCTTGCGTGCCAGGCTATGGCGGCGGCTCAGGCCCAGCACCGAGAGCACGTTGAGCGAGCCGATCATCGACGGCGTGAAAAGCACCGGGTCGAGCAGCACCGCTCCAGCGAACAGCTGCGGTCGCTCGGCCAGGATCAGGCAGGTCAATACGGCGCCAAAGCTGTGGCCCAGGGCATAGCGTGGTACTGCGCCGTAGGTCCCCAGCCCGGCCTCGAAGGCTTCGGCGGCCAGTTGCGCGGTCCGGTTCCAGCCGAGGAAAGGGCCGCCATGGTCACTGTCGCCGTGGCCCTGGACGTCGCTGAGCCACAGGTCGAAAGACTCTGCCAGCAGCGCCAGCATCGGGCGGTAGGCCATGGCGCAGAAGCCGTTGCCATGGAGAAAGTGCAGCAGCGGCTTGCCCGAAGGCTCGGAGCGCAAGCCGCGCAGGGTGAAGCCTTCGCGGCACGGGTGGGACCAGGGAATCAACTGCATGGAGCCTCGGGGCAGGGTAAGCACAGGCAGGCATTGTCGACGGGCAGGACCTTGAGTCAAGCGTCGATCCGGCCCGGCTCCAGCACTATTGCTCCTTGAGCTGGCGGAACGACAGGCTGATCCGCTCGCCCGCACCAGGGGCCTTGGGAATCGCATGCAGCCACTGGGTCTGCAGTTCATCGGACATGTGCAGCAGCGAGCCACTGGGCAAGCTGTACTCGTGAATCACGCCACTTTGCTTGTGCTTGAACAGCATGCTGCGCGAATGACCCAGGGAGATCACCACCACACCGGTGCCGGCGATCAGTTGTTCGTTGGCGTCGGAGTGAAAGCCCATGGACGATTGGCCGTCCGGGTAGAAGTTGAGCAGGCAGTTGTTGGGGGCAAACCCCAGCAAGCGTTCGATGGCCGGGCACAGTTGGCCAAGCGCTTCGGGCATCGGCACCGCCGGGTAGCTGATCTGCGAGTAGTCATAGGGGACGCCGAAGCTTGCGGTCTTGCGAGCTCGCATGCGTTCGTCCCAAAGCACCGAATGCTTGAGCTGTTCGAACAGGGCATCGGGCTCGGGGATGAAATGGGGGACGAAATCGATATCGGGTGCGCTCATGCTGGGCCTGCCTTGGCTGGGAAAACAATAATCAGTGGGGGATGAGTCGATGAAGGTTCAGCGTCCTGCCTGGAGTTCCAGGGTGCCGCCGCAATGGGCCTGGAGAAATTCTGCGGCCTTGCGGCCCAGCCCGGCCTGGGAGGAGTGGATCGCCAGGACCAGCGGCACTTCGGTCAATGGGTCGATATCCAGGCGCTGCAGGCGGTCGGCGCGCAGGATCAGGGTCAGTTCCGTCCACTGCTCGTCGGCCACGCTGCGGCTGTTGCCATCGGAGTCGATGTTGCACTTAGGGCCCCACAGGTGTTCGGCAACCAGGGGAAAGGCCGGGCGAGGGCCGGGGGCGTGGAGCAGGAATGTCGGCATGGGATCGGGCTGGAAGGTAGCGGACACCGACGGTATCTCGCCCTCGATGCCCGACGCAAGCGGTGGCGCGGTTCAGCCGCCGTTGGCGCTGAGAATACTCGCTACCTGGCGTGGCTGGCAGTTGAGGTAGGCCGAGGATTTGAGCCAGCGTTTATCGGGATACCAGGAGAACATGAACTGGCCGTCCTTGAGCTTGTCTATCACCTGGCGCGCGACCTGTGGGCGTACCGCCGGGCAGCCCTGGCTGCGGCCGATGCGGCCCTGGCGTTGGCTCCACAGTGGGTTCACGTAGTCGGCGGCATGGATCACGATGTCACGATCGCGAGCGCGATCGTTGATGCCAGGTTCGAGGCCGTCCATGCGCAGCGAGTAGCCGTGGCTGCCTTCATAGCTTTCCTGGGTGCGGAACAGGCCCAGGCTGGACTGGTAGCTGCCCAGGCGATTGGAGAATTGGGTGGCGAAGTTTTCCCCGGATTTTTGCCCATGGGCCACCAGGTCGCGCAGCACCAGCTTCTTGCTGCGCAGGTCGAAGATCCACAGGCGCCGGGCGGTGGACGGCTGGGAATAGTCGATCACCGCCAGGTGCCGGGCTTGCCGGGCGCCGCTGTTGACTGCGCATTGCATGGCGTTCAGGGCGCTTTTCAAGGCCTGGGGATTGAGTTCCGGAGCGGCGTGGGCGAGGCTGCTGTACAGCGCCGGGCTGGTAGTGGGGTGGGGCTTGCTGGCGGCGTAGGAAGGACTGCAAATGGCGCCCAGGGCGATGGCCGCCAGGTAGAATCGGCACAAGAAGGTCAACATGTATAGAGCATCCCCATGGTCACTTTGGCTCCTGACGTCCTGTCGTCTCCCCGGCAGTCTGGTCTATATGTTTAATACCCAGGCCTGATTGTTTTCCACATCTGCCGTAACGCTAGGCCCTCACCTTGAGGGCTACGGATTGGAGTAAAGCAGTTGTTCAAAAAACACGCATGTTACTTGAGCCTGTGGCTGCTCGCTGCGCCATTGGTCGCGCTGGCCGACGATCTGCCCCAGGTCGCGGTGAGCCCTGTGCAGGTCACACCGGCGCAACTGACGGTGGCCTGTCCGGGCCTGGCTACGCGTTTCGATCTGCCGACCCAGCAACTGCTGCAGGCGTTTTACCACCAGCATGGCGAGCAACCGGCATGGGCGGTCGAGGGCCGGCTGGGCAAGTTGCAGGCGCAACTGGCGCAGATGGTCGACGACGGCCTGGACCCGGGGCGCTATCACCTGCCGCCTAGCAGTGCCGCGAGCGACGGCTTGTGCACCGATATCGATATCACCCATCAGTATCTGCAGGCCCTGCAGGACCTGCACTATGGGCGCCTGTCGCAAACGCGGTTCGAGCCCCTGTGGCGTGCCCAACCGCTACCCGACAATCGCCAGAGCGTGTTGCTGGCGATCGCCGTGCCAGGGCTTGAGGATCTTGCGGCCGCCTTCGACCAGGCACGCCCGAGCCTTGAACAGTATCGCAACCTGCGCCAGGCCTATGCCCATGAGCGCCAGCAGCCCTTGCCCCACTGGCAGGCCGTGGCCGGTGGCCCGTTGCTCAGGCCGCACATGCAAGACAAGCGCGTTCCTGAGCTGGCCCAGCGCCTGTATCACGGCGGCTTCCTGCAAAGCCCCAGTGTCGATGCCGACAACACCTATGGCGGCGAGCTGGTGGATGCCGTGAAGAGCTTCCAGCTCAGCCACTCGCTGCAGGCTGATGGGGTGATCGGCGCCGGTACCTTGAAGGAGCTGAATGTCAGCCCGGCGTTGCGTCGCGAGCAACTGCGCATCAATCTGGAGCGCTTGCGCTGGATGGCCCAGGACTTCGAGCCCAACATCGTGCTGGTGAATGTCGCCGCGGCGCACCTGAGCTTCTACCAGCATGACGCCGTCGTCTGGCAGACCCGTACCCAAGTGGGGCGCGCCGAGCGCCAGACGCCATTGCTCAAGTCCCAGGTCACGCGCTTGACCCTGAATCCGACCTGGACCGTGCCGCCGACCATCCTCAAGGAAGACAAACTGCCGGAAATCCGCCGTGACCAGAGTTTCCTCAATCGCCAGAACCTGCAGGTGCTGGACGCCAATGGCCAACCCCTGGCCGCCGCGGATATCGATTGGGACCGTCCGGGCAATATCCTGCTGCGCCAGGGCGCCGGGCCGCGCAACCCCCTGGGGCGCATCGCCATTCGTTTCCCCAATCCGTTTTCCGTGTACCTGCACGACACCCCGAGCCAGGCGCTGTTCAGCAAGGGACCACGGGCTTTCAGCTCCGGCTGCGTGCGGGTCGAGCAAGCGTTGCAACTGCGCGACTGGCTGCTCAGCCCGGCAGAGCGCCTGCGGACCAACGAGTTGCTGGCGACCGGCGTGACCCACGAGTTCCGCCTGGCCAAGCCGGTGCCGATCCTGCTCAGCTACTGGACGGTGCAGGCCGACAGCCATGGGCAGTTGCTGTACGCGCCGGATATCTATGGGCATGACGAGGTGCTCTCGAGCGCCCTGGGCACAAAGATCTGAAGCTCGCCAAGGTACTCGCAGGCCGGACTTGAGGTATCGTGTGCGGCCTTTTTTTGCGATCGACCAGAGCCTCGCCATGCCATTGAACAAACGCCAGCAAGCCGCGACGGAGCGCTTGCTGGCCACGACCCTCACCCAAGCCTGTGAAACGGCCAAATCGTTGCTCGAGGGGTTTTCCTGGCTGACCCACGAAGTGGATTACGCGGCGTTCCCCTCCAGCCTGGTGGTGGTCTGGGTCTTCGACACCCAGGCCCACAAGGAGCAGGCCCTGGCCGCCGGGCAGGCGGCACGGATGATCGAACTCACGTCCTGGGCACTGGAGGAGGCGGGCGTCTGCCTTGCATCAGTAGCGGCCCACGTATTCTTCGACAGTGAAGAGCAATGCCAGCGGATCAGTGGTGGTGATTGGGCCCCACGCCTGGCGCGCCTGCGACCGGGGCGGGGCTGAGATGGCCAAGGAAATCGACAACCCCTGCATCGCCCTGTGCCAGCTCAGCGGCGACTTGTGCGTGAGCTGTGGCCGCACCAAGGACGATATCCGCAAGTGGAAACGCATGAAGCGCCCGGAGAAGATGGCCGCCGTGCAACGGGCCAGTACCCGGCTCAAGGCCCTGCGCAAAAAGCAGGGCTGAGACCAAGAGCTGCGCGGCTTGGCTACACCCCTTGGCGGCGCATGGCCAGGATGGTGCTGCCGAAGAAGATGAAGGTGGAGCCCACGACCCGGTTGACCCATTTGGACAATGCCGGACGGGTCAGCACGCCTTTGGCCCGGGAGGCCAGCAGGGCATAGATGCTCAGCGAGGTCAGCGACAGGGCCATGAAGATCAGGGTCAGGATGAAGAACTGCGGCAGCAGGGCGGCATGCTGGTCGATGAACTGCGGGAACAGCGCGGTGAAAAAGATGGTCGCCTTGGGGTTGGTGGCGGCGGTCAGGAACGCCGACTTGAACAGCTTGAATCGCGGCGGGGTGCTGACGCCCTGGTTATCCAGGTTGTTGGCGCTGAGCAATGGGCTCTTGCTGAGCAACTGCTTGGCACCGAGGTAGAACAGGTAGCCGGCGCCGAGGATCTTCACGGCGTTGAATATCCATTCGGAACTGGCGATCAGCGCCCCCAGGCCCAGCATG
Source organism: Pseudomonas sessilinigenes (assembly GCF_003850565.1). Lineage (NCBI taxonomy): Bacteria > Pseudomonadati > Pseudomonadota > Gammaproteobacteria > Pseudomonadales > Pseudomonadaceae > Pseudomonas > Pseudomonas sessilinigenes. Next base: position 2,436,138 of record NZ_CP027706.1, read on the forward strand.
GCTGCCGCAGACATGCAGAACAGGCCGCTGATATTACCCAGGGATGACCACAGGGTGGACTTGGCGCCGTAGGTCACGCTGTTGTGCAGCGCCACCAGGGTGGCCGGGCCAGGACTGGCGATGGAGATGGCGGCGACCAAGGTGTAGGTGAGGATCGAGTGGGCATCCATGGCTTGGACTCGTTCGGAGGAGGAGGCTGGATTCTACAGGACAAAACGCCGGGAAAGCTTCTGCGACACGCTTCGCAAGTACCGGCTAGAGCGCTAGGTGGTAGACCACCGGGTCACTGGGCGAGGCGATCACCAGGCTTTGGCCGCGGCAGGAAAAGCCAAAGGCCCGGCAGCTGTTAAAGGGGCGGGGTGGATGTGCCGGGCGCCGTAGAGCCAGGAGCCCGGTTCGACCAGCACAAGGCGTAGTTCGAGCAGGTGATGGTGTGGGCCAAACACCTGCAAGCCGATGCGAGTCTCGAATTTCCAGCACCACCGGCCCCTGCGGCTATTGGTAGTTCATCGTAAAGGTCAGCACGGTGTTTGCGCTGCCTGGCGTCACTCGCTGGCCGGTCTGGTAGTAAGCCGCCCTGAGTGGAATTGTGTACGAGCCGCCTGTGGCACGGTTGTAGTTGGTCAACACATATTGAGTCCTGTACTTCAGCGCGTTGCCGTTGCCGTCTTTGAGTTGCAAGCCGATTCCCGTGGCCGTCGAATCGCCTGATAGCGCCAACACGCCATTGGCGGCATCCAGCACGGCGTTGATCGGAATGAACTGGTACTGGATCGCATTCAGGCCCGCCGGGCAGGCATTGACGCCGAGATTGAAAGCGACCGAGGGGGTCGTTGTGCCGACTCCCTTGAAAACCGATTGCTTGTGCGATCCCATGCTGACCGTCACGTCCGGGGTGGTGCAGGCTGCCACTTTGACGATCGTTGGCGTCAGCGAGAACGTCTTCCGCCCCTTCGTTTCTATTTCATAGACTCCGTTGTAGATGGTTGCGGCGGCTTCTATCAGCGGTCCGCCGGAAATGGTGCCGGCCGTAATCGGTCCGGTCTTCACAAGCGCCATTTCAATTTGGCCACCGTTGGTTACTGAGCCTTGGCCATTGCAGGCTAGACCCACCCATGGGGGCGGCAGCTGCTTCGATGGGGGGTTGCCTAGGCTCCACCACCCCATCCAACCACAACCATTCAAGAAGGTACGAATGCCGATCGCGATTCCCACGCCGGGAAGGTTTGTATTCCAAACCGTATAACTTCTTCCATGGGGCCCCACCACTGTCAGCGATGTCATCGTCATCGACAGCGCCCTGAATCCCGTCCCCGACGAATTGGAACTACTAACCTGACAACGGAAGTAGTTAGTCTCTGCCGCCGTAGAGACCCACGGTGTCAAAACTGTTCCGACAGCTGCATCGCGGGGCACCGTTACCGATACGGGCATCGACACTGCAATAGTCTGCTCGACCCCCGTGCAACTATTCGCGAATGCCAAGCGCGTGCCCAGTCCAAGCCATAGCGTAGCCAGTATGATCAGCCAGGGCATGGCACGCCGTCTTGGGCACCCGTGTTTCGCCGGCGCGTCTTCTGACGCCAGGATGCCTTGATGCTCCCTGGAATGTCTCTCGATCAAGATGTGCATACGGCCTCCGCGTCGATCCAGCGTTGCGTGTTTCCGGTCTTTTTCGCCGCTGGCAACGCGTACTGGAGCGAACACCGCTGGGAGGCCCTATCGCCCCACTTCACATGCAAGGTTCCCGTATCGGCCTTCACGCCTCGCAGCACGATGCGGCCCGCCTGCGCCACGGTGCCAACACTCCTTCGGCCCTCGTCAGTGACTTCGGCGCCGAAGGGGATGGGGCCGCCGTCTTTCATGCGCACGCGCATGATGACGGCGCGTCCGCCCCCCTCTGTTTCAAACTTCAGCCTCACAACGGCGCCCGCGGTGGGCGCCACATGCTGCGCGCTCGACTTCAACTCGACGCTCATCGGCAGACCTTTCGGATCGATTTCGACTTCGTTGGTCGAAAACGGCGTCAGGCTGGACACGAGCGCATGGCCGAATGGATCGATGCGCAGGCCGCTGCCTGCTGTCACACGGGCGCCGCTGGCATTCTTGGCCTCGACCACCGCCATGGTTTCACCCATGGTCGGCGTAAATGCGAGCCCGTCGGCATAGGCCACCATGCCACCCGAGAGGCCGGCGCCATACTGTTTGTAGCCGGTGCCCTTCGAGGCATTGGCCGCCAATGTGGTGTACGGCGACAGGTAGGAAACGTTGCCGCCCACGTTGGAGGTCGAACCTGCGCCGCTGCCGCTTGTGTGACCCGCGGTCACGCCATAGCTGAGCGCATTGTCGATACCCAGCGACCCCGTCATCGATTGTTGGGCCATTGACGAGCCATTGCTGTCACGCTGCAGGCTGGTGGACGCATACAAGGGTTTCCCGCCGAAGCTCAGCGGAGTCGACAGGTTCAGCATGAGGCGGTTGTCCCATCGGCTTTGCAGGACATCGAACTGGCGCGAGGCCGATATGCTGTAGTTCAAGCGCCCGAAGGTATTGTTATAGCCAGCCTGGTACTGCGTGTCGTTGCCCTTGCGATCCCAGTAGTTGACCGTCGAGCCCGAGAGGTAAAGCGACCCCCAGCCTGCCATCAGGCTCTGGTTCAACGTGACCTGAAATTGCCCACGACGGATTCCGTCGAAAAACAGCCGATTGCCACGGTCTCGATCTCTCGGCTCACCACGCCATTGCATCGCATCGCGCAGACCCAGGTAGCCGCTACTGGAATAGCGATAGGCAGCCACCGTGATATTGGTATCGGTCGGGCTGATCAATTTGCTGTATGAGAGCTTCGCACTCTGGCCACGACGCGTGGGGGCGTTGGGAAGTTCGGTGTTGGCCTGCGAGATATCGAGCGCGAAAGCCCCCAATCCGGTATTGAGCGCGGTGCCGACCACGGCCGTTGTATAGCCGCGCGCTGCCGTCAGCCCGCCGTAGCCGGTCAGCAGGTTGGTGAACCCATGCTGGACTGTCGCCTGAAACAGCGACGGCTCGTCCGACAGCAGGGGGTTGCGGTATTGGCCAGCGGTTAGGCTGAACTGCGTAATGCCGGGTCGCAGCGAATTGACGACCGAGGCATAGGGCACCTTGAAGGTACGAATACCGCCATCGGCCTCGGTCACCATGACATCCAGGTCCCCTCCGTAACCGGTCGGGTAGAGATCGTTGATTTCGAACGGGCCGGTCGCGACATTGGCGCTGTAGATGATGTTGCCGTTCTGGCGTATCTGCACCAGTGCATTGCTGTTGGCAACCCCACGGATGGTCGGCGCATAACCGCGTTGCGACTCCGGATACATGCGTTCATCGCTTGCCAGCTGGACGCCCCGAAAGCCCACGCTGTCGAACATCATGCCGTTGGTAAACGCTTCACCGATCACGAACTGCGACTTCATTCCCGGTAACGAGCGCCAGAGATTCGTTTGCACGCTCTGGTAGTGCGATCCGTTATACGAGTCGCGCGTGTAGTTGCCGTTATGGCGCAAACGCCAAGGCCCGAGGTTCAGGCCGCCCGTCAAGCCCAGATAACCCTGTGTCGATGAAATGCCTTGGTTCTCTGAACGGTACATATTGCCGTTGTATGACAGCAGCGCCGCCGGCACGCCTTCGTCCCAGTAGCGCGGGTCCACGTAGCCGCGCGCCGTACGGCTCAGCGAGGCCTGGGGGATGCTGATGTCCAGGCGCTGTTCACCGTTATCAAAGAGGGCGCTCGCCTGTGGCACCAACCTTTCAAGGACGGCACATAGCCGGGCCGTTTCAGTCAGCATGCTGGCTGCGTCCTGGCTCAGCTTCGAAATATCGACACCTACCCTTAGCAGAAGCTCTCGGTCAAAGCAGGGCCGGACATTGTTCGGATCATCGCCGACCTGCCGTAGCGTGATCTCCGAGCGGCCGATCCAGCTTGTATTGACGAACAGATCCGCGCGATACGCCCCGGGCAACGCCGCATTACTTTTGTTAAAGCGGCTCAGGTCTACGGACGCGCCGTCAGGTTGCTGCAGGAACAGGGCATTGAATCGAACGTCCGCGACTTGGGCGGCATCCGTCTCCCACGCCATTGTCTGTGCCGACGCGGATACCGAGAGCGCGAACAGGCAGACCCTGCTTGAGCTTCGGCGCAACGCCAGCTGTAAGGTAGAAGTGTGTTGCATCACGATAGCCCGAGGAAATTTGGGCAAACCAACCCCCTACCCATTCGTCAGGCATGATTGGTTTGGCAATGAACGGGAAGCAGGCTAGAGGCCCTAGCCGCTCTTCGTGCAATGGAAGCGGTGATCTCGTGTTACGGCAGCGGCGCGGCACCGCCTGCCCGCAGCGGCGTCTCGCCGCTGACCGCGCCGCCGTAGTCGTTCAGGAACGTGTAGCGCACGCGGGCACCTGCCGCAGGCAGTGCGTCGCCTTTCAAGGGAAAGGCTCGCGTCTCGCCAGGCTTGACCATGCCACCATCGTCGAAAGTCGCGCTACGGGTCCCCGACAGCACACTGATTTCAGTCAAAGAGACATAGAACGGCGTGGGGTTATGCGTCTCGATGGCTGGTCGGCCATCTATCTGCATGAGCCGCCAAGTGAGCTGCGCCAGCGCGTCGGCAGACGAGCCGGGAAGGTTCTCCGGACGATAGAACAGCTTGATGCGCGAACGAAATGCAAACTGGAGCCGGTTTGCGTCCGCGTCCTTCGCGCTCGGCTCAGGTGGCACTTCCAATACGTTGAGCCAGAACACCGTCTCGCGATCCTTTGGCAGTGATTCACCGGTATACACGATACGCAACGTCTGGGACTTGGCCGGGTCAATGCGTGTGATCGGCGGCAGTACGGTAAACGGCACCTGAATAGCCGATGGCGTGTTGTACACCTGCCCATCATCAATCCATGACTTCACGAGTGCCGGGGCTCGGCCTTCGTTGGACATCTTGAGTGTGATCTCGGACTCGCGTTCGTCGTAGATCACGCGCGTGCCTCCGATTACGACCGAGGCTTCAGCAGGCATCGTCAGATAGCCGAAGGATGCAAAGTACGTCATCGCTGCGGCTCTGAATGCTTTTGAGGGCGTCATGGCAGGCTTCCATACCGGTAGTTAGAGAGAGGGCGAATACACGCCCACTCGACCCTAGTTCAGTAAGATCAACTCTCTATTCACTGGTAAACGAGCGTATACATGACACTCGAACTCGCCGCACCGGCTGTTGCAGTTCCGGTCGCTACGTATTGTGCGTAGAAAGGAAGCGTGGCACTGCCGCTTCCGTCAATGCCCACTGATTTCGAGTTTTGGCTGGCGTCGGCAGCGCCGATCTTGATCGCGGTGAGGTCGTTGTTCAGCACGCCGATTTCGACGTTGGAGGCACCGCCCGAATTCAGAACCAGATTGCCGGTGGCCGTGTTGACCGTTGAGCCCGGTTCGAAGTAGCTATGAACGTTGCCCGACTTTGGCGTGCAATCGGACAAGGCGATACTGAACGGTGTACGGCCGGCTGTTTGGCCCGTGCTAGCCAGAGCGCTGCTCGACACAGTTGGCAGCGTGACCGTGAAGTCATTCGAGCCACTGCCGTTGCCGTTGATCTTGCAGGTTTGCGCGGTCACGTTGCCGGTGAATGTGATCCTACCGTCTGCACAGAACGCGGCAGGTGATACACCGATGCAAGAAGCCAGAACCACAAGAGAGAGTTTGCTAGTGAGTTGTTTCATGGTCGTAGAGATCCCAAAAGACAGGCCGAATATCGATCGTCGGATGCAGTCACACCGAGTGTTGAACGATTTACATTGTGTTGCGGTTCGTAGACTAACAATCGCTTCTCGTACTTGGAGTTAGACGATTCTGAAAGACGGCGGCCTGGGATATCTCCACGTATGTTCTTTTCACTTCCCCCCTATTTACGCACTGATCACTGCTCTATTAGCGGTGTTGCCAACACAGCCGATTCTAAAGCACTCACTTGAAGCGCCCGTGTGCATCCAGCACCGTTGACCTGAACTGAGCCGCAACGCTGTTTTGAACCAGGGCAATTTGAAAATGCGCTGCTGGCCCCGCAGCCGGCATGGTTGAAATCTCTTTTTGCACTCAAACGCCACGTTGTTCCAAGCGCTGTCCGACCCGTCGCCCTACATCATTGCTTCAATCGATAGTTATCATCAAAAAGTGGTGGTTCCGTTTTTCCTACAAAGGAGGAAGATAGCCCTCATACCGTGTTTGTTGCAGAAGGAAATACCCGATGAGAATCTCGACTTTGCTAGCCCTTGTCGTTGTCTTGCTCACGGGAACCGGCACTTCTGCAGTGGCTTCGGCCAGCGATGACATGAGCTGCCATTTCCTGCCCATGGCCGACAGCGGCGCCAACCTGCAGCACGCACAATCGGTTGGTGTGCTGTACAGCGAGAACACCCTCAATACCCTGGAATACCTGGAGCATTACCATTCGGTAGCGCTCAACGGCGCGAAGAACGCCGGTCTCGATCCTCGTATCAGCCAGGCCTTCGTCAATAGCTCCGATCCGAAACTGGCCATCAACTGGCTGATGGCCTCGTTACAGAAGCACTTCGCTTCGGTGACCGTCTACGACAATCTCGATGCCGTGGTCCAGGCCCATCCCGATGTGGTGGTGATGCTCGATACCTATAACCAGCTGGTGAGCAAGCGCAACAATCGGGTCGAGGCGCGGTTCATCGCCAAGTTCTACGATGCCAACCTGCAGTACATCGGCCAGGCCGAGGGCCTGCGTGCCAAGGACATGCCTTCGGTGTGGGTGCGGGGCAAGGCGGCACCGGAGATCGCCGCCCAGATCAACCAGCAGACCGAGTTGCAGGTCGATGCCTTGAAGCAGTTCGATGTTTCGCTCAAGGCCCTGGTGACCCAGGAAGATGCGGGGCAGATGGCGGTCAATCAGTGATATCGCTCAGGTTGTAAGCAAACGCCCCGATTTGTCGGGGCGTTTTCGTTCGGGGTGCTTCCTGCCGACTCAAGGTGCGCCGAACATTGCGGTCCAGTAGATGCCGGCATCGCTTTTCGGGTCCACCGCATAGGCCGCGCCCAGCTCACGGTAGGCTGGGTTCATCAGGTTGGCGCAATGCCCGGGGCTGGCCAGCCAGCCGTCCACCACCTTGCGCACGCTGTCCTGGCCGGCCGCGATGTTTTCGCCCACTTGCTGGCCGGCGTAACCTGCCAGTTCCGCACGATCGCCGGGGGTGCGCCCGTCGCGATCCTTGTGGTCGAAATAGTTCTGGTTGGCCATGGCCCGGCTGTGGTCCTGGGCGGTTTCGCCCAGGGTGGCGTTCCAGGCCAGGGGCGTGGCGGCGGCAAAACCCTGCTCGCCACATTGCCGGGGCTGGTTGCGGGCGCTGTTGATCTGCGCCAGCAGTTGCTGGCCCTCGACCTGCCAATCGCCCAGGCGCGCCGACAATAGCGGGCGGGCCAGGACGATGCGCCACTGGGTGGCCTGGCGATTGACTGCGATATCGACGAACTGCGGATCCAGCACCACCTGGCAGAAGCTCTCGCGGATCGCCTGCATTGCCGCCTGGGCATCACGCGGGCCGGAGAGGCTGATGGCCTGGACGTTGACCATGGGGTAGGCCGCCCGCGCGAGGGCCTGTTGCAGATCGCCGGCGTTGTCCACCGGAAGGATCAGGCGCGGGTCGCTGGCCAGCGGTGGTAGTTCGGACGAGGCCTGGTTGGCGCAGCGTTGCGGCTGGCTGCGGTAGGCGTTGATCGACTCGATCAGCTGCGCCTGGTCATCGGCCATGGCCCCGGCCGGGCCCAGCAGGGCCAGGGACAGGGTGGCGACGGGCAACAGCAATGAGCGCATGGACATGAAGGTCTCCCAGGAATCGGACGCGCCCATGATGCACTCGCCGCCAGGGCTTTTCACCCATTGGCGGATGAAATCGGCGTCAGCCGGAACGCCTCAGTAGAAGTCGTAGTACAGCGCCCATTCGCCGCTGTCCCGGTGCTTCCAGAACATCAGGCTGCCACTGTCCACCACGTTGAGATTGATCTTGGCGTCAGAGGAAATCTGCATCACGAATTCGAAGCCTTCGCCCGGGTCGATCCCCGACTGGCAGAACGATGGGTAGCCCCCCAGCTTGTGTTCGTAGCAGTGGGTGGTCAGGTCGTAGTAGCACTCGATGCGGCCGGAGCGTTCCAGTTCGAGGATTTCCAGCTCCAGGTCCCGGGGCACGCCGCCGCCGTCCCACAGCGGGTAGTCGGCGGGCACTGCCTCGGCTTTGAGCGGGAAGGGCTTGAGAAAGGCCTTCTCGGCCGTCAGCTCCTTGCGCACCAATACGTCCTCGTCATGGTATTCGCGCACCAGCCAACGCTCGCCCATGGGTTCGAGCTCATCGGGAAAGGGGTTGGCGATGAATACCGTGAGTACCTTGATGCCTTGCAAATGCGGGCTGCTAAAGGGCAGGGAGGGCAGGTGGAACTGGGCGAAGGGCAGCAGGGTTTCCCCCGCGCTGTTGATTGGCAGCTCTTCGTCTTCGCGAAACAGGAAGACTCGGCCCAGCCAACTCTCTTCATCACTATGGCTGGGGCGAAAACCGCCGGCGGTGAACTTCAGCGCCGGTTTGGCCAGTCGGTCCCGGATGCTCTGGATGTCCATGGTCAAGTACAGCGTCCTTTATGGGGGGAACGGGAGCGCGATCATACAAAAGCCGCGCCTGGCGCGCAGCGCCCGAATGCGCTTCGGGCACTGCGTTGGCGGCTTTAGAACTGCGGCGTGTATTTCACGCTGAGCATGAAGTTGCGCGGGTCGCCAAAGCTGTTGTTGCCATCCAGTTGGTTGTAGCCGGAGATGTAGTAGTGCTTGTCGAACAGGTTGTAGGCATTGAGCGCCAGGCTGACCTGGTCGTTGAGCTGGTAGGCGATACGTGCGTTCCAGACGGTGTAGCCCGGTACCTTGTAGCTTCGCTCGTAACCCAGGGTATGGCTCTGGCTGGTGAAGCCCAGGCCGGTGCTGACCTTGCTCCACTCACCGTCCAGGCGATAGTCGCCCCACACCCGCAGCATGTGTTTCGGGGTCCAGGTGCTGAAGGTCCGCCCCTGTTCCTGTGGGTCCTTGAGAGTCTTGGTGGTGTTGTAGGTGTAGCCCGCGGACAGTTGCAGGCGATCCAGCACTTCGCCACTGACTTCGGCTTCCAGGCCTTGGCTGCGCACCTGGCCCGAGGCGGTGGAGCAGTACCAGCCATCACAGGCAAAACCCGAGGCCTTGTCCTGGACGGCGCGGTTCTTCTGGTCGTAGCGGAACAGCGCCAGGGACGTGTTGACTCGGCCATCGAGCAGTTCGCCCTTGAGCCCCACTTCATAGTTGGTGCCGATCACCGGTTGCAGCACCGAGCCGCTGGCGGTGCGTGAGCTCTGGGGTTCGAACACATCGGTGTAGCTGGCGTAGAGCGACCACTGGCGGCTCAAGTCATAGATGAAACCGGCGTAGGGCGTGACTTCGCCGTTGTTGGTCATGGTACTCGGCGACTGCACCGTGGCCTTGCGCGTGATGGCTTGGTAATCGGTGGCATCGTAGCGATAGTCGTACCAGCTCACACGCGAGCCCAGCACCAGGGTCAAGTCCTGCACCGGCTTGATCCGCCAACTGCCGTACAGGCCTTTCTGGCGGATGTCGTAGCGGCTGTGGGTGCCACGGCCACCGGGAGTATTGAGCAGGCTGTCGTAGCTGATGGGCGGCCGGTCATGCTCGATGGCGAAGATGTTGCCGCCATTGTTGAAGGTGCGGGCAAACACGTCGTCGCTGGTCATCTTCGAGTAGTTGCCACCCAGGGTCACTTCCTGCTCCATGGACAGGCCCTCGAAGCGTCCCGTGAGGTTCATGTCCAGGCCGATCTTGGTGTTGTCGAAATCGGTGACCCAGTCGGCGTACTGCAAGCCGCTGCCGTCGGCATCGAGGCCGTCGGCGATGGTCTGGGTGCGCTGTTGGGTCGAGTCGTTGTCTTCGCTCATGCGCACGGCGCCGACCTTGAACGTCCAGTCCGGGTTGAAGTGATGCTCCAGGTCGGCGTACAGGGTGGTGACGTTGATCTGTGAATGGTTCCAGCGGGCACCGCTGTAAGTCGAGCGGGGTACGTCGACCGGGCTGCCATCGGCGTGCCGCGGCAGGCCGCGGATCATCGGCCGCGATTCGGCTTCCGAGCGGCTCACGGCCAGGCCCAGGGTGGTGTCGTCGCTGAAGTCGAAATCCAGGGCGCCATAGAGTGAGTGGGTCTTGCTCCACTGCTTGTCGATGAATGAATCACTCTGGTCTTCGTCCAGCACCACACGTCCGCGTAGCGTGCCGGCATCATTCAGGGGGCCGCCGGCATCCAGTTGCAGGCCATAGTGGTCCCAGGACCCGGCCTTGCCGGTCAGGGTCACGGTCGGGGCGTCCTGGCCGCGCTTGCGCACCAGGTTGATCGCGCCCCCCGGGCTGCCGGTGCCCTGCAGCAGGCCGGAGGCGCCGCGCAACACTTCCAGGCGGTCGAAGAAAATCAGGTCCTGGGTCGCCCAGTTGCCCAATGAGTAGGTGTTGCGTGGGATCGGCACGCCATCGTATTGCCAATCGTCGATCTGGAAGCCCCGCGACGACAGGATCATGCCTTTGCCGACCCCTTGCACACCCACCAGGCCGGTGGTCTGGTTGGCGGCGGCCTTGAGGTCGGTGAGGCCCTGGTCATCCAGTTGCTTGCGGGTCATGACCGTGACCGATTGCGGGATTTCTCGCAGGCTGTGCTGGCCCTTGCCGATGGTCACGGCGCGTGCGGCATAGGAGTTGGAACCTTCGGTGGTGGCGCTGTCGAACCCGCTCTCGACGATGTCGGTCATGCCCAGTTGCAACCCGGCAACACCGGCGGGGAGCGGCTCGACGCTGAAGTGGCCGCTGGCCGTGAGCCGCAGTTGCAGGCCGCTGCCGACCAGGGCGGCGTGCATGGCCTGGGTCGGCGTCATCGTGCCGTTCACTGCTGGCGCCTGCTTGCCCGAGACCAGGCCTGGGTCCAGGGACAGCACGACACCGCTCTGGCCGGCAATGGCATTGAGCGTCACCGCCAGCGGCCCGGCTGGCAGGTTGAAGGACCGGGACTGCTCCTGGGCCAGGGCCGGGCCGCTCAGGGCAGTCACGGCGATGGCGACGGGAAAGGCATGGAACCAAGGGTTGCGCACGAAATTCTCCTGATTGCGTTGAAGTGTCAGGAGATAGGTGGGACGAAAAATGAAAACCAGACACGAATGAGAGTTATTTTTAAAAAATATCCGCTCTCAACTGTGTGGCTGGATCACCGTGAACCAGGGGCCGTAGCGTTCAATGCGGATGGGCAGGCTCTGGGCCAGTGCATCCAGGGCCCGCTCTGGCTCATCCAGGGGAAACACGCCTTGTACTCGTAGCTGGCTGATCGCCGGGCTGACTCGGATATAGCCCCGGCAATAGGGACGCAGCGCGGCAATGACCTGCTCGAGGGAGTCATCCAGCACGCTCAAGCGGCCGTTGAGCCAGTCGCCACGGTATGCCTGGTCCTGCGCCAGCAGTTCGATCCGCCCAGGATGCAGCAGTGCGGCCTGGCCTTGCTGCAAATCCTGTTCATGGCCGGTTCGCAGGCGCAGGCGCACCGAGTGTTCCTGTACCACGATCCGGCTCGCATCGGTTTCCTGGCTCACCAGGAAGCGTGTGCCCAGCGCCTGGACCTGGCCCTGGAGGGTTTGCACCCGCAGGGGGCGCCGGGAATCGCTGGCTACCTGGATCAGCAACTGCCCGTGACGCAGGACCAGCAGCCGTTGCTGGTCGTCGAAACTCAGGTCCACGGCACTGTCGGCATCCAGGCTCAGGCGGCTGCCGTCGGCCAGGGTGAAATCCCGGCGCTGGCCGCGGCCGGTGCTGAGGTCCGCCAACAGGGTTTCACCATAAGGTGTGCGAGTGCCCAGCCACAGGCCGCTACCCAGCAGGCCGAGTCCGGCCAGGCCGCGTAGCAGTTGCCGGCGCGAGGCGTGGGGGCTGAGCAGCAATTGCCGTGCTTCGCTCGCTTGCCCTGGCAGGCGCTGGTCGAGGGTGCGCAAGGTATTGAACGACGTCCCCAGCTTGGCTTGCAGTTGCTGCCAGGCTTGGGCGTGGGCAGGATCGTTGGCCAGCCAGGCGGCCAACTCCTGCTCCAGGCGTGGGTCGGCGTCGCCAGCGCGCAAGCGCACCATCCACTCGATGGCCTGCTCGATCTCCGGGTCCAGGCGTTGTCGGCTCACAGGCCCAGCTCACTCAGGTAGCACTGGCGCAAGGCCTGTTTCATGTAGCGGCTGACGGTGCGTTCGGACAATTGCAGTTTGTTGGCGATTGCCACATAGCTCAGGCCATCGAGCTGGCTGTAGAGGAAGGCGGTCTTGACGATCATCGGCAGGCCATCCAGCGCACGATCGATCGCCACCAGGGCCTCGATCAGCAGCAATTGTTCTTCGGGGGAGGGCGCGAGTAATTCCGGCAGGGCGCTCAGGCGTTGCAGGTAGGCCTGCTCCAACTGGCGCCGACGATGCCGGTCGAATACCAGGCGCCTGGCGATGGTGGACAGGTAGGCCCGAGGTTGTTCGATGCTGTCCGGGTCGACCTGGGCGCTGAGCAACTGGCAGAAGGTATCTGCGGCGGTGTCTTCGGCATCGGCACGGTTGCCCAGGCGTTTTTGAATGTGTTGCAGCAACCACCGGTGATGGTCACTGAAAAAGAAGCCCAGCTTGTTGCTCGAAGATGAGTGCACCGTTGGCCGCCGAGATGTGAGTGTGAATCGTTCTCAATAGTACAAGGGCGTCAAACAGGACTGCAATCGTCGCATGAGGGCGCTATGGCCCTCACCGATTGGCACGGCATGGGAGGAACGGTTTCAGCTTTCACGGCCGTGGGCCGCGTCGGCCAGCTGCTGGGTATCGACTCGCACGAACAGTGAGTCGCCGATGGCCGTGAGCACGTCGCCGGCATACACCTCGCACACCACCCGGCTCTTGCGCGCCACTTCACCTTCGACCCGGGCCCGCAGGGTCAGGGGCACGCCCATGGGGGTTGGCTTGATGAACTTGATCCCCAGATTGCCGGTCACGCAGTCGATGCGCGGCAGGCTGCCCGGGGCCCGCTGTTCGTTTCGGTAGTGGTAGGCCATGGCGGTCCAGTTGGAGTGGCAGTCCACCAGCATGGCGATCAGGCCGCCATACACCAGGTCCGGCCAGCCGCAGTACTTGGCCTCCGGCAGGTGCTCGGCGATCACATGGATACCGTCCTCGTGCCAGTGGCTCTTGATGTGCAGGCCGTGGTGGTTGCTGCTGCCGCAGCCGAAGCAGACGCCCTCGGGCGCAGTGGTGTCTTGCAGGGAAGTCGCGTGCATGGTTGTTCTTCTTGTCCTTGACGATGGTCTGGCGGGTATCGCGGTCGGCCATGATGCCCGTGGTGGTGCCACAGGCCAAGGTCTGCGGCGGCGCCGGGAAAGGATTTGCGCCAGCGTCCCTGTGACGCATTGATTGCGGCGGATGTCGTAGTGCCTCGGGGTTTGCCAAGAGCGCCGCAGCCAAGACAGGCTGATGCCGTAATGATATTCTTGCGCTGAATCGGTTCATCGTTTGTGCAAAAATATGCCCCCTGTGCTTTGCTTCAAATGGCCTGATCGGGTCCTTTGCAAGCGTGCGGGTGTCTCTGGCAAACCCGCCGAGCGTAATGTCAGGCAGTGTCCATCCACCTTCCTTGGTGGAATCCGACCCTTTTTCCCTGCTGGTTCCCGCGAAGGCGGGTACCGCCGTTGTCCGTCGATTCGGCGCCAGCGGAATATGGAAAGGAGCAGGGTGGCTGCCTGTCGGCTGCGTCCCGTGACGAGCCCCGAGTAACAAGTGTCACTCATGTAGCTGAGCCAACAACGACAAGAAGTCAGCACCGGAGCGATATAAAACTGAGGTCGAGCGCGTTTCGTCGGCCTTGTGTGCCCACCCCCCAGTTCTCATGAATGCGTTCATCCGGGACCTGCGAAATGCCTGTTTCGCACTCTCCGGGATTCACAGGATCGAGGATCGGGCGGCGGATGGCGTTCTATCGTAGGTACTACAGAATGTTGAAGAAAGTGAACACGGCCCTCATCGGGCTGGCGATGTCGATAGGTCTGACGACCGCTCACGCGGCTGAGCCAAAAAAAGTGGATGTGCTGCTGATCGGCGGCGGCATCATGAGTTCGACCCTCGGGGTCTGGCTCAACGAGCTGCAGCCGGACTGGTCCATGGAGATGGTCGAGCGCCTGGATGGCGTGGCCGAGGAAAGCTCCAACGGCTGGAACAACGCCGGTACCGGTCACTCGGCCCTGGCCGAGCTGAACTACACCCCTGAAGGCAAGGACGGCAAGATCGAGATCGCCAAGGCCATCGAGATCAACGAAGCGTTCCAGATTTCCCGCCAGTTCTGGTCGTGGCAGGTCAAGACCGGCGTCCTGAAGAACCCGCGTTCGTTCATCAACTCCACGCCGCACATGAGCTTCGTCTGGGGCGATGACAACATCAAGTTCCTCAAGGCTCGCTACGAGGCCCTGCAAGCCAGCCCGCTGTTCAGCGGCATGCAGTACTCCGAAGACGCCGAGCAGATCAAGAAGTGGGTTCCACTGATGATGGAAGGGCGTGACCCGGCGCAGAAGATCGCTGCGACCTGGAGCCCGATCGGCACCGACGTCAACTTCGGCGAGATCACCCGCCAGTTCGTCGCCCACCTGCAGGCCCAGCCTAACTTCGCCCTGAAGCTGTCCAGCGAAGTAGAAGAAATCGAGCGCAACCAAGATGGCTCGTGGCGCGTGACCTACAAGAACCTCAAGGACGGTTCGAAAACCGAGACCGACGCCAAGTTCGTGTTCATCGGCGCTGGCGGCGGTGCCCTGCACCTGCTGCAGAAGTCGGGTATCCCCGAGGCCAACGAATACGCCGGTTTCCCGGTGGGTGGCTCGTTCCTGGTGACCGACAACGCCAGCGTTGCCGAGCAGCACCTGGCCAAGGCCTACGGCAAGGCTTCGGTCGGCGCGCCACCGATGTCCGTACCGCACCTGGACACCCGCGTGCTGGATGGCAAGCGCGTGATCCTGTTTGGCCCGTTCGCTACCTTCTCCACCAAGTTCCTCAAGGAAGGTTCGTACTTCGACCTGCTGACCAGCACCACCACCCACAACATCTGGCCGATGACCAAGGTGGGCATCGAGCAGTACCCGCTGGTGGAATACCTGGCTGGCCAGCTGATGCTGTCGGATGACGACCGTTTCGCGGCGCTCAAGGAATACTTCCCCAACGCCAAGCAGGAAGACTGGCGCCTGTGGCAGGCCGGCCAGCGCGTGCAGATCATCAAGCGTGACGAAGAGAAGGGCGGCGTGCTGAAACTGGGCACCGAGATCGTCGCTTCCCAGGACGGCAGCATCGCCGGCCTGCTGGGCGCTTCCCCGGGCGCTTCGACCGCTGCGCCGATCATGCTCAGCGTGCTGCAGAAAGTCTTCAAGGACCAGGTCGCCACTCCAGCCTGGCAGGAGAAGCTGAAGCAGATCGTACCGAGCTACGGCACTGCCCTGAACGACAGCCCTGAGCGTGTGGCCAAAGAATGGGCCTACACCGCCGAAGTGCTGCAGTTGACCACGCCGCCACCAGTCAAGGGTGCGGCTCCTCAAGCGCCGGCCAGCATGGCCAAGCCTGAGAGCAACCCAGCGGCCGACATGGCGCTGTAAGCCCCGCTCCCGCCCGCGTTCGCCGGGCGGGACATCGCCGATGCCCTTGGCATCGGCTGGCTGTTCCGATTGCGGTGGCGTGTCGCCGCCGCAATGGAGCAGCAAATTCCCCAAGCCTTCCCAATCTTGCCTTGCCTTGCCATGCCTTGCCATGCGGCGGTGCGCCCCTGCGCCTGTGTGAAGGGGTATCATGGCGCGCCCGCTCCTGGCGGACATGCCCCAACCCTCGGAGTCACCACCCAGATGTCCAGCATCACCCTGTTCCAGGCCCCGCCCGCCGAAGCCATCCAGAGCCAGATCCAGCAGATGGTGGTGGACTACATCACCGACATCAGCGCGGTCGCCATCGCTCCCAGCAATCCGCTGTACAACCTCTACCAGTACGGCGTCGGCTACGAGGTGCACCTGTACCTGCAGGCCATGGATGGCTCCCGGGATCTCGCCGTGGAGTTGCTGGTGGCCAGCGACCCGCTGGACCCGGAGCAGGTGCAGGGCTTCTTGCTCTACCTGCCGCTCAAGGACGACCCCGAGGCTTGCGCCGTGGCCTACATGGCGGTCCGCCAGGATCTGCGCCGCCAGGGCATTGCCCGGCAGATGCTGGCGGCGATGCGCGCACGCTATCCCCATGCTGAGCTGGCCTGCAGCCCGGCCAAGCTCCAGTGCTTCGAGGCCCTGGGGTTCCAACTGCTGGGCGCCCGTGGCCCGCAGGTGCTGATGAACACCCGCGAGCATGGCAGCGATGGCTTGCTGGCAGTACTGGATGTGGCGCCGATCTACAACTCGGTGGAGGTGCGGCAGATCCATACCTACCTGCTGGCGCAGCATGGGCGCAAGGCGATGATCGAGGCGGAGAAGAAGCGCGACCGCCACCTCGACCAATTGACCCGCCAGGCCCAAGCCCTGGTGCGCGAGCGCCTGGGCGAAGCGGCCTTGCATCGCTCGCGGGCACCGCGCCTGGTCTGACCCTGTTCCTGCAGATCTTGCGGCCCCTGCGCGCCCGTGCGCAGCCTGCGGCAGCGGCTACACGAAGCCTCAACGCATGGCTCCTGTAGCCGCTGTCGAGCCACGGCGAGGCTGCGCCAAGGCCCGCAGGGCCTTCGGGTGGTGCTGGGTAGAGGGGCTTGTGCCACTGCTCTTGCCTGGATAATCTCGCACAAACACGCAGAATCGGGCATCAACATGCAAAACCTGCATTCCATCGCTGAACTGCCGTCCCTGCGCCGGCAAAAGATCCTCCTGCTGCTCGAGCGCGACGGCAAGGTCATGGCCGCCGAGCTGAGCCGGCATTTTTCGGTCTCCGAGGACACCATCCGCCGCGACCTGGCGGAGCTGGATGCCGCTGGCCTGGTGCAACGGGTCCACGGTGGCGCGCTGCCCCGGCCCAAGGACAGTGGCAAGGATTACTTCACCCGGGTAGGCGAGACCGACGCGGTGAAGATGCGCCTGGCGCAGTTCGCCGCACAGTGGGTGCAGGAGGGGCAGACGGTGTTGTTCGACTCCGGCTCCACCACCTTGCACATCGCCCGCTCGCTGCCCCGGGATATGGGCCTGACTGCGGTCACCGCCTCGCCGCTGATCGCCGTGGCCCTGGCCGAATACCCCAGGGTCCGAGTGATCCTGGCCGGCGGCCAACTCAATCCATCGACATTGGCTGCCAGCGGCCATGAAGCGCTGCGGATGCTCCAGGGGATCAAGGCCGACCTGTTGTTCACCGGGGTCTGCGCGATCCACCCGGAGATCGGCATCAGCTCCCTGCATTTCGATGAAGTGCCGATCAAGCAGGCGATGTTCGACAGCGCCGCGCAAGTGATCGCCGTGACCACCGCCGACAAGCTCGGGGCCATGGAGCCTTTTGTCGTGGCGCCCTGCAACCGCCTGCACCGGCTGGTTACAGAGCGGGAAGTGGCGAGCGCAGAGCTCGAAGGCTATCGACAGCAGGGAGTCGAGGTACTGCAGGTCTGACCCTTGGCAGTTACCAGAGCAGGGCTGCTACTTCGTCGAACCTGTCCGCCACTTTCAGGAACGTCTGCGCCCAGCCGCTGCTGAGGCTGACTTCCTGCAGCGGACCGGTGACGGCGAAGAGCACCGCCACACTCGACCGCTCGGGCACCCTTCCGGCCCGCAGGGTGGCGATCAGCCCGAGCAACTCGGCGCTAGCCTGCTCCTGTCCGGTCCAGCTGGACCAGCAGAAATCGTTGTCGGGCAGCGACACCAGCTCCAGCGCGGCTTCTAGTACAAGGATCAGTGCTTCGCGGGGCTGGCTGCGGTCCAAGCCCTGGTGCAGCAGTTGCTGGGTGCGATGCAGATCCATGGGTCAGCCTCTGGGGCAAAGGGTATCGGCTTGCTGGCTCATCCACTGCGCCATCTGCCGCAAGCGGCTGCTGAAACCGGCATCGGCGGGACTTGTCGCTTCGGCGGCTTGGCGGAACTCGTCGATGGCCGCCTTCATTTGTGGGTAGCGCCGCACAAACAGCTGGGCATGCTCATCCAGGCTGCGGGGCCAGCTCGGTTCCTGCTCCGGGCGCAGCAGGTTGGTCGCGCGAAGGAGCTTGCGCGAGGCCTCGCGTTGCAGGCGCAGGGTCTGCCCAGGTGTTGGCGCGTGGTCGATGCGCGTGGCGTAGTCGTTCAGCACCGCAAGAAAATCGCCGTTCACCGCCAGGGCTATTTCCCGGCTGGGCTTGAACGGGGCGAAGCGCTGGCGCAGGTCCTCGCCCAGCAGGCAGCGACAATGATGCTTGAGCCAATAACCCCAGCTGGGGCGATTCTCGCTGGCCAGGACTTGTTCCAGGTGGCCGATATCGAAATCGATCTTCGACACCTCGGGGTGCCGCGCCTGTAATTGCAGGCGCAGCTGTTCCAGCTCATCGAGCAGGCCCGGGGCAGGTGGCTGTCGCAGGATGAGGGCGAGGTCCAGGTCGGAGATTCCAACCCGGGCCTCGCCCCGGGCCACGCTGCCGTACAGGTAGAGGCTGTGCAGCGTTGGCTGGCCCAGGCTGTGGCACAGCTCATCGAGCAAGGCACCGAACCCAGGTTGCAGGGGCGGCTCGGGAGGCAACTTGATCAAGCCTTCGGCATCGACGCCGAACGTATTGGGCATTTGCATGGGATGGCCTGCGAGAAAAAACCAGCGCCAGCTTAACAGGCTGCGGCGGGTCGCTTGGCGCCTGCCGCAATCTTGCATCGCTCAGTTCTTGAAGGCCGAGTGCTTGCGGCCCTGGTCGCACAGGGCAAACACCACCACCAGCACCGCGGCAATGGCGAGGATGATCACCACGCCATCGGTGGAGTGGGTGGCCGAGGCGGTCACCAGCGACAGTGCGCCCAGCGGGGCCAGGCCACCGGCGATGGCGGTGCCGATCTCGCGCCCGGTGCCGAAGCCCGAGGAACGGGTTGCGGTGGGGAACTGGCGGCTGAGGAACGAGCCCTGGGGCGCGAACATCATCGGTGCCAGGATGCCGGTGCCGACCCCGATGGCCAGGTAGATCATCAGGCTGTCGCCGGTATTGAGCAGGGCCAGGAACGGGTAGGCGAACAGCACCGAGAACAGGCCGCCGAGGATCAGGACGGTCTTGCTGCTCCACTTGTCGCACAGCCAGCCGAAGAACGGTACGGCGACGATGGCCACCAGGCTGGCAATGGTCACCGACAGCGAGGTCACGTGCACGTCGACGTGCTTGTACTGGGTCAGGTAAGCCAGGGAGAAGGTCTTGAAGATGTAGCTCAGGGCGTTGTAGCCGATGGCCACGAAGAACACCACGGCCAGGCCCTTGAGGTCGTTCTTGAACAGTGCCTTGAGCGGCGAGGCCTGGGCCTTGCGGCTCTGCTGGTCCAGTTCCTTGAACTCCGGGGTTTCCGGAATGCTCTTGCGCACCCACAGGCCGACGCCCACCAGCACGATGCTGCACACGAAGGGAATGCGCCAGCCGCCGGCCAAGAGGAATTCGTTGCCGTTGATGGTCAGCAGGTAGATGGTCAGCGACGACAGCAGCAGGCCCAGGTTCAGCCCCAGTGCCGGCCAGGCGCCCTGGCTGCCGCGCTTGCCTTCGCTGGCGTGCTCGTAGGAGGTGACTGCCGCGCCGGACAGTTCGGCACCGGCACCCAGGCCCTGGATGATCCGGATCGCCACCAGGATGATCGGTGCCCAGATGCCGATCGAGGCGTAGCTGGGGATCAGGCCGATCAGCGCGGTGCACACGCCCATCAGGCAGAAGGTCAGCACCAGCACCTGCTTGCGCCCGAACTTGTCGCCCAGGTAGCCGAACAGCACGCCGCCGAAGGGGCGGGCGATAAAGCCGATGGCGAAGGTGGAGAACGACATCAGCATGGCGCTGTTGGGGTTGCTGGTATCGAAGAAGATCTTCGAGAAGACGATCGCCGCCATGGTGGCGTAGAGGTAGAAGTCGTACCACTCCAGCATCGAGCCGAAGATGGTGGCCGCCGCGACCTTGCGCAGGCGTTTCCTGGTTTGCTGTGGGGTTTCCGCTGCAGTAATGCTGGTTTCAACTGCGGTCATCGGGTGCATCCTCTTGGATCATTGTATTTATTGTCGGGTGACGCGAGCACGCGATCCTGCCGGCGTCGTCGAGGCGCCGGGCAACGCGAGTGCCAGGGTGTTTCAGCCGGCCTGGAAGATCCGGTCGGCGATCATCGAGCCAATGGGAATCGCCGAGGTGGCGGCGGGCGAGGGCGCGTTGCACACATGCAACATGCGCGAGGTTTCGGCGAACAGGAAATCGTGGACCAGGCTGCCATCGCGCATCACCGCCTGGGCGCGGATGCCCGCTTCGTAGGGCAGCAGGTCGCTGACTTCCAGGGACGGGCAATACTTGCGGCACTGCTCCAGGTAGCCGGACTTGAACAGCGAATTCTTCATCTCGGTGGTGCCGGAGCCGAGGTTCTGCCAGATGGTTTTCCAGAACCCGGGGAAGCTGGCGTATTGCGCGACATCGCGCCAGTTGATGGAGAACTTGCGGTAGTTTTCCCGGCCCAGGCCCAGCACCGCGTTGGGGCCGACGGTGACGCTACCGTCGATCATGCGGGTCAGGTGCACGCCGAGGAACGGCAGCTCCGGGTCGGGGATCGGGTAGATCAGGTGGTTGACGATGTCGTTCTTCGCCGCCGGCAGGCGGAAGTACTCACCGCGAAAGGGGATGATCTGGTGATCGATCCGCACCCCGGCCAGGGTCGCCAGGCGGTCGGACTGCAGGCCGGCGCAAGCCACCAGTTTCTTTGCCCGCCAGCTGCCGCCATGGGTGCCGACGGTGACGCTGTCGGCGTGCTCCTGGATGGCGGTGACGGTCTGGCCCAGGCAGATCTCGCCACCGGCGCGGCGGATCACCCGGGCCATGGTGTCGCACACCTCGCGATAGTCGACGATGCCGGTGGCGTCGAGGAACAGCCCGCCCAGGCCGACGATGTTCGGTTCGCGCTGGCGCAGTTGCTCGGCATCCAGGCGCTCGACCTTCAGGCCATTGAGCTGCGAGCGCTGGTACAAGGCTTCCATGCGCTGCACTTCCAGGGCATTGGAGGCCACCAGCACCTTGCCGCAAACCTCGAACTTGATCCCATGCTCGGTACAGAACTGCTTGGTGGCCTCGGCGCCGCGCTTGCACAGGTCGGCCTTGAGGCTGCCCGGCGCGTAGTAGATCCCGGCGTGGATCACGCCGCTGTTGTGCCCGGTCTGGTGCTTGGCCAGCACGCTTTCCTTTTCCAGGACCACCAGCGAAGCGCCGGGCTGGCGCTTGAGGATCTCCATCGCCGTGGCCAGTCCGACGATGCCGCCGCCGATGATGCAAAAGTCGTAGATCATGGTTCCAGGTGTCCGTATCAGTCTGGTTATCAGGTTGTCAGACTAAGTAGTCCGATAAAAACCGCAGGCTCGGCCTGCGGTCTGGCGTCAGTTGGGTCAGTCGAGGGTCGGCAACTCCAGGCCCAGGCGCTTGGCCGAGGCACGCAAATGGGCATCGGCACAGCCGGCGGCGGACTGGCGGTCACCGGCGGCGATGGCCTGGTACAGCGCCTGGTGTTCCTGGGCCGCATCGGCCGAGCCGCCGACCAGGCGCAGCGCCGAGTTTTCCCAGGCAGTCTTGCGGGCACTGGCCAGCTGGCTGCGCAGGAAGTCGTGGAAGGCCACGAAGTAATCGTTCTTGCTGGCTTCGGCAATGGCCCGGTGGAACGCTACGTCGGCCAGGGCCGCCGCTTCGAAATCACTGCGCTTGTCGTGCATTTCCTGTAGCGCGGCCTGCATGCGTTGCAGGTCGTCGGCGTCCCGGCGCTGGGCGGCGATCGACGCGGCCTGGGTCTCGATCCACAGGCGCATCTCGAACATCTGTGCCAGGTCCGCCAGGCGTCCCTCGCTCTGGGGGAAGCGGAACACCGTGCCGGCCGGGGTCTTGGAGATGTACGAACCCAGGCCACGGCGGGCAATCAGCACGCCATCGGCCTTGAGCTGGGCGATGGCCTCGCGCACCACCGAGCGGCTGACATTGAGCTGTTCAGCCAATTGCTGTTCGGTGGGCAGGCGCGACTCGGGAGCCAGTCGGCCGGAGTCGATCTCATTGCGGATGGCGTTGACGACCCGTACGACCAGAGAGTCGGGGCGCTGGAGTTCGAGCATGGGTAAACCTTGTAAGTCAGGTTGTCAGACAATAGCCGTGGCGAATTTTTCCTGTCAAGAAAAACCCGCGACAAGGCGCCGCATCAAGCCGTCAGGCGACAGCCGAAAATCAGGTCGTCGAAATCCTCGCCGCCCAGCTGGAAGGCCCGTTCGTCACGGCGCTGGAGGACGAAGCCGCATTTCTCCAGGACCTTGCAAGATGCCGCATTACCGTCGGTGACCGTGGCGATCAATTGCTTGATGCCCAGGGTGTGCCGGGCGTGCTCGATGACGGCGCGCAGGGATTCCACGGCCAGTCCCTTGCCTTGATGCTGCGGACGCAACAAGTAGCCGACCTCGGCCTCGGCGGCGTCGCCGTTGCTGATCCGCAGGCCGGTGAAACCCAGGCCCTCACCGCTGTGGCGGTCGTTGATCAGCAGGCACAGCCAGTGGGTCGAGTCCGTATTCCAGTGCGGCAGGCGCGAGGTGAAGCGCTCCTCGATCTGCGCTCGGGAAAGCGGGTCGCAGACATAGCGCAGGTTATCGGGGTCGCTGTGCAGGGTCAGGAACAGCTCCCAGTCATTGGCGTTGAGGGAGCGCAGGTGCAGGCGTTCGGTGTGCAGTTCCAGCATGGGGCGGTCCTTGTCCTCGGATTGGGCGGTGTTCTCACTCTACCGCTTCAGCGCCTGGGTTTAAGAAAACTCTGATCGCGCCAGAGTATTTTTCGCATAAGATCCCGGCCTGATTTCGCAAGGACAGGCAGGTAAGCGTGAATTGGGATGATCTGCGATTCTTCATTGCGGTCGCCAACGCCAGCAATATCACCGATGCCGGACAGGCGCTGAAGGTGTCGGCGGCCACGGTCTCGCGCAAGATCCAGATGCTGGAGCAGGCCTTGCACACGGCGCTGTTCCTGAAGACCACCCAGGGCTATTTCCTCACCGAGGCCGGCCGTGACTTGCTGCCCATGGCGCTCGAGACCCAGGAGCGCCTTGGCCAGATGGAGCGCCAGTTGGCCCGGCCCGGTGCGCGCATGGCCGGGGTGGTGCGCATCGATTGCCCGGAGCTGATGGGCAGCCACCTGTTGATCCCGGCCCTGGCGGCGTTTCGTGCGGGTCATCCAGAAATCCGTTTCGACTTCATCAATGCCGCGCACTCGGTCAAGCTCACCCAGAGCCACAGTGACCTGGTGCTGCGCCTGCACCGGCCAGAAGCCGGTAGCAACTTCACCTTGCGCAAGGTCGGCGCGCTGACCCAGGCGCTGTTCTGCTCCCCGGGGTATGCCCAGGCCCAGGGGTGTCCGCAAGCGCCCGAAGACTTGGCCCGGCATGGCTTGATCGGCTGGAACCAGGCCCTGGAGCATATGCCCCTGGCCCGCTGGCTGGACCAGCTCAGTGGCGGTCAGCCGCTGTGGATGAGTACCGCCAACCTGCAGGCGCAACTCCAGGCGGTGCAGGCCGGTCTGGGGATCGCCGCCTTGCCGGCCTATATCGCCGAACCCCTGGGGCTGTGCCGGGTGTTGCCGGATGTCCCGGCGCATCGGGCCGATATCTGGTTGCTGCGCAACCTGGCGACCCAGGGCCAGGAGCGGGTCGAGCACGTGGTGCAGTTCATCGATCGGGTGCTGCGCCAGCATGGCCTGCAAGACCACTGAGGCGGTCGGCTCAGGCCAGGCCATTGCGCAGGAAGATCCACGCCGCCACCCCCATCAGTAGCAAGCCGAACAGCACATTTTGCGCCTTGAGCAAGCCCGGCCTGGCACGTAGCAGCGGTTGCAGGCTCGAGCCCAGGCCCGCCCAGAGCAGGTGGCCGAACAGGTTCACCGCGATCAGCGCGGCGCTCAGCGTCACCACCGCCAGGCTGCCGGCACTGGTGGCCGGGCTGAAGGTGGAGAACATCACCAGCAGCATGACCAACCCTTGCACGTTGCCCAATTGCAACACCACGCCATCGCGGAACAACAGCGCCTGTTCTGGCTCGCCGGGCTTGCGCAGTGGTCGCAGCAACAGGCGCAGGCCGAGCCAGAAGATGTACAGGCTGCCGGCGATCCGTAGGCCCCGCAGCAGTTGCGGTTGCTGCGCCAGGCTGTGGTAGAGCCCGAGGCCCACCAGCAGGGCCAGCAGGAAGTAGGTCAGGTCCAGGCCGAGGATGAAGCGCAGGGAGCGGCGCACGCCGCTGCGGGCGCCGGAACTGGCCACCATCAGGTTGCCGGGGCCGGCACTCAGGGCCATGGGCAGCATGGTGGACAACCACAATGACCAGTTGATGTCGTGGATCGGGGGCACGCGCGATTCCTTGGAGGCAGTGCGGATTGCACCGGCGCCAGCTTAAGGCGGCGCCGGGGCAGGGGTTACCGCCAGGAATGCAAAGCGGTTTTTCAGGCCTGTCCGGCCTGCTCCAGGGCGTTGTGCAACCAGCTGCAGAAGCTGCGGGTCAGCGAGCTGCCTTCACTGTCGCGATGCACCAGCCAGGCCCAGGTCGGGCCGCGCACGCTCTGTTCGCACAGCGGCTGCAACTGGCCCTGGGCCCGGGCTTGCTGGGCCAGCAGTTGGCTGACCAGGGCAATGCCGTGGCCGGCGCAGGCGGCGTCCAGCAGCAATCCCGGGTCGGAGAAGTTCAGGCCGTTGTTGCGCTGGCCAACATCCGTGCCGCCTTCCACCACCCAGTGGCTCCAGTCCATTTCCCGTTCGCCATGCAAGGTGGTGCGCAGCGCCTGGGGCTGCTCCAGCAGGGACGGGTGGCAGGCCGGATAGAGCTGGTCGCTGTACAGCTCCAGGTAGCTGCATTCGGCCTGGGCGCTGAGGTCGTCGCGGATCGTCACGTCGATGGTCTGGGTGGTCATGTCCGGCGGCTCGAAACTGGTGAACAGCCATAGGTCCACCTCCGGGTGCAGGCGGTTGAATTCGCCCAGTCGCGGTAGCAGCCAGTGGCGGGCGAAGGCCGGGCTGGTGTTGACCACCAGTTGGTTGGGCTTGCGGTACTGCTCCAGGCGGCGAATGCCCACGGCCAGTTGCTGCAGCAGCGACTGGGTGGTGCTGCGCAGGTCATGCCCGGCATCGGTCAGGGTCACGCTGCGCCCGCTGCGGTAGAACAGCGGCTGTTCGAGGAAGGTTTCCAGGCTGCGGATCTGCTGGCTGATGGCCGATTGGGTCAGGTGCAGCTCCTGAGCCGCCTGGTGGAAGCTGCCCAGGCGCGCGGCCGCTTCGAAGCCGCGCAGGGCGTTCAGGGGAGGCCAGTGTTTTAACATTATCGATAAGCCCAGCTAATCAGAATTTCACTAAATCTATCGTTTGTTGCGGGATTTTCAAAGCCATAGCATGGGCGCCATTGGTTACACCGGTATTTGTTGGCTGATAACAAAACCTTAATCGAGAGGCGCGATTCCCATGCACAGCAATGACAGTCGAAACAGCGGTTGGCGGATGCCCGCCGAGTGGGTGCCCCACGCGGCGACCTGGATGGTCTGGCCCCATAACCAGGACCTGTGGGAGTCGGGCTGGGGCGTGACCCTGGCCGACGTACAGGCGGATTTCGCCCGGGTGGCCAATGCCATCGCACGTTTCGAGCCGGTCAAGCTGGTGGTCGATCCTTCGGCCCTGGAGAGCGCCCGGCGCCACTGCGGTGCCAACGTCGAGCGGGTGGTCCAGGCCGTGGACGACAGCTGGTGCCGCGACTCCGGGCCGAGTTTCGTCTGCCATCCCCAGCACGGGCTGGCCGGTGTCAGCTGGCGCTTCAATGCCTGGGGTGGCAAGTCGGCCCATGAGCTGGATCGCAGCCTGGCCCGGCGCCTGCTCGACCAGCTGGGGCTGGACTGCTTCGGTACCCACCTGGCCAACGAAGGCGGCGCCATCCATGTGGACGGCGAAGGCACCCTGATCACCACTGAGTCGGTACTGCTCAATCCCAATCGCAACCCGGGCCTGGGCAAGGCCGAGATGGAAGAGATCTTCGAGCGCCTGCTGGGGGTGAAGAAAACCATCTGGCTGCCCGGCGATCCGGACTACGTGACCGGCGACATGACCGATGGCCATGTCGATGGCGTCTGTGCCTTCGCCCGTCCCGGCCTGCTGCTGGTGGACGCCACCCATGACCAAGGCTCGGTGTACGCCGAAGTGGTGCGCGAGAACCGCCGTGCCCTGGAGTTGGCCCGGGATGCCCAGGGCCGAGCCTTCGAACTGGTGGAGCTGTTCGAAGCCACTGCCGCGGTGGACACCCAGGCCGAGGTGTTCTGCGCTTCCTATACCAACTTCTACATCGCCAACGGCGCGATCATCATGCCGGCCTACGGCATCGAGGCCGATCAGGTCGCGGCCCAGGTCCTGGCCAAGGCCTTCCCCGGGCGGCAAGTGGTGCCGGTGCAGATCAACCACCTGGCCCATGGCGGTGGTGGCGTGCATTGCATCACCCAGCAGCAACCGCGCTGGCCACTGGAGGTGTCGGCATGAGCAACTTGACCGTCGCAACGTTGCAGATGCCCTGTACCTGGGACCTGGCGGACAACCTCGAGCGTGCCGAGCAACTGGTGCGCGAGGCCGCGGCCCGCGGCGGGCAGGTGATCCTGCTGCAGGAGCTGTTCGCCACGCCGTACTTCTGCATCGAACAGCAGCACCGACACCTGGCACTGGCCGAAGAGTATGGCCAGAGCCGCATACTCAAGCGCTTTGCCGCCCTGGCCAAGGAGCTGGGGGTGGTGTTGCCGCTGAGCTGGTTCGAGCGGGCCGGCACTGCCTACTTCAATTCCCTGAGCGTGGCCGATGCCGACGGACGCCTGCTGGGGGTGTACCGCAAGACCCACATCCCCAACGCCATCGGTTACCAGGAGAAGGAGTACTTCAGCCCTGGCGACACCGGCTTCAAGGTCTGGGACACGGCGTTCGGCCGCCTGGGCGTGGGCATCTGCTGGGACCAGTGGTTCCCGGAAACCGCCCGTTGCCTGGCCTTGCAGGGCGCCGAGGTGCTGCTGTTCCCCACGGCGATCGGCTCGGAGCCTGGCGCGACCGACCTGGATTCACGGGATCACTGGCAGATGACCATGCGCGGGCACGCCGCGGCTAACCTGCTGCCGGTGGTGGCCGCCAACCGCGTCGGGCGAGAAGTGGCCCGCAGCGACTCAGAGTTGCACATGCAGTTCTACGGTTCCTCGTTCATCTGCGACCACAAGGGCCGGCTGCTGGCCGAGTCCGATCGCGACACCACCGGCATGCTCCTGCATGAGCTGGACCTGGCGGCCATGGCCGAGGAGCGGCGGACCTGGGGCATCTTCCGTGATCGTCGTCCGGAAATGTACGGGCCCTTGCTGAGCCTCGACGGCCAACACCTGCACTCACGCTGGAACCCTCGGGAGGCATGACCATGAACCGCATTGGCATATTGCGCCTCGGCGCGCTGGCTCTGGCATTGATGGCTGCGCAGGTCCAGGCCGCGCCTGAAGAAAAGACCCTGCGCCTGTACAACTGGGCCGACTACTTCGCCGAGGACACCCTGGCGCGTTTTACCGCCGAGACCGGGATCAAGGTGATCTATGACGTCATGGAAGGCAGCGAGGTCCTGGAGGCCAAGCTGATGACCGGCGGCAGCGGCTACGACCTGATCTTTCCCGGCGATACCGTGGCCGAGCGATTGATGCACGCCGGCAGCCTGCAGAGCCTCGACCCTGCCAAGCTGGCGCAGATGGACGACATCGAGCCCGGCCTGCAAGCCTTGCGCGTGCAGTACCCCAGGGCCAGCCAGGCCACGGTGCCCTATACCTGGGGCACCATCGGCCTGACCTACAACGCCGGGCAGATCGCCCAGCGCTTGCCCAATGCACCGGTCAACAGCCTGGACCTGCTGTTCAAGCCGGAACTGGCGGCGCATTTCGCCGATTGCGGGATCTCGGTGATCGACTCGCCCGACGAAGTCCTGGCGGTGGCGCTCAATTACCTGGGACGCGATCCGCGCAGCGCCAAGCCGGCAGACCTGCAAGCGGCTGGCGAGCTGCTGCTCAAGCTGCGCCCCTACATCCGCAAGTTCCAGTCGCAGCCGGTGACCGACCTGGTCAATGGCAACCTGTGCCTGTCCCTGGGCTACAGCGGCGATGTGACCCAGGCCCAGCGCGCCGCCGACGCGGCAGGCAAGAAGGTCGATTTCCAGTACCGCATCCCGCGCGAGGGCACCACGGTCTGGATGGACACCATGGCGATCCCCAAGGATGCCCGGCACCCGGAGTACGCCTATGCTTTCATCAACTTCGTCATGCGCCCGCAGAACATGGCGGCCATCAGCAACTTCACCGGCTACCCCACGGCCAACGCCAAGGCACGGCCGCAGATCGATCCACGGATGGTGGGCAACCCGGATATCTATCCTGATGCCGCGACCTTTGCCCGCCTGGTGCCGGGGCGCGATATTCCCCAGGCCGACATGCGGGCCCGAATGCGCATCTGGACCCAGTTCAAGACGGCTACGATAAAAGCACCGTGAGCCGTTCCACTTCATGCAATCCCCCTTGAGAGAAAGACCGATGTCGACCCGACGTACATTCATCAAACAGGCCTCGCTGCTGGCCGGTTTCGCCGCCGTGACTACCCTGGGCCTGGGCGCCCGTCGGGTCTTGGCCCAAGAACAGGAACAGGAGGACTGGGTCATGCCCGACGAAGGCGATCGTCACCAGCGGGCCTTCATGGCCTTCGGTGCCCAGGACGCGATCTGGGAAGACTTCACTGGCGATGTGCAGGAGGCCCAGGGCCGTATCGCCCGGGCGATTGCCGCCCATGAACCGCTGACCCTGTTCTGCCGCGAGCATGAGCGCGACCTGGCCGAGGAGCTGTGTGGCACTCGCAACGTCACCTATGTGATCACCGAGCTGGACGATATCTGGATGCGCGATATCGGCGCCAACTTCGTGCTCAACCCCCGCGGTGAATTGGGCGCGGTGGACTTCAACTTCAATGGCTGGGGCAACAAGCAGCGCCATTCCCGGGATGCGCGCCTGGCACGGCAGGTGGCCGATGGCGCGCGCGCTACCTACTTGCGCAGCGAACTGGTGGGCGAGGGCGGTGGTATCGAGGTGGATGGCCACGGCACCGGGATCATGACCGAGAGCAGCTGGATCAACCGCAATCGCAACCCCGACTGGAGCAAGGCCGATGTCGAGGCCGAGCTCAAGGCTTGCCTGGGGCTGCGCAAGATCATCTGGCTGCCGGGGATCAAGGGGCATGACATCACCGATGCCCACGTCGACTTCTATGCACGCTTCGCGGCTCCCGGGGTGGTGGTGGCCAACCTCGACAACGACCCGGATTCCTACGACTACGCGGTGACCCGCGCGCATCTGGATATCCTGCGCAACGCCACCGATGCCGATGGCCGCAAGCTCAAGGTACACACCCTGTCGCCACCCTTGAATCCGCGCAAGAGCCGTTTCAGCCGGGGCAACGAAGACTTCGCCGCGGGCTACATCAATTACTTCGTGATCAACGGCGCGGTGATCGCCCCGGAGTTCGGCGATCCCGTGGCCGACGCCAAGGCCCACGACTTGCTTAGCCAGCTCTACCCTGGGCGCGAGGTGGTGCAGCTGGATATCGATGCGATTGCCGCAGGTGGGGGTGGCATCCATTGCGTGACCCATCAATTGCCGGCGGCCTGAGCCTGGGCGAAACTTGAAAGTGGTCTGCTCTTGAATATGGAATTGGCCTGATAAGGCAGGCCGTTCTGCCCCTAAGCTGGCGCTCTTCGATACCCCCGCAAGGCCACGGTCTTGCGGGTTTTTCATGAGGAGCGTGTGATGAGCGAAAAACAGCAGGCGGTAACAGTACGTGCGATTCGGCCTGAAGACCGCGAACAATGGCAGGCGTTGTGGCTGGCCTACCAGGACTTCTACCAGGTGAACCTTTCGGAACAGGTGAGCCAACGCACTTTCGAGCGTTTCTTCGATCCCCAGGAGCCGGTGTACTCGGCGGTGGCGGTGCAAGGTGGCGAGTTGGTGGGGTTCGTCAACTCCGTGCTGCACCGTTCGACCTGGGCCACCACGGACTTCTGCTACCTGGAGGACCTCTACGTGGCGCCGCAGGTGCGTGGGGGCGGCACCGGCAAGCAGTTGATCGAGTGGGTCCAGGCCTTCGCCCGCCAGCACGATTGCGCTCGGCTGTACTGGCACACCCATGCCACCAACAAGCGCGCGCAAAAGCTCTATGACTGGGTGGCGGCCAATTCGGGGTTCATCGAATACCGGATGCCACTCTAAGCCCTCGCCGATCCTGGCGGCTCGTGCCGAGCTGGCGAGGCTGCGTCCGGGCGCGTAGCGGCCGTAAAAAGGACGATGCGGTCGATCAGCTGCGCCGCCAGGCCGACCCGGTGGTCGCCACGGCTACGCTGGCTGGTTGAACACCAGGGCCTTCAGGCCGCACTGCACGTCGGCATCGGGAAATTCCGGCGGATTGTCCAGGCGCTGTTCGAAATGCAGCCCTGGCGCGGCTTCGGCCATGCCGTCCAGCAGGAACTCCACGCTGAACGCCGGATCGTTCATGCA
The DNA here is from genome assembly GCF_003850565.1 of Pseudomonas sessilinigenes. Classification (NCBI taxonomy): domain Bacteria; kingdom Pseudomonadati; phylum Pseudomonadota; class Gammaproteobacteria; order Pseudomonadales; family Pseudomonadaceae; genus Pseudomonas; species Pseudomonas sessilinigenes. Next base: position 2,466,971 of record NZ_CP027706.1, read on the forward strand.
GGCCAGCACCCGGCCCGTCGGCGTCAGCAACTCCGGCAGGCGTCGCAGCACTCGCGCGTAGTCCTTGCTCAACACAAAGCTGCCTTTCTGGAAGGAGGGCGGGTCGATGATCACCAGATCGTAAGGGCCGCCTTGCTTGACCTTGCCCCAGGACTTGAACAGGTCATGGCCAAGGAAACTCACCCGGCCCAGGTCGTGGCCATTGAGCCGATGGTTGTCGCGACCACGGCTCAGGGCCGCCCGGGACATGTCGAGGTTGACCACTTTCTCGGCCCCGCCGGCGATCGCCGCCACCGAGAAACCGCAGGTGTAGGCGAACAGGTTCAGCACCCTCAGGCCTTGGGCATTGGCCCGCACCCAGTTGCGCCCGTAGCGCATGTCGAGGAACAAGCCGTTGTTCTGCTTGCTGCCCAGGTCCACCCGGTAGTCCAGGCCTTCCTCGGTGATGGTGCAGGACTCCACCGGCTCGCCCAGCAGCCATTCCCCCAGGCTGTCGGGCAGGTAGCGGTGTTGCAGCATCAGGCTGGTGGCGCCGCTGGCCTGCCATTGTGCGGTGGAGCCCAGTGCCACCAGCAGCTGTTTCAAGGCCGCCAGTTCCTCGGCTTGCACTTCCTTGAACAGCGACACCAGCACCACGCCTTGCAGCCAATCCACGGTCACCTGCTCCAGGCCCGGCCAGCAGCGCCCACGGCCGTGGAACAGGCGTCGGGTTTCCCTTGGGGCAATGGCCAGGGCATCGAGCAGGTGTTGGTTGAGGGTGGCGAGGGCTTGAGGGTTCATCGGCGCGACCAGCAATTTTTCGGGGCGGCATTTAACCACAATTGCCGGCCGGCGCGGTTCAGTCCAGGTGTTCCGGGCGGCCCATGGCTCGCCATTGCGCCAGCCGGCCAGCGAGCACCGGAGCCAGCAGGTCGTAGTTGCTCCAGCTGTTCTCCACCCGGTAGATCGTATCGGGGATTGGCGCCAGGAGCTGCTCATAGTCCTCGCTGTAGCGGCCGTTGCTGTCCTTTCCCGCATAGTAGGCAGCAGCGAAGGCATTGCCTTCGGCGTTGAAGTCTTCGTCGTAGAGTTTTTCATCGAGCATCTTGAACAGGAACTCACGGCCGTCGAGTTTGCGCGAACGTAGCTGCGCCAGTTCCTCGGCGGCATCTTCTTCAAGTTCTTCGCTGGCAAAGCCGTTGAGCAGCATCCAGGCCAGGAACAGGCCGATATGGGTGCCCCCGGCGCTCGGTGGCAGGTCGCTGGGGAAGTCACCGCCGTAGTGCCAGGAGGCGTCGTCGTATTTCATCGGGCATGGGTCCTTGTGTACATGCGATTCAAAGAAGGGTGTTTTCCCATTTCTCGGTGCCGGCCAGGCGGCGCTTGACGTTGTCGATCCGCCATTGCCCGGCCACCAGCTTGACCAGGAACCGGTGCTCGTAGCGCAGCCTGCGCGAAGCGGGGTCGCGGATCAGCACTTCGGCCTGGTTCGGCTTGAGCCGCTGGCAGGCCAGCAGTTCGTTGTCCTTCGAGTAGGTGGTGGGCGAGCCATAGGATGAGCGGGTATAGGCCCTGTCGCGCAGGGTGCAGAAGCGTTCCAGCAGTTGTTGGGGTTCGGTCCAGAAATCCTGATCCAGGCCGTTGCGAGCCTGGGCCTTGCCGCGCCGTTCCCAGGCTTCCAGGGCCAGGGTGTAGGCCCGCACCTGGGTGACCGGGTCGCTGCTGTGGACATCGGCCGGCAGATCCGGCCACGGCAGGTGCGGGGACGGTTGCGCTGGAGGCTGTTCCCCGGCACCGGCTTCTGCCAGCAACTGCATGATTCGCCCATGGCCTTTTTCTTCTGCCAGGGACCAGGCGTTGCGTTGCTGGAAGTCCAGGTGCTGGGGGTTGGCGCCGGCCTGGAGCAACAGGCTGACCATCTCCGCGTGGCCGCCCTGGGCGGCGTTCATCAAGGCGCTGCGCTGCAGGTCGGGGGAAGCCTGGTCCAGGGCCGCGCCGTGTTCGATCAGCAGCTTGGCGATGGCGCAATCGCCGTTGCCGGCCGCCCAGGACAGGGCGCTGTAGCCCAGGGCCTTGCAGGGTTGTTGCAGGTTGGCGCCGCGTTGCAGCAGCAGGGCCACGGCGGGCAGGCGCCCGGCGATGGTGGCGGCCAGCAGCGCGGTGCGGCCGGTGCCCTTGTGCTTCCATTCGATATCCGCGCCGGCATCCAGCAAGCGGGTCAGTGCAATGAGATCGCCGCGAGCGGCGGCTTTTTCCAGAAGGTGGGACAAGGTCGGGAATCCGTTCGATCAACTAAAAGACGCCAGGCAATGGTAACGCCGCAGTACGCGGGTTTGCCATGTCGGGTTCAGCGTGGACGCCTCGCAGAGCCCCGAGTAGGATGGCGCCTTCGCCCGCAAGCCATGCCAGGTGCTGCTGGGGCCAGAGCGTTTTGCCGTTGCCGACCGACCACTGTTCAAGCTGGAGTCCAGGATGTTCAACGCCATTGTGATCGATAAAGACACCGCAGGTTACCGCGCTGATTTGACGCAGTTGGAAGAAGCCCGGTTGCCCGTCGGCGATGTCAGCGTGCGGGTCGCGTACAGCACCCTGAACTACAAGGATGGCCTGGCGATCACCGGCAAGAGCCCGGTGGTACGGCAATTCCCCATGGTCCCGGGTATCGATCTGGCAGGTACGGTGGAGTCCAGTGCTCACCCCAGGTTCCGTCCTGGCGAGCAGGTGCTGCTCAATGGCTGGGGCGTGGGGGAAAGTCATTGGGGCGGTCTGGCGCAGAAGGCCCGGGTGCAGGGCGACTGGCTGATCCACCTGCCGCAAGCCTTCACTGCGCGCCAGGCCATGGCCATCGGCACGGCCGGCTACACCGCCATGCTCTGCCTGATCGCCCTGGAGCGTAACGGCCTGCGCCCGGGGCAGGGCGAGGTGCTGGTCACGGGTGCCAATGGGGGTGTCGGCAGCTTTGCCATCAGCCTGCTGGCGCGCCGGGGGTACTCGGTCATCGCCGCCACCGGCCGCCCGGAAGAGGCCGACTATCTGCGGCAACTGGGCGCCAGCCAGGTGATCGAGCGTGCCGAGCTGTCGCAGCCGGGACGGCCACTGGCCAAGGAGCGCTGGGTAGCGGCGATCGATTCGGTGGGCAGCCACACCCTGGCCAACGCCTGTGCCGGCACTGCCGCCGATGGCCTGGTGGCCGCCTGCGGACTGGCCCAGGGCATGGACTTCCCGGCCTCGGTGGCGCCGTTCATCCTGCGTGGGGTCAGCCTCCTGGGAATCAACAGCGTGACCCGGCCCTATCAGGAACGGGTCCATGCCTGGGAGCGATTGGCCGCCGAGCTCGACCTCGCTCACCTGGAGCTGATGATTCGCGAGGTGGCGCTGGGCGAAGCCATCGAGGTTGCCCATGAGCTGCTCGCTGGCACGATCCGTGGACGGGTCGTGGTCGATGTGAACCGCTGATCCCTCGCTGGCCGCGTATGCCCACGGTAGATCCGAGTGGGCGCCACGGCCGAGCCGCTGAACCGGACAACACCCGGTCGGCAAACTCCCCGGGCCCTTTGATGGCTCTTTCGCGTTCCTGATTCGAGGTTGCACGTTCATGTCCATGGCTCCCCAGCGACCACTCTGGCAGGTGTACCTGATCTTCCTGCTGCCCATGGTGCTGTCGAATTTTTTGCAGTCGTTTTCCGGCACCCTCAACGGGATCTACATCGGCCAACTGTTGGGGACCCAGGCCCTGGCGGCGGTGTCGGGGATGTTTCCCATCCTGTTCTTCTTCATCGCCCTGGTGATCGGCCTGGGGGCCGGGGCCTCGGTGCTGATCGGCCAGGCCTGGGGTGCCCGGGAGCTGGATACGGTCAAGTCGGTGGCCGGCAGCACCCTGTTGCTCGGGGCCCTGATCGGCCTGGTGGGGGCGCTGCTGGGCATGCTCTTCGCTCGCCCGGTGTTGCAGGGCCTGGGCACCCCGGCGGACGTGCTGGATGACGCGGTGGGTTATGCCCGGGTGATGATGCTGATCTTGCCATTGCTGCTGGTCTTCGTGCTCTTCACCCAGTTGCTGCGAGGGGTCAGCGATACCCTGTCGCCGTTGCTGGCGCTGATCGTCTCGACCCTGGTGGGCCTGCTCTTGACCCCGGCGCTGATCCGCGGCTGGCTGGGCTTGCCGCCCTTGGGGATCCAGAGCGCAGCCTTCGCCGGGCTGGCCAGCAACATCATCGCCATGGGCTTTCTGGTCTGGCGCCTGAGGGGCCAGACCCATCCACTGGCCTTCGACCGGACGCTGTTCGCGGCGTTGAGACTGGACCGGGCGATCCTGGCCAAGGTGCTGCGCATCGGCCTGCCCACCGGGGTGCAGATGGTGGTGATCTCGTTGTCCGAGCTGGTGATCCTGGCCCTGGTCAACCGCCACGGCTCCCAGGCAACCGCGGCTTATGGCGCGGTGACGCAGATCGTCAACTATGTGCAGTTCCCGGCGTTGTCGATCGCCATCACCGCCTCGATCCTCGGGGCCCAGGCCATCGGCGCCGGGCGCCTGGAGCGGATCACCCCGATCCTGCGCACCGGGCTGCTGATCAACCTGTGCCTGACCGGAGCCCTGGTGCTGCTGGGCTATCTGGTTTCCCACTGGCTGCTGGGGTTGTTCATCATCGAGCCGACGGCCCTGGCCCAGGCCGAGCACCTGTTGCACATCATGCTCTGGAGTCTGCTGGTGTTCGGTTTCCAGGCCGTGGTGGGCGGCATCATGCGCGCCAGCGGCACGGTGTTGATGCCGGTGGCGATCTCGATCTTCTGCATCCTCGGGGTGCAGTTGCCGGCGGCCTACCTGCTGGATGCGCATTTCGGCCTGCAAGGGGTGTGGATGGCGTTTCCGGTGGCCTACCTGGTGATGCTGGTGTTGCAGACCAGCTACTTCAAGCTGGTCTGGCGGCACAAGCAGATCCAGCGCCTGATTTGAGGCACCGGGCTCAACGCTTGGCGGCACCGGCTTGGCGCCGGTCCTGCCAACCGGTGATCACCAGGTACAGCAACGGGCCGATGGAGACAAAGACGGCGGTCAGCAACAGATAAGGCAAAACCGAGACTAGCGCCCGGTCACGGGCGCGGGCATCGCACAGCATCCACAGGCCGGCCAGGACGGCCATCAGGTACAGGTCGATCACCACCTGCGCGGTGTCCGGGCGCGACAGCAATTGCAAGCCGAACTGCAGCAGCGATTGCTCGGCCTGCATCAGGGTGAACAGGGTGTAGCCGCCGAAGGCCAGCAAGGCCAGGAGTGCAGGGTAGGGACGGGGCATGGTGTGGTTCTCGCTCAGTGGTGGGTGGGGACGGGAGTGCGGTCATGGCGACTCCCCAGGTCCAGCATCAGGTACCCGAAGCCGGCCAGGGCACAGGCGTAGATCAGTACCTGGGACGGTAGCGAGCCGAACAGGTACAGCGGGTGCTCTTGCAGGCGGTAGTGCAGCCCGGCGTGGACCACGAAAAAACCGGCCAGTGAGCGTCGGCTGATGCGCCGGATTCGCGCTTGTCGGTGCCCGGCCAGTAGCATCAGGGCGGCGCACAGTGGCACGTGCAAGGCGATGAACCAGCCTCGGCCCTGTGCCGGCTCCAGCGCGCGCAGGCCGTACAGCAGGCGCCATTCGGCCTGGGCCACGGCATCCAGTTCATGGCCGGCGAACAGGGCGACGGCCAGTATCCAGAGGATGTTTTTCACGGTGAAACTCCTTGAACAACCCAAGGCAAACAGGCTAAGTGGCAGGCGCGTCACCACTCAATGACCCCTGAGGTCATAGACAGCAGCGGGCGGATCCGCTGTGTTGCTCCTCCGATTCCCTTTCAAGGACTGAACCACCATGAGCCACCCGATCCTGCCTGCCGGCCCCGGCCGACTTATCCGTGCGGCCCGTGCCGACGATGTGCCGGCCATGCTCCAGTGCGATCTCTATGCCCAGGCCCATCCGGCCCGGGGCCAAGCGGTCGCTCGGGCGGTAGAGTGTGGCCAGGGCTGGGTCGAGATGGTTGGTGATAGCGTCGCGGGTTATCTGCTGCTCCAGCATGATTTCTTCGACCATGGTTTTGTCTCGCTGGTGGTCGTGGCCCCCGGGCAGCAACGCCAGGGGGTGGCGCTGCGCTTGCTCGAGGCTGCGGAGCGAGCCTGTCGCACGCCGCGTCTGTTCATCTCCACCAACCAGTCGAACCAGGCCGCCCGCGGGATGATCGCCAAGGCTGGTTTCCGTCCCAGCGGGGTGATCGAGAACCTCGACGAGCAAGACCCGGAGCTGATCTTCTTCAAACCGGTGGGTTGAACCGGATACTGTTCATGACCCTGCATAGGACGGTGCTACCCGTGTCCCGAGATCTTGAGCAAACCCCGGCCCAGCCCCTGCCGGTGGGGTTGCAGCTGCGCCAGTTGCGACAGCAAGCGCGCCTGAGCCAGTTGGACCTGGCGTTGCAGGCAGGTCTTTCACAGCGCCACCTGAGCTGCGTGGAGACCGGTCGTGCGCAACCCAGCCAAGGGTTGCTGCACCGCTTGCTGGACAACCTGCAAACCCCATTGGAAGTGCGCAATCGGGTGTTTCTCGCCGCCGGTTATGCGCCGCGCTATGCCGCCTTGCCCCTGAATGATCCGGGGCTGGCGCCAGTACGCACGGCATTGCTGCATTTGCTGGAGGCGAATAATCCGGCACCTGCGATCGTCATCGACAGTGGCTGGCAGGTGCTGGCGGCCAATCGCGCCACCGAGGCGTTGTTCCAGTGGCTGGGCCTGCCACGACAAGCGGTTGCCGAAGGTTTCAACCTGCTGGCGGCTCTGCTGGCTCCCGGTGGTTTCGGCGATTGCCTGGTCAACGCCGCGGAGATCCGCCAGGTGGCCTGGCAACGGGCCAGCCGCGAGGCCGGGCAGGATCCCGGGCTGGCAGCGTTGCTGGCCAGCCTGCCGTGTCCCGAGGTGTCGGCAATGGCCCCGGACCTGGCCTCGCCATTGCTATTGACCCGGGTCGCCGGGCCTCACGGCGAACTGAGCTTCCTGTCGACCTTCACCACCTTCGGCATGCCCCAGGACATCACCGTTGCCTCATTGCGTATCGAACACCTGATACCGGCCGACGAGGCGACCTGGCAGGCGCTGGCCCAGGCCTGTGCGCAGCAGGCTGCGGCGAACCTGGACTAGGTCGCCAGCGCCCGGCCAGGTTGGCGCACAACACCCCTCGGGGGCGCTACGGCGCCAGCGAGGACCATGCGGGTCAAGGTTGCGGCCACCGCGTCGATGTCTTGCTCGTGCGGCCCGTCTTTGCCGCGGATCAGGGCGATCTGCCAGCCCAGGGTGGGGTAGGTCTGGGTCGCCGAGCCGATGAACAGCAGCAGGTGTTCCGGAGCCACGGCCTGGATCAGGCCACGGGCCATCCAGTGGCGCAGGCAGGCGATCTCATCCTGGTTGCAGGCGTGCAGTTCGTTGCGCCAGGCCTCTGGCAACTGTTGGGCACCGTGCAGCAACTCGCTGCAGAAAATCTTCGAGCGCAAGGGGTAGGCCTGGACGATCTGCAATCGCGCAGCGATGTAGGCTGCCAGGGCCGTGGCCGGTGCGACCTCGCGGGACAACAGTGACGACGCCTGTTGCAGGGGCGCGCGCAGGGGCTCGAGGACCTCGGCGTAGAGGTTTTCCTTGGTATGGAAGTAGTAATAGAGGTTGGCCTTGGGGACCCCGGCCCGCAGCGCTATGTCCAGGGTCTGGCAGGCACTGAACCCCTTGGCGGCGAACTCGTTGCACGCCGCCTCGAGAATCAACTGCCGATGGCGTGAGCGGGACCGGCGTTCCCGGCTTGCCGGGGCTTTGCTGGAGGTCGATGGGGGTGCTGCAGGTGTCGTCGCGGGCGATGGTTTGCCGGCGTAGGGCGAGGGGTGAGGCATGGGGCAATCCCGGGGTTCGATATTCGCAATATACAAAAGTATATAGCGAAACCGTCATCCCTGGCCCAAGGCTGATAGGGGCCTTGGGCCAGGGCCCGCTCGTGGGGGCGTTCAGGAGCTGCGCTGGCGCCACCAGCGGCGTGCCAGGCAGCCGTAGACCGAAACGTTGACCAGCAGCACCAGGCCTCCCAGCCACAGCTGGATGCCTGGAGTCAGGCCGCTGGGGTAGATCAGCGGGATCAGGTAGTGCTCGATGAACCCGGCCTCATAACCCTGCTGGCCGGCGGCATGGCGCAGGAGGTTTTCCCAGCGGGTCAACGGGCACTCCAGGTGGCCGATTTCCACGGCCACGCCCCAGGCTGCCGCAGGCAGGTGCAGCAGCATCAGCCGGGGGTGGCGGAGCACCAGCAGGCCGCCGAGCATGACGAAAACGATGAATGACAGGTGGAACAGCACCAGGCTGTCGGCGGCAATGCGGTAGAGCATGAAGAGTCCTTGTGGGGAGAGAATCCGTGGCGGGGGCGCCGGCGGCGCAATATACCGGTGTTGCGCTACCTATACTGCAAAAAGGTCGGGAGACCGGGCCCGACGCTGCGTTGCCAGGAGGTACCCATCTTGTGCTCTCCGACAGTGCTCTGTGCGTACGCAAGATCAGTGGGCGTTGGCCTCGCGCTGCTGATCCTGGCCGGTTGCGCCAGCCGCGTGCCCGAACCGACGGTACAACCTGCGGTGGCCCCGGCCGTCTGGCTCCAGGTCGACAGTGAGCTGCTGGCGGCTTCGCGTTCCGCCACCGAGCAGGCCGAAGTCTACGCCCAGGGTTCCATGGAGCATTGGCGGACCCGGGTCTACCAGCAGACCGATGAAAACTTCCTGCCCTGGTTCAGCGGCTACTGGACCCAGGAATGGCTGTCGCTGAAGGTGGGCTGGTATTCGCTCAACAGCCGGGGCGACAGCGAGCAGGCTTCCAGGCGCCTGGCCGGTTACTTGCAGCAGCAATACCAGGAGCGAGTCCTGGAGCCGGTGGCACTGGAGATCGATGCCAGCCAGATCACTGCGCAAGCCATGGAATTCTATGTGCAGTTGCTGCGCCAGCAGGTGGCGTTGACCAGCCGCCGCCACCAATTGCCCGCACCGCAGCTGGACCAGCATCTGGAGCGGGTCACGGCCATCGACCTGGGCCCCGAGCCCGGCCAGCGAGCCACCCTTCGGCAGTTACTGCAAGTGGAGCCCATCGCCCGCTTACCGGTCTATGGCGCGCTGTTGCACAAGCTCCAGCCGCCTGCGCAGGCCGAGCCGGCCAGCACGACATCGGGCGTGCCCCGGGTGGCCGAGCAGACCAGCGAAAAACTCCAGGCCCAGTTTGCCGGGCGAGGCGTGGCCGGAGCTGTGGCAGCGGCCGTGGGACGGGTGGCGGGAGCGCTGATTTCGGTGGGTGTAGCCGGAGTCCGGGCGCTGGTGCAGGACAATGCGCGCCCGGACCTGCAGGCCGAGACCCGCCGCGATTTGGGAACCGCGTTCGATCAGGCCTGGCTCAAGCACCTGCACGATCCTGAGCACGGGGTCATGGCGGGGGTGTATTACCTGGGCCGGCAAATCGAAGGCCAGTTGCCGCCGCTGGAGCCCAATGGCAGTGATGCACAGCCGTGAAAGAAGGGCGGGTTGATGTGTACGAGCGTGTTGAAAAGCCGCGCCGCCTCGAATGGCGTCGCCAGGCCAGGGATGTGGTGAGAGAGCAGGCTCCCTCACCACAGAGGGTTCAGCTCACCACGCGATAGCAGGGCACGTAGGCGGCGCCGCCGGGCAGCTTCATGCGGTGCTGCTCGACGAAGGCTTTGAGCAGTTGGTCCAGCGGCTGCATGATCGTCGGGTCGCCATGGATGCTGTAGGGGCCTTTCTGCTCGATCAGGCGGATGCCCTGGTCCTTGACGTTACCGGCGACGATGCCGGAGAACGCCCGGCGCAGGTTGGCCGCCAGTTCGTGGGGAGGCAGGGCATGGCTGAGCTGCAGGTTGGCCATGTTCTCGTGGGTTGGATCGAACGGATGCTGGAAGCCTTCGTCGATCTTCAGCAGCCAGTTGAAATGGAAGGCGTCGTTGCGCTCGCGGCGGAACTGCTTGACGGTCTTCAGGCCCTCGGTCATCTGCCGCGCCACTTCGGCCGGGTTGTCGATGATGACCTGGTAGTGCTGGCTGGCCGCCTCGCCCAGGGTCGCCAGGACGAAGGCATTGAGTTGCTCCAGGTACGGAGCGGCGCTCTTGGGGCCGGTGAGGATCACCGGGAACGGCAGGTCGCGGTTGTCCGGGTGCATCAGGATGCCCAGCAGGTACAGGAACTCTTCGGCAGTGCCGGCGCCACCGGGGAAGATGATGATGCCGTGGCCGACCCGGACGAAGGCCTCCAGGCGCTTCTCGATGTCCGGCAGGATCACCAGTTCATTGACGATGGGGTTCGGCGCCTCGGCGGCGATGATGCCCGGCTCGGTCAGCCCCAGGTAGCGGCTGCTGCTCATGCGCTGCTTGGCGTGGGCGATGGTGGCGCCCTTCATGGGGCCCTTCATCACGCCGGGGCCACAACCGGTGCAGATGTCCAGCTTGCGCAGGCCCAGCTCGTGGCCGACTTTCTTGGTGTACTTGTATTCGTCGGTGTTGATCGAGTGGCCGCCCCAGCACACCACCATCTTCGGCTCTACGCCGGGGCGCAGGGTGCGGGCATTGCGCAGCAGGTGGAAGACGTAGTCGGTGATGCCCTGGGAGCTTTCCAGGTCGATGCGCTGGCTGTCCAGCTCATTGGCGGTGTAGACGATGTCGCGCAGGGCGCTGAACAGCATTTCCCGGGTGCTGGCGATCATCTCGCCATCGACGAAGGCATCGGCCGGGGCGTTCAGCAGCTCCAGGCGCACGCCGCGATCCTGCTGGTGAATGCGTACTTCGAAATCGTGGTAGGCGTCGAGGATGGTCTTGGCGTTGTCGACGTGGGCGCCGGTATTGAGGATGGCCAGGGCGCACTGGCGGAACAGCGTGTAGATGCTGCCGGAGCTGGCAGCGCTCAGTTGCTGCACTTCACGTTGCGAGAGGGTCTCCAGGCTGCCTTTCGGGCTGACCGAAGCATTGATCACATGTCTTTGCGGCATTCATCCATTTCCTGAAAGCGGCGCCACCGGACCTGCGGTCGCAGGTGGCGCACAAGAGCGGGGCAGTGAGCAGGATCGCCCGGTTCGGGCGGCCTGGTTGGCAACGGCTGGACAAGACAGCGCCACTCGCTGCACGGGTGTTCGCTGCTTGAATCTACCTCATGACGAACCGCCGTGGCGGGAAAAATGATGAGGCGTGCCCTTGCCCCCGGGTTTCGGGCGCATCACAGGAGGCTGGCGCGCCGTGGATCGATCACCGGCGAGGCACCGGCCTGGGCCAGGCGCTGCAGCAGCTCGGGGTAGCCTTCGGCCTGGGCCCAGGTGTGTTCCGCTGCGGTCAGGCCCACCAGTTGCAGGAAGTCGAAACGCCCGGAGAGTAGTTGCTGGGTCCCGGGAAAACCCGGCGCGGCGATGAACAGCACGCTCTCGACCAGGCTGCCGGCACCGTCGATGGGGTTGCCCAGGCGCATGCGGTCCCACTCGTCCAGCAACGGCCGCTCGCCGAAGTGGCCGGCAGATAGCAGCAGTTGGTAGGCGCAGAAGTGGCGCAGCAGGTACAGCGCCCATGGCGATTGTTCGCGGGTTTCCAGCAGCAGCTCGCGGCCCATGCCGGACCAGCCGTCCGGCTCGGGCTGCTCCGCGTGCCAGGCATTGGACAGGCCCGAGGTGACGTACAGCCAGCTGTCGCGCTGGGCATTGGGGGGCGACTCGAAGACCCCATGGGTCAGCCAGCGCGGGTCGACTTCGGCGTCGCGGAACAGGCTCGGGTCCAGGGGGTAGATCCCGGGGCCGAGGTCACCGAACAAACTCCGGTAGACCTGTTCTTCGCGCTGTTCCCAGGCCGCTTCGAACCATGAAAAGTCTTGAGTATCCGACATCTTGAAACGTCCTTGAAAGCAGAGGGCGGCCCACTGTGGGCCACCCGGAAATCAGGTAAAGGCCTGCTGTAGCAGTTGTGGCAACACTTGCCCGGCCTTGCCCACCAGGTGGTATTCCCCTAGGGCGCTGCCGGGTTGCGGCTGCGGGTTGATATGCACCACGCAGGCGCCTTGCTGCAGGGCCAGCTGGGGAATCTGCGCTGCCGGCTGCACCAGCCCGGAGGTGCCCACCGACAGCAGCAGGTCGCACTCGCGGGCCGCCTGGAAGGCGCGCTTGAGGGCCGCTTCGGGTAGTGCTTCGCCGAACCACACCACGCCAGGGCGGATCTTGCCGTTGCAGCCGGTGCAGCGTGGTGGCTCCAGGCAAGCGCCCGTCTCCGGCACCGAGGGCATGGGCAGTTCGCCGGTGAAGGGCCGGTTGCAGGCAAAGCACTTGGGCGTGTGCAGGCTGCCGTGCAGATGCAGCACATCGACGCTGCCGGCGCGTTCGTGCAGGTCATCGACGTTCTGGGTGATCAGGGTCAGGCGCGGCAGGCGCCGGCCCAGTTCGGCGATCGCCAGGTGGGCCGGATTGGGTTGGGCCGCGAGCACCTTCTGGCGCCGCCATTCGTACCAGCCCCAGACCAGCGCCGGGTCGTCGCGAAAGGCCTGGACCGTGGCCAGGCGCGCCGGATCGAAGTGTTCCCAGAGGCCGGTCAGGGCATCGCGAAAGGTCGGGATGCCACTTTCCGCCGAGACTCCGGCGCCGCTGAATACCACCAGGTGCCTGGCCTGGGCCAGTCGCTTGGGATCGAACTCCATGGAAAGAACCACCTCCGTTTTCAACCACGGCGCCACTTGGGTGGCGCGTGCGGGGCTGGCATTATCCGCCGACGGTCGCGGCAAGTGAATTTATCTTCGCGCCTTCGCTCATAAGTGTGTCGGCGGCTTGGCTCGCCCATCCAACCTGCCAGGGAGTGTCATCCATGTATTCAGCTTCGCCCATCGATAGCGACGCCTGCAGGCGCTTGATCCTGGTGGTGGAGGACGAGCCGACGGTGCTGGAGTTCCTGTGCGAGATCCTCGAGGACGAGGGCTACGCCACCCAAGCCGTGGACAGTGCCGACCAGGCCTGGGAATTCCTCCATGAACGGGCCGCGGATGTGGCGCTGCTGCTGACCGATATCACCATGCCTGGCCGGCTCAATGGTGCAAGCCTGAGCAACCTGTGCGGCGAACACTGGCCGGGAATGCCGATCGTGGTGATGTCGGGGTACGAGACTCCCGAGAGTTCCGGGGTGCGCTATCCGGTGTCGTTCATCCGCAAGCCCTGGACCATCGGGCAGGTCCTGGATTGCGTGGAAGGCGCGTTGAAATCGGCCCAGGGTTGAGGCGTTGCGCCTCACCCCGGCCAATTGCCGGTGTTACTCCTTGACGCTCATGAACTCCCGCGCCCAGACGATGTACTCCTCGGGCTGGGTGTAGGTGTGCGCCAGTTCGGTGGCGCTCAGGTCCGAGGCCTGGGTGAAGATCTGCCGCTGTTCGCGCAGGCAATCGTAGGTGGCCTTGATCGCCGCAAAATAGGCGGCGTGGCCGTCCACTGCGATCTTCACGCCCAGCTGGGCCAAACGTGCGTCGTCGCGCAGCGCCGGGTTGCCGTAGGTCACCAGCATCAGCGGCACGCTCAGGTGCTCGGAGATCTGCTCCAGTTGTTCGAAATCGCGGATGCCGACCATGCAGATGGCATCGGCGCCGGCGCGCTCGTACTGCTGGGTACGGCTGATGATTTCCTGCACCGGCAGGATCCCGGCGTTGGTCCGGGCGATGATCGCCAGTTCAGGATCGACCCGGGCTTCCAGGGCCGCGCGGATCTTGCCCACGCCTTCGGCGACGGATATCAGGTCAGTGGACTTGCGGCCGAATTGCGCCGGCAGCAGGGTGTCCTCGATGGTCAGCGCAGCGATGCCGGCGCGCTCCAGCTCGACCACGGTGCGCATCACGTTGAGGGCGTTGCCGTAGCCATGGTCGGCGTCGGCGATCACTGGCAACTGGGCTACGCGGCCGATGCGGGTGGCCTGTTCGGCGAACTCACTCAGGGTGATCAGGGCGAAGTCGGGGGCCGCCAGGACCTGCAGCGAGGCTACGGAACCACCGAGGATGCCCACTTCAAAACCCAGGTCGGCGGCGATCCGGGCGGACATCGGGTCAAATACAGAAGCGGTGTGATAGCAGGAAGATGAGGCGATCAGTTCACGGAAACCGCGGCGCAAATCTTGATGGGAAAGCCTGGACATAACAGCTCCGAGATAGGATCGAGAGATCGACCTTCGGGTCGAATCGAATTTTGCAATCAGTTCCCTTGGCGAGCCGATGATCGAAAGGCTCGCAGCGAAACGTTAGTTGGGCAGATGAAGGTGAAGCAGGGGGGTAGCAAGGCGTCTTTATCCCGCTTGATTGGATGAAACGGCGGGTTTGTTATGCGAGGCCGACATAGCAGGACGAGGCTAACACGCTCCCGGGCCGTAGAGGATGAGGAATTTGCATAGCATTATGCCGGACTGGCATTGGCAATTTTTTAGCAACTTAATGTTACAAGTGTTCCGCAGGGTGCCGATGGACTGTGGCCGTAAGGTACCGGGCGGCTCCAGGGGCTTGTCGGTCCAGGGCAAATCGCGGAAGCTGCCGCACCGCAAAATGCGCTCATTCAGCGGTGCAACGTACTTATTTCAGGGATGCAGGTAATGACGCTCAGAGTGTTGGTGGTCGGTGGTTATGGCAATTTCGGCAGCATTATCTGCCGCTACCTGATCCACCGCCCCGGCGTGCACCTGCTGATCTCAGGACGCGACCCGGCCCGCCTGGCGGCCAAGGTCGAGGCCCTGCGCGCCGAGGGCGGGCAGCCCTGCGAGGGGTGGTGTGGGGATGCCATGGGCGAGGAGTGGGCACCGGCGCTCAAGACCCTGGGCATCGATTGGGTGATCCACACCGGCGGACCGTTCCAGGGGCAGTCCTATGCCGTGGCCCAGGGATGCATCGAGGCCGGGGTGAACTACTGCGACCTGGCCGACTGCCGGCAATTCGTGGGGGGTATCGGCGGCCTTGATACCCAGGCCCGAGCGGCCGGAGTGACGTTGCTCAGTGGTTGCAGTTCGGTGCCGACCCTGTCGTCGGCGATCATCGACGAGCATCGCCAGCGCTTCGCCCGTATCGATCGCATCGAGCACGGTATTTCTTCCTCGGCGAAGATGCCCGGGGTGTCCACCATCCTCGGGGTGCTGGCCTATGCCGGTCGGCCGATCCAGCAGCTCAAGGACGGTCAGCCGCACCCGGTGATCGGCTGGCAGGGGCTGGCCTTGCGCACGTTGCCAAGGCTGGGCACACGCTTGGTGGCCAATGTCGATGTGCCGGACCTGGACCTGTTCGCCGCCCGTTATGGCGCCCATACCCTGTCGTTCAAGGCGGGTGCCGGGCTCAAGGTCGCCGGGCTGGCCAACGCCTTGCTGGCCCAGGCGGTGAAGCTGGGGCTGGTGCGCGATCCGGCGCCCTGGGCCGTACGGTTGCATCGCTGCGGGACATGGTTCGAGTGGCTGGGCGATGGCTTGAGCGCCATGTATGTCGACGTGCATGGCCTGGGCCAGGATGGCCAGCCGCTGTCGATGGCCGCGCAACTGACGGCCACCCATGATCATGGCCCGGAGATTCCCAGTTGTGCGGCGGTGGCGGTGATCCTCAAGGTGCTCGATGGTCAGGCGCTGCTCCCGGGAGCTCGCGCCTGCATCGGCGAGGTCAGCCTGGAGCAGTACCTGCGGGCCATCGACGATCCGCTCCACTTGCAGATGCAGGTTGAGTTCTCGCGTTAGCCGGGCTGGGCTTTTTCACCATAGAAGCGGCTTGGCCAGGTCCTTCCAGAACAGCCAGCGCTGTACTTCATGGTGCGCGCCGGTGCCGATCTGCCAGTCCGGGCGCCCACGGTCCAGTTCGATGCGCACGATGATGCCGGCGAAGGTGGCGGCCACCAGGGTCTTGCCATCGGGGCTGATGTCCATGGCGCACAGGGTCGAGCCGACGTAGTGCTGCCAACGCTCTTGGCCGGTCTCGCTGAAGGCCCGCAGGTAACCGTAGGCATCGCCGATGATGAACTCGTCGCCCCGCGAGGTTGCGGCGTATACCCGGGCGCCATCCTGCAGCACTGGGGTGCGCGGATCGTCGCTGTAGAAATCGGTGGCCAGCCCCGGCAGGTCGGCCACTGCGACGCCCAGGCTGGCACCGCTGTAGAAGTGGCAGGCATTGAGCAGCAGGCGGTCGCCGCGCTGGTTGAAGCAGGCGAAGTGCGGGTACTCGCTGCCGGGGCCGATCTCGGCCAATGGCTGCAGCTGGGCATCGAATACCAGGTGCGAACTGCTTTGCTCGCCCACGGCGATCCACTGGCCGTCCGCCGAAATCGCCCCGTGCTCCATGCTCAGGTCCAGGTTCAGGTCTTCGGCGGGGACTCCCTTGGCCAAGTCCTGGCGCAGCTCTTCCAGGCTGCGCAGCAGGCGGGTGGCGCCACCGGCGTGGAGGACGAAGATGCCATCGGCACTGACCAGCAGCACCCGCTGGCCGTCGGGGAAGGGGATCAGCTGGCTGGGCGTGGCGCGTTCGCGCAGTTCCAGGTCCGCGGGCAACCCGGCGAGCCGCTCGGGCCAGGCGAAGCTCGCCACCTGTGGACCGTCCCAACCGTCGGTGACCTGGATGCCTGCGGCCCGGGCCCAGGCGAAGTAGCGTCGCTGCGGGCAGGCGCCGAAGTACTCCACCTGGTCCAGGGTCCGGACACGATCGTTATCGATGTGCACCACCGAGCCCGCCTCGTAGGGCGCGCCGATCCGCGCCAGCAGGCTGCCGTCGGCCAGCAGGGCCAGGGCCGGGATCATCTGGCCCTGGTTCTCCAGGTGTGGCGTCAGGGGAAAGTGCGCCGGCGGCCAGGCTTGGCGAAAGGCTTCGCGTGCGACGGGATCATGGGGGCCGGCATTGCTCGCTTCCAGGGCCGCCTGCCAGGCGGGCAGCAGGTGCTTGGTGGCTGGCAGGCTGGGCTCCTTCAGGTTATCCCAGCCTTCGCGCATGCCGGTCTCGACATAGTGGTTGATGTCCTGGGCATAACGGTGCACGGCGCGGTGCCATTGCTCCTGGGCGTTCTGTTGGGGCGGGGGGCGGGACATGCGCGTGGACTCCTTGTGGCGCGGGGTAGGCAAGTTGACCCCGGAATGGACCTTGAAAACCAGTGGTTTATCCGCGGCTCGAGGACTTTCCAGGTGCGGTGATCATTCAGGCCGCGTAGGTGCTGACCCGGTTGCGTCCGGCGCGCTTGGAGGCATACAGCGCCTGGTCGGCCCGCTCGATCAGGCAGCGATGGTCGCGGGCCGTGTGATCGAGGCAGGCGATGCCCAGGCTGATGGTGAAGGCAATGGTTTGGCCGTTGTGCAGCACCTGCTGGTTCTGCACGGATTGACGCAGGCGTTCGGCCAGGGTGCGGGCGCCTCCCAGGTCGGTGCGTGGCAAGACAATGGCAAACTCCTCGCCGCCATAGCGTCCGGCCACGTCGCTGTCGCGCAGGTGCTGGTGGATCAATTGCGAAAGACACTTGATCACGGCATCGCCAGCCTGGTGGCCGTAGCGATCGTTGATCGACTTGAAATGGTCGATATCCAGCATCAGCAGGGCGATGGCGTTGTCATGGTGTGCGTATTCGAATTGCAGGCGCTGCTCCCAGTGCCCACGGTTGTAGAGTTGGGTCAGGTGGTCGGTACGCGACAGTTGTTGCATTTGATTGTTGGCCTTCTGCAAGGCAAGGCTGTTGATCGCCACATCGGTCAGGTCGTAGATCACCAGGCACACGTGATCGATCTCACTGTTGGCCGAGCGCAACGGCAGCAGCGTGGTGTTCTGGTACATGAACTCGCCCTGGCCGGTGATCGGCTGGTAGTTCTTGAAGTGCACCAGGTACGGACGCTGTTTCCAGATGGTGAAGGCGGGGGTGCCAAGGGCCACCACTCGCCCCACCTTGCGGGTGAACCAGGGTTTCTCGACTTCCGGGAACAGCTCGAAGAACGAGCGATCGATGGCCTGTTTGGAGGCCACCCCGGAACGGTTCTCCATGAAGCTGTTCCACACCTGGACCCGGCATTCGAGGTCCAGCACGACGATTCCCACGTCGATGCTCTGGACCACCGCCAGCAGCCAGTGCAGCTCGCTGAAATTCATTTGTCTGGGCATGGTTCAACTCATCAGGTAGGCCAGCTTCTGTTCCAGCAAGGCCAGCGAGCCTTCGGTGAACAACAGCAGCAGGTCGAAGTGGATGTTCTGCTCTTCCAGGCTGTAGCTGATCTCCACTGCCTGGGTGTTTTTCCAGCGCTGCTGATTGAGCACGATCAATTCGTCGATGCTGGTCTGCTCGCCGAGCACCTGGGGGTGGCCCACGGAAAAAAACATGTCCAGCTGGTCGGCGATGCTGCTCAGGCAGGCGCCGATCAGCACGCTGGACAGGTCGATCAGCACTTCCATTTCCTGGTAGGGATCGGTGCCCTGTTCCATCAACTGCGCAATGTCGGCCACCGAAGAGTCGTAGAACATCAGCAGGGCCTCGCCGGCGATGCCGCTGCCGATGTAGCTCTGGCAGATGGCCGTCAACTGTCGCGAGCGATTAGCGTCCGCCAGGAGCATTTGCAGCTCGCCGGCCTCCAGGACGTTGACGTGGGGAATCGGCAGGTGCACGAACACATCCAGGACCTTGGCGATCAGCGCCGCGGCGTAGCCCATGGAGACGTTCACGGTCTCGCGAAAGGCATCGCGAAAGGTCACCACCGGTGCCGGGGACGGATTGGGCACCGGCTTGCAGCGTCCGTTATCCAAGAGTTGCAGTTCATTGAGCAGGCTGCGCAATTGCTGGGGGTCGAAAGGTTTCTTGAGAAAGGCCCGGGCGCCCAGCTCGCGGGTACGACGTACGGCTTCTTCCTGGATGTCGCCGGAGATGACGATGATCTGCGTGTCGATGCCTTCTTCCTGCACGGCACTCAGTACCTGGTAGCCATCCATCACCGGCATCGTCAGGTCCAGCAGCGCCACTTTGCCCAGGCCCCGGCGCAGGGCTTCCAGTCCTTCGCGGCCATTGCAGGCCTGGGTCACGGACACTCGCCATTCGCCAGGCAGGGTCTGCAGCACCTGCTTCCTGGCCATGCTCGAGTCATCGCAGACGAGGAGGGGAATCATCGGGATCGGACGCTCATTCGAAAAAATCCGCAGGTGGATAGTGTTCGGGAATGTAACGAGTTGCCGTTTGTATTGTGTTTGTTACAGGCTGTCCGTGCCGCGCCGAACTATAGAGCGGCAGATAATGAAAGAACAAGCAGCGGGTAATCGAGTTGTTTGTTCCAGATCATTGTTCAATGAATTTCCAGTACCTGGAATGGCAACTTAAGATGCGGGTTCAACTTTCAATGGGTGGGCACTTGGTTTGCCGGGGCGTGCTGTGAGAGTCAGTAAATACGGGGGTCTGGTCAGTTTTCAAGGTGTCTTGCGACTGTTTTCTGGCGTTTGAAAAATGACGCGTTGTAAATAACTTTTAATTGATCGTTAAATAACTTCTTATTATTTGTGGTGACTTCGTGTTCGTATAGGTTGGTGTGGAACGAGTCAGTGTTCGAATGAACGGTCGGTCAGGCGCGGGGGATGAAAGTTAATGGGTCGAGTTGCCCACCTGCCACAACCAGCCTGCCAATATGCAACAAGAACTTACCGCGCAGCCTGCTCCAGGGGCTTGCCTGATCACTGGGGCCCTTGATTTGCGCTGCCTGTAGGGAGCCTGGGGGCAAGCGTGGGCGAGCGGCCAAAAAAATGTCAGATTTTGAGTAGCGGCCTGGACCTTTTCCCGCAATGCGCAATCATTACTGCGTGGAAAATATAAGGAGAGACGCATGTTCATTCGGTCATTGACCCTCGCAACTCTGCTCGCTGTCGCAGGCCCCGTCCTGGCTGCCGACAACGATGGCCCACTGACCCAGGACCTGGGCAAATCACGGCCATTGATCGTGATCGCCCCCAGCAGCGTCGACCCGACCCTGGTGAGCTTGAAGAAGTCCCTGGAAGAGCCTGCCAATCGCCAGGCCTTCAACGAACGCAACATGGTCCTGTACACGGTGCTCAATACCATCGGCCAGCGCGATGGCAAGGACATCGATCCGCAATCCACCATGGCCCTGATTCGTAGCCTCAAGTTGGGTGCGGGGGCCCAGACCAAGGTGATCCTGGTGGGCAAGGATGGTGAGAAGAAGCTGGAGCATTCCGGGGCGATCGAACTCAAGGACGTGTTCAGCGCCATCGATCAATTGCCGGCGGCCGAGAAGCAGGCGGCCGCCCCGGCCCCGGCGCCGGAACCCCAGGCCAAGCCGGCCAATGCCAAAGCCGGTAAGCAAGCCAAGCCTGCGGCGGCACCCCAGGCCCTGGACGACTGAGCCTGGTTTCAGGACCTGCCGGGAGCAGGCTGCATTAGCCCCCGGCATTGCTCCGCACCCCGAGGTATTTCCCGGTTGCGCTCAAGGGCGATCCAGCAACTGGCGCAACGCCTGGACGATCGTCCGCACCTCGCCCTCATCGATCACCAGCGGTGGCAGCAGGCGGATGGTCTTGCCCCGGGTGACATTGATCAGCAGCCCATGATCCCGGGCGGCAGCTTGCACCAGGTCCGGAGCCGGATGCCGCAGTTCGATGCCAATCATCAAGCCCAGGCCACGAACCTCCAGCACCTGCGGATGCCCCGACAGTTCCTCGCGCAACAGCTTGAGCAGCAATGCTCCCTGGTGTTCGGCGTTGGCCAGCAGGCCCTGTTCCTCGATGATCTCCAGCACCGTGCAGGCCACCCGGCAGGCCAGGGGGTTGCCGCCGAAGGTACTGCCATGGCTGCCGGGGGTGAACAGCTGCGCGGCCTTGCCCCGGGCCAGGCAAGCGCCGATGGGAATGCCGTTGCCCAGGCCCTTGGCCAGGGTCATCACGTCCGGCACCACGCCTTCGTGCTGGCAGGCGAACCAGCGGCCGGTGCGACCGATACCGCTCTGGATTTCGTCGAGCATCAGCAGCCAGTTGCGCCGGGAACACAGCTCGCGCAGCGCCTTCAGATAACCTGCTGGTGCCAGCTGGATGCCGCTCTCGCCCTGGATCGGTTCCAGCAGCACCGCGCAGATGCGCGCGCCATGGCGGCTGGCGGCCTGCTCCAGGGCCGCCAGGTCACCGAAGGGCACCTTGAGGAAATCCCCGGGTAACGACCCATAGCCCAGGCGGACCGCCGGCCCGTCGCTGGCCGACAGGGTGCCCAGGGTGCGGCCGTGGAAGGCGTTCTCCATCACCACCACCAGCGGTTGCTCGATGCCCTTGTACCAGCCATGCAGGCGCGCCAGTTTCAGTGCGGTTTCGTTGGCCTCGGCCCCGGAGTTGTTGAAGAACGCCCGGTCCATACCGGCCAGCGCCGTCAGCCGGCCCGCCAGTCGCTGCTGCCAGTCGATGCTGTACAGGTTGGAGGTGTGCAGCAGCAATCCGGCCTGCTCGCTGATGGCGCTGACCAGGCGCGGGTGGGAATGGCCGACACCGGTCACGGCCACGCCGGCGATGGCGTCCAGGTATTCGCGGCCGGCCTGGTCCCAGAGGCGGGTGCCCAGGCCTTTGCTGAAGTTCAGGGACAAAGGCTGGTAGGTACTCATCAGGGCGGCGCTCATGGCGGTTCACTTCCATCACGGGTGGGGGTGTCGCCAGTATCGTTAGCCAGCCAGGCTAGATAAACTCGGCAGATCTTTAATCATCTTGAAGCAGGACTTGATAATGGATCTGTTCCAGGCGATGTCGGTGTACGTCAAGGTGGTGGAGGCGGGGAACATGACCGCCGCCGCCCGGGAATGCGGCCTTTCCACCACCATGGTGGGCAATCACCTGCGGGCCCTGGAGCAACGCCTGGGGGTGCGCCTGCTCAACCGCACCACTCGCCGCCAGCGCCTGACCGAGTTCGGCACCGAGTATTACCAGCGTTGCCTGGCGGTGCTGGGCCTGGTGGCCGACTCCGAGCACTTGGCGGAGCAGGCCCAGGGCACGCCGTCCGGGACCTTGCGCATCACCGCGCCGGTGACGTTCGGCACCGAGCGCCTGGCGCCGGCCCTGAGTGAATTCCGCCAGCGCTGCCCGGAGGTCAAGGTCGAGCTGAACCTGGCCAACCAGCGCTTCGACCTCACCGATGGCACCTTCGACGTGGCCATCCGCTTGGGCAACCTGGACACCAATGCACTGATTGCCCGGCCATTGCAGGACTACACCCTGACCATCTGCGCCGCGCCCCAATACCTAGAGCACCATGGCACGCCGCAGGTGCCCGAGGACCTGGCGCAGCACAACTGCCTGGCCTTCGCCTTTCCGGCGGGAGACGAGTGGAGTTCCACCGCGACCCAGTGGCCCTTGCACGGGCCCGAGGGGGATGTGCTGATACCGGTGTCCGGCTCATTGCTGGCCAACACGTCCTCCGGCCTGCATCGTGCGGCGCGGGGCGGGTTGGGGATTGTGATGATGCCCGATGCGCTGGTGGAGGAAGACCTGCGCCAGGGGCGGCTGGTGGCCGTGTTGCAGGACTACCAGCTGCCTTTGCGGGCGATGCACCTGCTCTATGCCCAGGACCGTTACCGGCTGCCCAAGCTGCGCAGTTTCGTCGAGTTCGCCCTGGAAAAGTGGGGGCGCCCCTAGCTCGCTTCGTGGGCCAGCAGCATCATCGCCGCTGACAGGGTATGGCCGTCGGTGATGCGCCCGGCGGCGATCATCGCCAGCAGTTCCTGGCGGCTGACCCACAGCACCTTGTCCACTTCGCCATCGGTGGCGCCGGCCTGCTGCTCGGCGATTTCCACCTGGCACACGGCAACGGCACTGGCGATCAGCGAGGTGTTGCTGTGCAGCAATCCCAGCTGGCGCACCTGCGATGCCTGCCAGCCGGTTTCCTCCAGCAGTTCACGGGCGGCGGCATCACAAGGGCTTTCGCCGGCGTCGATGGCCCCTCGTGGAAACTCGATGGACTGGCCGCCGATGGCCCGGCGCCTGAGGTCGGCCAGCATCAGCCGGCCATCGGCCAGGGTCGGTATGGCGACCACGCCGTTCACCGCCTGGGCCTCCTTGATGATGAAGTAGCCCTGCTCACGGACCACCCTGAAATAGGGGGTTTCCAGCAGGCACTGGTTATCGGGGGTCGAACTCATGTGGGTTACTCCAGGAAGCAGCGATCGAACAGGTACACCTGCTCGGGTTTGAGGTTGTCCAGGGTCGCCTGGGGGCGGCCGCCGTCGCCGCTCTTCTTGCGCCCGGTGTCGCGCAGGTAGCCGGCTTCGCTCATCTTCAGCAGGCGTTGGCGGATGCTGGTCTTGAGCACCGGGCGCTGCAGCACGATAGAGAAGATTGCCACGGCCTCGGGGGCACTGAACTCGTTGCCGAGGAACATCAGCGGCAGGCTGCTGTACAGGGATTTGGACAGCAGTCGTTCATGGGCCTGGGCCACCAGGCTGTTGTGGTCGAAGGGCAGCTTGAAGGTGCCGCTGGCCACTTCCCGCAAGCTGAAGAAACCTTGCTGCGGGCCAGGCTGCACGGGTTCGCTGGCGATCCCCAGGTAGAAGGTCGAGGACGACCAGCAGCGCGGATCGCGGAAGGCATCGCCCACCGTGCCCACCTGTTCCAACCAGGCCAGGGGCATGTCCACCTTGCTCGAGCGGCGCAGGCGTTCCACTGCGTCGTTCAGGCTGCGGTCCTCGACATCGCCGTTGACCACGATCCCGGGCAGCGCCCAGTGTCCGGCGAAGGGTTCGCTGTCCCGCTGGTGCAGGAGGATGTCCAGTTCGCCGCTGTCACGGTTGTAGCGCAACAGGCACAGGTCGATGGTGTGCAGGTAGGCGTTGGCGAGGGGGGGGCGGTCGTGCATATCAACTTCCGTGGGCGGCGTAGAGGCCGTAGTTTAGCGGATTCATCCCCGGAGCCAGCCACTGGCTGGGCGGTGTTTCGCCACGAGCCAGGCATTGACGCAAGACCGTGCTGCGCACCCCAGGCTGTTCCTCGATGCACAGGATGGAAAAACGCTGCAGCAACTCCCGGCCGCGGTGGAACCTGGGCAGCTGCCGCGCGACATCCTCACCGACCACCAGGGCGATGCGCTTGCCCTCCAGGGCCAGGTCGTCGGCCAGGCGCTCGAGCAGGGTGATGCTGTATACCGGGCCGGGATCGGCCAGCGCCAGTGTCTGCTCCAGGCGGCTCACCGCCAGCTCGGCCGGGCATTGTGCTTGCAGGTGTCCGGTGATGGCCTGCAACCAGAGTGCCCGTTGTTCGAAGTCGGCCATGCGCTTGCCGTCGGGGTGGCGGAAGCTGGGCACCACCAGGACGCGCCGGGCATGGCGAGCGGCCTTGAGCATCACTTGGGCGTGTCCGGCGTGGGGCGGATTGAAGGCGCCGCCATACAGGGCCAGTTCGAACATTGGCTTATCCTTTGTTGGTACATGACGTGTACTTTATCACCGCTTTGTCCTGCTGCAACTGCTGTTTGAGGCTGTCATTAAATTTGTGATCGATTTGGCGACATTGAAAAAACTGAAGTAGGGGGGATTGCCACAAAAGTACATGACATGTACTTTGTGCTCCATGCAGAGGAGAGACCCAGCATGAACAGCCAAACGATGAAGACCGCTTCTTTCGATGTCGATGCGCAAAAGAGCTTCACCCCGCTGTGCCCGGACGAGTTGCCGGTGGCCGAGGGCGACCGCATCGGTGGCGAGCTGAACTTCATGGCGACCCTGGCCAGCCTGCGTGTTGGCAGCAAGGACGCCCACAGTCCCCAGGCTCCCTGGGTGGTGGCCGGGCACGAGCAGATGCTCCAGCCCACCGGCCTGGCACACGCCGACCTGACCTGGGTCAGCCACTGCGTTCCAGGCACCGAGGGCTTCACCCTGCTGGACGAATTGCCCAGCCCCTATGACTACGACTACTTCGTGTGGAAGGGCGTGGAGCCGGACCTGCACCCCTACGGCGCCTGCTACCACGACCTGCACGGCAAGCTCTCCACCGGGGTCATCGAGTACCTCAAGAGCCAGGGCGTACAACGGGTCATTGTTGGTGGCCTGGCCCTGGACTTCTGCGTCAAGACCACCGCCCTGCAACTGGCCGCCGCCGGTTTCAAGGTGATCATCCACCTGCCGGCGTGCCGGGCCATCAGCGCCGAGGGCGCCACCCAGGCCATCGCCGACATGCAGCAAGCCGGTATCGCGATAGCCGCGACCCGCGAAGAAACCGCCAGCCTGGCCAGCGTTTGAGGAGTCACCATGGAAAGTGCATTTGACCGCGACAACGGCGTGATCCAGAGCCTGCTGGACACCGACTACTACACCTTCACCATGATGCAGGCGGTGCTGCACCAGCACCCCAATGTCGAGGTCGAGTACCAGTTCATCGTTCGCTCCAAAGAGTCCCTGGTGCACCTGATCCCCGAGATCCGCCAGGAGCTGGAGAAACTGGCCGACCTGGAGATGCGCGAAGGCGAGCAGCGCTTTTTGTTCAACAAGCGTTTTCGCGAATACCTGACCCCTGATTTCGAGCAATTCCTCGGGCTGTTCCGCTTCAACCTGCGCTACATCCACGTGGCCGCCATCGAGGGTCAGTTGAGCATCCGCGTCCGTGGCCCGATGCTGCATTGCATCATGTTCGAGCAACCGGTGCTGGCCATGGTCAGCGAGCTGCGCAATCGCGACAAGTACCCGGATGTCGAACTGGCGGACGTCACTCGCCGGCTCTACCAGAAGTTCGAATGGCTGGAGAAGAATGCCAGCCGCGATGAACTCGCCGAATTGCGGGTCTCGGACTTCTCCACCCGCCGGCGCTTGTCGTTCAAGGCCCAGCGCGAAGTGGTGAAGATCATGCACAGTGATTTTCCCGGGGTGTTCGTCGGCACCAGCAATGCGCACCTGGCCTACGAGTTCGACCTGCCGCTGATCGGCACCATGGCCCACCAGTGGCTGATGGTGCACCAGCAACTGGGGCGGCTGCGGGAAAGCCAGAACGCTGCGCTGGAGAACTGGGTTCGCGAGTATCGCGGGCGCCTGGGCATCGCCTTGACCGACTGCATCAGCACCGACTTCTTCCTCAAGGACTTCGACCTGTACTTCGCCAAGTTGTATGACGGCCTGCGCCAGGATTCCGGGGACCCGCTGGTCTGGGCCGACAAGGTCCTGGCCCGCTATCGGGAACTGGGCATCGACCCGCGGAGCAAGGACCTGATGTTCTCCGACGGCCTGAACTTCGAGAAATGCCTGCCGATCCTGCGTCATGTGCGCGGCCAGGCTCGCTTCGGTTTCGGCATGGGCACCAGCCTGGCCTGCGATGTGGAGGGTGTGGAGCCGCTGAGCATCGTGATGAAGCTGGTGCGGGTGCATGGCGAGCCGGTGGTGAAGTTCTCCGACGACCCGGTGAAGAACGTCTGTGAAGACCCATCCTTCCTTCGCTATGCGGCGCAGGTATTCAACGTCGATCTTGCCAACTCGCCCCTGGAGGCCTGACATGACCCATCCGACCCAAGAACGTATCGCCCGGGAACTGGGCATCGACCGGCAACTGGTCGCTGGCGGCGAGCCTGCCGAGATTGCCCGCCGCGTGGCATTCATCCAGCAGGTCCTGGGTGATTCCGGTTGCCACAGCCTGGTGCTGGGCATCAGCGGCGGCGTTGATTCCCTGGTGGCCGGGCGCCTGTGCCAACTGGCGGTGGAGCAGATGCGCGAGGCCGGTCATGGGGTGCGTTTCATCGCCATGCGCCTGCCGTATCGCCACCAGGCCGATGAGCAGGACGCCCAGGCGTCCCTGGCATTCATCCGCCCCGATGAGATCAGTACCTGCAATATCGCCGACAGCGTCGATGGCCTGATGCGCGAGGTGCAGGTCGACGGTCTGCAACCTTCGGCGGCCCTCACGGATTTCACCAAGGGCAACGTCAAGGCCCGGGCCCGGATGCTGGCCCAGTACGCGGTGGCCAACCTGAGCAATGGCCTGGTGGTGGGCACCGATCATGGCGCCGAGGCGTTGATGGGTTTCTTCACCAAGTACGGCGACGGCGCTTGCGACCTGGCGCCGTTATCGAGCCTGACCAAGACTCAGGTGCGGCTGCTGGCCGATGCCCTTGGCGCGCCTGGGCACCTGGTGCGCAAGGCACCCACCGCAGACCTCGAAGAACTGGCCCCGGGCAAGCTGGACGAGGACGCCTATGGGTGCAGCTACGAGGAAATCGACGCCTACCTGATGGGCCAGCCGGTACCCGATACCGTGCGCCAATTGATCGAAAACGCCTACCAGCGCACCGCCCATAAGCGCGCCTTGCCCCACACTCCGGCGCCACATACCCGGTCCCTTTAACCGCTGCCGAGCGGGCGAGGCTGCGACCGGGGGCGCAGCGCCCGCCAAGCCTGGCGATGGGGTACATCAGGCCAATTTCGGATACGCCGGATGTGGCTCGTGCCGAGCCATGCGCAGCCTGCGGCAGCGGCTACACGCAGCGGTTTCAACCATCGCGCCACTTGTCCAGGGCCATGCGGCAATCGGCGACCAGCTCGGGCATGTGCTCCCGTGCCTCTGGCCAGCCCAGGTCTTCCAGCGCGAGCTGGGCCGCCTGGCGCAATGGCTGCCATTGCCGGTGTTCGAAACCGTTGTCCTCCAGGGTCATGCCGTAGGCTTCCGGGCTCAGCCCTTCACAGGCTGTCAGCAAGGCTTGCAGGTGCTGGTGCAGGGCCGGGTCCAGCCGCGCCGGGAAATCCCGCACGAAACGCTCCAGGTAATCCAACTGATCGGACCACAGGTTGCATTCCGCGCAGCAACCGATCTCCACCCGTTGCCGGCTCGCGTCCATGGCCAGGAACTCCAGGGCCGGTCCCAGTTCGCCCAGGAGGATGAGCCAGCGGTACTGGTCCTGGCCGTACCAGGTCCAGATATTCGTCGCCAGTTTTTCGTGGCCGCTGCCTGGGTTCATGGCGCTTCTCCGGCGTGCCACCAGCGCGGTCGCTGGCTCTTGTAGGAGTGGTGGGTGGGCATCAGCGCCTTGCGGTTGTTGCTGTCGAACGTCCCCAGCAGCAGGGCGACCGTGGGTTCGTCGTCGATGGCGCCCAGGGAGCTGCCGCACTGGGCACAGAACGCCCGGCTGGAATAGTCCGACGACCTGAACGTGCTCGGCGCGCCGCCCGGGCCAGTCCAGCGCACCCGCTCGCGGGGGAACTCGACCCAGGCCAGGGTCAGGGCGCCGCTATGGCGCTGGCATAGCTTGCACGAGCAGGTGTGGGGATTGGCGGCAGGCCCCCGGGCTTCGAAGCGAATCTGCCCGCACAGGCAGCCGCCCTGGTATATCTCTGCGCTCATGCTGGTCCTCCTCCAGGGTGTGCCGTAGTGGCTGGAGGGCGAATCTAGCATGCCCTCCAACTGGCTTCAGCGCAGTTTCTCCAGCATCTGGTAGTACCACATGCCGGCGGCCAGCATCGGGTTGCCCAACTGGTCGCCGAACGGCACGCGGATGTGCTGGCAGGTGGCAAAGGTGTCATAGCGGCCCAGGTGGCCGGTCAGGGCCTCGGCCATGATCTCGCCCATGATGTGGCTGGTGGCCACGCCATGCCCGGAGTAGCCCTGGCAGTACCAGACGTTGTCCGAGAGCTTGCCCAGTTGCGGGATGCGGTTGATCACGATGCCCATGGCGCAGCTCCATTGGAAGTCGATGGCCACGCCCTTGAGCGCCGGGAAGGTACGCTCGATGCACGGCCGCAGCTCGCCGGCGATATCCCGCGAATCCTTGCCGCTGTAGTTGGCGCCACCGCCGAACAGCAGGCGGCCGTCGGCGGTCATCCGGTAGTAGTCGAGGACGAAGCGGCAGTCGTACACCGCCAGGTCCTCGGGGTTCAGGCGCCGGGCCAGGTCGCCCAGGGGTTCGGTGGTGACGATGCCGCCCATGGCCGGGAAGATCTTGCCCTTGAGTTGCCCGGGCTCGAGCTTGTGGTAGACGTCGCCGGCCAGCAGCACCTGGCGGGCCTCGATGCGCCCCTGGGCGGTGACCACCGCCGGCTGCGGGCCATGGACGATCTCCAGCACCGGGCTGTGTTCGAAGATCAGCGCGCCGAGGCTTTCGGCGGCGCGGGCCTCGCCGATGCACAGGTTCAGCGGGTGCAGGTGCAGGTTGCGGGTGTTCTTGATCGCGCCGTGGTAGAGATCGCTTTCCAGCAGGCCGCGGACCTGCTCGCGGTCCAGCAGGCTGACCTCGTCGCCCATGCCACGTTCCACCGCTTCGTCGTAGGCGGCGCGCAACTCGGCCAGGTGCCCGGGCTTGTAGGCGGCATGCAGGTGGCCGTGCTTGAGGTCGCAGGCAATGGCGTATTTTTCTACCCGCTGGCGGATGATCTGGTGCCCGCGCCAGCGCAGGTGCCAGATGAAGTCATCCACCTCGTTGCCCAGGCTGCGGCGCATCTGCTTGCGCATGGCGGCATCGCCGGACAGGCTGCCGGTGACCTGGCCGCCGTTGCGCCCGCTGGCGCCCCAGCCGATCTTGTGGCTCTCGACGATGGCCACCTTCAGGCCGCGCTCGGCCAGCTCCACGGCGCTGGCAACGCCGGTGAAGCCGCCACCGATGATCACCACGTCCACCTGCTGGCTGCCTTGCAGGGTCGGGTACTGGGTTTCCTGGTTGAGGGTGGCGCTGTAGTAGCTGGGGCAGCGCTCGGCTGCCGGGGTCCGCGGATCGAAGGCGGCGCTCATGGGGGAACTCCTCGCAAAAGAATGAACCGGGCCGCTGCCGGTAGGCAGCGGCCAGCAAGTCGGGTTGCCAGCAGGGGGGCTCAGGCCTGGGTCAGGTACCAGCGCCAGTCCTGCTCGCCGACCTCGGCCATGAACTGGCGGTACTCGGCGCGCTTGACCGCCAGGTACACCCCGAGGAATTCGCTGCCCAGGGCCTCGCGGGCCCAGGTCGAGCGTTCCAGGGCGGTGAGCGAGGTCAGCCAGTCGGTGGGCAGCAGTTCCTTGGCTTGGGCATAACCGTTGCCCTGCACCGGATCACCCGGGTCGAGTTGTTCATCCAGGCCGCGATGGACTGCGGCGAGGATCGCCGCGGCGGCCAGGTAGGGGTTGGCATCGGCGCCGCAAATGCGATGTTCGATGTGCCGGCTATTGGCCGGACCGCCGGGAACCCGCAGGCTCACGGTGCGGTTATCGACGCCCCAGGTGGGGGCCAGCGGCGCATAGCTGTTGGCCTGGAAGCGCCGGTAGGAGTTGGCGTTGGGGCAGAACAGCAGCAACGAGTCCAGCAGCGAGGCGAGCATGCCGCCCACCGCTTGGCGCAGCAGCGGGGTGCCGGCCGGGTCCTGGGCGGCGAACAGGTTGTTGCCGGCGGCATCGGCGATGCTCACGTGCATGTGCATGCCGGTGCCGGCCAGGTGGTCGAAGGGTTTGGCCATGAAGGTGGCCTGCATTCCATGCTGGTGGGCCACGGCCTTGACCAGGCGCTTGTAGCGCACGGCTTGGTCCATGGCGGCGAGGGCGTCGCCATGCTCCAGGGTGATCTCCACCTGGCCTGGGGCGTACTCGGAAATCGCCGTGCGCGCCGGAATGCCCTGCAGCTTGCAGGCGGCATAGAGGTCGGCGAGGAAGGGTTCGATCTGTTCCAGTTCCCGCAGGCCATAGACCTGGGTGGTACGCGGTCGGCCGCCATCGGCATCCAGCGCCGGTTGAGGGCGGCCATTGCCGTCGCGCCTGGCGTCCAGCAGGTAGAACTCCAGTTCGCAGGCCATCACCGGGTAGTAGCCGTCGGCCTTGAGCCGGTCGATGACCTTGATCAACAGGTGACGCGGGTCGGCGATGTTGGCTGGCTGGCCTTCCTGCGGGTGCATGCTGACCTGCACCGCAGCGGTGGGGATCTGCCGCCAGGGCAGGCGTACCAGGCTGCCCGCCAGCGGATAGGCGCGGCAGTCGATATCGCCCACATCCCACACCAGTCCGGAGTTCTCCACGTCGTCGCCATTGAGGGTCAGGCCGAGGATGGTGCTGGGCAGGGGGCGGCCGCTTTCATACACCGCCAGCAGTTCCTCGCGGTGCAGCAGCTTGCCTCGGGGCACGCCGTTGGCGTCGAGGATGAACAGCTCGATCATGTCGATATCGGGGTTGGCGGCCAGGAAATCACGGGCCTCTTCGGGGGCGGCAAAATGCATGCTGGTTCTCGCTTGCGCCTTCAGGGCGCAGAGGTTTTCAGGTCCTGCGACGACACCACGCACGGGGCGTTCGCAGGGACGCAAAACAGGTCTGGAGGGGTGATGCGCAACGTTGCGCGATCAGGCCAGGAGCGAGTGATCCGGAGGACGTGAGGAGTGGCGCAGGCGGGAACGGCATAGGGCCATGGGCAGGTTGACCAGGAGCTTCATGGGCAGGACCTGTCCAGCAGGTAATAACCGATGACGGCGGCGCGACCCTCATGGACCTCATGAGGGGGATGGGCGAAGTGGCGAAGGTGGCGAACAGGCAGCGAACCCTGTGCGACGGCCATGCCCGTGCGACCCTGGCTGCAAGCCGTGGGAGCGGGGCGGGCGAATCCGTGGTACGGGTTCGTGAGGGACATCGGCCGGTGATCTCGCTGTCGAGTTCGTTGTGCTTATTCTTCCGGGTGTCTCAGGGGCAGCAAGCCCCGAGGCGAACCCATACTGCAAGAATCCTTTGGCCAATGTAAGGGGGGGGTGGAGTCAGTCAGCCCCGGCAGGCCTTCATGGAGTCGGTGCCAAGTCCCGGGCTAGAGCGTGGCGTTGGCCTTGGCGAGGGTGTCTAATTTTTTTTACGGCATTTCAGTAGAGGCCGGGCAACAAGCGCCAGCTGCGGGCGCAGTAGTCCTCGTAGGGCTGGCCGAAATGCTCGCGGAGCAGCGCCTCCTCGGCGTGGATCCGGGCAATCAACGGCACCAGGGTCAGCGCCGCCAGCAACAGCCCCAGCCCGGAACGGAAAGCCAGGGCCCAACCCACTGCGTTGACCAGCAAGCCGAGGTAGCTGGGGTTGCGCAAGTGGCGATACAGGCCGTCGGTCACCAGGCGGTGATCGGGCTGGATGGCCACCAAGCCGCTGAAGCGCCGGCCGAGGATGAACACCGGCCACAGGCGCAAGGCACCACCGGCGATGAACAACAGCGCGCCGAGCCAGCGCAGGGGCTCGCCGCCGAAGGTCCAGAACTCCAGGCGATCGCAATAGGCTGGCAGGAAACCGCTCGCCAGGCCGATCAGGCCGAACACCGGCAGCACCCAGCGATTGTCCCGGTCTTCCTGTTCGCCGCTGCTGAGGTTGACCTCGCTGTACAGCGAGGCCAACACCATGAGCAAGGTGGCAATGGCGATCAAGGTCAGCGCCGGGTGGGCGAAGAACGCCGCGAAGCCGCCGCGTCCCCAGATCGCCAGTCCAAGGTAGGCCAGGGCGCCCAGCAGGCTGGAGATGGCCAGTCGAGGAGAGATTTTCATGATGACCGCACTAGCATCAGGAACCTCCTTTGAGTGTAGGAGCGCGCCGGTTCGGCCAGGTGTACGTTGGTCCGGTTCAGGCGCTGCGCTGGGCCAGCCGGCTCACCAGGAAGTCGATGAAGGCCCGGGTCTTCTGCGGTACTCGCCGGGCCGAAGGGTAGACCACGTTGATGCTGATCGGCGGCGCCTGCCACTGGCACAGCACCGGCACCAGGCGTCCTGCCTCCAGGGCCTCTTCGACGATGAAGTCCGGCAGCAGGGCGATCCCCATTCCAGCCTCCGCCGCCTGGGCCAGCAGGTCGCCATTGTTGGCGTGCAGGGGCCCGGTCACATGCACCCGCTGGGTATCGCTGCCATGGCTCAACTGCAGGCTGACGCCGCTTTGCAGGTAGCCGTAGCCGAGAAACCGGTGGCTGCCCAGATCCTTGGGCTGGAGCGGCACGCCGGTGCGTTCCAGGTAGGCGGGGGAGGCCACCATGATCCGTGGCACCGGCGCCAGTTGCCGGGCTACCAGGGAGGAATCCGCCAGGCTGGCGATCCGCAGCGTCACGTCGAAGCCGCCGCGCACCGGGTCCACTTGCTGGTCGCTGAGCACCAGCTGCAACTCGATCAGCGGATGCAGTTCATGGAACAGCGGCACCAGCGGCCCGAGCCGGCGCAGGCCGAAAGACATCGGCGCGTTGACCCGCAAGACTCCGCGCAGCTCGGCGCTACCGTCCCGGGCCCGCTGCTCGGCTTCGTCCACCGCTGCCAGCACTTCGCGAGCGGATTCGTAGTATTCGGCGCCGGTCTCGGTCAGGTGCAGGCTGCGGGTGGTGCGTTGCAGCAGTTGCACGCCGAGGCTTTCCTCCAGGGCCTGGATCTGTTTGCTGACCTTGGAGCGGGGCACGTCCATGGCCCGCGCCGCAGCGGCAAAACCGCTTTCGTCGACGGTGGCGACGAAGGCGCGCATGCATTCGATACGATCCATGATTGTCCCTGTTTTGGAATCAATGATTCTCGATTTTAGGGAATTGTTCCTGTTTCAGCCAGAACCTAGATTAACCACCAAGCCGGCCCCACAGGGCGCCTCTAGCGCCATCAGCCGGTCATGTTCGCCCCTCACTCTGACTGCAAAAGGAACGCGCCATGTCCATTCGTGAATTGCTCACCCCGCACAACTCGGCCCTGATCCTGATCGACCACCAGCCGCAGATGGCTTTCGGCGTGCAATCGATCGACCGCCAGGCCCTGAAGAACAACACCGTGGCCCTGGCCAAGGCCGCCAGGATCTTCAACGTACCGAGCATCCTCACCTCGGTGGAGACCGAGAGTTTCAGCGGCTACATCTGGCCGGAACTGCTGGCGGTGTTTCCCGAGCAACAGCCCATCGAACGGACCTCGATGAATTCCTGGGAGGATCGCCACCTGGTGGCGGCCGTGCAGGCCACCGGGCGCAAGAAACTGGTGATGGCGGCCCTGTGGACCGAGGTCTGCCTGACCTTCCCGGCCCTGGAGGCGTTGGCCGAGGGCTATGAGGTGTACATCGTCACCGATGCCTCCGGCGGCACCAGCCAGGAAGCCCACGACATGGCGGTGCAGCGCATGGTCCAGGCCGGCGCGGTGCCGGTGACCTGGCAGCAGGTGCTGCTCGAGTACCAGCGCGACTGGGCCCGCAAGGATACCTACGACGCAGTCATGGCCCTGGTGCTGGAGCACAGCGGTGCCTACGGCATGGGTGTCGACTATGCCTACAGCATGGTGCACAAGGCCGGGCAGCGCCGGCTGTGATGGCTCGCCAGGCGGTGCCCCTGGGCACTCGCTGGATATCGTGCAGCAGGGCGCGCCCCTGCTGGTCGCTCAATGTGCTGGCAGTGCGGAGTCGCAGATGAATATTGAACTTACCGATGGCGTGGTCACCCTGCTGGTGCGCCACCGCATCAAGAAGGGGCAGGAGCAGGCCTATGAGACCTGGCTGCGCCAGATCATCGCCAAGGCCCGCAGTTATCCGGGGCACCTGGGGATCGATGTGGTGCGCGGCCACAGCGGCGGCCTCGGCCTCTTCACCAGCGTGCTGCGCTTTGCCAGCACCGAGCAGTTGCAAGACTGGCTGGACTCCGACGACCGTCGGCAACTGGTGCAACAGGCCCAGCACCTGCTGGCCGATGGCGACCAGACCGAGGTCAATGTCGAGCGCGAGTTCTGGTTCACCCCCCAGGACAGCGCCGCGCCGGCCCCGCCGCCGCGCTGGAAGCAAGCCTGCGTGACCTTCCTGGTGATCCTGCCGCTGACCTTCCTCGTGCCGCAGTTATGGAAGCCGCTGTTCGCCTGGCTGCCCTGGCTTGGCGGTTACGTGCAGGCCAATGTGCTGATCACCCTGAGCATCGTGCTGCTGGTGGTCTACGTTTTCATGCCTCGGGTCACCCGCCTGTTCAGCCGCTGGCTGCAACCGCGCGGCGCGGCCTGAACCTTTTCGCCTCAATCGGAGCCATGCCATGAACCACAACGCAATTGCCGATCTGATCCTGTTCAACGGCCGCCTGCATACCGTGGACCGGGCCAACCCTCGGGCCACGGCCGTGGCGATCAAGGACGGGCGCTTCATCGCCGTGGGCGACGATGCCCAGGCCATGGCCTTGCGCGGCAGCAGCACCCAGGTCATCGACCTCAAGGGGCGTACGGTGATCCCCGGGCTCAACGACTCGCACCTGCACCTGATCCGCGGTGGCCTCAACTACAACCTGGAGCTGCGCTGGGAAGGCGTGCCGTCGCTGGCCGATGCCCTGCGCCTGCTCAAGGAACAGGCCCAGCGCACCCCGGCACCGCAGTGGGTGCGGGTGGTCGGCGGCTGGAACGAATTCCAGTTCGCCGAAAAACGCATGCCAACCCTGGAAGAGTTGAACCAGGCGGCACCGGATACCCCGGTATTCGTCCTGCACCTCTACGACCGGGCGCTGCTCAACCGCGCCGCGCTGCGGGTGGTGGGCTACGATCGCCATACCCCGAACCCGCCGGGCGGCGAGATCGTCCGTGATGGCAACGGCAATCCCACCGGCATGCTGATCGCCCGGCCCAACGCGATGATCCTCTACGCCACCCTGGCCAAGGGGCCCAAGTTGCCGCTGGAGTACCAGGTCAACTCCACCCGCCAGTTCATGCGTGAGCTCAATCGCCTTGGGGTCACCAGTGCCATCGATGCGGGTGGCGGCTTCCAGAACTACCCGGACGACTACCAGGTGATCGAGCAACTGGCGGCCCAGCAGCAATTGACGGTGCGCATCGCCTACAACCTGTTCACCCAGAAACCCAAGCAAGAACTGGCGGACTTCAAGAACTGGACCAGCAGCGTGCGCTACGGCCAGGGCGATGACTTCCTGCGGCACAACGGGGCAGGGGAGATGCTGGTGTTCTCCGCCGCCGATTTCGAGGACTTCCTCGAGCCGCGCCCCGATCTGCCTCAGGACATGGAGCAGGAGTTGGAGCCGGTGGTCCGCCATCTGGTGGAGCAGCGCTGGCCGTTCCGCCTGCATGCGACCTATGACGAATCCATTTCGCGCATGCTCGATGTTTTCGAAAAGGTCGACCGCGATATCCCCTTCAACGGCTTGCCCTGGTTCTTCGACCATGCCGAGACCATCAGCCCGCGCAATATCGAGCGGGTCCGGGCCCTGGGCGGTGGCATCGCGATCCAGGACCGCATGGCCTTCCAGGGCGAGTACTTCGTCGACCGCTATGGCGCCAAGGCGGCCGAGATGACCCCGCCGATCCAGCGCATGCTCGCCGAAGGCATTCCAGTGGGCGCCGGTACCGATGCCACCCGGGTCTCGAGCTACAACCCCTGGACCTCGTTGTACTGGATGGTCAGTGGCAAGACCGTCGGTGGCCTGGCTCTGTATCCCCAGGGCCTGGATCGCGATACCGCACTGGAGCTCTATACCCACGGCAGCGCCTGGTTCTCCTCGGAACAGGGCAAGAAAGGCCAGCTCAAGGTCGGGCAACTGGCGGATCTGGTGGCCCTGTCGGCGGACTACTTCAGCGTCGAGGAAGAGGCGATCAAGTGGATCGAGTCGCTGTTGACGGTGGTGGATGGCAAGGTGGTGCATGCCGCCGGCGACTTCCACTCGCTGGCGCCGCCCAGCTTGCCCGTGACGCCGGACTGGTCGCCGGTGGCCAAGGTGCCAGGGCATTGGAAGCCTGCCGCGCCGTTGTCGGCTCAGTTGCACCAGTGCAGCGGTCCTTGCGCGGTGCATGCCCACGGGCACGAGCGGGCTCGCCTGGCCAAGGTGCCGGTCAGCGATTTCCAGGGCTTCTGGGGCGCGTTTGGCTGCTCGTGCTTTGCCTTTTGAACCCAGCCGATAAAAGGGCGACAGGACGCTGCGGCGTGCTGTCGCCTGCTGGCTGGGTATTCGCGACAGGCAAGTGTCTCAGTCTTCACCAGGCGCGGCATACGCCTGTTCGATGTGACCGATGTTCTTGTTCAGGATTGGCTTGGAAATACGCAGGATCAGGGACTCGACATGCTTTGGAAAGTCTCGCCATTCTGAGCTGCCGACATCGTAGGCAGAAATGTAGCGCACCAGTTCATAGCGTTTCTCGGGCTTCTTCTTGATTCCCGCGGGGAACTGGATATGCACATCCCGGCGTATGGCCGAATAGGCTTCCTTGAGCAGGTTGGTGGCTTTGCCGAGGTAGATGAGGTTGGCCATCGAGTCATAGAACGCATAGATGCCGGCCCGGTCTTCGTGTCCTTTGAACAGGACCTTCAACTGCTTCATCACCGGTTGATCCGGCTGGAACTCGGCGAATTCGATCACCGACTGGAATTCAGGCGTGAAGGCGCGGTGAATGAAGTACTCGACGGTGATGTGCTGGGGCTGGCAATGGCCTGAGCACCACTCCTGGATCTGCTTGACGCTGTATCCGGTACGGGCTTCGGCGTCTTCCAGATCGTCCGAGTAGTACCGCCCAATGATGTAACGCAAGACACCGCTGCGATCAGTCACACAAAGTCCTTTTTTAAGGTTCGACTTGGCTTTCGAATATCGTGCCTGGTGGTGACATCGAGGCGTCAGTGAATACTGCAGCCCTCTTTGCCAACCGCCTGGCCGGTTTGAGCGGGGCGATGCTACTAACTGGCCATCAGGCTGTCCAGTTGCCAGGTGATCGTGTTCATGAACCGCGATGAGTGAGCTGGAAGATGTTGTTCGGATTAATTGCGGGCAATAAAAAGGGGCGCTGAAAGTTCAGCGCCCCTGCTGTTTTATATTGAGATTAAACTTGTCTCAACAAAACCGATCGATGACTCGAACTTCCGGATTGCCGCGCAGCGACTGCCATTCGTTCTTCAGGGTCTCCAGTACCCGACCGATGAAGTCCTTGTCGGCGGCGGCTTTCTTGCCGACATAACCCTGGCCGCGGCGGTACATCTTCAGGCGGGCTGCCAGATCCTGGTTGTTGCGGTCGAATTCTGCTTCATGGCTATGGGGCGACAGGCAGTCGATATGCACTTGGCCCGACTTGGCAATCCACAGGATATGGCTGTCGTGGCTGTCTTTGCGTGCGGCGAACATACGTGCCAATTCATCAATAGTGGGATGGTTATTAAGATTCATTTGTAGCCCCCTTGACCATTCATCGATCTATCTAAGTTGTTTAGCTAATTCATCTTGCTACATCGGTAAGTTGAACCCTGATACCGGAAACAGGGCGACAGAGGGTGTCTGTCGGATACAGATAAGGCCCAGAGCCTGATGTGTGTAGTTACCTTGATTAACTGCTACGCACAGAGCGCCACAACGATAGAAAGCAGCATGAACCTGGATGAAGCTGCCGACATTCCCACCATCGGCCACAAGCATCTTGAAGAGTTCTCGCCGGCTTTCCCGTCGAATCGCGAACGGTCAATGCCAGGTCAGTTTCATCAATCTGCCTTGTGGGCAGTACACATCCGGGTCAACAGCTCGGCGGTCAGACGAGCTTGCTCATAACACCTTTGCCTTGTCCCCCGATCGGGGGGACGCCTGCATCATGCAAGGGCGCAATCCGCTCGTCAACGGTTTTGTAGTGAAAATTTTCAGGCACTACATATTGTCTGACAAAAGCCGCAAAGCCCTCATTCGAGCCCCCAAGCAGGGCTGGGGCAGGTAGAATCGGCGCCTGGAAATGGTTCTGAGGTTGCAGCGGTGGATGTACAACAAGGCTTCGTCCTGACGCGACACTGGCGCGATACGCCAGCAGGCACTGAAGTCGAATTCTGGCTGGCCACCGACCAGGGGCCACGGCACCTGCGCCTGCCGTTGCAGACCTCCGTGGCTTTTGTCCCGGCCGTGCAGCGGCCCCAGGCCGAGCGCCTGCTGGCTGACGATCCGGATGTCGAGCTGCGCCCCCTGCAGCTGCGTGATTTTCACCAGCGCCCGGTGCTGGGTTTGTATTGCCCGCAGCACAACCAGTTGATCCGCCTGGACAAGACGCTGCGCCGGGCCGGGGTCGACGTGTTCGAAGCCGATATCCGCCCGCCGGAGCGCTACCTGATGGAGCGCTTCATCACCGCGCCGGTGGAGTTCAATGGCCAACCGGGGCCGGATGGGCTGCTGCTGGACGCGCAGATGAAACCCGCCCTCGACTACCGCCCGCAACTGCGCCTGGTGTCCCTGGATATCGAGACCAGCGAGCGTGGCGAGTTGTATTCCATTGCCCTGGAGGGCTGTGGCCAGCGCCAGGTGTACATGCTAGGCAAGGCCCGCGCCGACGACAGTGCGGTGGACTTCGACCTGGAGTTCTGCGCCAGTCGCGAGCAATTGCTGGAGAAGCTCAACCAGTGGTTGGCCGAGCACGACCCCGACGCGATCATCGGCTGGAACCTGGTGCAGTTCGACCTGCGAGTGCTGCATGAGCATGCCCGGCGCCTGGCGGTACCGCTGCGCCTGGGCCGTGGAGGGCAGGAGATGCACTGGCGCGAACACGCCACCCACAACCATTACTTCGCCTCGGCGGCGGGGCGCTTGATCATCGATGGCATCGAGGCGCTGCGCTCGGCCACCTGGAGCTTCCCGTCCTTCAGCCTGGAAAACGTCGCCCAGACCCTGCTGGGCGAGGGCAAGTCGATCGACAATCCCTACCAGCGCATGGACGAGATCAACCGCATGTTCGCCGAGGACAAGCCGGCCCTGGCCCGCTACAACCTCAAGGACTGCGAGTTGGTGACGCGGATCTTCGCCAAGACCCAGCTGCTGACCTTCCTCCTGGAGCGGGCCAGCGTCACCGGCTTGCCGGCCGATCGCAGTGGCGGCTCGGTGGCTGCCTTCACCCACCTGTACATGCCGCTGATGCACCGCCAGGGTTTCGTCGCCCCCAATCTCGGCGAGCTACCGCCCCAGGCCAGCCCCGGCGGGTTCGTCATGGATTCGCGGCCCGGGCTCTATGAATCGGTGCTGGTGCTGGACTACAAGAGCCTGTACCCCTCGATCATCCGCAGCTTCCTGATCGACCCGGTGGGCCTGGTGGAAGGCCTGCGCCAGAGTGACGAAGAGCATTCGGTGGCGGGTTTTCGCGGGGCGCGTTTCTCCCGTACCCGGCATTGCCTGCCGGCGATCGTCCAGCGGGTGGCCGAGGGCCGGGAAGTGGCCAAGCGCGAGCACAACGCGCCGCTGTCCCAGGCCCTGAAGATCATCATGAACGCCTTCTACGGCGTGCTGGGCTCCAGTGGCTGCCGCTTCTTCGATCCGCGCCTGGCCTCGTCCATCACCCTGCGCGGGCACGAGATCATGGCCCGCACCCGGCAGTTGATCGAGGCCCAGGGTCACCAGGTGATCTATGGCGATACCGACTCCACCTTCGTCTGGCTCGGCAGCGCTCACGACGAGGAGCGCGCCGGGCAGATCGGCCGGGCCCTGGTGGACCACGTCAACCAGTGGTGGCGCGATCACCTGCGCGAGCAGTACGGCCTGGAAAGCGCCTTGGAGTTGCAGTTCGAAACCCACTACAAACGCTTTCTGATGCCCACCATCCGCGGCGCCGAGGAGGGCAGCAAGAAGCGCTACGCTGGCCTGGTACAGCGCGCCGATGGCGGCCAGGAGATGGTCTACAAGGGCCTGGAGACCGTACGTACCGATTGGTCGCCGCTGGCCCGGGAGTTCCAGCAGGAACTGTATCGGCGGATCTTCCACCGCCAGCCCTACCAGGACTATGTGCGCGACTACGTGCAGCGCACCCTGGCCGGCCAGCAGGACGATCTGCTGATCTACCGCAAGCGCCTGCGCCGACCCCTGGATGAGTACGAGCGCAATGTCCCGCCCCATGTCCGCGCGGCGCGCCTGGCCGACGACTACAACCGTGAACAGGGCCGGCCGCTGCAATACCAGCGTGGTGGCTGGATCAGCTATGTGATGACCCTGGCGGGTCCCGAGCCTCTGGAGATCCGCCGTGCCACCATCGACTACGAACACTACCTGACGCGCCAGTTGCAGCCAGTGGCGGACGCCATCCTGCCGTTCGTGCAGGATGACTTCTCGACCCTGGTGGGTGGGCAGATGGGGTTGTTCTAAGGCTGAGCAGCGGCCGGGCTGTCATGACGGGCCGCTGGGCGGGTGGGCGAGTCAGTCGTCCACGGCTTCGCACAAATGGCTGGCACCGTGCTTGTCGGTGTAGTTCACGGTGACCGAATCGTCTGCTTCAACGCTGATGGACAGGTTGGCTTCGCCTGCCTTGACCTGGAAATGCCGGTCATCCACGGCCGTGCTCTTGACCTCCTTGCCATTGATGTACACCGGGCCGCCCTGGTCGGCGCTGACCGCCAGGTTGCCGGGGCAGGCGACGTTGAACAGGGGAATGCCTTCGGCCTGGGCGGTGCCGGTGATGATCATAAAAGTGCCCAGCAACAATGTCTTGCGCATTACGGACTCCTGGCGAGAAGGGGTAGGGACGGCCGTTGCGACCTCCCTGGCACCCCGGATCAGTGCCTAGCCTATCGCCTGCCCAACGCTTGCGCGAGTGGAATATGGCCCCCGAAACGCGGCTCCGGCGGGTTTTGAGCGGGCGAAAAAAACCATGGACTCGCCGTCGACGAGTGTGTCAGCTTCGGAGCGCCTCTTTGGGCGAGTGATAGGACGATCTCGCAGGCGGGGTCGTTTGTGTTCTATCGAACATTTTCTGTCTGGAACAAGGACGTAACAATGTCAAAGACACTGTCAAAAGCACTGTCGGAAATTACCTGGAATTGGGCCGACCAGGCCGCACAAGCCAGTAATGCCTACCAACAGGTACAGGCTTTCAGCCACCGCTATGACCGGGGTGGCAGCGATCCGGTGAACGGCAAGCCGTCGTTCACCGCCGACCAGGCCGCGGATGCGATCCTGCGCAAGAACCTGTCCTGGCACGACAAGAACGGTGACGGCAAGATCGACCTGACCTACACCTTCCTCACCGAGAAACCCGCCAACTACAACCCGTCCCTGGGTACCTTCAGCCAGTTCAGCGCCTTGCAGAAGGCCCAGGCCGTGCTGTCGATGCAGTCCTGGGCGGATGTGGCCAAGGTCAGCTTCACCGAGGCGGCCAAGGGTGGCGACGGGCACATGACCTTCGGCAACTACAACGTCAGCACCGGCGGCGCGGCCTTCGCCTACCTGCCATCCGGTGGTAGCTACGACGGCCAGTCCTGGTACCTGATCAACAGCCAGTACCGGGTCAACGAGACTCCCGGCACCGGCAACTACGGGCGCCAGACCCTGACCCACGAGATCGGCCATACCCTGGGCCTGTCCCATCCGGGTACCTACAACGCCGGCAATGGCAACCCCACCTACAAGGACGCCAGCTACGCCCAGGACACCCGTGGCTACAGCCTGATGAGCTACTGGAGTGAGAGCAATACCGGGCAGAACTTCAGCAAGGACGGTAGTGGGGCCTATGCCTCGGCGCCGCTGGTAGACGACATCGTCGCGGTGCAGAAGCTCTACGGCGCCAACTACCAGACCCGTGCCGACGACACCGTGTACGGCTTTAACTCCAACACCGGGCGGGACTTCTACAGCGCGCACTCCAACAGCGACAAGCTGGTGTTCGCGGTCTGGGACGGTGGCGGCAACGACACCCTGGACTTCTCCGGCTTCAGCCATAACCAGAAGATCAACCTCAACGCCGGTGCCTTCTCCGACGTTGGCGGCCTGGTGGGCAACGTCTCCATCGCCTATGGCGTGACCGTGGAGAACGCCATTGGCGGTTCCGGCAACGACCTGCTGATCGGTAACGCGGTGGCCAACGTCCTCAAGGGTGGTGCCGGCAACGACATCATCTACGGTGGCGGCGGCGCCGATACCCTGTGGGGCGGAAGCGGGGCGGACACCTTCGTCTTCGGCGCGGCGTCGGATTCCACCGTCAACGCGCCGGACTGGATCATGGATTTCACCAGCGGCCAGGACAAGATCGACCTCACCGGTATCGCGCAGTTCGCCACCGGCGGCGCAACCCTGAACTTCGTCAAGGCCTTCAGTGGCCATGCGGGCGACGCGATCCTCAGCTACAACGCCGGCACCAACCAGAGCAGTCTGCTGGTTGACCTCGCCGGTCACGGCACGGCGGACTTCGCCGTGGGTATCGTTGGCCAAGCGGTAGCGGCCGACATCATCGCCTGATCAATCAGGTCCAGTGGAGCGGCGCGCGATGCGCCGCTTCCACTCTGTCGGCCAGGGCCCGCCACCTTTTCGGTAGCAGCGCGGCCGCCACAGGTTTCCCCGGCGCTCAGTCGCCGCCCCCACCGCCACAACCGCCGCCTCCGCAACCACTGCTGTCACCGCCGCCGTCGCTGCTGCCGCCATCGCCGCCGAAGCGCGAGCTGTCGCTGTCGGAGCTGCTGGGGGACGAGTCGCTGTCTGCAGAGCTGCTGTGCAGCTCGCTGCCGCAATGGATCACCGTGCTGCCGGCGCCGTTATCGGTCAGGCGCCGCAGCGACTGGCAATCGG
The DNA here is from genome assembly GCF_003850565.1 of Pseudomonas sessilinigenes. NCBI lineage: Bacteria > Pseudomonadati > Pseudomonadota > Gammaproteobacteria > Pseudomonadales > Pseudomonadaceae > Pseudomonas > Pseudomonas sessilinigenes. The sequence continues at coordinate 2,510,298 of NZ_CP027706.1, forward strand.
CGACGTAGTGAAAGCCCTGGGCGATCTTCAGCTTGGCATCCAGGGCGAACAGCAGCGGCAAGCGGCTGGGTTGGGCGGGGTGGATGTTTTCTTCGAGGCACGCCTGGCGCCAGACCCGGCGCAGGCCGTTGTCGCTCTGGCGCTCGGCATTCTGGCCGAGGACCGCCGCCGGGGTGTGGTGCAGGAACTGGCCGAAGGCCTGGTGGCAGAACGCCTGGTAATCACGGGTATGGAGGATGAATTCGTGCCACAGGTCATCCACTACCTGGGACGGCATCGACACGTAGCGCTGGCCGCTTTTCAAGTAGGCCAGGAAGAACTGGCGCAGGCCCTGGGCGACCAGTTGGCAGTCCTTGAGCGTCAGGTGGGGGTGCCGGGTGCGCAGGGGCGTAAAGAGCCCGGGCGGCAGGCTGAAACTGCGGATGAAGGCCTCGCGGCGCAAGGCCGCCAGGGCTTTCTGGCGCCGCCAGAACAACAGCGCCAAGGCCAGGGCCGCCACTGTGGGAAGGATGAACAGCATGCCAGGGTCTCCGCCGCAAAAGTGCCGAGACAGTGGCGCAAAGCCGCGGTTAATTCAAGCCGCGCGGTGCCGGGCCCGGGCAGCGGCGATCCGGGACACCCCGGGGAAAAAACCGGATGGCGCCAGGGGACGCTTCTATCCTCTGGCGGTATCGGCCGTGCCTGTGGCCGACCATGGATTTCACCCCACACGGAAGCCATCTCATGAAACTCAGTACCTCCATCCCCCTGGCCATGGGCCTGGCTGGCCTGTGCCTGCTGTCTAGCGCGCAAGCCGACCAGGGCAGCGATACCGTGGCCCGTCTCAACCAGTTGTATAACGACACCCGCCAGGATTGCGGCGGCCCGTCCAAGCCGGCGTTCCTCTGCTCTGGGGTGCTGTTTCGCGCCACCTGGCCCTCCACCGACTACCAGTTCTACAGCATCAGCCCGAAAAGCCAGGCCAGCGGCGGCGTCTCGGCGTCCTACCTGCGCAAGGACTCCAAGTTCCGCAAGTTGGCCTACGGCCTGCAGAGCGGCTTCATCTTCGACACGATCTTCGGCAACCCCAAGGATCACCAGGACTACGCCGTGCTGTGCTCCTTCCCCATCGATGCCGCCACCGACGACCGCCAGCAGCAAGGCTGCACCGACTCGCGGCGCACCCCGGGCAGCGTCGAGAAGTACTGCCACGAGATCGGCGTGACCACCGCCGAGCAATGGGGCGCCAACTACCGGCAGAATCGGGGTGATCATTCGCGCCAGTGCTCCTTCGACGTGCGCGACGAGCGCAATGCCGCAGCCGGCCCGGCGTTCTACCAGAGCATCCGCTCCATGGCGCAGATCGCCGCCGAATCCTTCGGTACCCAGAACGAGCTGCGCCTGGCCAAGTGGGAAGAGAAGCCGCCGCAGTCGCCGTCGATCCTGGCGCTGTTCTACACCGAGGAGGGCGGCCTGGAGGGCGCGCGCCTGAACCAGATCCAGTGGTACAAGGCGGTCCAGCAGTACCTGCCGGTGATCAACATGAAGCTGCCGCAGACACCCCAGCAGGAGGCGAGCTTCGTCTACGACAACAAGAAGCAGGTGATCTACCCCATCACCGAGAAGAACAGCTGCGAGCGCTATGTGCAGAGCGCCACCTGGATCGAGCGGGATGACCCGGGTTTCGGCAAGAAGGTCATGACCCTGGAAGTCACCCCTACCGACTGCGGGCGCAAGGTCCAGGACAACCAGACCAACAACTTCTTCAACGAGTTGGCCAGCGACCATTACCTGGACGCCCAATGGAAAAACAACCCGGACAACCGCGACAGCACGGTGGGCAGCATGCGCCGCCAACTGGTCTGCCACTTCAACATCGCCCGGGACAAGCCGCAGTGGAACCTGGAGCCCTCGCGCCCCTATACCTCCAATGAGGACTCCATCGCCAAGGGTTGCAACAACACCTGAGTGAACCGGCCGCCGGCCAGGGCCGTGCCCTGGCAGGCACCCGTGGCCATCAGTTGTGGTTGATGTCCACCTCACGGGTTTCCTTCAGGCACAGCAGGCCCACCAGCAGGCTGGCCCCGGTGATCGCCACCGGGTACCACAGGCCATAGAAGATGTCGCCGGTGTACACCACCAGGGCGAAGGACACGGTGGGCAGGAAGCCGCCGAACCAGCCGTTGCCGATGTGGTAGGGCAAGGACATCGAGGTGTAGCGGATACGGGTCGGGAACAGTTCCACCATCAGCGCCGCCAGCGGGCCGTAGCACATGGCGGCGATCAGGATCAGGGCGACGATCAGCGCCACCACCATGGCCTTGTTGACGTTCTGGTTATCGGCCTGTTGCGGATAGCCGGCCAGGGTCACCGCACCGCGCAGCGCCGCCTCGTCGAAACCGTCGATCTTCACGTCGCCGACGCTGACCTGTACCGGGCTGCCTGCCGGGGCGGCGATGCTGGAATAGGGCAGGCCCTGTTTCACCAGGAAAGTCTTGACCTTGTCGCAGGGGCTGTCGAAGCGTGCCTTGCCCACCGGGTCGAACTGGAAGGTGCAGGTGGCCGGGTCGGCGGTGACGGTGATGGGCGCCTGGCGGCTGGCCTGGTCGATGGCCGGGTTGGCGTAGTGGGCCAGGCCCTTGAAGATCGGAAAGTACAGCGCCGTGGCCAACAGCAGGCCAAGCATCAGCACCGGCTTGCGGCCGACCTTGTCCGAGAGCCAGCCGAAGAAAATGAACATCGGCGCGCCAATCACCACACTGATGATCAGCAGGCTGTTGGCCAGGGCCGGGTCCATCTTGAGGAACTGGGTGAGGAAGAACAGCACGTAGAACTGCGCGGCGTAGAAGGTCACCGCCTGGCCGGCGTTGATGCTGAACAGGGCGATCAGCACCACCTTGAGGTTCTCCCACTTGCCGAAGGATTCGCGGATCGGCGCCTGGCTGGCGCGGCCTTCTTCTTTCATCTTCAGGAACGCTGGCGACTCGTGCAGGCTCATGCGGATCCAGGTGGAGATGCCCAGCAGCACGATCGACAGCAGGAACGGCAAGCGCCAGCCCCAGACGTCGAATTGATCGCCGGTGAAGTAGCGGCAGGCCAGCACCACCAGCAGCGACAGCAGCAGGCCCAGGGTCGCGGTGGACTGGATCCAGCTGGTGTGCAGGCCGCGCTTGCCATGGGGCGCATGCTCGGCCACGTAGGTCGCGGCGCCGCCGTATTCGCCGCCCAGGGCCAGGCCCTGGAGCATGCGCAAGGCCACCAGGATGATCGGCGCGGCGATGCCGATGCTGGCGTAGTTGGGCAACAGGCCTACGGCGAAGGTGGCCAGGCCCATGAGGATGATGGTGGCGAGGAAGGTGTACTTGCGCCCGATCATGTCCCCCAGGCGGCCGAACACCAGGGCGCCGAAGGGGCGCACCACGAAGCCGGCGGCGAAGGCCATCAGGGCGAAGATGAAGGCCGTGGTGTCGTTGACCCCGGCGAAGAACTGCTTGCTGATCACCGCCGCCAGGGCACCGTAGAGAAAGAAGTCGTACCACTCGAAGACGGTACCGAGGGACGAGGCGAAGATGACTTTCTGGCTTTCCTTGCTGGTGGGCGCCACGGCCGTGGTGTCCATCGCTTGAGCATGTTCCGACATATCGATATCCCTCACAGTGATTGTTTTTGTTGTTCCACTGTCGGCGCCAGTGATGGCGTCGCTATCTTGTGTTTCGCAGTCCTGGCTCCTACGATCCGGCGTTGGATCTTTTCTGTAGGAGCGAAGCTTGCTCGCGATAGCGTCGGCGGCTCGATCTCTCTGGCGTGCCGGCTAGCCCTGTCGCGGGCGAGCCTCGCCCCTACAATCAGGCGGGGGAGGCGGTCTGTTTTTCCGGGGCAGGGCTCCTTGTAGTCGTGGCCAGAATCAGTTCGGCGGCCTTCTCGGCGATCATCAGGGTCGGCGAGCAGGTGTTGCCCGAGGTGATGCGCGGCATGATCGAGGCGTCGGCGATGCGCAGCCCGGCGATGCCGTGCACGCGCAGTTGGGCGTCCACCACGGCCTGGGCGTCGTGGCCCATGCGACAGGTGCCCACCGGATGGAAGATGGTGGTGCCGATCTTCGCTGCGGCTTCATGCAATTGCTCCTGGCTTTGCAATTGCGCGCCGGGCAGGTACTCGCTGGGACTGAACGCTTGCAGGGCCGGGGCGGCGACGATGCGTCGGGTCAGGCGGATGGCGTCGGCCGCCACTTGCAGGTCCTGCGGATGGCTCAGGTAGTTGGGCTGGATCAGCGGCGCCTGGCCTGCGTCCACGGAACGGATCTCGACCCGGCCACGGCTTTGCGGGCGCAGGTCGCAGACCGAGGCCGTGAACGCCGGGAAATCGTGCAAGGGTTCGCCGAAACGTTCCAGGGACAGTGGCTGCACGTGGTATTCGAGGTTGGCGGTGGCCTGCTCGGGGCTGGAGCGGGCGAAGGCGCCGAGCTGGCTGGGAGCCATGGACAGCGGGCCGCTGCGGTCGTACAGGTAGCGCAGGCCCATGCCCATCTTGCCCCACAGGCTGCCGGCGATCTGGTTCAGGGTGCGGGCGTTGTCCAGCTTGTAGATCAGCCGCAGTTGCAGGTGGTCCTGGAGGTTGCCGCCGACCCCGGGCAGGGCATGGGCGACGCCGATGCCCAGGCGTTGCAGCAACGCCACCGGGCCGATGCCGGAACGCTGGAGAATGCTCGGCGAGCCGATGGAGCCGGCACAGAGAATGATCTCCCGGCGGGCCTTGAAGTCCTGCTGGCGTCCCTGGGCCATGGCGCGCACCGCCGTGGCGCGACCGCCGTCAAGGAGCAGCCGTTGCACCTCGACGCCGGTCAGGACGGTGAGGTTGGGGCGCTGGGCGATGGGCTTGAGAAAGGCCTTCGCGGCGTTCCAGCGCACCCCGGCCTTCTGGTTGACCTGGAAGTAGCCGCAGCCTTCGTTGTCGCCACCGTTGAAGTCGTCGATCCGGGGGATGCCGCTCTGCTCGGCTGCGCTACGGAAGGCGTCAAGGATCGGCCACGACAGGCGCTGGCGCTCCACCCGCCACTCACCGGCGGAGCCGTGCAGCGGGCTGGCCCCGGCGAAGTGGTTCTCGCTCTTCTTGAACAGCGGCAGGACCTCGCTCCAGCTCCAGCCCGGGTTGCCCTCGGCGGCCCAGCCATCGTAGTCGGCGGCCTGGCCACGCATGTAGATCATGCCGTTGATCGATGAGCAGCCCCCCAGCACCTTGCCCCGCGGGTAGCTCAAGGCGCGGCCTTGCAGGCCCGGTTCGGCCTCGGTCTTGAAGCACCAGTCGGTGCGTGGGTTGCCGATGCAGAACAGGTAGCCGACGGGAATGTGGATCCAGGGGTAGTTGTCGCGTCCGCCGGCTTCCAGCAGCAGCACCCGGTGCTGGGGGTTGGCGGACAAGCGATTGGCCAGCAGGCAGCCGGCGGGACCGGCACCGACCACGATATAGTCGAAAGCGTCAAAGGCAGGAAGCATCCGTGACCTCGTTGGCAGATTCTTATTAGCAGCTGTCCGTCATCCGCGGCAGCCTTGTGCTTCATCCTAGTTGTTAGCTTTCGTTAAAAGAATGTTAGTTTTTGCCCACCCGCTGTGCGTTTTCTAACAGCATTAGCCCCCAGGCACTGGCAAGGAATCCCCATGTTCGACTGGAACGACCTGCGCTTTTTTCTCGAGCTGCAACGCAGTGGCCGCCTGCTCACCGCGGCGCGACGGCTGAACACTACCCACGCCACGGTGGCGCGGCATATCGAGGCGGTGGAGAAGGCCCTGGGCACCGCGCTGTTCGTCCAGCACGCCCAGGGCTATGAGCTGACCCCGGCCGGCGAGGCGCTGCTCAAGCACGCCGAGGCCATGGAGAACGTGGCGCTGCTGGCCCAGGAGGAAATCACCCAGTCCAGCGCGTTGCTGGGCAAGATCCGCGTCGGCGTCACCGAGGGCCTGGGGGTCAAGTTCCTCGCCAGCCGCATGGGCGGCCTGTTCGAGCGTTACCCGGGGCTGGAAGTGGAACTGGTGGCGGTGCCGCGGTTCGTCAGCATCCTCAACCGCGAGGCGGAAATCAGCATCCACCTGGAACGACCCAGTGCCGACATGCTGGTGACTCGCAAGCTCACCGACTACCGCCTGGCGCTGTACGCCAGCCAGGCCTACCTGGACCGCGCGCCGCCGCTGCGCAATCGTGAGGACCTGGGGCGCCATGCCTGGATCGGCTACGTCAACGACCTGCTGTTCAGCCAGGAGCTGATGTTCCTCAACAGCTTCTGTCGCAACCCCCAGGTGCTGTTCCACAGCACCAGCGTCATCGCCCAGCAAGAGGCAGCCCGCTCGGGCCTGGGGATCGCGGTGCTGCCGTGCTACATGGCCGCCGAGGACCGGCAGCTGGTGCCGTTGCTGCCCACCGAGAGCATCCAGCGCGCCTACTGGATCAGCACCCGCCGCGAGCTGCACAAGTCGGTGCGCCTGCGGGTGGTCTGGGACTACCTCATGGAGCTGTGTGCCACCCAGCAGCAGGTGCTGCTGGGTGGCGGTGTGCAGGGCTGAGGCCGACTCACAGCAGCGGCCCGCAGTGGGCCGAGCGGCTGAGCAGGTCGCCGGCCTGGATATCGACGAAGCGCGAGCCGTAGGACAGCGGCTTGAGTGCCCCGCGTTCCTGGCCCATGCCCAGGCCGCCAGTGGTACGGGTCTCGCCGTCCTGCAACAGCGGGTCCAGGCGTGCCTGGGCAGCCACCAGGCGCAGGGTCACGGCCTGGCGCCGTGGCAGCTCACCGGCGAGCAAGGGACTGGAGCGGTGCCACAGGTACTTGCTGAACAGCAGGGCATCGCCGGGCTCGAAGGCTTCTTCGATGCGCTGTCGCTCGAAGCGCTCGGTCAAAGGTCCCGGGCTGGCGTAGGTCTGGCGCAAGAGCTCGGACAGTTCGATGATCGACTCGCCCTGGGCCAGTTGCTGGGCCAGCATTCGCGAAAACTGGAAGTTGCCCAGGGCCGAGCACAGCGACAGCGGCACCCAGGCCATGCCGCCACCCTGTGCCTTTGGGCGTACCGGTTGCAGGGGCAGCCACAGGCTGAAGGCCGGGTCTTGGGGGCGGATGTAGCGAAAGTTCAGCGAGTCGTAGTGCCAGGCGAAACCCGAGCGCCCCTGGTCCAGCTCGAAGCCCTGGGCTTCGCACAGGATCAGCCGGCTGTCGGTGAGGTAAGTCAGTACCTGGGCCAGTGCCGGCTGGCCTTGGAGTTGCCGGAGAATACCGTCCTGGTCCAGGCGGTGGGTCAGGCGGTTGAACCCCTCGCCAGCGCTGGCCTGGGTCGGGCGCAGTTGCTGCTCCACCAGCTGGCGCAGCGATTCGATGGCGGCGCTGGTCAGCAATCCCGGCAGCTTGAGGTAGCCCTGTTCCTGGAACAGCCGCCGCTGTTGCGGGTCCAGGGGCAGGGGATTGACCAGGGAAGAAGCGGGCGGCTGCGGCAGGTTCACGGGCATATTCCATTACCAGGGGCAAGTGGCTGAGTATGGACAGTGGCACCACTGGCCGAGCGCTGGATTCGACCTCGACCGGTGTTTAAGCGACACCTGCCATCGGTTGCTGTCGGTGCGCGTCAGGGCGGCCAGGTCATGGCGGGCCTGGTGCCATTGGCTAGGAAGCGGGGCCGGCAGCTTGCAGGTCTTGCTGGCGGATGTAGGAGTCCTGGGTCCGGATGAACCGGTCGAAGGCTCGGGAGTTGTAGACCTGCAAGCAAGCGTGCAGCACGACCTTGCCAGGACGGTGCTTGCTGTTGGCCGCGACCTGGTCATAAGCCTTGAAGACGTAGTCGGTGGTGGCGTCATAGGGGTCATGCAGGGTGGTGAGCGTGTCTTCGTCCTGCAGGACCTGATGCAGGCCACCGCCCATGACGCCATACATGCCGATGGCATGCCCAACGTCCTCGCCCATGGCCGAGCGCTCGGGAAACTGCCTGGCCATGCAGTAGGCCAGTCCATAGTTCTTCAGGGACTGGCGTGCCGCCGCCAGGTCCATCGCGCCAGCCTGGCCCATGCCTGCCATCAGGCACAGCGCCAGCGAAAGCCTTTTCATCCTTGATCTCCTGAGTCATGGCCGGCAGCGGCCGTTGCGGCGCCGATGGTCGAAGCCGCCATCGAGCTTGTCAATGCCCCGGCTCGCCGGTGCGCCTGGCCAACCTGATAGCGCCTGCGGGCATTGGCGTGAAAAGACAAAAAGTCGTCATCAATTGAAGCCGGTCGCCGCCTGGGCCGTTGCTAGATTGGCAGCCGTTGCCGTGCCACCTCACCCATAACAATCAATAACGAAGGTGCCTATCGTGAGCGCTACCGCCGAACCTGCAGCCCTGCCGGGCGAGGCCAGTCATCGCTGGCTGCTGATCACCATCACCCTATGTGCGTCGGTGTTGCCGGCGACCTTCCTCTGGGCCCCGGCCCTGTCCATGCAATTGACCACACAGATCGGCCTGAGCCCGAGCCGGATCGGCGCGATGTTTTCCCTGGAACTGATCTTCAGCAGCCTGGCCACCTTGCCGGCCATCTACTGGCTGCGCTCGGGTCACTGGCAGCGCTGGGCCTTGCTGTTCATGGGCCTGTACATCGGCGGCAACCTGGCTTCGGCGCTGTTGCTGGAGCGCTATTTCAACGCCTTCCTGGTGGCTCGGGGCGTCACTGCACTGGCCGCCGGTTCGTTGCTGATCCTGTGTACCCGCAGCGTCGCGCACCTGGATGATCGCGGGCGGGCGTTCGGTTCGATCATCTTCGGCCAACTGATACTCGGAACCCTGGGACTGGCGGTGTTGCCCAGCGCCTTCCAGCATTTTGGCCCCGGGGTGTGCTTTGCCTTGCAGGCGCTGTTGATGCTGGCCTGCGTGCCGCTGTGCCGGCACTTCATTCGGGTCCCTCAGCTAGCGGCCAGCGGTGGGCGCCGTCGCTTGGGGGCTTCCAGGCATGGCCTGCTGGGGGTGGCCTCGATCTTCCTGCTGTATGTGTGCCTGGGCGGAGTCTGGACCTTCATCAGTGCCTTGCAGGCGCCCACGGCCATGGATCGTGGGCAGTTGGACCAGTTGCTGACCCTGTCCAGCGCGGTGGGCATCCTCGGCGCCGGCGCCGCCACTTTGCTGGGACGTGACCGCTATCGCGGGGCATGCCTGCTGCTGGGGTTCGCCGCGTTGGTCCTGGCCTTGCTGGTGATGGCGGCGGTGCCCCGGGCGGATGCGGCCTTCATCGCGGTGCTGGTGTTCAAGTTCACCTGGACCCTGCTGGTGCCCTTCATGCTCACGGTGATCAGCCTGCACGATCGCGAGGGCGGCTTGATCAACCTGACCAACCTGGTCCTCGGCCTGGGGCTGGCCTGCGGCCCGGCGCTGTGCGGCTACCTGCTGGAAACCTTTTCCTACCAAGCGATGTTCGGCTGCGGCGCGCTGTTGGCCCTGCTGGCCGCCGCGGCGATCAACCTCGCGCACTTCCACCTGCCATCCAAGAGTCTTTGCCATGAAGCCTGAATTGCATCCTTCAGCGGGCGCCAGTGCGTTCCTGTTCGACGAGCGCTGCCTGTGGTTCCACTCCGGTCGGGCCTCGGCCCTGGCGGCCCCGGTCGGCGGGTGGGTCCAGCCGCTGGCCAGCGGCTCGGGCGTGGCCTCGGCCGATTGCCTGCGGCGGCTCAAGGCGTTGATGGACGCCAGCGGCCTGAGCCGGCAGTTGCGGGTGGAGTCCGCAGCGCCGGCCTCCCTGCCACAGATGGCCAGGGTCCATGACCTTGAGTACCTGGAGCGCTTTCGTCGGTTGAGCGAGCAGCAGGGAGGAGAACTGGGACTGGCGGCGCCTTTCGCTGCCGGCAGCTTCGAGCTGGCGGCGCTGTCCGCCGGGCTGGCCAGGGCGGCGGTGGAAGGCGTGATGCGCGGCGAGTACCAGCGGGCCTATGCCGCCTGCATCCCGGCCGGGCACCACGCTTTGCGGGATCAGGCCATGGGCTCGACGCTGCTGGCCAACTCGGCCATCGCCGTGGAGCACGCCATTGCCGAACTCGGCGCGCGGCGCGTGGCCATCGTCGATTGGGACGTGCACCACGGCAACGGTACCCAGTCGCTGTTCTACGAGCGCGGGGACGTGCTGACCATCTCCCTGCACCAGGAAAACTGCTTTCCCCCAGGCTCCGGCGGCGCCGACGAACTTGGGCGAGGTGCAGGGCAGGGGTGCAATCTCAACATCCCGCTGCTGCCCGGTTGCGGCCACCAGCAGTACCTGCATGCCATGGCGCAGTTGGTGGTGCCGGCGCTGCTGCGTTTCGCCCCGGACCTGCTGGTGATCGGCGCCGGCTACGACGCCAGCACCTACGACGTGCTCGGCCACATGCAATTGCACAGCGGCAGTTTCCGCGAGATGACCCGGATGATGGTGGCGGTGGCCGAGCGCCTCGGCCATGGGCGCTTGGTGATGGTCCATGAGGGCGGCTACTCGGAGGTCTACGTGCCGTTCTGCGCGATCGCCGCCATCGAGGCCCTGACCGGCCTGCAGACCCAGGTCCGCGATCCCTTTATCGAGTTCATCGAACAGCAGCGGCTGGCGGACGACTTCGATCGCCTGCACCACCAGCGCGTGCAAACCCAGGCCCGGCAACTGGAGCTGGTGCCTGCTCCTTGAGTCCATCGCCCATACAGGTCCGACCATGAATCCTTCCAATAACAACAATCGATTCTTCGTCCAACGTGGGGCTGTGCTGGCGTGCTGTGCCCTGTGGGCCGGGTGCGCGCTGGCCGGCCCGGATCAGCCCGGCCCGGTCGCGAACCCGGTCTCGCCGGCCCGGGCTCCGAGCCTTGGCGAACAGCTGGATGCCCAGGGCATCGCCGTGCACGGCTTCGGTAGCTGGTACAGCTTGTACAACACCTACGGGGTGGGGCGTCGCCAGGATCAGAACAACCTGTTCCTGATGTTGGCGGCCGACTTCGACCTGCACAAGCTGCTGGGTGTGAAGGGCGCCAGCGTGCACCTCAAGCAGAGCTATGCCCCGGTGGCCAGCAACGTCGACTACGGTCCGGCGCTGGGGGACATCTATGGCGCGGTGGCGCCCTTCGTACCGAAGAAGGCGCGGCTGGTACAGCTGTCCTACGAGCAGCGCCTGTTGGAGGATGCCTTGAAGCTGGAGCTGGGCCGGAGCAACCCCGCAACCTCGTTCATGCAGCCGGCTTGTGCCTTCGTGTTCACCTGTTTCAACCCGCTGACGTTGATGAACGGCTCGGTGTTCGCCTATCCGTTCGCCTACTGGAGCGCCACGGCCCGCTACAACTTCGACGACAACCGCTTTGCCCAGGTGGGCGGCTGGTTGCTCAATGGGCAGATCCCCTTCGAGTCCGGCTGGAACTGGCGCGAGGAACGCCATGACGGGCGCTTCTTCCTGGCCCAGGTCGGCACCCAGACCCGCTTTGGCGAGGCGCTCTATCCCAGTCGTTTCGAGCTGGCCCTGTATCGCTCCACCAAGAAACAGCCCAACCCCAGCCGCACGGTGGCCGGTACCTCGACCTTGCTCGACCCGGGCTCGGCGCCCAAGGTCCAGGACCATGCCGACGGCATTCTCTTCAATTGGCAGAAGACGGTGTACCGCGCCGACGGTGGTAGCCGCCCGTTCGATACCAACCCGCGCAGCCTGACCCTGGAAGGCGGGCTCAGCTCGTCGCTGACCCCCGGGGTTACCGGTGGGGTGGATGCCTTCGGCTTCATCGGGGTCAATGCCCTCAACGTCATTCCGGGCCGCCCGCTGGATAGCCTTGGTGCACGCCTGAGCTGGTTTCGCGTGAGCAAGGACTTCCAGGCCCGCCTCAAGGACGCCGGGCGCCTGTCGGGCAGTGCCTACGAGCAGCCACGGGACAGTTTCGTCGCCGAGCTCAATGGGCGCTTCGTCCTGGGTAGCGGCGTGACCCTGGACCCCTTCATCAACTACGTGCTGCAACCCAGTCGCTTCCAGAACCCCTTCGCCGAACAGCGTCCGGCCAGCGGCTGGTTGTTCGGCCTGGGCCTGAACTTCGCCCTCGACCCGTTGCTGGGCTGGCGCCACTGATCCCTTGAGGAGAGTCCCGATGAACCTTGTGCAAACCCAGGACCTGATCTTCTGCAACTGGCAACAGGCGGCAGTGGACGGTGACCTGGAGCAGCAACTTGCCGCCTTGCTCGAAACCATGGCCGCCGCCCTGGCCGAACGAGGGGTGAGCTTGGGCGCGATGCTCAAGCACAGCATCGCCATTCGCAATGGCGCCGTGGACCCGCTGGCGGCGATCCAGGCATTCCATCGCCAGTGCCATGCCCTGGCCCCCCGGCTGGTCCGGGAGCCCAGCGTCGGCACCATTTTCCGGGTGCCGCATCTGTCCCGGGAAGGGGCGCTGGTGGCGCTCGAGGCGGTATTCGCCAGGCATGCCACACCGGCGCGGCGGGCCCTGTTTGACGACCTGCCGATGGATGTGGCGCGGGCCCTGGAGTATCGCGGCCAGCTGTTCCTCACCGGTTTCGAGGCCCTGGAACTGTTAGCGTCGGAGCGTGGCTTGAGCGCCGATAACCTGCAGGTCCGTCCCGGGCTGGCGGAGCAGGTGGAGGTGATCCTGGACAAGATCCAGGACAGCCTCCGGGCCCTGGACGCCGACTGCTCCGACCTGGCCCGCCTGACCCTGTACCTGCGCGCCGACCAGGACCCGCAGCATGCCCGGCAGTTGGTAACGCAGGCTGTGCGCCAGCGGGCCGATGCCGGGGTGGCCGAGGCGCTGCAACTGTGCGTGCTACGTGGTCACGGCATGGTCCTGGAGGATTTCAAGATCGAGATCGATGGCCTGGCCTTGCGCCCGCAAGCCCCGCGGCCAACCTGGGTCAGCCTGGCCTGCGGCGAGGCCGGCAGCTTGTCGCTGGCGAGCGTGGAGCAGGCGGCGAGGGCCCTGGCCATGCGCCTCGACACCGGTGGCCAGCCGGCGGCCTTGCAGGTGTTGCTCAAGTGCTCCGGCATCGAGGCCGGCCCCGTGGCGAGCCAGCCCTTGCTGGAAGCGTTCAGCCGCCAACTGCAGCGTGAGCTGGGACCCGCGGCGGCGTTGCAGCTGTCCGTGGCGCTGCTCTGGGTCAAGGCCCTGGAGGCACCCGGTGCGGCCCTGGAGCTGGACGCCAGCCTGTTCATTCAATGAAGGAAGGAGTAGCAACATGTCATTCGATACCCATACACGAGCCTGGGATCTGGTCCGGGACCTGGACCTCTCCGGCAAGATCTACCTGGTGACCGGCGGCACTTCGGGGCTGGGCAAGGAAAGCGCCCGCTGCCTCGCTGCCCGTGGCGCCCGGGTACTGGTGCTGGGCAGCAGCGCCGAACGCGGTAATGCCGCGCTGGCCGAACTGCGGGCCGCCACGGGCAGCCAGTCGCTGCACTTCGAGGCGGTGCGCCTGGAGTCGTTGCGCGACGTCGACCGGCTGGCCTCAAGGCTGCTGGAGCAGTTGCCGCACCTGGACGGCGTCATCGCCAGTGCGGGGATCATGGCCACCGATTTCGCTCGTACCGACGATGGCCTGGAGTGCCAGTTCGGTATCAACCATATCGCCCACCATCGGTTGATCACCCGGCTGTTGCCGCTGCTGCGCCAGGCGGCCGCTGCCCGGGTGGTGCTGCTGACTTCGGGCGCCCATCGCCTGGCGGGCATCGATTTCGCCGATCCCAACTTCGAGCACCGGGCCTACGACCGCTGGACGGCCTATGGCCAGTCGAAGTCGGCCAACGTACTGTTCGCCGTGGGCCTGGACCAGCACCTGGCCGAGGAGGGCATTCGCGCCCTGGCGGTGGCCCCCGGAGTGGTGGCCGGGACCAACCTGCACAATCACCTGACCGACGCCGACTTCGTGCCCTTGCTCGAACGCCAGCCCGGGCTGCGCCAGTTGACCCGGCGCAAGAGCACCGAGGAGGGTGCGGCGAGCATTCTCTGGGCCCTGCTGCATCCGCAGCTGGAGGGTTGTGGCGGTTACTACCTGGAGGATTGCCAGGTGGCCTTGAGCAACGCCGATCCCCTGGATCACCTGGGCGTCATGCCCCGGGTGCGTGATGTCGCCCAGGCCCTGCAACTGTGGACGCTCAGCGAGCGGCTGATCCAGCAGGCCCTGGCTGGCGAGCAGCGGGAGGTGCGGCCATGAACCCGCTGGAGCAGGCGCTTCCCGGGTTCGATGACTTTGCCGCGCAGTTGCGCCTCAACCGCCTGCCCGACACCCCGGCGCTGCGCGGGCGGCGCTTCGTCCTGGCGTTCGCCGAGCAGCGTGGCGAGCTGGCGTTCGATAAACAGGGCGAGGTTCGTTGGCAGGGACTGCCGCTGGTGCTGGCGTCGGGGACGGCGCAAGCCAATGTGGTGCAGGCCTGCGCCGGGCTGTTTTTCATCGACCTGCCATTGCCGGCGGCGCAGCGCCAGAGCCTGGTGGTGATCATCGACGAGCAGCGATCCCGGGCCTTGCTGGTGCATTCCTGGCTGGATACCGGGCGCAAGGCTCGCGGATTGGCCTCCAATGTCGGCCAGGCGCTGCATCACGCCGGGTTGAATGGCCTGCCGGCAGGCGCACCGCCCGAGCGCAGCGGCGAGTTGATCGGCAAGCGCGTGCTCAATCTCTATAGCCAGGACACCGCGGTGGAGCATGTCTATCTCAACAGTCGCTGGTACGCCTACCAGATCCATGGCGGTGTGCGCCATGGTGACTGTGATTGCGACGAGGCCAGTTATTTCAAGCTGCGCGAGCAGTTGTACCTGGTGACCTTTCGCGAGAAGGCGGTGGATGTGGCGATCGTCTTCGTCCTCGACACCAGGGCCTGGCGCAATACCGGCATGGCCCTGGGCGAGGTGGATGGGACCTGGTTCAACGTGCCCATCGGCGCACAGGTACGACTGCTGAGCGAGACGGCGTATCCCGAAGGCATCTCGCCGCGCTGAAGGCCCGGGCATACTAGGGTCTGTTGCCATTTCGCCACGATCGCGCCGGAGCCAGTTTTAGCGCGCAGCTAAGCACGAGACGCGAAGTTTGGCCGTCCAAATGAGCCGTCGAGTAACGACGCGCCGCGCTAAAACCGGCCCGTCCCTTCGGGTTGCGCCGAAACGGCAACAGACCCTACAGGAACTGACGCCGGTAGCGCAGCGGCGGCACCCCGGTCCAGCGCTTGAAAGCCTTGGAAAACGCCGCGCTGTCGGCGTAGCCCAGGCTGTCGGCGAGTTCGTCGATCCGGGTGCCGGGATGGCGCATGCGTTCCAGGGCAAGGCTGTGCCGCACCTGCTCCAGCAGCTCGGAGAACACCACCTGTTCCAGGGCCAGCTTGCGTTGCACGCTACGTGGCGACAGGCACAGCTGGCGCGCGATGCGCTCCAGGGAGGGCGGCTGTTCGCCCAATTGCTGTTCCAGCAGGCGCCGCACCCGCTCATGGAAGCTGCCGCTGTGTTGTTCGGCGCACAGGCCCTGGATGTGCTCGCGAAAGAACAGCAGGACGTCGGCATCGCAGCCCTGGCCAGGGCACCTGTGGTCCAGCCAATGGTTGGCGAAGACGATGCCGTTGCTGGGCGCGGCATCCCGCACCGGGCAATCCAGCAACCCGGCCAGGGCCTCGCGGTCCTTGGCCGTCAGTTCATGGCAGAGGTCGATCCGCTGGGCTCGCCAGTCCTGCCCCAGGCGCAACTGCAAGACATGGATCAGCATGCCCAGGCTGAACTCCACGTCCTGGCGGCAGGCATTGGCCGGGTAGGCGGGCAACTGGTAGCTGATCTGCACCTGCTCGCCGTCGATGCGCAGTTGGGTGCGGGTGCCGCCCTGCAGGGCCGCGGTGCTGAGGTTGAGTTCAAGCAATGCGCCGTGCAGGGTCGCTTCGTTGAGGAACAGTTCGCGCAGCGGCGAGAGCACTGGGGAGCGGCTGGCAAGGCCGATGCGCGCGCCCAGCAGCGGGTCGTCCAAGGCCCGGGCCGCCTCTTCGAAGAAGCCCAGGTAGTGATCCAGTGGAATATTGTCCGCGGGTTTGAGCCCTTGCCACTGGGCCTGGGAGGGCGATGGCAGGCGCAGCTGCCGTTCTTGCAGGTACTCGAGCAAGGGGCTGAGCTTGAGGCGGCGCACATAGGCGCCGACGGGGCGGGATGCAGGCATGGCGATGGCGTTTTTCTTATTGTTCTGCAAGGCACGTCCCCAGGTGGCTCGCGCGGTCCGGCAACCATACTAGACGAGGAGAAAAGCCCCGGACAATGGGCATCGTTCACCTGTTCTCGATCCCCCGGGGCTGGACTCGGCCAGGTCCAGCGGGCTGTTCCGCACGGGCCCGTCGGCGGATGCCCAGCAGCAAGCCCATGGCCAGCAGGCTGGAGGCACCCGCCAGCAGCATGGCCAGGTGCAAACCGCTGGTCATGGCCGTGCGGTACAGCTCGCCGAACAGTGGGTTGTCCGGGGGCAACTGGTGTTCGGTCACCGCTTGGTGGGCCAGTTCGCCGGCGTTGGCCATGCCGCTGGCCCGGGCCGACTCGCCCAGCACCTGGATGGCCCGGGCGCCCATCAGGCTGCCGAGCAGGGCGATGCCGATGCTCATGCCGGTCTGGCGCAGGGCATTCATGCTGGCCGAGGCGATCCCGGCGCGTTCCGGCGGTGCGCAGGCCATCACTGTCAGGCCGGTGCCCGGCAGCGCCAGGCCCATGCCCAGGCCCAGCAGCCCCAGCAACGAGCCCACCAGCCAGTAGGGAGTGTGGGCGTCGAACAGAGTCATGGCGGTCATGGCCAGGCCCACCAGGCCGTAGCCGGCCACCATCAGCCAGGACAGGGGCACGCGCTGGTTGATGCGCCCGAAGCCGATGGCTACCAGGCCGGTGACGGTGAATTGCGGCAGCAGGCGCAGGCCGGTTTCGGCTGCGGACCAGCCCTGGATCTGCTGCAGGAAGATCGAGAAGAAGAACAGGCTGCTGTAGCTGGAAAAACCGAGGATGAACGAAGCCAGGTTGGCCACGGCGAACGGGCGCTGGCGGAACAGGTCCAGGGGTACCAGCGGCCGTTGCACCCGCCGCTCCACCAGGGTGAAGGCCAGCAGCCCCACGGCGGCCACCAATAAGGTCAGCAGGGGGCCTCGGCTGGCGAAGCCTTCTTCGCCGGCGAGGATCAGGCCATAGGTCAGGGCCGCCAGCCACAACACGCTCAGTGCCTGGCCCAGCGGGTCGAGGGCGGCATGCTGTGGGTGCTTGCGCTCGCCGATTCCCCAGCACCCGAGGGCCAGGGCGAGGAGGCCGATGGGCAGGTTGATCAGGAAGATGCTCTGCCAGCCGACGGACTCCAGCAGCAGGCCGCCCACCAGGGGGCCGAGGATCAGCGCCAGGGCACTGAACGCCGACCAGCCGCCGATGACATGGGCCCGCTGGCGCAGGTCGGGGAAGGCGTGGCTGAGGATCGGCATCGCCCCGGGAATCAGCAGTGCCCCGGCCAGCCCCTGGACCGCGCGCCCGGCCAGCAGCAACCCGAGCTCCTGGGCCAGGGCGCAGAGCGCTGAACCCAGGGTGAACAACAACACCCCGGCCAGCCAGCAGCGCTTGTGGCCGAAGCGGTCGCCCAGGGGGCCGGCCGAGAGCATGAAGGCCGAGAGGCAGATGGCATAGGCGTTGACCACCCATTGCAGGCCGGCCAGGTCGGTGGCCAGGGCCTGTTGCAGGGTCGGCAGGGCGACGTTGACGATGCTGATGTCCAGCGAGGCGAGGAAGGTCCCGAGGTAGGCGGCGGCCACCAGGGCCGGGCGACGATAGCGTTCCATCAAACATCTCCCGTGGAGGGCTGGAGAGGGGTGAGGTACTCAGGTTAGTATTTCGACTGACCGTCGGTCAATGGAAAATGATAAATATTCTCAACTCTCTTTTGCCTGGCAATTGCCCTAGACTGGCGGCCCTCGCCACCGCCCGGAATCGTTCATGATCGTGAAACGCCACAAGGCCCAGGAACCTGCCAGCGACTTGCCGCAGCCGCGGACCAAACCCGCCGAAGTGCGCCTGGAAGAATTGATGGGCGCCGCCCGCAGCCTGTTCCTGGAGCAGGGAGTGGAGGCCACCACCATCAGCCAGATCGTCGAGCGCGCCGGGGTGGCCAAGGGCACCTTCTATCACTACTTCCAATCCAAGAACGACATGCTGGCGGCCCTGGGTGAGCGCTATACCCGGGACTTCCTCGATTGCCTGGAGCAGGCGGTGGCGGCCTGCGCCGAGGATGACTGGGTGGCGAAGGTCAGTAGCTGGATCCGCGCCAGCGTCCAGGCCTACCTGGCCACCTACCACCTGCACGACATCGTCTACCCCAACCATCACCACCATGAGCGCGGCAACCCGGAGCGCAATGCGATCCTGCAGCAGTTGCAGGGCATCCTCGAAGGAGGGCGGCAGGCCGGCTGCTGGCCCCTGGAACAGCCGACGGTGATCGCCTCGCTGATCTATGCCGGGGTGCACGGCGCCACCGATGACGTGATCGCCGCCCGCCAGGAAGATGGCCAGGCCCTGGCCGAGGCCATCGTCCAGGCCTGCCTGCGGATGCTCGGCGTGACCCAGCCCTGAAGTTCTTCTCGGTACAAGGAAAGACCCCGATGAAACACAGCAAACGCCTGCTCGGCGCGGTACTGGCCGTATTCCTGGCGTACAAGGGTTATGGCTGGTTCTACTACGGCACGCCCTACCAGGACCGCTACTACAGTGACGACCGGGCCTTCTACTACCAGAAGTACCGGCTGTTCAGCTGGCGCGCCTGGATTCCGGCCATGACCATGCCCGGCGATGGCGACAGCTCGCGCTACTCCACCGGTGGCTACCTGCGGGTGTTCAAGGCCGATGGCAGCCTGGTGGGCGAGTCTTATGACCCGTGCATTGCGGTGGTGGAGGTGTCCTGGGGCAGCGAGCACGTGGTGGGCTTTGGCTGCGACGACCACCTGATAGCGTTGCCGGCCACGACCGCCAAGGACTGAAGCCCGGCGCGCTGCGGCCGAGTTGCACGTGGCCGCAGCGCAGGTTTCAGAAGCCGTTGTCCCGGGCGAAGTCCAGCCGTGGGTCGCTGATGCGCGTGAGGTTCACCGCGGCGCCCGACCAGCCACCTTCCATCTCTTCGCTCAAGTGATAGCGGGTCAGGTCGTACTGGATCGCGGTGCTGCCCAGCTGCGGATGACCGATCCGGGAGGTGAGGGTCTGCAGCAGGCTGGAGATCAGGTACTGCAGGGGCGACTCGCAGGTTTTCAGGCCGATCCCGTAGTCGAAGCCCTGGGCGTCGCGCTCGCGGAAATAGCCCAGGAACTCGCGTTTGTCCAGGTTGCATCCCAGCGCCCGGTTGAAGGCCTGGCGGCAGGCCTCCAGCTCTTCGCCGGCAACCCGGGGCAGGCCCAGGATGTTGTTGAGGTTCTTCAATGTCACGCAGCCCTGGGTGGCGATCACCTCCGGCATCAGGATCACGTCCTGCTCGCCCTGGGCCAGGGGCTCGCTGTGCCAGGCGTTGAGGCTTTGGCGCAGCTTGTCCAGGCTGCCGGCGGTATAGCCGTTGTAGCCATAGATGTAGGTTGGCGGCAGCAGCTGGTCGCGGACCGAGAAGGATTGCGCCGGTGGCAGGTCGGCGAAGGGTTTGCGGTACATGAACTGGCTGTAGTGGTTCATGGATTCCCGGGTGATCGACACCTTGAGGTTGCGTACCGACTTGCCGTTCTCCAGGGCCTGGAACAACTGCGTTTCGTTGAGCTGCGACTTGACCTCCACCGTGGCCACCACGCCTTCGATCAGGTACACATCGGCCGAGCCGAAGGTGCGCAGGATGGGAAAGTCGTTGCGGTAGATGATCAGGTCGATCTGCTTGGAGATCCCGCCCTCGGCATCGACGATCTGCCCTGAGCCGATGCTGATATTGCGCGGCAGGAAGCGTTGCAGCACATCCCTGATGAAACTCTCCCGGGCGTCGCCCAGGATGGTCTTGTGGTCGGCGATGCTGCTGCTCACCGCAAAGCTGCTTTCCAGCACCTTGGCGATGGACTTGGCCCACCTGTTGATGATTGCCACGAGGTCTTCCTTGTGTGGATTGAGAGGGGTCAGGGCAGCAGGTCGAAGTGCGCGCTGGCCAACTGTTCGCCGTTGACCAACAGGTGCACCAGGTGGCGCCCGGGGTAGTGTCGACGGGTGGTGAATTCACGGATCTGCTGCTGGCGGGCCAGTGCCTGGCGCCCCTGGCCGGGCAGGGTGAAGGTCTTGAGCTTGAACACCTTGGTGCTGGCGGCGCCCGAGGCCTTGATGTAGTCGATGGCGTAGTCCACCACCAGGCGCTGGGGCTGCGAGCTGCTGGAGACCAGTTCCAGCGCCAGCTCCAGGCGCTCGCCCAGGCGCAAGGCCGCGGGCGTGACGGTGAAGTGCTTTACCTGGACCTCGGCCCGGGCCCCGGCGCCGATCAAGGCCAGGGCCTGGCGCTCGCCCTGCTTGATCAGGCTGCGCAGGCCATGGCGGACGATCCAGGCCGTGTGCGGTTGCTCCAGCGGCCAGTCTTGCAGGCGTTGCAGCACCCACTGCGGGTGGTCCTTGGTGATGTCGTTGAGGTGGTTGGCCACCGACTTGCGCACATACAGGCTGGGGTCGTTGCGCAGTCGCTCGAGGATCGGCGCCGCCAGCCCAGGTTCGGCCTGCAGGCGTTCCAGGCGGAACGACCAGGGCAGGCGCGGGCGGCTGCCTTCGCTGGCCAGGCGGCGCACGTGTTCGTCCGGATCGCGCGACCAGTCGTACATATGCTCCAGGGTCGCCGCCTGCTGGTTGACCAGGAACGGGCGCACGGCGAACTCCGAGGAGCCAAAACCGGTGAAGAACTTCAGCGCCGCCATGGAGCGGGCGAAGTCATGGGTGCCATGGCTGGCCACGAAGTGCGGCAGGAACATGCAGACGAAGCGGCTGTCGAGCCGTGGCGCCAGGGCATACAACAGTTCCAGGCTGTGTTCGTAGTGCCCGGGCAGCACCTGGTGCAGGCTGTCGCTGACCCGCGCCAGGCGCTGCATCACCGAGAGCTCGGCCAGGCCCTGGCTGGCGCGCTTGAGAAAGCCCGGGTGATCGAACGCCGGATACACCTCGCGCATGGCGTCGGCGATATGCACCAGGCGTTGCTGGTTGAAGATTTCCTTGAGGGCTGGGGCGGCGTCGCTCATGGAGGGTTCCTGTCTGGGGAGGGGGCCGCCCAATCTAGACTGGGCGGCTGACAGAATCTGTCAGGAGAGTGCTTCAGCGCATCGGCGGCAGCAGGTTCTCTTCCAGGCGTTCGTCCTCTTCGTCGGCCTCGAACAGGCGGGCCAGTTCGGCACGGGCTTCCTGGGCAGTCTGCATGACCTTGGCCTCGTCGTCGTACACCTCATGCTGGGCGGCCAGCAATTGCTGGTCGTGCTGGGTGAAACGCTGGATCCGCGAGTCGGCCTGGACCTGGCTGAGCCCGAGGCCGATCAGGGTCCGGCGGCTCATCTCCAGGCTCGAGTAGTAGGTTTCCCGCACGGCCTGGGCGCCCAGGTCCACCAGGCGGTGCACGTGCTGGCGGTTACGTGCGCGGGCGATGACCTTCAGGTGCGGATAGAGCTTGCGCACCTGCTCGGCGGTCTTGATGTTGGTGTCCGGGTCGTCGGTGGCGATGACGAAGAACTCCGCCTGGCCGACCTTGGCTGCGCTGAGGATCTCCGGCCGCAACGGGTCGCCATAGAACACCGGGATGCCGCCGCCGAAGCTGCGGATCAGCTCGATGGTTTCCACCGAGGTGTCCAGGGCTACGAACGGCACCTTCTGGGCCCGCAGGATACGCGCCACGATCTGGCCCATACGGCCCATGCCGGCGATCACCACCCGCGGTTGGTCGGAGTCGATCCGGCGGTATTCGGCGGGCATTTCCACCGGCTTGGGCTTGGGCTTGAGCAGGCGCGAGCAGGCCAGCAACAGCAGCGGGGTCAGGGCCATGGACAGGGTGATGGTCAGCACCAGCAGGTCGTGCAGGCGCGCGTCGAACAGGCCCTGGTCGCGGCCGATCTTGAACACCACGAAGGCGAATTCACCGCCCGCCGCCAGCACCACCCCAAGGCGGATCGCATGCTCGCGGTCCAGGCCACCGGCCAGGCGCCCGACCACGAACAGCAGTGGCAACTTCAGGCCGATCAGCAGCAGGGTCAGGCCCAGCACAGCCAAGGGCGCGCTGAGTAGCAGGCTGAGGTTGGCGCCCATGCCGACGCTGATGAAGAACAGGCCCAGCAGCAGGCCCTTGAAGGGTTCGATCTGGGCTTCCAGCTCATGCCGGTATTCCGAGTCGGCCAGCAGCAGGCCGGCGAGGAAGGCGCCCAGGGCCATGGATACGCCCACCAGGTCCATCAGCCAGGCGGTACCGATCACCACCAGCAACGCGGTGGCGGTGGAGACCTCCGGCAAGCGGGTCTTGGCCACGATGCGAAACACCGGGCGCAGCAGGTAGCGGCCACCGACCACCACCACGGCGATGCTGCCCAGCACCTGCAAGCCGTGGCGCAGGTCCTCGGCGCTGCTGGTGTGGTGATCGACACCGGCCAGTACCGGCACCATGGCGATCAGCGGGATCGCGGCGATGTCCTGGAACAGCAGGATGGCGAACGCCAGGCGTCCGTGGGGGCTGGTCAGTTCCTTGCGTTCGGCCAGGCTCTGCAGGCCGAAGGCGGTAGACGACAGGGCCAGGCCCAGGCCCAGCACCACCGCGCTGTTGAGCGTCTGGCCGAAGAGGAACAGCGCCACGCTGCCGATCACGATCCCGGTCAGCAGCACTTGGGCCAGGCCGACCCCGAAAACCGCCTTGCGCATCACCCACAGGCGTCGCGGCGACAGCTCCAGGCCGATGATGAACAGCAACAGCACCACCCCCAGCTCGGAGATGTGGCTGACGCTCTGGGGATTGCCGATCAGGCCCAGCACCGACGGGCCGATCAGCACCCCGGCCAGCAGGTAGCCGAGCACGGCTCCCAGTTGCAGGCGCTTGGCCAGGGGCACGGTGACGACCGCGGCGCAGAGAAACACGACGGCGGCTTGTAGCAGGTTGCCTTCATGGGGCATCGGGGGACTCCTGGTAGAACGGGCACGCAAAACTTGGCGCAACGATGATAACGGCCTGGAGGTGACGATTTCAGCCGCAGGCGAGCAACGGTGGGTACGGGTATCGGTTGAGACTCGGCTCAGGCGCCATGAGGCACGTAATAACGATAGCCGGGTGAGCTTATCGGCTGTCTCCCGGGTAGCGCCCATCCCACTGCGGATCCAGGCGCCGTATGCGCTCGGCCAGGGGCGGGTGGGTGGCGAACAGCCGGTCCAGGCGCGACTGCACGCCCTGGTGGAAATACATGTGGCTGTATTGCGCGGCGTTGAAGGCCTTCAGGCGCGAGCCGGCCGTGCAGCCGCCGATTTTCTTCAGCGCCCCGCTCAGGCCCTGGGGGTTGCGGGTGAACTGTACGGCCGAGGCGTCGGCGAGGAATTCGCGCTGGCGGCCGATGGCGGCCTTGATCAGTTTGCCCAGCAGGGTGCCGAGCGAGCCCAGGATCAGCAGGGCCAGGCCGAGCACGGCGAAGACGATCTGCCAGATGAAGCGGTGGCGGTCGCTGGCCAGGTGCTCGCGTTCGGCCTGGCGCAGCACCAGCACGCCCGCCAGGCTGAACAGCAGCAGCCCGTGGATCACCGCCAGCAGCCGGGTGTTGAGGCGCATGTCGCCATTGTGGATATGGCTGAATTCGTGGGCGACCATGCCTTGCAGCTCGTCACGCTCAAGCCGGGAGAGGGCGCCCCGGGTCACCCCCAGCACCGCTTGCTGCGGGTCGAGACCGGCGGCGAAGGCGTTGATCGCCTCTTCGGGCAGTACATATACAGCGGGCATCGTGGTGCCCGAAGCCAGGGCCATTTCCTCGACGATGTTCAGCAGCCGCTGTTCATCGCTGTTGCGCGCCGCGCCGTTGATCAGGCGTCCGCCCAGGTGCTCGGCGATAACCTTGCCGCCGGCGCGCAGGCGCCAGGTCTTGTACCAACTGCCCAGCAGCACCACCAGGACGATAAGGGCGGCGACCACCGCGACCAGGGGCCAGTTCAGTACCTTGGGCTGGCCGGACTCCTGGTTCAGCTCGCGCCACAGCCAGCCAAGGCCAAGGCTGCTGAGGGCGGTCAGGCTGGCGACCGCCAGGGCCATCAACGACAGCAGCTTGAGGGTGCGGCGCCGGGCCTGGGCCTGGTGTTGAAAGAATTTCATGCAAACATCCGCAGGGCAGGGGCCGCTTTACTGGAAGGAGATCCGGGTGGCGTCTTGAATCAGCGCGCTGTCGCTGAATTGCAACAGGGTGGCGTCGCTGCGATGACCCAGCAGGCGGGCGAAGAACAGCGCCGGCACTTGCTGCTTGCACAGGTTGTAGTCGGTCACCGCATCGTTGAAGGCCTGGCGGGCGAACGCCACTTTGTTCTCGGTGCTGGTGAGCTCCTCACTCAACTGCGCCATGTTCTGCGAGCCCTGGAGTTGCGGATAGGCCTCCAGGTTCACGTGCAGGTGGCCCAGGGCCTGGTCCAGGGCGCCCTGGTCCTGGCCCAGGCGCAGGATCTTCTCGCGGTCGCCGGGCTCGGCCGCCGCTGCCTGCAGGCTGTCCCGGGCGGTGTTGCGGGCCTGGGCCAGGGCGGTGAGGGTGGTGTGTTCGTGCTGCAGGTAGCCCTTGACGGTTTCCAGCAGGTTGGGAATCAGGTCATAGCGGCGCTTGAGCTGCACTTCGATCTGGGCAAAGGCGTTGCGCAGGCGGGTGCGGCGGATCGTCAGGCGGTTGTAGAGGCTGAACAGGTACAGCGCCAGCAGGGCGAGCAGCGCCAGGGTGACGATATCGGCGGTGGCCATGGATGTCCTTATCGAGGTGGAGCGTGGGGGCGGCCATGGTAACGGAATACTTGCGGCCGATGGTTGCCAGGTCCGGGCAATTCTGCGAAAAAGCGCTCCCATTTCGCACAACCAGGGACTGGCAATGGACAAGATCATGCTCCGGCTGACAGTGGTCGACGATTACCCGCCGGTTGCCAGCGAAGGTGTCTGGGCCCAGCTCCAGCCTTGCGGGCATTACCGGATCGACAACATTCCCTTCTATTCCCGCGAGCTGTGCTGGGGTGACGAAGTGCAGGTACGGGTGGCGGATGACGGCCTGAAATGGTTCGAGCGGGTGATCCGCGCAAGCACCAACAGCACCTTGCGCCTGGTGTTCCACGAACCGGGCCACGACGAGGCGCAGCAGGTCCTGCAGCACCTGGTGGCGCTGGGTTGCAGCTGGGAAGGGCTGCATCGCTGGTTCTATGCAGTCAACGTGCCGGCCGAGGTATCCCTGGACCAGGTGCTGGATTATTTGCACGAACTCGGCGAGCAGGGCTGGCTGGACCATGAACATGGGTTGCTGCGTCAGTGACGACCAGAGCGAATGCACAAGGAAAGCAAAGGATGAACCTGGAATTTCACGCCAACACCTATAGCGCCTATACCGAAGACGAGGTGCATATCCTCGGCCTGGCCGACGACCCTGCGCAGCCCACGTATTACCTGCTGCTGCAGCGTGCCGAGGAATTCGACGAGCAGGACGAGGCACTGGGCATGGCCACCTACCATGTGGAGCTTGGGAGCCAGGGTGTATCCGGCTACGGCGGTATCGAGCAGGTGCTGCTGGCGCCGGGCCAACTGACCCTGCACTTCTCCCAGGCGGTGGCCTGGTGTCGTGCCCTGCCGAGTCTGGAAATACGCTGGGAAACCGGGTTGCTGGTGCCGGATGAACTCGACGCGGCACTGGCTGGCATCTTCAACGAGACCGCCACCGTTATCCGGCGACAAGCCCAGTGATTGCCAAGCCCGGGCAATTCTGCGAAAAAGCCGCCCGCAGCCCCGCACCGGGGCAATGGTTGAAGGATGAGCACGCATGAACGATGAGTTGCAGGTGATCGATATCCAGCTGGGCGACGGCAAGGCCGTGGTCAAGGGCGCCCTGATCACCACCCAGTACCGGGGCTTTCTGGAGGACGGCAGCAGCTTCGATTCTTCCTATGATCGCGGCAAGCCGTTCCAGTGCGTGATCGGCACCGGGCGGGTGATCAAGGGCTGGGACCAGGGCCTGATGGGCATGCAGGTGGGCGGCAAGCGCAAGCTGCTGGTGCCGGCGCACCTGGGGTATGGCGAGCGCGCCGTGGGTTCGATCCCGCCCAACGCCAACCTGGTGTTCGAGATCGAACTGCTGGAAGTACTGACCCGCGATGACTGATCCAGAACGCGCGGTCCTGCCGGCGAACAAGGCCTGCCCCGTGGTGTTGCGCCAGGGCGCAGGCCTGGAAATCCTGGCTTTTCGGCACCCATTGGCTGGCCTGCAACTGGTCAAGGGCAGCATCGAGGCGGGTGAGGCGTCGGCCGCGGCGGCGGTCCGCGAGCTGGCGGAGGAGGCTGGGGTCCAGGGCATCGCGGTGCGCCCGTTGGGCATCTGGCGGTCCGGATTCCCCGGCCAGGTCTGGGCCTTCCATGAGTGCCAGGTGGCCCAGGCGCTGGCCGAATCCTGGAGCCACCGTTGTGGCGATGACGGCGGCCATGAGTTCAGCTTCTTCTGGCATCCCCTGGCCGAGGCGCCATCAGAGCAATGGCATCCGCTGTTCCAGCAGGCCCTGGCCTTTTTGCGCGAGTGCCTTGCGGGCAATTGACCCGATAGCGGGCAATGGGGTCGCGGTGTGTTCATTGCCCCAGTCGGTACTGGTTGTTACCGCTGCGCTTGGCCTCGTACATCGCTAGGTCGGCGACGTGCAGCAACTGGTCCATGCGGGCCCCGTGGTCGGGGAACACTGCCACCCCCAGGCTGCTGCCGATGCTGTGTCGGTGGCTGTCGACCTCCACTGGTGGGGACAGTTGGCTGAAGATCTTCTCGCCGATGCGCCTGGCTTCCTCGGACAGATCCAGGCCCGCTGACAAACCTTCGAGAATCACCACGAATTCGTCGCCACCGATGCGCGCCACGGTATCGCTGGCCCGCAGGATGCCTTGCAGGCGCCGGGCGGTGACGTTGAGCACCTGATCACCCGTGGCATGGCCGTACTGATCGTTGATGGCCTTGAAACCGTTGAGGTCGACGAACACCAGGGCGACCCGGGTCTGGCTCAGGCGGGCCTGCTCCAGGGCCCGGGACAGGCGCTGTTCGAGCATCAGGCGGTTGGGCAGGCCGGTCAGTGGGTCGAAATGCGCCAGGCGCTGCAAATGGCGGGTGGACACCTTTTCATCGGTGATATCGCGCACCACGCCCATCATCTTGATCGCGGCGTCGTGTCCGTTCTTCACCACGTTGCCGGTTTCCCACAGCCAGTGGACGCTGCCATCGGGCCATACCACGCGGTACTCCTCATCATGGTTCTCCCCAGTGCGCAGGCAGCGCAATTCCCCCTCGCGCACCCGCTCCCGATCCTCTGGGTGCACGCAGGAGCAAAACAGCTCGTAGGAGGGCACCACTTCGCCAACCTTGAAACCGAACATGCCGTAGATGGCTTCCGACCAATACAGGCGCTGGGTGTCCACCTCCCAGTCCCAGGTACCGATCCGGGCGAAATACTGGCTGCGCTTGAAGCGCTCGACATCGTCGGGCAGGTCCTCGGCGAGTTTGCGATAGGCCCGCAACTGTGCCTGGGCGTGGCGTTCACGATGCAATAGCCACAAGGCCAGCAGGGCCAGCAGGGCCAGCAACAGGGTCAGGCAGAGCAGGGACCAGACAGCAATCATCGGATTCTGGACGACATGGAGGGAGAGATCCTGGGGGTGGCACATGGCTATGTTAATCCACGCCATGTGACGAACAGCAGTTTTTTCTGCCGAACCATGCCGTTGGTCGGCAAGTCGCCACCGGCAGCAGGCAAAGGCGTTTTTTCTGCGTGGGTGGCTTGTGTGGCGACGGGCCAGCGGTCAGGATGCGCAGCATATAGGTATAGGGGGTATAGGTATGTCGCACACTCATGAGCGCAAGGAGCAGTTGCTCAAACGCGTCCGGCGCATTCTCGGCCAGGTCCAGGCCATCGAGCGGGCCCTGCAGGACGGTGCCGAGTGCGGCAAGACACTGCATCTGGTGGCTGCCAGTCGAGGCGCGATGAACGGTTTGCTGGACGAGATCATCGAGGCCCATGCCCTGGAACATGTGGCCAATCCCGAGCTCAGCGACGCCGAGCGGGCGCAGGGCGTAGACGAGTTGCTGGAAGCCATCCGCCGTTATTCCAAGTAGGAGCCATGCGATGAATTTGTCCCAGCAGGCCGCACACCTGGCCCACGATCACCAGTTTCTCGGCGCCGATCACGACGCCAATGCCCGGCGCACTTTGTGGGTGGTGGTGCTGACGGTGGTGATGATGGTGGGGGAAATCCTCGCCGGTTATCTCACTGGCTCCATGGCACTGCTGGCCGATGGCTTGCATATGGCGACCCATGCCGGAGCCTTGGGGATCGCAGCGGCGGCCTACGGTTTTGCCCGGCGCAATGCCGGCAACCGCCGTTTCAGCTTCGGTACCGGCAAGGTCGGCGACCTGGCGGGTTTCGCTTCGGCGATCATCCTTGGCCTGGTGGCCCTGGGCATCGCCGGCGAGTCGCTGGTGCGCCTGTTCCAGCCGGCCAGCGTGGCCTTTGCCGAAGCCACGCTGATTGCCGTAGTGGGGTTGGCGGTGAACATCCTCAGCGCCTGGATGCTGGGAGCAGGTCATGGCCACCACGGCCATGCCCACGGGCATCACCATGATCACGAACATCACGAACATCACGAACATCACGAACATCACGAACATCACGAACATCACGAACATCACGAACATCACGAACATCACGAACATCACGAACATCGACGGCAGCACGCTGCCCACGGTGACAACAACCTGCACTCGGCCTATGTCCACGTCCTGGCCGACGCCCTGACCTCGGTACTGGCCATCGTCGCCTTGCTGGCCGGGCGTTACCTGGGGTGGGTCTGGCTCGACCCGGCGATGGGCATCGTCGGCGCCCTGGTGATCGCGCGCTGGTCCTACACCTTGATCAAGTCCAGCGCCGCGGTGCTGCTCGATGCCAGCGACGAGCAGGTGGCCGAGCAGATCCGCCGTTCGGTGGAAGCGCCGGGAGACGCCAATATCGTCGACCTGCATGTGTGGCAGGTGGGCCCCGGGGCACGGGCGGCGATCGTCAGCGTGGTGGCCCGCGCGCCCCTCAATGCCGAGGCCCTGCGTGGGCGACTGGCACCGGTGTCCGGGCTGGCGCACCTGACCCTGGAGCTGCGCAGCGTCTGACGTCTCAGGCCGCCGGGCGCAGCAACTCCAGCACCGAATAGACCAGCCCCACCAGTGCCACGCCCAGCAGTACCAGGCTCGACAAGCCGGTGACCAGGCGCTTGTACTTCAGTGAGAAGCCTTGGCGTGCGACGAGGATGTAGGCCCCCAGCACCGCGAAGTCGATCAGCGCCCAGACCAGGGTCAGCAGCAGGGCGCTGTGCTGCAGGGAGCGCCCGACCTGGATGAACTGGGGAAAGAACGAGACGAAGAAGATGATGTCCTTGGGGTTGCCGATCCCCACCAGGAAGCCGGTCGCCAGGCCCTGGCCACGGCGCCGTGGGCTAGCGGCCTCAGGTTCGGTGCCGGGCGCAGCGGCAGCTTCCCGCAGGCCCTGGAGCGCCAGCCAGCCGATGAAACAGCAGCCCAGCAGGCTGATCCAGCTGATCAGGCGCGGGTCCAGGGACAGGCCGGTGGTCAGCATCAGCACCGCCACCAGGGCCAACAGCAGCGAGGCCGCATTGGTGCCCACGGCGGTCAGCAGCGCCTGGCGCGGGCCGGCGTTCATGCTGGTATTGATGATCAGCGCCACCACCGGTCCCGGGGTCGCCACCAGCATCAGCACGCTCAGCATGTAGACCAGCAACAACGACAGATTCAGCTCCACGGACCAGGCTCCCGGCAATTGACAGGCGCGCAGCTTGGGGGCTTTTGCCGGCGTTGAAAAACGCAAAAAGCTGTGACCTACTATGATTTTTTATCATGATGAGTGCCCGTCGATGGTCGAGTCCCTGCCGCCGCTCTATGCCTTGCGTGCGTTCGAAGTGGCCGCTCGTTCCAGCTCCTTCACCCGTGCGGCAGAGGAGCTGTCCCTGACCCAGAGCGCCATCAGCCGGCATATCCGTACCCTGGAGAGCCAGTTCGGCTGCCGCCTGTTCGAGCGTCATGGGCCGCGGCTGGTGCTCACCGAAGTCGGCCAGCGCCTGGCCCGGGAGCTCAAGAGCGGCTTTCGGATCATCGAGGACGCCTGCCTGCCCCTGCGCGCCAACAGCGGCCAGTTGCGCCTGAAAGCGCCTTCGACCCTGACCATGCGCTGGCTGCTGCGGGTACTGGAGCAATTCAAGGGCGACTGCCCGGAACTGCCGGTGCAACTGGCCAGCGTGTGGATGGATTTCGATCATGCGGACCTGCATGCCGAGCCCTACGACTGCGCGATCCTGTTGGGTAATGGCCACTTCGGGGCCGGGGTCGAGGCTTGCAAGCTGTTCGACGAGTGGCTGATCCCCATCGGTGCGCCGCAACCTGCGGATGCGCCGGCCTGGACCCTGGAGCGCCTGGCGCGGGCCGAGCTGATCCACCCCTCGGCGGATCGCCGCGACTGGCGCCGCTGGCTGCAGGCCCAGCCGGAGCAGGGCTTGGCACAGGCGCTGCGGCTGGACCGGGGTACGGTCTTCGACACCCTGGACCAGGCGATTTCCGCCGCCATGGCCGGGCACGGGCTGTCGGTGGGCGACCTGCACCTGGTGGCCGAGGACATTCGGTGTGGTCGGGTTGGGGTGCCGTTCCCCCGGGCGGTGGCCTCGGGAGACGGTTACTACCTGGTGTGGTTGCGCGGCAGTCCCCAGCAGGAGCGGATCGCCCGCTTGCGCCAGTACCTGCTGGAGCGGGTGGTGCCGATCGACGACCTGGTCCTGGACTATCTCGTGCCCGGTGCGCCGCGAGCCTAGGCCGCCGCTACCGGCCTAGCCGAGGATGATGTAGTCATTGTGCTGCGTTATGCCCTGGTGCGGGCCTGGCACCAGGTGCACGTAGCGTCCTTGCAACAGGTCGATCGGCAGGCAGTCGTCGACATCCAGCAGGGCATCGGTATGGGCCTTGTGCCAATGGGCGAGCATCTGCTGCTTGCCCTTGGCCTTGGCTTGCTGCTTGTCCGAGGCAACCACCAGCAAGTAGCGATGGGCCTCGCCGAAGGTGGCGCTCTCGTAGCCGCCCAGGTTGATGAAGAACAGCCGGGGTGCGCCGGCTGCGGGGGCCAGGGGGCTGAGTTCGAGCTTGTAGTGTTCGACGCCATCGACCTGCATCCATGAGTCGATATGCAGGCCGGCGGGGCTGCCGAACCAGCCCTCGCGCAGTTGCGGGTAGGCCGCTTCCAGGGAGTCGGCCACCACGAACTGGACGTCGTGGACCTCGATCTTCGCCTGGGGGTGCTTGCCCCCCAGCATCACTACAAACAGCATGGGCGTTCCTTGTTCCGGGATCGGTCGGGGTGCCGGGCACCGCGTGGGCCGCAGGTTTTACCGCAAGCCCGGGGCGCTGCCAAGGGGGCCTGGTTCAGTGGGGCGGCGATGCATCGTTGAACCATGGGATACGACCATTGAGGGACGGCAGGTAGTGCCAGCGTAGCCGCAGCTCGGCCAGGGCTGGCGTGCCCAGCAGGGCCTGGAGCAGGCTGGCGACGATGTTCAGCGCCAGGTCCCGGCCGGGGCACTGGTGGCGGCCGGCGCCGAAACTCAAGTCCTGGTCCGGGGGCAGGGCCGGGTCGTGGTTGGCCGCGGCCAGCAGCACCAGCACCGTGTCGCCGGCCTGCAGTGGCACCCCGGCCAGGGTGCAGGGCTCGGCCACGAAGCGCCGAGTGTTGTGCACCGCTGGATCGAGCTTCTGTTGTTGGCGCAACCAGGTGCCGAGCTGCGCCGGGTCGTGGTGCAGGCGCTGGGCCAGCGCCGGTTGGTCGAGCAAGGCCAGCAGGGCATTGCCGAACAGCCCGGCACAGGCGTCATGGGCCTGGATCAGCAAACCCACCAGGTTGGCCCGCAGGTCTGCCGGGTCCAGGCTCCCTTGCTGTTGCCGGATCGCTTGCAGCAGCGGCCCGGCAGCATCGGCGTGCAGCAGGGCGTGCATCTGCTGGTCCAGGTAGTGCGCTGCCTGATGGGCGACCTGGCGCTGGGAGGCATCGCCCAGGGGTGAGAGCCCGGCCACCAGCTCGCCCGTGCGCTGGGCGATCTCGGATTGTTGGGCGATGGCCACGCCGAGCGAGCCGGCGACCATCGCCACCGGCAGCTGGAATTGCCAGTGGCGCAGCCCGGCGGCGTCGGTGGGTGTATCCAGCCTCGGGTAACCGTGGCCCAGGCAGGCCTGCAGATCCAACTCGGCCATGGCCCGCAAGCCCGGTTCAATGGCCGTGCGCGGGCAGGCGTGGCGCGGACCGTCGTTCATCCGCATCAGGCGGGCGAAGAGCGCTCCAGCGGGCCCATCGGTCAGCGCCACCGGCACGGGTTCGTGGGCTGGCCGCACGCGACAGGCCGGGTGCTCGAGGACTGCCGCTACCGCCGCGGCGCTGCTGGCGATCCACAAGCCGAGCGTGGAGTCGTAGGTCAATCCGCCCAGGGCACGCACCGGGGCGTAGTACCGCTGGTAGGGGTTGGAATGGCTGTGGATGCTGATCAGGTCCATGATTGATCTCTATGTTTGGCAAGCATTCGGGTTGTCACTATCCTCAGTCGCTCGAAGGCATGATTCGTCGGAGAGCGAAATATGAATGTCGAACACCCCGACCGTGGCGTATCCCTGGTCGCCGCGGCCATCGCCGAACCGGCCCGGACCCGCATGCTGTGCGCCTTGATGGATGGCCATGCGCGTACCAGCACCGAGCTTGCGGCCATCGCCGAGGTCAGTACCTCCACGGCCAGCGTGCACCTGGCCAAGCTCAAGGACGCGGGCCTGGTGCGGGTGCAGGTCCAGGGACGGCACCGCTACTACTGCCTGGCCGACCCCTTGGTGGCACAGGCCCTGGAGACCCTGATGGTGATCGGCCAGGGCGATATCGGCACCTTCACCCCGCGCACGCCGGATCGCCTGCAGTTCGCCCGGACCTGCTACGACCACCTGGCGGGCACTTTGGGCGTGCAGTTGCACGACCGCTTGTTCGAGGCCGGCTGGCTGTTGGTGGATGGGGAGGGCTACCGGGTCAGCGCCAGCGGGAGTGAATTCTTCCGTGGGCTGGACATCGATGTCGCGGCGCTGGCCGGCCTGCGTCGGCGTTTCGCCTGCGGTTGCCTGGACTGGAGCGTGCGTCGTCCGCACCTGGGCGGCGCTTTGGGCGCGGCCTTGCTGCAAGCCCTGGTGCAGCGCAAATGGCTGGTTCGCGACCTGGACAGCCGTGCCCTGGCGTTGACCAGCACCGGTGCGCGAGCCATCAGCAAGCGTTTCGGCATGGTGCTGATCCAGCCGGCCCGGCCGCTCTCGGCCTCGGCCTGCCTGGAGCAGCAGGGCCTCGGCGGCTGAACGGCACATGACGATTTGTACCCCTAACCAGGAGAAGCGCCCCATGCTCATCGTGTTCGGCGGTTTGCCTGGCACTGGCAAGACCACCATCGCCCGCACCCTGGCCCCACGCCTGGGGGCCACCTACCTGCGCATCGACAGTATCGAACAGGGCCTGCGTGATGCCGGCCTGGCGGACGTCGGCAGTGCGGGTTATCAGATTGCGTTGCAACTGGCCGAGGCCAACCTGGCCCTGGGCAACCGGGTGCTGGCCGATTGCGTCAACCCGGTGGCCGAGAGCCGCGCGGCCTGGCAAACCCTGGCGCGCAAACTGGAGGTCGACCTGCTGGAAATCGAAGTGGTGTGTTCCGACCACGACCAGCACCGACGCCGGGTCGAGGGCCGGTGCGCGGATGTCCCGGGTCTTTCGCCCCCAAGCTGGCAATCGGTACTGGCCCACGACTACCAGGCCTGGGACCGACCGCGACTGGTGCTGGACACTGCGCGGCTGGCACCGGAGCAAGCGGTACAGCGGATTCTCGCGCAGTTGTCCGCGCCGGCCCGCTGAAGCAAAAGTGGTGGGGCTCAGCCCCGGCCCATACACTGCCGGCGGTATTCGTCCGGGGTGGTGCCCATCATCCGCCGGAACATGCTGATGAAGGCCGAGGCGCTGCTGTAGCCCAGGTCCAGGCCGATGGTCTCCACGGTCTGGCCGCGTTCCAGTAAGGCCAGGGCCTGGACCACCTTGAGCCGCTGGCGCCATTCGAGCAGCGACATGCCCAACTCCTTCTGGCTGCGGCGCACCAGGGTGCGCTCGCTGGTATTGGCGGCATGGGCCAGTTCCGCCAGGGAACGCGGGTCCCCGGGGTTGGCCTTGAGCATGTGCAGCACCGGGCCCAGCAGCGGATCATCGGAGGAGGGCAGGTAGCTGCCGGCGCAGGACGCCTGGCCGAGCTTGTCCACCAGCACTTGCAGCAAGCGCTGCTGTTCCGGGCTTTGCGGCAGGCCGGGCGGGTCCTGGCGCAGGTCGTCCAGCAGCGCCAGCACCAGCGGGCTGAGGCTCAGGGCACAGTGCCGCGCGGGCAGGGCACCGCACAGCTCCGGGCTCAGGTACAGCGAGCAGTGGCAGGCCTCCTGGTGGTTGAATCCCACATGCTCGACATTCGGTGGCAACCAGATGCCGTACTGCGGCGGCGCCAGGTAATGGTGGTCGTCCAGCTCGATCTCCATCACCCCGCTGTAGGCATAGACGAACTCGCCCCAGGCATGGCTATGCCGGGGGTAGGTGGCGTGTGCGGGCAGGTTGGCTGTGCGAAAGAACACTGGCGCCGGCAGGTCCTGGCTGAACGGTGGCAGGTGCAAGTGTTGCGCGGCTTTGGGCATGGCAGGCACCGGTGGGTGGACAAGCAAAAGAGAGGAGGTGCGAATCCTACACGACCCATCAGATTCATAGACGGAGGTGGTGCCAGAAAAGGCGGTGGTCAGGGGCCTGT
Source organism: Pseudomonas sessilinigenes (assembly GCF_003850565.1). Classification (NCBI taxonomy): domain Bacteria; kingdom Pseudomonadati; phylum Pseudomonadota; class Gammaproteobacteria; order Pseudomonadales; family Pseudomonadaceae; genus Pseudomonas; species Pseudomonas sessilinigenes. The sequence continues at coordinate 2,545,285 of NZ_CP027706.1, forward strand.
CCGTTCGTCTTGCTGCCGTTTGGAACCGGAACTTCACTTCGTGGACTGCGAGAAAGCGGCGAGCGCTTTTTTAGTGCATCACGTTCCCTGGTGACCTGCGATAACTGCTGATCTAGGCGACGAAGCTTCGCACTCTCGTCGCGCTACTTACCGGTGCCCGCAAAGGTATCGTCACCGTTGGTCTGGATCATGTGGCTTGAGTCGCCAGCCGAAGTCGGGGACCAAGTTTGTTGGCTGGCCGCCAGGTGTTTGTCTTCATCTTTGGAACCATGGGCTTGTACCTGACTTTCCAAGGCCACCCTCGACGCGTCGTCCACACTGGCGAACGCTAAAGGGCCGGCAGTTTCTTCGTCTGCTACATCTGAACCCCGCCCAGGAGAAGCCAATTTTCCGACGTATGGATCACACGCTTTTAGCGAGAGTCTCCTGCTCGTACGGGGGCTGCTGGCTAGAGATTTACTGTTGTTTCCTGGTGCTGAAAAAGGCGTGCTGGCACTGAGCAGGAGGCACGATGCATAGGCAAATAAATAATTTCGCTTTCCTATTTATACTATAGGGGGGTATAGTATTTTCACTTCAACGGTAAAGGGAGAGTGCCAGTGCCCCGTTGCCCTGGAGAGAAGGAGAGGGCTCTTGGCCGAGCTAGAGTCATTAGCGGGCAGATCACTGCTCTGGAGCAGGATTTAGAGTCGGATCCGACATGTGTCGCGGTTCTGCAGCAGCTGGCAGCAGTGCGTGGCGCGATCAACGGTCTGATGGCGACCGTTCTGGAAAGCCATCTACGGGAGGAGTTTCCTGACAGAGGAGCGAAGAGCGACTCGCAGAGACACTCCATTGACGAAAGCATCTCCATCGTTCGGTCGTATCTCCGGTAGCTAAGCCCAGGCGGATTGGTTCCGGAGACTCACTTAGATAAGGAAGTGAAATTATGAAATCACGTGCAGCTGTTGCCTTCGGGCCAGGAAAACCACTCGAAATCGTCGAGATTGACGTTGAGCCACCACGCAAGGGTGAAGTGCTTGTCAGGATTACCCACACCGGGGTCTGCCACACCGATGCGTTCACTCTGTCGGGCGATGATCCTGAGGGCCTCTTCCCGGTCGTGCTGGGTCATGAAGGCGCGGGCATTGTTGTTGAGGTGGGTGAAGGCGTTACGAGTGTGAAACCAGGGGATCATGTTATCCCGCTGTACACCGCTGAGTGTGGCGAGTGCCTGTTCTGCAAGTCGGGCAAGACCAACCTGTGCGTATCCGTGCGCGCCACTCAAGGCAAAGGCCTGATGCCTGATGGCACGACCCGTTTCTCGTACAACGGCCAGCCGCTGTTCCACTACATGGGTTGCTCGACCTTCAGTGAATACACCGTCGTTGCCGAGGTGTCGCTGGCCAAGATCAACCCGGATGCCAATCCGGAACATGTCTGCCTGCTGGGTTGTGGCGTGACCACCGGTATCGGTGCGGTGCACAACACGGCCAAGGTACAGCCGGGTGACTCGGTGGCGGTGTTCGGCCTCGGCGGTATCGGTCTTGCTGCCATCCAAGGCGCACGTCAAGCCAAGGCGGGCCGCATCATCGCCATCGATACCAACCCGGCGAAGTTCGAGCTGGCTCGCAACTTCGGTGCTACGGAGTGCATCAACCCCAAGGACTACGAAAAGCCGATTCACGAAGTGCTCATCGAAATGACCGGCTGGGGTGTCGACCACACCTTCGAATGTATCGGTAACGTCAATGTCATGCGTTCGGCGCTCGAGGCCGCCCACCGCGGCTGGGGGCAATCGATCGTCATCGGCGTTGCCGGTGCCGGCAAGGAAATCTCGACCCGTCCGTTCCAGTTGGTCACTGGCCGGACCTGGAAAGGCTCCGCTTTTGGCGGCGTCAAGGGGCGTACCCAACTTCCAGGCATGGTGGAAGACGCGATGAAAGGCGAGATCGACCTGGCGCCCTTCGTCACCCACACCATGGGGCTCGATGACATCAACGATGCGTTCGACCTGATGCACGAAGGCAAGTCGATTCGCACCGTTATTCACTACTGATCACTACCTGATCGTTCAACACTCAAATTCAAGGAAACACTTTAATGGCTACTCCAGTAATTTCCGGTAACGACATCTTCTCCCACGTCTTCTTCGGTGCCGCCGATATCCAGAAGTCATCCGCGTTCTACGACGCCGCTCTGGGTGCCCTTGGCATCAAGAACCTGGGTCCATTCGGTAACGATTGGGTGCTGTACGGTCGCGACAAGCCTGCTTTCATCATCGCTCGTCCGGGCAATGGTGCAGCACCTACCAGCAATGGTGTGACGGTAGGCTTCGCCGCCGCCACCCCTGCAGAGGTGGATGCGTTCCACGCTGCAGGTCTCGCCGCCGGCGGTACCGACGAAGGTCAACCTGGTCCACGTGGCCACCTGCCGGGTGCCTATGCGGCCTACCTGCGTGACCCGGCCGGTAACAAGGTCTGCGCCTACGCGTTTGTCTGAAACCTGAGAGGCAAGGGGTCGTCTTGAAAGGAGTGGTTCCGTCACGACGATCTCATCTTCCACCTTGGCCGCGAACGTTGTTGGCATGCCCTTCAGGCCGTGCCGTTCGCGGCACTTTTAGCCCACGCCAGGTGCAGCGCGTTGTGTCTCGCCTTCACGGCAAAGGGCTATCGGTGAACGCCCCTGGATTGAGCGTTCGCCACTTGATGACAGAAACACAGCATTCAACGCAGGCCAGTGGACGGCGTCGACTATAAGGTCCTCACGGTAACGGTTCACTGGGTTGCATATTTCATTGCTTTTACATCGAAGACGTCATCTGGCCTTTGTGGTGGGGTGGCGCCTGGGTTTGTAGCAGCGATCCTCATGCCAGTGGCAACACTGGAAACCTGCTTGGTGGTGCGCAAGGTGGTCTTGATCGGGACGACGAGTCGTCTTGCAAGGCGGCTGGGCACTGCTTCTTTGAGAACTGGAGAACATCCATGGAACGCATTGAACATCGCGCCAGCTTCGAGGGTTGGCAGGACGTTTATCAGCATGAGTCGACTGTGCTTGGCTGCACGATGAAGTTCGGTATCTATCTTCCTCCCCAGGCCGAGCATCAAGATTGCCCGGTTCTGTACTGGCTCTCTGGGCTGACCTGCACCGAGCAGAACTTCATCACCAAGGCGGCGGTACAGCGTTATGCCGCACGGCAGGGGATCATTGTCGTCGCCCCCGATACCAGCCCCCGCGGGGAGAGCGTCGCCGACGATGCGGCCTACGACTTGGGTCAAGGGGCAGGTTTTTATGTGAACGCCACGGAGTTGCCGTGGAGCAATCACTATCAGATGTATTCCTATGTGGTGGACGAACTCCCCTCGCTGATTGAGGCGAACTTCCCTGCATCGTCAAGGCGCAGCATCAGCGGGCACTCCATGGGAGGCCATGGCGCCTTGGTCATTGCTCTTCGTAACCCCGGTCGCTACGCCAGTGTTTCTGCGTTTTCGCCGATTGTGGCCCCCACGCAAGTGCCCTGGGGTCAGAAGGCCCTGGCGGCCTATCTAGGCGAGAAGAACCATGATCGCTGGAAACAGTACGACACCGTCGAGCTGATCGGTTCGGCGCAGGAACGCTTGCCGTTGCTGGTCGATCAAGGGTTGAGCGACGAGTTTCTTGAGCAGCAACTACGACCGGAGCTGCTGCGGGCCGCCTGTGAACAGGCGGGACACCCGTTGACCCTCAATCTGCGGCCCGGTCATGACCATAGCTACTACTTTATTTCGACCTACCTGGGCGAACACATGGCCCATCACGCGGCTGCGTTGAATCGCTGAATACTGAGGAGCCCTGATGATGAAAAAGACTACTGACAAACGGCATCATGTTGTTGTCGTTGGTGCAGGTTTCGGTGGGTTGGACGTTGTCAACGGATTCTCCGGAGCCGATGTCGATATCACGATCATCGATCGCCGTAACTACCATCTGTTCCAGCCCTTGTTGTATCAGGTAGCCGGTGCGTCGCTTTCGACCTCTGAAATCGCTTGGCCAATTCGCCACTTGTTCCGTAATCGTCAGAATGTGCAGACGCTCATGGCGGAAGTGCAGGGTGTGGATGCCGATGCGCGGCAAGTCATTCTCGATAACGGCTCGACCGTCGGCTACGACACGCTGGTGCTGGCGACGGGGGCGACCCATGCCTACTTCGGTCGCGACGAGTGGGAGCCCCATGCCCCAGGCCTGAAGACCCTTGAGGACGCAACCACGATACGCGGGCGGATTCTCGGCGCGTTCGAGCAAGCCGAGCGCTCCACCAATCCGGCGGAACGCACTGCACTGCAGACATTCGTGATCATTGGTGGCGGGCCGACGGGCGTCGAGTTGGCGGGGACTATCGCCGAACTGGCGAAAGACACGTTGGCACGTGATTTTAGATCCATCGATCCTCGCACTACACGCGTTGTGCTTATCGAGGCCGGCACTCGTCTGCTTCCCGTGTTTCCAGAGAAACTCTCGGAATACACCCGGCGAGCGCTGGAAAAGCTCGGGGTGGAGGTCGCGCTCGGGGCTCCTGTGACCGATTGCTCCAGCGAGGGGGTGATCGTCGCAGGCAAACAGTTGGCAGCCAGGACCATTGTCTGGGCGGCCGGGGTACAGGCTTCGCCAGCGGCTCGTTGGTTGAACGCTGAGTCGGATCGTGCCGGGAGAGTGTTGGTAACGCCGGACCTGAGCGTGCCGAGGCGGCCAGAGATCTTTGTGATCGGAGATACCGCAGCGTCAGCGATGCCCAATGGCAAGTACGTGCCGGGGATTGCGCCTGCCGCCAAGCAGCAAGGCAAGTATGTGGCCAATCTGGTCAAGCGTCGGTTGAAAGGCAAAAGCGTTGATGAGCCTTTCAAGTACAAGCACCAGGGCAACCTTGCCACCATCGGTCGCAGCCTGGCAGTTATTGACATGGGGCGTATCAGGTTGCGCGGGGCAATCGCTTGGTGGATCTGGAAACTGGCGCACATCTACTTCCTGATTGGCGTGCGCAATCGACTGAGTGTCGCGCTGAGCTGGGTATGGAATCACAGCGTCGGTTATCGTGGCTCGCGCCTGATCATGCGGCCCAGTGAATCTGTCCGGCAGGCACCGTACAAGCCCGTTTCGATGGATTGATAGCCTGCGCGCTCATCGTTCTCTAAAGCTGCTCAATCTCGACACTCAAACATTCTTGCGTCCTCTGGCCGCCTTCAAACACAGAAAACGCTCGGAATGAGGTGCCCGGTGATCACCTCTGGCCTCGTAGGTCCTGAATATTTCCTTGGTCGGGGTCAGTGGAGGGAGAGGCGCGTGTTCAATTTCGCAGTATGCCTCGGCAAACTGCCGAAGATTGTCGCGTCCGGCAACGTCGGATAGAGATAAGGGGCGAGCGGTGAGTGGAGCTTGTTCGTCAACAACTGGATACGTTGATGCGTTTCGAGGGGAAATTCGACTAGCATGGATGACGCTCGTTCTGAGTGACGAATTTCAACCAGTTGCACGATTTATACTGCACGGGAGTATAGTATGATTCCTGCACGTAACCCTTGAAGGTGTTCGATGCCCCACAACCCTCGCGAGAAAAAACAAGCACTGACCCGTGTGCGACGTATCAAAGGCCAGGTGGGCGCCCTTGAGCAAGCGCTTGATGATGGTGCCGAATGTGCTGCAATTCTTCAGCAGTTGGCGGCCGTCCGAGGCGCAGTGAACGGTTTGATGGCGGCGATCCTGGAAAGCTATCTGCGAGAAGAGTTCCCGCACTCCGAGGATCGCAGTGACACGCAGAGGCAGACGATCGACGACACGATCTCCATCGTGCGGTCCTATCTCCGATAGCCATAGCTGTTTTCGGAGAGTTGAGGGCGCACATTTCCAGGCGTGGAAGACACGACGCAGGGTGAGAACGACCTGTCATCTTTTTTCTGTTCTCGCCATTTGAATTCGTTGCACTGAGACGAATCGGCTCGCCTGGTTTTAACGACGCGGCAACAGGCATTGAATCCACAGCGCGGTTTTCTTCCTGCCTAACCTCAGGGAGTGGCCGCGTGTGTTGCTGTGCTTGTGCCACCTGCCCTTGGTCATGCCTGGGGCCAAGTGCGAAGCACGTTATCCTTCAACCTATGAGACATGAGGCCGTCATGAAACCGCCGCTCCTCTGCGATACCCCTCCTGGAACCACTGCTCTTGCGGCGGTGTACGGAATGCCTGCCCATGCCGACCGCGCTCTGGCCGTGGACGAAGTGCATGCAGGTCCGCACCTGCTCATCCAGGCACCAAGGGGCTTGTTGCAATTGGCCTTCATGACAGAGGGCGACCCCGCCAAGGATCAAGCGGCGCTGACCGAGCTGTCTCGGCGCTTTGGTATTGCAGAAACCGACAACTTGTCGCGCCTTCACGGCTTGGCTTGGGAAGAAGGTGACTTGCACTGCGAAAAGCACACAGAGTTCTCGACCTATCTGTGGAGCGCTGTGCTCGATCCAGAGACGGGAGCTCCCTGTGGAGAGAATCCCTTCAAGCGTGGCTTCGTCCCGCCAGGCCCAGTCATGTCCGGTATTCGACTGAATGTGTTGCCATGGACCGAGACGACCGAACAGGAGGTTGATCGTTTCGACCCGGTCAGCCTCTGCTATTCGGTGGTGGAGAACGGTACGGCCGCCATTGTGACTGACTTCCGGCAGGACGCGAATGGCCTGACGAACATACTTGTTCTTGACCGTGGCCTGACCCAGGCCCGGGCTGGGGCGCTTGTCCAGCGCTTGCTGGAGATCGAGACCTACCGAACCCTGGCATTGCTAGCGCTGCCGATGACACGTTCGATGGCTGTGGACCTACGGCGCATGGAGTCGCAGCTTGCCGTCATCACTGACGAGATGCGCACCGGAAAAGGCGCACGCCGGGACAACGATGTCTTGCTGGGTGAACTTACCTCGCTGGCGGCGGAGCTGGAGGCCGGTGTGGCGGCGAACCTCTATCGTTTCGGTGCCAGCCGGGCCTACTACGAGATCGTCGAGGAGCGGCTACATGCACTGGCGGAGGAGTCCGTCGCGGGCTACTGCACCTGGCGCGACTTCCTGAATCGGCGCATTGCCCCGGCGATGCGCACTTGTCAGTCGGTCAAGGAGCGCCAGGCCAAGCTTTCCGACAAGCTGACGCGTGCCATTGCATTGCTGCGGTCGTGGATCGACGTTGAGCTAGAGCGCCAGAACCGGGATCTCCTGGAGTCAATGAACAACCGTGCCAAGCTGCAACTGCGCCTGCAGCAAACCGTCGAGGGTTTGTCGGTCGCAGCCATCTCCTATTACGTTGTCAGCCTACTGGCGTATCTGCTCAAAGGTATTCCTGGCGTACACGACAAGGTTGCGCCCGAACTGGTGGTCGCTGGCCTGGTACCTGTGGTCGTTCTGGCTATCTGGTGGACTGTCCGGCGAATCAGGCATGCCCATGGTGACCCGGCAGGGGAAGACAAGGCTTCTTGAATTGATTGGCTCAAGGGCTGATCAAGACTCAGTGACTATCCCCTGCGAAACCTCACCTTACCGCGTAGAGGCCCAGCTTGCTGGGCCTTCAACTATCAGCTTGGCAGTGAGAATGGCCCAGTGCCGGATACGTTCGTCGTCGCCCTGGCTACCGACGAAGTAGGGACAGGGGCTTGGTCACCGCTCAAGAAAAATAGACTGACAGTGGTCAAGGCCTAGTCGAACGTTCAACTGTTCTTTTTATGGGGATTTATGACGGCTTAGGGTCGATTGTATAAATTTCCCGATTTTCATTATCGCTTCATTCGCTTCGGGGATCTAAAGCCGACACTGGCTTGTAGTGTCGGCTTCAGACTTATAACCGCTGAACCAGAAACAAACCTGCCAAACAGTTCGGATGCGGTTGCCGGAGCCTCACTCTTTCACGAAGCGCTTGGCCTTGTGGAACATGCGGAAGTCGTCGAACTTCTGGCCATAGATAAATGGCACGTAGGCGTCGGGGTTCTCCAGGGTGTCGAACCATGGGACAACCCACGACGATTCGCCCTGGGAGTAGCAGGCCTTGCCGACCGAGACCACCGGGATGCTGTCCAGCGGGTCGAGTTCGTTACCGGTCAGTTTCAGTGTGGCGGTGCCTTCACGGCGAATGCGGTAGTTTTCCATGTTCTTCATGCAGGTGAGGATCACTTTATCCTGCAGGCCGATGCCTTTCACATGGGGGCTGGCCTTCAGCTCGAAGTCCAGGCCTTCGTAGCTCACCGGGCCCAGGTCTTCACCGAACTCAGCGCTGACCTCGATCAGGCGTTGGCCGTTGCGCTCAGCAAAGCCATAGAACTGGTGACCGTCCATGTAGATCTGGGTGGTGCCGGTTTTCTTCGGCTCCCCCCACATCTCACGGCCGATGGCCACGGGCATGTCGCCGCTGACGATGATCCACAGCATAGTGGTGCCTTCGTGCTCTTTGTAGCGGCACTTGAGGAACACGATGGCACAGTCGAACTCGCCGCACATCGCGCTTTGCCACTTCGAGATGTTCACGTAGGCGGTCGGCGTGTCGCCCGGTTCGAAGCAGGGAGCAAGGACGCTGCGCACGAACTCGGGAGTGGTCTGCAACTCGACCGTCACCCCTTCGGTGGTGAACTTGCCATCGGCGAGGAGCTTCTGGATTTCTTTGACTTCTTCGGCAGTTTTAACGAATCCCATGGGGTTTCTCCTTGTTTTTCGACGGGCGATAAAAAACATGCGTCAGGAATGGCGCGAACTAGCAACGTGGCTGGTGGGAGAAGAGGGGAGTTCGAACTCCCCTCAAGGTTGCTTCAGAGGCTTACGGCAACGGTGCCGGCCTCCCGCTGGCTGACCAGGCTCGGTCGACTGATGACGCCCGAGGTCGCCTGGTAGTCGCCTTTGCGCAGTGGCCAGATGAGCAGGCGAACGCAGAGGTAGTAGGCTGCCCCCGAGAGCAGGATCACCGGCAGCGATGCCCCCAGGTAGCGGAAGGGTTCAGCCATGGCGACAGTGACCGGGTTGTAGAGCCACAGGTAACCGAAGGTCGAGGCGACAGTGACGATGACCGCTATCCAGTTCACCCCGTTCCAGAACTCGTACTTGCCACCCTTGTGTGCGAAGAGGCTGGTGACATCGATCTGCTCGCGACGAAGCACGAAATAGTCGACCAGGGTAATGCCGGTGATGCCGACGAACATGACGCCGTTGTACGAAAGCCAGCTCATCACCACCGAGAGCAACCACTGGGTTTTGAATGCGAAGTAGACGCCTGGGAGCAACAGCAAGGCCAGGAGGAACTCCCACTTCAGTCGGGCGAAGAACTTGATCTGCTGCACCGACACTCCGGCCAGGTAGATCATGACCACCATGGTCGCGATGTTTGCCGTCAGCACGATCGCCATGACGATGGAGCCGAAGACTGGGCCACCTACGGCAATCATCCAGATCGTGGGGTCATAGGTACCGGCACTGATGGCTGCCAAGGCGGCAACGGTCGAGACAAACGCCGCCCCCAGGACACCGACGCCCACCACGGATGGGCCAACCACGTGCTTGCGCTTGGCTACGAGGCGAGTCAGGCCGCCCATGACGGGCCACCAGGTCATCGAGTTCGAGACACCGAACTCAACCGCCAGGGCAAATCCCTGAACCGGGTCCTTGCTCAGCATCTGGTCGGCAGGCAGTTGTGTCGTCCAGAGGTGCTGCAGGCCGAACTTGTGGATCAGGATGCCCAGCATCACCAAGGTGATGAACATGTGCAGAGGGCCGATGTAGCCATTCAGCCGCTCGAACAGCTTGGGCCCTTTGCTTGCAATCAACCAGACCAGTACCAGTGCTGCCAAGGCAACACCAATGACCAGGTGTTCGTGGGAGGTCCCGGTCACTTCGGTTCCTGTCATGGTCGCGGCAATGTTCGCTGCGCCGCGGGCAGTGAGCGCTTCAACGACATACGACCAGCCAACCAAGGTGGCGAGCAGACCGAATAGGGGCACGACAATCCCTCGATAGCCAAAGGATGCCTTGGCATTGTCGATCACATCGGTACCGTATTTGTGGCTGGGTACGCCGGAGGCGAGTGTGACAATGGCCATACCGATCATGAGACCGATGACGTAGCCCATCACACCCAGGCGCCAGTCGCCAACGTAGGGGAGGTAACTCCCGATCAGGAAGGCCCAGGTTGCTGCACTGAATGCACAGCATGTCCAAAGGAATGAGCCATAGGTCTTGTAGACGCGGTCACGGGCAAGCACGGGAAGGCGTCCTGCAAGAGCCTCCTGCTCGACATGGCTTTTGAACTCGATACTGGATGGGGTCATGGCGGGCCTCCTACGCGACGATCATCAAGGTGCCGAGCCAGAGGATCGCTGCTATCAGAATCCAGACGGTGGATTCGACAATCATCGGGCGAGCCGGTCTCCAGCAATCGGAGGAGGTGTGTTCTTCAGTGGCCAAAGCATTCAGTTGGCGAACCAGGTCCTGGTTCAAGCTTTGGCTGGTCAGCATCATCCCTGAGCTAGCGTCGACTTCGATTTTGCTCATTTTGACCCTCTTCTAGGCAGCTCTTGGAGGTATGCCAGTAATGTTTGTTATAGAGAGGCAGAAAACTCAGTGGAAGCTCGATAGGCGAGTGCCTTCAATCATCCCTCACACGCAAAGTCCTATCTTTGCTGTGTACAGCTTTCAAGTTTAGGGCAGGGGCGTTGAATGCTCGGATCCGGCCCTGGAAACCAGGCTACTCTCGCCTTGATCAGTCCTATATCCGAAATTGGCAACCTCGGTTAAACCCACTGTGGCCTGGGTGTTTGCCTGTGGTTGCGCTGAGGTGGGCGTCGCCAGTCTGTCGCCTGGGCAGAAAGAAGCCCCGGTATGGCTGGGTCGCACGCACCGGGGCTTCAGCAATGCGTTCTACTGGTTCTTGGCCGTCAGGTACTGAGCGCAGAAGCCCAGGCCGCCATGGCCCGCTTTTTGAGTCTCGGCCAGGTCATCGGCCACCGCGCCGATCAGGCTTGCGCGCAGGCCACAGGCACGGAGGGCATCGCGCCACTGGACTACGGCGTCCAGGTAGACGTCCACGGTGGCCTGGATGGTGCTGAAGTCGTTGGACTCGATTTCCTTGATGCTCTTCTTGACCTTGTAACGCAGGAGATCGATGCACTTGTCAGCGAAGTCCCCCAACTGGATGGCGTCGACGCCGTGGGTCTTGGCGTAGGCGGCGGCCTCCAGGAACCCGGCCAAGGCCACTGCGTAGAAACTGCCGGTCATGGCGGCGTCGACGGTGCATGGGACGGCGAGGTCCTCACCGGTATAGAGGGTGCCTTCCGGGGCAACCGGCTTCATGGTCTGCTCGACCTGCCTCCAGATGTCAGGATTACCGGAGTATTGGACGATGGTGTACGGGCCGCCGATCAGATCCGGATAAGAGGTTATGGCGCCGTTGATGAACTTGCCGCCGTTGCCTTCCACGGCCGAGCGGAACTGTTCGCCATCTTCAGGCATGGCAGTGCTCAGGTTGATCACGAAACGATTGTTCAGGTCGAGCTTGCTGGCGTGTTCCCGGAACAGGGCGACGCCGCCCGATGCGCTGCTGATGATGGACAGCACGACATCACTTGCGTTGACGGCATCGGCGAACGAGGAGGCCAGGGTAGCTCCATTGGCCACGACACCGGCAGCGGCGGATGGGCGACCATCCCAGACCGTCACTTTTGTGCCGGCCTTGAGCAGGGTGTTGGCGAAAGCGGAGCCCATCAGGCCGGTACCGATGACGGTGACTGTCTTATTCATTTTATTAGTCTCTGATTAGTAAGGTTTTGGCCCGTCCCGACCTCGAACAAAGCATTGTGTGCCTGGTTTCAATCGTCGAGTTACAAGCCGATTATCAGAGCGGCTGGCGGTACCCCCTAGCCAATATCGGCAACGCTGAAATGGCGCCTGGGCCTGTTTTTTCGTTTGCTTGAATGAAACGCCCCCGTTGGCCGACCACCACGGCAAAAATGTTTCCCCGTATCAATGGCCCGGTGAGCGCGGGCTGCAAGTTCGCGATCAAGGCCAGTGCATCACCCAATACCCAAGCACCACAGCAGCTATAGGCATTGCTAGGCACCTTGTTGCGAGGGCCCATGCCTGGAATGCGCAGCAACGTTTTCATCAGTCCAGTGCTGTGCGGTCGTGGGTTGCCGATTCTGGCTAAGGGCTCCGAGGAGGGACTTGTATAACGGGATCGAAATCAGATTTCTCCCGGAGTTTCCCCATGAGCAAGAAAGGCCTGACGAAGTTGCCCAACACGGCGACCATTGATGACGTGCTGGAGTGCTTTGAGCGCGACGGTGGTTGCATCGTCGAGAACATGTTGCACACATCCACCCTCGACGGTCTTTGGGCAGACCTGCGGGCCGAGTTGGACATGACACCTACCGGAGAAGGGTATTTCGTAGGCAACCAGACGCGACGAATATCGGGGTTGTTCAATCGCTCAAGGCACATGCAGGAATTGATCACCCAGCCGCACTTCTATGGCGCTGCCGAACGCCTGCTGTGCAAGCCGTTCAAGTACTGGCTGAACGACACCCAATACGAGGCGATCCCAACGCTGCAGGTATCGCTGACCCAGGCAATCATGATCATGCCGGGACAGGGGTTGCAGCCTTTGCATCGCGACGATATTGCCCACCACCGCCGCCACCCTGGCCCGGACAGCCAAGTCCAGGTGCTCTACGCACTGAGCGAGTACAGCGAAGCCAACGGGGCTACTCGCGTCATTCCTGGTAGCCACAAGTGGGACGATGACCGGGCTCCAACCTATGAAGAGTCGGTTCCGGCGCAGATGAATCCTGGCGACGGCTTGATCTATCTGGGCTCGACTTACCACGGTGGCGGTCAGAACACGACTGTGGATCGGCCCCGAACGGCGATCGCAACCACCCTGGTGCTCGGTTATCTGCGCCAGGAGGAGAACGCCTACATCGCAGTGCCACGTGATCGGGTACGCGAGTACCCAGGGCGTATCCAGCGCCTGCTGGGGTGGAGCACCAATCCTCCGTTCTGTGGCTGGGTTGAAATGCGTGACCCCAACTACCTGGTGGCCTCGGATGTCCTGAACACCAAAGCTGTAGACATCCTTTAAGGAGCCCCCCAGATGCGCACTGATATTGCGTTCAAGACACAGGATGGCCTGACCCTGGCGGGCTGGCTATTCAGTCCAGGTACCCGCGGCCGTTCGCCGACCATCGTGATGGCGCACGGCTTCTCGGCGGTCAAGGAGCAGTACCTGGACAAATATGGCGAAGCCTTCGCCGATGCTGGTTTCGCGGTGCTGATCTATGACAACCGCAACTTCGGTGCCAGCGAGGGGCTGCCTCGCCAGGAAGTCGATCCCGTCCTGCAAGTGCGCGACTACCGTGATGCGATGACCTTCGCGGCCACGCTCGCGCAGGTAGACCCTTTGCGTATCGGCGTGTGGGGATCGAGCTACAGCGGTGGCCACGTGCTGCAAGTGGCGGCTTACGACCGGCGTGTGAAATGCGTGGTGGCCCAGGTTCCAGACATCAGCGGCTCCATGGACCTGCGCTTGGCCATCCGGCCTGACCTCCTGCCTGGCCTGTTTGCTGCTTTCGAGGAAGATCGTGCGGCCAGGTATCAGGGCGCTGGGCCTGTGATGCTTGAAGTGGTCAATGAAGATCCGAAAAGTGATTGCGCGCTGCCCGGCCAAGATGCCTATGACTTCTTTGTCGGCAGCCAGAAGCAGAGGGCGCCCGCTTGGCGCAATGAAGTCACCCTGCGCAGTGTCGAGATGCTCAATGAGTACGAACCAGGCAGCGTGATCGACCGGATCAGTCCGACGCCCTTGCTGATGCTGGTGGCCAAGCGGGACGCGCTGACGGTGACCGACCTCGCGTTGAAAGCCTATGAACAAGCACTGCAGCCCAAGCATCTGGAGCTGCTGGAGGGTGGTCATTTCGACCCCTATCTCTCGGGCTTCGACCAGTCTTCCCAGTACGCGATCGAGTGGTTCGCGAAGCACCTGTGATCCATCGTTCACCCAATCCTCTGGTTGGCCGGCAGCGTTATGAAGATGCTGCCGGCGTCTTATTGCTCCCAGGAAAGAACATTGCGCCGCCGGTGATTGGTTGCCAAAACCGGATAGGGGGCCGCAAAGGTGGGTGTTAGCTTTTGGCCATAAGAAATTCAATGTACGACCTGAGCGAGTCCCGATGATGCAAGTCCAGAAACCCAAAGACGCATACGTCCAAGTCAACGAAGTCCAATGGCAGGACTTTCCCGAGCAATTCCACTCCGGTGGCGTTAAATGGAAGCTGCTGAACGTGGCGCCGGAATTCGGTATCTGGACGGTCATGTTCTTCTGCCCGAATGGTTCGATCCTGGCACCTCACATCCATCACGGCCCAGCAGAAGGTTATGTCTTCGACGGCATCCTGGAACTGCGTGGTGGTCCTGAAAATGGCGGCGCGCTGTGCATCAAGGACGGCTACCTGTACGAGGCTACCGGTGCCGAGCACGAAGAGACCAAAATGCTGGCCGACACCACATTCATCCTGCAAATGGTTGGGCCAATCAGTTGGCTGCTCAAGGACGGCTCGCAGCTCAACCAGACCTGCTACGACGCCCAGAAATTGTGGAGCGAGCAGATCCACTAAGCCGACAAGGGTGGGCATGGCTCACCCTTGTTCCTGTCATTTTTCCACTGCTTGAGGCTGAAACATGAGCGTCGTATTCATCCTGACCTCCCACGCTGTACTCGGTGACACCGGTCGTAGCACTGGCCTGTGGCTCGAAGAGTTCCTGGTTCCCTATTACGCGGTGAAAGACGCTGGCCAGCCAACGCTCCTGGCAACGCCCAAGGGCGGTCATGCGCCTATCGATCCAGCATCGATCGAGGCTCTCAAAGACAGTGAGGTTTACGCTCGCTTCGCCAAGGATGCTCAGTTGCACCAGGCCTTGGAAAGCACCACCGAACTGTCCAGCCTAAGCCCCGCAGCCATTGCCGCTGCGATCTATCCAGGCGGCCATGGCCCGCTCTGGGATCTGCGTCATGACCAGGCGTCGATTCGCTTGATCGAGTCGTTGCTGGGCGCAGGCAAGCCTGTCGCCACCATCTGCCATGCCGGTTGCGCGCTGCTTGAGGTCAAAAAAGTTGACGGCAGTCCGCTCGTCAAGGGCCTCAACGTGACCGCTTTCAGCGACAGCGAAGAGGCGGCGGTGGCGATGGTCGAACACGTTCCCTATCTGGTGGAGACCGACCTCAAGGCGCTCGGTGCGCTCTACACCAAAGCATCGGATTGGACCGAACACTCAGTGCAAGATGGCTTGGTCATTACGGGGCAGAACCCGGCCTCGTCGGCAGCCGTCGCGCAGAAAGTCCTGGCCCAGATCAGCAAGAAGTAAGGAGCCTGCCATGCGCCTTGAAGGAAAAGTCGCTGTTATCTCCGGAGCATGCTCAGGTCTTGGAAGGGCTACCGCTCTTCGCTTTGCCCAGGAGGGTGCCAAGCTCGTGTTGGGGGATATCAACGAGCAGGCCGCCAGCGCCCTGATTGATGAGATCGTTGCCGCAGGGAGTGAAGCCATGTTCGTTCGGCTCGACGTGCGCAACGAGTCCAACTGGGTCGAGCTATTCGAGCAGTCGCAGGCCCGGTTTGGCCAGGTTGATGTGGTGATGAACAGTGCTGGCATTGCCGTTCCCGGCAACGTTGAAGACATGAGTTTCGAGGACTGGAAGCGCGAGCTCGATGTCAACCTCAATGGCACCTTCTTCGGCACCAAGCACGGCATGAAGGCCTTGAAGACGCGCGGCGGATCGATCATCAACCTGTCTTCGATCGAGGGCATCGTTGGTATCGATACCTATGCCGCCTACAGCGCCGGCAAGGCTGGCGTTCGCAACTTGACGAAATCCGCCGCGCTGCACGCCGGGCGCAAAGGCTACAAGGTCAGGGTCAACAGCATCCACCCGGGCTACATCAAAACCCCGATGGTAGGGGATGACCCGGCGGAACTGGCTCGCTTGGCCAGGCTCCATCCGATTGGTCACTTGGGGGAACCGATGGATATCGCCAACATGGCACTGTTCCTCGCCTCGGACGAATCGAAGTTCGCTACCGGCGCTGAATTTGTCATCGATGGCGGCTTCCTCGCGCAGTAAGTCCTGGTCACTGAGCAAGTAGTGGAGCACATCATGAAAAACGTAGCCGTCATCACAGGGGCAGCTTCCGGTATCGGGCAGGCTACAGCGCGGGTATTTGCCCAACGCGGTTACACCGTTGTGGGCGCTGACCGGGACCTGGCCGGGATGGAACACACGGCCGAGCAGATCAAGGCTATCGGTGGAGTGTTCGATTTTCGTGCCGTCGATGTCGCGAACGAATCCGAGGTCAGGGCTTTGATCGCCCATGCCAAAGAGCGTTTCGGGTGGTTATCGGCAGTTGTTTCCTGTGCCGGTGTGGCTCGTACGGGCCGGATCGATGAGATGCCACGCAGTGATTGGGATCTGCAGATCTCCGTCAACCTCACAGGCACTTACCTTCTGGCCAAGAGTGCCATGCAAGTCTTCATGGAACTCAAGGGGGGAAGCTTCGTTGCCGTCAGCTCCGATGCGGGTGTTCGCGGGGCTTCGGGCTACGCAGCATATTGTGCGTCCAAACATGGAGTCATTGGTTTGGTTCGTTGTTTGGCACTGGACTACGGGAAGTTTGGAATTCGTTCTAATGCAGTCTGCCCGGGGTTCGTGCAGACCCAAATGATGGATCGGTTGTTCGCTGAGGCGGCTGATCCGGAGAAGGAAAAACGCTCCTACATGAAAGAAGTTCCTCTTGGTCGCTTCGCTGCTCCGGAAGAAGTTGGGAAGGTCATTGAGCATTTGTCTTCTGAAGATGCGGCCTACACCAACGGTATGATCTACGCACTTGATGGTGGTGTTACGGCAGGCCACTTCGGATAGGTTTCGTACGATCTCGGTGAAGGGTGCCCTGTGCACCCTTTTTTGTGGACAACGGTAACACCTTAGTAACAGCGTTCTGATGGCGCCTCACGCTTGAGCATGTGTGCACTAGGGTAGTGCTCCTGTTCAAGTCTGATTATTTCGAATCGTTATTTCTGGTTGGTCTTTTTATTGTTTTTTTAAAAAAAACACGCTTGTCAAAGCCTGTGTTCAAGACTTTTGTCGGATCTACGGGCGTTTGACTTTACTTTATGAAAATTAAGGGTTTTTTGGCTCTTGTCGGCACGCTCCTTGCTCTTGATGTACTAGCTCCCCCCGTGTGGATGTAAACGATCATGAGTTCCGCCGATACCAATGCTGTTCGATTTTCTGTCTCCAACGATGTTTGCGAGCATGCCAATGGCCTTGACCAATGGCTCGACAACCGATATCACCAGTTGGAGAAGAAGTCCAAGTTTCACGGCATGCTGTCTGATATCCAGTTGGATAAGCGGGTGCGCGTCACCAAGGAAATAATTAACACCCCTTTGGTGGAACAGATTGGATATGTACCGTCCGATAAAATCATGCTTATTAACATTCAGGGCGATAGCGATATTCTCATTAATGGAAGATACGTAAACTCTGGAAGTTTTCATGTTTCCTCCGGCAAGCCTATTCATGCCATTTCGAAAAGCATGATTTGTGCCTATATCGTCACGCTGGATAGAGACTTTTTCTTGGAGCACATCACCGAGGGGGCAAAGATCAAGTCTCTCAAGGGGGTATTCGAGACGTTCATCACGCCTTCCCATGGATCGGTTCTGGACTTCCAAAAGACTGTTCTGCAGAACTTTGTCGATAGCCCTCCAGGTGAGGTGTGCCAAGCCAGTACCAAGCGTTTGATGGGCTCCATACAGGAAATCGCACTGAGCGAAGCCGATGGTGTGCTTCGGGTGTTGCCGCCTAGTACCCGTGCATACATTGTTGATAGAAGTTGTGAACTCCTGTTCGACAATTTCTCCAATGAGGAATTTGGGGTCTTGGAGATGTGCAATTACCTGAAGGTGAGTCGCCGCACGCTTCAATATAGTTTCGAGTCGGTCATGGGCATGTCACCATCCAACTATGTTCGGACGGTGCGGTTGAATGTCGCTCGCAAGTTGATGCTGTTGTCGCCACACGACAAGATCCAAGGCGCCGCCCTGGACGCCGGGTTCAGTCACTTGGGGCGCTTCTCCAAGTACTATCAAGACTTCTTCGGCGAGCTGCCTTCTCAGACGGTAGGGCGAGTAGCGAACCGAGTGCCTCATTGAAAGAGGCCAAGCCAGTACTGCTGGGAGTGCCGAGCCGGGGTGAAGCAGCGCCTGATCCTGGCTAACACTTGAGTTCAGTGGAATCAGTCGCACAGCAGATTTGAACGCTCAAGGCGCGTCCTTCAGGACGCTGCAAGTGTTTGCCTGTGGTGATTTGGGTTTGCTAGTGAGGAATTGATTTCTTTCCGGCGCAGCTTTATCAACATTCTCTGCTACTTGGGGGGGAGCCGTGTCTGCAAGCCTGCCTGGTGCCAGCCATCACCTCGACGCTGGGTTCGACCTTGGCTTGTCCGTCTTTTCATCGCGTTGCTGCTAATTCAAACCCCATAGAAAACAGCGGCTCCTTGAGGGCGTTGCTTGGAAGTCCCTTCCCGGAAATTTCTGATGCGGTTGTCTTTAACTCGCTATGAGTTGGCGTAGGCCAGCTATATCTAGCAATTCTGTCAGGTGGACAATAGCCCACCTGAATCATCCACCCAAGGAACCGTCATGGCTGTACGCCAACCCCTCGATGCCACGGCTTGCAGCCTGATGGTCGGCCTGTGTGCCGTCTGGGGCCTGCAACAGGTGGCGCTCAAGGCCACCGCCCAGGACATCGCGCCGATCATGCAGATTGCCCTGCGTTCCGCTGGCGCTGCATTACTGGTGGGGCTGCTGATGCTCTGGCGCGGCGAGCGCCTGGGCCTGCGTGAAGGTCACTGGCGCCCCGGCCTGCTGGTGGGCGCGCTGTTTGCCCTGGAGTTCCTGCTGGTGGGCGAGGGCCTGCGTCATACCAGTGCTTCGCATATGGCGATCTTCCTTTATACCGCGCCGATCTTCGCCGCCCTGGGCCTGCATTGGCGGCTACCCGCCGAGCGTCTCAAGTCGATGCAATGGCTGGGGATCGGCGTGGCGTTCGCCGGTATTGTCGTGGCCTTCAGCGGGCCTTCGTCCCAGGGCGCCGGGGGCAATGCATTGCTGGGGGATTTCCTCGGCCTGCTGGGCGGTGCCGCCTGGGGGGCGACCACGGTGGTGGTGCGCTGTTCACGCCTGGCTTCGAGCCCCACCACCCGGACCTTGCAGTACCAGTTGCTGGGTGCCTGCGTCTGGTTGGGATTGGCGGCCTGGTTGTCCGGGCAAGCCTCCATCCGCTTCACCCCGCTGGTCATCACCAGCCTGAGCTTCCAGGTGCTGGTGGTGTCTTTTGCCAGCTTCCTGATCTGGTTCGGCCTGCTGCGCCGCTACCTGGCCTCGCGCCTGGGGGTACTGTCGTTCATGACGCCGCTGTTCGGCATCGGTTTTGGCGTGTGGCTGCTGCACGAGCCCCTGGAGCCGAGCTTCATCTTCGGCGCCGCGCTGGTGCTGGCGGGCATCATGCTGGTCAGCGGCTATGAATGGCTGCGCCAGCGCCTGGGCCATGGCCCGCGGCGAGCCATGGGGTCCTGAATGGCGGCCTCAGGGCTTGGGCGCCGCGAGCTTGTCCTGGATCTTCTGCTGGAGCTGGATGGCGGCGGTGCAGGCCGGGTCCTTGAGACCGTGCTTGTTGCAGGACCTGTCCAGCACCTTGAGGGCCTTGATGCTGTCCGGCGGGGTGCCAATGCCCTGGCTCAGGTTGAACCCGTACATGGTGCAGGCCCAGGGGTCGTCCGTCTCGCAGGCCTTGGCGTAGGTCTGGGTTACGCACTGGCGCACGGACTCGTCGTCGGGGCTGGCCACGAACATCCCGGCCGCACGGTTGGTGCAGCCGGACATCACGCCCAGGCTGCAGGCTCTCTGGAACAGCGGCTCATAGCCCATGGCCGGGCCCTTGGCCTTTTGCACGTTGATGGCTAGCCAGTAGCAGTCATTGCCATCGCCGGCCTTGCAGTGTTGCAGGCAGCTTTCCATGTGCTCGGCCTCGCTGCAGTTGTCGCCGCGGTCGAGACTTGCCTGCGCTCGTTTCGGGATCAGCGTCGCCGGGCATTGCTGGGCCTGGGCCTGCCATTGCGACTGCGCCAGGACCTTGTTCGATACCGCTTCGGCCGGGGTCGTGGGCGTTGTCGCGGCCTGGGTCTGCCAGATGGGCAGCAGGATCAGGGTCAATAACCAGGAGGCGGCGGGGTGGCGCATGGAGCAGTCCTTTCTCGGGGCGGGGAGGGGCGCGTATCTTAAGGGCTTTGGCGAATCTGGCGAGGGATTTGTCCGGGTTATCCGGGGTATTTTTTCATGATCCAGCCCCCCGGCCCCCTTGAACTGGCAAGGGCGAATTCTTTACTGTATATAAAAACAGTATCCGGGTCCGGCCATGCAACTGATCGACAAGCTGGGCATCCTCGCCGATGCCGCCAAGTACGACGCTTCCTGCGCCAGCAGTGGCGCCCCCAAGCGCAGCTCCCAGGGCAAGGAAGGGTTGGGCTCGACCAACGGCATGGGCATCTGCCATAGCTACACGCCGGACGGGCGCTGCGTCTCGTTGCTGAAGATCCTCCTGACCAACTTCTGCCTTTACGACTGCCAGTATTGCGTCAACCGCCGTTCCAGCGATGTGCCACGGGCCCGCTTCACCCCCGAGGAAGTGGTACGCCTGACCCTGGACTTCTATCGGCGCAACTGCGTCAGCGGGCTGTTCCTCAGTTCCGGGATCATCCGCTCGGCGGACTACACCATGGAGCAGTTGGTGCAGGTGGCCAGGCTCTTGCGTGAGGAGCACGAGTTCCGTGGCTACATCCACCTCAAGACCATCCCTGATGCCGACCCCGCGTTGATCGAGCAGGCCGGGCGCTATGCCGACCGCTTGAGCGTGAATGTCGAGTTGCCCACCGACCAGGGCCTCAGGACCCTGGCCCCGGAAAAGCAGCTGGGCTCGATCAAGCAGGCCATGCGCACCATCCACACCGGCGAGCAGACGGTGCTCAACGAGCCCCGGGCACCGCGTTTCGCCCCGGCTGGGCAGAGCACGCAGATGATCGTTGGCGCTGACGACACCGACGACAGCACCATCTTGCACAGTGCCGAGGCGTTGTACGGCAACTTCCGCCTGCGCCGGGTCTATTACTCGGCCTTCAGCCCGATCCCCAACAGCCCGAAGAGCGTGCCCCTGGCCGCGCCGCCGCTGATGCGCGAGCACCGCCTGTACCAGGCCGACTTCCTGTTGCGCGGTTATGGCTTCAGCGCCAATGAACTGTTCAAGGGGCCCGGGCACCTGGCCCTGGACATCGACCCCAAGCTGGCCTGGGCCCTGGAGAACCGCAGCCTGTTTCCCCTGGACCTGAACCGCGCCGAACCAGCGTTGATCGCGCGTATCCCGGGGATCGGCCTGCGTACCACCCAGCGCCTGGTGGAGCTGCGCCGGGAACGGCGCATCCGCTTCGAGGACCTGGCGCGCATGCGGTGCGTGCTGGGCAAGGCCAAGCCGTTCCTGATCACCAGCGACTATCACCCGCGCCAGGCCGAGACCAGCAGCGCGCAGCTCTACCAGCAACTGCGCGATCGCCCGCAGCCGCAGCAGATGGGGTTGTGGGGATGATCGACCTGGACTGCCACGAGTCGTTCGACACCTGGCGCGAGCAGGCCCGGCGCTTGCTCAGCCATGGCATCGACCCCAGCCAGGTCAGTTGGTCCGGCGCCTGCGAGGCCGACCTGTTCGGCCAGCAGCAGGACTATCCGCAGCAGCCCGGGCCGTTCCAGGCGCGCATTCCCCTGGCCCTGCTGGGCTTGTTGCAACGGGCGGGAAGCTATTGCGGCGAGCAACGCTGGAGCCTGTTGTACGAGGTGTTGTGGCGGGTCAGCCATGGCGACCGCACGGCCATGCTCAGCGGCGACCCCTTGGGCAGCGAATTGCAACGGCGCATCCGCCAGGTGGATCGCGAGGCCCATCATTTGCACGCTTTCGTGCGTTTTATCGCGGTGCCGCCAGGGCGTTCGGCCCTGGCCGAGCAGCCGCAATTCGTGGCCTGGCATGAGCCGGCCCACGACATCCTGGCCAGCGCCAGCGAGCATTTCATCGGGCGCATGGGGCGCCAGCGCTGGATGATCGCCACGCCCCGGGACGGGGTGTATTTCGATGGCGAACGCCTGCTGTACCAGCGCCAGTGTCCACTTGGCTGGCAACAGTTGGCCCAGGGCATGGAAGACCCCGGGGGCGAGCTGTGGTTGACCTACTACAGCCATATCTTCAACCCGGCGCGGCTCAACCCCAAGGTCATGCAGGGGCACTTGCCGGCACGGTTCTGGAAGCACCTGCCGGAGGGGCCGTTGATCCCCGCGTTGATCGCCCAGGCGCGCCACGGCAAGCAGCGCGATGGCCAGGCCAGCCAGGTGGCGGTGCGGCCGGGCAAGCGCATCGGCAGCAACTGAGCCAAGCGCTGGACAATAAAAAGCCCGCCGCTGGCAAGCAGGGGCGGGCTCGGGTGAAGCGGGGCGGGTCAGACCTTGACGATCCAGCCGGCCGGAGCCTCGACTTCGCCGGTCTGCACGCCAGTCAGCTCCTTGTAGAGCTTCTGGGTGATCGGACCGACTTCTTTTTCGCTGTAGAACACGTGCAGCTTGTTCTGGTACTCGATGCCGCCGATCGGGGTGATCACCGCAGCGGTACCGCAGGCGCCGGCTTCCTTGAAGTCGCCGAGCTTGTCGATGAACACGTCGCCCTCGACCACTTCCAGGCCCAGGCGGCTTTTGGCCAGTTCGATCAGCGACAGGCGGGTGATACCTGGCAGTACCGATGGCGAGTTCGGGGTCACGAACTTGTCGTCATGGGTGATCCCGAAGAAGTTGGCCGAGCCGACTTCCTCGATCTTGCTGTGGGTCAGCGGGTCCAGGTAGATGCAGTCGGCGAAGCTGGCCTTCTTGGCCTGGGAGCCGGGC
This sequence comes from Pseudomonas sessilinigenes, assembly GCF_003850565.1. Lineage (NCBI taxonomy): Bacteria > Pseudomonadati > Pseudomonadota > Gammaproteobacteria > Pseudomonadales > Pseudomonadaceae > Pseudomonas > Pseudomonas sessilinigenes. The sequence goes on from NZ_CP027706.1 coordinate 2,568,321, forward strand.
ATCAGGCTGGCGGCGTAGTTGCCACCGACCTTGGCCGCGCCGGTGCCCTGTGGCGCTGCACGGTCATAGCTGGAGATCAGGAAGTTGTGCGGGGTCAGGCCGCCCTTGAAGTAGGCACCGACCGGAATGGCGAAGATCGAGAAGATGAACTCGGGTGCGGTGCGCACGCCGATGTTGTCGCCCACGCCGATCACGAACGGGCGCAGGTACAGCGCGCCGCCGGTGCCGTAGGGCGGGATGAAGCGCTCGTTGGCCTTGACCACGGCCTTGCACGCTTCGATGAATTGTTCGGTCGGTACTTGCGGCATCAGCAGGCGAGCGCAGCTGCGCTGCATGCGGGCGGCGTTCTGGTCCGGGCGGAACAGGTTGATCGAACCGTCCTTGCAGCGGTAGGCCTTGAGGCCCTCGAAGCACTGCTGGCCATAGTGCAGGGCGGTGGAGCCCTCGCTGATGTGCAGCACGTTGTCTTCGGTCAGGGTGCCTGCGTCCCACTCGCCATTGCGCCAGTACGACAGATAGCGCTTGTCTGTCTTGATGTAGTCAAAACCCAGCTTGTCCCAATTGATGCTTTCGTTACCCATGACACCCTCTATCTCTTAACAACCGTCGGAACGGCTCAAGGCTTCTGACGTTTTTATTGGATGGGCACAACAATACTGCATTCCGGGGGCAGGCCGCACCCCGGACGATGGGAGGGGGAGCAAAAAAACTTAGCCTGCTCATGAACCCTCCCGTCACCCCACGGATAGCGACCTGCTTTGCATCTTTTCTGTAGGAGCGAAGCGTGCTCGCGATGATATCGGCGCAGACGGTTCGACATCTCTGGCGTACCTGCTGGCCTTATCGCGGGCAGCCTCGCTCCTACGCTCTGGTGGTTACATGTGCAGTGCGTGGCCCAAGGCGCGCAACGCGGCTTCCTGGACGGCCTCGCCCAGGGTCGGGTGGGCGTGGATGGTGCCGCCGATGTCTTCCAGGCGCGCGCCCATCTCCAGGGATTGGCCAAAGGCCGTGGACAATTCGGAAACCCCGACGCCCACCGCCTGCCAGCCGACCACCAGGTGGTTGTCGCGCCGTGCCACCACGCGCACGAAGCCACCCTTGGATTCCAGGGTCATGGCCCGGCCGTTGGCAGCGAACGGGAAGCTGCTGACGATGCAGTCCAGGCCGGCGGCCTTGGCTTCGTCCGGCGTCTTGCCGACCACCACCACTTCCGGATCGGTGAAGCACACCGCCGGGATCGCCGCCGGGGTGAACTCCCGGTGCTTGCCAGCGATCAGCTCGGCCACCATCTCGCCCTGGGCCATGGCCCGGTGGGCCAGCATCGGCTCGCCGCTCAGGTCGCCGATGGCCCAGACGTTGCGCATGCTGGTCTGGCAGCGTGCGTCGATCTTGATCGCCGAGCCGTTCATGTCCAGGTTCAGCGCTTCCAGGTTCCAGCCCTGGGTGTTGGGCTTGCGGCCCACTGCCACCAGCACCTGGTCGGTTGCCAGGGCCAGGGTGTCGCCGTTGGGCTCGCGTACCTGCAGGCTGCTGGTGCCGGCATCGAAGCCCAGCACGCTGTGCTTGAGGTAGAGCTTGATCCCCAGTTGCTTGACCGATTCCAGCACCGGTTGGGTCAGCTCGGCGTCATAGGCCGGCAGGATGCGCTCCTGGGCCTCGACCACGCTGACCTCCACCCCCAGCTTGCGGTAGGCGATGCCCAGTTCCAGGCCGATGTAGCCACCGCCGACCACGGCCAGGCGCTTGGGCAGGACCTTGGGCGCCAGGGCCTCGGTGGAGGAGATGATCGGCCCGCCAAGGGGCAGCATCGGCAGGTTGACGCTCTTGGAACCGGTGGCCAGCAGCAGGTGCTCGCACTGGATACGGGTGTCGGCGCCGTCGATTTCCACGGTCTTGCCGTCGATCACCCGGGCCCAGCCATGGATCACCTGGACCTTGTTCTTTTTCAGCAGGGCCGCGACCCCGGTGGTCAGGCGGTCGACGATGCCGTCCTTCCATTCCACGCTCTTGCCGATGTTCAGGGTCGGCGCCGCCACTTCGATGCCCAGGGCCGAGCCCTGGCTGTGGTGGCGGGTCTGGTGGAACTGCTCGGCTACGTGGATCAGTGCCTTGGACGGAATGCAGCCGATGTTCAGGCAGGTGCCGCCCAGGGACTGGCCTTCCACCAGGATGGTGGAGATCCCCAGCTGGCCGGCGCGGATCGCTGCGACATAGCCGCCAGGGCCGCCACCGATGATCAGCAGTTGGGTGTTGAGAGTCTGTTGCATGTCTTACTCCACAAACAGCGTGGCGGGTTGTTCGAGCAGGCCGCGGATGGCCTGGATGAATTGCGCGGCGTCCATGCCGTCGACCACCCGGTGATCGAAGGAGCTGGAGAGGTTCATCATCTTGCGAATCACGATCTGGCCCTTGATCACCATGGGCCGCTCGACGATCTTGTTGACCCCGACAATGGCCACTTCCGGCAGGTTCAGCACCGGCGTGCTGACGATCCCGCCCAGGGCGCCGAGGCTGGTGAGGGTGATGGTCGAGCCGGACAGTTCTTCACGGGCGGCCTTGCCGGCACGGGCGGCCTTGGCCAGGCGCACGATCTCCTCGGCGTTGCCCCACAGGCTGCGGGCCTCGGCGTGGCGCACCACCGGCACCATCAGGCCAACGTCGCTCTGGGTGGCGACCCCGACGTGCACCGCACCGTGGCGGGTGATGACCTGGGCTTCATCGTCGTAGCGTGCGTTGATCTGCGGGAAGTCGCGCAGGGCCACGACCATCGCCCGTACCAGGAACGGCAGCAGGGTCAGCTTGCCGCGGGTGGCGCCATGCTTCTCGTTGAGGTGGATGCGCAGCTCTTCCAGGGCGGTGACGTCCACTTCCTCGACATAGCTGAAGTGCGCGGCGCGGTGCTTGGATTCCTGCATGCGCTGGGCGATCTTGCGGCGCATGCCGATCACCTGGATCTGCTCCTCGTCGTGGCGCTCGGCATAACCGGCAGATGGCGCCGAATGTCCGTGCGCCGCCCGGGTGCCCTGGGCCAGGTAGGCGTCCAGGTCTTCATGCAGGACGCGGCCGGCAGGGCCGCTGCCTTGTACCAGGCGCAGCTGGATGCCCAGGTCCAGGGCATGCTTGCGCACCGCCGGCGAGGCCAGTGGGCGCTCGTTGGCTTCCCGGGCGACCGGAGCCTGGGCCGGACGGCTGGCGGCGGCCTGGCAGGCGGGAGCCGGTTTTTCCACTTGAGGTGCGGCGGCCACCGGCGCGGCGGCCGGTTTTTCCGCGGCGGCTGGCGCCTTGCTCGGCGTCGGCAGCTGGTCGGAGTCCTTGAGGTTGCCCGCCCCCTCGACCTCGATGCTGATCAGGATGCTGCCTACCGCCATCACTTCACCCGGCTCGCCGCCCAGGGCCAGCACTTTGCCGTGGACCGGGGAGGGGATGTCGACCATGGCCTTGTCCGTCATCACGTCTGCCAGCACCTGGTCTTCGACCACCAGGTCGCCAACCTTCACGTGCCACTGCGACAGTTCTACTTCTGCGATGCCTTCGCCGATGTCCGGCATCTTGATAACGTGCGTGCCCATTCAGACCTCCATGACCCGTTGCAGCGCCGCGCCCACTCGGGACGGCCCTGGGAAATATGCCCACTCCTGCGCGTGGGGATACGGCGTATCCCAACCAGTGACGCGCTCGATCGGGGCCTCCAGGTGATGGAAGCAATGCTCTTGCACCAGCGACACCAGCTCGGCGCCGAAACCGCAGGTCCGGGTGGCCTCGTGCACCACCACGCAACGGCCGGTCTTCTTCACCGATTTGACGATGGTGTCCAGGTCCAGTGGCCACAGGCTGCGCAGGTCGATGACCTCGGCGTCGATGCCGGTTTCCTCGGCCGCCACTTGCGAGACATAGACCGTGGTGCCGTAGGTCAGCACGGTGACGTCCTTGCCGGGGCGGGCGATGGCCGCCACGTCCAGCGGGACCTTGTAGTAGCCGTCCGGCACCTGGGCCGACGGGTGCTTGGACCACGGGGTCACGGGACGGTCGTGGTGGCCGTCGAACGGGCCGTTGTACAGGCGCTTGGGCTCCAGGAAGATCACCGGGTCATCGTTCTCGATGGAGGCGATCAGCAGGCCCTTGGCGTCGTAGGGGTTGGATGGCATCACGGTACGCAGGCCGCAGACCTGGGTGAACACCGCCTCGATGCTCTGGCTGTGGGTCTGGCCGCCATAGATGCCGCCGCCGCAAGGCATGCGCATGGTCAGCGGCGCGGTGAACTGGCCGGCGGAGCGATAACGCAGGCGCGCGGCTTCGGAGATGATCTGGTCGGTGGCCGGGTAGACATAGTCGGCGAACTGGATTTCCGCCACCGGCCGCAGGCCATAGGCGCCCATGCCGACGGCGGTGCCGATGATGCCGCTTTCCGAGATCGGTGCGTCGAACACCCGCGAGGTGCCGTACTTGGCCTGCAGGCCTTCGGTGCAGCGGAACACGCCGCCGAAATACCCCACGTCCTGGCCGAACACCACGACGTTGTCGTCACGCTCGAGCATCACATCCATGGCCGAGCGCAGGGCCTGGATCATGGTCATGGTGGTGGTGGTCATGGCGGTGTCCAGCTGGATATTGTTGTTGTGATCGTTCATCTCAAACCCCCAGTTGCTGGCGTTGGCGTTTCAGGTGCTCGGGCATGTCCTTGTAGACATCCTCGAACATGGTCGCGGCGCTGGGGATCTGGCCACCGGCGAGGGTGCCGAACTGTTCGGCTTCCTTCTGCGCGGCGATGACCTGGGCTTCGAGTTCGGCGCTGAGCGCGGCGTGTTCCTCTTCGGACCAGTGGCCGAGCTTGATCAGGTGCTGCTTGAGGCGAGCGATCGGGTCGCCGAGCGGGAAGTGGCTCCAGTCGTCGGCCGGCCGGTACTTGGACGGATCGTCGGAGGTGGAGTGCGGGCCGGCACGGTAGGTGACCCACTCGATCAGGGTCGGGCCGAGGTTGCGGCGGGCGCGTTCGGCGGCCCAGCGCGAGGCGGCGTACACGGCGATGAAGTCGTTGCCGTCGACCCGCAGCGAGGCGATGCCGCAACCCACGCCGCGTCCGGCGAAGGTGGTGGCTTCACCACCGGCGATGGCCTGGAAGGTGGAGATCGCCCATTGGTTGTTGACCACGTTGAGGATCACCGGCGCCCGGTAGACGTGGGCGAAGGTCAGGGCGGTGTGGAAGTCCGATTCGGCGGTGGCGCCGTCGCCAATCCAGGCCGAAGCGATCTTGGTATCGCCCTTGATCGCCGAGGCCATGCCCCAGCCCACGCCCTGCACGAACTGGGTCGCCAGGTTGCCGGAGATGGTGAAGAACCCGGCTTCTTTCACCGAGTACATGATCGGCAGTTGGCGCCCCTTGAGCGGATCGCGCTCGTTGGACAGCAGTTGGCAGATCATGTCCACCAGTGGCACTTCGCGGGCCATCAGGATGCTTTGCTGGCGATAGGTGGGGAAGCACATGTCGTCGACATTCAGGGCCAGCGCCTGGGCGCTGCCGATGGCTTCCTCGCCGAGGCTCTGCATGTAGAACGACATCTTCTTCTGGCGCTGGGCGACCACCATGCGGTTGTCGAAGATGCGGGTCTTGAGCATGGCTCGCATGCCCTGGCGGAGGATCTCTACAGGCACGTCTTCGGCCCATTCGCCCAGGGCGTTGCCCTGGTCATCGAGTACTCGGATCAGGCCACGGGAGAGGTCGGCGGTATCGGCGGGTTCTACATCGATCGGGGGTTTGCGCACCAGGCCGGCGTCGTTCAGGCGCAGGTAGGTGAAGTCGGTCTTGCAGCCGGGACGGCCCGATGGTTCGGGCACGTGCAGGCGTAGCGGAGCATACGCTGGGGTCATGGCTTTCTACGCTCGATCTTGTGGATTTCTTGTATTTGGGCGCGCTAGCTGGCAGTCATTCCCTGGGTAAGGGAAATCTTGTCCTACAAACATCATAGGCCGGGAGAAGGAGAATATTTATCTCTGTTTCGTTGCGCAGAAAGTCATTTGCAGATAAAAAATCTGCATAAACATAAAAACAAGGTTGTTTTGTCTCATGCGCAAACTGGACCGTACCGATATCGGCATTCTCAATAGCCTGCAAGAGAACGCCCGCATCACCAACGCCGACCTGGCCCGTTCGGTGAACCTGTCGCCAACCCCCTGCTTCAACCGTGTCAGGGCCATGGAGGAACTGGGGCTGATCCGCGAGCAGGTGACCCTGCTCGATGCCGACCTCCTGGGCCTGCACGTCAACGTGTTCATCCACGTCAGCCTGGAGAAACAGGTGGAAGAGGCCCTGCAGCACTTCGAAGAGGCCATCTCCGATCGTCCGGAAGTGATGGAGTGCTACCTGATGGCCGGTGACCCGGACTACCTGATTCGCGTGCTGGTGCCCAGCATCCAGTCCCTGGAGCGCTTCATGATGGACTTTCTGACCAAGGTGCCCGGGGTGGCCAATATCCGCTCCAGCTTCGCCCTCAAGCAGGTGCGCTACAAGACTGCGCTGCCGCTGCCCGCCAATGGCCTGACCCTGGGCACCTGAGGCTCAGGCCGGGACGTCCTGCCATAACCGATCGAGTTCCTTGAAGTCCCAGTCGCCGGGGGCTTCACGGGCGATGATGCGTTCGCGTCCCTTGACCTTGGCCAGGTCCACCACGCTCTGTTCCAGGGGCAGGTTGGAGCGGGTGGAGAAGAACACCTTGACCTTGGGGGTCAGCAACGCATCCGGGTGTTGCTCCAGCACCACCGCCAAGCGCCCGCTCTCCAGGCGCACCAGGGAGCCCACCGGGTAGATCCCGACACTCTTGACGAAGGCCTGGAACACCCGCTGGTCGAAGTGGCCGGTCCAGGTGGACATGCGCTGGATCGCCTCGGCCGGGTCCCAGCCGCGGTTGTAGGGGCGGTTGGAAGTTACCGCGTCATAGACGTCGCAGACCGCGCCCATCTGCGCGAACAGGCTGATCTGCTCGCCCTTCAGGCGGTGCGGATAACCCGAGCCGTCGGCCTTTTCATGGTGGTGCAGGCACACATCCAGCACCAGGGCATCCACCGCACCGTTCTGGCGCAGGATGCTGCCGCCAGCCTCGGGGTGCAGCTTGACCTGTTCGAACTCGCTGTCCGACAGCTTCTGCGGTTTGTTGAGGATGGCATCGGGGATGGTCAGCTTGCCCACGTCGTGCAGCAGCCCGGCCACCCCGGCCAGTCGCACGAAGTGCTCCGACAGGCCCAGTTGGCGAGCAGTGGCCAGCATCAGCGCGCACACCGCCACCGAGTGCATGTAGGTGTAGTCGTCGGCGCGCTTGAGTCGGGCCAGGCTGATCAGGGCGTGGGGATGGCGCAGCAGCGAATCGGTGATCATGCCCACCAGCTCGTTGACCTGTTGCACCTGGATCACCTGGCCCATGCGTACTTCCTGGAACATGTCCATCACCGCCTGGCGTGAATGGGCACAGACCTTGATGGCCCGTTGCAGCTCCTCGCCCATGCTGGCCCGCGGCGCAGTCGTTGGGGCGGCGGCAGGCGAGGGCGGTTCGGGCGCGGGTGGCGGGGTCGCTTGCCGCTCGCCAGGTTCGGGCAGGTCGCGGCCCTTGGCCGAGTCGATCCACAAGCCGCTCAGGTTCGAGCGTTGCAGGCGCCGCAGGTCTTCACGGCTGTTGAGGACGAAACCGGCTTTCCAGAACGAGTGGTCCAGCCAGGAACCACAGAACTGGTGGATGTACATGCCCATTTGCAGTTGTTGCAGCGAGATCAATTTCAGCATCACCAGTACTCCCCACGGGGCGCTCGACTCTCCCCGCTGCAACGGCTGGACGGCAGCCGTTGCAGCGGGGAACTGCGGATCACACGAGCGTTTTTACCCACGCGTTTCGCTAAGGCCCCACGACACGCGTCACAGGGCGAAGCGTGCCACCAGCTTGTTCAGACCCACCGCCAGGGACGACAGTTCGCTGCTGGCCAGGGAGGTCTGGCTGGCGGCGGACGAGCTCTGCAATGCCAGGTCGCGGATGCTCATCAGGTTCTGGTCCACCGAGCGGGCCACCTGGGCCTGTTCTTCCGAGGCGGTGGCGATCATCAGGTTGCGCTCGTTGATGTCGCTGATGGCTTCGGTGATATGGCCGATGGCACTGCCGGCCTCGTGGGCGATGGCCAGGGTCTGGTTGGCGTCCTCGCTGCTCTGCTGCATGGACAGCATGGCCTTGCTCGAGCCGTTCTGGATGCCTTGGATCATCTGCTCGATTTCCTGGGTCGACAACTGGGTGCGATGGGCCAGGGCCCGCACCTCGTCGGCCACCACGGCAAAGCCGCGACCTTGCTCGCCGGCACGGGCCGCCTCGATGGCGGCGTTCAGGGCCAGCAGGTTGGTCTGCTCGGCGATGGCGCGGATCACGTCCAGGACCTTGGTGATGTCCTGGGCCTGCTGGGCCAGGCCGGCCATTTCCACCCGGGTGTTCTCCACGGTGCCGGTGAGCTTCTCGATGGCATGGATGGTCTGCTCGACCCGTTCCTTGCCCAGGCCCGCCGAGCGTTCCGAGGCCTGGGTCGATTGCGAGGCGGATACCGCGTTGCGCGCCACTTCCTCCACCGCCGCGGTCATCTCGTTGACTGCCGTGGCGGCCTGGTCGGTCTCCATGCTCTGTTGCTGGATGCCGGCGTTGGATTCGCGGGTGATGGCGCTCATCTCCTCGGCGGCCGAGGCCAGTTGGGTCGAGGAGTCGCTGATATGGCGGATGGTCGACTTGAGGCTGTCGAGCATGGCCTGGGTCGCTGCCTGCAGATCGGTCAGTTCGTCATGCCCACTGACCTCCACCTGGGTGCGCAGGTCGCCCTCGGCGATCTTGCGAGTGCTGGCCAGCAACGACAGCACGGGCCGGGTCACGCTGCGGGTGAACAGGGTGGCGATCAAGATGGTCAGCACGATGGCCAGGATGATGATCACCCAGGTCACGGTCAGGCCGGTGCTGAACTGGTCGCCGGCGATTACGGCGGATTGCCCGGCCCCGCTTTCGTTGATGCGAATCAGCTCCTCGATGGACGCTTGCAGGGTGTTGGCCAGAGGCACCGTGATCTGGTTGATGTAGTCGGCGGTCTGCTGGGCGGTGTTGGTCTGGGTGGAGTTGATCATCACCGCCAGTTTGTCGAGGTAGTCCTGGGCGCCACGCTTGACCTGTTCGTAGGCCGCCTTCTCCTCGGGGCCGGACACCAGCGGTTCATAGTCCTTGATGGCCTGGGCCAGGGTGGTCTTCAGGGTGCCCAGCTTGTCCAGCGAAGCGGGTTTCTGGTTGTCTCCCTCAGTGGCGTAGTGCAGGGCCTCCAGGCGGACCCGCAAGGTGCCGGATTCGATTTTCGCGGCTTGGCGGACGCTGGGCATCCAGTTGGTTTGCAAGTCCAGCGCGGCGTCGTGAATCTGTCCCATCTTCCACAGTGCCAGCCCCCCGAGGCCAATCAGTAGTACGCAGATGGCGCCGAAGCTCAGCAGCGCCCTGGAAGTCAGCTTCAAGTTTCTTGTCACCATAGAGGCACCTTGCAGGTTGGAGTGATACAGCCAGGTTTGTGTCGACTCCTTGTCGCCCTGATATCACTCTGACTCCTAAATGATGAAAAATCTGTAGAGATGTTAAAAAATATTTCTGTAAACGATTCTCCGTTTCACCCAGCGCGCTAACGCCCCGCAAACCAGGCTATGCGTCCTGTCAGGTACACCACGGATGCAGGTTCTGCGACTCGTGCCGAGCCATACACGGCCCCTGGTTTGACTCCCATCAACGCGCCTTTTGCGCTTTTGCGCCATGCTGGGCGCCTGTCCAATGGAGAAGGAAAAGGCCCATGACTACGCCTGTGACAACGGCGCCCGCGGCCAAGGCCGCATTACCAATTGGATTGCTGATCGCCGTGCTGGCCATGATCGGCGTGTTGTTCCTGCCGCTGCCCGCCGACCTGCCCGTGGCGGGGCACCGGATGCTGGCGATCCTGGCATTCGCGGTGGTGGTGTGGATCAGCGAAGCGGTGTCCTACGAGGCCAGCGCGATCATGATCACCGCCCTGATGGCGATCCTCATCGGCACCGCGCCGACCTTGAACGACCCTGGCCAACTGTATGGCAGCTCGGCGGCCATCAGCCTGGCCCTGACCGGGTTTTCCAACTCGGCCCTGGCCCTGGTGGCCGGCGCCTTGTTCATCGCCGCCGCCATGACCCACACCGGCCTGGACCGGCGCATCGCCCTGGTAACCCTGGCCCGGGTCGGCACCAGTACCCGGCGCATCCTCCTGGGTGCCATCGCCGTGACCATCCTCCTCAGCCTGCTGGTGCCCAGCGCCACCGCCCGCAGCGCCTGCGTGGTGCCGATCATGATGGGCGTGATCGCCGCGTTCGGCGTCGACAAACGCTCGAACATCGCCGCCGGGCTGATGATCGTGGTGGCCCAGGGCACCAGTATCTGGAACGTCGGGATCCAGACCGCCGCCGCACAGAACCTTTTGACCGTAGGATTCATGGACAAGATGCTCGGCCAACGCGTGGCCTGGCTCGACTGGCTGATCGCCGGAGCGCCCTGGGCGCTGATCATGTCCCTGGTGCTGTTGTATCTGGTGCTCAAGATGCTGCCCCCGGAGAGCGACAGTATTCCCGGCGGCAAGGAAGCGGTGGCCAGGTCCCTGGCGGATATCGGCCCCATGACCGGGCCGCAGAAGCGCCTGCTGGCGGTGTCGCTGCTGTTGCTGCTGGCCTGGTCCACCGAAGGCAAGCTGCACCCGTTCGACACCACGACCACCACCTACGCCGGGCTGGTGTTCCTGCTGCTGCCACGGATCGGCATCATGACCTGGAAGGATGTGCAGTCGCGCATTCCCTGGGGCACGGTGATCGTCTTCGGGGTCGGCATCAGCCTCGGTTCGGCGCTGCTCAGTACCCAGGCCGGGCAATGGCTGGGCACTCAGGTGGTGGCCCACACCGGGCTGGACCAGGTCGGCCCGCTGGCGGTCTTCGCCATCCTCGGCGCCTTCCTGATCCTGATCCACCTGGGGTTCGCCAGCGCCACGGCACTGACCTCGGCCTTGCTGCCGATCCTCATCGCGGTGCTGCAGACCCTGCCGGGCGAGTTCAGCCGGCTGGGCATGACCATGCTCCTGGGGTTCGTGGTCAGCTACGGCTTCATCCTGCCGATCAACGCCCCGCAGAACATGGTGTGCCTGGGCACCGAGACCTTCACCGCGCGCCAGTTCGCCAAGGTCGGGCTGGTGGTGACGCTGGTCGGCTACCTGCTGATGCTGGTGTTCGCCATGACCTGGTGGAAATGGCTGGGCTGGCTGTAGGCCCGGAGCGGGGCAGGGCTGGCCCTACAGCCAGCCGCTGAACACCCGGGTCACGCTACCGGCCAGGCGCACCTTGCCCTGGCCGTCCCAGCTCACGCTCACCGGTCCGCCGTCGCACAGCACCGTCACCTGGTTGTCCAGCAGGCCCCGGCGGATGCCGTTGACCACTGCGCCGCAGGAGCAGGAACCGGAACCCAGGGGAATGCCGCCGTGGCGTTCCCAGATCCGCAGGCGAATGGTCTGGCGGTCGATGACCTGGATGAAATGCACGTTGGTCTGCTGTACGAACAGCGGATGGGTCTCGATCGCCGGTCCAAGGCTGGCGATGTCCAACTGCTGCAGGTCGTCGACGAAAAAACTGCAATGCGGATTGCCCATGCTGCACGCCGCCGGTTCCCCCGGTAGCGGCAGGCGCAGGCTGTCCAGCTCCCGGGCCAGGGGAATGTCCTGCCAGGCGAGCCCGGGAACGCCCATCTCCACCGACACGCTGTGGTCGGCCAGGCGCTGGCAGTCTTGAATGCCGCGGGCGGTCTTCAGGCGCAGCGCGCTGGCGCCGCTTTCGCGCAGCAACAGCTCGGCGGCACCCCGGGTAGCACTGCCGCAGGCATCGAGGCTGGAACCATCGGCATTGAAGAAGGTCAGTTGCGCCGCGCTCTCGCGACAATCGCCCAGCACCACCAGTTGATTGAAACCTATGCCACGTTGCCGGTCGCCCAAGGCCCTGGCGCGTTCGGCGGTGATCGGCTGGCCGCGACCGCGGGCGTCGATCACCACGAAATCGTCGCCATTGGCATGCATCTTCACGAAATTAAGCGGCATTTATGCTCCACAGGGATAGGACAAGATATGCAACCAGGCCAGGATCGAACAGTCAGCGGCACCCGTCGCCATCCGTTGCAGGATTTCGAAAAAACTCCGGCGACGCCAGCGTCTTGAAATAAAATTCACCCAACGTACTCCAGGCGTGCCTGGGCCCGGGGGTTTATGGCAGGCTGGCGGTCACACCACCCGCGTCGACCTTCCCGGTACGGACCAGAACAACACTAAGGTCACTGCATGGATCACTACGCCCCGCGCAACTGGCAGCCCCACGAAAAGCCCAGCTTGCCCGGCTCGCCCTCGACACCGCTGCACCCCACCCACAAGCGCCTGGCTTATGCGCTAGTGGGCCTTTTGGTGGCCATCACCGGTGGGCTGGGCAACTCCCTGGTGATCGCCAACCTGCCGTACCTGCAAGGCGCCCTGGGGGCCACCACCGCGGAAATGGCCTGGTTGCCGGCCGCCTATGTCATGACCAACGTGTCGATGAACCTGCTGCTGGTGAAATTCCGCCAGCAGTTCGGCCTGCGGGCCTTCACCGAGGTGTTCCTGGTGCTCTATGCCCTGGTGACCTTCGGCCACCTGTTCGTCAACGACCTGAGCTCGGCCATCGCCGTGCGTGCGGCCCACGGCATGGTGGGTGCGGCCTTGAGCTCGCTGGGCCTGTACTACATGGTCCAGGCCTTCCCGGCCAAATGGCGGCTCAAGGCCCTGGTGCTGGGGCTGGGTACCTCGCAGTTGGCCTTGCCCCTGGCGCGGCTGTTCTCCGAAGACCTGCTGCAGATCGCCGAATGGCGTGGCCTGTACCTGTTCGAGCTGGGCTTGGCCCTGGCTTCCCTGGGCTGCGTGTTCATGCTCAAGCTGCCGCCCGGCGATCGCTTTCGCACCTTCGAGAAACTCGACTTCCTGACCTTCGCCTTGCTCGCCACCGGCGTGGCGCTGTTGTGCGCGGTGCTGTCCCTGGGGCGCATCGACTGGTGGCTGGAGGCTCCGTGGATCGGCTACGCCAGCGCCGCCTCGATCCTGCTGATCTTCGCTGGCCTATGCATCGAACATAACCGCAGCAACCCGATGCTGATGACCCGCTGGCTGGGCAGCGGGGCGATGATCCGCCTGGCCCTGGCGGTGATCCTGATCCGCATGGTGCTCTCGGAGCAGTCCACCGGCGCGGTGGGTTTCCTCCAGGCGCTGAACATGAGCAGCGAACAGATGCGCCTGCTTTACGGGGTGATGCTGCTGGGCAGCATTGCGGGGCTGGCCACCAGCGCCTTGACCATCAACCCGGCGCACCTGTTCATGCCCCTGGTCATTTCCCTGGCGCTGATGGCCGTCGGTTCGGTGATGGACAGTTTCTCCAGCAACCTCACGCGCCCGGCCAACATGTACATCAGCCAGTTCCTGCTGGCTTTCGGCGGTACGTTCTTCCTTGGCCCGACCATGGTCCTGGGCACCCGCAACGTGCTGACCAACCCGCGCAACCTGGTGAGCTTCTCGGTGCTGTTCGGCATCTGCCAGAACCTCGGTGGGCTGATCGGCTCGGCCCTGCTGGGGACCTTCCAGATCGTGCGCGAGAAATACCATTCCAGTTTCATCGTCGAGCAGCTGACCTTGCTCGACCCCCAGGTCCTGGCCCGGGTGCAGAGCGGCGCGGCGGCCTATGGCAAGGTCATCGCCGACCCTGACCTGCGCACCCTGCAAGGCATGCGCAGCCTGGCCTCGGCGGCCACCCGCGAAGCCAACGTGATGGCCTACAACGATGTATTCATGCTGATCGCGGTGATCGCCGTGCTGACCATGATCTGGATCTTCATCCGCAGCCTGTGGCTGATGAGCACCACCAAGCCCGTCGCGCCCCAGCCTCCCGTCCAACCCAGTGGTGCCCCTTCTTCATGAGCGAAACCGTCAATCCCACCACCAATGCCATCGCCTCGAGCCCCGAGCCCAATGGCCCGCCGACCATTCCCGCCACCGAGCCACGGCCGTTGGCGGTGCGGATCATCTCGTCCCTGGGGTTCGCCGCGATCGCCATCGTCGGCGTGCTGATCGTGCTCTACGCCTGGCAATTGCCGCCGTTTTCCAGCGCCATCGAAAGCACCGAGAACGCCCTGGTGCGCGGCCAGGTGACGATCATCGGGCCGCAACTCAGCGGTTATGTGTTCGAAGTACCGGTGCAGGACTTCCAGCACGTCAAGACCGGTGACCTGCTGGTGCGCCTGGACGACCGCATCTACCAGCAGCGCCTGGACCAGTCCCTGGCCCAGCTGGCGGTGCAGAAGGCCTCTTTGGCCAATAACCTGCAACAACGCAACAGCGCCGAAGCCACCATCAAGCTGCGCCAGGCGGCCCTGGCCGACAGCCAGGCCCAGGCGCGCAAGAGCGCCGCGGACCTGTCGCGCAACGAGGCGCTGATCGCCGATGGTTCGGTGTCCCGGCGTGAGCTGGACGTGACCCGCGCCGCCAATGCCCAGACCGTGGCGGCGGTGGCCCAGGCCCAGGCCCAGCTGGAAATCGCCCGCCAGGACCTGCAGACCGTGATCGTCAATCGCGGCTCCCTGGAGGCGGCGGTGGCCAATGCCGAAGCGGCGGTGCAACTGGCGCGGATCGACCTGTCCAACACCCGGATCCTCGCCCCGCGCGATGGCCAGCTGGGGCAGATCGGCGTGCGCCTGGGGGCCTACGTCAACTCCGGGGCACAGTTGATGGCCCTGGTGCCGGACCAGTTGTGGGTGATCGCCAACATGAAGGAAACCCAGATGGACAACGTCCGGCTGGGGCAGCCGGTGAGCTTCACCGTGGATGCGCTGAACCACCGCAAGTTCACCGGCAAGGTGCAGCTGATCTCGCCGGCCACCGGTTCGGAATTCGCCTTGCTGCAGGCGGACAACGCCACTGGCAACTTCGTCAAGATCGCCCAGCGGGTGCCGGTGCGGATCACCGTCGACCCTGACCAGCAAGAGCTGGATCGCCTGCGCCCGGGCCTGTCGGTGGTGGTCAGCATCGACACCTCCGTCACCCCCTAGCGCTGAGGCTGCGCACGAGAACGCAGTCCTCGCCAAACCGGCCGATGCATTCCATCTGGATAATCGCGGTGTCTGTTTCTACGGGCGCTGCGCACCCGGTCGCAGCCGCGCTGGCGCTGGGCAGCGGCTACAAAGGCGGTTCAGGCTTGCAGTGGCGGTAGGGTGCCCAACAGGGCGACGGCCGCCACGGCGGCGATGCCCAGCAACCACTCCAGGCCCACGCTGCGGCGCAGGCTGTCCAGGCGCTGGTCGCAGCCCCGGGTGCGCAAGCGATTGAACAGGGCCAGGGCCAGCATGCCGGCCACCAGCAGGGCTTTCACCAACAGCACCAGGGCGAAACCGCTGAACAGCGGGGTCGGCCACCATTGGCCAGTGAGCATCCTCACGTTGACCAGGCCACTGGCCAACAGGCCCGCCACCAGCACGTAGCCCACGCCGCTGAAGCGCCGCAGCAGCGGCTCCAGGGACGCCTGCGGCTGGCGCAGGACCATCAGCAATACCAGCAAACCACCCAGCCACAGGCCGACGCAGCCCAGGTGGACGATCTGGTTGAGAATCAGCAATTGCCCCTTGAGGCCATCGAACATGGCGCCGTGGCCCACCGGGGCCAGGGTGCCCAGGAGCAGGGCGGCCAGCCCCAGGCGCAACGGCAGGGAACGGCCCAGGGGTGTCAGCAGCAGGCCCAGCAACACCAGGTTGAGCACCAGGTGCCAGGTCCAGACCTGGCCGAAGAACGTCTTGCCCAGCACCAGCAAAACTGTCGCCGGGTCCAGGGCGGCGGACCAGGCCCCGGCCATGCTGGCGCTGATCAGCAGCAACCAACCCAGAGCGCTGGCCAGGCCGACCAGGGTCAGCCCGCGAGCCACGCGGTCCAGCCGCTGCTGCACGACTTCATGGCCTCGGCCCAGCAGCAACGGGCGCAAGCCCCAGGCCCCGACCAGGGTCAGGATCGCGGCGAAATGCACGAAGCGGCACAGCACCAGCCATGACGCCATGGGTTATGGGCTCACCTTGAAGCTGTAGCTGCCTTCGCTCTTGTGGGTGTCCACCGACACGGCGTGCCATTGCACCTTGTAGCTGCCGGCCGGCAGCGGAGCGCTGGCGGGGGTGACGACCAGGGTCTTCTTGTCCGCGCCTTCGGTGGCCAGGCCCTTGAGTGCGACGGGGGCGCCGTCTTTGCTCAGCTCGACCTTGGTGAAGGCCGCTTCCACGCCCTCGCTGAACTCCAGGCGCAGCTCGCTGGGGGCGCTGGCGCTGCTGTCGGCGGCGGGCGTGGTGGTTTTCAGGTGGGCGTGGGCCAGTGCCGAGCCGGTGGCCAGCAGGCAGGTGAGGAGGGCGGAGGTGGTGCAGAGTGTTTTCAACGACATGGCAGGTTACCTGTAGAAAAGCCAGGGAGCCGGCGCCGCTGGGGCGCCGGTATGGTTCAAGCGTCTTGCAACTGCATGTGGATGATGGGGTACGGCTTGCCTTCACCATCGGTTTCCGAGCGACCGTAGTCGACGAAACCATAGTGACGGTAGAAGCCATGGGCCTGGGGGTTCTGCTCGTTGACATCGACCTTCAGGCCCGGCTGCCGGACCTGGTCCAGCAACTGGCGGCCGATGCCCTGGCCACGCTGGGCCGGTTCGATGAACAGCATCTGCACGGTGTCGTCGCCAATGGCGATGAAGCCGCCGGGCGTGGCATCGGGGTTCTCCCAGACCAGCACTTGCAGGGCCGGCAGGTAGCTGTCGCGTATCAGCGGGTAGAGGCGCTGGATGTCGTCTTCGCTGATGAAGTCATGGGTGGCGCGTACCGAACGCTCCCAGAGCGCGGTAAGCAAGGCGTCGTCCGCAGCGACGCGAGGGCGAATCTTCATGGGGATGATCCATCTTGGTAACTGATTAGATGGCCGGCGGTAGGGTAGGGCCGGCATTTGGGCAGAGACCTGTATGCCCGTGTCGCGAATCAACGCTTGGACGGAGCACTGCAGTGACGGCTGCAAATGAGCGGGAGGCCGATCCTACCCAATGATGCCCGCCAGCGAAACCCCGAAGACGTCTTTAATGCCGCATGGGCAAGAGCCCCAGCTCGACCAGCTTGGCATCTGTCGTTGCGATTTTCTGCAGATGTTGTGCGTTGCCTTCATCCATGACGCCGGGGCACGTCACGATGATGCTGCCTTGGGCCGGGGTTGGGCGCAGTTCATCCACCTGGGGGAAATCCTGCGCCGACAAGGGCTGGGGGCAGTAGCCGATCCAGCCGACGGTTTGCCGGTCTGCGAAGGTTCGTTGCCGGCGGTAGTAAGCGTTGGGGGCCACCACGCCCCAGGCGATCTCCGGCCAGAACTCAAGCGCCGTGCTGATCAGCTCCACCAAGCCTTGCCGCGGATTTTGCAAGCAGCGGACCAAGGTCCCGGCGTCGGAAAACTCGAGGCCCGTGGGCAGCGAACCTCTGTGCCTTGCGTGGTACTTGAGTGAAAGCCCGCCTTTGAGCGGGTCGGATATCCCGTTCCAGAGCACAAAGCTCATGTCATTGATGGCGAAGTCCTCATCCTTCCAGGACTGCACTTCGCGGACAAAGCTGGCCTCGTCCAGCAGCACCTCATGCTCCAGGCCCTTGTTGCGGCTGTCAGCGCACAAGAACCAGTGCTTGAGGATAGGGTCGATCTTGCCGATCTCCCGCAAGAAACCAAGGCTTCTCTGGATTTGGAGGTGCTCCGGGACTTGAGCGATTTTCTGCCTGTCGAAACTCAAATTGAAATTGAAGCGCTTGAATTCGTCCATGAGGTCTCCGTAAGGATGCTCCCTGCCTGTTGGCGCAAAGCGTTGTCGCGTCAATCGCTGGGCGGCGAGTCGTCTCCCCGGCCCAGGGGGCGGGCTGTGCCAGGGCGTGATTTAACATGAAATGGCGAGCTGGGTGTGGCTCCCATGAATCAGCCGCCACGTTGATGCAGGCATGGCACTGGCACCGGCGATCCGCGTTGTTTCTAGCGGGCAAGCAAGCCGGTTTTCTCGGCAGTGCTTGAGTTAGAAGTGCGCTTAGCAGGGTGCTAGTCTTGCCGCAGACTGTTTTGGTAGGAGCCCTCATGGGCAATCACAAGATCGAGATTCGTCGCAACAACGTGGAAAAGATCCTCCTGGGGGCCGAGAAAGTCTTCGCCGAAAAGGGTTACGCCGGCACCGCCATGGCCGACATCGCCGAAGAGGTGCAACTGCCGCGTTCCAACCTGCATTACTACTTCAGCACCAAGCACGAACTCTACAGCGCGGTGCTGCTGGACCTGCTGGACGTGTGGAAGCAGGACGCCCTGTGCTTCGAGATGTTCGACGACCCGCGGGTGGTGCTCAGCAGCTATATCCGCGCCAAGATGCAGCATTCGCGCAGCCGCCCCCACGGCTCCAAGGTCTGGGCCAACGAGATCATGCATGGCGCGCCAAGCCTGGGCACCGCGTTGGACGAGAGCCTGTACGACTGGGCGAAGATGAAGGAAGCCAAGATCCGCCAATGGGTCGACGACGGGCGGATCCTTGCGGTGGAGCCCTCGGCGCTGCTGTACCTGATCTGGGCCTCGACCCAGCATTACGCCGACTTCGACCACCAGGTGAACATCCTCAACGACCACCAGCCGCTGTCGGATCTGCAATTCGAACGGGCGGTGCAGACCGTCACCAGCGTGATCCTGCGCGGCATCGGCCTGGAACCATAGAGGCAGCGGCAAGCGGCAAGTGAAAGCAAGCTTCAAGCTAGGAGCTTGAAGCTTGCGACTTGCTGCTTAGAACTTGCCGCTTGTAGCTGCTTCCTCGCGGTGAGGGTTGCGGGGGTCGTGCAGCCAGTCGAGGAACGGCTTGCCGGTCTGCTGCGGCACCATCTCGATGCAATCCTGCACCGGGCACGTGATCTGGCACAGGTTGCAGCCCACGCATTCGTCGTCGATCACCTCATATTTATGGGTGCCGTCCGCTTGCCTGAGGCTGGCGATGGCCTGGTGCGAAGTGTCTTCGCAGGCAATATGACAACGGCCGCAACCGATGCACGCCTCCTGGTCAATTTTCGCGATCACCTGGTAGTTGATATCCAGGTACTTCCAGTCCGTGGTGTTGCCCACCGCCCGCCCGGAGAAGTCCTGCAGGCGGTGGTAGCCCTGGCTGTCCATCCACCGCGAAAGGCCATCCTGCATCTCTTCGACGATACGAAAGCCATGCAGCATCGCCGCCGTGCACACCTGCACCGCGCCGCAGCCCAGGGCCACGAATTCCGCGGCATCGCGCCAGCTGCCGATACCGCCGATGCCGCAGATCGGCAGGCCACGGGTCTGTGGGTCACGGGCGATCTCGGCCACCATGTTCAGGGCGATCGGCTTGACCGCCGAGCCGCAGTAGCCACCGTGGGTGCTCTGGCTGCCCACCATCGGGTGGGCCACCATGCGCTCCAGGTCGACGCTGGTGATGGAGTTGATGGTGTTGATCAACGACACCGCATCGGCCCCGCCACGATGGGCGGCGCGGGCCGACTGGCGGATGTCGGTGATGTTCGGCGTCAGCTTGACGATCACCGGCAGCGAGCAGTACGTCTTGCACCAGCGGGTCACCTGCTCGACGTACTCCGGCACCTGGCCCACCGCCGCGCCCATGCCGCGTTCCGGCATGCCGTGGGGGCAGCCGAAGTTCAGCTCGATGCCATCGGCGCCGGTGGCCTCCACCAGCGGCAGGATGTATTTCCACGAATCCTCGACGCAAGGCACCATCAGCGAAACGATCAGCGCCCGGTCCGGCCAATCCTTCTTCACCTGGGTGATTTCCCTGAGGTTGATCTCCAGGGAACGGTCGGTGATCAGCTCGATGTTGTTGATCCCCAGCACCTCGCGGTTGGCGCCGAAATGCGCCGAGTAGCGTGACGACACGTTGACCGCCGCCGGGTCTTCGCCGAGGGTTTTCCAGACCACGCCGCCCCAGCCCGCCTCGAAGGCGCGGACCACGTTGTAGGCCTTGTCGGTGGGCGGCGCGGAGGCCAGCCAGAACGGGTTGGGCGCCTTGATTCCTGCGAACACAATCGACAGATCGGCCATCACGCAGCCTCCACGTTGAGCATGAGTTGAGCATGCATGGCCTCGGCGGCCAGCTTGCCGTGCTGCACGGCCTGGACGGTGAGGTCCTGGCCGAGGCTGGTGCAGTCGCCACCGGCGTAGACTCCGGGAATGCTGGTGCGCAGTTGCTCGTCCACGGCGATGCGATCGCCGCTGCGCTTGAGCTCCCGGGCCAGCGGATCGTCCAGGCTGGCGCTGTCGAACGCCTGGCCGATGGCCTTGAAGATCGCGTCGGCGGCCAGCTCGAAGGTTTCGCCGGTGGTGTGCAGGCGACCCTCCACCAGTTGGGTCCGGGCAAAGCGCATGCCGCGCACCCGGCCCTGGTCGTCCAGCAATACCTGTTCGGGAGCGGCCCAGGTCAGCAACCGCACCTGGTTGGCCTTGGCGATGTCCTGCTCATGGCCGGTGGCGCCCATGTCGGCGGCGCCACGGCGGTACACCAGGTTGACGTCGCGGGCGCCGAGGCGGGCCATCTGCACCGCCATGTCGATGGCGGTATTGCCGGCGCCGATGACGATGCAGCGCTCGGCCAGGGGCAACTGGCCAAGGTCGTCGGTCTGGCGCAGCTCGCGGATATAGTCGGTGGCCGCCAGCAGCCCGGGGGCGTCCTCGTGCTCCAGGCCCAGGCGCTTGCTGGCCGCGAGGCCCAGGCCGAGGAATACCGCATCGAACTCTTGGTGCAGTTCGCTCAGGCTCAAGTTGTCGCCCAGTACCTGGCCATGGCGGATCTCGATGCCGCCGACGTCGAGCAGGAACTCCAGTTCGCGCTGGGCGAAATCGTCCACCAGCTTGTACTTGGCGATCCCGTATTCGTTGAGGCCCCCGGCTTTTTCCCGGGCCTCGAAGATCACCACCTCATGGCCGTGCAAGGCGCTGCGGTGGGCGCAGGACAGCCCGGCCGGGCCGGCGCCGACCACGGCGATACGCTTGCCGGTGGCGGCGGCGCGCTGGAACGGATGCTGGCTGAACTGCGCGTTGTCCAGGGCGTAGCGCTGCAGTTGGCCGATCAGCACCGGCGCGCATTCCTGGGCGTTGTTGCGCACGCAAGCCAGCTGGCACAGGACCTCGGTGGGGCAGACCCGGGCGCAGCTGCCGCCGAGGATATTCGCCGCGAGGATCTTCTGCGCCGCGCCCTGGACGTTGTCGGTGTGGATGTGGCGGATGAACGAGGGGATGTCGATCTCGCTGGGGCAGGCGTTGACGCAGGGCGCGTCGTAGCAGTACAGGCAGCGCGAAGCTTCCAGCTGCGCCTGGCGTGGGGTCAGGGGTGGCGCCAGGTCGCTGAAATGCTCGGCGAGGGTGACGCCGTCCAGGGTCGGACGGGGCAAGTGGTTCAGGGTCTGGATCACGGTTCTGGCCTCAGGTTTTTTTATCGAATGCCTCTGATGGGCATTGTTTTTCAGCGATGGAGCGGTTATCGCGCTGACCTCTGATTCGCTGCCGGTTTCTGTAGCCCCAGCGAGGTTTCGATCGGCAACGCAGTTGCCGCAAAACCTGCGCTTGCGGTGCGCCAGGTAGAACGCGATAGCCGGGTTACGGCCGCTTCGTCGGAATGCCGCCCAACCCGATCGCAGCCTCGCCAAGGCTCGGCAGCGGCTACAGGGCGACAGGTTCAGCGTTTGACGGCGGTCGGCTTGTGGGCTTCGGCGCGCTTGTTCAGCAGGTCGAATACCGTCGGGTAGGGCGGGCGCTCGACGTAGCGCCCGGCGCCGCGCTCGGCCCGCAGGTCGCCGTCGGCCCACACCAGCCGGCCCTGGCTGATGGTGTGGCTGGGGATGCCACGCACGGTCTTGCCTTCGAAGATGTTGAAGTCCACCTGCTGGTGGTGGGTCTTGGCGGAAATGGTCCGGGTACCGGCCGGGTCCCACAGCACCAGGTCGGCATCGGCGCCGACGCGGATCGCCCCCTTGCGCGGGTAGAGGTTGAAGATCTTGGCGGTGTTGGTGGAGGTCAGGGCGACGAACTCCTGCATCGACAGGCGCCCGCTGTTGACCCCTTCGTCCCACAGCACGGCCATGCGGTCCTCGATGCCGGCGGTGCCGTTGGGGATCTTGCTGAAGTCCTCGCGCCCGGCGGCCTTCTGCTCGGCGCAGAAGCAGCAATGGTCGGTGGCGGTGGTGTGCAGGTTGCCCGATTGCAGGCCATGCCACAGCGCCTCCTGGTGGCCGCGCGGGCGAAAGGGCGGGCTCATCACGTAGCCGGCGGCGGTCTGCCAGTCCGGGTCGCGGTACACGCTGTCGTCCAGCAGCAGGTGCCCGGCCAGCACTTCGCCATAGACCGGCTGGCCCTGGGCCCGGGCATAGGTGATTTCATCCAGGGCCTCGCGGGTGGACACGTGCACCAGGTACAGCGGCGTGCCCAGGGTCTGGGCGATGCGGATCGCCCGGCTGGCGGCTTCGCCCTCCACCTGGGATGGCCGCGACAGTGGATGGGCTTCCGGCCCGGTGATGCCCTGGGCCAGCAGCTTGCGCTGCAGGTGATACACCAGCTCGCCATTCTCGGCGTGCACCGTGGGCACTGCGCCCAGTTCCAGGCAGCGCTCGAAGCTGGCCACCAGGGTGTCGTCGGCGGCCATGATGGCGTTCTTGTAGGCCATGAAATGCTTGAAGCTGTTGACCCCGTGATGCCGTACCAGCTCGGCCATCTCCTCGCGCACCTGTTCGCTCCACCAGGTCACGGCCACATGGAATCCGTAGTCGCTGGCCGATTTCTCGGCCCAGCCGCGCCACTGGTGGAAGGCCTCCAGCAGCGATTGCTGAGGGTTGGGAATCACGAAGTCGATGATCGAGGTGGTGCCGCCGGCCAGGCCCGCCGCCGTCCCGCTGAAGAAGTCCTCGCTGGCCACGGTGCCCATGAAGGGCAGTTGCATGTGGGTGTGGGGATCGATGCCGCCGGGCATCAGGTACTGGCCGCTGCCGTCGAGCACTTCGCAGCCTGCGGGAATGTCCAGGTGAGCGCCGATGGCTCTAATCAGGCCCTCTGCGCACAAGACATCGGCTTTATAACTTTCATCATGGGTAATAACGGTGGCGCCACGGATCAACAGAGACATTCCGAGTTCCTCGCAGGCATGACCGACTGTTTGCCGGTTCTAACTTTTTTATTGAACGCACTGACAACTAAACAATCCTGTCAGCGGTGTCAGGATTAAACGCTAGTCTCACTTTGAAGAAACATCAAGAATATTTTTTATAAGCTTATATTGAATGTAACTAGTTGAAATTTAACGATAAAAAATATAAATCCCAGAAATCGTGCAGGCGTTCACCATTTTGACGCACTTGACAGGATCGAAAAATAGTCGAGATTTTCCATGTCCTATCAGCGGCTTGAATAGGTACGAGAACGAATCGGATATCGTTGCTGAAAGTACGGTGCACCTATTTGGGTCTTGATCTAAGTGGCAACTTGCCAGCTACCTTGCCTGAGTGGCCTGGCAACTAACCTGAGACCTGAAAGTTATTTGAATAAAGCTGAGTTACATCAGTTGCTTACATGGATTCCATCAACTGGTCGGTCACGAACCTGGGCTCACCGGCACACTTATTGAGTGCCGCCACGGATCGTCACGCCGGAGGGTGGAAGTCGTCAGTTCTCCGGCCATCGTCCGGCGCCCGATCCAGGGATCGCTGGCCGATGAGCACAATAACCAGAACAACAGTGGAGCGGCCATGCAACAGATCAGATCCCAGGTGACCGAGCGCGCCGGCTTGTACGAGCTGGACGCCGGCAGCGACGTGCTCGACAGCCCCCGTTACAACCACGACATCGCCCCGACCAAGGTCCAGGAACGCACCTGGAACAAGTGGCACATCACCGCGCTGTGGATCGGCATGTCGATCTGCGTGCCGACCTACACCCTGGGCGGGGTGCTCACCGCCTACTTCGGCCTGAGTGTCGGCGAGGCGCTGCTGGCGATCCTCTTGGCCAATGTCGTGGTGCTGTTGCCCCTGACCCTCAATGCCTTCGCCGGCACCAAGTACGGCATTCCGTTCCCGGTGCTGCTGCGCTCGTCGTTCGGCATCATCGGCTCCAACGTGCCGTGCCTGATCCGCGCCCTGGTGGCCTGTGGCTGGTTCGGCATCCAGACCCTGTTCGGCGGCCTGGCCATCCACCTGTTCCTTGGCTCGATCTTTCCGGATTGGAAGGCCCTGGGCGGCACCGGCGAGGTGATCGGCTTCATGCTGTTCTGGACCCTCAACCTGTGGGTGGTACTGCGCGGTGCGGAATCGATCAAGTGGCTGGAGACCTTGTCGGCGCCGCTGTTGGTGGCGGTGGGCATCGGGTTGCTGCTATGGGCCTTGCCCAGCGTATCGCTCGGTGAGTTGCTGGCGATCCCGCCCAAGCGTCCCGAAGGCGCCAGCGTCACCGGCTACTTCATGGCCGGGCTGACGGCCATGGTCGGTTTCTGGGCCACCTTGTCGCTGAACATCCCGGACTTCAGCCGCTACGCCAAGAGCCAGAAGGACCAGGTGCTGGGGCAGATCTTCGGCCTGCCGCTGACCATGTTCCTGTTCGCCGCCCTGGGAGTGGTGATGACCGCGGCCTCGGCCAAGCTGGTGGGGGTCACGGTCTCCGACCCGGTGAGCCTGATCGGGCATATCCAGAGCCCGGGCTGGGTGGCCGTGGCCATGGCGCTGATCATCATCGCCACGCTGTCGACCAACACCGCGGCCAACATCGTCTCGCCCACCAACGACTTCCAGAACATCGCCCCCAAGCTGATCGGCCGCACCACGGCGGTGATCCTCACCGGCCTGGTAGGGCTGGCGCTGATGGGCCACGAACTGCTCAAGAAGCTCGGCCTGCTGGTGTCCGACGTGAGCCTGGAAACCGTGTATTCCAACTGGCTGCTGGGCTACTCCAGCCTCCTGGGGCCGATTGCCGGGATCATGGTAGTGGACTACTTCATCATTCGCAGGCAACGCCTGGACCTGGCCGGGTTGTACCGCGACGACGTGTACCCGGCGTGGAACTGGCACGGCTTCATCGCCTTCGCCATCCCGGTGGCGCTGACCCTGATGTCGCTGGGCAGCAGTGCCTTCAACTGGTTCTACAGCTACGGCTGGTTCACCGGTTCGGCCCTGGGCGGGCTCATCTACTACGGCCTGTGCAACCTGCGCAGCCCGCAGGGCGTGAGCGCCAAGACGCCGGTGTGATGCATTGAGAGCATCGCGGGCAAGTCGCATCGCCGCCCGCTCGCTCCTGCAGGGAACGCGGGGCTTGTTCACAAACAATCCACCAGACACCACAGCACTCAAGACGAGCACGACCTTGTCGACCACAACCAGAAAAGCCTGAGGAGATCACCATGAACGCTGCCGTCGACGTTCTGCAATCCAGCCATCAGCACATCAACCGCGACCGCCTGTGGCAGTCGCTCATGGAGCTGGCCCGGCTCGGCGCCACGGTCAAGGGCGGGGTCTGCCGCCTGGCCCTGACCGACCTCGACCGCCAGGCCCGTGACCTGTTCGTCACCTGGTGCGAGGAGGCCGGGTGCACGGTCAGCGTGGACGGCATCGGCAACATCTTCGCCCGCCGCCCCGGGCGCAACCCGCAGTTGCCTCCGGTGATGACCGGCAGCCATATCGACACCCAGCCCACCGGGGGCAAGTTCGATGGTTGCTTTGGCGTGCTGGCGGGGCTTGAGGTGTTGCGCACCCTCAACGACCTCAAGCTGGAAACCGAGGCCCCCCTGGAAGTGGTGGTGTGGACCAACGAGGAAGGCTCGCGCTTCCCACCGTGCATGATGGGCTCCGGGGTGTTCGCCGAGAAATTCACCCTGCAGGACACCCTGGCCAGGACCGATGCCGAGGGCATCAGCGTCGGCGCGGCGCTGAACGCCATCGGCTACGCCGGCACGCGCCAAGTCAGCGGGCATCCGGTGGGGGCCTACTTCGAGGCGCATATCGAGCAGGGGCCGATTCTTGAAGATGAGCGCAAGACCATCGGCGTGGTGCTCGGCGCCCTCGGGCAGAAGTGGTTCGACCTCAAGCTGCGCGGGGTCGAGGCCCATGCCGGCCCGACCCCGATGCACCTGCGCAAGGACGCCCTGGTCGGCGCCGCGGCGGTGGTGGCGGCGGTCAACCGTGCGGCCCTCGGCCATCAACCCCACGCCTGCGGCACTGTCGGTTGCCTGCAGGCCTACCCGGGCTCGCGCAACGTGATTCCCGGCGAGGTGCGCATGACCCTGGACTTCCGTCACTTGGAGCCTGCGCGCCTGGACTCGATGATCGCCGAGGTGCGCCAGGTGATCGAATGCACGTGCGAGGAACACGGCCTGAGTTTCGAGCTGACCCCGACGGCGGACTTCCCGCCGCTGTACTTCCACAAGGTGTGCGTCGAGGCCGTGCGCGGCGCCGCCGAGGGCCTGGGCTTGTCGCACATGGACATCGTCAGTGGCGCCGGGCATGACGCGATCTTCGTCGCCGAACTGGGGCCGGCGGGGATGATCTTCGTGCCCTGCGAAGGCGGCATCAGCCACAACGAAATCGAGAACGCCGATCCTGACGACCTGGCCGCCGGCTGCGCGGTGCTGCTGCGCGCCATGCTCGCCGCCTCCCAGACCATCAGCCTGACCTCCTGACTGCCGTCCCCGGCCTGCGAGCACTGCGTCCTCGTACGCAACTTCGCAGGCTCAGCAGCGGCTACAGGTTTGCATGGGTAACGAACGTTTGGCTGACGCTAAGCTAATTCCTAAAAATTATTTATTTTCTAATTATTAGATCAATTAGCTTTTAGCGACTGTCCTCTCCCAGAAGGTTCGCCCCCATGCGCCAACCCTTTGCTTTGCCTCGTCGCTTGTCGCTCTCCGTCCTTGTCGCCCTGGCGCTGGGCATGGCCTGCAACGCCCAGGCCGACACCAGCCTGCGCATCGGCTACCAGAAGTCCTCGACCCTGCTGGCAGTGCTCAAGGCCCAGGGCACCCTGGAAAAGCAACTGGCGGGGCAAGGGGTGAACATCACCTGGCACGAGTTCACCAGCGGTTTGCCCCTGGCCGAATCGCTGAACGTGGGCAATGTCGATATCAGCGCCGATGTCGCCGACACCGTGCCGGTGTTCGCCCAGGCCGCCGGTGCCAGGTTGACCTACTTCGCCACCGAGACCCCATCGCCTGCGGCCCAGTCCATCGTCATCGGCAAGGATTCGCCGCTCAAGTCCCTGGCCGATCTCAAGGGCAAGCGCATCGCCGTGACCAAGGCTGCCGGCAGCCATTACCTGCTGATCGCCGCGTTGCGCGAGGTGGGCTTGAGCTTCGCCGATATCCAGCCGGTGTACCTGACCCCCGCCGATGGCCGCGCCGCCCTGGAAACCGCCAAGGTCGATGCCTGGGTCACCTGGGAACCCTTCGTCGCCAGCGCCGAGCGCCAGCAGGGTGCACGGGTACTGCACGACGGCCAGGGCCTGGCCAGCTACCGCCGCTACTACCTGGCCTCCAACGACTACGCCAAGGCCCATCCCGAGGTGTTGCAGCAGGTATTTACCGAGTTGCAGAAAACCGGCGCCTGGGTCAAGGCCAACCCGGCACAAGCGGCCAAGCTGCTGGGCCCGCTATGGGGCAACCTCGACGTCCCGACCGTAGAACTGGCTAACAGCCGCCGCACCTACCAGGTCGAGCCCGTACAGGTGCAAGCCCTGGGCGAACAGCAGAAGATCGCCGACACCTTCTACCAGGAGAAACTCCTGCCCAGGCCCGTGGATGCCCGGGCCGTACAGCTCTGGAGCCCCAAGCATCTGTAGCCGCTGCCGCGAGACCCCACGACACGCTGCATCAGGCCCCGCTGCGCAGCCTCACCCAGCCGCTACAGCGTCACGCCCAGCGCTTGCAATTGTTCACGCGTTTTCTGCGCCGAAAGATGGTGGATGGCATTCCAGCCCAGGGCCCTGGCCGCCTGGATATTCGGCTCATGGTCGTCGATGAACGCCAGTTCCTCGGGGGCGATGTCCGGCAGGTGGGCGCGGATGCGTTGCACCGTGGTGTGGTAGATCGGCGGCTCGGGCTTGAGCTGGTGCTCCTGGCCGGACACCACGATGTCGCGCAGAAGCCGCAGGAAAGGGTAGTTGTCCCAGGCGTAGGGAAAGGTCTCGCGGGACCAGTTGGTCAAGCCGAACAGCGGCATCTGCGCCTGGTGCAGCTCCTCCAGCAGGGCCACGCCGTCGTCCAGCTGTCCGCGCAGCATTTCCACCCAGCGCCCGTAATAGGCTTCGATCAGCGCTGCATGCTCGGGGTGCTCGGCCACCAGGCTGCGGGTGCCCTCGGCCAGGCTGCGACCGCCGTCTTGCCGGGTGTTCCAGGCCTGGGTGCAGATGGTGTCGAGGAACCATTGGCGGTGTTGATCATCGGGGATCAGTTGCCGGTACAGATGATGGGGACTCCAGTCGAACAGCACGCCACCGAAGTCGAAAACCACAGCACGAATCGTCATGGACATTTCCTGTTGAGCGGTTGAGGGCAGGGGCCATCCTGCGACGCCAGCCGGCACAATGCAATTTGTCCTGCGCCATTGGTCCGGTTCACGGCACCCACGGGCTCGATTGCGATCTATGCCTGTACCCGTCACGCAGGCATTCGCGCAGGAGGAGTCCATGAGCACCCGGCAACCCACCGGACCGAGTTCGTCCGAGCACGCCACAGGCCGTCATGACCCGGGATTCGATCCCGACTCACCGGACCTGGCCGACCCCCAGGTCGATCCGGTAGGCCCGGCGAGGGCCCCGCTGGATCGGCCGCCACCGGAGCATGAGCGCAAGCGCTCCCGAGCCTATGATCCGTTGGCCAACCTGAAGAAGTGAAGCGAGTGCGCCGGGCATGCCGACATGCGGCAGTCGCCGGTTCCACGTGCGGGTGTAAGGTGGACCGGCCAGCCTCAGGCTCGCTGACGATAAGGAGGTGTGTATGAGTACGCCACTGCTGAACAAGATGCAGATCAATGGCTATCAGGTACTGAGCGTCAATAACGGACCCTGGAAGGTCTGCACCCCGGGCGACCGGCTTGCCACCTTCGGCACCCGGGAAGAGGCTCTGGCCTTCGCCGCTGCCTTGCCGGTACGCAAGGATCGGCCCAGGCCCACCGCACGATAGCTGACTGGCAACGAGAAGCCCCGGTTCGTCCGGGGCTTTTTGTTGCGCGCTAGCTGCGTTGGCCGGTGCTGCGTCAGTCACCCTTGGCCAGGTCGGCTATGGGCGAGAGGGTGCGCGGCCGATACTTGCCAAAGACCCGCAGCGCCAGTAACGCCAGGACCAGGGTAGCGCTGGCGCCGTAGCCCAGGACCCAGCCGATTCCCTGCATCAATGCGTGACGCGCCAGGTCGATGGGAACCCCCAGCGCTTCAGCGGCCGTGAAGTTGCCTGCGCAGATGGCGTCCACCAGTGCACGCCCCGCCTGGACCCCGAGAGGGGCCAGGCTTTGCTCCAGCGACCAGGAGACTCCCAGCCCCAGGATCAATCCCATCACGGCAATGTTGATGGACAGCGAAATCATCCGTGCACTGAACTCCATGCCAGAGGCCATGCCTGCGCGCTCCGCTGGGAGAGCCCCGGTGGCGGTGTTGGTGACGCAGGTGGTGGTCAGGCCGACTCCCGCGCCTGCCAGCAGGCAGCCAGGCAGCAGGCTGGCCCAACCGGCGTAGGACGTGGTGACGGCAAGGCCCAGGAGTCCAAACCCCAGGGCTATGGCGAACATCCCAAGGGGGATCACCCAGCCAGGGCCGCGCTTGGCCAGCATCTTCTCCGCCAAGGGCGGCACGAGGCAGATCGGCAGGGTGTAGGTGAGTACGATCAGCCCGGACTGCACGCCGTCATAACCCAGTGCCGACTGCAGGTAGAGGGGAAAGTAGATGATGAAGGGCCAGAAGCTGAAGTTCATGGCGCAGGCCCCCAGCAGGGCTCCGGAGAAGTGGCGGATACCAAAGGCCTTGAAATCGAAGATGGGCCGTTCGGCCCGGCGCTCGATCACGACGAAGAGCAGCAGGCAGGCGAGGCTGGCCGCCAGCACGCCCCTTGCGCCGGCACTCCCGAGGCCGAGCTCCTGGCCCTGGGTGATCAGGTAGACGCAACCGAACACCGCCAGTGGCAAGGTGATCATGCCGCCGATGTCGATACCGGTGGTGTGCGGGTCGGCCGACTCTTGCACTCCGCGTTGGGTCAGGGCAAGGGTCAGCAGCGCCAGGACCCCATGGATCAGGAACACCCATTGCCAGCTCGAAGCCGCCAGGATCGCCCCGCCAACGACCGGGCCGGTGCCCAGGCCCAAGCCGAAGACCACGCCCCAGCAGGAGAATGCCACGCCCCGTTCGGGGCCTTCGCGAAACTGTTGGGAGAGGATCGCCACCTGGCAGGCCAGCATCCCTGCGGCACTGACACCCTGGCCGAATCGCGCGGCAATCAGCAGCGGGGCATTGCTGGCCAGGCCGCAGACCAGTGACGCCACGCCGAAAGCCGCGACGTTGAGCATGAACAGGCGCTTGCGGCCATAGCGGTCGGCCAAGGCGCCCATGGCGATGAGCATGGCGCACATCGCGATGGTGTAGGCGTTCATGATCCATTGCAGTTGCCGGAAGTCGGCGGCCAATGTGTGTTCAAGCGTGGGCAGGATGGCGGGGATGCTGGTGATTTCCAAACCGAGCATCGTGGCGGACAGGCAGACCGCCATCAGGGCGATCCGGTTTCTGGATGATGCAATTGCGCTCATTGTGCAGGTCACTCCTGGATCGAATCAGCGCGGGTTGATAGAACCCCGGGACGTCCGGGCAGCGCTGATCAAGCGCTAGCGATGCTAAACACAACGAAATAGAATCACCCGCCATATCTATGACAACAATTTGGGATGTCTCCATGGTCGCCAACTTCACCCTGGACGTGGATTCGGTCCGGGCTTTCGTGGTCATCGCCGATTCGCAGAGCTTCACCCGTGCCGCGCAATGTCTGGGCACGACCCAAGGGGCGCTCAGCGTCAAGCTCAAGCGCCTGGAAGACAAGCTCGGGCATCGTTTGATCGAGCGCACCCCGCGCCATGTGCGGCTGTCCACCAAGGGCGAGCTGTTCATCGAGTCGGCCCGGGACTTTCTCGCGGCCCACGAGCGGGCCTTGGCCAACCTGGCCACCCAGCGCAAGCATCTGAAGCTCGGCATGGCCTGCCATGTCATGGGGCCGGAGATCACTACGCTGCTGGCCCGGTTGAAATCCATGGACCCGGGCTTGTCCATCGAGGTACGGCTCGACAGCGTCGGGCCATTGCTCGATGACTACGACGCTGGAGCGCTGGATGCGGTGATCATCCGCGACTGTGAAGATCGCCGTGACGGCAACGTGTTGTGCGTCGAAACCTTCGGTTGGTTCGCCGCCGCAGACTTCGAATTCAATCGCAACGAGCCCTTGCGCGTCGCCAACCTGAGCCCGCAATGCGGCGTGCGGGATCTTGCGGCGTTGTCGCTCGATCGCGCGGCCATCCCTTGGGTCGAAGTGTTCGTTGGCGGCGGGGTATCCACTGTCGTCGCGGCGATCTGTGCCGGGCTGGCGGTGGGCGTCTTGCCTTGCCGCCTGGCTCCGGTGGAACTGGTGGAGGTCTCCCAGCGTTTCGACCTGCCTGGCCTGCCATCGTCGAAGCTGGTGGTGCATTCCAAACTGTCGGACACCCGCACCCGTGAGTCCCTGCGAGTCATCGCCAGCGCCTTTCGCGAACCACGTAGCTAGGCTCGCTCAGGCCCCGCAGAGCTCGACGAGATGTAGGCACAGGGGCCCGACACCGGTTTCGACTGGGCCGCTGACAGGCGTCAGTCGACGATCACCCGCTCCTCCGGGCCACCGCCCAGGCATACGCTCAACTGCTCGCCCGCCTTGTTGAATGCGCAATAGGGCAGGGCCCGCTGGCGCATGGCGTTCAAGGGAGGAAGGATGAACAGCGCCGCGAGGATCAATGCCCAGACGGTGCGCAGGAACAGCTCATCGGCGCTGGTGGCCGAAGGGCGTGGTGCCAGGCGTCGTCGGCGCAACAGTTGCACGCCGCTGTAGATGAAGGCGCAACCAATGGCCATGGCGTAGTCCAGCTCCCGGGCCATGGGGCTGAACATCAGGTTGCCGCCGGCATCGTCCGGGTAGTTGATCCGCCACCAGGCGCCCAGCAGCAAAGGCGCCACGCCGGCACCGATCCAGGCCAGGCGAGCTCCGGGCACTCGGGTCAGCAAGGCCAGGCCCAGGCCCAGGGCACACGCCAGCCAGATGCTGAGGTACAGGATGAAGCCCATTGAACCGCCGAACAGGGTGCCGCCGACATCCCGCGGGACAATCAATTGCACGTCACAAAACACCATCAGCGCCAGCGGCGCCGCGACGGCGACCCAGCACAGGGGGTGGTAGAGCCAGGACCAGAGGGTGAACAGGCGGGGCATGGGTAAACTCGATGAAGGTGAAGGGTGGTTGCGGTGCAGGTTCAGGCGAGTGCCAGTGCACTGCCGACGGCAAACAGCAGCAAGGCCAGGCTGATGCCTACCAGCGGGATGCGAAACCAGTAGCGGACGGCCAGGACCCACAGCCCGGCGAGGAAGGCCAGGCCCAGGTACAAAAGCCCCGGGGCCTGTTGCAGCAGCTCGGGATGCAGCCAGGCCAGGTAGCCATAGACCAGGCCAAAGAGCATGGCGCCCAGGCTATGGCTGGCGTTGAAACCGATCCAGGCGCGCCACAGGCTGGTCTGGGCGCTGATCACCGGGGCGACCGCACGCATGCGTTCGGCCAGGGCCGGGTCGCGGGGCTGGAACTTGTCGGTGGCGAAGGTGTAGATCAGGTGCAGGGTACCGAGCAGCAGCACGATGGCTGCGCCGGCGACGAGCAGGGCAGGTGCCGACACGATTCATCCTTGGGTGGTGGGCAGGGGCGCCGAGTATGCCGGGGCGCCCGGGGTTTTGCACCTGCTGGTGCAAGGGGCCGGGCAGGGCGCCGCCCGCCCGGCCCGATGCTTCAGAACTGCTCGTCGGCGAGGCTGAACAGCGGCGAGCTGCCGGCACGGATGCTCTGCTCCAGGCCAAGGATGCGCGGCAGCAGGCGGCTGAAATAGAAGTCCGCGGTGCCAAGCTTGGCGCTGTAGAAGCGTTCGTCCTCGGCGCGCTTGTGCCCGGCCACCTGGGCCATGCGCGCCCACAGGTAGGCGTAGGCCACATGACCGAACAACTGCAGGTACTCGACGCAGGCGCTGCCCACGGCGTTGGGGTTCTGCACGGCCTGTTCGCACAGCCAGTCGCTGAGTCCTTCCAGGCGCTGCACGGCATCGAGCAGTTGCGCCGAATAGGCCGAGCCGGGCAGGTAGGCGTAGTCGCGGATCTCGCCGGTGAACAGGCGCAGGGCCACGCCGCCGTTGGCCACCACCTTGCGCCCCAGGAGGTCCAGGGCCTGGATGCCGTTGGTGCCTTCGTAGATCTGCGCGATGCGCACGTCGCGCACCAGTTGCTCCTGGCCCCACTCACGGATGTAGCCGTGGCCGCCGAACACCTGCTGGCCCAGCACGCAGCTGTCCAGGCCGTTGTCGGTGAAGAACGCCTTGGCCACCGGGGTCAGCAGCGCCACCAGGGCTTGGGCGTTGTGCCGCTCATGGGGCTGGTCGGCGAACTTGGCCAGGTCCAACTGCTGGCCGACGTAGCTGGCGAAGGCCCGGCCGCCCTCGGTCATGGCCTTCATCGACAGCAGCATGCGCCGCACGTCCGGGTGGTTGATGATCGGGTCGGCGACCTTGTCCTTGGCCACCGGGCCCGACGGAGCCCGGCTCTGCAGGCGTTCGCGAGCGTAGGTCCGGGCGTTCTGGTAGGAGTTCTCGGCGCAGCCGATGCCCTGGATGCCGATGGACAGGCGCTCGTAGTTCATCATGGTGAACATCGCCGCCAGGCCCTTGTTGGCCTCGCCCACCAGGTAGCCGCTGGCGCCATCGAAGTTCAGCACGCAGGTGGCCGAGCCCTTGATCCCCATCTTGTGCTCGATGGAACCGCAGCTCACGGCGTTGGCCTGGCCCAGGTTGCCGTTGGCGTCGACGTGGATCTTGGGCACCAGGAACAGCGAGATGCCCTTGGGCCCGGCCGGGGCATCCGGCAGCTTGGCCAGCACCAGGTGGATGATGTTCTCGGTCAGGTCCTGCTCGCCGCCGGTGATGAACATCTTGCTGCCGCTGATGCGGTAGCTGCCGTCGGCCTGGGGTTCGGCGCGGGTGCGGATGATCCCCAGGTCAGTGCCGGCGTGGGCCTCGGTCAGGCACATGGAGCCGGCCCAGCGGCCTTCGTACATCGCCGGCAGGTAGCGCGCCTTGAGTTCCTCGCTGGCGTGGGCGTCGATGGCCAGGCAGGCGCCGGAGCTCAGGGTCGAGTACAGGGCGAAGCTGGAGTTGGCGCCGTAGAGCATCTCCTCGAACTGCACCGCGAGCATCTTCGGCATGCCCATGCCGCCATAGGCCGGGTTGCCGCCCAGGCCGACCCAGCCCCCCTGGATATAGGTCGCGTAGGCCTCCTTGAAGCCTGCGGGGGTGCGCACCTGGCCGGCGTCCCAGGTGGCGCCTTCTTCGTCGCCGCTGCGGTTGAGCGGGGCCACCAGGGTGGCAGTGACCTTGGCGGCTTCCTCGAGGATCGCATCGGCGGTGTCGCCGTCCACGATGTCCGCCAGGGCCGGCAGCCGGGCCCAGAGCTTGGGGGCGTTGAACACTTCATGCAGGACGAAGCGCATGTCGCGCAGGGGAGCGTTGAATTCGGGCATTGCAGGAAACCTCGTGCAAGGGTGGAGGTTGCACGGCCGTGGCCGCGTGATTCAAAAGGGGCAGGCCCCGCGAACATGCCGAGGCAGCATGCGCGGGGATCTTGGGTTCAGGCTAGAGGTTTTTCGCCATGTCGCGCAGGACGAACTTCTGGATCTTGCCGGTGGAAGTCTTGGGCAACTGGCTGAAGACCACGGTGCGCGGCACCTTGAACCCCGCCAGGTGCTCGCGGCAGAAGGCGATGATCTGGGCTTCGCGCACGTCCTGGTGGTCGGCCTTGAGGGTGATGAAGGCGCAGGGCGTTTCGCCCCATTTTTCGTCGGGCCGGGCCACTACCGCCGCTTCCAGCACCGCCGGATGGCGATAGAGCACGCCTTCGAGCTCGATGGTGGAGATGTTCTCGCCTCCGGAAATGATGATGTCCTTGAGTCGGTCGCGGATCTCCACGTAGCCGTCCGGATGGGTCACGCCCAGGTCGCCGGTGTGGAACCAGCCGCCTTCGAAGGCTTCGGCGGTGGCGGTGGGGTTCTTCAGGTAGCCCTTCATCACCGTGTTGCCGCGCATGAAGATCTCGCCGATGGTCTGGCCGTCCCGGGGCGTGGGTTCCAGGGTCTTCGGGTCGGCCACCATCACCCCTTCCAGGGTCGGGTAGCGCACGCCCTGGCGCGCCTTGATCTGCGCCCGCTCTTCCAGGGGCAACGGGTCCCAGGCAGCGTGCCAGGCACACAGGGTCACCGGGCCATAGACCTCGGTCAGGCCGTAGACGTGGGTGACCTGGATGCCCATCTCTTCCACGGCGCCGATCACCTTGGCCGGTGGCGCGGCCCCGGCCACCATGGCCTTGACCGGGTGGTCGATGGCCGCCTTGGCCGATTCCGGCATGTTCACCAGGGCATTGAGCACGATGGGCGCGCCGCACAGGTGGCTGACCTGGTGTTCGCGGATCAGGTTGAGGATCTTCTGCGGGTCGACCCGGCGCAGGAATACGTGGACCCCGGCCAGGGCGGTGACGGTCCAGGGGTAGCACCAGCCGTTGCAGTGGAACATCGGCAGGGTCCACAGGTACACCGGGTGGTTGCCCATGGCCCAGGTCATCTGGTTGCCCAGGGCGTTGAGGTAGGCGCCGCGGTGGTGATAGACCACGCCCTTGGGATTGCCGGTGGTGCCGGAGGTGTAGTTCAGGGCGATGGCCTGCCACTCGTCATCCGGCCACTGCCAGGCGAACTCCGGGTCGCCCTCGGCGAGGAACGCCTCGTAGTCCAGGTCGCTGACCGGCTGGCCCTCGCCGTACTCCGGGTCGTCGAGGTCGATCACCAGCGGCGGGTGGTCGAGCATGGCCACGGCGGCCTGGATCACTGCATGGAACTCGCGGTCGGCGATCAGCACCTTGGCCTCGCCGTGGGCCAGCATGAAGGCGATGGCCTCGGCGTCCAGGCGCACGTTGAGGGCGTTG
Organism: Pseudomonas sessilinigenes; assembly: GCF_003850565.1. Taxonomy (NCBI): domain Bacteria; kingdom Pseudomonadati; phylum Pseudomonadota; class Gammaproteobacteria; order Pseudomonadales; family Pseudomonadaceae; genus Pseudomonas; species Pseudomonas sessilinigenes. Next base: position 2,604,717 of record NZ_CP027706.1, read on the forward strand.
AGCACGGCGCCGATCATCGGCACGCCGAAATGCGCCTCGAGCATCGCCGGGATGTTGGGCAGCATCACCGCCACCGTGTCGTTCTTGCCGATCCCGCGGCCGGCCAGGGCCGAGGCCAGGCGCCGGCAGCGGCTGTAGGTCTGGACCCAGGTGCGACGGATCGAACCATGGACCACCGCCGGGTAGTCCGGATAGACCGCGGCGGTACGCTCGATGAAGCTCAGGGGCGAAAGGGCGATGTGGTTGACGGCAGACGGCGCAAGGCCTTGCTCGTAGATGGACATGGTTCGGGCACCCGGTGGCTGATTGTTAGCTCTATTGACCGAGGCGCTCGTTGGCGCCTCGGTGACTTATCCGGAGGCTTTTATATACTGTTTGCAGATTGATATGGAAGTAATACCTGAGTTGTATAGTATTAATACTATATTGATCGCCGATGATCCCTAAAGGTCCAACGATGATGCAAAGCTCCGCTCACTTGAGTCATTGGCTGCGCCTGCAGCGCGAAGGCCGCCTGCCAGATTCGCCCTGGCTGGGCCATGACCCGCAGCCCAGTGCGCTGCTGGATGCCGACGCCCGGGCGCTGGACCTGAACCCGGCGCTGCGCCAGTGGCTGGAGGGCGCGACAGGGGATGGGCTGGCGGCCTGGCTGCCGGTCAACCACCCGGCCCTGGTGCGGGCCTGCCTCGACCAGCAACGGCCGATCGAGGACGTCGAGGCCCAGTGCGGCGAGCGGATCCTGCTCTGGACCTTCATCCCCGACCCGTATCGCCAGCGGGTCCTGGCCCGGTGCCGCGAGGCCACCACCCAGGTGCAGGCCGAGCGCGAGTCGGCCAGGGCTCGGCGGCTGTATCGGCTGATCACCGAGAACACCACCGACCTGATTTCCCGGCACACCCCCGATGGCTGCTTCCTCGACGCCTCGCCTGCGTCCTGGACCCTGCTCGGTTACTGGCCCGAGGAGCTGCGCGGCATGCCCGCCCGCAGCCTGTTGCACAGCCGCGGGCTGGCCGGGCTGATGCAGCGCACCGGGGATGCCCTGGAGCAGGACGGCTACCACACCATGACCTATCGCATCCGCCATCGCGACGGCCACTACCTGTGGTTCGAGACCGCCTGCCGGGCGATCCGCGAGACCTACACCGGGGCGGTGGTGGAGGTGGTGGCGGTATCCCGGGACATCACCGCCCGGGTCCAGGCCGAGGAGAACAAGCGGCGCCTGGCCGAGGTGGTGGAGGCCAACCCCGATCCGGTGCTGTTCGTCCAGCCGGGCGGCAGTGTCACTTACCTCAACCCGGCCGCCCGGCGCGCCCTGGGCCTGGAGCCCGCGCAGGCGATGCCCGAGCTGGTGGCGATCCTCAGTCCGGCGGTGCTGCAAAGCCTGCAGCGAGAGGGCTGGGAATGCGCCGAGCGCACCGGGCGCTGGAGCATCGAGACTCGCTTGCAGCCGCCCTCGGGCGGTGACTCGGTGGCGGTGTCGCTGATGCTCCTGGCGCACCGGGCGGCCAGCGGCGAGCGTTTCTATTCCCTGGTGGCCCATGACCAGAGCGAGCGCGAATTGCGCGAAGCCCAGCAGCGTCATCACCAGGACGAGCTGGCCCATACCGCGCGTTTGGTGACCCTGGGCGAGCTGGCCTCGGGCATCGCCCACGAGATCAACCAGCCGCTGGCGGCGGTGGTCAACTACGTCAACGCCAGCCAGCGCTATTTACAGGCGCTGGACACCCAGCCCCAGGCTGCGCAAAAGGTGGCCCAGGGCCTGGAGCGCATCGCCGAGCAGGCGACCCACGCCGCCGAGGTGATCAAGCGCCTGCGGGCGTTCCTGCGCAAGGGCGGGCGGCGGCTCCAGGCCCTGGACAGCGCCGAGGTGGCCCGGGAAACCGTGCGCCTGTGCGCCTGGGAAGCCCAGGCGTGCCAGGTGGTGATCGAGCTGCGCCTGGCGGATAATCTGCCGCCGGTCTACGCCGACCGGGTGCTGCTGGAACAGGTGCTGCTCAACCTCTTGCGCAACGCCATCGAGGCCAATCGTGAGGTCCATGCGCAACAGGCCTCGCAGATCGTGCTCCAGGCCATGGCCGGCGCCGAGGGTGGGGTCTGCATCAGCGTCAGCGACCAGGGCCCCGGGGTTTCTACCCAGCAGCTGGCGCAGTTGTTCACCCCGTTCTACACCAGCAAGGCCAATGGCCTGGGGCTGGGGCTGTCCATGAGCCGCAGCATCGTCGAGGGTTTCGGTGGCGACTTGCAGGCCCGGCCCCAGGCCCAGGGCCTGCGCATGGACTGCCATCTGCCGGCCACGGCGCCGCTTGAGACCGATCCATCCATTTCCCCGAACACAGGAGCAAGGCCATGACGAGTGCGACGCAGCAGTTGGTGTACGTGGTCGACGATGACCCGGCCATGCTCGACTCCACGGTCTGGCTGCTGGAGTCGGTGGGCCTGGCGGCCGTGCCCTTCACCAGTGGTCGCGAGTTCCTCGAGCATTGCGACCCGAGCCGCAACGCCTGTGTGCTGCTGGATGTGCGCATGCCCGGCATGGGCGGGTTGAATGTCCAGGAAGAGCTGCGCCAGCGGGAAATCGACCTGCCGCTGATCTTCGTCAGTGGCCATGCCGATGTGCCCATCGTGGTCCGCGCGTTCAAGGCCGGGGCGGCGGACTTCATCGAGAAGCCCTACAACGAGCAACTGCTGCTCGATAGCGTGCAGCAGGCGTTGAACCGCGCCGGCAGCCGCCAGCGCCAGGGCGCCGGGCAGGCCCGGGTACTGGAGCGCCTGGAGAGCCTGACGCCACGGGAAAAGGATGTGCTGCTGCCGCTGGTGCAGGGCTACACCAATCGCGAGATCGCCGAGCAGCTGGGGGTCAGCATCAAGACCATCGACCTGTACCGCTCGCGGGTGATGAAGCGCATGCAGGCCGAGCATTTGCCGGAACTGGTGGGCATGGCCATCGCCGCCGGCCTGGTGGACCCGCTGCAATTGCGCTGAGGCCTGGCCTCAGGCCACGGCGCTGTGGCTTGGGCCTGTGCCCACCAGGCGTTCGATGGCGCCGCTGAGCAGGTTCTCCAGCAAGGCTTCGCGCTCGCGCTCGCCCAGGGGCTGTTCCTGGAACCAGCTGGGGGCGGTATTGAGCAGGTTGGCCACCGCATGGGCGGTGGCCCGGCGCGTGGCTTCCCCTTGCCCGGCAGGCGTGCCCAGCAGTTGCAGCAATTGCTGTTCGTAGCCTGCGCGCAATTGCTCGACGCGCAACTGCTGGTCGGGGTTCAGGCAGCCGCTGTCGCGCTCCACCAGGCGAAAGTGCCGGGGCAGTTCCCGGTGCAGTTTCAGGTGGGCGCGGATCAGCGCCACCAGGCAGCCGTCCTGGAGCTTGCGCCGCTGCAGGCGCTTGAGGGTGCCTTGCAGCTCATCGAAGAACTCCTCGATCAGGTCCAGCAACAGGTGCTGCTTGCTCGGGTAATGGTGATACAGCGAACCCGGCGTCAGCCCCAGGTGGCTGGCCAGCTCGCGCATACCGACCTGGCCGAAGCCCTTGCTGGCAAACAGCTCCAGGGCCTTGTCGCGGCTTTGTGCGAAGCGCGAGCAGCGTTCAGCCATAGGCATGGAAGCCACGCCCGGTCTTGCGGCCCAGGTAGCCGGCGGCAACCATTTCCTTGAGCAGCGGGGCGGGGCGGTACTTGCTGTCGTTGAAGCCCTCGTAGAAGGCTTCGAGGATCGCCAGCAGGGTGTCCAGGCCGATCAGGTCGGCCAGGGCCAGCGGGCCGATCGGCTGGTTGCAGCCCAGGCGCATGCCGGCGTCGATGTCCTCGGCGCTGGCCAGGCCTTCCTGGAACACCAGGATCGCCTCGTTGATCATCGGCACCAGGATGCGGTTGACCACGAAGCCCGGGCGGTTGCCGGCGGTGATCGCGGTCTTGCCCAGGCGCTGGGCCATGTCCAGGGCCAGGGCGTGGGTCGCATCGCTGGTCTGCAGGCCGCGGATCACCTCGATCAGGCCCATCACCGGCACCGGGTTGAAGAAGTGCAGGCCGATGAAGCGCTCCGGGGCGCTGACGCTGGCCGCCAGCTGGGTGATGGACAGCGACGAGGTGTTGGAGGCGATCACGCACTCGGGGCCGACCTGGGCGGCGATCTGCTGCAGTACCTTGAGCTTGAGTTCGAGGTTCTCGGTGGCGGCCTCGATCACCAGCTGGACATCCTTGAGCGTGGCGTAGTCGGTGCTGATGCGGATGCGTTCCAGGGTCGCGAGCTTCTGCCCATCGCTCAACTCGCCCTTGGTCACCTGCCGGTCGAGGTTCTTGCCGATGGTGGCCAGGGCCTTTTCCAGGGCGGGCTGGGCGATGTCCAACAGGGTCACGGCAAAGCCCGCCTGGGCGCAGACCTGGGCGATACCGTTGCCCATGGTGCCGGCGCCGATCACACCGATGTTCGCAAGATTCATCTTCAGCTCTTCCTTTGTTCGTTGCCTTCGCGGAGCATGGCGGCCATGCCTTGCACGGCCCATTGTCGAGCGCGAGTCTAGGGCCCCGCACAGGGGCGGACTATGCCGAAAGCGGTCAACCGTGCTGGCGTTTTTTGCCACAGCGTCCGTTCCGGGGGGACAGCCTTCACATGCGCGAAACCGATTCGGTCGCCGCCTATTACCTGCAGGTCATGACCCATGCCCTGCACCAGCGTCCGGCGCGCCTGGCGGCGGTGCTGGCCGAGGCCGGGATTGACCCTGCGCTGTTGCAACAGCCTCGGGCGCGGGTCTCCGGCAGCGCCTTTGCGGCGCTGTGGCTGATCCAGATTCGCGAGCTGCAGGACGAATTTTTCCAGCTCGATTCCCATGGCCTGCCGCCCGGGGCCTTCGCCCTGATCTGCCGGGGGTTGATCCAGGAGCCGAACCTGGAGAAGGCCCTGCGCCAGTGCCTGAACAACTTCAGCCTGTTTTTGCGGGACTTTGGCGGCACTCTCAGTGTGCGTGGCAAGCGCGCGGTGATCAGCCTCCACAGCCGCTGCCAGGAGCCGGGGCGCGGCCACTATGGCGAGGAAACCCTGCTGGTGCTGATCATCAGCCTGTTGTGCTGGTTGGGCGGACGGCGGATTCCCATCGATCGCGCGGAGTTTCGCCATGCCCGCCTCAGCCTCGACGACGACGCGCTGCTGTGGGGCAGCAACCTGACCTGGAACGCCGGACGCACCGAGATCGAATTCGCCAGCCGCTTGCTGCGCCTGCCGGTGGTCCAGGACCTGGCCTCGCTCAAGGTATTCCTGCGCAGCGCCCCGCAATGGCTGGTGATCCGTTTTCGCAACCAGCACGGCCTGACCACCCAGGTGCACCAGCGCCTGCGAAGCAGCCACTACAGCCAGTGGCCGACCCTGGAAGCCTTCGCCCAGGAGGTGCAGATGAGCCCCAGCACCCTGCGTCGGCGCCTGGAGCGCGAGGGGGGCTCCTACCAGGAGATCAAGGACGAGGTCCGCCGGAACGTCGCGGTGGACCTGTTGCGCCGCTCGGCGGCCAGCATCGGCGAGATCGCCGAATTGACCGGCTTCCAGGAGCCCAGCGCCTTCCACCGCGCTTTCAAGAAATGGACCGGCGAAAGCCCCGGGCGCTACCGCGCCCGTTTCAACCCAACCCTGTAGCCGCTGCCGCAGGCTGCGAACGGCTGCGTAGCAGGCGCGCGATCTTGAAGCCCCAGCAGGTCCGACGGGAGATCGCCAAGCAAGGCCCTGCGGGCCTTTGCGCAGTTTCGCGGGCTCAGCAGCGGCTACAGGGGTTATCCATTTGGGGCAGGGGAGCTTCTGCCGGGCATCTGGATGCCGTGTTGCTGCACCCGGCGATACAGGGTCGCGCGGGAGATGCCCAGGGCCCTGGCCGCCGCCAGGGGTTTCCAGCGGTGGCGCACCAGGGCGTCGAGCAGGGCCTGGCGCTCGGGGCTGGTATTGGTTTGTGGGGCGGGCAGGGGACCAGGGGTGGTGGCGTCGCGCAGTGGCTCGGGCAGGTCCAGCAGTTGGATCACCGGCCCTTCGCATACCGCGCAGGCATAGCGCAGTACGTGGCGCAGCTGGCGCACGTTGCCCGGCCAGCGATAGCCCAGCAGGCACTCCAGGGCGGCGTCGCCCAGTTGCAGGGGCGTGCCGCAACGCTGGGACTCTTCTTCAACGATCTTGGTGATCAACGCCAGGCGGTCGCTGCGCTCGCGCAAGGGCGGTAGCTGGAAGCGCGCGCCGCCCAGGCGGAAATACAGGTCCTCGCGAAAGCTGCCATCGGCCACCAGCGCTTCCAGGTCGCGGTGGGTGGCGCAGATCACCTGGATGTCCACCGCCTGGCGCCGCGCGGCGCCCAGCGGCGCCACCTCGCCCTCGGCCAGTACCCGCAGCAGGCGGGTCTGCAAGGCCAGGGGCATGTCGCCGATCTCGTCCAGGAACAGGGTGCCGCCGTCGGCCTGTTGCAGCAGGCCCTGCATGCCCTTGCTGGAGGCTCCGGTGAAGGCCCCGGCGACATAACCGAACAGTTCGCTCTCGATCAGGTTTTCCGGAATCGCCGCGCAGTTCAGCGCCACGAACGGCCGCTCGCGACGCTGGCTGGCCTGGTGCAACTGGCGGGCGAAGACTTCCTTGCCACTGCCGGTCTCGCCCTGGACCAGCACCGGCAGGTGGCGATCCTTGACCCGCACCGCCAGGCGCAGGCTCTGCTCCACCCTGGGGTCCAGCGCCTGCCCGGCCAGTTGCAGCCGTGGCCGGCTGGCCGGCCTGCGCGGCGCTTGCAGGCGACCGTGCAGCTCGCCATCCAGGGGCCACAGCGCCTGGTCCCTGGCGCGTTGCAGCAACTGGGTGTCGAACACCTGGGCGATGTGCCGGGGCAACTGGCCGTGGCGGCGCAGCAGGTAGGCCCGGGCGGCGGGGTTCAGCGCTTGCAGGCAACCGTCGTCGTCCCAGGCCAGCAGGAAGTCCGGCTGGCTGTCGACATAACCCGGGCTGGCGTGGGCCCGCAGGACCCAGTAGCCCTGGGCGCTGCTCATGAAGAACGCCTGCTCGATCGCCCGCGCGCTCTGTACCACCAACTGGCGGATCAGGTGCTGGGAACGGCGATCGTCCGGCGAGCGCACCGCCGAGACGTCCAGCACCCCCAGCAGTTCACCCTGGGGGTCGAACACCGGGGCCGCGGAGCAGGTCAGGCCGATGAAGGCGGCGCGAAAGTGATCGCGCTTGTGCACCGTCACCGCAGCGCCGCTGGTGAGCACCGCCGCCACGCCGCAGGTGCCTTCCTCGCCCTCCGACCAGCAGGTGCCCAGGTACAGGCCGGCCTTGCGGCAATCGTTGCGGATGGCGGACTCGACCCGGTAGTCGATGGTGCGGCCCTGGGCGTCGGTGAGCAGCACGCAGTAGTCGGCATCGCGCACCTGGCCATGCAGGCGCGCCACTTCTTCGCTGGCGATGCGCAGGAACAGCTCCGAGCGCTCGCGGCACTGCTTGAGCAGGTCTTCGGAGAGGATGCGTGGCCCCTGCAGCGAGGCGGGGTCCAGGTGGTGCTGCTCCATGGAGCGGCGCCAGGAGTCGAGGATCAGGTTCGGTACCGGCGCCTGGGGCAGGTGCGCGGCGTTCTTCAAGACCCGGCTGACGCAGTCGACATGGGCGCGGGAATGGGCGGAAAGCATGACAGGCCTCCGGTTACAGCTTCTTATCGTTGTGGGCGCATTAAGCGCCGATCCGCGCCTGCGGACAAGCACCGGCTGGCCCGGTGGCGAGGTTGAGACGCAACGTCTCAAGGTCTCGCCTCTGCCCCGTGCAACCTGACATGCAACGTCTCACCGGCGCTGCCGGGCAAGGCGCCGGGGCCTGCGTGCCAGGCGCTCTGCGGCGGGCTTTTGCGCAAGATTTTCGACAACTGGCACCGGCCTTGCTCTGGCCCTTGGCAACCCGCCGCAGGCTTCCCCGACGGCGGGCCCATCCAAGAACAAGAACGAGGTATGCCATGCACTGTCCTGGCCGTGAACTGCCTGTGGTGAGCTTATGAGCCGCCGCCCGCTGAGTGTCGGCATCATCGCCAACCCGGCCTCGGGCCGCGATGTGCGCCGCCTGACCGCCAATGCCGGGCTGTTCTCCAGTACCGATAAGGTCTGGGTGATCCAGCGCCTGCTGGCGGCCTTCGGCGCCACGGGTATCGAGCGGGTGCTGATGCCCACCGACATGACCGGCATGGCCGCCGCAGTGCAGAAGAACAGCCGCAGCCGCCAGGCCCGCGAGCAGCACTGGCCGGAGCTGGAGTTCCTCGACCTGACCCTGCGCCAGAGCGTCGAGGACACCCGCCAGGCTGCGCGCTGGATGGCCGAGCGCGGGGTGGCGCTGATCGCCGTGCTCGGTGGCGACGGCACCCACAAGGCGGTAGCCACCGAGGTCGGCGAGATCCCGCTGCTGACCCTGTCCACCGGCACCAACAACGCCTTTCCGGAACTGCGCGAAGCCACCAGCGCCGGCCTGGCCGGCGGGCTCTACGCCAGTGGCCGGGTGAGTGGCGAGATCGCCCTGCGGCGCAACAAGCGGCTGCTGGTGCGCGAGCCGGCCCGCGGCCTGTGCGAAGTGGCCCTGGTGGACGTGGCGGTGTCGCCCCTGGCCTTCATCGGGGCCCGGGCCATCAGCCGCGCCAGCGACCTGGCCGAGGTCTTCGTGACCTTCGCCGAGCCGCAGTCCATCGGTATTTCCGCGCTCTGCGGGTTGTGGCTGCCGGTGACCCGGCAACAGCCCCACGGCGCCTGGATGCGCCTGGCACCAGGTTCGCCCGAGGCGCTGCTGGTGCCCCTGGCCCCGGGGCTGTTGCAAGGCTGCGGGGTGCTGGAGGCCGGCTACCTGCAACCGGGCCAGCCCCAGCCCCTGTGCCTGGGCGCCGGCACCCTGGCCCTGGATGGCGAGCGCGAGATCGAGTTCAACCCCGGCGACCGGCCCACGGTCACCCTGGATGCCGGCGGCCCGCTGAGCATCGACGTCAATGCGGTCCTGGAGCACGCGGCGCGCCAGCGCCTGTTGGCCATCGACCGCAGTCACCGGCAACACCCCATGAACCTTCAGCCTGAAGACACCCCTGGAGAATAAAAATGTCGACACCCCTGAACGCTGACCAACTGCTGCACGCCTACCGGGTGATGCGCACCATCCGCGCTTTCGAAGAGCGCCTGCATGTGGAGTTCGCCACGGGCGAGATCCCCGGTTTCGTCCACCTCTACGCCGGCGAGGAAGCCTCGGCCGCCGGGGTCATGGCCCACCTGCGCGATGACGATTGCATCGCCTCCAACCACCGCGGCCACGGCCATTGCATCGCCAAGGGCGTGGATGTCTACGGGATGATGGCCGAGATCTACGGCAAGAAGACCGGGGTCTGCCAGGGCAAGGGCGGCTCCATGCACATCGCCGATTTCGAGAAGGGCATGCTCGGCGCCAACGGTATCGTCGGTGCCGGGGCGCCGCTGGTGGTGGGCGCGGCCCTGGCGGCCCGGCTGCAAGGCAGCGACGGCGTGTCGGTGGTGTTCTTCGGCGACGGCGGTTCCAACGAGGGCGCGGTGTTCGAGGCCATGAACATGGCCTCGGTATGGAACCTGCCGTGCCTGTTCATCGCCGAGAACAACGGCTATGCCGAGGCCACCGCTTCGAACTGGTCGGTGGCTTGCGACCATATCGCCGACCGCGCCGCAGGTTTCGGCATGCCCGGGGTGACGGTGGACGGCTTCGACTTCTTCGCCGTGCATGAAGCCGCCGGCGCCGCCGTGGAACGGGCCCGGGCCGGGGAGGGACCGTCGCTGATCGAGGTCAAGCTGACCCGCTACTACGGCCACTTCGAGGGCGATGCCCAGACTTACCGCGCCCCGGACGAGGTCAAGCATTACCGCGAGCACAACGACTGCCTGATGCAGTTTCGCCAGCGCACCACTCGCTCGGGCCTGGTACAGGCCAGCCAGCTGGACGGCATCGATGCCCAGGTGCAAGCGCTGATCGAAGACGCGGTGCGCAAGGCCAAGAGCGATCCCAAGCCGAGCCCGGCGGACCTGCTCAGCGACGTGTACGTCGCCTATCCCTGAGAACCTGCTCACGATCTGCTGCGCTTAGCTCATGCGGCGTTAAAAATGGCTGAGCGTCGCTCGCTAGATCGTGAACAGGTTCTAAAGCCATCCCCAAGAACAACAAGAGACCATCATCATGGCGAGAAAAATCAGTTACCAGCAGGCCATCAACGAAGCCCTGGCCCAGGAAATGCGTCGCGATCCCAGCGTGTTCATCATGGGTGAAGACGTGGCGGGCGGCGCCGGCGCTCCCGGCGACAACGACGCCTGGGGCGGCGTGCTGGGCGTCACCAAGGGCCTCTACCACCAGTTCCCCGGGCGGGTGCTGGATACCCCGTTGTCGGAAATCGGTTACGTCGGCGCCGCCGTGGGCGCGGCCACCCGGGGCGTGCGTCCGGTGTGCGAGCTGATGTTCGTCGACTTCGCCGGCTGCTGCCTGGACCAGATCCTCAACCAGGCGGCGAAGTTTCGCTACATGTTCGGCGGCAAGGCCCAGACCCCGCTGGTGATCCGCACCATGGTCGGCGCCGGCCTGCGCGCCGCGGCCCAGCATTCGCAGATGCTCACCTCGCTATGGACCCATATCCCCGGGTTGAAGGTGGTCTGCCCCTCGTCGCCCTACGACGCCAAGGGCTTGCTGATCCAGGCCATCCGCGACAACGACCCGGTGATCTTCTGCGAGCACAAGCTGCTCTACAGCCTGCAAGGCGAGGTGCCGGAGGAGTCCTATGCGATTCCCTTCGGCGAGGCCAACTTCCTGCGCGACGGCAATGACGTGACCCTGGTGTCCTACGGGCGCACGGTGAACACCGCGCTGGACGCGGCCCGCAACCTGGCTGGGCGTGGTATCGATTGCGAGGTCATCGACCTGCGCACCACCAGCCCGCTGGACGAGGACAGCATCCTGGAAAGCGTGGAGAAGACCGGGCGCCTGGTGGTGATCGACGAAGCCAACCCGCGTTGCTCCATGGCCACCGACATCTCGGCGCTGGTGGCGCAAAAAGCCTTCGCCTCTCTCAAGGCGCCGATCGAGATGGTCACCGCACCCCATACCCCGGTGCCGTTCTCCGACGCCCTGGAAGACCTGTACATCCCCGACGCGGCGAAGATCGAGCAGGCCGTGCTGAACCTGATCGAGTGGAGTCGCCGATGAGCCAGATCCATACCCTGACCATGCCCAAGTGGGGCCTGTCGATGACCGAGGGCCGGGTCGATGCCTGGCTCAAGGAAGAAGGCCAGAGCATCAGCAAGGGCGATGAAGTGCTGGACGTGGAGACCGACAAGATCTCCAGCAGTGTCGAGGCGCCGTTCTCCGGCATCCTGCGTCGGCAGGTGGCGCGCCAGGACCAGACCCTGGCGGTGGGCGCGCTGCTGGGCATCGTGGTGGAGGGCGAGGCCAGCGACGCCGAGATCGACGCGGTGATCGAGCGCTTCCAGGCCAGCTTCGTACCGGGTGACAGCGCCGCCGAAGACAGCGGCCCGGCGCCGCAGAAGATCGAGCTCGATGGCCGCCTGCTGCGCTATTTCGAGCGCGGGGAAGGCGGTACGCCGCTGGTGCTGGTGCACGGTTTCGGCGGCGACCTCAACAACTGGCTGTTCAACCATGAAGCCCTGGCCGCCGGGCGCCGGGTGATCGCCCTGGACCTGCCGGGCCACGGTGAGTCGGCCAAGGCCTTGCAACGGGGCGACCTGGACGAGCTGAGCGAAGTGTTGCTGGCGCTGCTGGATCACCTGGACATCGCCCAGGCGCACCTGGTGGGGCATTCCATGGGCGGAGCGGTGTGCCTCGACACCGCGCGCCTGGCGCCGCACCGAGTGCGCTCCCTGACCCTGATCGCCAGCGCCGGCCTGGGCCATGAGATCAATGGCGACTACCTGCAAGGCTTCGTCGAGGCGGGCAATCGCAATGCGCTCAAACCGCAGTTGGTGCAGCTGTTCTCCAACCCCGAGCTGGTGAACCGGCAGATGCTCGACGACATGCTCAAGTACAAGCGCCTGGAAGGGGTGCAGCAGGCCCTCGGGCAGCTGGCCGGCACGCTGTTTACCGACGGTCGCCAGCAGGCCGACCTGCGTTCGGTGGTGCAGGGCGGCGAGCAGCCGGTGCTGGTGATCTGGGGCAGCGACGACCGGATCATCCCGGTGAACCACAGCGCCGATCTCAAGGCGCAGGTCGAGGTGCTGCCGGGGCAGGGGCACATGGTGCAGATGGAAAGCGCGGAACAGGTCAACCGCCTGATCCTCGACTTTATCCAGCAGCACTGAGGTTCGCTGCGCCGGCCAGGGGGCCGTCGCAGCTCTACGACAATCAGGAGAAGCCACGATGAGTGTTTCCCTCAAGCCTGTTGCCAGCATGCGCGCCGCGGTCTGGCACGGCCGCCACGATATCCGTGTCGAAGATGTGCCCCTGCCCGAGGCGCCGCCTGCCGGTTGGGTGCAGATCCGCGTCGACTGGTGCGGCATTTGCGGTTCCGACCTGCATGAGTATGTGGCAGGTCCGGTGTTCATTCCGGTGCAGGCGCCGCACCCGCTGACCGGGATCAAGGGCCAGTGCATCCTCGGCCACGAGTTCTGTGGCGAGATCGTCGCCCTCGGCGCCGGGGTCCAGGGCTTCAGTGTTGGCCAGCCCGTGGCGGCGGACGCCTGCCAGCACTGCGGTACCTGTTATTACTGCACCCACGGGCTGTACAACATCTGCGAGAACCTGGCCTTCACCGGGCTGATGAACAACGGCGCCTTCGCTGAATTGGTCAACGTGCCGGCCAACCTGTTGTACGCCTTGCCGGCCAACTTTCCCGCCGAGGCCGGGGCGTTGATCGAACCGTTGGCGGTGGGCATGCACGCGGTGAAGAAGGCCGGCAGCCTGCTGGGGCAGAACGTGGTGGTGGTCGGCGCCGGCACCATCGGCCTGTGCACCATCATGTGCGCCAAGGCCGCCGGCGCGGCCCAGGTGATTGCCCTGGAAATGTCCGGGGCGCGCAAGGCCAAGGCCCTGGAGGTGGGCGCCAGCCTGGTGCTCGATCCCAAGGAGTGCGATGCCCTGGCCGAGGTCAAGCGCCTGACCGGTGGCCTGGGGGCCGATGTCAGCTTCGAGTGCATCGGCAACAAGCACACCGCCAAGCTGGCCATCGACCTGGTGCGCAAGGCCGGCAAGTGCGTGCTGGTGGGCATTTTCGAGGAGCCCAGCGAGTTCAACTTCTTCGAACTGGTGGCCACCGAGAAGCAGGTACTGGGGGCCCTGGCCTACAACGGTGAGTTCGCCGATGTGATCGCCTTCATCGCCGATGGCCGCCTGGATATCACGCCGCTGGTGACCGGCCGCATCCAGCTGGAGGACATCGTCGGCCAGGGCTTCGAGGAGCTGGTCAACAACAAGGAGCACAACGTCAAGATCATCGTTTCACCCAGTCGGCTCTAGCGCCCGACAGCGGGCGATTTGGCGATGGCCGGCCACGGCCATCGCACTTTTTTACCGTTTTGCGTTCTATGAGCAGGCCTGGCTGCGCCGATCCCCGCTGCAGCCCGTGAATGTCGACCCGGTGCCGATGGCCTACGCTCCCTCTTCTTGCATGATGCAAACCCCGTTTCCCACCTTGCTATTGGCAGGCCTGCTGATGCTCGGCGCCACTGGCTGCAGCCAGCAGCAGGGGCGTGATATCGCCAACCAGTTTCGCAATGGCAAGGCCGACGAGTTCTTCCAGACCAGCGTCGATCGCATGGCCACCATCGGCATGCGCGACAACCTGCAGAGCCTGTACCTGCTGATGGGCAAGCTGTACCTGCGCAACCCCAGCCAGTGGCGCAAGTCCGGGTATGCCGATGGCACCGCGGCGCAGCGGGAGATCCGCAATGCCATCGAACAGCGCCAGCCGCTGCCGGCCCTGGGCGATCGCCGGGACCTGGCGGCCCTGAGCTATTCCCTGAGCCCGGAGTTCCAGGGCGACCGGGTCGGCGCCTTCATCTACGCCATCGGCAGCATGCTGGTGACCGCCCATGGCGGGCGCACCGAGTTCTACATGACAGACACCCTGGACCCGCAATTCATCAGCAACGCCGCGCGCAATATCGAAAAAGCCACCTGGATGCTGGGCCAGCGCCAGGATACCAATGGGGTATTGCTGCTGTTCTCCAACGAGATCTCGGAGGAGGGCAGCAACCTGAGTTTCGCCGTGGAGTTCGGCAAGATCGTCGCGCGCCTGGACCTGCTGACGCAGATCCTCGACGAGCGCTATCGGCGGGTGGGGCTCAACTATGCGCAGAGCCTGTTGCTGATGAACTTCCTGCCGGTGCAGTAGCGCCGTGGATATCGCCCTGGCGGCCCGTGCCGGGCCAAGCGCAGCGCGGCTGCGTACGGGCGCGTAGCGGCCGCAAAATCAGAGGGCGCGGTGCGCCAGGGACTGCGCGGAGGCAGGTTTGTGGGCCGTGCGCAGCCTCGCCAGCTCGACAGCGGCTACACGGCGGCTTTTACCACCGCCAGCTCGATCCGCCATCCCAGCATTCGCAATGCCTGTTCCACCTTCTCGATCTTCGAGCGGTGCAGCAGGTTCACCAGCCGGTCCACCTGGGGCCGGTTCACTCCCAGGCGCCTGGCCAGTTCCGCCTTGCTCACCCGCTGGTGGAGCATGGCGTTCCACAGCGCCACCTTGGCCACGCTCAGTGCGGGCAGGCGCACCAGCAGTTGTCCCGGTGTAGTGGGCGAGGGCAGGGGAATGGTCATGCGCTGCATGACATACAACGACAACGCCATTTCCAGGGTCACAACCGCATCGGCCAGCGCTTGTTCCAGCGTATCGCCGACGCAGGCCATTCCTGGCACATCGATACAACTGACCCGAGTACTGCCATCTTCCAGGTGCAAGGTCACAGGATATGCGTACATGGCTGCTCATCCTTCTATAGGGCCGGACTTCATTCCTTAAAGAAGCAATTGCAAGGGCAGGTTTACCCACCCCATCGCACTATAAAAACGATGCCAAGCGCCGTACAACGAACCCTGGCCGGGCAATGTTTAAACATTTATGTCCAAGGCTCTAGGTCGAAGGCTCCGAGGCTGTGGCAGGCAAACAACAGCCTGAAAACCTCAGCTGTCGACAGGGGCGTGCACGGTCGCGGCCCCGGGTTGGGCGAGTGTCAGGACATAGGCGCTGAACATGTCCGCCAGGCCGTCGGCGCGCTCGGTCATGGTGCTCTTCGTGTGGGGCTTGCCGGAGAAATCCCTGCCCACCGAACTCAGCGTGGAAAGGATCAGCTCGCAGGCTGCGGCGCGGGTCGCTTCGCTGGCATCGGGCAGCAGCTGGAGCATGAAGCCGGTGAAGATCTGCCGTCCCGCCGCACGGGCTGCGCCAGCCTCGGGGGCATCGCGATACAGCGGCGCGGCCTCGTTCAAGGCACTGCGCAGCGGCGCCTCCTCGCACTCCGAGCGGATGAAGGCATGCACCAGGCTGCGCAGGCGCGCCAGGGGCGCTTGTGCCTGGTCGTCGAGGATCCGGCTCAACATCTGCCGGGTTTGCAGCCACTCATCGCTTTGCAGGCGGAACAGGATCGCCGCCTTGTTGGGAAAGTACTGGTACAGCGAACCGATGCTCACCCCGGCCTTTTCCGCGACCCGCGCGGTGGTGAAGCGCTTGGCGCCCTGTTGGGTCAAAACCTGAATGGCGGCCTGCAGAATCGCTGCTACCAGCTCGGTGGAGCGCGACTGCTGTGGCTGTTTGCGTGAGGAAATACGAGGGCTCTGGCGCTTGCTCATGGACAGCTCGGATGTGCCTGGGAATGCGAATAGCGGATGGGCCGAATCGCTCCCATCATGGTCGTGACCCAACATCTTAGACCCATCCGATGGAAGACCAGCATGACGACCCTCACCTGCGAGCCCCTGGCGGGCTTGATCGAACGCCTCTACACCCTGGCCCATGCCGCCACCAGCCCGGCCCTCGACAACTTGCCCCGGGAAGAACGCGAACGGCTGATGCACAGCAAGACTGACTACCTCGAGTTCTACGGATTGCTCAAGGACCTGTGGCTGCCGGTCTCGCGGGATACCGGCAAGCTCTTGTACCTGCTGGCACGCAATGCCAAGGCCAGGAGCATCGTCGAATTCGGCACCTCGTTCGGCCTGTCCACCCTGCACCTGGCGGCCGCCCTGCGCGACAACGGTGGCGGCGTGCTGATCGGCAGCGAGTTCGAAGCCTCGAAGGTCGCCATGGCCCGTGAGCACATGCTCGAGGCTGGTGTCGGCGACCTGGTGCAGATTCGTCAGGGCGACGCACTGGTGACCTTGGCCTGCGACCTTCCGGAGAGCATCGACCTGCTCCTGCTCGATGGCGCCAAGGCGCTGTATGGGGAGGTCCTGGGCCTGGTGGAACCGCACCTGAAGCCTGGCGCGCTGGTGGTGGCGGACAACACCGACTACTGCCCCGAGTACCTGGCGCACGTCCGGGCGCCGCAGAACGGCTACCTGTCGGTGCCGTTCGCCGATGATATCGAGCTGAGCATGCGCCTGGGTTGATGCACCGCGTTCCAGGGGCCACCGGTGGGCGGTGGCCCCTGCCAGGTATGCGGCCAGCGCCAACAATCATCGGCCGTCATGGACGCCGGGCGCTCGCCCACTGCACAATTGCGCCGCTTTGTGCATCAACCATCATCCTCTCGTCGTAGGTTGCCCAGCGACGAGTCCGCCAGGGAAGCTCCGATTCATGACCGTCTCCGAACTGCTTGTCGCCATTCGCAAGCCCTATGTTGAAACGCTGGCCCGCCAGATTGCACAAGGGGCCGCCTACGTCGAGCCCGCCTACCGCAACAGCGACGGCTCACTGGCCACCGAAGGGGTCATGGCCATGCCTTGCCGGGTCGACATGATCGCGCAGGAGGGCGCTGCGGCCGGGGAACCTGTCCAGGTCGATGCAGAGTCCGAACTGGCCTTCGAGCCCGTGGGTTTTGCGATCGAGCAGATGGCGGTGCGCATCTCGCCCTTTGGCTGGGACTGGCTGGCGCTGGAGGTCCGTGGCCTGGGCCAGGAGGCGCTTGTGCAGGTCATGGGCCGCTGGTTTCTCGAGTGGTTCGATGTGGAAGATGAAAACCCGCCGACCGAAGATGCTCTGCAAGGGGTGGTGCACTTTATCTCCGACCCTGAGCCGACGGCCGAAGGCTTCCAGGTGAAGATCGACCTGGGGTCTGCTCCGGCGCCGGCAGTGGAGGATCTTCTTTTTGCGTTGGCCGATGGCGGGGCCAGTGGGGTTGTTCTGGGGTAGTGACGGGAGGGCTGTGCTTGGTCGTTGAGCTGGCGGCGGTTGCGGCTACTCGGGGGTCCGTTCTTATGCGGGACACGTCGATAACCTGTAGCCGCTGTCGAGCGTAGCGAGGCTGCGCGCGGGGGCGTAGTCCTCGCTAAACCTGCCGATGTTTTTCACCTGACTTAATGCGGTTCTGTGTACATATCCGTTGCTGCGGGTGTGGCCACTGGTGGTTCCGCTCTTACAGCGGGTCACTTTGGATGGAGCCCAAAGTAACCAAAGGCTCTTGCCCCCCCACTCGGTGCCTCGCCTAGGCTCGGCATGCCCTCTCTCCGGTATTGCTCCGTGGGCCGCCGCCCTGCCGGGTTGCCCACGGCTCAATACCTGCGTTCGGCCATCGTGTTTAAAGGGGCGGGTGGATCAAGATCAAAAGCCAAAGCCAAGGCCAAATCGGGAGTTGGTTGGTCACAAGGAGGTAATCGGCGGTAGTTACTGTTGTGAACGGTGGCTTCTCTAAAAGAGTTGCACAGTTATCGACGGGAGCCGTGCTGAGCATTCCTGGCGTTTAAAGGGCCAGTGTCAAGGAGGAGTTATGTCGCCGTCCTGGCGGTGGTGGTGGGCATTTTGGCTGTTTACGCCATTGATACAGGCAGATGCCGCTTCTGGTATCTCATTCACTCCCCAGCAATGCTCTACGTTTCAATGGTCGAATTTGCCTGGCGTAAGTGAACGCGCCGCTGTGATAGTGCCTGTCACTATGGAAGGCAGGACGTACTATTTTCAACTGGATACAGGCTCGTATTTGACCTACTTGAAGGGAGATCTTGCTCAGCAAAATGGCTGGCTAAACGACTCTGATCATTCAGTCTCGCTACCGCAGATGGCATTTGCTGGAGCGGTGCTGCCACCTGGCAAAGCCGCCAACTTACCTAGTCAAAAATCGCGTAGAGGAACCTTGGGGTTGAGCAGCCTGATGGGTAGACGGCTGGTAATAGACTATCCCTTGCAGCGTGTCTGCCTGATTGAACCTGGACAATGGAACCCTGAAAACGATCAGTATTTTGAGTGGATCCCAGCAGCATTGGTAAAAGGCGGCCTGTCGATACCGGTGACATTGGGAGATGAAACGCTGTCGAGTGTGTTGCTTGATAGTGGTTCCAGCATGTTCTCGCTTCTGATCAGGTCTCCGGAGTGGAAGAAATACACAGGTATCGAAGATGAAGCGGGCGCGCCATTGAAGGTTGTTGGCGGTGCCTGGGGACACAAGATCGAGGTGCTTGGTGCCGCAGCTGAGGTCTCGCTCAAGTTTGGAAGCATTACGATTCAAAAGCCTGATGTTTACACCGTTCGCCCGCTTGCTGAAGAAGCACGAACATTTGGTGCCGGTGTTTTTCAAGGCGTACTGGGTAATGCGTTGTTCTGGGATAGGGTTGTTGTGATGAAGTTGGACGGTCCGGACTTTGCTCTGGGCGTTAGTAAGCTTGGTAAGTAATGAGGCTCCAGGGTGAGCCTTCAGAGTCCTTGGCCGATATATCGTCATCTGCTGTTTCAGGCTTTTCACCTGACCTCATGCAGTTTTGTGCAGCTATCCATGGTTGGGGCTCCGATCTTGGGCACGCTGAGAAGCCTGTAGCCGCTGTCGAGTGCAGCGAGGCTGCGCACGAGGACGTAGTCCTCGCTAAACCTGGCGACGCTTTTTGCCTGACTCCACGCGGTTCTGTGTGCATATCCGTTGCTGCGGGTGTGGCCACTGGCGGTTCCGCTCTTACAGCGGGTCACTTTGGATGGAGCCCAAAGTAACCAAAGGCTCTTGCCCCCCCACTCGGTGCCTCGCCCAGGCTCGGCATGCCCTTACTCCGGCATTGATCCGTGGGCCGCCGCCACCGGCCATCCATGGCCGGGGGCGGCTAACCCGGCGTCCTGCCGGGTTGCCCACGGCTCAATACCTGCGTTCGGCCATCGTGTTTAAAGGGGCGGGTGGATCAAGATCAAAAGCCAAGGCCAAAGCCAAAGCCAAAGCCAAAGCCAAGGCCAAGGCCAAAGCCGGTGGAACGGCTCCTGTCGTGCCTTGCCCCCACGCCTCAGACCATAAAAATTCACGCCAGCAAAATGGTTTTGTGACGAGGCTGGATCTATCGTGATGACAAAGTGCAATTGCCTGTAGCCATCACCGTTTTGCCCAACCTTGCATCGGTGCCATGCCCCATTCCCTGGCGTCGATAGCGTGCAACCGCGAACCATCGAGCTTTCTATAAGAGAGATAACCAATGAACGTCAGGACAATGAATCTCGCGCCCAGGTCTGCCGTGTTTTTCTCACTCATTATCCTGGTGGTCTTTGCCCTGGGGGTGGTCGCGGTGTTGCAGATGGGCAAGCTGCGTGAGTCTGAGCAGGATGTGGAAAACAACTGGATGGCCAGCATCCGGGAAATCGGCAAGATGAAGGCTGGCACTCTGCGGCTGCGCCTGGAAAGCTTGCGCATCACCGTGACCACCGACGAGCAGCAGCGCCAGACCCGGATCGCCGCGTTGGGCGGTTATCGCAGCACCCTGCAAGACACCCTGACCCATTACGTGCCGCTGATCACCGGCCCAGCAGAGCGTGAGTTGTACCAGGCGGTGGCTGGGGACGCGCAGGCCTACTTCAAGTTGCTGGACGAGTTGGAGCCGCTGCTGCGCAGTGGCGATAACGCCGCGGCCATCACCCTGATCAATACCCGCATCAGCCCCATGACCAATTCCCTGCAGGACAAGATGGACAAGCTCTCGGACTTCAACGACGAGGGGGCCAAGGGCGCCGGGGTGCATGCGACCTCGGTCTACAGCGGCGGCGTGAGCCTGGTGGTCGGCCTGCTGGTGGCCACCGTGCTGCTGACCATTGCCCTGGCGGCGGTGCTGACCCGCAGCATCACCGCACCGATCGGCGATGCCCTGGCGGTGGCCGAGCGCATCGCCGGCAGCGACCTGTCCCGGGACATCGGGGTAAGCGGCGGCGACGAAGCCGGCCGGCTGTTGGCCGCACTGGCGAAGATGCAGGCCAACCTGCGGGAGACCATCGCCCATATCGCCGACTCCTCGACCCAGCTGGCTTCGGCCTCGGAGGAAATGACCGCGGTGACCGAAGACGCCAGCCGTGGGCTGGTGCGGCAGAACGACGAAGTCAGCCTGGCCGCCACCGCCGTGACGCAGATGAGCGCTGCGGTGGATGAAGTGGCGCGCAACGCCGAGGCCGCCGCGCAGTCTTCCCGCGAGTCGTTGGAGTTCACCCGCTCCGGCATCGAGAACGTGGCCCAGACCCTCAAAGCCATCGAAGGCCTGGCCGGCAACGTTGCCAGCACTGGCGAGCAGGTCAAGGCCTTGTCCAGCAGGGCCCAGGACATCAGCAAGGTGGTGGAGGTGATTCGCGCCATCGCCGAACAGACCAACCTGCTGGCCTTGAATGCCGCCATCGAGGCGGCGCGGGCTGGCGAGCAGGGCCGTGGCTTTGCGGTGGTGGCCGACGAGGTGCGGGCGCTGGCCCACCGGACCCAGCAGTCGACCCAGGAGATCGAACAGATGATCGGCGCGATCCAGGCCGACTCGACCCAGGCGGTGAGTGCCATGAACGTCAGCGCGGAAATGGCCAACAACTCGATCTCGGTGGCGCAGAACGCCGACCAGTCGCTCAAGCAGATCGCCCAGGCCATCACCCAGATCAACGAACGCAACCTGTTGATCGCCACTGCCTCGGAGGAGCAGGCACAGGTGGCCCGTGAGGCCGACCAGAACTTGACCAGCATCCGTGAGCTGTCGGTCCAGAGTTCGGCGGGAGCCAGTCAGACGGCCAGTGCCTGTGGGGAGATGGCTAATCTGGCGACGGAGTTGAATCGGTTGGTGGCGCGGTTCAAGGTCTGAGTGTGGTGCTGCCTATGGGGAACCGCCTCATTAGCCTGTAGCTGCTGTCGAGTGAAGCGAGGCTGCGTACGGGGACGTAGTCCTTGCTAAACCTGGCGATGCTTTTTGCCTGACTCCACGCGGTTCTGTGTGCATATCCGTTGCTGCGGGTGTGGTCACTGGCGGTTCCGCTCTTACAGCGGGTCACTTTGGATGGAGCCCAAAGTAACCAAAGGCTCTTTGCCCCCTCACTCGGTGCCTCGCCTAGGCTCGGCATGCCCTCTCTCCGGTATTGATCCGTGGGCCGCCGCCACCGGCCATCCATGGCCGGGGGCGGCTAACCCGGCGTCCTGCCGGGTTGCCCACGGCTCAATACCTGTATTCGGCCATCGTGTTTAAAGGGGCGGGTGGATCAAGATCAAAAGCCAAAGCCAGATCAAACGCCAAAGCAACGCCAGGCGCGTTTTACGCGCTTGTTGAATGGGGTGGCGCTCAGCTCTCCAGCGCTGTGTGCCACTGAATCACCTCCAGCACCGCGCATCCCTCTCGGGTGAGCAGATGCACCTTTTGGGTGACCCGCCGGCGTAGTTCTTGCCGTTGCACAGTCGATGGCGATCCCGCCCTTAGAGCTTCATCCCCACCGCCAGCCGGTTGAAGGCGTTCATCAAGGACACGGCCAGGGTCAGGTCGGAAATCTCGACGTCGCTCAGGTGTGCTTTCAGTGGTTCGTACAGTTCGTCCGGCGCGCCTTTGTCGTGGACGTAGGTGAGGGTTTCGGCCCAGGCCAGGGCGGTGCGTTCGCGGTCGTTGAACAGTTCGCTGACGCGCCAGCCGGCGAGGCAGTCCAGTTTGTCTTGCGCCACTCCACTCTCGCGCAGGGTCTGCGAATGTTTGCCCAGGCAGAACGAGCAGCCGTTGATCTGCGATACGCGCAAGTACACCAGTTCCAGCAAGGGCAAGCCCAGTGGGCTGGCGGCGAGCGCGGTGTTGGTGGCGAGCAGGCCTTGATAGGCGGCAGGCGACAGGGTGGCAAAGGGCAGTCTGAGTTGGCTCATGCTGAAACTCCGGTAGGGAAAAAGTGATCAAGCATCCACAAGGGGGGTGAACGGCGGCTTGGAGAACAGTGCCGTGCGGGCTTCTTCGATGGTCTGCCGCACGGCGTCGTCCCCAAACACCAAGCCCTGGAGGTAGGTGAACTGCAGGTCGAACAGGCCGAGGGTGTTGAGCACATGGCGCAGGTAGGGCGTCAGGAAGTCCGGTTGGCGTGCCCGTTCGCCCTGGTGAACGCCGCCGGAGCTCACCAGCACATGCACCGGGCGGTCCTTGAGCAGGCCGACCTTGCCCTCTGGGAGGGCGCTGAAGGTGCGGTGAATGCGCAGGACATAATCGACCCAGAGCTTGAGCGTGGCCGGCAGGGTGAAGTTGTGCATCGGCGTGGCAATGATCAGGGCATCGCTGCGCTCCAACTCACGAATCAACCGTTCGGACACCTCGAACAGCGGCGCGTC
Organism: Pseudomonas sessilinigenes; assembly: GCF_003850565.1. Lineage (NCBI taxonomy): Bacteria > Pseudomonadati > Pseudomonadota > Gammaproteobacteria > Pseudomonadales > Pseudomonadaceae > Pseudomonas > Pseudomonas sessilinigenes. Next base: position 2,627,348 of record NZ_CP027706.1, read on the forward strand.
GAAGGGCGTGGCGGTGGTCAGGGCGTGGGCGTAGTCCAGGCCCAGCGGTGGCAGCGGTTGCGCCGCCAGGTCGCGTTCGAGCAGTTCGAGGTGCGGATGCCGTTGGCGCAGGGCGCTCGCCAGTTCCAGGGCCAACTGGTGCCCGTGGGAACCCTGGCCGTGGGGGCTGGCGTTGATCAGCAGCAGGTTGTTCATGCCGGCTCCTCACCACGCAGGCGCTGGGTGAAGTGCATGCCACGGGCCAGCAACCCCTGGCGAAAATAGAAGCGCTGGGCCAGGGGCATGTGCAGGCCGGTATCCAGCACAAAGTGCTCGCATTGACGTTGCACGGCCTCATCCCGCACGGCGCTCAACAGCCGGGCGCCCACGCCGCTGCGCTGAAGCTGTGGCCACACCACCAGGTCATCGACGTAGATGAAGTGCCCGTAGAGCAGGTTTTCCATTTCGCGGTAACCCGCCAGGCCGACGATGCGCTCAGCGTCCCACGCGGCGAGCAAGCGGTAGCCCTGCGCGGCCTGCCGAGCCAGCTGCGCGGTATAGGCCGCAGGGGTGGTGAGGTGTGGGCGCAGGACGCGCATCAAGTCGAAACTGGCGGCAAAGGCCTCTTCGCTGTCGAGGTGTTGAAGGGTGTAGGGCATGTTCGTCATCCGCTGAAAAGAGATGGCCCACCTTAGAAGGACGATGGCTTAAGCTGTAGAGCCAAAAAGTGCATAAATGACTAGGCCATGATGCTCGCATTCGAACTGGACCGCAGCCAGACGGCGCCGATCTATCGCCAGCTTTATCAACGGTTTCGCGAGTCCATCGCCGATGGCCGCTTGCGTCCGGGAGACCGGGTGCCGGCGGTGCGCGCCCTGGCGGCGGAACTGAACCTGGCGCGTGGCACCGTGGAGGCGGCCTACCAACTGCTGATGGGCGAGGGCTACCTGACGGCTCGCGGGGCCGCCGGGACCATTGTGACGCCGCAGCTGGCGCCGGTTGCCGCGCCCATGCCGCACACCCCGGTGGCGGCCACGGCCTACCAGGCCACCCACGCCGGCACGCCGCCGCTGGCGCTGCAAATGGGCCTGCCGGCGCTGGATGCCTTTCCGCGCAAGCTCTGGACCCGCCTCGCGGGCCGGCAACTGCGCCAGGCGGGCACCGAAGGCTTCATCTACCCGGACTCGCGAGGTTATGCGCCGTTGCGGGCGGCCATTGCGTCCTACCTGGGGATTTCCCGGGGCATCAGCTGCCAGCCGGAGCAGATTTTCGTCTGCGCCGGCTACCGCGCCTGCCTCGACCTGATCAGCCACACGCTGATGCACAAAGGGGCCACCTGCTGGCTGGAGGAGCCCGGCTACTTCATGGCCAGGAGCGCGCTGCTGGCGGCCGGCGCCCAGCTGGTGCCGGTGCCCGTGGACGATCAGGGCCTGGACGTCGCCCAAGGCATCGCCCGCGCGCCAGAGGCCGATTTTGCCGTGGTCACCCCGACCCACCAGAGCCCGCTGGGGGTGTCGCTGTCTCTGCCGCGGCGCCTGGCCCTGCTGGACTGGGCCAACCGCCAGGGCAGCTGGATCATCGAGGACGACTACGACAGCGAGTACCGCTACCAGGGCAAGCCCTTGCCGGCCCTCAAGAGCCTCGACCAGCAGGGCCGCGTGCTCTACACCGGCACCTTCAGCAAGGTGTTGTTTCCAGGGTTGCGCCTGGCCTATCTAGTGGTGCCCGCCGAACAGGCCCAGGCGTTCGCCCGGCAGGCGGATCGCTTGCACAATCACTGCCCGCAGCTGCTACAGGCGACGGTGGCGGCCTTTCTCAACGAGGGGCACTTTGCCCGACACTTGAAGAAGATGCGTGGCCTGTATGCGCGTCGGCGGCAATGGCTGGTTGAGGCGCTGCACCAGCAATTGGCGGGGCGGTTGCAGATAGACCCGCAGGCCGGGGGCATGCATGTGGTGGCCGGCTTGGCGGAGGGGGACGATGTGCAGATTGCCCAGCGGGCCTGGACGCAGGGCATCGCTGTGGAGCCGCTGTCGCAGTGGTACCTGGGGGAGGGGGTTAGGCAGGGGTTGGTGATGGGGTTTACCAATGTGGGCAGTGCGGAGCAGGCGGTGGGCGTGGCGAGGCGGTTGGCTCAGGTCATCAGCTGAAAGGGGCTGTGACCGCTGAGGCGGGAGTCTTTGCTATGGCAGCCCCAGCCATTTGGCAGGCCATCCCGCTGGGGTGCGCGGCAAGCACAACAGTCCTCATACCGCTTGGCCTGCCCTCCGGAGCTGCTCTCAGCGCCCGAGCTTTTCCAGCGCGGCATCGGCCAGGAAGGACGACCGGCTCTTGATGTTGTGCTCACGGACAAAGCGGTCGATCTGCTGAATCACATAACCTGGCAGCGTCACGTTGACCTTCTCGGTCTTGCCCAGGTACGGCGTGATGTCGATGTCCAGCATGCCCCAGCCCATGCCCGCGAAATCGGGGTTGACGCGGTGTTTGTGGGTGGGTGAGGGCAGGGGAATGGCTTGTCCGGCGCGGGCCAGTTCTTCGAGCATGACGTGGGCGATCTCGATGGCGGCGCTGTAGGCGCTCTCGAAGGTGTCGCCGGCGGTGACTGCGCCGGGGATGTCGGGAATCTGGATGCCGGTGGCGGTGTGTTCGTCGCCCCATTCGATGCAGATGGGATATTGCATGGGGATCTCCTCAATAGGTGTGAAGGGGGCAGGCGCTATATCAGTCCGGCCAGTTTTCGGATGGCCCTGACCGTTCCCCGTGGCAGGTCCTTCTTCGGGTGAGGCACCGGAACGGTGTTGGGTCTGTAAGGATGCTTGAACAGATGGTGGCTTCCGGTTATCCGGTCCAGTATCCATCCTGCGGCTTCAAGCTCCTTGATTAGCTGTCTGCTTTGCACCTCCATCTCCTTGTCGGGGTGAGAGGTGCTTTATAACTCCAGGCGCATAGTAACGCAGGTTGAATTGTGTGTCTGGAGTTATGTATCGGGGCGTGTCGTTCGGGGGTGGTTTTTGGCCTTGGACGGTGGGGCAGGCCGTTCAGGGAGGCTTGGGTGTCGAGGTAGAAAATGGCGCCGTCATCGCATCCTGTCGCGGGCACCGGATCGGCGGCTGCGAAGGTGTTGTGGACGCTGATGCGAACGGCCAAGGTTCTCGCGGATGTTGCTGCGAAGGGGAATTACCGGGGCGGGGAGTGGGGACCGGCCACGGTGGATTGGAGGGGATGTTTGAGGGGGGCGTCAGCGATCCACAAACTCAGCTGTTTTATGAAGTGCGAAGACGTCAGGTATTCGAGTCGGGCACCTGCTCCGCATGTGCCCTTGACCCGAACAACCGGTCGGCTAGCTGTCGACCTCGCTCCAGTCCTTGCGCCGTCAACCAGATGGATTTGTTTCTGTTGACTGGATCACTGATGAAACCCTGCTCATGCAGTCGATTCATGATCTGGAAGTCGAACCCTTTCCACGTATTACCTTGGTCGCGGCTGTAGGCTGCCAACAGGGCAAGCACTGCGTCTTCGATCAGCCTCTCGTCGTATTCCATGGTCGTTACTCCGCTTTTGTTCTTCAAACGCTCGGAAAATCTCCGCCATTCTTAAGATAGCTGACCGTCGAAACCTGTAGCCGCTGTCGAGCGCAGCGAGGCTGCGTACGAGGACGCAGTCCTCGCCAAACCTCACCTGGCCCATACGGTTCTGCGTGCATATCCGTTGCTGCGGTCACGGCCTCTATCGGTTCCGCTCTTACAGCGGGTCACTTTGGAAAAGCCCCAAAGTAACCAAAGGGCTTCTGCCCCCGCATCCGGCGCCTCGCTAGTGCTCGGCGTTCCCTCACTCCGGCATTGCTCCGGGGGCCCGCCGCCACAGGCCATCCATGGCCTGACGGCGGCTAGCTCGGCATCCATGCCGAGCTGCCCCCTACGCAACGCCTGCGTTCGGCCTCCTGAAGGGGCAGGTGGATCAAGATCAAAAGCCAAAGCCAAAGCCAAAGCAAGATCAACGGCTGGGGCAAAGCCGAGCGCGTTTTACGCGCTTGTTGAGTGGCGCTCAGCTCTCCAGCGCCGTGCGCCACTGAATCACCTCCAGCACCGCGCAACCCTCCTGGGTGAGCAGATGCACCCCTCGGGTGACCCGCGCCAGATCGCAGTCAGCAATGTCTTTCAGGTTAAGCGTGGACAGCGTGTCCATCAGATCTCGCACCACGGTGAAACGATGGGCCGCACTGCTGGCCAGATCGCTTAGAGAAGCTTGGGTGTCGAGGTAGAAAACGGCTTGGTTGGCGTCGTGGGTGTCGACGGGGGAAAAGCGGGAAACCGATTGATCGTCCATGGTCGTTACTCGTTGTAGAGCTTCCACCATCTGCGGCCAAGCAAATTGAGGGTGGCAGCTGTGTGAGGGTTGGCCGACCGGTAACAACGACACCGGCACACCCGAAGGTGTCCCGCACACAGCCGCCATAACACAGAATCGCAGGCACAAAAAAAGCGTCTGCAATGGTGTTTTGGACGCTGATGCGTCGTTGTAATTCGACCGGCCAAGGTCGTTCGCGGATTTTGCCGCGAAGGGCGAACTATAGGGGCGAGGCGTGAGAGGTGCAACCGTGTGTTGGTGGGTATGTTTGAGGCGGTGTGTCATGGCGATAGCAGTGGCCACGGCAGGTATGCGATGAGGTTTTAATCACATTCATGCTTAAACCTCTACATGCCAGAAGTCTGTAGCCACCGTCGAAAACCAGCCTGGTGACAGGCTGGTTTCGGCCAAAAGCGGACGCTCCCGAGTGGCCACTAACGGCTAGAAGCAAAGTCTTTCCCTTTCAGATTATTAATGGCGAACGTTTACGGACTACTGGTCAAACCGCACCAAAAGCAATTCGCCACTATTCGCCTATACTCGGTTCGTCCGCGGTGTCTCCAAGGAGAGATCTCAATGGTCGTACCAGATTTGAATGGGCTAGACGCTCCCGTTACCGACGATTTTGAAATTTGGCTCGGCGAAAGAAGCCGGTGGTTACAGACAGCTGCCAAGAACCTAATTGAGACCAAGAAGCCACCAACAGACGACCACATCCAAGAGCTTGCCCGGCTGTGCATGATTGAATCGAAGAAGGAAGAGGACGCGGGCTTCTGCACCGTATCGCCAGGCTCGTTGGCACTTGCTGCAAGTCGTCCTGCCATACGCATAGAAGGGATCTCAGATGTCTACGGGTTGAATGCGATCAAATCAGGCGCAGCACTACCCGTTGGTTCAGGCAACATCACAGTGTTCTACGGTCAAAATGGTTCAGGAAAAAGCGGATATGCACGCCTCCTGAAACAGGCATGCGGCTCAAGGTCAAAAGACGAAATTCACCCTAACGTCTTCATTGAAGAACCTGAGGCCTGCAAGGCTAATTTCCAAGTATCGGCAGGAGAAAAGAAAGGAACTATTGAATGGACGCTGGCACAGGGTGCAGATCCTTTACTTCGTCACGCCCAGATTTTTGACTCCAGAACGGCCACTCAGTACATGGGTAAAAACGAGGCCAGCTACGAGCCAAGTCAAATGAAATTCGTGGCGTCATTGATCGCCGTGTCAGACAGGGTTAATCAGCACCTCACCGCATCGAAGAATGCATTGCTGAGCGTATTGCCACAATTCCCAGCGGACTTGGAAATCACTGAGGAACGTAAGTGGCTTGCGAATATTAAGCCTGCAACGACTGATGCCGTCATCGACAGATTTTGTACGTACACTCCCGAGCACGATGCTGAGCGGATTATCACAGAAGGTGCGCTGGCCCAGAAGGACGTGGTGGGGCGACTGGCATCAATCACGAAAGAAAAGCAGGGGTTGGCAACAGTTCGGCTAGCTATGAGCCAACTCAAGGATAAGCTCTCCAACGAAACAGCGCAGATCATCGTAAGTGCCAACGCTGATGCGAAGGGCAAGCGGCAAGCGGCTCAGAAATTTGCTCAACAACTTTTTTCCGAAACTCCACTCGAAGGAGTCGGCGAAGCGGTGTGGCAACAGTTATGGGCCCAAGCTCGATTGTTTTCTCAAAATCATGCTTACCCTGGTCAACCATTTCCTGTTGTGGGTGAGCAGGCAAAGTGTGTGCTCTGCCAGCAAGAGCTCAATGAGGATGCTGGCCATCGGTTGACCCACTTTGAGCAATTTGTTACCGAAGGTTTGGAGTTAAGCGCAAAACAAGCAGAAGACAAACATAAGGGCTTTGTACAGGCCTTACCCCAATCACCAAAGGAACAGGACTGGTTAGCTCATATGGCCCTGATCAAGCTGGATCAACAGCAGGCCATCGAACTGCATAAAACTTTGGTGGAAAGACGTTCCGATCTCGAGACCGCTGAAAAAATCGAAAATGTGACCCCATTCGACTGGTCACTAGTAGATCAAGCACTGGCAGAAGTAACAGAGCAGTTAGTTGGCGAAGAAAAGTCGTTGAACGAGCTTTCTCAAGACGGCAAACGACAGCAAATGGAGGCGCAACTTCGTAAGCTGAAGGCTCTGCAATGGCTGTCGCAAAACAAACCTGCAGTCGTTGCCGAACGGGACAGGTTGTTGGCTGTTGACCAGTACGGGAAAGCCATCCGGCTTGCTGCCACCAACACGCTTACTATCAAGAACAACGAGTTGGCGAAATCCGAGGTGGAGGCAGGATATCAAACTCGCTTCGCCGCCGAACTGAAGCTATTAGGTGGCTCGAGGTTGCCTGTAGCCCCTCAAAGCAAAACAGTCGGTAAAGGCAGAACCACATTCGGACTGACACTCGTTGGCGCGAAAGGAGTCCGCCCACCAGAACAAATTCTCAGTGAGGGCGAGACAAGAATTGTAGCGTTGGCTGCATTCCTAGCCGATATTACTGGCTCCAATCAAGTAGCTCCATTTATTTTCGACGACCCGATTTCCTCACTCGATCAAGATTTTGAGGAGCGAGTTGTCGCGCGCCTTGTAGATTTGGCGCAGTCTCGACAGGTCATCATCTTCACCCACAGGCTTTCACTGGTGACACTTCTGGAGTCCGCAGTAAAGAAAGTGAAGGAACATCCAGATATACAAGACATCGTCTTTAACGTTCAGACGCTTCGACGTCTCGACAAAACATCCGGCATTCTGACGGGACAAAGTGCTCGAGACTCGAAACCGAAGCCGGCTATCAACAAGCTACTTAATGAGAACTTAGCCCAACTCAAGAGGCACCAGGCAGAGGGCGATGCTGAAAGCTACGACCTCATGGCCAAGAGTGTTTGCAGTGACTTCAGAATCATCGTGGAGCGCACTGTTGAGGTGGTAATGCTGAACAGTGTCGTGCTGCGATTTCGCAGGGAAGTGATGACCAAAGGGCTACTGAGGCAGCTAAGTAACATCACTCAGGAGGATTGTGATCTGATAGACGACTTGATGACACGATACTCTGTGTATGAGCATTCTCAGGCAGACGATCTTCCAGCGGTACCCCCCGAACTCGCCCAGCTCGAAACAGATATGCGGTCGCTTGCGGACTGGATAGAGGGGTACTCGAAGCGAGTGGCCTGACCCACATTGAAACGCCGACTGCTTGTTACCTATAGCCTATGCCATACGGCGGCCGGAGCGAGTCCATCACAAGAAAATGGTTTTATTTTTCATTGAAAAAACTTTCGGTTATCACATCATCGAACGTTGAATTATGGCAGGTAGCGGTCGCTTGTGAGCGTCCGCTAATGGCCGATAGTTGCCTGTCACGACCGCTCGAAATCGAGCCAGTTCGGCCATTCGCGACAGGCAGAAAACGGCCATAACAGAATGAGTTTTAGCATTAAATAAAATTCCGAAAGCCGCCACTAACATACCAATGGCTGGCTGCGAGCGCTTCATACATCGCCGTATCCCAGGAATTGGCGTGTTGACCGGCTTTGCCTCGTGCGGTTCCCTGGAGATGTAGCTGAACACCAGCGAATCCAAGGTCACCCCATAAAACACTGAAAGTATCTTTAAGACCAGCAAGTTCATTGCTAGCCTCAATTGAAAAGCGTGTAGCAAGCTTATAGCTCAGAAAGTGCGATTCGACTCGTGCCTTCTCTATAGGATCCCAATGCTGAGGTGGATCAACATAGAATTCCAATACTGGTGGGGTGCTCATAATTAGCCTGGCACGCAACCACTGCTCCTCCACTATAGAGCGCTGCTCGAAATATGGGTGTAGTGTTTGTTCATTCTCAGAAGTTGCAATTTTCGAACTTTTTCCAGTATTGCAGTCCTTGCATGATGGTACAAGATTCCAAGGAAGCACCGATAGTAGAGGGAATTTAGTTTTCGGCAAATAATGATCCAAGGTCGTGGCTTGTCCGAAACCGCAGAAGGGGCATTTGCGCCGTGGCGCACTTGCGAGAAGCAAGTCGTAAATATTACGCGCGGGCTTTCCGATACCAACCATGTGATCAGAATACACTTTCTTGAGTTCTTCTTTTGTTACGGTGCCGATAACGACTTCATTGTTTCGACAAACATTCGGCGGAATCGAGAACAAATTCCTGACTTGCGCCTTATCGAAGTAATCATGTGCCGCATCGATAATATCGCCTGTAACTAGTGACAGCCGAGCTCTCAAATTCTGATCCGAAATGCTATTAATGCACAGGTTGAATACATCTTCAGGGTTTTGCATGGGGGGTGTAATGGCTCTCACTTATCAGACTCCCACCTTCTGTCCCTAGAAATAGTAAGCGAACGTAAGAGGGCTTGTCCTTCGTTGCCGATTTGTCCCGAGTACTGTTGTTCAACCTCTTCGAAGGTCATTCCGTTCGATACGGCAAGCGCCAATAATTCATGAAAGCCTGATTTATTTACTTCCAGCCCAAATACGTGTCGTGTCAACGTACCTACGTTTTCTGCAAACGTCTCAGAGTCTGGTGAATCGACTGTAGCCACTAGCCTTGTTCGTGATATTACAGACACACATGATTTAGGTACCTCTTGGAGCACTACGGGCGAATGTGTTGCAACAATGGCGACTGCGTTTCGATTTGTTAGGAGATCCGATAGAGCTCGAGTGAATGCCGATAAAAGTGGTGGATGCAGATGGCTTTCAGGTTCATCAATTAAAACAAGGGTTCTTTCCTCGACAGTTTCAATCAACTGAGTAATTGTAAGCAGCACTATCGCATGACCTGAACTCATGCGATCAAAGAATTTGGCGCTTACTGCCAAAAACTGTTCCTTCGATTCCGACCAGTCCGCCTCGTAATCGGCTATTAGTTGCAGAAGATTCATCTCTTCAAAGTTATAGTCCGACTCCAGCTTTTTAATCGCGTTAACCCAGCGAAACCTTTTTGACTGTAAAGCTAGGCATGAGCTTAAGCTTGCTGCCAAGTCAGCACAAAGATCGTCCTTCGTCTTAAGCCCCCAGCCATGCAACTGATTGTTTTCAATCTTTTTTTTCAGTCCGATATATCTATATCGCATTCCGGCGCTGGCGTCGCTTTGGTTTGGTGGTGGTTCAAATGGATCGAACGCACTGAATGAAACCGACACTACGCCTGCAAATTCATCTTGGCCCATCAGGCTATCTGTAAGCCATGGTTGAATTTTGAAAAAATGACCGTTAGCAAATTTCTCTTTCGAAGGTGTAACGAGTGCATCAATCATACTGTTGAGAATAGTCGTTTTGCCGACACCGTTACGTCCGATTAAAATGTGCATGTTAGACGATGGCTTGGAGTCAGGCTCAACTGAGAAGTTGAGGCGCAGTCCCGCTGAACGCTCCGTGGCAGGCTTCACGTAATAGAAATCGTATGGCGTTAGAGGTGCCTCACCACGTAGGATTTTCGCAAATTGGTGAGTGATGGTCGTGCGATTCACAACTCTCAGCAGAGAAGAAATAAAGGCTTTTTCTTTTTCTACTCGCTGGAGCCGTTCGGGAATATAAGCCACATCTCCCAGTGCGTCTAAAATTTCCGACACCGTTGCCGGCTCTAGGTTGTTAATTAGATTTTGATAATAATCAGAATCTTGTCCCAGGCTATAAAATTCGTTGCCTAAACGGGAAAATGAACTCGGTATAACATCATCACTCCACCCTTCATTTTGACCTGTAAACGCAATTTTCAAATTTCCGATAAGCAACGCTGCGCCTTTTTCGTCATAAACAGTCAAGCTAAAAGACGTTTTATATCCGAAATCGTCCCAATTGTCGGGTAACAGCACGGCCGTGTTGAAGGCTCGCTTCGAGAAGTGCCCTCGAAGCGGTAATTTTATAAATGTCATGCTCACAAGAAGCTCCCTCTCATTTTGATCCCTAAAGTCTGTAAGCTCCGCTTTAAATGAAGCGGACTAGATTTTTAATGCATCTTAACCATCTTCTCTCCTTTTTAGGAGTCTGCTTTCATGCGGAATCGGGAGCGATCTGGCACCTTCATGTGGCGCTTTGAAAGCTCTCTACCAACGGCAATGCAATGGATCCGCCGCAGTGATGAACAGACGAAGGCAACATGTCCGTAGAGGCATGAGAGGACGGCTTCGTCCGGGAGATGCCCTGGGTCGAACGTCCACTATTGGCCGATAGCTGCCTGTCACTAACGGTAGTTCATGATCGTTTACTGCTGGTCGTGATCATTGCAGTACGCAATTTTTCGGTTAGCCGACTTACCCCTTTGCTCAGTTCTTCGTGAAGGGGCTTGGAGAGATAGATATTCACGTTTTAGATCCTGCACCCGCTTCGCGGTCGTTCACAGCCTTCGGCAGCGGCTACATGTAACGCGAACGGCGATAAACCAGGCCGGCGGGTAGGCCGCCGTCTGCTTTTGCTCTTGCTCTGGCTTTTGATCTTCCTGCCCCTTTAAACACGATGGCCGAGCGCAGGCATTTAGCCGTGGGTAACCCGGCAGGGATGCCGGGTTAGCCGCCCCAGGCCATGGATGGCCTGTGGCGGCGGCCCACGGATCAATGCCGGAGTGAGGGCATGCCGAGCCTAGGCGAGGCACCGAGTGGAGGGGCAGAAGCCCTTTGGTTACTTTGGGGCTTTTCCAAAGTGACCCGCTGTAAGAGCGGAACCATAAGCCGCCGTTACCGCAGCAATGGATATGTACACCAACCTCGGGTTTGCGACCGCTGCACGCCGGTACGCCGGCCGACCGAGCGGGAGCAAGCTTCCTCACCACAGTAAGTTCGCTGAGCCCCTTGCTCACTGTGGCATTCCAACCTGACTCGTTGCAGGACGCCGCCACACCCGCAGCAACGAACCTGCCCCCCACCTCAATGCACAATCTGCGCAAGAAACGCCTTAGCCCGCTCACTCTTGGGCGCCGCAAAAAACGCCTCCGGCGGCGCATCCTCCACAATCCGCCCCCCATCCAGAAACAACACCCGCTCCGCCACCTGCCGGGCAAATCCCATCTCATGGGTCACGCACAGCATGGTCATGCCGCTGTCGGCCAGTTTCACCATCACATCCAGCACTTCACTGACCATCTCTGGGTCCAGCGCCGAGGTGGGTTCGTCGAACAGCATGATCTTCGGTTCCATGCACAGCGCCCGGGCGATGGCCACGCGTTGTTGCTGCCCCCCGGACAGTTGGCTGGGGTATTTGCCAGCCTGGCTTTCGATGCCGACCTTGGCCAGGAAGCTGCGGGCCAGCTCCTCGGCCTTTTTGCGCGATAGGCCGCGCACGGTGGTGGGGGCCAGGGTGCAGTTGTCCAGCACGCTCATGTGCGGGAACAGGTTGAAGTGCTGGAACACCATGCCCACTTGGCTGCGCACCTTGGCCGCTTCGCGGGTGTTTTGTGCAAGGTCGGTGCGGTCCACCAGGATCTGGCCCTTCTCGGCGATTTCCAGGCGGTTGATGCAGCGGATCAAGGTGGATTTGCCGGAGCCGGAAGGCCCGCAGAGGACGATGCGTTCGCCCTGGCGGACCTTGAGGTCGATGTCGTGCAGCACGTGGAAGGCGCCGTAGAACTTGTTCAGCCCGGCGATATCGATCACCACCTCGCGGCGGTCGATGGTGGCGCGGGCGGCGGGTTCGGGCACGGCGGACAGCGGGGCGGTCTGGGTCAGCATGGCAGGTCTCCGACGGTCAGTTGAAGCGCTCGGCGCGATAGGGGGCAGGGTCGGTGAAGGGTGTCTGGCCGGTCATCAGTTGCGCCAGCAGGCGACCGCTGACCGGGCCCAGGGTCAGGCCGTGGTGGGCGTGGCCGAAGTTGAACCACAGCCCCGGATGGCGCGGCGCCGGGCCGATCACCGGGCACATGTCCGGCAGGCAGGGGCGGCGGCCCAGCCAGGGTTCGGCGTCGACGCGCTCGCCCAGGGGGTAGAACTGCCGGGCCAGGGTTTCGCAGCGGCGCAGTTGGATTTCGTTGATCGGCGCGTCCGGGTCGGCGAATTCGATGCCGGTGGTCAGGCGGATGCCACCCACCATCGGCGCCAGCACGTAGCCGCCCACCGGGTCGAGGATCGGGTGGCGCAGTTCGTTGCCGGGCAGGGCGGCGTAGTGCATGTGGTAGCCGCGCTTGATCGCCAGCGGAATGCGGTAGCCCAGGGGCTCGAAGAGGCCTGCGGCTTGCGGGCCGAGGGCGACCACCACTTCCTGGGCGCTGATCGGGCCCTGTTCGCCCTGGACCTGCCAGCCGCCTTCGACCTGGGTCAGGCTCAGGGCATCGCCGATGACGAACTGGCCGCCGCGCTGCTTGAACAGTTCGGCGTAGCCGCGGGTCAGGCCGCCGGGGTCGCTGACGGTCTTGGGATCGAGCCAGTGCAGGCCGCCCACCACGTCGCCGTGCAGGCCGGGTTCCAGGGCGTGGATCTGCTCGCGGTCCAGCACCCGGTAGTTGAGCTGGTACTGGGCCAGGTCCGCGGCGGCGGCCTGGGCGCTGTCGAAGGCTTGCTGGTCGTTGAAGGCTTCGAGCCAGCCGCCGTCGTGGATCAGCCCGAGCATGCCCGCCGGCTCTGCCAGGGCCAGGTGGTCGCTGACGCATTGTTCGATCAGCGGCAGCATGGCGCGGGTGGCGGCGGCCAGGCCCTGGGGCGAGGAGTGGCGCCAGTATTGCAGCAGCCAGGGGCCGGCCTTGGGCAGGTGGCGCAGGCTGTAGCGCACGTCCGATTGCTGGTTGAGACCGTAGCGCAAAAGCTTGGTCACTTCCCGGGGGAAGGCGTAGGGGATCACGCTGGCGCGTTCGATCAGCCCGGCGTTGCCGTGGCTGGTGCCGTTGCCCGGCGGCTGGCGGTCCAGCAGCACGACTTCGCGGCCACGGGCCTGCAAGTGCAGGGCGGTGCTGACGCCGACGATCCCGGCGCCCAAGACGATGGTCTGGCAATGCATGGTTCTATCCTTACTGCGGGGGCCGTGCGCGGGCTCCCAAGGGTTCAGTTCAAGTGCCGGCCGAGACGGCCTTCCAGGTATTTCAGGCTGCGCCGCACCACCTCGACGATCACCAGGTACAGCACCGCGGCCCACAGGTAGATCTGGAAATCGAAGCTGCGGGAGAAGGCCAGCTTGGTCACGCCCATCAGGTCGTAGAGGGTCACCAGGGAGGCGATGGCGCTGGCCTTGATCATCAGGATCAGCTCGTTGCCCAAAGGCCCGACGGCCACCAGCAGCGACTGCGGCAAAATCACCTTGCGAAACGCCGTCCAGCGCGACAGGCCCAGGGCCTTGCAGGCTTCGTGTTGCCCCTGGGCCACCGCCAGCAGGCTGCCGCGCAGGATCTCCGCCTGGTAGGCGGCGGTGTTCAGGGTGAAGGCCAGCAGGGTGCACAGCCACGCCTCGCGAAAGAACCACCACAGCCCCACGTCCTGCCAGAAGCCTTTGAACGAGCCCAGGCCGTAATACAGCATGAACAACTGGGCCAGCAGCGGCGAGCCGCGGAAGAAGTACACATAGGCCCCGGTAAAGCGCCGCAGCAGCGGGTTGCCGGACAGCCGTCCAAGCGCGATCAGCAGGCCCAGCAGGGCGCCGAGGCTGAAGGAAATCGCCACCAGCTTGGCGGTCACCAGCAGGCCGTCGATAAAGCGCGGGCCGTAGCGCTCCAGCAGTTCCTGGTTGAGCACCAGGTTCAGCCATTGATCCAGGTTCATGGTTGCAGGCTCCGTTGATGGCGGCTGAAGCGCCGTTCGAGAAAGCCGAACAACTGCCCGGACAACGCCGAGAACAACAGGTAGCCCAGGCAGGCCACGGTGTAGAACAGCATCGGCTCCTTGGTCACGCTGACCGCCAGGTTGGTCTGGCGCATCAGGTCCACCAGGGAGATGGTCGATACCAGCGAGGTGTCCTTGAGCAGCGACAGCCAGTTGTTGGACAGGCCCGGCAGGGCGATGCGGGTCAGTTGCGGCAGCAGCACCTGGTTGAAGGTGGTGCGCCGCGACAGGCCCAGGGCGCTGGCGGCTTCGTACTGGCCCTTGGGCAGGGTCTTGAACGCCGCCAGCCAGATCTCGCTGGAGAAGGCGGCGAACACCAGGCTGAAGGCGATCATCGCGGCGACGAAGGTATTGATCGCCACCTCGCCGGGGTAGCCCAGGGCACCGAGGATCTTCTGCGCGGCGATCTGGCAGCCGTAGTAGATGATCAGCAGGGTCAACAGCTCCGGCAGGCCGCGAAACACCGTGGAGAAGCTGGTGGCCCAGGCTCGCGCCCAGCGGTTTTTCGAGCGGGCGGCCAGGGCCACGGCGAGCCCCAGGGGCAGGCCGATGGGTACGCAGGCCAATGCCAGGGCGATGGTCACCAGGGCTCCGGCCAACAAGGCCGAGCCCCAGCCGCCGCTGGCCAGGGAAAGAAGAGACAGCTGTTCGAACATGCTCGGACCCTCTTGCGCAAAGCTTCGTGCAGCCAGGCGCCGCGCCAGGGCGGCGCGGCACCGTGGCGACGGATCAGTAGATGTCGAAGGCGAAGTAGCGGCTGGAGATCTTCTTGTAGGTGCCGTCGGCGACGATCTCGTCCAGGGCCTGGTTCAGGCGCTCGCGCAGGGCGTTGTCTTCCTTGCGCACGGCGATCGAGGCGTCGGCGGTGGTGCCGTTGACGTCACCGATGATCTTGCAGCAATCCTTGCCGGCGCTTTCAGCCCAGGCCAGCAGCGGGAACTTGTCGGCGATCACCCCGTCGATGCGCCCGGCGGCCAGGTCGCTGTTGGCTTCGTCCAGGGTCGGGTAGAACTTCACGTCGGCCCCGGCCGGGCCGTAGTGGTCCTCGGCGTAGATGGCCTGGGTCGAGGACGATTGCGCGCCCACGGTACGGCCCTTGAAGTCGGTCTGGGCGTCGGTGATGTCCGAGTCCCTGGGCACCGCCACCGACAGCGGGGTGCGGTAGTAGTGGTTGGTGAAGGCGATCTTTTTCTTGCGCTCGTCGGTGGCGATCATCGAGGCCACCACGGCGTCGTACTTCTTGGCCATCAGCGCCGGGATGATGCCTTCCCAGTCCTGGGCGACGATCTGGCACTGCACCTTGAGCCGCTCGCACAGGGCGTTGGCGATGTCCACGTCGAAGCCGTGCAGCTGGTTGCTGGAGTCCACGTAGTTGAAGGGCGGGTAGGCGCCTTCGGTGGCGATCTTCAAGACCTCGGCCTGGGCCGCGCTAGCGGCGACGGCCATGACGCAGGCACTGGCGAAGCGAACGACGTTTTTCATGGAGCACCTCGATTATTTATTGTTTTGCTCGGGTGGAGGATGTGTAGCCAACGAACTCGTTATGCAGGGCGGCAGTGGCTTCCAGGCGCTTTTCCACCTCGGGCCCCAGGTGCTTGCACACCTGGTTGACCAGCAGGTGCACCAGCGACAGCATCGCCGCGGTGGACTCCCAGAACAGGTTGAACTCGGTGGGCACGCGAAACACCTCGTCGGCGTTCTGTTCGGCCCAATCGCAGAAGGTATCGGTCACCAGTGTCACGGGTATCCCCGCCTCGCGAGCCTTGTGGCACAGGGCCAGGGCGTGGCGCGAGTAGCGCCGAGCTTCGAACACCACCAGCGCGCAGTCGGCGGGCGGGGCCAGCAGCACCTCGGCGAAGTGCCCGGCGGAACCGTCCACCAGCTGCACGCCGTCGCGCAGGTATTGCAGCAGATGGACCATGGAGGCGGCGATGCCGCGCTCGGTCTGGAAGCCGGCGACGAACACCCGCGGCCGGCTGGCCAGGCGTTGCACCACTTGGTCCCAGGTCGGGGTCAGGCTGTATTCATAGACCTTCATCAACGCCCCGACTTCCAGCTCGAAACTGCGTGGCAGGCCCTGGCCGGTGGGGCTGGGCTGCTGGCGGAACTCCTGCAAGCGATCGCCCACCAGCCACGGCCCTTCGCCGAGGTCGTTCTTCAGGTCGTTCTTCAGATCCTTGAAATGGCTGTAGCCGATGGCGCGGCAGAAGCGGCCGACGCTGGACTCGCTGACGCCGAGTTTCTCGGCAATGTCGGCGGCAGTCTGGAACGGCAGCTCGTAGAGGTTGGCCAGCATGTAGCTGGCGATTGCCCGGCCTGAAGCGGTGGCGCTGGGCAGGCTGCTTTCAAGGCGTTGTTTGATGGATTGGCTCATGGTTTTTCATTGTTATTGGCCGTTGACAACGGAAAATGAATGTTTTCTGTCATTAAGTCAACATTTGACAGTTAACTGTCGTGACGCGATAGTCAGGCGCCTTCCAATAACAATTCCAATGGAGCCACCCATGTCCGACGCCCCCCTGGCGCAGGCCGCTGTCGAGCACCTCGACCTGCCGGCCTTGACCCATCTTCTGCAACGTATCTTCCTGCGCCACGGCACCAGCGCCGAAGTGGCCCGGGTCCTGGCGGACAACTGCGCCCGGGCCCAGCGCGATGGCTCCCACAGCCACGGGGTGTTCCGCATTCCCGGCTACCTGTCGTCCCTGGCCAGCGGCTGGGTCGATGGCCAGGCCGTGCCGCAAGTGGAGGATGTAGCCCCTGGCGTGGTGGCGGTGGATGCCGCAGGCGGCTTTGCCCAGCCGGCCCTGGCGGCGGCCCGCGAGGCGCTGGTGAGCAAGGCCCGCAGCGCCGGGATCGCGCTGCTGGCGATCCGTAATTCCCATCACTTCGCCGCGCTCTGGCCGGATGTCGAGCCCTTCGCCGAAGAAGGCCTGGTGGCCCTGAGCCTGGTCAACAGCATGACCTGCGTGGTGCCCCACGGCGCCCAGCGGCCGTTATTCGGCACCAACCCGATTGCCTTCGCCGCGCCCCGCGAAGGCGCCGAGCCCATCGTCTTCGACCTGGCCACCAGCGCCATTGCCCATGGCGACGTGCAGATCGCCAAGCGCCAGGGTGAGCAGCTGCCCGAGGGCATGGGGGTGGATCGTGACGGCCAGCCCACCTGCGATCCGGCGGCGATCCTCGACGGCGGTGCCTTGCTGCCCTTCGGCGGGCACAAGGGCTCGGCGCTGTCGATGATGGTGGAGCTGTTGGCAGCGGCGCTGACCGGAGGCAACTTCTCCTTCGAGTTCGACTGGTCCCGACATCCCGGGGCACAGACGCCCTGGACCGGCCAGTTGCTGATCGTCATCGACCCCAGCCACTGCGGCGGTGGACGCTTCGCCCAGCGCAGCCAGGAGCTGGTGCAGCAGATGCAGGCCGTGGGCCTGGAGCGCCTGCCCGGTGACCGGCGCTACCGCACCCGGGCCAGATCCCTGCAAGAGGGCATTCCCCTGGCCGCCGCCGAACTGGCGCGGCTGCGGGGCCTGGCGGGCGACGACTAAGGGCTTCATCCCTTCGCATCCGGGGCCATGAGCCCTTGGTGTTACTCCAGGTAGGGGGCCGGTAGCGGGGCAGGTCGTGGATCGAAACGGCCGCTCCCCTGCTGCCCCACCAAAGCACCGGCCACTTGCCCCCAAGGCAGCCTATGGGCGCTTGCGGCGCCTTTTGATAATCGCCTCCGACATCTCGTCCCCCGAATGCGGAGCGCGCCATGCACAACAATAAGAATCGCCAGCACCCTCTGTTCCCGGCCCTGATCGCCGGCCTGTCGACCCTGGGCCTGGGCAATGCCGCCCAGGCCCAGATCATGCTCTACGACAAGGACCAGACCACCTTTTCCACCGACGGCTACGTCAACGCCTTCTACGTCAACAGCAAGGTCGACCGTGCCGGCGAGCAGTACGACCGGCGCCAGGCGCGGGTGAAGATGGGCTTTTTGCCCAACTACCTGGGCTTCAACATGGGCAAGCAGGTGGACGACCTCAAGCTCGGCGCCCGGGCCTCGTTCTGGGTAACCATCAACGACAGCCAGGACAACGGCACCGACACCGCCATCGACGTGCGCCAGTTCTACGGCACCGTGGCCAACCCGGAGTGGGGCGAAGTGCTGATCGGCAAGGACTTCGGCCTGTTCGCCCGCTCCAACATCCTGCTCGACGAAATGCTCGCAGGTTATGGCCAGGTCAGCGACAGCCTGGGGCTGGTGGATGGCGGCGGGGTGTCGTTCGGCAATATCGGCAGCGGTTATCCCTATCCCTTTCCCTCCTCGCAGATCACCTACCGCAGCCCGTTGATGGACGGCCTGCGGGTGGCGGTGGGCATCCTCGACCCGGTGGACACCAACGACAGCAGCACCCTGGGCAAGGCCTACCAGAAGAACCCGCGCACCGAGAGCGAGATCACCTACCAGTTCGACCTGGGCGGGGCCAAGTTCTACAGCTGGCTCAACGGCAGCTACCAGACCTCCGACAACACCGACCCCGAGGTGCGCTCGGTAACCTCCAGGGGCCTGGGCTACGGCCTGCAAGCCAAGCTGGGCGGGCTATCCCTGACCGGCTCGGGGTTCCAGGCCAGGGGCATCAACCCGTTCTTCACCAACAACGCCGGCAAGGCCACGCTGCGCAATGTCGACAGCCGCGGCTACCTGCTGCAGGGCTCGTACAAGCTGGGCAAGAACCGCCTGGCGCTGTCCTACGGCAAGACCCGTGACGACGGCAACGGCGTGGTGGGCAGCGGCGCCGACTACCAGACGCGCGGCGTCGCGCTGTTCCATGACATCAACGACAACCTCAAGCTGGTGGCCGAGTACAACCAGTTCCAGATCGACGGCCATCGCGGCAGCGCCCAGAACGAAGACACCAACACCTTCGCCGTGGGTGCAGTGCTGACCTGGTAACGGCAGCGGCAAGCCGCCAGTTGCCAGCTGCAAGCCGCAAGTGGGTAGCCGCAAGCGGTGTGCGTCTGTTCTTGCGGTCGATTGTGAGAATCCTGTGGTGAGCAAGTGCGCTCGCGCTGGAAGGCGCAGCCTACGCCCATGGAACGGGCCACCCGCTACCCAAGTAGCATTCGTGCCCCGGGGCCGGCTTCGTACACTCATCCCTCAGACAATCCCGCGCCGGAGGCGACGATGCAGCAAGCCCAGAGCGAGGGCGTGGTCAGCGCCATGTCCCAGGCCGCCGATCCGCAGCAGGTGGCCCAGGACCTGGCCCGCCAGCTGCTGCATCCGCACCTGGGCTTCGTGCTGTTCTTCTGCTCCGCCGAGTACCCGCTGCAAGCCCTCGGCCAGGCCCTGCAGCAGGGCTTTGGCGGTATCCCCCTGGTGGGCTGCACCAGCGCCGGGGAAATCACGCCCCAGGGCTACGGGCGCAACTGCGTGACCGCCATCGGTTTCGACCATCGGCACTTTTCCATCGCCGCCGAGCTGATCGACCAGATGGAGCATTTCAGCCTGATCGACGCCCAGCGCATGGTCGAGCGCCTGGTGGGCGGCTGTCGCAGCAACACCCTGGCGCCGATCAAGGGCAACACTTTCGCCCTGACCCTGCTGGACGGCCTGTCGAGTCGTGAGGAAATGGTCCTGGCCGCCCTCAGCGCGGCCCTGGGCGATATCCCGCATTTCGGTGGCTCGGCCGGCGACGACAACTACCTGACCCACACCCACGTGTACTTCGGCGGCGAGTTCCACAGCGGTGCGGCGGTGGTGGTGCTGGTCAATACCTGGCTGGATTTCGAGGTGTTCACCACCCACCACATCCAGCCCCGGACGGAAAAACTGGTGGTCACCGGCGTCGACAGCACCTTGCGCCGGGTCTACGAGCTGAACGCCGAGCCGGCCGCCGAGGAATACGCACGGCTGATCGGCGTGCCGCTGGCGCACCTCGACCACCGGGTATTCGCCGCCCATCCGCTGGCGGTGCGGATCAACCAGCACTACTACGTGCGTGCGGTGCAGCAGGTGCACCCGGACCTGAGCCTGAGTTTCTACTGCGCGGTGGAGAACGGCATCGTCCTCACCGCCATGACTCCCGGCCCCTTGCTGCCCAACCTGCAAGCCTTGTTCGACGGCTTGCAGCAACGCCTGGGCAGCTTGCTGCTAACCATCGGCTGCGACTGCTTCCTGCGCCGCCTGGAGCTGGAGGACCAGGGCGGCCTGGAGCGTATCGGTGCCTTCCTGCGCGAGCAGCGGGTGATGGGGTTCAACACCTACGGAGAACAGTTCAATGGCATGCACATCAACCAGACCTTTACCGGGGTCGCCATTGCCCGCAGCCGAACTGCGGCCCGTCGCTGAACTGCAAGCCCGGATCGACTGCCTGCAACGGGAGAACCGCAAGCTGCGGCGGATCAACGACGCGCTGATCGAGCGGGTCGAGTCCGGCATCACCCGGGGCAACGATCCTTATGCGGCGTTCCAGCACTCGGTGGTGCTGGCCGAACAGGTGCGCGAACGCACCGACGCACTGAACCAGGCCATGGCCGAGCTCAAGGCCGGCAACCATTTGCTCAGCGAGGCGCGGTTGCGGGCCGAGACCGCCCACCAGCACCTGATCGATGCCATCGAGAGCATTTCCGACGCCTTTGTGCTGTTCGACCAGGAGCAGCGCATCGTCCTGTTCAACAGTCGCTTTCGCGCCTTCTGGGCCCACAGCCGGGTGCGGATCATGGCCGGCATGCGCCTGGCCGAGGTCCGGCGGCTGCTGACCAGCACCGGGCTGTTCAGCGAAGAGCCGCGCAGCGGCGCTGACGAACACCTGTTGTATCGCCTGCACAACGGCCGCTGGCTGCAGGTCAGCGAACGACCGACCCGTGAGGGTGGGCGGGTGATCCTGTTCACCGACATCACCGAGGTCAAGCACAGCGAGACCCAGCGCCGCGAGCAGGCGGTGGCGCAAAAATCCCACCTGTTGCAACGGGCGGTGGACAACCTCTCCCAGGGCGTGGCCATGGTCAACGCCGAGGGCGTGCTGGAGTTGTGGAACCGGCGCTTCCTGGAACTCAGCGGGTTGGCGCCGGTGGCCGCGCACCGGCTGTTCGCCGAGGTCATCGGTGACAGCGAACTGAGCCTGCTCAGTCCTGACAGCCGCGATGCCAATGGTCGGCCGATCCACGAATGCGAGCAGCGCTTGAGCGATGGCCGGGTCCTGGAGATCCGCACCCATCCGCTGCCCACCGGTGGTTTCGTCAACACCTTCACCGACATCACCGAGCGCTACCAGCATGCCGAGGCCCTGAGCGAGAGCGAACGCTGGATCCGCCTGATCACCGACCAGGTGCCGGCGCTGATCGCCTACCTCAATGCCGACCTGGTGTACGAGTTCACCAACAAGGTCTACGAGGAGTGGTACTGCTGGCCCCGGGGCGTGATGCTCGGCCAGAGCCTGCGCGAGGTGCACAGCGAGCAGCACTACCAGCGCCTGGAGTCCTACATCGCCCGGGCGCTGGCGGGGGAGAGCGTGACCTTCGAGTTCCCCGAGACCAACGTCAACCATCAAGAGCGCTACATGCTGCGCTCCTACGTGCCCAACCGCCTGGCCAACGGCGAGGTGGTGGGGATCTTCGTGCTGATCCGCGACATCACCGAGCGCCGGCGCACCGCCGAGGCCCTGCACCAGGCCTACCAGAACCTGGAGCTGCGGGTGCGCGAGCGCACCGCCGAATTGACCACCCTCAACCAGCAACTGCTGCGCGAGATCGAGGAACGCAGCCGGGTCGAATCGCGCCTGCGCGAGGCCAAGGGTGAGGCCGAGCGGGCCAACCTGTCGAAGACCAAGTTCCTCGCCGCGGTCAGCCACGACCTGCTGCAACCTCTGAACGCCGCGCGGCTGTTCACCAGTGCCTTGCTGGAGCGTCGCGACCCCGAGGCGAGCCAGGCCCTGGTGCGCAATGTCAGCAACTCCCTGGAGGACGTGGAGAATCTGCTGGGCACCCTGGTGGACATCTCCAAACTGGATGCCGGGGTGATCAAGGCCGATATCGCACCCTTCGCCCTCGGCGAGCTGCTGGACAACCTGGCCGCCGAGTACGCCCAGGTGGCCCGCAGCGAAGGCCTGGAGCTGCACTTCGTGGCTTGCTCGGCGCTGGTGCGCAGCGATATCCAGCTGCTGGCGCGGGTTCTGCGCAACCTGCTGAGCAATGCCATCCGCTACACCCGCCAGGGCCGGGTGGTGCTGGGCTGCCGGCGCCAGGGCCGCTGGCTGTCGATCCAGGTCTGGGACAGTGGCCTGGGCATCGCCGCCGAGCGGCTGGAGGAGATCTTCCAGGAGTTCAAGCGCGGTGATGAACAGCGTCCCGACCAGGACCGGGGCCTGGGCCTGGGGCTGGCCATCGTCGAGAAAATCGCCGGGATCCTCGGCCACCGCATCGACGTGCGTTCCTGGCCGGGGCGCGGTTCGGTGTTCAGCGTGCAAGTGCCGATCAGCGCCAGCGCGCCGCCACCTACACCGTGCCTGGAAGGGCGGGCGGCGCCGCTGGAGCGTTTGCAGGGCGCGCGGATCTGGGTGCTGGATAACGATGCGGCGATCTGCGCGGGCATGCGCACCCTGCTCGAAGGCTGGGGCTGCCAGGTGGTCACGGCGTTGTCCGAGCAGGACCTGGCGCGCCAGGTGGACGACTACCGGGCCGAGGCCGACCTGCTGATCGCCGACTACCACCTGGACCAGCAGCGCAACGGCATCGACGCCGTGGCGCGGATCAACGCCCGGCGCGCCCTGGCGATCCCGGCGATGATGATCACCGCCAACTACAGCAACGACCTCAAGCAGCAACTGCGCGAACTGGGCCACACCCTGATGCACAAGCCGGTGCGGCCAATGAAACTCAAGACCGCCATCAGCCACCTCATAAAGCAGCGGCAAGCTTCAAGCTGTAAGCCCCGAGCTTGAGGCTTGCCGCTTGCCGCTTGCCGCTAGCGGCGCAGGTAGGCGCCGAAATCGATGTCGCCGGCGCTGAGGATTGCTTGTACCCGGTTGTGCACGTTGAGCTTGCGCAGGATCGCCGAGACATGGGCCTTCACCGTGGTCTCGGCGATGTCCAGGGTGTAGGCGATCTGTTTGTTGGATTCGCCCTTGGTCATGCGCTCCAGCACCAGCAGTTGCTTGCGGGTCAGGGCCTGCAACAGCTCCGGCGGGAAGCTCGGGGCTTCGCTGCTGCGCCGCCCTGGCGAGCTCTTCTGGGTGCGGATGATGTCCGGCGGCAGGTACACGTTGCCATTGAGGATCTGCTCGATGGCTTCGGTCATCTGCGAGCGCGGCGAGGACTTGGTGATGAAACCCACGGCGCCGTAGGTGATGGCCTGCAGCACGATCTGCTTGTCCTGCTCGGCGGAGACGATCACCACCGGGATGGTCGGTGCTTCGTTGCGCAGGGTGATCAGGCCATTGAGGCCGTGCATGCCGGGCATGTTCAGGTCCAGCAGGATCAGGTCCAGGTCGTCGTGGTCCTGGGTCAGGGCCAGGGCGCTGTCCAGGTCGGCGGTCTCCATCACCTCGCTGCCGGGGAAACCGTCGCTGATGACGTTGTGGATGGCTTCGCGAAACAGTGGGTGATCATCGGCTATCAGGATTCTGTACACGGCCTTTCACCTCGTTATTGTGGTTATGGGGGCACTCGAGCCAGGCAGGGTCAGGGCAGGGGTTCGGGCTGGGCGGCCACCAGGGGCAACCCGACGGCTTCCCAGGCATCCAGGCCATCGCGGTACCAGTAGATATTTTTATAGCCCAGGGCTGCGGCGCGTTTTACCGCGTTCCAGCTCAGCCAGCAATCGGCGCGGCAATAGAACACCAGCGCTCGCTGGCGATCGCCCAGGCTCAGGCGCTGCAAATGCTGGTTGAAGTAGTCCTGCCACTGGGGCGTCAGCTCGCCGTCGCCGGTATTGGCCAGCCAATGGCTGCCGGGCAGGTTGGCGTGGGGTTCGCTGTCGATGAAGCGGCCTTGCAGCCATTGCCGGCGATAGACATCGATCAGCAGCGGTGCCGGGCGCGCTTGCAGCAGGCCTTGCAAGGCCTGGGTGTCGACGATCTGCGCCGCCTCGATGTGCAGCGGGGTCGGGCTGCGATAGAGACCGGTGCGATAACCCTCGGCGGAAAACAGCGGGTCGGCGGCCTGGGCGCTGCCCAGCGCCAGGCTCAGGCACAGCGTGGCCAGGGTTTGCAGGGCACGAGGCATAAGGCTTTTATCCTTGTTGTTATGGGCCCATTACATGCCAGGGCCGGGCACTTGGGAATGCGACCATCGACACTAAAAGCAGTACCAAAGTCGTAGAAAACCATGCCGCCAAGAGGGTGTTTGCAAAGGGGGGATGGGGGCTTTGCGGCGGCTGCCTGACGCGAGTGTTCGCCGGCTATGCAGAAAGTAGCGGGGCAGCGGTACCAAGGTAGTAGGCCGGCACTCTTGCGCTGGCCTTAGCATGGGCTGCAGCGGTCATGGCCACCCGGAGGACCTTCCCATGCGCATCCTGAAAGTGCTGCTCTTGCCGTTGCTGCTGATCCTCAGCCTGATCGGCGTCGATCGCCTGCACGGCTCACGGCCGGCCCCGGCGGCGAGCCAGCCGGCGGCGCTGGGGCGCTAGGCATGTCGGCCCTGTGGCGGATCAACCTGTGGGTCACGGCCTGTTTTGCGCTGCTGACCCTGGCCGGCGCCGGGCTGTTGCTGCGCCAGGCGGCGGACGATGTGGAACGCGAAGTGCAATCCGCCGAGGCCCTGGTGCAGTACCTGGGGGATAGCGCCGAACGGCAGCCAGCCAGTCTGCAACCAGAACTGACCCGCAGCCTGCGGCATGTGCGAGTGCACTGGCTGGCTCCGGATGAAGACTTGACGCCGCTCAGTACCATTGCTGCCGATGGCTGGCTGGAGCGCCTGTTGCTGGGTGACAGCTCACCCAGTACTCGGTTACTTCAACTCAATGATGGCCGGCGCGTGCTGATCGCGGTGAATGCCGCCGCCGAACTGGGGGAAGTGCGCCAGGCCTTGCAGCAATGGTTTGGCCTATGCGCGCTGGCGCTGCTGCTCAGCTTGCTGAGCATCGGCTGGGCGGTGCGCCGTGGCCGGGCCTGGCTCGATGAAGTACTGCATGCTCTGGGCCAGGTGTCCGACGGCCAGATGGTTGTGCGCCTGCGCAGCAGCGCGCTGCCGGAAACCCGGCAACTGGCTGAACATTTCAACCGCATGGCCAGCGCCCTGGAGCAGGCCCATTGCGACAACCAGCAACTGACCCAGTCCCTGCTGGCGGTGCAGGAGCAAGAGCGCAATCACCTGGCGCAGACCTTGCACGACGACCTCGGCCAGTACCTGGCCGGCATTCGCGCCCAGGCCTGCCTGCTGCGCCTGGTGGTGGACCAGCCGGCGCGGGTGGCCAGCACTGCCCAATCCCTGGAGCTCAACTGCGAGCACCTGCAACAGGGCTTTCGTGCCATGGTCCAGGACCTGTACCCGGTGGTGCTGGGCCATCTGCCCCTGGCCGAAGCCCTGGGGTTGCTGGTGCAACAGTGGCAAGCGCGCCAGGGGATTGAATGCCGACTGCGGGTTGGCGAGCGCCTGCCGGCCTTGCCGAGGGCGAGCAACACCCACCTCTATCGCCTGTTGCAGGAAGCCCTGACCAACGTCGCCCGGCACGCCGGCGCCAGTCAGGTGCGGGTGCGCCTGCAACGAAGCGGCCCAGGGCTGCGCCTGCTGATCCGCGATAACGGTCGCGGCGCACCCCAGGCCCGGCGTACGGGCGTCGGCCTGCACTCCATGGCCGAAAGGGCGCGCAGCCTGGGCGGAGAACTGCGCATCATCAACTGCCCCGGCGCCGGTTGGGCGCTGGTCCTGGACATGCCCCTGGAGGCCTGATGAATATCTTGTTGGTGGATGACCACGCGGTGGTCCGTCAGGGTTACGCCAGCCTGTTGCAAGCGGTGTTGCCGACCATGCAGGTGCGTGAAGCCGCCAATGGTGAAGAAGCCCTGGCCCGGGTCCTGGAAGACGTGCCGCAACTGGTGATCATGGATTTTGCCTTGCCGGGTATCAGCGGTTTGGAGACGACTCGGCGCTTGCGCCAGCGTTTGCCACAGTTGCGGGTGCTGTTCTTCAGCATGCACGACGAACTGCCCCTGGTACGCCAGGCCCTGGAGGCAGGAGCCTCGGGTTACCTGACCAAGAACTCGGCGCCCCAGGTGCTGATCGAGGCGGTGCACCGGGTGCTGGCCGGGCATGCGTACATCGAGCAACCCTTGGCCACCCAACTGGCCTGCACCCCCCAGGCGAACGCCAGCGACCCGCGCTTGCAGAGCATGACCCAGCGCGAGCTGGAGATCTTCGTGATGCTGGCCCGGGGCACCCCGGCGCGGCTGATCGCCGAGCAGTTGTGCATCAGCGCCAAGACCGTGTCCAACCACCTGACTCTGCTCAAGAGCAAGTTGCAGGTCAGTTCTCATGGGGAGTTGGTGCATTTGGGGATTGATATGGGGGTGGTCAGGGTGGCGGGGTGAGGGGTGTATATTTTGGCAAATTTTGTCAAAAGCGGACAAAGCCATGAGCACCATGAACATCTCCCTGCCGGACGCTCTCAAGTCCTTTGTCGATGATCAAGTCAGCCAGCGCGGCTACAGCACCAGCAGTGAATATGTGCGTGAGCTGACTCGCAAGGATCAGGATCGGCAATACCTGCGTGGCCTGTTGTTGGCCGGTGCTCAATCGGCTCCGGGCACTGCTGTGGAGGGTGACTATTTCGAATCCCTGCGTGCCAGGGTGCACAAGACGCGAGGATGAAAGCCAAGCCGGTCATTCCACGTGCCTTTGCCAGTCAGGACGTGGAAGGCGCTATCAACTACTACCTTGACCAACAGGTCGAGCAGGCTGCGCTCGGTTCTATCGATGCTTTAGAAAAGGCCTATGTTCATATCGGCCGCCTTCCGGCCTCGGGTATGTCTCGCTACGCCCACGAGCTGGATCTGCCGGGGTACCTTGCTGGCCGTTGAAGCGCTACCCCTATCTGGTGTTCTACGTTGAACGCGATGACTACATCGACGTATGGCGCGTTTTGCAGGGTATGCGGGATTTTTCTGAGTGGTTGGCTGAAGGTGTTTTCCGGTAGTGGTGAGGGATGTTGGGGGCGGGGTACATATCCGTTGCTGCGGTCATGGCCAACTTAGGGTTTCGCCCTTACGGCGAGTCCCTTTTGTCAAACGCCACAAAAGGAACCCAAAAGTCTTGCCCCTCCATACGGCCCCTCGCCTAGGCTCGGGGTGCCCTCGCTCCGGCATTGCTCCGGAGGGCCCGCCGCCACAGGCCATCCATGGCCTGATGGCGGCTAGCTCGGCATCCATGCCGAGCTGCCCCCTACGCAACGCCTGCGTTCGGCCTCCTGAAGGGGCAGGCAGATCAAGATCAAGATCAAAAGCCAAAGCAAAGGTGCGCAGGCCGGTTCCATGTAGCCTCATTCATCGTGGAGAGGGCAGTGAAAGAGGGGCAACAGGACAAAAACAAGGCCGGCCGACAGGCCGCCGTCAGATTTTGCTTTTGATCTTCCTGCCCCCTTAGACACGATGGCCGAACGCAGGCATTGAGCCGTGGGTAACCCGGCAGGACGCCGGATTAGCCGCCATCCGGCCAGGGACGGCCGGTGGCGGCGGCCCACGGATCAATGCCGGAGAGAGGGCATGCCGAGCCTAGGCGAGGCACCGAGTGGAGGGGCAGGAGCCTTTGGTTACTTTGGGCTTTTCAAAGTGACTCGCCGTAAGGGCGAAACCACCAGCCTCCACACCCGCAGCAACGGATATGCACCCGTCCCCTTACTTATCCCACGTCCCCGGACACCCCTGGCACCCCTCCATATTGGCATCCTGGAAATTCCCATAATGCTGGCGCGCTCCGCGCAGGTCGGCGCGTTCCAGGTTGCTTTCGCCGAACTTGGCTTCCTGCAGGTTGGCATCGCGCAGGTCGGCGCCTTGCAGGTCGGCCTTGCTCAGCCAGGTCATTTCCAGGTCCGCCGCTTGCAGGTTGGCCTGGTGCAGCTTGGCCCCGGACAGCCGGGCAAATTGCAGGTAGGCGGCGCTGAGGTTGGCGTTGGCGAGCTGTGCGCCCTGGGCGAACAGGCCCCAGCCCTGGATGGCCACCAGGGTGGCGCCGCTCAGGTCCGCCAACCGCAGGTTGCTCTGCTGCAGGCTGGCGCGGGTCAGGTTGGCGCCTTGCAAGCGGGCTTTTTCCAGGTTGGCCAGGTCCAGTTGGGCGTGGCGCAGGTCTGCATCGCGCAGATCGGCGCCGGCCAGGTTCATCTTGCGCAGGTCCTGGTTGGCCAGGTTGGCGCCCCGCAGGTTGGCCCCGGGGCACTGGCTGGATTCGGCAATCAGGCAGCCTTTGATGGTCAGCGGGACGTCGTTGCCCTCGTCGTCGACGTTCATTGCGAAGGCGGGGGAGAGGGTCAGCAGCAGGGCAAGGGGCAGGTAGTTCATGGGGCGGTTCTCCGGAAGCAGTGACGGCGGGTGTGGCGAGGGAGCAAGCCCCCTCGCCACAGGTCGATCAGCGCTGGGCGGTCTTGCTGTCCCAGCTGGGGATCTTGAACACCCAGAACGAGCCGCCCTGGGCCACCGGCTTGGTCAGCTCGGCCATGTCGCCGCCCCACAGTGGCACGGCGCCGCCGTAGCCCACGGTCACGCCAATGTACTGCTCGCCATCCTGCTCCCAGGTGATGGGCGGGGAGACGATGCCGCTGCCGGTCTGGAATTTCCACAGCTCCTTGCCGGTCTTGGCGTCGAAGGCCTTGAAGAAGCCATCGCCGGTGCCGGTGAACACCAGGTTGCCCTTGGTGGCCAATACCCCGGCCCACAGCGGCAGGTGTTCCTTGTGTTCCCAGACCAGCTTGCCGGTGGTGGGGTCCATGGCGCGCAGGGTGCCGACGTGGTCGTCGTACATGCGCTTGATACGGAAACCCATCCCCAGGTAGGCCGAGCCCTTCTTGTAGTTCACCTCTTCGGTCCAGTACTCCTCCTTCCACTGGTTGCCGGGGATGTAGAACAGCCCGGTGTCCTGGCTGTAGGCCATGGGGTTCCAGTTCTTGCCCCCCAGGAACGGCGGCGAGACTTCCACCGGCTTGCCCTTGGTTTCACCGGGCAGCGGCTTGGCCGGACGCTGGCCTTCGTTCTCCACCGGACGCCCGGTCTTCAGGTCGATATGGCTGGCCCAGGTGATGTTGTCGACGAAGGGGAAGGCGTTCTGCAATTTGCCGTTGTTGCGGTCGACCACGTAGAAGAAACCGTTGCGGTCGGCGTGGCCGGTGGCCTTGACCACCTTGCCGTCCTTGCCCTTGTAGTCGAACAGCACCAGCTCGTTGTTGCCGGAGAAGTCCCAGGCATCGTTGGGGGTGTGCTGGTAGAACCACTTGACCTCGCCGGTGCTTGGATCGACGCCGACCTGGCCCGAGGTATAGAGACTGTCGAAGTCGTGGGGGTTGCCGTCCTTGGCGGTGCGCGCCCAGGTGTTCCAGGGGCCGGGGTTGCCGGCGCCGACGATGATGGTGTTGGTCTCAGGGTCAAAGCTGGCGCTCTGCCAAGGGGCGCCGCCGCCATGGCTCCAGGCCTCGACCTTGCCGGTCTCGGTGGTCTTGTCATCAGGCCATGACGGTGCCTTGACGTCGCCGGTGGGGGTGCTGTCCTTGCCGTTCAGGCGGCCCATGTGGCCTTCGACGAAGGGCCGCATCCACACCTCTTCACCGGTGTCCGGGTCGCGGGCGAACAGCTGGCCGACCACACCGAACTCATCGCCGGAGCTGCCGTGGATCAGCAGCACCTTGCCGCTGGTCTTGTCCTTGATCAGCACCGGGGCGCCGGTCATGGTGTAGCCGGCGCTGTGGTCGCCGAACTTCTTGTTCCACACCACCTTGCCGGTGTTCTTGTCCAGGGCGATGACCCGGGCGTCGAGGGTGCCGAAATAGATCTTGTCGCCGTAGATCGCAGCGCCACGGTTGACCACGTCGCAGCACGGGCGAATGTTGTCCGGCAGGCGGTGGTTGTAGGTCCACAGGCGCTTGCCGGTCTTGGCGTCGAGGGCGAACACCCGGGAGTAGGAGCCGGTGACGTAGACCACGCCGTCGCTGACGATGGCCTGGGATTCCTGGCCGCGCTGCTTCTCGTCGCCGAAGGAGTAGGACCAGGCCGGTGTCAGCTTGAACACGTTCTGGTCGTTGACCTGGGCCAGCGGGCTCCAGCGCTGGGCGTTGGTGCCCATGCCGTACTGCAGCACGTCCTTGGTGGTCAGGTGGTCGTTGGCGATGTCTTCCCAGGTAACGTTGCGGGTGCTCGGTGCGGCTGGGGTGGCGGCACTGGCGCCGGCGCTCAGGGACAGGCTGCCAGCGAGCAGACAGGCCTGCATGGCCAGGGTCAGCGGGGTAAGGGTGGGTAGCGTTCTTATTCTCATGGTGGCAGTTCCCAGTGGAGGTTTTGGCCTGACTAGGGTGTGCCGGGGCGTGGCCTGGAGATACGGAAAAAGTCCCGCGCTTGCCGGGAAAAATTCCCAGTCGGCACCTGATTTAGAACCGCACCACAAGCCCTACTACCAAGGGAGTAAGGCCCGGCCACCAAAGCAGCATACGGCTGCCCCGGAGGCTGTTTCTAAGATGGCGCCACGGCCTCTGTCCAGAGGCCTAGCGTGCAATCTTGAGGGCATGACAATGATAAGAAAACACAACGCCTGGCTGGCCGCCGGGCTGCTGGCCGGCCTGTTGAACAGCGGTGCATGGGCCCACGGCAACGTAGTGCCCCAGGCGGTGGAGACCAAGGGCCTGACCCCGGTCAAGGACGCTGGCGTGACCCTGGACGGCGACGGCTGGGCCGCGGTCAACCCTTACCGGGCCAGTCCCGAGCGGGACAAGGCGGTGGAAATTGGCGCCTCGGCCTACAACCAGAACTGCGCCGCCTGCCATGGCCTGGAAGCCAAGTCCGGTGGCATTGCCCCGGACCTGCGCATGCTGGATGTCGGCGAGGCCGGGGATGAGTGGTTCGTCGAGCGGGTGCGCCATGGCGCGGTGCGCGATGGCCGGGTGTACATGCCGAAGATGGCCGACTACCTGAGCCAGGAGGCCTTGTGGGCGGTGCGCACTTACCTGGACAGCGTGCACGTCGAGGAATGACGGCCATGCGCCTCTGGGTGCTGTACCTGGGCGGCCTGCTGCTGAGTTCGCCACTGGTCTTCGCGGCCCCCATCGAGCCCGGCCCGGACCCGGTGCCGTCGGTGATGTGGGCCTACTACCATCGGCAGATCCTGGCGGACGCGCCCTTCGTCTTCGATGAACGGGTCAAGCTGCTGGCGCCGCCGTTCGCCGAGGATGCGCGCCAGGTGCCGTTGGAAATCGACGCCCGGGCCTTGGCCGGCGAAGTGGTGAAGATCCTCGCCTGGGCCGAGCTCAACCCACTGCCGCGGATCGTCGATTTCGCCCCCGGCGCCGGGGTGCAGCCCTGGTTGTCGATCCGTATCCGCATCGAGCAGGCCACGCCCCTGCGCGCCGCGGTGCTGACCCGCGATGGCCTGTGGCACGTCGGCTCGGCCCTGATCGATGCCGCGGGCGGCGGCTGTACCGCCCCCAGCGTGGTGCGCAGCCAGCCCGGCTGGGAAGAGCACGTCGGCCAGGTGCTGGGCGCGCGCTATCCCCGGGGCGGCGCCAGCCGCTTGCGCCTGCAGGTGTCGCACCCGATGGACAACGGCCTGCTCAACGGCATTCCCGAATTCTTCCTCAACCAGGCGCAACTGCTGGACGCCGACCATCGCGTGCTGGCGCACCTGGAGCTGTACCCGGCGGTCAGCGAAAACCCCAGCCTGGGGTTCGACCTCCAGGCCACCGGGCAGACCCGCCTGCTACTGCGGGACAACAACGGCAATCAGTTCGAAGCGGCCATTCCCTGAGCCCAGGAGCCAAGCATGCGCTGGATACTACTGGTGTGCCTGAGCCTGAGCCTGAGCCTGCCGGCCCGGGCCGAGCTGGACTACCGCCTCGAGCCCCGGCAGATCGCCGAGGACACCTGGCTACTGGAAGGCGGCACCGAGAATTTCTCCCGGGACAACGGCGGCAACATCGTCAACACCGGGTTCATCGTTACCGAGGCCGGGGTGCTGGTGATCGACACCGGGCCGTCGAAACGCTATGGCCAGGCCCTGCGCGAGGCGATTGCCGGCACCACCGGCAAGCCGGTGATCCAGGTGCTGCTGACCCACCATCACCCGGACCATGTGCTGGGCAACCAGGCCTTTGCCGATGTGCCCATCGGTGCCCTGGCCGGCACCACCGAACTGCTGCGCCAGCAGGGTGACGCCATGGCCGAGAACCTCTACCGGCTGGTGGGCGACTGGATGCGCGGCACCGAGGTGGTGCTGCCCAACCGGACCCTGGAACCCGGAGTGCTGGAGATCGGCGGACACCGCCTGCGGTTGCTGGCCCTGGCCGGCCATACCGGCGCCGACCTGGCGATTTTCGACGAGCGCACCGGGGTGTTGTTCGCCGGCGACCTGGTGTTCTACCAGCGCGCCCTGACCACCCCCAACAGCCCGGGGCTTCCGGTCTGGCTCAAGGACCTGGACCGCCTGCAAGCCTTGCCCTGGCGGCTGGTGGTGCCCGGCCACGGCCCGGTGGCCAGCAGCGCTGTCCCCTTTGCCCAGATGCGCGACTACCTGGGCTGGCTGCACCAGCTGCTGAGCGACGGCGCTGCTCGTGGCGACGACATGGCCGAACTGATCCGCGCGCCGATCCCCGCGCGTTTTGCCGCCATCAGCCTGACCCGCTATGAACTGATCCGCAGTGTCAGCCACCTGTACCCGAGCTACGAGCGCAAGCAGATGCAGCGGATCGACCAGCCTTGAACCCAGCCCGGTGAATCTCCATCCCCATGACCTCTTTAGCCGCTGCCGCAGGCTGCGAATGGCTGCGCAGCGGGCGCGACGGTCCTGAGGGCGCTGCAGGTGGCGGTCGCTTGCCAGGCAAGGCCCTGCAGGCCTTTGCGCAGCCTCGCAGAGCGGCTACAGGGTGTGGGGCAGGCGAGGGGGTATTCAGCCTACGACCAAATGACGAGAGTCCCCCTGCCAACGATGCATTCGTCGCTGCCCTGGGGCTCTCTACCATCGAGCCATCGCCTGTCGTGGGACAGGCATCGACCCGCAGAGGCCCAGCATGATCTACGCACAACCCGGAACCCCAGGCGCCATCGTGTCCTTCAAGCCGCGCTACGGCAATTTCATCGGTGGCCAGTTCGTGCCGCCGGTGGCCGGCCAGTACTTCACCAACACTTCGCCGGTCAATGGCCAGGTGATCGCCGAGTTCCCCCGTTCCACGGCCGAAGACATCGACAAGGCTTTGGACGCCGCCCATGCCGCGGCTGAGGCCTGGGGCAAGACCAGCGTCCAGGAACGCTCGCTGATCCTGCTGAAGATCGCCGATCGCATCGAGCAGAACCTGGAGCTGCTGGCGGTCAGCGAGACCTGGGACAACGGCAAGGCGGTGCGCGAGACCCTAAACGCCGACGTGCCCCTGGCCGCCGACCATTTCCGTTATTTCGCCGGTTGCATCCGTGCCCAGGAAGGCGGCGCCGCGGAGATCAACGAACTGACCACTGCCTACCACTTCCATGAACCGTTGGGCGTGGTGGGGCAGATCATCCCATGGAACTTCCCGCTGCTGATGGCCGCCTGGAAGCTGGCCCCGGCCCTGGCCGCCGGCAACTGCGTGCTGCTCAAGCCGGCCGAGCAGACGCCGCTGTCGATCATGATCTTCGCCGAGCTGGTGGCCGACCTGCTGCCGGCCGGCGTGCTGAACATCGTCCAGGGTTTTGGTCGCGAGGCCGGCGAGGCCCTGGCCACTAGCCAGCGCATCGCCAAGATCGCCTTCACCGGCTCGACCCCGGTGGGCTCGCACATCATGAAATGCGCTGCCCAGAACATCATCCCGTCCACCGTGGAGCTGGGCGGCAAGTCGCCGAACATCTTCTTCGAAGACATCATGCAGGCCGAGCCCAAGTTCATCGAGAAGGCCGCCGAGGGCCTGGTGCTGGCGTTCTTCAACCAGGGCGAAGTCTGCACTTGCCCATCCCGGGCCCTGGTGCAGGAGTCGATCTACGAGCCGTTCATGGCCGAGGTGTTGAAGAAGATCAAGCAGATCAAACGCGGCAACCCGCTGGACA
Organism: Pseudomonas sessilinigenes; assembly: GCF_003850565.1. Classification (NCBI taxonomy): domain Bacteria; kingdom Pseudomonadati; phylum Pseudomonadota; class Gammaproteobacteria; order Pseudomonadales; family Pseudomonadaceae; genus Pseudomonas; species Pseudomonas sessilinigenes. The sequence goes on from NZ_CP027706.1 coordinate 2,661,601, forward strand.
CCGAAACCATGGTCGGTGCCCAGGCGTCCCGGCAGCAGTACGAGAAGATCCTCTCCTACCTGCAGATCGCCCAGGAGGAGGGCGCCCAACTGTTGACCGGCGGCGCCATCGAACCCCTGGCGGGCGACCTTGCCAGCGGCTACTACATCCAGCCGACCCTGCTCAGGGGGCATAACCAGATGCGCGTGTTCCAGGAAGAGATCTTCGGCCCGGTGGTAGGGGTGACCACCTTCCAGGACGAGGCCGAGGCCCTGGCGATCGCCAACGACAGCGAGTTCGGCCTCGGGGCTGGGGTCTGGACCCGCGACATCAACCGCGCCTACCGCATGGGCCGGGCGATCAAGGCCGGTCGCGTGTGGACCAACTGCTACCACCTGTACCCGGCGCACGCTGCGTTCGGTGGCTACAAAAAGTCCGGCGTGGGCCGCGAGACCCACAAGATGATGCTCGACCACTACCAGCAGACCAAGAACCTGCTGGTGAGCTACGACATCAATCCGTTGGGCTTCTTCTAGGCAGCGGCAAGCGGCAAGCTTCAAGCGACCCATGCGTGTCTTTGTCGCTCCTATCTTGCCGCTTGTAGCTTGTAACTTGTAGCTGCCCCTACCCCTACCAAGGCATCCGCCAACCGGTGCCAAAGTAGCATTCGGACCTGCCGAACACCGTGCATTAATGCGGTTACCGGAATCCCCCGGCACGACAAGAGGATCGACCCCATGTGGCATAAACCCGCCTACACCGACCTGCGCATCGGCTTCGAAGTGACCCTGTACTTCGCCAATCGCTGAGCCGTTCCGCTCCGGTCGCTACGGGTGGCGACCGGAGTCTTCTGTCTTCGGAGCACTCCATGCATATCCGCATCCTCGGTTCCGCAGCGGGCGGCGGTTTTCCGCAGTGGAACTGCAACTGCCGCAACTGCGCCGGTGTGCGCAATGCCAGCCTGCGGGCCCGGCCGCGCACGCAATCGTCCATCGCCCTGAGCGACAACGGCGTGGACTGGATCCTGTGCAACGCCTCGCCGGACATCCGCGTGCAACTGGCGTCTTTTCCTCCCTTGCAACCGGCACGGCAACTGCGGGACTCGGCGCTGGCCGGGGTGATCCTGCTGGACAGCCAGATCGACCATTGCACTGGCCTGCTCAGCCTGCGCGAGGGCTGCCCGCATCAGGTCTGGTGTACCGAGATGGTGCACCAGGACCTGTGCAGCGGTTTCCCGCTGTTCAACATGCTCAGCCACTGGAACGGCGGCCTGGCCTGGCAGCCGATCCACCTCGATGGCCGCACCTTCAGCGTACCGGCCTGCCCGGACCTGCTGCTGCGGGCCATTGTCCTGCGCAGCAGTGCGCCGCCGTATTCGCCCCATCGCGGCAACCCCCATCCGGGGGACAACATCGGCCTGTTCGTCGAGGACCGGCGCAGCGGCGCCAGCCTGTTCTACGCCCCGGGCCTGGGCCAGGTGGACCAGGCCCTGCTGGAGTGGATGGGCCGCGCCGACTGCCTGCTGGTGGACGGCACCCTGTGGCGCGATGACGAGATGCGCCAGTGCGGGGTCGGCGACAAGCTCGGCAGCGAGATGGGCCACCTGGCGCAAAGCGGCCCCGGCGGCATGCTCGAGGTGCTGGAGGCGTTCCCAAGGGCGCGCAAGGTGCTGATCCACATCAACAACACCAACCCGATCCTCGACGAAGACTCCGCCGAGCATGCCCAATTGCTGCGCCGTGGCATCGAAGTGGCCCACGACGGCATGGACCTGCACCTGTAGTCGCTGCCGGGCCTGCGAGGCTGCGACCGGGTGCGCAGCGCCCGCAAACCAGGCGGCGCGGTGCATCAGGCCGATCGCACCACCTGATCGGGCGACCCGTGCCGGGCCGAGCGCAGTCTGCGGCGGCCACACGAGGCGAGGGGCACCATGGTCGGATTGCATTCGCCCGGCGATGCTTTAGGCTGGCGTTCTTTCCAGAACAATAAGAAAACAGGCTTTTGCCATGGGCCAGAATCTCAGTCTGCTGCGCAAGTTCGTCTCTCCGGAAATCATCTTTGGCGCCGGTTGCCGGCATAACGTCGGCAACTATGCGAAGACCTTCGGTGCGCGCAAGGTCCTGGTGGTCAGCGACCCCGGGGTGATCGCCGCCGGCTGGGTCGCCGATGTCCTGGCCAGCCTCCAGGCCCAGGGCGTGGAGCACTGCCTGTACAGCGCGGTGTCGCCCAACCCGCGGGTGGAGGAGGTGATGCAGGGCGCCGAGGTCTACCGGGAAAACGCCTGCGACGTGATCGTCGCCGTCGGTGGCGGCAGCCCGATGGATTGCGGCAAGGGCATCGGTATCGTGGTGGCCCATGGGCGCAGCATCCTGGAGTTCGAGGGGGTGGACATGCTCCGCATGCCCAGCCCGCCACTGATCATGATTCCCACCACCGCCGGGACCTCGGCGGATGTCTCGCAGTTCGTCATCATTTCCAACCAGCAGGAACGGATGAAGTTCTCCATCGTCAGCAAGGCGGTGGTCCCCGATGTGTCGCTGATCGATCCGCAAACCACCCAGGGCATGGACCCGTTCCTGTCCGCCTGCACCGGCATCGACGCCCTGGTGCATGCCATCGAGGCGTTCGTCTCCACCGGCCACGGCCCGCTCACCGACCCCCATGCCCTGGAGGCCATGCGCCTGATCAACGGCAACCTGGTGCAGATGATCGCCAACCCGCAGGACATCGCCCTGCGCGAGAAGATCATGCTCGGCAGCATGCAGGCCGGACTGGCGTTTTCCAATGCGATCCTCGGCGCGGTGCATGCCATGTCCCACAGCCTCGGCGGCTTCCTCGACCTGCCTCACGGGCTGTGCAATGCGGTGCTGGTGGAGCACGTGGTGGCGTTCAACTACAGCTCGGCACCGGAGCGTTTCAAGGTGATCGCCGAGACCTTCGGCATCGACTGTCGCGGCCTCAACCAACAGCAGATCTGCCGGCGCCTGGTGGACCACCTGATCGCGCTCAAGCAGGCCATCGGCTTCCACGAAACCCTGGGCCTGCATGGGGTCAGCAGCAGCGATATTCCGTTCCTGTCGCGCCATGCGATGGACGACCCGTGCATCCTCACCAATCCCCGGGAGTCGAGCCAGCGCGATGTCGAGGTGGTCTATGGCGAGGCCCTCTGACGAGCAGCAACGGGCCCTGGCCGGGCTGCTGGGCCTGGGCAATCACTCGGCGCGCAAGAGTCACTACCCGGAGCTGGCCGCACGCCTGGAAGACCTGGAAACCGAGCGCAACCGCTACAAGTGGCTGTTCGAGCACGCCGTGCACGGGATCTTCCAGGCCAGCCTGCAGGCCGGCATGCGCGCCGCCAACCCGGCCCTGGCCCGCATGCTGGGTTACCAGGACCCCCAGGAAGTGCTGTTCTCGCTGGCCGACCTGGCCGGCAACTTGTTCGTCGGCGGCGCCCAGGAGCTGGAGGCCATCGGCGAGCAGTTGCAACGCGAGCGCAGCTTGCTGGGCTACGAGACTCAACTGCGGCGCAAGGACGGTAGCAGTATCGACGTGCTGATGAACCTGCTGCTCAAGCCCGATGAAGCCGGGCTGGTGGAGGGTTTCGTTGCCGATATCACCGAGCGCAAGCTGGCCCAGCAACGCCTGGAGCAACTCAATGACCAGCTGGAACAACGGGTGACCGCGCGCACCGATGAACTGCTGGACGCCAACCGCGAGCTGCAACAGCAGATCCTGCGGCGCGAGCGCAGCGAACGGGAAGCGCGGGAGGCGCGGGATGCCGCCGAGGCTGCCAACCGCAGCAAGGACAAGTACCTGGCCGCCGCCAGCCACGACCTGCTGCAACCCTTGAATGCCGCGCGCCTGCTGATCTCCACCCTGCGCGAGCGCCAGTTGCCCAGTGCCGAGCAACTGTTGGTGGAGCGCACCCACCAGGCCCTGGAGGGCGCCGAGGACCTGCTCACCGACCTGCTGGATATCTCCCGCCTGGACCAGGCGGCGGTCAAGCCCGATCCGGCGACTTATCGCCTGGATGAAATCCTCGCGCCACTGGTGTCCGAGTTCCAGTCGGTCGCTGAGGCCGCTGGCCTGGAGTTGCGGGTGCGCCTGGGGGACTACGCGCTGTTCACCGACCTGCGGTTGCTGACGCGAATCCTGCGCAACCTGTTGAGCAATGCCTGTCGCTACACCGAGCGCGGCAGCATCCTGCTGGCGGCGCGGCGCCGGGGCGAGCACCTGCGGCTGGAGATCTGGGACACCGGGCGCGGGATTGCCGCCGATCGCCTGGAGTCGATCTTCCTCGAGTTCAACCAGCTGGACGTGGGCCGCGCCGCCGATCGCAAGGGGGTCGGCTTGGGGCTGGCGATCGTCGAGCGTATCGCCCGTATCCTCGGCTACCGGGTGCAGGTGCATTCGCGTCCGGGCCGTGGTTCGCGGTTCAGCATCGAGGTGCCCCTGGCCGCTCGTATGCCGCTGCCCATCGGCCAGCAAGCGCCGCAGCCGAGCACCGGCAACCCGCTGCCCGGGCGCCGGCTGCTGGTGCTGGACAATGAGCTGAGCATCCTGGACAGCATGGCCGCATTGCTGGGGCAGTGGGGGTGCCGGGTCGTCACCGCCACTGACCAGGCGGCGGCCCTGGAGGCGCTGCAGGGCCAGGCGCCGGAGCTGATCCTGGCGGACTTCCACCTGGATCACGGCATCACCGGGTGCGAGGTGGTGCGCCAGTTGCGCGAGCACTTCGGCCAGCCGTTGCCGGCGGTGATCATCACCGCCGACCGCAGTGATCAGTGCCGGCGGGCCTTGCAGCAATTGGGCGCGCCGCTGCTCAACAAACCGGTGAAGCCAGGCAAGCTGCGTGCTGCCTTGAGCCAATTGCTGGGGCAGGGCGGCGCCTAGAGGCCGGACTCCTGGCTAGTGGGGCGGCGGACTTGCGGCTAAGATGCCGCTCTTTTTTTCAAGGACGAAGCTGGCCCTGGGCTGGCCCATACCCATCGATGAAGCCGTTGTCTTCGTACCATCCGTTGTTGTACTGGCTGCGCGTGCGCCAGAAGCGCCTGGCGCGCAGCCTGGCCTGGCGTTTTTCCGGCCGGCGTTATGCGCGCCCCGTAGCCGACAGCCCGCGCTTGCCCCATCGCTACATCAAGCACACCTCCAAGCTGATCCGCACCCTGGGCGACAGCGACCTGGCCCTGCAGCACAACAAGGTGATTAATCTCAGGCTGGCGGTGGCTTGCATCGATGGGGTGCGCATCGGCCCGGGGGAGTATTTTTCCTTCTGCCAGCTGGTGGGCCGGCCCAGTCGCGCGCGGGGGTTCGTCGAGGGCATGGAGCTGTCGTTCGGCGAGGCGCGCAGCGGTATCGGCGGGGGCATCTGCCAGCTGAGCAACCTGATCCACTGGATGGCGATCCACTCGCCATTGCAAGTGGTGGAGCGGGCGAACCACAGCTTCGACCCGTTTCCCGACGAGGGCCGGGTGCTGCCTTTCGGTTCCGGCGCGGCGATCTTCTACAACTACATCGACCTGGTGCTGCACAACCCCGGGCCGCACGCCTTCCAGCTCAAGCTGCACGTCGGCGCGCACCAGCTCGAGGGCGAGCTGTTGTGCGAGCAACCACGCAGCTACCGCTACCACGTCTATCAGCGGGAGCACCGTTTCGTTCGCGAGGGTGGTCGGGTGTTTCGCGAGAACCAGATCTGGCGCGACATCCGCACCAAGGGCCAGGATTCCGAGCTGGTGCAGCAGGAGTGCCTGTATCGCAATCGAGTCGTGGTCAAGTATCCGGTGGCCGATGAGTGCCTGGAGCATTAAGGGCGAACGGTTAGGCAGTGGCCCGCGCCAGTGGCTAAACCAGTGCCAGGAGTGGCCTGGGTGTGTGAAATTTCCTACTTGAAATACAGATAATTCATCAATCCAGTTTTATTCAGAATCAGTCCTCGGACTTTCCCTGGCAGTTGCACTAGAATGCGAACCGTTCGCCCGGTGCAAGGGCTCTTTACCGGTGCAAGGATTGCCAAGGCCAGAGCACTGGGCGAACACCTCCTCCTGATCCGCGCCCTGCGCACATCGTTCCACCCCCTCTTATTCATCAGCGCTCCACCCTCATCGAGGGTCGCCTTATTGCGTGCCCCAGTCAGAGAACCACCGGGTATAACGCCACCCTGCGGGCCTGCAGCTCGACCCATTGCGGGCCGTCTTGCGATGCGCCCTGCAACGACAGCAGGACGATGGACCCGCCGATAGAAAGTGCTGCGCCGCCATCGCTGTCCACCTGCAACAACTGCGCGTTGATCCGCAAGCCATCGGCGCTCCAGTCCATGCGGGGGGCGCTGCTGGGACTTGCGTGCAGGTTGTGGTCCCACTGGAAGCCATCCTCCAGGGCGAGCTCCACCTCGTGCTCGCTGGCCAGGGGCGGAAGCGGCCCCGACCACTGGCCGCGTCCGTTGCCCACGGCGCAACTGAAACCGACCCACGGGCCATCGGGCATTTCAGGGTGCAGGGCGGTCAGGGTGATACGCATGGGCAGGGTTTCCACGGGCCGGGAGATGAGTGGCGCCAAGGCTGCCGCAGCCGGGGCCGGCTGGCAAGCTGAGCGGTGGTTTTGCTTGCGTGGACCGGGCCTGTTCAACAGAATGCGCCCCTTGCCCGAGCCCACGAGGGCCATGGACGCTATTGGAGATCCGGGATTGATCTGGTTGCAACGTTTGTTGATGTCGATCGGTGTGCTGGCGCTGGTGCTGCTTGGCCTGGTGCTGGCCAAGATGGAGTTCGCCCGGACGCCGCCCCTGCCCCTGGCCAACCACCCCGGGGCCCAATGGCAGGGCGCCGCCGATGGCGGTTACTTCGTCGAGATCACCCGCGCCGAGCCGCCGCTGTTCTTCGTCCAGGTGCGTCATGCCAGCGGCGATCTGTGGGATGAAGGCTGGGTGCGCTACGAAGACGGCGACGGCGGCCCGCTGACCGCCGACAAGGTGCTGGCTTTTGATGGCGATGCGGTGATCTACCTGCAACAGCGCAAGGTCCTGGCCTCGCAGAAGTCCATCGCCCGCTAGCGTTCCGAGGGTTTTGGGCCCGGGCGCTGCGGGGCGTAGGCATCCCACAGCTTGTTGCGGAACTTGTTGTGCGGATCGACCCGCGCCTTGAGGGCGAAGAACTCGTTGGCCCGGGGATAGGCCGCGTGGAACTGCTCAGGCGTGGCCAGGATCTGGTAGGGCAGGTAGTAGCTGCCGCCGTGGCGGATGGCGCTGTCCACCAGGGACCGGGTCCACTGGCGCACCTCATCGCGGGCGGCCGGGCGGGTGTCTTGCTGGTAGTACAACACCAGGGCGAACACGTCGGTCCGGGCCCAGGCCAGCAGCGTGCCGGGATCGGCCTTGGCGTGGCGGATGGACAGGTTGATCACATTGACCTTGTGCTTGCGCAGGGTCTCGCCCATGTCCTCGACGAAGCCTTGCAACTGCCCAGGGGGCACGAAGTACTCCTGCAACACGTAGGTGCGCCTGGCCCGGGATGCCGGTTCCAGCTCACGCACGTCGAGGCTGGCCTCGTAGTTGCGCCAGACCACCTGCTGGCGCTTGAACACCAGCGGGTCGATCACCTCTTCGCGGATCGACTTGCCCATGGGCCATTGGCTCACCACCTTCATGGCCCGGCGTTCCTTCCAGTAGTTGCGGTCCAGGGGCGTGAGGCGTTCCTCCACCGTCACCGGCAGCTCGGTCTGGCTGTAGGACACCGCGCGCAGGTGCTGGTACTGGTTGGGGTAGAGCACGGCGTTGTGCAGGATCACCTTGGGATCATTGGCGATGTGCTGGAAGAAATAGTCGTTGTAGCGCTCCAGGGGCATTTCTTCGAAGGTCCGCAGCAGGCGCACGTTGTCGCTCAGCTGCAAGGTGGCTTCGGCTATCACTCCCAGGCCGCCGTAGCCGCCGATGGCGCCGTAGAACAGCTCGGCATTATTTTGCGGGCTGGCCTCGATCACCTGGCCGTCGGCCAGCACCAGCTTGATCGACTTCACCGAGCCCACCAGTGGCCCGTAGCCGATGTAGCGGCCATGGGCGTTGACGCTCAGGGCGCCGCCGACGGTGAAGTTGGCGTAGCTCTGCATGATGCTCACGGACAGATCGTAAGGGTCGATGAAGGTTTGCAGGGCGCGCCAGGTGATACCGGCCTGGACCGTGATTTCCTTGCGATCGCGGGAGAACGCCAGGACCTGGTCGAAGCGCCGCATGTCGATCTGCAGCGCGTGCTCGGTGGCAGTCTGCCCGCCCATGCTGTAGCGGCCGCCGCCGATGGCGATGGGCCCGGGGTGGCCGGCCACCAGCTGGACGATCTGCTCCAGGCGAGTGGGCTGCGCCACCTGGTCGACCACGATGGGATTGAGCAGGGTGATGTCGTTGACGATTTGTTCGCCGTGGCTGGCCGAGGCTAGGCCCAATGCGGCGCAGAACAGCAGGCCGGTGCTGAATTTCATGGAACCATCCCTGGAAGACGCCACCGGCAGGTGGCGCAAATGGCGGCAGGATAGCCTTGCCGCCGTTTCCCGGCCATGGATTCTTGCGCTTACAGGGCGGGCAGGCCCAAAGCTTCGGCGCACTGCTCCAGGGAGCGCCGCTGGGTCTGGGCGTACAGCTGCAACTCATCGAGGGTCGACCGGCCCAGGGCCGTTTCGAATACCTGGCGGTTGGAGTGCCCGGCGTAATGGCTCTGGCTGTCGTCGCCAAGGTTGGACTGGAAGATCCCGGCGGCGCTGACCGGCAAAAAGTCCTCGTACACCAGGGGCTCGCAGCCCAGGTGCCCGGCGGCCAGCAGCGCTTGCACCGTGGTAGGGCGACCGGGCTCGGTGCGGGCGGCGAGTCCGGCTTCGCTGGTGAAATAGCGGAAATAGGCCAGGCCCTGCTGGCGCATGGCGTCGTGGCTGTCGGGAAACTCGGCGAAGTGTTGCTGCATCAACTGGTTGTAGCGCTGGGCATTGGCTTCGCTGGGGAAGTCACCGAGCTCGTCGCGGGCGGCATTCAACAGGCGGTCGTAGAGTGCCCGGCCTTTGGGCGTGAGGGCCGCGCCACGCTGTTCGATCTCGCCGAAGCGGGCGCTGTGGCTGCCCTGGTTGTGCGCCTGGTCGGTGAAGGCGACGCTTTCCTCCAGGGCCTTGAAGCTGGTCTGGCGCAACAGGATCGGGCAATCGCGGCGCGGCGGGCCCTCGATCACCGCCTTGGGGGTGATGCCATGCGCGGGCATCAACCGCTGTACTTCGTCGATGTCCAGGGTGCGTGGGGTCAGGTGGTTGATATGCGGGCCCTTGAACGCCACCACGTCGGCGATCAACCGGTGCTGGGCACTGAGGTTGGCGTACTGGGCGGCGCTGACCGTGGCGTGGTGGTGCCAGCGGAAGGTCTCCAGGGCTTGCTGGATGAACGCTTCGGCGGCGTCGGCGGTGAGGCCGCCCTGGTCCTCGGCCTGATGGATCAGCTCCAGCACCCGGGGGGTGAAGATCGAGCGCCGCGCCAGCACCTGCTCGGCGAATGCGCGCAGTTCGGGGTTGTCGATCAGCTCCAGGCGCAGCAGCGAGGTGAAGACCCGGAACGGGCTGACCTGCAGGGCCTGTTCATGCACCGCGCGAAACGCCGTGGAATGCACCGGCACCCCGGCGGGGGTGAGGTCGTAGTAGCCCACCGGTTGCATGCCCATCACGGCGAACAGGCGCGCCAGGGTCGCCAGCTCGGCGGCGGTGCCGACGCGGATCGCGCCATGGCGCTCCAGGTCCAGGCGTTGCAATTCGCCAGTGTGTCGCAGGTGCTGGGCAATGGCCGGTTGTTGCTCCAGTACCTGGGCGTTGACCTGGGCCACCAGTTGCATCAGGTCGCCGTACAGCGGCACCTCCTCGCGGTACATATCCGACATCGCCCGGGAAAATCCCTGGCGGATCAGGTCAGGACTGACGAAGCGCTGGTGGCTCATGGACAAGGTTCCCGTGGCAATGGATCGAGGCGTGAGAGGAGCGGGTCGGCCTCGATTCTGCGCAGCGCCGCCAGGGCTGACAAACGAAAGTTCCTCTGAACTTCATTCTGCAAACGACTGCATGGCCCCCGGCGACAGCCAGGGCCGGCAGGCACTTTGGCCATGGAGCTGGAGGCTACGGCCAGGGCTCCTGGAAAATTGGTTATCGAGGGCCTTGCGGTTATAGCCAAATATTCCCGAACAACCGCGCCGAGGCTGGTAAAACAGGCCTGTATGGATGATGGCGTTTTGAGTTCGCATCGATCGGCATGCACCGGTTGATCCCTATCCGCTCGTTGCATCTTTCCCAACGCTGGACGGAGGCGATTTGGCCCCTGAGCAGTACACCAGAGGGAAGGGATTGTCGTTGGCCAGGAGGCTCTACCGCTCGCGCACCCTGGGGCTGGCCCTGGGGTTCTTCTGCGTTGTCGAGGGCATGGCGCCCTTGCAGCCAGCGCCCTGGGTCTGGGGCTTCATGTTGTTCAACGCCTTCGCCTGGCCACACCTGGCCTACCAGTGGGCGCGCCTGGCCCGACAGCCGTTTCGCGCCGAATACCGCAACCTGCTGGTGGATTCGCTGCTGGGGGGCTTCTGGGTCGCGGCCATGCAGTTCAATCCGCTGCCGCTGGCCACCACCCTGGGCATGATGGCCATGAACAATATCGCCATGGGCGGGGTGCGGTTCTTTCTCGCTGGCTGCGTGGCCCAACTGTTGGGCATTGGCCTGGGCCTGGGGATCTTCGGTTTCGCCTTCGCTGCCCGCACCTCGCCCGAGCAGCTGTATGCCTGCCTGCCGATGTTGACCCTGTACCCGCTGGCCCTGGGGTACATCTGTTACCAGCAGGCGGTGACCCTGGCCCGGCACAAGCGCGAGCTGTTGGCCTTGAGCCGTACCGACAGCCTGACCGGATTGCTCAACCACGGCGCCTGGAAGGACCAGTTGGAGATCGAGTTCCAGCGCTGCAAGCGCCAGGACCATGGCGGCGCCATCGCCCTGATCGATATCGATCACTTCAAGGCCATCAACGACACCTACGGTCATGTGGCCGGCGATGTGGTACTGCGCCAGTTGAGCAAGCTGCTGCGCCAGAACCTGCGCATCAGCGACCAGGCCGGTCGCTACGGCGGTGACGAGTTCTGCGTGATCCTGCCGGATGTCCCCCTGGAGCATGCCGCCGAGTTGATGGAGACGCTGCGCGGGCGTTTCGGCGCCCTGGGCTACGAGCAGACCCCGGCCTTGCAGGTCAGCCTGAGTATCGGCCTGGCCGCCTTCGACTCCCGGCATGAAGAAGCCATGGGCTGGCTCCACGACGCCGACCAGGCGCTGTATGCGGCCAAGACCTGCGGGCGCAACAACGTCAGCTGCCACCCGCCACAACGGCACCTGCTCAACTCCCTGTAGCCGCAGCTGAGCCTGCGAAGCTGCGCCCAGGCCCGAAGGGGCTTGCGGCGATGGTGTCGCGCTCACGTTTTGCGTTCGCTGCGCGGCCGTGCGTAGCCTGCGGCAGCGGCCACCGAGGCAGGGCCGCTACCGTTGTGCGCTCAATCCTGCGGCGGGTGCAGGCGCCGAGCCAGTTCCAGGGCGGTGCGGGCGCTGGCGATACCGGGGACCAACTGGGTGAAGGGGATGTCGATCAGGCGTTGCTCGCGCACTGCCCGCAGCCGCGACAGCACCGGATCGCCCTGCAGCAGGCGGCGCTTGCGTGCGGCCGGCGACCACAGGGCATCGGCCAGCAGCATCACTTCCGGGTCATTGGCCAGCAGGGTCTCGCTGTCCACCACCAGGCGCGGGCGGTCGATGGCGGCGAAGCTGTTGCGGGCTCCGGCAGCTTGCAGCAACACCCCGACAAAACCCCGTCGGCCCTGGCTGGCCAGGCCGTTGACCTCGCTGTCCAGGTAGAACACCGAGGGCTGGGGTTGGTCCTGGTACAGGGCCCGGGCCGAGGCGAGGTCGGTATCCATCTGGGCGATCAACTGCTGGGCCCGTTCCTGCTTGCCCAACAACTGGCCCAGGGTCAACAGGTCGCGGCGGATGTGCCCGAAGTAGTCCTCGTCATGCCCGGCGCAGGCCGACTCCAGCAGGTAGCTGCCGACGCCGATGGCGCCCAGGCGCTCGCGGGAGCTGAAGTTGTCGGGGAAGGCCGAGGCGAAACCGCCCACCACCAGGTCGGGCTTGAGGCTGTACAGCACCTCGGCCGACGGGTACTGGCGGGCGATCACCGGCACCCCGTGGTACTGCCCCTGGGCCATGGCCTGGCCATCGTCGTCCAGGTAGGCGACGCCGATCAGCGCCGGCCCGGCGCCCAGGGCCAGCAGCAGGTCGGCGCTGTGCTGGTTGAGGGCGACGATGCGCTGCGGCGTGCCGGGGCTGGGCCAGCTCTTGCCGCAGTTTTCGTAGCTGCCGGCCAGGGCCGGCCCACTGGCCAGCCACAGCAGGATGGCCAGGCATCTGGCCCGGGCTGTCCTAGGCATCGGTGGGTACTCCATACGGTGCGGCGATCTGCAACTGGGCGACGGGCTCGCCTGCCAGCAGGTGCCCCTCCACCAGTTGCAGCACCTGGCTGTCGTTCTCGATCCGGTACCAGCAGCCATCCGGGTGCACGGTGAGCACCGGCCCCAGGTTGCAGGGGAACTGGCAGGCGGTGCGGGTCAGCAGCACGCCTCCGGGCTTCTCCATGAGGTCAAGGCGCAGCAGCTCGCGGCGCAGGGTCTTCCACAAGGGCAGGGCGCCGCGCCGGACACAGCGCGGGCCGGTGCAGAGCAATACCTGGCGGGCGTGGGGCGGCACCTGCGACCAGTCCGGATCGCTGGCCACCGGATTGACCTGGTCGCACGGCAGGTGGCGTTCGCGCTGGGCGATGCTGGCCCAGGACTGGGCCGCATCCAGCCCCCGGCGACCCAGGGCCTGGGCGGTGACCCACAGCCGTGGCGCCTGGGAGTGGGCACGGGCGCGGCGTCCCAGTTCATCGCGCAGCCAGTCCAGGTAGGCGCTGTCGGAGCTGGGTTCCAGGTCCACCACCAGCAGAGCCGCGCCGTCTTCGGGCAACGCTTCTTCGAGGGCCGCCCAGAGGCTGTCGAAACCGTCCAGGGTGTCGATCACCCGGGTGCTGGCGTCGTTGCCGCGCAGCGCTTGCAGCTCGCGGCGAAAGGCCTCGCCCAGGGCGCCGCCGTGCAGCCCGGGGCCGACGAACAGCACTCGTTGATAATCTTTGTGCATGGCTGCCGTCCTCAGAAGCGGTAGGTGTAGCGCACCTCGGTGGTGAAGGGCCGTCCCAGGTTGTCCACCCGCGGGTTGTTGCTGGCGATGCTGGTGCTGTAGTCGCGGTCGAAGAGGTTCTCCACCAGCAGGCTCAGGCGGTGTTGCTGGGCCGCGTCGAGGTAGCGGTAGGCGTCGGCGTCCACCACTGAATAGTGGCCGTAGTCGATCTTCTTCGGGCTGTCGATCTGGCCGATGTAGCGCAGCGCACCGCCCACGCCCCACATCCGGTCCTGGGATTCGAAGCCCAGTCGCGAGCGGGCGAAGAAGCCGGGGATATTGCTCAGGGTCACGCCGTTGCGCGATTCCACCAGGTTGCGGGTCATGTCGGCCGAGAGGGTCCATTGCGGGCTGAACTGCCAGCGCCCGTCGACCTCGATGCCGCGTACCTTGATCCGGCCTTCGCCATTGACCCAGTCGATGCCGTCGAGGGCGATCAGGTCGTCGATCTTGCGCTGGAACACCGTGGTGCTGGCGTTGAACTCGCCGGCCAGCAGGCTGCCCTTGTAGTCCAGGCCCAGCTCGGCATTCACACTCTTTTCCGGCTTGAGGTTGCGGTTGCCCTTTTCATCCTCTTCGTTGGCGAACAACTGCTCGGCATTGGGCAGCTTGAAGGCGCTGCCGAACTGGCCGCGCAGTTGCCAGTTGGACGTCAGGTCGTACAGCGAGGTGAGCATGCCCACGGTGGCGCTCTCGCCGCCGCTGATTTTCTCGTGGCGCACGCCGATGCTCGGGTGCCAGTCGGGCAAGGTCTCGAACACCGGGCGCAACTGGGCGTAGAGGGCATTGGCCTGGGCGTTGTTGTCATCGATCTTGAGTACGTCGTCCTGGCCCTTGAACCACTGGTTGTCGGTGCCGAACACCAGCACATGGCCGCCGTCCAGCTCGGCCTTGCCCTCGGCTTGCACGCCCCAGTCGGTGAAGCCCCAGTAGTCGTTGTGGTTGATGACCTTGATGCCGCCATCATCGTTGCTGTTGATACGGGTGTAGCGCGTGTCCCAATCGTTGACATGGCCCTTGACGAAGTAGCTGAAGCGCTCGCCCAGGCGTTGCTCGAAGGTGGCGGTGGCGATCTGCTGGACCCGGTCGTTGGTGGTCTTCTTGTTGTTCGCGGCGCGGGCAAAATCCAGGTTGGCGTCGGTGTACTGGTAGAACAGCTCCAGGCGCGAGTCGTCGCCGACCCCCTGGATCGCCTTGGCGCCGAAGGTGGTCACCTCATAGGAGCGCTTCTTGTCCTTGGTGCTGGTGTTGTAGGCGCTGTTGCGAAACGGCTGGTAGCCGTCGGAAACGTTGTGGCTGACATAGGCCAGCAAGCCGAGGTCGCCCAGGCCGTTGCTGACGATGCGTTCCACCCGGGCATCGCCGCTCCTGCCCATGAAGCTGTCCAGGCCCAGGTTGACTTCGCCGGAGGCGTCGCGGGTCTGTGGGCTGCGGGTGACGATGTTGATCACCCCGGACACCGCCTGGGTGCCGAACAGCAGGCTCTGGCCGCCCTTGAGCACTTCGATGCGCTCGATGGCGTTGGCTGGCAGGGTATCCAGGTACAGGCCGCCGTACAGGCGGTTGTTCAGGCGCACGCCATCGAGCAGGATCAGCGTGTCATCGTTGCGCCCGCCCAGCAGCGAATAGGTGCCGTAGTCGAAGGGGCCGTTCTTGGGCGCCACGTAGAGGCCCGGCACGTACATTTGCAGGACCCGGGTGATGTCGCTGCTGGGGCCGGCGCGTTCGATCTGCTGGCGATCGATGATTTCCACCTTGCTGCCGTACTTGGCCATTTCGGCCACGGTGGTGGACTCCACCGACGGGGCGGACACGAACTGCTGGTCCAGCTTCAGGGAGGTGTCGTCCGCCAGCAGCCAGGGGCTGAACAGGCAGCCGAGCAGGGCGCCGCCCATGGAACGGCGCGGAGCACGCCAGTCGCGCGCAAGGGAAGTGTGTGTTGTTGTCATTCTTGGTCTTCTCGAAAGTGTCTTCGGGAAGCACGCAGGGAGAAGGTGGCAGGCACGCGCACGCGCCCACACCGGCCCATGCCCGCCCACCGCAGGATTGCCAAACAGATGCTTCAGGCCGGTCTCCGGGCTTGCGAGGCTGGCTGCATTCGCCTTCCCATACCTTGGGTACAGTGGCGTGTTGAATGCAGCACTCGCTTACCGTTGCGGGGGCAGCACCGGACTTGCCCCTGGGGGCGCACCGGTTTCCCGTTTCACCTCACGCACGGCGGCGTGAGGCACCTGAAACAGGGCGGCATCTGAACATCCGTCCTGCCGTTCGTCAATCCTGTAGGCGCTGGCACCCATCATCCGCCGAACCCTGTAGCCGCTGTCGAGCCTGCGAGGCTGCGCAAAGCCCCACAGGGGCTTTAGCGTGGCAGTAGGTTGCGCCTGCTGCGTCGGCGTATGCAGCCTGCGGCAGCGGCTACACGGACGGGGGCCGGCGTTACCAGGCGGTGGCGGGGGAGGTGCGCACCTGGGTCTGGTTGCTGGTCTCGGAGAGGCAGGCCAGCAGCGGTACGGCGCGCACGGTATCGCCGGGCTGCAGTTGCAGGTGCTTGGTGGTCTGGCGGTCCACCAGCAGGCAACCGGCGACCAGGCGCCCGGGGGCTGCGGTGATGCGGCATGTTTCCAGGCGGCGGTTGTAGATCAGCCACAGCGGCGCCTGTTCGTCCAGGCTGCCCACCAGCAACGGCAGGGTCCGGCTTTCGCGGACGCTGCGGATGTTCATCACCTGGGCCTCGATCACCGGCCCGCCATCGAAGATGTCGATGCAGCCCTGGTGGTTGAAGCCTTCCTCGCGCAGGATGCCGACCGCTTGATCGGTGCTGGCGTGGGCCTGGCCAATGGCGGCCTGGGCGGTAGGGCTGAGCAGGCAGGTGTAGAGCGGCTGGCGCGGCATGAGTTCAGCGATGGAGGCCTTGCCGCCCTGGCTGGACAGGCGATTGGCCTGTTGGAAATCCATCTTGAAGAAATGCCGCCCCAGGCTGTCCCAGAATGGCGAGGCACCCTCGCTGTCGACCTGGCCACGCAGTTCGACCACCAGCTTGTCGCCGAACAGCGCCGGGTACTCGGCGACGAACAGCAAGCGTGCGGTGGACAACAAGCGTGCGGCATGGCCCTGGCGCTGGTCCTGGCGCAGGAACAACGAGCAGAGTTGGGATTGTCCGGTCATTTCGTTGCACAGGAACAGGGTCGGGATCTGCTTCTCGATCCCCAGCCCCGGGGCGCTGCCACGAGTGATGCCCACCCGGTAGTTGTAGCAGGGCTCGCGCAGGCCAATGGCACCGCTCAGGCCGCAGATACCGATTACCTGCTGGTCGTCATCTTCAAGCACAAACAAGTAGTCGGCATCGGCGCGTTCCACCTGGCCGGCGAATGTCCGCTGTGCCCAGCGGATCCTGTGGGCCAGGCGCTCGGGATCGCTGCTCAGGTCGTCCAGCTCACGGCAGCAGCCCTTGAGCAGGCTCAGCACTGCCGACAGGTCGTTGATGCGGATCGGGCGCACGATCATCGGCGAACTCCTTGCAGCGATTGAGGCACGTTTCGAAATCCAGCGCGGTTCATAAGGCCACGCCTCGCACAACTTCGCCAGGGACCAGGCGCAACGCCTGCAGCACGCTTGGGTCCAGGCCCACGATGTCGCCGGGGGCTTCGTCCAGGGGGGCGATCAGCGCCCGAAAATCCTCCAGCCGTTCGTTGCTCAGCAGCCATGGCCGGCCCTGGCCGCTTTGCGGTTGCGAGCAAGTGGCGGCGACCCGGCTCTGAATGATCGAGCGTAGCTCGTTATTGCGTGCCTGCAGGGTCGGCCCGGCGTCGAACAGGTCGACATACTGGGTGGGCGAGAAGCCTTCGTCGACCAGGATGTCACAGGCTTCCCGGGCAGCGGGATGGATCCGGCCGATGCAATCCTGGGCCGCCTGCGAAAGCATCGGGATATAGATCGGGTACTGGGGCATCAGCTCGGCCAGGAACCCACGGCCTTGCAGGGCGCACACGCGCTCGGCCTCGATATAGGGCAGGTCGAAGAAGTGCTGGCCCACCGCTTCCCAGAAGGGTGATTCGCCGGCCTCGCTGCTGTAGCCGATGATCTCGCTGATGCAGCTCTCGGCGAAGCGTTGCGGGTGGGCGGCGATGAACAGCAGGCGGGCCCTGGACGCCAGTTGGGCGATGGGCGTGCCGCTCAGGTGCGCATCCAGGTGGAAGCTGCGCAGCAGGGTCTGACCGTTGAGGTCGTGGCACAGCGACAGGGTCGGTACGCCATGCTGGATGTTCAGCTCGCGGGAGCTGCTGACGAAAGGCCGGTTGCGCAGGCTGTAGAAGGGTTCGCTGAAGCCGGTGGTGGCGAGGATGTCGGAACAGCCGTGCAGTTGCCCGGTGTCCAGGTCCTCGAGGACGAAGAAGTAGTTTTCCGGTCCGCGGCCGGCTTCCTGCCTGGCGAAGGACGCCTGCGAGTTGAGAATCTTCCTGCGCAGGCAGCTTTCGTCATCCACCAGCGATGTGGCGCCCAGCAGGCGTTCGCGGGTCAGGCGCCGCAGTTGGGGCAAATCGGATAACGCCACGGGACGCAAGGCCAGCATGGGGGTACTCCTGTATCAAGGGCCGCGCCTGTCGGTGCGGCCAGACATCACTGTCGATTACCACGCAGTTTCATGGCCGCTCTCGTGGCAGCCTGGCTGCGCACCGCAGTTGCCGGTGGTGCACAGTGGGTGCCGCACCCTGGGGGCGGCACCGGCGACACTACTGTTTGAGCGGATCGGGCAGGGCGGCACCGCTGCCCAGCCGGTTGAGCAAAAACAGATAGATCAATCCTGCGACCACCCAGATCGCGCCAAGTTTCTGCGCATCCACGCCCATGTTGTACATGATGGCGCAAACGATCACGAAACCGATCGACGGGCAGATCAGGTGGCGCACCACCTGACCGGACTTCTGCCGGCGCCAGTAGAAGTTGATCACCGTGATGTGCAGCAGCATGAAGCCGCTCAGGGCACCGAAGTTGACCAGCGAGGTCAGGGTGTCCACCGAGTTGATGAACAGGTAGCAGATCAGCAGCGACAACAACGCCACCAGGTAGATGCTGATGTGCGGGGTGTTGTGCTTGGGGTGGACCTTGGCCAGCACCTTGGGCAGCTTGCCATCGCGGGCCATGCCGAACAGTAGGCGCGACACGGCGGCTTGCGAGGTGATGGCCACTGCCACGCCCCAGGCCAGCGCCGTGGCGACCCCGGTGACGGTCGCCAGCCAGCTGCCGGCAGCCAGCTCGGCGATCTCGTAGAACGCGGTATCGGCGGACTTGAAGCCCATGCCGGCGGCCAGGTCAGTGGCGATCCAGGTCTGCACCACGAAGATCGCGCCCATCACCACCAGGGTGATCAGCGCGGCGCGCCCGACGCTGCGGCCCGGGTCGCCCTTGACCTCTTCGGCCAGGGTCGAGATGGCGTCGAACCCCAGGAACGACAGCACCGCGATCGACACACCCTGCATCAGCATGCCGAAGTGGAAGTTTTCCGGGCTGTAGAGCGGCGCCAGGGTCAGTTGGCCGTGGCCGGTGCCGCCGTGCAGGGCGTTCCAGGCGTAGAACAGGAAGATCCCCAGGACCACCAGTTGCGCCAGCAGGAACAGGATGTTCATCCGCGCGGTGAAGGTGATGCCCCGCAGGTTGACGAAGGTGGCGCTGACCAGGAACGCCAGGATGAAGCCGACCTTGGGCACTTCCGGGTACAGGTGGTTGAGCGCCATGGCCGCGTAGACATAGAGCAATGGCGGGATCAGCAGGTAGTCCAGGAGCATCAGCCAGCCGGCGAGGAACCCCACGTGGGGGGTGAGGCCACGCTGGGCATAGGAGTACACCGAGCCGGCGATGGGAAAGGCGCGGGCCATGGCGCCGTAGCTCAGGGCGGTGAAGACCATCGCCACCATGCCGATGATGTAGGCCAGGGGCACCATGCCCGGGGCTTCCTGGTTGACGTAGCCGTAAACCCCGAACGGGGCGATGGGAATCATGAAAATCATCCCGTAGACCACCAGGTCGCGCAGGGTCAGCCCGCGCTTGAGTTCCTGTTTGTAGCCGAATTCTTCAATCTCCATGAAGCAGTTCTCCTTGTAGCCAATAGGGGGGCAAAGCCCGCGGCGAGCGTCGTCATTGACGCTTGGGGACGCGGGCCGGTGTTTGAACCTGGCAGGGTCAAAGGCACACCACAGCGGTTTTTCTGATTGTTATTGCAGTCCTGTTAACAGCGTTATGGGATGACCTGCGGTGCTCCCGAGGTACTACAGCAGCGGTGCCAGGCAATCGCTCCAGCGTTGTACCGCCTCTGGGGTACGCAGCAAGTCGTTGCGCACCTCGATCAGGATCGACTCCAGGCCCCGGGCATCGCCGTGCACCGGTACCGTCATATCGCTCAACGGGTCGATTTCATAAGGCTGGTTGCCCGCCACTTTCAATGGCAGGGCCCACAAGCCCTCCAGCACCCGGGCGGCATAGGCGGTGGCGCCGCCGTAGAGCACGCCGATTTCCAGCGTCCGCGGCTGGCCGTAGTACACCGGGGTAAAACTGTGGATACCCACCACGCGCACTTCACGGCCCTGGGCCAGGCGCCGGTCGATGATCCGTTGCAAGCGCTGGTGGAACGGGGTGAACAATTGCTGGCGCCGATACTCGCGGGTGGCTTCG
Source organism: Pseudomonas sessilinigenes (assembly GCF_003850565.1). Lineage (NCBI taxonomy): Bacteria > Pseudomonadati > Pseudomonadota > Gammaproteobacteria > Pseudomonadales > Pseudomonadaceae > Pseudomonas > Pseudomonas sessilinigenes. The sequence continues at coordinate 2,681,491 of NZ_CP027706.1, forward strand.
TCCAGGTGCTGGTTGCCCGGGACCTGGTAGATCTCGCTTTGCAGCGGGATGCTGTCGGGAGCATGCCGTGGACGGTTGAGGTCCACCAGCAGGCGCGAGTAGTTGGCCGCGATCAGGGTCGCCCCCAGGGCCTGGGACAGGCTCTGGGCCAGTTCCAGGGCGCCCGGGTCCCAGGCGATGTGTTCGCGCGCCGCCACCGGGTCCAGCCCCAGGTCGTTCAGGGCGGGAGGAATATAGTGGCTGGCGTGCTCGCACACCAGAATCAGCGGATGCTCGGAGTCTTCCCGGAACAGGCGATAGGCCGGCTCGGTATACAACCCCAGCTCGGCAGATTTAGTACAGGCGTGCATAGTGCTCACAAAGTTGGGCAGCGTTCAGGTGTTCGGTCAGGGACACTTCCTTTTGTTTGACGGCGAAATAGGTATCCAGCAGCGATGGCGGCAGCAGTTGCCGCAACTCGCGGTCCTCGCGCAGGCAATCCAGGGCCTGGGGCAGGGTGCCGGGCAGCGGCACGATGCCGCTGGCCAGGCGCTGTTCGGCGCTCAGTTCATCGGGGACCTTGTCGGTCACCGCGGTCAGCGCCAGTTGTTGCTCGATGCCCAGGCGCCCGGCCATCAGTACCACGGCCATGGCCAGGTGCGGCGAGGCGGTGGCGTCCAGGGCCCGGAACTCCAGGTTGTACTGCGGCGCCGCGGCCTTGCCGCCGATGGTCACGGTGGGGCAGATCCGCAGCGAGGCTTCGCGGTTGCGCAGGCCCAGGCAGGCGTAGGAGGCGCTCCAGTGATGGGGCTGCAGGCGCGCATAGGAAATCGGCGTTGGCGCGGTAAAGGCGCACAGCGCCGGCAGGTGCTTGAGCACCCCGGCGGCCCAGTACTGGCCCAGGTTGGAGAGGTCGTCGCCGCTCACCGCTTGCGGGTCGTAGAGCAACGGCGTGCCGTCCAGGTCCTGCAGGCTCAGGTGCAGGTGCACGCCGTTGCACACTGCATTCTCGGCGGTCTTGGGGGCGAAGCTGACGTGATGTCCCAGCTGCCGGGCGATCTCGCGGGTGATCTCGCGCACGTTCACCGCCCGGTCGGCGGCGGCCAGGCCCTGGGTCGGGCGGCAGGTGATTTCGTATTGGTGCTTGCCGTACTCGGGCAGGAACATCTCCGGCTCGGCCCCGGCGCTGCGCAGGGCTGCCAGCAGCCAACCGCCGAAGTCCGCGCCCTGGCGCTGGGCCTGCAGGGAAAAGGCCAGGTGCTCGGCCTGCCCGCTACCGGTGTCGAGGTTGAATTCATGCTCGAACGCTGCGATGACCTGGATGCCCAGGGCCTGGTAGGCCGCCAGTTCGTTGCGCAACAGGGTGCGCGGGCAGGCGGCCCAGGGCTGGCCATCGGTCTCGCGGATATCGGCGTGGATGAAATCCAGCGGCGGCGCCGAGGCATCGGGCCCGGCCCCGACGCTGACCCTGCTGTCCAGGTCAGGAATCAGTCGCAGGTCGCCATAGGCGCCCCAGGGGTTGTCCTCGGCGATCAGGTCCTGGGGGGTCAGTGCGCTGTTGGCCGGCACCCAGCCACAACCGCCGAGCCGATAGCGCTCCAGCTCATCGCTGGGAAACGAGCGTCCGCGGGTGACGCCGATCAGGTCGGTGGTGACGATGCTGGTCATCGCCACCGGGCTCAGGGCCTCGACGCCCTGGCCCCGGCTCACCCGCGGATCTCCCGCAGGCGGCCCAGCACCGTGGCGGTGTCGGTGATCCAGCAGTAGCCCTTGATCGCATTGAGGCAGGCCTGGTGCCGGGCATCGCTGTAGGTGGCGCAGGCGTCTTCCACCAGGGTCACCAGGTAGCCGCGGTCGGCGGCATCGCGCACGGCCATGTCCACGCACTGGTCGGTGACGATCCCGGCGACGATCAGGTGGCGAGTCTCCAGGTTGCGCAGCACGTAGTCGATGTTGGTGGAGTTGAAGACGCCGGACGACGTCTTGGGCAACACGATCTCGTTTTCCACCGGCTCGAGCTCGGCGATGATCGCCGCTTCCGGGCTGCCCTTGGGCAGGTGCATGTCCGACAGCTTGTGGTCCAGGGAGCGGTCGCGGCCATCGGCGGTGAGGCTCTCGATGATGGTGTGCAGCACGTTTTGCCGGGCCTCGCGCACGGCGGCCAACAGCTTCTGCTGGTTGGGGATCACCTGCTCCCGGGCGCGCTTGAGGAACGCCTCGCCCTCGGGGCCTTGCAGGTGCGGGTCGAACTGCGGCTCGAGCCAGGCCCGTTGCATGTCCACCAGCAGCAGGGCGGTGTGGTCGACGACGAAGGGCAGGTCCCGTGGCGAACGATGGGGCAGGCTGAACATCCTTATTTCTCCTCCAGCACGTGTGTAGCGAATTCGGCCCGCAGGGCATCGATGCCCTCCAGGCGTTGGTCAAGATGGGTACTGCGCGGGGTCATGCAGGCAATGAGTGCCTCGACCTGGGCCAAGGCCGGCACCAGGGTGTCGAAGGGCGACAGCGACTCCACCGGGGCGCTGATGATCAGGTCCGCCAGTTCGCGCAGCGGTGATGCGTAGATATCGGTGAACAACACCACCCGGGCGTTGCGCGCCTTGACCGCGCTGGCCACCCGCAGGGCCTGGGACTGGTAGCGGCGGTAGTCGAACAGCAGCACCACGTCCTGGCGTTGCACATCGAACAGGCGGTCCGGCAGTTGGGCGTTGTCTTCGAGAAAGAAACAGCCCGGGCGCATCAGGCGCAGGTGATTGAGCAGGTACTGGGCGAGGAAGCTGCTGAAGCGCCCGCCGAAGCAGTGCACGCAGTGGCGGCTGTCCAGCAACCAGTCCATGAGCACGCGGATGTCCTCGGGCTGGGTCAGCGCCTGGGTGTCCTGCAGGGCGCGCTGGCTGCCGGCCAGGTAGCGACCCCAGGTGTCGCCCTGGGCCACCTGGGCCCGGGGGTGCAACAGGGTGCTGGGGGAACGCAGGCGGTCATCCATGTCGCTGAGCAGGGCGTCCTGGAATTCGCCGTAGCCGCCGAAGCCGAGCTTTTTCACCAGGCGCACGATGGTCGGATCGCTGACCCCGGCATGTTCGGCCAGGCGCGACATGGGCCCCAGGCCGTTGCGTGGGTAGTGGTCGAGCAGGGCTCGCACCACCTTGCGCTCGGAGGGCGTCAGGTCGAGGGCAGGGTCGGTGATCAGGGTTCTGAGCGAAGGCATCGGCACGCCTTGAAGGTCGGGTGTAGTTTTTGTTTCATAAAAAGCAGAAAACGATAGTTATGTAATGAACGTTACATGTCCAGTGAATTTTTGGGTGATGGCAAAATGCTCTAGAACGGGGCTTCCGATCGTCCTGAAACTGTCATATATGAGAATCCATGGCGGGTAAAAAGCGGGTTTAAAGAAAGAGTAGGAGCGAGGCTTGCCCGCGATGGCCTTCAGAGCCCCCGCGTTTATCCGGTAGACACCCGTTACCGTTAACCAGCATCGCGAGCAAGCTTCGCTCCTACAGGGGGCTCCAGCCTCCACCCAATGCCGTGAGCAGGCCGACGCTGGCTTGCAACTGGCGGGTCTGCAGGGCTTGCAGGCTGCGTTGGGCCTGCAGCGCGGCGGTTTGCGCGGTGACCACATCCAGGTAGCTCACGGCTCCCGCCTGGTAGCTGTTCATCGCCAGGGACTGGGTGTGCAGCGCCGCATTCACCGCCGCTTGCCGATCCAGCGCTTGTTGTTGCAGGTCGCGCAGTTGCCCCAGGTTGTCTTCCACCTCGCGCACCGCCCGCAGCACCTGGCCCCGGTAATGGGCCGCAGCCTCCTCGAATTCGGCATGGGCCTGGCGCTCGTTGGCACTGAGCCTGCCACCGTCGAAAAGCGGCAGGGTCATCAGCGGCCCCAGGGCCCAGTAGCGATTGCCCGCCGCCAGCAGGTTGCCGCTGCCCTGGGTCTGGCCGCCGAGCAGGCCGGTGAGGCTGAAGTCCGGGTACCAGGCCGCTCGCGCCACGCCGATGCCGGCATTGGCGGCGAATACCCGGCGTTCGGCGGCGGCGATGTCCGGCCGGCGTTGCAGCAGGCTGCTGGGCAGTTGCCGAGGGACTTCCGGCAGGCCCAGCAGTTGTTTCGAGGGCGCCAGGCGGAACTGGCTGGCCGGTTCGCCCACCAGCTCGCCGATGGCGTGTTCCGTGAGGTTGCGCTGGGCCCGGACTTCGTCCAGGTCGGCCTCGGCATTGGCCAGCTGGCTCTGGGCCCGGGTCAGGTCCAGCTCCGAGGCGATCTGCCCCTGGTAGCGGTCACGGGTCAGTTGCAGGGCCTGGCCGTAGTCTTCCAGGGAGCGGCTGAGAATCCGGCTTTGCGCGTCCAGGCCGATCAGCTGCACATAGAGCGATGCCAGCTGGCGTTGCAGGCTCAGGCGCGCCGCCGCCAGGTCATCACCGGACGCCTGGGCCTGGGCATCGCCCGCCAGCGCCTGGTTGCGCAGCCGGCCCCAGAGATCGAGGTCGAAGTCCAATGTAAAGCCAGCGCTGTTGCTGTTGTACACCGAGGGCTGGCTGCCGCCGCGCAGCGGTCGGCTGTCCGATTGGCGCTGGCGCAAGGGCTGGGCGCTGGCGCTGATCTGCGGGAACAGCCCGGCATGCAGCTGGCTGGCGTAGGCCTGGGCGCCGTCGTAGTGGGCCAGGGCCGCGGCGAGGTCCGGGTTGGCCTGGAGCAGGCGCTGTTGCAGGTCGTCGAGCTGTGGGTCGTGGTACAGCCGCCACCAGTGCGCGTCGAGGGCCTGGGGCGTGGCCGGGTGCCAGGGCCCGGCGGCGCTCTGTTCACGAAACTGCGCTGGCAACGCCACCTCCGGCGCCTGGTAATGCGGCGCCAGGGAGCAGCCGTGCAGCGCCAGCAGCACCAGCGCGGCGAAGGGCTTAAGCCTTGGGCGCATGGGCACCTCCGGCGTCGGCCAGTTGCACCAGGTCGCCTTCGCGCAGGGCGTCCGGCGGGTTGTCGATGACCTGATCCGTGGCTTGCAGGCCCTGGTCGATCACCAGGCGGTCGCCCAGGTCCAGGCCGATATGGATGCTGCGCAGGTGCACGTGTTTTGCGCTGTCGATGAGCGCCACCTGGGTGCCCTGGGCGCGGAAGATCAGGGCGCTGGCGGGGATGCTCAGGCCATGGGTGTCGGCCGCCAGAGCCAGGCTCGCTTCGGCGTAGTCGCCAGGATGCAGGGCGCCGTCGGGGTTGGCGGCGACGAACTGCGCCAGCAGCGTGCCGGAGCGCGGATCGACGGCGCAGGAGTCGCCCACCAACTGGGCGCTGAACTGCTGGCCGGGATGCTCGGGCACCGTCAGCCGGGCCGTGAGGCCGGGGCGGATCACGCTGGCGTAGTTTTGCGGAATGGGCACGTACAGCCGCAGCTTGTGGGTATCGGACAGGTCGAACAGTTGCGGATCGCTGTCGCTGTCTGCCTTGACCAGCTGGCCGATGTCGGTATGGCGGGCCGTGACCACGCCGGCGAACGGTGCGCGGATGGTCTTGTAGTCCTCCAGGGCCGAGAGCCGTGCGTAGTCGGCGGCGGCCGCTGCGGCACTGGCCTGGGCGGCGGTGGCGTTGGCGCGTTTTTCGTCGGCTTCCTGGCGCGATACCGAGTGGCTGGCCACCAGGTTCTGCCAGCGTGCGGCGGTGGTCTGGGCCAGCCGCGCATTGGCTTGCTGCTGGAGCATCCGCGCCCGGGCCTGGGCCACTTGCTGGTCCAGGTCGGGGCTGTCGATATGGGCCAGCACCTGGCCGGCCGCGACCTGGGTGCCGATGTCGGCGCTCCAGTCCTTGAGGTAGCCGCTGACCCGGGCGTGGATCGGCGCCTTGCTCCAGGCTTCCAGGTGGGCCGGCAGGCGCAGGCTGTCGCCCTGGGCGTTGGGTTGCGGTTGCACCGCCAGCACTTGGGGCACGGCGGCAGTTTCGGTCCAGGCGGCGACGGCCCGCTCATGCCGGGTGCGCGCGGCCAGGCCGCTGGCCACCAGCAGGGCGGCCAGGCTCAAGCCGCCGATGCCCAGCAGCATCAGGCGTTTGCGCGAAGGGGTGTGGTCAGGCGACATGGGTGGTTTCTCCAGCGACAGCGGGGTGGGAACGGCGACCGTGGACCAGGCTGAAGACCACGGGGACGAAGATCAGGGTGGCGACGGTGGCCAGCAGCAGGCCGCCGATCACCGCCCGGCCCAGGGGCGCGTTCTGCTCCTCGGACAGGGCCAGGGGCAGCATGCCGATGATCATCGCCAGGGCGGTCATGCACACCGGGCGAAAGCGCGTGTAGCCGGCTTCCAGGGCGGCCAGCAGGGCATCGCCGTGTTCCGCCAGGCGCTCGCGGCAGAAGCTCACTACCAGGATCGAGTTGGCGGTGGCCACCCCCATGCACAGGATGGCCCCGGTCAGCGCCGGCACCGACAGCGAGGTGCCGCTGAGGAACAGCATCCAGACGATGCCGGCCAGGGCCGCCGGTAGCGCGCTGATGATCACCAGCGGGTCGAGCCAGGATTGGAAGTTGACCACGATCAGCAGGTAGATCAGCACCACAGCCCCCAGCAGCCCCAGGCTCAGGCCGCTGAAGGCCTGGTGCAGGGCATCGATCTGCCCGTGCAGGCTGACCGTGGCGCCCTTGGGCCGCAGGGCCGCGGCGTCGTCCAGCACCTGTTGCATGTCGTGGGCCACGGCGCCCAGGTCGCGGCCCTGGACGTTGGCGTACAGGTCCAGGGTCGGCTGGATGTTGTAGTGGCTGACCACCGCCGGGCTGTCAACGCGGGAGATATTCGCCAGGCCACCGAGGATCTGCGCCTGACCGTTGCTGCCGGTGACCGGTAAGGCCTCCAGGGCTGGCAGGCTGTCCAGGCGGTACTGCGGGGTGGCGGCGACGATGGAGTAGGACACGCCGTTCTTCGGGTTGAGCCAGAAGGTCGGCGCCACCTGGGAACTGCCAGCCAGGGAGGCGACCATGCTGTTGGTCACGTCGCGCTCGGTGATTCCCAGGCCATTGGCCCGCAGGCGATCGACCTTGACCGCCAGCGACGGATAGCCGGTGGACTGCTGCAGGCGCAAGTCGGCGATGCCCGGCACGTGGCGCAGGCGCCGTTGCAGCTCCAGGGCGTAGGCGCGGTTGGCCGCATCGTCAGGCCCGGAGATCTTCACGTCCAGCGGGGCCGGCGCGCCGAAATTGAGGATCTGGCTGCTGATGTCCGCCGGCAGGAAGGTGAACTGGCTACCGGGGAAACTCTCCGGCAGGGCCTCGCGCAAGCGCTTCACGTAATCGGCGGTGGGGGCGTGGCCGGGCTTGAGGGTGACCTGGATATCGCCATCCTGGGGGCCGATGGTGCCGCTGTTGCTGTAGGCCATGTCGATGCCACTCAGGGGGATGCCGATGTTGTCGATCACGCTGTCCAGCTCCTCGGGCGGGATTACCTCGCGAATTCGTGCTTCGATGCGGTCGAAGGCCGCCGCGCTTTCCTCGATCCGCGTGCCCAGGGGCAGGCGCACATGCAAGGCCAGGGCCCCGGCATCGGTGGCGGGGAAGAAATCCTGGCCCAGGCTCGGCAGCAGGGCGAAGGAGGCCAGCACACAGGCCAGGAAACCCAGGAGGAATGGCCGGCGCCTGGCCAAGGCCAGTCGCAGCAGGCCGTGGTAGGTGTCGCGCACATTGGAAAAACGCCGCTCGAAGCCTTGTTGGAACCCCAGCAGGGCGCGTGCCAGGGCATGCCGGGGCGGGGCGTGCTGCTCGCCTTCGTGGTGGTTGATGAAGGCATCTTCCGGGTGATGGCCTGGGCCGGCTTCCGGCACGTGGGGCTTGAGCAGGTACAGGGCCAGGGTCGGCACCAGGGTCCGCGACAGCAGGAAGGAGCTGGCCATGGCGAAGATCACCGCCAGGGCCATGGGCCGGAACAGGTAGCCGGCGATGCCCTGCAGCAGGAACATCGGCACGAAGACGATGCAGATGCACAGCAGCGAGACGAACGCCGGGCCGACGATCTGTTTGGCGCCGTCGAGGATAGCGTCCTTCACCGTCTTGCCCTGTTCCAGGTGCCAGTTGATGTTCTCGATGGTCACCGTGGCGTCGTCCACCAGAATTCCCACCGCCAGGGCCAGGCCGCCCAGGGTCATGACGTTGAGGGTCTGGCCGCTGGCGGCCAGCAGGGCGATGGCGGCGAGCACCGCCAGGGGAATCGAGGCGGCGATGATCAGCGTCGAGCGCCAACTGCCGAGGAACAGCAGGATCATCGCGCTGGTCAGCAGGGCGGCGATGATGCCTTCCTGGGCCACGCTGCCCACCGACTGCTTGACGAACACCGAGGCATCGCCCAAGAGCGAAGTCTTCAGCGCTGGCGGCAGGGTCTCATCGATGCGCGGCAGCATCTGGCGGATGCCATCGACGATGGCCAGGGTCGAGATATTGCCGTTCTTCAGGGCCGGCATCAGCACCGCCCGGTGGCCGTCGACCCGCACGATGTTGGTCTGCGGCGGCGCGCCGTCACGCACGTGGGCCACCTGGCCGATGGTGATCAAGGCGCCGTCGACGGTCTTGATCGGCAGGTCATTGAGCTCGTCGATGGCACTCGGGCTGTTGTTCAGCAGCACCGTGTATTCATTGCCACCCAGCTTGGCGGTGCCCACCGGGATGATCTGGTTCTGCGCCGCCAGGGCGTTGCCCACGTCCTGGGCGGACAGGCCCTTGGCCGCCAGCGCCTGGGGATCGAGGTCGAGGGTGATCTGCCGCTGCTTGCCGCCCATGGGCGTGGGCATCGCCAGGCCCGGCAGGGCGCTCAGGGGCAGGCGGATATTGTTCTGCACCAGGTCGCGAATCTTCGCCTCGGACAGGGTCGGGCTGGAAAACGCCATCTGCAGAATCGGCACCGTCGAGGCGCTGTAGTTGAGGATCAGCGGCGGGGTGATGCCCGGTGGCATCTGCTTGAGCACCGTCTGCGACACCGCGGTGACCTGGGCGTTGGCGGTGCGGATGTCCACCCCCGGCTGGAAGAAGATCTTGACGATCCCCATGCCCGGCAGCGACTGCGACTCGATGTGCTCGATGTCGTTGACCGTGGTGCTCAGCGAGCGCTCGTAGGTGTAGATCACCCGGCCGGCCATGGCGTCCGGCGACAGGCCGTTGTACTGCCAGGCTACCGCCACCACCGGGATGCCGATGTCCGGGAACACGTCGGTGGGCGTACGCAGGGCCGCCAGCGGCCCGATGATGCAGATGAAGATCGCCAGCACGATAAACGTGTAGGGCTTGAGCAGAGCGGTCTTGACCAGCCCGAGCATGGGGTGGACCTCCGAGACGGAAACGAGGCTCGGCAGTCTCCGGCGACCCACCTAACACGCGGCTTTCAGCCAGGTGAAGGAAGTTTTAGGTTGGGCCTTAACTTTCCTTCATGGGGATTCATTTGTCCTCGTTGCCGGGCCTCGACAAGCTGGATGGCAATCCGGCGCGGCTGGCGTTCGCAGTCGCACCCCGTGTTCCTTCTCACTGCCGAGGTACCTGCCATGAATGCCAAACCGCTGCTGCTGATTCCCGCCCTGAGCCTGGTGCTGGCGCTTTCCGCTTGCGCCGGCCCGATGCCCAAGGCCGACCCCAACGACGCCTGGATCAGCCTCGAGGAAGAAGCCCCCAGCGACCTGATGGCCGAACGCGTGGACGGCAAGAACGTCGACGACGGCCGCTACTTCCAGGTCCGCCCCGGCGCCCACCGCCTGGACGTGACCGTATTCGAAGACAGCACCGGCGACTCCAACCAGCAAGACTGCAACGGGCATGTCAGCTACAGCGGCTTCAAGGCCGGCGAGCATTACAAGCTGGTGGAATCGACCCTGGGCACCGAAGTGCGGGCGCGGCTGTATGACGGGCAGGGCAAGCAAGTGGCCAGTGCGAGTGGGTTCAGGTGTATGCCGGGGTGACGGCGCCTCTGGCACTGCGCAAACCAGGACATTTCGCTCAATAGAAAGAGAAGCGGCTGACTGCACGTTCAGGGAGGGAGGCCCAATGATGAGGACCTGAATCCTTCAAGCGGAGCCCTGTTTATGACTCAACCCGCCGGAGCCAAGCCGACTTCTACCGATGCGGCCTTCAGCGAAGTGGCGCAAATGATCGCCGCCGCGCGCCAACGCGCGGTGCGGGCGGTGAATACCGAGCTGCTGGAGTTGTATTGGCAGGTCGGTGCTTATATCAGTCGCAAGATCGAGACGGCGGAGTGGGGCGATGGGGTGGTGCCGCAACTGGCGGATTATCTGGCGCGGCAGCAGCCGGGGCTGCGAGGGTTTACCCGGCGCAACCTGTTCCGCATGCGTCAGTTCTATGAGGCTTATCGAGACGAGGAGAAAGTGTCAGCACTGCTGACACAATTATCCTGGACCCAGAACCTGATCATTCTTGCGCAAGGAAAACGCCCAGAAGAGCGCGAGTTTTATCTGCGCATGACAATCCAGGAACGGTGGTCAACCCGGGAACTGGAGCGCCAGATCAAATCAGCCCTCTTTGAACGCTCGCTGACCCGCCCGGCAAAAGTCTCGACAGCGTTGAGACAATTTCATCCCGAGGCGCTACAGGTGTTCAAGGATGCCTATGTGGTGGAGTTTCTCGACCTGGCCCAGGGGCATAACGAAGCCGACTTGCATCAAGGGCTGGTGCGGCAACTCAAAGACTTTCTGATCGAAATGGGGCGTGACTTCTGCTTTGTCGCCTCGCGCTATCCCCTGCAAGTCGGCGGGCGCGATTTCGTGCTGGATTTGCTGCTGTTCCACCGCGGACTGAATTGCCTGGTGGCCATTGAGCTCAAGGTCGGGCGTTTCGAACCTGAATACCTTGGCAAGCTGGATTTCTACCTCGAGGCCCTGGACCGCCAGGTGCGCAAACCCCATGAAAACCCGGCCCTGGGCGTGTTGCTCTGCGCCAGCAAGGACGATGAGGTGGTCGAGTACGCCCTCAACCGCTCACTCTCACCGGCCTTGATCGCCGAGTACCAGACCCAACTGCCGGACAAGAAGCTGCTGCAGGCCAAGCTGCATGAGTTTTATGCGCTGAATCCTCAGGTGGATTGAATCGCGTTATCGGCGCCCGAATTATTTTTCCGCCACCCCGTCACAAACCCCCCGGCTGGCCCGTCATGTCGGTGTATCCCTCAAATAACGGAGCCACCCCATGTCATCCAGCCACCCCACCCAAGCCGTCAACCTGCTGCAAACCATCCCCGAGATCTTCGACAGCCTGGGCCAGATCCACGGCCTGATCGACGCCCATGGCCTGGATCGCAAGCTGCATCACCTGGTGGTGCTGCGCGCCTCGCAGATCAACCAGTGCGGCTTCTGCGTGAAGATGCACACCCGCGAAGCCCGGGAAGACGGCGAAAGCAACGAGCGCCTGGACCGCCTGGTGGTCTGGCGCCACGTCAGCGACTTCAGCGCCGCTGAACGCGCCGCCCTGGCCTGGACCGAAGCCCTCACCGTGCTGCACGAAGGCACCGACTTCGGCCCGCTGCGCGCGGCCCTGCGCGAACATTTCAGCGACGCGCAGATCGCCGCCTTGACGGCCGATATCGGCATGATCAACCTGTGGAATCGCATGCAGGTGTCGAGGCACTGAGGATGGATCGAATCGATGACGCGACGGTGTTCGCAAGCCGTCGCAGCTTCCTGCTGGGCCTGGCCTACCGCCTCCTCGGCTCCCGCGCCGAAGCCGAAGACGTGGTGCAAGACCTGTTCATCAAATGGCTGGAGGCCGACCAAGCCTCCATCGCCAACCCCGCCGCCTGGCTGACCACCGCCTGCACCCGCCACTGCATCGACCTGCTGCGCTCCGCCCGCCGCGCCCGGGTTGACTACATCGGCACCTGGCTGCCGGAACCGATCCACACCCTGCACCACGAATCCCCCGAACAGAGCCATGAACTGGCCTCGTCGCTGTCCACCGCCTTTCTGCTATTGCTCGAGCGCCTGACACCCAAGGAGCGCGCTGCCTATCTGCTGTATGACATCTTCGACCTGGACTACTCACAAGTAGCTGCTGCACTCGATGTTCAAGAAGCCACCTGCCGCAAGTTGGTATCCCGCGCCAAAGCCAGCCTGGGTAATGCCCAGGTACGCCACCAACCGGAACCGTCCCGCCAGCAGGAACTGCTGAATGCCTTTCATGCCGCCATCGCCAGCGGTTCGACCCAGGGATTGGCGGCGTTGTTGTCTGAAGACGTTGAGCTGTGCGCCGATGGTGGCGGCAAGGCCAGCGCCATTCGCGAGACGCTGTATGGGTTGGAGGCGGTGTTGGCGTTTGTGGGTGAGTCCTTGAGCCGGTACTGGCGGGAGTATCAGTGGCAGGAGGTGGAGATCAATGGGGGGCGTGGGGTGGTGTTGCGGGGGGAGGGGGAGGAAGTGGTGGCGGTGGTGAGTTTTGGGTATGACGCGGAGGGAAGGGTGAATCGCGTCTTTATCATGCGCAATCCGGATAAGTTGGTGGGGGTGGGGAGTGGGGTGTTGGTGTGAGGCTCACATTGCGCAGCCCTGGGGCTGCGGGCCAATAAACCAAGGCCACCAATCCTACTGTAGGAGCAGCCGGTGGACGCTTGATTGCTCGCGATGGTCGTTAACGGTGACCGTGGATTGACTGGATAGACGCGGCGCTCTTAAACGCCATGACGGCTGTCGAATGTCGACTGGTTTCAGCCAAAGCGACCAAGTAAGCGATCAAGTAACCGACTAAGTAGCTCGACTGCTGTGGGGCCTGAACGGCGAATGAACCTGCTTGCCAGATTCCGTCCTATCTAGCACTTGCACTCGATTCAATCGTCCGGTATCTGCTTTACCCACTAAAAGGGCATTGCAGTTCGATATCGGCTCTGAATCAGCAAACAGGGAGAAACACCAATGGCCGTATGGCTGGTCCGGGCGGGCTCCGCAGGAGAATTCGAAGACAAATTTATCAGTGAGAGCCGTGTCTATGTGACGTGGGATGAACTGGATGTGGATCTGAGTGCGTTCAAGCAACGTGACCAGATAAAGACCGAACTGGAAGCACGCTACCCGGATGCAAAACCCAGAACACTGCAAAACTGGAGCAGCCAGATTTGGCCTTTCGCTCAGCGCATGCAGGCGGGGGATTTGATCGTACTGTCGCTCAAAACCCAGCCGGTGGTGTATATCGGCAAGCTGGTCGGTGATTATCAATTTGCCGTCGGAGGCCCCGATCCATTTTTTCATTGGCGAGCGGTTGAATGGATTGGCGAGGCAATTCCTCGCTCCAATTTCTCCCAGGACCTGCTCTACAGCTTCGGCGCGTTTATGACCATTTGCCGGATTCAGCGTAACAACGCAGAAGAACGCATTCGCTCGATGCATAAAAATGGCTGGCAACCCGAGACGTTGCAGCAATTGGTCTGTGATACGGCTACTGCCTCTGATGAAGTGGCTGTCGAGGAGGCCGAAACCGATCTGGAGCGTACCGGCAAAGACCATATCGTCCGACTGATCGAACGACGCTTTAAAGGTCATCGTCTGACCACTCTGGTAGCAGCGATTTTGCGGGCGCAGGGCTTTAGCGTTTGGCAGAGCCCGGAAGGTGCTGATGGTGGTGTTGACGTGCTGGCCAGTAACGGCGTGATGGGCTTTGGTGGGCAGGCGATATGCGTTGAGGTGAAGTCGGGCACAGGTTTGGTGGATCGTCCGACTGTCGACAAGCTGCTGGGGGCGATGAGTAAGTTCAACGCCAGCCAGGGACTTTTCGTGGCCTGGGGTGGTTATCGTGGGAGTGTGCAGAAGGAGCTGGCATCTAGTTTTTTCCGCTTGCGGTTGTGGAATCAGGATGACCTGCTGGATCAGCTATTTATGTACTACGACCGGTTGGATGAGGGGATCAAGTCGGAGCTGCCATTGAAGCGGATTTGGACTGCAGCTTTGATGGAGGATATTTGAAGCTTCAGTGAAATGGGATGCATGCCGAAGAGCTAACCAGCAGAGAGCGGCCAGAGGCAGCAGCTCACTTCAGGCTGCTTTCGCCCTGCGGAAAGCAAAATTCGACCAGAATTGATCGTCCCTTTTTTGCCCTCCGGTCCGACGTCTCAGTGCAGGGTATTGTGGGGACTGGAGGCTAGATACCTCCAGCTACACGATTATGAACAGATTGTTCATTTTCACTAAATCGATGACAGTCCCAATTCTTTTAGAAAGATATTGTGAGCCTCAGCTGCTTTTGCGGCACGTTTTTCAATCTCCTTTAATTCAGCGTTCACAACCTGTAAATCAATTTTTTTCTCTGCTGTGGCGGTGCTGACGTAACGGGAAATATTTAGATTGAAATCGTTCTTCTCGATCTCCCCCATCGACACCCGTCGAGAGTAGCGCTCCTCTTCATTACGGTATTGGTAGGTGCTGACGATCTTGTCGATGTGTTCCGGTAATAGGCGGTTTTGTCGTTTACCCTTTTCGAAATTGCCTTCAGCACTGGCATTAATAAACAGCACGTCATCCGGTTTTTTGCACCTTTTCAAAACAAGAATGCAGACAGGGATGCCCGTTGAGAAAAATAGGTTGGCGGGCAGGCCGATCACGGTGTCGATATGACCGTCTTTTAGCAACTTGGTACGGATGCGTTCTTCCGCGCCACCACGGAACAGCACACCATGGGGCAGAATAATCGCCATCACGCCGCTGTCACTCAGGAAGTGAAAACCGTGTAAAAGAAAGGCAAAGTCGGCGGCGGACTTAGGCGCAAGGCCGTAGTTTTTGAAACGGAAGTCTTCGCCCAATGCTTCCTTGGGCTCCCAGCGGTAGCTGAACGGCGGATTAGCCACAACGGCATCAAATTGCAGCTTTTTGGCTGGGTTCATCTCATTGAGGATGTTCCAGTCGTTGAGTAGCGAATCGCCGTGATGAATCTCGAACTCGGTATCCTTCACTCCGTGCAGCAACATGTTCATGCGCGCCAGGTTGTAGGTAGTGATGTTCTTTTCCTGCCCGTAAATCTTCCCAATTGTGCCGCTTTCTTTACGAAGCTGCTTGCGCACATTCAACAACAGCGAGCCGGAGCCACAGGCGAAGTCCAGCACCTTGCTCAGTTTTTTCTTTTTGCCATTGGCCGGTTCCTGACTGTCCAGCGTGACTATTTCGGAAAGAATGGTGGATATCTGTTGCGGAGTATAAAACTCGCCTGCCTTCTTGCCGGAACCAGCGGCGAATTCGCCGATCAGGTATTCATAGGCATCGCCCAGGATATCGGTGTCAGTGCTGAATTTAGAAATTCCTTCGGCGATCTTCTGAATGATGGTGCAGAGCTTGGCATTGCGATCTGCCGGTTTCTTGCCAAGCTTCTCGGAGTGCAAATTGATTTCGGAAAACAGCCCCTGAAATGCACTCTCGAATGATTTCTCCTCGATGTACTTGAAGCCCTTCCACAGGGTACCCAGCAGGTCGTGATCGTGTGTGCGCGCCATTTCGGCAACACTGCTCCAAAGGTACTGCGGCTCGATCACATAATGCACCTTGAGGCGCATCTGTTTTTCAAAGTCTTCGGTATCTTCGGCGTTCTCTTCGTACCAAATTGCCAGTGGTGCGCGCCGGTCTCCCTCTTCGGGTATGGGGTAGTCTTTACCTAATTCCTTCTTCGCCGCCATCTCGTAGTTGTCTGAGAGGTAGCGCAAAAACAAAAACGACAACATATAGTCGCGGAAATCGTCAGCATTCATCGCGCCGCGCAACTGATCGGCGATGTCCCAGAGGGTTTTACCAAGTTGGTTAAGTTCTTCTTTAGTCATATTTTAATCAGCCGCTCACAATTCAAGGATGAATTTCTGGTAAATCGAATGCGTAGCGGCTCAGAAAACCGTGCAAAATATTTTTAAATAGTTGCTTGTTGTCATTGGTCAATTCTTTTGGATCAAATAGTGAATAATCACCATGGCTTAAGAGGTTTAAGGCGCGAGAAAACAAAACTTCATCCTCTATGCCATGAATGCAGCTTGAAAAATCTTCAAATCCGAAGAAAGAAGAGGTTTTTTCTAGGACGCCGCGCAGCACGTTAAAGTGGTTGGCATAGAGCCTGCCATTGTCTGAGGCAATCTTCAATTCACTGAGCATTGCTACATGGTGAAAAAATGGCGTGTCAGTAGTAGATTGCAGGCTATACCCATCATTGTTCCTTCCATAGATGAAGTATGACTTGTGCGCCGCTTTCTTTAATTCATTAAACATTACATTAAAAAATAAACTATGGTGCGAGGATATGACTGTCTTGACCTTGCCAACACATCGCCTCAGTAGCTTCGCCAGATCCGAGCCAACAGCTATTGCATTGTTATCGTCTAGCGATGAGATTGGGTCATCAATGTAAAGAAATTTCACCCAGCTATAGGCCTCCGATCCATCTAGCACCAATTCACAGATCGCGAGATAAATACACCATATAAAGATATTTTCTTCGCCGCGAGAAATTTTTATGTTGTTTTCGATAATCGTTTCTGGTTCAGCGGAGCCAGGCCGAAATCTGGGATTAACAACGTTTTTGCTGAAAGCAATATCCCAATCATCGTAATTAATTTTGAAATTGAATGTGGCGTATCTTTCGAGATATGAGAATATTTTTTCTTCTAGCGCAAGCTCTCTAAATCCAGCAAAAAATCTAGAGGTCGAGTTGATTTTTAAAGTCCGCTCGGTGTCATTCTCAAGATCATTATCCCAACTGAAAAGATCTTCGGTGAACGCATTGAAATAAAGTGTGTCTCGATTGACACCACGTTTACGCTTACCTGCTTCCTTGAATTCCATTGATAAGCGTGTTTTGCCAGTGCCGTTGTATGCATAGAGCAGTACAAAATCCGCCCCACCATTAGCGGCGTCTCGCAGATCATCCCTTAGCCGCGTCACAACACTGCGAAGACTTTTGTATTTGTAAATCTTGGGCTTATTACTCATGCAGCGACCTCATCCATGGCCGGGAAAAGCTCTTGCATCAGACCTTTTTTATGGTTCTTGAGGGCTTCGAGCTTTTGGGTCTGGGCGCTGATCAGCTTGTCGGCAGATGTGAGGCAATCGGCGATTTTTTGTTGCTCATCTTTATCAGGTGAGATCTTAAGCTCGACTTTCTTTAAGTTGTCTATAGATAATCCAGGCTGAGCCTGCCCTGTAGCAAATTGGTTTAAATTCAAATATTTTAACTTGTAGAACAGCCAATCCGTACTTATCCCTTCATTTGGTGTCACAACTACAGCATGCTCAGTTGCATGAAATTGACCTGTTGCAAGCATCACATTCCCACACAGTGCACCTTGCCTGCCAATAAGGGAGTGTTTTCCGTTATGTGTGAAAGTTTTTGTAAATCCGCGTAATCCATTGCCGCCATAGCACGGATAGGTACTACCTTTATTTGCTTCATTAATATCAGTAGCACGCAAAAACTTACCGGCTTGCATATCGCAAATTTCACCAAGCGTCTTTTTCTCCCACGCCCCCTTATCCCGAAATTCAGGAAAGCGGCGTTTGGGCACGGTTTCATCTTTAGTGGGGAAGAGTTGCTGCATCAGGCCTTTTTTATGGGTCTCAAGGGCGTCGAGTCTTTGGGTTTGAGCGGTGATCAGCTCGTCAATCGTAGTGAGACAGTCGGCAATTTTTTGTTGTTCGTCAGGCTTCGGCACTGCGACTTTAATTTTCTGGATATTAGATTTTGATAGGCTTGGAATACCACCTGCCTCATTATGGTTTGCCCAGTTGATTTGCTGAAAGATCGCATAAATAAACTTTGGCAAGCAGTCTCTGAATGAATGAGTGTAGAAAAGGGTATCCACAGTCCAGAATTTTCCCGTAAGGAAGATGGGGTTATCAATTGTACCTTTCCTTCCGATGCAAACACTTTCACCGTCATATAAATAATCATTAACTAAAAGCATATAACCGCCAGAGCCGTAGACGGGTACATCACCGCTGGCGAGATGTTTGTAGTCTCTTCCATTTCCAATAGTAAATAATTCGTTAAAGGTTTTAACTTTCCATTCCGCCTTATGCCGGAACTCAGGAAAGCGGCGCGCAGGCAACAATCCTTTTTTTTCTTGCTTACTCATAGGCATTCAATCCTGAAATCTCGCGCCCACCCGCGAGCTTTTGCAGATAAGGCACCAGCTCTTCCATCAATGCCAGTTCGGCTTCACGCCGTGCTTTCCAACCCAGCCCTAGCGGCGCAAGCAGGTCAGTGAGCTGTTCGCCGTCGAAGATCATGCGGCCCATAATTGTGTCGACAAAAGCTTGCAGTGTTGCAGTTTGCAGGCCGTGCGTGTCGGCAAGGTTGGCCAGGTCAGCAGCAGCCTTTTGTGCCTTGAATGCCTGATAGCCTGTGCGTATCTCTTTTTCACTCAGCACTTCTCCGGTTTTCAGGTTGTTGATATAGGCGATTATCTCTTCGCGTTCTTCCATCAGGTTGGCGTTGGCACTAATCAGCTCAATGAGCTGGGCGCGGGTCATCTTCTGCTTGCCAGTCTTCTGGGTGGACTTGGCAATCAGCCCCATGATGTAGTCGTAGTCGATGAGGCTGGAGGCGAACAGCACCAGATCGAACTCCAGTTGTTCCACCTCTGGAGAGGTTTCATCGCCTTTGCCTTGTGTACGCTTGAGTTCTTGCGCGGTATCAAGATACATGGCCTTGAAGCTGCGCAGGGTGTCGGTGGGCAGTTTTTTCTCGATGGTCTGCTTGCTCTGCTCGTCGAGGTCGGTGTATTGCTCTAGTTGGGTCTTGAGCTTTTGCACTTCTTTAAAGTGGTTGATGAATTCCGCCTTAGCAGTGTCGCCCTTGAGGTTGACTACTTGCGAAGGTTCGCAGGGCAGTCCTTTGGCGGCCATAAAATTTTCCAGCTTGCCCACGGCTGCTTGGTACCGTTCCACTACCTTGGGGGCGGGGTCGACCAGCCAGATTTCCCGCGCTCGCTCCATAGCCGCGCCTGAAAAGAGTTTGATTGCGTCGTCTACTTCGCTCTCCTGATAGCGGAAATCGAGGATGTTGCCCCAGGGCTTGCTGTCGTTGAGCACGCGATTGGTGCGTGACAAGGCTTGGATCAGGCCGTGGTTTTTGAGTTTTTTATCCACGTACAGGGTGTTGAGGTATTTGGAGTCGAAGCCGGTGAGCAACATGTCCACCACGATGGTGATGTCGATCTTGTTTTTACGCGGGTAGTCGGCGGTGCTGTATTTCTGATCCTTGATGCGCTGCTGCACGTCCTGATAATAGAGGTCGAATTCGTTGATGGTGTGATTGCTACCGTATTGGTTGTTGTAGTCGTCAATAATGGTTTTGAGCGCGACCTTCTTTTTCTCCGGCTCTTGCTTGTTGTCTTCCTTTTCCTGCGCAAGGTCTTCCTGTAGCTGCTGTACGTCCTTGTTGCCTTCTGCCGGTGGCGAGAAGACGCAGGCGATGTGGAGCGGCTCGAAGGCTTCATCTTCGGCCTGTTTTTTTGCCTGCATGGCTTTGAATAGCTCGTAGTATTCAATGGCGCTGTTGATGGAGGCTGTGGCCAGTATCGCGTTGAAGCGGCGATGGTTGGTGGCGCTGTCGTGCTTTTGCAGTATGGCGTTGATGACAGCTTCGGGTGGTGGTGTCTGCCCCTTCTTTGGCTTTTTATTCCCCTCTTTGCCGAAATAGTCGATGTGGAAACTCAACACGTTTTTGTCATCGATGGCATGGGTGATGGTGTAGGCGTGCAGCTCTTTTTCGAAGATATCTTTGGTGGTTTTCAATGAACCGACATTGCCGTCAAACTGCTGATAGGTGGCGTTTTCGTCAAAGATAGGCGTGCCGGTAAAACCGAACAGTTGCGCCTTGGGAAAAAACTCTTTGATGGCCTTATGGTTCTCGCCGAACTGGGAGCGGTGGCATTCGTCGAAAATAAAGACAACACGCTTGTCGCGCATGGGTTCGAGACGTTCCTTGTAGGTCTGTTTACCCTCTTTTTGTTTTGCTTTGTTGCGCTTGCTGTTTTCGTCCAGTGCCAGGCCCAGCTTCTGGATGGTGGTGACGATCACCTTGTCGGCGTAGTCGTCCGACAGCATGCGGCGCACCATGGCTTCGGTGTTAGTATTGTGCTCGACACAACCTTCCTGGAATTTGTTGAATTCCTCGCGAGTCTGACGGTCGAGGTCTTTACGATCTACCACGAACATGCATTTTTCGATGTCTGGGTTGTCTTTCAGCAGGGTGGAGGCCTTGAATGAGGTGAGGGTCTTGCCGCTGCCGGTGGTGTGCCAAATATATCCGTTGCCGCGATTCTGGTGGATACATTCAACAATGGCCTTGACCGCATAGATTTGATAAGGGCGCATGATGAGGATTTTTTGCTCGCTTTGCACCAGAACCATATAGCGGCTGATCAAGCGGCCCAGGCTGCACTTTTCGAGGAAGTCCTCTGCAAAGTCGTGCAGGTGAGCGATTTTGTTGTTTCTATCGTCGGCATGCTGGTAAATGGGCAAGAAGCGCTCTTCAGCGTTAAAGCTGAAATGCTGGTTGGGGTTGTTGGCAAAGTAGCGGGTGTCGCTTTCGTTGCTGACGATGAACAACTGCATGAAGCAGAGCAGCGAGTTGGTATAGCCATTGCCGGGATCGTTCTTATAATCGACGATCTGCTCCATCGCGCGGCGTGGGCTGATTTGCAACGTTTTAAGCTCGATCTGCACCAACGGCAAGCCGTTGATCAGGAGGATAACGTCGTAGCGGTGGTGGCTGTTGTCGGTATTAATTCGAAGCTGGCTGATAACCTCGAACTCGTTCTTGCACCAATCCCGAATATTGACCAGCATGTATTCCAGCGGGGTGCCATCCTCGCGAGTGAATTTGCCCTTCTCACGCAAGGCCTGTGCAGCGGTAAAAACATCAGCGGTGATGATCTCGTCGCGCAGGCGGGCGAATTCTGCGTCTGTGAGATGGACGCGATTTAAGGCCTCAAACTTTTGGCGGAAGTTTTGCTCAAGCGTGGCCTTGTTGCGGATGTCGTCGCGATGGGTGTATTTGAGATCGATTAGCTTGGTGATCAACCTTTGTTCGATCTGGTTTTCTTTCTGCGTCATCTTAACCAACTTGGCTCACTCAGTATTTGATTATTGTGACCCACCAGCCATGGCAAAGGGAGTCATCTGGTCACATATAGTCACGTAGGGTGTATACAGCCTATAACGTGGATGCGACCGACGCTGCGTTTGGTGTGCCGCAGCAGCTGGTCGTAACTATGGGCTGTGCTGCTCAAACCGCATGCAAGCAGGCGGTGAATACGAATGCATTGGTGGTCAAGCTGATGCAATTATGCACCAGAGCATGAGATGACACACACCGTTGGTGTCATAGACGTCGAGTCGATGGAGCAGCGATCAACCCAGCGTTTGGGGGGCAAACTGTGGGGCGAAGATGGTGTTTTGTATAAGGCCCACATTCCACGTGGATTTTAGGAGTTAAAAAGCCGGCTTGTGGCCGGCTTCATATAGCTCTAGGTCATGCACTAAAAAACACGCGTTTCAACTACCGCCACCACATCCCGCACATCCTGCAGTAACAACCGGGCGGTGTTGATCACGGTACGAATGTCCTTGTCACTGGAGTCTCGCAATGTAGTGCAGGCCATCAGGTTTAGGTAGTCGAGAGTAGTAAGCAGGCGCTCGCTGACGCAGGCGTGCAGATCCTCCAACGGCGCATGGCTATCGATAAACAGTACAGGTGTGTCGCTGGCAATTGGAGTCAGCGGGATGAAGCGTTGGGGCTCATCTTGAGTCTTCATGGCATTGCT
This sequence comes from Pseudomonas sessilinigenes, assembly GCF_003850565.1. Taxonomy (NCBI): domain Bacteria; kingdom Pseudomonadati; phylum Pseudomonadota; class Gammaproteobacteria; order Pseudomonadales; family Pseudomonadaceae; genus Pseudomonas; species Pseudomonas sessilinigenes. Next base: position 2,703,202 of record NZ_CP027706.1, read on the forward strand.
CCTCGTATCGGAAAACATTGCTGCCATTCGCTGCGAATCGAATTGGGTGGCAGCTGTGCGCGGGTTCGCAGACCGAAGATACGAGAACTCGGCAGATCCGAAGATCTCCCGCACACAGCTGCCATAGAACAAACACGGGATGCCGTGGGCGACCGGTGTTTTATGGGCGGCATAGATTAATCGTATCTCTGAGGCTGCGAAACCCCATCACCGGCCAGGCCGGCGACGCCAAAAACTATAGGGATGCCGCGCACTAGGAACAACGGCGCCGCTGTAGGACGGATCCTGATTTGCGGTAGGGGCGGGCTGAGTTGCTGAGCTTGCCATGCATCCGATGCTGGCCCGCCTTGGCGCAGGTGCGGTGCGCTCCACCCCGCAGCGCCAGCTCAATCCCCCAACTCCCCAAACCACTCCACCAGCCGCCCAGCCGCTTGCTGCTTGACCTCCTGATTGATATGCGCCGCCACCGCCGCGATCGACAGGCTCAGCACGCCGAGGTCGTCGGCGTAGCCGGCGCCAGGCAGCAGGTCGGGGATGAGGTCCAGGGGCAGGACGAAGTAGCCCAGGGCTCCGTAGATGGTGCCCTTGGCCCAGGTTGGGGTTTGCGGGCGTTGGGCGGCGTAGTACAGCCACAGGGCCTTGGTGATCAGGATGCGGCCGACATGCAGGGCGTAGCGGCTGATCTTGCGCCAGAGGCAGCGGTGGAAGCTTTGTTCCAGGATATGGCCGGTGGACATGGCGGGCTCCTTGCGGGTAACGGGCGCCAGGTCATGGTGGCTGCTGCGTTTGTGCGCTGGCAGCGGAGAGAACTTCCCTGGGAACTGCTTGCAGTCAGGGGCGTCGCTTGGGTTGCCCTCAGGCCTGGCGCCAGCCTTCCAGGTAACTGAACAGCCGCATCCCCAATAGCATCGCCAGCACGAACACCCAGGCCTGCCAATGCCCGCTGGGCAGTAGCACCAGCACCGGGCCGGGGCAGATGCCGGCGATGCCCCAGCCGATGCCGAACACCAGGCTGCCGCCGATCAGGCGGCGGTCGAGGTGGCGTTTGCCTGGCAGTTGCATCGGTGCGCCCAGCAGGGAATGCGAGCGTTGCCGGGCCCAGCGCATGGGCCACCAGGCGCTGGCGATGGCGCCGAGCATCACCAGGGCCAGGGACGGGTCCCACTGGCCGGCGAGGTCGAGAAAGCCCAGGACCTTGGCCGGATTGGCCATGCCGGCCAGCAGCAGGCCGAGGCCGAACACCAGGCCCGCGGCAAAGGCGCTGAGGCGCCTCATGGCAGTAGCCCCAGCAGGTGACGGGTGACCCACACGGTGGCGAAGCCGGTGGCCATGAAGCACAGGGTGGCGATGATCGAGCGTGGCGCCAGCCGGGAGATCCCGCAGACCCCATGGCCGCTGGTGCAGCCGCTGCCATAGCGGGTGCCGAGGCCCACCAGCAAGCCAGCGCCGATCAGGCCGAGGGTGTCGCTGTGGAATTCCACGGGTGGCAGGGCCGCGAACAGCCCCCACAGCAGCGGCGCCAGCAGCAGGCCGAGGATGAACAGGGCCTTTTCCGCCCAGCCTTCGCCGGCCGGTTGCAACACGCTGGCCAGCAGGCCGCTGATGCCGGCGATACGGCCGTTGGCGGCGATCAGCCAGCCGGCCGAAAGGCCGATCAACACGCCGCCGGCCAGGGCCGACCAGGGGCTGAAGTGCAGCAGGTCGATGGACATGCAAGGGTTCCTCACGTCAGGAAGAGGGCAAGCCCGCCACAGGCCATCACCCGTGGCGGGCCGGGATGCTTCAGTGGGGCAACAGGCCCAGGGCGCCGCCGGCCAGGAGCAGGGCGGCGCAGATGCCGGTGACGGCGAACAGTTGCTGCAGCCGTGGCCCGGCCAGGTGGCTGGCGACCTGGCGACCGAGCACCAGGCCCAGCACCGCGCCGAGGGCGAAGGGCGCGCCCACCGCCCAGTGCATCACGCCGCTGAGGCTGGCGGTAACCACGCTGCCCAGGGACACCAGGGCGATCACCGCCAGGGAGGTGGCGACGATGCTCTTGCTGTCCAGGTTGGTGTAGCGGCTCAACGCCGGGATGATCACGAAACCGCCACCGACCCCCAGCAGCCCCGACAGCAGCCCGGAGAGCAGGCCGGTGAAGGTCAGCGCCCGGGCGCAGGGCAGGGTCCAGCGTAGCCGGCCCTGGGCCGGGTTGAGCACGCAGGGCTGGAACGCAGGGCGCGGCGCCGGCCGGCCCTGTTTGAGCTCCAGGCTGGCCTTGCGCAGGATGCGCCCGCAGGCGTACAGCAGCACCACGGCGAACAGCAGGGCCAATGGCAGGTTCGGCAGGCGGTGGGCCAGCCACAGCCCCAGTGGCGCCATGAGGATGCCGATGCCGGCGACGAACCCCGCGGCGCGATAACGCACGATGCCCTGGCGCAAGCCGAGGATGGCCCCAACGCTGGCGGCCAGGCCCACCGCCAGCAGGCCGATGGGGGCGGCCTCGACCATGCTTAGGCCGAGGCCGAATACCAGCAGCGGCACCGCGAGGATGCCGCCGCCGGCCCCGGTCAGGGCCAGGATCGCGCCGATGATCGCCCCCAGGCCCGCACCCAGCAGACTGTGTTCATTCATGCTTGGGAGGTGTCCGTGGCCAGGGTCGGGTGTGCCAGCCATTCGTGGCCCTTGAGCATGCCGCGCCAGTACAGCGGTGGCAGGATCATCTCCTTCAGCCACCAGGCGCGCCGGGTCGGCTGGCGCCCGTCCAGCAGCCAGGCGGGAAAGCTGGGGGCCAGCTTGCCGCCGTAGGTGAACTCGGCGAGGACGATCTTGCCCCGTTCCACGGTCAGCGGGCAGGAGCCGTAGCCGTCGTAATGGGCCAGCCGGGTCAGGCGCTTGAGGGCCACCAGCACGTTGTTGGCCACCACCGGCGCTTGCTTGCGCGCGGCCGCGGCGGTCTTGGCATTGCTGGTGTTGGTGGCGTCGCCCAGGCCGTGGATATTGGCGAAGCGCTTGTGGCGCAGGCTGTGGGGGTCGACGTCGACCCAGCCGGCAGCGTCGGCCAAGGGGCTCTGGCGAATGAAGTCCGGGGCGCACTGTGGCGGCACCACGTGCAGCATGTCGAACGGCCGTTCCAGGGTTTCCTGGGTGCCATCGGCCAGGGTGCGGACGAAGGTCGCGCGCTGGGCCGGGCCGTCCACCGCCACCAGGTTGTGGCCGAAGTCCAGGTCGATGGCGTACTTCTTCACGTATTCCATCAACGCCGGCACGTAGTCGGCGACGCCGAACAGTACGCCGCCGGCGTTCATGAAGCGCGGCTTGATCGCGCCCAGGCGGCCCTGGCGCAACCAGTGATCGCAGGACAGGTACATGGCCTTTTGCGGCGCGCCGGCGCACTTGATCGGCATCGGCGGCTGGCTGAACAGCGCCTGGCCCTGTTGCAGTTGCTGCACCAGCTCCCAGGTGTAGGGCGCCAGGTCGTAGCGGTAGTTGGAGGTCACGCCGTGCTTGCCCAGGGCCTGGGGCAGGCCGTCGATGGCTGCCCAGTCGAGCTTGAGGCCGGGGCAGACGATCAACTGGTCATAGGCCAGCACGCGCTCGTCGGCCAGCACCAGGGCATTGTGCTCGGGCTCGAAGCGGCTGACCGCCTGGCGCAGCCACTTGACCCCCTTGGGCATCAGCGAGGCCATGTCGCGGCGGGTGGATTCGGCGCTGAACACCCCGGCGCCCACCAGGGTCCAGCCGGGTTGGTAGTAGTGGGTGTCGGCGGGGTCGATGATCGCCACGTCCAGGTGGGGATCGCGGGACAGCAGGCTGGCGGCGACGGCGATACCGGCGGCACCGCCGCCGACGATCAGCACCTGGTGGCTGCCGTCGACGGCACGCGGGGCAGGGTGGATGGGACGCATGGCAAGGTCTCCGTATGGAGTAATCGTTATAGGGTGTTCAGGGGGATCTTCAGGTAGCTCACGCCGTTGTCCTCGGGCTCGGGGAAGTGCCCGCTGCGCATGTTGACCTGCACCGAGGGCAGGATCAGCACCGGCATGTCCAGGGTCGCGTCACGGGCTTCGCGCATCTTCACGAAGCTGTCCTCGTCAACGCCCTGGTGGATGTGGATGTTGTTGGCCCGCTGTTCGGCCACGGTGGTCATGTATTGCAGCTCGCGGCCGTTGGGCAGGTAGTCGTGGCACATGAACAACCGCGTTTGCGGTGGCAGGGCCAGGATCTTGCCGATGGAGCGGTACAGGGTTCGCGCGTCGGCACCGGGGAAGTCGCAGCGGGCGGTGCCGTAGTCGGGCATGAACAGGGTGTCGCCGACGAAGGCCACTTGCTCTTCGCCCACCTGCACCAGGTAGGTCATGCACGCCGGGGTGTGCCCCGGGGTGTGCATGGCCCGGGCGGTGAGCTGGCCGATGGCGAACTCGCTGCCGTCGGCCAGCAGCACGTCGAACTGGCTGCCGTCACGGGCGAACACCGGGGCTTCGTTGAACAGCGCGCCGAAGACTTTCTGCACCCGGGTGATCTGGTCGCCGATGGCCACCTGGGCCCCGAGCTGCTCCTTGAGGTAGGCGGCGGCCGAGAGGTGGTCGGCGTGGACGTGGGTTTCCAGGATCCAGTCGACCTGCGCCTCAAGCTCCCGGACCCGGGCCACCAGGCGGTCGGCGGACTCGGTGCGGGTGCGGCCGGACTTGGGGTCGTAGTCCAGCACGCTGTCGATCAGGGCGCAGCGGCGCGTGGCGAGGTCCATCACCAGGTAGCTGATGGTCCAGGTGTGGCTGTCGAAAAAGGCTTCTACACGCAGCGTGTCGCTGATGATCATGGGGCACTCCGGCAATGAAGGGCGAGGGCAGTCTGCGCTGCCGCTCCTGCCTTGGACTGTCAATAAACGTGCCAACCCGGCATAGCGCCGGCCGGCACCCGTTACTGGGTGTGCAAGCTTGCCAAGGCCCTGGTACGGGGCTTTAGGCGGGGTGACTGTCACCCGGAAGTGGCAGTGAGTTGGCAGTTTGTGGCAGAAAATGGCAGTGACGGGCGCCTTGCTTTAAGCTTTCGCCATTGCCCTGGAGCCTGTCATGTCCCTGATCGCCACCGACCTTGCCAATTTGCGGATGTCTGCCCTGGTGTCCTACCTGGAGCACGATCCTCAACCGAGCATAGTGCTGGACACCGACTACAACATCATTGCCGCCAATGCGGCCTACCAGCGCCAGTTCGGTGTGGCCGGCAAGCCCCATGTGGGCGCCAAGTGCTACCGGGTGTCCCACCAGTTCGCGGTGCCGTGCGACCAGGCCGGCGAACACTGCCCGATGCGCAAGGCCCACGACAGCCGGGTGCCGGAACGCATGCTGCACATCCACCACACCCCGCGCGGGCCGGAGCACGTGGATGTGGAGCTGCGACCGATCATCGATGCCAGCGGGGCGGTGGTGGCCTATGTCGAGCGCCTGAGTTCGGTGGCGGTGGCCTCGGTGCAGCCGCAGCAACATGGCCTGGTGGGGCGCTCGCCGGCATTCAATGAAGCCCTTGGCGCCCTGCAGCGGGCGGCGCCGGCGCCGATCCCGGTGCTGCTGCAAGGCGAGTCGGGCACCGGCAAGGAGTTGTTCGCCCGCGCCCTGCATGACGGCAGCCCGCGGGCCGCTGGGCCGCTGGTGGTGGTGGACTGCACCGGCCTGACCGAGAGCCTGCTGGAAAGCGAGCTGTTCGGTTACGAGAAGGGTGCCTTCACCGGGGCCCTGCAACGCAAGATCGGCCTGGCCGAAGCGGCCCACGGCGGCACGCTGTTCCTCGATGAAATCGGCGAGGTGCCGCTGGCGATGCAGGTCAAGCTGTTGCGGTTGATCGAGTCCGGCAGTTTTCGTCCGGTGGGCAGCCTGCGCACCGTGCATTCGGACTTTCGCCTGGTGGCCGCGACCCACAAGCCGCTCAAGGAAATGGTTGCGGCCGGCACCTTCCGCCAGGACCTGTACTACCGCATCAGCGCCTTCCCGATCCGCTTGCCGGCCCTGCGCGAGCGCAGCGACGACCTGCCGCTGCTGATCGACAGCCTGCTGCGCCGGCTCGACCCGGGGGCGATGTTGCGGCTCGATCCGCCGGCCCTGGAGCAACTGCGGCTGTACGCCTTCCCGGGCAATATCCGCGAGTTGCGCAATATCCTGGAGCGGGCGCGGTTGTTCAGCGACGACGGGGTGATCCGCCTGCAGGACCTGCCGCCGGAGCTGCGCAGTTCCCAGCCTGCGGCCCCGGTGGCCCGGCGTCGCGGCGGCAAGGACCTGGAGCAGCTGGCCCACGCCCTGGAAGTGTTCGACGGCTCGCGCGCCGAACTGGCCAAGGCCCTGGGCCTGAGCGAACGCACCCTGTACCGCCGGCTCAAGGCCCTGGGCCTGTAGCCGCTAGATATCGCCTCGTGTAGCCGCTGCCGCAGGCTGCGCACGGGCGCGCAGCGGCCGCCAGAGGGCGGTTGGGGCGCTGGCTGGAAGGCCCGGCGGGCCTTGGCGCAGCTTTGCAGGCCCAGCAGCGGCTACAGGGTGGGGGCGGGCAGGTCGCGGGCCATTACCCACATGCCGATCTGTTCCAGGTCGGTGCTGAAGGGTACTTCGCCGACCTGGCGCAGGCCGGCGCTTTCATAGAAGCGCCGGGCGCCGGCGTTGCTCTTGAGCACGTCCAGCCACAGGCAGCGCGCGCCGCCCTGGCTGGCCCGTTGCAACACGTGGTCCAGTAGCACCCGGCCATGGCCCTGGCCGGCCTGGGACTTGAGCAGGTAGATCTTCTGCAGCTCGGCCCCGATCATATCGCTGCCGGGCATGGGCCGGTTCCAGTTGAGCTTGGCGAAGCCGATGGGTGCCTGCTGCGCGTTGAGGGCCAGCAGCCACAAATGTTCGTGCCGGGCGGCCAAGGATTGCTCCAGCGCCTGGGGCGCGAAGTCCTGGTCGAGAAAACGCTGCATGCCCTCGGCGCTCCAGATCGAGGCGAAATGCTCGCGGTAGGTGGCGCGGCCTATGGTCTGCAACGCTTCCAGATCGCGTTGTTCGGCTTCACGGATGGTGATCATGCTGCACTCCTTGCCAGGTCCGGGGTCGCGCAGCTTACTCCGAGCCTGCGTGCCTGGGCCAGAGTGATAGGGCCAAAGTGCCAGGGCGCAATGCCGGGGCACGATGGCGCCGGCCCGTGGTCGTAATGGCAGTTGCCCTTGTCCCTTGCCCGGCCATTGCCGTGGCCTTCAGGAGATGCCATGAGCCAGGCCGTACTTGCCACCGAAACCAATCGCCGCCAATTGCAGCAGATCATCTCGGGACTGTCCGACGGGGTGATCCTGATCGAGACCGACAAGGCCAGGAGCCTGCTCTGGGCCAATGAGGCGGCACTGGCCATGCACGGGGTCAGCGAAGTCAGCCAGCTGGGCGCCAATGCCCGGGAATACGCCAAGCGTTATGCCTTGCGCTATCGCAACAACCATCCCCTGGCGCTGGACAGCTACCCCATCAGCCGGGTGGCCGCCGGCGAGACCTTCAGCGATGTGGTGGTGGAGGTCCAGGCTGAGATCGAGGGTGAAGCCAGGCACTGGGTGCACCGGGTGCGCAGCATGATCCTCAGCGACCGCGGCGGCGCCCCGGAATCGCTGGTGCTGATTCTCAGCGATGCCACCGACTGGGCCAGCGCCGAGCAGCGCTTTGAGAAGACCTTCAGCGCCAACCCGGCGCCGGCGGTGATCTGCCGCCTCAGCGACCTGCGCTACATCAAGGTCAACCAGGGTTTCCTGGAAATGACCGGCTACGCCCGGGACCAGGTGATCGGCCGTTCGGTGTATGAGCTGGATGTGCTGGAGGACGCCGAGCACAAGGACCTGGCCATCGAGCGCCTGGGGCAGGGCGCGACCATTCCGCAGATGCAGGCCGAACTGCGCCTGCCCGAGGGCGGCAGCAAGCTGGTGATCGTCGCTGGCCAGCCCCTGGATATCAACGACGAAGACTGCATGCTGTTTTCCTTCATGGACCTGGAGCCGCGGCGCAAGGCCGAGGTCGCCCTGCGCCAGAGCGAGGAGCGCTTCGCCCGCTCGTTCCGCCTGACCCCGGTGCCGACCCTGGTGTGCAGCGCCGAGCAGCAGATCGTCGACGTCAACGAAGCTTTCCTCAACACTTGCGGCTACAGCAGCGAGGAGCTGCTGGGCAAGACCCTCGACAGCATCGGTTTCATCGCCGAGCAGGCGGCGGCCCGGCAGTTGTTCAGCCAGCTGGAGAAGAGCGGCCACGTCATGGGCCAGGACCTCAAGGTGCGCAAGAAGGGCGCCGAGCTGATCGACTGCGTGGCCTACGCCGACACCGTGGTGATTCAGGACCAGCCCAGCTACCTGCTGGTGTTGATGGATATCAGCGATCGCAAGCGTTCCGAACTGGAGCTGGTGGGTGCCATCGAGGAGGTGATGCGCGACGCTTCCTGGTTCAGCCAGACCCTGATCGAAAAACTCGCCAATGTCCGCAACAGCCGTGGCCCTGGCGCCCCGGGCACGTCCTCGGCCGACCTGACCGCCCGCGAGCGTGAAGTCCTGGGGTTGCTCTACCAGGGCCTGGCGGACAAGGAGATCGCCGCCCAGTTGCAACTGGCCCTCAATACCGTGCGCAACCACGTGGCGACCCTGTATTCCAAGCTTGGCGTGCACAGCCGTGGCGAGGCCATCGTCTGGGCCCGGGAGCGCGGGTTGTTCGCTGGCGCCCTGGCGGGCGGGCCGCGTTGAGCTGGTGCGCATGCACTAGTGCGGCTAGTGCATATGCGCCTTTTGCCAGGCGTTACGGGTTCTTAGGCTGTGAGTGTGCGCAGGTCCGTTGTTGGAACCTGGCGCCCGATCAACCACAGCGAAAGGACAATCGACATGGCTAGCGAGCAGCTCAAGGGCAAGGTGGACAAGGCGGCAGGCAAGGCCCAGGCGATGGTGGGTGAACTGCTGGACGATGAGCCGATGCAGGCTCGGGGCATGGCCCGGGAAGCGGCGGGCCAGTTGCAGGAGCACTACGGCGAGGTGCTGGACCGGGGCTTGCGTTGGGCCCGGGAGCGCCCGCTGGCCAGCGTGGCGTTGTTGGCGGGTGTCGGCCTGCTGGCCGGCCTGTTGCTGCGGCGTCGCTGAGGTGCCCGGGGTGATTACCCAGGCGCAGCTACGGGCCTGTATCGAACAGCGCCTGGCGCCACTGGCTTGCAGCTTCACCACGGCGGGCGACGGCACCCTGACCCTGCGGGTGTTCGAGCCCCACAGCGGCCGGGTCGACCTGGTGGCCAGCGGGCTCAGCCTCAAGGCCCTGCGCAGCGAGGCCGATGTGGTGAAGATGATCGACGAACTGCTCTATGAGCTGGACAGCAACTCCCTGGGGCGCATCGACCTGACGCCCTGAGCCTTCTCGATGGCGGCGCCGCCGGCGCTGGACTATAAGCAAAGGGTCGCTGGCCGCGCTCGCGGCCGGCCTTGCGAGTTGGCCCCATGCCCGCAACCTTTCCCTACTCCGATCGTGGTGAACCGTGAACGCCCGGGTTCAGGGTGTGCCCGGTCGTTTGGACAATATCGTCCTGGTGGCGGATCTGGCCGGTACCGCGGTGTTCGCCGTGGAAGGCGCGATCAGCGCCATGCGCGCCCAGCTCGATCTACTGGGGGTGATGGTGATTGCCTTCATCGTCGCCCTTGGCGGTGGCGTCACCCGTGACCTGTTGATCGGCGCCAGCCCGCCCAAGGCGGTGGCCGACTGGCGCTATCCGGCCCTGGCCCTGGTGATGGGTGGGCTGGCCTTCGTGTTCCATGAAGGGGTGCTGGGGATTTCCGAGCCGTTGCTGATCCTGCTGGATGCGGCGGGGCTGGGGCTGTTTGCCGTGGCCGGCACGCAGAAGGCCTTGAACGTCGGCATCTCGTCGTTCGTGGCGACCCTGATGGGCACCGTGACCGGGGTCGGTGGCGGGGTGATCCGCGACATCGTGCTGGCGCGCATTCCCCTGGTCTTGCAGGTGGATTTGTACGCCAGCTCGGCCTTCATCGGCGCGGCCACCCTGATCCTCGCCCGACGCCTGGGGCTGGCGCCCATGGCCTGCGCCTGGTTGGCCGGCAGTGCGTGTTTCGCCCTGCGCATGCTCTCGGTGCACTACGGCTGGCAATTGCCCCGGGCCTGATTGGCGTAGATCGCTGTGTGTAGCCGCTGCCGAAGGCTGCGCATGGGCGCGCAGCGGCTATTCGGTGATCAGGTTGGGGTGGCAGTCCAGGCTCAGGCGGGCGCCGCCGCGTTCGCTGGTGCCGACGTCGAGCTTGAAGCCGTGCAGGTCGACGATCGCCGCGACGATCGACAGGCCCAGGCCAAAGCCGCCCTGGGCGTTGTTTTCGTCGACCCGGTAGAAGCGCCGGAACACCGCGGCGCGCTCCGCCGGGGGAATCCCGGGGCCGGAGTCGAGTACTTCCAGGCGCGGGCTGCCGCCGTCGTCCAGGCCACGCAGGATCACCTCACCACCCGGCGGGGTGAACTTGATCGAGTTGCTCAACAGGTTGGCCAGGGCCTCGAACAGCAGCGCCCGGTCGCCGACCATGCGCGGCAGGCTTGGCGGCACCTCCAGCACCAGGCTCAGGCGGCCTTCCTCGGCCAGGGGCAGGTAGAAATCATGCAGCTCTTGCAGCAGCGGCAAGGGGTCGAGTTCGAGAAAACCCGAACGGCGCCGACGGTCTTCCAGTTCCGAGATCCGCAGCAACCCGCGAAAGCGCGCCATCAGGGTGTCGGCTTCCGCCAGCAACTGGTCCATCTGCAACGCCTGGGGCGAGCCTTCCTCGGCCTGCTGTTGCAGGCGATAGAGCTGGGCCCGCAGACGGGTCAATGGGGTGCGCAGATCGTGGGCGATGTTGTCGCACACACCCTTGACCTCATGCATCAGCCGCTCGATGCGCTCGAGCATGGCGTTGACGATGGCCGCCAGCATGTCCAGCTCGTCGCGCCGATTGGACAGCGGCAGGCGCCGGGTCAGGTCGCCGGCGACGATGGCGTCGGCACTGGCCTGGATCTGCCGGATGCGCCGCAACGGCCGGCGCCGCAGCAGGTGCCAGCCGGCCGCGCCGGGAATGATGGTCAGGGAAATCCCCCAGAGCAGGGCGTGGAGGATGATCCGGGTCACCGCGAACAGCGAGCCGTTGTCGCGCACCAGCACCAGCCAGCGGCCGTCGCGGGTCAGGGTGGCCACCGCATCGCAACTGTCCCGGGGCAGGCTCGGGTCGTCGGAGTCGATGCAGTTCTTCAGCTCGTGGATCTTGCCGTCCAGGGGCAGGTCCTCGGGGATCTCGCGGATCGGTCCGCTCAGTGGCCGGCGCTGGGCGTCGAACAGGCCGTAGGCGTCGATGGCACGCATGTCGAAGGTCATGCTGGTGGCCAGGGCTTCCACCAGTTGCTCGCCCTCGAAGCGGGCGAACAGGTGCTGGCGCTGCATCAGCGAGTGCTTGGCCAGGCTGTCCAGGTAGTTGGAGACCTCGTAGTACAGCACCCCCATGAGGATGCAGCTCCAGGCCACGAACAGCGAACTGTAGAGCGCCAGCAGGCGGCTGCTGGAAGAGCGCCAGCCCTTAGAGGGGTTCAGCGATGACATAACCCGAGCCTCGCACGGTGCGGATCAGCGGGGCCATGCCGGGTGGGTCGATCTTCTTGCGCAGGCGGCCGATGTGCACGTCGATCAGGTTGGTCCCCGGGTCGAAGTGATAACCCCAGACCTCCTCGAAGATCATCATCCGCGAGAGGATCTGCCCGGTGTTGCGCATCAGGAATTCCAACAGCTTGTATTCGGTGGGCAGCAGGCTCAGCAGTTGCTCGGCGCGGGTCGCCTCGCGGCTGATCAGGTTCAGCTCCAGGTCCGCCACCCGCAGGCTGGTGTCGAAATCCTTGACCGTGTTCTTGCGCCGCAGCAGCACCTCGACCCGGGCCGCCATCTCGTCGGAGGCGAAGGGTTTGGTCAGGTAGTCGTCGCCGCCGGCGCGCAGGCCGCGCACGCGTTCGTCGACATCGGACAGGGCGCTGATCATCAGGATTGGCGTCGACACGCCGATGGTGCGCAGGGTGGTGACGATGGCCAGGCCGTCCAATTCAGGCAGCATGCGGTCCAGGGTGATCAGGTCGTAGTCGCCGCTGACGGCGCGCACCAGGCCTTCGCGGCCGTTGTCCACCCAGTCCACGTCCAGGCCGTGGCTGCTCAGTTCAGCGACGATTTCCCGGGCCGTTACGGCGTCGTCTTCAATGGTCAGAATGCGGGTCATGGGCGAAGCACCTGTTGCAGGGGTTCATGGCACAGGAGGGCATTCTGCCAAGAAACCGCAGCCTGGATTCTAAAAAAACTTTCATCTATCGCACTCACCCCATCATGGCCAGTGAAATCCAGCGTCACTGGGCCAGAACGCTGATATCATCTGGCCACTTTTTTTGCCAGGAGGCACGAGCATGGGCAGGGTGATCCAAATGGGCAGCAAACCCGCTTCATTGCTGTGCCTGGGCCTGCTCCTTTTGCTGGGCAGCAGCGTTGCGCTGGCGGGTAACCAGCCCTGTTCCGGGCGCAAGGGCGGCATCGCCCGCTGCGATGGTGAGTTGTTCCTGTGCCGTGATGGCTCCATCAGCGCCTCGAAGAAAAACTGCGCGCTGATGTTCGGCGAACCTGCGCCCAGCCCCCGGGCGCAACCGTTGCTGCGCGACGCCGAGGGTTGCAGTTGCGGCTCTGGCAGCTTTTGCATCGGGCCCAGGGGCGGGGTCTACTGCCTGACGCCCAGTGGCAATAAAAGCTACAAGCGGCGCTAGCCAAGCCGGCGCCGGATTCTTCCACTCGAGATTGTCGACGATGAACAAGACCTCCCGTTTCAAACGCCTGGGCCGGCTGCTGCTGGTGAGCCTGGTACTCAACAGCCTGAGCCAGATCCTGCTGGCATTACCCGCGGCCATCGCCCTGGTGGGCGCCGTGCCGCATTATGCCTGGAGCCTGTTGGTGACCACGGGCGTCAAGATCCTCCTGCTGACGCCGCTGACCGCCGTGATCCCGGGCCTCTTGATGCTCTTCGGCCTGCGCTTTGGCGCCTGGGCCTGCCTGCCGATGTGCATCCTGCTGATGATCCTGGGGCCCTGGCCTGGAACCAGCATCGGCCAGTTCCTGCTGGGTTACTGGATCATCGCCTTGCTGGGCCGCTTTGCCTGGCTCAAGGGGCGCGACCTGTACTACTACGCCCGCGCCAAGTCCTGATTCGTTCCGGGTTATCAAGCCGCTGCCAGCGAGTGTTGGGGGCGGCTTTTTTGTTTCGGCGCCTCGCTTGAGTCTCAAGGTTTGATGAGCGTGGGAGTGGAGCTGAAACTACCCGCCATCCGCTACCCAGTTGGCAACTTTCGGTGAGCGAAGGCTTCCGGGTGTTCAAATAAATTTAATGATCAGTGAGTGTAACTTTACAGTGCGCGTTCTTGTGCGCTGGGTAGACATTGTTTTGATGTTGTTTTTTTCGTTGTGGGTGTTATTTGAGTATGTTGGTTTTCATGTAAAGAACGGTCCGGAATATGGCGATTAAGAGCGTGGAAAGATAACAATCAGATAACATTTCAATAACATCGGCTTTGATTTTTTCATTGATTTTTTATCGTTTTTCGCCGCGAGTGATTGACCGTCCTGGCCCTGTTGGGCTGGATCAAGGGCTTGCGAGGGTATCGCATAAAGTGCTGGTCCAGTGATGAGCAATTTATTTATCTCTATGTTTTAAAAGCGAATTACCTGTTTGCCCAGGTGCTGTCCGCTCTCGGGAGAAGTTGTGCGTTATGGCTTCGCGGGCGATGGTGAGTATTGGACGGGCGACGTCCACTCGATAATAAAATTCATGGGTGCACTATCGTTTATTCGAAGTAAGGCGTGTAGAGTTTTCGGGCGAACATTCCCGCTACCCATGTATCGTGGAGTGGGTGTCTTCGTTATTTTTTAGTCGAGGTCTTTACAGGTGTCGGCCACTGCGCATGCGGCTTCTCTGTGGGCGAAACATAATAAAAAGCTTATTGGACAACAATAAAGTTGCGTATTGACTGCCACTGTATAAAGAGGATCAAGGAGATGAATGGAGTGCTTCTGCCGATCATATCCCTGGGGGCGTTCCTGGGCCTGGTGTCGTTGCCTTCACTGGCGGGAACCCTGGTCGGCCAGGTCGGCGTGCGAATGGTCATCGGCGCCGGCTGTACCATTATCAACGGCAGTGTCAATGGCGGCGTCAACCAGTGGGGCACGCTCGATTTCGGCAGTCACGCCGATCTCACCAACGTGGTCGATGCCCAGACCGTGGGGGCTAATGGCAACATCCAGATCAAGTGCAGTACCGGCCTGACCCCAAGGCTGACAGTGGATGCCGGGCTGTATGCCAGCGGTGCCCAGCGCTTCATGCGCAGTACCACGACCGCCGCCAGTACCATCGCCTATGCCCTCTACTCGGACAGCGCCCGCAGTTCACCGATCCAGGTAAACATGCCGGTGAACATCGTCACCAGCGGCGCGGCCATCGACATCCCCCTCTACGGCCGCGTGGCTCCCACCGGACAGAGCACCACCACCCCAGCGGCAGGCACCTACACCGACACCTTGCTGGTCACCGTCGCCTGGTAGGGCGCATCCACCGGGTCGCCAACGGGACCTGAGGGTCCAAGGAGGAGCGATGAACCTGAACCCTGTTCATCTGGCAGCAGTGTCCTGCCTGATTGGCTGGAGCCCGACCCAGGCTCAGGTTGCCACCATTACCCTGAAGGCCACGTTGCTCCCGGCCTGTGAGGCGGGGGCGGTCGACAGCGGCGGCCCCATCGGCTTCGGTACCCTGGATTTCGGCCAGTACGCTTCGCTGGACAACGCCATCAGCGTGACGGGGCAACAAGGGGCCGGCTCGATCCGGGTCAAGTGCGTCACTGGCCAGTCCTATTCCATCCGGCTCGATGGCGGCCTTCACGGCACGGTTGCCCAACGCAGGATGGCCAATGCGGCCAACGCCTCCAGTACCCTGATCTACAACCTGTACTCCGACCGGCCTGGGGGCACCGTCTGGGACGATGTGGTGGGAGTCAATGCTGTCGGCAATGGCAGTGACCAGTGGTATCCCATTCATGGGGTGGTGCCTGCGCAAGCAACGCCTGGCGCGGGTACCTATCGCGACACCGTCAACGTGACCATCGGCTGGTGATGCGATGTCCGGCCGTAGTCTGGCGCTGCTGGCGTTGCCGGCCTTGTTGGCCTCCATGGTCGTATGGGGCGATCCGTCGCCGATCAGCCGCGCCTTCCGGGTCCAGGCCATGGTCACCAATGGCTGTGCCTTCGGCACCCGCCTGAGCAACAACAACTACGACCTGGGGTTACTGGATTTCGGCACGCTGGGCAGCCTCGCCAGGCCGGTGGACATCGCCAGTGCCGCAGGAGCCGGCTCCATCGTGTTGACCTGCACCCCGGGCATGACGGTCTCGGTGGCCCTGGACAATGGGCTCAATGCCAGTGGCAGCCAGCGCTACTTGAAACACATCAGCGCCAACCAGAGGCTCGCCTATCAGTTGTACCAGGACCCGGCCTATTCCCGGGTCTGGGGTAGCGGGGCCCAGGCCCGGACCATCGTCGATTTCCCGCCCGGCACCCAGGCCTACCAGGTCTATGCCCGGCTCCTGGCCGTGACTCGCATGCCGCCCGCCGGCAGCTACCACGACACCGTCACCGTCACCCTGGCGTTCTGAGCCGTCCTGGAGGAGAGCCCATGCCCCGTTGCCCATTGGTGTCGAGCCCCGGTCATTGGCTGTTGGCCGGGCTGTTGCTCCTGTGCGGCCAGGCCCAGGCCGCCAGTGCAGTGCTCATCTGGCCGGTCAACCCGGCCATCGAGGCCGATCAGGGGGCCACCGCCTTGTGGCTGGAAAATCGCGCCAGCCAGCCGGTGACCTTGCAGGTGCGGGTGCTGGCCTGGACCCAGGAGCAGTTCCAGGACCTCTACCGAAGCCAGCAGGCGGTGATCCCCAGCCCGCCTTTCGTCACGGTCGAGGCTGGGCGCCGGCAATTGATCCGGCTGATTCGCCTGGGCGCTGTGCCCAGTGTGTCGGAGCAGGCCTACCGGGTACTGATCGATGAAGTCCCCGACGGCTCCGAGCCGGCGCCGAAGCAAGCTGGCTTGGCCTTGCAGTTCCAAATGCGCTACTCGATACCGTTGTTCATCAGTGGCGCTGGGATCTGGACCCAGCCACGGGCCGACCTGGACCGCGACCCCGCCAGCGCCACCCGGCCGCAGCTGGCCTGGCGCCTGGTGGAGGAGGGTGGCCAGCGTTACTTGCAGGTGCGCAATGACGGGGCGGTGCATGCGCGGCTCAGCCGCGTACGCTGGGAGGGCGGGGGGCGCAGCCTGCCGCTGCTGGATGGCTTGCTCGGTTACGTGTTGCCCGGCCAGCAGATGCGTTGGTTGCTGCCACCGGGATTGGCCCCGGGCAAAGGCATGAGCCTGATGCTGCAGTTGTCCGATAACGACGCGGTGGTCCGCGTTCCTGGTTACTGAGGCTGGCCAGCGTGGTTGCCCCGGTCGCTGTGCAGGCTTGCCGTCACTCCTCGCTGTTCGTCGGGTTGGCGCTGTTGTCTTGCGCGCAGGCGGCGCTGGGCTCGACAGGCTTGCCCCCCGCACCACGGGCCCTGGCCGACCAGGGAACCGTCCGCTACCACCTGGAACTGGTCATCAATGGCCGCCACAGTGGGCAGGTGGTGGCAGTCAACGCGCGGGATGGGCGTTACCTGCTCGACGCTGCGCTGCTGCGCGATGCGGGCGTGCGGTTGCCTGGCAACCCCGTCGGGTCGATCGTGCTCAATGAATGGGCGGATGTGCGGGTGGACTACGACAGCGCCAGCCAGCAGCTGCGCCTGCAGGTGCCGACCGATTGGCTGCCCCGGCAGCGGATCGAGGACCCGGGCCTGCTTGCGCATATTCCGGCGAGTAGCAGCCTGGGAGCGCTGTTCAACTACGACCTGTATTACTCGGCTCCCGCCAACAACGCCACCCCCTATCTGTCGGCGTTGCTGGAGCAGCGCGCCTTCGATGGTTTCGCCACCCTTTCCAACACCGGGGTCTATAACCATTACTTCGGCGGGACCGACAACCCCGGCAACCGGTACCTGCGCTACGACACCTACTGGCGCTACAACGACGAGCAGGCCCTGCGCAGCTACCAGTTGGGTGACTACATCAACGGCGCTCTGAACTGGACGAACCCGGTGCGCATGGGTGGCTTGCGATTCTCGCGCAACTTCGAGGTGCGCCCCGACCTTGTCACCTACCCACTGCTCAGGTACGACGGCCAGGCCGCGGTGCCCAGTACCGTCGATCTGTTCATCAACGGCTACAAGGCCAGCAGCAGCGACCTGCAGCCCGGTCCCTTCGCCATCAGCAACGTGCCGTACATCAGCGGGGCGGGGGAGGCGACGATCGTGACCACCGATGCCCAGGGACGGCAGGTGTCGACCAGCCTGCCGTTCTACGTCTCCAATACCTTGCTGACCCAAGGCTTGAGCGATTTCGACCTGTCCCTGGGGCGCTTGCGCGAGGACTATGGACGGCGCAGTTTTGCCTATGGCGACACAGCCTCCAGTGGCATCTACCGCTATGGCCTGAACGACCAGCTGACGCTTTCCGGGCATGCCGAGGCAGCCGCGGACCTGCAATTGCTCGGGGCCGGCAGCGATATCGCCCTGGCCACCTTCGGTACCCTCAGCCTGGCGACCAGCGCCAGTGCTGGCCAGGGCGACAGCGGCCAGCAATACCTGCTCGGGTACTCCTACTATTCGCGGCGCATCGGTGTGAACTTGCAGCATATCCAGCGCAGCGACGGCTACCACGACCTCAGCTCCCTGGGCGGTTATCGCTTGAGCCGGCGTGCCGACCAGGTCAGCGCCAGCCTGAGCCTCGACGGGCAGGGCAGCCTCGGTGCCGGGTATTTCGACATCCAGGCCCGCGACGGCAATCGCACGCGGCTGCTCAACCTGTCCTACAGCCGTTCGCTCGGCAGCCGCAGCAGCGTCTACCTGGCGCTGAACAAGGACCTCGCCGACAGTGGCTACAGCGTGCTTTTACAGTGGGTGCTGCCCTTCGAAGTCCATGGGTTGCTGAACGTTGGCATTACCCGTGACAGTCGGGGGCGCTACAGCGAACGCGTGGTCTGGAGCCGGGCCGCGCCCAGTGAGGGTGGGTTTGGCTGGAACCTCGGACAGGGCGGCGGCTCCAGTCGCTACCAGCAGGCGGACCTGACCTGGCGTACGCAGAACGTGCAGTTGCGAGCCGGGCTCTATGGCGAGGCTGGCAACCACACGCGCTGGGCCGATGCCAGCGGCTCGCTGGTATGGATGGACCGTGCGCTGTTCGCCAGCAACCGCATCAACGATGCCTTCGTGCTGGTCAGCACCGGTGGGTATGCCCAGGTGCCGATCCGCTATGAGAACCAGCGGGTGGGCCAATCGGATGAGAACGGTCACTTGCTGGTGCCCTGGGTCGCGGCCTACCACCCGGCGAAGTTCCAGGTCGACTCGCTGGACCTGCCGGCCAACGTCCAGGTGGCGGATGTCGAGCAGCGGGTGTCGGTGCGACAGGGCAGCGGAGCCTTGCTGGATTTCCCGATTCGCACCGTGGTTGCCGCCAGCATCAGCCTGGTGGATGAGCAAGGTTCACCGCTGCCGCTGGGGAGTCGGGCCGAGCACCTGGCCAGCAGGCAGCAGGCCATCGTCGGCTGGGATGGCCAGGTGTATTTCGAAGGCCTGCAGGCCGACAACCAGCTGCGAGTGCGGCTTGGCGATGGTGGTCTGTGCCAGGTCAGTTTCCGGCTGGATATCCACAAACCCACCGTCAGCCAGATCGGCCCGTTGCCCTGCCGGGCACTCAGTGGAGGTAGCCCATGAACCGATATCTCTCATGCGTCGGCCTCTGCGGCCTGCTGGCCCTGTGCGCCAGTCCGTCGCTGTTCGCGGCCTGCACCACCAGCTCCAGTCGAGGTGATTTCGGCAGCTTGAGCTCCTTTACCGTGGCCAGCACGCCCCAGGCCATCACCTCGACCTCGGGTTTCAAGTGCACCGGCAGCCTGCTGTCGATACTGAGCACCAACACCATCGAAGCCACCATCGCCAGCACCGCCCACGCACAGGGCTCCAGCCCCCGGCTGTACAACGCGAGCGGTAATGCCTACCTGCCTTACGTCATCTGCAGCGACAGCAGTTGCGGCACCATCTACAACGTCGGTTCCACTGTCCGTTGGAGCAAGACCACGTTCCTCGGCATCCTCGGGTTGTTCAACGGCCCTGACGGCAGCTTGCCGCTTTACCTGCGCACGGCCACCCGGATGAACCTGCCGGCCGGAACCTACAGCGACACCATTCTCCTGAGCTGGCGGTGGTACCTGTGTGCCGCGGGTGTCCTGGGGGTCTGTATCTACGACGAGGGCAGTGCCACCAGCAGCATCAATGTGACGCTGACGGTGCTCAAGGACTGCTTCATCGACAGCGCCCCGGATGTCAGCTTCGGCAGCGCCGCACTGGTGTCCGGCTTCACGGCGGTGAACCAGAGCATCGGTGTGCGTTGCACCTTGAACGCCACCTATAGCCTGGGCTTCGACAACGGTAATCATTTCAGTGGCGGTTGGCGGCGCATGGCCAACGGTGCCCATTCCATTGGCTACAACCTCTACAAACCCAGCGACTCGACGGTTTGGACCACCCTCAATACCCAGCGAGGAGTGGGCAGCGGAGCGCTCCAGGGCGTGCCTTACCGGGTCATGGTCAATCCCGCTCAAAACGATGTGCCAGCCGGTGTCTATAGCGACACGGTACGGGTGATCCTGACCTACTGATCCCAACCTGGGAGGGTCAAGCCCATGGTAGCGCTGGCCCATGAGCCGGGGGCAGGGGCGACGCTATTCTGGCGCCACGCAACCGTTTGCTTGGCCCAGGTCAATACTCGTGTCCGACAAACCGACTAGCTTGGCCCACGCTCGGTTCTGACAGAGCTTTCGGAACCGCGGTGTTGCCGCGTCTCCATTTCCGGACCGTCGGGACCCGGACGGCAGGATGCCGGCAATCGCTTTTCACCTCTTCACGGATGAACCGCAATGCGTCAGATAGACCGCAACTTCGATATCCAGCCGCTGCAGCATGCGGACATGACCATCAGCCTCAATGGCCAGCCGGTCACCGCAGCCCTGGGCGAAACCGTCCTCAGCGTGATCCAGGCCACCGGCCTGCGTCAGGTGGCGCGCAACGACCATGGGCAACTGGTGGGCGCCTACTGCGGCATGGGCGTATGCCATTGCTGCCTGGTACAAATCGATGGCCGGCACAAGCGCCGGGCTTGCCAGACCCTGGTCAAGCCGGGCATGCAGGTGCAGACGCTGGCCAACCGCATCAGTGAAACGGAGCCCAACTCATGAGCCTGAATCCGGTGATCGTCGGCGGTGGGCCGGCGGGTATGGCGGCGGCCATCGAACTGGCCGAGCACGGGGTGCACAGCACCCTGGTCGAAGAGGCCTCGCGCCTGGGCGGGGTGGTGTATCGCGGACCGCTGCGCGATGGCGTGCAGCTCGATTACCTGGGGCCTCGTTATTGCGAAGTGCTGGCCAAGCTGCATGGCGCCTTTGGCGACCATGAACAGATGATCGACGTGCGCCTCAACAGCCGGGTGATCGGCGCCGAGGGCAGCCACAGCCTGATGTTGCTGGATGCCGAGGAGCAGGTGCAGGAGGTGCCCTATGGGCAACTGGTGCTGGCCGCCGGTTGTCACGAACGCAGCGTGCCGTTCCCCGGCTGGACCTTGCCCGGGGTCAAGCTGCTGGGCGGCTTGCAGCTACAGATCAAGAGTGGCGTGGTCAAGCCGCAGAGCCCGGTGGTGATCGCCGGGACCGGCCCCTTGCTGCCGCTGGTGGCGTGCCAGTTGCACGCTTCCGGGGTGCGCGTGGCCGGGGTCTACGAGGCCAGCGCCCTGGGCAAGATCGCCAAGCAGAGCCTGGCCATGCTCAACAAGCCGCAACTGTTCCTCGACGGCCTGAGCATGCTGGCCTACCTCAAGCTCCACGGCATCCCCCTGCGTTATGGCTGGGGCGTGGTGGAGGCCCAGGGCCAAGGTGCCCTGGGGGTCGTGACCGTGGCGCCGTATTCCAGCGACTGGCAACCGGACATGTCCAAGGCCCAGCGCATCGCCGCCCAGACCCTGGCCGTCGGCTATGGCTTCATTCCCAGGACCCAGCTCAGCCAGCAGATGGGCCTGGAGCACAGTTTCAGCGACGACGGCTACCTGCGGGCCGATGCCAACGTCTGGCAGCAGAGCAGCGAGCCGCACATCCACCTGGCCGGCGACATGAGCGGCATCCGCGGTGGCGAGGCGGCGATGCTCAGCGGGCGTATCGCGGCCTTGTCGATCCTCATGCAGCGCGACGTGCTGAGTAACGAAGAGGCCCTGCAACGGCGCCAGGGCTATGAGCGCAAGCTGGCCTCGATCCTGCGTTTTCGCGGTGCGGTGGATCGCTACACCGCTCGCGGTGTCGGGCAGGTAGAGCTGCCCAAGGGCGATACGGTGATCTGCCGTTGCGAGCACACCACCCGCAACGATATCGAACGGGCCCTGGCCCAGGGCGTCGAGGACATGGCCAGCCTGAAGATGCGCACCCGGGTGAGCATGGGCGATTGCCAGGGGCGGATGTGCGTGGGCTATTGCAGCGACCGCCTGCGCCAGGCCACGGGCCGCAAGGACGTGGGCTGGATTCGCCCGCGCTTCCCGCTGGACCCGATTCCATTCTCTGCCTTTGCGCCGGCCGACCAGGAGGTCTCCAAGCATGACTAAGTACTATGACGTGGTTATCGCCGGTGGTGGTGTGATCGGGGCGTCCTGCGCCTACCAGCTGTCCAAGCGCAAGGGCCTGAAGGTGGCGTTGATCGATTCCAAGCGCCCGGGCAATGCCAGCCGCGCCTCGGCCGGCGGCCTGTGGGCCATCGGCGAGTCGGTGGGCCTGGGGTGTGGAGTGATCTTCTTTCGCATGATGTCGGCCAACCGCAAGCGCGAGGCCCAGGGCTCGGCCGTGGTGGTGGACTCCAGCACGCCGCATATCCTGCCGCAGTCGTTCTTCGATTTCGCCTTGCAGTCCAACGAGCTTTATCCGCGCCTGCACCGGGAACTGATGGGCCTGCACGACATGGACTTCAAGTTCGAGCAGACCGGGCTCAAGTTCGTCATCTATGACGATGAAGACCGCCTGTACGCCGAGCATATCGTCGGCTGCATCCCGCACCTGGCCGATCAGGTGCGCTGGCTCGACCAGGCGGCGTTGCGCGCCAGTGAGCCGAGTATCAGCCACGAGGCCCAGGGTGCCCTGGAGTTCCTCTGCGATCACCAGGTCAATCCATTCCGCCTCACCGATGCCTACACCGAGGGTGCCCGGCAGAACGGCGTGGACGTGTACTTCAATACCAATGTCACCGGGGTGCTGCACCAGGGCAACCGGGTCAGCGGCGTACAGACCGCCGAGGCCGGGTTGTTCCATTGCTCGACCCTGATCAACGCCGCCGGTGCCTGGGCCGCCGAACTGAGCCTGCAGGCCACGGGCGTGGAGATCCCGGTGAAGCCGGTGAAGGGCCAGATCCTGCTCACCGAGCGCATGCCCAAGCTGCTCAATGGTTGCCTGACCACCAGCGACTGCTACATGGCGCAGAAGGACAACGGTGAAATCCTCATCGGCAGCACCACCGAGGACAAGGGCTTCGACGTCAGTACCACTTACCCTGAAATCAACGGCCTGGTGCAGGGCGCGGTGCGTTGCATCCCCGAGCTGGCCCAGGTCAACCTCAAGCGTTGCTGGGCGGGGCTGCGCCCCGGTTCGCCGGATGAACTGCCGATCCTCGGGCCGATGGAAGGGGTGGAGGGTTACCTCAATGCCTGTGGGCACTTCCGTACCGGCATCCTGACCTCGGCCATCACCGGGGTGCTGTTGGACAAGCTGGTCAACGACGAGGCCCTGCCGCTGGACATCACGCCATTCCTGGCCCGGCGTTTTGCCCTGGAACCGCAGAAGAAGCAGGCACTGTTCGCCTGATCGATCCGCTTGCCCAGTGGTGCGCTGAAGGTCCTGCTGACCTGGCGCAACCACGTGGGCTCGGTAGCGGCCACCGGGGCAGGCCATGCCCGGTGGAGCCGCTGGCGCAGGCTGCGCACGGGCGCCAGGGTACCTTTGCCTGGCCCTGTGCTGGAGCCTGGTGGCGCCTGGCGTGGGCTAGGCGGCTACGGTCGCGGGCGCAGGCCATACCAGGCCACGCCAAGGGCGAGGCTGAACAACCCCGTCAGGGCTTGCAAGGAGCCGGCGGCGCTGTCGACCAGGGCATCGGCCAGCAGGCCACACAGGGCGGTCATGCCCATCTGGATAAAGAAGAACAGTCCCGAAGCGCTGCCTGCCACATCGGCATAGGGTTGCAGGATCGCCAGTTGGCAGGCCGGAATCGCCAGGCCCACCGCCAACATGATCGCCAGCATGGGCAGGACGATGGCCAGCAGGCTGTCTGGCCAGAAGCCGCGGGCGATCAGCAGCAGGCCGGCGCCTGCAAGGTTGAGCAACGTGGCCCGGGCGATCAGGCGGTCGGCACCCTGGCGTGGCGCCAGGCGCTGGAACCACCGCGACCCCAATAGATAACCGGCCACCGTGGCGGCGAAGACCAGGGCATAGGCGCTCGAGGAGAGCCCCAGCTGACGCTGGAGCAAGGCGGGCGACTGCAGGATAAAGGGAAAGTAGGTGCAGTACAGGCAACCGATGGCCAGGGAATAACGCATGAAATAGCGGCTTCGCAGCAGCCGCAAGTAGAGCCGTGGCAGGTTCTGGCGGGGCATCTGGGCCACCTCGGGCGAACGGGTCTCGGCCAGCTTGGCCAGCATCAGCAGCCACACGGCGGCGGCCAAGAGGCTCAGGCACAGGAACAGGCCGCGCCACCCGAGCCAGTGGCCGAGCAGGCTGCCCAGTACAGGTGCGAGCATGGGCGACAGGGCGATCCCCATGGATAACAGGCCCAGGAGCCGCGCCTGTTCGGCAGGCGTGCAGCGATCCCGGACCATGACCCGGCCCACCAGCGTGCCGCAGCAACCGCCCAGGGCTTGTAGCAAGCGAGCGGCCATCAATACCTCGACGCGGGTGGCGAGCATGCAGGCCAGGCTGGCCAGCAGGTACAGCGCCATGCCCCAGAGCAGCACCGGACGCCGGCCAAAGCGATCGCACAGGGGACCTCCCAGCAGCATCGAGAAGGCATAGCCGAGCATGTACAGGCTCAGGGTCAGTTGCAGCTGTTGGTCGCTGGCGCCCAGCGCGTCGGCCATGGCGGGCAAGGCCGGCAGGTACAGGTCGATGCTGATCCGCGGCAGGCAGACCACGATCAGCAACAGCAGGGTCCAGAGCCAGGGCGCCAGCGCTTGCGGGGCCGTAGAGGCAAGGAGCGGGGTTTCGGTGGTCGGTTTCATGGATGGCTCGGCAGGTAGGGCATGGGCAGAAAACTAAGGCCTTTATGGTTTAATGCCGAGAGCCATTTATACCTGTATCGAGTGGACCACTATGAGTCGTGGAAAACACCCTGTTCCGCTGGACTTGCCGCTGCCCCAGGCCCTGGGCGAGGGCCTGGGCAAGCAGGACAGTGCCTATGGCGCCCTGCGCCAGGCGATCCTGGAGAAGCGCTTGCCGGCCGGCTGCCGACTGCCGTCGACCCGGACCCTGGCCCAGCGCTGGTCCCTGTCCCGAGGCACCCTGGAAGCGGTGTTCGATCGCTTGCGCAGCGAGGGCTACGTCAGCCGCGTGTCCGGTTCCGGGACCCGGGTCTGCGCGGTGGTGCCGGACCTCTACCTGAAGGCACTGCCCCCTGGGGCGCCACGGCCCGAACAGCCTGCGGGCCCGCGCCCCCGAGCCCAGGGCGTACGTGCCGGGCAACCCTTCGTCGCCCGGCTCGCCGACCCTACGCTGTTTCCCCTGGCTCTGTGGGCCCGCACCCTGACCCGGGCCCTGGCCGCGGCCCCGGCGCAATTGCTGTGCGATCCCGATCCGGCTGGCTTGCCGCTGCTGCGCCAGCAGATCGCCCAGTACCTGGGGCAGCACCGCGGCATTGTCTGCGACCCGGACCAGGTGATGGTCACCACGGGCATTCGCCATGGCCTCGATCTGTTGGCCCGCAGCCTGCTGCACCGGGGCGACAAGGTCTGCCTGGAAGACCCCGGCTACCTGTCGGCCAGGGAGTTGTTCACCCTGGCCGGTGCGCAATGGGTGCCGGTGCCGGTCGACGAGGAGGGGATCGACGTGGAGTACCTGCATCGTCATCGCGATGCGCGCATGGTCTACGTGACCCCGGCGCACCAGGCCCCCCTGGGCATGAGCATGCCGGTATCGCGGCGCCTGGCACTGCTGGAGTGGGCGCGCGCCAGCCAGGCCTGGATCGTGGAGGACGACTACGACAGTGAATTCAATTACCAGAGCGCCCCCCTGGCGGCCCTCAAGTCCCTGGACCTCGATGACCGGGTGATCTACTGCGGCAGCTTCAACAAGACGCTGTTCGCCGGCCTGCGGGTGGGTTTCATGCTGGTGCCGCAGGCGTTGCGCGAGCGATTGCTGGCGACCTTGCAGAATACCGGGCGTTCGGTCGGGGTGATCGAGCAGGTGGCCCTGGCCGACTACATCGCCAGCGGTGCGTTCCTGCGGTATCTGCGGGCCGCCCGCCAGGCTTACCAGGAGCGTCGCGACCTGCTGCTGCAGATCCTGGCCCGGGAGGCGCCGGGCTGCTATCGCATTACCGGGCAGCAGGCCGGCCTGCACCTGCTGTTGCAGTTGCCGGCCGGTAGCGATGAGGCGCGTTTTCGCCAACGCGCCGCCGAGGCTGGCATCGACCTGCAGGGCCTGGCCGAGCATTGCCAGCGACCCGGTCGGCCAGCGGCCGTGATCATCGGTTATGCGGCCCTGAGCCCGGCGCAGATCCGCTACAGCGCTGCGCGCCTGGCAAGCCTGCTGGTGGCCGAGGCCGGCCTGGCCAGGTGCTGATTGTCATGCTTTGGTCATATTCGCCCGCCATGCTCGGCACCCCGGCCCGCGGGCCTTCGTACACCACAGGGATGTCATGATCATTGTCACCTCCGGCGCGGCTTACCTGGACATGGATGCCTACGCCGGCTGTATCGCCTACGCCGAATGGCTCAATCTTCGCGGCCGTCCGGCCCGGGCCCTGAGCAGCGCACCACTGAACGAAAGCATTCCCCAGGCCCTGCGCCATAACTGCAAGGGGCTGGATGCACCGGTGCCGATCGGCGACGACGATGTGTTCGTGCTGGTGGACGTTTCCAATCACCTGCACCTGGACCCACTGGTGGCGCTGGAGCGGGTGGTGGAGGTCATCGATCATCATCCGGGGTTCGAGCCGTTCTGGATCGAGCGCCTTGGCCCCCGTGCGGATATTCGCCGGATCGGCGCCGCCTGTACCCAGGTCTACGAGCGTTGGCGCGACTCGGGGCTGTTGCCGCGAATGAGCCGCGACAGTGCGCAGTTGCTGGCAGCCGGGATTCTCGACAACACCCTGAACTTCACTGCCCAGATCTGCACCGATGCCGATCGCCAGGCCTATGCCGTGCTGGCCCGGCACGCCGGGTTGGACGAGCAATGGCCTGCACGCTACTTCGACCAGTGCCAGCGCCAGATCGAGGAACAACTGGAGCAGGCCCTGCACAAGGACCTGAAAGTCCTCGGGGAAGAGAGCAACCTGCCCAGGCGTTTCGCCCAGTTGACCTTGTGGAATGCCGATCGCTTGCTGCGCCAGCAACGGCCCTTGATCGAAAGGGTACTGGGGCAGTGGGGCGATGACTGGCTGCTGAACCTGATCAGCCTCGGCGAGGGGCGCAGCTACTTGCTCAGTGGTGGAGCGGCGAGTGCGCAGAAGCTGGACCGGCTGCTAGAGTGCCCGGCCGTGAATGGCCTGCACTGCCTGGAACGGCCGATCTTGCGCAAGGAGTTGCTGCGCATGGGCCTGGCCTGGCAGGCACCGATGACCCCGAGGTAACCGTGGACCTGGATCAAGCCTTGCAGCAAGTGGTGGATGAGCGCAGTTTCCTGGCGTTCGTCCAGGCCTTGAGTGCCGACCGGCGCCAAGCCAGCGACTGGCAGAACGACTCCATCGAGGACTTCCTCGACTCCGCCCATGCCTGGGCCGAAGCCAGTGCCATGGGCGCCAGCCAGGGGTTGGCCGACGCCTCACCGTGGAAGCGCTTCGCGGTGTTCCTGTACTGCGGCAAGATCTACGAATGAGGCGCCCGCTGCGCGGCTAATCCTCGAAGCCGCTCTGCTCGTGGATTTCATCCATCTTCAGCTCCAGGCGGTAGGCCACGGCGATGAACAGCGCCTGGCACAGGCACAAGGTGGCGCTCAGCGAACGGAAGGCGAACGAGCTGCCCTCGTTGACCAGCAGCACGCTGTTGGCGCGCTTGGCCAGGGGCGAGAGGGTGCTGTCGGTGATGATCAGGGTCTTGGCCTGGTGGTGCTGGGCAATCCGCAGGCAGTGCTGGGTTTCCTTGGCGTAGGGCGTGAAGCTGATGGCGATCACCAGGTCGCCGGGGCGGATGCTGCGCATCTGCTCGCGGTAGCTGCCACCGAGCCCCGAGACCAGGTGGATGCGCTTGTTGGTGTGCTGCAGGTTGTAGACCAGGTAGTCGGCCACCGCGAAGGAGCGCCGCACCCCCACCACGTAGATGTTCTCGGCATTGACCACCAGGTCGACGGCTCGCTCCAGGGCCGCCTCGTCCAGCTCCTGTTCCAGGCGCTCGATCCCCGAGAGGGTGGCGCCGATGCAGTCGCGAGCCAGGTCGGCGCTGCTGGCCTTCTGTGATTTGTTGGCGATCAGGCTGCGGATGCGCTGCTGGTAGTTCTGCACCGGCGTGGCCTTGTGGGTATAGGCCTCGCGGAACAACGCCTGCATGTCACTGAAGCCGCGAAAGCCCAGGCGCTGGGAGAAACGCACGATGGCCGAGGGATGCACTTCGCATTCGCGGGCGATGTCACTGATGCGATCGACCATGATCCGGTCGCGCTGCTGGCTCATGTAGCTGGCGATACGCTTGAGCTGGCGCGGCAGGCTTTCGTATTCCTGGGCGATCAGCTGCAGCAGGCCCTCGGCATCGAGCGGGCGAGTGGCGAGGTCGCTGTCCGTGGTGCCTTCGGACAAGGCCGGCTGATCGGTATGGGGCATGGTCAATCCTTCTTACGGGTGCTGATGGGGCGAGCCTGGGTATCGCCCCTGAGACTAGGCGGACTGCGGGCAGTCTACAGGGTCGGCGCCGGGAAAATCTTGCCGGCCGGGGCCTGCAGCGCATTGCTGAATCGATGCAGGGCACAGATTCCGGCGTGCAACGAACTTTAGTGGAAAAAATATTCCATGTAAAAATAATTAGAATAAATATTGATTTGGCAGTGAAAGCCGTTCTAGGCTGCACCCACCAAGAGTGCTTGCCGAGGAACCGGCGGCAGGCAGCGGCTGATAACAATAACAGGAGCCAGCATGGGCCAGGATCGCTTTGCCAGTGGGCGTCAATTGGATCTGATCTGCCTCGGACGCCTGGGCGTCGACCTCTACGCGCAGCAAGTGGGGGCCCGCCTGGAAGATGTCGCCAGTTTTGCCAAGTACCTTGGCGGCTCGTCCGCCAACATCGCCTTCGGTACCGCGCGCCTGGGCCTGAAGTCGGCGATGCTGACCCGGGTCGGCGACGACCACATGGGGCGCTTCCTGCTGGAGTCCTTGCAGCGCGAAGGTTGCGACACCCGCGCCGTGCGGGTCGATCCCGAGCGCCTGACGGCCCTGGTCCTGCTGGGCCTCAAGGATCGCGAGAGCTTTCCCCTGGTGTTCTATCGCGAGAACTGCGCCGACATGGCCCTGGCCGCCGAGGACATCGACGAGGCCTTCATCGCCTCCAGCAAGGCGCTGCTGATCACCGGCACGCATTTTTCCAGCGACCAGGTCTACCGGGCCAGCATCCAGGCCCTCGACTATGCCGAGCGCCATGGGGTGCGGCGAGTACTGGACATCGACTATCGGCCGGTGCTCTGGGGCCTGGCGGCCAAGGCCGATGGCCAGACCCGCTTCGTCGCCGACCGCCAGGTCAGCCAG
Source organism: Pseudomonas sessilinigenes (assembly GCF_003850565.1). Lineage (NCBI taxonomy): Bacteria > Pseudomonadati > Pseudomonadota > Gammaproteobacteria > Pseudomonadales > Pseudomonadaceae > Pseudomonas > Pseudomonas sessilinigenes. The sequence goes on from NZ_CP027706.1 coordinate 2,732,314, forward strand.
CATGTGCAGGGCATTCTGCCGCGCTTCGAACTGATCGTCGGCACCGAGGAGGAATTCCTGATCGCCGGGGGCGAGCCGGATTTGCTGGCGGCCCTGCGCCGGGTGCGCGAGCTGACGGCCGCGACCCTGGTGGTCAAGCTCGGCCCCAGGGGCTGCACGGTGATCCATGGGGCCATTCCCGGCCATCTGGAGGAGTTGCAGGTGCACCAGGGCGTGCAGGTCGAGGTGCTGAACGTGCTGGGCGCCGGCGATGCGTTCATGTCCGGCTTTCTCAGTGGCTGGCTGGAGGGGGCGGACGATGAGCGCTGCTGCCAGCTGGCCAATGCCTGCGGTGCCCTGGTGGTCTCGCGCCACGCCTGTGCCCCGGCAATGCCGACCCGTGCCGAGCTCGACTACCTGTTCGGCAGCCCGCGGCCCATTACCCGTCCGGACCAAGACCCGACCCTGCGGCGCCTGCACCAGGTCAGCGTGCCGCGCAAGGCGTGGCGGCCGCTGTTCATCTTCGCCTTCGATCATCGCGGGCAACTGGTGGAGCTGGCCCGCCAGGGTGGGCGCGAGCTCAGGTTCATCGAACAACTCAAGCTGCTGTTCGTCGAGGCGGTGCAGCGGGTCGAGGCCGACCTGCGACGTAAAGGCGTCGAGGCCGATGTCGGCGTGCTGGCGGACCAGCGCTTCGGCCAGGATGCACTGAACGCCGCCACCGGTCGTGGCTGGTGGGTGGCACGCCCGGTGGAACTGCAGGGATCGCGGCCCCTGGTGTTCGAGCAGGGCCGGGCCATTGGCAGCAACCTGATCGCCTGGCCCCAGGAGCAGATCATCAAGTGCCTGGTGCAATTTCATCCCGATGACGAACCCTTGCTGCGCCTGGAGCAGGAGGCGCAGATCCGCGCCCTGTACCAGGCGTCCCAGGCCAGCGGCCATGAGTTGCTGCTGGAGGTCATCCCGCCCAAGGACTTGCCCGGGGCCCATCCCGAGGTGCTGTACCGGGCCATCAAGCGCCTCTACAACCTGGGCATCTACCCGGCCTGGTGGAAGATCGAGGCCCAGGATCGCGAGCAGTGGCAGCGCCTGGACCAATTGATCCAGGAGCGTGATCCCTACTGCCGTGGGGTGGTATTGCTGGGGCTCAACGCCTCGCCCCAGGCCCTGGCCGAGGGCTTTCGCCAGGCCGCCGGCAGCAGCAGTTGCCGGGGCTTTGCCGTGGGTCGCACGATCTTCCAGGAGCCCAGTCGTGCCTGGCTGGCAGGGGAGATCGACGACCAGCAGCTGATCGAGCAAGTACAGGGCACGTTCGTCCAGTTGATCGAGGCCTGGCGCAGCGCCCGCCCGTGAACGCCCCAGGCCTTGGTGGCGAGGCGGTTTTTTAGAGTGCGATCCGAACAACAATAAAAGGTGCAGCCATGCCCGCGATCCGAATTGGCATCAACCCGATTTCCTGGAGCAATGACGACCTGCCGTCCCTGGGGGGCGAGACACCCCTGGACACGGCGCTGGCCGAAGGCAAGGCCATCGGCTACGAGGGCTTCGAGCTCAACGGCAAGTTCCCCAAGGATGCCCAGGGGGTGGCCGAGGTGCTGCGGCCCTACGAGCTGGCGCTGGTTTCCGGCTGGTACAGCGGCCAACTGGCGCGGCGCTCGGTGGCCGAGGAGATCGAAGCCATCGCCGCCCATGTGCAGTTGCTGGCGCACAATGGCGCCACGGTGCTGGTCTATGGCGAGGTGGCCGACTCGATCCAGGGCCAACCCATCGCCCTGGTGGAGCGCCCGCGCTTTCATACCGAACAGGCCTGGCAGGAATATGCCGACAAGCTCACCGAACTGGCCCGTTTCACCCTCTCCCAGGGCGTGCGCCTGGCCTATCACCACCATATGGGCGCCTACGTCGAATCACCGCAGGACATCGACCAACTGATGCGCCGCAGCGGCCCCGAGGTGGGCCTGCTGTTCGACTCCGGGCATTGCTACATGGGCGGTGCAGAGCCCCTGGAGGTGTTGCGCCGGCATGTCGGGCGGGTCTGCCATGTGCATTTCAAGGATGTGCGCAAGCCGGTGGTGCAGTTGGCGCGCAACCAGCTCTGGAGCTTTCCCGACTGTATCGTCAACGGCACCTTTACCGTGCCCGGTGATGGCGACCTGGATTTTGCCGCGTTGCTGCAGGTGTTGCTGGGCGCGGGTTACCAGGGCTGGCTGGTGGTGGAGGCCGAGCAGGACCCGGCGGTGGCTCCCAGCGAGGTTTATGCCCGCAAAGGCTATGACACCCTGCGCGCCTTGCTGGCCAGTGCCGGGCACGGGAGGGCTGCTCGATGAGCCTGCTGGTCAAGGGCACGGGCGCGGGCCAGGAGCTGGTGCGACTCGAGGAAGGCCGTTTGCAGTACGTGGGTTTCGCCGCCTACCGCCTGGGCCCGGACGAAAGCCTGCCGGTCAGTGCCGGTGAACGCGAGCTATGCCTGGTGCTGCTGGCCGGGCATGTGCGGGTCGAGGGCGAGGCACCGGGGCATGGTGCGTTCCGTTGGGAGGGGATCGGCGAGCGCCAATCGGTGTTCGAGGACCTGGCGCCGTTCGCCGTCTACCTGCCGCCGGGCAGCCAGGCCCGGATCACCGCGCTGGACCCGGTGCAACTGGCGGTCTGCGCAGCCCCCGGTTGCCGCGAGGCCGGGCTGGCGCCGCGGTTGATCCGCCCGCAGCAGTGCTCGCGCAGCGTACGGGGCAAGGACGCCAATACCCGTTATGTCTGCGACATCCTGCCGGCCAGCGAGCCTGCGCATTCGCTGCTGGTGGTGGAGGTGCGCACGCCATCCGGGCACTCCTCCAGCTACCCGCCCCACAAGCACGACACCGACGACCTGCCGCACCAGAGCTTTCTCGAAGAGACCTACTACCACCAGGTCGACCCGCCCCAGGGCTTCGTGTTCCAGCGGGTGTACACCGACGATCGACGGCTGGACGAAGCCATGGCCGTGGAGCACCACGACCTGGTGGTGGTCCCCGAGGGTTATCACCCGGTCTGTGTGCCGTACGGCTACCAGTCCTATTACCTGAATGTCATGGCCGGGCCGAAACGCGCCTGGCAATTCCACAACGATCCGCAGCACAGCTGGCTGCTCGATCTCTGAGAGCGCCACGCCATAGGGAGAGTCAGCCACATGCCCCGGCCCTTGCGTTTTGCCTTGAACCGGATGGTCGCGCCGAGCTTGTCGCTGGTGGAATTCCTCGACCTGGCGCTGGAGTTGCAGATCGATGCCATCGAGTTGCGCAACGACCTGCCGGGCGTGGAAATCACCGATGGCACGCCGCCGGAGCGGGTTCGCGAGCTGTGCGCGAGCCGTGGCGTGCGGGTGTTGTCGATCAATGCGCTGTATCCCTTCGATGTCTGGAACCCGGAGCGCGAGCGGCAACTGCGGCAATTGGCCGAGTATGCCGTGGCCTGCGGTGCCAGGGCGCTGGTGCTGTGTCCGCTGAATGAGGCCGGGGACCCGCGCGATGCCACGCAGCGGGCGCTGGCGCTGCGCAGCGCCCTCAAGGGAATCGCCCCGGTACTGCGCCGGCATGGCCTGTATGGCTTCATCGAGCCCCTGGGCTTTGAGGAGAGCGCCTTGCGCAGCAAGCGCCTGGCGCTGGAGGCGGTCCGCGACACTGCCAGCCTGGATGTCCTGCGCCTGCTGCATGACACCTTCCATCACCGCCTGGCTGGAGAACAGGAGCTGTTCGCCGAACAGACCGCCCTGGTGCACATCTCCGGGGTCGAGGAGGCGCAGGCGCCCCTGGAGCTGTTGCGCGACGGCCATCGAGTGCTGGTGGGCGCGGCGGATCGGCTCGGCAACGTGGCGCAACTCAAGGCGCTGTTGCACCAGGGCTACACCGGTTACCTGTCGTTCGAGCCTTTCGCCGCCTGCGTCCATGGCCTGGTGGATGTCCGCCAGGCCCTGGGCGCCAGCATCGACCATCTGCGCCAGGCCCTGGAGTGAGTGCCCGGCGCCATGCCCCTATCCCTTGTAAGGAGCTGAAATGAGCACGCTACGCCTGACCATGGCCCAGGCCCTGGTGAAGTTCCTCGACAACCAGTACGTCGAGGTGGATGGACAACAGAGCCGCTTCGTCGCCGGAGTCTTCACCATCTTCGGCCACGGCAACGTGCTGGGCATCGGCCAGGCCCTGCAGCAGGACCCGGGTGGCCTGCAGGTGCACCAGGGGCGCAACGAGCAGGGCATGGCCCACGCGGCCATCGGTTTCGCCAAGCAGCGCCTGCGCCGACAGGTCTATGCCTGTACCGCCTCGGTGGGGCCTGGCGCGGCGAACATGCTGACCGCGGCCGCCACCGCCACGGCCAATCGCATCCCCTTGCTGCTGTTGCCCGGCGATGTGTTCGCCAGCCGCCAGCCGGACCCGGTGTTGCAGCAGATCGAGCAGTTCCATGACCTGGGCATCAGCACCAACGATGCCTTCAAGGCCGTGAGCAAGTACTGGGACCGGATCAACCGCCCGGAACAATTGATGAGTGCCGCATTGCAGGCCATGCGGGTGCTGACCGACCCGGCGGAAACCGGCGCGGTGACCCTGGCGCTGCCCCAGGACGTGCAGGCCGAGGCCTACGACTATCCCGAGGCGTTCTTCGCCCGCAGGGTCCACCGTATCGATCGGCGCCTGCCCACCGCGGCCATGCTGGCCGATGCCGCGGCGCTGCTGCTGGGCAAGCGCCGGCCGCTGATTATCTGTGGCGGCGGGGTCAAGTACTCCGCTGCCGGCGAGGCGCTGCAGGCGTTCGCCGAGCGTTTCGCGATTCCCGTGGCCGAGACCCAGGCGGGCAAGAGTGCGCTGCTCTCGAGCCATCCGCTGAACGTCGGCGGCATTGGCGAGACTGGCTGCCTGGCGGCCAACCTGCTGGCCCGGGAGGCCGACCTGATCATCGGCGTGGGGACGCGCTACAGCGATTTCACCACGTCCTCGAAATGGCTGTTCCAGCATCCGCAGGTGCAGTTCCTCAATCTCAACGTCAACCCCGGCGATGCCCTGAAGCTCGATGGGGTGCAGTTGCTGGCCGATGCGCGGGCCGGCTTGCAGGGCCTGTCGCAGGTCCTGGTGGAGCGTGACTATCGCGCCGGCTGGGGCGAGCAGGTGGCGACGGCCAAGGCGCAGTTGGTGGCCGAGGTGCAGCGCCTGCATGGCGTGCAGTATTCGGCGCAGGCCTTCGTGCCCGAGGTCGACGACTCACTGGACCCGGCGGTGCTGCGCGAGTTCATCGAGCTCACCGGCTCCTGCCTGACCCAGAGCCAGGTCCTGGGCGTGCTCAACCAGGTGCTGGACGAAGACGCGGTGATCGTCGCCGCTGCCGGCAGCCTGCCCGGTGACCTGCAACGCAGTTGGGCCAGCAAGGGGCTCAACAGCTACCACGTGGAGTACGGCTATTCGTGCATGGGCTACGAGGTCGGCGCGGCCCTGGGGGTCAAGCTCGCCGAGCCTGGGCGCGAGGTCTATGCGCTGCTGGGGGACGGCTCCTACCTGATGCTGCATTCGGAGCTGGTCACCTCGCTCCAGGAACGGCGCAAGATCAACCTGGTATTGCTGGACAACATGGCCTTCGGTTGCATCAACAACCTGCAGCTGGGCCAGGGCCAGGACAGTTTCGCCACTGAATTTCGCTATCGCGACCCGCTCACGGGCCGGCTCGACGGCGGCCTGATCCCGGTGGACTACGCCATGAGCGCCGCGGCCTACGGTTGCAAGACCTACCGGGTCACCAGTCTCGAGCAGTTGCAGGCGGCCCTGGCGGATGCCCGCCGGCAGACGGTCTCGACCCTGATCGACATCAAGGTCCTGCCCAAGACCATGCTCCACGGCTACCAGTCCTGGTGGCACGTGGGGGTGGCCCAGGTCTCTGACAGCGAGCGGGTTGCCGCCGCGTCCCGAGCCATTGCCGCCGAACTGGCCAGGGCCCGCCAGTATTGATCCTTTGCCACGAACAACCATAGGAGTACATCCATGTCTTTGCAGCTAGGCGTTATCGGGACCGGGGCCATCGGCCAGGATCACATCCGGCGTTGCAGCCAGACCCTGCAGGGCAGCCGGGTCGTGGCCGTGACCGACATCGATCGGCAACAGGCGGCGCGGGTGGTCGACGACCTGCAACTGCAGGCTGAAGTCCATGCAGACGGCCATGCCTTGATCCGCTCGCCCCAGGTGCAGGCGGTGCTGGTCACGTCCTGGGGCCCCAGCCACGAGGAATTCGTGCTGGCGGCTATCGCCGCCGGCAAGCCGGTGTTCTGCGAGAAACCCCTGGCGGTGACCGCCGAGGGCTGCCGGCGCATCGTCGAGGCCGAGCTGGCCCATGGCACGCGCCTGGTCCAGGTGGGCTTCATGCGCCCTTACGACGCGGGTTACCAGGCGCTGAAGGCCGTGGTGGACAGCGGTCGGATCGGCACGCCGCTGATGCTGCACTGCGCCCACCGCAATCCGCGGGTAGGGCCGAACTACAAGACCGACATGGCCATTACCGACACCCTGATCCACGAACTAGACGTGCTGCGCTGGTTGCTGGACGACGACTACGTCTCGGTGCAGGTGCTGTTCCCCCGGGTTTCGAGCAAGGCCCATGAACAACTGCGCGACCCGCAGATCGTGCTGCTGGAGACCGCCCGTGGGGTGCGGATCGATGTGGAGATTTTCGTCAACTGCCAATACGGCTACGACATCCAGTGCGAGGTGGTGGGCGAGAGCGGGATCGCGCGCTTGCCCGAGCCGCCCCAGGTGCAGCTGCGCAGCGCGGCCAACCTGTCCAGCGCCATCCTCATGGATTGGAAGGAGCGCTTCATCGCCGCCTATGACGTCGAGCTGCAAGCCTTTATCAATGCCGTGGCGGCAGGGCAGGTGGGTGGCCCCTCGGCCTGGGACGGCCTGGCGGCAGCGGTGGCTGCCGACGCTTGCATCCAGGCCCAGCAGAGCGGGGCCATCGTGCCGGTGCACTTGCCGCCGCGCCCCGCATTCTATGGCTGAGAGGCCCGGGCCAAGGCCCTGGGCAGGCCCTCGAATAGGGCTTGAACAGGGCTTGCAATAAAATTCTAAAATGAGTTGATATAGAAAATATTTTCCAATAGAGTCGTTTCCAGGTTGCCGACTACCCAGGCTGCCGGGGTCTTCAGGTTCTGCCTGGTGTCCTGGCCAGCCATCCAACAAAAACAACACAGGTGCCGTCGATGAAGATCCCTCGCTCTGCCACGCCATTGCCCTCCCGGGCAGGTGCCACTCTCCCTCGCGAGATGCCTCGCACTCCCTGGTCCTCCCGCTTGCTGTCGCTGCTGGGTTGCCTGTGTGTCGAACACCAAGGTTCGCTGCTGGGCTGCATGCCCGGCGCCCCGGTCCTGTATTCACGCGCCTGAGCCGCGGCGGCGCCCGAGCCGCCAACCGACAACAACGTGGAGAGCACCCTTGATGAATATCCAGACCCGAGTGGTTTCCCTGGCCCTGGCCTTGCTGCTGTCCAGCGGCGTGGCCCAGGCCCAGGTGCGGATCGGTGTGAGCATGTCGCAGTTCGACGACACCTGGCTGACCTACCTGCGCGAGTCCATGGACCAGAAGGCCAAGTCCATGCCCGAGGGCGTGCAGTTGCAGTTCGAGGACGCCCGCAGCGACGTGGTCAAGCAGTTGAGCCAGGTCGAAAGCTTCGTCAGTCAGAAGGTCGACGCCATCGTGGTCAACCCGGTGGACACCGCCGCCACTCGCAAGATCACCGAGGCGGCGGTCAAGGCTGGGATCCCGCTGGTCTACGTCAACCGCCGCCCGGATGACCTGGCGCTGCCCAAGGGGGTGGTCACCGTGGCCTCCGACGACCTGGAGGCCGGGCGGATGCAGATGCAGTACCTGGCGGACAAGATGGGCGGCAAGGGCAGCGTGGTGATCCTGCTGGGGGACCTGGCCAACAACTCCACGGCCAATCGCACCAAGGGCGTCAAGGAGGTGCTGGCCAAGTACCCGGGCATCCGGGTCGACCAGGAGCAGACCGGGGTCTGGCTGCGCGACCGCGGCATGACCCTGGTCAACGACTGGCTGACCCAGGGCCGCGAGTTCAACGCCGTGGTGGCCAACAACGACGAGATGGCCATCGGCGCCGCCATGGCCTTGAACCAGGCCGGGGTGGCGCGCGGCAGCGTGCTGATCGCCGGGGTCGACGGTACCCCCGACGGGCTGCGCGCGGTGCAGCGCGGCGAGCTGGCGGTGTCGGTGTTCCAGGACGCCAAGGGCCAGGCCGAAGGGTCGGTGGAGACCGCGGTGAAGATGATCAACCAGCAGCCGGTGGAGGCTGCGGTGTGGATCCCGTATCGGTTGATCACTCCGGACAACGTCGCCCAGTTCAAGTAGCCGGGCCTCATTCACCGAGCAAGCCGACCGGGCGCCCTGGGTGCCTGGCGGCGGGAGTAGCTGAGCATGAACGCCTGTGCGTCCGTTTCGAATCCGGCCGGGATCACCCCCGTCATCGAGCCTTACCTGCTGGAGGTGATCAATGTCAGCAAGGGCTTTCCCGGGGTGGTGGCCCTGTCAGAGGTGCAGTTGCGGGTACGTCCCGGCACTGTGCTGGCGTTGATGGGGGAGAACGGGGCCGGCAAGTCGACCCTGATGAAGATCATCGCCGGGATCTACCAGCCCGATGCCGGCGAGTTGCGCCTCAAGGGCCGGCCGGTGAGCTTCGCCTCGCCACTGGCGGCCCTGGAGGCGGGGATCGCCATGATCCACCAGGAACTCAACCTGATGCCGCACATGAGCGTCGCCGAGAACATCTGGATCGGCCGCGAGCCGCTGGGCCGGCTGGGCCTGGTCGATCATCGGGCGATGCATCGGGCCACCGCCGCGCTCTTGGCGCGCCTGCGCATCGAGCTCGATCCCCAGGAACAGGTGGGCCACCTGAGCATTGCCGAGCGGCAGATGGTGGAGATCGCCAAGGCGGTGTCCTATGACTCCGATGTGCTGATCATGGACGAGCCGACCTCGGCCATCACCGACAAGGAAGTGGCCCACCTGTTCTCGATCATCGCCGACCTCAAGGCCCAGGGTAAGGGCATCATCTACATCACCCACAAGATGAACGAAGTGTTCGCCATCGCCGATGAGGTGGCGGTGTTCCGCGATGGCACCTACATCGGCCTGCAACGGGCCGAGAACCTGGACGGCGACAGCCTGATCTCGATGATGGTCGGGCGTGAGCTGAGCCAGCTGTTTCCCACGCGTGACCAGCCCATCGGCGAGCGCTTGCTGCAGGTGTGCGACCTGCGCCTGGACGGGGTGTTCGAGGGGGTGTCGTTCGACCTGCATGCCGGCGAGATCCTCGGTATCGCCGGGCTGATGGGCTCGGGGCGGACCAACGTGGCCGAGACCCTGTTCGGCATCACCCCGGCCGATGGCGGGCAGATCATCCTCGATGGCCAGGTGTTGCGCATTGGCGAGCCCCACGTGGCCATCAGCCAGGGCCTGGCGCTGCTCACCGAGGATCGCAAGCTCAGCGGCTTGTTTCCCTGCCTGTCGGTGCTGGAGAACATGGAGGTGGCGGTGCTCAAGCACTATGCCGGGGCGGGTTTCGTCAAGCACAAGGCCCTGCGTGCGCTGTGCGAGGACATGTGTCGCCAGTTGCGGGTCAAGACCCCGTCGCTGGAGCAGTGCATCGACACCCTGTCTGGCGGCAACCAGCAAAAGGCCCTGCTGGCCCGCTGGCTGATGACCCGGCCGCGGATCCTGATCCTCGACGAGCCGACCCGGGGCATCGATGTCGGGGCCAAGGCCGAGATCTACCGCCTGATCGCCACACTCGCCGGCGAAGGCATGGCGGTGCTGATGATCTCCTCGGAGCTGCCCGAGGTCCTGGGCATGAGTGACCGGGTGCTGGTCATGCACGAGGGGCAGCTGATGGGCACCCTGGACCGTAGCGAAGCGAGCCAGGAGCGGGTGATGCAACTGGCCTCGGGCCTGGCCCTGGAACACTAGCGGCGACACGCGACATTCAACCTGGGCCGGCCGCCGCCAATGGCGCCGCCCCTGATCAAGGTGGACGGTGATGAACGCAATACTGGAAAACAAACCGGCCCTGGCACCGGCCAAGAGCCGTCGGCGCCTGCCGACCGAACTGAGTATCTTCCTGGTGCTGATCGGCATCGCCCTGGTGTTCGAGCTGTCCGGCTGGGTGGTCCGCGAGCAGAGCTTCTTGCTCAATTCCCAGCGCCTGGTGCTGATGATCCTCCAGGTCTCGGTCATTGGCCTGCTGGCCATCGGCGTGACCCAGGTGATCATCACCACCGGCATCGACCTGTCCTCGGGCTCGGTGCTGGCCTTGTCGGCGATGATCGCCGCCAGCCTGGCGCAGACTTCCGATTTCAGCCGCGCGGTGTTCCCCGGGTTGACCGATCTGCCGGTATGGATCCCGGTGCTGGCGGGGCTGGGAGTGGGCCTGCTGGCGGGGGCGATCAACGGCAGCATCATCGCCCTCAGCGGCATCCCGCCCTTTATCGCTACCCTGGGAATGATGGTCTCGGCCCGTGGCCTGGCGCGCTACTACACCCAGGGCCAGCCGGTGAGCATGTTGTCCGATTCCTACACCGCCATTGGCCACGGGGCGATGCCGGTGGTGATCTTCCTGGTGGTCGCGGTGATTTTCCATGTCGCCCTGCGCTACACCCGCTACGGCAAGTACACCTATGCCATTGGCGGCAACATGCAGGCGGCGCGCACGTCGGGGATCAACGTCAAGCGCCACCTGGTGATCGTCTACAGCATCGCCGGGCTGCTGGCCGGGTTGGCCGGGGTGGTGGCCTCGGCCCGGGCCGCCACCGGGCAGGCGGGGATGGGCATGTCCTACGAGCTGGATGCCATTGCCGCTGCAGTGATCGGAGGCACCAGCCTGGCCGGGGGCGTGGGGCGCATCACCGGCACGGTGATCGGCGCGCTGATCCTGGGGGTGATGGCCAGCGGCTTTACCTTCGTCGGTGTCGATGCCTATATCCAGGACATCATCAAGGGGCTGATCATCGTGGTGGCGGTGGTCATCGACCAGTACCGCAACAAGCGCAAGTTAAAACGCTGATACCGATGGCGGAGGGGGAGGGAAAGGGCGGTAATCTGTCGCAGAAATAGCCAAATCCGCCGTCCGGTACTGCCGTTTGTCTTCTAAAAGAGCGGTGCCCATTGAATTTTTTGTTATAAAAGCACTCCGATCATCCGCCCCAAAGCCCGCAATTGCGGGCTTTGTGCGGTTTGTCGGACAGATTCGCTGTCATTTCAGTTGCTGCGCCCTCAAACCGGCCTTAGACTGCCGCCCCTCGTAAATTGAGTGCCGGGTGGCGCTTGGAAGGTATGGCGCCTTTCTGATGACCTGACGGGTCAACCGGAAACAGTTTGAATTCGCCTTAATGCACGTATTTTTTATAGAGAAATCAATGACCAAGGAAAAGTTGCTGGCCATGCCGGCGGATGACTACATGAATGCCGAGCAACACGCTTTTTTCACTGAGCTGTTGCAAGCCATGAAGGTGGAAACCCACGAGCGCATCGAGCAGAACCGGATCGCCATTGAAAGCCTGGATACCCCGGCTGACCCGGCCGACGCCGCTTCCGTCGAAGAAGAGCGCACCTGGTTGGTCAACGCCATCGATCGTGACCAGCGCATGTTGCCGCAGCTGGAGCAGGCCCTGGGCCGGATCAGTGACGACAGCTTTGGCTGGTGCGACGACAGCGGCGAGCCGATCGGCCTCAAGCGCCTGCTGATCAGCCCGACCACCAAGTACTGCATCGAAGCCCAAGAGCGCCACGAGCAGATCGACAAGCACCAGCGCCAGGCTTAAAGGCAGCTGCAAGCTGTCAGTGTTTCAAGTGCATTCTTGCCTCCAGGGGCGCAGCCTAGCCAGCGCTGCGCACTGGAGGGCGAACCTCCCCCCTCGCGGTAATCCTGTGCGATATCCGCAGCCCGTCTTCCATTTCCCTTGATCTACTGCAACATCCCTCCCGGAAGACTCTGAATAATACCTCCCCAAACGTCTCTTGCCGCTTATGGCTGCAAGCTTGCCGCTGCTCTGATTCCTACTAAGGGACCATGGATAATGGCCTTCTAGTGGCGTTTAATGCCGGAAAACAATTAGAACGATATGGGGTGACCAAGATGTCAAGAGAAGGATCTCTCGCGGCGCCTGTCGCGCAGCCGCTGGCCAGCGACGATGGGGGACGTTGGTGGGCGCCGACCCTGCAGAGCGCAGCCTTGATGGCGTTGTTCGCGGGCCAGGCCCTGGGGGGCTGGCCGCTGTACCTGTGCCTGCCGCTGGCGGTGCTGGTGGTCTGGCTGCCTCGCTGGCGCACGCGCAAGGCGCTGGAGACCACGGCGGTCGCGGCCGATACCGAGCTGTCGGCACTGACCCGCGATCTGTCCTACGGCACTACCCACAACGCATTGTCCGCCGCCGCCGTGGCGTACTCGGTAACCCAACTGGCCGGCAAGTTGCAATCGCAGTTGGATGCCGCAGTGAGCATCGTCGGTAACGCCGAGGTCATGATCAAGACCGAGCAGGTCACCTCGCAGCTCAGCCTCCAGGCCCTGGGCGCCGCCAGCGAAGCCCATGCCAGCAGCGCCGAAGGGCGCAGCGTACTGGGCGAGTCCATCACCCGCATGCACCTGCTCAGCCAGCGGGCCAATGACAGCCGCGAGCTGATCGAGGCCCTGAGCCAGCGCAGTGAAGAAATCCAGCGGGTGGCGCTGGTCATCCAGTCCATCGCCAGCCAGACCAACCTGTTGGCGCTCAATGCCGCCATCGAGGCCGCTCGCGCCGGCGAGCATGGCCGTGGTTTCGCCGTGGTCGCCGACGAGGTGCGCGGCCTGGCCGGGCGCACTGCCACCGCCACCGACGAGGTCGGGGTGATGGTGGCCGATATCCAGCAGCGCACCAGTGATGTGGTGGAGCAGATTCGCCAGCTGTCCGACGATCTGAGCCAGGGGGTCGAGCAGGTGGAACACACGGGACGCCACCTGGACAACATCGCCCGCCTGGCTGCCGGGGTCGAGGAGCAGGTCAGCGAGATTGCCCGGGGGGCGCAGACCAATCGCGAGCAGCTCGACAGCCTGTTCCATGCCGTAGAGCAGATGCGCAGCGACCTGGCGGTCAGCGACCAGCAGACCCGCAGCCTGGCCCAGGCAGCGGTACAGATGGAAGGGCAGGCGGAAACCATCAGCGAGCGCCTGGCCGTGGTGGGCCTGGACGATTATCACCAGCGCATCTATGACCTGGCCCGCGAAGGTGCACGGCGTATCGCCGAGCAATTCGAAGCGGACCTGGCAGGCAAGCGCGTTGCCCTCGATGATTTGTTCGACCGCCACTATCAGCTGATCGCCAATACGGAGCCAGCCAGGTACCAGACCCGCTTCGACCGCTATACCGACCAGGTGCTGCCGCCGATCCAGGAGTCGCTGTTGTCACGTCATGATGGCCTGGTGTTTGCCATCGCCTGTACCCAGGAAGGTTATGTGCCAACCCATAACAAGGCGTTTTCCCAGCCGCTGACCGGCGATCCCCAGGTGGACAACCTGCATAACCGCAGCAAGCGCAAGTTTGCCGACCGTACGGGCATCCGCTGTGGCAGCCACCAGCAACCGTTGCTGCTGCAGACCTATACCCGCGACACCGGTGAGCTGATGCATGACCTGTCGGTGCCGATCATGGTCCTGGGTCGGCATTGGGGTGGGTTGCGCCTGGGCTACAAACCGGAGCAGGCGCCACCGCAACGGGCTTCATGAGGCCCGTCATTGTTACCGATGGCGCAATTGTGCTGTGCAGAATCAGGCATGTCGCGTGGAGCGGGAAATCATTAGCATGAGACATCATTAGTCAGCTAACTATTTTCCGGAGAAGACTCCATGCACGGCAAAGTCGATGTGGCGGTGATGATTGGCAGTGGAGTGCCCGCTTCGTTGCGGGCCTTGGGACGCAAGGTGTGCTGGGTGGTGCTGGTCAACGGTGAGCAGCGTGGTACTGCCTTTGCCACGCGCGCCGAAGCCCAGGAGTGCCAGTTGGCCTGGGTGGAGCAGCTGGCGGTGCTCAAGCCGGGCCGGAGGCCGCTCAAGCACTCGGCTTGAACGCTGCCCCGGGTACTGTCGGGCTTGCGGGCCGGGTTCCGGCTCAATGACTCAAGCGTCCAGCGCACCCTGGTCGATGGCCTGCTTGAGGGCCCGGGCCGATGCCCTGGCGGCGGCTGCGGCTTGTGCTGGGGTCTTGAACCAGCGGTCGCGCTCGACCTGGTACAAACCGACCCGATTGCTTGGTGGCTTGGCCCGCAGGGCGATCACGGCCTGGAATTCGCCCCTGACTTCCCGGCACTGGCCGCGGATGAAGAATTCGCCAATATCCAGCTCGGTCATTTCCTGCCTGCTCCCAGGGTGAATGAGTATTAAAGGTCCGCAGGATGCGGTCGAAAAGTTCGCTGTCGAGTATGGCGCGCGGTTTGCTGCCAGATCTTGAGTCAGGTCATGTCCTACTCAGGTTGTAAATGTTCTGACGAGCAGAGTTGACATTTCTTACGACTAATCTTGCCCATGCCTAGCCGTATCAAGGGGGGTGGAGAGTTAGAATCGCGCCTTGTCGAAGGAGGTGTCCAAGGCAGTATTACCTGCTGCATGGCTGCGCGGCTGTTGTGCTTGACTGGGCCTGTATGCAGTGGAAGATCGCTTTGAATGGTCGAAATGCCCAAAGTTGCTCTAGAATTGCCTGTGCCGCCCGAAGTGGCTGCCGATCCAGGGATTCATGTTACTAGACGTATTGGGCCTGAAAGCCTGTTCCAGCATCCATTCCTGATTGCGCAAAGCCATGTTTTTCGGGCCCTGAGCCTACTTTCCTGCCTTCGACACGAGCCTGCCGCATCGGCGAAATACCCTTTGCCCAGCGCCCGTGGCTGCAGCGGTACCAGGCTCATATGGGTGACTTTTCCGGTTGATCGTTCGAGATAAGTACGCCGCCATGGCGGTTTTTTGTGCTGTCCATTTTTTCAAGGACAGCATTATTTGAGTATCGGGGAGCTTTCCTTGGCAGTAAGTAATCTTGAAATGCATGCGTTGTTTGTTTTGGGTGATTTGCGCGCAAAGCTGGTCAAGCAGTTTCAATCTCGTTTTGTCTATGTCACCGAACAATCCGCCGAAGGCATCTACATCGCCGAACTCGATACCGAGTCGGCGATGGTGGTGGACGATAAGCCGCGCCTGGAACTCAAGGTAGGCGATCATTTTCGGGCGGCGGTGCTGCCCAGTCGCGAAGGCGGCAAGATGGAAATCCGCTTTCGCGAGATCAAGCTGACGGTCTATGGCCTGGGCGACTACGCCTTCGTCAGCAGCCCGCTGGGGCAGGGGATCGTGTTCCGGGAAGGCCAGTCGGTGGTGATGGTGTTCGCCGCCAACGAACAGTTGCAGGAAGGCCTGACCAAGACCCTCAAGGCGGTGTCCGCCAAGGCCGCCAAATGGCGCAAGGGCGAACTGATCAGCTTCAAGGCCAGCGAGTGACGAGTCTGAGCCGCGCCGAATTCCACCAGCAGCATCTGGCTGACGCGCGCAACGAGGCCCTGCGCCTGTTCCAGCAGAAAGCGGTCTTGCAGGGCGCCTGGCTGAACTGGGTGGCTGCACAGATCTACAGCTTGCGCCCGGCAGCCTACGCCAGCATGGTGCGGCGCGAGCTGCAACGCCTGCAGGAGCCGGAAGGCCCGTGACAATCGTGATACCCGCGCCCTAGCGCAGCCCGCTCGTTCCATCGGCCAGCCCCGGACGCAGGCGCGGAGCACCATGGCCCGGCTTGCAAGTTCCTCCATTCGTTGACGAACCAGGCGCAATCGCCCAGGCCTGGGTGTACCCGAACCCTTGGCAAAGGTATTCGGGCCACCACCTTGCAGAGGCGTTTCAGAAGCGGGTTTGCACCGCCACTTCGAAGGTTCGCGGAGTGCCCAGGTAGTAGGCCGGGGACACGTGGGCGAACTGGCCGTAGGTTTCGTTGGTCAGGTTGCGCACTCGCCCGGTAATGCTGGTGTGGCTGTCGAGCTGGTAGCGCAGGAAGCTGCCATACAGGGTGTAGGCGGGCATGGTCAGGGTATTGGCATTGTCGGCGTAGACCGAGGCCACGTAGCGGGCATCGACCCCGGCCTGCCAGTCGCTCGCCAAGTCATAGGTCAGCCACAGGTTGGCCAGGCGCGAGGGCACATTGGTGGGGGTATTGCCCTTGCGCGAGACCACCGCGCCGCTGGCGAGCTTTTCATTGAACGCATCGTACTCGGCATCCACCCAGGCGAAGTTGCCCTGGGCCAGCAGTCGCGGGGTGATGCGCAGCGAACTGGCCAGCTCGATGCCCTTCGACGTCTGCTGGCCCACCGGAATGCTATTGGCCGGGTCCAGTGGATCGGTCACGGCGAAGTCCTTGCGTTCGATGCGGTAGGCCGCCACGGTGGCCGAGCCACGACCGTCCAGGTAGTCGAACTTGCTCCCCACCTCCCACTGCTTGCCGGTGGATACGTCGAAGTTCTGGGTACCGCTGGGCTGTTCGGCGGCGGTGCTGTATTGCACATAGACGTTGGCGCTGGGCAAGAACTGCCAGGTCAGGCCCAGGCGTCCGGTGACCGGCTCCCAGCTGCGCTTGAAGTGGCGCGGGTTGCTGGCGGTGATGGTCCGGTGGTTGGTCACGTCCAGGTCGATGGCGTCGTAGCGCAAACCGCTGAGCAGCGACAGCTCGTCGGTCAGGGCCAGGCGGTTCTCGACGAACAGCGCGCGGGTGGTGACCTGGTTGGTCTTGTCCTTGACCCAGCCCTGGCGGGTTCCTTCCAGTTCGTAGAAGTGCCCGGGACGGTAGCTGTTCGGGTCGACGCTGTTGCGTGCCGGTACGTTGTTCGGCGAATTGGTGGTGCTGTTGACCTTGTACTCGAAACCGGCGGCCCAGGTGGTGTCGAGGCCCAGTAGTTGGTCTTCGTGGCGCACCTCGAACTGGTTGCCCACCTGGTTGCCCTGGTGCCGCACCAGGTAGGCGGTGGAGCGGTTCACCAGCCGGTTGTCGGGGCTGTACTGGTAGGTCTCCAGGTTGCGGTAGTCGCGCTGGCTGTCCAGGTGGTAGAGGGTATTGCGCAGGCTGGTGCTGTCGTTGATCCGGTAGTCGAGGATCGAACGCAGCCAGACGGTGCGCTGTTCGTACAGGCCATCGGCGACGTTGTAGTTGTTGAAGCGGTTGTGCTTGTCGATCTTCAGGTCGCCGGCCTTGGGGTTGAGCACTGGCGTGCCCCAGTAGGGGCTGTCCTCGTGCTCGTCCTGATACTCCACGGCCAGGGTGTGGGACAGGTCCGGGGTCAGGTCGCTGAGCAGGGAGAATGCCAGGCTCCAGGCGTCGCGCTCCTGGCGGTCGATATAGCCGTTGCTGGTGTTGTGGCTGACATCCAGCCGCGCGAAGTGCTGCACATCGGCGCTGGCCGGGCTCAGGGCATGGTTGACCCCGAAGGCGGTCTGGGTGGTGTCGAAGCTGCCATAGCCGAGCAGGCCCTCGGCGGCCCGTTCGCGGCGTTCGGCCAGCTTGGTCACGTAGTTCAACGAGCCGCCCACGGAGCCTGCGCCATTGATCAGCGACGACGGGCCGCCCACCAGTTCCACCCGATCATAGATCCAGGCGTCCACAGGGCGGGCCAGGCCGGTGGCGACATTGATGCCATTGAACATCTGGGTGATCTGGCCACTGGTGAAGCCACGGTAGGAAACGAAGCCGCCGAACCCCGGAGGAGCGCTGGCATTGACCCCGGGCAGGGCATTGGCGGCGTCCTGGAAGGTACGATCGCCCCGGCGCTCGATGTCCTGGCGGCTGCTCACCGCCACCGAGGCGGGGGTTTCACGCAGGCTCAGGCCCAGGCGCGAGGCCATGCCGCTGGACCGATCGAGCGATAACCCGGGTTCGGCATCCGCTTCGTCGGCACCGATGGTAGTGGGGGCCAGTTCGAGGCCCGGTTGGCCCCAGGCGCTGATAGACAGGCAGCCCAACAGGCTCGCCAGTAAAGGAAGGTGTTTCATTGAAAGGTCCTGAATTCTTGACTAGGAAACAGCCCACGGCCACGCGCCACGCAGAGGGCGCGGTGGAGAGGGCGGGTAGGGGCAGGAATCAGGCGAGGGGCGGTGCCCGGGGATGGGCGGTGGGCCAGCTATGGTGGGCAGGGAGGTCGACCTGGGCTACGGCGAGCAGCGGTGGTGCTTGGGGCTGCGGCAGGAAGGCCAGGCCAAGGCTGGTGTTCAGCGCCGGGCCCATGCCGCCGGTGGAGCACAGCGGGCAACCGAAGGCCTTGGCCAGGGTCGGCAGCGAATCCTGGTCGGTGGGGGCCTGCACGGGCGCCTGGGTGGCCGGGTCGACGCTACAGAACTGCCCGCCGATGCCGTTGAGCTGCATGCCCAGCATCTGGCCATGGCCGATACTGCAGGCGAACACGTTGAACAGGACGCAGCAATACAGCATCCAGGCAACGAGCGAGCGATCGGAACGGGCGAATTTCATGGGCCGGCACTTTAGCATCGAAGACGACGAACGTACTTACCAAAACGTGCAATCAGGTCCATTCTTCAGCGAAATTTTCCAGGGACGTCCAACATGACTCATCTGCTTGCACAGGGAGTGGCCGGAACCTTTTTATCGATCAGCCTGTTGCACCTGTACTGGGCCGCTGGCGGCAAGCGCGGCAGCGAGGCGGTGATTCCGCAGGTGCCGGGGCCTGTGCCCGGGCAGAGCCAGCCGGCCTTCCAGCCCCCGGCGCTGGCGACCTTGCTGGTGGCGCTGGCCCTGTTGCTGGTGGCGCTGCTGGTGTGCCTGCGGGTCGGGCTCCTGTTGCCGAGCGTGAGCCATCCGGCCTTGCAGTGGGTCATCAGCGCCATGGCCTTGCTGATGTTCGCCCGGGCCATTGGCGACTCGGAACTGGTGGGGTTCTTCAAGCAGGTGCGCGGCTCGACGTTCGCCCGGCTCGATACGCTGTTCTATTGCCCCTTGTGCGTGGTGCTGGGGGCCGGGCTGCTGGTACTGGCCTGGGCCTGACCAACCCCGCAAGGTAGGCGCGGGGCAAGCCCGCGTCGCCTCAGTTGCCGGTTTCCTGGCGTTTGCTGCTGACTTCCGCCGGCACGTCGTCACCGGCCATGCGTTTGCGGAACAATGCGGCGCGGGCCAGCAACAAGGTGGTCACCGGTACAGTGATCGACAGCAGGATCGGGATCAGCCAGGCATGCAGCACCGGCCCCGACTTGAGCGCCGAGAAATACAGGATCGAGGCCAGGGCCACGCTCCATGAGCCCAGGGTCGAGGCCAGGGCCGGCGGGTGCATGCGCTGGAAGTAGCTTTTCATGCGCAGGATGCCCACGGCGCCGATCAGGGCGAACAGGCTGCTGAGCAGTAGCAGCAGCGCCACCAGGATTTCCACCCACAGGGGCAGTTGTTGCAGGTCGTTCATTCGATCACCTCGCCACGCAGGAGGAATTTGGCCAGGGCGAAGGAGCCGACGAAGCCGAACAGGGCGATCAGCAGCGCCGCCTCGAAGTAGGTATCGCTGGAGTAGCGGATGCCCAGCACCAGCATCATCAGCATCGCCAGGATGTACAGGTAGTCCAGCGCCAGGACCCGGTCCTGGGCCGAGGGACCCTTGAACAGGCGCACCAGGGTCAGGACCATGGCCAGGGAAAAGATGAACAGGCTCAGCAGGATCGCGTTATCCATCAGTGCGCTCATTCGAAGATCTCCATCAGCGGACGCTCGTAGGTGGTCTTGAAGTGCTGGATGAATTGCGCCTCGTCCTCCAGGTCGAAGACGTGCAGCAAGAGGATGCTGCGATCCAGCGACAGCTCGGACCAGACCGTGCCCGGCACCACCGTGGTGATGGTCGACAGCGCCGCCAGGCCGTTGGCATCGCGCAGGTCCAGGGGCACCTTGACGAAGGCCGAGCGCACCGGGCGCCGACCGTTATTGAGCACGCCCCAGGCCACCAGCAGGTTCGACACCAGCACATCGCGCCCCACCAACAGGAACAGGCGCAGGATGGTCCACGGTCGGCGGATGCGGATCGGCTGCGGGCGCAGCGGGCGCATCAGCAATGGCGCGAGAAAACCCAGCATCGCGCCCAGCAGCAGGTTGCCGGGGCTGACGGAGAGGTTCAGCAGCAGCCACAACAACCACAACGCCAGGGACAGGAAGGGCGAGGGGAACAGGCGCTTCATGGCTGCACCTCCATCGACAGTGCGGCCTTGGCCTCGGGGCTGAGCACCGTGCGAGTCCCCAGTACCGCCATCACATAGTGCTCGGGCTGGTTGAGGTTGTTGGCGGTGTCCTGGGTAAAGCGCAGCAGCGGCTCGGCCTTGATGCTCAGCAGCACGCACAGCGCCAGCAGGATCACGATCGGCATGCATTCCAGGCGCCGTAGTACGGGCGAAGGCCGCTCCTCCGGGGTCCAGAAGCGGCGGATGCCCTGGCGTGCAAAAGCGACCAGCGAGGCCAGGCCCGACAGGATCAGCAGCACCAAAAAGCACCATCCCGCCAGCGGAACCTGGGCATCGGGACTGCTGCCCAGGCCCTGGGGATTGAGCAATGCGGCGATCAGGTTGAGCTTGCCGATAAAGCCCGACAGCGGCGGCATGCCGATGATCAGCAGGGCACAGGCGATGAAGCTCAGGCCCAGGAACGCCATGGTCCAGGGGATCACCTGGCCGACCACCACTTGCTGTTCGTCGTCGAGGTTGCTGCCCCGTGGCGGGTTTCGCGAACCCACCGGTTGCGGCAGGATTTCACCTTCATCCTCCAGTGGGGCTTCGGTGGCCGAACGCGAGCGCTCGATCAGCTCGGCCAGGAGAAACAAGGCGCACATCGCCAGGGTCGAGCTGAACAGGTAGAACAGCGCCGCGCCGGTGAGGGCCGGGTCGGCGAAGCCGATCACCGCGAGCAGGATGCCCGCCGAGACCAGGATACTCAGGCTGGCCATGCGTTCCAGGCGCTGCGCCGCGAGGATCGCCAGCGCCGCGCAGAAGATCGTCGCCAGGCCGCCGTACACCAGCCATTGGCTGCCGAAGTAGGCCGAAGCCCCGGCTTGCCCGGAGAACAACAGGGTCCACAGGCGCAGTACGGTATAGACCCCGACCTTGGTCATGACCGCGAACAAGGCCGCTACCGGCGCGCTGGCCGAGGAGTAGGCCGGCACCAGCCAGAAGTTCAGCGGCCACATCCCGGCCTTGGCCAGGAAGGCGATGGCCAGGATCGCGGTACCGGCGTGCAGCAGGCCGCGATCGGCCTCGGGCACCAGGGGGATCTTCATCGCCAGGTCGGCCATGTTCAGGGTGCCGGTGACCCCGTAGATCATCGCCGTACCAATCAGGAACAACGACGAGGCCAGGAGGTTGATGGTGATGTAGTGCAGCCCCGAGGACACCCGCGCCCGTCCGGAGCCGTGCAGCATCAGGCCATAGGACGCTGCCAGCAGCACCTCGAAGAACACGAACAGGTTGAACAGGTCGGCGGTGAGGAAGGCGCCGTACAGGCCCATCAACTGGATCTGGAACAACGCATGGAAGCTCGCGCCGGCCCCGTCCCAGCGGGCCATGGCGAACAGCAATGCGCAGGTACCGATGATGCCGGTCAGCACCAGCATCAGCGCCGACAGGCGATCGACCACCAGCACGATGCCGAACGGCACCTGCCAGTTGCTCGGCAGGTACACGCCGAAGGAGCCGGTGGCGCCCTCGGCCTGGGTCCAGTACAGCAGGTACAGCGCCAGGCCCAGGCCCAGCAGGCTGGAGAACAGGTTGATCCGAGCCTTGAGCGGGCGGTGTTTCTCCCCCAGCAACAGGAGCAGGGCCGCGGTCAGCAGCGGCAGCAGGATGGGGGCGACGATCAGGTGCGACAACAGGTTCATTCCTTGGGCTCCCGACCGTCGACATGGTCGGTGCCGGTCAGGCCCCGGGATGCCAGGAGTACCACCAGGAATAGCGCAGTCATGGCGAAGCTGATGACGATGGCGGTGAGCACCAGCGCCTGGGGCAGGGGATCGGTGTAGTGCAGCAGGTCCTGGGGCACGCCGTCCTTGACGATCGGCTCCTTGCCGATGAACAGGCTGCCCATGCTGAAGATGAACAGGTTGACCGCGTATGACAGCAGGCACAGGCCCATCACCACCTGGAAGGTCCGGGGGCGTAGCACCAGCCAGACCCCCGAGGCGGCGAGGACACCAATGGCGATTGCAATGACTTCTTCCATCAGGCGGCTCCGCTCTTGATCAGGGACTTGGACTGGCTGGCAGGCTTGTGGGCCCGCACCGACTGGTGCGCCAGGGCGGTGAGGATCAGCAGCGTCGCACCCACCACCACCGCGTACACGCCAATGTCGAAGAACAGCGCGCTGGCGATATGGATATCGCCGAACAGCGGCAGGTCCAGGTGCAGGGTGTGGGTGGTCAGGAACGGATAGCCCCAGGCCAGGGCGCCCAGGCCCGTGGCCACGGCGAACAGCAGGCCGGTGCCCATCCAGCGCAGCGGTCGCAGGCTCATCTGCGCCTCCACCCACTGGGTGCCGGCCACCATGTACTGCAGGATGAACGCCACCGACATCACCAGCCCGGCGACGAAACCGCCGCCCGGCAGGTTGTGCCCGCGCATGAACAGGTAGAAGGACACCACCAGGGCGATCGGCAGCAGCAGGCGCACCAGCACCGCGGGCACCATCATGAAACCCAGGGCGGTGTCGCTGGCCTGGCGCGGGTTGACCAGGTCGGTGACCACGTCCGGTGCCAGCAGGCGCTGCTGGGCCGGCAGTTGCATGCTCTCCTTGGGCGGGCGGAAGCGTCGCAGCAGGGCGAACACGGTCAGGGCCACGGCCACCAGCACGGTGATCTCGCCCAGGGTGTCGAAGCTGCGGAAATCCACCAGGGTCACGTTGACCACATTGGTGCCGCCCCCCTCGGGCAGGGCCCGGCTCAGGTAGAACGAGGAAATGTCGTTGGGCGTCGGCCGAGTCAGCATGGCGTAGGACAACAGCGCCATGCCCAGGCCCACGGCGACCGACAGGCTCAGGTCGCGCAGGCGACGGATACGCGCCTTGGGCACGCTGCTGGGCAGCGGCGAGACGTCTTCGATCCGCCGTGGCAGCCAGCGCAGGCCCAGCAGGATCAACACCGTGGTCACCACTTCCACCACCAATTGCGTCAAGGCGAGGTCGGGAGCGGAGAACCAGACGAAGGTCACGCAGGTCATCAGCCCGCAGACGCTGACCATGGTCAGGGCGGCCAGGCGGTGGTACTTGGCCTGCCACGCGGCGCCCAGGGCACAGGCAATGGCCAGCAGCCAGAAAGTCACGAAGACGATGGAACCGGGGATCTTCGGCCGGTCGCCCCAGGTCAGGCTGCTGTAGAGCATGGGGATCAACCCGGCGATCACCGCCGCCAGCACCAGCAGGAACAGCTGGCTCTGCAGGCGCTTGGTGCTCAAGTGCCGTTCAAGGCTGCGGGCCTGGCGAGTCAGGGCCACCAGGCAGCGTTCGAACAGGCGCTTGCCGTTGAAGCGGCCCACGCCCGGCGGGTAGGCGAAACGGCCACGCACCAGCGGCTTGCGCAGCAGCAGGTAGAGGACGATGCCGCAGGACATGGCGATCAGGCTCATGATCATCGGCGCGTTGAGGCCGTGCCAGATCGCCAGGCTGTACTCGGGCAGGGTCCCGCCCACCACCGGCCGTGCGGCGGCGGCCAACAACGGCCCGATGATCTGGGCCGGGAAGATCCCCACCAGCAGGCAGGTGAACACCAGCAGCTCCACCGGTGCGCGCATCCAGCGTGGCGGCTCGTGGGGCGTGTGGGGCAGGTCGGTGGCCGGCTTGCCGAAGAACACATCGACGGTGAAGCGCAGGGCATAGGCGACGCTGAAGGTCCCGGCGATGGTGGCGATCACCGGCAGGGCGATCTCGACCCAGGCGCTGGAATTGATGAACACCGTCTCGGCGAAGAACATCTCCTTGGACAGGAAGCCGTTGAGCAGCGGCACCCCGGCCATGGAGGCGCTGGCCACCATGGCCAGGGTCGCGGTGTAGGGCATCAGCTTGATCAGGCCGTTGAGCTTGCGGATGTCGCGGCTGCCGCTCTCGTGGTCGATGATCCCGGCGGCCATGAACAGCGAGGCCTTGAAGGTGGCGTGGTTGAGGATGTGGAATACCGCGGCCACCGCTGCCAGCGGGCTGTTCAGGCCCAGCAGCAGGGTGATCAGGCCCAGGTGGCTGATGGTGGAGTAGGCCAGCAGACCCTTGAGGTCGTTCTGGAACATCGCGCAATAAGCGCCCAGCACCAGGGTACAGGCGCCAGCGCCGCCGACGATCCAGAACCATTCCTCGCTGCCGGACAGCGATGGCCACAGGCGGGCCAGGAGAAACACCCCGGCCTTGACCATGGTTGCCGAGTGCAGGTAGGCCGAGACCGGGGTCGGTGCGGCCATGGCGTGGGGAAGCCAGAAGTGGAAGGGGAATTGTGCGCTCTTGCTCAGTGCACCGAGCAGGATCAGGGGAAGCAGGACAGGGTAGAGGGCATGGGCCCTGATCTTGTCGCCGGCAGCCAGTACCTGATCCAGGTCATAGCTGCCCACCACATGGCCGAGCAGCATGACCCCCGCCAACAGGCATAATCCCCCGGCCCCGGTGACCATCAGCGCCATGTAGGCACCACGGCGGGCGTCGGAACGGTGATGCCAATAGCCGATCAGCAGGAACGAGAAGAGGCTGGTCAGTTCCCAGAAGAACACGATCTGGATCAGGTTGCCGGAGATCACCAGGCCCAGCATGGCGCCCATGAACGCCAGGAAAAAGGCGAAGAAGCGCGGCACCGGGTCCTGGGGCGACATGTAGTAGCGGGCATACAACGACACCAGGGTGCCGATGCCCAGCACCAGCAGCGAGAACAGCCAGGCGAAGCCGTCCAGGCGCAACACGAAGTTCAGTCCCAGGCTGGGCAGCCAGGCATACTCCTCGCGAATGATCCCGCCATCGGCGATCTGCGGGTACAGCAGGGCCACCTGGACGGTGCCGATAAGGGCAACCAGGCCGGCCAGCAAGGATTCGGTATTACGTGCGTTGTGCGGCAACAGGGCCGCCAGACAGCTGCCCATGAACGGCAGAAGCAGTAGAACTATCAGGGACATAGGCTTCTAATCTGCGGAAAAGTATGACGCATAATACGTGCCAGGCCCTGGATCACCAACCGCCAAGCGCGGCCAGGCAGCCATCAGAAATGTTACATGCGCTTTCAAAGGTAGGAGACAAATGCCTGCTTCGCCCGTTCCCGGGTGTTTGTACAAGGTTTGCCCTGCACGCAACTCATCGGACAAGGATCGACACGGATGCACCCAGCCCAAACCACCACCAGCCGATTTCTCCGGCGTGGCTGCTTTGCCCTGCTGTTCACCTGCCTGGGCGCCGCGTTGGCCATCGGCCTGGAACGGTTGTACCCGCCGGCCCAGGAGATGATCAGCACCCGCAAGGCCCTGGTCATCGACGGCCCCCCGGACGACGGGCACAGCTACCTGTTGCCGCCGGGCACCGTGCTGTATTACGAAAAGGCCATGCCGGAGGGGCATATCCGCTACCGGGCCTATTTCTATTACAAGGGCAAAATTGAAGGTGATCCGCTGCCGCTGGAGCCCAAGCACCATGGGTCCTTGATCGCCCCGGGCTGGCTTTCGAGCCCTGAGCCTGACGCGCCGTCCTTGTAGGTGGCCGGGGTCAGGGCGGTGTCGACTCACCGCCCAGGGTGGCTTCTGGCCTGTGCGTCGATCTACGGTTGATCTTCAGCTCGCTGACGATCACCGCCAGCACGATCATCGCCCCGCCCACTAGGGCCAGGGCGGGCAGGCGCTCGCCGGCGATGCGCCCGACGATCCCGGCCCAGACCGGTTCGCCGGCATAGATCAGCGTGGCCCGGGTCGGCGAGACGCTCCTTTGCGCCCAGTTCATCGCCACCTGGATCGCCGCGCTGGAGGCTCCCAGGCCCAGGGCGATGACCAGCAGCAGCCAGGAGAATTCCGGCAGTGTTTCCCCGGTCGGCACCACCATGGCAAAGGCCAGTACCGAGGTCACCGCCAATTGCACCACCGTCACCCGGCGCACGTCCACGCGCCCGGCGAAACTGCTGATGAGGATGATTTCCGCGGCGATCGCCACGGTGCTGATCAGGGTTGCGATCTCTCCGGGGCTGAAATCCAGGGAAGCGCCGTTGGGCCCGGACAGCAGCATCAGCCCGGTGAATGCCAGCATGATCCCCAGGCTGGGCAGCAAGCCTGGGCGCTTGCCCATGAACAGCCATTGCAGCAAGGGCACGAAGGGCACGTACAACGCGGTGATGAAGGCCGACTGGCTGCTGGGGATGGTTTGCAGGCCCACGGTCTGCAAACCGTAGCCGAGCACGATGGCGACCCCGATGAAACTGCCGGCGCGCAATTCGAACAGGGTCAGCCCACGCAGGCGCGATCCGGAAAACAGCGCGACGATAGCGGCCGCCGCGGCGAAGCGCAGGCCGACGAAGAACATCGGGCCACTGACGCTCATGGCCTGTTGCACCAGCAGGAAGGTAGCGCCCCAGATCATGGTGATCAGCACCAGCACGGCCTCGGCCTTGCTGAGCTTGTAGGAAAAAGTGCTGGGAGCCTTGGATGTCATGGTCTTGCGTGCTACCTGAGGGGGACGCACAATGCGCCGAAAGTTGAGCAGTATACTGCGCAGGTACCAGGGGTGAGCAATATAGTGCACAAGGAAAACACGCAACGGGCGTCAGTCCTGCAACACGTCAGCCTCAATGTCCGGCGCTTGCGGCATGCCGCAGGCTTGAGCCAGACCGCCCTGGCGGAAAAATCCGCTGTCAGTCGGCGCATGCTGGTAGCCATCGAGGCCGGGGAGAAGAACGTCAGCCTGGGCACCCTGGACCGGGTGGCCGAAGCCCTGGGCGTAGCCTTCAGCGACCTGATCCAGGCCCCGGACTCCCGGGACTCCACTCGTATCAATGAATTGGCCTGGGCCGGGGTGATTCCCGGCAGTCGCGCGATGTTGCTGGCCAAGGCCGACGCAACCCGTGAAGTGGAACTGTGGGAGTGGCGCCTGGAGCCGGGGGAGGTGTATCGCTCCGAGTGCGATGCCGAGGGCTGGAGCGAGCAGTTGTACGTCTTCGAGGGCTGCCTGACGGTGTTCTTCGGCGATGACGAACGTCGCCTGGAGAGTGGCGATTTCTTCATGTTCGCCAGCCATGTTCCCCATGGCTATCGCAATGACGGCGAGCAGGCCACACGCTTCGTGCGCAATGTGGTGATCTGAGCGCCAACGCCACGGGCAACTGTTCGCCAGCCAACAGCAGTTGGGCATTTTGCCTGTTTAAAGCTCAGGTAGTTTCTCTTGTTTGTTTTTTAGATTATTGATTTAAAAGAATTTTATTCTTAGGCACGGGTTCTGCAATTGTCCTGGCAGGAGTCACCTTCGGGTGTCGATCTCGATCATCAGGAAGCGGAGCCGGCCCATGACAGCCCCAGCCCAACCCCCCAGCAATGCCCATATCATCCAGAGCGATGCCGAAGCCATCAGTGTCGCCCGAGCCCTGGCCCGGCGCTTTGCCGTGGATGCCGCGGTACGGGATCGCGAGCGGCGCCTGCCGATCGCCGAACTGGAGGAGTTCTCCGCCAGTGGCCTGTGGGGCATCACCATTCCCCGCGAATACGGCGGTGCCGGAGTGTCCTATGTGACCCTGGTGGAGGTGATCAAGATCATCTCCGCCGCCGACCCGTCCCTGGGCCAGCTGCCGCAGAACCACCTGGGGGTGGTGGATATCCTGTTGCAGACCGCCAGCGAGGAACAAAAACACCATTACTTCGCCAAGGTGTTGCAGGGCTATCGTTTCGGCAACGCGTTCTCCGAGGCCGGCAGCAAGCATGTCGGGGCCTTCCAGAGCCAGATCCGCTTCGACGGCGACCAGGCGCGCATCGATGGCCAGAAGTTCTACTGCACCGGTGCCTTGTTCGCCCATATCGTCCCGGCAGTGGCCGTGGATGAGGACGGCCAGGCCCATATCGCCTTTATCGAGCGCGATGCCCCGGGGTTGACGGTGATCGACAGCTGGGATGGCTTCGGCCAGCGCACCACCGCCAGTGGCGGGGTCAGCCTGCAGGCGGTACAGGTGCCGCGCAGCGCGGTGATCCCTGCCCATCGAGCCTTCGACCAACCCACCGCCGACGGGCCGATCTCCCAGGTGATCCAGGCCGCTGTGGATACCGGCATCGCTGTCGCTGCGCTGGAGGACACCAAGCAACAGGCCCGGCAATCCCGGCCCTGGATCGACAGCGGCCTGGATCATGGCTGGCAGGATCCTTACACCCTTGCCGCCATTGGCGACCTGGAGTGGCGCGTGCACGGCACTGAGGAAATCCTCGTCCGGGCCGCCCAGGCCATCGACCAGGCCCTGGCCAGGCCTGATGCCGATAGCGTCGCCCAGGCCTCGGTGGTGGTGGCCCAGGCCAAGGTGCTGTCGGCAGAAAGCTCGCTGCTGGCGGCGAGCAAACTGTTCGAGCTGGCGGGCACCCGCTCGGTCTCGGCCAAGTACAACCTCGACCGTCACTGGCGCAATGCCCGGACCCATACCCTGCATGACCCGGCGCGCTGGAAGCTCCACCTGCTCGGTAACTTTCTGCTCAACGGGGTCAAGCCGGCCCGCCACGCCTGGAACTGAAGGACTGCCCCATGAATGCACTGACCCGTCCCGAGAACCCCGAACAGGCCCTGGCCCAGGGCGTCGAACACTTGCAATTGGCACGCCGTCTGTTGCAGCAGACCCTGGCGTTTGTCCGCCACCAGGCGTTGCCCTGGCCCGGTAGCGGCCTGGCCCGAGCCAGCGACGACCCTTATGTGATCAGCCGCTTTGGCGACCTTCAGCTACGCATCGATGTGGCCTCGGCCCTGCAGGACCGTGCCCGGCGCCACTTGCAGTCAGGCCAGGACCCGGCCGAGACCCAGATCGCCCTGGCCGAGGCCGCGATTGCCGCTGGCGAGGCGCTGCTGGCGGCCGGCAATGCCGAGTTCGAACTCACCGGCCAGCGCAGCCCGCAGCCGTCGACGCTGCACGATCCGCTGCGCTGGAAGTATCAGCTGATTGGCAATTACCGCCTCAATGGCGTGGCACCAGGTTCCAGGAGTGCTGTGTGATGCCTCGTGAAATACGCCTCAACGCTTTCGACATGAACTGCGTCGGCCACCAATCCCCGGGGCTCTGGGCCCATCCCAGGGACCGCTCCTGGCAGTACAAGGACCTGGAATACTGGACCGACCTGGCGCGAATCCTCGAGAGGGGCAAGTTCGACGGGCTGTTCATCGCCGATGTGCTGGGCCTCTATGACGTCTACAACGGCAACGGCGAGGCGGCGATCCGCCAGGCGGCCCAGGTACCGGTGAACGATCCGTTGCAACTGATTCCGCCCATGGCCCTGGTCACCGAGCACCTGGGGTTCGGCCTCACCGCCTCGCTGTCCTTCGAACACCCGTATCCCTTCGCCCGGCGCCTTTCCACCCTCGACCACCTGACCAAAGGCCGTGCCGGCTGGAACATCGTCACCTCGTACCTGGAGAGTGGCGCGCGCAATATCGGCCAGCAAGCCCAGACCGAGCACGACGCCCGCTACGACTATGCCGAGGAGTACCTGGAGGTCTGCTACAAGCTTTGGGAGGGTAGCTGGGAGGACGGCGCGGTGCTGCGCGACCGCGAGCGACGGATCTTCAGCGATCCAAGCAAGATCCACGAGATTCGCCACCAGGGCAGGCACTTCCAGGTGCCGGGTATCCATTTGTGCGAGCCTTCGCCGCAGCGCACCCCGGTGCTTTACCAGGCCGGGGCCTCCAGCCGGGGCAAGCAGTTCGCCGCCGAGCAGGCCGAATGCGTGTTCGTTGCGGCGCCCTCCAAGGTGCTGCTGAAAAAGACCGTGGCCGATATCCGCCGCCGCGCCGCCGAGGCCGGGCGCGATCCGTCGAAGCTGCTGATCTTCAACCTGCAGACGGTGATCCTCGGCGAGACCGACGCCCAGGCCAAGGCCAAGTTCGAGGAGTACAAGCGCTGGGTCAGCTACGAAGGCGCCATGGCCTTGATCAGTGGCTGGACCGGTATCGATTTCAGTCGCTTCCGCCCTGACGAGCCGCTGCAGCATGTGCATACCAATGCCATCCAGTCGGCGGTGGAGGCCTTCTCCACGGCGGATCCGAACAAGGTCTGGACGCCCCACGAATTGGCAGACTGGGTGGGTATCGGTGGTTTCGGCCCGTTGTTCGTCGGTGGTCCCGAGACTGTGGCCGACCTGTTGCAGGAGTGGGTCGAGGAAACCGATGTGGATGGCTTCAACCTGGCCTATGCCCTGACTCACGAAACCTTTATCGATGCAGTGGACCTGCTGGTGCCGGAGTTGCAGAAGCGCGGGGCGTACAAGACCGACTATGCGCCAGGCACCTTGCGCGAGAAGTTGTTCGGCGCAGGCCCAGGGTTGCCCGAGAGCCATCCGGGCAGCGCCTGGCGCAACCTAGGTGCCCAACGCCAGGTGGTGGCCGCTGCCGAGCCGGAGCGGCGGCCGGCCGCGCAGCCGTTGTAGTACGTAGCTTGCACTGGCAGTTACGGGGCGCCACCAGGGAGCGGTCATGGACAGGTACGAATCGCTGCGACACTGGGCCCGGATGCGGCCGTTGGCCAACGCCCTGCGCCACAAGCGCGGGGGGCAGTGGTACGCCTGGCGCTGGATCGATGTGCTGCGCGATGTCCAGCGCCTGGTCGATGGCTTGCGTCAGCATGGCCTGGGCTATCGCTCCCGGCTGATCCTGAGTGGGCCGTTCGAACCGGACCTGCTGCTTTTGGCCCTGGCGGCGCGCAGCCTGGGGGCCGAGGTGGCGAGCCTTGGCGACCAGTCGCCCATCGGGGCCTTGCGTCAATGCCTGTGGCGCTGGCGGCCCAGCCACGTGTTCATCGACTCCGGCCCGCAACTGGCGTGCTGGTTGGCGGCGGGGGAGAACGGCGTGGCCCCAGGCCTGCTGATCGTCCGTGAGCCAACAGTCGACTTGGCGAGTTCGCGCCAGCCCTGGCTGGCCTTCAGTCAGTTGCTGGGGCCCGGCAGTGGCTCCCGGCGCCAGGCAGCTTGGCGCCAGCGCAACGCGGCCGTGCAGTTGTGGAGCGAGGAGGGGACCCAATGGCAGGGCGGGCTGGAGGTGCTGCTCGGACAATGGCTGGGTAGCGGGCACAGCCTGGCGTTTCCTGAGAGCCAGGGTTCGGCGGCCCGTGACCGGCGCGAAATGGCTCCCAGCGACCTGCTGCTGTCACCGCGGCGTTTGCAGGGCCTGGCAGAAGAGATCGAAGGCCACCTGGGCCCCGTCGGTAGCTGGCGCCGACGCTTGTGGGGCTGGACCATGCGCCACCCGAGCAGCACCCTGGCGCGGCTGCTGGAGCGCCAGGTGTGGCGTGTTCTGGGCCTTGCCCGTCTGCGCTTTATCTGGCAACCGATGCCCTCCCAAGGAGCGCTACCGGGCTGGATCGGCCGGTTCGAACGCCGCCCCGGATAGGTCGCCGCGGATGGCGTCCTACTTTGGTACTGCCTGGCGAATCCGGTCGTGGTACAGGCCTATTATCTTGCTGGGGATGTTCCAGGTGCCGGGCAAGGTATTACCCTGCTGCCCGGGGATGTGCCCCATGCCCTCCGGGACAGGGTCCCGGCCAACACTGACCATGAGCCTTGCATGAACCAGACCCCTATCGGGCAGCCGGATCCTGCCCCTTGCGATGCCGAAGTACTGATTATCGGCGGCGGCCTCAGTGGCGCCTTGCTGGCCGCACAATTGCTACGCCTGCCGGGCGCGCGCCGCATCCTGGTGATCGAACCGCGTGCCGAGCTGGGGCGCGGCGAGGCCTACAGTGCCACCGAGCTGGGGCACACCCTCAATGGCAATGCGGCGCGCATGAGTGTCGACCCGGACAACGCCGACGACCTGACCCAGTGGCTGACCCAGCACATTGCCGAAGGCGGTTGGCCCGAGTCGGCCCTCCAGCCTGTGCCCATCAGCGAGCTCTTCCCGCCCCGGGGGTTGTTCGGGGTCTACGTCCAGCAGCGTTTGGCCGAGGCCCGGGCGGTGGGCCTGGCGCAGGGCTCCTGGGTGGAGCATGTGCACAGTGAGGTGGTGGACCTGCAGCATAAGGACGGCGGGATTTCGCTGGTCCTGGCCGATGGGCGCCAACTGCAGGGCGCGCGAGCGGTACTGGCCACGGGCATGTTCCCCGCCGCCCGTACCCGGCAAACCCATTCCAGCGGCCTCAATGCTGCCGCCCTGGACCCTTGGGATGTGAGCGCCATGGCGCGCCTGGACCCGATGTCCAGGGTGCTGATCATCGGCTCCGGACTGACCATGGTGGACGCTGTGGTGTCCCTGGAGCAGGCGGGGCACCGGGGCCCCATCGAAGTGTTTTCCCGCCACGGGCTGCTGCCCCATGTGCGGCGCCAGCCGCCGGCCTGGATCGATTTCCTGGGCCAGGACCCGGGTATCCGCAGCCCCCGTCAATTGCTCCACGAGCTGCGCCGCCAGTGCCGCCAGGCCTTGGCCCAGGGCATCGACTGGCAAGCGCCCTTGGACACGGTGCGGGTGCACATCCCGCGCTTGTGGAGCCAGGCCAGCGATTTCCAACGCCGCCAGTTCGTGCGGCATGTGCGGCCCTGGTGGGAGAGCCATCACCATCGTTCGCCGCCCTTGAGCGATGAGCTGGTGAGGCGCCTGCATGCCCAGGGGCGTTTGCGCATCCATGCCGCCCGCTACCAGGGATTGGAGCCGGACAGCGAGGGCCGCCTGGCGATTCGCTTGCGCTATCGCGGCAGCCGGGAAAGCACGCGGGTGGCGGGCGATGCCTTGATCAACTCCAGCGGCATCGAATACGACTGGCGCCGGGTGGACCGGCCCTTGCCCCGGCAGCTCCTGGCCCGGGGCCTGGTGCAACCGGGGCCGCTGGCCCTGGGCATCAGTGCCGAGCCCGACGGCGCCGTGCACGACGCCCAGGGGCGGGCCAGCGAATGCCTGTTCGCCATGGGCCCGCCATTGCGCGGCCTGTGGTGGGAAAGCACCGCGGTCACCGATGTGGCCCTGCAGGCCAAGGCCCTGGCTGCGCGCCTGGCCGCCTCGTTGTAGGCGCTGAAGGGCATTGGGCTTGGTGTGATGAAGGCCTCGTCCTGGCCCGGCAGCGGTTACAAGGTGACCCAGCGTTGCTCCCGGGCGGCCAGGCGGATCGCTGCCGCCAGCCGTTCCACTTCCCAGGCTTCCTGGAAGTCGGTGCCGTCTCGCCCCTGGCCGCAGATCGCCATGAGCAGCTCCTGCACTTCCAGGGTCTTGAGTTCGTTGTAGCCCAGCTGGTGCCCTGGCGCCGGGCTGAAGGCCGCGTAGCCGGGCAGGGCCGGGCCGGCCAGCAGGCGCTGGAAACCCGGTTGGCCGGCCCGATACAGGCGCAGTTCGTTCAGGCGTTCCTGGTCGAAGGCCAGGGTGCCCAGGGTGCCGCTGATCTCGAAGGCCAGGTGGTTCTTGTAGCCGTGCTTGATCCAGCTGCTGCCCACGCTGCCCCGGGCGCCATTGGCGAAGCGCAGCAGCGCATGGGCCTGGTCATCCACGGCGATGGCGCGGCGTTCAGGGGCGCCGGCCCGAACGGGGCGCTCCTGATGCACGGTATGGGTATCGGCGCACACCGCCACCACCGGCCCCATGAGAAAACGCGCCATGGCCAGCAGGTGGCTGCCCAGGTCCGCCAGGGCGCCGCCCGCCTGTTGCGGGTCACAGCGCCAGGTCCAGGGTGAGTCCGGATCGGCCATGAAGTCCTCGCTGAATTCGCCCTGGAAACTCACCAGTTGCCCCAGCTCGCCATTGCCGATCAGCTCCCGGGCCAGGACGATCAATGGATTGTGCTGGTAGTTGTAGCCGACCCGGGTCACCACCCCGGCCGCCTGTGCGGCTTGATGCATCTGCCGGGCCTGTTCGCTGGTCACCGCCAGGGGTTTTTCGCAGTACACCGCCTTGCCCGCCGCCAGGGCAGCCATGGCCATGGGAAAGTGCAAGTGATTGGGGGTGGTGATCGCCACCAGGCCGACCTGGGGATCATCGATCAACTGGCGCCAATCCGAGTAGGCCTGGGCGAATCCCCAGGCCCTGGCACAGTGCGCGGCGCGTTGCCCATCGGCATCGGCCAGGGCCGTCAGGCGCAGGCGCACTGGCAGTTCGAATACCGCACCGACACTGCGAAAAGCCAGGGCGTGGGCGCGCCCCATGAATCCGGTTCCGATCAGCCCAACGCCCAGTTCATCCATCGCCGCACCTTTGGAGTTGTTGTGGTAGGGATGAGTATTTATGGAATAAAAATTCTCTAATTTCAATAAAGAGAATAAATATTCATTAACGAGGCAAAACTCCGCAGGAGCAAGGCTTGCCCGCGATGAACCCGAGGGCGCCGCGTTCCGTCAGGCAATGCACATCATCGTTAACGACCCTCGCGCGCAATCGAGCGTCCACCGGCTGCTCCTGCAGGTTTATGTAGGGCATGAAAAAGGCAGCCCACAGGCTGCCTTTTTGTACGGCGCAGGTGGCTCAGGACAGGAAGCCGCCATCCACGTTCAGCGCAGTGCCGGTGGTGTAGCTGGAAGCGTCGCTGGCCAGGTAGAGCACCGCACCGGCCATCTCGCTCGGGTCGGCCACGCGCTTGAGCGGGATCTGCGCCAGGGCGGCGTTGCGAATGCTGTCGTTCTTGACCAGTGCCGAGGCGAACTTGGTGTCGGTCAGGCCCGGCAGCAGGGCGTTGCAGCGGATGCCGAACTGCGCGCATTCCTTGGCGAAGACCTTGGTCATGTTGATCACCGCGGCCTTGGTCACCGAGTAGATGCCCTGGAACAGCCCCGGCGATACGCCGTTGATCGAAGCCACGTTGATGATGCTGCCGCCGCCGTGTTCGCGCATCAGCTTGCCGGCTTCCACCGACATGAAGAAATAACCGCGGATGTTCACGTCCACGGTCTTCTGGAAGGCGCCCAGGTCAGTGTCCAGCACATTGCAGAACTGAGGGTTGGTGGCAGCGTTGTTGACCAGGATATCCAGGCGCCCAAACTGCTCGCGGATGGCGGCGAACACCTGCTGGATCTGCTCCATTTCACCGATGTGGCAGGCAATGGCGGTGGCCTTGCCGCCGGCGGCGACAATGGCATCGGCCACCTGCTGGCAGCCTTCGAGCTTGCGGCTCGAGACGATCACATGGGCGCCTTGTTGGGCCAGCAGCTTGGCAATGGCCTCGCCGATGCCACGGCTGGCGCCGGAGACGAATGCGATCTTGCCGTCGAGGTCGAACAACTGAGTCTTGGACATGGTTTTTCCTTGTTGGGCGGTCGGGCGCCGAAGCGCACTCAGAGGCTGGATTTGCCGATGACTTGCAGGCTCATCTGCTCCAGCAGCTTGTTCATGTGGATGAACTGCGCGAAGCGTTTGTCCTGGGTCTGGCCGTGGTAGAAGCGGTAGTAGATCTGCTGCACGATGCCGGCCAGGCGGAACAGGCCGTAGGTGTAGTAGAAATCGAAGTTGCCGATCTGGATGCCGGAGCGCTCGGCGTAGTAGTCGACGAACTGCTGGCGGCTGAGCATGCCCGGGGCGTTGCTTGGCTGGCGGCGCATCAGCTGCACCGGCCCCGGATCGCTGGCTTCGATCCAGTAGGCCAGGGTGTTGCCCAGGTCCATCAGCGGATCGCCGAGGGTGGTCAGTTCCCAGTCCAGCACGCCGATGATCTGCATCGGGTTCTGCGGGTCGAGGATCACATTGTCGAAGCGGTAGTCGTTATGCACGATGCTCGAGGTCGGATGGTCGGCGGGCATCTTGTCGTTGAGCCAGGCCTTGACCACCTCCCACTGCGGGGCATCGGGGGTCAGGGCTTTCTCGTAGCGGTCGCTCCAGCCCTTGATCTGGCGCTGCACATAACCTTCGGGCTTGCCCAGGTCGCCCAGGCCGCACGCCTGGTAGTCGACCCGGTGCAGCTCGACGAAACGGTCGATGAAGCTCTTGCACAGCGCCTGGGTGTGGCTGGCGTCGAGGTTCAGTTCCGCTGGCAGGTCGGAGCGCAGGATGATGCCCTTGACCCGTTCCATCACATAGAACTCGGCCCCGATCACCGATTCGTCGGTGCAGTGCACGTAGGCCTTGGGGCAGTACGGGAAGCCGTCCTTGAGTTGGTTGAGGATGCGGAACTCGCGGCCCATGTCGTGGGCCGACTTGGCCTTGTGGCCGAACGGCGGACGGCGCAGGACGAATTCCTGCTCGGGGTATTCCAGCAGGTAGGTGAGGTTCGAGGCGCCGCCGGGAAACTGGCTGATCCGTGGCGTGCCGGTCAGGCCGGGAATCTGCGCCTTGAGGTATGGGTCGATCAGAGCGGCGTCGAGTTCTTCACCCGAGCGGGTGCGGGTGGACTGGTCTGTAAGCGCCATGCTTATCCCTTCTGCTTATTCTGGAGGCCAGAGATTATTGACTAATCTAATGTGCCCGCTGGCCCCCCACAATCGTGGCGGGCCTTTATAGGTGCGAGTGTTGCCGGGCAATCATTGTTTTTGATACAGGCGTTTGAATCGCCCCAGGGAGCATAGCCGTCAGCCGGGATTCAGCTGCGGCTGGGCAGCGGCAGGGCCAGAGGGGTCAGCAAGGGTTGGCCACTGAAGTGGGCCAGCAGGTTGCGGCCGACCATGTCCATGCTGTCGCGGCTGGCCTGGGGCGAGAGCCCGGCGACATGGGGGGTGAGCACCACGTTGTCCAGATGCTTGAGGCGTTCCGGCACCCCTGGTTCGGCATCGAACACGTCCAGGGCCGCACCGGCGAGCTTTCGTTGCTCCAGTGCCAGCAGCAGGGCCTCGGTGTCCACCACGCTGGCCCGGGCCACATTCACCAGGAAACCCTCGGGCCCCAGGGCCTCTAGCACCTCGTGGCCCACCAGGTGCCGGGTCTCGGCGCCGCCGGGCGTGGCGACCATCAGCAGGTCGGTGTCCCGGGCCAGTTCCAGCACGGTCGGGCAAAAACGATAGGGCTGGTCCGGCCGGGGCTGGCGGCTGTGATAGCTGACCTGCATGTCCAGGCCCAGGGCACAGCGCCGGGCGATGGCCTGGCCCACCGCGCCGAGCCCGAGGACGCCCAGGCGCATGCCGGTCAGCGCCGGGCGCATGACTTTCGGCCAATGCCCCTGGCGCACCGCCGCGTCCGCCTGGGGGATGCCCCGCACCAGGGCCAACAGCAGTGCCAGGGCGTGGTCGGCCACCGACGAGGCATTGATCCCGGCGCCAGTGGTCACGGCAATCCCCCGGTTGCTCGCCGCTTGCAGGTCCACCTGCTCGTAGCCGGCGCCAATCACGCAGATGATCTGCAGCCGGGGCAGGGCATCGATTTCCTGTGCGCTCAGGCCCAGGGGGCCGCGGGTCAGCACGGCGTCGATCTGCCCGGCGTGGTCGGCGATCGCTCGGGCCCGGGCAGCGGGCGTCTGGGCCAGGATCAGCTCAAAGCCCAGCGCTTCGAGCCGTGGCAGGTAGGCGTTGAAATTTTCAATCAGGACCAGGACGGTGGCGGGCATGGCGAACTCCTTGGGTTATTGAGGCAGGCTTTGCCGCAACTGGAAGATATTGCCTTCCGGATCGATGCCGTCGCAGACCCGGGCGTCCTTGAACCGCCATTCGCGTTCGGGTTCGTACAGCCGCCCGCCGGCACTGGCGGCGCGTTGCCGGGCCTGATCCAGGTCGCTGATCCAGAACACTGGCTTGCAGGCAGAGTCGCTGCGGGGCAGGGGAGGATCTTGCAGGACGATGCGCGCGGCGATCGCCGCTGGCACCTGGATCAGCGTCAGCTCCATGCCCTGGTGTTGCAGTTGCAGGTAGTCGGGCTGCTGATCGCTGATGGGCCAGCCCAGGAGTGCGGCGTAGAACCGCGCCAGGGCCTGTGGGTCAAGGCTGTAGAGCACGAAGCCGGCAACACTCATGGGCAACTCCAGCAAAACAATGGCGAAGGCTCAAGGGTGCGCATTAGCCGGGCGTTTGGCAATGCCCGAAGCAGCCGTTGCCGGGGAGTGGCGCCGTCGTCGGCGCGTCCCGGGCGGTGATGGCGGGATCAGAAGGTGATGTCGGCGGTCCTGGCCAGGGTGACGAAGGCGCCGTCCAGGGTGGTGTTGTGATGATCGATGATCTTGCGCGCCCCCAGGTATGGGGTGTCCATGCAGGTGTGGGCATCCTCCACTAGCCGTGCGGCAAAGCCCAGGTCGCCGGCGGCACGGCAGGTGGCATCGACGCAGTACTGGGTCTTCATGCCGACGATCACCAGCTCGCTGACCAGGGCCTGGTGCAGGCGCTCGGCCAGCCCGGTGCCGGTGAAGCAGTTGGGACGGGTCTTGTCCAGTACGTAGTCTTGCTGCTCGTCCACCTCCAGGGTCGGCAGCAACTGCCAGAACGGGCTGCCGGCGGCGATGGGCGAGTCGGCGGCGCCGGTGTGGCGCACAGCGAAGATCGGGGCCCCGGCCTGGCGGGCGCGACGGATCAGCTGGTTGATGTTGTCCAGGACCTGTTCGCGCTGGTAGGGCTTGTCCGGTCCGTTGA
Source organism: Pseudomonas sessilinigenes (assembly GCF_003850565.1). Taxonomy (NCBI): domain Bacteria; kingdom Pseudomonadati; phylum Pseudomonadota; class Gammaproteobacteria; order Pseudomonadales; family Pseudomonadaceae; genus Pseudomonas; species Pseudomonas sessilinigenes. Next base: position 2,770,942 of record NZ_CP027706.1, read on the forward strand.
ACAGTCCGACCTGCATGTCGATGACCAGCAGGGCGCGCTTGGCGTTGGGTAAAGGCATCTTGTCTCTCCTTGTTGTGCCAGCCGGACGGAGAAACAAAAGGCCCCGTCCATTGCTGGCGGGGCCTTGGTTGTCACTGTGCTCGCTTCATCCTGCACAGCCACCACGCGACCCGCCGGAGGCAGTCGTGGTGCTGGTGGTCGAGATGAGCGGATAGGCATTCATGGGCCCGATCATGCCGTTCGTCGCCAATTGCTGTCAACGCGGGCGCGGGCCGAGCGGGATTCACCAGGGGTGAGGCGATAAGCCGCTTTGACGGGCCGATCGGCACCTGCGAAAAAACCGCAGGACCAGGGAGAGGGCCGGGCCAGACGCTTTGCGACAAAAACGGACAAGATTGCCGCAACGCAGGTGCCATTCCTCCGCTGAGTCTATGCAGCGTCCTTGGAATCCCGGACAATCGCGCCCCCTCTGTTTGCTCGGGGGTTTGTCTGTCGGGTATTCCGGCGCGCTCCGAGCCAACGGCAAACGACCGGAATGTGGAGATCCCACCGGATGAATGATCAGGCCAACAGCGTTGATCAACGCTTTGAAACGGCGGCCCCAGCGACCCTGACCAGCTGGAACCGCCAAGACACCACTTGGATGCTGGGCCTGTTCGGCACCGCCATTGGTGCCGGTACCCTGTTTCTGCCCATCAACGCTGGCCTCGGTGGCTTCTGGCCGCTGCTGATCCTGGCGCTGCTGGCCTTCCCCATGACCTTCTACGCGCACCGCGGCCTGACCCGCTTCGTGCTCTCCGGGCGTGAGGGCGCCGACATCACCGAGGTGGTGGAGGAACATTTCGGGATCAAGGCCGGGGCCCTGATCACCTTGCTCTACTTCTTCGCCATCTTCCCCATCCTGCTCATTTACAGCGTGGCCCTGACCAATACCGTCGGCAGCTTCATGGAACACCAGCTGCACATCGCGCCGCCACCACGGGCGATCCTGTCCCTGGTGCTGATCCTCGGCCTGCTGGCGGTGGTGCGCTGTGGCGAGCAGGTGATCGTCAAGGCCATGAGCCTGATGGTCTACCCGTTCATCGTCGCCTTGCTGTTCCTGGCGGTGTTCCTGATCCCGCACTGGAACGGCGGCATCCTCGCCACCGCCGGCGACATCCCGGCGCCATCGGCCTTCCTGCACACCCTGTGGCTGGCGATTCCGGTGATGGTGTTCTCGTTCAACCACTCGCCGATCATCTCGGCCTTCGCGGTTGACCAGAAGCGTCGCTACGGCCAGCACGCCGAGCAGCGCAGCTCGCAGATCCTGTCCCGCGCCCACCTGCTGATGGTGGTCATGGTGCTGTTCTTCGTCTTCAGCTGCGTGCTGACCCTGTCGCCGGAACAACTGGCCGAAGCCAAGGCGCAGAACCTGTCGATCCTGTCCTACCTGGCCAACCACTTCAGCAACCCGACCATCGCGTTCGCCGCGCCGCTGATTGCCTTCGTGGCCATTGCCAAGTCGTTCCTGGGCCACTACATCGGTGCCAGCGAAGGCCTCAAGGGCTTGATCGTCAAGAGCGGCCGACTCCCGGGCGCCAAGACCCTGGACCGGGTGACCGCGGCCTTCATGCTGGTGATCTGCTGGGCCGTGGCGACCTTGAACCCGAGCATCCTGGGCATGATCGAGACCCTGGGTGGCCCGGTGATCGCGGCCATCCTGTTCCTGATGCCGATGTACGCCATCCGCAAGGTGCCGGCCATGGCCCGCTACCGTGGCCAGGCGTCCAATGTGTTCGTGACCCTGGTAGGCCTGGTGGCCATCACCGCGCTGGTGTACTCGCTGGCTTCCTGAGGCCGGGCTGGCCTGGCGCCAGGCAATAGTTGAAACCAACGCCGCCGATGCTGCCCAGCACCGGCGGCGTTGTCGTTCAGGGGCCTGCCGAGCCTGAAGGCAGGCGGGTGGATGGAGAGGGCAAGCGTCGGGCGATTAGCGTCTAAGCTGATGATTTTTGCCTGGAGTCATTTCATGGCCCGTGCCCACCCGCAGTTGATCCGCGCCCGGCTGGACAGCCTGCACCCCACCCAACTCTCCGTCGGCCTGGCCGAAGTCCAGGCCAAGCGCGAGCAATGGCAACAGCTCAAGCGCAAGGCCCGGGCGGCAGCCCTGGACGACCACTGGTTTCCCTGTGTACTCGGTCCCCGGCAGCGCTACTACATCGTCGATCACCATCACTTTGGCCTGGCCCTGCTGCAAGAGGAGGTCAAGGAGGTGCCATTGCTGGTGCTCAAGGACCTGTCCTTTGTCGAGCCGGGCAGTTTCTGGGAGGTGATGGGTTTCAACCAGTGGGCCCATCCCTACGATGCCCAGGGCGTTCGCCGCTCCTTCGAGCGTATCCCGGGGCGCATTCTCGATCTGCAGGATGACCCCTACCGCAGCCTGGCCGGGTTGCTGCGCCGCGCCGGTGGCTTTGCCAAGGACGCCACGCCCTTCAGTGAGTTCCTCTGGGCGGATTTCTTTCGCCGGCGGATCGCCATCGAGGCGCTGGGCAAGCTGGGCGCCAAGGTCCAGGCCCGGGCCATGAAGCTGGCGCGCAGCCAGGACGCTCGTTACTTGCCGGGATGGGTGGGCCAGATTGTCGACTGATCGAGGGCAGGGACCTGCCACTGCGCTCCCCACACGAGCACGGGATCTGCTGGCCGGACTGTCCATCGCCGGGCTGTTGTTGCCGGAGGCGGTGGCCTATTCGAGCATCGCCGCCTTGCCGCCCCAGGCCGGGGTCATCGCCCTGTTCGCCGGCTTGCTGTGCTATGGCCTGCTGGGCAGCAGCCGTTTCGCCATCGTGTCGGCGACCTCGTCATCGGCGGCGGTACTGGCCGCCGCGACCCTGTCGCTGTCGGATGGTGATGGGCAGTTGCGCCTGGGCCTGGCCTTTGCCCTGGTGCTGCTCACGGGGGCGTTCTTTGTCCTGGCCGGAGTGTTCCGCCTCGGTGGCGTCACGGCCTTCATCGCCAAGCCGGTGCTGCGTGGCTTCGCCTTCGGCCTGGCGCTGACCATCATCCTCAAGCAGTTCGCCACGGTGGTCGGGGTGCACCTGAGCACCGGCAACCTGGTGCGCTTTTTACCGCAGTTGCTGGAGCAGTGGCCGCACTGGAACTGGGCCGGTGCCGCCGTGGCGGCCGCGGCTCTGCTGGTGCTGGCGATCTGTTCGCGGATCCCCTATGTGCCCGGTGGGTTGGTGGCCGTGGTCATTGGCATCGTCGCCGGGCGATGGCTGGACCTGCCGGCCCATGGGGTGGCGCTGATTGGCGTCATCGAGCTCAAGCTGGAGGTACCGAGCTTGCCGGACCTGCCGTTTGCCGATTGGATGCGCCTGGGGGAGCTGGCGTTCGCCCTGGTGATGATCCTGTATGCCGAGTCCTATGGCTCCATCAGCTCCCTGGCGCTCAAGCATGGCGATCGGGTGTCGTCCAACCGCGACCTGCTGGCCCTGGGGGTATCCAACCTGGTGTCCGGGCTGTTCCACGGCATGCCGGCCGGTGCCGGTTACTCGGCCAGCTCCGCCAACGAGGCGGCTGGAGCCGGTTCGCGCCTGGCGGGGCTGACCGCCGCGGCGGTGATGCTGTTGATCGTGCTGACAGTGTTGCCCTACATCGCCCTGACTCCGGAGCCGGTGCTGGCGGCGATCGTCATGTATGCCCTGGGCCATGGGCTGAGCCTGCAACCCTTGGGGCGCTACTTTATCTGGCGCCGGGATCGCCTGCTGGTGATCTGCGCGGTGGCCGCGGTGCTGGTGCTGGGGGTGCTCGATGGCCTGCTACTGTCGGTGGGGGTGAGCATCCTGCTGATGTTGCGCCAGATGTCGTCGGCGCAAATCCAGATCCTCGGCCAGTTGGGCAGCGGCCACGACTTTGTCGACCTGAGCCGTCATCCCCAGGCGCGGCAGGTGCCCGGGGTACTGATCCTGCGTCCGGGAGAGGCGCTGTTCTTCGCCAATGCCGAGCGCATCCTGGGGGGCGCGCTGCACTTGATCCGCCATGTCGAGGCACCGATCCACAGCATCATCCTCAGCCTCGAGGAGTCGCCGAACCTGGACGGCACCAGCATCGAGGCCCTGGACGAGTTCTTCCGCCAGGTCAGCCAGGAGGGCAAGCACCTGGCCCTGGCCCGGCTCAAGCACGACGTCAACCAGGCCCTGGTGGCGCTGCCGTCGAGCCGTCAGTACCAGGTGTTGCTCAGCGGTACCAGCGTCGACGATACCCTCCAGGAGGGGCGGCGGGGCGGGCGCGAGCCGGCGACTGGCGAGCATGCCGATCATCAGGCACCGGGCTCCGGCCCGCGGCGGTAGAGGGCTAGAACCGCTCCAGCCGATAAGGCCTCGGATCGACAATGGGCCGGGTGGCGCAGATCAGGTCGGCGGCGAGCTGCCCGGCTGCTGGCGCAGTACCGAAGCCGTGGCCCGAGAAACCGCTGGCCAGTGTCAGGCCGGGGATCTTCGCGACAGGGCCGATCACCGGCAGCGAGTCGGGGGTGACATCGAGCGCGCCGCTCCAGGCTTGCTTCACCACGGCGTCCTTGAACATCGGCCAGGCCGTGGCCAGGTTGCGCAGCGCTTCGGCGTTCACCCTGGGGTCGGCAGGTGGGTCCAGGGTCCGTACCCGTTCGAAAGGCGATACCTGGTCGGCTCGCCAGCGTCGTCCCAGGAGGAGATCGTCGAACAGCTCGCGGCCGATGGACGGTTGCAGGTTTTGCCATTGTCCGCGCAGCGCACCCAGGTAGCGTCGCCCTAGCAACAGGCTGTCGAGCGTCAACGGTGCGTTCAGGACGCCGCGATGGCTGATGGTGAAGCCACCGTCCAGGCGTTTGCGAAACGAGAAGTCCGGGGCGCCCACGGTGATATCACAGGGGCCTTGCACAGGCGCGGTGCGCAGGATCGACGCCACCAGGGGCAAGGTCGGCAGGTCGATGCCCTGGTTGCCCAGAAAACGTCGCGACCACAGGCCGCCCGCCAGCAGCACCTGTTCGCAGCGGATCTCGCCGCGTTCGCTGACGACCCCGGCGATCCTGCCGGCGGCCAGCGACAGGGTCCGTACCGCACAGTGCTCGACGATCACGGCGCCCTTTGCCATGGCTGCACGGGCGATCGCGCTGGCCGCCAGGGTCGGTTCGGCGCGTCCGTCCGAAGGTGTGTAAAGGCCGCCTGCCCAGTGGCCTCTGCCGCCTGGCGCCAGGAGCCCGATACGCAGAGCACTGATCTGGCGCGAGTCCAACGCCAGGTCTTGTACCGAGTCGAGCCAGTCTTGGTGCACGGCCAATTCGGATTCGTTGCGGGCCAGGTACAGGATGCCGGCGCGGCGGTAGCCGACATCGGCACCGACACGGGCCGCCAGGCCGTTCCATAGTGGATCGGCGGCCATGGCCAGCGGGACATCTGGCGCCGAGCGGCTCATCTTGCGAATCCAGCCCTGGTTGCGCGAGGACTGTTCGCCAGCGATCCGGCCTTTTTCCAGCACGACCACGGGCGTGCCGCGTTCGGCCAGGACCAGGGCGGCGACCAGGCCAATGATGCCGCCGCCTATGACCACCACGGTGGTCGCTTCGGGTAGGTCCAGCGAGGTCTGGACTGGAGTGATCAGGGGAGCCACGGCTCGTCTCCTTCAGCTTGGATATCACCCGGGCCGCTGCTCGCGACCCGGTCTCAGCGCAGGGCGGGCTGTTCCCACAGGTTGAGCCTGACGCCGATCCCGCGCTCCAGGGCATTGCGATAGACCACCGTGCCCCAGGCCACGTCTTCTACGGGCATGCCGCCCACCGACAGCATGATGATGTCGTCCTCGGAGCGTCGGCCAGGCGCCTGGCCAGCGACAATCGCACCCAGGTCCTCGAGCTGCTCGCGTTGCATCCCGCCTGTGGCGAGCAGGTCCATGAAGCGCATGCCGATCATCGGGACAGTGGCGTGGGAAGGCTTGGGCACTTCGTCATACCAGGCTTCGTAGAGCGCGGTGTGGTCCAGCACCTTGCGAATGTCCGCGGCCTCCATGGCCTGGTCCATGTTGCAGGTGGCCGGCATCGACAGGAAGGTTCCGGGCCTTAGCCACTCGCGCCGGACCGTGGGGTAGGTCGAAGGGTCGCTGACCACGCCGGAAGCGCAGAAGGTCACGATGTCGCTGTCGCGTACCAGCGCTTCCAGGCTGTCGACCACCTGCACTCGGGTGATCTGCGGGAAGGTCTCGGCGACCCAGACCAGGAAGGCCTGGAGGTTGTGCTGGCCGCGCCCCTTGATCTTCACCGTGTCGATCTGAGGGCATACCGCCATGAAAGCGGCCAGCGAGGTCCGGGCCATGACGCCCGGGCCGAGGATCCCGACTACCCGGGAGTCCTGGCGCGCCAAGTGCCGGGCACCAACCCCGGCCACGGCACCTGTTCGGTAAGCCGACAACAGGTTGGCCGACATGAAGGCCAGCGGAGCGGCGGTATCGGCGTCATTGAGCATGAACATCAGGATCGAGCGGGGCAGGCCCTTGTCGCGGTTCTCGGCATTGGAGCCGTAGCATTTCATGCCGACCATGCGAAAACGCCCTCCCAGATAGGCCGGCATCGCCATGTAGCGGCGGTCGGCGGTGGGCTTGGGCATATCGGGAAAGGGCGAGTTCTCGGGGAACACCATCAGTGCACCATGGGAGCTATTGTTGGCGCCCGCCATGCGGTAGTCGTTGTGATAGAGCAGGCCGAACACTTCTTCGATGGTGTCCACGCAGCTGGGCATGTCGGTCACACCGGCCCGGACCATGTCCGGTTCGGACAGATAAACAAAGTCGATCTTCGTCGAGGCGTTCATCTCTCACATCCTTTCAGGCGTTGTTGTTGTTGTTGTTGTTGTTGTTGTTGTTGGGCGGATCTTGCCGTGGGCCAGAACCGCGGTAAATTGCAAAACCGGATGCAGAATTTGCAGAATCGGCCAACACGCTATTCGGCTCTGGCGGCCTGTGGGAAAGAGCGGAAACTGATGTCCCTGCGCCGTGTACTGGTAGGGGCCAGGCCGATAGGAGGGCGCGATCGACTAACGCCAGGATGGCCTGCGAGGGGTGATGCGTATGAAGGAACTGCTTGAGGTAACTCATGAGTGCCGTCCGGATACCGGTGAACCGGCGACGACCCGTACCCTGTACCTGATCACGCTGCTCAAGGCCCTGGCCAATGTGGGCAGGCGGCTGGATTCGTTGTTACGTGAGCACGGCCTCTACCGATCCCAGGCTGCGACGCCCTATGAGCGCATAGCACTGGGGCGCTATGTGTCGTTGCTCGAGCAGGCGGCGCAAAGGTTCGACCGGCCTTTTCTCGGCCTGGACATGGGAACGCAGTTCGGGCTCGAGGAACTGGGGCCTTTTCATGCTTTGTTCAAGGCCTGCGCCAACCTGCACGATGCCCTGGACTACGTCATTAAGTTCCAGATGCGCTGGCAGACCCACTCGTTGCTGGAGCTGGCTTGCGGCCCGCAAACGAGCGTCCTGAGCTATCGGATCCAGGACCCGGGTATCTGGCCGCGCCGCCAGGATGCGGAATTCACCCTGTCCGGGATCGCAGGCTTGATCAAGCAGTTGCTGACGACACAATGGGCGCCGGTGCAGGTGCATTTCGAGCACTCGATAGCCGGCAAGAAGCAGCACCTGGAGCGTTTTTTCAAGGCGCCGGTGCGCGGCCACCAGGGCGCCAACCAATTGGTGTTGCTCAACAGCGACCTCGAACGCCCGTTCTCCCGTGCCGCAGGCGGGCAGGATATCGGGCTCAAACGCGTCCTGGAACGCCACCTGCTGGACTTGCTGGGCCCAGAAAACACCACGACCAGGGGGCTGGCCATGCAAGCCCGCGAACTGATCGCCCGCCGGCTGGGATGTGCCTCGGTGGATTGCGATTCGATTGCCGCCGCGCTGGACCTTTCCTCACGGTCCTTGCGCAGGCGCCTGGTCGAAGAGGGGAGCTCCTTTCGCAGCCTGTTAAAGGAGGTGCGCCAGGCGAAGGCGCAAAACCTGCTCCAGGCTTGCGACATGCCGCTTTCGGCAGTGGCCCAGGACCTGGGCTATTCCGACCAGGCGACATTCTCCCGGGCGTTCAAGGCGTGGACCCGGGTCTCGCCGCGACGCTATACCAAGAGCCACGGCTAGCTTGTGCTGGCCGATGTTGCCGAGATCGTTGATAACGCAAGTTGAGTGCATTCACTGGAGGGCGCCCGAAGTTACAATGCACCACTCTGAGAGGCTGCCAGGCAGCATCACACAATGGTGTTCAAGGAGAGTGCATTGGCCCGTGTCAAGAGTGGTGAGGTAAGGCAGGCAATCCTGGATTCGGCGGCGAAACAAATCGCTATGAGCAGCTACATGGATACCACCGTCGCCAAAATTGCCAAAGGCGCGGGTATCGTCCCCTCTAACGTCTACATCTATTTTGACTCGAAGCTGCAAATCTACCTGGAGATCTACGGGCAGTGGCTGCAGGAGCAAATGGAGATGCTCGATAGCCGAGTGGCTCGAGCCAGGACGCCACGGACCAGGGTCCAGAGACTGGTTCACGGCTTGCTGGTGGACATCGTTGATGATGCTACCGGCTACACGTCGGCGTTGATGGAAGGCTTGGCCGTGGTGCAGGCCAAGGACCATTATTCCCCTGATCTCCTGCTTTGGACCGAGGCAAGAATCATCCAGATTATCAGCACTTCGCTCGATGGCTACGATAGCGACGACCCTCGCCTGCGTGCCGCAGTCCATCTGCTGATGCTGACCTTCGATGGCATGGCCATGCGAATGAAGGCGTTGCGCTCTTTCAACCAGCACGACCCGGTCATGCCTGAAGTCGAGAGGGCAATGGTGGATCTGCTATTGAGTTGCCGTTGGTCGGGTCGAGCCCCGTCCCAAAAAAAATAATCTTCGTCAAAACCCTCGGCTTGACACCTGGGCGCGCGGTGGTGATCTGTGCCTGGCAAAAAAATCTTGTGCGTCAAAAAAGAACGTGATTCTCTTATTTCAGTATAAAAACACCAGATTACATGGGCTGCAGGCCATCGAGCGGTAGATCTTCCGCCATTGATATCCTGGTTTGCATCCTCCGGACAGGTCTCGTAGTTCACACACCGAGAGCACACTGGCGAAGGGAGGGGGTCACATGACCAAGATGACTGCATACCGCAATTTCTGGCATCCGCTGGCTTTATCTACAGAGGTTGGTGGCAAGCCCGCCAGGTTCATGTTGCTGGGGGAGAACCTCGTGGCCTACAGGACGCAGTTCGGGATCACGGTTTTGAAGGACCTGTGTATCCATCGTGGGTGCGCACTGTCCATTGGCCGGGTTCTCGATGATGGAACCCTTGAGTGCCCATATCATGGCTGGCGCTACGATCACGCCGGGCAGTGCGTACGCATCCCGGCTCTACCCCCGGGGCAGCCGATCCCGTCAAAGGCCAGGGCGATCAGCTACCAGGTGCGTGAACAGAACGACATCGTCTGGGTGGCGCTTGGCGAACCACTCGCTCCTTTCCCGGACTACCTGCCCGATGCCGACTATGCAACACCGGGCACGCGTTCGCTGATAGTGGATGTTTATGACTGGAATGTCGGTGCCGGCCGCGCAGTGGAAAATTTCCTCGACCTGGCTCACTTCCCGTTTGTCCACGACAGTTGGCTGGGAGATCGGGCTGATACTCAGATCGAACCTTACGATGTCGAGAGCACTGAATACCGCCTCGACTTCAGTTACCTGCAACTCCAGCCGGGAGACTTGACCACTGACAGTAGCGAGAAGCTTGCGCTTCGCTACACCTATTTGGCGCCTTTCACTGGACATATCCGTCGTTCGACGCCCCGGACGGGCGAATGGACCTGCGTATCATTATTCGCTGCGCCCATCGATGAAAAACGCACCCGGGCTTACGTGACATTCGTGCGCAGTTTCGATACCGATCCCGGCTCGGATGCGCAATATCTGAGCTTCGTCGATACCGTGATCAAGCAGGATGCGGCGATTCTTGAAACAGTACGTCCGGAAGAGATTCCCACCGACTTGCGTGAAGAGTTGCACATCAGAGTGCCGGACATCGCCGGGATGGTGTTCCGGCGTATCCTCTCGGATATAGAGGGGCGCATCTCGGTATCGGGAAGTTCCTCATGAAGCTGCAAGTGTCACAGATCACTCTCGAGGCGGATCGGATCATTTCCATCAAGCTGCGTTCGCCCTCAGGGGAAGAACTACCGCCTTGGCAGCCGGGCGCTCACTTGGAGATCGATGTCCTGGGGCGGTTTCTCAGGCACTACTCCCTGTGTGGTGATCTGGCTGATCGCCAGCACTACAGCATTGCCGTGTTGCGGGAGTTGAGCGGCCGGGGTGGGTCCCAGGCTATTCATGACAGCTTGCGGGTCGGGGCCTTGCTGGACGTCCGCCGCGTAGCTAACCATTTTCAGCTGGTGGACGCGCCGTTCTATAACTTCGTCGCTGGTGGTATCGGTATTACCCCGATCATTTCCATGGTGGAGCATGTCAATACCCTGGGTAGGCCGTGGCGGCTCACCTATGCCGGTAGATGTCGATCGGACATGGCATTCGTCGATCGTTTATGTGCCTTGGATGGACAGGTACGGATCGTCGAGACGGGGGCGGCTGTGCTCGTTCTAGAAGAGGTTCTGGATGCTGCTCCAGGCCTGACGTTTGCCTGTGGCCCGGCAGGGATGCTAGATGCCCTTGGGCAGCGCTGCGAGCTCCTGGGCATGAGTGACCGGTTAGTCGTCGAGCGCTTCAAGGCCGCGCCGATAATCGGGGTGGATGCCGAGCAACCGTTCGATGCAGTCATTTCCTCTTCCGGGCAAACGATTACAGTGCCGGCTCAAGAAAGCTTGTTGCAATGTCTGCTCGACGCCGGTTGCAGGTGTCTTTTCAGTTGTCGGGAAGGCACCTGCGGCAGTTGCGAGGTGGGTGTGATCGAGGGTGAGCTCATCCATCGTGATGCGGTGTTGAGCGAGGCCGAGCGGCTACAGGGAGACCGGATGCTGCCTTGTGTTTCACGAGCCAAGGGGAGGGTGGTTCTCGATCTCTGAGGCTTCGATCAGTACGGGTCCAGCGCTGCAGCCCTGTCACTCAGGCACGAAGAACTGGATCACGGGCAATAAAAAACGCCGCGTATCGTGGAATACGCGGCGTTCTTTCTACAACGCTAGAGCCTTAGGCTTGTATCACCGGGATCTTGGCGTTGGCGGCCGCTTCGCGGAACTCGGCGATCTGGTCGAAGCTCAGGTAGCGGTATACGTCCGCTGCCATGCTGTCGATCTTGCCGGCGTATTCCATGTACTCCTCGACGGTCGGCAGGCGACCCAGGATCGAAGCCACCGACGCCAGCTCGGCCGAAGCCAGGTAGACGTTGGCGCCATCGCCCAGACGGTTCGGGAAGTTACGGGTCGAAGTCGACACTACGGTCGAGTTCGGCTCTACACGTGCCTGGTTACCCATGCACAGCGAGCAGCCCGGCATTTCCATGCGCGCGCCAGCCTTGCCGTAGATGCCGTAGTAGCCTTCCTCGGTCAGCTGGTGGGCGTCCATCTTGGTTGGCGGCGACAGCCACAGGCGGGTTGGCAGCTGGCCCTTGACCTGGTCCAGCAGCTTGCCGGCTGCACGGAAGTGGCCAATGTTGGTCATGCACGAACCGATGAACACTTCGTCGATCTTCTGGCCAGCGACGCTGGACAGCAGGCGAGCGTCGTCCGGGTCGTTCGGCGCGCAGAGCACAGGCTCCTTGACGTCGGCCAGGTCGATCTCGATGACTTCGGCGTACTCGGCGTCCTTGTCGGCGCTCATCAGCTGCGGGTTGGCCAGCCAGGCTTCCATCGCTTGAGCACGACGTTCCATGGTGCGGGCGTCGCCGTAGCCTTCGCCGATCATCCAGCGCAGCAGGGTGATGTTCGACTGCAGGTACTCGGCGATCGCCTTCTCTGGCAGCTTGATGGTGCAACCGGCAGCGGAACGTTCGGCGGAGGCGTCGGACAGTTCGAACGCTTGTTCGACGGTCAGCTCGTCCAGGCCTTCGATCTCCAGGATGCGGCCGGAGAAGGCGTTTTTCTTGCCTTTCTTCTCGACGGTCAGCAGGCCTTTCTGGATGGCGTAGTAAGGGATGGCATGAACCAGGTCACGCAGGGTGATACCAGGTTGCAGTTTGCCCTTGAAGCGCACCAGGATCGATTCCGGCATGTCCAGCGGCATGACGCCGGTGGCAGCGGCGAACGCGACCAGGCCAGAACCGGCCGGGAACGAGATGCCCATCGGGAAGCGGGTGTGGGAGTCGCCACCGGTGCCGACGGTGTCAGGCAGCAGCATGCGGTTCAGCCAGCTGTGGATGATGCCGTCGCCCGGACGCAGGGAAACGCCGCCGCGGGTCATGATGAAGTCGGGCAGGGTGTGGTGGGTGGTCACGTCGATCGGCTTTGGATAAGCCGCGGTGTGGCAGAAGGACTGCATCACCAGATCAGCGGAGAAGCCCAGGCACGCCAGGTCCTTGAGTTCGTCACGGGTCATCGGGCCAGTGGTGTCCTGGGAGCCGACGGTGGTCATCTTCGGTTCGCAGTAGGTGCCAGGGCGCACGCCTTTGCCTTCCGGCAGGCCGCAGGCCTTGCCAACCATTTTCTGTGCCAGGGTGTAGCCCTTGCCGGTATCGACAGGAGCTTCTGGCAGCTTGAACAGGTTGGTTGGGCCCAGGCCCAGTTCGGTACGGGCTTTCTCGGTCAGGCCACGGCCGACGATCAGCGGGATACGGCCGCCAGCACGAACTTCGTCCAGCAGGACCGGAGTCTTCAGTTCGAAGGTGGTGATGACGTCGTCGGTGCCGTGCTTGCAGACTTTACCAGCGTGCGGGTAGACGTCGATCACGTCGCCCATGTTCAGGTTCGAAACGTCGAACTCGATAGGCAGTGCGCCAGCATCTTCCATGGTGTTGTAGAAGATCGGGGCGATCTTGCTGCCGAAGCAGAAGCCGCCGGCGCGCTTGTTCGGCACGTACGGGATGTCGTCGCCGAAGAACCACAGCACCGAGTTGGTTGCCGATTTACGCGAAGAACCGGTACCGACCACGTCACCGACGTAGGCAACCGGGAAACCCTTGGCCTTGACTTCTTCGATCTGCTTGAGCGGGCCGATGGCGCCTTGTTGCTCAGGCACGATGCCGTCGCGGGCCATTTTCAGCATGGCCAGGGCGTGCAGCGGGATATCAGGGCGCGACCAGGCATCCGGGGCAGGGGACAGGTCGTCGGTGTTGGTTTCGCCCGGGACCTTGAACACGGTCAGGCTGTACTTGTCGGCGATGGCTGGCTTGTTGGTGAACCACTCGCCGGCAGCCCAGGATTCCAGCACGGCCTTGGCGTGGACATTGCCAGCCTTGGCTTTTTCGGCCACGTCGTGGAAGGCATCGAACATCAGCAGGGTGTGCTTGAGTTGTTCGGCGGCGACGGCGGCCAGTTCGGCGCTGTCCAGCAGCTCCACCAGGGTGGCGATGTTGTAGCCGCCTTGCATGGTGCCCAGCAGTTCGACGGCACGTTTCTTGTCGATCAGAGGGGAAGTGACTTCGCCTTTGGCGACGGCGGAGAGGAAACCGGCCTTGACGTAGGCAGCTTCGTCAACGCCTGGTGGAATGCGGTTGGTGATCAGGTCAACGAGGAAGGTTTCTTCGCCAGCCGGGGGATTCTTCAGCAGCTCGACCAGGCCTGCAGTTTGTTCGGCGTTTAGCGGCTGGGGAACGATACCCAGTGCTGCGCGCTCTTCGATATGTTTGCGGTAGGCTTCAAGCACAGTTATTACCCTCATCAGTGGTCCCAAATGGGTGTCCGGGACGCTCATCCCGAAATTGCCGTACTCATGCGCTGCGTGGCGTTGTGGGCCACTTAGCCAGAATTACCGACAATTCCTTACAGAAGCTGCTTTCAAAGTTTTACGCCTGCAGAACGGGAGCTGATGAGGGTTGGCGCTGGATTTTTCCCCGCTGGAAAAACCCCTCGCCAACACCGCTCTGAAGGAACGACTGTGCTCGTGACGCTTTGAAAACAGCTTCAAACGGACATTGGCGCCTAAAAAGGCTGGCTGATTCTACGGCAAAAAAAAACTAAACGTAAGTTGGCGGATTAAAGTTTGAGGGGTGATCAATGTTAGACAAAGGGCTAACATTGCGCCCTGTTTTGCTTTTGCGTGTGCTGTCTATCTATGCCCAATCAGACCATCAAGACTCCCTGCGTCGGCCTTTGCTCCACCGTTTATGGCGACCTGGTGTGCCGTGGCTGCAAGCGTTTCCATCATGAAGTGGTCAACTGGAATGGCTACAACGAGGATGAGAAGCGGGCGGTGTGGCTGCGCCTGGAGCAACTCCTGGTGCAGGTGATGGCAGCCAAGCTGGAGGTCTTCGACCCGGCGCGGCTGCGTGGGCAGCTCGAGCAACGCAAGATCCGTTTCGTTCCCCATCAATCCGAATACTGCTGGGCCTACCAGCTGATTGCCCGCGGCGCCCGGGTGATCAACCAGCTCGATGCCTATGGGATGGCGCTGTTGCCGGAGTTTCGCGATTGGGGCCTGCCGGAACTGCGCGATGCGATCGACCGGGAGTTCTTCCTCCTGTCGGAAGCCCATTACCAGCGCTACATCGCTCCGGGCTTCCTCAAGGACGCGCTGGGTTCCTGAGCCTCGGGCCTTGAGGGAGCGAACTCCCTCGCCCGGTCATTCAGGCCCTGGCAGCCAGCTCTTCCAGGTGATCCATGATGTCCGCCGGCTTGAGCACCAGCACGTCGCTGTCCAGGGAGTCGAGCACCACCTCGGCGGTATTGCCGATCAGTGCCCCTGACAGGCCGGTACGGGCCACGGTGCCGATGATGGTCAGTACGGCCTCGAGCTTGTTGGCCATGTGCGGGATCAGCACGTCGGCCGGGCCTTCCTCGATATGCAGGTGGTTATCGTCGATGTCGAACTCGCTCTGGAATGCCTTGCACGCCTCGCGGTAGCGCTTCTCGATGGTCTCCTTGAGCTGGAATACCGGATCGGCCGCCGACAGCATCGGCGATGGATGGGCGCTGATCACGTGCAACTGGGCCTTGGCCAGGCTGGCGATATCGAAGCCATGGTCGACGATGCTCGAATGCAGGATGCGATGCTCGCCGTCCAGGTTGCCCACATCGATCGCCGCCATGACCACGCCACCGGACCAGGGGGTAGCACTCTTGACCAGCAATACCGGGGTTGGGCAGTAGCGCAGCAACTTCCAATCGGCGGGTGTCAGCAAGGCCTTTTTCAACGGGCTGTCCGGCAGGTGCTGCTTGATCACCAGGCCACAGCCTTCGGCCTGCTGCACGTCGATGATGGTTTCATGCAGGCTCTCGTTCCAGGCCTGCTCGGTGGTGACGCTGTAGCCTTCGCCGGTCAGGCTGCTCTTGAGCACGCTGAGCAAGGCCGAATGCTCATGCTTCTTGTCGCAGACCAGCAAGTGCAGGTGCGCCTGGGTGACCCCGGCAATCAGCTTGGCGCGCTTGAGGGCCAGGCTTTCTCCAGGCGTGGGGTCGATGACCACCAGGATACTGCGGATGCTTTGCATGCTCGGGATCTCCAGGAAGGGATGAACGACTACTGTGAATAACTATAGTTGCTGGCACCTTCGAGGGATGTTGATGCATATCAAGCGCCGTCGCTGGTGGTCTGTGGCGTGGCCGGTATAATCGCGCCTTTGGCTGCAAAGCCCTCCTGTCCCGTGAGCCCCATGTTACCGATCACCCCTAGCGCCGCCCGTCACTTGCGGGCCGCAGCGGATTGCCTGGATACCCGCCGATGAACTTCCCGCCGATTGCCGAATTCCTCGGCTGCCAGACTCCCGATGCCTGGGTCCAGGCCGCCCTGGCCGATCAGGAAACCCTGCTGATCGACCACAAGAACTGCGAGTTCAAGGCCGCCAGCACGGCCTTGAGCCTGATTGCCAAGTACCACTCCCATATCGACCTGATCAACATGATGTCGCGCCTGGCGCGTGAAGAACTGGTGCACCACGAGCAGGTCCTGCGCCTGATGAAGAAGCGCAAGGTCGAACTGCGCCAGCTCTCCGCCGGTCGCTATGCCTCGGGCCTGCGCAAGGTGGTGCGCAACCACGAGCCGGTAAAGCTGGTGGACACCCTGGTGGTGGGGGCTTTCATCGAGGCGCGCAGTTGCGAGCGTTTCGAGGCCCTGGTGCCGCACCTGGACGAGGAGCTGGGCAAGTTCTACTTCGGCTTGCTCAAGAGCGAAGCCCGGCACTACCAGGGCTACCTGAAGCTGGCGTATCAGTACGGTGACGCCAAGGACATCGCCCAGGTGATCGACAAGGTGCGAGTCGCCGAGCAGGAACTGATCCAGTCGCCGGACCAGGAGTTCCGTTTCCACAGCGGTGTGCCGGCCTGGTGAGCAATGGCCCCCGGTTTACTGGGGGCAAATTGTAAAAAACTCTTAAAAAGATGAAATCTTGCATGCAACCCTGCAGCTTTTGGATTTTGTGCTGCGCGTTAGCCTTTCTTTAATCCCCTGCCGCTTATACTGCGCGCACTTAAAAATCGTGCGTTCGCAGACTGGTATCTATGGAAAACCTGGGTCTTGGCAAAGTATTGCTGGTGGAAGATGACGAGAAGCTCGCCGGGCTGATCGCCAACTTCCTGTCCCAGCATGGCTTTGAAGTATTGACGGTCCATCGGGGCGATGTAGCCCTGTCGGCTTTTCTCGAATTCAAACCGAAACTGGTGGTACTGGACCTCATGTTGCCGGGCCAGAGTGGCCTGCATGTGTGTCGGGAAATCCGTGCGGTATCGGACACCCCGATCGTGATCCTCACCGCCAAGGAGGATGATCTCGATCACATCCTCGGCCTGGAGTCCGGCGCCGACGACTACGTGATCAAGCCGATCAAGCCGCCGGTGCTGCTGGCCCGCCTGCGGGCCTTGCAGCGACGCCAGGTGCCTGAGCCGGCTGCCCAGCGCGGGGCCCTGGAGTTCGGCGTACTGAACATCGATCGCAGCAGCCGCGAGGTCCGCCTGAGCGGCGAGCCGATCGATCTGACCACCATGGAGTTCGAGCTGCTGTGGCTGCTGGCCAGCGCCGCGGGCAAGACCCTGTCCCGGGACGACATCCTCAACCGCATGCGCGGCATCGAATTCGACGGTCTCAACCGTAGCGTCGATGTCTACATCAGCAAGCTGCGCCACAAGCTCAAGGACAATCCTCGCGAGCCGGCCTGCATCAAGACCGTGTGGGGCAAGGGCTACCTGTTCAATCCGTTCGCCTGGGAGATCTGAATGCTGCGGCTGTTTCTGGGGCTCTACCTGTTCCTGGTCCTGGGTTTCGCCGGGTCGATGGCAGCAGTGCAACACATCTTCCTCAACTACCTGGCGGCCGACCTGATCGAGTCCTACAACCGCGAGGCGGTCCGGGGGCAGGCCTACAGCCTGGGTGAACAGCTAAGACCGCTGGACGAATCCGGACGCCAGCGCCAGCTGGAGGCGCTCAAGCCTCACTATGGGCTGTTGCTGGCGCTGGTGAAGGCCGATCAATTGAACCTGACGCCTCGCGAGCAGGCCCTGCTGGACTCCAGTCAATTGGTGGTGCGCGGCGATGAGTACGACGAGTTCATCTCCAGTATCGACGGCGGTCCGCAGCTATTGAGCATCAAGCTGCCGGAAGAGCAGCCAATGACCCTGCACTACAACATTGCAGGCTATGCCTTGCTGGGCGCGCTGCTGGGTATCGTCCTGTACTTCTGGGTACGGCCGCACTGGCGTGACCTGGAGCGCCTGCGCCTGGCCGCCGAGCGTTTCGGCAGCAACGACCTGGGAACCCGCCTGCACCTTTCGCGCAGTTCCAACATCCGTGACCTGGCCCAGCACTTCAACCGCATGGCCGCACGCATCGAAGGCCTGATCGCCAACCAGCGCGAGCTGACCAATGCCGTGTCCCACGAGTTGCGCACGCCCATTGCCCGGTTGTCCTTCGAACTGGACCAGCTCAAGCAGAACCCGGACCCGCAGGAAAGCCAGGAGCTGATCTGCGACATGTACGCCGACCTGGGCGAGCTGGAGGAAATGGTGTCCGAACTCTTGAGCTACGCCAGCCTGGAGCACGGCGCGGCGACGATCAAGCGCGAACAGATCCAGGCCCAGAGCTGGCTGGATAGCGTGATCGGCAGCGTTGCGCTGGAGGCCGAGGCGGCAGGCGTGCAGTTGCTGATTCGCTCCTGCCAGGTGGAGTACATCAGCATCGAGCCGCGCTTCATGGCCCGGGCCGTGATCAATCTGTTGCGCAATGCCATTCGCTACGCCGAGCGGCGTGTGGAGGTGTCCCTGGTGCGTCTGGAAAACGGCTACGAGGTGCGGGTCAACGATGACGGCCCGGGTGTGCCGGTAGAGGGGCGGGAAAAGATCTTCGAGCCATTCTCCAGGCTCGATGCCAGTCGTGATCGGCGTACCGGTGGTTTCGGCCTGGGCCTGGCCCTGGTGCGCAGGGTCTCGCAATGGCATGGCGGCAAGGTCGAAGTGATGGACTCGGAGTGGGGCGGTGCCTCGTTCCGCATGACCTGGGCCAGCACGGATTGACGCTGCGCCAGGGCCGAGCACAAAAATGACCAAGCCCCTCGCGGGGCCTGGTCTTTAATACCCTACGGCCCGTGATCACGGGCCGTATTTTTTGCGGCCTTAGAAGCTGTACTCGATCTGGGTAGAGAGGACCGTCTGCAGGCGCCGATCGACGAGCGGGCTGTCGGCGGCTTTCTTGCCCAGGTAGTCCATCGACAGCTGGGTGGACAGCTTGGTCTGCTCGTTGAGCGGCAGGCTCCAGGTCAGGTCCGCACCGCTGCTGACCAGGCCGCCCTTGGCGTTATAGGCACCGAAGCGGCTGTTGGCCGCCTGGGTGCTGCTGACGCCGTACCAGGTCTGCATGTAGTCGGCGTTGCCGAACAGGGTGTTGACGCTGGCGTCCAGGCTGCCGTAGCTGCCTTTGTACAGGTTGGTGCCGACGCTCAGTTCCAGCTGGCTGTAGGCCCGGCCGGTATCGCGGTTGCTGTTCTTCTTCACGGCATGGGTCACGGTGGCGCCCAGCTCGAATGGGCCAAGGTCATAGCCCAGGTGAGCGCCGTACTGGGCGCGGGTCTTGATGTCGCCCATGCCCTTCAGGCGCTTGGAGCCCTGGCCCATCCGGTTCTTGTCGTGGCGCGATTCGCTCGGGCCGACCCAGGTACTGAACGACAGGTCGCCCCACTTGTTGCCCCAGCCCAGGCCCTGCTCGGTGTTGAGGAAGATGCCGTAGGGGCTGACGACCTCGGCACCGAGGATCGGCATCACGGCGCGCTGGTCGCTACCGCTGTAGCGTGGAACGCTGGCCACCCCGGCGTTGACGCCGAATTTCCAGTCCTCGGCATGGGCCACGGCAGAAGCCGTGGTCAGGCCCAGGGTGCCGAGCCACAGCGCGGTGGTGGTGCGTTTCAGGGTTTTCATATCGGTTTAGAACCTCAGGTGGTTGGAGTTATAGGTACGTTTGAACGAGTAGCCCAGGACATTGACCCCATTGATCTGGCGTCGCACGGTGTCGCCCAGGCCGGGTCCATGGCCGGCAATCACCGCATGGGCGTTGTCTACCGGGGCCAGGATGTAGTCAGTCAGGGTGCGTCCCTGCTGCAGGCTGCGAATCATCAGGAAACCGTCCTCCAGAGCGATGTCGACGCCGCTCATGGGGGTGTTTGCCTCGTCGTCGTTGAGCGCTGTGTAGGTGCCGACCGTGGCCAGCCAGTTATCGGGCAGGGGCACCGGGTCGATGCGCTCCCCCACGGCCAGCAACTGGCCATGGCTCTTGGCGGTGAACACCCGGTGTCCCTGGACGCTGACGACATCCAGTTGCACCCGACCCAGGTCGCCCAGGTCCTGGAGCCAGAAACCCAGGAGTTTCTTCTGTGCCCGTAGCCAGCCGTGTTCATCACGCAGCAGTTCGAAACGAATGCCGCCCACCTCGCCGAACAAGCGTTGGCCCTGGTCCCTGATGCGCAACACGCCGTAGGCGGTGGCGTAGAACCCGGCCAGTTGCTGGCGGTCCGCCGCCTCGGGTACCCGGCGCCGCGCCGCCAGTTGCCGGGCGGGCTGGTTGACCTGTGCACCTTGTTCGCCGGGCTCCCCATGGGCCTGCAACAGCATCCGCAGGATCTGCGGTACCAAGGGTTGGGCCAGGGCTTCGCCGGTGCCGGAGTTACTCATGACGATGACTGCCAGTTGCTGCTCCGGCAGCACGCTGATCTGGGCATGGAAGTTGTTGCCGCTGCCGCTGTGTTGCCAGGTACGGATACCCGGGCGCACCCACTCGTCGCCACAGGGCGAGAGAAACCAGCCCAAGCCGACCTGACAGTCGAAATCCATGACGTTGCCGGTGTTCTGTACCCGCACCATTTCATTGACGGAGTCCGCCGACAGCAGCTGGCGATGCTGGTATCGACCCTGGGCGAAAAGCATCCGTACGAAACGGCTCAGGTCCCGTGGACTGGTCCACAAGCCACCGGCGGGAACGTCGCGCACTGGCGCATTGACACTGACCGCGCCGTCCTCATAGCCCCGGGTGCGATAGGGCAGGTGGCTACTGTCACCGAGGAAGCTCGACTGGCTCATGCCCAGGGGGCGCAGCAGCCTGGTCTGCAACTGCTGTTCGAAATCCACGCCGCTGCTACGTTCGATGGCCGCTCCCAGCAGGGCGTAACCGAGATTGGAGTAGGCCGTTCGCGTTCCGGGCTGGTTGTTCAGCCAGACCCCGCTGACCTTCTGCGGCAACTCACCGAGGATATGCGGCGTGCGCAGGTCCCGCAGGTATTCGGCGGGCATCCCGGCCTGGTGGCTGAGCAGGCGTCGCAGGGTCACTGCCTGGTCGGCGGCGTTCTGATCGTCATGAAAGCGTGAGCGAACGTAGAACTCCTTGAGTGTGGCCTGCAGGGGCGAGTCCAGTTGCAGGCGGCCTTGCTCCACCAGTTGCATCACCGCCGTGGCGGTCAGCAGTTGCGACAGTGCCCCTGCGCGAAACGCCGTGTTTTCCGTGACCTGCAGGCCACGATTCTTGTCGGCAAGACCAAAGCCCCGGGCCCAGATCAGCTCCTGGCCTTCCACCAGGGCAATGGAGAACCCGGGGACCTGATGCTCGGCCATCTCCCGTGGAATGTGCTGTTTCAAATAGCGAATGATGCTGGCGTAGTCACCGGGTGCAATGGACGGCGGCGATGGCGGCTGACCATTGCAACCCAGGCTACCCAGCAGAATGCCCAGCACTGGCAGGCCGAGAAGTTTGGGGGACATGTAGCAAGCACCCGAGCGCAAATTGGATGGGTGAATGCTAGGGAAGGGCTGGTGGCCAGTCTTTGGCAGCTTTGTCAGGAAACTGTCAAAGAGTGTTAAACCGCTTCTTAACTCGAAGCGTGGTTGGCGCTGGGAAGTCCGGGCAGCAATGAAATTTTCACAAGGGCCAAGTTAAGCTGCGGCCTTCTTTGGGGAGTAACCTGCCACCGCTTGTCGCGGTGGAGCCCGTATCAACACTCTCGGCAACCTGCCGTGGTACGGGCACCGTTTCGGTTGGTGAGACCATCGACAGGCTTGCGCTGAAGTCGGGCGCGTGGGCATGTCGTGGACTCAAGCCCGACCGGAAGACTCAAGATGAATCCTGCCTCGATCATTTTCCTGGCCTTCGCCATGTCCACCGATGCCTTCGCTGCCGCGGTCGGCAAAGGTTCGGCCATGTTCAAGCCCCGCCTGCTCGAAGCCCTGCGCATTGGCCTGATATTCGGTGTCATCGAGGCCATCACCCCCGTGGTGGGCTGGTTTATTGGCCAGGCAGCGGCCCAATGGGCTGCCGCCTGGGACCACTGGATCGCCTTCGGCCTGCTGGTGCTGCTGGGCCTGCACATGATCTACAACGGCCTGCGCCTGGAGGCTGAGGCCGAGCCGGACAAGCCTCGCGAGCATGGCTTCTGGTTGTTGGCGGTCACCGGGTTCGCCACCAGCATCGATGCGCTGGCCGTGGGCGTCGGGCTGGCTTTCGTCAACGTCAATATCTGGATCGCCGCCAGCGCCATTGGCCTGGCCACCATGACCATGGTCACCCTGGGCGTCATGCTCGGCCGCGCCATCGGCACGGTCATGGGGCAGCGTGCCGAGGCATTGGGCGGCCTGGTACTGATCATCGTCGGTTGCGCCATTCTCTATGAGCACTTGTCGGCCATGGCTTGACCCTTTAGTAGCTATAGGGTTTTTACTGGCGATCACCTCAATACGGAGTGATCGAGATGAGCTTTTTCAAACGTTTGCTGATGGGGCACCACGGTTCTGGGCATGGCGGTTCCCGCAGTGGCCATCATGGTTCCGGTTCGCCCCAGGTCGGGGCTGGCAATGCGTGTGGGCAATGCCGCGCGATGAATGCGCCGGGCGCACGCTTTTGCCAGCAATGCGCGGCATCGCTGGGTGCAGCAGGGTGTGGGCAATGTGGTGCGCCGATGCAGGCTGGCGCGCGGTTCTGCGGACAGTGTGGCCGCGCCTCGGGCTGAGGCGCGGCGCGGAGGCTACAGCTCCAGGCTGTGGATCACCTGGGTAGCGTCGTCAGGATCGATGGCGCTGCGCATGCCCAGGAGCTTGGCCAGCCGGCGCATGCCATAGTTGGTGGCCGAATCGACCGAGTACATCTGCTGGAAGCCATTGTGGCGGGCCTCGTCGATCAGGTGCTGCATCAGCAGGCCACCCAGGCCCTTGCCCTGCCATTGATCGGCGATGGTCACGGCGAACTCGCAGCGCCAGGGCTGGTCGTCCACCTGGGCATAGCGACTGATGCCGACTTCGCGCAACTCGCCGTTGTCGTGGACCAGCGCCACGTAGGCCACCCGCTGTGGCGTGCCGACGTCCATCAACTGATCGAGCAATTGGTCGCCCACTTCCTTGACCTCGCCCAGGAAGCGCTGGTGCCGGGTGACGGGGGAGAGGTTTTCGATGAAGGCCTTCTCCCGCTGGCGATCCTGGGGCCGCAACGGGCGAATCAATACATGGCTGCCGTCGCTCAAGGCGTCGATCCAGTACTGGCCTTGCTGCGCCGGGAACGGCGGATGAGGGAGCATATCGAGAGCGCTGCTGGGCATGGTCAAGTCTCCTGGGAGGCAAGGAACGGGCTGCAACCACAGCCCTGATTGCCCTCAGGTTCACCTGTGTGGCGATTGGAGTGCTTGACCGGCATCAATATTCGCAACGGTGCATGGCAACGGCTGATCACCGGTCATGTTCCAGCCAGGACCGAGGCATTGGGCCCGTACCCAAGGTCCGGGCCGGGACCTCAGTTGCTGTAGCTGGCCAGGGCGACTTCGGCGTTCTGCGCCAGCGGCTTGCGGCCACGGGTGCGCCAGTGTTCGATCAGCGCCCGGCCGTGGGCCATCCCGGCCTGCAGGGCGGCATCGGTGCTGAGGTAGTCGTTGCCATAGGGCGGGCAGGCAAAATGCAGGGAAAAGCATGGGTGCTGGCCCTGGCCGGTGAGGCGCCCGACATAGCTGTAGCTGGCGCCGGACTGGTGCGGGTCGAGGCTTGGCGAGCTGGGCTCGCGGATGATCATCACGTAGATGTCATGCTCGAATTGGGTGTCTTGGTACCAACTGCTAGAAGAATCCATGGTCCACCTCCTTGTCCGTCGCTGCCGTTGGGCGGCGGGTTGTGCTGTACGGGTTACTGGCCAGTGCCGAGGGTGTCTGTGGCGTCCAACAGCCCAGGGGGATGGGCGAACAGCTCCATGGACTGGCGTTTTTCCAGGGCCCGTGCGGCCCGTAGTACCAGGTCGTCGCGGCCGAAGCGGGCGACGATCTGCAAACCGATGGGCAGGCCCGCGGCGCTCAGGCCGCAGGGCATGCTCAGCGCCGGCTGGCGGCTGTAGTTGAATGGGAACGTGGTCGGCTGCCACATGCTGCTGGCTTGCTGCGGCCAGTCGGGCGGGCTCTGCAGTTCCACGGCGAATGGCTCGACCACCGCGGTCGGGGTCAGCAGCAGGTCGTAGTCGCAGAGGAAGTCATGCAACTGCTGCGCAACCTGATGCCGTTCCTGCACGGCATTGGCGTAGTCCAGGGCATTGAGCTGGCGGGCCCGCAATTGGGTCTGCTGGAGAAAGTCGCTCATCAGGTGCTGTTGCTCCCCGGGTATCTCCAGGTCCACCGCGCTGGCCGCTTCCACGGGCCAGGAACGCACGAAGCCGGGCGCCGGATTGCCGATGTCCGGCGAGGCCAGCACCAGCGTCGCGCCAGCCTCTTCCAGGCACCGCGCCGCGGCCAGGCAAGCGGCGGCGATCTGCGGGTCGACATAGGCGGCATAACCCAGGTCGGTGCTGAAGGCGATGCGCAAACCCTGGACGCCATCCTCGATCCGTTCCAGGAAGCCCAGGGGGGCATGGGGCCAGGCAAAGGGCTCGCCGGGCTCATAGGCGCTCATGTGCTCCAGCAACAAGGCGATGTCGCGCACATGGCGGGCGATCGGGCCCTCGGCGGACATGCCACCTGGATCGATGGCCGGGCTGGTCGAAACCAGGCCGTGGCTGGGCTTGAGGCCGATCACCCCGCAGAAGCTCGCCGGGGTGCGGATCGAGCCGGCCGCGTCGTTGGCCGTGGCGGCCGGGGCATAACCGGCCGCCACCCCAGCGGTACTGCCACCGCTGCTGCCCGCGGCATGCAGGGCGAGGTTCCACGGATTGCGGGTGACTCCGGTCAGGGGGCTGTCGGTCAGGGGCGTACAAGCCAGTTCCGGCAAGGTGGTCTTGGCGATGAAGATCGCCCCGGCTTCGCGCAGGCGCGCCACCAGGGCGCAGTCGCGCTCCAGGGGCGGGCGATTGGCCAGGGCCCTGGAACCGTTGCGGGTCTGCCAGCCCTGGATGTCATGGTTGTCCTTGACCAGCACCGCGATGCCGTCCAGGCGGCCCATGGGTTGCCCGGCGGCCCAGCGCTCGGCACTGGCCTGGGCGGCCAGCAACGCCGCCGCATCCTGGCGCGCGCACAGTGCGTTGAGCCGTGGCTCATGCTGCTCGATGCGGGCCAGCAGGTCGCGCAACAGGTCCACCGGGGTGAACTGCAAGGTGGCGAAACCGTGCAGCAAGGCCTCGATCGACAGCTGGTGCAGGGGCGGGTGGCTAGGCGTGACTGACGACATGGACAACTCTTCTTTCAAGGGCGCCGGCTGCGCTGGGCACGTCGGCGGCGAAAGCTTGCGGGCCGGTTGTGCACCAGCGCGCAAGGTGTTCGGGGTAAAGGGTTCAGCGTCCGCTGGTGACCTTGATCCAGGTCCGGGTCCGGGTGCGTTCGGCCTTGGCCGGCAGCGGCGCCAGGGGGAACAGGCGGGTCATGGTCTGGGCGTTGGGAAACAGGTCAGGGTTGTCCAGCAGCGATTGCTGGATGAACGCCTTGGAGTCCGTGACGCCGTTGGGGTAGCCGACGAAATTGCTGATGGAGGCGATGACTTGCGGTTCCATCAGGTAGTTGAGAAATGCGTGGGCCGTGTCCACATGCTTGGCGCCGGTAGGGATGGCCACGGTATCGATCCAGGCCAGGGTGCCTTCCTTGGGAATGCGCATCTCGATGTGCACGCCGTTCTTGGCTTCGTTGGCACGGTTGGCCGCCTGCAGGAAACCGCCGGAGTAGCCGACCGCCACGCAGATATTGCCGTTGGCGATATCACCCATCCACTTGGCGCTGTGGAAGTAGCGCACATAGGGGCGCAGCTTGAGCAACAGGGCCTCGGCCTTGCGATAGTCCTCGGGGTTCTGGCTGTTGGAGTCCAGGCCCAGGTAGTGCAGGGCCAGGGGCAGCATCTCGGCGGGCGAGTCGAGGAAGGTCACGCCGCATTGGCTGAGCTTCTTCAGGTTCTCTTCCTTGAACACCAGGTCCCAGCTGTTGACCGGCGCGTCGCTGCCCAGCAGTTCCTGGACCTTGTCGCGGTTGTAGCCGATCAGGTTGGTGCCCCACATGTAGGGGATCACGTAGCGGTTGCCGGGGTCGTTCTGCTCCAGCAACTTCATGACGGTCGGGTCGAGGTTCTTCCAGTTCGGCAGCTGGCTGCGGTCCAGGGGCTGGAAGGCACCGGCGTTGATCTGCTTGCTGACGAAACCGCTGGAGGGCACCACCACGTCGTAGCCACTGTTGCCGGTGAACAGCTTGGCTTCCAGCACTTCATTGCTTTCGAAGATGTCGTACTTGACCTTGATCCCGCTGCTGGCCTGGAAATCCTTGATGGTGTTGGGGGCGATGTATTCCGACCAGTTGAAGATGTTCACCGTCCGTTCAGGGGCGGCCATCGCGCTGGAAGAGCAGGTCAGGGCCAGGCTCAGGGCCAGGCTGGTGAGGGCGGTATGCAGCGATTTCATGCGACGACTCCATGTCTTGAAGAAAGCGAAACGTTCCGGACGTCATTTTTCGCCGGAAGCGTTGCTCAGAGAATGTTGGTAACGGTCAATAGGGGATATTTGACGTCATTCTTGCGAACGGTCCGAAAGTGGACCGAGCTGACCGGCCAGTTGCCGGAACCGTCCTGGAGCGACACCGCTCCAGCGCTGGAAGGCATGGCGGAAACTCGCGGTCTCCTTGAACCCCAGGGCTTCGGCGATGCGATACACCGGCAGGCTGTGCTGTTCCAGCAACTGGCGGGCCCGGGTATAGCGCAGCTCGTCCAGCAATTGCTGGTAGCTGGTGTCCTGCGCCCGCAGGCGCCGGCGCAGGGTGCTGGGGGAGCAGTGCACCTGGCGCGCCAGGCTGTCGAAGTCCGGCACGGCGTGCAGCTGTTCGTTGAGGATGCGCCGCACCTGGTCGATCCAGGTCGGACGGGCGCTGAGCTCCTCGTTCAGGCGGATGCAGCGTTGCAGCATGTCGTTCTGGGTCACCAGGTCCGCCAGGGGCAGGCGCCGGTCCAGCCACTCCGGGTCGAAACCGATGGCGTTGCGCCCGGCATTGAACTGCACCGGGCAATTGAAGGCTTGCTCGTAGCTGTCCAGGTAGGGCTGCGGCCCGTGCTTGAGGTGCACCTCGCGCAGTGGCAGCGAACAGCCCAGCAGGTCCTGGCAGGTGACCCGGTAGGACGACATGCAGAAATCGGTGTTGAACACTTCCAGCTCGCTCTCGCTGTACTGGTCGGCGGTGAGCCAGGCCAGGCCATCGCGCAGTTCCAGGTCGAGGTGGAAGAAGGTGCCCAGCAACAGCGGGTAGCGCAGCGCCAGGGACCAGCCCTCGCGCAGGGTGGCGCTGGTCAGCAGGGTCAGGCCGAACATGCCGTAGGCGCAGATGTGCAGGTTGCGTCCAAGCACCAGTCCCAGGTCCTGGCGAAAGGCCACGGCATTGCTGAATACGCGCATTTCCTGGCTGATATTGATCAGGCTGTTGGGCAGTTCCAGGTCCGCCAGCTGGATGCCGCTACCTTCGAGCAACACCTGGGTCGGGACGTCGCTGTCGCGAAAGGCGTCCAGTACTGCTTGGGTGGTGTGCAGGGTGGTCAGGCGAAGGGCAGCCATCGGCAATCTCGAAGCAGGAATCGGAAAGGCGTGACTTTAGGGGTTACGCGCCGGCGGTTCAATCGACGGTGCGACGTTCCACGACAGATACCGGCAAGTTCTCCTCCGGATCGCTGCCAGAGCCTGGCAGGTGCCTGCCGGTTCAGCGATTCACGGAGTGGCGCCAGGCCTTATAGAGCCTGGGCAGGCAGCGGGCGCAAGGCCGGTAGCCGGCGGCGAGCGCCGTGGCCTCGTCGAGGAAGAACACCCGGTGGCGTACGTAGCCGCCACGGGCGATGGCGGCCAGGGCACAGGGGCAGTCCAGGCGGCCATAGATGCGGCTGCGCCGATGACCGCCCAGGGTCCCGGGGCAGGGGCTGGACCAGGGCTGGCCGTGGCGGTCCAGCAGGGTCCAGTGCCGCACTGCCGGGTCGCTCATGACACCGGTACCCGCCACAGGTACCAGGCGGCGGTGGTGCGCCAGGGACTCCAGGCCTGGCCCAGTTCACGCATCTGGCGCGGGCTGGGCTGGTGTTCCAGGCCCTTGAGGCGCCGGTAACCCTCGCGCACGCCGAAGTCGTCCACCGGCAGCACATCTGCGCGCTCCAGGCTGTAGATCAACAGCATTTCCACGGTCCAGCGCCCGATCCCGGGCAATTGCGTCAGCCGTTCGATCAGGTGTTGGTCGTCCAGCTCCCGTGCGGCGTCCGCCGACGGCACCAGGCCGTCCAGGGTGGCCTGGGCGATGCCGTGCAGGGTGGCCGCCTTGCGCGCGGAAAAACCGCAGCCACGCAGCTGTTCAGTGCTGCTTGCGCAGAGCTGCCTGGGGCTGGGAAAGTCCTGGCCGGGAAACAGCGCCCGCAGCCGGGCGAGGATCGCGTCGCCGGCCTTGGCATGCAATTGCTGGTAGGCCACCGCGCGCACCAGCGCCTGGTAGGGCTCGCGTTCCGGCCGGGGCTGGTGCAGGCAGGGGCCGATGGCGGCGATATGCCGGGCCCAGTCGGCATCCAGGGCGGCGAGGAAGGTGCTGGCGAAATCGGGGCTGGCGGGCATCGGTGATCCGGGGCAAGGGTCGGGATGCCTGGCAGGTTAGCCGCTGGCGGCGGTCCTGGCACCCGGTCCCTTGCGCTGGAATTCGTGGCTCAAGGCTGGTCCGGGGGCAAGTACAGGCGCTCCAGCACATAGTGCAGGGACGCGGCCAGGGTCTGGCCATGGCCGAGCGTCTCGAAGGTATGGAAGTCCAGGGCCAGGCCGGGAACCGGCGCCAGTTGCTCGCGTAACTGCCGGGCCCGCAGGTCGGCCCCCGGGGCTGGGTACGAAACCG
Source organism: Pseudomonas sessilinigenes (assembly GCF_003850565.1). NCBI lineage: Bacteria > Pseudomonadati > Pseudomonadota > Gammaproteobacteria > Pseudomonadales > Pseudomonadaceae > Pseudomonas > Pseudomonas sessilinigenes. The sequence continues at coordinate 2,799,765 of NZ_CP027706.1, forward strand.
GGGCCTGGCGTGGGTCCCCCGGCTCGGCATCACCGCGCATCAGCAGCAGCTGTGCCCGATGCCCCTGCATGCGCTCAGCCAGCCCCCGGGCCTGGTCGAGGATCAGCCCATCGCCCCACCACAATGAGGGGCTGGCGGCGGCGTAGTGACGAAACTCCCCGGGACGCTGGAACAATGCCTGCAGCACCAACAGGCCGCCATAGGAGTGCCCCCACAAGGTCTGCTGCGCAGGGTCGATCGCTACCCGGGCGGCCACCGCTGGGCGCAGGCGCTCGCGCAACAGTTGCAGGAACGCTTCGCCGCCACCGCTGGGTTGGCCGGTCAAGGGGTCCTGCTGCTCCTGGCGGCCGGGTTGGTACGGGGTGTAGTCGTAGGTCCTGGCCGTGCGCTCGATGCGTAGCGGGGTCTGGTAACCCACTGCCACCAGCAGTGGGGGTGGGTCCAGTTGCTTGAGCTGCTGCGCATCGAGGGCGCCGATGGCGGCGTTGCCATCGAGCATCCACAGCACCGGGTAGCCGTGCTCGGGGGCGGCCTTGAGCGGTTGGCCGATCCATAGCTGGTAGTGGCGCTGGCCGTCGGCGGAATCCAGTTGCAGGCTGCTGAAGCGATAGGGCAGGTCCTGGCGTTGCAGCAGGCTGCTGTCCATCCGCTGCTCGGGAGCCGGTTGGGCCGTCGCCAGGCCACTGGCGGCGGCCAGCGCCCAGCCCAGGGCCAGGCGCAAGGTCGTGGTTCTCATCAGGCTTTCTCGTTATGGGCTTAGAACGACGCGCTCAGGCTGGTGTACAGGGTGCGGCCCGGTTCGTTGTAGGTGGCGGCGCCGGCCCCGGCGATGTCCACCACGCCCTGGGCATTGCCTTCGCGGTACAGGCGCTTGTCGAACAGGTTGTCGACCCCGGCGGTCAGGCTCAGGTTGCGGGTCAGGGCGTAGGTGCCGCTGATGCCGGCAATGGCGTAGGGGGCCAGTTGCTGGGTGGCGCTGCCGGTGACCCGGTCGCCGTGGTAGTCGAATTTCTTCGGCGTCTGCTTGCCGTACCAGGCCACGTTCATCTGCAGCGACAGGTCCTGGGTGGCTTGCCAATCGAGCATCGAGTTGAGGGTGAAGCGCGGGGTCACCGAGAGGTAGTCGCCGGTCTCCTTGTTCTTCGATTGCAGCATGTAGGTGAAGTTGTTGTTCCAGGCCAGCTGGCTGGCCAGGGGCACGGTCAGGGTGCCTTCCAGGCCTTCGACCACGGCCTTGGGCACGTTTTCCCACTCATACACCGCGGCGTTCTTGTACAGCGCCGAACTGCCACCGCTGGCCCGGCCGGTGGGCGCCAGGCCCGACTCGACCTTGTTCTTGTAGTCGTTGCGGAAGTAGGTCAGGCCGGCCACCCAGCCGTCGGCCTTGTACTCCAGGCCCAGTTCCTTGTTGACGCTGGTTTCCGCCCCCAGCTTGTCGTTGCCCCGCAGGTAGCAGCTGGTGGTCTGGCCGTAGCAGCCCTGGCCACGGCTGTAGAGCAGGTAGTCGGGGTTGAGCTGGTACAGGTTCGGCGCCTTGTAGGCCCGGGCGATACCGGCCTTGAGGGTCAGGCTGTCGCTCAGGGCATGGGACAGGTTCAGCGACGGGCTCCAGTTGTCGCCGACGATGCTGTGGTGATCGAAGCGCAAGCCGGGGGTGAGCATGGTGCCGGGCGCCAGCTCGATGTTGTCCTCGGCGAACAGCGAGAAGATCTGCGCGCTGATCTGGCTGCTGCGGTTGTTCGAGGTCAGGCCGGGAATGGCGCCGGCCTCCTTGGTGTCCTGGGTGTTGGAGCTGGGGTCGTCGAGCTTTTGCTGCGACCACTCGCTGCCCAGGGTCAGGGTCTGCTCGAAGCCTGCGTGCAGCGGCAGGTTGAGTTCGCCATGGGCGCTCAGGTCGCGCAGCACCGAGGTGTAGAAGTTGGCGTCGCTGAAGATGCCTTCGGTACCGCCGGCCAGGCCTTCGTTGATCCGGCTGTTGCGGGTCTTCTCGTATTGCAGGTAGGCCATGGAGCTGCCGAAGTCCCACTCGCCGCGGTGGGTCAGCGAGTACGTCTGGCGGTAGGTGCGGTTGGTCTCGTGGCCCAGGAGGTTTTTCACGGTCTTGTTGCTGTTGGTGTTCTGGGTGTCGCCGGTATAGATGTTGCCCTGGCGGCTGAAGCCGGCTTCGAAGTCCAGGCTCTGGTCCGGGGTCAGCTGCCAGCTCAAGAGGCCGTTGAGGTCCTTGTTGCGCACGCCTTCGCGGCCGGCGGGCAGGGTGCCGGCCTGCTTGCCGGTGCGCAGTGACTCATGGCCGGCGTTGATGTCGGCGTCGTCGGAGTCGGTGCGGGCCACGTTACCGTAGACCCGGTAGCTGAGTGTGTCGGTCAGGGGGCCGTTGAGGCCGAAGCTCATGCGCTGGGTCGCGCCTTCGTCCTTGTGGGCGGGGAACGAGCTGTAGAGCGTGGCATTGCCGTGGGTCTGGCTGCCGGCCTGCTTGGTGATGATGTTGACCACCCCACCGGCGGCGCCGTTGCCGTAGCGGGCGGCGGCCGGGCCACGGATCACCTCGATGCGCTCCACCTGGTCGGCCGGCACCCAGTTGGTGTCGCCCCGGGTATCGCGCTCGCCGCGCCAGCCATAGCGCACCGAGTTGCGGCTGCCCACCGGCTTGCCGTCCACCAGGATCAGGGTGTTCTCCGGGCCCATGCCACGGATGTCGATCTGCCGGTTGTTGCCGCGCTGGCCGCTGGTGGAGTTACCGGTGAGGTTGACCCCGGGCATGGTGCGGATGATCTGCGACAGGTCGTTGGCCGGCGGGCGCTTCTGGATGTCCTCGGCGGTGATCACCGAGACCCCCGGGGCCTGCTTGGTCTCTTCCTTGGCGGTGGCGACGATGCTCTGGGGCTGGAGTTCCAGGACCGGCTGCGGCGCCTCGGCATTGGCCGCCTGGACGGCATGGCTGAGCAGGCAGCAGCTGGACAGCAGGAAGGGAGCGAAAGGACGCATCGAGCGCATGGACATCGGTGATCTCCGGGACGGAAGCTGGAACAGGAAGATCACGAATGATAATGACTGCTATTTGCGAGTAAAGCGCATTAACTTTCTAAACACTTCGGCGGTAACGGGGCGGTCTACGGGCTGGCACAGCCTGCCTTCAGGCGGCCGGCAACAGCAGGTGCATGCACAATCCCGGATGGCCGTTGCTGGCCCAGATCCGTCCCTGGTGCAGCTCCACGGCGCGCTGGGCGATGGCCAGGCCCAGGCCGAAACCCTCGCCCTGGGCCGAGCCCAGGCGCTGGTAGGGCTGGAAGATCCGCTGCAGGTCCTGTTCGGCGACCCCCGGGCCCTCATCCTCCAGGCACAGGTGCCAGTGGCTGCCCTCGCGCCAGCCGCGCAGGCTGACCCGGCCGCCCTCGGGGGAGTAACGGATGGCGTTGCGCAACAGGTTCTCCAGGGCCTGGGCAATGCTGTCCAGGTGCACCTGGACCCGGCAATCGGCGTCCAGCAGGCAGGGCAGGCGTTCCAGGTTCCAGCCGCTCTCGAAGCAGGCGTCTTCGCGCAGGGCCTCCCAGATCGACAACACCTGTACCGGCTCGGTGGACAGTTGCGGGCGTTCGGTGTCGAGCCAGGCCAGGTCCAGGGTGTCCTCCAGCAGGCGCTGCATGTCGAGGATCTCGCGGTCCAGGCGTTGGCGCAGTTGCTCCGGCGGTAGCCGGCTGTCATGGGCGATGCGCAGGCGGGCCAGGGGCGTGCGCAGCTCATGGGACAAGGTCCGCAGCAGCAGGCGTTGCTGGGCCAGGCTCTGGCGCAGGCGCTCGGCCATGTGCTCGAAGGCCAGGGCCAGTTCGCCGAGTTCGTCGCTGCGCCGGGCCAGGGGCATACCCGGGCCCGGGCTCTCCAGGTCGTCGGCACGCAGGGCATCGGCGCGGTCGCGCAGGCGGTTCAACGGCAGCACCAGATGACGGTAGAGCAACAAGCCGAGCAGGGCGGCCAGCAAGGTCGGCACCACCCCGTGGCTGAGCACATGGGTCCAGGGCGTGAGGCCGCTGGGCAGCAGGCGTTCGGGCAGTTGCAGCACCAGCCGGCCCTGTTCGGGATGCTCCGGGAACTGGATGCTGACGTAGGGCAACTCGTCCTGCAGGCGCCGGCTCATGGGCCAGTCCAGCTTGCGCATGAAGGTCAGGTGGCTGGCTTCCTCGGCGCTCAAGGGCGTACTGCCGAGGCTTTGCAGGCGCTCGCCGATCACCGCGACCCAGGTGTGTTCCCGGGCGGCCAGTTGGCGTTGGAAGGCGTCGACCCCGGCTGCGCCGTCCTGGCGCCAGGCGCTTTCGGCCTGTTGCGCATAGCTGGCCAGGTACTGGCGGTCGGCCGGGTCGAGAAAGTAAGTGCTGCGTTCGGCCGACAGGCCCCAGGTCCAGATGATCCAGGTCAGCAGCAGGCAGAAGCCGATCTGCAACAGCGCCAGCTTCCACAACAGGGGGTGGCGGCGCATCAGCAGCGGTCCGCTTGTACCAGGATGTAGCCGGCACCGCGCACGGCCTGGATCTGCAAGTGCTGTACGCCAATTTCGGCCAGCTTGCGCCGCAGGTTGCAGACGTGCACGTCCAGGCCGCGATCCAGGCGGGTGTAGATGCGGTGCAGCACCTGCTGGTAGAGGAAGGGTTTGCTCAGGGTCTGCCCGGGATGCTCGCGCAGGGTCACCAGCAGGCGGTATTCGGAGCCGGTGAGGCCGGCGGCGCGGCCTTGGCTGAGCACGTCCTGGGCCTGCTCGTCGAAGGCGAGCAAAGGGTCCTGGCGTTGGCTGGGGGGCGGCTGGACCCGGGCCATGCGCCGTAGCAGCGCATCGACCCGGGCATCCAGCTCGGCCAAGCTGAAGGGCTTGGGCAGGTAGTCGTCGGCGCCCCGGGTGAACCCGGTGATGCGGTCCTGTTCGGCGCCCAGGGCTGACATCAGCATCACCGGGATGCCTTGTTCGTGGCGCAGGGTATCGAGCAGGGCCAGGCCATCGAGGCCGGGCAGCATGATGTCCAGCAGTACCAGGTCGAAGTGCCCGGCGCGCAGCGTCGCCAGTCCTTCGCGGCCATCGATGCAGGCGCTGACGGCGAAGCCGCGCTGGCGGAAATGCCGGTCCAGGTCCTGGCGCAGCCGGGCGTCGTCTTCCACGAGAAGCAGATTGGGGGTCATGGGGTGGGGTACTTTGCGCAAGCGGCTGGAGAAAAGGCTTAAATGAGAATGTTTAACATCCGCGAATATTGCAGCAATGCCCCTGGCGATGCAATTGCCATGATGGCCAGGGCTGATCGAGGTCGGGTAAACAAAAAGTTGAATATTCAACATTGCGTTGATATTTTTCGCCGAAGATTTTTGCCGGAGTGTCCATGAACCAGCCTTCTTCCGCCGTCCTGGCCGAGCGCCAACTGGTCCTGCAGGTGCTGCGCAGTACCTTGCAGATGCTGGCTGGTGTGGTGGGGCCCCATGTGGAGATCGTCCTGCACGATCTTGACCAGCCCGAGCGCTCGATCATCGCTATCGCCAACGGCCATGTCACCGGGCGCCGGGTTGGTGGCCCGGTGCTGGGCGGACCGCGCCAGGACCTGGGTTTCGCCGCGGTGCTGCGGGCCTTGCACGACCGCTCCGGCAGCACCCCGCTGGTGCTGGAGAACTACCCGACCCTGGCGCCCGATGGCCGCGAGCTGCGCAGCTCCACCGTGGTCTTTCGCGACAGCGGCGGGCAACCGTTCGCCAGCCTGTGCAGCAACAGCGACCTGAGTGGGATCGCTGCGGCCCATGCCTGCCTGGGGCAGATGCTGGGCTTGGGCAGTGCGCCGGAGCCACGGGGCGATGAGCCCCAGGACATGGAGCAACTGCTGGCCCAGATCATCCAGGCGGCCTGTCCGGAGCCCGGGGCGCGGTTGACCAAGCAGCACAAGCTCGAAGCCGTGCGCCAGATGCAGGAGCGCGGCCTGTTCATCGTCAAGGGCGGGATCGAGAAGGCCGCTGCGGCCCTCGGCGTGACTCGCTACACCATCTACAACTACCTGGACCAGATCCGCGCCCAAGGCGCTGAGGAATGACCGCGATGCAGATCGATATCTTTCAAGTGGATGCCTTTACCTCCAGTGTCTTCGGCGGCAACCCGGCGGCGGTCTGCCCGCTGCAGGCCTGGCTGCCGGACGTGGTGCTGCAACGCATCGCCGAGGAGAACAACCTGTCCGAAACCGCCTACTTCGTGCCCAAGGACGAGGGATTCGAGCTGCGCTGGTTCACTCCGACGGTAGAGGTCGACCTGTGCGGCCATGCCACCCTGGCAGCGGCCTGGGTGCTGTTCGAGCAATTGGGCGAGCAGCGCGATGTGCTGCGCTTTTTCACTCGCAGTGGCGAGTTGCGCGTCAGCCGCGAGGGTGGCTTGCTGTCCATGGACTTCCCGGCCAAGCAGCCCGAAGCGGTGGAGATCCCCGCGGCCTTGTTGCAAGCCCTGGGCTTGAATCGGGCCGAGGCGCTGTATCGCACCGACGACTACCTGCTGGTGGTGGACGACGAGCGCCTGCTGGATGAACTCAAGCCGGACTTCGTGGCCCTGGCCCAGTTCGGCGTGCGAGGCATCGCGGTGACCGCGCCGTCCCGGGAGTTCGATTTCGTTTCCCGCTGGTTCGGTCCCAGCGTCGGGGTCAATGAAGATCCGGTCACCGGTTCCGCCCACACCTCGCTGGCCCCCTATTGGGCCGAGCGCCTGGGCAAGAGTCAGTTGCGGGCGCAGCAGGGTGGGGCGCGCAAGGGCCAATTGCAGTGCCAGGTGCTGGACAACGGGCGGGTGATCATCAGCGGCCATGGCGCGCTGTACCTGCGTGGCAGCATTTTCCTCTGAGGCGGTTCCCGGGAACCTGGGCTCCCGGGAGTATTTGTGTCGGAAGCTGGCGAGGTTTAGAGTCGCGATTTTTTCGCCTGACCCGGAAGCTTCTGACAATGGATTTGATTCGCGCCATCTCCCGCCATTCACCCAAGCCCCTGGCACTCGTGTTGAGCCTGTGGGCCGGTAGCTCGCTGGCGGCCAGCCTGAGCGACAGCCTGATGCAATGCCAGCCGGCGTTCTTCAAGGACCTGTACCAGCAGCGCGCCGAGCTCGGCCGGGTAGTGGCCCTCAAGCACGACGACCAGCAAGGCATCGCCTGGATTCCGGTACCCGACCGGCATGACAATGCGACCTCCACCGCCACCTTCTCCCGCCCGCTGCAAGACAAGGGCCTGAAGCTGACCGGCTACTACGACAGCGTGTTCGACCTGGGCAGCGAGGGCATCTACTACTTCTGGGGCCTGGAGATCGATGCCAGCCGGGAAGCGGTGATGGCCGCCATGCCCCAGGCCGGCTGGCAGGAGGCGGGCGAGTACTTCATCTCCCGGCCGCAGATCAAGCCCAGCGCCCAGGCGCCCTGGCAGGACAACCCGGCGGCGGTTTCCGAGATCGCCCCGGCCCCGGGCTCTGCGGAAAAGATCCTCATGCTCAGCGTGGAGGGCGGCAAGACCCGCATGCTCTGCTCGTTGCAAGGCAGCGTCGATGCCACGTTGTTGCGCCAGGAGCGGCCAGACATGGCCCAGGGAGCAGCCCAATGAAGCGCCTGTGGTGGCTGGGTGGCGTGCTCCTGCTGGCGGGCTGTGCCCATGACCAGGCCCTCGATGCTGGTGCGGCGCGCCCCGAGGCCATGTTCAAAGTGCTGGACACTCCGGAGTCGGCGACTTACTTCGCGGCCAACTCCCTGGCCCTGTACCAGAACAACCCGCATCTGCGGCAGTTCTACCTGATCAACAACTACAGCAAGCCCACCGCCCCGGGCGATTCCAAACCCCTGATCCACAGCTCGCGGGTGGTGCGGATCATCAACTGCGAGCGCGATGAATCTGCGCAACTGGGCCGGGTGTATTTCTCCGAGCCCTTCGCCCAGGGCGTGGAAGTCATGCGCAAGGAGGCCCACGCGCAATGGGCGGCGTTTCCCCGTCAGTCGGTGATCGGCGAGCTGCGCAACATGGCCTGTGGCATCGATGCGGCACGCTTGGGCGCGCCGCCGTTCAAGGGCCCCCAGGGCGATTGAGGGCAGGGCGATGGCAGCAGGACCGATACGCGAGAACAACCGCAAGATCACGCTCACCGCAGACCAGGCCTTGCAAGCCCTGGCGCAGCTGGAGTTCATCATGCTGTCGCTGCACCGCATGGGCAGCCATTACGTGGACAAGCCCGTGGCGGACTACCAGCGCGCAACCACCGACTTCATCGACAACGAGCGCGTCACCGGGCGTTTGGCGCAGATGCGCAGGATCCTCACCGAGCCCTTCGACCTGACCCTGGGCGAGGACGACATGGATGACATCGAGCGGCATCTGCAAGGTGTCAAGCCCTGGCGCCCGGACTAGGGTCGAGCCCCACCGACTTTTTTGCAGGATCAGAGTATGTCCAGAATCAGTATCGCCTTGATGGCCCCCAGCACCGACCTGGCGCTGGTGAAATTTCTCCACCAGCGCCTGGGCATGTCGTTGCGCATCGCCCGGGAGCACTTGGGACAGGGGCCCCAGGGGGTGTTCTACAGCGCCTGGCTGTTCCACAACGACCATGTGCAGCGCGAGCAAGAAGTGCGCGACATCCTGGCGTTCTTCGGCGCCGCCCAGTTGCCCTTGCGGGTGCTGGAGTGCATCTCGGACCCGGACCAGGCCGGCCCCGTTGGCCTGGACGACGAGCAGATCGATGAGCAACTGCTACTCAACTTGCTGGAGGCCAGCGAGGGCTGCTTCCAGTGACGCTGCCCAGGCACGCCCCTGCAAGTGCAAGGGCTGGAGGCTTGGTTAGCGCTGGCTCGACCAGTACTGGTGCAATTGGCGGGCGGCGGGTTCGATGCTCGCCACCTGCTGCTGGTGCCGGGGGATGTCCAGGTCTGCCGGTAGTTCGAAGTTGTCCTGTTCGGCGCAGTCGATGATGGTCTGCAACAGGGCGATCTGTGGCGCCGGCAGGGTGGGCCAGTTGCCTACCGCCACTCCACGCAGGTAGCCGAAGCACCATTCCTCGGCCAGCAACAGGTTCTGCCCCTGGTGCTCGGTTTCCTCGAAGCGGGCCTTGAAGCCCCCGGCCTCGGTCTCGAGTTGCTCAGCCAGGCTGTTGATGTGGCGCACGCACAGGTCGATGAATTGCCGGCATTCCTGCGGGGTTTCCCAGGCCGGGTTCTCGCCGCCCCAGATCGCCGGGAACCATTCGGCGATATCCACCTGGGCCGGGCCCGAGACCAGGGCGGTGAAGTAGCCGTCCAGCTCGCAGGGGTTGAGCACCGAGTGGTCGTCGCCGTACTTGAGCAGGGTGTCTTCGATCGCCTCGAAGTCGGCGGCGTTCAGAGGGGTGTTTTGCATGATGGGCATTCCAGGAAAAAACAGCGGCGATTTTCAAGCCTTGGCGCCACGGCTGCAAGCGCCGAGGCACCTTAAGTGCCGCGCAGCAGGTCTTGGGAATCGAGCAGGCGATAGGCGATTTCCGGGCGCTCTTCCATGGCTCGGCGAATCGCGGCGGGAATGTTCTGGCGGGTCTTGCGGCACAGCCCCGGATGCTCGGCCAGGACGATGGTGATGCCGCGCATGCTGCGCACTTCATTGTCGCTGGGAGTGATCTCCAGGCGAATGCCCAGTTGCTGGTACATCCGCTGTTGCATGTGCTCCAGGTCGGCCAGGTCCTTGAGGTTCTCCAGGCGCTCGACCAGGCGTTTTTCTTCCTGGCGCGTGAGATTGAGGATGCGCAGGTCGGCCCCGGGGGTGTCCAGCAACTGCTCGCGCTCGCAGACACAAGCGCCAGGCGGACAAGGTTGGCGGATGGCGATGCTGGGATTCATGGTGATCCATCATAGCGATCTGGCCAGGGCTTTCAGAGAAAAATCTGCGTCCCGCAACCACCTTCGGCAGGCATGTGCCGGGCAACCAGGACGGGGAGGGAACCCTCGCACCGCAAGGCTGCGGTGCAGAGGGGGGAACACAAGGAACGTGCGCGAAGGACTATAGCCCTGGCTCCTGTGGCCAGTCGATTAGCACAAATGGGCTAGTGGCCACTGCCATCGACCCCTGTGGCCGCTTGGAAACAAGGCATGGCTGGCTTGATGCGGATCAAGGTTGCAGCTGGTACGAGGTTTTATCTTGCAGGTCTCTTCCCTGATATCGGGAGCTGTCATGGCCAAGCCTTTTCCTCTTTCCCCCAAGCACCCCGAGCGCATCTGCTGGGGGTGTGACCGTTATTGCGCCGCCAATGCCCTGGCCTGCGGCAATGGTTCCGATCGCACCATGCACCCGGCCGAGATGCTTGGCGAGGATTGGTACCTGCATGGCGACTGGGGCTTTGCGCCTCCCACCGACAGTGAGCCGGCAAGTCCCGGGAAAGACCCGCAGTGAGCTGCTAGGCTGACGTCTGATTTATTTTACCCGGGTATATTGTTTTATTTTTTATTACCCGGGTATTATTTGGCCTCCTTTCATGAGGCCGTCACCATGTCCGATCCATTGCACAAACCCGTCACCGCGTTCCAGGACCAGCGCTTGCTGGCCCACGGCCCATTGGTCGAGGTCGCCCGGGCCGTCCAGCAAGCCAGCCGGGAGGGTGTAGCCCATGGGCTGCTGGTGTTCGATGACGCCTCGGGTCGGCTGATCGACCTGGATCTGCGTGGCAGTGCGGACGATCTGTTGCAACGCCTGGCAGCCACCCCGCCACCCGGCCGGGGCCGGTATCGCCCGGCCGCCAACCCCGACGCGCCAGCCGTGCCAGAAGCGGAAACCGTTCGCGGCCGCGGCCGGCCCAAGTTGGGGGTCATCGCGCGCGAGGTGACTCTGCTCCCGCGCCAGTGGGACTGGCTGGCCAGCCAGCCCGGCGGCGCCTCGGCGGTGTTGCGGCGGCTGGTGGAAGATGCCCAGCGCCATCCCGACCCTCGGCAACAACGGCGTCAGGCCCAGGAAGCGGCCTATCAATTCATGCTGGCACTGGGCGGGGACCTTCCGGGCTACGAGGAAGCGACACGGGCCCTGTTCGCCGATGACCTGGAGCGTTTGCGCCAGCAGCTCCAGCCTTGGCCCGAGGCGATCCGTGCCTACGCCCTGCGCCTGGCAGGCGCAGAGGTGGACCAAGGAGCCGGGCAATGATTTCGCCGAGCTGCCCGGCACTGCAACGTACCCCGGTCAATGGCATCGAGCTGGCCTGGGACAGCCATGGCGACGAGGCGGACGAAACGATCCTGCTGATCGCTGGCCTCGGCACCCAGATGGTCCGTTGGCCGTTGGCGTTCTGCCAGGACCTGGCGGCCCGAGGGTTCCGGGTGATTCGCTTCGACAACCGCGACGTCGGCGCTTCGACGCACCTGGTCGAGGCCGGTGTTCCGGACCTCGCGGCCCTGATGGCCGGCCACCCGTTGGTCTTGCCCTACAGCCTGCACGACATGGCCACCGATGCCCTGGGCCTGCTGGACTCCCTGGGCATCCAGCAGGCCCACCTGGTGGGGCGCTCCATGGGCGGGGTGATCGCCCAGGTGCTGGCCAGCGAACACCCGCGACGGGTGCGCTCGCTGACCTCGATCATGGCCAGCAGCGGCAACCCGGCCTTGCCGCCCCCCGCGCCGCAGGTCATGGCCTTGCTGACCGCTCCGGCGGCCGACCCGGCGACCGACCTGGAGGGCCATGTCACCCAGCGCCTGGCCCTGGCCCGGCGTATCGCCGGCACCGTCCAGGCGTTCGACGCCCAGGCCCAGCGCGCGTTGGTGCTGGAGGAGTTGCGCCGGGGCTGGAATCCCGCAGGCTTCATGCGCCAGTTGGCGGCCTTGGCCTGTGCCGGCGATCGCCGGGCTCGGCTGGCCAGCATCCAGGCGCCGACCCTGGTGGTGCATGGCAGTGAAGACCCGCTGATACCCGCGGCCTGTGGCGAGGACACCGCACGTTCGATCCCCGGTGCCGAGTGGTTGCTGATCCCGGGCATGGGCCATGACCTGCCACCGGCCTGCCAGCCATCGGTGCTGGCCGCCATCGAGCGCACGGCGCGGCGGTGCTAGGGGCGACCGGTTGTGTGGTGCCCTGGCGCTCTTTTATATTGCCCGTTGCTCCGTCACCAAGCCCAGCCCAAGGTGCACCGCCGATGAACCTCGCGACCCTGGTTTTATTCCTGCCTGCCTGTTTCGCCCTGAACATGGCGCCTGGCCCCAACAACCTGCTGTCGGTGAAGAACGCCACCACCTATGGCTTTCGGGTTTCGTGCCTGGCCGGGGTAGGGCGCTTGCTGGCCTTCATGCTGATGATCGGCCTGGCCTCGGTGGGGCTGGCGGCGGTGCTGCAGGCCTCGGAGCTGCTGTTTCACGGGATCAAGATTCTTGGCGCGGGCTACCTGCTGTACCTGGCGTATCAGCTATGGACGGCCGATACCCGCACCGTGGTCGATGGGGAGCGAGCCGCAGCCGGGCTCCAGGGCCTGGCCCGGCAGGAGTTTTTGATCGCTATCGGCAATCCCAAGGCCATCCTGATCTTCACCGCATTCCTGCCGCAGTTCGTCGATCCCGCCGCGCCGGTAACGGGGCAGTTCCTGATGCTGGGAGGCTTGTTCCTGGCACTGGAGTGCGTGGCGATCATGGCCTATGCCGGCATGGGCCTGCACATGCGCCGCTGGTTCGGCCAACCCGCCGGACGCCGCGTGTTCAACCGTGGTTGCGCGCTCTTGCTGTCGGGCGCGGCCTCGCTCCTGCTACTGGCACGGCGGGCCTGATCGACGACATTGACCTATTCATCCTCGTCAGGAATCTGCTGGACAACGCCATTCGCTTTACTCCCCCAGGCGGGCGCATCGACTTGGCGGTGCAAGCAGGGCTGGAGGGCGTGACCCTCCAGATCAAGGACTCCGGCCCTGGCATCAGCGTCGAGGAGCAAGCATTGGTATTCGAACCGTTCTACCGCAGCCTGGGTATGGGGGAGGTGGGCTCCGGGCTGGGATTGTCGATTGTCAGTGCAATCGCCGAGCGCTCTGGCGCCACTGTCGAGTTGGGTTTTGCGGATGAAGCCACGCGCCGCGGGCTGCGCGTGGCGGTGCGCTTGAAGCCAGCGGCGCCATCGCCTTGACTCAACGGGCCGGGCTGCCCGCATCGGGCGAGCGGCCCCCCTTCCTGGCGAGGAAGAGGGGCGAGGGCTTCAAGTAATGATGAAGTAGGGGTCCCAGGAGCAATAGCCGAGGGTACCGTTGTCCGGACCAACGAGCATGAACGACCAGTTGTACCTGAGGTTGTTGCATTTGTTGACGGCTTGCGCGCTCCAGTAGTAGGTCGTGACCTTTTGTGGGATTGGCTGATCGTGGTAGCTGGCTGGTGGATTGTGGTTGTTGATGACCGGCATTGGGGTATCTGACAAGACGCTGGCATCGATGTTTTTGAGGTAGACCGTTGTATCTACTTTGGGATTGGGGGCCGTCTGTTCGTAGTCGTACAGGACTGCTGCGTAAATCATGTCCTTGCTCAGGGTCGTGGTGCGCCAGTACACATTGTCGCCCTGTTTCATCGTCACCGAGAGTTCGTCGCTGCCTTCGCTGTTGCTGCCGGGGCTGACGTTGCTGCGGGCGGTGTACATGCAGATCACTTGGCTGGAGACGTTGGTCTGCGTACCTGGCAATAAATAGTTGTACAGCGGGGTCGGCTTACTGGGGTCCATGCTCAGTTGTGTCGGAAGAATGCCCTGTTTGCTGTAGTCGAGGATGGTGGCGACATCGATGAGGATCATGATGTCGATGGTATTTTCGTTTCCGCTCATTTTTCCAGCTCCCTGCTGTCAGGCATGGCTAATCAATGTTCATCGCGCGACCACTGAGCATCGCGAGCCAGTGCCGAGGATTCGGAGGGTGGGCTGGATGCACTTCCATGACGTCGCGAGTGGAATCTAGATCGCCGGCCTCCAGAGTCAAATCGGCCGGCTAGAAAAACGGCGGCGCTGGACGAGTGGTTGCTCTCAGGAGAATCCTTAATGTTCCTATTAATAGGATTGATAGGTAATATTTGGTGTCCTTCTCCGGAGTCAGGAACCATGTTCAAAGCCTTCTATTCGGTCGATGAAGCCGCCGCGCGCCTGCAACTGCACCCCAAGACCGTGTTGCGTTTCATCCGCGAAGGGCGCCTGCCGGCGACCCGGGTCGGGCGCGCCTACCGTATCGCCCATGCGCGCCTGCAGGTCCTGGCCGGCGAACCGGAGCAGGCACCGGCTCGGGCCGGGCAGGCCAAGGTCACCAGCGTGGTGGACATTCCCGGTGCCAGCATCGAGTTGCAGCAGTACCTGGCGCGTGGCCTGCAGGCAGCCCTGGCGGCCCCGGGGCAGGATGTGGTGCACCTGCAGACCCTGCTCGATCCCACTCAGGACCAGCTCAAGGTGGTGCTGGTGGCTCCCCCGGGCACCGCCGCCGCGCTGCTTGGCCTACTGGACCGACTACTGCAGAACTTCGCGCCGTGAGCGGGGTGTACAAGTCGCCAGCAGGCGCCGCCGCGATCCTGGCGCAGTACAGAGAGACCCTTGGGCTGTGGCCGGTGGCTCATTCCCAGGGTTGGATCGACACTGACCTGGGCGACACCTTCGTCATCCGCTCTGGTCCCGAAGACGCGCCGCCCGTGCTGCTGTTGCACGGTTCGCAGAGCAACAGCGCCAGTTGGATGCGCCAGGTCGAGTGTTGGGCGCGGGCTTTTCGCCTCTACGCCGTGGACCTGCCGGGGGAAGCCGGCTTGAGCGCTGCCGTTCGCCCAGCCTTGGACGGCGACGCCCACGCCCGTTGGCTGGAACAGGTGCTGGATGGATTGGGGCTGGCGCGGGCAAGCCTGGTCGGTGTGTCCCTGGGGGGCTGGGCGGCCCTGGATTTTGCCCTGCGCCGACCCAGGCGGGTCGCGGCCCTGGCTTTGCTCGGGCCTTCCGGAATCGGCCGGCAGAAAGCCTTTTTGTTGCGGGCCGCGCCCTGGCTGTTGCTGGGACGCTGGGGCCGGCGTCGGGTGCGGGATATGGTGTTGGGCCCGTTGCCCCGCCAGTTGCCGCCGGCGGAGCAGGCCCTGGTGCGGCTGATCGAGGTGATCGACCGGCATTTTCTGCCGCGCCTGGCGCGCATTCCACGTTTCAGCGATGCCCAGTTGCAAGGCCTGGCGATACCGTTGCTGGTGATACTCGGCGGGCGCGATGTGTTGCTGGATAGCCTCGACAGCCAGCGCCGCCTGCAACGTTGCGTGCCACGGGCGCAGGTCCGCTTGCTGGTCGACAAGCCGCACTATGTGGGCGACCAGAGCCTGCCAGTGCTGGCCTTTCTAAACGCCGCCCTGGAGGACTCCAATGGAGCGCTTTGAGCGGCGGACACTGGCCGGGCAAGAGGTGTTGCTGGCAGCCGAGGCAGGGCCGTTGCTGGATAGCGAAGCCGCGGCGCTGCAACTGATCGGTGCGGCCTGGGAGCTGGGCGGGCGCTGGATCGTCTGGCCCGTCGAGCGCTTGCCCCAGGCCTTCTTCGATCTGCAAAGCCGACTGGCCGGCAGTCTGGTGCAGAAGCTGTTGAACTACGGCCTGAGGTTCGCCGTGCTGGGCGATATCCAACCCTGGCTGGCGCGTAGTCGGGCGCTGCGCGACCTGGTGTATGAGACCGATCGTGGTGGCGATTGGTGCTTCGTCCACGATCTGGCGGCCCTGGAACGGCGTTTGCGGGGCGAGCCGGTCCAGCGCCACTAGCCATTGGCATCGTTGGCCAGTACGACGCTGCCAACCAACATCGCGCCGGGTCGGCGGTTTATCATGGGCTGTCGTCGACCCCGAGCCCGGGTCGGCGGCCTTTCCCTCTCGCCCAGCCCGGAGGCGCCCGCCATGCCCGATTCCTCTGTCATGCCCATCCCCGAATTTCCCGTGTGCCACGCCCGTGGCGGCACCTCCACCGGGCTGATCCTGGCCCGGGAAGACTTGCCCGAGGACGAGGCCCTGGTGGAGGAGCTGCTGCGCCACCTGATGGGCGTACCCCTGGCTGGCGAGTGGCCGGGCAATAACCAGATCACCGGCCTGGGCCGGGGTGGCCCCACCAGCAACAAGGTGTTCATCGTCGAGCGTCGCCCCGGCCAGACGCGGATGATCAGCACCCTGGCGCAGTTGGCGGCGGGCAAGAGCGCCATCGACTGGAGCGTCAACTGCGGCAACATGTCGGCGGCCCTGCCGTTGTACGCCTGGCAGCGGGGCTGGCTGTCGCCGGAAGTCGATGACGGGCAGATCGAGATCTACAACAGCAACACCCAGACCACCCTGCGCGCGCGCTTGGGCTTCCACGCCGGCCGCTTGCTCAGCGACACGCGGATCCCCGGGGTCAATGGCCAGTTCCCCGGGGTCGACCTGTTCCTCGATGACCCGGTAGGCGCCAAGACCGGGGCGCTGTTTCCCACCGGGCAGCGGATCGACCTGCTCCACGGTATCCCGGCCACCTGCATCGATGTGGCGGTGCCCATGGTCATTGTGCGGGCTGCGGACCTGGGCAAGACCGGCCAGGAAACCCCGGCACAGCTGGACGCCGACCCGCTGTTCAAGGAGCGCCTGTTGGGGCTGATGGTCGAGGGCGGCCTGCGCATGGGCTTGCGCCGGCGCGACGGTGGCTTGCTGACGGCCGAGGAACTGCGGCGCAGCGAAACCATTCCCAAGATCTGCATCGTCAGCCCGGCCCGCGAAGGCGGTGATATCGCCACCCGCTACTTCACCCCGCAGAACGCCCATCCGTCCCTGGCGGTATCCGGCGGCTGTTGCCTGGCGGCGGCCTGCCTGGCCGAGGGCACCGTGGCCCAGCAACTGCTGGCCCAGCCCCGGCAATTGAGCGCGACCCGAAGCGAGTATCCGCTGGCCATCGAAAACCCTGCCGGCATCCTCGAGACCCTGATCAGCGCCCGCGTGCATGGCGGCGAGCTGTCGATCGATGGCGCTGCCTACCGGCGCAGCGCGCAGATCCTGCTGCAAGGCCATACCCCGCTGTACAACGCCTCCCCGGAACTGCTCCAGGCGCTTCAGTAGTGGGTTACACGGTCGATCGCTGAAGGCCCTGCGGGCCTTGTCGCAGCTTCGCGGCAGGTTTGGTGTAGCCGCTGCCGCAGGCTGCGCACGGGCGCGTAGCGGCCGTCAGGATTCGGGCAGGAAGGGTGGCACCCGTTGTTGCAGCAGCTGGATCAGTTGCGGGTCCATGAACTCGTAGTCATCGGGAATGTTCAGGCACACCACCTGTTGCTTGTGCAGGTGCTGCTTGAAGCGCTTGCGCAGTTTTTCCCGGTGCCGGGTTTCCATCACCAGGATCAGCCCGGCCCATTGCACCAGCTCCGGGCCCAGGGGCACCTGGGCATCGTGGTTGAGCCCGGCGGACGCAGTGACGATCCCCGGCCAATCGGCGAACACCTGTTCGGCGGTGGGGCTGCGCAGCTTGTTCTGGCTGCAAACGAACAACACATTGAGCATTCTGCCGGGTTCCCTGGCTGATGGTGCCGCCGTGATGGCGGGCGAGGGCCGAGAGTTTTCGCGGCTTCGGCCCGCTTGTCCAGCGCTGGTGCGCTCGGTCAGGCCGATTTGCCGGCAGGCTGCGGCCCCGGGCAAACTATCGCGTCTTTCCAGCCGGGACCTGTCGCTTTCATGTCCGCATCCTTGTTCACTTCCCCGCACCTGGGCCTGGCCCTGCGCCGCTGGCGCCTGCTGCACCGGGTCAAGCAACAGCACGCCGCCGAGCTGTTCGGGGTGGCGCAGTCGAGCATTTCCCGCTGGGAAAACGGCCAGCAAGCCATGGAACCCAGCGAGCGCGCCAAGCTGGAGCAACTGCTGGCGGCCAACCTCAGCGCCGCCGCCGACCAGGCCCTGGCCCGGTTGGTGAACGACAGCCCGCGGGCGGTGCACCTGGTCTGCGACCTGACCCACCGCCTGCTGGCCTGCTCGCCTACCCGTGCCGGGGAGTTCGGCGTGCCCTTGAGCGAGTTGCTGGGGCAATCCTTGTGGGGCTTTTGCACCGAGGAAATCGTGCGCAAGGAGAGGGCCCTCGACGATCTTGGCTGGCGCGAAGTGCTAGCGCCCCCGGCGCTGGAGTTCTTCAGCGGGCACAACGATTCGGCCATCGTGCCCATCGCGGCCAGCCAGTGCCGCTGGACCCGCCTGAACCTGTCCGACGGCAACGCGGTGCGGCTGGTGGAAACCCTCTGACTCCAGCCTGCTCCGGCGCCACGGATATTTTATCCGTGGCCTGTCGAATCCGGGCCGGCTAGGCTGGGCTGTCATTTCATCCAGGTTTAGCCATGAACGATCAACTCCTCGGTGGTCGCCTCGAATTCCTGCGCCAGGCGGAGCGCCTCAAGGACGTACTGCGCAGTGCCCACACCTCCAGCGGTCGCCAGGAAAGCACCGCCGAGCACAGCTGGCGCCTGTGCCTGATGGCCTTGCTGCTGGAAGACCAGCTGGGCGAGCTGGACCTTTTGCAAGTGCTCAAGCTGTGCATCGTCCACGACCTGGGCGAAGCCCTTCATGGCGACATCCCGGCGGTGCAGCAGGCGGCCCACCCGGACAAGGGCCAGCAGGAACGCGAAGACCTGCAGACCCTCGCCAGTTGCCTCGATGCCCCGGCCCGCCAGCGCCTGCTGGCCCTGTGGGACGAATACGAGAATGCCAGCTCGGCCGAGGCCCAGGCGGTCAAGGCCCTGGATAAGCTGGAGACCCTGGTGCAGCACAACCAGGGGCGTAACCCGGCGGATTTCGATTACCGCTTCAACCTCGACTACGGCCGCCGCTACACTAGCGCCACGCCGCTGTTCCGAGCCCTGCGCGAGCAGATCGACCACGACACGCGGCGCCACATCGACGCGGCCGGCTGAGCGCCGGCCCCTTGCAGAGAGTATCCGCAGCCCATGAACCCGATCCTGCGCGCCGAACGTCCCGGCGATATCCCGGCCATCGAACAGCTGACCCGCGAAGCCTTTCGCGATGCGCCTCACTCCAGCCATACCGAGCAGTACATCGTCAACGCGCTGCGCAGTGCCGGCGCGCTGACCCTGTCCCTGGTGGCCGAGGAGGGCGATGCACTGCTCGGCCATGGATCGATCTCCCCGGTGGTCTTCAGCGGTGGCGAGCCCGGCTGGTTTGGCCTGGCGCCGGTCTCGGTAGTGCCGGAGCGCCAGGGCCAGGGGATCGGCTCACGCTTGATCCGCCAGTTGCTGGCGCAGTTGCAGGAGCAGGGCGCCGCCGGCTGCGTGGTGCTGGGCGACCCGGCCTACTACGCACGTTTCGGCTTCAAGGCCGGGCAAGGACCGGTATTGCCCGGGGTGCCCCCTGAGTACTTCCAGGCGCTGGCTTTTCAGGGCCGCTGCCCGGAGGGTGAAGTGCGCTTTCATCCGGGTTTCGAGGCCCAGGGCTAGGGGCGTGGGGTTCAGAACAGCTCCTGCAAGGTGCGCTCCACGGCCGGGTTCGAGGCGGGCGCGGTACTCTCCAGCGTCGGTGCATTCTCGCTCTTGAACAGCTCCATGGCCGTGTGCGCGGCGTCCGCGGGCGCGGCCGTGCCATCTTCCAGGTGGATGCGCCGGGTGATGATGCCCGGTGGTTCGGGCTGCGAGTAGGGGGCCTTGCCCGCCAGGGCCTGGCCCATGTAATCCATCCAGATCGGCAGGGCGATGGTCACCCCCCATTCCCGGCGGCCCAGGCTTTGCGGCTGGTCGAAGCCGGCCCAGACACTGGTCACGTAGTCGCCGTTGTAGCCGGTGAACCAGGAGTCTTTGGCGTCGTTGGTGGTGCCGGTCTTGCCGGCGATGTCCGGTCGCCCCATGGCGGCGGCAGCGCGCCCGGTGCCGCGCTTGATCACGTCCTGGAGCATGCTGGTCAGCAGGTAGGTGGTGCGGCCGTCCACCACCTGTTCGGCCACGGCGGCTGGCGCCGGATTGCGCAGGCTGGGGGCGCAGCTCGGGTTGGCGGCGAAGAGTAGCTGGCCGTTGCGGTCCTCGATGCGCTCGATGAGGTAGGGCGTGACCCGGTAGCCGCCGTTGGCAAACACGCTCCAGGCCGCGACCACCTCCATGGGCGTCACCGAGGCCGTGCCCAGGGCCAGGGACAGGTTGCGCGGCAGATCGTCGGCGGCGAACCCGAAGCGCCGGATGTAGTCGAGGGTCGGGTCGATGCCCATGGCCTGCACCAGGCGGATCGCGACCATGTTCCGCGAGCGATACAGCGCCTCGCGCAAGCGGATCGGGCCGAGGAAGGTGCGGTTCTCGTTGCGTGGGCGCCAGGCCGGGCCGGCGTAGTCGGGGCCCAGGACGATGGGCGCGTCGTTGACGATGCTCGCCGGGGTAAAACCGTTGTCCAGCGCTGCGGCGTAGATGAAGGGCTTGAAGCTCGAACCCGGCTGGCGCTTGGCTTGCAGCACCCGGTTGAAGTGGCTCTGCTGGAAGTCGAAGCCGCCCACCAGCGCGCGGATCGCGCCATCTTCCGCTGCCACCGACACCAGCGCACCCTGGGCCTTGGGCACTTGGCTGAAGGCCAGTCGCTGTGCATCTTGCTGTTCGACGCGGATCACATCGCCCACCTTGATCAGGTCGGCCGGTCGCGCCGGGGCGCGGCCCAGTGCGTTGTGGCTGATGAAGGGCCGGGCCCAGGCCATGGTCGACCAGGGCACGGCGTGTTCCCGGCCACTGCCATCGACGATCACCAGGCTCTGGTCCAGGACCTGGGTCACCGCCACGGCCTTCAGGCCGCCCAGGGGCGGGTAGGCTTGCAGCGCTTGTGGCCAGTCCGGCCGCGGCGTGCCACGCAGTTGGGCTTCGGGGCCGCGATAGCCGTGGCGCCGGTCATACACCTTCAAGCCCTTTTGCAGTGCGCTGTTGGCCGCCTCCTGCAATGGCGCGGTGACCGTCGTCACCACCTGCAGCCCACGGGTGTAGGCCTGTTCGCCGAAACGCTCGACCATCTGCGCCCGGGCCATCTCTGCCACGTAGGGCGCATCCACCTCGGGTTCCGGCGCGTGGTAGCGGGCCGTGAGCGGCTCGGCCAGGGCTGCCTGGTAGCGGGCGGCATCGATGCTGCCCAGCTCGTGCATGCGCCCCAGGATCCAGTCCCGGCGCTGCTTGGCCCGGGCCGGGTTGTTGATCGGGTTGAAGCGTGACGGCGCCTTGGGCAGGCCGGCGATCATCGCCGTCTGGGCCAGGGTCAGTTGCGCCACCGGCTTGCCGTAGTAGACCTGCGCGGCAGCGGCGATGCCGTAGGCGCGCTTGCCCAGGTAGATCTTGTTGACGTACAGGTTGAAGATCTCGTCCTTGGACAGGCTGCGTTCGATCTGCAAGGCCAGCAGGATCTCGGTCAGCTTGCGCGAGAAGGTCCGCTCCTGGCTGAGGAAGAAGTTCTTCGCCACCTGCATGGTGATGGTGCTGCCCCCGGAACGCACATGCCCGCTCCTGGCCAGCTCCAGGGCCGCGCGTAGCAGCCCCGAGGGATCGACGCCGGCGTGCTGGCGGAAGTTGCCATCCTCGGCGGCCATGAAGGCCGCGAGGAAGTCATCGGGAATATCGGCGTTGGCGATGGGAATCCGGCGGATCTCGCCGAATTCGGCGATCAGCTTGCCCTCGTGGCTGAGGATCTGCAGCGGCTCTTGCATCTGCACGTCCTTGAGCGTCGCCACATCGGGCAGTTGCGGTTGCAGGTACAGGTAGGTGCCGCTGGCGCCGAGCACCAGCAGGCTGGCGATGGCCAGGGCACACCAGCCCAGGTTCTTCAGTAGTCGCATCAAAGGTTCCTCGACTGCGGTTGGCGATGGGCCCGGCATGGGCCTCAAAGGGTTGCGCTGGCGGCGCGCCGTGGTTCGCCGAGCACCGCCTGCTCCCCGGCGGCCGGCACGGCGTACTCGGCCTTGAGCCGACCGCTGTCATCCAAGAGCCAGGCGTCCATCACCTGGCGCACCACCGGGCCTGCCACCCGGGCGCCGGCCTCGCCGTTCTCGATCATCACGGCGACCACGATGGCCGGGCGCTGGGCCGGGGCGAAACCGACGAACAAGGCGTTGTCGCGGTGGCGTTCATGGGTCTTGGCGCGGTTGTAGCGTTCGCCCTGCTTGATCGCCACCACCTGGGCGGTGCCGCTCTTGCCGGCGATCCGGTACTGCGCGCCACGGGCCGCCCGGCGCCCGACCCCGCGCGGGTGATGCATGACCATCTGCATGCCCTGGGTGACCTGGTCCCAGGTCTGCGGGTCCTTGAGGCGGATGTCCGGCAGCGGCTGCGGGTCGGCCAGGGCCTGGCCGCCGACCGACAGCGCCAGGTGCGGCCGGTGCCAGATCCCTCGACTGGCGATCAGGCTGGTGGCCTGGGCCAGTTGCAGCGGGGTGACCTGCATGTAGCCCTGGCCGATCCCCAGGATCAGGGTCTCCCCGGGGTACCAGTCCTGGCGGCGGGTCGCGCGTTTCCACTCCGGGGATGGCATCAGCCCCGGCGACTCCTCGAACATGTCGATGGACACCCGCTGTCCCAGGCCGAACTCGCTGAGGTAGTCGTGCAGCCGGCGGATGCCCAGCTTGTGCGCCAGGTCGTAGAAGTAGGTGTCATTGGACCGCATGATCGCGTCGTACATGTCCACCCAGCCATCGCCACCGCGATTCCAGTTGCGGTACTTGTGCCGGTAGTTGGGCAGTTCGTAGTAGCCGCGATCGAACACCCGCTGGCTCGGGGTGGTCACGCCGCTGTCGAGCCCGGCGACCACCACCATGGGCTTGATGGTCGAGCCGGGCGGGTAGAGCCCGCGCAGCACCCGGTTGAACAGCGGCATGTCGGCGGAGTCGCGCAGGGCGGCATAGGCCCCGGCACCGATGCCCTTGACGAAGGGGTTGGGGTCGAAGCTCGGGCGGCTGACCATGGCCAGCACCTGGCCGGTGTCCGGGTCCAGGGCCACCACCGCGCCCCGGCGTTCGCCAAGGGCCGCTTCGGCGGCGCCCTGCAAGCGCACGTCCAGGCTCAGCACGACGTCCTGGCCGGGCACCGGCGGCTGGCGGCGCAGTACCCGCATGACCCGGCCCTGGGCGTTGGTCTCCACCTCTTCGTAACCCATGCGGCCATGCAGCGCCTCTTCATAGAAACGCTCGATGCCGGTCTTGCCGATCAACTGGCTGCGCAGGTACTTGGCCGGGTCGAGACGCGAGTATTCCTGTTCGTTGATCCGCCCGACATAACCCACCGAGTGGGCGAAATGTTCCCCCAAGGGATAGACCCGTGAGAACTGCGCCTGAACGTCCAGCCCCGGTAGGTGGAACTGGTTCACCGCGATCAGGGCGATCTGCCGCTCGCTCAGGTCCGGCAGCAGCATCAGCGGCTCGAAGGCCCGCCCACGGCGTTGCAACAGCTTGGCAATTCGCGCCTGTTGCCCGGCGTCCAGGCCGAGGATCCGGCTCAGGCGGGCGATCACCGTCGCCACGTCGCCGGCCCGCTCGCGGGTGAGGAACAGGTTGAAGGTCGGCACGTTGCCCGCCAGCAGCACCTTGTTGCGGTCATACACCAGGCCCCGGGGCGGCGGGATCGGGCGCAGGTGGATACGGTTCTTCTCGGACACCGCCACTTGATAGTCGTGTTGCGTCACCTGCAGGACGTACAGCCGGCCCACCAGCGCGCAGGTCAGGACGATCACCAGCACGGCGCTGGCGATGATGCGGCGGTTGACGATCCGCTGGTTGTCGGCCTGATCGTGGAAGGGGGTGTGCTCTGGCATCGAAGACTCTTGGGGCTGGGCAGTGACCGGCCAGGCGGATGGCCGGCCAGCGTGGGGAACATTGGCGGTGGTCGCCGGGGGCAACCACGATCGTGGGTTGGAGCGCGGCGGGCCGTGGCGGTGGACGGATGCGCACGAGCATGGGCATGGACATGGGCTGGCCTCAGCCCGGGTCCGGGGCGACCGGGTTCAGGCGCAGGGTCTCGGCCATGATCCGGCTGAACAAAGGCGCCGCTACCAGGCCGCCGAAGAAACCGTGCTGGCGCGGGTTGTCCACCACCACCACGATCACGTAGCGCGGCGCGGCAGCCGGGGCGAAACCGGCGAATACCGCCCGGTAGGAGCTCGCCAGGTAGCCCTGGACTCCGGCGCCGGTCTTGCGCGCCGTGCCGCTCTTGCCGCCCACCTGGTAACCCGCGACCCGCGCCCGGTAGATACCCCGCGGCCCCTCGACCACCTGCACCAGCATGTCCCGCACGCGGTTGGCCACCTGCGGCGCCATGGCCTGCACGCCCTTGGGCGGCGCCGATAGCCGCAGCAGCGATAAGGGCAGGCGGACGCCACCGTTGACCAGGGTGGCGTAGGCCCTGGCCAGTTGCACCGCGCTGACCGAGAGGCCGTAGCCGTAGGCGAGGGTGGCGGTTTCGCTCGGGCGCCAGGTTGGCCGGTTGGGCAGCACGCCGAGCCGTTCGCCGGGAAATTCAAGGCCCGTTGCCTGGCCCAGGCCCGCCCGTTGCAGCAGGTCATGGATGCGTGGCGCGCCGATGTCGAAGGCCACCTCGCTGATCGCCACGTTGCTCGAACGCACCAGGATTCCGGTCAGGTCCAGGGTCTGGCCGGCGGTCCTGGAGGCATCGCGGATGGTGTAGCGGCCGACCTTCAGGGTGCCGGTGTCGACGTGCACGCTGTCGCCGGGTTTCCAGCGCCCGCTTTCCAGGGCCGCTGCTACCGAGAATGGCTTGATGGTCGAGGCCGGCTCGAACACGTCCACCACGGCGCGGTTGCGCATCATTGCCGGGCTCAGTTGCGCGCGGTTGTTGGGGTTGTAGCTGGGCTGGTTGGCCAGGGCGAGGATTTCTCCGGTCTTGACGTCGAGGATCACCACGCTGCCGGCGTCGGCGCCGTTGTCCTCGATGCCTTGGTGCAGCTCGCGATGGGCGATGTACTGCAAGCGCAGGTCCAGGGACAGCGCCAGGGGCTGGCCGGGCCGAGCCGGACGGGACACGCCCAGGTCCTGGATCAACTGCCCACGCCGATCCTTCAGCACCCGTTGCAAGCCATCGTGCCCGCGCAGCAGTGGGTCATAGGCAAGCTCGATGCCCTCGCTGCCGCGGTTGTCGATATCGGTGAAACCCACCGCATGGGCCGCCGTCGCCCCGGCTGGGTAGAAGCGCCGCGACTCTTGCACGGCGCGCACACCGTCGATCTTGAGCGCTTGCACCTGTTGCAACATGCGCTCGGCGACTTGCGGTGCCAGGCGTCGATGCAGGTAGAGAAACGCCTTGTGGCGATTGCCCAGCAGCAAGGCCTCCAGGCGGACTGGCGGGATTTCCAGGGCCTGGGCCAGGGCCGGCCAATGCGCGCGTTGTTCGAGCAACTGCCGAGGGTTGGCCCACAAGGTGGTGACCGGGGTGCTCACCGACAGCGGCTGGCCGTTGCGGTCGGTGATCAGCCCCCGGTACGCGGGCAGGCCGATGTGCCGCAGGCTGCGGGCGTCGCCCTGCTTGATCAGGAAGGCCTTGTCGGTCACTTGCAGCTGGATGATCCGCGCGCAGATCGCCAGGGCCATGCCGGCGACGATGGCCACGGCCAGGCTGAAGCGCCAGGGCTGGCGGGTGGTTGATGCTGGAGTCATGGGGCAGTGCTTTGCAGGCCCGCGGCGGGCAGTCGATGGCTTGAATAGGTCGTACACGGCGGGTCCAGCCGTGGCGTCATTCGGTTAACCAGGCAGGGCTGGGGATGTGCAGTAACTTGAGGATTCGGGCATTGAGGCTGCCGGTCAGCGGCAACTCGCAGTCCATCTGGAACAGGAAGATCGCCTGGGCGGTCTGTTCACCCGCCACGCCATCGACCAGGCCCTGGTAGTAGTCCCGTGCGGCCAGTGCCCGTTGCAACTGGCTGATGACCTGCTGGCCGGATGCCGAGCCTGGGGCCTCCTGCATGCAGTGTGGCTCGGGCGCTGAGCAGGGGGCGGCGGTATCCGTTCCCGCTTCCTGGCTCGTCAGCGTTGCCGCGAACGCCCCGGCAGGCACCGCCAGCAGCAGGGCCAAGGCCGCCAGGGCTGCGCCGTGCTTGGCATGCTGTTTCATGTCTAGTCCCCTGGTATCCGCCGTGCCTTTCCTGGTGCCCATCGGGCCCGGGTTGCACCGGCTGCGGATATTCCTGTGTCGCTTGAAAAGCCTTACCGCTCAATCGCTTAGTGGGCGATAAAAGGTTATGGGGGGACATTTTAAGAAGGCTAGAATATAGAGCAATGCGCTATATGGGCTATCTGATATGAATCCAGTTGATATCGAGGCGGTGGACCTCAACCTGCTCCGGGTGTTCGTTGCCTTGATCGAGGAGGGCGGGGCCAGTCGGGCCGCCATTCGCCTTGGGGTCACCCAGCCGGCGGTCAGCGCCGCCCTCGGGCGCCTGCGGGACATCTACGGCGACCCGCTGTTCGAGCGCACCGGCCGTGGCCTGCGCCCGACCACCCGGGCCAATGAGCTGGCGCCGCTGATCGGCGAGGCCATCGACCGTTGCCGCCTGGCCCTGAGCCTGTCGGTGGGCGGCCGGGAGACCCGTGGCCGGACCATCACCATCGGCCTTTCCGACGACAGCGAGATCGCCCTCGGGCAACAGATCCTGGCGGCGGTGGAGCAGCGCCTGCCCGGGCTGCGGATCATCTTCCGCCAGACCCACAGCGGCGTGGTGCAGGACATGCTCATGGGCCACAAGGTCGATATCGCTATCAGCGCCGGCGGCTTCTCATCCCAACTGGTGACCCGCACCCGCCTGGGCCGGGGCAACTACCTG
Organism: Pseudomonas sessilinigenes; assembly: GCF_003850565.1. NCBI lineage: Bacteria > Pseudomonadati > Pseudomonadota > Gammaproteobacteria > Pseudomonadales > Pseudomonadaceae > Pseudomonas > Pseudomonas sessilinigenes. The sequence goes on from NZ_CP027706.1 coordinate 2,826,477, forward strand.
TGTATCGCCGATGCCCACAACTCGATCCCCCAGAGCGCCGCAGACTACGCGGGGCGCCCGCACCTGCTGGTGTCCTCGGCCGGCTACGTGGGCATCGTCGACGAGGGGCTGAACGCCGCCGGCTACAAGCGCACGGTCAAGGTCTCGACCTCGCACTTTGCCGCCGTGCCGTTCCTGCTGGTGGGCTCCAGCCTGATCACTACCGTGCCGACCCACGCCGCCCGGGCGATGGCGCGGATCACCTCGTTGCAAACCTTTCCCTGTCCCGTGCCGATGCCGTCCTACGAGCTGGAGATCGGCATGCGCGTGGGCAGCAAGCACGATGAAGCGATGCAGGTGGTCAAGGCGCTGATCCTGGATTGCATCAAGGAGCATTTCTTTTTGCAGTGAGGAGGCCTGGCGACAGGCCCATCGGCAGCGCGCCGGCTCGGGCCAGAGCATCGCCGCGGATCGCACCGTTCGTGGCTGAAATGGCCGCCTTCATCGGTGAGTAATTGCATGGATTTGACCACCCATTTGCATTGCAATTGAGCAATCGTTTGCGTTCGACTTGACCAGCACACGCCGAAGTGACGACCGACAGAGAACGACCCGCTTTCGTCATTCAGAATTGGCTAATTGGCAAAAGCCAGACATTCGCACCCGTCTATGAAATCAGAGGCGATTCACTTCGAGGCGGCGGAGTGACGAAAAAGGTCGGCTCTCCAGCGTTTTTCCTTCAGCGTTCGTATGCGCCCTCCAGTCATGACAGAGGGCGCAAATGAGTTGTTGCTCTTTTGAGGGTCAGCTTGCAGACGTCTGCTTTAACCAATCCAGAATTATCTTGGTTGTATCTTTTGGCTTCTCTTCCTGAATCCAGTGGCCTGTGTCCAGACTGACAACATCAACGTTTGGCACAAAGTCACTCAGATTGGGGGACTTGGGTATCGTATCGCGGTCCCCGTAGATCATTAGGGCGGGGTGAGGAACAATCGGGTCTACGTCCGCCAAGAGATGCCAGTTGCGGTCTAGATTTCGATACCAGTTGATACTGCTCGTGAAGCCAGAGACCTCGAACGCGGCGTCGAGGACAGACAGCTCGGCATCTGTCATGAGCGGCTCTCCGGTATCAGCCTCAGCCTCAGCCAAGTTGATCATTGCCATTCCTAGGTCGGGTGCTTGTGTTTGTTCATTCTTGCGATACAGATTTCGAAGGAACTGTTGCCTGTTTCGATCCAGGATCGCATCCGCCACTCCAGGGTTCCGGTTGAAATGCACCATGTAGTTATCAGGCCCCATGATGTTTTCGATCAGCTCCACCCACGGGATATCACCCCGTTCCTGATAGGGAAGTGCGAGCGCGATGAGCTTGCTCACTCGGTTTGGATGCAGTAACGCCGTACCCCAGACAACATTAGCGCCCCAATCATGGCCGACAAAGACGGCATCGTCGTATCCGAAGTGATCAAGCAGCGCGATAAGGTCGCCAGTCAAATGTGCGAGGTCATATGCGGTCACGTCAGTCGGCCGTGCAGAATTGCCATACCCACGCTGGTTCGGCACGATGACGTGATAGCCCGCGGTTGCAAGTGCTGGCAATTGATACCGCCAGCAAAAGGCATGCGCCGGCCAGCCGTGACAAAGCACGATCGGGTTTCCAAAGTTTTCTTTTCCGGCTTCAAAAACCTCCAATTCAACGCCGTTTACCGATATCAAAGTGGGCTGGGGAAAGCCGTTGGAGTTAAACATTCATCTTCCTTTTGGGTTTGGATGGGCAATCAGGCAGTGGTGCAGCACTGAATGCCGGTAGGTCCGAGGGTTCGAGCCAGACATTCAGCTGGCGTCGACACTCGTAAACTACGAGGTAAAGGTGTCAAAATCTGAAACCTTTGATTATTGATCCAAAGAAAATGAATGTTCGCCTTCGACAAGAAGCCATCATACGCAGTCTCCGTCGCAACGGATCATCAACCATTGCCGAGCTCGCAGGACAGGTAGGGGCATCCCGCAGCACGCTGCTACGTGACATTAATGCGTTGCGAGAACAGGGTTTTGTCATTCGCTCTGAACCAGGTCGCGGCGGCGGGCTGCAGCTTGACCCTCGTTCAGTCCAGACCGCGCCACGTCTTTCAGTGATCGAGGTTTTTGCGCTTTTGATCAGCGTGGCATCTATGCGCGCGGCGGGAAATCTACCATTTTCAAGCATTGCAGATACCGGGCTTGCAAAGATTGAAAAGGCACTGCCGTCAGACAAAATTCGGGATTTGCGGCATTTTTTGGACTGCCTGTACATTGGCGAACTTGCCCCGCAGGTAGACAGATCCAGTATCGGAACAATGGACCCTGCCTTGCTTCCGGAATTCGAGGCAGCGTTTCTTCAGCACCGGCATCTGCGGTTCAATTACCGCGATGCGAAAGGTGAAAGCAGCACACGTGTAGTTGAGCCGCAAGCGATGTTGATTCTGCCGCCACTCTGGTATCTGGTGGCCTGGGATCCTGCACGTGAAGATTTCCGGCATTTCCGCATGGACCGGATCAGAAAACCGCACTGTATCGAGGGAACGACGTTTCGAAAACGAAACGTCGTTTTCGATAATGGTGTCCGGCCTCTGGATCATTCACAGCACTAGTGTTTCTGAATATGAGGCAACATCTAACCGCTATATCCGCACCTACTAAAGCAGCGGACGTTAGCCGCAGTGCCGGAAATCAGCAATTTGGACTCTTCAGTGTCACTCACCGCGCACTGTACGAACGGCAGCAAGGCCATTTACGTAAGTCCACACTCTTTGCAAACGACCCCTCTATAACCCCAATGGCGGCCGCTGGCGTGGCTGCTAAAAGATGGTAAAGGGGACTCACATTGTAATTGCTTTCAAGGTCCGCTTTTGGCCGATTTCTGCCTGTCGCCACCGCCACAACGCGCAGCTCTCAGTCGATCATGGTGACTAAGCGCGCTTGTCAGACCGAATGCAAACGCCTGGTCAAGTGCAATTCAATCGAGCGGTCAGTACCGATGCAATCAGGTGGTCAAGTGGAGTGCAGTTTCGCAATCGGCAACCGGACATTGGTCCAGGCCCTGATCAAGGCGCTGCGCCACCAGCACGCCAAGGGCGCCTGGCTGGCGACCTACTGCACCAGCAACTTCCTGCTGGCCGAGGCCGGCCTGCTCGATAGCCGATACGCCACCCCCCCTGGGCCCAGACCGGTGATTTTGCCCGGCGTTACTTGCGGTTACGCTTGCTCCTCATCGAGCAGGAAGGCCTGTTTTGCGCCGGGGCCGTTACGTCCTACCTGAACTTGGCGATCCGCCTGGTGGAAAACTCGCGGCGCGCCTCTGGTCAGCGCCACCGCCAAGCCCTTGCTGTTCGAGACCAACCGTATCGGCTAGGCGCCCTAAGCCAACTTGCTGGGCGAGCACGGCCACAGCGACAAGCTGGTGGCCCAAGCCCAGCACCGCATGGAAGCGACCCTGGCCCTGGGCTTTCGCCTGCCGGAACCGGACTAGCTCAGCATGGAGCAGACCTGCCAGCAGGTGGGCTACAACGATCTCAGCACCTTTCGCAGCCTGTTCAAGCGCAAGACCGGCCTGTCGCTGGGCGATTACCAGAAGCGTTTCAGGCAGGTGCCAGTACTGGGTGGAGGGTGACGAGCCGCTGATGGCAGCTTCGTTCCAGAGCTTCTATTGGAGTGCCCAGGGTTGGCGGTCAAGCGGTTCGGTTTCTGGCCTGCTTATAGCTTCCAGTGCTCCTCGACCAAATAGAGAGGTTTGTCGGCCATCAGTAGCTTGATGGCATCTATGTGTGCTGTGTAGTCCGCCTCGGAGAACTTGGTCCATCGTGGATTGCGCTTTTGCGCGGAGTTGAAGGCTAAGCGTGCCTTGCCCAGTGTTGAACGGTTGTTCCATAAGTAACTGCGCAGTCCCTTGAAGAGTTCGTAATCCAGAGGAGGATGGATCAGGGCAACTCTTGGATGTTGATGGTGGCCGCCGCAGACCAGCATGGTTTTCAAATAGATGTTGACTAGTTTATGGGCATGGCCGAAGGAGAATTTGGTTACTCCCAAACGTGTTGCCTCGGTCTCGATCTTCTTCATGAAATTCATTTGCCATTTGTCGACGTCCTGTTCGATATGTTCTGGTCCGGTTACTTGGGCTAGCCCACTGCTCTCTATGAGATTAAAAGCCAAGACGTTGCCTCCACCGCTCAGGCCGCGACCGTATGCGGAGGCTGCGCACCACTTGGCATAGAGGTGTTTGTGTTTCTCTATGGAGTATTCGTCCGTAGCTGAGCTCACGTGGTTTTTCCCGTTAACATTTGAACTGTCCCTTGTTCGGTGGTCTTTGTAATTCACCTACTTTGAGGCTTCAGCTCTTGGTGATGGCTGCCATCTGCAGTCGGGAGCTTTCGACCTCAGGCGAGTGCTATAGCGCTCTGAAATTCTTATATGTACAACGTTGATCGAACCGGCCAGTTCGCCAGCTTACGTGTAGGGTGTCACCCGCTTCGCCAAGCTGTTGCGATTGACCTCGATCTCATCCCGGACAGCCTTGCCGCGATAGACCATGGAGGTTTCATGGCGCACGAAGTCTCCCTCGCGTTGGGCGCTCAGCCAATTGAATGAGCCTACACATAGCAATTCCTGATCAGCCATCAATAGTTTGCTGTGTACCTTTTTCACCACGCGCACCTGAATGGCCTGAGCCTTGAGTTCGGCTAGTACTGACTGGAACTGCTGCACTTTCTTGGGATCTCCGCCGGGATTCGAGGGAGTGGGCTCGGTATTGAGTAGCAGGTCAGTGTAGACCTCCACCTGTACTCCACGCTGTACCGTATCGCGCATGTGCGCCAAAGCACCGGTGCTGTGCAGACAACGCAGCCGGACCCAGGGCGTAACGATCTGCACCTGCTGGCGTGCTGTCCGTAATGTTTGTGCCAGGAATGCGTCGTGTTCTACCCATTCATGTAGATGACTCAGGCCAGTACCAAGATCCTCTCTGGGCTGGTAGGCGAACTGCAACTCATTGGTTGGGTTTGCCAACAGGAACTGAGCTAGCAATCCACGTGGCTTTCCAGGTGGCACCTGGCTGAACAGGTCCATGTCGCCAAACACCAGAAAACTGTCTTTGGCTCGGGAAACCGCCACATTGAGCATGCTCTCCCGACGATCGATGAAGCCACCGTCGTCGTGTTTGGAATACACCGCCGAAAAAATCACCACTGGCCGTTCGGCACCCTGGAACGAATGCACCGTGCCCACGGTGATTTCACTTGCGCCCTTGCCTGCGCGGATACCAAGGGCTGCGCAGGCTTGCGCGACGGTGGCCGCTTGAGCACTGAAAGGCGTGATCACCCCGACGATCTCGCACAACTCCTTGTTGCCGTAACGTTGCCTGAGCTGGGCTTCATTGGCCTGAATCCAGGCGGCGATGGTTTGTGCCTCGAGCAGGTTCTCGCGACTGCCCTGATTGTCCTGTCGGCAGAGACCGTCGATATGCAAGTAGCCGAGTCCGGGTAGTCCGCCGGCAGGTTTCTGCCCCCGACGCGGCTGCAGCTTGCCCTTGTAGCAAAGGGCGTTGCAGAAGGCGATGATCGAGTCGTAGCAACGGCGGTGCTCATACAGGTACATGCCGCGCGCAAGCTCAGGGTCGTAGTGGTAGCGGCTGGCACTTTGGGCTACAGCCATGACACTGCCGCTGGCCGCGCTGTGGCCGCCGTTGCAGAAAGCCGCATAGCCGTGTTTTACCTGGCTTCGCTCCACCAGTCCGGCGCTGGCCAGGTTACCGATATCCACGCTGGTCGGGATCGACCATATTGGCTCGATCTGCTGGGTATCACCGATTACCAATGCCTGCCTGGCGAGGGCAAACGATGGGGCGGCCACTTCGGGCAGGACCTGGCCAGCTTCATCGACGATCAACAGATCGATGAAATCAACCAGGTAATCATCGACGAAGTTGCCATTCTCGTGACGTTTGCACAGTAGTTCGGCCGGCAAGCGGAAGAAGGTCGCGACTACGCAGGGTGTTAGCTTCATCCAGCGCCGCCAGTTGCCGGCAATGGTCTTCGCGCCGTTCTTGCCTCTTCGCTTGAGGATCGTCGGAAGGTCTTCGGCAAGCTCCATTAGCCAGCGACCCTCCCAGTAGTGGGTGGTCAGGAGGAAAATTTCGAAACGCACAGAGGTGTCGGCCCAGACATCGCATTCGGCAAGAGTGACCTGCGCTGCCGGCTTTTCACTGGCTTGCGCCAGTACAGCGATCTTCAACCGCCATGTCGCCAGTTCGCGTTGCTCTGTGGCCAGCAATTGTTGGCCGAGGCGTAGACGTGTTTCACGTTCGGCAAGGGTGGCAAGCGCAACGGCCTCGGCAGACGTCAGGTAGTTTTCGATCTCAGCGATACTTGTAGCGCCTTGGAGTAACGGGTCGGTCTCGGCCAATTGAAGCTTGGCCAGGCGCAACCGCTTGGCGGCCACCGGTCCGATCCAGTTGAACAAGGTATAGAACAGCGATTCGTGGGCTAGGTAATGCCGAAAGTTTTTCAAGCGCTGTTGTGCGGCACAGAGCTGCTGACGCTGCTCATCGCAGGAGAGTTCGCGTTGCGCAATCGTAGCTTGGGGAGTGGGTCCAAGCTCCATCATAACGGCCTCCCGCGCGGCAACCAGAGCGGGCCAGGCCTGTTCGATACCGAGCAGTTGCTGGTGGCGAACCTGGATCTGTTCACGCAACCGTTCGACCACATCGCGCACACCAGGCTCTTGGGCGTCGGGAAAGGCCTCGATAGCCTTTGCCAGGTATTGGGCTTGGGCCTGTTCGAGATACGCCGGTGATTCCAGGCCGGTGAGAAAGGCCTGGGTCTGATAGGCGTTCGACATATCCTTTTCGGCTGAAGCCTTGGGGAAATACGCACCGAAGCTCTTGATCTCTGGCAGCCAGCGCCCGGCGAGCGGGCCGCAGCCGTGAGCGAAGTCCTTGCCGAAGGCGGCGATGATATTGGTGACGGCTTGGTTGTTAGTGGAGCTGGTGACGATTACTGGCGGATCGCCACCGGCCAGCGCTGCTCGAGCCCACAAGGAAGCTACCACTGACAGCACCAAGGTGGTCTTGCCCGTACCGGGAGGGCCATTGACGGCTAATACATCGCCTGCCTCGCCAACCAGCAAATGGGTCAAGGCGTCCCGCTGGGCCGAAGCCAGGGCGTATTCATCGCCAGCGTGGGCAAGACGTACGGCAAAGCCACTGTGTGGTGCCAGGCAGGGTTCGGTGAGAGAAGGAGTGTGTTGGGCAAAGCGCTCGAACAGCTGTGCCTTGGGTTTTTGGTGGCGCAGGTAGTCGTAGAGACGCACGATGTTTTGGCTGAAACCGCTCGGCTTGTCCTCTTTGGATAACAAGCCGTGGTTGGCATGCATCAGGCTGTCTTGGTTATGTTTCCAGCCATTGCTGACGGTCCGAAGCATTTTCCAGCAAAAGTGCAGGTAGGTTCGCCACTGGGCGTGATGTTCCTCCTCATCCTGCGTCTGCTCTGCAGCCAATGGTTCGAAGCAGGGCACCTCCTCGGTGGACAGGAATGCATCCAGGTCTGCCTGGGTACCAATGGTGAAATTGTCTTGGTCCAGTGGTTCGAGAATGTCGCGGGGAAGGAGTACTCGGGAGGTCGGGTATAAGCGGCCGTCCCTGGTAACCAGTACATCACAGACCAATGGTGTGACCACTGCCGGCATGTCCTTGCGAGCCTTGCCGTGTTCCAGGCGCTGGTAGTACACCAGTGGGCGCAGGGTGACCTTGATCGTGGCAGCCGTTTGCGGCTCACCCATGAACAGCATTTCGGCGAGCTCGACTGGCAGGCGTCCGCTCGACACGTTGCAGTTTGGAACCTCGATGAGTTTTTCGGCTTGGCTGGCGTCCAGTGCGCCGTTGCCGTTCTCTGCGTCGGCCAGAGAGTTTCGCCAGTAGGTGGCGAGTTTCAGTGCGTGTTCGTTCATCGTCCTGATTCAATACAGACCGGCACTTACTGTAGCGGTCGAGGAAAATGTTGTGGTGTATGGCCAAGATCGGCAAGTACCTAGCGTTTCACTAAAACTCTCAATTGCTGAGGCCTTTAGCGTAAAGGCATATTGGCATCATCGCCCCTTGATGGACAATCACTTGCATGATGCTGATGGTTGCCATTACTCGCTCTGGGGTTAGCTGGGCCTGATCGAAACCAGCTAGGCTTCTGGCAGGAGCAATGCAGGGTGCTGGATACCACGCAAGGAGCCGCCAATGACCGCTTTATCCTGGACCCAGGTCCGTGAAATACCCGGCGAATCACTGGAGTTCGGCGCCGCCCATGTATGTTGTGCCTGGCGCCGTCACACCCTGGCGGCGCACAAGTTCGCCAGCCTGGAGCATGCTTTCGTCAGCAGCCCCCACGCGCTGCCGAGGCTCTTGCAGGACGTGGGCGGCAACCCCAATGCCCGCCAGCACGAGGAGCGTGGAACAGCGGTGTTTGCTGCGGTGTGGTACCCGACAGGGCGGTGGGCGATTTTGTGCGACGCGACCCGCGCCACCCTGGTGCCTCGCGCCGCAGTCGAGGCACTTGCGGCCTGCGGGCAACGCGATGACCGTGTTACCGAAGCGCTACGGGAGCTTTTTGCGGCAGCGCCGGCGAGTCTTTTGCGGACGCTGGACGAGGCTTTTTATCGTTTGAATATCGCGCGACCTACTGCCTGAAAGTTGCATCTGCCTGCCGATCAACTCGGTTAAATCGCACGTTGTTTCAAACACCGAAGTTGAAAGCGATGGATATTCTTGGCCGGTTGCCTGAATAGCGTTGCACCGAATGCAAAAGCCATGAGGGAAACATCAGGAAGGTGCCACTTTCCGGAACTTGGGTGATGCCAAAGCCCGCAGCCAAACAGTCCTTGATGCGCATGCGCAGTGCCGGGTTGTAAGTCGAGGCGATCATGCCCCTGGGGTCGATGAATTCGATATCGCCTCCCACCTGCAGTTGCTCTTCGCGCCCGCCGGTATCGACCCAATAGACCCCGGACCAGAATGCCCCGGGGTGCCCATGCAGCGCATTGGCATGGCCGGCTTGATTGACGTTGACCCAGGCGTTGATCTTCCACTCGAAGTTGGGTTCGACCAGGCCGTATTGTTCGCTGTGCACCGCAGTGAGTTGGCTGGCGAAGTCCTTGGCGAATTGCACCAGGGATTCGCAAGCCGTGCCTCCCCAGAGGTTGAAATCGCTCGGCGATTGCCAGCCGCCGTCGTTGCTGTGCTGCGCGCCACACAGGTCCTGGGCCATGCGGCTGTCGATCAGGGCCTTGAGTTGCACATTCAGCGCTTGGGCATCGGGGTGGCGCAGGCTCGCTACCGGCGTGGCGAACAGATGGCGGATATTGATCAGTTGCGGGTCCACGAGGGTGTTGGCAAGAGGCATGTAAATTCCATTTAAAGCGCCAGGATGGCTCTGGCTAGTTGCAGGTCCGAGAGCTGCGAGTCCCCCGTTACTTGGCGAATCCTGGCGAATGCCGCTTCAATGCGGACCCCGCGAATATCGCCGTCACTGGCAACGAATGCCGCTGCGTCATCCTTGGCCGCCAGCACGATCTTGTCGTCCTTGAACGAGCCGCTAGTGCCTTTGGACGCACTCATGGTGAGACTGACCGAAATATCGGTGGTCATGACGAAACTGGTGGCGTGGGCATGCATGCTCATCAGGCCGCAAACAACACATAACAGGCGGGGAAAGTTTGGCCGTTTCATTGGATCTACGAAGGTTAAGTTGGGGTTAAATTCGGGGGTGAACCCTACCAACGGGTAACCTTCGGCAACCTCAGGGCTTTTGCTAAAGATTGTTAAAAAGTGCGATGGGCGGGTCTTTTTTGAACTTTGCAGGCAACTTTCAAGTTGCCCTCAACAGCCAGGAATTGGTTATCGGAAACCGCCGCAGCGGCGCGGCGAATTAAGTGCCGGATCGCCTATTTTCAGCGCTGTTGGCTGAGCGTTCACCGCCGCCTCTGCTGGTAGAGCAGCGGCGGGGTGCGGTAGCGGTTTCAGTCGGGGTAGGGGCTATGGCCTGGCGCCCAAGCGCTGCACCTCAGGGAACAGCTGGCCCAGGGTGCGGCGGGCCTGGGCCGCCTCCAGGTAGGCGTAGAGCAGGTCGGTCAGGTCTTCGAAGCCCAGGCGTTGGCCGTTGAGCATGGGATTGCACAGCCACAGGCGGACCCGCATGCCCGCCGCCACGCTCCGGGCGTTGGGCGCGGCCAGGGCCTTGAAGCCGGCCGGGGACAGCTCTGGCGCGCGCTGGCCGGCGCTCACTGAGAACACCACGGCCAGGCTCAGGTAGCGCTGCTCCAGTTCGAAGGCATCGAAACAGGTCCAGGACGTGGGTTCGGCGGCGTTGGCGAATTGCAGGCTGTCGGCGCTCAGTGCCAGCACCCGCTGGCCGTGGCGCCGGCGCAGGGCCTCGGCACCCATCAGGCCGGCGAGCCCGGCGCCGAGCAGCAGCGCGCCAGGCCCCCAGAACAACAGCTGGGCCGAGTGCAACTGCCAGGCCGTGGGCAGGCTGGCCAACCAGCCGCCGATGGCCAGCAACAGCACCGAGAGCAGGGCCAGCAGGGCCGCCTGGCCCAGGCAGCGCTCATGAATCTCGCACTGGCCCTGGGGGCCGTCGGCGGCCACTTGCAGTTGTTCCAGCAGCGCTTCCTTGCCGGCGTTATCCACGGCCTTGCAGCTCATCCAGTTGCTGCTGGGCGTTGGCGGCCTGGCAGTAGGCGTCCAGCAGGGCCGAGATGTCATCGACGCTGAGTTTTTGCCCGGCGCGCATCAGGCCGGCGGAGTGGATGCGGATCTGCGGTTGCGGGTCGCGCAGGGCCACAGCCTGGTTGCCGAACAGCTGGCGCACCGGGCGATGGCTGGGCAGCGGGGCGTCGGCGCGCAGGGTCAGTTGTTGCAGGGTTTGCAACAGCTCGTCCTTGACCTGGATGTCCACCACGTCGGTGAGGTTGACCGGCGCGCTCAACGGCTCGGCGAACAACTGGCGCCGGGTCAGGCGCATGAAGACCTGCTGGCCGGCGTTGCGGTGCTGCCAGCTGACCACGGCGAACAGCAGGGTCAGGAACAGGCCGCAGAGCAGCAGGCCGGTCTTGCCCTGGTGCAGGCCCAGGGCCAGGGCGCCGAGGGACGCGAGGGTCAGCAACGGGCCGAACACCTGGTAGCGGCGGGTGTTGGTGAACTCGCTCTGCTCGGGCACGCGCTCGATCACCTGTTGCAGCTCGGCGATCACTCGCTGGCGCTGGGCGGCCTGGGGATGCTCGGCCATGGGCGGGAGGGCGGAATCGGGGTGTTGGGCATCGGTCATGGGGGAGCCTTGGATCAGGGGAGGGAACAAGCACGGGCGGCGCGGGGGCGCTCGCCCGCGTGAGGGTCATTGCGCCTTGAGGTAGTCGTTGAGGAAGGCCTGGGCATTGCCATAGCTGGACAGGTTGTCGTCATAACCCACCTTCAGCGGCTTGGCCTGGCCCGGCAGGTGCAGCTCGCCATAGCCTTCCTGGAGCACCAGCACCACGAACTTCTGGCCGTCGACCTGGGTGAAATAGCGCGTGTCGCGGGAGGTCTGTTCCACGTTCATCTTCTGGATGCGCATGTTCCAGTCGTGGTCGGCGTCTTCCACCTGCACCAGCGCCTGGTTGGCGCTGCGCTCGCCGATGCGCAGGGTCCAGACCTTCACCCCGTGCGGGCCGTTGTAGGCCACCATCTTGTCCGCCACCTGCGGGCGTTCCTCGGCCTGAGCCATCCCGGCCATCCCGGCCACCAGGGCCAACGCCATGGCCCATGCGGCCGTCCATCGGCTATACAAGTGCATCCTTCACGCTCCTGAGAAATTGAAAAGGGGCAGCTATTGAAGTCGGCGCTGGCCGCGCTGCCAAGCACTATGACCGTCGCGCACACTAAAAATGCCGTCGCTCACAAGTGGCGATGGACAAAGTGTGAGTGGGTTACCATTGGCCACCGCACGCCAGGCAGTCATGGACACGCTTTACCGATGGAATGCTGGAACCCCTATCTCGACACCCAATTTCGCTTCGACCGGCCCGGCGCCCTGGCCCGTGCCGGGGTCTTCGATCCCACTGCCCGCCGAGTGATGGGCAGCGCCATCGGCCACTACCGCGCCCGCACCGTGCGCGCCCATGTGCAGTACTTCGACTGCAACCTGCAATTTCCCGAGCCGCTGCGCATCCACAAGGTGCTGCCCGACAGCCTGTGCATCGTCCAGGTGCTCGACGGCCAGTGGCGGCACCGGGTCGATGGCCAGCTCAACCACTACACCCCCGGTGCGCCCCACGCCCTGGGTCTGAGCGAGACCATGGAAGCGGTGGACCAACTGCCCGCCGGCAGCCACGCCTGCCTCTCCGGGCTGCGTATCGCCGGGCATTACCTGCGCGAACTGGCCGAGGAAGACTCCAGCCTGCAACCCTTGCTCGGCCTGCTGGACGACGGCATGTGCTTCAGCGAATTCCAGCGCTGCCAGGCCCTGGGCAACCTGCTGCGACGGCTATACCAGTCGCCGTACCAGGGCGCCCTGGAGCGCCTGCACCAGGAGAGCCTGAGCCTGGCGGTGCTGGTGGAGCTGGCGGCGCACCTGCAAGGCCAGCGCCCCGGGCCACCACCGACGGTGCGCGGCCGCCTGGACCTGGCCCACGAAGCCCGGCGCCTGCTCGACGCCCAGCTGATCGAGCCGCCCGGCAGCCAGGCCCTGGCCCAGCAACTGGGCGTGGGGGAAACCACCCTGCGCCGGGCCTTCGCCCAGGTCTTCGGCCAGTCGATGCTGCAGTACCTGCGCCAGCAGCGCATGGAACTGGCCCGCACCCTGTTGCGCCAGGGCAAATGGCAAGTGGCGCAGATTGCCTATCGCCTGGGCTATGCCAATCCCGCCAACTTCAACCACGCCTATAAAGCCCACTTCGGCCACCCGCCAGGGGCGGAACGCGGCAAGCCCTAGCCTCTTGAGGATGACGAACCATGAGCAAATTGACTGCGCTGATCGCTGAGGCCAAGGCTGGCCTCTCTGTGCAGCAGAACATCCCCCAGGCCGCCTGGGAGGCCATCGCCCGGCAGTGTGGCGAGGCGGAAATCGTCGAGATCGAGGCGCGCATCGCCACGTTGACCGCCCAGCGCGAAGCGGTGGAGGAGTGGGATGGCGACACCCAGGATGACCTGTATTTCGCCATTGCCAACTTCACCCGCTTGTTGGCACTGGCCGTGGCCCATGGGCGCGGAGAGTGAGGGGGGCGGTTGACCGCGCAACGGATTAGTTCAAGTACAGCGAGGGCGAGGTGTGCTGTGGGGCGAGCAGTGCAGCCCGATTCCGTTCAAGGCCAGCACTGTGCATAACGCCCCGGTGGAGCTGAGCGCAGCACAGGCCCTACAAGACTTGGCCAGCCGCCTTGCCAACTGAGTGAACGCCACACTTTGGCTGACGCACCCCTGGCGCCCGAGCCCACTCAGACAAAGTCCGCAGGCTCGAAGCGCTCGCTGGTATCCATGCGCACAAAGCGCAGGCCCAGCGTTTGCAGATGGGCCTCATACAATCCCTGGGCGCAATAGCTGATCAGCAAGCTGCGGCGGCGCGCGCCGCTGGGGTTCAGGCTGGCCCCATGCACCAGATCGGCATCGAACAACAGAATGTCTCCCGCAGCGCCCGAGAGCTGCACCGCATGGGACTCATCGCTGAAATCAAAGGGCGCCAAAGGCTCCCCCGGGCGGTGACTGCCGGGCACGATGCGCGTCGCGCCATTGGCCGGTCCATAGTCATCGAGATAGACCAGGGCAATGGCCCGATCCCCGAGGCGCTGCTCCGACAGATCCCGATGCAGCACCTGATGACCGCCCCCCGGCAACGGCTCGCGGCCCTCCACCTGAGCCAGAAAAAAACCTTCCCCAATCAACTCGCCGGCCACCGCCAGCACCGCCGGCAACCGACAGACCGCCTGCACCCGCGCATCCAGATCCACCAGCGCATGACGCCAATCGTGGCCCCGAGGCACCGGCCATTGCTGCGGCGCAATCACCCCCGCCTCGAACGTGGCCCGCAGCTCATCCAGCCAGCCAGCGGGTACCGCCTGGCGTAGCAACTGGTAGCCGTTTTGATGGAGTTGTTCGCGGTCGATCATGAGGGGGCAGATGTCCTTATCCGGGCAGGGGCAGAGCATAACGGCTCGCCAATCCATGTGACATAACCCGCTAAGGTTTAGCGGTTGCCGGACCCTGAGCAGAGCGCCTAGCCTGCTGCGGTCGCTGCAAAATCAGCGACCGGGCCTGAGAACCCGATCAGATACAGGCACATTGTTGATCAGGAGTTTCAATCATGTTTGCCGGTCATCTGCCCGATTTATTCTGTCATTCGTTTATCTTCCCAGCGCTCAAGCGCAACCTCCGCCAGCCCATGATCGGAGGTGCCCAATGAACTCAAACAAGCCGATCCAGACCCAAGGTTTTGTCACCTTCGGCAACTGCCCCGAAACCGACCACAGCCTGTTCCGTGTCAACGCCGGAGTGCCTCTGCAACAGGCACTGGAGCAGGCCTCGACATTGCTGTACTACGCCAAGAAACTCGCACTGGATGCCGCCATGGAAGAGCAGGGCGAGCGTTATGCCTGGGCTTCGCATTTTTTGGCGGAGATGGGGAAGGCGGTGATTGATGATGTGTGTTTGGGGTTGGGGAATGGAGAAAGTGAGGGCGTGATTCTGAGTTAATGCCGCATGGTAGGGAGTTGATGGAAACGCCGCTTGTTGGTGGTTGATAAGCGGCGTTTGAGGGGATGAAGGGCTTCTATCGACCCATAGCAGCCGTTGGGCGAGGTCTGCTAATGGCCAAAAGTGGCCAATCGGACATACCCTTGTAGACAGAGCGATTTAATTCGTCATGCCAGTTCACTTTTGATAATTCCATAAAGCTAAGTGTAATTAAAGTTATTCTTAATTAGGCATTGCACGAGATGCCTAAGCGAAAGAGCGATGAGCGGCTATTTACCCTGTAAGTCTCGTAAAAAATAATTTCTTTGGTCAGTGCCTTAACAAAAGTCCGATTAAAACAGAAAATTTCCGTATCGAATATGTGCAATTCCAAAAAAATATAACAGATATAAAAACAAGATCTATAAATAAAGTTCAAGACTGTACGCGTGATCAGAAAATTCTCAGCATATTGATATGCACTAGTCAAAATTAATATTGTTCTATGGGGGCGTATGGATCATCAAATCTCCATAAAATTGATCCCGCACATTTTGATTGAGGAGCCTAGAATAAGCCAAGGCTTCGCACTAATGAATGTGTTTAGAGTACCCTTGGACGGTGATCTTTCTTCTTCGATTGTTATAGGCAAAAAAGCGTTGGATGACGCGACCAACTTTTCTATAGTTGAACCAGTGCCAAAGGTATTAGAGGCCCCACCTGCTGAGTCCCTTGACAACCTCTATAGGATTTCAAAAACAACCGCAATTCCATTGCAAGGGCCATTTTCTCGCAGGAAAATTGATGGCAGCCATCTTTGGATCGATATTGAAAATGGTCGACTCGTAGTTCTTAGTGACTGTCAAGATGAGATGATGTCAAACTTGTGCCAAGGGGCGTCGCCATCCAGCATATCTGACACCTACGGCCTAAACTCCCTTATTGGCTTACTCGCAGTTGCAGGTTTTATTCGTGGCATACGGGGGCATGTAGATAAAACTATCGTTGACGCAAAACGGTTTCTGCGGATTCATCTGACTGAGCGCTGCAACCTCTCGTGCGTACATTGTTACGCAGATTCTGGCCCAAACGTTGAGACAAATGGAGAGCTGCCGCCGCAAAGGTGGATCGAGATACTGTCCGAATTTGCACAACTGGGTGGTGAACGAGTGCTCTTCACTGGGGGTGAGGCCCTCGCATACTCCGGATGTGATCAGCTTTTGCGGCATAGTAAGCAGTTAGGACTCCATGTAACGCTGTTTACTAATGGGATATTGGTTCCAAAGTTTAAAGATGCAATCTGCGAAAGTGTTGATGAAGTACAGGTCAGTATTGATGGCGCAAACCCATCGTCGAACGATCCCATTCGCGGGTCTGGAAGCTTCGATAAAGCGGTGAGAGCGATTGATTTGTTGGCGGAACTGGGAGTGCCTGTGCGAGTTTCTACAGTTGCGATGAAAGACAATTGGGATGACATTCAGCGAAACTACCTTACCCTTGTGGCAAGGTGGGAAAACCTACCAGTTACTTTCAAGATTAATTATGGCGTTATGACGCATGGGCGCGGTGAAGAGCTCAAAGATGAACTCGATATAAATAAGACGCGCCCAATTATTGACTCCATGATGGCGTCAATTTACCCAAATGACGCAGCTCGAATCGTACGTAGCACTTCTGGTTGTGGCTATGCTGAACAGATTGTTGTAGCTCCAAACGGAGAGATACATCCTTGTCACTTGCTTAGCGGCGCAATTGCCAATTTAGGCCAAGACACAATGGGGCAGGTGCTCAACACTCTTAAGAAAGTTCAGACTGAATATAGTGTTGATGAGAGTGTAGGCTGTAAGTCCTGTGATATTCGGCATCTTTGTGGTGGTACATGTCGTGTTGAAAATGCTAAGCGAACGAATAACCTTCGCGTAACCTATTGCGATGCAGAGGAAAAACTCCGCAAATTAGTGGCACTCAAGCGTACCTTTACTTGAAGGGAGAAAGTATCGTGGCAAACAAGCAGAAAGGCCCATCATCCGTTAAAATTGACGGAAGTAAGATGCAGAACAAGGGAGGCGTGGAAGTCCGAGATACCGCCGACGGAATTGAGATAGTAGTAGGCGATGTGGAAGTTGAGAAAATTCGAGACCAAAAACAACAGATGATTCAGGCGATAGGTTGCTACAATAATCCTGGCGGCCCAACTTGCTAGCTTTGAATGGAGGTTTATTGTGGGCGAAAAATTGCTATTATCTAGCCCAATGCAAACCACAATAATATCCAAACTTCTGGGCTGCACAGTCCAGAAGTTTTTAGAAGATATTTGGGCTACCAATCAATGCTTTAATCTAAGTGGTGCAGTAGACTATCTCGAGGTGCTTCCTAGCCTAAGCTCTCTTGATAGTCTTTATTTTTCACTCGAGTCAGCAGGGGCACGACTCGGTGTTGTCGACGGGCATGCCTCGCCTTCATCTGGAACATCATTAGTTCGTTCCGATGGAAGAGTTGCGCTTGATGAGGTGCATGCAGCCTATCGTTCAGGAAAAACTTTACTGTTGACGCACCTGCAGAATAGTCATATCGGAGTTGCACGCCTAGCTCGGTTTATAGAGAGTGAATTGCATGGTGCTGGGATTCTCCTTCGAAAGGAGGTGGGTGCAAACCTTTTTCTCACGCCACCTTTCTCTCGTGGGTTTGAGCCTCACTACGATGGCCACGATGTGCTGATATTACAGCTTGCAGGTAAAAAAATATGGAACACCTTCGACCAACGCCCCAAAATCCGTGCGGGTATGGAAGGCGATCAGGTGCCTCCAGACCAATTGGGGCAGATCCGAAATACTTTTGAGCTCCATCAGGGAGATGTCTTGTATCTTCCCCGTGGCAAACCACACGTCGCATATACAACAAATGAAAATTCACTGCATTTGACACTTAGCATCGTTCCGGCTACGTGGTCGGACTTTTTCGCAGAGGAAATTAAGTCACGTAGCGATATTGATAGTCGACTGACAGAAACCTCACAGCCGCCCATTCTAGGAATTAGCCCCAGCAATGCAAGTGAGCTGAGGCAACGCTTAGGTAGACGTTGGCTCGCTAACTTACACTCGCTCCCCGAGGTGCCTCCATGGACTTTATCAATAAATCATCCAAATATAAGCGTACGACTTGCTAAAAGTGTGATTGCAGAACTTGAGATTTTACCACTTTCCGACACTATTAATGTCAGATTACCAGGCTCTACAATTAGGCTTGGTGCCGACGCTGCCGAGACGGTGAAACGTATTCTCGAGGGACACGTGATCTCGCCTAAAAATATATCGCTCGGAGGTAGAACAGATGACTCAAAAACCCGCTTCCTTCATCAGTTGATTGAAATCGGACTCGCAACACCCGTCTTAGAGTAAAAGACTTTTTCCTCGAATGCTCATTGACGCTACCTTGAGTCATTTGGAGATCGCGCTTGAGTCGGACAATCATTTGTTCATGCGCGTCGCTATTACCGTCTTTGTGTACTGGTCTTGACGAATAGCTGCTAAGGGGCAAAAGCGGGCCGAGTCAAAAGCCCGCTCTTGGCCGATTGCTGCCATTCACTAATGACCGCTGTGAGTCAATAGCGATCACTTAGCACCCAATCGCTTCCGAGCCAAAGCAGCCCTCCATCCCGCACCCAACAGCCAATTAGCTTATGCCCAGCAACTGCTGTCCACGAACGGTCGCTAAAGGTACGGTTCGTGCGCGGTGGCTCAAGAGGCCCATTTTCTTTCCAGCCCGAGCTTCGTGAAGCGTTCGATCAGGAACTCGGTGAAAACCTTTACTTTGGCCGGCTGTAGGCGGCGGCTCTGATACGCGATATTGATCGTCAACGGTGGCAGTTCCCACTCTGACAGCACCGGGATCAGCCGGCCGGCGACGATGTCATCGTGAATGATGTACTGGGGCTGGATCAGGATACCCAACCCGGCTAGCGCCGCCGCCCGTATCACCTGGCCTTCATTGGCGTCGAGCACCGGGGTGATCCCGACTGCACAGGCTTGCTGGCGGCCTTTGAAATGCAGCACATAAGGGTCGTTGGCCAAGTTGTAGACCAGCATCTGGTGATGGGCCAGCTCTGCTGGCTCCTTCGGGCGGCCCTGGGCTGCGAGGTAGGCCGGTGAAGCGGCTAGCACACGGCGCATCTGCGCCAGGCGGCGCACGGTAATACCCGAATCTCCTTCGTACTCCCGGGTTCGTATGGCCACGTCGATACCCGCTTCGATAAAGCCGGGATAGCGGTTGGCGGTCGTGATCTGCACGGCAAGCTTGGGGAAGCGCCGCCTGAACTCCGGCAAGGCGGGCGCGAGGTGGTTCATGGCAAACGAGACGGAGCTCGTGACCCGTAGCACACCGCTTGGACTGGTGGCTGCCGAATTGACTGCGGCGTCGGCTTCGGCCATCTCGGCCAGCAAGGCGCTGCAGCACTGGTGGTAGCTGCGCCCAGCCTCGGTCAGCCACATCCTGCGGGTGGTGCGCTCCACCAGCCGAGCTCCCAGTCGCTCTTCCAGGCCACTCAAGTAGCGGCTGGCTGCGGCGTTGGATAGCCCTACCTTTTCAGCAGCCCTGGACAGGTTTCCCAGTTCCGCGACTTGCACGAAGAGTTCGATCTGCGTCCAGCGATCCATATCGACCTATTTTTCCAGTAGGTGGAAATAAGATTTCTATTTTAAGCATTTTTCTTCCATTTCTAGTGCATCAGCATGGCTCCATGGCACACAACAAGGCTGCGCCAGGAGATAACAACGTGCGTAACATCAATGAAGACACCATCACCCAGGCGGTGATTGCGGCGATGGTCGACTGCAACAATCCGCGGCTGCTGACCATCATGACCAGCTTGGTGCAGCACCTGCATTCTTTCGCCCGCGAGGTGGCGCTGACCGAAGCGGAGTGGGAACAGGCGATTGGCTTTCTGACAGCGGTGGGCCACATCACCGATGACAAACGCCAGGAGTTCATCCTGCTGTCGGACACCCTGGGGCTGTCCACCCTGGTGACGGCGCAGAACAACGCCAAGCCTCCAGCCTGTACCGAGTCCACGGTGTTCGGTCCATTCTTCGTCGAGGGCGCGCCCGAACTGTCACTGGGGGCGGATATCGCTAACGGCGCCTGTGGCGAACCTTGCTACGTGAGCGGCCAGGTGCGCGGGCTGGATGGCCAACCCGTGGCCGGTGCGTTGATAGATGTGTGGCAATCGGACGAGGATGGCCACTACGACGTGCAATTACCAACGGCTTGCGGTGAGCATGAGCACCGCGCAAGGGCTCGTCTGTGCACGGATGGCGAAGGACGCTTTCATTTCCGTTCCATCCTGGCGGTGCCTTATCCCATTCCGCACGATGGGCCGGTTGGCCGCATGCTGGAGGCCCTGGGGCGCCATCCTTGGCGACCCGCCCACCTGCATTTCATGATCGTGGCGCCTGGCTACGAGCGGCTGATTACCCATGTCTTTCGTGATGGATGCACCTATCTGGATTCGGATGCCGTATTCGGTGTGCGCTCGACGCTAGTGGCCGATTGGGTTCGCCATGAGGCGGGCCCGGCGCCAGATGGCAAGCGCTCACCCGTGCCGTTCTACACCTTGCAGTACGACTTCGTGCTCAACACTGCCGCCGCGCAGGAGGATCGAGCGTGATTCGACACATCGTGATGTGGCGCCTTGCTGGCGAATCCAGTGAAGAGCAGAGGCTGGCCCGCGAGCAGGTCAAGTGCGCCTTCGAGGGGCTGCGAGGCCGTATACCTGGCTTATGCCAGATCGAGGTCGGTGTCGATCACAGTGCCGTGGACTACGCCTGCGACGTGGTGCTGGTGGCTGACTTCGAGTCCCAGCAAGCATTGGATGGCTATGCCACGCACCCCGAACATCTGCGTGTACGCCAGGAATTGGGTGCGTTGCGTACCACTCGCCATCAGGTTGATTACCTGCGTTATTGAAATTTGGAGTCGTCATGTCGCAATCATTTGTCTATCAGGCACTTCCAAGCCGTGTGGTGTTCGGTGCCGGCGCCCTTGGCCAGCTTGAGGCCGAACTGGACACGCTGGGCGCCCGGCGCGCGCTGGTGCTGTCCACCCCGGAGCAGCGTGCGGGCGCGCAGGCCATAGCCCAGCGCCTGGGCGCGCGCTCGGCAGGAGTCTTCGATCGTGCAGTGATGCACGTGCCCATCGAGACGGCCCGCGAGGCTCGCGAAGTGGCCCGCGAGCGCGATGCTGACTGTGCCATCGCCCTTGGCGGTGGCTCCACGATCGGCCTGGGCAAGGCCATCGCACTGGACAGCGGGCTACCGATTCTGGCGGTGCCGACCACCTATGCCGGTAGCGAGATGACCCCCATCTATGGCATCACCCAAGACGGTGAAAAGCGCACCGGCACCGATGCAAGGGTGCTGCCCAGGACCGTGATCTACGATCCGCAACTCACGCTCACGCTGCCGGTGGACATGTCCATTACCAGTGGCATCAACGCCATCGCCCATGCGGCGGAGGGGCTCTACGCCGCCAACGGCAACCCGGTGACCCGCCTGATGGCGCAAGAAGGCATTCGGGCATTGGCGGCTGGGCTGCCGGGTATTCGCGCCAACCCCCTGGATGTCGACGCTCGAAGCTCGGCGCTTTATGGCGCCTGGCTGTGCGGCACCGTGCTGGCCCACGGGGGCATGGCGTTGCACCACAAGTTGTGTCACACGCTCGGTGGCAGCTTCAACCTTCCACACGCTCACACCCACACCGTGGTGCTGCCTTATGTGTTGGGCTTCAACGCGCCCTTCGCTGAAGACGCCATGCGCAGTATGGCGCGGGCGCTGGGGACACCGGACAGTGCGGCGGCCGGTGCCTGGGATCTGGCCCACGCCAACGGCGCACCAACGTCGTTGCGGGAACTGGGTATGACCGAAGGCGATCTCGAGCGCGCTGCGGATATCGCCACGCAGCGGCCGTACTGGAATCCCCGCCCGGTGGACCGGGCAGCGGTCCGCGCTGTCCTGCAAGCCGCTTTCGACGGTGTCAGGCCGGCCTGATTCCGGTTGTACCTGTCTGGCGTGACCTGTTGCGCCAGCGCCCAGTTAAAGGAGAAAAATAATGTCACAACAACAAAACTCCACACCGGCTGTAGATGCTCACTACGACGTGGCTGTGATCGGCTACGGCCCCACCGGCCTGGTGGCCGCTTCGCTGCTAGGCCAGGCCGGCTACAAGGTGGTCGTGGTGGAGCGCTGGCCCAGCATGTACGGGCTACCGCGACTGACCCATATCGATGGCGAAGTGGCGCGTATCGTCCAGGCGTGTGGCGATGTCGACCAGGCCATGCGTGACTCGCTGCCGCTGCATACCTACCACTACGTCAATGCCGAGGGCGAATTGCTGTTGGAGTTGCACTGGAAGGGCAAGCAGTGCGGCTACATGGCACACAACTCCATCTACCAGCCCGATATCGAGGATGCGATCCATGGTCGCGTTGCCACCTTGGCCAATGTCCATCTGTTTCGTGGCTGGGAAGCTGTCGCCCTGGAGCAAAGCGCAGATCGTGTGGTCTGCACCATTCAACCCACCGACAGCAGCAAGAACACTGCCCAGATTGCCGAAGCGCCGCGTCAGCTGACGGCTCGCTACCTGCTGGGCGCCGACGGCGCCAACAGCTTTGTGCGCACGGCTTCGGATATCGAGCGCAACGACTATGGCCACAAGCACCGTTGGTTGAACCTGGACTCGGAGAACCTGTCGGAGGCGGCCGCGCGCTTCAAGCTGCTGACCATTTTTTGTGACCCGGCCCGCGGCCACATGTACATGCCCATCGGCGACAACCGAACACGCTTCGAAGTGCGCCTGCTGGAGGGGGAGAACATCGAGGATTGGGAAGACCCGGCACGAGGGTGGCGCTGGCTGGAGGAGAAGTACGGCGTTGGCCCGAAGGATTTCAAGTTCCTGCGCAATGTGGTCTACACCTTCCAGACCCGCATGGCCGAACGTTGGCGCAAAGGCCGTGTGCTGCTGGGCGGGGATGCTGCCCACGCCATGATGCCCTATATGGGGCAGGGGGCCTGCTCCGGCATGCGCGACGGTATCAATCTGGCCTGGAAGCTGGACCTGGTGCTCAGTGGCCGTGCCTCGGCTGCACTGCTGGATAGCTACGAAGCGGAGCGCCGCCCGCATGCCCAGGGAATCATGGAGATGTCGCTGTTCCTCGGCCAGGTGACCAACGAGGATGATCCCAAGAAAGCCGCTGCACGTGACGAAGCCTTCCGCAGCGGCAGCATGCCACCGATGCCGGCGTTTCCAAGGTTGGAACACGGTGTGATACACCGCGAGGCCGATGGCGGCTTGCTGCCTTCCTCCGGCCTGCCGGGGCCACAGTCGCGAGTGCGATGCGCTGGTATCGAGGGCCGGCTGGACGATGTGGTCGGCCATGGCTTCTTGCTGGTGGCACAACAAGACCCGAGGCCATTCCTGGGCTCCGGCCAGCAAGCTTTCTTGACCCAGCTCGGCTGCCGGATCGTGGTGCTGGGCCAGGACGAGCAGGTACCTGGCGCTGTCATCGAGCTGGATGGGGAGATGTCCGGCTTCATGGCGGCGCAGGGTATCCAGGCCTATATCGCCCGCCCGGATTTCGCCATCTTCGGCTCAGTTTCGCGCCTGGAGGCGCTGGCGCCCCTGGTCGATGACTTGCGTTTGAAACTGCATTGGCTTGAGGAAAGGGGCCGTAACGGCACTCGAACAGACCAGCCCACGGAGCAAACCGCATGACACAGACCCTCTCTTCCGCCACGCTGGCCTTCCAGCGCGCAATGCCCATGACCCGGCTGCTGGATTGCGGCATGGATTTCGCCGATGCCCAAGCCTTGTTCCACCGCACCAGTGCCGGGGAGGAATGGGACCTGGTGGCTGAAGCACTGGCGCAATCTCAGCTGAAGCGCGCAGCGCAGGCGGCCGATGCCGGCTGCCACGTGACCGCGACCCAAGCGCAGGCCGCCGCTCTGGCCGACTTGCTGTTTGCGCAGATGGCCTTCAATCACGACAACCCTCGCAAGCGAGCCCTCTATGGCCAGTTGGTGGCTGCGACACGGCAGTTGTGCGAATGGTCCGAAGGTCGTATGGCTCGTGTCGAGCTGCCGTTTGCCCAAGGCCAACTGGTCGGTTGGCTGGTGCGGCCGCAGGTTGTGCCGGCGCGAGGCACGGTGCTGGTGTTCGGCGGGCAAAGCGGCTGGGGCATGGCTTATCTGCCCATCGCCCGCGCACTCGCCCGGCGCGGTCTGGCCACCTTGCTGGCCGAGGGGCCCGGCCAGGGTGAGACACGCATCAGCCAGGGCATTCTCGTCGATGTGGATATGGAGGCGGCGTACAGCCGGTTCATCGACTTCATCACGAGCGACACTACCCTCGGCGCCCCCGGCATCTGGGGCAACAGCGTGGGCGGGTTATGGGCTGCCCGCACGGCGGCGGCCGATGCGCGGATCCGTGCTTGCTGCGTCAACGGCGGCCTGGCAGCCCCGGTGTTGTTGCCTTTTCGTACTTTTGTCGAGCAGGCCGGTGCCATGCTGGGCACCGACGATGAGGCGGCCATTGGCGAGAACTTCAAGCGCATGAGCTTGCATCCGGAGCGCCATCGCATCGCTTGTCCACTGCTGGTGCTGCATGGTGGAGCCGATCCTTTGGTGAAGCCGCAGGATTTCCAGCCTTTCCTGGATGCGGCGGATAGCGCCGATACCACATTGCGCGTCTGGGAGGATGGCGAGCACACGCTGTATAACCATGCGTGCGAGCGCACCGCCTTCGTGGCGGACTGGTTTGCCCAGCGCCTTGGTGTCGAGCCCAACGGGTGAGCTAACGGCGATTAGATTACAGGCAGTGCCAGTGCGCTCTGATCTCGCCCTCCAGGCACAGGGCGCGTTCCCGCAGGGAGAGGGGAGGCCCCGGGGTTCTCCAGCGACAACACGCAGAGCTGCCAGGCTGCACAGCATCAAGATGAAAACCCCAGGTGCGGTTCTGGCCGCCCTGGCGATTGTGGAGTGATCTGCCGCTCTTAAACTCGCCGTGCCCTGCGATGATCCCCCCTCAAAACGTCGGCGGCGTAATCACCCACAACACCACCGCATCCTCCTCCCCAGGGTTCCCATACTTATGCGGCTCCTGGCTGGAGAACCTGAAGCTGTCCCCCTCGCTCAGCTGGAAATAGCGCTCGCCCACCCACAGCTCGAAGCTCCCCGACAGCACATACCCGGCTTCCTCGCCCTCATGGCTGTAGCTCTCCTTGCTGTAGGTGCCCGGGGGAAAGCGTGAGTGCAAGAATTCCAGTTGCTGGGTCGGTTGCGGGGTCAGCAGTTGGTCGACGATGCCGTTTTCGTAGTTCACCTGCAGCCGCTGTTTCTTGCGCACCACGTAGCCCTGGTCTTCGGGGGCCGTCTGGGTTTCGCTGGCGAAGAACCACTGGATGGTCACGCCCAGGCTGCGGGCGATGTTGAACAGGGCGGGGATGGAGGGGTAGGCGAGGTTGCGTTCCAGCTGGCTGATGTAGCCGGCGGTGAGTTCGCTCTGCTGGGCCAGTTCGCTCAGGGTCAGGCCGCGGCGTTTGCGCAGGCCGCGGATGCGCGTGCCAAGGAACTGCGGGCCGCCGGGGGCCTGGTGGTCGCCGCCGGGCTCGGGCAGGTGGCTCGCGGGCGGCGTCTTGCTGCTTTGGGTCATGGCGGGCTCCAGGCTTGGAAGGCGGGCGCGTCCGAGCACCCGTCCTGCAAAAGCCCTGGAGTATAAAGCAGCCTCAAAGCGCCCAGGCGACTTTCAAGCCTTCATGGATGGCTTCTTCGACGGTGCGCGGGGCCAGGCAGTCGCCGATGCGCTGGAAGGCCACCAGGCCCTTGAGTTGCTCACCCAGGTCGTCCACCGGCTGGTGGCCCTGGCACAGCACCAGGCTGTCGACGTTTTCCAGCAGCATCGGCTCGCCGCTGGCGGTGTGCTGCAGGTACACGGTGTTGTCGTCGCAGCCGTAGAGGCGGGCGTAGGGGATGATCGGCAGCCCCAGCTTGTGTAGTTCCCCGGCCAGTTGGTCGCGCACGTACAGCGGCAGGCTTTCGCCGCAGTGAGTGCCGTTGACCGCCAGTTGCACCTGGTGCCCGGCGCGCAGCAGGCGCTCGGCGATGCCCGGGCCGATCCAGTCGCAGCGCCAGTCGGCCACCACCACCGAGCGCCCGAGCTGGACCTCGTCGCGCAGCACTTGCCAGGCGTCCACCACTTGCAGCTCGCCGGCGCGCTCGAAATGGGGCCAGTAGGGGCGGGCGCCGGTGGCGATGATCACGTGGTCGGGCTGTTCGCGCTCCACCAGGGCGCGATCGACCCGGGTGTTGCGCACCACCTCGACCCCGGCCAGTTGCATTTCCCGTTGCAGGTTGGTGCTGGCGCCGCCGAATTCGCTGCGCCGGGGCAGCAGTTGCGCCAGCAGCACCTGGCCACCGAGCTGGGAGCCGGCTTCGTAGAGGGTCACCTGGTGGCCGCGCTGGGCGGCGACGGCGGCGGCCTTCATGCCCGCCGGGCCACCGCCCACCACCAGGATGCGCTTGCGCTGTTGGGCCGGCCGAGCCTGGGCGTACAGCAGTTCGCGGCCGGTTTCCGGGTGCTGGATGCAAGAGATCGGCAGGCCCTTGTGGAAGTGGCCGATGCACGCCTGGTTGCAGGCGATGCAGGCGCGCACGTCATCGACCCGGCCGCTGTCGCTCTTGTTGGGCATTTGCGGGTCGCAGATCAGCGCCCGGGTCATGCCGCACACGTCGGCCTGGCCTTTGGCGAGAATGGCCTCGGCTTCCTGGGGTTGGTTGATGCGCCCGGTGACGAACAGCGGGATCTGCAGCGCGGCCTTGAAGGTCCCGGCTTCGCGGGCCAGGTAAGCCGCTTCAACCGCCATGGGCGGGACGATGTGCACGGCGCCGCCGAGGGAGGCCGAGGTGCCGGCGACGATATGCAGGTAGTCCAGCTGGTCTTGCAGTTGTTGGGCGGCGGCCAGGGACTCGTCCTCGGTCAGGCCCTCGGGGTCGCGTTCGTCGGCGCTGATGCGCAGGCCGATGATGAAGTCGTCGGCGGTGCTGGCGCGCATGGCCGCCAGCACCTCGCGGATAAAGCGCAGGCGCTGCTCCAGCTCGCCGTTGTAGCCGTCGCTGCGGTGGTTGACCCGCGGGTTGAGGAATTGCGCTGGCAGGTAGCCGTGGCTGGCCACCAGCTCCACGCCATCCAGGCCGGCCTGGTGCAGGCGCCGGGCAGCGTCGGCGTAACCCTGGATGATCGCGTCGATCATCTCCTGGTCCAGGGCCCGGGGCATGACCCGGAAGCGCTCGTTGGGCACGCCCGAGGGGGCATAGGCCACCGCCAGCAGGCCGTCGGCGGACTCCATGATCTCGCGCCCCGGATGAAACACCTGGGACAGCACCAGCGTGCCGTGGGCATGGCAGGTCTCGGCCAGGCGCCGGTAGCCGTCGATGCAGGCATCGTCGGTGGCCATCAGCACATGGCTGGTGTAGCGCGCACTGTCGTGGACCCCGGCCACCTGCAACACGATCAGCCCAACCCCGCCTTCGGCCCGGGCCCGGTGGTAGGCGATCAACTGCTCGTTGACCAGGTTGTCGGTGGGCATCGAGGTGTCGTGGCCGCTGGACATGATGCGGTTCTTCAGGTGCTTGCCACGGATCTGCAACGGCGCGAAGAGGTGCGGGAAGGCGGTGGTCATGGCGCGGGCTCCAGGCTGGCCAAGGGCAGGGTGATGCCTTGGCGTTGTTATTGTTTTCCTATAAAAATTTACCGGTAGTAAAAAATCAACTTGTTTTTTTACTGATCCTTGCAGTAGCTTCGATTGGCGCCCCAGCCTGCGGGGCGCCCCTCACAACAATAAAAAAGGGCCGTGCCGGAGTTGTCCGGCAGGGCACCGTCACGAGGAATCACCGATGAAAGCGCTCACCCGCAAGCATGGTTGTTCGTTCCTGGCCCTGAGCCTCGCCCTGACATTGGGCCTGGACAGTGCCCGGGCAGCCCCCGACATGGTCGTGGTGGGGTACGGCGGAGCCGGCCAGAAAGCCCAGGATGTGGCGTTGTTCCAACCCTTTGCCAAGGCCGATGGCAGCAAGCTGATCCAGAGCGAGTACAACGGCGAGATGGCGCGGATCAAGGTCATGGTCGACACCGGCAACGTCGATTGGGACGTGGTGCAGATCGAAGGTCCGGACCTGATGCGCGGCTGCGACGAAGGCATGTACGAACCCCTGGACTGGAAGGCCCTGGGCCACGCCGACGAGCTGATCGCCGATGCCGCCCAGCCCTGTGGCTCGGCTGTGCTGGTGTGGAGCGTGGCCATCGCCTACGACCGCAACAAGCTGGCCAGGGCCCCGGCCTCCTGGGCCGATTTCTGGGACGTCAAGCAGTTCCCCGGCAAGCGCGGCCTGCGCAAGCGCGCGGTGTACAACCTGGAGTTCGCGTTGCTGGCCGATGGGGTCAAGGTCGAGGACGTGTACAAGGTCCTGGCCACGCCCGAGGGGGTGGATCGGGCCTTCGCCAAGCTCAGCCAGCTCAAGCCGTACATCCAGTGGTGGGAGGCCGGGGCGCAGCCGGCGCAGTGGCTCAGCGCCGGCGATGTGGTGATGACCTCGACCTACAGCGGCCGCATCGCCGCGGCCGCCCAGGACGGCGCGCCCCTGGCCGTGGTCTGGCCCGGCAGCCTGTATGGCATGGATTACTGGGCGATCATCAAGGGCTCCAGGCACGTGGCCCAGGCCAAGCGCTTCATTGCCTACGCCAACCGCCCCGAGGCCCAGGTCGACTATGTGCGCGCCATTCCCTACGGCCCCACCAACACCCTGGCCGCGGCCCGGCTCGACCCGGCGCTGGCGCAGTGGGTGCCGACCTCGGAACAGAACCTCAAGGGCGCCCTGGCGATGAACGTGGAGTTCTGGGTCGATCATGGCGAGGAGCTGGAAGAGCGCTTCAACGCCTGGGCCAGCAAGTAACCCCAACGGGCTGGACGTCGGCGGACGTGCGGCCCTATCGTTTGCCAGCCCAACAGCCTGGAGGACTCCAATAATGAACAAGATCGTGCCCAGCCCCCACGCCCTGACCGAGCGCAGCGTCACCGAGCAGCGCCTGCGCGAAGAGCTGGCGGCTTGCTACCGCCTGATCGCGCACTTTCGCATGACCGATTTGATCTTCACCCATATCTCGGTGCGCCTGCCCGGGCCCGAGCATCACTTCCTGATCAACCCCTACGGACTGATGTTCGAGGAAATCACCGCCTCCAACCTGGTGAAGATCGACCTCGATGGCCAGGCCGTGGAACCTTCGCCGTATCCGGTGAACCCGGCGGGGTTCGTGATCCACAGCGCCATCCATGGCGCTCGCGACGATGCCCAGTGTGTGCTGCACACCCATACCAAGGCCGGTTGTGCGGTGGCGGCGCTCAAGTGTGGCTTGCTGCCGGTGAACCAGATCTCCATGGAGTTCTATGGCCGGGTGGCCTACCACGACTACGAAGGCGTGGCCCTGGACCTGGCCGAGCAACAGCGGCTGGTGGCTGACCTGGGCGACAAGAGCGTGCTGATGCTGCGCAACCACGGCCTGCTCACCGTGGGCGAAACCGTCAGCCAGGCATTCTTGCGCATGTATTACCTGGAGAAGGCCTGCGAGATCCAGCTGGCGGCCCAGGCGGCGGGGGAGATCGTGCTGCCACCGGACGCGGTCTGCGCCCACACCGAGCGCCAGTTCAACGACCCGGGCCGGCCGTTGCAGGAGGGCGAACTGAGCGACCCGGACGCCATGCAACTGGCCTGGGCCGCGCTGCTGCGCCTGCTCGAGCGCATCGCCCCCGGCTACCGCGACTGACGCCACCACCCCAGCGCCCGTAACACCAAGCACCGCAGCGCGGCAGGCAAACCGTGGATAACGATTGGCGGCTCGTGCCGAGCCGTGCGCAACCTGCGCCAGCGGCTACACGAAGCCCTGTAGTCGCTGTAGAGCGCAGCGAGGCTGCGCCAAGGCCCGCAGGGCCTTCAGCGATCGATCGGCCAACACTGTCCCGGCACCGCTGGGAATCTGGCCAGTTCACAAAGGCTTGTTGTACAGTCGTTCAACTGTCATTTCCCGTCATTGCCAAGGAGTCATGCCCCATGAACCAGGAAGCGCGCTTTTCCCGCCTGGAACCCGGGTTGCGCAAGGCCGAGCTGATCGAGGCGACCCTGACCTGCCTCAAGCTCCACGGTTTCCAGGGCGCGTCGATCCGCAAGATCAGCGCCGAGGCCGG
Organism: Pseudomonas sessilinigenes; assembly: GCF_003850565.1. NCBI lineage: Bacteria > Pseudomonadati > Pseudomonadota > Gammaproteobacteria > Pseudomonadales > Pseudomonadaceae > Pseudomonas > Pseudomonas sessilinigenes. The sequence goes on from NZ_CP027706.1 coordinate 2,856,452, forward strand.
GGTCTCGGTGGGGCTGATCAGCCATCACTATTCCGGCAAGGACGAGTTGGTGGCCGAGGCCTATCGCTCGATCACCGGGCGGGTCATGAACCTGCTGCGCGAAGCCATGGACCAGGCCGCGCCGGCGCCCCGGGAGCGTTTGTCGGCGTTCTTCCGGGCCTCGTTCTGCGCCGAACTGCTGGACCCGCAACTGCTGGACGCCTGGTTGGCGTTCTGGGGCGCGGTGAAGACCGCCGAAGCGATCAACCAGGCCCACGACCATTCCTACGCCGAATACCGCAACGAACTGGCCGGACTCCTGGCCAGCCTGGCCGGGGACCAGGCCTGGGCCGACTTCGACGCGGACCTGGCGGCCATCAGCCTCAGCGCCTTGCTCGACGGCCTGTGGCTGGAGTCCGGGCTCAACCCCGGGACCTTCAGCCCGCAGCAAGGCGTGCAGATCTGCGAAGCCTGGGTCGAGGGCGTGCTGGCCAGCCAGGGGCGGGGCTTTCGCCAGCCGACATAGGGCTGTTGATCGGTTGTTCAGTAATGGCTAGGCTGCTGCGCACAAGGCGACACCTCTAATAAAAATAATCAGGAACACAGGCGATGACTCCTCGGGTATTGATCGTCGACGACGATCCGTTGATTCGCGAACTGCTCCAGGCCTATCTGTCCCAGGAAGGCTACGACGTGCATTGCGCCGCCACGGCGGAACAGGCCGAGAGCTTCCTCGACCAGCACACGGTCGATCTGTTGATGCTCGATATCCGCCTGCCCGGCAAGGACGGCCTGACCCTGACCCGCGAGCTGCGAGTGCGCTCGGAGGTGGGGATCATCCTGATCACCGGGCGCAACGACGACATCGACCGCATCGTCGGCCTGGAATGCGGCGCCGACGACTACGTGATCAAGCCCCTCAACCCCCGCGAGCTGGTGTCCCGGGCCAAGAACCTGGTCCGCCGCGTGCGCCATGCCCGCCAGCCACCAGCGCCGGCCAGCCATCCCAGCCCGGTCAAGCAGTTCGCCGACTGGGCCCTGGACACCGACCGCCGCCGGCTGATCGACGCCCGGGGCGGCGAGACCTTGCTGACCCACGGCGAATACCAGCTGCTCAGCGTGTTCCTGCGCAACAGTGGCCACACCCTCAGCCGCGACCAGTTGATGGACCAGATCCGCAACCGCGAGTGGGTGCCCAGCGACCGCTCCATCGACGTACTGGTGGGGCGCTTGCGGCGCAAGCTGCATGACGACCCGGCCGAGCCGGAGCTGATCATCACCATCCACGGTGCCGGCTATCTGTTCACTGCCAGCGTGGCCGCCTGAGGTGCTGCGCCGCGCCTGGGCCTTGGGGCTGATGCTGCTGGCCGGCGCGGCGCTGGCCGAGCCCAGGCCGACCCTGAAATATTGCGACTACCCGGTGTACCCGCCGATCTCCTGGAGCGACGGCAGCCAGGTGCGCGGCCTGGCCCCGAGCCTGGTGCGCCAGGTGCTGGGGGACTTGGGATACCAGGTGCAGGTGGTGGTGCTGGGCAACTGGAAGCGCTGCCTGCTGGATGCCGCCGCCGGCCGCGTGGACGTGGTGCTGGCCTACCGCACCGGACAGCGCCAGCAGGGGTTGCGGTTCTCCCGGGTGCCGGTGCTGCGCGAGGAGGTGGCGCTGTTCGTCAACCGCCGTCATTTGCCGCGCTTCCAGCAGTTGCAAGACCTCACCGCCTATCGTGGCGGCCTGCTGTTCGGCGAGAGCTACGGCCAGGATTTCGACCGTGAGGTGGTGCAGCACGGCAACATCGAGTGGGTGTCCAGCAGCGTGCAGAACTTCGGCAAGCTGATCCGCCAGCGCATCGATTTCATCCCCCACGAGCGGCGTACCGGGCAGTTGTTCATCGAGCGCCTGCCGGGCGCCCAGGACATCGTCGCCTTGCCCCAGGCGATCAGCGTCGACTACCTGCGCCTGGCGGTGTCGCGCCAGTCGCCCTTGGCGGCGCGCATGGACGAGATCGACGCGCAGTTGCAGCGCCAGGTCGACAGCGGCGCGGTACAGCGCTGGCTGGACCAGAGCCAGGCCGACTACCGCGCCATGCTCAAGGCCCAAGCCGGTGCGGCGCCATGATCGGCCCACGGCCCGGCGGCCTGCTGCGGCGCCTGTTGCTGTTCATCCTGCTGTTCAGCCTGTGCTTCACCGTGCTGGCCAGCGCCGTGCAGCTGTACTTCGAATACCGCCGCGAAATGCGCGACATCGACAGCCGCATGGAGCTGATCCGCGCCGGTTACCTGGGCAGCCTGGAGCGCAACCTGTGGGACCTCAACCAGGAACAGCTGACGGTGCAGTTGCAGGGCCTGGTGGACTTTTCCGATGTGGCCCGGGTGCACCTGCTCAGCAGTGATTTCGACCTGCAACAGGGCAGTGCCGAGCTGATCGGGCCTTTGCGGGTGGAGCGCTTCGCCCTGAGCTACCAGCCGCCGTCCGGGCCGCGTCGCGAGCTGGGGGAGTTGCAGGTCAGCACTGACCTGGGGGCGGTGTACCGGCGCCTGTACACCACCGGGCTGGCCAGCCTGCTGTGGATGAGCGTGTTTCTCTGCGGCCTGGCGGTGGCGCTGTCCGGGCTGTTCTATCGCCTGGTCACCCGGCACTTGCAAGTCATGGCCGAATTCGCCCGCCGCGTGGCCGGCGGCGACTTGCAGCAGCCGTTGCACCTGGACAAGCGCCAGCACCCGGGCGGCGATGAGATCGACACCGTGGCCGGGGCCCTGGACGACATGCGCCGGGCGATTCTCGATGACATCCAGCGCCGCGAGCAGGACCGCCAGGCCCTGCAGGACAAGCGCGACGAATTGCAGAAAATGGTCCAGCGCCGCACCGCCAGCCTGATGCACGCCAAGGATGAGGCCGAGGCGGCCAACCTGGCCAAGTCGCGCTTTTTGGCCACCATGAGCCACGAACTGCGCACGCCGTTGAACGGCATCCTCGGCATGGCTGAACTGTTGCGCGGCGCGCCGCTTGCGCACCAGGACCGCCAGCGTTTGCAGGCCCTGCACAAGGCCGGCGAGGGCTTGCTGACGATCCTCGACGAGGTGTTGTCCTTCGCCCGCCTGGAGGAGGGGCAAAGCCGCCCTGAGGCCCGGGATTTTTCCCTGCGCCAGTTGCTGGAGGAGGTCAGCACACTGCTCGAACCCCGGGCCCGGGAGCACGGCACGCAGTTGCAGGTGCATGTCGACCCGCGCTTGGCCCCGGGGCAGCACGGCGCCGAGCAGTACCTGCGCCAGGTGCTGAGCAACCTGCTGGCCAACGCCATCCGCTTTACCGAAGGCGGCTGGGTGCGGGTCGAGGTCCAGGTGCTGGAGGACGGACCACAACGGCAACGGCTGCGCTGCTCGGTGGCCGATAACGGCATCGGTATCGCGGCCTCGATGCGCGACAAGATCTTCGAGCGCTTCGTCCAGGCCAGCGACGCGGTGAGCCGGCGCTATGGCGGCACCGGCCTGGGCCTGGCGATCTGCAAGCACCTGGTGCAGCAACTGGACGGGCACATCGGCGTGGACAGCGAGCTGGGGCAGGGCAGTCGTTTCTGGTTCGAGCTGGCCCTGGGGGTCGGCCTGGGGCTACCGGCGCCATCGCCGGTCGCGGCACCGGTGCTGGGGCTGAAGATCCTGGTGGTGGAGGATGTGGCGCTCAATCGCGAGGTGGCCCAGGGCTTGTTGGAGCGCGACGGCCACCAGGTGTGGCTGGTGGAGGACGGCGAGGCGGCGCTGGAGCTGTGCCAGCGCCAGGGCTTCGATTTGTTGCTGCTGGACGTGCAACTGCCGGGTATCAGTGGCATCGAGCTGTGTCGCGAACTGCGCCGGCGCCCGGGGCCCAATCGCCAGGCGCGGATCTTCGCCCTGACCGCCAGCGTCCAGCCGGCGCTGGTGCGCAGTTACCTGGAGGCGGGGATGCAGGGCATCCTCGGCAAGCCCTTGCAGATGGACAGCCTGCGCCAGGTCCTGGCCACCGCGGAGCAGGCCAGCGAGGAATTGGCGGCGCCAGCCCGGAGCGCCGAGGGCGTGCTCGACCAGGAACTGCTGGACACCCACCGCAGCCTGCTGGGGGAGCAGAAGTTGCAGGGGCTGTTCAAGGTCCTGGCGAGCACCCTGGACCAGCAACGGCCGTTGCTCGATGACGCCCTGGCGGCGGCCGACAGTACCCAGGTGCAGCACCTGGCTCACCGCCTGGCCGGCAGTGCCGATTCCCTGGGCTTTTGCGAACTGGCCCGGGTGCTGCGGGCGCTGGAGGATGCGGCGGGGCAGTCCGGCGTCGCGGCAATGGCCGCCCAGGTACCACACCTGCAGCAGGCCTGGCAGCGGGCGCGCAGGGCCCTGGAACAACTGCTGGCGGCCTGACGTACAAAAACCTTACGACTTTTTACATCTTCGATCTTTTGCTTCAACGCGAACTTACATGGCTTTCCAATAATCGGTCGAGCCGCGCCCGCCGCGGCCTTCGAAGCTTATTGGAGATAATAATAATGAACCGCCTGCAAGCTGCTGCCCCATCCCGTCGTACCCCTTCCCAGCGCGCCCTGCGCCTCACCGACTGCTGAGGTGCGCCGTGACGACCACTACTGAACGCAAAGGCATCCAACTGACCCGGGCCTTGAAGAGCCGGCACATCTTCATGTTGTCCCTGGGAGGAGTGATCGGCACCGGGCTGTTCATGGGCTCCGGGGTCACCATCAACCAGGGCGGTCCCTGGGGGGCGATCCTGTCCTACCTGGTGGCGGGCTTCCTGATGTACCTGGTGATGGTCTGCCTGGGTGAGCTGTCGGTGCAGATGCCGGTGTCCGGCTCGTTCCAGGCCCACGCCACGAAGTACATCGGCCCGGCCACCGGCTTCATGATCGGCTGGGTCTACTGGATGAGCTGGGCCACCACCGTGGGCCTGGAGTTCACCGCGGCGGGCATGCTCATGCAGCGTTGGTTCCCCGGGGTGCCGATCTGGTACTGGTCGGCCTTCTTCGTCGCCTTGCTGTTCGGCATCAACGCCCTGGCCACCCGCGCTTTCGGCGAGGCCGAGTACTGGTTCGCCGGGATCAAGGTGCTGGCGATCCTCAGCTTCATCGTGGTCGGGGTGCTGGTGATCTTCGGCGTCATCGACCTGCCCGGTGGCGCCCCGGCGCCGATGTTCGACAACCTCACCGGCGATTCGCTGTTTCCCAACGGCCTGCCGGCGGTGTTCGCGGTGATGATGACCGTGGTCTATGCCTTCCAGGGCTGCGAGATCATGGGCGTGGCAGCGGGGGAGACCGACCAGCCGGAAAAGAGCATTCCACGGGCGGTGCGCAACGTGGTGTTCCGGGTGCTGATCTTCTACGTGCTGGCGGTGATGGTGCTGGCGGCGATCATTCCCTGGCAGCAGGCCGGATTGGTGGAAAGCCCGTTCGTCCAGGTGTTCGACATGGTGGGCATTCCCTATGCCGCGGACCTGATGAACTTCGTGATCCTCACGGCGATTCTCTCGGTGGGCAACTCCGGGCTGTACGCCTCGACCCGCATCCTCTGGGCCATGTCCAAGAGCGGCATGGCACCCAAGGCGCTGTCGCCCCTGAGCAAGCAGGGCGTGCCGCTGCGGGCCCTGGCGATCACCCTGTGCTTCGCGCTGATTTCGCTGATGACCAGCTTCATCGCCGCCGACACCCTGTTCATGGTGCTGATGGCGGTGAGCGGCATGGCCGGCACCGTGACCTGGATCGTCATCGCCCTGGCCCAGTACCGCTTCCGTCGCCAGTTCCTGCGTGAGGGCGGGCAGTTGGAGCAGCTCAAGTACCGTGCGCCGTGGTTCCCCCTGGTGCCGCTGCTGTGCATCGTCCTGTGCAGTTCGCTGTTCGTGTTCCTGGCCCTGGATGAAACCCAGCGCCCATCCTTGTACTGGGGCTTCGGTTTCATCGCCCTGTGCTACGGCGCCTACTACCTGGTGAACCGCAAGCGCCAGGCCCAGCCATTGGCCGCCGCCACCTGATAGCCGAAGGCCCTGCGGGCCTTGGCGCAGCCTCGCTCCGCTCGACAGCGGCTACAGGGTTTTGTAGCCGCTGCCGCAGGCTGCGTACGGGGGCGCAGCGGCCGCAAGGTCTGCATCTTTACCGGGTTGTAGTGGCTTGTTCGAAGTTGTAACAGCCGCTCGGCCACAAATCGTTCGAATCACTATTTATTCAATAAAAACAACAGGATGGATAGGTAATCCGGCCCTGGCCGGTGTACCGCTCGAGCAATTGCCGTCTTGTTGAACAGTCGTTTAGCATGGTCCGCAACTGACCTCCCTCATGCCAAATACAATCATTCGAGGACGCCCATGAGCACTTCATCGTCGCTGCTTTGCCAGATCGAGGCGGGTATCGCCTGGATCACCCTCAACCGCCCGGACCAGCGCAATGCCCTGGACATTCCCGGCTTGCGCCAATTGCACGGCTTGCTCGAGCGCTGCCAGGACGACCCGGCGGTGCGGGTGGTGGTGCTGGGCGGCAGCGGCCGCAGTTTTTGCGCCGGCGCCGACCTGGCCGAATGGGCCGAAGCCGAAGCCCGGGGCGCCCTGGAAAGCTACGGCTGGACCGAAACCGCCCACGCCCTGATGAGCTGCCTGCACAGCCTGGACAAACCCACCATCGCCGCCATCAACGGTACGGCCGTGGGCGCCGGCATGGACCTGGCGCTGTGCTGCGACCTGCGGGTTGCGGGGCAGTCGGCGCGGTTCAAGGCCGGCTACACCGGCATGGCCTATTCGCCGGATGCCGGTGCCAGCTGGCACCTGCCAAGGTTGATCGGCAGCGAGCAGGCCAAGCGCCTGCTGTTCCTCGATGAGCTCTGGAGCGCCGAACGTGCCCTGGCCGCCGGGCTGGTGGGCGAGGTCTGCGCCGACGAGCAACTGCACGCCACCGTCGGCGAACTGGCCGGCCGCCTGGCCAACGGCCCGACTTTCGCCTTCGCCCAGACCAAGCGCCTGCTGCGCGAAAGCGCCGAGCGCGACCTGCCCGCGCAACTGGCCGCCGAACTGGCCGCCGGCTTGCTGTGCGGGCGCAGTGCCGACGGCGCTGAGGCCCTGCGCGCGGCGACGGAAAAACGCCCGCCACGCTTTATCGGTCGCTGAGCCGCGACCCAATCCACTTATTTCGCACCGTCAACCCGCCACAGGTAGCGCCATGAACTTCCAACTCAGCCAAGAACAAGAAATGTTGGTCGATGCAGTCCGCAGTTTTGTCAGCAAGGAGTTGCTGCCCCACGAAGAAGCGGTGGACCGCGCCGACGAGGTCCCGGCCGAACTGGCCGCAGAGATTCGCAACAAGGCCATCGCTGCTGGTTTCTATGCCTTCAACATGCCCGAGGAGGTCGGTGGCGGTGGTCTCGATTACCTGTCCCAGGCGCTGATCGAGCGCGAGCTGGCCAAGTGTTCCTGGGCCCTGCATGTGTTCGTCGCCCGGCCGTCGAAGATCCTCATGGCCTGCACCGGCTCGCAGATAGGCGACTACCTGCTGCCTTGCGTGCAGGGCAAGAAGATCGATTGCTTTGCCCTCACCGAACCCGGTGCCGGCTCCGATGCCAATGCGATCAAGACCCGCGCCGTGCGCGAGGGCGGCGACTTCGTGATCAATGGCGCCAAGCACTTCATCAGCCACGCCGGGCATGCGGATTTCGCCATCGTCTTCGCCGTCACCGGCACCTACGAGCACAACGGCCGCCAGCGCAATGCCGTGACCGCGTTCCTGGTGGACCGCGACACCCCGGGCCTGACCATTCGCCGTGGCCCCAAGTGCGTGAGCAACCGTGGCTACCACACCTTCGAGATGTTCTTCGACGACTGCCGGGTGCCGGCCCACCAGGTACTGGGGGAGGTGGGCAAGGGCTGGGAGGTGGCCAACGCCTGGCTCACCGCCGGGCGGGTGATGGTCGCGGCCAACTGCGTGGGCCAGGCGCAGCGGGCGCTGGATGCCTCCCTGCAATGGGCGGCGGATCGCAAGCAGTTCGGCCAGGCCATCGGCAGCTACCAGGGGGTGTCGTTCAAGCTGGCGGACATGGCCACGCAGATCCGCGCCGCCGAGCTCTTGACCCTGCACACCGCCTGGAAGATGGACCAGGGCAGCATGACCGACGGCGAGGCCGGCATGGCCAAGCTGTTCGCCAGCGAAGTGCTGGGCAAGGTGGCCGACGAGGCGGTGCAGATCTACGGCGGCATGGGCCTGATGGACGAAGGCCCGGTGGAGCGCATCTGGCGCAACGCGCGGATCGAGCGGATCTGGGAGGGCACCTCGGAGATCCAGCGGCACATCATTTCCCGTGAACTGCTGCGGCCGTTGCTGCGCTGAACCGCCTGGAGAACCTGCGTCATGTCCCAGACCCTACGTGACAACCTCAAGCGCTTGCTGGCGCCCCGGCACCTGGCCTTCGTCGGCGGCCGCAGCATGGCCCGGGCCCTCAAGCGCTGCGCCGAGGGCGGTTTTGCCGGCGACCTGTGGCTGGTCAACCCGCAGCACGCGCAGATCGACGGCGTGCCCTGCGTGGCCAGTATCGACCAACTGCCTTGCGGCCCGGATGCGGTGTTCGTCGCCACCCACCGCGAGCTGACCCTGGACTGCGTCGCCCAGCTGGCGGCCAAGGGCGCGGGCGGGACGATCTGCTACGCCTCGGGGTTCGCCGAGACCGGCGCCGAGGGCCAGGCCCTGCAACAGCGATTGCTGCAGGCCGCCGGCGACATGGCCCTGCTCGGGCCCAACTGCTACGGCCTGCTGGATTACCTGCACGGCGCCGCCCTGTGGCCGGTGGCCCACGGCGGCCAGCAGGTCGAGCGGGGTGTGGCGGTGCTGACCCAGAGCGGCAACTTCGCCTACAACCTGTCCATGAGCGACCGTTCGTTGCCGGTGGCCTATATGGCCTCGGTGGGCAACCAGGCGCAACTGGGCATCGCCGAACTGATGGACGTGCTGCTGGACGAACCCCGAGTCACCGCCATCGGCCTGCACCTGGAAGGCCTGAAGAACGTGCCCGGGTTTGCCCGGGCCGCGTACAAGGCCCTGGAAAAGGGCATTCCAATCATCGCCCTGAAGACCGGGGTGTCGCAGATCGGCGCCGAGTTGGCCCTGAGCCATACCAGTTCGCTGTCCGGCTCCGATGCGCTGTACGACGCCTTGTTCCAGCGCCTGGGGGTGATCCGCGTCAGCGGCCCGGTGAGTTTTGTCGAGACCTTGAAGGCCGCGTCCTGCGGCCAGTTGCCCGCGGGCCCGCAGTTGATGGCCCTGGCTTGTTCCGGGGGCGATGCCGGGTTGATCGCCGACTACGCCGAGCGCAATGGCCTGGAGTTGCCCAAGCTGGCGAGCGAGCAATGCCAGGCGCTGGCCCAGGTGTTGCCGGGGTACGCCAACCTGGTCAATCCGCTGGATTTCACCACCGCGATCTGGGGCGATGCCCAGGCCTTGCAGCAGATGCTCGATACCGTGCTGGGCAGCGCAGCCGACAGCGCCATGCTGGTGCTGGATTACCCGGCCGAGTTCACCGGCGAGCGCAAGGAATGCGACCTGCTGCTGGAGCTGTTCTGCGCCGCGTTGCAACGCCATGGCAAGCGCGGTTTCGTCACCTCGGCCTTCCCCGAATTGCTGCCGGCGGCGGCCCGGGAGCGCCTGCATGCCCTGGGCATCCCGGCCTTGCAGGGGGTCGAGGACGGTCTGGCGGCCTGGGGCCGGATCACCGCCTACCAGGGCCGGCGCCAGGCCTTGCTGGAACTGGGCGAGGCGGCCCTGGTGCCGCTGTGTCCCGAGGCCCTGGAGGGGACGGGCCAACTGCTGGATGAATGGCAATCCAAACAGGCCCTGCGCGAATTTGGCCTACGCATTCCTGAGGGCCTGCTGAGTACCCCCGAGAAGGCGCTGAGCGCTGCGGCGGCGGTGGGTTATCCGCTGGTGCTCAAGGCGGTCAGCGTCGAGCTGCCGCACAAGACCGAAGCCGGCGCGGTGGCTCTGAACCTCAAGGACCCCGAGGCGCTAGGCGCGGCGCTGCGGCAGATGCGCGCTCGGATCGCCGAGCATGCCCCGGGGGTGGCCTTCGACCAGGTGCTGCTGGAGCCCATGGCCGCGCCGCCCCTGGCCGAGCTGATCGTCGGCATCAAGCGCGAAGAGCATTTCGGCCTGGCCCTGGTGATCGGCGCCGGCGGAGTGCTGGTGGAGCTGCTCAAGGACAGTCGCAGCCTGTTGCTGCCGACTCATCCGGCGGCAATCCGCCAGGCTGTGCTGCAACTGCGCAGCGCTGCCTTGCTGCAAGGCTTTCGCGGACGCCCGGCGGCCGACCTGGACGCGCTGGTAGCGGCCATCGGTGCGGTGGCCGACTACGCCTGCGAACACGCGGCGACCCTGCTGGAACTGGATGTGAACCCATTGTTGGTCGGTGCCCGCGGCACCGTCGCGGTCGATGCGTTGATTCGCCTTGGCCGGGTATGAGGAGAGAGACATGCACGAACAGACCTTGACCGGTGGCCAGGCCCTGGTGCGGCTGCTGGCCGGCTATGGCGTCGACACGGTATTCGGCATTCCCGGGGTGCACACCCTGGAGTTGTATCGCGGCCTGCCCGGCAGCGGCATCCGCCATGTGCTGACGCGCCACGAACAGGGCGCCGGGTTCATGGCCGACGGTTATGCCCGGGTCAGCGGCAAGCCCGGGGTGTGCTTCGTCATCAGCGGCCCGGGGGTGACCAACGTCGCCACGCCCATTGGCCAGGCCTATGCCGATTCGATCCCGCTGTTGGTGATTTCCAGCGTCAACCACAGCGCCAGCCTCGGCAAGGGCTGGGGCTCGCTGCACGAAACCCAGGACCAGCGCGCCATTACCGCGCCGATCACCGCGTTTTCGGCCCTGGCCCTGAGCCCCGAGGACCTGCCCGAGCTGCTGGCCCGGGCCTTCGCCGTATTCGACAGCGAGCGCCCGCGGCCGGTGCATCTCTCGGTGCCGTTGGATGTGCTGGCGGCCCCGGTGGCCCGGGACTGGACTGGCGAAGTGCGGCGGCGCCCGGCCCGTGGTCCCGCCGCAGCGGCGGATGTGCACCAGGCGGCGGACCTGTTGCGCCTGGCCAAGCGGCCGATGATCATCGCCGGCGGAGGGGCTTTGCACGCCGGCGCAGCCTTGCAGGAACTGGCGACCCGGCTGGGCGCGGTGTGCTTCAGCAGCGTGGCCGGCAAGGGCCTGCTGGCGGACCGGGCGCCGCTCAATGCCGGTGCGACCCTGTGCGTGGAGCCCGGCTGGCAGTTGATCAGCCAGGCCGATGTGGTGCTGGCGGTGGGCACCGAGATGGCCGACACCGACTACTGGCGCGAGCGCCTGCCGCTCAACGGCCAGCTCGTGCGGCTGGACCTCGACCCGCGCAAGTTCAATGACTTCTACCCCTGCGCCGTGGCCTTGCACGGCGATGCCCGGCAGACCCTGGAGGCCTTGCTCGAGGACCTGGAGCAGCCGCCGGCGGACTCCAGCTGGGCGGTGGCGGCGGTGGCCCGGTTACGCCGTACGGTGGACGAGGGGCAGGGCCCCTTGCAGCGCATTCACCAGCAGATTCTCCAGCGGGTGGCGGCCGAGCTGCCCGAACGCGGCTTCATCAGCAGCGACATGACCCAGCTGGCCTACAGCGGCAACTACCTGTACCCCAGCCAGGGGCCGCGCAGCTGGTTGCACCCCACCGGCTACGGCACCCTGGGCTACGGCCTGCCGGCGGCCATCGGCGCCAAGCTCGGCGCGCCCGGTCGCCCGGGCCTGGTGCTGGTGGGCGACGGTGGTTTTCTCTACACCGTGCAGGAGCTGGCCACGGCGGTGGAGGAACTGGACAGCCCGCTGGTGGTGCTGTTGTGGAACAACGACGCCCTGGGCCAGATCCGCGATGACATGCAGGCCCTGGACATCGAGCCCATCGGGGTCTTGCCGCGTAACCCGGACTTCATCGCCCTGGCCCGGGCCTTCGGTTGCCCGGTGAGCCAGCCGGCCAGCCTCGACGAGCTGCAACAGGCGCTGCGCCGTGGGTTCGCCCAGCCCGGGGTGACGCTGATCGAGCTCAAGCACGCCTGCGCCCAGGCCTGATCTACATTTTTTTGCCAGGAGTTTCGCCATGCGTTTTTCCAAGCTGACCCAACGTATCGCCGGCGATGGCGCCGCCGCCTGGGACATCCACTACCGGGCCCTGGCCAAGCGCGAGCGGGGCGAGCCGGTGTGGCTGCTGTCGGTGGGCGACCCGGATTTCGACACCCCGCAGCCCATCGTCCAGGCGGCCATCGACAGCCTGCGCGACGGCCATACCCATTACGCCGACGTGCGCGGCAAGCGTGCCCTGCGCGAGGCCATTGCCCGCCGTCACCAGTCGCGCAGCGGGCAGGTGGTGCAGGCCGATGAGGTGGTGGTGCTGGCCGGTGCCCAGTGCGCGCTGTACAGCGTCGCCCAATGCCTGCTGGACCCGGGGGACGAGGTGATCGTCGCCGAGCCGATGTACGTCACCTACGAGGCGGTGTTCGGCGCCTGCAATGCCCAGGTGGTGCCGTTGCCGGTACGCGCCGAGGAGCGCTTCCAGGTGCGTCCAGAGGACGTGGCCGCGCGCATCACCGGCAAGACCCGGGCACTGGTGCTCAACAGCCCGCACAACCCCACGGGGGCGAGCATTCCCCGGGCCACCTGGGAGGCGTTGGCGGCGCTGTGCATCGAGCATGACCTGTGGCTGATCTGCGACGAGGTCTACAGCGAACTGCTGTACGAGGGCGAGCACGTCAGCCCGGCCAGCCTGCCGGGCATGGCCGAGCGCACCGCGACCCTCAACAGCTTGTCCAAGTCCCATGCCATGACCGGCTGGCGCCTGGGCTGGGTGGTGGCCCCGGCGCCCCTGGCCGCGCACCTGGAGAACCTGGCGCTGTGCATGCTCTATGGCTCGCCGGAGTTCATCCAGGACGCCGCCATCGTCGCCCTGGAGCAACCCTTGCCGCAGTTGGCGGCGATGACCGAGGCCTACCGCCAGCGGCGCGACCTGGTCTGCGATTGCCTGGCCGACTGCCCGGGTGCCCGGCCGCTGAAGCCCGATGGCGGCATGTTCGTGATGGTCGACATCCGCGCCACGGGCCTGAGTGCCCAGGCCTTCAGCGAACGGCTGCTGGACGAGCAGGGGGTGTCGGTATTGGCCGGTGAAGCCTTCGGTCCCAGCGCCGCCGGGCATATCCGCCTGGGCCTGGTGCTGGAGCCCGAGGCCCTGCGCGAAGCCTGCCGGCGCATCGCCCGCTGCGCCAGCGATTGCCTCGCCTAGGCGGAGGATCGTCGGAAGGCCCTGTGGGCCTTGGCGCAGCATCGCAGGCTCAGCAGCGGCTACCGGTTTCGTGTAGCCGCTGCCGCAGGGTTTGGGAATGTTGGAAGGTGTTGGGGGGTTAAGCGCGGTCGGTTTCCAGGGGCGGGTCGAAGGCCACGAACAGCTGATCGGCGGTGATGTTGGCCAGGTCCTGGCGCATGTTGCGCTCCAGCAGGCTGAACAGCCGGGTGAAGACGTCGAACACCTTGCAGTGCTCTTCCATGCCAGAGAAGGGGTTGTCGATCTTCTCGGCGATCAGCGAGCTTTCCTGCACCGCGTCGTAGACGTCCTGCAGGGTGATCTGCGCCGCTGGGCGGGCCAGGGTCAGGCCGCCCTTGGGGCCACGGCAGGAGGCGAGGATATCGGCCTTGACCATCTGCGACACCAGGTTGCGCACCCGCGCCGGGTGGATCTTGACCCATTTGGCGATGGTCTCGGTGCGCAGCTTCTGCGGCGCGTTGGCGGCCACGAAGGACAGGATGTAGGAAGCGGTGATCAGGCGGGTCGACTGGCTCATGGGTGTCTGCAAGTCCCTGGGAAGGCGCCAGTATGCCAGCGCTGGCCGTTCAACGACGCGGTGAAAGCGATTGTGTGGAAAATAAAGTATTTGTTACGGTAACAGTTATAAATAAACCCCGAGGAACCGCCATGAATGTGCTGATCGTCCATGCTCACCCCGAGCCGCAATCCTTCACCGCTGCGCTGCGCGACCAGGCTCGCAGCACCTTGGAGGCCCAGGGGCACCAGGTGCAGGTCAGCGACCTGTACGCCATGGACTGGAACCCGGTGGCCAGCGCCGCCGACTTTGCCCGGCGCGACAACCCCGAGTACCTGGTCTATGCCCTGGAGCAGCGGGTGGGGGTGAAGAACGGCGGGATCGCCGCCGACATCCAGGGCGAGCTGGACAAATTGCTGTGGGCCGATCTGCTGATCCTCAATTTCCCGGTGTACTGGTTCTCGGTGCCGGCCATGCTCAAGGGCTGGATCGACCGGGTGCTGGTGTCCGGGGTGTGCTACGGCGGCAAGCGTTTCTACGACCAGGGCGGCCTGGTGGGCAAGAAGGCCCTGCTGAGCCTGACCCTGGGCGGGCGCGAGCACATGTTCGGCCAGGGGGCGATCCACGGTCCGCTGGAGGACATGTTGCGCCCGCTCTTGCGCGGCACCCTGGCCTATGTCGGTTGCCAGGTGCTGGAGCCGTTCGTGGCCTGGCACGTGCCCTATATCAGCCAGGACGCGCGCGAGGGGTTCCTGGCCCAGTACCGCCAACGCCTGGAGCGCATCGATGAGGAGCAACCGCTGGTGTTCCCGCGCCTGGAACAGTTCGACGACGCCCTGTACCCGTTACCGGCGTGATGGGCTTCGTGTAGCCGCCGCCGCAGGCTGCGCATGGGCGCCTAGCGGCCACGGGGTTGGCGATTGCTGGAAGGCCCTGCGGGCCTTGGCGCAGCTTCGCAGGCTCAGCAGCGGCTACAGGAGGTGTAGCCGCTGCCGTGGGGGATCGGCTCAGAAGCGCAGGGTGACACCGGTGGTCAGCCAGCGGTCGCGCTGGTCCGTCAGGTGCTGGCCCAGGATTAGGTCCAGGTCCAGGGCGTGGCCGATGTGCAGGCGCGGGCCGGCTTGCCAGGCTTGTTCGCCGCCGCGCTGGCCGTAGCGTTCGGCGATCAGGGTCAGGCTGGGCAGCAGCTCGTATTCCACCCCCGTGCCCCAGGTCCAGCGATGGTGCTGCTGGCCGTCGTCATAGGCGTGGCTCCAGCCGGTACTGAGGTTCAGGTGCAGCGCGTCGCTGGGGCTGAAGGTCAGCGGCAGGCTGAGGTCGCCGCCGTCGAAGCTGTGGCTGCGGTTCAGTGCCCAGTGGGCGGAACCGGCGAGCGCCAGTTGCAGGCCCAGGTCGTCGCGGTCCAGCAAGGCCAGCTTGACCTGGGGGCTGAGCTGGGTTTCGCCGTGCTCATCGGTTTCCTGGCGTTGCAGCGTGGCGCCCAATTGCACCCCAGGCAGTTGGCTGAAGGTGCAGGCCGGCACCAGCACGCTGTTGTGGTTCGAGCCTTGGCGGCGATCGGCCTGGTACCAGAGGTCGACATTGCATTCGCCGGGGGCGTTGATCCCGCCGTTGTCCACCACGTAGGCGCCACCGGCGGCCTGGGCCTTGGAGCACAGGGCCAGGGTCGCGGTGGCGCCGGCGGTGATGGCCAGGAACAGCAGGTTGCGCTTGAGCATACGGCTTTTGGCGACGGGCAGCGGTTGGCCCCAGGCGCGGGAGCGGGAGGAGCGATGCGGACGATGCTGGGTCATGGCGAATCTCACGGCTGTGGGCGCCGGGTTGGCGGCGCCCGGGGTTGGAGTCATGAAGTGGCGGGTGATCACTCACCCAGGCCCAGGGTCTGGATGCCCTGGGTCCGGGCTTGGGCCAGCAGTTCCTCGGTGTCGTCGCCACCGGGCAGGGCGAGGACGATGTCGGGGCGGCTGTCGGCCAGCATGAAGCGGTTGCGCAGGCGCTCGGCGTGCTTGCCGTGCAACTGCCAGTTGGGCGGGTAGCGGACGAGGTCGGCGCCGATCTCCCGGGCCCAGTCCTCGATCTGCGCTCCGAGGAACTGGCTGCCGCCATGGATTACCACCCGTACCGGGTGCAGGCGCTGGAAGGCCTCCAGCACTTGGCGGCAGCGGCGGCTGTCGGTGTAGTGGCGACCGGCGCAGATCAGGACGCGCATCGGCTGTCCTCCCGGGTGTCGTGCGATTGGCCGGGCAGGGGCTCGGCCAGTGGCTCGCCGAGATAGCCGTGCTCGATGTCACGCTCGCCGGCCCGCTCCAGCACTGGGTAGGCCAGGGCGGCGATGTGGTGGTGGACCCGCCGGTAGTCGCGCAGCAGGCGCTGGAAAATGTCCCCGGACTCGGCCCAGGCGCTGCGGTCTTCGCGCAGTTGGCGAAAGTGCTCGCGGCCGGCGGCGGCTTCCAGGCGGCGAACGTTCTCCTTGCGTGCCACCAGTTGATGGGCGGTGGCCAGGTCTTCGCGCAGGAACACCGTGACCGCGAGGCTAAGGCTGGCCAGCAGTTCCTGGTGCAGCGGCACCAGGGTCCCCAGCTCGAAGGCGGAGAACGGCTCGCTGCGGCGCAGGCGTCGTACCGCCAGCTGCGCCAGGCTGCTGCTGAGGATGTCGCCGGCGTGTTCCAGGTTGATCACCAGCAGCAGGATTTCCTGGGAGCGGTCGGCGTCCTGGTCGCTGATGCCTTCCTTGCCGATGTCCGCCAGATACGCGCGGATCGCCGCGCTGAGCAGGTCCAGGGACTGGTCGATCTGGCGGATCTGCTCGGCGTTGGCCACCTGTGAGGTGCGCAGCAGTTGCAGGACCCGGTCGAGCATGCCCGAGAGCATGTCGGCCATGCGCAGGGCCTCGCGGGCGGCATTGGCCAGGCCGATATTGGCCACTTCCAGCCCGGCCTCGTCCAGGTACAGCGGCATGCCCGGGTCGGTCACTGGCGGCGGGGCCGGCAGCAAGCGGGTCAGCAGCTTGCCCATGGGCTCGGTGAAGCCGATGAACAGCAGCCCCAGCACCAGGCTGAAGACGCTGTGCAGGTAGACCACCAGCAGCGCCCCGGGCAGCTGGCGCACGCCTTCGAGCTGGGCCAGCGCGCCGATCCACGGCAAGACCAGCGCCACCCCGGCCAGGCGTACCAACAGGTTACCCAGGGGCAGGCGCCGGGCGACGTTGCCGCTGGCGCCCAGCAGCGAGGGCAGGCTGCCGCCGAGATTGACCCCCAGCACCAGGGCCATGCTGGTGGCCGGCGACAGCAGCCCGGTGCCGGCCAGCGAGGCGACCAGCAGCACCACCGCCACGCTGGAGTGGCACATCCAGGTCAGCACGACCGCCACCAGCAGCGCCAGCAGCAGGTCGCCGTCCAGGCTTTGCATCACCAGGCGCAACATCGGGGTGTGTTCCACCGCACCCAGGGTGGCGCCGAGCGTGCCCAGGGCCAGGAGCATCAGGCCCAGGCCGATCAGCGCGGCGCCGATGCTTTCAAAGCGCGAGTCATCGCGCAGGCGCAGGCACAAGAAACCCGCCAGCAACGCCACCGGGGCGGCAAGCGAGAGATCCAGGCTCAGCAGTTGGACCACCAGGGTCGAGCCGATGTTGGCCCCCAGCATCACCGCCAGCGCCGGGGCCAGGCCCAGGGTGCCGGCGGCGGTGAAGGAGCTGGCCATCAGGCTCACTGCGGTACTGCTTTGCAGCACCCCGGTGATGCCGACGCCGCACAGCAGCGCCAGCCAGCGGTTGTTCAGGTGTTGCCCGAGCCAGTGACGCAGCGGGCTGCCGAAGCCGCGCAGCAGCGAGTTGCAGATCATCTGCGAGCCCCACAGCAAGAGGGCGATGGCGCCGGCCAGGTTGATCAGAAGGGTGGTTCCCGACATGAGGGTTCTCCCGGGACGGGTGCGGGTTCAGGCGATCGCCAGGCGCAGCGAGGCGCGGTTGAGGGCGGCGCTCAAATCCAGCACGAAACGCATTTCCACGGCGCTCAACAGGCCCCGCACATAGAGACGGCAACCCAGGCGGGCGAGCAGCCGGGCACAGGCGCACAAGGCGCAGACCAGCAAGGCCTTGAGGCCGCGTTGCAACGAAGAAAAAGGCTTGAGGTACATGGCGACGCTCCTTTGGGGCGAGCGCTGTCGGCGTCGGCACGGCGCGGGCCGCGCCGACGGTGGCAGCAGTGGTCTGGATGATCGCAAGCGACCGCCACCGGGCGGCCGCGCCACGTTTCAGGCCCTTAGAACCACTGCTTGAAGCGGCGGATGTACAGGGTCTTCATGGTCTGGGCGACCACGCAGTAGCTGAGCAGGGTGCCCACCAGCCAAGGGAAGTACTCCCACGGCAGCGGCACCAGGCCGACCATGCTGCCCAGGGGCGAGAAGGGCACGTAGATCCCCAGCGCCATCACCAGTCCAGTAGCCAGCATCACCGGCAAGGCCGCGGTGCTCTGGATGAACGGGATCTTGCGGGTGCGCAGCATGTGCACCACCAGGGTCTGGGACAGCAGCCCCTCGATGAACCAGCCGGACTGGAACAGCGCCGCCATCTCCACGCTGTTGGCGGCGAACACGTACCACATCAGGGCGAAGGTGGTGATGTCGAAGATCGACGAGGTCGGCCCGATCCAGATCATGAAGCGCCCGATGTTGTTGGCGTCCCACTTGCGCGGCTTGGCCAGGTACTCCTTGTCCATCTTGTCCCAGGGCAGGGCCAGCTGGGAGAAGTCGTACATCAGGTTCTGCAGCAGCAGGTGGATCGCCAGCATCGGCAGGAACGGGATGAAGGCACTGGCTACCAGTACCGAGAACACGTTGCCGAAGTTGGAGCTGGCAGTCATGTTCAGGTACTTCATGATGTTGCCGAAGGTCTCGCGGCCCTTGATCACCCCTTCCTCGAGCACCATCAGGCTCTTTTCCAGGAGGATGATGTCCGCCGATTCCTTGGCGATGTCGGTGCCGCTGTCCACCGAGATGCCGACGTCGGCATCGCGCAGGGCCGGGGCGTCGTTGATCCCGTCGCCGAGGAAGCCCACGGTGTGGCCGTTGGCCTGCAGGGCCTTGAGCACCCGCGACTTCTGCAGTGGGGTCAGCTTGGCGAACACCGTGCGTTCTTCCACCAGCCGGCCCAGGACTTCATCGTCCATGTGCTCGATGTCGCGGCCCAGCAGTGGCTCGCCGGCTTCCAGGCCGACCTCGCGGCAGATCTTGGCGGTGACGATGGGGTTATCGCCGGTCAGTACCTTGACCGCTACGCCGTTGTCGCGCAGGGCGGCGATGGCCGGGCCGGCGGTTTCCTTGGGCGGATCGAGGAAGGTCAGGCAGCCTTCGATCACCAGTTCGCGCTCATCGCTGGCGCTGTACTGGCTGCGGGTCTGGCCTTTGGGCAGCTCCCGGGTGCCCACCAGCAACACGCGAAAGCCGTCGCGGTTGTAGCTTTCGGCCAGGGTCAGCAGTTGTGCCCGGCGCTCGGCGTCCAGCGCCACGGTGATGCCGTCCTGGCGCACCCGGGTGGCGGTCTCGAGCATTTCCTCCACCGCGCCCTTGCACACCAGGAGGTGCTGGCCATGGGCGTCAGCGAGGATCACCGACAGGCGCCGGCGCACGAAGTCGAACGGCAACTCATCGATCTTGCGCCAGGCGGCGGGCGGGGTGAAGCGCGGGTTCTCCTCGGCGAAGGCCACCACCGCGCGGTCCATCAGGTTCTTCATGCCGCTTTGGTGGTAGCTGTTGAGCCAGGCCAGTTGCAGTACCTGGTCGCAGCGTTGGCCGTCGATGCCCACGTGGTGCTCGAGGATGATCCGGTCCTGGGTCAGGGTGCCGGTCTTGTCGGTGCAGAGTACGTCCATGGCACCGAAGTTCTGGATCGCGTTGAGGCGCTTGACCACCACCTTGCGCTTGGCCATGGCCGCAGCGCCCTTGGCCAGGTTGGCGCTGACGATCATCGGCAGCATTTCCGGGGTCAGGCCGACGGCCACCGCCAGGGCGAACATGAAGGCATCGGCCCAGTCGCCCTTGGTGAAGCCGTTGATCAGAAGCACCACCGGCACCATCACCAGCATGAAGCGGATCAGCAGCCAGCTGACGCTGTTGACCCCGCGGTCGAAGGCGGTTTGCGAGCGCGAGCCGACGATGGAACGGGCCAGGGAGCCGAAGTAGGTACGCGCGCCGGTGGCCACCACCACGGCGGTGGCGGTGCCGCTGACCACGTTGGTGCCCATGAAGCAGATGTTGGGCAAATCCAGCAGGTCTTGCTGGTCGGCGGCCTGGGCCTTGGCGGATTTCTCCTGGACAGCGCCCAGGGTGTCGTACTTCTCCACCGGCAAGGCTTCGCCGGTGAGCACCGCCTGGCTGATGAACAGGTCGCGGGATTCGATCAGGCGGATATCGGCAGGGATCATGTCACCTGCCGAGAGCTGGATGATGTCGCCCACCACCAGTTCGCGCATCGGTACTTCGCGTACCCGGGCCTGCATGCCCATCTGCTCGCGCCGCAGGACCGCGGCGGTGGTGCGGACCATGGCCTTGAGGGCCTCGGCGGCCTTGGCCGAGCGGTGCTCCTGCCAGAAGCGCATCAGGCCGCTGGCCAGGACCATCACCAGGACGATGATGACCCCGGTGAGATCGGTTTCTTCGCCGGCCTGCAGCGGCAGCCAGAAGTCGGTGAAGAAACTGATACCGGTCAGGGTCATCAGCACATAGATGAAGGGGTTGTTGAAGGCTTGCAGCAGTTGCACCAGGGCGTGCGGCGGACGGTCGTGGGCGACCTCGTTGTGGCCGTCCCGTTGCAGGCGGCCTTCGGCGTCCAGTTCGGTGAGACCTGCGGTACTGGACTTGACATTGGCCAGGGTCACGGCCAGGCCGTTCTGGGCTTCACGGGCGGCGCGCATCGACAGCTTGTGCTGGTCGCCGGTGGCGTTGTGGTTGCGGGAAGTTGCGATTTTTACAGTCATGGGTGTGTGCTCCTGCCGCTTGCTGACGGCGCGACACACGAGCCACTCAACTAATCAAAGGCGAGCGAAAGTATGTCGAACCGCAGGTTGGCGATCGATTTTGATCTGGGCGTCTTTCAGGATTTAACGTTCGCTGCCCACACAATGAAGTTGCATGGACAGCGAACCTACTACTGGCCTCTTCCATAACTTTCTCCGGCATGTTTATTAACTTTAAGGCGATAGGGTGCCGACAAGTTCCTATATAAGGAATTCGTCTTTGAATAACGAAAGTTATTGTCGCCTGGAACTTAGGTGCGAGCCCCGAGATACAGGCCAAGGATCAAGGCGGCCTGGGTGAAGAGCCAGGCCGCGCCCCGACTCTGCGGGTCCTGGCTGTCGTCGAAGCTCCAGCGTTGTTGCAGTTGGCCGCTGGTGGGGCAGACACGCCAGTTGGCCCGCAGGTGCGTGGCGCAGGCAGCTGTGGTGCGAGAGAAAGGCGAGCGGGCCTGGGCCTTGGGCTCAGGGCGCAGCTTGACCCGCATGGTCGCGGCAAAGGCGCGGACACCGGGCATTACAGAGGAAGTGAAGGTCATAACAGTTGCCTCGCGACCGGACTGGCTCCGGAGGAGGCAAGTTACGTTGGAGCGTCAAGCTCTAGCGCAGCTCACCCGACCGTGGAGTCGAGTCCCGTCTTGTTCAGGGTTAAGTGCCTGGCGGTGCCCGAGGGCCGCGACCAGACAGCGTCTAGATACTGTGTCCATTGGCTTCTTTGGTGAGTTGGAAAAAAGGCCGGTTTGACCGGCCCGCGCAATTTACTCAGGGTGCTGGGATGAGTCAAGTTCAAATTGCTCGGAAATCAATGATCGATGATGTTTTTTTCAGCTGAGGTTCAGGCAGGGGATAACTAACTTGTAAAGTTGCTTGTGTAAGTTGGTCGGTAAATAAAAAGTGCCCATGATCGAATAACATCATGGGCACTCAATAGTTACGAAGTTGCCAGGACCTCAATTGAGCAGGTGCTGGGAAATATCCTTGTAGGTGGCACTGTCAGTGGCGGCCATCAATTGCCGGCCATCCTTGAAGGTGCCGATGAAGGTCACCTCGTTTTCCGTGCCCGCGATCAGGTAGCCGGCCAGCGCCCCCACCGGGCCCAACAGCATGGCGCCGGCCAGGCCGTAGCCCAGTGCGTCGCGGTTGGTCACAGGGCTTTCGCTGGCGATTTCCAGGGACTTGAACGCCGATGCCTTGACGTCGACCCCGGCACTGTTGAGCACGGTCTTGAGCCTGAAGGTACCGTGCCGGTATTCACCGGTGCCTTGCAGGAAATCACCCGATAAAACCTCGATCTTTGCCATGTTGAATCATCCTTATCCAAGCATAACCAGACAGGCCATTGAGCTCGCCGTCACCGGGAGCGTCAACGGAGTTGCGATGAAGGGCACTACCACCAGTCAGCAGCCCTCGTGCATCCAGCCTCGGCCAGAGCTCCGCTGGCGATGCTGATCCAAGTCAGGGCTGTGAATGTTTGTAGCAGCCAGCCGACCAGTGCCCTGGGGCTTCCGACCAGCGGTGCGGCCAGCGATGGCAGAAGGGGACGAGCGGTATGAAGAGCCAGTGTCCGGCCATTACCTTGTGGCGATCCATGACGGTTGTATTACCCTGCGCCACTGATTGTCGTCCGCTCTCGGGTCCCTGGAGTCGCCATGCCTCGCTTCGCCGCCAACCTCAGCATGCTCTATCCGCAACACGCCTTTCTCGATCGCTTCGCCGCAGCCGCCGCCGATGGCTTTGCCGCCGTGGAATACCTGTTTCCCTATGAGCATCGCGCCGAGGAGCTCAGGCAGCGCCTGGACGACCACGGCCTGCAGCAAGTGCTGTTCAACGCACCACCGGGGGACTGGGCGGCAGGGGAGCGCGGCACGGCCTCGCTGCCCGGGCGCGAGCAGGAGTTTCGCGCAGGGTTCGCCCGGGCCCTGGAGTACGCCGCGGTGCTGGGTAATGCACGCATCCATGTGATGGCCGGGCTGCTGGCCGACGAAGGCGAGCGGGCCCGGCACCATGGGGTCTACCTGGAGAACCTGGCCCATGCCTGCGCCCGGGCCGCCGAGGCGGGCATCACGGTATTGGTGGAGCCGATCAACACCCGGGACATGCCGGGGTTTTTCCTCACCCGCCAGGACCAGGCCCAGGCCATCTGCCGCGAAGTAGGGGCCGACAATCTCAAGGTGCAGTTCGACTGCTACCACTGCCAGATCGTCGAGGGTGACGTGGCCACCAAGTTGCGCCGCGACCTGGCGGGCATCGGCCATATCCAGGTCGCCGGGGTGCCGGAGCGCCATGAACCGGACCAGGGCGAGTTGCATTACCCCTACCTGTTCCAGTGGCTGGATGAGCTGGGTTATGCCGGCTGGGTCGGTTGCGAGTACCGGCCCCGGGGCGACACCAGCGCCGGCCTGCAATGGCTGCGGGACTGGCAGGCGCGTTGATGCATTGGCCCTGGCTAGGGGCAGAAGGGGCAGTACAGGTTGTCCAGGAAGTCATCGCTGTGGATGTTCGCGTCCAGGACCTGCACCACCACCGGGCCGTGGCGCGGGCACTCCAGCACTTGCCCGGCGCCGCTGCGGGCGGGCTGTTCTGCGCTGAATTCGTTGCAGCCGCACCAGGGGCACTTTTGCAGGGGTTGTTCGTGCTGCCCGAGGATCGCCAGTGTCCAGCCGCAGCCGGTGCAGTTCAGGCGGTGAAGGGCGCGGGCAGGGGTGAAGGTGGGCATCGATGGTTCCTTGGCAGGGTACTCAGGCGCGGTTCAGCAGCCGCTTGAGCAGGCGGGTCAGCGGTTCCCGGGCCTTGCGGCTCTTGAACGGCGAAGGGATGTGTCGCAAGAAGTGCTGCCAGGGATAACCCCCCGGATCGCGCCGGGTGGACAGCAGGTAATCGTGCAGGGCCAGGGCCGACTCCCGGTGGTAGGCCCACAGCAACTGGCCCCTGTATGGCACGCCGTAATAAGCCTCGGTTGGCCAGTTCAGTGCATGCCTGGCCTGGTAATCGCAGTGCGGGCAACTGACCGAGCCATGGTCCAGGCTGTGCTGGCGGTAGCCGTGGCGCGGTTGTCGCCATTGCTCGGCGCGATAGCCCTCGGGCAGCTGTCCCAGGCTTTGCAACGGGTCGCCATGCAGGCCGGGATAGTACAGGGCGTAGTGGCGGTAGTGGCCGCAGCTGTCCTGGGGGCGCCAGTATTCCAGCAACGGATGGGCCTGGAACCAGGGCACGTCGGCCTTGCGCTCGATGCTCACCGCCACCAGGAATTCGAAGTCGGCCTGGCCTGCGCATTGGGGGCAGGCCAGTGCCAGTTGGTGGGGCATGGGGTGGTACTGATAGAGGCCGGTCATGCTCGGTTCAATCGGTCGATGTGCGTGGGCGGTCGATCTTCCAGCGCTGCTTGAGCCGTTGCAAGCTGCCATCGCGCTCCATCGCCTCCAGGGCCTGCTGCCAGCGGGCGACCTGGGCCGGGTCGACCTTGGGCGAGAAGGCGATATAGGCATCCTGGTGCATCAGCGGGATCTGGTAGCGCAGCTGTTCCAGCCCCATGCCTTGCTCGGCGGCGAAGGTGCCGACGCTCATGGTGTCGGCGACCACGTACTGCACGCGGCCGACCTGCAGCAGGCGCATCATGATTTCCGGGCTGTCCACGCCCCACAGGTTGGCCAGGCCCTGTTGCCGGAGGAAGCTGTAGACCAGCCATTTGCGCGGTACGGCGATCTGGCCTTGGGTCTGCTGCAGGTCGGCCACTGGCGTGGTGTCGCTGCTGCGACTGTAGAGCGCGGTCTCGGTCTGCATCAAAGGCCCGACCCACTGGTAGCGGGTTTCGCGCTCGGCGGTGCGCAGGATGGTGAACACCGCGGTATCGGCTTCCTCGCTGGCATCGCGCAGGGCCCGCAGCATTGGCCGTTGCTGGATCTGCACGGAGTCGCCGCTGCGTTGCGCCAGGGCCTGCACCACATCGACGCCGAAACCCGCCATGTGCTCGCCCTGCTGGAAGTGCAGCGGTGGGTGGTTGTCGGTCAGCATGCGCAGCGGCTCTGCGCTGGCCGCAAGGCTCAACAGGGACAGCATGGCTCCCAGCACCCAGTTCATCGCACACCTTGAGCACAAAAGAGCAGAGCTTAGTACGCGAGGATGCGGGCTGTCGCAGAAAATCCCAGGTATTTCCAGCTCTCGCGCCATCTGCCGGGGCGCCGGGGACAAGCCAGCACGCCAGCGTCGCCAGCGCTCGTGCCCCAGGAGTATGCTGCGCGCCATTTGCACCATGGACGCTAACCAATGCCCCGATCCTCGTTCACCTCCCTGCGGGCCGCAGGGCTGTTGTGCCTGGCCCTGGCCTGTGCCCCGACCGCCCTGGCCGCGGGCCTGGCTTGCGCCAAGGCCGCCACCGCCAGCGAAAAGGCGATTTGCGCCGATCCCTATACCTTGCAACTGGATAGCCGACTGGCCAGTGCCTGGACTACGGCCCTGGCCCAGTCCAGGGAGCCCAAGGCCCTGCGCCGGGCCCAACGCCAGTGGCTCCAGGAGCGCGATGGCTGCCAGGCCAACCTGGCCTGCCTGCGCGGCACCTACCAGAGTCGCCTGCTGGAGCTGCCTTTTGTGAATGTGCCGTTCGCCTGGCAGGGCACCTGGCAGCGGGTGTCCACCAGCCCGTACTTTGCCGGTGAGCTGTTTATCCGCCGCCTGGCCCAGGACCGCCTGGATTTCGAGATCTCCGGCATGGGCGGCGCCAACTCCGGGGCCTTGCAGGGCGAGGCGCGGATCCAGGGCAAGGAGGCGCACTATGCGGTGGAGGGTTGCAGCCTGGTTTTTCGCGCCCGCGATGGCCTGCTGGAGGTGGACCAGGAAGGCGAGTCCTATGCCTGCGGGGCGGGCAGCGGGGTGAACTACAGCGGCCGCTACGTGGCCTCCAAGGGTGAACTGAAGCTGCACTACGACCTGCTGGGCACGGCGCTGGTGCATACCGAGGAGGAAGATCGCCAGGCCCGCCTACTGCTGGGCGCTGACTACCAGACCCTGCTCGACAGCGGCTCGGTGTTCATCGAACAGCATTCGGCCGAGCTGCCAGACGCCCAGGTCACCCAGATGTGGCTGCGCGGGGTGGCGAATACCAATGCCGCGATCTTCCTGCGTGGGCCGCAGGGCCAGCTGTGGACCGCCATGCTGGTGGTGCAGGGGCCTGCGGACGAGGTGCGGGTGCGCTACTACAGCAACGTGCCGGAGTGGAAGCACAGCCTGCCGGACGTGGTGCAGGCGTGGTACGAAGAGCGCACCAAGGGCAAGCGCCTGGCGCTGGACATGATGCCCTGACCCGGCGCCCTGGAATTTACGCGTCGGGATGCTGAAGCCTGTTCGCGCAACTGCTAGAGTCTCGCCCCTGGCAGGCGGGGACACCCGGTCCTGGCGGACAAATTCCAGCGGTTGGTGACGCGAAGCCCGCGAGAGCGTCTACGACTTGTGCAAGTGACACTGCCGCCGCCGTCATCGGCGCCTGGCACATTTGAAATTGGGAGAATCTGTATGGTCATCAAACCCCGCGTTCGCGGCTTTATCTGTGTGACGACCCACCCGGTCGGCTGTGAGGCCAACGTCAAGCAACAGATCGATTACGTCACCCAGCAGGGCGCCATCGACGCAGGGCCGAAGAACGTACTGGTCCTCGGCGCTTCCACCGGCTATGGCCTGGCTGCGCGGATCACTGCAGCCTTCGGCTGTGGCGCCAATACCCTGGGCGTGTTCTTCGAGCGCGGCAGCGTCGACGGCAAGCTGGGCACCGCCGGCTGGTACAACAGCGCGGCGTTCCACAAGTTCGCCGAAGAAAAGGGCCTGTACGCCAAGAGCATCAACGGCGACGCCTTCTCCGATGCGGTCAAGGCCGAAACCATCGAGACCATCAAGCGCGACCTGGGCAAGATCGACCTGGTGGTCTACAGCCTGGCCGCCCCGCGCCGCACCCACCCCAAGACCGGTGAAGTGCTGAGCTCGACCCTCAAGCCCCTGGGCAAGTCCGTGACCCTGCGCGGCGTCGACACCGACAAGGAAATCGTCAAGGAAACCACCCTGCAACCTGCGACCCAGGAAGAGATCGACGGCACCGTGGCGGTCATGGGTGGCGAAGACTGGCAGATGTGGATCGATGCCCTGCACGAGGCCGGCGTCCTGGCCGAAGGCGCCAAGACCACCGCCTTCACCTACCTGGGCGAGAAGCTGACCCACGACATCTACTGGAACGGCTCCATCGGCGAAGCCAAGAAGGACCTGGACCAGAAGGTCATCGGCATTCGCAAGGAACTCTCGGACCTGGGCGGCGATGCCCGGGTATCGGTGCTCAAGGCCGTGGTGACCCAGGCCAGCTCGGCAATCCCGATCATGCCGCTGTACCTGTCGCTGCTGTTCAAGGTGATGAAGGAGCAGGGCAGCCACGAAGGTTGCATCGAGCAGGTCTACGGCCTGTACAAGGACAGCCTGTACAACCCGAACCCGATCATCGACGAAGAAGGCCGCCTGCGCGCCGACTACAAGGAGCTGCAACCTGAGGTCCAGGACCGCGTGAAGCAGCTGTGGGACGAAGTCACCAGCGAGAACCTGTACCAGCTGACCGACTTCGCCGGCTACAAGCAGGAGTTCCTGCGCCTGTTCGGTTTCGAGATCGACGGTGTCGACTACGAAGCCGATGTCGATCCGGACGTGAAGATCGACAAGCTGGTCCAGCTGTAACCGCACTGCCCGCGTGACCCAACGCCCCTCCATCGTGAGGGGCGTTGTCGTTCATGGCTCAGGCCAGCTTCACGTTCATGGTGATCTGCGCGGTGAACACCGCTTGCTCCTGGCCATCGAAGGCCGTCACCGCCACCACCTTGTCCCCGGCGCTGGACCAGTCCACCGCGCTGCCGTCGGCCACTGCCCGGATATCGCCCTTGGCCTTGGCCAGGTAGGCCACGGTCATGCCCTTGGGAATCCACCGCGCACCGGCGGGAATCGACACATCGGTCATGACCCCGGCCGCCAGTTCGGCGGCATTGCACAGGGCGATGGCGTGCACCGTACCCAGGTGGTTGGTGATTTCCCGGCGAAACGGCACCCGCACCTGGCAGTGGCCGGCCTGTAACTCATCGATCAAGGGCGTGATGCTGGAGAAGTAGGGCGCCATCTGGCAGGCCATCTGGGTGAATTTTTCCGCCCCGGCGGCGTTGAACATGCTCAGAACCTGGCTCATGGAAATGCCTCGCTGTGGTAGGGGGAACAGGTTTTACAGAATAATATTCTGTAAAAGAACAATATTCGGTAAAAAGAAAACCTGTCAAGCTATGAGCCTTGGCAGGCCGTTGAACAACGTAGGCGAGGCAGTCAGCGCAAGGCAAAAACAGGCGAAAAGCGCAGTTTACGAGTGGTAAATGAGCATTTTGACCGGGCTGGCGCACCAGCTTGTTTTTAACGCAGCGAGGGCAACGCAGGTAGTTTTCAAACGGCCTGTTAGGCTCGTGCCTGCCCCATCCATTGACCCTGCAAGGAGCCAGATCCCCCATGCCGGATACCGATCTGCTGGAACGCTGCTACCCGGGCCGTCGCGCCGAACTCAAGCGCACCATCCTCCAGCAGGCCCTGGGCTGCTTTAACCGGCTGGGCCTGGAGGCCACCACCATCGAGATGATTCGTGCCGAATGCGAGACCAGCGTCGGCGCCATCTATCACCACTTCACTCACAAGGAAGGCCTGGTCGCCGCGCTGTTCTTCACCGCCCTGGACGACCAGGCGCAATTGCGCGACAGCTACCTGGCCCAGGCGCAGACCCTGGAGCAGGGCGTCCAGGCCCTGGTGCACAGCTATGTGGATTGGGTCGACGCCCAGCCGGAGTGGGCGCGGTTCCAGTTCCATGCACGCTTTGCCGTGACCCGTGGGCCCTTCAGTGAGGAGTTGGCCGAGCGCAACCGCACGCGCAACCGCAGCTTGCTGGAGTGGCTCAAGGCGCGTTCGGCGTCGGACGCTTTGCCGGCCATCCCGGCCGAACTGCTACCGTCGTTGATCATCGGCCAGGCCGAGAGCTATTGCCGGGCCTGGTTGTCCGGGCGGGTCCAGGGGCGTCCCCGCGAGTACCGCGAGCACTTGGCCGCTGCGGCCTGGCGCTCCCTCGCCGGCCTGTAGCAGGCGCAAGTGCGCAAGATTGTTCAAGCCAGGACCGGCAGTAGCTGGCACAGTCCGGGTCCATCATTTGCGTGCGGGGTTCCATGTCCAGCGTTCTTCTACCGCGCGCCGCCTTCATCCGCGGCGCCATCGCCATCGTGCCCTTGTCCCTGGCCACCGCGCCCTGGGGCTTGCTGGCCGGTTCCATGGCCATCGAGGCCAATCTCTCGCCGTTGCAGGCCCAGGGCCTGTCGGGCATCGTGTTCGCCGGTGCCGCGCAGCTGGTGGCCATCGGCATGCTAAAGGGCGGGGCGGGGATCTTCTCGATCCTGCTGACCACCTTGCTGCTCACCTCCCAGCACCTGCTGTATGGCATGAGCATGCGGTCGGTGATCGCGCCGTTGCCGGGGCGCTGGCGCCTGGGCCTGGGCTTTCTGCTCACCGACGAGCTGTTCGCCCTCACCAGCGCCCACGACAAGCAGCAGTTCGACCGCTGGTATGCCCTGGGCGTGGGCCTGACCTTCTACGTGGCCTGGAACCTGTTCACCCTGCTGGGCATCGTGCTCGGCAAGAGCATTCCGGGGCTTGAACACCTGGGGCTGGACTTCTCCATCGCCGCCACCTTCATCGCCTTGATCACCCCCCTGGTGCGCAATGTGCCGACCGTGGTCTGCGTCGCGGTGTCGTTGTTCTGCTCGGTGCTGTTGAGCTACTGGCAGTGGGGCTCGGCCCTGGTGATCTCGGGCCTGGCGGGCATGACCGCGGGTTTTGTCTGCAACAAGCTGTATCGGGGGCGCGCATGATGGTCTGGGCAGTGATTTTCGGCATGGGCCTGCTGGTCTTCCTCAACCGCTACGTGTTCCTCGAACCGCGCCTGCCGCTGCGCTTGAGCAGCAATGCGCGGCAGTTCCTCGGTTTCGCCGTGCCGGGCATGCTCACTGCGATCTGCGGGCCGATCGTGTTCATGCCCGAGCACCAGTTGAACCTGCGGCTGGACAACCCCTATCTGCTCAGCTCCCTGGTGGCCATCGTGCTGGTGATCTACACCCGCAACACCTTGCTCAGCATGCTGTTGAGCATGGGCTTCTTTTTTCTCTTGCGCTGGTGGCTGTAGCGGCCGATTGCGGTAGCCTGGGCACCTTTGGGCCCAGGCGGCCCACCCACCGCAACGGAAGCACTGGATGAGCGAATTTCCCCATGATATCGACCTGGACCAGTTCTGGGGCCAGGATGATCCCGCCAAGCGCCTGCCACCTCCCAGCGACCAGCTGATCGCCGAACTGCAAGAGGAACTGGGTTACCGCTTCCCCGATTCCTATGTGGCCTTCATGCGCCTGCGCAATGGCGGGCGGCCCGAGCTCACCTGTTTCCCGGTGGAGCAGGGCACCTCCTGGGCCGAGGATCATTGTGCTATCGACTCGTTCCTGGCCATCTCCCGCGAGGGTGGCGACAGTCTGGGCGGACCCTCCGGCAGCCGTTTCATGATCGAGGACTGGGGCTATCCGGACCTGGGGATCTACATCTGCGACTGCCCGTCCGCCGGGCACGACATGGTGGCCCTGGACTACAGCGAGTGCGGGCCGCAAGGTGAGCCGCGAGTGGTGCACGTGGACCAGGAGGGCGACTACGAGGTGACCGTCCTGGCCCCTGACTTCGAGACCTTCGTCCGTGGCCTGGTGTCCTGGGAGGTCTACGACACCTCCGAGCAGGACTACCTGGATGACCTGGACAAGGTGGCCAATGCCGAGTTCTCGCCGATGCTGGCCGAGCTGCTGGAACACTTCGCCCAGGTGCCGGACCTGGGCCTGCGCATCCGCCACATCGCCCTGGGCATCGTCCAGGACAAGCGCTACTTCGCCCTGCATGCCGACCCGCTGTCGCAACTGCTGTATGACCTGCAGTTCTGGCTGTACCAGGAACGCCACGGGGTCATCGGCAAGCAGCAGTACCTGCAGGACTACCGCGAGATGATCGCCTTCGCCAAGGGCTTCGGTAGCGGTGGCTACGCCCCTGACTTCATCAACGACTGGTGGCGGGCACGGATGGCCGGCGGCCAGTTGCTCCAGGTCGGTGGTGGTTTTGCCTTCAGCGCCGAATACCGCCAGCACCTGCTCGCGCAGCTGGCTGGCTTTCCCGCCACCCCCCTTGATCTCCAGGAGCAACCATGAGCGAGGCCTCGATCCGCATCACCGGCGAGCAGACCCTCTCCGACAACTGGTATGTGCTGAAGAAATACAGCTTCGAGCTGCGTCGCCGCGACGGCAGCTGGCAGGCCCAGACCCGCGAGGTCTATGACCGCGGCAACGGCGCCACCATCTTGCTGTACAACCTGGAGCGGCGCACGGTGCTGCTGACCCGGCAGTTCCGCATGCCGGCCTATGTCAATGATCATGACGGCTACCTGATAGAGACCGCCGCCGGGCTGCTGGACAACGCCAGCCCCGAGGTGCGCATCCGCCAGGAAGCCGAGGAAGAAACCGGCTACCGGGTCGGCGAGGTGCAGAAGGTCTTCGACGCCTTCATGAGCCCCGGCTCGGTAACCGAGCGCGTGCATTTCTTCATCGCCCGCTACCAGGCCGATGACCGGATCGACGACGGCGGCGGCCTGGAGCACGAAGGCGAGGACATCGAGGTCCTGGAACTGGACATCGACCAGGCCCTGGGCATGATCCACAGCGGGGAAATCGCCGACGGCAAGACCATCATGCTCCTGCAGTACTTGCAGTTGCATGTGCTCAAGCCCCGCAGCCTGATGGTGCTGGTGGCCGGTCCTTACCGTTCCGGCACCGGTGATGACCCGACGCAGCTGGCGCGCAACGTCGAGGCCATGGAGCAGTGTGCGGCGCAGGTGCTGGCCGCCGGGCATTTTCCGCTGCTGGGGGAGTGGGTGGCCCTGCCCATGACGCGCCTGGCCGGCTCCACGGCAGTGGGCGATGAAGTCTACGAAGCGCAGTTCCATGCCTATGCCGAGCGCCTGTTGCAGCGCTGCGATGCGGTGTTGCGGATTGGCGGGCCATCGGCCGGCTGCGACGCCATGCTCGAGCAGGCCCGACGCCAGGGCCTGGCCATCTATCACGGGGTGGAACAACTGCCGGTACTGGCCATCCCATCCCCGGCCTGAGTGCCGCGGCCGTCAGGCCACCAAGCCGGTGCGTACCCGGGTCGAGACCGGGTACCGCTGGCATTTCTGCCGTCGGGTCATGTCATCGGCGTGGTGCGTTGCCAACGCCTGGCGGGAAAATACTGTCTATCGTCTATAGGCAAGCGGGAGCTTCGTCGAAAGCCGCGTGTGAACCGCAGGGACGCGCCGGTCGATTGATCGCCATGGCACCTGGAGCACTATGGAAAACCACGGTCCTGTTCTGCCCCAAGGGTCCAGCCCCTCCAACCAGGCGCTGACCCGGGTCACCTTGTTCGGTTGCTGCGGATTATTGCTGGCGCTGTTCCTGTTTACCGCGATGTTGCTGGTGTACATCGCCCTCGAACAGAACCACAGCGCCGAGCAGCACAACCGACTGGATATCGACAAGGCCCTGCAAACCCTCGCCAGCAGCACCCGTACCACGCTCAAGGACTATGCCCTGTGGGGCGACGCCTACCAGAACCTGCACCTGAAGGTCGATATCGACTGGGCGTTCACTCGGCAGAACTTCGGTCCGACCCTGTACCGCGATCTAGGCTTCGATGCCGTGTTTGTGATCGATGCCCACGGCGCCACCTCCTATGCCCTGGTGGCTGGCCAACTGGCTGCGGTGGACGCACGGACCTGGCTGGGCCAGCAACTCGCGACGCTGGTGGAGCAGACCCGCCTGACGCCTGCGGGCAATCCGGTCAGTCGCTACGTGTCCATTGGCGGCACCCCGGCCCTGGTGGCCGCCGATGTGCTGAGCCCGGGTAACGATCCCGAGGTGCGCGCCGATGCCGGGCCACAATCGGTGGTGATCTTCGTGGCCCGTCTGGACCCGCCGCGCTTGCTGGCGCTGGGCAAGGGCCTGGATATCGAGCGACTGCAAGTGGCCGGTGGCACGCCAGCTTCGGGCCTGCCGCAACTGGTCTTGCCCGATGGCGCCGGCGCCTTGCAGTGGCAACCTTCGCAGCCCGGCCACCAACTGCTGGTGCTGGTGATGCCCCTGCTCTTGCTGGCCGGGCTGCTGGTGGGGGCGATGGCTGCCGTCCTGTTGCGCCGGGCAGCGCTGGCGGCCCGGGTCATGGACCAGCAGATGCATGCACTGCAAGCCGGGCGTGCGGCGTTGGCGGCCAGCGAAGCTCGCTTTCGCGACGTCGCCGAGGCCGCGTCCGACTGGATCTGGGAAGTCGACGCGCATTTGCGTTTCACCTACTTGTCCGAGCGTTTCCAGGCGGTTACCGGGCTCTCTCGGGAGGCGACCCTGGGCCAGTCCCTGGATGATTTGCTCAGCAGCGAGCAAGGCGGGTTGTCCCCATGGCTGGCGCAACCGGAGCGTCGCTCCCGGGAGGTGTTGCAGTGCACCTACCTGGATGGCAGCCGGCAGTCGCGGATTTGCCGCCTGTCCCTGCGGGCCATGCCGGGCGGCGGCTACCGCGGCACCGCCAGCGACATCACCGAGGAGGTCATGGCCCGGCGGCGGGTCGAGTACCTGTCGCAGCACGACACCCTGACCGGGCTGGCCAACCGCACGCGCATGCAGGAGTTCCTGGAGGGCAAGCTGTTGCTTTCGCCGCCGCTGCGCGAGCCACTGCTGATGCTCAGCGTCGACCTGGACCGCTTCAAGCCGGTGAACGACCTGCTGGGCCACGGGGCCGGCGACCAGGTGCTGCACGAGGTGTCCCGGCGCCTGTGTCGCTGCTTGCGCAGTGAGGACCTGGTGGCCCGGGTCGGTGGCGACGAATTCGTGCTGGTGGTGCCCGGGCATGTGGCCCAGGTGGAGATCGAGGGCTTGTGCCGGCGAGTGATCGAGCAGATCGAGGCGCCGTTCTACGTGGCCGGCCACGAGGTCTTCATCAGCGCCAGCATCGGCATCGCCCGGGCCCCGGCGGATGCGCTGCAGGCCGATGAGCTGCTGCGCCTGGCCGATATCGCCCTTTACGAGGCCAAGGCCGCAGGTCGCAGCACCTGGCGCTTCTATGCCTCGCAGATGAATGCCCGGATCGTCGAGCGCCGGCGCCTGGAACAGGACTTGCGCCAGGCCATCGAGCAAGACCAGTTGCTGTTGCAGTTCCAGCCGCGCTACCGGCTGGTCGGGCGGCAACTGGTGGGGGCCGAGGCCCAGGTGCGCTGGCAGCACCCGCAGCACGGGCTGCTGGGGCCAGAGGTGTTCGTGCCGATCGCCGAGGACAGCGGGCTGATCCTGCCGCTGAGCAACTGGGTGCTGCATGCCGCCTGCAAGACGGCGCAGGCGTGGCCCGAACCGCTGCGGATCGCGGTCAAGGTCTCGGCCTCGGAATTCCAGCGGGCCAAGCTGGTGCCGCGGATCAAGGCTGTGCTCGAACACAGCGGCCTGGCGCCCGAGCGCCTGGAGCTTGAGATGACCGACAAGCTGCTGCTGGACGATCGCCGCCAGGTGCTGGAGGTCATGCGTGGGCTCAAGGCCCTGGGCGTGAACCTGCTGATGGACGACTTCGGCAGTGGTCACTGGGCGTTGCAGCACCTGCAGAACCTGCCCCTGGACGGCTTGAAGGTCGATCGCAGCTTCGTTTCCGCGTTGGTCGACAACCCGGCCGGCCGCTCCATCGTCCAGGCGGTCATCGACCTGGGGCATGCGCTGTCGTTGCGGGTCATTGCCGAAGGCGTGGCAAGCGCCGAGCAGTTCGAGATATTGCGTCAGGTCCGCTGTGATGAAGTGCAGGGGCCGTTCCTGGCCGGGCCGCTGGCGGCGGAGGGTTTGTCGACGCTGCTCGCCGAGTTGCCGGCCAACGCCGATCCGACCCCCTGAACCCCCTTGCCCCCCTGAACCTGGTCATGACAGCTCCAAGCGCCTGTCGATCTGGCGTCTGTAGATCGCGCTCGGGCATTTTCCAGATCACCAGCCCAGGTGGTGTCGGCTTGAAGGCTGGACGGGTGAAATAGGTGTGGGTGAGGCGTGCAATTCGCCGTGGTTGCGCACGGGTATCCGTGGCGTTACAGCCATGCGTTCGGAGGATCTGGCTGGTATCTTGGCGCGCCGGCGCTGGCCGGCGATCCGGGGACGCTGCGGCGCACCTGTCATGTTCCTGCAACGCCTGCGTGCCAATAAGAATCCGCTATGTTTGATCGGCACCGTCCTGCAATCCGGGCAGGGACACGTCTGTTTTTTCAAGGAGAGGTCACGATGAGAAAGTTTTTTGCCCTGATGGCGGCGCTGACGCTGACCCTGGGGATGGTGGGCATCAGCGACGCACGCTCGCCCAAGCAGCAGCGCGATTCGGTGGCCGGGACTTTCGACTACTACCTGTTGAGCCTGTCCTGGTCGCCAACGTTCTGCCTGATGCACCCGGATAATGAACAGTGCTCGGGCAAGGGCTACGGTTTTGTCCTGCATGGCCTGTGGCCGCAGTACGCCCGTGGCGGCTGGCCGGAGTCGTGCCCACCGCTGACTCAGTTGAACCAGCAAGAACGTGCCAAGGGCCTGACCCTGTTCCCCACCGAGAAGCTGCTCAAGCATGAGTGGAGCAAGCACGGCACCTGTAGCGGCCTGGGAGCCATGGGCTACCTGGACGCGGCGGACAAGGCCCTGGCCAAGGTGCAGATCCCCGAAACCCTGCAACCCTCGACCAGCGTGCGCTACTACGAAGCTGCAGAAATCGCCCAGCAGTTGCGCCAGAGCAACCCTGGGATCACCGCCAATGGTGTCGCGGTACTGTGCAGCGGGCCTGAACTGTCCGAAGTACGGGTCTGCCTGAACAAGGACCTGGAGTTCGCCGACTGTGGCAAGGGTGTGAAGACCCAGTGCCGTTCCGGGCAGATCCGCATTCCGCCGATCCGCTGAGCCGGGCTGGCCTGCCGGCTCCCGCCCAAGGGAGCCGGCTCCTGGCTACAGGGCGGCGAGCAGGTGCCCCAGGCGCTCGACAGTAGGGGCGCTGCAATCCTCCATCGGTGCCCGCAGATGGGGCTCGATCAAGCCCTGGCGAGCCAGCAGCGCCTTGACCGGGGCCGGGTTGGGTTCGCTGAACAAGCCCTGGATCAGTGGCGCCAATTGCATGAAGGTGGTCCTGGCGGCCTCCAGTCGCTGGTCCATGACTTGCCGGTGCAATTGCACGAACAGCTCGGGGCGGATATGCGCCGAGGCGGCAATGGCGCCGCTGGCGCCCAGGCACAGGGCGCTGAACAGTTGCAGGTCTTCGCCGCACAACACCTGCACCTCGCCACTGGCCAGCAGGGCCAGGGTCTTCTCCAGGTTACCTGCGCAATCCTTGACCGCTGCGATCCGTGGGTGACGGACGATGTTGAGCAGGGTGTCCTGGTTCAGGGTCACGCCGGTGCGGTAGGGGATGTCGTAGACGATCAACGGCACCCTGGAGGCATCGGCCAGGCGCTGGAAAAACTGCTCCAGGGCGGCCTGGGAGGGCCGAATGTAATAGGGCGCGGGCACCAGCAGGGCGGCAATCGGCCGCTCCAGCACCCGCTGCTGCATGGCCAGCAGCTCCTGCAGGTTGTTGCCCGCCAGGCCCATGATCACTCGGGTCGCAGGCGCCAGTTGCAGCACCTCGTCGAGTACGGCCAGTTGTTCGTCCTTGTCCAGCGCGGCGGCTTCGCCGGTGGTGCCGCAAACCACCAGCCCGGCCACTGCGCTTTCCAGCAGGTGGGACGCGAGGCGGCGCAGGGCGACGAAATCGATGGCGCCATTGTGAAAGGGCGTGACGATGGGGACCCAGATACCTTGAAACGATGACATGCAGATTCTCCTGATGCTTGACCGTCGGGTCGTCGTCAGAAGAGTAGAAGGGCGGTCAGCGGGGGGTATCCGAGGCGAGGTCCTGTCAGCTCATCTGACGGGACACAGCGCCCCGGTCACATGAGCGACTGTTTCTTCGATTTGCGATTGCAGGCCACCCACGCCGGAGCCTTGGCAACCAGGCCAATAGCGCGCGGATCGTGGAGGGTGGCTTGGGACATGATGGCTGGCGGCTCGCAAATTCAGGCGCTCAGTTTTAAGAGCCGGCCGGGGCTTTGTCAATCCTCAGATCGGGGCTTTTTTAGGGCCTGGAGCGCCTGGCGCCGTTGGTGTCGGGAACCTTTCTCAGACAGGATTTCGCTTGCCAGGCTACGTATTGATCCAGATCAAGAAGACGCGAGATTGTCCGGTGTGCCTTCTTGCCCTTGGCAAAAAATTAGTCGCACTCACCAAGGCTGTATCTAAACTCGACTGCACCGGCGCCGACTGCCGGGGAAGTCTTGCCGGGGTGCAGGAGCAGTCTTCGGGTCATCGCAGGATGCGCAAGTTGCTGTTTGATCACGACGGACAATCATCAGACTTCCTGCGAGGTTTTTCCGGTGAAAAACAATCTCCCAGTGACCCAGCGCGAGCGGGTCTTTCCTGCCGAGCAGCGCCTTATTTCCGCTACCGACACCCACGGCAAGCTTACGTACTGCAACGACGAGTTCGTGGCGGTCAGCGGCTTTTCCCGCGAGCAACTGATCGGCAGCCCGCACAATATCGTGCGCCACCCGGACATGCCCCCGGCCGTATTCGCCCATATGTGGTCCTATCTCAAGGATGGCAAGAGTTGGATGGGCATCGTCAAGAACCGCTGCCAGAACGGCGACCATTACTGGGTCAATGCCTATGTCACGCCGATCTTCAGCGCTGGCGTGGTCACCGGCTACGAGTCGGTGCGGGTCAAGCCCGAGCGCGAGCAGGTCGAGCGCGCCGCGGCCCTCTACCAGCGCATGCGCGGCGCCGACATGGCCATGCCCTGGAGCCAGCGGCTGCTGGTGGCCGGCGAGATCCTGCTGCCGCCGCTGTTGGCCCTGGCAGCCATTGCCCTGTCCAGCTGGCTGGGTGGGCCCTGGACCGGATTGGCCGCTGCCGTGGCCGGGCTGTTCGCCGTGCAGGCCTATGGTGCGTATCACACCCGACGGCTGCTGGCACGCATCAGCGCGGTGTCCCTGGGCAGCTTCGATAGTGAACTGATCGCCCGTACCTATACCGACGAGCGTGGCCCGGTGGCGCGCTTGCAGATGATCCTGATCAGCGAAGCGGCCAAGATCCGCACCGCCCTCAGTCGCCTGGGCGACTACGCCAACCAGGCCGCGGCGCTGGCCTCCAGCAGCCAGAGCCTGTCGCGCCAGGCGGAATCGGCCCTGGGCAAGCAGCGCGACGAAGCGGACATGGCGGCCACGGCGATGAACCAGATGGCGGCCTCCATCGCCCAGGTCTCGGTGCATGTGCAGGACACCGCTTCGGCGGCCGACCAGGTCAATGAGCTGACCCATGTCGGTTCCGAGGAAGCCCGGCGGACCCGGGCCATGATCGAGAAGCTGGCCGATACCGTGGACACGGTCAGCCAGTCGGTCCAGGGCCTGGCCGATGAAACCCAGTCCATCCAGCTGGCGGCGAACATGATTCATTCCATCGCCGAGCAGACCAACCTGCTGGCGCTCAATGCTGCCATCGAGGCCGCCCGCGCCGGGGAGCAGGGTCGTGGCTTCGCCGTGGTGGCCGATGAGGTAAGGGCCCTGGCATCCAAGACCCGGGAGTCGACCCAGAGCATCCAGCAGATCATCGCCACCTTGCAGGAGGTGGCCAGCCAGGCAGTGGAAGTAGCGCGCCAGGGCAGTGTCGAGGCGCGTTCCGGAGTGGCCCAGGTGATCAGCACCGAACAGGCACTGGACGGGATCAACTCGGCGATGGAGCGCATCCAGCAGATGAGCCAGCAGATGGCAGCGGCCTCCGAACAGCAGGCCCATGTGGCCGAGGAAATTTCCGGGCAGATCACCAATATCGCCAGGGTCTCGGACCAGAACGCCGATATCGCCGTGCACTCCTGCAGCATCGGCGGCGACCTTGAGTCCACGGCCCATGAGCTCAATGCCCTGGTCACGCGTTTCAATAGCTGAACGACGATTCAAGGGTTGTTTTCTTCAATACGTGATGTTGCTCGCTTCGTAATCTGTGGGCGGTCGATTCGACCCGGACAAGAGAGGCGAGAGATGAGCGTAGTGTTTTCCATGGCGGCCTTTGCCCTGGCCGCATCCATTACCCCGGGGCCGGTGAATATCCTGGCCCTGGGCAGCGGGGCCCGTTTCGGTTTCAAGGCCAGCCTGAGCCACGTCGCTGGCGCGACCCTGGGCTTTACCTTGCTGCTGGTACTGACGGGCCTGGGGTTGAACGAACTGTTGCGCCAGTGGCCGGTGCTGACCCAGGGCATCCGCCTGTTTGGCGTGGCGTTCCTGCTGTACATGGCCTGGAAGCTGGTCCGGGATGATGGTCGAGTGACTGCCGACGGCCAGGTCCGTGCACCTTCGGCCTGGTACGGCGCCCTGATGCAGTGGCTCAATCCCAAGGCTTGGCTGGCCTGCGTGGCCGGCATCGGGGCGTTTGCCGCCGACGGCGATACGCGCCTGGTCTGGCTGTTCGCCGCGGTGTATCTGGTTATCTGCTACCTGTCGATTGCCTGCTGGGCCTATGCCGGCAGTTTCCTGCGCCACTACCTGGACAATCCTGCGGGCATGCGCCTGTTCAATCGCAGCATGGCCGCGCTGCTGGCGGTCAGCGCGGCGTACCTGTTTACCTGAGGCCTTGCTGGTACTGCCCGGGTGTCGCGGCCAAGTGCTGCTTGAACGCCCGCTGAAAGTGCGCCTGGTCGGCAAAGCCGGCCTCCAGGGCCACCTCGGCGATCGATGCGCCGCTGCGCAGGCGGGCCTGGGCGAACTGCACCCGCTGGTTGACCAGGTAGGCATGGGGCGGCATGCCGAACCGCTGGCCAAAGGCGCGGGTCAGGTAGGAGGCCGAGAGTTGGGCGGCCTGGCAGATATCTTCCAGGACCAGGGGCTCGGTGCAGTGCTGGCGGATGTAACGGGCAGCCCGTTCGAGCTTTTCGTTGCTGTCCCGGGGAAGGCTGTCGGCCGGGTTCAGGCGCTGGTGCAGGTCGCTGAAGAACGCCACCGCGCAGCTGTGCTTGTGCAGGGTATCGCCGCGTTCGTCCACCAGGACCTGGTACAGCGTCTGGAGCTCGGCAAACAATTGCGGATCGTCGCTGTGGGTGGCGCTGAAAGGACGAAAGCCCGACGCCGCATCGAAGCCCAGCTCATGCTGCAAGGCGGTCAGCCAGGGGGTGTCGACGTAGAGCATGCGATAAGACCAGGGCTGGTCGTCGATGGGGTTGCAGGCATGCACCACGCCGGGGTTCATCAACACCACGGTGCCGGCGCCGACCCGCCACTGTTCGCCTTCACTGAGGTAGGTGCTCTGGCCCGCGGTGATGCAACCGATGGAGAACTGCTCATGGGCATGGCGGTTGTAGCAGACCTTGTGTCCATCGGCGATGGACCGGGCCTCGATGAAGGGCAGGGCTGGGTCGCGCCAGAAGCGCGGGGCGATGTCAGTGTGCAGGGCGCTCTTCATCAGGGCTGTCCATTGTCCAGGGTGCCGGCGATTGTAGAGGGGATGGCTCAGGATTTGCCATCGAACGCCCGCTGCAGGCGCTGGATATCCAGTTTCCTCATGCCCAGCAGGGCCTGCATCACCCGTTGCGAACGGCTCGGATCGGGGTCGCACATCATCTGCGCCAGGGCCTGCGGCACGATCTGCCAGGACAGGCCGAAGCGGTCCTTGAGCCAACCGCAGCGCTGGGCCTCGGGCGGCCCGCCAAAGCCCAGGGCATTCCAGTAGTGGTCCAGCTCGGCCTGGCTGCGGCAATGCACCTGCAAGGAAATGGCTTCGTTGAAGGTGAATGCCGGGCCGCCGTTGAGCGCGGTGAAGGCCTGGCCGTCGAGCTCGAACACCACGCTCATCACCGATCCCTCGGGGCGGCCATGGAACTCGAAGCCGGCCTTGCCGTAGTGGCTGACGTGGGTGATGCGCGAGCGCTCGAAGATCGAGCAGTAGAACTGCGCAGCCTCCTGGGCCTGGTGGTCGAACCACAGGCACGGGGTGATGGTTTGGATGCGTTGCATGCTGGCGACCCTCTGTCGACTGCTACCCCCCTTGAACAAGCGTAGCCAAGCCCTGGCCGGGTACGGGCGATTGAATGCTTGCTGACATGGGTTTCTTCAATGGTATCTTCGCTATCAGCCTCGAGTGGCCGTAGAACGCCGCAGCACTGGGGTGAAGCGCTACCTGAAATGCCTGCTGGTATCAGGCAGGCAGTGACTGCAAGGGGGGAGAAGCTGATGCGCCAGCCGCGATTCAAGCTGTTTTTCACCCACCGTCTGGCGCTCCTGGCGGGTGCCGAATCCCTGCGTTCGATCCGTGAAGGCCTGCTTTGGCTATTGCCATGCCTGCTGGTTTCGGCCGTGCTGCTGATCCTCGCCCAGTGTGTCCAGGCCCTGGGAGCGCCGAGGGCGGTGGTGGAGCTGCTGACGGGGCTGCACGACCGCATCAGCTCGATCATTCCCTTGCTGGTCGCGGCTTCCATCGGTTACATGCTGGCGATCCAGCATCGCCTGCCGCAGCTTCCCGTGGCCTTTCTCTGCCTGTCCCATGTGGTGATCGCCACCTACGTGTTGCGCGACTACCCGCTGGCGGCGGCGACGTTCGTGCTGTTCATCGCCATTGCCTCGCCACTGGTCAATGTTCCGATCATCGGCTGGCTGCACCGTCGGCGCTGGACCCGGCTGATCGCCGAGGACCTGGTGGGGTACAACCTGCAGAGCACCATCAACATGGTGCTGCCGGGGATCGTCACTTCGCTGTTGCTGGTGCTGGTGCTGCAACTGTTGCTGCAGGTCCAGGAGTTCGCCTATGTCCAGCGGCCGCTGGACCTCGATGAGCTGGGCAGTCCCTACCTGAGTGGGATACTGCTGACGGCCAGCAATTCGTTGCTGTGGTTCTTCGGGATCCACGGCAGCCACGCCATGCAGCCATTCATGGACGTGATGGACCAGGCGGTGTCGCTCAATGCGCTGGACCAGGCGGTTGGGCGTCCTGTGCGTTACGTACTCAACAGTGGCTTGCTGGGTTGTTTTGCCTTCATCGGTGGCTCTGGCGGTTCCCTGGCGTTGGTCCTGGCGATCCTGGGGTTTTCCCGCAACCGCTCGATGCGCCTGCTGGCCCTGGCCAGCCTGGGGTTGTCGCTGTTCAACATCAATGAGCTGCTGTTGTTCGGCCTGCCGATCATCCTCAACCCGAGGTTGCTGGTGCCGTTTATGCTGGTGCCCATGGCCAACGTCAGCCTGGCGTTGCTGGTGGTCCAGCAGGGGTGGGTGCGCCCGGCACTGGTGGAGGTGCCCTTTACCTCGCCGGTATTGCTCAATGCCTACCTCAGTACCCAGGGCGATTGGGGCGCGGTGTTGTTGCAACTGGTGCTGCTGGGGATCGGTACGCTGATCTATATCCCCTACATCCGCAGTATCCAGTACCAGGGCGAGGGCGCCGAGCAGGTCTACCTGAAGACCTTCGACACCACCTTTCATGGCCTGGAAGAACGGGGCCGCCTGTTCGAGCTGGACCCGATGGTGGCCTCCTATCAGCAAGCGGCCCGGCAGTCCTTGCAGCTGGCGCGAATCCAGCAGTTGAGCGAGTACGACTTCCACCTGGAGTACCAGCCCCAGGTGGCCAAGGGCAGTGGCCGTTGCACCGGGTGCGAGGCGTTGATCCGCGCCCGGGACCGCGACGGCCAGGTGCGCTCGCCCTGGGAATTGCTGCAGTGGCTGGGGCAGGCCAGGTTGATGCCCGAGGTGGATTTCTGGGTCGCCTCCCAGGCGGTACGCCAGTATCAGGCCTGGCGTCGCGAGGGCTTCGAGCTGCCGATCACCATCAATATCTCCAGTGCCACCCTGGCGTCGGTGGAGCACGGCCGGCGCTTGCTGGATATCCTTGCCCGAGCCGGTGGCCAGGTGTCGGTGGAGATCACCGAGG
The DNA here is from genome assembly GCF_003850565.1 of Pseudomonas sessilinigenes. Taxonomy (NCBI): domain Bacteria; kingdom Pseudomonadati; phylum Pseudomonadota; class Gammaproteobacteria; order Pseudomonadales; family Pseudomonadaceae; genus Pseudomonas; species Pseudomonas sessilinigenes. The sequence goes on from NZ_CP027706.1 coordinate 2,899,331, forward strand.
ATGCCCTGGTGGGCGATGCGTTGCTGACCCAGCGCTGGATCGGGCAACTGCATGCGCTGGGGGCGCGGATCTACATCGATGACTTCGGTACCGGTTTTTCCGCCTTGAGCTATTTGCACCAGTTCCCGGTGGATGGGATCAAGATCGATCGCAGTTTCGTTCTTGCCCAATCCGATCCCAAGGGTGCCCTGGTACTCAATGGCCTGCTGCGTTTTTGCGAGACCCTGGACCTCAAGGTGGTGGTGGAAGGTGTGGAGACGGGCGAGCAACTGGCGTTCCTGCAATCGAGTGCGGAGCTGGTGATCCAGGGCTGGTACTACAGCAAGTCGCTGCCTGCCCGCCAGCTCCCTGAATTCGTCAGGCAGCGGGCCCAGGACCGCGGTGCTTGAGCGGGCGCTTTATCGCCTGGCGACAGCTCTGGCCCAGGCATTGGCCATTTTGGACTACGCTTGCCGTCTTAGCCGCGAATGGAGTCAGCGATGTTGTACCCAAGCAAACCGAACAATGAGGCCCTGCGAATCCAGACCCTGCGGGCGCTCAATGTCCTCGATACCCCGCCGGAGGAGCGGTTCGACCGCCTGACCCGCCTGGCCAAGCGCCTGTTCAACGTACCCATCGCCCTGGTCAGCCTGGTGGATGGCGATCGCCAGTGGTTCAAATCCTGCATGGGCCTGGATGCCAGCGAGACGCCACGGGATATCTCGTTTTGCGGGCACGCGATTCTTGGCGACCAGATCCTCACGGTTTGCGATGCCGAACAGGACGTGCGTTTCCATGACAACCCATTGGTGGTGGGCGACCCCGGGATCCGCTTCTACGCCGGTTGCCCACTGACGGTGGGCAATGGCAGCAAGCTGGGCACCTTGTGCCTGATCGACGTCAAGCCCCGGGACCTGGATGACGAGGAGCGGGCGCTGCTGCGGGATCTGGCACGCATGGCCGAGCAGGAGCTGGCGGCCGTGCAGATGGCCAGCATGGATGAGCTGACCCTGCTGTCCAACCGCCGTGGGTTCGAGGCCCTGGCCCGGCACGCGCTGGGCGTCTGCAAGCGCCTGGAGAAACCGGCGACGCTGCTGTTCTTCGATCTCAATGATTTCAAGCAGATCAACGACACCTATGGCCATGCCGAGGGCGACGGGGCATTGAAGACCTTCGCCGACGTGCTGCGTATTGCCTTTCGCGAGAGCGATGTGATCGGGCGCTTGGGCGGCGACGAGTTCGTGGCGTTGTTGACCGCCGCCGATCATGTAGAAACCTCGAACATCATGGCCCGATTGCGCGAGATCCTCGATGAACGCAACGCTACGTTGAAGCGTGGCTACGACATTCGCTTCAGCGTCGGCCAGATCGAATACAACGCCGAGCGCCATCCGGACGTGGAGGCGCTGTTGGCCGATGCCGACAAGGCCATGTACCTGCAAAAGCAGGCCAGCAAGCGCCAGCGTCAAGACTGATCGGCAGACAATGGCTCAGGCCCCGGAGCCTGGTTCAGCCGCGTCAGGCAGCGTCTTGGGATGTTGCCCTGATAGTAGGTACTGACCAGGAGTTTCCCGGGCTTGTTGACCTTGAGGTTGAGGAATTCATCACCGCAGCTGGGAAAGCGCTCGACGAACTCGCCCTGCGTCGGGTTGTAGATGAACACCCGGTGGATCGTGTAAGTACCCATCCCATCATCGACATGCCAGATGGCGAAGTCGCCGGCCCCATCGAAGTTGAAATCGTCGAGCTCGATGTGCAGCGGCTTCTCGGCCTGCACCAGCAGTTCTCTGGATTGGGTGTGACCGTTGCGTTGTATTTCCAGGCTGACCTGCTGGCCATGCAGGGCAAGCGTGACGGTGCTGTGCTTGTCCGGCTGGAAAGTCGTCGGTTGGGCCTGGACGCTCATTGCGAAAAGACCGCTCAGGGCCATCATGGCCCATTGTTTGTCATGCATGGATTTGGCATTCCCGGTGATGAGGCAGGGCCTCGTCACCGGTCTCCTGTCAGGGGTTATCCGGCGTTTGCCGGTACTAGGAACGCGGCTTCCAGCAACTGCCGGGTGTAAGGGTGTTGTGGGGCGTCGAAGATGGCCCTGGCGTCTCCTTGTTCCACCACCTGGCCGTGCTTGATCACCATCAGTTGGTGGCTCAGGGCCTTGACCACCGCCAGGTCATGGCTGATGAACAGGTAGGTCAGGTTGTACTTGCCTTGCAGCCTGCGCAGCAGCTCCACCACTTGGCGCTGGACGGTGCGATCCAGGGCCGAGGTCGGTTCGTCCAGGAGGATCAGCCGGGGCTTGAGCACCAACGCCCGGGCGATGGCGATGCGCTGGCGTTGGCCGCCGGAAAACTCATGGGGGTAGCGGTGGCGGGTCTGCGGGTCCAGGCCCACTTCCTGGAGTGCCTCGATGATCGCCTGTTCTTGCTCCTGCAGGGTGCCGATCCTGTGGATGCGCAAGCCCTCGCCAACGATCTGGCTCACGCTCATGCGCGGGCTGAGGCTGCCGAAGGGGTCCTGGAACACCACCTGCATTTCCCGGCGCAGTGGCCGCACCTGTTGCTGCGAGAGGCGCTCCAGCTGCTGGTCCTCGAAGCGAATGGCGCCTTTGCTGGCGATCAGGCGCAGGATCGCCAGGCCCAGGGTCGACTTGCCCGAACCGCTCTCGCCGACGATGCCCAGGGTCTGGCCCTGGGGCAGGCTGAAGTGGATGCCATCCACCGCCTTGACGTGGTCCACGGTGCGGCGCAGCAGGCCCTTCTTGATCGGGAACCAGACCTTGAGGTCATTGACTTCCAGCAGTGGTGCGCCGATCTGGCTGGCGACCGGCAGGCCACTGGGCTCGGCGGCTAGCAGTTCCCGGGTATAGGGATGCTGTGGGGCCCGGAACAGCTCTTCGCACGGCGCCTGTTCGACGATCCGGCCCTTTTGCATGACGCAGACCCGGTGGGCGATGCGCCGCACCAGGTTGAGGTCGTGGCTGATCAGCAGCAGGGCCATGCCCAGGCGCGCCTGCAGTTCCTTGAGCAACTGCAGGATCTTCAACTGCACGGTGACGTCCAGCGCAGTGGTGGGTTCGTCGGCGATCAGCAGTTCCGGCTCGCAGGCCAGGGCCATGGCGATCATCACCCGTTGGCGCTGGCCGCCGGACAGCTCGTGGGGCAGGGCCTTGAGGCGCTTGCGTGGCTCGGGGATGCCCACCAGTTCCAGCAGTTCCAGGGTGCGCTGGGTGGCGACCTTGCCGGTCAGGCCCTTGTGGATCGCCAGCACCTCGTTGATCTGCTTCTCGATGTTGTGCAGCGGGTTCAGCGAGGTCATGGGCTCCTGGAAGATCATGGCGATGCGGTTGCCACGAATGTGCCGGATGCTCTTTTCCTTCAGGGTCAGCAGATCGTGCCCGGAGTAGTTGATGCTGCCCGACGGGTGCTGGGCCAGGGGGTAGGGCAGCAGGCGCAGGATGGAGTGGGCAGTGACCGACTTGCCCGAACCGCTTTCACCCACCAGGGCCAGGGTCTCGCCACGCTTGATGTCGAAGCTGATGCCTTCGACCACCCGCTGGCGCTGCTCGCCGGCGACGAATTCGACGGCCAGCTCGCGCACTTCGATCAGGTTGTCCTGGGTCATGTCATTTCCTCGGGTCGAAGGCATCGCGGGCGGATTCGCCGATGAACACCAGCAGGCTCAGCATCAGGGCCAGCACGGCGAAGGCACTCATGCCCAGCCAGGGCGCCTGCAGGTTGGATTTGCCCTGGGCCACCAGCTCGCCCAGGGACGGCGCGCCGGGAGGCAGGCCGAAGCCGAGGAAGTCCAGGGCGGTGAGGGTGCCGATGGCGCCGGTGAGGATGAACGGCATGAAGGTCATGGTCGAGACCATGGCGTTGGGCAGGATGTGGCGGAACATGATGGCGCCGTTCTGCATCCCCAGGGCCCGGGCCGCGCGCACGTATTCCAGGTTGCGCCCGCGCAGGAACTCGGCGCGCACCACGTCCACCAGGCTCATCCAGGAGAACAGCAGCATGATACCCAGCAGCCACCAGAAGTTGGGCTGCACGAAGCTGGCGAGGATGATCAGCAGGTAAAGCACCGGCAGCCCGGACCACATTTCCAGGAAGCGCTGCCCGGCCAGGTCCACCCAGCCACCGTAGAAGCCCTGGAGGGCGCCGGCGGTGACGCCGATGATCGAGCTGAGGATGGTCAGGGTCAGGGCGAACAGCACCGACACCCGGAAGCCATAGATGATCCGCGCCAGGACGTCGCGGCCCTGATCGTCGGTGCCCAGCAGGTTGTCGCTGGAGGGCGGCGCCGGAGCTGGCACCCGCAGGTCGTAGTTGATGCTCTGGTAGCTGAAGGGGATCGGCGCCCAGAGCACCCCGGCATCCTTCTGGGCCAGCAGTTCGCGGATGTACGGGCTCTTGTAGTTGGCTTCCAGGGGAAATTCGCCGCCGAAGGTGGTTTCCGGGTAGCGCTTGAGCGCCGGGAAATACCAGCCATCGTCGTAGTGCACCACCAGGGGCTTGTCGTTGGCGATCAACTCGGCGCCCAGGCTCAGGACGAACAGCACCAGGAACAGCCACAGCGACCACCAGCCACGCTTGTTGGCCTTGAAGCGCTCGAAGCGCCGGCGATTGAGGGGGGACAGGTTCATCTCAATGCTCCCGGCTGTCGAAGTCGATGCGTGGGTCGACCAGGGTGTAGGTCAGGTCACCGATCAGTTTCACCACCAGGCCCAGCAGGGTGAAGATGAACAGGGTGCCGAACACCACCGGGTAGTCGCGGTTGATCGCGGCCTCGAAGCTCATCAGGCCCAGGCCGTCCAGGGAGAAGATCACTTCCACCAGCAAGGACCCGGTGAAGAAAATGCCGATGAAGGCCGACGGGAAGCCGGCGATCACCAGCAGCATGGCGTTGCGGAACACATGGCCGTAGAGCACCCGGCGCTGGGTCAGGCCCTTGGCCTTGGCGGTGATCACGTATTGCTTGTTGATCTCGTCGAGGAAGCTGTTCTTGGTCAGCAGGGTCATGGTGGCGAAGTGGCCGATCACCAGGGCCGTGACCGGCAGCGCCAGGTGCCAGAAGTAGTCGAGGACCTTGCGCCCCAGGCTCAGTTGCTCGAAGTCGCTGGAGGTCAGGCCGCGCAGGGGGAACCAGTTGAGGTAGCTGCCGCCGGCGAACACCACGATCAGCAGGATGGCGAACAGGAACGCCGGGATTGCGTAGCCGATGATGATCGCCGAGCTGGTCCAGACGTCGAAATGGCTGCCGTGGCGGGTGGCCTTGGCGATCCCCAGGGGGATCGACACCAGGTACATGATCAGGGTGCTCCACAACCCGAGGGAGATCGAGACCGGCATCTTTTCCTTTATCAGGTCCACCACCTTGGCATCGCGGAAGAAACTCTCGCCGAAGTCCAGGGTGGCGTAGTTCTTGATCATGATCCACAGGCGTTCCGGCGCCGACTTGTCGAAGCCGTACATGTGCTCGATTTCCTTGATCAGCGCCGGGTCCAGGCCCTGGGCGCCGCGGTAGCTGGAACCGGCCACCGAGACCTCGGCGCCACCGCCGGCGATGCGGCTGGTGGCGCCGTCGAAGCCTTCGAGCTTGGCGATCATCTGTTCCACCGGCCCGCCGGGGGCGGCCTGGATGATCATGAAGTTGATCAGGAGGATGCCCAGCAGGGTCGGGATGATCAGCAGCAGGCGGCGAACGATATAGGCCAGCATCTTATTGCACCGCTTCGGCCGCGGCCGCCTGGTGGTCTGGTGCCGGTTCCACGGCGGGCTTGGCATCGGGCTTGATCCACCAGGTGCTGACGCCGATGTCGTACTTGGGCGCGACCTGTGGATGGCTCACGTGGTCCCAGTAGGCCACGCGCCAGGTCTTGATGTGCCAGTTGGGGATCACGTAGTAGCCCCATTGCAGGACCCGGTCCAGGGCCTTGGCATGGGCCACCAGGCTGGCTCGGGAGTCGGCGTTGATCAGGCCTTCCACCAGGTCGTCGATGATCGGGTCTTTCAGCCCGATCAGGTTGCGACTGCCAGGGTTGTCGGCGCTGGAGGACATCCAGTACTCGCGTTGTTCATTACCGGGAGAAATGGACTGCGGGAAACTGCCAACGAGCATGTCGAAGTCCCGCGAGCGCAGGCGGTTGATGTACTGGGAGACGTCGACCCGGCGAATCACCAGGTCAATGCCCAGGTCCGCGAGGTTGCGCTTGAACGGCAGCAGAATGCGTTCAAATTCACTTTGGGCCAAGAGGAACTCGATGGACAGAGGGTTGCCTTGGGGGTCGACCATCTTGTCATCGACGATGCGCCAGCCGGCCTCTTGCAGCAGTTGGTAGGCCTGGCGCTGTTGCGCGCGGATCATGCCACTGGCATCGGTGACGGGAGGCTGGAACGACTGCTCGAAGACCTGTGCTGGGAGTGCGCCGCGAAAGGGTTCGAGGATGCGCAGCTCCTCTGGACCGGGCAGGCCGGTGGCGGCCATTTCCGAGTTCTCGAAGTAACTGCGCGTACGCGTGTAGGCACTGTTGAACAACTGCTTGTTGGTCCATTCGAAGTCGAGCAACAGGCTGATGGCCTGGCGTACGCGGATGTCCTGGAACATCGGCTTGCGCAGGTTGAAGATGAAACCCTGCATGCCGGTGGGGTTGCCGTTGGCAATCTGCTCCTTGATCAGTCGCCCTTGGGCCACGGCTGGGATGTTGTAGGCGGATGCCCAGTTCTTTGCGCTGATCTCCAGCCAGTAATCAAGCTGTCCGGCCTTGAGGGCTTCCAGGGCTACGCTGTTGTCCCGGTAGTAGTCGGAAACCATATAGTCGAAATTGTAGAACCCGCGGTTGATCGGCAAATCGGCGCCCCAGTAGTCCTTGACCCGTTCATAACGGATCGAGCGTCCGGGCTTGACGTCGAGAATCTTGTACGGGCCGCTGCCCAGGGGCACTTCCAGATTGCCTTTTGAGAAATCGCGCGTGGCCCACCAATGCATGGGCAGCACCGGCAACTGGCCCAGAATGAAGGGTAATTCACGGTTGCTGGTGTGCTTGAACTGGAAGCGGACTCGCAAGGGGCTCTCGACGATCACGTCCGCCACGTCGGAGTAGTAGGTGCGGTACTTGGGCGAGCCGTCTTTCATCAGGGTGCGAAAACTGAAGGCGACGTCCTCGGCGCGAATGGGATGACCGTCGTGGAAGTGGGCCTGCTCACGCAGGTAGAAGCGCACCCAACTGTTATCCGGGGCCTTCTCGATCTTTTCGGCGATCAGTCCGTATTCCGCGACGGGCTCGTCCAGGCTTTCACGGGCCAGGGTGTCGTAGATCAGGCTGAGGTTGTTGGCCGGTACACCCTTGATGAGAAAGGGGTTGAGGCTGTCGAAACTGCCCGAGGCGGCTTCTCGGAAGGTTCCGCCCTTGGGGGCGTTAGGGTTGACATAGTCGAAGTGCTGGAAGTCTGCCGGGTACTTGGGCTGTTCGTCATACAGCGTCAGGCCATGCTGCGGTGCCGCATTTGCCCAGCAGGCAAGGCCACCCATGAACACGAGGCACAATTGCCGCAGCGCGCGAGAAGGTTTCATTGCGCTTTCTCCATAGGCTTCAGCCACCAGGCACTCAGCCCCAGGGTATAGGGCGGCGTGGTGACGAAGGCGAACCGGTTACGGTAGGCCAGGCGGTGATAGTTGAGGTACCAGTTGGGAATCATGTAGTGCTGCCACAGTAGCACCCGATCCAGGGCCCGGCCGGCGGCCAGCTGGTCGTCACGGCTCTGGGCCGCCAGGAGCTGCTCCAGCAGGTGGTCGACGATGGGGTTGTTGATGCCTGCATAGTTCTTGCTGCCCTTGACCGCGACCTGGCTTGAGTGGAAGTACTGCCATTGCTCCAGGCCCGGGCTCAGGGTCTGGTTGAGGGTCATGAGGATCATGTCGTAGTCGAACTGGTCCAGGCGCTGCTTGTATTGCGCGCGATCGACGGTGCGCAGGCGCGCGTCGATGCCGATGCTGGCCAGGTTCTCCACGTAGGGCTGGAGGATGCGTTCCAGGTTGGGATTGACCAGCATCAGCTCGAACCGCAGCGGTTGCCCGGCACTGTTCTGCAGGCGCTGGCCGTTGAGCTTCCAGCCCGCCTCGCCCAGCAGCCCCAGGGCCCGGCGCAGGGTCTGGCGCGGGATGCCGCGGCCGTCGGTGCTCGGCAAGCTGAAGGGCTGGGTGAAGAGGCTGGCTGGCAACTGCTCTCGATAGGGTGAAAGCAGCAGCCATTCGCGGCCCTGGGGGATGCCCGTGGCGGAGAACTCGCTGTTGGGGTAGTAGCTCAGGGCGCGCTGGTAGGCGCCGCTGAACAGCGTGCGGTTGGTCCACTGGAAGTCGAACATCATGCCCAGGGCTTCACGTACCCGCACATCGGCGAAGGTCGCGCGCCGGGTGTTCATGAACAGGCCCTGGGTCTGGGTGGGGATCTGGTGCGCTACCTGGGCCTTGATCACCTCGCCACGGCGTACCGCCGGGAAGTCGTAGCCACTGGCCCAGTTCTTGGCCTGGTGTTCGATGTAGATATCGAATTCACCGGCCTTGAAGGCCTCGAACGCCACGTCGCTGTCGCGGTAGAACTCCACCTCGACCCGATCGAAGTTGGCGAACCCGCGGTTGACCGCAAGGTCCTTGCCCCAGTAATCCTTGACCCGCTCGAACACCAGCTGCCGCCCGGGCTGCACCTGGGTGATGCGATAGGGGCCGCTGCCCAGGGGCGGGGTGAAGGTGGTGGCCTTGAAGTCGCGGTCCTTCCAGTAATGCTGGGGCAGTACCGGCATTTCCCCCAGGCGTAGGATCAGCAGCGGGTTGCCGGCGCGCTTGAACACGAAGCGGATGCGCTGTGGGCCGAGGATGTCGACCCGCTGCACTTCCTGCAGGTTGGTGCGGTATTGCGGATGGCCTTCCTTGAGCAGCAGGCGGTAGGAGAACGCCACGTCCCGGGCGGTGATCGGCATGCCGTCGTGGAAGCGGGCCTCGGGCCGCAGGTTGAACACCACCCAGCTGCGGTCTTCGCTGTACTCCACCGAGCGGGCGATCAGGCCGTAGCTGGAGGTGGGCTCGTCGCCGGAGGGAGCATAGAGGCCCGTGCCCACCATCAGGGGCTCGTTGAGCTCGTTGACTCCGTACTGCAGGAAGTTCGGCGTGGCTACAGGGCTGGTGCCCTTGAAGGTGTAGGGATTGAGGGTGTCGAAAGTGCCAAAGGCCATGACCCGCAGGGTGCCGCCTTTGGGCGCAGCGGGATTGACCCAGTCGAAGTGGGTGAACCTGGACGGATACTTGAGCGTGCCGAATTGCGCATAACCATGACTTTCAGTGATCGTCGCGCTTGCGGGAAAGCTCAAGGCCAGGCTGATGAAGAGCAGAAGCAGGGGACGCATCGAGTCAGAGATCCGATCCAGACGGCTTGGGCTTTGTGCTCGGTACAGTAACAGCTTGTATCGGTTGGAAAAAGCTTGTTCTGGCGGGGGCCTGCCGGATGCCGGAGCCTGTCTCCGGTGAGCGTTGGACGCCCCTGGATCGGGGCGTCGCAACGTGTCGGGCAGTCAGTGTCGCAGGGCTTGACTGCTGGTGTCGGGTGTCGGGCCTGTCGCTCAGTGAGACAGGTAGACGGTGAGCACCTGGCCTGGCTTCAGGGCCTGGCCGGCGCGGGGGTTCCAGCGCTTCAAGTGTTGCATCTCGACGTTGAAGCGCTTGGCCACCATGTACAGCGAGTCGCCTTGCTTGACCTTGTACTGGGTCGATTTCTTTTTCTCGACGCTGGCCACGGCGGTCTTCTTGCCGACGGCCTTGCGGGTGTCCTGCATGACCAGGGTCTGGCCGACCTTGAGATTCTTGCCGTTGAGCTTGTTCCAGCGTTGCAGTTCCTGGACGCTGACCCGGTTGGCCTTGGCGATCGACGCCAGGTTGTCGCCGCGCTTGACCCGGTAGGCACGCTTGCGCAACGAGTCGCGGCCTTCATCGCTGGCGAAGACCGACTTGAGCGAGCGTTTGCTGATCAGCTCTTCGGGACGCATGGTCGACAGGCTGGTGGTCAGCAGCTGTGCCTTGGAGGTGGGCACCAGGAGATGCTGCGGGCCATCGACGGTCATGCGCTGCTTGAACGCCGGGTTGAGCTGGAACAGCTCGTCCTCGTCGATGTTGGCCACCGCCGCGACCTTGGACAGGTCCATGCGCTGGTTGATCTCCACCACCTGGAAGTAGGGTTCGTTGGCGATGGGATTGAGGTTGACGCCATAGGCCTCGGGGGTCATGACCACCTGGGACAGGGCCAGTAGCTTGGGTACGTAGGCCTGGGTTTCCGATGGCAGTGGCAGGTTCCAGTAGTCGGTGGGCAGGCCAAGCTTCTCGTTGCGCTCGATGGCCCGGCTCACGGTGCCTTCACCGGCGTTGTAGGCCGCCAGGGCCAGTAGCCAGTCGCCGTTGAACATGTCGTGCAGGCGGGTCAGGTAGTCCATGGCCGCGGTGGTCGAGGCGGTGATGTCGCGCCGACCATCGTAGAAGCGGGTCTGGCGCAGGTTGAACGAACGACCTGTGGCCGGGACGAATTGCCACAGACCCACGGCATCGGCCCGGGAATAGGCCAGTGGGTTGTAGGCGCTTTCGATCACTGGCAATAGAGCCAGCTCCAGCGGCATGTTGCGTTCTTCGAGGCGCTCGACGATGTAGTGGATATAAAGGCTGCCGCGCTCGCCGGCGTTCTCCAGGAAGGAGGGGTTGCTGGCGAACCAGAGGCGTTGTTGTTCGATACGCGGGTTGACGCCCAAGCCTTCTTGCAACTGGAAGCCCTGGCGCATGCGCTCCCAGACGTCCTGGGGTACTTGCGGGCTGGGCTGTTTGCCGAGCCAGATGGGTTTTTGCTTGATGCGGGCGTTGAGATTCGGAGTGTGTGTCGCGTCGCTCTGCGGGACATGGCCGGTGCTTTGGCAGCCCGCAAGAGTCGCTGACACAGCTACCGCGATGGCCTGGGCCAAGCGCGTCAATGCGTCTGAACTGATGGAGTAACGAATAAATGACGACATTGGCTGGAAGTAAGTTCCGGGCAAAAATGTCGGGCGATTCTAGAAAGCACCCGGAGTGCGGTCAACCATTCAGAATTTCTATGCCAATGCCGGGGCCTCTTAGAATTTATCTTTCCAGGCTCTCAACGCCGCAAAGACCGCACTCTGGGACGGGTTATCCTGGCCGTTCCGTTCGTCTGCTTTTTGTTTAACAGATGTTTCACCCGTACGCAGGAATGGGTTGGTCAGCTTCTCCAGGGCCAGGGTCGATGGCAGGGTCATGACGCCTTGCTCACGCATTTGCACCACCTTCTCCAGGCGCTGGGCGATGTCCGGGTTATCCGGCTCCACCGCCTGGGCGAAGCGCAGGTTGCCCAGGGTGTATTCGTGGGTGCAGTAGACCAGGGTGTCGTCCGGCAGGGCCGCCAGGCGGCTCAGGGAATGGTGCATTTGTTCGGGGGTGCCTTCGAACAGCCGGCCGCAACCGGCGGCGAACAGGGTGTCGCCACAGAACAGCAGGCCGCGATGGTAGTAGGCGATATGCCCCAGGGTATGGCCGGGCACGGCGAGCACGGTGAAGTCCCAGCCCAGGATCTGGAGCTGGTCGTTGTCGTCCAGGGCATTGTCGCGAGCGGGGATCTTTTCCCGTGCGGGGCCGTGGACCGTGGCACCGCTATGCTGTTTCAAGCGTTCGACGCCACCGACGTGATCGTGATGATGGTGGGTGATCAGGATGTCGCTCAGGCGCCACCCGGGGTGTTGCTCCAGCCAAGCCAGTACGGGCGATGCATCGCCCGGGTCGACGACGGCGCAGCAGTGGTTGCGATGATCTTGTAACAACCAGATGTAGTTGTCGGTGAAGGCGGGCAGGGCACTGATCTGTATCATCTTCGGATTCGCCAAGCGGAAAACAATGGCGCATCTTAGAACTTCCTGGCGTGTTGGAGAATGCAATGACCGATAAAGCCTTCGCTCAGGCAGATCCTGACTGGCTGGCCCTGATCGGTGCCGCCCGGGACTGGCTGTCCGGGCCCCTTGGGCAATTCCTGCTGGACGAAGAGCGGCGCATGCTCGAGGAGGAACTGGGGCGCTTTTTCGGCGGCTACCTGGTGCACTACGGGCCGTCGGCCCAGCCTCCGCCGACGGCGCCCCAAGTCCAGCGCAACGTTCGCCTGGGGGCTCCGTTGCCCGGGGTCGAGATCGTCTGCGAGGAACAGGCCTGGCCCCTGAGCGAGCATGCCGCCGACGTGGTGGTGCTGCAGCATGGCCTGGATTTCTCCCTGTCGCCCCATGGCCTGTTGCGCGAGGCGGCCAGCAGCGTACGTCCGGGTGGCCACCTGCTGATTATTGGCATCAACCCCTGGAGCACCTGGGGCCTGCGCCGGGCGTTCGCCCATGACGGCTTGCGCCGGGCCCGTTGCATCGCGCCTTCGCGGGTTGGCGACTGGCTCAACCTGCTGGGCTTCGCGCTGGAGAAACGCCGCTTCGGGTGCTATCGTCCGCCGCTTGCTTCGCCTGCATGGCAGGCGCGGCTGGCGGGCTGGGAACGCAGGGCAGGGCGTTGGCAACTGTCCGGAGGCGGCTTCTACCTGCTGGTGGCGCGCAAGATCGCGGTGGGCTTGCGCCCCGTGCGCCAAGTGCGCCGCGAGCCGATGGGCAAGCTGGTGCCAATGCCCCTGGCCAAGGTCAATCGTCGCAATGTTGAACCTTGAGCACCTGTAGCAAACCTCTCTTTATATAGATGGGCCGGGCTCACCCGGCCTGGGTGCCGTCGGTGGTCGCCGGCGGGCCAATGGCAATTTTTGATGGAAGGCGTGGATGAGCGATAGCGTAGAAATCTTTACCGACGGTGCCTGCAAGGGCAATCCTGGCCCGGGTGGCTGGGGCGCGCTGCTGGTGTGCAAGGGCGTCGAGAAGGAACTCTGGGGTGGCGAAGCCAACACCACCAACAACCGCATGGAACTCATGGCGGCAATCCGAGGGTTGCAGGAGCTCAAGCGTCAGTGCGACGTGCAACTGATCACCGACTCGCAATACGTGATGAAGGGCATCACCGAGTGGATGGTCAACTGGAAGAAGCGCGGCTGGAAGACCGCCGCCAAGGAGCCGGTGAAGAACGCCGACCTGTGGCAACAGCTCGATGAACAGGTGAGCCGGCATAACGTCACCTGGAAGTGGGTGCGTGGCCACACGGGGCATCATGGCAATGAACGTGCCGATCAGTTGGCCAACCGTGGCGTGGATGACGTTCGAAGCCAAAAGTAGATGTGATCCTTTGTGCCGGGCAAAGCGGCTCCAGGGGGCCTTGCCTTGCGGCGTCAAGGCGCCGCTGGCCTGGTTGTGGCGTATCAGGCCTTGCCTTTCTTGCTCTGCTGACGACCCTGTTTGCAGGTTTTTTCTGCGTTGATCCGAGCCCTGCCCCATAGGGCGCAGCTGCATTGACAGCATGCCAAGGCCTGCTATACACAATGCAGCTCGCCGCCATCGCGCCCGTTCCAATCCATCGTTGCGATGGCTGTGCCCCGAGGACTGCAACGGTTCGAGAAATGGAATGAAGCAGGTACTGCCAAACCTTTATTTGCTCAGGCATGAAGCCGTCGCCAAGCCGACCCCCTTTACCTTCCTGGCCAGGCGGCCAACAGGCAATCTGCTGTTTGCCACCAAGGCCGATATCAGCGGTTTTTTTTCCGAGATCGAAAAACAAGGGGGCGTCTCGGCCATCCTGTTAGGTGACCGGCACCATGTCAGCGCCGACACGGTCGTGCTGGCCAGGCATTTCAATGTGCCGCTGACCTGTAGCCGTGTGGAGGCCAAGGTCCTGCAGGCCAAGGGGTTCGAGATTGGCAACCCGTTGCCGTTCACGGCCCAGTCATTGACTGAAGACCTTCAGATCATTCCTTTACCAGGTCATACCCAGGGCGCGTTTGCCTATCTCTGGAGTAATGAAGGACAGAAAATCCTGTTCATCGGCGACACCCTGGTGCCGGTGGACCAGGGGTGGCAGTACTGGGTTTCGCCGCCGAGCCGGAAAAAGCTCGCAGAATCACTGCGCTTGCTCAAGGACATCGCGTTCGACCATATCGTCTCGAACTCCTTTGCCTGTACGGGCAATCCGTGCAGGAAAGTAGGTGCGGCAGACAGGAATGCCCTGCTGGATCAAGCCATCAGTAGCTTGCTCAAAGGCTGATGCAATCGACCTGTTGATTGTGTCCGGGCCCTCCGGGCCCGTGGCCAAGGCCGCCATTAGCCGGCCTTGGCCCCCGCCGTGTTTCAGGCGTCGATACGCATGGAGTATCGGCTCTGCCTGCTCCAGATGTCCGCATAGCAGCCCTGGTCGGCCAGCAGCTCGGCATGGCTTCCCTGTTCCACGATACGGCCTCCTGCCAGGTAGATGATCCGATCCATGTCGCTGACGGTGGAGATCCGATGAGCGATCGCGATGACGGTACGGTTGCTCATGGCATTGGCGATGGCGGCCTGGATATCCTGTTCCGACGCGGTGTCCAGGGCACTGGTGGCCTCGTCCAGGATCAGCACCGGATTGCCAGGTCTCAACAGGGCGCGGGCCAGGCTCAGGCGCTGGCGTTCGCCTCCGGAAAACTCGTCGCCGTTTTCCCCGGCCGGCGTATCGAGCCCCAGGGCCCGACGCGCGATGAAGGTGTCTGCCGATGCCATTCGGGCCGCGCGCAGCACGGCTTCGTCATCGGCTTCTGGCGCCCCGTAGGTAATGTTGTCCCGCACGCTGCGATTGAATAGGCCGACGTGTTGGCTGACCACCGCGAATTTTTCACTGAGGGCTTGTCGATCAAGCGCGCCCAACTCGACACCATCGATCAAGATCTTGCCGCTGTTGGGAGACAGTTGGCCGAGTATCAAGCGAATCAGGGTGGTCTTGCCTGCCCCGGAAGGACCGACCAGGCCAATTCTCTGCCCTTTATCGATGACCAGGTCCAGGTTCTCGAACAAGGGTGGCTCTCCGGGATAGTTGAAGCAGACCTTGCTCAACTCGATCCGGCCGGATACCGGCGGGTATTGGGGGGGCGGTGCGCTGTTCCCGACCAGGGAGGCAGGTGCCAGATCGTCCTGGAGAATGAACTCGAGCGCACCGTCGAGCGACCCCAGGTTTTCGTAGAAGGTGATCAAGTTGCGTGACAGGTCGAAAACGGTCATCACCAGTATGTTGGTGGCGGTGAAGACCAGGGCGAAGGCTCCCACGTTGCGTTCGCCGCTCAGCACATCGCCAAGTGCCAGGGCGGTCATTCCGGCGAACAGGCTGAAGACCGCGACGCTGGAGAATATGCGCATCAGCAGGACGTAGCGCCGTAGCAGGCGGGTCCTGTGCCGCTCCTCGTCCAGCCCGGTCGCCAGGAAAGCGTTTTCACGGCTAATCGCGCCATAGGAGAACACGGTTTCAAAGTTTCTCAATACATCGCCAATCTGTCCCGCGGAGTGGCCCGAAGCGATGAATTGCTGGCGGCCCAGATTTAAACAATGAAAGGCAAAGAAGGTCGTGCCGAGCATGTAGATAACAAGCCAGGCTGCAATCATCAAGGCATAAGTGCTATCGGCTATATAAAGGATCAGGCTGAGATTAAGTATCACCACTAACATGTTGACGACATCGAAAGTCAGCAGCTGAATCAATGTAACGCAGTTGTAACTTGAGCGTTTTATCGCCTCCACCAAGGCACCGCTCTGACGCTGTTGCAGCGAGGCGGGAGAGCGATTCAGCAAATAGGCGATTTGTCGTTTCTGGACGTGCGCGCGCAGGTCTGCGCTCGCCCTGATGTCGACCCATTGATAGAGCCTGAAGAACACCATGGCCCCGCCACTCAAGGCGATCAGCCCGATGAACCATTGAATGGCAGTGGCGCGTGCGGCTTCGTCGGTTCCCGCCAGGCCATTGATCACGTGCTCGAACGCCAAGGGAGTGGAACTCTCCAGCAGGGTACCCAAGGCTGTGAATGCAGCCATCAAGCCAATGCGCAATGCCCCGCTTTCACTCAGCATCTGCCGTAAGTAGACGAGCGGTGTGCGCGCGAGTGGCGGGTAAGAGGTCATATGCTATTACTCCTTGGGCGTAAAAAGTATTAGTTGGAAAAAACTTGACACTCATAGGTAGGGATAACCATGAACAACAACTTTCCTGATCCGAAAAACTTGCAGCAGTCGTTGGTTTCTAATCTGGGAGCAGTCGCTGATATTGCAGGCGAACTGCGCAGTAAGAGCAGCTCTGGGCAACTCCGATTCGAACTTGGAGGTGTCAAACTAGCGGGTCTTGATCTGTCCGGCACCCGAGTGTCGTATTCCAACTTGAAAAAGAGTGACTTGTCCGGCGCCTCCCTGAGTGCTGCTCGCTGGGACGGCTGCTTCTTTGACTCGGCCAACCTGACGAAGGCGAACCTGGCGAAAGGGGTGTTCACCAGCTCAAGTTTTGTCGACACCGGACTGAACGAAAGCGACCTGTCTGATGCCGACCTGAGCGGCGCGACCATCACCAACACCCTGTTGTCAGGGTGCAAGGGCGACAGGCTGAATCTGAGCAAGGCCAGCCTGTTCACTTCGAAGGTCGCCGGTGGTTCTTTCCGTTCCTCGACCCTGGTAGGGGCCGTGGCTCGTGAATCGCGATTCGACTCGACGGATTTCTCGGGAGCCGATTTCTCGGACGGCATTTTCACCAACTCGCTATTCCATGGCGTCAACCTGTCCAGCATCAAGGCGGTGGGTGCGAACTTCGAGAAGACCCGGTTCACCGAAGTGGTCCTGGCCGGCGCCGACCTGAGCAACGCCTTCCTTGGCCACGCTGATTTGTCGGGTGCCGACCTGTCCGGGGTCAACCTGAGCAACGCCAACCTGCAGGGCTGCAACCTTGCCGGTGCCAAGCTCGATGGCGCGCAACTGATTGGCGCCAACCTGCAAGGTGCAGACCTGCTGGGTGCCAGCCTTGAAAAAACCCAGGTGGCCGGAGCCAATTTCTCCGGTGCCAAACTCGATGACTCGTTCAAGCTCGCGTCGGGCCTCGATGCCGTGGACCAGTTGCAGGCTGGCAGCTCGAAAACCCTCGCCCTGAGACTCATCTAGCCCCTCATAGCCTGTTCAATGTCTCCCCGGGACTCAGGTTCCGGGGAGCATAGAGCCTGGATGACATCATTGAGCAAGACATCCTGCGGATGGCTATCGTCCATGCTCCAGCACAGGTGCAAGCCACTGCTCGTGCGGCGGATCGACAACCAGCTCCTGTCGCCCGCGATGGCCAGGCCGGACATCTGGCGTTGCTCCTGGAACAATGTGTCGGTGCCGAGCACTTGCTCTTCGAGCACGATGACCACCTGCGGGTCGTCGCCTCGCCAACGCTGCTCCTGGCCAGTCACGTGGCCGATGCGTTGATCGTCGCCCTGGCGCAGTGAGCGCAAGAGGCTGACGGGACTGGGGGCCAGGGCCTTGGCTATCGCCTGGGCCAGGGCCAGGCCATCGCTCTCGTCGACGTGCAGTAGTTGCCGGGTGGGCCGCGCAGCGGATCCTGCCCCGAGACCTGCCCATGGGGGCAACTCGGGTTCGGGCAAATCGGTGGAGCGTGGCATTGGCAACCTGGGCTGGGTATCGGTGGCGATCAGGCGATAGAACCATTCCAGGTGATGGAGCAGGATCGACCAGGAGGCTTCATCCATGACCAGGCGCTGCATGGCGATGGCGATCGTGCTGTGTCCCTGGGCGTTGGGGGAGGCTACGGCGAACAGCAGCAATGGCTGATCGAGCCCGTCGCCTACCTTCGACAGCAAGGCCTCTGGCAACCGGGCCTGCAGCGCTTGGCGTTGTTCCCGGGATTTGCTCGACAGGTCGGCCCAGATCAACGGCAGGTTGCTGGGGATGGGCGCGACATGGCCCTCGATGCCGGTGTCGGTTCGACTTAACTGCAGGCGCAGCGAGGGATGCAGTGTCAACACTTGGAACAGTGCCCTGCGAAACAGGTTCTGATCCAGGGGTTCGCGGCTGCAGATCACTCGTGTCAGCCAGCCTTCACGCGGGTCGCCCGCGGTTTGCAGCAACTGCCGTTGGGCTGGGGAGAGTTCGCATTGACGCTTGGTCGGGAGTATCTCGATGGGGAGCATCTGTGGCGCCAGCGCCTCGGCAATGGGCCTGCCTTGGTCGTCACGCTGGATGAGGGCAACCCTGATCAGCTTGGGTTGCACATCCTGGCGTGGCCACCGGGCCCTGACGGCGCGATCCAGGTCCGCCATGCTGGCGCCCTTGTTCAGTACGGCGAACACCTCGACCTCGGCGGGGGCGTCCTGCGCCGGGGTCGGCAGGTAGTCGATGGACTTCAGGATCTTCGTGACCCGTTCATCATCGGAGACGCCGGCCAGCTCGGCTATCGCGCTCTCTCGGTCCAGGTGGCCAAGGCGCACTTCCCAGGCAGTGGGTATCTCGTAGTTCGAGAAGCCTTTTTCCAGCCCGTGGACGGCAACCCCGACATCATTTATCAAGCAGTTGGATGAGCAGAACCCGGTATCCGTCGGCTCTTGCCATCCAGCCTGGCTGTTCCTCAGGTAATCGTAGATGTCCTTTTTTTGCGCATCGCTGTAGCGATAGAAGTCGATCAGCTGGGTTCGTTGGAAAATCGAGTCGTCATAGAAGGCCCTGCCGTCGAGACCGGCATAGCGTTCGACCTGGTGGTAGATCTTGCGACCCTCGGCGAGCTTGGCGTCGATGACTTGCGGGTCGAAGATATTCCGGTCATGGAAGAACCTGAGGCGCTCCTCGACGATCTGGCCACGGGACATCCCGGTGAAGATGAGGTTGATGCCACGCTGGTCGGCCAGCACCAGGCTGTGATCCAGAAGCGCCTTGAAGCAGCCTTTGCAGACGGTGCTATGGCGTTGCAGGCTTTCGCGGAACACTTCGCGCATCTGCGCATGAGTGCCGGTGACATGCTCGATGTTCAGGTCGCTGGTAATGCGGGCGATATTGTCGAACGCCTGGCGCGAGATGAAGCCGTTGTCGAAGGTGTAGGTCATCACCTTGAGCTGCATGTCCACCAGCTGGTGGAGAACATAAGTCGAGTCCTTGCCGCCACTGAACAGCAGCATGCAGTCGATATCGGAACGCTTGTGCGGGCGATTGGCGTCGACGATCCCCTGTAGCGTGGCACGGTCGCTGAAGTACAGGTCCAGGCGCTCTTTATAGCGGTCGTAACGACGGCACTCGCTACAGACACCCTCATGGTCCAGGCGGATTCCCGTGACTTGCGTCGAGATGGCGCAACGGCTGCAACGACTGGCGGTCACGGAGCGCGGCGAGTGGGCCATCGCCACGTCGCTCACCAATCCGCAGGACAGGACAAGCTGTTCCAGAGTATTCAGCTCGGCCTGGCTGAGCGCCTGTTGCGCCGGATCTTGGGCTGGACCTTTCATAGTTGCTCCAACAGTTGCAACAGTTCGTCATCGTCGGCCGTCGCCGTGAGGATGTCGGCTTCGATCCTGGCGGCCAGGCCCTTGATGGTCGGGTCGTCGAGGAAGTCGCGTAGTGCAATGTTGATGGCGAAGGCGGCCTCTACCCGCGACAGCACTTGCATGGCGAGAAGCGAGTGCCCACCCACGGAAAAGAAGTTGGCGGTGGCGCTTGGCGTATCGATCTGCATCAGCTCGCGCCAGATCGACGCCAGCGTGACTTCAACCGGGGTCTGTGGCGCTACGTATTGGGCGCTGTCCATGACCTGTGCAGTGATCTCGGGCAAGGCGCTGTAGTTGATCTTGCCGGTCACGGTGCGCGGCAGTACCGGAAGAAAACTGAAGTGCCTGGCGATCATCGCGATCGGCAAGCGCTCGCTCAGGAAGCGGCGCAGCTCGGCTTCGGGTACCTCCGGGCTGGTGACCAGATAGGCGATGAGTTCGTTGCCGCCCTCGTTCAGCTTGCGCTCGACGATGGCAACGTCCCTGACGCTGGAGTGCTGGCGGAAGGCGTTCTCGATTTCTCCCAGTTCGACGCGAACCCCATTGATCTTGATCTGCCGGTCGCGACGGCCAATGAATTCGAGTTCGCCATCGTCGAGCATCCGTCCCAGGTCCCCGGTGCGATAGACCAGGTCGTCGGCATCGCCGCTCACCGGGTTGCTGACGAAGACTTCCGATGTCAGGTCGGGTCGCTGGTAGTAACCCAGGCTCTTGAACGGCGTGCGAATGTAGATCTCGCCGATCATGCCGACCCCACAGGGTTTTTGCCGGCTGTCGAGGACCAGCACCCGGCAACCGTCGATCGGCTTGCCCACCGGAACACTGGCCCGCTCTGCGTCTTTGCGTTCAACACGATGAAACAGCTTGATCATCGTGGTTTCGGATGGGCCATAGAAATTGATCAGCTCGACCTCAGTACCGAAGGCGTCGAAGAACCGCTTGACATCGATAGGCAGCAATACGTCGCCTGCGACACAGATCCGCTTCAGTGTCTCAGGGCGCCACGCACGGTTCTGCAAGGCATTGAGCAGGATGCGCAAGATCGCAGGAGTGGTATGCACCAGCGTCACTGCGGCGCTGTCCAGCCAGTTGATCAGTCGCTCTGCGTCGGCCATCAGGTTGCGGTCCGGTGGCAGGCAGACCGTTCCGCCGATGTTCAACGGCGTGAAGATGTCACGCAAGAAGGCATCGAACGCGGGCGTGGTGAACTGGGTGCAGCGCACGGATGCATCCAGGTCGAATGCCCGGGCTTCCCATCTGGCAAAGTGCGCGATGCTTTTCAAGCGCCCCAGGATGCCTTTGGGTTCACCGGTGGAGCCGGAGGTGAAGTAGATGTAGCAGGGGCCCTCGGGGTCCTCCTCGAGCGTGTCCTGGCGCGGGGTATCGGCGCTACGAGGAACCCCGATGTCGATGAGCGCGACGGACTCGTGGATACCCAACTGCTGGATAAGGGCCGCGCCAGCGGCGTCGCACATAATGGCGAGGGGGTCTGCGTTGTCGATGGCCGTGTAGAGCCGGGCCGGTTGTGTCTGTGGGTCCAGGGGGACGAAGACCAGGGTCTCTTTCATCGTCGCTATGAGTGCCGCGATCACCTGCGCGGGCTCCGAGGACAGGATGACCACGGTACCGCTCGCCGGGCCCAGGCGGTCTCGCAACTCCACTGCCAGGCTATCGGACCATTGATCCAGGGCGCCATAGCTCAGGTCGCTTGTCACGCTCGACAGGGCAACGCGCTCAGGATGCTGTTTGGCAAGTGCGGAAAAGATTTTCGCAGCGTTGATCGTCATGAGCGAGGTTACCTCTCAGTCGTGGTCGGCACAGGGGGATTCGTGAGGTCCGCGCCACGCACTAGGCGGGCTGGCGAGTATGGGAGTCTTTCGCTGAGCGTGATGTCGTCGCGTGACAGCGGCAGTTGCAATAGCGTTCGCAGATGCTTGTCGGCATAGAGTTGCATCTGGTTGCGCACTCCTTGCGGCGAGGGCTCGGTGAAGTTGCCATAAGCCAGCAGCCCTCGGGCATGGGGCGGGGTATCGAATTGCACGATGGCGGTGAAGCCATCGCCACCGTTGGCAATGTGTTCGAGGGGGGAAGGGGAGTCGTCGAAATAGGTGGCCCGGATCAGTCCCAGCGGATCGGGCCCGCCGTTGCCGGGTCGCAGTCGAGCGCCAGGTAACTTGTAGAGTTCGCCCCAGGCAATGTCCGGGGAGGCCCCGGTCTTGCGCAGCTGGCGGACGGCATCGGCGAGTGTCGCTGCGGCTTTTGCCGGTTCGGCCAGGCCGCGAGGGCCGGCCAGAGGGTCCTGAGGATTGAAGGGCACGGTAAATATGCTGTCATCGCCCGGCATCATTTTCACCCATTGCTGAAACAGCGGCGCGCCACGGCTGCCGGCATTCATCGCGCGGTCCCAGCGAGCGAGGATCTGCGCGCCTACCTGGCTCTCGGAGTCCGTGGAACGCCGTCCTGCTGCAATCAGGTCATCGAGGGTGCGTGTGGCCAGCTCGGAGCCGGTATCGAGCTTGAGGTTCACCAAGGCGTTGAAGTCAGTCGATCGTGCAGGCTTGAGGTACTCGATGATGCGTTGTGCCCGCAGGTTGACGAACTGGCTGTTGACCAACCCCTTCGGGTAATGGCTTGGAACCAGGGTATTGGGCAGGGTGGCCGTCCAGGGTGGGTCGTTGGCGTTCTGCAGCCATCCGCTTTGGGGGGTGGTGATCTGCGGCAGCTTGTCCAGGGGCAGGACTGCGGTCCACAGCTGGTTGCTTTTTCGCCCATCCAGCAAGAGCGATGCCCTGGGGATCGGGTACTGGGCAGAAGGGTTGCGGCCACCGAAGTAATAGGCGATCTGCCCATTGCGATCGGCATAGATGATGGAAAAGACCGCAATCTGCTGCTGCGCCAGCGATTGGTTGAACTCGTCGAGGTTCTGCGCGCGTGCCATCTCTCGGTACTGGGACACGGTATGTGCAGCGTCTTTCCCAGTTACCCAGAGTGCCAGCGCGCGTTGCTTGTCCCGGGCGATCACCGGGCCGAAAAGGCTGTCGCGGACCTCTATGCGTTTTTCTTCGAACTGCCCGGAGGGCAGGCGTACGCGCACGGTTTCGACGCGGGTCGAGAAGGCGGTGCGCTTGCCATCGAGCAGGTAGCCATCGCCTTGCAGCGCGAGTTCATAGAGGTAGTAGCTGTGCATGGGGTTGACGGTGTGGGTCCAGCCCAGCGCCTGGCTGAAACCTATCACATGCATGGGCAGGCCAAGAAAACTCACCCCGTAGAAGCGATTGTCAGGGGTGATGGATTCGTATTCGAACCAGCGCACCAGTTCGGACCAGGGCAGGTGCGGGTTGCTCAACAACAGGGCCTTCCCGGCGGATTTGCCTGGCGCAATGGCTATGGCGTTGGAACCGCGGTTCTGCACCTCGGCCACAGCCGGTACAGCACCACTGGCCCATGCCTGGGTATCGGCAGCGATCATGCCCGGGGAGGTGGCAAATTCGTATAACAGCACATGGGCCAGGCGTGCCAGGACGTCAACGGCCCGGATCGGCAGCACGCTGCGTAACGGTGCGTCGATTTGCTCAGGATGATTGGCTGCAAAATCGTTGATGCCCCTGGCAAAAGACTCCAGGACCGCGCGTTCTGTGTCCCGCTGTTGTGTCAGCCAAAGGCTGGCGGTTTGTGCGACCCCCATCTGCCGTACCCAGATGTCTTGCGCCAGGGCCTTTTCGACGCCCAGTGTTCCGGGGGTTTCGGCCAGGCGCCCACGTGCGCGGGCCATGAGGCTGAGCACTGTATTGGCGTTGGCGCGCATTTGCGCCCAGCCCACGGCATAGGCCAGTTGCTCCTCGGTGCGGGCTTCTATATGGGGAACGCCCCAGATGTCCCAGGTGATCGGGATCGGGTCTTGGGCAGGGCTGGCATGTGCGAAGGGGGAAAATAACAGGAGCAGGCAAACTGCGGCGAGCAGGCTGTTGAATGGACCCATCAATCGCACCTCCCTGTGACACTCATTGCCAGATCCATCCATGACCCGCCGGCCCATCGCGACCTGAGCGCATGACAGGGGCGCTTCAAGCCAGGCCCGAGGCCTGGCTGCGGGAGTTGAACGATGCTAGTACATGATTTTCAATCGCGCCAACGAGGGAGGGAGGCTTTGCGGTTCGAGGTTCAAGTGACGCCTTTGCCACCGGCAGTAGTGGGGGACGGACGGATAAAAATTTTCTTTTTTTAAAACTGGACTACTTTTCCTGCTTGGTAACTGTGTTCTGACCGTTATTGCCTGGGTTGTGTGGAAAGACGTTCAACGGCCGCCTAGCTCTTTGGACGATGCACCCGGACCACAAGGAGCAGTGAAAGCAATGTCCGACCAGCTCAACCCCACGGTTAATCCCCAGTCTTCGTCGGCGAAAGTGCAAGCGGCAGACATCTATCCGCTGACCTTCTTGCAGGAGGGCCTGCTGTTTCACTCGCTTCAGGACGGTGCCGAGTGTGATTACCTGGTGCAGGTGTCCTGTCGCTTGGATGGTGTCGACGCCCAGCGCTGGCGCGAGGCCTGGGAGCGGGTTGTGGCGGGTGTCGATGTGCTGAAAACGGCCTTTGCGTGGCGTAATGTCTCTCCGCCCATGCAGATCGTGACGCGCGATGTCGCATTGCAATGGACGGTGGTCGACTGCAGCCATCAGGAGCACGCGGAACAGGAGTGCGTGTTCGAGGCCTATCTTGAACGCGATCGGGCCAGCCGTTTCAACCTTTCACGTCCTCCCTTGCACAGGATGGCGGTGTTCTTGCTCGGGAACGGTGGACTGCGTTTCGTCTGGACCTACCACCATCTGATTCTCGATGCCTGGTCGGCCACCATTCTCCTGGGCTGGGTCATGGATGCCTATCTCACTGGCAAACCCGTGCCCGCCAAACCGTTCAAGGCTTATGTAGGTTGGGTCCAGAAGCGCAACACCCAGCAGGCGCGGGAGTTCTGGAGGACGGTCTTTGCCGAGCCGGCGCCGCTCTCCAGCCCTCCGTTCCTGCAGCCCCAGGCGTTAGCCGTCGAACGCCAGCCACGTCGGCTCCAGCGCCTGCTGTCAGAGGCGGATACCCGGCGATTGAGCGAGGCCGTCGCAGCGCGTCGCCTGACCCTGGCGACGTTGATCCAGGGGGCCTGGGCCTTGACATTGCGCGACTTCAGCCTGTGCGAGGATGTGACGTTCGGGTGGGTCGTCGCTGACCGTTCGGCCGATCTGCAAGGGGTCGACAACATGGTCGGGCTGATGGTCAACACCGTGCCTGTCCGGTTGCCCTGCGATCCGGACACCACCGCCGACCGGTTCCTCCAGCAAGTCCAGGCCTCTTCCACCCTGGCCTGGGATAACGGGCGGTTGCCTTTGACCGAAATCCACGACATAGCCGGCCTGTCTGCGGGCGAGGCCCTGTTCGAGACCGTTGTGGTGTTCGAGAACCTGCCGCCGCTGCAGGAAGGTGGCGCACACGGCATCAGCGTGCAGGATCGCCGGGCATTCTGGCGCACCAGCTATCCCATCAGCCTGATGGTGGCTCCCCACTCGTGCCTGAAGCTGGAAATAGCCTACAACGCCGCTCAGGTCGAGGAGGGTACGGTAGCCGCGCTGCTGGAGAGAATGGAGGCCTATGCACTGGCCCTGGCGATCCATGCGCAGCGCCCGATCGGCGAACTGCTGGAGTCGCAGGCAGCGGTTTGTTGGGAAGGCCCGCCGCAGGTCCTGGGGCCCCGCAGCCTGGGTGCGCAGTTGCTGGAGCGATTGGCCGCACGCGGAGCGTCGATGGCCCTGCACTGGGGGACCGATGCCGGCCTGCAAGCCGATCAATTGGTACGCAGCAGCAGGGCGTTGGCCGACCAGTTGCGGGTACTGGGCCTGAAACCGGGCCATCTGGTGGCCACGCACCTGGAACGCGATGCTAGCCAGGTGGTTGCGTTGTTAGCGCTGCTTGAGGTCGGATGCCCGTTCTTGGCGATCGATCGTTGCCTGCCACTGGAGCGCAAGCATTACCTGCTGGCGGACAGTGGCGCCGGATTGATCATTGGCCCCGCTGATGACCGCTTGCCGGACTGTGAGGCGCAGCGCCTGGAACTCGATGCATGGGGCCGGTTGATCGCTGCACCGGCCCTGGCGGTCAGCAGCGTACTGCTCGATGAGCGCGCGGCTTACCTGATGTATACCTCCGGGTCCACCGGGCAACCCAAGGGCGTCGTGGTTCCGGTCGAGGCCCTGGAAAACCTGCTGATCAGTTTCACCCAGGTACCGGGACTGACTGCCCGGGACCGCTTTCTCGCCCTGACGACCCTGTCGTTCGATATCTCCCTGCTGGAAGTCCTTGGGCCGTTGTGGAGTGGGGCATTGTTGTTGCTTGCACCGAGCGAGGTGGGGCGAGATCCGCAACGACTGGCACAGCTGATCGCCCGCACGGAACCGACCGTGATGCAGGCCACTCCGGCCCTGTGGCGGCTGTTGCTCCAGGCTGGCTGGGCAGGGGCCGAGCATCTGCGTGCCTGGTGCGGAGGCGAGGCACTGGATCGCAGCCTGGCGCAGTTGCTGCTCGCTCGTGTCGCCCAGCTGTGGAATGTCTATGGGCCGACGGAAACCACCATCTGGGCCCTGGTCCAGCGGATCGGGGCCCAGGACCCGGAGATCTACTTGGGAACGCCGGTCAATAACATGCGCGCTTATGTCCTGGATACCCGCGGCCGGCATGTTCCGCTGGGAGGGCGAGGCCGGCTGTTTCTCGCCGGACGAGGGTTGGCCCTGGGTTATCACCGGCGCCAGGCGGCTACCGAGGCGGCTTTTGTGGCCGATCCCTTTGCCGCCGGAACGGGCGAGTTGATGTACAACACCGGGGATACGGTGCAGGTCACCGCACAGGGGCACTTGCGTTACCTGGGACGCAGCGACGGCCAGTTCAAGCTGCGTGGCATCCGCATGGAACTGGCGGAGATTGAAGCGGCCCTGTACCGGCACCCGGCGGTGCTCGCCGCTGCCGCGAAACTCTGGCCGGACGGCGAGGGTGGCCATGACCTGGTCGGCTACGTGGTGTGTTCCAGCCCGGTTGAACAGGAGGCTATACGCGCCGTGGCGGCAGGTGTTCTGCCACCTGGAACGGCTCCGGCGCATATCGTGGTGATGGACCGCCTGCCGCTTTCGCCGGCCGGCAAGGTCGAGCGCAAGCTGCTGCCGAGCCCCGTTCACGGTGCGCGGGCGTCGAGCGGGCGTCCTCACCGCTCGGCGCTCAGCGAAGTGGTCGAGGCCACCTGGAACAAGGTGCTGGGGGTGCGTGGCGTCGCCCAGGACGATGACTTTTTCGCTTTGGGTGGGCATTCCCTGAAAGTCGTGGCGGTCACTTCCTTGCTCAATCGGCAGTTTGGTACCTCGATTGCCTTGGTGGAGTTGTTCCGTGCGCCGACCCTCAGGGCTTATGCCGCCAGGGTCGAGCAGCTTGTCAGCGAGCATGCCGGAGGCCTGCGACCGGCCCCCTCGGTGGTCGACCGCACGGTGTGGCGCGGGCTTTCCTCGTCCCAGCGCCAGCTCTGGTTCATCAGTCACGCCGATAAGGCCCGGCGAGCGTTCCAGCTGACGTGCGCGTTGCAGATAGATGGACCGCTGGATGTGCAGTTGCTCAGCCGCGCGGTCGATCTCCTGCAACAGCAGCATGGTGCCCTGCGCACCCTCTTTCGCGAGTCTGCCGGGGCACCGCAGCAGCGGGTCCTGCCTGGCCCTCAGCGTGAGCTGGAGACCTGGGCGGTGGCAGAGATCGAACCGGCCCTGGCGCAACTGGCACGAGAGCCCCTGGCCCTGGACCAGGGGCCGCCGCTGCGTTTCGTCCTGCTGCGCGAGTCGGCCTTGAGTTCGGTTTGTGCCCTGGTCGTTCATCACTTGCTGGTGGATGAGTGGTCGCTTGGCATCCTGGTGGAGGACTTGAGTGCGCTCTACAGCGCTCTGGAGTCCGGCACCGAGGTCGTGCCCCAGCCTCAAGCTAGGCTGGATTTCCTGGATTATGTCGCCGATGAGATCGAACAAGCGGGTACGCCTCAGCGGCGCGCCGACCTGGACTACTGGCTCGGGCAATTGCGCCAGCTTCGCCCGACCCGCCTGAGCGCGGACCGTCATTGCCAGGCGAGCCCGGGGTTTCGCGGCGGGCACTTGCGCCTTGAGCTCGATGCGAGCCTGCGAGGCCACCTGGAGCGGGTGGCGGCGGCCCGGGCAATGACCCCTTTCGTTGCCTTGCTGGCGGGTTTCTACATCGTTCTGCAACGTTACGGGGTAGGGGATGACATCTGTCTTGGCGTCATGGACGCGGGGCGCACCCAGCCGGAAATGGAACGCGTCGTGGGCCTGTTCGCCCGTGCCTTGCCCGTTCGCTTGCAGATAGATGAAGGCGAGCCTCTGGAAGGCCTGATGCGCCGACTGCAAGCAACATTGCTCGAGGCCTCGATCCATGCCAGCGCGCCTCTGGACGAGATGGTCAGGGAACTGGACATGGTCGCAGAGCGTGGGCGCAATCCGCTGTTCAACATCCTGATCGTCATGCAGAACATGATGGGCGGCGCCACTACCTTTGGCGGGCTGCCGGCCCGGCCTGTCGCGGTCGACAGCGGTGTGTCCGAGTTCGACCTGCTGGTCGAGATCTTTGCCTCCGATCACGGTTATGGCGTGCGCCTGGTGTACGACAGCGAGCGCTTCGAGGCGGGCCGGATGGGGGAGTTCGCCGCGCGCCTGGAGCGAACGCTGCTGCAGATCGCCGACAACCCCCTGGCCCAGGTAGGGGATATCAGCCTGTTGGAACCTGGCGAGGCGGAATCCATGCGCCGGGCCTTTGCCGCGGAGACGCCATGAGCATGGATCGCCAAGAGTTGCTGCAAGACAAATTACGGGCCCTGAGCCCTGCACAAAGACAGCTTTTCCTCGAGGCCGTGGGCGAGCGTCTCAAGGCCCAGCGAGTGAAAATTCCACGGCGCAAGAACAATGAACGATTCAGCCTGTCATTTTCCCAGCGGCGTCTCTGGTACATCTATCAGTTGAACCCCGCCAGTACCATGTACAACATGCCTGAATGCGTGCGCTTGCATGGGCCGTTGAATCTCGAGGTGTTTCAACAGGCATTCAAGGACGTGGTCGCCCGGCACGAGAGCCTGCGGGTGACCTTCCACAACACTGCGCAAGGGCCGGTGCAGGTCGTCAGGGAAAATAACGATTGCACGATCGAGCTGATCGAGCTCTCGGAGCCCGACAGCGATGCCCTGGAGGCCAGGGCCCGTGAGCTGCTGTTCGAGATCTCCGACCGGCCCTTCGACTTGCACCATGGCCCGGTGGTCCGCCTGAGTTTGGTGAGGCTGGCCGCGGATCACCATTTCCTGCTGATCAACATGCACCACATCGTCAGCGATGGTTGGTCCATGGGGGTCTTCGCCCGCGACTTCTCGGCCTGCGTGGCGGCGAGGATGCTGGACAAGCAACCCGACTTGCCGCCACTGGAGGTGGGGTTCGGAGACTTTGTCGAGTGGCAGATAGACCGCCTGGACGGTCCGGCCATGGCACGGCAAATGGCCTACTGGCAGCCGCGACTGAAGCTGGTAGAGGATCTGGTACTGCCGTTCGACCGGTTGCCGAGCCCATCCACCACCGAGCAGGGCGGCTTCGAGTACATGCTCTTTGACCGAGCCCTGGCCGATGGCATCAATGCATGTGCCAGGGAGTGCTCGGTGACCTTGTACATGATGTTGCTGGCGGCATTTTGCGTGGTCATGCACCGGCAATCATTGCAAAGCAGCATCACGGTGGGTTCGCCCACGGCCGGCAGGGTACGTGCGGAGACCGAGGACCTGATCGGGTTTTTCGCCAACACGCTGCTGATCACATCGGCGGTGCAGCCGCAAATGAGCTTTCGTGAGGTCGCCCATGCCGTTCGTGAATCGGCTCTGGGGGCTTTCAACCATGATGAGATGCCCTTCGAGAAACTGGTTGAAACCCTGCGCCCCGATCGGGATGCCGCCCGTAGCCCGCTGTTCCAGGTGATGTTCATCCTGCAGAACACCCAAAAGCCGCCCCTCCACCTGCCGGGCCTGGTCATCGAGCCGTTCGCGGCTGGCAGCCTGTCGGTCAAGTTCGACATGCTCATCGAGTTCTATGAGTCGCCCGAGGGGATCACCGGTTGGCTCGGCTACCGCCGCGACCTGTTCGACGCACGTACCTGCAAGCGCCTGGCCGATCACTACCAGCGCCTGCTCGTCTCGATCATCGCCGATCCCGATCAACTCGTTTCTGAACTGGCGATGGAAGCCGAGCCGGTCGTCACGACATTCAATGATGATCTGGACGCTGAGTTCTAGGTTGCAGTCATTCGCTTTGGGGGTTATCGCCTGATGTGTGGAATCGCTGGATTCATGGATTTATCCGGGCAGGGAAGCGCTGATCCCAAGGTGCTGGAGGCAATGCTGCAGACCCTGGTTCATCGTGGACCCGATGCGCAGGGGATGCTGGTGGAGAAAGGGTGGGCCATTGGCATGCGGCGTCTGTCGATCATCGATCCGACTGGCAGTGAGCAGCCGCTGTACAACGAGGATCGCAGCCTGGCCCTGGTGGGTAACGGCGAGATCTACAACTATGTCGAATTACGGGAGCAACTGCGGGCCCGGGGACATGTATTTCGCAGCAACGGGGACATGGAAGTGATCCTGCACCTGTATGAGGAATACGGTGCGGACCTGACCGACCATCTCAACGGTCAATTCTCCCTGGCGCTCCTGGATCGACGTAGCGGACGCTTGTGGCTGTTTCGCGATCAGATGGGCATTACCCCACTGCACTATGCCGTCTTCGGCAACACCCTGGTGTTCGCTTCGGAAATCAAGGCGATCTTGCAGCACCCTGCCGCCTATCGGGCGATCGACCCCATCGGTCTTGACCAGGTGCTGTGTTTTCCCGGGCTGGTGAGTCCACGAACCATGTTCAAGGGCGTGTGCAGCCTGCCAGCGGGGCACCGCTTGCTGGTCGAGGGCGGGCAGATCACCGAGGACGTCTTTTGGGACATGGATTATCCCGTGCAGGGTGCGCAGCTGCAGGTCGCTGATGAGCGGGAAGTCATCGAGCAGTTTTTGGGCGTGTTCGATGCCGCCGTCGCGCGGCGACTGCGTGCAGATGTACCTGTGGGGCTGTATCTGAGTGGGGGGCTGGACTCCTCTTTTGTGGCCGCCTCGGTGAAGGCCGTGGCTCCTGATTACCCACTGACCACGTTCTCGGTGGTCTTTCCCGAAAACCGCGCAATCAATGAACGGGTCTATCAACTGTTGATGGCTCGTCAGTTGGGCAGTCGGCACATTGAAATCGCTTTCGAACAGGAACGCATCGCGAAAGTCCTGCCTGACATGGTCTGGCACAGCGAATGCCCGGTGACGGAGACCTACAACACCTGCACCATGGCCATGGCGGCCGCTGCGAGGGCCCATGGGGTGCCTGTGGTGCTGGGTGGGGAGGGCGCGGACGAACTGCTGGCGGGGTATCCGGGGTACCGTTTCGACGCGTTCAGTCGCCAACGCGGCAGCGAGGCGTTGAGCCAGGAGGAGGCCTTTGCCCGGGAGCAACTGTGGGGCAACGCCAACGTGCGTTATGAGCGGCATTATGGCGATTACCGGGCGTTTCGCCGGCGCTTTCTGTCAGCGGATGTGGAGCACCTGTTGCTAGCCGAAGACAGCCTGTCGCGGCCGGTGATCGACGTCGCCAAGGTGCAGGGGCGCCATCCGATCGATCAGCGATCCTACCTGGATCTGAAGCTGCGGCTCGCCGACCATCTGCTGGGCGACCATGGCGATCGCATGAACATGGTGTCCTCGATCGAAGGGCGCTTTCCGTTCCTGGACCCCGAGGTGGTGGAATTCCTGCGCCGCGTGCCGCCTCATCTGAAGCTCAATGGCATGGACGAGAAATACCTGCTCAAGCAAGCCGCCATCGCCAGGGTGCCCAAGGCCATCATCCAGCGTGAAAAGTTCGGGTTCCGGGCTCCGGGTTCAAGTTTCCTGCTGGCGCAGAACAGAGAGTGGATTCACGACATGCTGGCTCCGGAGCGTGTCGCCCGGGAGGGTTTTTTCGATGCCAAGGCCATCAGCGCTGAATTGCGACGGCACGAAAACAGCTCGGCCGGCGCCAACCCCCATGCTGACGACGACATCTTGCTGTTTGCACTGAGCTTTTCCATTTTGCTGGAGAAATTTTCCATCAAAGGGCTTTAGGTTTCTGTCGCCGGGCATCTCGCAGCAGGGCAGGCGCGAAGGGCGCAGCGCTGGCTAAGTGGCCTTTAGCCAGATGACAATAATTTACGTTCTCTAATTTGACAGGCCCGAGGACTGTGTCTAAAAAAATACAACGCAAGAATATTTCCATATATTTCTTGTAGGGTTTCTGGTGTCACCTGATACCCGAGGCTCGAAGCCCGAACTTCTTTTTTGCTTGAGGTCGGTCTGGAATCAGCCGGTCAAGGAGAGACGTCCATGCCTTTGAAGTCGATTGTTCAAACGCAAGAGAATACCTCGGCAGTGCTTCACCCTCCCGTCGCTCACCGTGCGGCATGCCTGCGGCAACGGGTTGCCCGGCACGGTGCCGGACATGAGCTTGGCGGGCAGGATTTCAGCGCTGCGGATCTTTCCCGGCTGCGGTTGCGTTCCAGTGATCTGACCGGCTGCAAGCTGACAGCGGCCGATTTGTCCGAAGGGCGTTTCGAGTTGAGCGCGTTCGTCAACGCCGACCTCGATGCCGCCGATCTTTCCCGAGCCGTGCTACGTGGTTGCAGTCTGGCCGGGGCTTCGCTAGTGGGTGCCAAGCTCGATGGCGCGGTCCTTGAAGATGCTCGACTCAGCGGTGCCCGTATGCTTCGGGCAAGCGCTCGGCAGGCCTGCCTGCGCCGCTGCTCGGCGGACGCTAGCCAGTGGTCGCACGCCGACCTGGGTGGCGCCGATCTTTCGGATGCTTCGCTGGGCAAGGCCGACCTGAGTCATGTTTCCCTGGTCAATGGCAATCTCTGCCGCACCAATCTTGAATCTTCCGACCTGCATGGCGCTGATCTGCGCCAGGCCTACCTGGGCCAGGCGGTGATGATCGATATCAATTTGTCAGGCGCCGACTTGCGAGGCGCCGACCTGCGCTTTGCCAATTTGCGTGGTGCCGATCTGCGCGATGCGGATCTGCGTGAGGCCATGCTCACCGAGGCCTGCCTTGAGGGCGCCGATCTGCGGGGCGCGCAGTGGGCGGGTGCGACATTCGCCGGCGCCTCTGTAAAAGAGGCCCAGCTCGATGGCGCTTTGGCTTCTCACCTGGAGACGGGCATCCAGGGCCGTCAGTCGGCCGGTGTGATGGGGATCTACAACGACTCGGTAATGGCCAGTAAAGGGTCGGTGTAGGGCAGCCAAGGGCGCTTGCCGCCGCTCGATGATGCGTTGATACCTGCTCGCCAGGTGGGCCGTTCACCCACCTGGCGATGCTCTTCATCGAACGCAAGCTTCAACCCTGCAGTCCTTGAGTGCAGGTTGCCGACTGTTTCGGTGGGCACTGATATAAGAAAGTATTCTGTATTCTTTGGTTCAATTAGCGCTTGTAAGATCTGTCCGGTGTTAATCGAGTTGATTTGTCCGGCGCTTGAACGTTGAATTTCATACACACTTCCTGTCTCTGTGAAGTGTTTGGAGTAGTTGTAATAGGCCTGGCATGAAGTACGGGTTATTAATATTCCTGATATCTAATTTTTCAATATCCGATCAACACCCTGGTACTTTTGCCAGGGCACGTTTGCTTGAGTCGAATTTCTTCGAGTTACCGTATTCATTCCCAAATGGCATGGCTGGCAAAGGTTGTGTTTTTGCTTGAGATGCCAGCCAGGCCATTGAAATAAGGATGTTTTTGTTTTCAGCTGGTTTTTTTTAACGTCGCAAAAAATTCACGTTTAAGGCATTTGACAGAATTGGGACCCTCGACTACACCCTAGCAGGCGAGACGTCCCGCACGCTGTATTTGGCCTCATGTCCTGCAGTGAATTTTGTACAGAATTACTTGGACCAGGCTTGCTCTGTATATAACTTTTGTTTCAACGCAGTCTCAAACCATTGAGGAGAGACAACTATGCCTTTGAAATCAGTCATACAAGTGCAAGAGAAGAGTACCTCGGAAACTTCAAGCTCCCCCGTTGCTTATCGTGCCGCTTGCCTGCGTCAGCAGGCGGCTCGCCAGAGTGAAGGGCATGATCTATCGGGACAGGATTTCAGCGCGGCGGATCTTAGCCGTCTGCGTCTGCGTTCCAGTGATCTGAGCGGCAGCAACCTGGCGCAGGCCAACCTGTCGCAAGGGCGTTTCGAGCAGAGTGTTTTCGCCAAGGCCGACCTCACCGGGGCCGACCTGTCGAAAGCCGTACTGCGTGGCAGCAACTGCGAAGGTGCGACGCTGTCGGGCGCTCTGCTCGGCGGTGCAGTCCTTGAGGATGTCCGGCTCAATGCCGCGCTGATGGCCAGTGTGAGTGCACGCCAGGCGTCCTTCCGTCGGTCCTCGATCGCAGGCAGTGAGCTGACTCATGCAGAGCTTTGCGGGGCTGATTTTTCCGATGCCTCGCTGGCGGGCTCGGACCTGAGCCACGCTTGGCTGGTGGACGCCAATCTGTGCCGCACCAACCTGGAAGGGGCGACCCTGCGCAGTGCCAATCTGAGCCAGGCCTACCTGGGTCAGGCGGTGCTGATCGGTGCCGATTTGCGTGGGGCGGACCTGCGAGGGGCCGACCTGCGTTTTGCCAACTTGCGTGGTGCTGATCTGTGTGGTGCCGACCTGCGTGATGCCATGCTCACCGAGGCTTGCCTGGATGGAGCCGATCTGCGTGGCGTGCAATGGAGCGGTGCGACATTTGCCGGTACGGGGGTGAAAGAGGCTCAGCTCGATGAGGCGCTGGCCCGGCATCTGACCCTGGGGGTGATCGAGGGTGATGCTGCAAGCGTGATGGGCATCTTCAATCACGTTGTTGTGGCCGGTAAGGGTGGTGGCGGTGGCGGTGGCAACGCCTGATAGGCGCTTGTCGGTTTAACGCCTGGGTGTCGCCCGGCTTCGGATGAAGCTGGGCGACACCTGGAGTGAGCCGTAGCAGCAAGCAGTGATCCAAGGGTGTGATGCACCGCGTCTGAAAGGGGCTTTGCCGAGGCCCGTGCCTGATGCGGATCACGTTGCCGGCCGTCGCGGCGACCGCCTTGGATAGGTAATACGGAATTCGACAGTTCAAGGAGCGAACATTGCCCATCAGTCTCGCGCAGGTCCTGGCTTGTCACGCTGATTCGAAGCCCGACCAGGTGGCGTTTCGCTTTTTGGATACACAAGGTACAGAGGTCGATAGCCCTACCTATGGGGAGCTGGCCCGCCAGGTTGCCGGGATGGCCGGTGGGCTGCGGGCCCGGGGCGTACTGCCGGGCCAGCCGATCGTCCTGGGTTGCAACAGCCCCGCGCAATTCATCCGTGGCTTCCTGGCCATCGTGCATGCTGGCGCCGTGGCCGTACCCGTGCCGCTCAATGGCCGGCGGCGCGGGCGCCTGGAGCATGTCCTGGCCGACTGCCAGCCCTTTGCCCTGGTGCTTGGCAGCGAGACACCTGCCTTGGCCCGTTTCTGCGATAGCGTCCCTGCAACACGACTGATTGCAGTGGATGAGGTCTTCGGGGAGTCCATCGCACCCTTTGCCGCCGATGCGCAAGACACCTGTTTTATCCAATACACCTCAGGTTCCACCAGCGCTCCCAAAGGGGTGGTGGTGACGCATGGGCAACTGGCTGCCAACTCACGGATGATCGCGACGGTCTTTTCCCACGACAGCCACACCCGGTTCGCCAGCTGGTTGCCGCTGTTCCATGACATGGGGCTGGTGGGCGCGGCTCTGCACCCGTTGTTGATCGGGGCCGAGGCGGTACTGATGCCCACCGAGGCCTTTCAGGAGTGTCCTGAGCGGTGGTTGAGGATGATCTCGGATTATCGGGCCCACACCAGCGGCGCCCCGGACTTCGCCTATCGGATATGTGCCTCTATCGACGATCCGCATCGGCTGCATGGGATCGACCTGTCCAGTTGGCGCGTGGCCTATAACGGGGCAGAACCGGTGAAGGCGGCGACACTGGAGCGTTTTGCCGCGGCCATGCAAGCCTGCCGTTTCGACCCGGCCGCCTGGCTACCCTGCTATGGCCTTGCGGAAACCACTTTGCTCAGTGCCGGGCACCGCCAGCGTTCACCCGCGGTGGGCACAAGTCTGTGTCCCCAGGCGTTGGCCACCGGGCACGCGCAACTGGCGCTGGCCGGACAACCGGCCAGGGTCCTGGTCAGCAGTGGTACGGTGGCGCCCGGGGCCGATATACGCATCGTCGATCCCAACAGCCTGAACCCGCTGCCCGAGGGGCGTATCGGTGAGATCTGGGTGGCGGGCGAACACGTTGCGAGTCGCTACTGGGGGCGTGCAGACGGTAGGTTCGGGGTGCGCCTGGCCGGGGACTCGTCAACTGATTACCTGCGTACCGCAGACCTGGGCTTCTTCCTCGGGAATGAGCTCTATGTCACGGGCCGGCTCAATGACCTGCTGATTGTCGCTGGGCGTAACATCTATCCGGATGACATCGAGGAGACCGCGCGTGGTGCCGACCCGCTGCTAAGCGAGGCGCGCATGGTGGCGCTGGCCCTGACCGGCGAACAGTTCGACCAGGCGCTGGGGCTGCGCTCCTGCGAATCATGGGATAGCGAACAACTGGTGTTGCTGGTCGAGTTGCCCACGCTGGCGCCAGCACGCTCGACGATCGAGCTGGCCCAGGCGATCGCTCGAGCCTGCGAACACCCGTTGGCGGCGATAGTCTGGGTGGCCAGGGCTCAGATCAGCATGACCACCAGCGGCAAGATCCAGCGTGCCGAAGCCCGGCGCAAGCTCTTGGCAAATGACTATAAGGTCCGGGGCGTATGGCTTTCACCGACGCTGGGCGATGGCTTGGATGCAGCCCTGGCCTGCTTGGCCGGAACGCTCGGCGCACGAGGCACAGCCGTTGCGATCGGTGCAGCCCTGGCGCAGGTAGCGGCCTTGGCAGCCAATCTGCCGCAGGCCCCCGCGGTGGAGACCTCGCTGTTGGCGCTGGGCTTGAATTCACTGGCCGCTACCGAGCTGTTTGCGCGGATCTCGCACATCACGGCCATTCATGTTCCGCTGGCCATTTTGTATGACGGCTGGACCCTGGCCGAACTGGGACGCTGGTTGCGTGACCAGTCGGCAATGCCGCCATCGCGTTTACCCAGCTCCGTGCCCGAACCGACGTTGCGGGCCGGGCAACGCTCGATTTTGCAACGCCGGGTAGAGCGGGGCGATGGAGCCTACAGCCTGGCACTGGCGGTGACGGGGACGGTGTCAGCCATCGATCGGCTGGTCGCACGGGCGGCGGATTTGCCTAACCGCTTGCCAGCGCTGGGGATGCGGGTCTTGACGACCGCCACTGGGCCCGAGGTGGTGTTTGCCCAGGCGCATTCGCCTGCTGCGGTCGCTCGGCTGGACAGCCCCGTGCAGGCTCGTTTCGCGCTGTTGCGTTCATGCTGTAGCGAGCCTTTCGAACTGGCCAAAGGCCCTTTGCGCCTGGTACGGGCCAGCTCCAAGGATGACCCGGGCGAGACCTTGCTGGTGCAGGTGCATCACGCTGCGGTCGATTTCTGGAGCATGCTCTGGATCGCCCGGTATCTGCTGTTGCCGGCCTCGGGCAAACCCAGGTCGCAGCCATTGGCACCGCGTGCTGCAAGCGAAGCCGACCTGGGGTACTGGCGCACCGAGCTGGCATCGTTCCAGCCCACGGTATTGCCGAAGGATTTCAGGAGCGACCGGCCACAGCCACCCCATTGCATACCTTTCTCCCTGGACCACGCGGCGTTCGAGCGTTTACTGCAAGCCAGCGGGCAGACGCCCTTCGTGACGCTGCTGACGTGCGTGTTCGCCGTGCTGGGGCGCCTGAGTGGCCACTGGGACCGGGTTATCGGTGTGCCCATCAACGATGACCTTGGCGAACGGCCGGGCTATGGCACCCGGGTGGCGCCGGTTCGGGCCGAGCTCGCAGCCGACCAGTCCTTCGTCAAGGCCGCCCGCCACATCGGTTTCAAGCTGGGGCGCTGCTTTGTCCACGCCAGTGCGTCCCTGGAACAGATTGGCAGTCAATTGCGTCAGGTGCGTTCCGATACCGCCCCTTTGTTCGAGGTCGCAGCGGTGCATGTGGCCGCGGTGTCACAGGTGCCGGATCAATGGCAGCGGCTGATCTTGCGCGATGAGCGCAGCCAGGTAGTGGTCGGTGATCTCACGCTCAGTTCCAGCGGGCTGGGCCCAGAGGCCCTTGAACAACCGATCGAGATTGTCAGTTGTGAAACAGCCAATGGCGTGGAGGGGGTGGTGCGGGTCGACGCCAGCGCCTTCAGCAACGCGACAGCGCGCCAGATCGGCTTGAGGCTGGAGCGGATGATCTGCGCGGCGGCGCAGGGGCCGGAGCAATCGTTGCAGGCGCTGGTCGACCAGGCTGCCGAGCGCGGCTGGCAAACCACGCCCCGGCTCGATCATGCCCCGGCTACGTTGCCGGCGCTGATCAGCGCATGGGCGCTGGCCCGTCCTGATTCAGTGGCGATCCAGAGCGCGCAGCAAACCTTGACCTACCGGCAGCTCGAAGAGCGTAGCGACCGACTGGCCCGACAGATTCTGCAGCAGTGGAGTCCGACCCTGGTCGCGGTGCGCAGTGGCGATCCCATTCCCTGGCTGGTAGGGCTCCTGGCGGGGCTGAAAACGGGAGCCGCCATCATGCCGCTCGATGCCCGCCTGCCCAGCAAGCGCCAAGAGGCCCTGCTGGCAACCAGTGGCAGCGACTTGCTGCTCGAAAGCCTGGCCGACGAGGCGCTGTGGTTGCCCGTTGCGAAGGACGCCCGCCTGGGGTGCCAGGTGTCTGCGACGCTCGTCACCACGCCGCGACTGTTGCCCAAGGCAGCGCCTCGGGACAGCGCCTACCTGGTCTTTACCTCGGGCTCCAGCGGGCAGCCCAAGGGAGTCAGGCAATCGCATCAGGCCTTCAGCCACTATCTGCAGTGGCAGGTCAGCGCGCTTGGCATGGGGCCCGGTGCCCGGGTGGCACAGATCGCCGCGCCAGGGTTCGACGTAGCCTTATGCGAAATCTTTGGCGGGTTGTGCCATGGCGCATCGCTGGTGCTGCCGGACCGGACCGCCGACCTGGCTCCGGACCGGCTGCTGCAATGGCTCGATGAGACTGCGGTGACCAGTCTGCAGATCACTCCGAGCCTGCTCGCCGAGGCCCTGCGTTGCAGCGCCATATGGCCACGCCGACTACAGGTGCTGGCCACGGTTGGCGAGCCGTTACCAGCCTCCCTGGCGACCGAGTTGCTGCGTCGTGGGGGCACGGATTTGCAACTGATCAACCTCTATGGCCCGACGGAAACCGTGGCGGCCTGTTGGCATCGAGTGACCTTGGCCGATCTTGAGCGCGTGCGGATTCCGGTGGGGCAGCCGATTTGCGGGCGCACGGTCGAGATCCGCGATGCGGATGGGCTGCCTGTGCCTATCGGGAGCCTGGGCGAAATCTACTTGCGTACGGCCGACATGAGCGATGGTTATGACGGCGCGGCGCAAGAGGGCGGCTTCGTCTTGCTGGCCTCGCAATCGACGGATGGCCGTGGGTTGTATCGGACCGGGGATATGGGCCGCTGGAACACCGATGGGCTGCTTGAAGTCATCGGGCGTCGGGACAACCAGGTCAAGTTGAACGGTGTGCGTATCGAGTTGGAGGAAGTGGAGAGCGTCCTGTGCCTTTATCCCGGTGTCCATGCGGCCATCGCCAGCCTGCGCCCGTTGGAGGCAGGCCCGCAACTGATTGCCCATGTCGAGGTGCAGGACGCCGTGACACCGCAGGCGTTGCGGCGCTTCGCGCTCGAACGCCTGCCGTTGACGGCCGTGCCCTCATTGATCGTGACCGTTGCCGAGCTGCCACGCACCCGTAACGGCAAGCTTGACCGGCGGGCAGTGGCCGCCCTGGCGCTGCCGACCGTGGACCTGGCGTGCGCCCCGGCCGCGCCGTTGCCCGAGTTGCTACGCCTGCAGCAGGCCATTGCCTTGCTGTGGCAAGAGGTATTGCCCCACGAAGGTGTTCCAGCGGCGAACAGCGATTTTTTCGCTGCCGGCGGGCATTCGATCCATGCCATGCAATTGCTCAACCTCCTCAAGACCCGGACGGGCATTGCCATCGGGCTGGCGCAGTTTCTTGCTGAACCAACGGTTGCCGCCCTGGCCAGCCTTGTCCATAGCCAACTAACACCCACCCCTTGCGTTGAGGTCCACTGATGTCAGCTGCAATCCCGATCATCATCGATGCCCGTTTTTTCAGCCCTGAGGACCTGGTGGCTGCCGCCCGTAGTGGTTGTAGCCTGAGACTGGACCCAGGCGTGGTCGATAACATCGACCGAGCCCATCGCTTTGTCCTGGAGATAGCCGGTTCCGATGCCTTGCACTATGGGATCAATACCGGTTTCGGTTCGTTATGCACGACCCATATCGATCCGGCCGACCTGTCCACCCTGCAACACAACCTGCTCAAGTCTCATGCCTGTGGAGTAGGCGCACCGGTGACGGAGGAGATCAGTCGCCTGGTCACTTTGATCAAGTTATTGACGTTTCGCTCCGGAAACAGCGGTGTCAGCCTGTCGACGGTCACGCGCATCGTCGATTTGTGGAACCACGGTGTCGTAGGCGCCATTGCCAAGAAAGGCACGGTGGGAGCCAGTGGCGACCTGGCGCCCCTGGCTCATCTGTTCTTGCCCCTGATCGGCCTGGGCGAGGTCTGGCATCGAGGGGTGCTACGCCCCTCGGCACAGGTCCTGCAGGAACTGGGCCTGGCTCCGTTGACCTTGCAGCCCAAGGATGGCCTGTGCCTGACCAATGGTGTCCAGTACCTCAATGCACTGGGCGCATTGGCCACGGTTCGCGCCAAGCGCCTGGTGGCCCTGGCGGATCTGTGCGCGGCCATGAGCATGATGGGCTTCAGCGCGGCGCGCAGCTTTGTCGATCCGCAGATCCACCAGACCTGCCTGCACCCGGAGCGCTCCCAGGTGGCACGGCACCTGCGGCTGCTGACCCAGGGCAGCAACCATGCGGACCTGCCCCATTGCAATCCGGCGATGGAGGACCCGTACTCCTTCCGCTGTGCGCCACAAGTGCATGGGGCGGCGCGCCAGGTGGTCGGCTATCTGGAAAACATCATCGGCAACGAGTGCAACAGCGTGTCCGATAATCCATTGGTCTTTCCAGACACTCGCCAGATTCTCACCTGCGGCAACCTGCACGGTCAGTCCACCGCATTCGCCCTGGATTTCGCGGCGATCGGCATCAGCGACCTGTCGAACATCTCCGAGCGCCGTACCTACCAGTTGCTTTCCGGCCAGAATGGCCTGCCAGGATTCCTGGTGGCCAAGCCGGGCTTGAACTCCGGGTTCATGATCGCGCAGTACACCAGCGCCGCCTTACTCAATGAAAACAAGGTGCTGTCCAATCCGGCCTCGGTCGACACGGTACCGACCTGCCATTTGCAGGAGGACCACGTGAGCATGGGGGGAACCTCGGCCTACAAGCTTGAGACCGTGCTCGACAATTGCGAAACCATCCTGGCCATCGAGCTGCTGACGGCCTGCCAGGCCATCGACATGAATCCGGGCTTGCAGTTGTCCGAGCGCGGGCGAAAGGTTCATGCCGCAGTCCGTGAGGAGATTCCCTTTGTGCGCGAAGACCAGCTCATGGCGGACCTGATCGGCCGTGCCCAGGCGTTGTGCCATGAATCGCCGGTGATTGCCCGGCAGTTGGCCGAGATACAGGACCAATGAACGATACCTGTGGGGCACCGGTCGTCGAGAACCGGGGCCCGGCCAGCCGAGTCCAGGAGGGGCTTTGGGTCACGCAATCGCTTGGTCGTGCCGGCAGTGCCTATCAGGAAGCGCTGGCCTTGGACCTGCGTGGCCGATTGGACACCGTGCGCCTGCAGCAGGCATTGGCGTTATTGGTACGACGCCACCCCGGCTTGCGTACGCGTTTCGTCGTCGGTGCCCAGGGCCTGGAACAGGAAGTGCTGGCCGAAGTCGCAGTCGAGTTGCCGGTGGAGCAGGTTGCCATCGAGCAATTGTCCCAGTGGATGCAACGCCAGCAGCAATGGCCATTCGATTTGTCCGCGGCACCGTTGTTTCGCCTGCACCTGGCGCGGTTGGCGGTGGATCACCATGTACTGGTGGTAGTGGCTCATCACCTGATCGTCGACGGCTGGTCGCTGGGTGTGTTCGAGCGCGACCTGGCCGGCTTCTACGCCGCGGGCGCTGCCGCCTGCCTGCCCGGGCTGGACGCTTCGCCCATCAGTCACGCCCGGGCTGAAAGAGCTCGGGCAGGTACGCCGGCCTGGGGGCAGGCACAGCGCTTCTGGGAGCAGCATCTGGCGCATAGCCGACAGATCGCCAGCCAGAGCGGCTGCACGGCATCGAGCCAGGACCTGCACTTGGACGGCGCCACCACACGCGCCTTGCTGGCGGCCGCGCGAGCCCGGAAAGTCTCGCCGTTCGCGCTGGGCTTCAGTGCCTTCGCCACCTCGATGGCCAGCCTGCTGGGGCGCGATGACCTGGTGCTGGCAACCGATTTCGGTGGACGAACCGATCCAGCCTATGAGCCGGTCATCGGCATGTTCGTCAACCAGATCCCGCTGCGCTGGCGGGCCGGACAGGGCTTGACCGGTGCCGGTGCAATACAGCAGGCCCACCGCCTGGGGCTCGACGCATTGGCCCATGCCCATCTGCCGTACCCGTCGATTGTGGAGGCCAGCCGGCAACCGGGCGGACAACTGTTCGAAGGCAAATTCGTGCTCCACAACATGCCGCGCCAGCCCTTGCAACTGGAGGGACTGGAGGTCGAAGTGACGGGTATTCCGGGGCTTGAGCCGAAGTTTCCGGTCCTGCTTGAGTTGTGGGAGCAAGGCGAGGGGCTCAGGGGGAGCGTGATCATCGATCCCAGTCGCAGCCAGCTGACGGCGCAGGCCTTGGCCGAGTGTTTCCGTTCCCGGCTGGATGCGCTGCTTTTTTCCCCCGATGCGCCTCTGGAGCCGGGGCGGCCAAAAGGCGGGGCTCCGGCGTTCGTTCCTAGCCGGCGCCGGGTCGATATCGCCGCTGATCTGGTCAGCATCATGCCTGCCCAGGCTGCGCCCGAGCCGACACGGGTGCAGTGCCGATCCCGGGATGTGCATCTGGGACGCTGGGCAGACAGTCAGCGCCAGGTGCTTGAAGCGCATCTGGTGCGTGATGGAGCCGTGCTGTTTCGTGGCTTCAACCTGGCGGACAGCGAAATGTTCGCCGAGGTGGTGCAACAGCTGGGCGGCGAGCCGTTGCCCTACCTGCAACGATCCACGCCCAGGACCGAAGTGGCAGCGGG
Organism: Pseudomonas sessilinigenes; assembly: GCF_003850565.1. Lineage (NCBI taxonomy): Bacteria > Pseudomonadati > Pseudomonadota > Gammaproteobacteria > Pseudomonadales > Pseudomonadaceae > Pseudomonas > Pseudomonas sessilinigenes. The sequence continues at coordinate 2,942,257 of NZ_CP027706.1, forward strand.
GGTCTATACCTCCACCGAGTACCCGTCGGACCAATGGATTTTTTTCCACAATGAGAATGCCTATGCCACCAGCTGGCCGGCGCGCTTGTTCTTTTTCTGCCACACCCCGCCGCACGAGGGTGGGCGTACGCCCCTGGCCGACTGCCGGAGGGTGCTGGAGTGTTTGCCCGAGTCGATCCGCGCTGCTTTTCGACAGCATGGCGTGATGTACCGCCGACGCTTCCGGCCCGGGCTGGGCCTGAGCTGGCAGCAGGCTTTCGCGGTGGAAAACCTCGATACCCTTTACCGGCGCTACGAGCCGCTGGGTTACCGCTTCTCGCCAGGCGGGGCGGATGAGCTGGTGGCGGACTGGGTGGTGCCCGCCACCGTCGTCCACCCCGATACCGGTGAGGAGGTCTGGTTCAATCACGCCGCCCTGTTTCACCCGGCAGCGTTGTCCGAGGCCTTGGGCGAGGTGGCGGCCGGCCTGGATGTCGCGCAGTTGCAGGCGGTCCAGACCTGCCTCGGCAATGGCGAGCCGATTCCGAGCCAATGGATACAGCAGATCCGCAGTGCCTACCGCGAGGCCTCGTTCTCCTTTGAGTGGCAGCAGGGGGATGTGTTGATGGTGGACAACCGCTTGACTGCTCATGGGCGAGAGCCCTTTACCGCACCACGTCGAATACTCGTGGCGATGACACAAGAGCAGCGACACGAATCATTGCCCAAGGAGTTTTAAAGATGCATGAGCATACCGCTGCAGCTCCTCATCAGGTCGTTGAGTGGATGGGTGAAAGTGTCGCCGGCACCCGCGTGGGTGTCTGCCGACTGGCCGTCGATGCCAGCATCGGGCTTGAGCAACTGCAGCTCGCCCTCGGCACTGTCTGGCAGCGCCATGAGGCCCTGCGCAGCCGCTTGCGGGTCCCGGCGACCCGGCGCCAGCCCGTTCTGGAACGGGACGACGCGGCGACACCCTTGATCCGGACTCTACCCCAGGCGGGCGACCCCGAGGCCGCGGCGCAGGCGCTGCAAGCGGGCTTGATGCAAATGCCCCAGGTCACGGCCGACTGGCTGGGCGATGCGTTGCTGGTGCCTTGCGCCGATGGGCCGACCTTGTTGGCCTGGCGCCACAGGGCCGTCCTGGTCGATCCGGAAAGCTGGCTGTTGCTCTGTGAGGAACTGGCTGGCGAACTGCAAGGCTTGGCGCCTGCTTCCCGACTGGACTTCAGCGAGGTCGCCGGTTGGTTGGAGACCCAGTGCCGGCCTGCGGTGTATCCGGCGCCCGAGACCAGTGCCTGGATGGGGGCCGCCCAGGCCCCGGCCCCTCGCACGCAGGTCCAGGATGGAGTGGGCCTTGGCCCTCTGGAGTGCGTGGCGGCGTTTCTGTCGGTGCTCTTGCGGTTTCGTGTCGCTGGTGCACCGGCGTTGGACTTCTCCCGCTCCATCAGGTCGATCGTGGGGGATCAGGCGGGTGTCGGCGCCTACCGTATCGCGGTGCCAGTAAACATCGGCGTGGAACCGACGATGTCCGTGGCGCAGCTGATGACGGCCCTGGGTGAAGAACCGGCCCTGGCCCAACCGCTGGACTTCGATGCGCCGGCCCGGCCGGCGGATGCTGGCCTGGTCTGGATCGACACACCCCAGGCGACGATGGGGCCGCTGAGCGTGAAGGGCATTGACTGGATGGCCGGTGCCGTTCCCGTGGGATTGACCTGTCATCGCCTGGGCGACCGGTTGCAGGTCCAGCTTTACCACGACCCCCAAGTGGTGGATGGCGCGACCGCACAAGCGTTGCAGCAGGCGTTCCATTGTGCCTTGCAGAGCCTGCGGCACTCTTCCGATTGCCCGCTCGAGGACTTGCCTCTGAGCGCCGTGGATGCGTTGGCTGCGATCTCGACCGGTCCTGATGTACCGGGCTGGCAACGACCGTTCCTCAGCCTGTTCGAGGAGCAGGTTGCACGGCAGCCTTCAGCTATCGCCATCGAGTCGGTGGGTGGCGAGCGAATGCTCACCTATCAGCAGCTCGATCACTATGCCAGGTGCATCGCCCATGATCTGAAGCACAGGGGCGTGCAGCGCGGGGATGTCGTGGGCGTGGTGCTGCCCCGCAGCGTCGATTGCGTCGCGGCGATCCTTGGGGTCCTCAAATGTGCCGCCGTCTTCATGCCGATAGCGCCTTCGCTGCCCACCTCGCGTTTGCAGGCCTTGCTGGCGGGCGCTGGAGCGGCAATGGCAGTGGGCTCGGTCGAGGCCTTGGCCTGCGACCTGTGCTGTGAATGGCTCGATATCCGGCAGGTTGGCGATCAGCCGTGGCTTGCCACGGCGGAGGCGGTCGATCCGCAGGACATCGCCTATATCCTGCACACTTCCGGTTCCAGCGGCTTGCCCAAACCGGTGGAGCTGACCCACGGTGGCCTATCGAACTACCTGCAATACGCTGCCCGGCAGTACGCCCTGGCAGAAGGTCGCGGCGCCCTGGTGCAGTCGCCGGTCACCTTCGATCTGACCCTGACGGCATTGCTGGGGCCGCTGATCGTGGGCCAGCGCTTGTTGCTGGTGGACGAAGGCTCGCAGGGCCATGGTGCGGGCGCGGAAGTCGAGCAGGTGTGCGCGCAATTGCGTCGAGGGGACATCACGCTGCTCAAGGCCACGCCGTCCTACTTGCGTTTGCTCAATACGCTGTTGCCGCCCGAAGTGCTGTCGGGCGCCACCCGGGTCCTGGTGGTCGGCGGCGAAGCGCTGCCTTACCCGGTGATCGAGCCCTGGCTCCGAGGCTCCCAGCCAGCCCGGGTGTTCAATGAATATGGACCGACCGAGACGGTGGTCGGCTGTGCCTGGGCGCTGATCGACGGGCCCTGGCCGGACGGTGCGCCGGCACCTATCGGCGGCGCCATCGATAACGTACAGATGAGTGTGCGCGATCGACAGTGCCGGGCATTGCCGGTGGGGGCCATCGGTGAAATCTGTATCGCCGGGCGAGGTGTGGGACTTGGTTATCGCGGGAGGGCGCAGGAGAGTGCGCAGCACTTTGTTGCCATCCCAGGGGACCCTGGGCGTTTGTACCGCACAGGTGATCGTGGCCGGATGCGCTCTGACGGTACCCTGGATTATCTCGGGCGCCTGGATGACCAGTTCAAGCTCAATGGCATGCGCATCGAGCCGGGAGAGATCGAGCGCTGCCTGGAGTTGGCGCCGGGCGTCAAGTCCGCGGCGGTAGTCAAGTCCTGTAGTGCCGAGGGTGTCGAGTCGCTCACGGCGTTCGTCAGCGTCGAGGACGAGGGCACGCTTGAACTGCAGGCCTTGCGTGAACATGCCCGGAACCTGCTGCCAGCGGCGCTGGTGCCGGCACGCATGGCCGTGCTGGCCTCCTTGCCACTGACCGGCAATGGCAAGATCGATCGACAGGCCCTGGCCTTGAAGGCGAGCCAACAGCCGGCGTCGCCACTGCCTTGCTCCCTTGAACCTGCTGCCTCGCCCCTGGAGCAGAGGCTGCTGGACATTGTCATGCAGGTGCTCGGTGGCGTGCGGATCGGCGTGACCGATGATCTGTTCGACAATGGCCTGGACTCCATCCGTTCGATTTCCATTGTCGGCCTGGCTGCCCGTGAAGGCCTGTCATTGAGTGTCGCCCAAGTATTCGAACTGCGTTCGATCCGCGCCTTGGCCGCAGTGGTCGGGATCGCCAGCGACAGCGTTGCGGGAGTCGAGCCCTTTGCGCTGTTGCAGGCCTGCGATCGCCAGGCGTTGCCCGCCACGGTTGTCGACGCCTACCCGATCAGCCAGTTGCAGGCGGCAATGATCTTCCACTACGAGCTGGAGCGAGACAACGCGGTCTATCTCGATGTCTTCAGCTATCGGCTGGCGTTTTCCCCTCAGCTTGACACCTTGCGCGAGGCCGCGCGCTTGCTGGTGGCGCGGCATGAAGCCCTGCGCACCACCTTTGCGTTTACCGGCTACAGCGAACCGCTGCAACTGGTCCATCGACAGGGTGCGGACATCCTGGTCATCGAGGACCTGAGCCGCCATGACGAAGAGGCCCGGCAGGTCCTGATCGATCGAGCCTTCAATGAAGAGAAGGAGCGTGCCTTCGAGATCGACGAACTGCCGCTGATGCGCCTGCGGGTGCAGTGCCTGGACCGCGACACCGTGCAACTGACGATGAGTTTTCATCATGCTGTCATCGATGGCTGGAGTGATGTCAGCCTGTTGATGGAACTGTTCGGGCTGTATCGCGCGTTGCTGGAGCAAGAGCCCCTGCCGGCAGCTCCGGTGACGCGTTATGCCGACTACATGGTGCTTGAGCAACAAGCGCTCGCCAGTGCCGAGACCAGGGCGTTCTGGCAGCGCTACCTGGAGGATGCGCCGTCAGGCGTGCTGGGCTCCTCGACGCGCGTTCCCGGTGGCGCCAGCGCGGTGCAGGTGCATGCGGTCGCTATCGGCGCCGATCAGGCGCAGCGCTTGCGGGCCATCAGTGCGGCTCATTCGCTGCCGCTCAAGAGCCTGTTGTTCGCCGTGCATCTGAAGGTTCTCAGCCAGTTCAGTGGCCAGGCCGATTGCCTGACATCCATGGTCATGACGGGACGCCCCGAGCAGGCCGATGGTGAAAAGCTCGTCGGCCTGTTCATCAACAGCGTGCCGATCAAGGCCCAAGTGGGCCGCGCTTCCTGGTTAGAGCTCGGACGGTTGGCGTTGCAGGCCGAAGGCGAGGTGATGCCACACCGTCGGTTGCCACTGGCCCGGATTCAGGAGCTCAACGCCGGGCACCGGTTGTCCGACACCTTGTTCTACTTCACCCATTACCACATTGCCTCGGACCTGGAGAGTCTGGGGGTCAAGCTGCAGGCCCTGCGAGCGCATGAGGCTTCCAGCTTCAAGTGGGTGGCCAACTTCTCGGTCGATCCCTTTGACGACAGCATCAAGCTGACCTTGGCGACCAAGGGCGATGCCTTGTCCGAGCCTGAGCGCGAGCGAATGGCTGCCCTGTATGCCGCGGCATTGGCGGACTTGACCGAGACTGCCCAGACGGCTCCCGATGTGCCTTGGCAGGGCGAGGCTACCGCTGCCAGCGACCAGCCGGCACCTGCCATGCAGACGGTGATCGAGAGCATCCGCCAAGTGATCGCCCGCGTGCCCACCAGCAAGGCCGTGATCTGTGGCGAGCAGGTGCTCGATTATGCGGAGCTGGGAAAACGGGCGGCGTGGGCCCGTGCGCGTATTCGCCAGCAGGTAGGGTCAGGCGGCCGGGTCGCGGTACTCGCGCCTCGGTCGGAACGCTATATCGCAGCGCTCCTGGGTACCCTGGAAGCGGGGGCGATCTATGTGCCATTGGACCCGGCACACCCAGCGGGGCGGCACCAGGCCATTTTGCGGGATGCGCAGCCGGGCTTGATCATCACCGACGACCCGGCGGCCGTGCCGGGTTGGCCGCATCTGACCCTAGATGAGTTGCTGGCGCCTACGGCCATGCCGACGCAGGCGCTACCGGGTCCAGCTCCGGACGATCCGGCCTATCTGCTGTATACCTCGGGTTCGACTGGCAGTCCCAAAGGTGTCCTGGTGTCCCACAAGGCCCTGGCAAGCCTGTTTGATGCCATGACCCAGCGCCTGGGGTCGATCCAGGGCAGTACCTGGTTGTCGCTGACGTCGGCCGGTTTCGACATTTCCCTGCTGGAACTGCTCTATCCCCTGACCGCAGCCGCGAGCATCGTGATTCATGAAGGCGCCCAGGCCCTGCTTGCTTGCACCCAGCCGCCCAGTTTGCCTGCGGTGCAGTTCAGCCTGTTCTTCTTTGCCAGCCAGCCCGGACCCCAGGCTTATGGGTTGATGCTGGAGGCCGCTCGCCGGGCCGATCGGCTCGGTTTCCATGCCATCTGGACGCCGGAGCGGCATTTCCATCCTTTTGGCGGCCCGTTCCCCAATCCCGCTGTCAGTGGCGCGGCCCTGGCGGTGGCCACCGAGCACTTGCAGATCCGGGCCGGTTCCCTGGTACTGCCGTTGCACGATCCTTTGCGGGTAGCGGAGGACTGGGCAATGGTCGATGTGCTGTCCAACGGGCGCGCCGGTATCGCCATTGCCTCGGGTTGGGACCAGAACGACTTTCTATTGGCCCATGGAGGGCCGCAGAGCTTTGCCCAGCGTCGCGAACGAACCGTGGCGGCCGTCGATACCTTGCGTGCCTTGTGGCGTGGGCAAGCGCTGACGCTGGATCGTGGTGCCGGCGAGCAGACGGTCTCGACCTTTCCGCTGCCTGTGCGGGGGACGATTCCCCTGTGGCTATCGGCCTCAAGTGCCGCGCAGACCTTCGAGGCGGCCGGGCATATGGGGGCGGGAGTGCTGACTCACTTGCTGGCCCAGGACACTGGCGCGTTGCGTGACAATATCCAGCGTTATCGCCAGGCCGCGGCAGGCTCGGGTACGGTCAGCCTGATGCTGCATAGCTTTGTCGCGGCAACCCGGGATGAAGCGGAGCAAGTGGCCCGCGGACCACTCAAGCGCTACCTGATGTCGTCGGTGGACCTGGCCCGCTCGGTCTTCGGCCCGATGGTCGACTCCGCTCGCGAGGAAGACCTGGATTATCTGGTGGACCGTGGCCTTGAGCGCTACATGCACAGCGCCAGCCTGATCGGCAGTGTGCAGGACTGCGTCGAGCGTGCGCGGGAGCTGGTGCAGATAGGTGTCAACGAATTCGCCTGCCTCATCGATTTCGGCATCGCTGACGCGCAAGTCCTGCACGGCCTGGAGCGGCTTGACCAGGTACGTCGCGAGCTGCAGCCACCGGCACCGGCCTGGGCGGACCTGTCGGTGGCCGGGCTCTGCGCTCGTCATGGCGTGACCCACCTGCAATGCACGCCCACGATCCTGCGCGAGTTGCTTAGCGACACGCGCAGCCGTGCCGCCATCGCCAGCCTGGACACGTTGCTGGTAGGCGGCGAAGCGCTGCCCCAGCATGTCGCCGATGACTTGCTGCAAGCTGCGCGCGGCCGGGTTTTCAATGTCTATGGACCTACCGAAACCACCATCTGGTCGTCGGCCTGGCAGCTAGTGCCAGGCGCGGTGCGTATTGGTACGGCGTTAGGCAATGGCGCCATTTACCTGCTGGACGCCAACGGCCGGCCGGCTGTCGAAGGGCAACCAGGGGAAATCTGCATCGGTGGCCAGGGACTGGCTGAAGGCTACTGGCGGCGCGAAGCTCAGACCGGTTCGGCCTTTTGCCGGCTATCGCTGCACGAAGGGGAGGCTCCCATACGGCTCTATCGCACGGGCGATCTGGGACGCTGGGACGAGAACGGACAACTGGAGTTTCTTGGACGCCAGGACCGCCAGGTCAAAGTGGGTGGACAGCGGATCGAGTTGGCAGAGATCGAGGAACAGATTCGTTCCGTCCAGGGGGTGGCCGATGCGGCTTGTGCTATCGACGACAGCGGTGCGATTGCTGCCCTGGCGACGGTGTATCCGGGGGGCGATGTCGATGTCGCGAAGATCCGCGCGCACCTGCAACAAACCCTGACCAGCAGCATGCAACCCTTGGCCCTGGGGATCGGCGCGTTGCCGAGAAATCCCAATGGCAAGCTCGACAGTGCTGCCCTGATCGCCCTGGCCTGCGGTGCGCGCGCGCAGGAACGAGCGCCGCAGGAGCCGTTTGTGGCGCACGCGACGGCGATTGCCGACACCCATGCACAGCGCATTGCGCGGATCTGGGAGCAGACCCTGCTGCAACCGCCAGAACGTAACGACAGCGACTTCTTCAAGTCCGGTGGCAACTCCTTGCGGGCCATGGTCATGGCCAGTCACTTGAGCCAGGAGTTGGGTAGCAAGGTGTCGGTGCGGACGATTTTCGAGAACCCGGGTTTTGCAGGATTGGTTGCGGCTTTATCGCAGAGTCCGCGCCAGGCGCCATCGCCGCTGGAGCCGCCACCCGTGGCGAAACTTTGGCCAGCCAGCTACTCCCAGGAGCGGCTGTGGCTGGTGGAGAGGATTCTGCCCGACCACGCGGCATACAACGATTCGATGCTGCTGAGCATGGTCGGCGATGTCGATCGCCAGCGGGTGGTCCAGGCGCTGGAAACGCTCAGCGCGCGGCATGACGCCTTGCGCATGACCTTCGAGGAACATGAGGGGCGCGTCCAGGCCCGCTTCAACCAGCAACCGGCATTGGACTTCGCCACCCTGGACCTGCGTGACGTCGATTCGTCGCAACGTAGCCTGGTCGCCCTGGAGCACGCTCGCAGGGAAGCGCGCCTGCCGTTTGACCTGGAGCGCGGGCCCTTGCTGCGGGCGCGTTTGCTGCGCCTGGGCGACCAGCATCATTACTTGCTGGTCACCGTGCATCACATCGTCTGCGATGGCTGGTCGCTGTCCATCATGCTCAACGAGTTTTCGATACTCCTGGGCGACGCGCCCCAGGACTTGGCTCCGAGTACCTTCAGTTACCGTGAACATATCGCTGAGGAACGCCGTCGCTTGACCGCCGAGCGCCGTAGCGTGCTGATCGATTATTGGACCCGGCAACTGGATGACCTGCCGGCGCCCCTGGAGCTGCCGCTCGATTTCGCCCGGTCCAAGGTCGAGACCTTTTGTGGTGCGGTGGTCAACCATGTACTGCCCAACCGGCTGCTGGCCAAGCTGGATGCACTGGCGGCAGCTGAAGGGGCCTCGACCTACATGCTGTTGATTGCTGCGGTCAGCGTGGTGCTGGGGCGGATCACGGGTCGGCGCGACATCGTGCTGGGAACCGACGTCGCCAACCGCTTTTCCTCCCTCAGCGGCGATGCCGTAGGGCTGTTCGTCAACCAGATGGTGCTGCGCTCGCAGTGGCTGGGCGAACACAGTTTTCGCCAACGGATCAAGGTTGAACGCACGACGATTCTCGATGCGCTGGATCACAGTGACCTGCCGTTCAACGAACTGATCGACGCGCTTTCGCCAACTCGCGACCTGAGCCGCAATCCCCTGTTCCAGGTCGCCTTCACCTACCAGGAGCCGATGGACTACAGCCAGCTCCAGCGCAGTGGCCCGCGTTTGCAGAGGATACCGCTGGACATCGGCATCTCCCGGGTGGACCTGGAGATCAATGTCACCCGTAACGCCGAAGGCCTGTCGATCGACGCTATCTTCAACAATCGCCTGCAACGGCGGGAGAGTATCGATCAGCTGTTGCAGGCCCTTGAGGTGTTCCTGGAGCAGGCCCTGGACGATCCGGATGCTCCGGTCATGCAGATAGAGCTGTCGAGCGAGGCCGATCGCCGGGTACTGGAAGGGGGACTTGGCAGTTTCACCCAGGATCATGGGTTGGGTCCGGTGAATCAGTTGCTCCGTACCTGGGCCAGCCGGACCCCGGACGCCATGGCCATCGGCGATCAGGAGCAGTCTTTCAACTACCGGCAACTGAGCGAGAAAGTCGACGCGTTGGCCCGTGGCCTTGCCGGGCAAGGCATCCAGCGCGGTTCGCTGGTAGCGACCTGGCTCAAGCGCGACACCACGCTGGTTGTGGCAATGCTGGCCCTGTGGCAATTGGGGGCAATCTACTTGCCCATCGATCCGGAGCACCCTGCGAGCCGTTCGCGCGAGGTCTTGCGCAAGTCCCGTGCCCAGGCCGTGTTGACCTGCGAGCCCTTGCTGGACGATATCCCGGCGCTGCAGTGGGATGGACCGCTGTTGGTGGTCGAGCGCTGCCAGATCGACGGTGCGCCGCTGCCCCTGGCCCAGGCCCTGGAACGCGAGCCGGCCTATGTGCTGTTTACCTCCGGTTCCACAGGTGCGCCCAAGGGCGCGATCGTCCTGCATGAAGGAATGATCAACCACCTGGGGGCGAAGATCAGCGACCTGGAGCTTGGTGCCCGGGATTGTCTGGCGCAAACCGCGCCGCAGACCTTCGACATTTCCATCTGGCAGTTCGTGGCCCCATTGATGGTCGGCGGCTCGGTACGGGTTCTCGACGACGACACCGTGCGCGATCCCGGCTTGCTGATGCAGGCCTGCGATGACTGGGGGATCACCATCCTGGAGACGGTGCCTTCGTTCCTCGAACTGTTGCTGGGCCTGGCCCAGCGTCGTGATACGCCGCCCTTCGCCGACCTGCGGGTCATGCTCTCCACCGGGGAGGCGTTGGCGGTCATGCTTTGCCGACGCTGGTTCGCGCTGTTTCCGGACATTGCCTTGCTCAATGCCTACGGCCCGACCGAATGTTCCGATGACGTGACGCATCACCTGATGACCCAGGCACCATCCGACGATCAGGCCTGCATCGCCATTGGCCGGCCGATTGGCAACGTGCGCTTGTATGTTCTGGACGAAAACGACCGCCTGTGTCCGCCAGGCGCCGTGGGCCAGTTGTGCGTTGCCGGCATCGCGGTGGGGGGCGGTTACCTGCATGACGCCCAGGTCACCGAGAAGGCCTTTGTCGCAGATCCCTTCGATCCGCAATCCGCACACCGCCTGTATCGCACTGGCGATCTGGCGCGCTGGACCCCGGACGGCCTGCTGGAATACCTGGGGCGTATCGATAACCAGGTGAAGATCCGTGGTTGTCGCATCGAACTCGGCGAAATCGAGACCGTGCTCAACCGCGAGCCACTGGTCAAGCAAAGCGTCGTGACCGTTCTGGAAGACGACCAACAACGTAAGCGCCTGGTGGCGTATGTCTCCCCGGACTGGACCCACGTAGAGGCGACATTGGACCAGGAGATGCAGAGCGGTCGCGAGCAGGAGTGGCGTTCGGTCTACAACTATTTTTACGAAAACGAATCGGCGGCGGTCCATGGCCCGGTCGACCCGACGTTCGATACGACCGGTTGGAACGACAGCTTCACCGGGCTTGCGATCCCGGCGGTGCAGATGCGTGACTGGCTGGATCAGGCCCTGGGGCGGATGCGTGCCTTCAAGCCGCGACGGGTCCTGGAGATCGGTTGTGGTACCGGGATGGTGTTGTTTGGCCTGGCCGGCGATTGTGAACGTTACGTCGGCCTGGATTTCTCCGAGCCGGTGGTGCAGCGCCTGGGAGCGCTACTGGCGACCCAGCGCCCGGATTGGCAGCATGTGCGCCTGGAGCACTTGGCGGCAGATCAGTTGGCGAGGTTGGATGAGGTTGGCTTCGACCTGATTGTGCTCAACTCGGTGGTGCAGTACCTGCCCAGTTCGACCTACTTGTGCAGCGTGTTGCACCAGGCAGTGGAAAAGCTCGCACCCGGTGGACGGATTTACCTGGGGGACCTGCGTAGCCTCCCATTGCAGGCCGCTTTCCACAGGGCTTTGGCCGCCAGCGATGGGGCGCAGTATCCGCTCGATCAACTGGCCGCCCAAGCGGACAGTGCCATGGTGCAGGACAAGGAGTTGTACCTGGGGAACGCGTTCTTCGCCCGCTTGATGAACGAGCCCTGGATGGCTGCTCGTTCACCGGGCTTGATCACCTGGTTGAAGAGCGGTGCATTCGACAACGAGCTGACCCGCTACCGTTTCGATGCGGCCCTGACGTTCGATGCTCGCCGCGCCGCCTCATCCACAGTGTCGTTGCCGTGGCAGGCTTTCGCGGACGATGTTGCCGGGCTTGAAACACGCCTGGAGCGGTTGGGGAACGACAGCCTGGAGATCACCGGCGTGCCCAACCGGCGCCTGGATGCCGATCGCCAGCTGGCGGCCCGGATGGCGGATGAGAATCTACCGTCGATGAGCGCACCTGGCCTGGACTTCTTCGCACAACTGGCCGACCGCCATGGGCTGTCGTTGCAGTCGCGGTTTGCCGTCGACGAGCCTTTCGCCTGTGACCTGCTGTTCCAGGCCGAAGCGAGCAGTTGGGCACCGGCGCCCGGCAGTGGGGTAGGAGCCAACGAGCCGCTGCGCAATCGGGCGATGCAGCCGATCATGCAGCGGCTCAGGCAGCGGCTCGGCGAGCACCTTCCGGACTTCATGGTGCCCCATAGCATCACCGTGCTCGATCAACTGCCCCTGACGCTCAACGGCAAGATAGATCGCAAGGCCTTGCCCAAACCGCTGTTCGGCGGCCTTGATGGCGCTCAACAGGTGCTTGAGCCGCGTACCCGCACCGAGGAGGTCCTCAGTCGTATCTGGCAGCAGGTGCTGGGGTTGTCCGGTGTCGGTTTGCGGGACAATTTCTTCAGCCTGGGCGGGGATTCGATTCTGGCCATCCAGATCGTTGCCGCTGCCGGACGCGAAGGCCTGCGCTTGTCACCCAAGCAGGTGTTCCAGCACCAGACGATCGCCGAGCTGGCGGCGGTCGCCAGCTTGAGCCAGAGCACTGGCCAGGAGCGGGCGCCAGACGGTCCCTGTCCATTGGCGCCGGTCCAGGCCGAGTTCCTGGACCGCGATTTGCCGGTCCCTCAGCACTGGAACCAGTCGATCCTGCTCGGTGCGCAGCAGTTGGGCGATGAAGCGCTGCTACGTCGTGCACTGGAGCAGGTCTGCCAGGCCCACGATGCCTTGCGGCTGCGCTTTCGTCGGCGTGGCGACAATGGCTGGCAGCAGCACTATGTGGGCGCCGCAGAGCTGTTCGACCTGCGGGTGCTGCAGGCAGGAGAAACCCTGGAACAGCTGGGCGAGGCGCTCAATGCCGGGTTTTCCCTGGAGCAGGGGCCCTTGTTACGGGCCGCCCTGCAAACCGGTGACCAGCCGCGGTTGTTGCTCATTGCGCATCACTTGATCATCGATGGCGTGTCCTGGCGGGTCTTGATCGACGACCTCGACCAGGTCCTGCGCAATCCACAACAACGATTCGCTCCAGCGCGTACCGCCAGCTACCGCAGCTGGGTGGAGCGCTTGGTGGCGACGGCTGAGTCGCGTTCGCTGAGGGACGACCTGGGGTATTGGATGGAGCAGTCGCGACTGGGGCCGGCCCATCCCGTCGCCGGTGCTGCGACGGGCATCGCGCCCGGTATTCAGGTGCTTGGCGGAGCCTTGTCCGAGGAGTTGTCGGCGCGGATCCTGCAAGTCGGCACGGGCGCGCGTATCGAGGAAGTGCTGTTGACCGCGCTGCTGCTGGCATTGCATCAGGTCAGCGACTGGCCGGATGTGGTACTGGCCAGTGAGACCCACGGGCGGGATCTGTTCGAGGATCTGGACGTATCTCGCACGCTGGGCTGGTTCTCCACTCCTTTTGTGGTGCGTTTGCGCCTGCCACGTGCTGGCGGCCCCGCGCAAGCCTTGGGTGCGATCAGTGGGCAACTGCAGCGGGCACGTACGCTGGCGGCCAGCTATGGCGTACTGCGGACTTACGATCCTGACCCTGAACTGCGTCGCAGCCTGGCCAGCCAGCCTCCGGCAGAGTTGGCGTTTACCTATTTCGGGCGCACCAGTAGTGCGACCGAAGGCCAGCGCCTCTGGCGTGTCGAGGGGGATACCGGTGCTGTTCGCGCGGCGGAAAATGGCAGTGAAACGGCATTGGAAGTCAGTGCACTGGTCATCGACCAACGCTTGTCGGTGTTCTGGACCGTGGAACTGTCGCGTCTTGATCCGCAGTTCGTGGCGAGCGTCCTGGCGCTGTATCCACAGGTGCTGGCCAGCGTATTGGAAGTGGAGGGGGTGGACGCGCTGGACCTGTCGTTCACCGAGGACGGCGTGCTCGCGGCGGCGTTGAACGAGCTTCTGGATAACGCCACGCAGGACTGAATCAGGGATGTACAAGCGGTTGTCGAGCCTACTTCTTATTGGACAGACCAGGAGGTCGCAATGTTAGTCAACACGTCGCTCGAGCTGATCATGCGTGATGTTTTTCTGGAGCTGCCGGAGTTCGTACCGGGCTGCCGTACGGTACTCAAGCTCGAGGGCCACCATATAACGGGTTCGATCAAGATCAAGCCGGCGATAGCCTTGATCGAGGCGGCCGAAGCGAGCGGCCTCGCCACGCCGGGGGTGACCACTTTCATCGAGTCCTCCTCCGGTAACCTGGGTGTGGCCATGAGCTGCGTCTGTGCAAGCAAGGGGTATGGCTTCATCTGTGTCACGGACCCGATGGCGACGCAGGCCAATATCAAGGCCATCCATGCGTATGGCGGGCGGACCCTGGTAGTGGACCAGCGGGACGCCAATGGCGGTTTCGTCGGTACGCGGATCGAGGCCATCCGCCGGATCTGTGCCGAGGACCCCAATTGCGTCTGGCTCAACCAGTACAGCCACCCGGCCAATGTGCAGGCTCATCGCGAACAGACTGCCCGAGAGATCCTGCAGGTCTTTCCCGCACCTGATTGGTTGTTCATTGGGGTCGGGACTTCCGGAACCTTCATGGGGTGCGCCGAGGTGTTCAAGCGCGAGTCGCCGGGCACTCGGCTGGTGGCTGTTGATCCGCAGGGCTCGGTGAGTTTCGACAGGGCGCCGGGCAAGCGCCTCATTCCAGGCATAGGCGCCAGCCGGAAGCCAGAGTTGCTGGACGCTTCCCAGGCCGACGTGGTGGTGTCGGTCACCGAGCGCGATACCATCGCCACCTGTCGCGATGTGGCGCGCCGCTACGGCATCCTCCTGGGGGGATCGTCGGGCTCGGCGCTGGCGGCTATCGCCAGGTTGCCCGCGCCGCCAAGGCTCGGCGACACACTGGTGGTCATCGCCCCGGACCTGGGCGAGAAATACCTCGACACCCTCTATGACGATAATTGGGTCGCGCGGCATTTCTCAAGCCAGGAACGCGCCGTGGAAATGTCCTCATGAGCGGCGCGATGCCCTTCGCCGTGGTCGTGGGCGGTGTCATCGAGCGTTTGCTGGCGCAACAGCAGCAACCGGTCATGGACCTGATCGCGCGGGCTTACCAACTGCATGGCCAGGGTGAATCGATCAATCCCGACAGCTATTTCCTGCGCTTTGCGCAAAAACCCGATGCGCGAATCATTGCACTGCCGGCCTACCTGGGAGGCGAGGTGGACACGGCAGGATTGAAATGGATCGCCAGTTTCCCGGGCAATGTGCAGCAGAACCTGCAGCGCGCGTCCGCAGTACTGATCCTGAATGACTATGCCACCGGTTACCCCAAGGCCTTGCTGGAGTCCTCGGTCATCAGCGCTCATCGCACGGCAGCCTCTGCCGCGCTGGGCGCCAGGGCACTGAGTGGCGGCAGCGACCGGGTGCGCAAGATCGCCATCGTCGGCGCCGGGGTGATTGCCCGCCAGACACTGGACTATCTGTTTGCCGACGGCTGGTCGGCGGACGAGTTCGCCATTCACGACCTGCGTGAACAGGACGCCCGACGCCTGGGAGACTGGATCGGCGCCCAGGGCAAGGGCAAGACCCGGGTGGCGAGTGATGCCGAGGACTGCTGCGCCGGGGCGCAACTGATCGTGCTGGCGACTACGGCCGCCGCTCCCTACCTGACGTGTCACGAGCTGTTCGCCCATGCGCCCACGGTACTTAACCTGTCCCTGCGCGACATTCATCCGGACTTGATCCTGGATGCGCAAAACGTACTGGACGATATCGATCACTGCCTAAAGGCGAACACCTCTGTACACCTGGCTGAAATGCAAACCGGCAGTCGAAGTTTTGTCGCCGGCACCCTGCATGACGTGCTGAGCCAGCGCTTGGCGCCGGACCCTGCGCGAGCCCGGATCTTCTCGCCCTTTGGCCTGGGAGTACTGGATATCGCATTGGGCGACTTTGTACTCAAGCGGGCCCGTGCCAGTGGGCAGCAGCTTGAAATCGACAACTTCTTTGCCAGCACCGCCAGATGGTGAGCCCGATGACAGCTGAGACTCTTGAAATGCCTGGTGTACGCGTGAGCGGTGCATTGGGTCTGGAAGCGGTGCACGATGCGGCGCGACGTTTGCTGGGGTCGATCGTGCGGACCCCGGTGCTGGAGTCCCAGACCTTGAATCAGATGCTGGGGGCCCGGGTACTGATCAAGGCCGAGTCACTGCAAAGTGGGGGGTCATTCAAGTTTCGCGGGGCGCTCAATGCCTTGCTGGCCCAGCCCGAGCGGCCGCGGGAAGTGGTGGCTTATTCCTCTGGCAACCATGCCATTGGCGTGGCCATGGCGTGCCGCTTGCTGGAAATCCCGGTGACGGTGGTCATGCCCGCTGATGCGCCTTCGATCAAGTTGGCGAAGGTGAGAGAGGCCGGCGGCAACGTGGTGTTCTATCGGCGCGACCGGGATGATCGCAATGCGATTGCCGAACAGGTGCGCGCAGCTTGTGGTGGACTGCTGATTCCTTCCTTCGATGATGCACAGGTGATTGCCGGCCAGGGGACGGTGGCGCTGGAGCTGATCGAGACGGCACAGCAGCAGGGGCTGCATCTGGAGCAGCTTTTCGTACCCTGTGGCGGTGGTGGCCTGGTTGCGGGAAGCTGCATTGCCAGCGTCCAGGCCGGGCCCGGCTGTTCGGTCGTTGCGGTCGAGCCCCAGGGGTTTGACCGCGTGGGCAGGGCCTGGCGCGCTGAAGCTCCGGACAGGAATGCCAGTACCTGTGGGTCGATCTGTGACGCGTTGCTTACGGCGATGCCCAGCCGGCTGCTTTTGGGCTTGCCGCAATTCAAGCGCCTGCAAACATCCTGCGTCGACGATGCGGGGGTTGCCCGGGCGGTGGCATTCGCTCACCAGGAGCTGGGGCTGATGCTCGAACCGTCCGGGGCCATTGCCCTGGCCGCCGTCCTCAAGGGCAATGCCAAGGTCAGGGGGAAAACGATCGGCGTGATCTGTTCGGGGGCGAACATCGATCCGCATGTGCATCAACGCTGCATCGACGGGTACTGAAGGCCCGGTCCCGAATATCTCGGGACCGGGCCTTCTACTGCAGGGCTGCACGGGGAAGGCTGGGGCCTGGCCGGCCTCGTGAAAGCGCATGGCAGATGAGGGAAAGCACTGCTGGCGATGAGCGTGTTAAGATCCGCCACCTGCGAAGTGTTCAAAGTGTGGAATGTGATAAATGGCTCAACGCTCAGTTGTACTCGATACCGAAACCACCGGCATGCCGGTGACCGACGGTCACCGGATCATTGAAATCGGTTGCGTCGAGTTGATCGGTCGGCGCCTGACCGGCCGCCATTTCCACGTTTACCTGCAACCCGATCGCGAGAGCGACGAGGGCGCTATTGGCGTCCACGGCATCACCAACGAATTCCTGGTGGGCAAGCCGCGCTTCCCCGAAGTGGCCGATGAGTTCTTCGAATTCATCAAGGGTGCGCAGCTGATCATCCACAACGCGGCGTTCGACGTTGGCTTCATCAACAACGAATTCGCCTTGCTGGGCCAGCATGAGCGGGCCGACATCACCCAGCATTGCAGCATCCTCGATACCTTGCTGATGGCCCGCGAGCGGCACCCGGGCCAGCGCAATAGCCTCGATGCCTTGTGCAAGCGCTATGGCGTCGACAACTCCGGCCGTGAATTGCACGGCGCCTTGCTCGACTCGGAGATCCTGGCCGACGTCTACCTGACCATGACCGGTGGCCAGACCAGCCTGTCCCTGGCGGGTAATGGTGCCGATGGTGGCGCAGGCGATGGGATGCGCGCTTCGGAGATCCGCCGCTTGTCCGCCGATCGCCAACGCGGCCGGATCATCATGGCCAGCGAGGCGGAGCTGGCCGAGCACCAGGCACGCCTGGAAGCCATCGCCAAGTCCGCCGGCGGCCCGGCACTCTGGACCCAGTTGCTCGAAACCCAGCAGTAACTATCAGGCTCGCAGCGGTCCTTCGCCCTGTTGCCTAAGGGCCACGGGTTGCTCGCAAGGGCGCAGGCTAGGCAGCGGCCTGCGCCATCGTTGTTGTCCCAGTGCGACGTTTTATTACAGGGAGTCCCTGCCTGGGGTGACATGCATGCTTTGCAGCTTCTACCCTGAGTGGATTGGCGGGGCTCCCCCGTCGCCTCAGGACTTGTTGCCCCATGTATAAAGACCTGCAGTTTCCGATCCTGATCGTGCACCGTGACATCAAGGCCGATACGGTCGCGGGGGACCGGGTACGAGGGATCGCCCGGGAACTGGAAAAGGATGGCTTCAGCATCTTTTCCGCAGTGGATTATGCCGAGGGGCGGCTGGTGGCTTCCACGCACCATGGCCTGGCCTGCATGTTGATCGCCGCCGAGGGCGCTGGGGAGAACACCCACCTGCTGCAAAACATGGTGGAGCTGATTCGTTTGGCCAGGGTGCGCGCACCGCTGTTGCCGATCTTTGCCCTGGGCGAGCAGGTGACCCTGGAAAACGCCCCGGCCGACGCCATGAGCGAACTCAACCAGTTGCGCGGCATCCTCTATTTGTTCGAAGACACCGTGCCGTTCCTGGCCCGGCAAGTGGCCCGGGCCGCACGCAATTACCTCGATGGCCTGTTGCCGCCATTCTTCAGGGCCCTGGTGCAACACACCGCCGACTCCAACTATTCCTGGCATACCCCGGGGCATGGTGGTGGCGTGGCGTATCGCAAGAGTGCGGTGGGGCAGGCGTTTCATCAGTTCTTCGGCGAGAACACCCTGCGTTCGGACCTGTCGGTGTCGGTGCCGGAACTGGGCTCGCTGCTGGATCACACCGGCCCCCTGGCGGAAGCCGAGGCCCGCGCCGCGCGCAACTTCGGCGCCGATCACACCTTCTTCGTGATCAATGGCACCTCCACGGCCAACAAGATCGTCTGGCACTCCATGGTCGGTCGTGACGACCTGGTGCTGGTGGATCGCAACTGCCACAAGTCGATCCTGCATTCGATCATCATGACCGGCGCGATCCCCCTGTACCTGTGTCCGGAGCGCAACGAGCTGGGGATCATCGGGCCGATTCCCCTCGAGGAATTCAGCACCGAGTCGATCCAGGCCAAGATCGATGCCAGCCCGCTGACGCGTGGCCGTGCACCGAAGGTCAAGTTGGCAGTGGTCACCAATTCGACCTACGACGGGCTGTGCTACAACGCCGAGCTGATCAAGCAGAGCCTGGGCAGCAGCGTCGAGGTCCTGCATTTCGATGAAGCGTGGTACGCCTATGCGGCGTTCCACGAGTTCTTTGCCGGCCGCTATGGCATGGGGACCTCGCGTTCGGCCGACAGTCCGCTGGTGTTCACCACCCATTCCACCCACAAGCTGCTGGCGGCCTTCAGCCAGGCTTCGATGATCCATGTGCAGGACGGTGGCGCCCGGCAACTGGATCGTGACCGCTTCAACGAAGCCTTCATGATGCACATCTCCACCTCCCCGCAGTACAGCATTATCGCTTCGCTGGACGTGGCCTCGGCCATGATGGAGGGCCCGGCAGGGCGCTCGCTGCTACAGGAAATGTTCGACGAGGCCCTGAGCTTCCGCCGTGCTCTGGCCAACCTGCGGCAGAACATCGCCGCCGATGACTGGTGGTTTTCGGTCTGGCAGCCGGAACGGGTCGAAGGTATCGATCAGGTATGCACGGGCGACTGGTTGCTGGAGGCCGACGGCGAGTGGCATGGCTTTGCCGGCGTCACCGACGACTATGTACTGCTCGATCCGATCAAGGTGACGCTGGTGATGCCTGGCCTGACCGCCGGAGGAGCCCTGAGCGAGCATGGGATTCCCGCGGCGGTGGTCAGCAAGTTCCTGTGGGAGCGTGGGCTGGTGGTGGAGAAGACGGGCCTGTATTCCTTCCTGGTGCTGTTCTCCATGGGCATCACCAAGGGCAAGTGGAGCACCTTGCTTACCGAGCTTCTGGAGTTCAAGCGCAATTACGACGCCAACGCCAGCCTGGCCAGTTGCCTGCCCAGTGTCGCCAGCCAGGACCCGCAGCGTTACCAGGGCATGGGGCTGCAGGACCTGTGTGACCAGTTGCATGCCTGTTATCGCAGCAACGCCACGGCCAAGCACCTCAAGCGCATGTACACGGTATTGCCGGAGGTGGCGATGAAACCTGCCGACGCCTACGACCACCTGGTGCGCGGCGATGTCGAGGCAGTCTCCATCGACCAGTTGCAGGGGCGCATCGCCGCCGTGATGCTGGTGCCTTACCCGCCAGGCATTCCGTTGATCATGCCCGGCGAGCGCTTCACCGAATCGACCCGCTCGATCATCGACTACCTGGCGTTCGCCCGCGCCTTCGATAGCAGCTTCCCGGGCTTTGTCGCCGATGTGCACGGTCTGCAACATGAAGAACAAGGCAATGGGCGGCACTACACCGTCGATTGCATCAAGGAGTAAGGAGCCTGCCGTTATGCCGTCCACGGTCAATGTTGGGAAGTCGCGAGTGCAGGTTCGTGTCGCCGATGCAGGGTTCGCGGCCTATATCAATGGCAGTGACTTCAGTTTCCAGGTCGATGCCTACGCCGAGGTCGCGCACGGGGTAGCGGTGACCGACTGGCCGCTGTGCCGGATCGCCTCCTATCGCAAGTGCTATGGCATCGATCCCGAGGAATTCAGCAGCTATCGCAATGCGCCGGACAGCGAAGTCTTCATGGCTTATCTCGATGGCCAGGCGGTCGGGCACGTGGTGGTCAGTACCAACTGGAATGGGTATGGGCATATCGATGAACTGGCGGTCCACGCCCCGGCGCGAGGTCACGGGGTGGCCAGGACACTGCTGGAAGTCGCGCAGTTCTGGAGTCGCAGGAAGGGTTTGCCGGGGGTGATGCTGGAGACCCAGAACAACAACCTGGGTGCCTGTCGCCTGTATGAACGTTGCGGTTATGTCGTGGGCGGGGTGGATCGCCTGCGTTATCGCGGTATCGATCCACAGACTCGCGAGGTGGCGATCTTCTGGTACCTGCTGTTCGCCGAAGACCCCGCAGGCAACGCTTCTTAACCTGCAAGCAGCGCCGTGGCCTGTTCGCCCAGCAGCTCCATCAGGGCATTGAGCAGGGGCGAGGTTTCGCTGCCCTTGCGGCGCAGGGCATACAGGGTGATGCCGATGGGGGGCGATAAAGGGCTGATATCGAGACCCGCGCTCCGAGCGCCGGCGGCCGTGAAGGGATCGACTATCGCCAGGCCTTCGCCGGCTTCCACCAGGCTGCGCATCATCTGGTAGGTCTGTACCCGGGTCTGGATCACCGGCCTGGGTCGCAGGTTCTGCAATTTACTGGCCAGGGTCGCGCCCAATGGGTCCAGGTCCTCCAGGCCGACCATGGCCTGGCCGGCCAGGTCCTGCAGGGACACGTATTTTTGCTTGGCCTGCAGCCAGCCGTGGGGCGCCAGGACGAACAGCTTGCCCTGGGCCAGGCTCTGGCTGTGAATGTCCGGGTGCTCGGGGTCATGCAGGCTCAGGCCCAGGTCACAGTGGCGCAGCAGCAGGCTGTCGGTGATCTCACGGGTGTTCTGGCACAGCAGGCTGCACGGCGTATCGACGAAGCGCCGGCGCAAGGCGGCGATGCATTGGGGGAGCAATTGCTGGACCAATGGAGCGGTACCAACGATGCGCAAGGGCGGCGCCTGGTGGAACCGCAGGCTGTCGGCCAGGCGTTGCACGGGCTCGAACGCGTCGTAGACCCGGGTAATGGCAACTTGTAGCTCCAAGGCTTCGCGGGTGGCTTGCAGGCGTCCGCGCACGCTGGCGAACAGCATCAAGCCCAGTTGGCTTTCGGCGTCGCGCAGCAGGGCCTCGACCTCGGCCACCGAGAGCTGCAGCAACTCGGCGGCGGTACCCAGGTGAGCGGTTTGCAGGAGCGCTTGAATCACTTCGATATGACGTAGACGCATGCTTGAAATCCATATCCGGCCGGTCAGGGAAGCAAGCGTCGAATCCTAACCCAAGTCTGCGCCGCGAATCTGTAGTTGATGTCGCAGCGGCCAGGGCTGGGCGAAGAGCAGGGGAGGGTCACTGATTCACTGGCGACTCGGGTTCACGCACCAGGGTTACATCCGCCTGCACCAGCAAGAATTGGTTGTCGTCGAGTTTCTTGACCCGGTCACCGATGGCCAGGCGGTAGGTGGTGACTGGTTCCGAGCCGGCTTCGCCGTCCGCTGAAGGCATGGATTCCTGGAATTCGTGGACGGAATACACCCGTCCCTCGGCATCTCTTGCATGGAATTGTCCGACAAGTACTGCTGCCATTTATTAGAGCCTCTGGAAATAAAACACGCAAAATTCGGTGCTGTAGACCCAGTGGGAGCGGGGGAAGTTTTGCTCCCGAAAAAAAATATTCTGTTGTGGGCCTGGCTCGGAGTCGATGGCCGCTTCCCGTGCATAAATGCACGGGGTGGGCTAGCAGATACGACCCCGGCTCATCTATAACTAGCAACTCTCCCAAGCCAATGGTTGGAAACTCCAATGAGCAATGTCTACAAGGTTGCAGTGCTGGTCGGCAGTCTCAGAAAGCAGTCCCTGAATCGCAAGGTCGCCCTGGCCCTGGCCGACCTGGCACCCGCCAATCTTCAATTGAACATTGTCGAGATAGGCGACCTGGCGCTCTATGACGAAGACATCGAGCACACCCCGCCGGCCGCCTACGCCAGGTTCCGCCAGCAGATCCGCGAGTCCGATGCGGTGCTGTTCGTGACGCCTGAATACAACCGCTCGGTGCCGGCGGCATTGAAGAATGCCATCGATGTCGGCTCGCGCCCCTATGGCCAGAGCACCTGGAGCGGCAAGCCGGGAGCGGTGATCAGCGTATCCCCGGGAGCTATCGGCGGCTTCGGGGCCAACCACCACCTGCGCCAGTCCCTGGTGTTCCTCAATGTGCCGTGCATGCAGCAACCCGAGGCCTATATGGGCGGCGCGGGCGCGGCCTTCGATGATGCCGGCAAGTTGTCGGATACCACGCGGCCTTTCCTGCAGAGCTTCATCAACGCCTACGGCCAGTGGGTCGAACAGCAAAAACGCAGTTGAAGCCTGGCGTAGCGCCAGGCCGGCTTCTCGTCGATCCAGGCCTGCCGCTACGCTTTGCCTGGTTGCGCTGCGTTCCCTGGCGCGCCAGTTCCCGCCATCCATGGTGACTTCCCGAACATGCTGATTGCCGTGGCGATCTTCCTGCTGACCCTCATCCTGGTGATCTGGCAGCCCCGGGGCCTGGGCGTGGGTTGGAGTGCCACGATCGGTGCCGGCCTGGCGCTGCTCAGTGGAGTGGTGCACCCCGGCGACATTGCCCTGGTGTGGCAGATCATCTGGAATGCCACCGCCACTTTCGTGGCCTTGATCATCATCAGCCTACTGCTGGATGAAGCCGGGTTCTTCGCCTGGGCGGCGCTGCATGTGGCGCGTTGGGGTCAAGGCCGGGGACGCCGGTTGTTCGCCTGCATGGTCTTGCTGGGGGCCTTGGTTTCGGCGCTGTTCGCCAATGATGGTGCGGCCCTGATCTTGACGCCCATTGTCATCTCCATGCTCCTGGCCCTGCGCTTTTCCCCGGCCTCGACCCTGGCATTCGTCATGGGTGCGGGCTTTATCGCCGATACCGCGAGCTTGCCGCTGGTGGTCTCGAATCTGGTGAATATTGTCTGTGCCGATTTCTTCGGCATCGGCTTCAATCGTTATGCCGCGGTAATGCTACCGGTGAACCTGGTGAGCGTCATCGCGACCCTGGCGGTGCTGCTGTGGTTTTTTCGTCGGGATATCCCTCAATCCTACGATCCCCGGCAGTTGGCCGATCCTGCAAGCGCCATCCATGACCGTGCGACGTTCATGGCCGGCTGGTGGGTGTTGCTGATCCTGTTGCTGGGCTGCTTCGCCCTGGAGCCGCTGGGCATTCCCATCAGTGCTATTTGCGCGGTGTGCGCGGCCCTGTTGCTGATAGTCGCGGCCCGGGGCCACAGGATTTCCACGCGCAAGGTCATCAGGGAGGCGCCCTGGCAGATCGTGATCTTCTCCCTGGGCATGTACCTGGTGGTGTACGGCCTGCGCAATGCCGGGCTGACCGCGTACCTGGCCGGCTGGCTCGACGGCCTTGCCGCCTCCGGGGTCTGGGGCGCCGCACTGGGCAGCGGATTGTTGGCGGCGGGGCTGTCATCGGTGATGAATAACCTGCCCGCGGTGCTGGTCGGCGCCTTGTCCATAGAGGCCAGCCACGCCACGGGAGTGATCAAGGAAGCGATGGTCTACGCCAATGTGATCGGTAGCGACCTGGGGCCGAAGATCACCCCTATCGGCAGCCTGGCGACCCTGCTCTGGCTGCATGTGCTGGAGCGCAAGGGGATTCACATCGGCTGGGGTTATTACCTGCGGGTCGGGATGGTGCTGACACTGCCGGTGTTGCTGGCGACGCTGGCAGCCCTGGCCTTGCGCCTGACGTGGTGAGATCGGCAGCGCTGGCCTAAGGCTGCGGTATGGGTGGCAGGTGAGGCCAGAGATTGGACACCAGGAACAGGCGTTCGGCCTCGACCCAGTCGCCATCGCGCCTTTGTTCCAGGCGCACCAGCAATTGCGCCGGAGCAAGTGGGTCGAGTTCACCCAGCCATTGCTGGAGCTGGGCGCTGCTCCAGGTGTGCTCGCCAGGGTAGCGGGCCGGGGCCAGCCAGGCCTGGCGGGGCAGGGGCTGCCAGCGCCCCGCCGGACTCTGGGTGATGAAGGCGGGCCAGTCCCGTTGGTGCAGCCAACGCCCGCGCAGGTGTCCGGGGTGGGCGCCCCGGGGCGGTTCGGCATGGCCCGGCCAGGGGTAGAGCAGGTAACCCCCGAGCCACAGGGCGGCGTTGAACTGATTGATATCCAGTGCCGCCAGCGCCTCCCGGCTTTCCAATCGCGTGGAAATCGGCAGTTGATGTTCATCCAGATGGGCCAGCTTGAGGTCCAGCCGATCATGGCAGCCGGGGCCCAGCCATTGGCTGCAATCGGTGCCGTCGCCTTGCTGTGGGCCGAGGTAGAGCTTGATGGCAAGTTCCAGATGGTGCACCCCGTCGCGGTCGCGCAGCAGCATGTCGAGCTCGCCCAGGGTGTGGCCACCGCGGCGGATCGGCAGGTTGGCCGCCAGCAGCTCGACCCCCGGAGCCTGTTGCACGGCAAATTGCCACAGCCGTTCGTAGTACAGGCCCAGGCGTCGGGTCGGGCTGCGGCTGAGCCAGTGTCGCAGGGCGCTACTGTCCTGGTCTTGTTGCCGTAACCAGTGGACCAGTAAATGCGGTGCCTGCACCCAGTCACTGCCGGCCAGGGGGTGACGCTGGGGCCAGGGCGTGTGGCTGAGCATCGGCGGCGCGAGGATGACCCAGGCGAGGTCGCGGACTTCAGGCTGGCGCAACTGGCGGGGGAAATCGAGCAAATCCGGAAATGGGAGCATGTTGCGAGCATAGCTGCAAACCCGGTGGCGCTGCGACAAATGCCCGGGTTTCCGGTCGGCGCGGCACTTCGACAGGGCCACAGGGCTGAAAGGATTTTGTCTGCGGCCGGGTTTCGCCCATAATCCAGCGTTTGGCCTGAACCCGAACCCCGCAGGAGCCCCATGGAGCAATTTCGCAATATCGGCATTATCGGTCGCCTGGGCAGTTCCCAGGTGCTGGACACCATTCGCCGACTGAAAAAGTTTCTGCTCGAACGCCACCTGCACGTGATCCTCGAGGACACTATCGCCGAAGTGCTGCCAGGCCACGGCTTGCAGACCTCCTCGCGCAAGCTCTTGGGCGAGGTCTGCGACATGGTCATCGTGGTCGGCGGTGATGGCAGCTTGTTGGGCGCCGCCCGGGCCCTGGCACGGCACAACACCCCGGTGCTGGGAATCAACCGGGGCAGCCTGGGCTTTCTTACCGACATCCGCCCCGATGAGCTGGAGATCAAGGTCGCCGAAGTACTGGATGGCCACTACCTGGTGGAGAACCGCTTCCTGCTGCAGGCCGAGGTGCGCCGGCACGCCGAGGCCATCGGCCAGGGCGATGCACTGAACGACGTAGTGCTGCACCCGGGCAAGTCGACCCGGATGATCGAGTTCGAGATCTATATCGATGGCCAGTTCGTCTGCAGCCAGAAGGCCGACGGCCTGATCGTCGCTACCCCCACCGGCTCCACGGCCTACGCACTGTCTGCCGGCGGCCCGATCATGCATCCCAAGCTCGATGCCATTGTGATCGTGCCGATGTACCCCCATACCTTGTCCGGAAGGCCGATCGTGGTCGATGGCAACAGTGAGCTGAAAATCGTCGTGTCCAAAGATATGCAGATCTACCCGCAAGTCTCCTGCGACGGGCAGAACCATTTCACCTGCGCCCCGGGCGACACCATCACGGTCAGCAAGAAGGCCCAGAAACTGCGCCTGATCCATCCCCTGGACCATAACTATTATGAGGTCTGCCGGACCAAGCTCGGCTGGGGCAGCCGCCTGGGTGGTGGAGGCGACTGATGCTCGATCCCGCGCGTAGCTACGACCTGATCGGTGATGTGCACGGTTGCGCCCTGACCCTCGAACACCTGCTGGACCGACTTGGTTACCACAAACAGGGCGGCGTCTGGCGGCATCCATCGCGCATGGCGGTGTTCCTCGGCGATATCATCGACCGCGGCCCGCGTATTCGCGAGGCCCTGCACATCGTCCACGACATGGCCGAGGCCGGCCAGGCGCTGTGCATCATGGGCAACCATGAGTTCAATGCCCTGGGCTGGAGTACACCGGCCGCGCCGGGCAGTGGCAAGCAGTTCGTGCGCGAGCACACACCGCGCCATGCCAGACTGATCCACGAGACCCTGGCGCAGTTCGAACAGCACCCGGGCGACTGGCATGACTTTCTTCAGTGGTTCTACCAGATGCCGCTGTTCGTCGACGCCGGGCGCTTCCGGGTGGTCCATGCCTGTTGGGATTCGGCGCTGATCACCCAGCTACGCCAGCGCTACCCGGACGGCTGCATCGATCGCGATTTCCTCCAGGCCTCGGCGTTGCCTGACAGCTTTGCCAGCAATGCCTTCGACCGCCTGCTGCGTGGCACCGACATGCGCCTGCCCCATGGCCTGACCATGACCAGCGGCGACGGCCTGACCCGTTCGTTCTTCCGTACCAAGTTCTGGGAAGACGACCCGCAGACCTATGGCGACATCGTCTTCCAGCCCGATGCCTTGCCCGAGCCAGTAGCGCGCACGCCATTGTCCAGGGACGAGAAGAACAGCCTGCTGCGCTACGCCGTCGAGGAGCCGTTGCTGTTCGTCGGCCACTATTGGCGCAGCGGCACGCCGGCGCCGATCCGGCCCAACCTGGCCTGCCTGGACTACAGCGCGGTGCTCTACGGCAAGCTCGCCGCCTACCGCCTGGACCAGGAAACGCGCCTGGACCCGAACAAGTTCGTCTGGGTCGACGTCGAGCGGCCGGAGGTGCTGCGATGAGCGCGGTAGCGATTTTGCGCCTGCCCCTGGCCACTGACCTCAGCGGCTTCGTCAAGCTCTTGCAGCGCATGCAAGTGCCCCATCGGGTCAGCGAGGAAGCGGGGGAGCAGGTGCTGTGGGTGCCCGAATCCATCCGCGAGGACGTGCTGGACCTGTACCAGCGTTTTCCCCAGGGCGATCCCGAACAGCAACTGGACATTCCCCAGGCCGCCGCCCCGGTGGGCCTTGGGCTGGTCCAGCAATTGCGACGCAGCCCGGTTACCGCGTTGATCTTGGTCCTGAGCCTGGCGGTTTGTGGCATCACCCTGTTGGGGGACAACCTGCAGGCCTTGAGCTGGTTCACCTTCCTGCAGTTTCGCGTGGCGGGCGACTACATCCAGTTCAGCTCCCTGGCCGACAGCCTGGCGGCGGGGCAATGGTGGCGCCTGGTGACACCGATGCTGGTTCACTTCGGCATCCTGCACATCGCCATGAACGGCATGTGGTACTGGGAACTGGGGCGGCGCATCGAGTTGCGCCAGGGCAGTATCAACCTGCTGGGCCTGACCCTGCTGTTCAGCCTGGTGTCCAACTACGCGCAATATTATTTCAGTGGCCCGAGCTTGTTCGGTGGCCTCTCCGGAGTGCTCTACGGACTGCTGGGGCATTGCTGGATCTATCAATGGCTGTCGCCCAACCCCATCTACCGCCTGCCCCGGGGTGTGCTGGTGATGATGCTGGTGTGGCTGCTGCTGTGTCTGTCCGGGCTGATCTCGATGATCGGCTTCGGTGAAATCGCCAATGCCGCCCATGTTGGCGGTTTGCTCGTCGGTTGCCTTACCGGTCTGTTGGGTGGCTTGTACAGCCGCCGTAGACCGGCCCCTTGAGTTCAGGAGTCTGGTATGTCGTCCTTTGTCGAAATGATCGAAAACATCACCCCCGATATCTATCGCAGCCTGAAGCTGGCGGTGGAGATCGGCAAATGGTCCGATGGCCGCAAGCTCACCGCTGAGCAGCGTGAACTGTCGCTGCAGGCGATGATCGCCTGGGAGATGCAGAACCTGCCGGAGGAGGAGCGCACCGGCTACATGGGCCCGCAGGAGTGCTCGTCGAAGTCCGAGCCGGTGCCGAACATCCTGTTCAAGTCGGATGCCATCCATTGATCGAGATCGGCCGCGGCTCCATCAGTAAAATGTCGGCTCGTCTCGACGGGCCGAATGTGCAATACGCTTTTCGCCTGGGTGATAGCGAGGTGCCGGTCAACCCCTTGATCGGCAGCAGGCTGCGCCTGGAATACCTGGGGGCGATCCACTGCACCCATTGCGGACGCAAGACCAAGACCAGCTTCAGCCAGGGCTATTGCTATCCGTGCATGACCAAGCTGGCCCAGTGCGATGTCTGCATCATGAGCCCGGAACGCTGCCACTACGACTCCGGCACCTGCCGCGAGCCGTCCTGGGGCGAACAGTTCTGCATGACCGACCACGTGGTCTACCTGGCCAACTCCTCGGGGATCAAGGTCGGCATCACCCGGGCGACCCAGTTGCCCACTCGCTGGCTCGACCAGGGCGCCAGCCAGGCGTTACCGATCATGCGTGTAGCGACCCGCCAGCAGTCCGGTTTCGTCGAAGACCTGTTCCGTTCCCAGGTGGCCGACAAGACCAACTGGCGGGCCTTGCTCAAGGGCGATGCCCAGGCCGTGGACCTGGTGCAGGTGCGCGAGCAGCTGTTCGCATCCTGCGCCGAGGGCCTGCTGGCCTTGCAGCAGCGGTTCGGCCTGCAGGCGATCCAGCCGGTGCGTGACATCGAACCCCTGGAAATCCGTTATCCGGTCGAGGAGTACCCGACCAAGATCGTCAGTTTCAACCTGGACAAGAATCCGATCGCCGAAGGCACCCTGCTGGGGATCAAGGGCCAGTACCTGATCTTCGACACCGGCGTGATCAACATTCGCAAGTACACGGCCTACCAGCTGGCCGTGCATCAGTAGAAGGAATTCGCCATGCGCACCGAACAGCCGAAGATGATCTACCTGAAGGACTATCAGGCCCCCGAGTACCTGATCGACGAGACGCACCTGACCTTCGAGTTGTTCGAGGACCACAGCCTGGTCCATGCGCAACTGGTGATGCGTCGCAACCCGGCCCGTGGTGCCGGGCTGCCGCCCCTAGTGCTCGACGGCCAGCAGCTGGAACTGCTGTCGGTGAGCCTGTCCGACCAGCTTCTGGAAGCTGGCGACTATCAGCTCGACGACAGCTACCTGACCCTGCACCCAGCCAGCGCCAGCTTCACCGTGGATACCAGCGTGCGGATCCACCCCGAAAGCAATACCGCCCTGGAAGGCCTGTACAAGTCCAGCGGCATGTTCTGCACCCAGTGCGAGGCCGAGGGCTTTCGCAAGATCACCTACTACCTGGACCGCCCGGATGTGATGAGCAAGTTCACCACCACCGTGGTGGCCGAGCAGCACCGCTATCCGGTGCTGCTGTCCAACGGCAACCCGATCGCCAGCGGCCCGGGCGAAGACGGCCGGCACTGGGCGACCTGGGAAGACCCGTTCATGAAGCCGGCCTACCTGTTCGCCCTGGTGGCAGGGGACCTGTGGTGTGTCGAGGACAGCTTCTGCACCATGAGCGGCCGCGACGTGGCGCTGCGCATCTATGTCGAGCCGGAGAACATCGACAAGTGCCAGCACGCCATGAACAGCCTGAAGAAGTCCATGCGCTGGGACGAACAGACCTACGGTCGCGAGTATGACCTGGACATCTTCATGATCGTCGCGGTCAATGACTTCAACATGGGCGCCATGGAAAACAAGGGCCTGAACATCTTCAACTCCAGCGCCGTGCTGGCCCGTGCCGAGACCGCCACCGATGGCGCCCACCAGCGGGTCGAGGGCATCGTCGCCCACGAGTACTTCCATAACTGGTCGGGCAACCGGGTCACCTGCCGCGACTGGTTCCAGCTGTCGCTCAAGGAAGGCTTCACGGTATTCCGTGATGCCGGGTTTTCTTCGGACATGAATTCGCGCACGGTCAAGCGCATCCAGGACGTGGCCTACCTGCGCACCCACCAGTTCGCCGAAGACGCCGGTCCCATGGCCCATGCCGTGCGCCCGGAGAGCTTCATCGAGATCTCCAACTTCTACACCCTGACCGTGTACGAGAAGGGCTCGGAAGTGGTGGGCATGATCCACACCCTGCTGGGCGCCGAGGGCTTCCGCCAGGGCAGCGACCTGTACTTTGCACGCCACGACGGCCAGGCCGTGACCTGCGACGATTTCGTCAAGGCCATGGAAGACGCCAACGGCGTCGACCTGACTCAGTTCAAGCGCTGGTACAGCCAGGCCGGTACTCCGCGCCTCGCGGTCAGCGAGTCCTATGACGCCGCAGCCAAGACCTACAGCCTGACCTTCCGCCAGAGCTGCCCGCAGACGCCGGACAAGGTGGAAAAACTGCCATTCGTGATCCCGGTGGAGTTGGGCCTGCTGGACAGCCGGGGCGCCGCCATGGCCCTGCGCCTGGCTGGCGAGGCCAGTGCCCAGGGCACTTCCCGGGTGATCTCGGTGACCGAGGCCGAGCAGACCTTCACGTTCGTCGATGTTGCCGAACAACCGCTGCCGTCGCTGCTGCGTGGGTTCTCGGCGCCGGTGAAGCTGAGCTTCCCCTACAACCGCGACCAACTGATGTTCCTCATGCAGCATGACAGCGACGGTTTCAACCGCTGGGATGCCGGCCAGCAGTTGGCGGTGCAGGTACTGCAGGAACTGATCGGCCAGCACCAGCAGGGCCAGGCCCTGGTGATGGACCAACGCCTGGTGACCGCCCTGGGCACCGTGCTGGCCGACGAGAGCCTGGACCAGGCCATGGTCGCGGAAATGCTGTCGCTGCCGGGTGAGGCCTATCTCACCGAGATCAGCGAAGTGGCGGATGTCGAGGCTATCCATGGGGCCCGTGAATTCGCTCGCAAGCAACTGGCCGAGCAGCTGTTCGACGCCTTGCTCAAGCGCTACCAGGACAATCGCGAGCTGTCCCGCGCCACCGCCTATGTGGCCGAGTCCGAGCACTTCGCTCGCCGCGCGCTGCAGAACATTACCTTGTCCTACCTGATGCTCGTCGGCAAGCCCGAGGTCCTGGCGGCCACCATCGAGCAATTCGACAGCGCCGACAACATGACCGAACGCCTGACCGCCCTGGCGGTACTGGTCAACTCGCCGTTCGAGGCCGAGAGGGCACAGGCGCTGGCGGTATTCGCCGAGAACTTCAAGGACAATGCGCTGGTCATGGACCAATGGTTCAGCGTGCAGGCCGCCAGCCCGCTGCCTGGTGGACTGGCGCGGGTCAAGGCATTGATGGAGCACCCGGCGTTCAACATCAAGAACCCGAACAAGGTACGGGCTGTATTCGGTGCGTTTGCTGGCCAGAACCTGATCAACTTCCATGCTGGCGATGGCTCGGGCTACCGTTTCCTGGCGGACCTGGTGATCCAGCTCAATGCCATCAACCCGCAGATTGCCTCTCGACAACTGGCGCCGTTGACTCGCTGGCGCAAGTACGACAGCGCCCGGCAGGCATTGATGAAGGCCGAGCTGGAGCGCATTCGCGCCTCGGGCGAGCTGTCCAGCGATGTGTTCGAGGTGGTGAGCAAGAGCCTCGCCTGACCTGGCTCGAAGGCGAATGGGCTCCCTCGGGGGCCTGTTCGCTTTCGTGGCCGGTATTTCCCTGCAGTTCCGACCGGCCTTGCCCATGGGCGTGCCGGTCCTTTCTTCCTTTCTTCTTCGCTTGCCCCACGACCGCCCCTGGCCTATACCGGCAGGGTGGCGCCTGCCTGGACCACATATCGATCACTTCGACGAATGCCCGATGATTCAGGGTGCACGTGGGGGGACGTGATTAACAAAAGATAACGTGGCGTCGATTGTCAGACGTTTCCAAAGCCCGATAGGATAGCCCGCAGCCAAAGGGGCTCTAGATTGCAGGTTTCAGGACGATCGGCTTGATCGGACGAACACCCGCGACACCCTGCAGGCGCCCTGAAAGGTTGAACGACCTGACAATAATAATGGGGGAGTGGTCTATGAGTGAGCCTGTCATGGGTGTGGTTGCTGGCCGCCCGCCGGCGTTGCGTGGGTTCGCAGCGTTGGCCGCAGCGCTCTCGCTGTTGGGTGTCGCGACACTGCCGGCACCGGTCCTGGCCGCTGCCAGCGCAGCGGATACGGTTGTCTATTCCATTGAATCGCCCAAGGCGGCGAAAAACCTGATGCTCGATGTGGTCCACGCCGGCAAGCGCCTGGTGGCGGTGGGCGACCGTGGGCACATTCTCTATTCCGATGACCAGGGCGCAAGCTGGGCCCAGGCCAAGGTGCCGAGCCGGCAGCTATTGACCGCGGTGTATTTCGTCGACGAGCAACACGGCTGGGCCGTGGGCCACGACGCGCAGGTGCTCGCCAGTACCGACGGTGGCCTCACCTGGACCCGGCAGTTCCAGGACCTCAAGCGCGAGGCACCGCTGCTGGACGTGTGGTTCAAGGATGCCCAGGTCGGATATGCCGTGGGAGCCTATGGCGCCTTGCTGGAGACCACCGATGGCGGCCAGCACTGGGAGGACGCCAGCGATCGCCTGGACAACCCGGATCAGTTCCATCTAAACGCTATTGCCCAGATCAAGGATTCCGGACTGTTCATCGTTGGCGAGCAGGGCAGCATGTTTCGCTCCGCCGATGGCGGCCAGACCTGGGAGCGCCTGGAAGGCCCTTACGAGGGCTCGTTGTTCGGCGTGATCGGCACCGGCCAGCCGGCGACCCTGTTGGTCTATGGCTTGCGTGGCAACCTCTATCGCTCGACGGATTTTGGCAGCACCTGGGAGCAGGTGCAGCTGAATGCCGCTCGCGGCGCCCTGGAATTCGGTTTGTCTGGCGCTACCGTGCTCGAAGACGGTTCCCTGGTGATCGTCGGCAACGGCGGCAGCGTGATCCGCAGCACCGATCATGGCCTGAGCTTCAGCGTCTTCAATCGCCCGGATCGAATCTCGCTGTCGGCGGTCAGTGGTGCCGGCAATGGTGGGTTGATCCTGGCCGGGCAGGGCGGGGTACGGGTTGCCACGGCAACCGGCGCTGAACTCGGCAGCAACTAGGCCGGGCACATAATAAGAAGGTGGGGAACTCCATGAGTAGTCAGAACCAGGACAAGGCGAATTTTCTTGAGCGCCTGATTTTCAACAACCGCCCGGCAGTGATCTTCCTCTGCTTGCTGGTCAGCGTATTCCTGTTCTGGCAGGCGACCCTGATCCGGCCGTCCACCAGTTTCGAAAAAATGATCCCGCTCAAGCACCCGTTCATCGAGCGGATGATGGAGCACCGCAACGACCTGGCCAACCTGGGCAACACCGTGCGGATTTCGGTGGAAGCCAAGGACGGCGATATCTTCACCCAGGCCTACATGGAGACCCTCAGGCAGATCAATGACGAGGTGTTCTACATCCCCGGCGTCGATCGCTCTGGGCTCAAGTCCCTATGGAGCCCCAGCGTGCGCTGGACCGAGGTCACCGAGGAAGGTTTCGCCGGGGGGGAGGTGATTCCCCAGAGCTACAACGGCTCGGCCGATAGCCTCGACAAGCTGCGCAACAACGTGCTCAAGTCCGGGCAGGTCGGGCGCCTGGTCGCCAACGACTTCAAGTCCAGCATCGTCGATATCCCCTTGCTGGAGTCCTACCCGGACCCACAGGACCAGGGCAAGCTGCTGGCCCTGGACTACCAGAAGTTCTCCCACCAGCTGGAAGAAAAGATCCGCGACAAGTTCGAGGCGCAGAACCCCAATGTGAAGATCCACATCGTCGGTTTCGCCAAGAAGGTCGGCGACCTGATCGACGGCCTGATCATGGTGGTGCTGTTCTTCGGCGTGGCCTTCATCATCACCCTGGTGCTGTTGTACTGGTTCACCTGGTGCATCCGCAGCACCATCGCGGTGCTGATCACCACGCTGGTGGCGGTGGTCTGGCAACTGGGGCTGATGCACGCCATCGGTTTCGGCCTGGACCCGTACTCGATGCTGGTGCCGTTTTTGATCTTCGCCATCGGTATTTCCCATGGGGTGCAGAAGATCAACGGTATCGCCTTGCAGTCCAGTGATGCCGATAACGCCCTGACCGCGGCACGAAGGACCTTCCGCCAGCTGTTCCTGCCGGGCATGATCGCGATCCTGGCCGACGCCGTGGGCTTCATCACGCTGCTGATCATCGATATCGGGGTGATCCGCGAGCTGGCCATCGGCGCCTCCATCGGCGTGGCGGTGATCGTGTTCACCAACCTGATCCTGTTGCCGGTGGCGATCTCCTATGTCGGCATCAGCAAGCGTGCCGTCGAGCGCAGCAAGAAGGACGCTTCCCGCGAGCACCCGTTCTGGCGTCGGCTGTCCAGCTTTGCCAGCCCCAAGGTGGCTCCCGTTTCCATCGCCCTGGCCCTGGTGGCATTTGGCGGCGGCCTCTGGTACAGCCAGAACCTGAAGATCGGCGATCTTGACCAGGGCGCGCCGGAGCTGCGCCCCGATTCGCGCTACAACAAGGACAACAACTTCATCATCAGCAATTACTCCACCAGCTCCGATGTCTTGGTGGTGATGGTCAAGACCGCCGCCGAAGGCTGCTCGCGCTACGAGGCCATGGCGCCGATCGATGAGCTGATGTGGAAGATGCAGAACACCGAGGGCGTGCAGTCGGCGATTTCCCTGGTGACCGTGTCCAAGCAGATGATCAAGGGCATGAACGAGGGCAACCTGAAATGGGAAACCCTGTCGCGCAACCCCGATGTGCTGAACAACTCCATCGCCCGGGCCGACGGCTTGTACAACAACAACTGCTCCCTGGCGCCGGTGCTGGTGTTCCTCAACGACCACAAGGCCGAGACCCTCGACCGCGCCGTGCATGCGGTGCAGGAGTTCGCCAAGGAGAACAACAAGGATGGCCTGGAGTTTATCCTCGCTGCCGGTAACGCCGGGATCGAGGCGGCCACCAACGAGGTGATCAAGACCTCGGAGCTGACCATCCTGATCCTGGTGTACATCTGCGTAGCGGCCATGTGCATGATCACCTTCCGCTCCTGGGCGGCGACCCTGTGCATCGTCCTGCCACTGGTCCTGACCTCGGTGCTGGGCAACGCGCTGATGGCCTTCATGGGCATTGGCGTCAAGGTGGCGACCTTGCCGGTGGTGGCGCTGGGGGTGGGCATCGGCGTGGACTACGGCATCTATATCTATAGCCGCCTGGAGAGCTTCCTGCGGGCTGGGCTGCCGTTGCAGGAGGCCTACTACCAGACCCTGCGCTCCACCGGCAAGGCCGTGTTGTTCACCGGCTTGTGCCTGGCCATCGGCGTGTGCACCTGGATCTTCTCGGCCATCAAGTTCCAGGCCGACATGGGCCTGATGCTGACCTTCATGCTGCTGTGGAACATGTTCGGCGCCCTGTGGCTGCTGCCAGCCCTGGCCCGCTTCCTGATCCGTCCCGAGAAGCTGGCGGGGCAGAAGGGCAATTCGCTGTTCGCTCACTGATTGCGCCATGCGCCAGTACCTGGCCGCAACCTTCGGGTTGCGGCCTTTTTCATTCTTGGCCGGGCGAGTCTGGCCGGGTTTGCCAGGGCTCCGGTGGAACCTGCCCTGGCCAGTGCGATACTGGCCCTACCGGCGCGCGCCAATCAGCTATGATTGCGCCTTTCCACTGATGATGGCTCGCCATGACCGCTGTAACCGATACCTTGCTCACCGCCCTGCAAGCCTGCGACATGCTGGAGATCGACGGCTTGCACGCCTTCGACTTCAGCCTCGACGACCAGGAGCTGCTGATCGAATGCATGGATGGCCGCGCCGCCAAGCGCTGGAGCTTCAGCCTGGCCCAGGTGCAGGCCGCGACTTTCGACCCGGATCTGCAAAGCTGGACCCTGAAAGGCGATTCCGGTGAGCACCGCCTGGTATGCATGAGTGCCTTCAGTGCCCGTGACGAAGAGGAAGATGACCATGAAGATGCGTAATTTCTGGCCCCTGCTGATGGCGGGCAGTGTCGGCGCGATGGCGGTGCAGGCTGCGCCGGTGGAGACCCAGGAGCTGCTGGTGGGCTCCTATACCCAAGGCCAGAGCCAAGGCTTGTACCGCCTGCACTTCAACGAGCGGACCGGGCAAATCGACCCCAAGCCGTTGCAGGTGATCAAGAGCTCCAACCCCTCTTGGCTGACCCTGTCCAAGGACCTGAAGTTCGTCTTCGCGGTGAACGAGAACAGTCCCGGACAGGCCGATCCCATCGGTCGCGTCAGCAGCTATAGCCTGGCCCCCAAGACCCATCAACTGAGCCTGATCAACCAGGTGCAGAGCCAGGGCAACGAGCCGACCCATTCCAGCCTGAGCGCCGATGGCAGCTACCTGTTCGTCAGCAACTACTCGGTGGATGTCGACCCGGGTGGCAGCCTGGCGGTGGTGCCGGTCAGTGCCGATGGTCATCTGTCGCCCGTGGTGCAACTCAGTAGCCATCCGGCCAGCCGGGTCGACCCCGAGCGCCAACAATCGGCCCACGTGCATTCGTCGGTGTCCTCGCCCGATGGCAAGTTCCTGTTCGCCAATGACCTGGGTGCGGACAAGATCTTCGTCTATCGCTATGACCCCAAGGCCAATCCCGAGCATCCGTTGAGCCCGGCCGAGCCAGCCTTCGTCCAGCTACCGCCAGGCAGTGGCCCGCGCCATTTGCTGTTCAGTGCCGATGGCAAGCATGCTTACCTGACCATGGAGATGAGCGCCCAGGTGGCGGTGTTCGACTACCAGGATGGCAAGCTGACCCAGCGCCAGATCCTCGACCTGGCGGCCAACGCCAGCAAGGAGAAGAAAGCCGCCGGGGCGCTGCATGCCTCCAAGGACGGCCAGTACCTGTACGTGAGCAACCGTGGCACCGCCAACCAGCTGCTGGTATTCGCCATCGATCCGGCCAGCGGCCAGCTCAAGGAGATCCAGCGCCGTTCCGTGGAAGGTGACCACCCGCGGGAGTTCAGCCTCGATCCGAGCAACCGCTATGTGCTGATCGGCAACCAGAAGAGCAACCAGATCGTGGTGATCGAGCGTGACGCCAAGACCGGGTTCCTCGGCAAGACCGTGCAGAAATTGCCCTTCGATGCCCCCAGCGATATCAAGTTTTTGGTGCGGCAATAAGCCACAGGCCCCGTCATCCGGGGCCTGAGTCTTTCTATTAATGACGCTGATATTGGCTACTGGTGCAAAGCATTTTTGCCCGCCAACCCTCGGGAGTAAGTTTGCTTCAAGGCCCACACGGGCAAGCAAGCCAACTGAATCCGAGGGTTATACCGATGAACTTCAATCTCTTCTCCGTGATCGCCGCTTCCGCCATTTCCGCCAGCGTGGTCCTGCCTGCCAGCGCCCATGTGGAAATCAGCCAGAAGAAATCCGCGACCAACACCTACACCCAGAAGTACCTGCAGCAAAGCGCCAACTTCTATGCGGCTCTGGACCACAAGTCCCATAGCTGATCCCGACTCGCCGATCCCCCGGTATGCAGGAGCGACATCACTGGTGCAGTGCTGTCGCTCCTGCATGACCTGTTTGCGAGCGAACTCACAGGCCAGGCAAATTTTGCTTGGTAGTGTCACATGGCCATGTGTTTAAATTTGACGCTGAATTATTGACTCTTTCCCGAGCAAGGATCGATAGCATGATGATGCGTCTGACCGTGGTTCTGTTGTTGCTCTATTCCAGTCCCATCCTGTCTTCTGCGCAACCGCTCGAAGGTGAGCCGGAGACGGCCCGCGAGCGCTTGAACAGTCTGTTGCAGGACTGACCCAGGGTTTGCCGGCGATCAAGCAAACTGATCGTCGTCATGGAAAAAAGTGACTGTCGCGTCGCCTGCATCTGGCGCAATCTCCGGACATTGCCGCTTCGGAGATCATCGACATGGGCCGTACCTTGCTCGTTTGCGCCAAACAGGGCGCCTATGCAGCCATCGCCTTGTACCTGCTGTTGCTGTTGGGCATTTGCCTGAGCACTGGCGTGTCCTTGGCCCTGGCCCTGTAGCCGCCGGCCTGGAGTAGGTCGGCGGCGGGGCGGATGGCACTTGCCGCGCCGTTGCGGGCGGCAAGCATCAGGCGTTAGCGGGAGCCGCCACGGCGTACCAGCGTCATCACCACCACGAAGAACACCGGCACGAAGATCACTGCCAGGGTCGCGGTGATCATGCCGCCGATCACCCCGGTGCCGATGGCTTGCTGGCTGGCGGAGCTGGCGCCGGTGGCAATGGCCAGGGGTACCACGCCGAGAATGAACGCCAGGGAGGTCATGACGATCGGGCGCAGGCGCAGGCGGGCAGCCTGCAAGGTGGCGTCCAGCAAGTCATGCCCCTCGTCGTACAGACTCTTGGCGAACTCGATGATCAGGATCGCGTTCTTCGCCGACAGGCCGATGATGGTGATCAGGCCCACCTTGAAGAACACATCGTTGGGCATGCCGCGCAAGTTCACTGCCAGCACGGCACCCAGCACACCGAGCGGAACCACCAACAGCACCGAGGCCGGGATCGACCAGCTCTCGTAGAGCGCTGCCAGGCACAGGAATACGACCAGCAGCGACAGGCCCAGCAGCAGGGGGGCCTGGCTACCGGACAGGCGTTCCTGCAACGACAGGCCGGTCCACTCCAGGCCCAGACCTGCCGGCAACTGGGCCACCAGGCGCTCGACTTCCTGCATGGCTTCGCCGGTACTGCGCCCTGGCGCCGGCTCACCGGACACACTGATCGCTGGGTAGCCGTTATAGCGGGTCAGCTGCGCCGGCCCCTGCTTCCAGCTGGCCCGGACGAAGGATGACAGCGGCACCATCTTGCCGTTGCTGTTGCGTACGTTCAGCCGCAGCAGGTCCTCGACCTGGCTGCGTTGATCGCCTGCGGCCTGGATCACCACGCGCTGCATCCGACCCTGGTTGGGGAAGTCGTTGATATAGGCCGAGCCCAGGGCGGTGGACAACAGGCTACCGATGTCGGCAAACGACACGCCCAGGGCATTGGCCTGCTTGCGGTCGACCTCCAGGTACACTTGCGGGGCCTCGGCCAGGGCGTTTTCCCGGACGTTGACCAGGATCGGGCTTTTTTCCGCGGCCTGCAGCAGCTCGGTGCGGGCCTGCATCAGGGCTTCATGGCCGACGCCGCCACGGTCCTGCAAGCGGAACTCGAAACCGCTGGACGTGCCCAGGCCATCGATCGGCGGCGGCAGGATGGCGTAGGCCACGGCATCCTTGATTTCGCCGAAGGCTACCGTAGCGCGCTCGGCGATGCTCATCGCCGAGTCGTCACGGCCCCGTTGCGACCAGTCCTTGAGGGTGGTGAAGGCCAGCGCCGCGTTCTGCCCGTTACCCGAGAAACTGAAGCCCAGGATGATGGTGGTGTCGCCAACCCCCGGTTCTGTGGCGTTGTGCGCCTCGATCTGCTCCACCACGCGAATGGTGCGATTCTGGCTGGCACCAGGAGGCAGCTGGATATCGGTGATGGTGTAGCCCTGGTCTTCCACTGGCAGGAACGAGGAGGGCAGGCGCACGAACAACAGCGCCATGACCGCCAGCAGCATGACGTAGACCAACAGGTAGCGACCGCTGCGCTTGAGGGCGTAGGCCACGCCACTCTGGTAGCTGTTGGTGATGCGCTCGAAGCGGCGGTTGAACCAACCGAAGAAGCCGCCACGCTCGTGGTGCTCGCCAGCGGCGACAGGCTTGAGCAGGGTCGCGCACAGTGCCGGCGTCAGGGTCAGGGCCAGGAACGCCGAGAACAGGATCGAAGTGGCCATGGACAGCGAGAACTGCTGGTAGATCACCCCCACCGAGCCAGGCATGAAGGCCATGGGGATGAACACCGCCACCAGCACCAGGGTGATACCGATGATCGCGCCGGTGATCTGCTTCATCGCCTTGCGCGTGGCTTCCTTGGGCGGCAGGCCTTCCTCGGCCATGATCCGCTCGACGTTCTCCACCACGACAATGGCGTCGTCCACCAGGATGCCGATGGCCAGCACCATGCCGAACATGGTGAGCACGTTGATGGAGAAGCCCAGGACCAGCATGGTGGCGAAGGTGCCCATCAAGGCCACCGGCACCACCAGGGTCGGGATCAGGGTGTAGCGGATGTTCTGCAGGAACAGCAGCATCACCAGGAACACCAGGGCCATCGCCTCGAGCAGGGTGTAGATCACCTTGGTGATCGAGACCTTGACGAAGGGCGAGGTGTCATAGGGAATCTTGTATTCCACGCCGGCGGGGAAGTAGCGCGACAGCTCGTCCATCTTCGCCCGGATCAGGGTCGCGGTATTCAGCGCGTTGGCCCCGGGGGACAGCTGCACGCCGACGGCGGTGGACTGCTTGCCGTTCAGGCGCGTGCCGAACTGATACTCCTGGCTGCCCACTTCCACTCGCGCCACATCGCCGATGCGCACGGTGGAGCCGTCGGGGTTGGCCTTGAGAACGATGTCGGCAAACTCTTCAGGGCTGGCCAACTGCCCCTTGACCAGCACGGTGGCGGTGATTTCCTGGCTGGAAGGGCCGGGCAGGTCACCGATGCTGCCTGCCGGTACCTGGGCGTTCTGCGCAGCCACGGCGGCGTTGACGTCGGCGGGGGTGAGGTTGAAGCCGATCAGCTTCTGCGGATCGAGCCAGATCCGCATGGCCCGTTCGGCGCCATACAACTGGGCCTTGCCGACGCCATCCAGGCGGCGGATCTCGTTCAGCACGCTGCGCGCCATGTAGTCGCTGAGCGCGACCTCGTCCAGGCGCCCGTCATTGGAGCTCAGGGTGATCAGCAGCAGGAAGCCGGCGGAGACTTTCTCCACCTGCAGGCCTTGCTGGGTCACGGCCTGGGGCAGGCGTGGCTCCACCGCCTTGAGGCGGTTCTGTACATCCACCTGGGCCAGCTCCGGGTTGGTGCCCGGTTGGAAGGTCGCGGTGATGGTGGCGCTGCCCAGGCTGCTCTGGGACGAAAAGTACAGCAGGTGGTCGGCGCCGTTGAGCTCTTGCTCGATCAGGCTGACCACCGACTCGTCCAGGGTCTGGGCCGACGCGCCGGGGTAGGTCGCGGCGATCTCGATCTGCGGCGGGGCGACGTTGGGGTACTGCGCCACGGGCAACTTGGGAATCGCCAGCGCACCGCCGAGCAAGATGAAGAAGGCGACCACCCAGGCGAACACCGGGCGGTCAATGAAGAATTGCGGCATGTTGTACTACCTACTGGCCTGGGTTCTGGACGTGCACCACGGGAGTGTCTTCGATCTCCACCAACTCGCCTGGGCGGGCATGTTGCAGGCCCTCGACGATGATGCGGTCACCGGGCTTGAGGCCGGCGGTGACGATCCAGCGATCCTGTTGTACGCCCCCCAGATGCACTGGATGCTGCACCACACGGTTCTCGGCGTTGACCAGCAACACCTGGGCAATGCCAGCACCGTCGCGCTGGATGGCGCGCTGCGGCACGCTGATGCCCTGGCGGTCGACGGCCTGCTCCAGGCGTACGCGCACGAAGCTGCCGGGCAACAGGTCCAGGTCCGGGTTGGGGAATTCGCTGCGCAGGATGATCTGCCCGGTGCCCGGGTCGACGCTGATATCGGCGAACAGCAGCTTG
This sequence comes from Pseudomonas sessilinigenes, assembly GCF_003850565.1. Classification (NCBI taxonomy): domain Bacteria; kingdom Pseudomonadati; phylum Pseudomonadota; class Gammaproteobacteria; order Pseudomonadales; family Pseudomonadaceae; genus Pseudomonas; species Pseudomonas sessilinigenes. Next base: position 2,983,926 of record NZ_CP027706.1, read on the forward strand.
CCCGGCAATGGGTAGAAACTGCCGTCGTCCAGGATCAGGGTGGCTTTGGCCTGGTCCTTGCCGACTTGTTGCAACTGCCCGGCCCGCATGGCCCGGCGCAGCTCGTTGAGCTCACGGGTGGACTGGGTCAGGTCGGCATGGATCGGGTCCAGTTGCTGGATCAGTGCCAGGGGCGTGGTTTCGTTCTGGCCGACCAGTGCGCCTTCGGTGACCAGGGCGCGACCGACCCGGCCGGAAATCGGCGCGGTGACGGTGGCATACCCCAGGTTGAGCCGGGCGCGCTGTACCGCCGCCTGGTTCGCCGCCACTTCGGCATCGGCCTGGCGCGTGGCGGCCCGGGCATTGTCATATTCCTGGCTGCTGATGGCCTGGTCGGCCACCAGCTTGGAGTAGCGCTGCTCTTGCAGGCGCGCCTGGAATGCGGTGGCCTCGGCCTTGCGCAGACTGGCGATGGCGCTGTCCAGGTCGGCCTTGAACGGCGCCGGGTCGATACGGAACAGCACGTCGCCCTGCTTGACGTCCGAACCTTCGCGGAAGGTTCGCTGCAGCACCACGCCGGCGACCCGGGCACGCACTTCAGCGATGCGCGGCGCGGCGATGCGCCCGCTCAGTTCACTGGTGATCGATAGCGCCTGGCTCTGGATCGTCTCGGTCCGGACCTTGGGCGGTGGTGCCTTCTGTTCGTCCGCGGCCTTGCCGCAGGCGCTCAACGTCGCGGCCAGAATCACCAGGCAAAGCGGCGTAAAGAGTTTGTTCGACATGCTGATACCCCAATAATGACTCCGGCATGCTAAGAGCGGGAGACAACGCGCGCTGTGAAGCTTCGTAGGCGCTGTGTGAAAAAGTGTGAAGCAGGCGCGCCGGCACGGGCCGGGGCGTATATCCTTGGCGCCTTGCTTGTCCGGTATCTGATAGACGCCGGTACTGTGTATTTCTTCAAAAAGACCTTTCTTCCATGGCCAACATCCTCCTTGTCGAAGACGATCCCGCGCTCTCCGAATTGATTGCCAGCTACCTTGAACGCAATGGCTACCAGGTCAGTGTCATCAGCCGTGGCGACCAGGTGCGCGAGCGAGCCCGGACCAGCCCCCCGGACCTGGTGATCCTCGACCTGATGCTGCCGGGCCTGGATGGCCTGCAGGTATGCCGGCTGCTACGAGCGGATTCGGCCAGCTTGCCGATCCTGATGCTCACCGCCCGTGACGACAGCCACGACCAGGTCCTGGGCCTGGAAATGGGCGCCGACGACTATGTGACAAAACCTTGTGAACCGCGAGTGTTATTGGCCCGGGTGCGCACCTTGTTGCGCCGCAGTAGCCTCGGTGAGCCGCAGACGGCCAGCGACCGGATCCTCATGGGCAACCTGTGCATCGACCTTTCAGAGCGTACCGTGACCTGGCGCGAGCAACTGGTGGAGCTGTCCAGCGGCGAATACAACCTGCTGGTGGTGCTGGCCCGGCATGCTGGCGAAGTATTGAGCCGCGACCAGATCCTGCAGCGTTTGCGTGGCATCGAGTTCAACGGCACCGACCGATCGGTGGACGTGGCCATCTCCAAGCTGCGGCGCAAGTTCGACGATCATGCCGGCGAGGCCCGCAAGATCAAGACCGTGTGGGGCAAAGGCTATCTGTTCAGCCGTTCCGAGTGGGAATGTTGAGTCCATGCTACGCATCCTGGTACGGCTGTACCTGATCACCATCGTCGCCTTCAGTGCGGCGATGTACCTGGTCCCCGACCTGGTGATCAAGGTGTTTCACCAGCGCTTCATCGACTACAACCTGACCAAGTCCCGAGGCCTGCAGGAGTTGATTGCCAGGCAGTTCCGCTCCCAGCCGCCCGCCCAGTGGCCGGCGCTGGCGAAGACGATGGACGAGGACTTCCACCCACTGCAGATCGCCCTGGTACGCATCGACGACCCTGATTTCAGCGCCGACGAACGCGCCCGGCTGCAGGCGGGCAAGAAGGTCGTGCGGGTGGGCGACTGGGGCTCGCGAACGCTTGCGGTTTCGCCGCTGCACGACCAGATGGCGGTCAAGCTGGTGATGCCGCCGGACCCCCTGGACGTCAATTTGTTGTACTGGAGCATCAATGTCCTGATCGGTGCGGTGCTCCTGGCTTGCCTGCTGCTGTGGGTCAGGCCTCACTGGCGTGACCTGGAGCGCCTCAAGCGCACCGCCGAGCGCTTCGGCAAGGGGCACCTGGACGAGCGTACGCAACTGCCGGCCAGCTCCAACATCGGCAGCCTGGCCCATGTGTTCGACACCATGGCCGGGGACATCGAAAAGCTCCTGAACCAACAGCGTGACTTGCTCAATGCGGTGTCCCACGAGTTGCGCACGCCCCTGACCCGGCTCGACTTCGGCCTGGCCCTGGCCCTGTCCGACGACTTGCCCTCGGCCAGCCGCGAGCGCCTGCAGGGGCTGGTGGCGCATATCCGCGAACTGGACGAACTGGTGCTGGAGCTGTTGTCCTACAGCCGATTACAGAATCCAGCGTGCCTGCCGGAGCAGGTCGAAGTGGCCCTGGATGAGTTCATCGACAGCATCCTGGGCAGCGTCGACGATGAACTGGAGTCGGATGTGGTCATCGACGTGCTGCTGTACGGCACCCTGGAGCGTTTCACCCTGGACCCGCGCCTGACCGCGCGGGCCTTGCAGAATCTCTTGCGCAATGCCACCCGCTACTGTGAAAAACGCATCCAGGTCGGGGTGCTGGTGGGGGAGCATGGTTGCGAAATCTGGGTCGACGATGATGGCATCGGCATTCCCGACGATGAGCGGGAGCGGGTCTTCGAGCCTTTCTATCGCCTGGATCGCAGCCGTGATCGTTCCACGGGCGGTTTCGGCCTGGGCCTGGCCATCAGTCGCCGCGCCCTGGAGGCCCAGGGTGGCACGCTGACCGTCGAGGCCTCGCCACTGGGGGGCGCGCGTTTTCTCCTGAGCCTGCCCACGTCGCGCTAACGCGTCAGCCCCGGCAGTGTGGTGCTGACATTAATTTCATGTGGCCGGCGGCGTGCAGGGGTTATTCTCAACGGCGCTTTCCCCTGACCAGGAGGTGCCTCATGAACGACCGGCCCATTCATCATGCTGCGGCCGATGGCTACAAGCAGGCGGCCGATACCTATGCTCGCGGCCGACCCGGCTATCCGCCTGAGCTGGAACCCTGGTTGCGCCAGGTGCTGGAGCTGCAGCCGGACAGGGTAGTGGTGGACCTGGGTGCCGGTACTGGCAAGTTCACTGCGCGACTCCTGGCGACCGGCGCCCAGGTGATTGCCGTGGAGCCTGTGGCGCAGATGCGTGCCAAGCTGGCGCAGCAGTATCCCGATGCCCAGGTCTTGAATGGCAGCGCCGAGGCGATCCCGCTACGTGACGCCTCGGTGGATGTGCTGGCCTGTGCCCAGGCCTTTCATTGGTTCGCCAGCCACCAGGCCCTGGATGAAATCCACCGGGTGCTCAAGCCCAATGGCAAGCTGGCGCTGGTGTGGAACCAGCGCGATGCGCGAGTGCCCTGGGTGGCGCACCTGGAGCGCATCGTCAATGCCCTGCAGGGCGACACGCCACGCTACTACACCGGGGCCTGGCGCCAGGCCTTTCCCCATCCCGGTTTCGGACCGTTGCAGGAGCAGCACTTCAGCCATGGGCACACGGGCCCCGCGCAAGATGTGATCTTCAATCGCGTGCGCTCCACCAGTTTCATCGCCGCGTTGCCTCAGGACCAACGCGATGCGCTGGAGCGACAGCTCGCCGAGCTGGTGGCCAGCGAACCCCAATTGCGGGACAGCCGCGAGGTGACCGTGCCTTATGAGACCGCTGCCTTCTACGCGATAAAGCAGGCCTGAACCGATCACCGAATAAGGCAGCAGGCCAGGCCCAGTCCTGTTTTTGGCCAATGCGCTGCCTTACGGGGCGCGGTTGCCACTTGCTATAGTTCGGCCCTTGTTTGCTGACCAGAGAAGGATCGTCGCCATGTCCGAATACCAAGCCTTTCGTGTCGAACTCGCCGATAACATCGCCCATGTGCAGATCAACCGGCCGGAAAAAATCAACGCCATGAACGCCGCGTTCTGGACCGAGATCGTCGATATCTTCCGCTGGATCGACGATACCGACGCGGTCCGGGTGGTGGTACTCAGTGGCGCCGGCAAGCATTTCTCCTCGGGCATCGACCTGATGCTGCTGGCCGGGGTGGCCAATGAGTTGGGCAAGGACGTGGGGCGCAACGCGCGCCTGCTGCGACGCAAGATCCTTGAACTGCAATCCTCGTTCAACGCCGTGGACAACTGCCGCAAGCCGGTGCTGGCGGCGATCCAGGGCTACTGCCTGGGTGGCGCCATCGACCTGATCAGCGCCTGCGACATGCGTTATGCCGCTGCCGACGCGCAATTCTCGATCAAGGAAATCGACATCGGCATGGCCGCCGATGTCGGCACACTGCAACGTTTGCCACGTATCATCGGTGACGGCATGCTGCGTGAGCTGGCCTACACCGGACGCACCTTCGGCGCCGAGGAAGCGCTCGACATCGGCCTGGTCAATCGCACCTTCGCCGATGCCTCGGGCCTGCTGGACGGGGTCATGGAGATTGCCCGGGAGATTGCCGCCAAGTCGCCGATCGCCGTGGCTGGCACCAAGGAAATGCTCAGCTACATGCGCGACCATCGTATCGACGATGGCCTGGAATACGTCGCCACCTGGAACGCTGCGATGCTCCAGTCCAACGACCTGCGCGTGGCCATCGCCGCCCACATGAGCAAACAGAAACCCGAATTTCTGGACTGATAGAAGATGATTGCACGCTGGAGCACCGCAGTACTCGATACCGACCTTCCCGGCGGCTGGGCCGTGGCCCGTGGCCCGGAGGGTTTTCTCTACGATGACAACGGCGCGCTGTTCCCCCGGCACTGGCTCAAGAGCCAGGACCTGCCGGTATTGGCCGAGCACGGCATCGGCCACCTCGATGGCGAGCCGGTGTACCTGCTGGAGCTCAGTGGCCGTGCCGACGTGCAAGGTTGTGGTTGGAAAGGCCTGCGGGCCTTCATGCTGGAGAGCGACCACACCCTGTACAAGGTGCTCGGTTATGCGGCGCAGATCGGCACCTGGGCCCGGGAGCACCGGTTCTGCGGGAGTTGCGGGAAACCCACGGTGCAGGTGCCGCTCGAGCGTGCCATGTACTGCCAGGGCTGCGACCTGCGGGCCTATCCGCGGATCTCGCCGAGCATGATCGTGCTGATTACCCGTGGCGACGAGATCCTGCTGGCGCGTTCGCCACGTTTCGTCACCGGGGTCTACAGCACCTTGGCAGGTTTTGCCGAGCCCGGTGAGTCGGCAGAGGATTGCCTGGTCCGCGAGGTGCGCGAGGAGGTGAGCATCGAAGTCCGCAACATCCAGTACGTGGGCAGCCAGTGCTGGCCGTTCCCGCATTCGATGATGCTGGGCTTCCATGCCGAGTACGCCAGTGGCGAGATCCTGCCCCAGGAAGACGAGATCGAGGATGCCCAGTGGTTCAATGTGCACGCGCTGCCGCCGTTGCCAGCGTCGCGCTCGATTGCCCGCTACCTGATCGACCTCTATGTGGCCCGTCGCTTAGGCCACGCTGAACCAGTGCTGCCAGGCTAGGCGCACAGTCAGGCCCAGGACCACGGTGATGAACACCGGGCGAATGAACTTGGCACCACCGCTGATGGCGGTGCGTGCCCCGAAGAAGGCCCCGACCATCACCGACAGGCCCATGCTCAGGCCGATGATCCAATCCACCTGCCCGGAAAAGACAAACACCGCCAGCGCCGCGATGTTGCTGACGAAGTTCATGCTGCGCGCCACGCCGCTGGCCTTGACCAGGTCGATGGGGTAGAGCAGCAGGCTGCTGACCGTCCAGAACGCGCCCGTGCCGGGACCGGCCACGCCATCGTAGAAGCCCAGGCTGAAGCCCTGGGTCGATTGCCATTTCTTCTTGATCGGTGCGTCGCTGTCCAGCGGTGCCTTGGGCGTGCCGCCGAACAGCAGGTACAGGCCGCATGCGAAGACGATCACCGGCAGCATCTTGTTCAGCCACTCGGCAGGCAGGTAGTGGGCGACGATGGCCCCGGCCAGCGCGCCCACCAGGGTGCCGATGATGGCGTGCATCCACTGTCGGGGGTGGAACAGCTTGCGCCGATAGAAGGTGAAGCTGGCGGTGGCCGAGCCGAAGGTCGAGCTGAGCTTGTTGGTGCCCAGTACCAGGTGCGGTGGCAGGCCCGCGGTGAGCAGGGCCGGCGTGGTGAGCAGGCCGCCCCCGCCGGCAATGGCATCGATGAAACCGGCGATAAAGGCCACGAGGGCGAGAACGGCGAGGGTGGTCAGGTCAACGCTGAGATCGAAGGGCATGGAATCGGCTTATTTCGGCGGGAGCGCAGGGGGCGCGAAAGCCTGACATCTTACCTGCATCCCGCGCCCTGGTGCGACTGCGACCAAGGTCCTGGCCCGACACCCTGCCAAGGGTGAGTTGCAGCCGCTTCAGGCCTTGGGCCCGTTGCCGATCTTCCAGGCGAACGGCGGTTCGGTGCCGTTGATGTGCCAGTCACCGACGATCCGCGCCTTGTAGATCGCCGGATTGTGCGATGACACGGTTCGGGCATTGCGCCAGTGCCGGTCCAGGGCCTTGCCCCGGCGCACATCCGAGGCTCCAAGGGCATTGAACAGCTCACTGGTGGCACGCTGGACCAGCTCGGTGACCGCCACTTGGGCGCTGGCCGATTCGATCTCCGCTGCCACATTGGTTTCGTGCTCCTGCGCCGGGTCCCCGGCAAAGCGCGCCAGGTAGGCCTGTTGCGCCGGCAGGGCGGCCCGCAGGGTGGCGGCTTCGGCGACATAGACCAGGGCTGCGATCTCGCCCACCACCTGCTGCACCTGGGCATCGGCACTGGCTCGTGGTGCATTGCCATGGCTATAGATGCGCTGGCGTACCCGTACCTCATGGGCGACGTCGCGCAAGGCCGCGCGGCCGATACCGGCCAGAGTCGCCAGCAGCACCAGTTGGTAGAAGGCGGTCTGGTACTTGAAGCGGGTGGCGAAGTCGATGACGTTGTCGGCCTCCACCTCGGCCTGGGTGAATCGGGTGGTGCCGCTGCCGGTGGTGCGCTGGCCGAAGCCGTCCCAGTCGTCGCTCTGCTCGACGCCTGGCTGGTGGGTGCGCACGGCGGCGATCACGTTTTCACCGGTGTCGCTGCGCTGGGCGTAGACATCGATCCAGTCGGAGAAAATACTCCCGGTGCTGTAGAACTTCTCGCCGTCCAGCCGCCAGCCCTTGCCGTGGGGGCTGACCTTGGTCAGCACCTGGCCGATCTCCACCGCGCCGATTTCGGTCCAGGCGCAGCCGACGATGTCCCCCGCGACGAAGCGCTTGAACCACAGGTCGCGCCCGGGCCCTGGAGCCGCGTTGAGCCGGTCCTCGGCAAAGGCGAAGTGCCCACGCAGGGCCTGGGGCAGGTTGGCGTCGGCCGCGGCCAATTCGATCAGCAACTGGAACAGCTGGGGCAGTGAGGCACCACCGCCGCCGTACTCGACGGGCACCCGTACCGCACCGAACCCCGCCTCCTTGAGCCAGCGGATGGCTTCGTGAGGCAGCTCGCGCTGCTGCTCGCGTTCCACGGCGCCTGTGGCGATACGCTGGAAGATCGGTCGGAAGCGCTCGGCCAGGGGTTCGTAGTCGACCCCGGTGGACAGTGGATTGATTACCTGGTGTTCGGTCATGGCATGGCTCCGCAATCGGCAGGAAAAGACAAAAGGTCCTGCAGGTGATTGCACACAGCATGCCGACCGTCATGGCTCCGGTTTTGCTGGTCGGGCCAGTGCCCAGTCCGCCGGCAACTGTTGCCCTGGCAACAGCCCTGCAACAAATCGTTGTCCGCAATACTTTCCCGCCTGGTTGATCGGTAGCTGGTGATCCCGGAAAACTACCGTGGTGCACTGCATCCGTGTAGCCGCTGCCGAAGGCTGCGCATGGCCCGCGGGGCCACAGGGGGCACTGGATCATTGAAGGCCTGGCGGCCTTGTCGCCACCTCGCAGGCTCGGCAGAGGTGACCGCTCGCTGCGGGTTTGGCACGCATGCTGCTCGGGACCCCTGTACCTTTCCCATCCCGAGGACCGAGCCATGAGTCAGCAAGCCGTGAAATTCGCCTACTGGGTGCCCAACGTCAGCGGCGGCCTGGTGGTCAGCAAGATCGCGCAGCGTACCCACTGGGGCATCGACTACAACCGCAAGCTGGCGCAGATCGCCGAGGCTGCCGGTTTCGAATACGCCCTGACGCAGATCCGCTTTACCGCCGGCTACGGCGCCGAGTACCAGCATGAGTCGGTGGCGTTCAGCCATGCGCTGCTGGCCGCCACCAGCAAGCTCAAGGTCATCGCGGCGATCCTGCCCGGGCCCTGGCAGCCGGCCTTGGCGGCCAAGCAGTTGGCGACCATCGACCAACTGACCGAGGGGCGCATCGCCGTGAACATCGTCAGTGGCTGGTTCAAGGGCGAGTTCCAGGCCATCGGCGAGCATTGGCTGGAGCACGACGAGCGCTATCGCCGCTCCGAGGAGTTCATCCGCTGCCTGCGCGGGGTGTGGAGCCAGGAGCATTTCACCTTCAAGGGCGACTTCTACCGTTTCGACAACTACAGCCTCAAGCCCAAGCCCCTGGGGCGACCGGAAATCTTCCAGGGCGGCAGCTCCCGAGCGGCCCGGGACATGGCCGCGAGGGTGTCGGACTGGTACTTCACCAACGGCAACAGCGTGGAGGGGATCAAGGCCCAGGTCGATGACATCCGCGCCAAGGCCGCGACCAACCAGCATCAGGTGAAGATTGGGGTGAATGCCTTCGTGATTGCCCGGGATACCGAGCAAGAGGCGCAGGCGGTGCTGCAACAGATCATCGACCAGGCCGATCCAGAGGCGGTCAGGGCCTTCGGTGATGCGGCCAGGCAGGCTGGCCAGGCCTCGCCGGAAGGAGAGGGCAACTGGGCCAAGTCGAGCTTCGAGGACCTGGTGCAATACAACGACGGTTTCAAGACCAACCTGATCGGTACCCCGCAGCAGATTGCCCAGCGAATCGTCGAGCTCAAGGCGGTGGGTGTGGACCTGGTACTGGCGGGATTCCTGCATTTCCAGGAGGAAGTGGAGTACTTCGGCCGCCGCGTACTGCCCCTGGTACGCGAGCTGGAGGCCCAGGCCGGGCAGGACGCCGCGGCCTGATGCGTCGAAGGCCCCGTGGCCTTCATGCTTCGTGTAGCCGCTGCCCCAGGCTGCGCATGGCCCGCAGGGCCGCAGGGGCCCTGGAGCATGCAGGCCTGGCAGCCTGGTCGCAGCCTCGCAAGCTCGGCAGCGGCTACAAGGTCGTGGCGATTACAGGCCCAGTTCGGAGAGGCCCGGGTGATCGTCCGGGCGCCGCCCCAGGGGCCAGTGGAACTTGCGCTCGCTGGCCTTGATCGGCATGTCGTTGATACAGGCGAAGCGCCGGGCCATCAGCCCCTGTTCATCGAACTCCCAGTTTTCGTTGCCGTAGGAACGGAACCAGTTACCGGAGTCGTCGTGCCATTCGTAGGCATAACGCACGGCAATGCGGTTGTCGGTAAAGGCCCAGAGTTCCTTGATCAGCCGGTAGTCCAGTTCCTTGGCCCATTTGCGGGTGAGGAAGGCCTTGGCTTGCTCCCGGTCATGGGCGAACTCGGCGCGGTTGCGCCACTGGGTATCCAGGGTGTAGGCCAGGGATACTCGTTCCGGGTCCCGCGAGTTCCAGCCATCTTCGGCCAGGCGGATCTTCTCGATCGCCGATTCACGGGTGAAAGGGGGAAGCGGTGGGCGCACTTGGGTGTTAGACGACATGGGTAGTCTCCAATGAAAGTTGCAGTTCCAACTAAGGCGTAGCACTGCTTCGGGTCGATCAGAGATCCAATAACTTTCGCGCCATGCATTGCGCATTATCGGCAGCACTGTAATCGCCCATGACCAGCGCAACGGTAATGGCACCATCGATCAGGATCAGCAGCTGTGCCGCCAGTTCCGAAGGTTGTTGCGTGCCATGTTCCTGGCAAAGTTCGACCAGATAGTCGAGCAGCTTCTGTTTGTGCCGTTTCGCTACCTGGCGCACCGGGTCTTGCGGATCACCGGTTTCACCACTGGTATTGATGAAGGCGCAGCCGCGAAAGTCTTCGCGGCCGAACCACTCCTTGAGTACGCTGAACAGCGCCAGCAGGCGTTGGGCAGAGCCCTGGGCCTTGCCCACTTCGCTGCGGTACCAGTGCATCCAGCGCTCGTCGCGCCGCTCCAGGGCGGCCACGACCAATTGTTCCTTATTGTCGAAATAGCGATAGACGCTCTTTCGAGAAACCCCGGCAGTCTTGACCAGAAGATCCATGCCGGTGGCGGCGATACCACTTTTATAGATCAGTTTCTCGGTGACATCGAGAATGATATCGCGTGTTTCTGAGTGAGTAATTTCGTTCATGGGCAAAGAGTAGAACGATCGTTCTCCTTGGTCAATGGGGTTGTTCGAATCATTCATCCACGCAGGACTTCGACTGCCTGTGTATCGGCCACTACAGGCTTTGTACAGGCCAGATAGAGGACTGCGACCTATCCATGGTGTAAGCTCTTGCGCTCTTTGAATCTGAGCCACTGCCAACCCTATGCCGTTGCTTTTCAAGCGTTCCCTGCTGCCCAAGCTGCGCAGCTTTCCCCTGGCCCCCGATGCCTTCACCACGCTGTGTGGTGCGGCGCAGTTTCGCCAAACCCTGCTGGAGCAGATCGCCCAGGCTACCCAACGCATCTATATCGTTGCCCTGTACCTGCAGCAGGATGAAGCTGGCCAGGAGATCCTCGATGCCCTGCATGCTGCCAAGGCCGCTCGTCCCGAGCTGGACATCGTGGTGGTGGTGGATTGGATGCGCGCCCAACGCGGCCTGATCGGCGCTGGCAAGCAGCCGGGCAATTCGGCCTGGTACCAGGAAATGACCCGCACCCACGCCAGTGTGGTGCCGATCTACGGCGTACCGGTGCAGACCCGGGAGCTGTTCGGGGTCCTGCACCTGAAGGGGTTCGTGATCGACGATTGCGTGCTCTACAGCGGCGCCAGCCTGAACAACGTGTACCTGCACAAATTCGACAAGTACCGGTTCGACCGCTATCACCTGCTGCACAATCGCGCCCTGGCCGACTCCATGCATCACCTGGTGCAGCATGGCCTGGTGGAATCGCGGGCGGTGCATCGCCTGGACCTGCCAAAGCTGCCGACGACTCGCAGCTTGCGCAATGACATCGGCGACCTGCGCAGCCGGCTCAAGCATGCAGCCTACGACACCACGGCCGGCAGCCTGGAGCGCAACGGGTTATCCGTCAGTCCGCTGCTGGGAGTGGGCAAGGGCAACCCGCTGAACCGCGTGATCTGCGAACTGATGGCCGGGGCCCAGAAGCAGCTGACCATCTGCACCCCGTATTTCAACCTGCCATTGCCAGTGGTCCGGGAAATCAACCGGGCCCTGGAGCGGGGAGTGAAGATCGACATCATCGTTGGCGACAAGACCGCCAACGACTTCTATATCCCCCCCAGCGAGCCGTTCAAGGTCATCGCTGCCTTGCCCTATCTGTACGAGATCAGCCTGCGGCGCTTCGCCAAGCGGCATCAGAAGTACATCGACAATGGACAGTTGAACCTGCACCTATGGCGCGATGGCGATAACAGCTACCACCTCAAGGGCCTGTGGATCGACGAGCGCTACACCTTGCTCACCGGCAACAACCTCAACCCACGGGCATTCCGCCTGGACCTGGAAAATGCCCTGCTGCTGGACGACCCCAAGGGTGAGTTGCTGGCGGCGCGTAGTGCCGAGCAGGCCGAGATCTATCGCCATACCCGGCGTATCGAGCATTTCCAGTCGCTGGACAGCTTGGCCGATTACCCGGAGGCGGTGAGCAAGTTCCTGCGCCGGGTCAGCCGCGTGCGCATCGAGCGCCTGCTGTATCGCATCCTCTGATCTGTGCCGCTAGGCCCTTCAGGCGTTGGGTATCACCGTGCTCCTGCGGGGCCTGCGGCAGCGGCTACACGAAGCTCGAATCTGTACCGCAGCCTCGCCTGCAAGGCTGCGCAAGAGGGCCGCAGGCCCTTTGCGCAAGTCGATATCGACGTAGGGCAGCGGCCAGTGGATCAGCTTTGCTTGGGTGGGTAAGGCCACAGCGCCACCAACGCCAGTAGCACTGCCGCCAGCAGATAGGGCAGGCGTGGCTCCATGGCGTAGATCAAGGTGCCGGCCATTGGCCCGACCACCGCCCCCAGGCCCTGGGCTGCGCCGATGCTGCCGGCCGTGGCGCCTTGCTCCGAGGCTTGCACCGAATTGGCCGCCAGGGCCGAGAACGACGGGAATATCCCGCCCATGCCCGCCGCCGAGACGAAGAACGCCAGCCACAGGCTCCAGGCGCTGTCCGCCAGCATCGCCCCGGCATAACCCACGGCTGAAAGCAGGGCGCCGGCGCGGATCATCCGCAGTGGCGCCCATTCCAGCTTGCGCACCACCAGTTGGGCGCAGATCAGGGCCACACCGACCATGGTCAGGGCGATCCCGGCGGTCTGCGCCGCATCGGCGGAGTTCATCTGCAGCCGGTCCATGGCATAGAAGCTCACGGTGATCTGGGCCAGCGTCACGCAGAGCATGGCGACGAAGGCCACCACCATTGGCCGGGCCAGCCGCGGATCGTTCAGGCGAACCCGGCCAGGCGTCTGGGCCAGGTGCAACTCCTGGCGGGGCAGTTGCCGGTACATCACCACCAGCGCCAGCAGCGGCAGGATAGCCATGACGTAGAAGGGCAGGCTCAGGCTGTGCCGGGCCAGCAGCGCGGCAGCGGCCGGCCCTACCACCAGGCCCACGGCGTTGGCTGCACCCAGGGTGGCCATGGCCCGGGCCCGATGCTGGGGTTCGAAGTGGTCGGCCACCAGGGCGAATCCGCCCACCGGCACTGCCGCGTAGAAGGCGCCGATCAAGCCACGGCCCAGTACCAGGCCGGCGAAGGCCACGGCGACACTGGGCAAGGTCCGCAGGGATACATCGATGAACAGGCACAGGGCCCAGTAAGCCAGGGTGAAGCCGGCGATCCCGACCAGCAACACCCGGCGGCGGCCATAGCGATCGCTGGCCTGGCCCCAGGGGCGCGCCAGCAGCACCCAGATCACCCCGGCCACGGTCACTGCCACACCGGCATGCCAGGTTTCCAGATGCAGTACCCGAGAGATCGGGCCGATCAGCGAGACGAAGGCCATCATCGACATGGTGCAGGCCATGTAGGCCGCCATCAGCGGCAAGAGCGAGAGGGGCCTGGAGGCCGAGGGGGTGGGCATAGCAGGTCTTCCATGAGGAACATCGGGGCGTGCACGTTATCGGGATAACGCACGGCTGCCCAGGCCTAATTGCAGCGCAAGCGGGGGGGAGCGATGGAGCAGGAACCGGCATGCCGGTTCCCGCCAGGGGCCGCGGAGTCAGTTCAGGCCCAGCTTGCCGCGCAGGGTGGAGAGGTCCTCGGCCAGGGTGTTGACCGGGCCCACCAGGGCCTTGCGGTCGTTCTCCTTGACCTTGTCGTAGGTCATGAAGCCACCGTCCGCAGTCTTGTACTTGGCCAGGATCTTGTTCACGGTGGCGAAGTTCTTGTCCACCTTGGCGACAAAGGCCTTGTCCTGCTTCTCGATCTGCGGACGGAACAGATCGACGATTTTCTTCGCCCCGTCGATGTTGCCCTGGAAGTCGTAGAGGTCGGTGTGGCTGTAGCGATCTTCTTCACCGGAGATCTTGGTCGCAGCGACTTCCTCGAGCAGGGCAGCGGCCCCGCCGACCACTTTTTCCGGTGGGAAGGTCAAGCCGGCGACGCGCGCCTGCAGGTCCTTGACGTCCTTGTTCAGGCGGTCGGCCAGGTCGCCCAGGCCCTGGGTGCTGTTCTCTGAAAACAACGAGTACTCCAGGCGGTGGAAGCCAGTGAAGTCCTCGGCCTTGACCCCTTGTTCATGGTCGTCGACGCGGGAGTCGATAGAGGCATCCAGGTCGCTGAACAGCTCGGCGATCGGCTCGATCGACTCGTAGTAGACCCGGGTCGGCGCATAGAGCTGCCGGGCCTTGGCCAAGTCGCCCTGTTTCACCGCATCGGTGAATTGCTGGGTATGGCTGGCCAGTTCGTCGAGCTGTTCAGTGACGTAGATCTTGTAGTCGGAGATCGGCCCCACCAGCTCCAGGGGCGCGGGGGCGGCCAGGGCCGACAGCGGAGCGTGGAGCAAGCCAAGGGTCAGCAACACAGCGAGAGGCGACTTTTTCATGGGACGTTTCCGTGGGGGTTATTGTAGGGGGCGATCAGGCATTGGCCTTGGCAGCCGTGGCGGCGAGCAGCGAGCGACCGATGAAGTCCTGGTCGCCCGTGACCCCCGGCAGGGTGAAGAAATAACCGCCGCCAGTGGGCTTGAGGTACTCCTCCAGGGGTTCGCCGTTGAGTCGGGTCTGCACGGTGATGAAGCCTTTCTCCAGGTCCGCCTGGTAGCAGATGAACAACAGGCCCATGTCCAACTGGCCGTTCTTGTTCACGCCATTGGAATAGTTGAACGGCCGGCGCAGGATCAGGTTCTGCTGGGTCTTGGCGGTGCGCGGGTTGGCCAGGCGGATGTGGGCATCGAGCTTGGTCACCTTGCCGTGGGGGTCCTTGGCGTAGTCGGGAACCTGGCTTTCGTGATGGCCGTCCATGGGGGCGCCGCTGGCCTTGATCCGGCCCAGGATGCTTTCCTGTTCCTGCAGTGGGGTACGGTCCCAGCGTTCGACGAAGTTACGGATGATGCGCACCGCCTGGTAGCTGCCGTGGGTGGCCCAGGCCGGCTCGTCGCTGCCAGGCTGGACCCAGACGATCTGCTGCATGGCCTTCTGGTCGTTGGAATCGGGGTTGGCCGAGCCATCGCGAAAGCCCAGGAAGTTGCGCGCGCTCTGTGCCGGTTCGCCCGGCTTGGCCGGGGCCTGGGGCGGTACGCTGCCTTCCTGTTTCCAGCGCACCAGCAGCAGGTCGGGCAGGTTCTTCACGATGTCGCGCAGGGCATGGATATTGGTGTCGGCGGTGTTGGAACAGAACTGCAGGCTCAGGTCGCCATGGCAGCAGGCCGGTTCCAGGGCGTCGTTGGGAAAGCCCACCATGCGTACCAGGCGCTTGGGCTTGGCTTCGGCCAGGCCGAAGCGTTCGTCGAACAGTGACTCGCCCACCGAGACGGTGATGGTCAGGTTGTCCGGGGTGACCACCGGACCGAGGATGCCGGAGTCCAGTGGCGGCAGTTTTGCGTCGACCTGGGTCACGGGGCCGCCCTGCATGAGGAAGGCGATGCGTTCGTTGAGGGTGCGGAACAGGCGCTCCAGGTCCTCGCGGTCGCTGGCCAGCACATCGAACGCCACCATCATTCCTGCGGTGGGGCGCGCAGTGACGATTCCGCTCTGGTGCTGGCCGTGGAAGTCGTTGCGTTCCTGGGTCTTGTCGCTGCTGGGGGCCACGGTCACTTGGGGCGGTGCTTGTCCGGCCAGGGCCGGGCTCGCCAGGCTGCTGCCGGCCAGGGCGACGCTGGCGGCGCCCATGCCCAGCAAGACACGTCGGCGTTGGGCGGAAAATGACGGATTGGACTGATCTGAATCGTTCATTGCGCAGGACTCGTGTCGTTACAGGCCGGAGAGGCCCAATGCGGGATCGATGCCGTCCAGGGCGTCGGCCAGGGTCTTGGCCTTGTCGGCGATCTCCTTGCGTTGCTCGCCACTGACCTGGTCGTAGCCCAGGTAGCCGAAGCCGTCGCGCAGGCTATCCAGGCGTGCGGCCAGGGCGGTGGCGGCGTTGTCCACCGGTGGCAGCACCTGGGCCGCCGACTTGGCCAGTAGCGGTCGCAGCAGGTCGATGACCTTGCGTGTGGTTTCCAGGTTGGCGGCAAAACCGCCCAGGTCGCTGTGGCTATAGCGCTCCTCTTCACCGCTGCTGGCACGCAGGTCGGCGAGGCTGTGCATGTTGCGCGCCACGATGCTCACCAGTTGTTCGGGCGGCAGGGCCTGGGCCAGCAACTGTTCCTTGAGGTTGCCGACATCCTTGGACAAGGCTTGGGCCACTGGCGCCAGGCCTGCCAGGTCACGTTGCTGGAACAGGCCGTACTCCAGGCGATGGAAACCGCCGAAACCGGGGTCCTGTTCACGCTTTTCGAAGTAATCGGCACGGGCGTTGATCGCATTGTCCAGCTCGGCCAGGCGCTGCGCGGCCGGGGCCAGGCGTTGATAGGCGGCGCGGGCGGGCACGTACAGAGCTTGGGCCTGCTTCAGGTCGCCAGCTTCGATGGCCTGCTGCAAGGCCGCGACGGCCTTGACCAGGGCACTGCCCTGGGTGCTCAGGTAGACGCGGAACTCTGATAGGGGACCGATAAAGGCCACCATCGATGGCCGTGCCTTGGCCTGGGCCTCGGACTCGGCGGTCGGGGTGACATGCAGGGTCCCCCTGGGGTTGCTCAACAGGCCGCAGGTGATGGCGTAGTCCCCGGGCTGCAGGTTGGCGTTGATCACCTGGCTCAGGCCCGGGGCGATGTTTTCCCGTTCCTCGACCACCAGCACGCCATCGAGGATTTCCCACTCCACGGCGCGCTCAGAGCGGTTGACGATGCGAAAGCTGGCGCGGCCGGCGGGCACGGTAAGCGCATTGGGCTCGCAGCTGTGGGGGTGGATGGTCACGGTGATCTCGCCCTGGTGGGCCTGGCGCTTGCTGGCCGCCAGTTGCGAGGCGTAGTAGAACAGCCCGCCGGCGGCGATCATCACGATCACCGAGCCGGCGACCGCCCAACGCAGAGCGCGGGGCGGCGAGGCCTGGGGAGAGGCTTGCTGGGTCATGGGGAGCCTTACTGACTGGAAACGGAAGACGATGGGCCGGGCGCCTTGGCAGGCGCGGCGCCGGGCAGGAAGAACAGCACCAGGGTCACGGCCAGGTACAGCACATAGGCGCCCAGGGTGCTGATGGTGGGGGCGTCCTGGTAGCCGAACATGCCGGCCAGCACCGAGCCCAGCGGGCCGTCCATGGGCAGGCTGGCGCTGAAGTCGAAGAGCACGGTCTGCAGGTGGTTCCACAGCCCGGCTTCATGCAGTGCCTGTACCGAGTTGGCCAGGATGCCGGCGGCTACCACCAGGATGAACAGCCCGGTCCAGCGGAAGAACACCGCAAGGTTCAGGCGCATGCTGCCGGTGTAGATCAGGAAGCCGACGATAATGGCCGTCACCAACCCCAGCAATGCACCGATGGGCGCGCCCGGGCCTTCACTCTGTTGGAACACCGCCAACAGGAAGAACACGGTCTCCAGGCCCTCCCGGGCGACGGCGAAGAACACCATGGCGACCAGGGCGATCACCTGGTGCCGGGAGCCGGCCAGGGCCTGGTCCAGGGAGGCTTGCAGGGAGTGCTTGATGGAACGTGCGACCTTGCGCATCCAGAACACCATGGAGCTGAGGATGCCCACGGCCACCAGGCCGACGATGCCTTCGAACAGTTCTTGTTGCTTCTGCGGGAACTCGGCGCTCATCAGTTCCAGGCCGCCACC
Source organism: Pseudomonas sessilinigenes (assembly GCF_003850565.1). Lineage (NCBI taxonomy): Bacteria > Pseudomonadati > Pseudomonadota > Gammaproteobacteria > Pseudomonadales > Pseudomonadaceae > Pseudomonas > Pseudomonas sessilinigenes. The sequence goes on from NZ_CP027706.1 coordinate 3,001,502, forward strand.
GACCAGCAGGGCCAGGGCAGCCGCGAGAAAGACGCCGATCCACACCGCTGGCATCCACTGGCCGCGGCCTGTCTGTTGCAGGTAGCTGGCGATGATGCCAACGATGAGCGCGGCTTCGATCCCTTCGCGCAGCATGATCAGAAATGGAACGAGCATTCAGCACCAGCGGATGAACTAGGTAGGGAGCTAAGTTGTAACATAATGATACTCATTGCTAAATGAAGATTGTTGACAGCCGCTGAACGGAAGCTGAACGAGATTTGTTTACCAGAATAGCCGCGCATCGGGATTCCTTGCGGTCATTGGTCCGGTATCCCCGGGCAACTTCAGTGCATGGCTAAGCACGGTTGGCCGGGCAGGGCAGCAGGCATCGTTGCCTTGGGCGGCAATGACGAGAAAGTACTTCGATCTGGTGCGGGGAAGAGAGGCTGGCCCACTGGCCAGCCATGAAGATGAAGACGCGTTTCGAGCGGGGGAGTGTGGCGGGTTCGGGCAAGCGTTGGCCCGGATCTCAGGGACGGTTCTTCGCCTCGATCCATTGCGCCATGTATTGGGTGCTCTTGTGGTGATGGTGGCGCAGCATGCTGCCGGTGAAGTTGTCCCGGCGTTCCTGGGCCAGGTGTTGGCGGCAGTGTTGCAGGCGCTGGATCAACGCCGGGCCATGGACCTGCTGGCGGTAGCGTGCTGCCAGTAACTGGCTGCCCGCGGCCTGGGCGTCGGACCACTGGGCCTGGTCCTGATACAGGCGCACTGCCGCTGCGGCCAGGGCGGTGGCGGACTCCTCCACGGCGCCGGGCCATGGCAGGTCGGGCACGGTCATCGATTCGCTGCCTATGGGGGTGGTCACGCTTGGCGTGCCACAGAGCATGGCGTCCAGCAGCTTGCCCTTGATGCCCGCGCCGAAGCGCAGTGGTGCCAGGCAGATGCGCGCGGCGCTCATCACCTGCAACGCGTCCTCGGCCCAGTTCATGATATGGAAGCCTTGGGCCGGGTTATGCAGCGCCGCTGCCTTGGGCGGGGTATAGGCGCCATACAGGTGCAGTTGCGCGCCGGGTAATTGCTGGCGGATCAAGGGCCATACGCGGTTCTTCATCCACAGCACCGCATCCCAGTTCGGTGCGTGGCGGAAGTTGCCGATGCTGAGAAAGTGCGCCCGTTGCTCGAACGGCGCGAAACCCTCCGGCAGTCGTTCCAGCATCAACGGGCACCAGTGCAGCAGCGTCGGTGGCAGGCGGAACTGTTCCACCAGTAGCTCGATCTCCACTTCGGAGATCATCAGGCTCAGGTCGCAACGATAGATGGCGGCGATCTCGCGCTTGGCCAGGTCGGTCTCGGCCATGTGCTGGAACTCGTCCTGCTGCGCCTGGGCAAACAGCGGGCTGAAATCGTCTTCTGCGCTCGCGTGCTTGAGATGGTCCTTGAGCCGTTGGTGCCGCGCATGGCGCAGGCACTGCAGGTCAGAAGTCTCCAGGACCCGCAAGGCATTGGGACAGTGTTGCTCCACGCGCCAGCCGAACTGCTCCTCCATCATGAACTGGTCGAAGAGCACGATATCCGGCGCCAGTTCGGCGACGAAGCGGTCGAAGCTGGCGTTGTTCAGCTCGATCGGGCATTCACGAATCCCCAGGGCAACGAGGTCTTCCTTGTGTTCACCAGGATTGGCCGGGCTGCTGAAGGTCAACTCCCAGCCCTGGTCGAGAAAACATTGCAGGATCTGCATCATGTGCCCGCCGGCGGCCGAAGAGCGCGGCTCGGGCCACACGTAACCAATGATCAGGACTTTGGTCGTGGCGGTAGGGCTCATGGGGCGTGGTTCCTGGTGGGCGAGGGCAAAAAAAGGTCGCCATTAAACCACAGTGCCCCAGTGCTCGATCAGGCGGGCGCCAGGATCAGCCGAGGATGCCGCGCACCTTGTCCCGCAGTTGATCGATGGAGAATGGTTTGCCGATCACCGACATGCCCGGCGGCACCTCGATGGATTCGGCATAGCCGCTGGCGAACAGGATCGGCAGGTGCGGGCGCAGTTGGCGCGCATGCTCGGCCAGTTCGCGGCCGTTCATGCCGGGCAGGCCAACATCGGTCATCAGCAGGTCGATGGGGCGTGCCAGGTCCTGCAACAGGCCCAGGGCCGCCTCACTGCCGTCGGCTTCCTGGACCGCGAACTCCAGTTCTTCGAGGACATCGACGATCAGCATGCGCACGATGGCATCGTCTTCGACGACTAGGATGGTTGGAACGCTGGCGGGCATATAGGCACTCTCAAGGATTGAATTCGGCGGGCAGCGCAACAGGCGGCCCTGTGCATCAGTAAGTGGCGCCTGGCCACAAGTTCCCGAAGCTGTACAAAAAAAATCACTTGTACAAGTGCCGGCAAGAATAACCGCTTCTATCGTCCTACGGCAGGTCACATCGCAATGCACCGGCGTGTTGGTTATAAAAAATAGCTGCGATGGCCGAATGTGGGGCAAACTGCCCTTTTTTTCACCAACCCCAAGGTCCACCACATGATTCGTCCGTCCTCGGTTGATGAACAGAGTTTTCGCAAGCTGCTGACACGTAACGTCAGCCTGCCCCTTGGCGTGGGCGTACTCAGTGCAGTGTTTTTCGTGGCCCTGATCACCTATCTGCTGTCGGTGATCCAGTGGGTGCAACACACCGATCGGGTGATCAACAACCTTAATGAAGCCGCACGCCTGACCATCGACCTGGAAACCGGCATGCGCGGTTTCCTGATCACCGGCGACGAGCATTTCCTCGATCCCTATGAAGTGGCCAAGCCCCGCATCCTTACTGAATTGCGCGGCCTGCAGGAGTTGGTGGCGGACAACCCGCAGCAGGTGGACCGGCTCAAGCGCATGGAAGCCCTGCAGACCGAGTGGAACAACTATGCCCACGGCATGATCGAGTTGCGCCGGCAGAACGGCGACTATCGCGAAGCGGTGCGGGCCGGACGCGGCAAGCGCCTGACCGATGAGGTGCGCAAGGAGTTCGACGATGCTGTGGCCTCGGAGCAGCAACTGCGCCAGGAGCGCAACGACAACGTCAGTCGTACCACGATCTTGAGCGTCACCTTGTACCTGCTGTTCGTCGTGGGCATCAGCGGCTTGCTGGCCTATGTCGGGCGCCGTGACCTGCTCGCCCTGTCGCGCAGCTACAGCGAGAACCTCGAGGCCGAGCTGCGCGGTGCCCGCAGCCTGGAGCGCCAGGCCTGGCTGCGCACCGGCCAGACCGAACTGGCCGAGCAGATGCTGGGACAACTGACCCTGAACCTGCTGGGTCGCAACATCCTGCAGTTCTGCGCCCAGTACCTGGGGACGCCGGTGGCGGCGCTGTATGTGCGCGAGGAGCATGGCGCCCTCAAGCGCGTGGCTTCCTACGGCTTCTCTCGCGAGCAGGAGGAGCAGGGTCAGTCGTTGTATGGCGACGAAGGGCTGGTGGGGCAGGCTGCGCAACACAAGCGCCTGATCCGCCTGGACGATGTGCCACAGGATTATTTCAAGGTCAGCTCCGGCCTTGGCGAGGGGGCTCCGCGCAGCGTGCTGGTGGTGCCAACCCGCGATGACGATCGAGTCAACGGGGTGATCGAGCTGGGCTTCCTGCGCGCCCTGAGCGAGCGCGATATCGAGTTGCTGGAGCTGATCGCCGGCAATATCGGTACTTCCATCGAGGCCGCGCGCTATCGCCAGCGCTTGCAGGAGGTGCTGGCCGAGACCCAGCAGCTCAACGAAGAACTGCAAGTCCAGCAGGAGGAGCTCAAGACCGCCAACGAGGAGCTGGAAGAACAGTCGCGCATTCTCAAGGAGTCCCAGGCACACCTGGAAACCCAGCAGGTGGAGCTGGAGCAGACCAACGAGCAGTTGTCGGAGCAGGCCCTGGCGCTGGCCGAGCAGCGCGACGCCATGGACCGCAAGAACAGCGAACTCAACGAGGCGCAGATCCAGCTCGAAGAGCGTGCCGAGGAATTGCAGCGTTCGAGCAAGTACAAGTCCGAGTTCCTGGCCAATATGTCCCACGAGCTGCGCACGCCACTCAACAGCTCGCTGATCCTGGCCAAGTTGCTGGCCGAGAACCCCCAGGAAAACCTCAGCGACGAACAGGTCAAGTTCGCCGAGTCGATCTATTCCGCCGGCAACGACCTGCTGAACCTGATCAACGACATCCTGGATATTTCCAAGGTCGAGGCCGGCAAGCTCGAAGTCCGTCCGGAGAACACCAGCGTCTCGCGCCTGGTGGATGGGCTGCGCAGCCTGTTCCAGCCGCTGACGGCGGACAAGGGCCTGGAATTCAAGGTGGAGCTGCAACCAGGCGCACCGCAGACGCTGTTCACCGATCGCCAGCGGGTCGAGCAGGTGCTCAAGAACCTGCTGTCCAATGCGGTCAAGTTCACCGAGCAGGGACAGGTTGGCCTGGTGGTGTCGGCTCATCCAGGTTCGGGCATCGCTTTTGCGGTGCAGGATTCCGGGATCGGTATCGCCCAGGACCAGCATGAAAGCATCTTCGAGGCGTTCCACCAGGCTGATGGCACCACCAACCGGCGCTATGGCGGCACTGGCCTGGGGCTGTCCATTTCCCGGGACCTGGCCAACCTGATGGGGGGCACGATCAGCGTCAGCAGCGAACCGGGCCGGGGCAGTGTCTTTACCCTGGTACTGCCGGAGCGATACAGCGATGCCTTGTCTGCCGCGTCGACCGTCCTCGCGCCGGTGGCGCCTGCGGTACTGCCCCAGCCGTCCAACCCGGTGGTTGCCGAGGCTGCGATGGCGGTGGTGGAGATCCCTCGTTTCGCCGACGATCGGGACAAGGCGCCCTTCAAGAGCCGTTGCATCCTGGTGGTGGAGGACGAAGCCAACTTTGCGCATATCCTCTTCGACCTGGCCCATGAGCTGGGTTATCACTGCCTGGTGGCCCATGGCGCCGACGAAGGTTTCAGCCTGGCGACCCAGTTCGTTCCCGATGCAATCCTCCTGGACATGCGCTTGCCCGATCACTCCGGCCTGACGGTGTTGCAACGGCTCAAGGAGCACCCGCAGACCCGGCATATCCCGGTGCATGTGATCTCGGTGGAAGACCGGGTCGAGGCGGCGATGCACATGGGCGCCGTGGGCTATGCGGTCAAGCCCACGACCCGCGAGGAGCTCAAGGACGTCTTCGCCCGCCTGGAGGCCAAGTTGACGCAGAAGGTCAAGCGCGTGCTGCTGGTGGAGGACGACGACCTGCAGCGCGACAGCATCGCCCGGCTGATCGGCGACGATGACATCGAGATCACCGCCGTGGGCCTGGCCCAGGATGCCCTGGAGCTGCTGCGCAAGAATGTCTACGACTGCATGGTCATCGACCTCAAGCTGCCGGACATGCTGGGCAACGACCTGCTCAAGCGCATGTCCACCGAAGACATCTGCTCGTTTCCACCGGTGATCGTCTACACCGGGCGCAACCTGACCCGCGACGAGGAGGCCGAGCTGCGCAAGTATTCGCGCTCGATCATCATCAAGGGCGCCCGTTCGCCAGAGCGCCTGCTGGATGAAGTGACGCTTTTTCTGCACAAAGTCGAATCCCAGTTGTCCCATGAGCGGCAGAAGATGCTCAAGACCGCCCGCAGCCGCGACAAGGTCTTCGAGGGACGCAAGGTCCTCCTGGTGGATGACGATGTGCGTAATATCTTCGCCTTGACCAGCGCTCTGGAACACAAGGGCGCCGTGGTGGTGATCGGGCGTAACGGCCTGGAAGCCATTGCCAGACTCAACGAAGTCGAGGATATCGATTTGGTGCTGATGGACGTGATGATGCCGGAGATGGACGGTTTCGAAGCCACGGCGCAGATCCGCAAGGATCCGCGCTGGCGCAAGCTGCCGATCATCGCGGTGACGGCCAAGGCCATGAAGGACGACCAGGAGCGCTGCCTGCAGGCCGGCGCCAACGACTACCTGGCCAAGCCCATCGATCTCGACCGGTTGTTCTCACTTATCCGCGTGTGGCTACCCAAGATGGAAAGAATTTAGTGGAGCGCAATACCGAGATCGAACTGCGTTTGTTGATCGAAGCTATCTACCTTAAATACAGCTACGACTTTCGCGATTACTCCGGCGCTTCGATCAAGCGCCGGGTCAACCACGCCTTGCGCCAGTTCGAATGCAAGACCATCTCGGCCTTGCAGGAACGGGTGCTGCACGACCCGACCGCGTTCATGCAGCTGTTGCAGTTCCTGACCATTCCGGTCAGCGAGATGTTTCGCGACCCTTCGCACTTCCTGGCGATCCGCCAGGAAGTGGTGCCGTTGCTCAAGACCTATCCGTCGCTGAAGATCTGGATCGCCGGGTGCAGCACGGGTGAAGAGGTCTATTCCATGGCCATCCTGCTGCGCGAGGAAGGCTTGCTGGAGCGGACCATCATCTATGCCACGGACATCAACCCCAACTCCCTGGAAAAGGCCAAGCAGGGCATCTTCTCCCTGGAGAACGTGCGGGCCTATACCCACAACTACCAGAGGGCGGGTGGCAAGCGCTCCTTTGCCGACTACTACACCGCGGCCTATGACTATGCGATCTTCGACAAGAGCCTGCGCGAAAGCGTGACCTTTGCCGACCACAGCCTGGCCACCGACAGCGTATTTTCTGAGACGCAGTTGATCTCATGCCGTAACGTATTGATTTATTTCAATAAAAAGTTGCAGGATCGAGCCTTTGGCCTGTTCCATGAATCGCTCTGCCATCGTGGGTTCCTGGTGCTGGGTAGCAAGGAAACCCTGGACTTCTCCGCCTACGGCAAGCACTTCGAGCCCCTGGTCAAACAAGAACGGATCTATCGCAAGCTATGACGCAGGATATTCTCAGCCCTGGCGCGCTACCGCCGATCGAGGCCATCGTGGTGGGCGCCTCCGCCGGTGGCGTCGAAGCCTTGCTGGGCCTGTTCAGCGGGTTCGGCCGGGGTTTCCGACTGCCGTTGATCGTCGTCCTGCACCTGCCCGATGAACGCCGCAGCCAACTGGCGGAGGTCTTCGACCGGCGCCTGGCGCTGAGGGTCAAGGAGGCCGATGACAAGGAGCAGATCCTGCCCGGCACCTTGTATTTCGCCGCCCCCGGTTATCACCTGTCGGTGGAGCAGGACCACAGCCTGTCCCTGAGCCAGGAGGAGCGGGTCCATCATTCGCGGCCGGCCATCGACGTCTTGTTCGAATCTGCCGCCGACGCCTATGGCCCGCGCCTGGCTGCGGTGCTGTTGACCGGGGCCAACCAGGACGGCGCTCGCGGCTTGGCCGAGGTCAAGCGCCAGGGCGGCCTGACCATCGTCCAGGACCCCAGCGAGGCCCATGTATCGACCATGCCGGATGCGGCCCTGGCCCTGCACCAACCGGACTACATCCTCCCTTTGCACGGCATCAGCCGTCTGCTCGCCGAGCTGGAACGAAGCGCATGTTGAGTAATGTCCAAGCCAAGCTGCTGATCGTCGATGACCTGCCGGAGAATCTGCTGGCCCTCGAAGCCCTGATCAAGCGCGAGGATCGCCTGGTATACAAGGCCTTGTCGGCCGACGAAGCCCTGTCGCTGTTGCTCCAGCATGAGTTCGCCATGGCCATCCTCGATGTGCAGATGCCTGGCATGAACGGTTTTGAGCTGGCGGAACTGATGCGGGGCACGGAAAAGACCAAGAACATTCCCATCGTGTTCGTCAGCGCTGCCGGGCGCGAACTCAACTACGCCTTCAAGGGCTACGAGAGCGGGGCCGTGGACTTCTTGCACAAGCCCCTGGATATCCATGCGGTCAAGAGCAAGGTCAACGTCTTCGTCGACCTGTACCGCCAGAGCAAGGCCATGAAGCAGCAGGTCGAGGCCCTGGAGCGCAGTCGTCGTGAGCAGGAGGCGCTGCTCAAGAAGCTGCAGGCCACCCAGAACGAACTGGAGCAGGCGGTGCGCATGCGTGACGATTTCATGTCGATCGTCGCCCATGAGGTACGCACGCCCCTCAATGGCCTGATCCTGGAAACCCAGCTGCGCAAGATGCACCTGGCCCGGGAGAATGCCGCAGCCTTCAGCCTGGACAAGATGCACGCGATGGTCGACCGCGATGAGCGCCAGATCAAGAGCCTGATCAGATTGATCGAAGACATGCTCGATATCTCGCGCATTCGTACCGGCAAACTGTCGATCCGCCCGTCGCGCTTCGATCTGGTGCAGTTGGTACGCGGCCTGGTGGAGAATTTCGCCCCCCAGGTCGAAGCCGCGCAATCATCCCTGAGCCTGCATGCCGAGCAAGCGGTGGAGGGCAACTGGGATGAGTTTCGCATCGAGCAAGTGGTTTCCAACCTGCTGACCAACGCCTTGCGCTACGGCGCCAAGAGCCCTATCGAGGTACGGGTCTACACCACCTGCGGTGAAGCCCGGGTCGAGGTGCGTGACCACGGTATCGGCATCAGCGAAGACAACCAGAAGCGCATTTTCCAGCAATTCGAGCGGGTCAGCGCCAACCATGTGGTTTCGGGCCTGGGGCTGGGGCTGTTCATTTCCGAGCAGATCGTCACGGCCCACGGTGGCTCCATCGGCGTCGAGAGCCGCATTGGCGAAGGGGCGCTGTTTCGCGTCTGCCTGCCTCTGGCGGACATCGACCTACCGGCCAGCGCTTAAAACTTCATCCGCACGCAACCTCTGCGTGGCCCGATGGTCGTACAGTGGCTGCCGGGGTTTGCCGGCACGGTGGTCCGGCAAACTTCGACAGCCTCAAGCAGCAATTGACCGAACAAAGGTTTTCCATGAGTGAAGATGCACAAGACGTCGTACTGATCGTCGAAGATGAACCGGTGATCCTGATGCTGCTGGCCGACTACCTGTCGGGCCTGGGCTATCGGGTATTGCAGGCGGAGAACGGCGAGCAGGCGTTCGAGATCCTGGCCAGCAAGCCGAACCTGGACCTGATGATCACCGACTACCGGCTGCCAGGTGGCATCACCGGGGTGATGATCGCCGAGCCGGCAGTGAAACTGCGCCCGGACCTCAAGGTGATTTTCATCAGCGGCTATCCCAACGAGATCCTCGAATGCAACAGCCCCATCACCCGCAAGGCGCCGATCCTGGCCAAGCCTTTCGACCTCAACAGCCTGCATCAACAGATCCAGCAACTGTTGGCCTGAGCCGGGATTCAGTCGCGTAGCATTTCCTGGACCTTGGCGATCAACAGATCGAAGGTGAAGGGCTTGGTGATCAACTGCATGCCCGGGTCGAGGAAGCCGCCACGGGCCGCCGCATGCTCGGCATAACCGGTGATGAACAGGACTTTCAATTGCGGACGGACCTGCCGTCCGATCTCCGCCAGCTGCCGGCCATTCATGCCGGGCAGGCCGACGTCACTGATCAACAGGTCGATGCGCTGCCCGGAGTCGAGGACCGGCATGGCGCTGCGGGCATCGCCAGCCTCGATAAAGCGGTAGCCCAGCTCGCCCAGTACCGTACTGACCAAGGCTCGCACCGCAGGATCGTCCTCGACGATCAGTACCGTCTCGCCGTCGTGCGCACTAGGCGCCAGCAAGGCTTCGGGGTGCAGGTCCTGGGCCGGCTGGCCGCTGAAGCGCGGCAGGTAGAGGCTGACTTCGGTGCCTCGCCCAATGGTGCTGTCCAACGTCACATGGCCATGGGACTGCTTGCTGAACCCATAGATCATCGACAGGCCCAGGCCTGTGCCCTGGCCGATGGGCTTGGTGGTGAAAAAAGGGTCGAACACCCGGTTGATGATGGCCTCGGGCATGCCGCAGCCGTTATCGCTGACCCGCAACACTACGTAGTCGCCAGGCTCGAGGTTGTCGTGGGCTTGGACAAAGTCCTCGTCCAGCCTGCAGTTGAGGGTTTCCACCAGCAAGCGACCACCGTTGGGCATGGCATCCCGGGCATTGAGCGCCAGGTTCAGCAGGGCGCTTTCCAATTGGTTGGGGTCGGCCTCGGCTACCCAGGGCTGTTCGCACAGTCGCAGTTGCAGTTCGATGCTTTCGCTGAGGCTGCCCTGCAGCAACTGTGCCATGGAACTCACCAGGGCGTTCATTTCCACGGGCTTGCTGTCCAGCGACTGGCGTCGGGAGAAGGCCAGCAGGCGATGGGTCAGGCCCGCCGCGCGATTGGCCGAGGTCACCCCAAGATCGATCAGGCTGTCCAGGTCCTCGGTGCGTCCCCGGGCCAGGCGCCGGCGCAATAACTCCAGGCTGCCGATGATGCCGGTCAGCATGTTGTTGAAGTCATGGGCAATGCCGCCGGTGAGCTGGCCGACGGCTTCCATCTTCTGCGACTGGCGCAAGGCTTCCTCGTTGTGCCGCAGCTGTGCAGTGCGTTCCTCCACCTGCTGCTCCAGGGTCTCCAGGGTGCGTTGCAGGCGCAGTTCACTCTGGCTCAAATCGACCAGCCGGTCCCGGGCTTCGTATTGCCGGCGTCGGCCGCGCAAGGCGGCCTTGGCCAGGCTGATCAGGGTGGCCGGATGAAAGGGCCGTTCGAGAAAGCTGACATTGCCCAGGGGCGCGCCAAAGCTTGCCGCCGGGTTCTGTTCCGGCCCGCCATGATGGGTCAGCAGGATGATCGGCAGGTCCGACCAGGCCGGTTGCTGCTCCAGGTACTGCAGCAAGGGCGTGAGGTCCCCCCCGCGCAAGGCTTCGACAGCGATGATCAGCAAGCCGGCGCCGTGCTCCAGTTCCTGGCACAGGGCGCCGAGGTTTGCGGTGGCCAGGCTGCTGAGGCCGGCTTCATGCAGCATCATCTGGGCCAGTTGGCTATCACGGCCCAGGGGCGTGAGCACCAGGGCCCGCTCGGAAAACTCCGGGCTATGGATCATGGATCTTCGTCCCCCAGCAGCGGCTGGCCTGCACCTTGATAGTTGGGGACGCCGCGCAGTACGCCCTGGAAGGCTTCCAGGGGCTCGCCGATGGTCAAGCCGCGGCCGCTGATACGGTATTCGCGGATGGTGGACTCATGGCTGCCGGTGCGTTTCTTGATGATCGAGATGGCCCGGCGCACCTTGCCCAGGGCTTCGAAGTAGCGCAGCAGGATGACCGTGTCGGCCAGGTAGGTGATGTCCACCGGAGCCTGCATGTCACCCACCAGGCCGTGCTGGGCCACGGTCATGAAGGTCGCCGCACCCTGGCGGTTGAGGTACAGCAGCAGCTCGTGCATGTGCAGGACCAGGGCGTTTTCCTCGGGCATGGCTGCCTGGTAGCCGTTGATGCTATCGATCACCACCGTCTTGATCTGGCCCTTGTCGACACAATGCCTGACCCGGTGCGACAGCTCTCCAGGCGATAGCTCGGCGGCGTCCACCTGTTCGATGATCAGGTTGCCGCTGGCTTGCAGGGCCTGGAGGTCGATGCCCATGTTGTCCATGCGCTCGAACAGCAACCCCAGTTCCTCGTCGAAGATGAACAGCGCGGCTTTCTCGCCCCTGGCCACGGCGGCCGCAGCGAAGATCATGGCAATCAGCGATTTGCCGGTGCCTGCGGGGCCAAGGATCAGGGTGCTGGAGCCGCTGGCGATCCCGCCGCCGAGCAGGGCGTCCATTTCCCGGATGCCGCTGGTCAGGGTCTGGCGCTCGTGGCGACGTCGGTGCTCGGCGGCGACCAGCCGTGGGAACACGTGCACGCCGTCGCCCTGGATGGTGAAGTCATGGAACCCGCCACGGTACTTCTGGCCGCGGTATTTCATGATCTTGATCCGCCGCCGCTCGGCGCCATAACCCGGGGTCAGCTCCTCCAGGCGGATCACACCGTGAGCCACGCTGTGCACGGTCTTGTCCAGGGCTTCGCTGGTCAGGTCGTCCAGCAGCAGGACGGTGGCGTCGTAGCGCACGAAGTAGTGCTTGATCGCCAGGATCTGCCGGCGATAACGCAAGGAACTCTGGGCCAGCAGGCGGATTTCCGAGAGGCTGTCGAGCACGACTCGGGTCGGCTTGACGCGCTCCACGACCTCGAAGATCTGCCGCGTGGCTTCTCCCAGCTCCAGGTCCGAGGAGTACAACAGGCTCTGCTGGTGTTCGACATTGAGCAGGCTTTCCGGTGGGGTCAGCTCGAAGATGTGGATGCTGCCGTCCAGTTCCCAGCCATGGGACTGCGCGCCCTGGCGCAGCTCACGCTCGGTTTCCGAAAGGGTGATGTACAGGCAGCGTTCGCCGGCCAGGGCACCGGTCCGCAGGAAGTGCAGGGCGACGGTGGTCTTGCCCGTACCGGGCTCACCCTCCAGCAGGAAGACGTGGCTGCGCGACAGTCCCCCGTTGAGAATGTCGTCCAGGCCCTCGATGCCGGTGGCGGCCTTATCGCTGTGCAACGCAGTTGGGGTGGTCAAGCAATACCCTCGCAATGGCTTCGATCAGTGGCGGCACGCAAGTCGCGATGTCGCTTTGATCACTTGACCGTTTGCCGCCAGCGCGGTTCAACCTTTTATCGCCACCGGGGGCTGGGGCGCGCAGGACCATAACCGTTCGCCTGGTCGAGCGCTGAAGGTCCTGCAGGCCTTGTCGCAGTCTCGCGGGCTCGACAGCGGCTACAACGGTGTAGCCGCTATCGAAGGCTGCGCCCGGGCGCGCAGCGGCGCAGGCTCAGAGACCCTGCTGCAATGCCGGATCGTCGGGATTCTGCTGTTCGAGCTGGGCCAGCAGCACCTGGACGTTCTGCAATTGGCCGCTTTCCTTCCAATAGTTGATCAGCAGCACCCGCGCCTTGCGGTTGTACGGCTGGCGCTGGACGATTTCCTCCAACTGCTTCTGTGCGGCCTCCAGTTCCTGCTCGCTGTGCAAGGTAGTGGCCAGGTCGTAGCGGTAGGCCGCGTTGTTCGGCTCCAGCTCCACGGCCCGGGACAAGCCCAGGAGGGCAAACTCGCCCTGGTCGTGCTGGAGCAGCCAGAGCCCCAGGGCATGTTGCAGGTAGGCTGAATCCTGCTGGGCTTGCAACTGCTTGGCCAACAGTTGGCGGGCGGCTTCGCTCTGGCCTTGCTTGTCGAGCACCTCGATCTGCAACACCACGGCCTGCAGGTTGTCCGGTGCCAGTTTCAAGGCTTGCTCCAGGGTCTGCTGGGCCCTGGCCAGGTCGGCGTTGTGCAGGTAGAGGCGCGCCAGCTGGTACTGGGCCTCGACGTCGTCGCCACGGGTCTTGAGGACCTGGGTGTATTCGTCGATCACTTGCTGCAGGGGGCCGAAATACAGGCCCTGGTCATCCGGAGACAGCCCCAGCAGCGCATCCACGGCAGCAAAGCGCACGCTTTGCTCCGGATCGTCCAGCAACGGACCCAGCAACAGGCTGCGCTTGCCGCTGGGCACCAGGCCGAGCACGCTGGCGATGGCGGCCTTGCGTACTTGCGCCGAGGCATGGTGCAGGCCGGCGTCCGCCAGTTTCAGGGCCTGGGGGCTGGGGTAGTTGGGCAGTACGGCCAGCAGGCGAGTGCGTTGCTTGTCGCTGAGATCGGGACGCCCCAACTGCTGGTAGAGCACCCGTGCCGCGCCTGGCTGGCCATTGCGGGCCTTCTCCAGGGCCACGCCATAACCCTGGCGGATTGCCTCGGGCACCGCGGGTGGGCTGCTACGCAGGAAGAACCAGGCCAGGGCCAGAAGAATGACGATGGACAGGCTGATCAGCAGGTAGCGGCGGGCTTGGGGCATGCGAAAGTCCAGGAGCGAGCGACTTGGGGAGGGAGCAAGCTTCGGTCAGGAACCGGCTTGAGTCAAACCCCGCTTCAGGTCAGCACGTACTCCTCGGGCTCCAGCAGCGGTGGCAATGGGGACACGCCCAGCGCCGCCAGCACTTCGCGCTCCAGGCCCCGTAGCAGAGCGCTGCAGGGCAGGTCATTGTCGTCGTAGCCGAACGGGTCCTCCAGGTCATCACCGATTTCGTCCAGGCCCAGGAAGGTGTAGCTGACGATGGCGGTGAAGAGCGGCGTCAGCCAGCCCAGGGGTTCGGCCATGGCAAAAGGCAGGAGGATGCAGAACAGGTAGATGGTGCGATGCAGCAGCAAAGTGTAGGGGAAGGGCAGCGGGGTGTTCTGGATGCGCTCGCAGGCGGCCTGTACCAGGCTCAGGCTCACCAGGCGGCTTTCCAGCTGGGTATAGCGCCACTCGCTGATCAGGCCTTGCCGGGCCCATTGCGAGCAACGGCGCCCAATGTGCTGCAACTGGGCGTCGGTCAGGTTCGGGTGTTGGCGCTCCAGCGGTGCCTGGGCCCAGGGCTCCAGGGCACGGGCTTCGTCCTCTTGGCGCAGCCGGGCGATCAGGCTGTGGGCGAAACCGCAGAGATCGCGCAACAAGCCCTCGCGCTCGGGGTGGCCCTCGATCACCAGGCTTTCGCGGATCAGCGAACGCACCTCGATGGTCAACTGCCCCAGTTGCTTGCGGCCTTCCCACCAGCGGTCGTAGCAGGCGTTGTTGCGAAAACTCATGAAGATCGACAGCGACAGCCCCAGCAGGGTGAAGGGCGTGGCGTTGACTTTGGAGAAGAAGGCCGGTTGCAGGGTTTCCACCAACACGATGACCGAGGCCAGCAGGGTCACCAGGGCACAGCGCAGGGCGATACGCTTGGCGATCGAGCCCTTGAGGGCGAAGAGCAAGGCGAACAGGTTCGGTTTGGGACGCACGATCATGGGGATGAAGGCCTGGGCGACTACGAGGCGAGCGCAGGTTAGGAGCGGGCCGGGTGGCTGTCCAATCGTAATGGCCGACTGGTTGATCGAGCGCCTCTATCGGCGATCCGTCACTGTGTAGCGGCTGTCGAGCCCTCGGCGAGGCTGCACAAAGGTCCGCAGGACCTTGCTTGGCGACCTTCAGCGGGCGCAAGCGCCTGCCCCTGCGGCACCGGTATGCCGCCCCAGCCGGACGCAGCCTTGCGTAGCGGCAGGTCGGTATCCGGGCAAAAAAAAGCCCCGCGACCGAATGATCCACGGGGCCAAACATTGGTTGGTTGCGGCCAACCAAAGGAGCTCGTTGCAAATACTTAGTTGCTGGCCACCGTCTCGGGTTGCCAGCCACCGCCCAGGGCCTTGTAGATGGCGACGATGCCGCGGTACAGCTCGACTTCGGCCTGGGCCTGGGAGTCTTCGGCGGCCAGGCGTTCGCGCTGGGCGTCCAGCAGCACCAGGAAGTCCACGGTGCCTTCGCGATAGCGGATCTCGGCCAGGTCGGCGGCGGCGCGGCTGGACTCGCTCTGGCGAATCAGCGAGAGCAGGCGCTGCTGGCGCTTGCCGTAGTCGCTGAAGGCATTCTCCGATTCTTCCAGGGCCAGCAGCACCTGCTGCTCATAGTTGGCCAGGGCGCCGTCGGCATTGGCGTCGGCGCCGCGCAGGCGCGCCCGCACGCTGCCCAGGTCGAAGGCGGCCCAGGTGATGCTCGGGCCCAGGGCCCAGGCATTGGCCGCCGAGGAGCCGATCTGCGAACCACGCCCGGCGGTGAAACCGAGGAAACCACTGAGGCTGACCCGCGGGAACAGATCGGCCTTGGCCACGCCGATTCGCGCGGTGGCGGCGGCCAGCTTGCGTTCGGCGCTGAGGATATCCGGCCGGCGCTGCAGCAGCTCGCCCGGATCGCCGATCGGCAAGGCCTTGGCAATGGCCGGCAACTGCGCGGGCGAAAGGTCGACACTGAGCTTGTCCGGACGCTCACCCAGCAGGGTGGCGATGCGGTTGCGCTGGCGTACCTGCTCGGCCTGCAGTTGTGGCACGCTGGCCTCCACCGCGGCCAGGCGCGCATCGGCGCGGACCACGTCCAGCTGGTCGCCCACTCCGGCATCACGCAGGCTTTCGGTGATCTTGCGCGAGGCCTTCTGGTTATCCAGGTTGGCCAGGGCGATCTTTTCCCGCAGTTGCGCGCCACGCAGCTGGCCGTAGGCGTCCACCAGCTCGGCGATCATGGTCACCTGCAGTTGGTAGAGGTCGGCCTCGGCGGCCTGCTGGTCGGCTTCGGTGGCTTCCAGGTTGCGCTGGATGCGGCCGAACAGGTCCAGCTCCCAGGCCATGTCCAGCCCCAGGTCGTAGCGCTCGCTATTGACCCGCTTGCTGGTCTGGCCGGGTACCTGGCCCTTGCCCAGGTTGCTGCTGGCGCGGCTGGTGATGGTCGGCATGGCGTCGTTGCTGGCGTCATCGCGGATCGCCCGGGCGGCCCGCAGGCGGGCGAAGGCCACCCGCAGCTCACGGTTGCCCTTGAGCGACTGGCTCACCAGCTGGTTGAGCGTCGGATCGTCGAACTGCTGCCACCAGATGCCTTCGAAGCGTGCGCGATCGAAGTTCTTCTGGCCCGCAGCGGTGTCGCCGGCGGCGCTGATGTGCGCCGCCTCGGTGCTTGGGGTCTGGTAGTCCGGACCTACGGCACAGGCACTCAGGGCCAGTACCAGCAGGCTCGGCAGGAAGACTTTCGAACTCATTGTTGCGCCTCCAGTTGCGGGGTGCGGGCGGCCTTGCGGGCCTCGCTGCGCTCCACGTAGTTGCAGATCAGGACATAGAACACCGGGGTCAGCAGCAGGCCGAAGAAGGTCACCCCGAGCATCCCGGAGAACACCGCCACACCCATGGCATGACGCATTTCCGCACCCGCGCCGCTGGAGATCACCAGGGGCACCACGCCCATGATGAAGGCGAAGGAGGTCATCAGGATCGGCCGCAGACGCAGGCGGCAGGCTTCCAGTACCGCGGCCAGCGGGTCCAGGCCTTCCTCTTGCTTGTCCTTGGCGAACTCGACGATCAGGATCGCGTTCTTGCACGCCAGGCCCACCAGTACGATCAGGCCGATCTGGGTGAAGATGTTGTTGTCGCCACCGGAGATGATCACCCCGGCAATGGCCGACAGCAGGGTCATGGGCACGATCAGGATCACCGCCAGCGGCAGGCTCCAGCTTTCGTACTGGGCGGCCAGCACCAGGAAGGCCAGCAGTACGCACAGCGGGAATACGAACAGCGCAGTGTTGCCAGCCAGGATCTGCTGGTAGGTCAACTCGGTCCATTCGTAGGTCATGCCGTTGGGCAGTTCTTCCTTGAGCAGTTTCTCGATCGCCGCCTGGGCCTGGCCGGAGCTGTAGCCCGGGGCTGCCGCGCCGTTGATCTCGGCGGTGACGAAGCCGTTGTAGTGCATGACGCGGTCGGGACCTGCGGTGTCGCTGACCTTGATGAAGGTCGCCAGGGGGATCATCTCGCCCTTGTTGTTGCGCACCTTGAGCTGGCCGATCTGCTCGGCTTCCAGGCGGAACTGCTGCTCGGCCTGGACGTTGACCTGGTAGGTGCGTCCGAAGCGGTTGAAGTCGTTGGCATACAGCGAACCCAGGTAGATCTGCAGGGTGTCGAAGATGTCCGAGATCGCCACGCCGTGGGTCTTGGCCTTTTCCCGGTCGATGGCCGCGTCCACTTGGGGCACGTTGACCTGGTAGCTGGTGAACAACCCGGCCAGTTCCGGCACGCTGCGGCTCTTGGCGATGACGTTCTGCACTTCCTTGTACAGGTCCTCGTAGCCCAGGCCGCCACGGTCTTCGACCTGCAGGCGGAACCCGCCGATGGTGCCCAGGCCCTGTACCGGTGGCGGTGGGAAGATCGCCATGTAGGCATCCTGGATATCAGCGTACTTGCCGTTCAGGGCCCCGGCGATGGCGCCGGCGGACATGCTCGGGTCCTTGCGCTCTTCAAAGGGCTTCAAGGTGACGAAGACGATGCCGTTGTTCGGGCTGTTGGTGAAACCGTTGATCGACAGGCCGGGGAAGGCCACGGCGCTTTCCACTCCAGGCTGCTTCAGGGCGATGTCGGACATGCGCTTGATCACGTCTTCGGTACGATCCAGGCTCGCCGCATCCGGCAATTGAGCGAAGGCCACCAGGTACTGCTTGTCCTGGGCCGGAACGAAGCCGGTGGGCGTGTGGGCGAAACCGAACCAGGTCAGCACCATCAGGCCGGCATACAGGAACAGGGCGATGCCGCTGCCACGGATGACCCGGCGCACAGTACCGACGTAGCCGTTGCTGGCGCGTTCGAAGAAGCGGTTGAACGGCCTGAACAGCCAGCCACCCAGCAGCTTGTCGAGGAACAGCGAGAAACGGTCCTTGGGCGCGTGGTGTTCCTTGAGCAGCACCGCCGCCAGGGCCGGGGACAGGGTCAGGGAGTTGAAGGCCGAGATCACCGTGGAAATGGCGATGGTCAGGGCGAACTGCTTGTAGAACTGTCCGGTCAGGCCGCTGATGAAGGCCGCGGGCACGAATACCGCGCACAGCACCAGGGCGGTGGCGATGATCGGGCCGGTCACCTCGCGCATGGCGCGCTTGGTGGCTTCCACCGGGTTCAGGCCCAGGCCGATGTTACGTTCGACGTTCTCCACCACCACGATGGCGTCGTCCACCACGATGCCGATGGCCAGTACCAGGCCGAACAGCGACAGCGCGTTGAGCGAGAAGCCGAACAGGTGCATCACCGCGAAGGTGCCGATCAGCGAGACCGGTACGGCCACCAGCGGGATGATCGAGGCGCGCCAGGTCTGCAGGAACAGGATCACCACCAGTACCACCAGTACCAGGGCTTCGAACAGGGTATGCACCACTGCCTCGATGGAGCCACGGACGAAGATGGTCGGGTCATAGACGATGCTGAAGTCCATGCCTTCGGGGAAACTCTGCTTGAGCTCGGCCATCTTGGCCCGCACTTCGTTGGAGATCTCGATGGCATTGGAACCCGGACGCTGGAAGATCGGGATCGCCACCGCCGGCTGGTTGTCCAGCAGGGAGCGCAGGGCGTACTGGCTTGAACCCAGCTCGACCCGGGCGATGTCCTTCAGGCGGGTGATCTCGCCGTCTTCGCCGGAGCGAATGATGATGTTCTCGAACTCTTCCTCGGTGACCAGGCGGCCCTGGGTGTTGACCGACAGCTGGAAGCTGGTGGCGTTGGGCGCAGGTGGCGCGCCCAGGGCACCGGCAGCCACCTGGCGGTTCTGTTCACGGATCGCAGTGACCACGTCGGTGGCAGTCAGGTTGCGCGAAGCGGTCTTGTTCGGGTCCAGCCACACGCGCAGCGAGTAGTCACCCATGCCGAACAGCTGCACGTCGCCCACGCCGCCCAGGCGCGCCAGCTCATCCTTGATGTTGAGGATGGCGTAGTTGGACAGGTAGAGCATGTCGTAGCGTTTGTCCGGCGAAGTCAGGTGCACCACCATGGTCAGGTCGGGGGAGGCCTTGTCCACGGTGATACCGATGCGCGTCACCTCTTCCGGCAGCTTGGGCTGGGTCCGGGTCACGCGGTTCTGCACCTGGACCTGGGCATTGTCCAGGTCAGTGCCCAGGGCGAAGGTCACGGTCAGGGTGATCTTGCCGTCGGCGGTGGATTGCGAGGACATGTAGAGCATGTTCTCGACCCCGGTGATGGCCTGCTCCAGCGGCGCGGCCACGGTTTCACCGATCACCTTGGGGTTGGCCCCCGGGAAGTTGGCGCGTACCACCACGGTCGGCGGGACCACTTCCGGGTATTCGCTGATGGGAAGTTGGAACAGCGAGATGGCGCCGGCGATCAGGATCAGCAGCGATAGCACCGCTGCGAAGATCGGCCTTGATATGAAGAATTGGGAAAAATTCATCTTGAGAGTCGTCCCTTAACCGCGCGGATTCGCGGCGGCGAGTTTCACGGCCACAGCCGGCTTGGCAGGGGTGACCTGCGGCAGGTTGCTGGCTTCCAGTGCTTGGCGTTGTTGGGCCAGGGCAGCGAGGGTTTCCTTGCTGGCCATGGGGATCACCTCAGGCGTGACCGGTGCCCCCGGGCGTGCCCGTTGCAGGCCCTTGACGATGATGGTGTCGTCCTTGCTCAGGCCGTTGCGCACGATGCGCAGGCCTTCGATCTTCGGCCCCAGTTCGACGGCGCGATAGGCCGGCTTGTTATCGGCGTCCATCACCAGCACGAACTTCTTGCCCAGGTCGGTGCCCACGGCTTCGTCGTTGATCAGCATCGCCGAGTAAGTACCGCTGCCCACCAGCTTCAGCCGGGCGTAGAGGCCCGGGGTGTAGCTGCCGTCGCTGTTGTCGAACACCGCGCGGCCACGGATGGTGCCGGTCTTGGGGTTGACCTGGTTGTCGACGAAGTTCATCTGGCCCAGGTGCGGGTGGCCGTCCTCGTTGGACAGGCCCAGGTACACCGGGGTGCTCTGGCCGCGCTGGCCCTGGCGGGCGAGCTGGGTGTACTTGAGGTACACGCGCTCGTCGGCGTCGAAGTAGGCGTAGACCTTGTCGGTGGAGACCACGCTGGTCAGCGCGGTGACATCGGCGGTCACCAGGTTGCCGGCGGTGATCTGCGCCCGGCTGACCCGACCGCTGATGGGGGCGACGACGCGGGTGAAGCTGAGGTTGAGCTTGGCCAGGTCCAGTTGCGCCTGGATCGCATCGACCCCGGCCCGGGCTTCCTGGGCGGCGCTGGTGCGGGTGTCGGCCAGCTCGGCGGAAATCGCGTTGCTGGTCAACAGGCGCTGGCCACGCTGGGCTTCGTTGGCGCTGCGGGTCGCGGTGGCCCGGGCCTGTTGCAGCTGGGCTTCCAGGCGGCGCACTTCGGCCTGGAACGGCCGTGGGTCGATCTGGAACAGCAGGTCGCCTTTTTTCACCAGGGCGCCTTCGGTGAAGGCTACCTGGTCGATCTGGCCCGAGACCCGTGGGCGGATCTCGACGGTTTCCGGCGCCTCCAGGCGCCCGGTGAACTCATCCCACTCGTTGACAGGCTGCTCCAGCACCTTGGCCACGCTGACCTTGGCTGCCGGTGGGGCAGAGGCGGTCTGTGGAGCCTTGCCGCAGGCGCTCAACACCACCACGGCGAGCGCGGCTAGTGGAAAACTTAAGAGTTTGACTGACTGGTCCATGGATACATCCGCCAAGGTAATTTGAGATGGGCGGATGATGCTCGGCGGGTTTGTATCTCACGAATCGAATGAAGCAAAGGTAACTATCATTCGGAATGATATAAGCCGCAGGAAAGCCCTCTAGCATGCACCTTTCGTTAGGTGGCTATCAATTCCCTCACGCGCAATTAATTCTTTCGCCAGACGCAATATTGATCGGGCCGAGAGGGCCCCGGACCTCATGCAGGCCAGGGTCAAAAAACTGTGGTGCAAGGTCAAGCACGCAGGCCGCGATCTCTCCAGGATGGAACCTGGGCCTGTGCCGGCCTGGTACGGCGCGGGTCCTTCGACTTCCAACAAGAACAGGACATCGCCCAATGAATGCCTACCTGACCGCCACGGCCCATGCCCAGGACGATCCCAGCGATTTCTGGCGCCAACAGGCCCGGCAGCTGGACTGGATGCGTTTTCCCCAACGCATCTTCGAGCAGCAGAGTCCCGAGCACTATCAATGGTTTGCCGACGGGCAACTCAATACCTGCCACCTGGCGCTGGATCGCCATGTCCTGGCCGGGCATGGCGAGCGGCTGGCGCTGATCTACGACTCCCCGGTCAGCGGCCAGCAGCGACGCCTGAGCTATGGGCAACTGCTCGAGCAGGTGGCTCGCTGTGCCGGCATGTTGCGGGCGCTGGGGGTGGAGCAGGGCGACCGGGTGGTGCTGTACATGCCGATGATCCCGGAAGCGGTGATCGCCATGCTCGCCTGTGCCCGCTTGGGGGCCGTGCATTCGGTGGTGTTCGGCGGTTTCTCCGCGGTGGAGCTGGCGGTGCGCATCGACGATGCCCGGCCCAAGGTGCTGCTGACCGCCAGCTGCGGCCTCGAGTACGAGCGCGTGGTGCCCTACAAGCCACTGGTGGACCAGGCACTGGAGCGGGTGGCCCAGGCGCCGGCCCGGGTAGTGGTGCTGGCCCGGCCCCAGGCCCATGCCCAGTTGCAGGCTGGGCGCGATGTCGACTGGGACGCGCTGATGGCCAGTGCCGATGCGGTACCGCCCGTGCCTGTGATGTCTGGCGATCCGTTGTACGTGCTGCATACCTCGGGCACCACGGGCAAGCCCAAGGGCGTGGTACGCGACAACGGCGGCCACGCGGTGGCCCTGAACTACAGCATGCAGGCGGTCTACGATGCGCAGCCTGGCGAGGTGTTCTGGGCCGCCTCGGACATCGGCTGGGTGGTGGGGCATTCCTACATCGTCTACGGGCCCTTGATCCGTGGTTGCACCACCTTGCTCTACGAGGGCAAGCCGGTGCGCACCCCCGATGCCGGGGCATTCTGGCGAGTGATTGCCGAACACCGGGTCAATGTATTCTTCACCGCACCCACCGCTTTTCGCGCCATCAAGCGCGAGGACCCCCATGGCCGGCTGCGCCAGGAACACGATCTGTCCTGCCTGAAGGCGGTGTACGTGGCCGGCGAGCGCCTGGACCCGGCCACCTACGATTGGCTGCGTGCGTCGTTGCCATGCCCGGTGATCGATCACTGGTGGCAGACCGAGACCGGCTGGCCGGTGGTCAGCACGCCGCGGATCGACGCCGGCTACCCGGTCAGGTCCGGTTCGGCCGGGCTGCCGGTACCCGGCTACCAGCTGGCGGTGCTCGATGACCAGGGCGACCCGGTGCCCCCTGGCGAGCCGGGCAACATCGTCTTGCGCCTGCCTTTGCCGCCCGGGGTGCTCAATACCTTGTGGCAGGACCGCCAGCGGTTTCTCGACAGCTACCTGGGGACCTTTCCCGGCTACTACCTGAGCGGCGACGGCGGCTATGTGGATGCCCAGGGTTACGTGTTCGTCATGGGGCGCATCGACGATGTGATCAACGTAGCCGGCCATCGCCTGTCCAGCGGCAGCCTGGAACAAGCCTTGGGCGAGCACCCGGCGGTGGCCGAATGCGCCGTGGTGGCCCTGGACGATGCCCTCAAGGGCGAGGTGCCGGTGGGTTTCGTGGTGCTCAAGCAGGACGCCCGGGTGGACCCCGGGCAACTGGAGCAGGAGCTGGTGCAGCGGGTACGCGAGCAGGTCGGGGCCCTGGCTTCGCTGCGTCGGGTACTGGTGCTCAAGCGCCTGCCCAAGACCCGCTCGGGGAAGATCCTGCGCAAGACTATCCGCAGCCTGGCCCGGGGCCCGGAAGTGGCGGTGCCGGCGACCATCGAGGATGTCCAGGTGCTCGATGAGCTGCGCCAGCTGTTCGCCGAGCAGGGTTTTTATGGAGCAGGGCCGGGCTAGGGTGTTCAAGGAGATTGAAGGAGCGGGCAGCGATCCGGCTTGCCCGCGATGGACTTAAGAACGCTGCGTTGAGCCAGTCAATACGCGCTAGCGTTAACGACCATCGCGAGCAGGCTTCGCTCCTACAGGTTGACTGACTGGCGGGGTTTTCAACGCTGGCGCGGCCCTTACAGACGCCGCAGGACGTGTTCCAGGGCGTGGAGGAACTGCTCGGCCTGGTCCTGGCTGAAGCACAGTGGCGGGCGGATCTTCAGGGTGCTGTTGGCCGCCCCGGCAACCCCGATCAGCATGCCTTCGTCGCGCAGCAGGTTGACCAGGCGCCGAGCCATCCGCGGGTCCATTTCGCCGGTACCGCGCTCCAGGATATCGACCCCCAGGAACAGCCCGGCACCGCGTACTTCCCCAAGGCATGGGTGACTGGCGGCCAGGCCTTGCAAGCCTTGCTTGAGCCTGCGCCCCACCACGAGGGCGTTGGCCTGCAGGCCTTCGTCCTCGATCACTTGCAGCACTGCCAGGCCCACGGCGGCGGACACCGGGTTGCCGCCAAAGGTATTGAAGTAGCTGGCGTGCTGGCCAAAACGCTGCAGGATATGCGGGCGCACCGCCAGGCCCGCCAATGGATGGCCGTTGCCCATCGGCTTGCCCATGGTCACCAGGTCCGGCACCAGGCCATGGCGCTCGAAGCCCCACATATGGCTGCCGGTACGGGCGAACCCGGGTTGTACTTCGTCGGCGATGAACAGGCCGCCGGCCTGGCGGATGGCCTCGACTGCCGGTGCGAGGAAGCCCGGCGGATCGGCGAACACCCCGTCGCTGGTGAACAGGGTGTCCACCAGCAACGCTGCCGGACGGATGCCATGGCGCTGCATATCGGCGATGGCCGCGCGCACCTGGGCGCTGAACACCTGGCCCACCCGTTCCGGGTGCAGAGGGTCATGCAGGGGCGCATCGATCACCCGGCAGTCCCGGGACAGCGGCACGTAGTCACCCACCGAGGGCGACAGCTCGGCAATCGCCAGGGTCATGCCGTGGTAGGCGTAGCGGGTGACGATCACCCCGGTGCCGCCGCTGTAGTCCCGGGCAATGCGCAAGGCCAGGTCGTTGGCCTCGCTGCCGGTGCAGGTGAACATCGCCTGGCCCAGCTCTGTGGGCAGGGTGGCCAGGAGTTTTTCGGCGTAGTCCAGCACGCCCTCGTGCAGGTAGCGGGTATGGGTATTGAGTTGCGCCGCCTGCTCGGCCAGGGCCTGAACCACTCGCGGATGGCAATGGCCGACCGAGGCGACATTGTTGTACAGGTCCAGGTAGCGGCGCCCGGCGTGGTCCTGCAGCCAGGCGCCGCTGCCGCTGACCAGGTGCAGGGGTTGCTCGTAGAACAGTTGGTAGGCCGGTCCCAGCAAGCGTTGCCGGCGCTCGATCATGGCGCGCTGGGCGCTGTCCAGGGCCTCGGCGTGCTCGGCTTGGAAGGCATTGACTTTCAACATGGCGAGGCTCCTCAGGGCTCTTGGCGCTCATCGTCCATGACGATGCTGCCGATGATGTGGTACTTGCGCCGGTCGAAGTGGCGGAAATACAAGGCAATGGCCGCACCCAGGGCGAAGCTGGCGGCGACTATCCAGGGAATCAGCTTGAACAGCAGCGATTGTGCCGCGCTGCCGGCGGCGAAACTGAGGTTGGCAAACAGCAGGTAGACCACGTAGAGCATGCCCAGCCCGCCCAGCAGTGGCGCGAGAAAGGTCTTGAACCAGTGGCGCTGGGCCACATGGCGGGTTCCCAGGTGGAAGTAGCAGATCACCGCGAAGGCGCACAGAGCCTGGACGATCAGGATGCCCATGGTGCCGAGGATCGCCAGCAGGGCGTAGAGGTCGGCATAGGGGTCCTTGCCTGCGGCCAGGAAGGCCAGGACGATGGCCGTGGCGATCAGGCTCTGCACGGTAGAGGCCACATGGGGCGAGCCGTGGCGTGGATGGGTACGCCCCACGCTGCGCCCGAGGCAGTCGAACAGGTTCTCCCGGCCCAGGGCATAGAGGTAGCGCGAGGCACAGTTGTGAAAGGCCATGCCGCAGGCGAACGAGCCGGTCACCACCAGCAGCTTGAACAGGCCCACCGCCCATTCGCCCAGGTACAGGCGCGTCGGGCCGTAGAACACCTCAGCGGCCTGGGCCGGGTCCTGGGCCAGGCGGATGGCTTCGCTGGGACCTACGCCGGCGATGGCCATCCAGGACACGAATACGTAGAACACGCCGATACCGATCACCGCCAGCAGCGTGGCCAGGGGAATGATCTTTTTCGGGTTGCGCGACTCCTCGCCGTACATGGCCGAGGACTCGAAGCCGACCCAGGACCAGAAGGCGAAGAACAGGCCGATACCGGCATTGGCGCCGATCACCCCCTGGGCCGGGGTGAAGGCCTTGAGCGGGTTGATCGATTCCGGCACCAGCCCCTGGGGACCGCCACCGTGCCAGAGCACGGCGAACGCCATCATCGCCAGCATCAGGATCTCCAGGACCAGGCAGATGCCCAGGACCCTGGCGGTCAGGGAAATATCGAAGTAGCTGAGGATGCCGTTGGCCGCCAGCATGGCCAGGGCGAACACGATCCAGTGCACCTGGACCCCGCTGAAGCTGGCCAGCAGGTCGACGCAGAAGAAGGCGAAGATGCCCACCAGGGCCGCTTCGAAGACGATGTAGGTCAAGGTCACGGCGATACCGGCCGCCATGCCGGTCACTCGGCCCAGCCCGTGGGAAATGAAGCCGTAGAACGCCCCCGTGGCGGTGATGTACTTGGCCATCTGCGCATAGCCGATGGCGAACAGCGCCAGGATGAGGGTCGCCACCAGGTAGCCGGCGGGCGCGTACTGGCCGTTGCCGCTGCCAATGGCGATCGGCACGTTGCCGAGCATGGCGGTGATCGGCGCCGCCGTGGCCACCGTCATGAAGAGTACCCCCATCAGGCCCACGGCGTTCTTGCGCAAGCGCTGGACTTCATGGGGCCTGGCCGGTGCATCGAGTTGCTGGGGCAGCTTGTCCGTGTAGATCTCGCTCATGGGGGCACTCCGTCAACAGGGGTGAGGCTTCAGGCAAGGGCCTGGAGGGATTCGGGCAGGATCTGGCCGCCGTCGACGATCAGGCTCTGCCCAGTGATGTAGCCGGCTTCGCGGGAGGCGAAGAACAGCGCGGCGTTGGCAATGTCCTCGACACTGCCCAGGCGCCGCAGGGGCACCGAGGCAGCCATGCTGTCCTGGTACTCCTGGCCCATGCCCTGCAGGCCTTCGGTGAGGATGTTGCCCGGCAGCACGGCATTGATGGTGATGCCATCACGGGCCAGTTCGATCGCTGCGGTGCGCATGAAGCCCAGTTGCGCGGCCTTGCTGGCGCCATAGTGGGCCCAGCCGGGAAAACCGGTGACCGGGCCTGTGATCGAGGACGTGAGGATCACCCGGCCGTACTCGGCCCGGCGCAGGTGGGGCAGGGCTGCCTGGACGCAGAGGAAACTGCCCTTGGCATTGGTGGCGAGTACCCCGTCCCAGTCGGCCTCGCTCATCTGCTCGAGGCTGGCCGACGGGAACACCCCGGCATTGCAGCACAGTACATCCAGGCCACCCTGGGCCCGGACCACATCGTTGATCAGCCGCTTCACCGCTTCGCCTTGCGCCACATCGGCAACGAAGCCGTGGACCTTCAAGCCTTCATCGCGCATGCGCCTGGCCACGGCCTCGACCTTGTCGGCGTGCCGGGCGGTGATGGCGACCTGTGCACCCTGGCGAGCGAATCCGTAGGCGATACCCAGGCCGATGCCGCTGGTGGCGCCGGTGATCAGAACGCTCTTGCCTTGAAGGGAAGTGAGCATGGTTAAGTCCTTTTCTCGTGAGGTTGTCTGGATGTTGAAACTTCAACGCACGGTCGCACTTGACCGTGCGGCACAACTTTTACCCTGAATTATCAAATCGGTGGCGATCACAGGACGCCTTGTGTCCTGGAGTCAAGATTTCGCCGTGGCGGGTCAAGCGACGTTCCCTGGCGGCCTCGCATCCTGTGGTGGCCTATCTACCCTGGAGCGTGCTGATGATGACTGCCTCGAACCTTGCCACCGGCCTGGATGCCATCGCCCCCCTGGCCAGCCTGGCCGCCTTGCGCTACGACCCGGCGCTGCAGGGACAACTGCGGCTGCTGAGCCACTCGGAAAACGCCACCTATGTGCTGTACAACGCACGGCGCCGCTCGGTGATGCGGGTCCACCGCCAGGCCTATCACTCGTACCAGGAGATCGTCAGCGAGCTGTGGTGGCTGGCGGCACTGCGCGAGGAGGGGCTGCAAGTGCCCAATGCCATTGCAGGCCTGGATGGCCAGTTGATCCAGCAGGTCGAGCTGGCGGGGCTGGGCCGCCGCTATGTGGTGCTGTTCGACTGGATCGAGGGCAGCGAGCCCGCGCCCCAGGGCCTGGATGCCTCGTTCCGCCGTCTCGGGGCGATCAATGCCCGACTGCACGAACAGGCCCGACGTTGGCGCCAGCCCGAGGGGTTTACCCGCATGACCTGGAATCACGCGAGCATGCTCGGTGCCCAAGGGCACTGGGGTAAATGGCAGGCAGCGCCTTACCTGGCTGAGCCGGACCGGGCGCTGATCGGCGAGGTGGTCGGCCTACTCGGCCAGCGCCTGGCCGAGTATGGCCAGGGGGCCGGGCGCTTCGGCCTGATCCATGCCGACCTGCGCCTGGCCAACCTGTTGGTGCAGGGCGAACAGACGCGAATCATCGATTTCGATGATTGCGGGCTGGGTTGGTACCTGCACGACCTGGCCGCTGCCCTGAGCTTCTTCGAGCATCACGCCGAGTTGCCGCAATGGATCGACAACTGGCTGCAGGGCTACTGCAGCCGGCTGAGCCTTGGCGATGAGGACCTGGCCATGCTGCCGACATTGATCATGCAGCGACGCCTGCAATTGCTGGCCTGGACCGGAACCCACCGGGGCACGCCGCAGGTCGAGAGCCTGGGGCGCGATTGGGTAGTGCAGACCCTGGGATTGTGCCGGCGCTACCTGGATGACGGGCTGCGGGATGTCATGTCCCATGGTGGGCATTGAGACGAATGTTACAAACCGCTACGCACCACCCCAGGGCAGCGGCCTGCGACCTGCACCCACGTGTTGCGCCCATAGGGGCGGGCTTGAGGGCGCCGCTGGTGCAGGGCCAGGGCAAACTGAGGATCTGGAATGGAACTTGCGTGCTTCAGCCATCTGTCCAGGGTGATTGTGCAAGGAGGTTGCAGATGCCCGCCGTCACAACGTCCACGGCCTGCCAGGCCGCTTCCCATGAGCGCCAGATCGGCATCCTGGCTTCGGCGGCCAGCGGCCTGAGCGAGTTCATCCAGCAACAGGGCGGTAGCCCCGAGCGGATTCTCGGCATGGCGGGCATCGATCCTGAACAACTGCTGCACCCGACCCTGAGCCTGGACCTGAACCAGTACTGCTCGGTGTTCGAGGAGGCTGCCCGGCAAACCGGCAATCACAATTTCGGCCTGCGCTACGGGCAACAGTTTCGCCCGGACTCCCTGGGGTTCCTGGGGTATGTCGGGCTGTGCTCGGCGACCCTCGGCGAGTGCCTGCGCAATGTCGCCAGGACGTTTCCGGCACACCAGCAAGGCAGCTTGCTACGGCTGGTGGAGGAGGGCCAATGGTGCCGGTTCGACTACCAGGTGCAGCACGGTGCGATCCTGCGCAAGCGCCAGGATGCCGAGTTGTCCATGGGCATGTTCAGCAACCTGATACGCCATGCCCTGGGGCAGAACTGGGCGCCGGAGCGGGTGCTGTTCGAGCATCCGCAACCCGAGGCCTGGCACGAGCACTGCAAAGTGTTCGATGCGCCGGTGCTGTTCGGCCAGCCCTGCAATGCCCTGGTGTTTCGGCGCAGCGTGCTGGAACGGCCGATGCCCGATCACGACCCCAAGCTCCTGGCGATCCTGCTGGAGAGCATGGGCAAGCTTTGCCATGCTGGCATGGGCCAGGCGCAGCCCGGCATCGTCGCGCAAGTGCGGGCCCAGGTCCGGGATCTTCTGGGCGAGGGTTATCCGAGCCTGGAGCACGTCGCGCAGAACCTGCGTATACCCACCTGGACCATCCAGCGACGCCTGAGTGAAAGCGGCCTGAGCTTTTCGACGTTGGTCGACACCGTGCGCCAGGAGCTGGCCCTGTACTACCTGCAACAGTCGACCCTGCCCATTTCGGAGTTGGCCCTGGCGCTGGGCTATTCGGAAATCAGTGCATTCTCGCGAGCCTTTCGCCGTTGGTACGACGTCAGCCCCATCCAATGGCGCCAGGCCCACCGTGGTGCGGATGGCCACGCCACCTGAGGCCAGAGGCAGCATGCATTGGCAGATGCTTACTTGATTGGCATCAAGGGGAACGGGCAGGGGTGGGGCTAGGCTGGAGCCTGTCATAGCCATCCGTGAGGGGATGATGATTTACCCCGTGTTGCTGACCCTGCACCTGTTCGCCGCGCTGATTTTCATCGGGACGGTGTTTTTCGAAGTCCTGTTCCTGGACAGCATCCGCAAGCAACTGCCGGCCAGGCTCATGCTCCTGCTCGAGCAAGCCATTGGCCGACGTGCTCGACAACTGATGCCCTGGGTGCTGCTGGTGTTGTTCGGGGCCGGTATCGGTATGGTCTGGCAACGCTACCTGCCCTTGCTGGCGGCTCCCCTGGCTTCTGCGTTCGCCACCTTGTTGGCATTGAAGATCGCGCTGGCGGCCAGCGTGCTGCTGCACTTTGTCTGGGCGATGCTGCTGTTTCGCCAGGAGCGCATGACTGCCGGTTGGACACGCTTGATCCATGCCAGCGTGTTCAGCCACATGATCGCGATCGTCGTGCTGGCCAAGGCCATGTTCTACCTGGCCTGGTAGCCACAAGGCCGGCGTTTGATGCAAATCAACGCCCCAGCCTCCTTAACGACAGACACTGAAGTTCCACAGCCGGTCCCGGAGCCCTTGTCATGTTCGATGTCATTCACCCTCGTGGCGAGCGGGTCGAGCGACGTGACCACGGCCAGCTCGCCCCCAGCGGCCCGATTGAAATCAGCAGGTTTCACGCCGGTATCGGCTCCCTGGATGTACTGCGGGCCCTGCGCGGCAATCGGCGCAAGCCACGGCCCCTGGCGCTGAACCTGCAATTGCCCGGCACCCTGCGCGGCGCCGGGCAGCCCATGGCGGCCTATCTGGACGCCCTGCTGCGGGAGATCGACCTGGTGGGCTGCCACTTGGGCGGCTTCCAGCGCGTCGAGCAATTTCACCTGGCCGGTGGCACGCCCGATCCCGTGCCTGTGCAGCGACTGCTGGCCCAGTTGCACAAGCGTTTCAACTTCCTGGCCTACGAAGGGGGCGACTACGGGGTCGATGTCGATCTACCCGGCACCGACTGGGCGAGCATGGGACTGCTGCGCGAACAGGGTTTCAATCACGTGAGCATCGGGGTGCCCGATAGCGGGTGCGCCTGCGAGCATTCCACCGCCTGCTACCAGGACCCGGCACCGATCCAGTCGCTGTTGGATGCGGCGCGCACTTTCGGCTATCGCTCGGTAAGCGTCGACCTGGGATATGGCCATGCCTGGCAGACCCCGGCCAGCTTCGCCCTGAAGCTGACCTCGTTGATCGAGCTGGAGCCCGATCGCGTGCAGGTCTTCGACTACGCCCAACCCCCGGCGCGCTACCCGCGCAGTCTCCACCAGGCTGCTTGCAGCGCGGCCGACAAGGCCCTGATGCGCCGCTTGTGTTTCGAACAACTGCCCGCAGCGGGTTACCTGCACATCGGCCTGGGGCTGTTCGTACGTCCTGACGACGACCTGGCCCTGGCCCAGGAACGAGGTCAGTTGAGCCGCAACTATCGGGGATTCACCCGCCATGGCTACTGTGACCACATAGGCCTGGGCCTGGGGGCGGTCAGCCAGTTCGAGCGCTTGCATGCGCAGAATACCGAGGTGCTGGGAGACTATCTGGAGCAGCTGCAACAGGGCCAGCTGGCCACCTGGCGCGGTTGGCGCTGCGAGCCCGGAGCGCAGATCCGCCAATGGGTCACGGAACGGCTCGCCTGTGACCTGGAGCTGGATGTGCGGGCCATCGAGCAGCGCTACGGCCTGATCTTCCGCCAGTTCTTTGCCCAGGCCTGGCGCCAGCTGGAGACCATGGCCCGTGCCGGGCTGGTGGAGTTGAGTGAGGATTTCATCAGCATCCTGCCCGCCGGACGCCTGGAGGTAGACCACATCTGCCAACTGTTCGAGCAACTGGAGCGGCCTACCGTGGATCTCTATCAACAATGGCAGGACCACGACGCCCATTCCTGAAGGCCGTGGCCCGTCCCGGCGCACCTAGTGCGAGGTGCCCTCGGCGAACTCGATCTTGTTGCCCACGTTGTACTTGCCCGAAGGCTTGTTCATGGGAATGCGCTTGATCTCCTTCAGCGTCTGGCTGTCGTAGACGATCAGTGCGCCGTCGTTGGCCCAGATGCTCAGCAACAGGTAGCGGCCGTCATGGCTGAACTCTACATGGGCGGCGGTCTTGCCCGGCACGGGGCGCAGGGTGTGGGCGATTTCCAGGGTCTGTTTGTCGATCAGGTGGATGGCGTCGTTGTCCGGGCCGAAGAACACATCGGTCCAGGCGTAGGCCGAGTTGGCATGGCTGCGCATGAAGAAGCCCGGGCCCAGGGTCGGGATCTCCTTGATCAGCTTCCAGGTCTTGAGGTCGATCACCGAGACCAGGCCCTTGCTGATGTTCGGCGTGGCGAACACCCAGTCGCCGTTGCGCTGCCAGTAGGTCCCCGAGCCCAGGTGCGGCATGCCGGGCAGGGCGATGTTGGCCACCACCCGGCCGCTGTCCAGGTCCAGCACCTGGCCGCCCTGGGCCTGGCGTGAAGTGGCCAGCAACTGGCGGTAGTCGGGTGAAAAGGAAAAGTCGTCGAGCATGTCCTGGGCCTGGATCCGCCGTGGGCTGAAGTCCGGGCTGCTGCCGGCGCTGGACAGCTCCCAGACTTCCTTCACGTCCTTGAGCGCGACGATGAAGCTGTCCCGGGGCGGGGCGGTGTACACCGCGCTGACCCGCGACGGCGTGCCGTCCTGGCCGACGGCGGCGATGCTCTTGACCGGGGTCAGGTCGCGGGCGTCCAGCAGCACCAGGTTGCCCGGCAGGTAATTGCCCACCAGCACCCAGCGCCCATCCTTGCTCACCGCCAGGTTGCGGGTGTTGAGCCCGGCCCGCACCTCGGCCACCAGCTTGAGGTTGTGCAGGTCGTACTGGCTGACCCAGCCATCGCGGGAGGCCAGGTAGACGAAGCGCCCGTCGGGGGAGAACTTCGGCCCGCCGTGCACGGCGAAATGGGTGGCGAAACGCGCCAGCA
This sequence comes from Pseudomonas sessilinigenes, assembly GCF_003850565.1. Lineage (NCBI taxonomy): Bacteria > Pseudomonadati > Pseudomonadota > Gammaproteobacteria > Pseudomonadales > Pseudomonadaceae > Pseudomonas > Pseudomonas sessilinigenes. The sequence continues at coordinate 3,033,931 of NZ_CP027706.1, forward strand.
CGGTGAAGCGGTCGCCATCGAGGATGCTGATGTGGTGGTCGCCGGCTTCTACCACCACGAACAGGTTCAACGGGTCGGCGTCATGCTGGGGCGTGGCGGGCAGTTGCTCGATGGGGTTGAGCACCTGGTGGCTGGCGCGGATCTGCTCCTCGCTCCAGGTCGGCGGCGTGGCCGGCGGTTGTTGCAGGTAGGTGGCCAGGGCGTCGATGCGCTCCGGGCCCAGCACCTGGGCGAAACCCGCCATCTGGCTGGCCGGGCGGCCGGTGCTGATCACTTGGCGGATCTCGGCCGGCTTGATCCGTCCCAGGCTCTCGGGCAGCAACGCCGGCCCGCTGCCGCCGAAGCGGTTGGCGGCGTGGCAGGCCTGGCAATACTGCTGGTAATCCCGGGCGGCCTGGTCGAGGGCCGGGCTGCCGTGGGCCGGGCTGATCCACAACAGCGGCAGCAACCACAGGGCCCTCATGGCGTCAGCTCCAGTTCGAGCCCGGCGCCGGCGAAATGCGCAGGTTGCTCCATGCTGTGCTGGGCGAACAAGCCGACCACCTTGCCGATCACGGTGAGCGTCGGGGTGGCCAGGGAGCATTGCCCGGCCAATGCCGGCAGTTGCGCCAGGCGGCCACGCAGGACCTGCTGGTCGCGGCAGGTGCCCCGGCTGATCAACGCCGCCGGGGTATCGGCGGCCAAGCCGGCGGCCATCAGGCGCTCGGTGATCAACCCGAGGTTGCCCAGCCCCATGTAGAACACCAGGGTCTGGCTGCTGTCGGCCAGGCTCTGCCAGGGCAGGTCGAGGGCGCCATCGCGTTGCAGGTGGCCCGTGATGAAGCGACAGGAGCTGACCAGGTCGCGATGGGTCAGGGGAATCCCGGCATAGGCGCTGCAACCGGCCGCGGCGGTGATGCCCGGCACCACCTGGCAGTCCACGCCTTGTTGCAGCAGGTAGTCCAGTTCCTCGGCGCCACGGCCGAAGATGAACGGATCGCCGCCCTTGAGCCGCACCACCCTCAGCCCTTGTTGGGCCAGCTCGGCCAGCAGCTGGTTGATCCGTGGTTGTGGCAGGCTGTGGTAGCCGCTGCTCTTGCCCACGTAGTGGCGCTGGCAACGGCTGGGAATCAGCGCCAGCAGCTCGGCGCTGATCAGCCGGTCATGGACCACGGCATCGGCCTGCATCAGCAGGCTCCAGGCACGCAGGGTCAACAGGCGTGGATCGCCCGGCCCGGCGCCGACCAGGGCGACTTCCCCGGGGTTGAACGGCGAGTGCAGGGCGGCAGGTAGAGTGAGGGCTGAATGCATGTGGGCGATCCTTGATCCATCATCAGGGTGGCCAGCTGCGCCTGTATCGACGCTTGCCGGGCCAGGTTCTCAACAGGTGACGCAGGGAATGCGGGCGAGCGGGGGCAGGCCGATTTCTTCATCGCTCAGGTGGCAGCCCGGGTCCTGGCCCCAGAGGTCGCCAGCGGCCCAGGCGCGGGTACGGGTATTGCCGTTGCAGATCTGAAGCCAGCGGCAGCTGGCGCAACGCCCGGTGACGGCACGTGGATGCTGGCGCAACTGGCGCAGCAGGGCGTCGGGTTGCTCCAGCCACAGGGTGCGAAATGGCGTGCGCCGTACGTTGCCCACCGAGTGTTGCCACCAGTAGGTGTCGGGGTGCACTTCGCCGGTGTTGTCGATGTTGGCGATGCCGCTGCCCGAGGCATTGCCGCCCCAGGCCCGGAGCATCTGTTCCAGCTGTGGGTACTGCCCGGGAAGGTGGTGCCGGGTCCAGTGCAGCAGGAGGATGGCGTCGGCGTCGTTGTTGCCGCTGACGAAGTCGCTGTCACGGCCCTGGACGATGTCCTCCCAGGCCCGGTCGAACAGCATTGCCATGGCTTCGCGGCTCATCTGCAGGTGGGCATCGAGGCCTCGGCTGCGCTTGCCCCGGCCACTGTAGTTGAGGTGCGAGAGGTAGAACTTCTGTACGTCCAGGTCGCGCATCAGGGCCAGCAGCTCGGGCAGTTGCGGGTAGTTGTCGCGGGTCAGGGTGGTGCGCATGCCCACGCGGATGCCTCGCTCGCGACACAGGCGCATGGCCTTGAGCGAGCGGGCGAAGCTGCCCTTGAGCTGGCGAAAGCTGTCGTGGGTGTCCTGCAGGCCGTCGATGCTGATGCCCACATAGTCGAAATCGGCGGCGCTCACTTGCTCGATATTGCTCTCGTCGATCAGCGTGCCGTTGCTCGACAGCGCGACGAACATGCCATGGGCCCGGGCGTGGGCGCTGAGCTGGAACAGATCGTCGCGCAGCAGCGGTTCGCCGCCGGAGAGAATCAGCACCTTGACCCCGGCCTCGGCCAAATCGTCGATCACCTGCAAGGCTGCCGGGGTGTCGAGCTCGTCGCGGAACACGCTGTCGGCCGAGGTGGCGTAGCAGTGCTTGCAGGTCAGGTTGCACCGGCGCAGCAGGTTCCAGATCACCACCGGCGGGCGGCTGCTGCCCGGTGCGCTGGTGCGGGGGGGCGGCGCCTGGCCCGCCAGGACGCGCAGGTAATGGCTGATCCTCAACATGCAACTCTCCTTGTCTCAGTGCTGCTGGGCGTGCAGACGCAGGCCGGTCTTCTTCAGGATGCGGCTGCTGACCAGCATCTCGTCGGCCCGACAGGCCTCTCCCAGCAGATAACGCAGGTGCTCGCGATAGCTGTCGATCTCCATGGCGCTGCGGCCGTGGACCATGGCGAACAGGTTGTAGCGCCACTGCTCACGGCGCGGACGCCGGTAGCAATGGCTGACGAAGGGCTGGGCGCCGATCAGTTGGCCCAGGCGCGGCATGTGCTCGTCGTCGACGTCCCAGACGGTCATGCCGTTGAAGCGATAACCCAGGCGATAGTGGTTGGGCACCGCGGCGATGCGGCGGATGGCGCCCTCGGCCTGCAGGCGCTGGAGCAGCTCCAGGGTTGCGTCGCGGCTCAGTTGCAACTGCTCGGCCAGCCAGCCCCAGGGATCGTCCACCAGGGGCAGGCCGGCCTGGGTCAGGGCCACCAGGCGCAGCTCCAGCGCGCGTTCAGACCGGGAAGTACAGGCCGACATGGTAGGTCTCCTCCTTGGGCAGGTTGAGCACGGCAAGGCCGCTGTCCTGCTCGATGCGCCGCAGGGTCTGGCGCAGCTCGCGCTCGCTGGCGCAACCGAGCACGAACCACATGTTCCAGGCATGTTCGCGACGGTAATTGTGGGCCACCTCGGGCATGGCCTCCAACAGCGCCGCGACCGCCTCGAAGCGGTCCTCGGGCACGCGCAGCGCCGCCAGGGTGAAGGCACCGCCCAGGCGCTCGATATCGAACATCGGGCCGAAGCGGGTCAGGGTGCCGTCGTCCAGCAGGCACTGCACGCGCTGGCGCAGGACCTGGCTGTCGCTGCCCAGCTCCCGGGCCAATACCTGCCAGGGCTCGGGCACCAGCGGCAGGCCCAGTTGCAGGCGGTTGACCAGGCGCCGATCCAGTTCATCCATGGCTCACCGCCCCCGGGGCGAAGCGCCCGCCGCACTGCTTGAAGGCCTGGGTGCTGAACAGCACCTGGTGGGGCAGGTCGCTGAGTAAATGGCGCTGCAGCAGGTCGTGGATCTGTGCCTCGACCCGTTGGCGCTGGCGGCCGTGGATCATGCAGAACAGGTTGTAGCGCCATTGCGGCAGGCGCCGCGGCCGCTGGTAGCACAGGCTCACCGCCGACTCGCCGCTCAGGCGCTGGCCGACTTCATCGATCAGCGCGTCAGGAATGTCCAGCACCAGCATGGCGTTGGCGGTGAAACCCAGGGCGCGGTGGTTGAGCACCAGGCCCAGGCGGCGAAACAGCCCCTGGTGCTGCCATTGTTCGACCTGGGCCAGCACCTGGCGCTCTTCGGCGCCGATCTGCCGGGCTAGGGCTTGGTAGGGGCGGGCCTCCAACGGCAGGCCGGTCTCCAGCAGGCGGCGCAGGGCCAGGGCCTGGCTGGCATCGAGGGCGGCGTTCATGGGGCGTCTCCCAGGGCGAAACCCAGGTCGATGCGATAGGCCGTGAGCATCGGCAAGTCCAGGGGGACCAGTCCGGTGTCGGCCTGCAATTCGGTGAGGACGTTCTGCAGGTGCGCCCGGTCCGGCCCGGTGAGCACGAACCACAGGTTGTAGTGGTGCTCGCGGGCGTAGTTGTGATTGACCTCGGGGTAGTGGTTGATGCGCTCGGCCACTTGCTGCAGGCGCTCCTGGGGCACCGCCAGGGCGGCCAGGGTGCTGGCCCCGGCGCGGCGGTGCTCGAACACCGGGCCGATGCGCGACAGGCGCCCGTGCTCGGCCATCCGCTGCAGGCAGGCGATCACCTGCTCCTGGCTGCAATCCAGGGCCTGGGCCATTTCCAGGTACGGCTCGGCGCACACCGGCATGCCGTGCTGGAAGCGTTCGATCAGGCGTTTTTCCAGGGGGTCGAGGGGCATGTCAGTACCCCATCTGCTGGGCGCGGCTGCTGAAGAAAATCCCGCTGGGCGCGGCGGCCGGCAGGCTGTGCCGCAGCTTGAGGCGATAGGGGTCCCAGATTTGCAACTGGTCGCCATCGCGCACCGATAGCCATAACTGGTCGCCACGGGCGGTGAACTCCATATGCAGCACCCCGGGCCCAGGCCGCAGGTCGGCGACGATCTGGTGGCTCTGGCTGTCGATCACCTGCACCCGGTCGTTGTCCGGGTAGGCGAAGTTGACCCACAGCTGGCGGCCATCGGGGCGCGCGGTAACGAACACCGGCTGGCCGGCCACGGCGATGGCGGCGCTCTGTTGCCAACTGCGCGCATCCATCACCAGTACCTGGTGGCGGCCCACGGCGGGAACGAACGCCTGGTCGCCCGCTACGGCCCAGCCTTCCAGGTGGGGCATCTTGTACACCGGCAGTTTTTCCTGGCCACGGCCATAGTCGCCAAGCACTCGCTTGACCCCGCGTTCCGGGTGCCAGAGGTCGAGTTGGGCCATGCCGTCCTCACCGAACAGGCCGGCCATGTAATAGCGGCCGTCAGTGGTGATCAGCGCATCGTAGGGCTGCTGGCCGATGCCTGTGTAGCGCGTGATGCGTGGCGTGTTGCCCTGGCTGAAGTCGGCGCTCCAGATCTCGCCGGTGTCGAACAGGCTGAACACGAAACGCTGGCCCGGGGCATCCACCAGGCCCACCACTCGCGAGCGTTTCTTGCCGTCGGCCAGCAGGGTGGCGGGGATATCGGCCACAAGCTCCAGGGTGGCGGCGTCGAACACCTTGACCCCACCCGGCACATAGTTGGATACCGCGATCAGGCGCCCGTCCTGGCTGATGGCGCCGCCGATGCTGTTGCCGCCCTGGATCACCCGCCGGGCGATGCGCTGTTCGAGCAGGTCGACCTGGGTCAGGCCGCCGTCGCGGCCGAACACATAGGCGTAGCGCTGGTCGCGGGAAAACACCGCCGAGGCATGGGACAGGTCGCCCAGCCCTTCGATACGGGCCAGGGCCCGGCCCTGGCTGCTCTCGACGATCTGCACGCTGCCGGTGGCGCGCTCCACCACCAGGCCCAGGTCGCCACTGCCACGCAGCGGGGCCTGGGCACAGGCGGACAACAGCAGGGCGCACGCCGCGCCGAGCATCAGGGGACGGATCATGGTTGAGAGGTTCCTTGCAAGAGATGATCGACCAGCCAGCCGATGTCCTCGGCGCTCAGTAGCGGCTCCCAGGGCGGCATGGCGGTGCCGGGGCGACCCAGGCGCACGGTGGCGACCAGGCCGTCGCGGGGTTTGCCGGCCAGGGCGGCGGGGGTCAGTTCCGGGCCCAGGCCGCCGGTCAGGTGCAGGCCATGGCAGGCGCCGCAGTCCTGTTCCAGCAGGTGTTGCAGCTGCGCCTGGCGCTGGGCGTCAGGCGCGGCGTGAAGAGGAGGGCAAAGCAGGAGGGTCGCCAGGATCACTGCGCGGGGGTAGCTGTTCATGACGCCCTCCTGGTTGGTTTCATTTCAGGCTCAGGACCCACTTGGCCAGCTGCGCCGCTTCTTCTTCGCTGACCGCGTTGGCCGGCATCGGGATCGGTCCCCAGTTGCCCTGGGTGCCGTTCTTGATATGCCCGGCCAGGGTCTGGGCCGCACCGGCGACCCCGGCATTCTTGGCCGCTACCTCCTTGAGCGCAGGCCCCACCAGCTTGCTGTCCACGCTATGGCACGCCACGCAGGACTTGCTCTGGAACAGGGCCAGGCCGTCGTCGGCCAAGGCGGTTTGCAGGTTCAACGCAGCGCTCAGGACGAAGAGTGAAAGCAGAGTATTTTTCATGGCGATTCCTTGCGTTGATAAAACTCAATAAATGTCGTTCTGGGTGTTGTAGACATTGAACTTGCCGGTGGGGGTGATCAGCCGCTGGTCCTTGATCACCTGCTTGACGGCCAGGGTCTTGTCGTCGATCACCACCAGCGCCGACTCCTCGGTCTGGCCGTTCCACACCGAGAACCAGACCTCGTCGCCGGCCTTGTTGTATTCAGGCTGCACTACCCGCAGGGCGCCTTGCTTGATGCCGGAGTATTCGGCGATCGGCAGCACCTTGTAGCCGGCGTCGAGCTTGTCGATGTCGAACACCGCCACCGACTGGCTGAGCTTGGCGTCGGGGTTGAGGGTGGTGTCCACATACAGGTGGCGGGACGCGGGGTGGGTCTTGATGAACAGCGAGCCGCCGCCCTGGCCCTTGAGCGAGCCCACCTGTTTCCAGGCGTATTGCGGGTGCTTGGCCGGGTCGGTGCCGATCATCGAGATGCCGGCATCGCCCAGGTGGCTGGTGGCCCACACCGGGCCGAACTGCGGATGGTCGAAGTTGGCGCCACGGCCCGGGTGCGGGGTCTTGCCCACGTCCACCAGGGCGGTCAGGCGACGCTCCTTGGAGTCGATCACCGCCACCTTGTTGGAGTTGTTGGCCGCCGTCATGAAGTAGCGGTGGCTGCTGTCCCAGCCGCCGTCATGCAGGAACGGCGCGGCATCGATGCTGGTGATGGTGAGGTTCTTGATGTCCTCGTAGTTGACCAGCATGACCTTGCCGGTTTCCTTGACGTTGACGATGAACTCCGGCCATTCGTGGGAGGCGATGATCGCCGCCACCCGTGGCTCGGGGTGGTATTCCTGCTTGTCGACGGTCATGCCCCGGGTCGAGACGATCTGCTTGGGCTCCAGGGTCTGGCCATCCATGATGGTGAACTGCGGTGGCCAATAGGAGCCGGCGATGGCGTACTTGTCCTCGTAGCCCTTGAACTTGGAGGTCTCCACCGAGCGTGCCTCGATGCCCACCTTGATCTCCGCGACCTTGGTCGGCTCCTTGGGCCACAGGTCGATCATGTCGATGCGCGCATCGCGGCCGATCACCAGCAAGTAGCGTCCGGAGGCCGAGATCCGCGAAATGTGCACGGCATAGCCGGTTTCGATGAGCTTGACGATCTGCTTGCTGTCGCCGTCCACCAGGGCGATCTTGCCGTCGTCGCGCAGGGTCACCGAGAACAGGTTCTGCAGGTTGAGGGTGTTCATCTGCCGGGTCGGGCGATCCTCGGGCTTGACCAGCAGCTTCCAGGTGTTGCGGGTCTCGGCCATGCCCCATTCCGGCGGGGTGGGCGGGGTGTGCTGGATGAAGTTGGCCATGGTGGTGATCTGCGCCTTGGTCAGGGCGTTGGAGGTGCCCCAGTTGGGCATGCCCGCCGGCGAGCCGTAGGTGATCAGCGCTTCGAGGTAGGCCTGGCCTCGGGCCTGGGTGATGTCCGGCGTCAGGGGCTTGCCGGTGGCACCCTTGCGCAGTACGCCGTGGCAACCGGCGCAGCGCTGGAAGTAGATCTCCTTGGCGGCGTCGAAGTCGGCCTGGCTCATGTCCGGCGCCCCGGCGCTGGTGACCATGGCCGGTTGCGCTGCCCCCGGGCCCTTGGGCTCGGCGGCGTTGGCGGGAAGGGTCAGCGCCAGGGCCGAACACAGGCTGGCGACGGACAGGGCAAAGGTTTTTCGATTACTGATCAGCATCCTTCTCTCCTCAGGCGTGACCTTTGCGATGTGCTGGGGGCCAGGACAGAGCGCAGGTTCTTGGTGTCGCCAAGGCTATGCCGGAGCAGGGCCCGACTCGCTTGATCGCGATCAAGTTTGCGCGCCACGACGCTTGCCAGGTTGTCGCAGGGGCTCTTAGCGTGATCGCGAACCCGTCGTCATCCAGGTATCCCATGGACCTCTCTGAACCCCGCTGCGAACCCTTCTACCAGGCCCAGGGCAATGAACCGGCCCTGTTCGAGCAAGCCTGGCGCCACGGCCTGCCGGTGCTGATCAAGGGCCCCACCGGCTGTGGCAAGACGCGCTTCGTCCAGCACATGGCCCAGCGCTTGCAGCTGCCGCTGCACACCGTGGCCTGCCACGACGACCTGAGCGCCGCCGACCTGGTGGGCCGGCACCTGATCGGTGCCCAGGGCACCTGGTGGCAGGACGGCCCGCTGACCCGGGCGGTGCGCGAGGGCGGCATCTGCTACCTCGACGAAGTGGTGGAGGCACGCCAGGACACCGTGGTGGTGCTGCACCCTTTGGCCGACGATCGCCGCGAGCTGTTTTTGGAACGCACCGGCGAAGTGCTCAAGGCGCCGCCGTCGTTCATGCTGGTGGTGTCCTATAACCCCGGCTACCAGAACCTGCTCAAGGGCATGAAGCCCAGCACCCGCCAGCGCTTCGTGGCCATGCGCCTGGGTTACCCGGACGCCGCGCAGGAGGAACGCATCGTCCGCCGCGAGGCCGGGGTCGATGCGGCCCTGGCCAGCCAGGTGGTCAAGCTCGGACAGGCCCTGCGCCGGCTCGACCAGCACGACCTGGAGGAGGTGGCCTCGACCCGCTTGCTGATCTTCACCGCGCGCCTGATCGGCGCCGGCATGGACCCGCGCCAGGCGTGCCTGGCCTGCCTGGCCGAGCCACTGAGCGACGACCCGGTGACCGTGGCGGCGCTGATGGACGTGGTCGATGTGCACTTCCCCTGAACCGAGGGCACGCCGCTTGCCGGGGGACCTGGCGATGTGGCTGTTCATCCTGGTCGAGCTGTCGGTGTTCGCCTTGCTGATCCTGGCGTTCGCCGTGACTGCGCAACTCAAGCCGCCACTGTTCGCCAGCGGCCGCGCCTTGCTCGATACCTCCACCGGCCTGGCCATGACCCTGAGCCTGCTGGGGGCCGGGCTGCTGGCGGCGCTGGCCCTGGAGCAACTGCGCGAGCTGCGGCCTCGGCGGGCGGCCTGCCTGCTGGGCCTGGCCTGCTGCGTGGCTGGCGTCTACCTTTGGCTCAAGCTCGGCGAGTACCGGCACTTGGCGGGCCTGGGCCTGGGGTTGGAGCACGACACCTTCTTCACCCTGTACTGGCTGCTCACCGGCTTTCACTTCCTGCATGTGCTGCCGGGCATGGCGATCCTCGCCTGGCTGGCGTACCGCGCCTGGACCCGGGCCCCGCTAGCCGGCAGCGGCTTCGAATCCGGGGTGCTGTATTGGCACATGGTGGACCTGGTGTGGGTGGTGCTGTTCCCGCTGGTCTACATCCTGGATTGAGGAGATCCCCATGACGGCTTCACGCATCCTGCTGCTGTGCGGGCTGGCCCTGGCCGTGCTCAGCCTGGGCACCGTGCTGCTGGGCCAGGGCGGGTGGGTCATGGCCCTGGCGGTGGCCAAGGCCTGGCTGATCACCGAGGGTTTCATGGAGTTGCGCCACAGCCCCTGGCGCTGGCGCTTGCCTCTGCTGGCCTGGGCCCTGGTGGTGCTGGCCCTGGTGGGCCTGGTGTCGCACCTGCCGGGCAAAGCCTGAGTAAAACAATCAGCCTTTCTTGATTGCCATCAAGCGGTTTCGGACCTCGCGCTTTCTATCATGGCCACGCCAAGCAAAGAGGACGCGACCATGTCAGAGACCTTCACCAAGGGCATGGCCAGGAACATCTATTTCGGGGGAAGCGTGTTCTTCTTCCTGATATTCCTGGCCTTGACCTATCACACCGAGCAGACCTTTCCCAAACGTAGCAATCAGGCGCAGCTGACCGAGGCAGTGGTGCGCGGCAAGACGGTTTGGGAGCAGAACAACTGCGTCGGCTGCCACACGCTGCTGGGCGAGGGCGCGTACTTCGCGCCGGAGCTGGGCAACGTCTACAAGCGCCGTGGCGGCGAGGAGGGGTTCAAGCCCTTCATGCAGGCCTGGATGAAGATGCAGCCTTTGGGCGTGCCCGGGCGCCGCGCCATGCCGCAGTTCCACCTGAGCGAGCAAGAGGTCGACGATATCGCCGAATTCCTCAAGTGGAGCTCGAACATCGACACCAACGGCTGGCCGCCCAACAAGGAGGGCTGAGTGATGAGCATTGCCAATCCACATCTGAAATTCGCCTCGCAGGCCGTGGCCAAACCCTACTTCGTATTCGCCCTGATGCTGTTCCTCGGCCAGGTGCTGTTCGGCCTGATCATGGGCCTGCAATACGTGGTCGGCGACTTCCTGTTCCCCACCATCCCGTTCAACGTGGCGCGCATGGTCCACACCAACCTGCTGATCGTCTGGCTGCTGTTCGGCTTCATGGGCGCGGCCTACTACCTGGTGCCGGAAGAGGCCGACCGTGAACTGCACAGTCCGAAACTGGCGATCGTGCTGTTCTGGGTGTTCGCCGTGGCCGGGGTGCTGACCATCCTCGGCTACCTGCTGGTGCCCTATGCGGGCCTGGCCCGGCTGACCCACAACGAACTGCTGCCGACCATGGGCCGGGAGTTCCTGGAGCAGCCGACCATCACCAAGCTGGGCATCGTGCTGGTGTGCCTGGGTTTCCTCTACAACATCGGCATGACCCTGCTCAAGGGTCGCAAGACCACCGTCAGCATGGTGATGATGACCGGCCTGATCGGCCTGGCGGTGTTCTTCCTGTTCTCCTTCTACAACCCCGGCAACCTGGCCCGTGACAAGTTCTACTGGTGGTGGGTGGTGCACCTCTGGGTGGAAGGTGTGTGGGAATTGATCATGGGGTCGATGCTGGCCTTCGTGCTGATCAAGATCACCGGCGTCGACCGCGAGGTGGTGGAGAAGTGGCTGTACGTGATCATCGCCATGGCGCTGATCAGCGGCATCATCGGCACCGGCCACCACTTCTTCTGGATCGGCGCGCCCGAGGTCTGGTTGTGGGTCGGCTCGATCTTCTCGGCCCTGGAACCGCTGCCGTTCCTGGCCATGGTGATGTTCGCCTTCACCATGGTGCGCAACCGTCGGCGCCAACACCCCAACCGCGCCGCCACGCTGTGGGCCAAGGGCACTACGGTCACCGCGTTCTTCGGTGCCGGGGTCTGGGGCTTCCTGCACACCCTGGCGCCGGTCAACTACTACACCCACGGCACGCAACTGACTGCGGCCCACGGTCACCTGTCGTTCTACGGGGCCTACGCGATGATCGTCATGACCCTGATCAGCTACGCCATGCCGCGTTTGCGCGGTCTGGGCGAGGCGCCTGACGAGCGTGCGCAGACCCTGGAAATCTGGGGCTTCTGGCTGATGACCCTGTCGATGGTGATGATCACCTTGCTGCTCACCGCCGCCGGCGTGGTCCAGGTGCTGCTGCAACGCTGGGCCGAAGACGGCAGCGCCTTGCCGTTCATGTCCACCACCGAGCACCTGCGTGGCCTGTTCTGGGCGCGCCTGGCCAGTGGCGTGGGCTTCATGGCCGGACTGATCTGCTACCTGCTGAGCTTTCGCCAGCGGGGTCGCGCCGCCCTGGCCGCACCGGCCCCGGTGGTCGCGTCCTGAGGCTGGCTGGCGCTTGAAAAAAAACGCGGCCCGGCCAGTACGGCGGGCCGCTTCCTGGCGTTCAGAGGAGGTGCCGCAATGGCCTTCACGGTTGAACTGGAAGAATGGGTCGGCAGCGTCTGGCATCGCTTCATCACTCGCCGGGCCAGTAGCGATTTTCCCGAGGCACGGGTCGAGCTGGCGTCCCGGCAGCGGGCCCTGGCCGTGCTCTATCGGGCCATGGGCGGTGCGCCCGGCAAGAACCTCGAGGCGGCCAGCGAGCGCGACCTGTTGCTGCGCCGCAGCCTGCTGCAGCAGATCGCCGGGACGTGCCGGCAAGCGCCCCTGGCCTGTTGCGATGAACAACACCTGCGCTTGCCGGCCAGCCTGGCGGTGTTTCCCGATCCCCAACTGAATGCGGAACTCTACCGCTGGCTGGTGTTGCTGGCGGCCCAGGCCGGCCCCATGCGCCACTGGGGGCGAGACAACCAGCGCTGGACCCAGGCATTGCTGCAGGCCTATCCGGGGCTGGTCGGGCGCTACCGGCGCCTGGTGGAGGCGCACCTGCAGTTGCGCCCCGACCCGGCCACGCTGCGACCGGACGAGGCAGCCCTGGAGCGCGCCCTGTGCCGGGCCCTGCGCGAGCCGGGCAGTGTCCGTGAGTTTCCCCATAGCGAACGGGCCGCCTGGCCGCTGCCCCTATGGCTGTATCCGCCGCTGCACCTTTGCAGCCCGCAGGCGGCGGACTTCGAGCAGGACGACAGCCCACTGCCGGTCAGTGCCGGTGAGCAGCAGGGCGGGCGCAAGCGGGCCACGCGCATCGATGACGCGCCGGCCAAGGGCGGCCTGCTGATCGTGCGCCTGGAGAACCTGTTCAGTTGGACCGAACACGTCGAGCTCGACCGCTGGGAGGATGACAGCCAGGACCCCGACGCCGCCCGGGTCGCCGAGGACCTCGACCACCTGACCCTGTCGCGCACGCGGATCCGCAAGGGCGGCGGCCTCAAGTTGCACCTGGACCTGCCACCGGCGGACATCGACGACCTGCCCCTGGGCGAGGGCATCAAGCTGCCGGAGTGGGACTATCGCCAGGGCCGGTTGCGGGAGGACTTCGTCAATCTGCAGCTGTTCGAGCCACGGGATTGCCAACCGCAAGCGCTGCCGGGCCATCTGCAGGCCCCGGCCCGGCGCTTGCGCCGCCAGTTCGAGCAGTTGCGCGACCGTCGCCAATGGCTGCGCCAGCAACCCCAGGGCAGCGAGCTGGACCTGCAAGCCTGGCTGGACTTCCACGTCGAGCGCCAGCACGGGCGCAGCGCCGCGCGCGGTTTGTTCCTGGAGCGGCGCCAGACCCAGCGCGACCTGGCGTGCCTGCTGCTGGCGGATGTGTCGATGTCCACCGATGCGCACCTGAACGACCAGCACCGGGTGATCGAGGTGATCCGCGACAGCCTGTTGCTGTTCGGCGAGACCCTGTCGCTGCTCGGCGACGATTTCGCCTTGTACGGTTTTTCCTCGCTGCGCCGCCAGCAGGTACGACTGCAGGAACTCAAGGGTTTCGACCAGGCCTACGACGACCGTATCCGGGGCAAGATCCAGAGCCTCAGGCCCGGCTACTACACCCGCATGGGCGCGGCGATCCGCCAGGCCACGCGCCTGCTGCAAGGGCGCAAGCACCAGCGCAAGCTGCTGTTGCTGCTCACCGATGGCAAGCCCAACGACCTGGATCTGTACGAAGGGCGCTATGGCGTCGAAGACACCCGTGAGGCGCTGCGCGAAGCCCGGCGCCAGGGGCTCACGCCGTTCTGCATCACCATCGATCGCGAGGCCGGGGCCTATCTGCCGTACATGTTCGGCAGCCACGGCTACAGCCTGATCCACCAGCCCGAGCAGCTACCCCTGCGCCTGCCGCAGCTGTACCGCCAATTGACCCAGCCCTGAGGCCGGGTCGAGGGCGATGCCTAGCGCGGCAACCACAGCACCATCGCCAGGCAGAACAGCGTCAGGGCGATACAGAACCCCATGAAGCGCTTCTGCCGGCGTGCCCCGGCCTGGGCCGCCCTGGCCGGCAGCGGCATGCCGCAGTGCTGGCAGTGGTCGGCCCCGGGCGGATTGTCCTGCTGGCAGTACAGGCATTGCACCTGGAGGCTCATTCGAATTGCTCCAGCCGTGGCCGGTCGAGAATGACGATGCGCCGGCCGTCCTGGCTGATGATCTTGTCGTCGATCAGGCGCCGGATGATCCGCGAGAAGGTCTCGGGCTGGATCGCCAGGTGCCCGGCGATCAGTTGCTTGGCCATCGGCAGCTCGAACTGGCGCTCCACGGGCTGGGCCTGCATCAGCTGGGTGAGCAGGTAGCGCACCACCCGGTGGGTGGCGTTTTTCAGCGACAGCGTCTCGATCTCGTTGACCCGCTGGTGCAGGCGTACGCAGAGCTTGCCCAGCAGGGCGAAGGTCAGCCGGCTGTTGCTTTGCAGCAGGCGGATATAGGTGGCATTGGACAGCCGGTACAGCTGCGCGGGGCCGACGGCCTCGGCCGAGGCCACGTAGTTGGGGGTGTCCATCAGCATCATCGCTTCGGCGAAGGTCTGGCGCGGGCCAATCACCTCGAAGACCTTCTCCTGGCCGTCCGGGGTCAGGCGGTAGATCTTCACCGCCCCTGCAATGACGAAATAGAACGCATCGGCCACTTCGCCCTGGTGGAACAGCGGCTCGCCCTTGTCGACGCTGAGCAGTTGGCTGGTGGCCATCAGCTCGTCAAGCTGCTCGTCGTTCAAGGGCTCGAACAGGTGATGGCTGCGCAAGATCTGGTGGTGGACTCGGTGAAGCACCATGGCTATTGATCCTCGTGTAGGAAAGGGTAGGGAACGGGTTCAGACCAGGCTCAGGGAAATACCGCTGGCGGCCGCCACCAGGGCGCTGAGGATGCAGAACCAAGCCAGGGGCTGGACGATGTTTTTCATGGGAACTCCAGGAACGCGGGACAGCTTTGCCGAGCAAGACCCGGACCAGGCCCGGGCGCCCGCAAATCCTGGGCCTGAATGACGGCAGGGTTTAAATGACCCTGACGATCAGGGTTCTAATGACCATGATCGGGTTGTTTTTACCCTGTGATGGGCGCCAGGGTGCCGGCCAGCCGCGCCCGGGCACAGGGCACGACCCTTGCACTACCCGTCTGGACAGCCAGGTTGCGGTTGTCGTCGACCAGCCCATCGACTGCTTCGTTGATGTGGCGCAGCGGCGACAGGCGCCGAATGGCAGAAGGTGACGCCGGGATTCGCTTCGCCGTGGATAGCACCGGCAACAAGGTAAGGAGTGGCTTGATGCAAGTACTTGATCGCCGTAAGGCCCTGGCCGTAGCGCCGTTGTTGCGCCTGGCGTTCCGTCCGATGTTCCTCGCCGGCTGCGTCCTCGCGCTGCTGGCGATACCGCTGTGGCTGGCGGCGCTGCAGGGCGTGTTGGGCAGTTGGCAGCCCGCGGGCGGCTGGCTGGC
The DNA here is from genome assembly GCF_003850565.1 of Pseudomonas sessilinigenes. Taxonomy (NCBI): domain Bacteria; kingdom Pseudomonadati; phylum Pseudomonadota; class Gammaproteobacteria; order Pseudomonadales; family Pseudomonadaceae; genus Pseudomonas; species Pseudomonas sessilinigenes. The sequence continues at coordinate 3,049,135 of NZ_CP027706.1, forward strand.
CTGGCACCGCCACGAGCTGGTATTCGGTTTCGGCCTGGCGATCATCGCCGGGTTCCTGCTCACCGCGGTGCAGACCTGGACCGGCCAGCCGGGCCTGTCCGGCAAGCCGCTGGCGGGCCTGGCGCTGTTGTGGCTGGCGGCGCGGATGGCCTGGCTGGCGAACCTGCCCTGGTCGCTGCTGGCGCTGCTGGAGCTGGGTTTTCCATTGCTGGTGGCGCTGGTCATGGCGCGGACCCTGTGGCGGGTACGCCAGCAGCGCAACTATCCGCTGGTGCTGGTCCTGTTGTTGCTGACGGCGGTGGATGGCCTGGCGGTGTGCGGCCTGGTGCGTGGCGATGAGGGTTGGCAGCGCCAGGCGGTGCTGGCCGGTATCTGGCTGGTGGCGGCGATCATGGGCCTGATCGGTGGCCGGGTGATTCCGTTCTTCACCCAGCGCGGGCTGGGGCGGGCCGAGGCGGTGGCGCCCTGGCCCTGGCTGGACTGGCTGTTGCTGGGCGGTTCGGCCCTGGTGGCGCTGCTGTATGCCGCTGGGCTGGCCCTGGCCCCGAGCCCCTGGCTGGGCCTGTTGTTCGCCTTCCTGGCGCTCGGGCACCTGGTACGCCTGTGGCGCTGGCATGATCGCGGCCTGTGGCAGGTACCGCTGCTGTGGTCGCTGCACCTGGCCTATGCCTGGCTGGCGCTGGCCTGCCTGGGCATGGCCCTGTGGCATGGCGGGGTGGCGCTGAACCCGAGCCTGGCGGTGCACTGCCTGACCATCGGCGCCATGGCCGGGTTGATCCTGGCGATGATCGCGCGGGTCAGTCTCGGGCATACCGGGCGGCCGTTGCAGCCACCGGCGGGGATGACCCAGGCCTTTATCCTGATCAACCTGGCGGGTGTCTGCCGGGTGCTGCTGGTGCCCTGGCTGCCCCAGGCCGGGTTGTGGCTGGCGGGCGCGTGCTGGGCCCTGGCCTTCGCCCTGTATGCCTGGCGCTACGGGCCGATGCTGCTGCAGCCACGGGTCGACGGCCACCCAGGTTAAGGTTCAGGAGAGTCCAGGATGTTCTATCCCTATCTGTTGCTGATCCACCTGTTGGCGGCCATCGCGTTCATCGGCACGCTGTTCTTCGAGCTGCTCATCTGGCCGGCGGTACGCCGCCAGGTGCCGGCCGCGGCCCTGGCCGGGGTCGACCAGGCGCTGTCGGTGCGCTCGCGCAAGGTCCTGCATGGCGTGGTGGTGTTGCTCTATGGCGCTGGAATCGGCCTGGCCTGGCACCATCGCCTGGCCCTGGCGCACCCGCTGGGCAGCACCTTCGCCAGCTTGCTGGGGCTGAAGATCGTCCTGGCCCTGAGCATCATTGGCCACTATCTCCTGCTGGCGTTCTGGCTACTTAGCGGACGCCTGAGCGAGGGCCGGGCGCTGGGCATCCGCCGCAGCATCCTTGGGCACATGGTGTTGATCGTGATCCTGGCCAAGGCCATGTTCTATTGGCATTGACCGGCGCGGACCGGCTCGTTTCCACCAGGGAACGGGCCGGTCCGGGAGAGGGGCGGGTTATTGCAGGGCCTGGGTGAACAGCACGTCGTTTTCCAGCTGGATGTGCTCCAGCAGGTCGTCGCGAAACTCCTGCAGGCCGCTGTACAGGGTGCGCCAGGTGTTGCAGGCGGCCTCTGGGGTGGTGATCTGCCCCGTCAGTTGCATCAACCGTTCCAGGGCTTCGCCGTGCTGGTCGTGCTCCAGGCGCATCACGTGGATCGGCGCGCCGGCCTGGCGGCCCATGCCCCGTTGCAGCATCGGGAACAGCACCTGTTCCTCCTTGAGCATGTGGCTTTCCAGTTCCTGTTGCATGTCCTGCAAGTGATCGGCCAGGCCTTCGGGGCAGTGGCTGTCGCCGGCATGCACCTGTTCCACCCGGCGGGCCAGGCGGATCAGTTCCGGCAGTTGCTCGCGGTGGCGGTCGTGAAAACGCGACAGGATGTGCTCGATAAGTTCGTTTTGGGACAGTGTCTGGTTCATCAGGGGATTCCTGGGGGGGGTGGGTCTTGCCTGGTGATTGCATCGCCCATGCCAGCTTTGATTGCCCGGAATCAATGGCCGTTTCCTGGACTATGGTGAAATCCACCGCGATTTCCCTGGGTAGATATGACCATAGAGGGTGAGGACCACCATGTTGCGAGAAAGCCTGGCCGCCGACCTGATCGTCGAGTTGCCCAATGCCGTGCGGTTGCAACGACTGGTGCAGACCCTGCGCGAATACTTTCGTTGCGGTGCGGTCGGCCTGTTGCGCCTGGAGGACGACAGCCTGCGGCCGCTGGCCACCGTCGGCCTGGTGCACGAGGCCCTCGGGCGGCGCTTCGTGATTGCCCAGCACCCGCGGCTGGCGGCGATCATGGCCTCGCGCGAGCCGACCTGGTTCGAGCCCGACAGCCGCTTGCCGGACCCTTACGACGGCCTGCTCGATACTGCCGTCAGCGAACCCTTGGCCGTGCACGACTGCATGGGCGTGAGCCTGTACATCGAAGGCCGGATCTGGGGCGCGATCACCCTCGATGCCTTGCAGGCCGGCACCTTTGACGATGACGCCCGGGACGAGCTCAAGCGCTGCACCTTGCAGATCGAGGCGGCCGTGCGCGTCACCCGCCTGGAGCAGGAGAACCGCAGCCTGCGCTTGTCCCGCAGCGAACCTGTGGATGTGCGGCGGCCCCTGGAGGAGGGCGAGATCCTCGGCCAGAGCGATGTGTTGCACCAGTTGCTCAACGAACTGGACGTGCTGGCCGACTCCGAGCTGCCGGTGTTGCTGTTGGGCGAGACCGGGGTCGGCAAGGAGCTGTTCGCCCGGCGCCTGCATCGCCTGTCGCGGCGCAGCCACAAGCCTCTGGTGCAGGTCAACTGCGCGGCCCTGCCTGAATCCCTGGCCGAGAGCGAGCTGTTCGGCCATGTCAAAGGGGCGTTCTCCGGTGCCACCAGCGATCGCGCCGGGCGCTTCGACGCGGCCAACGGCGGCACGCTGTTCCTCGACGAAGTGGGCGAGCTGCCCCTGAGCGTCCAGGCCAAGCTGCTGCGTACCTTGCAGAACGGCGAGATCCAGCGGCTGGGGGCGGACAAGCCGCTGCACGTCAATGTGCGCATCATCGCCGCCACCAACCGACACCTGCCCGACAGCATCCGCGATGGCCTGTTTCGCGCCGACCTCTATCACCGCTTGTCGGTGTACCCGGTACCGATCCCGCCGCTGCGTGAGCGTGGCCAGGATGTCCTGCTGATCGCCGGGCACTTTCTCGAACTCAACCGCACCCGCCTGGGCTTGCGCGGGCTGCGCCTGTCGGCGGCGGCCGAGCGGGCGCTGCTGGGCTACCGCTGGCCGGGCAACGTGCGCGAGTTGGAACACGTGATCGGCCGGGCTGCGCTCAAGCAGCTCAGCCGCGACGGCAGCCGCAGCCTGATCATCACCCTGGAGCCCGAGGCCCTGGACCTGGACAGCACCCCGGCAGCGCCACCGGTGCCCGAGCAGCCGGCGGATCCGGGCTTGCCTTTGACCTCCCTGGGGGATGCGGTGGATGCCTGCCAGCGCCAGTGCATCGTCCAGGCCTTGCGCCTGAGCGGGGATAACTGGGCCGCTGCGGCGCGGCTGCTGGCGGTGGACCCGAGCAACCTGCACAAGCTGGCCAGGCGCTTGCGGCTCAAGTAGCGCCAGCGGCGTTGATGGCGGTCAAGGTGCGTAAGTGGCGCTGCTTACAGACTGCGCAGCACTTACCAGGAGATCACCGCCATGCCGCTGTCCCTTGCCCAGATGCGCCGTAACTACACCCTAGGTGGCCTGCACGAAGAGCAGGCGCCGGACGATCCGCTGCTGCTGTTCGGCCAGTGGCTGGAGCAGGCGCGGGAAACCGAGAGCGCCCCCGTGGAGGCCAACAGCATGCACCTGGCCACCGTGGACAGCCAGGGCCGGCCCCATGGCCGGGTGTTACTGCTCAAGGGGGTGAGCGCTGAGGGGTTCACCTTCTTCGGCAATTACCAGAGTGCCAAGGGCCTGGAGCTGGCGGCCAACCCCCAGGCCGCCATGACCTTCTTCTGGCCGGCCCTGGAGCGCCAGGTGCGGATCGAGGGCCCGGTGGTACGCCTGGCGGATGAGCTGTCCGACGCCTATTTCGATTCCCGGCCCCTGGCCAGCCGCCTAGGCGCCTGGGCCTCGCCCCAGAGCCGGCCGCTGGCCGATCGCGATGAACTGCAGGCGCTGCTGGCCCAGACCATCCGCCGCTTCGTTGAAAAACCCCTGCACCGGCCTGCGCACTGGGGTGGCTATTGCCTGCAACCCGAGCGCCTGGAGTTCTGGCAAGGGCGGGCCGACCGCCTGCACGACCGTCTCGACTATCGGCGCCAGGGCGGCCAGTGGCGGCGCCAGCGCCTGGCGCCCTGAGCCGCACCCCCGGAGGTACCTCCAAGGAGGGATGGGCCCGCCGGGGCTTTGGGTCCAGGCTTGGGCCCAAAGCCGATTCCCCAGCTACAGGACACCCAGGCCATGGCCCATTTGTCGCAACGCACTTTTGTACCCTTGAACATCGCTGTGCTGACCATCAGCGATACCCGCACCTTCGAGACCGACAGCTCCGGACAGACCCTGGTGGACCTGTTGCAGGCCGCCGGCCATGCGCTGGTGGACCGCGAGCTGGTCCGGGACGATATCTACCAGATCCGCGCCACGCTCTCGCGCTGGATCGCCGACCCTGCGGTGCAGGTGGTGCTGACCACCGGCGGCACCGGCTTCACTGCCCGGGACAACACGCCCCAGGCGGTGCTACCGCTACTGGACAAGCACGTGGAAGGTTTCGGCGAAGTGTTCCGCCAGGTCTCCCTGGCGGAGATCGGTATGTCGACCCTGCAATCCCGCGCCCTGGCCGGGATGAGCAATGGCGTACTGGTGTGCTGCGTACCGGGCTCGCCCGGGGCCTGCCGCACCGCCTGGACGCAGATCCTGCACAACCAGCTGGACAGCCGCACCGGCCCGTGCAACTTCGCCCCGCATCTGAAGCCGCAACCCGGCGCGGCCATCGCCGCTTGCGAGGTACGACCATGAGCGTCGGGCCTTGCGACAGCGGCACGCTGCTGCCGGTGGACCTGGCCATCGGCCATTTGCTCGAACGCGCGCCACGCCCGCCGCAACTGCATTGCCTGGCCCTGGAACAGGCCCTGGGCCGGGTCATCGGAACCGATGTCCATGCCCCCCGTGCCTTGCCGGGCTGGGACAACAGCGCCATGGACGGCTATGCCTTGCGCGCTGCCGACCTGCCGGCCGCGGGTGGCTGCCTGGTCCTGGCCGGGCGGGTCGCTGCGGGCCAGGCGGCGACCACGGCGTTGCTGGCGGGGCAAGCGGTGCGGATCTTCACCGGCGCGCCGCTGCCACCGGGCGCCGATACGGTGGTGCCCCAGGAGCTGTGCCGGGTCGAAGGCCAGCAACTGTGGTTGCCGGCGGTCAGCGTTGGCCAGCACGTGCGCAAGGCCGGCGAAGAGGTCCGTGAAGGGCATCTGCTGTTGCCCGCCGGCAAGCGTCTGCGGGCCCAGGAGCTGGGCCTGCTGGCGGCTTGCGGGGTCAGTTGGGTCGAGGTCTACCGGCCGCTGCGGGTCGGCCTGCTGAGCAGTGGCGACGAGCTGCGCGAACCCGGCCAGCCCCTGGCGCCGGGGCAGATCTACAACAGCAACCGCTATTGCCTGTCGGCGCTGCTGCAGGGGTGGGGCGTCGAGGTCCACGACTACGGCGCGATGGCCGATGAACTGCAGGCCAGCAAGCAGACCCTGCACCTGGCTGCCCAGGAATGCGACCTGTTGCTCAGCTCCGGTGGGGTCTCGGTGGGCGAGGAGGATCACCTCAAGCAGGCGATCCGCGAACTGGGCCAGGTGGACTTCTGGCGCCTGGCCATCCAGCCGGGCAAGCCCCTGGCCTTTGGCACCGTGGCGGACAAGCCCTGGCTCGGCCTGCCGGGTAATCCGGCGGCGGCGTTGATCACCGCGCTGGTGGTGTTGCGTCCGTTCCTGCTGCGCAGCCAGGGCCTGCGCGATGTCGTGCCGCAACCGGTGGCGTTGCCGGCCGGCTTCGACTGGCCGCAAGCCAATCGCCGGCGCCAGTACCTGCGCGCCCGGCTGGTGCCGGGGGATAACGGCCAGTGCCGCGTGCAACTGCATCCCCAGCAGAGTTCGGCGATGCTCAGCGCCGCCTGCTGGGCCGATGGCCTGGCGCTGGTGGAGTGCCAGCAACAACTGCGCCAGGACGACCCGGTGCAATTCCTCTCGTTCGCCGAGCTGATGCAGTGAGCGCTCTTGATTATCGTCAAGGTCCTGGCGGGTGCGCTGGCTAGACTGGCAGCGCTTTTTTTCCAGTGCTCCGGGCCTGCTGGCGGTCTGCACGAAAGGTGGGTGGAGCAGGTTCTTTGAAGAGGAATGCCCATGCAACTGGTCTGCCCGGCAGGCAACCTGCCTGCCCTCAAGGCCGCGGTGCGCCAAGGCGCTGACGCGGTCTACGTCGGTTTTCGCGATGACACCAATGCCCGCAGCTTCGCTGGGCTGAACATGGACGACAAGCAGTTCGACGCCGCCGTCGCCCATATCCGCCAACACCAGCGCCAGCTCTATGTGGCGGTCAACACCTACCCCCAACCCCAGGGCTGGGAGCGCTGGCAACGGGCGGTGGACCGCGCCGCCGACCATGGCGTGGATGCCTTGATCGCCGCCGATCCCGGGGTCCTGGGCTATGCCACCGAGCGCCATCCGCACCTGAGCCTGCACCTGTCGGTGCAAGGCTCGGCCACCAACGCCAGTGCCCTGGCGTTCTACTCCCAGCACTACAACATCCGTCGCGCCGTGTTGCCCCGGGTGCTGTCCCTGGCCCAGGTGCGCCAGGTGGCGGTCAACAGCGCCGTGCCCATCGAGGTGTTCGCCTTCGGCAGCCTGTGCATCATGGCCGAGGGCCGTTGCCACCTGTCGTCCTACATCACGGGCGAGTCGCCGAACCTGTGCGGGGTCTGCTCGCCGGCCAAGGCGGTGCGCTGGAGCGAGGATGCCGAGGGCTTGAGCGCCCGCCTGAGCGAAGTGCTGATCGACCGCTATGGGCACGACGAGCCGGCCGGCTACCCGACCCTGTGCAAGGGGCGGTTCATGGTCGGCGGCAAGCGCTTCCATGCCCTGGAGGAGCCCACTAGCCTCGACACCCTCGACCTGCTGCCGGAGTTGGCGGCGATCGGCGTGCAGGCGGTGAAGATCGAAGGGCGCCAGCGCAGCCCGGCCTATGTCGAGCAGGTCACCCGGGTCTGGCGCGCGGCGCTGGATGCCCATCGCCTGGCGCCCGAGCGTTTCGCGGTCAAGGACCAGTGGCGGCATGTGCTGGCCGGGCTTTCCGAAGGCAGCCAGACCACCCTGGGCGCCTACCACCGTTCATGGCAATGAGGGACTACCGATGAAGCTCAGCCTGGGACCCGTCCTCTACTACTGGGACAAGGAGCGCTTGGCGCGATTCTACGAACAGATGGCCAGCCTGGCGCTGGATGTGATCTACCTGGGGGAAACCGTGTGCTCCAAGCGCCGGGTGCTCAACCTGGACCAGTGGCTGGGCCTGGGCCGCGAGCTGCAGCAGGCCGGTGCGGCGCAGATCGTGCTGTCGGGCCTGACCCTGATCGAGGCCGCCTCCGAGCTGTCGAGCCTGCGCCGGCTGTGTGACAACGGCCAGTTCCTGGTGGAGGCCAACGACATGGGCGCGGTGCAGTTCCTGGCCGAGCGCCAACTGCCGTTCGTGGCCGGCCCGGCGCTGAACCTGTACAACGGCCATGCCCTGGCCAAGCTGCAGGACTGCGGGATGATCCGCTGGGTGCCACCGGTGGAATGCTCCGCGGCCCTGGTGCGCGCCGTGCTCGAGCAAGTTGCCGGGCTGGGCCGGGCCTTGCCTGAGGTCGAGGTGTTCGCCTACGGCCACCTGCCACTGGCCTACTCGGCGCGTTGCTTCACCGCCCGTGCGGAAAACCGCCCCAAGGACGACTGCCAGTTCTGCTGCATCAACTACCCCGACGGCCTGGCCCTGAGCAGCCAGGAAGGCCAGGCGCTGTTCACCCTCAATGGCATCCAGACCATGTCGGCCGAGGTCACCAACCTGCTGGCCGATTATCCGGGGCTGGTGGCCTGTGGCGCCGACCTGTTGCGCCTGAGCCCCCGGGCAGAAGGCATGGTCCAGGTGGTGGAGGCCTTCGCCCGGGTCTGCCAGGGCGAGGCGCCACCGCTGTGCGTGGACGGCTGCAATGGTTACTGGCATGGCCAGGCGGGCATGTTGCGGGTCGAGGAGGCGGGACTGTGCTGAAACCTACGCAATGGCTGCTCAAGAGCGCTGACCGGATGTTGCCGCTGGTGCGCCGGGTGCCATTCGGCCTCCAGCGCCTGGCCCTGGAGCAGGCGCTCAATCGCTGCCTGGCCGAGCCCCTGGCCGATGGCGAGTTCGACCTGTTGCGCGGGCGCTGGTTGTGCCTGCGCATCAGCGACCTGGACCTGACCTGGTACCTGACGCGCCAGCGCGATGGCCTGCACATCGCCCAGCGGGCCCGGGCCGACGTCAGCATCCGCGGCAACTGGCGCGAGTTCCTGCTGCTGGCCAGCCGCCAGGAAGACCCGGATACCTTGTTCTTCCGCCGGCGCCTGGTGATCGAGGGCGATACCGAGCTGGGCCTGACCCTGAAGAACCTGATCGACAGCCTTGACCCGCAGGTGTTGCCGGGGTGGTTGTGGCGCAACCTGGAACGGGCCGGCCAGGGCATGGCCGGCACCGTTGGGCCCGGCGCTCAGCCGGGGTAGTCGGCCAGGCGGTCGAGGGCGAGGATCTGGATGCTGCGCCTTTGCATGCTGATCAAGCCCTCGTCCACCAGCCGGTGCAGGGTCCGCGAGAAGGTCTCCGGCTGGATGCCGAGCTTGGAGGCCACCAGGCGCTTGGAAACCTGCAACTCGACCCGGCCATCGCCGGGGTTGCACTCCTGGAGCAGGAAGTTGATCACCCGGCGGCTGGCATTGGGCAGGATCAGGGTGTCGATGTCCCGCAGGCGCTGGTGCAGGTGCTGGCTCATGCTGGCCATGACTGCCAGGCACACCTGCGGCTGGTCCTGCAGGGCGTGGCGATAGTGCGCGCCGTCGATGCTCACCAGCACGCAATCCTTGAGGGCACCGGCGCTCACCGGAAAGCTATGGGCCTGGCTGAACTGCAAGGCCTCGGCGAAGGTCTGGCCCGGCTGGATGATTTCCACCAGGTGTTCCTGGCCCTCGACGTTGAGCCGGTACAGCTTGATCTGGCCGCTGACCAGCAGGAAGAAGCGCTTGGCCGGTTCGCCCTGGCGCACCAGGATGTCGTGGCAGGCCAGGCGCTTGAGGGTGGCCAGGGCGCAGACGTCCTCGAAGACCTGGCCCGGCAGCTTGGCGAACAGGTAGTGGCGACGCAACAGCAGGACGGTGGATGGGTGATTGAGCATGGCGTACCTCCGCTGCCGCCCATGGTAGGGCGACGGACGCCGGCGGCCCATGCCTCCACCGGCCTACCTCCAAGGGAGCAGTCAGGAGACCTGGCGCAGGTGCTCCATGGCCCACACGGCGGCTTCGACCCGCGAGCGCAGGCCCAGCTTGTGCAGCAGGTTCTTCACATGCACCTTGACCGTGCCCTCGGTGATGCCCAGCTTGTGGCCGATGACCTTGTTGCTGTAGCCGCTGGCGATGCTGCGCAGGACCTGGCGCTCGCGCTCGGTGAGCTCGACTTCGTTCTGCCGTGGTGGCGAGCGCAGGGCCTGGGCCATGACCCGGGTCAGCCCCGGGCTGATCACCAGGACGCCGTCCATGGCGTCGCGGATGTACTGGATCAGCAGCTCCGGTTCCATGTCCTTGAGCAGGTAGCCATCGGCGTCCAGGCGCAGGGCATCGCGAATGTCGTCCTCGGCATCGGATACGGTGAACAGCAGGACCTTGCCGGCAAAATCCTGCGCGCGCAGGTGGCGCAGGGTTTCCAGGCCGTTCATCTGCGGCATGTTGTTGTCCAGCAGGATCAGGTCCGGTTGCAGCGAGTCCAGCAGGGCCAGGGCCTCGGCACCGTGGTTGGCTTCGCCGACGATGATGAAGTCGTCTTCGAGTTCGAGCATCTGGCGGATGCCGCGACGCATCATCGGATGGTCGTCCACCAGCAGGATGCGGTGGCGCGGGGAGGGGTTCATGAGGGTTTACCTTCTGTCAGGCGCCCGAGAAATTCCGGGCGAAACTCCATCTTGACCAGGGTGCCCTGGGGCTCCCGGGAAAAAATCTGTAATTGGCCGCGCAGGCTGCGGGCCCGCTCGTCCATGATGTTCAGGCCGTGGTGCTCGCGCAGGTCGTGGCTCCCGCTGAAGCCGCGGCCATCGTCCTCGATCGACAGGCAAAGCCGCTCGCCGTGCTGGCGCAGTTGCAGCCAGGCGTTTTGCGCGTGGGCATGGCGCAGGCAGTTGGACAGGGCCTCGCGGGTGATCTGCAGGATGTGGATCTGTTCGCTGGCCGACAGCTCGAAGGCCAGGCTGTCGATATGCAGGTGGACCTGGAACTCACCCCGGCGGGAAAACTCACCGGCAGTGTCCTTGAGTTCCTGCACCAGCCCGGCGTCCTGGATCCGCAGGCGAAAGGTGGTCAGCAACTCGCGCAGTTGGCGGTAGGCGGTGTTCAGGCCTTCACGCAGCTCGCTGGTGACGTTCTCCAGGGTCGCCACCGGCTCGCCCCGGCGCATCAGGGTCTGCATGCGGCTGACCTGCAGCTTCATGTAGGACAGCGCCTGGGCCAGGGAGTCGTGCAGTTCGCGGGCGATGATCGCGCGTTCCTCCAGCAGCACCAGGCGGTGATCCTGCTCGCGCTGGCGCTTGAGCTGCAGTGAGGTGCCGATCAGGTTGGCCAGGGCCTGGATCAGTTCGATTTCCCAGGGCTGGGGTTCCAGGCCGTTGTGAAAGTGCGCCTTGAGTTCACCGAAGGCACCGCCCTGGTGGCTGATGTCGAAGGCCAGGCTGTCGCTGCGCTGGCGGCAGCTGGCGCAGTCGCTGCTGGCGCAGATCTGCCGGTTGTCGCTGCCATGCAGGGCCAGCAGTTGCTTGGCCTGGGCCTGGCCTTGCAGGCACAACGACAGGCGCAGGCCCGGCAGGCGCTCCTGGAAGCGCCGGATCAGCTCGTCCAGGCCTTCGGCGTTGGCTTGGCGGGTGGCCAGGTTGCGACTGCTCTGGTACAGCAGCTCCAGCGCGGCGTTGGCTTGTTGCAGGTGCAGGGTCTTCTGCCGGACCTGGGTTTCCAGGGTGCGATGGGACTGCTCGATGGTCTCGGCCATGGCGTTGAAACTGGTGGCCAGCTGGCCCAGCTCGTCCTCGGACTGGTGGTTGACCCGGGCCCGGAAATCGCCGCAGCGAAAGCGCTGGGTGGCGTCCACCAGCTCCTTGAGCGGACTGATCACGTTGGATTGCAGTTCATATAGGCCGAACAGCAGGACGATCATGGTGGTGAACAAGGCCGCGCCCTGGATCAGTTGCTGCCAGCCTTGCTTGTGCTCGTTCTCGTGCTGCAACAGGCTGACGAACTGGTTGAGCCGCTCGACGAAGGACTGGGTGCTGGCCTGGAACAGCCTGGCATCGCCGCGTTGCAGCGCCGGTTGCAGGATCTGCTGCCAGTCGTCCTGCAACTGCCGGTAGCTGAGCTGCAGGTCGAGGTCGTTGCCGTCCTCCAGCACGGTCTTGAGCGCCGGGCTGTTGAGGCGTTGCTGCAGGCTCTGGCTGATGCGCTCGAGCTCGTCGGCCCCGGCGCCGGCGGCCAGTTTCCAGCTCAGGTGGTAGGTCTCCATGCGCACCGAGCCTGCGGTATTGATCGCCGCTGCGTCGCCCTGGCTGAACCAGGCGATCAGGCCGGCGCTCAGAGAGCTGGCCAGGGCCAGCACGCTGATCAGGATCACCGCCAGGCCGGCGCGGGCCGGCAGCGAACTGCGCAACCAGGCGATCATCGGTGATCACCGAAAGCGGGCAGGTGAGAAGGGGGCATGTAGCGCTCCGGGATGGCAAAAGGTTGTTTCGCAGCCGGTCCCTGGCGCTCTACCTCTAAAGAGTTGCTCACCCAAGGTTGCCTCGCGCAGCTCCTGGGGAAACTGGCAAGGCCCTGATAAACAAAGGGTTCAGAGGTTTTTCGGCGCTACCTCCTTGGAGGTAGGCGGCGCAAGCATAGACATGCAGGCGCCTGGGCTTCCTTGATCGGTGTCAAGTTTTATCGGGGTTGGCCTCCCTAGTCTGCAGCCATGGATCAATGGCTGGAGACTCCAAGATGACTCAACCACGATTACGCCAAGGCCTGGTACTGGGCATGAGCACCCTGGCCTTCACCGTCTGCTTCATGGTCTGGATGATGTTTGCCGTGCTCGGCGTGCCGATCAAGGAGCTGTTGCAGCTCAACGAAACCCAGTTCGGCCTGCTGACCGCCACCCCGGTGCTGACCGGTTCCCTGGTGCGCCTGCCGCTGGGCATGCTCACCGACCGCTTCGGCGGACGCAGCGTGTTCTGCCTGCTGATGCTGGCCTGCGTACTGCCGCTGTACCTGGTCAGCCACGCCACCGCCTATTGGCAGTTCCTGGTGCTGGGCTTGTTCGTCGGCTTGGCCGGGGGCTCGTTCTCGGTGGGCATCGCCTATGTCGCCAAGTGGTTCGACCAGGACAACCAGGGCCTGGCCATGGGCATCTTCGGTGCGGGCAATGCCGGTTCGGCCGTCACCAAGTTCCTCGCTCCGGCGCTGATCGCCGCCGGTAGCTGGCAACTGGTACCCAAGGTGTTCAGCGCCATCCTGTTCCTCACCGCGCTGCTGTTCTGGTTCTTCAGCGCTGACAACAAGGCCCATCGCCGGGTGTCCACGGTCGGCCTGGGCGAACAGCTCAAGGCCCTGGCCGAGCCTGCCGTGTGGCGCTACTGCCAGTACTACTCGATCGTCTTCGGCGGGTATGTGGCCCTGGCCCTGTGGATGACCAAGTACTACGTGCAGGAGTACGGCTTCAGCCTGCAGAGCGCCGCGCTGCTGGCTGCCTGCTTCTCCCTGCCGGGCGGGGTGCTGCGCGCCGTCGGCGGCTGGATGTCGGACCGCTGGGGCGCCCAGAGCGTGACCTGGTGGGTGCTGTGGGTGAGCTGGATCTGCCTGTTCCTGCTGTCCTACCCGCAGACCCAGTTGCAGGTGCAGACCGTCAACGGCCCGCTGGACTTGCATATCGGTCTGAACCCTGCGCTGTTCACCGTGCTGCTGTTCGTCATGGGCATCGCCTTCGCCTTCGGCAAGGCCTCGGTCTTCAAGTACATCGCCAACGACTACCCGCAGAACATGGGCGCGGTGTCCGGCATCGTCGGCCTGGCCGGTGGCCTGGGCGGCTTCATCCTGCCGATCCTGTTCGGCGCCCTGGTGGACCTCACCGGCGTGCGCTCTTCCTGCTTCATGTTGATGTACGGCGTGGTCTGGGTGTCGCTGATCTGGATGTACCTCAGCGAGATCCGTCGGCGCCCGCTACTGGGCAAGCACCCATCCGCCATCCAGGCACCGTTTTCGAGCATTTCCCAAGGAGAAGAACATGTCGGTTCTTAATACGCCCGGCACTGGCCCGGTGATCCACGACTGGCGCCCGGAGGACCCGGCCTTCTGGGGCCAGAGCGGCAAGCGCACGGCCACCCGCAACCTGTGGATCTCGATTCCCGCGCTGTTGCTGGCCTTCGCCGTGTGGATGGTCTGGAGCACGGTGATCGTGCGCCTCAATGCCATCGGCTTCAGCTTCAGTACCGACCAGCTGTTCTGGCTGGCGGCCCTGCCGGGACTCTCGGGGGCGGCGCTGCGAGTGTTCTACTCGTTCATGGTGCCGATCTTCGGCGGCCGGCGCTGGACCGCCCTGAGCACCGCCTCGCTGCTGGCGCCGTCGCTGTGGATGGGCTTTGCCGTGCAGGACCCGGCCACGCCCTACAGCGTGTTCGTGATGATCGCGCTGCTGTGCGGTTTTGGCGGTGGCAACTTCGCCTCGAGCATGGCCAACATCAGCTTCTTCTACCCCAAGTCGCAGCAGGGCACGGCCCTGGGCCTGAACGCCGGGCTGGGCAACCTCGGGGTGTCGGTGATGCAGTTCTGCGTACCGCTGGTGATCACCTTCGGCCTGTTCGGGGTGCTGGGCGGCCAACCCCAGGTGCTGGCCGACGGTGGCCGGTTGTGGTTGCAGAACGCCGGTTTCATCTGGGTGCCGTTCATCCTGCTGGTGACCCTGGCGGCCTGGTTCGGCATGAACGACCTGTCCAGCGCCAGGGCCTCGTTCAGCGAGCAGGCGGTGATCTTCAAGCGCAAGCACAACTGGCTGATGTGCTGGTTGTACCTGGCCACCTTCGGCTCGTTCATCGGCTTCTCGGCGGCATTCCCGCTGCTGATCAAGACGGCCTTTCCCCAGGTCAACGCCCTGACGTTCGCCTTCCTCGGCCCGCTGGTGGGCGCCCTGGTCCGGCCACTGGGTGGCTGGCTGGCGGACAAGCTGGGCGGCGCGCGGGTGACCCTGTGGAACTTCGTGCTGATGATCCTGATGGTCTTCGGCGTGCTGGCGTTCATCCCGCAGCCGGGGGAGAGCGGCAACTTCTACGGCTTCCTCGGCCTGTTCATGCTGCTGTTCATCACCACCGGCATCGGCAACGGTTCGACCTTTCGCATGATCCCGGTGATCTTTCGCACCCTGCATGAGCGCGCCGCCAGCGGCAAGGGCAGCGCCGCCCGCGAGCAGGCCCTCAAGGACGCCGGCAAGGAGTCGGCCGCGGTGCTGGGCTTCAGCTCGGCCATGGGGGCCTTCGGCGCCTTCTTCATTCCCAAGACCTTCGGCACCTCGATGAGCCTGACCGGCAGCCCGGCGCTGGCCTTCTACATGTTCGTGGTGTTCTACCTGAGCTGCATCGTCGTGACCTGGTGGTGGTACGCCCGCAAGGGCGCCCAGACCCCTTGCTGACATGCCCCCGTATCCAACCTTTGCCGAGTCGGGGCGCAGAACCCCGCAGCACGCCTGAGAGGACAGCATCATGAGTCACTTGCTGGATCAACTGCGGTTTTTCAACCGCAAGCAAGGCGAGTTTTCCGCCGGTCACGGGGAAACTCGCAAGGAATCGCGCGACTGGGAGAACGTCTACCGTTCGCGCTGGCAGTACGACAAGATTGTGCGCTCCACCCACGGGGTGAACTGCACCGGATCGTGTTCGTGGAAGATCTACGTGAAGAACGGCCTGATCACCTGGGAAACCCAGCAGACCGACTACCCGCGCACCCGCACCGACCTGCCCAACCACGAGCCCCGTGGTTGCCCCCGGGGCGCCAGCTACAGCTGGTACATCTACAGTGCCAACCGCCTGAAGTACCCCAAGGTACGCAAGGCGCTGCTCAAGCTGTGGCGCGAGGCGCGCCAGACCCTGCCACCCGTGGAGGCCTGGGCCAGCATCGTCGAGGACCGGGCCAAGGCCGACTCCTACAAGAGCAAGCGCGGCATGGGTGGCTTCATCCGTTCCAGCTGGGACGAGGTGACCCAGATCATCGCCGCCGCCAACGTCTATACCGTGAAGCAGTACGGCCCGGACCGGGTGGTGGGGTTCTCGCCGATCCCGGCCATGTCGATGATCAGCTACGCCGCCGGCGCCCGTTACCTGTCGCTGATCGGCGGCACCTGCCTGAGCTTCTACGACTGGTACTGCGACCTGCCTCCCGCCTCGCCGATGGTCTGGGGCGAGCAGACCGACGTGCCGGAGTCGGCCGATTGGTACAACTCCAACTACATCATCGCCTGGGGTTCCAACGTCCCGCAGACCCGTACCCCCGATGCGCATTTCTTCACCGAGGTGCGCTACAAGGGCACCAAGACCGTGGCCATCACCCCGGACTATTCGGAGGTGGCCAAGCTCACCGACCTGTGGCTCAACCCCAAGCAGGGCACCGACGCGGCCCTGGCCCAGGCCTTCAACCATGTGATCTTCAAGGAATTCCACCTGGAGCGGCCCAGCGCCTATTTCACTGAATACGCCAAGCGCTACACCGACCTGCCGGTGCTGGTGCTGCTCAAGCCGATGCTCGGCACCGCGCCGGGCGCCGGCTACCAGCCGGACCGCTTCCTGCGCGCCTCGGACCTGGCCGACAACCTGGGCCAGGACAACAACCCCGAGTGGAAGACCATCGCCCTGGATGCCGATGACCAGCTGGTCTCGCCCCAAGGCTCGATCGGCTATCGCTGGGGCGAGCAGGGCAAGTGGAATATCCTGCCCCGCGAGGGCGGCGCCGGGCGCGAGATCGACCTGCGCCTGAGCCTGATCGGCGGCGACGTCGCCGAGGTGGCGTTCCCGTACTTCGCCGGTGCCGGCCACGAGCACTTCGAGCATGTGGCGGGCGATGCCGTGCAGTTTCGCCGGGTGCCGGTGCGCAGTCTGACCCTGGCCGACGGCAGCCAGGTCAAGGTGGCCACGGTGTTCGACCTGTCGGCGGCCAACCTGGCCATCGACCGCGGCCTGGGCGGCGCCAACGTCGCTCGCGACTACGACGATGCCAACGTACCCGGGACCCCGGCCTGGCAGGAGCAGATCACCGGCGTCAGCCGCGAGAAGGCGATCCAGATCGCCCGGGAGTTCGCCGACAACGCCGACAAGACCCGTGGCCGCTCGATGATCATCCTCGGTGCGGCGCTCAACCACTGGTACCACATGGACATGAGCTACCGCGGGCTGATCAACATGCTCATGCTCTGCGGCTGCATCGGCCAGACCGGTGGCGGCTGGGCCCACTACGTCGGCCAGGAGAAACTGCGCCCGCAGTGCGGCTGGCTGCCCCTGACCTTCGGCCTGGACTGGAGCCGGCCACCCCGGCAGATGAACGGCACCAGTTTCTTCTATGCCCACAGCTCGCAGTGGCGCCACGAGAAGATGAACATGCACGACGTGCTCTCGCCCCTGGCCGACAAGAGCCAGTTCCCCGAGCACGCCCTGGACTACAACATCCGCGCCGAGCGCGCCGGCTGGCTGCCCAGCTCGCCGCAGTTCAGCAGCAACCCGCTGCACATCTGCCGTGACGCCGCCGCGGCCGGCATGGCGCCCAAGGACTACGTGGTCAAGGCCTGGCAGGACGGCAGCCTGCGCTTCGCCTGCGAGCAGCCGGACGATCCGGCCAATTTCCCGCGCAACATGTTCATCTGGCGCTCGAACCTGCTGGGCTCTTCCGGCAAGGGCCACGAGTACATGCTCAAGTACCTGCTGGGCACCCGCAACGGCGTGATGAACGAGGACATCGGCCAGTCCGGCGACTGCAAGCCGCAGGAAGCCGAATGGGTCGAGCAGGGCCCGACCGGCAAGCTGGACCTGGTCACCACCCTGGATTTCCGCATGTCCTCGACCTGCGTGTATTCCGACATCGTCCTGCCGACCGCGACCTGGTACGAGAAGGACGACATGAACACCTCGGACATGCACCCCTTCATCCACCCGCTGTCGGCGGCCATCGACCCGGCCTGGGAATCGCGCACCGACTGGGAGATCTACAAGAGCATCGCCAAGGCCTTCTCCGAGATGAGCGAAGGGCACCTGGGGGTCGAGCAGGACCTGGTCACCGTGCCTCTGCTGCATGACAGCGTCGGCGAGCTGGCCCAACCCTTCGGCGGCAGCGACTGGAAGAGCGCCGGAGTGGCGCCACAGCCGGGCAAGAACGCGCCGAACCTGCAAGTGGTGGAGCGCAACTACCCGAACATCTACAAGCAGTTCACCTCCCTGGGCCCGTTGCTGGAAAAGCTCGGCAACGGCGGCAAGGGCATCAACTGGAACACCGAGGAGGAAGTCCAACTGCTGGGCGAGTTGAACTACCGCGAGCAGGAGGCGGGCATCAGCCAGGGCCGGCCGAAGATCGACACCGCCATCGACGCCGCCGAAGTGGTGCTGTCCCTGGCCCCGGAAACCAACGGCCGCGTGGCGCTCAAGGCCTGGGAAGCCCTGTCGCGGTTTACCGGTATCGACCACAGCCACCTGGCGCAATCCAAGGCCCATGAGGCGATCCGCTTCCGCGATATCCAGGCCCAGCCGCGCAAGATCATCTCCAGCCCGACCTGGTCCGGCCTGGAAGACGACCACGTGAGCTACAACGCCGGCTACACCAACGTCCACGAGAACATCCCGTGGCGCACCATCACCGGGCGCCAGCAGTTCTACCAGGACCACCCGTGGATGCAGGCCTTCGGCGAGCAGTTGATGAACTACCGGCCACCGGTGGACACCCGGACCATCGAAGCGGTGAAGGGCAAGCGCGCCAACGGCAACCCGGAGATCGTCCTCAACTGGATCACCCCGCACCAGAAGTGGGGGATCCACAGCACCTACAGCGACAACCTGCTGATGCTCACCCTGAGCCGTGGCGGGCCGATCGTCTGGCTCTCGGAGATCGACGCCAAGCGCGCCGGCATCCAGGACAACGACTGGATCGAGTGCTTCAACGCCAACGGCGCGGCGACCGCCCGGGCGGTGGTCAGCCAGCGGGTCAAGGAGGGCATGGTGATGATGTACCACGCCCAGGAACGGATCGTGAACGTGCCCGGTTCCGAGACCACCGGCACCCGTGGCGGCCACCACAACTCGGTGACCCGGGTGGTGCTCAAGCCCACCCACATGATCGGCGGCTATGCCCAGCAGGCCTACGGTTTCAACTATTACGGCACGGTCGGTTGCAACCGCGACGAGTTCGTCGTGGTGCGCAAGATGGCCGAGGTCGACTGGCTCGACGGTTCCCGTGGCGACGAGCTGCCACAGCCGTTGCCCACCGAGATGGAATGAGGAATGCAGTCATGAAGATCCGTTCGCAAATCGGCATGGTCCTGAACCTGGACAAATGCATTGGCTGCCACACCTGCTCGGTCACCTGCAAGAACGTCTGGACCAGCCGCGAGGGCATGGAATACGCCTGGTTCAACAACGTCGAGACCAAGCCCGGGATCGGCTACCCCAAGGAGTGGGAGAACCAGGACAAGTGGAAGGGCGGTTGGGTGCGCAACGCCAATGGCTCGATCAACCCGCGCATCGGCGGCAAGTTCCGGGTGTTGGCCAATATCTTCGCCAACCCCGAGCTGCCAGGCCTGGACGACTACTACGAGCCGTTCGACTTCGACTACCAGCACCTGCACACCGCGCCTTCGGGCAACCACCAGCCCACCGCTCGACCACGCTCGGTGGTGTCGGGCAAGCGCATGGAGAAGATCGAGTGGGGACCCAACTGGGAGGAGATCCTGGGCAGCGAGTTCGCCAAGCGCCGCAAGGATCGCAACTTCGACCAGATCCAGGCGGACATCTACGGTGAGTACGAAAACACCTTCATGATGTACCTGCCGCGCCTGTGCGAGCACTGCCTGAACCCGGCCTGCGCGGCGTCCTGCCCGAGCGGGGCGATCTACAAGCGCGAGGAAGACGGCATCGTCCTGATCGACCAGGAGAAGTGCCGTGGCTGGCGCATGTGCATCAGCGGCTGCCCGTACAAGAAGATCTATTTCAACTGGAAGAGCGGCAAGTCCGAGAAGTGCATCTTCTGCTACCCACGGATCGAGGCCGGCATGCCCACCGTGTGCGCCGAGACCTGCGTCGGGCGCATTCGCTACCTCGGCGTGCTGCTCTACGACGCCGACCGCATCAGCGAGGTGGCCAGTACCGCCGACGAGCAGGACCTGTACCAGAAGCAGCTGGAGATCTTCCTCGACCCCCACGATCCGGCGGTGATCCGCCAGGCCCTGGCCGATGGCGTGCCGCAGTCGGTGATCGACGCCGCGCAGCGCTCGCCGGTGTACAAGATGGCCGTGGACTGGCAACTGGCGCTGCCACTGCACCCGGAATACCGGACCTTGCCGATGGTCTGGTACGTGCCGCCGCTGTCGCCGATCCAGAACGCCGCGGCGGCCGGCACCGTGGGCATGAGCGGGGTGATCCCGGATGTCGACAGCCTGCGCATTCCGCTGCGCTACCTGGCCAACCTGCTGACCGCCGGTGACGAGCAACCGGTGCGGCGCGCACTCAAGCGCCTGCTGGCGATGCGTGCCTACAAGCGCTCGGAACAGGTGGACGGCACACCGGACCTGCAAGTCCTGGCCGACGTCGGCCTGAGCGTGGCCCAGGTCGAGGAGATGTACCGCTACCTGGCCATCGCCAACTATGAAGATCGCTACGTGGTGCCCAGCGCCCATCGCGAAGAGGCCATGAGCGACGCCTTCGCCGAGCGCTCGGGCTGCGGCTTCAGCTTCGGCAGCGGCTGCAGCGGCAGTTCCGACACCAACCTGTTCGGCGCGAAGAAGGCCAACCGCCGCGACATCATCAAGACCGTCCAACTGTGGGAGGACTGACCATGCGCATTCTCAAGGTGATTTCACTGCTGCTGGACTACCCGACCCAGGAACTGGTCGCCGGCCGAGATGAACTGGAGCAGGCGATCATCCAGGCCCGGGAGATCAGCCCGCGCCAGCGCGGGGCGCTGTTCGAGCTGCTGGAGCTGATCTGCAACAACGACCTGATGGACCGCCAGGAGCACTACGGGGCGCTGTTCGGCCGGGGGCGGTCACTGTCGCTGCTGCTGTTCGAGCATGTGCACGGCGAGTCCCGCGATCGCGGCCAGGCCATGGTCGACTTGCTGGCCCAGTACGAGGCGGCGGGTTTCGCCCTGGGCGTCAAGGAGCTGCCGGACTACATCCCGCTGTACCTGGAGTACCTGTCGACTCGCGATGAGCTGGAGGCGCGCGAGGGCCTGGCCGATGTTGCGCACCTGCTGGCGCTGCTCGCCGCCCGCCTGGAAGAGCGCGAGAGCTTCTATGCCGGCTGCTTCCGCGCCTTGTTGCAGATCGCCGGGGCCGAGCCGCACCAGGCCGTGGCCGATGTGCGTGAGCAGGTGGCGGCGGAGCAGCGCGACGATTCCCTGGAGGCCCTGGACAAGATCTGGGAGGAGGAGGCGGTGGACTTCCTCCAGGCCCAGCAGCAGGACCGTTGCGCCGGACAGGCCAGTGCGCCGGGCAAGCCCCGGGAGGAAAGCGCGGTGCCGCTGCACTGGGTGGATTTTCAGGATCAAGGGCTGGCCCGCAAGCCGGCCGGGGAGGTGGGTAATGTCTAAGTGGAACCTGTTGTTGTTCGGGGTGTATCCCTATGTGGCCCTGGCGATCTGCCTGCTGGGCAGCTGGGCGCGGTTCGACCTGTCCCAGTACACCTGGAAGGCCGGCTCCAGCCAGATGCTCTCCAGCCGTGGCATGCGGCTGGCGAGCAACCTGTTTCACATCGGCGTGCTGTTCGTCCTGGCCGGGCATTTCGTCGGCTTGCTGACCCCGGCCTCGGTCTATCACCACGTGATCAGCACCGAGCACAAGCAACTGCTGGCCATGGTCTCCGGTGGATTTTTCGGCCTCCTGTGCCTGCTGGGCCTGGTGCTGCTGATCAAGCGGCGCCTGACCGACCCTCGGGTGCGGGCGACTTCCAGCACTTCGGACATCCTGATCCTGCTGGTGCTGCTGGCCCAGTTGCTGCTGGGCTTGCTGACCATCGTCGCCTCCACCGGGCACATGGACGGTTCGGTGATGGTGATGCTCGCCGACTGGGCGCAGTACACCGTGCTGTTGCGGCCGGTGGATGCGGCGGCGGCCATCGCCCCGGTGGCCCTGGTGTACAAGCTGCATGTGCTGCTGGGCCTGAGCCTGTTCGTGCTGTTTCCCTTTACTCGACTGGTGCACATCGTCAGTGCCCCGGTGTGGTACCTGGGCCGGCGTTATCAAATCGTGCGGCAGAAAGCCTGAGGAGGCGACCATGACCAGTGGATGCGGATGTGGCGGTAATGGGGGGGGCAATGGCGGCTGCTCCTCCTCGGCAGTGCACCCGCCCCAGGCGGTTGGCCAGGGGCCGGAGCTGGCGGTGGAGATAACGCCGCAGCTGATTGCCAGCAGTGAGCAGGAATGGCCGGTGGTCAGTGTCAACGGCATCTTGATCGAGCCCCAGGCCATGGCCCAGGAGCTGCAATACCATCCGGCGGCCGATCGCCAGGAGGCGGTGTTCCTGGCCGCCAGGGCGCTGGTGATCCGCGAGCTGCTGCAGCAACGGATCGCCGAGCTGGGCCTTGGGGCCCGGCTCGGTGCCGGGGAGAACCAGGAGGAGGCGGCCACCCGCTTGCTCCTGGAACATGAGGTGCAGGTGCCCGAATGTGACGAGGCCAGCTGCCAGCGCTACTACGCCAGCAACCGCGGGCGCTTCCACAGCGCGCCGCTGCTGGCGGTGCGGCATATCCTGCTCGAGTGCGCCCCGGACGATGCCCAGGCGCGGGCCCAGGCCTTCACCCAGGCGCAGATTCTCTGCGAGCGGTTGGTGCAGTTCCCCGGGCAGTTCGCCGAGCTGGCGCGCAAGTACTCGGCCTGTCCGTCCAAGGAGCAGGGCGGCGAGTTGGGGCAGATCAGCAAGGGCCAGACCGTGCCGGAGCTGGAGCGCCAGTTGTTCACCCAGGCCCAGGGCCTGGTGGCCAAGCCTTTGGAGAGTCGTTATGGCTGGCACGTGCTGAGCGTCGACCAGCGGATCGAGGGCCAGCCCTTGCCCTACGAGGCGGTGGCCACGGCGATCCGTACCCAGCTGCAGCAGGGGGTATGGCAGAAGGCGGTGGTGCAGTACCTGCAGACCCTGGTGGGCGCCGCGGACATCCGCGGGATCCGCCTGCAGGGTGCCGATTCGCCGCTGGTGCAATAGGAGCAGGAGCATGGGCAAGCTGATGCAGGATGGCTTCGGGCGGCAGATCGACTACCTGCGCCTGTCGGTGACCGATCGCTGCGATTTACGTTGTGTCTATTGCATGGCCAGCGACATGACGTTCCTGCCGCGCCAGCAGGTGCTGACCCTGGAGGAATTGCTGCGCCTGGCCACGCTGTTCGTCGGCCAGGGCGTGCGCAAGATCCGCCTGACCGGCGGCGAACCGCTGGTGCGCCCGGGGATTGTCGAGCTGTGCCGGCAGATCGCGGCCTTGCCGGGCCTGCGGGAGTTGGTGATGACCACCAACGGCACGCAGTTGCAGCGCCTGGCCCGGCCCCTGGCCGACGCCGGGGTGCGCCGGTTGAATATCAGCCTGGACAGCCTGGACGGCCAGCGCTTTCGGGCCATCACCCGCAACGGTGACCTGGACCAGGTGCTGCGCGGTATCGAGGCCGCGCGGCAGGCCGGCTTCGAAGGCATCAAGCTCAACTGCGTGGTGATGCAGGGACGCAATTTCGACGAGGTGCCGGCGCTGCTGCAATACGCTATCGACCAGGGCATCGATATCACCTTCATCGAGGAAATGCCCCTGGGGGAGGTGGGGCGCTCGCGGGGCGAGGCGTTCTGTGCCAGCGACCAGGTGCGGCGGCTGATCGCCAGCCGCCATGCCTTGCTCGACAGTGCCGAGAACAGTGGCGGCCCGGCGCGCTACATGCGCCTGGTGGAGCATCCGCGAACCCGCGTCGGTTTCATTTCACCCAACAGCCACAACTTCTGCGCCACCTGCAACCGGGTGCGCCTGACCGTCGAGGGCAAGCTGTTGCTGTGCCTGGGCCAGGAAGACTCCCTGGACTTGCGCGGCCTGCTGCGCCGCTATCCGCTGGACGATGCGCCGCTGATCGACGCCCTGCAACAGGCGTTGCGGCGCAAGCCGCTGCGCCATGACTTCGATCCCCAAGGCGCGGTGCAACTGGTGCGCTTCATGAACATGAGCGGGGGTTGACGCGCCATTTGCCGCCAAGCCTTCCATCCCGCAGAACCTTGCGAAACGTGTTGCCTACCCGGCGAGTCCTGCGGCCTCGTACGCAGCCTCGCGCTGCTCGGCAGCGGTTACGGGGTTTGGTATTGGGCAGTCGCCGGGGAGCGGAAAAATACTTGATCACGATCAATGGCAATCAATCTCATGCTCCGTAATATTCCTGCATCTTGTGTTTTGAGATTCCAAAACACCTATATGTAGTGTCAGGAGGGTGAATGCACAGCACACTGATCGAAGTGGGGCACAACCGGCTGCACAAGCGCGATGGCAGCCTGGTGGCCTTTGACGCGGACAAGATCCGCCAGGCGCTGATCGCTGCCGGCAAGGCCACTGGCGAGTACGCCGAAGCCGAAAGCGAAGGCCTTTTGGCGGCGGTCCTGGCCCACCTGGAAGGGTGTCCGCAGCTGCATGTGGAGCAGATCCAGGACCGGGTCGAACGGGTGCTGATGGACGCCGGGCACTTCCTCTCGCTACGCGCCTACATCGTCTACCGCGAACAGCACGGGCGCCTGCGCCGCGATCGCAAGACCCTGGTAGAGGTGGCGGCCTCGATGAACGAGTACCTGGACCGCCAGGACTGGCGGGTCCAGGCCAATGCCAACCAGGGTTATTCCCTGGGCGGGCTGATCCTCAATGTATCCGGCAAGGTCACCGCCAACTACTGGCTCGACGAGGTCTACAGCGAAGCCATCGGCCGCGCCCACCGCGAGGCCGACCTGCACATCCACGACCTGGACATGCTTGCCGGCTATTGCGCCGGCTGGTCCCTGCGCACCCTGTTGCACGAGGGCCTCAACGGCGTGCCGGGGCGGGTCGAGGCAGCGCCGCCCAAGCACCTGGGCAGCGCCCTGGGGCAGATGGTCAACTTCCTTGGCACCTTGCAGAACGAATGGGCCGGGGCCCAGGCCTTCAGTTCCTTCGATACCTATCTTGCGCCCTATGTGCGCAAGGACCGGCTGGGTTTCGAAGAGGTGCGCCAGGCCATCCAGGAGTTCATCTACAACCTCAACGTACCGTCGCGCTGGGGAACCCAGACCCCCTTCACCAACCTGACCTTCGACTGGGTATGCCCGCAGGATCTGCGCGAGCAGATCCCGGTGATCGGCGGGGAGGAAATGCCTTTCGCCTATGGCGAGCTGCAAGCCGAAATGGACCTGATCAACCGCGCCTATATCGAGGTCATGCAGGCCGGCGACGCCAAGGGCCGGGTGTTCACCTTCCCGATTCCCACCTACAACATCACCCATGACTTTCCCTGGGACAGCGACAACGCCGAGCGGCTGTTCCAGATGACCGCCCGCTATGGCTTGCCGTACTTCCAGAACTTCCTCAATTCGGACATGCAACCCAACCAGGTGCGCTCCATGTGCTGCCGCCTGCAACTGGACGTGCGCGAGCTGCTCAAGCGCGGCGGCGGGCTGTTCGGCTCGGCGGAGCAGACCGGCTCCCTGGGCGTGGTGACCCTCAACTGCGCGCGCCTGGGCTACCTGTACAAGGGCGATGCCAGCGGCTTGCTGCGGCGCCTGGACCTGCTCATGGAACTGGCCATGGAGAGCCTGGAGGTCAAGCGCAAGGTCATCCAGCACCACATGGACGCCGGCCTGTATCCCTACACCAAGCGCTACCTGGGCACCTTGCGCAATCACTTCTCCACCATCGGCGTCAACGGCCTGCACGAGATGCTGCGCAACTTCAGCGACGACCAGATGGGCCTGCACACCGCCCAGGGCCGGCGCTTCGCCCTGAACCTGCTGGACCATGTGCGCGCCACCCTGGTGCGCTTCCAGGAAGAGACCGGGCATTTGTACAACCTCGAAGCCACGCCGGCCGAGGGCACCACCTACCGTTTCGCCAAGGAGGATCGCAAGCGCTTCCCCGGCATCCTCCAGGCCGGCTGCCATGAGGCGCCGTACTACACCAACTCCTCGCAGCTGCCGGTGGGCTACACCGACGATCCGTTCGAGGCCCTGGAACTGCAGGACGAGCTGCAATGCAAGTACACCGGCGGCACGGTGCTGCACCTGTACATGGCCGAGCGGATTTCCTCGGCCCAGGCCTGCAAGCAACTGGTGCGCCGGGCGCTGGAGCGGTTCCGCCTGCCATACCTGACGATCACCCCGACCTTCTCCATCTGCCCGGTACACGGCTACCTGGATGGCGAGCACGAGTTCTGCCCGAAATGCGATGAGGCCCTGTTGCTGGCGCAGCGCCAGGGCAGCCTGCACTGAGCCACTTTCCCTGAAGACCAAGGAGTTTCTCCCATGACTGCACAAGCCAACCTGCCTACCGCCCAACGCCAGCGCTGCGAAGTCTGGACCCGAGTGATGGGCTACCATCGTCCGGTCGCCGCGTTCAATCCCGGCAAACAGTCCGAGCATCGCGAGCGCCTGCACTTCAACGAACGCGCGGCCACGGCCACTCACCCTTGAACCGAGCACTACGGGTCGGGGGCCTGGTGCCCCTGACCACCCTCGACTACCCGGGGCGGCTGGCCTGCGTGCTGTTCTGCCAGGGCTGCGCCTGGCGCTGCCGCTACTGCCACAACCCGCAACTGATCCCGCCCCGAGGCCTCGATGAGCGTCCCTGGGAGCAGGTCCTGGAATTCCTCCGGCGCCGCCAGGGGCTGCTGGAAGCGGTGGTGTTCAGTGGTGGCGAGCCGACCTTGCAGGAGGGGTTGCCGGACGCCATGGCCCAGGTCCGGGAGCTGGGCTTCGCCGTGGGCCTGCACAGCGCCGGGATCAAGCCCGAAGCCCTGGACCGGGCCTTGCCATTGGCCGATTGGGTGGGTTTCGACGTCAAGTCCCTGGCCGAGGATTGCCAGGCCATCACCGGCGTGCGCGGCAGTGGCGCGGCCAACTGGCGCAGCCTGGAATACCTGCTGCAAAGTGGCGTGGACTACGAATGCCGGACCACGGTGCACTGGCACCTGGTCGATCCGGCCAGGCTCATGCTCCTGGCCGAACGCCTGCGACAGCGTGGCGTCGAACGCTTCGTCGTGCAGTGGGTACGCACTGCCCGGATGCTCGATCAGGACCTGCCCCCTGCAATGCCCCAAGGCCAGTTGCCCGACTTGTGGGCTGCCCTGGGCGAACTGTTCCCCGACTTCGAGCTGCGTATGTAACCGGTCCGGCCCACTTGGCCGCTCAGGCAGTTGGCCGGCGCCAGGCTTCGAAACCATCCAGCAGCAGGCCGAGGCCGGCTTCGAAGGTGTTGCCGCTATTGACCTGGACAAAGTGCGTGCCGAGAAAGGCCGCGCCCGGGTAGTCGCCGGCGGACCTGGCCAGGTAGCCGCTGATGAAATCGCCATGGGCTTGTGGCGCCTGGTGGTTTTCCTTTTCCGCGGCGATCACCGAGATGAACAGCAGCAACAGGTGATAGGCCATGGCGGCGAAGGGCTGGGGCAGGGCGGCCTGTTCGAGGATCCGGCCGATGTGATCGAAGTAGGCCAGGCCATAGTCGATCTCGCCCGGCTGCACGCGCTGGAACAGGCGGAACTTGTTCTCGGTGAGGATGTAGGTCGCCAGGCCCGGCCAGCGTTCGAGGATCGCCAGCGACGAGTGGGCGAAGGCCTCGATGTCCTGGCGCCAGTGGCCGGTGATCGGCGGCAGTTGTTGCAGGCGCTCCTTGAATGCGGCGTTGATCACCGCGCTGATCAGCTCGTCGCGGTTGCCCAGGTGATAGTGGACCATGCCGGCAGCGACCCCCAGTTCCTTGCCGATCCTGACCATGCTGACTTCCGCCAGGGATTCGCCCTGGGCGATGCCGATGGCGCAGTTGATCATGGCCTCGCGCGAGACGTCCTGGTCGCCCTTGGGACGACGTCCCGAACGTTTGCGAGGGGCGGCCTTGGCGGTGACGGGGGAGGCGGGTTTCTCAGACATCCAGATGTCCCATGGGCTAATTGACAGGCTCTCAGATTAGCATCTAGCTTTTGCCGGGTTCAAATTGAGGATCTGTCAATTATGCCGCCCACTTCCCTCGATCCCTGCCTGCTGCGCAGCCTGGACCTCAACGCCCTGGTGGCCTTCGTTGCGGTCTACCGCGAGCGCAACGTCTCCCGCGCGGCGCACTGCCTGGGCCTGACCCAGCCCGCGGTGAGCAATGTGCTGGGCAAGTTGCGCCGGCGCTTCAACGATCCGCTGTTCCTGCGCGCAGGCCGACAACTGGCGCCCACCCCCTTGGCGACCCGCCTGGCCGAGGACCTGCAACCGGCGCTCGGGGCGCTGGAGGCCGTGTTGGCCGGCTATCCGCAAGCGCCTTCGGGCGAGGGCGGGAAATTTTTCCAGGGCTATAATTGACACTATCTCAATTGTTGTTCTAGTCTGGCTTCAGGTTTAATTGAGTGCATCTCAATTATTGCTTGTAAGCGATCCTTCGGGATCTGGCAGGAGGGCCCGTCGTGGCTAATCCCAACAACAAGAAAGTCGCAGTGACCGCCGGTCTGCGTGGTGCATCCTGGAGTGCCCAGCGCATGCTCGAGCCGTATCGATCCACCCCGCACCCGTTGCTGACCGAGGACGGCCAAGGCGCCCTGGGCATGCTGTTTTCCCGGGGTGGCGAGCGCAAGGTGCTGTTCATCATGCATCCTCGCGAGCTGGTGCTGACCCACTACCTGGTGCCCGATGCCCTGGATGCGGGCTGGGCCTGCTGGGTCCAGGGCGCGCGCTCGATCGGCAACGACCTGCGCCTGGAGCACGAGTTCGCGCTCTACGATGTCGCCGCCGGCATGCGTCACCTGCGGGCGCAGGGTTTCGAGACCATCGTGCTGCTGGGCAATTCGGGGGGCGCCGGGCTGTTTGCCTTCTACAACCAGCAGGCCCTGTGCGCTCCCGCACAGCGCATCAGCCATACCCCCGCCGGGCGGCCCACCCGTTTCGCCAGTGCCGACCTGCCCGCGGCGGACGGCATCGCCCTGGTGTCGCCGCATCCGGGCCAGGGCATCTTGCTGATGAATGCCCTGGACCCCTCGGTCACCGATGAGCTGGACCCGTTCTCGGTGGATCCTCGGCTGGACCCGTTCAGCGCCGCCAATGGCTTTTGCGCACCGCCGGACAGCTCGCGCTACAGCGCCGAGTTCATCGAGCGTTATCGCGCCGCGCAGCGCCAGCGGGTCGCCCGTATCGATACCTTCGCCCGGCACCTGGTCGAACAACGCCAGGCCGCGCGCGAACGCCTCAAGAACGGCGGCTCGCGCCAGGACAAGGCCGTGGCCAGCCATGGCCCGATCTTCCAGGTGTGGCGCACCGATGCCGACCTGCGCTGCTGGGACACCAGCCTCGACCCGTCCGACCGCTATGTCGGCTCCCTGTGGGGCAGCGACCCGTTTATTTCCAACCTGGGCAGCGTCAGCTTTGCCCGCACGGTGACCCCGGAGTCGTGGCTGTCGACCTGGTCCGGGTTGTCCTCGAACGCTTCGCTGGCCAAGTGCGCCGGGGCCATGGAGCAGCCCCTGCTGCTGATCGAGTACAGCGGTGACAACTGCGTATTCCCCGGCGACGCCGACGCCATCTACGACGCCATTCCAGCATCCAGCAAGGAGCGCCAGCGGGTGCGCGGCAACCATCACGGCCAGGCCCTGGAGGAGGGCGAGACCAGCGGCCAGATCCTCGCCGGCAGGCATTTGCAACGGTGGCTCCAAGACCACTTCTAGACGACCAAGAGCCTGAACGGCCAAGCATCCTAACGATCAAGAGCGTGCAGTCATGACAATTACAACAACTCAAGCCTCTTTCTCCACTGCCTCGGATACCCGCGGCGAACCCCTGCGCCACGTCGCCGCGCCGATTCCCGGGGTGGTCTATCCGCCCCAGGGCGAGCTCGAGCGCTACCTGCGTGAAGGGGTGCTCGGTTTCCAGACCCTGGTCGATGGTTTTGCCGCCATCGTCCGCCAGTACCCGGACAACGTCGCGCTGCTCGGCCCCGGGCTGCGCATCACCTATCGCGAGCTGGACCAGCGCTCCACCCGCCTGGCGGGGGCCTTCCTGCAGCAGGGCCTGCAACCGCTGGACCCGGTGGTGTTCCAGCTGCGCGACAGCGAGCAGCTGGTGATCGCCTTCCTCGCCTGCCTCAAGGCCGGGTTGATCCCGATCTGCACCCTGGCGGCGCACCGCGAGCGCGAGATCGGCTACCTGGCCAACCTGGCCGAGGCCAAGCTGCATATCGTCCAGGGCGATGACGCCAAGTTCGACAGCGTCGGTTTCGCCCGCAAGATGCGCGAAGCCACGCCGTCGTTGCAGTTGATCATGCAGGCCCGGGGCCCGGCCCAGGACGGCGTGCTGCACCAGGATGCGCTGGTGGACGGCATCGACCTGGCCAGTGCCGAAGCGCTGTTGCAAGGCGTGCGCCTGGACCCGTTCCAGGTGGCGGTCTACCAGTTGTCCGGCGGCACCACCGGGGTGCCGAAGATCATCCCGCGCTTTCACAACGAGTACCTGTACAACATGCGCGCCGTGGCCCAGTGGCTCGATTACCGGGCTGACGACGTGCTGTTCATGCCGCAACCGATGGTGCACAACCTCAACATGGGTTGCTGCTTCGGGCCGTTCCTGATGACCGGCGGCACCATCACCGTGACCCCCGACCTGCAGCCGGAAACCCTGATTGCGTTGATCGCCTCGACCAGGCCGACCTGGCTGATGCTTGGCGGGCCGATCATCGCCCGCCTGGAATCGGCGATCCAGGATGGCCGGGTCGACCTGGGCAATGCCCGGGGCGTGCTGGTGGCCAACAGCGCCGCCAAGTTGCAGAAGCTGCTGGGGGTGCGGACCCACAATGTGTTCGGCATCACCGAAGGCGTGATCATGTTCGGCCACCGCGAAGACGGGGCCGAGGCCCACGACACTACCAATGGCCGGCCAGTCTCGGCCTTCGACGACATCCGCATCCTGGTGCCCGGCACCGAGCAGGACGCCAAGCCCGGCGAGATCGGCGAACCGGCGTTCAAGGGGCCGTACACCATCCACGGCTATTTCCGTGCCGAGGAGCGCAACCGCGAAACCTTCACCCGCGACGGTTACTACCGCTCCGGCGACCTGATGTACACCAAGGTCCTGGAGGGCAAGACCTACTTCGTGTTCTGCGGCCGCCTGAAGGACCTGGTCAGCCGCGGTGGCGAAAAGATCAATTGCGAGGAAGTCGAACTGGCGGTCGCCGGGCATCCGGCCGTCGCTGCGGTGGCGGCCGTGGGTTACCCATGCCCGGTATTCGATGAGCGCCTGTGCGCCGCCCTGGTGCTGCGCGACGGTTTCGCCGCGCCCACGGTCGCCGAGCTGGGCGCCTTCCTCGAGGACTACGGCCTGGCCAAGTTCAAGTGGCCGGAGCGCATCGAAGTGCTGGAGGCCTTCCCGCTGACCGCCTCCGGCAAGCTCAGCAAGGAAAAACTGCGCGAGCAGGTCAAGGCCAACGTGCTGCATGAAAAGGCCAAGCAAGCGAACTGACAGACCGTTCAAAGGAGTACCGAAAATGGCAAACCAGCCCGTTCTCAAAGGCGTCCACCACAGTGCCAGGCCCATCTGGAAACTTCGTGAGACCGTGGAGTTCTACCGCGACAAATTGGGGCTGCCGCTGGTTCATGCGATCTCGGCCCGTGGTTGGGGACCGTCCAACCACCCCGATTTCCTGCACTTTTTCTTCGACAGCGGCCAGCACAGCACCATCGCGTTCTTCTACTACATCAACACCGAGCAGCCGGACTACACCCAGCCCGTAGCGGACTACCGCTACGAGGCCACCCACACCGCCTGGCGCGTCGACAGCCGCGAGGAGTTGCTGGCCTGGCGCGAGCGCCTGGAGAGCCAGGGCATCGCGTTGATCTTCCAGATTCGCCACGAGCTGATCGAGTCGATCTACTTCAACGACCCGAACGGCTACTACCTGGAGATCACCATCCAGGAGCGGCCGATGGACGCCCTGGACGCCGAGGATGCCACCCGCACCCTGGAAGCGGCCATGGCCCTGGAAGACGGCCTGCAGGCCGGTGGCGGTGCATTCACCAGCATCGACCAGGTATGGCGGGCCAAGGCCAGGGCCATCGATCCCGGGGCCGACGACGAGCTGGCCTTGTACGTGCTCGATGCGCCGGAGTTCTCGCCGTTGGTGCAAGCGGCGCAGCAGGCCAGCGGCGTGCACCTGGAAAAGCTCGGCAACGGCTACTGGAAGATCACCAGCGAAGACGCCCTGGTGTTCGAGCGCAAGCAGCTGGGCTTTGTGCCGGCCTTGTGGAACGCCGCGTTGACCGGTGGCTTCGTTGGCCAGGTGAGTGAATTCGACCGTTATCGGTTGCAGATCAGCCGGGGAGAGCAGTGATGAAGATCGCGATTGTCGGTGGCGGCCCTTCGGGGCTCTACCTGGGCTTGCTGCTCAAGCGCGGCGCGCCGGACTGGCAAGTGGAAGTGGTGGAGCAGAACGCGGCGGACGCGACCTTCGGTTTTGGCGTGGTGCTGGCCGACAGCGGGCTGCAGCAACTGCGCGAGGCCGACGAGGCGTCCTATGATGCCCTGTGTGCCGCCACCAAGCAGCACGAGCACCAAGTGATCGTGCAGGCGGAAACCGCCATCGATATCCGCCTGCCGGTCAAGGGCGGGGCCATTCCACGCCTGACCCTGTTGCAGATCCTCGAGCAGCAAGCCGAAGCCGCGGGAGTGCGAGTGCATTACCGCGAACGCCTGGAAAGCCTCGCCGACCTGGCCCGCCTGGGGCTGGACGACGCCGATGTGGTGGTGGGCGCAGACGGTATCAACTCGGTGGTGCGCCGGGCCTTCGAAGGCGGTTTCGGCACCACCAGCAGCACCCTGGGCAACCACTTCGCCTGGTACGGCACGCCCAAGGTGTTCGACGCCTCGGCGCTGGTGTTCCGCAAGTATGGCGGCGGGCATTTCGTGGCCCATTACTACGCCTACAGCGACACCATGAGCACCTTCGTCGCCGAGTGCGACGACGCTACCTGGCAGCGCCTGGACCTGGGCAGACTCAACGACGGCCAGCGCCAGGCGCTGATGGAAAAGATCTTCGCCCCCGAGTTGCAAGGCGCGCCGTTGCTCGACGGTGGCGCCCGGGTGGTCTGGCGCCAGTTCCCGGTGATCCGCAATGCCCACTGGACCCATGGCCGCCACGTGCTGGTGGGCGATGCCCTGGCCAGCGCGCATTTCTCCATCGGCTCGGGCACGCGCATCGCCATGAACGACTCCATTGCCCTGGCCCGGGCGCTGCTCGATTGCAGCGGCGATGCCCTGGCTGGCCTCGCGGCCTACGAGCAGGGCCACAAGCCCAGCAAGCAGAAGCTGATCCGCGCCTCGGAGCGCTCCTACCTGTGGTACGAGGACATGGCGCGCTGGATGGACGACTACAGCGCCGAGCAATTCGTCTACCAGTTCATGACCCGCACCGGCCGCGTGGATGACCAGCGCCTGCGCCGCGAATACCCGGAACTGATGGCGCGCCTGGGTCGTGTCGGGAGCCCGGCATGAACGAGAGTGTCGAGATGGTCGTCGACCATCAGCCGTTCACGGTGCGGCGCACGGTGCGCTGGATCGATTGCGACCCGGCGGGAGTGGCCTTCACCGGGCGTTTCAGCGAGTACCTGATCGGTGCCGTCATGCACTTCTACCGGCATATCGGCTGGGGCCCGGGGGCCAAGGGCGAGGCCAATGTCGGCCTGCCTTGCAAGCACATGGCGCTGACCTTCCACGTGAGCCTGCCGCCGGAAACCACGGTGGACATCGTGATCCGGGTCGGGGCGATTCGCGAGCGCAGCTTCGACCTCTTGGCCCATGCCCGGCTGGCGGACGGGCGCCTGGCCTTCGAAGGCGTGTTCGCGCCGATCTGCATCGAGCCGCGGGAGCGCCTTGGGGTGCCGATCCCGCCTGCCCTGCGAGACATCCTGCAGTTCCACCACATCACTGATGAAGGGGGCCGCCCATGAACGCGACCTATCGAATTGGCCAGATCGTGCCCAGCTCCAACACCACGATGGAAACCGAGATCCCGGCGATGCTCCATGCCCGGCAACTGATCCGGCCGCAACGTTTCACCTTCCACTCCAGCCGCATGCGCATGCACAAGGTGACCCGCGAGGAGCTGGAGGCGATGAACCGCGAAGCCCTGCGTTGCGCGGCCGAGCTGGCGGACGCCCGGGTGGACGTGATGAGCACCGCCTGCCTGGTGGCGATCATGGCCATGGGCAACGGCTACCACCGCAAGGTCCAGGAGGAGCTGACGGCCATCGCCCGGGCCAACCAGTGCCAGGCGCCGGTGATGACTTCGGCCGGGGCCCTGGTCGAAGGCCTGAAGATCATGGGCGCCAAGCGCATCTCCTTGCTGGCGCCGTACATGCGCGGCTTGTGCGACCGAGTGGTGGAATACATCGAGAGCGAAGGCATCGAGGTGGTCGATTCGATCGCCTTCGAGATCCCCGACAACCTCGAGGTGGGCAAGCGTGATCCGGCGTTGTTGCTCGAGGATGTGCGGCGCCTGGATACCCGGGGCGTGGACGTGGTGGTGCTGTCGGCCTGCGTGCAGATGCAGTCGCTGCCGTCGATCCAGGCGGCCGAGGATGCCCTGGGCATTCCGGTGACTTCCACTGCGGTGTGCACGGTACGCCGCATGCTCGACCACCTGGGCCTGGAGCCTGTGGTGCCCGGTGCCGGGGCGTTGCTCTCGGGGCGTTATCCGGCGGTGAAGGAGGGCGCTCATGCGTGAGGCACTGATCGTCTCCACCGCGCGCACGCCGATCGGCAAGGCCGGGCGTGGCGCGCTGAACCACATCAAGTCACCGACGCTGATGGGCCATGCCCTGCGCCATGCCGTCGAGCGCGCAGGGGTCGAGCCCGGGGCCATCGACGATGTGGTCATCGGCACGGTGCTGGCCGCCGGGACTGCTGGCTCCAACCTGGGGCGCAATGCGGTGTTCGCCGCCGGGTTGCCGGTCTCGGTGAGCGCGCAGACCCTGGATCGCCAGTGTTCCTCGGGGTTGATGGCGATCGCCACGGCGGCCAAGCAGATCATCGTCGATGGCATGGACGTAGTGGCCGCGGGCGGCCAGGACAATATCTCCGCGGTGCAGCAACGCTATTTCCAGTGGGTCGCCGACGAGCAGGATGACGCGGTGATCCAGGCAGTACCCCATGCCTACATGCCGATGCTGCAAACGGCGGAGGTGGTGGCACGCAAATACGGCATCAGCCGCGAGCAGCAGGATGAGTTCGCCTATGTCTCGCAGTTGCGTACCGCCCGGGCCCAGGCCCAGGGGCTGTTTGCCGATGAGATCGTGCCCATCGAGGTCCGGCAGCAGATCGTCGACAAGCTCACCGGGGTTTCCCGCTTGCAGGCGCTGACCCTGCACCAGGATGAGGGCAACCGGCCCGAAACCACGCTGGACGGCCTGGCGCGCCTGGCGCCGGTGCTCGATGGCGGAAGCATCACCGCCGGCAATGCCAGCCAGCTGTCCGATGGCGCCAGTGCCTGCGTGCTGGTGGACCGGCGCCTGGCCGAACAGCGGGGCTACAGCGCGCTGGGCCTGTATCGCGGCATGGCGGTGGCCGGGCTGGCGCCACAGGAGATGGGCCTCGGCCCGTTGCTGGCCATTCCCAAGCTGCTCAAGCAGCACGGCCTGCAGGTCCAGGACATCGACCTGTGGGAGCTCAACGAGGCGTTCGCCTGCCAGGCCCTGTATTGCCAGCGCCAGCTGGATATCGACCCCGAATGCTGCAACGTCAACGGTGGCGCCATCGCCATCGGCCACCCCTACGGCATGACCGGTGCGCGCCAGGTGGGGCACGCGCTGCTCGAAGGCAAGCGGCGCAAGGCGCGCTACGTGGTGGTGTCGATGTGCGTCGGCGGCGGCATGGGCGCAGCGGGGTTGTTCGAGATCGCTTGACGGTGGCGGCCCGCGCCATGGCCCTGCCTGGGGCCGGGGCCGCCACCCACCAGACAACAAACCAGAGGTAGTACGCAAAATGACCGTAGAACAAGAACAATATGCACTGAACGAACTGACCCGCGGCCTGTACTTCGGTGAAAGCCCGCGCTGGCGTGACGGCACCCTGTATGTCTCGGACATGCTGGGCAAGAAGGTCTATGCCATCGATGCCGCCGGCAATCGCCGGGTCATCGCCGAAATGCCCCACAAGCCCAACGGCATGGGGTTCTTGCCCAATGGCGAGCTGATCCTCAGCTCCATGCACGAAGCCCGGCTGTACCGCTACACCCCCCAGGGCCCGGAACTCTATGCCGACCTGTCCGCTGTGTTCACCGGTTATGTCGGCGACATGGTGATCGACCCGCAGGGTCGGATCTATGTCGACGATGTCGGGGCCCGGGTCTTCGAGGGTGAACCGCTCAAGCCGGGGCGCATCGTGATCGTCGAGCCCAACGGCGAGATCTCGGTGGGGGTGGAGGACTGCAACTTCCCCAACGGCATCGTCATCACCCCGGACCAGAAGACCCTGGTATTCGTCGAGACCTTCGCCGAGCGCCTCAGCGCGGTGGACATCGTCGACGGCCAGCTGGTCAACCGCCGCGTGCTGCTGGACCTGACGCTGCTGTTCCCTTCGCCAGAAGACCGTGCCCGCAAGCGTGGTTGCGTCGATGGGATCTCCATCGATGCCGAAGGCGGCATCTGGCTGAGCATGCTGCGCGCCGAGCAGTTCATGCGCATCAGCCCCCAGGGCGAAGTCACCCACCGCATCCCGATGCCGGGCTACGAATGCGTGGCCAGCACCTTTGGCGGCGAAGACGGCAAGACCCTGTTCCTGGTGGCGACCAAGGTCGAGGGCGACAACATCTTCGAGGCCATGGTCAACCTGCGCACCGAAACCACGATCTTCACCACCCGCGTTGCCATCGGCAAAGGTGCGGGCCGCCCCTAGCCCCCGGGGCTGAGTGACAGCGGGCGCCTGGGCGCCCGCGCTTGCCTTGTCTGCCTATCGACGGTGCCTGCCCGCCAGCAAGCGCCCCGGGCGACGCTGTGCCCGGCGCAGGACCGCCAACCATTGACCTGATCACAACAACTACAAGGAGCCAGGGTCATGAACAGATTTTCCCGATTGCTGCTCGCCAGTCCGCTGCTGGTCGCGACCACCGCGGGCGCTTCCAACGGACCGCAGTACGCCGGCTACGGCGCCCAGGCCATGGGCATGGGCGGCGCCGCCATCGCCAACCCCACCGACGCGGTAGCGGCGGTCAACAATCCTGCCGGCATGGGCCGGGTCGGCACCCGGATCGATGGCAGCCTGACCGCCACCACCGGGCAGTTGCGCTCGAACGTGCAGGGCGCGAAGAACAGCGATGACGTGCTGGTGTTCGTGCCGGGGTTCGGCGCCAACTACCAGTACCGTCCGGACATCACTGTCGGCGTCGCGGTATCCGGCTATGGTGCCGGTATCGACTACGGCAAGTCGGTGCCGGCCTTCGGCACCTCGAAGGTCAAGTCCGAGCTGGTGCAGATGCTGGTGGCGCCCACGGCCACCTACGAGTTCCAGCCGGGGCACTACCTCGGCCTGTCGCTCAAGCTGGGGTATGAAACCCTGATGCTCCACGGACTGGAGAACTTCGGCGCAAGCAACGACCGTGACTATGCCCTGGGTGCTGGCCTGGGCATCGGCTACCTGGGGACCATCGCCCCCGGGCTGCGCCTGGGCCTGACCTACTCGAGCCCGGTGTGGTTCCAGAAGCTCGAGGCCCATGAGGACATCATCCCCAATGGCCGCCTGAACATGCCGCAGCAGGCAGGCCTCGGCCTGGCCTATGACTCGGGACCCTGGACCTTCGCCTTCGACTACCTGTGGATCGACTGGAGCAGCGAGAAGGCCCTGGCCAATTCACTGACCCAGGGCGGGCCACCGGGAGCCGGCAACGGGCCGGGGTTCGGCTGGCGCGACCAGCAGGTCTTTCGCTTTGGGGTCAACTACCACTACAGCGAACGCCTGCAGTTGCGTACCGGTGTGTCCCTGGCCAATCACCAGGTGCCGGATCGCGAGGCCACGCTGGTCTCCATCGCCCCCTGCAACCAGCCCAAGAGCCTGCACCTGGGGCTGACCTACCAGGTCTCGGACCAGTTGGAGGTGACGGGCGCCTACATGTACGACTTACGGCACATCACCAAGGGCGAGGGCGCCAGCGAAGGTGTCGAGGCCGGTGGCGAGCTGCACATGCTGACGGTGGGCCTGGGCTACCGCTTCTAGTCCTCAAGGGTTCCAGGCATGGAAGCCTGGGCAGGGCCGGCGCTCACCAGGCCGGCCGCTGTCCGTCCGCCAGGAGGGCATGGTGCGGCCCGGTGCCCACGATCACCGGGCCGTGCCACTTTTAAATCACGTTCCTCGCACCCTGAACTGCGCCCCCCGGTCTTCAAAGGCCAGGGTGATGGGTTTGTGGTGAGTGACGCCGCAGGCCTCAGGCGGGCCAGGCGCGGGGGGCAGGGCATTGCCCTGGTTGATCGGTATGTGTTCGGCCGGTGCGAGCCGGGATGGGACGGGCAATAAAAAAGACCAGCCATGCAGTGGGGAACTGCATGAACTGGCCAAGCGGGAAGAAACCCGTGGTGTCACCTGGTCCTGGGCGTTCGGGCGAGCGGGGCGTGGCCGCTCGCCTGAACGCCCGCTCAACTACTGCTTGCCGCCTTGGCCTTGGGTGGCCAGGGCCAGGGGCTCGTGGCTGTCCCAGCCACCGCCCAGGGCCTTGAACAGCTTCACTTCGCTGCTGAGCTGGTTCAGCCGATCGCGGATCAGCTGTTGTTGCGCGCCGAACAGCTCACGCTGGGCGTCGAGTACCGCCAGGTAGCTGTCGACGCCTTCGTCGTAACGCTGGTTGGCCAGTGCGTAGTACGCCTGGTCGTTGTTCACCAGGTCGCGCTGGGCCTGCAACTGCTCGCCGAAGGTGCCCCGGGCCGCGAGGCCGTCGGCCACTTCGCGAAAGGCGGTCTGGATGCTTTGCTCGTAGGCCGCGACGTTGACGTCCTTGAGCACCTTGCGGTAGTCGAGGTTGCCGCGCAGGCGCCCGGCCGTGAAGATCGGCAGGTTGATCTGCGGTGCGAAGCTCCACAGCCCCGAACCACCCTCGAACAGGCCATCCAGCTCGCGGCTGGTGGTGCCGGCCGCGGCGGTCAGGCTGATGCTCGGGAAGAACGCCGCGCGCGCCGCGCCGATGTCGGCATTGGCGGCCAGCAGGCGATGCTCGGCGGCGCGGATATCCGGGCGCCGTAGCAGCAGGTCGGCCGGCAGGCCCGGGGTTGGCGCGGCCAGCGGTTGCTCGAAGGCCGTGGTCCGCGACAAGCCGGCGGGCAACGCGGTGCCGAGCAGCAACTGCAAGGCATTGACGTCCTGGGCGACCTGGCGGGTGTACAGCGCTTGCTGCACTCGCGCGGTTTCCACCAGGCTGCGGGCCTGGCGCACATCGAGCGCCGACGCGGTGCCGACTTCGCGACTCGACTGGATCAGCTCCAGGCTCTGCCGGTAGCTGGCCAGGGTCGAGCGTGCCAGTTCCAGTTGTTCCTGGTCGCTGCGCCAGGTCAGGTAGGCGATGGCCACATCGCCCACCAGGGCGATCTGCACGCCACGCTGGGCCTCGGCACTGGCCAGGTATTGCTCCAGCGCCGCCCGTTCCAGGCTGCGCAAGCGACCGAACAGGTCGACTTCATAGGACAAGCCCAGGGCCACGCTGTACTGGCTCTGGATTCCGGCTTTGCCGCTGGGCGACAGGTCGGCGGGCTGGCGCTGGCGACTGCCGCCGGCGCTGGCATCGACGCTGGGGAACAGCGCCGAACGCTCGATCCGGTGCAGGGCACGGTAGGCCTCGA
Organism: Pseudomonas sessilinigenes; assembly: GCF_003850565.1. NCBI lineage: Bacteria > Pseudomonadati > Pseudomonadota > Gammaproteobacteria > Pseudomonadales > Pseudomonadaceae > Pseudomonas > Pseudomonas sessilinigenes. Next base: position 3,088,692 of record NZ_CP027706.1, read on the forward strand.
CATTCAAGGCGGCCTGGCGCAGGTCGCGGTTGTTGTCCAGGGCCGTGGCCACCAGCGTGCGCAGCGACGGATCGCGCAAGAACAGCCGCCAGTCCAGGGCCGTATCGCCGGTCTCGGGCTGGGCCTGGTTGGCGGTGGTCGCCTGGTCATAGGCCGCGCCCTGGGGCCAGGCCGCTTGCACGGGGGCAGTGGGGCGCTGGTACTCGGGGATCAGGCTGCAACCGCCCAGGGCTAGGGCCAGGGCGATCGAGAGGCCGGTGCGCTTCATGCCGTTTCTCCTTCAGCGGCTACCGCTGGCTTGTTGCGTTCGAACACTTTCACCACCACTACGTAGAACAGGGGCACGAAGAACACCGCAAGCACCGTGGCGGTGATCATCCCGCCGACCACACCGGTGGCGATGGAGTGCTGGCTGCCGGCGCCGGCACCCGAGGCGATGGCCATGGGCAGTACGCCGAAGGTGAAGGCCAGGGAGGTCATGATGATCGGGCGCAGGCGCAGCTTGGCGGCCTCGATGGCAGCCTTGGCCAGGGGCAGGCCTTCCTTCTCGTAGAGTTCCTTGGCGAACTCGATGATCAGGATCGCGTTCTTCGCCGACAGGCCGACCGTGGTCATCAGGCCGATCTGGAAGTACACATCGGCCTCCAGCCCGCGCCACAGGGTGGCCAGCACCGCACCGAGAATACCCAGCGGCACCACCAGCATCACCGACACCGGCACCGACCAGCTCTCGTACAGCGCCGCCAGGCACAGGAACACGATCAGCACGGTCAGGGCGTAGAGCATGGGCGCCTGGTCGCCGGTCTGGATCTCCTCGTAGGACAGGCCGTTGTAGCTCAGGCCGATACCCGCCGGCAGTTGCTGCATGATCTGGGCGATGGCCAGCATCGCATCGCCGGTGCTGTAGCCGGGCGCCGGTTCACCGAGGATCTGCACCGCGGGAATGCCACCGTAGCGTTCCAGCTTGGGCGAGCCGTAGATCCACTCGCCGGTGGCGAACGCGGAGAACGGCACCATCTGCCCCAGGCTGTTGCGCACGTACCATTTGTCGAAGTCTTCCGGGGATATCCGCGAGCTGTCCACGCCTTGCAGGTAGACCCGCTTGACCCGGCCCAGGTCGATGAAGTCGTTGACGTACATCGAGCCCCAGGCCGCGCTCATGGTTTCGTTGATCGCCGCGATGCTGACCTGCAGGGCACGGGCCTTCTCGTCGTCGATGCGCACCTGGAACTGCGGTTCGTCGTCCTTGCCGTTGGGGCGTACCGAGCGCAGCTTGGGGTTCTGCGCCGCCAGGGCGAGGAACTGGTTGCGCGCGGCCATCAGCGCCTCGTGCCCGAGGCCGGAGTTGTCCTGCAGGAAGAGGTCGAAGCCCATGGCGTTGCCCATCTCCAGGATCGCCGGCGGCACGAAGGCCATCACCGTGGCGTCCTTGATCTTGGCGAAGCGCTGGTTGGCGCGGCGGGCGACGCTGAACACGTCCTCACCTGCGGCCTTGCGCACGGCCCAGTCCTTGAGCACCACCAGCACCAGGCCGGAGTTCTGCCCGCGGCCGGCGAAGTTGAAGCCGTTGACGGTCATGACGTGCTCGACGCGCTCGCCTTCCTCGTTGACCAGGTAGTCCTTGACCTCCTGGAGTACCGCTTCGGTGCGTTCGGCCGTGGCGTTGAGCGGCATGCGCACCTCGGCCATCATCAGGCCCTGGTCTTCGTTGGGCAGGAACGCCTTGGGAATCTGGGTGAACAGAAAGCCCGTGCCACCGGTGATCAGCACGAAGGCCAGCAGGTAGCGCCCACGATGCTTGAGCATGCCGCCCACGCCCCGCTCGAAGCGCTGGGTGCTGCGCTCGAAGGTGCGGTTGAACCAGCCGAAGAAGCCTTTCTTCTCGTGGTGCGCATCGCCCTTGGGGGCCTTGAGGATGGTGGCGCACAGGGCCGGGGTGAAGATCAGCGCCACCAGCACCGACAGGCCCATGCAGACCACGATGGTCACCGCGAACTGCTTGTAGATGATGCCGGCCGAGCCGCCGAAGAAGGCCATGGGCACGAATACCGCCGAGAGCACCATGCCGATGCCCATCAGCGCGCCGGAGATCTGCTGCATCGACTTGCGTGTCGCCTCCAGCGGCGACAGGCCTTCCTCATGCATCAGGCGTTCGACGTTCTCCACCACCACGATGGCATCGTCCACCAGCAGGCCGATCGCCAGGACCATGGCGTACATGGTCAGCACGTTGATGCTCAGGCCGAACAGGGGCAGCAGGGCGAAGGCCGCCAGCAGCACCACCGGCACCGCCAGGGTCGGGATCAGGGTGGCGCGGATGCTCTGCAAGAACAGCAGCATCACCAGGAACACCAGGGCCACGGCTTCGAAGATGGTGTGGATCACCGAATGGATCGACGCTTGCACCACTGGGGTGGTGTCGTAGGGGTAGATGACCTCCACGCCCTCGGGCAGGTAGGCCTTCTGCTTCTCCAGCACCGCCTTGACCGCCTTGACCGTCTCCAGCAGGTTGCCGCCGCTGGCCAGGCGCAGGGCCAGGCCGGCCGATTCCTTGCCCTTGTACTTGGAGGAGATCGCGAAGTTGTCCGAGGACAGGCTGACGTTGCCCAGGTCCTTGACCCGCACTTGCGAGCCGTCGGCCTTGACCTTGACCAGGATCTCCTCGAAATCGGCGACGCTGGTCATGCGCGTCTTGCCCAGCACCGTGGCGTTGAGCTGCACGCCGGAACGGGTCGGCAGGCCGCCGAGCTGGCCGGCGGAGACCTGCACGTTCTGCTCGCGAATGGCCTGGGCCACGTCGCCCGGGGTCAGCTGGTAGCTGTTGAGCTTGCCGGGGTCGAGCCAGATGCGCATGGCATAGGGCGAGCCGAACAGCTGGAAGTCGCCAACGCCGTTGATCCGCGAGATCGGGTCTTGCAACTGCGAGGCGATCAGGTTGCCGAGGTCGAAGTTGTCCAGCTTGCCGGTGTTGTCCACCAGGCCGACGATGAGGAAGAAGTTCATCTGGTACTTCACCACGCGCAGGCCCTGGCGCTGGACCTCCTCGGGCAGGCGCGGGGTGGCCAGTTGCAGCTTGTTCTGCACCTGGACCTGGGCGATGTCGGGGTTGGTGCCCTGCTCGAAGGTGACGATGATGTTCATGCTGCCATCGGCGTTGCTTTCGGCGGACATGTAGCGAAAGCCGTCAAGCCCGGCCAGCTGCTGTTCGATGACCTGGACCACGGTGTCTTGCACGGTCTTGGCCGAGGCGCCGGGGTAGCTGACCTGGATCGAGACCGCGGGTGCGGCGATGTTGGGGTACTGGCTGACGGGCATCTTCAGCAGCGACAGGGCGCCGGCGAGCATCGCGACGATGGCCAGCACCCAGGCGAAGATCGGCCGGTCGATGAAAAAACGAGACATGGATCAGTGACTCCTCAATGGGCCTGGGGGCCAGCGGCGGCACCGAACTCGGCCACCAGCTTGACGTTGCCGGCCGCCACCGGCTTGACGGCCAGGCCACTGCGCACGCGCTGTACGCCTTCGGTGATCACCCGCTCGCCATCGGCGATGCCGGCGCCGATCAGCCAGGCGTTGCCCACGGTGCGCAGGGTCTGCAGTTCGCGTTGTTCGACGGTGTCGTCGGCCTTGACCACCCAGGCAGTGGGTACGCCGCGGGCATCCCGGCCGACCGCTTGTTGCGGGATCAGGATGGCGGCCTGTTGCTCGCCTTCCTTGAGCTGGGCATGGACGAACATGCCCGGCAGCAGCTTGCGGTCGGGGTTGGGGAACTCGGCGCGCAGGGTCACCGAGCCGGTGGTGGGATCGACGCTGACCTCGGAGAACTTCAAGGTGCCCTTGAGCGGGTAGGGGGTGCCGTCGTCCAGGGTCAGGCTGACTTGCGCCTGGTCCGGGCCGCTGGCCTGCAAACGCCCGGACTCCAGGGCCTGCTTGAGGCCCAGCAGCTTGGTGATGGGCTGGTTGACGTCGACATAGATCGGATCGAGCTGGGTCACCGTGGCCAGGGCCTGTTCCTGGCCGTTGGTCACCAGTGCGCCCTCGGTGACGGCCGAACGCCCGATACGTCCGGAGATCGGCGCCAGGACCTTGGTGTATTGCACGTCGATACGGGCCATCTGTGCGTCCGCCTGGGCTTGTTTCCAGGTGGCCAGGGCATCGTCGTACTGCTGCTGGCTGACAGCGTTGGTCTTGAGCAGGCGCTCGTAGCGCTGGGCCAGGTTCTGCGCGGTGAGCAGGCTGGCCTCGGCCCGGGCCAGGCGGGCCTGGTAGGTGCGCGGATCGATCTGGTACAGCTGCTGGCCGTCCTTGACTTCGGCGCCTTCGACGAACAGCCGGCGCTGGAGGATCCCGGACACCTGGGGCCGGACTTCCGAGACGCGATAGGCCGAGGTCCGGCCCGGCAGGTCGGTGGTCAGGGTCAGTGCCTGGGCCTTGGCGGTATAGACGCCGACCTCCGGCGCGGGGGCGGCAGCCATTTCCGTCTCCTTGGCGCCGCAACCGGCCAGTAGGCACAAGGCCGCCAGGGGAATGAATGGCCGCGCACACAAAGCTTGCTTGAGTCTCACGCTCGTCTCCTGTTGTGGGACTGAATAGTCAAAAATTACGACTTGTGGTCCGTATTGCGATACAGTGTACCACCATGAGATTCAGCTAATGCAAGCTCGGATTTGCTCGGCTGGCCTGATCGGCCGCTTGCCACTAGAGTGGCGGCCAATTCACAGAACCCGGCACGACGGCCTCGCGGCCAGCCCCAAGGAGTCGTATGAATGATTCGGAAGAAAGCAGCGCCAAGCACGGCGGGATACAGGTCATCGCGCGGGCCGCGTCGGTCATGCGGGCCTTGGGCAGCAACCCCCAGGGCTTGAGCCTGGGAGCCATCGCCCAGGTGGTGGAACTGCCGCGCTCGACGGTGCAGCGCATCATCAATGCCCTGTGCGTGGAGCATCTGGTCGAGACCCTGGGCCCGGCTGGCGGCTTTCGCCTGGGCCCGGCCTTCGGCCAACTGGTGACCCAGGCCCAGGTCGATATCATTTCCCTGGTCAGGCCATACCTGAGCGCCCTGTCCGAGGAAGTGCAGGAGTCGACTTGCCTGGCGTCGCTGTCTGGCGACAAGGTCTATGTGCTGGATCGCATCGTCGCCGAGCGTGAGTTGCGCGTGGTGTTCCCCATCGGCATCCATGTGCCGGCCACGGCCACTTCCGGCGGCAAGGTGCTACTGGCGCAGTTGTCGAGCGAGGCCCAGCAGGCGCTGCTGCCCGATCCGTTGCCCGTGTGCACCCCCAAGAGCCTGGGGCGTGCGGCGTTGCTGGAACAGTTGCGGGCCATCAAGGGTCGTGGCGCAGCCAATGACCAGGACGAGTACATCGAGGGCCTGTGTTCCTACGCGGTGCTGCTGGACACCTACCTTGGCCATTACTCGATCTCCATCGTTGCCCCCAATTCACGGGCGGCGGCCAGGGGCGAGGCGTTCCAGCAGGCCTTGCAAGCGTGCAAGCAGAAGATCGAGGAGATGATCGGCCGAACTCCTCGCGTGGCCCAGGACTAGCCCGGCCATGGCCAGGAAGACCGCAGCCGAGGCCGCGCGCACCCGTCGCCGGATCCTGGAGGCCGCCAGTGAACTGTTCTCCCGGGAAGGGGTGTCCAGCACCACCCTGGATCAGATCGCCCGGCAGGCCGGGGTCACGCGGGGGGCGATCTACTGGCATTTCAAGGGCAAGCAGGACCTGCTCGATGCGCTGTTCAGCGAACAGACCCTGCCCCTGGAGAACGACCGGCCGCAAGCCGTGGATTTCCACCGCGGCTGGCAACGGCTGCACGACGACCTGGTGGCCACCGTCAGTGGCGAGGGGCCGCGCCGTCTTTCGGAAATCATGCTGTACCAGGGCGCCTGCGGCAGCGACCCCAGCACCCATCAGCGGCGGCTGGACTGGGTCAGGGGGCTGCTCCAGCTGCATCTGCGGCGGCTGCTGGAAACCGCCGTGTCGCGCCAGGAACTGCCGCCCAGCCTCGATGTGCCGGGGGTGCTGGAGTTCTGTTGCATCGCCATTACCGGCCTGTTGTATGAATGCCTGCATGACAACCCGCACCCGCAGGAGGCGATCTCCGCGACCCTGGCGGTGCTGCAGCATGTGGCCAAGGCCCCGCCCCGGCACCTGTTGCTGGAGGGTTAGGGGGCGTGCCAGGAGGCGGGAAACCCAAGCGCTGCTGGGCGATCGGCTCAAAGCGTCCGCTGCTGGAGGTTCGCCGCCTCTCGTTCCTCGCCCATGACCGTGGCTTCCTTGAGCGGCACCTCGCCCACCCCCAAGGCGCGTTCGATCAGCAGTTCGCCGCCGCTGTCCTTGAGCAGCGCTTGCAGGCGCTGGAATTCGTTGCACCAGATCGTCTCGATATCCCGATCGCGCCCCTTGTCCCGCTGTGGGTCGAGGGCCACTGCGCGCACCTGCAGGCGGCCGTTGTCGGCCTTGCCACCGACTTCGACGCCGTAACCTGGGGTGGCGCTCTTGCGCAGCACCACCTTGCCGGACTCGGCCCAGGCGGTGGCCATGCCTTCGCGAACCTCGTAGCCGAGCCGGGCCAGCCCCTCGAGCATGGCCTGGCGCCGGGCCAGTGCAGCCTGGGCCTGTAGCACAGCGGTGAGCGCGGCCTCGCATTCGGACTTCAGCGCTTGCAGCAGCGCCAGGTCGCTGTGCTCGTGGCACTCGGCGACCTGGCGCAGCAGGGTTGCGTGATCGGCCGCGGCGTGGGGATGGAGTTCGCTGGCCAGGTCCTGCACCTGGCCGAGCAGTTCGCGGCGCTGCTGGAAGTCGCGCGTGGCCTCGGCCAGTTCGATCACCAGGCTGTCGAGCAACAGGTTGCGCTGCTGCGCCTGCTCCTGGGCTTCGGCCCGGGCCAGCCGTCGCAGGAACGGGGTCGCGGCTGGCGCGCCCTGGAGCAGTTGCAGTTCGGCGATATGCCGGTCGATGCGTTGCAGGCGCGGATCACGCTCGGCTGGCTGTTGCGCGGCGATCCACTGTTCGAGGCTGGCTTGGGGTGTCTCTTCGCGCAGTTGCCGGGCCAGTTCGCGTTGGCGCTCGCTCAAGCTGTCCGTCTCGTCGACCCTGGCCAGCTGGCTGAAGCCCTGGGCCAGGACCTGCTGCGCATGGTCGAGGTCGGCGCCTTCGGCCAGGCGCGCCACGTCTTGCAACAGCTCGGGCGCAACCGCTGCCTGTGCGGCGCGCAGGGCGCCGAGCAGGGTCGCGGCATTTTCTTGCTGGCGGCGCTGGCGCTGGCGTTGCTCGGTCGCACGCAGCACCGCGCGTTCCTCACGTTCTGTCTGGTCGCGGCGCAGGTACTCGATCTCGATCGGCACGGCTTTCTGCAATTGGGCGAACTGTTCCTGGCCGAGCAGGGCGCGCAGGCGCTCAGCGCGGGCACGGGTAGCGTTGCGTTGTTCCTCGTTCAATTCGCCGAGCCTGGCGGCCTGGGCTTCCCAGCGGGCCACGGCCTGTTCCAGGCGCTGCAGATGCCCCTCGCACAGGGCGATGATTTCTTCGCGGGTGACGATCCGTACTACCTTGGGACCACTCATGGGCAGATCTCCGTATCGCTGGAAGGGGCCGTGACCGGATCTGGCTGGGCGGCCGGCAGTGCCCGTTCGATGGCCTCGCGCAGGCGGGCGCGTTCGTTGTCGCCATCGTGGTACCAGGCCTGGGACGACACCCGGTGGATATGCGGGATCGCCCGGCGCAGGACCGAGGGGCGCCAGATCTCCCGGGCGCGGGCGCGTTCCAGCAAGGTGTGGCTGGGGGCGTCGCATTCGATGCCGATGGCGTAGGTGCCGGTACCGGGGTTTTCGATGGCAAAGTCCAGGCCGAAGGCGTCGCCCTCGCTGGCCGGCGCGGCCTGCCAGCCCTGGGCCTGGAGGTATTGGCCGACGATCCTGGCGAAGCCGTCGCGATCCTGGCCCTGTCCGCGTTGCAGGTCGCCGCGGTCGGTCTGCAGCCGGTCGAGCAGCTTGCCGGTGTAGTCGAACTCCCCGGCGCACAGCGCCCGGGCGTATTCCAGGTAGCCTTGCAGGTAGTCCCTGGGGCTGGCCGGCGCACGGTGGGTATTGAGCATGTCGGAGATGTCGCCGATGGGCATCGAGGTGATCATCACCACCTTGTGCCGTGCGCGGGTGACTGCCACGTTCAGGCGCCGTTCGCCGCCGGTCTGGCCAAGCACCCCGAAGCTGCGGCGGAAGGTGCCCTGGCTGTTGCGGCCGAAGGTCGAGGAGAAGACGATCACGTCGCGCTCGTCACCCTGGACGTTCTCCACGTTCTTGACGAACACCGACATGTCCTCGCCGTCCTCGCTGCGTTCGCGCTCCTGGGCGTAGGCGCTGCGGAACAGCTCGTCCTGGGCGGCGTGGGCCTCCAGGTGTTCCTCGATCAGCTCGGCCTGCTTGCGGTTGAAGGTCACCACGCCGACCGAGGGGCGCTGCTCGTAGGGTTGGCGCCACAGCTCGGCCAGGTACTGCACGACACGCTCGGCTTCCTGGGCGTTGCTCTGGTTCTGGTACAGGCCTTCGACCTGGATCAGCTCCAGCGGCTTGACCCGCTCGATGCTGGCTTGTGGATGGCGCACGGGCACATTCAGGCGGTTGCCATAGAACGAGGCATTGGAGAAGCCGATCAGCTCGCGGTAGGCGGAGCGATAGTGGATCTGCAACGTGGTGCTGGGCAGGGCATTGCGTGCCAGTTGCAGCAGGTCGGGGCAGTCCTTGATCTCCCGGCGGTTCCAGGTGTCTTCGAAGGCCTCGCGTTGCTCCTGGTCGGCTTCTGCGTCGGGTTCGTCGCCGTCGAACAGTTCGGCTTCGTCGCTTTCCACCCGGCTGGAGAAGAACGCCGTCGGCGGCATCTGCTTCTCGTCGCCGCTGACCACCGTGACCTGCCCGCGAAACAGGGTCGGCAGGGCGAACTCCACCGGCATCTGCGAGGCTTCGTCGTAGATCACGGTATCGAACAGGCCGGCCTTGAGCGGCAGCACGCGACTGGCCACGTCCGGGTTCATCAGCCACACCGGGCGCAGGCTCATCAGCCCCAGCGGAGCACCCAGCTCGATGAATTCGCGCAGACGCCGCGAGCGCTTGCCGGTGAGCCGGGTCACGTCTTCCCATTGCTTGCGATTGCCCAGGTGCGAGGGGTCGATGCCCTTGGCCAGCAGCTCGCGGTTGAGCTCGCGCATGCGGGTATCGGCCTGGGCCAGGCTGGCGACCTTGGCCTGGGTTTCGTCCTGGCCGTACAGCAACTCGGGATGGGTTTGTTCGATGCGGTGCTTCCAGCCCAGCCGCGCCTCGCGGTTCAGCAGACGGCGCACGGCAGCTTCCAGTTGCTCGGGCGCCAGGGCGTCCAATTGCGCCTGGCGTTGGCGTAGCAGGGCCAGCAGCTCCAGCTCCTCCGCGCCCAGCAGGCTGGCTCGGCCACGGAACGCCTGGTAGGCGCCGAGGCAGGGCAGGGCTTGTTGCAGGCGGGCCAGGGGCAACTCGTTGCTCTGGTTGTGCTCGATAGCCTGTTGCAGTTGCCCAAGCAGTTCGGCGCCCAGCCAGTGGCCGAGCAGCTTGAGCTGGTCGAGGCTGGTCTGGCGTACGCCCTGGCGAATCAGCGAGGCGTCCAGGTCACCGAGCAACGCTTCGAACTCGCGCTTGTCGCCGCTGAGCACCGCAGCGTCGGTCTGGTGGGCGCGGGGCGATTGGGCCAGGGCCTGGGCCAGGACCTGGATCTCCAGCAGTTGGCGGATGTCGTGGGTGACCGTCGCGCTCAGCTCCAGGCCGGCTTCGGGGGCCGGGGCGTCCAGTCCCAGCTCCCGTTGCAGGGCCGTGAGTTCGGCGCGCAGCGGGCGCCATTGGCGCTCCAGGTCGATGGCTGCGTGCAGTGCGGGCAGGACTTCCTCGATCCGGTTTTCACCCTGTTCCTGCAGGAACTCGCGCAGCCGGCCACGGCGCAGCAGGTGCAAGGGGTTGATCCGCGACCACCAGGAACGGGCGGCCATGACCTTGGCGCAATCCTGGCCCAGGCTGCCGAGGCGCTTGTGGTCGATCAGCCCCAGGGCGGGCGACAGCGCCGCCTGGTAGCGATCTTCCGGCAACTGGCGCAGTTGCTGCTGCAATTGCCGCAGCTCGTCGAGGATGGCCTCGCCACGGGGCAGCGGCTCATGCTCGCGCAGGCGGAACAGCGGTAGCCAGCGGGCCAGGCGCAGCCGCTGCTGCGGCTCCAGGGCGAGCAAGGTGGCGACGTGCGCCGCCATCCATGCGCGGTAGGGCACGGGGTCGTTGATCTCGAAACTGGCCGGATGCGCTTGCAGCGTGGCCTGGCGATCGGCCTCGGCCTGGGCGAAGTCCCGCAGGTTGTCTTCGAAGGCTTGCAGGGTCGGGCGATCGGCGGCGAAGGCTTGCAGCTGCGCCAGGGGGCTGCCTTCGTAGCGTGTCGGCAACCACAGGCGAACCAGCGGCGCGCAGCGCTCCTCCAGGTGGGTCAGGCTGGCGGGGTCCAGGGGCGCCAGGTGCTGGCGCAGGGCCGGGAACTCCAGGGGCGCGGGGCCATCTTCCAGTTCGATCAGCTCGCCCAACAGGCGGCGATAGCTCAGGCCGCTGGCCGGGTCCGGGTGATGCAGGCTCTGATGGTAGCGATCGAGCTCGCCCTCGAGGGCCTCGATCCGCGCCGCCGTCTGTTCACGCTGGCGCAACCAGCCCTGGCTGTCGCCACCAGCGACGAACAGGGCCTCCAGCTGCTCGCGGATACTGCGGATGATCGGCTCGCGGTCGCGGTTGACGTCGTTGAGCATGATGATGCGCTGGCCAAGCCCTTCGGCCACCAGGCGTTTGTGCACCACCTCCAGCGCCGCATGTTTCTGGCAGACGATGAGCAGGCTGCGCTGGCGGCCGATGGCGTCGGCCACCATGTTGACGATGGTCTGGCTCTTGCCCGTGCCGGGTGGCCCCTCCACCAGCAGGCCGGGGCCTTGCCGGGCCTGGAGCACTGCCGCTTCCTGGGACGGGTCGCTGGCCACGGTGAAATAGCGCTGCAACTCTCCGGGATCGGCCGGTGGCTGTTCGTCCTCGCCATTCCTGAGACGCAAGGCGGTCTCGAGGCCCGTGCCGTTGGGTGACAGCGACTTGAGCTGGCGCAGGTCTTCGCCAATGGCCTGGCCCATGAAGGTGACGTGGAACAGCACCGCCGCACAGGCCAGTTCGTCCTGGTAGGGCGCGACCTCTACCGTGCTGGCCGGCAGGCTGGCGAAGGTGCGCGAGCGTACGCCGGCCAGCATGCCGAAGGCATCCATCACGTCGCTGGTGCGGATGGACGAGCGGCCGAGCAATTCATCGGCGGTCTTGCGCCAGAGTTTGCAGGTCTCGGCGCCGAGCACGCTGTCCAGCGCGGGGTTCAGGCGCACCTCTTCGCGTTCGCCGTCGAAGGCCAGCCGCGCGTTGCCGCGCTGGCCCAGCTCCAGCAGCAGTTTCACCGGCCACAGCAGCAACGGGATGATCCGCGGGCGGGCGTTGCCGCGCGGGTCGCGGCTGAGCAAGAAGGGGAAGCCCAGGTAGAGACCGTCGATGCCGGTATCGCGCTTGTACAACGCGCTCTGGCGGTACAGCGCATGCAGTCGGGCCTCGATCCGCGGATCGGCCTGGAAGCATTCCGGGTCGAGGTTCACCGCGCGCTCGTTGCGTTGCAGCAGGTGGTCGAGCAGGGCGGCGGCGGGGCGGCGCTCGCTGTGCAATTCGGCCAGGTCGACGCGGGCGGTGGTCTTGCCGATGTTCATGCGCACCAGCGGGCCGCGCATCACCGCGGTGACCACCTTCTTTTCGAAGAAGTCGAGGATCTGTGATACGTAGTGCTGCTTTTGCGGCTCCAGCCACTGGCTCTCGGGAATGGCCAGCAGCACCAGTACCTTGGCCAGGGGCATGCGCCGTTCCAGGCGAAACTGCTCGGCCCACTCATCCACCGCCGGCACGCCGCTGCGGGCGAAACCACGGATGCGTTCGTCGACGCTGCGGTACAGGTCCTGGCGCGGGTGCTCAAGCAGTGTGCTTGCTTGCTCGCTGTCGAACCAGCCGACCTCGGTGCGCTGGGCCAGCTCGGTGGCTTCCTGGATGATCGAGTCGGCCGAGCGAAATTGCTCGATGGCGGCGCTGAGCAGCACGATCAGGTCTTCTTCGGCGATCACTCGCCGTTCCGACAGGTAGGCCAGGCCAGGATGCTCGGTATCCGGCAGCAGGCGCTGGCGCTCCTGCCACTGGGTGGCGAGCCTGGCGCGAGAGGTCGACAGCAGGTAGATGCGCAGGGTCTCTTCCACCAGTTCGACCTGCTGGTGCAGGGCGCGCTGGCGCACCTGCTCGGCGCGCAGCTTGAGGCGCGACAGCCAGTTGTCGGTCTGCAGCTGCTCCAGCAGATCGGGAACCGAACCGCTGATCAGCCGGTAGCCTTCCAACGGGTGTTCGAGCAACCAGCCTGGGGTGACGATGTCGCCGCGATGGATCAGCGGCACTTGCGGATTGAGCAGCTTGAGCGCCAGCATCAGGCGCAAGTCGTCTTCCAGGCCGTCATGCTGGACCACCTGGCGCAGGCCGGCGAGCAGCGAGGAGGGCAGGCCGAGCTGTTCGGCCCAGGTCACGATCACCCCGCGCAGCAGGTGGTCCAGGGCCTGGGCCCAGTGTTCGGCCTGGGCCGCGGCCAGGGCGAACACCCGGGGTTTGTGGTAGTGGCGCTGGCCCAGCTGCAAGGTGGCGCCTTCGCCGTCGTCGCGCTCCTGGAACGACGAGGCCGGCGCCGCGACCGGATGGCCATCGAGCCAGGCCTCGACCTCGGGCCACTGCCAGCGCTGGTGCCGGTCCCGGGCCAGCAGCCCGCGCAGCAACAGGTTGAGCCCCGGGTCCAGGTCATCGGGGATCGGCACCCCGTTGGCCAGTACATGAATAAGGAAGGCATTGGCATGGATGCCTTCGAAACAGGCGCCCTGGGTCAACTGCTCGAGCAGGATCATCCCCAGGCTCCACCAGTCCGAGGCCGCGGCTACCCCACCGGCGATGGCCTCCGGGGCCATGTAGCGGCTGGTTTCCAGCGGCGACACGATATCCAGGTCGAACTCCGACAGGCGCGCCGAGCCGAAGCCGCTGATCACCAGGTCCAGCGGCTCGTGGGCGCGTACCAGCAGGCTGGCGGGGCGCAGGTCGCGATGGCGCAGCCCGGCTTCGTTGAAGGCATGCAGCGCCTGGCCCAGTTCCCGGACCACATGGCGCACGCTGTCGGTGTCGCGAATGATGCTGCCCAGGTCCGCCAGGGTGCCGCCGCTGAGCTCTTCGATGACCTCGTAGGCCCGGCCGTCCCAGCGTCCGGTGGCGATGATCTCGGGCACATGCGCACGGGGCAGGCGGCGGATCACGTCGTAGATCGCCGGGTCGGGTTCGGCGCCGGGGCGGTAGAGCGTCAACACCGCCTGGAGTGGCGTTGCCTGGTGGCTGGCCAGGTAGCGTTCGCGCACGCCGTCGGTGCTGCTGATCTGGCGGATCAGCGCCCAGCCGTCGATCAGGGTCTGGCTGGCGCTGGCCGGGTCAACCTCGGCATCAGGAAGTGCTGGCCCAGGTGCCGCGTTGCCAGGGGGCTGGGCCGGGGGCGCGTCGCACTCCAGGCACATCAGGTCGCCTGGTTCCATGGCATGGCCGTTGCTGCAAACCAGGCCCGGCGCGGTGGTCTCGGGCTGGGCCGGGGCCTCTGGCGGCGGGCTGTCCTGGCCTGGGCCGTGCTGGGGCACGGGATCTTGGGGCATGGCGTCTTGGGTGACGATGACCTGGGGCCGCCAACCGTCGGCGCGCAGCGGTTCGCCGGCCAGGTCCCAGTTACAAGGGTGCTGGTCGACGGTGCCTTCGCAGAACAGCTCCTGGAGTGGGCGTTCGGTCTGGCAATTGGGGCAGAAGCGAATCATCGGGAGAATTCCATTCAGTGGCGGTGCGCACTGGTCTGTATTTGGTGGCCTTGCTCCTGCAGCAGGTCGCGCAGGTGCAGCAGGTCGTCACGTCGGGGGATGCCGGCCATCCAGACGCTGCCGTTGGCGTCGAACATCAGGTCCAGGGCCTTGTCGGCGGCTTCCAGGGGACGCTCATAGGACGCCAGGCGCACATGGCCGAGGGGCGTGAGCAGGGTCAGGCGCTGGTTGTCGCTGCCGCGCAGCGCCAGGGATTGTTCGAGGCGCTCCTCGTAGGGGTCGCTGATCAGCCCGTCGATCAGGCCCTGGGCCTTGCGTAGCTGGGGTTGCAGGTGCTCCAGCGGATAGCCGCTGTAGACCAGGATGTCCACCGGACTTTGGCGGCGCAGCCCTTGGAGTAAAAGCAGCAGGGCCTCGAACTGATCGAAGGGCTCGCCGCCGGACAAGGTGATGCCGTCGGCTTCGCGCAGCCAGGGCGCCAGTTGCGTGAGCAACTGGTCGATGTCCAGGCGCCGCTGGCCAGGCCCCCAGGTATCGGCGGAAATGCACCCGGGGCAGCGGATGCTGCAGCCCTGGAACCAGATGCCCAGGCGCCGCCCGGGGCCCAGGGTGGTGACCGGGAAATGCACTCGCGACAGGCTCAACTGCATTTTCAGCGGCGTTCCATGAGCAGGCCGCCGGCGTCCAGCGCGGTGATCGAGAAACGCTCGCCTGGCTGCGCATCCTGATCGAACAGGGCCCGGGACAATGGATTGAGCAGGCGCGCCTCGAGCTGGTTGCGAATGCCCCGGCCGCCATTGGACAGGTCATGCAGGCACAGCGTGCGCAGGCCTTGGCGGGCCTGGGGGCTCAGTTCGACGAACAACGCCTGTTGCTGTTGCAGGTCCTTGAAGGTGGTGTCGACCATCTGCTCGAAGATCTGGATCGCCACATCCTCGCGGATGAAGTCGAAGACGATGATGTTCTCGCCGATGCGGTTGAGGATCTCCGGACGGTTCAGCACCAGCTTGAAGTAGCGGTCGATCTCGCTGTGGACCTTCTCCTGCATCTGTTCGAAGGGTTCGCCGGGTAGCACGTTGGCGACGCGCTCGCCATTATCGCCCTGGCGATAGATGCCCAGGTTGGAGGTGAACACGATCAGCGCCTCGGAAAAATACACCCGATCACCGCGCCCGGAGGTGAGCACGCCGTCGTCGAGGATCTGCAGGAATTTATCGAGGATGCGCGGGTGGGCCTTCTCGATTTCGTCGAACAGCACCACGCTGAAGGGTTTTTCGCGGATGGCGTTGGTCAGCTCGCCGCCCACGTCGTAGCCGACATAACCGGGCGGCGCGCCGATCAGGCGCTGGTCGGCGTGCTCGGCACTGAACTCCGACATGTCGAAGCGGATATAGGCGCTTTCATCGCCGAACAGCAAGCTGGTGATGGTCTTGGCCAGTTCGGTCTTGCCCACGCCCGTGGGTCCTGCGAGGAAGGCCACGCCTCGGGGCCGGTTGCCCTTGCGACTGGCGCCGACCCCGGTCATCGCCCGCTTGACGATGTCCAGCATGTGGGTCACCGCATGATCCTGGCCCTTGACCCGCTGGTGCACTCGTTCATCGGCCTGGCGGATCTGCTGGCGGTCGATGCGCAGCCAGGGATCTTCGGTGACCCCGATCTTGTAGCGGCGCACGGCATCGGCGATCTGCTCCATGGCCACGCCCTCGACCCGTGCCAGTTGGGCGATGGCGCTCAGATCGAGCAGCAGCAGGCCTTCGGTATTCTGCACGAAGGCATCCACCGCCTCGCAGGTGCTGTCCTCGCTGGCTTCCTGGCTGCCGGCCAGGCTCTTGAGCAGGGCCGGGGCCAGGGCGCGGCGGGTCAGCTGATCGGGCCGGGATACCGGAATGTGGCGTAGCCGCGGGTTGTCCACCAGCAGCCAGTCGGGCAGGTCGCCTTCCTTTTCCACCAGCCACAGCAAGGTATTGAAGAAGGGTTTGCGCAGCTCCGGCAGCGGCCGGCTGCGGGCCTGGTGGGAGTGCACCAGGGCCTGGGTGAACAGCTGGTGTTCGGCGGCGCTGAGAGAGTCATTGCGCACCACCAGGCGCGAAGCGAAGTCGATGACCAGGGCAATCGGCGGGCCGGCGCGATTCACCAGGCGCTGCACGGTGGCGGCCAAGAGATCGGGGCCTGCCGGAGCGGCGCCATCCACCGGGGTCAGGCCCAGCTCCTTGAGCAGGGTCTGGCCCGCCGCGGGATCGCTGTCCGGCTTGCCGATGGCGCGCATGCCGGTTACCGGGTCCCACGTCAGCACATGGGCGTAGCCGGCCGCGAGCAGGGTGTCGCAGAGGGTCTGGTTGAAGCTCAGGGCCGTGACCGTGCCGGGGGCCACCTCGCTGGCCTGCAAGTCGCGGATATTGCCGGATAGGACAAACTGGCTCTTGAGTGGCAGGAAGCGGACCAGGTCACGCATCCAACGTGGGCTTTCAAACGGTGTATTCCCTGACATGTTTCAGCTCGTAACCTTGGGCGGTGGTGGCAGGGTATTGCCCCATGCTCAGGTTTTCCAGCTTCGGGTTAGGAAATTTCCTATTCCTTTTGGCACGCCGACCGGTGGTTGGTGGCTCCAGGTTGCCGACTTGGCCACAGGCAGGATGCAGCTCGACCACGAGCGCCAGGTCCTCGGCCCGAACCGGTAGCGGGAGCACCTGCACATGCGCCATGGCGCGCTCATGCGTCCGCTGGAACAATTGCTGGCGCTGGACGGAATTAACGTCTGCCAGCAGAACGAGCAGGTCGAAAGCTTGGTACTTGGCAATGGTCTCCAGGAGGCTGTCATCCCGGTCTAAGTCAAAGCCATCGAAAAAGAGTGCATTGAAGCGCTCGCCTGCCTCCAGCCGCTCCAGGAGTGCTTGGGTGCTGCTTTGCACTGAAACGCTGAACACGCCCAGCCCGTTGAGCTTGCGCCAGAGCTCCAGCAGCCCGTTGAAACACCTGCCAAACACGGCGACTTTGCATTGACGATGCACAGCAAGATCCTCAAAACGTCCAAGCCTAAGCCCGTGCGCCATCGGCATGTGCAAGAAGCGCCTGGTTTCCAGTCGGGCGGATTCTCGAAGGCAAGCAAGAGTCATGGACCAAGAATATTCTTGTCGTATATCGAGAGGTGTCTTGAGGCTTTTTTCCCGGTTGCCGGACAGAATTATTCACACCGGCAGCAAGAAAAATCCGTCAGCTCAAGCCAATCGGCTACACCATATGGGTAAGCCTATTAGTGAGACGCTGCAGGATCGGCCTTGTCGCTCTCGGAACGTCTATGCCTGATGACTTTGGTGATTGCATGAGTAGGAAAGTCTTGATCGTTGATGATCATCCCCTGGTATGCCAGGCAATTCGCCAAGCACTAGTGACCATCGGCTTTGAGGCCGTAGGGGAGACCGCCGATGGCGTGGAGGCGTTGCGCATGATCGAGTCGCTGGCGCCTGATGTGGTCATCCTCGACATTGGCCTGGAGAAGCTTGACGGCCTGAGCGTGCTCAGGCGCATTACCCGCGAGAAGCTCGATACCCGTGTGTTGGTATTTACCGCGCAGGCCAAGGAGAACTACGCAACTCGTTGCCTGCAGGCCGGTGCGACTGGTTTCGTCGGCAAGAGCGAGCCCATAGGCAAGCTGATCAAGGCGGTCGAGACGGTCGCCGACGGCTATATCTTCTTTCCGAAAGACTTCATGCCGTTGCTCGGCAAGCACGAGTTGACCGGAGACCTGGAAGACCTCACTGATCGGGAGCTGCAAATCCTCAAGATGTTGGCGCAGGGACTTTCCAACGGCGATATCGCCAAGCGCTTGAGCCTCAGCAACAAGACCATCAGCGGCCATAAGGTGAATATCCAGACCAAACTCGGCGTTGTCTCGGTCATCGAGCTGGCCGATATCGCTCGTCGGCACAATCTGATCTGAGCCTGCAGACGTGAAGTCCCGTTGGCCTCTGGTTCGCTGTGGGTGTTTTCTACTCCTGTTGATGTGCCATCGGATTGGGATGGCTGGAGGCGCGGACTTGCAGCCTGTCGCGCGGCAGCCGCTCGATGAGCTGAAAATCAGCCTGTCCGCGCCCGAGCGGCAGTGGCTAGGGCAAAGAAAGTCACTGACAGTTGGCATCTTGCATGATCCATTGCCGCCGCTTCGCATCTTTGTCGAAGGCCCGCGCCTGGAGGGATTGCTGGCCGATTACGTGGTGGCCTTGCAACGCGAGCTGGGGGTGCCGATCCGGCTGCGCAGCTTCCTGACCCGCGACGCCATGTATGCCGCCTTGCGTGGTGGCGACCTCGATATGGTCAGCAATATCAATCCGTTGATGGCCGCAAGTCATGGCCTGGTCCTGAGCCCACCTTATGTCCTGACCGAACTGGCCCTGTTCTCCGAAGGTGGGGACCTGCATGAATACAGCATTGATGATGGCCAGACACGCATTGCAGTCGCCAACGGCATGATGCTGGAGCTGTTTCGCAGCGCCGGTGGGCGTGGCAGGTTCCAGCACTACCCCTCGGCGCTGCTGGCCATGGCCTCGGTATTGACCGGCGAGAACGAGGTGTTCCTCGGTGATGCACTCTCGACCCGCTACCTGTCCAGCCAACTGTTCAGCAACCAGTTGGTGGTCAACCAGAGTGTGAAGCTGCCAGAAGTGAAGGTCGGTTTTGGCCTGAAACCGGGTAACGCGATACTCGAAGGTATTCTCAAGCGCGCGCTGGGGGGAATGACCCGCTGCCAGAAGATCCGCGCGCAGCACCTTTGGGGCGATAACGAAGTCTGCAGTACCAGCGACTTTCGCAGCCGCCTCGACGCACAAGAACTGGACTGGCTCGACAGGGCTGGGACGGTGCGCCTGGCGGTCAGCGAAGACCTGGCGCCCTATGCATTCTTCAACAACCGTGGGCGCTTCAACGGCATCGCGTCGGACGTGCTGGACATCATCCGACGCAAGACTGGCCTGCATTTCAAAATCGATCGTGTCAGCTCGCTCAGCCAGGCCAACGAATTGCTCGACCATGGAGCGGCGAGCCTGAGCATCCTTCCGGAAACCTCTCCGGTCGAGCTGCCCTATCCTCATTCCGATCCGCTCGCCACCGCGCCATATCTCTTCATACAGCGCCAAGAGGCTCAGGAAACGCTCGATGCACAGACCCGGGCCACGGTCATCATCGCCAAGGGGTATGTCGAGCCACAGCAGTTCCGTGCCCAGTATCCTTACCTGGTCTTCAAGGAGACGCAGACCATGGGCGAAGCCTTCAAGCAGCTACGAGACGGCGGCGCCGATCTTGTTCTCGCTCCTGCCAATGTGGCGCGCTACTACTTGTCGTACAAATACGAAAGCAGCTTGAAGGTCGGAGGCATCTTCGACGGGCCCGGCGTGCGGATAGTGTTCGCTGCGCCGCATGACCAGGCCCAGCTGATCAGCATTCTCGACAAGGCGATGCTGGAAATCACCCCCAGGGAGTCTCTGCTGATCGTCGGTCGGTGGCGTGCCAACTCGGCCACCGATGACAAGTACTGGGAAGGCGTCGCATCGTTCATCTGGCGCTCCTTCGGACTGCTGGGAGTGATGCTGCTGGTGGCAGGCATGTTGATTGTCGCTCAGCGCCGGCGTATTCGGCGCAAGCGCCAGGACTTGCAGCAGCGTCAATTGTTGATGGATGAGTTGCAAGTGGCCAAGGAGTCGGCGGACCACGCGAGTCGTGCCAAGTCGGTATTCCTGGCAACCATGAGCCACGAGATCCGCACGCCGCTGAACGCGATCATCGGCATGCTGGAGCTGGTGCTGACACGTCGGGGCGAAACCGAGCTCGATCACCAGTCGATGCATATCGCCTACGAGTCGGCGGTCAGTCTCCTGGCCCTGATCGGCGACATCCTGGACATCTCACGCATCGAGTCGGGAAAGCTGGAGTTGGCGCCCGAACCGGCGAGGATGACGGTGTTGCTGGAGTCCGTGGGCAATGTATTTTCGGGGCTTGCCCGGCAGAAGCAGTTGCGTCTTACCCTGGACATCGATGCGCTGGCCTCGGCACAGGTCTGGGTGGACGCGGTGAAGGTCAAGCAGATCGTTTCCAACTTGCTCAGCAACGCGATCAAGTTCACCGAGCAGGGGGGCGTCGACCTGCGCTGCTCAGTAGAGGCGGCCGGCGACTCGGCGTTGAGTTTTCGAGTCAGCGTTACTGACACTGGGGCGGGTATTGCCGCTGCGCAGTTGGGGCAGGTGTTCCAACCGTTCTATGTCGTCGATGGGGCGGTTGGCGATCCTAATGCTGGCGCGGGCCTGGGCCTGGCGATCAGCCAGGCCCTTTGCCTGTTGATGGGAGGGACGCTGGAGGTAAAGAGCGAGGAGGGCACGGGCACTTGCATGAGCTTCGTCGTCGTGCTGGAACGGGTGATGGCCGATTGTGCAACGCTCCCCGAAGGGGAGGCGCCGAAAAGCCACATCAATGAGCCGCTGAGCGTGCTGGTCGTCGAGGACCACCTGCCCAGCCAGTACTTGCTGGTCCAGCAGGTCGGATACCTGGGGCATCGCGTTCTGGCTGCCAGCAATGGCCTGGAGGGGCTTGCAACGTGGAGCGAGCACGCCGTCGATATCGTCATCAGCGATTGCAACATGCCGCAAATGGGTGGCCTTGAGATGGCCCGGACCATTCGCCGCCTGGAGCAACAGCAGGGCGGCAAGCCTTGCCTGATTATCGGCCTCACCGCAGATGCCCAGCGCGAGGCACTGCAGCTCTGCCGCGATGCCGGTATGGACCATGCCTTGGCCAAACCCACCAATCTGGCCACGCTCAATCGCTTCATTCCCAAGCTCGGCCCCGATCAATCGTGGGCAAGCCAAGGGCTGTCATGGACCAACGATATCCGCGCCTCAATGGCCCGGCAGGTGGTGGCCAGCAACCAGGAGGAAAGTGCCGCATTGCGCAGGGCGTTGGAGGAGGGTGACTTGCCTGGGGCCGGGCGTATTGCCCACAAGCTGAAGGGCACTGCCTACCTGCTCAATCATCAGGCCTTGCTGGAGCAGTGCGTGGAAGTCGAGGAGCTGTGCTCAGGTGAACTCACCGAGGAGTTCGGTGAAACGGTGCAGATTTTGCTCGACACCCTGGAAGTGATCACAGGATCCCTGCAGGCGGTATGAACCAAGAAGCTTCCTGGTTTGCTTCAAGACTTTTCCTGGCTGTATCGCAGATGCATCTTTGAGGGTCCGAGCCACCGCACGCATAGGCTTTGCGGGTGATTCGAACCAGGGCTTCAGACATGTCCATTGCAGTATCCCCCCAGTTGCTGACCGTCGACGAGGTGCGCAGAGGGCTGCACCGCCGGGAGTTCCAGGCCTATGTGCAACCCAAGTTCAACTTGCGAAGCCATCAAGTGCCTTGCGTGGAAGTACTTGCCCGCTGGCACCATCCCCTGCGTGGCCTACTGGGCCCCGCGACCTTTCTCCCACTGATGGGGCACGGATGGTTGCTCGACGAGCTGCTCTGCAGCCTGCTGGACCAGGGCCTTGCCTGCCAGCTGGAGCTGCACCGGCAAGGATGCGAAATGGGCTTTGCCTTCAACCTCAGCTTGCATCAGTTGGTCGACGAAGGGCTGGTCGACCGCCTGGAGGCACGCTTGCAAGCGCATCCCTTGTCGTTGTCGGCGGTGACTCTGGAGATCACCGAGGATGCAGGGACCCACATCTTGCCCGTCGTGACTCAACGGATACTTCGCCTGAAGCGATTGGGGGTGCGCCTGTCGATGGATGATTTCGGTACAGGCCACTCCTCACTGTGGCGCCTGTGCCAGTTGCCGTTCGATGAGATCAAGCTGGCGGGGGAATTCACGCGTCAGCTCACCACACCGGGGCGCGCGCAGGCGATCGTGGGCCATGCGCGAACCCTGGCTGAGGAGCTGGGAATGGAGTTGATTGTCGAAGGTATCGAAACCCGGGCGCAGCGTTCGATCCTCATGGGGTTGGGGGTTCGTTTCGGGCAGGGCTATCTCTGCGCCAGGCCCATGTCACTGGGCGCGCTGGGAGGCTGGCTGGAGCAGCCGCCCAGTGCTGCCGGTCAATCGTATTCGATGATGTAGTTGAGCGTTGCGTTCGCCATGCCCGCTTTGACCTGCTGCCCGGCCTTTCTGGCATAGGCGGCGTTGACGGGCAGGCGATACAGTTCTCCGCCAGGTTGACTGTTGATCCAGCCCATGGATAGCGCGCTACCCCTGGAGAAGGGCAGCAGCGCGCCACTGCCGTTGCTCAACGAAATCTCCACCCCTGTTGCCCCTCCCGCGTCGAGGTTGAGGCGGCCAGGACCGCTGGAGTTCCCTTCGAAATAGACCCGCACCGGGATCTTCGTTCCTGCCGGCATGCCGGCGCAGAGTACGTCGAGGTTGAATGATTTGTGTTGCTTGCCGATATCGCCGATCGACACCCGCCCCATGGGAATGGTGAGTTTCTCAACGCCAGCACAGCCAGAGAAGTAGCTGCGGGTTTCAAGCTTGGTACTGCCTGCGACCAGTATCTGCGCTGCGTTCCAGCCGTTGATGTCCTGCTCGATACGAAAGTTCATCGTCGCGGTTCCCTGGCTGACATCGCGCGAGGTGCGGATGAATTCGAGCTGGATGGACTTGATCACGTTGATGTAGGTGCTGGCGCTATTACGGTAGTCCTGCTTCAGCGGCAAGCTACCGCTTGTATTGCCGGCCGCGCTCATGAAACGCACACCCACTCCCGGGATGCCGGTCTTGTAGACATCGGTGAAGCCGTCTGCCAGTTCGCCGTCGGCGATGTAGTGTTCACCGTGGTAGTTGGGGGTGGCAGGAAACGGGCACTTTATCTGCCAGATCTCGGTGTGGATGGTCGCCTTGGGCGCCGTGGCCATGACCGATCCGACGGGCGCGCTCTTGAGCTCAATGGCGCTTGGCGCAGTCATCGAAAAATACCTTTTTTGGCTGCCGCTGCCTCCGGTGTACCAGAAGCATCCATCCGAGTTGGCGGCCTGCGCCGTATTGAAGGCCAGCGCAGCGAAGGCTGCAGCGAGGGCCAGAACCTGTGGTTTCATTTCATGACTCCGTGAGCGGCTGAGCACTGCATGCCGCGTTCACCTGGTCATACACCAGGGACGCGTCGCGCTCAGGTAGGGTGTAGGGGATATGGCAACTGCCGCCGGCCCAGCGCGCCTGCAACTGGCCCTTGTCCGGGATGCCGAACACCAGCGCCCGCGACTGGTTGTCCACTACGGCCAGCAGCTTCTCGCCTTCGAACAGCTGTGCGCCGAAGGGCAGGTTGGCCCCGGTGGACTGCAGCAGGTTGAACTGCACGCGACGTCCGGAAGATGCCGCGAAGTGTGCCTTGACCACCGCTCCGCGGCGTGGCACGACTCGGGTCGAGGTCTCGTTGACGTCCACGTCCGTGCCCAGGGTCTGGGTATCGAGGCTCAGGTTGTTGTAGCGGTAGGGCTGCACATAGCCTTCGAGGGTGTAGCCGGCGCCATCGGTACGTCCGCTGGCACCTTCCAGCCGCGCCCCCTTGACCCCCGGGACCTCGATCAGCGCGAAGGTCTCGCCAACGGGCTGGCCGAAGGTCACGCCGCCGCTGTGGGCGACTAACGAGCCGGTCGCCGTCAGGTCCAGGTGGCGTGAAGTGCCGGATTTGGCATAGTTCCCGGCGACCTTGGCCGAAGGCGCTTCCCAACCCATGCCGACGCTGCCTGAGCGTTCCTGGTCGGATCTTCCTGCTTGGGCGGAGTAGGAAAGCGTGCCAGCGTCGTCCAGATAGCCTGAAACCCCCGTCTGCAGGCTGTCATCGCCCTTGCCTGCGTGGGTATAGCTGCTGTACAGGCGCTGCGAACGCGTGCTGGAGCCGAAGGGGATGCTCACCGACATCGCCAGTTGATTGTCCGAAGCCCGCGAAGTGCCGGCGTTCTGGGTATGCGATGCAGAAATACTGAAGCTCACTTCGCCGACGTTACCGCTGTAGCCCAGCTGGATGCGCCGGGTGTTGCCGGTACGGTCCCAGTAGTTGGTTTCGCCGGCACTGAGAAAAACCGAGCCATTGTTGCCGATTGACTGGTTGATGCTCAGATCCAGGCGGTTCTTGGGCCTGGCACTGACGAAGTCCTGGCGATTGGCCTCGGCCATCTCCTGGATGTGCTCGCTCAGTGTCCGGTAGCCGGAGGTGGAGTAGCGATACCCCACCATGGTGAAGGTGGTGTTGGTGCTGTCGAGCGTCTTGGAGTACAGGAAGCGCGCACTTTGTCCGGTCGCGGCCTTGCCGTGCCCCGGGCGCGAGTGGCTATTGGTGACGTCCAGCGACATGCCGCCGACCGTGGTGTTGAGGCCCAGGCCCAGGTTGACGGCGCTGTAGCCGTCGGCACCCAGCAGTCCGCCGTAGGTGGTCAGGTTGTCGGTGGCGCCATAGACCGCGGTGCCCTGTAGCAGGTTCGGTGCTTTTTGCCCATCGTTGTCGTACTTGCCCAGCGACAGGCTGTACTGGAAAGTGCCGCGCCGTACCATCACCGGCAGGTAGGAATAGGCCTGGCTGAACGAGCGTTTACGGCCGTCCGACTCGATGATGGTGACTTCAAGATCGCCATTGGAACCACCCGGGTAGATGTCGCGAATCTCGAAGGCGCCCGGCGAGACGGTGGTGGAATAGATGACGTAGCCGTTCTGGCGCACCTCCACCGTGGCGTGGGTCTCGGCGATGCCGCGAACGACCGGTGCATAGCCGGATTCGTTGTCCGGCAACATGCCGATGTCCGAGCCCAGCTGGAAACCGCGAAAGCGGCTGCTGTCGAAGATATCGCCGTTGGTATAGAGCTGACCCAGGGCAAACCGCCCCTTCAGCTCGGTGATGTCGTGCTCCAGGTAGGTCCGGTTGCTGGAGAAATGGCGCGACATGCCGGTGCTCTGGCTGATCGCTGCTTCGTTACGCAGGCGCCACTGGCCGATGTTGAAGCCATTGCGCAGGCCCAGGTAGCCGTAATCGCTGTTGAACCCGTCACTGGTGTTGCGGTTGTAGTTCAACTGGTAGTTACTGAAAAACGCAGTGATCCCGTTGTCCCATAGCGAAGGGTCGACATACCCGCGTGAGCGTCGCTTGAGGTAGGCCTGGGGCACGCTCACGTACAGCGCGAGCCTTGAGGCGTCCATTTCAATGGATGCACCTTCGATACGCAGCAGGACCACTGGGTCGGTGTCCGAGCTGTCTGGCGAGACGATGCCTTCATGCTTCAGGCGCTCGATATCCATGCCCATCTCGCGTAACAGGCCAAGACTCAGAACAGGTTGTGCGTTGGTGGAATCACCCTCGTCATCCAGGGTGAAGGTGATTTCCTCGCGTCGCTCCAGGCGCTGGTTCAGGTACAGGTCGACGCTGTAGCTGCCCGGGACCACGCCATTGCTCTGCTCGAAGTAGCGAAGGTCGACTTCGGCACCCTTGTTCTGCAGGAACATGGGGTTGAACTGCGCGGCGCTGGCGGGAGTGGTACCAAGAAAGCTGGCGGTGGCAAATAACGGGATACAGGCATTCGAGTATTTCCAGGCTCGTTTGTTGCCAGGCCTCTTTGGATAATCATTCATGTTCATTGACAGCACTTTCCTGTGCATGCGGACTCGAGCCGACCGCTCGGCGTCCGCGAGAATTGAGAAGGGAGGGGTGTGGAAAGCGCGTCAGAACTGGAGAGAAACGCTGTGTTTCTCTAGGGCGCCGTAGTCGTTGATGGATTCCCAGCGAACCTGCGCTACCCCACTGAAGTCGGAGGGAAGGCCCTTGATGATCATCTTGCGGGTGTCGTGCGGTCCGACCATGGCGGACTCGACCGCATACTCCTGGTGGTTGGCCAGAACCCGTACCTGAGCCAGTGAGACGTGAAAGGCTGTGTCGTTGATTGCCTGCAGAGCCGGTACGTTGCCCGCCTTGAGCGCAGCCCACTGCAGCTGCTTGGCCGATTCCTCGGCGTTGCCGGGCAGGCCCTGGGGCCGGTAGAACAGTTTAAGGCGCTGGCGGAACGCGACCTGCAGGCTGTTGTTGGCATCAGACACCTGCGGGATTTCCTGGATACTCAGCCAGACCACGGATTCGCGATCCTGCACAAGGCCTTTGCCTTGGTAGAAGATGCGCAGCGTCTGTTGCTTGCGGTGGCCAAGGCGCGCTAGCGAAGGTGTGACAGCAAATGGCACATCTGCTTGCTGATGTCCTGGCTCGGCCTCGATCCAAGCCTGGATCATGATGTCCTCGGCCCCCAGGTTGCTGACCTGGATGGAAGCTTCGCGGTCACTGGCTGGAAAGATGATTCGCGTGCCACCGACCTGGATGCCGGCCAGGCAGATCCCGGAGGACATGGAGAGCGTCAGCAGCATGCAGAGACGCAAAATCAATCCTGGTTTCATTACGGACTCGGAAAAAGCAAAAAAACGAAGAGGAGGGCGGGGGCGATACACCCCCGCCAGGGCGACTTATTCGTAAGTCAGCGTGAACGGCAGGGTGCCGTTGGCGGTGCCCGGCTTGAGCTCGCTGCCGTTGGCGACATAGGAGGCGCGCATGTTCAGTGCGGCAGAGTACTTGGCCTGTTCACCTTCGCCGGAAGCAGTCAACGCTGCGCTGTAGGCCTCGTTCGCCGAGAGGTTGATCAACTGGCTGTTTTCGTCGTACATGCCGATGCCCACTCCGCCGGCGCTGCCAGTGGTTTTGAGCAGGCTGTTGTTGTTCGGATCGATGCCGGAGCCGGACATCGGGTCGAAGCCGAACTTCACGGTGGTCAGGCCGGCTGCGGTGTTGCCGCAGTCCAGGTTAAGGTTGATCGAGGTCCCGGCCGCCAGTCCTGCCTCGGCGGAGCCGCCCAGGGCATCCATGCTGACTTTACCCAGGTTGACCTCGACGATCTGCTGGCCTTGCCCACCTCCGACAGAGGAACCGGCACCTGCCGAGGCGACGCAGGAGGCGGCGGTGATTTCGCCGGTGAAGTTGATGGTGCCATCGGCGGCCTGGGCGGAGTTGGCCAGAACACAGGCAGTCGAGGCGATCATCAGGAACTTGATTGCTTTCATGGGGAGAGTCTTTCCTTGCAGGTATATATCAGGCAGAAAGCGCCTTGAATCAGCGCAAGGAAATTCTAGGAAGGTGGGCCGTTAGGGTTAACAAGAAGCGTCTTGGAAGACGCCCGGCCGTTTCTTGAGTTGGCACTGGTGGGGTTGCCGGCGCCGAGGCCAGCTGCTCTTTGGGGATTGAACGCAGGAGCCCGGGCCTTGCTCATGGGTGGTCAGTTGAGTTGCGAGCGGCCGATACCGGCCCGCTGCGTCGTTCAACCCTGGCCGGTAGGGCTCTTACAGACTGTCGGGGTCGCCGAAGAACATTTGGATCCGCGAGCGCAGCCAGCGCTCCCCGGGGTCGTTGTCCTGGGAGCCGCGCCAGGTCATGTGCATTTCGAAGCTGCGCACCGGCAGGGGCGGGTCTTCGGCACGTACGCCGCCGGCGGCGGTGAGGGCGTCGGCGGTGTAGTCGGGGACGGTGGCGAGGATGTCGGTGCCGGCCAGCAGGGTGCTCAGGCCATTGAATTGCGGCACCGCCAGCACCACGTGGCGCTTGCGCCCGAGTTTCTCCAGCTCTTCATCGATGAAACCGCTGAGGTCGCCGGCGAACGACACCAGGGCGTGGGGGCGGGCGCAGAAGTCGTCCAGGCTCAGGGGGCCGGGCATGGTGTCGGCGCGCAGCAGCTTGGGCATGCTGCGGCGCAGGACCTTGCGCTTGGCATTGGCTGGCAGGTCGGTGGTGTAGCTGACGCCGATGGATATCTCCCCGGAAGCCAGCAGCGAGGGCATCAGCAGGTAGTTGGTCCGGCGTACTACCAGGACGATGCCCGGGGCCTCGGCGCGCAGGCGCTTGAGCAGCATCGGCAGCAGGGCGAACTCGACGTCGTCGGACAGGCCGATGCGAAACACCGCGGTGCTGGTGGCCGGGTCGAATTCGGCGGCGCGGCTCACGGCAGTGGAGATCGAGTCCAGCGCCGGAGACAACAGGGCGAAGATCTCCACGGCTCGGGCGGTAGGCTCCATGCTGCGGCCGGTGCGCACGAACAGCGGGTCGTCGAACAGATTGCGCAGGCGCGAGAGGGCCGCGCTGATGGCGGGCTGGCCAAGGAACAGCTTTTCGGCGGCGCGGGTCACACTGCGTTCGTGCATCAATGTTTCGAACACGATCAACAGGTTCAGGTCGACACGACGCAGGTCATTACGATTCATCTGGAGTCCTGGCAGAGTCAGCGAGCTTGACGGGAGCGGCCATATCGAAACAATGGCCGGCGTGAATCTTACGGGTAAAGGCTGCTACTCTGCACCGGCTAATTGCCTGGATCGCCCCATGGAGAGCGCCCGACCCCGATTTTCAAGGGCCTGGAATCGATGACAGGCATGTCGACTATTAATCAGCACTGATAGTCTTGCTTTCAAAGCCCGGATAAAGTCCGCGGCATTAGAGGTTTTTTTTGACGAGGTTTGCGATGTCCCGCGCGATTCGTTTTCACAAGTTTGGACCGGCCGAGGTGCTCAAGTGCGAAGAGCATGCGGCCTCGTTGCCTGCGCCAGGCGAAGTGCAGGTACGAGTCGAAGCCATCGGTATCAGCTGGTATGACGTGCTCTGGCGGCAGA
Source organism: Pseudomonas sessilinigenes (assembly GCF_003850565.1). Classification (NCBI taxonomy): domain Bacteria; kingdom Pseudomonadati; phylum Pseudomonadota; class Gammaproteobacteria; order Pseudomonadales; family Pseudomonadaceae; genus Pseudomonas; species Pseudomonas sessilinigenes. Next base: position 3,117,268 of record NZ_CP027706.1, read on the forward strand.
ACCTGGCTTCCTCCCATGCCCGGTTGCCTTCTGGCCTGGGCCATGAGATGGCCGGTGTGGTCACCGCCGTGGGCGAGGGCGTCGAGGACCTGGCAGTGGGCGACAAGGTCGCCAGCTTTCCTGCCGAAAGTCCCAATGACTACCCGGTGTATGGCGAGCAGATCGTCCTGCCACGCTCGGCCCTGACTCGTTATCCGGAGGTCCTGAGCCCGATCGAGGCGGCCGTGCACTACACGCCGCTGCTGATCGCCTACTTTGCCTATGCCGACCTGGCGCGGGTCAAGCCTGGGCAGTTCGCCCTGGTTACCGATGCCAGCCATTGCGCCGGCCCGTCCTTCGTCCAACTGGGCAAGGCCCTGGGCGTGCGGGTGATTGCCGTCACCAAGACCGCCGAGGAGCGCGAGTACCTGCTGTCCCTCGGTGCGGAGAAGGTGATCGTCACCGAAGAACAGGACTTGCTGATGCAGGTCAACAAGCTCACGGACAGTCGTGGCGTCGATGTGGTGTTCGATGGCCTCGGCGGGCCGCAGATGTCCATGCTCGGCGATGTCCTGGCGCCTCGCGGCAGCCTGGTGCTGTACGGCCTGCAAGGCGGCAACCAGACACCGTTCCCGGCTTGCGCGGCGTTCCAGAAGAACATTCAGTTCTTCGTGCACTGCATCGGCAACTTCACCGGTAAACCCGAACTGGGGATCACCCAGGACCAGGCGGCCTTGCAACGGGCGCTGCGTGATATCAACCAGTTGACTACCGACCGGGTGCTGGTGCCATTGAAGACCCGGGTCTTCCCGTTCAGCGAGTTTGTCCAGGCGCACCGCTATATGGACGAATGTCCATGCCGCGAGCGGGTCGCACTGCAGGTCGAACCGGCCTGATTCCCCGACGCCAGGCTTCGCTTTCGAAGCCTGGCGTTCTTGTTCCTGCCTTCCTGGCAAATGCTTGCCTGTTGCTCTTGCCCATACATTTTCCTGGCGTTGCGCACCCCCTGGGTTCGTGGCAAATGTTGCCGTGGCCGACGGATAGATTCCATCGCGCTGCGGTCAAACTGCCAGTAAACTGCGCGGCATTCTCGAACCACCCATCTTTTGAGGTTTTGCATGACTCTCAGTCCTTTTGCGGGCAAACCGGCACCAACCCAGTTGTTGGTGGATATCCCGCGACTGGTTACGGCTTACTACACCGGTCAGCCTGATGCATCGGTCCCTACCCAGCGCGTGGCGTTCGGCACCTCCGGGCATCGTGGCAGCTCGTTCGACCTGAGTTTCAACGAGTGGCATGTCCTGGCCATCAGCCAGGCCATCTGCCTGTACCGCGAAGCCCAGGGTATCGATGGTCCGCTGTTCCTGGGGATCGATACCCATGCTCTCTCGACCCCGGCCGGTGCCAGCGCCCTGGAGGTCCTGGCTGCCAATGGCGTGACCGTGATGATCGCCGAAGGCGACGAATACACCCCGACGCCCGCCGTCTCCCATGCCATCCTCTGCTACAACCGCGGCCGCACTTCGGGCCTGGCGGACGGTATCGTCATCACACCGTCGCACAATCCGCCGCAAAGCGGCGGCTTCAAGTACAACCCCACCAACGGCGGCCCGGCCGATACCCACATCACCAAGTGGATCGAGGCCAAGGCCAACGAACTGCTGGCGGCCCGGCTGGCCGGGGTCAAGCGCATCAGCTTTGAGCAGGCGCTGAAGGCCGACACCACTCATCGCCATGACTACGTCAATACCTATGTCGCCGACCTGATCAACGTCATCGACCTGGATGCCATCCGCAATGCCAAGCTGCGCCTGGGCGTGGACCCGCTGGGTGGAGCAGGGGTGCGCTACTGGTCGGCGATCGCCGAGCACTACAAGCTGGACCTGGATGTGGTGAACCGCGAGGTGGACGCGACGTTCCGCTTCATGTCGGTGGACTGGGACGGGCAGATCCGCATGGACCCATCCTCCAGCCACGCCATGCAGGGCCTGATCGGCTTGAAGGAGCGCTTCGACGTGGCCTTCGCCTGCGACCCGGACCATGACCGTCACGGCATCGTCACTCCGAGCGGTGGCCTGCTGGCGCCGAACAACTACCTGGCGGTATCCATCGACTACCTGTTCCAGAATCGTCCGCAATGGCGCGCTGATGCCGCGGTAGGCAAGACCGTGGTCAGCAGCGGCTTGATCGACCGTGTGGCGGCCCGCCTGGGCCGGCGCTTGTATGAAGTGCCGGTGGGCTTCAAGTGGTTTGCCGACGGCTTGTTCGATGGCTCCCTGGGCTTTGGCGGCGAAGAAAGCGCTGGGGCTTCGTTCCTGCGCAGGGATGGCGGTGTGTGGTGCACCGACAAGGACGGCCTGATCCCGGCATTGCTGGCGGCGGAAATGACCGCCCGTACGGGGCGCGATCCGAGCCAGGCCTATCGTGCATTGTGCGATGAGCTGGGCGAGCCGTTCTCGGTGCGGGTCGATGCCAAGGCCAACCCGCAGCAGAAGGCGTTGCTCAGCAAGCTGTCGCCACAGCAGGTGACCTCCACTGAGCTGGCGGGCGAGCCGATCCAGCAGATCCTCAGCCACGCTCCGGGCAACGACCAGGCCATTGGCGGCTTGAAGGTAATGACCGAGAACGGCTGGTTCGCCGCGCGGCCATCCGGTACCGAGGACATCTACAAGATCTACGCCGAAAGCTTCATCGGCGATGATCACCTCAAGCAATTGGTGCAGCAAGCCCAGGCCCTGGTGGATGGCGCCATCAGTGGCAACTGATCAGGCGATTGCCGGCAAATAAAAAGGGGCGACCATCTCGGTCGCCCCTTTTTTATTTGCCGCTGTGTCGCGCCTAGTCTCAGGCCAGGTCCACCAGGACGATCTCGCTGTCCTGTACTGCGGTTACCCGTAGCACCTGTTCATCCTGCACGGCGACGCCGTCTCGAGCTTCGGCGCGCAAGCCATTGATCTCGATGATCCCGGTGGCCGGCACCAGGTAGGCCCGGCGCCCGGCGTCCAGGCGATACTCGGCGCTTTCACCGGCCTTGAGGTTGGCTGCCACCAACCGCGCATCGGCACGGATACGCAGGCTCTCCACGTCGCCATCCTTGCCGCTGGCCAGGGTCACGAAGCCTTCACGTTGCCCCTTGGGAAACGGTTTGGCGCCCCAGGAAGGCGCAGAACCGGCCTGGTTGGGGATGATCCAGATCTGGAAGATCTTGGTTGGCGTGTCTTCCAGGTTGTACTCGCTGTGGGCGATGCCGGTGCCGGCACTCATCACCTGCACGTCGCCCGCCTCGGTACGCCCCTTGTTGCCCAGGTTGTCCTGATGGCTTATGGCGCCTTCGCGCACATAGGTGATGATCTCCATATCCCGGTGCGGATGCTGCGGGAAGCCGGTGCCGGGGGCGATCACATCGTCGTTCCAGACCCGCAGGTTGCCCCAGTGCATGCGTTCGGGATCGTAGTACTCGGCAAAGGAAAAGTGGTGATGGGCATCCAGCCAGCCGTGGTTGGCGCCGCCCAGGGAACTGAAGGGTCTGAGTTCAAGCATGATCGTCTCCTCGTCAGGGTTCGTCATGGCACGTTGCGTCTGGCCAAAAACGATAACCGTTGGTTGATGGCGAGCATCATCTATCAGTCATTGATCGATAAAAAGCGCAAAAAATACCGTAATCCAATCGATAAATTAGATATTTTTTAGACTGACAAAGAGGGTGCCGAATCTCCGGTTCATCGTTTAAGTTGATGACTTGCAAGCAATTGACTGGATGCTGCGAGAAAATCCGGCGACCATAACCGCTCAAGCCTCACACCCTGGAGTCCGCGTGTCGCAACACACCCCCGATCTACCTCCCGAACTCATGCCACTGGCGCAGATGCCGTTGCTCAAGCGCCTGGCAGCGCGTTTCTTCGGTCATGGCCTGAGTCGCCTGCGGGCCCAGCATCGGGCGTCCTGGCTGCATGGCCAGGCGGATGGCTTTCGCAGTGGCCATACGGCAGGGGTGGAGTACGGTTACCGGGAAGGACGCTTGGAGGGCTTGGAGGAAGGCCGGCAGGTCTTGCTGATTCGCGACAGTCGCAATACCGAGCACAGGCCCCCGGGCGTGGACGACCGCCTGTTCGACGATTGGCGCCTGCCCCTGGGGGCCGAGCTGAAGAAGCGCTTCAAGGCCGATGTCGCGCGCTTGCTGGCGCCCGAGGCCCAGCCCAGCGCCGCGCAATGGAAAATGATCTTCAGCGATACTCCAGCCACCGCGGTGATCGCCGGGGCCGGGGCCGGCAAGTCGACCTCGCTGGTGCTGCGCCTGCTGTTGCTCCATCACTACCTGGGGTTCGAGCTGGACTCCATGACCGTGGTGACCTTCACCCGGGAGTCGCGCAAGGATTTCATCGCCAAGCTGATACAGGTGTTCGCCCTGTGGGGCCGGCAACTGGATGCCCGGCAGGCCCGGGACCTGGTGCGCACCTTCCATTCACGGATCCTGCCCATGGTCCGCAGCCTGCCGGGGTTCGAACGGCTGCAGGCCTTCGAGAACCTCAACGAGCGGCAGCCGGGCCTCGACGCCGAGGTGGACAGCAACCCCTTCGACCTGCGTATCAACGATGCCCAGCGCAAGCACCTCAACGCCTGCTATCAGGGGCTGTATAACAGCGACGAGCGCTTTCGCCTGGCCTTGAAACCGCTGTTGCGCCATGCCCTGCAGCTCAAGGAGCTGGAGCGTGATCACCCGGATGTGCAAAAGCGCATGGCCGTCACCGAGCTGGCGGCCAAGCGCGACGAGGAACTGTGCGACGCAGTGGAGGACTTGTGGTTCAGGGCCGGGGCCTGGCCGATCAAGGGCATCGAACCCAAGCGTCAACGCTTCGAGATCAACGGCGCATCGTTCCACTGCCATGGTTACTGCGCCGAACTCGATGCCTGGGTGGTGCTGGGCTTCGACCCGCGGGAAAACCCGCAGATCACCCGGCCCGGGGCCAAGCTGAGTGTCCGTGCGGAGTGGGCGGTAAAGCGCACCCTGTTTCAAGCTTTCTGTCGTAAGTCATTGATTTGGCTTGATAGTTATGAAGACTCAAAACGCGCCCTCGGCGCTTTTTCGGCCCAGGCCAGTGCCGGCCCTGGCTTCGATTACCGGGTCAAGGGCGAGCTGGCTTCGGCACCGCTGCTGGATTGTTTCGTCGCCGCTGCCGGGTTCATCGAGAACCTGGGGCTGGATGTGGGCGACGCCGTGGGCCGCATGAGTTTTGCCCAGGATGACCCGGACCGGTACTTCTTCGAGGCCCTGAGCCTGTTCTGGCGCGCCCTGGAAGACCATCTGCTGGACCAGTCGCCACCGATCATGACCTACAACCGCATGTTCGCCCTGTTCAGCGAGCGTTCGCCGGAGAACTTCAAACTGCTGGCCGACGCCTGCCTGAGGCCGATGTCGCACCTGATGATCGACGAGTTCCAGGATGTCTCACCGCAGATCGTCTCCTGGATCAAGGCCAGCCTCGGCGAGATCCGCCGTCGTGGCGCGACGCTGCATGTCGGGCGTGGTGCGCAGCATTCCTCGTTGTTGTGCGTGGGGGACGACTGGCAGTCGATCTATGGCTGGCGGGGTAGCTCGCCGCGCTACTTCATCGAGTTCAACAAGGAGTTTCCATCCCCGGGCGTCACCCGGGTGATGCTCAGCGAGAACTACCGCAGCCACCAGTACGTCATTGATGCGGCGGAGCACATCGTCCGCTCGGCCCCGACGATTGCCGGTAAGAAAGCCAAGGCCAGCGGCGAGGCCCGCGAGCCATGGCCGGTGCAAGTGCTGGATCGGGACGACGAGGGCTTGGCCCAGCGTTTGACGGAGCACTATCGACAGGGTGATTCAATCTTGATGTTGTTTCGAAAAACAAGTGATAAGTTGTTGATTGAAAACGAAATTTCACAAATAGTTAATGTTGACTCTAGCTTGCCACCAACGGCCAGGCGGCTCAAGCAGTTGACCTTTCACAGCGCCAAGGGCTTGCAGGCCGACGTGGTATTCCTGCTGGGCGATTGCCAGCACCTGAGTAGCTCCCCTTACAAGAACCAGGTGTATCGCATGGCCGGGCTGGGCAAGGACGGCGATGCCACGCCCTACGACAGCGCCCAGAAAGACGAGATCCTGCGCCTGGCCTATGTGGGCATCACTCGGGCGGTCAAGCACTGCTACTGGTATGTCGAGCGCCAGGACTCCAGTGCGGGCAATGCTCCGAGGGCGTCGGACCGGGTGCCGAAGGACAAGCCGTATTTCCAGGACCTGCGGCAACGGCCATGAAAAAGCCCGCCGGTTGGGCGGGCCTGGGTGAAGGGGTCAGGCCTTGAGGACCAGGGAGGGCGAGAAGGCCTCCAGCTCATCCTCCACCGCCTCGATTATTCGTTCGACATCCGCGGCGCTCATTACCGTTGCGCAGGGAATGCCGGCGATGGCGATCATGGTTTCGCCGCTGGCGCGGTCGAAGAGCCGGGCGATCATGCTGCCAGGCGCATCCATGCTGGCTTCGAAACCCATGGGATGAAAATGCCAGCGCATCAGCTGGCAGGCGTTGGGGAAGGTGACTTTGCTGGCCCAGGCTGTGTTCATCGATGGCCCACCTTGATTCATTGAGCGCTTCCTTGTGCTCGCGGTAGGAACGAGGGCTCGTCGCTGAGCCGCTCGGTTGAGGTTCTAAAAATAGCACCGGGTCATGGCCGCTTGCAGTTTTTTTGGCCACCGTCCGGCGGTTCGTTCATGAAAGTTTGATGCCAGCCCTGCAGGCATTGGATGACCGAGCGCGCGGCTTGTCCCGGTTATCAGGGTGGTGATTGCCGCCTGTCGGCAAGTTCGGCAAGCTGCACTTTTTCTTTTCGGGAAATCTATGGCTGGCGCTGACGACGGGCCCCTGCAAACCGAAATCACCGGCGACACGGTGATGCGCTACCACCTGTGCTGGAAGCTGCGCGATCTGGAAGGGGTGATGGCGCTGTATCACCCGCAGATCCAATACAACGATTTCTTCCAGAATCGCACGCTGGCCCTGGCTGACCTGCGCGAATACGTGCAGGCCAGCATGCCGCGGGCCCCGGATGAGACCCTGGAGCATTGCGATCGCATCCGCCTGGATGGCGACACGGCCTTCATCCAGTACCAGGTGACCCTGAGGGGTAGCCGGGGGCTGGTGTCGTTCCGGGCCAGCGAAGCGATCACCGTGCGTGACGGCCTGATCTGGCGGGTCAACGAATATGCGGCCCTGGTGCGCGAAGGGGCTTCGGCCCAGGCTACCGGCGGCCCGCGTCCGGCAACCAGCCGCCTGGGGTTGTCGCCGCGCCAGCTGGGGCGCATGGCCGACGACCTGGAGCAGTATTTCCAGCACCAGCAACCCTATCTGGACCCGGAGCTGGACCTGCAACGGGTGGCCGGCGAATCCGGCTACAGCCGCAACCAGATTTCCTACCTGCTCAACCAGGTGCTGGGCCAAAGCTTCTACCGCTATGTGAACCAGGCGCGCCTGCAACATGTGCTGGCGGCCCTGGAACAGGCCGTGCCGCCGGTGCGGGTCGATGAGCTGGCCTTCGCCGCGGGCTTCAATTCACTGTCGGCGTTCTACAACTGTTTTCGCCAGCACACCGGCCAGACCCCCAAGGCCTATGCCCGGAAAATTTCCTTGCGTGCACGGGCACAAGACAGCGCCTGAGGCCGGGCAATAGGATCGGCCATCGAAAGTTCGGTTGGCGGAGTGTTGGTATGCCTGCGTGGCGCAATATCAGTTTGTGGATGGACCAGCTCGACGAGCCGCTAACCCCCCGGCCAGCCCTGGAACGGGACCTGGACCTGGACGTGGCGATCATCGGCGCCGGCTACACCGGCCTGTGGACCGCCTATTACCTCAAGCGCCTGGATCCTGGGTTGAAGATCGCCGTGTTCGAGGCACAGATCGCCGGTTTCGGTGCCTCCGGGCGCAATGGCGGCTGGCTGATGGGCAACTTGCTGGGCGAGGACCGCCTGCTGGCGCCGCTGCCGCCCGAACAGCGCCGGGCCTCCTATGAACTGCTGCATGGCATACCCGATGAGGTGGCCAACGTCATCGAACGTGAAGGCATCGACTGCGACTACCGCAAGGGCGGCGTGTTGTATTGCGCGGCCCGTTATCCGGAGCAGCACGCCAGCCTGCGCCAGTACCTGGCGCATCTGCATGACCAGGGCCTTGGCGAGGCCGACTACCGTTGGCTGACCCCCGAGCAACTGGCTGGGCAACTGCGCGTGGCCAATGCCTATGGGGCGATCCAGGCTGCCCATTGCGCCACCATCCAGCCGGCCAAGCTGGTGCGCGGCCTGGCCCGGGCGGTGGAGCGCCTGGGGGTGGCGCTCTACGAGAACAGCCCGGTGACCCATTGGCAGTCCGGCAGCCTGCAGACTCCACGGGCGGCGGTGCGCAGCCGCTGGATAGTGCCGGCGGTGGAGGGCTATTCGGTGACCCTGGCCCCCCTGGGGCGCTACCAACTGCCGGTGCAGAGCCTGCTGGTGGCCACCGAGCCGCTGCCCCAGTCCACCTGGGACGAGATCGGCCTGAGCCAGGGCCAGGCCTTCAGCGAGGGCAGTCGCCAGGTCACCTACGGCCAGCGCACCCTGGACGACCGCCTGGTGTTCGGCGCCCGGGGTGGCTATCAGTTCGCTGGCAAGCTGCGCCACGACTTCAACCTGAGCCAGGACGAAGTGCAACTGCGCCGCTACCTGTTCGGCGAGCTGTTTCCACAACTCAAGAACGTGCGCATCACCCATGCCTGGGGCGGCAACCTGGGCATGTCGCGCCAGTTCCATCCGCACATGCTCTGCGACCGCCGCAAGGGCATCGCCCTGGCTGGCGGCTACGGTGGCGAGGGCGTAGGGGCCAGCAACCTGGGCGGCCGGACCCTGGCCGAGCTGATTCTGCAGCGCGACAGCCCGTTGGTACGCCAGCCCTGGGTCCTGCCCGAAGGCGGCCTGGACCGACTGCGGGCCTGGGAGCCCGAGCCCTGCCGCTGGCTGGGCTACAACGCGATCATTCAAAGCTTCGTTCACGAAGACCAGACCCTGGCCAATCCGGCCACGGCTCCCTGGCGGCGCAGGATGGCCAGCCGGATCGCCGGGTTCATGGAAGGCTTCATGCACTGACCCGGCTTCACCTGCCGGGCGCTGTGCGCTCGGCGCTTCCGCCTGAGGTAGCACCATGAGCATCACGCAATTGAAGAACACCGCCACGGCCATCCTCGAGCAATCGGCTCCGGTCGCCGTGCCCCTGGGCGAGCCGTTGGCCGTGACCTCGGTCACCGCCGTGGAGCGCAGCGACGGGGTCGAGACCGGCATCTGGGAGTGCACGCCAGGACGCTGGCGGCGACAGATCGTCGCCCAGGAGTTCTGCCACTTCATCCAGGGCCGCTGCACCTTCACCCCCGACAACGGCGCAACCGTGCACATCCAGGCCGGCGATGCCTTGATGTTGCCGGCCAACAGCACCGGGACCTGGGACATCCTCGAGACCGTGCGCAAGACCTACGTCCTGATCTTTTGATCGCCAATTGCCTGCCAATAACAAAACCAACCACAGGTATCGCTCCATGACCCGCAAGACTCGCGCTTTGCTGCTGAGCCCGTTGTGCCTGGCCGCCGCCCTGGCCCAGGCCGCCGATACGGTGAAGATCTACAACTGGTCCGACTACATTGCACCGGACACCAACCGCCAGTTCCAGAAGGCAACCGGGATCGGTTTCACCTACGACGTCTATGACAGCAACGAAACCCTGGACGGTAAGTTGATGACCGGAAAATCCGGTTACGACGTGGTCTTTCCTTCCAACCACTTCATGGCCCGGCAGATCCAGGGCGGGGCCCTGAAGAAGCTCGACAAGACCCAATTACCCAACTGGCAGAACCTCAACCCGGTGCTGCTCAAGGCCCTTGAAGTCAATGACCCGGGCAACCAGTACGGCTTCCCCTATCTGTGGGGCTCCACCGGCATCGGCTACAACGTGGCCAAGGTCAAGGAGGTGCTCGGGGACGATGCACCATTGGATTCCTGGGACCTGATCTTCAAGCCCGAGTACATGCAGAAGTTGCAGAAGTGCGGGGTGGCGATCCTGGATAACGGCCCGGAACTGATACCGGCAGCCCTGAACTACCTGGGGTTGGCGCACCACAGCAAGAATCCGGCGGACTATAAAAAAGCCGAAGCCTTGCTGATGAAGGTCCGGCCTTATGTGAGCTATTTCCATTCCTCGAAGTACACCAGCGACCTGGCCAACGGCAATATCTGCGTGGCAGTGGGCTTTTCCGGTGACATCCTGCAAGCCGAAAGCCGCGCCAAGGAGGCCGGCAACGGTATCCAGATCGGTTACTCGATTCCCCGGGAAGGCACGCCGCTGTGGTTCGACATGGTGGCCATGCCGGTGGATGCCCCGGATGAAAAGGCCGGCTACGCCTACATGGACTACCTGCTGCGTCCAGAGGTGATGGCCGATATCAGCAACTACGTGCATTACGCCAATGGCAACCAGCAAGCCGACAGCCGGGTGGATCCGGCGATCAAGGACGACCCCAAGATCTACCCGAGCCCGGCGATGATGGACAAGCTGTTCGCCTTGCAGGCCATGCCGCTGGATATCGACCGGCTCCGTACCCGTTTGTGGAACAAGATCCGCAGCGGCAACTGACAACCCAAGCCGCTAACAGGCCTTTGAAAAAACCTAGGCGAGGCAGCCAGCGCAAGGCAAAAACAGGCGAAAAAGCGCAGTTTACGCGTGCTAAATGAGCATTTGACCGGGCTGGCGCACCCGCTTGTTTTTAATACCGCGATGGCACCGCAGGTGGTTTTTCAACGTCCTGCTAGATCTGGGTGTTCTCTGGAAGCACGGCGCCGCCATCCACCACCAGGGTCTGTCCGGTGATGTAGCCGGCCTGCCGCGAGGCCAGGAAGGCCATGGCCCAGGCGATGTCCTGGGGCGCCCCCAGGCGCTTGAGCGGAATGTGCCTGGCCAGGGCACCGGCATCCCCCAGGTTGTCGGTGGCCTGGGTGGCGATCAACCCCGGCTCGACGCCATTGACCGTGATCCCGTATTCCGCCAGCTCCAGCGCCGCAGCACGGATGAACCCGTTGACCCCGGCCTTGGACGCCGCGTAGTGGGCCAGCCCAGGAATCGCCGTGCGCGGCCCGGTGACCGAGGAGGTCACGACGATCCGCGGGTCCTGGGCCCGGCGCAGCGCCGGCAGCGCGGCCCGGGCCAGCCAGAAGCAGCTCTTGAGATTGACCGCCAGGGTGCTGTCCAGGGTCGCGTCCTCCAGTTCGGCGAGCCGCTGCATGGGGAAGATCCCGGCGTTGTGCAGCAGCAGGTCGAGGCCGCCGAAGGCCTGTTCGGTAGCGGCCACGGCCTGCTCGGCGGCGGCCCGGGTACCCAGGTCGATGGCCAGCAGCTCGGCGCAGCCGCCGGCCTCGCGGATCAGGCGCAGGGTCTCGGCGCCGGAGGCGGCGCTGCGGGTGGCCAGCATCACCTTGGCGCCCTGGGCGGCGAACAGCTGGGCGATGGCCCGGCCGATGCCCTGGCCGGAGCCGGTGACCAGGGCGATGCGTCCTGCCTGTTCGCCGCTCATGAACCTGCTCCCGGCAGCACCTGGGCCAGGCACTGGTCCAGCAGGTGGTTGTGCAGGTCCACCTGCTCCTCGCTGGCGCTGGGGCACAGCAGGGCCATGTTGTGGAACGGCGTCAGCAGCACCCCGCGATTGAGCAGGTACAGGTGCAGGTAGGCCTCGATCAGCCCGTGCCGCGCATGGTGGGCTTCGCCGCCGTTGCGCGGGGCATGGGGCATGAACAGGTACTCGACCCGGGCGCCGATGCGGGTCACGTGCCAGGGCAGGCGGTGGCGCTGGATGATCGCCTCGACCCCGGCCCGCAGGCGTTCGGCCAGCTGGAACATGCGTTGGTAGTTGGCCTCGTTCATCACCTCGCTGAAGGTGGCGCGCATGGCGGCCATCTGCAGGGCGTTGCCGGCCAGGGTGCCGCCAAAGCCGAAATGGTTGATCGCCTGGCCCGGCGCAAAGTGCGGCAGCACCTGCCAGATGCGCTCGGCCATGGCTTGGCTGGCGCCCCAGACCGCGGTGGGAATGCCCCCGGCGATGCACTTGCCGAGGACGAAGAAGTCCGGTTCCAGGCCATGCTCGCCACAATAGCCGCCAGGGCCGCAGGACAGGGTATGGGTCTCGTCGATGATCAGCGGCACGTCATAGCGCCGGGTCAGTTGCCGCAGGCCATCATGGAAGCCCGGCGCCGGCGGCACCATGCCGACGTTGGTCATGAAGGGTTCGGTGAGTACCGCAGCCACATCGCCATGGGCCAGGGCCGCCTCCAGGGCCGGCAGGTCGTTGAACTCCACCAGGCGGGTGGTGGCCTCGTGATGCAGGCCGTTGGCATGCACGCCTTCGCGGGGAATCATCTGGCCGCTGGCATCGAGCTCCACCTGGGACTCGTCGACGCTGCCGTGGTAGTTGCAGTTGAACACCAGCACTTTCTGCCGGCCGGTGATCATCCGGCACAGGCGCAAGGCGAAGCGATTGGCATCGGTGGCCGAGGTGGTGACCTGCCAATAGGGCAGTTTGAAGCGCCGGCTCAGCTCCTGGCCGACCCACAGGCTGTCTGCGGTGGGCAGCATCAGGGTCGAGCCATGCCGCGCTTGCTCGGCGATGGCTGCTGCCACCACCGGTTGGGCGTGGCCGAACATGGCCCCGGTATCGCCCAGGGCGAAGTCGGCGTACTGCTGGCCGTCGCAGTCGGTCAGGGTCGCGCCCTGGGCATCGGCCACCATGATCGGATACGAGCCGGGCCACTGCTGCATCCAGTGCAGCGGGGCACCGTAGAGCCAGTGCTCGAGGTTCTGGCGGTAGAAGGCACCGGAGCGCGGATGGCGCTCGGCAAACAGTTGTAGTTCGCTCTGGTAGCAGTCGGCGACGCGTTGCAGGTCGAGTCCCAGGGTCATGGCAAGGTCCTGTAAAAAGTGTGCGGTGGCAAAGGCTCAGGAATGGCTGGTGCGATTGAGCACCCGGGCCAGGGCGCCCACCGGGAAGTTGGCGAAGCTTTCGAAGTCCGCGCCCTGGTAGCCGAAGATCTTGCCGTCGCTGCGCCCGGCTGCGAGGTCGATCAGCACCAGGCCCAGGGTCGGGACGATCTTTTCCCGCCAGACGAACAGGTACAGCTGCTCGGCGACCTTGTAGTAGTGGCAACGGTCGGTGTCCGCCAGCCCTTGCTCGACGCCCTTGAGGCACTGCCAGCTGTAGAAATCGGCATTGAGGTAGACGTGTTCGTAGGCCTCGCTGGCGCTGTAGACGTACTGGTTGCGCAGGCCGACCAGTTCCTGGGTGGGGGCGTGCCGTGGCGTGTCGGCAGTGCACGGGCGGTCGATGGCGCCGTGCAGGAACTGCGCCTTGACGCTGGTCAGCTCGCCGCCGGCCAGGGCCCGGCTGAACAGATCGGTACGGGATTCTTCACGGCTGGGCATCTGCCCGAGGACGGCGGTGAAGCACTGGCGCTCCAGGTCCAGGACCAGGCTCACCGAATGGGTGGCGCCCTGGTCTTGCTTGAGAAAATCCACCAGGTACAGGCCGGGGCGCACGGAGGTGGCGCGGTAGGCCAGTTCCTCGCTGGCGGTTTCGCCGATGTTGTTCCAGCTCAGGGTGGTGGCGCCGAAGCGATGCTCGATCTGCCAGCCGTTGTCGAAGTGCAGGGTCAGGTGGCGTCCGGCCAAATCGTCGAGGGCGGGGAGGATATGGTTGTCGCCGGCAAACCCGTCGGCCAGGGCGCCGACGGTGATCCATTCAGGTTGCAGGTTCATGGCAAGGCTCTTGTTCGTTGTCGTAGAGCTGCATGTTCGGGCCTGGTGCGGCGCCTGCCCATCAACCGGATGGTTGAGTCCTGGCTGTTTCAGAGGAACAGCGTGCTTACCAGTTCGGTGCGGTTGCCCGCGCCGACCTTGCGGAACAGGTTGATCAGGTGGGTCTTGACCGTGGGCAGGCCCAGGTCCAGGCGCCGGGCGATGGTCTTGTTGTCCGCGCCGTCGCGCAGCAGCCAGGCGATTTCCCGCTCGCGGGGCGTCAGCCCGGCCAAGCGCGGGTCGGCCTCGGGGCACGGGGCCCGGGCGGCGATTTCCAGCAGCCCCTGCAAGGCTTGCAGGGTGGTCAGCTCATCGTTGCTGAAGCGCCCCAGGCTGGCGTCGCGCAGCAGCGAAAGCCCGGCGATGGGCCGCTGTTTGTCGCAGGCCAGGATCTCCACCACATCCAGCACTCCGTGGCGCTGCAGGAAGCCCTGGTACACCAGGGTGTCGTGACGATCCTGGCGGGCCATGCCCATGTGCAGCGACAGCACCGGGCGCCCGGCGGCCGCACACAACTGTGGTTGCAGCGGGTCGTAGCGCCGATAGCGTTGCAAGTAGGCCTGGTGCATTTGCTCGGGCATGCGGTACAGCGCGAAGTCTTGTGCTTGCAGTTGTGGGTCGATGCGGTAGAAGGCGCAGAGGGTGGCGGGCACTACCCGGGTGAAGGCAGCGATGCAGCGTTGGCCCAGCTCATGGGGCATGGCGACTGCGTTCATGGAAGACTCCTGGCTGCCCGCTGGGCAGGGGCTCGGGGCTGGCGCAGGTAGCGGGCCGCGCGATGGCGGCCGGCCATTGGAGAGTGCCGGCGCTGCCCGCTGCGAATGCGGGCAGTACCGGTGGGCCGGTCAGCGCCGGGCCTGGCTCAGGCCCTGGGCGAGGGCGTCGACGATGACATCCACCTGCGCCGGCTGGATCACCAGCGGCGGCGAGAGAATGATCTTGGTGCCCACCGGGCGCACCATGACCCCGTGCTCCCGGGCGATCTGCGCCACCTGGTTGGCGTAGCCGCTGGTGGGGTCGATGGGCTCGCGGGTGCTCTTGTCGGCCACCAGGTCCAGGGCCACCATCAGGCCCTGGCCACGCACTTCGCCAACGCTGTCGAAGCGTTCGACGAACGGCTGCAGCTTGGCCAGCAGGTAGTCGCCCATCTTCGCTGCGTTGGCCGGCAGGTCTTCCTTGACCACGATGTCCAGGCAGGCCAGGGCCGCGGCGCAGGCCACCGGATGCCCGGCGTAGGTGTAGCCGTGCATGATGGCGCCGGTGAAGTTGCCGTTCTTCTCGAACGCTTCCTCGATCCGCCGGTTGACCACAGTGGCGCCCAGGGGGATGTAGCCCGAGGTGATGCCCTTGGCCAGGCACATGATGTCGGGCTTGACCCCCCACAGGCGGCTGCCGAACATCGAGCCGCTGCGGCCGAAGCCGGTGACCACTTCGTCGGCGATCAGCAGCACGCCGTACTTGTCGCAAACCTCGCGGATCAATGGCCAGTAGTTGGCCGGCGGCACGATGACCCCGCCCGCGCCCTGGATCGGCTCGGCGATGAAGGCCGCCACGGTGTCCGGGCTCTGGAACTGGATTTCCCGCTCCAGCAGGTCGGCGCAGATCTTGCCCAGTTCTTCCGGGTCCTGGCTGTAGGGGTTGCGGTACAGCCAGGGGGTGTCGATGTGATAGCAGCCGGGCAGCAGCGGCTCGTAGTTGCGCCGGAACACCGTGTTGCCGTTGACCGAAGCACCACCGAAGTGGGTGCCATGGTAGCCCTGGCGCAGGGAAATGAACTTGGTGCGATCGGCCTGGCCCTCGAGCTTCCAGTACTGGCGAGCCAGCTTCAGGGCGCTTTCGATGGCGTCCGAGCCGCCCGAGCTGAAGGCCACGCGGCGCATGTCTTCAGGCTCCAGCAGGTTCATCAAGACCCGCGACAGTTCCTCGGCCCGAGGATGGCTGACCCCATCGAACAGCTGGAAGTACTCCAGCTCATCGAGCTGGGCGGTGATGGCCGCCTTCACTTCCTTGCGGTTATGGCCAACGTTGACGTTCCACAACCCGGCCACGCCATCCACCAGTTGACGGCCCTGGTCGTCGTACACATAGCAGCCATCGCCGCGCACGATGCGGATCGGCTCACGTTGCTTCATCTCGTTGGGGTGCAGCATGGGATGCCAGAAATGGCTTGCTTGGCTCACGTTGGATCTCCTGATAGGGCTCGAACAGCTTGGGGCCATTAGGGCGCGATTGGCCGACGTGTTGCTTGCCTCTGTGTGCCAGGGCATTTGATCCAGGCTGCCAAGGGTTTGTCGAGGCTGTCGGGCTTGGCAGCCAGCGCCAAGTTTTGCGGCAGCCAGGATCAAGACGACTCCCGGCTTTGGGCTCAGAGTCTCGGTCAACAGGTACAACCAAGAGGATTGACGATGAGCGTTGCCATCGACCCACGTGTCGCCGCATTCATAGACAGCCAGCACGGCCTGCTGATCGACGGTCATAGCCGCCCGGCGCTCTCCGGGGCGCGGATGCCGGTCCATAACCCGGCCACCGGCGAGCAATTGACCGAAGTGGCCATGGCCGCCCAGGCCGACATCGACCTGGCGGTGGGGGCCGCGCGCCGGGCCTTCGAGGGAGAGTGGAAGACGCTGCGTCCGGCCGACCGGGAACGCCTGCTGCTCAAGCTGGCGGATGTGCTGGAAGCCAATGGCGAGGAGCTGGCACAACTGGAAACCCTCAACAACGGCCAGTCGATCCACCTGGCCCGGGCCCTGGAAGTGGGCGCGGCGGCGGAGTTCACCCGCTACATGGCCGGTTGGGCGACCAAGATCGAGGGCAAGAGCCTGGATGTGTCCATTGCCGCAGTGCCCGGCGCGCAGTACCGGGCCTACACGGTGCCGGAGCCGGTGGGCGTGGTGGGGGCCATCGTGCCGTGGAACTTCCCGCTGCTGATGGCTATCTGGAAGATCGTCCCGGCCCTGGCCTGCGGTTGCACCGTGGTGCTCAAGCCGGCGGACGAGACCCCGCTCACCGCGCTGCGCCTGGGCCAGTTGTGCCTGGAGGCGGGCATCGCCCCCGGGGTGGTCAACGTAGTGACCGGCACTGGGGCCGGGGCCGGGGCGGCCTTGGCGGCCCATCCGGGCATCGACAAGCTGGCCTTCACCGGTTCGACCCAGGTGGGCAAGCTGATCGGTCATGCGGCGGTAGACAACATGACCCGATTTTCCCTGGAACTGGGTGGCAAATCGCCGGTGATCGTGCTCGATGACTGCGATCCGGACACCGCTGCCGCTGGCGCCAGTGCGGCGATCTTCTTCAACCAGGGCCAGGTTTGTACTGCTGGTTCGCGGCTGTACATCCAGCGCGGCATCTATCAGCAGGTGCTCGACCGGTTGGTGGCCATTGCCGGCTCGCTGAGCATCGGCCCGGGCCTGGACGAACAGGCGCAGATCAACCCGCTGATCTCGGCCAAGCAGCAGCGCCGGGTGCTGCAGATGGTCGAGCGCGGAGTCGAGGAGGGCGCGCGGGTGCTGTGTGGTGGTACGCCCTTTGGCGAGCGCGGCTTCTATGTCAGGCCCACGGTGGTGGCCGATGTGCAGGCCGGGCAGCAGCTGGTGCGCGAGGAAATCTTCGGCCCGGTGGTGGTCGCCATGCCTTTCGACACCCTGGAAGAGGTGGTGGCGCTGGCCAACGACAACCAGTACGGCCTGGGCGCGAGCATCTGGTCCAACGACCTGGGGCAGGTCATGCGACTGATCCCGCAGATCAAGGCCGGTACGGTCTGGGTCAACACCCACAACATGCTCGACCCCTCGATGCCCTTCGGTGGCTACAAGCAGTCCGGCATCGGTCGGGAAATGGGCCATGCGGCCATCGAGGCCTACACCGAGAACAAGTCGGTGTGCATCGCCTATTGAGCCACATCCCGCAGGCCAGCCCTGCGGGACGACTCCAGGCTGCGCCAGACAGCCGAGCATGGCGGCCACGCGTGCCCTTGAAATGCCTAGAACAACAATCATCAATCCCTGCTTTCGAGGTTTACCAGCATGTCGCTCAACGACAGACTCAACCGGCACCTGCACCAGGGTGTCGTCGGTTTTCCCACGGCGCTGGCCAGTGCCGTGGGCCTGATCATGGCCAGCCCGGTGATCCTCACCGCCACCACCGGTTTCGGCATCGGCGGCGGGGCCTTCGCCGCGGCCATGGTGATCGCCCTGCTGATGATGCTGGCGCAGTCCACCACCTTCGCCGAGGCGGCCTGCCTGTTGCCCACCAACGGTTCGGTCTATGACTACCTGGCCTGCGGCCTGGGGCGTTTCTTCGCCATTACCGGCACCTTGTCGGCCTACCTGATCGTCCATGTGTTTGCCGGCACCGCGGAAACCATCCTCAGCGGGGTCATGGCCCTGGTCAATTTCGAGTCCCTCAATACCCTGCTGGAGCAGAGCGGCAGCGCCTGGCTGGTGGGGGTGGGGCTGGTGCTGTTCTTTGGTCTGCTCAACGCCGTAGGGATCACAGCCTTCAGCCGCGCCGAGGTGATCCTGACCTTCGGCATGTGGAGCACCCTGATCATCTTCGGCGTAATGGGCGTGCTCAAGGCTCCGGCGGTGCAGCTCGATGGCTGGTTCGGTGCTTCCACGGTGGGTACCGACCTGCCCACCATCCTGTCCCTGGTGGGCATGGCGATGTTCATGTTCGTCGGCTGCGAGTTCGTCACGCCCCTGACCCCGGACGTACGCAAGGCCTCGCGGACCATTCCCCGGGCCATGGCCCTGGGGTTGGTGGGGGTGGCGGTGTGCATGTTCATCTATGGCGCGGCGATGAAGCGCCAGGTGGCCAACGTCGCCCTGAGCGAGGACGGCAGCGTGCACCTGCTGGAGACACCCATGGCCATCCCGCATTTCGCCGAGCAGATCATGGGCCCGTTCGGGCGTATCTGGCTGGGGATCGGCCTGCTGTTCGCCGGTGCCGCCACTATCAATACGCTGATGGCCGGGTTGCCGCGCATCCTCTATGGCATGGCCCAGGACGGCGCCTTGCCGAAGGTATTCACCTACCTGCACCCACGCTTCAAGACGCCGTTGCTGTGCATCGCCGTGGCGGTGCTGATTCCTTGCCTGCACGCCTGGTGGCTGGGTGGCAGCACCGACAGCATCATGCACCTGGTGCTGGCGGCGGTTTGTGCCTGGAGCACGGCGTATCTGTTGGTCACGCTGTCGGTGGTGATGCTGCGCATTCGCCGGCCGGACCTGCCGCGACCCTACAAGTCGCCCTGGTTCCCACTGCCGCAGATCCTCTCTTCGGTGGGCATCCTGCTGGGCATGTGGTTCATCACTCCACCGGGGATGAACCCGAGGGACATCTACTTGCCGTTCGGCAGCATGCTGGGCCTGACGGCGATTTATGCCCTGGCCTGGACCCTGCTGGTGCAGAAGGTCAATCCGTTTCGCCCGGTGCCGGTGGAAGAGGTGCTGGAGCAGGCGTTGGGGATGATTCCAGACGAGATCCCTGGTACCCGGGAGGGCATGGGCGATGAATCTTTCAAGCTGGCGACAAAATCTCTTTGAGTTCTGGCATCGGCCACCTTCGGGCTACCGCCCGGGACTGACCCTCAATCAGTTGCGGCGTGACCTTGCGGGGCTGGAGTTCGATGGGCAGGGCATGGCACGGGGGACTTTCCGTTGCCTGCAGCGCGGCCTGGCCTTCGAGGTGGCGGAGTGCCCCCAGGCCCAGTTCCTGATGCATATCGTGGCTTGCCAATGGTCCATGCGGGTGCCATGTGCCGGCCCGGGGCAGGCCCGAATCACCCTGCGCCATACCGGGGCGATCCGGCGCCAGGGGGTTGCCGCCCGGTTGCAGGTGGGCGATTCGGCCGACTGGGCGCCTCTTCTCCAGCGCCTGTGTCGGGATCGGCAGCTGCTTGAGGTGCTGCTGCCCCTGGATTTCAAGCGCCTGGAACTGTGTCGTGACGAGCGGGGCTGGCAGGTGACGCTGGAGCACTTCGGCGCCAGCGAGGTGGTCAACCGGCTACCGGGAATGCGTCGCTACATCCGTTTGAACACCGAGCAGCGCGAGGCGTTGCTGGGCAGTTTCAGCCATCTGCAACGCTTGTTGGGAGGCTACTGAACCGCGTACTGGCACAACCTCTGCTTGAGCCGCGACAGGTTATCCAGGTTGCCAGGTGCCTTGCCTGGCAAATAGATAACATGTTAATGATATTGCCATAACAACAATGGCGGTCTGAACCGGCTTTCGGAGGTGCACAGTGCTTGCTTCGCATAGTTTCAGTTCCTGGGTCGGCGCCCTGCAGGGCGTCTGCGGTCGATTTGATGCCCGTCCGGCGCGCAATCCGGCGTTGTTCATTGGCGAGGTCGGATTGCAGGACTACGCCGGGCTGGAGGTGGCGCAGATCCGTACCAACGCCGGGCTGATCTCCCGGCAGAGCACCACGGCCGACCATGACGACGATCGCCATTGCTTCCTGATCGTCCAGCGCAGCGGCCATGCGCGCCTGAGCCAGGACGGCGAGAGCGTTGAGCTGGCCCCGGGCGACATGGCCTTGCTCGATTCCGCTGGTGCTTGCGAGATCGTGCCCCATGGCCTGATCGAGCATGCCTCGTTCCATTTGTGCCGGGAGGAGGTCTACCGGCACCTGCCGGCCCAGCAGCGCAAGTTCGGCAAGCTGTCGCAAAACTGCGCCAGTGGCCGGTTGATGCGCCTGCTGGTGGAGCAGATCTGTGCCGGCGACCTCCACGGCTGCGCGGCGCAGCAGGAAGGGCTGGCCTTGCAGGAAGCGCTGATCGCCTTGCTCGGCCCGACCTTGCGCCATACCGCAGGCCTTGCCGGCCTCGACGAGGGCCTGCATGGCCCATGTCTTGGGGAGCAGGCGCGGCAATTGATCCAGCAATCGCTCAACGAGCCGAGCCTGACCCCGGTGTCCCTGGCCGGGCAACTGAATATCTCGGTGCGCCAGTTGTACCGATTGTTCGAGGAGCAGGGCGACAGCGTCTGTCGTTTCATCCAGCGTTCACGGCTCAAGCGCAGTGCGGCGGATTTGAGCAACCCGCACCTGCGCAACGAATCGATCACCGATATCGCCTTCAAGTGGGGCTTTACCGATTCGGCGCATTTCAGCCGCACCTTCAAGAAACATTTCGAACAGTCGCCCCGGGATTTCCGTGCGCGTTCATTGAATGCCTGAGGGCGTGTAGCCGCCGGCGTCGGTGGGGCGAGGCGATTCCCAGAAGGCCCTGCGGGCCTTGTCGCAGCCTTCCAAGCTCGGCAGCGGCTACAGGCCAGTGCTGTGTGTAGCCGCTGCCGCAGGCTGCGCCCGGGCGCGTAGCGGCCGCAAGGTTGGCGCAGTGGTGGATCGTTGAAGGCCGACAGGCTCAGGGGTTTTCCAGGTCGTGGCCCAGGGACTGGATGAACAACGAGAACAGCTCCGGCTGGCTGGAGATGTCCAGCTTGGCGTAGAGATGCCGGCGGTGGACCTTGACGGTGTCCGGGGAGATCTTCAGGCGCTCGGCCATGGCCTTGGAGGAGAACCCGCGCAGGATCAGCCGGGCGATCTCCAGCTCCCGCTCCGATAGCACGGCATGACCGAACTGGCTCAGGGCATCGCGCACCTGGCTGGCCATCTCGACGGCGGCTGGCACCTGGGGTTTGGCCTGGGTGTGCTGCCAGTGCTGCTGCATGAGCGGTAGCACCCAGGCGGCGAAGGTGGTGAGCAGGCCGACTTCATCGTTGCCGAATAGGCGCTGGCTACCCAGGGACAAGGACAGGGTGCCGGTTTCAGGCAGTTGCAGGATGAACTGCACTTCGTCCTCCAGCACGTTGTCGTGGAAATAGCTGAGGAAGTACTCGCTCTGGCGGAAGTGGTCCGGTGTCACTTCTTCCAGGCGATACAGGCCGCTGGGGTAGCCCTCGCGGCAGGCCTGGAAAAACGGGTCCAGCAGGTACATGCCACTCAGGTAGGTGACCATCGGGGCGGGCTTGCTGTTGGGCTGGGCATCGTACTCCTCGAGAACCTGTGGCAGGCCTTCGTGGGGGTAGAGCATCACCAGGGCGTTGTCGAACGGCGTGGCCTGATGCAGCAGCAGGACCAGCTGCTTCCAGAATCGCGGTTGGCCAATCAGCGTGAGGGCTCGTCCCAGGCTGCTATGCAGGCCGACTTCCCCGAACAGGTTACTCAAAGGTTGCGCTCCACCGATGTGCTGAAAATGCGTGATCACGGTTTCGTCGATTTACCCGATGCCGTCAAGGGGGAGTACTCCAATAGGGGAATTTCTCGCCAGCGAGCCACTGACTAGAGTGGCAGGCGTCAAGTGCGACCCAGAGCGCACCCGCCCGATGAATCTCGTTCCTGCCTCAGACCAACAATAAGCACGAGGATAACGATATGAGCTCTCCCTCTACGCCCGACGGCGTATTGAAACCCACCTTGAGCGTGTTCGACGTGGTGGCTATCACCGTGTCTGCAGTGACTCCCGCCAGTTCCGTGTTCGTGATCGCCCCCTTTGCCATCCATCAGGCCGGCAGCGGCGTGTTCCTGGCCTTCGTCATGGCGGGCCTGCTAGCGCTGATGTTCGCCTTCTGTTATGCCGAGCTGGGCCGGGCCCACAACAGTGCCGGCGGCGAATACGTGTATGCCAAGCGGGTGTTCGGCGGCCTTGCCGGCTATGCCACCTTCCTGACGGTGCTGGTGATGCTGCTGTTCATCCCGCCGGTCCTGGCCACGGGTGCCGCTACCTACCTGAACAACGCCCTGGGCACTCAGTACGATTCCCAGACCGTGGCCCTGGCGATCGTCACCTGCAGCTACCTGCTGGGCATCCTCAATATCAAGCTCAATGCCTGGATCACCGGGACCTGCCTGTTGCTGGAGGTAGCGGCGTTGCTGGTGATCGTCTGGCTGGGGTTCGGCAACGCTACGCAGCCGGTGAGCATCCTGTTGCAACCGCAGATCCTCGATCATGGCGTGCTGCAAGCGGCGCCCTGGGCCCTGGTGATCGGGGCGGTGGGCATCGGCCTGTTTGCCTATAACGGCTACGGCCCGGCGGTGTTGCTGGCCGAAGACATGAAGTGCGGGGGCCGCGGGGTGCACAAGGCGGTGCTCTGGTCCCTGGTACTGGTGGTGATCATCGAGCTGGTGCCGCTCACCGCGCTGCTTATCGGCGCACCCTCTTTGAGCGAGATGCTCGCCAGCCCCGATCCGATCGGCTACCTGCTCACCAGCCATGGCAACGAAACCCTGGCCCGGGTGGTCAGCGCCGGGATCTTCCTCTCGGTGTTCAATGCCATCGTCGCCATCGTGATCCAGATCGGCCGGGTCGTCTTCAGCAGCGGCCGCGATGCCCTGTGGACACCGGGCATCAATCGTCTGTTCACCCGTATCCACCCGCGCTGGGATTCGCCCTGGCTGGCCACCTTGTTCCTGGCGGTTCCTTCGGCGCTGCTCAGTTTCAGCTCGAACCTGGCGGACCTGACGTCCTTCAGCGTGCTGCTGATCATGCTGGTGTACCTGGTGGTGGCTCTGAGCGCGCTGATGAGCCGGGTCCTGCTGCGCGATCGCGAGCATCCCTATCGCATGCCGCTGTGGCCGGTGCCGGCGCTGCTGGCGGTGGTCGGTGCCGGGTACCTGCTGGTCAATCTGTTTCTCGACGCGTCCCTGCGGGACATCATGGTAATCATCGGCTTGCTGGCACTGTCGGTGATCCTCTATTGCACCAATGGCCGGTACAGCCCGGCGTTCCAGAAATTGTAAGGAGTGGTTATGCGAGCACGTGAAGTGGGTATCAGTCTGGGCCTGGGAACTCCCGGCCCGCTCAATGCGATTACCGATGTTGCCGGTATCCGGGTCGGCCACAGCACGCTGAAAACCAGCATCGGCGGCAAGCAGGTGCGCACTGGTGTGACGTTGATCGAGCCCCGGGCCGAGCATGCTCGTCTGCAGCCGTGTTTCGCCGGTTGCCATGTGCTCAATGGCAATGGCGATGCCACGGGCCTGGAGTGGATTCGCGAGGCTGGAACCCTGACCACGCCGATCGCCATTACCAATACCCATAGCGTGGGTGTGGTGCGCGATACGCTGATTGCCCTGGAGCGCGAGGCGCTGGCCGATCCTTCGGTGTACTGGTGCATGCCGGTGGTGATGGAGACCTTCGATGGCCTGTTGAACGATATCTGGGGCCAGCACGTGGGGCCCGCGCAAGTGCGTGAGGCCATGTCCAGGGCCGAATCCGGACCGGTCGCCGAAGGGGCGGTTGGCGGGGGCACTGGAATGATCTGCCACGAGTTCAAGGGTGGCATCGGTACCGCGTCCCGACGGCTGCCGGCGGAGCAGGGTGGCTATACCGTCGGGGCGCTGGTCCAGGCCAACCACGGCAAGCGCGTGGAGTTGCGGGTCGATGGTTATCCCGTGGGACGCCACCTGAGCGAGATCGTCTCGCCCTTCGCTGAGCGTGGCACCCCGGGCATGGGTTCGATCATCGTGATCCTGGCCACCGATGCACCGCTGTTGCCGCACCAGTGCCAACGCCTGGCCCAGCGCGCATCCATCGGCATCGCCCGCACCGGCGGTGGCACCGAGGATGCCAGCGGCGACATCTTCCTGGCCTTTGCCACAGGAAACCGGGACTTGCCCACTGCCGACTACACGCTCGAGGAATCAGGGCGGACGACGCCGGTGACGATGCTCAACAACGATCAGATCTCTCCGCTGTTCAGTGCTGCTGCCGAGGCCGTGGAGGAGGCGATCATCAATGCCCTGCTGGCCGGCGAGCCGATGACCAGTGCCGACGGTGTGCAAGTTCCGGCACTGACGGCGCAGATACTCAAGGATGCCCTGCAAGCGACGGGTTGGAGCATGAAGTAAGAGGCGGAAAAGTGGGACGTAGTTGGCATAACTTCATATGAGGATATTTAATAATTAAATTGTAGATTGTCGGACAATGGCTGCCGCCAATCAGTTGGAAAAGGAATATTTCGACTGGGCAGTCATTGTTTTCGGGAGTTTCGTGGAACAGTGGAAATTGACGTCAAAAAAGTAGTGGACGTTTGATTTCGAATTGTGTCAGTTTCCTTGCGCCTGCTTAAGGCGAGTGATAGGACGATCTCGCCAGGGATTGTCGCTATCTGACAAAAACTGTTCCATTGATTACAAGGAAGTGTGTTTATGTCGAAAGTAAAAGTGAATGACGCTATTGATGCAGCTGAACAACAACTGGTGCCTCTGGCCGCAGCAAGTTCGGCGTATAACCAGATCAATAGCTTCAGCCACCAGTATGATCGTGGCGGCAATCTCACGGTCAATGGCAAACCTTCGTTCTCGGTCGACCAGGCAGCTACGCAGATCCTGCGTGACGGTGCTTCCTACAAGGACCTGAACGGCAATGGCAAGATCGATCTGACCTATACCTTCCTGACCTCGGCGACCCAGGCCACCATGAACAAGCATGGTATCGCCGGGTTCAGCCAGTTCAGCGCCCAACAGAAAGCCCAGGCCGTGCTGTCCATGCAGTCCTGGGCCGACGTGGCCAATGTGGTCTTCACCGAGAAGGCTTCCGGTGGTGACGGCCACATGACTTTCGGCAACTACAGCAGCGGCCAGGATGGCGCGGCGGCATTTGCCTATCTGCCGGGCACTGGCGCAGGTTATGACGGTACTTCGTGGTACCTGATCAACAGCAGCTATACCCCGAACAAGACCCCTGACCTGAACAACTATGGCCGTCAGACCCTGACCCATGAGATCGGTCACACCCTGGGCCTGGCCCACCCTGGCGACTACAACGCCGGGAATGGCAACCCGACCTACAAGGATGCCACCTACGGGCAGGACACCCGTGGCTACAGCATCATGAGCTACTGGAGTGAAAGCAATACCAGCCAGAACTTCAGCAAGGGCGGGGTCGAAGCCTATTCGTCCGGTCCGCTGATCGATGATATCGCTGCCATCCAGAAGCTCTACGGTGCCAACTACGCCACCCGTGCCGGTGACACCACCTACGGCTTCAACTCCAACACCGGGCGCGACTTCTACAGCGCGACCTCGTCGGCCGACAAGCTGGTGTTCTCGGTATGGGACGGTGGCGGCAACGACACCCTGGACTTCTCTGGTTTCACCCAGAATCAGAAGATCAACCTCAATGAGACTTCGTTCTCCGATGTTGGTGGCCTGATCGGCAACGTTTCCATTGCCAAGGGTGTGACCGTAGAGAACGCCATCGGCGGTTCGGGCAACGACCTGTTGATCGGTAACAACGTCGCCAACGAGCTCAAGGGTGGTGCCGGCAACGACATCATCTACGGCGGTGGCGGTGCCGATAAACTGTGGGGCGGTTCCGGCGCGGACACTTTCGTGTTCGGTGCCAGCACCGATTCCAAGCCGGGTGCGGCCGACCAGATCATGGATTTCGTCAGTGGCCAGGACAAGATCGATCTGACCGGTATCACCAAGGGTGCGGGCCTGCACTTCGTCAACGCCTTCAGCGGCGCGGCGGGTGATGCGATCCTCAGCACCTCCGGTGGTGTCAGCACCCTGTCGGTGGACTTCTCCGGGCACGGCGTGGCGGACTTCCTGGTCACCACCATCGGCCAGGCAGCAGTCAGCGACATCGTTGCCTGAGTGAAGTAGACGCGGGGCGCTGCCGATGCGGCGCCCTGTGTTCTTGCATCGGCCCTGGCAACTGGGCGAGTCTACCGGGCGGACGGAGTACCTTATGACCCCACACACCCTGAGTCGCAAGGCGGCCATCTGGCTGGTGGCGACGTTGATGATGTTTTATGGAGCGATGAGCATGGCAAGTAGCCTGCGTTTGGCGGACCCCTCGGAACTGGTTGGGCATTGGCAGCTGCAGCAGGAGGCCCGCCCGGGCACCGCGTGCACCCTGGACTTGTTGCAGAACGCTGCCCTGGGGGCGGGCGCCGACTGCCTGTCGCAATGGGTCGGGGAAGCCGTTGTCGGCTGGTTCCCGGAGCCCGATGGCATCGCCATCACCGGGCGTGAAGGTTCGAAAGTGATTTTCTTCAGCCGCCAGCAAGAGGGGGTGTATGAAGCACGCCTCAAGGCCGACGAGCTGATAGTTCTACAGCGTGCGGCTAATTAACGGTCGAGGTTGTTCGTTCTGTATTGGATGGGCGCTGGATTGTTTCTCGATTGAACGACAGGAGTATGTTCGGGTTGCTGTTGCAGACAGCGGTCCGAATTATCTGTGTCCGCAGGCTTTATGAATTAAAAAGAGCAATTAACTAGTTATGTACTAGATTGGTTCTTCGCAAATGGACGCGGACTAACAGCTCAGGGAAATGGTTAAAAAATGGTGAAGAACTCTCATCCTGCACCTCCACTGTTCAAGGCACTGGGCGAATATAAAGGCATCTTGATCAGCGTCGGTTGTTTTACCGCGTTGATTAACTTGCTAATGCTGGTTCCTTCTATCTATATGCTGCAAGTGTATGACCGGGTGCTGTCTTCGCAGAACGAAACCACCCTGGCGATGCTGTCGCTGATGGTGGTGGGGTTCTTCGTGTTCATCGGCCTGCTGGAGGTGCTGCGCAGCTTTATCGTGATCCGCATCGGCAGCCAATTGGAGCGACGCTTCAACCTGCGGGTCTACCAGGCTGCGTTCGAGCGTAACCTGGCCCGGGGCGAAGGCCATGCCGGGCAGTCCCTGGGCGATCTGACCCATATCCGCCAGTTCCTCACCGGGCCGGCGTTGTTCGCCTTCTTCGATGCGCCCTGGTTTCCCATCTATCTGCTGGTGATCTTTGCCTTCAATATCTGGCTGGGCGTCATGGCCACGGTGGGCGCGGTGATGCTGATCGGCCTGGCCTACCTGAATGAGGGCTTGACCAAGAAGCCCCTGAGCGAAGCCAGCGGTTTTTCGCAGCAGTCCACGCAACTGGCCACCAGTCATTTGCACAACGCCGAGACTATCCAGGCCATGGGCATGCTGGGCGCCTTGCGCAAGCGTTGGTTTGGCGTGCATTCGCGTTTTCTCGGCCTGCAGAACCAGGCCAGCGATACCGGCGCGGTGATCAGCTCCCTGAGCAAGACCTTGCGCCTGTGCCTGCAATCCTTGGTGCTGGGCCTGGGGGCCTTGCTGGTGATCAAGGGCGACATGACCGCCGGGATGATGATCGCCGGATCGATTCTCATGGGCCGGGTGCTGAGCCCTATCGACCAGTTGATCGCCGTCTGGAAGCAATGGAGCTCGGCCAAGCTGGCCTACCGCCGCCTGGATGCGCTGCTGGGCGAGTTCCCTCCCAGCGACACCGCCATGTCGCTGCCAGCCCCCAAGGGCGAGGTCAGTTTCGAACAGGTCAGTGCCGGCCCTCCCGGGCGCCGGGTCGCGACCCTGCAGCAAGTCAATTTCAGCCTCCATGCCGGCGAGGTACTGGGGGTGCTGGGAGCCTCGGGTTCCGGCAAGTCGACCCTGGCCCGGGTGCTGGTCGGCGTGTGGCCAACCCTGGCTGGCGTAGTGCGCCTGGACGGCGCTGACATCCACCGCTGGAACCGTGATGAGTTGGGCCCCTACATCGGCTACCTGCCTCAGGATATCGAGCTGTTCACCGGCAGCATTGCCGAGAACATCGCGCGTTTTCGCCAGGCCGACCCGGAGCAGGTGGTCCAGGCTGCGCAACTGGCAGGCGTGCACGAGCTGATCTTGCGCCTGCCCCAGGGCTACGACACGGTGCTGGGGGATGACGGCAGCGGCCTGTCCGGCGGTCAGAAGCAGCGGGTGGCCCTGGCTCGGGCCCTGTACGGCAACCCCAGCCTGGTGGTACTCGACGAACCCAACTCGAATCTCGACACCGTTGGTGAAAGTGCCCTGGCGGCAGCAATCGCCCAGCTCAAGGCCCGGGGTACCAGCGTGGTGCTGGTGACCCACCGCTCTTCGGTACTGGCCCTGGCCGACAAGCTGCTGGTGCTCAACGAAGGTCGATTGCAAGCCTTCGGCCCCAGCCAGGAAGTACTCAAGGCACTGTCCGGCGCGCAACAGACCCAGGCCCAGGATGCGCCTCGGGAGCGACCCGCGGCAGCAGCTCCCGGCGGCTTGAGCATGAGCCGCCAGTATCAGGCCCCTACGCGCAATCAAGGCGCATGAGCAAGGACAGCAGCATGATGATCGAACAGGACTACGCGCCGGAGCGGGTCGAACGCGATGCCGGGTTTTTTGTGCGCATGGGTTGGCTCCTGGCATTGGCAGGGGCTGGCAGCTTCTTCGCATGGGCGGCCCTGGCGCCCCTGGACCAGGGGATACCGGTGCAAGGCACCGTGGTGGTGTCGGGCAAGCGCAAGGCCGTGCAGTCCATGAGCAGCGGCGTGGTCAGCCGCATCCTGGTACGTGAAGGCGAAAGCGTGAAGCAGGGCCAGCCGCTGTTCCGCCTGGACCAGACCCAGGTAGCGGCGGATGTGCAATCGCTGCAAGCCCAGTACCGCATGGCCATGGCCAGCCTGGCGCGCTGGCGCAGCGAGCGCGACGGCCTCAAGCAGGTGGATTTTCCCGCGTCATTGACAAACAGCGACGATCCGCGCCTGGCCCTGGTGCTCGAGGGCCAGCGGCAGTTGTTCAGCAGCCGGCGCGAGGCCTTTTTGCGCGAGCAAGCGGCAATCCGCGCCAATATAGAGGGCGCTACCGCGCAACTGGCCGGCATGCGCCGGGCCCGCAGCGACCTGGGCAGCCAGGCCGAGTCCCTGCGCCAGCAACTGGGCAACCTGCAACCCTTGGCCGACAACGGCTACATTCCCCGCAACCGCCTGCTGGAATACCAGCGCCAGCTGTCCCAGGTTCAACAGGAACTGGCGCAGAACACCGGTGAGAGCGGGCGAGTGGAGCAGGGCATCCTCGAGTCCCGGCTCAAGCTGCAGCAGCATGGCGAGGAATACCAGAAGGAGGTACGCAGCCAACTGGCGGAAGCCCAGCTCAAGACCCAGACCCTGGAGCAGCAATTGACTTCCGCCGGGTTCGACTTGCAGCACAGCGAGATCATCGCTACCGCCGACGGCATTGCAGTCAACCTCGGGGTCCATACCGAGGGCGCGGTGGTGCGCCAGGGCGACACGCTGCTGGAGATCGTGCCCCAGGGCACGCACCTGGAAGTGGAAGGGCGCCTGCCGGTGAACCTGGTGGACAAGGTCGGCAGCCAGTTGCCCGTCGATATTCTCTTTACCGCGTTCAACCAGAGTCGCACACCCCGGGTCTCCGGCGAGGTCAGCCTGGTGTCCGCCGACCAGATGATCGACGAGCGTACCGGCATGCCGTACTACGTGCTGCGCAGCAGCGTCAGCGACCAGGCCATGGAGAAGCTCAACGGGCTGGTGATCAAGCCCGGTATGCCGGCGGAGATGTTCGTTCGCACCGGTGAGCGTTCGTTGCTCAACTACCTGTTCAAGCCCCTGCTCGACCGGGCTGGCTCTGCACTGACCGAAGAATAAGGATGTCGCGTCGTATGAGTAAGCTTTCCATCCTCGCTGCAACCTTGGCTTTGCTGGTGTGCCAGGGGGCCCAGGCCATGGGGCCGTTCCAGGTCTACGAACTGGCCGTGCGCAACGATCCGGTGTTTCTCGCCGCGATCAAGGAGCGCGATGCCGGGCTTGAAAACCGCATCATCGGCCGCGCCGGGTTGCTGCCCAGGCTCAGCTACAACTACAACAAGGGCCACAACAACTCCAAGGCGACCTACCCCAGCCCTCGGGGCGGCAACCAGACCGACAAGCGCAACTACGACAGCTACGGCTCGTCACTGACCCTGCAGCAACCGTTGTTCGACTACGAGGCCTATGCCAGCTATCGCAAGGGCGTAGCCCAGGCGTTGTTCGCCGACGAAAACTTTCGCAGCAAGAGCCAGGAACTGTTGCTCAGGGTCCTGGACTACTACACCAAGGCCCTGTTCGCCCAGGACCAGATCGACATTGCCCTGGCCAAGAAGAAGGCCTTCGACCAGCAGTTCCAGCAGAATCGCCACCTGTTCGAGCGGGGCGAGGGCACGCGTACCGATATCCTCGAGGCCGAGTCGCGTTACGAGCTGGCCACTGCCGAGGAGATCCAGGCCCGGGACGAACAGGATGCGGCCCTGCGCGAATTGGCGGCGCTGATCGGTGAACCGGCCATCGATGTGCGAGACCTGGACCCGCTGCAAGAGAGCTTCCAGTCGTTCGCCCTGAGCCCGGCCACCTATGACAGTTGGCATGAGATCGCCCTGAGCAACAACCCGATGCTGGCCTCCCAGCGCCAGCGGGTGGAAGTGGCCCGCTACGAGGTGGAGCGTAACCGCGCCGGGCACCTGCCCAGGCTCAGCGCCTACGCCACCTCGCGCCAGAACGAGTCCGAGAGTGGCAACACCTATAACCAGCGCTACGACACCAACACCATCGGGATCGAGATCAGCATGCCGCTCTACGCTGGCGGCGGGGTCTCGGCCTCGACCCGCCAGGCCAGCCGCAATATGGAACAGGCCGAATACGAGCTGGACGGCAGGACCCGGGAAACCCTGATTGAACTGCGCCGGCAATTCAGTGCCTGTCTATCTGGGGTGAGCAAGTTGCGCGCCTATCAGAAGGCCCTGACGTCGGCCGAGGCGCTGGTGGTCTCCACCAAGCAGAGCATCCTCGGGGGCGAGCGGGTCAACCTTGACGCGCTGAACGCCGAACAGCAGCTGTACACCA
This sequence comes from Pseudomonas sessilinigenes, assembly GCF_003850565.1. Classification (NCBI taxonomy): domain Bacteria; kingdom Pseudomonadati; phylum Pseudomonadota; class Gammaproteobacteria; order Pseudomonadales; family Pseudomonadaceae; genus Pseudomonas; species Pseudomonas sessilinigenes. Next base: position 3,148,763 of record NZ_CP027706.1, read on the forward strand.
CCCGGCGCGACCTGGCCCAGGCCCGTTACGACTACTTGATGGCCTGGACCAAGTTGCACTACTACGCAGGCACCCTGCGTGAAGCAGACCTGGCCAGGGTCGATGAGGCTTTCGGCCAACGTACAGTGCCCTAGGCCTTTGCCGAAGGACGTGGGCACAGGGATGAAAAAAGGAGAAAGCAGATGAGCATCTTCGATTACAAGAACGCCCTTGGCAGTGCCGGTAAAGCCCAGTACAGCGACGCCATTACCCTGGCCCTGTATGCCTCGACCCCCACGGGGCAACCGTTGCCGGGGACGTCCTGGCGGCCGATCAGCGCGACGCAGCTGGGCTATGAGGGCAACGTCAGCGCCCAGGGCACCATTTCCGGCGAACAGGCGTCGGTCAGCGATGCCCAGGTGGAGATCCTTGGCAAGTACGACGCCAGTGGGCAGTTGCTGTCCATCGGCATCAGCTTTCGTGGCACCGACAGCCTCGCCGATGCGGTGAACGACCTGCAGGCGGCGTTCTCCCCGGGCTTTGCCGACAACTACAGCCGCCTGGCCTTCGACAACCTGCTGGGCAAGGTCGCTGCCTTCGCCGCTGCCCAGGGCCTGGCCGGCAAGGACGTGCTGGTCACCGGGCACAGCCTGGGCGGGCTGGGGGTCAACAGCCTGGCCGCCATGAGCGGCGAGCACTGGGGCGGTTTCTTCAAGGATGCCAACTATGTGGCCTTCGCCTCGCCGACCCAGAGCGCCAATAGCCAACAGGTACTGAACATCGGCTATGAGAACGATCCGGTATTCCGGGTGTTGGACGGTACCCACTTCAACGGCTCGTCCCTGGGCACCCACGACCGGCCCCAGGAGTCGGCGACCAACAATATCGTCAGCTTCACCGATCACTATTCGTCGCTGCTGGGCAAGCTGGTGCCCCAGAGCATCCTCAACCCGGCATCCTGGTCGGCCCATAGTGCAGTGGACTACGCCGCGGGCCTGAATCGCCTGGTCGCCTCGGATTTCTATGACCTGACCAGTCGCGATTCCACGGTGGTGATCTCCAACCTGTCCGAGGGCAAGCGCGACCAGGTCTGGGTCAAGGACCTCAACCTCTACGCCGAGCAGCACACCGGCAGCACCTTCATCATCGGCACCGATGGCAACGACCTGCTGCACGGCGGCAAGGGCAACGACTACCTGGACGGCGGTGCTGGCGATGATCGGTTCCGCGATGACGGCGGCTACAACATCATCCACGGTGGCCAGGGCCATAACGTGCTGGAGCTGCGCCAACCCTTGCAGAACTTCTCCATCGCCAACGACGGCGACGGCACCTTGTACATCCGCGATGCCTACGGCGGTATCAGCATGACCCGCGATATCGGGGCGCTGGTCAGCCACGAGCAGGGCAGCTTCTGGCAGTGGGGCGGTCGGGACGTCACCTACAGCCTTAGCGCCGACGGCATGTTCGATGGCCATGCGTGGTACGCCTACAACCATTCCCTCAATGGCGATGGCTATGGCAACACCCTGCTGGCCGGCGTCGATGGCGACTGGTTGTTCGGCCATGATGGCAACGACTTCCTGGGCAGCGACAGGCCCAACGTGACCTTCGTCGGTGGCAGCGGCAATGACGTGATGCAGTCCGGCGGTGGCGGGGTGAACACCTTTTTGTTCAGCGGCAACTTCGGCAATGACCTGATCCACGGTTACCAGGCCAGCGACAAGCTGGTGTTCATGGGCGTACCGGGGATCGACGCCCACTACGACTACAACCAGCACGTGTCCCAGGATGGCAACGACACCTTGCTCAAGGTCGGCGACTACTCCGTGACGCTGCTGGGCGTTGGTATTGAGGGACTCAACGGCTCAAGCTTCGTTTTCGCCTGAAGCCGAGGTAACAGGCCAGGGGCGGGTGAGCGCCCCTGGTTCGATAGGGCCGCAAGCTTGCGGCCAGGCAACGCAGCGGTATATCGATCGACCCGGAATGGGCGATCCAACAACAAAAACAAGAGAAGTCATCGACATGGATGTGAGATCTGATCAGCTCAAGACGCTGACGGGCACCTTGTGCCTGGCGTTTGCCACCGGACTGCCGCTGTCGGTTGCGGCGGCTTATCAGGAGACCGGCCGCCAGGGCGATCCCGCCAGTTGGCGTTCGGCCGAATACCAGCAGGACTGGGGCCTGGAACGCATGCAGGCGAACCAAGCCTATGCGGCCGGCATCACCGGTGCCGGGGTCAAGATCGGCGCCCTGGATTCCGGGTTCGACCCGACCCATCCCGAAGCCAGCCCCGAGCGTTTTCATGCGGTCACCGCCAGTGGCCAATACCTGGATGGCAGCCCATTCAATGTCTCCGGTGTCCTCAACGGCGCCAACGACAGCCATGGCACCCATGTCACCGGCACCATGGGAGCGGCGCGCGATGGCAATGGCATGCACGGCGTGGCCTTCAATGCCCAGGTATATGTGGGCAACACCAACCACAACGACAGTTTCCTGTTCGGCCCAGGCTCTGACCCCAAGTACTTCGCGGCCGCTTATGGGGCCCTGGCCGACGCCGGGGTACGCGCCATCAACAACAGCTGGGGCAGCCAGCCCAAGGATGTCAGTTACCAGACCCTGGACGGCTTGCGCGCGGCCTACGCCCAGCACTTTCAGCAAGGGACCTGGCTGGATGCCGCGGCCGAGGTCTCGCGCCGTGGGGTGATCAATGTCTTCAGCGCCGGCAACAGCGGTTATGCCAATGCCAGCGTGCGCGCCGGGCTGCCGTACTTCCAGCCGGACCTGGAGGGCCATTGGCTGGCCGTCTCGGGGCTGGACAAGAACAACCAGCAGAAATACAACCAGTGCGGCATCGCCAAATACTGGTGCCTGGCGACACCGGGCGCAGCGATTACCAGCACGGTGCCCGGTGGCGGCTACGCGACCTACAACGGCACGTCCATGGCTGCGCCCCATGCCACCGGGGCCTTGGCCCTGGTGATGGAGCGCTATCCGTACCTGAACAACCAGCAGGCCTTGCAAGTGCTGCTGACCACCTCCCGGCAGCTTGATGGCTCGCCCACCCAGGCCCCCAGCGAGCGGGTCGGTTGGGGGGTGCCGGACCTGGGACGGGCGCTGCATGGGCCCGGGCAGTTGCTGGGTGAGTTCAATGTCAACCTGGGGGCCGGGCAGGGTGATATCTGGAGCAATGGCATCTCCGACCAGGCCCTGGTCCAGCGCCAGGCCGAGGATGCCGCCGAGCACCAGGCCTGGCAGCAGACCCTCAAGGATCGGGGCTGGGAGCATGGCCTGGCGCCGGGGGCCAGCCAGCAGGACCGTACCGACTACGCCCTGGGCATGGCCCGGGATGCCGCCGCAGCGCAGCGGTCCTACCAGGGCAGCCTGGTCAAGTCCGGGGACGGTTGGCTGGTGCTGGGAGGCGCCAATAGCTATCGCGGTGCAACGACGGTCGAAGGTGGGCAACTGAGCGTCAATGGCAGCTTGCTATCGACGGTCACGGTCAAGGCCGCAGGCACCCTGGGAGGGACCGGGCAGATTGGCGGGCTGACCGCGCAAGCCGGTTCCCGAATCGCTCCGGGCAATTCCATCGGCACCTTGAATGTGGCGGGCAATGTGGATCTGCAGCCGGGTTCCAGCTACCGGGTGGAGCTGTCGCCCACGGCCAGCGACCGCATCGTGGCCAGCGGCCAGGCCAGTGTCCAGGGCGCCAATGTCAGCCTGTTGCCCCAGAGCCGGCCGGACCTGCTGAGCGCAGGCCCAGTGCAGAGCCTGGTCGGGCGCCAGTACGACATCCTGCAAGCGGCAGGTGGGGTCAGCGGGCGCTTTGCCGGTGTCCAGCCTGGTTATCTGTTTCTGGATACCCGCCTGGATTACTCGGCCAACGCCGTGCAACTGGACCTGACGCGCAGTGCCGCGAGTTTTGCCAGTGTCGGTGCCAGTGCCAACCAGCGCTCCAGCGGCGCGGCCGTGGAACGGCTGGGACCGGGTAACCCGGTGTACGAAAGCCTGCTGCTCTCGACTTCCCAGGCGAGTGCCCAGGAGGCCATGCGCCAGCTGGCGGGAGAAATCTATCCGGCCCTGGATTCGATGCTGCTCAGCCAGGGCTCTGTGGTTCGTGACGCCCTGGGCGAGCGCCTGCAACGCTCCGCACTGGCCCCGGCGGGCGAGTCGGGGGCGAACCAGGTGTGGTTCAAGGGCCTGGGCAGTTGGGGGCGGATCGAGGGGGTGGACGGCAACGAGTCCTACACCAGCTCCCTGGGGGGGGCGCTGCTGGGTGTCGATCGGGATTTCGACGAACAGACCCGGGCCGGCCTGGCGGCGGGCTACAGCGACAGTTCCCTGGGCATGGGCGATACCCATTCCCGAGCCAAGGTGGATAGCTATCACCTGGGGGCCTATGCCCGGCATGACGTGGACGCGTGGCGCCTGAGCCTGGGCGGCAGCTACAGCTGGCATCGTGCGCAGGTCCGGCGCGACCTGGCCTACGGCGAAGTGTCCGGGCGCCAGCGGGCCCGGGTCGATGCTCGTAGCCAGCAGCTGTTCGCCGAAGCGGCCTATCGCTTGATGTTGCAACCCCTGCAACTGGAGCCCTTCGCCAACCTGACCTACCAGAACCTTGAGCGCGACAGCTTCCATGAGAAGGGCGGTGCGGCCGCCTTGCATGCCGGTGAAGAGCGGCGGGACGCCTGGCTCGGCACCCTTGGGCTGCGGGCCGGCCAGCAGTGGCAGCTGTCTTCGCAGCAAAGCCTGGACGTGGCGGCGAGCCTGGGCTGGCAACACCGCCTGAGCGGCACCCAGGACAGTGAACACCTGGCGTTTGCCGGCAGCGATAGCGCGTTTCGGGTCGACAGTGCACCGGCCCTGCGGGATGCAGCGGTCGTGGGGGCGCAGGCGCGCCTGGGGCTGACGCGCAACCTGGACTTGAGCCTGGACTACCAGGGCCGCCTGGCCAGCCGTGAGCAACAGCATGGTGCCGGGCTCAATCTCCAGTGGCGTTTCTAAGGTCACTGGCTGGCGAGTGGAACGCCCGCTGGCTGGGCGTTTCTCGCGCCATTTTATTGATGCGGTTTTTTCAATGCAGCTAAGGAAGGTCGTAGTGAAGCAACTCAAATGCAGCGAGGGTCGTACGGTTGGACAGGGCAGGGTGCTACGCCCGCTGGGGCGGGCATTGATGGGCTGGGCGGTGCTGGCGGGTACCGCCCAGGCCGCGCCCTATGTCGAGAGCGGGCGCCTGGGGGATGCCAGTAGCTGGCGCAGCAGTGAATTCAAGGCTGATTGGGGGCTGGGGGCAATCAATGCCGACAGCGCCTATGCCGCCGGCTATAGCGGCAAGGGGGTCAAGCTGGGGATCTTCGACCAGCCGGTGTATGCCAAGCACCCGGAGTTCGCCGGCCAGGACAAGATCGTGACCCTCATCACCAGTGGCATCCGCCAGTACACCGACCCCTATATCCCGGTGAAGGCCGGTGATGCCTTTCGTTATGACGGCAGCCCGTCGGTAGGCTCGGATGGCAAGCTCGGCTCCCACGGTACCCACGTCGGCGGGATCGCCGCCGGTAACCGTGATGGCGTAGAGATGCATGGCGTGGCCTATGACGCGCAGATCATCAGTGCCGACAACGGCGACCCCGGCCCCGAGGATGGCATCGTCCTGGGCAACGATGGCGCGGTGTACAAGGCCGGCTGGGACAGCCTGGTGAACAGCGGCGCACGGATCATCAACAACAGCTGGGGCATCGGCATCACCGATCGCTTCGCCAAGGGTGGGCGCAATCCGGATTTCCCGCATTTCACCGTGGACGATGCCCGCGCGCAGTTCGCGCAGATCCAGCCATTGCTGGGCACCTTGCCCGGCGGTGCCTATGACGGCGCCATCGCCGCTGCCCGCAGTGGGGTCCTGACCATCTTCGCCGCTGGCAACGACTACAACCTGAACAACCCCGATGCGATTGCCGGGCTGGGCTATTTCGTCCCGCAAATCGCTCCCAGCTGGATGACCGTGGCGGCGTTGCAGCAGAACCCCGACACCAGCAGCGCCAATCCGTACGTGATCAGTACGTTCTCGTCCCGTTGCGGCTATACCGCAAGCTTCTGCGTCTCGGCCCCCGGTACCCGGATCTACAGCGCGGTGATTGGCGGCACCAGCCTGGAAAACCTGACCCTGGGCTACGCCAACAAGAACGGTACGTCCATGGCGGCGCCCCATGCCGCTGGCGCGGCGGCAGTGCTGATGGAGCGCTTCCCCTACATGAGCGGCGCACAGATCGCCAGCGTGCTGCGCACCACTGCCACTGACATGGGCGCGCCGGGCATCGATGCCCTGTATGGCTGGGGCATGATCAACCTGGACAAGGGTATCCGCGGCCCGGGCATGCTGGTCACCGAGCAGGACATTCCCGAGGAGTTCCGCATCGCCGGCGGCTACGGGCCAACGCAGTTCGTGGCCGACTTGCCGGGCATCGGCGCCCTGGTGGACGCCGGCAAGCCGACCCAGCGGCGTTGCAACGACCTGAGTTGCGTGCTGGACCTGTGGAGCAACGATATCGGCGGCCATGGCGGCCTGACCAAGCAGGGCGTCGGTACCCTGGTGCTCAGCGGCAACAACAGCTACTCGGGCCCGACCCTGGTCAACCAGGGACGATTGGCGGTCAATGGCTCGCTGCAATCGACGGTGACGGTCAATGCCGGCGGCATAGTGGGTGGTAACGGCCGGATCGGCGCGCTGATCGCCAATGCTGGCGGCGTGGTGGCGCCCGGTAACTCCATCGGCACCTTGCAGGTGAGCTCCGATGTGACCTTCCAGCCGGGCTCGACCTATGCCGTGGAAGTGGCCACCAGCGGTGCCGATCGCCTGGTCAGCGATGGCAAGGCCTCGCTGGGTGGGGCAAACCTGGCGCTGGACCTGCAAAACCCGGGAGTTTCCCTGGCAGCACAACAGGCACCGAGCCTGGTGGGGCGCCAGTTCGACATCCTGGATGCCGCAGGCGGAGTGCAGGGCAGCTTTGCCAACGTGACGTCCAACTCGCTGTTCCTCGGTGGCGGCCTGGCCTATTCCGGTACCGGTGTGCAGTTGGCGGTCCAGCGCAATGCTACCTCCTTTGCCAGTGTCGGCTTGACTGCCAACCAGCGCTCGGTGGCGGCGGCTGCCGACCGCCTGGGGGCAGGCAATCCGGTGTATGAAAGCCTGTTGCTGTCCTCCAGTGCGAGCAGCGCCCAGCAAGCCTTCGACCAGCTTTCCGGGGAAATCCACCCGGCGGTGAGCAACCTGTTGCTCAACGACAGCCGTCATCTGCGCGATGCCGTGGGTGAACGAACCCGTCAGCAGGGTGTAGCGGCCGCGCCTGCGGTGAGCGGCGCCGATACCGGGTTGTGGGTCAAGGCCCTGGGGGCCTGGGGCAAGACCGATGGTGACTCCGCCCAGGCTCGCTACAGCAGTTCCATCGCTGGCCTGCTGCTGGGCGTCGACGGGCAGATGAGCGAGGACACCCGCGTGGGGGTGTTCACTGGCTACAGCGACAGCTCGCTGAACATGGGCGATGGGCGTCACTCTTCGGCCACCGTCGACAGCTACCACCTGGGTGCCTATGCCGGGAAGGAACTGGAGCAGGTGCGCTTGAGCCTGGGCGGCAGCCACAGCTGGCACCGGATCGAGACCAAGCGCGAGCTGCAGTACAACGAGGTCTCCGATCGCCAGAAGAGCAAGCGTGACGCCCAGAGCACCCAGGTGTTCGGCGAAGCGGCGTGGAAAATCGCGTTGCCCAGTGTCGCCCTGGAACCCTTCGCTGGCCTGACCTATGTGCATGTGGACAGCGACAGCTTCAAGGAACATGGCGGGGCTGCGGCGCTCAAGGGCGCCAAGGACAATCGCGATGCCTGGCTATCGACCCTGGGCCTGCGCGCGGGCAAGCAACTGCAGTTGTCCACGGGCCAGACAGTGGAGCTGTCCGGCACCCTGGGCTGGCAGCACAACCTGAGTTCGGTGGGTTCCGAGCAGCACTTGGCCTTCGCCGGCCAGGGCGACAGCTACAAGGTCCAGGCGGTCGCCCTGGATCGCGATGCCGCCGTGGTCGGTGCCCGGGCAGGCATTGCCCTGAACAGCCAGGCCCGGGTCAACCTGGACTACAACGCATTGCTGGGCAGCCGTGACAAGAGCCATGGGGTCGGCCTGACCCTGGACTGGGCGTTCTGAGGCCCCAGCAACGGATATGCAAGGTGTTGTACCAGCCCTGCCAGCCTGGCGACAGGCCGGCAGGGCACTCGCTATCTCTGACAAATCCAACAAAAGAGAGGCAATACCATGGGTGTCTACGACTACAAAAACCTCAGTACGGCTGAATCCAAGGCGCTGTTCACCGATGCCATGGCCATCACGCTGTATTCCTACCACAACCTCGACAATGGCTTTGCCGTGGGCTACCAGCACAATGGCTTCGGCCTTGGCCTGCCGGCGACCCTGATCACTGCCTTGATCGGCAGTAGCGATTCCCAGGGGGTGATCCCTGGCATTCCCTGGAACCCGGACTCGGAGAAGGCCGCCAAGGACGCGTTGAACAAGGCTGGCTGGTCCACCATCAGTGCCCAGCAGTTGGGCTACACCGGCAAGGTGGACGCACGCGGCACGTTCTTCGGGGAAAAGAACGGCTATGAGACGGCCCAGGTGGAGATCCTCGGCAAGTACGATGCCCAGGGGCACCTGAGCTCCATCGGTATTTCCTTTCGCGGTACCAGCGGTCCGCGGGAATCGCTGATCAGCGACACCATCGGCGACCTGATCAGCGACCTGCTGGCAGCCCTGGGGCCCAAGGACTATGCCAAGAACTATGCGGGTGAGGCTTTTGGCAGGTTGTTGGGCGATGTCGCGACATTCGCCCAGGCCAACGGCCTGTCCGGCAAGGACATCCTGGTCAGCGGCCACAGCCTGGGCGGACTGGCGGTCAACAGCCTGGCCGACCTCAGTGGCGGACGCTGGTCCGGCTTCTTCAAGGATGCCAACTACATCGCCTACGCCTCGCCGACCCAGAGCGCCAGCGACAAGGTGCTGAACATCGGCTATGAGAACGACCCGGTGTTCCGTGCCCTGGACGGCTCGAAATTCAACCTGGATTCGCTGCATATCCACGACACTCCCCAGGCATCGGCCACCAATAACATCGTCAACTTCAACGACCACTACGCCTCGACGTTGTGGAATGTGGTGCCGTTCTCGATCCTCAAGATTTCCACCTGGATCTCCCACCTGCCCACCGGCTATGGCGATGGCCTGACCCGGGTGCTGGACTCGAAGTTCTACGAGTACACCAGCAAGGACTCCACCATCGTGGTGGCCAACCTGTCCGATCCGGCCCGGGCCGATACCTGGGTCCAGGACCTGAATCGCAATGCCCAGGCCCACAAGGGCAGTACCTTCATCATCGGCACCGACGGCAATGACCTGATCCAGGGCGGCAGCGGCAACGACTACCTGGAGGGCCGCGACGGCAACGACACCTTCCGCGATGCGGGTGGCTACAACATCATCCTGGGCGGCAAGGGCAGCAATGTCCTCGACCTGCAGCATTCGGTGAACGACTACAGTTTTGCCAGCGATGGCGCCGGCACCCTGTATGTGCGCGATGCCAACGGCGGGATCAGCATCACCCGCGACATTGGCGCGATCCAGAGCAAGGAGCCGGGTTTCCTCTGGGGCCTGTTCAAGGACGACGTGCTGCACCAGGTTTCCGAGCAGGGCCTGAAGGCGGGGGGCGAGTTGACCCAGTACGCCTCATCGGTGCGGGGCGACGCCGGCGACAATGTGCTCAAGGCCCATGCCGGAGGCGACTGGCTGTTCGGCCTGGACGGCAACGACCACCTGATTGGCGGCAAGGGCAATGACATTTTTGTCGGTGGCGCTGGTAACGACCTGATGGAGTCGGGGGGCGGCAACAATACGTTCCTGTTTACCGGGCACTTCGGCGAGGACCGCATCGTCGGTTACCAGGGGGGGGACAAACTGGTGTTCATGGGGGTGAGCGATGTGCGGCCCGACCAGGACTATCGGGCCCACGCCAGCAGCCATGGCAACGACACGGTGCTGACTTTCGGCACCGACTCGGTGACCCTGGTGGGCGTCAGCCTCGCGCAACTCAACGGTTCCGGGATCACCATCGCCTGATGGGCGAGCAGCGCGGGCCCGGCCAGGGTGCGCGCTGTTTTTTTGCAATTGAGTGACCATTTGGTCAGCTGATGACTCCAATACCCCTAAAGTGTTGCTTCGTGGCTGCGTTACTACAGGCGCAGGACAAACGGTGCAATCGGTTCCAGGAGTTGGAGAGTTTTGACAGTGAGTAACAGCAAGAGGTATGTGAGCGGCCTGCTGCTGGCCTTATGGGCGTTGTCGGCAGTGGCCGAGGAGCTGCCTCATGGTTCGATTCTGCAACGTTTCGGTGTCAGTCCAGACCAATTGCCGGCCGGGCAGGCGGGGTCGTCGATGGGCCAGGCTCCGGCCCCCGCACGTTTTCATCTGGAACCTGAACAGCCGGCGTTGCAGCTACGCCTGGGAGACGACCGGCCTCCGGAGAGCACCGGCAATATCAGCATCGACAACGCCAATGCCAGGGAGCGTGCGCGCTGTCGACAACTGCGTGACGAGCTGGTGAGGCGTGGCAAGGCCATGGGGGTGTTTTGTGAGCGGGGGCAGGCGGGGTTGCCCTGGTCGCCCTGAGCCGGGCGCGGGTGTTATTTTTCCTGGCGGACCGTGGCGACATCGTCCGCCTTGACCCGGATGGTCTTGCCGGAAATGTCCTGGAATTCGTAGAAGCCATCGGCGCTCTTGGTCTTGGGTTTGTCACGGGTCAGGTACTGGGTCCCGTTCTGCAGCGTGACCACCGTAGGGGAGGCGCAGCCAGCCAGGGCCAGGGTGCCGACAATGGCCAGGGGCAGGGCCAGTTTCTTCATGTTCATGCAGACCTCTATCTCTAATGGGGCATCCGGGCGGTATCGGACACTATAATCCTGGGCCTTGGTGTCGTGAAGACGACGAAAGTTCGCTGGTTGCCCATAAAAATCTTCTCTCCACCATTTATCCAATACTATTTGCCAGGCTGGGGCGCTCGCTGTTATCTGTACGCATAACCAGTATCCATCCCGCCGTGGCGCCTTTTTCCTGTGACTTCCAACCCTCTCGAGAACCCCCTGTATTACCTGCACAACTTCCAGCAGGTGCTGAGCTGGCTGGACCAGCGCTATGCCGATGTCTTGAGCGCCGAGGAGCAACGCTTCATCGCCGACTTCTCCGTGCTCGAACAGCCCTCCCAGGCATTGCTGGTCCGCATGGTGATGCGCAAGGGGCACCACTTTCGCTTGAGCAGGCTAGCCTACCCGGAGATCGGCGACAGCGCCCGGGCCCTGGCGCCATTGCTGGAGCTGGGCTGGGTCGATGAGCAGGCGCCGCTGGCGGTAGACGAATTGTTCGGCCTGTTGCAAAAGGCCGAGCTCCAGCAGTGCTTCAGTGCCCAGGCGTTGCCGGCCAAGGCACGCAAGGATCAGTGGCGGGAAATCTTGCAGGCGTTGTACCCGCAACCCCGGGCATTTGCCCAATGGTGCCCCGGACTTGGGGACCGCCTGTTCAGCCTGACGATCATGACCCTGTGTGATCGCCTGCGCCTGATGTTCTTCGGCAATCTCTACCAGGATTGGTCGGAATTCGTGCTGGCGGACCTGGGGATCTACAGCTACGAAAAGGTCGAGATCGATGCCCAGGCTCGCGGCTTGCGCAGCCGCGACGATGTGGACGGCTTCATCTACCTGCACCGCTGCCAGGAGGCATTCGAGGCCGGACATCCATTGCCCGAGGTACTGGCACTGGTGGTTGCCTTCGAGAGTGCCAACCCCTGGCTGCACAAGCGCCGCAGCAAGTTGCTGTTCCTGCTGGGCCAGCATTGCGAGCGCCTGGCACACTGGCCCCTGGCCCATCAGATCTACCAGCAGTGCACCTATCCCGGAGCGCGCTTGCGCCTGATCCGGGTGCTGGAGCGTAGCGACGAATACTCCGCGGCCCTGGCGCTGGCCGAGCAGGCCTGGGCCGCGCCGCACAGTGCCGCCGAGGCCCAGCAGCTCGCTCGCGTGCTGCCCAGGCTGCGGCGCAAGCTGGGAGGGCCGGTGGTCGCCCGGCCCAGCAGGCCAGAGGTAACGCGATTGGACCTGTGCCTGCCCCGCGAGGATGAAAGCCTGGCGGTGGAGCAGGTGGTCCAGGCGCACCTGCAGCAGGCCCATGCACCGGTGCATTACGTGGAGAACAGCCTGATCAACTCTCTGTTCGGGCTGCTGTGCTGGCCGGCGATCTTCGCGCCGTTGCCTGGGGCCTTTTTCCACCCGTTCCAGCGTGGGCCGGTGGATCTCTTGAGCGAGGACTTCCACGAGCGCCGCAGCGAGCTGTTCCAGGCCTGCCTGGATGAGCTGGACGACGGTCGTTACCGCGACAGCATTCGCCAGCGCTTCGCGAGCAAATGGGGCTTGCAATCGCCCTTCGTGTTCTGGGGCGCCTTGAGTGAGGAACTGCTGGAGCAGGCCCTGGACTGCCTGCCGGCTGCGCACCTCAAGCATTGGTTCGAGCGCCTGTTGCTGGATATCAAGGCCAATCGTGCGGGCATGCCGGACCTGATCCAGTTCTGGCCCGAGGACAGGACCTACCGCATGATCGAGGTCAAGGGCCCGGGGGATCGCCTGCAGGACAACCAATTGCGCTGGCTGGACTTCTGCCAGGAGCATGGGATGCCGGTGGCCGTGTGCTACGTGCAATGGCGGGAGCCTAGTCTTTGAGCTACCGCGTTGCGGTGCGGGCGCTTTGCGAGTTCAGTGCCAAGAGCGGTGATCTTGACCTGCGCTTCACGCCATCGCCCAGCGCCCAGGAGGGCATGCTCGGGCACCGTACCGTGGCTGCCCGGCGCAGCCCCGATTACCAAAGCGAAGTGCCCGTGGAAGGCCGCTATGGCGAGCTGCTGGTCAAGGGCCGGGCAGATGGCTACGACCCGCAGCAGAACCTGCTGGAGGAGATCAAGACCTACCGCGGCGACCTGGCGCGCATGCCCGACAATCACCGGCAACTGCACTGGGCCCAGGCCCGGGTCTATGCCTGGTTGCTCTGCCAGAGCCTGCAACTGCCGGCGATCCGGGTGTCGCTGGTGTATTTCGATATCCAGAGCGAGGAGGAAACGGCTTTTGTGCAAGAGCACAGTGCCGAGCAGTTGCAGGCGTTCTTCAACCAGCAATGCGCAATATTCCTCAGTTGGGCGCAACAGGAACTGCAACATCGGGCACTGCGCGACCAGGGGACCGCCGAGCTGCGGTTCCCCCACGGGCAGTTTCGCCCCGGCCAGCGGCACCTGGCCGAGTCGGTGTACAAGGCGGTCAGTACCGGCCGTTGCCTGCTGGCCCAGGCTCCCACCGGTATCGGCAAGACCCTGGGCACGCTGTTTCCCATGCTCAAGGCCATGGCCCCGCAACGGCTGGACAAACTGTTGTTCCTCACGGCCAAGACCCCGGGGCGGCAGTTGGCACTGGAGGGTGCGCGAATGCTGTTCGCCCAGCAGCCCGGATTGCCCTTGCGAGTTTTGGAGCTGGTGGCCCGGGACAAGGCCTGTGAATACCTGGACAAGGCTTGCCATGGCGAATCCTGCCCCCTGGCCAAGGGCTTCTACCAGCGCTTGCCCGCTGCCCGCCAGGCGGCGGTCCAGGTGCCGCTGCTCGATCGCCAGGCCCTGCGCCAAGTGGCGCTGGAGCACCAGGTCTGCCCTTACTACCTGAGCCAGGAGATGGCGCGCTGGAGTGACCTGGTGGTGGCTGACTACAACTACTACTTTGACTCCAGCGCCCTGTTGTTCGGGCTGGCCCAGGCCGCTCAAGAGCGCCTGGCGGTACTGGTGGACGAGGCCCACAACCTGGTAGAGCGAGGACGCGGCATGTACAGCGCCAGTCTCGACCAGCAACAACTGGCCCAAGTGCGCAAGAGCGCCCCACAAGCGTTGAAGTCATCCCTGCAACGGTTGAACCGGGAGTGGAACGCGCTGCACAAGGAGCAGCTCGTGCCTTACCAGGTCTACCAAGGCATCCCCGCTGCCTGGCTCAAGGCCTTGGGATTGTGCATCGCCGCCTTGGGCGACTACTTCGCCGAGCACCCCCAGGGGGTGGAAAGTGGGTTGCAGGGCTGGTACTTCGAGCTGTTGCAGTTCGCCCGGGTGGCGGAGTTGTTCGATGAGCAGCCATTCATCTTCGATGTCAGCAAGCGCACCTTGAGTGCCCGGCGCAGCCTGTCATGCCTGAGCCTGCGCAATGTGGTGCCGGCCGCGCTACTGCGCCCACGGATGGAGGCCGCCCGCAGCGTGGTGCTGTTTTCCGCGACCCTCAATCCAAGGCATTACTACCAGGACCTGCTGGGGCTGCCCGAGGATAGCGTGTGGGTGGATGTCGAGTCGCCGTTCGCGGCCACGCAGTTGGAAGTCCATATCGTCAAGCGGATCTCCACGCGCTATGCCCACCGCCAACAGTCCCTGGGGCCGATTGTCGAGCTGATGGCCCGCCAGTTCGCGGCACGTCCGGGAAACTACCTGGCGTTCTTCAGCAGCTTCGATTACCTGCAACAGGTGGCTGAATTACTGGCCCGGGAACATCCACACATTCCTTTGTGGCTGCAGGCACGAGGCATGGATGAAGCCGCCCGCGAGGATTTTCTGCGCAAGTTCCAGGTCGAGGGCCAGGGCATCGGTTTTGCGGTGCTCGGTGGCGCCTTCGGTGAAGGCATAGACCTCCCGGGCTCGAGGCTCATCGGTGCCTTTGTCGCCACCCTGGGCCTGCCGCAACTCAATGTATTGAACGAACAGATGAAGCAGCGCATGGGCGAACTGTTCGGCTGCGGTTATGACTACACGTACCTGTACCCCGGCTTGCAGAAGGTGGTGCAGGCGGCTGGCCGGGTGATTCGCAGCCAGGCCGATAGTGGGGTGCTGATGCTCATCGACGATCGTTTCAACGAGCCCAGGGTGCGGCGGTTGCTGCCGCGCTGGTGGGCCATCGCGCCATAGACAACGCCGCAGGACAGCCCATGGCCGGCCGGCGGCGTTGTGTTGAACCCTATGGGCGCGGTACTGCCTGGCACCAGGCTTCGCGGCAAGTATCAATGGCCCTGGCGAGCCCTGACAAAACGACGCAGGGTCTGGCCGGGGCCAGTCTGGAACCGCGTCGGGCGTGGCTGGCCAGTGTCGGCGGCAATGAACACGAACTCATCGTCGGTCAACTGATAGCTGGCCGGCAGCGGTTGCCCGGCATCGGCTCCGATCGAATCGACCCAGGTAATGGACTTGGGATCGGTGCTGCTGTCGAGCGTGAAGCTGCCAGCCAGCAACAGCTGGCCGTCTACCGTCACCACGCGAAAGTTCTGGCCCTCGATCCGGGTCTGGGCGCCTGGAGCGCTGTGCTCGTCAGGAGGATTGAGTATGCCGCTGTCCTCCATTTCGACCTGCTCCCAGGTGCCTTGCAGGCGTTGCAGTTCCAGCAGGTCGCTGGTGATGGGCATTGTAGAGCTCATGCTGGTTGATTCCTTTCAGAGACAGGGGTCAGTTGAAGAGGTTGCGACCAATGCAATAGGTCAGCAAGTCCAGGTCACTTTGCACGTCCAGCTTGCGCATGGCGGATATCTTCTGCGCACTGATGGTCTTCGAGCTGCGATTCTGGGTACGAGCAATGTCGCTGACACTTTTGCCGGAGACGAACAGCCGCAGTATCTCGAATTCCTTGGGTGAGAGGGTAGAGATACGTTCATCGATCGCCACATTCGATTCTGGTACCGAGCGGATGAGGGAGGTGTGGCTCCGGTGGGCGCTTTTCTGGGCGATGGCCCTCAGGGCGAGCTGGATTTCCTCATGCAGTTGG
This sequence comes from Pseudomonas sessilinigenes, assembly GCF_003850565.1. Classification (NCBI taxonomy): domain Bacteria; kingdom Pseudomonadati; phylum Pseudomonadota; class Gammaproteobacteria; order Pseudomonadales; family Pseudomonadaceae; genus Pseudomonas; species Pseudomonas sessilinigenes. Next base: position 3,164,648 of record NZ_CP027706.1, read on the forward strand.
TTCTTCTGGATCACGCCCACCACTCCTAGCTCATGTAGACGGGCCAGGATCAACGAGTTGGAAATCACGGTCAGGATCAAGATCTGCGGGTGCGGAAAGTTGCGCTTGATGTATTCCACCAGCTTCAGGCCGTCGCCGTAGGGCGAGCTTCCAGGCATGTTGTAGTCGGTGATGATCAGGTCTACATGTCGGGTTTCCAGCAACTGGACCAAGTCCCTGGAGCACACGGCTTCACCCACGATTTCGAAACGCTCGTCGCGCTCCATCAGCTCACGGACTCCGAGCAGCACGATAGGGTGATCGTCAGCAATGATGACTTTGAGCTTTTCCATGAGAAATGCACTCGTGTAATAGACACGTTAGAGAATAAGAATGACAGGTCGAGAAACGACCTGCATACCGCGGGTCGTCATGCAAGCAGCGACAGCAGTTCGGATAGCTGTCGCATCAGTTGCCTGGTCTGTACCACCAGTTGTGGGTTCGATGGGGATTCCAGCAGGCGACATTCCATTTCGGCACAGGCCCTGGACAAGGTGCTGGCCCGAACCGCACCCAGGCCCCCGGCAATGCTGTGCAGGCGTTCGGCGGCGGCCTGCAGGTCACCTTGATGCAGCGCCCGATCCAGCTGTCGCAGGTCCTGGTCCATGGTCTGGAGAAACAACGGGCGCATGCGCTGTGAAATCTGAATGTGTTCACCAGTGGCTAGCGTCGTGCTGCAGAGGAGTTCCTCAGGAGGGCTGGCAGTCTGCGAAGGTGCCGGGCTGGCGGGGTGAGAAGGCTTTTCGGCGCCCACTGGGCAGAGTCGCGTGAGCTGCTCGTACAAGCCTTGCAGGTCGATGGGCTTGACCAGCCAGCTGTTCATGCCCGCCGCCAGGCAGCGCTGGCCTTCTTCACGCAAGGTGTTGGCGGTGATACCGATGATGGGCAGTTGCAGGTCTTGGCCGCGCAACTGTCGGGCGAGTTCATAGCCGTTCATCACGGGCATGTTCACGTCGGTCAGCACCAGGTCGAACAATTGCGGTTGCCAATGTTCCAGCGCCTGTGCGCCATTGCTCGCCTGGGTGACTTGGCAGCCCAGGGTGTGTAGCTGCTCCAGGATGATCGCCTGGTTGACCGGGTTGTCTTCGGCTACCAGTACATGCAGGTTCAACAGCCGTAGGGCTTCAGGCTGGCGGGGGGCGCTGGGCAGGGGCAGGCCTTGCCGGGAACGCGAGGCCGCTTGGGCAATGGCACGAATATCGTGGGCATCGACTGTCCTTGGCTCGCCCGGGCTCGCGTTACCGACGGCATTGATGCACAGGCCGGGCCACGAGACCAGGGTGTCCCGGGGCAGCATGTCGATGAGCAACGGGTGCTGCGGTTGTTCGTCCCAATCAGTAGGCACCGCAGAGGCTTGGATGCCCAGGCGCTCGAGCCATTCGCAGGTGTTCTTGAGCAACTCGGGTATCGGTGCCCGGACATACACGGGCGGCCCATCGGGGAATGACTGGAGGCCGGGTAAGGCGCCTGCCAGGCGCGGTAGCTGCAGGCGCATGGAAAAACTGCTGCCCAGGCCGGGTTCGCTGGTTACCTGCATGTGTCCCTCCATCAGGGCGCAGAGGTGGCGGGAGATCGCCAGGCCCAGGCCGGCCCCAGCCTGTGTCGAGGTGTCGCGCACTTGATAGAACGGATCGAATAGATGCTTCTGTTGCTCCGTCGAGATGCCGATGCCGGTATCGGTGACTTGCCATTCGATGCTGGCTTGCTGCTCGTCCAGTTCCAATACCCTGGCCCGCAGCACCACCCGGCCGCTGTCGGTGAACTTCAGTGCATTGTCCAGCAGGTTGCCGAGAATCTGGCGGATCCGTTCGGCGTCGCCCTGCAGCAGCGCGGGCAGGCCAGGGTCGATGCATCCATAAAGCAGTATCCCGTGATGTTCGGCGAGGGCTGCATGGGTGCGCAGGAGGTCCTCCAACAGATCCAGGGGACAGAACTCCACCGGTTCTATCTTCATCTGCCCTGATTCGATCCTGGAGAGGTCCAGGACGTTGCTGATCAATTGCAGCAGGTCACCCGAGGAACGCTGGATGGTTTGCAGGTAGTCGGCCTGGCGTGGGTCCAGCGCTGTCAGGCCGAACAGCTCCAGGGTCCCGAGCACGCCGTACAAGGGCGTACGGATCTCATGGCTCATGGTGGCCACGAACAGGGCCTTGGCTTGATTGGCGGCATCCGCCGAGCTCCTTGCTTGCTCAAGGGCCTGGGCACTTTTGATTTGCCAGGTGATGTCATTGAAAACGCAGAGCACCGCCTCCTGGTCCTGGTAGCGTGTGGCGGCGAACCTGACTTGCAGGTACCGCCCTTCGATCATCAGGCACGATTCCGTGCCGTCGATGCACTGTGGGTCCTGCTCCAGCAGTGCCAGCAGGTCACTGGTAATGGCTTCCTGCCGGGCCAGGGGATTTTCCAGCAGGACCTTGAAGTCTTCCCGACCCAGCACGCACAGGCCCGTGGGCGAGGTTTCGATGACCGTGCGGTTGAAGGCTTCACTTTCAGCAACGCTCTGTTGCGCCAGGGGGTGAGGTGCCTGTTCCCAGGCGCGATACCAGCGACTGGCACTCCAGCCACAGGCCACGGCTCCGGCCATCAGGCCAAGCAGGCTGGCCAGGGCCCACAACGCTTGGCTGTAGAGCTCCCGGTAGCTGATGTTGTAGAAGCCGGTCCAGAGAGCGGGGGTGTGACTGGTGAGCTTCAGGGTCATGCCTTGCCAGCCAACGTTCAGGCCTTCGTGCAGGGACTCGGTCGGTTCTCGAGAGCCGACCAGGATGTTACCCGCGGGATCGACCAGGGTGAGTGCGTCGTAGGCTGTCGAATCCTTGAGGCGTTCGACGTTCTGGATGTCATCGAGCTCCAACAACGAGGCGACTCGTGTCTCGCCTTGATTTGCAGAGAAAGGGCGCTGAGCGGAGCCCATATGCAAATTGATGTAGGCCAGCATGCCTGGGCGCAAACCCAGCGCCTGGGAACCGGGGTATTGTCGCCAGCGAACCTGGTGGCTCGCAGGCCACCCCTTCTCCAGGGTTGCCTGGCCCAACTCCAGCATCGCCAGCGAGGCCACGTGTCCAGAGCCGTTGCGGTCATTTTGTGTGGCCAAGGCGGCGATATCGAGGTTACCGCACGAGTTGAACATAAAGGCTCGCGGTGTCTGGTTGCGTGATGAGGACCAGAAGGCCTGGTAGAGGCTCGAGAGCTGCAAGCCGAGGGCGAAGATACGAGGTATCTGGCGCAGCGCCGGATCGAGGGCGAGAGACGTTGTCGGCGAGCGTGGGATGTTCCAGTTTTCGCAGTCCCGGGATTGCGCCAGTAAATGGCTGAGCTCATGCAAGTCGCCGGTATTTCTGCCCGACAAGTCGATCGGGTCATAAGCGGCTACTCGCCTGAGAAACAGTTCCTGCTCCTGAATGTGTTCCATCAGCCGGGTGAAATGAAACCTGATGTTGCCGGATTGCTCATCGATCGACCGAGCCACTGTCCAGTACATGGTCCCCAGCAGCAGTGCCAGGCTCAGTGGCGCCAGCAGCACGGGGTACACGCACAATGGCTTGCGAGCCGGGCTTTTCAAGAGGGCTGCGCTGTCATTCATCACTCATTCACCAAACAGGTTTGTGGGCTCAGGTATCGCGGCTTCAATTTCAACAAGGCATTTAGCGCTACAGGTAAAGGGCGAAAGGACATTGAGCCACCGGCCCTGCATCCTTGTGGCGTCACCCAGGATGGCGGCAGGTCATTCGGCGCCAGGTTCGGACGTGGCTGCCGGAGGGTTTATCCAGGGCCAGGAACGCAGTCGAAGGCGGAGTCGGTCATGTTGGGTTCTGGTCGGCGAGGCCCGGGGCGTCACGGGCGGTTCGTGCATAAATCGACAAATAGTTGAACAAGGCCCTCAGGGCGAAGGGCTTGACCAGGCAGTGGTTCATCCCGGCTTCGGCGCACTTCTCCTCTTCACCGCGCATGGCGTTGGCGGTGGCGCCGATGATCGGAATCGCAGCGTCCCGCCGGCGTAGTTCCCTGGCCAGTTCATAGCCATTGATCTTGGGCATGTTCACATCGGTCAGGACCAGGTCGAAGTGGCCGCTTTTCCAGATGGCGAGGGCCTCTTCACCGTTGCGTGCCAACTCTACGCTGCAACCGAGTTCTTCCAGTTGGTCCTTGAGGATCAGTTGATTGATCAGGTTGTCCTCGGCTACCAGCACATGCAGGTGAAGCGGCTTGAGTTCGCGGCTGTCGGGGTGTTCCTGGCCCGGTTTCGACCATAGGCCCTGGGCCTGGCCGACCGCCTGGTGGAGGGCGCGCAGATTGTTGCAGTTGACTTGCCAGATACCATCCTGGCTCCGGGTCTCCTGATGGCCGTCGCCACTGGCAAGCACCAGTGGGCCTGGCCAGTCGGGCTCCAGCCGGCGCTCCAACGGGCCCGGGTGCAATTCGATGAGCAGCGTGTCGCGATTGATGCCGACCACGTTGGGCGAGCAAGGCTGGGCCCGAGCGCCCCAGCGTCGCAACCACCCGGCCACCGATTCGGCCAGCTCGCGTACTGGCGACACGACATAGATGATCTGTGGCAGCAAGGCGCCGATAGTCGGGGGGCGGGGTGGCGTGGTGGGAGTTTCCAGCGGTAGGGTCAAGGTGAAGCTACTGCCCAACCCCAACTCGCTGACCGTACGGATGTTGCCATTCATCAGCTGGGTCAGGCGTTGGCAGATCGAAAGCCCCAGTCCGGTACCGGCGATGACGTTGGTATTGCCCTCGGACTGGTAGAACGGCTGGAAGATCAACGCCTGGTCGCCCTGGGCGATACCACGGCCAGTGTCGGAAACCTGCCAGACGATGCTGTCGTGCTCGTCTTCGTGGCGGTTGACCCGAACGCGCAGGACGATACGTCCGGAGTCGGTGAACTTCACCGCGTTGTTCAGCAAATTGCTGAGGATCTGGCGAATCCGCGTGACATCGCCGACCAGCAACTCCGGCAACTGTGGATCGATGCACGCATAGAGTTGCAGGCCCTTGGCCTGGGCAGCGGCTGCGTAGCCCTGGACGATCTCGTGCACCAGGTCCAGGGCGTTGAATTCGCTGAGCTCCAGGGCCAATTGTCCGGCTTCGATCTTGGAGACATCGAGCACGTCGCAGATCAACTGCAACAGGGTCCCGGAAGAGCCCTCGATGGCCCGCAGGTAATCCTTTTGCTGGTTGTCCAGCGGGGTGCGGGAAAGCAGCTCCAGGGTGCCGAGGACTCCGTACAGGGGCGTACGGATCTCATGGCTCATGGTCGCCAGGAACAAGGTCTTGGCTTCGTTGGCGATGTCGGCCAGGCGCCGGGCTTCCTCCAGGGTCGCCTCGATTTGCTTGCGCGCACTGATATCGCTGAAAGCACAGAACAACACGTCTTCGCCCTTGTAGCGGGTGGGCGCCGAGCTGAGATAGAGGTGGCGCCCGTCTGCGGTTTCAAAGTAGTCGGTGCTGTTTGCGCGTCCTGGATCGAAGGCTTGCTCGATCCAGCCGGGACACAATTGCTCGCGTTCGCTGCTGTTGCCCAGCCACTGTTGGGACAGGGTGTTTTCCAGTACCAGCCGGCCATCGCTGCGGCGCAGGACACAAAGGGCTACCGGGGCAATCTGGATCACGTCGCGGCTGAATGCCTCGCTTTCGATAAGGGCCTGGATCCGGTGCATGGCTGGGGCGAGCACGCGTATCTCTATCCAGTGGGTCAGCAGCCAGATCAGTGCCATGCCGAACAGGCTGATGAGCACGGCAGCGATCAGTTGCGGCAGCAGGTTCTCGAGCAGGGTTCGCAGCTCGAAGAAATAGACCAGTTGCCAACCCGAGGAACCTAGCTGCTTGCGCATCACCAAGTGTTCAGACCACCAGTCGCCACTCAGGACGCCGAAGAAACTATCGCCCTTGACCTGCCGTATGGCCTCGGCCAGTGGCGCGCTTGAGGAGCTGCCCAGAAGCACGCCGCCCAGGGAGTTGAACATCATGAACTCGCCTGCACTGCGGTTCCTGAGGGCATCAGAAACGCTGGCGCCGTCCATTTCCAGACCCAACCAACCAGAGTCGGCGAAGCGTTCGTCCAGGCGGGTGAAGATGTACAGGTTGGCAGAGATCGAGGTCTGGTCCATCAACCATACCTCTTCACCCGGGGGTGTCTGCCCAGGCTTCAAGGCGGTCAGCCTGGCGAGTAGCGACAGCGGTAGATGAGAGGTTTCGGGGCGCGGGTTGAACAGGTACTGCACTTCGGGTTTTTGTCCAGGGTGGACGTAGAGCAGCGTCAACTGTTTGCTCTTGAGGTAGTCGCGCATGCGCCGGGTGAGCCATACGCCCCAATGGTCTTCTTCTGGTGATCCCAGCTTCAGGTGGACTTCTTCGGTGGAGTCGAAACCGGTGGCTGCCTGAGGCTTGTGCACGGCCGACAGGCTCAGGCTTTCCAGCAAGGCCTCGCGGGAGGTGAAGAAGGTCTGGGCCTCGGCAATGGCGCTACTCATGTAGCTGCGTCGCTGAGAAAGCTCGTTGTTGAGGGTGGAGCGCATGAAGTTGTAGACCGCGCCCAGCAGCCCGATCAGGAAAACCAGCGCAACGATACGTAGCAGCCTGCGAACTGCTTCAGGGGAGGAAAATAGTGGATTGATCTGATGCAGATAGCTTTTTAATCTCATGCCCGCCACTGTAAATGGGGGGTATGCCAGACAGGGATCAGACAATTCTCAAATTGTCGGGTACAAAGTAGTTTTGTTAAAAGTGACAGCTACGGCTCATGTGTGTCGCTGGCCAGAGTGTCTGCAATACCCCCTGGCCAGGGCCGGTAGGAGGTCAGACCATTTCCAGGTGCTGCTTGCGTCGGGGGGCGGGGAAGGCCAGGTCCAGGGTTTGCAAGTCCTCTGCCTGCAACTGTAGCTCGCAGGCCTGGGCGTTGAGTCGGACATGCTCGGGATGCACGGCCTTGGGGATGACCAGTACGCCTTCCTGGCGCAGCAGCCAGGCCAGGGCCACCTGGGCCGTCGTCACCCCGTGCCGCTGGGCCACTTGCTGCAGGGCCGGCTCGGCGAGCAGGGCGCCGCCCTGGCCGATCGGACAGTAAGCCATGATCGGCATCCGTAACTGCTGGCAGATGGGCAACAAGTCGAACTCGATCCCCCGGGACTCCAGGTTGTACAGCACCTGGTTGCTGGCGCAGGCCGGTGTGCCGAGCTCATCCAGGTCCATCACATCGAAGTTGGAGACCCCCCAACGGCGAATCTTGCCGTCCTGGCGCAGGCGCTCGAAGGCCTCGACGGTCTCGGCCAGAGGATGCTGGCCGCGCCAATGCAGCAGATACAGGTCGATGACCTCGCAACCCAGGCGTTTCAGGCTGCGCTCGCAGGCCAGGGGCAGGCCCTTGGCGCTGGCGTTGTGCGGGTAGGCCTTGCTGACCAGGAATACTTCATCGCGTCGGCCGCTGATGGCCTGGCCGACGACTTCTTCGGCGCCACCTTCGCCATACATTTCGGCGGTATCGATGAGGGTCATCCCCAGGTCGATACCCATGCGTAGCGCGGCGATTTCCTGTTGGCGTCGTCCGCGATCCTCGCCCATGCGCCAGGTGCCCTGGCCAATGACCGGGACTTGTCTATCTGCGAGCGGCAATTTGCGCATGGCTACCTCCTGGTGTCGTTGGCAAGCGGGTGGGCGAGGGCCACAGAAAAGCAAAGCGATTGGCAATGGTCAAGACGGCATTCCGGGGCCCTGGCAGGGAAGGCCGAGAAATCCAGCCTGGCATTTTATATTTCCAAAAAGAATAAAATACTAATTATTTATTCCTTTGAAGGCTTTTGCCGAAGGTGCATGTTTAGCACCAGCCGCTCAAGTCCTGAGTCCGCTCTCAACAAGGGAAGTTCCAGCATGACCATTCAAGCGATCAACGTACGCAATCAGTTCAAGGGTGTGATCAAGGAGATCCACCAGGGCCAGGTGGTCTCGGAAATCGACGTACAGACCGCCTCGGGCATTGTCACCTCAGTGATCACCACCCGATCGGTGCTGGACCTGGAGCTCAAGGTCGGCAGTGAGGTCATCGCCTTCGTCAAGTCCACCGAGGTCTCCATCGCCAAGCTCTGAGGCGGTGCCTTCGGACGTGGTCATTCACAGGGGAGTGGAACATGCCGCCTTCGCTCGATATCACCGCCTTGCCTGTCCTGGACCTGGCCCAGCTGGATGCTCCCCGGGAGCGCCGCCAGGCCTTTCTCGATGACTTGCGCCAGGCCGCGCGGGACGTTGGTTTTTTCTACCTCACCGGGCATGGCATCGACAGCCGCCTGCTGAGCCAGGTACAGGAGCAGGCCCGGGCCTTCTTCGCCTTGTCCGAGGCCGATAAAGCAGCGGTGGACATGATCCACTCGCCGCACTTTCGTGGCTACACCCGTGCCGCCTCGGAAATCACCCGTGGCCGGCCGGACCTGCGTGAGCAGTTCGATCTCGGCGCCGAGCGCCAGGTCCTGGCCCGGGACCCGCAAAGTCCGCCCTGGGCTCGCCTGCAAGGGCCCAATCAATGGCCGCGACAGCTACCGCAACTCAAGCCATTGCTGTTGGAGTGGCAGCAGGCGATGACCAGCATGTCCCTGCGCTTGCTCAGGGCATTCGCCCAGGCCTTGGCGCTGCCGGAACAGGCTTTCGATGGGCTGTACGGTGAAAGCCCCAACGAACACATCAAGCTGATTCGCTACCCGGGCCAGGCTCCGGGACAGGGCAACCAGGGCGTTGGGGCCCACAAGGATTCCGGATTCCTGAGTTTCCTGCTGCAGGACCATCAGGATGGCCTGCAAGTGGAAGTACAAGAAGGGCGCTGGATCGATGCGCCACCCCGGGAGGGCACACTGGTGGTCAACATCGGGGAGCTTCTGGAGTTGGCCACCCACGGCTACCTGCGGGCCACGGTGCATAGGGTGCTATCGCCGCCAGCGGATCGCGAGCGCCTGTCCATCGCGTTTTTCCTGGGAGCCCGGCTGGATGCCCGAGTGCCGTTGTACCCGTTGCCCGAAACCCTGCAGCGCGAGGCCCGCGGGCCTGCCAGCGATCCTGATAACCCGTTGTTCCGCGATGTCGGTTGGAACTACCTCAAGGGGCGCTTGCGTTCCCATCCTGATGTGGCCCGACGCTTCTATGCCGATGTGCTGGTGCCCGACGCGCTGGGTGCCTGAGCCAATCCGTTGATCACAAGGACCTAGCCAATGCTGAAGAAGAACCTGCTCGCCCTGGCCCTGTTGGCCAGTTCGGGGTCGCTGCTGGCGACCGCCGTTGCCCAGCCGCTGCGGGTGGCCGCCGACCCGGTGCCGCACGCCCAGATCCTGGCTTATGTGCAAAAGCTCGATCCGCAGCTGGAGCTGAAGGTCATCGAGATCCCCAACGGTGTGAACTCCAATGAGTTGCTGGCCCACGGTGACGTGGACGCCAACTACTTCCAGCACCTGCCATACCTCAAGTCCCAGGAACAAGCCCTGGGGCAGCCGTTCGCGGTGGCCGCCAGCGTGCATATCGAACCCCTGGGGATCTATTCACACCGCCACCCGGGGCTCGAGCAGGTCCCCCTGGGCGGCACGGTGGCGGTGCCTAACAACGTCACCAATCTCAGCCGTGCCTTGTACCTGTTGCAGGACTATCGATTGATCCGTCTCAAGCCGGGTTTCAATGATCCGGCGCGCGATCAGGCCACGCCCAGGGACATCGCCGAGAACCCCCGGCAACTGAAGATCCTGGAAGTGGAGTCGCCACAGATCCCCAGGGCCCTCGAGGATGTGGACTTGGCGGTGATCAACGGCAACTACGCCCTGGAGGCCGGGCTGGTGCCGGCCAAGGATGCCCTGGGGTTGGAGAAGGCCGAACACAACCCCTACGCCAACATCCTGGTGACCACCCCCGGGCTCCAGGATGATCCGCGCATTCGCCGCTTGGCCAAGGATCTCAATTCGCCCGACGTGGCCAGGTTCATTGCCCAGACCTATTCCGGCTCGGTCATCCCGGTCACGGAGCCGCAGCCATGATCCAGGTCGAACAGGTCAGCAAGGTGTACGGCGAAGGCCAGGCGCCAGCGTTGCAGCAGGTCTCGCTGAGCATTCCCGAGGGTTCGATCTACGGCATCCTGGGGCGCAGTGGCGCGGGCAAGTCGACCCTGCTGCGCTGCCTGAACCTGCTGGAGCGTCCCAGCAGTGGACGGGTGCTGGTCGATGGACGAGACCTGGGGCGCTTGTCCGGGGCTGAGCTGCGTCGCCAGCGCCAAGGGATCGGCATGATCTTCCAGGGTTTCAACCTGCTGCATTCGCGCACGGTGCTGGACAATGTCGCGGTGCCGTTGGAAATCGCCGGCCTGGCCCGCGAGCAGCGCCGCAACCGGGTGCTGGAACTGCTCGAACTGGTGGGCCTGGAAGACAAGGCCCAGGCTTTTCCCTCGCAGCTGTCCGGGGGGCAGAAACAGCGCGTGGGCATTGCCCGGGCCCTGGCCGTTGGCCCGCGTTATCTGCTGTCGGACGAAGCCACCAGCGCCCTGGACCCGGAAACCACCACCTCGATCCTGCAGCTGCTGGCTCGAATCAACCGAGAGCTAGGGTTGACCATCGTGCTGATTACCCATGAGCTGGACGTGGTGCGCTCGATCTGCACCCATGCTGCTTCGCTGGACCAGGGACGGCTGGTGGAGTGCGGGCCGATCGGGTCGCTGCTGGCGGACCCGCAGTCCGTGCTTGGGCGGGCGCTATTACCAGGTTACAACCTGCCGGTTACCGGCGATCAGCTCCAGGCCGAACTGACCTTTTTCGACGACCAGCGCGCCGCGCCCTTGCTCGAGCAGCTCAGTGGCCAGCAGGCCGTGCCGCTTCGGGTCCTGGCAGCGGGTGTCGAGTCCGTGGCCGGCCGGCGGATAGGGCGCCTGCGGGTCGGTGCCGCAGGTTCCGACGCCAGTCGCTTCAATCACCTGTTGAGCGCATTGGTTCAGCGGGGCATTCGGAGTGAGCGCCTGTGAACCGCGGCCTCGATTGGCAAGAGCTGGCGCAGCTGCTGCTGACGGCCACGGGCGAAACCCTGTACATGGTGCTGCTGGCGGCGCTGTTCACCGCGTTGATCGGCTTGCCACTGGGGGTGCTGCTATTCGTCAGCCGTCCGCAAGGATTGTTGCCAATGGTGCGGCTCAATCGCCTGCTGGGCACCCTGGTCAACCTGGGACGCTCCTTGCCTTTCGTGGTGCTGCTGATCGCCCTGATTCCCCTGACGCGGATGGTGGTGGGCACCACCCTGGGCAGTACGGCTGCCGTGGTGCCCATCACCATCGGGGCGTTTCCGTTCTTTGCCCGGATCGTCGAGAACGCCCTGGAGGAAGTGGACAAGGGCCGGGTGGAGTCGGTGCTGGCGATGGGAGGACACATCGGCCATGTGATCTTCAAGGCCTTGTTGCCCGAGGCGCTGCCGACCCTCCTGGCGGGGCTGACCCTGACCCTGGTGCTGCTGATCGGCTTTTCCTCCATGGCTGGGGTCATCGGTGGCGGCGGCCTGGGGGACTTGGCTATTCGTTATGGCTACCAGCGTTTCAACAACCAGGTGATGTTCGCCACCGTGGTGGTGCTGGTCGTGCTGGTCCAATGCGTACAGTCGGTTGGCGATCGCCTGGTGCGGTCCCTGGCCCATCGGCGCTGAGCCCGAGGGTGCAGGCGATCAGTGGACATCCGGCAGTTGCTGCCAGCAGTGGTCCAACCAATCGCACAGGGCACTGATCCGCTGCGGAACGAAGCGATTGTGCAGGCGCACCAGGTTCACCGGCAGCGTCGGCAACTGCCATTGGGGTAGCAGGCGCACCAGTTCGCCGCGCCTGGCCGATGGGCCCAGCAACCAGTCCGGGCCTGCGTGCAGCCCGGCGCCGGCAAGCAGGGCGCGGTGAATGGCGCCGAGGTTGTTGAGAAAGAAACGCGCATCGAGTTCGACCTTCGCCACTTCTGCCTGGTGCTTGAATGTGAGCTGCGTCGGGTTGTGTTCGGTCATCCACGAGTAAACCAGTGCCCGGTGGGCCGGGAGGTCCGCAGGCTGGAGCGGGGTGCCATGGCTTTGCAGGTAGCCTGGGCTGGCATACACACCGTGGGACAGTTGCCCCAGGGGACGTGCCACCAGGGAGGAGGCGGGCAGGTGGCCGATGCGCAAGGCCACGTCGATGCCTTCTGCCATCAGGTCCAGGACCCGGTCGGAAAGCACCAGGTCCAGGGTCAGCTGTGGATGCTGGCCCTGGAAGTCGGCGAGCCAGGCACTCACGTGATGCTCCCCCAGGGCAACCGGGGCGCTGACCCGCAGGCGGCCGGAAAGCTCGGTCGCACTCTGGTCGAGGCTGCCAAGCAGGGCGTCCATTGCTTCGAGCAACGGCCGCATGTGTTCGTAAGCCCGGGTTCCGGCCGGCGTCAGGCTAACTTTACGGGTACTGCGATTGAGCAATTGGGTATTGAGCCGATGCTCCAGGGCGGTGAGCTGGCGGCTGACGGAGGAGGGCTCCAGGTGCAGGTCGTCGGCCGCCAGGGTCAGGCTGCCGCGTTCCACCACCCGGAAGAAAATACGCCAGGCGGCGTTATCTTGAGTTTTGCGCATTGTGCAATTTGCTTTTGATCGGGCGGGCATGTCAATGCGAAAAGTGCAGCAATAGCATCGAGGATTCCTTGAATCCCGAGCCTGTCACCATGCCTTCCAGCTCTCGTCCTGCCTCTGCTGCCGACCGTTACTGGCTGTTGTTCGCCGTTTGTGCGGCGGGCCTCATCCTGCCCCTGGAGTACACCGGCCCGGCCATGGCACTGCCGGCCATCGAACAGGCCCTGGGTGGTAGCCCGACCGCCCTGGCCTGGGTGATCAATGCCTTTGCCCTGAGCTTTGGCAGCTCGGTGATGCTGGCCGGGACCCTGGCCGACCGTTATGGCCGCAAGCGTATCTTCAGCCTGGGCATGGCCAGCTTCACCCTGTTCTCGTTGCTGATCGGTTTTTGTCGTGATGTCTGGATGCTCGATCTGTTGCGTGGCTTGCAGGGCATCGCGGCCGCCTTGGCCATGGCCGGTGGTGCGGCGGCCCTGGCCCAGGCATTCGAGGGCCGGGCGCGTACCCGTGCCTTCAGCCTGTTGGGCAGTGCCTTTGGCATTGGCCTCGCTAGCGGGCCGGTCATCGCCGGAGCCCTGGTGCAACAGGTGGGGTGGTGGGCGATCTTCCTGCTGGGAGCAATCATCGGTGCTGCCGTGCTGATCTTCGGTGTACCGCATATGCAGGAGACCCGCGATCCCGAGGCCCAGGCCCTGGATAAGCTGGGGGGCCTGACCTTCAGTGCTTTCCTGGTGTGTCTGACGTTCGCCATCATGCAAGTCCCCGAGGATGGCCTGGGCAGCTTGCCAGTCCTGGGGTTGCTGGGTGGGGCTGCAGCTTGTCTCTGGGGGTTCGTGCGGGTGGAGCAGCGGCACCGGCGGCCAATGCTGGACCTGAGCCTGTTCGGCTACCGGCGCTTCGTTGGCATCCAGCTGCTGCCGGTGGCGACGGCGGTCTGTTTCATCGTGCTGTTGATTCTCTTGCCGTTGCGCCTGATTGGTATCGAAGGGCTGGGACCCTGGCGGGCCGGGGCGATGATGATTGCCTTGTCGGCCCCGATGGCCATCGTGCCGTTTGCCGCAGGCTGGCTGGTGCGTTGGTACAGCGCCGCTGGCCTGGCGTGCCTGGGCCTGGTGATTGCCGCACTCGGTCTGTTCTGGTTGAGCCTGGTCCCTGTGGGGCAGCCGGGCGCGGCGTTGCTTTGGCCGCTGCTGGTGATCGGCATCGGTACCGGACTGCCATGGGGACTGATGGACGATCTGTCGGTCAGTGTGGTGCCCGTGGAGCGGGCGGGCATGGCCACCGGGATCTTTACCACGATGCGTGCCTGTGGCGAGGCGATCTGCGTGGCCGCGGGCCTGGCCCTGCTCAAGGCCTTGCTCGCCAGCGAGTTGGCGGGGCTTGCTGGCCACCAGGACATGGGGGATGTCGCCCTGGGACGGGTCGCCAATGCCCTGGCCATGGGCGATATGCAGAGGGTCCAGGCGCTGGCCGAGCGGGTATCGCCAGCGGCCATGGCACAGCTCTACAGCCAGGGGTTTGCCCATTTGCTACAGATATTGGCAGGGGTCACCCTGGCGGCGGCCTTGTGTTGCGCCCTGGCTTTGCGCCAGCCGCGGAAGGTGGCCTGCCCGACAGGCTGCTGATGGCGGATTCAGCGCCCCTCATGCTGCTTGCGATAGGCCCCCGGTTGCAGGCCCACGGCTTTGGTGAACGCCCGAGTGAAGGCCGCTATGGATTGGTAGCCCACGGCGGCGGCCGCTTGCTCCACGGTCTGGTTGGCCTTGAGCAACTGGCAGGCATGGCGCATGCGCAGGGCCAGTAGCACCTGCCCCGGCGACTGCCCGGCCAGTTCGTTGAAGCGCTTGAAAAATGCCGATCGCGAGAGTCCGGTCAGGGCCGCCATGGTTTCCAGGGGCCAGGGCTGCCCGGGTTGCTGGATCAATTGCTCCAGCAAGGGGGCGAAGGCCGGGTGCCGGGCCAGGGCCACCAGGCCCCCGAGGTTCTGGTTATGGTTGACCTGCTGGCGCAGTACATACAGGAACAGCAGGTGGCTCAGGCGTTCCAGCAACGTGCTCGAGGGGGCCGGGCCCCGTTGGCACTCCTCGAGAATCAACTGGAACAGGGCCCTGGCTGCTGACAGCGACGGGTCGCCAGCGCGCAGGACGATCCAGCCGGGCAGGCCGTCGATGATCAATGACGACAGTCCCGACTTGAAGTGGAAGAACCCACAGACCAGTCCGACTCCGTCCTGGGCGCCCAGGTCCAGGGCGCCCATGGCGGTGCGCGGCAACTGTTGTGCCTGGGAGGCCTGCTGTGCGCTGGACAGCCGGTAATCCAGGTCCTGCAGCAGGAACACGGCGTCGCCCGCGTCCAGGCGCACGGCCTGGGATACGCCGTCCACATGCAGCCAGCAATGACCTTGCACGATCAAGTGGAAGCTGGCCCGGGCCAGGCCCTGGGTGCTGGCGTGCCAGCCACCGCAGTAGCGCCCGACGTGGAACAGGCTGGCGTCCAGTTCCAGTCCTTCTAATAACCAATCAACCAGGGGGCTCGACGAAATCATCTAAGGGAAACACTCAGGAGCAAGTAATCGCTACTTTAGAATATGGATCGGAATTCTTATAACCAACAGACTTGGCGCACACCTTCACCACAGGAGTCCACTCCATGTCCCGCGTCACTCTACACACCTTGTCCAGCGCTCCAGAAGCGGCCCGGCCTTTCCTGGAAAACGCCCAGAAGAATTCCGGCTTCATCCCTAACCTGCTGGGCATCCTGGCCAATGCCCCGGCTGCCCTGGAAACCTATGTCACGGTCTCGGGGCTCAATGCCAAGTCCGAACTGAGCCTGGCCGAGCGTGAAGTGGTGCAGTTGATTGCCGCCACCACCCATGGTTGCGATTTCTGTGTCGCAGGTCATACCGCTGTCGCCCTGAACAAGGCCAAACTCGCCGATCCGGTGGTCAGCGCCCTGCGTGAACAGAGCACCTTGCCTGAAGCTCGGCTGGAGGTCCTGGCGGCGTTCGCCCGGGAAGTCATCGCTACCCGGGGCAAGGTCAGTGACCAGCGCTATGCCGAATTCAAGGCCGCAGGATACAGCGAAGGCAATGCCCTGGAAGTGATCCTGGGCATCAGCCTGGCGACCCTGTGCAACTTCGCCAACGTGTTCGCCGGTACTGAATTGAACCCCGAGCTGGCCAGGTATCGCTGGTCTGTGCAGGGCCAATGAGCAGGGCGTCGCCAAGCGGCGACGCCCCTTCAAGGAGAAAATCACATGCTCAATGCGCAATTGAGTCAATGGCTGGATGCCCAGGCCCAGGCGCTGGACCTGGGGCAGTGCGATCCGCAATCGGTGCTCGCTCAACTGGCGGCCGGCGGTGTGCTGCGAGCTGGCATCAGCCAGGCCCAGGGGGGCAGTGGCGGGGACCTGGGCGACGCCCTGGAAGTCATGGCCGAAGTGGCCAGCCACTCCCTGGCGGCGGCATTCGTCTGCTGGGGCCAGCGCGCCTTCATCGAGTACCTGTTGCACAGTCCCAACCAGGCCTTGCGTGAACGGCTGTTGCCGTCACTGCTCAGTGGCGAACTGGCCGGTGCCACCGGGCTGTCCAACGCCATGAAGTTCCTCTCCGGGATCGAGGCCCTGCAAGTCCGGGCGCAGGACCAGGCCCATGGCTGGCGCCTCAACGGGCGCCTGCATTGGGTGACCAACCTGCGCAAGAGCGGTTTCGTGGTGGCCGCGGCGGTAGAGCGTGAGGAGGGCGGGGCGCCTTTCATCCTGGCGATTCCTGACGGCTTGCCGGGGCTTGAGCGTTCCGAGGACCTGCAACTGATGGGCTTGCAGTCGAGCAATACCGCGGCCCTCGACCTGGAGCAGGTCGAGGTCGCTCGTGACTGGCTGTTGCATGAGGACGCCCGCCAGTTCCTGCCGGCAGTGCGTCCGGCGTTCCTGGGCCTGCAATGCGCCCTGGCCATTGGCCTTGCCCGCCGGGCACTGGCCGAGGTCGAGCAGCATATCCAGGGCGTTCGCTCGGTGCTCCAGGAGCCTTTGCTGGAGCAGCGCGAACAACTGCAACGGACCGTCGCCGAACTCAAGGCCGGCTTGCTCGACGGACGCTTCCTGGGCGAGCCCGCCGCCTTGTTCCGGGTCCGTATCGCCCTGGCTGAGGCCACGGCCAACGCCGTGCAACTGGAACTCCAGGCCAGCGGTGGCAAGGCCTACCTGTGCGAGCACGGCAGTGGTTTCGCCCGGCGCTGGCGCGAGTCGGCCTTCGTGCCCATCGTCACCCCGAGCCTGGTGCAACTGCGTGCCGAGCTGCAGCGCCAGGCGCGGAATGCCGCATGAGTGGCTTGTTGAATGCACGGCAGATCAGCCTGGGGTATCGCGCGGCGGACGGCTGGCACTCGGTATTGGAAGACTTCGACCTGCAATTGCAGGTCGGGGAGGTGGTCTCGGTACTGGGTCCCAGCGGCGTCGGCAAGTCCAGCCTGCTGCGGGTCCTGGCCGGGCTGCAATCACCGCACAAGGGCCAGGTGAGCCTGGCCGGCGAGGTGCTGGAGGGGCCTCATCCGCGGGTTGCTGTGGCATTCCAGGACCCCAGCCTGTTGCCGTGGCTGAACCTGGAGCACAACGTGGCTTTCGGCCTGGACTTTGCCCGCCAGCCGCGCCTGAGCGCCCGCCAGCGCCAGGAGCGTATCGACCAGGCCATTGCCGATGTCGGCCTGGAGCACGCCCGCCAGCGCTATCCGGCGCAGTTGTCGGGCGGCATGGCGCAACGTACCGCGTTGGCCCGCTGCCTGGCCCGCCAGCCGCAGGTGTTGCTGCTGGACGAACCTTTCGGGGCCCTGGACGAAGTGACCCGGGCCGACATGCAGCAACTGCTGCTCAAGGTGATCGGCCAGCACCGGACTTCGGCGCTGTTGATCACCCACGATATCGACGAGGCCCTGCTGTTGTCCGATCGGGTGCTGCTACTGGGTAACAGCCCGGCGCACATCCTCGGCCAATGGCGTATCGAGCTGCCGGCACCCCGTGCCGAGCGGATCGAGGAGTTGGGCGCCTTGCGTATCGAGATTCTCAAGACCCTTCGGCGGGCGAGCCGCAACCCTCTCAATTCCCCTTTGCCTGCACCGTCGGAGATTGACCATGTGCCTGGACGACTTCACCCACACGCGTCGTGACTTCCTCAAACTCAGCGCGCTGCTGACCGCCGGTGGCGCCTTGCCGCTGCTCAATAGCCTGCAGGCTCGCGCGGCCCAGGAGCCGGATGCGCCAGTGCGCATCGGCTACCTGCCGATCACCGACGCCACGCCCTTATTGGTTGCCCACAACAACGGCCTGTTCGAGGCCGAGGGCATCAAGGCCGAGCGTCCGGTGCTGTTGCGCAGTTGGGCCCAGGTGATCGAGGCGTTCATTTCCGGGCAGGTCAACGTGATCCACCTGTTGTCGCCAATGACCGTCTGGGCCCGCTATGGCAGCAAGGTCCCGGCCAAGGTGGTGGCCTGGAACCATGTCGGCGGTTCCGGCCTGACCGTGGCCCCTGGCATTACCGAGGTCAGGCAACTGGCGGGACAGTCCCTGGCGATTCCGTTCTGGTACTCGATCCACAACGTGGTACTCCAGCAGTTGCTACGTGACAGTGGCCTGGTGCCGGTGAGCAAGGCCACCGGTAGCGCCCTGGGGGCCAATGAGGTCAACCTGGTGGTGCTGCCGCCCTCGGACATGCCGCCAGCCCTGGCCAGCAAGCGCATCGCCGGCTACATCGTCGCCGAACCCTTCAATGCCCTGGCCGAGGAACTCAAGGTCGGCCGGGTGCAGCGCTTTACCGGCGATGTCTGGCGCAATCACGCCTGCTGCGTGGTGTTCATGCATGAGCACGATCTGAACAACCGACCCGAGTGGTCGCAGAAAGTGGTCAACGCCATCGTCAAGGCCCAGCTCTGGACCCGCGAACATCGCGCCGAGGCCGCGCAACTGCTGTCCAAGGACGGTAGCAACCGCTACACCCCCCATGCGCCCCAGGTGCTGGGTCGGGTATTGGCGCCGGCAGCCACGGACCGCGAGGCCTACTTGGCCAGTGGCGCGATCCGCAATGGCCAGTGGGATGAGCAGCGCATCGACTTCCAGCCCTATCCGTTCCCCAGCTACACCGAAGAGCTGGTCAAGCGCCTGAAGGACACGCTGATCGAGGGGGACAAGGGCTTTCTTGCCGGTCTCGACCCGCGGCACGCCGCTGGCGATTTGGTGGACGACCGTTTTGTGCGCAACGCCATCGCCAGCGTTGGCGGGCTCAAGGCCTTTGGCCTGGCGGAAAGCTTCGAGCGCAGCGAGGAGTTCGCGTTCTGATGGACAAGCAACCTTCTTCCCTGGGCCATTGGGGCCTGGGGCTGGCCGGTCTGGCCAGCCTGTTGCTGGGCTGGTGGCTGGGTGTGCACCTGCTGGCTGGCGACGGCTTGGCGATGCGTTTCTCGCCCGAGGCGACTTTCTCCAGCCTGGCCGAGCTGCTGGGGCGTGGCGAGTTGTACGAGCACATCGGGGTCAGTCTCAAGCGCATTGTGCTGGGGCTGTTGCTGGCCTTGCTGGTCGGGGTGCCCCTGGGCCTGCTGGTGGGCAGCTATCGGCACCTGGAGGCGGCCACCACTCCGGCATTCCAGTTCCTGCGGATGATCTCGCCGCTGTCATGGATGCCGGTGGTGGTGATGTTGATGGGCGTGGGCGATCAGCCGATCTACTTCCTGCTGGCCTTTGCCGCGTTGTGGCCGATTCTGCTCAACACCGCCGCTGGGGTGCGTCAACTGGACCCGCGCTGGTTGCAGTTGAGCCGCAGCCTGAGCGCCACCCGCTGGGAGACCTTGTGCAAGGTCATCCTGCCGGGGGTCGTGGGGCATGTGCTGACGGGAGTGCGCCTGGCCATCGGTATCTTGTGGATCGTCCTGGTGCCCTGCGAAATGCTCGGTGTCAGCGCCGGGCTGGGTTACTTCATTCTCGATACCCGTGATCGCCTGGCCTATTCGGAGTTGATGGCCATGGTGCTGTTGATCGGCGCCCTGGGTTTTGCCCTGGATGCCATGGCTCGCAGCCTGCATCGCCGCTGGGCCCACGCCTGAGCGGCATCGGACCATTCCCGGATGAGTCTCTCGCCGGCGGTACCGGGGATTATTTTCCCCGGTACGGTTGACGCTCACCCGTAGCACCTTTAACTTATGGAACGATCATTCCATAAAGGTGTTTGCCGTGCGTCCCAAGGAGTTCGACCCCGACCAGATCGCCGATGCTGCCATGCAGGTGTTCTGGCAGCGCGGTTATGCCGCCACTTCCATCCAGGACCTGGTGGAGGGCACAGGCCTGAGCCGCAGCAGCCTGTACAACGCCTTCGACAGCAAGCATGGGCTCTACATGTGCGCGCTCAAGCGTTATCAGCAGATGACCACGGCCAATATCGAACTATTGGGCCAAGAGGCTCCGGCCCTGGAGCGGGTGCGGCGCCTGCTGATGAAGATCGTCGACAACGAACTGCAGGACGATCAGCGCCTGGGCTGCCTGGCGGCTAATGCTTCACTGGAAATGGCCGGTCAGGACCCGGTGGTGGCGCAATGGGTTGCGCAGAACTTCAAGCGCATCGAGGCAGCGCTGGAGCAAGTGCTGCGACAGGGGCAGGAACAGGGACAGGTCGCGTCGCAGAAGAATCCCCGGGCCCTGGCCAGCTTTGTGGTGTGCACCATCCAGGGCCTGCGGGTACTGGGCAAGGGCAGCCTGCCTGATGAGCGCCGCCAGCGCCTGCTGGATGTCGTGGAGGTGGCCGTGGCCAGCCTGGCCTGACGCCAGGCGTGGCCGTTGTCCAGGCCGCTGTACAGCGGTCGATGTATCGCTCAGCCAGCCCGCGGGGTGGCTGTTTTTTTACCCTTTATTGGAATGATCATTCCAAAAAATCGCTGAAATCGGAGAAACACATCATGTCCACGCCATTTCGTTCAGTCGCGGTATTGGGTATCGGCATCATGGGGGCGGCGGTAGCGCGCAACCTGCAACGCCGTGGGTTTGCAGTGCGTGCCTGGAATCGCACGCCACAGCGGGCCCAGGCGCTGCAGGAAGAGGGCGTCCAGGTGTTCGAGCAGGCCGTGGATGCCGTGCGTGGGGCTGAGGTGATCATTACCCTGGCCAAGGATGGCCCCGCCGTGCTGGCGGCCATGGAGCAGGCTGGCCCGGCCCTGGAGCCCGGTATGCTCTGGCTGCAAATGGCCACGGTGGGCGTCCAGGCCTGTGATGAGCTGCATGGCTTTGCCCAGGCCCGGGGGCTGGTGTTCTACGACGCCCCAGTCCTCGGTACCCGGCAGCCAGCGGAACAGGGGCAACTGCTGGTGCTGGGGGCGGGGCCCGAGAAGTACCGGGCCCAGCTCCAATCGCTGTTCGATGCCATTGCCAAGCGAGTGACCTGGGTCAGTGAAGTGCCTGGCGGCGGCAGTCGCTTGAAGTTGGCCCTCAACAGCTGGGTGCTGGCCTTGACCCACGGCGCCGCGGAGTGCCTGGCGCTGGCCAGGGGGCTTGGCGTGGACCCGGCGCTGGTGGTCGAGTTGGTCACCGGCGGCCCCCTGGACAGCGGCTACTTCCAGGCCAAGACCGCCGCCATGCTCAACGATGATTACCGCCCCAGCTTCACCCTCGCCAATGCCTTGAAGGATGCCCAGCTGATGGTGGCTGCCGCGCAGCAGGCCGGAGTCAAGGTCGATCTGGCCGAGGCAGGGATCCAGCGTTTCCAGCGCGCCCTCGACAAAGGCCATGGCGACAAGGACATGGCTGCCTCCTACCTCGGCTGAAACCCGGCCTTTTACTGCGGTGGCCACAGTGGTGCCTGCCGCAGCCCTGATCGTTGCTTGCGTGAGTATCTTCAGAATGAACATCCCTGAATCTTATCCGGCCGCCGCCACGCGGCTGCCGGTCTGGCGCCTCTTGGCCCTGACCCTGGCTGGCTTCATCGCCATCGTCACCGAAACCCTGCCCGCCGGACTGCTGCCGCAGATCAGCCATGGCCTGGCCATCGACCAGGCCATGGCCGGACAGTTGATCAGCGTCTATGCCCTGGGCTCGGTGGCGGCCGCCATTCCGCTGGTCGCCGCGACCCGCAGTTGGCGGCGCCGGCCCTTGTTGTTGCTGGCTATTGGCGGCTTGCTCCTAGGTAACAGCCTCACGGCTCTGTCGACTCACTATGGCCTGACCCTGGTCGCGCGGTTTGCCGCTGGCATGGCGGCTGGGCTGGTCTGGGGATTGCTGGCCGGTTACGCGCGGCGCCTGGTGGTCCCTGCGTTGCAGGGGCGGGCGCTGGCAGTGATGGGCGTCGGCCAGCCGCTGGCCCTGTGCCTGGGCGTGCCGCTGGGCACTTGGCTCGGGACCTGGATGGACTGGCAATCGGTGTTCTGGAGCTTGTCCCTATTGGCCCTGGCCTTGTGGCTCTGGGTGCGCCTGGCGGTCCCTGATCAGCCCGGGCAACAAGCCGGTCAACGCCAGCCATTGGGGAAGATTTTCCTGACTCCGGGGATTGCCCAGGCGCTGCTGGTGATCTTCGTCTGGATCCTGGCCCATAACATTCTCTACACCTATATCGCGGTGTTCCTCGAATCCCTGGGGCTGGCCAGCAGCCTGGACCGCGCCTTGTTGCTGTTCGGCCTGGCGTCGCTGCTGGGGATCTGGGGCACCGGATTGCTGGTGGATCGCTGGCTGCGGGGCCTGACCCTGTGCAGCCTGGCGGGTTTCGCCCTGGCCTGCTTGCTATTGGGGATCGCTGGCCGGCAGCCATGGCTGGTATGGCCGGCCATCATCGCCTGGGGCCTGACCTTCGGTGGTGCACCGACCCTGCTGCAGACTGCCGTGGCAGACGCCGCCGGGGAAGGGGCCGATGTCGCCCAGTCGATGCTGGTGACCCTGTTCAACCTGGGCATCGCCGGTGGCGGGGTGGTGGGCGGCCTGTTGCTGCAGCGTTTCGGTGCGCTGTCCTTCCCCTGGGCGATGGCGGCCCTGGCCATGATGGGGCTGGTACTGGTCTGGGCGGCTCGCCGATACGCCTTCAAGCCGGGTCAGCGGGTGACCTGTAGCGGCTGAGGCTGGGCAGTGCGCGCTTGCTGCAGCAGCTCCACCCACTCGTTGGCAAAGCGGTGGCAGTCCCCGGGCCAGCGTGCAGTCAGCAAGTTGCGATCGCGGACTACGAAACCGCGCTCGGGATGCTGCGCCGAATCGCGCCTGGGCAGCAACGGACCACGGATGAAGTCCTGCGGGTTGGCCAGGACCGACTTGATCTCTTCTTCGACGCTGTGGTCGTAGGTGCGGTAATAGCGTCCCAGCCATGGGGCGGTGGCGATCCAGGCCATCAGTTCCATGGGGCCGGCCAGCAAGGCCGTGACCTTGCGCCCGTAAAGCACCGAGTGGCCAGTCTGCGGATCGATGCAGCGAGCCAGGGCCAGGGGGCCGTGGCACACCGCGGCTACCGGTTTGTCGGCGCGAAAGAAGGCCAGGATGATCCGCCGCACTTGATCAGATTCCAGCAGGCTGCGCATGCCTCGGGCATGGCCTCCCGGGATCAGCAGGCCCTCGAACGCCTGCGGATCGACGTCGGCGTAGCCCAGCGGATCGCGAAAGGCCGGATCGCGGGTCATGTCATGGTAGCGCTCCAGGTCGGCGGCGCGGGTCATGAGCATCGGGTTGAGCGGGCCGAAGCCCAGGCTGACCAGGCGCGAGTCGGCATAGGCCGGCATCCCCAATGGTGTTGCAAAGCACGCCTCGAAACCGGCCTGCCGGGCGGCTTGCCAGGGCAGGCCGCTTTCGGTGGGGTCGTAGTCGGCGTGGGGCAGCAGGATCAGGAACATGGGCAGGCTCGGGAGCACGAAGGGTCCGCTGCAGATTAGCAGCCCCCGAGGATTGCGCCGGGCACTGCCCAGGCCGCCCGTGATTGTCGAGTGCCCGGCACGGCCTCTTACTTGGCTGCCGCGGAGCGGGTCTGCTCGATGTCTCGTACCAGGCCATCGATGCGCTGCAACTGGTGGCGGTTGTCGTGATCCCAGGGGTGGAACCCCGGCTTGAAGTACTGCAGCCAGGGCAGGGCGATCCGTGGGAATACCCCCTTGGGCCCGTAGAGGTACTTGATCACCTGCCACATCCCGCGCCAGTGGCCACCACGCTTGCGATCGGCGATCAGCAGGCGCACATGGAAATCGAACACCACCAGCCAGAAGGTCAGGGTGGTGAACAGCATGGTGCCGGTGCGGATCAGATAGCGTTTGGGGCCCGGCTTGAGCACGGTGTTCCAGACGTCGTAGGCCACCGCCTTGTGCTCGGTCTCCTCCAGCGCGTGCCACTGCCACATCTGCCGGTAGCCTTCCACCGAGTCACCGAAGCGACTGGGATCACGCAGCAGCAGGTCGGCGAGGATCGCCGTGTAGTGCTCCAGGGCGATGGTCAGCGCCAGGTTGAAGGCGGGAGCGAAGTGCTTCTTCTGGAAGTCGAGGATCATGCGCAAGCGCCGATCCAGCAGGTGGGCCGGCAACCCGGCGTTTTGCAGCAGGTCGTTGTACTGCTGGTGCTCGCGGCTGTGCATGGCCTCCTGGCCGATAAAACCCTGGATCTGGCGCTTGAGCTCGGGATCGTGGATGTGCTCGCGGTAGTGGCGCACGCTGTCCATGAAGAACAGCTCGCCGGATGGAAACAGCAGGGACAGGGCATTGAAGAAATGGCTCACGTGGCTGCCTTGTTCGTGCCAATCGCAGATGCGCTCGGCGGGCAGTTCGACCTTGATGTCACGGCGGACGGGCAGCATGGCTGTCGCTCCTCTAGACATGGAAATAGGTTGCGGCCTCACAGGCCGCGTTCATCCTGGGGTTCATACACCGCTGGCCGAGCCTTGCCCGGCTTGGGCGCCATGCGTCGGCTGACCCATACCACCAGGGCCTGGTAGGCGCTGGGCAAGAGGCGGATGAACAGGTCGAGGAAGTGCGCGTCGCGGCCGATCAGTACCCGGCGCTTGTTCTTGCGCACCCCCAGGAGGATGACCTTGGCGGCGGTTTGCGCCGAGGTGATGAACAGCTTTTCGAAGTCGTCACGGGCTTGCTGTTCGTTGTCGATGAGGAATCCCTTGACGTTGTCGCTGATGCGGCTGGTGCGAGCGATGTCGGTACGGATGCCGCCGGGGTGCACGCAGGTGGCGGAGACTCCGTTGCCCTGCAGGTCGAGTTCCTGGCGCAGGGACTCGGTAAAGCCGCGCACGGCGAACTTGGTGGCGTTGTAGCCGCTCATGCCCGGTTGCGAGAACAGCCCGAACACGCTGGAGGTGTTGATGATGTGGCCGTCGCCCGCCTGCTTGAGGTAGGGCAGGAAGGCCTGGGTGCCATGCACCACGCCCCAGAAGTTGACATCGACGATCCACTCCAGGTCCGCCAGGCTCGAGCCTTCGACAGTGCTCGACAGGGCGACCCCGGCGTTGTTGAAGATCAGGTTGATCTGACCGTGCTCGGCAGCGCTGGCGGCGGCCCAGGCGAACATGGCGTCGCGATCGCCGACGTCCAGCTCCTGGCTGCTGATGCGCAATGGCAACAAGGTGGCGGCCTGGGCCTGGGCGACGGTTTGGGCCAGGCCCTGGGGATTCTTGTCGGCCAGGGCCAGGTGGCAGCCTTCGCGGGCCAGGGCGATGGCCAGGGCGCGCCCCATGCCGGAGGCCGCACCGGTGATGGCGGCGACTTTACCGTTGAAGTTCTTCATGGGTGACGGCCTCTTGCAGGTTCAGTGGATGCGCGACGATTGGTGCGGCGACAGGAACGGGGCCGGGCAGGCGGCTGCTCAGGTAGTCCCGTAGTTCGAAGTGCTGCAGGGTCTTCTTGAAGCTCAGGGTTGAGCCGGGCCAGAGCGTGGTGTTCTGCCCGCTGCGTGGGTCCAGGTACCAGCTGCGGCAACCGCCGGTGGACCAGATGGCCCCGGCCAGGCGTTGTTGCAGGCGCTGGTTGTACTGGCGCTCGACGTCGGCCTTGACCTCCAGGGCGCCAATGCCGTCCTGGCGCATCCGCTCCAGGGCCTTGAGGATGTAGTCCACCTGGGCCTCGATCATCAGGATCATCGAGTTATGCCCCAGCCCGGTGTTGGGGCCGACGATCATGAACAGGTTGGGGAACCCCGGCAGGCAGGTGCCCAGGTAGGCGTGGGCGCCTTTGGACCAGTAGTCCATCAGGTCCTGGCCCTGGCGGCCGAAGAGCAGGCCATGGGGCAGCGGGTCGGTGGCCTGGAAGCCAGTACCGAAGATGATGCAGTCCACGGGATGGCGGGTGCCGTCGGCAGTGACCACGGCATCGGCCTCGATGCGCTCGATGGCTTCGCTGACCACGCCGACGTTGCCCCTGGACAGGGCCGGGTAGTAGTCGTTGGAGATCAGGATGCGCTTGCAGCCGATGGTGTAGTCGGGAGTCAGGCGCTGGCGCAGCAGTGGGTCGGGCACTTGCTTGCGCAAGTGGCGCAAGGCTACGCGCTGCACCACCTTCATCAGTTTGGGCCGCCGGGCGAAAGCGATCACCCGGCTTTCCAGGGCCCAGTACAGCGCCGAGCGAGCCAGGCGCTGGGTAAAGGGCAGGTGCTTGAAGGCCCAGCGCTCCAGGGCACCGAGCTTGCGATCGGGCTTGGGCATGATCCACGGTGGGGTGCGTTGGAACAGCTTGAGCTGAGCCACTCGCGGGGCGATCTTCGGTACGAACTGGACGGCACTGGCACCGGTGCCGATCACCGCGACCCGCTTGCCTTGCAGGGAGTAGCGATGGTCCCACTGCTGGGAGTGGAAGCGCTTGCCGGTGAATGTCTCGAGCCCCGGGATGTCCGGGATCGCCGGGCGCGACAGGCCGCCCATGCCGGACACCAGGACCCGGGCGCTGACCCGGCGGCCATTACTGAAATGCAGTTGCCAACGCTCGCGATCCTCATCGAAGACCGCTTGCTCCAGGCCCATGTTGAAGCACAGGTAGGGCGCCAGGGCGAAATCCCGGGCGCAGTTTTCCAGGTATTCGCGGATTTCCGGCTGGGGGGCGAATTGCCGCGTCCAGTTCGGGTTGGGAGCAAAGGAAAAGGAATAGACATGGGATTGCACGTCGCAGGCGCAGCCCGGGTAGTGGTTGTCGCGCCATGTGCCCCCCAGGGAGGCAGCCTGTTCGGCAACGAAGAAATCCGTGATTCCGGCCTGCTTGAGCTTGATCGCCATGCACAAGCCGGCAAAGCCTGCGCCGATGATGGCGATATCGACGACCTCGGGGCCGTCGGGTGGCGAGTACGCATTCATTGTGTGTACCTCGATTGTAGTAACGCTTGGGTGACTTTCGTCAGTGAGTGAAAACTCAGGATTGCACAATTTAAAATAATGTTTTAAAAATTAATTTAAATAAATCACCTGAAAATGTCACCTGCGCTCGTCGCCTGTGGATTTGCGGGCTCCATCCGGACTTGGGTGGGATTCCACAGGCGGTACCAGGCCAGGGCGACAAGCCGGGCCGGATCAGTGATTCGGTTGCCGCGCGAGACAGGTCAGCTCGAGGGGGCGTGGTATGGAATGGCTGGTAGCGGCGACGGTATTCCTGGTGGTCAGTGTGGTGCTTTGGCTGGTGAGCTTTCGTATCGACCGCAAGATAGAAAGCCAGGTGCCGATCAACGGGCGCTTTCTTGAGGTCGGGGGCGAACGCCTGCACTACACCGATGAGGGCAGGGGGCCGGTGCTCCTGATGATCCACGGCCTGTCCGGCTGCGCACGCAACCTGACCCATTCCCTGGCGCCACAACTGCGTGAGCAGTTTCGGGTGATCACTCTCGATCGCCCCGGCTCCGGTTACTCCACCCGGGCCCGAGGGGCCCCGGCCGACCTGCCGGCCCAGGCCAGCCTGATCGCCAAGTTCATCCGGACCCTGGACCTTGGGCAACCTTTGGTGCTCGGGCATTCCCTGGGTGGCGCCATTGCCTTGTCGCTGGCGCTGAATCACCCGCAGTCTGTGTCGGGGCTGGTCCTGGTGGCGCCCCTGACCCACCCGCAACGGATGTTGCCCCTGGTGTTCCTGTCCCTGGGCGTGCGGCCGGCCCTGCTGCGCCGCTGGATGTCACTGACGTTGGCCGCGCCCATGGCCATGCTCGGGCGGCACAGCCTGGTCAAGGCGGTATTCGCCCCGGACCCGGTGCCCGAGGACTTTGCGGTACGCGGCGGCGGCCTCTTGGGCATGCGTACGAGCAACTTCTACAACGCCTCCAGCGAGATTGCCGTGGTCAACCGGGCCTTGCCCGACATGGTCAAGCATTACTCCAGCCTGAAGCTGCCGGTGGGCCTGATCTACGGCTCCAAGGACCCGGTCCTGAGCTACCGCAGGCACGGCGAGTCCATGGTCGGCAAGGTGCCGGGCCTGGCGCTGGAGATCGTTCAAGGGCGCGGACACATGCTGCCCATTACCGCGGTAGAACGGGTGGTCGCCATGGTCCGGCACGTTGCCGGGCAGGCCGGACCGCAGCGTAGCGCGACCATATTGCATCCGCCGTTCGCGGCATCACGAGCAGGCTAGGGGCGTGGTGCGGGGTGCTTTCGGGGGCCCGGCGACGACTTTGGCAGCAGCTGTAACTGCTTTACGGGCGACATTCAAAACAGACTGAAAAAATAGTTGACGAGCTATCGAATCCGCGCTATTTATTTTAAAAAAATGTTTTGAATGTTTTTTTTGAAAGTGCAATTGAGTGGTTAAAATAATGAAAATACCGCCATTTCACGCTTCATCTTCATTCACTCTCGCTTCGGACAGCGCAGATGCGCTTTCCTTTATAGCATCCTTGTCCTCTGCCATCCTGCGGAGGCTGCCATGAATGTTTCAGTGGCGGCACCTCAAGTCTGGACCGATGGCAAGCGTCACCTGTGGTGGCTGGGCACCTTGCCCATGATCACCCCCTTGTTGTCTGGAGTGTTCGCGCTCCTTACCGGTATCCAGCTCTCCTGGTGGATCGGTGTACTGGTGATCTTCGGCCTGATCCCCTTGATCGACGGCCTGATTGGCGAAGACACCAGCAACCCACCTGAATCCGCCGTTCCAGACCTGGAAAAACAACCCTACTACCGTTTCATCGTCTACAGCTGTGCCGTGCTCTCGGTGCTGTCCCTGATAGTCACCGCCTGGATGGCGGTCCATGGGGTGGACTGGATCATGGCCGGCGGCCTGGTCCAGCTGAGCGAACAGCTGCACCTGCAGGGCGGCCTGGCGAATTTCGCGGCATTCGTTACCGAACGTTCGCAATTGCACGGCAGCGTGACCTGGTTCACCTACCTGGGCATGGCCATGTCCACTGGGGCGGCTACTGGCATCGCCATCAACATCGCCCATGAGTTGGGACACAAGAACCTGCTGATGTCCAAGTTCCTGGCCAAGCTGGCCCTGGCCTCGACGTTCTATGGGCACTTTTTCGTCGAGCACAACCGTGGGCACCACGTCCGCGTGGCCACACCGGAAGACCCTGCCAGTTCGCGTCTTGGCGAGTCGTTCTGGAGCTTCCTGCCACGCACCGTGTGGTTCAGCCTGCGCTCGGCCTGGCACCTGGAAAGCGAGCGGCTGCGCAAGCAGGGCCTGCCGACCCTGCACTGGAAGAACACCGTGCTCAGTTCCTGGGCCTACAGCCTGGTGCTGTGGGGGGTGCTGATCGCTTGGCTGGGCGTTGCGGTGATCCCGTTCCTGGTGATCCAGGGCATCTACGGTTTCTCCCTGCTGGAAGTGGTGAACTACGTGGAGCACTACGGCCTGCTGCGCCAGAAACAACCCAATGGCCGCTATGAGCGCTGCTCGCCACGCCATTCCTGGAACAGCAACCGGATCGTCACCAATATCTTCCTGTTCCAGTTGCAGCGGCATTCGGACCACCATGCCAACCCCACTCGTGCCTACCAGGCGCTGCGCCACTTCGATGAGTCACCGCAGCTGCCTTATGGCTACGCCACCATGATCGTCTGGGCCTACGTACCGTTCCTCTGGCGCCGGCTGATGGATCACCGGGTATTGGCCCACTACTCGGGTGATGTACGGCTGGCCAATATCCAGCCGGCCAAGCGTGCCGAGATACTCAAGCGCTACGGCTTCAACGCAACCGATTGAGACACCGCTCTTTAGTTGTACTGCTCACCACTTCAAGTGCTCGTGAACCGGTTGTGTTCGCCTGTGATTCACCTCTTGAAGGGTGAGCAGAGCAAGACAGAAGTCCTTAAACACGTTGACCGACAACAACAATAAGCAACTGTAAGGAAGTCACGGATGTCTATCTCACCGCTGTTCGCAGCCCGTCTGTTCGTGGTCCTGGTGGGTGTATCGCTGATGAACGCGGCCGACGCCGCGCGCATCGAACCGGCCAACACCGAGTTCACCGCCAAGGGCCCCATCAGTTTTGCCAAGAGCATTATCAATGCCGATTGCACCATCCAGGTCAGCGGCAAGATCAGTCCTGATGGCAGCTATGCCAGTGTCGAGAAAGTCGATTTCAGCGGCGGCCTCAAGTGTGGCCAGGTCGAAGCCACGCACTTGCCCTGGAAGCTGATCGCCAAGGACGAAACCAGCGGTGCCATGTCGGGTATCCGGGTCACGGTGCACGCCCCCCTGGTGGGCGGTGAATGCGGCCCGAGCACAGCCGAGGGCAGCTGGAACAACACCACCGGCAAACTCGAAGCGGCCCAGGTCAGCCTCGACGGCGGCTGCACCATCAAGACCGTATCGATCCAGATGCCGCCCAAGTTCCGGGTGGCACCCTGAGTAGAAACAGAATCCAAGGAGGGACGCTGATGATCTTGCAAGCGGATTGGAAAGCCCCGGCTGTCCAAGCGGCATCGATATCACCCTAGCGCACTCCAGTACCGAATTCGGTCGAGCCGGAGCGTCGATGGCGTCATCGACAACCTGGCAAGGCTGATAACCCCCTGGCAACACTGGTTGCCTAATTCTTGAGGAAAACAACAATGCAAAGCATCAAGACTCTGGTATCTGTCGCTTCCTTCGCCATCTGCCTCGGCGCCGCGTCGATGGCTAGCGCAGCGACCATCAGCCCTGCCGGTCCGTTCTCGGCTCCGGGCTCCATCACTGTATCCTCGCCTGCGTCGTTCAATCAGCCGGTGACCTGCAACATCAACTTCACCGGTACTGTGAACGGCCCTAACGCCACCATCACTGGCGCCACTGTCAACGGTTCTAACCCACTGTGCGGTGTGCCAGTACTGCTAAACCTGCCTTGGACCCTGACTCCCGCCAACGCCACCTCGGGCACTGTATCTGGCGTGAACTTCAAGATCCTCAACGACTGCAGCGCTACTCCGGTCACCATCAATATTGCCTGGAACAATGGGACCAACACCCTGAGCGTTCCTTCGGCGCAGCCAGTCGGCAAATGCAAGATCACTGCTTTGAGCGTCAACCCAGATCCACGTTTCACTGTATCGAACTGATGCAGGTGTAAGTTTCTAGCCTGCTGATCACCGGCTGGGAAAACAGGCACCTCGCTTGGGGTGCCTGTTGCAATGTATCGAAGACTGATCTGCAACGTAACTGAAAGTTGAGGTTTGATGAACTAACTAACAATAACTTGAATGGATGTTCGGTCGAGTCCAAACATTAAGAGGCATAACGCGATGAACACTATAAAAACTCTGTTTTCTGTGGCGTCTTGTGTTATCTGTCTGGGCGTGACGTCAATGGTCAGCGCAGCGACCATTGAACCTAAAGGGGCAAGTTTCACTGCTCCGGGTACTATTACGGTAAAGTCGCCAGCCTCGTTTAACAGGGCGGTGAAATGCAATATCAATTTCAGCGGTAACGTCGCGGCAGATGGCTCCAAAGCCACGATAACAGGTGCCACTGTCGGCGGTAGTAATATTCTTTGTGGTGTGCCGGTGCTGCAAAACTTGCCCTGGACCTTGACTGCCACCAGTACCACCAGCGGTACCGTCTCCGGTGTCATGTTTCAGGTTCTTTCTGCTTGCAGCGACACACCGGCGACCATCAGCGGCAACTGGAGCAATGAACAAAACAAACTATGGGTCAGTACTCCGCAACAGGTGGGGCGTTGCACGATCACGGATTTGAGTGTCAATCCAAATCCACGTTTCACTGTGTCGGATTGAGCCAGGGTTAGAACTGTTGGGCACGGGCACTTCGCTCGAAGTGCCTGTTGCAATATTTGAAGTTTTCTATGTATCAGCCTTGATGACTATAGATGACAGGGCGAATTGTTGCTTTTGCGAAAGATATGGTCTTTAGGGCATCGGATGAGTCCCAGGAATGAGGAGGCAAGTCAATGGAAAGTATCAAGGCACTGTTGTCTTTGGTTTCTTGCCTCATTTTCCTGGGCGTAACATCTTTGGCTGGTGCCGTCACCATTGCACCGCCAGGCGTTAATTTTTCCGCGGCGGGTATTATTTCAATTACGTCGCCAGACTTTTTTAATGTTCCTTTTACCTGCAATGTCAATATCTATGGCGCTGTGGCGCCAGATGGTTCGAAGGCTCTGATCTCCAATTTTTCCATCAATGGTAGCAGCCCTCCATGCACGGTGGGCAACGCGCTGACCCTACCTTGGAACTTGTACTTTCCCACTGTTGCTGCAGGCACTGTGTCGAAAATGAATCTGAGGTTTGTTAACTATTGCAGTCCGATCCCGGTAACTATCAATGTTATTTGGGATAACTCAACCAATACCCTGAGCATCCCTTCATCGCAGCCAGTTGGCAAATGCAAGATCACGGTTTTGAGTGTCCAGCCAACGCCACGTTTAACGGTGTCGCCATGATGAATGCATGAGTTGCAGTTTTTAGTTTTACCGGAAACAGGCGTCTGATTGCAGATGCCAGCAGCAGTACCCAAGATCGGTGGGTTGACCGATCACAGCCGATAACAATAAGTAAGGTAAGTAAGGAGTAGGGCATGAATAACAAGAAATACAAGCTCCAGGCGGCCATTGGCCTGGCAGTATTGGGAAGCCTGATCGGCTCTGGCTCGGTGCAGGCGGGTGGTTTCTCTACTCCGACCTACGGGGCTCCTGGATGGGGTCGAGCCTTCGGGGGGGGCTCGCTGTTCAAGAACGACCCTAGCGCTGCATTCAACAACCCGGCGGCCATGGCCTTTATCGATCGCAACGTTGCCCAGATGACGGTCGACTACGCCCGCATCAAGATGAAGTACAAAGGCAATGCCTATGACTTCCGTGGGGACCCGGCGACCATGCTGCCTGTGGATGGAGATGGCATTCCGGGTGATACGGCTGTTCCTCTGGACGGCAATGGTGGCCAGGGTGGCTTTACCGCGTGGCTGCCGACAGGGTTCATGGTGATGCCGATCAATGATCGGTTCGCTTTCGGTCTTAGCCAGGTCGTGCCCATGGGCATGCGCAGTACCTGGGACCAGAACGGCTCCAAGCTCCGTGACTTTGCTGTCGATACCAAGATCGAAACCGTGGGCTTGACCGGTTCGTTATCGTTCAAGGTCAGGGATGATTTTTCCATAGGGGGAGGCCTCATCGTCCAGCGAAGCCAGGGATTCGTCAGCCAGAACCTCAACCTCAGCGGGGCTGCGGCACTCTCTCCCGGGTTGGGAGAAGGGGCGGCGAATTTTCCATCTGGGGCTGGATCGAACCTAATGCGGGTAAAAGTGGACAACACCTCGGTGGGCTGGTTCACCGGCGTGGTCTGGAAGCCCACGGATCGTGACACGCTGGGCCTGAATTATCACGCCAAGATCAAGAACAAGATGGAGGGGAATTACAACATCTATGCCGATAAACTGGGGCGTGATCAAATGACGATCCCTGCGTACCCGGGCAACAAGACTCTGGTAGAAGCGGCCTATCCCGGCCTGAAGCTGAACCCCGACGGAGCCAAGGCGTCCACGCAACTGGATATTCCTGCAACCGTCGGCCTGGACTGGGTGCATGTGTTCGATGATCGTTTCACTCTCGGAGCCAGTATGCTCTGGACCCAATGGTCATCGTTCAAGGACCTGACCCTCAAGTCCCAAGGCAACACCATCGTCTCCATCCCGTACAAATACAAAGACACCATGATGTACTCCCTGGGCGGCGACTATCGTTTCACCGACCAGCTGACCTTGCGTGCCGGTGTGGCATTCGACGAGACCCCGACCCGGGATTCGACCCGTGACCCGCGGATCCCAGACAACGATCGCTGGTTCACCTCCCTGGGCTTTGGCTATGACATCAAGGCCATTCCAGGCCTGACCATCGACGGCGCCTACTCTCGGCAATTCGTCAAGGAGGCCAAGCTCAAGACCGTCAACCAGGACCGCCTCGGCGGTTCTCGCCTGGACGGCAAGGTCGATGCCAAGGGTGAAGTGGTGAGCCTATCCGCCACCTATAGCTTCTAAGGACGAACCCCCACCGAGCCAACGACAGCACCAAGGAATTGCGCTGTTGCCGTTGGCTAAACAGGCCTTTGTAGAGGCCGTTTTCATTCATTTTTCCCCCTTCTGGCTGACTGCGTTCAGCCATTTTGTGTTGTAGAAAAATGTTAAATAAAAATTTCAAAATAAAATTTGAAACGCACTTGTTTCCTTTGTAGTGTGGTTTCCGAGGGGCCGGCACAACGCCCGGGCTCCAAGGAGCTGTCTCGTTAGAACAAGAGAGGTATTCCATGATTGTCTGGTTATTGGTGGGAGTTGCCGCGGCGTTGGCCCTGGCGTATCGGCAGGCAACGGCAGCCCTGTGGCTGGGTGCCGGCCTGGTCTGGCTGGCGGCCGGGCATCTGCTGGGCCTGGTAGGCACCCTGGGCCTGGTCCTGGGGATCGTGCTGGTGGTAGCACCTGCTGCATTGCTGACGCTCAAGCCGCTGCGTCGTACCTTGCTCACCAGCAAGGCCTTGGCGATGTTTCGCAAGATCATGCCGGCGATGTCCGATACCGAGCGTGCGGCCATCGAGTCCGGCACCGTGTGGTGGGACGCCGAGCTGTTCAGCGGCAAGCCCGACTGGAAACGCCTGCTGGGTGCTGCACCGGCCAGCCTGAGCGCCGAAGAGCAGGCGTTCATGGACAACGAAGTGGAAACCCTGTGCGACATGGCCAACGACTGGGAAACCACCCAGGTCTGGCAGGACCTGTCGCCCAAGGCCTGGCAGTACACCAAGGAAGCCGGCTTCCTGGGGATGATCATTCCCAAGCAGTACGGCGGCAAAGGTTTCTCGCACTATGCCCATTCCCAGGTGGTGATGAAGCTCTCCACCCGCTGCTCGGCGGCGGCGATCTCGGTCATGGTGCCCAACTCCCTGGGCCCGGCCGAACTGCTGCTGCACTACGGCACCGAGGCCCAGCGCCAGCACTACCTGCCGCGCCTGGCCCGTGGCGAAGACATTCCGTGCTTTGCCCTGACCAGCCCCTATGCCGGCTCCGACGCCGGGGCCATCCCCGATACCGGCGTGGTCTGCAAGGGCCAGTTCGAAGGCCAGGAGGTCCTGGGCTTTCGTGTCACCTGGGACAAGCGCTACATCACCCTGGGGCCGATCGCCACCGTGCTGGGCCTGGCATTTCGCGCCGAAGACCCGGACGGCCTGCTGGGCAAGAAGGGCAGCCTGGGCATCACCTGCGCACTGATTCCCACCACCCATCCGGGGGTGAACACCGGGCGCCGGCATTGGCCGCTGAACGCGGTATTCCAGAACGGCCCGACTACCGGCAAGGATGTGTTCATTCCCCTGGAGTGGGTGATTGGCGGCGCGGCGCAGGTGGGCAATGGCTGGCGCATGCTGATGGAGTGCCTGGCCGCCGGGCGGGCGATTTCCCTGCCGTCGTCCAACGTCGGCCTGGGCAAGGTCGCGGTCCGCGGCACGACCGCCTATGCGGCGATGCGCAAGCAGTTCGGCCTGCCCATTGGCAAGTTCGAGGGCGTCCAGGCGCCCCTGGCGCGCATGTCCGGGCACCTGTATGCCTGTGACTCGGTACGCCGGGTATCGGTGGCGTCCCTGGATGCCGGCGAAAAACCTTCGGTGATCTCGGCCATCGCCAAGTACCACGTCACCGAGCGCGCGCGGATCATCGTCAACGACGGCATGGATATCGTCGCTGGCAAGGGCATCTGCATGGGCCCCAACAACTTCCTGGCCCGCGCCTACCAGCAAAGCCCGATAGCCATCACCGTGGAAGGCGCGAACATCATGACCCGCTGCCTGATCATCTACGGCCAGGGGTTGATCCGTTGCCATCCTTACGTGTTCCGCGAGATGGAGGCGGCCCGCGATACCGGGCGCAAGGGCCTGGAGGATTTCGACAGCGCCATGTTCGGCCACATCAGCTTCGTCTTCGCCAACACCGTGCGCGCGGCCGTGCATGCGGTGACCGGCGGGCGCCTGATCAAGGCCCCGAGCAACACCGACAAGGCCCTGGCGCCTTACTACCGCCAGGTCCAGCGCCTGTCGGTGGTGCTGGCCCTGGTCTCGGACATCTCCATGGGCGTGCTGGGCGGCGCACTCAAGCGCAAGGAAAGCATCACCGGGCGTTTGGGCGACATCCTCTCCCAGCTGTACATCCTGTCCTGCGTGTTCAAGCGCTTCGAGGACGATGGCCGGCCCCAGGCCGACCTGCCCCTGGTGCACTGGGCTGCCCAGGACGCGCTGCTGCGGGCTCACGAGGCCCTGGCCGAAGTCCTGGAAAACTACCCGTCCAAGGCCGCGGCGCGGATCATTCGTGGCCTGAGCTTTCCGTTCGGCATTCCCCAGCACAAACCCAGCGACCGCCTGCTGGCAGAGGTCGCCGAGCTGGTGCAGACCCCGGGCGCGACCCGCGACCGCCTGCTGGCCGATTCCTACATCCCGCAACCGGACATCGACAAGCTGGCCTACGGCGAACTGGCGTTCCGCCTGCAACCGCAGGTGGAGCTGATCGAGGCGCGGCTCAAGCCGGCGGTCAAGCAGGGCACCCTGGCACCGCTGCCGATCTCCCGCGACGCCTTCGACGTATGGCGACTCAAGGCCCGGGAACTGCAATTGATCAGCCAGGACGAGGACGAATTGCTCGACCGCTATGTGGAGTACGGCGATCACGCGATCCAGGTAGACGACTTCCCGCAGGATTTCGGTCTGTTGGAAGCCTTGCAACAACGCCAGGCGCATTTCGAACAGAGCGCCAAGCCGGCCTCGCGCAAGCGCAGCGCCAGCAGCGAAGACACGGTAGCGGCCAGCGACTCGGCCTATTGACCTTCTACTGGTTTTGATTGGAATCCATATATGTCCGACGGTTATCTTTCGTTCGTCAATTCCGGGTGGGGCCGCTGGCTGGCCCAGCGCACCGGCCTGCCACAACCGGTGCCGCTGCAACGCAACCGCGAGGGGCAGGGCGGCAACCTGATCAACCCGGTGATTCTCGCTGCGGCGCCCGAGGGGCGCCTGTTGGGCGAGTTGCAACGGATCTTTTCCGCCACCGATATCGTGGCGGCGCAGGCCGCAAGCATCAACGCGCCCTCGACCGTGAAGGTCCAGGGCGTGGTGTTCGATGCCACCGGGCTGGGCGACGTCGCCCAGCTCGATGAGCTGTATCGCTTCTTCCATGCCAACGTCCGGCGCCTGACCGCCCATGGCCGGGTCGTGATCCTGGGGACGCCGCCGGAACGTTGCACCGAACTGGCCCAGGCGGTGGCCCAGCGTTCGCTGGAGGGTTTCGTGCGTTCCCTGGGCAAGGAACTGCGCCGGGCCATCACCGTACAACTGCTGTATGTCGAGCCCGGTGCCGAAGCGGAACTGGACAGCAGCCTGCGTTTCTTCCTGTCCCGGCGCTCGGCTTATGTCTCGGGCCAGGTGGTACGCATCGGCGAACCGGTGGATGTGCCTCGGCAGCTGGATTGGGAGCGGCCCCTGGGGGGGCGCCGGGCCCTGGTTACCGGTGCCTGTCGTGGCATCGGCCTGGCCATTGCCAAGGTCCTGGCCCGCGAAGGCGCCCAGGTGGTGTGCCTGGACATCCCGCAGAGCGAGGCCGAGCTGCAACAGGCCGCCGCCAGCCTGGGTGGCAGCGCCCTGGCCCTGGACATCACCGCGGCCGATGCTGGCCAGCGCCTGCTGGCGTTCGTCGCTGAGCAGGGCGCCTTCGATATCGTGGTGCACAACGCCGGCATCACCCTGGACAAGACCCTGGCGAAGATGACCGAGGCCGCCTGGCGCAAGGTCATGGCCGTCAACCTGGAAGCGCCGTTGCTGCTCAGCCAGGCGCTGCTGGAGGGGCAGGGGCTCAATCCGGGCGGGCGGATTGTCTGCGTGTCGTCGATTTCCGGTATCGCCGGCAACCTCGGCCAGAGCAACTACGCCACCTCCAAGGCCGGGGTCATCGGCCTGGTCCAGGCCCTGGCGCCGTTGGCGGCGCGCCAGCAGATCACAGTCAACGGCGTGGCCCCGGGGTTCATCGAAACCCAGATGACCGCGAAGATCCCGTTGATGATCCGCGAGGCGGGACGGCGGATGAACTCCATGTCCCAGGGTGGGCAGGCGGTGGATGTGGCCGAGACCATCGCCTGGCTGGCCCATCCAGCCTCCGGCGGGGTCAATGGGCAGGTGGTCCGCGTTTGCGGGCAAAGCCTGCTGGGAGCCTGAGCCATGAGTGCCGATTCCGCGATTCGCATCATCGAGCCGCCACCGTCCCGTGGCCAGTTGCTCTACGACGGCCTGCGCGGCTTGCGCAAGCCCAAGCTTGAGACCGCACCGCCGTTGCCTACCGAGCGCCTGGTGCGCCCGGCGGTGGAGCTGCAGGCGGCGCAGGTCGCCCGTTATGCCCAGGCCTGCGGGTTCCGCCGCGAGCATGGGGTGCCGCTGTCGTTCCCCCATACCTTGGCGTTTCCCCTGCATCTGTTGCTGCTCACCAGCCGGACCTTTCCCTATCCGGCCAGTGGCATGGTCCACCTGGCCAATCACATTCGCCAGCATCAGCGCCTGGAGGAGGGCCAGGCCCTGCGCCTGGAAGTCTTTGCCGAGCGCTGGGTCGCCCATCCCAAGGGCCAGGCCCTGTCCATCGCCACCCGTGCCTACAGTGGTGGCGGGCTGGTCTGGGAGGGCGACAGCCTGTACCTGCGCCGCGGCGTTTCCAACCCTGTGGGCGAGCCCTGGGCTGGGGCGCTGGAACTGGATGAACAGGCCCTGGTGCGCACCCAACGCTGGAGCCTGGCCGGGGACCTGGGGCGACGTTTCGCCAAGGTCAGCGGCGACTTCAATCCGATCCACACCTCCTGGCTGGGTGCGCGATTGTTCGGTTTCCGTCGGCCCATCGCCCATGGCATGTGGACCCTGGGCCGGGCCCTGGCGGCGCAACAACCACCGCATCCGCTGGCCGTGGCGCAGTTGGATTGCGAGTTCAAGCTGCCGATTTTCCTACCGGCCTCGGTAAGCCTGTGGAGTCGCGTGCCCGACGGCCCGCGCCATGAATTCGAAGTGCGCAACAACGCGGGCGACAAGCCCCATATGCGCGGCCTACTGACCTGGGGAGCTCGGGAATGACTGAGTACAGTTTCAATCCGGCGCCGGTGCGCCGGGTAGCGATCATCGGTGGCAACCGGATTCCGTTCGCCCGTTCCAACACGGTGTATGCCAATGACAGTAACCAGGACCTGCTGGTGGCGGCCCTGCAGGGCCTGGTGGACAGGTACGGCCTTGCCGGACAACGCCTGGGGGAGTTCGCCGCGGGGGCGGTGATCAAGCATTCGCGGGACTTCAACCTGGCCCGTGAGTGTGTGATGTCCACCACGTTGTCGCCGCAGACCCCGGCCTACGATATCCAGCAGGCCTGCGGCACCGGGCTGGAGGCGGCGCTGCTGGTGGCCAACAAGATCGCCCTGGGGCAGATCGAGGTGGGTATTGCCGGTGGCTCCGATACCACCTCCGATGCGCCCATCGGCATCAACGAAGGCTTGCGTCGCACCTTGCTCGCGGCCAATCGCGCCAAGGGTACCGGCAACAAGCTGCGTAGCCTGCTCAAGGTGCGCCCGGGGATGTTCTTCAAGCCATTGCTGCCGCGTAACGGCGAGCCGCGCACCGGCCTGTCCATGGGCGAGCACTGCGAGGAAATGGCCAAGCGCTGGCAGATCAAGCGCCTGGCCCAGGACGAACTGACCCTGGCCAGCCACCAACGGTTGAATGCGGCCTATCAGCGGGGTTTTTTCGACGACCTGATGACGCCGTATCGCGGCCTTGCGCGGGACAACAACCTGCGGGCCGACGCCAGCCTGGAAAAGCTCGCCGGCCTGGGACCGGCCTATGACCGCAACAGCGGCACCCTGACGGCCGGCAACTCGACGCCCCTGACCGATGGCGCCTCGGTGGTGCTGCTGGCCAGCGAAGAGTGGGCCGCGGCCAACAACCTGCCGGTGCTGGCCTACCTGCGTACCGGGGAGACCGCGGCGGTGAACTTCGTCGATGGCACCGAGGGCCTGCTGATGGCGCCAGCCTACGCAGTACCGCGCATGCTGGCCCGGGAGGGGCTGGGGCTTGGCGACTTCGATTTCTATGAGATCCACGAAGCCTTCGCTGCCCAGGTGCTGTGCACCCTCAAGGCCTGGGAGGATGCCGACTATTGCCGGGACAAGCTCGGGCTCGAAGGGCCGCTGGGGAGCATCGACCGGGCCAAACTCAACGTCAACGGCGGCTCCCTGGGGTGCGGGCATCCTTTTGCCGCTACCGGTGGGCGGCTGTTGGCGGCCCTGGCCAAGGCCATTCACGAGCGCGGGGGAGGCCGCGGACTGATTTCCGTCTGTGCAGCAGGCGGGCTGGGTGTAACCGCCATCGTCGAAAAATAAAATAACAAGGAGACTGCCCATGAGCGTCGCAAGCCTGCAACCTGCCGAGCGTATCTGGCTCAACGCTTACATGTCGGGTGTACCCAGCGATATCGAAGCCGACATCGACCGTTACCCGTCGTTGCGCGAGGTGTTTCTCGAACACGTGGACAAGTATCGACAACGGGTGGCCTATGTCAGCATCGGCACCGAGATGGGCTACGACCTGTGGGAAAAGCGCGTGTTCGCTTTCGCCGCCTGGCTGCAGTCCAAGGGGGTGAAAAAGGGCGATCGGGTGGCGTTGATGATGCCCAACAGCCTGCAGTACCCGATCTGCCTGTTCGGTACGCTGCTGGTCGGCGCCATGGTGGTCAACGTCAACCCGCTGTACACCGCCCATGAGCTGCGCCATCTGCTCAAGGACAGCGGCGCCGAGACCGTGGTGATCTTCGAGAACTTCGCCCATACCCTGGAACAGGCCATGCCGGGCAGCAAGTTGAAGAACATCGTGGTGGCCTCCATCGGCGACCTGGTGGGCACCTTCAAGGGGGCGGCGCTGAATTTCGTCCTGCGCCATGTGCAGAAGCAGGTTCCCAAGTTCAACCTGCCAGGTTCCATTCGCTTCCCGGCGATGATGAAGCTGGCGGCCGTGCTGGAGTACCGGCCGGTGGAGCTTGCGCAGGACGACATCGCCTTCTTGCAGTACACCGGTGGTACCACGGGCGATGCCAAGGGCGCCATGCTCACCCACCGCAACATCCTGGCCAACCTGATGCAGGCCAAGGCCTGGGTCGGCGACCAGCTGGACGAGAACCAGCAGGAAACCAACGTCACCCTGCTGCCGCTGTACCACGTGCTGTCGCTGACGGTGAACTGCCTGATGTTCATGTGCCTGGGGGGGCGCAATATCCTGATCGCCAACCCCCGTGACGTGAAGCGGGTGCAGATGATCCTGCGCAAGGAAAAGTTCAGCGGCATCGTCGGGGTCAACACCTTGTTCAATGGCTTGCTGGAGAACGAGGAATTCCGTGGGCGCGATTTCTCCGA
The DNA here is from genome assembly GCF_003850565.1 of Pseudomonas sessilinigenes. Taxonomy (NCBI): domain Bacteria; kingdom Pseudomonadati; phylum Pseudomonadota; class Gammaproteobacteria; order Pseudomonadales; family Pseudomonadaceae; genus Pseudomonas; species Pseudomonas sessilinigenes. The sequence goes on from NZ_CP027706.1 coordinate 3,206,039, forward strand.
CCTGAAGCTGGCGATTGCTGGTGGCATGGCTACCCACACCGCCGTGGCCCAGCGTTGGAAAGAGGTGACGGGGGTACCGATCGTCGAGGGTTATGGGCTGACCGAATGCTCGCCGGTGGTGAGCATCAGCCCGATCGAGGTCGCCCGTGTGCGCGAAAGTGATTTCAGCGGCACTATCGGTGTGCCGCTGCCGTCCACCTGGGTGCGCTTCATGCGCGAGGACGGCCAACTGGCGGACATCGGCGAGGAGGGCGAGTTGCAGGTACGCGGCCCGCAGGTGATGAAGGGCTACTGGCAGCGACCCGAGGAAACCGCCAAGGTCCTGGACCGCCACGGCTGGCTCTCTACGGGCGATATCGGGGTGATGAACGAAAAGGGCTTCATCCGCCTGGTGGACCGCAAGAAGGACATGATCCTGGTGTCTGGCTTCAACGTGTACCCCAACGAGATCGAGGATGTGGTGGCCTTGCATCCCGGGGTGGCGGAAGTAGCGGCCATCGGCGTCGAGGATGGAGTCACCGGGGAGAAGGTGAAGATCTTCGTGGTGCGCAAGGACCCGAACCTCACCCAGGAGCAACTGCTGGCCCACTGCCGGGAATACCTCACCGGCTACAAGGTGCCGCGCTACGTTGAGTTCCGTGTCGAAGAGCTGCCCAAGACCACGGTCGGCAAGGTCCTGCGCCGGGCCCTGCGCTGAACCTGAGCACAACGGGCATGTGATGGAAGCGAGGCTTGCCCGCGATGGTCGTGAGCGGTAGTGCGCGTTTACGGGATAAACGCAGCGCTCTGCAGTCCATCGCGGGCAAGCCTCGCGCCTGATGTCCTTAACCGATCGGCATTGCACTGCGGGGCGCTTTTTTATGCCTGCAGTTTCCTCAAGGCTGGCAAGCCACATCTTCCCAGCGTGCTCACTGGCCCTCGGGCAGCCGTACCTGGCCTGATTGCAGGCCGAACACTTCCACGCCTTCGGCCGTCGATTGGCCTGTGGTCACGGGTACCCGCCGGGGCGGCTGGTCGGCTGCGGGGCGATATTCCACGCTCATGCCCTCGGCGCTGTGCTGGATCGCCGAGGGAGGTACCACGATCGCCTGGTCATTGCTGTAGGTAATGATGGTGAGCCGGGCGCTCATGCCCAGGCGTACCCGTTGCAGTTGTTCCTGGGTCAGCTTGGGAACCGACAGGGTCACGGGGAATTGGGCGCTGCCGCCCGAAGCATCTGCCGGCAGGGCGAGGCTGCTGACGATGTCCACCTGGCCGCGAAGGCGCTCGCCATCGAAGCCATCGCCGAGAATCTCCACGCTCTGGCCCTGGCGTAGCTGGTTGATATCCAGCTCCGAGACCTTGCTGACGATTTTCAGCTGCTCGATGTTGGCCAGGCCGAACAGCGCCTGGCCCTGGCCGACCTTGCTACCGTTCTGGATCGAGCCCGAGGTGGCAGCCGAGGCCGCTTGCGCCAGGGTGATCCCGGGTGCCGGCACGACGATCCCGGCAAAGGGCGCCTTGACGTCCTTGCCGGCAAGCAAAGCGCGCAGGGCTTCGTACTTGACCGTGGCATTGGTCAGTTCCATGTCGGCGATCTGGCGGTATTCGCCCTTGCCCTGTTCCTGTGCCTGCTGCAACTCGCCCTGGGCCGCGGTCAGGTCCATGCGTTGGGTCTGCAATTGCTGGGTCAGGTCATCGAGTTCGTTGCGGGGGATGATGCCCCGGCTGAACAGGTTCTGGCTCTCGTTGAGCTTGCGCTCGGTATTGCTGACGGTCATCTGCGAGGTTCGCAAGGTGCGTCGGGCCCTGGACACTTGGGGGCTGTTGTCCCAATCCTGCAACTCCTGCACCGTGCGGCGTGCCTTGAGCTGTACCGACAAGGCCTCGCGCAACTGGATCTCGATCAGGCTCGGGTCCATTTTCAGCAGCACCTGGCCGGCTTCGACCCGCTGGCCCTGTTCCACCAGGCTGGCCAGGACATTGCCGTCGAAGGGCGCTACCAGGCTGATGGTCTGCAAGGGTTCGATCTTGCCCACCAGGCCGATCTGGTGGGTCAATGGCGCGTTGCTCACTTCGATCCATTGCCCTTTGCCGGGTTGCGGCTCGGCCGGGGCGCGATAGCTGATCACGACGGCACCGGCCACCACCAGCAGGGCGATGGCAATGCCAGCCTGGATACGGCGTTTGCGTAGTTTCTTGGGATCAGAAGTCGTTGAGCTCAATGTCCCAGGTCTCCAAGGTCGTGCCCAGCGTCAGGTCCAGTTGGGTCTGGGCGTTGAGATAGGCAATGAGGGTATTCAGGCGCGCGTTTTCGCTGGTACGCAAATCGTTTTCATAGCTCAGTACCTGGAAGTTGCTGGAGCGTCCGGCGCTGAGCTTTTCCCGCTCGATTTCCAGCTTGCGCCGGGATAGCTCCACGGCGCGCTGGGAGATCTCATATTGGCGCCAGCGCGTCCCCAGGTCGCGCACTACATCGTTGACATTGCGCTCCAGTTCCTGACGGGCTTCGGCAATGGTCAGCTCCTGCTTCTCCACGGCAACCCGGGCCTGGACTTCCTGTTGGCGGGTCTTCGGGTCACCGATGGGAATTTGTACCTGGACCCCGGCATAACTGTCCCAGTTACGCCTTGAACCGTTGCCGCTGTCATTGTCGTAGCGATTGCGAACCTGATTGGCGCCAGCGACCAGCGAGACATCCCAGAGTCCCTGGCTCTTGGCCACGACCAGGTTCAGATCGGCCTGCTGGCTGCCCAGCAGGGTCGCCAGGTAGTTGGGCTGCTGGATTTGGGCCAGGCGCAAGGCCTCCTGGCGGCCGATGCTGATCTGTGTTGCTTGCAACGCATCGCTGGCTCGAACCCGGGCCGACAGGTCAAGCGCCAGCAGGCGCAGCAATGACAAGCGATTGCTGTCGACCTGATTGCGCGCATCCTCGACCCCCAGTTCCTGGGTGGCGATATCGGCCTCAGTCTGCACGATCTCGAATTCGGCCATCCGGCCGGCGGCAATCAGGGCCCGGTTCACGTCGAGCAGGGCATTGGCCCGCTTGAGCGCCGCCTCCACGATAGTCAATTGCTCCTGGGCCCGAAGCAGATCGCGGTAGGCGCTGATGACGGCGGATATGGTTTGCGCCACGCCAGCCTTGAGGTTCAGGCGATTGGCTTGCTCGTTGAGGCGTACCAGGCGCAGGGGCGCGGTGGTGACATCCCAGCCGGCGCCCTTGAGCAGCGGTTGGATAATGGAGAGGTCCAGCCCGTCCCGGCGGTTGTAACCGGCCCGGTTGGCATTGCTCAGCTCCTGGTTCCAGGCCAGGTTCAACCGAGTCCCGTATTCGGTGAGCAGGGTCGAGGAGGGTTTGAGCGTGGCGTTGCGTACACCGTCCGCACTGCCTCTGTTGGCCTGGTAGGTGCCGTTGATCGAGAACTTGGGGTTGAAGGTGTCTTCCGCGACCAGCAAGTCGTATTTCTGCGTGACACGGTCCAGGTAGGCGCTGCGGATTGTGCGGTTGTTGCGCAGCCCCAGGTAGACGGCATCGGCAAGGGTCAGGTCGACCTGCTGGTTCAGCAGTGTGGCGCCGTCCTGGTGCCCACCGATATTGCGCATGCTGGGGGCCGATGCCTGGCTGAGCACATCCATCTCCTTGGCCAGGGCCAATGGGCTGAGCAGGCATGACCACAGCAACAGGGCGACGATACGTTCACTCATCCCGCAAGGCCTCCACCGGTTGCAGGGCAGAGGCCGAAAGCGCCGGATACAGGCCGAAGAACAGGCCGATCAGCAAGGTGCTACCGACACCCAGTGGCAGTGAGGTGGACGCCAGGGCGAATTCCCAGCCGGAGACCCGGGCATAGAGATAGGCGGCGCTGATTCCCAGGAGGGCCCCTGACAAGGCCCCAACGGCTGTCAGGGTCACCGCCTCGAGCAGGAACAGGTTGCGAATGTCCCGGCGTCGGGCCCCCAATGCCATGCGGATACCGATCTCCCGACGCCGTTCCGAGACGTTCATCAACATCACGTTCATGACGCCAACGCCACCGCCCACCAGGGAGATCCCCCCCAGCGCCATCAGCAAATAGCCGAAGGTGCGGCTTTGCCGGGTCATGCCGTCGATGATCTGCTGTGGTATCTGGACCTCGACGCCTCGCCCTGGGACGAGTTTTTTCAAGGCTTGCTCCAGATCGCTGGCCACGTGGTTCATATCCTGTGCCGGGGCTGCGCGGGCGATGAGGTTGCTGATCTGTGGCGAGGGAGAAATTCGCCGCATGCCTTCCAGCGGTATGAACAGTGAGTCGTTGGTCTGTACCGGGATCAATACCGCGGAGGGTTGTTCGCGCAGAATGCCGATGATCTGGAACAGGTAATCGTTGACCCGAACCCGGTCCCCTAGCCGCAGGGGGTGATGGGGCGTACTCAAGGTCCGGGCGATGTTGGCGCCGATTACTGCATAGGTTTCACCGGCATCGAATACCGAGAGGAAACGACCTTCCAGCAATTGCAGGCGCATGGCCTGGGCCAGCGGTGCGGTAGCGCCTACCAGGCCGGCATTGGTGGTCCGCCCCTGGAAGACCACCGGGCCGCTGAACAGGGATACGGGCGCGATATGCAGGATGTGTGGCAGGCGCTGGTACAGGTAGTCGATATCCAGGACCGCAGGCATCCGGGCCTTGCTGCCGGATGTATCGGGAAACTGTACGGCAAGGGTATCGGTGCCCATGTCCTGGAAGATCGCCGCGGCATCCTTGGCGGCGTTATGGCCGATATTGATCAGGGCCACCACCGAGGAGCTGCCGATGACGATGCCCAACAGGGCCAGGATCGAGCGCTTGCCCAGGGTCCGCAGGCTGACGAAGGCTTCGTGCAGCAGCTGGCTGGCGCTTTGCTCGAGCATCAGGCTCATGCCGGACAGACCTCTTGCACCACGCCGTTGTTGACCCGGATTTGCCGCTCCAGGCGCTGGGCGATGCCGGGGTCGTGGGTGACGATGATTAGGGTGACCTGGCGTTCACGGTTCAACGACAGCAGCAGGTCCATGATGTCCCGGGCCGTGTGGCTGTCGAGGTTGCCGGTGGGCTCGTCGGCGAGGATGACCGAGGGTTCGCCCACCAGTGCCCGGGCGATGGCCACCCGTTGCCGCTGGCCGCCGGACAGGTCCGCCGGACGGTGGTCGGCACGCTGCCCGAGGCCGACCTGGTCGAGCATGTGCATGGCTCGCTCCAGGGACTCACGCCGTGCTACCCCACGGTAGCTCAGGGGCAGGGCGACGTTGTCCAGTGCGCTCAGGCGTGGCAGCAGGTTGAAGCTCTGGAACACGAAGCCGATCTGGCGGTTGCGGATCGCCGCCAGCTGATCGGGGCTGGCGCGGAAGATATCGTGGCCAGCGAAGCGATAGTCGCCGCTGTCGGGCAGGTCCAGCAGGCCGAGGATATTCAGCAGGGTACTCTTGCCAGAGCCGGAGGCACCGAGGATGGCGCAGCTTTCACCGGCCTGGATGGACAAGGAGACGTTCTTGAGAATATGGAGCGGTTGCTCCGCCAGCCGATAGCTCTTGCCTATGCCCTGCAGGGAGATGAAACCTTGCTCGATTATCGTCTCTGTCATCGCTTACTGCGCCGGCTGGCTCGACGGACTGTCTGAAAAAAACCACACCTGGGGGAGTCTTCGGGGCAGTTTTTTGGAGCAGCGCCAAGCTCTGGTTTTATTTATTATTTTAAAAAACTTGTTTGAATAGTAACTGCGTTCATTCCTGGGCGCTAGCTGTCTAGAGCGGGTAATCGAGCGCTTTTTTTGACAGCTTTGGAGCAGGAACCCACTGGTCACAAAACGGCCTATGGGCGCTTTAGGAGTCCCTCAGGCCCTTGCTTTTAGGGAATCTCGCGGGTATAAAAAATCAAATTTTTTTTTAAAACACTGTTCGAACGGTCAGTTTTTCATCCAGTAAAGGTTAGCCCTCCATGGTCGCCAAGAAACTCAGTGCCCCCAATGTCACCAAGACCCGACTGCTGGAAGCGACCGAGGCATTATTCATCAAGTACGGCTACGACGCCGTGCTGCTGCGCCAGATCACCGAACGGGCCAAGGTCAACCTGGCGGCGGTGAACTATCACTTCGGCGACAAGGACTCGCTGATGAAGGCCCTGCTGATGCAGCGCCTGGGGCCGCTCAATGATCAGCGCCTGGAGCTCTTGGCCAAGTGCGAGGAGCAGAGCGACGGGCCGCTGGATTGCGAAACCCTGCTGGGGGTGTTGTTCGCCCCGGCGATGGGCATGGAACGCAGTGATGAAAGCGGCGGCGTGGAAGGTCGTTCGTTCATCCGCTTCCTTGGCCGGGTCTACAGCGATACCTCGCCCTTCATCCAGGAGTACCTCAAGGAACACTACCAGCCGGTGTTCGAACGCTTTTTCAAGGCATTCGCCCTGGCCCTGCCGGACCTGCCGCGTAACGAGTTGGGGGTGCGCCTGCAGTTCGCCCTCAAGGCGATTTCCGGGGTGATGGCGGGCACCGAGTTGCGGCTGTTGATGCAGGCGATGAGCCTGGGGCGCCCGGCCACCGATGCCGAGGTCATGGCCAAGCTGATCAGCCTGGTATCGGCGGCGATCCGCGCGCCAATGCAGGACCCGGACTCAGAGCAGGCACTGGAAAAGGTCCTCGCGACCCAGCGACTGATCCGCCAGCAAAGCCATGCCCTGGCCGGGCACCTGTAGCCGCTGCCGAGCTGGCGAGGCTGCGACCGGCTGCGCAGCCGCCGCAGTTCGCGAATCCACCTGAGCTGATGTCCGCCGCGCAGAGCCGACACCCGCATCATTCGGCTGATCGATGATGCTCAATGCCTGGCAGGACATCTGCTAGGTTTTCCTGGCACTTGCCAGGAGCCCTCGCCATGACTTCCTTCCAGCAGCACATTCTGGCCGTCAACGGCATCGAACTCAGCGTCTGGGTGGCCGGCCCCGAGCAAGGCCGGCCCGTTTGGCTGCTCCACGGCTTTCCCGAGTGCTGGCATTCCTGGCGGCACCAGGTGCCGGCTTTGGCGGCGGCCGGGTTCCGGGTCTTTGTCCCGGAAATGCGTGGCTACGGCCGCAGCTCCGCTCCCCAGGCGATAGCAGACTACGACCTGCTGACCCTGTGCGCCGATATCCAGCAGGCCATGGAGGCCTTCGGTCACGAGCGGGTGTGCATGGTTGGCCACGACTGGGGAGCGCCGGTGGCCTGGCACCTGGCTCTGTTGGAGCCGCAGCGGGTGGCGGCGCTGGTGACGATGTCGGTGCCCTTTGCCGGGCGGCCCAAGCGCCCGGCCAGCGAGATCATGCGCCAGGTGCACGGTGGGCATTTCAACTACATCCTGTATTTCCAGGAACCGGGCGTGGCCGAGGCCGAGCTCGACGCTGACATCGATACCAGCCTGCGGTTGTTCATGGGCAATATCGAGGCCCTGCTGCAACCCAAGCCGGCCGACTCCCGATTGTTCGATGGCGTGACCATCCCCGACAGCTTGCCCAGCTGGTGCCCGGAGGAGGATTTCCAGGTCTATCGGCAGGCTTTCGTTGGCAGGGGATTTCGCCCGGCCTTGAACTGGTACCGCAATTTCGAGCGCAATTGGCAGCGTACCGAGTTTCTCGCGCAAGCCCGGGTCATACAGCCTACGTTGTTCCTGTTGGGCGATCGCGATCCGGTCGGCGTGCTGGAGGCCCATACCCTCAAGCGCATGCCCGACCGGGTCGCCGACCTGGAGCAGCATGTGCTGCAAGGGTGTGGGCACTGGATCCAGAGCGAGCGTGCGCAGCAGGTCAACCACCGGCTGCTGGACTTCCTGCACAGGCGCTTTTTGTGAACCTGGGCATGCGCCCACTTCCCGAGCCCTGGGAGGTGGGCCGTCAACCCAGGACTTCACGCAGCCGATGCCAGAGCATGCCCAGGGCCAGCAAGGGCGCACGCAAGGCGGGCCCGCCGGGAAAGGTCATGTGCGGTACCGCGCTGAACACGTCCAGGCCCTGGCTGTGGCCGGCATGGATCGCCTCGGCCAGCAGCCGCGCGGTCCAATGGGTGACGTTAAGTCCATGTCCGGAGTACCCCTGGGCGTAGTACACGTTGGGGAACTGGCGCAGGCGTCCGACCTGGGGGAAGCGGTTGGCGGTGATGCCGATCTTGCCACCCCACTGGAAGTCGATACTGATGTCCCCCAGTTGTGGGAACACCTTGAGCATCTTCGGCCGCATGTAGCCGGCGATATCCGCTGGATCGCGGCCGGAGTAATGGCAGGCCCCACCGAACAGCAGGCGCCGGTCGGCGGTCAGCCGGTAATAGTCGAGGCCGACTTTCTGGTCGCACAGTGCCAGGTTGTCCGGGATCAACTGCCTGGCCAGAGATTCGGGCAGCGGTTCGCTGGCGATGATGTAGCTACCCGCGGGCAAGACCTTGCCGCTCAGGCGCGGCTCCAGGTCCTCCAGGTGAGCGTTGCACGCCAGCACCAGGCGTCCGGCTCGCACGGTGCCCCTGGCGCAGCGCAGCGTCACGCTATCGCCGTGGCCTAGCTCCAGCACCGGGCTGTGCTCGAAGATCCGCACGCCCAGGGACGTCGCTACCCGGGCTTCGCCCACCACCAGCTTGAGGGGGTGCAGGTGGCCTGAGCCCATGTCCACCAGGCCTCCGGCGTAGGCCTTGGAGGCCACTACCTGGTGCATGTCCCGGGCCGCCACGAGGCGGGTGGCATGGCGATAATCCAGGCTCAGCAGGTGCTCCTGTTCGCTTTGGAATGCGGCGAACTGGGCCGGAGTATTGGCCAGTTCGCAGAACCCCCAGCGCAGGTCGCAGTCGATCCCGTGCTTGGCGATACGCTGGCCCACCACCTGCACCGATTCGATACCGGCCTGTTCCAGGTATTTCAGTCCTTCCTGGCCGACATAGCGGGCAAAGCCGCTGATGTCATGGCCGATACCGCGGATCAGTTGCCCGCCGTTGCGCCCGCTGGCGCCCCAGCCGATGCGCCGGGCCTCCAGGAGGATCACCGACAGCCCGCGCTGGGCCAGCTCGATGGCGGTGTTGACCCCGGTGAAGCCGCCGCCAACCACGCAGACGTCGGCTTGCAGGTCGCCTTCCAGGGATGGGTAGCCGGGCAGGGCACCGACCGAGGTGGCGTAATAGGAGTGGGCGTGCCCGTTGGCACCGCCCAGGGAGAGTGGCTGGTTCATTTGTTGGACTTCACTTTGCTCCACGAGCGAGTCATGACGCGCATGATCGCGGGAGACGGAGTGCTGGCGATGTACAGCTTGTCCAGCACCTCCTTGGGTGGGTAGACCTCGGGATCGTTCACCAACTGGGCGTCCATGTACTGCTGGGAGGCCGGCGTGGGGTTGGCATAGCCGACCTGGGCGCTGACCTTGGCGATTACTTGCGGGTCCAGCAGGTAGTTGATGAAGGCATGGGCCTGTTTGGTATTGGCGGCGTCCGCGGGAATGGCCATCAGGTCGAACCACAGGTTGCTGCCTTCCTTGGGAATCGCGTAGGCGATGTTCACTCCATTCTTGGCTTCCCTGGCCCGGTTGGCGGCCTGGAAGGCATCGCCGGAGTAGGCGAACGCCACGCAGATATTGCCGTTGGCCAGGTCCGAGACGTACTTGGAGGAGTGGAAGTAGGTGATGTAGGGGCGCAGGCTCAACAGCTTGGCCTCGGCCTTCTGGTAATCGGCCGCCGATTGGCTGTTGGGGTCCAGGCCCAGGTAGTTGAGCATCGCCGGCATGACTTCATCGGGCGAGTCCATCAGCGAGACCCCGCATTGCGCCAGCTTCTTCAGATTCTGCGGTTCGAACAGCACCGCCCAGGAGTCGATATGGTCGATGCCCAGCACCTGCTTGACCTTGTCGACGTTGTAGCCAATGCCATTGGTGCCCCACAGGTAGGGCACCGAGTACTGGTTGCCGGGATCGTTCTGCTGCAACAGGGTCATCAGCTTCGGGTCCAGGTTCTTCCAGTTGGGCAGTTGCGTCCGGTCCAGCTTGAGGAAGGCCCCGGCCTTCACCTGGCGGGTGAGGAAGTGGTTGGAAGGCACCACCACGTCGTAGCCGGTACGTCCGGCCAGCAGCTTGCCTTCCAGGGTCTCGTTGGAGTCGAACACATCGTAGATCACCTTGATCCCGGTCTGGGCCTGGAAGTCGGCCAGGGTCGTCTTGCCTATGTAGTCGCTCCAGTTGTACACGCTGACGCTGGGTTCGGCCTGGGCGGCGGTGCTGCACAGGGTCGCCAGGGCGACCGGGATCACTGCTTTGAATAGACGCATGTTCGACACCTCTGTGGGATGTTTTTGTTGTTCGTAAAATCGCCGGATCAAACGCTGAGCAGCAGGAACTCGCGTTCCCAGGAGCTGATCACACGCTTGAAGTTCTCGTTCTCGGCACGCTTGACCGCGACATAGCCACGCACGAACTTGCGCCCCAGGTACTGCTCGATGACCGGGCATTCCTCCATGTGCGCCAGGGCGTCCTCGATGGTGATCGGCAGGCGCAGGTTGCGTCGCTCGTAGGCGCGGCCTTCCACCGCCGCGCTGGGGGCAATGCCTTCGACCATGCCCAGGTAGCCGCACAGCAGGCTCGCGGCGATCGCCAGGTAGGGGTTGGCATCGGCACCGGGCAAGCGGTTTTCCACCCGCGTGGCTTCCGGGCTGGAGGTCGGTACCCGCAGGCCGGCGGTGCGGTTTTCCACGCCCCATTCGACGTTCACCGGGGCCGAGGTATCCGGCAGGAAGCGGCGGAACGAGTTGACGTTGGGGGCGAACATCGGCAGCACCTTGGGGATGTACTTCTGCAATCCGCCGATGTGCTGCAGAAACAGCTCGCTCATGCTGCCGTCGTCGTTGGTGAATACCGGCTTGCCGGTGGCGATGTCCACCACGCTCTGGTGCAGGTGCATGGCGCTGCCGGGCTCATCGGTGATCGGCTTGGCCATGAAGGTGGCGGTGACGTTGTGCTTGAGCGCGGCCTCGCGCAGGGTGCGCTTGAACACGGTGATCTGGTCCGCCAGGTCCAGGGCGTCGCCATGGCGGAAGTTGATCTCCATCTGCGCCGGGCCGTCTTCGTGGATCAACGTATCGAGGTCCAGGCCTTGGGCTTCGCACCAGTCGTAGACGTCCTCGAACAGTGGGTCGAATTCGTTGGCGGCATCGATGGAGAATGACTGCCGGCCGCTCTCGGCACGTCCCGAGCGTCCCAGGGGCGCTTGCAGCGGCAGGTCCGGGTCTTCACAACGCTGGGTCAGGTAGAACTCCATTTCCGGAGCCACGATCGGCTGCCAGCCCTTGTCGGTGTAGAGCTGCAGGACTTTCTTCAGCACATTGCGTGGCGACAGTTCGATGGGGTTGCCGAATTTGTCGAATGTGTCGTGGATGACAATGGCCGTGGGTTCCAGGGCCCAGGGCACCAGGTAGATCGACGAGGGATCGGGACGACAGAGCATGTCGATGTCAGCCGGGTCCAGCAGTTCGTAGTACAGGTCGTCGTCGACAAAATCCCCGGTTACCGTTTGCAGCAGGACACTTTCCGGCAGGCGCATGCCTCGCTCATGCAGGAACTTGTTGGTGGGTGCGATCTTGCCGCGGGCAATGCCGGTCAGGTCGCTGACCACGCACTCTACTTCGGTAATCTTGTGCTCTTTCAGCCATGAGGAAAGCTGATCGAAAGGGGCGTTCATAAAGACCTCGATGATTGTTTTCATCTGCACCCAGGTGAGCGGGAGTATCCCGGCAAGGCTTCCCCTGCGGCGCATTGGCGACTATCTTGGGCGAGCCTTGTGGTTCCATCTATCCACTTTCAACAGACGCAAAACGCACCAAAAGAGTGCGTAAGGTCTTCCCATGACGACGTCCAATCCGCTTCAAGTCCAGGCCTTCAAGGCCTTCGATGTGATCGACCAGGTCCGGGCCACCCCCGGTTGGGTCCAGCAGTACCGGCAGATGTCCCCCGGGCATTTCAATGGCCTGGTGCGTTACCTGGACCTGCAGGGCGTGCAAATCTACGAAGAGCGCATGAATACCCGGGTCGAACAGAACTTCAATGCCCCCGAAGGCGCCCTGGCGTTCTGCTTCGATCGCAGCGACAACGCGCTGTACGTGCTCAATGGCGAGAGCCGCAATATCTGGATCACCCCCGAGAACTACCAGGAAGTGGCGGTGGTGTTCGGCCCCGAGTTCGTCCAGGGCCAGGGCCTGGGGGTCGAACGCCTGGATGGCCTGTTCATGGCGCCCTTGACCTGCCAGCAGAACGCGTTGTTCTGCCGCTGGCTCAGCGCGACCTTGACGCGCTTGTCACAGACCCTCGATCCACCCAGCCGGGAAGCCCTGACCCAGCAGTTGCTGGATGACTGCCTGTACATTCTCGACAACGCTTGCGTGCGCCTGGACCGCGATGGCCTGCAACGGCGCACGGAGGAACGGGCCATCATGCAGCGGGTCGCGCAATGGGCCGCCGACCTGCCCGAGGAAACCCTCAACCTGCTGGAACTGGCCCAGGTCGCCGGGGTGTCCCTGCGCCAGTTGCAGAGCGCCTTCAAGGCCTTTACCGGCATGGCTCCCAGCCAATGGCTGCGCCTGCGCCGGCTCAACAGCGCCCATCGCGAGCTGCGCAGTTGCAATCCACAGGAAACCACGGTGGCCGAGGTGGCGATGCACTGGTCGTTCTGGCACCTGGGGCGTTTCTCCAGTAGCTATCGGGCGTTGTTCAAGGAGTTGCCCAGCCAGACCCTCAAGCGTCGTCCTGGATGAAAAGCTGACCTGTCGTTTGTGGCTGCTTGGCAAGCAAGACTCCGCAGGACGGCCGGCGGTGCCACGCCGTGCGTTTCATCGGGTTGCAAGACCAGGTTGTCTGTCCAGAAACGAGCATCGAGGTGGGGCTGATCAGCCTCCGGTAGCGGCTTGCGCCTAAAAGATGGCGATTTGACATAAACCATTTAGAGTAATGAGCGGGATTTACAATCAAGGATTGATGATGGACAGATCCGTACGCTCCACCTATCGCAAGAGTGTCCTGTTGACAGGTGTGTTATTGAGTGCGACGGGCTGCTTGAAAGCCCAGGCTGCCGAACCTGATTTCATCACGGTGCTGATCGAGAACGAGGGTGACTACCCAATCACTTTCGAACCTGCATTCAATGTCAACGCGGCGGATTTCGAGCGCAAGTACCCCATTGATGTGCCTCGGTACGCCACTCTCAAGGGGACGGAGGCAGGGCCGGTGGTGATTGGGTCGCGCCAGCAGGGAGTGCTGGTGATGGCACTGAAGAAACCGGTCATCAATATCGTCGATCTCTTCAGCAAGGACTGGGGCTTCAATCTCAAGTTCTGCCAAGAGCGAGGTGCCTGCGATGAAGCCCGCGTGAGTGGCACCATTCGTTCCACCACGAGCTTCAGGTGGTCACAGACGAATAACTTCAGCAACGCCTCGTATGGCAGCATGACCAACGCGGAAATGCAGGCCTATGCCGGTGCCAAGTCTGCTGTTTCGGGAATACTGACTGTGCTCGGCGGTGTGCTGGGCCTGCCTTTCGGTATTGGCGGTATCTTTGGAGGGTTGCCCGATGCGCAAGACTTCAGGGTGACCTTGAAGCAGCAGTGCAATGCCCGCTTTTCCATGAATCTGGAACCCTCGGTTGCCCAGGATGGCGCGTTTCTTGTGGATCTGCGGGTCAACCGGGTGCTCCCCAGCGACATGACCAACTTCAATGGCTTTGTCATTGATGACAGCGCGGTACACAGCAACGGCTTCCATATCGTCGAAAACAGTTGCACCGATGGTCGGCAGGCCCAGTGCCTGATCAAGCTGCGCGGTGGAACGAGCGTTACCAACCTCAACACCACCGAATTCGCCGTCAGTAACCGCGCCGGATGCAAGGCCGACGAGAAACTGGCCTATTCCCAGGGCTCTTTCATGCTGAACAACAAAGTCGGCTTTCCGGTGCGCTACACGTTGTTCATCAAGGACCGCATGGTGGACAACGGTGAGGTCTGGCCTGATCAGAACAAGGATTTGCGCCAACTGGTGGGGCAGGTCATGGCCACTGTCGGCGATCAGGAATGTCCACAAGCCCAGGACCCCTGGATGGGTGGGCGGCGCATGGGCGTCTGTCCGCTGCGGTTGGAAGTCCAGGGTGATGGCGGCCCGGGGCTCAAGGGCAGCTTGCGTTGTACACTTTCCATGCGCCAGGGCACCGTGGGCGACCCCAATGCCGACTACATGAATCTCTACAGCTTGACTGGCTGTACGCCGAGCATGCCGGCCTCTATCAGTCCGACAGCCGATTTCTACCAGATGGATATCAAGCGCATGGTGCCGTTGAGCGGGATGTACAAGATGATTTCCATCGATCTGTTCAAGCCCGTTCGTCCCTAGAGAGTGAGGCGGCCCGTGGTGGTAGCAAGCAAGAGCAATGAGCACCAGGAACCAGGATAAGGAACTGCAACGAATGTCGACCATCCAGAATGCTAGCGTCTCTGGTGGAAATGATGCGCCACTCACTCACCGCCAGGACGATCTTCTGGACCGCTGGCCGTTAGCCAAGCTGATTCATCGCGTGATCACTTCCACTCCCCCGGACTGGTCCTCGCGCATCGGCCTGTACGGCCAGTGGGGCAGCGGCAAGACCAGCGTGCTGAACTTCCTGCAGCAGATTGCAGAGGAAAAGGGCGATATCGTCATCCGCTTTCCCGTCTGGCGCACCAACGGTGAAGACGGGTTCCTGGCCCGCTTCTACCTGGAGTTGACTGAAGCACTGCAAGGTGAAGGCCTGGCCGAGCCCTTGCGTCCCTGGCTGCGGCGCTTGAGCCAGAAGGTCAGCCATATCGCAGCCAAGGCGACGGATACGGTTGCCCAGGCGCAGCTTCCGGACTCACTGGAGTACGGTCAGGTCATCACTGCTGCGGCCAAGGTATCGGGGGTCGTGTTCGACAAGTTGGGCAGCATGCTGCAACTCAAGGAAGAGGACCTGGAGGCGTTGCACAGACAGTTGGGTGCGCGCCGGGTGATTGTCTTCATCGACGACCTGGATCGCGCCGACCCGAAGATTCTGCCGGAAACGCTCCTGGCCCTGCGGGAGCTGCTCGACTGGCCTGGGTTCGTCTTTGTCCTGGCGTTCGATCATGAGCTGATCAGCCGGGCGTTGTGCAGTTACTCCGAGGCTTTTGGCGAGTCCGCCCAGCACTTCCTGGACAAGATCATCGACGTACCCTTTGCCCTGCCGGCACCCACGGCCAAGCAGACAGAGAAGATGGTGATGAAGAACCTGCAGGCGTGCTGCGGTTTTTTGCCCGCGACGACGATCGAGCGCTGTGCCCGGTGGTTTCCCGGCAATCCGCGGCAGGCCAAGCGCATCTGTCGCAGCCTGTCGGTGTTCGGTGCGGCGGCAGAGCGGCACAACGAGGGTGATCTGGACTGGCACGGGATTGTCTTGCAGACCCTGCTGCGTGAGCTGGAGCCCAGGATGCTCGAGCATTTTAACCAGCACACCCAAGTGCTCTTCAATGCGTTCGGCCCCAACATGCTGGGTGGCCCAAACGAGGAAGAGCGCGAGCAGCAGCGACAGGCAGCGCTCGCCACGAGCCGCTTCGATCCAGAGGGACCGTTGGCCCAACGCTCCTTGCAACTGTTCGAGGCGTTCGTACTCGCACGGCGCGACAGCCAGTCGGGGCCGGAGAAAATCGACTACGAGATGAGCCTGGCAACCCTGGTACCTGCCTTCACGCTTCGAGAGTTTGCGCTGTTCTTCGATAGCTGGCTGGAGCATCGGAGCAAGGGGGTCATCGATGAGTTCATCCACCAGGCCATCGACCGGAGTGGGGAAACCGAGCGCCTGGTGATAAGGGACATGCTCAATGCCGCCAACATCCAGTATGGGCAGCTTCACAGGGCGGCTGGCGCGTGTTACTCCCGGAGTGCATTTGAAAGTGCCACTGATAAATGCCTGGCGCTGCTGGAGTTGATGGAGTGGTTCTACGGCGAGGGGGCGAGCGAGACCATGAGGGCGGTTTGTCGGGAGCCCGAGGCCTGCCTCGCCGCGATCAGGACCTTCTTCGATTTCCTGAGCCTGGATGACACTGAACTGGATCGGAACATTCGCCAACGCGAATGGTGTTTGGCCCAGCGCATTGCGGCTAACTGTGATGAACCGAACCAGATTCACTTTGCGGTCAAGACCCAGTTCCGACAACTCATCAGCTATGGCAGGCAGGACTTTGAGGCCCGCGACCAGTACCTGGACAAAGTGACACAGGCAGTGGTGCCAACCCTGGTGCGCAGGGCGATCGAGCTGTTCTTCTGCCCAAACGGTATCGCCAACTCATTGTTTTCGGAGAACTCGAAGTATCAATGGCTGCTAAGTGGCAAGAGCTCGCCCTTGTATGAGAGCACGGCCGCAATAGAGCTGTTGGAGACCCGCATGCAGGCTTCCAGGGATGCCCGGCAGAATGCCGTGCTGGCAGATAACGCATCCGCTTACCTGAGCTACTTCGAGCTGGGTGATTCATTTATACAGCCGTTGCTCCACTACTCGGCCGCTACCCATGGTCGGTACGTTCAATTGAGTTGGCAGGCCTTGACCCAGGTCGAACCCAGGGTCCAGGTACTGGTTCGGCTCAGGAACCTGCGCCGCAACCTGTTGGCAGTAGGCGTGGCAGAGTCGCTGTTGCCCATTCCCGCTTGGTGGGCGGGCAGGGAAGGCGACCTGGAGCATGAGCAGCTGGGCCTGTAGCGGCTTGGCATAGGAGCACTGCACCCTTCCAAGGCTGGAGCAATGGCTGGCTTGGTGCGCAGGAACGGGCCTGCTGGCCTCTCTTGTGAATGGAGCACCAGGCCCAGAGCAACGGGTAGCGAGTGAACTATCGGGACTCAGTGCGACAGGTCCGGCCCAGTGCCGACAGGGATTGGCACCGAGTTCACCCCGCACGGTTGGCGCAAGGTTCTGGCGCACTCCGGTAAACCTCTGGCTGCTTGCGTGGGTGTGCCCAACAGCAGGCAGGCGCCAAGCCAGCACGGTAGCGAGGTTTTGCAAGAGTCCTGCGAGAGTCGCAGATGCCCTGTTCACTGCATGAGGTTCAACGCCGGCTAGATCCATTTCTGGGCGGGAGGCGAGGGCAAGGGGCTTGACCCGAGTGCGTGGCCGAAACTAGCATCGGTCTTTCATTCAATAATTCAATTGAATGTATTGCCAGGAGTCCTCATGCCCAATCCCAGGAAAGCTTCATCGAGCTCCCGCCTCCCGCTGTGGGGAGGATGGTCATGACCGCACGAGGCCATCGCGATCAGGTGTCCATGCCTGGGACGGTCTACTGGTTGGCCCTGACCATTTTCGTCCTGACCACTTCCGAGTTCATGGTCGCTGGCATGATGCCGTCCCTGGCGGCGGTGTTCGGCGTCAGCGCGGCGCAAATCGGCTACCTGATCGCCCTGTATGCCTTGGGCATGGTCCTGGGCGGTCCCTTGCTGACGGCCTTGTTCCTCTGGTTGAAGGTGCCCAGTCGGCAAGCCCTGCTCTGGCAACTGGCCCTGTACCTGCTGGGCGCCGTAGTGGCTGCCAGCGCCAGTCACTACGGCACCATGGCATTGGCCAGGGTCATCACCGGTGTGGCGGGTTCGGCATGCATCGGCGGGGCGCTGGCGATCTGTGCCGAGACAGTGGCGCAGGAGGCCAGGGGCCGGGCCTCATCCATCGTGCTCAGCGGCATGATGCTGGCCACTGTACTTGGGGTCCCGGCGGCGACCCTTATCGACCAGCACCTGGGCTGGCGAACCAGCTTTTGGCTGGTGGTGGCGCTGACGGCTGTGTGCGTCGTGATCGTCAGGGCGCTGGTGCCGTCTTCGCGAGAGTCGAGCGGCGCTGGCCTGGGTGAGCAGTTCAGGGCCCTGGGCAGCGGCACGCTATGGGCCGCCTATGCCAGCAGCGGCTTGGTGATCGCCGCGGCCTACGCGGCATTCACCTACGTCACGGCGATCTTGACCGAGGTGTCCGGGGTACCTGGCACACTGCTGCCGATCCTGTTGGGGCTGTACGGCCTGATGAACCTTGTCGGCAACAGCCTGGTGGGGCGTTTCGCCGATCGCTTCACCTTCGCCGTACTCAGCTCGGGATTGCTGGTGCTGGGCCTGGCCTTGCTGGCCTTCGCGCTCTGCGCCGAGCAGGCGCTGTTCAGTGTCGTGGCATTCCTGGTCATCGGCCTGGTGGGCGTGCCCCTGAGCCCGGCCCTGATCGTGCGGGTCATGCGTACCGCCAATCCCGGACCCCTGGTCAACAGCGTGCATGTGTCGGTGATCAATGCCGGCCTGGCGTTCATCGCCTGGGCTGGCGGGCTGGCGATCCAGGCGGGCCATGGGCTCAAGGCACCTTTGTGGATCGGTGCCGTGCTGGCGTTGCTGGCCTTGCTGACGCTGTTGCCGCGCCGGGTCAGGGCTTCGTTGGCGCCAGCGCCACTTTGTGAGCCGGGTTGATGGTGGTGTTGCTCAACCCGGTGGTAGCAGGCGTATCGGGTCGACCGGCACGCCATTGGCGCGGATCTCGAAATACAACTGGGCGCGGTCGGTATCCTGGGACCCGGCTTCGGCGATTTTCTGGCCCTTGATCACCATCTGGCCTTCCTTGACCAGCAGTTTGCTGTTGTAGGCATAGGTACTGGTGTAGGACGGCCCGTGCTGGAGAATCATGAGGTTGCCGTAGCCGCGCATGTAGCCGGCGAACGCCACCTTGCCGCCGAGGCTGGCGTGGATCGGCTGGCCCTCGGCGGTGGCGATGCGGATGCCCTGGTTGAGCTTGCCGGTAGGCGAGAAGCGTCCGATCAGCACCCCGCGCAGCGGCCAGGTCCAGCCCTTGAGAGTGACCTTGGGCATCGGCGGGGCAGGCGGTGGGGCCTTGCTCCTGCTGGTGCTGGTTCGTGTCTTGCTGCTGGCCACCCGGGTCGTTCTGGGGGCGCCACCGCCCACCTTCAAAACCTGGCCGACTTCCACGGTATAGGGCGCCTTGAGACCGTTGAGCCGCGCCACTTCCTTCCAGTTCGTGCCGTTGCGGCTGGCGATGGAATACAGG
The DNA here is from genome assembly GCF_003850565.1 of Pseudomonas sessilinigenes. Classification (NCBI taxonomy): domain Bacteria; kingdom Pseudomonadati; phylum Pseudomonadota; class Gammaproteobacteria; order Pseudomonadales; family Pseudomonadaceae; genus Pseudomonas; species Pseudomonas sessilinigenes. The sequence continues at coordinate 3,225,062 of NZ_CP027706.1, forward strand.
GTATCGCCGCGCTGGACGCGATACTCGCCAGCCTTGAGGGGCCCGGAGTTGGAGGGCTTGGAACTGCACGCCGACAGAGTCAGGAGCAGGGCAATGAATACGAATCTTGCGAACACACGTTATCCATTCTGTCTTGATAGGAGCGGGGGCCGGAGTGCGGCCAGCGCCGGAATCGGCTTGTCGCTCAGCGAGGTCGGCCACTATACCTGTTTGCCGATCGACCGGCGCGTAGTAGACCACGGCGACTGACAGGGAACTCCCCCCTGGCCGAGAAAAAAACGCTACGTACGTAGAAGAGGGGACGTATGTGCAATGAAACCAAGCATGGCGCGTAACAGGCGGAACATTGTGCCTGTCAGCGCCGGGCTATTGGCAGGTGCAGGCTGGTGGCCTGGATTCTGGAGTCTGGAATCTGCAGCGGGCGCGACGGCATTGCGCGGCGCCCGCCAGCCACTCAATGCGGTGCGCGGTGAATGGTCTTGAGCAGGTCTTCGGGGCTGATATGGCCCACCACCGAGTCTGCACTGCTGCCGGGCAGCGGCAAGTCGAGGATATGGCCCTTGATCTTGCCCACCACGTGCATTTCGCAAGGCTTGCAGTCGAACTTCAGGGTCAGCACCTCGTCACCGTGCACCAGCTGCATCGGGGCCACCTTGGTACGTACGCCGGTCACGCCCTTGGCCTGCTTGGGGCACAGGTTGAAGGAGAAGCGCAGGCAATGCTTGGTGATCATCACCGGCACTTCGCCGTGTTCCTCGTGGGCCTCGAAGGCGGCGTCGATCAACTGCACGCCATGGCGATGGTAGAAGTCCCGGGCCTTCTGGTTGTAGACGTTGGCCAGGAACGACAGGTGCGATTCGGGGTAGACCGGCGGCGGGTTGCTTTCGGCTTTGCGCGAGCCCCGTGGATGGGCGGCGATCCGTGCGGCGTCCAGGGCTTCGATGGCTTCCCGGCGCAGGGCCTTGAGCTGGGAGTTGGGGATGAAGTAGGCCTGGGGGGCGTCCAGCTTGACGTCGGTGGCGTGGTAGCAGGTAGTGCCCAGCTGGCCCAACAGGTCGCGCAATTGCTCCAGGGCCTGCTCCGGCTTGTTGGCCACGCCAAAGGGGCCGTCCAGGGCGACGCTGATGCCGATGCCTTCTTCACTGGTGGCGCTCAGCTCCAGGCGCTCCTCGCGCAGCCGGGCCTGCCAGGCCAGGCCGATGCGGCGTTCGGCGGAGGTACGGGTCAGGGCCTGCTGCCAGTTGTGGTCCAGGTTGCGGCTCAGCGGATGGTTGGGGCGCAGGCGATGCAGGCCCTCGGGCATTTCGTTGGGCTCGACGCGATAGCGATAGCGCTTTTCACCGTCTTCCTCGAACTCGCCGCGGGCTTCGGCGATGTTGGCGCGAAAGCCCACCACCTCGCGCTTGACCAGCAAGTTGAGGCCGTCGCCGTTGGACAATGGCTCGAAGGTCACCACCTCTAGGTCGCGCTTGCCGACCTTTTCCACCACGCCCACCGGCAATCCGGTGAAGGTTGGTGAGTCGAACGCGCCGATGTCGATCTTGCGCTCGCTGACGAAGTAGTCGGTGCTGCCACGGTGGAAGGTCTTGTCCGGGTCGGGAACGAAGAAGTGCGCGGTGCGGCCGCTGGACGCGCGAGCCAGGTCCGGGCGGTCTTCCAGTACGTCGTCCAGGCGCTGGCGGTAGTAGGCGGTGATGTTCTTCACATACCCCATGTCCTTATAGCGACCCTCGATCTTGAACGAGCGCACCCCGGCTTCGACCAGGGCGCGGATGTTGGCGCTCTGGTTGTTGTCCTTCATCGACAGCAGGTGCTTTTCGTAGGCGATCACGCCACCGTGCTCATCCTTCAGGGTGTAGGGCAGGCGGCAGGCCTGGGAGCAGTCGCCGCGGTTGGCGCTGCGACCGGTCTGGGCATGGGAAATGTTGCACTGGCCGGAGAAGGCCACGCACAGGGCGCCGTGGATGAAGAATTCGATGGCCGCGTCGGTCTCGGCGGCGATGGCGCTGATTTCCTTGAGGTTCAGCTCACGAGCCAGTACCAGCTGGGAGAAGCCGGCCTGGTCGAGGAACTTGGCCCGCTCCAGGGTGCGAATATCGGTCTGGGTGCTGGCGTGCAGTTCGATGGGCGGAATGTCCAGCTCCATCACCCCCAGGTCCTGGACGATCAGCGCATCGACACCGGCGTCGTACAACTGATGGATCAGTTTGCGCGCCGGCTCCAACTCATTGTCGTGGAGGATGGTGTTGAGGGTGGTGAATACCCGGGCGTGATAGCGACGGGCGAATTCCACCAGCTGGGCGATATCGCTCACCTCGTTACTGGCGTTGTGGCGGGCGCCGAAGCTCGGGCCACCGATGTACACCGCGTCGGCGCCATGCAGGATGGCTTCGCGGGCGATGCCGACATCGCGGGCAGGGCTGAGCAGTTCGAGGTGATGTTTGGGCAAGGACATGTTTTTTTAATCAGGCTTATCAGGGTCAAGGCGCGCATTGTAGCGGCGAAATGCTTGCCCGGCACCCGTGTGCTGCCCGGTGGCGGCTGCGCACTGGGCGCAGCCGCTTGGCATCAGGCCTTGGCGGCCATCGCGGTGACTTCCACGCGCATTCCCGGCACTGCCAGCGCCGCTACGCCAACGGCCGCGCGAACTGGCCAGGGCTTGGCGAAGAAACGCTGGTAGACCTCGTTGAAGGCTGCGCGATCGGCCATGTCGGTGAGGTAGATGGTCAGGTGCAGGACCCGGTCCATGGAGCTGCCGGCGCGCTCCAGCGCGACCTTCAGCGCTTGCAGGGTGCACTCGCTTTGCAGGGTGATGTCGCCCAGTTCCAGGCTGCCGTCGGCATGGGTCGGGATCTGGGTGGAGACCAGCAGGCCGCCGAAGCCTGCGACGTCGGAGGAAATGGAGTCGGCGTCCGGATCGGGCAGGAAGGAAATATCTTGGTTTGCCATGGGGCTCTCTTGTTCGAGGGGGTTACAAGGGCAGGGCCGTTCGGGGCGGTCGCTGCGCAAGGTTTGCATCATGCCATCCGTGGCCCGGCGGTTCAAAACTGCAGGCTGAGCATCCTGGCCAACTGCCGTTGCGCCTCTCTGTGGGAGCGATTGCAGGCCTTCAACGTGTCCTGCAGGCACTGGACGAAACACTGGGCGGCCGAATCCAGGGGCTGGTCACGCAGGTGGATCACGCTGGCTTCGCTCTCCTCGAGGGGTTGCTCGAGGGTCAACGCCCGGACCCTGCCCTGCAGCGGAGGACAGAGCATCATGGGTTCGGGGGAGTAGCCGAGCATCCCGGCATCGGTGATCAGGCTGCTGAGCATGGCACTGGACTGGGCACAGACGATGCGCCCGGGGTCTATGTGCAAGCCGTGGCGTTCGAATAACTGGTGCATGAGTGGCGCTTGGCTGGACTGGCTGAAGTTGATCACCCAGTCATCCTCCAGCAACTCGGCCAGCGAGCGCGCCGAGCATCGTGGGTGCTCGTGCACCGCCAGGACCTTCATCCGGTAGCGTGCCAGGGGCATGTGCACGAACTCCTGGGGGGGCAAGGGGGCGGCTGGCCCCAGGGCCAAGTGCATCAAGCCATTGCGCAGCAGCGGCAGACTGACGGCCAGCAGGCCTTCATAGACCTCCAGCTGGACCTTGGGCAGCGCCTGGCGAAAGGCCTGGACTGTGCTGGCGAGTACGGTCTGGCCCAGCCAGGGGGTCACCCCTACGCACAGTCGCGAGGGCGTTTCTCCTCGTAGGCTGGCCAAGTCGGCCTGGGCTTTTTGCAGCTGGCTGGCGATCTGCGTGGCGTGTGGCAGCAGGATCTTACCGGCCGGGGTCAAGCGGGCCCCACCGGTATGGCGGACCAACAGGGCCAAGCCCTGTTCTTCTTCCAGTTCCCGCAGGGCTCGGGTCACTGCCGCCTGGGACACCCCCAGGCGGCGGGCAGCGGCGCGGATTCCGCCGCCCTCGGCAACGGCCACCAAGGCCTGCAACTGATGGAGTTTCACTGGGGGCTCCTGAATACCAACGGTTGTCACGACAACGTTTTTGCGGCTTATGCCTGGCATTTTCCGGCGCTAGGTTAGGTCAATGGACCGGGGTCGGTCCATGCGCTGCACGTCACATAGACCTTCAGGACACGACACCATGCATGAAACCCGGATAAGTCCCGGAATCGCTGAAATCACTCCGGCAATGATCGAGTTGCGACGGGCGCTGCATGCCCAGCCGGAGCTGGGATATGAAGAGTTCCTTACCCGTGAGCGGGTGGTCGAGCTTCTACGCAAGTGGGGCTACGAGGTCCATCTGGAACTGGCCGAGACTGCCGTAGTGGCTAGCTTGCACAATGGCCATGGCCCTAGCCTGGGGCTGCGGGCAGAGCTCGATGCGTTGCCGATAACCGAGCAGGGCGAACATCCATGGCGCAGCCGCACACCCGGCAAGATGCATGCCTGCGGGCATGATGGGCACATCGCGATGCTCCTGGCCGCTGCTTGTGAGCTGGCTCGCAATCGCTGCTGGCGCGGCACCCTGCATCTGTTCTTCCAACCGGCAGAGGAAGGACATGGAGGCTCTGGCGCCAAGCGCATGCTGGAGGAGAACGTCTTCGAGCTGTTTCCCTGCGATGGGATTTTCGCGCTGCACAATTCGCCAGGCATGCCGGTTGGCCGGTTCGGGGTGTTGGCCGGTCCATGCATGGCGTCTACCGACAACATCGTCATTCTCATCGAAGGTGTTGGCGGTCATGGTGCCATGCCGCACAAGAGCGTGGACCCGGTGGTGATCGGTTCCTCACTGGTCATGGCCCTGCAAAGCCTGGTGTCGCGCAATGTACCGCCCAGTGACATGGCCATCGTGACCGTTGGTGCATTCCTGGCGGGCGATGCCGCCAACGTCATCCCCCAGCAGGCCGAGTTGCGCCTGAGCGTGCGGGCCTTGCGACCTGAGGTCCGGCAGATGCTCCGGGCGCGAATCCAGAGCCTGGCCGAACTGCACGCCGGCAGCTTCGGCGCCAAGGCCCGGGTGATCTTCGGTGAGGGGTATCCGGTCCTGGTCAACGACCAGCAGGCCAGTTCGCTGGCCGCCGGGGTGATTCGCGACTGGCTTGGCGAAAACGCATTGGTGCAGGGCCTGCAACCGATTTGTGCCAGCGATGACTTTGCCTACTGGCTGGAGCGTGTGCCCGGCTGCTACCTGTTGATCGGCAATGGCGACGGCGCGGGCAGTTGCGAAGTGCATCACCCGGAATATGACTTCAACGATCAAATCTTGCCCCTGGGCGCCAGCTTCTGGGTACGCCTGGCCGAGCGTTTTCTGGCCTGAATCGAACGCCTGAGAGGAACCGTTGATGACAACAACAAAAACAACGACCACGACCCTGCTCGATGCGGCAACTGAGTCGCCCCGGCCCAAGCATTACCGGGCGATTGCCGCGATCTGCCTGGGCAATGCCCTGGAGTTCTACGACTTCCTGGTCTACAGCATGCTGGCAACGCTGATGGCCCGGTTGTTCTTTCCCTTTGGCGATCACACGCTGATTCCCCTGATGCTGTCGCTGGCGGTGTTTGGCACCGGCTTCGTCATGCGTCCGCTAGGCGGTTTGCTGATCGGCCTGTATGCCGACCGTGTGGGGCGCAAGGCGGCGTTGCGCCTGACCTTGTGGTTGATGGCGAGCGGCTCGCTGTTGTTCACCCTGGCCCCTACCTACGCCCAGGCCGGGCTGCTTGGGCCGGCGGTGATCATCCTGGCACGTCTGGTCCAGGGGTTTGCTGTAGGCGGGCAGATTGGTAGCTCCACGACGATGCTGATGGAGTATGCGGATAAGGATTCCCGGGGCTACTACTGCAGTTGGCAGACGTTCAGCCAAAGCCTGGGCATCGCCTTCGGCGGGGTGCTGGTGATGAGCCTGAGCAGTCTGTTGAGCGCCGAGGCCATGGATAGCTGGGGCTGGCGACTGGTATTCGCCGTCGGCATCCTGGCGATTCCCATCAGCGAGTACATCCGCCACCGGCTGCCGGAGACCGAGGTGCACCGCAAATTGGTACGCCAGGAGCCGGAGGGCGAACGCCAACTCAAGCTGCTGTTGCGCCACCCGAGGCAGATAGTGGCCGGAGTGCTGCTCGTGACCGGTGCCACCGTGCCTATCTATACCATTCAGTTCTACCTGGCGAACCATGCGATCAGTGTCTTGCACATGCCCCTGGCTGTGGCGACCTGGGCGGCTATCTTCGCTTGCCTGCCACCGTTGCTGCTGTCCGCCCATGCGGGGCGGTTGAGTGACCGCATCGGGCGACGCAAGTCGATCTTCTGGCCACTGCCCATCCTTCTGGTTGCCATCTACCCGGCGTTCCTGTTGGTCAATCTGTATCCGAATATCCTGATGCTGCTGGCGATCGTGACAGTGCTGAGCATCCCCTTGACCTACACCATCGTCCCTAACATGGCGCTCTTGCCTGAATTGTTTCCGGCCCGGATCAGGGTCAGTGGAATGTCCATCGCCTACTGCATCGGCGTGGCGGTCTTCGGAGGGTTCACCCAGTTGTTCGCTGCCGCACTGGTCAGCCTCACTGGCAGTCCGAATGCCCCGGCCTGGTACATGTTCGCGGCTATCGTACTGTCCCTGGCGGGGTTGAAGTTGGCACCCGAAACAGCTGGCAGGGAGTTGGATTGACAGGAAAAGAAGCAGGACTGCGCCGGCATCTAAGGTTACAAATGGATCAATTGAGTCAATATTGACTCATTGGCGGCTGCGAAGTATCTTGTCGCCAGTTCGGACTTTTCCGGATATTTCATCGGTAATCCGTGTGCAGGGACGGCGCTGACACCCTCCCAAGCCCAAACAGCACGAAGTGCCCTGGCCGCGTTGCTCTGCCATAGGTCAAGGCACGGATGGATGTGCCGGTCCAGCTCCTTTGGTTGGCCGCAACCAGCCAATTTGCCCCGTCGGCCTTCGGACCGCGGGGCTTTTTTGTGTGCCGGCAATGCACTGGAATGGGGGAGGACAGCCCGTCAGGCAGGCTTGGTGGTGGCAATGGCGCCATGGAGGAACATCTGTTCCACCACATTGGCCGAATTGGCGCTGGCCGCGCGGCCACGGCGCTCGGCATCGACAATGCCGAAGATCAGGGTGAGGAACAACTCGGTGAAGACCTGGGCGGTGATATCGATGCGGAACACTCCTAACTGCTGGCCTCGCAGGAAGAACGCATCCAGGGCATCGGTATAGAACTGCCAGCGTTCGTCTTCGCCGTCGTTGAGCATGGTGTCGGGGCGGTACTGGAACAGCAGGAACACCAGCATTTCGCGATGGGCCAGGTGCTCGCTGACCAACGAGCGCAGGGCGGCTACGGGCTCGTCATGTTGCAGGTCGGTGCTATCGATGATGCGATTGAGTACGCCTTGGCCGTGGTCTTCCATCATCTGCAGCAGCTTGTCGCGCGTGCCGCAGAAGCGGTGCAGGGTGGCCTTGCTCACTCCGGCGAGTTCCGCCAGCTCCTTGAGGGTCGCCCGCGGACGGTCGACGATGGCCTGGGCCAGCGCCTTGATGAGTCGTTCGTCTTGAGGGGTCAAGAGCATCAGTGGACCTCGTGTCAGTTGTGAAATGCACGCATTGTGCAGAAATAGTCGATGGCTTCAACGCCAATCAGCGATTGGATGAGGAAAACCGCCACTCAAGTCGCGTTCCAGACGTTGGTTCCAGGAGCACCTTCATCGCCACCCGATGGGTTCAACCCGGGTGACCGGCCTGAAACAACTGCTGGAAACCTTGCAGGGTGCTGTCCACGAAGCGTTCATCGGTGGTGCCTTCAGGGAAATCCAGGACACCCTGAATAACCAGGGAGGCCAGGCCGTGAGTGTAGGACCAGCCGGCGAGGGCCGCTCGCCGCACCTGTGGCTCGTCCACCTGCAGGTGCAGTAACTCGGCGATGATGCGCCGCAACTCGCCGAAGGCCTGTTCTCGGGCGATGGACAGCTCGGGGAGCATTTCGCCGGTGGCGAACTCAGGGCCGAACATCAATTGGTACAGCGCCGGATTGCGCCGAGCGAAACCGAAGTAGCTCAGGCAGGCGTTGCGCAGTTTCTGCGTACCGTCGACGGTGCTGTCGTTGAACACCAGTACCGCTGCCAGCTCACGAAACCCTTCGGCTGCGAGGCTGCCGACCAGCTGGGCACGATTGGCGTAGTGATGATAGGCGGCAGTGGCACTGACGCCCACGCGCTCGGAAACCGCTCTTAATGAAAGCCGGGTCGGTCCCACTTCCTCCAGCATTGCCCGGGCGGCAGCCAGGAGCTGCGGTGCCAGGTTGCCCACGTGGTAGGAGTCGCGCGAGCGTGGGGAGTTCTTGGTCATGGGAAGTTCGCCGGTATGGCCTGAAGGGGCCTGAAAAGCGCGAAATCCTACCACGGCGATTAATCTTGACGCTGATAAGATTGCGCCTTAGCCTGCATCCCATCTCTTGCATGGGGCTCGTCAATCATGTTGCAAAGCCTGTCCGGATTGCTCCTGGCGCCGTTGCTGCTGGCCCAGGGGCGCTATGTGCGCAGGGTCACTCCACGGCTTGCAGAACCTGCTGGCGAACGATCCGGCGCCTGTGGTGCCGGCCCCTTGCTGCGGTTGTTGATCATAGGGGATTCGGCCGCCGCCGGAGCGGGGGTGATGCACCAGGCCGACGCCCTGTCTGGCCAATTGGCAGCGCGCCTGTCCGGGCACTTCACCCTGTCTTGGCGCCTGCTTGCCCAATCCGGGCTCGATACCCCGGCATTGCTGCAAAGAATCGAAGACAGCGATACCGAGGATTTCGACGCCGTACTGGTTTGCGTCGGTGTCAATGATGTCACCGGCGGTATCGGTGCCAGGGCTTGGATGAGCTGTGTGGCTCGCTTGGTGGCGTTGCTGCGCAAAAAGTTCGCAGCCCCCCGGGTCTTGCTGTCCTGCGTGCCACCGATGCATGCCTTTGCTTCCCTGCCGCAGCCTTTGCGCTGGTACCTGGGGAGCAGGGCGCAACGCTTCAACCAGTTGCTTGGCCAGTGGAGCCAAGCGCAGCCCGGGGTAACCCTGGTGGCCGGCGAGCTACCACTGCACGACGACATGCTGGCCGTGGATGGTTTTCATCCTGGGGCTCTGGCTTATGGAATCTGGGCCGAGGAGGTGGCGACCGTGTTGCGCCAGCCCTGGGTCGCAGCGCGCGGTTGCCGGCCTGGCAACTGAGCCACTACGCCGTCCCCAGGCAAGCTGGGCGACGGAACCTGAGTAGCATCACCGATGCTTGAGAGGAGAACCCGATGTCGGAATTGAAACTGCACTCCAAGGCCCAAGCTTCCCTGCAGCGCTGGCACGCGATGATCGAGCGGCGGGATCTTGGCGACTTGCCTGAACTGCTGGATGCCGCTGTAGTGTTTCGCTCACCGATGGCCCATACGGCCTATCCCGGGGCCCCGGTGGTGGCGACCATCCTGGGGACTGTGCTCGAGGTCTTCGAGGATTTCGCCTATCACCGCGAACTGGCCACGGCCGATGGCCTGAATGTGGTGCTGGAGTTCAGCGCCAGGGTAGGCGACAGGCAGCTCAAGGGCATCGATATGATTCGCTTCGATGAGCAGGGCAAGATCGTCGAGTTCGAGGTGATGGTGCGGCCCATGAGCGGGCTCCAGGCCCTTGGTGCGCAAATGGCGCAGCGCTTGGCCGGCTACCTTGCGGCGAGCAAGTCCTAGGCTTCGATCCGGCTATGGCCTGGCGCCGCTCATTGCGGGGCCAGCCATGAGGCCATCACCCGGCGGTCGAGTTCTTCCCAATCCGCCATGCCCAGTACCCGTGTGGTGTTCAACCCGCGAAGATAGCCGCGCAACTGATAGGCCACTTCACGGCGTACCTGCGGGTCGGTGGCCGGGTCGGCCAGGGCGGTTTCATAGTCGATGAGGTAATCGGCTACCCGCTCACGAAATTCTGGCAGGACAGCGTCACGGATAAGGTCGAAAGTTCGCACGAGCAATTCCTTTTTTAGTTGTAATCGGACTGCCTGGCAGTCTGCACGCGGCACAACTATCGGTTCAAGTGATAGTAACAATCAAAAAACGCATATTCTGATTTGCCGACCGACAGTGGAAAATGCGCGCCGTCGCAGAGGCTGGCCAAAGAGTCGGCTTCTGGAGTCCATTAATGAACGCAACGGCAGCGCCGTGACGCCGAACCGTTGCGCAACGAACCAGATTTTATTCCAGGATTTCACCGATGCGTGCTTCACCCGTTGCTGCCTTGACCCTTGTTTCCCTGATGCTGGCCGGCTGTGCTTCGGCACCGAACGATCCGACACTGGTCATGCAGACCAAGAAGACTCCCACCGAATATGCCGATTGTGTGGTGCCAAAACTGAAGGAGCAGGCACTGGTCCCGGTGGTCTCCCAGACCCAGCGCAGCTATCGGATCGTGGTCGTCAGCAAAGTAGCGGCCAATAACGTGCTGGAAGCCTACAAGGCACAGGGTGGTGGCAAGGTATTCCTCTACGAGCGCCATTTGCTGGCCTCGAGCTTTACTCCATCGGCTTTCGAGCGAACCGCCCAGGACTGCCTGTAGTTCGCTGGCGCGCCCCGGCAGGCGTCGGCGCGAGGCTCAGATTGTAGTGCCGAGCAGTTGCTCGATCCGGGCCAGCTCCCAGGTACTGAGCAAACTGACCGGGTCTGTACCGAAGCGCTGGCGGTTATCGAGCCGCCATTGCCTTCCTTCGACCGTGGTGCAGCACAGGCAGTGCAGCAGGCGTGGGCCATCGAGGTCCAGGAGCAGGCACCAGCCGGCGATGTCCACCAGGACCTGGTCGCCGGCATTTGCCATCTCGATTCGTTGCAATAGGTGGATGCCAAGGGCAGCATCGCGCAACCGCTGGCAGACCTCACGTGCGCTCAGGGCACTTGCCTGTGTCATGTTCTCACTCACCACGTTTGAATTTGCGCATGGCCCACTCAAACTGCTGCCTGCACCATTGCTTGATCTGTGCCCAGTATTCCTGGCCGAGAATGGCGATCACCAGCAGGGTCAGCAACTCGCCGCCTATTGCCAATACAGAGATCACCAGGGTCTTTTGGGGAATATCGAGGAACGGCAAGATAGGCAGGGCAATCCAGTAAAGCAACACCACCGCCAGTAACGACAGGCCAAGTTTTTTCCTGAAGCCCAATGGGTTTCCAGACATGCTCATCTCTCTTCTTCAATGACTGCAGTGGCGTGCGACGGGTCTCGCAGGCGTTGTTTCATCGCCTGGCATGTCCCAGTGGGGCCAGGAACGTCGCGGCTTCAGTGGCGAACTCCTGTGCCAGGGCCTTGGCATGGGCCGCGCGCTGGTAGCTATCGAGGATGTCGAAGAAGCCGGCGTCGTCGGCCAACAACAGCAGGGCCTCCTGGCGGCCGGTACGGGCATCGAGCGCCTCGACTTCGATTGACAGCCCGCCGTTCTTCACCGGTCCCAGCAGTGGCGTGGCCAGGGCATTGATCACCGGCCAGGCTTCGGCAATCCGCATCACTCGTACCCTGACCACCAGCGTGTTGCTGCCATTGGCGCGCGGGGAGAGCATGAAGTGACGGCTCAACTCGGCCTCCAGGCGTTGTTGCAGCGCCCTGTCCACTTCAAGCGAAACCTCAGGCGAGGTGTCCCTCGCGACCGCGGAGGTTATCTGTATCGGCTTGACCAGCACCTGGACGTACTGGCCGTGGTGAGCGGCATTGGGGGTAATGCCCATGCCGCGTTCGCCGGTCTTTTGCAGGCCCTGGTAGCTCAAGGCCTGGCCTGAGCGTATTACGGGCGGGCTGCCACACCCGCCGACCAGCAAGGCGCCGGCCACCAGCAACAACAGGCGACCGCCCTTGAAAAGGGTTTTCATTAAATTAACGGAGTGCTCCGTCTCATTATTTTGCAAAAAAAAGCCCATCGTAGAAGGGCATTTTGAAGCGGTGTCGTTGAGCATGATATTGCAGGCCTGAATGTGATTGGGGTTGAGGGTAAACAGATAGCGTCCGATGCACGCCATGACGTTTCCCTGCTATATGGATGGCCGCCACCAGAACCTGTTCGCGGCGTAGTCCCTGTAGTCAGGCGGTACGGTCATGAGTCATGGCGATCTTGAAAATAATGCGACTATTTGGTCGCATTATCAAGGTCGCCTCGGCGCCGTCAATCCTCACCCGCCATACGGTCAGGCTTCGAGACGGCGTTCCTCCCACCAATCCCAGGCCTTGAGGGCCTGGCGTGCAGCCTTGCCACCCCAGAATGACAAGGTGTCGCTGTTCATCGGCAACGACTTGCGGTTGACGATCCAGAACTCGCTCAATTCGGTTTTGCGCCCGTTGAGCAGGTCGGCGATGGTGCGGCCATTGAGGTGGGTCAGGGCCACGCCGTGCCCGAAACAGCCACCCGAGTAGATGATGCGCTCATCGCCGATGAAACTGATCTCGGGCACCATGTCCAGGTTCACCGACACTGGTCCTCCCCAGCGATAGTCGATCCGGGTGTTCGCCAATTGCGGGTAGATCCACTTCAGGTGGGCTTCGCAGTGCTGCCAGGTCGCGGGCGAGGGCGTTTCTTCCCGGGCCAGGCCCTTCTGGGGCAACACATCACCGCCGCCCATGACGATCCGCCCATCGGTCGTCGGCCTGAAGTAGTGCAGCATCTGCCGGTTGTCACCGAAGGCCTCGCGTTGTCGCCAGCCAATCTCTTGCCATTGCTCGTCACTCAAGGGTTCGGTGACGACTTGATAGGTCCAGAGCGGATATTGGCGCTCCCTGAGCCCATCCGGCCCGGGAAGCTCGCGCGAATAAGCGTTGGTAGCCAGGACCACCTTGTCGGCCTTGATCCTGCCGCCCAAAGTGTGGACCAGGATGGCCGCCGCGGTTCTTTCGACTTGGGTCACGGCGGTCATTTCGTAGACTTCGACCCCGGCCGATTCCGCCAGGGCCTTGAGTGCCCGCACCTGTTTGCAGGGGTTCAGGTAGCCAGTATCGGACTCATGGATGCCGGCGCCAAAGCGCGGGGAGTTGAACTGTTGGCGAACCTGGGCCTGTTCCTGCCAGTGCATGTCCCCGTCGAGGCCCAGTTGCTGGAACAGCTGGTAGGTCTTGCCCATGCGCACCGACTGTTGTGGCGAGTAGCTGATGCGCATCAGGCCGGTGTGGCGATAATCGCAATCCAGTGCGTGCGTCTGGATCAATTGCCGGGTATGTGCCACCGCCAGTTGCAGGTAGCGATGGGCATCGATCATCTTCTGCTTGCCCCAGCGCAAGAGCACCAACTCCGGTTCCAGGCCGAACAGCTTGGTGCTGAAACCCGCATTGCGGCCACTGGCGCCAAAGCCGATGACGGCCGCCTCAAGCACCACCACACGGGCATTGGGATTGTCCTGCTTGAACTGCCAGGCCGTATTGAGCCCGGTGAAGCCGCCACCGATCACCGCGATGTCGACGTCCAGGTTCTCGCTCAGCGGGGGATTGGCTGAGTATGGGCCATGCTCGTGCTGCCAGAAGGAACGGTGTTCCAGGCGCAAGTCTCGCTCGAATGTCATGTTCTTGTTCTCGTTGTCGAAGGTGACGGCGCAGCGATTGGCGGTGCAAGGGGGTGCGCCATGGCCGTCGGCGACCGGAATCGGCAGGCGCCCGGAGATAGCACTGCCGGGCGGCCGAGTGCCGGCTACCAAAGGTGTGGTCGAGGGTAGCGGCCTGCCTGGCCGCTGGATTGTCCGGGGGTGCCAGTGTTACCGGCCGAACGCGTCAGGGGCGGGGAGTCACGAGCGCTGGCAGCTGGAGCGGTACTGCTGGGGGGAGTGGCCGGTCCAACGACGAAAGGCCCGGGTGAAGGAGCTGGACTCGGCATACCCCACCAGCAGCGAGATTTCCGTCACCGAGTAGTCCGAGCCCTTCATGTAGGCCAGGGCCAGCTCCCGGCGTACGTCTTCGATCAGCGACGAGAACTCGATGCCATGGTCCTTCAGGCGACGTTGCAAGGTCCGTCGGTTAAGCCCCAGTTGTTGGCTGATGTCTACCAGCGACAGGGCGCCGCTGCTCATTCCCGCGGCGATCATGTGCGTGACCTGAGGCAGGATCTCATCGCCGATGCTGCGGCTCTGGCGTTCCCGCTCCAGATAAGGCACCAGGGCCTGGTACAGGCGCTCGTTGCCACTGACCACCGGCAACTGAAGGGTATCGCCGGTGAAGTAAATGCGGTTCGAGGCCTGGCGAAAATGCACCGGGCACTGGAAGACGCGCTTGTGCATCGAGGTGTCGGCGGGCTTGTCGTGCTCGAAGTCCACCCGTACCGGCTTGATGCAGGCTCCGGTGATCAGGCTCAGCTGGCGCAGGATCGAGGCAATGGCGAATTCCGAGTCCTGGCGGCGATAGAGGATCGTGGGGGCATTGACCCGGTACTCGACATACGCCGGGCGCACATCGAACTCGAAGTCGATCATCGACTCCTGGGCGAAGACCACGATGAAGCGCTGCAGGGTCCGCAAGACCATCTCGACGCTGGTAGCGCAATGCAGGGCATGGCCCAGGGCGCCGAAGTCATCGGCTTCGGTCTGGCTGCCCAGCTCGATGCCAATGTTGGGATTGTCTCCTCCTGCGGCTTCCCAGAGTGCGATGTAGTGCTCGCCGGGTATTTCCACATCGGCCTGCTCCAACAGACGGGTGTCGATCCCCAGTGCTGCAAGATGAGGTGCGAATACCGATCTGAAGCGGCGGAAGAAATTCTCGGACCATACGGTGCGTACGGACAAGGCCTGGGTGGGAGGTCGGGGAGCAGGTTGCGCCGGGAAAGTCTTGGTCTTGCGGGTTACCGTCATGTCGCCCCCTTGTTCTTGTGCGCCACACTGCACAGCGATCTGCGAGGCAAGTCAAGTCCCGCTTCTGGGCGCGACCTTGGCCGAAGGATGTGCCCGCAGCCTTGAAAGTGTAGTGCGTTGCGAGACTGGCGCCGGATGGCAAGACGGCTGTCATCGCCAGTCAAGTCGCCGCCCGATCGCCATCGATAGACTCCGGCAAAACAGATCGCCCACCAAGGGCCGGCGCCACGGAATCTTTCTCTTATGCTGATGCGTTCATTGCGCTACTTGTTGTGTGCCGTTTCGCTCACGGCCATCGCTTCCACGGCTACCGCCGAGTTCGTTCCAGAGCAAGCCGGGGTCGAGGTCCTGGGGGACCACCGCGGCCAGAACTGGTTCTGGATCTGGGGCAGCAACGCCCCGAACATGGTCGATGGCCGGGCCTATCTCTTCGATGACAACGGCCGCAGCCTGGGCCTCTTGAGCACTGGAACCTGGTCCAATGGCCTGGTGATGTCGACCCGGCGCGACGAGCTGTATTCCACCGAGATCTACTTCAGCCGGGGCGTGCGCGGCCAGCGCTCGGATGTGGTCAGTGTCTACGATGCCCGGACCCTGGGCCCCAAGTTCGAGATCCCGATCCCGCCCAAGCGCATGACCGCGCTGATCTCCACGGGCTTGAGCGTACTGTCCGATGACGAGCGTTTTTTGCTGGTCCTGAACTTCACGCCGGCCCAGTCGATCTCCATCGTCGACCTGGAGAACCGACGATTCGTGGAGGAGGTGGCGATCCCCGGTTGCGCCTCTATCTATCCGGCTGGCCCCCGGGATTTTCATGCCATTTGCGGCAATGGTGGATTCTTCCACTTGCGTCTCGACGAGCAGGGGCATGTCGTCCTGCAGGAGCGCACCGCGCCGGTGTTCGACCCTCTCAAGGACCTGTTGCTGACCACTGGCTGGCGCAGGGGCGACAACTGGTTCTTCGTTTCGCAGAAAAACAATGGCTACAGCCTGCGCATGGATGCCCAGGGCGTGATGCTGGCCGATCAATGGTCGCTGGTCAGCGACGCAGAACGTGCTGACGGCTGGAGCATCGCGGGCAATCACGGCACGGCGTTGCACGCTGACAGCGGCCGGCTGTTCGTCCTGATGCACAAGGACACGCCCGAGAACTACCAGAAGCCCGGCAGCGAGGTGTGGGTCTACGACGTACGCAGCCACCAGCGGTTGGCGCGGATCGAGCTCAAGGAGCAGAGCACCGCCATTGGGGTCAGCCAGGGGCCACATCCGCGGCTGTACAGCCTGGACTGGGTGGTGCCGCTGCCGAAGCTGTTCACGCTCTGGGTCTATTTCACTGCAGGCGATGCGGGGCTCAATCCGCTGCTGCGCCAGAACATCAACCTCTATGACGCCGACAGTGGCCAGCATCTGCGCAGTGTCGATGACATTCCGCTCGGCTTCATGAATGTGGTGATGCCATGGTGATCACCACGTACCTGCAAGACCCGTTGGTGCATATGGCCAGTGCCTGTGCCCTGGCGCTGCTGCTGGCGACGAGTGGGTTGCAGAAACTGCGCCATCCCCAGGGGTTCGTCCTGGTACTCGAGGGCTATGCCAAGGGGTTGGGGCGCTGGCTGGGGCCTGGCCTGCGTCGCGTCGTGCAGCGTCTGCTGCCGCCGATGGAACTGCTGGCCGCCGCCGGATTGCTGTGCAGCCCCTGGCTGCCCGCCGGTGCGCTCCCTGCGCTTGCCTTGCTAGTCCTTTACGCCCTGGTACTGGCCGCCAGCCTGAAGCGCGGTGGGTCGATCCAAGACTGTGGCTGCCACTTTGGAGCCACCGCTCAACCGCCGAGCCGGGCGCTGGTCTGGCGCAACCTGCTGTTGATCCTGCTGGCGCTGAACCTGCTGCTGCCGATGGATGCCAGGCCGCTGTCCTGGTTCGACGCCCTGGTCCTGGTCCTGGTGCTTATGGTGGGCTCGGCGCTTTACCTGTTGGCGCACCTGCTGCTTTCCAACCACGCCTTGTTGAAGGAGTTGTGATGAACATGACCCAGGCGCTGATGATTTCCAATGTGTTTTCCTGGCTGATGACCCTGGCCCTGGTGCTCGCAGTATGGGCTCTGGCCCGCCAGGTAGGGGTACTGCATGAAAGGATCAGGCCCGTGGGCGCCTTGTCCCTGGGCAAGGCGATCAAGGCCGGTGAGGTCGCGCCACGTTTCACCTTGCCCAGCCTGACCGGTGGTTCGGTCAACCTCGGCGGGGCCAGCACGGCGGGGCAGTCGACCCTGCTGTTTTTTCTCTCCGAGACTTGCCCGGTCTGCAAGACCCTGTTGCCGGTGCTCAAGTCCATGGCCCAGCACGAGCGGGCCAGGCTGCGGATTGTCCTGGCCAGTGATGGCGACCTGCAGGCCCATCGAGATTTCATCGAAGCCCAGCAACTGTGGGCATTTCCCTACGTGCTCTCCCAGGAAGTGGGGCTGGCCTACCAGATCAGCAAGTTGCCCTACGGCGTGCTGATCGACGCCAGCGGAGCGGTAGCGGCCCATGGCCTGATCAATTCCCGCGAGCACCTGGAAAGTTTGCTGGAGGCCCAGGACCTGGGGCATGCCTCGATCCAGGCCTACCAGGCGGCACTCAACGCGCCGAATGACGCCCTTTACAAAGAGGTGCACTGAGCATGGCGATCAAGTGGTTCGACGACGCGGCCGAGATGTTCTCCCGGCGAGTCGCCCGTGGCAGTTCTCGGCGAGGTTTTCTCGGTGGCCTGGGCACGTTGATGATCGGTGTCGGGGCGACCACCCTGCTGCCAGTGTTTCGCAGTGGCGCCTTTGCCCAGGAGGGCTCGGGCCTGGTGGAATCGGGTGACCCGAACAGCTGCGACTATTGGCGTTATTGCGCCATCGACGGTTTTCTTTGCGGGTGTTGCGGCGGCACGGTCAATAGTTGCCCGCCCGGCACCGTGCGCTCGGATATCACCTGGATCGGCACGTGCCGCAATCCGGCAGACGGTCGGGACTATGTGATCTCCTACAACGACTGCTGTGGCAAGAGCAGCTGTGGGCGCTGCGTATGCCAGCGCGACCAGGGCGATACCCCGCTGTATCGGCCACAGAGTTCCAACGACCTGAACTGGTGCTCGGGAAGCCACGCGGACATGCCTTATCACTGCTCACTGTCGGTGGTGATCGGGGTCAAGGAGCCGTGATGGCCAGCGGCCGGGCCAGGCTGTTGGCCTGTTGCGCAGGTTGGGCGGGCCTGTTGCTGGCGGCTACGGCCCAGGCTACCGGGCAGGAACAGTTGGACTACATGCTCAACTGCCAGGGTTGCCACTTGCCGGGGGGCGAGGGTAATCCGCAGCGCCAGGTCCCGGGTTTCCCCGGGCAATTGGGCAAGTTCCTTCAGGTCCCGGGGGGGCGGGAGTATCTGGTACAGGTGCCGGGTTCCGCGCTTTCGGGCCTGTCCGATCAGGCCCTGGCCGGTGTCTTGAACTGGATGCTGGCGCGTTTCAGTGCCGCTCAATTGCCCGATGATTTCAAGCCATACACCGAGGCCGAGGTACAGGCCTGGCGGCGAACCGTGCCGGCTGATGTCGAGCAGGTCCGCAACCGGCTGTTGCAGCGGATCGCCCAGCAAGAACAACAACACGGAACCTGAATCGATGAAGACAAGCCTCTGCGCCGGGCTACTCCTGCTTGCGGCGCTGTGCAATGCCCAGGCCGCTACACCACCTCAAGTCGAGACCTGCACGGCCTGCCATGGCGCCCAGGGCGAGGGCAACGCCCTGGTGGGGGCACCACGCCTGGCGGGCCAGCAGGCCGAATACCTGCTGGTGCAACTCAGGGATTTCAAGGCGGGGCGTCGTGGCTATGACGCTAACGACCGCCATGGGGCGCAGATGCGCGCAGTGGTGGCGAGCCTGGACGATAGCGCCTTTGCCAGCCTGGCCACGTACTACTCTGGACTGGCGTTCACCTCGCCCGGGGCATCCAGCGCTGCAGACGTCACCCAGGGCCGGGAGCTGTACCAGGGAACCTGCGCGAGCTGCCATGGCCCACAGGCCCAGGGCTTTGCCCACCTCAAGACGCCCAGGCTGAATATTCTCGACGGCGCGTACCTGCACCGCCAGCTCGAGCACTATGCCCAGGGCACCCGTGGCAGCGAAGAACATGCCGGGACACTGGGTATCTGGATGCGCGGGATTTCCCTGCAGGTTCGCCAGGACAGCGAGCGCCAGGCCCTGGTCGACTACATCACCCGGCTGGGCGCTTCGCCAGCCAGCGCTATCGGGCATTGAGTGGCCTGAATGCAAAACCTGCGGATCCGGGCGGCACCTGTGCCCGGGCCGGCCCTCCAAGCCAATTCACCCATGCTCGCTCAGGATGAAGGCTGCCTTGCCTTCGTCCGGCCCGCGCCATTGGCGCTAAGCGTGCGCCTGCATCCGCTTGCAGGATCAGGCACGGCTCTCGTGGGATCAATGTAACGCCCTCCAGGACCTGGATGGCATCGTGCACATGCCGGAAGTCAAAGCAGGCCAGCTGAAGCCAGCAGCCAGGCTTTCGGATCGTGCAAGTTGCGTCCTGTGCAACTTATTTTTCATTCCCTCTTTCGATTTCAACGCCCGTGTGCGCCTCGCAGAGACCTTGAGTCTGCTGAGCCAACGCATGGCGAGATGCACTCTGAAATCAATCAAAGGAGATGGTTGTGCCTGAGCTAAAGCGATATTGGATCTCATTGGGGCCGGGGTCTTCCCTGGCTATCATCGCCTCCATCACTGCTGCACTTGCCGGCTGCAGCGACGATAACAGCCAAGCGTTAGCCCCCGCGGCGGCCCAGGTCAGTGCGGCCCAGGTCGTGGTCAAGCCGGTGCGGCAGTGGGACGAGTTCAGTGGGCGCATCGCCGCCACCGATGCGGTCGAGGTGCGGGCGCGGGTCAGCGGGTATGTGGAGCGCATCGCGTTCAAGGAGGGTGACGAGGTCAAGCCTGGCGATCTGCTCTATGGGATCGACCCGCGGCCGTACAAGGCCTCCTATGACAACGCGCTGGCACAGCTCGCTCGAGCCCGTGCAACGGCAGAGCTTGCCCGGGTGCAAGAGCAGCGTGCCCAGGTGCTGGTGGCCGCCAATGCGATTTCACGCGAGTTGTTCGACACCCGCCGCGCGGCCTCCACCCAGGGCGCCGCGGATGTACGCGCAGCAGAGGCGGCATTGGCCAGGGCGCAGCTCGACCTGGGCTTCACCGAGGTTCGCTCGCCCATCGCCGGGAGAGTCGGCCGGGCCATGCTCACGGTCGGCAACCTGGTCCAGGCTGATCTGAGCCTATTGACCAGCGTGGTCTCCCAGGACCCGGTCTATATCTACTTCCAGCCGGACGAGCAGAGCTACCTGCGCTACATGGCGCTGGCCCGCACCGGCCAGCGACGCAACTCAGCCAACCCGGTGCGTATCGGCCTTGCCAATGAGACGGGTTTTCCCCACGTCGGCGTGCTGGACTTCGTCAACAACCAGGTCGACGCGGGCACGGGCACCATCGCTTTGCGCGCGGTGGTGCCCAATGCCGAGCGTCTGTTGACTCCAGGGCTGTATGCCCGGGTGCAACTTGAGGCCGGCGCTGAATTCAACGCAATGCTGATCGACGACAAGGCAATCCTCACTGACCAGGATCGCAAGTACGTCTATGTAGTGGGGACGAAAAACGAGGCCGTGCGCAAGGACGTCACCCTAGGTGGTTTTGCTGACGGCCTGCGCATCGTGCAGGCCGGGCTTACAACAGAGGACAAGGTCATCGTCGCCGGCCTGCAAAAGATCTTCTTCCCCGGCGCACCGGTGGATGCCAGCACGGTGGCCATGGGCGCCCCCGCTTCGATCACGGCGAAGTGAGGACGACAGCCCATGAATTTTTCCAGGTTTTTCATCGATCGACCCATCTTCGCAGCGGTGCTCTCCATCGTCATTTCCCTGGTGGGGCTCATCGCCATTCCCCTGCTACCGGTCAGTGAGTATCCCGAGGTGGTGCCGCCGACGGTGGTCGTCACCGCCACCTATCCCGGTGCCAACCCCAAGGTGATCGCCGAGACTGTGGCGGTGCCATTGGAAGAGCAGATCAATGGCGTCGAGAACATGATGTACATGAAGTCGGTGGCCGGCTCCGATGGTGTTTTGATGATGACGATCACCTTCGAACCCGGCACCGATCCCAACAAGGCCCAGGTGGACGTGCAGAATCGGGTGGCCCAGGCTCAACCGCGCTTGCCTGCGCAAGTGGTCGCCCTTGGCGTGACCACGCAAAAGCAGTCACCCAGCTTCGCCCTGATGATCACCCCGGTTGCTCCGGATGGACGCTACGACGGCCTGTACCTGCGCAACTACGCCAACATCAAGATCAAGGATCAGCTCGCCCGTATACCGGGCGTTGGCCAGGTGCGTTTCTTCGGTAGCGGCGATTACGCGATGCGTGTCTGGCTCGATCCAGATAAGGTCGCTTCGCGAAACATGACCGCAGGCGATGTCCTGCGTGCGATACAGGATCAGAACCTGCAGGTTTCGGCCGGCCAGCTCGGTGCCGAACCGGTCCGCGGGGGCAGTGACTTCCTGATTGCGATCAATGCCCAGGGGCGCCTGCGCACCCCCGATGAGTTCGGCAACATTGTGCTCAAGAGTGGTTCGAACGGTGAGATCGTACGCCTGGCCGATGTCTCGCGTATCGAACTCGGCGCCAGCGACTACACCCTGCGCACCCGGCTCGATGGCCAGGAGGCCCCGGTGATCGGGGTGTTCCAGGCGCCGGGGGCCAATCTGCTGGACGTGCGTAACAACGTGATCGCCAAGATGGAGGAGTTGAAGAAAAGCTTTCCTCCCGGCATGGACTACCGATCGGACTATGATGCGACGATTTTCGTACGCGAGGCCATCGACGCCGTGGTCAAGACCCTGGCCGAGGCCATTGTGCTGGTGGTGCTGGTGGTAATCCTGTTCCTGCAGACCTGGCGAGCCTCGATCATTCCGCTCATAGCCGTGCCGGTGTCGGTGGTGGGTACGTTCGCGGTGTTGCATGTGCTGGGGTTCTCGATCAATACGTTGACCTTGTTCGGCCTCGTGCTGGCCATTGGCATCGTGGTCGACGACGCGATCGTTGTGGTCGAGAACGTCGAGCGCAATATCGCTGAAGGTCTCACGCCGCTGGCTGCCGCACACCAGGCGATGAAGGAGGTCTCCGGGCCGATAGTCGCGATCGCCCTGGTCCTGTGCGCGGTATTCATACCCATGGCATTCCTGAGCGGTGTCACCGGGACTTTCTATAAGCAGTTCGCCGTGACGATTGCCATTTCCACGGTGATCTCCGCGATCAACTCGCTGACGCTGTCACCGGCGCTCGCGGCCAGGCTGCTGCAGGGTCACGATGCCCCCAAGGATGCGCTCTCACGGGGTATCGACCGGGCCTTCGGGTGGCTGTTCGCACCGTTCAATCGTTTTTTCGACGCCAGTTCGAACAAGTATCAAGGGGCCGTGGCACGTATCCTCAGGCAGCGCGGTGCGGCGTTCGCGGTTTATGGACTGTTATTGGCGAGTACGGGCCTGTTGTTCGATAACGTGCCCAGGGGCTTTATCCCGACCCAGGACAAGCTCTACCTGGTCGGTATCGCGAAGCTCCCCGAGGGCAGCTCGATCACCCGCTCGGATGCGGTTATCAATGAACTGGGACGAGCGGCGCTGGCCATCGATGGTGTCGCCCATGTACTCACGTTTGCCGGTTTCAACCCGATCCAGCAGACCAACACACCGAACTATGCGGTGGCCTACGTGATCCTCAAGCCTTTCAACGAGCGCCAACGCAGCGCCAAGCAAATCATGGGCGACATCCAGGCCAAGATGAATGGCGTACAGGAGGGCATGGCTTTCGTGATCAACCCGCCGCCCATTCTTGGCCTGGGTACCGGGGCGGGGTACTCGCTGTTCATCCAGGACCGCTCCGGCGAGGGTTATGGCGCCTTGCAACAAGCCACCGGGGCGCTGCAAGGGGCGCTGATGAAGGAAGCGGGCATGGGCTTTCCGTTCTCGGGCTATCAGTCCAACGTGCCGCAGATCGATGTCGAGGTCGATCGCGTCAAGGCCAAGACCCAGGGCGTGGCGCTGGCAGACCTGTTCCAGACGCTGCAGGTGTACCTGGGCTCCAGCTATGTCAACGACTTCAACTTGTTCGGTCGTACCTGGCGTGTATACGCCCAGGCCGAGGGCGACTACCGCAAGCGCGTCGAGGACATCGGCAACCTGAAGACGCGTAACGAGCAGGGGGCAATGGTGCCGATCGCTTCGATGGTGAAGGTCAGCCAGACCTACGGACCCGACCCGGTGCTGCGCTACAACGGCTATCCGGCGGCGGACTTCTCGGGCGAGGCCGATCCCGGGCGGTTGTCTTCGGCCCAGGCGATGGAGAAGATCTCCGAGGTCGCCAGGAAGGTACTACCCAATGGTTTTGACTTCGAGTGGAGCGACATGAGCTTCCAGGAGTCCACCCAGGGCAAGGCTGCGTTGGTCGTGTTTCCGGTAGCGATTCTCCTGGCCTTCCTGGTACTTGCTGCGCTGTACGAGTCCTGGACCTTGCCGCTGGCAGTGATCCTGATCGTGCCGATGTGCGTGCTCTCGGCATTGTTCGGCGTGAAGTTGCTCGGTGGTGACAACAATACGTTCGTGCAGGTCGGGCTTGTGGTGCTGATGGGGCTGGCCTGCAAGAACGCGATCCTGATCGTCGAGTTCGCCCGGGAGCTGGAGTTCCAGGGGCGGGAGATCGTCGAGGCGGCCCTGGAGGCGTGCCGCCTGCGCCTGCGGCCGATCGTGATGACCTCGGTTGCCTTTATCGCCGGTACCATCCCACTGGTGTTTTCCCACGGTGCCGGCGCGGAAGTCCGCTCAGTGACTGGCATTACGGTGCTTGCCGGGATGATTGGCGTCACGCTGTTCGGTCTGTTCCTGACGCCAGTGTTCTATGTTGGCCTGCGCAAGCTGTCTGGTCGCCAGTTGATCCAGCATGGCCAGAGCAGCATGGAGCACGTGCGGACGGCAACCACCGACGACGTGTAGCGCTGCTCCAAAGCCGGTTGGCGCAACCTGCGCTCAACCGGCCTTGATGCTCGGGCAGCCCGGCCACCGCTGCAGAGCGAGTGCGGTATTGCCGGGAAGCCCGGTCATGCCTCGCGGTCTTTGAGATGCTGCAATGGCGACACCCCATAGAATCGACTGTATTCACGGGTGAACTGCGAGCGACTCTGGTAGCCAACGGCAAAACCTGCATTACCGATGTTATGGCGTTCTATCTGTATCAGCCGCCGCGCTTCGTGCAGCCGGAACTGTTTTTGATACTGCATTGGGGTAAGGCCGGTAATGGCCTTGAAGTGGTGATGCAGCGAGGATTCGCTCATTCCTGCCTGGTCGGCCAGCTCCGGTATGCGCAAGGGTTGCACGTAGTGCTTGCGCAGCCAGTCGATGGCTTTGGTGATGCCATTGGTGGAGCTGTCTGCCACTGCCAGTTGCAGCAAGCGACAGCCGTAGGGACTGGACAAGAGCCGGTAGATGATCTCTTGCTCGATCAGGGGCGCCAGGGGTTGGATATCGCCAGGAGCATCCAGCAGACGCAGCAGGCGCAGCGTCGCGTCGAGCAGCTCAGGGTTCAATCGATCCACTACTACGCTGCAGGCCTCATGGGTGGCCGCCG
This sequence comes from Pseudomonas sessilinigenes, assembly GCF_003850565.1. Taxonomy (NCBI): domain Bacteria; kingdom Pseudomonadati; phylum Pseudomonadota; class Gammaproteobacteria; order Pseudomonadales; family Pseudomonadaceae; genus Pseudomonas; species Pseudomonas sessilinigenes. Next base: position 3,249,548 of record NZ_CP027706.1, read on the forward strand.
GATGTGGCGGAATGTCCATGCGGGCGAGCACCTCTTGCAGGCGCTCCGGGGTGATCGCCATGCCAAACCCGAGGCAGGGTTGGTCTTCGCTGGCCTCGATGATGTGGAAGGCCACAGGGACGCTGAATGACACGAACAGATAGTCGCCCTGGGCGAAGTGCCGAATCGTTTCTCCTAGCTGAATACTCATGCGGCCTTGCACCACCATGCCAAAGAACGGCGATTGTGGGCACCTGATCGCCGTCTGGCGCGTGGTATGGCGCGCCACTTCCAGACTGGGGTTGGCCGTACTGCTGGCCCCTTCGTCGACGGCATGGCGAGCGATGAGCTGGGTAATTTCCTTGAGCGCGCTGGTGTTCATGGCTGATCACGACCTGTTGAGCTGACCCGCAGATCTTATCCGTAGATAGATCCGCTTCTGTGCTCATTTGCAGGATCAGGCACAAATCTCGCGGTATTGCGCAGGCAATCCCCGGGTTCTGTCTTCGAGGCGCCCATGAGGTTTGGGCGCCTCATGTCGACCGGAGTACATCCCCCGGAGGCTGGAGTGGGTTTTCACCCCGGTCAGTTGCTATGCCGCGTCGCTGACGGCGGCATCGCTGACCTTGCGGCGTCCGCCCAGCCATACCAGCAACAACCCGGCGGCAGCCAGCAAGCCGCCGGCCACGGGCACCGCAGCGTAACCCAGGCCCTGGCTGATGACTGCACCGCCCAGGGCGGCGCCCACTGCGTTGCCCAGGTTGAAGGCACCCACGTTGATCGATGAGGCCAGGCCCGGGGCCTCGGCGGCGGCGATCATTACGCGCATTTGCAGTGGCGGTACCACGGCGAAGGTGAACATGCCCCACACCAGCAGCGCCAGGGCCGCGGTGATGTGGTTACCCAGCACCAGGGGCATCAGCACCATGATCACGGCCAGCACGCCGAGGAAGATTCGCGCCGAACCATCCAGCGACCAATCGGCCAGGCGCCCGCCGAGGCTGTTGCCCAGGGTGAAGCCGACCCCGATCAGCACCAGGCCCAGGGTGACGAAGCTGTCCGAGGCACCGGTCAGCTGTGCCAGGACCGGGGCGACATAGGTGTAGAGAGTGAACATGGCGCCAGCGCCCAGCACCGTGGTGGCCATGGCCAACAGCACGTTGGGCCGGGCAATCACTGCCAGTTCACGACGGACATGGGGCACGCTGCCACGCTCGCCCTTGGGCAAGGCGTACCACAGCGCGGCGATGGCCAGCAGGCCCAGCACCGCGGTACCGGCGAAGGCCAGGCGCCAGCCGACCTGCTGGCCGAGCCAGGTGGCCGCCGGCACGCCGCCGATGTTGGCAATGGTCAGGCCCATGAACATGGTGGCCACGGCACTGGCCTGTTTCTCCTTGGGGACCACGCTGGCTGCCACCACGGCACCGAGGCCGAAGAAGGCGCCATGGTTGAGGCTGGTGACCAGGCGCGAGGCCAGCAGGGTGTAGTAGTCCGGCGCCAGGGCCGAGAGCAGGTTGCCGATGGTGAAGATGCCCATCAGCATCATCAGCGCCGCACGCTTGCCGAAGCGGCTGAACAACAGGGTCATGATCGGCGCGCCGACCATCACGCCGATGGCGTAGGCGGTGACCAGCATGCCGGCGCTGGGAATGCTCGCACCGACGCCTTCGGCGATCACTGGCAACAGGCCCATGGGGGTGAATTCGGTGGTGCCGATGCCGAAGGCCCCGATGGCCAGGGCGAAGAGAACGCGTCCGGGTTTCATTGCGCGTACTCCTGGCTGGAGAGGGCGGTCAAGGGGCCCTCCATGCGATAGAAGCTCAGGTCGCTGGCGGTGAAGAAGGCCTGGGAATGGCCACGGGCGAAGTCGTCGACATGTACCACGGTGGCGCCGTCGGCTTCTTGCCAGGAGATCACGTAGACGCCATCGGCGATTTGTCGCCATTGGCACGCGGCTTCGCCGCTGGCACCGGCGTAGGGGCCGGAGACGATGGCGTAGCGAATGCTCAGGCCATCGCTTGCATAGATGTTATGGGCCACCAGGCCGTCGTAGGCGACCTGGAAGCTGCGGCCCGCGAAGGCCGGTATCTGGGGGGAACTGCTCATGAAATGGCCTCCGGTTGTGGGTGTGATGCAGTCGCAGCAGTGGCATGAAATTGTGGCAGTACGTACTCGGCGATCTCCCGCAGGGTTTCGTCCAGTGGTCGCACGTTGCGTCGCAGATGCAGGCCGACATGGTCGACACCGGCTGCGCGCAGGGCATTGAGCTCGGCGATCAGCGCGTTGCGACCACCACGAAAACCGAAGCGCCAGCGGCGCATGGGTTCGTCGGCACGCTCGGCCAGGTCCAGGTGGATGAAGCTGCTGTAGGGCTTGTTGCCCGCCACCGAGCGCCAGTCGGCAACGCGCCGCTGGTGGTCGTCGGGGGTGCCCGGGTAGGCCAGGCAGCCATCCATGTGGTTGCCGATCCAGGCCGGGCTTTGCTGGGCCAGGCCCGCCACCAGCAAGGGCAGGGACGAGGTACTGGCTGGCAGCACGGCCATGCCCTCGGGCAGGTGGCCGTTGGCACCGTCCTTGAGCAGGGCGACCTGCTCGCGGAAGTTATGGCCGCGCCCCTCGAAATCCCGCCCGAACAGTGGGTACTCCACCGGCCGGTCACCGCTGGCCACGCCCAGCAGCAGGCGATTGCCGCTCAGGCGTTGCAGGCTGTTGGCCGACTTCAGGGTCAGCAACGGCTCGCGGATCGGCAAGACCACGGCAGCAGTACCCAGCAGGATGTCGCGGGTGACCCCGGCCAGGTAGCCGAGGTAGGAAAACACCTCGAACACCTGGGCAGCATCGCCGAACGACGGGTCGTACAGCGGCACGTCGCGGATCCACAGGGCGCGAAAGCCCAGGCGGTCAGCCAGTTGCGCCAGGTAGGCATGCTGCTTGAGGTCGGGTTCGCCGGGCAGGCGGCCAGCTTGGCGCCGGGCCTGGTCGCCGGCCGGGGTCCAGTCATGGTCCAGCGGTGCTTCCAGGCCGATGCTGAAACCACCGGCGGTCAGGCGTTCGAGGGGCGTGGTCATGGCATCAGTCCCAGATTGGCGCCAGGCCGTCAGGGCTGACTTCGCGGCCATTGCGTTCAAGGGTGGCGATACGCGCCATGTCTTGCTCGTCCAGGCGCAGGCTGCGGGCGAGCAGGTTGCTGGCCAGGTTCTCCGGCTTGGTGGACGACGGGATCACCGCGTAGCCCAGTTGCATGGCCCAGGCCAGGGCGACTTGGGCCACGGTGGCCTTGTGCTTGGCGGCGATCTCGGCCAGCACCGGGTCCTTGAGTACCTTGCCATAGGCCAGGGTCATGTAGGAGGTGACGCTGATCCCTTGTTCCTTGAGGAACGCAGTGAGCTTGCTGCCTTGCAGGTAGGGGCTGAGCTCGATCTGGTTGGTAGCGATCTGCTCTTTGCCGACCACGGCGATGGCTTGCTTGGTCAGTTCGATGTTGAAGTTGGAAACACCGATTTGGCGGGTCAGGCCCAGCTTCTTGGCTTCGAGCAGGGCCTCCATGTATTCGGCCAGTTCGATGCCATTGCCTGGGGCCGGCCAATGGATCAGCAGCAGATCGACATAGTCGGTACGCAGCTTGGCCAGGCTGTCGCGCAGGCTGGCAACCAGCTTGTCGGCGGCGTAGTTGTCGACCCAGATCTTGGTGGTGATGAACAGTTCGCTGCGGGCTACGCCGCTTTCGGCGATCGCCTGGCCGACATCGGCTTCGTTACCGTAGATCTGCGCGGTATCAATCACGCGATAGCCCAGGGCCAACGCGGACTTCACCGAATCGATGACAGCCTGGCCGGTCAGGCGGAAGGTACCGAGGCCAAAGGATGGAATACTCATGGATCTGCTCCTGGTGGTTGATGCGTACGATGATCGGTGCGTTGGCTGCCGCAGCTTATGGCCCGCGGCTCAGCGATCGCTTGGATGGGGCGTAGTATGGCCATCGCCCGGTGGCGGATTAAGCCGTCGGCGCACCAAAGTCCTTTGACTTGAAGTCACGAATCAACGCCAGCGCTGTGTACTTTGGACATGGATGGGCGGGGAGGAGGGCGTGTTGCCGATAGATGCCGGGGCCGCTGTATCATCGGCGCAAACAATAATCAGGAAGCCAGGCCGATGATCGGGTTCACTTTTCGCCAGCTCGAGTACTTTGTCGCTGCCGCAGAGCAGGGCAGCGTCAGCGCCGCTGCCAGGGCCATGCACATCTCCCAGCCCTCGGTGTCCCTGGCGATCGCGCAACTGGAGACGGCACTTGGCGAAAAGCTCTTTCATCGCCAGGTCAGCCGGGGCCTGGAGTTGAGTCCAGCAGGGCGCAAGTTGCTGGAGCAGGCCCGGGAGATTCTCGCCAGGGCCGCCATCATGGTGGGCGCCGATGATTGCCAGGCCCAGTTGCGCGGAACCTTGAGCCTGGTGTGTTTCCAGGACTTGGGGCCGTACTTCGCCCCACGGCTGCTGGCGGGCTTTCGCCAGCGTCACCCTGACGTCTCGATCACCCTGTTCGAGAGCGACCTGGCGGGCGTCAATCGACGCTTGCTGGAAGGGCAGGCAGAGCTGGCCCTGACCTATGGAATGGGCCTGAGCCCGAACATCCAGGCCCGGGTGCTGGAGCGCCTGATGCCCTACGCCCTGTTGCCAGTGGATCACCCCCTGGCCGCCCAGGAGCAGGTGTCGCTGGTGGACCTGGCCGCCGAGTGCCTGATCCTGGAAGACATCGCCAGGACCCGGGAGTACTTCCTGTCGTTGTTCTGGGCCTGCGACCTGCAGCCGGCGTCATTGCAACTGACCCAGACCTTCGAGATGCAGCGCGGCCTGGTGGCCCACGGCTACGGTGTTGCATTGTCCTGTACCCGGCCCCAGGGCGATCGCAGCTATGACGGGCAACCCCTGGCCTGTCGCCCGTTGCTCGAGGCCGTCAGCCCGCAGCCGGTAGTACTGGCCCAATCCAGCGCCATGCGACCTTCGCCAGTGGCCCAGGCGTTCCTGGATTGGGCCACTGCGCAGTTCACCCCCTAGGGCATTGCGTCGGCCTGGGCCGGCTTGTCGGCGGCAGCCGGTTGCTTGGCGTCCCGGGCGATGAACAGCCAATAGCCGATGGACAAGAGGGCCAGCCAGCCCAGCCCGACGAACAACGAGGTGCGGGTGTCGGGGAACCAGGCCAGGACGCCGAAGATGAACAGCATGAAGGCGATACCCAGGGCCGGACCCACGGGCCAGAACGGTACCGGGAAGGCCAGGGTGGCGACCTCGGCAGGGGACAGGCGCCGGCGCATCATGACTTGCGACAGCAGGATCATCAGCCAGACCCAGACGATGGAGAAGGTCACCACGGCTACCAGGATCAGGAACAGGTTCTCAGGTACCAGGTAGTTGAGCAGGACCCCGATCAGCAAGGCTACGCACATGACCGCGACCGTCATCCATGGCACCCCGAAACGCGACAACCTGGCGAAGCTCGCCGGCGCCTGGCCATTGCCAGACATGCCATACATCATGCGTCCGGCGGCGAAGATGTCGCTGTTGATCGCCGAAATCGCCGCCGAGATCACCACGACATTGAGCAAGGCCGCCGCCGAATCGATGCCCAGGGCGCTGAAGATCTGCACGAAGGGGCTGCCCTCGCTGCCGATCTTCGACCAGGGGTAGATCGCCATCAGCACGAACAGGGTCAGCACATAGAACAGCAGGATACGCAGCGGCACCGAGTTCACGGCCTTGGGGATCGCCCGCTGTGGTTCCCTGGCCTCGCCGGCGGTGACACCGATCATTTCGACCCCGCCGAAGGCGAACATCACCACGGTGAACGAAGCGATCAGGCCGCTGGCACCGTTGGCGAAGAAACCATCGTGGCTCCACAGGTTGCTGAAGCCGGACTGGACCTGGTCCGAGCCACCGGGCTGGATGCCTAGGAGCAGGATCGCGATGCCGCCGACAATCATCGAGATAATGGCGGTGACCTTGAGCAGGGACAGCCAGAACTCCATCTCGCCGAAGACCTTGACGCTGCACAGGTTCAGTGCGGCGATGAAGAACACGATGCCCAGGACCCAGATCCAGCGTGGCGTATCGGGAAACCAGAAGCCCATGTAGATACCGAAGGCCGTGACATCGGCCAGGCACACCACGAGCATCGAAAAGGCATAGCTCCAACCGGTGAGAAAACCGGGGAAGCGTCCCAGGTATTGGCTGGTGTAGTGGCCGAATGACCCCGACACCGGATTGTGCACGGCCATTTCGCCCAGGGCGCGCATCATGATGTAGATGGCCGCGCCACCGATCAGGTAGGCCACTAGCACCGAAGGCCCGGCCAGTTGGATCGCGGCGGCGGAACCGTAGAACAACCCGGTACCGATGGCCGAACCCAGGGCCATGAAACGAATATGACGGGTGCTCAGGCCCCGCCGCATGGAAGGCTGCTTGTCGCTCATCTCAAGTCACTCCTGGTTGTTCTTATTATTCGGACGTCAACTGCCGATGATGAAATGCGGGGGCCGGTGTTCCTGGTCCGGCAGTGGCTGAGGGGGAAGGCAGGCAGGGTTATTAACCGGGCAAACACCAGGGCTGGCAACCGGTCGGCTATATAAAGTGCCTATATTGATGAATAAGTAATCTGTCGTTTACGCAGAAAGTTCAGCGCCTCAATACTTGGATTCATTAGAACAACAAGAGGTTGACTTGATGAATCCGCAGATCGAGGAGTTTCAACGCAATGGCGCCATTGTCCTGCGTGGGGTCTTTGGCGACTGGATCGAGCGCTTGCGCGAAGGTTTCGAGCAGAACCTGGCCGAACCCAGCGCCTTTGCCATCGAGAACGTCGGCAGCGGCGAAGGCGGGCGCTTCTTCGAGGACTACTGCAACTGGCAGCGCATTCCAGCCTTCGAGGATTTCGTTCTCAACTCACCAGCCGCGGCCATTGCCGGGCAGTTGATGGAGTCGCAACGGGTACAGGTCTTCCACGACCACATCCTGGTCAAGGAGCCTGGCACTTCAAAGCCCACGCCCTGGCACCAGGACCTGCCTTACTACTGCGTCGACGGCTTGCAGACGGCCAGCTACTGGATTCCCCTGGACCCGGTGACCCGCAGCAACACCTTGAGTGTGGTCCTGGGCTCGCATCGCTGGCCCAAGCCGGTACGACCCAAGAGCTGGGCCAGTAACCAGGACTTCTACGGCGCCACTGACAACGACACGGGCGAGAGCCTGTTCATGGATATGCCGGACGTGGACAACGGCCAGTACCCGATACTCTCCCCGGAGCTGCAGCCGGGAGACGCCATCGTCTTCGACTTTCGCACCGTGCATGGTGCTGCCGGCAATACTGGGAGTGGCCGTCGGCGGGCGTTCTCTACCCGGTTCATGGGCGACGATGTGCGCTATATCCAGCGCCCGGGGCGTACTTCTCCACCATTTCCCGGCATCGATCTGAACGACGGCGATCGCATGCGTGAAGACTGGTTCCCGGTGGTCTGGCAGCGCGCGTGAGTGCCAGGCCAGTGCAACGCCTGCATGGGACGCCGCCGGCGCGATCCTTGGAGGCCCGGATGGTCACCCGGCTCGCCATGGTCCTGATGTCCGGCGGCGTCCTGCCCAAGCACCCGAGGCCAGGTGCACCACCGAGGGGGGACGCCGGTAGGGAGATGGTGCCGGGACCCGTAGCACCGCAACCCAGATGGTGAAGCCCGTGGGGCCCGCTTCAAGCCAGCGTATGGCTGACTTGCAGCTCACTGATGATGCACACCGAGCCTTCGCTGGCGGGGGTGCTGTCGCTGTAGTCGACCTGGTTGTAGATCCCGCCGTGGAAGTCGAAACGGTGGTCGTTCCAACTGCTGTCCAGTTGCCCAGGAGTACTGGTGCTGGTGACGCCATTGCAGGTCACCCGCACCAGGACCAGGCCGCCTGTCGTGGCACTCAGGGTGATCTCGAAGGGAGTGTGCAGCGCAACGTTGGTGGCGATGATGCTGGTGGCCGGTTCGCCCTGGTCGAAGCTGGCGCGAAAGCCCCAGGTGATCCGGCCCTTGTTCCAGAACACCTTGACCGCCGGGCTGTCGTCGTCCTTGACGTGCATCTGCGAGATCACCACCTTTTGCGCCGAATTGACCTGCTCCAGGCGCATGACCTGGCGATTGCTGTGCAGCCGAGCACTGGCCAGGGACCAGTACAGCGGCTCCTTCCACTCGCAGCGAGTGCGGTGGGTGCTCTTGCTGGAGGCACCACGGGTCGGCGCGCTCATGCGGATCGAACCGTCGGGCAATTGGCTGATGACCTGGGGCACCTGGGCCAGGGCCTGGGCGCCCATCAGTTCCAGGGCCACCGGGTTGCTTGGGGAACTGGCAACCGGGGTGGTGATCATGAAGGGACTGATATCGACTGGCATGGGGGCTCCTTGTCGCTGCAAGCGACCTATGGGTCAGAGGCATTCAAGGAGACGACGCCATAGGCCGGCGGACGTTCCCTCTGCCTGCCGAGTGGGGGCGCCTAGCTGGCGAAGTGCTCTCGCAGCGCCTTCTTGCTGACCTTGCCGGTGGCGGTATGGGGGAGTTTGTCCAGGTACTCGCAGCTATCCGGCATCCACCATTTCGGAATCTTGCCGTCCAGAAATGCCAAGAGTTCTTCATGGGTGGGGGCGGTTGCAGCGTGCTTGGGAACGATGATCAACAGTGGTCGTTCACTCCAGCGAGGGTGCGGGATGGCGATGACCGCGGCCTCGGCCACTTGGGGATGGGCCATGACGGCATTCTCGATCTCCACGGAGCAGATCCATTCCCCGCCCGACTTGATCACGTCCTTGATGCGGTCGGTGATCAACGTGTAGCCGCGCGGGTCGATCGTCGCCACATCGCCGGTATCAAACCAACCTTCGCAGGGCTCTTCTCCGAAGTATCCATTGCGAACCCAGGGGCCCCGGACTTGTAGCGAACCCGCGGCCTGGCCGTCGTGGGGCAGGGCGCGCTGGGCTTCGTCGACGATGCGCATCTCGATGCCGAACAATGCCCTTCCCGACTTGAGCAACTGCTTTGCCTGGGCCTCCTCGGTCAACGCGTCATACCAGGGCTGGCGTCGGTTGTAGCTGCCCATTGGGCTCAGCTCGGTCATCCCCCAGCCGTTTTCCAACGTCACACCGTGGCGTTGCATGGCCTGGATCAGTGAAAGCGGACATGCGGCGCCACCACTGACGGCGCGTCGCAACGAACGGATCGTGCCGCCCTGGGTATCGAGATACTGAGAGATGTTGGCCCAGAGGGTCGGTACTGCAAGAGAGAGGCTGACCTTCTCATCATTGATCAACTTGACCATGGCACCTGCGTCGCCGACCCATGGTCCTGGCAACACCAGCTTGGCACCCACCATCGCTGCGTTGTAGGGCATGCCCCAGGCATTGACGTGGAACATTGGCACCATGGGCATGACCACATCAAGTGCCCGCAACCCGACATTGTCGGCCATGTTCTGGGCCATGCCATGCAGAACGGTGCTGCGATGGCTCGCCAGCACGCCTTTGGGATTACCCGTGGTCCCGGAGGTGTAGCACAGCCCACTGCTTCGATGCTCATCGATATCGGGCCAGTCATAGCCTTCATCGTGTGCCTGCAACAACGCTTCGTAGCTAACGAGATTGGGCAGCGTGCTGGCAGGTAATGCGTCAGCCGTGCACAGCACGATGTAGCGGCGCACGCTGCTTATTTCATGCTGGATGCTTTCCAGCAGCGGCACGAACTGCGGGTCGACGAATAGCAGGTCGTCTTCGGCATGGCGAATGATGTAGCTGACCTGTTCGGGAAACAGCTTGGGGTTGATGGTGTGGCAGATGCGCCCTGAACACGGAATTGCATAGTGCAACTCAAAATGCCGGTGATTATTCCAGGCCAGGGTTCCGACCCGTGCATCCGAAGGGCAGCCCAGGGTGTCCAGTACATTGGCCAGGCGGCCTGCGCGAGCGAACGCCTCGGCATAGGTGTATCTATGCACTTGGCCGTTGGGGAGCAGCGAGACAATTTCGGTATTGGCGGCAACCATGAGCGCTTGCCGCATGATGGCGGTGATACTCAGGTTGAAGTTCATCATCATGCCCAGCATCGGCACCTCCTGCCTTGTTTTTGTATTGAGTAGGGCTGGGCACACGAGGATGCCAAGCCGAAACTGCAAGGAGCAAGCGACATGCCAATATGTCGGGCGTATTTTTATTTTTGGAATAACCCTTTTTAAATCATTGAGTTGAGTTATTTCTTGAATGAGCGCTCAACGCTAGGCAGGTGTGCGTGGCGCGTTTTCCATTTCATTTCTGAAATAAAGTTCAGGGTTGAAAGGGCCTGTTTATCTGCTAGTTGGACTTTTTAGCGCGCAACCGTCTCCAGAGTGTGGTGCGGCTGATGCCCAGGCGCTTGGCGGCTTCCTCCATATCGCCGGCACAGCGTTCGACCATTTCACTGACGCGAGCGCTTTCTTGTGCACGGCTGAGGCTGCGCAAGTCTTGCGCTGGCTGCGGCCCGGCCATTGTGGAAGGTTGGGCCGGCGACGGCTCGAACAGTTCGTCGAATAGCATCCGCAGGTCCAGCGAAGTGTTGCCGTCCTGGAGCACATTGGCCGATAACACGGCTCGCTCGACGATGTTCTCCAGCTCGCGAATGTTGCCTGGCCAGCTGTGCTGCTGAAGATGGGGCATGAGCCGCTCGAGCAGCGCGTGGGCGGCCGTGCTGGCCGCTGTTCGCGGCGATAGCTTGGCCAGCAGGAACTGGGCGAGCATCGGTATGTCTTCAGGGCGTTCGCGCAGCGGGGGGATGGCCAGGCGCAAGATGTTCACCCGGTAATAGAGGTCCTCGCGGAACTCACCTTCGCGGACCCGTGTGCGCAGATCCCGATGGGTGGCGGCAATCACGCGAATGTCTATGGGGGTCGGTTCGGTTGCCCCCAGGCGCAGTACTTCACGCTCCTGCAGTACCCGCAAAAGGCGTGTCTGCAGCGTCACTGGCATATCGCCTATTTCATCGAGGAACAGGGTCCCCATGTGGGCGTTTTCTATCAGGCCGGCCTTGCCGCCCTTGCGTGATCCGGTAAAGGCGCCTTCTTCGTGGCCGAAGAGCTCGCTCTCCAGCAGTGACTCTGGAAACGCCGCACAGTTGATGGCAACGAAGGGCCCGGATTGGCGGGGGCTGGCGTTATGTATGCTTTGAGCCAGGAGCTCCTTGCCGGTTCCGCTTTCACCCTGGACGAGCACCGTGGCGTCGGCGCCTGCATAGCGTTGGGCAAGGTCCAGCATGATGCGAAAACTCGGGGCCTGGCCGAGCATTTGTTCGAAGCGATATCGGGCGGTGAACTGCCTTGGCTTGATCTGGCTACGAATGCGTCGCTCCGTGCGCTGAATCGCGTTCGCTTCCTGGCAGGTAATCACCAGGCCATCGGGCCTGCCGTTTTCGATGATGGGTGTGACATTGGCTGCCAGTGTTCGGCCGCCGACCTTGAGGATGTGGCTTTCTTGTGTGTCGTCGCTGAATTGGAGATTGCTGATGTCGAGACCGGGAACGACTTCGCTGAGCGACCGTCCCCGCGCCCAATCGCTGGTGATGCCCAGAAGGGACGCCATGCGTGGATTCAGCGATTGGACGGCGCACTCGGCATCCACGGCGATCACGCCATCGGATAGATTGCGTAACACCGCATTGAGGCGTTGTTGCTGAATGAGGCTTTGCTGGCGGCTTCGGCAAATCGCCAGGGCATCCTCCATGGCGCGTCGCACGGTATCGGCGTTAAGCACCAGGACACCTTGCGCACCCGCTGCCTCGGCCGTTTCCACTGCTGTCGAAGAACCCACCACCAGGCGATAACCGTCATCCACCAAGTGATGGATCTGTTGGCGGGCGTCCTCGTAGCTGCTGTAGGTGACTTGACGGATGTCGACGGTGAACAGCGACGACATGGCCTGGAGCGCGGGATGCTCGTGCTGGAAGCTGACGATGCCCACCTTGGTGGCTCGTGCCCGGGCCAGGTCGAGCGCGCGAATAAGATCGTACTCCCCCATGCGAATCGACAGGACGGCGGTCGAGAGATGTCGCCTGAGGTACTCGGATGTTGCTCCCGAACCGATGATGACATCGACATCCCCCCTGGCCTCAAGGGCGCGCCCGGTTTCCAGCAGTTGGTTGACCGTGGTCTCGACAACCTCTATGCGAGCTCGACCGTAATAGTCCGGGATCACCTGCTCGACGATCCGCGCCATCCGGCTAGGGCCCTCAGGCAGGCGAAGGTGGGTGATCAGCGCGACCACCCTGGGCAGGTACTCTTGGTTGTGCATGTCCAGCATCCATAGTTTTTTCTATAGTGAAACCGGTGTTTCAAATATGCAACGAGCGATCGGTCAAAGTGCCAGATTGAGTTTTTAAAAAACATGTAACTGATTGAAATTTAACGAATAAATTCTTTATCAAAAAACTGGAACAGCTCTTGCTTTGAGGGTTCGGCTGCCCAAGTGAGTTTGAATGCGCGATATGCGGCGCTTATCTCACGGGGCCCGCCTTTGAGCGGATCAGTATCTGCAGACCCGTAGCGGCACGTGCTTGCCTGGAATCGCTCATGTTTGCGAGGGAGTTTTGGGCAAGGCCCCATCTCCTGGGCACGGAGAGTGACAACAGCTTGCTGTTTTCAAGCGGGTCTCCCTGGCTCCGGTCGCTACCAATCGAACCTGTAACACCAAGAGATATACATCCATGAACTATCTGTCCCCGACGATGATCGACTCGCTCTTTTCAGCCCAGAAGGCTTTCTTCGCCACCCGCGCGACAGCGGATGTCGGCTTTAGAAAGGCGGCCTTGAAGCGGCTCCGCGACGCGGTGGTCGAGAACCAGGAGGCCCTCTACTTCGCTTTGGCCGAAGATCTGGGTAAGCCCAAGGACGTGGTGGACCTGGCCGAAATCGGCGAGGTTCTGCATGAAATAGATTTCGCCTTGGCGAACCTGGATGAATGGGTCGTCCCCGAGCTTGTTCCGACTCCGGACATCATCGCTCCATCGCAGTGCTACATCGTCCAGGAGCCTTACGGTGTCAGTTACATCATCGGCCCGTTCAACTATCCGCTGAACCTCACCCTGACGCCTCTGGTCGGCGCCATCGTGGGCGGTAATACCTGCATCATCAAACCCTCGGAGGCCACGCCCGAGACATCGCGGGTCATCGAGAAAATCATCGCTGCCGCATTCGCCCCTGAATACGTCACGGTCGTTCAAGGCGGGCGAGACGAGAATACTCATCTGTTGAGCCTGCCCTTCGACTTCATCTTCTTCACAGGAAGTCCAAACGTGGGGAAGGTGGTAATGAAGGCGGCGGCGGAGCACTTGACGCCAGTTGTGCTGGAGCTTGGGGGTAAGTGCCCGCTGATCGTCCTGCCTGATGCGGACATCGACCAGGCGGTCGATCAGTTGATGTTCGGCAAATTCATCAATAGCGGCCAAACCTGCATCGCCCCTGATTACCTCTATGTCCATAGCAGCGTCAAAGACACCCTGCTGCAACGCTTGGTGGAAAGGGTCAAGGTCGAGCTGCCGGAGGTCGACTCCACCGGCAAGATCGTGACCGCGCACCAGGTCGCACGCTTGGCTGCTTTGATCGAGGAAACCCGTGGCCAGGTCCTGGTCGGTGCCCGGGCCGACATGGAGAAACGTTCGTTCAGTGCCACGGTGGTGGACAATGTCCAGTGGGACGACCCGCTGATGGCGCAAGAGCTGTTCGGGCCGATCTTGCCGGTGCTCGAGTACGATGAGGTGCCCACTGCTGTAGGCCTGATCAACAAGCATCACCCGAAGCCGTTGGCGGTGTATGTGTTCGGCAAGGATATTGACCTTGCCAAAGGCATTATCGACCAGATCCAGTCCGGTGATGCGCAGGTCAATGGCGTGTTGCTGCACGCGTTCTCCCCGTACCTTCCTTTTGGCGGCATCGGTGCTTCGGGCATGGGCGAATACCATGGACGTTTTAGCTACCTTACTTTCACCCACAAAAAGTCCGTGAGGATCGTGCTGTAACTGTCAGGGCCAAGCGCGCAGGGTGCGCTTGGCCGTTGATGGTTTGCCGGGACGGGCAGGGTGGTGCCTGGGGGAGGTGCCTGGGGATCACGGGGCAAGCCCTGGCCAGTTGATGAGTTGTTCTTCGTTTACCCCTTGAGTGTTTTGTGTGCGAGCACAAGGCGGGTAGTCGTTTCGTAGGGCCCCTGTTCCAGAGAGTCTCGATGCATCCTTGGCGTATTTCTATGGGATCGCCAACGTTTGCGTGGCGTTGATCTGGGCCGGGCGCAAGACCTGACAATGCAGGCATTTGGGTGGCTTGATGGCGTATTTCGGGAACTAGCGCCCGGTGCGCTGTAGAAGCGATCTCCGGGATGCCTGTTTGGGCGGGGAGGTGCGCAGCAGAGGAGCAAAGCCTGAGGCCTGGGGCTCGCCGAACTCCCGGTTGACCAGTTGCAGGTGCTCATTGGCTTCCTGGAATTTCTCCTCGGCCTTGTTACGCAGCAGGTGGTATTGCTCGAAGGTATCCAGGTCGGGCCGGACCTTGTCGAGGAGTGCGTAAGCCTGGTTGTTCAGGGCATGGGCTTGTTTGAGCAGGCGCTGGTTCTGTTCGAGGGCAAGCTTGCGGCAGGCACGGGCCTGCAGGCGCTGGTGGATGCTGTACATGATGTCGTCCCTTGTCTGCGGTTTGACTTTACACGGCAGGTCCTGCTGGTCGCGACCAGCGCTGGAACCGCGGCTTGCAAGGCCGATGTCGTGCATTGGTAATAATCTGACCGGCAGGTCCAGGGGAGGACTGCAAAAATAATCAGCGAAAAAATCGGTTGGTCGTTGCACCAACCTTCAATTGAAGAATCGGCTTATCCAATAGGTCGAGCCCTTCATTACGTGGCTCAGGGAAGGTGGGATGACTGTCGCGAGACGACCATTTCCTCGAGTATCTCGCGCACCAGCCGGTTGATGCCTGACTCACCGTGATAGTGGGTGCGGTCGATATTGGCGATGGTGAACTGGTTGGTGCCCGGCGCAAGGACATCCACCGACAGATGACCGTCGGGATTGATCGTACAACTGACTGAGCAGTTGGGCAGCCGTTGTGCAAGGGCCGTCTCGATTTCAAGTTTGCTCAATGTATCCATGAAGGCGCCGGGAAAACGTTCAAAGGCAAAGCGTAGCGCACGATGCTGCCAAACCTGCGATGACAGGATGAATGACTTCCAGGCCGAAGATAGCTTCGATGGTGGGCAGGCAAGCCGCACTGGTGCGAGAGCCAGGTGCCGCCTGGTGAGGCGCCGTTCATCAACAGCGCAGTCTTTCCATGCGCGCCTGGCCTTGGATCACCCTTGGAGCAGGAGGCCATCCAAAGCGATGGTCAGCGCTGATTCAGGTCGCGTCGGCTACGCTCGCAGCACAGTTTGGGATTGGCACGAAGTGCTAATTCCATGGCATGGGAAGCTAAGCTTTTGGTGATCCGAGAGAGGCAGACTAAAGAGACCAATAACAAAAACACTGCACTCGATTTCGACTCGGGTGACGGAGGTCTCCATGCGTAAAGTCATGCTCTCTCTACTTTTCATCATGGTGTGCTCGGGAGGCCTGTATTCCCTGGCTCCAAAGACCCCGGGTCATACCAATGATGCGCAACTGGACCGTACATCTCATCTCCATTCGCCGGTTGCCGGGATCAGTGAGGTGATAAAGCACTTCTGATGGGGAGCAGGCCCGGGTGGGTCAACGTGCAGGTTCGCCGGTCTCCTCGGTCAATGCGTCCCAAACCTGATGCGGTGACATGCTCATCTCGAGCCAGATCTGGGTCAGCAGCAGTGCCACGAAGCAAGCCAGGCCTATACCCAGGCTCAGGTCGGCGATATCCACCAGCTTGACGATGGAGACCAGGATGCCGATCAGGTACACCTCGAGCATGCCCCACTCGCGCAAGTGATGGTAACTGCGGTAGAGCAGCATCCCGGTCCGGAGGGCGATACGAAAATGCAGGCTGAGCAGCACCAGCAGTTGGCAGAGCAACTTGAGCAACGGGATCACCATGCTGCTCAGCAACACGAGGATGGCGACTCCCTGCATGCCGCTGTCATAGAGCCCGACCACGCCTGTCCAGAGCGTGTCGCTACGGGTCTGCCCGAGGAGGGTCAGGTGCATGATCGGCAGGAAGTTGGCCGGTATGTAGAGGAGCAGCGCAGTCAGGACCAGGGCGAAGCAGCGACGCCGCCACTGATGGCGGTGCGCGGCCAATTCGTAACCGCAACGCGGGCAGCAGCTTTTTTCACCGGCCGCCAGAGGTTCGCGGCGCATGAGCAGGTCGCATTCATGGCAAGCGATCAGGTCCTGCAGAGGCAGATTGGGCAAACCGGTGGGCTTGGGGTGCGGCATTGAATGGATCCTGTCAGGGCATGGCCTGGATTTAAGCGGGTGGCAGGCTGGAAGCGCCATACAGAAACATCTGTTCGAGAGTATGGGTGGAGTTGGCGCTGGCTGCCCGCCCGCGTCGCTCTGCATCGACCATGCCATAGACCAGGGTGAGGAAGAGCTCGGTGAACACCGCGGCGGTAACGTCGATGCGAAATACTCCGCGATGCTGCCCGCGCAGGAAGAACGCATCCAGTGAGTCGATGTAGGGCTGCCAGCGGGCGCCATCGAACTCGGGGTCGAGGAAGTCGGGGCGGTACTGGAACACCAGGAAGATCAGCACTTCGCGATGGGCCAGATGCTCCTTGATCAGGTCATGCAGTGCCGCCAGGGGCTCGGCACTCTCAAGGCAAGAGGATTCGATGATCTGGTGCAACACGTCCTCGCCATAGGACTCGAGCATCTCGAGCAAGTGGTCACGGGTTCCACAGAAGCGATGCAGGGTAGCGCGGCTCATGCCGGCGGCTTCCGCCAGCTCCTTAAGCGTGGCTCGCGGATGGTCGACGATGGCAACGGCCAGCGCCTTGATGAATCGTTCGTCATGGGGCGTCAGGGTCATCAGCAGGTCCCAGTTGAATCTTGCAGTGCACATCCGTGGGCAAGAATTTCGTAGTGCTTCCTAAAGAGAGTTGAGACAAAAAAGCTCATGTGAGACGTTATTGACTCATTTATGGTTTGAAAGTACCATTCTGGACATTATCAATCAATAGTTGGGTGTGCCATGGTCGATTTGCGTGCAATAGGAAGGATCAGTGCATTGGCAGCTGTCATTGCGTTGGCAGGATGCGGCCCCTCGGCCGAGCAACCACAACAGGCGGAAATGGTGCTGCCGGTGGATGTCGTTGCAGTGAAGACCGAGTCCCTGGCTCTGACTTCGGAGTTGCCAGGACGTATCGAACCGATACGGGTTGCCGAAGTGCGCGCCCGGGTGGCAGGCATTGTCATGAAGAAGCGCTTTGAAGAGGGCGCCGACGTCAAGGCCGGGGACCTGCTGTTCCAGATCGACCCCGCGCCGCTCAAGGCCGCGGTGTCCCGCGCCGAAGGCGACCTGGCACGGGCTCAGGCCGGCCTCAAGGAAGCCCAGGCGCGAGTCAAGCGCTACGAGCCACTGGTGAAGATCGAAGCCGTCAGCCAACAGGACTACGACAAGGCCAGCGCCGACCTGAACAGCGCCCAGGCGGCCACTCGCTCGGCCCAGGCCGATCTGGAGACCGCGCGCTTGAACCTGGGGTATGCCTCGGTTACTGCGCCGATTTCCGGCCGGGTGGGCCGTGCCCTGGTGACCGAAGGCGCCTTGGTGGGGCAGGGGGATGCAACCTTGATGGCGCGTATCCAGCAGCTCAATCCCATCTATGCCGACTTCACCCAGACCGCTGCCGACGCCTTGCGCCTGCGTGAGTCGCTCAAGAGCGGCAGCCTGGCCGAAGGGGATGGCAAGGCCCTGACGATTCGAGTCGAAGGCACTTCTTATGAGCGCAAGGGCGCACTGCAATTCGCCGATGTGGCGGTCGATCCTGGTACCGGCCAGATCACCTTGCGCGGCAAGTTCGACAACGCCGATGGCGTCCTGCTGCCAGGTATGTACGTGCGGGTGAACACCCCACAGGGCACTGACAACCACGCCATCCTGGTGCCGCAGCGTGCCGTCAAGCGTGCCAATGACGGCAGTTCCCACGTGATGGTCGTGGGGGCGGACAGCCGGGCCGAGGCTCGCAGCGTAACCACCGGCACCATGCAGGGTTCGCGCTGGCAGATCACCGAAGGCCTGAAGGCCGGGGATCAGGTGATCGTTGGCGGCCTGGCCGCTGTGCAACCGGGGGTCAAGGTGACTCCAACGCAGGCCCAGGCAACGCCAACCGGGCAGAAACAATAAGCTCGGCCACGACACGAGGATTTTTTGATGTCTGATTTTTTCATCAAGCGCCCGAATTTTGCCTGGGTGGTGGCTCTGTTCATCTCCCTGGCCGGCCTGCTGATCATTTCCAAGCTGCCGGTGGCGCAGTACCCCAGTGTTGCACCACCCCAGATCACGGTAAGCGCGACCTACCCGGGTGCTTCGGCCAAAGTGCTGGTGGAGTCGGTGACCAGCGTGCTCGAAGAGTCGCTCAACGGCGCCAAGGGCCTGCTCTATTTCGAATCGACCAACAACTCCAACGGTTCGGCCGAAATCGTCGTGACCTTCCAGCCCGGTACCGACCCGGACCTGGCCCAGGTCGATGTGCAGAACCGCCTGAAGAAAGCCGAGGCGCGCATGCCCCAGGCTGTACTCACCCAGGGCTTGCAGGTCGAGCAGACCAGCGCCGGCTTCCTGTTGATCTACGCCCTGAACTACAAGGAAGGCGCAGAGCGCAGCGACACCACGGCTTTGGGCGACTATGCCGCGCGTAACATCAACAACGAACTGCGTCGCCTGCCGGGCGTCGGCAAGCTGCAGTTCTTCTCCTCCGAAGCCGCGATGCGGGTCTGGATCGATCCGCAGAAACTGGTGGGTTATGGCCTGTCCATCGAGGACGTGAGCACCGCCATCCGCGGGCAGAACGTACAGGTACCAGCGGGCGCCTTCGGCAGTGCGCCAGGCACCAGTGAACAAGAGCTGACCGCGACCCTGGCAGTCAAGGGCACCCTGGACAACCCACAAGAGTTCGGCCAGGTCGTCCTGCGCTCCAATCCCGACGGCTCCACCGTCAAGCTGGCTGACGTCGCTCGCCTGGAAGTCGGCAGCGAAAGCTACAACATCTCCTCGCGCCTCAACGGCACTCCAGGCGTAGGCGGCGCCATCCAGCTGTCGCCAGGCGCCAACGCCATCGAGACCGCGACCCTGGTCAAGGCTCGCCTGGCCGAACTGTCGCAGTTCTTCCCCAGCGACATGCAGTACTCCGTACCCTACGACACCTCGCGTTTCGTCGACGTGGCCATCGAGAAGGTGATCCATACCCTGCTCGAAGCCATGGTCCTGGTGTTCCTGGTGATGTTCCTGTTCCTGCAGAACGTGCGCTACACCCTGATTCCATCCATCGTGGTACCCGTGTGTCTGCTCGGTACCCTGGCCGTGATGTACCTGCTGGGCTTCTCGGTGAACATGATGACCATGTTCGGCATGGTGCTGGCCATCGGCATCCTGGTGGACGACGCCATCGTGGTGGTGGAGAACGTCGAGCGGATCATGGCCGAGGAGGGGCTGTCCCCGACCGACGCGACGATCAAGGCGATGAAACAGGTATCCGGCGCCATCGTCGGTATCACCCTGGTACTGTCCGCGGTGTTCATGCCGCTGGCCTTCATGAGCGGTTCGGTGGGCGTCATCTACCAGCAGTTCTCGGTATCCCTGGCGATCTCGATCCTGTTCTCCGGCTTCCTGGCCCTGACCTTCACCCCGGCGCTGTGCGCCACGCTGCTCAAGCCGGTCCCCGAAGGGCATCACGAAAAACGTGGTTTCTTCGGTGCCTTCAACCGTGGCTTTGCCCGCGTGACCGAGCGCTATTCGGTGCTCAGTTCCGGGCTGGTCAAGCGTGCCGGGCGCTTCATGCTGGTGTACGCCGGTATCGTCGCACTGCTGGGCTACACCTACCTGCGCCTGCCGGAAGCCTTCGTACCCAGCGAGGACCTGGGCTACATGATCGTCGACGTGCAACTGCCGCCCGGCGCCAGCCGCATGCGGACCGACACCACGGGCAAGGAGCTGGAACAGTACCTCAAGGGGCGCAATGCCGTGGACGCGGTCTTTCTCGTCTCCGGTTTCAGCTTCTCCGGCCAGGGGGACAACGCGGCACTCGCATTCCCGGTTTTTAAAGATTGGTCGGTACGCGGCAAGGAAGAGTCTGTTGCCGCTGAGGTCGCCGCGTTGAACCAGCACTTTGCATTGCCAAGCGACGGCACCATCATGGCGGTCTCGCCGCCACCTATCGATGGCCTGGGTAACTCCGGCGGCTTTGCTTTGCGCCTGATGGACCGTGGCGGCCTGGGGCGTGAGGCCCTGCTGCAAGCACGGGACACGCTGCTGAGCCAGGTCAACGGCAATCCGAAGTTTCTCTATGGCATGACAGAAGGCTTGGCCGAGGCGCCACAACTGCGCCTGCTGATCGACCGTGAGAAAGCCCGGGCCCAGGGCGTCAACTTCGAGATCATCAGTTCTACCTTGTCCTCGGCCTTCGGTTCCAATGTGGTCAACGACTTCACCAATGCCGGTCGCCAGCAACGGGTGGTAATCCAGGCCGAGCAGGGCGCGCGTATGACTCCGGAAAGCGTGCTCAAGCTCTACGTACCCAACAACAAAGGTAATCAGGTACCCCTCAGTGCCTTCGTAACCAGCAAGTGGGAAGAGGGTCCGGTGCAACTGGTGCGCTACAACGGCTATCCGTCGATCCGTATCGCCGGTGACGCAGGCCCGGGCTACAGCACCGGCCAGGCCATGGCCGAAATGGAACACCTGGCTTCGCAACTGCCACCGGGCATCGGCTACGAATGGACCGGCCTGTCCTACCAGGAGAAGATTTCCGCGGGCCAGGCATCAGGCCTGTTCGCCCTGGCGATCCTGGTGGTGTTCCTGCTGTTGGTGGCGCTATACGAAAGCTGGTCGATCCCGTTGTCGGTGATGCTGATCGTACCGATCGGCGCTGTGGGTGCAGTGCTGGCGGTGATCCTCGTGGGCATGCCCAACGACGTGTACTTCAAGGTCGGCTTGATCACCATCATCGGTCTGTCGGCGAAGAACGCGATCCTGATCGTCGAGTTCGCCAAGGAACTGTGGGAGAAAGGCTATAGCCTGCGTGATGCCGCTATCGAGGCCGCTCGCCTGCGCTTCCGTCCGATCATCATGACGTCCATGGCCTTCATCCTGGGTGTGGTCCCCCTGGCCATCGCCACCGGTGCCGGTGCGGCCAGCCAGCGCGCCATCGGTACCGGCGTGATCGGCGGCATGCTCAGCGCCACCTTCCTGGGCGTGCTGTTCGTGCCTATCTGCTTCGTCTGGCTGCTGTCGGTGCTGCGTACCAAACGGCCTGCTACCGAACAACCAGCCCTGACCCAGGAGTGATCAGCATGCGTATTCCTGCTTTTACCGTATCGGCGCTGCTGATCGCCCTGGCCCTGGGTGGTTGCTCCATGGCCCCGACCTATGAACGTCCGGCTGCGCCGGTCGCCGATAGC
Source organism: Pseudomonas sessilinigenes (assembly GCF_003850565.1). NCBI lineage: Bacteria > Pseudomonadati > Pseudomonadota > Gammaproteobacteria > Pseudomonadales > Pseudomonadaceae > Pseudomonas > Pseudomonas sessilinigenes. The sequence continues at coordinate 3,271,117 of NZ_CP027706.1, forward strand.
TGGAGCGGCGCGTCCGCCCAGCAGGGGCGCCAGGCCAGCGAACTGGATTGGCAGAGCTTCATTGTCGATCCGCAGTTGCGCAAGCTGGTCAGTACCGCCCTGGACAATAACCGTTCGCTGCGCCAGACCCTGCTGGACATCGAACAGGCCCGAGCGCAGTACCGTATCCAGCGGGCCGATCGTATCCCGGGGCTGAGCGCGGGGGCCTCGGGCAACCGCCAGCGCCTGCCGGCGGACCTGTCCAGCAAGGGGCAATCCAGCGTGGCCAGCACCTACCAGGTCGGCCTGTCGCTGCCTGAGTACGAAGTCGACCTGTTCGGTCGGGTCAAGAGCCTCAGCGATGCGGCCCTGCAGCAATACCTGGCCACCGAGGAGGCGGGGCGCTCGGCACGTATCGCGCTGATCGCCGAGGTCACCCAGGCGTACCTGGTCCATGACGGCGCCCAGCGCCGCCTGGCCCTGACCCAGCAGACCCTGATCAGTCGCGAGTACTCCTTCGCCCTGATCAGTCGGCATCGTTCCGTGGGTAACGCCACCGCGCTGGACTACCAGGAAGCGCTGGGGCTGGTTGAGCAGTCCCGGGCCGACGAAGAGGCCGCCCTGCGGCAGAAACAGCAGGCATTCAATGCCCTGGTGCTGCTGCTGGGTACCCCGGATGCAGCGACATCGATTCCCCAGACCCAGCAAGACAAGCTGTTGCTGGTACAGGACATCGCTGCGGGTTCGCCGTCGTCGCTGATCGAGCGACGTCCGGACATCCTGGCCGCCGAACACCGTCTGCAAGCGCGCAATGCCGACATCGGCGCTGCGCGGGCGGCGTTCTTCCCGCGGATCACCTTGACCGGCAGCTTCGGCACCTCCAGTGCGCAGATGTCCGGCCTGTTCGATGGCGGCTCACGTTCCTGGAGCTTCATACCGACCCTATCGTTGCCCATCTTCGATGGTGGGCGTAATCGTGCAGGCCTGAGCCTGGCCGAGGCCCGCAAGGACTCGGCCGTCGCGGCGTACGAGGGCACCATCCAGACCGCGTTTCGCGAAGTGGCGGACGCCCTGGCCGCTACCGACACCCTGCGCCGGGAAGAAGCCGCTCGCCGCGCCCTGGCCAATACCAGTGTCGAATCGCTGAAGCTGGCCAAGGCACGTTACGAGGGAGGGATCGACAGCCACTTGCGCTACCTCGACGCCCAGCGTGCGAGCTTCGCCAATGAAACCGCGTTCATCGAGGCCAGTACCCAACGGCAGATCGCCCTGGTGAATCTGTTCCGCTCCCTGGGCGGCGGCTGGAAAGACAACCAGGACCAGCAACTGGCGCAACGCCAGGCGCAGCCCTGATCGAGTGCCGGCGCCTACCCGGGGTCGCCTGGGCAGGTGCCGGTCAAGGAGGGTCATTGATGCGTGCAATCGATGCAGGCATTTGGGTCTGCGGTGAATGTCATCAACTCAACCCGGCCAGCCAGGAGCGATCACCGCGCTGCAGCCGCTGTAGTGCGGTGTTGCATGCGCGCCGCCCGAACAGCATCAGGCGCACCTGGGCCTTGCTGATCACCGCGATGATTTTGTACATCCCCGCCAACCTGTTGCCGATCATGACCGTCAACATCTTCGGCAGCGGGTCGCCGGCCACGATCATGAGTGGCGTGGTCAGCCTGGTCCAACTGGGCATGACCCCCATCGCCCTGGTGGTGTTCGTGGCCAGTATCGTCGTGCCCACCTTCAAGCTGATGGGCATTGCGCTGTTGCTCTACTCGGTGCAACGCCACCAGCCGATGTCCGCTCGCCAGCGAATCGTCATGTACCGCTTCATCGAGTGGGTCGGGCGCTGGTCGATGCTGGATATTTTCGTCATCGCGATCCTGGTGGCCCTGGTGAACTTTGGCCACCTGGCGCGGATCGAGGCCAATCTCGGTGCCGCCGCCTTTGCCAGCGTAGTGGTGCTGACCATGCTGGCAGCAGTGACTTTCGACCCACGACTGATATGGGACAACACCCACTTGGATAATGAAAATGAGTGACTTGCCTGCCCCCAAAAAACACCAGACCAGCAACTGGTCGGCGATCTGGATCCTGCCATTGCTCGCCCTGGTCATCGGCGCCTGGCTGGCCTGGCGCGCCTATGACGAAGCCGGCCCGGTGATCCAGGTCCGCTTCGAGAGCGGCGACGGCATCCAGGCCAAGAAGACCGAGGTGCTGTACAAGGGCATTTCGGTCGGCAAGGTGGTGGACCTGAGTGTCAGCGAAGACATCAAGGGGGTGATCGCCTCCATCGAGTTGACCAAGGAGTCCCGGGAGTTCCTGAACAACGATACGCGTTTCTGGTTGGTCAAGCCGCGGGTGTCCCTGGCGGGCGTGACAGGCCTGGAGACCCTGGTCTCCGGGGTCTATATCGCGGTGGATCCGGCCAAGGGCGACAAGGGCGATCAAGGCGTGCGCTCCTATACAGCCCTGGCTGAACCGCCACCGATGTCCGAGAAGGTGCCCGGACTGCACATCACCCTCAAAGCCGACCGCCTGGGTTCCCTGGAGCAGGGCAGCCCGGTGTTCTACAAGCAGATCCTGGTAGGCCAGGTGAAAAGCTTCCAGCTCGGCGAGGACCAGCGCACCATCGAGATCAAGGTGCATATCGAGCCGGCCTACGCCGACCTGGTGCGCAAGCACACGCGTTTCTGGAACGCCAGCGGCATCTCGATCTCCGGCAGCCTGTCGGGCTTCAAGGTGCGCAGCGAATCGCTGCTGACCCTGGCCGCGGGCGGTATTTCCTTCGCCACGGCGGACAACCACCGCGACAGCCCACCCACCGATCCGACCAAGCCGTTTCGCCTGTATGAGGACTACGACGCGGCCCAGGTCGGCCTGCGGGTGAAGCTGAAGATGAAGGACCTGAGTGAAATCGAGCCCGGGCGCACCCCGGTCATGTACAACGGCGTGCAGGTCGGCCTGGTCAAGACCGTCGACATGAACCAGGACTTCAGTGGCGCCACCGCCGAGCTGGCGATGGACCCGCGGGTCGAGGCCCTGCTGCTGGAGGGCACCGAGTTCTGGACCGTAAAGCCGAATATCTCGCTGGCCGGGATCACTGGCCTGGATGCCCTGGTCAAGGGCAACTACATCGCCGTGCGTTTTGCCAAGAGCGGGGCGCCGCGCCGGGAATTCAGCGCCCGCTCCAAGGCGCCGCCCATGGACATGAACGTACCGGGCCTGCACCTGGTGCTGACCAGTGACCGGCGCGGTTCGGTGGAGGTCGGGGCGCCGGTGCTCTACCGGCAGATCCGTGTCGGTAGCGTGCAGAGCTACCAGCTGTCGGCGGACAACCAGCAAGTGATGATCGGGGTGCATGTCGAGCCCGAGTACGCGCGCCTGGTAAACAGCTCCACGCGCTTCTGGAACGCCAGTGGCGTGACCCTGAGTGGCGACTTCACCGGGGTCAAGGTCAAGAGCGAGTCGCTGCAGACCTTGATCAATGGCGGCATCGCCTTCGACACCCTGGACCCCAAGGCGTCGTCCTCGGGCAAGGACCGCCGATTCGCCCTCTATGACAGTGAGGAGGCCGCCATGGCCCGTGGTGTGGAGCTCCAGCTGGGTGTCGAGGACGCCGAAGGCCTGCGCGAAGGTACGCCGATTCGGTTCAAGGGGCTGGTGATCGGCAAGGTCGAAGGCATCGGCTTGAAGAATGACCTGTCCGGGGTGTTGCTCAAGGCGCGCCTGGGGGCCAATGGCGAGCAGTTCGCCCGCAGCGGCACGCGCTTCTGGGTCGTACGGCCGGCACTCGGGCTGTTGCGCACGGAAAATCTCGGCACCCTGGTTAGCGGTCCCTACATCGAGGCCTTGCCGGCGAGCCGTCCGGGAGAGCGCCAGACGCGCTTCCAGATCCAGGAAGAAGCCCCGAACCTGCTCGGGCTTGGCAATGGCTTGCGCTTGACCCTGAGCGCTGCGGACAAGGGCTCGATCAAGCTCGGCAGCCCGGTGACCTATCGCAAGATGCCGGTGGGCAAAGTCATCGACATGAGCCTGGGACAACAAGCGGACCGGGTGCTGATCAGCATTCTTATCGAGCCGCGCTATGCACCGCTGGTGCACACCGCAAGCCGCTTCTGGAACGCCAGCGGGGTAGGCATCGAGGCGGGTCTGTTCAAGGGGGTGTCCGTGCGCACCGAGTCCCTGGAGGCGCTGGTGGCGGGCGGTATTGCCTTCGCCACGCCGGACAATCCGCAAATGGGCGAACAGGCCAGGCCAGGGCAGACCTTTGCCCTGTTCGATGCCGTCAATGATGAATGGCTGGAATGGGCACCGAAGATCGCGCTCAAGGAAGCCTCGCGGTGATCAAGCTGTTTTCAAGCCAATGTAAAAGGAGTCACGCCATGTCCAGGCGCCTGTTGTGTACCGCACTGTTCACCGCCGGCCTGTGTTTCGCCGCACAGGCACAGGAGCCTTTGCCTTCGGTCCAGGAGGTAATGAGCGAGAACAAGGAGAAGATCAAGAACCAGATCGAAGCCCTCAATTACAAGCGCAAGCGCATGGTGGAGGCAAACATGGAACTCGATAGCGAACAGGCCGAGGCCTTCTGGCCGATCTACACACGCTATCGCAATGAAATGGACGGGCTGAACAAGGACTCGTTCCAGCTGCTGGTGGAGTATGCGCGGGCCTACGGCTCCGGGGCGGTGAGCAATGAGGAGGCGGCAGGAATGATCAAGACCTACAAGGCCCTGCACGAGAAGCAGCAGAAGGTCCTGTATCGCTACATTGATGAAGTCGCACAGCAGATGTCGCCAAAGATCGCCATGCGTTTCCTGCAGATCGAGGCGCAACTGGATGCTGCAGAAGTACTGCAGACCGGGCAGCAAGTACCGCTGCTCAAATAAATGACAAACCATGGCCGGCTGGGGCGACCCCGCCGGCCATTTTCATTCCGGCAGGTTGCTGGCGGCCGAGGCGACGCTGCCGTGGAGGAATATCTGCACCAGGGTGCTGGCCGACCTGGAACTGGCTGCGCGCCCGCGGCGTTCGGCGTCGACCATGCCGTAGACCAGATTGATGAACAGCTCGGTAAAGGCGGCGGCGCTGATGTCGATGCGGAACACTCCCAGGTGCTGCCCCCGCAGGAAAAATGCATCCAGGTCCTTGGCATAGGACTCTTCGTTTTCCAGGGGGGGAGTCTTCGGGCGGTTCTCGAATAGCAGCAAGGCCAGCATGTCACGGTGGGTGAGATGCTCCTTGATCAGGTACTGCAGGGCGTGCAATGGCTCGGCGCTGTGCAGCTCGGCGGTGCGGGTGATCTGTGCCAACACGCCCTTGGCGTGCGCCTCGAGCTGGTACTCCAGGTTCGCTCGAGTGCCGTAGTGGCGGTTCAGCGTCGCCTTGCTGACGCCGGCCAGCACGGCAAGATCCTTCATGGTCGCACGGGGGTGGTTGACTATCGCGGTGGTCAGCAACTTGAGAAGGCGTTCATCATCAGGGGCCATGGGATCATTCATTTCCAGACAGATCGGGAAGGGCTTTAACAGAAAATTACTTTTGCTTGCATCCGAGCATTGTAATTCACAATTGAGCCTTTGTTGATTCATTTGAGTCTAGATGGATGTTTCCTGTGACAAGCGCTCCTGGCGTGATGGTGCTATCTGCTTGCCGGCGAGGAGTCAGCGAAGGGCAGGGCCGCCCTTCGCTGCACGGGGCGCGGTTCAGATTCGCTCGAAGACCACGGCGATGCCCTGGCCACCACCGATGCACATGGTGACCAGGCCGTAACGTCCCTGGATGCGCTGCAGCTCATAGATGCATTTCACCGCCAGGATGGTACCGCTGGCGCCCAGGGGATGGCCCAGGGCAATGGCGCCGCCATTGGGGTTGGTGCGCGCAGGGTCCAACCCCAGGCCCTGGCAAACGCCCAGTGCCTGTGCGGCGAAGGCCTCGTTGGACTCGATCACATCGAAGCTGTCCAGGCTCAACCCGGTGCGCTGCAGCACTTGCCGCACCGCCGGGATCGGGCCGGTCCCCATCACGGCAGGATCGACGCCGGAAACGGCATAGCCGAGCATCCGCGCCAGGGGTTGGACATCGTGGCGTTGGGCTGCGGCGGCGGTCATCAGCACACAGGCGGCCGCACCGTCATTGATGCCCGAGGAGTTGCCGGCAGTCACCGAGCCTTCCTTGCGAAACGCCGGGCGCAATGCGGCCAGGGACTCCAGGCTGGCGTCGGTTTTCGGGTGCTCATCGGTATCGAACACCACCGTACCTTTGCGCGAGCTGATGTGTACCGGCACGATCTGCGAGCGGAAGTGCCCGGCGGCGATGGCGGCGTTGGCCTTGCGCTGGCTTTGCAGGGCAAATGCATCTTGCTGCTGGCGGGTGATGTCATACAGGCCTGCGACGTTTTCCGCCGTGACGCCCATGGAGCCTGCGCCGAAGGGGTCGGTGAGCGCGCCGGTCATCATGTCGATCAGTTGGCTATCGCCCATGCGCGCGCCCCAACGCGCGGCTGGCAATGCATAAAGCGAGCGGCTCATGGTCTCGACCCCACCGCCGATGGCAATCTCGCATTCACCCAGGCGAATGGCGTTGGCCGCCGTCACGATGGCCTGCAGCCCGGACCCACACAGGCGGTTGAGGGTCAGAGCGGTCGAAGCCTGGTCCATGCCCGCTTGCAGGCCGGCAACGCGTGACACATACATGTCCCGTGGCTCGGTATGCAGCACGTTGCCCAACACGATTTGCCCCACCTGTGCCGGCGACACCCCGGCACGAGCGATGGCTTCCTTGACCACCAGGGTGGCCAGGTCACAAGCGGACTGATCACGCAAGGCGCCACCAAAACTGCCGATGGCCGTTCTTGCCGCACCTGCTACCACGATTTCCTGAGTCTCTTGAGGCATAGCGCTATCCAATCGTTGAGAAGAACCGCAATCGCGCCACTCTAGGCAGGCTGCCTGACCCTGTATATTGTCTATAAAGACAATTTCTATGCGAGATCGGACACTCCATGCCTTGTGCTGCAATCCTGGCCTTCGATGGCTGCTACGCATCCAGTGCCACCGGCTTCGCAGACATCCTGCAGGTTGCCAACTCGCACCTGCAGCGTCAGGGGAGCAGCGCGCACGGCTATCAGTGGCGCTTCGTGTCGCTGTGCGGAGGCTTGGTCACCACCAGTAATGGCCTGGCTATCCAGACACAGAAGATCAAGCCCAGGGAACGCTTCGACCTGGTGTTCATTCCCAGCATCCACTACGCCGGGAGCCGCGCATTCGACCAGCTTCTGGAACGTGAGCGCGCAGCCTGCACCTGGCTCGTGCAACAGTGGCAAGCCGGTGCCTGGATCGCCGCGAACTGCACCGGAACCTTCCTGCTCGCCCAAAGCCAGTTGCTGGACCTGCGCATGGCCACTACCACCTGGTGGCTGGAGCGCCAGTTCCGCGAGCGCTTCCCGCGGGTGGACCTGCAACTGCGACCGATCCTCACCGAAGCCGACCGACTGGTGTGCGCGGGCGCCCAGGCTTCCTACCTGTTGCAGGCCATCCGGATGATCGAACGTTTCTCCGGTCGGGCGATCAGCACGCAAACGGCCAGGACCATGCTGATCGATGTCAGCCAGAACACCCAGACCGCTTTTTTGCCACTGCTGGTGGAGCGCGAGCATGGCGATTCGCTGGTCAGCCAGGCGCAGCATTGGCTGCAAGGCAACATGCAGCATGAAATCCGCATGACGCAGCTGGCCAAGGCCTTGTGCGTGAGTGAAAAGACCCTGGTCCGGCGTTTCAAGTCAGCATTGGAGATGACACCGCTGAATTATCTGCAAAACCTCAGGCTCGATGCGGCCCGGGCGCTTCTGGAACTGGGGGATCAGAACATCGACCAGATCGCCATCCAGGTGGGTTACCTAGATGTCAGTTCATTCTCGCGCCTGTTCCGTGAGCGCATGGGCATCAGCCCGGGAAGCTATCGCAGTCGCTTCGCCATGGGCGCTTGATCAACATTACCGCCGGTCATAAAAGTCTGAATTTTTTATATAGCCAGCAATTAAGTAAGTCTCGGGTGAAATTCTCAGCGGTGGCGGCTTTGATGCCTTTCGCTTTAATGATGCCTGCCTGAATTTTCAAAATAATATATGGAGCGTCATCGTTCGATGGAATTGAAATATAGGCAATCTTGAAAAGGTATAAGTTGAACTTTCTGGATTCTACGAAGCCTTGTATTGCATGGGTTCTCTGCTAGCGTTTGGCTCGCCTTGAAGGTCTCTTTCTAGCGGTCTCCAGAGTGAGTAGGTGTTCTTTCGTGGGATATCCCAGGCACTTGCACGTGCTCGTAATTCCTTGCTGGAGACAAGGAGGACTACTAGGCCCGACTAATGATATGGATGTTTGGCGAGGTACTTCATGGAAGATAACAAGTGCTCTACAGTTGGTCCGGACAACACGGTAAATCATGAGCCAATTGCAATCATTGGCATGAGTTGTCGACTTGCCCCGCAACTTTCCAGTCTCGAGCACTATTGGGAGTTCCTGGTACAGGAACGATGTGCGGTGCGTGAGATTCCCAATGGCCGCTGGGACGACTATGAATCGAGCAGTCCGCAAGTGGCGGCAACCTTGAGAAAAGCCACGCGTCTGGGCTGTTTCATGGAGCACATCGATCGTTTCGACCCCGAGTTCTTTGGTATTTCCCCCCGTGAGGCCGAGTCCCTGGACCCACAGCAGCGGATGATTCTGGAACTCACCTGGGAGGCGCTTGAACACTCAGGCATCCGTCCGAGCACGATCAGGGGGAGCGAAACCGGAGTGTTCGCCGCAGGGAATTCTTTCGACTACGGCCATCGGATGTTCTCCGATCTGTGTCATATCGAGCCCTGGGCCCTCAATGGCGGGATGCTCTTTGGTATTGCCAACCGTGTTTCCTACCTATTCGATCTGCACGGTCCCAGCTTGGTGGTAGATACCGCCTGCGCCGGATCGTTGACCGCTGTTCACCTGGCTTGTCAGAGTCTATTGGACCAGTCCACGCCCCTGGCCGTGGTCGCCGGGATTAACCTGATGTCCTTTCCCGGCATGACCCTGGCATTGGACGCAATGGGGGCGACGGCTGCAGACGGCCATTGCAAATCCTTCGATAACGCCGCCAATGGCTATGGGCGTGGAGAAGGGGCCGGGGTGTTGATTCTCAAGCGATACAGCGATGCTGTGCGCGATCAGGACCGGGTATTGGCGCTCATTCGCGGCTCCGGTGTCTTCCAGGACGGGCGCACTGCCGGGATGATGGCGCCCAATGGCGAGGCTCAGGAACTGATGCTCCGCCAAGTCTATCGACAGGCCGGTATCGCTTGCGAGTCGGTCCAGTATGTCGAGGCCCATGGCACTGGTACCCGCTTGGGTGACAAAGCCGAACTGACGGCCATTGCCCGGGTCTTCGGTGCTGGCCGCCGTCCGGAAAACCGCTGCCTGGTCGGCTCGGTCAAGCCGAATATCGGTCATCTGGAAGCGGGGGCTGGCATGGCTGGCCTGATCAAGACCGTGCTAGCACTGGACCATGGCCAGATACCCCGGAGCCTGTACGACACTTTGACCGGTGAAATCGACTGGGAAGATTCAGGGCTCCAGATCGTCTCCCGGTTGCAGGACTGGCCTGTGAGCCAGGGCCCTAGGAGGGCCGGTGTCTCTTGCTTCGGGGTGGGGGGCACGATTGCTCACGTAATTGTCGAAGCGCCACCGACAGCGAGCCAAGCCTCATCCACGGCCGTTTGCCCCGGGGACCTGCTGTTCCCGCTGTCTGGCCATTCCCAGGAGAGCCTCAAGCACAATGCAGCGCGTCTTGCAGATTGGCTGCAAGCACACCCCGAGGTAGCCCTCGAGGATGTGGGGTATAGCCTCAGCCGGCGGCGGGACCATCTGCAGCATCGAGGCACTGTCGTTGCTGCCACGCGCCCTGAACTGATCGAGACCCTGCGCGCTGCTGCACAGGGCTCGGACTCCGAGCGATGGTACCCGGGCCCGGGAAACCAGGCCGAGGGGCTGGGCCCGGTGTTTGTCTTCTCAGGCCATGGTGCCCAGTGGAATGGCATGTGCAGGGAGCTTTTGGAGAGTGAGCCGATATTTGCCGCGGAGCTCGATGCATTGGCCGCGATCTTTATCGACGAGCTGGGTTATTCGCCTCGGCAAGCCCTGGAACAGGGAGACTTCAGCTCGATCGAACGTACCCAGGCCATGACCTTTGCGATACAGGTGGCATTGGCGGCGCTGTGGCGGAGCAAGGGAGTCGAACCCCAGGCGGTGATTGGATACTCCATCGGAGAGATAGCAGCGTCTGTGGTGGCCGGTGCTCTGGACAAGCAATCGGCAGCACGTTTTGCCTGTCGTCGGGCAGCCATCTACCAGCGCTTGTCCGGCCAGGGCGCGATGTTGCTGGTGGACTTGCCGTTTGCACAAGCCAAGGAGCGCCTGGCGGCATCCGTGAAGGTTGTGGCAGCGATTGCTGCCAGCCCTTCTTCCACGGTGATTTCCGGCGATGCCATGGAAGTCGAGCGCATTGCCGGCGAATGGGCCGAGGCCGGCATCGTGCCGCGTCGGGTGGCAACCGATGTAGCATTTCATAGCCCGCATATCGATCGGGTCGTTGCGGACATCCGCCAGGCGGCCAGTGAACTGCGTTGCCAGCCCCCACGTTTGCCAATGTACAACTCGACGTTGCTCGACTCGCGTGCCGAGGCGGTGCGCGACGCAGCTTTCTGGGCGGCGAATTCGCGCGACCCGGTCTTGTTCGAACAGGCGGTGACGGCAGCACTGGAGGATGGCTACACGCGTTTTCTCGAGGTGTCGAGCAAACCCATCGTCTCCCACTCGCTCAGGGAGACGGCTGACTTGCGAGGCGACGAAGAGGTACTGATCTGTCCAACCCTGAGGGAAGGCCGTGCGGAGCGGCGGGAAATCCTCGGCAGCCTGGCTCGGCTGCATGGCCAGGGGACCAGCGTAGCTTGGGAGCGGCAGTACCCGCAGGGTGTGCTGCTCGATGTACCGGGCATGGGCTGGAATCACCGCCGGTACTGGACTCGTGCCCAGCCGGTGCGTAGCAGCATCGGCAAAGGACACGATGCGTTGCAACATTCGCTGTTGGGTAGTCATGAGCGGATACACAGCGCACCGGTGAGCGATGTCTGGCGTACACGACTGGACTTCGATTCGCGTCCGTACCCCGGTAGCCACCCCATCTGTGACGTGGAGATTCTGCCTGCCGCCGTTCTCCTGAATACCTTCATGCAAGCCGGCGTCGTCAATGCGTGCCTGCCTTCATTGAACAACGTGGTCTTGCGTACCCCGGTGGCAGTGGAAGGCTCGCGGGATGTCCAGATCGTCAGGCAAGGCAAGGAGATCAGGCTGTCGAGCCGGCTGGATGACGGCTCTGCACCGACCCAGCAGGAGCGCGAGCTGGATTGGGTGACCCACACCACAGCGACCCTGGAGCGGGCTGAACAGCGCCACGGTATTGCGCCCGGGTACCGAGAATGGTTGGCCCAGTGTCCCGAGCATCTGGATTGGGCGACAGTCGAGCCGCTTTACCGAAACCGGGGAATCGGCGGATACGGATTTTCCTGGTCGATCCGTACCATGCACCGTGGTGCCGGGAAAATCGTGGCATTGATCGAGGCAGGGGCCAGCCACGATCAGCCGGCCAGCTGGGCGGTGGCCCTGGACGCAGCGTTGACCGTCATACCCTTGTTACTACCGGACGACGCAGTGCTGCGCATGCCTGCGGCCATTGCCAGGATTTGTGCCAGGCATGACGCCCCGCAAGGGTTCACTCTGTTTGCCGATCTGGTGCATCAAGAGTCTGTCACGGAGGGCTACATCACGAACCTGGTCATCGTTGACGAACAAGGAGACGTCGCCGCACGGATCGAGGGCCTGGTGTTCATGACGGTCGATCGCCAGGAGGAACTGGCCTCGCTCAATGAACCCACGGTGTTCATCGAGGAATGGGAGCCATGCCTGCTTCCGCGCCGAGAGGTTGCTGCGCCGCAGTTGGTGCTGATTGGCGATCACAACTCACTTTCTTGCCGTGTCTCGGCTGGACTGGACCGGGCCGCGATCGCACACCGGTTGGTCCAGGACCTGGATGAGATCATCCTGGATGAGCAAGCCACGATCCTGGTTGTCCTGGGAATGCCACCCCAGGATGGCGAGGACTTGGCGACGAGCGTCGAGCGCAATGTCTGGCGCTTGCTGCACAGTGCTCAGGTGGCCGCCCGGCAAGCTGACAGGCTGCCAGCCTTGGGTATGGCATGCGTGACCTTTGGTGTCAGGGCCATGGACGAACGTGCCACGCTGGGGCAGTCGGCACTGTGGGGTGCTTCCAGGATCGTGGCCGGTGAACATCCGGAGCTCTGGTCGGGGCTGATTGACATCGATCCCGGAGCCTTGGATCTCGACAGCACATTCAGCCACTTGCTCGATGCACTGGGGCGGGGGGCTGAAGATGTTATCGCCATCGAGGCCGATGCAGTAGCGGTCTTGCGCCTGAAGGAAGCACCGGTGCAGAAGGCCAGCCTGGAACAGGCCATGCAGTGTTCCGCCGATGCCACCTATGCCATCACCGGAGGCTTGGGAGCACTGGGACTGGAGGCTGCTCAGCATCTGGTCAACCTCGGCGCTCGACGGCTGCTGTTGATCGGCCGACAGGCCTTGCCGGCCCGCGAACACTGGCCTTTGGTACAAGCGCCATCGTTGCGTTCTGCGATCGACCGTGTTCAAACCCTGGAACTGCAGGGCGTCACGGTGATGTCGCTGGCCCTGGATATCGCCGATGAAGAGGCGGTGGCACAAGCACTGTCCGGTTCGGCACTGGGCTTGCCACCCATACGCGGCATCGTTCATGCCGCCGGTGTTTTCAACGGCCAGATGATCCAGCAACTCGAGCGCAAGGTCTTGCAGGAGACGCTCAAAGCCAAGGTGCAGGGAACCCTGGTACTGGAGAAACTGTTCCCACCGGGCAGTTTGGAGTTCCTGGTGCTGTTCTCATCCAGCGGCCAGCTTGCCCGGCTGTCGGGGCAGGCAGCCTATGCCGCGGCCAATGGTTTCATGGATGGTTTTGCCAAATATCGCGGGCAAATCGATGGGCATCGGACCTTGAGCCTCGCCTGGATGGCCTGGGATCGACTGGGCATGTCACGCAATATTGCCGCGACACTCCAGGAGGCTCGAGCCAATGGCCTGGACTTGCTCAGCGTAGCCAACGCCCTGGCAGCCTGGCAGGCCGCCTCTGCCAGCCAGGCGCCTTACGTTGCGGTGTTTCGCCTGCACCGAGGCCAGGAGTCAGGCCCGCCACTTCCGCTACTGAGCAATCTGCTGGATATCCAGGAGAACAATGCTGCGCAACAGATCACAAGCGATCCGTGGGCCCAAGTCCCCAGCGAACAGCTTACCCAGTGGCTGATCGACGATATCCAGGCATTGATCGCTGCGGAGCTGCGCTGTGCACCCACTGACATCTCTCCCCGGCGATCGTTGGTGGAGAAGGGCATGGATTCATTGATCACGGTGGCGCTGCGCATTCGTCTGAAGAAGCGCTATCGAATCGACATACCGCCAACGTTGATTTGGAACCATCCCACGGTGCAGGCCATTGCGCACTACGTACGCGGTCAATTGGGCTAGCGGCGTTCCCCCTCACTCATCGGATACAGCCCGACAGGAGACTTGCATGGACAACGCAGCGGCCAGTTGGACAGCCGTCTACACCTCGATTTCCCGGGCGGCGCACCAGGTGCTGGATCCGCCGCCCCGGGTGATCGACGATCCTGTAGCAGTGGGCTTGGTGGAAGGGTCACGGGCGGAAGAACTCCTGGCGTGCGCCGATGATTTCCGTTCCCCGATCCAGTGCCTGGCCCGTTCCCTGTTCATCATGCGCAGTCGGTTCGCCGAGGATGAGCTGTATGAAGCAGTCAGGGCCGGGGCAGGGCAGTACATCCTGCTTGGGGCAGGCCTGGACACGTTCGCCTATCGGCAACCCGAATGGGCGCGCCAGGTCAGGATCATCGAGGTTGACCACCCGGCCTCCCAGGCGCGCAAGCAGGATTATTTGCGTGGCGCAGGCATAGAGATTGGACAGAACGTCCATTTCTGCCCGCTCGATTTTGAAGCCACCAAGTTGTCCCAAGGGCTTGCAACCTGTGGTTTCGACCCGCAAGTGCCCACCTTCCTCTCCTGGTTGGGGGTTACCCAGTACCTTCAGTTAGCGGCTATCACCAGGACTTTGCTGGATATACAGGCCTTCGCGAGGGGCAGTCGCATGGTGTTCAGCTTCATCGTCGCCGATACCGACCTTGATGGCGTCGATGCACAGGCCGTGCAGTTCTTTTCGCAACTGGCCGCCGCCAGGGGCGAGCCCTGGATGACTCGGTTCGAGCCGGAGCGACTGCAGCAGCGGCTTCTGGATTTGGGGTTTGCCGAGGTCCGGTCCATCGATCCGGGCGAGTTGGAGCGACGTTACTTTGCCGGGCGCGAGGATCAGCTCCGAGCACCGCTGTTTGAACGGCTCATGCGAGTTCGGGTGTAGCTGCTGCGGTTGGGACTCACGGACGGTAGATGCTCTTGAGCGTGGCGATGATCTTCTCCACGTCCGGATTGTCGATGCGGTAATACAAGGTTTGTGATTCGCGGCGGAACGCCACCAAGCCTTCCTCACGCATTTTCGCCAGGTGCTGCGACAGCGCCGACTGGCTCAGCGAGATGCGCTGCAGCAATCCGCCGACGGTAATTTCCCCTTGCTCGATCAACAGGCACAGCACCTGCAAGCGGTATTCGTTGCTGATCGCACGCAGCAGGCTGGCGGCCTTTTGTGCACCTTGGGCGAGGAAGCGTTGGTCATCGTCGAAATGTTCAGAAGTCATGGGGATGGGATGTCGGTCGTCCAGTTAAATTAGTAATTGCTAAATTAGAATAATCTAATATTATGATTCGGGCTTTCGCCGCTGAAAGTGCAATCGGCTCCGCGCCGCATATTATCCCTCAATCAGGAAGGTACACAGTGAATACCCCAACATGGGTCCTGCTGGCATTTGCCGGTTGGACATTATTCATCCTGTTCAGCACCGTTGGCGTTTATCGCTGGTCGAGAATCCTCACGGGACGCGCGACAGTGAGCCAATGGCAGCCAGGCAAGCCCCAGGGGAGCGAGTGGTACCAGCGAGCCATGGGGGCCCACAGGAACTGCATCGAGAACCTGCCGGTCTACGCGGCGATTGTCGTGGCCATCAATGCCTCGCAGGTCGATAGCGGCACCCTGGACAGCCTGGCCCTGGTACTGCTTGCTGCGCGGATCGCCCAGAGCCTGGTGCATATCTGTGTGCCGCAGAGCGATACGATCGCCACCTTGCGTTTCGTGTTCTTTTTCATCCAGATCCTGGCCATGGCGTGGATGGGTATCACCGTCGCGATCGCGTCCTGAAGCCCTATCCGGTTCACGCTGGATATTCACGGTGCGACTCTTCTATTTCCCGCTCGGAAGGGGCTTGACCAGGGGCAACAGGGCATCGAGCAACGCCTGTTGCGGGCACCGGAGAACTGTTTGGCTCGATGGGCTTGGCGATCATCCAGCCGTCGCCTATGGCGCTGATCAGGTCGCAAAGCAAGGAATGAATTCCACTGGAGGCCGGATGAACAAGGCACCAGCATAGAAAAATCTGTCCTAAAGCACCTGCTGGTAACCCTCTGGGCAAACCGGGTCAGCGCTGCTACAGACCCTGGTTGCGCGGCCTGTAGTGGGGCATTAGCCGAGGTGATAGAACCCCTGGTCGTCGCGCTGGACCTGGCCGCCGTGCTGCAACTCGTCCAGGTGTTGCAAGAGGGTCCGAGCCTCGGCAGCAGTCACCCAGGTCCCGGTAAAGCCTGTCGGGTACAGCAGGCGTTTCTCGACCATCTGGGCCAGGTTCAAGGGTCGCTCCTGCAACCAACCCAACAGGCGCCTCTCTCGCTCGTCGATCTTGGCGGTGAATGCCTGCAGATCCTCCAGGAAGCGCTGGCGGTCGGTGTAGACACCGCGATGGTGGGAAGTCACCCAGGTCCTGGCGGGAATCTGCGGCAGGCGCTGGAGGCTGCGTCGAAAATCCACCAGGTTCGAACTGGCATCGCCGTAATAGGGGCCGAAGCTGCTCAAGTCGATGTCACCAATGAAGGCCACGCCTTCCGGCTCCACCAGCAGCACGGTGTGGCCTGCCGTATGGCCGGGCAGGTGAACGGCATGGATGCTGGAGCCTCCCAGGTCCCAGGATGCACCGTCCTCATAACCCAGGGCATCGGGGCGTGGGGCATAGAAGAATTCATCCTGCAAGCGCTTGAGCATCTGCTGGATGGCACAAGCCTCGCTGAGGCCGAAGGCCGCGGCCATTCCTTCCCAACTGCGCGCTGCCGGCAAGTCTGCCTGGTGCACATGGACTTGCGCATCGGGAAGCCGATGCAGGCCGGCCATGTGGTCTTCATGGGCATGGCCCAGGACGACCAGTTCGGTCGCGTCGAACAGGGGGCCGATGCTGTTGGAGCTGATCGGGGTATCCAGGGCTGCCAGGGTGTCCGTGCCCTTGATCAGCACCTGGTTGCCGTCCGGGTATTTGCCGTTGCGCTCGCCCAGGAACACCGATACGCGCCCGAACTGCAGGTGGTCCATGCCATTGGTTGAGCCTCGGTGGTTGCCAGTCATCATCTCGGGCCTCGCACTCGCTTAGGGCATCTGGCGTCACTGTAATGATTTAGTGGCGATGATGGCGAGAAACATCACTTGGCGGCGAGCACCCTCGCAACGCTCGGGAAAACGGCGGCTCAGGCTTGCGCGCCCTTGGCATAGGCGCTGATGACTTCCTCCCGCGCAGCCAGGCGCTGCAGGTAGGCGGTGATATTGGGCAGGTCGTCGATATCCACATTCAGTTGGGCGTGGATGCGTAGCCAGGGATAGATGGCCATGTCAGCAATGGAATAGTCGTGGCAGATGAAATCCTGGTCCTGCAGGGCGTTTTCCAGCGTATCGAACAAGGCGGCGGTCTGCTTCAAGTAACGGTCGCGGGCGTAATGGTGGGCCTGGGCATCGAGCTGGAGGAAATGATAATGCTGCCCGGCCATGGGGCCCAGGCTGCTGATCTGCCAGGCCAGCCAGTGCAATACCGCATAACGTTGCGTACCCACCGCTGGCAGAAAGCGCGAGTGAGTCTCCGCCAGGTACTGCAGGATGGCGCCTGACTCCGGGAGGACCAAGGCTTGTGCGTGGTCGACAAGCAACGGAATCTTTGCATGGGGCGTCAAGCGTGCGAAGTCCGCCCGATGCTGGTCGCCCAAGGCGAGGTCCAAGCGCTGGATTCGATAAGCAACGTCCAGCGCTTCCAGCATGATCAGGATCTTGTGGCCATTGGCCGTCGGCGCGAAATACAGGGTGTACATGGTGATGGCTCCCATGGCCGGGAATAGGCAGGGCGGCGCGGTCAGGCTGGCTCGATCCGCGCCGACGATTCAGGCGATGGGATAACGCTTGAACAGGTCGCTGCATTCCAGCCGCTCGGCATGGGCTCCCAAGCTTGGGAAGTCATCGGCCTTGACCACATCCGGGAGCATCAACTGCATGAAGGACCAGGCCACTGCGCTGGTGATGGCGGCCTGGTCGAGGCGTGGCTCTTGAGCCCGCTCGGCCAGAAGCTGTTGTTCCAGCTCGGTGCAGGCGGCCAGCAGTTGCCGGGTGACACGCTCGAGCCAGGGCTGATGCAGTTTTTCGGCTGGCCGAAGGTTGTGTTCATAGACGATCTGGACGGTTTTCTCGCAAGCCGCCAATGCCAGGCCCAAGGTACGCAGGGCCTTGGCCAAGGCCTGGGGTTGTTGGGGCAGCAGCTTGCCGGAGGCAGGGCTGGTGGCTTCGAAGTAGTCGAGGATCAGTGTCGAATCCATCAGCACGCTACCGTCGTCGAGCACCAGGCTGGGGGCCTTCACCGCCGGGTTGATCCTGGAAAAAGCTTCGAAGGTGCTGAACACCGACAACGGCTCATGCTCGAACGCCACGCCGTACAGCTCCAATGAAATAGCCACCCGCCGGACATAAGGCGAATCCAGCATGCCAATCAGTTTCATTCGTCACTCTCCCTGGTTTGTATGGCGCGCTGTGTCACATTTCAGGCCACAGCTTCACTGTTTCTTACGTTAGGAGAATTTGGCCGACTAGAATATCGGTATTTCCCTTCATCAATGGTAAGTAGAGCTTACATGTCGAGCATCCCGCCGATTTCCTGCCTGCGCAGTTTCGAAGCCGTTGCCAGGCTAGGCAGCGTCACCGCCGCCTCCAGGGAACTGCACGTCACCCACTCGGCCATCAGCCAGCAGATCAAGGTCCTGGAGGAGTTGCTTGGCGTGACCTTGTTCGTTCGCGAAGGGCGTGGTGTGCGGGTCAGCGAAGACGGGCGCCTGTATGCCTTGCAGATCCGCGAGGCACTGGGCGGCATCGACGAAGCGACCCGAATGATCAAGACCCAGCCTAGGTCCACCGAGCTGGTGGTCGCCGTGTTGCCATCGTTCGGGCTGAACTGGCTGTTGCCGCGTTTGCCGCGCTTCCAGCAATTGCATCCTCATATCAATGTGCGCCTGCAGGCAGGACTGGCGGTATCGAACCTGAACCGGGAGTCCGTGGACCTCGCCATCCGCATGGGCAAGGGTGATTGGGAAGGGCTGGAGCAGCAGGTGCTGTTCCACGATGAAACGCTGGTGGTCGCATCGCCCCGGTTCAACGACGGGGTCCTGCCCAGAACGGCGCAAGAGATCATCGACAGCAGGATCGTCTTCAGCATGGAGTCATGGCAGCCCTGGTGCCAGGCCGCAGGGCTGGACGTCGATATCCCGCGGACCGGGCTGTGCAGCAATGATTCGAACCTGGTGCTGCAGGCGGTGCGCCTCGGCCAGGGTATCGCACTGGAGCGCCGCAGCCTGGTGCATGACGCCATCCAGCGTGGAGAGCTGGTGCAGTTGGGCCAGGTCACGGCGCCTTATCCCTATCCTTACTGGCAGGTGCTGCCCGATCGCGAGCATTCGAAGGCCAAGCAAGCGGCCTTCTCCAGCTGGCTGGCCGCCGAAGTCGAGGCCTACCTTGATGAGCTGGCCACGCAGGAGGCGGCGCTGGCAATTGCACCTTGACCTTGAACCAGGCTTCAACGTTAGCGTCGGTGACTGATCGAGGAGGGCGCCAATGCCGCCTCACCACCCTGTCAGGAGCAGCATCATGAACGAGCACGCCAGCCCCGAACCCACGTCATGGATGATCTATGGCGCCTATGGCTACACCGGCGAACTGATTGCCAGGGAGGCGGTCAAGCGCGGATTGCGCCCCGTGCTTGCCGGCCGCAGCCGTGCCAAGGTCGAGCCACTGGCTCGTGAACTGGGGCTGGCGATGCAGATATTCGGCCTCGATGATGCCGCACAACTGGCCACGGAGCTCCAGGGGCAAGCCCTGGTCCTGCATTGCGCCGGGCCATTCTCCGCAACGGCGGCGCCGATGATGCAGGCTTGCCTTGAGGCCAGGGCGCATTATCTGGACATCACAGGGGAGATTGCCGTCTTCGAACAGGCCCAAGCCCTGAACCTGCGGGCCCGGGAAGCCGGCGTGGTGATCTGCCCGGGCGTGGGTTTCGATGTGATTCCTACCGATTGCGTGGCCGCTGCGCTCAAGGCAGCACTGCCCGATGCCACGTACCTGGCCTTGGGGTTCGACTCGCGCTCGAGTTTTTCCCCGGGGACCGCCAAGACATCGGTGGAGGGGTTGGCGCAAGGCGGCAAGGTACGGCGCGATGGCAAGATCGTCTCGGTGCCGCTGGCCTATCAGGTGCGGCGCATCGATTTCGGCGCCGGAGAGAAACTCGCCATGACCATTCCCTGGGGCGATGTCTCCACCGCTTATCACACCACTGGCATTGCCAACATCGAAGTCTTTATCCCGGGTTCTGCCGGCATGGTCCGTGGCGCCAGGCTGGCTAACCTGGTGCGTCCCTTGCTCGGCCTGGCTTGGGTACAGAAGTGGCTCAAGGCGCGCATCAGCAAGACCGTGGTCGGCCCGGACGATACCAAGCGCGCCGACCAGGGCACCTTCGTCTGGGGAGAAGCACGCAATGCCCGAGGCGAACGCAAGGTGGCTCGCCTGCATACCGCCAATGTGTACAGCCTGACCATTACCGGCGCCCTGGCGGTGGTGGAGCATCTGCTGCAGGCGCGGCCCAGTGCCGGCGCCTATACCCCGGCGAAGCTCTTGGGGGCTGAGCTGGTGACCCGCCTGCCAGGATCGGGAACGCTGCGGATCGAGTGAGCCGCTCGCCCGTGCCGGCCAGGTTCATTCGCCGGCAGGAAGCGGGGTCATGACCCCGCTTCCTGCGCCGAGATTCCCCGACCGGCCGCGATCGGCATGACCTCAGTGAACGTCTTTCAGGCTGGCCAGGGGCTTGGGTGCATAGAGCGCGCTCTGGAATTCAGGGACGTACTCGTACTTCACCAGCTTGCCCAACTGCAATGAGCGGATGTAGGTCGACAGGCTGCCGTCACCGAGTATCAGGCGTGCAGCATCGGCACTGGAGCTGGAGGCGTGGCGGGTCTGCCGGGACGTGGCATAGCCGTAGGTCAGCTGGCCGTTATGGTCCAGGTTGGTGAAGCTGTTGGTCACCATGCCCACGTCGTGGGAGAGGTCATCGAGTTTTTTCGCCTTGAAGATCACGTCCACGTTGCCGGTCTGGCTATCGATGATGTCGTAGGAGAGGCTGGCGCCTTCCTCGCGACGGCTGATGTCGGTCAGCCACTTGGGCAGGTTGTAGCCCACGACACCCCGGACCCTGGCCAGCTCGGTATTGACCGGCAACTTGAGGACATAGCCCCAGAAGTCCTTCGATATGGCCTGGCCGACCAGGGTCAGCGGGCCAAGGTTGGATTGCCCCGGCTTGTTGGTGATGATCGATAGCGCCACCTCGTTGTAGCTGTCGTTGTCGCAGTAGTCGTAGGTATAGGCCGTGAAGGCCACCAGGCCGCGTCCAGGCCATACCTGCAGCGGCTGCACCTGTTCCAGTACCTGGGCCGGCATCAACTCGCGCAGCCGCGCAAGGTCTGCGGTGTAGACCGCGGTGATCCGGCTGTTCTTGTAGTAGAAGTTCGGCGAGTACGACTCGAACCCCATGTCTACCCGGGTCTTGGGCAGTTGCTTGAACCAGCTCAAGTCGAGCCCTGGCGCCTCGGCCTCGATCACCGACAGCGGCGGGTTGGAGCGATAGCGCTCGTACAGGCCGCCCTTGAGGACCGGCACCGAGTGGCCGGCAATGTCGATCGTTGTAGTACCGGCGGGGACGGGAGCGTCTGGTGAGCCGGCCAGGGCGGGATGTGCCAAAGGGGCCAGGAGGGCACCAGCCATTGCAGCGACAGTTCCGAGTTTCACGTTGGGTTCTCCAGAAAGAATGGCATCGCGCTCGATGCTTGTGACCCGGTATCGCGCTGCGGCGCCATGCTCGGGTACGCCTGGTGGGGCGTGAACAAACCCTAACGTTCAACTTAACCTTAATGTCAAGCGCCCATCTGTCCACCGTACAGGCGTTGATGGCCAGGCAGGGCACAAGGGCCGTCCCAGGCGCCCAGGCTGGGCTAACGTGTGGGGTATCACTGTCGCTCAGCGGATGAGCCATGCACCCGGAGCACCTCCCAAATGACCCCGCGCATATTGCATGTGGTGACCAATGTCGCTCACTACGCCGATCCCGACCAACCAACCGGCCTGTGGCTGGGAGAGTTGACCCATGCCTGGCAGGTATTTGCTGCCAGGGGGTACGAGCAGTGCCTGGTAAGCCCGGCGGGTGGGGCATCCCCTTTGGAACCCCGGGCACTCAAGTGGCCGCTTTTGGACAGCACGGCCAAGTCCTGGTTGGCAGACCCGGCGAGCATGGCGCGCCTGGCCAGTACCGCACACCCGGACGAGCTGGCAGCAGCGGATTTCGCTGCGATCTATTTCACCGGTGGTCATGGCGTGATGTGGGATTTCCCCGACTCCGCGGGCTTGCAGCGCCTGACTCGCGAGATCTTCGAGCAGGGCGGGGTGGTGTCGTCGGTGTGCCATGGCTATTGCGGATTACTCAATACTCGCTTGAGCGATGGGCGCTTGCTGGTCGAGGGACGCCGGCTGACCGGATATGCCTGGATCGAGGAGGTACTGGCGGGGGTGGCGGGCAAAGTGCCCTACAACGTCGAGGAGCAGATGCGCCGCCGGGGAGCGCACTATGAGAAAGGCTGGCTGCCGTTCACCTCGAAGGTCGTGAGCGATGGCCGCCTGGTGACGGGGCAAAACCCACAGTCGGCCAGGGCCACGGCCATGCAGGTCGTGGCCTTGCTGAAGGCTATCGCCGCTGGCACCGGCGACCTTCGAAAAGACGCATGACTATTTGCATAAAGAGAAATAAATTCATAGTTATCCAGTGCCTGGCCGATGCTTGAGTCATCGGCCTTTGCGTTTTCGCGAAGCTCCGGCCCGGACGAGAGATAGGTGCTAGAATGCCGGCCTTCAAAGGAGACGCCGTGAAGAACAAGACCTCCCGAGCTCCAGTAGCTCCGCACATGCTGAACCCCGAGATGCTTGGCATACGCTTGCGCACGGCTCGCAAGCAGCGTGGCTGGACCCTGGCCCAGGTCGCCGAGCGCTCCAATGTCTCGATTACCACCATCTCTCGGGCCGAGCGCGGGCAGTTGGCCTTGGGTTATGAGAATGTCGCCGCATTGGCCCAGGCCCTGCAGTTGGACATGGGCACCTTGTTCTCCCATGACTACGAGCAGCCACCGGCCGAACAGGGGCCGGTCATTACCCGTTCTGGAGAGGGGGTCGCCTATCGTGGCCTGTCCTTTACCTACGAGTTCCTCGCCACTGCCGCCAAGGGCAAGCCCATCAACCCGGTGTTGGGCACCATCCATGCGCGCCGGATCAACAGCCCCGAGGATTTCTCCCGGCATGCCGGCGTAGAGTTCGTCTATGTGATTTCAGGCCGGATCGAGGTGCATTTCGAAACCGGCGAAGTAGCGGCCCTGGACAAGGGCGACTCGCTGTACTTCGACAGTCGCATCGGCCATGCCTACATCTGTGTCAGCAAGCAGTTGGCCAAGGTCATCGGGGTGATCACCGCCGAAAGCGACCAGATCCTGCTTGCCCGGCAAGGGCACGACCTGCCGGGGCATTGACGCCTGAGCGGGCCCGTCCGGCGCCCGCTGTTTGCTGCGCCATTCCAGTGCGCTGCGCCCACTTCTTCCTTTACGTGATCCAGGCCCCACGAGTGCATGGAATACGTGCATGAATTTTCTTATACGCAAAAATGTTTGCAAAAAACATCCAGAGGTAGTCTCATTCAATTGGCGTATACGCAAATTTAGAAAGACATTGATCCGAGGCTACGGTGCTGGCCATGCCAGGGCCGTTGCCCCTGGCATGGCAAAAAGGAAAGCAGGGCAGCCAAGGACCGGGCGTGCAGGCAGCCGCAGGGCGCAAGTCGAGCAGACGGCGCTGCGGGCAGCCAACAGCTAATGACCAATAACAATTAGGCTAACCAACAAAATGGCAAACAAACTCCTGAGCTCGCGCCAGATATCGTTCATGGCTCTGGGCATGTCCATCGGCGTAGGGCTCTTCCTGGGCTCGGCCTCGGCCATCAAGTCCGCGGGCCCCTCGGTCCTCCTGGCTTACATCCTCAGCGGAGGGATCATCTATCTGATCATGCGGGCACTGGGCGAAATGACCGTGCACAACCCGGTATCCGGCTCCTTTGCCGCTTATGCCCATGAATACCTGGGGCCTTATGCCGGGTTCCTCTCCAGTTGGAACTACTGGATCCTGATGGTTGGGGTTGGGGTCGCGGAGTCCACGGCGGTGGGCATCTACATGAAGACCTGGTTCCCCGAGGTGCCGCAGTGGCTGTGGGTCGGCGCCTCGATCGCTTCGATCTGTGCGCTGAATCTGCTGGCAGTGCGGGCCTTCGGTGAAGTCGAGTTCTGGTTCGCCCTGATCAAGGTCGCGACCATCCTCGCCCTTGTCGCCGGTGGCTGCATGATGATCGTCTTCGGTTGGGGCAACGACGGCGTGCCCCTGGGGCTGTCGAACCTATGGCAACACGGCGGCTGGTTTCCCAACGGCGCGAGCGGCTTGCTGGTGGCGCTGCCCATCGTCGCCTATGCTTTTGCCGGCGCGGAGATGATCGGTATCGCCGCCGCCGAATCGGACAATCCGCGCAAGACCATTCCACGAGCCATCAACTCGGTGGTGTGGCGCATCCTGCTGTTCTACGTGGCGGCGATCGCAGTGATCCTGGCGATCTATCCGTGGAATCAGATCGGTACCCAAGGTAGCCCGTTCGTCACGACCTTCGAGCGCCTGGGCATTCGCCAGGCGGCGGGCATCATCAATTTCGTGGTGATCACCGCCGCGTTGTCCAGCTTCAACTGCATCCTGTTCAGCGGTGCGCGCATCCTCAAGAAGCTGGCCGACGAAGGGCAGGCGCCGCGCCTGTTCCAGAAGGTCCGGGCCAATGGCATCCCGGCGCGTGCGGTCTTCGCCACCGTGGCCTGCATGACTTTTGGCGTGGTGCTCAACTATGTGGTACCCGACCAGGCGTTCGGCTACATGATGTCGCTGCTGGCATTCAACGTGGCCTCGACCTGGGGCATGATCGCCGCGACCTACCTGGCGTTCCAGAAGCGCGGCAAGCGCGAAGGCTGGGTCTGCGAGTTTCCCCTGCCGTTGTCCCGGGTAGCGCCGGCTGCTTGTCTGCTGTTCGTCGGCTTCGTCGTGTTCATGCTGGGCTACGAATCCGAGACTCGGGTTTCGCTGTATGCCGGGGCCGTCTGGACGCTGTCGATCTCGATCCTCTATGTCTTGAACTGCCGCGGCATGAAAGCGCGGGCCGTCTCTGCCCAAGCCTAAGGACCTGACATGCATATCATCGTTGTAGGCGCCGGTGTCACCGGGGCCGCCACCGCACTGGCGCTGATTGGCGAGGGCCATAGCGTGGAGATCATCGAGGCCGCGCCAGCCCCCGCGACCGGTGCCAGCTTCGCCAATGCCGGCCTGGTATCCCCCGGCCACTGCTTTAGTTGGGCCGAGCCGGGTGTGGTGAGCGTCGCGTTGAAGTCCCTCCTGGGCTTTGGCGACGGTTTTGGCATTCATGGTCCCTGGACCGGCGCCCTTGCAAGATGGGCGACCCTGTTCGCCCGCGAGGCGAGGCCTGAACGCTGGCTGGCCAATTCCAGGGCTGCTTTGGCCCTGGCCGGTTACTCTCGTGACTTGCAGTTCAGTGCGAACCTAGTCCTACCCAAAAGCTACGGCGGTCGACAGGACGGCATTCTTTATCTGTACGGCCAGGGGCAGGAGCCCGGTCCCCAGGACGCCAGCTTGCTGCAAGAGGCAGGAGAGTCGTTCCGCGAACTGGATGCCGCCATGCTACTGGAACGCGAGCCGTTGTTGCGCAGTGCGCGGGTGACCTTCGCCAAGGGTGTCTATTGTCCGGGAGACGGCACCGGGGATGCGGCGCGCTATACCGCGGCGGCACTCGAGCAGGCCGTGGCGCAGGGCGCGGTAGTGCGTTTTGCCGAGAAGGTGTTGGGGTTCGACATTAGCCATGGCGTCGCCAGGGCCGTGCACACCAACCACGGCGAGAGGCGCGGCGATGCGATTGTCGTCAGCGCCGGCCTGGCTTCGCGTAGGTTATTGGCGCCCATCGGCTTGCACCTGCCGATCCATCCCGTCACCGGCTATTCGATTTCCTATCGGCAAGGTGGCCAAGCGCGACCGAGCGTGGGGGCGGTATCGATTGCGCACAAGGTGGCCTGGGCCGCGTTTGACGACACACTGCGTTTCACTGGTTTCGCCGATGTGGGGATTCCCAGCGATTCGACGGTGGCCAAGCGCTTTGCCGCACTGCAACGCTTCGCCGCCCAGGTTTGCCCGGATATCGAGGCCCTGGCGCCGCAGAAGTGGGTCGGGCAGCGCCCGATGACCCCGGACAACCTGCCGTTCCTTGGCACCAGTCCGGTCCGCAACCTGCTGCTCAATTGTGGCCATGGCGCCATGGGCTGGACCATGGCCTGCGGTTCGGCACGGATCGTCAGCGACTTGATCGCCGTACGCCGGCCAGCCCTCGACCTGCAACCCTACCAGTGGGATCGCTACAGGTTGCTGGGCCGACGTCCGCGTCAGCCGCGGTCCAGTTCCAGGTAGTGGCGGGTGCGCACAATCTCCTCGCGTTCCTTGAAGCTGGTGAGCCGGCTGGCCAGGGCCGAGCTGTCGCCGGTGCTGCGGATCTGCGCCAGCACCTGCTGCGTCGCATGGATCGCTGCGCGCTGCAGGTCGGAAGGAATGATGATGAGCTGATAGCCCAGTGCTGCCAGCTCCGCGGCCGGCATCATGGGCGTCTTGCCGCCATGGAACATGTTGATCAGCTTGGGGCCGGGGATGCGTGCGGCGATCTGCCGGATCTGCTCGACGGTCTCGGGCGCCTCGACGAAGATCATGTCCGCACCGGCGTCGATATAGCGCTGCGCGCGCTCCAGTGCCGCTTCGAACCCTTCCACGGCAATGGCATCGGTACGGGCGATCAGCAAGAGGTCCGGATCGTCCAGGGCCTGGCGAGCCACACGGATCTTGCTGCACATCTGCGCGCTGTCGATCAGGGATTTGTCGTCCAGGTGCCCACAGCGCTTGGGAAACGACTGGTCTTCAAGGTGCAACGCCGCCACGCCCGCGCGTTCGAAGGCCCTTACGGTCCTGGCGACATTGGCGGTGCCACCGAACCCAGTGTCGGCATCGGCGATCACCGGCAGGGCGCAGCCGTCGACGATCTTTTCGACGCGCTCCAGGACTTCACTGAAACTCAGCAGGCCGATGTCCGGCAGGGCTGCGGAACGGGCAATGGCGCCGCCACTGGCATAGACCGCCGAGAACCCGGCCAACTCCACCAACCGGGCCGTAAGCCCGTCATAGGCACCCGGAGCGACCAGGCATTCGCCAAGGGCTAGCAGGTCACGCAGTTTCTTCGTGCTTTTCATGGGGCCTCCCAAGGTCGAACTGTCTTGTTCAATGGATGAGGCGAGCTTGGACTTGGCTAATGGCTATGTCTAATATTCTATTTATTCACTATTGGAACCTTTTACATTTCATGGAACTCCGGCACCTGCGTTATTTCGTGGCCACAGCCCAGGCACAGAGCCTCACCAAGGCTGCACAGGCACTGCACATCGCCCAGCCACCGCTGGGCCAGCAGATACGTGCCTTGGAAGAAGAGATCGGCACGCCCTTGTTCCATCGCCAAGGCCGCGGGATAGTCCTGAGCGATGCTGGCAAGGTGTTCCTGGAGTGCGCCCGGGATATCCTGGCCCGCGCCGACGAAGCCAAGGGCAGGGCGCTACGGGCCGCGCGGGGCGAGATCGGCACCCTGACGCTGGGCTTTACCGAGTCGGCCTCGTTCAATGAGGGGATGACTTCGTTGCTCAGCCGCTACCAGCAACGCTACCGGCATGTGCAGATCAACCTGGTCGAGGGTAATAGTGAAACCCTGGTCAACCGCCTGCTGCTCAGGGAGATCGACGCTGCCATTGTCCGGCCGCCTTTTGCCGGAGTCGGCGATATCGCCTTCCAGGTGCTCAGCCAGGAGCCGCTCATGGTGGTGCTCCCTGATGGCCACGAGCTGCTGGAGCGCCAGGAGCTGAGCCTGGAGGACCTGCGTGACGAGCGCTTCATCCTCTATTCGCGCAAGTCCGGTTATGGCTTGAGCGCCGACATCGTCACCGAGTGTCGGGCCCGGGGATTCAACCCGAAGATCCATCAGCAGGCGCCACAGGTCTCGTCGGCGGTCAATCTGGTGTCGGCGGGCATGGGTATCGCGATCGTGCCGGCATCCATGCAGAGAATGACGCGCCCCGGGCTCAACTTTCGCGCACTGGCGTTGGCCAGCCCGAGGGCGACCCTGGGCCTGGCCACACGCTCGGCGGCGCAGTCCGCGGTGATCGACGCTCTGCTGCAGTGTGCCCGGGACTACCTGGACGGTTGCTGATCGATCCGACGGCCCGGCAGCGATATCATCAGCCCCCCCAATTGCCGTACTGGTGAGCCATGGCTTTTCCGCCACTGAACAGCATCAAGGTCTTCGAGTCGGTCGCGCGCCTGGGCAACCTGGCGGCGGCAGCGGTCGAGCTGCATGTGACGGCGGGAGCGGTGAGCCAGCAGCTCAAGACGCTACAGGGCGCCTTGGCCGTCGAGCTGTTCGAGAAGCGTGGCCGGCAACTGGTCTTGACCGACGCCGGGCGAGTGTTCCATCAACGTATCGCCCATGCCCTGACGGATATCGGCGATGCGGTGGCGGTGTTGCAGGCTCCTGCGCAAGCGATGCCCGGCGTGATCGAGCTGACCCTTTCCCTGCCACCGCTGGAGGGCATTGCCTGGCTGACTCCCGCGTTGTTCCACTTCATGGAGCAGAACCTCGGGGTCAAGCTCAAGGTCATCTCGGCCAGTTACTTCAACCAGGTCGATTGGCGCAAGGCCGATATCGCGGTGGTCTATGGTACGCCGCCCTGGTCGGGGTTCTGGTGGCGCTTGCTCCACGGCATTCGCCTGGCGCCGGTGTGCAGTGCGCAGTATCTTCGGGGCCCACGGGCCATCCGCAGCGTGGCGGATCTGGCCCGACATCGCCTGCTCCATGAGGACAACGGTGCCCAGTGGGGCCAGTGGCTGGCGGAAGCGGGGGCGACCCTGGGTGGATTGTCCGATGTCTATTTCGAAGATTTCGGCCTGGTGCTGCAGGCCGCCCGAGAGGGGTTTGGCGTAGCCCTCAGCGATGAGCTGGTCTCGGTCCGTGACCTTGAAGAAGGGCGACTGGTCGCCCCCCTGGCTATCTCGTCGGCTGCCGTGCACAACTACTACTGCGTTTGCGCCGAGAGCCAGCGAGCCCGCCCCGAGGTCATGGGACTGATCGAGTGGCTGGCCAGCACCGTGCAGTCCCGGGCATCGAGCTCCGACTGGGCGCAGGATCAGTAGCCAAACTCCCGGCCGTCGGTGAACTGGATTCCCGTCAGGATGCTGACGCCCTTGTCCACCTCGTGGAGCTTGGCCCGGCGGATGAGTTCGGGATCGGCAAATGCCTGGCCAGGGTCCTGGCCGGCACGGATTCGCTGCATGGCATCGCGGATCTTCACGACCTCGTCGCGATCCATGCGTGGCACCCGGTTGGGGTCATCACCGGCGTGAGCGCCATAAAGGACGGTGTCCTGGTCGATCGACTGCAAGGTCGCGTCAAGGGACGCCAGGTAGTCATCGAGGTTGCCGACCAGCAGCCAGGATGGGTAGAGATGGTCGCCGGTGAGCAGGATGTCATGGTTTTGGTCATACAGCATGACTTCATCCCGGGTATGCCCGGGGACACTGAGCATCCTCAGCTGCAGGCCGCCCAGGTCGATCACTTGTCCAGGCTGGATCAACCGTTCGACCTTGAAGGGGGGGAGCACCAGATTGTCGAACTGGCCCAGGTGCACGGCTTCGGGAACCTGGTACAGGCCGTCGCTGCGTTGCAAGCTGCGGGTGAACGGCAGGTCGGGCAGGTAGATGCTGCTGAAATGGGGCAGGCCCCCCAGATGATCGAAGTGCAGGTGCGAGGGCAGGACGGAGACCGGCTTGTCCGTCAGTTGGCCAATGACCTGGATGATCTCTTCTCCCTGGTTGGCCCCGGCATCGAACATCAACGCCCGATCCTTGCCGATGAACAGGTAGGAGTAGTTCTTCTGGTAGTAGCCCGGCTCGCCCAGGGCATACAGGTGTTGGGCGAGGCGATGCACCACGAAACGGCCGGTTTGGCCGGCGTTATCGGCGCCATGGGCAAAGGCCGCGGCAAGCGCCAGGCCGATGCCGGCGAGCGCCCTGGGTAATCCTGCAAGTCTTGGCACGGTTGTGCTCCTGGTACTGGCCCGGACATCGGGCTTGATGGGGCGCCCATGTAATCCGAGCGCCGCGAGCCGCTACAAGCCATATGTTCTCAAGCAGCATGCTGCAGTTTTACTAAAGCGTGGAGCCGAGAGGGGCATTGATCCAGTGGCCGGCTCAATGCGAGGATCCGGGACCACATGACAGTGCCTGGGAGATTTCACACATGAGCGTGACGGCTTCAATCTGGTTCTTCGCCGTGCCATTCGCGATTGCGGCGGCTATTCCCGGTCCTGCCCAGGCAGCGATGTTGGGGCAGGTGGTCGCCCGTGGGGCCAGGTCGACCTTGCCTTTCATCGGCGGCATGGTCATGGGCAACGCACTGTGGTTGCTGGTCGCCACCCTGGGGCTGGCCGCACTGGCGTTACGCTTCGAATACCTGTTCATCGCCGTGAAATGGCTCGGCGTGGCCTTCATCCTGTTCATCGCCTGGAAACTGTGGTCGAACAACACCGCACAACCCCAGGAACCACCGCAGCGTTCGGCCAGCCGAGGTTTGCTTGCCGGTGCGCTGCTGACCTTGAGCAACCCCAAGGCCGTGGTGTTCTTCGGTGCCGTGTTGCCCCATGCATTCGACCTGACGACGTTGTCCTGGTCCGAAGTGATCTTCATTACCGCACTGGGCGTCGGTATCGACCTCAGTATCCAACTGGCCTACCTGCTGGCCGGAGCGCGGCTCAAGCGGGCGATCCAGTCGCCCAGGGCCATGCGGCGCCTGAACCGGACCTCGGCCGGGGTCATGACCGGCTGTGCCGGCTGGATGGCGATCTCACGCTGAAGCGGATGCAGTGCCTGGTCGGTAGAGGACCATCGGCATGACAGGGATTGGCCCGTGGTGCCGGATGGGGCCGTGCAAGCTGTGTCGCGAGTTGCAACACAGCTGTTTGAGCTGGCGTATCGCCGGCTGATGGCAAAGTGTGTATAAAGCTTGGCCCGAAGGGCAGCACTCCATGCCCGCGCCAAAGGAAAAACTCCCTCCATGCATCGGCTCCTGCCTCTCGTCCTGCTCCTGGCCCTTGCCGGGTGCGCTACCAAGCCTCCGGCAAACCCCGAAAATCTCTGCGAGATCTTCCGGGAAAAACCGAAGTGGCACGAAGCGGCGTTGAAGATGAACCAGCGCTGGGGCGCACCGATCCAGGTGCCCATGGCCATGATGTACCAGGAATCTTCCTTCAAGCACGACGCCTTGCCGCCGCGCTACTACTTCCTCGGGTTCATTCCCTGGGGCCGGGTCAGCACCGCCTACGGCTATGCCCAGGCCAAGGACGAGACCTGGGCCGACTACAAGAAGGATGCCGGTGGCTGGGGGGCGAGCCGCGACAACTTCGCCGATGCCCTGGATTTCATGGGCTGGTACATGCAGAAGAGCTACAACGTCAACCGCACCTCCAAGTGGGACGCCTACGGCCAATACCTGAACTACCACGAGGGCTGGGGCGGCTATCGCAATCGCAGCTATGACGCCAAGCCGTGGCTCAAGACCGTTTCGCAGAAGGTCCAGGCTCGCGCTTCGCTGTTCGGTGCCCAGTACAAGAGCTGTGAGCAGGAACTGTCGCGCGGTGGCTGGTTCTGGTGACGTTACGACGCTGAGCCGAGGTTGCCGTTGGCGCCTGCCTAGGGCTCCATAGCCACGCCGTAACAGCGGCCACTGGCGGAAAAGTCCCTGATCAGCCGCGCCTTGTCGACGATGGCCGAGAGGGTGCAACTGCCCGGATGGTTGACATCGTCCCAGTAGTTGGTATTGACCATCACGTTGCCTTGCATTTCGCTGGTGCTGCCGACCACTTCCTTGCTCACGTAGCTGGTATTGCGATACCACTGCATCGTCACCAGGCTGCGGTCGGCGGAGGGTTGCATGTCCGTGGGAGGACCGAGGAACTGGATGATTTCCTTCGCGTCGCGACCGTTCCAATGATGGCTGGCCTGCAGTTCCGGCAGGCTCTTGCAACCGGCCAGCAGTGATAGGAGCAGCGCCGGGAGCAGTCGGTAGCGGATCATTGTCGTGGATTTCATGGCGCGCTGTTGCCGAGCATCGTATCCAGGTCGCGCACTGCCTGGCTGTTGGCCTGGACGCCGCGCAGATGCATGAACATTTCCTTGACGGTGGCGACCATCTGCGCGTTGGTCATCTTGCCCAGTGGCAGCATCTGGTTGTTGCTGCGATTGCCGGGGGCACAGACGAAGGCAAAGGTACGCTGGAGCCAGTAGTCGGATTTCGCCGGGTCGATCCAGCCCTTGATAGTCGTCACGTCCTTGATGGCGTAGTCGAGGCGGCTCATGGCCCTGGCGCTGTCGAAACGCACCTGGCGTTCCTTGCATTTGTACTGGATCTCGTAGACCGCAAGTTCCGGCATCCTCCGGTCCTCGAAAATCTGCATCATCATGGCCAGCTGCACACCTTTGGGTTGTTGCTGGATGGCATCGGCATTGGCGATGAAGATTTCGTTGTTATAACGCTCGCCCTTGCCGTAGACGATCCAGTAGTCCCCGGTACCCTGGGCCAGGGCGGCGGTGCTGGTGCACAGCAAACCGAGTGATAACAGCACCTGCCTGGCGCAGCGCAGTGGGCTCTCCATGATGTTTCGTTCCTTGATTGATGAATCGTCGGTCCATCGACCGCGCAAGTAGATAACTATAGTCAGGCGCCAGGATACCGGTCGATTAGGGCAGATGTGCTAATAGCCCATGGCTGCCATGGATGGCTCGCGTTGTGCCCAGGAACAGTTCGCCAGGTGAACGACGGCCACGCCCTGGGCTTGCCTGGAGCGCCAGGTGCGAAGTGACGGTAATTATCGGTGCCGGAGTGCAAGAGGCTTGCCGGGTTGGCGATGCACTTGCCGCAAGGCAAGTGCAGGCCAAGGTGGAGCGGGGTGGCCGGAATACTCAACCGGTGAACCGGCCGTCCCAGGTGGCTATCAGGCCGAAAGCCCGTGCAAGCGCAGCCAGGCATCCAGTGCCAGCGCGGTTTCCAGGCTGTGCCGGCTTATCTGTGTATTGAAATGGCCCTCGGGTTTGCGCAACTCCTCGGTGATATGGGCCTGGGATACGATGCCGAACACAGGGTTCCCGGTGTCCTTGAGCAACTCTTGGGCGCTGCGCCGCAGGAAGCGTTCATAGCCCAGATCGGCGGAGGTCGGATAAGGACTCTTGCGACGATTGAGAATCTCCTGCGGCACGTAGTCGGCGCAGGCCTGCTTGAGCAGCCATTTCTCCTCGCCATCCTTGCTCTTGATCGACCACGGCACGTTATAGATGTACTCGACCAGTTCGTGATCGGTGAACGGCACGCGTACTTCCAGGCTGTTGCACATGCTCAGACGGTCCTTGCGATCCAGCAGCATCACCATCCAGCGTTTCAAGTGCATGTGGCACAGCTCGCGCATCCGCCGTTCTTGCGGGCTGTCCTGGGCCAGGTGTTCGACCTGGCGCAGTGCATCCTGATAGCTCGCCTGCTGGTACTGCTCCAGATCGCACTGGCCGTTGAAGTCGGCATTGATGAAGCCCGCCGGCAATTTCACCCGCGACGACCACGGAAAGCTCGCGCCGGCCACGACTTTAGGATCGCGGAACCAGCCATAGCCACCGAAGACTTCATCGGCACCTTCGCCCGAGATGGCCACCGTGGAGTGCTTGCGGATTTCCCTGAACAACAGGTTCAGCGAGGTATCCATGTCGCCGAAGGTGAAAGGCACGTCCTTGGCGCGGAACACCTCTGCGCGCGCCAGGTCGGAGATCAGTGATTCGTTATCGATGACGACCGTCTGGTGCCGGCTGCCGATGAACTTGGCGGCCAACAGGGCAAAGGGTTGATCCTGGTCGGGACGCAGGTCGTCGCTCTTGAACTGCTCGGATTGGCCAGTGAAGTCCACCGAGAATGAATTGATGTCCCCACCGGTCCTGGCCTTTTCCAGACGCTGCCCGATAGCCGTGAGCGTGGTGGAGTCGAGCCCGCCGGACAGCAGCGAGCACACCGGAACGTCGGCATGCAATTGCGAACCCATTGCATGGGTGACCAGTTCGCGGGTCCTTTGCACGGTCGTCTGCAGGTCGTCCTGGTGCTCCTGGCGGCGTACCTGCCAGTAGCTCTGGACCTTGATCTGCCCATTGGGGCGCCAGGACAGGAGATGGCCGGGAAGCAACTCCACCAGGTTCCTGAAAGGCGTCTGGGCCGTTCCCTTCGACAGTGTGAGCACATCGACCAGCCCGGTCACATCCAGCCCCGCGCTGAACTCCGGGTGAGCCAGGATGGCCTTGATTTCCGAGCCGAAGAGCAACCCTTCACGGTGTTTTGCATAGAACAGCGGCTTGATCCCCAGGCGATCGCGCACCAGGAGCAGGTGGCCGTCGCGTCCGTCGAACACCGCAAAGGCGAACATGCCGATCAGGTGATCGCAGCAACGCTCGCCCCATTCCAGGTAGGCATGCAGCACCACTTCGGTATCGCTGCGGGTCTGGAACTCATGGCCCATCTGCCTTAGCTGGCTGCGCAACGCGTCGTGGTTGTAGACCTCGCCGGTGTAGACCAGCGACACCTCCTGGCCATCCGAAAAACGATAAACCATTGGCTGGGTACCACCGCTCAAGTCGATGACCGCCAACCGCCGATGACCCAGAAGGGCGTGCCGGTGTTTCCATACACCTTCGGCATCCGGCCCGCGCAGCGCGAGCGTATTGGTCATGGCACGAATCGCCGGGTCTTCCCCGTCGAGCCTGCGCGTATAGTCTACCCATCCTGTGAGACCGCACATTTAGCAACTCCTGTTATTAGTCATTGAACCGCGCAAGGCCGCCGGG
Source organism: Pseudomonas sessilinigenes (assembly GCF_003850565.1). NCBI lineage: Bacteria > Pseudomonadati > Pseudomonadota > Gammaproteobacteria > Pseudomonadales > Pseudomonadaceae > Pseudomonas > Pseudomonas sessilinigenes. Next base: position 3,305,869 of record NZ_CP027706.1, read on the forward strand.
AAGTCTCAAGTGACTCGTGCCAAGTGAAAAACGCAGCAACGGACATGTCCTCCCCAACGCCGTTCCTCAACGCGGCAGATCCCGTACAAACACTTGCATCATTCAGGGTTGCAAACGCCGCACCTGCCAGCCCGCATCGCAGCGGTCATAGCGCAAGCGCTCATGCAGGCGCTCTTGCCCGTTACCCCAGAACTCCAGGGACTCAAGCTGCAGCTCGAACACGCAATAGCCCTCGGGACGAGGCAGCGGTCCTTCGATGTCGGCCAGCTGGTTAGCGGCGTCGCGCATGGCCTGAATATCTTTCAGGTCCTCGCTCTGACGCGAGACCGAGGACATGGGGTGCGTGGCATAAGGCCGGTTCAGCCAGGCCGCATCGGCCTTGCTATCCGGCTGGCGTACGGCCCGACCGTTGAGGATGATCTGCTGGCTGGTCTCGCGCCAGTACAGTACCCCGGAGGCCCAAGGGTTCTGGGTCAGCTCGCGGCCTTTCTGGCTGCCTGCGTGGGTGCTGAACACCAGGCCTTTGTCGGTGATCTCGCTGATCACCACGATGCGCGTCGAAGGCCGCCCCTGGCTGTCGGCGGTGGCCAGGGCCAGGGCCTTGGGTTCACGGATGCCTACCCGGCGGGCACGCTCCAGCCAGTTACGCAGAACCCCCATGGGGTCCTCCGGCAGGGTCTGGTACTCGGGAAACGGCGCATCCAGTGTGCCGGTCAGCGATTCCGACATGCCTTTGCCCAACAGTGGATTGCCTTGTGCTGAACTGCTCATAGAACGATGGTCCCCCTTCCGAACGTAACGCCGTTACCTGAAACTTCCACCTGCGTCAGCTGATCGGCACGGCCATCGGCCCTGGCGAACATCAGCGAAGGACGGCCGATTTCCACACCCTGGAGAATCTCGATCTGCTGGCCGAACTCGATCTGGCCATGACGCGCCAGGTGAATCGCCAGGGGCCCTGCAGCAGAGCCAGTGGCCGCATCCTCGACCACGCCATAGGCCGGCGAGAACATCCGGCTGCGCCAGCGGCGCCCCGAACCGGCAAAGCAGTTGATGGCCATGTCGTGGAAGTTCGACAGGGCACGGTGGTCGGGGTGCAGGGCGGACAACGCCTCGATGCTCGGCAAGCCGACGAACACGTGGCGCGGGCCGTTGTGATAGATCTCGATGGGAAAGGTCGAAGACTCGATGCCCAGGGCCTTGAGCAACTCGGCATCGCGATCCAGGGCCTTCCAGGTCGGGATCGGCTGGCCCATGCTGGCGGCGATCACGGTGCCGTTCTGGCGCTCCAGCTCGAAGGCGATGGTGCCCATCTGGGTTTCCAGGTACAGCCGATGATTTTCGGTGTGGGCACCCAGGGCAACGGCCGTACCCAGCAATGGGTGGCCGGCGAAGGGCAGCTCATTGACCGGGGTGAAGATCCTGATCAGCCAGTCACCGCCATTGCGTGGCTTGAGCACGAAGGTGGTTTCCGACAGGTTCATTTCCCGGGCGATGCGTTGCATCTGGGTTGCGCTGAGGTCGTCGGCGTTGAAGAACACCGCGACCGGGTTGCCTTCCAGCGGGACGCTGGCAAAGGCGTCGATGATGACGTATTCGTGCATGGTTATCTCCCGGCTACCGAAGTGTTGCTGCCGGCGGTGGTATGGATGAGAGCGTGGCGCAGCAGGTCGGCCATGATCCGCGGACCTTCCTGGGTCAACAGCGATTCGGCGTGGAACTGCATGGAGGCGAACGCCGGCCCGCGCAGGGCATGTACTTCGCCGGTCTCGCTGTCGCGACTGATTTCGACGGTACCAATGCCGTCGATATCCAGGCGATCACTGCCGCTCTGGGCGGCGAAGGTGTTGTAGAAACCCACCCGCTCGGTATTGCCGAACAGATCGATCTGCTTTTGCACGCCCTGGTTGGGAATCGCCCGGCGCTGCAGCTCCAGGCCCAGGCACAGGCTCAGCACCTGGTGGCTCAGGCAGACCGCCACGAAAGGCCGCTGTTCATTGAGCAGGGTGCGGATGGCCAGGTGCAGGTGGTTGATCTTCGGCTGCTCGACCTCGCTGGGGTTGCCAGGGCCCGGGCCCATGATCACCAGGTCATAACCGTCGAAGCGGTAGGCATCGTTGTAGCTGCGTACCGTCACCACCAGGCCCAGGGCGCGCAATTGCTTGGCGATCATCGAGGTGAAAGTGTCCTCGGCATCGACGATCAGCACCTGGCGGCCATTGAAGTCGCCTTGCACTTGTTGGCGCTGCTGACTGTCCATCAGCCAGAAGTCCGACACATAGGCATTGCGGCTGGCCAACGCGGCACGCACCTGCAGATGATTGCCGAAACGCGATGGCGTCTGGTTCTTCAACGCGGCAATCAGGCCGGCAGCCTTGGCCCGGCTCTCGGCCGCCTCGCCCAGCGGGTCGGAATGGCGAACGATGGTCGAGCCGACGCTGATTCGTACCTGGCCCTGGTCATCGATGTCCGCGGTGCGGATCAGGATCGACGAGTCCAGGGAGCGCCCACCCTTGCCGTCGCTGCCGATCAGCGCCGCCATGCCGCTGTAGTAGCCGCGGCCCTGGGGCTCGTAGCGCTGGATCACCCGGCAGGCGCTCTCCAGCGGGCTGCCCGTGACGGTGGGGGCGAACAGGGTCTCGCGCAGGATGTCGCGTACATCGCGACGGGTCTTGCCTTCGATGAAGTACTCGGTGTGGGCCAGGTGGGCCATCTCCTTCAGATAGGGACCACGCACATGGCCACCGTCTTCGCAGATGAGCGCCATCATCTTCAGCTCTTCGTCCACCACCATGTACAGCTCTTCGGCTTCCTTGCGATTGGCCAGGAATTCCATGACCTCGGCCAGGTTGGGGCCGGCAGGCGGATAGCGATAGGTGCCACTGATGGGGTTCATCACCGCCAGGCCATCCTTGACGCTGATATGGCGCTCGGGGGAGGCACCCACGAAGGTACGGTCACCGGTGTGAATGATGAATGTCCAATAGGCGCCTTTTTCCCGCTCCAGCAGGTGACGGAAGAACGACAGGGCCTTGGCCGGGCCGTACTCGCTGATTTCCGCCAGGAAGGTGCGCTTGATCACGAAGTTGGCGCCTTCCCCGGAGCCGATTTCATTGGCGATCACCTGGCTGACGATCTCGGCATAGGCTTCGTCGCTGAGGTCGAAGCGTTCGCTGCCCAAGTGGATCGACTCATCGGGCAACAACCCCAGCAATTGCTCGATGCCGATGGACTGTTGCTCGGTGATGGTCATCGCCAGCAATGGCGATTGGTCATCCACCGCCTCGAAGCCACGTTCGGCGATCTGCCGGTAGGGAATCAGCGTCAGTACGTCCAGGCGCGGCTCGCCGATGTTGGTGGCCGGCAGCTCGATGTCGGCCAGGCGCTGCGGTTGCGACATCGTCCCCGACAGCACGTCCAGCACGCCGGGACCATTGGATTCCGGACGGTAGAGCAGGGCAAAAGGCCCGGGTGCCGGTTGCAGGATGCGCTCGATGAGCGGGGTGTTGGCCTGGTTCATAGCACCACCTCATCGGTGGTCACGACCATGGCGCAGCGGCTGGCGGCATATTCGATGGCCATCCAGTGGTACTCCTTGCTGAAGTCGGCGATGGCATCAGCCACCAGGAACGGCTGGATATCGTTGGAATAGGCATCCACGGTGGAGATCAGCACGCCTACATGGGCATACACGCCACAGAGCACCAACTGATCGCGACCGCTGTCGCGCATGCGCTCGAGCAGGTCGGAATTGAAGAACGCGCTGTAGCGCCACTTGGTCAGTTGCCAGTCGCCGGGACGCGGCGCCAGGGCTTCGACCACCTCGCGGTCGCCGGGGCTGGCTTGCATGCCTGGGCCCCAGAAGTCCTTGAGCAGCCCGCGTTGTTTTTCGCTCATGCTGCCCGGTTGCGCGGTGTAGGCCACCGGTACCTGGTGGTCGATGGCCCATTGGCGAATGCGTGCGGCATTGCCCACTACGCTTTCGCGCAGGGGCTCGGGCAAAGGCCGCAGGAAGTAACGCTGCATGTCATGCACCAGCAGTACGGCGCGTTCGGGATCGATCTGCCATTGCGCGAGGTTGACGGGCAAGTCGCGGGAAGTGGGCAGGTCGTAGGGGACGATCGATGGAATGCCGGTCATGGCAACGAACTCCAGTCAATAAATGGCGGGGGAGGGCGAGTTTTGCCAGGCCATTACCGCCGTGACGGCTTGCCCTGGCGTCAGCCGCGGATCGCACAGGCTCTCGTAGCGGTTGGAGACCCGATCCAGCTCCCTGGCATCGAAAACGCACTCGCTGACATCATCGGGGGTGGTCTCCAGGTGCAGGCCGGCCGCCACGCCCCCCGCCGCGGTCACGGCGTGCTTGAAGGCGATGATTTCCTCGCTGATGGTGCGCACCATGCGGGTCTTGTTGCCGCAAGGGGCGACGATGGTGTTGCCGTGCATGGGGTCACTCAGCCAGATGACCTTGTGCCCGGCACTGCGCACGGCCTCCACCAACGGTGGCAAGCGATCGCCGACCTTGTGTGCCCCCATGCGGGCAATCAGGGTCAGGCGACCCGGCTCGCGCCGCGGGTCCAGTCGGTCGCACAGGCTCAGGATCTGGTCCCGGGTGATGTCCGGGCCGACCTTGCAGGCCACCGGGTTGAGCACTTCGCTGAGCAGCGCCACGTGGGCTCCGGTCAATTGCCGGGTGCGTTCGCCGATCCATGGCCAGTGGGTCGAACCGAGAAAGACCCGGCCCTGTTCATCCTGGCGAACCTGGGGCAGTTCGTAGTCGAGCACCAGCATTTCGTGGCTGGTCCAGGCTGGGGAGCCGGTGAGTGGCTTCTGGTCCGCGGACTGGTTCCACCCCAAGTGCTGCATGATGTCCTGTGCCGCTCTATAGCCGCGGACCAGGCGCTGGGCGTCGTGCTGGCGATGAATGTCGAGGGCCTCGCGGCCGTTGACCATGTCGCCGCGATACACCGGCAACTCGATATCGCCGATGCGCTCACTGTTGTTGGACCGCGGCTTGGCGAATTGCCCGGCAATTCGCCCCACCCGTACCACCGGTTGTTGGGTCACCAGGCGCAGAGCGCCGGCCAGCATATCCAGCACGGCAGCTTTGCGGGCGACATCGCCGGGAGAGCTTTCATTCATGTCTTCGGCGCAATCACCGCACTGGATGACCATCGCTTCACCGGCCGCAACTCTGGCCAAGGTGGCACGCAATACCAGGACATCCTCGACTCGAATCAGCGACGCGCTGTCTCGCAGGTAGGTCTTCGCGTCGTGCAATTGCGAGGGTTCGCTCCATTGAGGTTGCTGGAACGCTTCACAACTAAGAACCCGTTTCAGTAAGTCTTCCATGATGCGATCACTCTCCCTAGGGGGAATTAAGTAGGTATGCCTTCACGCTTGATTTGCGGCACCGGAATACCCAGGGCGCGCAACTGCTGGAAGACATTCATGAACTCACGGTTTTGCTTGATCTTGCCGTCCTGCAACTCGAAAGAATGCAAGAAGTGGTTTTCGTAATAACCTTCGGGATACCCGGGGAACAGGATCTTGCCGTGGCCATCACATTCCACCCAAATATGATTGGGATCATCGGTTTCAAATATCTGAATGTTGTACCACTCCCAATCCGGGAAGCACTTGAGCGACCAGACCGCATGTTCAGCCAACTTGGCCTTGCCGTTGATGGCAATTGGCGCCCCAGTATCGGTGGTCCACAGGCCGCCGGAGCCGTCTTCGGTGAACAGTTCGTGGCGGCGCAGGCGATCCTGGCCCTTGGTGTGCATGTATTGCTCTACCGTGGCGCGGTTTTTGCGCCGAAGTTCTGCAGTATCGTGTTCGTTTAGTTGTCGGGCTGCACTAGCTGGCATACTCATTCTCCAGTAAACGTGAGGGGGGATTTATGAGGCAGGAATGCCTTCGCGCTTGATCTTCGGCACAGCAACGCCGAGGCCGCGAAGTTGATTGAAGGGGTTCATGAACTCACGGCTCTGGCGGATCTTGCCGTTGTCCAGTTCGAAGGAGTGGATGTAGTGATTTTCGCAATAACCCTCGGGGTAACCAGGTACCCGGGTCTTGCCGCGAGCATCGCTTTCTACCCAGAAATGATTGGGATTGGGGGTGGCGAAGATCCGGATATTGTGGAACTGCCAATCCGGAAAGCACTTCTCGATCCAGGCCCCAAGCGCTTCAAGTTTGTCATGCCCGGTGAACTCCATAGGCTCGCCGCTCTCGGTATTCCAGGAACCAAGACTGCCGTCCTCAGTGAACAGTTCATGACGGCGCAGGCGATCCTTGCCATTGGTATGCATGTACTGTTCAACGGTGGCTCGGTTCTTTTTGCGAAGTTCAAGTTGATCATTGAATTCGCTAGATGGCGTAGGCATGGACAGCATCCTCACTTGTTAGAGCTGATGTTTTCTAAATTAAACTAGGTGTTCGGTTAAGAAGTCCGACCAGCACTATTTGCAGCGTTTAACCGATGTGCTGTTGTCGGGATTCCAGACGGGGGATGTTTATACACTTGCGTTTCTGGCTGTTGGAACTACCAGATCTTGTAGCGAGGGCCGCGAAAGCCCCGGCCCGATGGACTGTTTCAGTATCGTGAAGAGAACAGGTACGTTCGTCGAAAGGAAGACTAGTAATGGCTCTATAACATCGGGAGGTGATGCTGGCTTACGGCTACTTAGTTTAACTAGATGGTACAATTCTAGAGTAAGCGCAAAGTGGTCTATGGCCCTCCAGTGTTAACGGTTGACATGAGTTCAGTTTGGTCTAGTCTCACGACCTCCTTCAAACGTTGGTGGTGTTCAAAATGGAATTAGGACAGCTGTTTGGATGGGATGCGTATTTTTACAGTATCTTTTCACAAGCTTCGGATACGGAAGAGTTCAAGGGCATTGCGATGGGAGCCCTGCAGGAACTGGATTTTGATTTCTTTGCCTACGGCACCTGTAGCGTGACCCCCTTCATGCGCCCCAAGACATCTATATATAGCAACTACCCCGAGCCCTGGGTGCAGCGCTATCAGGCGCAGAACTATGCCCTGATCGACCCGACAGTGAAGCACAGCAAGCTCTCATCGGCGCCGATCCTGTGGGGTAACGAGTTGTTCCGCGAGTGCCCGCAGTTGTGGTCCGAGGCCAGGGATTCGAACCTGTGCCATGGCTTGGCGCAACCTTCGTTCAACGCCCAGGGGCGGGTGGGTCTGTTGAGCCTGGCTCGCCGGAACAAGGCCATCAGTGCCGAGGAATTCGAAGCGCTGAAACCGGTGACCAAGGCATTCGCCATGGCGGCCCATGAGAAGCTCTCTGAACTGGAAAACGATGACAGCTCGCTCAATGTCCAGGTCGAGTTCAGTGGCAGGGAGTGCGATGTGCTGCGCTGGACTGCCGACGGCAAGACCTCGGAAGAAATCGGCGTGATCATGGGGGTGTGCACCGATACGGTGAATTACCACCACCGCAATATCCAGCGCAAGATCGGTGCCAGTAATCGGGTACAGGCCGTGTCCTACGCGGTTGCCCTGGGCTACATCTGAGGAAGTTGCCGAGCCGACCGATAGGGCGACTCGGCGCTTGTCAGGCGATCTCTTGCAGTGGAAGGCTACGGGTGAAGGTAGCAGATGCGAGGGCGTGACGATGGTGCTCGCGGTGCGCCGAGAGCTGGATGGCGATGATCTTCTCGTTCTGGTGCACGGCGGGCGGGCCCAATCGTTGGTAATGCACGCCGTTGATCTGGTAGTAACGCTCCATGGTCCTGTTGACCACCCCGACGATGCTGTCCGCTCCCGCCTGGCTGGCGATCCTGAGGCTTCTCCAGAACAACGGCATCGCCAGCTGAGGTTCATTGGTGGTGAAACGGGTCATTTCCCAGACAGCCGGATCCCGTGGTGGCGTACCGGAGCAGGTCTGGCTGAAGACGCCTTCAAGCAGGGTAGGGAAGGTGCTGGGGATCAGGCGCGAGCAGCCGACGATGGCTCCCCGTTGATTGATGGCCAGGACGTAGCGGGCCTGTTCGGTATCGTATTGGTCCCATTCACACAGGCCAGGATGGGGATGGGCTGGCAAGCGCCACCCGAGTTTTTCCACGAACTGTTCGTATCGAAAGCGGCCCAGCATCAATTTCAGCTCGTCGCTCATCTCGCTCAGCGTGTGCTCTTCCATGTGCATGGCTGGATTTTCCTTGGCGATAGAGAAAGCATTTTTTTATAACGGACTTATTCAGGCCAGGCACCTACAAGATCTGGTAGTCGCCTCGGCATACTCTCGCGTGCTGGTTTGACGACCGGCATGAGGTTGATAGTATCGCGCCTCATTAATCCGCTTATCCATCAAGATCACCATGGCCCGTACCCGTAACGAACAACTGCATGAACAACGCCGCGGACAGATCCTCCTGGCCGCTGCCCGGGTGTTCAAGGAAAAAGGCTTCCATGGCGCCCGTACCGAGGACATTTGCCTCGGGGCCGGCATGAGTGCTGGAGCCGTGTTTCGCTACTTCAAGGACAAGCGCGAGATCATCGACGCGATCGTCGAGCTGGAGACCGAACGCTACATCACTCAAACCCGGCAGTTGCTCAGCAAGGAGGGCTTGCACCAGTTGGCCGACATCGGCGTACAAGAGCTGGTACAGGAGCTGTTGTACCCCGGCGAATTCGACCTCAGCCTGGACAGTTGGCTGGAGCTGGCGCGCAGTAATGAGCAGGCCCGCATCGTCGAAGTGGACCGGCAGATGCGCAAGGACCTGAGCGAGCTTTTGGCCATTGGCCAGCGCGAGGGCTGGGTCCGCCAGGGCCTTTCTCCCCAGGGGGCTGCAAGCCTGGTGTTTTCCCTGCTCAGTGGCCTGTGGCTGGAGCTGAACCTGGGGCTGAGCAGCGACGCCAATCATGCTGCTGCAGCGCTGGGGGACTTTGTCCGAACCTACCTGTTTGCCCCAGAACCCCAATGACACCCCGGCCGGCGGTACCCAGGCCCACCTCTCATTTCATTCGTTGAGGACCTGTGCCAGCCCCTGGCGATAGGACGTGACCTGGAACTCTGGGAAACGCTGCTTGAACTTCGTGGAGTCGAACAGGTTGTCGTGCTCGTACCGCGGCAGCAGCTCCCGGAGCTCACGAACTTGGCTGTTCACCAGGCCGGCCGCTGTCAGCATCCATTTACCCAGCACCTTGTAGGAGGGGGCCCGGCCCGAGAGCTCCGATGCCAGGGCGACAAACTGCCGGTAGGTCAGGCGATTGTCGTCACAGGGCAGGTGCCAGGTCTGCCCATAGGTGTCCGGTGCGTTGCCCAGGCCCGCCAGTGCGCGGCTGGCATCGGGAGTCCAGATCAGTGTCCGCAGCGTGTCGTCCCGGACCGGTACGCGTGGCTTCTTGCCAGCCTTGAGGTTGTCGATGACCAGGCTGTTGGTGATGCTCTGGGTCTTGCCCGGGCCATAGAATTCGGGTGCCCGACCGATGACCACGGGAATCTCGCCGCGGGCCATTTCCTGCAACACCATCGATGCCATCGCGGCACGGACCTTGCCCTTGCGTCCAACCGGCTCGAACGCCGCGTCCTCGGTCAGCACGCGATCGTTCTGTGGGTACATGTAGGTGTTGTCGAAATAGACAAACCTGGCGTTGGCTGCGCGACTGGCCTGCAGGGCATTTTGCAGCATCAGCGGGAACTGCCTTTCCCATAACTGGGTGTCCGGCGGCAAGCCGGCGGTGAAGTACACGATGCTGCTGCCCTTGATTGCCTTGGCGGCCTGCTCGGCATCGAGCAGATCCGCCGGCAGCAGGGTATCGGTGGGGTTGACCTTGCTGGGGTTGCGGCTCACCAGCCGCAGGTCATCGGTGTGGCTACGGGATAACTCGCGTGCCAGTTCCACGGCGATCTGGCCGCTGGCTCCCAATATGGTTTGCATGCTGTGTCCTCGGATCGTTGAGTTGTTGAAGAAAGGCCGCGTGGAGCCTGTAGGCGAACCTCGATCACGGTGGGTTCATCAAGCTTAGCGAATCGGTGTTCACCTGCGACCTTGGGACCGGTTGAGGCTGACAGACAGGCTGGAATGCTCCTGTGCTTTAGGCCGCGGCTTAACCTTAACTATTAAGTTAACTTTAAGGTCAAGGGGTTTTCGATCATCGAGAGAGGCACCTGGGGCGGACCCGGGACCGCTCGCGTAGCAGCCGCCGATGGCCAGGAAATCCCGGGCGCGGTCATCGTAGCCATTCCCTCGCTGCCGGTATGGAGCCGGTTGATAGGAGTGTCTATTCATCGGATTTCGACAGCCGGAATTGGCGCGATCAAATGGGCTGTCTAGGCTTTTCCCTACTTCTGGTGCCAGCCAATACACAGGCCGCACCTCTCGACTCTGGCGCCGGCCAGTACCGCTGTAACCGAGACCGCCTTGCACACGGGGAAGGCAATCCTTGTCAGGAGGACAAGACATGAAACCTACCATGGACGGTTCGTATCACATCTTTGGCGTCTGCCATGGACCCGACAGCCGCTTGTTCGTCGATTACGCGGTCGACGATCCTGGCGCCTGCGAACCCCAGCTCCTGAATTTCATTCGTTGCTCCAGCGACCCCGCACTGGCCCGTTGGCCTGCCCGGCCGCAACTGGCGAGCGGCGATGTCTTTGAAATCGAATGCGTACAGGATGTAGGTACGGCACAGGAAGCGGTGGAATTCTGGCGCGCATATTTTCGCATGCTCGGCATGACTGTCCTTGAGGCTCACCACTTGGTGGACCGGACCGGCGACTGACTCACCGCGATAGCTGCGCACCTGGATGCGTCGAGCCTCGCGATCCTTCATTGCACTGGAAACAAATCCTCTAACGGGGCCAATGCCCCGTTTCGCATCCCCGTATCAACCCGATGCCGGAGAGGATCTGGCCGCTTGCAGCTTCCGATACCACTGGAGGTATGTCGTGACCGATCTACTCAACCGCTTCACCGATGGCTGGTTGACCCTGCTGGTGCTTGAGGTCCTGGACAAACATGACGTGTTACGGGCCCTGGAACTCGCTCCAGCTGGTGTCAGCGTCAAGAGTCTGGCCCAGGCCTGCGCCGCGAACGAGGGCCATCTTCGTGTGGCCTTGCGACTCTTGCTGGAGATGGGCTGCTTGGTGCAGCTGGCCAACGGTCACTACGCGATAGCGCCGCATACCGACCTCCGAATCCCGGCTGACTCCGGTGCGCTGGCCCGCCTGGCGATGTCGCAGGCACTGGGCGAGCCCGCCGGTTACAACCTGCGCTCCTGGCTGGAGCGATCCGCCGGTGGCTGGGAGGGGGTCGGAGAGCCGTTGGCGACCTGCCTGGACGGGGCGCTGCTGGCTCCATTACTGATGGCGCTGGAGCACCTTGGGGGAGCGCCGGTACTCGAAGGCGAGGTTGCATGCGCCGAGCTGTCGAGTTGTGTCCAAGAGGCGCTGCGTGGTTACTTCGAGCAGCGCGCCTGGGGGGGCCGGGAAGGGGGCGGCTTTCGCTTGGGCGACAGCGGCCGCTCGTTGTTGGAGGGGAGTGCACGGTTACGATCGAGCCTGGACTTCCAACCGCTGCTGGGCGATCTACAGACACTCCTGTTCGGTGACGCCAGCTCGCTCCATGGACTTGCCCCGGCGAAGGCGGAACTTTGGCCAGTCGAATACATGGCTGCACTCGAGACCGCGATTGTCACGCAGTTCGATCAGCCACCGCTTGACCGGCAACCACGCTACATCCTCGAGATGGGCTGTACGGATGGCGTGCTGCTACGTCGCCTGCATGTTGCCATCGCCAGTCGTAGTCTGCGCGGCCGGCATCTTCAGCACTACCCACTGCTGCTGATCGGCGTGACTACCAGCAGCACCGATCAGGCACGGGCGCGACAAACCCTGGAGGGCCTCCCGCACCTGGTGTTGACCGGGGACATCAGTGATCCCCGGGGCCTGCTCGACAGCCTGGGCGACAACGGTATCCAGGATCCGGAGAGCGTCCTGCATATCCACGCATTCCAGGAGCATCGGCGGGCCTGGCAGGCGCCAGTCTCGGTGAAGGGAATCGAGGATCAGCGCCATACGCCACCGGTCAGCGTCCATGTGGGTCGCTCTGGAGAGTACATCGAACCGGCAGTGGCCTTGCAGGGCATGGTCGAGCACCTTGCGCGCTGGCACGCGATAACTGCGCACCATGGCTTGATGCTGCTGGCGGCCCATTGTCTGGATCCTGCCAGCGCCCGGCGCCATGCCGGGCACAGCGGTGCATTGCACTTCGATGCCTGTCATGGTTTTGCAGGACACCAGTTGTACGAGGCACCGGTGTTGCTGATGGCTGCGGCGCAAGCCGGACTGTTTCCGGACCGGGCCGTCGCCCAGGGCTTTCCCCATGGCGAGCCGTTCACCCAAGCCAGCCTGAATCGGCTGTTGCCAAGGCACTATCGCATCCGCCATCCGTTGCCCAGGGACCTGCCACATTTGCGAGCACTGGAACTGGCCTGCTGGCCCAGCGGGCTGGGGGCTACCGAGCAGGTGTTGCTGCGGCGGCTGGAGATCTATCCCCAGGGTCAACTGGTGATGGAGTGCGAAGGACAGATCGTGGCGGCGATCTATTCGCAACGCCTGGACTCGGTAGAACGGCTGCGCCATAGCGATTGCCTGCGGATCGAAGCCTGGCATGATCCGGCCGGCCCCATCGCGCAGTTGCTGGGCATCTGTGTGCACCCGGGGCGCCAAGGCGAGGGGCTGGCCGACGAACTGATCGACTTTATGCTGGTGTACCTGGCCAGCCTGGGTGAGGTACGCAGCGTGGTCGGGGTGACGCGCTGTCATCACTACGACGCCCGTCAGCCCGGCGCTCCTTCACTGCAGGACTACATCCGTCGCAGAGACGAGGCTTGCGGGCGTTTGCTCGAACCCATGCTGTGTTTCCACGAAAGCCACGGTGCTCAGGTGCGCGAGGTGCTGGACGGGTATCGACCGGGGGATGAGGTCAACCATGACGCGGGAGTCCTGGTGGAATACCCAGACCTACGAGCCGGGCAACCGGTTTGTACGGTACCGACGAAGACTCCGGAAGCCGCCCAGGACGGGCACTGGAGGGAAACGGTTGGCGAACTGTTGCTAGGGGTGTTGGGCGAGGCCCGGGCCGACGCCTATGGCGAACATGTGCCGTTGATGGAGATGGGCCTGACGTCGCTGCAGATGCTCGACTTACGCCATCGTTTGGCCGAGCGCCTGGCCTGCCCGTTGCCGGCCACCTTTTTTTTCCAGCACGGAACCCCCGCGGCGATCATCGCCTATCTGGAAAATCTCCACGCTCCCGTTAGTTGCACGGTGGCGCAAGCGCCTCGGCCGTCAAGCGACTCAGCGCCCCCTGTTTCCGGCCCAGGGGGCATCGCCATCGTGGGAGTGGGTTGTCGCTTTCCCGGCGGAGCGGCTTCTGCGGAAGATTTCTGGACGCTGTTACAACAAGGCGTCGACGCGGTCAGCCAGCGTAGCTCCCTGAACAATGAGCCGGCGTCTGGTGGTTTCATCGAGGGCACCGAGGAGTTCGACCCACGCTTCTTTCGCATCTCGCCCAGAGAGGCGCAACTGCTCGATCCCCGGCAGCGCCTGTTGCTGGAAACCGCCTGGGAAGCCCTGGAACAAGCCGCGATTGCACCGCACACCTTGCGTGGTTCCAACACTGGGGTCTTTGTCGGAATGATGGGGCGCGGTTATGACCTGCTCCTGCGCCAGACAGGGGAGGGCCATGAAGCCAGGCCAGCCTTTACTACGGGTAACGCGGCTTCGGTCGCCGCCGGGCGGCTGGCGTACTTCTTCGACTGGCACGGACCGGCGCTGTCGGTGGATACCGCCTGCAGCTCATCGCTGGTGGCGATCCACCTGGCCTGTGAAAGCCTATTGGGCGGCAAGTGCGAGGCGGCCCTGGCCGGTGGCGTGAACCTGCTGCTGGACCAGGCGGAGTCCGAGGCCTTTCGCGCTGCCGGCATGCTCTCGCCGCGCGGCCGTTGCAGCACTTTCGATGAGGCCGCTGATGGTTATGTCCGGGGCGAAGGCTGCGGGCTTCTGGTGCTCAAGCGTCATGCCGACGCCCTGGCTGCCGGCGACCCGATATGGGCTGTCATCCGAGGCAGTGCGATCAATCACGATGGTGCCAGCGCCGGGCTGACCGTGCCGAACCAGTCGGCCCAGCGCGCGGTCATCGAAGCCGCGCTGGCCCAGGCCGGCCTGGCCCCGCACCAGGTGCAGTACCTGGAAGCCCACGGTACCGGCACTCGCTTGGGCGATCCGATCGAGGTACAGGCCGCCGCCCAGGCATTGGGAGCCGGCCGGCAAGCGCAGCGTCCGCTGTTGCTCGGCTCGGTCAAGACCCAGATCGGCCACTTGGAAGCCGCAGCCGGTGTGGCGGGGCTGATCAAGGTCATTCTTGCCATGGGCAAGGGGCAGATCCCCGGGCAACTGCACTTTCGCTCACCCAACCCGCAGGTGGACTGGGCCAACCTGCCGGTGCAGGTGGTCGATCGGCCTCGCCCGTGGTTCGCCGGCCGGCGGATTGCCGGCGTCAGCAGCTTCGGTTTCAGCGGCACCAACGCCCATGTGCTGCTGGAAGCCTGTGAACCACCGCCACCTGCTGTAGCGAATATTGCTGAGCCAGTGCTGATCCTGCTTTCGGCGCGGACCCGGGACCGCCTGCTGGCTAGCGCCGAACGCTTGCGCGTGGTGGTGGCGGATGGCCGCTTTGCCCCGGCGCAGTTGCGCGATATCGCCTACACCCTACAGGTTGGGCGTGAGGCCATGGCCCATCGTCTGGCGTTGCTGGCCCGTTCATTGCCGGATCTGGCCAGCAAACTGGCAGGGCTGGGCCAGCCCGGGGTCGAGGCTGGCGAGCTGTGGCTGGGCGAAGCCTCCCAGGATCACCCGCCGCCTGCCGATGCCCCGGCCAACGTAGCCCAGGATCGGCTGCAAGTCCTGGCGCAACGCTGGGTCCAGGGAGCCGTCGTGGACTGGACGCAACTCTACACAACGCCGTTGCCACGCCGGATCGACTTGCCGACCTATCCGTTCGCCCGCCAGCTCTGCTCGGTATTGCATGGAAGCACAACAGGGAGCATCACTATGGAGCGTCAACCCCCACAGTCGCCAACCACCGCCTTCGCGGGCGGCTCGTCCCAGTCCGGGCTCGATGACGGCAAGCCGCGCAAGTTGCAGTTGCGCGCCCTGGAGGATGGACCAGCCATCGAGCCCCCGGCGGCGCAGGAGCAGGCAGAGCCGGTAGCCGCGCAAGACTCGCCCATGGCCGCCCAACCGGTCGCAGCGGCCCGTGCCCCGGAGCTTGCCCCCCATGTGCAGGCCGAGCGGCGCGCGCTACTTGAGCGCGAGCTGACCACCAGCCTCGCCGCCGCGCTGTTCCTCGATCCTGGCGAGATCGGCCTGGATCATTTGTTCGTCGACCTGGGCCTGGATTCGGTGATCGGTGTCGAATGGGTCCGTGATCTCAACCGGCGCTATGGCTTGGCGCTGAACGCACCGGTGGTTTATGAGCATTCCAGCGTCAGGCGCATGGCCGCCCTGGTCGAGCAGGCCTTGCAGCCCAAGGCACCGATCAAGGTTCAAGGGTCATCGGCTTCGCTTACCCCGCAGCCGATTGTCGCCAGGGCTGCGGCCAGCCCAGAACCGCCTGCACAACCAGAGACAGCGCCAATACCAGCCGCGCCTGCACCTAGTGCGGCCGGGATCGTAACGGCCAGCGAAGGTATCGCCATCATCGGCATGTCCGGGCGCTATCCGGGAGCACCGACGCTGGATGCCTACTGGGACAACCTGGTGGCCGGTCGCGACTGCGTCGAGGAGATCCCGCCAGCGCGCTGGAGCATCGACGACTACTACGATCCCGAGGCCGGCAAGCCGGGCAAGACCTACAGCAAGTGGCTGGGCCGGCTGGATGACATCGACTGTTTCGATCCGTTGTTCTTCAATATCTCGCCGGCAGAGGCGGAATGGATCGACCCTCAGCAGCGCCTGTTCCTGGAGGAGGGCTACAAGGCCTTCGAGGACGCGGGGTATCCGCCGCAGAAATTGAGCGATGCCCGCTGCGGGGTGTACCTGGGCATCATGGGCCCCAGTGAATACGGCTGGCTGGCCCAACAGCAGCGCGGCGCGGCGGAAATCACCGGCAGGAGCGAGGCGATAGCCGCCGCGCGCCTGGCCTATTTCCTCAATCTCAAGGGGCCGGCGCTGCTGGTGGACACCGCTTGCTCGTCGTCCCTGGTGGCCACGCACCTGGCCTGCCAGGCGCTGCGCAGCGGCGAAGTGGATGTGGCCCTGGTGGGCGGCGCCACCCTGTACCTGTCGCCCGAGATATACATGAGCATGTGCCAGGCCGGCATGCTCTCGCCCACGGGCAAATGCCGGACCCTGGACAACGCCGCCGATGGCATCGTGCCCGGCGAGGGCGTCGGCGCCCTGGTACTCAAGCGCCTGGCCGATGCCGAGCGCGATGGCGATCGTATTCACGGAGTGATCGTTGCGTCGGGCATCAACCAGGATGGCAAAACCAACGGCATCACTGCGCCCAGCGCCAGCAGCCAGATCGCCCTGGAGCGCGAGGTGTACGCCCGCCACGGCATCGATCCGCGGAGCATCTCCTATGTCGAGTTGCACGGTACGGGAACCAAGCTGGGCGACCCGATCGAGCTGACAGCCCTGGATACGGTGTTCCGTGAGCGGACCGAGCAGCGCAATTTCTGCGGCCTGGGTTCGGTCAAGAGCAACATCGGCCATACCACGGCAGCAGCCGGGGTCGCCGGGGTGCACAAGGTACTGCTGCAGATGCGCCACCGTGAACTGGCACCGACTCTGCACTTCGCCACGCCGAACGAGCATTTTGATTTCGCCCGCTCGCCGTTCTTCGTCAATACCCACCACCAGGGCTGGCTAGTCGCCGCTGGCCAGCCGCTGCGCGCGGCGGTCAGCGCCTTCGGCATCAGCGGGACCAATGCCCACGTGGTGATCGATGCCTACCAGCCGGCTGTCGTACCGCCGGCCGCCGAGGCGGG
Organism: Pseudomonas sessilinigenes; assembly: GCF_003850565.1. Classification (NCBI taxonomy): domain Bacteria; kingdom Pseudomonadati; phylum Pseudomonadota; class Gammaproteobacteria; order Pseudomonadales; family Pseudomonadaceae; genus Pseudomonas; species Pseudomonas sessilinigenes. The sequence goes on from NZ_CP027706.1 coordinate 3,322,892, forward strand.
TGCCCCGGCGCTGCTGGTGCTGTCCGCGCAACGCGCTGACCGTTTGCAGGAATACGCCAAGGCACTGTTGCAATTCATCGAGCAGCAACCACGACTCGACCTGGCGGCCCTGTCCTACAGCCTGCAAACCGGCCGCGCGGCCCTGGGGCAGCGGCTGGCCTTCGTCGCTACCTCGCTGGAACAGGTACGCCAGGCGCTGGGCGACTTCATCAGCGGTACGCCATCGGCATGCCTGCTGAGCGGCGAAGTGGCGACGGCCAAAGACGCCGCTTCGGTGTTGGCCGGCGAGGAGGAGTTCCAGCAGCTGTTGGTCAGCCTGTTGGAGAAACGGCGCCTGCAGAAGCTGGCCGAACTCTGGGTCAGAGGGGTGGTGATCGACTGGTCGTGCTTGTATGGCGCCGATCGTCCGCGCCGCTTGTCGCTGCCGACCTATCCCTTCGCCCGGGAGCGCTATTGGGTAACGCCCCAGGCGGCGTCCGGCTCATTGCCAGATGAGCGGGCGGTCCTGCACCCATTGCTCCACTGCAATAGTTCGACCCTGCACGAACAGCGCTACAGCACCCGACTCTCGGGTAAAGAATGGTTCGTTCGCGAACACCGGGTGGCCGGGCAACCGGTGGTGCCGGGGGTGGTGCAACTGGAGTGGGCCCGCGCAGCGGCGGCCCTGGCCAGCGAACTGCCAGTGGGGCAGCCGATGGTGCTGGAGGAGGTGGCCTGGTTGCGCCCGCTGGTGGTCAGCCAGCCGCTACTGGTGCATATCGGCCTGGTCGAAGAGCCGGGGCGCGGGGTCCGTTATGAGATCCATAGCGGCACCGGCGCGCAAAAACAGCTTTATAGCCAAGGCTGGGTGCGCCCCGCGAGCGGGCAACCAGCGCCGCAGGTCGACCTGGCCGCCGTAGGTGCCTCATGCGAGTCGCGGGTGGACGCAGCGAGCTGCTATGCGCGCTTCACCGAACAGGGCCTGGAGTACGGCGTGGGGTTTCGCGCCCTGAAGGAACTGCGCAGCGGCCCCCTGACAGCGTTGGCGAGCCTGGCTGTGGCCAGCGCGGCGCCGGGCTATACCTTGCCGCCATCCCTGCTGGATGGCGCATTGCAGGCCGCTACTGGCTGGTTGGCCAAACCGGCGCTGCAACTGCCATTTGCCGTGACCCGGGTCGAACAGTGGGGCCCGCTACCGGACTTGGCATGGGCGGTGGTGCAGCGTGCCAGCGGGGAGCAGGGCGCAGGGCAGAGCTTCGATGTCGACCTGGCGCACGCCGATGGCCAGGTTGCGGTGCGCCTGAGCGGCTTTTGCTGTCGCACGCCCGCGCAACCAAGGCTTGCGGGAGAGCTGACCCTGGCCCCACGTTGGCAAACGCTAGAGGCCGTGAAGACCATCGCCGATACCCAGGACCAGCACCTGTTGGAAGTTCCAGAGGTAATCGCTCGCCAATGGGGCACGCCCGATGGGGCTGCAGCCTGTGCCAGCTGGTTGGGCGCCTGGGCCGGGTTCGACCATCTGCTCTGGCATGTGCCGCAGGGTCAGCCCGGGGTCGCACGAATCGGCCTGCAACTGGTCCAGGCGCTTTTGGCCCTGGACTACGGTAGCCGGCCCCTGGCGTTGACGGTCGTCACCCGCCAGGCGCTGCCTGTTCTGGCCACAGAAACCGGCGATCCAGAACAGGCCAGTGTCCACGGGCTGTTGGGTTCGGTGGCCAAGGAATATAGTCATTGGCAGGTGCGCGTGCTCGACCTCGCCGGCCAGGACTCATGGCCTTCCGCGCAGGCTGGCCCGGATGTGCCAGAACTGCCGGGGGAAACCCTGGCCCTGCGCGACGGCCAATGGTATCGCCAGCGCCTGGTGCCCTGCGTACTGCCGGACGTCGTCGACAGCGGGCTGCGCGAACGGGGGGTCTACCTGATCCTCGGTGGTGCCGGCGGTCTGGGCACGGTCTTCAGTGAATACCTGATCCGTCGCTACCAGGCCCAGGTGATATGGCTGGGCCGCCGTGAGGCCGATGAGGCGATCGAGGCGCAACGGACGCGCCTGGGCAGCCTTGGCCCCATGCCGCTCTACCTGCGGGCGGACGCCAACGACCGGGCGGCGCTGGAAGCCGCCGAGCAGACCGTTCGCCGCCGTTATGGCGCGGTGCATGGCGTGGTGCACGCCGCCATCGTGCTGGAGGATCGCGGCGTGGCGCAGATGGCCCCGGGGGTATTCGATGCCGCGCTACGGGCCAAGGCGGCCACCAGCGAGAACCTCGATGCGGTGTTCGGCCGGCAAGACCTGGATTTCATGCTGTTTTTCTCATCGATGCAAAGCTTCATCCGCGCCCCGGGCCAGGCCAACTACGCCGCCGGTTGCTGCTACGCCGATGCCTTTGCCCTGGGCCTGAGGGAACGGCCATACCCGGTGAAGATCGTCAACTGGGGCTATTGGGGCAGTGTCGGCATAGTGGCCAAGGCCAGCTATCGGCAGCGAATGGAGGCGGCCGGGATCGGCTCGATCGAAGCACCACAGGCCATGGCGCTGCTGGAGCGCCTGCTGGCCAGCCCACTGTCACAGCTGGCGTTCTTCAAGGCCCGACATGCGCAAGCTGCGAGCCAATGGGCAGTGGCGGACGATCGCCAGTTGCAGATCAGCGCGCCGGTGGCCCCGGTGATCTTGAATGGCGACTCCTCGCTCGGCCTGCCACAGCGGGCGGCCCCGGTGCTGGCCGAGTTGGAGCGTAGCCTGGCGCAACTGCTACGCAATCTGCTGGCCCATCAGGGCTGGGAGCATGGCCCTGCAGGCTTGGCTTCGGCCTACGTCGGTTGGCGCGAGGATGCCCTGCGCCTGCTGGACGCCAGTGGCCAGGCGCAGGCGGCGACGGACTGGCCTGGCGCCTGGCGACAATGGGAAGCCGACCGCGAGCGCCTGCTGCAAGGCCCCGACCAGGCTGTGGTGCACAACCAGATCCGCTTGCTCGATGCCGTGCTGCCGGCATTGCCCGGAGTACTGCGTGCAGAGTGCGCGGCCACCGCAGTGCTGTTCCCGGGCGGGAGCGTGGAGCGGGTGGAGGGTATCTATCGCGGTCATCCGCTGGCCGACTACTTCAACGCCGTGCTGGCGGAACAGCTGCTGGCCTATGTGGCGCAGCGCCTGGCCGCTGATCCCCAAACACGGTTGCGGATCCTCGAGATCGGCGCGGGAACCGGCGGCACCAGCGAGCGGCTGTTGCAGCATTTGGCGCCCTATGTGCAGGCGATCGACGAGTACTGCTACACCGATGTGTCAGAGGCATTCCTGGCCCATGGGCGTGAGCAGTACGGGGAGCAGGCGTCGTACCTGCGTACCGGTAACCTGGACATAGAACGCGATCCACGCAGCCAAGGCTTCGAATCCGGGCACTACGACGTGGTGGTAGCGGCCAATGTCCTGCACGCGACGCAAGACATCCGCCGCACCCTGCGGCACGTCAAGAGCCTGCTACGGGGCAATGGCCTGCTGTTGCTCAACGAACTGACCCAGGCCAGCCTGTTCACCCACCTGACCTTCGGCTTGCTCGATGGTTGGCGAATGGCGACCGACGTTGCGCTGCGGGTTCCCGGGACCCCGGCATTGGCGCCATCGACCTGGCGGCACGTACTGGAGCTCGAAGGTTATGGCTCGCTGAACCAGCCGGCGGCAGTGGCCCATGGCCTGGGCCAGCAAATCGTCACCGGCATCAGCGATGGGGTGATCGAGTCCCAGGGCGAGGCGGCGCGGCAGGCGGGGCAGGAGAGCGGCGACAGTGCTGCCCGGGAAACTCGCCCAGCAAGTCCGGCGCCGAGCTCGCAGCCAACGGACTTGGCGCAAGAGCGCGGAATGCCGGTGCGCCAGGCGATCCACGAGGCGCTGCTGGAAGTGCTGAAACTCGACCGCGCCCGGGTGCAGGAGGACCAGGCCTTTGCCAACTACGGTGTGGACTCGATCACCGGCATCACCTTGATCAACGCGCTCAACCAGAAGCTCGGCCTGCGTCTGCCGGTCACGGCGCTGTTCGATTTTCCGTCGCTCAGGGCGCTGGCCGAGCATATCCAGCGCACGTACCCGTCCCTGGAACAACAAACCAACCGTGCCGAGGCGCCTGCCGCCAGGCTGCCGGTGCCGCCAGTGGCCGTAACCGAGCCCAGTCGCCGGCGCGCACCGGCCAGCGCCGAGCCTGTCCGGGTCGAGGTACCGCCATTAGCTGAGGTGGTGGAGCAAGTGCCGCAGGTGTGCCGGCAATTGCGAATCGAGGGCCCGGGGCGGATCGATGAGCTGCAACCTATCGATGCGCCCTTGCTGCCGTTGGAGCCGGACGAAGTGCGGATCGCGGTACGCGCCTTCGCCCTGAACTTCGGCGACCTGCTGTGCGTCAGCGGCCTGTATCCCACCCAGCCACCATATCCCTTCACCCCGGGTTTCGAGGCCAGCGGCGTGGTGCTGGAGGTGGGGGCGCAGGTGTCGCGGGTTGCGCTCGGCGATGCGGTGTTCGCCTTGGCTGGCGAAGCCTTGGGTGCCCACGCCAGCGTCATGACCTGCTCCCAGGACCGGGTGTTCGCCTTGCCGCAGGGGCTGTCGTTCGAGGAAGCCTGCGCGCTGCCGGTAGTGGCCTTGACCATGATCGCCAGCTTCGCCCGGGCCCAGGTCAAGCCCGGCGAGCGGGTACTGATCCAGACCGCCACCGGCGGCACCGGGTTGATCGCCGTACAACTGGCGCAGCATGCGGGGGCGCAGGTCTACGCCACCGCCGGCTCCCAGGAAAAACTCGACTACCTGGCGGGGCTGGGGGTCGCCCACCGGATCAACTATCGCGAGGAGGACTTCGCGCAAGCGGTGTCGCGGCTGACCCAGGGCCAGGGCGTGGACGTGGTCATCAATACCCTGGCCGACGATGCACTGCAAAAAGGCTTCAATTGCCTGGCCCCTGGTGGGCGTTATGTCGAACTGGCGATGACTGCACTGAAATCGGCCCGTAGCGTCGACCTGTCGCGGCTCAACGACAACCAGTCGTTCATCAGTATCGACCTGCGCAAGCAGACCCGGGACAACCCGGTGCTGCTGCAAGAGTTGGCCGATGAAATGACCAGGCTGCTGGAGGCCGGGGTGATCCGGCCCACCTTGAGCCGGGTCTTCGATTTCAGCGATGTGCAGGACGCCTACCGCTGGCTGGCCGACCGGCGCAACATCGGCAAGGTGGTGGTCCGGGTGCCGCAAGCGACAGTCGTTCCGGAGCCTGCGCCGCAGCTTGCCAGCGACCCGGGCCGGCCGGAGCCGATCGCGGTGATCGGCATGAGCGGCCGGTTCGCCAGTGCCGACAACCTGGACGACCTCTGGCAGGTCCTCCTCCAGGGCCAGGACCTGCTGGAGGACGTGACGCGCTGGGACTTGTCGCGACATTTTCCCGCCTATGCCCCGTATTGCCGGCGTGGCGGCTTCCTACGCGATATCGATTGCTTCGATCCGCTGTTCTTCAATATCTCCGGGCGCGAGGCCAGGGTCATGGACCCGCAGCAGCGCCTGTTCCTCGAAGAAGCCTGGCGTGCCTTGGAAGACGCCGGGTATGCGGGCGCTAGCGGTGAGGGCTTGCGCTGCGGGGTCTATGTGGGCTGCGCGGCGGGTGATTACCAGCGACTGTTGGAGAGCGACGCGCCGGCGCAGGCGTTCTGGGGCAATTCCGGTTCGGTGATTCCAGCGCGCATCGCCTATCACCTCAACCTGCAGGGCCCGGCCGTGGCGATCGATACCGCCTGCTCCAGCTCGCTGGTGGCACTGCACCAGGCCTGCCAGGGGCTGCGTACCGGGGATGCCGACCTGGCCTTGGCTGGCGGCGTGTTCGTGCAGAGCACCGAGCAGTTCCATCTCCAGGCCCAGCAAGCCGGCATGCTCTCGCCCAGCGGTTGTGCCTATGCCTTCGATGCCAAGGCCGATGGTTTCGTCCCAGGGGAGGGCGTTGGCGCAGTCGTGCTCAAGCGACTCTCCCAGGCCCTGGCCGATGGCGATGTGATCCACGGCGTGATCCGCGGCACGGGAGTCAACCAGGATGGCGCGAGCAACGGCATCACGGCCCCCAATGCCACTGCCCAGACCCGGCTGGAGCTGGAGGTCTACCGGCGCCACGGCATTGAGGTCGAGCACATCGGCCTGGTGGAGGCCCACGGTACCGCGACGGTGCTGGGTGACCCGATAGAGGCCAGGGCCCTGGCCGATGCCTTCGCCCAAGGTGGCCATAGTGGCGCACCTTGTGCCCTTGGCTCGATCAAGAGCACGGTGGGACACACGGCCACAGCGGCCGGCATCGCCGGAGTACTCAAGGTCCTGCTGGCGTTGCGGCATCGGCAGATCCCGGCGTCGGCGCATTTCGTCAGTGCCAATCCGCACATCGATTTTTCCCATGGTCCGTTCCATGTCCCCACCCGCACCGAACAGTGGCACCGGCCCGTGGCCGGGGAGCGGCTGGCGGCCGTCAGCTCATTCGGTTTCAGCGGTACCAACGCCCATGCGGTGATCGCCGAAGCGCCCGAGCGGCCGGTGCGGCCATCGGCCAGCCCGCTGCATCTGGTCGTGTTGTCGGCCAAGACCATTGGGCAACTACGGCTGCAGGCAAAGAACCTGCTCGCCCACCTGCAATATGAGCCCGTCGAGCCCAGTGCCATGAGCCACACCCTGTTGTTGGGCCGACGCCACCTCGAACAGCGCCTGGCCTGGGTCACCAGCGACGTGTATGCACTGCGCACGCAACTGGCGCATTGGTTGGATGTTGGCAAACTGGTCGACGGCTACAGTGGGATCGTCGACGGTACCCAGGAAGCCTCCACCAAGGCTCAGGCCGTGGCCGACCAGTGCTTGCAGGACTGCCGCGCGCAGGCCAATCCCGAGGTGCTCCGCGGTGCGCTGCTGTCACTTGCGCAACTGTATGTAGAGGGTATCGAGCTGGACTGGGCGCGACTATTCCAGGGACAGCGGCCGGGCCGGGTCGCATTGCCGACCTATCCCTTCGAGAAAGAGCGCTATTGGCCGTCCGGCAAGGAGCAAGAGGACCGGCAGGCCGCTGTTCAGGCGCAACTGGCGTCAGTCCAGGCCGAACCCTCGGCAGCGCCCGCCACGCTGGTGCAGGTCAGCGCCAGCAAGCCAGCTGCGGCAACCCATGCCAAATCCGGCCGTCTCAAGTTGCGCTCCCTGGAGCAAGACCTGGAAGCCCTGGACAGCATCGCAACCGAGGTCGCACCGCCGGCGCAACATGGTCCCACCCTGCAGTTGCGGCCACTGCGGACGATTGCCGAACCGGAAGACTCGGCAGTCGTCCCCGTCCAGCTGCCACCCGCAACGCTACAAGCCGTTGCCGAGCCGGTATCGGTTGCCGTCCCGGCGGTACAGCAGAACCAGCAGGTACCCGGAATTGACCGCTACTCGCTGGAGCGTGAGCTGTCCGAGAGCCTCGCTCGGGCGCTGGGCATCGACGTGGAACGAATCCAGGCGGACAAGCCCTTCGCCTCGATGGGCATGGATTCGATCATCGCCGTGGAGTGGAGTCGCGAGATCAACAGGCGCTACGGGCTGGCCATCGGTGCGACCGCGGTCTACAAGCATCCGACCCTGGCCGGCATCGTCACCTTGGTGTCCGCTCAGCTCGAGTCGAATGCGCCGGGTATCGTAGAAGAACCCGCGCCGCTAAATGCGCCCGATCACTTGGAGCAGGCTATCGCCATGCATGTGCAGGCAGCACCAGAGAGCGGGAGGCAAAATCCGTGTGCGGATTCCTGTGCTTGACTGCATTTTCATCTCGCACCCGCCATGGATATGGCGATAGCCCGCAGTGGAGGCGGCAATGATCGAAACCGGATACCACACCCTGCGTGTGCGCCACGAGGACAACATCTGCTTCGTGCAGCTGTATCGGCCCGAGGCCAACAACACCATCGACGATCGCCTGGTCGCCGAGCTGGCCGACCTGCTGGAACGACTGGATGAGCGCGTGACGGTACTGGTGCTCGAAGGGCTACCGCAGGTGTTCTGCTTCGGCATGGACTTCGCGCTGGTGCGCAAGCTGGCCAAGGACCCCAGGCCAGTTCCAGCGTGCTCGACCCGGCCACCCTCTATGACCTCTGGCTGCGCCTGGCGACCGGGCCGTTCGTGGTGCTGTCCTACGTGCGCGGCAAGGTCAATGCCGGCGGCGTCGGGTTCGTCGCCGCCAGCGATATCGTGATCGCCGACCAGAGCGCCTCCTTCAGCCTTTCGGAGTTGCTGTTCGGACTGATGCCGGCCTGCGTATTGCCGTTCCTGGAGCGCCGAATCGGCCCGCAGCGCGCCCACTACATGACCTTGATGACCAGCGCGATAGGCGCCGACCAGGCCCTGTCCTGGGGCCTGGTGGATGCCAGCGAGGCTGATGGCGACAACCTGCTACGCAAGCACCTGTTGCGCTTGCGGCGCCTGTCCCGGCCGGGGTGGCGCGCTACAAGCAATTTCGTGGCTCGCTGTGCGGCGCCCCACGACTCGATCGCGACGCCGCGCTGGCGGCCAACCGACAGGCGTTCAGCGATCCGCAGAACCTTTCGAACATCGTGCGTTACGTCGAGACGGGCGCGTTCCCGTGGGAGCAGGTGTGAGATGAGCGACGATCTGGTACAGCTCGAACAGGTAACGCCAGCGATCGTGCAGGTCACCATGACCGATCGCGTCCACAAGAACGGATTCTCCACTGGCCTGGCCCAGGCACTGATCCGCACCTTCGAGACGGTACGCAGCAATCCGGCGTGGAAGGTGGTGGTCCTGACCGGCTACGACACCTACTTCTGCACCGGCGGCACCCAGGAAATGCTACTCGAGCTGGCCGCCGGGGGCGGTCAGTACACCGACTATCCGATCTACGAATTGCCGCTGACCTGCGAGATTCCGGTAGTGGCGGCCATGCAGGGGCATGCGATTGGTGGCGGGCTGGTATTCGGCCTGTTCGCCGACCTGGCGGTGCTCAGCCGCGAGAGCGTATATGCGGCGAACTTCATGCGCTATGGCTTCACCCCGGGGTTCGGCTCGACCCTGGTGCTGCAGGAAAAGCTCGGCCTGGCGCTGGCCCAGGAGCTGTTGATGACCGCCGAGAACTATCGCGGCGACGAGCTGGCCGGCCGCGGCATCCCGTTCCCGGTATTGCCACGGGCGAACGTGCTGGCCCACGCCCATGAACTGGCAGCGCAATTGGCCGAGAAACCCCGGCATTCACTGGTGCTACTCAAGGAGCACCTGACCTCTGGCCTGCGCGCGCGGTTGCCCGCGATCACGGCCCGCGAGGTGCAGATGCACGAGCAAACCTTTCATCTCCCCGAGGTGCGAGAGCGTATCAAGGCACTGTTCGGCAACTGATTAGCCGTTGCCCGGTGCGATATTCCTTCAAGAGCGAGGCACAAGCATGACCAGAGAACAGGTATTCGAATTGATCGTCCGTCACGTCCGGCAAGTGATTCCTACCCTTGCCAGCCATGCGTTCAGCCGGGGCGACCGCTTGCGTGACCTGGGTGCGAACTCGGTGGATCGCGCGGAAATCGTGATGCTGGTGCTGGAGTCGCTGTCCCTGAGCATTCCGCGGGTGGAGCTGTTCGGCCCGGGCAATATCGGCGAACTGGCGGACCTGATCCACACCCGGCTCCAGGCGCGGGCGGTGTAGCACGGATGGACCGGGCAGGGCGCGCCAGGTCTGGCGCGCCGCCAGAGGTAACGCACAACGGAGGTGCCAATGAAGGTGTTCATCTTTCCCGGCCAGGGTTCGCAGCAGCGCGGCATGGGTGGCCAGCTGTTCGATGAGTTCCCCGAGCTGACCGAAGCCGCCAGCGACATACTCGGTTATTCGATCAAGGCCCTGTGCCTCGATGACCCGGATGGCCTGCTGGACCAGACCCGCTACACCCAGCCGGCGATCTATGTGGTCAACGCCCTGGCCTATTTCCAGCGGCTGCGCGATGGCGCCCAGGCGGATGGTTTCGCCGGCCACAGCCTGGGTGAATTCAACGCTCTGCTGGCCGCGCAGTGCTTCGATTTCGCCCAGGGCCTGCGTCTGGTCCAGCGCCGCGCCGAGCTGATGAACCAGGTCAGTGGCGGGGAGGGGGGCATGGCCGCGATCATGAACCTGCGGCGCCACGCGCTGGTGGAGCTTTTGCAGGCGCAACAGGCCGATGGTGTGGACCTGGCGATTCACAACGCACCCTTGCAGAGCGTGATCGCCGGGCCCAAGGCCGAGCTGGCGCGCTTGGAAAGCGCGGTCGAGGCAGCGGGCGGCATGCTGTATCCGCTCAATACCAGTGGCGCCTTCCACTCGCGCTACATGCAACCGATCGCCGATGCATTTTGCGCGTATCTCCAAGGCCTGGAGCTGGCGCCGCCGAACAAGCCGGTAATCGCCAACGTTTCGGCCCAGCCATATAGCCAGGAAGCGATCGCCGACAACCTGGTCCGGCAACTGACCCATCCAGTGCAATGGTGCGAGAGCATTCAATACCTGCTGGCCCAGGGCGAGGTGCAATTCGAAGAGGTCGGCCATGGCGAGGTGTTGACCAAGCTGGTGGAGAAGATCCGCGCTGGCAGCCGCCTGCCTGTGCCTGGCGTTGCGGTTTCGCCGCGGGACGCAGCGCCTGGGCCTCGCGAAGCGGCGCTGCACAGCGCCATCGAGCAGGTCGCCCAGTGGAATGCCCGGCATCCCGCCGGCACTCGGGTGCGCTCGCTACGGGTCGACGGCGACCAGCTGACCCGCAGCACCGCCTTGGTGTTGCTGGGCCACCGGGCGGCGGTCTACCTGCAAGGCCACAACGGCTACTTCGCCCTCGACGAGATCCAGGCGTTGTAGCCATCCATGCAGCCATGGGCCGGCCCGTTGCCTTCGCCCGAATCGACAATCCTGGTGCCAACATGCTTGCCACTCGACCACTACCCGTTGCGATCACCGGTGTCGGTATCGTTTCCGCCATTGGCCAGGGCCGGGAGGCCTTTACCCGCGCACTGCTGGCCGGCGACGCCGCTTTCGGCGTGCTGCAACGCCCCGGGCGCCAGGGGCAAAGCCGTTTTCTCGGCGCCGAACTCGGCCCCCTGCAACTGCCGCCGGAGCGTTCGCCACGGTTGTTCCGGCAGTTGTCGCTGACTGCCGAAGCGGCCCTGGTGGCCTTGCATGAAGCCTGGCAGGACGCCCGCCTGGAGGACGTGGACCCGCAGCGCGTCGGCCTGGTCGTCGGTGGCTGCAACCTGCAGCAACGTGAACTGGCCCAGCTCCATGAGCGCTATACCGGGCGCGAGGCCTTCGTGCGGCCGGGTCATGGCGTCGAGTTCATGGACAGCGACTTGTGCGGGTTGTGTACCCAGCAGTTCGGCATCCAGGGCATGGCCTGCACCGTGGGCGGCGCCTCGGCCAGCGGCCAGGTCGCGGTGATCCAGGCGCTACAGGCGGTGCAGTCGGGACAGGTGGATGTGGCGATCGCGCTGGGCGCCCTGATGGATCTGTCGCATTGGGAGTGCCAGGCGTTGCGTTCTTTGGGGGCCATGGGCTCCGAGCGCTATGCCGATGCGCCGATGCAGGCGGCCCGGCCGTTCGACCGCGACCGTGACGGCTTCATCTATGGCGAGTGCTGCGGTGCGGTGGTGGTGGAACGCTTGGCCAACCCCGCGCGCAGCACCGTCCGGCCCTATGCGCAATTGTCCGGCTGGGGCTGGACCATGGATGCCAACCGCAATCCCGACCCATCGCGCGAGGGCGAGATGCGCGCCATCGCCCAAGCCCTGGAACGCGCGGGCCTGGCCCCGGGGCAGATCGACTATGTGAACCCCCACGGGACCGGCTCGCCCCTGGGCGATGTGGTGGAGCTGGCTGCCCTGCGCGACAGCGGCCTGGGCCACGTGCGCCTCAACACCAGCAAGTCGCTGCTTGGCCATGGGCTCACCGCCGCCGGCACCGTGGAGGTAATTGCCACGCTGGTGCAGATGTGCGAAGGGCGCCTGCACCCGAGCCGTAACCTGGACACGCCGATCGATCCGTCCTTCGACTGGATCCGGGATGCGGCAAGGCCGCACTCGATAGAGCACGCCCTGACCCTGAGCATGGGTTTTGGCGGCATCAACACCGCGTTGTGCCTGACGCGTCATGAGCGATGAACAACCAAGGAGAAAGCCAATGCTATCCGTAGGAATCGAAGCGATGAATGTGTTCGGCGGTCGAGCCTGCCTGGACGTTGCCGAACTGGCCGCGCACCGCCAGCTGGATACGGCGCGCTTCAATAATCTGCTGATGAAGGAAAAGACCGTCGCGCTGCTGGACGAGGACCCGGTGACCTATGCGGTGAACGCAGCACACCCTTTGGTGGAGGCGTTGTCGGCCGAAGAGAAGGCCCGGATCGAGTTGCTGATCACCTGCTCGGAATCGGGGATCGATTTCGGCAAGTCGCTGAGCACCTACGTCCATCACCACCTGGGACTGAACCGCAACTGTCGGTTGTTCGAGCTCAAGCAGGCTTGCTATTCGGGCACCGCGGGCTTGCAGATGGCGGTGAACTTCATCCTGGCCCAGGTCTCGCCGGGGGCCAAGGCGCTGGTGATCTCCACCGACCTGGCCCGGCACATGACCACCGGCGGCAGCGCCCTCACCGAGGACTGGTCCTTCGCCGAGCCCAGCACCGGTGCCGGCGCCGTGGCGATGCTGGTCAGTGACCAGCCGCGGGTCTTCGACATCGACGTTGGCGCCAACGGCTACTACGGCTACGAAGTGATGGACACCTGCCGGCCAACCGCGGATACCGAGGCCGGTGACTCCGACCTGTCGCTGCTGTCCTACCTGGACTGCTGCGAGAACGCATTTCTCGAGTACCAGAAGCGCGTCGGCGACGTCGACTATGTCGGCTCGTTTCGCTACCTGGCGTTCCATACGCCCTTCGGCGGGATGATCAAGGGCGCACATCGCACCATGATGCGCAAGCAGGTCCGGGCCGCGCCGGCGGACATCGAGGCCGATTTCCAGCGCCGGGTGACGCCGGGACTCAGCTATTGCCAGCGGGTCGGCAACATCATGGGCGGCACCGTGCTGCTATCGCTGGCCAGCACCATCGCCAATGGCCGCTTCGAATCGCCGGGACGCATCGGTTGCTTCTCCTATGGCTCGGGCTGCTGTTCGGAGTTCTACAGCGGCGTGGTGCGCCACCTGGGGCAGGAGCAACTGCGTGCCCAGGAGATCGAGCGCCAGCTCGATAACCGCTACCGGCTGTCGATGAGCGAGTACGAAGGGCTGTTGCAGAGCAACACGCAGGTGCGCTTCGGCACCCGCAACGTACGGATCGACGACGCCTGCAGCGTGCATCCGCAGTTGCCACGTGCGGACCGTCCACAGCTGGTTCTGCGGGAAATCAAGGAATTCCACCGCGAGTACGAATGGGTCCAGTAAGGACCTGGGCCCATGGGTGGCCGCGAACAATGGATGGTTTGCCAGACAACTGAAGGAGTCGATTCATGGACCCACGATCGCCGCAGGACGAAACCACCGCCACGCCTGGCGCCAGCGAACAGGCCGCCAAGCCATTGCTCCAGGCCTGCCCAGAGCAGGCAGCCATCGCCATCGTCGGCATGTCCGGCCGCTATCCCGGGGCGGACTCGCTGGAGGCCTATTGGCGCAACCTGGTGGACGGCCGCGACTGCGTGGGCGAGATTCCAGCCACGCGCTGGGACGTCGATGCCTATTTCGACCCGGCCATACCTTCGCCGGGCAAGGCCTACAGCAAGTGGCTGGGCAGCCTGGAGGCCATCGAATGCTTCGATCCGCTGTTCTTCAATATCGCCCCCACCGAGGCGCAACGGATGGATCCGCAGCAGCGCCTGTTCTTGGAGGAGGGCTACCGGGCTTTCGAGGATGCTGGGCGAGCGCCACAGGAACTGAGCGAGTCGCGCTGCGGCGTGTACCTGGGCATCAGCGGTAGCGAGTACGGCACCCTGGTCCAGCAGCGCCTGGGCCTGGTGGACATGATTGGCAGCAGCCCGGCGATCGCCGCGGCCCGCATCGCTTACTTCCTCAACCTCAAGGGACCGGCGATTCCGGTGGATACCGCCTGCTCGTCGTCGCTGGTGGCCATGCACCTGGCCTGCCAGGCCTTGCGCAACGGCGAAGTGGACCTGGCGCTGGCCGGTGGGGTGGCGTTGTACCTGATGCCGGAGCTGTACGTCTGCATGTGCGCAGCCGGAGTCCTTTCACCTACGGGTAAATGCCGGACCCTGGATAACCAGGCCGACGGTTTCGTGCCCGCGGAGGGCGTGGGCGCGCTGGTGCTCAAGCGGCTCGCAGATGCCGAGCGCGACGGCGACCCGATCCACGGGCTGATCATCGGCTCGGGGATCAACCAGGACGGCCGAAGCAATGGCTTGACCGCGCCCAACCAGGACAGCCAGGCCGCGCTGTTGCGCGAAGTCTACCAGCGCCACGGCATCGATCCGGCCAGCATTAGCTACGTGGAAATGCACGGCACGGGTACCAAGCTGGGCGATCCGATCGAACTCAATGCCCTGTCCACGGTATTTCGCGAGGGCACCAGGGAATCGGGTTTCTGCGGCCTGGGCTCGGTCAAGAGCAACATCGGCCACACCTCGGCCGCCGCCGGTGTGGCCGGTGTGCACAAGGTACTGTTGCAGATGCGCCATCGGCAACTGGTACCGACCCTCAACTACAGCAGCCCCAACGAGCATTTCGACCTCAAGCTGGAACAGTCGCCGTTCTTCGTCTGTACCTCGGGCCAACCCTGGGCGCCTACCAGCGGGGTGCCATTGCGCGCGGCGGTCAGCTCGTTCGGCATCAGCGGCACCAATGCCCACCTGATGCTCGAGGAGTATCGCCGGCCCCAGGCCAGTCGCTCCAGGGTGGAACTGGATGAGCAGCACCCGCTGCTGATCGTGCTGTCGGCCAAACGCCCCGCACAGCTCAAGAGCTGCGCCGCACGGCTCAAGGCGTTCCTCGAGAACACTACGGATGTGGACTGGCCGGCCCTGGCCCATACGCTCCAGGCGGGGCGGGCGCCGCTGGAGCAACGGCTGGCCTTTGTCGCCACCGCGCCTGGGCAGGTCATCGCGACACTCGCAGCCTTCATCGAAGGCCAAGCGCTCGAACAAGTGATGGTGGGCGATGTTCGCAAGACCCTTGCGCACACGGGGGATGTCGACCCGGCCAAGGCTTTGTCTGGGGCCGACGGGCTGGCCTTGCTGGAGCTGGGCAGGGAGTGGGTCAAAGGCACGCAGATCGACTGGCGGTCGCTCTACGCCGAGCAGCCCGGGGGCCGTATGGCCCTGCCGACCTATCCGTTCGCCCGGGAGCGCTACTGGATCGAGCAGCCCCCGGATGCGGGCGACGAGCCCGGGCCGCTGCCTCCGACGTTGCATAGCTCGTTGCAGCCCCTGTTCCAGTACAGCGGCTCGCTGGCAGGTGAACAGCGTTTCTCCACGACCCTGACGGGCGACGAGTTCTTCTTGCGCGATCACCAGGTCGCGGGGCAGCCGTTGGTGCCCGCGGCGATGCAGTTGGAATGGGCGCGCGCGGCCATGGCCCAGGCCCGTGGCTTGCCGGCCGAGCATCCCGTGCTGCTGGAGGAAATCGCTTGGCTGCGCCCCCTGGCGCTCCGCTCGCCGCTGCAAGTACATGTCGGCCTGCGGGAGCAGGGCGAAGGCACTGTTGCCTATCGGATCTTCAGCGATGATCAGGGCGAGCCATTGGTGCACAGCCAGGGCCGGGCGCGGTTGGACAGCAGCCCTGAGCAACCACGGGTCGACCTCCAGCAACTGCGCGCGGGGTGTGGCCGTCAGCTAGACGGTGCCGCCTGCTATGGGCGCTTCGCCCGGATTGGCTTGGACTATGGCCCGAGTTTCCAGGTGCTGCAGGGCCTGGAGCTGGCTGACGATCTGGTGCTTGCGCGATTGCGCGGCGCTAGTACGCCCCCTGGAGTCGGCTTGCCCGCGCCGTTGATCGATGGCGCGCTGCAGGCCAGCCTGGGCCTGGCCGCGCAAGACGCCCTGGCATTGCCTTTTGCGCTACAGCGGCTCGAGCAGTGGCATGCGCTGCCGCATGAGGTGTGGGCGATCTTGCGACCCGCTACGAACCACCGGGGCAAACAACGCGGGATCGATATCGATCTGGCAGACAGCGAGGGACGAGTCATGGTGCGATTGAGCGGATTCAGCAGCCGGGCGCCGGCGGATAAATCGCCGCTGGAGGCGACAGACACCGACCCGCTCCAGGAACTGAGCCTGATGCCGGCCTGGGAGCCAATCCTCGAGCAGCCGGGCAACACGCTGAGCGATTCGCGGCCTGGGGGCCGGATGGTAGAAATCTGCGGCGAGGTGGAGCAAGGCCAATTGACCGCCGGCGGCCAGGGCGCCTGGCAATCCTGGCTCCAGCAGCAGGAGCCGTTCGAACACCTGGTCTGGCACGTACCGCCAGGCCAGCCCTGGGCCGCCAAGGCCGCCTTCCTGTTGATCAAGGCCCTGCTGGAGCTGGGACACGGCGGGCGGCCGCTGGGTCTTTGCGTCGTCACCCGCCAAGCCCTGGGCGTACGCCCGCAGGAGCTGGGCGATCCCTTCCAGGCCAGTGTGCACGGTCTGATCGGTAGCCTGGCCAAGGAATACCCCAATTGGCGCCTGGACCTGGTGGACCTGGCGCCGCAAGACCCGATTCCCTGGTCGGCGCTGCTCGGCCGCACGCCAGGCGTGGCCGGAGAAACCCTGGCCTATCGCCAGGGCCGTGGCTATCGCCAACGCTTGCTGGTCTGCCAGCTCGCCGCACCGGCGCAACCGGCCTTCCGCCAGGCGGGGGTATATGTACTCCTCGGCGGCGCCGGTGGCATTGGCGTGGCGTTCAGCGAGTACCTGATCCGCCAGTACCAGGCCCAGGTGGTATGGCTGGGCCGGCGCAGCGAGGACCAGGCGATAGCCGATCAATGTGCACGCCTCGCGGCGCTGGGCCCGGCGCCCCTGTACCTGCAGGCCGACGGCCGCGATCGCGCCGCCCTGGAAGCGGCGCTCAGCGAAATCCACGGGTGCTATGGCGCCGTGCATGGCGTGGTGCACGCCGCGCTGGTGCTGGCCGATCGCAGCCTGGCACAGATGGATGAACAGACCTTCGAGGCGGCGCTGGCGGCCAAGCAGGAAACGGCGCTGAACCTGGACGCGGTCTTCGGCAACGAACCCTTGGACCTGATGCTGTACTTCTCGTCGTTGCAAAGCTTCGCGCGGATGGCGGGGCAGGGAAACTACGCCGCTGGCTGTTGCTTCGTCGATGAATTTGCCCGCAATGCGCAACGTCCCTATCCGGTAAAACTGGTGCACTGGGGTTACTGGGGTGGGGTCGGCGTGGTGGCATCGCCCGACTACCGGGCGCGGATGACCCAGGTCGGAATCGGCTCGATCGAGGCCCCACAGGCCATGGCGTGGTTGGAAAACTGGCTGGCCGGCCCACTGGAGCGTCTTGGGTTCGCCAAGCTGGACTTGGCCAGGGTTGCCCCCGCCTGGGGCATCGCCAGCGATGAAGTGGCAGAACTCATGCCCGCGGTGCCTGTCGTGTCGCTGCCGGTACCGCCGCTACTTGCCCCGCCGGTCACTGCGGCCAGTGCCTGGCAAGCGCTGGAGCAACGCCTGAAGCCACTGCTGTACAGCCTGCTGCAAGAACACGGTTGGTTGGCAACCGAGCAGGGACTGGCACCGCAATACCAGCGCTGGCGTGCAGCGGCGTTGCGCCTGGCCGGCCATCCCGAGGCGGATACCGGTTGGGACCGGCAGTGGTCGCAGTGGCAGGCCTACTGCGAACAGGTACTGGCAGGAACCGAGCCGCGCGGCCTGGAGACCCAGGTACGCCTGCTCGACCAGATGCTGCGGGCATTGCCGGCGATATTGCGTGGCGAGCGGGAGGCGACCCAGGTGCTGTTCCCCGAAGGGCGACTGGATGGGGTCGAAGCCCTGTATCGGGATCACCCGGTGGCAGATCACTTCAACGCAGTGCTGGGTGAGCGCCTGCAGGCCTATGTCGAGCAGCGCTTGCGCCTTGAGCCCCAGGCGCGCCTGCGGATCCTGGAGGTCGGCGCCGGGACCGGCGGTACCAGTGCCGGGCTCTTGGCGCGCCTGGCGCCATACGCCGGACAGATCGACGAGTACGCCTATACCGATGTGTCGCCGGTCTTTCTCGAGCATGCCCAACAGCACTACGCGCCCCGGGCTGGTTACCTGCGAACCGGCTTGCTGGACATCGAGCGGGACCCTTCGAGCCAGGGTTTCCAGGCCGGAGGCTATGACGTGGTAGTGGCGGCGAACGTGCTGCACGCGACCCGAGACATCACGCAGACCCTGGGACAGGTCAAGAGCTTGCTCAAGGGCAACGGACTGTTGCTCTTGAACGAGGCCACCCAGGCACACCTGTTCGGGCATTTGACGTTCGGCCTGCTGCCCGGGTGGTGGCTGGCCGAGGACCCAGAGCTGCGTATCCCGGGCACGCCGATGCTGACTCCCGCCAATTGGCGCTGCGTGCTGCAAACACAAGGATTTTATGGCGTGGACATCCCGTGCGGCACGACCCAGGCCCTGAGCCAGGAAATCATCCTGGCCATCAGCGACGGCGTCGTGCGCCATGCCGTCACGCCTATCGAACCGCTTTCCGCCGCACCTGCCGGGCCCACGACTGAAGCGCAAGGCGCCCAGCCGCCTGCGGCGCCGTCCGGCCTGGATGCCCAGGAACTGGCGACCCAGGTCGAAGCGGCGATCACCCAGATGATTTCCGACTACCTGAAGATCGCCCGTGAAGAGCTGGATCGAAATACGCCCTTTGGCGAGTTCGGTTTCGATTCGATCGCTTCGACGGCGTTTACCCGGCTGCTCAATGAGCGTTATGGCCTGGACATGGCGCCCTCGGAGTTTTTCGAGACCCCGACGATTGCCGCGCTGGCCAGCTACCTGGCGCAGGAGTACCGGGCCGAACTGCAGCCGCTCTTTGCCCCGGCCCAGGCGCCCCGAGCGTCCGAGGCGAGCGCGCCGAAAGTTGCCGCACCCAGGGTCGATCATGTAGCCCAAGGCCCGGGGGGCGAGCCCGGCCTGACCAAGGCGGGCGCCGAACCGATCGCCGTGATCGGCATGAGCGGGCGTTTCCCTGAGGCCGAGGACATCGACGCGCTGTGGCGCAACCTTGAGGCGGGCCGCGACTGCATCGGTGAGTTGCCCCTGGGGCGGTTTGGCGCCGGGCCAGAGCCTACCTTGCGCCATGCCGGAGTGCTGGAAGACCTGGATGGGTTCGATCCGGCCTTCTTCAATATTTCACGCCGCGAGGCCCAGGGCATGGACCCCCAGCACCGCTTGCTGATGATGCAGGTCTACAAGGTGATCGAGGATGCGGGGTACTCGGTGCAAAGCCTCTCGGGCAGCAATACTGCGCTGCTGGTGGGTACCTGCGCCACGGGTTATGCCCAGCTGCTGGCCCAGTCCGGCGAGGCCGTGACCGCGGCACTGGCAGTGGGCACCGCTGGATCGATGGGCCCCAATCGCATGAGCTACTGGCTGAACTGGCATGGGCCGAGCGAGCCCATCGAAACCGCCTGTTCGAGTTCCCTGGTGGCCGTGCATCGGGCCGTGACCTTGTTACGTACTGGGCAGTGCGACCAGGCGGTGGTGGGTGGCGTCAACACCCTGCTTTCAGCAGAGGCCCATGAGAGCTTCATGCATGCCGGGGTGCTGAGCGGCGATGGGCGATGCCGGGCGTTTTCGGCCCAGGCTGGCGGCTATGTACGGGGCGAAGGGGTGGCAATGCTGATGCTCAAGCCACTGTCCGCGGCCGAGCGTGACGGCGACCACATCCATGGCTTGATCCTTGGTAGCGCGCAGAATCACGGCGGCCAGGCCAACTCGCTGACCGCACCCAATCCGCAGGCCCAGGCCAAGGTGATCGAAACGGCGCTGCGTGAAGCCGGGGTGGACCTGGCTAGCATCGGCTACATCGAGGCCCATGGCACCGGCACCGAGCTGGGCGATCCGATCGAGATCAAGGGCCTGAAGCAGGCGTTCCGTAAGCTGGCGGGCAAGGATGCGTTGGCCGAGCACAGCGTCGGCCTGGGAACCATCAAGAGCAACATCGGCCACCTGGAACTGGCGGCCGGAGTGGCGGGGCTGGTCAAGGTGCTATTGCAGATGCGCCATGGGTGCCTGGTCCAGAGCCTGCACAGCCTGCCGCTGAACCCGCAGATCGAACTCGCGGGCAGTCCGTTCTATGTGGTGGATGCCAAGCGGCCCTGGCCGGCGCTCGTCGATGGCCGGGGCAACGTGCTGCCCAGGCGCGCCGGGGTCAGCTCGTTCGGCTTTGGCGGGGTGAATGCCCATGTGGTGCTGGAGGAGTATCGGCCGCAGTCGCTCCCGGCCCAAACGGCCCAAGCCAAGCCGGTGCTGGTGCTGCTCTCGGCCCGGAACGCCACAGGACTCAAGGCGCGGGTCGAGCAACTGCTGGCCTTTATGGAGCACCGTGAAGTGGACCTGCAATCCCTGGCGTACACCCTGCAGGTAGGGCGCGAGGCGATGAAGGTGCGCCTGGCTTGCGTGGTGGATTCCGTTGATAACCTGCGCAGCCGGCTGCGGGCTTACCTGGGCGAAGAGGGTGGGCAGGGCGAGATTTTCCATGGCGATATCAAGCGCGACCCGGGCCTGCAAATGATCTTCCAGGCGGACGAGGACCTGCAGGAAACCGCCAGCAGGTTGATCGCCCAGGGCAAGCTGGGGCGACTGGCGCAGTGGTGGGTATTGGGCCTGGAGATCGACTGGACGCGCCTGTATGGCCAGCAGCGGCCGCGGCGGATCAGCTTACCGACCTACCCCTTCGCCCTGGAGCGATGCTGGGTGCAAGCATCCGCCAAACCGCGCGCTAGCCAGCCGCACCGCGAGCCTGCGCCGATTGCGTCGTTGCCCGGCAAGCCACGGGGCCTGCGCCTGCGGGCGACGGAAGAGCGCGCCGAGCTACGGGCCGTAGCTTCCCAGGGCGGGGCGTCGAGCGGGCATTCCACGGTGCAGGTGGCCGCAGCCCATGCGCTCACGCAGGCACCCCGGAGCATCTCCGATATCGACACCGTAGCGGATCTCCATCAGCAGAACGCTGGGCTGGATGAGTTGGAGCGGACTCTCAAGGAAACCCTGGCGGCGGCGCTGCGGATTGACGTCAACGAAATCGACCCTGACGAGATGCTCTCTGAACATGGTCTTGATTCGATCATCGCCGTGGAGTGGATTCGTGAACTCAATCGGCTGTATTCGATCTCGATCAACACCAGCCAGGTGTATGAATTCCCGACGATTCGCGAGATGGCCAAGTTGGTGCAACAAGCCAGGGAACGCCCGAGGGCGGTTGCCTTGAATACCGCAGCCGACGAGCAGGATTCCGGCCAGTCTTTGGGGGCGACGCAGATGGAGCGCGCAGCGACGATCGCTATCCAGTCGCAGCCGCAGGTCGCCGCGCCAGCTTCGGCCTCCTTGCGGAACCAGATCGACCAGGGTGCGCTGGAGCAGGAATTGACGACAAGCCTTGCCCAGTCCTTGCGCATCGACAGCCAGGAAATCGATCCCGAGGAAATGCTCGCCGAACATGGATTGGATTCGATTATCGCCGTGGAGTGGATCCGCGAGATAAACCAGCGTTACTCGATCTCGATCAATACCAGCCAGGTCTATGAACACCCGACTATCAGACAGCTGGCGGCCCTGGTCGGCCAACTACGAGGCACCGAGTCGCCCGTTGTCCCGGGTACGCCGCAGCCGGTGGCAAGCGCGCCCCAGCGAGCAGCGATTCCGTCTCAGCCATCGCTTGATCCGGCTCCGGTATCGGCTGCGATGGCATCACCCGCCGGCCACCAGCTTGAATCGCCATCGCGGGTATTGGCGAACCAGCTTCGACTGGACACCCTGATCGGTTCGGACATCCTGCGCGCGGCAGCGAAACTTGCGCAACCCACCGATCTACCACCAAGCCAGGTCCTGTTGACCGGGGCCAGTGGGTTCGCCGGGCGCTTCCTTGCCCTGGACCTGGCGCAAGGCTTGGCTCCACGCGCGGGGACCCTGTATTGCCTGGTGCGGGCAACTTCGGATGCAGCAGCGCGGCAGCGCCTGCTCGAGAGCTTGGCGGCGTCCACCGAACTGCAACAACGCCTGGTCGCGCTGGAGCGGTCCGGACGTCTGGTGGTCTTGGCGGGCGACCTGACCAAGCCGCGCCTGGGCCTTGCGCAACCGACCTGGGACATGCTGGTGCACAAGGTCGAGGCCATCGTGCACAACGGCGCCCTGGTCAATCACATGCTGGCCTACAACCAGTTGCACGGGACCAATGTCCACGGCACTGCCGAGGTGATACGTCTGGCGCTTTCGGGAAAGAAGAAGGCCATCAACTTCATCTCGAGCATCGCCGTGGGCAGTGCGGTGCACCGGAACGAGCCGATCCACGAGAGTGAGAAGGCTCTGGACCTGTATGACCACTGCCTTGGAGCAGGGCGCTACGCCGCCGGTTATGCGGCCAGCAAGTGGGCCGGGGAGGTACTCTTGCAGGAGGCATGGGAGAAGTGGGCGATACCGGTCAAGGTGTTCCGTTGCGGCATGCTGTTGCCCCACAGTACCCAGCCTGGGTTCGTCAATTTCGCCGACATCTTCTCGCGCTTTCTGGTCAGCTTGGTGCAAACCGCTATTGCTCCGCCGTCTTTCCATCTAGACAGTTCCCGCTCCATGACCCCGATATTTCGCGGGTTGCCGGTGGATGCGGCCGCACGTTCGATTGCCCAGATCAGCCTGGGCGTGGAGGCCGGGTACTCCATCTACCACGTCCAGAGCAACGCGCCCGACGCCCCCAGCCTGGACGTGTTGGTGGACTGGGTACGGGAGCTGGGTTATCCGCTCGAGAAGCTGGGAAGCTCCGAAGCCTGGAGCCAGGAGTTCGTGGCCCGCCTGCAAGCGCTGGACGCCCGGCCAAGATCCTACAGCCTGTATTCATCGATCTATCAACTGGACGAATTACAGGAGGTATTGAACCAGCCCGAGTTCGACAGCCACAGATTTGCCGAACGCACCCGCTCGCTCATCGACGGTCCGGTGGCCCAGGACTGGCTGGCGCCGATCGATCGGAAGTTCATTTCGGGCTACCTGAAGGAACTGGCCAATGCCGGGTTGATCTAGGAACTGACTTTGATCGAGGACATGGATATGGGAAATGCTCCCGACCCAATGACACGGATGGTCGGCACCGCGACAAGCGAACGGCGCCAAGGCGGGCAGGACCTGGGCAGTGCGCTGTTCCGCCGGCGCTACGGCTTGAAGTACGCCTATGTCGCCGGAGCCATGTATCGCGGCACTGCTTCACCGCAGCTGGTGATCCGCCTGGGCCGGGCCGGCCTGCTCGGCTACCTGGGGACCGGAGGCTTGAGCCTGGCGCAGATCGAACAGGCGATCGGCACGCTGCAAGCCGCGCTGCCGGCGGGCGAGCCCTACGGGCTGAACCTGCTGGCGGAGTACGACGATCCTCGTCATGAGCGAGCGACGGTGGAGATGTACCTGGCCCGCGGCATTCGCAATATCGAGGCGGCGGCCTTCATCGAGATCACATTGCCGCTGGTGCTGTTCCGGCTGCGCGGACTTGCGCGCGACGCCGACGGCACGCTGGTGTGCAGGCACCGGGTGCTGGCCAAGGTCTCGCGGCTCGAGGTGGCCGAAGCCTTCATGAGCCCGGCGCCGGAGGCGCTGGTGGCGGCGCTGCGCAGGGCCGGGGATATCACCGAGGAGCAGGCCGAACTGGCTCGGCAGGTACCCATGAGCCATGACATCTGCGTCGAAGCCGATTCCGGCGGGCATACCGATGGCGGTATCCCGACCATCGTGCTGCCGGCAATGTTGCAGTTGCGCGACGCACTGCAAGCCCGGGCGGGGTATGCCGAGCCCATCTGCCTCGGCCTGGCTGGGGGCATCGGCACTCCCGCAGCCGCGGCGGCGGCCTTCGCGATGGGGGCCGACTTCATCCTGACCGGGTCGATCAACCAGTGTACGGTCGAGTCGGGCGCCACGGACCTGGTCAAGACCATGCTGCAGGACGTGAGCATCCACGACATGGCCTATGCCCCGGCGGGGGACCTGTTCGAGCGGGGGAGCAGGGTGCAGGTACTCAAGCGAGGGGTGTTGTTTCCCATGCGGGCCAACCGCCTGTATGCGCTCTACTGTCATTACGAGAGCCTCGAGGCGATACCGCATAACATTCGCGGCGTGCTGGAGCGGCTGTTCTTCAAGCGCACGCTGGAGCAGGTCTGGCAAGAGTGCGAGCACTATCTGCTGGCCCAGGGCCGCGAAGCAGACCTGGCCCTGGCCCGAAGCAACCCCAAGGTGCGCATGGCCCGGGTGTTTCGTTGGTACTTCGCCTACTCGACCAAGCTGGCCTTCAGCGGCGAAAGCGCGGACCAGGCCAACTATCAGGTACAGACCGGCCCGGCGCTCGGCGCCTTCAACCAGTGGGTCAAGGGCACGCCCCTGGAATCCTGGCAGCGGCGGCATGTGGACGAGATTGCCACGAGCTTGATGGAGGCTACGGCACAGCACCTGCAGGCGCTGCAGATGATGCTGGTCAGTCCACAGGAAGCCATCCCATGAGCTGAGCGTCCCCCAGCAGGTTCGGTGCGTAGGCAGAGACTACCCGCTGTACAGCGGCAACGGGCTCCTGCCAGAGTATTTAGCCGGCACAGAACCGATCTGAGGCCTTCGCCGCCTATTAACCTAAGTTGGCTAGTCGCGGTAGTTGATCGAAGGGGGGAGTGTGCTCGGCGGTACGGTCTGCCTGGACTTCGAAGAAGATGATTACAGGTGCTTACGGTACCTTTAAAAATCAGCTTTTCCATTTTACCCGCTGGCAGCGGCCATTTTGGATAGGGCTTTTACCATTCTGATCCATTCCATTAGCCGTTAAACTCCATTTGTCCCTGGGCCATTTCCCTTTAGAGGACTCCCAAGAACCTGCCTGGGGCATGCGCAGAGAGATGATGAGCCGCAGCTACACCACACGACTAGAGCAACTCTGGACGGTTCACTGTCATTGAAGCCTTCCGCCCGTCGACCTCTAAAAATGAGAGCCTATTCAACTAATCATTTTCTAATGCGCTGAATCAGCTGTTCGGCGAGGGTGTTCTCAGCTTCACCGCCCAGCCCAGCACCTGCTGGGCAGCTGCAGATGAATTCCCCCCTCTCAATAGAAGGATCCCGCACCATGCGCGACTTCCTGAACAAGCCTGCCACCTACGACAGCCAAACCGTGATCCAGGCGGCCCGTCGCGAGATTGACCGGCGGGCCTGGACCCGCAGCGAGGGCACGACCTCGCCCAACACCTGCGTGCGGCGCGTGACGAGCTGACCGCGTACCTGGCCAATCTCGACAAGCGCAACCAGATCAGCGGCGCTGTATTCAGCTACCTGAGCAGCGCGGTAGCCGTGGAACTGGAGTACGTGCAGAAAGCGGCCGAAGCGGCCGATGCCGACGGCGTGTCGACGCGCCATCAGCCCCGCCCTGGGCTGGGTCTGGAGCGGGCGGTGGGCATTGATATTGATCCGGGTTGCGTGGAGCTGGTGCAGCGCTTTCAAACCATCGACCGCCAGGTGCATGACCTGGTGTTTGGTCCGTCTGGCTACGATCACTCGGTGCTGGAGGCGCTGGAAACTGAGCTCGCTAATGTGGTTAATCAGGTGATGTTTCAACTGAGTGTGGCGCTGCGCGGGTGCGGCTACCTGCACGACTGAAAAGCCCCCGCCACCGACACGGCGCACAACATTTAGTACCTATGAGCAGCTGATTGAACAGAACATCTTGTGTTTAAAGGGAGAGTTTATGCCTAGAACGATGACTATGGTCATGACCAAGACCAACAACGGCGACGGCAATTTGCCAGGGCGATTCGTGCCTGGGGCCGGCGCCGGTCGAGGATGGTTTCAGCTCAAGCCTTGTGGGGCTGGCTATCCAGCGCACGATATTTTGTCCCACTCGCTTTGGATGTGGGACCGAGACAGCATGCTCATGGACTATGACGCTGAAATCGGCAGTGGCCGATTTGTGATTGTGGACGGTAATGCCCCAGCACCTGGAACAGAGATCGAGCTGGAGGACACCATCACTCCCTGCGAGGGGGCATCGCTGACGCTGACACTAGGTGCTGAAGGGATTGCCGCTCTCCAAAGCTACGCTCAGGCCCGTGAACAGCTAAAGGCCACCGGACCCAGCAACCTACAAGAATGGTCCCGCTGCCTTGAGCACTCTCAGCGAGAAGGCGCGCAGCTTGCTGCATGGGTACTCAAGGCATCGCAGATGACCCAAAGCCCACATGTCTAGGAAATCGTTTCTCGCATGCGAGAGATGCCCAAGCCCAGCCCCTGCGCTGGGCCGAGGTAGTAGACCCCATCTTGTGTCGCTGACCAGCTGATCAAACACAACATGTAGTGGTAGAGGGTTGAACCGTGAGTAAGAACAAATGCAGCGTAATCTTGCTAACCGGTCGCACAGGGGTTGGGAAGTCCACTCTTCTTGATCGGTTTGTGAAAAAGCACAAGGGTTCCGTACAGCTCTTTCGGCCCGTGAACCTCAGCGGTGATGTGTTCGACCTGTCTGCTGTTGACTGGGCGAACCATGCTGCCGTTGTAGTTGATGAGGTCGGTAACTGGGATCGAGCTTCGATCTGTTCCGCAATTCAAGCCCTTGAGGCCGAGTCGTTTACGAACGGGAAAAAGCTGGTTCTGGTCAGCATGTTTCCTGCAGACATGGATCATTACGGTATCGGCTTAGCTCGCAAGCACTTGGTTTCCGAGTTGGGAAAACCCAATAACGTTTCCAGCTTGCCATTCAGCTTCGACGGCACCCACGTTCAGTTCAAAGATGATGCTTGCACAGAACAGTTTTCGACAGGCATCGCCGCCAAGGTCGCAAGTTAAGGGAATTCGCCCAGGTACACCCAATAACGGAATTCGTGATGGCAAAAGCACTGATGTATCTGATGTTCGGCTGTGTCGTCCTGGCCCTTGCACTTGGGGTTATGCACCTTTTCGGCCTCAGCCTTGACCTGCCACTTGGTGCAAATGGCGCCGTTTACCTCGGTGTTGTGTTGGGTAGTGCCCTGTCACTTCATCGAATCTGCGAAAGCCCGAACAAGTAGGAGTTCGCCGCCGATCAAAAGCCCGCCATGCGCGGGCCTTGTCGGTAGGAACAGGCCGCTTTGGCCTACAGGATCGAGCAGGAAAAAATTATAAACAACCTCAAAACACACTCGCCCAGCTCGATTTTAGGGCTTCTGCAGGTAGCCCAAGTGTCGTGTGAGCTCCATTGCGTCATGCAAGACTCTCACGACCTCAACGACCTGATCCTCATTGGAGCGGTAGAACACGATGTGCCTGGGCCTTACCACTCGGCCTTCGGTATTCTCCGATCGGCAGAAGAACAGGTGCAGGCTTCGCAGGCCTGGCGAGATCTCCTCGCGAGTGACGCTGCCCAACCTCTCAGGCTCCTCTCCAAGGGATCGAAAAGTGTTCTGCAGGAGACTCTGGTACCGACGACGGGCACCCTCGCCAAACCTCACTTCTGTGTACCGTAGGATGTCTATGACGTCAGTTCGGGCCTGCTTCGAAATGTGTACCTGGAGCTGGCTCATTCTTTTTCGCTTGCCAGCTGGCCCAGGTTCTCGAAGTAAGCCTCCAGATCCTCAACAGCTACAGCATCAAACTGCCCAGACTCAAGCTCCATGATGCCGATCGATGTAGCGTTGCGCAGGGCTTCGAGCCTGGCGGACTCCGATGCTTCATGCTCGAGCAGCATTCGAAGGCCGGCGCGCACGACCTCGCTGAAGTTCTGGTAGCGGCCATCCCTTACCAGCTGGTCGATTGACTGTTCCATGGGGTTGGGGACTATGACGTTGTGTGTGGCCATGAGAGTGTCCTACGTGATGGGTGGCATGGCATTTTACGCCATGTCCCTTGCTAAAACATCAAAGGTGTCGTATACCTGAAAATATGGTGTTCTTACGGACTCGAGACATAGATCATGACAGCAGCAGCCACTACAACCTTT
The DNA here is from genome assembly GCF_003850565.1 of Pseudomonas sessilinigenes. Classification (NCBI taxonomy): domain Bacteria; kingdom Pseudomonadati; phylum Pseudomonadota; class Gammaproteobacteria; order Pseudomonadales; family Pseudomonadaceae; genus Pseudomonas; species Pseudomonas sessilinigenes. Next base: position 3,350,953 of record NZ_CP027706.1, read on the forward strand.
GCTCATCGCCTCGGTAGCGCACTGGGGACTGCGGCACGATTCTGTCTGCATGATCGCAACCCAATGGTCCGTTGGATCAAGCGCGCAATCGTTCTTGTAGTCTTGGGCGCTGTCCTGGTGAACTCATTCAGTTGGATCCTTTCTGCTCTTCTGACGACAATCTCTTTGGGCATCGGTCTGTACGCTTTTTCGAAGATTGATACCGATAACGTGGATTTCTTTAAAGAAGATAAAGCTACTTCTGAGAGTGAAGATCAGCAATATAGAGCGCCTTTTTACGGTGAATATGAGCACCCTGATTACTACTTATATTTCAATGATTGAGTTTTCCTCAAAATAATAAAGGCCAGCTATCTGCTGGCCTTTGATTTATCTTGAAGCGGTTTTTATTGCATCTCCTGCAAGTTTTCCTCCGTCCTTTCCTGCGGCTTGAGCATCTTTGGTTCCAGCAGAGAGCCCGCCAATGATATTTCCTGTTTTTACCCCTGCCCAAGCTAGAGCTACAACCCAGAACGTCGGCAAGATGATGAACATGGCCCCCATGACGAAGTTAAGGATTGCATCCTGAGTTGTAGTGTTTAGCCCCATCACCGGGTCAAACGAAAGATGCGGTGAGCCTGAGCCGTAAAGTACATCGATGATGGTGCTATCTACCCAACGTGCCAGCTGGAACCAAAAGTCGACAAAAATCAGTGCGAAGAACACCACTGACATGGTCATCGCAACATTCAGTTGGTAGGCACCAATAATCAGTACCAGGGGCAGGCAGATCACCATTGCCATCTTGAGGAAGGCCATCACCATCGGCAGCGCCTGACGAACGATATCCATCCCCGGAAAGTACGCCAGTGAGCCCACCCCAACTCCGAGTGTTCCACCGGCGCGAGCTAGCCCATTCCACATTGTCCCGCCGATCTGGCCACCATAGTCGGAGTACACGTCTCCATTGACCTGGCTGGACGGTGAGACGACCTGTCGAATCATCGAGTCCGTGACTTCGTCTTTAGACAGCCATTTCGCCCAGCCAAGAAACTTGTTCATCAGGGTGGGATCGACCTGCGCCTGCAGGCGATCTCGTAGCCCAATACTGCCGTCCGACCACCATTGCTTGCATGTCGGATAGCCTCCACCTCCGGTGACCTGGGGCAGCCCATCGTCTCGTTTAGCGTCATATGGCCATGCTGTGCGAGGAGTCTTGGAGTAGTCCGTGTCGTAATAGCCAGATGTGTTCAGCAGGAAGCGTGAACCGATCCAGTTGAGGTCCTGCAGGGTTTTGGGGTCCTTTGTGATAGAGCCGAGATCCGGCTGACGCATGAAGAGGCGCGCCCGGGAAGGGCCGAAGCAGTCGTGTGTGAAGTCAGCCACCTCTTGAGCAAGCAAGGGGTTATCAATCCGGATCGCGTCGACGTCCATCCGCATCTGCCTAAGATCGGTACCGCAGGGGATCGCCGCTACCGCTCCGCTGTTCAGGCCCTTGCTCAGCGAGTGCATTACAGCCCACCAGATCGGGATCCTTGCGCTCTTGCCGGTCAGCGAACTGAAGGTGGTATTCCATCCGGTATCGCTTGGGGCCGGCAGCAGCACTTGGCATTGCTTAGCCCTGGTCTGGTCGAACTGGAGGGTATCGAAGCCCACACTCATCACGGGGATGGCGCACAGAGAAACAACCACGTAACCGATGTACAGCTGGGTCTCAATCCTAGCCAGCGACAAGACCCCCTTGTTGCCTTCATCTGCACCTTCCTGGCGAACCTTGATCCATTCCCTCACGACGATGATCAAGAAGGGGAGAGCGAACAGGCCGGTGTCAGAGATCATGTCCCAGATACCGTTGTTGATCAGCCAGCCGACAAGTGTCAGGTAGAACTCCAGGTAGTCGTTCGTGTAGAGGGTCATAGAACTTCCTCCCAGGGGATCGGCGCCTTACTGACCTCTAGCACCAGGAACAACATGAGAACGAGCCCTTCGACTCGTATGAGGCGTTTTTGGGCTTGAGCAGAGGGTGGGAGTAGCTGTCGCTTCAAACGCAGCCAGACGAAGACGATGAGGCTGTAGAGGAACAGCCTCCACAGCGCCATTGTGAGGTAGTTATTGCTTCGCCATGTCGACCAGGTCTCCATGGCACCTAGATTGTTGAGTGCAATCAGGCTGATCACAACGCACACAATCATTAAAAACACACACAGGGCTAGGCCACCCGCCAGGCGCCTGAGTACCGTGGGCTTCTTCGCGAGGTCCTCTGGCAGGCTCATGAGTTACTCCCTGCCTGCAGGTTTCTGCAGCTGTTGCAGACGATCGCTTTCGGGAGCAGCTTGGTAGATCGTCCGAGAGTTCTCAGCGCGAGTCTTGCCGCGCTCAATGATCGCCATCGGTGAGTTGTTCGCCAGGTCGCGCCGAAGATCCAGCTCCATCTTGAGATTGTCGATTTCCTTCTGCAGAACCTCGGATTGGGTAGTTGTCTGTTCCACGGCCAGATTGTTCGCGGCGACGTTCGATTCTCGAGATCCTGTTATCAGCATGCGATTCAACATCAGCGCTTTGCCGAGAATGTCCGAGAGCGCCACTTCGGATGCCAAACGCTGTGCCAGCACTGCTTGATCGCGCTCATCCCTCAGTGCGTTGATCACACCGCGGGTAATTGGCAGAGAGTCGCTACTGGCCTCTCTTAGTTTTTCTGATGTGATGTGCGTACCAGGTTTCAGCAGATCCTGGATGGCTGTCAGTTTTTTATCGTAGGTTTCCTGGATCAGTGGCGTGAGCCCCACGCCGGGCGTCGAGGCACTGGAGCAGCCTTCGCAGGTTTTGATTTCTTGCTCGCCCAGGACCCGGTTCGCAAACTGCGCGGCTTCGGTAGGAGACTCCCAGTAACCACACACCAGGCCGTTCGAGCAGTTCGATTGTTGAACGCGGGAGGTCTCAGTAGCCGAGCGGCCATTGAGTAGGTTGTAGCCGGCTTTGACGACGTCGCTCACAACCTTGATGGGTTTTTGTCCTGAGCCGCCTGCTTGCTCACCTCCTACCCATGTAACCCCGGAGTTACCTGGGCCGTTTTCAACTTTGTCCACCACGGCAACAGCGTCATTCCCCGAGGACAAGGCCTGTCCCATTTTTTGTCCTTCTGCGACCTTCCCCCAGCCGGCCTGGCCACCCGCGATGTCGGCCATGCGCTCGGCCATTGCCCTGCAGGTACCCTTCGATCGATCGTAATCGAGGCGCGCCTGCAGGATGCCGTTAGTCAGCAGGTTGTACAGTGCGGGGTTTGCTCTTTGCAGAATCAATGCCGGCAGCGACATCACCGCGCCTGTAGCACTCTGGATGACGTTGCTCATGATGTTTTGAAAGCCCTGCGTGGCGCCGTTTAGCTGGTTCTCCAGGGTATGGCTCAAGTCCATGTTTCCGCAGATCAGGTTGTTCTGCCATCCAGCTCCGACGGTGATGCTTTCCATCTGCCCGGCGCTACCCATGCTCACAGCACTGCCCCCGCCGATGCTGTACAGCACGTCGTCGCCAATCACGCTGCCCTGAGACTCAACCTTGATTGGGTCAGCCGCAAAAGCCACGGTACCGCTCAAGCTGATGGCTAATCCGATAGCCTGGGTCATCTTCTTCATTCTTCACGTCCGTCGCTGAGTTATTGAAAGTCGGTGCTGCCGAGGAAAATTTGCCCGCGCCGTTGGCAGCACGAGTAGGGGCGCCAGAGAGCCCAGGCATAAGCGCCATTGGCCGCTTCCATATCTGTGCCTATTCCCCACCCGCTGGTAGGAAATGTTGCGCAGGTAAGGCTCAGGGAAGGCGTGAGTTGCTGCCACTTCCCGGTCGAGTAGTCGTCCTCGAGGAGTTCGCCGGCGGGCCAGTAGCCAGGCATTGGAAAGGTCCGCATTGGCACGTAGACGTGCGGTTGGCCCACACGTGTTGTGATATCGCCGGCACGTTGAGCGATCACCGCTGCTGCTTTGAAGTCGTCACTCTGGTGAATGAATCCGCTGCGCGGGTAGATGCTTCCCCACATGTTCGCGGACAGGAGGCCGCCAACCTCCCTCAGACCAGGTATCAGGGCCTCTGGATAGACGACCTCGGGGAGCCCATGGCGCCATGCAAGGGTGTCGAGGGTACTGAGCATGTATGGAACGAAGGGGAGGGTGGCACCTGGGCATGCGTAGCCCGAAGCGGCGGCAAACTTGCTGAAAACAGCCCCACCTGGGTGCCCGATTACGTCAGCGTTTTTGAACTTCGAGATGTTGTTTTCGGCGTTGTGGTTCGTTGTTCCGTTGTTCCCGGCTTGCGCTGTGGGATTCGGCATGCCCATTGGGCTGACTTCCACCCATGGGTTTTCGCCGGTATTGGCGTAGGCCGACACAACGGCGTCGGGCACGTAGTGACGGACCTTGACCGAGGTCTTGACCTTGCAACCGAAGGGCGTACACAGCAGCCAGTAGCAGATCCCTACAACCCGATAATCCAGGCAGGTCGGGGAGGCAGTAGACGCCACGATTGCCGCCGTGTTGATCGCGGCCGATGCTGAAAATGAAGTGAGCGCAGTCAGCGCAAATGCCAACGTGCGAGATCTCATTGCTGCCTCCTTGAGCGCTCGATAACTTTCAAGGCAACTGCAACGTCAGGTTGGCCGTAGACAACGTACTTTCGGTCGACTACTACAGCCGGGATCTTCTCAATGCCGGCACTCCAGGCATCAGTCAGCCCCTGCTGCGCTTTGGCCAACTCCCCGATTAGGCGGATGCCCTCTGCGCTCTTCATCATTCGTTGAGCAGCGATTGTGGCCTGCTGGGGATTGGGGGGAAGGTTACGTGATAGCTGGTTTTCCAGGCGCTCCTGGTCATCCAGCAAAATGACGCGAACCTGAACGCCTGCAGGAATCACCAGTGGATGCATGGAGTCGGTGACTGCCCATGCCTCAGCGTGAGCGTTTCCGAGTGCTAGTGAACCTAAGATGATGGTGGCGGCTTGCAGCCTGGCCAGAAGTGGGACGTTGAGCATGGGTCTGCACCTGGTCGTAATTTGACCGGTACAGCCTGGGTTTACTCACATCAGTGTGCAGCAGGAAATGGATATTCAGGGCGTTGGGTTTTTTTGCGTCCCTCCAGATATTAAGGGCAGGCCTCCAAAGAACAATGCCCCGATCCAAGACAGGTTGTTCTAGACCGAGGCAATGTACCGTCTGCCTGTTCGGCAGTGGGCTGTAGCAACTCTTTTAGCTACCCTTGGGGCCACCTATCGGTTGGAATGCCAAACTGTCCATTGCCGAAAGTATCGATACTTCGTCAATAGGGCCTTCAAGTCGGACAGAACGTCCTGTTTGGGTATCAGTAATCTCTATTGTCGGTGTTGCTGCTACTCCAGCCTGCTGTGCCAACTGCAGTTGCCGATCGACCTCTTGAGCGACCTCTGTATCGAGAGCCGCACATCTATCAAGCTCTGCTATGTCGATACCCGACAGGACAATAGGCGTGACCAGTCCCTGGCCATCGCCCCGCGTGTGCTGCAGGACCTGCTCTATCGCATTCCAGAATGCCTTACCCCCTCCAAGTTTGCCGGCACATTGCACCATGCGCGCCTCTTTAAGCGCTGCAGCTCCATGCATCTGCAGTGGAAAATGGTGCCAGACGAGGTTGACGTCTGTTTGCCCATCGATCCACTGCATGAGTTGTGGGGTGTAAGTCCTGCAGTACGGACACTCGAGGTCGGCATACTCGGTGATGGTCCACCTGGCATCCGGTTTACCATAGAGCCAGGAACTCTCTTGCCCCTTGTTCGAGCCACCTGGTGGTTTGCTTTTCGACAGGTACACCACAGGAATCGCGACAAACGTGATTAATGCGACGGCCGCGATGATCGCAAAAAGGACTATGTCCTTACGCTTTGCGTTCATGTCTTAGGTTCCTCGGTGGCCTTAGAGATCTCTGCCAGTAGCTTTTGTCGTTCCAGGGCCGCTAGAAGGTCCTTCAAGGCGTCTTCCTGTTGTGGGTGTCGCTGTAACCACTCGTTCAGTGCTGACTGAATCCGTGGCATCACTTCGCGTCGATCAAGAGCATTACTTTTGATCTGTTGCAGCTCTTCGATCAGTACAGGGGCACACACCTCGAGCGCCTGCAGGGCATCCTCGCCCGGGCTTTTAAGCAGCTGGGTCAGGCTCTCGATTAAATTCTGGGTCAAGGTATTGAGGACTCTCATGCCTGGTGCTCCATGGCCTTGTTTTCAGGAAATTTGATGGGGAACGATGCGATACCGCGCTGCCGATCGAGATCCGCGGCTACTTGAAGTGCTGCATGAAGCTCATCGCATCCCAGCTCCTGCATGATCTTGAAGCGCTGGGCCTTTTCTTCACTTTCGGTCATGGCAAGGGCGAGATATAGGCTCGGTGGTACTACACGGAAGAGGAACTCTTTGCCTTTGCCCAGAAGCACACCTTCGGTGAATTTCCCGCTCTCCTTACTTGCAGAAAGGATCATTTTTTTCTGTGCTGACGTGAGCTCTCGGAAATTTGCAATTTTTTCGACCTCATCGGGCGGCATATTGAGGCACATCCACCACTCAATCATGTTGAGCATAGGGGCACCGGAGGCTGGGATATCATCGATGTTTTGTGTTGCTAGCCAGAACCAAGCACCGAGCTTTCGCCACATTTTCGTGATCTTCATGGCGTAAGGGAGCAGCAGGGGGTGCTTAGTGATGATGTGGCCTTCGTCAGTGATTTTGACGATCGGGCGCCCTTTGTACTGATCGCGTTCGGCGATGTTGTTCACTGTGTTGAGCATTGAGATGTAGGCGATCGCAAGCTGGGCCGCATAGCCTTCGCGAGCGTATGTTGCGAAATCAACGACAGTCAGGTCCGCCTCCGGCCATGGGGTGCCTTCGCGGTTGAACATCTCGCCGTCCGCACCCATGGTGAACATGTCCATCGCCTCAGCCATTTCCGAAAGCCGGTTTCGCCTAGTTTCGGGGGTTCCTTCGTTACGAGAGGCCTCGTACAGGGCATCACGCACATCCTGGGTCAACACCACGCGCCCCGCCTTCACGCAGGTATTGGCAGCGGCAAGAATGGCTTGTCGGATGGCGCTTCGGTCGGCCCTGGTCATGCGTTCATCTTCTTTTTCTTCGCCGCCAGTGATCATCAAACGAGCAATGATCTCCATTTCGCCGAGGATGTCCCGCTGCTCATCTTCCATCTCTGCGCGCTGGGAAGTGGCGTCGGAGGCCTCGATGTCGTCCGCATCGAGGACTTTGACCATATTTGGGGTCTGGACCAGTTTGATGGCATCTGCAAAGGGGGCAAGACTCACGCCGGAACCCGGCGCTAGGCGTACTCTATGCACCGACAGCCCCAAGTTCTGTGCGAACTGTGCCAGTAAGCCGAAGCTGTTACCGGCCTCGGCGACGTACATCCGAGGACCGTAAATCGCAAGCATCTGGCAGATCACGTTTGTCAGGGATGCGGACTTGCCCGATCCGGTTGGGCCGAAAATAAAGCCATGGGCATTCATTTGCCGGTCAAGCCGGTTGAAGGGATCGAATGTGAGGGGCGCACCGCCGCGGTTGAAAAATGTGAATCCTGGGTGGCCGGTTCCTGTCGAGCGCCCCCAGATCGGGGCCAGATTCGCAATATGCTGAACGAACATCAACTGGACGTACCAGTCCATGGCTCGACGTTCGTTCGGATCGAAGTTGCAAGGCAACCAGCGCAGATAGCTGTTGAGAGGTGCGACTTCATCTTGCGGCATCACTGGATGCATGCCGGCAGCTTGCAGTACGTTGCAGAGCTGGGTTGATCGCTGATCCAGCTCGAACCTGTCTTTGCCGCTCAGAAAGAAGGCCACGCTGGCGCGATAAAGTTTGTGCTTGCGACCAAGGATGGTGCGAGCAGTTTCAACGTCTTGCCGCGTGTGCAGCGAGGCCTGAGTATCGCCAACCGCTTTCTTTGACAGCTGCTCGAGGTGCCCCTCGAGGAGGTCCTGGGGTGTCGGCACCATGGTGATGCAAAGTGTTGTGTTCTCAGGTAGACGGTCAAATAGGGCGTTGAGCGCATCTGCTTGTCTAATTTCACCCGTTAGATGACCGGTCTTAGGCGGGTTTTTCAACCGGTCGAGCATCACTACTCGATGGGGTCTGCCATCGAAAACCCACAGGCCTTTATCAACGTCTGACAGCGGCTCTCTGAAAAAAAGGTTCTGCGAAAAATCAGTGCCGCTGGCTAGGGGAAGCTCACCGTCCTCGAGGTCACGGGGCGGCTCACATACTTGTTCGTAGAACCGTCGAATGTCCTGGTCACTGTCGCCTAGATGATCAGGGTATGGATTGAACCAACGGATCAACCAATTTTGGATTCCCGTTTCGTCTAGGCGTTTTGCAACCACGCCGGCATTTGCCAGGGCGCCGATGAGTCGCTCGCAGATCAGTTTCAGGTAGGAGCCAGGATCTTGGCCGCGCACGTTGAGATCCTGTTTTTTCACCCGACGATATACGACCAGGCGAACCTTACGGTTCTGACCCCGCCATGGCAGCTTGCTGACCGTCGTATCTTCGAAAAGTCCACCAGGTTTTGAAATCGCGTCCAGGTGACGCTGAAAGAGGGCCAGGTAGAGCTTGGTGAACTCACTCCCCTGTACTCGAGGGTGCACGTATTTGTTCAGATTTTCCCGGTACTCGTCCCAGCGTGTTTCGTCTTGGGCATAGAGTTGTAGCACCCAGGGCGAGCTTTCCAGCTCATCCAAGCTGTCCTGCAGAGCATTTTCAAGTGCGTCCCTGGCAAGATGTAGCCATTCGGCTTCTCGACCCTCGGTCCCGATCGGTACAAGCTCAAAGAAAGCCGCGCGCGATACCCCGTCCTCGAGCAGCATGGCCTGCTCCTCAGGTAAGTATTCGACCCAGGGCAATAGGTCCACAATCGACGGAGCAACTTCGTAGAGCTTCGATACATCCCTCTTTTTGGCCGGTTGCGACCCTTCACTTGGAGTGGGGATTCCCAGCGCCTGCAGGCGCTCCAGGTAGCGCTCCCGCGCTTGTTCTAGATCAGGGTGAACAGGTTCACTTGTTAGTTGTTCATCAGACTCAACCGCGAGGTTGAGTTTGTCGCGCAGGCGCTCGAAGAATCCCATCTCAATAGTCCTCTGTCCGCTCGCCTGGCATTGCGTACTGCACACGCTGATAGAGCGGAAAAACGGTGGTGTATCCGGGAACAGGCACTGGGTCAGATCCAGCCAGATGCGGGAACACGTACATGACCAGGTCAGGATTCGGCAGGCGTTTAAATTGGCTGTAGATCTCGTTCTGTGCGGTGCGTGCAAAGTCGTCTGCTGTGGCGCGCTGATTCGTCATCTGCTGCTCATCGAGGGGACGTCTCAGTTGTAACCGTGCATCGAGCACTTGTCGGCTGCTTGAGCTGCTTGCCCCTCCTGGGGCTCCCTGTTGCCAAACATCCATCATGGTTTCTTCTCCGTGCGGGAGCAGTTTGTCTTTGTTTGTTGTGCAACCTGCAAGGAGTGCAATTGCCATGACTGCAAGTGGGAGAGCATTAATCGAGCGCGGCTGGGACATTATTCGCTCCGGAGTGGTAGTCGACTTTGCGACCCTTCAGTTCATAGTCGATCGCCAGTTGCTGATCGAGGTGTACGGCGACCTTCGCGCCAGGCTGTACATACACAGCAGCAAATGCCTCGCCATAGAGCTTGTTCATCCAGGAGCGGATATCACTTACGCCTCCGGACAAGATCGATCCGATCGCAGAATTTCCGGATGAGCCGGTGGTGCCGAAAGAGGTGCCGTTCCCGCTAAACATCGTTGTGTTGTTGCTCTCGTCGGCTTTAAGCAGCTTCGCAACGCCGGCACCGGCGGCAGTAACAAGCGACTGATTAGTCAAATACTCGGCCGCGTTGGAGCGCCGATCGCCCGAAATACATGGAATACCGTAGGAGTCGCTGATCCAGCCCAGGCCACCCTGAATGGTCTTCCCATCTGTACTGCTGGCCTGGTTGTTGTTCTGGTTGCCGTCCGCGTCTTCAGCCGGCGCCGGGAAGGTCCTGACAGTGCCGTCGTTGAAGACAAACGTCAGGCTGCGGATCTGCCCTCTTACACACGAGAGTGTCCAGTCGCCACTGGCGGTGCCTGTTGCGACTGCACCAGCTACGTTGGGGAGCTCGATGCCATTCGCAGTCAGGTTGTCTGGGCCAATCAGGATCTTGAAAGGAAACGGGTCGTTGACGGTTCCATCAATAGGCACCCGGCCGATCAGGGCAGACATGGCCACTGATCCCATCAGCGTGGAGTTCTGGGGCAGGGTGTAGGTCTTGCGCACAAACTTCCTGGTTTCACGGTCGACCTGTTGATTTCCAGGACGCAGGCCTTGATCGATCTGTTCCAGTGCATTCTGGCCTCTGTTGGCTGCCGGGCCGAAACTGGTAGGAAAGTTGAACCCGCTTGCAGCCTGACTAGAACCGAGGGGCAGGGGTTTACCGTTCGCATCCACAGCAGTGGCATCGCGTGGTTCAATCCAGACAAGGCCGTCCTTCGTTGTAGGAGACTGTTCGAAGCCTTTGCCGTCACCTGGCTGCACACCAAACCCAATTGGAAGGTCGCCCCCAGTTGCGTTAGGTTGGTTGCTGAGGTTGTTGAGTTGAGTTTGCAGAGAGTCGATCAGCCCCTGGCTCTTGTTCTGAACCTCGTCCTCTAGTTCTTTTTTCGCATTGTCTAGACGGCTCTCAACTTTTGAGTCTATGTCCTTCAGCTGCTTCTGAAGCTCTTCGTTCTGAGACTTCTGATCGTTGTTGATCTTTAGCAGATCAGCCACCTGTTTCCGAAGCTCCTTGCTTTCTGTGACTACGGTCCGAAGCGTGTCACCTGGTGTGTCGCCATCCACACCTAGTTTTTGTGCTTCACCGGAACCGATGGCCACGACGTTGTTTTCCTGGTGATCCACCTGCCCCTTCTTCGTTGCGGTAAAGAACATCACCACAGCGAAGACAAGAAAGGGCACTGCAAGCCACTTCAGGAGGGGGTTACTTTGAATGTTCACGTTCACCCCCCATCTTCGGATCAATCTGGTTTACCGAACTTGGAAGCAACGAATGTTTGAGCCCTTTGCCCTGGGTGACCAGGTACAGAGTTGTGGTATCAGAAGGGTTTCCCCGGGGCCCGAGGTAGGGGTGTTGGTATGTGGCTGTTGCAAAGCTGCCTAGGAGGTCCCTTGGATTTAGGGTCAGTTGTTCGGGGCTCAAGTTGCGCAGCTTGATTGCCGTCACAAATGTGTTGTCGAGCTGCCAGGCTCCTATGGCCACAGCTTCAACAGGCAGAGTTGGAAGCAAAGTGCTCAGATCCATTTTACGATCCACCCGTACCGGCTGGATTCCGGCTACTGGCTCAACAGTGCGCAGAGGTGCATACAGCATTTGGGCTGCATATCGTGTTAGCGCGACGGGAGAAGGTGTCTCATGACGAGGCTCTTCCTCTGCCTCCTCCTCATCGGGGGAAGGTGTTTGAGCTCGAGCTGAACCAGGAGTGCTTGTTTTGGAGGTTTGGCCATAACGCGCCGCAGCAATGCTGTCACCCGCGATAATCTTTGCTGGCTCAAGTGAGGCTTGGCCAGGTTTAGGCGCCGTTGCCGCAATGTCTACGAGCATGATTTCGCCCGTAGCGACATTTTGCAGTTGGAGCCGTGTAGGCGGAATTTCTTCGCTTGCTCGAAAGTAGATTGCCCCGCCAACGCTTTGTACACGAAGGCTGCCGGCGATGCTTGGAGGGATGCCGACGCGAACGTTTTGGTCGACAAACACGATCCTTTCCTCACCAACGTGGAGGGGAACGGGAAGAGGTATACGCTCCCACTGCATGATCTCAACCGCCTGCGCGCTGGTCGTTACCAGGAGAGCAGTGCCAGCTAACCACAGACCTAACCGCAGACGTAGGTTCATGGTTTATCTCCTGCCGGGGAGACTTCGATGCGTTGAGGATCGCCCGCGTAGCAGTTCCACAAGAGGCCAAACGGGTTTTTCTCGGGGTCGGTATCAGATCGAATGATGTGTAGAGGGTATCTTGCGAGTGCCCGCTTAACCCGTTCCCCAGCCACCGATTCGTCAGCGATCAGATCGAGATTAACAATCCAGTCGTTTATGCTCTTGACGCTGGTGTGTTCACCGCTCTGATCGTTGATCCCGCGTCCAGGAATCTCCGACACGCTGCGTTCGCGTTTTCGGAGTTCTCCAGCATTCAGCCTTAGCTCGTAGTCTTTTTTCAGATAGTCACGGCAACTGGGGGTCAGGTAGCCGTCCAGCCTGCTGATATTCGCTAAATAGTCTTCTTCACCGTCGCGCGGCCATCTCTGCATCTGCTGAAAAATGTAGAAGCCGAAGGCGTAGACGCTCTCAGGAGGGACGTCCCACCACTTTCGCGTGCTGCCACTACGCAGATCTGGCGGGACGTGGATGGTCAGATCACTAGGCGCAGTTTTCCAACCGTAGGCCATATAGGCGGCAATTATCGTCATCAAAAGTAGCGCAATGCGCAGACTAAGGATGTGCGCCTCTTGAGCGTTCACTTTTTTACGAAAACTCATGGAGGTTCCTTTTGTCACGGCGGCAGGTCCATGCACCTGATCGCGTGATCAGGCTGCTGTTGCCGAATGGAAGGTGAGCTTGGGCAATGGCCACTTGTATGTGGCGATAAAACCAAGTGTCAGGGCGTCCCCGTTTCATGCGGCGAATGATCCTGCTTGCAACAGACAACCCGAGCACTCCCCCAACCAATGCTCCAGCGATGAGGAGCGACCAGTTTCCGAAGAGGATCGATGCCGGCACACCAAGGACAAACCCAACGGCACCGCTGACGGAAATCGTTGCCCACATCTCGTCTGCTGTAAGTCCACCCATGATTACGGGCTGTCGGTTCAGGTTATTGGGTAGGAACTGGAGGGTTCTGTCGTCGTGTTTGTCGTCAGCCATGGGCGCTCACTACCATCAAAGAATGCTGGTGGCCTTGGTGACCATGAAGATTGCGATGCCAACCAGGCAGACGCCAACGACAGCAGTCGAGCCGAGATCCCGCCACTTCTTCTTACCTTCATGGATGTCGTGGTACACCCCGAAGGCATGCACAGCTACCCCGATGATCATGGTGCCAAGAGCTATCAGACCCAGCAGCATGAATGCGTCATAACCGTAGTTTTGAAATGTCTGTAACCAATTCTTCCCTTCGCCGCGGGAGGGAGCCTGTGCCTGAGGCAGGGCCGCGTTCGCTGCCTGGATGACAGATGCAGCGGCAAGCAATGCGATTAGCTGAATTTTGGGGGTGGGCATGATTGCTCCTTTGATCAACTGAGAACGATGAAGGACAGGACCATCAGAAGCAGCAGCACTCGGATGGCAGATGAACTGGCGATTGAACGATCGATATTTTTGGTGGCCCAGCCACGGTAGATGCTGTACAGCGCCCATGCCGCCCAGAGCATTGCGACGGCCATCACTGCCCCGACGATTAGGTTGGTACTTGCCTGGGCGGTCGCACCACTTGCTGCGTTGAAGGCGGCAGTTTGCGCAGAGCTCATACTCATTGCCTCTTCCCTCCGGTGGTGTACTGACCGGAGAGGTCTGCGGCGTCTCGAGGTTGGGCGCGACTCGGGGTGAGATAAGCCTGAAGGCCTTGGCGGATCCGCTGGATGTCTGCAGCCAGGCGGTCATAGTCGAAGTAGTAGCGTTGCCCTGGTTCACCTGCGATGGCGCTACTACGCCGCGCAGAGTCCTCAAGGGCATTAAGCTGCCTGATCATGACCTCGATGTTGGTTTGCTCAGATGCTGTAGCGGCTTCCACCACCGGACTGACTGCAATGCCGCCAGCAACGATCATGGCCAGCGCTGTCATCGATGAGCGGCGTGTAGATGTCGAAAGTAGATGGCGGTTCACGGGTGGCGGGACTCTGGCAAGACTGTTGCCAAAGCATGCCGCTAGAGGTTTGTAGTGCGCCTCAAGAAATGGTTAACCAGGAACCTTTCATTTTTTTGCACAGAGAGTTCAACCCTATTGTTAGCCACGGGATGAATGTGAAAGCTCGCCGATAGCGGGCTTTCGATATGGCCAGGCCGGCTGGCTTTACCAGCCAGGTGATGTTTACAAAGGACGGATCAACATTCGCGCTTGAGAAACAGCAGGTAGCCGATAGGCATTGGAAATCCGTAGGCCCAGGCTTGCATATTTTGGTTGCCAACCTTGATTTCCCCCCTGCAGACCGCTTGAACGGCGACTAGCTCCCAACCTGCTTTCCCAAGCTTATCCAGTTCGGCCCTGAAACTTTCGTTCTGCAGTAGGGCAGGTAGATCTGGCTCAAGTGTCGACTCCTCTGTTTTGAACATCAACGTACCGCGTTGTTGAGTTCGGAAGGGGATTGGCAAGTGTTCAATGCGATGCTCGAAGCGTTTTTCCGACATCTGTCGCTCCTCTAGTCAGGCCGGCACCCTGTTGGCCGCCACGTATCTAGCCATGATGGATAGCACCAGGCTGTTGATTGCGAGGATCTTCATGGCTCGAGTCACACCCACATAGATGAGGTTGAGCTCGTCGTCGCGGCGCCCTGGATCAAGGTCCGGCGACAGAGGATCCGCAGTAAAGTCGTCGTACAGGCAGACATAGTCCCATTCCAGGCCTTTGGCCTTGTGCCCGGTCGTAAGCGTGATCGTTGCGTCAAGCTCGTCTTCGGTGGTGAGTTTGCGCAGCTCGAGGATTCTTGAGGGCAGGTCGGGATAGGCCGAGATGATCTTGATCGATCTCAGCATTTCGCTGTCCTGGCTTACCTCCGCAATTTCTGTGTACTGCTGGTAGTCTCGGTAGTCGCGCAAGAGTTTCTTATTTTGCACCTGAGCGGTCTGGTCGCGACTGAAATAGTAAAGGTCCTCGAGGTCGCGCAATGAATAGCTGTCTATTCCTCCTACCCAATAGAACTTTGGCTGCGACTGGCACCGTACCAGCTGCAGGGCGTTCTCGATGACGCCAATCACTGTCCGATGAATGAAGGCTCGATGGGGAAGATCCTCTGGTAGCGCTTTCTTGACCAGGGTTTGTGCGCCGAGTCCTTGCAGCTTTCGGGTTTCTCCCTTGTAAGAAAGGATGATGTTCGCGACATGAGCGATCGCTGGGCCGAACCGCCAACTTTGGGTCAAGTAATGCTCCTCGGCGCCGGCCATCCAGTCACTATCCAATGTGTCCTCTGCACCCCTAAACCGGTACAGCTGCTGATGTGGGTCACCAACCAGGATCTTTTGGATGCGTTGTAGACGAACGATATCTGCAATGACGGGGTTGATGTCTTGGCCTTCGTCCAGGAGCACGCTGTCGAATCGTTGGCTTAGGTCAGGCTTACTCAGCTGATACAGCTTCAGGTATCCGTCGTGGGGGATCAGAACGCTTGAGTCATCCACGTCGATGGCCCGTTGCCAGAATCTGCGAGCGGTACCAATGCTCTGTTGAACGAAGCGTTCCTGAGCCGTTGTGATGTGAGGTTTATCGCGGAAACGAGGATAGTGCTGTCGATCGATCTCGCTATCCGCGCTGGCCATGAAGTTGTTGAGGGTCGTCATGACATCCCGGACAAGCTCCCAGTCTTGGGAGTCGATCGCTCGCGCAATCTCTGTAAGCCTCAAGTTTTTGGTCTGTTTGTGGCTGTACTGAGTACCGAATACGGGATAAGCCAAGCCGTGGGCTGTCTTATTGATCACGTTACGTGGAAATCTTCCTCGCGCCGCGATCTCGACGGATTTGTTGTAGCAGAGGTAAAGAATTCTTAGTTGAGGATTCGCTTTTGCGAAGCCAACCAAGGTTGTCGTCTTACCGGTGCCGGCGAAGGCCTTGACAACAATTTCGGAGGCTTTCGAGCCAATGATGGGGAGTTGTTCTTGGGTCCATTGCATCGTTGATCCTCAAAGATATTTCTTGAAGCTGGCAGCAGTGATACTCACTGCGACGCCGAGCAGCGCCGCACACGGGAGTAGGACCATGAGGGGGCTGATGCTGATCGGAAGCGCCAGGTAGAAGGTCCACGGGAGAATGGCCAGCGGAATGAGCGTTCCCCTTGCCTTGTGATAGAGGTAGCTGGACTCGCGCCCAGCACCGAACTTGCGGAGATCTCGTCGGACCAGGCCGTCGACCAGGCCTGTGAGTGCAGCCATAGCGAACAGCGGTATGGTCATCAACAACACAACGAGACGAACACAGAACACCAGGACGGTGAACAGCGCTGCAAGGGCATAGTTCTGCACCGTCGTGACGCTTTGTGCTGCCATGTATCGAATGTCCAGGTCGTTGCGTGGGCCGGCATGCGCTATCGACTCCATCCCCTGGACCCAGCTGAGCATCCCAGTCTTCACGATCAGCCAGTCATAGGCCCCTGTAACGAGCCAGGTTGCTGTGCGCCCGGGTTCTTGCACAACGGCACTGTGTACCAGCCCCTGGGATAGCCAACTGAGCTCATTTGTTAGCATTTGCTGCCCATGCCTCCAGCCGGCTTCTGGCCAGAAAAAATAGAGGCATACCCAGTCGACCAGGATCGCGACTATGAGAGAGCCGAACATCACCCCGAGGAAGTTGAAGGGGAACCAGAAAATCTTGCTGATCAGCGACTCTGGTCGCTCCTGTTGCTGTTGAGCCTTCTTTGATACGTCATCTGCCATGCACTACTCCTCGTCATCGGTGGCGGCCTGGCGAAAGTCTTCGACCAGGTCATCAGGCAGTGCGCTTTTCAGTTCTTGATAGCCCGGGGCTTCCCACCATTCCGATCCAGCCGATGATTGCCGCATGCCGGCAGCGAGTTCCTGCAGGTTGCCTGGCATGACATCGTCGGGGTCGTTGGCCGGCAGCGGCATTCGGATCTT
The DNA here is from genome assembly GCF_003850565.1 of Pseudomonas sessilinigenes. NCBI lineage: Bacteria > Pseudomonadati > Pseudomonadota > Gammaproteobacteria > Pseudomonadales > Pseudomonadaceae > Pseudomonas > Pseudomonas sessilinigenes. The sequence continues at coordinate 3,367,812 of NZ_CP027706.1, forward strand.
CCAGAGGTTTCCACCTTCGAGCAGCGCGAAAGCCTGCCCCTTAGGCAATCCAACTACATGAGCTGGCTCAATCATCGGCACGCTCGTCGCCTGCAATTGGTCGTGTGAGCTCGAGGTGAATGCTGTCTTACCGTTGAGTGAGTCGTTCGCACTGCTCGCCGGGGTGCTGTTGTAGATCTGCACCTTGGGTAGCTGATTGGTCAGAAGTTCTGCCGTCGCGGTCTCCCGAACTCGTAGCATGAACAGGTTGTTGAAGTTACCGATGACCTGGCCGGCTTTGGCTTTCGAACCAATCTTCGCTTCGATATCGCTCATGGTTTGCGTATAAGCAGTGACCTGCATACCGGCGCCGCCAGCCTTGTTTACCATCGGGATAAACTCGTCCCCGATCAGTTCGTTGAACTCATCTGCGTGGAGGTTGATGCGGACCTTACCCCCGGCCATGTTTCCAGGCAGTCCGTCGTCGATGCCGTGTTTGTAGATGTGGCCGGCAACAGATACCAGATCGCTGAACATCGAGTTGCCCACGGCCGCGGCGACTTCGGTATCCGAGAGTGCATCGAGGCCGATGTAAACAACGGCACGTTTTCGGATGACTTGCATCCAGTCAAAAATGGGGCGCTGATCCGAAAGATCCAGGTAGTCCGGGGCGAGTAACTCTGCAATCCGGCCCGTGGTGAGTTTCTCAAGGAGAGGCAGCAGGGATGCGACGATCTTGTCGAAGTAGGTCTTGTCATAGCGCACTGCGCTGCGCAGGCCATCCATCACAGAGTCGTTGATGCGTTTCTGGGTCAAGTACATGTCGACGGCTACCACGCGCAGCGGGCGGTCTTTCATCGCGAACGAGAGATTCTTGCGATCGATCTTCGCTTCCAGCGCAACAATGGTCTCCCAGGCCTTCGGATCGTGTTCAGCGAAGTATTTTTGCGCGTACTCAATGAACAGCTCGTCGATGTTGATCACGTGCCGGCGGATCTGCTCGTAGTCTGGGCGCCGACCTAGGGCGACCAGCGACTGAGCGATGATGTTGACGAACCGCCATGCGAACTCCCTGAACGCAGCTGAGTTGCCTTCTCCAGACAGCTGGCCGGCGATACGGGTTGCGACCTCGCTTATCCGGCCGAAGCGACCTATGGCGTTGTAGCGTGCGGAGATGTCGGGCCACCCCAGGTGGAACACGTAAAACTCATCGAGACGCCCTGCTCGCTTGCACTCGACGTACATGCGCTTGAGCAGATCAGCGTCGCCCTTGGGGTCGAAGACAATCACGACCTCATGATCAGGTCGTTGTTCTGGTCGCCCACGCCGGCTCCAGCGATGTGGGGTTTGGCTTCTTCTGCCCATGCGTCGTGATGATCCACGGCGATGTGTTCGGCGAATATCTTGTGTGATGAAAACCTCAGCCAGTCGTGTCTTCCCGACGCGGGTGGTTCCCAGCACAAGAGAGTGTCCTACCCGCTCGCCGAGTGGCTGGCTGACGTTCTGCTCATCTGGCTCTATCCCATGCAACCTCGGTAGACCTCCCACGGGTGGAAGAGGACGGGCGGGGTTCAGGCTGGAGTCCCAACTGGTGAGCTTCGTGATCGCCTTCAGAGGGAAGGGGGCAAACTCCAGACGCTCCTCCAGCCAGCGCGCCCCCTCATACAGCCTGGTCGGTTCGACGTATCTGGAGTATTGGGGCAGGTAGGTATCAGTTAAGCGTTGGGTGTGTTTCTGCGTCCAGCGAAATCCCCTGCCGATGAATAGACGCTCGTTGCTGATCGGCATTTCAGCGCTAGTCATTGTGTAATGGGGAAGTCGTCTAAGGTTGGCCTGGTAACGCAGCACCCTGCGTGCCTGCAGTAATCGAACTGTGCCCAGGTAGGCGAAGCCCAGTGCTGCGACTATTCCGAACAGAGGTGTCAGTGCGAACGCCCATGGAGCTTGAACGCAGAGTGCCGCCGCGACGTAGCAGACAGCCGTGGTGAACAGCTCCACCGGAGGGCGTAGAAGTGACTCAAGTGAATAGGTGGTCATGCTCGTTCCTCTTGTGCGTGAACGCTGTTGCTTCCCTACGGGCCTGTTCAACGTCTTCATCGGGTAACCGTTCGGCTAGCCGGAGTGCAAATGCGTGTTCATTGATCTGTGAAACGCCAGTGACCTTGCCCCCGTATAGCTCGCTCACATGCCTGACCTGGGCAATCAGCTCTTCTCTGCCTGGCCGACTAAGGGGGTGGCTGATGACTACCGTGAAGACTGCTGACGGTCCCTGCATGCACCACCTCTTACTGCTGTTGAATGGTTGTTGAGGTGATCAGTACCGGGTAATGCTTCAGCCCTAGCCGGTTGGCGATATCGCTTGCAGGTGTTGGCTCAAGTTGCAATCCGGGCGCCAAACGCCTGATCTCGTCGAACCGAGCGGCGGAGGTGACGTTGACTACTAGCCCCACTGCTTGCAGTTGCTGCAGCTGCTGCAGGTGCTGTGTCAGCCATGTTCGTGACATCGGGTCGTCACCGATGAGAAAAAGCGGTTGCAGGCCAGGGGCATTGATTGTCCTGCCTACTACCGACCCTGGCGTCATCTCTGGAGTTTTGACGGGATAGGCTCCACCGCTTAGGAGTCCTTTGAGTGGTGGGGGACCCGACTCTGGTACCAGGTTGAGGTCCTGGTAGTAGGGCAGGGCTGAAACCCCACCGTTGTCCTGGACAACTATGAGTTTGGAACTGGCTTGCACCGTGCCTGCTGCAAGCATTGCAAGCAGGACCGGAGCTGCCTTCAGAAAACTCGTCATGGATTGTTCACCAAGAAGTTTATGCCTGTGACACGGCTGAGGTGCCGAGCGAAATCTGCTCTGTATTTGGCTGCAGGCGCGCCACCGGCAGGGCGGTGGTAGCGACCCGCTGCGTCAAACCAGTTGCCACCCTTGGCTTTGTGTTCAGCCAGAATCTCTGCGGTGACATTCAGGTTCTTGTAAGGGTCGAGCCCTTCGCAGGGGGAGCTATAGCGATGGCCGTTAGCGTGGATGTTCGTCTGACCAAGGCCTACGTCGACTCTCGACGGACCAGCAGTTGCGATAGCAATATTCAGCGCCCTGCACGCATCGATCCTGGTAGCGAATCGGTAGCCGGTACCGGCCACATTCAGCGTCCAAGGCCAAGGCACAATCTGTCCTCGAAGTTTGGTACCGCTCTCTTGCAGCGCAACGGAATACAGCACCACGGCTGGTACTCCATGGGCGATCGCAATCGCCTTGTAAGCTGGGGGAGGATCCTCAGCGGCCATTGCCTGGCTGCACAGCAGCACCAGGATCCAGCAGGCCCTCATTGCTGACGGCGCCATTGGCCATTCACCTGTTTTACTGCCGCTGGTAGTTCACCGCCCAGGCCAAGGCCGAGCCAGCGACCTTGGTCATGGTTGAGGGTGATTCGTCGGCTCTTGACGTTGACCGGGTCGACGCCAGCGAGAATTGCCCATCGCCGGATGCGCTCGTCATCGCCCTGGCTGCCGACGAAGTAGAGGTCGAAAGGTGCCTGCGATGCTTGTAGCTTCTTCACTTCGTCGATGCACGCAACGCAGTTGTCTTTCACGAAGATCGCCAGGCGACCGTCTCCCTGCAGCAACGGTGAGCTGTTTGCTGTTGGATTGGTCAGGGTTGCCGAGGAGATCTCGATCGCTTTCTCGCTTGGGTACAGCCTCCTGTACGCTTCATCGTATGCGCGCTGATACGACAACTCTTTTTCTACACGCTGCCTCTCGGTCTTTACTTGCAGCTCCGCATAGCGCCGGCGCTCCTCATCAGAGCGTGCTTCGATACCCAGGGCAGTCAGTGGGTCCAGCCCCGGCGAGTACACCCCCCGCGGCCCCTGCATCACATCTTGGTACCGCTCGTACTCTTGGGTGGATATCCCCCATGCATTTGCTGCCTTGTCCTGGAGCCTTCTCTGTGATGATTCGCCTTCGGCGGTGAAGTGGAGCTGTGATGCCTGGCCTGCAGATACCGGTGCTGCTGCGGCGTAAGCCGTGGGGATCAGGTAGCAGGCGAGGGTGCAGAGAATCTTTAGATTCATGGGTAGTTAATTCCTATGGCTGAAGGCTCAATGTTCTTGTTGATCCGGATGCGTCGAATGTCGCAGTTATTTCGTTGAGCGCCTTCAGCCGCCATTGAGTTCCCGCAACAACGTCTCCAGGTCGAACCAGGTAAATCTGGCTCAGCCGTGTACTTCCTGAAGGAGCAATAGATAGGAACTTCTCTCCCCCCCTGTACTCGATGCCGAACATCTGGAAGGGAGGGGGCTCAGGTGGGGCGGGAGGTGCCTTGGCTTTAGCGGCCGGTTTGGGCTTAGCAGGCTTGGATGGGGAGGGTGTCGCGGATGATTTCTCAGGCTTGCTCAGTCGTTGGACTGTTCCACTCAATGACTCCACATCGGCCTTGATCACCAGGAGCTCGCTGGAGTTTGCAGCTGAATGGGCGACATCAGTGGCAAGGTCGTGCGCACGCTTTGCGTAGTCTTGTACAACGTCGACCCGGTTTGAGATCGCCTTCTGCGCTGCAGAGAAGTCTTCTTGCGTGACTAACGGTTTACCCGCGATAGCGTCCAGGCGATCATCACTTGCACTCATTCTCGAGAGCAGCGCATCGAGCTTGGCTTTCTCCGCAGCCCCTTCCAGGGAGCCTCGCAATATCGAGAGTTGATACTGTTGAACGCCCAAGGCTATGAGCAGGGCGATGGCCCCCAGGCTAGTGAGCAGTGTTTTCTTTGTCAGGCGCAGTTTCATGGGAGTCCTCTCGAAGCTGAGAACACCCTCGCCGAACAGCTGATTCAGCGCATTAGAAAATGATTAGTTGAATGGGCTCTCATTTTTAAAGGTCGACGGGTGGACGGCTTCAATGACAGTGAAGCGTCCAGAGTTGCTCTAGTCGTGTGGTGTAGCTGCGGCTCATCGTCTCTCTGCGCATGCCCCAGGCAGGTTCTGCTGGAAGGTTGGCCGATCAGATGGGAGCGCAGTCCCATCGAGCGTCAATTTGATCCTGAGCCTTCATTGTCCGGGTTGCGTCACCGGTTGCAGCATTGCTGAAAGGATATCGGGGGACTCGCCCAGTCGGCATCGAGCAAAATCCGTACTTGAAACCTGGCCCTGAATATCTGCTCCGGGAGATATATCGCGCTTCCCGTGTCGGCAAATACCAATCGTCGGTGGGATAGGGCCATGGTCATTTCAGGCGCGTTTATAAAAGCTAATTACAATAATGCCATTAGGTGATTTGGAATAAAGGGGCTGAGAGTTATAGCTAAATAAATTTATAATATATTTTTGACAGCTTCTTTGGCTTTGACTTAACTGAGTCTGCGTGAGACTTATAGTCTGTCGTGAAGAGTTGTTTTAGTTGGTTGATATGCGTTTTTTGCAGTTGTGTGACTGTGGGGGTTAAATAGACTTGGCACTTCTCATAGGTTTAAAAAGCGCGATTCTTTATCGCTAAAAACCCTTAGTTCTCGCCTCCTCTCATTGGTGAAAGCTTTATAAGGTGGAGTTTTTGGTGGGTTGATGACATTAAATGGAATTTTGGAGATAGCACATGGAAAAGGCAAAAGGTATCACTATCGTCGATATGTTTGAGAGTCAGGCGAAGCTAAGGTCAAGTAAAACTGCCTTGTTGCATCGCTCTGATAGTATAACTTACGGTCTGCTAAATGAGAAAATAAATCAGTTGGCAAGGCACTTGATTGAACGCGGTGTTGAGAGTGGAGATATTGTTGCGGTATGTGTTGAGCAGTCAATAAGCCGTGTTGTGTTTATGATGGCGATAGTGAAAGTCGGTGCCGTCTATTTACCTCTTGATCCTGATTACCCCACTGCTAGGTTTGATTTTATTCTTGAAGATACACAAACGGAATTGGTGATAACCTCAAAAGCATATGAGCATAAATTTTCCGAATTTCGAGGGGCTTTAATTATTCCTGATAGTGATCAGGAGAAGGCTCTAGTTGAAAAGCAATCAAGCGATAATGTTTTAAAAGAAATTCCGTTATCCAGTTTGATGTATGTGATCTATACGTCTGGAAGTACCGGGGTTCCGAAAGGAGTAGCCGTTCAACATAGTGCAATAGCGAGCTTTATTGAAAATGTTCAACCGGTGCTCAATGTTTCATCGGAAAATACCGCTATACAGATTCTTTCTTATACATTCGATGCTTCGTTTGTTGATACATGGATGCCACTCCTGATTGGTGCGACATTGTATCTTTATCCAGATAATAAGTTGTTGGGTGAAGCATTGTTGAACTACATTAGGGAGAATCGTATTGATACTATCCCAATGATTACTCCGACTATTCTCGCTACATTTCCGACCGGGCAGCCAATAGGAGAGCTTAAAAGTATTGTCGTAGGTGGTGAGGCCTGCGCGGATAATGTATTTCTGTACTGGGCCGATAGACTTCAAATGTACAATCTTTATGGCCCAACTGAAGCGACAGTTGCTGTAACTTGCCATAAGTATGTGGCTGGGCAAAGCGTTAAGAATATCGGGAGTCCTTTAGCTGGTGTTGATTTTTATGTATTAGATGAAGAGCTTAAGCCTTCACCTTTAGGGGGGGCAGGTGAGCTTTTTATTGGTGGTGCGCAACTTGCTCAGGGGTACTTAAATAGGCCGGAGCTGACAAAAGAAAAATTTGTATATATTGATGTGGCTGATCCAAAAACTGGAAAGCTTGAAAGTAAGAGGCTTTATAGGACTGGCGATATTGTAATGCTATTACCGAACGGAAATATTGAATATATAGGGAGAAACGATACGCAGCTCAAGGTTCGAGGATTTCGCATTGAATCTGGCGAGATTGAGAACTCAATAAACAGAATAAAAAATATCCGAGAGTCTGCGGTTGTAATAGTGAGTAAGGAACTGGGACAGCCAGTGCTAGCGGCTTTTGTTACTCTGTCGAATTATCACGCTAAAGATGAGGTAAAAATAAAGGCGGAGATTAGGAAGGCTCTGCAAAATACTCTTCCTTCCTACATGGTTCCCGATAAGATTTTTATTTTGGACTATTTTCCGCAGACGGTTAGTGGGAAAATCGATCGAAAAGCACTTCAGTCCTTAATGAAGGAGGAGGAGCTTTCGTTAGATGATATTGTGGAAGGTGATATTGAGGGGACACTTGTTGCAATATGGAAGCACGTTTTGCAGGCGGACGATATTAAAGCTCAGGACAATGTTCTTGAAGTAGGAGGGAATTCAGTTGCCATTGTGCGTGTGTTCACCAGTTTGCCAGAGTCTATAAGAAATAAACTGACATTGGTTGATCTTTATACCTACCCCTGTATTGAGCAGTTGGCGCGAGAGATAAAGCTTCGAGAAAATAAGCGCCCGCTCACGTTTGAAGAGAAAATGCATGAGTCTAAGAAGACTCTACTTGGTGATATCAAGCTTGCGGCGGACTATGAATTTCCATCGGATATTGATCCTGGTGTTCTAGCTAATCCAGAAAATATACTATTGACTGGTGCGACAGGTTTTGTTGGAGTGCACTTGTTGTTGGAGTTGCTAGATAAAACGTCGGCAAAAATATATTGCCTAGTCAGAGCGGAAAGTGCGAAGCATGCTATTGAGAGGATAAAGTTTACCTTAAGAAAATATAGACTTTCCTGGCCCGAAGAGCAATCTAGTCGAATCCTTCCTATCTTGGGGGACTTTACTCGACCACAACTCGGGATGTCGGATTCAGATTTCGATGATACATCAAAAAATATTCAAATTGTCTATCATACCGGTGGAAATGTTAACTATGTAAAGCCATACGCCGAAATGAAAGCGGTCAATGTAAATGGGATTCAGGAAATAATTCGCTTTGCGACAACGTCAAAGTTGAAGTATTTGGTTGCCTGTTCCACCATTGCCGTTTTTAGCTGGGGATATCTGACTACAGGTAAAACATGGATGTGTGAAGATGATGATATCCATCAGAATCTGTCCGTGGTTTGTAGGGATACTAACTATGTCAGAAGCAAATGGGTTATGGAAAATATCTTGGAGGAAGCAAAAAAGAAAGGGCTGCCTGTTATTGGCATTCGACTAGGATTCGTCATGTGCCAGAATGATAGCGGTGCTACAGAAATGAACCAGTGGTGGGGAAGTTTCGTACGCTGCTGTGTAGCTCTCGGAACCTATCCCATGATCATGGGGCTTAAGGATCAATTGGTGACTGTGGACTTTGTAGCAAAAGCCATTGTACATATCTCTCAGAATAAAGAGGCTCCTGGTAAATTCTTTCACCTCGTTCCTGAGCCAGTGCATGACATATCTGTGCCGGAGTTTTTTGAGAAATTAAATGAGTATTTCGGAATTAAACTCCGGCCTATCCATTATCGTGAGTGGTTAAGTAAATGGAAGGATAATGAACATAGCCCACTATATAGCTTGTTAAGCCTATTCACCGAGGAGATCGTTCCAGGAAAATCTCTGGTCGAATCATATGAAATGACTTATTACTTTGATAGGAAGAATACTTCTGAGTTCCTTAAAGGAAGTGGAATAGAAACACCTCCAATCGATAAGTCGCTTCTTTCGAGGTATTTGGGCTTTATGGGTATATCTGCACATAGTCCTCAGTAGCTCTTGATAGCAGTGCGTCACTGCGTGATGCACTGCTTTTTTAATTAGAGAACCTATGCTTATGAAGAAGCCACAAATATTTACTTTACATTTTGCGGGTGGAAACTGTTACTCATACCAGTTTATGAAACCGGCGTTGCTTGATTTTGATGTTGTCTCGGTAGAGTTGCCTGGAAGAGGAAGGAGAATGGCTGAGCCACTTATCCGAGGCTTCGAGGCCGCTGCTAAAGACATGTTTCAGCAAATTGTATCACAGCTTACTGGGAGTTCTTTTATTTTATATGGACATAGTATGGGGGCAATACTCGGTTTGAAGGTCGCGCGAATGCTAGAGGACTATGAGAAAAAACCATCAGCTCTTATTTTTACCGGACATGCAGGTCCAAAATTAGTTAAATATAAGAATACTGCTTTTCTTGAGACTCAGGAGCTAAAGCAGGTGTTACTTGATCTTGGCGGCTTGCCTGACAGTGTCATACATAATTCGGAGTTGTTTTCATTTTTTGAACCTGTTATCAGAGCTGATTTTGAAGTGGCTGAGCGTGCAGACAGCTATGAATTTGAACCGGTTGATATTCCACTTCATGTAGTGATGGGGACCGAAGAGGACTTCTCAGACAAAATCGGTTTGTGGGAAAAGTATACAACATCTAGTTTTAGTAAGGGTCTACTTAGTGGTGATCACTTTTTTATTCATAATCATATTTGTGAAATAGCTGCTATTGCAAAGTCAATGTTGTCAAAAGAAGGCTAGAGCCCGCTGAGGAGTAAACCTAGGAATTACTTTGTAGGTGAGGCTTTCTGCTCTATCTTCAAGGAATTTCGCCTAGTGGTTTGGTTGAGTTCTTCGGTGCTCAATACGTAGCCGGCATACCTAAAACGAAGCTCAGGCTAGTAAGTATTTTTATATGCTAGTGTTACCAAAATCAAAGTAATTTTATACGGCTGAGGCACGGTAGCTTATTAGTTTATAATCTTTTAGTTAATTTTGATGTTGAAGGTTGTTAGTTTTATAAAAGGGCCACCCAAAGGTGGCCGTGAGTTATGCAGCAATGAGTTGTCTGGCCAGTGCCATTTCAACCGAGTCTCCATCTTGGTTCAGAGAGTCCAATCCTGACTCCGGCACATCTCCTGACGTGCTTTGAGCTACTGCGATCTTCTTGGCCATAAGCTGCAGGCAGGTAATCTGCGAGCTGCCGGCATAGCCAAAAAAAATTACACGCACTGGATGTTTCTGCCCGATACGCCAGGACCGTCGTGCTGCTTGCTGCAGGGTGTAAACGTTGTACCCCGTCTGCAGAAACACGATGGTTGGAAAATCAAGCAGGTCCAGCCCGGTCTTGACCAGCTCCGGATTGGTGATCAGCACATCGATGCCACGGTCGACCTGATCGAGGATCCAGTCTTCACGGCGAGAGGTGTCAACGCTGGCCCGCAGTACCGCCACCTTGAGACCGGCCTGCTCGAGGACCTTCTTCAGCCTGGACGTTGTGTCGCGTGTCCCGCTGTAGACGGTGTAGGCGAGGACCTTGCGGCCTTTCGCTTTCTCCTCGATGCAAAGGCTTAACAAAGCCTGCTCCTTGGGCATCAGCTGCTCGTCGTTGAAAATCGCCGGCACGAAGGCCAGGGTATCGCGAGTGCGTGGGTGCTTGACCATCTCCGATCGGAAGCAGCAGTCTGGCCAGGCCAGCAGCACATTGAGGACAACGCCCAGAAGGGTGGTGTCTCGCCGTGCAAGGGCTTGTCTAAGCTCCGCTGTCAGCTTGGAGGCCAGGCTCTGGTAGGCGGATGCCTGACCAGGTGCCATTGGTACGTCGATAAACTCCTCGTTGTAGGTAGGTAGGATGTTCCCGCCGATGTCTTTCAGCTTGAGGAACACGGTGAAGGGCAGTACGAAGCGGTGGATGCCTTTCGGGCCGAAGCCCGGGGCTTTCACTGTTCGAACTGAGAGCTTCTTGCCTTTGGCTGTCTTGTGCGAATCTCCATCGCGCTCGGTATAGATGTCTTTCAGGACCCCGTGATCGCGCATGAACGCCATGGCCGCGGGCGCCATGCTGCCACGTGCGTTAGGCCGATAGCCGTCCTCGATCATTCGGCGGGTCAGAATACGGAACAGAAGGTAGAACAGGTCGTCGGCGTAGCCGCCCATAAGCGTCCCGGTCAACAGCACGGTTTTGCGTGCCTTTGCCGCGAGAACACCCATAGCTTGGCCCTGGGCCGATCCGCTGTTCTTGTACTCATGCCCCTCATCAACAACCAGTAGGTCGAAGAACCCATCCGGTAGGTAGCGCTTGATGAACTCTGTTGGTTGATAGCCGCCTTCGCCGAACCCGAATTCGATGTTGGCCATCGCTCGCTCCATACGCTTGGCTTGGCGATCGCTGAAGATGAAGTTGCCCTTGGTGTCCATTAGGTTGATGAACTCGGAAACGTTGTCCACCAACATCGAGGCCAGAAAGTCTTCGCCAAAGTCGTTGAGTAGCCGCTCTGCCCGGACTGGGCCGATCGTGGGTATACGGCACATCGATTTCAAAATCGTAGAGCGCCGGTCGCCGCCATCTGCTTTACCAGGGCGCATGAGTGTCCAGAGAGCCGCATTGCAGGCGTTGCAGTTGCGGCGGCGATCACCACGTTCGAACTCGTCCACGGTAACCAGGTTGCCCTCCAGGTCCTCGAGGACCTGGCCGCAATCTGGGCAAGCTGCGAGTCGTTGTCCGCCGGCGGCGCGCCTTTTAGAGCAGGCGAGCCGCCAGTGAAACCCCATGCGCATCCGCACACGACCGAGGATGAAGAACTCCTGGCGACCGTCATAGGTTTGCCCCAACTGATCACGCAGCTTGAGCAGCTTGATCAGCGTATCGGGGCCATTCAATACCCACACACGGGCATCTGGGATGGTCTCTAGGATCTCACGGCGCCATTTGTAGACCAGGTGAGGTGGGGAAATGACGAGAGTTCGACGATAGCCTGCTGAGTGCATAACGGCAGCAACAGCGATGGCCATCATCGTTTTCCCGGTACCCATCTCGGCGTTGATGATCGCGGCCTGCTCATTGCGATCGAGTAGCAGTGCTGCAATGGCTTGGACGACATCAGCCTGGGCCGCAAACGGCTTGCGCTTGAGGTTGTCCATTACTGCCTGGCGCTGTTCGTGAGCAATCCCGGTGTAAACAGGAGGGTTGGAGCGGTTCAACGACTCAAGGAGTTCATCACCAAATTCATCGATGAAATCGGTGAGGTTGATGTTCAGGGGGGAAGTAGCCAGTGGCTGAGTTAAAGCGTTCATGTGCATCTCCTGCAGGTGGAAAGCAGGGCATGCACGACCCCTACGGGTATTGGCATACCCTGCGGGTTGGTTTGGGAGTTATGGACGGGGTTTAGTAATCGCTGGGGAGCAGCAAAGTTGTGTAACTGCGATCCGCTTCGGTGATGATCCAGAGCTTGGTTTCACCGCCGGCATCGATGTCATAGCTGGAGAACAGCCTGTCACCGTGTATCAGCGCGTTCTTGTTCGAAGCCCGGTCGTCATCGCATTGTTCCCCCCAGTCGCCGGACAGATGACGCCTGAGGAATTGGGTAGGGTCGAGGTGTTCAGTTTCAACCAGGTGGCTGAGAGTGGAGGTCATTACGATCCGGCCCGGATTGAAGAGCGGTCCTGCTGCTCGTTCCTCAGGCACAGATGCTTCGTCATTGGTCCCTGCCGAAGAGCTGATGGTCAGCACTCGGCCAAGATTCACTGACGAAGGCGTCATGTCCCACGCTCGGATGATTGGGATAAATCGATCGGTGAGGATCCTGACCTCTGTGACGTTGCCTTTCTCATCCTCGGTGAATTCGGTCTTGCGCACCTTGTCCTTGTAGGTGTCACCCTTCACGACCAAGGTACGCCCAGACTTCGAGCGTACAACGCCTGAGATTGCGCCGGCCGCTAGGGCTAGTGCCAGGTGCCAGCGCGAGAGTTCACGGACTGGCGGCCTGAGTTGTAGGCCGATTTGCCCGAAGTGCAGGTTGAAATCAGGCCAAAGGCCTCGCAGTCGCTGTATCTCGGATGCGAACTGCGTAGGCTCCAAGGTGACACGGTAGAAGTGTTCCAGCTCGTTTGCAGCTGATGGGATCAGGTACGGTTCCCATGGCCATGAGGCCGGTATTAGTTCCGCCTGTTCCTGACCTGCGCCGATTGCCTGCAGTTGAGACTTCACCTGGTTAACGTGAGTTCTGGCCAGGTCCTGCCGGCGCACTCGGATGCCGAAGATCACTACCTGCTTGAATGTGGGGTCCGCAGCGCTGTAAATGCGCAGGCTGGCAAAGTGGTTGCTGAGCCATCCTGATAGTTCGTCGTCAAGCACATAGTGCGGAACGATCAACACCATCACCCCACCGTACTGCAGGAGGGGAAGGCAGCGCTGGTAGAACGCTTTTTCCAGACGCCGCCGGCCGCTGCCCTGGTACTGCGAGGCACCGGAGTGATCCGCGACCAGGTCGCCGTAGGGTGGGTTGAGCCAGAGCAAGCCGAACGACTGCCGGCTGATCAGGGTGTCGAAGAGATCGCTGTGCAGCACTCGATCGAGAAGGCCTCGAGCATGGTCTGCGCGCTCGGCATCGTATTCGACGGCGAATGCGTGGACCTGGTCGCGACCGAGCAGGTGAGCTGCTTCAGCCAGCGCTACACCTTCACCGCCACAGGGGTCGAAGATCCTCATTTTTCCGGATTGAGCTTGAACGAGCGCCTGCAGAGAGCGCTCGAGGGTGACTTCGTCGGTTGGATAGTAGCCATTGCGAGCAAAGTTTCGTGCAAGGCGGGGAAACATTAGGGCCATGATGGTTCCTTGAGTGAGAGAGCTCAGGCCTGCGCCTGAGCTTCGGTTGTTAAGTGACCTTGGCGAATGAGGTCGCCAAGTTGCGGCTCGAGGACGTCGAGCTGGAGAGCAAGCCGCCAGGCGCTGACGTTGCCGATCGAGCCAGGTAGAGCCGTCAGCATCTGCTGCTGGGTGAGGACGTCCATCACCGGCTCACGCCAGTGTGGGAGTAGGGGAAGCGGGCATGTCTCCATGACCAGCGGCCACAGCCGAAGCAGGGGATCCTGGTCACGCTCCAGGAGCGCAAAGGCAAAGTGATTGGCCTGGTCGGGCGCCGAGGCGCGTCGATCGAAAAGCCAGAGGTGCAACATGCCGCCGAATAAGGTCCCGCGGAACTGCCGCGTTGTGCGCTTTTCAAGCATGTCCTGGTTGGGAAATACGGGAATGCTTCGACCGTCCATGAGGATGTGAAACTGGTCGAGACCATTTTCATCCCGTCCGAGCGTGAGCCTGGCCAGGAACTCCTGCAGTGCGGTGTCGCGGCCCCAGGCCGACATGAAGACTAGATTACGCTGCTCATCGCAGACGCAAGCATCGACATACAGGTCAGGGCATTCCTCAATCTGATACAGCGGAGTGGAACGCATGTTTGCCTCCAGAGAGGAGGCGCACTCCCAAGGGGCGTGAACGCCCCCTGGGGTGAGTGGTGGTAGAGGTTTACCGGAATGTTCCGGTGCTTGGGTCGAACGCGGTTGCAGTTGTCTGTCGAAGCGGTCCTTGACCCTGATGAAAAATCTGAATCAGGTATTGGCTACGCAGCTCTACAGCAGCTTCGGCCTGTTCTAAGGACAAGCCGAGTTCTTCGATGAAAAAGTCGACCAATTCCTCTTTTGTTGCCGAGTCGTTGTTGGACAACTCTTCTTCAACATTTGAAAGGGTTTGTTCGCTCAGATTGCTGAACAGTGGGTTCATTGGGTTGCTCCTGGTTGAAATGAGGAGCCCCCTGAGGAGGCTCCTCAGGGTGTGGTTGAACAGCGATTAAAGGCAGATACGGTTGAGCTGGATGTTGCGATCGAGCCGCTGCAGTAGCCGAAGTGTTGTTTCTTGAGCAAAAACTGAGTCTTGGTATTCCTGCCTCACAGCCCCCTCAGGAGAAGATCTGTGTACACGCTGGCGAAGTGCTTCAATGGCTGGTTCGACCAACGAGCGGTCGAGCAATGAAGCTTTGAAGAGATCAGCAATATCGTCGATCTCGACCTCTCGAAGAGCACAGGTAATGGTCAAAAGGAGACCACTGAACTCGGGGTGGTTGAAGATTGGATTCATGCTGCTTTCCTGTTCCAGGTTTGGGTTTTGAAATCCATGGAGTAACCGAGCTGTTCCATGCGGGAGCATTGGGCTCGCAGACGCTTTCGGTCGACAGTGGTGTCGAGCTTCACTGTTTCTGTCAGTGGCCAAACAGTGCCGAACAACTCCGCATCGGCTGCTGTGTCGATTGTTGCCGCTGGAGTTTTGGGCTCCATTCCGAATGGTTCATCCGACGCGAGAGCGCTGTTGGACGTTTTTTGAGTCGCGGGCTCAGAAACCGGTGGGGACGCAAGGGGTGTCGCCGTTTCCTCCTCCAACGGATCGGGAACGTTCGTCGACAGTTGCTCCTCATCTTCTTCGCTGAGTGTCGTTACTTCATCGAGGGTCATCCCTTCGAGTTCGGCCCTGATCTCCACGACCAGCCGCCCACCATGTGAGTAGTACGAAGGGCGGATCTGCTTGATAGCAAAATCGCCCTGGTACTTACCCTCCTGGTATTGATCAAGCAGGGCATCCTTGATGGTGAACTCACCGATTGACGTAGCAAGACGCCCAACGTTGAAGAGGCCAAGCCGGCCGGAGACAGTACGAATGGCCAGTTGGCCTTTGATAGTGATCATAGAGGCTCCCCGAAATGCCAGAGGAGCACCTGCGGGTGCTCCCGCGAGGGTGGTTAGAGAAAAGAACCTAGAAGACCGGCAATCCTTCTAATCGGCAGCCGTTGGGGTCGATGATCGGACTCGAACATCAGCTTGCCCTGCCAAAGTGAGTACACGAATGAACTCCTCGGGAAAACCTTCTTCTGCCTGTCGGGCCTGCAGAGTTGAAAGATCGAAACCCAAAATTGCATTCAGGTGTTTGTCCGTCCAGGGAGTGCCGATTAGTTTGAAGCCAACAGCATCGCTATCTGGAAGGGCAAAGCACTCGAACATGAGTTGAGTCGTATCTGCGTGTTCTACCAGGTGTTGAAGTTCATCCCATTCCTCATCAGGCAAATGGGCAGATGTAACCTCGAAAACGCGGCTGTAAAACCCGGTTTCGAAGGACAACTGGTTGATCAGTACCTGTGCAACTTCAGCAGATCCCAAATCACAGATCTGCTGTGAGGTGCCATTGTTTTCTCCGTGCAATGAGTAAACCACGGTATGGATAAAGCCCTGGTTCGTCAGGGCTTCGGTTTCGGGTGAGGACGGGCCGTTAATGGCAGCAGCATGAGTATCGTTGTACACGCACTCTTTACCGATAAGTTGCCAGTCTTGGAGCGATTCCTGATGGCTGATGAGTGATCGATAACAAGGCTCATAGACCTCGCCAGCTACGTCAGGGGTGATCATCAGTTCACGGGTAAGGAGGAAGTTTTGGTAACCACGGAAGAAGGGGTTTGATCGGGAGTGGGTCATGAGACATCCTCTAAGGGAGGAGTCGCCCAGAGGGCGGCCCCTCTGGGTGGTGTGAAGTGAAAGGCAAGCTGTTGGTTCAGACTTGCTGGAGCTCGATTGAGATGTATGGCGACTCCCCTGCTGGGAAGTTGACTTGCAGCGAAAGCGGGATCCAGTCGCGTGTGCGTCCAGAACTCCGTTTTGCATAAACCCCGAATGAGATCGGAGAGGTGTGCTGGTGCAGCTTTAGCTCTTGCCACGCAGCTTGAACAACGCTTGCTAGGCGCTGGCTCATTTCAGCAACCCGTAATGGGTTTTTTAGGTAAACCGCACGCATCCAAGCGGCGTTGTCCAGTATTACTGGGTAGGTGTGATAGGCGACTGGTGATGCAGTGGAAGGTGACATGCGAGGTCTCCATGGAGCGAGGCCTCGTCCGCGAGGATGAGATCCTCGCAGGTAGGTGAAGTTGAAACACTCCATCGACCAACTGGCCGATGCGATCGCGCTACCGAGTGCTATGCGATCTTTGGTTTGGGTTAACGCAGTGCGCCGGAGCCTTAAACCCTGGCTCCTTTGGAGGCGCTGTCGACGACAGCGAACCAATCCGGAATGGGTGGCGCGACGAGATCGTCGTGCCAGGTGACGCGATGATGCAGAGGATCAGTCATGGATGGGGTGCGGTTCGATTGGGGGAGTAATATCGTCTGGGTCCACTCTGGACCAGCCTCCACCGTTAATAGCTGCCACTGTTCCAGCCATCCAGGCCTTGTTAAGTGCAGGTACGTTTTTGAACAATGCAGGAGTACTTGGTTTATTTGAGAGCTGAGCTTCTTTACCAGCTATATGTGCTTCGATCTCAGCTTGGTAACTGGATATTGCATCACCAGTAATCTCAGCCTTTTCATAATCGGTACGAATGTCGAGTATCCGCATGAGTTGGGTGCCAAAGTCCATCGCTGATGAATGAGAAAATGACATGCGTAGCCTCCATCTGGCAGCGGCTGAGGGCAGCTCTTGAGGATTACCTCAAGAGCTGATATTGGAATAGTGAGAGTTAGCGTCAGAACGGCATGCCTTCGTAAATATTGTCCATCAAGGCAAGAGCGGCCTTTTTTGCAAGGAGGTGGTGCTGGTTGTCCAGCTTGATACCTTGCTGTGCAGCTACTCGCTTGAACAACTCGTCATGAGGGAACTGATAGGACGCCACTTGCTTATACAATGAGTTGAGCAGGTGAGCCTCGTATATTTCGAAGTACAGGCCACAAGCATGCATTGCCTCTTCTTGAAGTTCCTCAACCTGCTCGGCAAATCGCTGCTCGAGGATGTCGAGACGCAGGAAGGAACTCGAGACAAATGGGTTAGTGACGAAAACTTGACCGGCGAAGATCTGAGTGGCTTGAGGCATGGTGATTCTCCTGAGAAAGAGGGTCACCAGCCCAACGGGCGATGAGCCCGTAGAGGGTATTGATAAGTTAACCGGCCAGCGTATAACCGACCTTGGGAGGTACCGAGGTTGTCCTACCGCGTTGGAAGCACATAGTTCAGACCATCGCGCAAGCAGAGAGCCCGGTCCTCGTAACGGTTGGAGCGTTGCAGAACTTGTCCGCAAGCGTCGGTGAGCTGCCAATAGCATTCGCCCGATTCTAGTTCGTCTATCAATATTGCAAGCAGTTGGGGGCCAACCACCAAAAGCTCAAGTTTTTGAGTGCCAACTTGCACGCTGTAAGACAGCTCAAAGCCATCTAACTCGTTCTCGTCGATACACATGGGCATTTCCTTGATTAAATAGCGGTGCTTCGATTAGGGGAAGTAGGAGCTAAGAATTAAGCGATAAACGAATGCTCTTGTGTCTCGTTTTTATTGTGAAAGTAATGACCTACAAGGCCAATCAGGGAGAAGCTCATCAGCACCAGGTCTCCGAGAACTACGCTGGCGGCGAATGCGATGAGGTTTAACTTGAGCATTGTGTTCATGGACAATTCCTTTTGTAAGAACAAAGGCGCCTGAGGCGGCGCCTTGATTTGAAGTTGCCGAAAGTTATGCGGCGTTTTGTTGAGCATCTCCAGAGACATCGGAATCAGCAGCGTCTTTGGGTTCGGCTTCGTGGACGGTTTCACTATCGTCTTTGGGTTTGGCTTCGTAAACGGTTTCACCGTCGACTTTGATCCAACCCAAAAAGAGCAACCGGCCTTTGAGGCTTGCACCAGACTGACCCTTTTTTTCACCTTTATCGTAAGTGAACGAGTCTGCCCAGATATCACCGATGCGGAAAGACACAAGGACTTTCTTACCAGCCTCGACCGCTTCTATGCAGCGGCGGACGAGTTTGGTTGCTTCGGTACCAACGACATTGCAGTCGATGTAAGAATACTCGACAGCATCGCTGGCTCCATGAAGAGCGGCGATGGTTGTAGCGATGAAGGGGTTGCCTTTGCGTGGCGTTACTTCGCGGATACGGTTCAGGTAGCCGATGCCAGTGGTGTGCAGGTCAAAGTATTTAGTGTCATTGCTCATGGTGAATCTCCAATTTCGGTTGAAAGCGGAGAAACACTTCGCCCATGGGGGAAAGTATTCCCCGCGAGGGTTAGAGCTCGGGATGGTGGGTATGCTGATGTAGCTTAGTTTGGCTGCTTCCATCAATCATTGCTGACTGATTGATCGCGCTTCCGGAAGCTTGGCGATCTTGGGTTAATCAACACCTGTGAAGGTGGGCAGTCTTTCAGATTATGACTGCTCGGGCTTGGGTTACTGACGACGTCAGCAGCACACGCCTACAAGAATGGAAACGGACTATTCGCTTGTCAAGCCCCCAGAAAGAAAAAGCCCTCTGGGTGGAGGGCTTGGTCTGAGAATTAATGGGCACGAAGTAATTTTTGGCACTTACGTTTTACGTTCGGCCAGTCGGCCCACACAGCCATGCTTACGCAAACAAGCAGCAGGCCAGTCAGCATGATGAGGCCAAAAGTTGTCTGGCTCATGTCAGTCCTCCGGAGTGAGGCAAATGCCTGTGATCCAGATTACAACACCTACAACAAGCGCGAAAGCCGTTAGCAGGCGATGATCACTGAGGAAGATACCTACGATGCCAGCGGCGACGGAGGTGGTGCCGATCTTGCGAAGGTCATCTGCAATCACAGCTCTTTTTTTGTTGACCATAGCTTTCCTTAGATCGCCAGGCCTTCACCCCGCCAGGTGAGGTGCCTGGCATGAGGGGGAGTGGATTTACAGCGGTGCTACTGGGGCTATGAGTTCATCCAGGGAGCCAAGGAGCGGCTTTTTAGGTTTCGCCGGTTTACGTGTACGACGTTTCGCCGGGGCAGCAGGCTTGGTATTGCTATCAAACCACTGATTTAGGTCCACGCCGCGGCGAGCGAGCGTAGGCACACGACTGAGCTCCTCCCAGTCATTGCGAGTATCAAATGCAGCTGCCACGACGGTAGCTGTGGGTATGGCGTGGACAACTTCAGCGTGTGAGGGACGTTTCAGCGCACTAAGGAACACTCTGGTGAGAGTGCCGAGCGCATAGCCAATACGGAAGTAAGACGACGGTGAAGGCATATCATTCATAGTGCTTCTCCTGCGGTTGAAATGCGGAGAAACACTGACCCTGATGGGAAGTGAATTCCCCGCTGGGTGTGTTTTGAATGGGCTGTAAGAAAAGGCAGAGAAACACTACGCCCGGCAGGGACGTGGTTCCCTGCAGGATTTGCGGAAGGGGCTTCTATCGACTGCGGTCGATTGATCGTACTACCAGAAGCTGAACGACCTTTGGGCATGTTGCTGACGACGTCAGCAGATCACGTCCTAATAATCGGAGGGGGAGCAGGTTGTGTCAAGCGGGGGGAGATATGGAGGGCTGATGGGGGAAAGGGGAAGGCCGGCTAGAGCCGCCGTTGGAGGCAGGTCCAGCCGTGTCTAGAAAAAAGGTTGAAGGAGCCACCTGTGTTGGAATCGTCGATCCCTGGGCATTGATCGCCTCGATTCTCTCCACCTGACCATTTTCGTGGCTTTGGCCAGCAAACGTGGGGCACGCATCCGCGCACAAAAGGAGCCCAGCTTTTCGCCGGCGGGCCACCGGCAGTGAAGAACTACACCCAATTGGGTAGCCTCATCACCCTGAAGCAAGGCAATGAGGCTACCCAAATAGGGGAAAAAAGGATGGGCCACTTTACCAAAGTGGCCCTTCGATTAGATATGCACCGAACCCTTTCAAACTCTATGTGCCTGTGAACTCGATCACGAGTTAGACGGCTGCGCGACTAGGAGAGCAGGGAGACACAGGGAGAGTTACAGGATCCACACGTCCTTCCCGGAGCTAAACGTGCTTAGGTTTGGTGTTGAAGCGAACCGCAACACCTGGGCGCTACTGATGACCGTCAGTAGCCAGCGGGGTTAAACCAATATTGATGTCATTATGTTGTCGGACTTACGCATATGCAAGCCAGGGGCCACCTGTTTCACACGATTGTAGTCAATTGACCGCCACTACTGCTCCCTCGGGAACTGCTGAGGGAATGGTAATCGACGTTTGTCCGGACGATGGTGAAATCAGGAGGCCGGCACGGTTCACCCCTACGGCTGTCGACTGGGTGCGTTCAAAAAGCGCTGCAGGAAGCCCAACTGGTGCAGAAACTGCAATGAACGTGTAACTCTGGCCCATGGCCAGATAGGCACTGACACCTGAAGGCTTCACAAACCATGATGGCAGGTTCAGCACCCCATCTTGAGGGATGCCGGAGTATCCGGGGTTATTTTTGGCATACTCGGCTGCAGCGGACCGATAAACGAGCATATTCCGGCTCAAAGAGTCCAAGTCCGCCTGGTCTGAAAGCGCTGTTGAGTCATTTTGGTACTGTACAGACAGACTGGTGACCAGCAGAAGCACTGTGAAAACCGCCCAGTAAAACCACATGATTTGATCCTCAGTTAGCAATCCCAAGAGTGTGTTCGACCCAAGCTTGGTCGTCCTTGAGAAACTGAAAGCCTACACATCCGTGAATTTCTCTGCGGACTATAGTCCGCTGACGACAATAGTCACGCCTTCCAGAATTCGACCTTTCTACGAAGGTCGACAATGAACAACGAACCTATGACTGAGCGAGGCCACAACGCTGCATTTGGCAGTGTGTTGGCTCAGTTGCGTAAGGGCCGAGGCCTGTCACAAGAAAGGCTGGGGTTTGAAAGCGGCTTCGACCGTTCATACATCAGTCTGCTTGAGCGTGGGCTGCGTTCACCGACCCTCGACACACTATTCAGCCTCAGTCATGCACTGGAGGTTTCGTTCGTCCAGCTGGCCATGCAGATCGAGGCCAAGCTGGAAGACATGAGTGAGTGAGTTGACCCTGGCCGAAGGCCTGCAGCGATATCAAGAAAAGGTGTCCGTACTCAAAAAGGGGTACGTGCAGGAGACTTATCGGCTCGCACAGCTGAAGCGATCGGCATTGGCTGCAAAGACCATGCGCGAGATTAAAAGTCCGGATATTGCAGAGTATCGGGATTTACGCTTAGGGCAGACGAACCCACGTACTGGACGGTTAATTTCAAGCTCGACTGTGCGACTTGAAATGTCATTGCTCTCGAATGTGTTCGATGTCGGACGGATCGAGTGGGGGGTATGCGAAAGCAATCCCGTGGAGAAGGTTCGCAAGCCTAAGGCTCCACCAGGTCGTGATCGGCGCCTAACACCTCGAGAGGAGCGGCGGATCCTGCGCTACTGCCATGGCCATCCAACTCATGAGCTTTATTCGATAGTCTTGTTGGCTATCGAGTCCGCGATGCGTCAGGGTGAGCTGCTCAACCTGCGTTGGGAGCATGTAAACCTTCGAAGCCGCATCGCGCATTTGCCCGACACTAAGAATGGTTCGAAGCGAGATGTTCCCCTGAGCATCAAAGCGCGTGATGCACTGATACGTCTTGGTGTCAAAACCAGCGGGCGAATTTTCAACTACACAAACAATGGGTTGAAGTCTGCTTGGCGGATCATGGTGTTGAGACTCGAGATCCCGGACCTTCATTTTCATGACTTGCGCCATGAAGCATGCTCCCGGCTATTCGAGCTAGGAACCCTCGACGTGATGGAGATCGCTGCGATCAGCGGGCACAAGAGCCTAGCGATGTTGAAGCGGTATACCCACTTGAAGGCCACCAACCTGGTTAAAAAGCTGGAGGGCAATAAGCATCGAGGTCAGCAGGTAGTTTTAAACCACCTCGTTCCCTATCCAGCAGTGGCTCAGAAAACGTCCTCAGGGGTCACCATACGGGTCTTGGACTTCGATAGCGTCGAGGGGCAAGGTGCAACGCCTGAAGATGCGCTCAGAAGCGCTCAGGATGCATTGCTCAGGCATCTAATGCTCGCGTTGAGGGACCGGCGCCCCATCCCAGCTCCTGACCAGTACCTTGAGCAGGTACGTGAAGCTGACATCATCATGTTGGATCCGCTTTGCCTGCCGCAAAATCTGGCCTATTCAGCACCTCACACATTTTTTTAGTGGATCGGTGAGTCTCGGTTAGCTCGACCTATCGCCAGATGATCCAACCTTGCCAATCCGGCGTGTGGAAAAAAACCGGATCGGACGGGCGATATGGCGGAATGTATGTCCGGGACTACGGCGGGGGCAACTGTGGTTCCGTTAACCCTCTAACTGGTTCCTGTAGCTGCCCGCCTGGGCATTCCGTTGCCGCGTTCTGGGGATGGGGCAACGCAACGGCGTTTCACTGTTTTAGTCCATGATTGCCAATCCGGCGTGTGGAAGCTGGTAACTCACACCTATGTACAAATGCCCTATGACGGTTCGATCGACTTCGGTGGCGGTGCTTGGAGTTCTATCGGTTGCGTGGGTCAATACTCAAGCTATAGCTATTGTATTAACGTCGTTTACGACCGGCCGCGAACCATCCGTAACTGCGTATTGGTTCAATAACTGAACCTTGCGCAGCCTCTTATGCTGGTGCGTTTTATCGTCTCGAGCTCCGTTCCTGTTGCTTATCACGGCTTATAGCAACCGTATGAAACGCAGGGCTGGCCCCGCCAATCGCGATCGCGAATTGAGATCTTGGCAAATACCCCGATGGGCAACTGCAGGCACCCGTGTATGGGTTCGCACCAGGGCATCCGCCAGCAGTATGAGTAGCAGTCCAAACGACCCACCCAACGGTCTCCAACCTGTGTCTTCCACACACCGGATTGGCAAGATAGTGTGAGGCCGGCTGAGTTCTTAGCTATGAGCTTGTTGTCGCTGCAGGCATCACCCTCATTAGCAAGTCCCCCGATCGACAGGTATTCGTTTGTTGCGAGCCGGCCGCTCGCTGTAATCGTGCTCGAGGAGGTGACCTTGCCAGCGGCTACTTCACCTCCAGTGGTGAGTCCCTTGTCGTTGAAAATGCGCACATAGTCAGCGTCAGACTGGTAGATGCCACCTCCCCATTTTTCGCTGTACCAGCCGGTATCTCCGCGGGTCCTGAACCAGCCTCCTGTGTAGGTTTCTCCGGACACGTTCGCCGTTGTTGCATTGAGCGTGCCCGTGTTGTTGATGTCGTTGCCGCCCATGTCGATGTGGGTATTCATCCTGTTGAGCTCAGGTCGGTTGGGTACTGCATTTCGATACAAGTAGTCGTTGGCCAGGTCACCGTCCATTAAAAATAGCGCGCTCGCTGTATGGCCTGGACCAGGGTTGATGGCGTAGTTGCTCAGTGCGAGCTGCCAGCCACCCCTAACCCCTTGGATGACATTCGGCGAGGTCGAGGAGATAAAACCGCCAGGGCCGCCCAGATGCTCAGCTATGCTCCGGATCCCGAGCTCTGGAATTGCCTGGCCACCGATTGATAGTGCGATGACTTCCAGCTGGTTGGGGTTTGGCTTGCGAGCCAGCCCGACAATGGTCTGGCCGAAGCTATTCGAATCAGTGAACCCCGCAGGCAAGTATTTTGTATTGATGAGCATCGGGACGGTGATTTGCACCGGAGCTGTCGCCGTCGCGTTGGCCAGGACGGTGCTGTAGTTGTCTTTGACGTATTTGCTGAGGGCTTCGGCGATGGTTTTCTGCTTATTTGCAGCAATTTCATAATCTTGCGAATCCTGCTGCCTGATGATCAAACCTGTCGCAAGTGTCGTCATCAGCGCTAGCACCGCCAGCGCCATCACTGCATCAATGGTCAACATCCCTACTTGTTTGCGTTTACTACTGGTCATTCCAGAGGCTCCTCGCAGCCTGGCTCGCTATGTCTTGCTCGAGCATCTGCATCTTGTCTGATCGGATCTTTTCTCTAATCCCGTTACTTTCGCTGGAGGCCAAGGAGAGACACTGCAGCTTGAGACGTTTGAATCCACTGCCGTCTTTCAGCAGCGTTTGATGAATGACGGCGATGAGCCCTTGAGCAAGTATCTGGAGTGCGTTCGGCAACACTGGTTGGGCCAGCACGGCGAGACGCTCTATCCCTTGAATCACAGAGCCTGAATGCCCTGTGCAGATGATGAAGTGCCCGTTGATCGATGCCTGCACAACCTGTGCAGCTGTAGGGGTGTCTCGAACCTCACCGACAAGGATCATCTCGGCCCTGGTGCGAAGAGCCCGGATGAGTGCCTCCTCATAACCACCCTGGCGGCGCGAAACCGGAACCTGCACACACCTGCCTTCTCCATGCACGCCGTGCAACAGAGGCTCTGGAGGATCCTCGATCGTGAGAGCCATACCACCCCATTTTTCGAGACGTGCTTTGACCAGAGAAGCGGCACTTGAGGTCTTGCCCGATCCCATCTCTCCGCAGATGAAAATGAGCCCCCTAAGCGCTTGGCTTAGGAGCGTGTCGTGGAGCTCATCGGACAGCCCCAGATCATCCAGTGGAAGAATCTTTACGGCTGACTTACTCAACACAAAGAGGGACTTGTTGTTGAGGTCCGATAGCTGGGTAACGCGGAAAACAACACCCTCATGAATCAGCGAAAATTCTGGTTCCTGGGTTGCGGTGTAGTGTTTATGGCAGCGTTCACGTAGCACCTGGATCTCCTCTAGCCACTCTCCTGGAGCAGGTGCCCGAGGAGGGTGGTCAGGAAGTCCCTTCACGTCAGCGAAGCCGTCTCCGAGATAGAGGTCGACGAAGGTGGCCTCAGAGATCGTGCTCATACGGTGGTCCTTCACCTTGATTAGAAGAAGGTCCAGGCAATGGTATTGGTGTCGCTCGAGCAGCTCGTTGAAGCTGTCATCCCGAGGATCTCACCGGTAGTGGCAGAGCCTCCGTTGATTGCCGTCGTGGTCTTCTGGTCTTTTGCGACCTTTGTGGCAAGCACGATGCAAGCGCTCTTCGGCAGGTTGGATTCGGTGATGGTGAAGGTCATGCCATTGCTCACGACGGTCACAGATCCGTTCCACTGGTTGACCAGGGTATTGCCATTCTTGCCCATGGTACCGGTGCCCTCGAGGTTGATGAGGGATGGAACCATATTGGCTCCGGACGTCCCGTAGCCGGCTGAGCCTTTGAGTTTTTTAGTGTTCGCGACCATGGTGCTGATGTTGCTCTGCTCGATCGCTGTGTCTGAGTTGCCGAGCATTGCCCAGGCGATTACGAGAATGAAGCCGAGTGCAACGGCGATCAGCATGAGCCAGAAAACGCCGTCAATCGAAAGAAAACCGCCTTGTTTTTTCGGGGAACGAATAGCCATGTCATTTACCTTTTTGACTGCTTAGAAATTTGCTGAGTCCATTACGCCACGGGCCATCTGGAAGATCCCGACTACGACCAGGATCATCAAAACGCCCATGCATACCGATGAAAATGCGATAAGGAACTTGGAGGTTGCCTCAACCTTTCGAAGGGTCTGCTCAAGCCAGCGGGATGCGAAACGCTCCATGGATTCGGCAAAGCCTTTGCGCACGGCCAGCACTTCCAGGTAATGAATGGCCATAGCGTCAGGAAATTTATGACCAGCAAGTTTCAGCGCTTGACCGAAGTTCTTGCCGGAGCGAACACCGTAGTGAATGGCGTCTAAGCGCTCTCGTAGCCATGGGGGAGCCCCCCGCTTGAGGATGGTCAGAGCGTCGAGCTGGTTGATGCCGCTGCGCAGCATCACTGACATGTTCATCAGAAAGATCGACCCATGAAGGACTTTGTAGATGCTCCATGGCGGTGCCGACTCCAGGTTCAGCCGCGCTTTCTGCAAGATCCTGCTCAACTGAATCTTCCAAGTAGGACTGGTTGGCTCGAGCGCAAGGCCGCAAAAGACAGGCAGTGTCAGGGTCGCAGTGAGAATGACGATCACCACCGAACCCAGGATGAAGAAGCCGTAATGGCTCACCAGATTTGAAAGGTGGTAGAGAAGCGCTGGTACTCCGGTCCAGGCATCTGGGTCTGAGCGTTTCGTCATCGACGGCACCATCCATAGTGCAATCACGTAAAGCAGTGCCCACATCAGACTCCAGGTCAAAGAAGGCATAGCAACCACCGACTGTATGAGTCGGGCAATTCGCTGACGTATCTCGATAATCCGCACACAGTCCCGGAATGCCTGAACCAGCTTGCCGGTCTCCTCACCGGTCTCAATGAGCGAGACTTCCTCGTAAGGCAGCCGGCGCCGGCAGGATTGGGCCAGGGACTTCCCTCCACGAACGGACATCGCGATCTCGGAGCAAACGATTGAAACTGGATGCAGTTCTTTACCGTCATTGCTGAAGGCCTTTTGCACTGTTTCAAGTGCTACCTCGATCGAAATACCGTCCTCGAGCACGCCCATCAGGCTCTCGTAGAACTGAATACGCTCCTTTTTTCCAAACTGGGCAGCGTAGAACCTGGCCACCCAGTCGCGTGTGGCCTCTTTGAGACCAGCGCTTAGATCCTGTAGTTGATCAAGCATGGCTGAGCTCCACCAACTGGCGGTCAAAGTCCAGTGGGCCAATCAGTGTTTCAGCATGTCGCGGATCCACTGTGCCGGCCTTGATCTTTCTAATGGCGTGATCGATCTTGGTGATGCCGCCCATCTCCTTGACCCAGTGCCGGCGAGCAGCACTCGCTCCCTTCTCGGAGAAGATCTTCATGAAAAGCAGGTCTGTCATAAGGATCTCGGCCACTACGGTGCGGCCTGCCACCCCTAGATTTTTGCAATCAGGACACCCTGGGCCGACCAGGTTCACCTGGTCGATGATCTGGAGTTGCTCCAGTCGTTCAAGTAAGCCTTGGCTTACGCTATCGAGATGATCTCGCAGGGGCACGCAGCAGGACTGGCACAGCATAGGGAGAAGCGACTGATTGATGAGCCCCGTTGTCAGCGCTGGATCGGTCACCAGGTAATCTGGTACACCCATGTCGATAAGGCGCTGGAGTGACGCAACGGCGTTGTTGGTATGCAGCGTGCTCCAGACCAGGTGGCCAGTCATTCCGCCACTGTAAGCGGCTTGTGCGGACTCGAGATCACGAATCTCACCGTACATGAGCACGTCTGGATCAAGCCGTACCGAGTTTTTGATCCCTGCTTGCCAGCTTTCACTAGGTCCCAGCGGGGACTGGTTGGCTTTGAGTGGGTATTCGGGAGGGTCCTCGATCGTGAGGATGTGGCGCGTGCCCTCGGTTTCTTCGAAGAGGAGATTCAGGTTGATCTGCAGCGACTTCGATTTACCGGATCCGGTAGGGCCGGTGATCAGATTGACGCCGTAGGGGAGGCTGCGCAGGCGTGCATACTGAGCAATCTGTTCAGGTAGAAAACCGAGATCCTCAAGCGATGCCTTCGACTCATCGTCGTAGAGCAGACGCATCACCATCAGCGGTCCATCGACTAACGGCCGGGTCGAAAGGCGAGCACCAAATAAACCGAGGGTTTCTACAAAGCTGCGGGCAACACGGGCATCTTGTGGGATGGTCGGCTGAAAGTGATCTTTGGTGACGTCGCACATGCTGTTGTACAGCGCAGAACACAGCTCCAGTCCCACGCCGCTTTTTTCCTGGGCTGCCTCCCACAGCAAGCCGTGGATACGATAAAAGATCTTGGTGATCTCATATCCGACCACGATGTGGATGTCGCTTGCTCCTCGCTTGTGTGCGTCCGCCAAGATCCTTAGTGCATGCGCTTGGCGGACAGTATCGACTTGATCTGAGCCGATGGTCTGGCTTGATGCTTGATAGATCGACTTGATATCGGTCATCGAGCAAGGCTTGATCACGTACTCGAACTGCTCATGCTCGAGCTTATCCATGAAGGCCATGACATGCGGGTCGGCCTGGTGCTGCGCTGAAATATGCAGTGTTCCGTCTTCGGTCAGGGCGCAGATCTGTCGCTGGTCGGGTTTGAGCTCGAAGCGTTCTCCCTCCGCGGTTAGCACAAGACCAGAGAACTCGGAGGAGGCCGATATCGAACTCGTCAGTGGTGGGCTTTCTAAGATCGTCATGGACGCTGCTCCCACTGAGGTATGGCCTGGCCAGGTAGTGCTGTCGGGACCGCGGACACACCTGTTGGAGCTTGGTTGGAGAAGCCCAACTGGTAGCGCTTTCCTTTGCGCTCTACGGTTACTCCATCCAGGGAGACTTGGACCACCCGGTACCCACCAGGGATTTCCCTGCCGGCCGTAGTATCGAGCTCAATGCCTCCAGCAAATAGCAACGTTGCCTGCAGCTTCTTGGACGATCCGGAAATGGTCCGAACGACTGGTAGAGCTGGCTCGCCGGGCTCGCGAAGTATTGGCGTTGGCTGCGATGTCAGCCCTTCAAGCCCACCTACTGCAGTAGACGAGGTGGTCACAGCTGCGCCGATATCTCTTTCAGCTTTGGCACGCTCGGCCTGGGCTCTGTACAGAATCGTTTCGCTTTGTACCTTGCCGAGTTCACCCACGTTGATCCCAGAGAGATCGGGTGGAGATGCGGTCGCGTAAGAGCTGGCCAGGGCAAGCAAGCCAAGTAGCCATGAGTCATTTCGCATAGAGATCTCCTTTGACAGACCATATGAGGTGGCCAGCTTTGTATTCGGTCTTGATTTCGCGCAGCCGTAGCCCCTGGCTGGGCGCATCTCCGAGTGCGTCGTATGGAAGAACGCCGCTCACAACATCAAGCTGAAATTGCTTCCACTGCGGAGGTGGTGGAGGAGGGGGAGCAGGCTGCCCTGGAAGCGTCGGTTGTTGAGGCACAACGACAGGCACTTCTTTAAGCTTGGGTTCTTGTGAGAAGCGATGCAGCCAGGTTGAGAGGTCTGCAAGCGCGTCTATGGCGTCGATCAGAGGCTCATCGCCTGCAGCCGGCAGTGAAAGGCTGAACTGAAGGGTGGTTGAGTTACCTTCATCAAAGAACGCGGGGTGATCAGAGAAATATCCTTTGCTCGCATTGATGAGTTCTGCAGCGGTGCTGTTACCCGTCCGTTTGTAAGATGCTAGGACTTGATTCCCATCGCACTGGGCATCAGCGAAGGACCAGCCGGAGATGTTCAGCGGCAGTTGGTACAGCACTTCGCTGCAACCCTGGATGAACGTTGTGACGGACGGCAGTGTTGCCCAAGGGTGATCGAGGGCCTGAGCTGGCTGTTGCGTCCCAGTCTCGGCTTGGAGTTTCTCCAGATCTGCCAGACGACGCTTCTCTGCTTCGATCAGTGCTTCTTGAGCGATCCTTTGCTTGTGAGCATTCCACTGCAACCAGCCGATGAAGGCCCCGCCGATCAGCAGGCCGATAATGCTCAGTTGCACTATCTCTGCTTTGGAGAGGCCGAACACCAGTGGCCTGAGGCGATACTCGCGCTTGAGCTTTGAGGGGTGTAGTAACTCCTCGACGTCTAGAGGAGTACCACCCATGCCGAACTCTGTTGGCAGATACCAGGCTTCGAACTCAATGCCACGACTGCGTTGCTGAGAGACTCGCTTGCGAACTTCCGCCTCAGTACCCATGACGTCGCAACCCGGGATGACGCCTCCGTCATGCACCGCGACGACAGCGAAGCGATCATCCTCATCTGACACACGCCAGGCTGCTACCCATGACTCGCCCAGCTGGCCTGCCAAGGTGGAGGCCAGTGAGTACATTCCTTTCGTCACACCATCGTTTCGGGAGACGAAACCCGCTTGGATAGTCCGCGTAGATCGTCGAATGGTGACGATGTCGAGCTGGTTTTCCTTGCCGAATTGCCGGGCTTCTTTCATGTAGCCGGTGACACTATCTAGCGGCTGCCAGCGGAGTCCGGTCACGAATGTGTAGCCGCCGTGTGACAGCAGCTGTACTCGGGATCTGGTTGTCTTCGGCGCAGGGGCTTCTGAGCTCATGATCAGGCCCTTACAACGTATGGCAGGCACGCATAGGAGGCCTGCAGAAGGTTGAGGGGACGGTATTGATAGCCTGAGCTGTGACAGGAACCGGTGAAGGCTGGCTTTGGGTACTGGCGCCTAAGTCGTCAGGCAGCACCACAGGTGTCACCAGGACAACGAGAGCCGAATGATCGCTACTGCGTGTGCGGCTGCCACCCAGGCCGAAGAAACTTGCATCACCAACCCCTGTTTTGTTGGCGTTCTCGGTGTTCTCTTCGAAGCCTGTGAGAACCAGCGTCTGACCTGAGCGCAGTAGGACCTTGGGCGCTGCGTTCTTGGTGTCGAAGTCAGCAGTTTGGACACTGGAACCATTGCTGGTGAACGTCGTGAACGTTGGCTTGCTGCTCATGCTGATGCTGATCATCAGCAACATGTTGTCTCGGTCGATGATCTTCGGCAGCAGCATCATGTTGAAGCCACTGGTGATTGTTGCAGGCGTGAGAGAGGTGCTGGATCCGACCGATGCCGTGGTGGTGGTAGAGCTGGAGGCCACGTAACTTTTTACGTTGCCAATTTGGATAGGCGCCGGCTGTAGATTCAGGGTGGTGATGGAAGGCGAGCGAACGTCCGAGATCCGGCCCTGTTCTGAAAGGGCCTGGATTACGGCGCTGGAGCCGGCCCAAGGCGAACTGGACGTGTCGAGGATACTTACAGAGCCGGAGATGGCATCGGTACTGATACCGGCGACCTTATTGGCGAGAGAGAGCCCCCACTTTCCTGAGACCGACTTGTAGACGGCTTTCCAGTTGACAGCGGTCTGGTCGCGATCGGTGAAGTTGACTTCGAAGATCTTGACGTTGAACAGCACCTGCCTGGTGATGTTTCGGTTTGTACTCTGCAGGTAGCTTGCGATGCGGTTGAGGACCTCAGGACGGTCACTTACGGTCAGCGTACCAGTCGAGCGCGAGAGGAAAATCCGCCCAGCAGGCTGGGTGCTGAGCATGGCTTTGATGTTGTTCTCGATGTCGCTGAGCAGCGATGTCTTGATCTGAACCGTTGTGCTTTGATTACTGCCGGAGTCTCCCGATGCTCCAGTGCCAGACGAAGTGCCACTGGATCCGTTAGACCCACTCCCTGTCGAGGTGATCAACCCGGACTTGACGACACTTTCGATGACCTGGTCGTCACCAAAGGCCCAGACGTCGAAGGTCCTGGTGTCGAAGTAGGTGATTCGAGCCCCCTGCAGCTGGGGGTCGTAGTGCCAGGAAAGGCCCAAGCGAGACGTGACCTGGTTCAACAGTGCTGAGACTAGGCCGGAGAACTTGATTCCACTGATCAGGCCAGGTGTACCCGATAGCAACTCACTCTCCAAGCTTCTTGCGCCGCTAGGAAGGCTGCCTGCCAGCCCGGTAGGCATCAGCGCAGCCAAGTTATCCGGATTGCTCATGTTGACGGCAGGAGGAGCCGCAGCGGCGCCGCTGTTGCCGGGGCGGGAGGACAAGATGGATGGGTTTAGTGCATCGGGTGCGACAACCACCGGCAGGCCGGTTTCTCGCGTGATGAACTGAGCGACTTCAGAGAGAGAAACCGCCGAAGCCGGTCGATAGGCAATGTCCCTGTCGAGATTCAGAGGGAGACCACGCTTGGTCACCAGTGGTTGGGTCGACACCCAGGGTTTTTCACTGAAAATGACGGTATCTCGAGCGGGCTCGGGCTGCTGGTTTTGGAGGTAGCCGTTGTACTGGCGAGCGGTTGACGCCTCGTTCTCTGCGCGACTCGCGGAGTCGTTCACGCGCTGCACGGCGCAGCTGCTGATCAGGGGTAAGGTCACAAGGACCGCGGCCCAGCGAAACCGGAACAATGGAGTCATTTTTTCTTTCTCTCAGCGATATGTATGAGCCGCTGTGCAGCGCTGCCATCGACTACGAATGAGCGCGGCGCTTTGTCGTAGAGGGGGAACACCTGCTTGATTGCTTCTTCGAACGAGCCTTCAAAGCGCAATGGAGCAGCAATGGGGTAGTCCAGGTCCTCCGGCTCCCACAGCAACGTCCAGTTGGCCTTCTGTGCCCAGGCCTCAACGCTCTGGCGAAGAGTTGATCCGGTACTGGCCGTCCAGATCTCCGGCAGAGGCTTCGCTGGCACGGGTGCCGGCTTTGGGATGGGGGACTGTTGAGGCGCAGTGGTAACTGCAGGGGCGGCCTTCTTCGAAGCCTCTGCAGAGGAACTGGCGAGTGATGTAACTGGTGCAGCACTGGAGCTCGGAGCCGCGCTGGGCACCGCTTTAGGGATAGTAGGGCCGTCCTTGGCGGATACCACTGGGGAAAGCGTTTGGGTGGTGGCGGATGATCCCTGCACATCCGTTGGCGTTACAGCTGTGATTGCCGAGGCGGAAGGCACGGCGGTTACAACAACGGCACTGGCCTTGTCAGCAGATGGAGGCGCCGGGGGCAGTGTGGTTGGCGACTTAGCGGCATAGAGCTGCGCAGATGAGGCGACCGGATCTGGTAGCTGGTATCCCGGGCGCAGTACAAAGCAGACCTGCCGATTCACCTCATCGACTTTAACCTGCCAGGCAGGGCCGGCCAGAACCTGCAGCGTATTGCGCAAGGTCATAGGCCCAAGCTTGTACTGGGCCGCTGGAAGAGGGCGGGTGTACAGGATGTCGACGTGAGGCGTGCTCGGTGAGCAGAGCGTGTAACCCGACCGGTCCACGACGTAGAGCATGGCATCTCGAATGCTTGGGCTCATCCCTGAGGGGATAGTCACGTCGATGATCTGGGCCATGAGGTCCCGTTGGCTGGAACCAGGTTCGGTACTGACCAGGGTGTAGCGGCCGTACCGAACAACGGGTTCTTTCGCTGGAACAGCACCATTGGGATACAGGTCCGGAGACAGCCACTCAGGATTGCGACTGCTATCGAACGCGGATGTCGGCTTGGGTGATTCAGCCTTTTGGCTCGCACAGCCTGCGATGAGTGCGACAAGCGAGAGAGTGGTCAACTGCCTGATCATTTAGACCCCCTTTAATGATGGGGGCCACGATGACAGTCGAAAAACTATGGCGCAGTAGGAAATGATTTATGGAGTGGGCTGTGATTTTTTAGAGCTAGGTCGAGTGGCTTTGGAAGACAGTCTCCATGAGAACTTAGGTGACTCAGGATTATTAGTTTCTGAGTCAATTCAATGCGCCTGGGGATGATCAGGACCACATTCGGTATGTCTGAGATAAAAAGCTCAATATTTAATTAAGTTGTTTGAGACTCTGTGTTTTCGAGACGCTTTGAGAAGTGTTGAAAATAGATGGCTATTATTGTTGCGAATACCATTAATGCGGATGCTAAGATAAAAGGAGATGCTCGGCTGAATGATGAAATAAGTAAGCTCCCTAAAGCGGGGCCTAGCACAATGCAGAGCATCTGAAGGCTTCTGAATGATGCTGATATTCTTCCTAGTTTAGCTGCGGGGCAAAGATTTTGGAGTATGACATTGGACGATATCATCAACAATTCGTAACCGAATCCATTCACAAACCAAAAAATTATTAGATAAGAAGGGTGAATGACAGGGGCGAAGTATAAGGTAATACATGCTGCTAAAATAGCTAGGCTAAAAAGGGTTAGGCCAAGGGTTCGAAGCTTTATTTCATTAAGCTTTATAAGTTTTATCTTAACCCCGATGGCCGCGAATACAGCTCCAGCTGCTGTCGAAGATACTACCAAAGAAAACACAACAGCTGGGAATTGAAGAGATGTTATGAGTGATGCAAGATGAGGGTCATAGCAAGCTAGAGCAAGTGATGTCAGTAACGAGTAGAAAAAACCTATTTTTAACTGGAAATCTAAAGAGCGAAATATCTTAGCTCCCTCTGAAAGGTCAATGAAAACAGCTTTAATAGTAAGCTTGTCGTTTGCTGGAGCTGGCTCTAATCTGGACCATATGTGTTTAAGAAAAGGTATGGTCGTGAGTAGTAGTACAGCTGAAACCAAAAAAATTGATTGCGTTGGAAGCCAAAGTGTGAGGACCCCAGCTAAAAGTGGGGTGGAGATTTTAGTGATCTGGTCAAGTAGGCTTGAATAACTAAAGAAATCCGTTCTAGAGTCTGCTGAGATCAATTGTTTTATTGATATTGAAATCGTTGGAAAATATAACATGTTAGAAAGGCCTTTGAGTATGGCCATTATTAAAAACCATTCGAAACTAGGTGCTAGAAAAAAACCTAATGTAGTGACGAATCGTAAAGAAATTCCTGCAAGCAAGCTGGTCTTAATATGTATGCGATCAAGAATAACACCGGCTATAGGTCCTAAAAATAACGAGGCTGAACCTAATGAAAAAGCGAGAGTTGCTATTTCATATGGTTGAGAGTTCCATAAATAAATAGGGACCAAAAAAATAAGGAAGAAATCAATCCAGAGAGAGAGAGAGGAAAGGGCATTTATGGTTAGGAGTGCTCTCATGTTGTTCATATTTATGCTTCTGTCTTCAGATAAATATCGCTCTCGAATACGAACCCATCTAGTTCATTTTGTATTGCAAAGGCTCTCAGGTCTGAAAGGCTATTTATAAATCCATAGCCGTTGAAATTAAGCGACGTGTTACATAGTACAGCTATGCCTGTCTGTTCCTTAAAGGATTTTAAAAGCTCATACATCATTGGGTTTTGATGATGTGATACAGATTGAGGTCTGGCTGAACTGTCTGCATGAGTAACAGCTGGAATTTCAGGAGAAATTACTTTCCTAAATTCAAGCATGTAAGGAGAAGGTGATGCTGGGCTGAAATATTTTTGCATATCATCTTCACAGCAGACAGGGGCGATGGGTCTGAATTTCTCTCTCAGCTTTATTGCATTAAGTCTATCCAAGTTATCCCTAGGGTATGGAGCTGCAATAAGTGATCGGTTGCCAAGAGCTCGGGGGCCTAATTCATAGCGTCCTTGAATCCAACCAAATATTGACCCTTTACTGAGTAAAGAGGCTAAGCGAGAAGCGTTATAAGCCTCCCGAGTGAAACCTTCCACTTTTGTAATGTCCCGCAGAGGATTTTCTCCTGAATAGGGAGACCACTTTATTTTTGCATTTCCGCTAAAGAAGAATTGGGCGTCGATAGCTGTACCTATCGCCGAACCGCTGTCATTAGTGCAGGGGGGGATAAAGACGTCTGAAAATAATTTACTCTCTATCCACTTTGTATTCCAGTCACAATTAAGGCCGCACCCGCCAGAGATAAGTAGAGGAGCGCTGCTTCTTACGTTTTTTCTCACGAAGGAAAAGAATATCTCATATAGCGCATTTGAAAAGTGTGCGACGAGAGTTGCAAAGCGTGGGCTATCGACTCCGATGTTATAGTAGGGGCTGTCTTTGAATTTATCTTTTTTAATGCATGAAAAGTTTAATGATCCATCCAAGAGCGTATTTATAATCTGTTGGCCTTCAGGGTCGATAGGCCCTTTAGAGCTGTATGCAGTTAGAGCCATAAGTTTCCCGGCATCGCTCAGCCGTATTTGGCCTGCTCCAAGGTTGAACTGTGGATCGGCAATCGCATAAAGAAATGCGAATCTATTTCCTGGGTGGTCTAAGACTTTGCCAAGCTTGGTGATTTTGATATTTTCGTCAATATAATAAAATGAGCCAAAATGACCCTCCCATAATAGAGCATAACATGGTTGCCCCTGGGGGAATGGGGACATACCATATGCGCATAATAGATGTGAACGTTCATGGGAAGAGGAAAAAAAAGTTATTTCTTTACCCAGCGATTTTTGGGTTGTTATTTGTTGGTTACCAAGTCCAGAGTACCCAGCTCCGATTGGGCTCCCGTCAGGGCTAGCTCCTTTACTCCAGCCACTCATAGCGATCACATCTGGAGTTTCATCGCAAAGTTCTAATGCTTTAATAAAAGTACTAGGGGAGGCCCAGCCATACCGGTATCCATTATCTTTTTCTGCCTCTAAAGCAAATTCCAATTTTCCATTACTAATTAAAGCTATGCTCCCATCATGGCCTTCCTTCATGCTTAGGATTCTTAATCCAGCCTTATTGTAAATTCCTTTTTGAATTAGCTCAGCTGTTTTCATCGAGTAACCTTCTAACAGTTCGATCATAACCACTGCCACTACCGTGCCCAGCCCCAACAACAAAGATTACTTGTTCCTTCGGTTCAGTTAATTTAAGTAGGTTATTGATTTCTTTGTCGTGAAAATAACCGGTCAACCATGTTTGCAGCCCTAAGGCTGTTGCTAGTAGCTGAAAAGTTTGAGATAGATGTCCTATGTCCATGAGCATAGGGCGATAAGCTCTAGAGTGAGGGTACTTCCACCACATTACGTCAAATTTTGCTACAAAAAATATGGCGAAAGCTAAGTCATCGCACCAGTGCTGGTTGCATAAAAGCGTGGATAACGGATCAATAGGTAGGGGGGATATCTCTTCTAAATAATGTTCGTCATTAACATAGTGATAAATGCCTGGAGTGATATCTTTGACTTTTCTCACCCATACATAACCTTCAGTAGCTTGGAGTCCTCCAGCTGAAGGTGAAGTACGTCTATATCCAAAACGTTGCACACCTACAGGTGAATCGTAATGCCCTCGATCTACTGCTCCGAGTGTGCCTCCAAGTATTGTTGAAAGTGATTCAATTGAAATGGTTTCATCATAAAAGTCTCGACAAGTTTGCCTTTTAACTAGAGTGTGCCATAGACTTGCATTGATTAATTCTTGATAGTTTGGAGTTGGTAATAAATTTTTTGTTCCTCCTTTTTTTATTAAAACCTGCGGAGAGGAGGCGTGGATTGATTGGCAAAAATCCAAATAGCTTTTAGCGTATTCAATATGTTGAGAAGGTTCATAGGGGGATGGCGCGTTTGGGTGTGATGTACCAATGTGATAGATCCTTGCTAAAAAATCCCAACCCCACTCCTCCTCATTAGAAGGACCATCGGTTAATATTCCAGCCTCCGTTATTGCTTGATCTACTTTATCTTGTTTGATCTTCGAGCCTTCAGCAAATTCAGACAGCCTCGAAAAGTCTTCTGTAGATATTTCAAATTGACGATGGTTTCTAAAATCCCAAAGATATGGCTTTCCTTGTTTAAAAAATATAAATATATCGCTCGAAAGCCATTTCTTTATTTCATTGGTTTCCATGGTAATGACTCACCAAAAAAGTTATAAAGAGGCGCCTAGCAATTGCTGCTAAGCGCCTGCTCAAGGTTTGTCAATTGGATTTTACAGCCTGTCGGCTAATGAGCTTCGAGTTGATTTCAGAAGGAGGGGAGAACTGGAACTGCGGCACTCTAACTTTCACTACGCTGAAAGATGGGTTCGTGTACGCACTGTTGGATTGGTTCAACAAGGTTGGCTCAATCTTAACTTCTTTCATTTTCTTTTCCTCAATTAAATTAACAATTGTCGCTTCCAAACGACGCTGTCGAGCGTAGACCAAAAATCCATCAGGGCAAGAAAATGAAATAATTCTGATATACTTATTTGTTATATGTGCTGAAGTTTAGTGGTGCTAGCATAATGATGTCTTTGAGCCTGTATAAGCTTTATGCAAGTGTTTATGGTCTGCCATGTAGTCACCATAAAATATAAAAAAATCATGGTGTTACATTGCTTGCTGTTAATGCCGCTTACTCGCACATCATCTTAATCACTGCTCTCAAACTTCCGGATTCTAGTAGTCCAACGAGATCTAGCACCTATTTACGCTTAGGCGAAAATTTCCGGAAGATATAGATGGCTCATGGCCAGCCGAAGCAGATCAGAGGTGATGGTGATAATCCTCTATAAATTGAAAGTGAGTCCCCAACTGTTTTCTAACTAACAGTACCGATTGTGGCTGCTAACATTTTTTTGGCCAGCGCCTCCTGCTGCCCCTCGGGTTCTATCAGCTCAAGGCTTACTTGACGTTTGGCTAACAGCAGGTCCCACAACTGTTGGTCGATGCTGGCCTCTATCAGCGGTATTTTGACAATGACCATGCGCAGCTGGCCATTGCGATAGGCCCGGTCTTCGGCCTGATCTTGTTGACCAGGAGTCCATGGCAGCCCCAGGAAGAACACATAGTTTGCTGCGGTGAGGTTGTTTCCAGTGCCGGCGGCCGATGTGGTGCAGATGAACACGCGACAGTCTGGATCCTGCTGGAACCGGTCGATCGCCTTTTGGCGTTTCGCGGTTGAGTCGCTACCTACCAGAGTGACGTGTCCGATCCCTGCTTCTTCGCAGAGTGCTTTCAACGCGGCTACGGTTGGCTTGAATTCGCAGAACAGGATGACCTTGTCGTCTGGGTCCAGCTCGCTGAGCAGATCCATCGCGATGCGGATCTTCAACTGCTCGAGATAGAAGCGCAGCGCTCCAAGCCGGGCGAAAATCGGTTTGTCCTCAAGGCGGATGACATCATATTGGCGCCGCTCCTCATCGCTCATCGCAATCGCCAGGAGTTGTCGTTGCTTACCTTTCAGACCGGGTAAAACATCCTTGCGCCGGCGAAGCATCCAGTCCCCGAGTTGGGCTCGCAGGTTCTGGCGAAATTCTGGGCTGCCGGAGAATTGCTCACAGAAATCCTTGAGTGGTAACTGGCCGATCGGGTGCCCAGAAAGCCGCAACAAGGTGTGCAGTTCGGTTTCTCTGTTGAGGATAGGAGTGCCGGTCAACAAGTAGCGGTTGGGGATCTTTGCTGCAATGTCGAAACCGTGACGTGTCCATAGCGCGGTCGGTTCTTTCAGGCGGTGGGCCTCATCGATCACCATCACGGCATAGCGCTCAGCGACGGTCACGTAGTCTCCCAGGCGCTCGTAGTTAATGATCATCCACTGCGCCTCAGGGGCGAACTTCTGCTGCGCGACCGTAGCAGCGGGGTATACGGCGTGGATTTCGCGTTCCCAGTTGATGAGCAATGACGAAAGGGTGACGACTAAGATGGGTTGGCCTGCGGCCCTGATGTGAGCAGCAATCACCGCTTGGCGGGTTTTACCCAACCCCATGTCGTCCGCCAGCAGCGCGCTTGTGCGCTGCAGCAGATGAGCAATACCGACAGGCTGATGGTCGAGTAGGGAATACCCCTCCAGGGCCTTGGAAATCGCCTGCGCAGAGTATTCGGTGCGCTCGATAGGCGACACGGCTGCCAGGTAGATCTCATTGGAGACCTCTTCGGTGCTGGTAGCCTCCGTAGCCTCTTGTGGAGGGCCTCCTAGGCTGATCCTCGGCATACCCTCTGCCGGCGCTACGGAACCATCGTCCAGAAGCTCCTGAACGATATCCAGGAGCTCGATTTGTTCTTCCGCGAGCCCCAGTTCCAGGATGAGGTTGCTTCGAACCAGCTCAGCGGAAGCATCGATGCGCCAGGACGTGGATTTTCCGAGGAACACCCCGCGCATTCGCCTGGCCACGGCCACGACGCCGGGATGGTAGTCACCTGACAGCAGGACTCCCCTTCCAGCCAGCGGCGCAATTCGCAGTTGCATGCCCCAGATGAACGCATCGCGCTGAGGAGATGCTTGAGCCTGTTCCAGTTTCTCTTGAAAGCTCTGCCAGGACTCTGTGAACCGGTCTTGGCCCAGCTCGAGGAGTTCGTGGAACACCAGGTCGAGCTCGCTGTTGAGTTTGTTCTTGGGGATCCTCCAATGTCGGTTGAGCGGGTGCTCGCCACGGCGGATGAAGAATCCACCACGACGGAGTAGCACCTTGTTTGCCCCTTCGATGAAAGGCATCTGAATCCCGAAGTCATAGCCGTCAAACACGGCTTTCTCAATGAGTACGGGCTGTCTGTTCATCATGCGAGGGCGGCTCATGCGCGGCCCACCAGGTGACGGTCAACCCAATTTGCGACCTCTTCCTCCAGCAACTCTTGTCTCGATGAGCGTGTATATCGAGCCATTCCTCGGGTCAGGTTCGGCCAGCTCAGATTGGAAGTGATTGCTCCTGAATTCAGTTGAGTGAGAAACCAGTCAAAAGCTGTTTTCGCGGGAGTACCAGTTGAGACTGGTGCATTACGGTGGGCTCGTAATTGTGCGCAGAGAACTCTGGGGTTTTTCGATGAGGATGTAGTCTTTTTATCAATGCGTAGTTCTGCTGTAGCAAGGGAGTTGCTGTTGTGGCGTAGAGAAATTATTCGGCAGTCTCCCCTGTATGTGGAGTAGTCATAACTTCCCACGCAATGACGCATCCTGAGTTCTTCTTCAAATAAGTCATTTGGACAGAGAAGTTCAATGATTTCAATTCCGTTGGGGCAGGTGATAGGACCGCTCAACAATAATGGGGGCCATTCGAAAAGTTCATCGGCTTCTTCCAGGGCTCCCAGTGCGTTATCAATCTGGGCGCGGATTCTGGGTAAGTCTTGGTGAAACAATTCAACCTTATTTGCAATCTCTGCATAATTGCTTCTAAGGAAGAAGTCACTGACTTTTTTTCTCGCATCCAGTTTCTTGTGTTCGAGATTTCTATAAATCTCGGTGTAGTCCTTGATGCCTGCAATTACATAGGGCCAAGTAGAGTCATTCCAGGAGGTCGGGCATCCTTTGAATAGTAGATTCAGATTTAACTTCTGCTGACTTACATGAAAGAGGATTTCATAAGGCAGTTGTTGGATAAGATCCAGAAACACTTTCCAGTCTGAGCGATTCCGGGGCCGTCTATTACCGGCAGTCGCGCCGAGTAATAGGTGATGCCATCCAGCATTGCGACCCTCACGCTGCAACTGCGATAGAGCACCGCCTATGTGTCCAGGGCGACAGGTGCCGAGAAAGCGGATTGATGATTTGGGGGCCTTGAATAGCCAGGACAGAACATCAGAAATTGATATCCCCTGGTCTGCGGCTGCGCCGATGAGGTTGGCTTCTGCACCTGGAGTTATTGTGCCGTGAGCAGGGGTCAACTCTTGTACTGTGGGCCAAGGTGGGGCTTCGTACTTGAGTTCTCCTTGAGTTGGCCACAGGGGTAAATCGTCGCTGGAGTAGCTCAGGATGACTATCAGTGGAATCAAGACTGGTTGAGCTTTGATCGCCTGGAGACGTCTGGTCTGATCGCCAGCGGCCAGCCAGTTATAGACCCTGGGATCAGGGCATCGAGCAGATCGAAGCGCAAACAAAATCGCAGGGTCAAGATGTGAGCAGAAGGCTTTGATAGAGCTTCCAATCTGCTTCATGTAGAAGTTCGTGCGCGGCCGGGTGTAACGTCTGTGCGGCCCCCTCACTTCATCGCTCTGCAGCGTAACGCCTGCAAAAGTTTCACCAAGGTCCTCCTGGACAAGCTGCTGCCCCAAATGTCGAGCGCTCCTGCAGAACGAGGTCAAAACAGCACCGGCGCTTATCCTCCTCAAATTTTCAAGCCGCCCTGCCAAGCCCAGGGCTGCTCGGCTCGAAGGCGTACTCAGCGGGATCCGACTCTGCTTGGTAATGATTGCTGCCTTTATGGACCTACCGTCGAACCATTGCAGCATGCTACCGAGTCGACAGATCACCAGTGTTTGCCCCTGGTGCACAACCGATGTCGTCCAGCAGCGAGTTGAACTTGTAGAGCGCAGGTAGTCGCGCAAAAACTGGCGGCGTCGTGCTGCCGGGATGCAAAAGTGCTCGGCCCAGGTACTGGCTACCGCGACCTGCTTGGCCGAGTAGCACTTTAAGGTTGGGTCGGCTTCGAAAGGGTGGGTGGTGTCTTGCGGTGCTTCCATGGGCTCGCTCCTCGAGGAGCGAGCAGGTTCGCAGTCCGTATTGGACCCAAACAGCGGAAATGGATAACGGAAGGCCTGGGCATTCCTGGCTAGAGCCCTCTGGCCTTAGTCAGGTCGGGCTTTCCTTTGACCGATGGGTAGCTGACCTTGCACCCCGTATCCCGGTACCCGGAACACGCCCAGAAGTCATACCCGCCTTCACCTCGTTTCTGTCGTCTGACCAGGTGCTTGCCGCATTTGCCGCACAGGTACTGATGTTCTGGCTCTGTCGTTGTTGAGGCGCTCGAGCGTGCTGATTGCATACGGAGTGAAGGAGCGTCTTTGAGCGATGACAGTTCCCTCTGCAGGTGTTCGTAAAACTTGGAAACCACGGCGTTGTAGGTACTCTGGCCGTCAGCAATCTTGTCCAAGGCCCGTTCCATGCTGCTGGTGAACTGGGTCTGCACGAAGCTAAACCGGCCTTCGAGTTGGGCAATGGTCTGCTCGCCGAGCGGGCCTGGTACAAGCTTTCGCGCCTCCTCAATCACTTGGGATCTGCTGGTGATGTTCTTGATGATCGATGCGAAAGTTCCCGGCCGCCCAATGCCCTGACGCTCGAGCTCCTTGACCAGGCTGGCTTTCGTGTAGCGCGGCGGTGCCTTGGTTTTCTGGTTCAGCACTTCGCCATTCAGCACCGGCAAGATCTGCTTTGGCTCCAGCTTTGGGATCTCGTTGTTGGCTGATTCAGCGCCCTCTTCATCCGTGTCGTCTCCCGCCAGAAGCTGCATCCATCCGCGGTAAGCAACAGTCCTACAAGATCCACTGAAACGCAGAGGGCGTTGATCTGGGCCTTTCGCCAAGAGCTTCACAATCCTGGCGTCATAGATGGCATCTGCGAGCTGACTTGCCAGAGCTCGGATCCGGATGAGCTTGTACAACTGACGCTGCTCATCATCTTCCCCTGCAACCTCGTCCGCCCAGGTCGTTGGGGCGATCGCGGGGTGACCCAGTTGGGCTCCCTCCGCTGCCCTGAACTCCCTTCGCTTCTCAACCGCTGGTATACCAAGAGCTTGTGCAACAGCGCGGATGTCACCCATGACATCGTCACCGACGTTCGGGTTGTCTGTCCTGTGGTAGGTGATCACGCCCTGTTCATACAGTCTCTGAGCGATCTGCATGGTCTTGTCAGGGTCCCACTTCAACGCAACGCTCGCCGCTTGTTGAAGGGTTGAGGATATGTAGGGAGGGTAGGGGGCTCGGCGTTCCTTGGAGTCTTCGCAGGACTCCACAATGACGTTCCTGACCCCGGCGACCTGTGCAGCCAGGGTGCCATCCAGCACATACGGGTGTTCCTTGGAGGCGAAGTCTGGAACGGTCACCCAGTCAGCCGTCCAGGAGCTACCAGTCGTTTGGTTCTGGAACTGCAGGCGAACGCCAAAGTGGTGAATGACCTTGAAGTCGCGGATCTCGCGCTCCCTCAACACCACCAGGTAAACGGCAACCGACTGCACCCTGCCTGCTGTTGTGGGCAGTCCAAGCACCCTTCGTAGCTCACCAGTCACCAGATAGCCAACGAGCCTATCAAGGACTCGCCGGCACTCCTGGGAAGCCACCAGCTGGGCGTCAATCTTGCGCGGATTGGCCAGCGCCTCCTTCACCCTCGATTGGGTGACCTCGTTAAAGGCAATGCGTTTGTAGTCGCGGATCCGCAGTGTCTGCTGGATGTGCCAAGCGATACTTTCACCTTCCCGATCGGGGTCAGTTGCGATGTAGATTTCTGTTGCCCGGGCCAGAGCTTCGCGCATCGTCTTGATCCTGCCGGAACTCTTATCCCTGATCGTGTACACGGGGCGTAGGTCCTTGAGCACTCCGGCAGTGATCATCGTGTCGTCGTGTCCCTTCTCGGGAAGATCCCGTATGTGGCCGCCACTGGCGACCACCTCCCAATGCTCGCCCGGCCGTAGTTTCTTGAGCATCGGGGCCAGCTTTTTCAGCTTGCCCGGCGCTTCGATGATCATGAGCTTCATGTACGTCCCCGTAGTCGTATTCAGGACGCACTGTTGCCTGCAGGTGAACGGCCCACAACGTGAAAAGGGTTCTTGAGGAGGGCTTAATTTGTGGATCAGCTAAACGCAAATGTCAGCTGCTGGGCGCGCTTGTACCCTTTCAACCAGGAGCTGAGCATGGCAGGGTGCTTGTAGGGGCAGGCATGGACAGGGAACCCTTTCTGCGCGGCTGCTGCTCCAGCGGCTTCAACAGTGGGGTGGGGATTGTTGAACTTACGCCTGTCAATTTTGACTCGGGCAG
Organism: Pseudomonas sessilinigenes; assembly: GCF_003850565.1. Taxonomy (NCBI): domain Bacteria; kingdom Pseudomonadati; phylum Pseudomonadota; class Gammaproteobacteria; order Pseudomonadales; family Pseudomonadaceae; genus Pseudomonas; species Pseudomonas sessilinigenes. Next base: position 3,412,050 of record NZ_CP027706.1, read on the forward strand.
GCTGGTCAGTCATCACAGCTTCCTCTCGGTCGTGACTGGCGATCTACGAACAGAATGATCTTGCCAGCTGTAGGTTCGCGATGTGGCGCGATTTTTTGATTTAAGCGCTCCACATGCACACAAGTTAGACGTAGCAGGCCGAAGTTGCTAGCGAGAATAGAGTCCTTGAATAGGAGCGAATTTAACTCCCTTCCTGGGCAGCGCTGCTTGCAGCGCCCCTTCTGGTCACGTCTCATCCGTTCTTGCCGAAGTGACTTCCCGAAGTGCGCGGCGGATTTTCCAAAGGGGGGCAGTGCCAGCACCGAAGCGCTCAGTAATTCCGGCCTTGGGGGAGTGTTGCGGCCCGCAACACTCAATCCGAGCTGTCCTGCAAAGGGATCTGACGCAGCTTGTCTACGAACTCCATGGCTGTGAGTTTCCCGTCAATTCGATCCTCAAGGATGTCCGCCAACAAGGCCTGCTGGTCCTTTGACAGCTTGCGATAGAGCTCCATTAGGTCTGGTTCGCTGGGGTTTCGTTTATGAGGCATGGGACCAATGTTCTGTCGAGAGATAACGGTGAAAAGCTCCCGCCACATAGGCTGCACGAAGAACGCCTCCAATGTCCCTATTGGAGGCGCAAGTGTGAAACAGGCAGGTTTATCGGTGAAGGATAATCACGGATTAACGTCCTTGTCACCAGAGGCTGCACGAATGGCGCGCCAAAATTAAGGAGGGGGTCACACAGGAATATCGTCATCAAACCCATTGCCGTATTGGCTCAGGTCGTCAGTGTGTTGTACTGGTTGTTGGGCTGGGTTCTGCTGGCGTTCCGGTCTGCTGTTTTGCTGTGTGTTTTGCCGCTGGCCGGTATTGCTCGATTGCGTCATGGTCACCTGGCTAACCCGGTGAGGCAGCATAGCCACACGGCTCGCTTCGACCTTCAGTGCCCAAACATCCTCCCCAGTTTCCTTGTCCTTCCATGTGTCCATGATGGCTCGCCCCGTGACGACGACTCGCATGCCTTTGCAGAACAATTGAGCAAACCGCTCAGCATCGGGATGCCACCATTCAACGTTCGCCCAAAAACCACCGCGGTCCTTGTAGCCCCCGGCGCCGTCGGGGATCGAGTTGTCGAACATCACATTCAACCGCAGCAATTGCCGCGGCTCGTTGTTGCCGTTGGGGAAGGATTTGTGTTCCGGCGGATTGCCGATGTTGCCTTCCCAGACTACGGGAGTACCCATGGTTGAATCTCCGATCAGTTGTGTTGGTTTTGGTTGGTGAGCTGCTGCAGTCGAGCTAGATATTCGGCCTCGGCCTGGCCCATCTTTGTTGCGCACTCGGCGGCCTGCTTGCCGATGAAATGGACAAGGCTGATTTGCATATTCAAGGTGATTCGGTGTTGCTCCAGGGCAAGCAGGTCCTGCAGCAAGTTGGCTGGTGTCTTGGGGTGTTGAACCATTGCCGCCCATACACCGAACCCCATGCGCCGGTCTTGAACGCTTTGCCAGCGCAGGAAAGTTGTGCCAGCCGATGTGTTCTGCTCGATGAGTCGAACGGGTAGAAGGGCGAATGGATGTTCGCGGACCTGGGCCAGCACCTCATGAACTAGAGCGCGCAAACCTGCCTCCAGTGCTGTGCATTGCTCGGCTAACTGGTCCAGCTCCCCCTTACCTTTAAAGGGCTTTAAAAGGCCTTTTAGTGAGGCACCTTGTTGCAGCCCCTGATAGGCACCCTGTTGCAGAGGTTTGAAGGCACCCTGTTGCAGGTTTCCCAAGGCGCGGCCACCGATGCTTTGGGTCATTCCTCACCTTCATCAAAAGGCTCAGCTTCGAGTCGTTCGGACAAGGTCGGTTGGCCACGTCGGATCTCGGGCGCGAAGGACGAGCGGCGAGTCCCTTCAAGGATGTCTTGAGGGATCTCGCCGGCCCGTTGGTACATCTGCCGGGCCTGCTCTGCCCGGGCGTTATTGGCTGCGAAGTCATCGCGGCTTGCACCTGAGAAACGATATTGCTGGGCCAGTCCAAACAGGCTGCGCAGGATATGAGCCCCGTCATCGATCCAGACTTCGCCATCCCGTCTACCAATCAGACCGACATGCTTGGCCAGCAGAATGCGGCGCACGATCTCGTCGTATTTGGTCAGCAGGTAGACCGACTTGAAGCCCAGGGGGTTGGAGATGAAGAGGGGCAGTTTCATGGGGTGAGTCGACAGGTTGGTGCCGATGTCGATCATGGCCGGTAGCTGAGCCATGACATCATCGAGGCGCTTATCGATCTCTGTCAGGGCTGCATCAGACTCGGCGATCTTGTCTTCAATCCGGATGATCCACCAGTCCGAAAATGGGTCGTCCTGACTGGCACCACGGTCCATCTGATTGACTCTGGAGCAGAAGCCGGCGAGCCCAAGGATGCTGTTCTTGGATTCGCTTTGCTGGCGTCCCAGCCAGATCCTTGCAGCGTGGTGCGTGTGAAGGGTCAGTTGAACCTGGCTCCGAAGGGAGCCGATGTTGAGCTGAAAGTTGTCAGCCATGGGCATGGATTCCTTGAATAAGGTGGGGAAGCCAGCCCATGCTGCTTTTGTAGGGATGCGCGTGCAGTAGTAAATGGATAGCCGAGGTGTTTTGGTTTTGGGGATTGGCGTGTGAGTGTGTCGTGCCCCTTTCCACTGGAACGCTCAGCAGATTCCGGTCTTGGTGAGCTGTTGCGGGCCGCAACACTTGCTTGGCACCGGTGGCCGACTTTGGCAGCGTTGCCAGTGGTACCACTGGAGCGCTCAGCAGATTCCGGTCCTGGTGGAGTGTTGCGGGCCGCAACACTTTGTCGGCGCCGATGGTTGCCCCGGCCAGTGTTGCCAGTGGCAACACCGGAGCGCTCAGTAGATTCCGGTCCTGGTGAAGTGTTGCGGCCCGCAACACTTGCGAAGGCTCGATGACCGACACTGATCACCGATATCACTGACAGTAGTGAATCGCTTATCAAGGCTATGTCCTCACTCACTACGTCTACTACCGCGGATATTCAGCAGTTTCTGTAAGCCACTTAGCGCCAGTTGGGCAGCCTGAGTCGCCTCAGGGGTTGGAGGAATGCTCGGTGTAACTTCCGTCGGCAGGGCAGTGGTGGGAGGGGCTGCTGGAGCTACGATTGGCTGCCAGTCAGAGTTGAAGTCCCCACGTTTTGCTTTGTCAGCCAGGGTCTTGAGGTAGGCCAAGGGCTTGCTCAGTCCGCCCACTTGGCATCTGTGGGACCACTGGTTGATCACTGCATCGCGTAATGGCTCAGGTACTGACTGCATGATCACTCGAACTTTCCCTCGAGTGTCAGGTGGCAGCGATTCGAGAGCGATGAGCCAATTCGCGCCGATGGAGTCTTGATCTTGTACAAAGCTTTTAGATACAGACTTGTTTGTATTTGTATACGTACTATATGAGTTCGGATTCCGAACTGAGTCCGAACTCGGCTGTTTTCCACTGAGTTCGGAATCCGAACTGAGGGGTAGAGCGGTCTGTTTTCCTGAGTTTTCACTGAGTTCGGAATCCGAACTCAGGCCAGACGCGGCAATATCTAACTGAGTTCGGATTCCGAACTCAGGTGCAGGAATCGCTTCAAGCTGACTTTTTACTGCCCAAGGTTGTGCGTTTAGCCGATCGCTTATGGTCTCGATGCGAGAGGGAAGACGGCGGCCGACATCCGCATCATCGGTGAACTCTCGCCAGGTCATTGCTGCGACTTCTTGGATCGCTCTGTTCTGATGTTCTTTAGACTGCATGAGCAATGTCATGTAGTCCTTATCGAACTCCAAGGCTTCGGCTGGCGTGACTGGTTCGTCATGCAGTAGATAAACGTTACCCTGCACCTGACCGCTGATCTCGTTGCGTACCTTGCGGCCAAGGCTCAACCACCTAGTAAGCCGAAGAACAGTCAGTGCCTTCGCAACGGTTTCACGTGAGGCATGTTTACCAGGTGTCATTCCAAGATATGGACGAAGTTGGTCATATGTTGGAAAGGCGGTTATGCCGTCTTCATTGATGAGCAAGCGAAACACTTGCCAGCAATTCCGCTCCAACGGAGTTAAACGGTCATCTAGAAGGAGTTTGCGCGGTACGGTTTCGTGCGGGTTACCACTAAAAATAATGCCCGCGTAGGTAGTCGGTGATGCGGTGTTGAGAGCGACATCTTCAGCTTTCTTTTTCAGCAGGTGTGCCTCGAGGTGACCCGAGGCAGAATCGAGTAGCGTAGAAATGGGGAACCGAGCAAGCTTCATTGCGTATGTTCGCCTTGCTCAAGTCGCCTCGCTTGCCGATCTCGATGGTTGTTCTCGGGGTAGATGCGGTTTTCAATCCAGTGGGTAATGAAGGACCAGATCTGGGCCAGTGTTAACCCGTCAGCGATTAACTCTTCCGCTACCAGCATTGCAATATCGAGCATGGCCAGGCTGTCCTCTAGCGAAACCTGGTTTTGCTTCATCAAGTTAGTCCAGCGATACCAGATCTGATGTTCCTGATCCTCGGATACTGCCGGCCATCGGCCATGTGGGGCTTTGACGCCGATCACTGCTCTCTGCAACGCAATTTCCTGCGGCGAGAGCCCAAAGAAGTTTTTGAGTAACTTGGTGGTCGCACCCAAACGAATTGCACGTTCAATAACGCGCGCTTCTTCTTCAGTCCGAGCTGCATTCGACAGCAGCTTCTGAATCATTGAACTGTTGATGCTGACGTTTACCCAGGTGACCGGCGTATTGCGAAGTAGGCTCAGCACTGTCGGGTGCTGGATCTGGCCCAGCACCTCAGGTTCTAACCCCATTTCCCTACAACGTTGCAACTGGCCGTTGCGCACCAGGTCGAGAAGCTGAGACAGAACAGCCTCATTGATCGTTGACTTGGTCATGGACCCCCTCCTATTCATCCCATCCGGATTGTCCGGCCCTGGCCTACGCGGACTGCTTGATCTCGATGTCGATCAATCGGCGTGCAAGTCGGATGATTCTGAAAAGCTTCACTAGAGCGCCGTCGTTAATGCGACCTTGATCGTGAGGCTCAATATCTTTTGTTGATGGCTGACCGATGAGCAGTTGGCCCAGACCAGCTGCAAACTCAAAGTCTTCCAACGAGCTCAAGTCCGCATCAGGACTCTCCCTGATCATTTGCAATGCGATTGAAACTGCCCCGCTTAACGACTGGAGGAGGGTCATGGTGTGCACAGCCGTGGCAGTGACTTCAGACTCCTCAGTTGGCTGTCTATAGGAATATCCAATGCCGGCTGGAATTTCGGTAATTTGCCCTGGGGCATTCACCGACTCTTGAATCTCCAACGCCAGCTGTGCGATGTGTTTTCTGAGCTGTTCCGACGAATCAATCTCGCGTTCGATGTACCAGAGGTCACTGATCGGGTTGAGCCCGCCTGCTTGCACGGGAATCGATTGAAGGCAGTTGGAGTTGAAGTCGGGTAACTGCTCACCTTCGATTGCGGCCAGCTTCTTTTTCATCTCGATAACTCGAGCAGTCTGTGTAACGGGCGAGGCTATATGTCCATCTATACGAGCCTGCATCTCGGGTGAAGGAGATCCAGGCTCGTTTGGACCAGAATTCGACTGGCTGGTATTTTGGCGAGAGGGTTGATTGTTTCCTGGGGCAGTGGATCCTTGAGGGGAGGGTGCCGGTTTCTCGCTCGGCGCCGACTGCAGAAGACCTGCGGCTGGCAAGGGGTCATTTGTTGGCAATTGGACAACTGGGGTGGATCGACGTAGCTGATCTTGCTGCTGAGTGATTTCTAGGAGGATGTCTTCGTATCCCAGCGGCAGGGACTTCTTCATCGTTCCGATCAATTCGTCTTGGAAGCGTTGATACAGGAACTCCTCTGCCTCTCCTTCGAACTGAGCAAGTACATCCTGGAAGAGCATCTCGAAGTCAACACCCTCGCCTGTGTAGTGTTTTTCCCAACATGTGAAACTAGTTTTGCGAAGACTCAAAATTTTGGTAATCCGGTCAACACCTAAACCGGAGTACAAGAGTCCTGGTATGGAGGGGAGGAGGTGTTGAAGAGTGTCAAGCATCCTACTGACATGTGAGGCGGAAATTGGATAGCCATCTTTTGCCAGCCGGCGTGACAACTCTCGAACCCCGATAGGCTCCCCTGATTCTGATTCGTACAGAGCTTTAGCTCGGCCAACCCCAACTGCACGTTCGATGAACTTGAGCTCGCCCTTCAGGTCCTCGGCCAAATGGCCCGTGAGCATGACGATCTCACCTCGAGCCTGGTCCCATGGCCTAAACAGCAGATTGATCCGGTAATACTGCTCATCACCGGTTTCCTGGTAGAGCTCTTTCAGAATTGAGATGCGAGTATTACCGCCGTTGCGGATCCGATACTTCTCCTCACCTGGTCGACGAGTTACGGGTGGAGGTGTGTCCAGCCCCCGATTGCGGATCGACTCCTTGATCTCGTCATACTTCGGGTTACGGGTCGTCCTTGGGTTGTCCTCCCAAGGCAGTACCTCATCGATGGTAGCCACGATTGGAGTATCGGCTAAGGGATCGCTGAGGACCGTTGTAGCAGCAGAAGGGGAGAAACCCGGGGCTAATAGCCGTGCTTTAAGATCTGTCACGTTACACCCCCGCGCTCGAGTTCATAGCAGGGAATGCCGCACCCGGAGTACCGCACTTGAACAGCTCCAGAATCTCCTGGACGTCTTCAGTGGAAGGGCAGGTGGCTTGTAGCAACCGATCAATGATCCTGTATGCGCGCTCAAGATCTGCCTGGAGCGGGTTGGCTGTATCAACCTGGCCGACCAGGAGTGAATGTTCCAACCGGTTAATAATCTCGCTGTTCATGGAGCGGGTGTTGTCCCGTGCGACCTGGGCAATACGATCACGCATGCCATCAGGAAGTCGGACGACGAATTTGTCTGCTGTGCGGGAAGTAGTCTGGTCCATAAATTTTCTCCTGCTGATCCTGTGCTTAACGTTGGGCTGCTAAAGCTTTGTGTGAAAAAGCCTGAGATGAATCAGGTCGATGAAAGAAGTCGTGCTGTGACAGCCCTTCGAATGCAGCGTTGTTAAGCCATAGGCATTCAACCCGGTCTCTTGCGCCGTCAGCATGGGTATGGCGGCTAACGCGGTACCAGGTGCCGTAGAGCTCGTCATAGAGATGGCTGGGGTAACCGGATAGAACGACCATGCCCTGCAGCTCTTTTAGGTGGAGTGCAAGCTCTGAGTGCTGTTGGTCGCTTAGCTCATGTCGATAGGATTTGCCCGTATCGTTATGGCGAACTTTATTGCTGCGCGTGGAGTGCACATAGGGTGGATCCACGTAGTACAAAGTGTTCGGGCGATCGTGATTCCCCAGGAGCGAAATCGCATCTCGGTGTTCGAGCACTACTCCCTGCAGGCGATCGATAATGGCTGTTAGGGTGGCTGGATAGTGACGCCAGTCGTGCGCCGGCGAAGTACCCGAACGGCTCGAGGTCGACCTGAAGCCTGTGCGTTCACCGCTAGCTGCTGAACTGGCGAAACCCTGGAAGGAACGCAGCACCATGCGCCTAGCACGTTCTAAGGCATCAGTTGAATCGTCGTAGCTGGCTACGAACTCTTCCCGTGCGAATGGCGTCAGCTCGAGGAGAGTACGCAACTCATGGCCACGGTCTCGTACCACACGAAATAGGTTGACCAACTCGCCGTCGAGGTCGTTATAGATCTCTGCAGGGCTGCGGGCCTTTCGTAGCAGAACGGACGCGGCGCCGCCGTATGGTTCAACGTAGGTGTGATGGGGCGGTAGGTGTTGGATAATCCACGTGGCCAGTTTCCACTTACCGCCGTGGTAACGGAGTATTGGTCTTTGAACAGTTTTCACATGGATTCCCCCTGTTCCGACCTTGCCCTACGTAGTTGATCGAGTAACAAGGTTGGGAGTGAGCGGATCACCAGGGTGTTGTGTTCCTCGTCGTATTCAACCTTGGATCCCAGCAGGTGAGCTTCGAAAGTGATGGACAGGCCCTCGGCGCGGCCGGTGAAGCGGCGGAACTGGTTGAGGGTGCGCTTGTCTGCCGGGAATTCTGGCGACAGGCCGTAGTCCTTGTTGCGGATATGGTCGTAGAACGCCTTCGGCCGGTCTTCGTCAATCAACTCCGACAGTTCTTCTAGGCCTACCGGTTCGCCGAGCTTGGCCTGGCTGCTGGCGTAGTCCACCAGGGTCTTGGTCTTCTCTCGCGCCGAGTCCTCGGGCAGGTCTTCGGTTTCAACGAAGTCGCTGAAGGCCTTGAGCAGGGTGCGTGTCTCGCCTGGACCATCAACGCCTTCCTGGCAACCGATGAAGTCGCGGAAGTATTCCGTGGACTTTCTGCCGTTCTTGCCCTTGATGAACGATATGTACTGCTTGGACTGCTTGTTGTTCTGCCACTCGGAGACGTTGATCCGCGCCGCCAGGTGCAGTTGGCCCAGATCCAGGTGACGGGAGGGCGTCACGTCCAGCTGGTCGGTCACCGCCACGCCTTCGCTGTGGTGCAGTAGGGCGATGGCCAGGTAGTCGGTCATGCCCTGTTGGTAGTGGGCGAACAGCACGTGACCGCCCACCGACAGGTTGGACTCCTCCATCAGTTTCTGCAGGTGGTCCACAGCCTTGTGACTGAAAGCTGTGAAGTCCAGCTCTCCGTTGAAGAACTCCTTTAGCCAGCCGCTGAGGGGAAAGGCGCCGGACTCTGGATGGAAAAGGCCCCAGGCCTTGCCCTGCTTGGCGTTATAGCTTTCGTTGAGGTCGACGAGCATGTTCTCGAGGACGGCGGACTCTGCCAGTTCTGAGTCACGGCTGTGTAGAACCGCTGGGGTGCCGTCAGGTTGCTTGTCGATGTGATGGATAATGAGGTGACGAATTGGCATCAGCTGATTTCCTTCGAAAGTGGAGTGGTGCGGTCCGCACGGCGCAGGCGTGCTCGAGCATTTCGCTCTGATCTGTGATCGCCCGGTGTCGCGGACGTGTAGATGTCAGAGCAACCTGTCTTTTTGAATCTGAGGTGCCCCCCTGCCGAGCGGGAGACGGCCCAGCCATTGCTGATCGCAAACTCGACGAGATGGCGTAAGCGTTCGTGTACCTTCGGGGGCCTACTCATGAAGTTCTGTCCTGAGTTGGTTCCCTGCTTGTATGGCAATAATTTCTGGATCGTGGCCTGGGTACTTCGAGCCGAGATCCATGAGGAAGAACCTCGCGGCCTCTCTATCGCCAGGTATGCGAAACGCAACTGTGCAGTATTGAGTGATGGCGTCATCATCCAGTCGCGGAAGAACCGTGACCTTCATCGAGCACTCGAACAGGTGCCGCGGTACCCACACCGACCAGAAGTAATTCGACAGAAGCGGGCCAGGGCACAGAAGGGCAACCTCCAGTGTTCCGGATGAAGTTGGGGTCAGACGCACATAGCCAAGGTTCTCCATCTCTGCGAAGTTGTCGCACATGGCTCCAGGAACGATCGTGCTGTGGTCACGTACCAGCCTGGTTATCGCTTGTGAAAGAAGATCCAGCTCCACTGCATTCACACCTGCTCTATGAGCGTGTACTAGTGCCGACTGATTGAACTCAGCGTCGGCATGGATCTTAGGAAAATAGGTGGTGCTACTTCTCATCTAACACCTCCTGCAGTGGCTCGACGTCGTAGCTATTGCACAGTGGGCAGATCCACACCTCGGTCTCATCACAAAATTTGTGTGGCTCTGGAAGCCAGTGCTGAACTTGCTTGAGGGAGTGATGTGTGTTGCATGATCGGCACCAGTGAGTGGGTGCGCTTATGCTTTGCGAGGTCATGCGCAGCCTCCTTGCCAACTGGCAGGGGCCAGATTTTCGAAGCGAGTCTGCTGTGGGATGAAAGCCGCCCGTGCAAAACCGACCGGGCCCTGACGTTGTTTGCCGATGATGATTTCGGCGATGCCTTTATGCTCGGACTCCGGGTGGTAATACTCATCTCGGTAAACGAACATGATCACGTCAGCGTCTTGTTCAATAGCACCGCTTTCGCGCAAATCAGCGTTGACTGGGCGTTTATTTGGACGTCCCTCAACACTCCGGTTGAGTTGAGAGAGGGCAATAACTGGGCAGTCCATTTCTTTGCCAAGCGCTTTCAGTGAACGAGAAATCACACTGATTTCGTTGTTCCTGTTTTCCTCACCTACCGCGCTCATTAGCTGCAGGTAGTCGATGAGGATCAGCTTTGGCTTGCCGAAGCGCCGGCTTGCCCTCCTGGCCTTTGCCCGCAGCGCAGGTGGGGTCAGTGAGCTGCCGTCATCAATTACCAGCCTATCCCCGAAGCCATTAAGCTGCTGGACTGCATTTGTTAGCTTCGGCCAATCCTCATCCTCAAGCTTCCCCTTTAAGAGCTTGGTCAGATCTACGTGGCCGATACTGGAGATCAAACGAAATAGCAGGGCCTGGGCCGGCATTTCGATGCTGTAGACCTGGACCGATTCATTGTCTGAGCATTGACGTAAAGCCGCGTGGACGAACTTCAAGGCTAGAGCCGTTTTTCCCATCGACGGCCTGCCGGCAAGAATGATGAGGTCGGTCGGTTGAAAACCTGAGGTCATCTCGTCAAGATCGTCGATTCCGGACGACACTCCGGTCACAGTCACATTCCCGTTGAAATGCTCGTCAATCTTGTTGATCACCTCTCCGAGGGCTTGGTTGACGTCGACGAAGTCGGAGCGTGTTCTGTTCTGAGCGAGTGCAAAGAGTTGCTGCTCGATCGATTCCTGGACGTCAGTAGCTACTGCCGTGCTTTCAGCGGCGTCGCGAGAGCATTGGTAGCCGAGGGACATGAGGCTGCGCAGGTGAGACCTGTTCCGAACGATTTCTGCGTAGCGTTCGATGTTGGCCACAGATGGAGTATTTCTTGCGAGATCTCCAAGGTAGGCCAGGCCACCAACTTCCTCTGGTTGAGACATCGACTCGGATACCGTCACGATATCGAATGGATGATCCTTATCGGCTAGTGAGGCGATGGCCTGGAAAATCAACCGATGCTCACGTTTGAAGAAGTCTTCAGGCACAAGCAGGTCGGCAATGAGATCCCATGTATTGTTGTCGAGCATCAGACCGCCCAGGACACCCTGTTCGGCTTCAGTCGAATGAGGCGGCGTAAAGTCGAGAGGGTTCACGGAGTGACCTCCCGGCGTGCCCAGAAGCAGTAGGGGCCGCCTTCTTCAGTGTCATGAATAGCCAGGCAGAACCAGCCCTCGCCGGCAGGCATAGAGGGCTCCCAGTAACTGCAGTCGGGACTATCAGAAGCGAAGTAGCGATCGGCAATTTCTTCAGGCGCGTCTGTTTCAAGACTGACTGAACAGATTTCTAGGCCTTGCTCCTGCAGCCAGAGTTTGGATTTGTCAGGATCTTCTTCAAAGTTTGGCAGGTCGGGATGGGCGAACATCCCCTCTTCATCCCGCTGAACAGGGTAGGGCTGGATCAACTGTATCCGATCGAGTCGCTCGATCTCTGCAAGGATTAGAGCCCCCGCTTTCACTAAGTCGCGGCGACGGTCATCGCTGGGTTTGAATGTCTTTTTGTCCCATGGCCAGGCACTGCTGCTGCATCCAGGCTTTCCTGCCAAGACTGCGTACACCGCAGCGGCTTCTGCCAGCTCGTTTCGCACATACACGTCATCACGATGGATGGAGTAGCCTTCCTCTGTCACCTGGCGGTGACGCTCTGTGATCACGCTGTGTGCTGCCTTGTTCATACGAAGACCTTCGGGCATGGTGCATCCCCTCAGTGCATGGGAGGTTGGGAGCAGAGCTGGATGGGCTGTTGTGGTGTGAGTCATCGTCCACCCCCAATCGACATCCGTTCTTTGTGGCTGAGGCCTCGGCCCAAATTTGCTTGCTTGCCCTGTTGCCAACCTGCCTGCTGGGACCGAATGTCATGTCCCTTGGCCTCTGGCCGGTCCAGGTCCATGTATTCAAGAGTTGGATGATGGAGGCTGATGTAAGCCTTGATTTCATCGCGGGGTTCCGCGTCAGCCCCTGCGAACTGGGCGACTTTGTAGCTGATAGCGCTCAACCAACCATCGACGAAGAGTTCCCCTCGGCGGCGTTTGGTTTTGAGCTGGCAGCGCTTCTGCAGAGCGACATGTGCCTTGCGTTGCATCACCAGTTGGTGGTGCAAGGCAGAGTACGCATAGGCCGCTAACTCAGGGCCTATGCCGATGCCCATGAACTTGATCGACCAGCCCGCCAGGCCCGAATGGAACGCTAAGTGCTCACAATCGAAGGCACGGGCACAGGTCGCCGCAAGACGGTGCAGCCAGTCTTTAGGCGGGCGAGCGGTGCGAGTGGGGACACAAACCTCCTCAACTGCATGTGCAGCCACCTCAAGGGACTCGAGGTTGTACTGTTTCATGAGGTGGCGGGCCTGCCGAAGTGCTGTTTCTGCTTCGTTCGGACTGGCGCCACAGTCATTGGCCAGGGCGAGTAGTTTGCTGACTTTGTTTAGAACTTTTTGCCTATCCATCATGCAACCTCCGTCGAAGAGAGTGGAGGTAACTTCTCGATCGCTAACCGTTCTCCCTCACGCGTGGCGCGATAAACGACTTCATCCTGAGGGCAGAATGCGGGAGCTTTACCAACGATCATCAGACCCGCACTGACAAGGACGTCGAGCTGCCGTGCGTCTTCGTCGCCTGGGCCGGTAAGAAAATGGTTGCGACTCACGGTGCGCTTATGAGGATCGCTCGGAGAAAGGCCAAGCGTGTGCCAGAGAAGCTGGAGTTGAGGGGCGCTAATGTGCGTCATGGCTTCAGCTCCTGGTGCAGAGGAGCTTGGCCAGCTCTAGCTGACAGTACGGCTGCTTTTGCATGCCAACGGGCCGCAGCCAAGACAGTCACGCACACCAGGGTAAGGACGCACAGCGCAGCAAGAAGGTATGCGCAGAAGATGGCGCCCTGCAGCGCTAAGCCTGCGTAAGGCTCCTTGTAGATCGAAGCGAGGCAATAGGCCAACGCAAACGCTACTGAACAGTTCATGGCGTACAGGCATAGAAAGCCCGCACAGTGAAACAGACGTCTTGGGCTCATGAGCGATCCTCCATAACCTTGTGGAGAGGGTCGGCGCCGATGAATACCTCTTCAGGTACGTCATCCCATTCTTGGCGTATTGCCTCGAAGTCGCCGGAGTTCCAGCAGCGAAGAAAATCCAGAGGGGACTCACATGGATTGGCCAGGGCGTAGGCTATGGCAGCTACAGCAGCATTGGGCTGGTAGAGCTCCAGCTCGATTACTCCGTCGTCGCTGATCTTCAGGTTGTCGCTGTCTACCGGATATTTCTGCCCATCCAGGCACAGCATCAGTTGCTTGTTCGTGAGGGCTTCATTTCGGCGAATGATGGTGCCCAGCCGGGTACGTAGCATCTGAAGGGTGACAGGCCGGATACTTTTACTTGCAGAGGAGCGGCTCATACTTCACCCCACGCATTCAGGGTCAAAGCGCTCTTCCAATGCAGAAGCGTTGTTTCTTCCGCAGCGGTGAGGGGAGCCCGGGCCAGGCAGTCAGCTACCTTCTGTTTCAGTACGTTCAGACGCTCTTCAACGTCTGAGCCATCGTCATAGGCAATATCACTGCTTAGGGATTGAATGAGCTCGGAGCGTGCTGAGACGATGTGGCTTTTCAGGTATCCCAGGGGAGTTGTCCAACTTCCGGCTTTATGGGCGTCATCCAGGCACTTCATCCATTCCTGGTTGTACTTAATCGGATCGCAGAAGCCGATATGGACCCCGGCCCGGTTGAATACCAGAGCGTCTTTCAGCACTTCTAATTGCTGCTCAACTGTTTCGTGGAGCAGTGGGAACTTAGCAGCGATCAACTGTTTCGCCCGCGCATTACGCGCATCTTGACGGCGTTTGGTGGCTTTTTCGTCCCGAACACGCTTCTCCTTGGCGTGCTCAATGTGGTTGTTCACTGACTCGATGAGCGTGGCGGCATCAAGTAGTAGTTGGCGTTGCTCGTAGCTGAGCTGCTCGCTAATCCGCCCCGATAGGCCGGAACCCATGGGGCCTCCGGAACCGAGCTTGCGCACTTCGCGTGCGGTACTGGTGAATTTGGTCTGGACACTGCGCAGCTCAGTCGAGCTGTAACGACTATTCAACTTCTGCAGGAACTCAGGTGTGATCCCTGTTGGCTGGGTTATGGGGGATTTAGCCACTTCAGTTCCCCCCTTTGACGATCTGGGCTACACGCTCCTCAGTCATTGCAGCGAAGCGTTCATGCCATTCCGGAAAGGCCTCAGTGGCCAATTGTCGGAGGATGCTCAGCGCCGAGGGCGCAAGGCGATTCGATGGCTGCCGGTACTCCAAGCGGTGTGCCGGGATGCCTTTGGATGCGGCGGTTTTGAAAACAACAGCGTGGGGTATGGTGGTGTGGAGCACGGAAACTTCAGGGGTGCCGTCAAACACTTCCCTGACTGTTTCGTGTATTTGGCGGGCATCAACGGTTTGATCCAACCCATTGATGATTATGTTGATATGAGGAATGGTCAGGCCGAGGCGGGCATAACTGCGCAGGCCTTCCATCATGTGGATGGTGCCGCGGTTGAACTCGCGTGCCGCCAGCATGTTAGGAGGGAGGGGGGATAAAATTATGTCAGAAGCCAGAACGACCATCTCAAGCATGGCCGAGCGGGCGCCCTGAGTATCGAAGATAATCAGGTCGTACTGGGACTCGAACTCCGGCATCAGATTAGCCAGGCGAAGCCGGCCATCAGGTGCCTGTAGCAGGAGGTTGTTGAGCTGATTGTTGACGTCGTTCGAGACTATGACATCGAGGTTGGGGATGTTGGTACGGGAAATAACCCGGCCCGGATCGGTTTCATTGAAGGCCAGGAGCTCATAAATTCCGCCCGGAGCTTCGTGAATCAGGGGGAAATAGGATGACGCTGAGGGTTGGACGGGATCCAGATCGATCAGCAGAGTGCGCAAACCTGCATCTGCAGTGAACGCACCGAGGTTGGTCGAGCCGGTTGTTTTGCCAGTTCCACCTTTGGTGGAGATTTTTCCTGCTTTTTTCGCCTTCTTTTTCATCGTGATGCCTCTAATGTGAATGTCATTAGAGGCTGCTGGGCTCGCAAACTAGTCCTAGGGTGCCGTGAAAACCCCTTCCTAGAGCAGTTCAGTCCAATTGTCTTTTAACCAATTGGTCGTAGGTTCGAATCCCACACGACCCACCATATTCATGGTCGGATGCGGTACTAGGAAAAGGCGTTTTAGTCATTCACTAGTTCGCGGCGATCAGGAATGTGCAAGGCACGTTCCTAGGTGATGTAGATATGAAAAAGCCCACTGCCGGTCACGGTTAGTGGGCTTTTTTGCTTTTAGCTGTTCAAAATGCTGAGACCGGAAATCATCATCGATGACTGATCAGTTGATCGAGACTTTCATTGAAAAGTGGCTGGACTTTGATCGGCGGTTGCGTGAAAAGCGCGGTCTGGATCGTGATTCGCTTCAGGCACTGATGGACTTGCTGGAGCAGATCGAAATCGGCCTGGGTCATCAGGACGCCATTCCCAAGAACCTTGCCGGCATCTTCCTCGACATGTGGGGAGCAATGACCAGCAGCGCCCACCTGTACGACAGTGATATGCAGAATGAAATCTATCTGGCAGCCGACCATTTGACCGACTGCGCCCGAAAGATCTGTTGTACGGTTTGATCAGTTTAAGGAGCTAGCGGCCAGGTACTGGCCTGTGCAGGCCAGCCTGATTCTCGAGAAGTAGCTGCACAGCTGTTGAGCATGCAATCGCCATTGGTGCAGAAACAACCAACTCTTGGGGCCTGAACAGCGATGCAATCGCGCAAGAGCACCGCTGTCGCACATATCCTTTTCCCATCTACGGAAAACATCATTGATGACTGATCAGTTGATCGAGATCTTTATCGAAAAGTGGCTGGATTTTTCCCTGCAACTGCGTGAAAAGCGCGGTCTGGATCGTGATTCGCTTCAGGCACTGATGGACTTGTTGGAGCAGATCGAAATCGGCCTGGGTCATCAGCACGCCATTCCCAAGAACCTTGCCGGCATCTTCCTCGACATGTGGGGAGCAATGACCAGCAGCGCCCACCTGTATGACAGTGATATGCAAAGTGAAATCTATCTGGCAGCCGACCATTTGACCGATCACGCCAGGGGTATCTGTGCCGATTGATCTTTGTGCGGGCCTGTCGGCTGAGTCGAGAGTCCTTGGTCTCTGGCGAACGATCGCTGGCGCAATGGAGCTACTCAAGCCAGGTACTTCATTGAGGTGAGAATGCTCGCCAGGTGGACGTACCGGGTGAACAAGTAAGCCCGCTCTTTTCTCGTGCAGGCCTTGTAGCCGGGCTTTCGCGGGAGCGATCAGCATCGAGTAATGGGCGCAGTCGCGACGGGTATTCGTTTGCACCCTGCCTGTCATCCGATGCACTCTGGCACATATTGCGCTGCGTGCCCCCAGCCAGTAATCATGGCCGCTCGACGTCCCGTACCAACGCTTATCAAGGATCGATACATGAAACTGTCCTGGCCGCGTTTTACCCTGCCCGCCGCATTGCTTCTCTCTCTTTCCCTTTCCGGCTGCGTGTCCGACCTCGGTTCGGGCGCTTACGTCACCCAGGACGATCAGCGTTACGCGCAGTTGCTGGACCAGGTGGACGCGGCGCTGAAGGCGAACATGGCGGTGGTGCTGGTGGCCGACGTGATGCCGCACAAGTCGCTGAGCGATGCGCTGACCATGATGCAGTGGACGCCAACAGCGATCTGGGAATACGAGAAGGACCCGAAGATCACCTTCGGCCGCAAATTCCAGACCAACGAGTTGCAGAGAAAGCCTGGCGAGACCTATCTGTTCAAGGCCTTCGAGGTGCATATCCTGCCTCCCGGCAAATACCTGCTGACCGGTGGCGACGACTACCAGATCCACGGCTTGCTCGACCAGATCGGCGCCCGTAGCGGCCCGCCCGGTTCGGGTCGTGGTGCCAATGGCACCGCCTACCTGTCCCCCGAGCTGTATCGCGAGTACTACCGGGAAGAGGTCTGGAAGGACGCCACCTATGGCAGCGAGCTCAAGACCGAGAAGGTCTGTACCACCGTGCACGTGGCCTCTGGCGCCTGCGTGGCCTGGGGCGAGCAGCAATATACCCAGACCACGCAGGGCTCTGGAGCCGGGTATTACCAACAGACCGATTCCCGCGATGTGCCGTCGATCAAGGTCCAGGCGCGCCTGCCGGTCGACAAGGCGCTGGCCAGCTTCACCGTCCAGGGCGGGCAATTGCTGCTGGCCCCGCGCATGCACCTCAAGACCCCTGGCTACAAGTACCAGCAGTCCAAGTGCCGGGCGATCGATCCGAAGAAGATCGAGTGTCCGCTGGATAACCTGACCGTCTACACCTGGCCGGCGCCCATGAGCTTTACGCAGAATCTCATCGAGCAACGAGTCCTGAGCGACAAGCACCGGCAACTGCTGTCCAGGCTCCAGGCCATGCAGATCACGCCACTGGGCAAGCAAGGCATGGAAGACCCGATCTGGGGCGTACCGTTGTCGTTATCCAAGTAGCAGCGTTGAGCCCTGCCACTCCAAGGCCGTCGCGAGACGACCTTGAAGGGCTTGCCGCAGTGCAAAGGCCGGGGGGCGTCTACCTCGGCCCCGACACCAGATCCTCTCGCTTCCCTTCGCCAGGCCCTGCCCCGAGTACCGGGACAATCTCCACCCGCAGCAATCATCGGGGCATCGACCCGCAGACCGGGTGTCGCAGCCCTGGTTTCAAGTCACCTGCCCAAATGCGTCCCTGAGTGCCTTGGCGCCACTCACCAGCAGCCCCACATCGGAGCCGACGGCGACAAACACGGCACCCAGCTGCAGGTAGCGCCGGGCCATGGCCGCGTCGCTGGTGAGAATCCCCGGGGCCTTGCCGGCCGCGCGGATTTCCCGGATGGCCCCTGCGATGGCGTCCTGCACCTCGGGATGTGCCGGGTTGCCCAGGTGACCGAGGGAGGCGGCCAGGTCGGCAGGCCCGATGAACACGCCATCGACCCCCGGGACCCTGGCAATCTCCGCCAAGGCCTGGATGCCGGCCCGGCTTTCCACTTGCACCAGGGTGCAAATCTGTTCATCGGCCGTCGCCAGGTAGCCGGGGATCTGCTGCCATCGCGAGGCGCGGGCCAATGCCGCTCCCACGCCGCGGATGCCATGGGGAGGGTAGCGGGTGGCGGCAACGATGCTGGCCGCCTGCTCGGCGCTTTCCACCATGGGAACCAGTAACGTCTGGGCCCCCAGGTCGAGCAAGTGCTTGATCTCCACGGCATCGTCGCCGGCCGCCCGGACCACCGCATGGGTAGGGGACGCCGCCAGGCACTGCAACTGGGCGAGGGTCGATTGCAGCGTATTGGGAGCATGTTCGTTGTCGATCACCAACCAGTCATAACCGATGTCCCCGAGCATTTCCGCGGTGTACCCGTTGGCCAGGCCGAGCCACAGGCCGATCAGGGGAGCCCCCGTCACCAGGGCCTGCTTGAATTCGTTATGCATGACTATCTCCTGCACATGCAGTACTCAGATAAAACGGCAGCCCACGCTGCCCAATGGACCGAAGTCGGCGTGGAATGTATCGCCGGCCTCCGCCCGCACCGGGCGAGTGAAGGAGCCGGACAGCACGATGTGTCCTTTCTCCAGGGCGGTGTCGAATACCGCCAGGCGCCGGGAGAGCCAGGCAACGCCGTTGGCCGGATGGTTCAGCACGCCTGCCGCCAGGCCGGTTTCCTCTATCACGCCGTTGCGCAGGAGCATGGCGCCGATCCAGCGCAGGTCCAGGTCGTCGACGCGCACCGGGCGCCCGCCGAGGATGATCCCGGCATTGGCGGCGTTGTCGGAAATGGTATCGACCACCTTGCGCGGCCGCTGGGTGTCGCGGTCGAGCTGTTCCGAACGTGCATCGATGATCTCCAGCGCCGGCACGACATAGCGCGTCGCATCCAGCACATCCAGCATCGTCACCTCCGGCCCCACCAGGCGACGATCGAGGATGAAGGCCAGTTCGACCTCGACTCGGGGCAATATCAGGCGCTCGCGGGCAATCTCGCCGCCATCGGGCCAGAGCATGTCGTCGAGCAGCACGCCGTAGTCGGGCTCGTCGATCTGCGAGGCCATCTGCATCGCCCTGGAGGTCAGGCCGATCTTGTGCCCGATGATCCTCCGGCCACGGTCCAGTTTCGTCTCGACCCAGGCACGCTGGATGGCGTAGGCATCGGCGATGGTCATGTCCGGATGGCTCAGGGAGAGCTGGCGAATCTGTTCGCGCGAGCGTTCGGCGGCATCCAGGCGATTGGCGCATTCCTGTATTTCATGGGCATTCAGCATCGTTCTTTTGCGCCTGTTTGCGAGGTGGATGGTTCCCGCCATGCCAGCAGTTCCTGCTCTCGGCCCTGGGCCTTCAAGGACTGCCAGGCCTGTGGCGTCGGTGTCGGCATCTGGAAGTCCGCAGACACTTCGCAGTACCAGCCGGGGCTGTGCAGTCGGCCGATCAAGGCCATGGACGTCGGGTCGATGAACATGCGGGTCACGTCGACGATCGCTTCCTCGCACAGGTGCGTACCGACGATGTCGGCGAGGATGAAGGTACGCACGCCATCGATGTCGATCAGTTGGCGAACCCGGCACTCCATCGAGCAAGGGCTCGAGGCGATGCGTGGAATGCTCACTTGCTGGCCGGGCAGCATCTGCAGGCCGGCCTCGAGGGCCTCGTTGACCTGGGCATCGAAATCGATGGAGGTGACGGTCATGCGCCCGGCCATCGGGGCCGAGACCAGGTTAACCACGAACTCTCCACGCTCGATGATGTTGCGCGCGGTGTCCTTGGGTTCTCCCGAGCGCGAGCCGATGCACAGGCACAGCAGCGGTGGGTCTCCCGACATCACGTTGAAAAAGGAAAATGGCGCGACATTGACCGCCCCCGATCCATCGCAGGAACTGACCCAGGCGATGGGGCGGGGGATCACGGTGGAGTGCACCAGGTTGCTGCGCTGCTCCGGGCTCAGCGCCTTCATATCAAAATACATGGCTATGTCCTGAACGGTTTCAGCGATTGGCGGTGGGGGTCTTGTCCTGGTTGGCCGAGTCGACGCCGGGGCGCCGCTCGCTGGCCTGGTGCAACTCGATGAGGTTGCCGGCCGGATCGCGCAGGAACAGCTGTTTCAAGGAGGGCGAGGCCACATTGTCGAGGGTGAAGTACTCGATACCCCGCTCCACGAGCACCTTCTCGGCTGCCAGCACATCCTCCACCGCAAGCGCGAAGTGGTTGGAGACCGGGTCCTGGTCAGGGCGCTTGGCATATTGCGAAACGCCATCGCACCCGAGGATGTGCAACTGGGTGCCATTGGGCAGGTTGAACCACGAGCCGTAGATACCCGGGATCTTCCAGCGGGCCGGGTCCTGGGGCAGTGAAAGGACATCGCGATAGAAGTCCAGCATGGCATCGGCCTGGGCGTTGTTCACGCCGAAGCCTACGTGGTGAAGCTCAACAACTTTCACGGACATTGCGTTTTCCTTGTTGGTTTGCACGCGCTGGCCCCGGGAAGGGGCGTGATAGCAATATCGAAATATAGTACGAGTGACGTACTATACGGAAAAAATAATATTTCCCCTTGGTATGATTGGCAACCTCCTCATTGACCCATGTCGCCCATGTCCCGCTCAAAACCACCTGCATCCAAGCCTGTCGCCAGTCCCGAGCAAGGCTCCGGAACATCTTTCGCCGCATCCGCCGCGACCCGTCCCCACCTTGCCCTGATGCGCGATACCGCCCAAGGCGCGACCGATCGATCCCGTGCCGGATTGGGCCTGCTGATGCTCTGGCTGTGCGATGACATCGAGCAACGCGCCAATGCCAGCCTGGCGCCGTTCGGGCTATCGGAAAGCAAGTTCGACCTGCTGATGTTCTTCGGCCTGGCCGAGCGGGGCCTGATAGAAAGCCAGGCGGTCACGCCGTCCTACATCGCGGATTACTTTGGCGTGACCCGTTCGACGGTGACTGGCCTGCTGGATTGGCTGGAGAAGCGCGACCTGCTCAGGCGCCGCCTGAGTACCGAGGACCGGCGCAGCTTCGCCCTGGAGTTGACCGAGCAGGGGCGCGAGTTGCTGGAGCGGTCCTTGCCGGTGTTCTGGGGGATGTGCGAATCCCTGACCAGCAGCCTGGACCAGGACGAATGCGCGCTGCTGCAAAAGGTTCTTGGCAAGCTCTGGGTGCAGTTGAAAGCGGATTGAGATCAGTCGCCCGCAGGGCTGCAAGGCCATCCGCTGTCGCCTGCGCCTGTCTAGCGCTGGCAACCCCAAGGCCAGATGGCGTAGCCTCGTGCGCCAGGCCCGCTGGGCCGCACACCACGACCGGCCGGCAATGCCTGGCCCTCATTTCGCACCAGGGATCGCTTCGATGACATGGAAAAAGCTGGCCGCACTCCCCGAGCATCAATTCGTCGGTGCCTACGGGATCCAATACTGGGCCATTCGCGAGGGCAAGGTCTGGCATCAAGGGCGCAAGTTGGCGGCCGCTGATCCGCAGACATTCGAGTTCTGCGAGGAGCAGTATTTCCTGGGCCGGGATGCTTCCTGCATTTACCACGCCTGGAGCCGTTTGCCGAAAATAGACCGCGACAGCTTTCGCCGAGTCGGCCTGTATTGGCTGGACCGGCAGCATGTCTACTTCGAATATGAAACCTCGTTCAAGGCCCTGCGGGACGTCGATCCCGGCAGCTTTCGCCATGTGGGCGGCAGTTACGGCGCCGACGACCACAGCGCCTGGTACTACGGCCGGAAGATGAGCGGCAACCCACGGTGCATGGACTTGCGGGTCATTGCCGAGAACGACCTGTATGCCTGTGATGGCGAGGCCGTCTACTACGATGGCAAGCCGCTCAAGGGCGTGCTCGCCGCACAATGGCGAATCCTCACCGAGGAGTTTTCGGGTGATGGCAAGAACCTCTATTTCGCCGAGAGAAAACTGGCGCGGGCCGACTTTGCGACCTGGCGGCATGTTCATGGCGCCTGGTCGAAAGACCAGCACCGGGTCTTCCACATGAATCTTGTGATGAAGGACTTGGCGCCCGAGGGCTTCGATGAAACCCAGGCCAGGCACCTGTCCAGATGATGGCGCCTGCACTCCAGGCCCTGCGCCCATACCCGCCAGGATGATCCGCCGTATGTCCAGCACCGACCAGGACCACCTCCCTGACCCCATGCCGGGCGAGGTCGCAGAGTTCATTGCCGCTGCCATCGTCACCGGCGACCTCGAGTTGCCGGATAGCTATCCGACGCTAGACGAGTGGGCGCGCTTCCAGATCGGCTATCGCTCCCATGGCCTGACCGGCGAAAGCCTTGTCGCCTCTAGCTGCGGCGCCTGGCAGCCGGGCTGGTACGTGATCGCCAGGAACTACTTCGACGATCCGTTCTTCATCGATATCCATGAGCAGGCCGCGGGCTTTCCCGTGTACTTTGCCCGGCATGGAGCGGGTCGTTGGGAGGCGACGATGATCGCCCCCAGCCTCCAGGGTTTCGCCCAGTTGTTGTCGGCATTGCACGATCTGGCCCCGGCAAGTCCGCAAGCCCTGCACTTGATCGAGAATGAAACCGACCTGGCCCTTGAGCTGTGGCGCGAAGTCCATCGGCAACGCAGCGAGTGCGACCAGCCAGCAGAGCCGGACGTCGAGCAGCCAGTGCTGGACCAGAGCCTCTACCAATGCGGCCAATTGCTCATCACCGGCATCGGCCCGCAGAAGATCAAGGTGGTGAAGATTTTCCGCGCCGCGCTCGATGTACCCCTGGCACAGGCCCTGGCATTGGCGCAGCTGGACGAAATCCTGGTCGGCAGTGGCTTGCGCATACGCCTGCTGGCGCTGCAGGAGCAACTGCAGGCCGCAGGGGCAACGGTGGAGTTCCGGCCCGATGGCGAGCCGGTTCCCTAGGCTGGGTGCGGTGCGGCGACGGGTCTACTTGCCTGGTTTCTTAAGGCTGATCGGCAGGCCCCACACCAGGTCCTCCATGCCTTTCTCACCCAGTACCTGGGTCTTCATCGGCTGGATGCGCGCCAGCACCTGGCGGCCTGTCTCGGAGAGTTTCGGTTGCTCGTGATCGATGAACTTCTGCGTAAACTCCATGGGCGCGGGTCGCATGTAGACCTGGATGTCCCGCAGGGCGCACTTGATGTTTTGCGTGTCCACGGCCTTGCAGGTTTTCGGGTCGTAGTGCACGCCCGGAGTCTTCAGGTGGAAGCGGTCGCTGAGCAGGATCTGGCCCGGTTTGATGGTGAAGGCCAGCGGGGCATAGGCGTCGGGTATCTGCGCTTGCAGTTTGATGGACTGGACGTCCTGAATCTTCGTGCCTTCGGTCCAACCGCCCTGGGAGACCTGCTCGCGCTGGGTGTAGTTCTGTTGTGACCAGCTCACGCATTGGCCGGACGCCATGTGCACGGCGCTGCAGACGTTCTGGGAGTAGGTCCTGTCGGCATAGGAGGCATCACGCCAATACTCTTCCTTGACGAACCGGCGATACAGCACGGCGGACAGGTTCACCGCGCCCAAGGGCGTGGCCCCCGGCTGGCCCTTGGGCGCCTTGATGTCGGCCAGGGTGCTGTCGATCTTGTAGTCGATCCCGCCGGACAACAGGTAGGTCCCCGGCGGGATGATGTTGACCTCGAGGAAGTCCCACAGGTAGACGGCGTCCTTGATCTTCTCCAGGTCGTTGTTGGCGAAGGCCTGCATGTAGGCGATGCCGGGCATGTCCTTGTTCTTGAAGATGACCCGGTGCGAATAGCTGGAAAGATCGGTCACGCTCTTGTTGGGCATCAGCGTCGGCACCAGCACCACGGACATGCCTTCGCGGGTGGCCTGGTCGAGCATGTCCAGCAGTTGGCTGGTAGGGTTCTTTTGCGCGGGGCTGGCAGGGCCGCCAATCGATGCGCAGGCGGCCAACAAGCTGGCGGGGGCCAGGATCGCCAAGGAACGCAGGCTTTTTAGAGTTTTCATTGGATGTCCTTATCGGCACGAGGCCATGACTGGGTACTGGGGTTGCGGCGACCGAAATTAGTGGATGGGCAGCACCGGGAGTTCCAGCCTGCCGTCGACTGGGTCACTGTCGAACAGCCTGATCGGCGTTTTCAATAGCACTAAAGCCCTAGGGATGGAAAGCGCAAGGCGCTCTTGTCGTACGGCGTGCCAGCAGGCGCCAGGGGACGAACAAATCGCCAATTGCCATGAACAGTGAATTTTTTCGGATTCCTGGCTATCTGATGGCATGGAGCCCCGGCCGGTAGAACACTGGCCATCTCGCTGTCCGCTCGTACCTGCCACCATCCGGGCCCGGGGCAAAGGTATGCATGAGCACAGTCCAGCCATAGGGAAACTGCTATGAAGTCGCGCAAGAAAAGGGTCAAGCCGATCGGCTTGAAGGACATCACCATCGTCGACGACGCCAAGATGCGCAAGGCGATCACCGCCGCCGCGCTGGGCAATGCCATGGAGTGGTTCGACTTTGGTGTCTATGGTTTCGTCGCCTATGCGCTGGGCAAGGTGTTTTTCCCCAATGCCAGCCCCAGCGTGCAGATGATCGCTGCCCTGGCGACCTTCTCCGTGCCCTTCCTGATCCGCCCCCTGGGCGGGTTGTTCTTCGGGGTCCTGGGCGACCGCTACGGACGGCAGAAGGTCCTGGCGGCGACCATCGTGATCATGTCCCTGAGCACCTTCGCCATCGGCCTGATCCCGTCCTATGCCTCGATCGGCATCTGGGCGCCGATCCTGTTGTTGCTGGCCAAGATGGCCCAGGGCTTTTCCGTGGGCGGGGAGTACACCGGCGCCTCGATCTTCGTCGCCGAATACGCCCCGGACCGCAAGCGCGGGTTCCTCGGCAGCTGGCTGGACTTCGGCTCGATCGCCGGCTTCGTCCTCGGCGCGGGCCTGGTGGTGCTGATCTCCACCATCCTGGGTGAAGAGAAGTTCCTCGAGTGGGGCTGGCGCCTGCCGTTCTTCCTGGCCTTGCCGCTGGGCCTCATCGGCCTCTACCTGCGCCATGCCCTGGAGGAGACCCCGGCCTTCCAGCAGCATGTCGAGAAGCTCGAGCAAGGTGACCGCGAAGGCCTGGCTTCGGGCCCGGCGGTGTCGTTCAAGGAAGTGGCGACCCAGCACTGGCGCAGCCTGGTGACCTGTGTCGGCGTGGTGGTGGCGACCAACGTCACCTACTACATGCTGCTGACCTACATGCCCAGCTACCTGTCGCACAACCTGCACTACAGCGAAGACCACGGGGTGCTGATCATTATCGCGATCATGGTCGGCATGCTGTTCGTGCAACCGCTGATCGGCTTCATGAGCGACAAGGTCGGACGCCGGCCCTTCATCATCTTCGGCAGCGTCGGCCTGTTCGTGCTGGCCATCCCGGCCTTCATGCTGATCAACAGCGGGGTACTGGGGGTGATCTTCGCCGGCCTGTTGATCCTGGCCGTGTTGCTCAACTTCTTCATCGGCGTGATGGCCTCCACGTTGCCGGCGATGTTCCCCACGCGCATCCGCTACAGCGCCCTGGCCAGCGCCTTCAACATCTCGGTGCTGATCGCGGGCCTGACCCCGACGATCGCCGCCTGGCTGGTGGAAACCACCGAGAACCTGTACATGCCGGCCTACTACCTGATGGTGATCGCGGTGATCGGCTTGATCACCGGTATTTCCATGCGCGAGACGGCCAACAAGCCATTGCGTGGCGCGGCCCCGGCGGCGGCCGATATCGAGGAGGCCCGGGAGTTGCTCCAGGAGCACCACGACAACATCGAGCAGAAGATCGAAGACATCGATACGCAGATCGCCGAGC
Source organism: Pseudomonas sessilinigenes (assembly GCF_003850565.1). Taxonomy (NCBI): domain Bacteria; kingdom Pseudomonadati; phylum Pseudomonadota; class Gammaproteobacteria; order Pseudomonadales; family Pseudomonadaceae; genus Pseudomonas; species Pseudomonas sessilinigenes. The sequence goes on from NZ_CP027706.1 coordinate 3,437,865, forward strand.
TCGAGGCCAAGCGCAAGAACCTGGTGCAGCAGCACCCGCGGATCGACTAGGACCTGGGGCCCGGCTCGGCGCCGGGCCCACGACTGGACGTCGCGGCCCAGGAGAGTGGCAGCAGGGCGCTTCAGTCGCGGTCGCGGTGGTCGGCGACGCCGCGCATCCAGTAGCCCTTGCTGCGTACCAGGCGGCGCTGGATCGAACAGGCGTCGGTGAGGTAGTCGCGGACTTCGTTGATCGCCTGGGCTTCGGCGGCGATCCAGAACTGCCCGACCCCCGAAGGCAACTGGAGCTTGTCGATGCCTTCGAGCAGCAGGTTGGTGGCGTGCGGATGCTCGTCGCGGAACATCCATTCGTAGTTGACCGTGGCCAGGGTGTCCATGGCCTGCAGCTCGGTCATGCTCGCCGCTTCCAGCACCACCACCGCGCGGTCGCCGGGGGCCAGGCTCTCGAGGATGCTCATCACCGCCGGGGTGCCGGTTTCATCGGCGGCCAGCAGCAACCATTCGGCCTCTTCCTGGGGCTGGAAACCACCACGCAATGCCGAACAGCCGATCCAGTCGCCGACCCGGGCCTGCTCCGCCCAGCGTCCGGCCGGGCCATGGCCATGGCGGACGAAGTCGATATCGACGCTGGACGAATGCCGGTGATGCCGGCGGATGGTGTAGGCACGACTGGCGGGGGTGTCACCATTGGGCAGGAACAGCTTCAGCCATTGGGCCGGCTGGCACTCCAGGTCGTCGCCGAACAGCTCGCCCCTGAAGGTGACGCGCCGTACCAGGGGGGTGAGGTCATGGAGGGCGGTGACTTCGAGGTCGTATTTCATTTTTTTACGCAGGAACATGAATACTCCGGATCTACTTGGCTTTCGCCTTGGGTGAATGAGCCAGCCAGACGATGCTGAGCACGGCGAAGAACAGCCATGCGCTGGCCAGCGAGAAGTCGTTGAGCGCCAACATGTGGGCCTGGCGATCGATGGCCCGGCCTAGCCATTCCAGGGCGCCCTCGGGTGACAGGCCGAGGCTGTCGAGGTTGGCCCGGGCCTGCCCGCTCCAGTGATCGAAAGAGCTCATGCGTTCGGCCAGGTCGACCTGGTGGCCGCGGGCCCGGTGATCCCAGAACGCCGGGCCGAGGGATACGGCGAAGCTGGCGCCGGTCATGCGCAGGGCGTTCTGCAAGCCGAGGGCCGCGGGGATCTTTTCCGGTGGCAGGCGCGACAGCGAAATGGCCACCAGCGGCGTGAACAGGAAGGCCGTGCCGGCGCCCATCAGCACCGAGTTCCAACCGATGAACTGAATGTCCAGGCCGGTCTCGAAGCCCATGCGCCACAACGAGGCGCCGATCCAGCAGATGAAGGCCATGCTCGCCAGCATCCGCGCATCCAGGTGCTGCATCAGCCGCCCGATGAAGGGCGCCAGCACCACCCCGGCGATCCCCAGGGGCGCGGTGGCGATCCCGGCCCAGGTCGCGGTGTAGCCCATCTCGGTCTGTAGCCACAGTGGCACCAGCACCAGCGAGGCGAAGTACAGGGAGAAACCCAGGGTCACGCACAGGGTGCCGATGGCGTAGTTGCGCTCCTTGAACAGGCGCAGATCGAGAATCGGATGCTGCTCGGTCAGTTCCCAGCTGATCAATGACGCAAAACCCAGCACCGCCACCGCCGCGAGTACGCGGATCGGCGTGGAGGCGAACCAGTCCAGGTCCTGGCCCTTGTCGAGGAGAATCTGCAGCGAACCGACCGCGACCATCAGCAACAACAAGCCGATCACATCCACTGGCAGTTTGCGGGTCGGGTTGTCCCGGCCATGCAGGACCTGACTGAGGGTCAGCAGGATGAACGCCCCGACCGGCACGTTGATGTAGAAGATCCATGGCCAGCTGATGTTATCGGTCAGGTAGCCGCCCAGGATCGGGCCGCACACCGGCCCGAGGAAGGTAGTCATCGACCACACCACCAGCGCCGAGGTGCGTCGCTCGGGCGGGAAGATCGCCACCAGCAGGGCCTGGGACAGCGGGGCCAGGGGGCCGCACACCGCGCCCTGGAAGATCCGGAACAACAGCAGCGAACCAAGGTTCGGCGCCAGGCCGCAGCACACCGAGGCCAGCACGAACAGGGCGACCGCGGTCATGAACAGCTTGACCTGGCCGAAGCGCTGCACCAGCCAGCCGGTCAGTGGCAGGCCGATGGCCAGGGAGATGCTGAACGAGGTCAGCACCCAGGTGCCCTGGTCGGGGGCCACGCCGAGGTTGCCGGAAATGGTCGGCACCGCGACGTTGGCGATGGTGGTATCGAGCACCATCATGAAATTGGCCATGCCGATCGCCAGCGCGCCCAGGAGCAGCGTGCCGCCGCTCAGTGGTTCGATGGGACGCTTGGCGATCATCGTTCGTTCCTCGACAGGTTGAGTTTCGACGCTTGCAGGTTCTGCGCGATGATCTGCTCGACCAGCGCCTGGCTACCTTGCTGGAGGTTGTCGTAGACCCCGGTGCTGTCTTGCAGCTTGGCTGGCTCGGGTTGCTCCCCGGGATCGCCGAGGATCGCCTTGGCGCTCATCGACAGGCCGATGCGCAGCGGGTGGCGCAGTACTTCCTCGCGGTCCAGGGCGATGCGCACCGGCACCCGTTGCACCACCTTGATCCAGTTGCCGGTGGCGTTCTGCGCCGGGATGGTGGCGAAGGCGGCGCCGCTGCCAGCCTCGATGCCCTGGATACGCCCGTGGTAGGTGACTCTCTCGCCATACAAGTCGGCGAACAGTTCCACCGCCTGGCCGACCTTGATCTGCCCCAACTGCGATTCCTTGAAGTTGGCTTCCACCCAGACCCTGTCCAGCGGTACCAACCCCATCAGTACGGTGCCGGGCTCGATATGCTGGCCCACTTGTACGGCGCGCTTGGTGACCAGGCCATCGGCCGGCGCGGGAACCTTGGTCCGGGCCAGGGCCAGGTAGGCTTCGCGCACCCGTTCGGCCGCCGCGCTAACCTGCGGATGATTCTCCACCGTGGTCCCCTGGATCCGTGCCTGCAGGGCCGCCAGCTTGGCCTCGGCGGCACGCAATCCGGACTGGGCCACCTGCGCCGCTTCCTCGGCGTGGTGCAGGTCCTCGCCGGAGACCCCGCCCTGGGCGATCACCGCGCGGCGCCGCTGCAGGTCCTGGCTGGCGCGGCTGGCCTCGGCCTGGCGCAACCTGACCTGGGCCGCCAGGTCGTTCTCCTCGGCATACAGGCTGCTGACCGTGCGCACGGTCAGGGCCAGTTGATGACTGGCGGCGTCCAGGCCCAGGCGGGCATCGGCCGGGTCGATTTCGACCAGGGCGTCACCGGCCTTCACGGTGTCGGTGTTCTGGACATGCACCGCCGTAGCGGTGCCGCGCGCCTGGGCCGAGACCAGGATCACGTCGCCTCGCACGTAGGCGTTGTCGGTGCTTTCGTAGAGGCGGCCATAGAGCAGCCACCAGGCGCCGGCCGCGAGAATCAGGGCCAGGGCCACCAGGGTGATGATCAGGAAGTTCAGGCCACGGCGCGACTTGGCCGGGGTCGGGGTTGGGGAGGCGTCAGTCATGGGAGGTCTCTGCAAGTCGGGTGACGTTCGTGTCGGTTTCGGTCCGGCCGCCTAGTGCACGCAACAGGCCGGCGTGGTTCTGTTGTGCGGCCGTCTTGAGCTGGACCAGTTGCATGCGGGTATCGAGCACCCGGGTCTGGGCGTCGAGCACATGCAGGAAGTCGGTGAGGCTCTGGCGGTAGCGCAGGTGTTCCAGCTCATAGGCCTGTTCGGCTTCGTCCAGGCCCTGCACGGTCTTCACTCGCTGGCCCTCCAGGGCCTGCAGTTGCGAGAGATAGCGGGCGACGTCGGCCAGGGCATCCACCAGCACCTGGTTGTAGTTCGCCACGGCCTCGGCATAGCCGGCCTGTTGGGCCTGGTACTGGCCGCGCAGGCGGCCGGCATCGAAGATCGGCAGGGTCAGCGCCGGACCGACGCCGTAGGTACGGCTGTCGTGGTGGAACAGGTCCTGGAAGCCAAAGCTCTGGAATCCGGCGAAGGCCAGCAGGTCGATGTTTGGGTAGAACGCCGCGCGTGCCGCGCCAATGCGCTGGGCCTGGGCCTCGACGCGCCAGCGCTGGGCGATGACGTCCGGGCGGTTGCCTACCAGGTCGGCTGGCAGTTGCCCGGGCAATACCACGGCGCGTCGCAGGTCCGTGCCGCGGGGCCGCCATTGTTCGCCCCAGCCCGGGCCTTTGCCGGCCAGGGCTGCCAGGCGCAGTTGATAACCGCGGGCAGCGCCCTGCAGCCGGGCCTGCTCGGCCTCGAGCAAAGGGATGGGGCCGCGGGCACGGACCACGTCGACCTGGGTGCCCAATCCGGATTGCAAGCGTTGTTCGCTGATGCGGTAGATGCTGCGCCGTTGCTCCAGGGCCTGGTCGACCACGGTCTGTTGTTCCAGCACGCCGGCCAGGGCGAACCAGGTTTCCACCAGGCTGCCGCTCAGGGCCAGGCGTGCCACCGCGCGGTCGGCCTCGGCGGCCCGCAGGCTACCCACCGCCGCTTCGTTCAGCGCGTGGTTCAGGCCCCAGAGGTCGAGGTTGTAGCGACCTTGCAGCAACGCCTGGCCGTCGGTATGCCAGCTGCCGGACTCGCTGGCGCTGGTCTTGTAGTGCTCGGAATCCTGGCTGCGCAGGATCTGGGTCATGGCCGACAGACCGGGCCGGGTATTGGCCTGGGCGACGTTGGCCTCGGCCTCGGCCCGGCTGATGCGCGCACTGGCGATCGCCAGGCTGGGCGAATTGTCCAGGGCTGCCTCGAGCAGGCGATCCAGGTCCGGGTCCCGGAAGGTTCGCCACCACAGGTCGTGGTCGCTGGCCGGTGTCCAGAGGGTGGCCTGGGTGATGTCCTGGCCGGCAGCGAGAGCGTCGGCGAACAGGAGCTTGGGCGGTTCGGGCGTGCGCCCTGGGCTGATGCAGGCCGGCAGCGTCAGCAGCAGGCCCAGCAGCGTGGCTGACTGGATCAAGCGATAAGGAGCCATCACAACGTCCTTGAACGGTTAGGTTGTGATGGGATGCTAGAGACGCCGGGGTCTATTGAAAATTGCAAATATCAGAGTTTAGATTTGCACAAAATGCAAACGAGACGCTGCGATGAACTTCCCCGACCTCAACCTGCTCTTGACCTTCGACGCGATGTTGCGCGAAGGCAGCGTCACCGGCGCCGCCGAACGCATGAACCTGAGTATCCCGGCCATGAGCCGGCGCCTTGCCAACTTGCGCGAAACCCTGGGCGATCCGCTGTTCGTCCTGGCCGGCCGACGCCTGGTACCCACGCCGCTGGCCCTGGAGCTGGCGCCCCAGGTCCACAATCTCCTGGAGGAGGCACGCAATGTCCTGGGCAACAAGCAGGTGCTCAACCTGGGCACCATCAAGCGCGTGTTCACCCTGCGCACCGAGGATGGTTTCACCGGTGCCTGGGCCCTGCGCTTGAGCCAGCGCATCGCCGAGCAGGCGCCCCATGTCACCCTGCGCTTCATGTCCCAGGGTAACGAGGATGTCGCCGCCTTGCGCGACGGCCTGAGCGACCTCGATATCGGCATTGCCGGGCCGCTGGGCCCAGAGGTGTACAAGCAGCGCTTGTACATCGACAGCTTCGTCGGCGTGGTCAACAACCAGCATCCACTGGCCCGACAGGCCAAGGTCAGCGCCGAGGACCTGGTGGCCTATCCGCACCTGTCGGTCTCGCGCCGGGGGCGAACCCGTGGTCCGCTGGACCTGGAGCTGGAGAAGATCGGCTTGCAACGCAAGGTGCAATTGGTGGTGCCCGGTTTCCAGGCTGCCATGCAGTTGGCCAGTACCTCGGAACTGATCGCCGTGATCCCACGGCGTTTCGTCGAATGGTCCTTGCCGCTGCTGCCGCTGAGCATCTTCACCTTGCCAGTGGTGACTCCCAGCGGTGAGTTCTCCCAGGCCTGGCACCCACGGGTGAACAACGACCAGGTGCATCGCTGGTTGCGCCAGCAAGTGCAGGAGTGTTCCAGCAGTTGAACGGGGCGGGCTTGCCGCTGGTTGGTCCTGGCGCTTCGGCAGAGGGGCGATATGGCCCCCGTGCAGGCCGCCAAAAGATTCCGTCAGGGTTTCGGGAAGGGCGTTGGGTTGTCTACCATGTCGCGCCCTTGCCAATGATGATGGGGCGCCTGGAGTTGGAAACTTGAGCGGGAGAGTGGCTGCAATGATGTTCGACCATGGAAGGCTGCAGGGCATGCCCAGGGCGCAAGCCGGGTTGTTCTGCCTGCTGGCTGCGGAGCGGCTGGTGCCGGTCTACCGGGCTTTTTCCGAGAAATACCGTTCAGGCACGGACGTCAACGCCGAGGTCCTGGACCTGCTGTTCCAGCAGGTCGGCCACTGGCACGACTTGCCGTTGCAGGCGCTGCATCAGCAGCTGTACCTGATGGTTCCGGACACTGAAGACTACAGCGACGAGTTGGCCGACCAGGCCCAATGCGCGGTGATCGGCACGTGTTATTGCATCGAGTACCTGCTTTGGGGCGAGGCTGACAAGGCACGCTGGGCCATCGGCAAGGTGCTCGAGGCCATCGATGTACTGGATGAGCCGGTGGAGCGGGAAGCGCCCCGGGAGTTTGCCTGGTGTGCCACCCTGCTGGAGCTTCTGGAACAGGGCGACCTGGGGGATCTGGATTTCATCGCACAGCTGCGCCGGGACAACCAGGAGCATTGCGTGCAAGTGGTGGACAGCCGTGGCCGATAACCTGGCGCCCCGGGCCCCATTACCGTTCGACAAGGAGCAGCAGGTACCCAGGATGCATGAACGTAAACGGCATAACCTCCTGGCCATGGCGCCGCAAGAGCGACTCGATTATTTCGTGCGCAAGATCGTGGATTTCGAGCAGGCCTGGGGGCTGTATCAGGACGGTTGGGCCACCTCGGCCTTTGACGGTGGCGAGGCCGTGCCCTTCTGGCCCGAAGCGGCGCTTGCCCAGGCCTGTGCCACGGGGGCCTGGGCCGGTTTCGTGGCGCGGCCGATATCCCTCGATGACTTTCGCGGCCGATGGTTGCCGGGGCTGCGCGCGGATGACCGGGTCTGCCAGGTGTTTCCCGTGCCGACGCAGCAGGGTGTGGTGATATGCCCCGACGACCTGGGCGGCCTGATCCACGACGAGCTGCAGCCGTATCTTTGATCCGAGGATTGAGCAGGTTCCATGCAAGCACTAGAGCGTATTGAGCTGTACGTCGCCTTGAAGTCCCTTGACCGTTTGGCGGGGCTCCAGGGGCCCCGGGCGCTGGCTGTCCCCGGGTTCTGCCGGGATTTCATCGACCAGGCCTGGACCTGCCTGGCCGGAGGGCCGGCGCCGGACTGCGAAGGCCTGGAGGCGGCGGTAGATGCAGTGGTGGTGGACGAGCAGGATGCAACCAGCGCCCAGGTCATCAGCAACCTGTACCTGTATGCCTTCTCCGACCTGTTGCTGTACTTCGAGCAAGGGGAGGGGCAGAGCCTGGAGTGCGTCCAGGCGTCGATCATCGACCTGCATGACTACCTGGCCGCCCAAGCCTTCCTGGAGCGGGCGGGCATCAGCGATGGCGTGGTGCTGAGCCCGTCCCAGGAGCAGCAGATCGCAGCGGACCCTGTCTATGCCCGGGAACGGCAACTGTTGGAAACCGACCGGCTACACGCGCAACAGCTTGGCAACTGGCAGGTCGTCATCACGATGCGCTGAAACCTGGCCCTGCATGGCACTGCCCGGCCAGTTTCGAGCGAACAGCGAGCGTGCTGGCTTGTTTGCACGCTGCGTAAATAGGGGCAATTTTTTACTTATATTTACACATGGGTTTTTCCTCGATTGTTAATGTGGAACTTCCAGTGGCTTGCGACTTAGTTCAATAAACAGGTGTGCTCATAAAGTCTTCGATTGTATGACGAGTGTTGCTCGGCCTTGGCAATCGATGCGTTATCGATGGTTTTTGAGTATCCCTGGTTAATCTGTGTGCCTGACCTTAAGCCCAGGTAAACCGGTGGCCTGATGCCTGTTCGAAGCTGGCGTTGGCTGGCTTTTGGCTTATGTCGGCCAAGTATCAATAACTTGGGAAAGTTTGAGTCGGTTATTGAAATCAGCCTGGGGCTGGAGTCGCAAGTTGTCCTGCTGGTATTTGAGCTCTCGGTAAGTTTGCTGCGTGGTGCATGGGACCCCGAGTGAGTGAATATAAGTTTCTGCATGGTACAAGGCCGCACCATTCGGATGTTTAGTCCTGGAGTAGGTGCCATGCCGTCTTTTTCCCGTAGAGCCTTGATGAAATTGAGCCTGTTGGCGGCGTCGCCGCTAGTGGTGCCTGCCATTGCCAGTGGCGGCCCCGCGCTCAGCAGCAAGACCGTCCTGGTGATCGGTGCCGGGATTTCCGGGCTGGCCGCCGCCAGGATGCTGCACACGGCTGGCTATCGAGTGACAGTGATCGAAGGGCGTGACCGGGTGGGCGGTCGGATCTGGACCAATCGTAGCTGGAAGGAGGTACCGGTGGACCTGGGGGCCTCCTGGATCCACGGTGTGGATGGCAACCCGGTCGCTGCCCTGTCCAGGCAGTTCGGTATCGAGACTGTGGTGTACGACGTGGAAAATCCCACTTCCAATCAGGTCTATGACGCCAATGGGCGAGCGCTGGGCAGCCAGGAGTCGGAGCAACTCGCGCAGCTCTACGAACAGGCCAGCAAGCTACTCGCCCAGAAGGTGCAGGGGGCTGCGTCGCAATTGAGCGCCCAGGAGGCCATGCAGCAGGTGCTCGCCGGGTTGGGAGGGACGCCGGCGCAGAAAGCCACGGTCCTGGAGCTGTTCAGTCGCCAGATGGAGGATGGGCTGGCCGCCGATCCGCAGGACATCGCTGCCTGGGGCCTCAACGAAGGCAGTGCCTTCGGCGGGCATGAAGTGGTTTTCCCCAACGGGTATGGGCAACTGGTGGACAGGTTGGCCGCAGGCCTGGACATCCGCCTCAAGCACCGGGTCACGCGTATCCAGCACGGTGTTTCGGGCGTACGGGTGCACACCACCGAAGGCGAGCTGGCGGGTGATATCGCGATCGTTACCTTGCCCTTGGGAGTCCTGAAGGAGGGTGGGGTCGAGTTCTCGCCGGCACTGCCTGTGGCCAAGCGCGGAGCCATCGAGCGCCTGGGCATGGGGGTCTACAACAAGGCGGTGTTCCTGTTCCCGGAAGTGTTCTGGGGCGAAGCTGCGGTCATCAGCCAGTTGAACACCGACAAGGGCCTGTGGGCCAACTGGTACCCCTTGAATCACTACGCCAAGAAACCCGTGCTCTGCGCCCTGCATGGCGGCACCCCGGCGCGGTTGCTCGAGGGCATGTCGAACCAGGAGATCCAGGACGACGCCATGGCCCACCTGCGCCAGATATTCGGCTCCTCGATCCCGTTGCCGACGGGCCTGCACGTGACCCGCTGGCACGCGGACCCCTTTGCCCGGGGCAGCTATTCATTTCCCCAGGTCGGGGCGCGGCCTACCGACCGGCGCGACCTTGCCAGTCCGGCCAGTGCCACGTTGCTGTTTGCCGGCGAAGCCACGCACCCGGACTACAGCGGTACGGTCCATGGCGCACTGTTGTCGGGTTGGCGCGAGGCGCGCCGGGTATTGGGTGAGCCGGTCTGAACCAACGGGGCGCTCAGGGCAGCTCGCCGATACACCCGAGCAAGTGCTCCATCAACTGCCGTGCCTGGACCTGCTGCTCGCTCCAGTCGTCTATCAGCTGGCCCAGGTAGGCGCGGCGCGCGTAGTCCAGGGTGCGGGCTTGGGGGGTGGGGAGTTGCGCGATGGCCCAGGCCGCAGCGCGCTCCTTGTCGAGGAAGTCTTCGCAGCAAGCCGTGCGCCAGATCCTGGCCAGGGTCAACAGGACGTTCCGCTCATCTCCATGTAACCCCTGCAGCAGTGCTGGCAGTGCCTGGCTCATGGCCTGGCGCACCTGTTGTGGCGAGATCTCGGGCAAGCGCAGCGGATCGCTGCCAGGCAGCAGGGGCAGGGCCTGGTGCCGTGCCTGGGCCAGCAGCAGAGCGTATTCGGGGTCGCCATGGGGCATGGGTAGCTTGCCGTTCTCGACATCGTCGCGCAGCCACTCGCCGTAGACCAGCTCGGCTCGTGGGGCAACGCCCGGTTCCTCCAGGTCGGCCTGGCTGAAGACCAGCAGTTCCAGGCAGCGTGGACCAGGGGCAACGGCCGGGTGCCGGGCAGAAATCTGCAACAGGCCGGTGCTCAGCACGCGGCGCTGCGCCAGGTTGAGCGAGTGCCCGACGACCGCCAGCAAATCGATATCGCTTTGCGGTTGCAGGCCTGCGCCGACCGCCGAGCCATGCAGGTACAGCGCCTGCAGGTCGTGGCCTAGGGTCTGTTGCAGCAGGGCTACAGTGGCGAGCAACTGCCGGTCGTTTTCCAGGGGATGGGGGGCTCGGGTCAACTCGCTTCTTCCTGTTAGGGGGAGTCGGTTATCTGGCCGGCCTGTTCCTTGAGGAAGGCCAGGCAACTGTCGACCGCTGGGGTACGTGGCCCATGGCAGGTTTCGAACAGCACGATGTCGCGGTGGATACGCGGCTTGACGATGGGCCGCCAGGTCAGCTCGTCGCCCAGCAGGCCCTCTGCGGTCAGGCGCGGCACGATACCGACGCAGAAGCCGGAGCTGATCAGGCTGTACAGCGTTTCGGTAAAGGAGACTCGGTACGCCGCCTTGACGATGACTTCCTGGGCCTTGGGCGAGCCCAGGGCCAGGTCGGCGACGCTGCCGAGCAAAAAGTGCGCCACAGGCCGGGTATCGAGCTGGGCCCAGCTGACGCTGCGAGCGCTGCAGAACGGATCGTCCTTGCGCAGTACCACCACCAGTTCGTCCACCAGCAGTCGGTGCATGGGCAGTCCGGCCGTCGCGTCACCGGCGCCGATGCCGAAGTCGACCCTGGCGCTGCGCACATCGTTGATCAGGGCCCGGGTGGGCAAGTCGACGAAGTCGAACTTGAGGTCGGCATGCTGGCGTTGCAGGAGCCGGAGCAGGGGGAGGATGCGGTGGGCCACCGATGGCACCAGCCCGATGCGGACCGTCTGCTGGTGTTCCTGGCTGATGTGGACCATGTCGGCCATGGCATTGCCGGCGGTGTTCAACAGGTGCTCGGCGATGGGCAGGATCGCTGCGCCGATCTCCGACAGCGTGACCTGGTGGCCCTTGCGGATGAACAGCTGGGCGCCGATCAGGCGTTCGGTCTCCCGGATCGAAGTACTGAGAGCGGAGGCCGTCAGCGCCAGCTCCTCGGCCGCGAGGCGAAAGTGCAGGACCCGAGCGAGCGTGAGGAAGTAATGCAAGTGACGCAGCGACAGGGCTGCGAGCAGACGCTTGGAGACGCCTGTGCTTTCTTTGGTTTTCATGGATCGGTCCCCCAACGGGAAAGGTGTTGACCAGTGTGGCTGAACATCAAGAAAAATCTAATGAATATGAATAATTAACAACTTTTTCTAATAAATCGCAGGCCTATACTCGATTCACCGGTTGCCGAGCTGGTAAGCCGCAAGGATGGGCTGGATGACCGTAGAACAATAATCAGAGGAGCGCTCGTCCATGATTCAAGACCCTGTCTTGAGTGACTTCCTGCGTCGTCTTCCCAAGACCGACCTGCATATCCACCTGCTGGGCGCCATCCGCCCGACAACCCTCGTGGCCCTTGCCCACAAGCATGGCCTGGCGCTGCCGGAAGCGGGCGCCCGGGAGGTCTATGAGTACCGCGACTTTCCTGGCTTCCTGGAGGTCCTGCGCCTGGCGGGCCTGTGCCTGGTGGATCGGGAAGATTTCTCCCGGGTGGCCTACGAGCTGCTGGAGGATGCCTGGCGCAAGGGTAATTGCCGGCACCTGGAGCTGTCGTTCAATCCCACGGTGTTCTTCGACAACCAGGTGCGCTACCCCACGGTGGTGGATGGCCTGCTCGACGGCATGGCCGCGGCCCGACGCGACTTCGCCATCTCCAGCCTGTTGATACCCTGTATCGACCGCGAGCGCCCGGCAGAGGTGGCACGGGCCATGGTCGAGGAAGTGCTGTTGCATCGACGTGATGCCGTGGCCGGCATCGGCATGGACTTCGCCGAAGGCAAGGGCCCGCCCCTGCGCTTCGTCGAGGCTTATCGGTTGGCCGCGCGCCACGGGCTGCGACGCACCGCCCATGTCTGCGAGGATAACCAGCCACTGGCCCTGGCTCCGCCCGCTCACTTGCGGATCTGTATCGAGGACCTGGCTTGCGACCGCGTCGACCATGGCTACAACCTGCTGGCCGATCCGCAGGCGGTCATCGCGGCGCGCGAGCAGGGCATCGCCTTCGACGTCACCGTTTGCACCGCCAAGAAGAGCAACCTGGGCAACCGGATGGACGCGATCAAGCTGATGCACGATGCCGGCTTGCGCCTGAACATCGGCACCGACGATCCCTACCTGCATCACACCGACCTGGAGCACTCCTGGGCCAAGTTGTTCCATCACTGTGGCTGGGGCATCCACCAGGCCCGTGAGCTGGCGCTGGCCGGGGTCGATGCCTGTTGGTTGGACGAGGGCGACAAGCGGGCGCTGCGCGAGACGTTTTCCCGGGAGATCGACCGACTCATGCTGCAGGCCTGGCCCCTGATCAAACCGCCCTACATCGATGAACAGGCCGCGTAGGCCAACCTGGTCCGATTCCCGAGGCTACCGTGATGAGTCCTATGAACACCCTGAGCCTGCGTCGCTCGCAATGGACCGCCGTGGTGCTGTTGATGCTGATGGGCATCATCAACTACTTCGACAGAAGCACCGTGGCGATCGCCAACCATCTGCTCAGCCGCGACTTGGCCCTGAGCGCCACGCAGATGGGCTGGATCTTCTCGGCGTTCTCCTGGGCCTATGCCTTTGCGCAACTGCCCACCGGTGCCCTGGTGGATCGCAAAGGGGCTCGGCTGGTCCTTGGCTGGGCCCTGGCGGCCTGGTCGGTTGCACAGGCGGTCTGTGGCCTGACCACCTCGATGTTGCAATTGCTGGCGGCGCGAGTCTGCCTCGGTATCGGCGAGTCGCCGCAGTACACCGGCGGGGTCAAGGTGATCAGCGACTGGTTCCGGGTGAGCGAGCGTGGCCTGCCTACTGGCGTGTTCCTGGCTTCCACCACCATTGGCTCGATGATTGCGCCACCGTTGCTGACCAGCTTGATGGTCACCTTCGGCTGGCGCGGCATGTTCGTCATCATGGGCGTGGTGGGCGGCTTGCTGGCGGTGGTCTGGCTGGTGGTTTATCGCGATCGCAACGAGGTGCGGCTCGCACCCGAGGACCAGGCCTACTTCCAGGACGACACCGAGGTAGCGGTGCCCAAGGCCAGCTTCGCCGACTGGAAGGGCTTGTTCCTGCATCGCACCACCTGGGGCATCGCCCTGGGGTTCGTCGGCGTGATGTACATGGTGCTGCTGACCCTGGCGTGGTTGCCCGGGTACCTGGCCGGAGAGCGCCAATTGAGCGTGGAAGGCACCGGCTGGGTGCTGACCATTCCCTACCTGTTCGCGACACTGGGCATGTTCAGCAGCGGCTGGGTGGCCGATCGCTTGATCGCAGCCGGTATCCGTCCCATCGCCAGCAGGAAGCTGCCATTGATCGCCGGCTTGTTGGGCGGCGCGTTGTTCAGCGTGCCTTCGGTGTTCGTCGACAGCATCGTTGCCTGCATCGCCTACCTGTCCGTGGCGATGTTCTTCGTCAATCTGGCGGGTGGTTCGGCCTGGGGCCTGGTGAGCGTGGCGGCGCCGCGCCAGCTCGTGGCGTCGCTGGGCAGCATCCAGAATTTCATCGGCTTTTTCGGCGGCTCGTTCGCCCCGGTGGTGAGCGGCTGGATCATCGACCGTACCCACTCCATTGCCCTGGCCTTCGTGTTGGCGGCGGGCGTGGCCTGCCTGTCGGCCCTGGCCTATTTCCTGTTGGTCGACCGGCCGATAGCCGCCACGGGTGACCAGGGCACCACTCAACGCAATGAACCCGACGTAATAATAAAAACAGGAGCCTGATCCGATGTTGCCAACCACCCTTACCCACGATTTCATCAAGGGCCTGCCGAAGGCCGAATTGCACCTGCACCTGGAGGGCACGCTGGAGCCTGAGCTGAAGCTGGCCCTGGCAGAGAGGAACCGGGTCGATATCGGCCAAACCACCATCGAGGAGGTCAAGCGCAGCTATCAGTTCGATTCGCTGTCGTCATTCCTGCAGGTGTATTACCCGGCGATGAATGTCCTGCAGAGGGAGGAGGACTTCTATCAACTGGCCATGGCCTATCTGCACAAGGCCCGGGAGCACAATATTCGCTACGTCGAGTTGTTCTTCGATCCCCAGGCCCACACCAGCCGCGGCGTCGCTTTCGAAACCGTTATCAACGGCTATCACTGGGCAGTCCGCGAGAGCGGTGCCCTTGGCGTGGAAACCGCCCTGGTCATGTGCTTTTTGCGGGACATGTCCGCGCAGTCGGCCGCCGACACCTTGGAGCAGGCCCTGGCGCACCGGGACAAGATCCTCGGGGTCGGCCTGGATTCCGATGAGAACGGCAACCCGCCGGGCAAGTTCCGCGAGGTGTTCCACAAGGCCAGGCAGGCGGGTTTGCACCTGACCATGCATTGCGACATCGACCAGCACAACTCCATCGGCAACATTCGCCAGGCCTTGCTGGACATCCAGGTCGATCGCCTGGATCACGGTACCAACATCGTCGAGGACCCGGAGCTGGTGGCCTATGTGCGCGACCGGGGCATCGGCCTGACTTGCTGCCCGGTATCCAATGGTTTTGTCGGTGACATGAAGGGCAACGAGATCCTGCAATTGCTGCGGGCCGGGGTGAAGGTCACGGTCAACTCCGATGACCCGGCGTACTTCCAGAGCTATGTGTCCGACGATATGTTCGCCCTGGCGCAAAACTACCCGATGACTCCTGCCGAGATGGTGCAACTGGCACGAAACTCCTTCGACGCCAGCTGGCTGTCGGACGACAGGAAGGCGGCGTACCAGCAGGAGATTACCGACTACGTGGCGGGTTATTGAGAGCAGAGCCCCAGGACCGATACCGCACGGCTTGGCATCGGTCCCGGAGCCTGTCGATCAGGTACTGCATGGAAGGGGCTACGGGCCCCCTGCGCGCCAGGGCATCACCAGCCGAAAGAGACGATCATGCCCAGGAAGGTCTGCATGCCGCTTTCTCCGTAGAGCGCCTTGGCACCCTGTTGTGGCTTCCACAAACCGACGATTGGGATGACCAGCAAATTGGCAGTCGGGGTGATCTGGAAGTACAGGTCCAACTCATCCCCCAGGTGCTCACGGCTCCTCTGGCTGCTGAAGCGATAGGCCATGGCAGTGATCGCCAACTGATCGTTGAGGGTGGTCCGCAAGGAGGCCCTGTGGATGCGCGCGTTGGTGTTGATCGCAGCAAAGGTCCCGGCGATTTCGCCCTGGACCCAGGCCGGGTTGCCAACGATCGATCCATAGAACAATGGATCGAACTGTTCCGATTTCTGGGTCGTGGGGTCATCGCCGGAGAAGCGGGAATAGCGGTAGCCAACTTCGGGTGTCAGGGGCATGGAGTCGAACTGATAGCGGGCGCCGGCATACCAGGCATTGGCCTGTACTGTGCTGGAGCGCTCTGCGGCATACCCTCCTTCGATCGATAGCGCCTCGAAACCCAGGTTGGTCTTGCCGCGAAGGTTGTACACATCGAGCCCTTGGCGCAGGGAGAACATGCCTTTGGCTCGTTGCCGGTCGACGTTATCGACTCGCAAATACGCGCCCGCGATGTTGTTTCCGACACTGGGGTCATATTCGATGTTGATGCCCTTGAGCTGGGGCGAGCCCTGCCCGTCGTTATCCGATTCCAGATGGAACCCCTCGATCCGCAGCGTCTGGGTGGGTTGCAGGCGCAGCAGTGTCGCCTGGGCGAAAGAGCGTCGGCCAGCCAGGTAGTACAGCCCCCCGCGATTGAAGCCGTTGCCAGCTCGTTCGCCAAAGTTGAGCTGGTCGCCAGCAATCAGGAATGCGTCGCCCATCACATAAGGCTGGCGCCCGGTGGAGATTTCCAGCCAGTCGTTCTTCCAGCCGACATAGGCATTGTCGACGTCGGTCCGGTATTCGTGTCCGGTGCTGGAGCCGGCCGGGTCGCCATCACCGAACAGTTTGGAACTGATGAAACCCAACTTGGCAAAGGCGCTACCGTCAGCAACGGGTGTCGTACCGCTGAAGGTGCCGCGGGCATAACTCTCTACCCAGGTACGTGAATGTTCTTTGGCCGCTGCGAAATCGAAGGAGCTGTAGAGGCTGGCCGCGGTGAGTTCCAGATTGAAGTCCAGGGTGCTGGTCTCGTCACGGTAGAGGGACTGCGCATGAGCGCCGGCGGCGCCACTCAACATGCAGGACAACGCCAGGTTTCTTGTAGTTGTTTTCATGGGTTTGCCTTCTTGAGGATGAACGAAGCTGCTCCCCCGTCTCGACCGAGCAGGGGGAGGGACGTGGTTCAGTGGGTCAAGGCGTGTCGAGGGCGACGAAAATCTTGCTGGACGGTTCCAGCGTCAGCCAGATACCGGTAAAGCCACGGGGGACGAAGAACGCATCCCCGGTCTTGAAGTCCTTGCGTCCGCCATCGGGATCGATCAGGGCGACATGCCCACCGAGCATCACGCAGATTTCGTTGTACGGGTACGACTCCAGTAGCAACTGGCCCGGCTCCCCGGACCAGGTACCACCAAACAGGCTGCCGCTGCTGTTGGCAAAACAGCGGTATTCGGTTTCGCGCCAATCGCTCGAGGCCATGCCATCCGGCCATTCGGGATTGATGGCCTGACCCTGGCCCAGGGTGATGCTGATGATGTTTTCGATAGACATGGCTAGTTCTCCCTTGTTGGATTGCCAATGAAACGGTCGAGCACGTTGCGGGTGATGATTTCGGTGAAGATGTCGTGTCGGATCAGGCCGTTGACCCATTCACAGCTGCCAGCGTTGAACACCTCGCCAGCGCCTCTCTTGAAGGTGGCGACCATGCCGCTGCCATAACGCTTGTCCTTGAGATGAGCGGGGGGCGTGTCGCCGTACACCGCTTCGAGCAAACTGTCGAACTCCCAGGCTGGGGCTCCCAGCGGGACCTGGCCCTCCCAGCGGTCGTCGGCGCCCACCACGGCTGGCGCCATGGCGAGGATCTCCAGTGAATCTGGGGCGCCATCTTCATGGGTGGGGTAGGGCAGGCCACGCCGGAAGGTGTATTCGACGCCGTCCAGTTCGAAGGCCGCGATGCAGGTCGGGGCTGCGCCGAACTGGTCGCCGTAGTACAGGTCGGTGTTGGCGAATGCCCAGTGCCCGGGGCGATAGACGGTGAACCCGCCGCTGGAGCGCGGCGTGGTGCTGCCATAGCGGTTGTAGCAGCCGGCGATTCCGGTAAGTCCCATGGTGCTGGCGCCGGGGCGACCGACCTGGGGACTGTCCCAAAAGGTCGTGACGCGCTCGGGATGGATAGTGGCCTGTGGGTCCAGGCGCGGGTCCTTGTAGCAGACCTGGGTCGTACCATCGGCACTCAGGCGTACCTGCCAGATGAAGTTGCCGGCGAAGCGAGCCAGGTGCCCACCTGCATCCAGGTAGTGGTCCAGGGCGTCGCGCATCTCCCAGGACCAGTATTCGTCATGGCCAACGATGATCACACAGCGGTAGGAGGCAAGCGTCTCGGGAGAGAAATGCAGGTCCCACTGGGTGAGAAAGTCGAAGGCGTAACCCTGTTCTTCGGCCCAGACCAGGAAGGGTCGCTCATAGGTGGCCCAGAAGGCATCGGCGTGGTGGCGCGAGTAACCATTGGCCTTGGCCCATTCGTACACCTCATGCCGGGGTTCCCAGCCTGGTGGCGGGGTCGTGGAGTGGGCATTGCGCGGGGCGCCGTCGGGCTTGCTCAGGAAGCCTCGCCCCAGCGGGCGCATCAGGGACAGTTCGGCGCAGGGGCCATCATCTTCCGGGGCGCCACGATAGCTGTTGGCGCCTCCCCAATCGTTGTAGGCCGCCAACGTGCTGGTCGTCAGCAGCATGACGGCATCACGTCTGCGTGCGCCGGCCTTGACCACGAAGTAATGTTCGGTGTCCAGGGTCTCCCCGGGAAACTCTGCACTCAGGCGCACCAGGTAGAAACCGCTGCTCCAGCTTTCATCGATCGTGATGCTGGTGGCGTACGGCCAGTTGCAGCCCTGGGTGTAGGCATCGGTGGGCGTCGCCTGGCGAAAGTCTCCCTCGAGTGTGCGTTGCAACACGCAGTGTGTCGCCAGGCCATCGCGGACGATGCTCAGTTGCAGGCGCCTGGCGGTGGAGTGGATCGCCAGTTGGACGCATTCACCGGCGCTATACGACGGTTTGTCGGTATAGCACCAGACTTCGCGGGCCTGTGGCGCCTCGCAAGGTCGTTCCGACGCCCAGCCGGGAATGCTCCATGCGTGCCGGGCACGCCCAGAGGATGAGACGGTCATGGTTTCTCCTTGGAAAACGGGGTGGGATCAGTGGACAGGGGGTTCGTGGCAGGTGGATACCTGCCCATTGAGTCGAAGGCTGCGAATGACACCCGCACCGAAGGCGAGTACCAGAGGCAGCAGGATCGCGGCATTCAAGGGTTGGGAGAGGCCGGTGAGCAATGGCATATCCCGTACCAGCAGGCCCAGCACCGATAGCAGCATGACGCTGGCGCTGGCGGGGGCGATGAAGCGCTGCCAATACGTTGTGCCGCTAGCCTTGCCATGGAAGTGACGTATCGCCGCCAGGGAGGCGAGCACCTGCAGGATGAGGACGCCCACCAGGGTCGGTGTGTTGGTCCAGATGATCAGTTGGCGGTAGGGGTCGATATCGGCGCAGTAGGCCAGCAGTATGACCAGGCCAACCAGGACCGCCTGGAAAAGTCCGGCGAAGCTCGGAACACCATGACGGTTGCGCCTGGCGAAAGGTGCCGGGAGCATTCGTTCCTGTGCAATGGACAGCAGGTAACGGGAGCTGGCGTTTTGCAGGGCCAGCACGCCGGCGAAGAAACTGGTCACCACCAGTATCAGCATCAGCGATGACCAGAAGGAACCCAGGTAGCGGTTAGCGAGGTTGAAGACCAGGTTGGTGGTATCGACCGCCAGCACTTGCTGGAACTGGTCAGGCCCGATGGCGATGTAGATGCTCCAGGACGTGAAGAGATAGAACAGCGTCAGGAATCCGATCGCCAGGTAGGTGGCGCGGGGGATTGTGCGCTTGGGGTCATGCACCTCTTCGCTGTATAGGGCGGCCTGCTCGAAGCCGATGAATACGACGAAGGCCAGGACCAGCAGCGTTCCGGTACCGGGAGACAGCAGGGCGCTTGGGTCGAGGCTTTCAAAGCGTATGCCTTGGGCTCCCCCCTTGATGAAAACCACGGTGGCGAACAGCGCGAGGATGCCGATTTCCGCAAGGATCAGCAGGGCCATGACGCGTGCGTTGAACTCGATGCGGTGATAAGCCATCAGGCCACAAAGGAACGTGAGCCCCAGTGCGCAAGCGCCCCAGGAGGGGGCTGTGCCGAACATCCCGTGGATCGCCTCGCGAGTGAACAGGCCTGCTGCGGCACAGAAACCCACCTGGCCCAGGGTATAGGCCACATAGGCCATCAACGCCGCCCCCAGACCGAGGTGTGGCCCCAAGCCGATGCTGACGTAGGTATAGAAGGCTCCCCCCCGGGTCGTATGCCGGACAAAGTTGAGGAAACCAATGGCAAAGACCAGGTAGACACTGCCTGCCACGATAAAACCCAGGGGCGTCGCCGGGCCGCCAATCAGGAAGGCCAGTGGTGCGAAGCCCGCGATGGATGTCAGCGGCGCGGCGGCAGCGATGACAAAGAAAAACAGACTGCTGGTACCCAGGGAAGAACGCACAGGATTTCTGTTTTGTGTGGACATGGGCTGCTCGACGATGCCATCAGGCATCTGTTCTGTTGCTGTATTTCCAGGCATGAGCCGAACCGGACCTTCACGAGCAATGCGTGAAGCGATGCGCAACGGCGGGCTGGCGTGATGAGAGACGACACACCGAAAGTGTGCTTCCCGGGGATCAGGGGACGGTATGTGGCGGCATGGGGGACCTCTTATTGTTGTTGTGGTCGTGGTTATTTTTTAGTTCATGAAAAACTTATAGTCAACTATAAATTTTTCTCGGTTAAACTGGCGACGCTAATGCGCCCGGGGCGATTTCATTTACGGACATAAAGGATGATCAGTGGCAGGGTTGAGAGAGCGGCAGAAGGAAGAGCGTCGCAAGGCCATCATCGACGCGGCATTGGGTCTGTTTTCCCAGCAGGGTTTCCACGGCACCACCATCGAGCAGATTGCCGCAGGGGCGGGGGTCTCCGTGCCGACCGTATTCAACTACTTCGGTAGCAAGCAGCAGATCCTTCTCGACATCCTCAGTGGATCGGACGAGTTGGTGGTGCTGGACTCGCGTACCGCACTGGAAGGATTTGAAAACGCGGTGGAGGCGCTGTGTTACCTGGAGAGCCATGGCATCTTGCATACCTTGCAGATCCTTCCGGCCTCGATATGGCGGGAAATCCTTCCGCTGATGCTGACGCCAGGCAGTGCATTCTTCGATGCCTACCAGGACTCCCTGAAGAGCCACCAGCAGCAGATGTCCGGCCTGGTGGAGCGCCTGATGGAGAAGGGCATGCTGGATCCTCAGCTGGATGTGGCGCTATGCATCCAGGGCTTGATGGACATCAGCTTCATGCAACTGATTCGATTGGTGGCCGAAGATCCGCCCGATCTGGAGGCGCATCAGGACTACATCCGGGGGGTGATCCAGATGCTGGTCCGGGGCATCAAGGTTGGTTAGAACCTGCTTTGCCCTTGCCAACTGATGGACGGCCGAGCTGGCTACTCATGCGGTCAAGGCCTGTCTGGCGCCATGCAAATCCTGGTGATCAAGGCGGAAGAACACTACGTGCGCATCACCACCAGTCGTGGGGAAGAACTGGTTCTCTACCGTTTCAGCAATGCACTGGCCGATGTTGCCGAGGAAGATGGTTCTCGCGTGCATCGATCCTACTGGGTACGCCGGTGTGCCGTTGTTTCCAGGCGCACCCATGGCAAGAACATGGAGCTGCTGATGAGCAACGGCGTGGTAGTACCGGTAAGCCGTTGCTATCACGAACTGGTGAACAAAATGGTCAGGGTACAAGGCTAGAGGCAGTGCGGCGTCGAGTCCTCGATGGGGCGAGCCGAGCGGCCATCAGTCAGCTCGGCTCGAGCGCCGTCCACCGCGATAGGCCCCTGGCGCAAGCCCGGTCCATTGCTTGAAGGCGCGTTGGAACGCACTGGGTTCGGAGTAGCCCAGCAGGTGTGCCAGGTCGGCGACGCTCATCGAGCCACGTGCCAGTTGGGCGCAGGCCAAGTCGCGCCGCAGGTCTTCGCGGATACCGAGGAAGCTGGTGCCCAGGCTTGCCAGCTTGCGCGCCAGGGTTTGTCGGGAAAGCCCCAGGGCCTGGGCGGCAGCGATCTCGGACAGGCTGGCGAAGGGCTCGGCTGCGCACAGCAGGCTGCGCAACTGCGTCTCGAGGTGGGGCGCGGGAGCTTGCGCGATCAGGGTCGGCAACAAGTGGCGGGTGAAACGTGCTACTTCCTCGGGGCGCCGCAGGATCGGGGCACGCAAGCTGGCCACTGGTAGTTCCAGCAGGGCCCTGGTACCGCACCGGGGCTGGTGGCCGAACAGGAAGCGCGATTGCGGGGCGAACGTGGCGAGGTGCTCGGGAAGGACGATCTGGCGCAACGGCAGGGTTTGCCCTGTGAGCCAGCTTGCGCTGTGCCAGAGCGCCAGTAGCAACATATGGGGCCAGAGCGTGGAGTCGGCCTGGGCTGTCGTTCGCGGAACCAGTACCAGGCGGGCACTGTTGAGGTCCTTTTCCAGCTGCCAGGGCCGTGCACCATCGAACAATTGGTAAAAACGCGCTGCTTCTTCAAGAGCGTCGGCCAGGGTGGGCAGGTGCACCAGCAGTCGCAGCAATTGCGCGAAGCTGCCCAGGGGAACGGGCCGGGCGAAGAATCCGAAGGCTTCGTCGTGACTGGCTCCCACGGCCAGCCGGCTCAAGGCCCGGTAGGTGAGGGGAGCCAGCCGATGACCGTCATGCAGCATCTCCCTGGACAGCCCGCAGCGTTGCAGCAGGGCGTCGTGGGTGGTTGCATCCAGGCGCAACTGAGCCAGCAGTTCGCGGGCAAAGCGGGCGGGAATGGTCGGGGCAACGATCCAGTCGGTCATGTCAGTTGAGGCAAAGCGTCATTGGCGGTTGCGCCAGGGTCCTACAAATTGAGGCGACCTACCACCCGGGAGCAGAGCAATGAATAACAAGACCTTGCCCGAGCAGCACGACTACATGCACAGCGGTTATGCCAGGACCCATCCATCGACTGCTGGCAGCCAGGAAGCCGTGGCACCGGCGCTGCTGGAAAACCTTGCCAGGGGCTTGCAGCGCGATGGCTTCGTGGTGCTCGAACGCCTGTTCGATGAGCAGCAGGTGGATGAGATGCGCAGGGCGCTTGGTGGGCTCTTTTCGCATCACACCGGACGCAATGCCTTCGAGGGCATGCGCACCCAACGCCTGTACGCGGTGATCGCCAAGACCTTGGCTTGCAACCCTTTGGTGGAGCATCCGCTGGTGCTCGGCCTGCTGGATCGGATCCTGGCACCGAACTACCTGCTGTCCCAGCTGCAGGCCATCAATATCCTGCCGGGAGAGGCCGCGCAGAGCCTGCATTACGATGATGCGTTCTATCCGATGGCGCGTCCGCGGCCACCTTATGGCGCAGCCACGGTCATGGCGGTGGATGACTTCACCACGGACAACGGCGCCACCCTGGTCATCCCCGGTAGCCATCTCTGGGATGGTCGCCTACCCACCGAGGCGGAGCGGGCCTGCGCGCAACCGGTGGTGATGCCCAAGGGATCGGTGGTGTTCTTTCTCGGCACGCTTTGGCATGGCGGTGGCGCCAATCACAGCCAGGCACCGCGCTTGGCCCTGACTGCACAGTATTGCGAGCCCTGGGCACGCCAGCAGGAGAACTTCAGCCTGTCGATCCCGCGCGATACCGTGCGCCAGTGCAGCGAACACATCCAGCGCTTGCTGGGCTACTCGATCCATGCGCCGTTCATGGGCATGGTCAATGGCATGCATCCCAAGCGAGTGCTGGAGGAGCCGTCCAGCGTGGGCGCCGACTGAGTGCCAATGGCCGTTGGCCCGGTCGAGCCGCTAGCCGGGCCAACAGCGTTTTGCCCGTCAGTCGGTATGCGCTGTGAAGATCAGCCGGCGGACAGAATAAGCTTTTGAATACCCGGGATATTCTGTAGCCTTGCGCGGCTCCAACGTTGTCCGTGCCTGATGAATTCACTCTCCCGGCGGGGCCCTGAGCGGTCCGGAGCCGGTGGTATACTCGACTTTCGCGCCCAAGCGCCTGCAGGTCTTGCGAACATGACGCAAATTTCCGAACGCCTTCTGGTTCAAGCCCACCTCGACGCCAAACAGCCTGTGCCCCTGAGTGCTGAGCAAGAGGCTCATTTCCGTGCCGCCATCGCGGCTGAGCTCAAGGCTCAAGATGCGGTGCTGGTTGCCCACTTCTATTGCGACCCGGTGATCCAGGCCCTGGCCGAAGAGACCGGTGGCTGTGTTTCCGATTCCCTGGAAATGGCCCGCTTTGGCAATGCCCATCCGGCCAAGACCGTGGTGGTGGCCGGCGTACGCTTCATGGGCGAGACGGCGAAGATCCTCAATCCCGAAAAGCGCGTGCTGATGCCGACGCTGGAGGCTACCTGCTCCCTGGACCTGGGGTGCCCGGTGGATGAGTTCTCCGCCTTCTGCGACCAGCATCCCGAGCGTACGGTAGTGGTGTACGCCAACACTTCCGCTGCGGTGAAGGCCCGGGCCGACTGGGTGGTGACATCCAGCTGCGCCCTGGAGATCGTCGAGAGCCTGATGGACAACGGCGAGAAGATCATCTGGGGCCCGGACAAGCACCTGGGCACCTATATCCAGCGCCAGACCGGTGCCGACATGCTGCTCTGGGACGGTGCCTGCATCGTGCATGAAGAGTTCAAGTCCAAGCAGCTCGAAGACATGCGGGCCCTGTACCCGGATGCGGCGATCCTGGTGCATCCAGAGTCGCCAAGCTCGGTGATCGAGTTGGCCGATGCGGTGGGTTCCACCAGCCAGTTGATTGCCGCGGCGCAGCGCCTGCCGAACAAGACCTTCATCGTCGCAACCGATCGCGGCATCTTCTACAAGATGCAGCAGCTGTGCCCGGACAAGGTCTTCATCGAGGCACCTACTGCCGGTAATGGCGCGGCTTGCCGCAGTTGTGCCCATTGCCCGTGGATGGCCATGAACACCCTGGAGCGCACCCTGCATTGCCTGCAACAGGGCAGCAACGAGATCCATGTGGACCCGGCGCTGATCCCCAATGCCATTCGCCCACTCAAGCGCATGCTGGATTTCACCCAGGCTGCGCGGATGAAGCTGGCTGGCAACGCCTGAAGGTTGTTGTCACGGACAAAAAAAACGCCCCGATCTGTCGGGGCGTTTTCATATGGGGCAGATCATTTTTTCCGCTTGGGGATACGCACCAGCTGGGTGTTGGAGTAGATGTCGTGCCAGCTGCGTTTCTGCTTGTCTATCAGCACCCAGAAAAAGCCCAGCCCGGCACACAGCCACGAGGCAATGGACACCATGAAGCGCAGCAGCGCTTGCCACAGGTTGATGCGGCTGCCATCGGCGTTCTGCACGCGAATGCCCCAGACTTGCATGCCCAGGGTCTGGCCGGTGTGAGTCCAGAACTTGGCGAAGAAACCGAACAACACGAACAAAAGGACGGTGGAGTACAAAGGATCACCGTCCAGCGCCCCGGACTCGGTCAGGGTCCGCATACGGGCTTCACCGATGATCTGCATCTGGATCAGTTTGTAGATGCCGCCCGTGACGATCAGCAAGGCGACGCACAGCAGGAAATCATAGAACATCGCTGCCAGGCGACGACCCAGGCCGGCGGCGGGGAATTCGCCTTGGGGGCTTAGCAGATGTTTCGACATGACAGGCTCTCATCTGAAAAAAGAAGCCATTTTACGGAATTGCACGCACGAAAAAGCCCCTGATGTCAGCATCAGGGGCTTTTTCGTTACAGACGATTAAGCTTCTGCTTGTACTTCGTCAGCCTGCATGCCTTTTTGGCCTTGCACAGCGATGAAGGTCACTTTCTGGCCTTCTTTCAGGCTTTTGAAGCCGTTGCCTTGAATGGCGCGGAAGTGTACGAACAGATCCGGACCGCTCTCTGGAGTGATAAAACCAAAACCTTTCTCGTCGTTAAACCACTTGACGGTACCGCTCTGACGTTGGGACATTTCTTATTTCCTTTGACGCTAAAAAATTAATGACAGTCTCTTCCTTTGGAAGAGTACTGGGCTGGGTTGCAGGAAAGTAAGAGACGTCGAACGGGTGTAGCAAACTTGTTAGCTACTGCCCAGGTCACGATTCCAAGCGACCCATGCAAACACAGTGGGGAAACTCTACGCCAACTATGGGAGAAAAAACAAGCCCCGCGAAGCCCCGGTTTTACGCAGCTTGCCGAGGTTTGGCAGAACTAGCGCATGATGCTTATTCGATAGGATTGTTCAATTCTTTTCGGGGGTTATAAGTGACTTTCAGTATCGAAAATATGCACTGTTTTATGGCGGTTGCGTTACAGATTAGTGCACTTTTAACGCAACCGCGTTACTTATAGAAACAGTCCTTTAGCCACGGTAGTAGCGTTGTGGGACGAATGGCATTTTGCTTACAAGCATTGGCACCTTTTTCCCACGAACTATTGCGGCGACCGGCGTATCGAGAGCGGTGTACTGGATATCCAGGTAACCCATGGCCAATGGTCCACCCAGGGTCGGGCCAAAGCCGCCACTGCACACGCTACCGATGATGTTGTCGTCGGCATCGACGATTTCCGCGCCTTCGCGTACCGGTGTGCGTTCCTGGGGCAGCAGGCCGACACGCTTGCGCGCCACGCCTTCTTGTTGCTGGGCGAAGATCACTTCGGCACCGGGGAAACCACCGGCCCGGGCACCATCGGCGCGGCGGACCTTGGAGATGGCCCAGAGCAGGCTGGCCTGGATCGGTGTGGTCTGCTCGTTCATGTCATGGCCATAGAGGCACAGGCCGGCTTCCAGGCGCAGGGAGTCGCGGGCGCCCAGGCCAATGGGCCCCACTTCTGGTTCGGCCAGCAGGGCGCGGGCGATCTTTTCCGCCTGGTCGGCGGGAATCGAAATCTCGAAACCGTCTTCACCGGTGTAGCCCGAACGGCTGACGAAGCAATCCACCCCTAGTAGCGTTACTGGCTTGAACTGCATGAAGGTCATCTGCGCCACTTGCGGTGCCAGGCGCGCCAGCACCGTGACCGCCGCCGGGCCTTGCAAGGCCAGCAGGGCGCGCTCTTCGAACAACGGCTGAATATCGCATTGCTCGCCGATATGCCGGCGCAGGTGGGCCAGGTCCTGGTCCTTGCAGGCGGCATTGACCACCAGGAACAGCTGCTCGTCGCCCAGGTTGGCCACCATCAGGTCGTCGAGGATGCCGCCTTGCTCATTGGTGAACATGGCATAGCGCTGCATGCCCACAGGCAGGTCGATGATGTCTACCGGCACCAGGGTTTCCAGGGCCTGGGCGGTGTTGGCGCCACGCAACAGGATCTGGCCCATGTGGGACACATCGAACAACCCGGCTTGCTCACGGCTGTGCTGATGTTCCTTCATTACCCCCAGCGGGTACTGCACCGGCATGTCGTAGCCGGCGAACGGCACCATGCGCGCCCCCAGTTCCAGGTGCAGGTTGTGCAGCGGGGTTTTCAACAGTGTTTCGGTGGACATGGGCAACTCCTGAAAATGAGCCGATACCTGGCTTGGGTATCAGCACTCGATAATGTTCACGGCCAAACCGCCACGGGCGGTTTCCTTGTATTTGCTTTTCATGTCGGCGCCCGTCTGGCGCATGGTGCGGATCACCTTGTCCAGGGAGACGAAATGTTGTCCGTCTCCGCGCAAGGCCATGCGCACCGCATTGATGGCTTTCACCGAGCCCATGGCATTGCGTTCGATGCAGGGCACCTGCACCAGCCCGCCAATGGGGTCGCAAGTCAGTCCGAGGTTGTGTTCCATGCCGATTTCCGCGGCGTTCTCCACCTGCTGCACGCTGCCACCCAGTACCTCGCACAGGGCGCCGGCGGCCATCGAACAGGCCACGCCCACTTCCCCCTGGCAACCGACTTCGGCGCCGGAGATCGAGGCGTTTTCCTTGTAGAGGATGCCAATGGCGGCGGCGGTCAGGAGAAAACGCACCACCCCGTCCTCGTTGGCCCCGGGGATGAAGCGCATGTAGTAGTGCAGGACCGCCGGGATGATGCCGGCGGCACCGTTGGTGGGCGCGGTGACCACCCGGCCGCCATTGGCGTTTTCCTCGTTGACCGCCAAGGCATAGAGGTTGACCCAGTCCAGTACCGACAGCGCATCGCGCAGGGCCGCTTCCGGGTGCTTGCACAGCTGGCGGTACAGGGCCGGGGCCCGGCGCTTGACCTTGAGCCCGCCCGGCAGCACGCCTTCATGGCGGCAACCGGCGTCCACGCAGTCCTGCATGACTTGCCAGATCTTCAGCAAGCCTTCGCGGGTCTGGGCTTCCGGGCGCCAGGCACTTTCGTTGCCCAGCATGACCTGGCTGATGGACAGGCCATAGGTGCTGCAGTGCAGCATCAGCTCCTTGGCGGTCTTGAAGGGAAAGGTCAGGGGCGTGGTGTCCTCGACGATGCGGTCGGCGCCGGCGGCATCCTCATCGACGACGAAACCACCACCCACGGAGTAGTACTCGCGGCTGCGGATCTGCAGGCCGGCGCTATCGAAGGCACGAAAGATCATGCCGTTGGGGTGATAGGGCAGGGGCTTGCGGATCAGTGCCAGGTGTTCTTTCTCGTTGAACGCGATGCGCTGTTCGCCGAGCAGGTTGATGCTGGCGCTGCTACGTATGGCTTGCAGGCGCGCGGCAATATTCTCGGTATCCACGGTGTCCGGCTGTTCGCCTTCCAGGCCCAGCAGCACGGCCTTGTCGCTGCCGTGGCCCTTGCCGGTGGCGCCCAGCGAGCCGTACAGCTCGACCTTGACGCTGGTGGTGGCGGCCAGTAGCTGCTCACGGCGCAAGCCCTCGACGAAGCGCGCGGCTGCGCGCATCGGGCCAACGGTGTGGGAGCTGGAGGGGCCGATGCCAATCTTGAACAGGTCGAACACACTCAGGGACATGTGGGGTTCTCCGGTTTCTTGTTATAGCGGCAGCGGTAAGTCACAAGCCGCAAGCTGCAAGTCAGAAGTCGGGCGACTCTTGCTTGCAGCTTGAGGCTATTAGCTTGTTGCTGCCTTAAGCGTAGTTTTCGATCGACGGGCAGGCGCACACCAGGTTGCGGTCGCCGAACACGTTGTCGACCCGACCCACAGGAGGCCAGTACTTGCCTTCGACCAACGAAGCCACCGGATACACCGCTTGTTCGCGGCTGTACGGATGGCTCCACTCGCCCACCAGTTCGGCAGCCGTGTGCGGAGCGTTCTTCAGCGGGTTGTCGTCCTTGTCCAGGGCGCCGTTCTCCACCGCGCGGATTTCCTCGCGGATACGGATCATGGCGTCGCAGAAACGGTCCAGTTCTTCCTTGGATTCACTTTCGGTCGGCTCGATCATCAAGGTGCCAGCCACCGGGAACGACATGGTCGGGGCATGGAAGCCGAAGTCGATCAGGCGCTTGGCCACGTCGTCGACGCTGATGCCACTGCTGTCCTTCAATGGGCGCAGGTCGAGGATGCATTCGTGGGCTACCAGGCCGTTGCTGCCGGTGTAGAGCACAGGGTAATGCTCTTCCAGGCGACGGGAGATGTAGTTGGCATTGAGGATCGCCATCTGCGAGGCACGCTTGAGGCCGGCACCGCCCATCATGCTGATGTACATCCAGGTGATCGGCAGGATGCTGGCGCTGCCGAACGGCGCGGCGCAAACCGCGCCTTGCTTGTTGGCCAGGGCCGCATGGCCAGGCAGGAACGGTGCCAGGTGCGACTTGACGCCGATCGGGCCGACACCCGGGCCGCCACCGCCGTGGGGAATGCAGAAGGTCTTGTGCAGGTTCAGGTGGGACACATCGCCACCGAACTTGCCCGGGGCGCAGAGGCCGACCATGGCGTTCATGTTGGCGCCGTCGATGTACACCTGGCCGCCGTTGTCATGAATGATGCCGCAGATCTCGCGGATGCCTTCCTCGAACACGCCGTGGGTCGATGGGTAGGTGATCATCAGCGCAGCGAGGTGCTCGCGGTGCTCGATGGCCTTGGCTCGCAGGTCTTCGATATCCACGTTGCCACGGGCGTCGCAGGCGGTGACCACCACGCGCATGCCGGCCATGTTGGCGGTGGCCGGGTTGGTGCCGTGGGCCGAAGACGGGATCAGGCAGATATCGCGACGACCTTCGCCACGGCTCTGGTGATAGGCGCGGATCGCCAGCAGGCCGGCGTACTCGCCCTGGGAGCCGGCATTGGGCTGCAGGGAGACGGCGTCATAGCCGGTGGCGGCGCAGAGCATCGCTTCCAGTTCGCTGGTCAGTTGCTGGTAGCCGGTACTTTGCGCGGTCGGAGCGAAGGGGTGCAGGGCGCCGAACTCGGCCCAGGTGATCGGGATCATTTCGCTGGCGGCGTTGAGCTTCATGGTGCACGAGCCCAGCGGGATCATGGTGCGGTCCAGGGCCAGGTCCTTGTCCGCCAGCTTGCGCAGGTAGCGCATCAGCTCGGTTTCCGAGTGATAGCGATTGAAGACCGGATGGCTGAGGATCGCCGACTGGCGCACCAGTGCCGCAGGAATGCGACTGGAAGTGGCCTTGGCCACGGTGGCGAAGTCTGGCACCGACTTGCCCTCGGCCAGCAGTGTCCACAGGGTCTCGACGTCGGCCTGGGAGCAGGTTTCGTCCAGGGACAGGCCCAGGAGCTCGGCGTCGATCACCCGCAGGTTGATGCGCTGTGCACGCGCCTGCTCATGCAGCGCGGCAGTGCGGGCACCGGTGTGCAGGCTCAGGGTGTCGAAGAAGCCTTGCTGCTCGACAGGCAGGCCCATTTCGGCCAGGCCCTGGGCCAGGATCGCCGTCAGTTGGTGGATGCGCTGGGCAATTTGCGCCAGACCCTTGGGGCCGTGGTAAACGGCATACATGCTAGCGATGTTGGCCAGCAGTACCTGGGCGGTGCAGATGTTGCTGGTGGCCTTCTCGCGGCGGATGTGCTGCTCGCGAGTCTGCATGGCCAGGCGCAGCGCCGGCTTGCCGAAACGGTCCACCGAGACGCCGACCAGGCGGCCGGGCATGTCGCGCTTGAACGCATCGCGGGTGGAGAAGTAGGCGGCGTGCGGGCCGCCGAAACCCAGCGGTACACCAAAGCGTTGGGCGCTGCCGATGGCCACGTCGGCGCCGAATTCGCCCGGCGGGGTCAACAGGGTCAGGGCCAGCAAGTCGGCGGCGACGGCCACCAGGGCGTTGGCAGCATGGAAGCGCTCGGTCAGCTCGCGATAGTCGAACAGATCGCCGTTGCTGGCCGGGTATTGCAGCAGGGCGCCGAAGAACGGGCTGACATCGGTCAGTTGACGTTCATCGCCCACCACCACATTGATGCCCAGCGGTTCGGCCCGGGTACGCAGGACGTCGAGGGTCTGCGGATGGCAGTGCACGGAAGCGAAGAAGGCATGGCTGCCCTTGTTCTTGCTCAGGCGCTTGCAGAAGGTCATGGCTTCGGCGGCGGCGGTGCCTTCGTCGAGCAAGGAGGCGTTGGCGATCGGCAGGCCGGTGAGGTCGCTGATCAAGGTCTGGAAGTTCAGCAGGGCTTCCAGGCGGCCCTGGGAAATCTCCGGCTGATACGGGGTGTAGGCGGTGTACCAGGCCGGGTTTTCCAACAGGTTGCGCAGGATCGGCGAAGGGGTGTGGCAGTTGTAGTAGCCCTGGCCGATATAGGTCTTGAACAGTTGGTTCTTGGCGGCGATGGCCTTGATCGATGCCAGGGCCTGGGCTTCGCTCTGGCCGTTGCCCAGTTCCAGTACGCTAGTGCCCTTGATGCTCTCGGGGATCACACTGGCGCTCAGGGCTTCCAGGGAGTCGAAGCCCAGGCTGGCGAGCATGGCTTGCTCATCGCCCTGGCGCGGGCCGATGTGGCGGCTGATGAATTCGTTGGTGGTGGTCAGGTTGACGGTCATGGCGGACTCCTCAGGCCTGGGCGTTGGCTTGGATCAGGCGGTCGTAGGCGTCCTGGTCCAGCAGTTGGCCAACGGCAGCGGCGTCGGCAGGAATGAAGCGGAAGAACCAGCCTTCGCCCAGCGGGTCTTCGTTGACCAGCTCCGGGCTGTCTTCCAGGGCCGGGTTGGTGGCTACCACTTCGCCATCCAGGGGCATGTACACGCCGCTTGCCGCCTTTACCGATTCCACGGTGGCCGCTTCGGCCCCTTTTTCGTAACCCTGCAGTTCAGGCAGTTGCACAAACACCACATCGCCCAAGGCGTTCTGGGCGAAAGCCGTGATGCCGACGGTGACGCTGCCATCGGCTTCGGTACGCAGCCATTCGTGATCTTCAGTGAAACGCAACTCGCTCATGGAAACTCCTTAGGGCCAGATTTCGTCTGGTGGACGCGATTGAATGCTCGGGCCAGGCCGAGCCGAATGACGATGTCCATAGCAAGAATGTGGCCAATATTGATTTATTTCTTATAAATCAATTGGTTATTGATGTTTTTAGGATCTGGGGATTTGTTCGCTGTAGCGAAATCGCTACAGTAGAGAGCCCTGAAAAAACGCTTTGGGTATCAAAGCCTTGGGCGACGGTGCTTGGCTCTGGCTGTATCGAAATCGTTCCACTGTAGCGCTTTCAGTACAGGTAAAGGTCGTTTCCAGGCGTGCAGCCGGTGATGGAGCCTGGCAGGGCCGACAACCAAACTCTTCGGCCCCCAGGCTCATTGGCCCTGGCCTGCGGTCACTGGGATTCAATCGAGAATGCCGTGCAGCACTTCATAGATCACCCCAGTGGCGATCGTCACCAGGATCAGGTCGGTTCCGGCTTGCTGCCATTCATAACCGTCGTAGCGAGGCAGATGCCCGAGCAGCCGGCCATCGAGTTTCTTCGCAATGCCGGGTGGGAGCGGTTTGCCCCGAGCGAGTTTTTTCTGGATACCGGGAGGCAGTGACGGGCCGGGGCTCCAGTACCCCCGGTTGCCCTCGAGGATGCCGCGTATCCCGCCTGGGTCGATGGATGGACCCGCCTGGCTGTCACCGGCATTTCCTTGATGGCCATGCTGTTCGCCATGGCCTTTGCCTTTTCCCGGGTCTGCCTGCGGTGAAAGGCAGGTGCCGACCAGGGCCGCGCCCAATGCGACCACCAGCAGAGACTTGGTTTTCATGCCCGGTCATCCTCGTATGCCTGCCCGAGTGTTTGAGCGTAGCTGCTGTTCAATAGGGCGTAAGGATGAAGGTGCCGCAGGGGCTCATCGGGCGTGGAGCAACAGGCATGAGGGGCTTTCAGGCCTTGCCGGGGATACCGTATTTGCGCAGGCGATGGGCGATGGCGGTGTGGGACGTTTGCAGTCGGCTGGCCAATTGCCGGGTGGAGGGGTAGTTGACGTAGAGGCTTTCCAGCAGCTCCTTCTCGAAGCTTTCCACGGCCTGTTCCAGGCTCTGTACCTCGACATCGTTCTGGCGTGCCACCGACGTACCGGCGATATCCAGGTCACCGATGTCCACCAGGTTGCTCTCGCAGATCGCTGCGGCCCGGAAGATCACGTTCTGCAACTGGCGCACGTTGCCTGGCCAGCGATTGCCCAGCAGCGCCGGGTAGGTGCCCGGCGTCAGGCGGCATACCGGTCGCTGGATCTGGGTACAGGCCTGCTGCATGAAGTAGCGGGCCAGGAGCAGGATGTCCTGGCCGCGCTCGCGCAACGGCGGTACCTCGATGTTCAGCACATTGAGGCGGTAGAACAGGTCCTCGCGGAAACTGTCCTCGCTGACCATTTTCTCCAGGTCGCGATGGGTCGCGCTGAGGATGCGCACATTGACCTTGATCTCGCGGTCGCCGCCGACGCGACGAAAGCTGCCGTCGTTGAGAAAGCGCAGGAGCTTGGCTTGCAGGTAGGGCGACATCTCGCCGATTTCATCGAGGAATACCGTGCCCTGGTTGGCCAGCTCCATCAGCCCTGGCTTGCCCCCGCGCTGGGCCCCGGTGAAGGCCCCCGGGGCATAGCCGAACAACTCGCTCTCGGCGAGGTTTTCCGGCAGCGCGGCGCAGTTCAGCGCCAGGAACGGCGCGCTGTGGCGGGTACTGATGGCGTGACAGGCCCGGGCCACCAGTTCCTTGCCGGTCCCGGTTTCACCCTGGATCAGCAACGGGGCATCCAGGGCCGCTACCCGCTGGGCCCGGGCCTTGAGGGTACGGATCGCTGGCGATTCGCCGAGCAGGGCGTCGAAGCCTTCGGCGTGATCGTGGTGCAGCGCCGACAACTGCTCGCCAATACGGTTGGGCTGGTACAGGGTCAGCAGCGCACCGGCATCGGTGATGGGGGTGGCATCGAGTAGCAGGGTCTGGCCATTGAGGATGATTTCCCGAAGGGGCAGGCGAAAGCCGTTTTCCAGGAGGGAGGCGAGCAGGCCAGGGTCGGCAAACAATTCGGCGACGCTTTCTCCCGCAGGTTCGCGACCGCACAGGGCAATCAGCGCCGGGTTGGCCAGCAGGACCTTGCCGGCGCTGTCCAGGGCCAGCACTGGATCGGTCATGGCTGCCAACAGGGCATCGAGCTGCAGGTGGCGACGTTGGCCGGGCAGGATGTCGACCACGGTCACTGCCTGTACACCTCGTACGTTGAACAGGGCGTCGCGCAGCTCTTCCAGGACTTCGGGGCTCAGTGTCGGGGCGTCGATGTAGACGTTGGGTGGCACCATTTCCACCGCATCCAGGTTGAGATTACGTCCACCCAGCAGGGCCAGGACTTCCTGGGTGATGCCGACGCGGTCGATGAAGCTGACATGGATACGCATGGGGTGACGGAAGGTTCTGGGACACTGAGGGGCGCCAGTATGCCTTGGACGAAGGGCTTAGTCGAAATCGTCGCGGCTATCGTGCAGCCCTGCGGGGCGCTTGCATCAGGCACGGAGCCGATGCCAGGCAGGGGGGGCCGGCCGACTCCTGCGCAAGGCGAGGTGCTATTCCAGATGCTCGGGTTTCATCGGGTCGCCGGGCTTGATGTCCAGTTGCCTGCGCACGTCTTCGAACATCTCGTCGTAGTACTTGTGCAAGGACGAAATATTCGCGCTCTTGGGCATCCCGTGTTGCTGGGCGATACGCGCGGCATGGCGGGCGA
This sequence comes from Pseudomonas sessilinigenes, assembly GCF_003850565.1. Classification (NCBI taxonomy): domain Bacteria; kingdom Pseudomonadati; phylum Pseudomonadota; class Gammaproteobacteria; order Pseudomonadales; family Pseudomonadaceae; genus Pseudomonas; species Pseudomonas sessilinigenes. The sequence goes on from NZ_CP027706.1 coordinate 3,472,300, forward strand.
AGTCGAAGGCCTGGTCCTTGGCCAGGAAGAACTGCTCCTTGAGGGGCTTGTCCTCGATGGTGCCGTGCAGGGTGAACTGCATGCCGCGACCCTCCTTGGGGTCCTGGGCCAGTTCATAGTCGATGCACAGGTTGTAGCTGTAGTCGTCCTTGTTCAGCGCATGGCGCTCGATATGCAGGTGACCGGGCTCAAACATGGCCATAGGCGTTGTCCTCCTGGGCGTTGAAGAGGGGCAGGCGATGGGCCTGCCCGTGTTCCAGCAGCGGGCGTCTACAGGTAGCTGATGCCGGGTTTGCCTGTGCTGATGCGCGTACCGGCCTGGCCCTGGACGATGGCTTCAATGTCCGAGAGTGAACCGATCACCGCGACTTTTCCAGTCTGCCGGGCGAATTCGCAGGCCGCCTGGACCTTGGGTCCCATGGAGCCGGCGGCAAAGCCGAGCTTCTCGATTTCGTCCGGATGGGCCTGGGCAATGGCCTTCTGGGTCGGCTTGCCGAAGTCGACGAACGCCGCGTTGACGTCGGTGGCGATCACCAGCAGGTCGGCTTCCAGTTGCCGGGCCAGCAGTGCCGAGCACAGGTCCTTGTCGATCACCGCCTCGATGCCCTTGAGCTTGCCGTCCTCGCCATACAGGGTCGGGATACCGCCGCCACCGGCGCAGATCACGATGCTGCTTTTTTCCAGCAGCCACTTGATCGGACGGATCTCGAAGATGCGCTTGGGTTTCGGGCTCGCCACTACACGGCGGTACTTGTCACCGTCCGGGGCAATGGCCCAGCCTTTTTCCTTGGCCAGCTTCTCGGCTTCTTCCTTGTCGTAGACCGGGCCGATGGGCTTGGTCGGGTTCTTGAAGGCCGGGTCCTTGGCATCCACTTCCACTTGGGTCAGCAGCGTGGCGAACGGCACCTCGAAGTCCAGCAGGTTGCCCAGTTCCTGTTCGATGATGTAGCCGATCATGCCCTCGGTCTCGGCGCCGAGTACGTCCAGCGGGTAGGGCGAGACCTGGGTGTAGGCCGCCGCCTGCAGCGACAGCAGTCCCACTTGCGGACCATTGCCGTGGGCGATCACCAGCTGGTTGCCGGGATGGATCTTGGCGATCTGTTCGGTGGCGATGCGGATGTTGGCGCGCTGGTTGTCCGCGGTCATGGGTTCACCACGGCGGAGCAGGGCGTTACCGCCCAATGCAACGACGATACGCATAATGCAGTCCTTCTAGAGTCCGGTGCCGGCGCTACCTGGGCAGCGCCGGTGCCGAAGGGGAATTACAGGTCGGCCAGGGTCGAGACCAGGATCGCCTTGATGGTGTGCATGCGGTTCTCCGCCTGCTCGAAGGCGATGCAGGCCGGGGACTCGAACACGTCATCGGTGACTTCGATGCCGTTGGCCAGGTGCGGATACTGCTCGGCGATCTGCTTGCCGACCTTGGTATCGCTGTTGTGGAAGGCCGGCAGGCAGTGCATGAACTTGGTCCGTGGGTTGCCGGTGGCCTTCATCAGCTGGGTGTTGACCTGGTAGGGCAGCAGTTGCTCGATGCGCTCGGCCCAGGCTTCCACCGGCTCGCCCATGGAGACCCAGACGTCGGTGTGGATGAAGTCCACGCCCTTGACCGCGGCTTTCGGGTCCTCGGTGAGGGTGATGCGCGCGCCGCTTTCCTCAGCGTATTTCTTGCAGCGCTCGACCAGGTCGTCATGGGGCCACAGGGCCTTGGGCGCGCAGATGCGCACGTCCATGCCGAGCTTGGCGCCCACCAGCAGCAGCGAGTTGCCCATGTTGTTGCGGGCATCGCCCAGGTAGGCGTAGCTGATTTCGTGGATCGGCTTGTCGGCGTGCTCACGCATGGTCAGCACGTCGGCGATCATCTGGGTCGGGTGGTATTCGTCGGTCAGGCCGTTGAACACCGGTACCCCGGCGAACTTCGCCAGTTCCTCGACGATCTCCTGCTTGAAGCCGCGGTACTCGATGGCGTCGTACATGCGCCCCAGCACCCGGGCGGTGTCCTTCATGCTTTCCTTGTGGCCGATCTGCGAGGAATTGGGGTCGATGTAGGTGACGTTGGCCCCTTGGTCATAGGCCGCTACCTCGAAGGCACAGCGGGTACGGGTGGAGGTCTTTTCGAAGATCAGGGCGATGTTGTTGCCCTTCAGGTGCTGCTGCTCGGTGCCGGTGTACTTGGCGCGCTTGAGGTCGCGGGACAGGTCCAGCAGATAGCGCAGCTCGCGTGGGGTGTGGTGTTCCAGGCTCAGCAGGTTGCGGTTGTGGATGTTGAAAGCCATGGTGATTCTCCTCGAATTCAGTGATCGGCCCGACCGGCGCCGGGCGGGCGCGGTCGGACAGCGGGTCGTCTAAAGGCTCAGTAGTCGATCGGGTCGCGCACGATCGGGCAGGTCATGCAGTGGCCGCCGCCACGGCCGCGACCCAGTTCGCCGGCGCTGATGGTGATGACTTCCACGCCGGCCTTGCGCAGCAGGGTGTTGGTGTAGGTATTGCGGTCGTAGCCGATGACCACGCCGGGCTCCACGGCCACCACGTTGTTGCCGTCGTCCCATTGTTCGCGTTCGGCGGCGAAGCTGTTGCCGCCGGTCTCCACGACTCGCAGAGCCTTGAGGTTGAGGGCGGCGGCCACGGTGTCGAGGAAGTTGGTCTTCTCGCGCTGGATATCGATGCCGTGGGGCTTGCTCTCGTCAGGGCGCAGGGTGAAAGGAACGATCTGATTGACCACTTCGGGGAAGATGGTGACCAGGTCGCGGTCGCAGAAACTGAACACGGTATCCAGGTGCATCGCTGCGCGGGATTTCGGCAGGCCGGCAACGATCACTCGCTCCACGGCTTTGTTCTTGAACAGGTTGCGCGCCAGTTGGCCGATGGCCTGGTGGGACGAACGCTCGCCCATGCCGATCAGGACCACGCCGTTGCCAATGGGCATGACGTCACCGCCTTCCAGGGTGGAGGCGCCATGCTCCTGGTCGGGGTCGCCGTACCAGATCTGGAAGTCGGCGTTGGTGAACTCGGGGTGGAACTTGTAGATGGCGGTGGTCAGCAGGGTTTCCTGGCGTCGCGCCGGCCAGTACATGGGGTTGAGCGTCACGCCGCCATAGATCCAGCAGGTGGTGTCGCGGGTGAACTGGGTGTTGGGCAAAGGCGGCAGGATGAAGCTGGCGTGGCCGAGGAAGTCGCGGAACATCTCGATGGTCTTGCCGCCGAAGCTGCTGGGCAGGTCATCGGCCGAGACCCCGCCGATGAGGTATTCGGCGATCTTGCGCGGCTCCAGGCTGCGCAACCACGAGCCGACTTCCTCCACCAGCCCCAGGCCCACGGTGTTGGCGGTGATCTTGCGCTCCAGGATCCAGTCCAGGGCTTCGGGGATGGCGACGATGTCGGTCAGCAGGTTGTGCATCTCCAGCACATCGATATCCCGCTCGCGCATCTTGGTGACGAAGTCGAAGTGATCGCGCTTGGCCTGGGCCACCCACAGCACGTCGTCGAACAGCAGTTCATCGCAGTTGTTCGGGGTCAGCCGCTGATGGGCCAGGCCTGGGGAGCAAACCATGACTTTGCGCAGTTTGCCGGCTTCGGAATGGACGCCGTACTTAACTTTTTCCGTGGTCATTACTGTGATCCTCCAGAGGTAAAACAATCAGGGGGTATTGCCGGTGCAGCTATAGGGTCAGGAAGCCGTCGTAGAGTCCGTAGGCCGCCAGGGCGGCGCCCAGGAGCACGGCTGCGAAAATCAGCTTCTCGACACGGGTGAAAATCGGTTTGTGCAATTCCATCTTGGCCTTGGCGAAGAGCACCGCGCCGGGGGCGTACAGCAGGGCCGAGAGCAGCAGGTACTTGACCCCGCCGGCGTACAACAGCCAGATGGCGTAGAGCAGGGCGATGCAGCCGATCACCAGGTCTTTCTTGCGCTCGGCCAGGGCCTGTTCGTAGCTTTCGCCACGTACCGCCAGGAGTACCGCGTAAGCCGCCGACCACAGGTACGGCACCAGGATCATCGAGGTGGCCAGGTAGATCAGCGACAGGTAGGTGCCCTTGGAAAACAGGGTGATGACCAGGAAGACCTGCACCATGACGTTGGTCAGCCACAGGGCGTTGGCCGGTACATGGTTGGCGTTCTCGCGGCGCAGGAACTCCGGCATGGTGTGGTCCTTGGCGGCGGCGAACATGATCTCGGCGCACAACAGGACCCACGACAGCAGGGCTCCGAGCAGCGAGATGATCAGGCCGATGCTGATCAGCAGCGCGCCCCAGTGGCCCACTACGTGTTCCAGGACCGCGGCCATGGATGGGTTCTGCAGCTTGGCCAGTTCCGGCTGGGTCATGATCCCCAGGGACAGCACGTTCACCAGCACCAGGAACAGCAGCACGGTGATGAAGCCGATGACGGTGGCCTTGCCCACGTCGGAGCGTTTTTCCGCCCGGGAAGAGAAGATGCTCGCGCCCTCGATGCCGATGAACACCCAGACGGTGACCAGCATCATGTTGCGCACCTGGTTCATCACGCTGCCCAGGTCCGGGTTCTTCACGCCCCAGATGTCAGCGGTGAAGATGTCCAGCTTGAAGGCGAAGAGCGCGATCAGCACGAACAGCAGCAGCGGCACCACCTTGGCCACCGTGGTCACCAGGTTGATGAAGGCCGCTTCCTTGATACCGCGCAGTACCAGAAAGTGCACGGCCCAGAGCAGGACCGAGGCACCGATCACCGCCGCAGGAGTGTTGCCCTCACCGAAGATCGGGAAGAAGTAACCCAGGGTGCTGAACAACAGGACGAAGTAGCCGACGTTGCCCAACCAGGCGCTGATCCAGTAGCCCCAGGCTGAGGAGAAGCCCATGTAGTCGCCGAATCCGGCCTTGGCGTAGGCATATACACCGCCATCCAGGTCAGGTTTGCGATTGGCCAGGGTTTGAAAGACGAATGCCAATGTCAACATGCCGACTGCAGTAATTGCCCAACCAATAAGAACTGCCCCGACATCGGCGCTGGCTGCCATGTTCTGCGGCAAGGAAAAGATCCCCCCGCCAATCATGGAACCCACTACCAAGGCGACTAATGCGCCCAGTTTTAGTTTTCCGGGAGATTCAGACATTGCATGACTCCAATGCAGGAGAAGAGAGACTTCAGATTAAGTCTGTCGCCAATCCAAACTGCTGACTTGGATCAGTCAATTGCTGCATTTCGTTGTGAATGAATGACTTAAGACGTGTAGCGAGAGGTAGAATGCAGCCCTGTAAGGCCCATCCCATAAGGCTTTGATCTCCTTTCAAAGAGGCGGCTTCCATTATCGATGTCGATTGACGCTAGACCCTTTCAAAGAATATGCAAATCATCTCGCTCGCTAATTAAGGCGAGATGGGTGATGGCACTTGGCGCATACTCTTAACAAAATACTCGGTTATTCAGTGTGTTCTGGCGGGTGTTCGCGGAGTATCCGAATAAAGGATGGTTAATTGACTGTTACTATCAGAATCAATTTCCTAGAAAGTTATTTAATTGCGTCTAATTTTATCGCCAGGGCGACTCGCTGATATAAGGAGTAGGGATGTCACAACCGGCACAAAAACTTCAATTGGGTGCGCTGATCGCGTTGGTGGTGGGTTCCATGATTGGCGGGGGGATCTTTTCCTTGCCGCAGAACATGGCGGCCCGGGCCGACGCCGGGGCGGTCCTGATCGGCTGGGCGATTACCGCGGTCGGCATGCTGACCCTGGCCTTCGTGTTCCAGACCCTGGCCAATCGCAAGCCTGAACTGGATTCCGGGGTCTACGCCTATGCCAAGGCCGGCTTTGGCGACTACATGGGTTTTTCTTCGGCCTGGGGCTACTGGATCAGCGCCTGGCTGGGCAACGTCGGCTACTTCGTCCTGCTGTTCAGCACCCTGGGCTATTTCTTCCCGGTGTTCGGCCAGGGCAATACCCCGGTGGCCATCGGTTGTGCCTCGCTGCTGCTGTGGGCCGTGCACTTTCTGGTACTGCGCGGGATCAAGGAAGCCACGTTCATCAACCAGCTGACCACGGTGGCCAAGATCGTGCCTTTGGTGATGTTCATCGTGATCGCTGCGGTGGCCTTCAAGGCGGAGATCTTCACCCGCGATATCTGGGGGCACAGCAACCCGAATTTCGGCGGGGTGCTGGACCAGGTGCGCAACATGATGCTGGTCACGGTCTTCGTCTTCATCGGCATCGAGGGGGCCAGCGTGTACTCGGCGCGGGCGCAGAAGCGCGAGGATGTCGGGCGGGCCACGGTGATAGGTTTCCTCGGCGTGCTGGCGCTGTTGGTGCTGGTCAACGTGCTGTCGCTGGGGATCATGAGCCAGCCGGAGCTGGCCAGGTTGCAGAACCCGTCCCTGGCGGCGGTACTGGAGCACATTGTCGGGCCATGGGGCGCCTTGCTGATCAGCATCGGCCTGGCGGTATCGCTGCTGGGGGCCCTGTTGTCCTGGGCCCTGTTGTGCGCGGAGATCCTCCACGCCACCGCGAGCGACCGGACCATGCCGGCGTTCTTGCGCAAGGAAAACGCCAACCATGTACCGGTCAACGCCCTGTGGCTGACCAACGTGATGATCCAGGTGTTCCTGTTGATCACCCTGGTCTCCGCCGGCACCTACACCAAGCTGATCTACCTGGCTTCGTCGATGATCCTGGTGCCCTATCTGTGGTCCGCCGCCTATGCGGTGTTGCTCAGTGGCCGTGGTGAAACCTACGAGCAAGCCACCGGGCAGCGGATGAAGGACCTGCTTATCGCCAGCATTGCCCTGAGTTACGCCATCTGGTTGCTGTACGCCGGCGGGGTCAAGTACCTGCTGCTCTCGGCCCTGCTCTATGCCCCGGGAGTGATCCTGTTTGCCAAGGCCAAGCATGAGCAGGGCGAGCCGTTGTTCACCCTGCCGGAGAAGCTGATCTTCAGTGCCGTGATCGTCGGCGCGTTGCTGGCGGCCTACGGCCTCTACAGTGGTTTGCTGGCGTTATGAATGAGCTGCGACTGCTGCTGCCCTATGCCGGGCCCTACGACTGGCAGGCGATGCTGGGCTTTCTGGCGCGGCGCGCCATCGCTGGCCTGGAGGTGGTGCAGGGCGAGGCCTACGCCCGGAGTTTCGAACTCGACGGACAGTCCGGCACCTTGAGCGTACGCCCGGGGCCAGGGGAGCAACTGGATGTGCGTTTCCAGTCGGCCGGCCAGGACTTGTCGCCGCAGCTGATCGGGCAGGTGGTGATGCGTGTGCGCCGCCAGTTCGACCTGGACGCCGACTTGCAGCGAATCGCTCGTGAACTGGCTGGGGACGAGTTGCTGCAGCCGTTACTACGCAGCCGTCCCGGATTGCGGGTCCCGGGAGCCTGGGATGGTTTCGAACTGGCGATCCGCGCCGTGCTGGGCCAGCAGATTACCGTACAGGGCGCTATCGACCTGGCAGGGCGGCTGGTGGCGTTGCACGGCCGCCCCTTGGCCTGTGGCGATCCCCTGTGGCCAGGGCTGAGCCATGTGTTTGCCACGCCCACGGCCCTGGCCTCGGCAGACCTGGCCGCGCTGGGGATGCCCCGCAGTCGTGCTCGGACCCTGTCCGGGGTGGCCCAGGCGCTGCTGGACGACCCGTTGCTGCTGGAGCCCAAGGGCAGCCTGCAGCAAGGTGTCCAGGGGCTGTTGCAACTGTCTGGAATCGGTGACTGGACGGCGCACTACATCGCCCTGCGGCACATGCGCGAGATGGATGCCTTTCCGGCGGCAGACGTCGGGTTGCTCAATGCCATGGCGACATTGCAGGGCCAGCGGCCGAATGCGCGCCAGCTGTTGGCCCGCGCCGAAGCCTGGCGGCCGTGGCGCGGCTATGCCGCGCAGCACCTGTGGGCGGCTGGCGGCTGAGTCACGAGGCCGCTACCACCACCTGGCCCGATGAGCGCCCAAGGGGCCTGCCGGGCAGTCCCACTGTAGCGGCGTGCCGCTGATGTTCAGGGGCACCTGAAGGCGATGAGCCGGTCCCCAGGCCGTCTGCTCCTGCACCAGCCCTTGATCCTCCGGCCCCTCGGGCCGCAGTCCGGTGCTGGCCTGTCCCTGGCTGGAGTGATCGATCAGCAACCTGGCCGTGCGGGCCAGGGACAAACGGGCTTGCCCGCCCTGCTGCCAGGACGGGTCCAGGGCGCGCAGGGCGCTGGCTGCCATCAGGTAGCCGGTGGCGTGATCCAGGGCCTGCACCGGTAGGGGCGTGGGTTGTTCCGCTGCTTTCCAGGCCATGCCGGCCTCGGCGATGCCGCAGCTCATCTGCACCAGGCTGTCGAACCCCCGGCGGTTACGCCAGGGTCCGCTCCAACCGTAGGCGTTGAGGCTCACCTCGATCAGCCCAGGGGACAGGCGCTGGCGCTGTTCACTGTCATAGCCCAGGCCGTCCAGGGCGTCGCCGCGGTAGCCGTGCAGCAGCAGGTCGGCCTGGGCCAGAAGGCTTTCGAAGAGGGCGCGGTCTTCAAGAACGTGCAGGTCCAGGCGGGCGCAGCGCTTGCCCAGGGTCATTTCCGGTTCCACTGCCGGTTCGTTCCACCAGGGCGGATCGATGCGCAGCACGTCGGCGCCGAGCCCGGCCAGCAGGCGGCTGGCCACGGGACCGGCCAGGACCCGGGTCAGGTCCAGCACCTTGAGCCCGGCCAGCGGTCGCTCGCTGGACCGGCTCCAGGACTTTTTCCGAGGTTCGTGGCCGGGCAACCAATGCACCAGGGGCTCGCTGTTGACCGCCTGCCCCTGGGGGTGGACCTGCCACTGCTGCCAGCTGCGCATCTGCGCCGCGCAGCCACCGTGCTCGACGATGGCCTGTTCCAGCTCGTGGGCTTTCCAGCTTGCCACCCTGGCCGCCATGGCCGAACGCTCGCTGGCGGGGCCCAGGACCTGTTCGGCTACGGCCCGATGGTGAGGGGCATTGGTGTGCAGGCGAATCCAGCCGTCGCAGGTGGCGTAGTCGCCGGCAATCGGGTCCCAGAGTGCGGGCGGGCTCCAGCCCTGGGGACGCAGCGAGCTGGCGAACCAGAACGAGGCCAGGCGCCGGTCGACACTGACCGTAGGGCGCCGGCCGGTGTGGTGGTACAAGAGTTCGGCGAGTGCCTGCCCGGCGGCACCGATGCTGGCGCTGGCCAGGTCGCTGACGGCAAAGGCCGAGGGCAGGGCGCCTTCGCCCTGTTCGTGGAGCTCGGACGGTGGCAGGTGCAGGGCGGCTTGAATGGATGTCAGTAGCGGGTGCATGGACGGCTCCTCTCGACAAGAGGAGGGCATTGCACCCTGAAATCCCATGGCCTGTCGAGGCGCAGGCGCGGGTCTTGTGACGCGGGTTGCCGCGTCACAAGGGCCGGACTCAGACGCGGAACTGGTCCATCAGTTTCATCTGCTGGGTCGCCAGGGCATTGAGCTGGCTGCTGACCTGGGCCGATTCGCTGGCCTGTTCGGTGAGGGTCTCGGTGACGCTACGGATTGCCGAGACATTGCGGTTGACCTCTTCGGCCACGGCGCTCTGTTCTTCGGCGGCGCTGGCGATCTGCAGGTTCATGTCGCTGATCACCGTCACCGCGTCGCTGATCTTGCCCAGGGCCAGGACCGCTTGCTGGATCTGCCCGGCATTGCTCTGCGCCTGATCCTGGCTGGCATGCATGGTGGTCACCACCTCGCGGGTGCCGCTCTGGATGCGTTCGATCACCACACGGATCTCTTCCACCGAGTCCTGGGTGCGCTTGGCCAGGTTGCGCACTTCATCGGCGACCACCGCGAAACCACGACCGCTTTCACCGGCCCGGGCGGCTTCGATGGCGGCATTGAGGGCCAGCAGGTTGGTCTGTTCGGCGATGCTGCGGATCACCTCCAGTACCGAACCGATCTGCTCGCTGCTCACCGCCAGGGCTTCGACTTCGCCCACGGCCTTGCTCACTTCGTCGGCCAGCAGGCTGATGTCGCGGGTGCTGCGCTCGATGATGGTCATGCCTTCCTTGGCCGACTGGTCGGCGCCGCGGGCGGCCTGGGCGGCATTGGCCGCGCTGCTGGCGACTTCGTGGGCCGTGGCGCTCATTTCGTTGGAGGCGGTGGCCACCTGGTCGATCTCGCGGAACTGCACCTGCATGCCTTCGCTGGTCTGGCGGGCGATCTCCGAGGACTGGTCGGCGGTGCCGCGGGCCTCGGTGATGCTCTGCTTGATCTGGGCGATGGTCGGTTGCAGCTTGTCGAGGAAGCGGTTGAACCAGCCCACCAGCTCGCCCAGTTCGTCCTTCTTGCTGTAGTCCAGGCGCTGGGTCAGGTCGCCGTCGCCGCTGGCGATGGCTTTGAGCATCTGGGCCACGCCGTTGATCGGCCGGGTCACGCCCGAGGCGCTGAGCCAGATCAGGGCCAGGCCCAGCAGGCCGGCACCGATGGCCACCAGCACGGTCTTGACCATGCCGCTGGTCTGGGCTTCATCCAGCAGGGCTTGCAGTTTTACCGAGTCGGCCAGCAGCACCTGTTGTGGCAGGTCGATGGTCACGCCCCAGGGCTTGGCATCGGCGATGGGGCTGAAAGGGTAGACCGCGCGAATCAGCTCGCCCTGTTGCAGGGTCTTGGCCTGGTTGCCGGTGACTGTCGCGAGAATGTCCTTGCCCTGGGCTGCGAAGGCGTCGTTGACGTTCTTGCCGACCTGGCTGGCGTCGGCGCCGACAGCCGCCAGCAAGCCACTGCCGGCGACGATCATCATGTGCCCGGCGCCATCGAACAGGAAGCGCTGGGCCTCACCGGCGGCGGCTTGCAGGGAGTCCAGGGCGATATCGATGCCCATGACCCCGATCACCTTGCCATCCACCAGCAGGGGCTGGGAGATGGTGGTCATCAGTACCTGTTTCTTGTCCTCGCCAATGGTGTCGGCATAAGGATCGAGTAGGCAGGTGCGGCGGTTGTCGCGAGGGCAGGTGTACCAGATGTTGTAGGGAGTACCGCTGAGGTTGAGGGTGGTCTTGGTCAGGTCCTCCTCGGCCATCACGGTGTTGAGCCCCTGGCCACCGGAACGACTCCAGTAGGTGGCGAAGCGCCCGCGCTCGTTGGACGAGCGAGCCGTATCGTTGGCGAACTCACTGTCCTTGCCATCCAGGGCGTTGGGTTCATAGGCCAGCCAGATGCCCAATACCTTGGGATTGCGTTCGAAGGCGGTCTTGAGGCTGTGGTTGAGTTCCTCGCGCAGTACCGAGGCCTCCAGGCCACGCTTGCTGGCCATCTGGCGCAAGTCGCGGACCTGATCGGTCAGGGCGTTGAGCGCCACCTGGCTTTCACCGAAGGTTTTCTGGACCCGAACGGCCTGGTCGGTCGCCTTGGCTTGCAGCAGGTCCTCGACTCCAGCGGTCAGCATCCGTGTGCTGGAGGTATTGACCAACTGGTTGTTCTGCCGGCTCTGGTACAGGTTCATGCTGACGATCAAGGCCACCACGCCTAGCAGGCACAGGCCGGACAGCAGCACGATCTTCAGGCGAATGGAGAGAGAGTCGAACATGGGGCGATCTCGCGAAAGGACGGATGGATAGCACGGAGTCGGATGATTCCGCTCGCCAAGTCCATTTCAGCGCTATGCCCGCAACATCGGCTCGGACGGCCTTTGCGTGAGGTGTTGCCGACGAACGGTCATCTCCTTGACATATATGGCCCCACTGCCGAGGGCATAGCTGCCACGTAGCTGGATTCAGGAGGCCTGTGGCAGGCTCTCGGGGCGCGACCAGATCCACAGGTTGCCCAGGGTCATGCCGGCGATGGCGGCATACAGGGTCCAGTGATGGTTGAGCAGGGTCAGCATCAGCCCGGCGCACAGCAGCATGCTGACGGTGGCGCTGACCTTGGCCTTGCGGCTGACGATCCGGCCGTTGCGCCAGTTGCTCAGGATCGGCCCGAACAGGCGGTGGTTCTCCATCCAGGCGCTGAGCCTTGGCGAGCTCTTGGTGGCGGCCCAGGCGGCCAGGAGGATGAATTCGGTGGTCGGCAGGCCCGGCACTACGATGGCGATCAGGCCGATGGCCAGGCTGACATAGGCCAGTGCGCCGAACAGCAGGCGGGAGATTTTCGAGGGCGAGGGGCGAGTGGGGGTCATGGCGTCGATGATGAGGTAACGCGTCGTACGGCTCAATCCGCAAGGCGGGCAGGCCGACAGAATACCGTGGCGGGCAGGGACACTCCATGGCGCCCTGCCTGCAACTATCGGATCAGGCTGGCTGTGCCGCGCTGGAGTAAGCCTGTTCCAGCAGTACGGTGAAGCGGTTGAAGGCATCCAGGGCGCCCTTTTCCGCTGCCGCTTCTTCTTCGGCGCTGAATTGCAGGCCGTCGAGGATGCGGGTGAAGGTTTTCCAGCCCTCGGCACGCCCGCCGGCCGGTTCGCCCAGGTGACGGGCACCGAAGGTCTCGCTCAGACCCAGGCCCACGGCGCGCTTGATCAGGAACGCTGCGCCAAGCTTGGAACCCTCGGACACGAAGATCCAGCCCAGGGCCTCGGCCTTGCTCGGGTTGCGCACGGCGCCGGCTACCGGGGCCGGTACTTCGGTGTCCAGGTCGGCGAGGTCGGCCTTGGCCGCTTCGGCGCGGCAACGCTCGGCCAGGTCCGGGACGATCGCGATCAGCTCGGGATCGTTGTACAGCTCCACCAGCTCCGACTGGAACAGGTACTGGGCTACCACGAAGCGGGCGAAGGCACCCTGGGTTTCAAAAGGTGCGTGGGCCTTGACCAGGGCATCGAGCTTGGAATGCGGCTCGTGGGTGATCTGGTTCAGGCGCTGGGAACGCAGGTGGTGAGGTTGGGCGCAAGCCTGGGCGGTCATACCGATGTCCTTGAGAATGAGAGGCACTTAGTGACTAGACGAACAAGAAGACGCGACACAGTAAAAAATCCTCACTGCCCTGGATGAAAAAGAGCAGTGAGGGGGCAGGGTCAGATATCCCAGACCAGGTTGACCGAGAAATTACGGCCCGGCATGGTCAGGCGGTCGAGGTTGGCCGGGGCCGTCTGTCCGGCTTCACCGACGCTGTCGTAGCCGCGTACGTCGTCCCAGTTCCAGTATTTCTTGTCGGTCAGGTTGTACAGGCCGGCATTGACGGTCAGGTCGTTGGTGACCTTGTAGAAGCCGGTGAGGTCGAGGATGCCGAAGCCGGGCGTCTTGAACTGACTGCTGGTCAGGCGTCCGTCCGGAGCCTTGAAGGTGCTGTCGTCGACCCGGTCCTTGCGCTTGACCAGGGTCCAGCTCAGCAACGCGCCGTAGTCATCCTGGTCGTAGCCCAGGCCGAACACGCCCTTGAGCGGATTGACGCTGTTGATCGGCTCGCCGTTGTCATTGTTGCGACCGTGGGCATAGGCCACCGAGGCCATGGTGTACAGGCCCTGGGGCGCGCCGAAGGCATCCAGGTTCAAGCGGCCCTTGGCTTCGGCGCCCTTGATGGTGGCGCGCTTGATGTTGTTGCTCTGGATGACGGCTTGCAGCGCACCGGCAGTGATCGCATCTTCGTTGATGAAGTCGCGGTATTGGTTGTAGAACACCGACACGTCGAAGGAACCGGCGTCGAAGCTGCCCCGCAGACCGGTCTCGATGCCTTTGCTGGTCTCTGGCTTGAGGTTGGAGTTGGGCTCGACGACGTAGCCACCGGCGATGTTCTCGAAGCGACCGTAGAGCGCCTTGGCCGACGGTGTGCGGAAGCCCTCGGCGTATTGGCCATAGGCGGTGTAGTGCTCGTCGAAGGCATAGGTCAGGCCGAATTTTGGCGAGACCCGGTGCCAGGTCTTCTTCTCGTCGCTGACCGGGAAGGCGCCGTTCGGGTTGACGGTATTGAGGAACTCCTGGGTCACGTGCGGCTTGAGCTGGATGTAGTCGTAGCGCAGACCCGGGGTGAAGGTCCAGGCGTTCCAGCTGATCTGGTCCTGGGCGAACAAGGCATAGCTGTTGATGGTCGGGTCCGGGAAGTCACTGGATTTCTTCACGCTGTCGCTGGCGGTCGGACTGGGGGCGCCGATGGCGGTACAACCCGCGCCGACCTTCAGGCAAGTGGCAGTGCCAAAGCGCGAGCCGGTAACCTTCTGCTGCTTGAGAGTGGTGCCGTAGGTCAGCTGGTGGTCGGTCTCACCCAGGGCGAAGGCCTTTTCCAGCTGAGCGTCGAATACCCATTGCTTTTCCTCGTACAGGGTCTTGCGCTCGCGCAGCACGTCACGGGCCACCGGGGTGTATATCGAGACCGGGTTATAGCGCTCGCTGGTGGTCTGGTCGGTCTTGGCGATCTGGTAGTTCAGGCTCCACTTGATCCGGTCTGCCACGGGGGATTCCAGGGCGAAGCTGTTTTCCAGGCCGAAGCGTTCCCGGGTGATGGTGTCGTTACCAGTGCGCGAGCGGTACCAGTTTTGCCCGACGCCGTTGATGAACAGGCCGCCTACAGCGCTTTTCTGGTTGGTGTCGCGGTCGTCCTTGTATTTTTCGTAGGTCAGGCCCAGGCGGGCGTCGTCCGCATAGTTCCAGCCCAGCTTAGCCAATACGTTGGTGGTGCGTACATCCTCCGGGTTAGCGGCGGTGCGACCCAGGCCGGTGCCGTTGTTGCTGCCGTAGGATTCGGTTTCGTGGCCATCGCGTCGACTCAGGTGCAGCAAGCCGTCGAACTCGCCGATGCGGCCGGCGAAGGTACCGGACTTCAACCAGCTTTCGTCGGCCGAGCTGTAGCCGGTCTTCAGGCGGGCACCGACATCCTGGCCGGGCTTGATGATGTCGTCGGGGTCCAGGGTGTAGTAGCTGACGGCACCGCCGATGGCGTTGCTGCCATACAGCACCGAGGCCGGGCCACGGAGGATTTCCACGCGCTTGACGATTTCCGGGTCGACGTAATTGCGGTTGGTCTTGGCATAGGGGCCGCTGAAGAAGTGCCCTGGAACCTCGACGCCATCGACCTGGGTCAGGATCCGGTCGCTGTCGATGCCACGGATGTTGTAGCCGCTGATGCCGGCACGCTGGCCGGCGCCACCTACCGACACGCCGGGTTCGTAGCGCACCAGGTCCTTGATATTGGTGACGTTCTGCCGGTCGAGCTCTTCCCGGGTGTGCACGCTCACGGTGCTGGGCACCGAATTGATGTCCTGTTCCTGGCGGGTGGCGCTGATGGTCACTTGCTGCAAGTTCACCGTATTCGGATTGCTGCGCTTCTCCAGGACGATGTTGTTGTTGCCCAGCTTGCGATAGCTCAGGTTGGTGCCGGCCAGCAGCCGATCCAGGGCCTTCTCCGGTGGCAGTGAGCCACGGACGCCCGGGGAGTTGACGCCTGTGCCCAACTCGGCGGGCAGGCCAACCTGCCAGCCCGTCACTGTGCTGAAGGCATTGAGCGCCGATACCAGGGGCTGCTGGGCAATGGCGAAGTTGTAGTTGCCCATGCGCTGGCTGGAACTGCCCGAGGTTTGCGCGGCCACAACGGGCGCAGCATGGGTGCCGGCCAGCAGGATCGCTGCGGTGAGCAGCGACAAGGTGCAATGTTGCAGGCGGGAGTTGGGAACAGGGGATCGGTAGTTGGGACGAGAAGACATCGAAAGCGCTCCGGGTCGCACGAATCTTTTATAGGTGCAGATTTACACGCAAAAATGCGAATCAATTGCATTGGCTATAACGAGACGTACGACCCGGGGTTATCGCGTAAAAATAATTGTTCTCAATTGAGAATGACTAGCGCCGGTAGCTCCGACAGCCGCGCCGAGGTGATGTGGGCCAGGGAGCGGACCACATCCAGGGGCTGGTCGAGACGATAGTTACCAGTGACGGCGACATTCGCCAGTTTGTCGTTGTTGTTGACGATCCAGCCGGGATAGTAGCGACGCAGCTCCGCCAGGACCTGGCTCAAGGGACAATTCTCGAACACCAGGCGACCTTCGACCCAGGCCAGGTCCTTGCTGGCATCGAGTTTGGCCGGCCGGTCGAAGCCCTCGGGGCCGACACGTACGCTTTCGCCAGCGCTCAGGCGCAGGCGCTGGTCGGCATGGGTCGCCCGCAGGTCGAGATCCCCGCGTTGTACCTGGACCTGGGCGATACCATCCAGGTAACGCACGGCAAAAGCGGTATCGCGCACGCTGGCACGCACCGGGCCGGCGTCCAGCTCCAGGGGCAGTCCGCGATTGCCCGGGATCTCGAAGAACGCCTCGCCCTGGTACAACCGCGCGGTGCGCCGGTGCTCGTCGATATCGCTGGAGAACGCCGAATTGGTATTGAGCAGTACTTGGGAGCCATCCTCGAGTTGCAGGCGCTGGCGCTCGCCCACCAGGGTCAGGTGGTCGGCTTGCAGGCGCAGGGGCAGGTTGCTGAAGCTGAACAGTCCCAGCACCAGCACAGCTGCGCTGGCCAGGGGTTTCCAGTGGGGCTTGAGACGGGACAGGAACGAGACTTTCGCAGGAGCGGCCAGGGCCAGGGCGCACTGGGCCACCTGCGGGCCGTTCCAGATGGCTTGGGCCTTGGCGAAGGCCTGGGGGTTGAGCGGCGACGCGCTGAGCCATTGCTGGAACTGACGCACTTGTTCCGGGCTTGGCTGTTCCAGCTCGATCAGCCAGTCCAGGGCCTGATCCATGGCCAGGGTGCTTGGGGTCGAGCCGGAGGGAGTGGGCGGCTCGGCACGGTGAGAATCCGTCACGGGTGTTCCTCGGCTGTGTCTGTGCACAGCTGTTTTTTCAATAGAGAGCGAAAGCCGGCCAAGGGTAGCAAAGGCCAGGGGGCTGACGCAGTCATTCTGCCTGGCAGTTGCTGTTCACTCGCCGTCCAGGCGCTCGGCGACACCAATGCAGATGGCCATGATCAGCTTCAGTTCCTTTTGTACCGTACTCAGGGACACCCCCAGTTCGTCGGCGATTTCCTGATAGCTGTGACCGTGCAGGCGGCTGAGGATGAAGATTCGCTGCTGGCGGGCACTGAGTTGACCCAGGCTGAGGTTCAGGCGTTCCAGCAACTGTTCGGCGTGGGCGGCGTCCTCGGCGCTGCTGACTGGCGCGGCAACGCTTTCCAGCACCTGGGCCGGTACGTCCTCGAGCAGGGTCCGGTCCTGGATACGCCGGGCGCGCAAGTGGTCGAGCGCCAGGTTGCGAGCTGTCTGGAACACGAACGGTTCCAGGTGCGTGATGGTGCGCTCGGCAAGCGCCCGGGTCACGCGCAGGTAAGTCTCCTGCAGCAGGTCTTCGGCGGTGCTGTGGTTGTTGACCATCCGCTCCAGCGTGCGTAGCAGGGACGTTCGTTGAGTGAGGAAGACGTGGTTGAAGTGCGATTGACTCACAGCAAGGCCTGATCCATTTTTTAGCAGATGATAATGATTGTCATCTACGTCCGTGGTCAAGCCTTGTTTGGATTGTCTGCCCTGGCAGTGAGTCGTGCTGTGGCGGGAACCCGGGGCGATTCCCGCAGGTCAGCCATTCATTCGGCGTTGCACAGGGCCAGGCAGTTATCCAGCATGCGGTTGGAGAACCCCCACTCGTTGTCGTACCAGGCCAGGACCTTGAGCAGGCGGCCGCCACTGACCTTGGTGTGGTTGGTGTCGAAGATCGACGACAGCGGGTTGTGGTTGAAGTCGCTGGAGACCAGCGGCAGGGTGTTGTAGCCGAGGATCTTCGAATGCTGGCTGGCGCTCTTGAGCAGGGCGTTGACTTCCTCGGCGCTGGTGTCGCGCTTGAGGGTCACGGTCAGGTCCACCAGGGAGACGTTGATCACTGGTACCCGTACCGCCATGCCGGTCAGCTTGCCGGCCAGCTCCGGCAGCACCAGGCCCACGGCCTCGGCTGCGCCGGTCTTGCTCGGGATCATGTTCTGGGTGCCGGAGCGGGCGCGGTAGGGGTCGGTGTGATAGACGTCGGTGAGGTTCTGGTCGTTGGTGTAGGCATGGATGGTGGTCATCAGGCCGTTCTCGATCCCCAGCTCGCGGTGCAGCACCTGGGCCACCGGGGCCAGGCAGTTAGTAGTGCAGGAGGCGTTGGAGATGATCTGGTGCGATTGGCGCAGGATGTCGTGGTTGACCCCGTAGACCACGGTGGCATCGGCGCCCTTGGCCGGAGCCGAGATGATCACTTTGCGCGCGCCGGCCGTAAGATGGGCGGCGGCCTTGGCGCGGTCGGTGAACAGCCCGGTGCATTCGAACACCACGTCGATCTTCTCTGCGGCCCAGGGCAGCTCGGCCGGATTGCGGATGGCGCTGACCGCGATGCGGTCGCCGTTGACGGTCAGGCTTTCCTGATCATGCTGGATATCGGCGTCGAACAGGCCGTGGACAGTATCGTGCTTGAGCAGGTGGGCATTGATAGCGCTGTCTCCGAGATCGTTGATGGCGACGACCTGCAGGTCCTGGCGATAGCCTTGGGTATAGAGTGCGCGCAGGACGTTGCGGCCGATGCGGCCAAAACCATTGATTGCGATTCGAAGAGTCATGGGTAAGCGCCTGTCGTAGGATTTGTTGTTGGAATTACAAGATTATTCGCATAGAAATAGAAAACAAGCCTTTTTAGTGGCAGTATTTTGTTTTATCTACAACGAGTGACCTGAATCAACTGGTCCGAATGGTCAGGAATTTCCTCCACTGTCCCCCAGTGGCGGGGCTTTGGACCAGCATAGACAAACAGGTCGCCACATCCGTTAGCCTGGAGTTCTACACATGCATCCCCGCGTTCTTGAGGTCACCGAACGGCTCATCGCCCGTAGTCGCGCCACTCGCCAGGCCTATCTCGCCCTGATTCGCGGTGCGGCCAGCGACGGCCCGCAGCGCGGCAAGCTGCAATGCGCGAACTTCGCCCATGGGGTGGCCGGTTGTGGCGCCGAAGACAAGCACAGCCTGCGGATGATGAACGCGGCCAACGTGGCGATTGTTTCGTCATATAACGACATGTTGTCGGCGCACCAGCCCTACGAGCATTTCCCCGAGTTGATCAAGAAGGCCCTGCGCGAGATCGGTTCGGTGGGCCAGTTCGCCGGCGGCACCCCAGCCATGTGCGATGGCGTGACCCAGGGCGAGGCGGGGATGGAGCTGAGCCTGCCGAGCCGCGAGGTCATTGCGTTGTCCACGGCGGTAGCGCTGTCGCACAACATGTTCGATGCCGCCCTGATGCTCGGTATCTGCGACAAGATCGTCCCGGGCCTGATGATGGGAGCCCTGCGCTTCGGCCACCTGCCAATGATTTTCGTCCCGGGCGGCCCCATGGTCTCGGGGATCTCCAACAAACAGAAAGCCGACGTGCGCCAGCGCTATGCCGAAGGCAAGGCCAGTCGCGAAGAGCTGCTGGAATCGGAGATGAAGTCCTACCACAGCCCGGGCACCTGCACCTTCTATGGCACCGCCAACACCAACCAGTTGCTGATGGAGGTCATGGGCCTGCACTTGCCCGGCGCGTCCTTCGTCAACCCCAACACGCCGTTGCGCGACGCCCTGACCCATGAGGCGGCGCAACAGGTCACCCGCCTGACCCGCCAGAGCGGCCACTTCACGCCCATTGGTGAAATCGTCGACGAGCGTTGCCTGGTCAACTCCATCGTCGCCCTGCACGCCACCGGCGGCTCCACCAACCACACCCTGCACATGCCGGCCATCGCCCAGGCTGCGGGCATCCAGCTGACCTGGCAGGACATGGCCGACCTCTCCGAGGTGGTGCCGACCCTGTCCCACGTCTATCCCAACGGCAAGGCCGACATCAACCATTTCCAGGCCGCCGGCGGCATGTCGTTCCTCATCCGCGAACTGCTGGAGGCCGGGCTGCTCCACGAAGACGTCAACACCGTGGCCGGCCCGGGCCTGAGCCGCTATACCCAGGAGCCGTTCCTCGACAACGGCAAGCTGGTATGGCGCGACGGCCCGATCGAAAGCCTCGACGAAAGCATCTTGCGCCCGGTGGCCCGGGCCTTCTCGCCGGAAGGCGGGCTGCGGGTCATGGAAGGCAACCTGGGGCGCGGGGTGATGAAGGTCTCCGCCGTGGCTCCCGAGCACCAGGTCGTCGAGGCTCCGGCCATGGTGTTCCAGGACCAGCAGGACCTGGCCGATGCCTTCAAGGCCGGCCAACTGGAGAAAGACTTCGTGGCGGTGATGCGCTTCCAGGGTCCGCGTTCCAACGGCATGCCCGAGCTGCACAAGATGACCCCTTTCCTGGGTGTGCTGCAGGACCGTGGCTTCAAGGTGGCCCTGGTCACCGACGGGCGCATGTCTGGCGCCTCGGGCAAGATCCCGGCGGCCATTCATGTCAGCCCCGAAGCCCATGTCGGCGGGGCGCTGGCCCGGGTGCGGGATGGCGACATCATTCGCGTGGATGGCGTCAAGGGCACCCTGGAGCTTAAGGTGGACGCCGAACAGTTCGCCGCCCGCGAGCCGGCCAAGGGCCTGCTGGGCAACAACGTCGGCACCGGCCGCGAACTCTTCGCCTTCATGCGCATGGCCTTCAGCTCGGCAGAGCAGGGCGCCAGCGCCTTCACTTCTGCCCTGGAGACATTGAATTGAAACTGGCCCTGGTCGGTGACATCGGCGGCACCAACGCTCGGTTCGCGTTGTGGAAAGACCAACAGCTGGACGCGATCCAGGTCCATGCGACGGCGGACTACAGCTGTCCGGAAGATGCCATCAAGGCCTACCTGAAGGAGCAGGGCCTGGCCCTGGGCGCGGTGGGCTCGGTGTGCCTCTCGGTGGCCGGGCCGGTCAGTGGCGACGAGTTCCGCTTCACCAACAATCACTGGCACCTCAACCGCCAGGCGTTCTGCAAGGCGCTGCAGGTCGAACGCCTGCTGCTGGTCAACGATTTCTCGGCCATGGCCCTGGGCATGACTCGCCTACAGCCGGATGAGTTCCGCGTGGTCTGCGAGGGCGTTGCCGAGCCGTTGCGTCCGGCGGTGGTGATCGGCCCGGGTACCGGCCTGGGGGTGGGCACCCTGCTGAACTTCGGTGATGGCCGCTACATGGCCCTGCCGGGTGAGGGTGGGCATGTCGACCTGCCCTTGAGCAGTCCCCGGGAAACCCAGCTCTGGCAACACATCCACGACGAAATCGGCCATGTCAGCGCCGAAACCGCCCTCAGCGGTGGCGGCCTGCCCCGGGTCTACCGGGCCATCTGCGCAGTGGACGGCCACGAGCCGCGGCTGGATACCCCCGAGGCGATCACCGCTGCGGGGTTGGCCGGCGACCCCATCGCCCGCGAGGTGCTGGAGCAGTTCAGTTGCTGGCTGGGCCGGGTGGCGGGCAACAATGTGCTGACCACCGGTGGCCGGGGCGGGGTATACATCGTCGGCGGGGTGATCCCGCGTTTTGCCGACTTTTTCATCCAGAGCGGCTTCGCCAAGAGCTTTGCCGACAAGGGCTGCATGAGCGACTACTTCAAGGGCATCCCGGTGTGGCTGGTGACGGCGCCCTATTCCGGACTGACCGGCGCCGGGGTGGCCCTGGAACAGGCATAATCGCCCCCCATTCATGACAACAACAAAGGACGGCATGGGTGAGTTCAGTCAGTAGGTCGATCTTGTTGGTCGACGACGATCAGGAAATCCGCGAGCTGCTGGAGACCTACCTCAGTCGCTGTGGCTTCCAGGTGCGCAGCACCGCCGATGGCGCGGGCTTTCGCCAGGCCCTGAGCGAGGCCCCCTGTGATCTGGTGATCCTCGACGTGATGCTGCCCGATGAGGACGGCTTCAGCCTGTGTCGCTGGATTCGCCAGCACCCCAAGCGCGGCCAGGTGCCGATCATCATGCTCACCGCCAGCTCCGATGAAGCCGACCGGGTCATCGGCCTGGAGCTGGGGGCCGATGACTACCTGGGCAAGCCGTTCAGCCCTCGTGAGTTGCAGGCACGGATCAAGGCCTTGTTGCGCCGCGCGCAATTCGCCCAGGAACGGGCTGGCGGCGAAGTGTTGTGCTTCGACGAGTGGCGCCTGGACGTGATCAGCCACCGCCTGTTCCACAATGACGGCGAGGAAGTGATCCTCTCCGGCGCCGACTTCGCCCTGCTCAAGCTGTTTCTCGATCATCCCCAGGAAATCCTCGACCGCGACACCATCGGCAATGCCACCCGTGGCCGCGACCTGATGCCCCTGGATCGCATCGTCGACATGGCGGTCAGCCGCTTGCGCCAGCGCCTGCGGGATACTGAAAAGCCCCCGCGGCTGATTCGCACGGTGCGCGGCAGCGGCTACCAGTTGGCGGCCAATGTGGTAGCTGACTGTGCTCGCTGAAACCCTCAAGGGCTGCCTGCAACGGGTGCCTATGCCGCGTTCGCTGTTGGGCCGGATGCTGTTGCTGACCCTGCTGGTGGTGCTGCTGGCCCAGGCCCTGTCCAGCGTGATCTGGGTCTCGCAGTTGCGCGCCACCCAGCTCGAGGGCCTGGTGACCAGCGCCCGCAGCCTGGCCCATTCGATGACCGCCAGCGTCAGTTACCTGCGTTCGCTGCCGGTGGCCTATCGGCCGCTGGTACTCGACCAGTTGCGCAGCATGGGCGGCACGCGTTTTGTCGTGACCCTCAACGACAAGCCGCTGGACATGCAGGTGTTGCCGGCCACGCCGCGCAAGGAGGCGGTACTGCAGGCGGTGGAGCAGGTGTTGCGCCAGTCCCTGGGCAACGATGCGGACATCTCCGTGACCTTCGTGCGCCCCGACGACCTGCGGATCTTCAATGGCGGCCTGAAGCTCGACGAGCTGCCACGGTCCTGGGCCCACTACGCCCTGACCCTGGAACCGGTGAATCCGCCGGTGCTGGTGACCCAGATCCAGATGGCCCCGGGCGAGTGGTTGTACATCGCTTCATTGCTGCCCGAGCCCTACACCAGCCTTGAAGAGCAGGGGCTGCCGGCGCAACAGGTGTGGTTCATCCTGCTGACCAGCGGCTTCCTGTTGCTGTTCATCGGCCTCTTGGTGCACTGGCAGAGTCGGCCCCTCAAGCGCCTGGCCCGGGCCGCCCGCGAGTTGTCCCTGGGCGCCGATGTGCAGCCGGTGGCGCCGGGCGGCGGCAGCGAGGTGGTGGAAGTGGCGAGGGCCTTCAACAGCATGCGCGAGCGCATCAGCCGCTACCTGACCGAGCGCAGCCAGCTGTTCAGCGCCATCTCCCACGACTTGCGCACCCCCATCACCCGCCTGCGGTTGCGGGTGGAGCTGCTGGAGGACGAACAGCTGCAAGCCAAGTTCGGCCGCGACCTCGATGAGCTGGAGCTGCTGGTCAAGGGCGCCCTGCAATGCGTCAAGGACACCGACATCCACGAGAACATCGAGCCGGTCGACCTCAACCAGGTGCTCGATTGCCTGGTGGAACCGTATCTGGCGCCCAATGGCAATGGCCGGGTGACCCAGCAGGGACGAGCTTTGGCCAGCTACCCGGGCAAGCCCCTGGCGCTCAAGCGCTGCATGGGCAATTTGATCGACAACGCCCTGAAGTATGGGCAGAACGCCCACCTGCATATCGAAGATGACGCCGGCGCTTTCATCCTGCACGTGGACGACGAGGGCCCCGGCGTGCCCCAGCAGCGGCTGGAGCAGGTCTTCGAGCCACACTTTCGCCTGGCCGGCCAGCAGCAGGGCTACGGCCTGGGCCTGGGCATCGCGCGCAACATCGCCCATAGCCATGGCGGGGAAGTCAGCCTGCAGAACCTGCGCGAGGGTGGCCTGCGGGTGACCTTGTACCTACCGCGTTTCGCGGACTGAACAACCCTCCTGTAGCAGCGGGGCTTGCCTGGCAAGCGTCGTGCCTGGCAGGGCGCGTTATCGTGCATCGCGAGCAAGCTTCGCCCCTACCGGCGTCCGCTGGTTTGTCACGGCCTGGTGACATTTGCCGTGTCCTTCGTTACCTGGGGCGAACCTTGGCTTGATTAGACTCAAGCCTTCGACAAGAACAACAACAGGTCGTCCATGGAACCTCTTTCCCTGCCGTTCAGCAGTTGGCTGAACGCTCCCGCACACCACAGCTGGCTGGCCGCCGAGGGCCTGCGGCTGCTGGACTTCGCCAAGGCTTCACGACTTGCCGAGGGCTTCGGCAACCTGGATGCCCGGGGCTGCCTGCCTGCTGGCGCCCGGGCCGAAACCATGAATACCGCGCGCATGACCCACAGCTTCGCCATGGCCCATATCCAGGGGCTGCCTGGCTTTGCCGAACTGGTGGACCACGGTGTCGCGGCACTCTTGGGTCCGCTGCGCGATGCCGAGCACGGCGGCTGGTTCGCGGTGGCCGGGCAGGCCGACGGCAATGGCGGCAAGGCTGCCTACTTGCATGCCTTCGTCGCCCTGGCCGCCAGTTCCGCGGTGGTGGCCCGGCGCCCGGGGGGCGAGGCCTTGCTGGAGCAGGCGGTTGGCGTGATCGAGGAGCATTTCTGGAGCGAGCAGGAGGGCGCAATGATCGAGTCCTTCAGCCGCGACTGGAGCGAGCAGGAGGCCTATCGCGGGGCCAACAGCAACATGCACGCCACCGAGGCCTTTCTCGCCCTGGCCGATGTCACCCAGGACCCGCGCTGGCTCAGCCGCGCCCTGCGCATCGCAGAGCGCTTGATCCACGGCCATGCCGCGGCCAACGACTTCATGGTGGTCGAACACTTCGACCTGGATTGGCAGCCCTTGCGCGATTACAACCGGGAGTGTCCCGCCGATGGTTTTCGCCCCTTCGGCACCACGCCGGGCCACGGATTCGAGTGGGCGCGGCTGTTGCTGCACCTGGAAGCCGCGCGGGGCCAGGCTGGAATGCTGACCCCTGGCTGGCTGGCGCTGGATGCCCAGCGCCTGTTCGACAGCAACTGCCGTCACGGCTGGAACGTGGATGGCGCCCCGGGGATCGTCTACACCCTGGATTGGGACAACCGCCCGGTGGTGCGCCAGCGCCTGCACTGGACCCACGCCGAAGCCAGCGCCGCCGCCAGTGCCCTGCTCAGGCGCACCGCAGAGGAGCGCTACGAGACCTGGTACCGGGTTTTCTGGGAGTTCTGCCAGGAGCATTTCATCGATCATGAGTTCGGCAGCTGGCACCACGAACTGGGCCTGGACAACCGCCCTGCGGCAGAAATCTGGGGCGGCAAGCCGGACCTTTATCACGCCTGGCAGGCCGTGCTGATTCCGCGCCTGCCCCTGGCGCCGAGCATGGCCTCGGCCCTGGCCCAAGTGCCTGCCACGGGCTCTGTGTAACCATGCGGTGACATTTCCCCATCGCTTCGTTACTCGGGCGCTGGACTAGGCTGTTTAGACTCGTTTGCAGCGCAAGCACCAGACTTGCATGCATAACAACAAGAAAGGTACTTCAGATGAATGCGATTTCTCGCCTCGCCACTGTCATTTCCCTTGCCTCCCTGTTCCCCCTGAGCGCCCTGGCCGCCGATTCCAAAGGCTCCGTGGAAGTGGTCCATTGGTGGACGTCCGGTGGTGAAAAGGCTGCGGTCGATGTGCTCAAGGCCCAGGTGGAGAAAGACGGTTTCACCTGGAAGGACGGCGCCGTGGCCGGCGGTGGCGGTTCCACCGCGATGACCGTGCTCAAGAGCCGCGCCGTGGCCGGCAACCCGCCGGGCGTGGCGCAGATCAAGGGCCCGGACATCCAGGAGTGGGGCAGCACCGGCCTGCTCAGCACCGATACCCTGAAGGACGTGGCCAAGAGCGAGAATTGGGACGGCCTGCTCTCGCCCAAGGTGGCCAATACCGTCAAGTACGAAGGGGACTACGTGGCCGTGCCGGTGAACATCCACCGGGTCAACTGGCTGTGGATCAACCCCGAGGTGTTCAAGAAGGCCGGGATCGCCAAGGCGCCCACTACCCTCGAAGAATTCTATGCCGCCGGTGACAAGCTCAAGGCGGCCGGCTTCATCGCCCTGGCCCACGGTGGCCAGCCCTGGCAGGACAGCACCGTATTCGAAGACATGGTGCTCTCGGTGATGGGCGCCGAAGGCTACAAGAAGGCCTTGGTGGACCTGGACCAGAAGACCCTCGCAGGCCCGGAGATGACCAAGACCTTCGCCGAGTTGAAGAAGCTCTCCGGCTACATGGACCCCAACCGTGCCGGGCGTGACTGGAACATCGCCGCCGCCGACGTGATCAACGGCAAGGCCGGGATGCAGATGATGGGCGACTGGGCCAAGAGCGAATGGACCGCGGCCAAGAAAGTCGCCGGCAAGGATTACCAATGCGTGCCGTTCCCGGGCACCGACAAGGCCTTCACCTACAACATCGACTCCCTGGCGGTATTCAAGCTCAAGGCCGACCGCAAGGGCGATATCGCCGCCCAGCAGGACCTGGCCAAGGTTGCCCTGGGCAAGGATTTCCAGAAGGTCTTCAGCATCAACAAAGGCTCGATCCCGGTGCGTACCGACATGCTCAACGACATGGGCGCCGAAGGTTTCGACTCCTGCGCCCAGGCCGCCGCCAAGGACTTCCTGGCGGACGAGAAGACCGGCGGGCTGCAGCCGAGCATGGCGCACAACATGGCCACGTCCCTGGCGGTGCAGGGCGCGATCTTCGATGTGGTGACCAACTTCATGAACGACAAGGATGCGGACCCGGCCAAGGCCAGTGCGCAACTGGCGTCGGCGGTCAAGGCCGCGCAGTGAGGCCTGGGCCGCAGGCGTGCCTGCGGCCATTCCCGAAACGCTCTCCCTGGTAGGAGCGAGGCTTGCCCGCGAAGGCGGTGCATCGGTGGGCTCGACTTGAGTGTCGGTGCCCATTCGCGGGCGAGCCTCATTCCTACGGATACTCACTCCTTCACTCTGGATTATCTCGATGAGCTCTGTGGCGGTTTTCAGCAAAGCCTCGCCGTTGGATGCCTTGCAGCGCTGGTTGCCCAAGTTGGTGCTGGCGCCGAGCATGGTGATCGTGCTGGTGGGCTTTTATGGCTACATCATCTGGACCTTCATTCTGTCCTTCACCAATTCCAGCTTCATGCCGAGCTACAAGTGGGTCGGCTTGCAGCAATACCTGCGGTTGATGGACAACGACCGCTGGTGGGTGGCGAGCAAGAACCTGGCCGTGTTCGGCGGCTTGTTCATCGGTATCAGCCTGGTGCTGGGGGTGTTCCTGGCGGTGCTGCTGGACCAGCGCATCCGCCGCGAAGGCTTCATCCGCACCGTCTACCTGTACCCCATGGCGCTGTCGATGATCGTCACCGGCACCGCCTGGAAATGGCTGCTCAATCCCGGCCTGGGCTTGGACAAGATGCTGCGCGACTGGGGCTGGGAAGGCTTTCGCCTGGACTGGCTGGTGGACCAGGATCGCGTGGTCTACTGCCTGGTGATCGCCGCTGTATGGCAGGCCTCGGGTTTCGTCATGGCGATGTTCCTGGCCGGCCTGCGGGGTGTCGACCAGTCGATCATCCGTGCGGCCCAGGTGGACGGCGCCAGCCTGCCGACCATCTACCTGAAGATCGTCCTGCCGAGCCTGCGCCCGGTGTTCTTCAGTGCCTTCATGATCCTGGCCCACATCGCGATCAAGAGCTTCGACCTGGTGGCGGCGATGACCGCCGGCGGCCCTGGCTACTCTTCCGACCTGCCGGCGATGTTCATGTACTCCTTTACCTTCAGCCGTGGCCAGATGGGCATCGGTTCGGCCAGCGCCATGCTGATGCTGGGCGCGGTGCTGACCATCCTGGTGCCGTACCTGTATTCCGAACTGCGAGGCAAGCGCCATGACTGATTCGCTCGCCAGGCCGCGCCTGAATTTCAGCCGGATCGCCATCTACGCCACGCTGCTGCTGGCGGCGGCGGTGTACCTGGTGCCGCTGGTGGTGATGCTGCTCACCAGCTTCAAGACCCCCGAGGACATCCGCACCGGCAACCTTTTGAGCTGGCCCCAGGTGGTCGATGGCATCGGCTGGATCAAGGCCTGGGATACCGTGGGTGGCTATTTCTGGAACTCGGTGAAGATCACCGTGCCGGCGGTGCTGATCTCTACCCTGATCGGCGCGCTGAACGGCTATGTGCTGTCGATGTGGCGCTTTCGCGGTTCGCAGCTGTTCTTCGGCCTGTTGCTGTTCGGCTGCTTCCTGCCGTTCCAGACCGTGCTGCTGCCGGCCTCGTTCACCCTTGGCCGGTTCGGCCTGGCCAACACCACCACCGGCCTGGTGCTGGTGCATGTGGTCTACGGCCTGGCCTTCACCACGCTGTTCTTTCGTAACTATTACGTCAGCGTGCCGGATGCCCTGGTCAAGGCCGCGCGCCTGGATGGGGCGGGGTTCTTCACCATCTTCGGGAAGATCCTGCTGCCAATGTCGGTGCCGATCATCATGGTCTGCCTGATCTGGCAGTTCACCCAGATCTGGAACGACTTCCTGTTCGGCGTGGTGTTCGCCAGTGGCGACGCGCAACCGATCACCGTGGCCCTGAACAACCTGGTCAACACCAGTACCGGGGTCAAGGAATACAACGTTGACATGGCGGCGGCGATGATCGCGGGGCTGCCGACACTGCTGGTGTACATCTTCGCCGGCAAGTATTTCCTGCGCGGGCTGACGTCCGGCGCGGTCAAGGGGTAAGGCATGGCAACTCTCGAATTACGCAACGTCAACAAGACCTACGGTGCCGGCTTGCCGGACACCTTGAAGAACATCGAGCTGAAGATCGACGACGGCGAGTTCCTGATCCTCGTCGGCCCCTCGGGGTGCGGCAAGTCGACCCTGATGAACTGCATCGCTGGCCTGGAGACCATCAGCGGCGGGGCGATCCTGGTGGATGACGCCGACATCAGCGGCATGAGCCCCAAGGACCGGGACATCGCCATGGTGTTCCAGTCCTACGCGCTGTACCCGACCATGAGCGTGCGCGACAACATTGCCTTCGGCCTGAAGATCCGCAAGATGCCTGCCGCCGAGATCGATACCGAGGTGGCGCGGGTGGCCAAGCTGCTGCAGATCGAGCACCTGCTGGCGCGCAAGCCGGGCCAGCTTTCCGGTGGCCAGCAGCAGCGGGTGGCCATGGGCCGGGCCCTGGCGCGGCGGCCGAAGATCTATCTGTTCGACGAGCCGCTGTCCAACCTCGACGCCAAGCTGCGGGTCGAGATGCGCACCGAAATGAAGTTGATGCACCAACGCCTGAAGACCACCACGGTGTATGTCACCCATGACCAGATCGAGGCCATGACTTTGGGGGACAAGGTGGCGGTGATGAAGGACGGGATCATCCAGCAATTCGGGACGCCGCAGCAGATCTACAACGAACCGGCCAACCTGTTCGTGGCAAGCTTCATCGGCTCGCCACCGATGAACTTCATTCCCCTGCGCCTGCAGCGCCAGGAGGGGCGGTTGCTGGCCTTGCTGGACAGTGGCCAGGCCCGTTGCGAGCTGCCGTTGGGGCCGCGTGACGCCGGGCTCGAGGAGCGCGAGGTGATCCTTGGTATCCGTCCGGAGCAGATCGCCCTGGCGCCCGCCGAGGCCAACGGCCTGCCGAGTATCCGTGCCGAGGTCCAGGTGGTGGAGCCGACCGGGCCCGACACCCTGGTATTCGTCACCCTCAACGGCACCAAGGTCTGCTGCCGGCTGGCCCCGGACCAGGCGCCCGCGGCCGGGCAGAACCTGACCTTGCAGTTCGACCCGGCCCGGGTCCTGCTGTTCGATGCCCAGAGCGGCGAGCGCCTGGGCGCGGCCAGCCCTGCCATGGCCCAGGGCCACGGCGGCAATGTGGCGCAATTCAAGGGGCGATGAATTCGTGGCGGATGGCCTGTCATCCGTCGCAGGGACTGTAAACCGCGTTGGATAAACCGTTAATAACAATAAAGACGAGGATGTAGGGATGAAAAAGCAACACGGCAATACCCGCCTGCTCTGCCAGCTTTCGGCGGTGGCGGCGCTGGTCCTGTCTGGCCAGGCCATGGCCGACGAAGCGTTCGGCGCCAATTCCAAGTGGATGACCGGTGACTGGGGCGGTACGCGCACCAAGCTGCTGGAGCAGGGGATCGACATCAAGGCCGACTACGTCGCGGAGATGGGCGCCAACCTCCATGGTGGCTACAACGACGACAAAACCGGGCGCTACAGTGACCAGTTCGGCCTGGGCGTGGCGTTCGACCTGCAAAAACTGCTGGGCTGGGACAACACCCAGGCCAAGATCCAGCTGACCAACCGTAATGGCCAGAACATCTCCAACGATCGCGTCGGCGATCCCCGGGCTGGCACTTTGAGTTCCTCCCAGGAGGTCTACGGCCGTGGGCACATGGTGCGCTTGACCCAACTGTGGATCCAGCACCAGTTCCTGGACGGCAAGCTGGACGTCAAGGCCGGTTACTTCGGCGAGGGCGAGGACTTCAACACCTTCCCCTGCGAGTTCCAGAACCTGGCCTTCTGCGGTTCCCAGGTGGGCAACTGGGCGACCAACATCTGGTACAACTGGCCGGTCAGCCAGGCGGCGCTGCGGATCAAGTACCACATCACTCCCGAGTTCTATGCGCAGATCGGCGCCTACAACCAGAACCCTTCGCAGACCGAGCACGGCAATGGCTTCAAGCTCAGCGGCAGCGGCACCAAGGGCACGGTACTGCCGGTAGAGCTGGTGTGGTCGCCCAAGGTCAATAACCTGCCGGGCGAGTACCGTGTGGGTTACTACAAGAGCACGGCCAAGGCCAATGACGTGCGTGAGGACGCCAACGGCCAGGACGCCGCTACCACCGGCAGCGCCTATCGCGTGCACAACAGCAAGCACGGCTACTGGTTCGTCGCCCAGCAGCAGCTCACCACCCATAACGGCGATGCCTCGCGCGGCCTGAACATCGCCGCCAACGCCACCTTCCATGACAAGGACACCAACATCATCGACAACTACCAGTCGCTGATGTTCGTCTACAAGGGGCCGTTCGACGCCCGGCCAAAGGATGACGTGGGCATCGGTTTCGCCCGGATTCATGTCAACGACGACGTGAAGAAGAACGCCCAGCTGGCCAACGCCGCCATCGGTGTGAGCGACTACGACAACCCGCTGTACTCGCCATTGCGCGAAACCGAGTACAACTACGAGATCAACTACGGGTTCCATGTGACCGACTGGCTGACCGTGCGGCCGAACCTGCAGTACATCACCCATCCGGGCGGTGTGGACCAGGTCGACAACGCCCTGGTGGCCGGCCTGAAAATTCAGTCGGTGTTCTGACGCTGTTGCGATAAGCTCCTTTCTCTGTGCGCATATTGCGGATGGCCTTGGCTATCCGCTTTTTTTTGGATGACTCCTTCGCCACAGCCGTTCGCCAGTATGGCTACCCCATGATTTTCAGGATCGCGGCATATGCATGAGCATCCCTTGCAACGCTTTTTCAAGACCCTGCGCGAGCGCCCGGTGTTTGCCTGGGAGCGCTACCAGATGCGTGATGTGCTGGTGATCGACCATCCGCTGTGCCAGGCGGTATTCAGCCGCCAGGGCGCGCAGCTCCTGCACTTCCAGCCAACCGGGCAGAAACCCTGGCTCTGGTGCGCGGCGAAGTGGCCGCAGGTGGGGGCGATCCGGGGTGGGGTGCCGGTGTGCTGGCCCTGGTATGGCCGTCATCCGAGCGAGAACGCCTGGCCGTCCCATGGCTGGGCGCGCTTGCTGGACTGGAAGCTGCTGGACAGCGACAGCGATGACGACGGTGTGCGCCTGCATTGGCAATTGCAGCTGTGCGACTGGAAGGTCGAGCTGCATGCGCACCTGGGCCAGGACATGGACCTGCGCTTGAGCACCGAGCACCAGGACAGCGAACCCTGCCAGTTGAGCCAGGCTCTGCACGCCTACTGGCGTATTGGCGATGTCGGTGAGGTAGCGCTGTCCGGGCTCGATGGCGCCGAGGGTTACGATCATTTGAATCGCCAGGCCTGTCGGCAACAGGGCGAGTTGCGGGTCGACGGTGGCTGCCAGCGGGTGTTCCAGCACGAGGGCGAGTTGCAGATCGAGGACCGTGCCTGGCAGCGTGCGCTGCGCATCGATACTGGCGAGGACGCCGACACCGTGGTCTGGCATCCCGGTACCCGGCCACTGCTGGGGGTGAGTTGGAGCGAGGTGTCGCGTTTCGTCTGTGTCGAAGCGGCCGCCGGTGGCACCGACAGCCTGCGCCTGGCGCCGGGGGAACGGGCCCACCTGAGCCTGCAGGCGCGGGCAGCGGGGTAGGGCAAAGGGCTCCCGCAACTCGCGGGAGCCTGTGGTCTCAGTCGAGCTCGTCGCCGGCCGGGTAGCGGCTGGCGTTGAGGCTTTCCTTGATCTTGCGCAGGTGTGGCTGGAAGTCCACGCCACGGCGCAGGGTCATGCCGGTGGCCAGGACATCGAGCACCGTGAGCTGGATGATCCGCGAGGTCATGGGCATGTAGATGTCGGTGTCTTCCGGCAGTGGCAGGTGCACGCTCAGGCTGCACGCCTTGGCCAGCGGCGAGCCGGCGGCGGTGATGCCGAGTACCGAGGCGCCGTTTTCCCGGGCCTGGCGCGCGACCTCCACCAACTCGCGGGTACGGCCGGTGTAGGAGATGATCACGAACAGGTCGCCGGTGTGCGCCACCGAGGCGAGCATGCGCTGCATCAGCACGTCTGGGTGGGCCGACACGGCCAGGTTGAAGCGGAAGAACTTGTGCTGGGCGTCCATGGCCACCGGGGCCGAGGCGCCGAGGCCGAAGAAGTGGATCTGCCGGGCCTGGATCATCATGTCTACGGCGCGGCTGACCTGCTGCGGATCGATCTGCTGGCAGGCGCTGTCCAGCGAGGCAATGGCGCTGGCGAAGATCTTTTGCGTGTAGGCTTCAGGGTTGTCGTCGGCTTCCACGGCACGGCTGACATAGGCCGCGCCGCTGGCCAGGCTCTGGGCCAGTTGCAGCTTGAGTTCGGGGTAGCCGCTGACGCCGAACGAACGGCAGAAGCGGTTGACCGTCGGTTCGCTGACCGACGCGGCCTGGGCCAGGGCGGCGATGCTGAAGCGGGTGGCCTGCTGTGGGTTGAGCAGGATGACTTCGGCGACTTTGCGTTCCGCCTTGTTCAAATCTTCAAGGCGGTTCTGGATCTGCTCCAGTAGATTTCGCACTCGGTCCATTCAGGTTTCCTAGATCGGTTAGACAGGTGAAACGGCGGGGCCGGGAGGCGGTCAACCCAGGGTAGGCAATGGTGCTTGCTGCACTGCCTTCAAGGGGCCTGTGATTGCGCTATGTACCGGGCTCGCCGCGCCTGCAATGCGAAGGTGAGAGGTGGCCTATCGTACTGGTGGCCCGGAATGAGGACCACCTAGAATCGATATTTTGTAAAAATGTTGTGTTTATTACTACATTTTTCCTTGAGTGATACCTTGAAAAAAGGTATTTGTAGCTTAACTTGATAAAAGAACAAACATCATGCCTTCGATTACGGTTGAACCCTGCACCTTTGCGTTGTTCGGCGCGCTGGGCGATCTGGCGCTGCGTAAGCTGTTTCCTGCCTTGTACCAGCTCGATGCCGCCGGCCTCTTGCATGAGGACACGCGGATCCTGGCCCTGGCCCGCGAGCCGGGCAGCGAGCAGGAACACCTGGCCAATATCGAAGCCGAATTGCACAAGTACGTTGGCGACAAGAATATCGATGCCGAGGTCTTGCAGCGTTTCCTGGTGCGCCTGAGCTATGTGCACGTGGACTTCCTCAAGG
This sequence comes from Pseudomonas sessilinigenes, assembly GCF_003850565.1. Taxonomy (NCBI): domain Bacteria; kingdom Pseudomonadati; phylum Pseudomonadota; class Gammaproteobacteria; order Pseudomonadales; family Pseudomonadaceae; genus Pseudomonas; species Pseudomonas sessilinigenes. Next base: position 3,505,764 of record NZ_CP027706.1, read on the forward strand.
CCGACGACTATGTGGGCCTGGCCGAGCGAGTGGGCAGCGAGCAACGCCTGATTGCTTACTTCGCCACTCCGGCGGCGGTGTACGGGGCAATCTGCGAGAACCTGTCCCGGGTCGGGCTGAACCAGCACACCCGGGTGGTCCTGGAGAAACCCATCGGCTCGGACCTGGAGTCCTCGCGCAAGGTCAATGACGCCGTGGCGCAGTTCTTCCCGGAAAACCGCATCTATCGGATCGACCACTACCTGGGCAAGGAAACGGTACAGAATCTGATCGCCCTGCGTTTTGCCAACAGCCTGTTCGAAACCCAGTGGAACCAGAACTACATCTCCCACGTGGAAATCACCGTGGCCGAGAAGGTCGGCATCGAAGGCCGCTGGGGCTATTTCGACAAGGCTGGCCAGCTGCGGGACATGATCCAGAACCACTTGCTGCAATTGCTCTGCCTGATCGCCATGGACCCGCCGGCCGACCTCTCGGCCGACAGCATCCGCGACGAGAAGGTCAAGGTGCTCAAGGCCCTGGCGCCCATCAGCCCCGAAGGCCTGACCACCCAGGTGGTGCGTGGCCAGTACATTGCCGGCCATAGCGAAGGCCAGTCGGTGCCGGGCTACCTGGAGGAAGAGAATTCCAACACCCAAAGCGACACCGAGACCTTCGTCGCCCTGCGTGTCGACATCCGCAACTGGCGTTGGGCCGGGGTGCCGTTCTACCTGCGCACCGGCAAGCGCATGCCGCAGAAACTGTCGCAGATCGTCATCCACTTCAAGGAACCCTCGCACTACATCTTTGCTCCCGAGCAGCGCCTGCAGATCAGCAACAAGCTGATCATCCGCCTGCAACCGGACGAAGGCATTTCGTTGCGGGTGATGACCAAGGAGCAGGGCCTGGACAAGGGCATGCAATTGCGCAGCGGCCCGTTGCAGCTGAATTTTTCCGATACCTATCGCAGTACGCGGATTCCCGACGCCTACGAGCGGTTGTTGCTGGAAGTGATGCGCGGCAACCAGAACCTGTTTGTGCGCAAAGATGAAATCGAAGCCGCGTGGAAGTGGTGCGACCAGTTGATCGCCGGCTGGAAGAAGTCCGGCGATGCGCCCAAGCCCTATGCGGCCGGGTCCTGGGGGCCGATGAGTTCCATTGCACTGATCACGCGGGATGGGAGGTCATGGTATGGCGATATCTGATTTGCAATTGCCAGCGGGCGTGCGCGCCCACGAATTTCGCAGCTCGACTCTTCTGGCTGCGGGCCAGGCCCTGAAGGTCGCCGAACAACTGCGCGAGGCCATCGTAGCCCGTGGCCAGGCGACCCTGGTGGTATCGGGTGGCCGCAGTCCGGTGGCGTTCTTCCAGGCCCTGGTCAAGCAGGAGCTGGACTGGTCCAAGGTACTGATCAGCCTGGCCGACGAACGTTGGGTCCCGGTGGAACACGCCGATAGCAATGCCGGCCTGCTCAAGCAGCACTTGTTGGTGGGGCCGGTGGCCAAGGCGCGTTTCCTTGGTCTGTATAGCGCTGCGGCCAGCCTGGAAGAAGCTGCCCAGCAAGCCGACGAGGCCCTGGCGCAGTTGCGTGGGATCGACGTGCTGGTACTGGGCATGGGCGATGACGGGCATACCGCCTCGCTGTTCCCTGGCAGCCCGAACCTGGCCGAGGCGCTCGAGCCCGCTGGCAGCCGCCGTTGCTGGCCGATGCTGGCGCCCACCGTGCCCCGTCAGCGCCTGAGCATGAGCCGGGCCCTGTTGGCGTCGGCCCGTAGCAGCCTGCTGTCGATATCCGGCCAGTCCAAGCTGGCCACCCTGAGTACCGCACTGGCTGGCGACGTGGTCGCCGACATGCCGATTCGTGCCTTTCTGCAAACCCCGTTAGAGATTTACTGGTGCCCATGAGCCAAGGATCAGCCGCGATGACAAACCTCCCTCCGACCGTTTCCATGGCGGACAAAGTAGCCCTGCTCGACAGCCTCTGCGCCAAGGCGCGGATCCTGCCGGTGATCACCATCGCCCGTGAGCAGGATGTGCTGCCCCTGGCCGATGCCCTGGCCGCAGGTGGCCTGACGGCCCTGGAAGTCACCCTGCGTTCGCAGTTCGGCCTCAAGGCCATCCAGATCCTGCGCGAGCAGCGCCCGGAACTGGTGACCGGCGCCGGCACCGTGCTCGACCCGCAGATGCTGGCGGCGGCTGAGGCGGCGGGCTCGCAGTTCATCGTCACCCCGGGCATCACCCGCGAGCTGCTGCAAGCCAGCGTCGCCAGCCCAATCCCGCTGTTGCCGGGAATCAGCAACGCCTCCGGGATCATGGAGGGGTATGCCCTGGGTTATCGCCGCTTCAAGCTGTTCCCCGCTGAGGTCAGCGGTGGCGTGGCGGCGATCAAGGCCCTGGGCGGTCCGTTCGGCGAGGTCAAGTTCTGCCCTACCGGCGGAGTCGGACCGGCCAATATCAAGAGCTACATGGCGTTGAAGAACGTGATGTGCGTGGGCGGTAGCTGGATGCTCGATCCGCAGTGGATCAAGGACGGCGACTGGGCCCGTATCCAGGAGTGCACGGCACAGGCCCTGGCCCTGCTGGACTGAATCCAATCCTATTCGTTGGTGTGTTCTACGGCTTTATGGTGCGCTTGGTCGGCGCACCTTTTTTTTGCCCGGAAAAAAGTGCCGCCCTGAACTCCCCGGAACCGCTGGCACAAAGGGCTGATGAAGGCCCTGGGGCAGCGGCTCCGGAGGGCTTCAGCTGGTGGCCAGCTCCTCAAGGGCGACGACCAGGCGCTGGATATGTTCCAGCGGCGTCACCAGTCCCGGGGTGATGCGGATACAGGGGCCAAAGCCTGCGCCCTTGCGGATCACCGTGAACAGGTCGTAGTCGTGCAGTAGCCGGTCCACCAGGGCTTGCTGATCCTGGTGGCGAGTGAAGCGCAGGGCGCTGATGGCACAGCACAGGCGCGGGTCTGCCGGCGTCATCACCTCGATGCCCGGCAACTGGCGCACGGCTTCGGTCCAGGTTTCGCGCAGGTAATTCAGGCGCGCGCCCTTGGCTGCCGCGCCGCCCATGGCCCGGTGTTCTTCGAACACCCGCGGCAAGGTCATCAAGGCCGGGATGTTGGGCGTGCTGTAGGGCGTGCGGGCGCGGATGTCGTCCACTGGAAAGTGGAACTCGTCCATGTCGGGGTCGATCGCGTCCAGGCGCTCGGGATCGATGTAGAGAAAGCCCAGGCTCAATGGCGCACCGATCCACTTGTGCAGGTTGAAACCGGCGAAGGCGATACCCAGCTGCTGCAGGTCGAAATCGATCTGGCCCAGGGCGTGGGCACCGTCGAGGATGATATCGACCTGGTATTCCTTGGCCAGGGCTGCGATGGCCTGGACCGGCATCACCAGGCCGCTGCGGTGGGTGACGTGGGTCAGGGGCATCAACTTGAGGCGCGGATAGCGCTCGAATGCATCCTTGTAAGTCGCCACAAGGCTGTCAAAACTGGCAGGGTGCTGGTGCTGGATCTCTATCACTTCCACGCCGCGGTGGCGGGCCAGCCAGCGCATGGCGCTTTTCACCGTGTCGTACTCCAGGTCGCTGAGCAGCACCTGGTCTCCGGGTTGCAGGCGATTGTAGTTGCGGATCAGTGATTGCAGGGCGTCGGAGGCACAGCGGGTCAAGGCCACGGCGTTATCCGGGACCTCTAGCAGTTGTGCCAGCTGGTGGCGGATCTGCAGCGCTTCGACCTGCTCGAAGCGCTGGCGCACATGCACCGAATTGCTGCTGTTGACCCACAGGATATTGCGTTGGTAGTCCTCGGCCACTGTGCGGGTCATGCGTCCGAAATAGCCGTTCTCGAGGTTGATCGGTCCGGACTCGAGGTCGAATTGCCGGGCAATGCCCCGCCAATGCTCTTCGTCGCGGGCCAGCGTGGTGACAGTCCTTGGCATGCTGGGCTCTTTATCGGTGATGGAGGTTCAGGGAAGGGGTAGCGGTCAATGGCGGGGCTTGGGCTTGCCGTGCTTGGCGCGCAGCGGATCGAGCAGGTCGGACAAGCCGTTGTGGTCGATTTCCTGCATCAGGGCCAGCAGGCCACCGAGTTCGCCCTTGGGGAAGCCTTCGCGGGCGAACCAGTTGAGATAGGGGCCAGGCAGGTCGGCCAGGATGCGGCCCTTGTACTTGCCGAAGGGCATTTCCCGGGTGACCAGTAGTTCTAGTGTTTCAGGGTTCATGGCGGCCACCGTGGTGTGATTCGAGAGCCTTGGAAAATACAGGCATTCTGCATGCAGGCCAAATGACAGATCATGCAAATAACGCGGATACAGATTTGCTGGCTATGGTTAACCTATTGAATTTAAAGATAAATATTTTATCGAAAAGTCTGGCATGGGCACTGCAATGGTAAACGACAGGAAGGTCGGCGACGGTCGATCCCATTCTCGTAACCTGCAAGGAACCTGAAAATGACTGACTTGAACAAAGAAGCGATTTCGGTACTCAACAGCCTGATCGAGACCAGCAAGGATGGCCAGGAGGGCTTCAAGACCTGCGCCGAGGACATCAAGCATCCCGAGCTCAAGGCCCTGTTCATCAAGCGCTCCACCGACTGTGCCAGCGCAGCGGCGGAACTGCAGTCGGTGGTACGTTCGATGGGCGGCGATCCTGAGACCTCCACCAGTGTCAGCGGCGATCTGCATCGGCGGTGGGTCGATCTCAAATCCCTGGTCACAGGCAAGGACGAGGAGGCGGTGCTCAATGAGGCCGAGCGTGGTGAAGATCATGCGCTCAAGGCCTACAAGGATGCCCTGGAGAAAATCGGCAAGCACAACCTGGTGGGAATCCGCGATGTCGTGGAGCGCCAGTACCATGGCGCGCAACGCAACCATGATCAGGTCAAGGCCCTGCGCAATCAGGCCCGTGCTCGTCACTAAGGCTAAAAACCTGTCAAAAACGCCAGCCAGTCTGGCGTTTTTTATGCCTGGAATTTAATGCTGGACGGCATTTAGTTAGCTTGCTAATAATTAGCTCGCGCCCACCTCATCCGTTCCCGGCTATCGTTCAATCAATACCCTGAGAGTCCTTGCCCGTGCCCATCACCTTGCAGGCCTTGCTTGCTCCCGACCTTCGCGCATTGCAGTTCGCGATCAAGACCCTGTTGGGGGGAGGTGTGGCCCTGTGGCTGGCCTTGCGCTGGGGCCTGGAGCAACCGTCGTGGGCCTTGATGACGGCGTTCATCGTTGCCCAACCGCTGTCCGGGATGGTCCTGCAGAAGGGCCTGGCGCGGCTGCTGGGGACCTTGATCGGAACCATCATGTCGGTGTTGTTCATGGCGCTGTTCGCCCAGACGCCCTGGTTGTTCCTGTTGGTACTCGCCTTGTGGCTGGGGCTGTGCACTGCCAGTTCGACATTGCTGCGCAGTGCCTGGTCCTATTCTTTCGTGCTGGCGGGCTACACCGTGGCGATCATTGCCCTGCCGGCCATCAGCCATCCACTGAGTATCTTCGATCAGGCCGTGGCGCGCTGTACGGAGATTTCCCTGGGGATCATTTGTGCAACCGCCAGCAGCGCCTTGATCTGGCCCATGCGTGTCGAACGCCAATTGGCCGACCAGGCCCGTGCTGCCTGGCAAAGCGGCATGCAGGCAGCCCGTGCCACGCTGGCCGGCGAGGCCCTGGATCGCAAGGGCTTGCTGGAGATCCTCGGGCGGATCGTTGCCGTGGATTCCCAGCGTGAACATGCCTGGTTCGAAGGGCCTTCCGGACGCCTGCGGGCCCGGGCCATCAGTGGCCTGAGCCAGAAGTTGCTGATGCTGCTGCGTATCTCCCGCTCGGTGCGGCGCCAGTGGAAACAACTGGACGTGGAGCAAGCCCGGCAGTTGCAGCCCTGGATGGAGGAAGTACAGCAAGCCCTGGCAATTGCGGACATGGCCGCCCTGCAGGCATTGCGAAGACGCTTGCTGGACGCTTCCCACGATGAGCGGATCAGCCCGGCACAGAGTTTCTGCCTGGCACGTTTTGCCTTGTTGCTGGACACCGCCCTGGCCGCGAGCCTGGCCCTGGATGCGGTGCAGCAGGGGCGGGCACCGCTGGAGCAACCGGCGAACCTGAGCCCCCATCGTGATCTCTCTCTGGCCCTGGTATTCGGCGCACGCAGTGCCCTGGCGTTCCTGGCCGTGGCCAGCTTCTGGCTGGCCACGGCCTGGCCCGCCGCTTCCGGGGCGATGTTGCTGACCTGCGTGGTGTGTGGCCTGTTCGCCAGTCGGGAGAACGGCGCGCAGATCGGCATGAGCTTCATGCGCGGGATCTTTTTGGCGGTCCCTTCGGCCTTTGTGGTCGGGCAGATCCTGCTGCCTCAGTGGAGTGGCTTCCCGATGCTGGCAATGGCCATGGGCGTGCCATTGTTCCTTGGTGCCCTGGGCATGGCCAAGCCGCAGATCGGCGCGACCGCGACGTCGTTCTGCCTGCATTTCATTGTGCTGATCTCGCCGATGAACCGGATGAGCTTCGATGTGGCCAATTTCTTCAACAGTGCCCAGGCCATGGTGTTGGGAGTGGGCGCTGCCGTGTTGGCCTTCCACCTTCTGATCCTGCGTGATCCAGCCTGGCACGGTCGACGTTTGCTGGCGGCGACCCTGAGCGATCTGGTGCGCCTGACTCGGCGCAATCTGCGGGGCGCCGAAAGCTGGTTCGGTGGGCGCATGGCCGATCGGCTGTTGCAATTGGCGCGACATTATCCGGAGCTGCCGGAGCCGGCCCGCAGCCGTTGGGACGATGGCCTGCTGGGGTTGGATATCGGCGATGAGTTGATGCACCTGCGCTTGAGCCTTGCGGTGGCCCAGGTACCGGCGAGCAAGGCGCAACGCGATTACTTCGAGCAATTGCAGAAGGTCCTGCAGCAAGGACCTGCGGGCAGTCGCCAGGATGCCCTGGTCGCGCCGGGTGCAGCCTTGCTCCAGGCCCTGGAGCAGTACCCTTCCAGCGATGCGCTGAAGCTGGCCAAGGGCGCAGTGTGGCAATTGCAAAACAGCTGGCGCAGTTGGTGCCGGCAGCAGGAGGACAGTCATGGGGCTGCGTGAGTGGGCATTGGGTGGGGTGTTGCTCAGCCCGTTCCTGATCTATGTGCTATTGGCGCTGCTGATTACCGGCGGGTTGCGCCTCCTGGTGCGAGCCACCGGGCTGGGGCGCTGGATCTGGCACGAGGCTTTGTTCGATTGTGCCCTGTACGTCTGTGTGTTGACGGTGGTGACGCTCGTTCTCGGGCCTTTATAAGGAGTTGATCATGCGTACACCCGTACGTGTCGTGTTTACCTTGTGCCTGGTGGCGCTGGCGGTCTTCGCCGGTTATCACCTGTGGCAGTACTACATGCTTACCCCCTGGACTCGCGATGCCCGAATTCGCGCTGACGTGGTGATCGTGGCTCCGGACGTATCCGGCTGGGTCCGTGAACTCAAGGTGGCGGACAACCAGTCGGTGAAGGCCGGGCAGCTGTTGCTGAGCATCGACCGCGATCGCTTCGAGGCGGCCCTGGAAAAAGCCCAGGCGGTGGTGCAGACCCGCCAGCAGCAATTGAGCTTGCGTGAGCATGAGGCCAGTCGTCGTGCTGCCCTGGGGCCCCAGGCCATCAGTGCCGAGCTGCGGGAAAATGCCCAGATCAATGCCGGCATCGCCCGTGGCGAGCTGCGCCAGGCCCAGGCCGAAGCCAAGGTCGCTGAATTGAACCTGGCGCGCAGCCAGGTGCATGCACCCCGTGACGGGCACATCACCAACTTGCGCCTGGCCGAGGGTAATTACGTCAATGCCGGGCAGTCGGTGATGGCGCTGATCGACGACTCGACGTTCTATGTACAGGCCTACTTCGAGGAAACCAAATTGCCGCGGATCAAGGTCGGTGACCCGGTCAAGGTCTGGCTGATGAGCGCCGGGGAGGCCTTGCAGGGGCATGTCGAAAGCATCAGCCGAGGGATCACTGACCGCAACGCCACGCCTGACGGGCAACTGCTGGCCGAGGTGGAGCCGACATTCAACTGGGTACGCCTGGCCCAGCGGATTCCAGTGCGGATCAAGCTCGACAAGGTGCCCGAGGGTGTCAACCTGAGCGCCGGCATGACCGCCAGCGTCCAGGTCGAAGAGGGGAGTGGCAAGTAGGGGCTTGCCCAGGCCTCAGCCGATGGTGATGGCCGGCAGGGTGGGCAGGGTCACGGTCTGCTGCTTGCGCGGGGCAAGGATCTCGGCTTCGCCGTCGACCACCAGCTCATCGCGCTGGTTGAGCACGCGGGTGGCGATGCGTACGCGAAACTTGGGCAGTTTTTCCAGGATTTCCAGGTGCACGGTCAGGGTGTCGCCGATCTTCACCGGCTTCTGGAAGCTCATTTGCTGGCCGAGGTAGATGGTGCCCGGGCCAGGCAGCTCGCAGGCGACTGCGGCGCTGATCAGGGCGCCACTGAACATGCCGTGGGCGATGCGTTCCTTGAACATGGTCGCAGCGGCGAACTCGGGGTCCAGGTGTACCGGGTTGTGATCGCCGGACATGGCGGCGAACAACTGGATATCACGCTCCTCGACAGTCTTGCTGTACTGGGCGGTCTGGCCGACCTCCAGGGCTTCGTAAGGTGTGTTGGTCACCTGGGTCATCTTGCGGAAATCCTCTGACAGATAAATGAGCGTACTGGCGCAGCCCTATTCAGAGCGTGCTGGGCGGCGGTGCTGCAGTGCCTGCTCCAGCCAGGCCAGTACGTCCTGGGTTACTTGGTCGCGATTGCTCTCGTTGAACAGCTCATGGCGTGCCTGCGGGTAGATGTTGAGCTGCAGGCACTGGCTGCCGGCCTCGCGCAGAGCACCGGCCAGATCCTTGAGACGCTTGCCATCGCTCACCGGATCACATTCGCCGCCCATTACCAGCAATGGCAGGCCCGGGTCGATCTGCGCCAGGTTGGTGATCTTGCTGATCTGTTGCAGGCCGCCCAGCAGGTCGATCCATAGCTGGTTGGTGCAACGATATCCGCACAGCGGGTCGTTGACGTACTTGTCGACCTCCGCCGGATCGCGGCTGAGCCAGTCGAAGGCGGTGCGATTGGGCTTGAAGGCCTTGTTGAAGGAGCCGAAGGACAGCCACTCGATCAATGCACTGCGTCCTTGGCCGCCCTGGCGCCAGCGTTCGAAGCGAGCGATCAGGCTAGCGGCACGGTACAGGGCCACGGGTTGGAAGTTGGAGCCGCTGAGAATCGCCCCGTACAGGCTGGCGCTGTGGTGCAGCAGGTAGGCCTGGGCGATGTAGCTGCCCATGCTGTGTCCCAGCAGCACGATGGGCGTGGCGGGATGCTGCTGGCCGATATGCTGGTTGAGGCTGGCCAGGTCGCCAACCACCTTGTTCCAGCCGCCATGGTCGGCGTAGTGGCCGAGGACCCCGTGTCCGGCACTCTGGCCATGGCCGCGCTGGTCTGGCGCATAGACGCCATAGCCCGCAGAACACATGGCCTGGGCCAGGCGTGCATAGCGGCCGCTGTGCTCGGCCATGCCATGGGACAGCAGGATCACAGCCTTTAGCGGGCTCTCTGGCAGCCACTGGTTGACGAAGAGGCGCTGATGATCACTCGTGGTCAACCAGAACATGTCGTGGGTCATGGCTATTCCTTTGCTCGAAGACGCTGCACTTTATAGCGCATCGCCGGTCGTGCGTCTGATTCGCAGGCCTGTTGGACGCAAGATTCACACAATTAATGACACACTCGCGCATATTTGCCTGAATCGCCATAGCTGCTAACGTCCCAGGAGCCCCGCCGCTGACAGCGTTACAGAGGTGGCCAGGACCGTTCAGGCAAATAAGAGGACAAGAATAATGCAACCTGATTTCTGGAATGATAAGCGCCCTGCCGGAGTCCCCAACGAGATCGACCTGGGGGCCTACAAGTCGGTGATCGAGGTGTTTGAGCGTTCCTGCAAGAAATTTGCCGATCGCCCGGCCTTCAGCAACATGGGGGTGACGCTGACGTACGCCGAGCTGGAACGCTACAGCGCGGCTTTCGCCGGCTACCTGCAGAGCCAGACCGACCTGGCTCCTGGGGATCGCATCGCGGTGCAGATGCCCAATGTCCTGCAATACCCGATCGCCGTGTTCGGTGCACTGCGTGCGGGGTTGATCGTGGTCAACACCAATCCGCTGTACACCGCGCGGGAGATGCGCCACCAGTTCAAGGACTCCGGGGCCCGGGCCCTGGTCTACCTGAACATGTTCGGGCAGAAGGTCCAGGAGGTGCAGGGCGACACCGATATCCAGTACCTGATCGAGGCCAGGATGGGCGACCTGATGCCCACCGCCAAAGGCTGGCTGGTCAACACCATAGTGGACAAGGTGAAGAAGATGGTGCCGGCCTACCACCTGCCCCAGGCCATCTCTTTCAAGAGCGCCTTGCGCCTGGGGCGTGTCCAGAGCCTCAAGCCCCAGGCCGCGGGGCTCGATGATGTGGCGGTATTGCAGTACACCGGTGGTACTACAGGCCTGGCCAAGGGCGCGATGCTGACCCATGGCAACCTGGTGGCCAATATGCAGCAGGTTCGTGCCTGCCTCGGCCAGCATGGGCCGGACGGCCACACCCAGTGGCGCGAGGGCCAGGAGGTGATGGTGGCGCCGCTGCCGCTGTACCATATCTATGCCTTCACCGCGAACTGCATGTGCATGATGGTCACCGGCAACCACAATGTGCTGATTACCAACCCGCGGGACATCGGCGGCTTCATCAAGGAACTGAAGAACTGGCGTTTCTCGGCGTTGCTGGGGCTGAACACGTTGTTCGTCGCGCTGATGGAGCATCCGGAGTTCAAGCACCTGGATTTCTCCAACCTCAAGCTGACCAACTCCGGTGGCACGGCGCTGGTCAAGGCGACGGCCGAGCGCTGGCAGCAGATCACGGGTTGCCGGATCACCGAGGGCTATGGCCTGACCGAGACTTCGCCGGTGGCTTGCACCAACCCCTATGGCGAGAGTTCACGCCTGGGGACCGTCGGCTTGCCGGTGCCTGGCACCCTCGTCAAGGTCATCGACGACCAGGGCGTGGAGCTGGCCCTGGGCGAGCGTGGCGAACTGTGCATCAAGGGCCCGCAGATCATGAAGGGGTACTGGCACAAACCCGAGGCCACGGCAGAGGTGCTCGATGCCGAGGGTTGGTTCAAGTCCGGCGACATTGCCGTCATCGATCCAGATGGTTTCGTGCGTATCGTCGATCGCAAGAAAGACATGATCATCGTCTCGGGTTTCAACGTGTATCCGAACGAGATCGAGGATGTGGTGATGGCTCACCCGAAGGTGGCCAACTGCGCGGTAATCGGAGTGCCGGACGAACGTTCCGGCGAGGCCGTGAAGCTGTTCGTGGTACCCCGTGAAACCGGGGTCAGCCTTGAGGAACTCAAGGCCTACTGCAAGGAAAACTTCACCGGCTACAAGGTGCCCAAGCACATCGTCTTGCGCGAGTCGTTACCGATGACTCCAGTGGGCAAGATCCTGCGTCGCGAGTTGCGTGATATCGCCTGAGGTCCGTCCGCTCGACCTTGCGCGGGCAAGCCGGTCGGTTCGACGGCTTGCCCGCTCTGCTTTGGTCGGGCGCAAAGCCGCGGACCAGAGCGGAATTCAGGGTTGTAGAATTTTTACTCTAAAAATGACCATTAAATGGTCTTGAGTCATATCTGTGACTATTCAGGCCTTTTTTGGCTCTAGGCGGCCTTTTCCAAAGCTGCTACTCTCGGCGCGCTTTGTGACTTCTCGGCCTAGAAAAAAGCCAGACTCACCACAAATTAAGACATCAATAAAAAACACACACCCAATAAAAATCGCATCGAATGCGGTGATGAATTCGCGTTGCTGAGGAGTGGGCTTCCATGATCGAAGACTTTTGGAAGGATAAGTACCCAGCTGGGATTGCTGCCGATATCAATCCAGACGAGTATCCGAATATTCAGGCGGTATTGAAGCAGTCCTGCCAACGTTTCGCCGATAAGCCGGCCTTTAGCAACCTCGGCAAGACAATCACCTACGGTGAACTGTACGAGCTGTCCGGGGCTTTTGCCGCGTATCTGCAACAGCATACCGATTTGCGGCCCGGTGATCGAATCGCTCTGCAACTTCCCAATCTGCTGCAATACCCGATCGCGGTGTTCGGTGCGATCCGTGCTGGCCTGATCGTGGTCAACACCAACCCGCTGTATACCGCACGGGAAATGGAGCACCAATTCAACGACTCCGGTGCCAAGGCGCTGGTCTGCCTGGCCAACATGGCCCACCTGGCGGAAGCCGTGGTGCCCAAGACCGGGGTCAAGCATGTGATCGTCACCGAGGTGGCGGACCTGCTTCCCCCGCTCAAGCGCCTGGTGATCAACAGCGTCATCAAGTACGTGAAGAAGATGGTGCCGGCCTACCACCTGCCCCAGGCCGTGAAGTTCAATGATGCGCTGCGCATGGGCCAGGGCCAGCCGGTCCAGGAAGCCAACCCCGCCAACGGCGAAGTGGCGGTATTGCAGTACACCGGTGGTACCACCGGTGTCGCCAAGGGCGCGATGCTGACCCACCGCAACCTGGTGGCCAACATGCTGCAGTGCAAGGCACTGATGGGCTCGGACCTCAACGAAGGTTGCGAGATCCTCATCACCCCTCTGCCGCTGTACCACATCTATGCCTTCACCTTCCATTGCATGGCCATCATGCTCATGGGCAACCACAACATCCTGATCAGCAATCCGCGGGATTTGCCGGCGATGGTCAAGGAACTGTCGAAGTGGAAGTTCAGCGGGTTCGTCGGCCTCAACACCCTGTTCGTTGCCCTGTGCAACAACGAGGCGTTCCGCAAGCTGGATTTCTCCGCGTTGAAGGTCACCCTCTCCGGCGGCATGGCCCTGCAACTGGCAGCCGCCGAGCGCTGGAAGTCCGTGACCAACTGCCCGATCTGCGAAGGCTACGGCATGACGGAGACCAGCCCGGTGGCCACGGTCAACCCGGCCCAGAACATCCAGGTCGGCACCATCGGCATACCGGTACCGTCTACCCTGTGCCGGGTGGTCAACGATGCCGGTGAGGAATTGCCGCTGGGCGAAGTCGGCGAGTTGTGCGTGAAGGGCCCGCAGGTGATGAAGGGCTACTGGCAGCGCCAGGACGCCACCGATGAAGTCCTGGACAGCGAAGGCTGGCTCAAGACGGGCGACATTGCGTTGATTCAACCCAATGGCTACATCCGTATCGTCGACCGCAAGAAGGACATGATCCTGGTCTCGGGTTTCAACGTGTACCCCAACGAGTTGGAGGACGTGCTCGTTTCGCTGCCAGGCGTCCTGCAATGCGCGGCGATCGGTGTGCCGGACGAGAAGTCCGGCGAGACCATCAAGGTCTTTATCGTCGTCAAGCCGGGGGCTACCCTGACCAAGGAGCAGGTGATGACCCACATGCGGGCCAATGTCACCGGCTACAAGGTGCCCAAGGCCGTGGAGTTCCGTGATGCCTTGCCAACCACCAACGTCGGCAAGATCCTGCGCCGCGAATTGCGCGATGAAGAGCTGAAGAAGCTCGGCGTGAAGAAGTAACTCGCCGCAGTCAGAAAAAGCCCCGCCAGTGCGGGGCTTTTCTGTTTCTGCGCCAAGAGGTTACTGGCGGAACTGGGCGAAGCCCACGCCAGTACCCGCCGGGCGTACATCCTTGAGGAACGAGTCCTTGTCGGCGCTCAGCTCCAGGCTCAGGGCGGACTTGCGCTTGCCTTCGTTGCGCACCACCAGGCCCTCGCGCCTTTTGCGCAGGAAGGCGGTGGGCACCTTCAGGTGGATCAACTGGTCGGTACTCGGGGTATGCAGCAGCAGGTGCAGCCATTCGTGCTGGCCGACGGCCAGGCGGGCCAGCAGGATGTCGAACCACCAGATATTGCGGTTGCGGTTGAGCTCCGCGAACTGGCAGTTGTTGACGTCCAGCACCGCCCCGCCCAGTTCCTGGTTTCTACGGGCGATAGCCTGCTTTTTATCGAGTTTCATAAGCTTCCTACGAAAATTGGATCTTCAGGGCCTGGCCTGAACAGGGCGAGCATTCTCCCGGGTTGCCTGGCAAACATAAAGTGCAACCGTGGGTCGGCGATGAAAGGCCCGGTAAAAATAATTGAAACTCTGCGCGAGCGCTTCGAGTCAACCTTGGGCAACGAGGCATTTTGTTCCTGATTCGACCAACGACAACTCACCGGAGAAATACCATGGGTAGTGCAGCGGATAAGGCCAAGGGCTTGGCCAATGAAGCCATCGGTAACGTCAAGCAAGGCATCGGCAAGGCCACCGACAACAGCAAGTTGCAGGCCGAAGGCAAGTTGCAGGAAAAAAAGGGCGAAGCCCAGCAGGCGCTCGGCAAGGCCAAGGATGCAGTGAAGAAGACCATCGACAAGGCCTGAGCAGGCGTACCCTGTAGTTGACACGACGGCCATCCACGGATGGCCGTCGTCATGCATGGGCCCTGGCAATCTGCCGATGGCCGTGGTTGTGGTTCGCCAACTAGGCTAATTTGTTGTAGAAAACGCCCCCCTGAGTCGCCAGCGACTTCAATCTTTTTGCGGCGAAAGGAGACGCTATGATTTTTCCGGACCTCAAAGGCCTGCCCCTGCACCGCGTATTGATTCGTACGGTCAATGAGTTCATCGCGGATGAGATGTCCACCTACGCTTCGGCCCTGGCCTACCAGATGCTGTTCTCGTTGTTCCCCTTCATCCTGTTTCTCATCGCCCTGATCGGTTTTCTGCACCTGCCGGACTTTTTCTCCTGGCTGCGCATGCAGGCTGAGATGGTGCTGCCTCACGAGGCCCTGGAGCAGGTCAATCCGGTGATCGACCAGTTGCAGCAGTCCAAGGGCGGCTTGTTGTCCGTGGGTATCGTCATCGCCCTCTGGACCGCCTCGGCGGGTGTGCGGCTGATGATGAGCGCCATGAATGCCGCCTACGACGTGGTGGAGGGGCGGCCGATCTGGAAGCGCTTCCCGCTGTCGATTTTCTACACCGTAGGCATCGCCGGCATGCTGCTGGCCGCCGCGGCATTGATGGTGCTGGGCCCGCAGGTGATGGCGTGGTTGGCAGGGCAGGTGGGCCTGGAGGATTTCATCGTCACCTTGTGGACCATCCTGCGTTGGCCGGTGATCGTGCTGTTGATGATGGTGGCCGTGGCCCTGATGTACTACGTGATGCCCGATGTGAAGCAGAAATTTCGCTTCATCACCCCAGGTTCGGTGCTGGCGGTGGTGGTGTGGATCGTCGCCTCCCTGGGGTTTGCCTACTACGTGAAAACCTTCGCTAACTACAACGCGATGTATGGCAGTATCGGCGCGATCATCGTGTTGTTGCTGTATTTCTATATCTCGTCCGCAGTGCTGCTGCTGGGGGCAGAGATGAATGCGGTGATCGAGCACATGTCGGCTGAAGGCAAGGATCCTGGTGAAAAGGACTTTGGCGGCCCCGGCGACAAACAACATATTTCGGGACTGGGTCGGGATCACTCGCTCCAGCCGAGCACAGACGAAGCCTGAACATGATCCGTGAAATCCTCAAGATGGGTGACGAGCGCCTGCTGCGCGTCGCTCCTGCGGTACCGCCCGAGATGTTCGATAGCCCACAACTGTGGGAACTGATCGACGATATGTTCCAGACCATGGAGAGCGTGGGTGGCGTAGGCCTGGCTGCACCGCAGATCGGTGTCGACCTGCAACTGGTGATTTTCGGCTTCGAACACAGCGAGCGTTACCCCGAGGCCGAGGCGGTGCCGCAGACCATCCTGATCAACCCGCTGATCACCCCCTTGAGCCCGATTCAGGAAGAGGGGTGGGAAGGTTGCCTCTCGGTCCCCGGCATGCGGGGCGTGGTGCCGCGCTACCAGCATATTCGCTATGAAGGCTTCGACCCCAAGGGCGAGCCTGTAGTGCGCGTGGCTTCGGGCTTTCATGCCAGGGTGGTGCAGCATGAATGCGATCACCTGATTGGTCGGCTGTATCCATCGCGCATCAGTGATTTTCGCAAGTTCGGTTTCACCGAGGTGCTGTTTCCCGACCTCGATCCCAATGCTGACGACTGACGCCGAGGCTCAGGCCCGACAATCCCTGCTGGCCATGGCCAGCAGGGGTTTGCTGCGTTGGTAGCGGGCCAGTCGCTCCGCCAGGGGCGGCGGTAGTCGGGGATCGCGAGTGAAGCCCAGGCATTGATAAAAGCCTTCCAGGTCCGGGTGGCAGAATAGCCAGACCGGCCCCGGCGTCTCCTGTAGCGCCTGTTCGATCAGGCGCCTGGCCAGGCCCTGGCCCCGGCTGAGTGGGGCGACGAACAAACCCGTCAGCCAATGCCCCTGTTCCACTGGTGTGAGGCTCATCCCCGCCACGATCTCTTCATCCCTGAGCACCCACAGTTGACCCTCGCCGGAGGCACGCATGGTTGACCGGTGCTGGCGATAGAACTTGTTCAGCAAGGGGCGTGAAGCTTCGCTAAGCAGGCTGATATGGACGTTGGGCATGGGCGCGCAAAGGGGTGGCAAGAGGCGCGGATTATAAGGAAACCCTCCGCCAAGCACAGGCCATTCTGGGGGCCGTGTCCGGCAGAGGGGGAGGACTCAGGCCAGTTCCACTGCCAGTGCATCACGCACGGCCGGGCGCTGTTCTACCCGGGCCTGGAATCGCACCAGGGCCGGCCAGTTCGCCAGCTCGATGGCGAACAGGGCGGTCCAGCGCAGCACCGTGAACAGGTAGGCATCGGCAATCCCGAATTGTGAGCCTTGCAGGTAGTCCTGGCGTTCCAGTGTCTGCTCCAGCAGTGCCAGGCGCTTGGCCAGCTTCTGGCGGAACACTTTTTGGGCCGGTTCATCGAAGGCCGAGTTGAACAGGTAGCCCAGGGGGCCGTGGATCTCGGTGGTGATGAAGTTCAGGGTTTCCTGCAGTCGCACCCGTTGCCAGGTGCCATTGGGGGCAGCCAGGCCGCTCTCGGGCTTGAGGTCAGCCAGGTATTGCAGGATGGCCGGGCCCTCGGTGAGCACCTCGCCGTTGTCCAGTTGCAAGGCGGCCACATAACCCTTGGGGTTGATGCCGAGGAAGTCCTGGCCGTCGGCGGTGCGCTTGCTGCGGTTGTCGACACGGATCGCTTCGAAGGGCAGTTGCAGTTCGCGCAGGATGATATGGGAGGCCATGGAGCAGGCTTGAGGGGCGTAATAGAGTTTCATCGACAGGTCTCTAGTAAGGGGCGAGCCAGTGTCGTGGACGCTGGTAGCATGGGTAAAATTAATCTTTCAGAAAGCGGCCATAAGGATAGCTACTGCCATGATGAACCTGATGCACTGGCGCCTGCTGGTGGCGATCGCCGAACGCGGCACCATCACCCGCGCCGCCGAACAGGTCGGCATGACCCAGTCCGGGGCCAGCCAGGCCCTGGCCCAGATGGAGGACATGCTGGGTGTGCAGTTGTTCATTCGCGACAATCGCCAGGCCCTGCCCACCGCGATCGGCTTGCAGGTCCTGGAGCAGGCGCGAGTGATGCTCGGAGCCCTGGCACAGATCCGCCGAGAGGTGGAAGCGGCCCGGGGCATTCCCCAGGGTAGCCTGCGCCTGGCGGGTTTTCCCGTGGTCCTGGCGACCTTCCTGCCACCGCTGTTGCGCCGTTTCAACCAGCTGTATCCGGGAATCGAGGTGGTGCAACTGGAAGTCAGCGATGATGAGGTGCATGCCTTGCTCGATGCGCAGCTGGTGGACCTTGGGGTGGTGCTCAACCCTGATCCCGGACGTCGCTCCTGGCTGTTGGGGCGCGACTCCTGGGTGGCGGTATTGCCTGAGGATCATCCCTGGCCGGAGCCGAGCATCGACCTGGCGAGCCTTCTGGAGCAGCCTTTCATCCTGGCCACCGGTGGTTGTTCGGTGAACGCCCGCAGCCTGGCTGCCGCTGCCGGATTGACGCTGGCGGATATACGGGTCGAGGTACGCGAGTGGAGCAGTGCCTTCAGCCTGGTGCGCGAACGGCTGGGGGTCACCCTGGTTCCCCTGAGCACCTTGCCCGAGCAGCGCCAGGGTTTGCGGGTGCTGCCCTTGAGTTCCACGGTGGAGCGAGAGTTCGCGCTGGTGTCCGCCCCCGGGCAAGAGCCAGGCGCCATGGCACAGGCGTTCCTGGCTACTCTCGAAGCGCGTTAGATACCCTGCCGGGCAGCACCTGCAACGACTCTGGCCGCCCGGCACCAGGATCTTCTGATAAGCAATGTTTATGTCTTATTTGTTACTTATCGCGAATGAATTCCAGTGCCCTGGAAGTTGTGAAAACAGCCTGACTAGTGGCCTTGCATAGAGGCATTGGCTGTCTATGCTCAAACGTGAAAATTCGTATCTGTTGGCATTGGAGTGTCTGCTTTTGCGATGTTCATGTTCTTGTAGTTGATGTTGCTGCAACTATTTTTGCAGCCGTGCCGGTGTTACCGATAGCCGCAAGAGTGCGCAACTAGAGGCACCAGCGGGCCAGGAGCGTTGAAATTAGATGGAGTCTGCTTTCTTTGTTAGGTCCGACCCGGTCATGGGTCATCAAGTAAAGGATGGCTTGATAAGAGCGTTGCAACACGGACTCTCCGATTAAACATCACTTATCACCTGACACTTCCTCTCGTATATGGGAGGGCGCTTGCCATGCTTTATGAACGTTGTGGTGGATCAGTTGAAAGACTAGGAACTTCCGTCAAACAAAAGACAGCGTTGAAGGTGATACAACCATGTTTAACCTACATCACAAGGCTGACCTGCTGGAAATCGAGCGCTTCAATTGCGCCCTGGACGAAGCCAATGGCAAGTTGGCGGCCATCAGTCGCTCCATGGCGATGATCGAGTTTTCCCCCGACGGTATCGTGCTCGATGCCAACGAGAATTTCTGCCTGGTCATGGGGTATTCGGTCGAGGAAATACGTGGCAAGCATCATCGAATCTTTTGCGAGGAAGAGTTCTATCGCAGCGAGGCCTACAACAAGTTGTGGCGCGATCTCGCCCGGGGGGAGCCGATCAGCGATACCTTCGTGCGGTTGAACAAGAAGGGCGAGGAAATATGGCTTGAAGCCAGCTACATGCCGGTGTTCGATGCCAATCGCCAAGTGCGCAGCGTGATCAAGGTGGCCTCGGATATCTCCGATCGCATTCATCTGGAGCATGAGAACCAGAGCCTGCTCAATGCTATCGGGCGCTCCATGGCGATCATCGAGTTCAGTCCGGACGGCCGGATCATCACGGCCAACGATAACTTCCTCAAGACCATGCAGTATTCGCTCAACGAAATCGTCGGCCAGCACCACAGCATGTTTTGCCACCGAGCCGAAGCCGAATCGACCGAGTACAAGCAGTTCTGGGCTTCGTTGAATCGCGGCGAATACCATTCCCACCGTTTCGAGCGGGAAAACAAATATGGCCAGACCGTATTCCTCGAGGCTTCCTATAACCCCTTGTTCGACGCCAAGGGGCGCTTGTACAAAGTGGTCAAGTTCGCCAGTGACATCACCCAGCAGATGACCACGCTGCAATCGGCGGCCGAGTCGGCCCACAGTACGTCGGTGCAGAACGACGCCTGCGCCCAGAAGGGCTCGGAAGTGGTACAGCAGACTGTGGAGATCATCCAGCAGATCTCCCATGACCTGAATGCGGCGGCGCTCAGTATCGATGCGGTGAGCAAGCAATCGGAGATCATCGGCACCATCGTCCAGACCATCCGCGGGATCGCCGACCAGACCAACCTGCTGGCGCTCAATGCGGCCATCGAGGCTGCCCGGGCTGGCGAGCATGGGCGAGGTTTTGCGGTGGTAGCGGACGAGGTGCGTAGCTTGGCGGCCCGTACCAGCCAGGCGACGGTGGAGATCGTCGAGGTGGTGCGCAAGAACCACGACCTGTCCAAGAGCGCGGTCAGCAGCATGCAGTCGAGCCTGAGTCGTACCGGGCTCGGGGTCGAGTTGGCGAATGAAGCCGGGGAGGTGATCCTGGAGATCCAGCAAGGCTCGCGCCATGTGGTGGATGCCATCAGCCAGTTCAACTCATCCTTGCAGTTGCAGTAGGCGCTCGGGCACAAAAAAGGGTTCCCGCAGGGAACCCTTTTTCATTGCGCGTGATTACAGCGAGGCGAGGAATTTCTCTTCGACCGGCTTCATGCTGTCGTTGGACTGCTGCTCTTGCTTGGCCAGTTTCAGCTTGTCCTGCATACGTTGGGAGATTTCCTGGTTGATCGCCATCAGGCGTTCGGGAGACATGCTCTGCAGATCATCCTCGGTGAGGCCCATTTCCTGGAGGATGCTGTCGCGCAGGCGTTGCTCCGGAGTCTTGCTCATGTAGTCCTTGAATTCGGACATGGCATCGCTCTGGGTGGCATTGTTGGCCTGTGGCGCGCTGGTGGCGGGTGGCGTGGCTTGTTGCAGCAGGACGCGAGTCTTGGCGAAGGCTGCGTTGACGTTGTCAGTCACGCTGTTGATCTGCTGTTGTTGGCTGGACTGGCTGGCCGGCACGGTCACGGAATTCTGGGCCTGTTGCAGCATGCCGCTGTACAGAGCGCTGGCGGCGGCAGTAGTCGGGTCCATATCGGTGCGCGAAGTGGGCTGCACCGAAACGGAGTTCTGGGCGTTGACCAACATGATCTGGAACCTGTGTTAGGGAACTAGGTTATTGATACAGCAAATTCCATGCCGATATTTAAGTCCTTTTAAATCAATGGTTTGCTTTTGTCGGTAGGGAGCCGGGGGCAGAAAGCGGACAGTTCTTGCCGCTTCCTGGCAAAGCCGGTGGCGTCATGGCGTGCCGTTGCGCCCGTGCAACAGGAACCCCGGGTGTTGGCTCAGGCGCTCGTAGTAGGCGCCCACGGCGGGGAAGTCCGGGTGCTCCATGGGGGTCATTTGCCAGCGATTGACCGAGAGCCCGAGGACGATATCCGCCAGGCTGAAATCGTCACCGGCAACGTAGGCCTGTGTACGTGCCAGCTGCTGTTCGAGGATTTCCATCTTGGCATTCCAGGCCTGCAGGCTGGCGCCCAGGCGCCGGCTGTCCTGGCAGTCGGGGTGCTGGCGTACCAGGCCCATGAACGCGTAGCTCCAGGAAGGATTGAGTTCCGTGGCCTGCCAGTCCATCCATTGTTCCACCAGGGCCCGGGCCCGTGGAGCGATCGGCAACAGGCCGCTGCCTGGGTGCAGGTTGGCCAGGTAGCGACAGATGCTGTTGGATTCCCACAGGACGCCGGCTTCGTCGATCAGCACGGGCACCTGGGCATTGGGGTTGAGGGCCAGGAATTCGGGGGTGTGGGTCGAGCGAAAGCCACTGCCCCAGTCTTCCTGTTGATAGGGCAAGCCAAGCTCCTCACAAGTCCACAAGACTTTCCTGACATTGATGGACGAGGCTTTACCGAGAATTCTGCAGGGGGTTCCCATGACGCTTCCTTGTTCGTGGTTCGGACGGCCATGGGAATCTATCAGTGTGGCGATGCGGCGGCGACGGTGATGTGGCCTTCGATACGGTTTGCAAGCCTCAGGCGGGATCGGGCAAGGCCGAGGCCGGCAGGCCGAAGACTTTGTCGAACAGCCAGTTGAAGGCGAAGGTGTAGCAAGGAATGAACAGGATCAATGCCAAGTCCAGGAGAAAGGCCTGTACCAGGCTGATGTTCATCCACCAGGCGATCAGCGGGATGAGGAATATGATCAGTGTCAGCTGGAAGCCCACGGCATGGGCGATGCGCCGCTTGACGGTCCGGGTGCGCGAGGCCTGGCGGCTTTCCCAGCGCTCGAACAGGCTGGTGTAGATGAAGTTCCAGGTCACGGCGATGCTGGTGATGATTACGGCCAGTGGGCCGGTGCTGGTGGGCGAGGTGCCGGACAGCAAGGCCAGGCCCAGGGCCGAGAAGGTCATGCCGAATACTTCGAACAGGGAGACGTAGACCAGTTTGCGTTTCACGCCTTGCATGGGGGTTCCTTTGTCTTGAATGGAGTGGCCAGGGCTTAGCTGGCAGGGGCGTGAACGATAGCTTCAGTTGGAGTGACAGAAAAAGTCGGAAGCTTTCAGGTTTTCTGATAGGTTGGCGCCATGAATTTCTCCAGTGACAGCATCCAGTTGTTTCTTGCCGTGCTTGAGCGCGGATCTTTTTCTGCGGCTGCCCGGTTCCTGGGCAAGGTGCCCTCGGCGGTGAGCATGGGGATCGCCAACCTTGAGGCCGAGCTGGGTTATGCCTTGTTCGACCGCAGCCATCGCGAGCCGGTGCCCACCCCCCTGGCCTTGTCCCTGGCGCCCCATGCGCGCTTGATCGCCGACCAGCTGCGGCAACTGCAGGTGCATGCCGTCGAGCTGTCCCTGGGCCTGGAGAGCAAGCTGTCGGTGGCGGTGGTGGACGACATCGACAAACAACGGGTATTGGCGGCCATCAAGCTGATTGCCGAGCGCCATCCACTGCTCGAGGTAGAGGTGCTCTGTGCGCCACAGGACGACGTGTTGCAGTTGCTGCACGATGGGCGGGTCAGTGTCGCGGTGGCGTTCGCCGGCTTGAGCGTCAATGCCCTGGAGTACTTCCAGTACGTGGGCAGCGAGCGCATGACGGCCTGTATTTCCGCCCGCCATCCGCTGTTCCAGGCCAGCGACGGCAGCTTGTACCTGGAGGACCTGATCCAGGTACGCCAGGTGGTGGTGGCCAGCCGTGACTTGCCCATCAGCGACACCCGGCCCCTGGTGGGCGAATCCCGCTGGCGTACCGACAGCCTGGCCATGGCCCTGCACATGGTGGAAACGGGTATCGGCTGGGGCAACTTCCCGTTGTCGGTGTTGCGTCCGTTGTTCGCGGCCGGGCGCCTGCAGCGCCTGCGCTTCAAGAACATCGACAACGGCCTGACCTTGCCGGTGCATGCGGTATGGCTGAAGAACCAGCCGTTGCAGAAGGGCGCCCTGGCCCTGGTGCAGTTGCTCAGCGGCCAGGACCCGGCCCTGGATCAGCCGCTGATGCCAGGGGCTTAGCCAGTCGGCAGGGCTTGCTGGCGCAGCCAGCGCAGCAACTGCCCGGCCGCCGAATCTTCGTCGATGGGCTGTGGCGCCAGCAGGTAATAGGCGCTGTCATCGGCGATAAAGCCGAAAGGCGCGCATAGCAGCCCGCTGGCCAGGTCGTCGCGCACCAGTTGCCAGGGCGCCATGGCCACCCCCAGGCCTGCCACCGCTGCTTGCAGGCTGAAATAGAAATGCTCGAAGACCTGTTCCTGGGGCGTCGCCCGGCCTGGCTGTCGCTGTAGCTGCAACCACTGCTGCCAGGCTTCGGGGCGGGTGGCGCTGTGCAGTCGTGGTGCGTGTTCGCTCAGGCGCGCCAGCCCCTGGTCCAGGGGCGCCCAATCGGCCTGGCGTTCGGGGCGGCAGACTGGGCCGATGCTCTCGTCGAATAGCCAGTGGGCCTGGGTTGGGTTGCTCCAGGTGAAATCGTTGCGGCGAATCGCCAGGTCGATCCCGGCATTGAAAGAGAAGGGCCCGCCGCCGGCCAGCAACTGGATCGACACCTCAGGGTACTGGGCCTGGAACTGCGGCAGTCGCGGGATCAGCCAGCGCATCAACAAGGTTGGCTCGCAGGACAGCACCAGCGGCGCCTTGGGTTCGGATGCGCGCAAGCGGCTGGTGGTGCCTTCGATCAGGTCCAGGGCCTGGCTCACGCTGTGCAACAGTTCATGGCCAGCTGGGGTGAGGAATACCCGGTGGCTGCGCCGCTCGAACAGCGGCGTACCCAGGTCCTCTTCCAGGGCTCGTACGGCGCGGCTGATGGCGCCATGGGTCAAGTGCAGGGCGGCACCGGCGCGGGTGAAGCTCTCCAGGCGCGCCGCTGCCTCGAAGCAGCGCAGGGCTCCCAGGGGCGGCAGGCGGCGACGCAACAACTGTGAGTTTTTATCACCGTGGGTGTCAGTTTTCATCGTTGGCTGTTTCCGTCGAGGTCCCCATACAGTAGCGCCTGATTCTATAACCAAGGCGTAGCTGTCGTGACCGAACTGTTAGTCGTACTCACTATTACCATTCTCGCGGTGCTCAGTCCGGGTGCCGATTTTGCCCTTGTCACCCGCAATAGCCTGATGCTTTCGCGGCGCCACGGCGTGCTCACTGCCCTGGGCATCGGGTTTGGGGTCATGCTGCATATCGGCTACAGCTTGCTGGGGGTGGGAGTGCTGCTGCAGCAGTCGCTGCTGTGGTTCACGGTGCTGAAGAGCGCCGGGGCGATGTACCTCATCTACCTGGGCTACAAACTGCTGCGCAGCCCGGCGCCGGCTGGGCAGGAGACGCTGGTGCAGCGCCAGGTGATGTCCGGTTGGGCGGCCCTGCGCAGTGGCCTGCTGACCAATGCGCTGAACCCGAAGACGATGATCTTCGTCCTCAGCCTGTTCATGCAGGTGATCGAGCCGGGAACCCGCTTGCCGGTGCAGTTGGGCTACGGCGCGATCATCGTCCTGGCCCATGTGCTGTGGTTCGTGGCGGTGGCGCTGTTCTTCTCGGCGCCGGCCATCGCTGGCCGGCTGCTGGCCTACAAGCGCCGGATCGATCAACTGTTCGGCGCGGTGCTGGTGGGTTTCGGCTTGTTGCTCGGTGTCTTGAACGTGCGCCCCTGAGGTGCCTCAGGTGCTTTCGCGGACCCTTAGCTCGAAGCCCATGTCCACCACCGGTTCGGCCACGCTGTTGCCGGCCAGGAGGGTCAGCATCTGCTCGGCGGCGCGCCGGCCAATGGCTTCCCGTGGCGTGCTGATGCTGCTCAGGCGCGGCACCATGTATTCCGAGGACGGCAGGTCGTTGAAGCCCAGCACCGCCACCTGCTCGGGAACCTTGATGCCACAACGCATGGCTTCCAGCAGGGCGCCCTGGGCCAGGTCGTCGTTGCCGAAGAAGATCGCGTCCACCTGGGGCTGGCTCTGCATCAGTTGCAGGAACAGCTCGCCACCCAGGCCCACGGAGGAGGGGCGGGGGGTCAGCAGTTCCAGGTCCGGGTTGTACAGCCCGGCAGCCTGCAGGGCCCGGCGGAAGCCTTCGCCGCGCAGCAGGGTGCGTTGGTCCAGTTGCGCACCGATGTAGGCCAGGTGCCGGCGCCCACGGGAGATCAGGTGCTGGGCGGCGGTCTCCCCGGCGCTGAGCTGCGAGAAGCCCACGCAGTTGATCCCGGATGCGCTGTCCAGGTCCATCATGTAGACGCAGGGAATGTTGTTGGCCTCGATCATCCGCCGGGCGCTTTCGGTCCGATCGAAACCGGTCAGCAGCAGGCCCCGGGGTTGGTAGGTCATGTAGTTGCGCAGCAGGTTCTCTTCTTCGTCCCGGGAATAGTGGTAGTTGCCGATCAGCACTTCGAAGCCCTTGGGTCGTAGCACCTGGTGGATGGCTTCCAGGGTTTCGATGAACAGCAGGTTCGACAGCGACGGCACCAGTACCACCACCGACTGGCTCTGGGCGGAGGCCAGGGCGCGGGCGGCGGAATTGACCACGTAGTTCAGCTCCAGCGCCGCCTTCTGCACCTTCTCCACCAGTTCGGTGGCCACGCTGCTGACGCCGCGCAGCGCCCTGGAGGCGGTGATCGGGCTGACGCCAGCCAGGCGTGCGACTTCGTTGAGGGTTGGGCGGCCCGTGGTACGGGAATTTTTATCGTTCTTCTGGGTGGTCATCAGACGGCTTGCCAAACAAAATTCAAGTCACTAAGGTAGCGCTGTCCTAAAACAGCTGCAATGCGTGAGCGAGGTGTGCCTGACTCCTCGCTCTTTGGTTTTGGCGGACTATATACGCGGCAACCCACAAAAATGACAAGAAGGCGTCGGCAGACACTGTTTTTGTACTAGAACTAGAACTAGCGAAGGTAGCGCTGTCTGCGCGCTGAGGTCTTATATGAGTCAACCTATTACCGCCCTGGTCATCATGGGCGTTGCCGGCTGTGGCAAATCCAGCGTCAGCCAGGCCCTGTGCCAGCGCAGCGGTGCCACGGCCATTGAAGGCGATACGTTCCACCCCGCCGCGAACATCGCCAAGATGAGTGCCGGAATCCCCCTCGACGACGACGATCGCGCCGGCTGGCTCGACAGCCTGTGCGAGGAATTGCGCCGTGCCCTGGCCGCCGGCCAGCAGCCAGTGCTGACCTGTTCGGCCCTCAAGCGCCAGTATCGCGAGCGCCTGCGCGCCGCGACCCCCGGCCTGGGCTTTGTCTTCCTCGAACTGACGCCGCAAGTCGCCGCCGATCGCGTGGCGCACCGGCCAGGGCATTTCATGCCATCGACCCTGATCGACAGCCAGTTCGCCACCCTCGAATCCCCGGTGGGGGAGCCGCTCACCCTGGCCCTGGATGCCAGCAACCTGAGCGTCCTGCGCCTGGCCGAGCTGGCCCACCAATGGTGGCTGGCAAATGGCCTCGAAACTTCACGCTAAGTGTCGCCTCGAAAAAGGTAGCGCTATCCCACTCGGCCCTTGTTTTTAACGCTTTAATAAAAACAACAAACCGGAGGCAAACTCATGTTTGGCATGTCCCAAGAGACCTATCTGCTGGTTGATGCAGTGGTCACCATCATCGGGCTGATCGTCTTGATCACCCGCTTCAAACTGCATCCCTTCATCGCCCTGATCATCGCGGCCGGCTTCCTGGGCCTGACCTCGGGCATGCCGGTGGACAAGATCATCAAGGCGTTCCAGGACGGCTTCGGTGGCGTGCTCGGCTTCGTCGGCATCATCCTGGCGCTGGGCACCATGCTCGGCAAGATGATGGCCGAGTCCGGCGGCGCCGATCAGATCGCCCAGACCCTGATCCGCTCGTTCGGCAAGGAACGGGTGCAGTGGGCGATGATGTTCGCCGCCTTCCTGGTGGGGATCCCGCTGTTCTTCGAGATCGGCTTCGTGCTGCTGATCCCGCTGGTGTTCATCGTCGCCCGGCGTACCGGGGTCTCGCTGATCAAGATCGGTATCCCGCTGCTGGCCGGCCTGTCCGCAGTCCACGGCCTGGTGCCGCCGCACCCGGGGCCGCTGCTGGCCATCGGCGTGTTCGGCGCCGATATCGGCAAGACCATTCTCTACGGCCTGATCGTGGCGCTGCCCACGGCGATCATCGCCGGTCCGATCTACGGCACCTTCATTGCCAAGTACATTCCTGGCAACCCATCCCAGGAATTGGTGGACCAGCTGGCCCGCGAACCCCAGAGCAGCGAGCTGCCCAGCTTCGGCGTGACCCTGGTGACCGTGCTGCTGCCGGTGTTCCTGATGCTGCTCAAGACCTTCGCCGACGTGGCCCTGCCGGACGGACACTTCTTCCGCATCTGGATGGACATGATCGGCCACCCGATCACTGCCTTGCTCCTGGCGCTGCTGTTGTCGCTGTACACCTTCGGCTACAAGCAGAACATCGACTCCAAGCGCATGCTCAAGCTCCTGGACGCCAGCCTGGCGCCGACCGCGGCGATCATCCTGATCATCGGTGCCGGTGGTGGCTTCAAGCAGATGCTGGTGACCAGCGGCGTGGGTGATGTGATCGGCCACATGGCGGTCAACGCGCAGATCTCGCCGATCCTGCTGGCCTGGCTGGTAGCGGCGGTGATCCGCATCGCCACTGGTTCTGCCACCGTGGCCACCATCACGGGCGCCGGGATCGTGGTCCCGGTGGTGGGGATGATCCCCGGGGTCAACCGCGAACTGCTGGTGCTGGCCACCGGCGCCGGGTCGCTGATCCTGTCCCACGTCAACGATGCCGGCTTCTGGCTGGTCAAGCAGTACTTCAACATGACCGTGGCCGAGACCTTCAAGACCTGGACGGCCATGGAGACCATCCTGTCGGTGGTGGGCCTGATCTTCATCCTGCTGCTGTCGCTGGTGGTCTGACCTCCTGCGCTACGCCGCCCACAAAAAAACCGCAGCGATGCGGTTTTTTTGTGCCTGTTCGATTGTAGGAGCGGCCGGTCGACGCTCGATTGCCCGCGATGGCTGGCTCAGCGTTATCGTTCAGCGCCAGCAAGCCTGGTTCCTACAGAAGCCGCATCACGCGCCTTTGTGCACCAGGCCGTCGGCGCGGAACATGCCGCGGATGCCGCGTACGGCCTGGCGGATACGGTCCTGGTTCTCGATCAGGGCAAAGCGCACGTGATCGTCACCGTACTCGCCGAACCCTACGCCCGGCGAGACGCAGACCTTGGCCTCGGCCAGCAGCTTCTTGGCGAACTCCAGCGAGCCCAGGTGGGCATAGGCTTCAGGGATCTTGGCCCAGACGTACATCGAGGCCTTGGGGTTCTCCACCATCCAGCCCAGCTCATGCAGGCCCTTGACCAACACATTGCGCCGCTGCCGGTACTGCTCGGCGATATCGCGCACGCACTGTTGGTCGCCTTCCAGGGCCGCGATGGCGGCTACCTGCAGCGGGGTAAAGGTGCCGTAGTCGTGGTAGCTCTTGATCCGCGCCAGGGCGCTGACCAGCTCCGGATTGCCGACCATGAAGCCGATGCGCCAGCCGGCCATGTTGTAGCTCTTGGACAGGGTGAAGAACTCCACCGCAATGTCCTTGGCCCCGGGCACCTGCATGATCGACGGGGCCTTCCAGCCGTCGTAGACGATGTCGGCGTAGGCCAGGTCGTGGATCACCAGCACGTCGTACTGCTTGGCCAGGGCGATGACCCGCTCGAAGAAGTCCAGCTCCACGCATTGCGAGGTGGGGTTGGACGGGAAGCCGAGGATCATCATCTTCGGCTTGGGAATCGAGCCACGGATGGCCTGTTCCAGCTCGGCGAAGAAGTCCACGCCGGGCACCAGTGGCACCGAGCGCACCTGGGCGCCGGCGATCACCGCGCCGTAGATATGGATCGGATAGCTGGGGTTGGGCACCAGCACGGTGTCGCCGTGGTCCAGGGTGGCGAGCATCAGGTGCGCCAGGCCTTCCTTGGAGCCGATGGTGACGATGGCTTCGCTTTCCGGGTCGATGTCGACCTGGTAGCGCTCCTGGTACCAGCGGGAAATCGCCCGGCGCAGCCGTGGGATGCCCCTGGAAGTGGAATAGCCATGGGTGTCTTCGCGCTGGGCGACCTGCACCAGCTTTTCGACGATATGCGGCGGGGTCGCACCGTCGGGGTTACCCATGCTCAAGTCGATGATGTCTTCGCCGCGCCGACGCGCAGCCATCTTCAGCTCGGCAGTGATATTGAAAACGTAGGGGGGGAGTCGATCAATGCGCGCAAAGCGGCGCGGCGAACCTTGTTCGGCCATTGTTGCCTCGAATAGACGTAAGCGCCCGGAACCGTCCGAGCGACGTTGGCCACTGCGGTGGCCTGCGAGGCAGACGATAAAGGCGCCGGCGAGGGCTTGTCCAGGGGGGCGAAAAATTATTTTGCAGGCCGCCCGGGGATTTGCGAGAGCGCAGGCTTTGTCGCTATAACGTGCACGCTTCTTGCCTGCAACGGTTGCGGGCAATACCTGCCCGAGTGGTTTTTCAAGCGCTCCCCAAGGCCCGCAAGCCCTTCGAACAACAGCAGCAAACAGGATGAATGATGGAGTTTACCAGCGGCTTCTTGCTGAGCCTCTCGCTGTGCCTGGACATCGGCGTGGCCAATATCGCGATGATCACCCTGGCCATGCAGCGTGGCTATTTCCAGGGCTTTTGCCTGGGCCTGGGAACCTGTTTCGGTGACCTGATCTATGCGCTGCTGGCCCTGGCCGGAATGACCGTGCTGCTGCAGTACGAGACGGTGCGCTGGGTACTTTGGCTGGGTGGGTCGGCGCTGCTGGTGTATTTCGCAGCGAAGATGCTCTACGCCGCGATCCATCACGATGCGTTGCTCAATACCGCCGGGGAGGTGGAGCGGGGCTCGCCGCGCAAGGAGTTCCTGCGGGGGATTTTCCTGGCCATGTCCTCTCCCAGTGCGATCCTCTGGTTCGCCGCCGTGGGTGGCACCCTGATTGCCCGCTCCGGAGGTGGCAGCATCGTCGACTCCGCCTTGTTCCTTGGCGGCTTCTTCTGTGCCGGGCTGACCTGGACCCTGGGGCTGTGCCTGGCGGCGACCCAGGGCGGCAAGCTGCTGGGGGACAAGCTATTGCGCTATTCCTACCTGGCATCTGCAGCGATCTTCTGCTATTTCGCGGTGTATGTGATCCTTTCCGGTTACCAGGAGTTTATTGTCGATGCCCGGGTAAGCGACCTTCCGGCGCTCTGAGCCAAGAGCCGCCCAAGGGCTTCTATACTTGCCCTCGAACCCATTTTTCAGTGGCAGGAGTGGCATTCATGGATGAGCAAAAACCAGGCACAGGTCCAGAGCCGCGCTTCGAAAGAGGGCATTTCTTGTTGGTCGCCGGTTTCAGCCAGCGCTTCGTTCCTGCCAGCGCCCAGGCGATCAGCCAGCTGTGGCAGCGTTTCATTCCCCATGTCGGCAAAGTGCCGGGCCAGGTCAACGACGTAACCTACGGCGTGCACTCCAACCCAGACGGGCAAGGCGGGTTCGAGTACATCGCCGGGGTCGAGATCAGCAAGCTCGACGATCTGCCGGAACACTACCGCTGGATCGAAATGCAGTCGCAGCACTATGCCGTATTCGAGCACGGTGGCTCATTGCAGGACCTGCCCCGTACCTTCGATTACATCTGGCGTACCTGGTTGCCGCAGTCCGCGCGCCAGGCTGCCGACGAACCCTCGTTCGAACGCTATAGCGCTGATTTCAACCCCGATACCGGCACCGGGGTCGTGGAAATCTGGCTGCCTCTCAAGGCTGCTTGAAGCTGGCGGGGGCGTAGTCCGCCCCCCGATCTACAGCGCGTTCAACGCAATCTTTATGCCGTCTTAATACCGCCCCCTGCAATCAGTGCCCGGCCTTGATGCGCGCTCACCTAACCTGCGTGGCGCAGAGGAGGGCGGTGGACGGCTCGTTCCCGACTCCCTGTCGGCGCCCCTTGCCGGGCGCCTCGAACGGTTGCGCCATGGGTTGCTGATAACGCCCCTGGTGCGACCTCAACGCATTCGAGGGGAGCTGCCTTGCTGACACTGTCATTCATCTACGGCGCCAGTGGTTTTTGCGCTGTGTTGCTGTTCGCCTACCTGGGTTATGCACTGATCCGCGCCGAGAAGTTCTGATGCGCGCTCCCAGTCTTCGCCACCTACCTGCATGCGCCCCTGGGGCGTTCTCGAGAAAGGAAACCAGCCATGTACGACCTGATCTTCGTGGGCCTGTCCCTGGGGTTCTTTGTACTGACGGCCCTGGGCATCGTCGCCATGGGCAAGATTTGAACGGAGCATCGACATGTTGAGTACTGTGCTGGAATACGCGGTGATCCTCGGCCTGATGACCGGGCTCGCCGTGCTCATGGGCAAGTGGCTGGCACGGGTCTTCAGCGGCCGTGGCCATGCCCTGGCGGAGCGCGCCACTTACCGCCTGCTGGGGATCGACCCTGGCGAGGCCATGGGCTGGGCCCGCTACGGTTCGGCCTTGCTGCTGTCCAACGCGGCGATGATGCTGCTGGGCTACCTGGTGCTGCGCCTGCAAGGGCTGACGCCCCTGAACCCGCTGGGGCTGGCAGCGCAGAGCCCGGACCTGGCGTTCAACACCGCCGCCTCCTTCATCACCAATACCAACTGGCAGGCGTACTCCGGCGAGAGCAGCCTGTCGAACTTCAGCCAGATGGCGGCCATCACCTTCCTGATGTTCGTCGGCGCCACCGCCGGAGTGGTGGCCGCCGCCGGCTTCATCCGTGGCTTGAGCCGTTCCAGCTCGGCGGACATCGGCAACTACTGGGTGGATTTCATCCGCGTGCTGTACCGGGTGATGTTGCCCTTGTGCCTGCTGATGGCGCTGGTCTACGTCTGGCAAGGCATGCCCCAGACCCTGGACTCCGAGGCCCTGGCCACCACCCTGGAAGGTGGTCGCCAGCAGTTGATCGTCGGCGCCGTGGCCAGCTTCGAGTCGATCAAGCACATCGGCACCAACGGCGGTGGTTTCTTCAGCATGAACGCCGCGCACCCGTTCGAGAACCCGACGCCGCTGACCAACGTCCTGCACATCCTCAGCATGCTGCTGATTCCTTCGGCGCTGACCTACACCTTCGGCAGCATGCTGCTGCGCCGGCGCCAGGGATGGGTGTTCTTCGGCACCTTCCTGGTGATGTTCGCAGGCTTCCTGGCCATCGTGTTCACTGCCGAGCAGAGCGGCAACCCGCTGCTGACCCTGGCCGGAGCCGACCAGCAACTGTCGGCGACCCAGAGCGGCGGCAACATGGAAGGCAAGGAGCTGCGCTTTGGCATCGCTGACACTGCGCTGTTCGTCACCACCACCACCGGTGCTACTACCGGCTCGGTGAACGCCATGCACGACTCGCTGACCCCCATGGGCGGTTTCGTACCCCTGGCGCAGATGATGCTCAACTGCGTGTTCGGCGGCGACGGCGTGGGCTTCATCAACCTGATCCAGTACGCCCTGCTGACGGTGTTCCTGGTGGGCATGATGATCGGCCGCAGTCCGGAGTTCCTCGGCAAGAAGATCGAGGCCCGGGAGATCAAGCTGGTGATGCTCTCGGTGCTGGCGCATCCGATCTGCATCCTCGGGTTCACCGCCCTGGCGGCGCTCTGGCCGGACACCCTCAACAGCCTTAACAACCTGGGTCCCCATGGTTTCAGCGAGGTGCTCTATGCCTACGCCTCGGGCACCGCGAACAACGGTTCGGCGTTCGCCGGGCTGAACGCCAACACGCCGTTCTTCAACACCACCATCGGCCTGGCGATGCTCATGGGGCGCTTCTTCACCATGCTGCCGATGCTGGCCGTGGCCGGCTCCCTGGCGGCGAAAAAGAACATCCCGGCCGGCGCCGGCACCATTCCCACCGCGACCCCGCTGTTCATGTTCCTGGTGGTGTTCGTGGTGCTGGTGGTCGGTGGCCTGACCTTCCTGCCGGCGCTCGCGCTCGGCCCGCTGGTGGAGCAACTGCAGTTGCTGGCCGGCCAGACCTACAAGTAAGGGGTTGTGATGACTACGCAAATGCAAACCCAGGGCACCACCGCGGTGCTGTTCAAGGGCCTGCTGCGCCCGGTGCTGGTGGCGGCGTTGCTGTGCCTGGCACTGACCGGCCTGGCCTATCCGCTGGCGACCACGCTGCTGGCCAACCTGTTGTTTCCGTTCCAGGCCCAGGGCAGCCTGGTGCAACGCAACGGCCTGGTGGTGGGCTCCAGCCTGATCGGCCAGGCCTTCCAGCGGCCGGAGTATTTCCAGGGTCGGCCCAGCATGACCCTGGGCAGCGATCCGCTGGACCCGAGCAAGAGCGTGCCGCAGCCCTACAACGCCGGGGCCAGTGGTGCCAGCAACCTGGGGCCCACCAGCCAGAAGCTGCTGGACAGCGTCGCCGAGCGGGCCCGTACCTACCGCCAACTCAATGGCCTGGCCGCCGACAGCCTGGTGCCGGTGGACGCGGTGACGGCGTCGGCGTCCGGCCTGGACCCGCACATCTCCCTGGCCAACGCCCGGCTGCAGCTGGAGCGGGTGGCTCGCGCACGGCACCTGCCGCCGGGCGAGCTGCAAGCCCTGCTGCAAGCACACAGCGAAAGCCGCACCTTCGGCCTGCTGGGCGAGCCCCGGGTCAATGTGCTGCAACTGAACCTCGCACTGGACGCCCTGGCGCCCATGCCTGCCTCGCCCCTCGCGGCCAGTGAGTAAGAGACGCCGATCATGAGTAAGAACGCTCGTATAGCTTTGTTCGACCGTGGGTTGTTGTTAACGGCGTGCCTGGATGCCGTGAAGAAGCTGCTGCCCCAGGCGCAGTGGAAGAACCCGGTGATGTTCGTGGTCTACCTGGGCAGCCTGCTCACCACCTTGCTGTGGCTGCAGTCCCTGGGCGGGCAGGGCGAGGCCCCCAGCGGCTTCATCCTGAGCATCGCCCTGTGGTTGTGGTTCACCGTGTTGTTCGCCAACTTCGCCGAGGCCCTGGCCGAGGGCCGCAGCCGGGCCCAGGCGGCGAGCCTCAAGGGCATGAAGCGCCAGACCCTGGCCAAGTTGCTGCAACAGCCACGGCACGGCGCGGCCTGGCTGCCCATGGCCGCCAGTGAGTTGCGCAAGGACATGGTGGTGCTGATCGAGGCCGGCGACCTGGTGCCCCTGGACGGCGAGGTCATCGAAGGCGTGGCCACGGTGGACGAGAGCGCCATCACCGGTGAGTCGGCGCCGGTGATCCGCGAGGCCGGCGGTGATTTCTCCTCGGTCACCGGCGGCACCAAGGTGCTGTCCGACTGGCTGGTGGTGCGCATCAGCGTCAACCCCGGCGAATCCTTCCTGGACCGCATGATCTCCATGGTGGAATCGGCGCGGCGGCAGAAGACCCCCAACGAGGTGGCCCTGACCATCCTCCTGGTGGGCCTGACCCTGTTGTTCCTGTTGGTGATCGTCACCCTGAGCCCGTATTCGCTGTTCGCTGTGGCCATGAGCGGCACCGGCAGCGTGGTCAGTGCCACGGTGCTGGTGGCGCTGCTGGTGTGCCTGATCCCCACCACCATCGGCGGCCTGCTGTCGGCCATCGGCGTGGCGGGCATGAGCCGGATGATGTCGGCCAACGTCATCGCCACCTCCGGCCGCGCGGTGGAGGCGGCCGGTGACGTGGACGTGCTGCTGCTGGACAAGACGGGCACCATCACCCTGGGCAATCGCCAGGCCAGCGCCTTCCTGCCGGCCCCGGGGATCCGCGACAGCGAACTGGCGGATGCCGCGCAACTGGCGTCCCTGGCCGATGAAACCCCTGAAGGGCGGAGCATCGTGGTCCTGGCCCGGCAACAGTTCGACATCGCTGGGCGCGACCTTGCGACCCTGGGTGCGAGTGCCGTGCCCTTCACCGCCCAGACCCGCATGAGCGGCGTCGATTTGCCCCAGGGCCGCTGCATCCGCAAGGGCGCCGCCGATGCCATCCGCCGCCACATCGAGGCCCTGGGCGGCAGCTTTGCGCCAGCCCTGCAGGCCAAGGTCGATGAAGTCTCGCGCCGTGGCAGCACGCCGCTGGTGGTCAGCGACGGGGCCCAGGCCCTGGGCGTGGTGGAGCTCAAGGACGTGGTCAAGGGCGGGATCAAGGAACGCTTCGCCGAGCTGCGGCGCATGGGCATCAAGACCGTGATGATCACTGGCGACAACCGCCTGACCGCCGCCGCCATTGCCGTGGAGGCCGGGGTCGACGATTTTCTCGCCGAGGCCCGGCCCGAGGACAAGCTGCAACTGATCCGCGATTACCAGGCCAAGGGCAAGCTGGTGGCCATGACCGGCGACGGCACCAACGACGCCCCGGCCCTGGCCCAGGCTGATGTGGCCGTGGCCATGAACAGCGGCACCCAGGCGGCGAAGGAAGCCGGCAACATGGTGGACCTGGACAGCAACCCGACCAAGCTGATCGAGGTGGTGGAGGTGGGCAAGCAGATGCTCATGACCCGTGGCGCGCTGACCACCTTCAGCGTGGCCAACGATGTGGCCAAGTATTTTGCTATCGTACCGGCCGCGTTCGTTGCTACTTACCCGCAGTTGGCGGCGTTGAACGTGATGCACTTGAACAGCCCGAACTCGGCGATCTTGAGCGCGGTGATCTTCAATGCCCTGATCATCGTCTTCCTCATCCCCCTGGCGCTCAAGGGCGTGAAGTACCGCTCCATCGGGGCGGCGGCGTTGCTCAACCGCAACCTGCTGATCTACGGCCTGGGCGGGGTGCTGGTACCCTTTGCCGGGATCAAACTGATCGACATGCTGCTGGCCGGGCTCGGCCTGGTCTGACAGGACTCGCAAGGCGGCGCTCCCCGGAGCGCCGCCTTGTTCATTCAAGGATGCACATGGCTGTTCTCGACACTGGTACGACAACCCGCGACGGGCGCCCCGATCCCGATGCGTTGCTGGAAAAACTGCAGCAGGACGAGCAGGCCGCCCGGCGCGGCAAGTTGCGGATCTACTTCGGCTCCAACGCCGGGGTCGGCAAGACCTGTGCCATGCTCACCGCCGCCCGCCAGGAACTGGCCCAGGGTCGCGACGTGGTGGCCGGGATCGTCGAGACCCACGGCCGGCGCGACACCGCCGAGCTGCTGCAAGGCATCGAGGTGCTGCCCCGGCACCAGCTGATGCACCGTGAGCATGCCTTGCCCGAATTCGACCTGGATGCCGCCCTGGCCCGCCAGCCGGCGGTATTGCTGGTGGACGAGCTGGCCCACAGCAATGTCCAGGGTTCCCGGCATCCCAAGCGCTGGCAGGACGTCGAAGAACTGCTGCGGGCCGGCATCGACGTCTGGACCACCCTCAATGTCCAGCACCTGGAAAGCCTCAATGACATCGTCAGCGGGATCATCGGCATCCGTGTGCGCGAGACGGTGCCCGATCATCTGTTCGACGAATCCCACGAAGTGCTGGTGATCGACCTGCCGCCGGACGATCTGCTGCGCCGGCTCAAGGACGGCAAGGTGTACCTGGCGCCCCAGGCGGAGAGGGCTTCGCGCAATTTCTTTCGCAAGGGCAACCTGCTGGCCCTGCGCGAGCTGACCCTGCGTCGCACCGCCGACCGGGTCGACGCGCAGATGCGCGACTACCGCCGCGAACGCTCGATCAACGCCCTGTGGCCGGCCCGGGAGCGGTTGCTGGTGGGGATCGCCGGGGACCCGGCGGACGAGCGCCTGGTGCGCGAGGCGGCGCGCCTGGCGCAGAAACTCGAGGCCGACTGGATGGTGGTGCACGTGGCACCGGCCCAGCGTCGGGGCATCGGCGCCAGTCGGTATGCGGCTGCCATGAAGACCCTGGCCCTGGCCGCCGAGTTCGGTGCCGAGACCGCGACCCTGCCCGGCATGGATGTGGCCGAGGCCCTGGCCGCCTGTGCCCGCGAGCACAACGCCAATCGCCTGGTGCTGGGTCATTACCCGCGACGGGTGTGGCAGGTCTGGCACCAGTCGGTGAGTGATCGCCTCAGTCGCCAGCACCCGGAAATCGACCAGATCGTGATCGCCAATGGGCCAGCGGACCGCCAGCGCAGCGTGGCGCCCAAGCCCGAGGCCGGCCTGGCGCCCAGTCGTGCGCCGGCCTACCTGTGGGCCAGCCTGGCGTGCTTTGCCGCCACGGCGGTGGCGGCGCTGTTGTTGAAGGTCTTCGATCCGGCCAACGTGGTGATGCTGTTCCTGCTCACCGTGGTCCTGGTGGCCCTGCGCCTGGGGCGTGGGCCCGGGGTCTGGGCGGCGATGCTGGCGGTGCTGTGCTTCGATTTCTTCTTCGTCCAGCCGGTGTGGTCGTTCACGGTCAACGACACCCAGTACTTCTTCACCTTCGCCCTGATGCTCGGTATCGCCCTGATCACCGGCCAGCTCACCGCGCGCCTGCGCCACCAGGCGCGTACCGCCGCCGAGGGCGAGCGCCGGGCCACGTCCCTGGCCGGGCTGGCCCGGGAGCTGTCGGCGGCGCTCACCGAGGAGCAGATCTGCGCCGTGGCCCTGCGCACCTTCAGCGGGGTGTTCGCGGCCCGGGTCGGGCTGGCGCTGCCGGATGCCGGCGATCGCATGCGGGCCTTGAGCGCCAATGGCCTGGAGCTGGACGAGAGCATCGCCCAGTGGGCCTACGATCATGGCCAGCCGGCCGGTAGCGGCACCGATACCCTGGCGGCAGCCCGGGGGCGCTACCTGCCGCTCAAGGCGCCGATGCGCGTGCGTGGCGTGCTGGTGCTGGAACTGGCGGACCCCGAGCGGCTGCGCGAGCCGGAAGAACAACGCTTGTTGCAAGCCTGCATGAGCCAGCTGGCGATCGCCCTGGAACGGGTGCACTACGTCGAGGTGGCCCAGAGCACCGTGGTGCAGATGGAGGGCGAGCGCATGCGCAACACCCTGCTGGCGGCGATCTCCCATGACTTGCGCACCCCCCTGACCACCATCATCGGCGCTGCCGACGCCGCCTTGCCCCATGCCCCCGACGGCGTCCTGGCGCAGTTGCTGCGGGGTATCCATGACCAGGCCGGCTCCATGCAGCGGCTGATCGAGAACCTGCTGGACATGGCCCGCATGCAGGAGCGTGGGGTGCGTCTGAATCGCCAGTGGAACTCCCTGGAGGAGATCGTCGGCAGTGCCCTGCGCCAGTTGCGCGAGCCCCTGGCCGGGCATCAGGTACGGGTCGCCATGGCGCCGCAGTTGCCGCTGGTGGAGGTGGACGCGCTGTTGCTGGAGCGGGTACTGGTCAACCTGCTGGACAACGCTGCCAAGTACACCCCGACCGGGACCCTGGTGCAGGTCAGCGCGCGCCAGGTCGACCAGCAGATCATCCTGCAGGTCAGCGACAGCGGCCCTGGTTGCCCCAAGGGCAGTTCCCCGGCCAGCCTGTTCGAGGCCTTCAGCCGTGGCCAGCAGGAATCGGCCGTGGCCGGGATCGGCCTGGGCCTGGCCCTGGCCAAGCGTATCGTCGAGGCCCATGGCGGACGGATCGAGGCCCAGCCTCACGCCGACGCCGGGCTGAGTTTTGTCATCACCTTGCCGGCGGGACAACCGCCTTCGATGGAAACCCTATGAGCAGCAGCCCCCGCATCCTGATCGTCGAGGACGAAGCCAATATCCGCCGCTTCGTCGGTATCGCCCTGGAAGACGAAGGTTTCCAGGTGTTCGAGGCCGACAGCGTCAAGCGCGCGCTGATCCATGCGGCCAGCCGCCAGCCGGACCTGGTGATCGTCGACCTGGGCCTGCCGGACGGCGATGGCAAGCAATTGATCAGCGAACTACGGGGCTGGCTGGCGGTACCGATCCTGGTGCTTTCGGCGCGGGATCGGGAAGCGGAGAAGGTCGCCGCCCTGGACGCCGGAGCCGACGATTACCTGGTCAAGCCGTTCGGCGTGCCGGAGCTGCTGGCGCGGATTCGCGCGCAACTGCGCCGCCATGGCCAGAGTGGGGCGGCAGCGGCCACCAGCAAGGTGAACTTCGGCGCCATCGAGGTGGACCTGGCGACCCATGAAGTGCACCGCGACGGACAGTTGGTGCACTTGACGCCAATCGAGTACCGCCTGCTTTGCGCGCTGATCCGCGGCCAGAGCCGGGTCCTGACCCATCGTCAACTGCTGCTGGAGGTCTGGGGCCTGGACTATGTCGACCGGGCCCATTACCTGCGGGTACACATGGCCCATCTGCGGCAGAAGCTGGAAGCCGACCCGGCCCAGCCCCAGCATCTGATTACCGAGTTGCAGGTGGGTTATCGCCTGGTGGGGCTCTGAGCCCGGGCCTGGCTAGCGTCTGATACGCGCTTGTCGCGACGGCGCTCGTGCAAGAAGTCGAGGTAGAAGGTGATGCCGCCGAAGGTGGCAATGGCGAACAACACGAAAAAACCGATCTGGGCAGAGCTCATGGTCTAGGTCCTTGGCAAGACGCGGCGAAGCGTCGGGGAGCTGATAGATAGTCCCTCGGCGCGAGCCTGGCCAGGGCTTATATGAAAGCTTTACGGGGCGGCCAGCGAACGCTATGCCGGTCATACATATCGCCGGGTCCTTGCTAGAATCGGCCACCCCCAACTGACTTCAGGCTGGTGTTCCATGACCGCTCCGACCCCGTTGATCCGCACCGTCCTGCCTGCCGACCTGGACCGCTGCTTCGCCATCGAGACCCTGGCCTACGAAGGCGACGAAGCGGCGACCCGGGACAAGATCGCCACGCGTATCGCCACCTGGCCCGAGGGTTTCATCGTCGCCGAGGTCGAGGGCGTGGTGGCCGGTTTCATCAACTCCGGCGCCACCTTAGAGGTGCAGATGGCCGACGAGGCCTTCAAGGAACTGGTCGGCCACGACCCGGCAGGCCCCGAGGTGGTGATCATGTCGGTAGTGGTGCATCCGGACTTCCAGGGCCTGGGCTTGTCCCGGCAGTTGCTGGAGGCGTTCATCGCGCGCATGGCTGGCGCTGGCAAGGTGCGTATCCACCTGATGTGCAAGGAGCGTCATGTGCCGCTCTACGAGCGCTTCGGTTTCGTCTACCTCAAGGCATCGGCCTCGGACCACGGCGGCATGGCCTGGCATGAGATGGTGCGGGCTCTGTAGTTCCGCCACCGCCAAAGGCCGCTATGTCGCGGCCTTTTTTGTGCCTGCATGGTTGGTGTGGTTTTTTTTCACCTGCATTGTCGATTGTGCGAAACCCCAGGCGACTAGGGATGAATCGAGCAGCCTGCTCGGTGACATCCACTTCACCTTTCGAGGAATTTCGCCATGTCCAATCCATCCAGTGAAGCCCGCGTACGCAGCCTGATCGACCACTGGCGGCAGGCGGTGATGGCCAGGGATATCGAGCAGATCGTCAGCTTCTACGCCGATGACATCGTCTCCTTCGATGCGGTCGGCGCCCTGCAATTCAAAGGCAAGGAGGCCTACCGTGCGCATTGGCAGGCTTGCATGCAGGTCTGCCCAGGCCCTGGGATCTTCGAGTTCCACCAGCTACACGTGCAGGCCAGTGACGAGCTGGCGTTCGCCCATTGGCTGGCCCATTGCGGCGGCACCGATGCCGACGGTGTGAGCAAGGCCTGCTGGATGCGGGTCAGTGCGGCCTACCAGTGCCTGGGCGGCCAGTGGCAGGTGGTGCACGAGCATTGGTCGGCGCCCTTCGATATGCAAACCGGCACTACCTTGTTCGACCTTGAACCTTGAGCCGCGGGTTCGCCAAAGGTCAAAACAGCGACCATAGTTGATCAGCCCGATCACGGAGACGTCCATGAAATACCTATGCCTGGTGTACAGCGACGAACGACTGCTGCATAGCCTGCCCGACAGCCCGCGGGACGCCGAGTGCCTGGCCTATGCCGAGGCGGTACGCGACAGCGGGCGGATGCTCGCCGCCGAGGCCCTGCAATCGGTGCAGACCGCTACCACGGTGCGCATGCGCGGCGGCAAGCTGTCGATCACCGATGGCCCGTTCGCCGAAACCAAGGAACAGCTGGCCGGCTTCTACCTGATCGAAGCCCGCGACTTGAACGAAGCGCTCCAGGTCGCCGGACAGATCCCGGCGGCCAGGGTTGGCAGCGTGGAAGTGCGTCCGGTACGTGAGCTCAATCCCTGATAACCCTAAAAGGAGTTTCGCGATGACTTTGCAGACTGCGGGCCGTGGACCCGCCACCCATGAATTGTCCATCAGTCGGTTGATCGATGCTCCGCGCCGCAAGCTGTTTCGCGCCTGGACCGAACCGGCGTTGCTGGTGCAGTGGTGGGGCCCTCATGGCATGACCACTCCGGAGTGCGAAATGGACCTGTGGGTCGGCGGCCAGTTTCGTACCTTGATGCGCGCCCCGGATGGCAGCGAGTACCCGACCATGGGGGTGTTCCTGGAGATCGACGCCCCCTCGCGGCTGGTGTTCACCGATGCCTATGTGCCGGGCTGGATTCCTTCCGGCAAACCCTTCATGACCGCCGAGGTGACGTTCGAGGAGCAGGGCACAAAAACCCTCTATACCGCCCGCGCCATGCATTGGACCGAAGCCGACCGCAAGGCCCATGAGGCCATGGGCTTCCACGAGGGTTGGGGGCAGAGCCTGGAGCGCCTGGTGACGCTGGTGACCCAGGGCATGCCGGACTGATGCCGGGCCAGTCCGGTGGGGCGGTACGGGCGCTGGTGGAGCAGGTCTACCGCGAGCAGTCGCGACGCATCCTTGCCACCCTGATCCGCCTC
Organism: Pseudomonas sessilinigenes; assembly: GCF_003850565.1. Classification (NCBI taxonomy): domain Bacteria; kingdom Pseudomonadati; phylum Pseudomonadota; class Gammaproteobacteria; order Pseudomonadales; family Pseudomonadaceae; genus Pseudomonas; species Pseudomonas sessilinigenes. The sequence continues at coordinate 3,547,277 of NZ_CP027706.1, forward strand.
CTGGGGGATTTCGACCTGGCCGAGGAGGCCTTGCACGAGGCCTTCTTCGTGGCGGTGGAGCGCTGGCAGGACGACGGCATCCCGGCCAACCCCAGGGCCTGGCTGGTGTCCGTCGGGCGCTTCAAGGCCATCGATGGCTTGCGTCGGCGGGCACGCTTCGCTGCTTCCCAGGCTGCCCTGGCCAACCAGTTGGAGCAATTGGAGCAGGAGGACTGGAGTGGCGAGGACGTGCAAGACGATCGTCTGCGACTGATCTTCACCTGCTGCCATCCGGCCCTGGCGGCGGATGCCCAGGTGCCGTTGACCCTGCGGGAAATCTGCGACTTGAGCACCGAGGAAATCGCCCGGGCCTTCCTGGTTGCCCCGGCCACCATCGCCCAGCGCATCGTGCGGGCCAAGGCGAAGATCCGCGATGCGGCGATTCCCTACCAGGTACCGGCGCTGAACGAACTGCCCGAGCGCCTGGACAGCGTATTGCGCGTGATCTACCTGGTGTTCAACGAGGGTTATTCGGCCTCCCTTGGCGCCGAGCTGACCCGCGAGGATTTGACCTGCGAAGCGATTCGCCTGGGGCGCCTGCTCCTGGAGCTGCTGCCGGAGGCCGAGGTGATGGGGTTGCTGGCCCTGATGCTGCTGCACGAGTCGCGTCGGGCGGCACGGATGGGAGCCGATGGCGAGTTGATCCTATTGGAGAATCAGGACCGCTCCCTGTGGCAGCAAGCGTTGATGGACGAAGGCTGTGCGTTGGTGGAGCGTGGATTGCGCACCGGGCGCGGCGGCCCCTACTGCCTGCAGGCCGCCATTGCCGCCGTGCATGCCGAAGCGATTAGCGCGGCGCAGACCGACTGGCCGCAGATCGTTGGCTTGTACGATGTGTTGCTGCGCTTGCAGCCCTCTGCGGTGATCGAGCTCAACCGCGCGGTGGCCGTGGCCCAGCGCGATGGGCCGGCGGCTGGATTGGCGCTCGTGGAGATCATCCTGCAGCGTGGCGACCTTGAGGACTACCACCTGGCGCATGCTGCCCGTGCCGATTTCTGCCGCCAGTTGGGGCAGGTGGAGGCGGCGCGCGTGTCTTACCTGCGTGCCCTGGAGCTGGTTCGGCAAGCCCCGGAGCGACGGTTTCTCGAACGCCGCTTGCATAGCCTGTAGTGGCTATCGGAGGCTGCGGTTACTGCAGCATCCGCTCCAGCAGCCAGCTACCAGCCGGGCCGGGTGGGCGCAGGCGTGACCAGAGGGCGTCCACCACCACCGGGCGCGGCCAGCCCCGGACCTTGAGTTCCTGCAGCCTGCCGGCGCCGAAGTTGTCCACCAGCCAGCGTGGCAACGGGGCCCAGCCAAAGCCGCCCTGGGCCATTTCCATCAGCATCAGGTAGCTGGGGGCCGACCAGACTCGCCCCTGGGAGCGGCTTTCATCGGGGTTGAGCACGGTGGCCAGGCGCAGCTCCCGGTGTTGCCGCAGGGTTTGCTCATCGACGCGGTGCAGCTTGGCCAGGGGATGTTGGCGCGATACGAAGAGCGACACCTCGCCCTGCTCATCCATGGTCTTGTGCTCCAGGTCTGCTGGGTATTGGAGCTGCATTTCAGCAAAGGCGATCTGTGCCCGCCCACTCTGTACCAGGGCCACCAGGTCTTCGCATTCGGCAATCAGGCATTCCAGCTCCAGGTCCGGGTAGCGCTGTTCGAAGGCGCTCAGGCAGCTTTCAAAACGATCGGACTGGTAGGTGTCGGAGAGGGCCACGGTGAGCCTCGCCTCGATGCCTTGGGACAGCTGGCTGGCGGCCATTTCCAGGCGGCTGGTGGCGGCGAGGATTTCCTCGGCGCGGCGCAGCAACACCTGCCCGGCTGGGGTCAGCCCGGGTTTGCGACTGGAGCGGTCGAACAACGGCACATCAAGATCGATTTCCAGGCTGGCTACCGCTGCACTGATGGTCGACTGGCTCTTGCCCAGCTTGCGCGCGGCGGCGGAGAACGAACCCTGGGTCGCGGCCTGGACGAATGCCAGCAGCACTTCGTTGGATGCCATGATGTATCGCCTTGATCGATGGTTATTGATTATGAAGTATCGATGAGATCATTGATTATCGCCAACACATTCACTCAAGGAGCGCGGCGATGAGCCCACACAAATCCCTGACCGAACGCATTGCCCAGGCCGTTGCCTTCGAATTGCTGGCGTTGTTGATCTGTACGCCCTTGCTGTCCTGGATCATGGACAAACCGATGGTGGACATGGGCGTGGTGACGCTGTGCATCGGTCTTTTGGCCCTGGCCTGGAACGTGTTGTTCAACAGTCTGTTCGACCGGGCGCTCAAGGGTCTGCGGCGGGTGCGTAATGGCTGGACCCGGGTGATCCACGCCTTGCTCTTCGAGGGTGGCCTGGTTGCGTTCGCCGTACCTTTGATTGCCTGGTGGCTGGATATCAGCCTGATGCAGGCGTTGATCCTCGACATTGGCGTGCTGTTGTTCTTCTTGCCCTACACCTATGTCTACCACTGGGCCTACGACCTGTTGCGGGACAAGTGGCTGCAAGTGCGGCTGGCCCATTGAGGGCCAGCTTCAGGTCGGGCCATGCAGTTTCTCGATGACATCCAGGTAGGCCGCCAATGCCCGCGGCACTTCTTCGAGCAATAACTCGCGCTTGAGCTCCTGGTGTTCCTGGGCCCGCTGGAACAGGCCCAGGGGCAGGCCGAGCAGCGCCTGCACGCAGGTCTCGCGCTGCCGGGCGCTGGCATTGGGCAGGCGCGCCTTCAATACCCGGTCATAGAGGTTCTGCATTTGTACGTGCAGGTCCGGGGCTTGCAATTGGCCCAGGGCATAGCCCGGAGTGAGCATCTGCAGCAGGTCGGGGTGCTGCTCGATGTACTGCAAGAGCGGCAAGGTGGTTTGTTCTATCACCTGCTGGGAACTCAAGCCCCGCCAATGACTCTCATCGACGACATGCAACGGTTCGGCAATCGCGCTCATGGCGGCGATATGGCCCTGGCCCAGGGCTTCCAGTACCTGCTGCTTGTCGCTGAAAAAGTGATAGAGCGAACCGATGGAGGTGCCAGCTTCCCGGGCAATACCGTGCATGGTCAGGTTCGATACCCCCAGTTGAATCAGCAGGCGTGCGCAGGCCTGGAGAATGGCCGTGACCCGCTGGTGGCCACGAGTCTGCTTGGGCGTGCGCTGGAGCTTGGTGGAGGAGGGGGCTGTGTCGGTCATGGTCGGCGAAGTTTTCCGGGGGCGCCTATTATGGCGTAGATGGTGGTGTCCAGTCCCCGGATAAAACTAGACACTGCCCTCTACTTTTGCTGAAAATACCCGGCGGCGAGAGCCTTCCTCTGTGCTCGCCAACCTTCCGGCTTTCTGAAGAACATGACTAATTCTCGCAACTGGATCATCTGCGAACACTGCGACTCCCTGTATGAGTCCGTGCCGCTCGGTAAAGGTCAGGCGGCGCAGTGTTCGCGCTGCGGTGCGCTGCTGGCCCGCGCCCGGCACCTGAACGTGCAGCAGTTGTTCGCCTTGTCGATCACCGCCGGGTTGCTGTTCGTCTTCGCCAATTTCTTCCCGGTGATCAAGATCAGCCTCGAGGGCCTGAGCAACGAAGCGACGCTCTGGCAATCGGTGGAGGCCCTGGCCCAGGGCCGGATCAGCCTGATCGCCGCGGTCACCGGCCTGACCATCATCCTCGCCCCGGGCCTGCAGATCGTCCTGTTGTGCTGGGTGCTGGGTTTTGCCAATTTCGGCCGCGCCGCACCGGGGTTCAAGGCCTGCATGCGCGCCCTGGAGCACCTGCGGCCCTGGAGCATGCTCGAGGTCTGCCTGCTGGGAATCCTGGTGGCCATCGTCAAGCTGGCGGGCATGCTCGATGTGCATCCCGGGCTGGGGCTATGGGCATTGGCGATGCTGACGGTGCTGATCATCCTGATTTCCGGCAAGGACATCCGCTACCTCTGGGATGACCTGGAGGGTCGCTACTGATGAGCACGCCGCCCTATGCCCGGGACCATCAACTCAAGCTGTGCCATACCTGCGGCCAGGTCTGCCAGGCATCCGAGCACTATTGCCCGCGTTGCGATTCGGCGGTGCATGCGCGCAAGACCAACAGCCTGTCGCGCACCTGGGCCTTGCTCCTGGCCAGCCTGATCTTCTACATCCCGGCCAACCTGTTGCCGGTGATGCACACCAATATCTTTGGCAATGCCAGCGAGAACACCATCATGAGTGGCGTGGTGGAGTTCTGGAAAGCCGGTTCCTGGGACATCGCGCTGCTGATCTTCATCGCCAGCGTGGTGGTGCCGGGCATCAAGTTCTTCGTCCTCGGCATTCTCCTGGTGACCTGCCAGCGCCGCTCGCGCTGGGCCCAGCGCGAGCGGGCCAGGTTGTATCGCTTCGTCGAGGTGATTGGCTACTGGTCGATGCTCGATGTGCTGGTGGTGGCCCTGGTGGCGGCCCTGGTGCAGTTTCGTGCCTTGAGCTCCATCGACCCGCGCATGGGCATTCTGTTTTTCGGTTTGGTGGTGGTGCTGACGATGTTCGCCGCCATGAGTTTCGATCCCCGGCTCATCTGGGATGTAGAGGTTGAAGATGTCTGATCATCCAGGTTCCAACGCAGCAAGTTCCCCCTCAGCCCCTGGCGCCCCGGCGCTGCGCACGCGACGCTTCAATGTCTCGCTGGTGTGGCTGGTGCCCATTGTCGCGGCCCTGGTGGGGCTGTCGATGGTGGTCCACAAGTCGATGTCGGCCGGGCCGGAGATCAGCATCAGCTTCCAGACCGCCGAGGGCCTGGAGGCCAACAAGACCCAGGTCAAGTACAAGAACGTGGTGATCGGCAAGGTGACCTCCATCGCCTTGAGCGATGACCGGCGCAAGGTGGTGGCCAAGGTCGAGCTGGACCAGTCCGCCGAGCCCTTCACCGCCGAGGACTCGATGTTCTGGGTGGTGCGTCCGCGCATCGGCGCCAGTGGCGTTTCCGGTATCGACACCCTGCTGTCCGGGGCCTTCATCGGCGCCGACGCCGGCCGCTCGGACAAGCGCAAGGACAGCTTCAAGGGCCTGGAGACTCCGCCGCCCATCACCTATGGCCAGAAGGGCAAGCGCTTCACCCTGCATACCGATGACCTGGGTTCCCTGGATATCGGCTCGCCGGTCTACTACCGGCGCATCCAGGTTGGCCAGGTGGTGTCCTACCAGTTGGCCAACAGCGGCAAGGGCGTGGACGTGAAGATCTTCGTCAACTCGCCCAACGACAAGTACGTGACTACCGATAGCCGCTTCTGGAATGCCAGCGGGGTGGACGTGACCCTCGGCGCCAACGGGCTGAAGGTCAACACCGAGTCGGTGTCGTCGATCCTCGCCGGTGGCATCGCCTTCGTCGAACCCAAGTACAGCCCCAACGCCAAGCCGGCTGAAGAGAACGCCGAATACAACCTGTTCGGGGACCAGGACACCGCCCTGGCGCCGCCAGACGGTGCCCCGTACTACATCCGCATGCGTTTCGACCAGGCGCTGCGTGGCCTGGCCATCAACGCTCCGGTGGAGTTCCTCGGGGTGAACATCGGCAAGGTGGTGTCCATGGACCTGGACTACGACCAGGAGCGCAAGTACTTCCCGACCCTGGTGGGGGCGGTGATCTACCCCGAGCGCCTGGGCAAGGCCCATGAAAAACTGCTGAAGCAGACCGGCGGCGAAGACGACGCCCGCTCCGCGCAACTGATCGGCGCCTTCGTCAGAAATGGCCTGCGGGCCCAGGCGCGCAGCGGCAACCTGCTGACCGGGCAGTTGTTCATCTCCCTGGACTTCGTGCCCAACGCCAAGCCCGTGGCCTACAACCCCAGCGCCCGGCCACTGGAGATTCCTACCGTACCTGGCAGCCTGGACAAGCTGCAGGAACAACTGCAAGCGACCATGGACAAGATCAGCAAGCTGCCGATCGATTCCATCGCCGCCAACCTGGATTCCAGCCTGGCGGAAATGAACAAGACCCTCAAGCAGGTCAACGGCCAGGTCCTGCCGCAGATGCGCGAAACCCTGGAGCAATCGAAGAAGACCCTGGCCAGCGCCAACGAGAGCTTCTCCGAGGACTCGCCACAGCGCCAGAGACTTGGCCAGGCCATGGAGGAGGTGCAGCGCACGGCCCGTTCGGTGCGGGTGCTCACCGACTTCCTCGGTCGCCATCCTGAGGCGCTGATTCGCGGACGCCTCAAGGACAATCAACCGGATGCCTACCAGTCGCCATCCTCCTCCGTTCGCGAATCCGTACCGGAAGCCCAGCCATGAAAACCCGTGCCCTGTTGTTGAGCCTGACCCTGGGACTTGCCGCGTGCAGCTCCGCGCCCACCCATTACTACACCCTGATGCCGCCGGTGACCGAAGGCGCCACGGCCAGGAACTCGGGATTGCAGTTCGAGATGTCCACGGTGCGCATCCCGGTCCAGGTGGACCAGCCACAGTTGGTGGTGCGCCAGGACAGCGGCACCCTGGCGATCCTCGAGACCCAGCGCTGGAGCGCGCCATTGGTGGATGAGTTCCACGATGCGCTGGCCAGCCAGATGGAGGCGAAGCTGGGGACCCGCAACCTCGAGGGCCTGCCGAAGCAGCCTGGGCGCCCGGTGCTGTCGTTGCAGACCGATGTGCGGCGCTTCGAATCCCTGCCCGGGCGCTATGCCTTGATCGATGTAGTCTGGAGCCTGCGCCAGCGCAGTGAAGGCACCCCGGCCCGGAGCCTGACCTGCAGCAGCCAGATCCGCCAGCCGGCGGGCGTCGAGCTCGGTAGCCTGGTGCAGGCCCACCAGCAGGCCATCGCCCAGTTGGCCGGGCAGATCGCCGGCGCCGCCCAGCGCTGGTCCTGCCCCTGATCCGATACAGCGACCCAAGCCGCTTCATGTCGCCGCTGCCGTCGTGCAGTGGCGATGATCGCTGAGCCGCCTCGCAAGCTCGGCAGCGGCTACAGGCAGGTATCTCCTTAGGCGCATCGCCCAGGCTTCGTGTAGCCGCTGCCGCAGGCTGCGCCCGTAATCGCTGAAGGTCGCCTGGTCGCTTCAGCGCCGGGCGGAGAGTTGCTGGGGGGCGAGGAACGCATCGCGAAAGTAGTCCCGCAGTGCTTGCATCGCCGGGGTGAAGGCGCGGTCGCGACGCCAGGCCAGGCCGACGCTCATGGGCGTGACCGGGTCGCTCAGGCTCAGGGTCTCGATGCGCTTGCCTTCCAGCGACCAGGGCCGATGCACCAGGTCCGAGAGGATCGCCACGCCGCTGCCGTTGGCCACCATGCTGCGTACCGCCTCCACCGAGCTGGTGCGCACCCGCACCCTGGGCTGTTGGCCGGCCTGTTCCCAATAACGCATGGCGCTTTGTTCCGCTTCGTCGACGGTGAGCAGGATGAACGGCTCCTCGGCCACGTCCGCCAGGCTGACGCTGGCCCGCTCGCACAGCTGGTGATGGGCCGGTAGCCACAGCCGGCGCTCGGAGTTGAACAGCGTCTCGGAGACGATGTCCGGGTGGGTCAGGTTGGCGGTGAGCACCACCGCCATGTCGAAGCGCCCGGCCAGCAGTCCCTGTTCGATGGCCTGGCGTTCCTGCTCATGCAGTTCGATGGTGACGTCCGGGTGCCAGTGCCCCAGGCGCTGCAGATGGTGCGGCAGGAAGTAGCCGATCACCGTGTAGCTGGCGGCCAGGTGCAGGGTGCCGCTGGCGCGGTAGTCGGGCAGCGGGCTGTTCAGCGCATCGTCGACGCTGCGCAGGATCACGTAGGCGCGGTTGAGGAAGTGCCGGCCGGCATCGGTCAGGCTCATGCCCTGGGCCGACCGCACGAACAGTTGCACGGCGAGCATCGCTTCCAGTTCCTTGATCGCGGTGGTCACCGCCGATTGGGAAATGTTCAGGTGGATCGCCGCCTGGGAGATCTGGCCGATCTCGGCAGTGGCCACGAAGTAACGTACCTGGCGCAGGGTCAACGACATTTCTATCCGTCCATGTATCTGATTTTCAGAACAAGCTCTATCTGATAATAGATCTTCCCAAGGGGTCAAGGCCGCTCTAACGTCCATCGCACGAAGTCACGAACGTTGGAGCAACAGTGATGCAGGCAGTGGATTTCAATTCGGACATGGGCGAAAGCTTCGGCCCGTGGACCATCGGCGATGGCGTCGACAACGAGCTGATGGGCTTCATCAGCTCGGCCAATATCGCCACCGGCTTTCATGCCGGCGACCCCGGCACCATGCGCCGCACCATCGAGCAGGCCCGGCTGCGGGGCGTGGCCATCGGGGCCCACCCAGGCTTTCGCGACCTGGTGGGGTTCGGCCGGCGCCACATCAACGCCCCGGCCCAGGAGCTGGTGGACGACATGCTCTACCAACTGGGCGCCCTGCGTGAGCTGGCCCGAGTCCAGGGCCTTAAGTTGCAGCACATAAAGCCCCATGGCGCGCTGTACATGCACCTGGCCCGGGACGAGGAGGCGGCGCGGCTGCTGGTGGAAAACCTGCAGAAACTCGAACCCGAACTGCTGCTGTATTGCATGCCCGGCTCGGTGATCTGCCGGATCGCCCAGGAGCTGGGGCAACCGGTGATCCGCGAGTTCTACGCCGATCGCGATTACGACCTCAGCGGCTCCATCGTCTTTACCCGCCGGGTGCGGGTCCTGGATCCCCATGAGGTGGCCGCCAAGGTCCTGCGCGCCTGCCAGCAAGGGCTGGTCCGCACCGTGGAAGGCGAGGACCTGGCCATCGAGTTCGATTCCATCTGCCTGCACAGCGACACCCCAGGTGCCCTGGACCTGGTGGAAGCCACCCGCGCAGCGCTGGACCTGGCCGGTATCCAGGTGCGAGCACCGCGCTGAGGCGTTGCCCGCCAAGCCTCGCGCATCGACGCGACTCCAAGCGGTTTTGCTTTTTTTGCCTGCCTTTCGACAACTATTCCAAGAGAAACAGACATGGCCGAATACAACGTCATCACCCCCTTGCCGGGCACTTTCTACCGCAAGGCCACGCCCGACTCGGCACCTTTCGTCGAGGTCGGCGACAGCGTCAGCGCCGATACCGTGATCGGCCTGATCGAAGTCATGAAGCAGTTTTCCGAGCTCACTGCCGGCAGCGCCGGCCAGGTCGGCGCCTTCCTGGTCGAGGACGGTGACCCGGTGGAACCGGGCCAGGTCGTCGCGACCCTGGTCGAGTGAGGGCCGTCCCATGACCGAATCCATTCGCAAGCTGCTGGTCGCCAACCGTGGCGAGATCGCCGTGCGCATCATTCGCGCGGCCAAGGCCCTGGGCATTCCCACCGTCGCTGCCTGCAGCGAGGCGGACGCCGACTCCATGGCCGCGCGCCTGGCCGACGAAGTGCAGATCATCGGCCCGGCCCGGGCCGACAAGAGCTACCTGAATATCCAGGCCCTGCTGGCAGCCCTGGAGGCCAGCGGCGCCAGTGCCGTGCACCCGGGCTATGGCTTTCTTTCGGAAAATGCCGAGTTCGCCGAGGCGGTGGTCCAGGCTGGGGCGATTTTCGTCGGCCCCGATGCGCGGACCATCCGCCGCATGGGTGACAAGGCCGAGGCCCGGCGTACCGCCCAGGCCGCCGGGGTGCCGGTGGTGCCCGGTTCGCCCGGCGAACTGTTCGACCTGCCAGCTGCGTTGCAAGCGGCGCAGGCGGTGGGGTTTCCATTGCTGATCAAGGCATCGGCCGGTGGCGGCGGGCGGGGTATTCGCCTGGCCGAGGATGCGGCGCAACTGGCCGAGGAGTTTCCCCGGGCACAGCGCGAGGCCCAGGCGGCGTTCGGCAACGGCGCCTTGTACCTGGAGCGGTTCATTGGCCGGGCCCGGCATATCGAGGTCCAGGTGCTGGGCGATGGCAAGCGTGCGGTGCACCTGTTCGAACGTGAATGTTCGCTGCAACGGCGGCGGCAGAAGATCTTCGAGGAGGCGCCGTCGCCGGTACTCGATGCCGCCCAGCGCGAGCAGTTGTGCAGCAGTGCGGTGCGCCTCACCGAGGCCCTGGGTTACCAGGGCGCCGGCACCCTGGAGTACCTGTATGACGACAGCACCGGCGAGTTCTTCTTCATCGAGATGAACACCCGCATCCAGGTGGAGCATCCCATCAGCGAGCTGATCACCGGTGTCGACCTGGTCCAGGCCATGTTGCGCATTGCCGGTGGCGAACCGCTGGATCTGCGCCAGGAGGATATCCACCTCAATGGCGCGGCCCTGCAGATGCGCCTGAACGCCGAGGACCCGGCGCGGGACTTCTTCCCCTGCCCGGGCAAGGTCCAGGAGTTGTCCTGGCCGCAAGGGCCGGGGCTGCGGGTCGATAGTCACCTGTATCCGGGGTACGCCGTGCCGCCTTACTACGACTCGCTGCTGGCCAAGCTGATCGTCCATGGCGCCGACCGCGAGCAGGCTCTGGCTCGGGCGCGGGCGGCCGTGGAGCAAACGACCTTGACTGGCATGGCCAGTACCTTGACCCTGCATCGCGAGCTGCTGGCCGAGCCTTGGCTGGCGGGCGCGGACTTCCATACCGCAACCCTGGAAACCTGGCTGGCCGGGCGCCGTGCCGGAGGTGTCGCATGAACCAACCGATCCGCTACAGCTTTGGTGCCGACGAGCACCTGTTTGCCGAAGTCAGCGACAGCATGTCCCTTGAGGCTTTCTTCAAGGGCATGGCGGTCACCCGCGCGGTGGAGCGCCTGGCCCTGGATGGGGTACTGGACGTATGCCTGGCCAATGCCTCGTTCCAGATCCGCTTCGATCCGGATCGCATCGCGCCCCAGGCCCTGCTGGAGGCCGTGCGCGAGGCCGAGGCCGGCGCCGTGGCCGAGCGCAGTCTGCACACGCGGATCATCGAGATCCCGGTGCTGTACAACGACCCCTGGACCCATGAAACCCTGATGCGTTTTCGCGACCGGCACCAGGACCCGGACGCCACCGACCTGGAGTACGCGGCTCGGATCAATGGCCTGGCGGATGTCGACGCCTTTATCGCCGCCCACAGTGGCGCCCCCTGGTTCGTCTCCATGGTGGGTTTCGTCGCCGGCCTGCCGTTCATGTTCCAGATGGTCGAGCGCGAGCGCCAGTTGCAGGTGCCCAAGTACCTGCGGCCGCGCACCGACACGCCGAAGCTGACCCTGGGCCATGGCGGCTGCTTCGGCTGCATCTACTCGGTGCGCGGCGCTGGTGGCTACCAGATGTTCGGCGTGACCCCGGCACCGATCTACGACCCGCAGCAGCAACTGGCCTACCTCAAGCAGCACATGGTGTTCTTCCGCCCCGGGGACATCGTGCAGTTCAAGCCTATCGACCGCGAGGCCTATGACCACGCGGTGGCCGAGGTGGAGGCCGGGCGCTTCGACCTGCGCATCCGTGAGGTGGAGTTTTCCCTGGATGCCTTTCTCGCCGACCCGGTCGGTTATCCCAAGTCGCTGCAGGAGGTGTTGGCATGATCAAGGTCATCAAACCGGGCCTGGCCACGTCGGTACAGGACCTGGGCCGCGAGGGCTTCTATCACCTGGGCATCCCGCCGTCCGGGGCCCTGGACCAGTACGCCCTGAGCGCCGCCAACCAACTGGTGGGCAACCCGGCTGGCGCCGCGGGCCTGGAGTGCACCTTGCTCGGGCCGGAACTTGAGTTCACTGCCGATGCCCTGGTGGCGGTCTGTGGTGCACACATGACGCCCAAGCTCGACGGCGTGGACAGGCACCTGGATACCGCGTTCGCGGTCAAGGCCGGACAAGTGCTGCGTTTCGACTTCCCCAAGGCCGGGGCCCGGGCCTACCTGGCGGTGGCCGGTGGCATCGATGTGCCGCTGGTGCTGGGCAGCCGTTCCACCTATGCCCTGGGCGCCCTGGGCGGTTTCCAGGGGCGGCGCTTGGCGGCCGGCGATGAGCTGCCGGTGGGGATCGACAGTGGCAAGGGCCGCCCGGGGGCCAGCCTGCCCATGGCGCTGCGCCAGTCCCTGGGGGGCGAGATCAGTCTGCGGGTGGTGCCGGGGCTCTATTACGAACGCCTGAGCGAGGGGGCCAAGGCGAGTTTCTTCGCCGAACCCTGGACCGTGGGCTCGGAGGCGGATCGCATCGGCTATCGCTTCAAGGGTGGCAGTGCCCTGGGCTTCCAGCCTCGGGAGCAGCCGTTCGGTGCCGGTTCCGATCCGTCGAACATCGTCGACAGTTGTTATCCCATCGGTTCGATCCAGGTGCCGGCGGGGCTGGAGCCCATCGTCCTGCATCGGGATGCGGTGTCCGGTGGCGGCTACGCGATGATCGGCACGGTGATCAGCGCCGACCTGGACCTGGTGGGGCAGATGCAGCCCAACCAGAAGGCGCGCTTTATTCCGGTGACCCTGGAAGAGGCGCTGGAGGCCCGGCGTTCCTACAAGAAGAAACTGGCCTGCCTGAGCAAGCTGTTTGCGTCCTGATCCCCCGTCCGTGGCGGCTCACGCATCGGGTAGCCGCTGGTTAGGTACGAGCCCTCGGGTTCTGCGGGTGCTGCGCCCCCGTGCGCAGCCTCGCTGGTGCTCGACAGCAGCTACAGGAGTCGACAGGGTTGCTCCGTGTAGCCGCTGCCGCAGGCTGCGTACGGCTCGGAACGAGCCGCGGGGGACTGCCGGCTAGAACAGTTGGGTGAACAGCCAGTACAGGCTGCCGGAGAGCAGGATCGCTGCCGGCAGGGTCAGCACCCAAGCCATGGCCAGGTTGCGGATGGTGCGCATCTGCAAGCCGCCGCCGTTGGCCACCATGGTCCCGGCCACCCCCGAGGACAGCACGTGGGTGGTGGACACTGGCAGGCCGAACATGTCCGCCGCGCCGATGGTCAGCATCGCCACGGTCTCCGCCGAGGCGCCCTGGGCGTAGGTCAGGTGGGTCTTGCCGATCTTCTCGCCGACGGTCACCACGATGCGTTTCCAGCCGACCATGGTGCCCAGGCCGAGCGCGATGGCCACCGCGATCTTCACCCACAACGGGATGAAGCGCGTGGCATTGTCGATCTGCTGCTTGAACAGTTGCAGCTTGTCGCGGGTGTCCTGGTCGAAATGGCCGATCTGGTTCTTGTCCATCAGGCGGATGGTTTCACTGGTCAGGTACATGTCGTTGCGCACGTTGCCCATGGCTTCGGCCGGAACCTTGGACAGCGAGCCATAACCCTTCACTTCATTGCCGATGGCACCGGCCAGGGCGGCCAGGGCCGGCACCAGTTCGGGCGTGGCTTGCTTGCTGCGCATGTATTCCGAGAGTACCGCGCGAGGATCGGTTGGCGCGGCCTGTGGAGCACTCTTGACCAGGGCTTGCTGGGTGACTTCGGCCACGGCGGCGAACTGCAGGGCCTGGTCGGCGGGCATGGTGCGATTCAGGGCGTAGGCCATGGGCAGGGTGCCCACCAGGATCAGCATGATCAGGCCCATGCCTTTCTGGCCGTCGTTGGAGCCGTGGGCGAACGACACCCCGGTGCAGGTCAGGATCAGCAGAGCGCGAATCCACCACGGTGGCGGGGTGTCGCCCTTGGGCGCCTTGTACAGCGCGCGGTTCTTGACGAACAGGCGCAGGGCCAGCAATAGCAGGGCGGCGAACACGAAGCCGATCAGTGGCGAGAACAGCAGGGCGTAGCCGACCTTGGTGGCCTGGCCCCAATCCACACCGCTGGTGCCGTCGCGGCCGTGCATCAGGGCGTTGGCCACGCCGACGCCGATGATCGAGCCGATCAGGGTATGGGAGGAAGAGGCCGGCAGGCCCAGCCACCAGGTGCCGAGGTTCCACAGGATGGCGGCGATCAGCAGGGCGAAGATCATGGCGAAGCCGGCGGAAGACCCCACCTGCAGGATCAGCTCCACCGGCAGCAGGGCGATGATGCCGAAGGCCACTGCGCCGCTGGACAGCAGCACCCCGAGGAAGTTGAACAGGCCGGACCAGACCACCGCGAACTGTGGTGGCAGCGAATGGGTGTAGATCACCGTGGCCACCGCGTTGGCGGTGTCGTGGAAGCCGTTGACGAATTCGAAGCCCAGGGCGATCAGCAGCGCGACGCCAAGCAGCAGGAACGGGGTCCAGGTGGTGACCGTGGTGCCCAGTTCATGCATGTCGTGGATCAGGCTGTAGGCGGTGAACAGCAAGCCCATGGCCAATATCGCGAAGAACACCACGAGGGTGAAGGGGCCGGGTTTCTTATCCAGTTGCGGTTTGGCGTCGACGCTGGGGGAGGCGACGGTCAGGGAAGGGGTGGCCATTGCTGGACAATCCTGTGGCTGGAAGGAATGGCTTCCATGATCGTTGCCGAATGTTACAGGCAGACTGCCCCAGGTCATGGTTTGTGCAATTGACTGGCCCGTTGATCCGTTTGCCCCGGCGGCTCGTGCCGAGCCGTGCGCAGACTGCGGCAGCGGCTACACGAGGCGGGGTTGCGGATACGCTGGTGCTGTAGCCGCTGTCGAGCGCCAGCGAGGCTGCGTACGGGCGCGCAGCGGCCGCAGGGTCAGTAGTCCTGGCGTTTGCGAAAGGCCCAGCGCCCGGCGATCACGGTGAAGGTGACCACCAGCGCCACCAGGATCCAGAAGCCTTCCGGATCGCCGGAGAACGGAATGCCGCCGACGTTCATGCCGAAGAAGCCGGCGATGATGTTGATCGGCAGGGCCAGTACCGTGACCACGGTCAGGGTGAACAGGGTGCGGTTGCTCTGTTCGTTGAGGTTGGCGGCAATTTCCTCTTGCAACAGCTTGATCCGCTCCCCCAGGGCCGTGAGGTCGTTGATGATCAGGGCGAACTCTTCGGTGGACTTGCGCAGTTCCTTGACGTCGTCCTTTTGCAGCCATTGTGGCGGTCGGTTGAGCAGGCGCAGCAACGATCCGGGTTCCAGGGCCAGCAGCCGTTGCAGGCGCACCAGCACCCGGCGCATGGCTCCCAGTTCGGCACGGTTGGCCGAGGCCCGGGCCGCCAGCAACTGGTCTTCGATCTGGTCGACGCTGAGGCTGGTCTTGCGCACGATCTGGGTCAGGATTTCCCCCTGGTCCCGTAGCAGGTGCACCAGCAGCTCAAGGGGCGAGCGGAACTGTTCGCCAGCCTTGACCGAGGACCGCAACTTGTCCACCGAGTGCAGGGGTTGCAGGCGAGCACTGATGATCAGGTTGCTGCGCACGCAGACCCACAGGGTGGAGATGTCCGAGGACACCATGCTGCTGAAGTTGAACACCACGTCGTTGACCACCGCCAGCAGGGCCGAGTCCACGTGCTCGATGCGAGTCGAGCGCGAGCCCTCATGCAACGCTTCGAAGAACTCCTCGGGCAGTTGCAGGTGGGCCTGCATCCAGCGCTCGCAGGCGGCATGGGCCAGGTTCAGGTGCAGCCAGAGAAATTCATCCTGGTGTTCGGCAGATTGCAGGGCTTGCAGGGCCTTGGCCGAATCCAGTTCGCGACCACGTTCGCCGGGGCGGAAGCGGTAACCGTAGAGCAGGCCAAACAGATCGGAATCGCGGTGACTCTGGTCGATGCTGTGGTTCATGGGGGCTCGCAGGAGGGACGGTGCCTGGCGCGGGTTTCACAGGTTCACTTGAGCCACATCATGGCAATGCTTTTTGACGGTTTTGTGACAATTGAAAGTCCATGATTCGCCGCGTTATACCGGTGGTCGGCGGCCCTCAAGAATGTGTCGTCGATGCCGATCACGCTCACATGCCACGTGCATTCGAGCTGTCTCGAATGTGCCCGACAGGGAAGTTCGGACTTACGCATGCCTTTTCGGGCCTGTTCCTTCCCTGCCATGAGATCTCCTCGATGTTTTTGCAAAAATCCCTGAGGGCGCAAATTCTTGCCCTGCTGAGTGGCAGCCTGCTGGCGATGCTGTTGATCGCCCTGGCGTGTTTTCAATTGCTGTCCAATGGCGTGCAGAGCTACCGCGAGCTGATCGAAGGCCCGTTGCACAGTTCGCAGCTGATCGACGAGGCCAACCTGCAGTTCAAGATCCAGGTGCAGGAGTGGAAGAACGTGCTGCTGCGAGGCAAGCAGCCCCAGGAAATGAACAAGTACTGGCAGCAGTTCGAAGATCGTCAGCGCGACGTGCAGAGCATTTTGGGACAGTTGGCACAGACCCCAGACCTGGACGCGTCGCTCAAGAGCCGGGTCCAGCGCTTGGCCCAGGAGCATCTGGCCCTGGGCCAGGCCTACCAGAAGGCCCGTGATGCCTATGTGGCCGGTGGCGCCGATCCGAGTGCCGGCGATGCTGCGGTCAAGGGCTTCGACCGTGCTGCCAGCGACCAGATGAGCGAGCTGGTGACTGAACTGCGCAAGCAAGGCCAGCAGCAGTCGTTGCAGATCAGCTCGGCCGCCGATCGTACGGTGTGGCTGGGCATCCTGGTGATGCTCGTCTCCGGCCTGTTGATCGGCCTGCTCAGCCTGTGGCTGGTCAACCGCAGCCTGGTGGAGCCGATTCGCCAGTTGATCGACTACGTGGCCCAGCTCAGCCGTGGCCAGTTCTCCCAGCGGGTGGACAACACGCGCCAGGACGAACTGGGCAAGCTGGCGGCCGCGGCCAACACCCTGCGCGACTTCCTCGCCCAGACCTTCACCAGCCTGCAGCGCAGTGCCTCGGACCTGGACACCTCGAGCGGCGAGCTCAACTCCATCGCCACCTTGATGTCCCAGGGCACCAACGAGCAGTTCAGCCGTACCGACCAGGTGGCCACGGCGATGAACGAGATGTCCGCCACGGCCCAGGAGGTGGCGCGCCATGCCGCCGACGCTGCCCGTGCCGCCGACGATGCCGACCAGTCGGCGCAGCAGGGCGAGCAGGTGATGCAGAGCACCATCGATAGCATCACCCAGATGCGTGGCGAAATCGCCAATACCGCGACCGTGATCCGTCGCCTGGAAGCCGACAGCGGGCGGATCGGCAAGGTGCTGGAGGTGATCCAGGGCATCGCCGAGCAGACCAACCTGCTGGCCCTCAACGCCGCTATCGAGGCGGCCCGGGCCGGCGAGGCCGGGCGTGGTTTTGCCGTGGTCGCCGACGAGGTGCGCAGCCTGGCGCAGCGCACCGCGGCTTCGATCACCGAGATCAACCAGATCATCCAGACCGTGCAGACCGGTGCCGTGGATGCGGCCCAGGCCATCGAGAGCGGTCAGGAGCGCAGCGAGCAGAGCGTGCAACAGGTGACCGAGGCCGGGGCCATGCTCGAGCGCATCACCCAGGCGGTGGAAGCGATTCGCGACATGAACCGGCAGATCGCCACCGCTGCCGAGGAGCAGACCTCGGTGGCCGAGGACATCTCGCGCAACCTGACCGAGATCACCTCCATCGCCAGCACCAACCTGGACAACGTCCAGCGTACCGAGGCGGCGAGCCGCAACCTGCATGGCCTGTCGGGACAACTGAACGAAGTCACGGCGCGCCTGAGCGCCTGATCCCGGGACCCGCAAAACACAAGGCCGCGCCCCTTATAGAGGCGCGGCCTTGTGCTATCTGCCGGTTACCGGTCTTGTTTGTTGGCCAGGACCTGGCCGGTCTTGGCATCCAGGTCCACATCCCACTCGATGCCTTTGCCGTCGCGCAATTCCACCTGGTAGACGTAGGCGCCGCTGGCAGTCTGTTCCAGCTCGGTGTCGGTGATGTTGGCGGCGCTGGTGCCGGGGTGCTGGGCCAGGGCCAGCTGGTTGAGTTTCTCCAGGTCCATGATGGCGCCCGACTTGAGCAGGCCCGGGATCAGGTCTGGACGGACATCGGCCTGGGCCAGGCCAGCGGTCAGGGTCAGGGCGGTGGCGGCCAGTAGTGCGGAGAATTTGCTCATGGATGATTCCTTGGGGGTGATGGGTTTGGATGGACACAGGTTAACCAGCGCAACTTAATTCACCCTTAATTCCCGCCACCGATTGCGCCGTTTGTTCAAGCCTGTGGCCGTGGGTGGCCGGCAAGCTGCTGTCTCCTTAATGATGGAGACAAGACGGATGAAACGAATGCTTGCGTGGTTGTATGGGCCGCTGTTCTTTGGTGGTTTCATCGGCGCCGGTGTCTGGTGGATGGGTAGCGCGGGCGGCTCGGCAGCGGGCCTGCTCTGGCTATTCCTGGCGGCCCTTGGCGTGTCCTTCCTGGCCGAATGGGGTTTGCCCTATGAGCCCGCCTGGAACCGCTCCCACGGGGATCGGTTGCGCGACTGCCTGCACGCCGTGGTCAACGAGGGGTTGAATGCCATCGGCCTGCTGGCGCTGCCGGGGCTGGCGATGCTGCTGGCCCATGAGGGCTTGTGGCCCCGGGACTGGCCGCTCTGGGGGCAGTTGTTGCTCGCGGTTACCGTCGCCGACTGCGGGATCACCCTGGCGCACTACGCCAGTCACCGTTGGGCCTGGCTCTGGCGCCTGCATGCGGTGCACCACAGCGTGCAACGCATGTATGGCTTCAACGGCTTGCTCAAGCATCCTTTGCACCAGTTGCTCGAGGCTTCGGCGGGGCTGTTGCCGCTGCTGGTGCTGGGTATCCCGCTGCCGGTGGCGCAATTGCTGGCCCTGGCCATCGGTGTCCAGTTGCTGTTGCAGCACTCCAATGTCGACATGCGCCTTGGTGTGCTGCGCCTGGTGTTCGCCTGGGCTCCGGTGCATCGCTTTCATCACATGAAGTACGGTCGTGCCGGGGATGTGAACTTCGGTCTGTTCTTCAACCTGTGGGACGGGTTGTTAGGTACCGCTTTCTATCGACATGACTATCAGATGCGCCCGGGGGATCTGGGTATAGGCAGCCGTCCGGATTATCCGGTGAACTACTGGGGGCAATTGCTCGAGCCTTTCAAGGCCCAGCGCTACAGCGCCGAGCCCAAGGTGCCACAGGCCTTGCGCCGGCAGGTCAAGCCAGCAAACGCGTCTTCAGGGTCTTGAGAGCCTGGCCCGCGGTGATGCCGAACAAGGCCTTCAGCGTCCGGGAAAAGTGCGCGGCGTCGGCGAAGCCGGCGTCGTGGGCGGCCTGGGTCATGGGCATGCCTTGCAGCATCAGGGCCATGGCCAGGCGCAGGCGTCGCCAGAGCACCAGGCGCCGAACCGGCAGGCCCACGTCTCGGGCGAACAAGCGCTCCAGCTGGCTCAGGGAGACGTTGGCCTGGACCGCTAGCTGTGCCGCAGCGACTTTGCCATCCAGGGACGCGTCCAGTGCCTGTAGTGCGCGTTCGACACGCTGGTCGGCCATGGGCTGGCGTCGGCAAGTGCGCAGCGCTGCTTCCAGGTCGGGCAGCGTTGGCGTTACATCGCACATGCTCTGGTGCAGGTCCCGGGCATCGATCGACAGCGGTTCGGCATAGACGGTGAAGGCAGCTTCGGGAGCCTGGACGATGGCGTGGCGGCACAAGGCCTCGATCAACAGGTAGTGACCGCTGCGCCGTACGCCGTCCAGTTCCACGGTAACCGGCTGCCCGGGGGCGATGATCAGTTGGTGGGCGTAATGGGCATGGGCCGTGGTAGGCCCCATGTGCCCATGGACCAGGCCGAAGTCACGGCCCAGCCAGAGTTCGCCGTTCCAGCGCGAGGCAGGCATTCAGTAGCCGCTGGCCTCCAGCAACCGGGTGACGCTGGTGCCGGCCGGACGCTGGAAGTACTTGAGCAACTGGTCGCTACGGTTGGTGAAAATGCCATCGACCCCGGCGCCGATGACTTTCTGGAAGTCCACCGGTTCGTCGACGGTATAGACATGGACCAGCAAGCCCTGCTCGTGGGTGTACTGGTTCATCCAGGGTTGTACCAGGTCGGCGTAGCTCTGGTCGCCTCCAGCCGTGAGCGCGGCGGAAGGGCCAGTGCCAACGGCGCCCTGGGCCTTGGCGAAATCTACCCAGCGCTTGAACTCGGCCTGGTCCCGGGGTTGCTGGCGGGCATAGAAGGCGGCCTTGTCGGTTTCGCCGCTGCCGGCGAAGCTCTGCCCGGAGGCTGGCTCGATGCTGCCAGGCGCAAGCCACAGCAACAGCACCTTGGGTACCTGGGGCATTTCCTTGTGGAGCAGTTCCAGGCTGTGCTTGTCGAAGGTTTGCAGGACCACCTTGCCCTTGCCTTGGCCCACAGCCAGATCGCTCTTGGCCAGGGTCGACCCGGCCGGGCTCAGCCAGCCGCGGTCCTGGAGCTGTGCCTTGAGGTCATGCTCGATGCCTGGAAACAGCTGGGGTTCCTTGGTCTCGATGTAGAGCCCGGGCTTGTGCGCCGTGCTGCCCTGGGCGATGTCGATGATTTCATCCAGGGTGAGGATCTGCAGGCCGGCGAAGCCAGGCCGGGCGCGATCGGGGTGGGCCTGGTTGAACCAACTGCCGGCATCCAGGGTTTTCAGCTCGGCCATGGTGAAGGCATTGGCCGGGCTGTCCTTGCGCTCGGGGAACTTGCGCGCCACATCGGTGGTGCGTTGCAGGTTGTTGTCGTGCAGGGCGAACAGCACGCCATCCTTGCTGCGCTGCAAGTCCATCTCCAGGTAATCGGCTCCCAGGTCCCGGGCCAGCTTGTAGGAGGCGGCGGTGGACTCGGGGGCATCGAAGGAGGCGCCGCGGTGGGCAATTACCGCTGGCCGGGGAATACCCTGGCGGGCCGCCAGGGCTTCGGGGTCAGGTTGTTCGGCGGCCTGGGCCAGGCCGCAGGCGAGCATCAGGCCCAGCATCAGGGCGCTGGGGGTGAAGGTTGCTGGCATGCTCGAAATCCTTTCGTGGGGGCGGGTGCAGGGGGTTATCTTTTAGCAACTCAATGACGCTTGTGCTATCGCCAGAGCGACATGTATCGCTCTGATTCGCATCTTTCACGGTTTTTCCCGGCGCTTTGCAGTAATCTTGGGCGCCGCAGTTTCCCCATCAGAGGGAAGCCTGAGAACATCGCTTTCCTTGCCTCGCGTGTAGACCATCGATCACCAGCCCTGTGGCATCCACAGCGAGGTTTACCATGAGCATCACTTCCGAACTCATCTGCCAGGCCGCCGACCAGCTCAAGGGCTTTGTCGGCCTCAATCGCAAGACCGGTCGCTACATCGTGCGTTTCAGCGAAGACTCCTTCGGCATGGATGTGGCCGATGACGCCATAGTCCCGGCCAGTGAATTCGTCTGGGCACGGGTGTCCGACGAAGCCATGAGCCTGCGGCGTGAACAGATCCAGTTGCTGCTGGACCAGAACATCGACGATCGGATCAACATCAGTGAACCGTTGCGGGTGTACATGCGCCGCAGCGACCTGCCGGAAATCCAGGCCGTGCGCAGCCTGCTGCCGGGCGGCCAGGGCTGATCCTCCACCCACTCCCGGACCTTCTCGACGAAGGCCGGGAGCGCTCTCATTCACCGAAGCTGTAGGCCCGCTCGACCTTGCTGATCCGGGTATGGAATTGCCGGTACCAATGGCTGCGGCCGCGTTCGCGGATGGTGCTGTGCTCGGCGTGCTGCTTCCAGCCCAGGATCGCCTCCTCACTGCTCCAGTAGGACACGGTGATACCAAAACCGTCCGCGCCGCGTGCCGATTCCACCCCAAGAAACCCCGGCTGCTGGCGAGCCAGCGCCAGCATGCGCTCGGCCGCCTGGTCGTAGGCGGGATCGGCTTCACCGCGCTGGGAGCTGAAGATCACCGCGTAGTAGGGCGGGGCAGGTGTGCCAGCGCTCATGGCTGCACCTCCAGGCAAGCCTGGAGCAGGGCTCGGGCCAGTGGCGGAGTGTGGCCCAACAGTGCGGCTCGTTCGGGTTGGAACAGTGTGGCGACGAAGAATGGATGATCGTCGAGTTCCACGGCGCGCAAGTCTCCCTGGCTGTCGTGGCCGGTAGGGCGCAGGGCACCGCTGAACAGGGCGCTGGCGAACTCCGGGTTGACACCGTAGCGGCAGTGATAGCCCTCCTCGATACTCTGGCTGCCATAGGCCTTGGAGATCCGGCTGTCGGCGTGCAGTTGGATCAGATTGCGGGTTTCCACCAAGGCGCAACTGAGCAGGGACAACACTGCGCGTTCGGCTTGCGGCGCGGTTTCGGCATGTTCGGCATCGGCCCAGCCCAGTACATTGCGGGCATATTCCAGCAGCGCATGCTGGAAACCACCGCAGGTGCCGAGAAAGGGCAGCTGGCGTTGCCGGGCGACACGGATCGCCAGCAGGGCCCCGTCCATGTTGCGGTAGGGGCTGCCGGGCACGCACCAGACGCCATCGAAGCCTTCCAGGCTTTTTTCGTCTTGCAGCCGCTCAGTGGCTAGCCACTGATAGTCCAGATCGGCTCCCACTTCGCTGGCCGCGTGTTGCAAGGCCAGGGACAATGCCTGGTGCGCGATGATCCGAGGATCGTGATCTCCCACCAGGGCGATGCGAATCTTCGGCGTTTGGGGGTGTGGGGGCATGGGGACTCCTGTTGCGCATGGGCTTGTGGCGGGGTGATGGCCACTATAGATTGGCGTTCACGCAATCAATATTGGCGTTACCCCAATTGATCAGTGCATCAGCGCAATATCAGCTGGACTATCCCGACCTGGCCCTGGTGCTGGCCCTGGTTCGTGGCGGCTCCCTGGCCCGTGCGGCGGCCTTGCTCAAGGTGGATGTCTCGACGGTGTTTCGTGCCGTACGCCGGCTGGAGGCTGGGCTCGGCCAGCAACTGTTCGACAAGAGCCGCGCCGGGTATCTGCCCACCAGCCTGGCCCTGACCCTGGCCCAGCAGGCCGAGGCCGCGGAACAGGCCCTGGAGGCGGCACGGGTGGGCGTGGCCCAGGGAGGGGAAGTGATCAGCGGCACGGTACGGCTGACCTGCACCGACTCGGTGTTGCAGAGCCTGCTGCTACCGGCTTTGGCGCGGTTCATGCCGAACTATCCGGCGCTGGTCATCGAACTGTGCACATCCAATGACTTTGCCAATCTCAACCGGCGCGATGCCGATATCGCCGTGCGCCTGACTGCCACGCCGCCCGAACACCTGGTGGGGCGCTGCCTGGGGGCGGTGTCCTATCGGTTGTATGCCAGTTCGGAGTATCGGCAGCGCGTGGATTGCAGCGATCTGGCACAGGTGGCCTGGATTGCACCGGATGATTTTCTACCCGATCACCCGTCCGTGGCCTGGCGCCGCCAGCAGTGGCCGGGGGTGCAACCGGCTTATCGTTGCAACAGCATGCTGACGGTCGCTGAGCTGGTGCGAGCTGGGCTTGGGGTTGCGGCGCTGCCGGACTTTCTTATTGGCGAGGGGAGCCTGGTGCCATTGAGCGAACCCTTGGGGCAGGAGACCGCCCTGTGGTTGCTGACCCGGCCGGATTGCCGGGCCCTGCGCTCGGTGGTCACGCTGTTCGATGAACTGGCGCGCCATCTGCATTGGGCCTGATGGCCTGGCCCCGAACTAGCTCTTGCGTACGAAGTGCTCATGCATTTCGCTGGTGAGGTTCTCGATGCGTTCGGTCAGTTGCTTGGTCATCTCTGTCAGGCGGGTGTTCTGCTCCAGTAACTCCAGGAGCTGCGTGGTGGTCTGGGCGGCCTGGGCCTGGCGTTCGCTGTTGGCAACGGCCAGGGCCTCGCGGTGCTGGGCATCGGCGTCGGCCTGGGCCTTGTCCCGTGCGGCCTGGCGAGTCTGGGCCAGGAGGATCAGGGGTGCGGCATAGGCCGATTGCAGGCTGAATGCCAGGTTCAGGAGGATGAAGGGGTAGACATCGAACTGGGTGAGCCCGCTGAGGTTCAGGGCGACCCAGGCCAACACCACCAACGTCTGTGCGCCGAGGAAGGTGGGCGTACCGAAAAACCGGGCGAAGGCTTCGGCCTTCAAGGCAAAGCTGTCAGTACCGAAGGTCGGTGCCAGGTGGGCATGGGCACGATGAAAACGCAGGTGGTCGGTGTTCGGGGTGGGGGTGTCCGGGGTATCGCTGGAACGCATGATGGCCTCCGCCAGGCTCTGGAACGTCGGGCCACTATAGCCCTCCAGGCCGCTCCCGACGCCACTATCGACGCCGGGAAAGCCTTGCCTCAGAGCGCGCCGCGCTCCGTGGCGAAGGTGCTTACCGCGTCCACGGCCTCGCTGGCGCCGTTGCGAATCTCCAGGATCGCGGTGCCGGCCTGGTCGGCCAGTTGCACGCCCTTGGCTGCCCGTTCCCGGGTGCTATCCATGCTCTTGATAGCCTGCAGGGTCTCGTTCTGGATCATGTCGATCATGCTGGAGATTTCCGCTGTCGAGCCGCTGGTGCGTGCAGCCAGTTGGCGAACTTCATCGGCGACTACGGCGAAGCCACGTCCCTGTTCGCCGGCCCGGGCGGCTTCGATGGCGGCGTTGAGGGCCAGCAGGTTGGTCTGGTCGGCAATGGCCCGGATGGTGTTGACGATGGCGGTGATCTGCTCCGAGCGCTCACCGAGCCGGGCGATCTGCGAGGAGGAGTCTTCGATGTTACTGGCGATCTGGCGCATTTCGTTGGCGGCTTCCTGGATCACGCCGGTGCCTTGCTCGGCGACTTTGCGGGTCTGGACCGAGATGTGGTAGGCCTGGGCTGCGCTCTGGGCGTCGCGCTCATGTTTTTCCACCTGCTCGGTGACGTCGGCGGCGTACTTGACCACTTTGCACAGGCGCCCGGCGGCGTCGTAGACCGGGTTGTAATTGGCTTCCAGCCACAGGGTCCGGCCGAGCTTGTCGATACGCTCGAAGCGGCCATTGAAGAATTGGCCCTTGTTCAAGCGGTTCCAGAAGTCCTGGTAGCTGCTGCTATTGGCCAGTTCCGGTTTGCAGAACAGGCGGTGATGCTTGCCCTTGATCTCGGCCAGGTTGTAGCCCATGCGACTGAGAAAGTTGGCGTTGGCATCGAGGATGGTGCCATCGAGATTGAACTCGATCACGGCCATGGCCCGGTCGATGGCGTCCAGCTTGTTCCGCGCCTCGACTTCTTCCTGGATCCTGGCGGTCACATCCAGAGCGTACTTGATCACTTTGTAGACCTTGCCGGACTCATCACGAATAGGGTTGTAGCTGGCCTCCAGCCACAGGCTCCGGCCATCGCTGGCGACGCGTTCGAAGGTACCGGATTCGAAATGGCCGTCCTTCAGGCGTGACCACAACTTCTGATAGTCACTGCTGCGGGCGTATTCGGGGGTGCAGAACATCCTATGAGGTTGGCCCAGGACCTGGTCGTCGCGGTATCCCAGGACCTTGAGGAAGTTGTCATTGGCCCGCAGTACGGAGCCGTTGATATCGAACTCGATCACGGCCATGGAGCGTTCGATGGCTCCCAGCATGCGCGATTGTTCGGCGATGGTCCGGTTGAGGGCATCGATGGTCTTGGCGTGGCGATTGAATAGCATGTTGGCTGGTGCTCTGTGGGAGAAACGTTGCGTCGATCCCTATGGAGTGCGCCTGCAGGCCGAATGCTCCCTGACATCCGGCACTATCTGCTCAATGCCAGCGTTCCATGGCTGGCAGAAAAACTCGCAGCGATGAAGCAGACGGTGCTTAGGGTGGGCACCGTGGCTGCATCAGCGGCTGGGTGCCGGCTGCGAGTCGATTTAGTTGGGGTTTGGGCTACTGCAGTGCTGTACAGGAACGGCAGGCACTGTGGCAAAGTGGCGGCATTATGATGGCAGTTGTCCCTAAAAATCCAAATAAACTTATACAAAAATATTCTTACTTCCTTTTTGTATAAGTTTTCTAGCCTCTTATGCCATTTGTGCTTGCACGAGATGTTCCATGTCGTCGTTGCTGGCGATGCGGTTGCGCCCACAGTGTTTGGCCTGGTACAGGGCCTGGTCGGCAGCATGGAGCCAGCTCGAAGGATCGAGGTAGGCCGGCCTGAAGGCGGCGAGGCCGATGCTCAGGCTGACTTGCAATTCCGCTACCTGTGGATGTCGATACTGGTTGAACACCCGGCGCAGGCGTTCCATGACCTCCAGGGCCTGTTGATGGCTCATGCGTGGCAGGATCACACAGAACTCGTCGCCGCCGTAACGGCCGGCCAGATCGTCATGGCGCAGGTTGCGTCGCAGCTCATTACTCAGGTGGCGCAATACCGAATCTCCCACGATATGGCCGTAGGTGTCGTTAATGGCCTTGAAGTGGTCGATATCGATGAGGGCGATGCTGGCTTCGATCTGGCGCTGCTGGCACTTATGGAACTTGATGTGCAGCAGGTCTTTCCAGGAGCCGTGGTTGAGCAGGCCGGTGAGGCTGTCGGTGCGACTCAGGGCGCTCAGGGCCCGCTTGTGTTCGTGCAGCTTGATCGCCAGGCGATAGCAGACCATACCCACCGCTAGCGGATAGAGGGTCAGCATGGGTAGGCAGGCGTAGATTTGCAGTGCGCTGATCTGGGTGTTGAAACTGGCTCCAAGCAGGGCCCAGGACAGCAGTATTCCGCCGCACTGGACCAGACCGCCACGGATAAACAGTCGCAGGCCGCCTGCCGCCACGTTGTTCATGGCCATCATCGACAAGATGGTGACTGTCGGTAGTGGATTGAACTGCATGGTCGCTGCCCAGAATCCGCCGAGCAGCGAGTCGTAGAGCATGTTGCGTCGCTCTGCCTGGTAGGGAAAGGCTGAGCGCGTGGAGAGTTGGCAAGCCAGATGCGGCCAAAGCAGGCCGTGGAACAGCAGCAGGGCCCATACCCAAGCGGGGAGTGGTAGGGGATAGATTGTGGCGCAGACACTGATGCTGCCGATTCCGAGGCCGATGATCCTTGGCCAGTAGATGCGTCGGGCGAATGAAAGGCCCTTGCCGCGTTGGTTTTCCATGATTGCTGCACCAGTTCTTGTAGTGAAACGCGTTGTTACGTTTCTGCGGCTTTTCCGTTTATCGGATCACTCTGATGAATATTGTCATTTATTCCAGTAGGAATAATCAGTGTCCTTCGAAGCCATTTCATCGTGTTCAAGAGCTGGAGAGCCGTGCGGGGTACGTTTGGTTTCAGGCCTGGTAGTGGTTGAGGAACATGTCCAGGGCCGATTCGATGACCCGGGTTTGCATATCCGCGGTCAGGGGCGGTTGGCCCAGGCTGATCTGGGGCCAGAAGGCGAAGCTCTTGATAAGGCCGTGTATCTGCTGGGCGGCGATCTCCACATCCAGCGACTTGAGTTGGCCATCGGCCAGAGCGGCGCGAATCCATGCGGTCAGGCCTTCTTCCCGTTCACCCAGGCGCGCCACCATGTCCTGCGCTCGTTGCGGTGAATGGATAGCGGCGGCTATGGCCACCCGGGCGAGGTCCAGAAAATTCTCATCGGCTAGCAATCGCAGCTTGGCCTGCAATAGTTGTTCCAGCTGTTCGCGCAAGGGGACGTTGCTACGGTAGGTGATTTCCGCCTGTGCGCTGATACTGGCCCAGAGCTTGTGCAGGATCTCGGCGAACAGCTCCTCCTTGCTCGGAAAGTGGTTGTATACCGTGCGTTTGGAGACCCCGGCCGTGGCGGCGATCTTGTCCATGCTGGTGAGGTCGAAACCATTGGCGCGGAACTCGTTGATCGCTGCCTGGATGATGGCTTTGCGCTTGAGGTCGGTGAGGCGCTTCGGAGCTGTCATAAATTGGGTTCAGTCAGGGTGGGCGGTGAAAGCACTCGGCAGTCTACTTCGTCTTAATCTTGTTGCAATGCAGAAACTACACTGTGTAGTGTAGTTCGTCTTCGGAGCAACGATGGCCGGCTGATGTTTGCTGGCCTGGGCCGATGAATCGTTTTGCAGAGCAACCTCGGAACCTAGTCACGTTCCATGGAGTCGTTGAGTGATGGCCACTGTCTCGTCCAGCGTCACCCCTGTTTCCCGTCAGGAAACTTCTCGCCAGGAGCAGGGGGCCTTTCGTAACCATGCCCCTGTGCGTCGCGCCGGCTTTGGCAAGACGCTGCAGATATTCTGGAACATGTTGTTCCACAAACCCCGCAATACTCGCCCGGCTGGGTCCATTCCGGTCCACTCCCTGACCCGCGAGCAACTGCTGAAAGCGCCTGACCACAGCGTTTATCGCCTTGGGCATTCCACGGTGTTGCTGAAAATGCGCGGAAAATTCTGGATTACCGATCCGGTGTTCGCCGAGCGTGCTTCGCCCTTTCAGTGGGCTGGTCCCAAGCGCTTTCATCAACCGCCCATCAGCCTGGAGGCGTTGCCTGAAATCGAGGCGGTAATCCTGTCCCATGACCATTACGACCATTTGGATCATCAGGCAGTACTGGCTCTGGCAAGCAAGACCCGGCATTTCCTTGCCCCGTTGGGAGTGGGTGACACCTTGATCAAATGGGGGGTGCCTGCCGCCAAGGTGCGGCAGTTGGACTGGTGGCAGGGGTGTGAAATCGGTGGCATCTGCTTTATCGCTACGCCATCTCAGCACTTTTCCGGGCGTGGCCTGTTCGATGGCAACCACACTTTGTGGGCATCGTGGGTCATGATCGATGGATTGACGAGAATCTTCTTCAGTGGCGACACCGGCTACTTCGATGGCTTCAAGCGTATCGGCCAGCAGTATGGACCCTTCGATCTGACTCTGATGGAAACGGGGGCCTATAACGTTGAATGGCCCCATGTGCACATGCAACCAGAGCAAACCCTACAGGCCCATATCGACCTGCGAGGCCGTTGGTTGCTACCGATCCACAATGGCACCTTCGACCTGGCCATGCATGCCTGGCATGAGCCGTTCGACCGTATCCTGTCCTTGGCCTGGGAGCGCAGCGTCAATATCACCACCCCGCAGATGGGACAGGCGTTCAGCCTGACGCAACCCGATAGAGGCACAGCGTGGTGGCTGGAGGTGGATGGGACGCTGGAACAGCAGGAAGGGGCATCCGCCTGATTCGATACGTCTGGTACACCCGGCGTCCCTCTGGGTAAGACTGGCCAGGACAGGGATTACTCGATCATGGCGTAGTCTGGACGTTCCATGGGGTTGGGGGTTGCACCCTTGATGTTCATGCCACGGCCGGGGGTAAAACCTGGGAAAAATACCAGGCCCTGGCCTTCGAGGCAGAACGCCAGAGCCAGGCGCGTCACATCACGGACTTCGTAGCCGGCTTCGAAACGCTGGATAGCTTGTATCGAAACCGTGGATTCACGAGATAGACGCTCCATGTCCCAGTCCAGCATGTCACGTGCCTGGGCACAGTGTTGTGGGGTGAACTGATAGAGCGCGATACGTTCCAGGGTGATTTTCATCGCTAAAGACGCCATGGCTTTCTCCGGAAGGTCGATTCGTTGGAATTACTGTATGTATATACAGTAATTGGATTTCCAGATCAAACTCGACTGTGGATGCTCTATGGCCCTTGGTCGTGGGGCCTTACCTGGCGTTTGGCTCCAGCTGATTCAGGTAGGTGGTCGGAGACTGTCCAAGTACCCGACGGAACATGGTGGAGAATGCGCCAGGGCTGTCGTAGCCGAAATCCAGGGCGATTCGTGTCACGCTCTCTGCCGCTGCCAGGCGTGCAAGGGCCTGGACCACACAGGCCTGCTGTCGCCATTGGGTGAAGCTCATTCCTGTCTGCTGGCGGAATCCTCGATTGAATGTACGCAGGCTGACATGCAACTGGTCTGCCCAATGCTGTGGGGATTGATGGATGTCGGGGTGTGCGAGAAAGGCCTGGCACAGTTGCAGCAGGGGGCGAGCAGCCGGAAGTGGGATGTGCAGGGGCAGTGGAGGGCACCGTTGCAGTTCGAGCAATAACAGTTCGATCAGCAGCCCATCGCGTCCTTGCCGATCGTATTCAAGTGGGATCTCCACCGCCTCCAGCAGCAATTGACGCAACAGCGGCGAGACCCGGATCACCTGGCAGCCGCTGTTGCCCAGCGGAGCCGCATCAGGCTCGATGTACAGGCTGCGGGTGCTGACCCCGAGCATCAGCACTTCGTGCTCCACTTCGGGTGGTATCCATACCGCTCGCTGGGGAGGCACTACCCAGTTCCCCTGGTCGGTACCCACTTGCATGACGCCGGTGGCTCCATATAGCAGCTGCGCCCGCCGATGGCGGTGGCGTGGCAGACGTTGGCCATCGGCGTAATCGGTGCCAATGGCCAGCACCGGGCGTGGTGTCTGGTCCAGTTGGTCGACAGGAATATTGCGCATTCCGAGACGTTCCATAGTTGGCGTAAACGCCAACATTATTGGCCGACTTGCTAAAGTCGGCCAAGCGCCTGCGTTCTATCGTCTGGGTATTCCTTGGCTGATGGATGCTGCTCGATGTTCTATCTACTGCTGGCACTTTTTGGTTGCATGACAGGCATCAGTGCCGTGTTGTTCGGTTTCGGCGGGGGCTTCGTGGTGGTGCCACTGTTGTACTGGATGTTGCTGGCGAGCCAGGGCAGCGGTTCCGCGGCGGGGCAGGCGGCCATGCATATTGCCGTGGCCACCTCCACTTGCGTGATGATAGTCAACGCATTGGTTGCCAGCCGCCGACACCAGCGCGCCGGCAATCTCATCCGGCATTACCTGTGGCCACTGGGCGGGTACATTGGCCTGGGGGCGGTGTTTGGTGCGGCAGCGGCCATGTGGGTCAGTGGCGAGGTGATCCGCTACGCATTCATCGCTTATTTGGCAATCACCATTGCCGATTGCCTGCTGCGGCGTGGCTTTCTCGACCAGGCAGGTGGGCAGGAGGCACGTCGGCTGGGGGGCGGAGAAACCATGTTTGGTGGTGTCGGCATAGGCGTTATCGCCACCTTTCTCGGGGTGGGTGGCAGTGTGATGACGGTGCCGCTGCTACGTCGTTGCGGCCTTACCATGACCCAGGCCACTTCCATGGCCAACCCCTTGAGTGTGCCAGTGGCGTTGGCGGGTACAACTACCTACATGCTGCTGGCGGGGTTCAGTCGCTTCGACCTGGGGCCCTGGTTCGTCGGGTATGTCGACTTGCTGGCGTTTTCGGTGCTGACACTGGGGTCACTGTTGGGTATTCGCCTGGCTACGCCTTGGATCGGCCGCATCCCGGACCAGGTGCATGCGCGGGTGTATATCGGATTACTGTTGCTGGTGCTGCTGAGCATGTGCCTGAAGTGACAGGCGCGTCACGCTCGATGGCTCGATTGTGTTCTGAGGGCAGTCCATAATTGCCGTCAACTACTCTGGCCGGGATTTCCTTTGGGAAGTGTTCCGGCGTCCAATACAAGGAAGTTTCCATGTTCAATGGACTGATGCGTTGGCTGTTTGGTGGCCTGTTGGTTTCGCTTCTGGGGGCGACTGCCCAGGCCTCCTCATCCAGGCAGATTCTTGTCGGCACCTTGGGCAAGATGCCAATCGTGATGGAAATCAGCACCAGTGATCCGCACAAGGTCACGGGGCGTTATTTCTACCAGAAGTACCACCATGACCTGCCCCTGGCGGGCTCGCTCGAAGAGCAGTCGCTGCAGTTGAGTGAAGGTCGGGAGAGTTATGCCGAGGATGCATCACCCCAGGCAGCTTTCCAGTTACAGCGAACTGCCGATAGCTGGCAGGGCCAGTGGCAAGGGGCCAATGGCAAGACCCTGGAGGTCCGGCTGGCACCGGCCAGTGCGCAGGAACCCAAGCTGGGCACATTGCCGTACCTTGCGAAGTTGTACCGGGAGGACCTGTATGAGTACCTGCGCCTGCAAGGCCTGACGCTCAAGCAGGGCAAGCAGCAGGACTTTATGGGCTACACGCTGCAATGGTGGAGCGAACCCTCATCGAACCTCTCGATGTTCAAGGTGATAGCCGGCTATCCGCAAGACCGGCAAGAGCAGCTCAACCAGTTGCTGATGGAGCGCTTGTGGCGTGAGGTGGGGGGCTACCACGAGTGCATGCTGGAGGCTGGCAAGGGGGGCGAGTTCATACAGAGCGTCAAGCCGCGGTTCTTCTCCTCGGCCGTGCTCAGTGTCAGCATCGCTACCAGTTACACCTGTGGCGGTGCCCATCCGGACTTTGGCGATTCCCCCTTGAACATCGACGTGAACAGTGGCCGCGACCTGTCCCTGACGGATGTGTTGTGGGTTGGAAAAGGGCAGCCCTTGAAG
Organism: Pseudomonas sessilinigenes; assembly: GCF_003850565.1. NCBI lineage: Bacteria > Pseudomonadati > Pseudomonadota > Gammaproteobacteria > Pseudomonadales > Pseudomonadaceae > Pseudomonas > Pseudomonas sessilinigenes. The sequence continues at coordinate 3,579,080 of NZ_CP027706.1, forward strand.
CAATCCGAGCATAGCGCCCTGTATGAGTACAACACGCAGCAGCTGGCACCCTGGCTGGTCGAACAGTTCACGGCCCTGCATCCTCGTGAAATGCGCGAGCCAGCCAGCGAGGACGAAGGCTGTAACTACAGTGACGCCGGTGTCTGGGGTGATAACAGTTGGTACTTCACACCCAGGGGCCTGTTCATCAGTGCTCACTTCCCCCGGGTAGAGCGGGCTTGCGACGGGCCGCAGTGGGCCGTGTTGCCGTACTCGGTAGTCAGGAAACACCCTGGCGCGGTGGCGTTGGAGTTGCCCAAACGCTGAAAGCCGCGAGGTTACTTCGCCTCCACGCCCGCAGCCTCGCGGATTATGAAGTGATCCAGGTTCTCTATATCGGCGCTGAAAACCCCGAAGCTCGCTTCGGGGTTTTTCTTGCTCGGCACATGCTTGAAGGCCGGGGTCACACCATAGAAGAAACAGTACAACTCGCGCTGGTTATCGATGGCGAGCTTGATCTCTTCGAGGAAGGCCTTGTGCTTGCGATAGTTGTCGATCAGTTTCTTGCTCAGGTAAACGTTGACTGAATATGGCTTCTTCCTGGCTTCGCCTTCTGCCTTGAACCAGACTTTCTGCTCGAAGTCGATGCGAAAGCTTTGGGTGTAGTCCTTGATCTGCTTGATCTTGCCCCAGTAGATCAGTCCCTTGTTGTCCTGCAGGTACTCGATCTTCTTGAAGAACGAGGCATAAGAGGCGGTGTGTTCGCCGATCTTCAGCGGCATGCGCTTGAGCAGGTCCTTGTCGTCGATATTCGATACGAAACACTCCACGGGATGAGCAAAGATGCTGGTTGTGTCTGGAGTGTCTCGCCGCTCGGGATGGGGGCGAAAAGCCTGGATTGGAGCGATTGGTCGGTTTTCGTCGGGGGTGTTTTTCGAGGTTGTCGATAGCGTTGGTTTACGCACGTATTCGCGGCGAGTCAGCAGTAGTTCCGAAGGAAAATGCTCCTCACGATCGTTCTCGGCCTGTAGACCGTCTATGTTGCCGCCGGTTTTGCTGGCGCCGTAGGGGCAGCCCTCCATGTGCCGGGTCGTGGTCAGGTTCTTGAAGTGCGGTGTGCGAATGTAATTGACGTTCTTGGCGTTGAAGGTACCCAGTTCATTACTGGCTTCGAACATCATGCGACATATGTCGTTGGGGCACTGGAAGTGCTCCTTGGCGGAGTCGAAGTCCACGGTCTCATCGAAATTCAGGTCCCGTACGTCATAGATCGACAACTTGTCGTCGAGGCTGATGCAATAGGCGACATCGAATTTCATGGGGCTTGGGTCCTTGAACGATGGAGAGGATTTTATAGCGGCAAGGCTCGCAGGCTGCATCCATTGTTTGTTCTTTGCCAGTTGTCTCCTGTGTAGCTGTCATGGCAGGAGCCGTCGTAGCTACCGGGATGTATCGGGTGTTCGAGCCCAATAAAAAGCCCTGACCAGGTCAGGGCTTTTTCATTCATTCGCCGGCCCTATATCCGGGCCAGGGGTTCAGGCTCGCTGCCCGAATCAGTCCCAGCTCAGTGCACCACCGGTCTGGTATTCGATTACACGGGTCTCGAAGAAATTCTTCTCTTTCTTCAAGTCCATGATTTCGCTCATCCATGGGAATGGGTTGGTGGTGCCTGGGTATTCTTCCTTCAGGCCGATCTGCGACAGGCGGCGGTTGGCGATGAACTTGAGGTAGTCCTCCATCATCGCGGCGTTCATGCCCAATACACCACGTGGCATGGTATCGCGAGCGTACTCGATCTCCAGCTGGGTGCCCTGGAGGATCATCTGGGTGGCCTCTTCCTTCATTTCGGCATCCCACAAGTGCGGGTTTTCGATCTTGATCTGGTTGATCACGTCGATACCGAAGTTCAGGTGCATGGATTCGTCACGCAAGATGTACTGGAACTGCTCGGCAACGCCGGTCATCTTGTTGCGGCGCCCCATGGACAGGATCTGGGTGAAGCCGCAATAGAAGAAGATACCTTCCAGTACGCAGTAGTAGGCGATCAGGTTGCGCAGCAGTTCCTTGTCGGTCTCGACGGTACCGGTGTTGAATTCCGGGTCGGAGATCGCACGGGTATAACGCAGGCCCCAGGCGGCTTTTTTCGCTACCGATGGGATCTCGTGGTACATGTTGAAGATCTCGCCTTCATCCATGCCCAGGGATTCGATGCAGTACTGGTAGGCGTGAGTGTGGATCGCTTCCTCGAAGGCCTGGCGCAGGATGTACTGGCGGCATTCCGGGTTGGTGATCAGGCGATATACAGCCAGGGCCAGGTTGTTGGCGACCAGGGAGTCGGCAGTGGAGAAGAAGCCCAGGTTGCGCATGACGATGCGACGCTCGTCGTCGGTCAGGCCTTCGACGCTCTTCCACAGGGCGATATCCGCGGTCATGTTGACCTCTTGCGGCATCCAGTGGTTGGCGCAGCCGTCCAGGTATTTCTGCCAGGCCCAGTCGTACTTGAATGGCACCAGTTGGTTGAGGTCGGCACGGCAGTTGATCATGCGCTTTTCATCAACGGCGATGCGAGCGGAAGAGCCTTCCAGCTCGGCCAGGCCTTCAGCGATGTCCAGTTCATCCAGGGCTGCCTTGGCACGGATCACGGCAGCCGAGTCGGCGCTAGTCACGGCACGAGCTTCGAGAGCTGCGGCACCACCAGCGCTGTCGAGACGGTCCATGGTGGCTTCAGAAGCCTGGCCACCGGCATTGCTGCCCTTGACCGTGGTTTCGCTTTCTTCTTTGTCGAATTCGTCCCAGCTCAGCATGACGTGTCGTCTCCTGCTTGAGGGCCAGATGCCCGTGTGAAAATGAATAAAGTTGGCTTTTCACACGGCGCTACCGGCCGCGTTAAATCATAAGAAATCGTTTGTTGCAGCAGTGACGCAGGCAATAAACAGAAATTCGTCTGCGGGTGCCTCGAGGCTGCTGGCCGGTGGAGCTGGGTGTTTCAGCTCCGGCGTGCGATGCAGCAGGTCGTTTTCCATCCGGTAAGGGAATGTTGCAGTCCCGTTTTGAGGACGCATTATAAGGATTTTTTCAGGGGCGTGGGGTGACCGATGGGCGCAGGCGGGCCCAAGAAAGGCGATGAAGAAGGGCAGAGCGCGGGTTTACAAGGCTTTGCTCGTTGAAGATTTTTTTTGTGGTCGATGAGAAATGGCTTTTTTTGATCAATAAATGATCAAATTTACTAGATGTTGTGTTTTTGAAAGCCTTTTCAAGGTTTTTGACACAACTCAATATCTTCGCTCGTACGCTTCGAGAAGCTCCCTGGAAGGAGGCCAAGCGCCATCAGCCAGGGGCGTGGTGGGGCTCTCCAGGTGGAGCGCCAATGGCTTGCGTTCTGATTTGAATCTTTGGGGTAATGCATGCGATGGCCGTGGTCGCATGCCGTGGGGTGATGCTCGGTACTCCCTCGGGTAGGGGCTGGCATCCATGCCGCAAGACGGATTTCTTGCGGCCGGCAGTCATCAAGGTGTGTGCAATGAACTCGGCGATTAGCCGTTAGAGCAACCGTTGCCCATAACTCGGTATTGAAGAATATGCCGCTGGCCTTTGGAGTCTTCATATTCCATGCGAGCTGGTACAACTTCACATACTTCTGGAACTTCGCTCATGGAAATAACTTTGGCGATGTCCAAGTCAGTGGAGTAACTATATTCCTCTACCGGTACTTGCTGGTTGGCGACATCAGTCGGGATCTCACCAGCCATCGCGGTAGCGCACAGACTGCTGAGGGCCAGAACTAATAAAGCTTTCATTTGCGTTTTACCTATCTAAGGTCGTGTGGGGTCGCGCAGCCCTTTTGAGGCTGCGTGTGGAACTTGAGTAGAAGTTTGATTAACTGCCTTCGTGGGGGCTGTAACTTGGTTAATCAGTTGCCTGTTTGGCGAGGCTGATTTTAGGCGTGGGGGCGCCCCTCATATAGGCGTACTTTTGATAAACACCTTTGACAGTTTTTGTAACAATCGCTGAAAAAGCCCTCTATCAAGGCCTTCTCAAACATTTTTGCAGGTGGTGAATTTGGCTGTAGGCCCTGTTCTTGAGGGGTTCTGGTAAATGTCGAGGTATTTCGCAGGGGGTTGTTACTACCATCGTCGAATGGTTCTATAGGCCTCCCCCGGCTACAACGGGGTCATACAAAAACAACTATGTCACCGAGGTAAGAAAGATGAGTACGGCTTCTGTGTATCCCGTTCGTCCCGAGGTTTTGGCCAATACGCTGACTGACGAGGCGACCTACAAGGCCATGTACCAGCAGTCGGTCGTGAACCCGGATGGGTTCTGGCGTGAACAGGGCAAGCGCCTCGACTGGATCAAGCCTTTTACCACGGTGAAGCAGACTTCCTTCGACGATCATCATGTCGATATCAAATGGTTTGCCGACGGCACCCTGAACGTCTCCTACAACTGCCTGGATCGCCACCTGGCCGAGCGTGGCGATCAAGTAGCAATCATTTGGGAGGGCGACGATCCTTCTGAAAGCCGCAACATTACCTACCGCGAACTGCATGAGGCCGTCTGCAAGTTCGCCAACGCCCTGCGTGGCCAGGACGTGCACCGTGGCGATGTGGTGACTATCTACATGCCAATGATTCCCGAGGCGGTGGTGGCCATGCTGGCCTGTGCGCGCATCGGGGCCATCCATTCGGTGGTGTTCGGTGGCTTCTCGCCAGAGGCCTTGGCTGGCCGCATCATCGACTGCCGTTCGAAAGTGGTGATCACTGCCGACGAAGGCATTCGTGCCGGGAAGAAGATCCCGCTCAAGGCCAACGTCGACGATGCCCTGACCAACCCGGAAACCAGCAGCATCCAAAAGGTCATCGTGTGCAAGCGCACCGGTGGCGACATCAAATGGAACCAGCATCGCGACATCTGGTACGAAGACCTGATGAAGGTCGCAGGCAGTGTCTGCGCGCCGAAGGAAATGGGTGCCGAAGAGGCCCTGTTCATCCTCTATACCTCCGGATCCACCGGCAAGCCCAAGGGTGTGCAGCACACCACCGGTGGTTACCTGTTGTATGCATCGCTGACCCATGAGCGAGTGTTCGACTACCGTCCGGGCGAGATCTACTGGTGCACCGCCGACGTGGGCTGGGTGACTGGCCACACCTATATCGTCTACGGTCCCCTGGCCAATGGCGCTACAACCTTGCTCTTCGAAGGCGTGCCGAACTATCCGGACGTGACCCGTGTGGCGAAGATCGTCGACAAGCACAAGGTCAATATCCTCTACACCGCACCAACTGCGATCCGCGCCATGATGGCCTCGGGCACTGCGGCCTGCGAAGGTGCCGATGGCAGCAGCCTGCGCTTGTTGGGATCGGTGGGCGAGCCGATCAACCCGGAAGCCTGGGACTGGTACTACAAGAACGTCGGCCAGTCTCGCTGCCCGATCGTCGATACCTGGTGGCAGACCGAGACCGGTGCCACCCTGATGAGCCCGCTGCCTGGCGCCCATGCCCTGAAGCCGGGCTCCGCTGCACGGCCGTTCTTCGGCGTGGTGCCAGCCCTGGTGGACAACCTGGGTAACATCATCGAGGGGGCTGCCGAGGGTAACCTGGTGATTCTCGACTCGTGGCCAGGTCAGGCGCGGACTCTGTACCGCGACCACGATCGCTTCGTCGATACTTACTTCAAGACCTTCCGTGGCATGTACTTCACCGGTGACGGTGCTCGTCGCGACGAGGATGGTTACTGGTGGATCACAGGGCGCGTGGATGACGTACTCAATGTCTCCGGGCACCGCATGGGCACCGCCGAGATCGAGAGCGCCATGGTTGCTCACCCGAAAGTCGCCGAGGCAGCGGTCGTGGGAGTGCCGCACGACATCAAGGGGCAGGGCATTTATGTCTATGTCACCCTCAACGGTGGTGAGGAGCCGAGCGAAGCCCTGCGTATGGAGTTGAAGAACTGGGTGCGCAAGGAGATCGGTCCGATCGCTTCGCCAGATGTCATCCAGTGGGCTCCAGGCCTGCCGAAGACTCGTTCCGGGAAGATCATGCGGCGGATCCTGCGCAAGATCGCTACTGCGGAGTACGACGGCCTGGGCGATATCTCCACCCTGGCTGATCCCGGTGTCGTGCAGCACCTGATCGATACCCACAAGACCATGAACGTCGCCTAAGACGAGCCTTGTGTCATCCAGCCCCGCCCGGTCTTGCCGGGCGGGGCTTTTTCATGGCTGCGCGCAGGGTTTGTCGTTGTGCCTGGCCCGGGCCGGAAGGGTGGGCTATTGCAGGGCTTTGGGAGTGCCTTTCTTGAGCGGCTGATTGCGCTGGATGGGGCTGTCGAGGGCTTGAATAAATATCGGCTGCCCATCAGTCGTATCTGAATGTTACCGGCGCTACCGAGGGTGTAACCTCACGCCCGATTTCGGGGCGATGGGAAACGCCAGGCCCTGTTTTAAGGCGTTCTATATCCCTTTAAAAAATAAGGCATCACGCTGCGCTTGCCGGAATAGAAGGCTTTGCCAATAATAGGCCCGCAATTTGCAACGTAGATTGGTTCACTCTCTTTTGCTCTTGCATAAACCTGAAGAGCTGTCAATATGCCGCTCCGGTATTCTCGATGCTTCTGTAATTTGTTGTCGCATTGAGGAAATATCGGCTTCCGGCCTGTCGTTAGAATGCCGGTCACTCGCTCGTCGTTGCCTGTGTGTGAATCCTTTTTCGGGCCTCCCAGGACGCAGCACCGCTATTGAGGTTCCACCCATTCGCATATTGGGCTGTCGCTCACTCTGCCGTTTTTGCCCTTTACCGATGGAGTCCTAAGAATGAAGAAACTCGTGCTTCTTGGCGCCCTGGCACTGTCCGTGTTTTCGCTGTCGAGCATTGCCGACGAAAAGCCCCTGAAAATTGGTATTGAGGCGGCTTACCCTCCATTTGCCTCCAAGGCTCCGGATGGCAGCATCGTCGGTTTCGATTACGACATCGGCAATGCCCTGTGCGAGCAGATGAAGGTCAAGTGCGTCTGGGTCGAACAAGAGTTCGATGGCCTGATCCCTGCGCTGAAAGTGCGCAAGATCGACGCGATCCTCTCGTCCATGTCGATCACCGATGATCGCAAGAAGTCCGTGGACTTCACCAATAAGTACTACAACACGCCTGCACGCCTGGTCATGAAGGCCGGTACCCAGGTCAGCGACGGCATGTCCGAGCTCAAGGGCAAGAACATCGGCGTGCAGCGCGGTTCGATCCATGAGCGTTTCGCTCGTGAAGTCCTGGCTCCCCTGGGCGCACAGATCAAGCCTTACGGCTCGCAGAACGAAATCTACCTGGATGTAGCGGCCGGTCGCCTCGACGGCACCGTGGCGGACGCTACCCTGTTGAACGACGGCTTCTTGAAGACTGACTCCGGCAAGGGCTTTGCCTTCGTTGGCCCAGCCTTCACCGACGTCAAGTACTTCGGTGACGGCGTAGGGATCGCCGTACGCAAGGGTGACAAGGCTGATCTGGACAAGATCAATGCCGCCATTGCAGCCATTCGCGAGAACGGCAAGTACAAGGAAATCCAGGACAAATACTTCGACTTCGATATCTACGGCAAATAAGTCGTCGAATTCGTCAGTCCGAGATGGCGCAAGCAGCAGAATCTCTGAGGTTTGCGCCATTTTTTCATCCCAACTTTCGAGGACCTGAATCATGTTGAAAGGCTACGGGGCTGTCATCCTCGATGGCGCTTGGCTGACGCTTCAGCTCGCCTTGTCGTCCATGGCCCTGGCCATTGTTCTGGGTCTGATCGGGGTCGCCCTGCGACTCTCGCCGGTACGCTGGCTGGCCTGGCTGGGCGACCTGTATTCCACGGTGATCCGTGGCATTCCCGACCTGGTACTGATCCTGCTGATCTTCTACGGCGGCCAGGATCTGCTCAATCGCGTGGCTCCGCTGCTGGGTTTCGACGAGTACATCGACCTCAATCCGCTGGCCGCCGGTATTGGCACGCTTGGTTTCATCTTCGGGGCCTACCTGTCGGAGACCTTCCGTGGTGCCTTCATGGCGATTCCCAAGGGGCAGGCAGAAGCAGGCATGGCCTATGGCATGAGCAGTCCCCAGGTATTCTTCCGGGTGATGGTGCCGCAGATGATCCGCCTGGCGATTCCCGGTTTCACCAACAACTGGCTGGTGCTGACCAAGGCTACCGCGCTGATTTCCGTGGTGGGCCTGCAGGACATGATGTTCAAGGCCAAGCAGGCGGCAGATGCCACTCGCGAGCCTTTCACCTTCTTCCTTGCAGTGGCGGCCATGTACCTGGTGATCACCAGTGTCTCGTTGCTGGCATTGCGTCACCTTGAGAAGCGCTACTCGGTAGGCGTAAAGGCGGCTGATCTATGATCTTCGACTACAACGTCATCTATGATGCCTTGCCGCTGTACTTCAGCGGCCTGCTGACCACCCTGAAGTTGCTGGCGCTGTCGCTGTTCTTCGGCTTGCTGGTGGCTCTGCCTCTGGGCTTGATGCGTGTATCCAAGCAGCCGTTGGTGAACATGACGGCCTGGCTCTACACCTATGTGATCCGCGGCACCCCGATGCTGGTGCAGTTGTTCCTGATCTATTACGGCCTGGCCCAGTTCGAGGTCGTGCGTGAGAGCTTCCTTTGGCCCTGGCTGTCCAGCGCAACCTTCTGTGCCTGCCTGGCTTTCGCCGTCAACACCAGTGCCTATACCGCGGAAATCATCGCTGGCAGCCTCAAGGCCACGCCCCATGGCGAGATCGAGGCGGCCAAGGCCGTGGGCATGTCGCGCTACAAGATGTATCGCCGCATCCTCCTGCCGTCGGCCCTGCGCCGGGCGCTGCCGCAGTACAGCAACGAAGTGATCATGATGCTGCAGACCACCAGCCTGGCTTCCATCGTCACCCTGATCGATATCACCGGTGCGGCACGTACGGTCAATGCGCAGTACTACCTGCCATTCGAGGCCTATATCACCGCCGGTGTGTTCTACCTGTGCCTGACCTTTATCCTGGTGCGCCTGTTCAAGCTGGCCGAAGGCCGCTGGCTGCGCTACCTGGCGCCGCGGAAGCACTGATATGGAACGTATCGACCATCCATTGCCCTGGAGCCACCTGGGCAGCGAGCGCAGCATCTCGGTGTTCCGTTTCGGCAGTGGCGAGCGCAAGGCCTATATCCAGGCCAGCCTGCACGCAGACGAACTGCCTGGCATGCGGACCGCCTGGGAGCTGAAGAAGCGCCTGGCCGAGCTGGAAGCCCAGGGGGCCCTCAAGGGCGTCATCGAGCTGGTGCCGGTGGCCAATCCCCTGGGGCTTGGGCAGTTGCTGCAAGGCAATCACCAGGGGCGTTTCGAGGCTGGTAGCGGCAAGAATTTCAACCGTGATTTCGTCGAGCTCAGCGAGCCTGTGACTCAGCGCCTGCAAGGGCGCCTGGGTGACGATGCCCATGCCAACGTGCAACTGATCCGCCAGGCCATGGCTGATGTGCTGGCCGAATTGCCGCCGGCTGCCAGCCAGTTGCAGGGTATGCAGCGGGTGTTGCTGGCGCATGCCTGCACCGCCGACGTGGTACTGGATCTGCATTGCGATGCCGAGGCGGCGCTGCATATGTATGCCTTGCCGCAGCATTGGCCGCAATGGCGTTCCTTGGCGGCTCACCTGGATGTACGGGTCGGCCTGTTGGCCGAGGATTCCGGTGGCAGTTCGTTCGACGAAGCCTGTTCGCTGCCCTGGCTGCGCCTGTCGCGGCAGTTCCCCGAAGCACAGATTCCCCTGGCGTGCCTGGCGACTACGCTTGAGCTGGGTGGCCAGGCCGATACTGGGCGTCCCCAGGCCGAGGCGCATGCCGAGGGTATCCTGGCGTTCCTCGCCGAGCAGGGGCTGATTGCCGGGCAGTGGCCGGCGCCAGCGCGTGAACCCTGCGAGGGCATGCCCTTCGAAGGCACTGAATTACTGTATGCGCCGCATCCTGGCGTGGTGAGTTTCCTGCGTCCGGCTGGTAGCTGGGTGGAAGTGGGCGAGCCGATTTTCGAAGTGATTGATCCTCTATCCGATCGGGTCAGCACGGTATGTGCTGGCACCAGCGGCGTGCTATTCGCCGTTGAGCGGCTGCGTTATGCCCAACCCGGTTTCTGGCTGGCCAAGGTGGCGGGGCGCGAAGCGCTGCGTCACGGGCGCTTGCTCAACGACTGACTGTTTTTGTGAGAACCGACCGCATGTACAAACTTGAAGTCCAAGACCTGCATAAGCGCTATGGCAGTCATGAAGTGCTCAAGGGTGTGTCCCTGAAGGCCGCGGCTGGCGATGTGATCAGCATCATCGGCTCCAGTGGCTCGGGCAAGAGTACCTTTTTGCGCTGCATCAACCTGCTGGAGCAACCCCACGCCGGGAAGATCCTGCTGAACAATGAAGAGCTGAAGCTGGTGGCCAACAAGGACGGCGCCCTCAAGGCCGCCGACCCCAAGCAGTTGCAGCGCATGCGCTCGCGCCTGTCGATGGTGTTCCAGCACTTCAACCTGTGGTCGCACATGACCGCCATCGAGAACATCATGGAAGCCCCGGTACATGTATTGGGCGTATCCAAGGCCGAGGCTCGCGAGAAGGCCGAGCATTACCTGGCCAAGGTCGGTGTGGCGCATCGCAAGGATGCCTACCCGGGGCACATGTCCGGTGGCGAGCAGCAGCGCGTGGCGATTGCCCGGGCCCTGGCCATGGAACCTGAGGTCATGTTGTTCGACGAGCCAACCTCGGCCCTGGACCCGGAGCTGGTGGGTGACGTGCTGAAGGTCATGCAGTCCCTGGCCCAGGAAGGCCGGACCATGGTGGTGGTGACCCACGAGATGGGTTTTGCCCGCGAGGTCTCCAATCAACTGGTGTTCCTGCACAAGGGGCTGGTGGAAGAGAGCGGCAATCCGCGGGAAGTGCTGGTGAATCCACAATCAGAACGTTTGCAACAATTCCTCTCCGGCAGTCTCAAGTAATAGCTGCCGTAATGCACCAAATTAGGTCATGCTGAGCGCCCTGCGCCAGATGGTCTAACTTGGTGCAGCCGCCCTTGGTTTCCTACCCTGTTTTCGTTTCGGATTGCCCGCCATGACTGCCCATCGAATTGGTTTCCTGATTTGGCCCAGCACTAAAGCCTTGACGCTGGCGCTGGCCGAGGAGGCTTTGCGCGTCGCCCAGCGGGTTCATCCGGACGTGATCTATGAGCTGGCCTTTCTCCAGGCCGAGGCTCCTGCGCAAGGTACCTGGCAACTGCCGGGCGAGCCTTGGGCGGGCAAGCTTGAAGGGTGCCAGAAACTGTTCCTGCTGGCGGACGAGCCGCCGGCGCCCATGAGCCCGGCACTGGGTACCGCGCTCAAGCAATTGGTGCGCTCCGGTTGTGTGGTGGGCGGATTGTCCGCAGGCGTTTATCCGCTGGCCCAATTGGGCCTGCTCGATGGTTATCGGGCAGCGGTGCACTGGCGCTGGCAGGATGATTTTGCCGAGCGTTTTCCCAAGGTTATCGCCACCAGCCACTTGTTCGATTGGGATCGTGATCGGTTGACCGCCTGTGGCGGCATGTCGGTGTTGGACTTGCTGCTGGCGGTGCTGGCGCGTGACCACGGCGCGGAGCTGGCTGGGGCAGTATCCGAGGAACTGGTGGTTGAACGTATTCGCGAAGGTGGCGAGCGCCAGCGCATTCCGCTGCAGAACCGCCTGGGCTCCAGCCATCCGAAGCTGACTCAGGCGGTATTGCTGATGGAGGCCAATATCGAGGAGCCGCTGACCACTGACGAGATCGCCCAACACGTCTGCGTATCTCGTCGCCAGCTGGAGCGGATCTTCAAACAGTACCTGAACCGTGTGCCGAGCCAGTACTACCTGGAGCTGCGGCTGAACAAGGCACGGCAGATGCTGATGCAGACCAGCAAGTCGATCATCCAGATCGGCCTGTCCTGCGGTTTCTCCTCCGGACCGCACTTCTCCAGCGCCTACCGCAATTTCTTTGGCGCCACCCCGCGTGAAGACCGTAACCAGCGGCGTAGCAGCAGCCCCTTCGAACTCTCCTCCGTACCCGCCGAGCGCGGCTGATCCGCTCCCTTCCAGCTCGGTGCCTGGTGTAGCCGCTGCTGAAGGTCGTGCATGGCTCGTGCGGGTCGCCAGGGGTATCTGAGCGCTACTGGCGCTTGGCGTTGTCAGCCTTGCGAACGTTGTGCGCCCGGCGGCTAAAAAGAGGCGTGAGCGGCGTTACTGGCCAAGCGGATAATTAGCCCGGCAAACCTGCCGTTCAGGCGCCACGCAGTTTAAACTGCGCCTTTGCGACGCTATTTGTCGCATTGCCATAAACCCACGAAAAACCGGGGTTGGCGCTATAAGAAGTTGTCGCTTGGCGACAAGGCCGGGCACAAAACTGTCCTTACAATCCCTCCATCGCTCGCCAGTTCCAGGCGGGTGTTCCTCTTCAGGAGACTCCGATGTCCGTTGAGCAAGCTCCGGTGCAACGCGCCGATTTCGACCAGGTGATGGTTCCCAACTACGCACCTGCGGCTTTCATTCCTGTGCGCGGCGCGGGGTCTCGAGTCTGGGACCAGACGGGACGGGAGCTGATCGACTTCGCCGGCGGCATCGCGGTCAACGTGCTGGGCCATGCCCATCCGGCCCTGGTGGGCGCCCTGACCGAGCAGGCGAACAAGCTGTGGCATGTCTCCAACGTATTCACCAATGAGCCGGCCTTGCGCCTGGCCCACAAGCTGATCGACGCCACCTTCGCCGAGCGTGCATTCTTCTGTAACTCCGGTGCGGAGGCCAACGAGGCCGCTTTCAAGCTGGCCCGTCGCGTGGCCCATGATCGCTTCGGTGCCGAGAAGTACGAAATCATCGCAGCGCTCAACAGCTTCCACGGTCGCACCCTGTTCACCGTCAACGTTGGTGGCCAGTCCAAGTATTCAGATGGCTTCGGTCCGAAGATCACCGGCATCACCCATGTGCCATACAACGACCTGGCCGCGCTGAAAGCCGCGATCTCCGACAAGACCTGCGCCGTGGTGCTGGAGCCGATCCAGGGTGAGGGCGGCGTGTTGCCGGCCGAGCTGGCCTACCTGCAAGGTGCCCGTGAGCTGTGCGACCAGCACAACGCGCTGCTGGTGTTCGACGAAGTGCAGACCGGCATGGGCCGCTGCGGCGAGCTGTTCGCCTACCAGCATTACGGCGTCACCCCGGACATCCTCACCAGCGCCAAGAGCCTGGGTGGCGGCTTCCCGATCGCGGCGATGCTGACCACCGAAGAGCTGGCCAAGCACCTGGTAGTCGGTACCCACGGCACTACCTACGGCGGCAACCCGCTGGCCTGTGCAGTGGCTGGGGCGGTGATGGACGTGATCAACACCCCCGAAGTGCTCAATGGCGTCAAGGCCAAGCACGATCGCTTCAAGACTCGTCTGTCGCAGATCGGCGCCAAGTACGGCCTGTTCACGGAAATCCGTGGCCTGGGCCTGCTGCTCGGTTGCGTACTTAGCGACGCCTGGAAGGGCAAGGCCAAGGACGTGTTCAACGCCGCTGAGAAAGAAGGCTTGATGATTCTGCAAGCCGGTCCGGACGTGGTGCGTTTCGCCCCGAGCCTGGTGGTCGAGGATGCCGATATCGACCAGGGCCTGGATCGCTTCGAGCGCGCCGTGGCGAAACTGACCCAAGCCTGATCCAGGCGGTGGTATTTCTCGGCGCCGGTGTTTTTTCCTGGCGTCGAGCACTAATTCCTGTGCCGGGCTATCCCGGCATTTTTTTCCCTGAGTCGGACGGTTTCCGACCTGTTTTAGAGTAAGGAGTGACACCATGCTGGTGATGCGCCCCGCGCAAATGGCCGATCTGGGCGAGGTACAGCGTCTGGCTGCAGACAGCCCGATTGGTGTCACCTCCTTGCCGGACGATGTGGAGCGCCTGCGCGACAAGATCGCCGCGAGCGAGGCTTCGTTCGCCGCGGAAGTGAGCTTCAACGGTGAAGAGAGCTACTTCTTCGTCCTCGAGGACAGCGAAAGCGGCAAGCTGGTGGGATGCTCGGCCATCGTCGCCTCGGCGGGCTACTCCGAGCCGTTCTACAGCTTTCGCAACGAAACCTTCGTCCATGCGTCCCGCGAGCTGAAGATCCACAACAAGATCCATGTCCTGTCCCAGTGCCATGACCTGACCGGCAACAGCCTGCTGACCAGCTTCTATGTGGTCCGCGACCTGGTGGGCACGCCCTGGGCCGAGCTCAACTCCCGTGGCCGCCTGCTGTTCGTGGCCAACCACCCGGAACGCTTCGCCGATTCGGTGGTGACCGAGATCGTTGGCTACAGCGACGAAAATGGCGACTCGCCGTTCTGGGATGCCATCGGACGCAACTTCTTCGATCTCAACTATGCCGAGGCCGAGCGCCTGTGCGGCCTCAAGAGCCGGACTTTCCTGGCCGAGCTGATGCCGCATTATCCGATCTACGTGCCGCTGCTGCCGGACGCCGCCCAGGAAGCCATGGGCCAGGTGCATCCGCGGGCGCAGATCACCTTCGACATCCTGATGCGCGAAGGTTTCGAGACCGATCACTACATCGATATTTTCGACGGCGGCCCGACCCTGCATGCGCGGGTTTCCGGGATCCGTTCGATTGCCCAGAGCCGCGTGGTGCCGGTCAGGATCGGCGAAGCGCTCAAGGGCGGCGGTCGCCAGTACCTGGTTTCCAACGGCCAGTTGCAGGACTACCGCGCGGTGCTGCTGGAGCTGGACTACGCGCCGGGCAAGCCAGTGACCCTGGATCTGCAAGCAGCCGAGGCCCTGGGCGTCGGTGAAGGCGCCAGCGTGCGCCTGGTGGCGGTTTAACGGCGGCTTCCACGACCTGGAAAGCCTGTCTGCAAAGCAGCGAGTTTCGCGGGCGCCGGCAAAGGCGTCCGTCTGAGGAGATAGCATGATCGTTCGTCCCGTACGCAGCAGCGATTTACCCGCGCTGATCGACCTGGCCCGCAGCACCGGCACCGGCCTCACCACCTTGCCGGCCAACGAAGAGCGCCTGACCCATCGGGTCGGCTGGGCGGAGAAGACCTTTCGCGGTGAAGCCGAGCGCGGCGATGCGGACTACCTGTTCGTGCTGGAGGACGACAACGGCCGGGTGGTGGGGATTTCCGCCATCGCCGGTGCGGTCGGCCTGCGTGAGCCCTGGTACAACTTCCGGGTGGGCCTGACCGTCAGCGCTTCCCAGGAACTGAACATCTACCGCGAGATCCCGACGCTGTTCCTGGCCAACGACCTGACCGGCAACTCCGAGCTGTGTTCGCTGTTCCTGCATGCCGACTACCGTAACGGCCTCAACGGCCGCATGTTGGCCAAGGCGCGCATGCTGTTCATCGCCGAGTTCCCGCAGCTGTTCGGCAACAAGATCATCGCCGAGATGCGCGGCATGTCCGATGAGCAGGGGCGCTCGCCCTTCTGGGAAAGCCTGGGCCGGCATTTCTTCAAGATGGAATTCAGCCAGGCGGACTATCTCACTGGCGTTGGCAACAAGGCTTTCATCGCCGAGTTGATGCCCAAGTTCCCGCTCTACACCTGCTTTCTTTCCGAGGACGCGCGCAACGTCATCGCCAAGGTCCACACCGACACCGAGCCGGCTCTGGCCATGCTCAAGAGCGAGGGCTTCAGCTACCAGGGTTATGTCGACATCTTCGACGCCGGCCCGGCGGTGGAGTGCGAGACCAGCAAGATCCGCGCGGTGCGCGACAGCCAGGCGCTGGTGTTGGCCATCGGCACCCCGGGCGACGACGCCACGCCATTCCTGATCCACAACCGCAAGCGCGAGGACTGTCGTATCACCGCGGCGCCGGCGCGCTTCGCCTCGGGCACCCTGGTGGTCGATCCGCTGACCGCCAAGCGCCTGCAACTCAACGCCGGCGACCAGGTCCGCGCGGTTCCGCTGTCTGCTTCTCGGGAGTCGAAATAATGAGCACGTTGTACATCGCCGGCCAATGGCTGGCCGGCCAGGGTGAAGCCTTCACCTCCGTCAATCCGGTGACCCAGGAGGTCATCTGGTCCGGCAACGGCGCAACGCCCGCCCAGGTGGATAGCGCGGTGCATGCTGCGCGCCAGGCATTCCCAGCCTGGGCCAAGCGTTCCCTGGAGGAGCGCATCGGCGTGCTCGAAGCCTTCGCTGCCGGCCTCAAGGCCCGTGCCGACGAACTGGCCCGCTGCATTGGCGAGGAAACCGGCAAGCCGTTGTGGGAGGCGACCACGGAAGTGACCAGCATGGTCAACAAGATCGCCATCTCGGTGCAAAGCTACCGTGAGCGCACCGGCGAGAAGAGCGGCCCGCTGGGCGACGCCACCGCCGTGCTGCGACACAAGCCCCATGGCGTGGTGGCGGTGTTCGGCCCCTACAACTTCCCCGGCCACCTGCCCAATGGTCACATAGTGCCGGCGCTGCTGGCGGGTAACAGTGTGCTGTTCAAGCCCAGCGAGCTGACGCCCAAGGTCGCCGAGCTGACGGTCCGGTGCTGGATCGAGGCCGGCCTGCCGGCGGGCGTGCTCAACCTGTTGCAGGGCGCCCGGGAAACCGGGATCGCCTTGGCCGCCAACCCAGGGATCGATGGCCTGTTCTTCACGGGTTCCAGCCGTACCGGCAACCACCTGCACCAGCAGTTCGCCGGGCGTCCGGACAAGATCCTGGCCCTGGAGATGGGGGGTAACAACCCGTTGGTGGTGGACCAGGTCGCGGACCTGGATGCCGCGGTGTACACCATCATCCAGTCCGCCTTCATCTCGGCCGGCCAGCGCTGTACCTGTGCCCGCCGCCTGCTGGTGCCGGCAGGCGCCTGGGGCGACTCGTTGCTGGCGCGCCTGGTGGCGGTCAGCTCGACCATCGAGGTGGGTGCCTTCGACCAGCAACCAGCGCCGTTCATGGGCTCGGTAATCTCCCTGGGCGCCGCCCAGGCACTGCTGGATGCCCAGCGCCAGTTGTTGGCCAACGGCGCCGTGGCCCTGCTGGAAATGACCCAGCCCCAGGCCCAGGCCGCACTGCTGACTCCGGGGATCCTGGATGTCACGGCGGTGGCCGAGCGACCTGACGAGGAGCTGTTCGGGCCGTTGCTGCAAGTGATCCGCTACGCTGATTTTGATGGCGCCATCGCCGAGGCCAACAATACCCAGTACGGCCTGGCGGCCGGTCTGCTGTCGGATTCCGAAGAGCGCTACCAGCAGTTCTGGTTGCAGAGCCGGGCCGGGATCGTCAACTGGAACAAGCAGTTGACCGGTGCTGCCAGCAGCGCGCCATTCGGTGGTGTGGGGGCCTCGGGCAACCATCGGGCCAGCGCCTATTACGCCGCGGATTACTGCGCGTACCCGGTAGCCTCCCTGGAGACTCCGAGCCTGGTCTTGCCCGGAGCGCTGACCCCGGGCGTGCGCCTGGATTGATGAGAAGCCGTGGAGTGCCCCTGGCGCTCCACGGCAGCGGCTGCAAACAGCGGTGGGGCGTCGATGAAGCCGCTGCCGCAGGCTGCGAACGTCTCCTGAAACGGGCGTCGTTGGCCTCAAAGACCTGTACTGATATCGATGCCTATAACAAGCAGATTCGTGGAGCCTCGCTGATGAAATCCTATGAAGTCAATTTTGACGGTCTAGTGGGGCCGACCCATAACTACGGCGGTTTGTCCTACGGCAACGTCGCCTCCCAGAGCAATAGCCAGCAGGGCTCCAATCCTAAAGAAGCGGCGTTGCAGGGCCTGGCGAAGATGAAGGCGCTGATGGACATGGGCTTCCAGCAGGGCGTGCTCGCCCCGCAGGAGCGTCCGGATGTGGCTGCGCTGCGTAGCCTGGGCTTTGCCGGAACGGATGCGCAGGTCATTCAGCAGGCGGCCAAGCAGGCCATGCCGTTGCTGGTCGCCAGTTGCTCGGCTTCGAGCATGTGGGTGGCCAACGCCGCCACCGTGAGCCCGAGTGCCGACACCGCCGATGGCCGTGTGCATTTCACCGCCGCCAACCTCAACTGCAAGTACCACCGCAGCATCGAGCACCCGACCACCAGCCGGGTACTGGGGGCGATGTTCGCCGACCAGAAGCACTTCGCCCACCACGCGGCCTTGCCGGCAGTGGCGCAGTTCGGTGATGAGGGCGCGGCCAACCACACGCGCTTCTGCCGTGACTACGGCCAGGCTGGCGTCGAGTTCTTCGTCTTTGGTCGCAGTGCTTTCGATACGCGCTACCCGGCTCCGCAGAAGTATCCGGCGCGCCAGACCCTGGAGGCGTCCCAGGCCGTGGCCAGGTTGCATGGGCTGGGCGAGGAGGGCGTGGTCTATGCCCAGCAGAACCCGGCAGTGATCGACCAGGGCGTGTTCCATAACGATGTGATCGCCGTGGGTAACGGCGAGGTGCTGTTCTACCACGAGGATGCCTTCCTCCACACCGACACGATGCTTGCCGAGCTGCAGGCCAAGCTGGGCAAGCGCGGCGCCAACTTCCAGGCGATCTGCGTGCCTCGCTCCCAGGTGTCGGTAGAGGACGCGGTACGCTCCTATCTGTTCAACAGCCAGCTGTTGTCTCGTGCCGATGGCAGCATGTTGCTGATCGTGCCTGAAGAGTGCCGCAGCAACGAGCGGGTCTGGCAATACCTGCAAAACCTCACCAGCTCAGGCGGCGTGATCCGCGAGGTGAAGGTCTTCGATCT
Organism: Pseudomonas sessilinigenes; assembly: GCF_003850565.1. Classification (NCBI taxonomy): domain Bacteria; kingdom Pseudomonadati; phylum Pseudomonadota; class Gammaproteobacteria; order Pseudomonadales; family Pseudomonadaceae; genus Pseudomonas; species Pseudomonas sessilinigenes. The sequence goes on from NZ_CP027706.1 coordinate 3,597,701, forward strand.
CAAGCAGAGCATGCAGAACGGCGGTGGCCCGGCGTGCCTGCGCCTGCGCGTGGCGCTCAACGAAACCGAGTTGGCGGCGGTCAACCCTGGCGTGATCATGACCGCGCCGCTGTACGAGACCCTGACCCAATGGGTTGGCAAGCATTACCGCGATCGTCTGGCCGAAAGCGACTTGGCGGACCCGCAACTGCTGGTCGAGTGCCGGACGGCATTGGATGAGTTGACGCAAATCCTTAAACTGGGCGCGGTTTATCCTTTCCAGATCAATTGACAGCCCGCACCCGGACGATCCGGGTGCGGTGCTTCACCCCAGACGAGAACCGACCCATGAGCGATACCCTGCAACTGATCCTTGAAGATGCCGAAGGCGCCCAGCAGGAAACTTCCTGCACCCGTTTTGCGGTGTTGTGGCAAGGCAAGGAAGTGTGGATCCAGCAGGACGGCCGTGGCCAGTTGCTGATTGGCGTGGATGTGGAGGAGGGCGACGAGGAGTACGCCAGCCTGCTGCTGCGTCCGCTGGCGACCAACCTGGTCAGCCTGCAGTTGGAAATGGAGCCGGCCGACGCTGGCGACGACGATCACGTACACGGCCCTGGCTGCGGCCACGCTCACTAAGGAACGCGCTCTATGCTCGCCCTCGGCAAACTGCTTGAACTGACCCTCGCCGGCCGTGAACCGGCAGAGAAGACTCAACTGACTGTCGACGGCGTGCGCATGCGCTGGCTGAGCGAGGGGGCGCTGGAAGTGCGCCCCCCCGAGGCGCGCGACAACGGGCTGGACCTGTTGTTGTCCGCCGGCATCCACGGCAACGAGACCGCTCCCATCGAGTTGCTCGACCGCCTGTTGCATGACATCGCCCGGGGCGACCTGAAGCCCCGCGCCCGTATCCTGTTCCTGTTCGGCAATCCCGAGGCCATGCGCCGCGGCGAGCGTTTCGTCGAGCAGGATGTCAATCGACTGTTCAACGGCCGGCATGAGTTGAGCAGTGGTAATGAGGCCTTGCGCGCCTGTGAGCTGGAGCGCCTGGCGGCGAGTTTCTTCAGCGTGCCGGGGCGCGAGCGCCTGCACTACGACCTGCATACGGCCATTCGCGGTTCGAAGATCGAGCAGTTCGCCCTGTACCCATGGAAGGACGGGCGCCAGCATTCGCGTCGCGAACTGGCGCGCCTGCGGGCCTGCGGCATGGAGGCGGTGCTGTTGCAGAACAAGCCGTCGATCGTTTTCAGCGCCTACACCTACGATCAACTGGGCGCCGAGTCCTTCACCCTGGAGCTGGGCAAGGCCCGGCCGTTCGGGCAGAACCAGGGGGTCAATGTCGAGCGCCTGGAAACCCGGCTCAAGCAACTGATCGAGGGCAGCGAGCCGCCCGCAGAGCAGGACAGCCTCGAGGGATTGAAGTTGTTCAGTGTCTCTCGGGAAGTGATCAAGCACAGCGACAGCTTCCAACTGCACTTGCCAGCGGACGTGGAGAACTTTTCCGAATTGGAGATGGGTTACCTGCTGGCCGAGGACATTGCCCAGACCCGCTGGGTCATCGAGGAGAAGGGCGCGAGGATCATTTTCCCCAACCCCAAGGTCAAGAATGGCCTGCGTGCCGGGATCCTGATCGTGCCGGCCACGGCCGATGGCCTGAGCTGATACTGCAAGCCAACAAGGCAGCCCGCCGTGGCGGGTTGCCTTGTTGCAGTCCTTACACTGCGACTGCGCGTTGTTCGTTACGGCGCAGGGCGCGAGTCTTGTTCAGGGTGTCGGCGCAGGTGATGGCCGCCTCCCGACCCTTGACCACGAAGTGTTCGAAGAAGAACTTCTGGTGTTCTTCGCCCGCATGGAAATGATGCGGGGTCAGCACCACCGAGAACACCGGCACTTCGGTTTCCAATTGCACCTGCATCAGCCCGTTGATCACCGCCTGGCCGACGAAGTCGTGGCGGTAGAGGCCGCCGTCCACCACCAGGCCGGCCGCGACGATCCCGGTATAGCGACCGGACTTGGCCAGCAGCTTGGCTTGCAGCGGGATCTCGAAGGCGCCACCGACCTCGAAGAAGTCGATGTCGCTTTCCTGGTAGCCCTGGGCAAGCATTTCGGTGAGGAAGCCCTGGCGGCTCTGATCGACGATTTCCTTGTGCCAGCAAGCCTGGACAAAGGCGACGCGCTCGTTGGGATGGTGTTTGCTTTTGCTATCGATAGCAGAGAGTTGCATCTGTTCTGACTCCTGTTTGTATGAAAAACAGGGCATGCATGAATCGAATGGGATTCAAGGGTGCGCGCAGGGCCCGCGTGGATTACCCACGACGGTTCTGCAGCGGCCCTTCGGTGCTAATCCCGTTCTCTCTTCATCCGGACTATGACCGTCGGCCCCGGGATCACACCGGGTCTGCTGACCTTGTCATCACCTGCAGGCAAGCTGCCGATGGTGCCAAGCGCTCGCGGGCTATGCACATTGCGTGCAATTACCGCCGGTGGGGAATTACACCCCGCCCTGAGAACGTGTGCCCGTGGCTTTGGCCCGGGCGGTGGATTTTTAACACAGTCTGCCCAGGAAAACATCGTACCTTTGGGTTCTTGTCAGATTTTTCCTGCTCAGGATCAGTTTTTTCTAAAGTTGTTGCTTGATTATTCGGGGGTGAGACGGCAGTAATTCATGTCCGAAAGGGAATTCCCTGTCTTAACCGGGCCCGAGGGGCCAGCAGCGAGGCCAGATGTGATGAGCGTGATCGATCTTCGTAGTGACACCGTGACCCAGCCGACTCCCGGCATGCTCGATGCCATGGCCAGCGCCCGCACCGGGGACGACGTGTACGGCGAGGATCCGACGGTCAACCAGCTGGAAGCCGAGCTGGCCAGGCGCCTGGGGTTCGCTGGGGCGCTGTTCGTGCCTTCCGGCACGATGAGCAATCTGCTGGCGCTGATGGCTCATTGCGAGCGTGGCGACGAATACATCGTCGGGCAGCAAGCCCACACCTACAAATACGAGGGCGGTGGCGCGGCGGTGCTGGGCTCGATCCAGCCGCAACCACTGGAGGTCCAGGCCGATGGTTCGCTGGACCTGGACCAGGTGGCAGCGGCGATCAAGCCCGATGACTTCCATTTCGCCCGTACTCGCCTGCTGGCGCTGGAAAACACCATGCAGGGCAAGGTCCTACCGTTGGGTTATCTGGCCCAGGCGCGCGCATTCAGTCGCGAGCACGGCTTGGCCCTGCACTTGGATGGCGCGCGCTTGTATAACGCAGCCGTGAAGCTGGGGGTGGAGGCCCGCGCCATTACCGAGCACTTCGATTCGGTGTCGGTATGCCTGTCAAAAGGGTTGGGGGCGCCGGTCGGGTCGGTGCTTTGCGGTTCCAGCGAGCTGATTGGCAAGGCCCGGCGCCTGCGCAAGATGGTCGGTGGCGGCATGCGTCAGGCTGGAGGGCTGGCGGCCGCGGGCTTGTATGCCCTGGATCATCAGGTGCAGCGTTTGGCGGACGACCACGCCAACGCGCAGTTGTTGGCCGAAGCCTTGCGCGCGGCGGGTTACAGCGTCGAGCCGGTGCAGACCAATATGGTCTATGTGCAGTTGGGTGAGCGGGCCGAGGCCCTCAAGGCCTTTGCGGGTGAGCGGGGTGTGCGTCTGAGCGCCGCACCAAGGATGCGCCTGGTGACTCATCTGGACGTCGAGCGTGGGCAAATCGACCAAGTGGTGAACACTTTTGCCGAGTTTTCTCGCAAGTGACAGTGTTCTCCGTCCAATTGACTGTTTGTATCGTACAAACACACTGTACCAAGTGATTAACGCCGATATAATGCGGCCCTTTGCCGTCGTTTCGTCTGTTGACGTTGCGCACAGGCCTTTGGCCGCAGTCTCCGTGGAAGAACCTAATGAAAAGCGCAGAAATCCGTGAAGCCTTCCTCCGCTTCTTCGAAGAGCAGGGCCACACCCGTGTAGCCTCCAGCTCCTTGATCCCAGGCAACGACCCAACCTTGCTGTTCACCAACGCGGGGATGAACCAGTTCAAGGACTGCTTCCTGGGCCAGGAAAAGCGCGCCTATACCCGCGCTGTCAGCAGCCAGAAGTGCGTCCGCGCCGGTGGCAAGCACAACGACCTGGAAAACGTCGGTTATACCGCACGTCACCACACCTTCTTCGAAATGCTGGGCAACTTCAGCTTCGGCGACTATTTCAAGCGTGACGCCATCACCTTCGCCTGGACCTTCCTGACTTCCGAGAAGTGGCTGAACCTGCCGAAGGAAAAGCTCTGGGTCACCGTCTACGCCACCGACGACGAGGCCTACGACATCTGGACCCAGGAAGTCGGGGTTCCGGCCGAGCGTATGGTGCGCATTGGCGACAACAAAGGCGCGCCTTACGCCTCCGACAACTTCTGGACCATGGGCGACACCGGTCCTTGCGGCCCTTGCACCGAGATCTTCTACGATCACGGCGCCGATATCTGGGGCGGCCCACCCGGCTCGCCGGAAGAAGACGGCGACCGCTACATCGAGATCTGGAACAACGTCTTCATGCAGTTCAACCGCACCGCCGACGGCGTGCTGCACCCGCTGCCAGCGCCGTCGGTGGATACCGGCATGGGCCTGGAGCGCGTCAGTGCCGTACTGCAGCACGTGCATTCGAACTACGAGATCGACCTGTTCCAGAACCTGCTGGCCGCAGCGGCCAAGGCGATCGGTTGCAGCAACGACGGCCAGGCCTCGCTGAAAGTCGTGGCCGACCACATCCGCTCCTGCGGTTTCCTGATCGCCGATGGCGTGCTGCCTTCCAACGAAGGTCGCGGCTATGTGCTGCGTCGGATCATTCGCCGTGCGTGCCGCCATGGCAACAAGCTGGGCGCCAAGGGCAGCTTCTTCTACCAGATCGTTGCTGCGCTGGTGGCCGAGATGGGCGAGGCCTTCCCCGAGCTCAAGAGCCAGCAGGCGCATATCGAGCGTGTGCTCAAGGCCGAAGAAGAGCAGTTCGCCAAGACCCTGGAGCAGGGCCTGAAGATCCTCGAGCAGGATCTGGCCGAGCTCAAGGGCAGCGTGGTTCCGGGTGACGTGGTGTTCAAGCTCTATGACACCTACGGTTTCCCCATGGACCTGACGGGTGACATCGCCCGTGAGCGTAACCTGACCCTGGACGAGGAAGGTTTCGAGCGCGAGATGGAAGCCCAGCGTGTACGCGCTCGCTCCGCCAGTTCCTTCGGCATGGACTACAACAGCCTGGTCAAGGTCGATGTGGCCACCGAGTTCACCGGTTATCACGCCACCAGCGGCTCGGCCAAGGTGGTTGCTCTCTATAAGGAAGGGCAATCGGTCGAGGTGCTGGGCGAAGGCGAGGAGGGCGTGGTGATCCTCGACCAGACCCCGTTCTACGCTGAGTCCGGTGGCCAGATCGGTGACTGCGGGTTCCTGGCAGCCGGTGGCGCGCGTTTCGATGTACGCGACACCACCAAGACCGGTGGTGCTTTCCTGCATCACGGCGTACTGGTCAAGGGCAGCCTGAGCGTTGGCGCCTCGGTTGAAACCCAGGTCGACGCCGACGTGCGTCATGCCACTTCGCTGAACCACTCGGCTACCCACTTGCTGCACGCGGCCTTGCGCCAGGTGTTGGGCGAGCATGTGCAGCAGAAGGGCTCGCTGGTGGACAGCCAGCGCCTGCGTTTCGACTTCAGCCACTTCGAAGCGATCAAGCCGGAGCAGATCAAGGCGTTGGAAGACATCGTCAACGCCCAGATCCGCAAGAACACCGCGGTGGAAACCGAAGAGACCGACATCGACACCGCCAAGAAGAAGGGCGCCATGGCGCTGTTCGGCGAGAAGTATGGCGATAGCGTGCGCGTGCTGAGCATGGGCGGCGACTTCTCGGTCGAGCTGTGTGGCGGTATCCACGCCAATCGTACCGGCGACATCGGCCTGTTGAAGATCACCAGCGAAGGTGGTGTGGCTGCCGGTGTTCGGCGTATCGAGGCGGTCACCGGTGCTGCGGCCCTGGCCTACCTCAATGCGGGCGAAGAGCAACTCAAGGAAGCGGCGGTCCTGGTCAAGGGCAGCCGTGACAACCTGATCGACAAGCTGGCGGCGGTGCTTGAGCGCAACCGCCTGCTGGAGAAACAGCTGGAGCAACTGCAAGCCAAGGCGGCAGCGGCTGCCGGTGATGACCTGTCTTCCCAGGCGGCCGACATCAAAGGCGTAAAAGTACTGGCGGCACGGCTCGATGGCCAGGATGGCAAGGCGCTGCTGGCGCTGGTGGATCAGTTGAAAAACAAACTCGGCCGCGCAGTGATCCTGCTCGGCAGTGTCCATGAGGAAAAGGTCGTACTGGTTGCTGGCGTGACCAAGGACCTGACTGGCCAACTCAAAGCCGGTGATTTGATGAAACAAGCCGCTGCCGCGGTGGGCGGTAAGGGCGGTGGTCGTCCAGACATGGCACAGGGTGGTGGTGTGGATGCCGCTGCTCTGGATGCCGCGTTGGCCCTGACCGTGCCATTTGTCGAGCAGGGCATTTAAGGCTCCGAGCGGGCTTCGTCGTCTAGTGGCGAGGCCCGCGCTGTGCAGTTTTATTGTTTAACGGGCGCCCCTTGACGGGCTGAGGCGGCTTAGAAAATGGCTTTGATCGTACAGAAATTTGGAGGCACTTCGGTCGGCTCTATCGAGCGGATCGAGCAGGTTGCCGACAAGGTGAAGAAGTTCCGCGAAGCTGGCGACGACCTGGTGATTGTGCTGTCGGCGATGAGTGGCGAAACCAACCGCCTGATCGATCTGGCCAAGCAGATCAGTGGTGAATCCCAGCCGGTTCCCCGTGAGCTGGATGTGATCGTGTCCACGGGTGAGCAGGTGACCATCGCGTTGTTGGCCATGGCCTTGATCAAGCGTGGTATCCCGGCGGTGTCCTACACCGGCAACCAGGTCCGCATCCTGACTGATAGCGCTCACAATAAAGCGCGAATCCTGCAGATCGATGATCAGAAGATTCGTGGCGACCTGAAGGCTGGTCGTGTGGTTGTCGTTGCCGGGTTCCAGGGTGTTGACGAGCACGGCAACATTACAACCCTGGGCCGTGGTGGCTCCGATACTACGGGTGTGGCGCTAGCAGCGGCCTTGAAGGCTGACGAGTGCCAGATCTACACCGATGTGGATGGCGTCTACACCACTGACCCGCGGGTGGTTGCCCGGGCCCAGCGCCTGGACAAGATCACCTTCGAGGAAATGCTGGAGATGGCCAGCCTCGGTTCCAAGGTGCTGCAGATCCGTGCGGTCGAGTTTGCCGGTAAGTACAACGTTCCGCTGCGCGTGTTGCACAGCTTCCAAGAGGGTCCGGGCACCCTCATTACTATTGATGAAGAGGAATCCATGGAACAGCCGATCATTTCCGGCATCGCTTTTAATCGCGATGAAGCCAAGCTGACTATCCGTGGCGTGCCAGACAACCCTGGCGTGGCCTTCAAGATCCTTGGCCCCATCAGTGCAGGGAACATCGAAGTCGACATGATCGTGCAGAACGTTTCGCACGATAACACCACCGATTTCACCTTCACTGTGCATCGCAACGACTATCTGGCCGCACAGAATGTGCTGGAGAACACCGCGCGTGAAATCGGCGCACGGGAAGTGGTCGGCGATACCGACATCGCCAAGGTCTCGATCGTGGGTGTCGGCATGCGCTCCCATGCGGGCGTGGCCAGCCGGATGTTCGAGGCGCTGGCCAAGGAGAGCATCAATATCCAGATGATCTCCACCTCCGAAATCAAGGTTTCGGTCGTGATCGAAGAGAAATACCTGGAGCTGGCGGTACGTGCCCTGCACACCGCGTTCGAGCTCGACGCGCCAGCCCGACAGGGCGAGTGATGCGTGTTTGAAAGGGGCGCGGTCTGACCGCGCCCTTTGTGTTTTTGATCGGCGTGGAAGAAAGCTGTTCTTTCGTCCACGCTAGTCAATACTTAGGCGTGTAGGACTACTGCCGACCAGGTTGTAGGCCGACACCCTTTTTTTTGCAGACTGTAGTCCCTGAAATGTAATGCGTGAGGAGAAAGGTATGCTGATTCTGACTCGTCGGTGCGCAGAAAGCTTGATCATTGGTGATGGCGAAATCACCGTGACGGTGCTCGGCGTCAAAGGTAATCAAGTGCGTATTGGTGTCAACGCCCCCAAAGAAGTGGCGGTTCACCGCGAGGAAATCTACCTGCGGATAAAGAAAGAGAAGGACGAAGAACCAAGCCATTAATTTTTCTCGTTTTTTTTGTTTGCAAACGGGGAGAAAGGTGGTTAATATACGCCCCGTGTTGCGGAGAGCTGGCCGAGTGGCCGAAGGCGCTCCCCTGCTAAGGGAGTACACCTCAAAAGGGTGTCGGGGGTTCGAATCCCCCGTTCTCCGCCATTATTTGCTTAGCACGTCGTAATCTGGCTTCTTCTGTAAGTTATTGAATTTACTAGAAAAAGTGCTTAACAAAATGATTTGACGGGCTATAATGCGCGGCAACATATGCACTCGTAGCTCAGCTGGATAGAGTACTCGGCTACGAACCGAGCGGTCACAGGTTCGAATCCTGTCGAGTGCACCATTTAAGAGTTAGTTATAGCAATATGAATAACTCGGTTTCAGCCAGTTGTGGTCTGGTCTAAAAGCACAAAATGCACTCGTAGCTCAGCTGGATAGAGTACTCGGCTACGAACCGAGCGGTCACAGGTTCGAATCCTGTCGAGTGCACCATTTAAGAGTTAGTTGTAGCGATATGAATAACTCGGTTTCAACCAGTTGTGGTCTGGTCTAAAAGCACAAATGCACTCGTAGCTCAGCTGGATAGAGTACTCGGCTACGAACCGAGCGGTCACAGGTTCGAATCCTGTCGAGTGCACCATATATCAAAAAGCCCGTATCGAAAGATACGGGCTTTTTGTTTTTAGCGATTTTTATCTTCTCTCTTTCTTCTTCGTTCGTCTGGAACGGCTGGTCCCGTGTGCAGTCGAATCCCTTGTGCGCCACAGGCTTTTTTCTCTCGGTGTGTGTTTTCTTTTTTCGCCGAAGCGTCGCAGTTTCGTAGATTCGGGCTTTGCTCAGGTTTATGTCGCAAGCGCTTGTTCTTGCCGTGATTTTTTAGCGTCTAAAACCGCCAGGCGGTGTATGATTGCGCCCGTCAGCCCCGCCGGGGCTTGTGGAATATCTCCATGGACTTACCCAGTAGTTACTCAGTATCTCGTTTTCACAATCATGAACTGACTGATTGATCCTTCCGGCGTGCTCCTCTGCTGGGAGTGGAGTTCGCCTATGACCGAAGTAGAAGTAAAGAAAACGCAGGAAAGCCTGCAGGACCGCCTCGCTCAGGTCGTTGAGCTACTGCAGCGCCAGCGAGTGGTCGAAGACCTGACGCATCGTCAGGAAGGCCACCATCATGACCGGGTGGAAAACCTGGTCCATCGGCAGAATCTGGTCGAGTTGCAGCGCAAGCTCGATGACCTGCACTCCGCCGACGTCGCCTATATCCTCGAAGCCTTGCCCCTGGAAGAACGTCTGACCGTCTGGCAGTTGGTCAAGGCCGAGCGTGACGGCGACATCCTTCTCGAAGTATCCGACTCCGTACGTGAAACCCTGATCGCCGACATGGACGATCATGAGCTCCTGGCTGCGGCCAAGGAGATGGACGCCGACGAACTTGCTGACCTGGCTCCCGAGCTGCCGCGAGACGTTGTCCATGAGCTGATGGAGGCTCTTGACGGGCAGCAGCGTGAGCGCGTTCGTTCTGCGTTGTCCTATGACGAAGAGCAAGTCGGCGCATTGATGGACTTCGAGATGGTGACCATCCGCGAGGATGTCAGCCTTGAAGTGGTCCTGCGTTACCTGCGGCGCCTGAAGGAGCTACCCGGCCATACTGACAAGTTGTTCGTCGTGGACTACGACGGTGTGCTCAAGGGTGTGCTGCCGATCAAGCGACTGTTGGTCAATGACCCTGAAAAGCAGGTCGCAGAAGTCATGGCCAGCGATCCGGTGAGTTTTCATCCCGATGAAGATGCCTATGACGCTGCCCAGGCATTCGAGCGTTATGACCTTATTTCGGCACCGGTGGTCGATAAGAACGACAAGCTGATTGGACGTTTGACCATCGATGAAATGGTCGACCTGATCCGCGAGGAGAGCGAGAGCGAAGTCCTCAGCATGGCCGGTCTGCGTGAGGAGGAAGACATCTTCGCGTCGGTGTGGAAGTCCCTGCGCAACCGTTGGGCCTGGTTGGCGATCAACCTGATTACGGCATTCCTGGCATCTAGGGTGATTGGCCTGTTCGAGGGCTCCATCGAGAAGCTGGTGGCGCTGGCGGCGCTGATGCCCATTGTTGCCGGGATAGGCGGCAACTCGGGTAACCAGACCATCACCATGATTGTGCGGGCGATGGCCTTGGATCAGGTGAGCACTGGTAATACCTCGCGGCTGATGCGCAAGGAACTGGCGGTAGCCTTGATCAACGGCCTCATCTGGGGTGGGGTGATCGGTGCCGTGGCCTACATGCTCTATGGAAGCTGGTCGCTAGGGGTGGTCATGACGGCCGCCATGACCTTGAATCTGTTGCTGGCGGCCCTCATGGGGGTATTGATCCCTATGACCCTGGCGCGCCTGGGGCGGGATCCAGCGATGGGCGCCAGTGTGATGATCACCGCTATGACCGACAGCGGTGGCTTTTTCATTTTCCTTGGCCTGGCGACCATCTTCCTGCTCTAAACCCATTTGCATGCCGGTTTTCTATCGAAGCGCCTTGATGGCGCTTCGTTGTTTTTGCGGGCAAAAAAAAGCCAGCTATTAGGCTGGCTTGAGTGTTCTGGGTGAAATCAGGTGGCGTCTGCGGCCATTTCGGCGTCATGGGCGATCAGCGAGACCAAGGCGTTCTGCTGGCGATGTGAGAGTTGGCGGAAACGTTGAAGCAGTTCGCGTTCATGCAAGGACAGTTCGGGGCTGTCCAGGCGCATGCTTAGCTCTTCACCCAAGGCGCCTTCCTGAATAAGACTCTGTTCCAGGCGCGCGATGATTTCGGAGTTCATGCTGCGATGATGGTTGCGAGCCACCTCGGCAATGCGTTCACGCATCCCGTCGGGCAGACGTACGACGAACTTGTCAGCCGTACGGCTGGAATAAATTGCCTGTTTCAATGGGCGCATATATTTAACCGGTTAGTTCAGGGGAGCGGTTCTCGGAATTGGCCGCGGGCTGTTTTTTAGGACAAGCCTGATTGCCAAATGTTCAACCTGAATTGTTAAGAGGCCCGCATCATGCCTCAAGATCGCCAGATCATTGGCGCCAATTCTGTGACAAATATTGAACTGGATAAAGGCGTTATGCCAGCACCAATTATCAGAAATGCGGACTGGTTTGAAAAGATCGCTGATCCGCGTTGTTGGCCGCATTCTCTCTTCCTGCGAGAGCGCTGATGCACTAGCGAAGGTGCACGCGATGCGGGTGAGCATCATAATCCCTACCTGTTAGAGGATAGTGGCAAATGGCCGATTTACTAGTGGCACTGCTCGGGGATGCGTTCCATGCCAGGTAGACTCATTTATTTGATGGGACCTTCGGGAGCTGGCAAAGATACTCTGATCGATGCGGCCAAGCCGTCATTGAGGGAGTTGGGTTGCGAGGTCGCAAGACGGGTCATTACGCGTTCAGCCGAGTCGGTGGGAGAGGACGCTCACGAAGTCTCGGTCGAGGAATTCGAGCGGCAGGCGGTACGCGGAGATTTCGCCTTGTCATGGCGAGCCAATGGCTTGGGTTATGGGATTCCAGCCCAGATCGATCAATGGCTGGCTCAAGGACGCCATGTCTTGGTCAACGGTTCACGAGGGTACCTGTCCCAGGCCCGGCAACGCTATCCAGGCCTGATTGCGATCGTTCTGACGGTGAACACCGAGGTATTGCGCCAGCGCTTGCTGCGCAGGGCCAGGGAAGACCTGTCGGAGATCGAGAATCGCCTGCGGCGCAATGAGCAATTCGCCGATTCAGCCTGGTTGGAGGAGCAGCAGGTAGTACGCCTGGATAACTCCGCGCAATTGCAGGACACCCTGCAGTATCTACTGGAGATACTGCGCCAGCATGGGATCAGCGCAGTACCGGATCGAACTTGATCTTGCGTCCGGCAAGCAATGCAACCAGCGACAAGCAGAAGAACAAGCCGCAGGCGGCCAAGGAAATGTGGCTGAGCGTTTCCTCGGGCAATGCCATGGCGGCAATGCCACTGAGGAGCGTCAGGATAAGCAGGCTTTTCGCTGCGGTGGACATAAATGGCTTCCGATATCGTGGTCTTAGAACGCCCAGTGTTGTGTAGGCCCTGGAGCCTGCTGCAGAGGCTGCCCTGTAGCAATCCGGGTCACATCCCCAGGTTCTACCTGAGTCTTGAGGATGGCCAATCGTGGGGCTAGGCGTTGGCCGTAATGGGTAGAGGAGAGGGGGCTGGAGACTGCATCGTCGGGTTGAAAGTGAAAGGCCACCAATATGGCGATGGCTGTCGCATTCAGGAGAAACAGGACGCTGTTCATGGGCACCATCTCTAGGCTGCTTGTTCCGGGGAATAAAGCAGGCCGCGTGCCAGAAGTCTACAGGTCGTCAAACCCCATAAAAACAACAAGTTATATGTGGATTACGGTAGCGACGAATTGCACTTTGCAATAATGGCTTTTTGCAGTGATGCAATTTGCACGATGATGGGCTGCCGATTGCTCTTGCGTCTTGGTGTTTCCTGTAAAAAGCCCTACGCACGACATGACAAATACGGCGTTGGTCGTTAACATGCACGCCGTCCTTTGTGCCGTATCAGGCACTTACCTCCGGGTCTCAGTAGCTCAATTGGATAGAGCATCCCCCTCCTAAGGGGAAGGTTGGCAGTTCGAACCTGCCCTGGGACACCATCTCCCTCTCCGTATCCATAACAGTGCATTGCCTTATCCGGGCAACGGGTACCCTGATTGCAGATCAAGGCCCGTGCAGAGCTGTTTGCGTTGTTCTCAAGTCATTCGCCACAAGATGAACAAACGTCCAAGCATGTAGGTGAAAACCATCATCGTCAGAACCCAGAATCGTCCGGCCGGCAGGCTGGAGCTGGTTTGGATCAGGACGGTAATCAGTGGGGCTATGTGGGACACGGTGCAACCTCCATTTTTCTGTGGGCATGAAAAAGCCCCAGGACATCGTCTGTACCTGGGGCTTTCATCGTGAGAGCTTGGGATTTATCTAGAGTGCAACTTAAATCCTCGGCTTGTGTGTCTCACGTGTGAGACTGCCCATAGTGAGGGTTTTCCCGATCCTCACTCGGTTGCCGGGCTGAATGCCGGCAAGCCCTGCCACGCCACTGCTGCCCAGGCCCCACCGTCGGCCGCGAGCAAGTGCTTGAGGCTTTCCTCGTTGAAGGTGCTCCCCAGGGCGTCTGCCCTGAAGGCGGCCACCCATTGCCGGCGCCCCTGCATGAAGGCCTGTCCGAAGTCTTCCCAGCTGTCGAAGCAGTCCTGGGCCCGCTGGGCGTTGAGCAACATGATGCGCCAGCCGCTGTCGGCCTCCAGCCAGCCCATCAGCGTTGCGCAACGGGCGAAGAATGCGCTGCGCACGCAGGCGAAGGCAACGGCGGCTCGTGGATCGTCGCTGGGGTTCAGGCCATGCAGGTCGATACGAAACCACTGGCGTTCCAAGGTGGAGTTCAGGTGGTTGCGAACTTCATCGTCGCTGGCATTGCTGCGAAAGCCGATCTGGTGGAGCAACGGAGCCCTGAGGGTGTCCTTGGCCTGGTCGGCGAAATAGGTGGTCTCGGGATCGAAGAAACCGGTCATGCCGGTGGCATCCACCATGGGTTGCGCCAGTGTCAGGGCCCAGCGCTTGCGTGGGGTGAAGACCACCAGGGAGGTGGGGCTGGAGCGGCGGCGCAAGTAACCCCAGACCAGCCAGGCGCCGAATAGGAGGCCGATGACTGTCAGCATGATTTCCCCCGCTGCCTGCTGGCTTGCCAGGTGCAAATGGACTCGGCCTGGGCTGGAGACATGTCTTTCCATGGCACGCCTTCGGTGCGATACAACGGGTCCTCCAGGCGGGGCTGCGGCCAAGGGCTTTTCTTGTAGACATGCCGGATGGCGTAGCGCACAGCCGGGGCCTCGGGTTCGTTTTCCAGCAACAGGTCGCACTGGCGAGCCGCCACCAGCCACTGGACCATGGGCGAGGGCGAGTCCAGTCGCGAGAACAGCTGTGGGTAGCGCGATACCAGGCGTGTCTGGGCTTCGGGCTCACTGACTTCTTCGATGTGCAGCCACCCTGTTTCGGTGCGCACGATTCCGATCGCGATGCAGTCGTCCGGCGTCTGTTGGTCGGTACCTAGGGTATTGAGGAGCGCCAGCAGGTCATGGAAGTAGCGCTCGACAGGTGGACGGTTCTGCTTGCCCTTGACCTGCTCCACGGTCAGTGAGCCGCTGCCCTGGACAATCAGGCTGACCGTGATATGGGGCTGGCCCTGGGCATCGCGCAGGCTGAAGACCCGCATGTCCTGTTGCTCAACGGCCTCGGCGTAGCGCTCGCCATAGCCACCGGTCAAGGCTCGGCGGTTGGCGAACTGCCCCAGGCAGTGGCGCATCACATAGCTTTCAAACGCCATCTCGGCCCGTAGCAGTGGGCTGTCGCTGCGCATTTCCACCCAGGTGTGCTCGGCGCAGGTCACCGTGACCTGCAAGGCATCGGCCGAACTCTGGCGCCAGCCCTGGTCGACCCGGGCTGCCATTTGCGCATGTTCCTTCTCCCACAGCGCCAGGGCCTGGGGGCAGTTGATGCGGTCGAGCTTGCCCTCCAGGGCCGTGCCCTTGCGCGACACCAGGAACTCCACCAGCCGGGCCTCTTGTGCCAGCAGCTGGGGTTGTGCCGGGTCGATCCATACCAGGGGCGCCACGTTGGTGGAGGCATCCGCTTCCTGGGCCTTGGCGGCACTGAAGTGTCCGGCTACCCAGGCCGGTAGCCCAGCGCTCCCCAGGGCCTGGGCAGCGTCATCCAGGTTGTGGATGCTCCGTGCCGGCTCAAAGTTGCCAGCCAGGTGCCGGTAGAAGTGGTTGAGCAGCCAGCCTTGCACGGCGGCGTCGTCTTCCCGGGCCTGGCTGCGTTGCTTGATGCCACGCTTGAGTTCATCGGCATTGAGCAGGTTGCGCGCTGCGTAGCTGGAGTTGCGCTTGTCGGTGGCTACTTCCATAGCTGCCACCAGCTCTTCTTGGTGGCAGGGGCGGCAGGCGCCTGCAGCTCGGCCACGATCGACTCGATCCGGGCGCGGCATTGCACGTCGTAGTCTTTGCTCGGGTCGCAAAGGGCCAGGGTCCGGGCGCAATACTCGAGGGCTTCTTCAGTGCGCCCACGAGCCTTGAAGTAGTCCACCGAACAGGACATCACCGACACCTCGTTCATTTCCAGTACGCAGGGCTCATAGCGCTGCCACAGGCTGTCGGCGTTGTCGGGGTGGGTGGGGGCCAGGTAGCGCGCCAGCTTGATCCGGTCGAACAGCGCCGAGGAGTCCAACTGTTGATCGCTGATCTCCTGGGCTTGCTGCCAGTTGAGCAGGCGTTCCAGCCAGATGAGGATTTCACTGTCGCGGTCCAGCGAGTACAGGGCGTAGGCCACCGAGACGATGTAGCTCTCTGGATTGTGACGGCTGTAGCCGTAGTCCATCGAGAAATGCCACAGCTGCTCCGCGGCTTCGGCGATGCCCGGGTAGTCGTCCATCGCGATACGGGCGCTGAGCACTCCGTTGAAGTGCTCGGCGAAGGAGCTGGCGGCAATGCCTCGCTGGTGCAGTTCGATGGCATCTGCGTAGCGCTGTTGTTCGTTGTAGCAACGGTAGTTGATCGCCAGGTTGTTGCAGAGCATCGAGTACAGGTGGGCACAGCCATCGAACGGGTGGCCACTGCCGGTGGCGAAGTAGCGCTCCATGTGGGCCTGGCCTTGTTCATAAGCGTCTTTCTGGGCATCGCGCAGCAGCGAGTAGGCTTCGTCGCGAGCCTCGCCAGGCAGTTTGTCGGCCTCCGGCTCCGCCAGTTCCTCCATGGTCAGCGCGTAGTTGTAGGCGTAATTGCCGCTGGCCAGCTCCGGCCGGTGTTGCTTGAGCGCTTCGATGACACCCAGCTTGCGCACCAACGCCACGAACAGGGCATAGGCACTGCGATTATCGTGCAGGCGACCGGCCTGGGTGGCCTGTTGCAGCAGCTCGACCTCAGTGGCCGCGTCGATCAGATTACGGTCGGCGTCGTGTACGGCGGCCAGGCGCTTGATCCAGGGCTGTTCGGGGTTGCGCCGCAGCGCCTCGGCCCGGGCTTCGTCGAACAACCGATCGAGCTGCTCCAGGTCATCGACTGCGGCATACAGGGCGGCCAGCAGCGGTGTGGTCGCCGGCTCCTCCTGGGCGATTGGCGGCAGTGCGTCGAGGAATATCTGCAACAGCTCGCTGGTGACACAGGCGCGCATGATGCAAATCGGCCACCAGGCGTTGTGGTCTTCCGGGTCCTTGAGGCGCTCGAGCACCAGGCGCGCCACCGGCGGCCACATCTCCGACTGGCGGTCGTAAATATCCAGGAACGCACGATGGCCAGCTTCCTCCAGGCGTCCGGCTTCCTGCAGCCAGGGCAGCTCATACTCGATGAAGCTGTTGCCACCGCCGCTATCCAGGCTCATCGCTGCGACATGACAGATCTTCAGGGCACCGTTCAGGTCGCCCTGGGCGTGCAGGGAACGGGCCGCCAGGCGTGCGATGCGCACGTCCCACTCGCGGCGCCGGGGTTGCGACAGACCGGCCGTGAGCTGGGCGATCGGTTGCTCGAACAGGGCCAGGCGCAGCGGGATGATTTCAATCAGCGAGTTGCCCAGCCACAGCCAGTCACCTTCGTCGATATCCTGATCGGGGCTGGCGTTGCGGATGACGTTGATCGCGTCCAAGGCTGCGGCGCGGGCTTCTTCGTCACGCTCATGGCGCGCCAGCGCCAGGGCGCGGCGTCGATGCCGGTCGGCGTCGTCCCAGGCTCGCAGGGCGGCGCGTTCGGGGTTGATCAGGGCCAGCGCATAGCGCACTTCGACGGTCTTGAGTGCGACTTCGATACTGCCCAGTTCCAGCTGGTCGAAGATCCGGTAGCGCCGGTAGTACTCGACATCGAAGTCCAGGGTCTGCGTGGCCATCTGGTTGAGTTTTTCCAGCACTTGCAGCAGTGCCGGTTCGTCATCCAGGTAGTTGGCGACCTGCAGACGCAGGATATCCAGGTTGATCTGCAACTCGTCGCGTGCTGCGTCCCCTGAGGCTTGCAGCAGGGCGTCGCCGTCCCGGTCGATGACGGCTCGGGCGGCAACCGAGTCGCCGGCCTGCATCCACAAGGTGTGCAGGCGAGCGATGGAGCCCAGGGAGTCGGCGAATAGAGGCTGTGCTTGCAACTGAGCCAGCAGGGTATCGGTTTCCTGCTCTTGCTGTTGCGCTTCGAGGCGGTCCATGAACTGTTCCAGTTCAATACCGGTAATCACACTGCTGTCCTGCGCCATCGTTAACTCCATTGAATAATGCTGTGTGCATCCATTGATGCATCGTCTGGCAGACCGACTCGCCTATGTCGCTGAGGCCCTCCTCGGGTGCCTACCGACTCTTCGGCGCCTGGCCTGCAAGCTCTGGCCGCTGACGATCGGTGTGTCGCGACCGGGTGGGGGAGGCGACAAGAACGATCGGGGCTTCGAGGCGCTGCACGCTATCAGGTGATGTTACAGAAATCCAAGATTTCCCAGGCTGGCCAAGACCATTTTCCCGGTGTTTTTATCGGCGCTGGCCAAATCGCAACATGCACTGGCCAAGGCGCAATAAATGCAATCGATCGCCTATAAGGGAATGCTCGGTCCGGCCGATAACCTGCGATGGACAATTGTGTTCCCAAGCGGCGACCTGCATCACAGGCCAGCCGCAAAGTGCTTGATAGCCTTCAGCCAGCCGCTATTATCTGCGCGCCGAGGGGCTGTGAAGCCGGGTGGGCCCTGGCGTCTTTGGATTGATCTTCTTAATTGCCTGGAATCTTCGATGCTGGCGTACCACCAAAAGAGCTTTTTGATCGTCGATGATTTCTCGGACTACCGCAGCTCGGTGCGTTCGATGTTGCGGGAGCTGGGCGTCAAGGACGTGGATACCGCCGACTCGGGGGAGCAGGCCCTGCGCATGTGCGCGCAGAAACGCTATGACTTCATCTTGCAGGACTACCACCTGGGCGACGGCAAGAAAAACGGCCAGCAGGTGCTCGAAGACCTGATGATGGAAAAGCTCATCAGCCATGAGAGCGTATTCCTCATGGTCACTGCCGAAAGTAGCCAGGCCATGGTGCTCAGCGCCCTGGAGCACGAACCTGATGCCTACCTGACCAAACCCTTCAACCGCTCCGGCCTGGCCCAGCGCTTGGAGCGACTGCAACAACGCAAGGCTTTGCTCAAGCCGATCCTCCAGGCGTTGGACCGGGGCAAGCCGGTGGAAGTGCTTAACGCCTGCGTCACCCTGTGCAAGCAAGATCCGCGTTATGCGCCGCTGTGCCTGCGCTACCGGGCCGACGCCTTGCGCGACATGAACCAGAACGAGCCGCTGGAGCGCCTGTACAACAGCATCCTGGCGGATCGGCCGCTGCCCTGGGCCTATGTCGGCCTGGGTCGCTTGCTGTTCAAGCGTGGCCAGGTCACCGAGGCCAAGGCGGTGTATGAGAAGGCGCTGAAGACTTTCCCGATGATGCCGGGCCTGTATGACGGCCTGGCCGATGTGCTGGTGGCCGAAGGCGATACCAAGCGCGCGCAGAACGTGCTCGAGGAAGCGGTGCGCTTGTCGCCGCTGGCCCCTCGGCGCCAGGCGTTGCTGGGCAAGCTGGCCATGGCCAACGAAGACTTCGACAGCGCCTCCAGGGCGTATCGCCAGGCGGTCAGCCAGGGGGCGCAATCGCGCTTCAAGGACCCGGAAAGCAACCTGGGCCTGGCCCATGCGCTGATCAGCAAGGGCAGTGAGCGCGGCCTGGATACCCGTACCCGGCTGGAGATCAACCAGACGCTGAGCGCTGTGGCCAAGGAAAACCCCACCGATCCTGGCTTGCAGATCCGCGCGCGGCTGATGAAGGCCACCAGCTTGCTGCTCAATGATGCCGAGACCGCCGACAAGCTCACCGAACAGGCCTTGCAGCGGCTCGAAGGCATGGAGCAGTTCATGAGCCCTGAAGCGGCGCTGCTGGTGGCCAAGCAGTTGCAGATGCTGGGGCAGGCCAGTGCTGGTGCTTCGATGCTCAAGAACTGTGCGGAAATCTACGGTGACGATCCGAAAGTCATGCAGAACATTGCCAAGCTGACCGACGACCCGACTATCCTCAGTTCTTCCAATGCGGCGGCCGATATCAACCGCCAGGGCGTGCGCAGCTACAAGGCCGGCAACCTGGCCGAGGCCCGGGAGCTGTTCCGCAAGGCCCTGGCC
Organism: Pseudomonas sessilinigenes; assembly: GCF_003850565.1. Taxonomy (NCBI): domain Bacteria; kingdom Pseudomonadati; phylum Pseudomonadota; class Gammaproteobacteria; order Pseudomonadales; family Pseudomonadaceae; genus Pseudomonas; species Pseudomonas sessilinigenes. Next base: position 3,617,119 of record NZ_CP027706.1, read on the forward strand.
ATGCAACCCAAGAACATCAGTATTGCCCTGAACATGGCGCAGTCGCTGTTGCATGGTGCCGACGCCAACCCGGATGCGGCGCTCCTGGAGGAATGCCAGGCGTGCCTGAAAATGGTCGGCATGATGCCCGATACCGACGCGCGTTATCCGCGCTACCAGAAGCTGCGAAGCAAGGCGTTTGGCGAATGATCGAAAAGCAACAGGCGCTCGACTTTTCCACGGTGATCGCCTCCACCGTACATGACATGAAGAACTCCCTGGCCATGCTGATGCAGGCCCATTCCCAATGGCTGGCGCGTCTGCCAGCCGAGCAGTTGCCTGCCGAACAGGGAGTGATCGACTATGAGTTCGCGCACCTCAACGGCATGCTGGTGCAGCTGTTGGGGCTGTACAAGCTGGGGGTCAATCAACTGCCGTTGCAGCCGGCCTACCATGAATTGGACGACTTCATCGAAGCGCAGTTGGTGAGTCACCAGGAAGTGTTCAAGAGCCGCGGGATCTCTGCCACCTATGAGGTCGATCCGCTGAGCCCCCTGGGTTTCTTCGATCGTGAGCTGATCGCCTCGGTATTGGCCAACTGCATCAACAACTCGATCCGGCATGCTCGCCATGCGCTGTTGATCAGTGTCAGCGACGAAGAAGGCCAGGTGGTGCTGTCGATCAACGACGATGGCGAAGGCTACCCCCAGGCGATGATCGAGCGGCAGGCCGAGTACATGCAGGGCATCAATCAAAGCAGTGGCAGTACCGGCCTGGGGCTGTATTTTGCCGGGCGCATCGCTGAGCTGCACCAGCGCAATGGCGTTTGCGGGCATACCCGGATCAGCAATGGTGGTCCGTTGGGTGGTGGCTTGTTCAAGCTCTACCTGCCCTGACCCTCGCTCAGCCGCTGTTGGCGGTTGCCCAGCTGTTGTCCAGCCAGCTCCAGGCAATCCAGGAGGGTGGCCAGTGCCGTCCGTGGTTCTTGGCCCTGGCGGGTAATGCAATGGAAGCTCGAGCGATACGCCAGGCGCTCAGGTAGCAGGGCGCGCAATTGGCCTTGGGCCACCCAGTTGGCGGCATAGTGACTGGGCAGGTAGCCCAGGTAGGCCGTGGAGAAGATCAGGGTGGCAATGGCTTCCATGCTGTAGGCATTGATGGCCTGGTTGAAGTGCAGGTCGTGGGGACGCTGGTTTTCCGCCATGTAGCCCCGGCCGACATAGTCCGCGGCGCAAATGTGTTCCAGGCTCAGTTGTGCATCGTGGCAGGCGAATAGCGGATGTCCTTTGGCGCAGTACAGGTTCTGTTCCTCATCGAACAGCGGCTGGTAGTTCAAGCCCGACAGTTGATGGTGGAACGCTCCGATGGCCAGGTGCAGGCGCTCATCGAGTACCGCTTGTTCCAGTTCGTCGGGACGCATCAGGTGCAGGTTCGGGCGCACCTGTGGCAGGCGTTGGCGCAGGTGTTTTAGGGCCAGGGGAAGCGGAGCGCAGGGCAGGCTGATCAGGCTGTCGACGCTGCCTATCTGCAAGTGTTCACGTGCGTTGGGCGCAAGTCGGTTGGCGTGTTGGCGAAAGCGCTCGATATCGGCGAACAGCAATTGTGTCGCCTCGAACAATTCCTGGCCCTGGTCGGTCAGTTGGAAGCCGCTGCTGCCTCGCCGGCACACGGAATAGCCCAGGCGTTCCTCAAGGTCACGAACCACCACGCTCAGTCGCGAGAGGCTGGTGTTGAGCCTGGCCTGGGCGGCCGTAAAGCCCCCGGCTTCGACGATGGCGCAGAATACCCGCAGCATCCGCAGGTCGATGTCGGCAAGATTCCCCAGCATGTGGGCCTCCAGCGGCCTGGCTCACAATCACCGGCCGAGCCTACTCCATTGTTTGAATGAGTGGACGTTCGTGCCTGGCGCGGGTCGTGAATGCGCAGGTATTGGCGGGGACAGGCATGCCCGGGATTTTGTTCTGCCCTGCTTGAAATCCCGAACGGGTGATGCGTATTTTGTACGGGTCGCCGTTCGCGGCTCGTATAACAACAAGGATTGAGTCATGACAACCGATGGCCACAGTTCACTCGCCGAGCGATTGACGGGCATTGATGAAATCGAATGTGTTACTGCGGATTTGAATGGCGTACCGCGGGGGAAGGTAATGACCGCCGAGGGATTCCTCGAAGGGCGGCGCTTGCAGATGGCTCGTGGGGTGCTGCTGCAATGCATCATGGGCGGATATCCGCCCGCGCGCTTCTATGGCAGCGACGACGGCGACCTGGCGCTTACCGCCGACCCGCGGCAGATTCATCGCCTGCCCTGGAGCGAGACTCCACGGGCGCTGGCCATCTGCGATGCAGACGAGCTCAGTGGCGAATCCTCGCGGCTATCGACCCGGGGCCAGCTCAAGCAGGTGATTGCCCGCTATGCAGCGCTGGGCCTGGCACCGGTGGTGGCCACCGAACTGGAGTTCTTCGTGTTCGCCCCCAACGAAGATCCGGGGCGGCCCTTCCAGCCGCCAGTCGGCAAGGACGGCCGTCGAGAAGATGGCTGCTCCGCGTTCAGTGTCAGCTCCAACAATGGACTGCGACCGTTCTTCAACGAAGTCTACGAGTGCATGGCCGCCTTGGGCCTGCCTCGCGATACCTTCATGCACGAGATGGGCGTCAGCCAGTTCGAGATCAATCTGTTGCATGGTGATCCGTTGCTGTTGGCGGACCAGACGTTCCTGTTCAAGCATCTGCTCAAGGAGGTTGCGCTCAAGCATGGCTTGATCGTGGTCTGCATGGCCAAGCCGCTGGCCCGCACGCCCGGCAGTTCCATGCACATTCATCAGAGCCTGGTGGAGATTGGTAGCGGCCGTAACGTTTTCAGTGACGATTGCGGGCAACCGACGGCTATGTTCCATCATTTTATTGGCGGCCTGCAGGCTGGCCTGGCGGATTTCACTGCGTTGTTTGCGCCCAATGTGAACTCCTACCAGCGCCTGTGCCATCCCTACGCATCGCCGAACAATGCCTGCTGGTCCCACGACAATCGCGCCGCAGGGCTGCGTATTCCCGCCAGTTCACCTGTGGCGCGGCGAGTGGAAAATCGCTTGCCGGGGGCGGATGCCAACCCGTACCTGGCCATTGCTGCCAGCCTGGCAGCCGGTTTGCATGGTATCGAGAACGAGCTGGCGCCAACGGCTGCCATCCAGGGCGAATTCGAGGTGCCGGACAGCCTGTCGCTGCCTTGTACCCTGCATGCGGCACTGGAGCGCCTCAAGCGCAGCCAGTTGGCCAGGGAACTGTTCGGCAATGAGTTCATCGAAGGCTACATCGCTTCGAAAACCATGGAGTTGACCAGCTTCTTTGATGAAATCACCCCCTGGGAACGGCGTGTACTAGCGGCCCAGGCATAACCGAACCGTCGCTGGCCGGACCCTCTTCCGAGGGTCCGGAACTTCATTCAAGGAGCCGCCCGGAACGCCGATGCGCCAGATCTGGAAATCCTTTCGCGCGCTGTATTTCGCCTCGCTGATGATGTTGATCGGCTCGGGCTTGCTCAGTACCTACCTGGCCTTGCGCCTGGCGGCCGATCATGTCGACGGCCTGTGGGTCGGTGCCTTGATGGCGGCCAACTATTTTGGCCTGGTTCTGGGGGGCAAGCTGGGGCACCGGCTGATCGCCAGGGTCGGGCATATCCGGGCCTATGCCACCTGTGCCGGGATCGTCGGTGCGGCGGTGCTTGGGCATGGGTTGGTGAATTGGTTGCCCGCCTGGCTGGTGCTGCGGATGATCGTTGGCCTGGGGATGATGTGCCAGTACATGGTCATCGAGAGCTGGCTCAACGAGCAGGCCGATGCCAAGCAGCGTGGCGTGGTCTTCAGCGGCTACATGATCGCGTCCTACCTGGGACTGGTCCTGGGGCAGCTGATCCTGGTCCTGCATCCGGCCCTGGGGCTGGAGCTGCTGATGCTGGTGGCGCTGTGTTTTGCGCTGTGCCTGGTGCCGGTGGCGATGACTCGGCGGATCCACCCAGCGCCCCTGCGTCCGGCGCCGATGGAGCCGCGTTTCTTCATCAAGCGCGTCCCGCAGTCCTTGAGCACGGTTTTGGGGTCAGGGCTGATCGTCGGTTCGTTCTATGGCCTGGCGCCGCTCTATGCCTCGCAGCAGGGCCTGAGTACCGAGCAGGTGGGCCTGTTCATGGGGAGCTGCATCTTTGCCGGGCTGCTCGTGCAATGGCCCCTGGGGTGGTTGTCGGACCGCTTTGACCGGGCGCTGCTGATTCGCTGCTTCGCCTTGTTCCTGGCGGTGATGGCCTTGCCGCTGGCCCTCTTGCCTACAGTGCCTTTGGAGGTGTTGTTCATCCTGGGGTTTCTCTGCTCCCTGATGCAGTTCTGTCTTTATCCGCTGGCTGTGGCGTTTTCCAACGACCATGTCGAGGGTGATCGGCGGGTGTCGCTGACGGCGATGCTGCTAGTGACCTATGGCGTGGGGGCAAGCATCGGGCCTTTGGCGGCAGGGGTGTTGATGAAGTTGTTCGGCAGCCAGATGCTCTATGCCTTCTTCTGTTTCTTTGCGCTGGTGCTGGTCTGGCGGATACGGCCGAAGGCCGTGACCAACCTGCATCAGGTCGACGACGCTCCGCTGCATCACGTGGCGATGCCGGACAGCATGTCCAGTTCACCGCTGGTTGCGGCCCTCGATCCGCGGGTGGACGAGCAAGTGGTGCAGGACCAGATGCAAGTCGCCCCGGCAGAGGATGCCGTGCCAGGCGAAGAGCCTGTGGCCGAGGTGCCGACAGCGCAGGAGGCTGCAGTCGAGGAGCTTGGCGAGACAAAACCCCGGGAATGAAAAACGGGCAGTGCCTGGCGGCGACTGCCCGTTGTTCATAAGGCTTCGATGACTAGAGGTCGTCTTTGTCGAAGCGGCGTGCTTCACGCTGCAACTGGTAGACGAAGCGCTCTACCTGGCGCTGTACCAGGCCGCTCATGTTGTGAAAGCGTACACCGGCGAAGGTGGTGTCGATCCTTTCTTCATAGTGCAGGTAGCGCAGTTCCACGGGGGCGGTCATGCTGCCAAAGGGCAGGGCGGCGATGAAGCGCTCGTAGACCTGGCCCAGTTGCAGGCGTGCAGAAATCTCACCATCAAAGCGCAGCTTGCAGCCTGTGGCGGAGATATCCAGCAGTTTGCCGGTGAGTGGCGACTTGAGCTTGTCGCCGCCGAGTTCGATATCTACCAGTTGTGCCAGCTTCAGGGCTGCGCGGAAGGCATTGCGGCGCTGGTGGTAGACCACTTCGTCCGGCAGGGTGGTGCGATAGCAGCGGCCACCGTTGGATTCATCCAGGGTCGGTAGGCCATTGCTTTCCCAGGCGATGCGGACGCCTTCATGGAACCCTTCAACGCGAAACGGCTCGCCAGCCAGCATGAAACGCTCGCCATCGCGGGGGATCATTTCATCGAGCGCGATCATGTTGTCGTCGCGATCCACTTCCACCATATAGCTTTGAAAGCGCTGGCTGCGCTCATGGAAGGTGATGATCAGAGGGTCATGGCTCTCTTGTAGCAACCGCAGGTTGGAGGAAATCTCCAGTGCAGTGGTAAGCACCTTGGGCGGTTGCGGAGCATCTTCCGCGTTTGAGGCATTGAACACGGTTCATCAATCTCCAGACAGAATACGACTACACGCAATTGCTGGCATTCTGCCAGCATGTTTTGCGGCTTGGTAGCACGCGCTCATTTTTGCGGCCTAAGCCTGACTGAGTGGGCGGGGCTTCGCAAGCATCGAGGTGGAGCCGCGGGCGTCATAGAGTGCTGGAGGTTCGCCACCGTTGAGGATTTTCAGTTGGTTGGCGGTGGTGGCCTGCTGGATCTGGATCGAGCGGCCATTGAGCTCGTTGGTAGCCTGGCAGTCCGTGAGGAGTTGGGTCAGCAGGTCGCTTTGTTCCAGCAGCTGTTCGCCCAGGCTGGAATGGCTGGCTACCTGTTCGAGGCCTTCGCGATTGGCTGGCAGGCCGAGGCTGTCCAGAAGCAATGTGCGCTTGCGGCCATGCTGCTCCAGCAAGACGATCAACGCCTGCTTTTGCGCCAGAATGTCTTCCAGCAGTGGCATATCGCGGCCATGCAGGGCTAGGGATTCGGCTCTGAGCAACTCCAGCAGTTGTTGAGCTGGAGCAAGGTCGTCGTTGATCAGTTGCAGTAGATTGGTATCGTGCATGGCTGGCCTTGGGGATTAAGCGTCCAAAAGCCTGGCGCAAGCCTGTGGCTAGCGCAGGGCTTCGAAGTTGAGCAGTTTGCTGGCTATACGGTTGCTGTCGACTTTGTAGCTGCCATCGGCAATGGCTTGCTTCAACTCTGCCACTCGGGCTTTGTCGGCAACAGGCTGATCGCGCAGCTTGTCTGTGATTCGTTGCAACTGTTGGGCCTCATTGCTGAGGTGGACCGATTCCCCGCTTTTGCTGGTCTCGGCCGAAGTCGTCAGCGGCGCGGATTTGCCGGCATCGCCGGTTTCCTTGCTGGCGCTGGTACGCGTACTGCCTGTCAGTGAAGGGGAACTGTTCAAACGGCTGAAGTCGATGACCATGATGAAGAAAACCTCTGGGTATTTGGACGCTTGCCATGTTCTCGGCCATATCGTGAAAAACTTTAGGCTCAATTGTCGGCAAGCCAACGCAGTTATCGGCAACCCAAGTTCGTGACCACAGTTTAGGGAACGAGCAGGGCGAGCGCCAGTTATCTACATCGCCACTTCTACCTGGCCTGGCGCTATGACACGGGCCTTGATCACTCGCTGCGAGTTCAGGTTCTTCACCCTGATTTGCTCACTCAGCCCTCCATTGGACAACGCTTCCCCTGGCATTCTTACATTCAAGCTGCCGCTGCGTGCCGATATCACTACCTGATCACCCTTGCGTACCACCTCGGCCTGCTCCAGGTGGGCAAGGCTGATGACTTGATCTGCGACCATTGGTCGGACAAGTTTCTGTCCAATGGCCTGGTCAAGCGAGGTCAGGTAGCTCTGGCCGCCCTGGCTGATATCTCGTTCGCGCAGCGCGACATCCTCTGGCTCGATGATGGCTGTGCGTTTGAGAGGGCGAACGCTGGTGACCACTTCACGAAACAGCTTGACCTGTGCCGGGACGAATACCGTCCAAGGCGACCCCCCGTCGCAGCGGACCTTGACGGTTACCCGACCCAGCGGTTGTGCCGGGCTTTCCAGGGTAGCTGTCAATTCCTTGTCGCAGGCAGGCATGCGCATCCGGGGATCCAGCTGATTGACTTGGATTTCGTAGCGTCCTTCCGTTTGACTGGTAGCCAGGTAGTCTTCTACCGTGAATTCAAGAAACCCTTGAGTCACGCCGATAAGCAAATCAGGCAGGGTGACCGAATCAGCAACGGCAGGGCCGCCAGGGTTTAAAATGCACAACATGGCAAGGCCGCAGAGTAATTGGCGGCTTTGCGATGTCAGGCGTCGAAAAAATGTCGTTTTGGCGTTCATAACAGTTAAAAAGCAAGCGCCGTGCCGTTTAGCAATGAGCGTGCGTCGGATCTTAAAGCTTTGGGGAGTCTGGGCATGGCTGGTGTAATGGATTCGGTAAACCAGCGCACGCAACTGGTTGGGCAGAATCGCCTGGAGCTGCTGTTGTTCCGTCTGGACGGCGAGCAGCTCTATGGGATCAACGTATTCAAGGTTCGCGAGGTGCTGCAGTGCCCCAAGTTGACCCTGATGCCCAAATCCAGTCCTGTGGTGTGCGGTGTCGCGAATATTCGAGGGGCGACCATTCCGATCCTGGATCTGGCAATGGCTACGGGTTCTGGTGGCTTGCAGGACCAGAGCAACCCGTTCGTCATCATCACTGAGTACAACACCAAGACCCAGGGGTTCCTGGTGCGCTCGGTAGAACGCATCGTCAACATGAACTGGGAAGAAATCCATCCGCCGCCCAAGGGCACCGGACGCGATCATTACCTGACGGCGGTGACCCGGGTGGATAACCAGCTGGTCGAAATCATCGACGTGGAGAAGGTCCTGGCGGAAGTCGCGCCTACCTCCGAGGCGATCTCGGTCGGCGTGGTGGATGTCGAGACCCAGCACAAGGCAATTTCCCTGCGTGTGCTGACCGTTGACGATTCGTCGGTGGCCCGCAAGCAGGTCACTCGTTGCCTGCAGACCGTGGGCGTCGAGGTAGTGGCATTGAACGATGGACGACAGGCGCTGGATTACCTGCGCAAGCTGGTGGATGAAGGGAAGAAGCCGGAGGAGGAATTCCTCATGATGATTTCCGACATCGAGATGCCTGAAATGGACGGTTACACCCTCACGGCCGAGATACGTAATGATCCACGCATGCAAAAGCTGCATATCATCCTGCATACTTCGTTGTCAGGGGTGTTCAATCAGGCGATGGTGAAGAAGGTCGGTGCCGATGACTTCCTTGCCAAGTTCCGTCCTGATGACCTGGCATCCCGGGTTGTTGACCGGATCAAAGCAGCAGACCACAGCTGAGGGCAACAGCCCTTGGTGGACATAGATTTAAGAGGCGGCAGCATTGTCTACGGGTAATTTGGATTTTGAACAGTTCCGGGTCTTCCTGGAAAAAGCCTGTGGTATTTTGCTCGGGGAAAACAAGCAATATCTGGTCTCGAGCCGTCTCAACAAATTGATGGAGCAGCAAGGTATAAAAACCTTGGGTGAGCTGGTCCAGCGTATCCAGACCCAGCCTCGTGGCGGCTTGCGCGAGATGGTCGTGGATGCCATGACGACCAACGAAACCTTGTGGTTTCGCGACACCTATCCGTTCGAGGTGTTGAAGAACAAGGTGCTCCCCGAGGCGATTAGGGCCAACCCCAACCAGCGCTTGCGGATCTGGTCCGCGGCCTGTTCTTCGGGGCAGGAACCCTATTCGCTATCGATGTCCATCGATGAGTTCGAGCGCAGCAACATGGGCCAGTTGAAGATGGGGGTGCAGATCGTTGCTACCGATCTGTCGGGAACCATGCTCAACAATTGCAAGACCGGCGAGTACGACAGCCTGGCCATTGGGCGTGGCCTTTCGGCCGATCGCCTGCAGCGTTATTTTGACCCCAAGGGACCGGGGCGCTGGGTGGTCAAGGCACCGATCAAGAGTCGCGTGGAGTTCCGTTCGTTCAACCTGCTGGACAGCTATGCCAGTCTTGGCAAGTTCGACATCGTGTTTTGCCGCAACGTATTGATCTACTTCTCGGCCGAGGTCAAGAAGGACATCCTGATGCGCATTCACAGCACATTGAAGCCGGGCGGCTACCTGTTCCTGGGGGCATCGGAAGCCCTCAATGGCTTGCCGGACCATTACCAGATGGTGCAGTGCAATCCGGGGATCATCTACCAGGCGAAGTGACCTGCGACCGCTGTAATGAAAAAGGAGGCTTTCGAGCCTCCTTTTTTGTGCCTGCCGTTTGTTGTCGGGAGAGCGGGAGGAGGCAGGGTGATTGCCGCTTTGCCGGCGCTTCGCGGAAATTCGTTGCCGCTTTTCTGGCATTTGCCGCTTTGTCACTACCGGGAAAGCCCCGGAAAATGGGGGTTTATTGGCTTGGCACGCAGTTTGCTAAGTTCAGGGTAACGAAAAATCAGGTCTCCCAAAGGTTTCCCGACATGAGCATCAGCTTCGATAAAGCGCTCGGTATCCACGAACAGGCTCTTGGCTTTCGCGCCAGGCGCGCCGAGGTGCTGGCCAACAACATTGCCAACGCCGATACCCCTAACTACAAGGCTCGGGACCTGGACTTCTCAGCTGTGCTCGCCGATCAGGTCGACAAGACCAAGAACGGCAGCTTTGCCTTGAACCTGACCAATAACCGACACATCGAAGCCCAGGGGCTGAGCCAGGGCGACGAGTCGTTGCAATATCGCACGCCGATGCAGCCCTCGATCGACCAGAACACTGTGGATGCCCAGCTCGAGCAGTCGAACTATGCGCAGAACTCGGTGGACTTCCAGGCCAGCTTCACGCTGCTCAACAGCAAATTCAAAGGGCTGGTTGCAGCCCTGCGCGGAGAGTAATCCATGTCCCTTGCCAGTGTTTTCAATATTGCCGGTAGTGGCATGAGCGCCCAGACCACTCGTCTGAACACCGTTGCCAGTAACATCGCCAACGCCGAGAGCGTGTCGTCGAGCATCGACCAGACCTATCGCGCTCGTCACCCGGTGTTCGCCACCATGTTCCAGAACGCCCAGGGCGGTGACAGTGGCTCGCTGTTCCAGAACCAGGATGCCGCCGGCCAAGGGGTACAGGTGCTGGGCGTGGTGGAGGACCAAAGCAATCTCGAGGCCCGTTACGAGCCCAATCATCCGGCTGCCGACGCCAAGGGGTATGTCTATTACCCCAACGTCAACGTGGTGGAAGAAATGGCCGACATGATTTCTGCCAGTCGCTCGTTCCAGACCAACGCTGAAATGATGAATACCGCCAAAACCATGATGCAGAAGGTCCTGACCCTCGGTCAGTGATAAGGGGCGAATTCGATGAGCGTTACTGATACCACTACCGCCCCATCCCTCAAGGATGTGTTGGCCAATTCGTCGAAGAAAACCGCGAATACCAGTGCCGATGGCATTGCCGCGGCGACCAACAGCGCCACAGGCAAGAAGGCCCTGGGCAAGGATGCGTTCCTCAAGTTGCTGGTGACCCAGCTGAAGAACCAGAATCCATTGGACCCGCAGGACAACAGCGCGTTCGTTGCCCAGTTGGCGCAGTTCTCGACCCTGGAGGGGATTACCACCCTCAATGATTCGGTGAACTCCATCACGGGCAACTACAAGTCCTCCCAGGCCTTGCAGGCCTCTTCCCTGGTGGGGCGTTCGGTGATCGTCCAGAGCGGTACCACCCAGGTCGACACCAGCAAGAGCATGACGGGCTCGGTGACTATCCCGGCCAGCGTCAGTTCGGTGACCATGACCATCACCGACAAGGACGGCAACATCGTCAAGACCATCGACATGGGCAGCCAGAAGGCTGGCAACGCCAGTTTTGTCTGGGATGGCACCAAGACCGACGGGACCAAGGCCGCGCCGGGCAACTACAGCTTCAAGGCCAGCACGACTATCGATGGCAAGGGCACAGCCTTGGTCACCTACCTGCCGGCCACGGTCAACAGCGTCACCATCAGTCAGACCGGTGGAGAGTTGATGCTGAACCTGGCAGGCATGAGCAGCCCGGTCGGGCTGTCCAAAGTTCAAACTATTGGTATCTAGAGCCGACTAGCGGCAAAAGGAGTGGAATATGTCTTTCAACGTCGGCCTTAGCGGCCTCTACGCTGCCAGCAAACAACTGGATGTGACTGGTAACAACATTGCCAACGTGGCGACCACCGGCTTCAAGTCGTCCCGGACAGAGTTCGCCGACGTGTATTCGGCCACCAAACTGGGCAGCGGTACCCAGGTGGTGGGCAACGGCGTGCGCCTGGCCAACGTTTCCCAGCAGTTCACCAACGGTGATATCAACAACACTGGCAACGTGCTGGACATGGGCATCCAGGGTCAGGGCTTCTTCGTGCTGAGCACCAATGGTTCGCTGTCCTATACCCGTGCCGGTACCTTCAAGACCGACAAGGAAGGCTACATCACCAACAGTGATGGCACTGCCCGCCTGCAGGGCTATGGCGTGGATGACAACGGCAAGATCATCAATGGCGTGCTGACCGACCTGCGGATCGATACCTCGAACCTGCCGCCAAAGCCAACCGACGCGATCTCCTCGACCATCAACCTGAACTCCAGCGCTGATGTCATCAATACGGCAGCTGCGACCTACAAGTTCGACCCTACTGACAACACTACCTATACCAAGCAGTTCAGTACCCCGATCTATGATACCCAGGGCAACAAGCACATCATGGACCAGTACATGATCAAGACCGGTCCTAACCAGTGGCAGACCTATACCCTGGTCGAGGGGCGCAACCCGAACGGTACGGCTTTCAATAACCCAATGCAGTCGCCGATCACCATCAACTTCGACTCATCGGGCAAGCTGGCTTCCATCACGCCCCCGGCTGCACCTCTCGTAAGCCCATTCACTGTGAGTGGTAACAAAATTGTCATGTCTGCCACAGCCTGGACACCAGGTACTGTGACCAACGGCGTTTTCACCCCTAACGGCGCCAAGCCGGCCCCGGCCGGGGTCAGCATCGACATGACCAAGACCGGCTCGGTGCTCGGTGACAACAACCGCACGGTGATCGCGCAGAATGGCTATTCCACTGGCCAGATCACCAACCTGACGATCGATGGCACCGGCGTCCTGCTCGCCAACTTCAGCAACGAGCAGACCAAGGCGATCGGCCAGATCTCCCTGGCCAGCTTCACCAACGAGCAGGGTCTGCAGCCGGTAGGCGGCACCCAATGGAAAGAAACCTACTCCTCGGGTATTCCAGGTTATGACGCCCCCAAGACTGGTACCTTGGGTTCAATCCAGTCCAACGCCCTGGAAGAGTCCAACGTCAACCTGACCAACGAGCTGGTGAACCTGATCAAGGCCCAGAGCAACTATCAGGCGAACGCCAAGACCATCTCTACCCAGAGCACCATCATGCAGACCACCATCCAGATGACCTGATGCGGGGTCGCTGACGCGCTGGACAAGAAGCCCCTCCCCGAGGGGCTTTTTCATGCCCGCGTTTTGGTATTCGTCCCTGCTCTTTGGGGAGCGGTAAGGCATGCAGTGAGCTGGGTCGCCAGCAGGCCGGTGCAAGCAAGGAGTGCTGGGATCAGGCAAAAGAAAACCCCCGATACACCGGTGGCATATCGGGGGTTGGTGCAGGTGCCCGTGGGGCACCTGTCGGTTCAGCTTATTGGCAAGCTTCGCAATCCGGCTCGTCGATGGCGCAAGCCTTCGGCACTGGAGCAGGACCGGCTGGGGCTGCCAGGATCGAGCTGTCGCCATGGTCACCGCCGCTGGATACAGCATTCAGCTTGCCGGTGTTGATGGTGGACTTCTCGGTGCTGGTGGCGGCCAGGGCGCGGAGGTAGTAGGTGGTTTTCAGGCCACGGTACCAAGCCATGCGGTAGGTCACGTCCAGCTTCTTGCCCGAAGCGCCGGCGATGTACAGGTTCAGCGACTGAGCCTGGTCGATCCACTTCTGGCGGCGGGAGGCGGCATCGACGATCCACTTGGTCTCGACTTCGAACGCGGTGGCGTACAGGTCCTTCAGCTCTTGCGGGATACGCTCGATCTGCTGCACGGAACCGTCGTAGTACTTCAGGTCGTTGATCATGACCGAGTCCCACAGGCCGCGAGCCTTGAGGTCGCGCACCAGGTATGGGTTGATCACGGTGAACTCGCCCGACAGGTTCGACTTCACGTACAGGTTCTGGTAGGTCGGCTCGATCGACTGCGATACGCCGGTGATGTTGGCGATGGTCGCGGTCGGCGCAATGGCCATGATGTTCGAGTTACGGATGCCTTTCTTGACGCGCTCGCGAATCGGCGCCCAATCCAGGGACTCTTCCAGGTTGACGTCGATGTACTTGGCGCCACGGGCCTCGATCAGGATCTGCTGGCTGTCCAGTGGCAGGATGCCCTGGGACCACAGGGAACCCTCGAAGGTCTGGTAGGAACCGCGCTCGTCGGCCAGGTCGCAGGAGGCCTGGATCGCGTAGTAGCTGACCGCTTCCATGGACTTGTCGGCGAACTCCACCGCGGCATCCGAACCGTACGGGATGTGCTGCAGGTACAGCGAATCCTGGAAGCCCATGATGCCCAGGCCTACTGGGCGGTGCTTGAAGTTCGAGTTCTGTGCTTGCGGAACCGAGTAGTAGTTGATGTCGATCACGTTGTCGAGCATGCGCACGGCAGTCTTGACGGTGCGTGCCAGCTTGGCGGTATCGAGCTTGCCGTCGACGATGTGGTTCGGCAGGTTGATCGAGCCCAGGTTGCAGACGGCGATCTCGTCCTTGTTGGTGTTCAGGGTGATCTCGGTGCACAGGTTCGAGCTGTGGACCACGCCCACGTGCTGCTGCGGCGAGCGCAGGTTGCATGGGTCCTTGAAGGTCAGCCATGGGTGGCCGGTCTCGAACAGCATCGACAGCATCTTGCGCCACAGGTCTTTGGCCTGGATGGTCTTGAATACCTTGATCTTGTTGTACTCGGTCAGGGCTTCGTAGTACTCGTAGCGCTCTTCGAAGGCCTTGCCGGTCAGGTCGTGCAGATCGGGTACTTCGTTTGGCGAGAACAGGGTCCACTTGCCGTCATCGAAGACGCGCTTCATGAACAGGTCCGGGATCCAGTTGGCGGTGTTCATGTCGTGGGTACGGCGACGGTCGTCACCGGTGTTCTTGCGCAGCTCGAGGAATTCCTCGATGTCCAGGTGCCAGGTTTCCAGGTAGGCGCAGACCGCGCCCTTGCGCTTGCCGCCCTGGTTGACCGCGACAGCGGTGTCGTTGACTACTTTCAGGAACGGCACGACACCTTGGGACTTGCCATTGGTGCCCTTGATGTACGAGCCCAGGGCACGTACCGGGGTCCAGTCGTTACCCAGGCCGCCAGCGAATTTCGACAGCATGGCGTTGTCGTGGATGGCGCCGTAGATGCCCGACAGGTCGTCCGGAACGGTGGTCAGGTAGCAGCTGGACAGTTGTGGACGCAAGGTGCCGGCGTTGAACAGGGTCGGGGTCGAGGCCATGTAGTCGAAGGACGACAACAGGTTGTAGAACTCGATGGCGCGGTCTTCGCGTTGTTTCTCTTCGATCGCCAGGCCCATGGCCACGCGCATGAAGAAGATCTGTGGCAGTTCGAAACGCACGCCGTCCTTGTGGATGAAGTAGCGGTCGTACAGGGTCTGCAGGCCCAGGTAGGTGAACTGCTGGTCGCGCTCGTGGTTGATCGCCTTGCCGAGTTTCTCCAGGTCGAATTCAGCCAGTACCGGGTTCAGCAGTTCGAACTCGACACCCTTGGCGACGTAGGCCGGCAGGGCCTTGGCGTACAGGTCGGCCATTTCGTGGTGGGTGGCGCTGTCGGCGACGTCCAGGAAGCCCAGGGCTTCGGCGCGCAGGGTATCCATCAGCAGGCGGGCGGTGACGAACGAGTAGTTCGGCTCGCGCTCCACCAGGGTGCGGGCGGTCATCACCAGGGCGGTGTTGACGTCCTTGATGGCTACGCCGTCGTAGAGGTTCTTCAGGGTCTCGCGCTGGATCAGCTCGCCGTCGACTTCTTCCAGCCCTTCGCAGGCTTCGCTGACGATGGTGTTCAGGCGGCCCATGTCCAGAGGGGCGAAGCTGCCGTCGGCGCGGGAGATGCGGATCGAAGGGTGAGCGTTCACCGGCTCTTCGCTGGTAGAGCGGGTGGCGCGCTCCTTGGCGCGGGAGTCGCGGTAGATCACGTAGTCGCGAGCGACTTTCTGCTCGCCGGCACGCATCAGGGCCAGTTCTACCTGGTCCTGGATCTCTTCGATGTGGATGGTGCCGCCCGAAGGCATGCGGCGCTTGAAGGTCGCGGTGACTTGTTCGGTCAGGCGGGCCACGGTGTCGTGGATTCGCGACGAGGCAGCAGCGGTGCCGCCTTCAACTGCGAGGAACGCTTTGGTGATAGCGACGGTGATCTTGTCGTCGGTGTAGGGGACGACAGTGCCGTTACGCTTGATCACGCGCAATTGGCCAGGTGCGGTAGCAGACAGATCCAGGTTGGAATCGGCGGCCTGCGGCGCATTGGCCTGCGGGTTCTCGCGAGTTGTGTCGGTTTGCATGGGTCTCTCCACGTTCTCTATGTTTGTTTGGGCACCCATAAGGTGCCCACCGTTCCGTCCTGAAGCACTATTACCGGCGCGGGCCGGCATAACGACTTCGGGACAGTTCAGGAAGGGCTCTTGGCGCCGCTTCCATGCCGAAGTCATGGATGCCGGGATCTGCTCCGGCATCTTGTTCCTGATGGGTGGCAATCTCTTGTTGCAACACCCGTACCGCCTTCTCCTGAACGAGGTAGAAAACGGTGCCATCCGCGCGTGCGGTGTTGGTCTTCTAAAACAGCGATTGGTTCAACCAAACGGGCGCAAGAAAAGCGCTTGAGTTTCTTGTCTGAATTGTGTTTGGTTTTTTGGGGAAAACCCTAGATGTAGGGTTTTTTTGCCGCCGGGCTACAAGATAATGCGTTTAGGGGGTGGTTGCAACGTAAGGCCTGTGGATAAGTTTGTGCGTAAAGTGTGCATGGTTTGGGTAAAACTCTTGCAGCCCGCAGTCCCACTGCATGGAACCGTTTGTCACTGTTTTTTGCGGGCGAAAATTGCCTGGGGCGGATTTTTGCGGGCGCGAACCCTATCACAAAAAATCTCCCTGACCGAGTCGTTTTCACCGCTTGTATAAGAGGCTTCGCCGGTTGCTACAATCCGTCGCGATCCACTGCCCCAAGCGTGTCTTCCCTCGGGCCGGTTATCGGCTTTTTTCATGACAGAAAGATGTACGCAGTGATGGGTGCAGAATGCTGACAACAAGACAAAGAAGAGGTCGAGCGTGGAGCAGGAAGCCTGGCGGATATTGATTGTCGAGGATGACCAGCGTCTGGCTGAGTTGACCCGGGAGTATCTGGAGAGCAACGCACTACAAGTGGCGATCGAGGGCGATGGTGCCCTGGCTGCCGCGAGGATCATCGCCGAGCAACCGGACCTGGTGATTCTGGACCTGATGCTTCCTGGCGAGGACGGGCTGAGCATCTGTCGCAAGGTGCGTGACCGTTATGACGGACCGATCCTGATGCTCACCGCGCGCACCGACGATATGGACCAGATCATGGGACTGGACCAGGGGGCCGATGACTATGTGTGCAAGCCGGTGCGACCGCGGCTGTTATTGGCCCGGATCCAGGCGCTGCTGCGCCGTAGCGAGGCTCCGGAAGCGCAGGCCGAGAAGACTCGCCGCCTGCAATTCGGTCCGCTGGTGGTGGATAACGCCTTGCGCGAAGCCTGGCTCTGCGACACCGGCATCGAGTTGACCAGCGCCGAGTTCGATCTTTTGTGGCTGCTGGTGGCCAATGCCGGGCGGATCCTGTCCCGCGAAGAGATCTTCACGGCCTTGCGTGGTATCGGTTATGACGGCCAGGACCGCTCCATCGATGTGCGGATCTCGCGCATCCGGCCGAAGATCGGTGATGACCCGGAGCATCCGCGGTTGATCAAGACCATCCGCAGCAAGGGGTACCTGTTCGTTCCCGAGGCCGCTGCCGACATGCCCCTGTGAACTCGATCTTCCTGCGCATCTATGGCGGTATGTGCGCCGCGCTGATTCTGGTGGCATTGCTCGGCGTGCTGGCCTTGCACCTGCTCAATCAGGTGCGCAGCGAGCAGTACCGCGAGCGACTGGCGCATGGCACCTTTTCGCTGATGGCCGACAACCTGCAACCCATGAGCGAGATCGAGCGGCGGCGGGCGCTGGCCGTGTGGGAACGGTTGCTGGGCATCCCTCTGAGCCTGAAGACTTTCAGCCAGACCGATCTGGATGGTAGCCAGCGTGGTCGAGTGCTGCGCGGCCAGGCGCTGGTCGAGCAGACGGGGCCGTTCGCTGCCCGGGTCTATCGACTGGTCAGCGAGAAGGAGCAGTTGCTGCTCAGTGCCGAGGTGCAGCAGATCAGCGAGCAACTGGCCCGGGCGACCATCTACCTGCTGGCCGATGAACTGGTGCGTTATCCGGTGGCAGAGCAGCCCGAGCGCCTGGCGGCCCTGAAGCAAGCCAAGGGCTTTGGTTTCGATATGCACTTGTCTGCCCTGGATGTCGCCGATATGGATGACGACCAGCGCCGCCGGGTGGCTGAAGGCGATACGGTGATGGCGCTGGGCAAGGGAGGGGATTCGATCCGGGTGTTCGCCGGGCTGGCGGGCACTCCCTGGGTGCTGGAAATCGGCCCGTTGTACCAGATGAACCCCTATCCGGTGCAGTGGCTGGTATCGATTGCCGTGCTGGGGCTGAGCTTGATCGGGCTGATCGTCTATTTATTGGTGCGCCAGCTGGAGCGTCGCGTCAATGGCCTGGAGGCGGCGGCTACGCGGATCGCCAAAGGCAGCCTGGAGGTCCGGGTACCGGCCAGGGGCGCTGACTCGGTGGGACGCCTGGCGGCGGCATTCAACGGCATGGCTGAGCACTTGCAACGATTGCTGGCGATCCAGCGCGAGCTGGTCCGGGCGGTTTCCCATGAGTTGCGGACCCCGGTGGCGCGCCTGCGCTTCGGCCTGGAGATGATCGCCTCGGCAGGTAACGACAAAGCGCGGCAGAAATACCTGGATGGCATGGATAACGACATCCAGGACCTCGACCGCCTGGTGGACGAGATGCTTACCTACGCTCGACTGGAGCAAGGCTCGCCCGCCTTGAATTTCCAGCGCATCGACCTGCATGCACTGATCAACCAGGTGATCAGCGAGTTGGCGCCGTTGCGCGCCAATCTCAAGGTCCAGTGTGGCCTGTGCCTGTCTGCTGCCGATTGTGACGGTACCTGGGTCGAAGCCGAACCACGCTACCTGCATCGGGCGTTGCAGAACCTGGTGGGCAACGCCATGCGCCATGCCGAATCCCAGGTGACCGTCAGCTATCAGGTTGGGCAATTGCGTTGCCGTATAGATGTGGAGGATGACGGCCCGGGGGTACCGGAAAGTGCCTGGGAAAAGATCTTCACGCCCTTCCTGCGCCTGGATGACAGTCGGACCCGAGCCTCTGGCGGTCATGGGCTGGGGCTGTCGATCGTGCGGCGCATCATCTATTGGCATGGTGGCCGGGCCCTGATCGGCCGGAGCAAGAGCCTGGGTGGGGCCTGCTTCAGCCTGGCCTGGCCGCGCCAGCAGGAGCCCCGTTAATGGAAGGGGTCAGGCCTTGATGGCGATCAGGCTGAGCAATTGCTCGTCCTCGACGGTAAATTGCCCCTCCAGCTCGCGGCCGTGATGCCATTCCTCGGACAGGTCCGTCAGCAGGCGCATGCGTACCTGGCCATCAGGGCTCCAGTCCAGTACTTCGGCATGTTCGAAATAGAAGTTCTTTTGCACCAGCGGATAAAGCGTCTTGTACAGGCTTTCCTTGATCGAGAACGTCAAGGTCACGGCCAGGGCCTGCAGTTCGTCCGGCAGTTGTTCACGACGCTGCAGCTCGGCGGGAGTCAGGATCTGTTCCGCCAGCTTGCTGGCACGCTCGGCGCTGAGCAGGGTTTCCAGGTCCATTCCCAGTGCCCGCCAATGGCGCTTATCGGCGACGATGGCGGCGGCGCGCCCGGTGCTATGGGTGATCGAGCCGCTGATATGGGGCGGCCATACCGGTGCCCGATCGGCACCGATAGCGGGAGTCCAGTCCAACTGCTGGAGCTGCCACAAGGCCGCTCGAGCGCATAGGCGTCCGGCGAGGAATTCAGCTTGGCGCTTGGCCACCGAGCGCTGGATGCTCGGCGGTGCTTGGATGCCGCTGCGCTGGAAATCGCCCGCCAGCAGTTGGCCGGGATCGAACCGGGTGCTCAGCCAGAGGGTATCGGGCAAAGGAGTCGGCAAGGGCCAGGAGGCGTCCAGTGAGGTACAGCAGGCGGGAAGAGGAGGAAGTTCAGTCATGGTCGCTAGTGTGCCGCGTTGCAAACTCGCAGGATAGCCATGCAAGGCTCGAAGGCCTGCCAAGCGGTATTCAGGAGGGGTTAAGGAAATGTTCAGTAGGAGTTCAGGGCAAGCCGTTTACTCTAGCCTGATAATCAAGATGCCGAGTCGTGCATAGGAAACCCTTTAATGAGCTCGTTGAAAAAACCGACCCTGGTCCTTACTGTTTTCAGTACCTGCGCCACTGTCCAGGTCGCTCGTGGCAACCTCCTCGCTAATGACCTGCCTGACGGTCACGCTGTGTTCCTGTCAGTGGCTGGCAGCGTTCGGGCCTATCTGTCGGCCAATCGCGCATTCTGATCAGCGAACGGGTCCTTGAACCGCGCCGGGCCATACCCTTGTGGGTATGGCCCGGCGTTGGTGCGTTAATCATCGGGGCGCAGGAGCGCCCCTGCAGATGTCGAATACTGCCTGGGAGAGCATTATGAAATTGCTGGTCGTCGAGGATGAGGCGCTGTTGCGCCATCACTTGCAAACCCGCCTGACCGACAGCGGGCATGTCGTCGAGTCCGTGGCGAATGCCGAGGAGGCGCTGTATCAGAGCGAACAGTTCAATCACGACCTGGCGGTGATCGACCTGGGCCTTCCGGGCATGGGCGGGCTGGACCTGATCCGGCAACTGCGTGCCCGTGGCAAGAGCTTTCCGATCCTGATCCTCACGGCTCGGGGCAATTGGCAGGACAAGGTCGAAGGCCTGGCCAGCGGTGCCGATGACTATGTGGTCAAGCCTTTCCAGTTCGAGGAGTTGGAAGCCCGGCTCAATGCGTTGCTGCGCCGTTCCAGCGGATTCACCCAGGCCACCATCATTGCCGGGCCCTTGCTGCTGGACCTGAATCGCAAGCAGGCTTCCCTTGATGAGCAACCTTTGGCGTTGACCGCCTACGAGTACCGGATTCTCGAATACCTGATGCGCCATCATCAGCAGGTGGTGGCCAAGGATCGGCTGATGGAACAGTTGTACCCGGATGATGACGAGCGTGATCCGAACGTCATCGAGGTGCTGGTAGGGCGGTTGCGACGCAAGCTGGAGGCCCCGTCAGGCTTCAAGCCGATCGATACGGTGCGTGGTCTGGGCTACTTGTTCAACGAGCGTTGCCGATGATTCGATCGCTACGGCTGCGGTTGATGCTGGCCGCTACCATCCTGGCGGTACTGTTCATGCTGGCGTTGCTGCCGGCGATGCAGGGGGCCTTCAGCCTGGCGTTGCAGGACTCCATCGAGCAGCGCCTGGCGTCCGATGTCACGACCCTGATCTCGGCGGCACGCATCCAGGACAACCGCCTGCAAATGCCGGCGCAGCTGCCTGATGAGCGCTTCAACCTCGCCGACAGCCGGCTGCTGGGCTACATCTACGACCGTGAGGGGCACCTGGTGTGGCGTTCACGGGCGACCCAGGAAGAGAACATCAACTACCGACCGCGCTATGACGGACGTGGCAATGAATTCGCCAGGATTCGCGAGGCCAATGGGCAGGAGTTCTTCGTCTACGACGTCGAGATCAAGTTGTTGGGGGGCAAGAGCGCTGCCTTCAGCATCGTTGCCTTGCAACCGGTGCGCGAGTATCAGCAGACCCTGGAAGGGGTGCGGGAGAACCTCTACCTGGGGTTTGGCGCGGCGCTGCTGGTGCTGCTGGCATTGCTCTGGCTGGGCCTGACCTGGGGCCTGCAGGCCCTGCGGCGCTTGAGCCAGGAGCTGGACCAGATCGAGAGCGGCACCCGCCAGAGCCTGAGCGAAGAACATCCACGAGAGCTCTTGCGCCTGACCGGTTCGTTGAACCGCCTGCTGCAGAGCGAGCGTGAGCAGCGCAGGCGCTACCGCGACTCCCTGGACGACCTGGCCCATAGCTTGAAAACCCCGCTGGCGGTCTTGCAAGGGGTCAGCGAGGACATGGCGCTGCGCCCCCAGGATCGTGAGCAGGCCTGGGTCCTGCAAGGGCAGATCGAGCGCATGAGCCAGCAGATCAGCTATCAGTTGCAACGTGCCAGTCTGCGCAAGAGTGGCCTGGTACGCCACCAGGTTCGCTTGCGTCCGGTCCTGCAAAGCCTGTGCGATACCCTGGACAAGGTCTATCGCGACAAGCGGGTGAAAGTCTCGTTCGACCTGCCTGAGCGCTGCTATCTGCCGATCGAGCACGGCGCCTTGCTGGAGCTTCTGGGCAACCTGCTGGAGAACGCCTACCGCTTGTGCCTGGGGTCGGTGCGCGTCAGTGTGCGCGAGAGCCTGGACGGTTCCGAGCTGTGCGTGGAGGACGATGGGCCAGGGGTGCCGGCGGATCAACGGGCACGGATACTCCAGCGTGGCGAGCGCCTGGACCGCCAGCATCCGGGGCAGGGCATCGGCCTGGCGGTGGTCAAGGACATTATCGAGAGCTACGGTGCGCGCCTGGCCCTGGGCGACTCAGCCTTGGGTGGCGCAGCCTTTCGCATCCATTTCCCCGAGCTGTAGCCGATCGGGTCACTGGCTCCGGGCGCGATAGGCACCTGGAGTCAGGCCGGTCCACTTCTTGAAGGCCCGGTGGAAGGCCGAAGGTTCGGAAAACCCCAGTTGCTCGGCAATCTGCTGCAAGGACAGGTCGGCACGCCCCAGGTGGTAGATGGCGATGTCGCGCCGCAGCTCGTCCTTCAATTCCTGGAAGCTCAAGCCTTCTTCGCGCAAATGCCGACGCAGGGTCTGGGGGCTGACATGCATGTGCTGGGCGACGCTTTCCAGGTCGGGCCAGTGTTCGCGGTCGCGGGCCAGCAGGCGGCGCAGTTGGCTGCTGAGGCTGTCGCCCTCATCGGGTCGTGATAGCAGGTCGGCAGGAGAGCGTTCGAGAAAGTGCTTGAGGGTGCGTTCATCCTGCAACAGCGGCATGTCCAGGTAGCGGCTGTGGAACAGCAGGCTGCTGCACGGCTGGTCGAATTGCAGCGGGCAAGGGAATAGCAGGTCGTATTCCGCGCCGTGCTCGGGGCGTGGATAGCTGAAACCGGCCTGTTCCAGGCGGACCCGCTGGCCGATCAGCCAACTGCCCAAGCGATGCCAGATCACCAGCAGGCATTCGCTGAGAAAGTGTTCCGGGTCCCATAGCCCGGAGTCGTCCAGGCTCAACCTGGCCATGTCGCCTTCACGGGTCAGGCTCAAGCGCGGGGCCTGTGGGAATAAGCTATAAAATAATAATCCGCGATTGAGTGCCTTCTCCAAGGTACGGCAGTGGATCAGCGCATGGCACATCATGGCAAAGGTCCCAGGCTTGCTGGGGCCATCAGCGAATCCGAGGTACTCGTCCTCCAGCTCCAACCACAGTCGTTGCAGCAATTGGGCGAATTGCTCGGGAGCGATCCGGGCCTTGGGCTGGCTCAGCAGTTCGGGGCTGATCCCCAGCTGTTGCAGCAGCGGTAGATAGTCGTAGCCGCGGCGGTGTGCCCCGCCGAGGGCGGCGCGGGCAAAGTGGCTGGCGATAGTGCGTTCGCGCATGCGGGCTGGTCCGTCCGTTGAATGGTGGATCTTAGCGAGCGCTTCGACGAGGGAACAAGGCGGATATCCGCCAAATTGTAGGACGAGAATCGGTGGGTGGGCGGAAATCCGCCAGCTCAGCCGTAGCTCACTGGATGCAAAGTTTGGCTCTAACCCCTTGTTTTAAAAGGCCTCATTGGTTTTTTGGCAAGGTGGCACGAGCCTTGCGATAGAGCCTGCAGATCTGCCTGTGCGCAGTTCGACACAACAAATCCCTCCAGCGCAGGAGGGTTCGCACTTTAGGCACCGCATGCCGTGATGGAAGCAGCATGCCGGGGCTCTTGAGGAACTTTGCAATGACGACTCGTCAGCCACTGTACAAATCCCTGTATTTCCAGGTGATCGTTGCCATCGCCATCGGCATCCTGCTCGGTCACTTCTATCCCCAGACCGGCGTGGCCCTCAAGCCCCTGGGCGATGGCTTCATCAAACTGATCAAGATGGTCATCGCACCGATCATTTTCTGCACCGTGGTCAGCGGTATCGCCGGTATGCAGAACATGAAATCGGTGGGCAAGACCGGTGGCTATGCGCTGCTGTACTTCGAGATCGTCTCCACTATCGCCTTGCTGATCGGCCTGGTGGTGGTCAACGTCGTGCAGCCGGGTGCCGGCATGCATATCGACGCTGCAACCCTGGATGCCTCGAAAGTCGCTGCCTACGTGACTGCCGGTAACGAGCAGAGCGTGGTCGCCTTCATCCTCAATGTGATTCCGGCGACCATCGTCGGTGCCTTCGCCAACGGCGATATCCTGCAAGTGCTGATGTTCTCGGTGATCTTCGGTTTCGCCCTGCATCGCCTGGGCGCCTACGGCAAGCCGATCCTGGACTTCATCGACCGCTTCGCCCACGTGATGTTCAACATCATCAACATGATCATGAAGCTGGCTCCCCTGGGTGCGCTGGGCGCCATGGCCTTCACCATCGGTGCCTACGGCGTGGGTTCGCTGGTGCAATTGGGCCAGCTGATGCTCTGCTTCTACATCACCTGCGTACTGTTCGTGCTGGTGGTCCTGGGCGCCATCTGCCGCGCCCATGGTTTCAGCGTGGTCAAGCTGATCCGCTACATCCGTGAGGAACTGCTGATCGTACTGGGCACCTCCTCCTCGGAGTCGGCGCTGCCACGCATGCTGATCAAGATGGAACGCCTGGGCGCCAAGAAGTCGGTGGTCGGCCTGGTGATCCCTACCGGTTACTCGTTCAACCTGGACGGTACCTCGATCTACCTGACCATGGCTGCGGTGTTCATCGCCCAGGCCACTGACACCCACATGGACATCACTCACCAGATCACCTTGCTGCTGGTGTTGCTGCTGTCCTCCAAGGGCGCTGCTGGTGTGACGGGCAGTGGCTTCATCGTCCTGGCGGCCACCCTGTCGGCCGTGGGCCACCTGCCGGTTGCCGGCCTGGCGCTGATCCTGGGGATCGACCGCTTCATGTCCGAAGCCCGTGCCCTGACCAACCTGGTGGGCAATGCCGTGGCCACCGTGGTAGTCGCCAAGTGGGTCAAGGAGCTGGACGAAGACAAGCTGCAGGCCGAGCTGGCTTCCGGTGGCCGGGCCATTACCGACACCCGCGAAACCGATGACCTGGGCGTGGCCGAAGGCCCTGCGCCGAGCATCAAGTAAGCTCGATGAGCATGAAAAACCCGCTGCGGCGGGTTTTTTATTGCCTGGGCCTTGAGCGCAACGGTCATTGCAACTGACCGTTGCGGTGATTGTTGGGAGCTGGGAGCCTGCCTACTCTGAGGTCAGTCAATCAAGAGGAGAGGCACATGCAAGGGCCGTTGGCGTCACTCAAGGTACTGGATTTCTCCACCCTGCTACCGGGGCCGTTCGCTTCGCTGCTGCTGGCAGACATGGGCGCCGATGTACTGCGCATCGAGTCCTTGAGCCGCATGGACTTGCTGCGGGTCCTGCCGCCTCATGACCAGGGCGTATCGGCCAGTCACGCCTATCTCAATCGCAACAAGCGCAGCCTCGCCCTGGACCTGAAGCAGCCCGAGGCCCTGGAGGTGGTGCGGCAACTGGTGCAGGACTACGACATCGTCCTCGAACAGTTCCGCCCGGGGGTGATGGAGCGCCTGGGCCTGGGCTACGAGGCCCTGAAGGCGATCAATCCACGGCTGATCTATGTGTCCATCACCGGTTACGGTCAGACCGGGCCATACAAGGACCGCGCCGGACACGACATCAACTACCTGGCCCTGGCCGGCCTGGCCAGCCAGACCGGACGTAGGGACCAGGGGCCACTACCCCTGGGGATCCAGGCGGCGGATATCGCCGGTGGCTCCCTGCATGGGGTGATCGGTTTGTTGGCAGCGGTGGTCGCCCGCCAGCACAGCGGCCAGGGCCAGCATCTGGATGTGAGCATGACCGATTGTGCGTTCAGCCTGAACGCCATGTCCGGTGCTGGCTACCTGGCTTGCGGGGTGGAACCCGGGATGGAGCAGCAGGTGCTCAACGGCGGCAGTTTCTATGACTATTACCGTACCCGCGACGGGCGCTGGTTTTCGGTAGGCAGCCTGGAGCCGGTATTCATGCAGCAGTTGTGTCAGGCGCTGGGACGTCCGGAGTTGGCGGCCCAGGGCCTGTCGACCGTGCCGGAACAGCAGCAGGCCCTCAAGCAGGCCCTGCAGATCGAGTTCG
This sequence comes from Pseudomonas sessilinigenes, assembly GCF_003850565.1. Taxonomy (NCBI): domain Bacteria; kingdom Pseudomonadati; phylum Pseudomonadota; class Gammaproteobacteria; order Pseudomonadales; family Pseudomonadaceae; genus Pseudomonas; species Pseudomonas sessilinigenes. Next base: position 3,642,789 of record NZ_CP027706.1, read on the forward strand.
AGAAGCACGACTTCGCCGAGCTTTGCCGGTTGTTCTCGGGCGTCGATGCCTGTGTCGAGCCCGTGCTGAGCCTGGCCGAGGCCGTGGTGCACCCGCAGTTGCAGGCTCGCCAGTTGGTCAGCCAGGTGCCTCGGGAAGACGGCACCGTGCAGGCGCAGATGGCTTGTCCGCTGAAGTTTTCCGCAGGCTTGCCCGAGCCGCGGCATATAGGGGTCAGGTTGGGAGCTCACTCGACCGAGGTCCTGAGCGAGTTGGGCTATGAGGCTGAGCGGATCGAAGCGCTACGGCGTAATCGGGTCATCGCCTAGGTGCAGGCGTGCGCTCACTCGATCCGGGTTTCACCGCTGTAAACCAGGATCTGCCGGCAACGCCGACACAGGTAGCGGCGGCCCTGGGCCACGAGTTTGTGGCGCTGGGCGGAGAACGGGAAATCGCTCTGGGCACAGGGGCAGCGGTAGATATAGCGGGTCACGCTGCGCCGCTGCACCTCGTAGGTATGGCAGCGATTGGGTGGCAGCTCGTACACCCCGCGCATGATCAGTTGCCACTCCTCGCCATGGGGCTGGATGCGGTCGCCGAACAGTTGATGGGCAATCAGGTGTGCCACCTCGTGGGCCACGGTCTGCTTGAGGAAGTCTTCGGCGTTTTCCCGATACAGCTGTGGATTGAAGCGCAGCAGGTTCTCGTGCAAATGCGCGACTCCGGCTTTCTGGCCGCGTAACTTGAGGCTGACCACCGGGCGTTTGAAGGAACGTTTGAAAAAGGATTCAGCAAGTAGGAAACAGTCTTCGACGCGGGTATTGAGTTGCTCGGGCATGCTTGGCGGTTCTCCAGAGCGGCTGAGTATGCCGCAAAGAGCGTGGAATCCGAATCGCCCAGGCGCCGAATGGTCATCGAGCCATCGCTGCGCAGAACCCTGAAATAGGCAGGCCGCCTTGCGGCGGCCTGTGCTGGCAGACAGAGGATTATTATTGGTGCGGCGTCAGTTGGTGTAGACGGGGCCGACGCCCAGGCCCCAGACAATCACGGTGAATGCCATGATCGCCACCAGTACCACCAGTCCCACCGCGAGCACCGAGCTGGAAAACAGGAATCCCTCGTCCGATGGGATGTTCATGAAGGTCGGCAAGCCGACGTAGAGCAGGTACACCGTGTAGCAGATGGCTGCCGTCCCGACGATCATCCCCAGCCACATGTGCGGGTACAGCGCCGCCAGGCCGCCGACGAATAGCGGTGTCGCGGTGTAGGTGGCAAACGCCACGCAGCGTGCCAGGCTCGGGTTGGCGTCATAGGTACGGGCCATCCAGTGGATGAAGGCCCCCATCACGGCCACGCCGCCCAGCATGGCCAGGTACGACATGATGGTCATCCACAGGGCGCTTTCAGCGGTCAGCATCACCGGCGCGCGGCTGCCGATGACCCAACCGACCTGGGTGGTGCCGATAAAGGCCGAGACCGCAGGGATCGCCGCCAGAATCAGCGTGTGGGTGAGGTACATGTGGCTGATGCTTTCCTCGGCATCGCCACGGATGTCTCGCCATTCCTGATCGGGGTGGGTGAAGAGTCCTACGACATGATGAATCATGGTCAGTCACTCCTTTATCGTTGCCATTGCCCCCCAACGGAGCGCTTACAGCCAAGTGGCACAGTCGGTACAGGTCTGTATGTGTGTGCGACCTTATGTCGCAGTATAGGGAGGAGTTTTCATCAAGTGTGTGCAGCTTTAGAGCAAATTGCGCTGTAAACGCCTGGGCTAATTGCCAGTGCCTCTGTTGCCTGAGTGGTAGTGGCCGCTGCTCGGGGGCGCTTTCATGGGGCTGGTGTTTTTGCGTAAAATGCTCGGCTTTTCGTCACACACCTCGCGGATTCCAAGCGCCATGGGCACTCTTACGGTCAACCAGAACAAACTGCAGAAACGCCTTCGCCGACTGGCGGGCGAAGCGGTCGCCGATTTCAACATGATCGAAGAGGGCGACAAGGTCATGGTCTGCCTGTCCGGCGGCAAGGACAGCTACACCATGCTCGATGTGCTGATGCACCTGCAGAAGGTGGCGCCGATCAAGTTCGAGATCGTCGCGGTGAACATGGACCAGAAGCAGCCGGGCTTCCCTGAGCACGTACTGCCGGCCTACCTCAAGGAACTGGGGATCGAGTACCACATCGTCGAGAAAGACACTTACTCGGTGGTCAAGGAGCTGGTGCCCGAAGGCAAGACCACCTGCTCGCTGTGCTCGCGCTTGCGCCGTGGCACCTTGTACACCTTCGCCGACGAGATCGGCGCCACCAAGATGGCCCTCGGGCACCACCGTGACGACATCGTCGAGACGTTCTTCCTCAATATGTTCTACAACGGCTCGCTCAAGGCCATGCCGCCCAAGCTGCTGGCCGACGACGGGCGCAACGTGGTGATCCGCCCGCTGGCCTACTGCAACGAGAAGGACATCCAGGCCTATTCCGATCTCAAGCAATTCCCGATCATCCCCTGCAACCTCTGCGGCTCCCAGGAAAACCTGCAGCGCCAGGTGGTCAAGGAAATGCTTCAGGAGTGGGAGCGCAAGAGCCCGGGACGTACCGAGAACATCTTCCGTGGCTTGCAGAACGTCATCCCGTCGCAACTGGCGGACCGCAACCTGTTCGACTTCACCAGCCTGCGTATCGATGACACAGCCACGCCGCGCTTCGTCAACCTGGTGAACCTCTAAGGCCAGCGTTGTGCCGTGCCTCCAGGAGAGCAGGCACGGCGCTTTCGTTCATGCCCCTGGCTGGCGGGGGATGAAGGCCATGTTGCCTTGCGCCGGCTTCTTGGCCAGTCGTTCGCCATTGGTGGGAAGGGTCGGGATCAGCTGGTGATCCTGGCCCAGGTAATCGAGCAACTGCGGCCCTTTCTTGCTCTGTGCCACGAAGATCAGCGTACGTTGGGGATCCCAATGCTGGCCGCTGGTCTTGTCCAGCCAGGCCATGAAATCGGCACTGCTGCCGGTCTTCGGGAAGTCCTGGGTTTGCGCCACATAGTAGAACGGCGTCCCCTGGTTCTGCAGGTACATCGGCAGCTTGTTATCGACCTCCACCATCACCATTCGCCACTGGTTCCAGGGGGCGATGCGACTCGCTTCGCTCCTCACCTGCGCCGCGAACTGGATCACCCCGCCGCCCCCGTTGCTCCAGGGATAGGCGATGCCCAGCACCAGCAGCATGACCATGGCCGCGCTGGCAAAGCCCAGGGTCCAGCCACGGCGTCGATCCTTGCCGCTGGCGCGTCCTTGTTCCAGGCGTCGGCTCAACCACCAGGCGGCCAGGAGCTGGGCAAAGGGTACAAGCGGCAGGACATAGTAGCTGCGCCGGCTGCCACTGGCGGTAAAGAACAGGAACAGCAGGCCCAGGGCCCACACCAACCAGCGTTCATTCGGTTGCAATTGGCGCCAGTGCCTGGCCGCCACCCATAGCGCGAGAACCCAGCAGGGAGCCCAGGGCAAGGTGTAGAGCGGCAGGTAGATCAGGTAGGTGTAGATCGGGCCGACATGGTCGAACGGATCGAAGAAACGCACCACGTTTTCGCGAAATACCAGGCTCAGGCCGCTTTCTCCCGAGTTTGGGGTGCCGTACAGGTGCGAAAGCATGAATGGCGTCATGTAGAGCAGCCCTGCGATCAGCAGGGCCAGGCATAGGCGCAGGTTGAGATGGCGTTTCCAGCGCCCTTGGTCGAGCAGGTGGGGCAGCAGGACCAGCCCCGGCAGGACAAAACCGATCAGGCCCTTGAACAGGGAGGTGGCCGCCAGTAACAGGAAGAACACGGTGTAGCGCCCTAGCCGGGTGTCCTCGGGACCGCGCCAGTACCACCATACCGCGGCCAACACCCCGCACACCGTGAGAATGTCGGCGGTTGCCACCCGGGCCCAGAAGGCGAAATAGAAGGTGGTAGCCAGCATCCAGCCGGCGATCAGGCCAGTGCCTTTGCGAAACAGCTGCTCGCCCAGCAGGTACACCAGCCAGATGCTCAGCCAGGCGGCGAGTACCGAGGACAGGCGCAGCGACCAATGTCCCAGTCCGCCCGTCAGCCAGGTGCTGGCGACAATCAGCCAGTAGGAGGGCAAGGGCTTGTCGTAATAGGGGCTGCCTTTGAGGTAGGGGTCGAAGTAATCACCGCTCTGCAACATCTGCAGGACGATGTTGGCCCAACGGGTTTCAGGGCCCCATAGCTCGCGCGAGCCGAGGCCAAGGAGCAGGATCAGGGCAGACACGCCGAGCAGCAGGACCAGGGCCTTGCGCTCACTGTTGCAGATCTTCATGGATATAGTTCCGTGGAAGGGCAAGTGTAGGGCGGTCCGTCGCCGTCTAGAGGGCAAAAAAAACGCCAGCGCCAACTGCGGTTGACGCTGACGGGGGCGTCAGGAGGTTCGAGTCAGGGCTGAAGCTGGGGCAGAATCAGGATCACGATGTTGCCTTGTACATAGCGCTTGCCACCCAGAGGCAACAGGGCCAGTTCCTGATTCTCCACCACGTCCTTGACCCGCATGACCACGCCTACCGACCCTTGTTTGCGTGCTTCGCTCATCCATTGGCCGACGTTTTCCATGCTGACCTTGCGCTGGATCGAGTCAGGGTACGTCAGGCCGTATTTCAATTCGCTTTCGGTGTTGTACAGCGCCACTTCAGGGCGTTGCAGTCTCCAGGCCAAGGCTGAGGCCGCGCCAAGGTCGTTGCTCAGCAGGGTCTTGGCCTGCTTGAGTTCTTCTACGTGTTCCTTGATGAACTGATCGGGCATCTCTCGGTGGACGATCATCGCAGGCATGCCAGCTGGCAGTAGGGCTACCAGCAACCAGATGCCCAGAGCCGGAGCGGCCCAATAATGCAGGGGCTTGGAGGCCGGTAGCAGGTTGGCAATGATCCAGCCCATGAGCATGATGAACACCAGGGACAAGCTGAGCATTTCATCGTGGCCATAGATTGGCCGGGTGATCTGCAGCACTACCAGTGTTACCAGTGCGCCTACGCCAATCAGGAGATTGAGCAGGCTGTTAAGGCGTATTTCCCGAGTCTTGCCTGCGCCGATTCGCTCGATTAGCGCATGCGCCATGAGAATGGCCAGGGGCAACAGGCACGGCATGATGTAGGTCGGCAGCTTGCCACGGCTGAGGCTGAAAAATACCAGTGGCAGCAACATCCACAGCAGCAGGAAACCGCTTGCAGCCTGGCGCTTGTCTTTCCAGGCCTGGATCATCGTGCCAGGCAGCAGGGCGGCCCAAGGCAGGCTGGAGGCGGCCAGCAAAGGCAGGTAGAACCACCAGGGACGGGTGTGCTGGGCATTCTCGGCAGCAAAGCGGCGGATGTGTTCATGCCAGAAGAAGAAGCGCCAGAAGTCCGGTTCATGGGCATGGATGCTCAATACCCAGGGCAGGCTGATGAGGATGGCGACCGCTACTGCGACCAGGCCATAGCGCAGCAGCTCACCGAGACGGCGCTGCCACAACATGTAGGGCAAGGCGATCAGTACCGGTAGTAGCCAGGCCAGGAAGCCCTTGGTCATGAAGCCCATTGCGCAGGCGGCGCCCAGCAGGGCCCAGGCCAGCAAGCGTGGGCGAGTACTCCGAGCATCCAGGGCGAACCACAGTGCGACCAGGCTCAGGTTGACCCATAAGGTGAATTGCGGATCGAGGTTGGAGTAGCCGGCTTGCCCGGCAATCAGGCCAAAGCTCATGTACAGCAAGGCGGCGGCAAAGCTCTTGCGTGGGTCGTTCCACATTCGGCGTGTGATGAGGAAGGCCAGGATCACGCTCAAGCCCGTGCTTACAGCTGAAGCGACCCGTACTCCGAACAGGTTGTCACCGAATACCGCCTGGCCGATCGCGATCATCCAATAACCGGCAATAGGCTTTTCGAAATAACGGATGCCCATGAAATGAGGGGAGACCCAGTCGCCGCGCAGGAGCATTTCCTGGCTGATCTGTGCATAGCGGGTTTCATCGGGGATCCACAGGCCGTGGGCGGTCAGTGGCAACAAGTAGAACAGGCCGAAGGCGAGCAGCAACAAAGGCAGTGCCCAGCGTTGGAGGATGCCGTATGTACTCCCGCCCACGGTATAGCCAGATGACGTGGTGCTTGATCCATAAGCTTGGGGTGGTGACGTGCGGTGCATTTGTGTCCTCGAAGTCGTCGGCAGATAGCCTGGGTGTTACTTGCAGCAAGTGCTACTGGTAGACCTGCTATTGATGTTGAATCTGTAGTTTCTCAAGCCGCAAAAGTTCGAGGCCATCGCACCGCTCTGGTGATGTGATCCCGTTGTAAGTTCTGTTGCTCGTTGTTCTGCTTAGTACAAGAATGGATAAAATCAATTAGGTAACTAACGAGTGTGTCTATTTGCTGGGAAAAAACTGTTGAGATGTTGTAAAAAAGCGTTACAAGTTGGTCGGTGAGTGTTCGATGGCCTGCTGCCAGTCTTCGGCACTGATGGTCCCCAGTATATGCAGCGTACCGTCACTGTTTTGGGTAACGAACAGCGAACTGTTGTACTTACTATGCAGGGCATGTTCGAAACCCAACTGGCTTTCCAGGTCGCTGATGCAATCACTGTGGGTGACCAATACCAAGTTACGCCTGGCGTTCTTGTGCGCCTTGATCACATCGCCGAAATCCGCACCGCAGTTGAGTAGCCAATCCTGGGTCGGCACTGCTTGGTTGAACATCAGGTCTGCTGTCTGTCGGGTGCGAGTGGCCGGGCTGCTGACGATATCGGTGGTTTCCAGGCCGAGTGAGCGAAACGCCCGGCCCAGCCCGCTGGAGGTGGTGCTGCCAAGCTGGGTGATGCCGTCGGCGGGGCCCAGGCAGGGATTGGCGGAGCGGTCGCACCGTTCGGCATGGCGTACCAGGGCGATTACCTCGCCGCTTTTCCAGTGGCGGTAGACGCCAGCGCTTTCCATTTGGTTGCCAACACCCAGGTCCAGAGGCGTTCCGGGCCACAGGACGAAACCGCTGACGAGGGCAGCGAGGGTTATCGCACTCGCCCAGGCGATGATCCTGCGGGATCGGCTTAGCGACGGACGCTGGGGAGGAGTACCGGGTTTAACAGTGTTGATCACTTCGCTTACCTGAACTGTTTTTGGATAAGGACTTGTCATTCGGGTTGGAGCTGGTGTTCTGAAAAAGACCGGTGTCGGGCCCGCCCTGCAATTGATGGCCAATTTAGGACCGGGCAAGTAGGCGAAGAGTGAAAGCAATGTGAAAAAAACGAATGAGCGATAGAGACTAGTTAAGAGTCTGACAGCCGTCGTTCAGGTTTTGACTGGATCAATGCTTTTTCGCCGGGCACGCACCACTGTTGACTGGTGGTCTTAATCGTTGTGGTAATTGCCGGATGAACTGTATCTGATCGGAAACAGTGGGTGAGAAATCCCCGCATTTAGTTCAGCTTATTGTCAGCTTGAATGATTGCGCGGGATGAAGAGGGAAGTTCCCTGCCCGTTGCGGGCAAGGAATCATGGAAGCGCCAGGGGGGGCAGTATTCAGTGATTGACCGTGTAGGCCAGCATTGCCGACAACTGGCAGAGCGGACGGCCGCTTTCCTGTTGCCATTGATTGAACACATCTTGTACCAGGGCCTGGTCGCGCTTGCTGCTGGGGACCTTGTCGATGATGTTCTGGGCATTGAGGGCGGCCACCACGTCCCAGGTGGGAATGAACGTGTCCTTGCCCACCATGCGCAGGAAGCGTGGAGCCGATAGTCCGCCCAGCTGATTGCCATGCTTGGCCAGGTACTGCCACAGCCCGGTGATGTCCTGTACCGGCCAGTCGGCGATGAACTGACCGAAGCTTGCGTGCTGCTGTTCCACATCGAGGATCATCTGGGCGTTGCGGGGCACGCTCTTGAGCTTGCCCAGGTGACGAATGATCCGTGTGTCCTGCATCAGGCGCTCAAGGTGCTCGGCCCCCATCAGCACCACCTTGTGAGGGTCGAAGCCGAAGAAAACCTGCTCGAAGGCCGGCCATTTGGCGTCCACCAGGCTGTGTTTCAGTCCGGCGCGAAACACTCGCAAGGCGAGGGTCGACAAATAGCGGTCGGCACTCAAGGCGCGTAGGGCGTCGTCGCTGGCGGGAGTCGGTAGCCGCTCCTCAAGGGCCGCTACGGAGCCGAAGCGGTTGAGACAGTATTCGTTGAGCCATTTGTAGTCGTGCATGCCTGCTCCGGGTCGGTTCGCAAGTGTCGTTCAGCGGGTTGCCCTGCAAGGTGGGTGGCAGGGTGCGGTTACAGGCACCCCGGGTGTGCAAGATTCCGGGGCTGCCTGGAGGCCGGATCAGGCCGGGTTGGCACCTTCGCCAGCAAGCCTGCGGTTGAGCTGGAAGCGCCAGCGTACGTAGAGCAGTGATGAGGTGAACACTGCAAGGCTGGCGAACATTTCCAGCAGGCCGAACATCTGGCGGTTGGGGTCGTAGGCGGCCAGGGCCCCCTTGATGAAGTACAGGTTGACCACGAAGCACATCCACGAATGGCCGCGGGCACTGCCGCTGAGCATGCCAGGAGCCATCAGCAGCAGGGGGATCAGCTCGATCAGCAGGATTACCCAGGGGCGGGCCCCGTGCAGGTCGGCTACCAGCAGGTAGTAGATGCCGAGCAGGCCCACCAGGCCAAAGAAACACACCAGGCTAAGGATGCGGGCAATCCGCACCCGGGGTTCCAGCCACTGTACTTCGGGCAGGATCTTAGGCTTCTTGGCCACGGTCGTTCCCCAGCTTTTGCGCGGTTTTTGCCACGCGCAGGCCCAGGGCCCGGCACAGCGCGATCTCATGTTCGTCCAGAGGGCTCTTGCCGTCGGCACCGGCATGATGACTGGCGCCATAGGGAGTACCGCCGCCACGAGTCTCCAGCAGGGCCGATTCGCTGTATGGCAGGCCGGTGATCAGCATGCCGTGGTGCAGCAGTGGCAGCATCATCGACAGCAGGGTGGCCTCCTGGCCGCCGTGCAGGCTGGCTGTGGAGGTGAACACGCCTGCCGGCTTGCCCACCAGGGCTCCGGTCAGCCACAGGTTGCTGGTGCCGTCGAGGAAGTACTTGAGTGGCGCGGCCATGTTGCCGAAGCGGGTAGGGCTGCCCATGACCAGGCCCGAACAGTGCTTCAGGTCGTCGAGGCTGGCATAGAGCGCTCCGCTGTCGGGAATCGCGGGTGCCACGGCTTCGCATTCGGCGGAAATGGCCGGGACAGTCCGCAGGCGTGCTTCCATGCCTGCCTGCTCGATACCCCGGGCGATCTGCCGGGCCATCTCGCTGGTGGAGCCGTTGCGGCTGTAGTACAGGACCAGGATGTACGGGGTGCTCAAGGCAGGATCTCCAGTACATTTTCTGGGGGACGACCAATGATGGCCTTGTCGCTGGTCTCCAGGACCGGTCGCTCCATGAGTTTCGGATGCTGGGCGATGGCAGAGATCAGCTGTTCTTCGCTGAGGCTGGTATCAGCCAGGCCCAGGCTCTTGTACTCGTCCTCACCGGTGCGCAGCAACTGGCGTGCGCTGAGGCCGAGCTTGCCCAGCAGAGCGCGCAGGCGAGTGGCATCCAAAGGGGTTTCCAGGTAGCGGACCACGGTCGGAGCCAGGCCGCGTTGTTCCAGCAGCTCCAGTGCCGCGCGGGATTTCGAGCAGCGTGGGTTGTGATAAAGCGTCAGGTCGGTCATGTGTGGGTCGCATCTTGCGTAAGGTGGCGGCTATTCTACCCGCGCGACCGGCTCTCCTGAACCTCGAGAGTCGATAGGTCGCAGCGATTATCGTCAGGTGATCATCTTTTAGACACTTTCAACGACAGGAAACAGGCATGACAAGGCAACTGGCTGCAGTATTGGCGATCATCACAACCCTGCTGCTAAGTGGTTGTGGCAACGATTACGGGGTCGACCAGCATGGCCAGAAAGTCGCTGCCGAACGCCTGGACAAGCAGTGGCTGGTGCTCAACTACTGGGCGGAGTGGTGTGGGCCATGCCGCACCGAGGTTCCCGAATTGAATGCCTTGAACGAGCAGCTCAAGGGGCAGGCGACCGTGCTGGGGGTCAACTTCGATAACGTGCAGGGCGAGGAGCTCAAGAGCGCCAGTGAGAAGCTGGGGATCAAGTTCACCGTGCTGGCCCAGGACCCGGCGCAGGTCTTCGACCTGCCGCGCAGCGAAGCGCTGCCGGTGACCTATATCATCGATGACAAGGGCAAGGTGCGTGAGCAGTTGCTGGGCGAGCAGACCGCGGCGGGAGTGCTGGCGAAGCTACAGGCGTTGCGCGGCCATTGATGGGCAAGCCTGTGTTACCACAGGCTTACTGTCAGCCTTCTTCCAGCCACCAGCGTAGCGGCTTGCCTTCGGCAGGCCAGAAGCGCACTTGCTCGATGGGCGAGATATCCCAGCGTTCGACGGTCTGCAAGGCCTGGAGAAAGCGTCGCTCCTGCTCCATCAACGCCGGAGCGCAGAGCTTGCGGGTGCTGCCGATCTTGCCGAAGGTGAGTTTTTCGCCATCCAGGGTATAGGGTGCGAACCAGTGGTTGCAGCCGCCATTGCCATAGGCCCGGCCATCCTCGCCGAGGGTGATGGTCAGGTGGCTGTAGTCGATGAGCGGGCGTTCACCGATCCATTCCAGGATATAGCTGCGATCCTGCTGCAACTTCAGCGGTTCGGCGGCGCAACCCAGCAGGCCGGCGCCGAATGCCACGGCCAGCGCCAGGCGTTTCATTGGCCGCTCTGCCGGCATTTCGGGCACAGGTGGCGCTCGCCTTCACTGCTCCAGCCAAGTTCGGCAATCCGAGCGCTGGCGGCGCTCTTGCGGGCCTTCTCGCCAAGCTTGGCGTCCACTGCGAACTCGAAGTCCAGCTGCACGGCGCAACTGTCGCAATTGACCTGCCATTGATGAATGGCCAACTCACCGAATACCGGGCCGCTGGCCACCGCAACCCATTGGCCGACCGGGTTGATCAGGTGGCGGACGGTGTCCACGGTCAGGCGCATGGACAAATCCTTGCTGCCTTTGAGGGTGACCACCAGCACGTCGTTGGCACGGATCGAGCCACCGTTGCCGGTGACTTGATAGCGGCCCGGTACCAGGGCACGGCATTCGATCAGGGTGTGTTGCGGGCTCATCAGGGTGTAGCGGAAATCGTGTTCGACCATGGGTCCTCCAAATCTGCCGCGTATGCTAGCACGGGGCCTGGCGTCTCAGGTCGCGGGCTGGCGACCTTCGATCAGGACACGGCGCCGGCTTCAGCCATGGACCAGGTTCTGTGGTTGCCCCGCGATCCAACGGGCGATGTTGTGCAAGGTGGTTTCGGCAATCGCCGCCAGGGCTTCGCGGGTCAGAAATGCCTGGTGCGCGGTGACAATCACGTTGGGAAAGGTCAGCAGCCTGGCCAGGACGTCATCCTGCAACGGCAGGTCGGAGCGATCTTCGAAGAACAGTTGGGCCTCTTCTTCATAGACATCCAGGCCCAGGTAGCCCAATTGGCCGCTCTTGAGAGCCTCGATCAGGGCGGGAGTATCCACCAGGCCGCCGCGACCGGTATTGATCAGCATCGCCCCTGGCTGCATCTGCGCCAGGCTCTGCGGGTTGATCAAGTAGCGGCTGGCGTCGGTAAGCGGGCAGTGCAGGCTGATGATCTGTGCTTGGGCCAGCAGTTCCGGCAGTTCCATGTAGCGCGCGCCCAGGGCTTGTACCGCAGGGTTGGGGTAGGGGTCGTAGGCCAGCAACTGGCAGCCGAAGCCGGCCATGATGCGCGCGAACGTAGCGCCGATCTGCCCGGTGCCGACGACTCCCACGGTCTTGCCCACGAGGTCGAAGCCGGTGAGGCCGTGCAGTGTGAAATCGCCTTCGCGTGTACGGTTATAGGCCCGATGCAAACGGCGGTTCAGCGCCAGGATCAAGGCCACGGCGTGCTCGGCCACGGCATGGGGCGAATAGGCCGGGACCCGCACCACATCCAGGCCCAGGCGTTTGGCTGCGGGTAGATCGACATGGTTGTAGCCCGCCGAACGCAAGGCGATCAGCCGTGTGCCGCCGGCAGCCAGTTGTTCGAGCACCGGTGCGCTCAAGTCGTCGTTGATAAAGGCACAGACCACTTCATGACGCTCGGCCAGGGGCGCGGTATCCAGGCTCAGGCGGGCGGCCTGGAATTGCAGTTCGATGCCGGCCGGCAGAGGGGCGTCGAGAAAGCTCTCGCGATCATAGTTCTGGCTGCTGAAAAGAATCGTACGCATGGCTGCATCCTTGTTCGAAGGCGCCCAGGATGATGCCGGGACGCCGGGCGGTTCTTGCCCTGGATCAGGCCTTGACTCGTGCTTCGCTGTTCAGGCGGTCGATGGCATGGTCCAGCTCGTCCAGGGCAGCGAAGGCCTTGGCATCCTCCTGCTTGAGCAGGGTTTCGCTGCGCTGGCAGGCGGCACGCAACTGCGGTACTCCGCAATATCGGGTGGCGCCGTGTAGCCGATGGACCCGTTCGATGAGGGCGCTGTGGTCATTGGCTGCTCGTGCGGCATTGATCGCCTCGCGGTCGGCCTCCAGGGACGCCAGCAGCATGGCCAGCATGTCGGCTGCCAGATCGGCTTTGCCTGCTGCCAGGCGCAGGCCTTCTTCCTGATCCAGCACCTGCAGCTCCAGGCTCAGTTCCTGGCGTTCGCCGGGGCGCTCTGCCCCCTGGTTGCGCAAGGCCAAGCCGGTCCACTTGAGAACTACCTGGGCCAGCTGGCGTTCGCTGATGGGCTTGGTCAGGTAGTCATCCATGCCGCTTTGCAGCAGGGCGCGCTTTTCGTTGGCCATGGCGTGTGCCGTCAGGGCGACGATGGGCAGCGGCGTACCGTGGCGCTCGCTTTCCCATTGGCGGATGGCCTCGGTGCTTTGCCGACCGTCCATGCCAGGCATCTGTACGTCCATCATTACCAGGTCGAACGGCTCCTGCTGGATGGCATTCAAGGCGGCAAAACCGTTGTCCACCGCCTGGACCTTGGCACCCATGTCCTGGAGCAAGGTCTGGATCAGCAGCAGGTTGGCCGGGTTGTCATCTACGCACAGCACGCGCGGGGCACGGCTGGAGATACTTTCTTCCGGCTCGGTACGAGGTCGGCGTGGCGTGACCAGGTCGGACAGCGCCCGGCGCAGCTTGCGAGTACAAGCAGGCTTGGCCTGCAACTGGCTGTGGGGATTGGGCACTGACAGTTGGAAGAGCGACTGTTCGGTGGTCGGGCACAGGACAAGCACCTTGCAGCCCAGGTGTTCCAGATCCCAGATGTGCTGGCTCAGGCGCTCGGGCGCCATGTCGTTGGTGGTGATGCCGAGCACCGCCAGGTCAATGGCCTGGTCGCTCTGATGGACGCCGGTAATGCCGTTGGTCAGGGCTTCCAGGGTATTGAAGGGTGTTACTTCCAGTCCGCAGTCTTCCAACTGGTGCTGCAAGGCCTGGCGGGCCAGCTCGTGGTTTTCCAGGACGGCCACGCGCCGTCCCAGCAGTGGCGGTGCAGGCAGGTCCTCGGCGTCGTCGCGAGCCTTGGGCAGGCTCAGGCTGATCCAGAACTCGGAACCTTCCCCAGGCGTGCTGTCGACGCCGATCTCGCCACCCATCTGTTCGATCAGGCGCTTGGAAATCACCAGCCCGAGGCCGGTACCGCCGGGTTGCCGCGACAGCGAGTTGTCGGCCTGGCTGAAGGCCTGGAACAGGGCGCGGACATCCTGGTTCGACAAGCCGATGCCGGTGTCCTGGATGCTGATACGCAGTTGCACGCTGTCTTCGTGTTCTTCCTCGAGCATGGCCCGGGCGACGATGGTGCCTTCGCGGGTGAACTTGATCGCGTTGCTGACCAGGTTGGTGAGGATCTGCTTGAGGCGCAGCGGGTCGCCCACCAGCGAGAGAGGCGTGTCGCGGTATACCAGGCTGACCAGCTCAAGCTGCTTGGCGTGGGCCGCTGGAGCGAGGATGGTCAGGGTGTCTTGCAGCAAGTCCCGCAGGTTGAACGGGATGTTGTCGAGGACCAGCTTGCCGGCCTCGATTTTCGAGAAGTCGAGGATTTCGTTGATGATACCCAGCAGGCTGTCGGCAGATTTCTCGATGGTGCCCAGGTAATCCAGTTGGCGCGGGGTCAGTTCGCTTTTCTGCAACAGGTGGGTGAAGCCGAGGATGCCGTTGAGCGGCGTGCGGATTTCGTGGCTCATGTTGGCCAGGAACTCGGATTTGATCCGGCTGGCTTCCAGGGCCTCCTTGCGTGCCAGGTCCAGCTCGATGTTCTGGATCTCGATAGTCTCCAGGTTCTGGCGCACGTCTTCCGTGGCCTGGTCGATGCTGTGCTGCAATTCTTCCTGGGCATTTTGCAGGGTGCTGGCCATGCGATTGATGCCCGAGGCCAGGTCATCCAGCTCCTGGCTGCCCAAGGGTGGCAGGCGGGTTTCCAGGTTGCCGTCTTTCAATTGCGTCACGGCTAGCTTGATCTGGCTCAGCGGGTTGTTGATGGTCCGTCCCATGCGCACCGCCAGCAGGGCAGTGAGGGCCAGGCCGGAAGCGATCAGCAGCAGGCTGGCGAACAGGCTGCGATATCCACGCAGCAACATGCCGCTATGGGACAGCTCCAGCTCTACCCAGCCCAGGAGGCGGTCGGACTCATCGGGAATCAGATCGCCCGCAAGATTGCGATGACGGCCGAAGACTGGCATCTGGTAGCGGGTCGCGTCGTTGCCGCTGCGTTGCACCATGTGCGTGCTGTTACCCGCTGGTGCTGGATTGAGCATGCTGGGCCCGGCATGGGCGATGAGCGTACGATCCGGGGCCAGCAGCGATACCGCGCGCACGTCCTCTTGTTCCAGGGCCTGGGTGGCGATGCGCTCAAGCATCTGGGTATTGCGATTGCCCATCGCCGGTGCCACCAGCGAGGCCAGTTGCTCGGCGATCATTTCTCCGCGCTGCAACAGTTGAGTCTGCAGGTCCGAGAGCTGCATCCAGGTGAAGTAGCCGCCCAGCACCAGGGCCATCAGGCTGGTGGGTAGCAAGGTCAGCAATAGTACGCGGCCTTTGATTCCCAGTTTCTTGAGCACGCAACTCTCCTGCTTCCACGCGATTTTGATAGGTCGAAGGGCACGTCCATGATGTGCCGCTTGCGCAGTGTAACGATTTGCCGAAGGTCAATCTTGGCAAATTGTTTCGTCGACGCTGGCAGGAATTCAGAGGCGTGAGCAATCAAGGCATTGGTTGCCGTGATCCGGGCAATCTTGAATAATCGCTCAACTGAGAATCACTTGCACAAGCCAATGACTCCCGTATCTGTTGATCCGCCCCGTATCCTGGCCATTGAAGACGACCCCATACTCGGTGCCTACGTGCATGAGCAACTGGAGCGTTGCGGCTTTGCCGTGACTTGGTGCCGTAACGGCCAGGAAGGGCTGGACGTTGCTCTCCAGCAGCCTTTCGATGTGTTGCTGATGGATATCCTGCTACCGGGGATGGATGGGCTGACGGTGCTGACCCATTTGCGCAAGAGCCACTCGACCCCGGTGTTGTTGATGTCTGCCCTGGGAGCGGAGGCCGATCGCATCAGCGGTTTTCGCCTGGGAGCCGACGACTATCTGCCCAAGCCCTTCAGCATGGCCGAGCTGCGAGTGCGGATCGAAGCCATACTGCGGCGAGTGGCCCTGGATCGCCGACCCATGCCGCTGGCCCCCAGCAGTTGTGTCCAGAACCTGCGTTTCGATGATGAGCTGTGCGATGTGTTCTTTGCCCAGCAATGGGCCGGTCTGACTCGCAGTGAATATCGCTTGCTGGAGACGCTGCATCGCAATGCCGATGAAGTCTTGAGCAAGGCCTTCCTCTACCAGCATGTCTTGCAACGCGGGTACGCGGCCCATGATCGCAGCCTGGACATGCACGTCAGCCAGATTCGTCGCAAGCTCAAGGCCCTGGGCTACGGCGAGCGTGAGCTGCGCACTGTATGGGGCAAGGGCTACGTATTGAGTGCCGCCGATGAACTGGCCTGAGCTACCGGGCCGGCATTCGGTATTCTGGAAGCTGGCATTGCTGCTGGTCGCTTTTTGCCTGCTGATGATCTGGCTGAGCTGGTCCTGGGGGCGCTATGTCGAGCAAAGGAATCTCTACCTTTCCGATGAGGCCCGGGCCACCCTGAGGGCTTATGCCCGAGAGGCCGAGCAGGCCTGGAAGAGCGGCCAGCAAGCCGGCGTCGACGTCTGGATCCAGCAAATGGCCGACCGGGAGAAGACCTGGGTCGGGGTCATCGGCAGCGACCTGCAATCGTTGAGCAGTTATCCCTTGAAGCCGATGGAGATCCAGCGCCTGACGTTCCTGCGAGGCGCCGACTGGCCGGTGAGCCGGCATGCCCGGAACTTGCCCTGGCTGAAGATCGCCTTTCCCGATGACCCCTCTGCCGGCAGCCTGGTGATCGAGCTGCCCCAGCGCTTCATGCCTGGCCGTTATCGGCTGTTCTGGCAGGTCATGACCAATGGCGTGATCCCTGGTTTCTTCACCTTGCTGCTATGTGTCGGCCTGTACCGCCTGCTGGTGGTGCCGCTCAACCAGCTGCGCGAACAGGCCAATGCCTGGCGAGCGGAGCAGCTCAATGTCCGGCTTTCCAGCGAAACCACCTTGCGCAAGGATGAGCTGGGGGAATTGGGGCGGGCTTTCGACCAGATGTCCGAGCGCTTGCAAAGTACCGTCGCGACGCAACAGCAGCTGTTGCGGGATCTGTCCCATGAGCTGCGCACCCCTTTGAGTCGGTTGCGGGTGGCCTGTGAAGGTGAACAGGACTTGTCGGCCTTGCGCGAGCGCCTGGGGCGCGAGATCGACGGTATGCAGCGCCTGGTGGAAGACAGTTTGCAACTGGCCTGGCTGGATACCGAGCGGGCACCCCTGGCCGAGGAACAGATCCAGGTCCAGGCGCTGTGGGAAATGCTCAGCGAAAATGCCTGCTTCGAAAGTGGTTGGTCACCACGGCAATTGCGCTGCGAGCTGGTGGGCGATTGCTGGGTGCGCGGGCACCTCAATACCCTGGCCCAGGCCTTGGAGAATGTCCTGCGCAATGCCATCCGGCACTCTCCTGCCGGTGCCCAGGTCACGCTGGATGGGCGGCTCGAAGGGGAGTACTGGCACCTGTGGCTGGATGATCAGGGCAGTGGGGTGGCCGAGCAGGACCTGGAGCGGATTTTCGCAGCGTTCACCCGCCTGGATGGTTCGCGCCCAGGAGATGGCGGCTTCGGCCTGGGGTTGAGCATCGCGCGCAATGCGGTGCATCGCCAGGGCGGACAGATCTGGGCGCAGAACCATGGACAAGGATTGCGTATTCACCTGCGCTTGAGAGCCGCAGCGTCGCAGGTTACAGCCTGACGCCAGCCGCTTGGGGGCTTATGCGAATTAGCCATAAGGCCCTCACTTTGCGTGATATGGCGCCGGGAGGTTTGCCGGTATGATAGGCGCCCCCGCAGTCTGGATTGCGAATACGCCATGACCTTGCAATACCCAACCATCGCCGATTGCGTCGGCAACACTCCGCTGGTTCGTTTGCAGCGCCTGCCTGGCGCCACCAGCAATACCCTGCTGCTCAAGCTTGAGGGCAACAACCCGGCGGGTTCGGTCAAGGACCGCCCGGCACTGTCGATGATTACCCGTGCCGAGTTGCGCGGGCAGATCCAGTCCGGCGACACGCTGATCGAGGCGACCTCGGGCAATACCGGTATCGCCCTGGCCATGGCTGCGGCGATCAAGGGCTACAAGATGATCCTGATCATGCCCGACAACTCCAGTGCCGAACGCAAGGCGGCGATGACTGCCTATGGTGCCGAGCTGATCCTGGTCAGCCAGGAAGAAGGCATGGAAGGCGCCCGTGACCTGGCCGAGCGGATGCAGGCCGAAGGGCGTGGCAAGGTCCTCGACCAGTTCGCCAATGGCGACAATCCCGAGGCCCACTACACAGGGACCGGCCCGGAGATCTGGCGCCAGACCCAGGGCAGCATCACCCACTTCATCAGCTCCATGGGCACCACCGGTACCATCATGGGGACTTCGCGCTACCTGAAGGAGCAGAACCCCCAGGTACAGATCGTCGGCCTGCAGCCGATGGAGGGCGCCGCCATTCCCGGTATTCGCCGCTGGCCCGAGGAGTACCTGCCGAAGATCTACCAGGCCAGCCGCGTCGATCGGATCGTCGATATGGCCCAGCGTGAGGCCGAGGACGTGACCCGGCGCCTGGCTCGCGAAGAAGGCATCTTCTGCGGCGTATCGTCCGGCGGTGCGGTGGCGGCGATGCTGCGCTTGTCCCGTGAGGTGGAAAACGCGGTCATGGTCGCGATCATCTGTGACCGTGGCGATCGTTACCTGTCGACCGGCATTTTCGATGCTCCCAACTGATGGCTAAGCACGAGAGAGGCCTGCGCTTCCAGCCAGCGGGCGGCACCCGCGCGCCACAGGTGCCGGTGGGCAAGAAACAGCGCCTGACCATCCAGCGCCTGGCCAATGACGGTCGTGGCATTGCATTCGTCGAGGGCCGCACCTGGTTCGTCAATGGCGCCCTGGCTGGCGAAGAGGTCGAGGCACGAGTCCTGGGCGCCCATGGCAAGGTGGTAGAGGCCCGGGCCGAGCGGATCTTCAATGCCAGCGAATTGCGTCGCCCTGCGGCCTGTGCCCACGCCGGTCGCTGTGGCGGTTGCAGCGTCCAGCATTTGCCCCACATTGAGCAGCTTGCCCTGAAACAGCGCATGCTCGCCGAGCAGTTGTCCAAGGTGGCGGGTGTCGAGCCCGAGGCCTGGGCCGCGCCCCTGAGCGGGCCGGAGTTCGGCTATCGGCGCCGGGCCCGTGTGGCGGTGCGCTGGGATGCCAGGGGCAAGCAGCTTGAAGTCGGTTTCCGTGCAGCCGGCAGCCAGGATATCGTCGCCATCGACGACTGCCCGGTGCTGGTACAGGCCTTGCAACCGATCATGAGCCGTTTGCCGGCCATGTTACGGCGCTTGAGCAAGCCTCAGGCGCTGGGCCATGTCGAGTTGTTCAGCGGTTCGGCCCTGGCCGTGTTGCTGCGGCATATGGCGCCGTTGTCCGAAGCCGACCTGGGGATTCTCAAGGACTTCTGCGATTTCCATCAGGCGCAGTTGTGGCTGCACGGTGAAGGCGAGCCGGAGCCATTCGATGCGTCCCAGACCCTGGGCTTTCGCCTGGAGTCGTGGGGCCTGCACCTGGCTTACCGGCCGGGGGATTTCGTTCAGGTCAATGCCGGGGTCAACGAAGCCATGGTGGCCCAGGCCCTGGAATGGCTGGCTCCGCAAGCCGGTGAGCGGGTGCTGGATCTGTTTTGCGGTCTGGGAAATTTTGCCTTGCCGCTGGCCCGGCAGGCTCGGGAAGTGGTTGCCGTGGAAGGCGTGGCGACCATGGTGGCGCGAGCGGCAGAGAATGCCGCCAGCAATAATTTGCATAACACCCGCTTTTTTCAAGCCGATTTATCCCAGCCTCTGAGTGCTGCCGAGTGGGTCGGTGAGGGGTTTTCTGCGGTACTCTTGGACCCACCCCGCGATGGTGCTTTCGAGGTGGTTCGCAAGCTTGCGGACTTGGGCGCCAAACGGTTGGTGTATGTGTCATGCAATCCGGCAACTTTGGCTCGTGACACGGTCGAACTGACCAGGCAGGGCTACAGGTTAAAACGTGCCGGGATTCTCGATATGTTTCCTCAAACGGCGCATGTCGAGGCCATGGCGTTATTCGAAGCGAGCTAGGATGGCTTGTCTAATCCGACTGGTCCTCAAGGCCTGGCTCGCTGGCCCTGCGAGCAAGGCCTGAGCGTTGAAGGTCAGCGATTTGACGTACTGAATGTGCGTCGTAGGGAAGGTAAAGCAAGATGGTACAGGTGAGAGCGCACCAGCCGGTCAACACCGATGGCAGTATCAATCTCGAGGCGTGGCTCGATCATACGGTCAGCGTCGACATGGCACTGGACCGTGAAGCGTTGAAAGAGGCCTGCGAGTTCGCTCGTGAGGCCGAGCAGCAATACATCACGACGAAGAGTCTCGGCACCGAGGATGCATCGTGTTTCAGCACGGGCCTGGAGATCGCCGAGATTCTCGCCGATCTCAAGCTGGACCAGGATTCGCTGGTCGCCGCGGTGCTGTACCGTGGGGTCCGTGAAGGGCAGATCCCGCTGGCGGCGGTCAGCCAGCGCTTCGGTCCGGTGGTGGCCAAGCTGATCGACGGTGTGCAGCGCATGGCGGCGATCACCGCCAGCCTCAGCCCTCGGCAGTCCCTGGTGCTGGGTACCCAGACCCAGGTTGAAAACCTGCGCAAGATGCTGGTGGCCATGGTCGACGACGTGCGCGTGGCCTTGATCAAGCTGGCCGAGCGCACATGCGCGATCCGGGCGGTGAAGGGCGCAGATGAAGAGAAGCGCAACCGGGTCGCGAGGGAAGTCTTCGACATCTACGCGCCCCTGGCCCACCGCCTGGGTATCGGGCACATCAAGTGGGAGCTGGAGGACCTGTCCTTCCGTTACCTGGAGCCCGAGCAGTACAAGCAGATCGCCAAGCTGCTGCACGAGCGGCGCCTGGATCGCGAGCGCTTCATTGCGGATGTGATGAGCCAGTTGCAGAGCGAGTTGCAGGCTACCGGGGTCAACGCCGATATCAGCGGCCGGGCCAAGCACATCTATTCCATCTGGCGCAAAATGCAGCGCAAGGGCCTGGAGTTCAGCCAGATCTACGACGTGCGCGCCGTGCGGGTCCTGGTGCCGGAAATGCGCGACTGCTACACCGCGTTGGGCATCGTCCACACCCTTTGGCGACATATCCCCAAGGAATTCGACGACTACATCGCCAACCCCAAGGAAAACGGCTACCGCTCGTTGCATACCGCGGTAATCGGTCCCGAGGGCAAGGTGCTGGAGGTGCAGATTCGCACCCATGCGATGCATGAGGAGGCGGAGCTGGGCGTCTGCGCCCATTGGCGCTACAAGGGTACCGACGTCAAGTCCGGTTCCAACCATTACGAAGAGAAGATCTCCTGGTTGCGCCAGGTGCTGGAGTGGCACGAGGAACTGGGAGACATCGGCGGCCTGGCCGAGCAGTTGCGGGTGGATATCGAGCCGGACCGGGTGTACATCTTCACTCCCGACGGCCATGCCATCGACCTGCCCAAGGGCGCCACGCCGCTGGACTTCGCCTACCGGGTGCATACCGAGATCGGCCACAACTGCCGGGGCGCGAAGATCAACGGTCGGATCGTGCCCCTCAACTACAGCCTGCAGACTGGCGAGCAGGTTGAGATCATCACCAGCAAGCATGGCACTCCGAGCCGCGACTGGCTGAACCCGAACCTGGGCTACGTCACCACGTCCCGGGCACGGGCAAAGATCGTCCATTGGTTCAAACTGCAGGCTCGCGACCAGAACGTTGCCGCAGGCCGGAGCCTGCTGGAGCGCGAGCTGAATCGCCTCGACCTGCCGCAGGTCGATTTCGACAAGTTGGCCGATAAGGCCAACATGAAGATCGCCGAAGATATGTTCGCAGCCCTCGGTGCCGGTGATTTGCGCCTGGCGCAATTGGTCAACCTGGCCCAGCAGCTGGTAGAGCCCGAGCGCGGCAATGAGCAGTTGGAGCTGATTCCACGCAAGGCAACCGGTTACAAGCCGGGCAAGCGCGGCGACATCCAGATCCAGGGCGTGGGCAACCTGATGACCCAGATGGCCGGTTGCTGCCAGCCGCTGCCGGGGGATGCCATCGTCGGTTACATCACCCAGGGCCGTGGTGTCAGCATCCATCGCCAGGATTGCGCGTCGGTGCTGCAGCTGGCGGGTCGCGAACCCGAGCGGATCATCCAGGTCAGTTGGGGGCCGGTGCCGGTGCTGACCTATCCGGTGGATATCATCATCCGCGCCTATGATCGTTCCGGCCTGCTGCGTGATGTGTCCCAGGTGCTGCTCAACGAGCGGATCAACGTGCTGGCAGTCAACACCCGCTCGAACAAGGAGGACAACACGGCGTTGATGTCCCTGACCATCGAGATCCCGGGGCTGGACGCGTTGGGGCGTTTGCTGGGACGTATCTCGCAGTTGCCGAACATCATCGAGACCCGGCGTAACCGGACTCCATGACAGCCCAGGACATGAACGACCCCATGTATAGCCTTGACGACCTGCTTCACTTGATGGCCCGCCTGCGCGACCCGCAATACGGCTGCCCCTGGGACCTCAAGCAGAGCTACGCCAGTATCGTTCCCCACACTCTGGAGGAGGCCTATGAAGTGGCCGATGCCATCGAGCGTCGCGACTTCGATCATCTGCCAGGTGAGTTGGGGGACTTGCTGTTCCAGGTGGTGTACTACAGCCAGTTGGCCAGGGAGGAGGGGCGTTTCGAATTCGCGTCGGTGGTGGATGGCATCACCCGCAAGTTGATTCGCCGCCATCCCCATGTGTTCCCGACTGGGGACCTCTATGCGCCGCTGGATCTGCCTCGGCTCGATGAGGAACAGGTCAAGGAGCGTTGGGAGCAGATCAAGGCCGAAGAGCGTGCCGAGAAGGCCAGCGTGCCACAGCAGCTGTCGTTGCTGGATGACGTGCCCATGGCCTTGCCGGCCCTGTCCCGCGCGGCCAAATTGCAAAAGCGTGCGGCCCAGGTTGGTTTCGACTGGCCTGAAGCCTTGCAGGTCGTGGACAAGGTTCGCGAGGAACTGGACGAGGTGCTGGAGGCCATGGCCGACAACGACATGCCCGCCATCACCGACGAGATGGGCGACCTGCTGTTTGTCGTGGTCAATTTGGCCCGGCACCTAAAGGTTGACCCGGAAGCCGCCCTGCGTGGCGCCAATGCCAAGTTCGACCGGCGTTTTCGATTTATCGAGCAGGCATTGCGCGATACCGGTCGTCCCATGGAAGATTGCACCCTTGAAGAGTTGGACGCCCTGTGGGGCGAAGCCAAGCGCCAGGAAAAGAATTTGCCCAGCTGCGGCTGAGGCCGTAGCCCAAGTGAGTGAGTACCATGAGCCTTTCCCTTCGCGACCAGTTGCTCAAAGCAGGACTGGTCAACCAAAAGCAGGCCAAGCAGGTCGGCAAGGACAAGCAGAAGCAGCAGCGCCTGGCCCACAAAGGCCAGGCGGTGCTTGACGACTCCCAGCAACGTGCGGCCCAGGAAGCCATGGCCGAGAAGGTCAAGCGCGACCAGGAGCTCAACCGCCAGCAGCAGGAGAAGGCCGAGCAGAAAGCCCGTGC
Organism: Pseudomonas sessilinigenes; assembly: GCF_003850565.1. Taxonomy (NCBI): domain Bacteria; kingdom Pseudomonadati; phylum Pseudomonadota; class Gammaproteobacteria; order Pseudomonadales; family Pseudomonadaceae; genus Pseudomonas; species Pseudomonas sessilinigenes. The sequence goes on from NZ_CP027706.1 coordinate 3,665,959, forward strand.
AGCACAGATCAAGCAGTTGATCGAGGTTTCGCGCCTGCCCAAGCTGAACACCGAGGACTACTACAACTTCGTCGATGACAAGAAGGTCAAGCGCCTGTCGGTGAATACCCTGATGCGTAACAAGCTCAGCAGCGGTTCCCTGGCCATCGTTCATCATGGCGGTGGCTATGAAGTGATCCCCCGTGAGGCGGCATTGAAGATCCAGGAGCGCGATCCCCGTCGTATCGTGCAGATGAATACCCCTACCGAGGCGCCGGACGAAGACGATCCGTACGCGGCCTACCAGATCCCTGATGACCTGATGTGGTAACTGGCCACAGACGACAAACCCCGCTCATGGCGGGGTTTGTCGTTCATGGAGGTGGGGACCGGCGTGGAGATCCGTCACTACCAGGTGAGCCTTGACTCAGGAGCTCTGCAGAGCGCGCTGTTGTTCAAGCTTTTCCAGTTCCGCCTTGTAGCTATGGGCATCGCTCTCGGAATGGAACATGCCTACCAGTATGTCTTGTTGATGCACATCCCAGATGCGCACGCCTGCGGCTACGCCTTCATGGGACATGTGTGAATCGTCGCGTTCAGTCACTTTTACAGTCATCTGCTAGCTCCAATCTCTGTTGATCTGCAGCAAGGCATGTGCAGGACTCTGTTATATATTTTGTTAGCTTGCTAAGTAAATTGCCTGGGTTTGCAATAAACCTTTGCAAAAACGAAAACAATGCTGCAGCCCGCGAAAGCCGTGGCATTTCGCCGCAGGGCGGAAAGTTTCATGACAAAAGTTTCATCTTCGCGATCTTGCATCGCCATTTCGGGGGGAGGGCGAACGGCCAGATTTCGGGCAAAAAAAAGCCCCGCGTCTAGCGGGGCTTCGTGTAGCTATCGGCTCAGCTGCCCTTGACGGTCTTGCCGTCGACGGTGCCGTTGAGGAGCATGATGTTGTACTCCTTGCCGTCGGTTTCCACCTGCTGCAGACGCACTAGCAGGTAATCCCAATCCTTGGCGAACCACATCACGGTGGTGCGCTTGCTTTGTGTCGGATCGCGTACGCGCTCGACCTTGATCGCGTCGATCTGGCCGGCCTTGGTGTCGACCTTTTCCGAGCCCAGCACGCGGAAGTCGTAGGTGTCGACGTCGTTACCATCGACCACTTGGTAGCTCATGGTCTTCTTGCCGGCCGCTACGTCATGCTGCAGGGCCAGCTGGTAGGTGGACTTGTCCACCATGCCGGTGTTCAGTGGCAGTTTTACCGCGTCGCCACGATCGCTACCGGTGACCATCTTCGCGGTCCAGTCGAAATCCAGATCGGATTTCTTGGCCTTGCCCAGGCCGCCGCGTTCGAAGTGATAGGACTGGGGAACCAGGGCGTCCTTTTCCAGGGTCAAGGTGCTTTCTTCAGTCAGGCTGGCGATCATCATCGACGCCTTGAAGCTGAGTTTCCAAGCGCCGTTGGCGGTTTTTTCCAGGCTGCGTTCAGCTGTGCCGCTCATGGGCAATTGCTTCCAGTCGGCGGTGTAGCTGGCGGAGAATGGGTGAAGATCTGCCGCCTGCACAACCGGCAGGGCGAACAGAGCACAAGCGAAGAGCAGGGCGCGACGCATAAAATCTCCTAGGTTCGAATCAAATAACCGCTGGCGGCCAGTAATTTGCCGTCCAGTAAAGCACCTTGGTCGCCGAGCGTCAGCCGACCCTCGGCAAACCAGCGTACTGCCATGGGGTAAATCCGGTGTTCCTGAACGTGTACTCGCTGCGCCAGGCTCTGGGGCGAGTCGTGCAACTCTACCGGGATCACAGCCTGTACGACCAGAGGCCCGCCATCGAGTTCCTCGGTGACGAAGTGCACGCTGCAGCCATGTTCCGTGTCCTTGGCCTCCAGCGCCCGCTGATGAGTATGTAACCCTTTGTATTTGGGGAGCAGCGAAGGGTGGATATTCAGCAGGCGGCCTTGGTAGTGGCGGACGAAACCGGCGCTGAGGATGCGCATGAATCCGGCCAGCACCACCAGTCTTGGCTGGAAGGTGTCGATCAGTTCGATCAGGGCTTGATCGAAGGCCTCGCGGCCTTCGAAGGTGGTGTGATCGAGGAAGCGGGTAGCGATGCCCGCTTCCTTGGCGCGCTGGAGGCCGTAGGCATCGGCGCGGTTGGATATCACGGCAGCGATGCGGGCCGGGTTGTCGCCGGTCCGCAGGTTGTCGATCAAGGCTTGCAGGTTACTGCCGGTGCCGGACAGCAGCACCACAACATCACAGGTCGGCGACATCCGCTCTTGCATCAGTGAGCCTTGAGGTTCTTCAGTTCAACCTGGGCTGCGCCCTCGGCGGCAGTGGCGATCTGGCCGATGACCCAGGGTTGTTCGCCAGCTTCGCGCAGCACTTGCAGGGCGTTGTCGACCTGGTCCTGGGCTACGCAGATGACCATGCCCACGCCGCAGTTCAGTACGCGATGCATTTCATGTTCGTCGACGTTGCCCTTTTCCTGCAGGAAGTCGAACACCGCCGGACGCTGCCAGCTGGCCACATCGACCACCGCCTGGGCGCCTTTTGGCAGCACGCGCGGGATATTGTCCAGCAGGCCGCCGCCGGTGATGTGGGCCATGGCCTTGACTGCGCCGGTCTGCTTGATCAGCTTGAGCAGTGGCTTGACGTAGATGCGGGTCGGGGCCATCAGCAGGTCGGCCAGTGGCTTGCCGTCGAGCTGGGTGTTGTCGATGTCGGTGCCGGACACTTCGAGGATCTTGCGGATCAGCGAGTAGCCGTTGGAGTGCGGGCCGGAGGAAGGCAGGGCGATCAGGGCGTCGCCGGTGACCACTTTCGAGCCGTCGATGATCTCGGCTTTTTCCACCACGCCGACGCAGAAACCGGCCAGGTCATAGTCCTCGCCTTCGTACATGCCAGGCATCTCGGCGGTTTCACCGCCCACCAGCGAGCAGCCAGCCAGTTCGCAACCGGCGCCGATGCCGGTGACTACGGTAGCGGCCACATCGACGTTGAGCTTGCCGGTGGCGTAGTAGTCCAGGAAGAACAAGGGCTCGGCACCGCAGACCACCAGGTCGTTGACGCACATGGCGACCAGGTCCTGGCCGATGCTGTCGTGCTTGTTCAGGTTCAGCGCCAGGCGCAGCTTGGTGCCGACGCCGTCGGTGCCGGAGACCAGCACTGGCTGCTTGTAGCCGGCCGGGATCTCGCAGAGGGCGCCGAAGCCGCCCAGGCCACCCATGACTTCAGGGCGTGCGGTGCGCTTGGCTACGCCCTTGATGCGTTCGACCAGTGCTTCGCCGGCGTCGATGTCTACACCGGCGTCTTTGTAGCTCAGGGAGGGTTGCTTGCTCATTGATCCAGGCCTTTAAGGGGATTCAGGGATATCGACCGAATCAATGAGACCGCTGATGCACTGTAAAAGTGATTCAGGGGCCCCGCTGATGGCGGTCTGCGAAGGCGCGCGATTTTATCAGGCTTGAGGGGCAGCGGCCATCCTCGGGCCGACGGGGAGGAGCATATCCCGCGAAAAAAACCGCGATTGCCCATGTTGGTGCTTCCGCCCATGCCTGTATAAGGTATAGCGCTCTAGTGGCTATCGTTATGACAGCGCGAAAAACAATCGAGCGGCAGGTGAATGTTTTGCCGAGGCTTGTGGTCACAGCCTTGTCCGCCGTACTGCATGCGTGCTGTTTCAACCGTTTTCTGTCATCGAGAATTTTCCATGCGTTTGGGTCGATTTCTATTTGTGGGCTGTTTGTCATTGGTCAGCCTGGCCAGTCATGCCGAAACCTTGAATGGCCTGTATCAGGTGCGTGAGCCTGTGAGCAGCCAATCGCCACAGGAGCGCGACCAGGCGACCCAGCGGGCCCTGGAGACCCTGGTGCTGCGCCTGACCGGAGATGCCAAGGCGGCACAGGCGCCGGGCCTGGAAGGGGTTCGCAAGGACCCGCAGCAGATTATCAGCCAGTACGGTTATGACGCCGGGCCACCGGAAAGCCTGCAGGTGGACTTCGATCCGGTCAGCACTGACCGGGCCTTGCGCCAGGCTGGATTGTCGCTGTGGGGGAGTAACCGTCCGTCCATCCTCGGTTGGTGGTTGAGTGACTCTACCGAAGGCTCGACCCTGGTCGGTGATGGCCAGGCCAGCGCGGCACCGCTGCGACGAGCCGCCCAGCATCGCGGCTTGCCTTTGCGTTTGCCGCTGGGGGACCTGGACGAACAGATCGTGGCCACTGCGCCCAACTTGGAGGGCTCCGATCCGGCACCGCTGCGCGCGGCCTCGGAGCGTTACGGTGCGGATGCGTTGCTGGCGGTACATGCCCGTGAAGAGGGAGGGCAGTGGCAGGCCAAGTGGCGACTGTGGTTGGGTGAGCAGAAGGAACAGGGAACTGTCCAGGGCGCGGATACCGCGGCCCTGGCCGATGCAGTGCTGTTGGCCGTGAGCCAGCGCCTGGCGCCACGTTTCGTTACCCGTCCAGGTGTTTCCAGTGAGCAACTGCTTGAGGTGCAGGGCATGAATCTTGAGCATTACGCTGCCTTGGGCCACCTGTTGGAGCCTTTTGGCGCGCAATTGCGTAGCGTCGATGGTGATCGGATCGTCTATCGGGTCAATGGCAGTGCCGAGCAGCTACGGGCGCAGTTATCCCTGGCCAAGTTGCAAGAGATTCCTGCCGAGCAGGCGCAGGCAGCGCCTGTGCCGGGTGCCGTGGGTGAGGCGCCGGTCGCTGCCCCGGGCTCTGTGGCGCAACTGCGCTTTCGTTGGTAGCGGGTGTTTTCCTTCTATATAGAAGCAGGGGTGCTTTATGGTTGATGCCCGTCGTTGGGTCTGGTTGGGTGCGGCGCTTCTGGTTTGTGGGTTCTTCTACCTGCTGCATCCGATCCTGAGCCCGTTCCTGGTGGCGCTGCTTTTGGCCTATCTGTTCGATCCGCTGGTGGATCGCCTGGAAAAATGGGGCTTGTCGCGTACCTGGGGGGTGGTCGCGGTCTTCGCCTTGTTCATCCTGATCGTGATGACGTTGCTGTTGGTCCTGGTTCCCATGCTCGCCAAGCAGTTGGTGCGGCTCTATGAGTTGGCCCCGCAGATGCTCGACTGGGTGCAGCACACTGCGATGCCCTGGGTCCAGTCCAGGTTGGGGCTGGCCGATGGTTTCTGGAAGTTCGACAAGGTCAAGGCCGCGATCAGCGAACATATGGGGCAGACCACCGATATCGTCGGCGTGGTGCTGAGCCAGGCCACGGCTTCGGGGTTGGCGCTGATAGGCTGGTTGGCCAACCTGGTGCTGATCCCGGTGGTCGGTTTCTATCTGTTGCGTGACTGGGACCTGATGATGGCCAAGATCCGCAGCTTGTTGCCGCGTAATCGTGAGGAGCGCGTGGTGGCGTTGGCGGGAGAGTGCCACGAAGTGCTGGGGGCCTTTATCCGTGGGCAGCTGCTGGTGATGCTGGCGTTGGGGGGGATCTACGCAGCGGGGTTGATGGTGGTAGGGCTGGAGCTGGGCCTGTTGATCGGGCTGATTGCCGGGCTTGCGGCCATCGTGCCGTATATGGGGTTCATCATCGGCATCGGTTCGGCCTTGATTGCCGGTCTGTTCCAGTTTGGCGGCGACCTGTACCCGATGATCGGTATTGTTGCGGTGTTCATGGTGGGCCAGGCCCTGGAGGGCATGGTCCTGACCCCCCTGCTGGTTGGCGATCGCATAGGCCTGCATCCGGTGGCGGTGATTTTCGCGATTCTTGCCGGTGGAGAGCTGTTCGGCTTTACCGGTGTATTGCTGGCCTTGCCTGTGGCGGCGGTGATCATGGTTTTGGTACGCCATGTGCACGACCTGTACAAGGACTCGGATATCTACAGTGGCGCAGAAGATCCCGACCTGTAGTGGGGGTGGGCGGGGGCTTGAGCATGGGTTGGATACCATCCAGTCTGTCAAATAAGCCCCTGGAGTCCTTTTGGTTCACGCAAACCTTTGATTTTGCTTGTGGTCTGCTGCATTGTGCGCTCGGCGTCACGAGTATAAACTTTGCAAACTTTACACTGAGGCCACTAACGGTTCGTTCGGAACTGTTCAGTCAGCATGAAACCGATTCAGCTGCCCCTGGGTGTGCGTCTGCGTGATGACGCCACCTTCATCAACTACTATCCAGGCGCCAATGCCGCTGCACTCGGCTATGTCGAGCGTCTTTGCGAAGCCGACGCCGGCTGGACCGAAAGCCTGATTTATCTCTGGGGCAAGGATGGCGTGGGTCGTACCCACTTGCTGCAGGCAGCCTGCCTGCGCTTCGAGCAGTTGGGGGAGCCTGCGGTATACCTGCCGCTGGCCGAGTTGCTGGATCGTGGTATCGAGATTCTCGATCACCTGGAGCAATATGAGCTGGTGTGCCTGGATGATCTGCAGGCCGTGGCTGGCAAGGCTGACTGGGAAGAGGCGCTGTTTCACCTGTTCAATCGTTTGCGTGACAGCGGTCGGCGCTTGCTGATCGCAGCGTCGACCTCTCCGCGTGAATTGCCTGTGAAACTGGCGGACCTGAAATCACGCCTGACCCTGGCGTTGATCTTCCAGATGCGTCCGCTTTCGGATGAAGACAAGTTGCGTGCCCTGCAGTTGCGCGCCTCCAGGCGGGGCCTGCACCTGACCGACGAAGTCGGGCACTTTATCCTGACGCGTGGTACCCGCAGCATGAGTGCGTTGTTCGAGTTGCTCGAGCGTCTCGACCAGGCTTCCTTGCAGGCGCAGCGCAAGCTGACCATTCCGTTCCTGAAGGAAACCCTGGGCTGGTAAGTAGCGTGCCTCCAGGAGGCTAAGAATCAATGCCTTACCTTGGATAAACACGACCAGCGGTATGTGCATAAGCTCTGTGGATAACCCCACTTGAGCTCTTTGCACAACCCGAGGCAAAACCCGGTGGATAAATCGCCTGTGGATAACATCACTTTCCGCACACAGCTTTTCCGCACTCGCAGCACAGGCAGAGCACGGCTTCTCAACCGTGTTGTCATTCTCTGTACAGTACGGAATTAAAGGGCTTAAGGTAGTTATCCACAGAAGGGTGGGGCCCTAGTCTTTATAAGCTTTACAGAAAAGCTTTAAATACTTTCCTTCTCTATTTTTATATCTGGCTGCATGTCCTTCACAAGCCTGGATCCCGACATACATAGACAAAGGAAAAGCTGGTTGGAAATTGACCTAGAGGCTTGCTTTCTCTAGAATCGCCGATCTCTTAAAACGGGGGCCATTCCGGCCCGTTGTGGACGAACCAGGTAACACGACATGAAACGTACTTTCCAACCAAGCACTATCAAACGCGCTCGTACCCACGGTTTCCGTGCTCGCATGGCTACCAAGAACGGTCGTGCCGTCCTGTCGCGTCGTCGCGCCAAAGGTCGTGCGCGTCTGGCAGTTTGATAATCCGGCACTGGAGGTGAGTCAGGACTTCAGTCGGGAAAAGCGTCTGCTTACACCCCGGCACTTCAAGGCAGTCTTTGACTCCCCTACCGGCAAGGTTCCGGGGAAGAATCTCCTGCTCCTTGCTCGCGACAACGATCTCGATCATCCCCGTCTAGGGCTTGTGATCGGGAAAAAGAGCGTCAAGCTCTCTGTTGAGCGAAATCGTCTTAAACGCCTAATGCGCGAATCGTTTCGCCTTCACCAGGACTCGCTGGTTGGGTGGGATATCGTTATCGTCGCGCGCAAAGGTTTGGGCGATGTAGAAAACCCTGAATTAATCCAGCATTTCGGTAAGCTCTGGAAACGCCTGGCGCGCAGTAAGCCAGCACCAGCAGTAAAATCCGAAACTGTAGGGGTAGACAGTCCCGATGCGTAAACTGGCCCTCGTTCCGATCCAGTTTTACCGCTATGCCATTAGTCCTCTGATGGCCGATCACTGTCGTTTTCACCCCAGCTGTTCCTGCTACGCGTTGGAAGCCATCGAAACTCATGGCCTTCTGCGTGGTGGCTGGCTGACCTTTCGTCGTTTAGGTCGCTGTCATCCGTGGAATCCCGGTGGTTACGACCCGGTTCCACCTATCCCTACCTCCCGCTCTTCTTCGATGGCCGAGTAATCATGGATATCAAACGCACGATCCTGATCGTCGCCCTGGCAATCGTGTCCTACGTCATGGTTCTGAAATGGAACCAGGATTATGGCCAAGCTGCCTTGCCGACTCAGAATGTTGCTTCCAGCACGACCACTCCGGGCTTGCCCGACACGCCAACCGGCACTCCAGCTGCCAATGACGACATTCCACGCGCGACCAGCGATACCGCTGCTCCTGCGGAAGTGCCAGTGGCCGCAAGCAAGGATCTCATCGAGATCAAAACGGATGTGCTCGACCTGGCTGTCGATCCACAAGGTGGGGATATCGCGCAACTGCGCCTGCCACTGTATCCACGTCGCCAAGACCACCCGGAAATTCCTTTCCAGCTGTTCGATAACGGCAACGAGCGGACTTACCTGGCACAAAGCGGCTTGATCGGCAGCAGTGGCCCCGATGCCAATCCGGCTGGCCGCCCTGTCTACTCTGCAGAAAAGAAAAGTTATCAACTGGCTGATGGTCAGGATCAACTGGTCGTCGACCTCAAATTCAGCAAGGACGGGGTCAACTACATCAAGCGCTTTACCCTCAAGCGCGGCCTGTATGACATCACCGTTACCTACCTGATCGATAACGAAAGCGCCCAACCCTGGACTGGTGCGATGTTCGCCCAGCTCAAGCGTGATGCCAGCTCCGATCCATCCTCCAGCACCGCCACCGGTACCGCGACTTACCTGGGCGCCGCCCTGTGGACAAGTTCCGAGCCGTACAAGAAAGTGTCCATGAAGGACATGGACAAGGTAAACGAGGACAAGAGCAAGGCCCCGATCACTGAAAGTGTTCAAGGTGGCTGGGTTGCCTGGCTGCAACACTACTTCGTGACCGCCTGGATTCCGCCAAAAGGTGAGAACAACCAGGTTCTGGCACGCAAGGACAGCAAAGGTAACTACATCATTGGCTACACCGGCCCTTCGATGACCGTTGCTCCAGGCGCCAAGGCTGAAACCAGTGCCATTCTGTACGCCGGTCCGAAAAGCCAGGCCGTGCTGAAAGAGTTGTCCCCAGGCCTGGAACTGACTGTGGACTACGGCTTCCTGTGGTTCATCGCCCAACCGATCTTCTGGCTGCTGCAACATATCCACAGCCTGGTTGGTAACTGGGGCTGGTCGATCATTTTCCTGACCATGCTGATCAAGGGGATCTTCTTCCCACTGTCGGCAGCCAGCTACAAGTCCATGGCACGCATGCGTGCAGTGGCTCCAAAACTGGCTGCGCTGAAGGAAAAATTCGGTGACGATCGCCAGAAAATGTCCCAGGCGATGATGGAGCTGTACAAGAAAGAGAAGATCAATCCATTGGGCGGCTGCTTGCCGATCCTGGTGCAGATGCCGGTCTTCCTGTCCTTGTACTGGGTACTCCTGGAGAGCGTGGAAATGCGCCAGGCTCCGTTCATGCTGTGGATTACCGACCTGTCGATCAAGGATCCGTTCTTCATCCTGCCGATCATCATGGGCGCCACCATGTTCATCCAGCAGCAGCTGAACCCGACTCCGCCGGATCCGATGCAGGCCAAGGTGATGAAGATGATGCCAATCATCTTCACCTTCTTCTTCCTGTGGTTCCCAGCGGGCCTGGTGCTGTACTGGGTAGTGAACAACTGCCTGTCGATCGCACAACAGTGGTACATCACTCGTAAGATCGAAGCTGCTACCAAGAAAGCAGCTGCCTGACCTACTCTGTGGATAACCACACAAGACGCCCCCTAGAGGGGCGTTTTGCTATCTGTCACTTTTGTCTGGATGTCGGGTTATGAATGTCCCTCGTGAAACCATCGCCGCTATAGCCACTGCCCAAGGTCGCGGTGGCGTGGGCATCGTAAGGATTTCCGGTCCCCTCGCTGCGGTGGCCGCCAAGGCCATCAGCGGCCGGGAACTCAAGCCGCGATTTGCTCATTACGGGCCATTTCTCAATGCCCAGGGAGACGTGCTGGACGAAGGCATCGCCTTGTATTTTCCAGGCCCCAATTCCTTCACCGGTGAAGATGTGCTGGAGCTGCAAGGGCACGGTGGGCCTGTCGTCCTCGATATGCTGCTGCAGCGCTGCCTGGAACTGGGCTGCCGCCTGGCCAGGCCCGGAGAATTCAGTGAGCGCGCCTTTCTCAACGACAAGCTCGATCTGGCCCAGGCCGAAGCCATCGCCGACCTGATCGAAGCCAGTTCCGCACAGGCTGCACGCAATGCCTTGCGCTCGCTGCAGGGGGCGTTTTCCCAGCGTGTGCATCACCTCACCGAACAGCTGATCGCCTTGCGTATCTATGTCGAGGCCGCGATCGATTTTCCCGAGGAAGAAATCGACTTCCTCGCCGATGGCCACGTATTGAGCATGCTCGATGGGGTTCGTAACGAATTGTCCACAGTGCTACGCGAAGCGGGTCAGGGCGCCTTGCTCCGTGACGGTATGACGGTGGTGATCGCCGGGCGACCTAACGCAGGCAAATCCAGCCTGCTCAATGCATTGGCAGGACGCGAAGCCGCCATCGTCACCGATATCGCTGGCACCACCCGGGATATCCTGCGGGAACATATCCACATCGATGGCATGCCACTGCATGTGGTGGATACCGCCGGTCTTCGGGACACCGAGGACCAGGTAGAGAAAATCGGTGTCGAACGCGCACTCAAGGCAATCGGCGAGGCGGATCGAGTGCTGTTGGTGGTCGATGCCACCGCCAGCGAAGCTTCTGACCCCTTTGCCTTGTGGCCGGAGTTTCTCGAACAGCGGCCGGATCCCGCCAAGGTCACTCTGATTCGCAACAAGGCCGACCTGAGCGGTGAACCCATCGTCCTGGAAACCTGTGACGATGGCCATGTCACCATCAGCCTCAGCGCCATGGCCGCTGGGCCAGGCCTGGAGTTGCTTCGCGAGCATCTCAAGGCGTGCATGGGTTATGAGCAAACGTCCGAGAGCAGCTTTAGCGCCCGGCGCCGGCACCTGGAGGCGTTACGCTACGCCAGTGCCGCCCTCGAGCACGGGCGGGACCAATTGACCCTGGCCGGTGCGGGCGAACTGTTGGCAGAAGACCTGCGACAAGCCCAGCAATTCCTCGGTGAAATCACCGGCGCATTCAGTTCCGATGACCTTCTAGGACGTATCTTCTCCAGCTTCTGTATCGGCAAATAAGCCCATACCACCTTCCCCCGGCTTTCAGTGCTGGGAGTTCGCGCCTGTGGACAAGGCTCTTGGGAGCATTGCCTGCAGGCGTTTTCCTTTCTTGTGCATATCGCAGGCTTCTCTGTAAGCGGGCCTGCTTTCATTCATTCGCGGGCTAATCCTGGATCCAGGCGAAAACTTTTGCCTGGCGGGTAGTCGCATCTTCACCGTTCACCTGCTGGAACAACCTCCATCTGTGGATTAAGCCCTGTGAATAACTGCTCCTTAGCTCAGTTGATAACTAGCCTTCAAAGCTGAAGAGAACTAGCTCTGTGGATAACCACCTCATTCATCCACAGCTTTAAGCCGGTTATCCAAGGTGCTCAATGGCACCTAACCACAGAGTTTAAAACCTCTGTACATATTGAAAAATAAGGCTTGTAGATGTTTATCCACAGATAGGCTGCTGTATAAGAATAAACATAAAAACAAGGTTTTAATAAATTTCTCTCTTTTTAATTTCTATTGTCCGCCGGTCATCCACAGCTGGTTAAATTTTGTGCAAAGGGTTCTTTAGAAAGGTCGAAGTCCCTATACTTGCCGCCTTGGTCCAGAAACCAACCCAACAACCATTCCTAATTACTCCTACTTGAAGCAGGCACGAGGTGCGTGGTGGATTTCCCTTCCCGTTTTGAAGTGATCGTCATCGGCGGCGGTCATGCCGGTACCGAGGCAGCACTTGCATCAGCACGCATGGGGGCAAAGACCCTATTGCTGACGCATAACGTGGAAACCCTCGGAGCCATGAGCTGCAATCCCGCAATCGGCGGGATCGGCAAGAGCCATCTGGTCAAGGAAATCGACGCCCTGGGCGGCGCGATGGCCATGGCTACAGATAAAGGTGGTATCCAGTTCCGTGTATTGAACAGCCGTAAAGGCCCGGCAGTACGTGCGACTCGTGCCCAGGCCGACCGTATTCTGTACAAGGCCGCCGTTCGCGAGATTCTCGAGAACCAACCGAACCTGTGGATATTCCAGCAGGCTGCCGATGACCTGATCGTCGAGCAGGATCAGGTCCGTGGTGTGGTCACCCAGATGGGTCTGCGGTTCTTTGCCGACTCCGTGGTATTGACCACCGGGACCTTCCTCGGCGGACTTATCCACATCGGCCTGCAGAACTATTCCGGGGGCCGTGCCGGTGATCCGCCATCGATCGCCCTCGCACAACGCCTGCGGGAATTGCCACTGCGGGTCGGTCGCCTGAAAACCGGTACCCCGCCACGTATCGATGCCCGCTCCGTGGATTTCTCGGTAATGACCGAGCAACCTGGCGATACGCCAATCCCGGTGATGTCCTTCCTTGGCAACAAGGAACAACATCCACGCCAGATCAGTTGCTGGATTACCCACACCAACGCCCGTACTCACGAGATCATCGCCGCGAACCTCGATCGTTCGCCGATGTACTCCGGCGTCATCGAAGGCATTGGCCCGCGCTACTGCCCATCCATCGAAGACAAGATCCATCGCTTTGCCGACAAGGAAAGCCACCAGGTCTTCATCGAACCGGAAGGCCTGACCACCCACGAGCTGTACCCGAACGGGATATCCACATCTCTGCCGTTCGATGTGCAGCTGCAGATCGTCCAATCGATCCGTGGCATGGAAAACGCCCATATCGTGCGGCCGGGCTACGCCATCGAATACGACTATTTCGATCCGCGGGACTTGAAGTACAGCCTGGAAACCAAAGTCATTGGCGGTCTGTTCTTCGCTGGCCAGATCAATGGCACTACCGGTTACGAAGAAGCTGGTGCCCAAGGCCTGCTGGCCGGGGCCAACGCGGCATTGCGCGCCCAGGGCAAGGACAGTTGGTGCCCGCGTCGCGACGAAGCCTATATCGGGGTGTTGGTCGATGACCTGATTACCCTGGGCACCCAGGAACCGTATCGCATGTTCACTTCCCGGGCGGAGTACCGCCTGATCCTGCGTGAAGACAACGCCGACCTGCGCCTGACCGAAAAAGGTCGCGAGCTGGGGTTGGTGGATGACGTGCGCTGGGCTGCGTTCTGCAAGAAACGCGAGGGCATTGCCCTGGAAGAACAGCGCTTGAAGTCCACCTGGGTGCGTCCCGGGACCGAGCAGGGCGATGCGATTGCACAAAAATTCGGCACGCCGCTGACCCACGAATACAACCTGTTGAACCTGCTGAGCCGTCCGGAAATCGACTACGCTGGTCTGGTCGAAGTGACCGGGCAGGGCGCGGAAGATCCACAGGTCGCGGAACAGGTCGAGATCAAGACCAAGTACGCCGGCTACATCGATCGCCAGCAGGATGAAATCGCCCGCTTGCGTGCCAGCGAAGATACCAAGCTGCCTGTGGATATCGATTACGCGAGCATTTCCGGATTGTCGAAGGAGATCCAGAGCAAGCTCGGCGCGACCCGTCCGGAAACCCTGGGGCAGGCTTCACGAATTCCCGGTGTGACTCCGGCAGCCATTTCCCTGTTGATGATTCACTTGAAAAAACGCGGCGCTGGCCGTCAGTTGGAGCAAAGCGCTTGAGTTCACTGGTCACCTCGCAACACGCGGATGAGTTATCCACAGGCGCCCGCCAGCTCGGTGTCGAGTTGAGCCCGCTCCAGCACGAATCGCTGCTGGGCTACCTGGCGTTGTTGATCAAGTGGAACAAGGCCTACAACCTGACCGCAGTGCGCGATCCCGATGAGATGGTCTCGCGCCACTTGCTCGACAGCCTGAGCGTGATGTCCTTCATCGAAGACGGTCGCTGGCTGGATGTGGGGAGCGGTGGCGGGATGCCCGGGATCCCCCTGGCCATCCTGTTTCCCCAGTCGCAGGTCACTTGCCTGGACAGTAACGGCAAGAAGACCCGCTTCCTGACCCAGGTCAAACTCGAGCTCAAGCTGGATAACCTGCAAGTTATCCACAACCGAGTCGAAGCCTTCACCCCTGAGCAGCCGTTCAATGGAATCATTTCCCGGGCGTTCAGCAGCATGGAGAACTTCACCAGCTGGACCCGCCACCTCGGGGACAGCGATACACGCTGGCTGGCAATGAAGGGCGTCCATCCCTCTGATGAGCTGTTAGCATTGCCGGCAGACTTCCACCTCGATAGCGAACACGCCCTGGCCGTACCCGGTTGCCAAGGCCAACGCCATCTGCTGATACTGCGCCGCACGGCATGATTGGGAACACAAGCAAGAATGGCTAAGGTATTCGCGATAGCGAACCAGAAAGGTGGTGTGGGCAAGACCACCACCTGCATCAACCTCGCAGCATCCCTGGTGGCGACCAAGCGCCGGGTGCTGTTGATCGATCTTGATCCACAGGGCAACGCCACCATGGGTAGCGGTGTGGATAAACACAGCCTGGAAAACTCGGTCTACGACTTGCTGATCGGCGAGTGCGACCTGGCCCAGGCCATGCACTTCTCCGAACACGGCGGCTACCAGCTGTTGCCGGCCAACCGCGACCTGACCGCGGCGGAAGTGGTACTGCTGGAAATGCAGATGAAGGAAAGCCGGCTGCGCAGTGCCCTGGCCCCCATCCGCGAGAACTATGACTACATCCTGATCGACTGCCCGCCGTCGCTGTCGATGCTGACCCTCAATGCCCTGGTGGCCGCCGATGGGGTCATCATCCCCATGCAGTGCGAGTACTACGCACTGGAAGGTCTGAGCGACCTTGTGGATAACATCAAGCGCATTGGTGAGTTGCTCAATCCCGAGCTGAAGATCGAAGGCTTGCTACGCACGATGTTCGACCCGCGCTTGAGCCTGATGAACGATGTTTCCGCGCAGCTCAAGGAACACTTCGGCGACCAGCTGTACGACACCGTGATCCCGCGCAACATCCGCTTGGCCGAGGCGCCGAGCTACGGCATGCCGGCATTGGCGTACGACAAGCAATCCCGCGGCGCACTGGCCTACCTGGCCCTGGCTGGCGAGATGGTTCGCCGGCAACGTAAACAAGCGCGCATCGCAGCCGCCCAGCCAACTTAAGGAATCCCCATGGCCGTCAAGAAACGTGGTCTCGGACGTGGACTGGATGCACTGTTGAGTGGTCCGACTGTCACTGCCCTCGAAGAACAAGCCGCGCAGGTCGACCAGCGTGAACTGCAACACCTGCCACTGGACCTGATCCAGCGTGGCAAGTACCAGCCGCGCCGGGACATGGACCCGCAGGCCCTGGAAGAACTGGCCAACTCGATCAGGGCCCAGGGCGTTATGCAGCCCATCGTGGTCCGTCCCATCGGCGCCGGGCGTTTTGAAATCATCGCCGGCGAACGTCGCTGGCGCGCCAGCCAGCAGGCTGGCCAGGAAACCATCCCGGCCGTGGTCCGTGATGTTCCGGATGAAACCGCCATTGCCCTGGCGCTGATCGAGAACATCCAGCGCGAGGACCTCAACCCTATCGAGGAAGCCCTGGCCCTGCAGCGCCTGCAGCAGGAGTTCCAACTGACCCAGCAACAGGTTGCCGAGGCGGTGGGCAAGTCCCGCGTCAGCGTGGCCAACCTGCTGCGCCTGATCTCCTTGCCAGAGGTGATCAAGACCATGTTGTCCCATGGCGACCTGGAGATGGGGCATGCTCGCGCATTGCTCGGATTGCCGGAAAATCAACAAGTTGAAGGGGCGCGACACGTTGTCGCACGAGGTCTTACCGTACGCCAGACCGAGGCCTTGGTTCGCCAGTGGCTCAGTGGCAAGCAGGAGCCTGCTGAACCGGTCAAGCCGGACCCGGATATCGCTCGCCTCGAGCAACGTTTGGCCGAGCGCCTAGGCTCTGCGGTGCAGATTCGCCACGGCAAGAAGGGCAAGGGACAGTTGGTGATCGGCTACAACTCCCTGGATGAGCTGCAGGGCGTCCTCGCTCACATCCGTTGAAACATTTCCTTGTGTAGCGTGCAGTCGGAAATCACTACCCGGCAGTTGAATAGGGGCTGAACCGCCCCTATACTCTGCGCGCATTTTGTCGGCACAAATTATGCCAAGTCACAGAATTCTGGCAGCCGACCCTTGAGGAGCAAGAGTGATGGAAACCCGCACGCCAAACCGCCTGCCGTTCCATCGCTTGGCGGTTTTTCCGGTTCTACTGGCTCAGTTGGTCATTTTACTGATAGCCGCTCTGGCGCTATGGCAATGGCGTGGAGTCGTAGCCGGATATTCAGGCCTTTGCGGAGGACTGATAGCCTTGCTACCCAATGTGTATTTCGCTCACAGGGCATTTCGGTTTTCCGGAGCTCGAGCGGCCCAAGCCATCGTCCGGTCTTTTTATGCCGGTGAGGCGGGCAAATTGATTTTGACGGCAGTGCTGTTTGCATTGACGTTCGCAGGTGTGAAGCCATTGGCGCCGCTAGCTGTATTCGGTGTCTTCGTGCTGACCCAGCTGGTCAGCTGGTTCGCTCCCCTGCTAATGAGAACAAGACTTTCGAGACCTTAGGGCGTTTGAGGCAACCATGTCAGCAGAAACAACCGCTTCGGGCTATATCCAGCACCACTTGCAGAACCTGACCTTCGGTCAGCTACCCAATGGGAGCTGGGGCTTTGCCCACTCCGCAGCAGAAGCCAAGGAAATGGGCTTCTGGGCATTCCACGTCGATACCCTCGGCTGGTCTGTCGCACTGGGTGTGATCTTCATTCTTCTGTTCCGCATGGCGGCCAAGAAGGCGACTTCCGGAGTGCCGGGCGCTTTGCAGAACTTCGTTGAAGTCATGGTCGGCTTCGTCGATGGCAGCGTGAAGGACAGCTTCCACGGTCGTAGCCCGGTGATCGCGCCGTTGGCCCTGACCATCTTCGTCTGGGTGTTCCTGATGAACGCCATTGACCTGGTTCCTGTGGACTGGATCCCGCAATTGGCGATGCTGATTTCCGGCGACCCGCACATTCCATTCCGTGCCGTTTCCACCACTGACCCGAACGCTACCCTGGGCATGGCCCTGTCGGTGTTCGCGTTGATCATTTTCTACAGCATCAAGGTCAAGGGCATCGGCGGCTTCATCGGCGAACTGACCCTGCATCCGTTCGGTAGCAAGAACATCCTGGTCCAGGCTCTGCTGATCCCGGTGAACTTCCTGCTGGAATTCGTGACCCTGGTTGCCAAGCCAATCTCTCTGGCACTGCGTCTGTTCGGCAACATGTATGCCGGCGAGCTGGTGTTCATCCTGATCGCTGTGATGTTCGGCAGCGGCCTGCTGTGGCTCAGCGGCATGGGTGTGGTTCTGCAGTGGGCGTGG
The DNA here is from genome assembly GCF_003850565.1 of Pseudomonas sessilinigenes. Classification (NCBI taxonomy): domain Bacteria; kingdom Pseudomonadati; phylum Pseudomonadota; class Gammaproteobacteria; order Pseudomonadales; family Pseudomonadaceae; genus Pseudomonas; species Pseudomonas sessilinigenes. Next base: position 3,683,363 of record NZ_CP027706.1, read on the forward strand.
GCGGTGTTCCACATCCTGATCATCACTCTGCAGGCCTTTATCTTCATGATGCTGACCATCGTCTACCTGTCGATGGCTCACGAAGAGAATCATTAAGACCAGTCTCGACTAGTCTGATGTCCCTCTTGTTGCGGCAAGAGGGGCCCGTCTCGGGCACGATGAAACGATTTGTTTTACCGCTTTAATCTAAAAAACCTAAACCATACGACGTAAAAGTCGGGAGGAAAGATGGAAACTGTAGTTGGTCTAACCGCTATCGCTGTTGCACTGTTGATCGGCCTGGGCGCACTGGGTACCGCAATTGGTTTCGGCCTGCTGGGCGGCAAGTTCCTGGAAGGCGCTGCGCGTCAGCCAGAAATGGTTCCAATGCTGCAAGTTAAAATGTTCATCGTTGCCGGTCTGCTCGACGCCGTAACCATGATCGGTGTTGGTATCGCTCTGTTCTTCACCTTCGCAAACCCCTTCGTTGGTCAACTCGCTGGCTAATCACTCGAGTATTCGAGTTGATTGGTGTGACGGACAACGAACGAGCGAGGTGTTGGCGTGAACATTAATGCAACCCTGATTGGCCAGTCCGTTGCGTTCTTAATTTTTGTACTGTTCTGCATGAAGTTCATTTGGCCTCCGGTCATTGCAGCTCTGCACGAACGTCAAAAGAAGATCGCGGATGGATTGGACGCTGCCAGCCGAGCAGCTCGTGACCTGGAACTGGCCCAAGATAAAGCGGGTCAGCAACTGCGCGAAGCCAAAGCTCAGGCAGCTGAAATCATCGAGCAAGCCAAGAAGCGCGGTTCTCAGATCGTCGACGAAGCCCGTGAACAGGCCCGTGTCGAAGCTGAACGCGTGAAGGCTCAGGCTCAGGCCGAGATCGAACAGGAACTGAACGGCGTCAAAGACGCGCTGCGCGCCCAACTGGGTAGCCTGGCGGTCAATGGTGCAGAGAAGATCCTGGGCGCCACAATCGATCAAAACGCGCACGCAGACCTGGTTAACAAACTGGCTGCTGAAATTTAAGCGAGGGCGATCATGGCAGAACTGACCACGTTGGCCCGACCTTACGCTAAGGCGGCCTTCGAGCACGCTCAGGCCCACCAGCAGCTGGCCTCTTGGTCAGCCATGCTCGGCCTGGCTGCAGCGGTGTCACAAGATGACACCATGCAGCGCGTGCTTAAGGCCCCGCGACTGACGAGCGCAGAAAAGGCCAACACTTTTATCGAAGTGTGTGGCGACAAGTTTGATGCACAGGCACAGAATTTCATTCAGGTTGCCGCCGAAAACGACCGTCTCCTGCTGTTGCCGGAGATCTCCGCTCTGTTCGACCTGTACAAGGCCGAGCAAGAGAAATCGGTGGACGTGGATGTGACCAGTGCGTTCGCATTGAACCAAGAACAGCAAGACAAACTCGCCAAGGTTCTCAGTGCACGGCTCGGCCGGGAAGTGCGACTGCACGCTGCGGAGGATGCCAGCCTGATTGGTGGCGTCGTAATCCGCGCCGGCGACCTGGTTATCGATGGCTCGATTCGCGGCAAACTCGCGAACCTTGCCGAAGCATTGAAATCTTGAGTTTGAAGGGGCAGCAGAGCAATGCAGCAACTCAATCCTTCCGAAATAAGTGAAATTATCAAGGGCCGCATCGAAAAGCTCGATGTGACCTCCCAAGCCCGTAACGAAGGCACTGTCGTCAGCGTATCTGACGGCATCGTGCGGATTCACGGTCTGGCCGACGTAATGTACGGCGAGATGATCGAGTTTCCGGGCGGCGTCTACGGTATGGCCCTCAACCTCGAGCAAGACTCTGTAGGTGCCGTAGTACTGGGCGCATACACCACTCTGGCTGAAGGCATGAGCGCCAAGTGCACCGGCCGCATCCTCGAAGTTCCAGTTGGTAAGGAACTGCTGGGTCGCGTAGTCGACGCACTGGGTAACCCAGTCGACGGTAAAGGTCCGCTGAACAACACCGAGACCGACGCGGTCGAGAAAGTTGCTCCAGGCGTGATCTGGCGTAAGTCGGTAGACCAGCCTGTACAGACTGGCTACAAGGCTGTCGATGCCATGATCCCAGTCGGCCGTGGCCAGCGTGAGCTGATCATCGGTGACCGTCAGATCGGTAAGACCGCTCTGGCGATCGACGCGATCATCAACCAGAAAGACAGCGGCATTTTCTGCGTCTACGTAGCGATCGGTCAGAAGCAATCGACCATTGCCAACGTGGTTCGCAAGCTGGAAGAAAACGGCGCCCTGGCCAACACCATCATCGTGGCCGCCAGTGCTTCGGAGTCGGCTGCACTGCAGTTCCTGGCTCCGTACTCCGGTTGCACCATGGGCGAATACTTCCGCGACCGCGGTGAAGACGCGCTGATCGTTTATGACGATCTGTCCAAGCAGGCTGTGGCTTATCGCCAGATCTCCCTGCTGCTGCGTCGTCCACCAGGCCGTGAAGCCTACCCAGGTGACGTGTTCTATCTCCACTCCCGTCTGCTGGAGCGCGCATCCCGCGTTTCGGAAGAGTACGTAGAGAAGTTCACCAATGGCGCAGTGACTGGCAAGACCGGTTCCCTGACTGCCCTGCCGATCATCGAAACCCAGGCTGGCGACGTTTCCGCGTTCGTTCCGACCAACGTGATCTCCATCACCGACGGTCAGATCTTCCTGGAATCGGCCATGTTCAACTCGGGCATCCGCCCTGCAGTTAACGCCGGTGTTTCGGTATCCCGTGTAGGTGGTGCCGCTCAGACCAAGATCATCAAGAAGCTGTCCGGTGGTATCCGTACCGCCCTGGCTCAGTACCGTGAACTGGCAGCATTCGCCCAGTTCGCTTCTGACCTGGACGAAGCGACCCGTAAGCAACTTGAACACGGTCAGCGCGTTACCGAGCTGATGAAGCAGAAGCAATACGCGCCAATGTCCATCGCTGACATGTCGCTGTCGCTGTATGCCGCTGAGCGTGGGTTCCTGACTGACGTCGAAATCACCAAGATCGGCAGCTTCGAACAAGCGCTGATTGCTTACTTCAACCGCGATCACGCCGACCTGATGGCGAAGATCAACGTGAAGGGTGACTTCAATGACGAAATCGACGCTGGCCTCAAAGCCGGTATCGAGAAGTTCAAGGCCACCCAAACCTGGTAAGCCGCAGCGGGAGCCGCAAGGCTCCCGCTTGCTAACCTGATAGGTGTTACATGGCAGGCGCAAAAGAGATTCGCAGTAAGATTGCGAGCATCAAAAGCACGCAAAAAATTACCAGCGCCATGGAAAAAGTGGCGGTCAGCAAAATGCGCAAGGCACAAATGCGCATGGCTGCTAGCCGTCCTTATGCGGAGCGCATCCGCCAGGTTATTGGTCATCTGGCCAACGCCAACCCGGAATATCGTCACCCGTTCATGATCGACCGCGCCATCAAGCGCGTCGGTTACATCGTGGTGAGCAGTGACCGTGGTCTGTGTGGTGGCTTGAACACCAACCTGTTCAAGGCCCTGGTCAAGGACATGGCGGTAAACCGCGAACAAGGCGTCGAGATCGATCTGTGTGTGGTCGGTAGCAAGGGTGCGGCCTTCTTCCGCAACTTCGGCGGTAACGTCGTTGCAGCTATCAGCCACCTGGGTGAAGAGCCGTCGATCAATGACCTGATCGGCAGTGTCAAGGTGATGCTGGATGCTTACCTGGAAGGCCGGATTGACCGCCTGTCCGTGGTATCCAACAAGTTCGTCAACACCATGACCCAGCAGCCGACCGTGGAGCAGTTGATTCCACTGGAGGCAACCCCGGATCAAGAACTCAAGCACCACTGGGACTATCTCTACGAACCGGATGCCAAGGAGCTGCTGGACGGCTTGATGGTCCGTTACGTGGAGTCGCAGGTCTACCAGGCGGTGGTCGAGAACAACGCAGCTGAACAAGCCGCGCGGATGATCGCAATGAAGAACGCCACCGACAACGCCGGTGATTTGATCAGCGATTTGCAGCTGATCTACAACAAGGCGCGTCAGGCTGCGATCACCCAAGAGATCTCGGAAATCGTCGGCGGCGCTGCCGCGGTTTAACGGTTCAAATATTCAGAGGATCCAGCTATGAGTAGCGGACGTATCGTTCAAATCATCGGCGCCGTTATCGACGTGGAATTTCCACGCGACAGCGTACCGAGCATCTACGACGCCTTGAAGGTTCAAGGCGCCGAAACCACTCTGGAAGTTCAGCAGCAGCTGGGCGACGGCGTGGTTCGTACCATTGCGATGGGCTCCACCGAAGGCCTGAAGCGCGGTCTGGATGTCAACAACACTGGCGCAGCCATCTCCGTACCGGTCGGTAAAGCGACCCTGGGCCGGATCATGGACGTACTGGGCAACCCAATCGACGAAGCCGGCCCGATCGGCGAAGAAGAGCGCTGGGGTATCCACCGCGCCGCTCCTTCCTTCGCAGAACAGGCAGGCGGCAACGACCTGCTGGAAACCGGGATCAAGGTAATCGACCTGGTTTGCCCGTTCGCCAAGGGCGGTAAAGTCGGTCTGTTCGGTGGTGCCGGTGTGGGCAAGACCGTAAACATGATGGAACTGATCCGTAACATCGCCATCGAGCACAGCGGTTATTCCGTGTTCGCCGGTGTGGGTGAGCGTACTCGTGAGGGTAACGACTTCTACCACGAGATGAAGGACTCCAACGTTCTGGACAAGGTTGCCCTGGTCTACGGTCAGATGAACGAGCCACCAGGAAACCGTCTGCGCGTAGCGCTGACCGGCCTGACCATGGCCGAGAAGTTCCGTGACGAAGGTAACGACGTTCTGCTGTTCGTCGACAACATCTACCGTTACACCCTGGCCGGTACCGAAGTATCCGCACTGCTGGGCCGTATGCCTTCGGCAGTAGGCTACCAGCCGACCCTGGCTGAAGAGATGGGCGTGCTGCAAGAGCGCATCACTTCGACCAAGCAAGGCTCGATCACCTCGATCCAAGCGGTATACGTACCTGCGGACGACTTGACCGACCCGTCGCCAGCGACCACCTTCGCCCACTTGGACGCCACCGTCGTTCTGTCCCGTGACATCGCTTCCCTGGGTATCTACCCAGCGGTAGACCCACTGGACTCGACTTCCCGTCAGCTGGACCCGAACGTGATCGGCAACGAGCACTACGAGACCGCTCGCGGCGTTCAGTACGTACTGCAGCGTTACAAAGAGCTGAAGGACATCATCGCGATCCTGGGTATGGACGAGCTGTCGGAAGCCGACAAGCAGTTGGTATCCCGCGCTCGTAAGATCCAGCGCTTCTTGTCGCAGCCGTTCTTCGTGGCTGAAGTCTTCACTGGTTCTCCAGGTAAGTACGTTTCCCTGAAAGACACCATCGCTGGCTTCAAAGGCATCCTCAACGGTGACTACGACCACCTGCCAGAACAAGCGTTCTACATGGTCGGCGGCATCGAAGAAGCGATCGAGAAAGCCAAGAAACTGTAATCCCGGCGCCCGGCAACGGGCGCTAATTTAGGTTGAGGCAAGCAGATGGCTATGACAGTCCATTGCGATATCGTCAGCGCGGAAGGGGAAATCTTCTCCGGTCTGGTGGAGATGGTGGTTGCGCACGGTGAACTGGGTGATCTTGGTATCGCTCTGGGTCACGCACCGCTGATCACCAACCTGAAGCCAGGTCCGATCCGCTTGATCAAGCAGGGCGGGGAAGCCGAGGTGTTCTACATCTCCGGTGGTTTCCTCGAGGTTCAGCCGAACATGGTCAAGGTTCTTGCCGACACCGTGCAACGCGCTGCCGACCTGGACGAAGCCTCCGCTCAGGAAGCCGTCAAGGCTGCTGAGAAGGCCCTGAATGAAAAAGGCGCAGATTTCGACTACGGTTCTGCCGCCGCACGTCTGGCCGAGGCCGCAGCCCAGCTGCGTACCGTCCAGCAAATCCGCAAGAAGTTCGGCGGCTAAGTCGCAGGCTTTTTGTGTGATTGATTAAAAAGGGTAGCCTCGGCTACCCTTTTTATTTTCCGCATTCTCCCCTCTTGGTCACACTCGCGGACCCCCAGGATTGGTAGCCAGTCATGTCTCTCGAAATCGTTATCCTCGCAGCAGGCCAGGGCACTCGCATGCGCTCGGCACTGCCCAAGGTCCTTCATCCAGTCGCTGGCAATTCCATGCTCGGGCATGTTATCCACAGCGCCCGCCAGCTCGACCCACAGCGCATCCACGTGGTGATTGGCCACGGTGCGGATGCGGTACGCGAGCGCCTGGCGGCCGATGACCTGAATTTCGTGCTGCAGGACAAGCAGCTGGGCACGGGGCACGCAGTGGCCCAGGCGGTGCCTTTCATTACTGCCGATACCGTACTGATTCTCTACGGCGATGTGCCGCTGATCGAAGTCGAGACCCTGCAGCGCCTGCTCAAGCAAGCGGGCCCCGAGCAACTGGGCCTGCTCACCGTCGAGCTGGACGATCCTACCGGCTACGGGCGTATCGTGCGTGACGCCAATGGCAAGGTTGCCGCCATCGTCGAGCAGAAGGACGCCAACGAAGCCCAGCGCGCCATCACCGAAGGCAACACCGGCATTCTCGCCGTGCCTGGCAAGCGCCTGGGCGACTGGACCAGCCGTCTTTCCAACAACAACGCCCAGGGCGAGTACTACCTGACCGACGTGATCGCCATGGCGGTCAGCGATGGCCTGCTGGTTGCCACCGAGCAGCCCCTGGACGCCATGGAAGTGCAGGGCGCCAACGATCGCAAGCAACTCTCCGAGCTGGAGCGCCACTACCAGCTGCGCGCTGCCCGCCGCCTGATGGCCCAAGGGGTCACCTTGCGTGACCCGGCACGCTTCGATGTGCGCGGCGAAATCACGGTCGGCCGCGACGTCCTGATCGACATCAACGTGATTCTCGAAGGCCGGGTGGTGATCGAGGACGACGTGGTCATCGGCCCCAACTGCGTGATCAAGGACAGCACCCTGCGCAAGGGCGTGGTGATCAAGGCCAACAGCCATCTCGACGGCGCGGTGATGGGCGAGGGCAGCGATGCCGGTCCGTTCGCCCGCTTGCGTCCTGGCAGCGTGCTGGAAGCCCGTGCCCATGTGGGTAACTTCGTCGAGTTGAAGAACGCCCATCTGGGCCAGGGCGCCAAGGCCGGCCACCTGACCTATCTGGGCGACGCAGTGATCGGCGCGCGCAGCAACATCGGCGCCGGCACCATCACCTGCAACTACGATGGGGTGAACAAGCACAAGACGGTGATGGGCGAAGACGTATTCATCGGCTCCAACAACTCCCTGGTAGCGCCTGTGGATATCTCTTCCGGGGCCACTACCGCCGCCGGTTCCACTATCAACCAGGATGTCGCGCCGGCGCAGCTGGCTGTGGCTCGTGCGCGACAGAAGAACATCGATGGCTGGAAGCGGCCGCAGAAAATCAACAAGGACTGAGGTTATCCACAAGCACGGATGGCCCATGCAGCATCAACCGGCCCCTGCAGCTGAATAGCAAGGGTCGGTTTTTTTTGCGCTCAAGCTTGACGAAGTTTCGATCATAGGGTTTTATTGCCGTCGTTATCTTTCGAATCGAAACTTAAATGATCATATCGAAACGCAATACGCCCCAGCGACGTCACAACATCCTCACCTTGCTCAACGAACAGGGCGAAGTGAGCGTGGACGAGTTGGCCAAGCGCTTCGAAACCTCGGAAGTTACGATTCGTAAGGACTTGGCGGCCCTGGAAAGCAACGGCCTGCTGCTACGCCGTTATGGTGGAGCTATCACCTTGCCCCAGGAATTGGTCAGCGATCTGGGCCAATCGGTGTCCCGCTACAAGCAAGCCATTGCCCGGGCCGCTGTACAGCGCATTCGCGAGCATGCGCGAATCATCATCGACAGCGGCAGTACCACGGCGGCGATGATTCCCGAGTTGGGCCTGCAACCAGGGCTGGTGGTGATGACCAACTCTCTGAATGTGGCCAACGCCCTGAGCGAGCTGGAACACGAGCCAATGTTGTTGATGACCGGTGGTACCTGGGACCCGCATTCCGAGTCCTTCCAGGGACAGGTAGCCGAGCAGGTGCTGCGTTCCTATGACTTCGACCAACTGTTCATTGGCGCCGATGGCATCGATCTGGCCCGCGGTACCACCACCTTCAACGAGCTGCTGGGGCTGAGCCGGGTCATGGCCGAGGTGGCCCGTGAAGTGGTGGTGATGGTCGAGTCCGACAAGATCGGCCGCAAGATTCCCAACCTGGAGCTGCCCTGGAGCAGCATCCATACCCTTATTACCGATGATCGCCTGTCTTCCGAGGCCCGCGACCAGATTCAGGCCCGCGGCATTACTCTGATTTGCGCGGCTGTCAGCTAGGAGAAAAACCATGTGTGGAATTGTTGGCGCCGTTGCTGAACGCAATATCACCGCCATTTTGCTGGAAGGTCTCAAGCGCCTCGAATACCGCGGCTACGACAGCGCAGGCGTGGCGGTTTTCACCAATAGCGGCAAGCTCGAGCGCATGCGCCGTCCGGGCAAGGTCGCCGAGCTGGAACAAGCCCTGGCTGGCGAGCCGCTGATGGGCCGCCTGGGGATCGCCCACACCCGCTGGGCCACCCACGGCGCACCTTGCGAGCGCAATGCCCACCCGCATTTCTCCGGCGATCTGGCGGTGGTGCACAACGGCATCATCGAAAACCACGAAGCCCTGCGCGAACAACTCAAGGCCCAGGGCTACGAGTTCACCTCGGACACCGATACCGAGGTCATCGCCCACCTGCTGAACCACAAGCTCAAGGACCTGGGCGACCTGACCGTGGCCCTCAAGGCTACCGTCAAGGAACTGCACGGTGCCTATGGCCTTGCCGTGATCAGCGCCAGCCAGCCGGATCGCCTGGTCGCGGCCCGTAGCGGCAGCCCGCTGGTGATCGGCCTGGGCCTGGGGGAAAACTTCCTGGCCTCCGACCAGTTGGCCCTGCGCCAGGTCACCGACCGGTTCATGTACCTGGAAGAAGGCGATATCGCCGAGATCCGCCGTGACAGCGTGCAGATCTGGGACATCGACGGCAAGGCCGTGGAGCGCGAGGCGGTGCAGTACCGCGACGGTGCCGAAGCGGCGGACAAGGGCGAATTCCGCCACTACATGCTCAAGGAAATCCACGAGCAGCCATCGGTGGTGCAACGCACCCTGGAAGGCCGCCTGAGCGCCAACCAGGTACTGGTCCAGGCCTTCGGCCCCCAGGCCGCCGAGTTGTTCGCCAAGGTGCGCAATGTACAGATCGTCGCCTGTGGCACCAGCTACCACGCCGGCATGGTCGCCCGTTACTGGCTGGAAGAACTGGCCGGCATTCCCTGCCAGGTGGAAGTGGCCAGTGAGTTCCGCTACCGCAAGGTGGTGGTGCAGCCCGACACCCTGTTCGTGACCATTTCCCAGTCCGGCGAGACCGCCGATACCCTGGCCGCGCTGCGCAACGCCAAAGAGTTGGGCTTCCTCGCCAGCCTGGCGATCTGCAACGTTGGCATCAGCTCCCTGGTGCGTGAATCCGACCTGACCCTGCTGACCCAGGCCGGTCGCGAGATCGGCGTAGCCTCCACCAAGGCCTTCACCACCCAATTGGTGAGCCTGCTGTTGCTGACCCTGTCCCTGGGCCAGGTACGTGGCACCCTGGCAGCCGGTGTCGAAGCCGAACTGGTGGAAGAGTTGCGGCGCCTGCCGATTCGCCTCGGTGAAGCCCTGGCCATGGACAGCGTGGTGGAGAAGACCGCCGAGCTATTCGCCGACAAACACCACACGCTGTTCCTCGGCCGTGGTGCCCAGTACCCGGTGGCGATGGAAGGCTCCCTGAAGCTCAAGGAGATTTCCTATATCCACGCCGAAGCCTATCCGGCCGGTGAGCTCAAGCACGGCCCTCTGGCCCTTGTGGATAACGACATGCCAGTGGTTACCGTGGCGCCGAACAACGAACTGCTGGAGAAGCTTAAGTCCAACCTGCAGGAAGTCCGCGCCCGTGGTGGCGAGTTGATCGTGTTCGCCGACGAGCAGTCGGGCATGACCAACGGCGAAGGCACCCATGTTATCCACATGCCGCACATCCACGATGTTCTCTCGCCAATCCTCTACACCATCCCGTTGCAACTGCTGTCCTACTACGTGGCCGTGCTCAAGGGCACCGACGTCGACCAGCCACGCAACCTGGCCAAATCGGTGACCGTGGAGTGAGTTATCCACAGTCGGGTCTCAACCGGCTGTAGATAACGGCAACTGCCACAACCAAAAGGGAGCCTGTCCAGGCTCCCTTTTTTGTCCATGCGTTTCTACTTCCCTGGGCTTTTTCGCTGAGTCCGACGGCTCCCCGTCGATACGTCCGCTCTGGACAACCCTGGCCACCTGCGTTGTCAAAAGACCTGCTTGAGTGGCGCAGGATCGACTTACGCCGGGTTTTCGAAAAAAATAAGCCACTTCACAGCAGTTGCATCCTGACCTGCACCCAGGTCGATACTTTTATCCAGCGGATGGAAAACCAATGAAGCTTCGCCTGATTCATGGATGGATAATCGTTCTGATCCTGGTTGTCCTGGGGTTGGGGACGCTGACGCCGGTGTTGTCCAACGGCCTGTTGCTGCTGATGGATCGAGACAACTTCATTCCGACGGAGTCCTCCATCTGGACCTTTGAACCGACCCTGATCAACCAGGGTTCTTCTGCCTATTGGCTGTACGGGGAAGATCGTCAGTACTACTTCTACTTTTCCTACGCTGAAAACCAGCCTTATAGGCTGATCGCCAAAAACAACCGGTGCCCGGGATTCCAGCGGCACGACGTGCAGACCTGGTGCGCCCCCTGACGCCATGGCTGTGGATTATGCTGCTGGCTCGTGGTGCCTGTCGGGTGGGCGCCGCCATTCGAGATAGGCCATGGACAGATTTCAGGAAATGCAGGTGTTCGTCTGTGTCGCCCAAGAGCAGGGATTCGCTGCCGCGGCGCGACGCCTGAACCTGTCGGCGGCCAGTGTCACCCGGGCCGTGGCGGCCCTGGAGCAACGCATCGGTACCCAGTTGCTGGTGCGTACCACGCGCAACGTGCACCTGAGCGAAGCCGGGCAACGCTACCTGGAGGACTGCCGGCGCATTCTCGCCGAGGTCCAGGATGCCGAGGCCTCGGCTGCCGGCATCCATGCCCAGCCCCGGGGTCAACTGAGCCTGACCGCGCCGGTGCTGTTCGGCGAACTCTTCGTCACCCCGCTGCTGGTGCGCTACCTGCAACGTTATCCACAGGTCAGCGTCAACGCCCTGTTGGTGGATCGGATGGCCAACATGGTGGACGAGGGCATCGACGTGGCGGTGCGCATCGGCGAGTTGCCGGACAGCGGCCAGCACAGCATTCGCGTCGGTGAGGTACGCCGGGTGATCTGTGCATCTCCGGCGTTCCTGGCCAACCATGGCCGGCCACAACATCCTGACGACTTGCGCCAGGCGCCGGTGATCGCTCCGTCTTCCATTGGCCAGGCGCGCAACTGGCAGTTCAACGTCGCCGGTCGCGCCTTGAGCATCCGCCCCGAGCCGCGGTTGTTGGTGAGCGCGAGCCAGGCTGCCATCAGTGCCGCCAGCCTGGGGCTGGGCCTGACCCGGGTGCTGTCCTATCAAGTGGCCGACAAGGTCGCGGCAGGGCAGCTGGAAATCGTCCTCGAGGCCTTCGAGCAGCCACCCTTGCCCATCCATGTGGTGTACCAGGGCGGGCGCAAGGCGCCGGCGCGGGTGCGCAGCTTCGTCGATTTCGCGGTGCAGGCCCTGCGCGAGCATCCATCGCTCAATCCTTGAGCAAGATTGTTTCACCCAATGAAATGATGGTTTGTGCTTTCTGGTGATTCTGTTGTTTTTGCCCTGGCAGGAAGATAGCCCCTCCAGCGCGGCGCTTCGACCGTGCACCTGCCCGTGGAGTCGTCCATGTCCCAGCCCGCCATCAAGTTCTACAACTTTCCCCGCTCCGGCCATGCGCACCGCGTCGAGTTGATGCTGTCCCTGTTGGAATTGCCGGTCGAAACCATTTTCGTCGACCTGGCCAAGGGCGCCCACAAGCAGCCCGAGTTCCTGGCCCTCAACGCCTTTGGCCAGGTGCCGGTCATTGACGACCAGGGCGTGGTGATCGCTGACTCCAACGCAATCCTGGTGTACCTGGCGCAGCGTTATGGCAACGGCCGCTGGTTGCCCACCGATCCAGTGGGAGCGGCGCAGGTGCAGCGCTGGCTGTCGGTGGCCGCGGGGCCGATCGCCTTCGGACCGGCGGCGGCACGCTTGATCACCGTATTCGGCGCAACCTTCAACCCCGAGGAAGTCATCGCCCGCGCCCATGTCCTGCTCAAGGTCATGGACCAGGAACTGGCCGCCCGGCCGTTCCTGGTCGGCCAGCAGGCGACCATCGCCGATGTCGCCGGCTACAGCTACATCGCCCACGCGCCGGAGGGCAACGTGTCGCTGGCCGACTACCCCCACGTGCGTGCCTGGCTGGCGCGCATCGAAGCCCTGCCGGGTTTCGTCGCCATGCCATCCACGGCAGCGGGCCTGAAAAGCGCCTGAGGCGCCCCGAGGGAGGTTTCCATGAGCACCCAGTCGCCCTGGCACGCCGGTGAACGGCAGTTGCAGGCCCAGGCCGGGGTGGCCGAGCGCATGGAAGCCTTCGGGGCCAAGGTCATCCGCCAGGCCATGCCCGACCAGCATCGGCAGTTCTATCAACAGCTGCCGTTCATCCTGGTGGGCGCGGTGGATGCCGATGGCAGCCCTTGGGCGAGCATTCTCGAAGGGCCGCCCGGTTTTGCCCGCGCCCCGCAGGATACCCGGCTGCGCCTGGACAGCCTGCCGGCCAGCGATGACCCGTTGCAGTTGCACGAGGGCGCGGCGCTGGGCCTGTTGGGGATCGAGCTGCACACCCGGCGGCGTAACCGTCTCAATGGACAGATCGCCACCCTCGACGCCCAGGGGTTCGAGGTGAGGGTGCAGCAGTCCTTCGGCAACTGCCCGCAGTACATCCAGCTGCGCGAGCTGCAACAGGTGCCGCTGGACGATCCAGCCAGCCGCCCGGCCCAGCATCACCAGGGCCTGGACGATGGCGCGCGGGCGCTGATCGCTGCCGCCGACACCTTCTTCGTCGCCAGCTACGTGGACCTGGAGGGCCAGCGTTCGGTGGATGTTTCCCACCGTGGCGGCCAGGCCGGTTTCGTCCGGGTCGAGGGCGATTGCCTGACCATCCCGGATTTCGCCGGCAACCTGCATTTCAACACCCTGGGCAACCTGCTGCTCAACCCTCGGGCCGGCTTGTTGTTCATCGATTTCCACAGCGGCGAGCTGCTGCAGCTCACCGGCTCCACCCAGATCATCCTCGACGGTCCACTGGTCGGCGCCTTCCAGGGGGCCGAGCGGCTGTGGCGGGTCCAGGTGGAGCGCATGGTGCGGCGTCCGGCGGCCTTGTCCCTGCGTGGGCCGTTGCGCGGTGTGTCCCCCAACAGCCTGCTGACCGGCTCCTGGCTCCAGGCCGAGGCGCGCCTGCGGGCCCAGGCCCTGGGCAAGCAATGGCGGCCGCTGCGGGTGGTGCGGATCGAGGATGAAAGCCACAGCATCCGTTCGTTCTATCTGGAACCTGCGGACGGAGCCGGCCTGCCGCCTTTCCTGCCCGGCCAGCACCTGCCTTTGCGGATCGGGCTCGACCCGCAGCCGCTGATCCGCACCTACAGCCTGTCCAGCGCCCCGTCCGATGGATTCCTGCGCATCAGCGTCAAGCGCGAAGGGCGGGTGTCCAGCTACCTGCACGATGGGGTCGAGGTGGGCGACCTGCTGCATGCCAGGGCGCCTCAGGGACAGTTCAGCATCGAGCCCCAAGGGTTGCGACCGCTGGTACTGCTGGCGGCCGGGGTGGGCATCACGCCCTTGCTGTCGATGCTGCGCGAGGTGGTCTACCAAGGCCTGCGTACCCGGCGCATGCGCCCCACCTGGTTGTTCCTGGGCTCGCGTACTCTTGCCGAACAGCCCTTTGCCGAGGAGCTGCGAACCCTCGGTGAGCAAGCCGGGGAGGCGCTGCAGGTACTGCGCCTGCTTAGCCAGCCCGAGGCGACGGCACAGCCGGGCGTGACCTTTGATCGGCAGGGGCGGATCGACACCCGGCTGGTGCTGGAGCATCTGCAACTGGATGACTACGACGCCGTGGATTTCGTGCTGTGTGGTCCCGGTGCCTTCACCCAGGCGTTGTACGACCAGTTGCGGGACCTGGATATCGACGATCGACAGATCCATGCCGAGACGTTCGGTCCCTCGACCCTGCAACGTCGGGCCGACCCAGAGGCGCCAGGATTGCCCCAGCCGCCAGCGGCGACTGAAGCGGTACCGGTGCGTTTCCAGCACTCGGGCCTGGTGCACGACTGGCAACCTGGCAGCGGCAGCCTGCTGCAACTGGCGGAACGCGCCGGCCTGCACCCGGAATTCAGTTGCCGGGGTGGTTCCTGTGGCACCTGCCAGACTCGCCTGCTCAGTGGCCAGGTCAATTATCCACAGCCTCCGGCGCAGGTGCCGGAAGCCGGACAGGTGCTGATCTGCTGCGCGGTTCCCGCTGTTGTGGATAACTTATCTTCACCCCTGGTGCTGGACCTGTAGAGCGAAGAAAAAATCCTCCCCAACGATTGCCGCCAACCCGCCCCCTGCGTAGGCTGACGCGAATTTTGTCGCCGCTGCCGCAGGCTGCGGGTAGTGGTTGCCGGCCTATCGACCCGGTGATGTTCCAGGGTTTTCAGCGTTAAAGGGAATCAACGATCCATGCTCCCCCGGGTTCTGCTCCGTCTCTGCGCCGTATTCCTTTGCGGGCTATTGCTCAGCGCCTGCCGCCAGGAGCAGGCGCCCGCGCTAGATCAGCAGCTGTACATCTGGCAACGGCAGTGGACCCCGGCCCACGCTGCAGCCCTGGCAGGGTCCCGGGCAGACTTTTCCACAGTCCGGGTACTGGCCTTGCAGGCTTTTCCACAGGCTGGCTGGAGCCGGGCGCGGATCGATGCCGATGTGCTGCGCCAGGATGGTCGGCGGCTGATCGCGGTGGTTCGCCTCGATGGGCAATTGCCCTCTCTGAATCAGGACGAGATTCTCTCCCAGGTGCAGCAACTGTTGGCCGATTGGCAAGGGCAGGGCCTGGTCCTGGCCGGCCTGGAGATCGATCACGATGCCGCCACCGCGCGGCTGCCGGGTTATGCCGCGTTGCTGGCGCGGTTGCGAGCCCAGTTGCCGGCCTCTCTGGGGCTGAGCATCACCGCGCTTCCGGCCTGGCTTGGCAGCTCTGAACTGCCGAGGCTGTTGGCCCAGGTCGATAGCAGCGTGCTCCAGGTGCATGCGGTGAGCGACCCGCGCAAGGGCCTGTTCGACCCCGGGCAAGCCGAACAATGGGCCCGACGCTGGGCGCAGGTCACCGACAAACCCTTCTACCTGGCCGTGCCCGCCTATGGCGTGGCCCTGCTGGCTGCCGGCGAGGGCGGGCCGCTGGTGGAGAGCGAGGCGCCCATCGCCCAGCGCGGCGAACGTCGCGAACTGATGGCCGATCCCGAACAACTGAGCCTGTTGGCCAAGACCCTGCGCAACGACCCGCCAGCGCACCTGGCCGGCTTGATCTGGTTTCGCCTGCCGCTCAAGGGCGATGTCCGGGCCTGGAGCCTGGATACCCTCAAGGCGGTGGCCCGGGGCGAGGTCCTGAGCAGTCAGTTGAGCATCGGCCTGAGTGAGCAGGATGGCCTGTTCGACATTCGCCTGGACAATCCGGGCAACCTCGATCGTCCCCTGCCTGAACAACTGTCCCTGGCCGTTGCCCAATGCGACGGATTCGATGGGTTGGGTGGCTATGCCGCCCAACTTCGCGACGGCCAGCTGTTACTGACCCGCCAGCAGACCGGCCGCCTGGCGGCGGGTGGCACCCGGGCCGTGGGTTGGGCCCGCTGTACAAAAATTGACCAAGGAGCTGTGCATGTTCGTCCCTAGATCCCGCCACCTGTTGTGCTTGAGTCTGTTCCTGCCCCTGGCTCCGGCCCTGGCGTGCGGGCCGACTTTCCCCATGCGCCTGCTGGGGGACCGCCCGCAAACCCTGGCCGAACTGCCCGAAGGCAGCTTCAAGTTCGAAGTCAGCCGCCTAGGCCAGGCCATTACCGGGCTCAAGCCGGTGGCCAAGGACGCCTTCAACTCCGACTACAGCCTGCCCGAGAGCTACGAGGTGCAGCAGCGCAACTGGGCGGAACGACAGGGACTGGACGAAGCACAGCGGACCCTGGTCAGCCAGTTGCGCCAGCTCGACGACGGACGCGTCGCCGAGCAGCAGGGCGCCAGCTTGCCGCTCGAGATTCGTCTCTATACCGCCGGGGCGGTGGCTTTCAATGCCGGGGACAGCCAACTGGCATCGGAGTATTTCCGCAAGGTGCTGCAACTGCCTGCCCAGCAGCGGGCGCTGCGCAGTACCTGGGCTGCCTATTCCCTGGGGCGGGCCTTGAGATCCATCCATGAAGAAGCCAACGAACTGGACGAACAAGGCCGGCACGAAACCTTGCAGGCAGCGCGCCAGGCGTTTATCCAAGCCCGGCAATTGAGCATCGACGGCTTCAGCGACCCGCTGGAACTGGGCATCGCCAGCCTGGGCGAAGAGGCTCGCATCCTCAAGGACCAGGGTGACTGGAGCCAGGCCATAGATCTGTATGCCAGCCAGAGCCTGCAGGGCTCGGAGGTCGGCTACAGCTCCCTGAAACAAGTGGTGAACGAGCTGGGCAGCCTGCCGGACGAGCAGTTGCTGGAGCAGCTCAAGAAGCCTGCGGTGGCGCGCCTGCTCACCGCTTCGCTGGTGTCTCACCAGGGCTGGTCCTTTGGCGAAAAGCCGGACTCCGAACGCAACCTGATCAAGCTCTTGAGCCAGGGCACCGCCGGCAGTTTCGACAATGCCGACCGGCTGGCGGCGCTGAATTACCAGAATGGCGATTTCGCCACCACCAAGCTCTTGCTCGAGCACGCCGGCGATGGCGGCCTGGCCTGGTGGCTGCGGGCCAAGATGGCCGTGCGCGACGGCGACAAGGTGGCCGCTGCGGCCGCCTACGCCAAGGCCTCCGCGGCCTTTCCCCGGGATGAGAACTGGGGCTTTCGCGGCGATTACGATGGCAACTATGAAGACCTCAAGCCGGGCTGCCGGGTAGAAGGCGAAAGCGCGGTGCTGGCCCTGGAGCGTGGCGACTACGTGCAGGCGTTCGAGTTGCTCTACCGCAGTGGCGAGATCTACTGGCACGACACGGCGACCGTGGCGGAGCGGGTGCTGACCGTGGATGAACTCAAGCGCTTCGTCGATGCCCAGGTCCCGGCGCCGCCACCGACGCCCAAGCAGGCAGACGACTACTACGAGCATTTGCCGATCGCCGCGCAGCTGCGCGAGCTGCTGGGACGGCGCCTGCTGCGTGAGGGCCGTTACCAGGAAGGCTGGGGCTATTTCGACAGTCCCGAGCGCCAGGCCATTGCCAAGGCCTACGGTGAGTATCGCAGCAGCGCCGAGTCGGCCTGGCTGCCCACCCGCCGTGCCGAGGCCTACTACCAGGCGGGCAAGCTGGCGCGGGCCTCGGGCATGGAGATCCTCGGCTACGAGATGGGGCCGGATTACCACAGCCTCTGGGGCAGCTATAACCTGGAGATCCCACCAGTACAGGCCGGTCCTTTCCTCAGCGCCGACGAAGTGCAGCGCCAGCAGGCCAGTACCGCCGAGCCGGATGTGCGCTACCACTATCGCTACGTGGCCGGGGAGCTGGGCAACCGTGCGGCGGATTACCTGCCACACACCAGCCAGGCCTTCGCCGCGGTGCTGTGCAAGGCCGCGCGCTGGACCCGGGGCTCCGACCTGGAGATCGACTACTACAAGCGCTACGTGGAGCAGGGGCCGTTCGTGGAGTGGGCCGGCAATTTCGGCATGAACTGCCAGGAGCCGGACTTCGGCAGCGCCAACAAGCGCTATGTGACCCAGTGGATCGACGCCACCCGCTCCAGCCTCGGGCAGCACAAGCTGGCCAGCGCTGGTGGCGCGGCGCTCCTGCTGCTGGGCGGCGCCTACCTGATCCGCCGCCGGAAGGCGTAGCCGCGAGGCCCGTTGCGCGATATGCCTGATGGATCGCGGTGCCTGGTTTTACGGGCGCTGCGTACCCGGTCGCAGCCTCGCTGCGCGGGCAGCGGCTACAGATGCTGGGTGTAGCCGCTGCCGCAGGCTGCGCACGGCTCGGCACGAGCCGCCAGGTCAGGTCGTATGGTCTGCGGCCAAATCAGGCTTGCTGGACGAAGGTCAGGCGCAGGGCGAAGCCGATCAGCAGGCTGCCGAACAGCCATTGCTGAAGGCGTTGCGCCGAAGGGCTGCGTTGCATCCAGCGACCCAGCCCGGCGCCGGCCAGGGCGTAGCAGCAGTCGAATAGCCCACCGACGCCCACCAGCAACACGCCCAGGGTGATGAATTGCGGTGCTACCGCCCCGGCCTGGGGATCGACGAACTGCGGCAATAGCACCGAGCAGAACAGCAGGGCCTTGGGGTTCAGCAGGTTGGTCAGCACCCCGCGCTGGATCGCCTGGCGCCAGCGCAAGGGTGTGGCCGCCGTGCCGCTGCCGTCCAGTGCAGGCAGCAGGTTGGCCCGCAGGCATTGGATACCGATCCACAGCAGGTAGGCCGCGCCGGCCAGGCGCACCACATCGAAGGTCCAGGGCGCGGCCTTGAACAGCGCCGCCAGCCCCAGGGCCGCCAGGGCCACGTGACAACCGCGGGAGATGGCCAGGCCGAGGGCCGTGGCCAAGGCCTGGGCCTTGCCTTGGCGGGCGCCGGTCTGCAACAGCAGGATCATGTCGGGGCCGGGCAGCAGGTAGACCACCGCCAGGGCCAGGAAAAACATCCACAGTTGCGCCACGTTGCACCCCCCATTCGTTGTCGAGTCGGTGCCCACAGTTTAGAGCTGGAGGGCAGGGCAGGTGCTTGCGTAATCAACCAGCGTTCACATAAAAATTGGCATAAAGTTCCAGTATTCAGCCAAAGGACCATCCGGATATGCCAACCATGAAACTCGACGCCTACGACCGCAAGATCCTCGCCGCCCTGCAGCGCGACGGCCGCTTGAGCAACGTGCAACTGGCGCAAGAGATTGGCCTGTCGCCATCGCCCTGCCTGCGCCGGGTACGGATGCTGGAGGACGTGGGGGTGATTCGCGGTTACCAGGCCACCCTGGATCGGGACGAAGTGGGGCTTGGGCTGACAGTGTTCGTCGGGGTCAAGGTCGAGCGGCACAACGATGCGGAAGCCGAAGCCTTCCGCCAGGCGGTGTTGCAGTTGCCGGAGGTGATCTCGGCATTCCTGGTCTCCGGCGAGTCGGACTTCCTGCTGCAAGTGGTGGTGCCCGACCTGCGGGGCTACGACCGCTTTCTTACCGGTCATCTGCTGAAGATCCCGGGGGTCAGCGATATCCGCAGCAACTTCGCGATCCACACCGTGAAGACCCCAGGCCCCTTGCCGCTGGGCCACCTGCCGGGCTGACCTGGTTCGTGGCGAGGGTGCTTGCGCACGCTCGCCACAGGGCAAGCTGCTAGTGCCCGGTCAGGTCCACCAGTAGCGCACCAGGTGGAAGAAGATCGGCGCGGCGAAGCACACCGAGTCCAGGCGGTCGAGCATGCCGCCGTGGCCTTCGATCATGTGCCCCCAGTCCTTGACCCCGCGATCGCGCTTGATCGCCGACATCACGATGCCGCCGGCAAAGCCCAACAGGTTGATCAGCAAGGCGATGAAGAACGACTGCCAGATACTGAACGGAGTGATCCACCACAGCGCACCGCCGATCAGCGAGGCCAGCAGGATGCCGCCGACAAAACCCTCGACGGTCTTGGACGGCGACAGGTTGGGAGCGATCTTGCGCTTGCCGAAGAGTTTTCCACAGACGTACTGCAACACGTCCGAAAGCTGCACCACGATCACCAGGTAGGCGATCAGCAGCAGGTTGCGGCCCTCGTAGCCGGCGATGTCCAGGGTCAGCAGGGCCGGGACGAAGGATACGCAGAACACCGCGATCATCAGGCCCCACTGGACCTTGGAGGCGCGCTCCAGGAAGTGCGTGCTGTCGCCGCCCAGGGAAGCGAGGATCGGCAGCAGCAGGAACACGTACACCGGGATGAAGATCGAGAACAGCCCATACCAGTCCGAGTAGATCAGCAGGTACTGCAGGGGCAGGGCCAGGTAGAACGCGGCCACCAGCGCCGGATAATCGCTGCGCCGGGTGGGAGTCAGGGTCAGGAACTCGCGCAGGGCATAGAACGACACGGCATAGAACAGCAGGATCACCGCCGCGGTGCCGAGCCAGAAGGCGATGCCGATCACCAGCACCATCACCCACCAGGCGTTGATCCGCGCGTTGAGGTTGTCGATCACCGGGTTGGGGCTGCCCCGGGTACGCCACTTGAGGATCAATCCGATCAGCGAGGCCAGCACCAGGATGGCGCCAATACCGCCGAACAACATCAGGGTCTGCTTATCCATTTCAGGCGTGCTCCGGAGCCAGGGCCAGCAGCGCGGCGCGGCTGCGTTCGAGAAAGTCTTCCTTGCTTTCGCCGTCTTCCACCGCCAGGGGCGCGCCGAAGCTGATGGTGCACAGCAGCGGCAAGGGCAGGAAACGGCCCTTGGGCATGACCCGGTTGAGGTTGGCGATCCACACCGGGATCACCTCCACCTGTGGATAACGCTTGGCCAGGTGGTACAGGCCGCTCTTGAACGGCAGCAGGCCGTCTTCCGGGTTGCGCGTGCCTTCGGGAAAGATGATCAGGGAGTCGCCGTTTTCCAGGGCCTCGAGCATGGGTTGCAGGGGGTTGTTATCCACAGCCTCCTTGCGCTCGCGATCGATCAACACGCCGTTGAACACGCGGTTGATGATGTAGCGCCGCACGCCGCTTTTCTGCCAGTAGTCGGCGCCGGCCACGGGGCGGGTCAGGCGTCGCAGGGCCGGTGGCAACGAGGCCCAGAGCAGTACGAAGTCGCCGTGGCTGCTGTGGTTGGCGAAGTAGATGCGCTGCACCGCCTCTGGCGCCGAGCCCAGCCACAGGCTGCGGGCGCCGGTAATGCTGCGGGCGGCGGAGGTGATGAGGTTGGCTACCAGGGGTTCGAACATGGGCATTCCTTATCCGGCAAAGACCAGCCAGGGGCTGATCAGAATCACGCTCAATATCACCAGCACTTGGGTCGCCAGTAGCAGTGCCTGGCGGCGCAGCAGGCCAAGAGCACCCTGGCTGCGTTCGTGCCAGGGCCGCCCGCCGCGCTCGGCCGGTTGCAGGCCGAGCGCGCTCAGGGCCTGGTCCAGGGCGCGGGTGCTGTGCTCCAGGGAGGTCGGGGCATCGGCCACCCGTTGGAACAGCTCGGCATCGAAGGCGACGCGTAGCGCCAGGTACTTTTCCACAACCCCCAGCACCACCAGGGCGATGCTCAGTAGCAGGCCACCGAGGGTGACGCTGGCCAGCAGGTACTGGCCCAGGCCATACAAGGCGCCGAGCAGGGTCAGGCCTGTGGATAACTGGTCCAGTGCCTGCCCTCGGCGTAGCAGGCTGGCGACGTTGTACAGCTGCATGTCATTGGGCATGAGGGCTGCTCCTGGCGCTGATCAGGCTTTGCAGGGCTTGGCGGTGGGCCGCTTGCAGGACGATGTGTGGGCGTGCCCGTTGCAGTTGCACGATGGCCCCGTCCACGCTGCTCGCGCGACCGCTGTGCAGCAGCCAGGCGGCCAGTGCCGTGGCACTGCGTGAGTAACCCAGGGCGCAACACACCAGCAGCGGCCCGTGCTGGCGCAGATCCTCGATGGCCTTGGCGGCCTCCAGGCACTGGGCCGGGCTCGGCGCGCACAGGTCCAGCACTGGCAGGCTCCGGTAGGCCGCGAGCGGACGTCCATCCAGGGACAGCTCGGCACACAGGTCGAGTACCGCCGCGAATGGGCTGGCCTGGAGTTCGGCGGGGGTGGGCAGGCGCCCCAGCCAGACGTTATCCACAACCTGGTCCGGCTGTGGATGGTTTCTTGTCCACAACCTCGAGTTGATCCAGGCACCCGCCAGATAAGGCGCCATCAGCCAGCGTGCGGCGGGGCTCAGGCGCCCATCCGCGCGCTTCTGGAAGCCCGCGGCATCCAGCACGGCGTAGTTCACCGCCACCAGCAGCAGGGCCAGCGCCGGCCATAGCAGCCACAGGCCGATGCCGTTCCAGGCAAAGGCCGCCAGGGCCAGCGCCACTGCTGCGAAGGCATAGCGCAGGGCCAACTGGCGGCGCCTTGGGTCATTGCTCAGGCGAGCACTGAACAGCGGGCTGGGGCGATCCAGCGGCCACAGCCAGACGCACAGCCAGCCGGCCAGGGCGCCTGTGGGTACATCGATGAAGTGGTGTTGATAAGTGGTCAGCACCGAAATCCCGATCAGCGCGAACCAGCCATGCACCAGCCAGCGCCAGGCCCCGTGGATATGCCGCGCATAGCAGACCCAGAGCACCACCAGCAGGGCGATGTGCAGGGACGGTGCCTGGTTGAAGGGTTTGTCGAAACCCGCCAGCACCGCGAACAACCAGCCGAACAGCCCGTCCAGTTCCGGCCGGGGGAAGGTGAAGCGCAGCGGCCAGAGCAGGAAGCAACTGACGGCGATCACCTGGGCGCTGAGCAGGCGCAAGGCATGGCGCTTGAGTTCGTCGCGGCTGCGCGGCAGCAGCAATGACAGGCCGTAGAGCAGGTCGATGGACCAGTAGGGGACGATGGTCCAGGCCCAGAACGGCATGTGCCGCTCCCAGTCGAAGACCAGGCTGGCGACGTCGTCGCGCTGCGCAGTGACCCAGGTGGCGAAACCATAGGTGCCGAAGAACAACGGTGCCAGCAACAGCAGCCAGAGCACCGCCGGCTTGAGCAGCCCCGGTTCGCGCGCCGGCAAGGCGCCTGCGCTCATCATTGCACCCGTTGCGCCAGGGACACGCTGAAGATGCCCCATTCATCCACCCGCATCGTTACCTTGCGAAAGCCTGCGGCCTCCACCAGTTGGTCCATCTCTGCCTGGGTGCGGCGGCGCATGACCCAGGCCTGGCCCTCGCGGTGGCTGGTCAGGGCCCGGGCGATCAGCTCCAGCTGCGGGTGCCAGGGCTGGCCGGTGTACACCAGGTAGCCGCCAGGCTCCACGGCGCTGGTCAGGCCGGCCAGGGAGTCGCCCACCATCTGGTTGTCGGCGAACAGCTCGTACAGGCCGGAAACCACCGCCAGGGTCGGCTTGGGGTCCAGGGCAGCGAGATCGTCACGGTCGAAGGCGTTGCCTTTGACGAAGCGCGCGATATCGCCCAGGCCTTTTTCCTGGATCAGGGCACTGCCGTCACGCACGTTGATATCGCTGTAGTCGCGCAGCAGGATCGATTCCGGCAGCGGCGCAACCCCCTGCAGGGCTTCGAGGATGTAGCGGCCGTGGCCGGCGGCAATATCGACGATGCGCACTTCGCTGCCTTGTCCACGCAGCTGTTCCATGGCCAGGCGCAGCAGTTCTTCCACATGCAGCTTGCGCTGGCGAATGCCGCGCCAGCCGATGGAGTTCAGGTAGTTCTGGTCGATCATCCGGCCCAGCGGCGTATGCCCGGTGGGGCGGTTGCGGTAGACGTAGTCCAGGGTGCTGCCGGAGTCGAAACCGGTGTCGAACCCCAGCTTGACCCCCGCCGAGAGCCGGCTGCCCAGGCGCATGCTGGCGCGAGTGGTACGCCAGTACAGGTCGCGCAGGGAGTTGCGTGGCAGCGGCGCGGCCAGGGCCTCGGATTCGGCGCAGGTGACGCCCAGGCGGTCGGCGTCCAGCAGGGCAGGGCGCTGCAAAGGAAGGGTGAAGTTGTGCAGGATGAAGCGCCGGATGCTGGCCATGGCCGGGGCGCGTTCCTTTTCGCCCAGGGTGTCGTGGAAGAAGCCGGGAAGGATGTGTTTTTCCTTGCGCAGGCTGCCCAGGCGCTCGAAGAACTGCTCCTGGGGCTTGCGATGCACCACGAAGTCGGACCCGGAGATCAGCAACTGGGTCGGCACCTGGATCGCCTGGGCATCGGCGACTACCCGATCTGCGGCCTCATACAGCCCCAGCAGGACATTCACCGAAATCGCCTTGGTGATCAGCGGGTCGCTGTCATAGCTCTCGACTCGTTGCGGGTCGTGGCTCAAGAAGCGCGCCTTGACGTAGCTGTTGACGAAGAAATTACCGCGAAAGCGCCGCATCAGGGCCAGGCCGGGACGGGCGAAAGGCACGTAGAGCTTGACCTTGAAGGCCGGGGAGGCCAACACCAGGGAGCGGATCCGCGGTGCATAGTCATGGACCCAGGTGGCGGCGATGACCGCGCCGACGCTCTGGGCCACCACGGCGATGTTGTCCTCGGCGATCTGGTGGGCGCTGCCCAGGTGATCGCAGAACGTCTGCACGTCACGCACGCTGGTGGCGAAGCTTGGACTGTCGCCCCGGGCTCCCGGGGACTGGCCGTGGCCCCGGGCGTCCCAGGCGAAGAAGTCGATGTGGGGCAGGTCCAGCTCGTCCACCAGGTGGGCGATGCGCCCGGAGTGTTCGTGACCCCGGTGGAACAACATCACCGCCTGGCGTGGTTGGTCGGCAGAGACTTCACTGGCTGGCCAGTGGCGGTAAAACAGTTCGACGCCATCATGGGTACGAAACGTCCGGTGCTGAGCTTCGCGCATAGCCATTTCCTTATGCAGAGGGAGCGTTGTTCTGGACTTCTTCGAGGCCCTTTCGGACCCGGTTGATCAGGGTGTAGACCAAGAGTGCGGCGACCAGCGCCAGCACGCCGTTGATCCAGGGAGCACTGAGCCAGCCCAGGGCGATGCCCGTTGCCAGCACGCCAAGGACGAAGGCGCGGTCGCTCTTGCCCATGGGACCGTCGTAGCGCCGGGAAGCACCGACCATGGGGCCCAGCACGCCGGCGTACTCGCTAAATAGCGCCAGCAGGACCACCGCCAGGACCAGCAGCAGGTTGACCTCGGGTAGCAGGGCGAAGGGCAGGATCAGGGCGCTGTCGGCCACCACGTCGCAGAGTTCGTTGAGGTAGGCGCCCAGGCGCGATTGCTGGCCGAACTCCCGGGCCAGCATGCCGTCGATGGCATTGAGCGCCATGCGCAGGATCATCCACAGAGGAATCAGGGCGAATAGCCAGGCGTGGCTGGCGAACAGGGCGATCAGCCCGCCCACCAGCAAGGAGATCACCGCTGCCAGTACGGTGATCTGGTTGGCGGTGGTGCCGTTGTCGTAAAGGCGTTGTACCAACGGCCGCAGCAGGTTCTGAAAGCGCGGTTTGAGCTGGTAGATCGAAAGCATGATGGGACGGTTCCTTGTCGCACACGGTGAGCAGGGCTGGATTATTGCCTTAAATGCCGGAGGGCCGACATCAGAAGTTGCTGCGTTGGAGCAAACAGCGATCTATGTATCTACGACGTGCGCAATAGATGAAAAGGCATGGCTGGCGACGAAAATTTCACTTGAATCGTTATATAGTAACGAATTGTATCCAGATTTTTCGGCCCGCGATTCATGCAGAGGGCCGGACCAGAGCGGCGGGGTGGTATGCAAGTCGATCTAGAGACGCAAGGGCCAGACGTGGCCGGCTTGCCAAGGTTCCAGCAGGCAATCTTCCACAGCGTGCGTTTACGCCGCTGGGGCATTGGCCTGTTGACCCTGGCGATACTGGGATTGGTATCGGCGGTATTCGTCGATCTGTTCGCGGCGCTGACCCTCTGGCCGGTGGTGTTGGTGAACCTGTCATGTGCCTTGCTGGTACTGGTTGCGGGCCTGCAATCGGCCGGCTGGGTCAGCCAATGGCGAGAACAGGCGATCGCCCCTGCGCCAGCGAGTCCGCAGGAGGAAGAACCCCAGGTACAGGCAGGAGGGCGGTTTTCCGCGGCCCTGGGCACGCGGGCCAGGCATCTGTTGCGGCAGATCGGGGCACCGACCCTGTGGCTTGGCGGCTGGTCGTTGCTGGCCCTGTATTGCCTGTTCCAGGTGTTCAATCTGGCGCTGCCCGCCACGGCCCTGGGCTTGAGTGCCAGTGTCTTCGCTGCGCTGGCACTGTTACTGGCCTTTGCCCTGTTGGTGCTGGAGCGCCAACTGGCCCAGGAACACCCGGCTGAATGGCCGGAGGCTGCGGCCCTGGCGCAGCTGCTGCGAATGGCGATCCTTTGCCTGCTGGCCAGCGCACTGTGCCTGCTGCTCAGCAGTGATACGGCGCTGTGGCCGGTGCGCCTGGCGGTATTGATCGGTTTGTTGCCTGCACTGGTGGCCGGCGAGTTGCTGCTGCGCTCGCTGCTGTCGTTGTTCAGCCCCCAGCGCGAGCGCCTTGAGCCCAGGTTGCTGGCCCATAGTTTTATCGCTGACTTGCTGCGCTGGCCACCGCAGCCACTGCTCAGCCTGCAACACGAATTGCACAACCGATTCGGCATCGATCTGCGACAGATCTGGGCTTTTGCCTATATGCGCCGAGCCTTCTTCCCCGTGCTGGCGACGATTCTGTTGGTGGGCTGGGTTTTGACCGGTGTTCATGAGATTTCCATGCAAAATCGCGGTATTTACGAGCGTTTTGGCAAGCCTGTCACGGTTTTCGGCCCAGGCCTGCACCTGGGGTTGCCCTGGCCCTTGGGGCGGGTACTGACGGTGGAAAACGGCGTGGTCCATGAACTGGCCACCAGTGTGGGCGAGGCCCCACAACCGATCGAGCCGGCGGCAGCGGAAGGGCCGGCCCCAGCGATTGCCAATCGTTTGTGGGATGCCAGCCACGTGAATGACAAATCCCAGGTGATCGCCAGTGGCAATGCCCGGCAGCAGAGCTTCCAGATCGTCAACATGGACGTGCGCTTCGTCTATCGCATTGGCCTGGACGATGCCGCGGCGTTGGCCGCGACCTACAACAGCAGCGATGTGCCGACCCTGATCCGCAGTACCGCCAGCCGAGTGCTGGTGCATGACTTCGCCTCGCGTACCCTCGATGGCCTGCTAGGGGAGGACCGCACCCGCCTGGCCGACGATATTGGCCGTGCGGTGCAGGCCGATCTGTCCAAGCTCGACAGCGGTGTGGAAATTCTCGCCACTGTGGTCGAGGCCATTCATCCGCCGGCCGGCGCGGCCAACGCCTATCACGCTGTACAAGCTGCGCAGATTGGCGCCCAGGCGCTGATTTCCCGCGAACGTGGGGCCGCAGCGGAACAGACCAACCAGGCGCAATTGCAGGCCAGCGAAGTGAACGATAAGGCGCGTGCCACGGCGCGTGAGATCCAGGCCGAAGCCCAGACGGCCGACCTGCGGTTCGCCGCCGAGCAGAAAGCCTACGCCGGTGCGGGCCAGGCATTCATCCTGGAGCAATACCTCGGCCAGTTGATCCAGGGCCTGAGCAAGGCCCGGCTGTTGATTCTCGATCACCGTCTGGGTGGCGACAGTGCGCCAACCCTCGACTTGCGTACCTTCACCTTGCCCGCCGACCCGATGGCGCCGCGTAAAGCCGCCCAGCCAGGAGCCGCCCATTGAGCCAGTCTTCCCATACCCATTCCCATGATGCGCATGCCGGTCACGACCATGGGCACGGTCATCATCACCATCATGGTCATCACCACCATCACCATGGTGCGCCGGCAGAGGCGGGACCGTTTCCCTGGCGGCGCATGGGCTGGGCAGCGTTGCTGGTGGCATTCGCCCTGGCGGCGGCGAGCCTGGTCCAGGTGCGCTCCGGTGAAGCCACGGTGATCACCCGATTCGGCAACCCGGCCCGGGTCCTGTTGGAACCCGGATTGAACTGGCGCTGGCCGGCACCCTTCGAGGCGGCAATTCCCGTGGACCTGCGCCTGCGTACCACGTCCAGTGGCTTGCAGGATGTAGGGACCCGCGATGGCCTGCGTATCATCGTCCAGGCTTATGTCGCCTGGCGTGTGCAGGGTGACTCGGACAACGTGCAGCGTTTCATGCGGGCAGTGCAGAACCAGCCGGACGAGGCCGCCCGGCAGATCCGTACGTTCGTTGGCTCGGCCCTGGAAACCACGGCCAGCAGTTTCGACCTGGCCGATCTGGTGAACACCGATGCCAGCAAAGTGCGAATTGCCGACTTCGAGGCGCAACTGCGCCAGCAGATCGATCAGCAGTTGCTGTCCACCTACGGCGTGCGCGTCGTGCAGGTGGGCGTCGAGCGCCTGACGCTGCCGTCGGTCACGCTGACCGCTACGGTGGATCGCATGCGCGCGGAGCGGGAAACCATTGCCACGGAACGCACGGCGGTGGGCAAGCGCGAGGCCGCGCAGATCCGTTCCGCTGCCGAACGCGACGCGCGGATCGTGCAGGCCGACGCCACGGTGAAGGCCGCGGACATCGAGGCGCAGTCCCGGGTAGAGGCCGCACAGATCTACGGTCGGGCCTATGCCAGTTCGCCACAGCTCTATAACCTGCTGCGCTCCCTGGATGCCTTGGGTACCGTGGTCAACCCGGGAACCCGGTTGATTTTGCGCACCGATGCTGCGCCGTTCCGAGTATTGGTGGATGGCCCGCCGAACTTGCCGAACAAAGCCCCCGGATCGCAGCCATGAACAGCGTTCCACGTGGAACAAACGAGCTGAACAGCCCGTGGATCCAGGCTGGCCGCCTGGCGTTCATCGCGCTGTATGTGGTCACCCTTCTCGCTGCCCTGGCTTGGGCCTTGTCCAATGTGCGGCAGATCGATCCGCAGAACCGCGCCCTGGTCTTGCATTTCGGCGCCCTGGCCCGGGTCCAGAATGCGGGGTTGCTGTTGGCCTGGCCTCGACCGTTCGAACAAGTGGTGTTGCTGCCGGCTGCCGACCGGGTGCTGGAGCGCAGGGTCGAAGGCCTGCTGCGCTCCGCTGCTGCCCAGGACGGGGACCGGGTCGCGACCCTGGCCACGCCGCTGAACGACACGTTGGCCGGTTCGGGCTACTTGCTCACCGGTGATGCAGGTGTGGTGCAGTTGGACGTCCGGGTGTTCTACAAGGTCAGTGATCCTTATGCATACGTGCTGCAAGGCGACCATGTACTGCCGGCCCTGGACCGGTTGGTGACGCGCAGCGCCCTGACCTTGGCTGCGGCGCGTGACCTGGACACCATCCTGGTGGCTCGCCCGGAACTGCTGGGCAATGACCACCAGGCGGCGGAGCGACGTGAGCGGTTGCGCGGCGACCTGGTGCAAAGCATCAACCAGCGCCTGGCGGATCTTGCTGCCAGTGGGCAGGGCATTGGCCTGGAAGTGACGCGGGTGGATGTGCAGTCGAGTCTCCCCGAGCCAGCCGTCAGTGCGTTCAACGCGGTGCTGACCGCCAGCCAGCAGGCCGACAAGGCTGTGGCCAATGCGCGTACTGAAGCGGAGAAACTTACCCAGAGCGCCAACCAGCAGGCCGATCGCAGCCTGCAAGTGGCCCATGCCCAGGCCAGTGAGCGACTGGCCCTGGCCCGAGCCCAGACCGCCACGGTGCAGAGTCTGGCCCAGGAGCAGCGCAACGGCACCGATCCGCAGATGCTGCTGCGCATCTATCGTGAACGCCTGCCGCAGATTCTTGGCCGAGCCGGCTCGGTGACCACCGTCGATCCGAAAGACGATTCCCGCCTGATCATCCAGGGAGCTGAACAATGACCGCTTCGACCCATGCGGCACCCGCCAGCATGTTGACCACCGCCGAACAACGCAGCGCCGCGCGCCAGTTGACCCTGGCCATGCTCGCCCTGGGGCTGTTGGCCCTGGGCCTGGCCTGGCGTTGGTTGGCACCGGAGCAGGTCGGTGTCAGCCAGCTGCTCCTGGGGGTCGCCTCGCTGCTGGTGGCCGTGCCGGTGCTGCGCTCGGCCTGGTTCAGCCTGCGTTACCCGAGCCTGCATGGCATCACCGACCAGCTGATCGCCCTGGCCATGCTGGGCGCATGGGCCACGGGGGACCTGCTGACCGCTGCCTTGCTGCCGATCATCATGATCTTCGGCCATGTGCTGGAAGAGCGCAGCGTCATCGGCTCCCAGGAGGCCATCGACGCCCTGGGGCGCCTGACCCGGAGCCAGGCGCGCCGGGTACAGGCCGATGGCAGCGTGCAGGAGGTGGATAACGCCAACCTCAGGACCGGGGACCTGGTGGAGGTCCGTGCCGGGGACCGGGTACCCGCCGATGGCGTGGTGGTGTCGGGCCAGGCCAGCCTGGATACCGCGCCGATCACTGGCGAGTCGGTGCCGCAGGAGGCGAGCGTGGGCATGCAAGTGTTCGGTGGTGCGATCAACCTCGATGGCCTGCTGCGCCTGGAAGTGACCCGTACCGGCGAGGAGTCGACCCTGGGCAAGGTGATTGCCCTGATGCAGAGCGCCGAGCGGGCCAAACCGCCGATTACCCGCCTGCTGGAACGCTATGCCGGCAGCTACCTGGTGCTGGTGTTGCTGCTGGCAGCGGTGACCTGGTTCATTACCAATGATGCCCAGGCCATGCTCGCCGTGCTGGTGGCGGCTTGCCCTTGTGCCTTGGTGCTATCGGCGCCGGCCACCGCCATCGCCGGAATCGCCGTGGCGGCCCGCCACGGCATCCTGATCCGCAGCTCGGCGTTTCTCGAAGAACTGGCGGACCTGACCTCCCTGGTGGTGGACAAGACCGGAACCCTGACCTTTGGCACCCTGCGCCTGCAGGCTGTCGACACTGCCCAGGAAGATCGAAGGGCGCTGCTCAGCCTCGCCGCCAGCCTGGGGGCGGCCAGCAGTCACCCCGTCAGCCGGGCGCTGGCAGCACTGGTGCCGCCTGAGCAGCAATGGGCCCTGGAGGATATCCATGAGCGCCAGGGCCTGGGCGTGGTCGCGCGTACCGACGAAGGCCAGGCGGCGCTGGGTCGACCGGAGCTGTTCGCCAGCTTGGATATCGATACCAGCCCGGTTCCGAACCATGATGGGCCGATTGCCGGGTTGGCGCTCAATGGTGAGTTCCTCGGTTGGCTGCTGTTGGCCGATAGCGTCAAGCCCGAAGCCGCCCAGGCCCTGCAAGAGCTGCGCGAGTTGGGGCTGGGGCGCCAACTGTTGCTCACCGGTGACCGGCAAAGCGTGGCGGACAGCCTGGCGCGAGAGGTGGGCATCAGCGATATCGAGGCCCAGGCCCTGCCGCAAGACAAGCTCCAGCGGGTGCTGGGGGAGATCGACAAGGGGTTTCGGCCCATGGTGGTCGGCGACGGCATCAACGACTCCCTGGCACTCAAGGCTGGAGTGGTGGGGGTCGCCATGGGGGCGGGCGGCGCGGACATCGCCCTGGCCTCGGCCGACGTGGTGCTGATCGGCAGTGACTTGCGCCGCTTGGGGACTTGTGTGCGCCTGAGCCGTGAATGCCGGCGCACCTTGCAGGTCAACGTGATCATCGGCCTGGGCTGGACCCTGGCCATCGTCGCCTTCGCCGCATTCGGCTGGCTGGGGGTGGCAGGGGCGATGATCGCCGCGGTGCTGCATAACCTCAGCACCTTGCTGGTGCTGGGCAATGCCGGGCGCTTGCTGCGCTTTCAGGAGCCTTTGGCCAAGGCTTGAGTCGCCGGCTTTTATTTTCATCCCGGCTGTAACGCCGGGAGTCTTGCTCTCTCTAGTGGCATGACGGGGTTGCTCAGGCTTCCCGTCTCCCCCTTGCGACTATTGAGGAAATACAAGATGAACATGAAGAAAACCGCTGCCGGCGCTGCCCTGGCTTTCGC
Organism: Pseudomonas sessilinigenes; assembly: GCF_003850565.1. Classification (NCBI taxonomy): domain Bacteria; kingdom Pseudomonadati; phylum Pseudomonadota; class Gammaproteobacteria; order Pseudomonadales; family Pseudomonadaceae; genus Pseudomonas; species Pseudomonas sessilinigenes. The sequence goes on from NZ_CP027706.1 coordinate 3,715,015, forward strand.
TGCCGCCAGCCTGTTTGCCGGTGTCGCCACCCAAGCGACTGCCGCCGATGCCCAGGTGCATTGCTACGGCGTGAACGCCTGCAAGGGCCAGAACGACTGCAAGACCAAGGACCACGCCTGCAAGGGCATGGGGGCCTGCAAAGGCCAGGGGTTCAAGGCCATGACCCAGGCCGCCTGTGAAAAGGCCGGCGGCAAGGTCGGCGAGTAAGCGGCGATCGAGTGTTGCCGTGGCGGGGACGCCTGCTGCGGCCACTTGGCAAGGAGTTGGCGATGTCTGATGTTCCTTCTTGCCTGGGCTACGGCCTGGGTTTGCGCAGTGCCTACTATCAGCAGATTCTCGATGACGAGCCGGCGGTCGACTGGTTCGAGATCATCTCCGAGAACTTCATGGTCCAGGGTGGCAAGGCCCTGTACTACCTCGATGCCATTGCCGAGCGCTATCCCATCGTGATGCACGGGGTGTCGCTATCCATTGGCGGTCCCCACCCCCTGGACCACGATTACCTGGCACAGCTCAAGGCATTGGCCGGGCGAGTGCGTCCGGCCTGGGTTGCCGATCATCTGTGCTGGAGCCGGGGCAACGCCCATCAGTTACACGACCTGCTGCCGCTGCCTTACACCGAGGAAAGCCTGCGCTATGTGGCTGGCCGAGTGTGTGAAGTGCAGCAGGTGCTGGAGCGGCCACTGGTCCTGGAGAATGTCTCCAGCTATGTAAGAAGCGCTGCCGATGAGTTCAGTGAATGGGAGTTCCTGTGTGCCCTGAGCCAGCTCAGTGGCTGTGAGCTGCTGCTGGATGTGAACAACGTCTATGTCAGCTCGCGCAACCATGGTTTCGATCCCTGGCAATTCATCAAGGGACTACCGCCGCAACGGGTACGCCAGCTGCACCTGGCCGGTCACCAGGACTATGGCGACTATGTGATCGATACCCACGATCACCCCGTATGCGATCCGGTCTGGGAGCTGTATCAGCGAACCCTCGAACACCTTGGACCGGTAGCGACGCTGCTGGAGCGTGACGATCACTTTCCGCCCCTGGAACAGTTGCTCGCCGAGCTGGACAAGGCCCGGGAGCTGGGATGCCAGGCACTGGCCGGGAGACAGCGATGCGCCTGAATGAATGGCAATTGGCATTTGAAGGCTATCTGCTGGGTGAGCAGCCCCTGGCCGATGCTGCCCTGAGCCGGAGCCTGGTGGGCGGGCCGACCCTGGATGTCGAGACCGGGCTGGCGATCTACCACAATGCCTATCGGGCGCGGCTGCAGGAGGTGATGGAGGGCGATTTCCCGAGCATCCGTCGTTGGCTGGGTGAGCAGGGGTTTTCGTCTTTGGTCGCGGCGTATCTACACCACTCGCCGTCGCGGCATTTCAGCCTGCGGTGGCTGGGGCAGGGGTTCGCCGATTTCATCCCGAGGCATGTGGTGTCTGGACAGGGCCTGCCCCTGGCAGAGTTGGCGCGACTGGAATGGGCCTTCACCCTGGCATTCGATGCTCCAGAGGCCGCGGTGCTGAGCGTGCCGGACTTGGCGGCGCTGGATGCTGCCCAGTGGCCTGAGTTGCAACTGCGCCTGGCTCCTTGTGTGCAATGGTTGCTGTTGCGCTACAACAGCCTGGCCCAATGGCAGTCGGTCAAGGCAGAGGTGGATTTCCCCCCGAGTGCTTTACTTGAACAGGAGCAGGTTTGCCTGGTCTGGCGCTCGCAGCGGGTCTGCCGCTATCGCAGCGTGTCGGCAGGAGAAGCCCAGGCGTTGCAGGGGATGTGCGCAGGGCAGTGGAGTTTCGCGGAACTCTGTGCCGAGCTGGCCGTCACTTATGACGAGGGGGCTCCTTTGCAGGCGGCGTCCTGGCTGAAACAGTGGGCCGAAGACGGCTTGGTGTGGCGCTACGGACCATAGAAAACCGCTATCAAATCGATAGCCTGCTAATTTTCAAGGATGGTCTACCCTCATTCCAGACGTCTGAACAAGGGGGGATTTTTCATGCTTGTGCAACTTCCACCGGCCTTACAGAATCTGCAACTGCCCCTACGCCTGCGGCTCTGGGATGGCCATGAGTTCAACCTCGGGCCCGAGCCCAATGTCACCATCGTGGTCAAGGACCCGCAATTGGTGGCACAGCTCAGCCACCCAAGCCTGGATGCGCTGGGGGGCGCATTCGTCGAGGGCAAGCTGGAGCTCGAGGGCTCCATCAGCGAAGTCATTCGAGTCTGCGACGAGTTGAGCCAGGCCCTGCTGGCCGACGATGAAAGCGACCAGCCCGTGCGCTCGCTGCACGACAAGGCCACCGATGCCGCCGCCATTTCCTATCACTACGACCTGTCCAATGCCTTCTACCAGCTCTGGCTGGATAGCGACATGGCCTATTCCTGTGCCTACTTCGAGACCGGCAGCGAGACCCTGGAGCAAGCCCAGCAGGCCAAGTTCCGCCACCTGTGCCGCAAGCTGCGCCTGCAGCCGGGCGACTACCTGCTGGATGTCGGTTGCGGCTGGGGTGGGCTGGCCCGTTATGCCGCCCGCGAGTTCGGCGCCAAGGTCTTCGGCATCACCCTGAGCAAGGAACAGCTGGCCCTGGGCCGCGAGCGGGTCAAGGCCGAGGGCCTGGAAGACCTGGTGGAACTGCAACTGCTGGACTATCGCGACCTGCCCCAGGATGGCCGCTTCGACAAAGTGGTCAGCGTCGGCATGTTCGAGCACGTGGGCCACGCCAACCTGCCGGAATATTGCCGGACCCTGTTCGGCGCCGTGCGCGAAGGCGGTCTGGTGATGAACCACGGAATCACCGCCAAGCACACCGACGGCCGCCCCGTGGGCCGGGGAGCAGGGGACTTCATCGAACGTTATGTCTTCCCCAACGGCGAGCTGCCGCACCTGTCGATGATTTCCGCGCATATCAGCGAGGCGGGCTTGGAGATCGTCGATGTGGAAAGCCTGCGCATGCACTATGCCCGCACCCTGGATCACTGGAGCGAACGCCTGGAAGACAATCTGGAGGCCGCGGCCAAGCAGGTGCCGGAGCAGGCGTTGCGGATCTGGCGGGTGTACCTGGCAGGTTGCGCCTATGCATTCGCCAAGGGCTGGATCAACCTGCACCAGATTCTCGCGGTCAAGGCTCATGCCGATGGCAGCCATGAACTGCCCTGGACCCGGGACGACCTCTACAACCCGTAAGGCCTGTCTTCACAGGATCGGAGAAATCAGCCGCGCGACCCGCATGCCCAGTTGTTGCAGGCGGTGGGTCTGGCGGCTTTCTTCCTTGGCCACTTCCCGCGCCCTGGCGAAGTCGGCTTCCAGCATGTCCTGCACCTGGGTGGCGAAGTCATCGTCCACGGTCAGCAACATCACTTCGAAATTCAGGCGGAACGAACGATTGTCCAGGTTGGCGCTGCCGATGGCGCTGATCTCATTGTCGATCAACACCACTTTCTGATGCAGGAAGCCGGGCTGGTAGCGAAATACCCGGACGCCGGCACGTACTGCCTCGAAGGCGTACAGGCTGGACGCGGCATAGACGATGCGATGGTCCGGGCGTGCCGGCAGTAGGATGCGCACATCCACATCGCGCAGCACGGCCAGGCGCAGGGCGGCAAATACGGCTTCGTCGGGAATGAAATACGGGCTGGTGATCCATACCCGTTCAGTGGCGGCGTGGATCGCCTCGACGAAGAACAGCGAGCAGGTCTCGTAGGCATCGGCCGGACCGCTGGCCAGCAACTGGCAGAGCACGCCGCCATCGGGATAGGTGTCCGGCAGGATCAGCGGCGGCAGCTCCCGCGTTGCCCAGTACCAGTCTTCGGCGAAAGACTCCTGCAGGCAGGCCACCACCGGGCCGCCCACTTGCACATGGGTATCGCGCCAGGGCGCCAGGGGCGGCTTCAGACCCAGGTATTCATCGCCCACGTTGTGCCCGCCCACGAAGCCCAGCACGCCATCCACCACGACGATCTTGCGATGGTTGCGAAAGTTGACCTGGAAGCGGTTGAGCCAGCCGCTGCGGGTGGCGAAGGCATGCACCTGGACTCCGCCGTCGCGCAGGACTTGCACGTAGCTGGCGGGCAGGGAGTGGCTGCCAATGCGATCGAAGAGCAGGTGGATGGCCACGCCTTCCCGGGCCTTTTCCAGCAACAGGCGTTGCAGGCGCCGGCCCAGTTCGTCGTCGTGGATGATGAAGAACTGGATCAGCACTGCTTTGTGGGAGCGGCGGATGGCATTGAAGATCGCCTCGAAGGTGGCATCGCCGTTCACTAGCAGGCGCACCTGGTTATTGGCCAGGCAGGGCATGCGCCCCAGCTTGGGCATGGCCCGCAGCGAAGCGTAGGCCGCGGAGGCGCGGGCGGTGAGCGCTTCTTCGACCCAGGGCCGCCAGTTCTGATCGTTGATCGCCTTGTGCATCTCGACGTTGGCTTGGCGCCGGGCCTGGATATAGGCATCGAAGGTGCTGCGGCCGAACACCAGGTAGGGAATCAGCGTCAGGTAGGGCATGAACATCAGTGACAAGGCCCAGGCAATGGCGCCTTGGGCGGTCCTGACTGTGAGCACTGCATGGATCGCGGCGATCAGGCCAAGAAAGTGCAGTAAGGCGATGAGGTAGCCGAAGGGATGTGGGCCAAAATAATCCATGGGGCAGCCATGCTCCTGAAGATTCGATGCCTGGGTCCAGCTAACAGACCATGTTCCACGACGAAAGTCGCTATTTTATTGTGTATGCAACGCCGTGCCCTGGCCGAAGTCTAACGGCCACTATTGTCTAGGAGTCATTCGATGAAACTTCGTTTAGTGGGTTGGGCCTTGGCGGCGGGGTTGGCGCTGCCGCTGGTTGCACAGGCGCAGATGCTGCAGCCGGGGTTGTGGGAGCTGACCAGCAGCAACATGAAGATCGATGACCAGAACCTGCCGGACCTGTCATTGATCCTCGGCCAATTGCAGCAGCAGATGACTCCACAGCAACGGGCCATGCTGGAAAAACAGGGCGTGACCATGGGCGGCAAGGGCATTCGCGTCTGCCTGACGCCGGACCAGGTGAAGTCCGACACCATCCCGCTGCAGGACCCGCAGTCCGGTTGCCAGCAGCAGGTCACCGAGCGCAGTGGCAACCAGTGGAAGTTTCGCTTCAGCTGTCCCAAGGCCCAGGGCAGTGGGGTGGCGAAGTTCATCAGCGATCGCGAGTTCACCACCAATGTGATCGGTACCTTCAACGCCACCGGCCTGCAGCAGAAAGGCAGCATGGACACTCGCGCAGTCTGGCTTGGCCAGGATTGCGGCACGGTCAAACCCCGCGCCTCTTGAGCCGGGGCAGGGCGGCTAGCGGGTGAAGCGCAGGGGTAGGCCTTGGCAATGCTCGTTCAAGCGTCCCTGGTGCCAGGCCAACTGGCCTGAAACCAGGGTAGTGCTCACGCTATGCCGCCAGCGCCGACCGCTAAAGGGCGTCCAGCCACAACGGGCCAGGATCGGTTGCTCATCCACGGCCTGGCCTTCGGGTTCCGGGCGAATCAACACCAGGTCGGCCCAGTAGCCTTCACGCAAGTAGCCCCGATCGGGGATGGCGAACAGGTCGGCCACCCGGTGGCTGGTCTTCTCCACCAGGGTGGTCAGCGGCAGCACGCCGTCGGCCACCAGTTCCAGCAACGCCGGTAATGCATGTTGCACCAGGGGCAGCCCGGCAGGGGCTCGGGTGTAGGGCAGCTGTTTCTGCGCCCAGGTGTGGGGCGCATGATCGGTGCCGATGACATCCAGGCGTTGGCTGTTCAGGGCCTGGCGCAGAGCGTCGCGGTCGGCCTGGGACTTGATCGCCGGGTTGCACTTGATCAGGTGCCCCAGGTGCGAGTAATCCCGGTCGTCGAACAGCAGGTGGTGCACGCACACTTCGGCGGTGATGCGCTTTTGTGCCAGGGGGCGGTCTTCGAACAGCGCCAGTTCCCGGGCACTGGTCAGGTGCAGCACATGCAGGCGGGTGCCGTGGCGCCTGGCCAGGGCCACGGCCATGGATGAGGAACGGTAGCAGGCCTCGGCATCGCGGATGCGTGGGTGGGCGGCGGCCGGAATCTGCTCGCCATACAACTGCTGCCAGCGTTGCTGGCGAACCTGGATGCTCGGTGTGTGTTCGCAATGGGCCAGGAGAATGGTCGGTACCTGGCTGAACAAGCGGTCCAGCACCTGGGGATCGTCCACCAGCATGTTGCCGGTGGAGGCGCCCATGAATACCTTGACCCCGGCGACTGTGGTGGGATCGAGGGCAGCGACGGTATCGAGGTTGTCGTTGCTGACCCCGAAGTGAAAGCCGTAGTTGGCCACCGAGTGTTTGGCCGCACGGCGTTGCTTGTCCTCCAGTGCCTCCAGGGTCAGGGTGGCCGGCGAGGTATTGGGCATGTCCATGAAACTGGTGATGCCACCGGCCACCGCTGCCCGCGATTCGCTGTGGAAGCTGCCCTTGTCCGGCGCGCCGGGTTCGCGAAAGTGCACCTGGTCGTCGATCATGCCCGGCAGTAGCCACTGGCCCTGGGCGTCGATCTCCAGCTCGGCGCTCAGGTGGTCGAGGCTGCCGATGGTCTCGATGCGACCGTTGTTCACCAGCAGGTCGGCATCCAATTGTTGCCCTTCGTTCACCAGCCGGGCATTGCGGATAAGGATTCGGCCCATGGTCAAAACTCGTTCTGCAGGGCCTTGTAGCCACGGACCAGGTCGACATTGGTGCGCGCCACATCTTCGGAAAACTCCGAGGCGCTGACACTCACCGGAGGAAATTGCCCGAGGTCGGTCTTCGGGCCGATGCGAGTCGTGGACGGTACATAGAAACCCTGGGGCAGGTCGCGCCCATCCACCACCGAGTTGTGCCGCACCACGCTGCCGTCACCCACCACACAGTTGAACAGCACGCTGTTGAAGCCGATGAACACTCGGTCACCGACCACGCATGGACCATGGACGATGGAACGGTGGGCAATGGAGGTGTACTGGCCGATGGTTACCGCCGCTCCGGATTTGGAGTGGATCACTACGCCGTCCTGGATATTCGAATTGGCGCCGATGGTGATGGCCTCCATCTGGCCGTCGGCGTTCACTTCGTCGGCGCGGATCACGGCGTAGGGGCCGACGAAGACGTTCTCGCCGATCACCACCTTGCCGCAGATGATGGCGGTCTTGTCGACGTAGGCCGATTCGGCGATGACCGGCAGGTCGCCGGAGGGGTTTTTACGGATCATGGCGCGGGTCCTTCAAGGGGGGAACTGATGACTTCCACCGCGCCATCGCGAATGGCGTTGTAGAAACAGTTGGGGCGCCCGGTATGGCAGGCCGGTCCGCTCTGTTGCACCTGCAACAGCACGGCATCGCCGTCGCAGTCCAGGCGTGCTTCCACCAGGCGCTGGCGATGGCCGGAACTCTCGCCCTTGCGCCACAGGCAATTGCGCGAACGCGACCAGTAGCAGACCTGGCCGCTGGCCAGGGTTTCGGCCAGGGCCTGGCGGTTCATCCAGGCCAGCATCAACACCTCGCCGCTGTCATGTTGCTGGGCGATGGCGGCGATCAGGCCATCGGCGTTCCAGGGCAGGGCGTCGAGCACTGCGGTCAATGGCCAGCGGCTGCCCAGGGGAGCTGTTTCCAGATCCAGCAGCGATAGCGGCGGGTGCTTGATCATGGTCGGCTCAGGGCGTCGTACAGCGTATTGAGGTTGTATTCGAACAGCCCGGTGAAGGTACTGGCCGGGCCGCTGGCCGATAGCGCATCGGAATACAGGACGCCGCCAATATGCGCACCGCTTTCCTCGGCGATCTGCTTGAGCAGGCGCGCATCCTTGATGTTCTCCATGAACACCGCCTTGACCTTGGCTTTGCGGATCTGGGTGATCAGCGCAGCGACTTCCGCCGCCGAGGGCTCGCGTTCAGTGGACAGTCCCTGGGGGGCCAGGAACTCGATGCCGTAGGCCTGGCCCAGGTAGCCGAAGGCATCGTGGGAGGTGACGATCTTGCGGTTGCCCGCCGGCAGGGCGCCGAGCTTGGCCTTGGCTTCGGCCAGCAAGCGGTAGATGCGCTTGAGGTAGTCCTGGCTGTTGCGTTCGTAGTCGCTGCGATGGGCCGGGTCGGCGGCGATCAGCGCCTTGGTGATGTTGTTCACATACAGTTCGCTGTTGGCCAGGTTGTGCCAGGCGTGAGGGTCGGGGATTTTCTCGCCGTCTTCTTCCAGGCTGCGCGGGATCACGCCACGGCTGGCGGTGATCACGGTGGCCGGGGTAGCGGTGCTGGCGACCAGGCGATCGAGCCAGGGTTCGAAGCCCAGGCCATTCTTGATGATGAGCCGGGCGCCGAGCAGGGCCTTGGCATCGTCCGGCGTGGGTTCATAGGTATGGGCGTCTTCGTCGGCCCCCACCAGGTTGCTGATCCGTACGTGTTCGCCACCGACCTCGCGGGTCATGTCGGCGAGAATGCTGAAGCTGGTGACCACGGCAATTTTGTCCGCCGCCTGGGCACTGGATAACCACAGGGACAGCAGCAGGCTGGACAGCACGAGTAGGGCGCGCATCGACAAGAACCTCACAGGGATGAAGGCAGGGGCGGGCGGTGCAGCAGGCCGTGGACCGGCCCGAACACCACCGACAGCAAGTACAAGCCGCCGGCTATCAGCACGATGGCCGGGCCGCTGGGCAGCGAGTAATGGAACGACAGCAGCAGGCCGAGCCAGACCGACAGGCAGCCCAGGGCCGCGCTGATACCGATCAGGATCGGCAGGCGTCGGCTCCAGAAACGCGCAGCGGCGGCCGGCAGCATCATCAGGCCCACCACCATCAAGGCACCGATGGCCTGGAAGCCGATCACCAGGTTGAGCACCACCAGGGTCAGGAACAACCCATGGGCCAGGGGGCCGAGCCGGCTGACGCTGTGCAGGAATAGCGGATCGAGGGTGTCCAGCAGCAAGGGTCTATAGATCAGGGCCATGGCCAGCAGGCTGACGGCCGAGACGATCAACATGCCGTCCAGGGTCGGTCCGTCCACCGCCAGGGCCGAGCCGAACAGCAGGTGCAGCAAGTCCAGGCGTTTACCGGCCAGGCCCAGGATCAGCACTCCGGCGGCCAGGGAAATCGGGTAGATAGCGGCAATGCTGGCGTCTTCCCGCAGGCCGGTACGACGAGTGATCCAGGCTGCCAATCCGGCCATGCCCAGTCCTGCGCCAAGCCCGCCGAGAGTCAGGGCGGGCAGGCTCAGGCCGGCGAACCAGAAGCCCAGGGCTGCTCCGGGGAGAATGCCGTGGGCCACCGCATCGCCGATCAGGCTCATGCGCCGCAGGATCAGGAACACACCCAAAGGAGCGGTACTGCAGGCCAGCACCAGTCCACCGAGCAAGGCCCGGCGCATGAACATGAATTCGTTGAAGGGGTGCCAGAGATGGGCGGCGAGGTGCATCAGGCCACCTGAGGGCAAATGGGGTGGGCGATCAGTTCCTGGCTGGGAGCGAACACGCAACCGCTGTGCTTGAGCAACAGGGTCTGGGGAATATGCTGGCGCACCGCGGGCAGGTCGTGGCAGACCACCACCAGGGTGCGACCTTGGGCATGCCAACGGTGCAGGTGTTGCCAAAGCAGGGCCTGGCCGGATTCGTCGAGGGCGGCATGGGGTTCGTCCAGCAACAGCAGTGACGCTTCGGTGAGGGTCAACCGGGCCAGCAGCGCACGTTGCAACTCTCCACCGGACAAGGCCATCAATGGGCGTTTCTGCAGACCTTGCAGATGCCAGTCGGCGAGGACCGCGTGCAGTTTTTGGGATCGGCTGGCGGCAGTTTCACGCTTGCCCCAAAGGCCGGCGATCACCAGTTCCTCCAGGTTGATCGGGAACTGTCGGTCCAGGTGTTGCTGCTGCGGCAGGTAGGCCAGGCCTGTGTGTCGTGGCAGGCTGCGCTCGACCTTGCCCGAGAGCGGCTTTTGCAGGCCGGCGATTACTTTTAGCAGGCTGCTTTTACCCGAGCCATTGGCGCCGATGATCGCAGTCAGGCTGCCGCTTGCCAGATGCAGATCCAGCGGTGGAGTCAGTGGCTGGCCCGGAGCTCCCCAGCGCAAGGCGTGGCAGCGCAGCATCAGGCCTCCCAGTTCCAGCGACTTTCGGCCACGGCATCATGGGCGTGCAGGCTCTCTGCATGCACGACCCGCAAGGCGAAGGCATTGATCCCGGGGGAGCGACGCAGGGCCAGGTTGAGGCGCCGGGCAGCGTCTTCGCAGAACATCAGGTTCTGCCCATTGGCCAGGGCAAAGGCTTGTTCGTCGGCACGTTTTACGGCGGTTTGTACGGCGGTGCCCAGGGCGTTTTCTGCGTCGTCGATCACCGCGATCAGCGGCAATTCATCGACGAAGTTATCCAGGCGCAGACGCAACTGCGCGTTGCTGCGTTGGCTGTGGGGCGTGGCGACGATGCCTTGGGTCGAACCCAACCAGGCCAGGACATCGGCATGCTGCAAGGTCTTATTGGCGAAGTCATCGACGAACTGTTGCTGGATCAGCTGGCGCGACAGTGCCGCCGAGCAGGGGCAGGTCGAGGAATAAGGTACGTCGATCTTTAGTTCCACGTGGAACATGGCGTTTTTCAGCTGTGCCTCGATGCTCAGCGGATAGCGTTTCCAGCCAGCCAGTGGGCTGATCAGCGCCGGTCGCTTGAGCAATAGATCCAGGTGAATGCGCAGGTAGGCGTGTTGCGCCAGGCCTTCATGGCTATCGAGGAAGCGTTGCAGCACCCGACGCAGCAAGGCCGGGGTGAGGTTCTGCTGCTCCAGCATTTCCAGGGCCAGGTACAGGCGTGACATATGGATACCCCGGGCTTCGCCATCGTCGAGGCTGACTCCCGCATCGGCCATGGCGGCGGTTCGCTGGCCATCGATCACTACAGGTAAGGCGATGCCGCACATGCCGACCCAGTCCAGTGGCAAGGCTTGGCGTGAGGCCTGCGCGGCAATATCCGGCAGAGTCAGCGCGTTCATGAGCAGGTCCGTCGTTGGAAAAGATTCGGCATGTTATATTATAACAATACACGTGATGGAAAGTTTTTCCTCAACGGTCATCCATCCTGCCTCGTGAGTACGGACGCTCCTTTATTTGCGGTAGTCGCCATGCATAGACGTCAATTGCTCAACCTGTTGTTGGCCGGTACGGCCCTGGTGTTCCCCTGGAGTGCCTACGCCACGCAGATCCGCAGTGCGCGGCTGTGGAACTCTGCCGACAAGTTGCGCCTGGTGCTGGATCTGAGCGGCCCGGTGCACTACAAGACCTTCACCCTGAGCGCCCCCGAGCGGCTGATCATCGACCTGAGCGGTGCGCGCCTGAGTGGTGACTTCAGCCAGCTGGCCTTGGCCAATACGGTGATCCGCTCGATCCGTTCCGGGCATTTCGGCCAGGGTGATACCCGGATCGTTCTCGATTTGAATCAGCCGGTGCAGCTCAACAGCTTTCTGTTGCCTCCCCAGGACGGACAGGGCCATCGCCTGGTGCTGGATCTGTCCAGCAGCACCAAAATCGCACCCAGCATGGCCGCGGCTGCGGCGCTGGCCGCCAAGCCCCCGGCCCTGGCGGATCGGGCCCATCCCAAGCGCGACATCATCGTGGTGGTGGACCCCGGGCATGGTGGCAAGGACCCTGGAGCGGTAGGGGCCAGGGGCGAGCGTGAAAAGGATGTGGTGTTGTCCATCGCCCAACTGCTGGCCAAGCGGCTCAAGCGCGAGAAGGGCTTCGACGTGAAGCTGGTGCGCAACGATGACTTCTTCGTGCCATTGCGCAAGCGTGTGGAGATCGCCCGCAAGCACAAGGCGGACATGTTCATTTCAGTGCATGCCGATGCTGCACCGCGCCTGACCGCTTCCGGGGCCTCGGTGTTCGCCCTGTCCGAAGGCGGGGCGACCTCCGCCACCGCGCGCTTCATGGCCCAGCGGGAGAACGGTGTCGATCTGCTGGGGGCCAGCAGCTTGCTCAATCTCAAGGACAAGGATCCGATGCTCGCGGGGGTGATCCTCGATATGTCGATGAACGCCACCATCGCCGCCAGCCTGCAATTGGGCAGCACCGTGCTGGACAGCCTGTCGGGGATTACCAGCCTGCACCAGAAGCGCGTGGAGCAGGCCGGGTTCGCCGTTCTCAAGTCGCCGGATGTGCCCTCGATCCTGGTGGAGACCGGTTTCATCTCCAACAGCCGCGACAGCCAGCGCCTGGTCACGGCGCGGCACCAGCAGGCGATTGCCGATGGCCTGTTCCAAGGCTTGCAGCGCTACTTCGAGAGGAATCCGCCGGCCAACAGCTACATGGCCTGGCTCCAGGAAACCAGGAACAACCAGGTCTAGGGCGTCCTCAGCAGCCCGTGATGCGGCTGCAAGTGAACTGGCCACGGCTGCCGCCAGAGCTGGAAAAACGATTGCGCGTGGTCCAGCCCACGCGCTGGCTGTAGCCCACCCAGGCCTCGCCGTCGGAGGCCAGGCCGGTGAAGAAGGTCAACTGCCCGTAGCGGCTGTTGGTCTGCGCCCAATAGCGCTTGCCACTCACCTCGAAGCCTCGCAGGTAGGTCGTGCTGCCGGCGGCGGCAACGCTGTAGGCATTGCCCTGTGGATCGACGCAGGCCAGCAGCGTGGCACTGCGGGTGCAGGCCGCCAGGGTACTGGGGAGCGCGGCACAGGCATGGCCGGCAAGCAAGGTCAGGCTGCAGATCAGGGCGGGCAGGATCGGGCGCATGGCAGTTCTCTGGGCAACAGGGGCGCAGCATCGCGCCCTTCGTCATGTCGGGCAAGAGAGGGTTGGCGGATCTGCATTGTTATAATATAACATAAAAGAAAACCCGATCCGTGACCCGCCATGACTGAACAAGACCTGCTCGCCCAGCCCGATGCGCACTACATGAACGATGCCCAACAGGGTTTCTTCCGCGAGTTGCTGCTGGCCCAGCGCAGTGAGCTGCAGGAGCGCATCTGCGGCGAATTCGACCTGCTGCGCCAACAGGAAACCCATAGCGACCTGGCGGATATCGGCAGCGCCGAGGAGCAGCATCAATGGCAACTGCGCCTGCTGGAGCGGGAAAAGAAGCTCCTGGACAAGATCGATGAGGCCCTGGAGCGCCTGGCCCGTGGCGAGTACGGCTGGTGCCGCGACACTGGCGAGCCCATCGGCCTGCGGCGCTTGCTGCTGCGGCCCACCGCCACCTTGTGTATCGAAGCCAAAGAACGCCAAGAGCTGCGCGAACGCCACCAACGGGCGCTTTGAGCCAGCCGCGAACCTGATGAGGATCTACCCCCATGACCGACCGTCTTCCCGTTACCGTGCTGTCCGGCTTTCTTGGCGCGGGCAAAAGTACCCTGCTCAATCATGTGCTGCGCAACCGCGACAACTTGCGGGTGGCGGTGATCGTCAACGACATGAGCGAAATCAACATCGACGGCAGCGAGGTGCAGCGTGATGTCAGCCTCAATCGCGCCGAAGAAAAGCTGGTGGAGATGAGCAACGGCTGCATCTGCTGCACCCTGCGCGAAGACCTGCTGGAAGAGGTGGGCAAGCTGGCCCGGGACGGCCGCTTCGACTACCTGCTGATCGAGTCCACCGGTATTTCCGAACCGCTGCCGGTGGCGGAAACCTTTACCTTCCGCGATGAGTCCGGCCAGAGCCTGGCGGACATCGCGCGGCTCGACACCATGGTCACCGTGGTCGACGGCATGAACTTCCTGGTGGATTACCAGGCTGCGCAGAGCCTGGCCTCGCGGGGGGAAACCCTGGGTGAGGAAGACGAGCGCTCGATCACTGACCTGCTGATCGAGCAGGTGGAGTTCGCCGATGTGATCCTGGTCAGCAAGATCGACCTGATCAGCAGCCAAGAGCGCCAGGAGCTGCTGGCGATCCTGGCGCGGCTCAATGCCCAGGCGCAAATCATCCCTATGGTCATGGGCCAGGTGCCGCTGGCGAAGATCCTCAATACCGGCCGTTTCGATTTTGAGCGTGCGTCCCAGGCGCCGGGTTGGTTGAAGGAGCTGCGTGGCGAACACGTGCCGGAAACCCAGGAGTACGGTATTGCCTCTACGGCCTACCGGGCCCGGCGGCCGTTTCATCCGCAGCGCTTCTTCGACTTCATCAACCGGCCCTGGAGCAACGGCAAGTTGCTGCGCTCCAAGGGCTTCTTCTGGCTCGCCAGCAAGTACCAGGAGGCGGGCAGCTGGTCCCAGGCCGGTGGCCTGATGCGCCATGGCTTCGCCGGGCGCTGGTGGCGCTTCGTGCCCAAGCAGCACTGGCCCCAGGATGAGGAGAGCACGGCGGCGATCATGCACAACTGGACTGCAGCCACTGGCGATTGCCGCCAGGAGCTGGTGTTCATCGGCCAGAACATCGACTTTGCCCAGCTTCGCGCCGAGCTGGACCAATGCCTGCTGGACGACGCCGAAATGGCCTTGGGGGTCGAGGCCTGGAGCTTGCTGGTTGATCCGTTCGGGCCCTGGCATGACGAGGAAGCGGCCTGATGTTGAACCTGTGCACTCCACTCACACCATTGCCCAGGCGGCCATTGCTCGGGTCGTGGCCGGTCGGTTTCAGGCAGCTGCGCCGCCCGGCCATTGGCGCCACGGCGGCGGTGCTGGCCGAAGTTCTCGAGGATGATGTCAATCTCGGCCTCTGGCAGCGCCAGTTGCCGGCGCATATCGCGGATTTTGGCGAGTTGTTGCTGTCGCTGAACGAGCCCCTGGCCGAGTCCCTGAGCCTGGAATTGCCTGATGAGGACGCCGTGCCGAATCTGCGTGGGTTGGCCTCCGGGTTCAGCGATTTACTGGGTTATGAAGGCTTTATCGCCGATGTTTCCTGGCTAGTCAGTGCTTTTTCCTGCCTGCTGGGTGCCCGGCGCGTGGGCTTGCGCCTGCGGGTGCTGGACAAGGCCATGTGCCCGCGTTTTCACGTGGACCACGTACCGATGCGCCTAATCACCACTTATGCCGGTATTGGTAGCCAATGGCTACGCGAAGGTGCGATGGACCGCCAGCAGTTGGGGCGGCCGGAAGCCGAACCTCGGGACCCGGCGCTGATCCAGCAGATCAGCTGCGGTGCTGTCGCGCTGTTCAAGGGTGAGAAGTGGCACGGCAACGAAGGTTTTGGCCTGATCCACCGTTCGCCGCAACCTGCAACGGGGGAGCGGCGCTTGATCCTGACCCTGGACTGGCTGGGCTGATGTAGCCACTGCCGCAGGTGGCGCAAAGGATGACAGGCCTCAGCGCCAGGGCGCTCCCGCGTTCGTGCCGGGCTTACCCGGCCTTTGGTAGCGGCTAGGGAAGAAGGCTACAAGCCAGCGGATTTTCGCCCGGACCAGGAAGGGCGTAGCATCGCTTAACGGCTTCTTTGGACCTCTTTCCCATGCTGCAGGACATCCCCACCCACGTGATTGCCGGCCCCCTGGGCGCCGGCAAGACCAGCCTGATCCGCCATTTGCTGGAGCAGCGTCCGGCCAACGAGCGTTGGGCGATATTGATCAACGAGTTCGGCCAGATCGGCCTGGATGCAGCCTTGCTCAGCCGTGATGACGACGGTATCGCCTTTGGTGAGGTGGCCGGTGGCTGCCTGTGCTGCGTCAGCGGCGCGCCGTTCCAGGTCGGATTGGGGCGTCTGCTGCGCAAGGCCCAGCCCGATCGGCTGTTCATCGAACCCTCCGGCCTCGGTCATCCGGTGCAACTGCTCAAGCAGCTGGCGCAGGCGCCCTGGCGAGGTGTGCTGGCGCTGCAGCCTTGCGTGCTGGTGCTCGACGCCCAGGCCCTGGCTGCGGGCCAGCCGTTGCCTGCGGCGCAGTTGGAGGCGCTGCCCGAAGCGGGACTGCTGGTGCTGAACAAGGATGAACTGCTCAGCGACGGCGATCGGCTGCGGGTGCTGGAGCAGTTGCCGGATCGGCCGCTGTTCTGGACTCGCCACGCAGCGTTGCCGCTGGCCGAACTGCCGGGGCTGAGCGTCACTGCCCAGGTTGCCCTGGAGCCGCCCGAGCTGCCCCACGGCCTGGCACAACTACCGGCGGTGTGGAGCGATCCGGCACAGCCGATCTGTCTCAGCCAGGCCCAGGAAGACGGCTGGAGCATCGGCTGGCGCTGGCATCCGGAGCAACAGTTCGATCTGACCCGGATCGACCACTGGCTACAGAACCTCGACTGGCGCCGGGCCAAGCTGGTGATCCATAGCGCTGAAGGTTGGCGATCGGGTAATGGGCTGGATAACTCGCCGTTCAACTGGTTGCCCAGCGAGTGGCGGCGGGATTCGCGCCTGGAGCTGATCTTCGCAGAGCCTCAGGACGTGGCAGCGCTGCAGGCCAGCCTGGCGCAGTGCCGCCTGTAGCGGCGTGAGCGAGGGTTGTTTAAAAAATGATCAGTTGCGCCACTTGCGGTGCTCTTCGCGCCACTGGCTCAGTTCGATGATCTCGGCGCTGGGTAGTGGCTCCTTGACCTCAAACGGATAGGGCGCCAGCTCGATGTGCGCGCTGTGGGCGCCGAATTGGGTGATGGTCCCGGCATGGCGGGTCTCGCCAGTCACCGTGAACTCGAAATTGTAGATCCGCGCCAGGCGCCGGCGGCCCTTGGCGTCCTTGGCAAAACCGATGCGCTTGAGGGCCACGTTGCCGTCCAGCAGTTCGATATCGAGCCGGGCGCAGTGCTGCTTGACCCGCTCCAACGCCCGCTCGCGCAGGCCGTGGTTGTGCCACAACCAGGCAGCGCCGGTTGCCAGCAACATCAATACAAAGATGTTTCCAAGGGTCAGCATGAAGGTGTGCTCCAACGAAGTGACATCAGCTTAACTGCGACTCCGGTCTGTCGTACAGGCTGCGTTTAGTCGCATACTGCGCGGCTTGAATTCTCCCGGTTCTATGGAAAATCCTGCATGAAACGTACGCCCCACTTGCTTGCGATCCAGTCCCATGTGGTTTTCGGCCACGCCGGTAACAGCGCTGCGGTATTTCCCATGCAACGGGTGGGGGTGAATGTCTGGCCCTTGAATACGGTGCAGTTTTCCAACCACACCCAGTATGGCCAATGGGCCGGGGAAGTGCTGGCGCCGCGGCAGATTCCCGAGCTGGTGGAAGGCATTGCCGCTATCGGCGAGCTGGGCAACTGCGACGCGATCCTGTCCGGCTACCTGGGCAGCGCGGCCCAGGGCCGGGCGATCCTCAGCGGCGTGGCGCGGATCAAGGCGGTCAACCCCAAGGCCTTGTACCTGTGCGACCCGGTAATGGGCCATCCGGAGAAGGGCTGCATCGTGCCGGAGGAGGTCAGCGACTTCCTCCTGGACGAAGCCGTGGCCATGGCGGATTTCCTTTGTCCCAACCAGCTGGAGCTGGACAGCTTCTGCGGGCGCAAGCCGCAATCGTTGTTCGATTGCCTGGCCATGGCTCGCTCACTGCTGGAAAGAGGCCCCAAGGCGGTGCTGGTCAAGCACCTGGACTACCCGGGCAAGCTGGCCGACGGCTTCGAGATGCTACTGGTGACTGCCGACGGCAGCTGGCACCTGCGGCGCCCGCTGCTGGCTTTCCCCCGCCAGCCGGTGGGGGTCGGCGACCTGACTTCGGGCCTGTTCCTGGCCCGGGTGCTGCTGGGCGACAGCCTGGTAGCGGCCTTCGAGTTCACTGCCGCAGCGGTGCATGAGGTGCTGCTGGAAACCCAGGCCTGCGCCAGCTACGAGCTGGAGCTGGTGCGGGCCCAGGACCGTATTGCCCACCCCCGGGTGCGCTTCGAGGCCGTGCCGATCGGTGTCTGAGCGGCCTTTGCCTCAGGCCTGTTCGGAGAATTGCACGGTCGGTGCCGGCTGGCGAAAGCCTCGGGTATGCACCGCCAGGTAGCCCAGGCCCAGGGCGAACCAGGCCAGGCCGATGCCCAGGGTCAGGGCCGAGAGGCTGGTCCAGAGCCAGGCGATCAGGCCGAAACCGATCAATGGCAACAGGCCGTAGCGCAACAGCTGCCCGGCGCTGCGCGGCTGGCCTTGGCCCAGGTAGCTCTTGATCACGGCCAGGTTGACCACCGAAAACGCCACCAGGGCACCGAAGCTGATCATCGATGCCAGGGTGGTCAGGTCGACCACCACCGCCAGCAGGGACACCAGCGACACCAGGACAATGGCCGTCACGGGCGTCTTGTAGCGCACCGACAAGGTGCCGAACACCCGCCTGGGCAGGATGCCGTCGCGGCCCATGCTGAACAGGATGCGCGAGACCGAGGCCTGGGATGCCAGGGCGGACCCGGCAGCCCCGGCCACGTAGGTCGCGGTGAAGAATATTTCCAGGAAGCGCCCGCCAGTGTGCAGCATGACTTCGCTGGCCGCCGATTCGGCATCCTTGAACTGGCTGCCGGGCAACGCCAGCTGGCTGGCCATGGCCAGCAGGATGAACAGCAGGCCGGCGCCCAGGGTGGTGATGAGGATTGCCCGGGGGATATCCCGGCGTGGATCACGGGTTTCCTCGGCCAGGGTCGACACGGCATCAAAGCCCAGGAATGACAGGCACAACACCGCGGCTCCGGCCATCAGCGGCAACAGGCCGGACTGGCTGCCGTCGCCGATCCAGGGGGCGCTCAGGTCCAGGCTCGGGGCGCCTGCCAGCTGACGCAGGACCATGGCCAGGAACACCACCACGAACACCATTTGAGCGCAGACGATCAGGTTGCTCATGCTCGATACCGAACCGATGCCACGGATGTTCAGCAGCGTCACCAGGCCGATGGTCGCGACCACGAATATCCAGGCCGGCACGGCAGGGAAGGCCAGGTTGAGAAACAGGCCGATCACCAGGTAATTGATCATCGGCAGGAACAGGTAGTCGAGCAGCAGCGACCAGCCGGCCAGAAAGCCGATGCCAGGGCCGAAACTCAAGCTGGCGTAGGAGTAGGCCGAACCGGCAATCGGGTACTTCCTGACCATCACGCTGTAGGAGCGCGCCGTGAAGATCATCGCCAGGAGAGTGATCACGTAGGCGGCAGCGGTGCGTCCGCCGGTCATCTGGGTAACCACGCCGTAGGTGGTGAAGACGGTGAGCGGCACCATGTACACCAGGCCGAAGAACACCAGGGCCGGCAAGCCGAGGATGCGGCGCAGCGAGGTGCCTTGGGCGCTGTGGGTGAAATCGCCGGGCACGCCATCGCTGGGGGCCGGGAGGGGACTGCTGGACAGGGGATTGGCGCTGGGCATTGTTATTGTTCTCACGCGTTCGGTGGCTCGAAGGCTCCCGGCGGGGAGCGTGCGTTTGTGCCTTGCCCGATGATTCTGGCAGCCGCTGTCTGGCCGGTATAACTCTCTATGTGGTCAAAAAGGGATCGATATGGCCATTCGGGATGACCGCAAAGACAGCCTGTAAAGGCATTGGAGGGGCGCGAGGAGGCGGGAAGGGTGGAACAAGGGACCGTCCATGGTCCTGCTGGATCAGGTTGCCAGCCTTGGACTCAAGGGCCGTCGGCCTTGATTTCCCGGTAGCGCTTTTCCAGCTCCTGGCGGATCTGCCGGCGCTGCTGGGCCTGGATATAGCGGCGCTTGCCATCGGCGGTTTCCGGTTGCAGCGGCGGAACCGGGGCCGGTTTGCGCTGATCGTCCATCGCCACCATGGTGAAGAAGCAGCTATTGGTATGGCGCACGGAGCGCTCCTGGATATTCTCGGTCACCACCTTGATACCCACCTCCATGGAGGTGTTGCCGGTGTAGTTGACCGAGGCCAGGAAGGTCACCAGCTCGCCGACATGCACCGGCTCGCGGAAGATCACCTGGTCCACCGACAGGGTCACCACGTAGCGACCGGCATAGCGGCTGGCGCAGGCATAGGCGACTTCGTCGAGGTACTTGAGCAGGGTGCCACCGTGGACATTGCCAGAGAAGTTGGCCATGTCGGGGGTCATCAGTACTGTCATCGACAGTTGGGCGTTTCCGGGTTCCATAGCACGCTCACGGGTCAGGGCAGGGGTTGCTGGAGCACCTCTGCGGGTGCTGGGTCCAAAGACTTTTCAAACCATCGATAACGGGACGCCGGTCTGTGCCGCGCCGTCACGCTCCGGTGGATCTGTTTCCATATATTGCACTGCCTTCCGCCTGGAAGTCGCAGTGTTACCCTGCAAAACACCCGTTCCAGGGGTTTTTCATCGCTCTTGTAGAGCACTTTCTTTCGACCGCTCGGACCTTTCTTTTTCAGGGATCTCTGACAAGGCAGCGACTGACGCCAGTGCAGGCGGCTTTTCAAACGCTCTCCCCGAGGATGGCCCCCGTCCAACATTCAAGGAGAACCTAGGTCATGCATGCCATCAGTTTCATTCAGGACCTGGCCGTGATCATGCTGGTCGCGGGTGTGGTGACCGTTCTCTTCCATCGATTCAAGCAGCCGGTGGTGCTGGGCTATATCGCCGCGGGCTTCATCATCGGGCCCCATACCCCGCCTTTCGGGCTGATCCACGACGAGCAGACCATCAAGACCCTGGCCGAGCTCGGGGTCATCTTCCTGATGTTCTGCCTGGGGCTGGAGTTCAGCCTGCGCAAGCTGTTCAAGGTGGGCGCCACAGCGTTCATCGCGGCGTTCCTGGAAATCGTCCTGATGATCTGGATCGGCTACGAGATCGGCCGCTGGTTCGACTGGAGCACCATGGATTCGCTGTTCCTCGGGGCGATCCTGGCCATCTCTTCCACCACGATCATCGTCAAGGCGCTCAACGACCTGAAGATGAAGAACGAACGCTTCGCCCAGCTGATCTTCGGCGTGCTGATCGTCGAGGACATCCTGGGGATCGGCATCATCGCCCTGCTATCGAGCATCGCGGTCAGCGGCACGGTGAGTTCCGGCGAGGTGTTTTCCACGGTAGGCAAGCTTTCACTGTTCATGATCGTGGCGCTGGTGATCGGCATCCTGCTGGTACCGCGCCTGCTGGCCTACGTGGCGAAGTTCGACAGCAACGAGATGCTGCTGATCACCGTGCTGGGCCTGTGCTTCGGATTCTGCCTGCTGGTGGTACGCCTGGAGTACAGCATGGTGCTGGGGGCGTTCCTGATCGGCGCGATCATGGCCGAGTCCCGTCAGTTGCTGAAGATCGAACGCTTGATCGAACCGGTTCGCGACCTGTTCAGCGCCATTTTCTTCGTGGCCATCGGCCTGATGATCGATCCGCAGATTCTCCTCCAGTACGCCTGGCCAATCGCGGTGATCACCGTGGCGGTGGTATTGGGCAAGATGTTGTCCTGCGGGATGGGCGCCTTCATCGCGGGTAACGATGGACGTACATCGTTGCGAGTAGGGATGGGGCTGTCACAGATTGGCGAGTTTTCATTCATCATCGCCGCCCTTGGCATGACCTTGCAGGTCACCAGCGACTTCCTCTATCCCGTGGCGGTGGCGGTTTCGGCCATTACCACCTTGCTCACCCCCTACCTGATCAAGGCCGCCGACCCGCTGTCGTTGAAGCTGTCGGCGGTGCTGCCCAAGCGGCTGAGTCGGGTGCTGGGAATGTACGGCGAGTGGTTGCGCAGTATTCAGCCCCAGGGCGAGGGCGCGCTGTTGGCGTCGATGATCCGCAAGATCCTGCTGCAGGTAGGGGTGAACCTGGCCCTGGTGGTGGCGATCTTCTTTTCCGGCAGCTATTTCTCCGGGCGTATTGGCGTTTATCTACAAGATTGGATCAGCGACCCAGGCCGGCAAAAGGCGCTGATCTGGGGTGGGGCCTTGCTGTTGTCGCTGCCGTTCCTGATCGCCGCCTATCGCAAGCTCAAGGCACTGTCGATGCTGTTGGCAGAGATGGGGGTCAAGGCGGAAATGGCGGGGCGTCATACCCAGCGGGTGCGACGAGTGATCGCCGAGGTGATCCCGATCCTGTCGTTGCTGGTTATTTTCCTGCTGTTGGCGGCGTTGTCGGCAAGCATCCTGCCGACCCTGGAGCTGCTGGTACTGGTGGCCGTGGTGGCCGCGGCCGTGGCTGCGGTGCTGTGGCGCTGGTTCATTCGCGTACATACACGGATGCAGGTGGCGTTGATCGAGACTTTCGACCAGAGCAAGGACGGTGGTGGGCACTGAGTTTGTCGATCGCCAGCAGGGTACTGGCGAATGCTCCGACGCCGCGACCGGGAAGGTCGCGGCCTGGTCGCCTCAGCTTTCCAGCCAGACATCCCTCGCCCAGTGCCACACCGATTCCCAGGAGTCCTCGGTGATCAGCTCTTCTTCGCCGGACCACAGCACTACGGTGCCGTCTTCTTCTACGCAGTAGTAGTCGTCGCCATCCTGGCAGATCGGAATCAATTCCCGAGGCACGCCCATGTCCCAGGCGGTCGCCGCCACTTCTGGAAGGTAGGTATGGGATTGCGGGTCGGTAACGGTTACCGGTTCCAGGCTGCCGTAGACCACATCGCTGACCGTCAACAGGAACTCTTTGAAGACGAACGGGATATTGATGAACAGTTGTTCCTCGATTTCCACCAGCAGGTCTTCGTCCGGCAGTTCCAGGGGAACGGGCACCGGTTCGTTGGCTTCTCGGAGTTGTTCGATGACTTCTTCCACGGCCTGGGTCCTCTTAGCTCTATGGCACGTTTGGTTGACGGCGGTTTATACAGTAGCTCGCTATAAGTGCAATCGTGAAATGCAAAACCCCGACCTGAGTCGGGGTTTTTGCATTACAGCTGTGACAGCAGAATGAATCAGCCGTTCTGGCGGATACCTGCCACCAGCCAAGGCTGGTTGTCGCCCGGGGCGCGTTCCATGTTCCAGCTTTCGCTGAACACTTCGCCCTGGTCGAAGCGCGAGGTCTTCGAAACACCGCTGAAGGTCAGGGTGGCGATGGTCTTGTCGGCACGATCGTCCACGCCTTCGAGCTGCACTTGCAGGTTGTCGATGTAGGTCGACTGGAAGCCGTCGCCCAGGTCGGCACGTTCCTGCTTGAGGAATTGCAGCATCTGCGGGGTCACGAACTCGGCGATCTTGTCCATTTCATTGGCGTCCCAGTGTTGCTGCAGGGACTGGAAGTGGTTGCGCGCCGCTTCGATGAAGCGTTCTTCGTTGAACCAGGCCGGAGCGTTGATCACAGGGCGGGCAGCAGGGGCTGCGGAGCCGCCGAAGATCGAACCGCCAGCCGGTGCCTGGGGCTGGAAGGCTTCGCGTTGCATGGGGGCGTGGCCGGCCGGAGCGAATTGCTCCTGTTGCTTGCGGCGACGAGCGGCAATGAAGCGGAAGATCACGAACGCGATGACCGCCATGATCAGGATGTCGAAGATCTGCATGCCCTGGAAGCCGCCGCCCATGAACATGGAGGCCAGCAGGCCGCCTGCGGCGATACCGGCCAGGGGGCCGAGCCAGCGCGAAGCACCGCCGGCCTTGGCTGCTGCACCCGCGGCACCGGCTGCACCAGCAGTGGCGGCAGCGGCAGGAGCGCCCGGAGCGGTGGGTGCCGCCTGGCGAGCCTGGTGGGTCGGGGCAGCGCCGGCGCTTTTGCCGCCACCGAAGCGCTTGGCATTGGCGTCGAGGCTCATCGTCAAGCCGATGCACAGCGCCATGGCGATGCTAAGAAAACGTTTCATAAAGGGTATTCCCATTTGTGGATGGCACGCGCGCCATATTGCACAGGTGACGTGTCAGTGGCGAGCGGCATAATGTTTCGGGCTTTTGCCTGACAGGCCTGGTTCAGTCCCATCTGAAATCATGCTCGCCGATGTGGTTTTGCCTGGGGGAAGCCGCTTTGGTTTCCTTCCAGGACCTTCAGCGCCGTAGTGCCAGCACTACCACGCCGGCAGTGATCAGGCCGATCCCGCCCCATTGCCGCAGGTCGAGTTTCTCCCCTAGCAGTGTCACGCCGATGATCGCGACGAACACCACGCTGAGCTTGTCCACCGGCGCCACCAGCGAGGCGGGGCCCAGCTTGAGGGCGCGGTAGTAGCACAGCCAGGAAGCCCCTGTGGCCAGCCCGGACAGCAGCAGGAACAGGTAGCTCTTGGTAGAAATCGATTCCAGGGACTGATATTGGCCCGTTGCGTACAAAATCAAGGCCAGGCTCACCAGCACCACCCCTGTTCGCAACAGGGTGGCGAAGTCGGAATTGACGTTCTCGATGCCGACTTTGCCGAAGATCGCCGTCAATGCGGCGAAAATTGCCGACAGTAACGCCCAGAATGTCCACGACGAAAAAAAGCCTGAACCCATGCTCGTGCTTCCTTTTGGCGGTTTGGGCCCGGCTTGCCGATGAAGGGCAGGGGCGCCTTCACCGACAAGCCGGCTGCTGCTGGGAGATTAGATGGCTTCCAGCTTGGCGTAGCCAAGCATCAGCCATTTGCTGCCTTCGCTGAAGTTGACCTGGACCCGGGCCTGGGCTCCGGCGCCCTCGAAGTTGAGGATCACGCCGTCGCCGAACACCGAGTGGCGCACGGCCTGGCCAAGGCTCAGGCCGGTGTCCGGGATGGCGCTGCCGCTGAACAGGCTGCTGGTGCTCTGGGACTGGCCACCACCGAAAGGCCGGCTGACGCTGTTGGACAGGCGTACTTCCTGGATCAGCCCCTTGGGCACTTCACGTACGAAACGCGACACCTTGTTGTAGGTTTCACTGCCGTACAGGCGACGGGTTTCGGCGTAGGTCATGACCAGGTTCTGCATGGCCCGGGTGATACCGACATAGGCCAGGCGGCGTTCTTCCTCCAGGCGGCCCGGCTCTTCCAGGCTCATCTTGTGGGGGAACAGGCCTTCTTCCATGCCCACCAGGAACACATAGGGGAATTCCAGGCCCTTGGCGCTGTGCAGGGTCATCAGCTGGATGCTGTCTTCGTGCTCGTCGGCCTGGGCATCGCCGGCTTCCAGGGAAGCATGGCCGAGGAAGGCCGCCAGGGGCGTCAGGTCCTCGTCTTCCTCGGTGTTCTCGAAGTTGCGCGCAGCGCTGACCAGTTCCTCGAGGTTTTCCACCCGGGCCTGGCCTTTCTCGCCTTTTTCCGCTTCGTGATAGGCAATCAGCCCCGACTGCTCGATCACCGTCTGGGTCATCAGGTGCAGGGGCATGTCCAGGGTCTTGGCCGCCAGGTTCTCGATCAGCTCGATGAACGCGCCAAGGGCACCGGCCGCACGACCGGTCAGGCCTTTATTGGCCACCAGTTGGCGCATGGCTTCCCACATCGACACATCGCTGTGGCGGGCATGCTCGCGGATCGCCTCGACGGTCTTTTCGCCGATGCCCCGGGCCGGGACGTTGATCACTCGCTCCAGCGCTGCGTCGTTGCCGCGGCCTTCCAGCAGGCGCAGGTAGGCCATGGCGTTCTTGATCTCGGCGCGCTCGAAGAAGCGCTGGCCGCCATAGATGCGGTACGGGATGCGTTCGCGCAGCAAGGCTTCCTCCAGCACCCGGGACTGGGCGTTGGAGCGGTAGAGAATGGCGATATCGCTGCGGGCCAGGCCGGTCTTGAGCGCGCTCTCGATGGTTTCCACCACGTAGCGGGCTTCATCGTGTTCGTTGAAGGCGGCATACAGGTTGATGGCCTCGCCATCGCCGCCGTCGGTCCACAGTTCCTTGCCCAGGCGCCCGGTAT
The DNA here is from genome assembly GCF_003850565.1 of Pseudomonas sessilinigenes. Taxonomy (NCBI): domain Bacteria; kingdom Pseudomonadati; phylum Pseudomonadota; class Gammaproteobacteria; order Pseudomonadales; family Pseudomonadaceae; genus Pseudomonas; species Pseudomonas sessilinigenes. Next base: position 3,740,473 of record NZ_CP027706.1, read on the forward strand.
TGTTGGCGATCAGGGCGTTGGCGGCCTTGAGGATGCCGGCGGTGGAGCGGTAGTTCTGCTCCAGGCGGATCACTTCGGTGTCCGGGAAGTCGTCGGAGTACTGGTGGATGTTCTCGATCTTCGCCCCGCGCCAGCCGTAGATCGACTGGTCATCGTCGCCCACCACCATCAGGCTTTCGCCACCCTTGGCCAGCAGTCGCAACCAGGCGTACTGCACGGCGTTGGTGTCCTGGAACTCGTCCACCAGCACATGGCGAAAACGCTTCTGGTAGTGCGCCAGCAAGCCCGGATGGTCGCGCCACAGGTCCAGGGCGCGCAGCAGCAGCTCGGAGAAGTCGATGACTCCCGCACGCTGGCAGGCGGCCTCGTAGGCTTCGTAGATGCTGCGCATGGTGGCCAGGAACAGGTCGCCACTGGCCTGGATGTGCTGCGGGCGCAGGCCCTCGTCTTTCTGGCCGTTGATGAACCACTGGGCCTGGCGGGCCGGCCAGCGCTGTTCATCCAGGCCCAGCTCGCGGATCACCCGCTTGACCAGGCGTTGCTGGTCGTCGCTGTCGAGGATCTGGAAGGTCTGGCTCAGGCCGGCTTCCTGCCAGTGGGCCCGCAGCAGGCGGTGGGCCAGGCCGTGGAAGGTGCCGACCCACATGCCCGCGGGGTTGATGCCCAGCAATTGCTCGATACGGTGGCGCATCTCGGCCGCCGCCTTGTTGGTGAAGGTCACCGACAGGATCGAGTGGGGCGAGGCGTTCTCGACCTGGATCAGCCAGGCGATACGGTGCACCAGCACACGGGTTTTGCCGGAACCAGCGCCGGCCAGGACCAACTGACGACCCAGGGAGGCCGCTACGGCCTGGCGTTGGGCGTCGTTGAGGGAATTCAACAGGAGGGAGAGATCATCGCGCATCGGCGCATTCTAGGGGCGCGCGCCACCCCGGGCAAACCCGGCTTTGCATTAGCCGATAAAACAACCGTGAGGGACGACTGGCTGGTCACGAGCCGCAGCCATTGGCGCTTCTCGCCTGGACGCTTTGCAGAGCGATCTTGCGAGGATTTGTTTTATCGATTTTATGACTTGGGGCAGTTTGGCTCGCGCCTTTGCTTGTGTATGCTCCGGCGACGTTTCAGGCTCAACCATTATAAGAACACTGCCTATGACACCTATTTCCGACCTGTCGGGGCCTTTCATGGAGCCCCGGGTCATCCGCCAGCACTATGCCGTCGAGATTGCAGTGGAGCGTACGCGCCTGCTGTATCAAGGGTCGTTGTTGCCGACGCTGTTCATGCTGCTCAACGGCCTGGTCTGTACCTGGCTGCTCTGGAGCCCCTCGCGTTATCTGCTGCTCAGCGTGTGGATGGTCTGGTTGCTGGCCCTGGTGGCCTTGCGCGTGATCCAGGTGGCAGCCTTCGATTCGGCGATTCCCAGCCGGCAGGCACAACCGGTCTGGCTGCGCATGTTCCTGCTGGGGTCCACGGTCAGTGGCTTGACCCTGGCCTGTGCAGGCATTGCCCTGGTGCCCACCGACAGCTTCCTGCAGCAGTCCTGGGTCTTCGGTTTGATTGGCGCGGCGATCCTTTCCGCCAGCGTGGCCTATGCCGTCAGCCTGAAGGCCTTCTTGTCATTCACCCTTCCTTGCCTGTTGCCAGCGATCGCCTACCTGTTCTGGGGCGGCGATGAACAGCAGCGCGGCTGGGGCTGGCTGGGGTTGATCTTGCTGGCCTCATTGAGTGTTGTGGCCTGGCAGGTCAATCGCCTGATCCAACGCGGCCTGCTACGGCGTTTCCAGAACCAGGCGCTGATCGAGCACTTGCAGGATGCCCAAAGTCGCAGCGGGCAACTCAATCGCGAACTGGCCCGGGAGGTGGAGCAGCGCCGGCGTGCCGAGGAGCAACTGCGCGAGGCCCAGGCCGGGCTGGAGCAGCGAGTGGTCCAGCGCAGCCTGGAGCTGGACGCCGCCAACCAGGCCCTGAGCAAGAGCGAGGCGCGCCTGGCCCTGGCGCTCAATGCCAGTGAGCTGGGGTTGTGGGACTGGAACCTGCAGACCGATGAAGTCCATCACACCCAGATCAAGGAGCTGTTCGGCCTGGAGCCGGAAGGGGTCACGGCGATGCTCAGCCACCTGAAGCCGCGCCTGCACCCGGAGGACCTGCCCACGCTGAGGCGCGCCCTGGTGGAGCATTTGAAGGGGCGCAGCGAGGATTACCAGGTGGAGTACCGAGTGCTGCATGGTGCCGGCCACTGGGTATGGATCGAGGATCGCGGGCGGGCCGTGGAGCGCAGCCCCGACGGCCGGGTCCTGCGCATGGCCGGCACGCGTCGCGATATCAGTGCCGACAAGGAACTGGAGGTACAACGCAACCTGGCGGCTACCGTGTTCGAGGCGGCCAGCGAGGGCATCGTCATCCTCGACCCCGATTACGTGCTGATCGCGGCCAACCAGGCATTCAGCCAGGTCACCGGCTTCCAGATCGAGGACATGCTCGGCTGCAACGTGGTGGAGTTGCCCTGCAGCCGCGATGCCCGGCGCCATTACCCCTTGATCCACCAGGCCCTGGAACAGCACGGCAGCTGGCAGGGCGAGCTGGTGGAAACCCGCAAGAACGGCGAGCTCTATCCGCAGTGGCTGCAACTGAACGTGGTGCGTGACAGGCGGGGGAAAGTCCGCCATATCGTGGGTTTCTTCGCCGATCTTTCGGCTCGAAGGGAGTCCGAGGAGCGCATGCGCTACCTCACGCACTATGACGAGCTCACCGGGCTGGCCAACCGCTCGCTGTTTCGCGAACGCTTGCGCGAAGCCCACCAGCGGGTGCGCCAGGGTGGACGTAGCCTGGCCCTGCTGCACATCAACCTGGATCGCTTCAAGCTGCTCAATGACAGCCTGGGCCATGAGGTGGCCGACCAACTGCTGCAGAAAATGGCCCGCCGCCTGGTCAACGCCCTACCGGAGGCCGACACCATCGCCCGTTTGTCCGGGGATGAGTTTGCTGTGCTGTTCGACGCCTACGGCAGCCTGTCGAGCCTGACCCGCGTCGCCACGCGGTTGCTGAGCAAGTTGCGCCTGCCAATCACCGTAGAGGGCCATGAACTGGTGGTCAGCGCCTCCATGGGCATCAGCATGCTGCCGGACAGCGCCCGGGAGATCGCCGCCCTGGTCAGCCAGGCGAACATGGCCATGGCCCATGCCAAGCATTTGGGGGGCAACAACTTCCAGTTCTATACCGAGAGTTTGCAAGCCAGCACCCTGGAGCGCCTGCAACTGGAGAACCAGTTGCGCAAGGCCATCGAGGATGACCAGCTGATGGTGTTCTATCAGCCCAAGCTGTGCCTGGCTACGGGGCGACTCAATGCCGCCGAGGCCCTGGTGCGTTGGGAGCACCCGATCCTGGGACGGGTACCACCAGGGGACTTCATCGGGCTGGCCGAGGAGACCGGGCTGATCGGCCCCATCGGCGAGTTCGTGCTGCGCCAGGCTTGTCGCCAGGCCTGCCAGTGGCAGCGCCAGGGGCTGGAGCCGATCCGGGTCTCGGTGAACCTCTCGGTGTACCAGTTGCGCCAGGGCAAGCTGGTGAGCCTGGTGCGCCAGGTGCTGGAGGAAACCGGGCTGGAGCCGCACCTGCTCGAACTGGAGCTGACCGAAAGCCAGTTGCTCGACAGTGTCGAGCACATCATCGCGACCTTCCAGCAACTGCGTGACCTGGGGGTCAAGCTGGCGATCGACGACTTTGGCACGGGCTATTCCTCCCTGAGCTACCTCAAGCGCATCCCGGTGGACTACGTGAAGATCGACCAGGCCTTCATCCGTGGCCTGGCAGAGGGCGGTGAAGATGCGGCCATTACCCGGGCGATCATTGCCATGGCCCACGGCTTGTCCTTGAAGGTGGTGGCGGAGGGGGTCGAGGAACCGGCCCAGTTGGCCTTCCTGCGGGCCGAACAGTGTGACGAAGTGCAGGGCTACCTGATCAGCCGCCCGGTGGACGCCCAGGGCCTTGCGTTGCTGTTGCAGGCCCAGTCGCGCTAGTGCCGGCATTCCCCGCCAAAACGGCTACATGCAGCGTACCCGGCTGAATATGGGGGGTAGCCAGGCAACTTCCTGATGCATTGAGCAGGCAAAAAGCCAATTCATGTAGTATAACTACAAGCTTGCTACATCTCCCGGCACCTGCCGATAACAATGAGTCCCAGCCCTTGAACCTGTTGCAGCACATCGCCCAGTCACGTCATCTGTTACGCAAATCGGAACTCAAGGTCGCCGATCACGTGCTCCTCGATCCTGCGGCCGTAATGCACAGCTCCATGGCGGACCTGGCTCATAGTGTGGGTATCAGCGAGCCGACCATCGTGCGCTTCTGCCGGGCCATCGGCTGCTCGGGGTTCCAGGACCTGAAGCTCAAGCTGGCGCAGAGCCTTGCCGCCGGTGCCAGCTTTGGCCAGTTCGCGATCCATGAAGACGATTCGGTCGCCGACTACAGCCTGAAGATCTTCGACACCACCCTGCACACTCTGATGGAGGTTCGCGAGAAGCTCGACCCGGTGGAGTTGCAGCGTGCCGTCACCCTCATGTCCCAGGCCCAGCGCGTGGAGTTCTACGGCTTTGGCGCTTCCGGCGCCGTGGCGGCGGACGCCCAGCACAAGTTCTTCCGCCTGCTGCTGACGGCGGCGGCGTATTCCGACCCGCACATGCAGGCCATGTCGGCGGTCACCCTCAAACCCTCGGACGTCGCGATCTGCATCTCCCAGTCCGGGCGCTCCAAGGATCTGCTGATCACCGCCAACCTGGTGCGTGAAAGCGGCGCCAACCTGATCACCCTGTGCCCGAGCCAGACGCCGCTGGCCGAATTGTCCACGGTCAACCTGGCCATCGACGTGCACGAGGACACCGAGATCTATACCCCGCTGACCTCGCGCATCGCCCACCTGGTGGTGATCGACGTCCTGGCCATGGGCGTGGCGATGGCCCGCGGCCCGAGCCTGGTCAACCACCTCAAGAGCGTGAAGCGCAGCTTGCGCAGCCTGCGCCTGTCGCCCAAGGCGGTCAAAGCCCTGGACGACTGAGCTGACAGCATCCCGCCTAGGGCAACGAGGCATCGTCCTGGTCGTCGAGATCGTCCGGTTTCACTTCCGCCAGGGTCCCTGCCGCATTTTCGCTGAGGCTGCGGGCCTGGCTCAGGGCCGCATTGTCTGGCTGGAAGTCCAGCAGTTGTTGCGCCGCCAGCAATTGCTCGCTGGCCTCCTCCAGCCGTACCAGCTCTTCGCCATAACCTTCGTAGTCAGTGTCGTCGTCCGACAGGTCGTCGATGCGCCGCTGCTTGGCGCTCAGGTTGGTATGGATTCTTTCCAGCAGATCCTGTTGCTCGACGATTTCGTCGATGACTTCGTCGACGTCATCAGGGTCGGCCGCAGCCATAGGGACTGGCTCCTGGTCGCCATTGGCGGTGAGGGTGGCCAGGGCGTCGTCTTTGTCCAGGCTGAAGATCGTGGATTGCCCGGCAGATACTGCGTCGAGGGCTTTTTCGTGGTCGGGGGTGGCCATGGCGGTGCTCTCCAAAAGGAAACAGGGATGGGTTGGTCCAGCTCAGTGCTGCGAGGGCGATAATAGGGAGCGCGGCTTTTCCGATTTACCGGAAATACGCGGAGGCGATGTCCACTTTTCAGGGAGCAGTGGTAGATGGTCAGGATTCCAACGTATGCACAGGTCTTCGAGACGCTATGCCGTGGGGCGGGGCTGGTGACTGCCACTGCCAATGGCCTTTCCGAGCTTCGGTCCTATGAAGGCCGGCAGCACCTGTACTACCGGGAATTGAATGGCGTGAAGCGGGGTTTGCTACCGGATTTGCTCAGGTATCTGGTACAGGATGACCAGGTGCTGACCGCCAGGCTCCAGCACTATCTGAACCAATACGAGCATATCTTCTCGATACTGAAATCACGTCCGATCATCACTTGCCAGGATTACCCAACGGGGATCGCCCAATTCCTGGATACCTGGGTACTACCGCAGCTGGCGGTCCTTCTGCATCGGTTAAACGGCAAGCTTTCCCCGCGCACGACGCTCTATCATTTCCACGTCCTGCTGGTCAGCCACGGGGCTGGCGACCTGAAGGCTTCTTCCCTGAAGGCCTACGTAAAAAGCCTGGTTCCAGCCACGGTCGAAGCTCCGGATTTTTTCTATGCCCTGGATAAGACCAGCGATAAATCCCATAAGAAACTCTCCACGATCAACGCCGAGATCGAGAGCCTCGGGGCGGAGATTTCATCCAGCAAGCTGACTGCGGCGCAGCAGCAGGAACTGCTGGACACCATTGGCGGTGCGTACCGTGCGGCGACTGCGCTCAATCGTTTTTCCGAGATGTACAGCGCTGCCCAGGTCGATTCGAAGAGCACTTTGATAGAGCGTTTTCGTCATCACTACGAAGCCGTCTACGGGCGTCGGAAGCAGGATCGGTTGCTGATTGCGCATCTCAGACTGTTCGATGGAGTCATCGCTTCCCGCCTGTCCAGTGCCGATCAAAACCCCTACTTTGAGTACATATTCGCTACCTTTTCACAACAAGTCGCCGCCAGGTCGATCGAGGAGTTTGAACCCCTCTACCAGCTTATGCTGGCCTCCGATGAGGACCCCAGGGACCCCGTGGTGATCGAGCAGGCGTTCGCCAGGCTGGAGCGGCATTCGGACTACCCACTGTTTGCGGCCTTTGGAGTGCAGGCACGGGCCGCCCTGACCCTGGAGGAGGGCGAGACAACGCGGGCCCTGGAACTTTATCGGAGCGTCTTGCCGTACGCGGAAAAACAGCAGTTGGGGCATCTGGGGTTCTATTCCGCGTCCTATGCCATCGCGCTGGAAGTGATGCAGGAAACGCCCATGGCGCCCGGGTACCAGAACCCTCTGATCAGCTACAGGATCGAATCGGAGCCGCAGATCGCTGAATTGCATGTGGCCTGGCCGACGGTTTTTACCCCATTCAATGAACAGCCTGAATGGCCCGCCCCGGTGCGAGCGGTGTTTGCCTCGATCAAGGAGTTCAACCGGGACATGTTGGAACTGGCGCGAATTTCCCGGGAGATCTACTGCAACCCGTTGAAGAAGCTCGACGGATTCATGGGAGCGTTCTTCCAGCTGCTTGGGGAGAAGGGCGATGAGGCCCAGTTCGGCAAGCTGATCTGCAAGGCGATCAAGAGCAAGGACAGGGCACGCTCGGTGTTGAGCATGCACACCGCCACGCCCTATGAAGTCCTGCGTGATGAACACCTGTACGCACAAACGCTGTTCGGTGGTCGCCAGCTGTACTTCCAGCTGAACCCGCACTTGCATGCGTACTACCGGTTACCGGAGGCCCACAAGAAACTCATCCTGCAGGCCCTGAGTCCGGAACGTTACCGGCAAGAGTCGCAACAGGCCGTTTGAGCCTGGGCGGCGCCGCTCGTCGGGCGCCGCAAGCTTCATCGTTCTGTTACCCCAGTGACGTACAACTGTCATCGGCTTGGCGCATCGTGAAGCCTCCGTACTCGCATTGGGAGACTCGAAATGGCCCGGCCTTACGAAGAGAGCAGCAGCGCAGTCAAGACCCGTCGTCAGCAGGAAGACCAACGCCGCATGGAATTTCGCCGTGCGATCGAGCACCGCTTCGAACTGCGTCGCCTGCAACAGGAAATCAACGACTACCCCGAGCAGGATGCCGTCAATTACTGGCAGGCCGCTCCGGCAGCTTCCCGTCAAACCGCCCAACCAGCCCGCTGATCTGCACCCGTTCGCTGCGGATAAACCCCAGGAACGCATGCGCTACCGGTGACAGGCGTTTGGCTTTGGCCTGCACCAGGCACCAGCTGCGAAGCAATGGCAGCTCTTCGACCGGCAATTCGATCAAGCCGCCGGTCGCCAACTCAAGGTTCAGGGCGTGGCGCGTCAACAAGGCCACGCCCAGGCCTGCCCGGACGCACTCGCGTTGCGCTTCTGCCGACGACACTTCGAGGATCTGGGTGAAGTGCACGCGCTTCTCCTTGAAGTACTCCTCGCAGGCCAGGCGAGTGCCGGAGCCCTGTTCGCGCAGTACCAGGGTGTAGGGCTCCAGGTCTTGCAAGCGCAGGGCTCCCATATGGCTCAGGGGGTGGTCCGGGGGCGCCACGGCGACGATCGGGTTGTTCAGGAATGGCAGGAATTCCAGCTCCATGTCCTGGGGCACCATGGACATGATCACCAGGTCGTCGCGGTTGTCGGAAAGGCGGCGGATCACCTGGGCGCGGTTGACCACGGTCAGCTGCAGGTGGACTTCCGGGTGCTGGCGCTTGAAGGCGGCGAACAGGTGCGGCACGAAGTACTTGGCGCTGGACTCCACGGCCAGCTTGAGCTGGCCTTGCAGCGAACCCTGCATGTCGGAGAGCTGCATGTCGAGGTTCTCCAGGCGCCCGAAGATGTCCCGGCTGGCCCGTTGCAGGGCTTCGGCGGCTTCGGTCATGTAGAGCTTCTTGCCGACATAGTCGAACAGCGGCTGGCCGATCAGCTCCTCGAGCTGGCGGATCTGCAGGCTGACCGCCGGCTGGGTCAGGGACATTTCCTCGGCGGCCCGGCTGTAGGAGCGTAGATCGCAGACTTCGTTGAAGATCTGCAGCTGGCGCAATGTCAGGCGCATCAAGGATTTACGCATGCTTCAAGGGCTCGCACCGGGGCTGGAGGCAAAACTATAAGTCTTTACTTATGGTTGTCCCAATAATTATTGATTTTTGTTAATCCCTTCGCGGAGCTAGTGTGTCGCTGCGACTGACTTGAAACATTTGGTCACGCGCCGACTCGGTCTAGCGGGTCGTTTGTTTCAACGGCTCAAGGGAAACTCCAAGTGATAAAAAAGATCCTGATTGCCAACCGTGGTGAGATTGCCGTACGAATCGTGCGTGCCTGCGCCGAGATGGGCATCCGTTCGGTGGCGATCTTCTCCGATGCCGACCGCCATGCGCTGCACGTCAAGCGCGCGGATGAAGCCCACAGCATCGGTGCCGAACCGCTGGCCGGTTACCTCAATCCACGCAAGCTGGTGAACCTGGCGGTGGAAACCGGCTGCGATGCCTTGCATCCCGGCTATGGCTTTCTTTCGGAGAACGCCGAACTGGCGGACATCTGCGCCGAACGTGGAATCAAATTCATAGGCCCGGCCGCGGAAGTGATCCGCCGCATGGGCGACAAGACCGAAGCCCGCCGCAGCATGATCAAGGCTGGCGTGCCGGTGACCCCGGGCACCGAGGGTAACGTCGCCGACATCCACGAAGCCCTGCGTGAAGGCGACCGCATCGGTTATCCGGTGATGCTCAAGGCCACCTCCGGCGGTGGCGGCCGTGGTATCCGTCGCTGCAACAGCCGCGAGGAACTGGAACAGAACTTCCCCCGGGTGATCTCCGAGGCCACCAAGGCCTTCGGTTCGGCGGAAGTGTTCCTGGAAAAATGCATCGTCAATCCCAAGCACATCGAGGCACAGATCCTCGGTGACAGCTTCGGCAACGTGGTCCACCTGTTCGAGCGCGACTGCTCGATCCAGCGCCGCAACCAGAAACTCATCGAGATCGCCCCGAGCCCGCAGCTGACCCCCGAGCAGCGCGCCTACATCGGCGACCTGGCGGTGCGTGCGGCCAAGGCGGTGAACTACGAGAACGCCGGCACCGTGGAGTTCCTGCTCGCCGATGGCGAGGTGTACTTCATGGAGATGAACACCCGGGTGCAGGTGGAACACACCATCACCGAGGAAATCACCGGCATCGACATCGTCCGCGAGCAGATCCGCATCGCCTCGGGCCTGCCGCTTTCGGTCAAGCAGGAAGACATCCATCACCGTGGCTACGCGTTGCAGTTCCGGATCAACGCCGAAGACCCGAAGAACAACTTCCTGCCCAGCTTCGGCAAGATCACCCGTTACTACGCCCCCGGCGGCCCGGGCGTGCGCACCGACACGGCGATCTACACCGGCTACACCATTCCGCCGTTCTACGACTCCATGTGCCTGAAGCTGGTGGTTTGGGCGCTGACCTGGGAAGAAGCCATGGACCGCGGCCTGCGAGCCCTGGACGACATGCGCCTGCAGGGGGTGAAGACCACCGCGGCGTACTACCAGGAAATCCTGCGCAATCCGGAATTCCGTAGCGGGCAGTTCAATACCAGCTTCGTCGAAAGCCACCCGGAACTGACCAACTACTCGATCAAGCGCAAACCCGAAGAGCTGGCCCTGGCCATCGCCGCCGCCATCGCCGCCCACGCAGGCCTATGAATGCAGCCGCAAGCTGCGAGCCACAAGCGACAGGACAAAGCAGACCGGCTTTGTCTTGGAGCTTGCAGCCTGAAGCTTGTCGCTAAGAGGAGATAAGAATGTCCAAGAAGATCTTTGTTACCGACACCATCCTGCGTGACGCCCACCAGTCCTTGCTGGCTACCCGCATGCGCACCGAAGACATGCTGCCGATCTGCGACAAGCTCGACAAAGTCGGCTACTGGTCGCTGGAGGTCTGGGGCGGCGCGACTTTCGACGCCTGCGTGCGCTTCCTCAAGGAAGACCCGTGGGAGCGCCTGCGCCAGCTGCGTGCGGCACTGCCCAACACTCGCCTGCAAATGCTCCTGCGCGGCCAGAACCTGCTGGGCTACCGCCACTACAGCGACGACGTGGTCAAGGCCTTCGTGGCCAAGGCCGCGGTCAACGGCATCGACGTGTTCCGTATCTTCGACGCCATGAACGACGTGCGTAACCTGCGCGTGGCCATCGAAGCGGTGAAGGCCGCCGGCAAGCACGCCCAGGGCACCATCGCCTACACCACCAGCCCGGTGCACACCATCGAGGCCTTCGTGGCCCAGGCCAAGCAGATGGAAGCCATGGGTTGCGACTCGGTGGCGATCAAGGACATGGCTGGCCTGCTGACGCCGTTCGCCACTGGCGAGCTGGTCAAGGCGCTGAAGGCCGAGCAGTCGCTGCCGGTGTTCATCCATTCCCACGACACCGCCGGCCTGGCCGCCATGTGCCAGCTCAAGGCCGTGGAAAATGGCGCCGATCATATCGACACCGCCATCTCCAGCTTCGCCTGGGGCACCAGCCACCCGGGCACCGAGTCCATGGTCGCGGCCCTCAAGGGCAGTGAGTTCGACACCGGCCTGGACCTGGAGCTGTTGCAGGAGATCGGCCTGTACTTCTACGCCGTGCGCAAGAAGTACCACCAGTTCGAAAGTGAATTCACCGCGGTGGACACCCGGGTGCAGGTCAACCAGGTGCCGGGCGGGATGATTTCCAACCTGGCCAACCAGCTCAAGGAGCAGGGCGCCCTCAACCGCATGAACGAAGTGCTGGCGGAGATCCCGCGGGTGCGTCACGACCTGGGCTACCCGCCGCTGGTGACCCCGACTTCGCAGATCGTCGGCACCCAGGCGTTCTTCAACGTACTGGCCGGCGAGCGCTACAAGACCATCACCAACGAAGTGAAGCTCTACCTGCAAGGCGGGTACGGCAAGGCCCCGGGTGAGGTCGACGAGAAGCTGCGGCGCCAGGCCATCGGCAGCGAAGAAGTGATCGACGTGCGCCCGGCCGACCTGCTGAAGCCGGAAATGACCAAGCTGCGCGGTGAGATCGGCGCATTGGCCAAGTCCGAGGAAGACGTGCTGACCTATGCGATGTTCCCGGACATCGGCCGCAAGTTCCTCGAGGAACGTGAAGCCGGGACCCTGGTGCCGGAAGTCCTGTTGCCGATCCCCGAGGCCGGTGGCGTCAGCAAGCCGGGCGGCGAGGGCGTGCCGACCGAATTCGTCATCGACGTCCACGGCGAGACCTACCGCGTCGACATCACCGGTGTCGGCGTCAAGGCCGAAGGCAAGCGCCACTTCTACCTGTCCATCGACGGCATGCCGGAAGAAGTGGTGTTCGAGCCCCTCAACGAGTTCGTCGGCGGCGGCAGCAGCAAGCGCAAGCAAGCCTCTGCACCCGGCCATGTCAGCACCACCATGCCGGGCAATATCGTCGATGTACTGGTCAAGGAAGGCGACGTGGTCAAGGCCGGCCAGGCCGTGCTGATCACCGAAGCCATGAAGATGGAGACCGAAGTCCAGGCGGCCATCGCCGGCAAGGTCGTGGCCATCCACGTGGCCAAGGGCGACCGGGTCAACCCGGGCGAGATCCTGATCGAGATCGAAGGCTGATCCACGGCCTTCATCTGTAACGCTTTACCTCGGGGAGGCTACGGCCTCCCTTTTTTTTGCCTGTCATTCGGGGCTACGGCTCTCGGTCTGGTCGAGGGGTCGTCATGAAATCCGCTGTATTTCCGGGCGCTTTCGGCGAATTTAGTAAGTGTATTTAAATACAGATCTATTCTCGATTATTGTTATATATCTGCATTAAAATGCATATTTGTGCTGATCAGTATGATCGGAGTGCATTAAATTGCAGGTAATAAGATGTATCGGCTGACGCTGCAACTCTACCGTTCGGGGGCATGGACCGACGCCATGACCCTTTGCTTCGACAAGCCCGAGGAGGGCTTCAACAGCCCGTGCAGCTTCGGTTATGTGCGGCAGTATCTGGTGGATAACCTGGAGTCGGTCGCCAGTCCGTTGGCCTGCTCGGTCAGTGGGTCGCTGCCCTTGGGCTGGGAGCCGATACGCGAATCCCGGGCTCCGGCATTTCTCTATGACATAGCCCCGGCCGGCGATGCCCGGCGTTTCTTGCTCGGCCATATCGGTCGCGAGTGCCCTGCGGGCGTCGCTGCCGAGCTGTTCCTGTTGGCTCGGGCGACCGCCGCTCCCATCGGTCATCTGCGCATCAAGGAATCCCTGGTCGGTTTGGCCGGGCGGCCCTTGCAAGGGTTTTGCCGGGAGGCGGTGGTGGCCGGCGACCAACGTTTCGTCGAGTACATGCATGAGCAGGGCGCAGCCAGGGGCGCCGGTGGCGAGGCGCCCAAGCTGTTGCTGACACAGAACCGGGCCGGCTTGCTGTATCCCGATGCACTGCTGGAGGACGCCGCTGCAGCCCAGCACTGGCTGGTTAAGTTCCCTCGTAACCGGGCCGCCCAGAACGACTGTGACATCCTCAGGAGCGAGTTCCACTACTACCGCGCCTTGCAGCAGTTGGACATCGAGACCGTTCCTGCGGCCGGCCTGGCCCTGGAGGAGGGACACGTGCCCAGCTTGTGGTTGCCGCGTTTCGACCGTCGTGTCGGCCCGGCAGGCGTCGAGCGCTTGGCGCTGGAGTCGATCTATTCGCTGGCAGGGTTGGTGGGCTACGACCAGGGCATGCGCCATACCGAAGTGCTGGGGACCCTTGCCGAGCTGTGGCGAGCGGCGGGGCAGGAGGCCTCGATTCCCGAGCTGGTGGCCGACTACCTGCGCCGGGAGCTGATCAACAAGATCCTCGGCAATCCCCATAATCATGGGCGCAATATCGCGGTGATCCGCGATGAAGACGGTGTGCGCCTGGCCCCGATCCATGACCTGGCCCCCATGGTGATGGATACCGCGGGAATTGCCCGTGCCACCAAGTGGCCCGGACGAATGGAAGTGGCCGGCGAGGTGGACTGGCGCCTGGTCTGTGCCAGCCTGCGGCCGTTGCTCGATCCTGAGTTGGCCCTGGCGCACCTGCGCGAGGATGCCGAGCGCCTGCGCGCCCTCCCGGACCTGCTCGATGCCGGAGGCCTGCCGGCGGCCACCATGAACCATCCAGGTGTCCACCTGCGTCACCTGGACCGACGCCTGCAAGAGTGGGGATTGCGATGAGTACAGCCCTGGACGAACGCGCTGGATTGATCGACGACATCCAGCAGGAGCTGGCCACCGGTCGCTTGCCGCTCGGTGATGCGGTACGACGCCTGCGCACCGAGGTCACCGGGCTGCACCAGAGCCAGTTCGCCAAGATGTGCCGGATTTCCTTGCGGACCCTGGTGCACATCGAGCATGGCGACGGCAACCCGACCCTCAAGTCGATGAACGCGGTGTTCAGGCCCTTCGGCATGCAGATGGGAGTGGTGAAGGTGCAGCGAGCCAGTCGCGCCCGAGCCCTGCCAGGCGATTGAGGACACCCGCTGCGCATGGGGCGCGGCGGGTACCGTTCATTGCCCCGGGATCTGCTCCCGGCACTGCGCCAGACTCCTCAACTGCCCGTGCGGGCCCTGGTTGGCATCGCCCAGCCACTGCTCGAAACCCTTGGCGATGGCCGGCCATTCCGAGTCCAGGATCGAGAACCAGGCGGTGTCGCGGTTCTGCCCCTTGGCCACCATGTGCTGGCGGAACACGCCCTCGAAACTGAAGCCCAGGCGCTCGGCCGCATAGCGCGAGCGGGCGTTGGCGTTGTTGCACTTCCATTCCAGGCGCCGGTAACCCATGGCGAAGGCCTCCTGGGCCAGCAAGTACACCGCCTCGGTGCTCTTGGGCGAGCGCTGCATCGGTGCGCCGAAGGTCACGTGGCCGATCTCGATGCGGCCGTGGGCCGGGACGATGGACATCAGGCTGAGTACACCCTGGGCCTGGCCTGTGGCGAGATCGATCACGGTGAAGAAGTACGGGTCGCTGCTGCGTTCATGGCCTGCCAGCCAGGCGTCGAAGGCCGGGCGCTCGGGGTAGGGGCCGTAGGGCAGGAAGTCCCAGAGCACGGGGTCGGCGTCCGGGCCTTGAAGGGCCTGGAACAGCTCATCGCCATGGCGCGCCGGGTCGAGTTTCTCCAGGCGGATGAAGCGCCCTTGCAAGAGGGTGGCCGAAGGGGCAGGGGCGCCTTGCCAATCGGTGAGGGAAGTCGACATTCAATGGCTCCTGGGCAGGTTCACAGAGGTTTGCGGAACTGGATGAAGCCTGGGCGTTCGGCGATGCGCTCGTAGAGCTGGATGGCCGTGGCGTTGGTTTCGTGGGTCAGCCAGTGGACCTTGGCGCAGCCGTCCTGCTTGGCCTGGGTGTAGACGAACTCGATCAGCTTGCGACCGACTCCGGTGCCGCGCTGTTGCGGGGCCACCAACAAGTCTTGCAGGTAGCAGGCGTTCTCGATGCTCCAGTTGGAGCGATGGTAAATGAAATGCACCAGGCCCACGGCGTGTTCGCCATCCCAGGCCAGGGCGGCATGGGTCGGCTCGCTGGTATCCAGCAAGCGCTGCCAGGTGCTCTGGGTCACGGCATCCGCCAGTTCGGTCTCGTAGAACCGCAGGTAGGCCTGCCACAGGGGCAGCCAGGCGGCGTGGTCGGCGGCGGTGACGGGGCGGATCTGGATCTGGCTCATGAAGGCTCCTTGATTGTT
Organism: Pseudomonas sessilinigenes; assembly: GCF_003850565.1. Classification (NCBI taxonomy): domain Bacteria; kingdom Pseudomonadati; phylum Pseudomonadota; class Gammaproteobacteria; order Pseudomonadales; family Pseudomonadaceae; genus Pseudomonas; species Pseudomonas sessilinigenes. Next base: position 3,755,695 of record NZ_CP027706.1, read on the forward strand.
GAAGTATTAGCGCATCAGGTGGGACAGCTGTTGGTCACGCAGGTCGGTGCTGGTCGCCAGGCCCTCGCGGACCCCGGCCATGTCCCGGGCGTCACGGTTCTGGCTGAGCTTGCGCTTGCCCTCCAGGCGCTGGATCGGCAGGGCGAAACCGACGATGGCCTTGAGCATGCCGTCGATGTAGTCGGCGGGGGCATCCTCGACCTTCCAGGGTTGCTGGCGGCCAGCTTCGTGACGCTCGGTAAGGGCCCCGACCAGCTTGAGCAGGCGCTGCGGGTCGTGGAACACCTCGGCCTGGCCGTAGGCATGCACCGCCACGTAGTTCCAGGTCGGCACCACCTTGCCGTGTTCGGCCTTGCTCGGATAGAACGACGGGCTGACGTAGGCATCGCCGCCCTCGAAGATCACCAGCGCCTCGGCACCGGCGGCCAGTTCCGCGCATTGCGGGTTGGCCTTGGCCAGGTGGCCGTAGAGGGTGCCATTGGCCCCTTGGCCGGCCTCCAGCAGCAGCGGCAGGTGGCTGGCCTGCAGGCCCTGGGCACCACAGGTCACCAGGGTGGCCAGGCGGCCGTCATGGATCACCTGGTGCAGGCGGGAGAGGTCATGGTCAGCGAAAGCGCGAGGTAGGTACATGTGGAAAATCCTTGGCGATTGGCTGCATCCTAGGCAGGCTAATGGTTCGTGGTAAGAGCCACTTTTGCTCTATTTCATAGGTCCAATTTCCTGGGTGCACGCCGATGAACAGTGCCTTGCCTCCGCTGTCTTTCAACCCTGCCGGTATTGCCCTGGATCGTCGCCAGGGTCTCAGTCGCCAGCTCTACCAGGCCCTGCGCCTGCGGGTGCTGGACGGGCGCCTGGCCGGCGGTACGCGCTTGCCCGCCAGCCGCGACCTGGCGGGGGCCCTGGGGATCTCCCGCAACAGTGTGGTGCGGGCCTACGACCAGTTGTATGCCGAGGGCTTCATCGAGGCGCGGGTGGGTGATGGCACCTATGTGAGCCAGTTGCCGGAAACCCGATCCTCGGGCAAGAAATTATCCACAAAAGTATCCACAGGCTTTTCAACAGGCTTACCCACAGACTTATCCACAAAATCCGTCGATTTACCTGTGGTTACATCCAGTAAGCTGGCCTCCAACAGCACTTTGCAGCGCCTGCAAAAGCACCATTTGAGCACCCATCCCAGCGGTCCGCCCCGAGCCTTTCGAGTTGGCGTGCCCGCCTTCGACCTGTTCCCGTTCGAGGTCTGGGCCAAGCTGAATGCGGCTTTCTGGCGCAAACCGGACCTGCGGCACCTGTGCTACGGCGACTCGGCCGGAGAGGCGCGCCTGCGCAGCATGATCGCCGCCTACCTGCGCAGCACCCGGGGCCTGCAATGCACGGCTGAACAAATTGTGATCACCAGCGGCGCACAGCAGGGCATCAGCCTTTGTGCACAACTGCTGGTGGAGCCCGGCGACCCCGTGGCTGTGGAAAACCCGGGCTACCGCGCCGCCGGCCACGCCTTCGCCATGGCCGGTGCACAACTGCATGGTATAGCGGTGGACCAGGAGGGCATCGATTGCCGCCAGCTGGCACAGTTGCAGAATTGCCGCGTGGCCTATGTCACGCCGGCCCACCAGTACCCCACGGGGGTGGTCATGAGCCTGGCCCGGCGCCTGGAATTGCTGGCCTGGGCCGAGCGGACCCAGGGCTGGGTGGTCGAGGACGACTACGACGGCGAGTACCGCTACAGCGGTGCGCCCCTGGCCCCCCTGGCGGCGCTGGATCGCCAGGGCCGGGTGATCTATGTCGGCACCTTCGGCAAGGTGGCCTTTCCGGCGCTGCGCCTGGGTTACCTGGTGTTGCCACCTCACCTGGTACAGGACTGCGTGCGGCTGCGGGCGGTGGAAATGCGCCATTCGGAAGTCAGTACCCAAGCGGTGATGGCCGAGTTCATGGCCGCCGGGCATTTCCAGCGGCATATCCGGCGCATGCGGCGCGCGGCCCTGAGCCGGCGCAATACCCTGCTCGAAGCCTGGCCGGCGGCCATCGACGGAGTCGGGCCGCTGCCCGGGGTGACGGCGGGGCTGCACCTGACGGTAAGCGTCGCCAGCCTGGCCCGGGAACAGGAACTGCTCGCCCAGGCCGCCAGTGTCGATGTCGAGGTCAGCGCCCTGAGCCGTTACTGGTTGCCGGACAGCGTGACGCCCGAGGACCAGCGGGCCGGCCTGGTGCTGGGGTTCGCTGCGGTGCCGGAGGCCGACATTCGTTCGGCCATGGCGCGGCTGCGCCAGGCCTGGCGGGTTTGACGGGTATACTTCCGGGCATTTCCCTTTCGAGACCCCCTATGAGCCAGTCCCTCTCCGTGGCGCCCGAACGCAAGTTCGGCGCTCCTCTGTTCGCCTTGCTGCTCCTGGTCGTCGGCGCCTTGTTCCTGCAGGCCCAAGTGGGTGCGCGCCAGGTATTGCTGTTGCTCCTGGGGGCGGCCCTGGGCCTGACCCTCTACCACGCAGCGTTCGGCTTCACCTCGGCCTGGCGGGTGTTCATCCGCGACCGGCGCGGCGCGGGCCTGCGGGCGCAAATGGTGATGCTGGCGCTGGCGGTGCTGCTGTTCTTCCCGGCCCTGGGGGCCGGCACGCTGTTCGGCCAGCCGGTGACCGGCCTGGTGGCGCCGGCCGGGGTATCGGTGATCTTCGGTGCCTTTATCTTCGGCATCGGCATGCAACTGGGTGGCGGTTGCGCATCCGGCACCCTGTTCACCGTCGGTGGCGGCAACGCGCGGATGCTGGTGACCCTGGCGTTCTTCATCTGCGGCTCGCTGATCGCCACCCATCATGTGGACTGGTGGTTCGCCCTGCCTTCGCTGCCGCCGATCTCCATCGTCCAGAGCTTCGGCGTGGGCCCGGCCCTGGGCCTGAGCCTGTGCCTGTTCGCCCTGATCGCAGTGCTGACCCAGGTCCTGGAAAAGCGCCGCCATGGCAGCCTCGAAGCGCCGGTCGGCAGTACGCACCAGGGCTGGCGGCGTTTGCTGCGTGGCCCTTGGCCGCTGGTCTGGGGCGCGGTGGCCCTGGCTCTGCTGAACTTCGCCACCCTGGCCCTGGCCGGGCGGCCGTGGGGCATCACTTCGGCATTCGCCTTGTGGGGGGCCAAGCTCGCGAGTGGGCTGGGCCTGGATGTCAGCCAGTGGGTGTTCTGGCAAGGCGCGGCGAATGCCAAGGCCCTGGCGGCCCCGGTATGGCAAGACATCACCAGCGTCATGGACATCGGCATCGTTCTGGGGGCCTTGCTGGCGGCGGGCCTGGCGGGACGCTTCGCCCCGAGCCTGAAGATTCCCACCCGGTCCCTGGTGGCGGCGGTGATCGGCGGCTTGCTGCTGGGCTACGGTTCGCGCCTGGCCTATGGCTGCAACATCGGCGCCTATTTCAGTGGCATCGCCTCCGGCAGCCTGCACGGCTGGTTGTGGCTGGTGGCGGCCTTCATCGGCAATGGCGTGGGGGTGCGGTTGCGGCCCTGGTTCTTCGCCGAGGAACGGGCGCCCCAGGGCCTGACTGGCTGCTGATGGCTGGTGGCGGCGAGGGAGCGTGCTCCCGCGCGACCGTGTAGCCCTCGTGAAGCCGGCGTTACGAGGGGCAGGCACAAGCGGCTAGTCGGCCTTGGCTTGCTGCGCAATCCGCTGCGAGCAAGCCACAGGGGTAGCGATCAGGTCCCGGCCTTGATCTTGGTCCAGGCCCGGGTCCGCGCCCGCTCGGCATCACGGGGCAGCGGCCGGAGCGTGTAGAGCGTGTTCATGGCTGCCGCGGTGGGGTAGAGGTTGGGGTTGTTGCGGATCGCTGGGTCGACCTTGTCGGTGGCGTCCTTGTTCGGGTTCGGATACCCGACGAAATCGCTGACCGGCGCTATCACCTGGGGTTGCAGCAGGTAGTTGATGAAGGTGTAGGCGTCTTCCGGGTTCTTCGCGCCCTTGGGGATCGCCAGCATGTCGAACCAGATCGGCGCGCCTTCCTTGGGCAGGCGCATGTCCACGATCACGCCGTTCTTGGCCTCCCGGGCACGGTTGGCGGCCTGGGAGAAGCTACCCGAGTAGCCCACCGCCACGCAGATGTCGCCGTTGGCGATATCGGCCATGTACTTGGACGAGTGGAAGTAGGTGATGTACGGGCGAATCTTCAGCAGTAGGGCCTCGGCCTTCTCGTAGTCCGCAGGCTTCTGGCTGTTGGGGTCCAGGCCCAGGTGCTGCAGGGCCAGGGGCAGGATCTCCGACGGCGAATCCAGCAGCGCTACGCCGCACTGCTTGAGCTTGCTGATGTTCTCCTCTTTGAATATCAGGTCCCAGCTGTCCACCGGTGCCTGCTCGCCCAGGGCCGCCTTGACCTTGTCCGGGTTGAAGCCGATCAGGATGGTGCCGTACATGTAGGGCACGGCGAAGCGGTTGCCTGGGTCGTTGGCTTCGATCAGTTGCATCAGCTTGGGGTCCAGGTGGTTCCAGTTGGGCAGCTTGGCGCGGTCCAGGGGCTGGAACACCCCGGCCTCGATCTGCTTGGCCAGGAACACATTCGACGGCACCACCACGTCATACCCGGAGTTGCCGGTGAGCAGCTTGGCCTCCAGGGCTTCGTTGGTATCGAAGATGTCGTACACCAGCTTGACCTGGCTGTTCTGCGCCTTGAAATCTTCCAGGGCCTTGGGGGTGATGTAGTCGAACCAGTTGTACACCCGCAGGGTGCGTTCCTCGGCGTGGGCAGCGGTGCCCAGCAGGCAGGCGCATAGGGCGGGAGCGATGAGGCGTTGGAGTCTTGGCATGTTGCGGGTTCCTTACTGGGCGCTCTGGAAGCCTTCGAGTACGTTCACGGCGTTGATGCCGATTTCCGCGACTGCATAACCGCCTTCCATGACGAACAGCGTCGGTTTGCCGAGGGCGGCGATGCGCTTGCCCATGGCCAGGTAGTCCGGGCTGTCGAGCTTGAACTGGGAGATCGGGTCTTCCTTGAAGGTGTCGACCCCCAGGGAGACCACGATGATATCGGCGCCGTAGCGCTCGATTTCCCCGCAGGCCCGCTCCAGGGCCGCACTCCAGGCGTCCCAGCCGCTGCCGGCGGCCAGCGGGTAGTTGAAGTTGTAGCCTTCACCAACACCTTCGCCGCACTCGTCGGCATACCCCAGGAAGAACGGGAATTCGGCTTCCGGATGGCCGTGGATCGAGGTGAAGAGCACGTCGCTGCGCTCGTAGAAGATCGACTGGGTGCCGTTGCCATGGTGGTAGTCGACATCGAGGATCGCCACCTTGCGCTGGCCCTGGTCGAGGAAGGCCTGGGCGGCGATGGCGGCGTTGTTCAGGTAGCAGTAGCCGCCCATCAGGTCGCTGGCGGCGTGATGTCCCGGTGGCCGGCACAGGGCGAAGGCGCTGTGGGCGCCGCGCTGGATCACCGCCTGGGCGGTCAGGGCAACTTGCGCCGCGCTGTAGGCTGCTTGCCAGGTGCCGGCGGTGATCGGCGCGCCGCCGTCGAAGCTGTAGTAGCCGAGCTGGCCGTGCAGGCTGCTGGGGATCACGCTGCGCAGGGTGCGCGCCGGCCAGGTGTAGGGCAGCAGGTCGCCGTCGATGCCCTTGGCTGCCCAACGCTCCCAGGCGCCCTTGAAGAACTCCAGGTACTCGCGGCTGTGGACGCGCTGGATCGGCTCCAGGCCGAAGTCCTTGGGCGCCTCCACCGGCCCCAGGTTGCGGTACTTCACTCGGTCCAGCACGTGGTCGGCCCGGGAGGGCATTTCGAAGCAGGGCATCAGTTGCCCGTCTATCAGTTCGCAACGGCCATGGTGCAGGTGGTGATCGTCCGAGTAGATCGTCAGCATTTTCTTGTTCTCCGCAGGCTGATTCGGTGGCTCACAGTCTTGCGGGGCGCGGGGTTTTGGAGAACGGCGGGAACGGCCAAAAGAGGATCGATATGGCCAGATTGCGTGACCGCAATTCGCCCCTGGAAGGGGCATGGCGCCCCATTGCGGGGCGCCAGTGGCTTCAGCCTGCCGGTGCTGCCGGCACGAAGCGTTGCAGGACCTGGAGCATGTCCTCGCGTTTTTTCCGGGCGATGGCCTCCAGCAGCAGGGCGTAGCCTTTTTTCTCGCAGCGCTGGCCGACATTCGGGTCGGCGCCTTTTTCCAGCAACAGGGTGAAGACCTCCAGGGTGTCTTGCTGGCTGACGACGCGCGACGTGTCGTCGGCGGAGATCTTGTCGGCCAGTAAAGTCAGCAGGCTCTGCCCCATGGGTTGGTTGTAGCAGGTGCCCCCGCCATAGCTCAGGTTGAGGTTGGCCCCCGCGTTGATCAACAGCTTCATGGCCGGATAGTTGTTGCCCCAGAAGGCCCGGTACAGAGCGGTTTCCTGGTCTGTTGCGGTGCGCAGGTCAAGGTTCTGCGGGTGTTGCAGCAGCCAGGTGAAGCCCTTGAGGTTGCGCTCCTGCTCCGCCAGTTGCATCAGCGGAGTCCGGCCCCGGTAGTCCTGCTCGTCGATGGCGACCCCGGCCTGCAGCAGGAACTTCAAGCGCCTGCCCTGCTCGAGGTCGGGGCCATCCTTGAGGTCACGTTGCATGGCCAGCATGGCCAGGGTGCTCCAGCGATACTGGCCGCTGGTATGGGCACCGTTGGCCAGCAACAGCCGGGCGATCTCCAGGTGCGGGGCATCCAGGGCATGCAGCAGGGCGCTGCGGCCGTCCTCGGCCATGACTTCGCCGCTGACGCCACTGGCCAGCAGGCGCTTTACCTCGGCTTCGTCACCGGCGTCCGCCGCGGCCACCAACGGCCAGAAGCCCTGGCACGCCTGTGGGTTGGCAGATTGCAGGCCCAGGCGCTGGAGCACCCGGGGCGGGATGCTCATCTGGCGTTGCAGGCGCATGCCGCAATACAACCGATAACCTTCGATGGCCCGGCCCTGGGGAATGTTGTCCAGGGGCCGCTGTTCGAACAGGGCCCAGTCCAGGTCGGCCAGGTTGAGGTAGGTCGGCATGCGCGACATGTCCCGGCGCAGCACTTCCACCAGCCAGCCGCGAGCGACCTTCAGCTGGCCGGCCTCGCTGGCCCAGTAGGCGATGTCATTGAGCAGGCCGGGGTATTCGCTGTGGTCGGTGGCGATGCTGCGGTAGTCATGAACCGCGAAGAAGTCCTCCACCTGGCGGAGCCCCGGCCCTTTGTCCTTGGCCTTGCGCAGTTGCGCGTGGAGTTGGCGGAACTGCTTCCAGACAGCATCCGCGTCCGCTGGCGGGACATAGGCATTGAGGGTGATCGGGCCGCCACCGCTGTCGAAAGGCCGGAACCACGGTGGAAACTTCTGCAGGGCTTGCAGCCATTGCTGTCCGGTTTCGTCGCTGATGGGTTGCAGCGGCGTGAAGTCCATCTGCGTCATGTCCTGGCGATGACTGATGGCCAGCAGCGTGCGCTGGGGATCGCGCTGGTCGATCAGCAGGTAGCGCTGGCTGAGTTTCCACTGCGGCGGCACCGAGCAGTCGAAGTCCAGCGGCGTCAGGGTGATGCCGGTGTCCAGGGTATTGCTGGGCGGCCAGTTGTCCGTGACCTGGATGTCATTGTCCGGCGACACGCAGTTACGCAGATCTTCCGGGCTGAACAGCGCTATGGGCGGCGACTTGTAGACCCGCTGCCGGTAATCCAGGTCCTGGTAGGCATTGAGATAGAACATCCCGCGATACTGGCTCAGCACGATCCGCGCCGGCAGCTTGGCCAGGCCCGGCAGCGCGAAGGGCTTGATCTGCAGGGTGGCGGTTTCCGGCTCGTCGAGGGCGAAGTGGCTGGACATCTCCCACCACTTGAATTTCGCCAGGTCGAAAGCCTGGACGGCGGGTGCTGCTGCGAGCATCAGCAGCGCCAGGCCGATTCGACGAAGGCCGATATGCCTGGCGGTGCTACCTGTGGATAGATTCAACGTTGCCGTCCCTTGCCGGTATGAAAGGCCGGCAATGTAATGCAATTGGCGCTGTTGTGCCGGGGTTTGTGTCAGGGCCGGAACTGGCTCGGCGCCACGCCGCTCCAGCGGATGAAGGCATGGCGAAAGCTTGCGGTCTCGCTGAAGCCCAGGGCTTCGGCGATGCGGTAGATCGGCAGTTGGTCTTCGCAGAGCAGTTGCTTGGCTCGCTCGAAGCGCAGTTCGTCCAGCAGTTCTTGGTAGCTGCAGCCCAGGTCCTTGAGGTGCCGACGCAGGGTCCGGGCCGAGCAGTTCATCTGTTCCGCCAATCCGTCCAGGCCGGGAGCGGCGTCCATCTGCGCCGCCAGTAACTGGCGGATGCGCCCGAGCCAGGCCTGGCGTCCGGTGAACTCGGTGTTCTGCTTGCGACAGCGCTCGGCCATGGCCTGGTGGGTGATGGCATCCGCCAGGGGCAGCGGTTGGTCGAGCCAGCGCCGGTCGAAGGCGAAGGCATTGCTGGCGGCATCGAACGTCAGAGGGCAGTCGAAGCGTTCGCGATAACGGGCCTGGTAGTCCGGTGCCGGGTAGTCGAAGCGCGCGCCGATCAGTGGCAGCGGATGCCCCAGCAGGTCGTCGCAGATGACCTTCATCGAGACCAGGCAGAACTCGGTGTTGAACGCGGCCAGGGCCGGGCCTTCGCGATAGTCGGCGGCCGTCAGCCAGATACGCGGGCCGTCGGTTTCCAGGGTCAGCTCGAAAAGTGTTCCCATCAGCGCCGGATAGCGCAGCGCCAGGCGCAAAGCGTCACCTAAGGTGGCACTGGTGAGCAGGGCGTAGCCGAGCATGCCGTAGGACGATACGTGCATGCGCCGGCCCAGTTCCAGGCCGATATCGCGTTGCAAGGCCACGGCATTGGCACACACCAGCATCTCTTGGCTGGTGGTGATGCGGGTGTCGGCACGGCTCAGGTCGGTGGGGTTTATACCGCTGCCGGCCAACAACGTGCCGCCGTCCTGACCCTGGTCCTTGAAGGTGTTGAGGATCAGGGAAACCGCATTGAGGGTGGTGAGGTGCGAGTGCAGCATGCGCAGATTCCGACCTGGGAAAGACCCTTGACTGGAGCAAGTTGCATGCCGCCCGTGACAGGACCTGCGGTTTTCCAGCCAGCGGCATGGGGTATTTCGGGCGTGGTGTGGTTAGTGACTTGGCGCTTTGATTGGTGCAACCTGCCTGTCATTCACCGCCGGAGGTGGCGGTGCAGCAACCTCGATAAAGGATTATGTATGACCCTCACTCCTGCGCGTTCCCTGCTCCTGGTGTCCGGCTTGCTCCTGAGTTCGCTGTGCCTGGCCGAGGCTGAGCCAGGCAGCGAAAGCACCCTCAAGGACTCTGCCAAGTCAGCCGTCTCGTCAGCCATTTCGGCAGGCAAGAACCTCTTGGGTGGCGTCAGCGAAGGTGTGCTCGATGGTCGCCAATCGGCGCAAGGCGTCGATGGCGCCTCGATCATTTCTTCCCGCGAGCAAATGAAGGGCCGCGTCGACGTCCAGGTATTGAAGACCGAAGCCGTCGGCGACAGCTTCAACGTCACCCTGGGTTTCAAGAACAGCAGCGACAGCCAGCTGCGGCTGATCAACCTCAAGCAGACCGGTGCCCTGCTGGCGATCGACCAGGACGGTTATGCCAACAACCTGACTGTCAGCCTCGACAACCCGGATGAAGTCACCATCCCGGCCAAGGCGGCAGTGCGGCAGAAGTTCGTGTTCGAAGGGCCGATCGAGAGTTCGAGTTCGGTGCGGGTCTGGGGCCAGGATTACTCGGTCAAGAAGTAACCCGAGCGCCACCCTCTGTTCATCGTTGAGCCGGCGGCTACCGCAGTAGCCACCGGCTCCCGAGCCTGGGCTTCAGCTCAGCTCGCCACACAGGTCCAGCTCCACCAGGCGTCGCACTTCGTCGCTAGCCAGCCCGGCGCCCAGCAGGGCGTTGAGCTTGCCGAAGGCCGCTTCGCGGGTCATGCCGCCACCGGACAGCACGCCAACACCACGCAGGCGGCTACCGGCTTCGTAGATGTCCAGCTCCACACCGCCTTCATGGCATTGGGTGATCGCAACCACCACGATGCCTTGCTCGCGAGCGCGCTGCAGGCTGGCCAGGAATGCCGGATTGTCGCTGGGGCCGGTGCCACTGCCAAAGCACTCCAGCACCAGAGCCTGGATGCCGCTGGCGAGCACGCCATCGAGCACTTCGGCGCCGATCCCGGGGAACAGCGGCAGCACGCCGACCTTGGCCGGCTGCCGGGCCTGGCGGTAGTCCAGGCTTGGCGGGATGGCCTCGACCTGGGTGCCGCCACCTTTGCGCCGCAGGGCAGCGAACGGGTGCCGGCCGAAGCTGCGGATCTTCGCGCAGCGGGTCGGTGCCAGCAGCTCGCCATGGAAGTACAGCTGCACGCCGGGTGCCAGGCCCCGGCCGAGGGCCAGCAGGGCACCGCTGAGGTTTTCCCAGGCATCGCTGTCGGGCACGCCGGCCGGCAGCATCGAACCGGTGAACAGCACCCGTGCCGGCAGGCCCAGCAACTGGAAGCTCATGGCCGCGGCGCTGTAGGCCAGGGTGTCGGTGCCGTGCAGGATCAGTACGCTGTCGCAGCCTTCGCTCTCGACGGCCTCGACCACCGCTTCGCGCAGGCGCTGCCAGTACTCGGGGGTCATGTTGGCGCTGTCGATCAGCGGCGCCATTTCGCGAAAGCGCCAGGCCGGTACCGGCAGGTCGGGACGGGTGTCGAGGTAGTCGCGCATCCGGGCTTCGAAGCCGGATGCCGGGGCCAGCCCGTCGGCACTGGCCTGCATGCCGATGGTGCCACCGGTGTAGAGCACCATGACGCGCTGGGCGGCAGGGTAGGTCGAAGGGTTCATGGGATTCTCCGAAACGGTGAGTTCCTGTGGGAGCGGGCCAGCCCGCTCGCACATTTATCGAACTGTAACCGACGGGTGCAGAGGATGCGCCCGTCGTTCACCCATCAGCGTTGCGCTGTGGGTACGCCTTGCGACTCGGCCTGGGCGGTGGCCGCAGGTTCGGCGGGCCAGGCTTTCAGGTCCAGGTCCAGATCGGCGAATTTGCGCGAGTCGAACACAGGCTGGTCGACGCCGGCGCGGCGCTGCTCGTCGTAGTCGCGCATCACACGCATGCCGACCTTGAACAGCATGGCCAGGGCCACCAGGTTGACGAAGGCCAGGCAGGTCATGGTGATGTCGGCGAAGGCGAACACGGTCGACAGGTCCTGCATCGAACCCCATACCACCAGCGCCAGCACCAGGCCGCGGAACAGCATCAGCACGGTGCGGTTGCGGGTGAGGAACTGCAGGCTGTTTTCGCCCAGGTAGTAGTTGTAGAGGATGCAGGTGAAGACGAACAGCGACAGCGCGACGCTGACGAACAGGCGACCCCAGTCACCGACCACGGCAGCCAGCGAGTTCTGGGTCAGGACGATGCCGTCGCCTTCGAAGCCCGGGGTGTAGAAGCCCGACAGCAGGATCAGCAGCGCGGTGCAGGTGCAGATCACGAAGGTGTCGAGGAACACGCTGAAGGCCTGGACCACGCCCTGGGCGCCCGGGTGCTTCACGGCGGCCACGGCGGCGACGTTCGGCGCACTGCCCAGGCCCGCTTCGTTGGCGAACACACCACGCTTCACGCCCATGACGATGGCGCTGCCGAGCAGGCCGCCGAAGGCCGGGTCAAGACCGAAGGCGCTCTTGATGATGGTCTCCAGCATGGCCGGCACTTGTTCGATCTGGGTGCCGATCACGTACAGGGTCACGGCGATGTAGGCCAGGGTCTTGATCGGGACCAGCAGGTCGGACACCGCGGCGATGCGCTTGATGCCGCCGATGAAGGTGATGGCCAGCAGCAGCGCCAGGACGATGCCGGTGTGGCTAGGGTCGAAGGCAAAGGCGTCCTGCAGCGAGTGCGTCACGGTGTAGGACTGCAGGCCGATGAAGGCGAAGCCGTAGGTGACCAGCAGCAGGATGGAGAACACCACTGCCATGCCTTTGAGCTTCAGGCCGTGCTGGATGTAGTAGGCCGGGCCGCCGCGGTACAGGCCGTCGCCGTCGGCGCGCTTGTAGACCTGGGCCAGGGTGCATTCGAAGAAGCTGCTGGACATGCCCACCAGTGCGGTCACCCACATCCAGAACACGGCGCCCGGACCACCCAGGGTCACGGCGATGCCGACGCCCGCGATGTTGCCTGCGCCCACCCGGCCGGCGAGGCTGAGCATCAGCGCCTGGAACGAGCTGAGCTGGCCGCCGCTGCTTTTCAGGCTGTCGCGGAACACCGCGAACATATGGAGGAAGTGGCGCAATTGAACGAAACGCGAGCGGATCGTGAAGTAGCCGCCGAGCCCGACAATGAGCACGATCAGCACTTTCCCTGAGAGGAAGTCGTTGATGACTTCGAGCATGGATTATTCCTCGCTGTTTTTTGTGTAGGCAAAAGCAGAGCGGACAGAAACACTTTGTTACACCGCTGGTTGCACGCACGGCAAAGCGGTGGGGCGAGCGTTCGTCCCGGTTCTCTATTCGCGGGTTGTTATTAGTTCGGGTTTCCCGTGGGTTGGAGCCTCGTTACCGACGGCTGTCCACGCGAAGAGGGGGCGCACTATACCGGTGCGAGGGCTTGCCGTCTGCATGTAGCGCATGGAACCGAGGAACGGTGGGCCCGGCGCAAGCTGAATCGGTTCTTCATTGGGGACGCTGCGACCCTTGTGGGCAGGGCCTTGCAGGGGTGCCCGAGGTCGACCGCCGTGTCGGTGCAGTCCGTTCGTCGCGCTGCTGCGTTGCGGGTGTGGCCGGTTACAGCAGGAACTCGTGGTGCCGCTCCTGGAAGTCGCTCAGTTCACCCTGTTCCAGCAATTGCCGAATCCATGGCCCGAGCAGGTCCTGGGAGCCGTCCAGGGGCGTTTGCCGGTGCCAGCGCAGTGGTACGCCGGCAAAGCGCAGCTGGTTGGCGCTGACTTTTTCCAGGATCTGCCGGTCCTGCTTGAGGATCACCTTGAACAAGGGTTGCAGCACACCGCGCTTGAGCCATCCCGGCAGGCGGCCTCGGGCCGTGGCAATCCGTGCGAACACGCGCAGCTCGCCCTCGGCGGCCGGGCTCAGCCAGGCGCTGACCAGCAGGTTGAGCCGGCCCTGGCGGTCGCGGTATTCGATTTCCGCCAGCCCCGGCAGGCGGAATCGCCCCATGCTCAGGCCGCGTTCGCCTTCGAACAGCCGGGATATCAGGCCGGATTGAGTGCCTTCTTCGCTGTACTGCGCCTCAACCCCATCCTCCAACTGATGCACCCAGGCGCGAATTCGCTGGCGCTGGCGGTCGTGGCGAATCCAGCCGGCATGCACGAAGTGGGTGTGGAAGCCGTCGAGGAAGTTCTCCGCGGCGTCCTGCAAGCTGCACTGCACTCGGTCGCTGATCCAGAACACGTCCAGGGCCTGGGGCTGCTCGGCGGCGGCCACTGGAGGGGTGTCCGGACGTTCGTTGGCGAGGCTGACCCACACCAGTCCCTGGGCTTCGCAACTGTGCAGGGGGTGCAGCAATGGCTGGCTGCAACGCTGCTGCGCCTGGCCGGGCAGGTGGCTGCACCGGCCCTGGGGGTCGAAACGCCAGCCGTGGTAGGGGCACTGGATCTGTCCGTCGCGCACCCGCCCGGCGCTCAGCGGCGCAAAGCGGTGGGGGCAACGGTCCGGCAGCACGGCGGGGGCGCCTTGGGCGTCGCGGAACACCACCAGGGGTACGCCGTGCAGGGTGCAGGCCAGGGGTTGGCGTTGCAGCTGTCGGCTCAGGGCGACGGGCCACCAGCCCGGGTGACTGTTCACAGTTTGAGTTTCCTCATCAGGGGCACGCCGATCCGTTGCAGTAGCAGGCCCATCAGTTGCCACACCAGGCGTCGCGACCTGGGCAGGTGGGCCACGTGGACCAGGCTGTATTCGATCTGTGGCTCACCACCGCGCAGGCGCTTGAAGGCTGCCGCGCCGGAGCTGAAGTTGAGCACCTGGCGGCGGTCCGCCGCTTCTTGCAGGCACAGCCTGGTCAGTTGCCGGTACAGGCCGGCGCGCTGGGGCAGGGCGGTGTCGTAGCCGACGATGGGCGTGCTGATCAGCGCGCTGTTGGCGAACCAGCCCAGGGCGCCGTCGATGCTCCCCTCGGCGTTGCGCAGGGCGCGCACCTGCAGCCAGCCTTCGGCCTGCCCGCGTTGCAGCCATTGCGCGCTGTAGTGGGGGTTGAGACGGCTGTATTTGTCCAGGTAGAGCAGGTTGTACAGCTGCTCGATGCGCTGGAAGTCGGCCTCGTTCAGCTCGCTGCCGGGCACCACCGTATAAGGGCTGCGGCGCAGCAGGGTGGCGTCCAGGCGGGTGTTGTGGTGGCGCAGGAAGGTTGAGTTTTCGCCCTCGCGACCATCGAACAGGTACACCTGGCGGCTGGGAATGGCCAGGTAGCCCAGGGCTTGCAGGCGCTTGCGCAGTGCGTGGTTGCTGAAGTCGTTGAGCGAGCGAAAGCCGAAGCCGTGGTCGGGAAACTCCCGGCGCAGCAGTTCGGTGATCGCTGGCAAATCCGTGCCATCCCAGTCGGCCGGGTAGAGATTGGTGGACAGCAACCAGTTGTTGACCTGCACCAAACGGTCGACCCTGGCCGCGCTCAGCAACCGGTCCACGCCCTGGGTCAGCAGCTTCAAGGGCCAGGCCAGCCAGGGTCGGCGCAGGCGCTGCAGTTCTTCCCGGGCGTAGCCGCTGTAGGCGGTTTGCGGCGACACCACGTAGCAGTTATCCACAGGGTCGTGGCCGTGGTTGATGCTCACCGGGAACTGATGGCGGCCGGTGTCCAGCAGGGCCAGGGCCGTGCTGACATTGCCGATCAGCGCGCCACCGGCGCAGGTGCGCACATAGTGCCGGGCGTGGCTGTCGCCTGCGCTGGGTGGCTCAAGGGCCAGTTGCTCGGGCAGCAGCAGCTTCATGGGCGCGGCGCCCCCAGGGGTTGGCCGTTCCACTCGATATCGGCGGTGGAGGCGGCCAGCAGCCCGCAACGGCGGGTCAGGGCGCGGCCGATGATTTCCGCCAGGCTCAGCACCTGGGCGGTCAGCGGGCCACGGTCGCCGTCCTGCACGATCACATCCCGGGCTTGTCGGTAGTCCTGCCAGAAGGTGTGGCTCAAGGCCCGTTGCGGCGCGGCCAGTAGCAGCATGGCCAGGGCGATCATCCGCGGTTCCAGGGTCGCCTCCAGCGTTGCGTCGGTTGGGTGGGTCAGCGCCGCCACCAGTTGCCCCCGCTGGTCGTCGAACAGGTGCACGCCGCTGGTGGCCCTGGGGTTGCATTCCAGGACATGGAAGCGACCCTGCTGGTCCTCGATGAAGTCAAAACCCACCTGCCCGGTGTAGCCGGTGGCCTGGCCGAACTGTTCCAGAAAGGCACGAATCGGTGCCGGGGCGCAGCTGTGGAAGTAGATCCCCGAGCCACGCCCGACCCGGTAGCGTGGCTGGTAGCTGCTGTGGGCCCGCAGCTGGCCATCCACCAGCACGCTGAAGCTGCAGTATTCCTGGCCGGGGACAAAGCGCTGGGCCACCCAGGGGGCCTCGGCGCTGGGCCGGACCTTGGCCAGTTGCGCGGGGCTCGGGCGGATCAGGGTCTGGGAGGCGAAGCGCGAATAGGCTGGCTTGAACACCAGGGTGTCGTGTTCGGCGACCAGCGCTTGCAGCGCAGCTGGGTCATGCAGCACCCGGGTCGGTGGCGCGGCCACGGCCCAGCCCTCGGTCATGGCGGCGAAATCGCCCTTGTGGTGCAGGCGGTGCAACAGGTCGAACCCGCTGGTGAACACCCGGCACAGAGGTCGCAGGCGTTCCAGGCCGTGGGCCAGGTAGAACACCTCTTCGCAGGTGGGCAGCAGCAGGTCGATGGCCTGTTGCCGGATGATCATGGCCAGGGCTTCGATCCAGGCTTCGGGGTCGTGGCGTGGTTCGGGCAGGCGCACGAAGTGCTCGGCGGCGCGGCTGAAACGGCTCAGTGGCTGGGCCAGGGAATCGGCCACGGTCACCGTCCAGCCGGCTTGGCCAAAGGCCCGGGCCCACTCCAGGCAGGCCGGCGCCCGGGCACCGAGAATCAATACACGCATGACAGTCCCTCGGGAAGTTGCAGCATCAGCAGGCGGCGTCTTTTTGTCTGGGGCGGCGGTGCCTGCCAGTGGCCGAAGCTCAGGCTCGGCGCCTGCAGTCCTTGCTGTGCGCAGAGCTCGGCCAGGGCCTCGGTCAAGCGCTGGCACAGCCCGTGGTAGTCGCCCGAGGTGCGTAGGTTGGCCTGCCAGAGCAGTCCGCGCTGGTGGATTTCGTATTCCTCAAGCTCTGCCCCCAGCATCAGCAGGGCCCGGCGCAAGACATCGGGATAGAGCGGCGCCAGCTGCTGGCCGTCGAGCCGCGGCAGCCAGAGGATCTCGTCAGCGCGACCTTCCACGGCGGCGATGGCCCGCTCCGCGCGGCCACAGGAGCAGGGCGCGCTGGCTACCCGCAGGATGTCGTTGAGGCGATACCGCACGATCAACTGCGTGCGCCTTGAAAAGTCGGTGATGATCGGCTGGAAGCGCGTGCGTTGCGGGTCCAGCCACTGCGGCTCGATGTGCAGGTGGCTTTCGTTCAGATGCAGGGTGCCGGCTTCGCAGGTGTAGCCAAGAAAGCCTTCGCTGGCCTGATAGATCTGCTGGGGCTTGATCCCGAAGGCTTGCTGCACCACTTCGGCGTCGGTGCTTTCCAGCACCTCGGCCACCGACAGGATGTGCCGTGGGCGGATCGTCAGTTGCCCGGCCAGGGCCGCCTGGGCCAGCCCACGCAGCACCGTGGCCGGGGCCACCAGCACGTCCGGGTTCTGTTGATTCAAGCGTTCCAGGGAAGCGGCCAGGCCCAGGGTCAGGTCGTGAAAGGCGAAGTCGATGCGACGGCTGGCCAGGGTGGTGTACAGGCGGCTGTTGGCCCGCAGGAAAAAGGCGATCCGCAGCGGTGCCAGCCAGGGGCACACCAGCCGGGGCAAGAGGGCCCGGGGCAGGGTGCGCGCCAGCAGGATGCCGGCCCAGCGCTGGCGTTCCACGCTGCTGACCAGGAACACCCCCTGGGCCCCCGATGTACCGCTGGACAGGCCCACGGTGATGTCGCCCAGGGTCGGGCTGAAGTCCCGCGACTGCTCCGCTTGCAGGGCTACCGGCAGTACCTGCTCCAGGCTCAGGGCGCGGGTGTTGAAGCCGGCGAAATCATTCATCAGGCTGGCCTTGTCCATGATCGGCAGGCGGTGCAGGCCGTCGTTTGCCAGCGCCTTGAAGCGTTCGCTACGGGGTATGACCCGGGCAATGAAGTACCTCAGGCGCCTTGCCTGCCAGGCTTCCAGCCGCTCGCGGCGACGAAAGCGCAGGGCGTAGCGGCTGAACACGAAGGAACCGATGGTGCGCAGCGTGCCCAGCAGGTGCTCACTGTTCATTGGCGAAGGCCTCCCAGGCCTGGGTGCAATGGGACGGCAGCACCGCCACCGCCGGTTCGCGGCGAATCAACTGGCCCAGGCCGCTGTAGGTGCGCACGTATTGCCTGCGGTCGGCGCTGGCAAACCACAGCGCCGGGGCGGCCGGCAGGCGCTCGGCGCGGCAGGCCGGCACCGACCAGCAGGCATCGGCCACCAGGAACACTGGCCGGCCCTGGGCATTGGGGATGAACAGGCCCAACTGGCCTTCGCTGTGCCCCGGCAGCGGCACGCCGATCAGGCTGCCATCGCCGAACAGGTCCAGGCCCTGCTCGAAGGGCGCCATCCAGCCCGGCAGCGCGCAGCTGGGGCTGGCTTCGGCCAGGTTCAGGCGGGCGCTGAAATCGTCCGGCAGCAAACCCGGCAAATGGCCGCCAAGGGTGGCCCGCCAACGCTGGTCGCGCAGGCTGTCGATATGTCGGTAATCGGCTTCCAGGGCGATGAAACGGGCATTGGCAAAATCCCGCAGGCCGGCGATATGGTCGGCGTGGAAGTGGGAAATGATCACGTAGCGGATATCCGCTGGGCCGATGCCCCGTTCATGCAGCTGGGCCCCCAGCTGTTCCGCCACCGGCAACTGCACCGGCACCGCGCTGCGGTACAGGCGCTCGGGCAGGGCGCGGGTGGCCTGGAAGAAGTGCTCGGCGTAGCCGGTGTCGTAGAGGATCCAGCCGTGGTCCGGGTGCTGGATCAGCCCGCACAAGGCCGGAAACTGCACCGGCGCCAGGCGCCCGCCACGGTCGGCCATGCATTCCAGGTGCTGGCACCAGCCGGCCCGCAGGATCTTCAAGCTGACGCAGCGGCTCATGGTCGTTGCTCCTGCTGTGCCAGCCACCATTTTGCGTGCTGGGCGATGCCTTGCTCCTGGGTGATGACCGGGCGATAGCCCAGCTCGTGCTGGATGGCGCTGATGTCCAGGGTCTGGCTGAAGGCCAGGACGCCTGCGCCGTAGCGGGTGATCAAGGGTTCGGCGCCGTTGCCCAGGCGCGCCTTGAGCTCCAGCAGGTGTGCCACGCCGTGCACCAGGGGCCAGGGCAGGCGGCGGGTACGCAGCGGCAACTGGAAGTGCTCGGCCATCTGTTGCAGCAGGTCCTTGAACGCCAGCGGTGTGGCGTTGCTCAGGTTGTACACGCACAGCGGGCGCGGCAGGGGGCGGGTCAGGGCCAGCCACACCGCGTGCACCAGATTGTCGACGCAGGTCAGGTCCAGCTGTGCCAGGCCGCCGCGCATCAATGGAATCGCTCCGCGTTGCATCACGCGCAACAGGCGGGGCATCAGGGTCGCATCCCAGGGGCCGAACACCGCCCGTGGCCGCAGGATCACGCATTCGGGCAGGCCGGCTTCACCCAGCAGGGTTTCGGCCTGGGCCTTGCTGCGGGCGTAGTCATTCACCGGTGGTGGCAGTGGCTGGTCTTCGCGGATGCCCAGGCGGTCGCTGAAGTTGAAGTACAGGCTGGGAGTGGAGATATGCACCAGCCGTGGGATGCGGTTGTCCCGGCAGGCGTGGATCACCTCGGCGGTGGAGTCGAGGTTGGCTCGGGCGAAAGCCTGGGGCGAACCCCAGGGCGAGGACAGCGCCGCGCAATGGACGATGGCGTCATGCCCTCGGGTGGCGTCGGCCAGCAGGCGCTTGGCCTGTCGGCTGCCGTGTTCCAGGGGTAGCCAGCGTACAGGCGCCGGGCTGTGGACAGTGACTTGGGCCGCCGCCTCGGGGTTGCGTCCGCTGAACTGCACTTCGCAGCCCTCGGCGGCCAGCTTCCACACCAGATGCCGACCGATAAAACCGGTTCCACCAGTGACCAGGATTTTCATCAGAACTCCAGAATCAGGCCGCCCAGGGACAGGCCCGCGCCGGTGCCGATCAGCATCAGGGTCTGCCCGCGTTGAATACGTCCGTCGCGCACCGCGATGTCCAGCGCGGTGGGCAGCGACGCCGCCACCTGATTGCCGTGCCGGGCAAAGATATCGATGACTTTCTCCGGCCCCAGGCTCAGGCGTCTGGTCGCATGCGCCATGGCCTGCTGGCTGGCCTGGTGGGGGATGATCCAGTCGACCTGCGCCAGGGGCAGCGCGGCTTGCTGGAGCAGGTCGTCCATCAGGTCGGGCAGGTGCTTGGCCGCCAGGCGGAACACGCCCTTGCCCTGCATGGCGAAGCTGGTCAGGGGCTCGAACGGCACGTCGATGCGCCGCGGGTGAAAGCGTGAACCGCCAGCGGGGATCTGACACAGCGCGGCGCCTTCGGCGTAGGTCTTGAGGCGCGAGGCGAGGATCTTCTGGCCACCGTCGCCCACCCCCAGCACCACTGCCGCCGCACCGTCGCCGAAGATGCCGCTGACTTCCACCTGCTGCCAGTCCAGGCCGCAGGAGGCGATATCGGCGCACACCAGCAGGACACGTCGGTAGTGCCCGGCCTGGATCGGCCAGGACAGGGTGTCCAGAGCGGCGATAAAGCCCAGGCAGCTGGCGTTGATGTCCATGGCCGGGATACCCGACTGCCCCAGGCCCAGCTCCCGTTGCAGCAGCGCGGCGTTGCAGGGCATGCCTTGGTCCAGGGTGCCGCTGGCGCAGACGATCAGGTCCAGCTGGTCCAGCGCCAGGCCTGCTGCGTCCAGGGCCCGGTGCGCGGCGCTGGCGCCGAGGCTGGCGGCGGTGTCCGCAGGGGCGGCGACATGGCGCTGCTGCACTCCGCTGATGCGTGCCACGCTACCGGCTTCCAGGCCGAGCTGGCGGTCCAGTTCAGCGCTGGTGACCACCTGCTGCGGCAGGGCATGGCCAGTGCCGAGGATGGCCAGCGCCCGGGCAGGGCGGGGGGAGGACGCTGATGTGTGCATGCAAATTCCGTTGGTGGGGCGTCGGGGAAGGTGATCAGTTGGCGCTTGGCGCCACCGGGCAATGGCTCAGAAAAGCTTGCAGCCCTTGCTGATATTCCTCGGCGTCCATCAGTTCACTGTGTTTGGCGATGCGGCAGGCCTGGCCTTTGCGCTGCATCTGGGCATCGGCCACGTCGTAGAAATTGGCCGCTTCGCGCAGGAGCACGATCTGCCCCCAGGTCAGGCTGCTCTTGGCTCTGGGAGGTTTGCTCAGGGAGAAGCCCTGGTCGTCGAAGGTCAGGTGGTAAACGCCCTCGATAGCCTTTAACGGCGCCCGCAGGCGGGCTTCGATCAGGCGGTGATTCAGGCTGCGTAGCGGCGTGCGGTTACGAGTTCGGGCTTGTAGGCGCTGAACCCAGCGCCCGGAAAAGCGCCACCAGAGCGGGATGAAAATCAGCGCGCAGAGCACCAGGGCGATGATTTTTTCCGGAGTAAAGCGCCGTTCCGGGAAATACAGCGCCAGGGGCGCGGCGATCAGGCTCAGCAGCAGGATCAGCGGGCCGAGCAGGCGCCCTTGCCAACGTGAGGTGACGCTGGAGATCCGCGTCTGCAATTGGTCATGCTCAAGCAGCGCCTGCGGCAGTGTTTCGGCAAGCCGGGCTTCGGTGTGGGCCGGGGTGAGGCGGTACTGCAATTCCATGGCGGCTGAATCCGAGGTCCGTGTTCGGTGAGGGCGGCAGTTTACCGATTTCTGGGGGCCGGTAGCGGCGGTTTGCACGGGAACGCCGGCTCGCCGCTCAGGTTGGAAACTGTTCTATATGTCGCTCCACCCACTGGTACAGGCGTTCATCCAGTAGTGGCCTCTGCTGGTTGAAGTGGTCCTGGCGGCGGTTGAAGAGCGGGTCCTGGTTGATCCGCATGGCCAGCTCGATGGGGCATTCGTGCTCGGCATGGGCGGCCCGCACCTGCTGCTGGCGCTGATCGGCCTGTTCCAGGGTGTCCGCCAGGGTGTCGAGTTGCAGGAGCCTGAACTGAGCGATGGCCTGGGGCAGGTGAAAGTGCAGGGCGCTGTCGAAACCTTCCCAGTCCTCATAGGCCAGCCATTCGTGCAGGATCATGAAGCAGCGTGGGGCCGGGGCCAGTTGCTCCAGTCGCGCGAAATCCAGCCAGTACTGGCGTGGCAGTTGCTCGGCGGTTTCGATGGCCTGGGCAATCAGGTCCAGGGCCTGGCCCGGGTCCCGATGATGCTTGCGCAGGATGCGCTGGGTCAGGGTGAAGCGCGCTTCTTCTATAGCGTGCAGGGCGCGGTTGAGGTCGTAACCGGCGTTGAGCAGCTGTTCCCTGGCTTGCTCGGAGGGCAGGCCGGATTTGTCTACCAGCACCTGCAACAGCTCGGACTTGTAGAGCTCGGCGGCTTGTTGAGGGTTGCCTGCGCAGCGGGCGAGCAGGGCTTGGGCGTGACGCAGGCCGATGGGGAGCAGGGCGCGTAGCTGTTGCAGGGCCTGGGTGGATGTCGGGTCCATCGACGGAGTGCCTTGGTAGTCATTGCCGGCTGTGGCGGGAGGCTGATTATCCACTGCCCCGAACAAAACCTGTAGCCGCTGCCGCCGGCTGTGAACGAGCTGGGCGGCACTCCGACGAGGCGGGTGCAGCGATTTCAGGGCGAAAGCACTGCACCAGGCACATAGCGGATGTGCCGGTATCGACGGCCCCTGCGGTGCCGTTCGCAGCCTCGCGGGCTCGGCAGCGGCTACAGGGTTGGGGTGAGGTGGGGGCGGCAATTGCAGTGGCAGGGAAAAATCCCAGGCAAAAAAAAGGGCCTGGAGACTCGTCTCCAGGCCCTCAAAAGGTGAGAGGTGTCTAGTCCCTCAACCTGGTGAGCGGTGTTGCATGTTTCGGTGTCGCGGCGGTTACGCTTTCAGCGGAACCAGGCGCGGGGCAATCATGTTTTCCGGACGCAGGATGTCGTCGAGCATGGCGTCGTCCAGCAGGCCTTCTTCGCGAACCAGTTCCAGCACGCCGCGGCCGCTTTCCAGGGCGATGCGAGCGATACGGGTGGCGTTCTCGTAGCCGATGTATGGGTTCAGCGCGGTGACCAGGCCAATGGAGTGCTCAACCAGCTCGCGGCAACGGGTTTCGTTGGCGGTGATGCCGGTGATGCAGTGCTCGCGCAGCATGTCCATGGCGCGTTGCAGCAGGCGGATCGAGTCGAAGATCTTGAAGGCGATCAGCGGCTCCATCACGTTCAGTTGCAGCTGGCCGCCTTCGGCCGCGATGGTCAGGGCCAGGTCGTTGCCGATGATCTGGAACGCCACCTGGTTGACCGCTTCCGGGATAACCGGGTTGACCTTGCCGGGCATGATCGAGCTGCCGGGCTGACGCGCTGGCAGGTTGATCTCGTTGATGCCGGTACGCGGGCCGCTGGACAGCAGGCGCAGGTCGTTGCAGATCTTCGACAGCTTGACCGCGGTGCGCTTGAGCATGCCGGAGAACAGCACGAAGGCACCCATGTCGGAGGTGGCTTCGATCAGGTCGGCCGCCGGGACCAGCGGCTGGCCGCTGATGGTGGCCAGGCGTTGCACGGCCAGGTTCTGGTAGCGCGGGTCGGCGTTGATGCCGGTACCGATGGCGGTGCCGCCCAGGTTGACTTCGGTCAGTACTTCCGGCGCCAGGGTCTTCAGGCGGGCCAGGTCTTCACCCAGGGTGGTGGCGAAGGCGTGGAACTCCTGGCCGAGGGTCATCGGCACGGCGTCTTGCAGCTGGGTACGGCCCATCTTCAGGACGTGGCTGAACTCTTCACCCTTGGCGGCGAACGACTGGATCAGGCTATCGAGGCTGGCCAGCAGTGCGTCGTGACCCAGCAGCAGACCCAGGCGGATCGCGGTCGGGTAGGCGTCGTTGGTCGACTGCGCCATGTTCACGTCGTTGTTCGGGTGCAGGTACTGATATTCGCCCTTGCTGTGGCCCATGGCCTCCAGCGCGATGTTGGCGATGACTTCGTTGGCATTCATGTTGGTCGAAGTGCCAGCGCCGCCTTGAATCATGTCCACCACGAACTCTTCGTGGAAGTCGCCGCGGATCAGGCGGGCACAGGCCTCGCTGATGGCCGCATGCTTGGCTTCGCTCAGGTGACCCAGTTCGCGGTTGGCGTCAGCAGCTGCCTGCTTGACCATCGCCAGGGCCACGACCAGTTTTGGGTAATGCGAAATCGGAACGCCCGAGAGGCGGAAGTTGTTTACCGCTCGCAGGGTCTGGATGCCGTAATACGCTTGAGCCGGTACTTCGAGTACGCCAAGCAGATCTTTTTCTGTACGGAAAGATGCAGCGGAGGACATGACGGAAATCATCTCGGTAGGGACCCGGTCTGTGCCGGGAACGCTGCGAATCCTAGGGCTAAGGGTAATTTAGAGCCAATGCTGTTAAACACTGGCCTATGCATATTCGGCATAATGCCCATGTGACGCCGCTTTGCCGGCGAGCGTGTGACCTAAAATGGTGCGTGTCCGGGAGGACGTGATGAATCTGGAAAGCAAATGGCTCGAGGACTTCAGTGCCCTGGCCGCCACCCGTAGCTTCTCGCAGGCCGCCGAGCGTCGCTTCGTGACCCAGCCAGCGTTCAGCCGACGCATCCGCAGCCTGGAGGCCGCCCTGGGCCTGACCTTGGTCAACCGTTCGCGCACGCCGGTGGAGCTGACGGCGGCCGGGCAGCTGTTCCTGGTGACGGCGCGCACTGTGGTCGAGCAGCTCGGCGAAGTGGTGCGCCATCTGCACCATCTGGAAGGGGGGCAGGGCGAGGTGATGCAGGTGGCGGCGGCCCACTCCCTGGCCCTGGGGTTCTTTCCACGCTGGATCGCACAACTGCGCAACGAGGGCCTGAACATTGCCACCCGGTTGGTGGCGACCAACGTCGGCGATGCGGTACACGCCCTGCGTGAGGGCGGTTGTGACCTGATGCTGGCTTTCTATGACCCGGACGCGGCCTTGCAGATGGACTCGGAAATCTTCCCCTCGCTGCACCTGGGGCACACCGAGATGCTTCCGGTCTGCGCCGCCGATGCCCAAGGCAAGCCGCTGTTCGACCTGGAAGGCGAAGCCAGCGTGCCGTTGCTGGCCTACAGCGCCGGGGCCTTCCTCGGGCGATCGGTCAATCTGCTGCTGCGCCAGCGCAACCTGCGTTTCACGACCGTCTATGAGACCGCCATGGCCGATAGCCTCAAGAGCATGGCCCTGGAAGGCCTGGGTATTGCCTGGGTGCCGCAATTGAGCGTGCGCGCCGAGCTGGCCCGGGGCGAGCTGGTGGTGTGCGGTGGCGCGCAATGGCATGTGCCGCTGGAGATCCGCCTGTACCGCTGTGCCCTGGTGCGCAAGGCCAACGTGCGCCTGCTGTGGCGCAAGCTCGAGGGCGCCGCGGCGCAGGGTGCGAGCAACCCATGACCCTGTAGCCGCCGGTGAGGCTGCGACAAGGCCCGCCGGGCCTTCGGGTGCGTGGCCGACTGGACCTTTTCTGCGGCCGTTGTGCGCCCGTGCGTCGCCTGTGGCCGCGGCTACAGGAAACCGGCAGGGCCGCAGGGATTTCCAATGTGGGGCGGCTGACTTCAAAGTCAATAAAACCGGGCCTTTGGGCAAAGAAGGCCAGTGTGTCGCAGGTGGTCGGTGAACGTGTGTCGCGGACATTTTTTTGGGTATACTGCGCGGCCTCCGGCCGGTTTACCTGGCCAGAATTCGTACAACAAGCCACGCCATTTTGCGTGGCTTGTTGTTTTTTGACGCGCCTGCGGGCGCCCAGAGAGAAAGAGGCACGACGATGAGTGCACTGGTTGGCGTGATCATGGGCTCCAAGTCCGATTGGTCCACCCTTAGCCACACCGCCGATATGCTGGATAAACTCGGCATCCCCTACGAGGTGAAGGTGGTTTCCGCACACCGCACCCCGGACCTGCTGTTCCAGTACGCCGACGAGGCCGAATCGCGTGGCATCGAGGTGATCATCGCCGGTGCCGGTGGCGCGGCCCACCTGCCAGGCATGTGTGCGGCCAAGACCCACCTGCCGGTGCTGGGCGTGCCGGTGCAGTCCTCGATGCTCTCGGGCGTGGATTCGCTGCTGTCGATCGTGCAGATGCCCGCCGGCATCCCGGTAGCGACCCTGGCCATCGGCAAGGCTGGTGCGATCAACGCCGCCCTGCTCTCGGCGAGCATCCTGGGCGCCAAGCACCCGCAGTTCCATGCGGTGCTGAAAAAATTCCGTGCTGAACAGACAGACAGCGTCCTGGACAATCCAGACCCGCGCGTCGCCTGAGGTCGTTGACGATGAAGATCGGTGTAATCGGTGGCGGCCAGCTGGGCCGCATGTTGGCCCTGGCGGGAACCCCGCTGGGAATGAACTTCGCTTTCCTCGACCCGGCGCCGGATGCCTGCGCAGCCGCCCTGGGCGAACACCTGCGGGCCGATTACGGCGACCAGGATCACCTGCGCCAGTTGGCCGACGAGGTGGACCTGGTGACCTTCGAATTCGAGAGCGTGCCGGCCGAGACCGTGGCCTTCCTGTCGCAATTCGTGCCGGTCTACCCGAGCGCCGAGGCACTGCGCATCGCTCGTGACCGCTGGTTCGAGAAGAGCATGTTCAAGGACCTGGGGATTCCCACCCCCGAGTTCGCCGACATCCAGTCCCAGGCCGACCTGGACGCCGCGGTGGCGCGCATCGGCCTGCCGGCCGTGCTCAAGACCCGGACCCTGGGCTACGACGGCAAGGGCCAGAAGGTCCTGCGCAGCGCCGCCGATGTCGAGGGTACCTTCGCCGAGCTGGGCAGCGTGCCGTGCCTGCTGGAAGGCTTCGTGCCGTTCACTGGCGAAGTGTCGCTGATCGCCGTGCGTGCCCGCGATGGCGAGACCCGGTTCTACCCGTTGGTGCACAACACCCACGACAGCGGCATCCTGCGCCTGTCGGTGGCCAGCAGCGATCACCCGTTGCAGGCGCTGGCCGAGGATTACTCCAGCCGCGTGCTCAAGCAACTGGACTACGTGGGCGTGATGGCGTTCGAGTTCTTCGAGGTGGACGGGGGCCTGAAGGCCAACGAAATCGCCCCGCGGGTACACAACTCCGGGCACTGGACGACCGAAGGCAGCCAGTGCAGCCAGTTCGAAAACCACCTGCGGGCGGTGGCCGGCCTGCCGCTGGGTTCCACTGCCAAGGTGGGCGAGAGCGCCATGATCAACTTCATCGGTGAAGTACCGCCGGTGGACAAGGTCATCAGCATCGACGACTGCCATCTGCATCACTACGGCAAGGCTTTCAAGGTCGGGCGCAAGGTCGGCCATGCCAACCTGCGCTGTGCCGACCAGGCGACCCTGCAGGCGCAGATCCTCAAGGTCCAGGCGCTGGTCGCCGAATAACAAATGCACCGGCTGGCGGGAACCTTCGTTTCCCGCCGTTCTCTGATAGCAGGATGCCAAGGCGCTGACTAGGCTTTGGTTTACCCACTCCTACAGAGGAACAGCCATGGGCATTATCGGAACCATTTTCATCGGCTTGATCGTTGGTCTGCTCGCGCGTTTCCTCAAGCCGGGAGACGACAGCATGGGTTGGATCATGACCATCCTGCTGGGTATCGGCGGCTCGCTGGCGGCTACCTACGGTGGCCAGGCACTGGGCATCTACCAGGCTGGCCAGGGCGCAGGCTTCATCGGTGCAGTGGTGGGCGCGATCATCCTGCTGGTGATCTACGGCTTCATCAAGAAGAGCTGAGCCGGTGCACAAGCCCCCTTCGCCGCTCGGGCGGAGGGGTGCGATTTTCTTCATCTGAAACTTCAACGCAGCCGATGGTTTGGGCACTAGAATGCCCGCGTTTGTCCGTCCTTTCTTTTTGACCGAGCACCACCCTCATGCGTCGTCTCTTATTGACCCTCGTTCTGCTGGGCTGCGGCCTGGCCCAGGCCGGCGAGCTGCCGGAAACCGATTGGCTGGAGCTGATGCCCAAGTCCGATCAGAAAGCCCTGGAGCAGATGCCGGAAATCGACCACAACTCGCCCGAAGCCAACGGCACCTTTACCCAGAAGGGTGGCTTGAAGCAGAGCAAGGGCTTGCCGGCAGTGATGTATTCCACCAAGACCGTGGCGGCCATGAACGGCAAGCAGATCCGCATTGGTGGTTATCCGGTGCCTTTGGAGGCTGATGCCAAGGGACGCAGCACGCTGTTCTTCCTGGTGCCTTACCCAGGGGCCTGCATCCATGTGCCGCCACCGCCGCCCAACCAGCTGGTGCTGGTGCGCTTTCCCAAGGGCGTGAAGCTCGACGACATCTACACGCCGCTATGGGTGACAGGTGCCTTGAAGATCGAGAAGGTCAGCAATGACCTGGCGGATGCGGCCTATGCCCTGGATGCGGCGAAGGTGCGGGTGGTGCAGGAGTCGGATTTGTAGCCGGCAAGAGGGTTGGCTGCGGGGAAGGAACGACTCCTTCCCCATGGCCTGCAGTCAGAGCGCGATGCTGTCGATGCTGACGCTCAAGGTGTGGCTGGCGCCGGGAGCCAGGGTCACGATGTCGTCCATCACGTTGGCGGTCTCGATGCACAGCATGCGTTGCCAGCCATCGTCGGCCATGTCGCTGAACTGCGCGGCGCGGTCGATCCACGGGTTCCAGATCACCGCGGTGCGCGAGCCCTGGCTGGCCAGGCGGATGCGACGTTGCCAGTGCGGATCGACGATATCCAGTTGCGCCGGCGCATCCAGGTAGATGCGGTCGGTTTCCCCGGTGAAATGCAGGTCGCCGTCCTGGCGCTTGGTCGCCCAGTCCTCCAGGGTCTCGATGTAGTCCAGGCCGTCCACGCCTTCGACATGGACCTGGCGTACATCACTGACCGCGAAGTAGCTGTGTAGCGCCTGGCTGATGCTGACGCTCTGGCTGCCCTGGTTATGGCTGGTCAGGCTGATGTGCAATTGCTGGTCGAGGCGGATCAGCAGGCTGGGCTCCACCTGGTGCGGCCAGCCAGGAAAGCCGCCTTCGGGGCAGGGCAGGCGCAAGCGCACCAGCAGGCTCTCGCCTTCGCTCTCGATGCCTTGCAGTTCCCAGTCGGTGGCGCGGACCAGACCGTGGGCCGGCGCCGCGTCGCTGCCCTGGCGCATGGCCTGGACGCTCTGTGGATTGCGCGCGAAGTTGCCGAACCACGGCCAGCATACGGGGACGCCGGCGCGGATACTCTTGCCAGCCTTGAACCGGGCTTCTTCGTTCAGCCAGATCAGCGGCGGTTGTCCGGCCAGCTGGTAGCTGAGAATGTGCGCGCCCTGCTGGGCCACCAGTAGTTCGGCATCGCCGTGGCGGATCCGCCAGCAGTTCAGTTCGTCCAGTTTCACCGTTTCAACGTGGGGCGTAGGCATCGTGGTTCTCGTGCGAAAGGCTGGGCTGCCATGGACCGCATGGCAGCCGCGCGGGTTTAACGTGCCCTGGGCGGGACCGAACGGGTGCGACCGCTACCGTCGATGGCGACGAACACGAACACCGCCTCGGTGACCTTGCGCCATTCGCTGGACAGCGGATCGTCGCTCCACACTTCGACCATCATCTGGATCGAGCTGCGGCCGATCTCCAGGGTCTGGGTATAGAACGACAGTTGCGCGCCGACGGCCACCGGCACCAGGAACGCCATGCGATCGATGGCCACGGTAGCCACCCGGCCACCGGCGACGCGGCTGGCCATGGCGGTGCCCGCCAGGTCCATCTGGGCCACCAGCCAACCGCCGAAAATATCGCCAAAGCCGTTGGTTTCGCGCGGCAGGGCGGTGATTTGCAGGGCCAGGTCGCCTTGCGGGATTGGATCTTCTTGTTCGAGCTCTATCATGCCGAGGGGCCTCTGACCCGTGACGCTTCATGGGTACTTCAGGTGAATAGCCGTCTTCAGGAAAAACGATTCAGCCCGAACATACTACGTTCGTCACGTTCTTTCTAAGGCGTGCTAAAGGGAAACTCTGCGAAACCGGCTGTTCATGCACAGGGGAAGCATTGCGCGCCGGGCACTGTGGGTGGGGCATGCAATGGTGTTCCGGCCTTGTCTTGCTTGCGTCGGGAGGTTCCCGGCGGTCATGAATACAACGGCGTTTTCGCACAACAACCCTTGCCGGGAGCGGCTCTGCGCGCCGGGCCCTGCGAGTATATCGGTCGGTAGACTCCGCGACGACCCGTCTGGTTCGCAATTTTGTGCGTCATTTGTGCGTCGCTGTGTAGGTGTTCGAACAATTTGCTATCGTGCCGAACCTGCCAGGCCCCAACCAGAGCTGTTGCGGCTTCCAGAACCAACTAATAAGAGAAGCCCCTTGCCATGACCACAGTGCCCTCGAGCGCCGCGCAATCAGCGCCTCCCGCCCGTCCCTTGACTCGTAGTGACTACAAGACCCTGTCGCTGTCCGCCCTGGGCGGCGCGCTGGAGTTCTATGACTTCATCATCTTCGTGTTCTTCGCCACTGTGGTGGGCAAGCTGTTCTTCCCGGCGGACATGCCCGAATGGCTGCGCTTGATGCAGACCTTCGGCATCTTTGCCGCCGGCTACCTGGCCCGCCCCCTGGGCGGGATCGTCATGGCCCACTTCGGCGACCTGCTGGGGCGCAAGAAGATGTTCACCCTGAGCATCTTCATGATGGCGGTACCGACCCTGATCATGGGCCTGTTGCCCACCTATGAGCAGATCGGTCTGTGGGCACCGGTGCTGCTGTTGCTGATGCGGGTGATCCAGGGCGCGGCCATCGGTGGCGAAGTGCCCGGGGCCTGGGTGTTCGTTTCCGAGCACGTGCCGGCGCGGCACATCGGCTACGCCTGCGGCACCCTGACCTCGGGGTTGACCGCCGGCATTCTCCTGGGTTCGCTGGTGGCCACGGCCATCAACAGCATCTATACCCCGGAAGAAGTGGCGGCCTATGCCTGGCGCGTGCCGTTCCTGCTGGGTGGGGTGTTCGGCCTGTTCTCGGTGTACCTGCGTCGCCTGCTCCACGAGACCCCGGTGTTCGCCGAGCTGCAACTGCGCAAGGCCCTGGCCGAGGAGCTGCCGCTGCGGGCGGTGCTGCGTGACCATCGCGGCGCGATCCTGATCTCCATGCTGCTGACCTGGCTGCTGTCGGCCGGGATCATCGTGGTGATCCTGATGACCCCCACCGTGTTGCAGACGGTCTACAAGTTCTCGGCCATCACCGCCCTTGAGGCCAACAGCCTGGCCATCGTGTTCCTGAGCCTGGGCTGCGTGCTGTTCGGCAGCCTGGCCGACCGTTTCGGTGCCGGGCGGGTGTTCGTCTTCGGCAGCCTGCTGTTGCTGGCTTCGTCCTGGGTCTTCTACCACGTGCTGCAAGACAACCCGCACCTGCTGTTCCCGCTCTACGCCCTGACCGGCCTGTGCGTCGGCCTCGTCGGCGCGGTGCCCTACGTGATGGTCCGCGCCTTCCCGGCGGCGGTGCGCTTCAGCGGCCTGTCGTTCTCCTACAACCTGGCCTACGCAATCTTTGGCGGGCTGACGCCGATGGTGGTGACCTGGATGCTCAAGAGCAGCCCCATGGCCCCGGCCTACTACGTGGCGATCATCTGCGGCATCGGCCTGCTCTCGGGGCTGTACCTGTGGAAGAAGGGTCGCTGAAACCTGCTGCGACACCTGTATGAACGGCGCTCTGCGGCGCTTGTGAAAAAAAGGCCAGCTCGCGAGTCTCGTGATGCTGGCCTTTCATCTAATTGTCATATTCCGGACATAGAGTGTTCACACGGCCTACAGATACTTGGCCCCGACTTAACACACCCTATCTGCTAGGAGTAAGGCATGAAACTGAAGCGTTTGATGGCGGCAATGACCTTCGTCGCCGCTGGCGTTGCGACTGCCCACGCGGTTGCCGCTGTCGACCCTGCTATCCCGAGCTACACCAAGACCACTGGTGTGTCGGGCAACCTGTCCAGCGTCGGTTCCGATACCCTGGCCAACCTGATGACCCTGTGGGCCGAGCACTACAAGAAAGAATATCCGAACGTAAACATCCAGATTCAGGCCGCTGGCTCCGCCACCGCGCCACCCGCGCTGACCGAGGGCACCTCCAACCTGGGCCCTATGAGCCGCAAGATGAAGGACACCGAGCTGGCGGCCTTCGAACAGAAGTACGGCTACAAGCCAACCGCCATCCCGGTTGCCGTGGACGCCCTGGCCGTATTCGTGCACAAGGACAACCCGATCCAGCACCTGACCATGGAGCAGGTCGACGCGATCTTCTCCTCGACCCGCCTGTGCGGTGCCAAGGAAGAAGTGAAGACCTGGGGTGACCTGGGCGTGAAGGGCGACCTGGCCAACAAGCCAGTGCAGCTGTTCGGTCGCAACTCGGTATCCGGCACCTACGGCTACTTCAAGGAAGAAGCCCTGTGCAAAGGCGACTACAAGCCTAACGTCAACGAGCAGCCAGGTTCGGCTTCGGTCGTGCAGTCCATCAGCTCCTCGCTGAACGGCATCGGCTACTCGGGCATCGGCTACAAGACCGCCAGCGTGAAGACCGTGGCCCTGGCCAAGAAAGGCAGCAGCGACTTCATCGAAGACACCGAAGAAAACGCCCTGAACGGCAAGTACCCGCTGTCGCGCTTCCTGTACGTCTACGTCAACAAGGCCCCGAACAAGCCTCTGGCCCCGCTGGAAGCCGAGTTCGTGAAACTGGTTCTGTCCAAGCAGGGTCAGGAAGTGGTCGTGAAGGACGGTTACATCCCACTGCCAGCCAAAGTCGCCGCCAAGGCCCTGGCTGACCTGGGTCTGAAAGAAGGCGCATAAACCGCCGCCAAAGGTCCGGCCCGGCCGGACCTTTTCGCAGCAGCCGGCCTTTGGGTCAACCACCCCGGCCGGCTCCTGCCACCTCCATTTTCTGTCCGCTGCAGGCCCAGCCACGCGGCGGATTTGTTGCGTCACTGCATTGTCATCTTTCTGTCATACAGGATCGCTAGGGTGTGCGCATGAATGATCTGGCCAATTCCACCATGACTACGACTTCTCCCCCCAAGCGCATTGACTTCAATACGCCTGAACTGCAACGCAAGCGCCGCATCCGTGCGCTCAAGGACCGCCTGACCCGTTGGTACGTCCTCGTCGGCGGCCTGGCCGTCCTGGCGGCGATCACCCTGATCTTCTTCTTCCTGGCCTACGTCGTCGCCCCGCTGTTCCAGGGCGCCGAGCTGACCTCCAAGGACCCCCTGACGCCCGCCTGGATGCAAGACGCCGGTAAGCCCCTGATGTTCTCCCTGGAAGAGCAGAACCAGGTCGGCATGCGCGTTTCCGACAAGGGCCAGGCGCTGTTCTTCGATATCGATAACGGCGCCGAGCTGCGCAAGGTCGACCTGCCGATCCCGGCGGGCACCCGCGTCACCTCCATCGGCAAGGACCAGCCCGGTATCCCCATGGTGGTGGTCGGCTTGTCCAACGGCCAGGCCCTGGTGTTCCGCCACACCTATAAAGTCAGCTACCCGGATGGCAAGAAGACCATCTCCCCGGCGATCGAATACCCCTACGGCGAAGCCCCGATCACCCTCAACGCAGAAGGCGGCGCGCTGGAGCACGTCAACCTCAACGCCAGCGATACCACGTTGGTGCTGGCCGGCTCCACCGGTTCGCAGCTGCATGTGCTGAAGCTCTCGCGCGAAGAAAACATGATGACCGGCGAGGTCACCAGCGAGCAGAGCGCCATCGACCTGCCGCAGATGACCGAACCGGTCAAGGCCATGTACATCGACCCACGCCAGCAGTGGCTGTACGTGATCAACGGCCGTGCCCAGGCTGATGTCTTCAGCCTGCGGGACAAGAGCCTCAACGGCCGCTACAAACTGCTGGAGGACGCCAATACCGAAGTCACCGCCAGCGCCCAGTTGGTGGGCGGCATCTCGCTGATCATCGGTACTTCCAAGGGTGGCCTGGCCCAGTGGTTCATGGCCCGTGACCCGGACGGCGAGCTGCGCCTGAAGCAGATCCGCACCTTCCAGATGGGCACCGCGCCCATCGTTGAAATCACCGCCGAAGAGCGCCGCAAGGGCTTCGTCGCCCTGGACGCCGCCGGCAAGCTCGGGGTCTTCCACAGTACCGCCCACCGCACCCTATTGGTGGACCAGGTGGTGGATGGCCAGGGCCTGTTCGGCCTGTCGCCTCGCGCCAACCGGGTGATCGTCGAGGCCGGTGGCAAGCTGCAACCCCTGGTGCTGGACAACCCGCACCCGGAAGTGTCCTGGAGCGCGCTGTGGAGCAAGGTCTGGTACGAGAACTACGACGAGCCCAAGTACGTCTGGCAGTCCACGGCGGCCAACACTGACTTCGAACCCAAGCTGAGCCTGTCGCCGCTGACTTTCGGCACCTTGAAGGCCGCCTTCTACGCCATGCTGCTGGCGGCCCCGCTGGCCGTGGCCGCGGCGATCTACACCGCCTACTTCATGGCCCCCGGCATGCGCCGCAAGGTCAAGCCGGTGATCGAGCTGATGGAGGCGATGCCGACGGTGATCCTCGGCTTCTTCGCCGGCCTGTTCCTGGCGCCCTATGTCGAAGGCCACCTGCCGGGCATCTTCAGCCTGCTGGTGCTGCTGCCGATCGGCATCCTGGTGGCCGGCTTCACCTGGAGCCGCCTGCCCGAGTCCCTGCGCCTGAAGGTGCCGGACGGTTGGGAGAGCGCGATCCTGATCCCGGTGATCATCCTGGTCGGCTTCCTCTCGCTGTACCTGAGCCCGTTCATGGAGAACTGGTTCTTCGGCGGCGACATGCGCATGTGGATCTCCCACGACTTAGGGATCACCTACGACCAGCGCAACGCCCTGGTGGTGGGCCTGGCCATGGGCTTCGCGGTGATCCCGAACATCTACTCCATCGCCGAAGACGCCGTGTTCAGCGTGCCCCGTGGCCTGACCCTGGGCTCCCTGGCCCTGGGCGCCACCCCATGGCAGACCATGACCCGTGTGGTGATCCTCACCGCCAGCCCGGGCATCTTCTCGGCCCTGATGATCGGCATGGGCCGCGCCGTGGGCGAGACCATGATCGTGCTGATGGCCACCGGCAACACCCCGGTCATGGAGATGAACCTGTTCGAAGGCTTGCGCACCCTGGCGGCCAACGTCGCGGTGGAAATGCCGGAATCGGAAGTCGGCGGCAGCCACTACCGCGTGCTGTTCCTCTCGGCGCTGGTACTGCTGTTGTTCACCTTCATCATGAACACCCTCGCCGAGCTGATCCGTCAGCGTCTGCGCAAGAAATACTCGTCGCTTTAAGAAAGGTAGAAGTCTGTGAAACAGAACTCCCTCAAAGACTGGTTCAAGAGCGGCGCCCCCGGCGTCTGGATCAGCGGTGGCGCAGTGTCCATCGCGGTCATCATGACCATCGGCCTGCTGGCGGTGATCGCCGTGCGCGGCCTGGGCCACTTCTGGCCGGCGGACCTGGTGCATGCCAGCTACGACGTGCCCGGCCAGGCCAATCACCTGGTGGTCGGTGAAGTGGTGCAAAAGGAAGAAGTGCCCCGGGCGCGCCTGAAGAGTGCCGGCTTGCCGGTGCCCGACCAGGGCCCTGAGTTCATGACCCGCGAGTTGCTCAAGGTGGGCAACCGCGACCTGAACGGCAGCGACTTCACCTGGATCGTCGGCGAGTGGCTGACCAACCAGAGCTACCCCAAGGAACTGATGGCCATCGAGCGCCGTGAGTGGGGCAACTTCTACGGCTACC
Organism: Pseudomonas sessilinigenes; assembly: GCF_003850565.1. Lineage (NCBI taxonomy): Bacteria > Pseudomonadati > Pseudomonadota > Gammaproteobacteria > Pseudomonadales > Pseudomonadaceae > Pseudomonas > Pseudomonas sessilinigenes. The sequence goes on from NZ_CP027706.1 coordinate 3,790,589, forward strand.
TGGTCAACGTCAAGGAAAACGGCAAGGTGGTCGCCGAGGGCGAAGCCGCCTGGCCCGAGCTGCAGGCGCGGATCGACCGGGTGAACAAGCTGGCGACCCAGCTCAAGAGTCTGGAGAAGTCCGACATCGGTGCGATCAACGCCGGCCTGGAGCGCATCCGCCTGCACGGTCGCAAGCTGGAACTGGCTGGCAAGCTGGACGCCGCCGCCCAGGCCGACATGGATGCCGAGCGCGCCGAACTCAACGCCCGCTATCAGGACATCGAGGCCCGCCTGAGCGAGCTGCATACCCAGTTCAACCGCGACAGCCTGACCGCCCGCGATGCCAACGGCAAGGAAGTGGAGATCGGCCTGGGCAAGGTGGTGCATGCCTACCAGCCGAACGCCATGGGCACCTTCACCAAGGTCGGCTTCTACTTCAGCAAGGTCTGGGAGTTCCTCAGCGACGACCCACGGGAAGCCAACACCGAAGGCGGGATCTTCCCGGCCATCTTCGGCACCGTGATGATGACCCTGATCATGGCCATGATCGTGACCCCGTTCGGCGTGCTGGCGGCGGTCTACCTGCGTGAATACGCCAAGCAGAACGCCCTGACCCGGGTGATCCGCATCGCCGTGAACAACCTGGCGGGCGTGCCGGCCATCGTCTACGGCGTGTTCGGCCTGGGCTTCTTCGTCTACGTGCTGGGCGGGTCCCTGGACCGCCTGTTCTTCCCTGAGGCACTGCCGGCGCCGACCTTCGGCACCCCGGGCCTGCTCTGGGCGTCCCTGACCCTGGCGCTGCTGGCGGTGCCGGTGGTGATCGTGGCCACCGAGGAAGGCCTGGCGCGGATCCCGCGGACTGTACGCGAAGGCTCCCTGGCCCTGGGCGCGACCAAGGCCGAGACCCTGTGGAAGATCGTCCTGCCCATGGCCAGCCCGGCGATGATGACCGGCATGATCCTTGCCGTGGCCCGTGCCGCCGGCGAAGTGGCGCCGCTGATGCTGGTGGGTGTGGTGAAGCTGGCGCCGTCGCTGCCGGTGGATGGCAACTACCCGTACCTGCACCTGGACCAGAAGATCATGCACCTGGGCTTCCATATCTACGACGTCGGCTTCCAGAGCCCTAACGTCGAGGCCGCGCGGCCGCTGGTGTACGCCACCGCGTTGCTGCTGGTGCTGGTGATCGCCGTGCTCAACCTGTCGGCGGTATGGATCCGTAACCACCTGCGCGAGAAGTACAAGGCGCTGGACAGCTAAAGCCATTAGCCACAAGCGGCAAGCTACAAGCCGCTTTTGCTCAAAACTTGCGGCTTGCAGCTAGAAGCTTGCAGCTACGAACGGAGTGAGACCCATGCAACACGAAACCCATACCCACGGCATCAACATGTCCGCCCTGGGTCGCGACAAGCAGAGCCTGAGCCTGGAGCAGGAAACCGTGGCGATCGAAGTGCCCGGCTTGAGCCTGTTCTACGGCGAGAAGCAAGCGCTGTTCGACGTCAGCATGAACATTCCCAAGCAGCGCGTGACCGCCTTCATCGGCCCGTCCGGCTGCGGCAAGTCGACCCTGCTGCGCACCTTCAACCGCATGAACGACCTGGTGGACGGTTGCCGTGTGGAAGGCGCCATCAACCTGTACGGCAACAACATCTACCGCAAGGGCGAGGATGTGGCCGAGCTGCGTCGCCGGGTGGGCATGGTGTTCCAGAAGCCCAACCCGTTTCCCAAGACCATCTACGAGAACGTGGTCTATGGCCTGCGCATCCAGGGCATCAACAAGAAGCGCGTGCTCGACGAAGCCGTGGAGTGGGCGCTCAAGGGTGCGGCCCTGTGGGATGAGGTCAAGGACCGCCTGCACGACTCGGCCCTGGGCCTGTCCGGTGGTCAGCAGCAGCGCCTGGTGATCGCCCGCACCATCGCCGTGGAGCCGGAAGTGCTGCTGCTGGACGAACCCTGCTCGGCCCTGGACCCAATCTCGACCCTGAAGGTCGAGGAACTGATCTACGAGCTCAAGTCCAAGTTCACCATCGTCATCGTGACCCACAACATGCAGCAGGCGGCGCGGGTCTCGGACTACACCGCGTTCATGTACATGGGCAAACTGGTGGAGTTCGGCGATACCGACACCCTGTTCACCAACCCGGCCAAGAAGCAGACCGAAGACTACATCACCGGGCGCTATGGCTAGGAACAGCTGCAAGCCGCAAGCTTCAAGCGGCAAGACAGAAGCGGTAGGCGATATCCGGATCAATATTTAACTGCTTGAAGCTTGCGGCTTGAAGCTTGCAACTTTCGCGGAGCGAACCATGATTTCGAAGGAAGGCTTAACCCATCACATCTCTCAGCAGTTCAATGCCGAGCTGGAAGAGGTGCGTAGCCACCTGCTGGCCATGGGCGGGCTGGTGGAGAAACAAGTCAATGACGCCGTCACCGCACTGATCGAGGCCGACTCCGGGCTGGCCCAGCAAGTGCGCGAGATCGACGAGCAGATCAACCAGATGGAGCGCAACATCGACGAGGAGTGCCTGCGCATCCTCGCCCGGCGCCAGCCTGCGGCTTCCGACCTGCGCCTGATCATCAGCATCTCCAAGTCGGTGATCGACCTGGAGCGCATCGGCGACGAAGCCACCAAGATCGCCCGCCGGGCCATCCAGCTGTGCGAGGAGGGCGAGGCCCCGCGTGGCTACGTCGAAGTGCGGCATATCGGCGACCAGGTGCGCAACATGGTGCGTGACGCGCTGGACGCCTTCGCCCGGTTCGACGCCGAACTGGCCCTGTCGGTGGCCCAGTACGACAAGATCATCGACCGCGAGTACAAGACCGCGCTGCGCGAGCTGGCCACCTACATGATGGAAGACCCGCGCTCTATCTCGCGGGTTTTGAGCATCATCTGGGTATTGCGCTCGCTGGAGCGGATCGGCGATCACGCGCGCAACATCTCCGCGCTGGTGATCTACCTGGTGCGTGGCACCGATGTGCGCCACCTGGGCCTCAAGCGCATGAAGGAAGAAGTTGAAGGACCGGCTGGCGATTCGGCTAATGTTCCGGGTGAAGCTGACGATAATTAAGATTGCCCGAGAAGAGCGCCCGGCCTTTTGGCCGGGCGTTTTTGTTTGCGGTCCTTGAATTCGAAAAGCAGCACCCGCGAACGAAAAGTCCCGGCGTGACTGAAGAGTTTTGGCAAAGTGCCATCAGCCAGCGTTATGCTTGCCGGGATTTTTAGAGGGGTGGTCGATGAGTAAGGTAAGTGTGTTGGTGGTGGACGACGCGTCGTTCATTCGTGACCTGGTGAAGAAGTGCCTGCGCAACTACTTCCCCGGCATCAAGATCGAAGACGCGGTCAACGGCAAGAAGGCCCAGGCGATGCTCGCCCGCGAAGCCTTCGACCTGGTCCTGTGCGATTGGGAAATGCCGGAAATGTCCGGCCTGGAACTGCTGACCTGGTGCCGTGGCCAGGAAGCGCTCAAGGCCATGCCGTTCGTCATGGTGACCAGCCGAGGCGACAAGGAAAACGTGGTGCAGGCGATCCAGGCCGGGGTTTCCGGCTATGTCAGCAAGCCCTTCACCAACGAACAGCTGCTGACCAAGGTCAAGCAGGCGCTGAACAAGGTCGGCAAGCTCGACACCCTGATGAACAGCGCGCCGACCAAGATGAACTCCGCCTTTGGCAACGACTCCCTGAGCGCCCTGACCGGTGGCAAGGCCGAGGTGGTCGCCCCGGCAGCCCGGCCAGCTGCTCCAGCCGCTCCGGCAGCCGCTGCACCAGCCCCGGCTGCGGCGCCATCCCGTGGCCTGCTCAATAGCCCACCGGTCAAGGCGCCTGCCGCCGCTGCTGCCGCCAGTGGTGGCCGTGGCCAGGGCCAACTGCGCTTGCCTGGCGGTACCCAGCCTTGCGTGATCAAGGCGCTGAGCATCAAGGAAGCGTTGTTGGTGGTAAAGCGCACCGAGAACCTGCCGCAGGTGCTGGACAGCGCGGTACTGGACCTGGAGCAGGGCGAGAACGCCGAAGTGGCGCGGCTCAATGGCTACCTGCATGCGGTGGTGGCGCACGAGCCGAAGCCCGACAGCGATTGGCTGCAGCTGACCTTCCGTTTCGTCGACCAGGATGCGCAGAAGCTGGACTACATCTCGCGCCTGATCGCCCGCGGCACTGCGCAGAAGCACTTCGTTCCAGGCGCGGGCTGATCCTCGCCGGCCCTTCGCTGTAGGAACTGCCAAGCCCGCTCCTACAGCGAAGCGCAAATCTGCTGAAAACACTTTTCCCCGCCGGCTTTCGGCCAGCCATCCAGGCCGGTGGCTGCGTTATCCCCAATCCCGCCAATAACCCGCACCTTCGGCTGTAACCCCAGGCCACAGGGGCTTGGCCGTTCCTCCCGCCACCTTCCGCCGTACGTCTGATTAACTGTCCTGCACTTGATTTATATCCATTTGGATATAAATTTCCGGAAGCGCTCTACCTGATTCACCCTTTGCAGCCATGCGTTGAAACAACCCCGTGCGGCCAGCCCTGGCAGTCTTGATTAGCCTTGTTCCTGGTCACTGACAGGAGAAGTTCGATGCCCAGGCACAAGGATGTGGTGTTTGTCGGGAGCGCGCTGCGGGATCTCAGGGCATTCCCTGAAGATGCCCGTCGGGCTGCCGGGTTTCAGCTGGATCTGCTGCAGCAGGGCGAGCAGCCCTACGATTGCAGGCCGGTGAAAACCATCGGCCCGAGTGTCTTCGAAATCAGGATTCATGAAGATTCAGGGGCGTTTCGGGTGTTTTATGTGGTCAGGCGGCCTGCAGCCATCTATGTGCTGCACGCGGTGCGCAAGACTACCCGCAAGACCGAAGCGCGGGATATCGAGCTGGCTCGTGCCAGATTTCAGCAAGCAGGTTCACGCCATGACTGACCAACAGATCAACCCGCGCTTTGCCAGCGTCTGGGATGCCCTTGAAGCCACCCCCCAGGAGGCCGCCAACATGCGCCTGCGGGCCAAGCTGATGCTGGAGCTGGGCAAGACCGTGCAGGCCTGGGGGCTGTCGCAGAAGGAGGCGGCCAAGCGCCTCAACATCACCCAGCCCCGGCTCAACGATGTGCTTAGCGGCAGGATCAACAAGTTCTCCCTCGATGCGCTGGTCAACCTATGCGAGGCCGCGCAGCTGGGGGTGGAGATCCGCTTCGACGTTGGCGGCAATCGGCCCCTGGCGCCCGCCTGATTCATACAAGCTCCATATCAGGCTGCTAGCATGGTTCCTCTCCTGCCAAGAAACTGCTCAATGTTCGTACGCCTGCTGTTCCTCTGCGGCTTGTCCATGGTCGCCAGCTCGCTGGCGGCGATGACGGTCTACAAGTCCGTCGACGCCGACGGCGTGGTGTCCTACAGCGACCGGCCTTCGCCGGGAGCGCAGGCGTTCGTGTTCCGCGATCGCATGGAGGAACACCTGGAGCGCCAGGTGCGGCTGGATATCCAGAAGCACAGGGGCGTGGATGCGCTGTACGTGCGCAACGACCTGCATGGGCCGGTGGAGGTGGAGCTGGGGTTCGCCAGCCTGAGCAACGTCAGCGGCGCGCCGACGCAGCCGATCCGCCGGGTGCTGCCGGCCCGCAGCAGGCAGCGCCTGGCGCTCTTGACGGCGACCCGGGCCGACCAGCCCTTGAGCTATGTCCCAAGGTTTCGTTACTCCCTGGGCGACCCGGGGGGAGCCGTGCAGGCCTACCGCTACCCTTTGCCCTGGCGGGGCGGGCCGTTTCGCCTGACCCAGGGCGCCAACGGCCAGTACAGCCATTCCAGCCCCAAGAGCCGTTATGCGATGGACATCGCCATGCCGGTGGGCACGCCGATCATCGCGGCGCGTGGCGGGGTGGTGGTCAAGACCGAGAACGCCCAGAGCGGCCGGGGCGACAACCCGGCCGGCAATTTCGTCCGGGTACTGCACGACGACGGCACGATGGGCGTGTACCTGCACCTCAAGCAAGGTTCGGTGAGCGTGCGCGAGGGCCAGCGCGTGGCGGTGGGCAGCCCGCTGGGGCTGTCGGGCAATACCGGCAACAGCAGCGGGCCGCACCTGCACTTCGTGGTGCAACGCAATACCGGGTTGGGGCTGGTGTCGATTCCCTACCAGTTCGACCAGCCCCTGGGGGGCTTGCCGAACTTCGCCCTGGGCAATAAATAGGGCGGGAGTGGCCGGCCGGCTCGCACAGGAGCCGACCGGTGCAGGCTCGATCAGTCGAGCATCAGGACCTTGGCCAGGATGATCTTCGGACCCTTCATCTTCTTGATGATGATGCGCAGGCCTTCGACCTCCAGCACTTCTTCCTCTTCAGGCACCCGTTTCAGGGTCTCGTACACCAGGCCCGCGAGGGTTTCGGCCTCGATATGGTCCAGATCGATGCCCAGCAGGCGCTCGACCTTGAACAGCGGGGTGTCGCCGCGCACCAGCAGCTTGCCCGGCTGGTAGGCGAGGATGCCGCGCTCGGTCTTGCGGTGTTCGTCCTGAATGTCGCCCACCAGCACTTCCAGCACGTCTTCCATGGTCAGGTAGCCGATGACCTTGCCGTCGGCTTCCTCCACCAGGGCGAAGTGCGAGCCGCCCTTGCGAAACTGTTCCAGCAACTGGGACAACGGCATGTGCCGCGACACGCGTTCCAGGGGCCGGGTCAGTTCGTCCAGGTTGAACGACTCGGGGATATGGTCCAGGGCCGCCAGTTCCAGCAGCAGGTCCTTGATGTGCAGCAGGCCGACGAACTCGTTGCGTTCGCTGTCGTACACCGGGTAGCGGCTGAACTTGTGGCGACGGAACAGCGCCAGCACGGCCTTGAGCGGCGCCGTGGACTCGATGCTGATCAGGTCTTCCCGGGAGTTGGCCCAGTCCACCACTTCCAGCTCGCCCATTTCCACTGCCGAGGCCAGTACCCGCATGCCCTGGTCGCTGGGGTCCTGGCCCCGGCTGGAGTGCAGGATCAGCTTGAGTTCTTCGCGGCTGTAGTGGTGCTCGTGGTGTGGGCCGGGCTCGCCTTGGCCGGCGATGCGCAGGATGGCGTTGGCGCTGGCGTTGAGCAGGTAGATGGCCGGGTACATCAGCCAGTAGAACAGGTACAGCGGCACTGCCGTCCAGAGGGACAGCAGTTCGGGTTTACGAATCGCCCAGGACTTGGGCGCCAGTTCGCCGACCACGATATGCAGGTAGGAAATGATGAAGAACGCCGTGAAGAACGACACCCCACGGATCACTTCCGCAGAGCTCACGCCCACGGCGCCCAGCAGGGGTTCGAGCAGGTGGGCGAAAGCCGGCTCGCCGACCCAGCCAAGGCCCAGGGAAGCCAGGGTGATGCCCAGTTGGCAGGCCGACAGGTAGGCGTCCAGCTGGCTGTGCACGGTGCGCAGGATTTGCCCGCGCCATCCGTTCTTGTGGGCGATGGCCTCGACCCGGGTCGAGCGCAGCTTGACCATGGCGAACTCGGCGGCCACGAAGAAGCCGTTGAGCAGGACCAGGATCAGAGCAAAAAGAATCATGCCGAAGTCGGCGAACAGAGACGCGAGGGTAAAACCAGGGGAAGGGTCCATGATGGGGTTTTGCGGATTCCATGTATTCGAAAAGAGGGCGATACGGTGCCTGGAGGGCAGGCACAAGCTACGCAATGTAGCGGCTGACAGGGCGGTTGCCTAGGGGGCAGGCCGCTGTCAGCGCTGGTCGGTCAGGCTGGCGATGCGGTTTTTCTTCACCTGGGCCGGGGCGAAATGGCAGGTGAAGGTGCTGCCATGGCCCAGCACGCTGCTGATCTCCAGGCGGGCACGGTGGCGCAGCAGTACGTGCTTGACGATGGCCAGGCCCAGGCCGGTGCCGCCGGTGTTGGAGTTGCGGCTGGAGTCGACCCGGTAGAAGCGCTCCGTCAGGCGCGGCAGGTGCTTGCTGTCGATGCCGATCCCGGAGTCCTGCACGCTCAGGTGTGCGCCTTGTTCGTCGCCCCACCAGCGGATGCGGATGTTGCCTTCGGCCGGGGTGTACTTCACCGCGTTGAACACCAGGTTGGAGAACGCGCTGCGCAGTTCCGCCTCGCTGCCCTTGAGCTGTACCGAGGCGTCGGCCTCCAGGGTGATGCGCTGGTTGCGCTCGCCGGACAGTGCCTGGGCATCGCTCTTGATCGATTGCAGCAGGGTGTCGATGGGCACCGGGTGGTTGTCCGAGGGGTAGTCGGTGGCCTCCAGCTTGGCCAGCAGCAACAGGTCGTTGAGCAGCGTCTGCATGCGCCCGCCTTGCTGCTGCATCTGCTGCAGGGCGCGGTTCCAGCGCGGGTTCACCTCTTCGACGTTGTCCAGCAGGGTCTCCAGGTAGCCGCAGATCACCGTCAGCGGCGTGCGCAGCTCGTGGGACACATTGGCGATGAAGTCCTTGCGCATCTGTTCCAGCTGGTGGATGCGGGTCACGTCGCGCACCAGCATCAGATGCTCGTTGTTGCCGTAGCGGGTGATGTAGAGCTGGATGCGCACGCGGTCGTTGGCCGGGGAGGGGATCTCCAGCGGTTCGGCGTAGTTGTCCTGTTCGAAGTATTCCTTGAAGCGCGGATGACGCACCAGGTTGGTCACTGGCTGGCCGCTGTCCTGGGGCGTCTTGAGGCCCAGCAGGGTCTCGGCGGCGCGGTTCCACCACTCCAGGTTGCCGTCGCTGTCGAGCATGATCACTGCATCCTTCAGGGCCGCGGTGGACTCCTGGACGCGGTCGATCACCGCTTGCAGGCGCCCGCGGACCCGCTGGTCGCGACGTTGCAGGTGGTAGATGCTGTCGAACACCTCGCCCCACAGGCCGTAGCCATCGGGTGGCGCTTCATCGGGCTGGTGCAGGCGCAGCCATTCATGCAGGCGCAGTAGCTGCTTGAGGGTCCAGGCCAGGTAGATCCCCAGGCCGGCGGCCAGGCTCCAGCCGTAGTAGCCACTGACCAGCCCCACCAGCAGGCAGCCGGTGACCAACAGCAACATGTGGCGAATCAGGGTGCCATGCCAGTTTTGATTCACAATCGGTCCTTCGGACGGTGAAAAGTTTCAAGTTGCAAGCTTCAAGTCAAAGCAGACCGGCTTCTACTTGCCGCTTTTAGCTGACAGCTTGCAACTGCTTTCAACCTTTGGTTGAAAACCGATACCCGGTGCCGCGCACGGTTTGTACCAGATTTTCGTAGGCATCCCCCAGGGCCTTGCGCAGTCGACGGATATGCACGTCCACGGTGCGCTCCTCGACGTACACGTTGCCGCCCCAGACCTGATCCAGCAGTTGGCCACGGGTGTAGGCGCGCTCCTGGTGGGTCATGAAGAACTGCAGCAGGCGATATTCGGTGGGTCCCATCTCCGCGGGCCTGCCGTCGATGGTCACCCGGTGGCTGATGGGGTCCAGGAGCAGGCCGCCGACTTCGATGGGGGCCTCGCCATCGGATGGGCCGGCACGGCGTAGCACGGCCTTGAGCCGGGCCACCAGCTCGCGGGGGGAGAACGGCTTGGTGATGTAGTCGTCGGCGCCGACTTCCAGGCCCTGGATCTTGTTGTCCTCTTCGCCCTTGGCGGTGAGCATGATGATCGGGATGTCACCGGTCAGCTCGTCACGCTTGAGGCGTCGCGCCAGCTCGATACCGGAGGTTCCGGGGAGCATCCAGTCCAGTAGGATCAGGTCCGGCTTGCGGTCGACGATGATGGCATGTGCCTGCTGAGAGTTCTCTGCCTCCATGCAGTCATAGCCGGCCATTTCCAACGCAACGGCGATCATTTCGCGAATAGGCGCTTCGTCGTCAACGATCAGAATGCTTCTGCCAACCATGCTTGAACCTCTTGTCATTTAACTGTCTTGCGCCGCATTAGATAACGGAATTATTGCAGTCGTGTGACAGTATTTCAGGTCGCGGGGCGAGGTGCAGCTTCCTCGACTAAGCTTGGGGTCCGATTCCTGACAACCACAAAAGAAGGTTTCCATGACTGTGTTCAAGCACTCCCTGAAAGTCCTGCTGGTAGGCGCTGCCCTGGCCCTGCCGACCCTGGCCCTGGCTGCCGAGCCGGCGATGAGCAAGGACGGCATGTTGGTCGATCACAAGGGCATGACCCTCTATACGTTCGCCAAGGACGCTGATGGCAAGTCCATGTGCAACGACAAATGTGCGGCCAACTGGCCACCACTGATGGCCGGGGCCAGCGACAAGGCCGAGGGCAAGTGGACGATGATCAAGCGTGACGACGGCAAGATGCAGTGGGCCTACGATGGCAAGCCGCTGTACGGTTTCGTCATGGACAAGAAGGCCGGCGACATGACCGGCGAAGGCAAGATGGACGGCGCCTGGAAGGTCGCCAAGCAGTAACCCCACCTGTGGCGGCTACACAGCCCTGTAGCCGCTAAAGGCCCGCTGGGCCTTGCTGGGCGATCCCGTCGAACGTCTGGCGGCCTCAAGCCCGCTGCGTCCTTTCAGGCCCACGTCCGAACGCGGCCCGAGCCTTCGGCAGCGGCTGCACAGAGCTAGCGCAGGGCGTAGTCCAGTACCACGCCGATGAAGATCGCCATGCCTGCCCAGTGGTTGTGCAGGAAGGCCTTGAAGCATTTGAGCCGGTCGCGGTCCCGGGTGTACCAGAACTCCCAGGCGAAGCATGCCGCGGCCACCGCCAGCCCCAGGTGGAACCAGCCTCCCAGGTCGAATCGCGCGCCTGCCAGCAGCAGGCAGCCCAGGGACAGGCCCTGCAAGGTCAGGATGATCACCCGGTCGGCCTCGGCGAACAGGATCGCCGTGGATTTCACCCCGATCTTCAAGTCGTCGTCGCGGTCGGTCATGGCGTAGTAGGTGTCGTAGCCCACGGTCCACAGCAGGTTGGCGATGTACAGCAGCCACGCCGTCGCCGGCAACTGGCCGTCCTGGGCGGTGAAGGTCATCAGGATGCCCCAGGAGTACGCGGCCCCCAGCACCACTTGCGGGTAATAGGTGTAGCGCTTCATGAAGGGGTAGCAGGCGGCCAGCGCCAGGGCGCCGAACGACAGCCAGACCGTGGTGGCGTTGGTGCACAGCACCAGCAGGAAGGCCGTGCCCATGAGTACCGCGAACAACGCCAGGGCTTCCTTGGCGCTGACCTTGCCAGTGGCCAGGGGCCTCTGTTCGGTGCGCTTGACCTGGCCGTCGACCTTGCGGTCGGCGAAGTCGTTGATCGCGCAGCCGCCGGCCCGAGTCAGGACCACGCCGAGGCCGAAGATCAGCACATGGCCCAGGGACGGCGCACCCTTGGCGGCGATCCACAAGGCGCTGAGGGTCGGCCATAGCAGCAGGTAGATGCCGATGGGCTTGTCCATGCGGGTCAGTTGCAGGAAGTCCCAGGTCCGTGGATGCAAGCGGTTCAGGGACTGAAGCAGGCGCAGGTACATCAGCAGGCCTCCGGTTGGGCGTCTACGGCGCACCACAGGCTGGGCAGGAAGACTTCGGCCACCAGCAGGCTCAGCGGCCCGCGATCGAAGCGCGAGCGGCGTCCCCACAGGCCGTTGTTGGCGACGGCTTCGGGCAGCCATTCCCGTGGGTAACGACAGACTTCGATGGGACGGCGGGTAAAGGCCTCGTCGCAGAACAGCAGCTCGCCCAGGGAGCGGCTGCCCAGTTCGTCGATGTCCAGCCCGCCTTCCTCCAGGGCGCTGCGCGCGGCAACGCTACGGGCGAACACCCAGGCCTCGCCGTGTCCTCGCAGATACACCTCGCGCACCCAACCCTGGCTGTGCTCTGCAATATCCAGGGCCAGGCATTCGTCGCTGCGCAGGGTTTGCCATTGCTCCACCAGCGGCGTGACGCTGAAGCCATTGTTGGAGAGCCGGGTCAGGCGTCGGGTCAGCGACCCTTCATCGAAAAGCCAGTTGGCGACCAGTGCGCCAGGAAAGGGGGACAGACGGCTTTGCGCCAGCCAGCTCGGGCTCGGCGTGGGGGGCATTGAGTGCGGCACGGTGGGTCGTTATTGGCAGCAAATGAGGTGGCGAGCTTATCATGACAACCTGCGGTTTTGATTGATCCTGGCTGCCTGACGGCACGAACGTGCTTGCATCTGCCAGTAGCGACCAGTAAAAAGCCCCAGTGCCGGATGCTGATCAGCGTGGGGATTGTCCAGAGTCGACCTATCGACCGCCCTGCCGGCGACGCCTGAATGCTCGAGGAAATGCATCGATGAAGAAGTGGCAGTGTGTGGTCTGTGGCTTGATCTACAACGAAGCGGAAGGTTGGCCGGACGACGGTATTGCGCCAGGTACCCGTTGGGAAGACGTGCCTGAAGACTGGCTCTGCCCGGACTGTGGCGTGAGCAAGACCGACTTCGAAATGATCGAGATCGCTTGATCGATTTTTGCAGGCAATGACCAGTAACAAGGAGCAAGGCATGAGCGCACCGGTAGTGATCGTAGGTACGGGTCTGGCGGGGTACAACCTGGCCCGGGAATTTCGCAAGCTCGACGGCGATACGCCGCTGCTGCTGATCACCGCCGATGACGGTCGTTCCTACTCCAAGCCAATGCTCTCCACCGGCTTTGGCAAGAACAAGGACGCCGATGGCTTGAGCATGGCCGAGCCCGGCGCCATGGCCGAGCAGCTCAAGGCCGAGGTCCGTACCCATACCCGGATCAGCGGTATCGACCCAGGCCACAAACGCCTGTGGATCGGCGAGGAGGCGGTGGTCTATCGCGACCTGATCCTGGCCTGGGGTGCGGAAACCGTACGCGTTCCAGTGCAGGGCGACGCATCGGACCTGATCTTCCCCATCAACGACCTTGAAGACTATGCGCGCTTTCGCGCCGCCGCCGCCGGCAAGCGCCGGGTGCTGCTGCTTGGGGCCGGGTTGATCGGCTGCGAGTTCGCCAACGACCTGATCGTCGGCGGCTATGAGGTGGACCTGGTGGCGCCGTGCGAGCAGGTCATGCCGACCTTGCTGCATCCGGCCGCTGCAGCTGCGGTCCAGGCCGGCCTGGAAAGCCTGGGCGCGCGCTTCCACCTGGGGCCGGTGCTCAACCGTTTGCAACGCAATGGCGAGGCCCTGGAGGCCCACCTGTCCGATGGCCAGGTGATCCTCTGTGACCTGGTGGTCTCGGCCATCGGCCTGCGCCCGCGCATCGACCTGGCCGCCGCGGCCGGGCTGATGGTCAATCGTGGGGTGGTGGTGGACCGCGAGCTCAAGACCTCCCATGCCAATATCTATGCCCTGGGCGATTGCGCCGAGGTCGATGGCCTGAACCTGCTGTACGTGTTGCCGCTGATGAGCTGCGCCCGGGCCCTGGCGCAGACCCTGGCCGGCAAGCCGACGGCGGTCAGCTACGGGCCGATGCCAATCACCGTCAAGACGCCGGTCTGCCCGCTGGTGGTCTCGCCACCGCCACGGGGCATGGAAGGCGTCTGGACTGCCGAAGGGCAGGGTGCCGACATCAAGGCCCTGTGCCGCGACGCCAGCGGCCAGCTGCTGGGCTACGCCCTGACCGGGGCCGCAGTGATGGAAAAACTGGCCCTGAACAAGGAGCTCCCGGCACTGCTGGCCTGAATACGGGTCGTTCTGTCGGAATAACCGGGATTTTGCCCCCACAAAGGTCGCCAGGAGACTGGCGCCACTCTCCAGCGCGTGCCATCCTCACACCCGTCTGCCGCAGTGTAGAGCCTGCGGCGCCTTGGGCGCTGTTCCCGTGAACAGCACGGACATAACAACAAAAAACCGTCAAAGAGGCTTCACACTATGCGTAAACCAGAACTCGCCGCAGCCATTGCTGAAAAAGCGGACCTGACCAAAGAGCAAGCCAGCCGTGTGCTCAACGCCATTCTTGAAGAAATTACCGGGGCCCTGCACCGCAAAGACAGCGTCACCCTGGTCGGTTTTGGCACCTTCTTGCAACGCCACCGTGGCGCCCGCACCGGCAAGAACCCGCAGACCGGCGAGCCGGTGAAGATCAAGGCCAGCAACACCGTGGCATTCAAGCCCGGCAAATCGTTGAAAGACAGCGTCAATCCATAAGCATTGAGCGGGCTCCCGCGACAGGGAGCACGCAGGGGAAAAATAGGCACGCCGAGCGCATCGGGTGCCTATTTTTTTTGCCGGTCGCAAACCATAGGCGTGGCTTGCGAAGGCTGGCAGGCGTGGCTAGGATGCCCGCCTGTTTGCGTTGCGACCCAAGGCCAAGGATGACCCGCCCGATCAGCAATTCCCCTGTATTGACCGTCCTGCTGCGCCGTCTGTTCGTCCCTGCCTGCGTCGCCAGTCTCCTGAGTCTGCCGTCGGCTTTGGCCAGCAGCCAGCCGCGCCTGGAGCCGATTGGCTATCGCGAGGCCCTGAACTGGTTTCACAGCCAGAAGTACGACAACTCCGGTGCCTGGATCTGTGGTTACTCCCTGGCCCGCGAGGATTACAGCGTGGCGCCCAAGGCTCCGCGATTGCTGGTGGAGGTGGCGGAGCGTTTTCTCTACCTCAAGACCGGTGGCCAGCTGGTGGAGCTCACAGGCGCGGTACAAAGCCCGCAGCGCAGCGAGTACCAGAATCCCGGAGCGGGTATCCGGATCACCCTGGACATTCTCAAGCGCAACAATTTCAGCGAGTACCAGGAGTCTCACGATCGCCAGGTGCTGGCCCGTATCGAAATCAACGATCAGGTCGAGACCCTGAGGCTCAAGGGGCAATCATGCGGTACTTGAAACTTGCGGGCCTTGGCCTACTGGCCGCTGCGACCTTGTCCGCCCAGGCCGATGAGTCGGCCCCAGGCCAGGGCTGCTATGGCTATCTCACCGAAATGGTGCGCAGCAGTGACTTTCCCTATCGTGACTTCACCACCCCGGACAAGCTCAAGCTGCTGATCGATCGGGATGATGGCCAGCAGTTGAGCCTGCAGCTGTTCTATGAAACGTCCGGTAGCGGGATCATCGGCTGGGTCCATTATGACGTGGTGCAACAGGCCCTGTGGAACGTCACCATCGACCCTGAGGAACCCCAGGCCCTGAAGTTCGATCACCGCTTCGCCAAGGCCTATGCGGCCTGCCTCGAGGCACGCTGAGCCCTGGCTGGCCACGGGTGCGAGCGATGATGCATTTGTTCAAAGTTGCCGACGGGTTCCTTGATTGTTACCGGGCATTGCTTGAAGATTTGCCGTTGTACAACTCCCCCCTTTTCAGCATGGAACGCGAATCCCTTGTCCTCTTACCGTCTTCAAGAAGCCGATCTCGACATCCCTGACGCCTGGCAGGACCAGAGCATCAATATTTTCAAGCTGCCCGCCGTCGGCGGAGCCCAGGAAGCCAGCTTCGTCATCAGCCGCGACCCGAGCCAGGGCGATGCCTCCTTCGGCGACTACGTGGCACGGCAACTGAGCAGTGCCGAGCAGCAGTTGCCCGAGTTCAACCTGATCAAGCGCTGGGACTTCGACATGCACGGCCACGCCGCCGTGCTGCTGGACTACAGCTGGAAGCGCGAAGGCCGCGAGCTGATGCTGCGCCAGGTGTTTATCGAGCGAAAGCCGGCGGTACTGATCACTACCCTGACCACCACGGTCAACGATATGCCCCATCACGAGCCCGCCTGGAAGCAGGCCATGCAGAGCCTCAAGCCCGTGCCATCCGTGGCCTGATGACAAAGGCCAGGTAGTACGCGATGGATATGTTGGCAGCTGCACGCCTGGGGGATGAGATCGCCCATGGTTTTGGTGTCGCGGCAATGGTGGCCGGAGCCGTCGTCGGAGCCTTGATCGGGGCTGCTGTCGTCGCCGCTACCGTGGCCACCGGTGGTGTGGCCCTGGCGATCATGGCCGGTTCGATTGCCGCTGGCGGCTTGTCGATGTTCCAGATCGTCAAGGGCCTGAGCACCATCTTCAACCTGCCCGAACCCAGCACGGGGGTGCTGGTGGAGGGCAGCTTCAATGTCTATATCAACCGGCGCAACGCCATGCGCGCCGGGCAGGACCACTCGTCCTCATGCAGCGGCCTGCCGCTGAACCATCCCATCTGGCCCTTCCCGGTACTGATCGCCGAAGGCAGCGCCAAGGTCACCATCAATGGCAAGCCGGCGGGCCGGCTGCAAAGCAAGATGGTGTGTGGCGCCCATATCAAGACGGGCAGCGAGAACACCTTCATTGGCGGACCGACGGTGCAGGTGGCCTTCGTGCTGGATATCGAGGGTTGGTTGCATACCGGGCTCGAGGCCCTGGGCCTGCTGGCAGCCGGTGGTGCCTTGGTGTTGGCGGCTTGTGCCGGGGCTGGAGCGTTTTTTGGTGCCCTGGCGATCGGTGGCGCGATGTATGGGGGGATGGAGCTGCTGGGAGACCTGGGTGATCGCCTGGGGCCTGGTTATCGAGACCTGTTCCAAGGGGTGGCGGGCATGGCCTTGTTGGGGCTGGGGCCCAAGCTGGCACGGACCCCGATGAACGCGACGCAAAGGACCCTGATGGCCCAGCGACGCCAGGCCCAGATGCTCAAGGACAACCGAGGGTTCAACATCAGCCCGGTGGCATGGGACAAGTACCCAACCATCGGCCGCAATGGCACCTATGTTTCCGATAAAAGGGGAGTTGCGGACGTCATCGGAGACTTTTCGGGACGCTCGAAAGTTACCATCAGCACCGAGAAGGCCGCGAAGCTGGAAAATGCCTTCGGTCTGGAGAAGGGCTCGTTGCAAGACGGCTTCAAGATCCGCCAGGTCGATGACATCGCCGGGCGCATGCCAAGAAGCCCGATGGAGGGCAATCAGTACTTCCTCGGCCCAGGCAAGCACCTACCGGGAGGTGCGCCGGAAATGGTAGTGGAATCGATCCCGACCAAAGACATGGACGGGGTTACAACCTTGACTGAGGTATTTGTAAGTGATTGATCAAGAATTGAAGGCCTATGTGGAAAAAGCCGATACCGACACGGTGCGGGTCCGAATTATCGATTCCACACTGGATTCGGCCTTGGCTGCCTTGGGTTTCTCTGCGGTCGAGCCAGGGGTCTACACCCTGGATGTGGCGGACGACAGGCATAAGGCGCAGCTCTTCGACGCTTTGCGTACCCTCGGCGTGGCTTTCGCCGATGGCAAGGAGTGGTGCCCTGCGGAAGTATTCGAGTACCTGCGCGACATGAATCTCCTCAGCGGCAAGTTCACCCGGATCTCCTGGCGTGAACCTGGACACTACCACCTGGCCCAGGTTTGATCATCGGCCCGGGCACGTAGCGCCGAGTGGCCACTTGCCCGGCGCCAGCCGTCAGCCCAGTGCGGCCAATAGTTGCTTGTTGAACGAATCCTTCTGCTCCCGGTGGTTGGTATAACCAAGGGTCTGTTCGCTCAGGATTCTGGCCAGGGTGTCCGCATCCGGCTTCATGCCATTGCTGCGCAAGGCGATAAAGATAAGTGGAACCGGGTAGGAGAAGTACTTTGGCCTGGCGATCACATCGTTCACCAGGCCGGGGCCGAGGTTGAGCAGGTTGGAGACGATCGGCAGGTCGATCTCCTGGAGCCTGCGAAGCAGCCGCTGGCAGGTGCTTTCGATACCTTGTTCGGTGACGGGCAGTAGTGGGCAGGCATCGTCTTCGCTGACGGTCGACATGCTGTAGACAAACTTTGCGTTTGGCAGGTTCGACGGATAGGGCGGGCCTATGCTATCGAGCTCTGCCTGCAGGGTCGGATGCTCGACCAAGATGATGGTTTCGTAGGCCCGGCTGTTGGCCAGGTATTCGAAATGCAGGTTCGCCACGGCCCCCGACTCCTTATGGCTGACCGCGATTTTGTTCTTGGTGACTTTCACGCCGGGATAACCTGCAAGCTCACTCTTGAGAAAGCCCTGCAGTGCCTTTTCAAAGTGACTTCGCAATTCCTTGATGTTTTCTTTCATTTCTCGATTACTCGTTCAATAGCGAAGAAGCCAGAAGTTTGCTGTGTGTTGTGCTCCGTTTCCACCGAACGGGACACCTCTGGCGCCTTTGGTCGCGACTTCGAATTGACCCTGGGTGGTGGCTGAAGGCCTGATCAGGCCACCGCCCAGACCACCATTGGTATTGGCTGGGTTGTTCATGTCGAACATCCCGGTTCCCTCTTGGTTCTTGGTCAGTTTGCCGCTGCCATTCTTGACCTCGAAAATGTGATAGTTGCCGGCTTTGTCCTTGGCGACGATGTCTGCCCTGATGCGATAGGTCTTGTTGGTGGTGGGGTTCTTGACCCTCATGGTCAGTTCCTCGCCGACCACCGTAAAGCCGTTCCTCTTCAGGTCGGCCTTGGCTTTTATCGTGCCCCGCCGGCCACTGAAGGCCGATTTGCAGATCCAGCCCAGTGGGTCGACCCAGCCGATCGGGTTGACTGCGTACTGGTAGAGGTTCAACCCGCCAGCCAGGCCGATGGGGTCCGGCGTGGTGAACCGGCCGATGTCCGGGTCATAGAAGCGGAAAGTGTTGAAGTGCAGCCCGGTTTCGCGGTCCAGATACTGACCCTGGAACCTGAGGTTCTGTTCCTCGACATAGTAAGGCTCGCGCAATTCTTCGATAGAACTGCCCCAGACCCGATAGCGAGCCTGCCATACGGTGTGCCCATCAGCCTCGCACAGTTGCTGGGGCAGGCCATTGGGATCGTTGTGGTAGTAGCGGATCTTCTGTTGCGCCCCGAGGCCATCGACCCGCGCCAGGGGCACATGGCCTTCATCTTCATAAAGGTAGAGGCTGGTTTGCTGATTGCGATGCTCCTGCAGCAATCGCAGGCCATCCCAGGTGAACCGGGTCTCGCCCAGGAGATTGCCCTGGCTGTCATGCTCGGTCTTGCGGGTCCGCCGGCCCAGGGCGTCATAGTCCATCCTGACTACGGTCTGGCTTCCCGCCCCCTGGTTGCGGACCTCGATCAAGCGGTGTTCGGCATCGTAGGCAAAGCGCTGTATGCCACGCCGTGCACTGTGTTTTTCTACCATCCGGCCGAAGGCGTCATAACGGTAGCGCTTGTCCTGGTAAGTCAGCAACTTGTTGTGCTTGACCAGGCCTGCGCCCTGAGGCGGCGTCTCCAGGAGGTTGGCCGCGGCGTCGTAGGCGAAGGATTCCTTCTGACCTTGGAGGCCGTCCTGGCTGGCGATGATTCGTCCTGTGGCGTCGTAGTGGAATAGCTGGCGATGCTGTCCGTTGGCATGCCGGTCGATCAGGCCCACCAGGTTGTCGTTGCTGTCGTACTCAAGGTGCCTGTCCTGTGCATTGGCTTGCACGTTGGCGCGGCGCAGCCGTGCCCGCAGTCGTCCACCGCGGTCGTACTCGCTTTGCATGCTGACCTGGCCCTGGGTCCGGAGCACTTCGCGGTGCAGGCGATCGCGTTCGAAATCGCTGACGACCTGGCCATCGAGATTGATCTGATGCAGATAGCCACTGCCGTAGTACAGCCGATTCAGCCAACGTCCGTCGGGTAGCTGGGTTTGCGTCAGGTTACCCAGCTCGTCATACCGGTGTTTGAGGCTGCCGGCGGCAGTGCGCTCCTCAAGCAGCTGGCCCAGAGCGTCGTAGGCGAACCCTAGTTCCTGCTGGCCACCGAGCGTGTCGGTGAAGGTCACGGCTACCAACTGGCCCAGGGCATCGAACGCGTATTGGGTACGGCCATCGTCGGTCACCTTGGCCAGCAACCGGCCCACGGCGTCACGCTCGAACCTGTGAACAATCGGTGCGTCAGGTACCGCAGCTACCTGGCTCGATCCTGCGGCGAAGGGCGCTGGGTGGGTCTGGAGCTCGACGACGCTGCTCAGTGGGTCATAACGGTAGCGCTTGCTGCTGCCATCGAGATTGTGTTGCTCGGCCAGGCGATCGCTGTCATCCCAGGCAAAGCGGTAGCTCTCGCCATTTTCGTTGGTCAACGCCTGCAACCGCCCATAGGCATCGTAGCTGAACAGCACGTTCCGCCCATGGGCATCGGTACGCTGGCGCATCTGGCCTCGGCGGTTGTACTGGTAGAGCGTGGTATAGCCAGCAGGGTCCGTGTGGCTCAGCAACTGGCCGCTGTTATCTCGCTGATAGTGTTCGGTGCGACCGTCGGGCAGCTGGCTGCTCAGTAACCGACCTTGGGCGTCGTAGTGGAATCGCGTGTACTCGCCAAGGGCGTCGGTGATGGTTGCTACATTGCCGCGTCGATCATAGTCGAAGCGAGTCGAGTAGCCTGAGCAATCCAGGTGTTCGATGAGTTGGCCAAATGCGTTCCAGCGCAGCTTCCTAGTCTTGCCCGTGGCATCGATGATTTCCACGACCTGGCCTTGGGCGTTGTGGCGATAGCGAGTGACCTGGCCCAGCGGGTCGGTCTCGGCGATGCAGTTGCCCCGCGCGTCGTAGCGCATGTGCCAGCTATTGCCGGCGGCATCGGTCTGTACTTGTGGTAGTGACCAGTGCTCCAGCCACAAGGTCGAGTAGCTATGCCCTAGCGGATCGACCTCGGCGATCAAGTTGCCGGCCTCGTCGTAGCTGTATTCGTAGCGCCCTCCCAATGGGTCGGTGGCACTGAGTAGCTGGCGTTCGTCATTCCATTCAAAGCCCCAGGTCTGCCCAAGGTTGTCGCTGTATTCGACAATCTGCTGCTGGCTGTTCCAGCGACGGGTACTGACGCGTTGCAGGCTATCGGTGACCTGGGTGATGCCCGCGTCCAGATCGTATTCGAATTGGTAGGCGTCGCCCTCGTCGGTCCAGTGGCGCATGACCCGCCAGTGCTGGTCCGGGTGTTGTGCCCATTGATAGAAACAGCGCAGGCCGGTGGCCAGCTGGTGCTCGATCATTCGCTGGCCGGCGTCGTAGGCGAAGCGGCGCTGGACCTGGCTGTCGGCATTGCGCACCTGGGCCAGGTTTCCCGCACCATCGTAGTCGTAGCTGACCAGCACCTCTCGTTGCTGATCGGTAAACAGGCGCTCGACCTTGGCGATCCGTCCTGGCCAGTTGGTGTGGTAGATCAGCTCGACTTGCAATTGTTCGAAGGTATCGCGCAGCGAGATGAGGCGCCCGGATTCGTCATAGCCCAGGTTAAGGCGGTTTTCGTTGCGATCTCCCAGTTGCACCAAACGCAATCGTGAAGGATGTTTTGGCGACGGTTCGAACAGGCGATAGAGACCATCGCTGCTTTCGATCAGCAATTGCCCATTGCCATTGCGTTTTACGGCTAAGCCTTCACCGGGGCTGAAGACTGCGCCACCCAAGGCAGTCGCCCCCATATCGATCCGGCGGGCCTGCTCGTCGATGTAGAGCAAGCGCTCGCCGCCTTCGGGGTGGGATTCGATCTCTACGCTGACCTCGTACGGCAGGCTCCAGCCAGTCCCCAGCAAGCCGTCCCGACGTTCGTCGCGGCTGTTGTAGAGGCGCTGCCATTCGAGGGGGATCAGCCCGGGCAGCGTGAAGTCCAGGTCGTCATCGTCACCCAGCACCTTGGCTCCGGTGGCCGCGTGCACCGGGTTCGGTGAGCCGGAAATGGCTCGGGTCAGGGCATTGGTCGCCTGGCCCACGACAAAGGCGTTAACCCCCGACATCAGCATGCACGGCAGGTTGCTGAGGAACTTGCCCTTGCCGCCCTTGAGCATCAGCAGCACGGTGACCGCCAGCCCCACGCCCGGAGTCTTGCCGCTGCGAATCTCGCGCACCACCACCGAGCCTCCGCCGATGGTCACGTCGGGGGAGATGGGGCCGGCCGATACCACCTTGGCGTCGCAGGTGCTGCGATCGCCGCTGCGCACTGCCGGCTGGCCGTCGATGCTGACCTTCTCCGAACCCTCGGCCAGGTACTGCGGTGGCATGGGCGGGTGCTTGGTACAGGTGATCAGGTCCTGGTCCCTGGGTTCGGAGCCAGGGGCAGGGGAGGCCACGGTGGGCCGCCACATCTGCGAGAAAAATTCCTTGGCCATGTCGAGAAAGCCAGGCTCTTCTTCCGGGGTAGCCGAAGGCGTGTCGGTGGCTTCGCTTTCTTCGGCGCCGTCGCCGCTGATCTGCGTCGGTGGTGCAACACCCGCTGCGCGAGCTGCCGGCTTGTTGTTGGTCAGGACCTTTTTCGAGCCGGTGGCGATGTTGGCCTGGATCGAGGGGGGGAACAGCGCGTTGCCTATGCCCTCGCATAAACTACTCAAGCCTTTGTCGGCCCCGGTTTTGCTCATGGCCACGCCGACCACCACGCTGACCACCAGCCCCAGGACGCAGGCGCCGAGGCCGCCGGTGGCCAGGCTGACGCCCACCGCCGCGGCCACTGCCATGGTGGCCAGGGTGCCGATGGCAATGGTGGCGGCTGCCTCCAGTACACCGCCGAGGATGTCGGCCATCATCGAGGTGTGTTCCAGCCCGTCGCCCAGGCGGGCGGCCCAGAGTGCATCAGACATGCGCGAACCTCAGCCCAGGACCAGGGTGTTCTTGATCTGCTGCCAATGCGCGGCTTCGGCGTCTCCGAGCTTCTGGGCCTTGACGTAGCTCATGGCGAGCATCTGTCGGGTGCCAGGCAGGACCAGCGCGAGCTGGTACTGGAATACCTGTTCCTTGCCCTTGTTGAACTGGCTGCGCAGTTCCATGGCCTGGATCTCCTTGGCCGGCCCCACCAGCACTGGCTGCGGTGCCTGCACGCGCAGCTCCTGGACTTGCTGCTCCAGGCGTTGCAGCTGGCTGGCCAGGTTGCTCTCCAGGGTTTCGTCCGCAGCCAGCAGGCTGCGGCTGACGATCAGCGAAGTGCCCAGTTCAGGGAACTTGAGGATATTGATCGAAGCATCCTGCAGCTCGCTGGCCGGCAGCTGGAATTGCAGTTCGTTGAGGCGATAGGTCATGACCCATGTGTCCTTTGATTAACCCTTGGGGGCGGGGAAGACCGCGCTGACCTTGGCAGTGATGGCGCCTTGTACGCCCTGGCCTTCAGTGGTGGTGCCCGGGCCGCCGCCATTGTTCAGGTGCAATACGCCGCCGGTATTGATCTGCGCGTCGCTGGAGGCGTGGACGCTGATGTTGACCCCGCACAGGTTGATCTGGCCGCTGGCGTTGAGCTCCAGGATGCTGGCGCCGCAGACCAGGCGCAGGCGCTCGCCGACCTCGATCACGTAGCTCTGGCCGATGCTGTCGAGTTTCTTCTCGCCCACCGACAGTTCATCCACGTGCTGGACGATGCGCACCCGCTTGTTGCCGATGGTCACGAACTCGTCGTGGCCGATGCTCTTGTTGCGGTTGTTGCCCACCGAGTGGCTCTCGTTGACCTCGACCACGATGTCCTGGTTGCGCTCGGCATGGATGTACAGCTGCTCGGCGCCCTTCTTGTCCTCCATGCGGATTTCGTTGAAGTTGGCTGGCGAGCCGCCCTTGCTCGAGCGGCTCTTCATGCCGCTCTGGGTCGCATTGGCCGGCAGGTCGTAGGGCACGGTCTGCTCGGCGTTGTACACCCGGCCGGTAATGATCGGGCGGTCGGGATCGCCTTCGAGGAAGCTGACGATGACCTCCTGGCCGATCCGCGGGATCTGCATCGAGCCCCAGTTCTTGCCGGCCCAGGCCTGGGAGACGCGGATCCAGCAGGAGCTGTTCTCGTTGGACTGGTCGTGGCGATCCCAGTGGAAGTGCACCTTGACCCGGCCATATTGGTCGGTCCAGATCTCTTCGCCGGAAGGCCCCACCACGCGGGCTGTCTGTGGGCCTTGCACCATGGGCTTGTGGGTGCTCGCCAGGGGACGGAAGCTCTGCTGCGCGTCGATGCAGGTCAGGTGGCTTTCGAACTGCGCACCACCACCGCCGCCACCGCTCTCCAGGCTTTCCTGGACCACGTAGTAGCGGATGCCGACGATCAGGTACTCGCGGTTCTGGTCCTGGCGGCTGAAGCCGGTGAGGCTGAACAGGTTGCCCACTCCCAGGCCACGGGCGTTGCCGCTGAGTTCGATGCGCTCATGCAGGCTCTGCAGGGCCTCGATGCGGGTCTGCGCATAATGCTCGCCGTCGCTGCTCTGCACATAGGTGCCGGGGTAGTCGTACAGCGGATAGTCGCCGGCGGTGTGCGGGCGCGGCATGGTCGAGCGCACGTCGATCCGTGCGCTGGGGCGCTGGAAGTCGTAGTCGTTGAGCTCCAGGGAGCCTGGCTGGACTTCCTGGGCCAGGTGCCAGTCGAAGATATGGTCGCGCTCGCGCTGCTGTTCATCACGCGGGTAGTAGGGCACCGAAGCGTAGCCGGGCACGCTGCTGTGGGCGCCGTAGGCATCGGCGAGCACCAGCACATGGCGGTCCTTCTCGTGGCGGAAGAAGTAGTAGATGCCTTCCTGCTCCATCAACCGGCTGACGAAGTCGAAGCTGCTCTCGCGGTACTGCACGCAGTATTCCCACTCGCGGTAGGGACGGCTGAGGGTGTCTTCGAAATCCGAGAAACCCAGGTCGCGGAACACCTGCTTGATGATCTGCGGAATGCTCAGGTTCTGGAAAATCCGGCAGTCGGAGGTCCGGCTGAGCAACCACAGCCAGGGCCGCAGCGTCACCTGGTAGCTGGCGAACTGGCCGGTGTCGACGTTCTGGCTGCAACGCGCCACGATGCCATGGAAATGCCGCTGGCCGCCGCCGTCCAGTTGCACGCTCAAGCCCATGGGCTTGCCCAGCAGTTGGTTGAGGTCAATGGCCGCGTCGCTGGAAGTCAGCTGCAGCTGGTAGTCGAACAGGCGCCCCAGCTCCTCGCCGCCGCCCATGCTCTTGAGCAGCAGGACATCCGGTCCCAGGGGACAGTTGACCTGCGCCAGTCGTGTGGATTGCTGAAATAGCATCGTCAGTCTCGTTGAAGGGGGAAAGCAGCGGCAAGCTGCAAGTTGCTAGCTACAAGCCTGGAGCTTGCCGCTTGCCGCTGACTCTTAGTTTGGCTCGCTGAAGTCGTAGTGCAGTTCGTTGTCCCGCTGGCTGATGCGCACTCCGGCCAGGGCCTTGCCTTCGAGCATGCGCGTGAGGAACTCGCGGCTCATGTCCGGCAGCAGGCTGTTGGTCAGAATGGCGTCGATCATGCGGCCACCGCTTTCGGTCTCGGTGCAACGCGAGACGATCAGGTCGATGACGGCATCGTCGAAATCGAATGGCACCTTGTGGGTGCTTTCCACGCGCTTCTTGATCCGGCCCAGTTGCAAGCGGGTGATGGCCTTGAGCATCTCGTCGCTCAGCGGGTAGTAGGGGATGGTCACCAGGCGGCCCAGCAGCGCCGGCGGGAAGATCTCCAGCAGCGGCTGGCGCAGGGCCTTGGCGATCTCTTCCGGCTCCGGCACGTCCTGCGGGTTCTTGCAGACATCGGCGATCAGCTCGGTACCGGCGTTGGTGGTGAGCAGGATCAGGGTGTTCTTGAAGTCGATCATGCGGCCTTCGCCGTCTTCCATGACGCCCTTGTCGAATACCTGGAAGAACATCTCGTGCACGTCCGAGTGGGCCTTTTCCACTTCATCCAGCAGCACCACGCTGTAGGGCTTGCGCCGCACGGCCTCGGTCAGCACGCCGCCTTCGCCGTAGCCGACGTAGCCGGGCGGGGCGCCCTTGAGGGTGGAGACGGTGTGGGCTTCCTGGAACTCGCTCATGTTGATGGTGATGACGTTCTGCTCACCGCCGTACATGGCCTCGGCCAGGGCCAGGGCAGTCTCGGTCTTGCCCACCCCGGAGGTGCCGGCCAGCATGAACACGCCGATCGGCTTGTTGGGGTTGTCCAGCCCCGCGCGGGAAGTCTGGATGCGCTTGGCGATCATCTGCAGGGCATGGTCCTGGCCGATGATGCGCTTCTTCAGGTGCTGGTCGAGGTTGAGCACGGTCTCCAGCTCGTTGCGAGCCATGCGGCCCACCGGGATCCCGGTCCAGTCGGCCACCACCGAAGCCACGGCCTGGTAGTCCACGGTTGGCAGGATCAGCGGGTTCTCGCCCTGCAGGGCGCTCAGGCGTTGTTGCAGGTCCACCAGCTTCTCGCGCAGGCCGTGACTTTCATCGCCCACGTCGCTGTCCACCAGGCCGACGTTCTCGCGCAGTTGGGCACGGGTGGCCAGCAGCTCGTCCACCAGGGTCTTTTCTTCGTTCCAGCGGCTTTCCAGCTCGGCCAGGCGCTCGCGCTCGGCCGCCAGCAGGTTCTCGCTGTTGACCTGGCGCTGGCCGATGGCGACGCCGATCGCCTGTTCCCGGGCAATGATCTGCAATTCGGTTTCCAGGGCCTCGATACGCCGGCGGCTGTCGTCCACCTCGGCCGGCACGGCATGCAGGCTGATGGCGACCCGGGCGCAGGCGGTGTCCAGCAGGCTCACCGACTTGTCCGGCAGCTGGCGCGCCGGGATGTAGCGATGGGACAGCTTGACCGCTGCCTCCAGGGCTTCGTCGAGGATCTGCACCTGGTGGTGCTGTTCCATGGTCGAGGCCACGCCGCGCATCATCAGCAGCGCCTTGTCTTCCGAGGGCTCGGCCACTTGCACCACCTGGAAGCGCCGGGTCAGGGCCGGGTCCTTCTCGATGTGCTTCTTGTACTCGGCCCAGGTGGTGGCGGCCACGGTGCGCAGGGTGCCGCGGGCCAGGGCCGGCTTGAGCAGGTTGGCCGCGTCGCCGGTGCCGGCGGCGCCACCGGCGCCGACCAGGGTGTGGGCTTCGTCGATGAACAGGATGATCGGCTTGGGCGAGGCCTGGACATCCTCGATGACCTGGCGCAGGCGCTGTTCGAACTCGCCCTTCATGCTGGCACCGGCCTGCAGCAGGCCGACGTCGAGGCTACGCAGTTCGACGTCCTTGAGCGCCGGTGGCACGTCGCCGGCGACGATGCGCAGGGCGAAACCTTCGACCACGGCGGTCTTGCCCACCCCGGCCTCGCCGGTGAGGATCGGGTTGTTCTGCCGGCGGCGCATGAGGATGTCCACCAGCTGGCGGATCTCTTCGTCACGGCCGACGATGGGGTCGAGCTTGCCGCTGCGGGCCTGTTCGGTCAGGTCCACGGTGAAGCGCTTGAGGGCTTCCTGCTTGCCCAGGGCGCTGGGGGCCATGGCGCCGCTGGCTTCGCCGGGTACCGCGCCGGCATTGAAGCCATCGCTGGCGGCCAGGGCGTTTTCCGGCGAGTCGCCGATGTATTCGTCGAAGCGCTCGGCCAGGGTCTCGACCTTGATCTTGTCGAACTCCTTGGACAGCCCCAGCAACGCATGGCGCAGGCTTGGGGTCTTGAGGATGCCGATCACCAGGTAGCCGGTGCGTACCTGGCTTTCGCCGAACATCAGGCTGCCGTAGACCCAGCCGCGCTCCACCGCTTCCTCGACGTGGGACGACAGGTCGGTGATCGAAGTCGAGCCCCGGGGCAGGCGGTCCAGGGCCTCGGTCAGGTCCTTGGCCAGGCGTGCCGGCTCCAGGTTGAACTGGCGGATGATGCGATGCAGGTCCGAGTCCTGCAGCTGCAGCAACTGGTGGAACCAGTGGGCCAGTTCCACATAGGGGTTGCCCCGCAACTTGCAGAAGACCGTGGCGGCTTCGATGGCTTTGTAGGCAACGCTGTTGAGTTTGCCGAACAGCGCCGCGCGACTGATTTCACCCATGCTCTGTGCTCCTTGGTGTTTGTGAGGTAGTGGCCTGATCGGCGTAGTGCCGGGCCAGAATGAGATCCTTGGCATCGCTGCCGGGACGGCCGAGCCAGGTGTTGAAACCCAGGCGCTGGCGGCCATTGAGTTGCAGTTTGGGTACTTCGTCCTTGCGCAGGACCAGGTTCAGGTCCCAGTCCAGTTCGTGGCCCAGGTATTCGGCGACCCAGGCCACCAGTTCCTTGAACTGCTGGCCGTCGGGGAGCATCCCCAGGTAGTCGTCCAGCTTCAGCGGGCCGAGGCGGATGCGGAATTTGTGCTGGCGATCCCAGACATGGCTGCCCAGGCAGAAGTCCACTCCCAGCTGGTGGGCCTGGACTCCGAGCCGGCTGCGTTCGGGCAGCTCCAGCCACTGGCCGACGTATTCCTCGATGGCCACTGGCAGGCCGAAATACTCGCCGATGATCGCCCGCAGGCCGTCGGGGTAGCGGGTCTGCGCCGAGAGGTGGCCGCTGTAATGCAGTTTGGCGGTGTCGGCGATCAACCCCTGCTTGAGCAGGCTGGGCATGCCCCGGCCGCTCAGGGCGGCCAGGCGCGCCGACCAGTAGTCGTCGTCCGGGCGATCGTGGCTGACCGTTGGCCGGGCTTCGGCCCAGGCGCGATAGAACAGGCTCAGCAGGCGATGGTGGAACACGTCCAGAAAGCGTTTGCTGGTGCTGTCGGCGTTGTTGCGCTGGCGCTCGCGTACATATTCGGTGAGGTGCAGTGGCATCGGCCCGTTGGGGCCGCCCAGGCCGAAGAAGAACTGCTCCAGGCGGGTGCTGGCCCCGTCGTTGCCGGGGGTGACCGAAGCCAGGGTGGCTGGGGCGAAGGTGCAATCGGCCTGTTGGCCCAGGCGCAGCGGATCGTCCGCCAGGCGCAGGGAGTGACCGAAGCGCGGCAGTTGCGGCGACAGGCATTCGATACGCCGCAGGGCCTGGAAGAAGTCGTACTCCCAGGGCTCGGCGTGCATCGCCGCCAGCGTATTCAAAGAGTCGGACGACGTCCGGGCTTGGCTTTCCATCGCATGATCTCGCCGCGTTCGGTGGTACGGATCACCGTCTCGGTAAAACTGTTGATCGACACGTAGCGTGCCAGGAAGCGCTCGAATACGGCCCCGAGCAGGAACACCCCGGTGCCGCGAAACGCGTTTTCATCGAACTCCAGGGTGATCTCCAGGCCCCGTCCGAAGACGATCGGCCCGGGCATCGGCAGGCGCCGGGTCACCGCCTTGCTGCTGACCTCGCGCAAGCCTTCGATCTGCAGCTGCAGGGCCGCATCGTTGGTGTCGCCATACAAGCGCAGCAGTTCGCGCAAGGCCGCCGCGCCCTGGCCCTGTTCGCTCAGTGACAGGTAGTTCAGCGACAGCTGGCTGATCAGGCGCCAGGCCTTGCCGTCATGGGCGTGGCTGGCGCGTGGCCGGCTTGGCCCGGCCAGGCAGCGGATGGCCTGCACCGGGGCGCTGTCGGCCAGGGTGAAGTCGGTCTTGCCGCTGCCCGCGTTCATGAACAGCGGCAGGTCGCGGTTGGTACACAGGGCACTGACCCCAAGCTGGCGCAGGTCATGGCGATAGGGCGCCTGCTGGCTGTCTACCAGGCTGACGAAGGATTCGCTGCCGATGTAGGTCGAGCGCGGGCCATTGCGCCGCTGGTCACTGGACAGTACCCGGGGCTCGCGACGCAGGATGTAGTAGGCCTGGTCGCGGCCATAGCGTGACGGGTCGCGCACGGCATAGAACGGCAGGAATGGCTGCTCCGGCCCGGTGCCGTGGCCGCTGAGGGTGCTCAGCGAGTGCACTTCATAGTCCATTGGCCGGGTGCGGTCGGCGATCACATGGTGCTCGTTGACCCGGTCGGACAGGTGGATGCGGTCCAGGCGCTTGGGGAACAGGTTGATGGCCGGGGTGCAGAAGGGCACGAACTGGCTGCTGCCGACGCTGCCTTCCAGGCTCTGTTCGAAGCGTTCGAACAGCACGATCAGCTCCAGCTCCTGGCCGGCACAGCGCTGGACGGCGCGGCCCAGTTGGGCGAATTCGACGAACAGGAAGCGGTTGGGCAGGGCGAAGTATTCCTGCAGCAGGCGGTAGCCCTGGAACGCCTGGGGCACCACGGGCAGCGCCGCATCGCGATCGTCGAAACCGCGCGAACGCAGGGCGTCCTGGGGCAGGCGCTCGACCCAGTCGCCACCCGGGGCCCGGGCGAAGATCGCGCAAGCGTTGCCCAGCAGTTGTTCGTACAGGCGAAACGGCAGCTCGTCGTTGCCGTTCAGGTACAGCGGCAGTTCGTCCAGGGCCAGGCTGCAAAATGGCAGCTCGGCGCCGGTGCGCAGGGTCAGGCGCAGCCCGGCCTTGGCCTTGGGCTCGCTGGCGGCCAGGCGCCCGAGCACCGCCGTCGGGTTGCCGAAATACTCGGCCTGGGTCACTTGCAGTGGCCACAAGGTCACCGGGTGGGCGGTGCGGTACTCGCAGCAGGTCTGGGTATCGCGACCCAGGGCGGCGCGCAGGCTGGTGCCGCGCTCCAGGGTGAAGCCGCTGCCCAGGCTGCCTTCATCGGGATCGGCCTGCAATTGCACCACGGTCATCGAGGGAGTCGGTGCCAGGTAGTGCGGGTAGGCGATTTCCAACAGGTTATGGGTGAAGGTCGGGTACTCGGCGTCGAGCTTGAGCTGCACCCGGGCCGCCAGGTAGGCGAAGCCTTCCAGCAGGCGCTCGACATAGGGGTCGGCACAGTCCATGCCCGACAGGGTCAGGCGGCTGGCGATCTTCGGGTATTCCTTGGCGAACTCCGCGGCGCTCTCGCGCACGTGGTGCAGTTCCTGGTTGTACAGATCCAGCAGGCGCGGGTTCATGGGCGCCTCCGGGAGTCACCCTGGACCACCCGGACATGCCCGGACTCCAGGTCCATGTCGGTTTGCAGCAGCAGGCGCAGGGGCATCGGCTGGGCCCACAGGTCGCCTTCGATCTCGAAGCTCAGGGCGTTGTGGTTCATTTCGCCGGGCGCGGTACGCGCGCGTACCCGCAGGGTGCTGCGCAGGATTCGTGGTTCGAAAGTAGCGATGGCCTGGTGGATCAGAGCCTCCAGGGCCGGGATGTCGATGCTCGAAGCGCTGTACCCGGCCAGGGCCGGCAGGCCGTAGTTGACCACCGAAGTACCGGCGGGGGTGTGCAGGGTGGCATCGGCTTCCAGCAATGAGGTGGTATTGAGCAGCCAGGCGAGGTCGCGCAGGACCGAGGCCTTGAGCTGGCTCAGGGACAGCACGCGCTTGTCCGGGCTTTCTTTCAGGTTGCCGGGTTCGTCGTCGGTCAGACGATCCAGCAGGGAAGGTTGCAAGCGATCGCGGGCGGCGATGTCGGTTACCAAAGGGTTCGCTCCAGGATCGGATTGCGCAGGCAGGACGTCAGGAAAATGGATACAACCTCAAAACGCACAAACCTGTAGCCGCTGCCGCAGGCGACGAGACCCGGGACGTTGCCCGGGCCTTGGATTGCCTGCGGCGCGACCGCAATGGATCAGCGCTTGGTGTTCGAGCGGATGTTCCAGCCGTACTTGATCGGGCCGCCGTCCTTGGTGCCGTCGGCTTTCTGCGGTTGGTACTCGACCGCCACCTGGGCGAAGTTCAGGGTGATGTTCTCGGTCAGGCGATCGTCGCTGCCCGAACCACCGGTGCTCAGGGAAGTGATCAGCACTTCTTCCAGGTCGATGATCATGTACTCGACCTGGCTTTCACCACCGGCCTTGCGCACGGTCAGGCGCACCTTGTCGATGTGCTTGCCGCTGGAGCAGTGCATCATCAGGTTCGGCGAAGCCTTGTCGACGTACTTGGTCAGCGACAGGTCCTGGATGTTGACCTTGCCCGCGCCGCCGCCACCGCCTACGTGCATGTTGCCGGACTGGGACATGCCCCAGCTCCAGTTCAGCACGTCGATCTCGTCCTTGTGGGCTTTGTCCATGGACTCGCCCTTGATGTCACCGATCTTGATGAAAATATCAACAGCCATGTTTTCTCCCTGTGTGGCACTTGCCACGATGTTTGTTCAGCTTTGTGGCCACCGCCGCGGAGCGGGCGGTGGCTACAGGTTGGGTCAGGCGCCTTTTGCCGATGGCAGCTTGGATACCAGGCGCAGCGAAACGGTCAGTCCTTCGAGCTGGTAGTGCGGGCGCAGGAAGAACTTGGAGTTGTAGTAGCCAGGGTTGCCTTCGACTTCCTCGACCACCACTTCCGCCGCGGCCAGAGGATGCTGGGCCTTGGTGGTTTCGGTGGAGTGCGCCGGGTCGCCATCGACGTAGTTGAGGATCCAGTCCTGCAACCAGCGCTGCATCTCGTCCTTCTCTTTGAAGGAGCCGATCTTGTCGCGCACGATGCACTTCAGGTAATGGGCGAAGCGGCAGGTGGCGAACAGGTACGGCAGGCGCGCAGCCAGGTTGGCGTTGGCGGTGGCGTCCGGGTCGTCGTATTCGGCCGGCTTCTGCAGCGACTGGGCGCCGATGAAGGCCGCGAAGTCGGTGTTCTTCTTGTGTAGCAGTGGCATGAAGCCGTTCTTGGCCAGTTCCGCCTCGCGACGGTCGGAGATGGCGATCTCGGTCGGGCACTTCATGTCCACGCCACCGTCGTCGGTGGGGAAGGTGTGCGCCGGCAGGTTCTCCACCTCGCCACCGGACTCCACGCCGCGGATCCGCGAGCACCAGCCGAAGTGCTTGAATGAGCGGTTGATGTTCACCGCCATGGCGTAGGCCGCGTTGGCCCAGGTGTACTTGGAGCTGTCGGCGCCGTCGGTGTTCTCTTCGAAGGCGAAGGCCTCCACCGGATCGGTCTTGGCACCGTAGGGCAGGCGCGCCAGGAAACGCGGCATGGTCAGGCCGATATAGCGCGAGTCTTCCGATTCACGCAGGGAGCGCCAGCCGGCGTATTCCGGGGTGGTGAAGATCTTGGTCAGGTCCCGTGGGTTGGACAGTTCCTGCCACGAGCCCATGCCCATCACCGTCGGCGAAGCAGCGGAGATGAACGGAGAGTGCATGGCCGCGCAGACCTTGGACAGCTCGCCCAGGAGCTCGACATCCGGTGGCGACTGGTCGAAGTAGTAGTCGCCCACCAGGCAGCCATAAGGCTCGCCGCCGAACTGGCCGTATTCCTCTTCGTACATCTTCTTGAACATCGGGCTCTGGTCCCAGGCCGTGCCCTTGAATTTCTTCAGGGTCTTGTGCAGCTCCGGCTTGGAGATGTTGAGCACGCGGATCTTCAGTTGCTCGTCGGTCTCGGTGTTGTTCACCAGGTAGTGCAGGCCGCGCCAGGCGCTTTCCAGCTGCTGGAATTCCGGG
This sequence comes from Pseudomonas sessilinigenes, assembly GCF_003850565.1. Lineage (NCBI taxonomy): Bacteria > Pseudomonadati > Pseudomonadota > Gammaproteobacteria > Pseudomonadales > Pseudomonadaceae > Pseudomonas > Pseudomonas sessilinigenes. The sequence continues at coordinate 3,823,317 of NZ_CP027706.1, forward strand.
TGATGGATCACCTGGTTGACCTGGGCGGTGAGCTTGGCGTCGATGGCGGCGATGATCGATTCGATCGACTTGATCGCGTCGTTGGACACCAGGTCGGTCTGCGCCAGGGCTTGTTCGGCCAGGGTGCGGACCGCGGTTTCCACGGCTTCGCGGGCGCGCTCGGTCTTGGGCTTGAATTCTTGCAGCAGCAGCGAGGCAAATTCGCTGGCCTGTTCGGTGGCGCCGGGTTGGGCCTGATTGTCACGCATCAATTCGGTCATGATCGTTGGTCCTGATTAAGCGTTCGGCTCGGAGTCCACAGGCTTTGGCGCGCTCGCCAGGGCCTGGAGCAACGCCGGATCCTTGATGGCTTTCATGATGATTTCTTCGGCACCGGTCTTGCCGTCCATGTAGGTCAGCAGGTTGGCCAGCTGGGTACGGGCTTCCAGCAGCTGGTTCAGCGAATCGACCTTGCGCGCCACTGCCGCCGGGCTGAAGTCGTCCATGCTCTCGAAGGTGATGTCCAGGCTCAGGTTGCCTTCACCGGTCAGCTCGTTGGGTACGTGGAACGCCACCCGTGGCTGCATGGCCTTGAGGCGCGAGTCGAAGTTGTCGACATCGATTTCCAGGAACTTGCGATCGGCCACCGGGGCCAGGGGCTCGGCAGGCTTGCCGGCCAGGTCGGCCATGACGCCCATGACGAAAGGCAGCTGGACCTTTTTCTCGGCGCCGTAGAGTTCGACGTCGTATTCGATCTGTACCCGGGGCGCGCGGTTGCGCGCGATGAACTTCTGAGAACTTTGCTTCGCCACGTTGTGCTCCTGGTCGCTGCTGCGACGGTATTGGCGTCGGTCGGTGATTGCCGTTGACGTTACTGCTCGGTCCGCCCGGGGTTAGTCGGATTCGGGGCCGCGCAGGTTTTCAAATTGGGACATGCCGTCGGGGATCAGATTGCGCACGATGGCCGCGAAGTCGGCGTTGACCAGGTTCTTGGCTCGGTTGAGCAATACCGGTAGCGGACTCGAAGGCTCGTGGCGGCTGTAGTAGGCCAGCAGGCGGTCGAGGCTGCGCAGCACGTCGTCACGGCTGTTGATCTCCCCGGAAACCCGAGGCTGGGCCACTGCCGCCGGGGCACTGGAGCCCTCCAGGGCCGGAGCCTCGCTCGTTTCTTCGACGGGGTCTTGCGCACCTTGGGGCGCGTGCTGGCCCAGCACCTGAAGGGCCAGGCGCAGTGGCTGCTTGAGAGCGCTGAGGTCCACGCCACTGGCGGAACCGACTTGTTCGCTGACCTGCTTTTCGATGGATTCGGCTGCCGAGCGAGCGTTGCTCAAGGCAGTGCGAATGGCGTCCAGGTGCACGGGGTCGCTGTCCTGCAGGGCGCCGGCCAAGTGGTCGGAACCCAGGCTTTCGCCAGAGAAGTGCTGCAAGCCGGCGGCATTGAGTGCCGCCCGCACGCTGACCGGGCCGAAGGTCCGGGAGCGCGTGAGGATCGCCTCGCGCAGCAGGCCGACGGTGGTGTCGGATGCCAGGCCGGCCAGGGCGTTGATACGTACGGTGGGGTCGTTGTCGTCGTCGGCATCCAGGTGTGGATGCAGGTCTGCCCAGTAGTCCCGGAGCAGGCCGTTGATCAGCTCGAGGCTGGTGGCCAGGCCCGGAAGGCCTTCGAGGGCCAGGGTGCTCTGCACCAGGAAATGGGTGATGCGCAGGTCTTTGCTGCGTGCCAGCAAGTCCAGGCTCTGCTGCTGGATGCTGCGCCACTCCGGCGGCTCGGCCGGGAGGATCGAGTCGCCCATGCTGCGCTCGGGCTGGCCTTGTGCGGCCCGCTCCAAATGCAAGAAATCCGCGTCATATTCCAGATCTTCGCCGCAGGGCGAAGTTGCTGAAATGGCGGCGAGCAACATCGGTACATCCACCTGGTTTGATCTCCCTATCAGCCTGCAGGACAGTCAGGCAGTTAATGCGCTAGTTAATTGTGAACTCGCGCACATTTCTTGGTTTATATAGACTCGCTGATACTAGTGAGCCATCATCCGTGTTCAAGAAGTTGTGCATTTTTGGTGTAGTAGTTGTGGCTTGTCAAGGTAAGCTATTCGCCCTGCATGACAGTGTTATGTCGCCTTATTAGCTCCTTGACCGGCGAGTCAGATCACGGTGGGGAGAAAGGCTTTTGTCATCTGTGTAGTTTAAGTTGAGCGAACATGCTGTGAACGGCGCTGTTTAAGGGATTTTTTGCGGGCTTTTCATCTTTTCATGGAACTTTTTCCCCGCCGCCGGTTCGCACGCGGAAGTACAGCAAGGAGGCGCGATGTCGCTGTGTTTGACTATCACTAGTTATCACAAGATTACCCCTGGTCAATGCCCTGAGAAACTAATGGATCAGGGAATGATGGCAATTGGCCGTAGTTCCGATAATGACTGGGTACTTCCTGATCCCGAGCGCTTAGTCTCGGCGCGACATTGCGTCATCCAATACAAGGATGGCCGCTATTATTTGACCGATAACAGTACTAATGGTGTGGAGTTAGTCCATGCCGGTATTCGTATGCGTCGGGGTAACAGCGAGCTTCTGGAAGACGGCGAGATTATTCGTATTGGCGATTACGAGATCAGTGCACGGATAGACTTCGGTCTCAATCGCGCTCAAGAGCAAGCCTTCTCCGGGGACAACGCCAACAGTTTCGAAGCGCTGATGGGGCGCCAAGCGGCGGCGCCGACCCCTGTCGAGCCGATCTCCCTGGCGCCGGTGGCGCACTTCCAGGGGGCCTCGGCCCAGGACACCTTTCCCGACCTGTTCGATTTCCTGGCGCCGAGTGCCACGCCTCCGGCTACGCAGCCCGATCATGTTCCTGCCGAACAGCATGACTTTCGCCCGCCGACCCCGACCGCTGTGCCCCAGCCAGTGCCCCAGGTGCAGCCGCAGCCAACAGCGCCCCTGGGCGGCTCGATGATCCCGGAAGACTGGGATCTGTTCGCCGAGACGCCGGCCCGGCCTGCGCCGCAGCCTGAAACTGCACCAATGGCGCCGCCGGTCGTGGCGCCGTTTGCCGGTATTGGCGACTTCGACGCACAACCCCCGCAACCGCAACCGCAACCGCAACCGCAACCGCAACCGCAACCGCAACCGCAAGTGGCTGTTGCGCCAGAGCCAGTGCCACCCGTTGCCCCGGTAGCGCCTGTCGCCCCGGTGGCGCCGATGCCGGTCGCAGAGCCCGTGGTAGCGCCGTCCGTCGATTTGTTGCAGGCGTTCCTGCGTGGGGCCGGGCTTGAGCAGTTGCGCATCGATCCGCAGCAGGCCCAGGCCCAGATGGAAAGCCTGGGTCGCAGCTACCGCCTGATGGTCGAAGGGTTGATCGACGTACTGCGTGCGCGCAGCAGCCTCAAGGGCGAGTTCCGCATGCAGCAGACGATGATCCGCCCGGTAGAGAACAACCCGCTGAAGTTCGCTCCCAATGTCGACGAAGCGATGCTCCTGCTGCTGCGCCACAGCAACCAGGCGTTCATGGCCCCGGACCAGGCGGTTCAGGACAGTTTCGACGACTTGCGAGCCCACCAGCTGGCGGTCATGGCAGGGGTGGAGGCGGCCATCAAGCACCTGCTCGGACGTTTCGAACCCAGCGAACTGGAAGCGCGCATGAGCAAGCCCGGTGGCTTGGGCAACCTGTTCAGTGGCTCGCGCCAGGCCCAGAACTGGCAGCAGTTCACCGCGCTCTACAAGCAGATTTCCAGTGAGGCCCAGGATGATTTCCAGGACCTCTTCGGCCGCGAGTTCAGCCGCGCCTACGAAGAACATACCCATCGGTTGCGCCGCTCCTGAGCGCGGCCTGGAAGCCCTACACACGGATACACGGACAGCTGATACGTCATTGAGGACGCAGGATGATTCAACGATTGCTGACATTGGTCGCCATGCTGGTACTGGCGGCTTGTGCCAAGGACACCCCACCGCCAGCCGCCGAGCCGGCCAAGGATGGGCCCGGCGCCACTTCGGTGGAGCTGCACTTCCAGGCCAACCCCGGGCTCAATCCCAGCCCTGATGGCAGTAGTACGCCTGTGCGGGTACGGATCTTCGAATTGAAGAATCCGGCTGCCTTCATGCGCGCCGACTACTTCGCCCTGGCCGAGCGGGCCTCGGCCACCCTGGGTCCCGACCTGATCGACCAGGACGAAGTGCTGGTGCAGCCGGGCGACCAGTTCACCCTCAAGCGCACCCTGGACCCGGCCACTCGCCAGGTCGGCCTGCTGGTGGGCTTTCGCGAGATCGACCGGGCCCTGTGGCGGGTCAGCGTCAACACTGCGCCGCGCCTGAACAACGCATATCAGATCAGCCTCGATCTTCGCGCGGTCAGCGCCGAACTCGCGGCGTCCCCATCCAGCCCCGCCCAATAGGCAATCGGAGCAACCATGTCCTGGAACAATCGAGTGGTCTGGTCGGAAGGCATGTTCATTGGAACCCAGCACTTCCAGCAGCACGACCGTTACCTGGAAAACCTAATCGACGCTCGCAGCCGCCCGCTGTCGGCCGGCGCCTGGGGTTTCTCCGAACTGCGCATCGACCAGGGCCTGCTGGCCCAGGGCAAGCTGGCCATCATCAGTGCTCGCGGCCTGTTGCCCGACGGTACGCCGTTCAATATTCCCCATGACGACCTGGCGCCCAGCCCATTGAGCATCGACGACAAACTGCGCGATGGCCTGGTGTACCTGGCCCTGCCGCTCAAGCGCGCCGGGGCCCGGGATACCGTGGACGAGGGCGAGGAGCTGGGGGGCGCGCGTTACCTGAGCCAGGTCCGTGAGGTGCGCGACGATAATGCCCCCTTTGAAAACCGTGCGCCGGTGGCCGTTGGCTCCCGGGCCCTGCGCCTGCTTACGGCCCAGGATGGCCTGAGCGACTACGCCGCCATCGGTGTGGTGCGGGTCAAGGAGAAGCGTGCCGATCGTGCCCTGGTGCTCGATGACAGCTACATCCCGCCGTTGCTGGATGTCGCAGCTTCCAAGCCGTTGAGCGCCTTTCGCAGCGAGCTGCTGGGGCTGTTGCACCAGCGGGGCGAAGCCCTGGCCGGGCGCGTGGTGGCCTCGGGGGCGGGCGGCGCTTCGGAAATCGCCGATTTCATGCTGCTGCAATTGGTCAATCGTGCGCAGCCGCTGATCAGTCACCTGAACCAGATCAGCCCGCTGCACCCGGAGCGCTTGTATAGCGAGTTGGTGAGCCTGGCTGGCGAGTTCTCGACCTTTTCCAACAGCAGCCGACGCCCCTTGGATTTCCCGCAGTACCAGCACGACGAGCTGGCCCTGAGCTACGCCCCGGTCATGCAGGCGCTGCGCGAGGCCCTGTCGATGCTGATCGACAGCAAGGCCACGCCGATCCCGATCGTCGAGAAGGCCTACGGCGTCCATGTGGCGATGCTGGCCGACCGGACCTTGCTGGAAAACGCCAGCTTCATTCTGGTGGTGCGCGCCGACGTGCCCGGCGAGACCCTGCGCGGGCGCTTTGCCCAGCAGAGCAAGGTGGGCTCGGTGGAGCACATCCGCGACCTGGTCAACCTGCAACTGCCGGGCATCGGCCTGTTGCCACTGCCGGTGGCACCGCGCCAACTGCCGTACCACGCGGGCTCCACCTACTACGAACTCGACCGTGGTAGCGAACACTGGAAACAACTGGCTCATTCCGGTGGCTTCGCCTTTCACGTCGCTGGGGAATTCCCGGGGTTGAACCTGGCCTTCTGGGCCATTCGAGGATAAGTCGCGATGCATCCGTTCGACGATTCGGCAGGGCAGCCGTCCCCGGCCAACGACCGTACCCAGTTCATGCCGCGCCCTGGTGGTCGCGCGCCCGAGCCCAATCGCCCGGCGGCGCCACCGCCACCGTCCCTGGCGATGCCGGCGGCACCATTGGCCTCGGGCCAGGCACAGGGTCTGAACCCCCTGGAAAGCGCAGCCGGCCCGCTGCTGGCGCTGCTCACTCGCCTGCGCAGCACCCTGGCGCATCCGGCTCCGGCCAGCTTGCGAGCGCAATTGCTGGCCTACCTGCGCCAGTTCGAAGAGCGTGCCGAGGCGGCCGGAGTACCGCGTAACGATGTGCTGTTGGCCCGCTATGCGCTGTGTACCGCCCTGGACGAGGCGGTACTGAGCACGCCCTGGGGCAGCACCAGCGATTGGGGCAAGCAGAGCCTGCTGATTACCGTGCACAACGAGGCCTGGGGTGGCGAGAAGGTCTTCCAGCTGCTGGAGCACTGCCTGCAAAGCCCGCGCGAACGCCTGTACCTGCTGGAGCTTTTGTACCTGTGCATGTGCCTGGGTTTCGAAGGCCGCTACCGGGTGATGATCGACGGTCGCAGCCAGTTGGAGGCCCTGCGCGAGCGTACCGCCGCGACCATTCGCAGCGCCCGTGGCGAACACGAGCGCGAACTGTCGCCTCATTGGCGCGGCGTCACCGTGGCCCGGGATCGCCTGGCCCAGTTCATGCCGCCCTGGGTCGGTATCGCCATCGCCGTGGCGTTGCTGCTGGCCCTGTTGTTCGGCCTGCGCCTGAAGCTGGCGGCGGATGCCGAGCCGGTGTTCAAGAACATCCATGCCCTGGGCGAGATTCCGGTACAGACCCTGGATCGCCCGGTGATCCAGCCCAAGGTGGTGGAGCGTCCACGCCTGGCCGGGTTCCTGGCCGACGATATCCGTGCCGGGAAAGTGGCGGTGGAAGACGCCGTCGACCGCTCGGTGGTGACGATCCGCGGCGATGAACTGTTCGCTTCGGCCAGCGCCAGCATCCGCGACGACTATCAGCCGCTGATGCTGCGCATCGCCGATGCCGTGCGCAAGGTCAAGGGCCAGGTGCGGATCACCGGCCACAGCGACAACAGGCCGATCGCCACTTTGCGCTTTCCGTCCAACTGGAAGCTGTCCCAGGCCCGTGCCGAGTCGGTGCTGGAGATCCTGGCGGCGAAGACCGGGCAGCCGGCGCGGTTCAGCGCCGAAGGCCGCAGCGATACCGAGCCGTTGGCAACCAATGCCACCGCCGAAGGGCGGGCGCGTAATCGTCGGGTAGAAATCAGCGTATTGGCGGAGGGGGTCGAGTGAAGGCGTTTTTCAGTTTTGTGATTCGCTGGGTGATCCCGCTGCTGGGGCTGATCGCCCTGAGCCTGATCATCTGGTTCGTCGGGCCGCTGCTGGAGTTCCTGGTGCCGGAAGGCCGGCGCTGGGCCCTGATCATTTTCATTTTCGCGGTGTGGATCGCCTACCGGGTGTTTCGCATCATCCAGGCCCGCCGGCATGCGGCCAAGGTCTTGCAGAGCCTGGCGGCCGACACCCCGCCGGACCCGGACAGCCTGGCCACCGCCGAGGAGCTGGCGGCCCTGCGCCAGCGCATGGACGAGGCCCTGGTGCTGCTGAAGAAGGCCAAGCTCGGCGGTGACGAGAGGCGCAACCTCTACGAACTGCCGTGGTACGTGATCATCGGTCCGCCCGGCTCGGGCAAGACCACTGCGCTGGTCAACTCCGGCCTGCACTTTCCGCTGGCGGCACAATTGGGTGCAGGCGCCGTGCGTGGTGTCGGCGGTACTCGCAATTGCGACTGGTGGTTCACCGACCAGGCCGTGCTGCTGGACACTGCGGGCCGCTACACCACCCAGGACAGCCATGCGAATGTGGACAAGGCGGCCTGGCTGGGCTTTCTCGACCTGCTCAAGACCCAGCGCTCGCGCCGCCCCATCGATGGTGCCTTCGTGGCCATCAGCCTGTCCGACTTGCTGTTGGGCAGCGAAGCGGAGCGGGCGGCCCACGCCGCGGCGATCCGCCTGCGCATCCAGGAGCTGTATACCCAGCTGGGCGTGCGTTTCCCGATCTACCTGATGCTGACCAAGTTGGACCTGGTGCCAGGCTTCATGGAGTTCTTCGACTCCCTGAGCAAGGAAGAGCGAGCCCAGGTCTGGGGCATGACCTTTGCCCTGGACGATGGCAAGGGCAGCGACAGCCCCCTGGCGCACCTGCCGGCAGAGCTGGCGGCCCTGGAGCAGCGCCTCAACGAACGCCTGGTGGAGCGCTTGCAACAGGAGCGCGACCCGGCGCGGCGCGACCTGATCTACGGGTTCGCGCAGCAGTTCGCGGCGCTCAAGGAGTCCTTGCAGGGCTTCCTCGAAGGCGTGTTCAAGCCCAATGCCTTCGAGGAGCGGGTGCTGCTGCGCGGGGTGTACTTCACCAGCGGTACCCAGGAAGGCAGCCCCATCGACCGCCTGATCGGCGCCATGGCCCAGAGCATGAACCTGGACCGCCAGCACCTGGCGCGCCAGACCGGCACTGGCCGCAGCTACTTCATCGAGAAGTTGTTCAGCGCCGTGGCTTTCGCCGAGCGCGGGCTGGTGGGGGTCAATCCCAAGGTCGAGCGTCGGCGCAAGTGGATCGCCCGTGGCGCCCTGGCGGCCAGCGTGGCCCTGGTGCTGGTGGTCGGTACCCTGTGGATCGTCAGCTATCGGGCCAACCAGGCCTATATCGCCCAGGTCGACCAGCGCGTAGCGCCGGTGCGCCAGAATGTGCAGAACCTCAGCCCGGCCCAGCGCGATGTGCTGGCGGTGCTGCCGCTGCTCAACGCGACCCGCAACCTGGCCGGCGATGCCCCGGGTTGGGCCGAAGGCCTTGGCCTGTACCAGGGCGACATGCTCGAGGCCGAGTCCGCCAGTGTCTATCGCAAGTTGCTGGTGGCGGTATTCGCTCCACGGCTGATGACCCGCATCGAAGAGCAACTGCACAGCGGTGGTAATTCGGACTTTCTCTACGAGGGCCTCAAGGCCTACCTGATGCTGGCGGACAGCGAGCATTACGACGCGGACTTCATCAAGGCCTGGATCACCCTGGACTGGGACCAGACCCTGTCCCGGGAGCTGCCGCCCGACCAGCGCCTGGCCCTGACCGGCCACTTGCAGGCGCTGTTCGAGAAGCATCCGCCCAATGCGCGACTGGATCAGCGCCTGATCGAGGACCTGCGCCGCCAGTTGCAACAGCTGCCAGTGGCCCAGCGGGTCTACGATCGGGTCAAGCGCGCCAAGCTGCCGGCCGGCGTGCCGGACTTTCGCCTGAGCGAAGCCGGTGGCCGTGATGCGGCGCTGGTGTTCACCCGCAAGAGCGGCAAGCCATTGAGCGAGCCGCTGAGCGGGCTGTTCACCGCCAAGGGCTACCGCGAGGGCTTCCTGCTGGCTAGCGTCAACCAGGCCGGAACCCTGGCCGAGGAGCAGTGGGTGCTGGGTCGCGACCAGGCCGAGCAACAGAACGTCGCCAGCCTGGCCGCCGATGTGCGCCGCCTGTACTTCCAGGATTACCTGCGCCAGTGGGACGCGCTGCTGGCGGACATCGACTTCGTGCCGATCACCAGCGTGGCCCAGGCCGCCGATGTACTGCGGATCATCTCCGGCCCCACTTCGCCGTTGAAGAAACTGTTGGTGGCGGTGTCCAAGGAAACCGACCTGCAACAGGAGGAACGCCTGCTGGCAGCCCAGGGCCAGAAGGTCGAGGGCGGGGTCGACCAGCTCAAGCAGCGCCTGGGTTCGCTCTTGGGCCAGGAGCAGGCAGCGGGTCCGGCGGCCGTGGCCAGCGAAGACCCGGTGAGCCTGCACTTCGCCGACCTGATCAGCCTGGTGAGCAAGGGCGAGGGTGAGCCGGCGGCCATCGATGGTCTGCTGGCGGACATGAACGCCCTGTACGTGCAGGTCAGCGCCATGGTCGGCGCCAGCGGCGATGCGCTGCTGGGCGAAGCCAAGAACCAGGCCAGCGCCGCCGCGGCCCGGGTCAGCCTGACCGCTGCGCGCCAGCCGCCGATGGTCCAGGGGTTGGTCAAGTCGGTGGTCGGTTCTACCACCAACACCATGATGGGCGGGGTGCGCAACCAACTGAACGCGGCCTGGGTCAGCGAGGTGGTGAACGTCTATCGCCAGTCCCTGAGCGGGCGCTACCCGATGTCGCCGGGCAGCTCCCGGGATGCGACCCTGGAAGACTTCGGTCAGTTCTTCGGCACCGGCGGAGTGATGGACAGCTACTTTCGCAAGTACCTGCAGCCCTACGTCAACACCTCCACGACGACCTGGAGCTGGCAGCCGGGCGCGGCACAGAAACTGGGAATCTCCCCCGGCGTGTTGCAGACCTTCCAGCGGGCTTCGAACATCCGCGATGCGTTCTTCCGCTCCAGCGGCGGCACCCAGCCGGCTGTGCGCTTCGAACTCAAGCCAGTGGAGATGGACGCCAATATCAGCCAGTTCCTGCTTGACCTGGATGGCCAGCAACTGAGCTACGACCATGGCCCCAGCCGTCCGGTAGCGATGCAGTGGCCCAACCCGGGAAGCATTGGTGTGGTGCGCCTGTCGATCATGCCGCCGTCGGCCAGCGGGCGTTCGGGCATCACCCTGGACGGTCCCTGGGCCTGGTTCCGCCTGCTGGAGCAATCGGACCTGACCGCCACCAATTCACCGGACCGTTTCAACCTGCGGCTGCGGGTGGATGGCGCGAGCATCTCCTACGAGTTGCGCGCCAGCAGCGCCTTCAACCCGTTCAAGAGCCGAGTGCTCAGCGGCTTCAGCCTGCCGGAGCGGCTATGACGACGATGCCTGGCCTGTACGGCAAGCTGGCCAGCCGTGGCGACTTTGTCAGCCGTGGCTTGCCACAGAGTTTCATCGCGCCCTGGGACAGCTGGCTGGCGGCGGGGCTGCTGGCCAGCCAGAACGCCATGGGCGAGCACTGGTTGAATGCCTATCTGGTCAGCCCCCTGTGGCGTTTCGCCCTGGCTCCAGGCCTGTGCGGACCCCAGGCGGCGGTCGGGGTGGTAATGCCGAGCATCGATCGGGTCGGGCGGTATTTCCCCCTGACGGTCGCCGCGCTGCTGGAGCCCGGCGAAGACCTGGCCTCGCTGGTGAGCGGCCCGGACCAGTGGTTCGAACAGGTGGAGGAGCTGTTGCTGGCAACCCTCGACGAGGGCGCCAGCTTCGAGGCCCTGGAAGAAGGCTTGCAGGGCCTGGGGGCGCCGCTGGCGACAGCGCGTGCCGAGGGCAGTCATTTCGCCGGCCTGCAACGGTTCTATGTCAATGATCCGCAGGCCCGGGGGACGGTACTGGCCGCCCAGGCCCTGGATGGATCGAGTGTCTGGTGGGGGCGCGGCTCGCAGTACATCAGCCCGATGCTGCTGCGTTGCCAGGGCCTGCCACCGGCCAATGATTTTGCGCAATTTCTGCTCGGGCAAGAGGGTGCCGTCTAAATGCGTTCAGCGCCACAACTGTCCTACCAATCCGCCAGCTACAGCCATGTCGGCATGGTGCGGAAAATCAATGAAGACGCCTGGCTGGAAGCTCCGGAGACCGGCCTCTGGCTGGTGGCGGACGGCATGGGCGGGCACGCCGCCGGGGATTACGTCAGCAGCCTGATCGTCGATAGCCTGCGGGCGGTGCCGGCCGGCGACAACCTGGAGCAATACGCTGCCGCGCTGCGCAACGGCCTGGCGGCGGTCAACGCCGCCGTGCGCGAGGAAACGGCCAACCGTGGCGTGACCATGATGGGCAGTACCGTGGTCCTGCTGGCGGTACGCGGCGACCAGGCGGTGTGCCTGTGGGCTGGCGACAGCCGCTTGTACCGGTTGCGCGATGAACAGCTGGAGAGCATTTCCCGGGACCACAGCTACGTCCAGGACCTGCAGGACAGCGGCTTGCTCAGCGAGGCCGAGGCTCGGGTCCACCCGCGTGCCAACATCGTCACCCGGGCCATTGGCGTCGAGGCCCAGCTGGAGCTGTCCCAGGTCGACCTGCAGGTACAGGCCGGTGATACCTTCCTGTTGTGCAGCGACGGCCTGAACAAGACCGCCGAGGACTTCGAACTGCGCGACGTGCTCAGTCACAACGAGCCCAACGATGTGGTGCGCAGCCTGATCCACCTGGGCCTGACCCGGGGCGCGCCGGACAACATCACCGCCATCGTGATCAAGGCCGCAGGACACTGACCATGGACATTCTGATTCCCGGCTTTGATATCCAGGGCGAGATTGGCGAAGGTGCCATGGCCAGCGTGTACCTGGCGACCCAGCGCTCCCTGGAGCGCAAGGTGGCGCTCAAGGTCATGGCCGCCTCCCTGGCGGCCGACCCGAGCTTTTGCGAGCGCTTCCTGCGCGAGGGCAAGACCCTGGCGCGCCTGTCCCACCCGCACACCGTGACCATCCACGACATCGGCAATGTCGGCGAGCTCTACTACATGGCCATGGAGTACCTGCCCAACGGCACGCTCAAGGAACGCATCGCTGCCGGGCTGACCCCGGAGCAGGGCCTGACCTATATCCGCCAGATCGCCTCGGCCCTGGGCTATGCCCATGCCCAGGGGTTGGTGCACCGTGACGTCAAGCCGGCCAACATCCTGTTCCGCGCCGATGGCACGGCGGTGCTCTCGGACTTCGGCATCGCCAAGTCCCTGGACGATCGCACACAGTTCACCCAGGCCGGCTTCGCTGTCGGCACCCCAAGCTACATGAGCCCCGAGCAGGCTCGTGGACAGGACATCGACGGCCGCGCCGACCTCTATGCCCTGGGCGTGGTGCTGTATGAAATCCTTGTCGGCAAGCTGCCGTACAACGGCACCGATGCCTTGTCCACGGCCCTGGCCCACCTCACCGAGCCGTTGCCGGAGCTACCGGTGCACCACGGCCGCTACCAGCACATCCTGGGTAAGCTCCTGGCCAAGGACCCGGCGGAGCGCTACCCGGATGCCGCAGCCTTGCTGGCGGCCCTGGACAACCTGCCGGCGGCGGCCCCGGAGGTCGAGGCGACGCTGATCCAGCCGTTGCCCTTGCCGCCCCTGGAAGTGCCCGTGGGCAAGGACCTGGCCGGGCTGACCCCGGTCTCCATCGAGATTCCCCAGCAGGCCCCGCAACCGGCCCCGCGCCAGGAGCCGCGTCCGGAACCTGTGGTGCCACCGCAGCGCGTCTCCAGCCTGCCGCCCCAGGGCGCCGAGCCGACCGGCCAGCGGCGTGGCCCGGTGCTGGCCCTGGCCGGCGTGGCCGTGGCAGTAGCCCTGGCCGTGGCTGGCGGTGGCTACTGGTGGTTGTCCGGGGACAGCCCGCAGCCAGCGCCCAAGACCGCGACTCCGACCCCGACCTCCGGTAGCGGGAGCACGCCCAGCGTGGCGCCACCGGTTAGCCAGCCTGTGGCGAGCGATGTCGATGGCGGCCAGCGGCCGTTGTTGATGCCGGGCAAGAAAACCCTGTTCCAGCGAGTGCTGAGCAAGCCTGGAGCGAGCTTTTCCAGCGAGCCCGGGGCGGCGCCAGGCCCGGCGGTGCCGGCGTTCTCGGTGCTGTATGTGTACCAGCGCAAGCAGGTTGGCGGGCGCCCGTGGCTGCGCCTGGGCGCGGCCAGCGATGGTCGTAGCGCCGGCTGGCTGCCAGAGGACCAGGTCAGCGACTGGAAGCAGAGCCTGGTACTCAAGTTCACTGAGCGCTCGGGGCGGGCGCCAGTGATGTTCGTGCGCCAGGCCAGCCAGTTGGAGCGCCTGCTGGCCGATCCTGCGGCAGCCAAGAACCTGCTGCTCAACGCGCAGAAGAATCCCCAGGACGACCAGCAAGTGCTGGCCCTGGAACCCAATGCCAGCGCCGTGCCCCAGGACCAGTTCTACCTGCTGCCGATCTTCGACTCCAAGGAGAGCTTCGACGAAAACGGCCAGCCGGTGCAGTTGCTCAATATCGCTTCCATCGATCCGGGCAGCACCCCACAGAGCATCAGCGACAGCACTGGCAAGAGCCTGCCGGTGAATACCGCGCCAGCCGCCGGTGATGCTTTCCGCACGGCCGTGGTGCTGGTGGTGGACACCTCGGTATCGATGCAGCCCTATATCGACCGGGTCCGCGATGTGGTGCATGAGCTGCAGAGCAAGCTGGCCGCGCGCGGCGAGTTGGACAGCGTCAGCTTCGGCCTGGTGGGGTTTCGCAACAACACCAGCAAGACGCCGGGATTGGAGTACGTCACCAAGACCCTGGTGAGCCTGGACCAGGGGCGCGATCCGCAGCGTTTCCAGCAGTTGGTAAGCCAGGTCAAGGCCACCAATGTGTCCAGCCATTCGTTCAACGAAGACGCCTTCGCCGGAGTCATGCAGGCGGTGGAGGGCATGGACTGGAAGGGCTATGGCGGTCGCCTGATCCTGCTGGTCAGCGATGCCGGCGCCTTGCGCAAGAACGATCCCTATAGCCGGACCCAGATGAATGAGGCCGAGGTGCGCCAGGCGGCCCTCGGCAAGCAGATCAAGATCTATGCCTTGCACCTGCGGACCGACGCCGGGAAGAAGAACCACGCCCAGGCCGAGACCCAGTACCGGGTGCTGACCGCCGATGCCAACCCGAAGATCGGCGACCTGTATATCCCGGTGCCCGGTGGCGATGTGGGCAAGTTCGGCGAGCGGGTCGACGAGATCGGCACAGTGTTCGCCGACCTGGTGCATCAGGTGCGCAGCAATCAGCAACAAGCGGTTCCGATGCTGGCCGCAAGCCCGAGCCTTGCCCAGAAGTCCGCGGCCATCGGCTATGCCATGCACATGGACTTCCTTGGACACAAATCCGCCAGCCAGGCGCCGCAACTGGTCAGCGCCTGGACCGCCGACCGCGACCTGACCAACCCGGCGCTGCCAGCGTTCCAGGTCTGCGTGATGCTGACCAAGCTGCAGCTCAACGACCTGCAGCAGTCGCTGAAGCTGATCGTCGATGCGGCGCGCAAGACCCAGACCTCGCCCAAGGATTTCTTCCAGGAAATCGCCAGCGCCAGTGCCTACATGAGCCGCGACCCCTCGGCCTTGCGCAAGGGCGGCAATCTCGCCGATGGCGGCGTGCTGGGGGAATACCTCGAAGGCCTGCCGTACCGCAGCAAGTCGCTGAACATGACCCAGGACCTGTGGTTGTCACTGAGCGTGGCCGAGCAGGAAGACTTCATCGATGAGCTGGATTCGAAGATCCGTCTCTACGAGACCTTCCACAACGACCTGGCCAACTGGGTACGCTTCGGCGATGCCGAGCCGGGTGATGCCCTGTACCGCGTTCCCTTGTCGACGTTGCCCTGATGCTGAACCTTTCGGATGTGCGCAAGAGCCGCGGCGAAGGCCGCCAACGCTACAGCCTGGTGATCCCCAGGCTGCAATTGCGCGCAGGCGATCAACTGGCGGTGGTGGGCCCCAGCGGGTGCGGCAAGAGCACGTTGCTCGATTTGCTGGCGCTGGTGTTGGCCCCGGATTCGTCCAGGTGCTTCGAATTCGCACCGCTCGACGCTGCCATCGATATTGCCCAGGTCTGGCGGCAGGCTGGGCACAGCGCCCTGGCCGAGCTGCGCAGCCGGCACCTGGGGTATGTACTGCAGACCGGCGGCCTGCTGGGCTTCCTCGATGTACGGGGCAACATCGGCTTGCCGCGCAAGATGCTCGGGCTGGCCGATGAGGGCATTCCCCGGCGCCTGGCCGAACGCTTGGAGATCGTCGACCAACTGCACAAGAAACCCGCCGACTTGTCGGTGGGCCAGCGCCAGCGGGTCAGTTGTGCCCGGGCCCTGGCCCATGGCCCGCAGGTGCTGTTGGCGGACGAACCGACGGCGGCCTTGGACCCCTTGAACGCCCAGCGAGTGATGCAGCTACTGGTGCAGCAGGCGCGGGACCAGCAGCTGTGCTGCGTGGTCGCCACCCACGATGAACCCCTGGCCCGGGCCAATGGCTTGCAGGTCCGGCGGATTGCCTGCCAGCGCGATGCCGATGGTGGCGTCACCGCGACCCTCGGGGAGGCTTGCTGATGCGTGCGGCCCTCACAGCGGCGCTGGCCTGGCAGGACTATCGGGCCGATACCTGGCTTTCGGCCTGCTCAGTACTGGCCCTGGTGGCGGTGATCGCTCCGTTGCTGGTGCTGTTCGGGCTCAAGTTCGGCCTGGTCAGCAGCCTCACCGAGCGCTTGGAAAAAGACCCGGCGGTGCGCGAGATCATTCCCCTGGGCGGCGGGCGCTTCAGTGCCGCGTTCATTGCCGAACTGCGCCAGCGCCCGGACGTGGCGTTCGCCTTGCCCAGGACCCGGCAGATCGCCGCCACGGCAGAGCTGGCGCGAGGCGAGGGGGATGTTGGCCTGACCGTGGAAATGCTGCCTACCGCGCCTACCGACCCCTTGCTGGGGCCGTTGCCGGCATTGCAGGGCATGAACGGGGTGGTGCTCAGCCGCACCGCCGCGGAGAAGCTCGGGGTCCGACCGGGAGACTGGCTGCAGGCCAGTTTCGGCCGCCAGGTGGCCGGGCGCAGCGAGGTGCAGCGGACCCGGGTCCAGGTCGAGGGCGTGCTGCCCCTGGAGGCCTTTGCCCGTGATGCCCTGCTGGCGCCCCTGGAGTTATTGGAGGCCGCCGAGGATTACCGCGACGGTCGTGCGGTGCTGGCCATGGGCTGGGCCGGCGGGGCCCCGACGCAGGCCGGGCAGCGGGTGTACCCGGCGTTTCGCCTGTATGCGCGCAGCCTCGACGATGTCGAGCCGCTGCGCCGGTATTTCGCCGAGCGCGGCCTGCTGGTGTCGACCCAGGCCCAGACCATCGCCCAGGTGCAGTCCTTGAGCCGCAACTTGTCGATCGTGTTCTGGATCATCGCCGCGTTGGCCCTGGCCGGGGCCTTTGCGGCGATCTTCGCTGGCGCCCTGGCGGCGGTGGAGCGCAAGCGCCGGGAGTTGTCGGTATTGCGCCTATTGGGTTTTTCCACCGCGGCGCTGCTGCTGTTCGTGGTGTTCCAGGCCCTCTACAGCGCGAGTCTTGCCGCTGTGTTGAGTGGCGTGCTGTATGGCCTGGCCCAAGCCGGGCTGAATCATCTGTTCATGCAGGTGCCGGGCGAGTATGCCAGCCACCTGCTGCCGGCCCATTACGGGCTGGCCCTGTTGGCGACGCTGGGCGTCAGTAGCCTGGCCGCTGCGCTGGGCGGTTGGCGGGTGTCGCGCATTGAAGCTTGTGAAGGAATTCGCGATGTATAAGTTGATCAGCACCGTGCTGGCCATGACCCTGGCGGGGGCCGTGTGGGCCGAAGAGCCCGTTAATAAGATGGACAACCCCAAGCCCCTGGCGGGCGATGTCAGCCTGCCGTTGCCCTGTGACGGCGAGATGCTGTTTCGCTACGTCTATGTGCTGGCCCAGGGCACCCTGGACGACCGTGAGATCAATCTGGGCTATCCCTTCGCCGAAGGCGAGAGCGGGTACCAGCAGTCGTTCATTTCCGGCTATCGCCGGGACTACATCAATGGCCAGTTCACCCTCAAGGACTTGCCGGGCGGCTGGGCCAAGACCATTGGCCCGCTGTTGCCCAAGACCGGCGCCGGGGTACCGCTCAAGCCGATGATGTATTTCATTGGCAAGTATGAAGTCACGGCCCGCCAGTACGCCCAGATCATGGCCCAGGCCCAGTCCCTGGCCAGCGGCGAACCGGCGCCGGCCTGCGAGGCGCCGGATGGCATGCAGGGGCGGCTGCCCAAGGTCAAGCTGTCGCGTTTCGAGGCCGAGCGTTTCGCGGCGGTCTACAGCGCCTGGCTGATGAAGAATCACCGCGACCTGCTGCCGGTCAGTGGGCGTGGCGGCTCCGCCGAGGATGGCGGCCTGGGCTTTGTTCGCCTGCCCACCGAAGTGGAGTGGGAATACGCGGCCCGTGGTGGCCAGGCGGTGAGCCGCCAGGAGTTGGAGGGCCGGCTGTTCCCACGGCGCGTGGAGGGCAGTGAAAGCGACGGCCCGCTGGCCGACTGGGCGGTGTTCAACCAGGTCGCCGGAGGCACTGGCCAGGCGGCGCGACTGATGCCGATCGGTACCAAGCTGCCTAACCCCATTGGTTTGTTCGATGTGATTGGCAACGCCGCCGAGATGGTCCAGGAGTCCTTCCAGTTGGTGCATGCCGGGCGGCGCCAGGGCACCTACGGCGGTTTCGTGGTCAAGGGCGGCAACTACCTGGAAGGCGAGGGCACGCTGTTCACCGGCATGCGCCGCGAATACCCGCTGTTCGCCGCCGATGGCACCGAGCAAAGCAACGAGACCACGGGTTTCCGGGTGGCCATCGGTGCCTTGTCGGCGCCTCGGTCGCGCTACAAGGAACTGTTCGCCCAGTGGCAGAAGGAAGGGCGCCTGGCGTCCCTGACCGATGCCATCGATGACGCCCAGGACCCGACCAAGCGCCTGGACAGCATCATCGCCGCCAGTGTCGATCCACGGCTGCAGGCGGAGCTGGGGCTGGTCAACGAGGAGCTCAAGCGCAACGTGTCGCTGATTGCCCAGCAACGCGAGGAAGCGGCGGGCAACCTGATTCAGTCCTCGGCACTGGTGGCCGAGACGATCAACAACTACAACATTCGTCTGACCAACCTGAAGAAGAGCCAGCAGCAGGCCCTCGATGCCAAGGATGAACCCAGCGCCAAGCTGTTCGCCGAAGCCATCGACAATGGCCGCAGTGCTCTGGACGGGGCGGTGGCGATCTACATCGACAACCTGGCCACGGGCACCCGTTACACCGACGCGGTGATCCAGGCGCAATTTCAACGGATCAAGGAAGAGCTCAATCGCAAGCCGGTGCTCGGCAAGAGCCTGGTGACGCGCGCTACGTTATTCGTTCGCCATGTCGGGGACTATCGCCAGAAACGGCGAGCCGACCCGGCGACGATTTTGAAGGAACTGCTCGCATCGACCGGTCAGAAGTCATGACCGGCCGTTGTCTGTCGAGCCTGGAGGATCTCGACCGGCCTGGTGCCGCGTCGAGTTGGTCAAACTTAATCGAGATCACGAACATGCTTTTTTCCCGCAAACCCTTTGCTTCGACTTCCAAGCGTCACCTGCTGTTGGTTGCCGCCGGGTTCAGCACCGTATTGACCGGTTGCGCGACCTCTCCGGTATCCAAGGTCGCTTCCACCACCAAGGTCGAGTACTACCCGAGCTGCTACGAGCCGGTGCAGCACCTGCGTGCCACTGACTCGGACATGACCAAGTCGGTCGTCACCGGTGCCGCCCTGGGTGCTGCTGGCGGCGCCTTGCTCGGTGCCCTGACCGGCGACGGCGACCACCGTGGTCGCAATGCAGCCATCGGCGCCGCTGGTGGTGCCCTGGCTGGCGGTGCTGCTGGCTACTACACCGAGCGCCAGAAGCAGATTGCCGATGACAACCAGCGCATCGCTTCCTACGCTACCGACGTCAACAAGAGCGTGGCCGACATCGACCGCAGCACGGCTTATGCCCGCGCTTCGCAGACTTGTTACCAGCGCGCTTTCGACAGCCTGATCAGCGCTCGCAAGGCCAACAGCATCAACGATGTCGAAGGGCGCAAGCGCCTGGCAGAAATCGTCAGCGGCCTGAAGGAGTCCAACGACCTGATCACCGCGGTGAATGGTCGTGCCAGCGAGGACCTGAGCAAGTACAACCAGGCCTACGAGCAAGACCTGCAGCAAGTGGGCGTACAGCGCACCGACGTGGTCAAGGTGGCCACCGCCGACACCACTCCAGTGACTACCACCGGCAAAGGCAAGGGCAAAGGCAAGAACCCACCGGCCAAGCAGAAGCTGCCGGTGGTGCCGAAGGAAGCGGTGAGCACCGAGAAGTCGATGCAGCAGGCCAAGACCAAGCAGGCCGAGAGCAACCAGGTGGCTACCACCGGCCAGACCCAGGTCAACAGCATGTGCAAGAACCCGGACCTGGGCGACTGGGCACCGGTGCCTTGCCCGAACGTCTGAGTCAGTGATTGTCTGACAAGATGTAGCGATAAGCGCTGAACGCCAGGCGATCTTCGAGCAATCGAACGGATCGGCTGGCGCTCGGCGAGTTACAGGTTACACTGCGCCGGCCATCCAATAATTCCACTGAGGCGCCGCGCATGAAATTTCGTTTTCTCCTCTGGGTACTTGGCCTGTTGATGGGCAAGGCCAGCCGTAACAATCCCGCTTTCCAGCAACAATTGGGCGACAAGGAGCTGGTATTCCAGCTGCAGACGCTCGATGGCAAGGTTGCTCGGCATTTCTTCGTCAAGGACCAGCGTGTTACCAGTCGTTCGGGGTTTTATCCCGAGCCGGCTTTCGCTATTGCCTTCAAGGACGCTGCCTATGGCTTCGCGACCATGCAGGCGAAGAACAAGCAGCTGGCATTCATGACGGGAATCCAGGACAAGTCGATCCAGATCAAGGGCAACCCGGCGCTGGTGATCTGGTTCCAGGGGCTGACCAAGTACCTGAAGCCGAAGAAGCCCAAGCCCAAGGCTTGAGGGCGCTACTGTTTCAGGGAGGGCCAGGGCCTGCGCTGCCAACAGCGGCAGCGGCTGGCAGGGCCCACCACGTCACCGGGGGTGACGTGGCTCGTTCAGACCTGGCTGAATTGCGAGGCCAGCTCTCGCAGCAGTACTTCGGCTTCCAGTACCTTGCTGACCACGTCCTCGGCCTTGTCGCGGCTCAGCCCCAGGCGCTCCAGCAGGGCGTCGGGAATCTCTTCGCGCGGGCCTGAGCCGATACCCCGGCTGCGTAGCAGGCGTACGGCCAGGCAGACCAGGTTCGGGTACTCGGCGTAGGCGCCGTCGTAGGTCGGGTCGTGTTGGAAGCGCAGGGCGGTGGACAGCTCATCCGGCATGTCCCAGTAGCGCATCAGCCAGGCGCCGATCTGTTCGCGGCTGATCCCTAGCAGGTGCTGCTCGACGTAGCTGTGGCACAGGTGCGGGTTGACCTCCAGGTGCCGGCA
The DNA here is from genome assembly GCF_003850565.1 of Pseudomonas sessilinigenes. NCBI lineage: Bacteria > Pseudomonadati > Pseudomonadota > Gammaproteobacteria > Pseudomonadales > Pseudomonadaceae > Pseudomonas > Pseudomonas sessilinigenes. The sequence continues at coordinate 3,843,974 of NZ_CP027706.1, forward strand.
GATCAGCGAGAAGTGTGGCGGGAATACGTGAGCCAGGAGTAGGTAGCCGAAGTTGTGCAGCAGCCCGGCGAGGTACGTCAGGCCGGACTCCGGGCGCTGGGCCCGGGGCATCGCCCGGGTCAGGCCTTCGATCACCGCCGCGGTGTAGATGGACTGCTGCCAGTACGGCGTGGCGTGCTGTGGCTGGTCCTTGGGCAGGCTCAGGGTCTTGCCCAGCGCCAGGCCCAGGGCAAGGTTGATCACCAGGTCGAAGCCCAGTACGCGGACGATGGCGTCTTCCACCGAGCGAATCTTGCCCGGCGAGGCGTAATAGGGCGAGGCCGCCCAGCTCACCACCTGCGCCGCCAGCGCCGGGTCGGTTTCCACCACGCCGGTGATGTCGTCGATGGTGGCGTTGGGGTCGACCCGCAGCTTGATGATCTTCTGCGCGGTTTCGGCCAGCGGCGGGATCTCGATGGTGGCTTCCAGACGTTGCTGGATGCGACGCGCGGTGAAGGCTTGCATCGCCTGGGAGATTTCCTCGCGGTCGTCATCCGGGCGGTCGAGGTTGGGACGGATGCTGCTCAGGGCTTCGCCGAAGGTACCGGCGCTGGCCTTGCTGAGCATGCTCTTGAAGTCTTCGCGAGTGATTTCCAGCAGCACGCCCGGCTCGCCGGAGTTGATCAGCAGGGTGGGCTCGCGCAGCAGGCTTTCTTCATACAGGCAGGGCGAGCTGGTCAGGGCTGGCAGGCCCGGCAGCAGGCTCAGGCTGTGTTTGCCAAGCATGCGTTCCAGGCGTTCGGTGGAAACCGAGCGCAGGCGTCGACCGGTGAGTTCGGCCAGACGGTTGAGATCCAGCAGCTGGCTCTGGGGGAACAGCACCATCAGCGCGCCCACAGCATCGTCCAGCAGCACTGCCTGGACTTTGCGTTCGGCCGACAGGCCCGGCTGGTCGATGACTTCGTTGTAGCCGATGGCCAGCTTGCCGAGCAGCAACCGGATAACAGACGGCGCGTGCGGGGTTGCAGTGGCGAGGGCAACTTCTGTCATGGTCTGGTATCCGTTCTTCTACAATGTGACCAGTATAACCAGCTTGGTCATGCCAATGGTCCATTAACTGAGTGTTGGTTCACACTTGCCCGTATTGCTGGCCGTGGCGCAGCCAGCGCTCCAGCAGCGGGCTGACGTGGTCCGGCCAGCGCTCCAGCAGCGCCTGGGCAGCATCGCGCACGGCGGGCAGCAGGTCGGCATCGCGCATCAGGTCGGCCACCTTGAATTGCAGCAGGCCGGTCTGGCGGGTGCCGAGCATTTCCCCGGGGCCGCGCAGCTCGAGGTCTTTTTCGGCGATGACGAAGCCGTCGTTGGTTTCGCGCATGATGCCCAGGCGTTGACGACCGATTTGCGACAGCGGCGGGTGGTAGAGCAACACGCAGTGGCTGGCGGCGCTGCCGCGACCGACCCGGCCCCGCAATTGGTGCAGTTGGGCCAGGCCCAGGCGCTCGGGGTTTTCGATGATCATCAGGCTGGCGTTGGGTACGTCCACGCCGACTTCGATCACAGTGGTGGCCACCAGCAGCTGCAGGTGGCCGGCCTTGAACTCGGCCATGACCGCCGCCTTCTCCGGTGCCTTCATACGGCCATGGATCAAGCCTACTCGCAGCTCGCCCAGGGCGCTGGACAGGTCCTCGAAGGTGGTTTCGGCAGCCTGGCAGGTGAGTTCCTCCGACTCCTCGATCAAGGTGCAGACCCAGTAGGCCTGGCGACCTTCGGCGCACGCCGCGCGTACCCGCTCGATCACTTCGATGCGGCGGCTATCGGTCACCAGCACGGTGTTGACCGGCGTCCGGCCGGGAGGCAGCTCGTCGAGGATGGAGGTATCCAGGTCGGCGTAGGCACTCATGGCCAGGGTCCGGGGAATGGGCGTGGCGGTCATGATCAACTGGTGCGGGCAGAGTTTGCCACCGACACCCTTCTGGCGCAGGGCCAGGCGCTGCTGGACGCCAAAGCGGTGCTGCTCGTCGATGATCGCCAGGGCCAGGTTCTTGAATTGCACCTCTTCCTGGAACAGGGCGTGGGTGCCCACCACCATGGGGACACCGCTGGCGATCTGTTCCAGGGCGGCGCTGCGGCTCTTGCCCTTGAGCTTGCCGGCCAGCCAGGCGACTTCCAGGCCCAGCGGCTCCAGCCAGCGCTTGAAGGTGATGAAGTGCTGTTCGGCGAGGATCTCGGTGGGCGCCATCAGCGCCACCTGGTAGCCGGCTTCCAGCGCCTGCAGGGCGGCCAGGGCGGCCACTACGGTCTTGCCGGCGCCAACGTCGCCCTGGACCAGGCGGAGCATGGGTTCGGGCTGGCTCAGGTCGTAGGCGATTTCATTGCCCACCCGTTGTTGTGCTCCGGTAGGGGCGAAGCCCAGGTTCTTCAGGTACCGGGCCGGTAGTTTCTTCGCTACCGGCAGTACGGGCGCGCGCTGGGAGCGCAGGCTGTCGCGCAGGCGCTGCTGGGACAACTGGTGAGTCAGCAGCTCCTCGAATGCCAGGCGGTGTTGGGCCCAGTGGTGACCCAGGGCCAGTTCATCGACATCGGCGTCGGCCGGAGGGTGATGCAGGTAGCGGATCGCATCGTCCAGGGGGGCGAGTTGGTAGTCCCTGGCCAGTTCCTGCGGCAGCCAATCGGGCAGGCTGCGTGGACCGAGCATGGCCAGGCTCTGCTGGCACAGCATGCGCAGGCGCTGTTGGGTCAGGCCTTCGGTGAGCGGATAAATGGGGGTCAGGGTCTGGTCCACCGGTGGTGGTTCGTCACCCTGGATGGCGCGGTACTCGGGGTGGTAGATCTCCAGGCCCGAGGCGCCTGGGCGGGCTTCACCGTAGCAGCGTACGCGGGTGCCACGTTTCAGGCCCTCTTTCTGGGCGTTGCTGAAGTGGTAGAAGCGCAGGCTCAGACCCCCGGTGCCGTCTTGCAGGCGCACCAGCAGGCTGCGGCGCTTGCCCATGACCACATCGGCGCCACTGACCGTGCCTTCGACCACCGCGTCCTGACCCGGGCGCAAGGCGCCGATAGGCACCACGCGAGTGCGATCCTGGTAGCGCAGGGGCAGGTGGAACAGCACATCCTGGAGGTTCTCCAGGCCGACCTTGGCCAGTTTCTCGGCCATGGCCTCGCCGACGCCCTTGAGCGCCGTCACCGACACCTTCGACAGCTCAGTCATCGCGAGGGCTTAGCTGGCGGCAGGCGGTTTGGCCACCGAGCACAGGCGGATCGAGTCGGCGAGGATCTCGATGGCCTTGGGCCGCGGGAAGCTCGCGCGCCAGGCGATGGCCACGGTGCGAAACGGTGCGGGTGGGGTCAGTGGGCGGACCTCGATGACACCGGGGGCGTAATGATGGCTGTCCACTGCCGACAGCGGCAGGATTGAGACGCCCAGGCCTGAAGCGACCATGTGGCGAATGGTTTCCAGCGAGCTGGATTCCACGGTGGTGTGCTTGGCGCCGTCATTACCCTTGGTCAGGGTTGGGCAGGCCTCCAGGACCTGATCGCGGAAGCAGTGCCCTTCGCCCAGCAGCAACAGGCTCTTGTCGTTGAGCAGGCTGGCATCGATGGTTTCCTTGCGCGTCCAGGAGTGGTCGCTGGGCATCAGCACGTAGAAGGGTTCGTCGTACAGCGGCAGGGTCAGGACGTCTGCTTCGTTGAACGGCAGGGCGATGATGATCGCGTCCAGTTCGCCATTGCGCAGCTTGTCCCGCAGTACGTGGGTGAAGTTTTCCTCGATATACAGCGGCATCTGCGGGGCGACCCGGTGCAGCTGTGGAATCAGGTGGGGGAACAGGTATGGGCCGACGGTGTAGATGGCGCCGACCTTGAGGGGCGCTGTCAGTTGGTTCTTGCCGGCCTGGGCCAGTTCGCGGATGCCCTGGGCCTGCTCCAGTACTTTCTGTGCCTGGGCGACGATGGTCTCGCCGACCGGGGTCAGGCGTACGGCGCTCTTGCTGCGCTCGAAGATCAGCACGCCGAGTTCGTCCTCAAGCTTCTTCACGCCAACCGAGAGGGTGGGCTGGCTGACGTGGCAGCGTTCGGCGGCATGGCCGAAATGCTGCTCTTGGGCAAGGGTAACGATGTAGCGCAGTTCTGTAAGAGTCATAGCGGGCGTCCGTAAGGTTGCGGCCAAGCATAACGGCTGCAATCGATAGACGCACGTTATCAGACTGAAGGTGGAATACGACACCCGCCAATGCCTGACTCAGGGGGCATAAACACGAAGGGCACCCTGAGGGTGCCCTTGTGGTGTGTCAGCGGCGGCCGCGGCTTCTGTCGATCTCGTAGTTGTACGAGGCGGTGATTTCCACGCTGCCGTTGTTGAGCATGTCGGCAGGTGGCTTGGGCAGCGGTTGGGCGCGACGGATCATGTCCAGGGTGGCGCGATCCAGGTCGGCGTTGCCCGAACGCCCGACCAGCTCGTAGGACAGTACCTTGCCTTCGGCATCCACGACGAAGCGTAGCGAGTTGGTACCCTCTTTGCCGCGCCGCTGGGCTTCGCTTGGATAACGCTTGTACTTGGCCAGGTGTGCCTGCAACTCACCCTGCCAGTTGGCCTTGGCGGCGGCCTGGGCCGGCGATGGGCCTGGCGTTGCCGGTGCCGGGTTGCTGGATTGCGCCGGGGTGACCGGAGCGTCGCTGGGCTTTTCGTCGGAAGGCTTTTCCTTGGGCGGCTCCGGCTTTTCCACTGGCTTTGGCGGTTGTGGCTTGGGCTTCTGCTTGACCGGCTTGGGCACCGAAATAGTCGGCTTGGGTGCTTCGGCGAGCTTGGGCAGCGGCAGCTCTTCCACAGGGGCGGGTGGCTGTGGTGGGGTCACCACCTTGGGTGGTGCCGGGGGCGGCGGCACAGGGGCAGGTGCCAGTTCCACCACCATGGCTTGGGGAGGAATTGGCATGGGCTGTGGCTTGGACCAGTTGAGGGCGAGTGCAATCGCCACCGCATGGACGCCCAGCACCACGGCCAGGCTACCGCTGTAACGCGTCAGTCTTTGGCGCGTCGTGATCATTTCTTGGCTGCCGTCTCGAGTCCGACCAGGCCGACCTTCAGGTAGCCGGCTGCGCGCAGAGTGTCCATCACGCTCATCAGGTCACCGTAGTCCACGCCTTTGTCGGCCTGGAAGAAGATCGTGGTGTCCTTCTTGCCCTGGGTCTTGGCGTCGAGGGCGGCGCCCAGGGTCTCGGCCTTGATTTCGTCATCGCCGAGGAACAGGCGCTGGTCGGCCTTCACGCTTAGGAACACGGGTTTTTCCGGGCGCGGCGCCGGTTTGGCGCTGGAGGCGGGGAGATCGACCTTGATGTCCACGGTGGCCAGGGGAGCGGCCACCATGAAGATGATCAGCAGTACCAGCATCACGTCGATGAATGGCGTGACGTTGATTTCGTGGTTTTCGGCCAGGTCGTCGCCTGCCCCTTCCTTCAAATGCAAGCCCATGGCCGATTACCCCACTTTCACCATGTGCGGTTGTGCGGTGCGCTCGCTTGGCTGGTGGTCCAGGTCGCGACTGACCAGCAGCAGGACTTCTGCCGAGGCATCGGTTACCTGGGCCTTATAGCCGGTGATGGAGCGGGCGAAGACGTTGTAGATCACTACTGCCGGGATTGCCGCAACCAGGCCCAGGGCCGTGGCCAGCAGGGCTTCGGCGATACCTGGGGCGACCACGGCAAGGTTGGTGGTCTGGGTTTTGGCGATGCCGATGAAGCTGTTCATGATGCCCCATACGGTGCCGAACAGGCCGACGAAGGGGGCGGTGGAGCCGATGGTGGCCAGCACCCCGGTGCCACTGCTCATGTTGCGGCCGCAAGCGGCTACCAGGCGCTCCAGGCGGAAGCTCACACGTTCCTTGATGCCTTCTTTCTCACGGCTGTTGGCCGACAGGCGCATTTCTTCCAGGGCATCGTGGACCAGCAGGTTGGTGAGCGTGCCTTGCTTGGTGGCGCTGGCGCTGGCTTCCTTGAGGTTGGTGGCCTTCTTCAGGGCAGCGATTTCATGGCGCAGGCGGCGCTTGGCGCCCATCAGCTCGAAGCCTTTGGCGATCCAGATGGTCCAGGTGATGATCGAGGCGATGGCCAGGCCGATCATTACCAGCTTCACGATGATGTCGGCGTTCTGGTACATGCCCCATGGCGACAGGTCGTGGGCCATGCCCAGGGTGTTGTCGGCTTCCAGGACTTCAGGGAGGTCCTGGGCAGCTACTGGCTGGCCATCGACCGGAGCTTGCTCGCCGGTTGCCGCAGCTGCGGCGGGAGCTGTGGCAGGTGCTGCCGGATCGGTGGCTGGATGCTCGGCGACCGGTGTGGAGGCGACTGGCGCCGTGGCTGGTGCGTGCTGGTCGGCCCAGGCTGCGGTCGGGGCCAGCAGCAGGCTGCACAGCAGCGCGGCGGCTGCGCCCATGGTGCGCAGCGGGCTTGGGCGTGTGGTTGGCGAGACGGAGAATGGGTTGCTTGTCATGCTGGCCGGACCTGAGAGGAGAATAGGGTGAATGTCCTTCTAGGCCTCGCAGGGCCGAGAACAAAATGGGCGGTCATTATTGCAAGTAATTCTTGTTAACAGAAGTAATAGAGTATCTTTTTTTCCTCGATTACTAGCCGCTCGTCTTGTGTGAAGGCTAGTCTTGACCTTTGTGCAAGGAGTTTTCTGATGTCTGCCCCCTCTGTTCTGATCGCCGGTTGCGGCGATGTCGGAAGTCGCCTGGCGACTCAACTGCTGGCCGAGCAATGGCGAGTCCATGGCTTGCGCCGCACGGTATCGCACTTGCCCGAGGGGGTGCTTGGCGTCGCCGGCGATTTGTTCAGTGCGCAGTGTCCGGCGGACTGGCCCGAGGAACCTCTGGACTACCTGGTGTATTGCGCCGCGGCCACCGAGCATGACGAGGCCGGGTATCGTGCCGCCTACGTCGAGGGTTTGCAGCACGTGCTGGGCTGGCTCAAGCAGCACGGCCAGCGCCCCAAGCGGCTGTTGTTCGTGTCCAGCAGCAGCGTCTACGAACAAAAGGATGGCGAGTGGATCGATGAAACCGCTCCCGCCGAGGCCAATGCCTACTCCGGGCGCCTGATGCTGGAGGCGGAACAGGTGGCCCTGGATAGTGGGATTCCTGCCAGTCGGGTACGTCTTACCGGCATCTATGGGCCTGGACGTGAGTGGCTGCTGACCCAGGTACGGCGGGGGTACCGAGTGGCGGTCGAGCCGCCGCTGTACGGCAATCGCATCCATGCCGATGATGCTGCCGGCTTGCTGGCCTGCCTGCTCAAGGCCGATCACGGTGGGGCTGAGCTGGAGGACTGCTACATAGGCGTGGATGACGCACCTGCGCCGCTGGCTGAGGTGGTCGGCTGGTTACGCGATTACCTGGGAGTAACGGAGTGGGCGGCGGACGCTAGTGTGCGGCGCACGGGGAGCAAGCGCTGTAGCAACGCTCGGGCGAAGGCTTTGGGTTGGGTGCCGCGCTATCCCAGCTATCGCGAGGGGTATGCGGCGATTCTCGAAGGGCAGGGTTGAGGCTGTCCCTCGGGTTTGCCGCCGCCTGCCAAGGCCTGAGGCGGCTCCCAAGGGGAGCCGCTACCGCTAAGGTGCAAGGCCTTGTGCGGTAGCGGTTACTGGCGAATCACTGCTTCTCCAGCAGCCACTGCTGGTTGCCCGGGGTTAGCGATGGCACTTCGTCTGCCAGGGCAGTGTTGACCGCCTGGAATATCTCCAGCTGCTGGTCCTTGCGCACGAAGATCCAGGAATTGCCGCGGCCGTTGAGCTGCAGCCAGATACTGTCGTTGCCACCGCTCATCGAGGCGCAATCACCAGCCAGGCACAGCGCATAGCGATCTGCGCCCGGCAGACCTTGTACTGCGCCATCGGCCTGGAACTGTACGGTATCGCCCAGGCCCGGCCCGTTGATGATCTTCCATTTACCGCCCAGGTAGGCCGAATACAGGGCGCGCTCGAAATTGGCACCCAGTGGAGCGCCTTCGGGGGCTGGCTCCTTGGGACGGTCGAATACTTGCTCGGGCTCATTGTCGTTGGCGACCTGGAGCAGTCGCTTGCCGCTGCGCTTGAGTTCGGTGGGGGCGCTGCCGTAGACCTCGATCTTGGCGGAGTCGGCGCTTTCGCTGGGCAGCTTGCCTTCGACGGTCTCGAAACCATTGGTGTAGCGAGCCTGGCCAGCCTTGGTGTTGATCTCCCACTCCAGGGTCGGGCCATTGGCCTGGAGGGCTTCACGCAAAGGTCCGCCCTTGGAGGCGGCGTCGATCGCTACCTGATTGATCCAGATGCCGCCGACATCGTGTTTGGCGGGGTCGCTGGCACAACCGCCGAGCAATACGGCGAGCAGCGAAACAGCTAGCGCTTTGCGCATGACGAAATCCTTTCAGAACGAAAACGGCGCAGCCTGGACGGCTGCGCCGAGGGTGTCACTCGATGACCAGAATGGCATCCATTTCAACCTGTGCGCCCTTTGGCAGGGCTGCCACGCCGATGGCGGCGCGAGCTGGGTAGGGCTGTTCGAAGTACTTGCCCATGATCTCGTTGACCTTGGCGAAGTGGCTCAGGTCGGTGAGGAAGATGTTCAGCTTGACGATGTCCTTGAACGAACCGCCAGCAGCCTCGGCGACCGACTTGAGGTTCTCGAACACCTGGACGGTCTGGGCTTCGAAGCCTTCGACCAGTTCCATGGTCTTAGGATCTAGCGGGATCTGGCCCGACATGTAGACAGTGTTGCCAGCCTTGATGGCCTGGGAGTAGGTACCGATGGCAGCCGGGGCCTTGTCGCTGGTAATAACAGTCTTGGTCATGAATGACTCCTTGTAATGGGCGGGCTATGGAGGGGGTTAGGCACGCATGCGGGTGATGCGGATGACTCCGATCAGGGCGCGCAGTTTCTTGATCACGCGGGCCAGGTGCACGCGGTCGTGCACGCTGACCACCAGTTGGACCACGCTGATGCGGCCATCGCGTTCGTCCATGCTGATTTTCTCGATGTTGCCGTCGGCGGCGTTGACGCTGCTGGCCAGCAGCGCGATCAGGCCGCGCTGGTGCTCCAGCTCGACGCGCAGTTCGACGTTGAACTCGCCGGTGACATCCTTGGCCCAGGACAGCTGGATGCATTTTTCCGGGTTGTGGCGGATTTCGCTGATGTTGCGGCAGTTTTCCAGGTGCACCACCATGCCTTTGCCCGCCGACAGGTGGCCGACGATCGGGTCGCCCGGGATCGGCGTGCAGCACTTGGCGTAGCTCAGCACCAGGCCTTCGGTGCCGCGGATGGCCAGCGGACCTTCCGGGCTCGGCAGCTGTTCGCCCTCGCCCAGCAGGCGGCGGGCCACGACGTAGGCCATGCGGTTACCCAGGCCAATGTCTTCCAGCAAGTCTTCGATCAACTCCAGGCGGTATTCGTGGAGGATTGCCTGGACTCGTTCGGCGGAGATTTTCTCCAGGGCACTGTCGAAGCCGTTGAGCACCTTGTTCAGCAAGCGCTCACCGAGGCTGATGGACTCGGAGCGGCGTTGCAGCTTGAGGGCGTGGCGAATGTGGGTGCGGGCCTTGCCGGTGACCACGAAGTTGAGCCAGGCCGGATTTGGCCGAGCGCCGGGAGCGCTGACGATTTCCACGGTCGAGCCGCTTTGCAGTGGTTCGGACAGTGGCGCCAGGCGGCGATTGATCCGGCAGGCGATGCAGCTGTTGCCCACATCGGTGTGCACCGCATAGGCGAAATCGACGGCCGTGGAGCCCTTGGGCAGCTCCATGATCCGGCCCTTGGGTGTGAAGACGTAGACCTCGTCCGGAAACAGGTCGATCTTAACGCTCTCGATGAACTCCAGGGAGTTGCCGGCTCGCTGCTGCATTTCCAGCACGCCCTTGACCCATTGGCGGGCCCTGGCGTGAGTGCTCTTGGGCTGTTCGTCGCCACTGGACTTGTACAGCCAGTGGGCAGCGATGCCGTTGTTCGCCATCTCTTCCATTTCGCGAGTGCGGATCTGGATTTCGATCGGAACCCCGTGCATGCCGAACAGCGTGGTATGCAGCGACTGGTAGCCGTTGGCCTTGGGAATGGCGATGTAGTCCTTGAAGCGCCCCGGTAGCGGCTTGTACAGGTTGTGTACGGCGCCAAGCACGCGATAGCAGGTATCGACCTTGTCGACGATGATCCGGAACGCATAGACATCCATGATCTCGTTGAAGGCCCGGCGCTTGCCACGCATCTTCTTGTAGATGCCGTAGAGGTGCTTCTGGCGACCGCTGACCTCGCCCTGGATGCCATCGATGGCCAGGCAGTGGCCAAGGGATTCTTCGATCTTGTTGACGATTTCCTTGCGGTTGCCCCGGGCGCGCTTGACCGCCTGGTAGATCCGCGCGGAGCGCATCGGGTGCATGGCCTTGAAGCCCAGGTCCTCGAACTCGATGCGCACGCTGTGCATGCCCAGCCGGTTGGCGATGGGGGCATAGATTTCCAGGGTTTCCTTGGCGATTCGCCGGCGTTTTTCACCGGACAGTACTTCCAGGGTGCGCATGTTATGCAGGCGGTCGGCCAGCTTGACCAGGATCACGCGGATGTCGCGGGCCATGGCCATGGCCATCTTCTGGAAGTTTTCGGCTTGGGCTTCGGCCTTGGTCTCGAAGTTCATCTGGGTCAGTTTGCTGACCCCGTCGACCAGTTCGGCCACGGTTTCGCCGAATTGCGCACTGAGCGCTTCTTTGGCGATGCCGGTGTCCTCGATCACGTCATGCAGCATCGCAGCCATCAGGCTCTGATGGTCCATGTGCATGTCGGCAAGGATGTTCGCTACCGCGAGAGGGTGCGTGACGTACGCCTCGCCGCTGCGACGGCGCTGACCGTCATGGGCTTGTTCGGCGTAGAAATACGCTCGGCGGACCAGATTGACCTGGTCCGGGCCGAGATAGGTCGATAAGCGATCGGCGAGGGCGTCTATGCTCGGCATGATGTCTCCTGCCGTAGGCTGTGATCCCGCGCCGTGCTACGTCGACCAGGCATAGGCTCAGACGGCCTCGTTGGACTCGTCCTCGAAAGCAGCAAAAAGCGGTTCATCTTCAACGATTTCGGCTTCGGCGATGGCTGCGTAGTCGATCAGGCCTTCAGCGATTTCGCGCAGGGCGACAACGGTAGGCTTGTCGTTTTCCCATGCTACTTTCGGCTCTTTGCCGCCGGTGGCCAGTTGACGGGCACGCTTGGTAGAGAGCATGACCAGCTCAAAGCGGTTATCCACGTGTTCTAGGCAGTCTTCAACGGTTACGCGGGCCATGGTCTTCCTCGTAGCAAATGCAATATGCGCGGTGCCCGGATGGGCGAGCGGACTCAACAGTTTAAAAAATCACCAGCGATTAGGGAAGCGCTGATTTTTTGACCAGACCCTTCAACGCGCTGCAAGCACCAATGTAAAGCGCCCGCAGCGGTTTTGGGAAGATCTGTTTTAACCCAGCAACTCAGCGAGTAGTTTGCCGAAACGCTGTTGCTGGCGTTTTTGTTGCAGTTGGTTGGTGCGGAAAATCGCTTTCAGGTCGTCCAGGGCGTGGGCGAAGTCGTCATTGATGATCAGGTAGTCATAGTCGACGTAATGGCTCATTTCGCTGACCGCTTCACGCATCCGGCCCTCGATGATCTCGTCGCTGTCCTGGCCGCGATTGGTCAGGCGCTGGCGCAAGGCTTGCTGGGATGGCGGCAGGATGAAGATCGAACGGGCCTGGGGCATCAGCTTGCGCACCTGTTCGGCGCCCTGCCAGTCGATTTCCAGGATCAGATCGTGACCTTCGTCCAGGGTTTGCTGCAGGTGGCTCTGGGACGTGCCGTAGAGATTGCCGAAGACTTCGGCGCGCTCGAGGAAGTCGCCATGTTCGATCATGCGCACGAACTCTTCGCGCTCGACGAAGTGGTAATTCACCCCGTTGGCTTCCCCTGGGCGCATGGCGCGGGTGGTGTGGGAGATCGAGACGCGGATGCTGGCATCGGCGTCGATCAGGGCCTTGACCAGGCTGGTCTTGCCCGCTCCCGAGGGGGCGGAAATGATGTACAGGGTGCCGGTGCTGTGGGTCATGTCAGTTGCCTTACTCAATGTTCTGCACTTGTTCGCGCATCTGCTCGATCAACACCTTGAGGTTGACCGCAGCCTGGGTGCTGCGCGGGTCGAAGGCCTTGGAGCCCAGTGTGTTGGCTTCGCGGTTGAGCTCCTGCATCAGGAAGTCCAGCCGCCGGCCGGCGGCGCCGCCGGACTTGAGTACGCGGCGAACTTCGATGATGTGGGTGCTCAGGCGGTCCAGTTCCTCGGCGACGTCGCTCTTCTGCGCCAGCAGGACCATTTCCTGCTCAAGGCGGGCTGGGTCCAGTTCGGCCTGCATGTCGGCAAAGCGATCGAGGATTTTCTGGCGCTGGGCCGAGAGCATCTGCGGAACCAGCTCGCGTAGAGTCGCCACGTCTTCTTCTATAGAAGACAGGCGTTCGTTGATCAGTCGCGCCAGTTCGGCGCCTTCGCGTTCGCGACCGCTCTTGAGTTCCTTCAGGCCCTGGTTGAACAGTGCCAGGGCGTCGTTGTTCAGGGCTTGTGGGTCGCTGGCGTCAGCCACCAGGACTCCAGGCCAAGCCAGAACTTCCAAGGGGTTGAGCGGGGCTGGCTGCTTGATCAGGCCGGCAACGGACTCGGCGGCGGCGACCAACTGCGCTGCGCGTTCACGGTCGACCTGCAGTGGCTTGCCGGTGGTTTCCTCGGTGAAGCGCAGGGTGCATTCGACCTTGCCGCGCGACAGGCCCTGGCGCAGGGCCTCGCGCACCGCACCTTCCAGGTCGCGGAAGGCCTCGGGCAGGCGCAGGTGCGGCTCCAGGTAGCGGCTGTTGACCGAGCGCAGTTCCCAGCTCAGGGTGCCTTGGGTTCCAGCCCGTTCTACCCGGGCGAAGGCGGTCATGCTGTGCACCATGGAGGTTCCTCCGGTTCAGCGCCGACGCCAGCCGTAAGCGGGCAAGACGGATCTGATAGTGATGAATTAAAGCCGACAGGCTGCGAAGGCGCAGGATTGTAGCGCAGTGCGGTCGGAGGCCCCAAACCCTGGCAGAGATAATGGTCATGGTTCATCGTGACAGGGCTTTGCAGGGGCAAATGCGCCTTTGGCCGTTTTTGGTGTGCCTTGGTGCGTCCGCGGGCTTTATAATGTTCGGCAGTTTTCCGTCCTCGTACAGGTGTTCCTCTATGAAACGTCCAAGTGGTCGCGCTGCCGATCAGCTCCGCTCGATCCGCATCACCCGCAACTACACCAAACACGCCGAGGGCTCCGTACTGGTCGAGTTTGGCGATACCAAAGTGATCTGCACGGTCAGTGTCGAGAATGGCGTGCCGCGCTTTCTCAAGGGTCAGGGCCAGGGTTGGCTGACTGCCGAGTACGGCATGCTGCCGCGTTCGACCGGTGAGCGTAACCAGCGCGAAGCCAGTCGTGGCAAACAAGGTGGCCGGACGCTCGAAATCCAGCGCCTGATCGGTCGTTCGCTGCGCGCTGCGCTGGACATGTCCAAGCTTGGCGACATCACCCTGTATGTCGACTGCGATGTGATCCAGGCCGATGGCGGTACCCGCACCGCTTCCATCACCGGCGCAATGGTCGCCCTGGTGGATGCCCTGAAAGTGATCAAGAAGCGTGGCGGCCTGAAGGGCGGTGACCCGCTCAAGCAAATGATCGCCGCGGTTTCCGTGGGCATGTACCAGGGTGAGCCGGTACTGGACCTGGACTATCTTGAGGATTCGGCGGCCGAGACCGACCTTAACGTGGTGATGACCAGCACCGGTGGTTTCATCGAGGTGCAGGGTACTGCCGAAGGCGCACCGTTCCAGCCGGCCGAGTTGAATGCGATGCTGGCCTTGGCCCAGCAAGGCATGACCGAGATCTTCCAACTGCAACAGGCCGCCCTCGCCGATTGATCCAGGCGGCCATGGCAAGGAGAGCATTATGAGTGATGAGCAACTTCCGCTGCCTACGCCGAGCCATGAGGTTCGGCAATGGGCAATGTTCTGTCACCTGTCTGCCTTGCTGGGGCTGTGGATTCCGTTCGGCACGCTGATCGGGCCGCTGATCCTCTGGCAGATGAAGCGCGAGACCGATCCCTTCATCGATGCCCAGGGCAAGGAGGCGTTGAACTTCCAGCTGACGGTCGCCATTGCCTCGGCAGTCTGCTTCCTGCTGATGTTCGTGTTGATTGGCTTTGCCCTGTTCGGCCTGCTGGCATTGGGCGCTCTGGTGCTGACCATTATCGGCGGGGTCAAGGCCGGTGAAGGCATACCTTATCGGTACCCCTTCACCTGGCGCCTGGTCAAATAGATCGAGCGAGCACAAAAAAGCCGACAGCGATGTCGGCTTTTTTGTGGGAGATGAAAGGACGCTTAGATAGTCAGCGTCCAGTCATAGTCCACGATCAGCGGTGCGTGCTGCGAGAAGCGTGGCTGGCGTGGCAGGCGCGCGCTACGTACGAAGCGGCGCAGGCCGGGGGTCAGCAGCTGGTAGTCGAAACGCCAGCCCAGGTTGAGCATCTCGGCCTGCTCGTTGTCCGGCCACCAGCTGTACTGGTCGCCTTCGCGGCTGACTTCGCGCAGGGCGTCGACATACCCCATGTTGCCGATGATCTCGTCCATCCAGGCGCGTTCAGGCGCCAGGAAGCCCGGAGACTGCTGGCTGTCACGCCAGTTCTTGATATCCAGCTTCTGTTGCGCCACGTACAGCGAGCCACAATAGATGTACTCGCGCCGCTTGCGCCGCTGCTTGTCCAGATAACGGGCGAAATCGTCCATTAGCTTGAACTTCTGGTTCAAGTCTTCATCGCCGTTCTGCCCTGATGGAAGCAGCAAGGTCGCGATGCTGACCTTGTCGAAATCGGCTTGCAGGTAGCGCCCGTAACGATCGGCTGTTTCGAAGCCGAGGCCGCTGATGACCGCCTTCGGCTGCAACCGCGAGTACAAAGCCACACCGCCTTGGGCAGGGACTTCGGCATCGCAGGCATAAAGGAAGTAGCCATCCAGTTGGAAGGCTGGGTCGTCCAGTTCAAAGGCGGAGGCGCGGGTGTCCTGCAGGCAGATGACGTCGGCATTCTGTGCCTGCAGCCAACTGAGCAAACCACGCTCGACTGCAGCCTGAATACCATTGACGTTCACACTGATGATCCGCATAAATGGCCCCAAAAATCACGTGCGTGTATGATACCCGAGCTCTACCTAATTAGCTAAATCCGTGGTATCTGGGGTTTTTTCATGCAGGCGTATCAGCGCGATTTCATTCGTTTTGCCATCGATCGCGGGGTTTTGCGCTTCGGTGAGTTCACCCTGAAGTCCGGGCGCACCAGCCCTTACTTCTTCAATGCCGGCCTGTTCAACAGCGGTTCGGCCCTGGCCCAGCTGGGGCGTTTCTATGCGGCGGCGATCGTCGATAGCGGCATTTCCTTCGATGTGCTGTTCGGGCCAGCCTACAAGGGTATTCCCCTGGCTGCGGCCACTGCCGTTGCCCTGGCCGAGCATCACCAGCGCGATCTGCCCTGGTGCTTCAATCGCAAGGAAGCCAAGGCCCATGGCGAGGGCGGTAGCCTCGTCGGTGCGCCGTTGACTGGCGACGTACTGATCATCGATGACGTCATCACTGCTGGCACGGCCATTCGCGAAGTGATGCAGATCATCGGCTCGCAGGAAGGCGCCAAGGCGGCGGGAGTGCTGATCGCCCTGAACCGCCAGGAGCGTGGTAACGGCGAGTTGTCGGCGATCCAGGAAGTCGAGCGTGACTTCGGTATCCCGGTAGTCAGCATCGTTTCCCTGAACCAGGTTCTGGAATTCCTGGCCGATGACCCGCAGCTCAAGCAGCATCTGCCGGCGGTGCAAGCCTACCGTACGCAATTCGGCGTCTGAGGTACTGGGGAGGGCTTGTCTGACATACCGATGTCGAGGGCAAGCCCCGCTCCTGTAGAAGGCGCAAAAAAAGACCCCGCCAGGCCAAGCCAGGCGGGGTCTTTTTTATTGCAGTGCTTAAGGGCGCTTGCGATTGCTGATCAGGGTGCCGACACCGGTATCGGTGAAGATTTCCAGCAGGATCGCGTTGGGTACGCGCCCATCGATGATCAGCGAGCTGCCAACGCCACCCTGTACGGCTTCCAGTGCGCAGCGGATCTTCGGCAGCATGCCGCCGTAGATGGTGCCGTCGGCGATCAGCTCGTCCACTTGCTGGGTGCTCAGGCCGGTCAGGACCTTGCCCGACTTGTCCATCAGGCCGGCGATGTTGGTCAGCAGCATCAGCTTTTCAGCTTTCAGTGCCTCGGCAACCTTGCCGGCCACAAGATCGGCGTTGATGTTGTAGGACTCGCCATTGGCGCCCACGCCGATGGGTGCGATCACCGGGATGAAATCACCCTTGACCAGCAGGTTCAGCAGGTCGGTGTTGATTCCAACCACTTCACCCACATGACCGATATCGATGATTTCCGCAGTGGTCATCTCAGGCGTCTGGCGGGTCACGGTGAGCTTCTTGGCCCGGATCAGCTCGGCATCCTTGCCGGTCAAGCCAATGGCGCTGCCGCCATGGCGGTTGATCAGGTTGACGATGTCCTTGTTCACCTGGCCACCGAGGACCATCTCCACCACGTCCATGGTCTGCGCGTCGGTCACGCGCATGCCATCGACGAAGTGGCTTTCGATCGACAAGCGCTTGAGCAGATCACCGATTTGCGGGCCGCCACCATGTACTACCACCGGGTTGATCCCGACCGCCTTCATCAGCACGATGTCGCGGGCGAAGCCGGTTTTCAGCTCCTCGCTTTCCATAGCGTTGCCGCCGTACTTGATCACCAGGGTCTTGCCGACATAGCGGCGAATATAAGGCAGCGCTTCGGATAGGACCTTGGCGGTATTGGCGGCGGCATCGCGTTCGATGGTCATTCAGGGCTCCGGTGCTTCAAACAATCAAAACGGTAGTTGGAGATCAGGTGCAACACGTTTCAGTTGGACGTGGAACACGTCCTTAATCCGCTGCAGTTCGGCTGCATTGTCAGCCTCGAAGCGCAGCACCAGCACAGGGGTGGTATTGGAGGCGCGAACCAGGCCCCAGCCCTTGGCATAGTCGACTCGCACCCCGTCAATGGTGGTCAGGTTGGCTCCCTCGCCCCATTGCGCGTCGTGCAAGGCATCAATGATGCTGAATTTGCTCTCTTCGGTCACATGGATATTGATTTCCGGCGTAGAAATATCGTTCGGGAAGGTCGCGAACAGCTCTTCTGCAGAGGCTTTTTCCTTGCTGAGGATTTCCAGCAAGCGCGCTGCGCTGTAGATGCCGTCGTCGAAGCCGAACCAGCGCTCCTTGAAGAACACGTGCCCGCTCATTTCGCCAGCCAGCAGGGCACCGGTCTGCTTCATTTTCTTCTTGATCAACGAATGGCCGGTCTTCCACATTAGCGGGCGCCCGCCGTATTCCTTGATCAACGGAATCAGGCGTCGGGTGCACTTGACGTCGAAGATGATCTCCGCGTCCGGGTTGCGTGCCACCACATCCTTGGCGAAGAGCATCAGCAGACGGTCGGGGAAGACAATGCTTCCGGTGTTGGTGACCACACCGACGCGATCACCATCGCCGTCGAAGGCCAGGCCCAGGTCGGCCCCGGTTTCCTTGACCTTGGCGATCAGGTCCTCGAGGTTCTCGGGCTTGCCCGGGTCCGGGTGGTGGTTGGGGAAGTTGCCATCCACATCACAGAACAGTGGGATGACTTCGCAGTTCAGGGCTTCGATCAGTTGCGGGGCGATGACCCCTGCGGCGCCGTTGCCGCAATCGACCACCACCTTCAGGCGGCGAGCCAGCTTCACGTCCCGAGTGATCTCCTCGAGGTAGCGTGGAAGGATGTCCACCTTGGTGATGCTGCCTTGGGCGCTGCTCAGGTTATTGCTCTTGAGGCGCTCGTGCAGGGCCTGGATCTGTTCATTGGCCAGGGTGTCGCCGGCGATGACGATCTTGAAGCCGTTGTAGTTCGAAGGGTTGTGGCTTCCGGTGAGCATGACCCCGGACTTGCCGGCCAGTACGTTGGCTGCGTAATACAGGGCAGGGGTCGGAACCAGGCCGACATCGCTGACGTGGCAGCCGCTGTCATGCAGGCCCTGGATCAGTTGTGCCACCAGCTCCGGGCCGGACAGGCGGCCATCGCGGCCTACGCAGACGTTCGGCTCGCCCTGGGCCAGGCTCTGGGAGCCGATGGCGCGGCCGATCCAGTAGGCGGTTTCGGCGGTCAGGGTTTGCGGTACGACACCGCGGATGTCGTAGGCGCGAAAGATGCTGTCGGGAAATTTCGGGGCGACTTTGGCTGCGTTGCTCATCACTGAGGGTGCTCCATCTGAAGGGGTGCAGTACGGCCGTGGAAGGACAGGCCGGCAGGCTCAAACTGAAGGGTATGACGGCGTTTTCAGCATAGAGTTCGTACTGCGAAAGTGCCATCCGGGGGCTATGGCTGGTGTGCCATCACGCCGGAACTGGAGCGGGCAGGGCGCAAAGTCGCCAGCGATAACCGGCGACCGTTCATCCTGAAACTTCCCTGGTGGAGGGGCGGGCCGGGCAGGAGGCCCGGCCTGCGGCTTGTATCAGTGGCTGCCGGAATGGCCAAAGCCGCCGGCGCCGCGCTGGCTTTCGTCAAATGCCTCGACCACCTCGAAATGGGCCTGGACCACAGGTACCAGTACCAGTTGGGCGATGCGTTCGCCGACAGCGATGTTGAAGGCGCTCTGGCCGCGGTTCCAGCAGGACACCATCAACTCGCCCTGGTAGTCCGAATCGATCAGGCCCACGAGGTTACCCAGTACGATGCCGTGTTTGTGGCCCAGGCCGGAGCGGGGCAGGATCAGGGCGGCCAGGCCCGGGTCGCCGATGTACACCGACAGGCCAGTAGGGATCAGCAAGGTCTGGCCCGGTTCCAGTACGGTGTCTTCCATGAGCATGGCGCGCAGGTCGAGGCCGGCGGAGCCTGGCGTGGCGTACTGCGGCAGGGGGAATTCGTTGCCGATGCGTGGGTCGAGGATCTTGGCTTGTAAAGCGTGCATGCGAGTTAAACCTGGTTCAGCCGTTCGGCGATGAAAGAGATCAGCTGGCGGGCAATCTTGCCTTTGCTGGTCTGGGCGAAGAGGGTTGCGTGCAACTCTCGGTCAATCACGCTGCAGGCGTTTTCCTCGCTGTTGAAGCCAATGCTCGGGTTGGCCACGTCGTTGGCGACGATCAGGTCGAGGTTCTTGTCCTTCAGTTTGCGTGCAGCGTAGTCGAGCAGGTGTTCGGTCTCGGCGGCGAAGCCGACACTGAACGGGCGGTCCGGACGGGTGGCGATGGTGGCCAGGATGTCTGGATTGCGCACCATTCGTAGTAGTAGGCCATCGCCGTTCGTAGGGTCTTTCTTCAATTTTTGTGGGGCGACGACTTCTGGGCGGTAATCCGCGACCGCCGCAGAGGCGATGAAAACATCGCACGGGATGGCCGCCTCGCAGGCTGCGAGCATGTCGCGAGCGCTGACAACGTCGATCCGCGTGACCCTGTCGGGGGTGGGCAGGTGGACCGGTCCGGTGATCAAGGTCACTCGGGCACCGGCCTCGACAGCGGCCTCGGCCAACGCGAAGCCCATTTTTCCTGAGCTATGGTTGGTGATGTAGCGCACCGGATCGATATTTTCCTGGGTCGGACCAGCAGTGATCAGTACATGCTTGCCGGTTAGTGCCAGGTGCTGGAAGCAGTCGGCAGCGCAGAGTGCGAGGTCGTTGGCCTCGAGCATGCGGCCCAGGCCGACGTCGCCACAGGCCTGGCTCCCGGAGGCCGGGCCGAACACCCGCAGGCCGCGACTTTGCAGGAGCTGGGTGTTGGCTTGGGTGGCGGGGTCGCGCCACATGGCCTGGTTCATCGCCGGGGCGATGGCCACGGTGGCGTCGGTGGCCAGGACCAGGGTGGTCAGCAGGTCGTCGGCCATGCCCTGGGCCAGGCGAGCGATCAGGTCGGCCGTGGCGGGGGCGATCAGGACGAGATCGGCCCACTTGGCCAGCTCGATGTGTCCCATGGCGGCTTCGGCCGCCGGGTCCAGCAGGTCAAGGTGGACCGGGTGCCCGGAGAGGGCCTGCAGGGTCAGTGGTGTGATGAATTCACTGCCGCCCCGGGTCATGACCACGCGCACTTCGGCGCCCTGGTCGAGGAGTCGGCGAACCAGCTCCGCGCTCTTGTAGGCGGCAATGCCGCCACCGATGCCGAGCACGATGCGTTTGCGATACAGCCGCTGCATAAGCCTGTCTTTCCGTTCAATGATTGCTGCGTGGCATGCCCCCTCCCCAGGTGAAATACCACGCAAAAAAGAGGGGGCTAAGATAGCACAGCGTCCGCTGTGGAACAGCGGCGCCATGCACAGGGAGGTGTGATGAGCATTCGTGATTGGCCCGCGGCGGAGCGCCCGCGGGAAAGGCTTCTGGAGCAAGGTGCGGTCAGTCTTTCCGATGCCGAGTTACTGGCGATCTTCCTGCGTACCGGGGTCGCGGGTAAAAGCGCGGTCGACCTGGCGCGGCATTTGTTACAGCGCTTTGGCAGCTTGCGTAGCCTGTTGGAGGCCGACCAGTGGACCTTCACTCGCCAGCTGGGGCTTGGGCCGGCCAAATATGCCTTGTTACAGGCCGTGCTGGAGATGGCGCGAAGGCATTTGGCAGAGAAGCTGCACCGGCAGTCTGCACTGGAGAACCCGCTGGTGGTCCGCGACTACCTGAAGTCGGTGCTGAGGCACGAGCCCCATGAAGTATTCGGTTGCCTGTTCCTGGATACCAGGCATCGGGTCCTGGCTTTCGAAATCCTGTTCCAGGGTTCGATCGACAGCACGACGGTGTATCCGCGACAAGTGCTCAAGCGCACCCTGGTCCACAACGCGGCAGCCGTGATTCTTTGCCACAACCATCCGTCGGGTATCTCCGACCCCAGCCCTGCCGACCGGGTCGTGACCCGGCGCTTGCAGCAGGCGCTGGAGCTTATCGATGTGCGGGTGCTGGACCATTTCATCGTCGGTGAGGGCGATCCATTGTCAATGGCCGAATACGGCTGGCTCTAGCCGCGCGGCAAGCCCGGGGCTGAGGGGCCTGCCGCTGGCGGACTGGAGTCACTGGAGGCTGATCTTGGAGTAATCCTGTCGGCCGAATGGGCTCACCTGATAACCCTGGACCTGCTTGCGGGTCAGGGCAAAGGCGGTTGGGTGGGCCAGGGGCAGCCACAGTGCCTGCTGCTGGATCTGGATCTGGGCCTGCTGGTACAGCTTGCTGCGTACGCCCTGTTCGCTGGTGGTCTTGCCGGCGGTGATCAACTTGTCCAGGTTCTGGTCGCAATAGCGAGCGAAGTTGGTGCCGGATTTGACTGCCGCGCAGGTGAACTGTGGCGAAAGGAAGTTATCCGGGTCGCCGTTGTCGCCGGCCCAGCCCATGAACAGCAGGTCGTGCTCGCCGGCCTTGGCCCGGCGGATCAGCTCGCCCCATTCGATCACGCGGATTTCCGCCTGGATCCCCACTTGTGCCAGGTCCGATTGCAGCATTTGCGCGCCCAGGCTCGGGTTGGGGTTGAGCAGGCTGCCAGAGGGGCGAGTCCAGATAGTGGTCTGGAACCCACTCTTCAGGCCGGCCTTGGCCAGCAGTTGGCGAGCCTTCTCTGGATCGAAGGCGTAGCCGGGCAGCTCTTTGGCGTAGCTCCAGGTATTAGGCGGATAGGGACCATTGGCCGCTTCGCCGGTGCCTTCGAATACCGCCTTGAGGTAATTGGCCTTGTCGAATGCCAGGTTGATCGCCTGGCGTACTTCGGGTTTGTCCAGGGGTGGGTGCTGGCTATTGATGGCAACGAAAGCCGTCATGAACGCAGCGGTGTGCTCTATCTTGAGGGTCGGGTCGGTACTGGCGGCCTGGACGTCCAGGGGTTTTGGCGACAAGGCGATCTGGCATTCGTTGCGCCGCAGTTTCTGCAGGCGCACATTGGCATCCGGGGTGATGGCGAAGATCAGCGAATCCACGGTGGGCTTGCCGGCAAAGTAGTCGCGGTTGGCCTTGTAGCGGATCGCCGCATCCTTCTGGAACCGGCTGAAGATGAATGGGCCGGTGCCGATGGGCTGGCTGTTGAGCTTCTCTGGGCTGGCGGCCTTGAGCAACTGGTCGGCGTACTCGGCCGAATAGATAGAGGCAAAGCCCATGCTCAGGGTGGCGAGGAAGGTCGAGTCGGCGTGATCCAGGGTGAAACGTACCGTCAACGGGTCCAGGGCGTCGATCTTCCTGATCAGGCCGGGCAGTTGCAGCGATTGCGCATGGGGAAAACCGCTCTGGGCGACCTGATGCCACGGCTGTGCCGGATCGAGCATCCGTTCGAAGCTGAACTTGACGTCCTCGGCGGTGAGTTCGCGGCTGGGGGTGAAGTAGTCGGTGCGATGGAACTTCACTTTTGGATGCAGCCTGAACACGTAGGTCAGGCCGTCGCTGGAAATCTCCCAGCTGTCGGCCAGGCTGGGGACCACCTTGCCGCTGCTGGCATCGAATTCCACCAGGCGGTTCATCAATACGTCGGCGGAAGCATTGGTGGTGGTCAGCGAGTTGTACTGCACCACGTCGAAGCCTTCCGGGCTGGCTTCGGTACAGACGCTCAGCGTGGCGGCCTGGGCCAGTGGGCTCAGGAGAGGGGCGAGCAGGAGCGGGAGGGCGGCGAGACGCATGGTCGGGTTCCTTGTGCAGATCGAAAGCCCATCTGCGAGTGCAGTCTGGAATGGCCTTACCCTAGTGGCCTCGTGGAGAAATGACTATCTCCTTTTGCATCCGCCACCGATCCCTGTCGTTCGCAGTCGTGCAAGGACCGCGGCCAGGCGATCGCGCGAGGCCTTTTGGCTGTGCCGGAAAGGTCTTCCAGGAGGCGTTGTATCGCTGGTGATCCGGTTTTGTGATGGGCTGGAGGATGCTGAAAACTATTCAGCGACGAGCGGTAGTTTTCTGCGGTAGCCTTTGCCGCAAGCGTCCGGCGCAAGAAATTCAGGACTTTTCGTCATCCAGAACACCACGGCTGTTGTTGCTATTGGGTCTTTCTGGTATAAAGCAGCGCTCTTTTCTAGGGGCCCGGTTCCTTGCACTTGTAGGTGTAGCCGGTAAGACCCTAAAGAAACGCGGCGCCTGGCGCCAAATGACTGAGAGATTAAGCGGCCAACCCATGCCGGGTTGGGCATGTGGTTTTAGAGGGCTGAGGCATGTCTAGAGTCTGTCAAGTTACCGGTAAGGGTCCGGTGACTGGGAATAACATTTCCCACGCAAACAACAAAACCCGTCGTCGTTTCCTGCCGAACCTGCAGCATCACCGCTTCTGGGTTGAGTCCGAGAAACGTTTCGTGCGTCTGCGCGTATCTGCCAAAGGCATGCGCATCATCGACAAGCGCGGTATCGACGCCGTTCTGGTCGACATCCGTCGCGATGGCGGCAAGGTTTAAGGGAGCTAATCATGCGTGAATTGATTCGTTTGATCTCGAGCGCCGGTACTGGTCACTTCTACACTACCGACAAGAACAAGCGTACTACTCCGGACAAAATCGAGATCAAGAAATACGATCCGGTTGTTCGTAAGCACGTGATCTACAAAGAAGGCAAAATCAAGTAATTGATTTTTCTTCTGACAAAAAAACCCGCCTTCAAGCGGGTTTTTTTGTGCCTGCGATTCAGGCTTTCTGTTCGAAGGCCACGTAGACCTTGCGGCAGGGCTCCAGCACTTCCCAGGTGCCCTTGAAGCCGGCCGGAATCACGAACCGATCGCCGGCGCGCAGGGTCTTGGCATTGCCGTCGCTGTCGCGCAGTACCGATACGCCCTGCAGGATCTCGCAGTACTCATGCTCGGTGAAGTCCACCGTCCACTGGCCCACGGCGCCTTCCCAGACTCCTGCATTGAGTTGGCCGCAGGGGCTGGCGTAGTGGTTGAGCACCGCTTGCTCGGGGTCGCCCTTGAGGATTTTTTGTGCGGCGGGCCGGTAGCGTTCGACCTCGGTGTTGGCCTGGCTGAAGTCGACGACGTTGTGGATGCTCATTCTTGTATTCCCCCGTGATTGCGGCGCGAGTGGCTATGAAGGGCAGAGTCTATGTTTATTAAAATGCACATAGCAATCCGCTTTGCCGGGGCTCTGTCAAATATATTGAAAGTGCAGGTCCCGCTGGTTTAGGGTGGCGGGTGCCTTGGGCCGAAAACAGGCTGGCCGGGCAGAATTCTTCAAGAGTGCCAGCGCCATATGCGCGGCGCTTGCATCCAAAATAAGAGGAGGCTACTCGCATGACCACCCTGACTCGTGCCGACTGGGAACAACGCGCCCGTGAACTGAAGATCGAAGGCCGCGCGTATATCAATGGTGAATACACCGCATCCGCTTCCAATCAAACGTTCGAATGCATCAGCCCGGTCGACGGCCGTGTGCTGGCCACCATCGCCAGCTGCGATGCGGCAGACGCCCAGCGCGCAGTGGAAAACGCCCGCGCCACCTTCAACTCCGGTGTCTGGTCACGCCTGGCCCCGGCCAAGCGCAAGTCGGTGATGATCCGTTTCGCCGGTTTGCTCAAGCAACATGCCCAGGAGCTGGCCCTCCTGGAAACCCTGGACATGGGCAAGCCCATCACCGACTCCCTGGAGATCGATGTCCCCGGCGCGGCGCAGGCCCTGAGCTGGAGCGGCGAGGCCATCGACAAGATCTATGACGAAGTCGCCGCAACCCCCCATGATCAGCTGGGCCTGGTCACCCGCGAGCCGGTGGGCGTAGTCGCCGCTATCGTGCCGTGGAACTTCCCGTTGATGATGGCCTGCTGGAAGCTGGGACCTGCGCTGTCCACCGGTAACTCGATAATCCTCAAGCCGTCGGAAAAGTCACCGCTGACGGCGATCCGCATTGCCGCCCTGGCGGTGGAAGCCGGGATTCCCGCCGGCGTGTTCAACGTGCTGCCAGGCTACGGCCATACCGTCGGCAAAGCCCTGGCCCTGCACATGGACGTGGACACCCTGGTCTTCACCGGCTCCACCAAGATCGCCAAGCAACTGCTGGTTTACTCCGGCGAGTCGAACATGAAGCGCGTCTGGCTCGAGGCGGGCGGCAAGAGCCCGAACATCGTGTTCGCCGATGCCCCGGACCTGCAGGCCGCCGCCGAGTCGGCAGCCAGCGCCATCGCCTTCAACCAGGGCGAAGTCTGCACCGCAGGTTCCCGCCTGCTGGTGGAGCGCTCCATCAAGGACAAATTCCTGCCGCTGGTAATCGACGCCCTCAAGGGCTGGAAACCGGGCAACCCGCTGGACCCGGCCACCAATGTCGGGGCGCTGGTGGATACCCAGCAGATGAACACCGTGCTGTCCTACATCGAGGCCGGTCATGCCGATGGTGCCAAGCTGGTGGTCGGTGGCAAGCGCACCCTGGAAGAGACCGGCGGCACCTATGTCGAGCCGACGATCTTCGACGGTGTCAGCAATGCGATGAAGATCGCCCAGGAAGAAATCTTCGGCCCGGTGCTGTCGGTCATTGCCTTCGATACGGTGGAGGAGGCGATCCAGATCGCCAACGATACCCCTTACGGGTTGGCCGCCGCAGTGTGGACCGCGAATATCTCCAAGGCCCACCAGACCGCTCGTGCCTTGCGCGCCGGTAGTGTCTGGGTCAACCAGTACGACGGTGGCGACATGACTGCGCCGTTCGGTGGCTTCAAGCAATCGGGCAACGGTCGTGACAAGTCGCTGCATGCCTTCGACAAGTACACCGAGCTGAAGGCGACCTGGATCAAGCTCTGAATCCTCGCCAGTAAGCCCGCCCCTCAAGGGGCGATCGATCGCAGCGCAGCCGGACTCTCCGCATGGGGAGTCCGGCTGTGTTGTCTATGCCTTGCAGAACAATGATCCACAGGAGCGTGGAAATGCGTTGGGCGACCTATTTCGCCGTTTTGTCCGCCGTCCTGAGCGTAGGGCTGGCCCTGGGCATGACCATGCCGCTGGTGTCCTTCCGCTTGGAGGGCTGGGGCTATGGGCCTTTTGCCATTGGTGTGGTGGCGGCGATGCCGGCTATCGGGGTGCTGCTCGGCGCGAAGGTTTCCAGTCGCCTGGCGGCTCGTCTTGGTACCGCCAACCTGATGCGCCTGTGCTTGTGGGCAGGAGCCTTGTCCATCGGCCTGCTGGCGCTGCTACCCAGCTACCCGGTATGGCTGGTGTTGCGCCTGGTCCTGGGCATGGTGCTGACCATCATCTTCGTGCTCGGGGAAAGCTGGATCAACCAACTGGTGGTGGAGCAATGGCGCGGGCGCCTGGTCGCGCTCTATGGCAGCAGCTATGCCTTGAGCCAGCTGGCCGGTCCCTTGCTGTTGGGCGTGCTGGGTACCGAGCATGACTACGGCTTCTGGGTGTCGGTGGGCTTGCTGGCGGTGGCGCCCTTGCTCCTGCTGGGTCGCAGCGGCGCACCGGCCACCGAATCATGCAGCGTGACCCTGGTGGATCTCTGGCGCTTTTGCCAGACGCTGCCGGCAATTGGCTGGGCAGTGGCGCTGTTCGCGACCTTCGAAGCGCTGATTCTCACCCTGTTGCCGGTGTATTGCCTGAGCCAGGGTTTCAGCCAGGACATCGCCCTGGCCATGGTCAGTACCGTGGTGGTGGGCGATGCCCTGCTGCAGTTGCCCATCGGGGCCCTGGCCGATCGAGTGTCGCGGCGTGGCTTGTTCACCGGCTGCGTGGTGGTCCTGCTGTGCTCCAGCCTGGCCATTCCCCTGTTACTGGATAGCCGCTGGCTGATCTGGCCGCTGTGGGTGCTGTTCGGGGCCAGCGCGGGAGGTTTGTTCACCCTTTCGTTGATCCTGATCGGCGAACGCTATCGTGACGATGCCCTGGTTCGGGCCAATGCCCATGTGGCCCAGCTCTGGGGCATTGGCTGCCTGATCGGCCCGCTGGTGGCGGGGGCGGGCAGCCAGTGGGTCAGTGGCCATGCCATGATGCTGCTGGTGGCGGCGGGTGCCTTCGGGCTGTTGCTCCTGCTGCTGCGACAAGGCGCCTTCGGCAGTCCCCAGGCACAGGCCCTGTAGCGACTACAGCATGCGTTCCAGGCCGATGCGGGTGCTCAGCCAGGCATTGATCCGGCGCCACCAGTTGCCGGGTTCGTGATCCAGGCTATGCAGTCGGCCCTGGTCCTCGGTGACCCAGGTCAGCTTGCCGTCTTCCAGCTTGACCTCGTAGCTCAGGCTCGGCGCCATCCCTTGCTGGGCCAGGTCGCGGACGTGGCCGGCCAGCTCCGGGCTATCCACCAGCACCCCGACCTCGGTGTTCCACAGCACCGAGCGCGGGTCGAAATTGAATGAGCCGATGAAGCTCTTGCGCTGGTCGAAGATCATCGCCTTGCTGTGCAGGCTGGAGTCGGACCCATGCAGCACGCCATGGAACAGTCGTGGGCCGCTGCCGCCACGCTCTCCGGGCTGACGGCGCAGTTCATAGAGTTTCACCCCGTGCTCCAGCAGCGCCTTGCGATAGGGCGCGTAGCCGCCATGGACCACGGGGACGTCGGTCGCCTCCAGGGAGTTGGTCAGGAGGCTCACCGAGACCCCGGCGTCGGCACGCCCAGTCAGGTACACCAGCCCGGGCTGGCCGGGGACGAAGTAGGCCGAGACCATGATCAGTTCCTTGCTGACACCCTTGAGCTCCGGTGCCAGCTGGGTGGTCAGCAGCAGGTGCGGATCGGGGTCGCCCTTGGCCAGTACCTTGGTGGGAGCGTCCCACAGGGCTTGGTTCCAGGCCCAGATCAGTTCCTTGCGCCAGGTCTGCATGCGGGGTTGGCGCTGGTAGGTCATCAGTTGGCGGTACAGGGCCTGGTTTTGCCGACGACTGTCCTGCAGTGATTCCTCCAGGCGCAGGCGAGTGTTGCGCAGGTCGCCTGCCGAGGGCGCATGGGACAGGAACTCTTCCACCGGCCGGCTCAGGGCGCTGTTCCAGTACTGGTCGAAACTGTGGCCCAGCTGTTCGGCCACCGGCCCCATGCTGAGCATGTCGATATCGGTGAAGTTCAGGTTCGGCTCGGCGTCGAAGTACTCGTCTCCAAGGTTGCGTCCGCCGACGATGGCCGCGCTGTTATCGGCCAGCCATAGCTTGTTGTGCATCCGCCGGTGTTGTTGCGAGAGGTTGAACAGGCGGCCCATGGTCCGGGTGAGGCCGGTGCTGCGCCCCAGGTGCAGTGGGTTGAACAGGCGGATCTGGATCTGTGGATGGGCGGCCAGGGTGGCGATGATCTGGTCCAGGCCGTCGCTGGTGGTGTCGTCCAGCAGGATGCGTATGCGCACGCCACGGTCGGCGGCCTGGAGCAATTCGTCCACCAGCATCCGCGTGCTGATGCCGTCATGGACGATGTAGTACTGCAAGTCGAGGCTGCTTTGCGCGTTGCGGATCAGCTCGGCGCGGGCCATGAAGGCCTCGGTGCTGTTGGGAAGCAGGCGAAAGCCAGAGCGCCCCTGGTGGGCGGCGGCCTGGTCGCGGATCGACTGGGCGAAGCCCGAGTCATTGGCAGGCAGGACCTGGCTGGGCCGGTACGGCACCTGCGAGGTGGCGCAGCCAGCCAGGAGGCCCAGCAGCAGGAGCAGGGGAAGTGCCTGTTTAGGGCTCAAGTGGGGGCATCTCGCATGACGGCACGGTTGGCATGGGTGGCGGCGAAGGCCGGGCGTCAGTCCTGGGATTGCTCCAGCAGCTTGATGGCCGCGGCACCGACTTTGCGTACCGCGTCTTCGATCTGCGCGGTTGGCTTGGCAGCGTAGTTCATCCGCAGGCAGTTACGATACTTGCCCGAGGCGGAAAAGATGCTGCCTACGGCGATCTGTACGCCTTGCTCCAGCAGGACACGGTTGAGCTTCAGAGCATCGAAGCTCTCGGGAAGTTCGATCCATAGCAGAAAGCTGCCTTGTGGGCGGCTGGCCCGGGTACCGGCAGGGAAGTAGCGACTGACCCAATCGAGCATCATGTCGCGGTTGCGCTGGTACTGGCTGCGCATCTTGCGCAGGTGCGGTTCGAAATGTCCTGCCTTGAGGAACTCGGCGATGGCGATCTGGGGTTGTGGGGCGGTGGAGCCGGTGCTGATGTACTTCATGTGCAGCACGCGCTCCAGGTAGCGGCCCGGCGCGACCCAGCCGATGCGCAGGCCGGGCGCCATGGTTTTCGAAAAGGAGCTGCACAGCAGGACGCGGCCGTCTTCGTCGAAGGACTTGATGGTCCGTGGGCGCGGGTAGGTGTAGGCCAGCTCGCCATACACATCGTCTTCGATGATCGCCACGTCGAAGCGCTGGGCCAGGGTCAGCAGGGCGCGCTTGCGGGCCTCGGGCATGATGTAGCCCATGGGGTTGTTGCAGTTCGGGGTCAACTGTATGGCCTTGATCGGCCACTGTTCCAGGGCCAGCTCCAGGGCTTCCAGGCTGATGCCGCTGACCGGGTCGGTGGGGATCTCCAGGGCCTTCATGCCCAGGCCCTTGAGGGTCTGCATGGCGCCGTGGAAGCTCGGCGAGTCCACGGCGACGATATCCCCGGGCTCGCAGATGGCGCGGATGCTGGTGGACAGCGCCTCGTGGCAGCCGGTGGTGATCACCAGGTCATTGGCCCCCACCTGGCAGCCGGAATCGAGCATCAGCCGTGCTATCTGCTCGCGCAGTTCCAGCACGCCGTAGATGTTGTCGTAATACAGCCCGGGCATGTCCTGTCGCCGGCTGAGCCGGGCCAGGGCCCTCAGCAGTGGCTTCATGGTCGGCGTGGTGATGTCCGGCATGCCGCGTCCCAGCTGTACGACATCCTTGCGCGGCACCGCGCGGACCAGTTCCAGCACCTGGTCCCACTGGGAAATTTCCACCGGACGCTGCGCCGGTCGTCCTACGGCGGGCAGGGCGGGCAGCTCGCGACTGTGGGGGACGAAGTACCCGGATTTGGGCTTGGGCATCGCCAGGCCGTTGTCTTCCAGCAGGCGATAGGCCTGCTGCACGGTGCTCAGGCTGACCCCATGCTCGACGCTCAGGGCGCGTACCGACGGCAAGCGATCACCCGGGCGATAGAAGCCCTGTTCGATACGGGTGCCCAGGAGTTCGGCGAGATTCACATAGAGGGTCATGGCATTGACTCGTAGTGGTGGCCGTGATGACCAGTACAGATAGGGTCTAAATACAGGATTCAGGCGTATTTCAGTGAAATCTGTATGGAGTTAATACAGGTGCTTTGGGTCTGTATTGGATTTTGCTTGCCACGCATCATGTCGGCTCATGGCAACTTGAGCAACAGGAGCAATGCAAATGAACGGCTTGAGCGATGTGCGGCTGTCGTTACATGGTCAGGAACTGGTGGCTGAACAGGAGCAAACGGCAGGAAGGGCGTCGTCGCGCTCCGCGCCGTCCTGCCTGGGCCGCTGGGGTCTGTACTGGCATCGGCTGCGTACCCGTAGAGCCTTGCTGGAGCTGTCTGCCGAGCAGTTGCGGGATGTCGGCCTGAGTCCCGACGAAGCCCGAGAGGAGGGGCTCAAGCCCTTCTGGCGCCAGTAACCGCGATCGGCCAGGGCCTGTGTGCCCTGGCCTGGGGCGGCGATCAGGCCAGCTCTTTGAGGCGGTGCCAGAGCATGCCCAGGGCCAGCAGCGGCGAGCGCAGGTGCTTGCCGCCGGGGAAGGTGATGTGCGGCACCTTGTCGAACAGATCGAAACCGCCACCGTGCTGGCCGCCGATGGCTTCTCCCAGCAGCTTGCCCGCCAGGTGCGTGGCATTCACTCCATGGCCGGAGTAGGCCTGGGCGTAATACACATTGGGCTGGTCCTTGAGGCGGCCTATCTGCGGCAAGCGGTTGGCACCGATGCCGATCATCCCACCCCACTGGTAGTCGATCTTCACGGCGGACAACTGTGGAAAGACCTCCAGCATCTTCGGTCGCATATAGGCGGCAATGTCCTTGGGATCGCGTCCCGAGTAATGGCAGGCGCCGCCGAACAGCAGGCGGCGATCGGCCGAAAGGCGGTAGTAGTCCAGGGCTACACGCTGGTCGCAGACGGCCATGTTCTGCGGCAATAGTTCGTGGGCCTGTTCCGGGCTCAGGGGCTCGGTGGCGATGATGTAGCTGCCGGCCGGCAGGACCTTGCCACCCAGTTGCGGGTTGAGGTCGTTGAGGTAGGCGTTGCAGCCCAGCACCAGGGTCTTGGCGCGCACCGTGCCGCGTGCCGCATGCACCTTGACCTCGGCGCCGTAGTCGATGCGAGTCACCTGCGAATGCTCGAATAGGCGCACCCCCAGCCGTTCGGCGGCCTGGGCCTCGCCCAGGGCCAGGTTCAACGGATGCAGGTGGCCGGAGCCCATGTCGACCAGGCCGCCGACGTAGCGCTTGGAGCCCACCACACTGTGCATTTCATTGGCCTGCAGCAGGCGGGTCTCGTGGCGATAGCCGAGGCTGCGCAGTTCTTCGGCCTCTTCGGCAAACCCCTCGAGTTCGGCGGGCTTGTTGGCCAGGTCGCAGTAACCCCAGGTCAGGTCGCAGGGAATCTGGAAGCGCTCGACGCGCTGGCGGACGATCTCCACCGCCTCCAGGCCCATGAGTTTCATCTGCCGCACGCCTTCGCTACCGATTACCTTGGTGAACTGTTCCAGGCCGTGACCGACGCCCCGAATCAGTTGGCCGCCGTTGCGTCCACTGGCACCCCAGCCGATCTGGCGAGCCTCCAGGAGGACCACGCTGAACCCGCGTTCGGCCAGCTCCAGTGCGGTGTTGAGCCCCGAGAAGCCGCCACCGACCACGCACACGTCTGCGATCTGCTCGCCGCTCAGGGCCGGGTAGTCCGGTTGCGGCAGGCTGCTGGCGGCGTAGTAGGAGGCGGGGTGCCGGTCGCTGGCGGCGTGCTGGAGGCTGGCGGGCATGAAGGGCGTCGTCCTGATCGGGTCTGGAAAATGCACGGAGGATAATCCGCGCCTTTCCGGCGGAGCAACCGCAGGGCGGTCGGCGCTGACCTGGCGGGGGGATTTAAGGCAGAATTAACGGCCGTCCACGCGCCTGTAGGCCTTTTAATGAGCTGTAACCGCCAGATCGTCCGTAGCCTGCGCCAGCAGATTCCTTCCTTCGAGTGTGTGCCCGGCTGCCACGACTGCTGCGGCCCGGTCACCACGTCCCCGGAAGAAATGTCCCGGCTGCCACGCAAGACCGCGGCGGAGCAGGACGCGGCCATGGCAGAGCTCGACTGTGTGCACCTGGGGCCCGAAGGCTGCACGGTGTATGACGAGCGTCCGCTGATCTGCCGCTTGTTCGGCACCACGCCGAGCCTGCCATGCCCCAATGGCCGGCGCCCGGTGGAGCTGATCCATCCGCAGGTCGAGAAGCAGATCCACGACTACATGGCCAGCCAGCGCCAGGTGCTGGTCTAGCCCTCTTCAGTCGGGAATCGGCAGGCTCAGGCTTTCCTTCACTTCTTCCATCACGATGTAGCTCTTGGATTCGCGGACGTGGGGCAGCTTGAGCAGGATGTCCCCCAGGAGCTTGCGATACGAAGCCATTTCAGAAATCCGCGCCTTGACCAGGTAGTCGAAGTCGCCGGATACCAGGTGGCACTCCAGCACATGGGGCAGCTTGAGCACCGCCCGGCGGAACTCCTCGAAGGTGTCGCCGGACTTGTAGTCCAGGCTGATCTCGACGAAGACCAGCAGGCTGCCCTTGAGGTGCTGCGGGTTGAGGCGAGCGTTGTAGCCCATGATGATCCCCTCGCGCTCCAGGCGCCGCACCCGTTCGGTGCAGGGCGTGGTGGAGAGCCCGACCCGTTCCCCCAGCTCGGTGAAGGAAATGCGTCCGTCGGCCTGCAGGATGCGCAAGATGTTGCGGTCGATCTTGTCCAGGGCGCGGCGGGTCTGGTGGTTGGTTCTCATAGGGGATGCCCCTCCGTGAAAAGCGATATTGCCGAGAATTCTCGCCAAATATAGGCGGTTATATAGTGAAAATCACTGCCTGATGTTTCTTACACTGCGCGCATCTTTGCTTCGAATAACAACCGGCGGCGGTCAGCCGCGATGAGGATATGAAAATGCGCGTTCTGGTCTTGGGCAGTGGCGTTATCGGAACCACCAGTGCCTACTATCTGGCTCAAGCCGGATTCGAAGTGACCGTGGTGGACCGTCAGCCTGCCGTTGCCATGGAAACCAGCTTCGCCAACGCCGGCCAGGTATCGCCAGGTTATGCCTCGCCCTGGGCCGCTCCGGGTGTTCCGCTCAAGGCCATCAAGTGGCTGTTGCAGCGCCATGCGCCGCTGGCGATCAAGGCCACCACCAGCATGGATCAATACCTGTGGATGGCGCAGATGCTGCGTAACTGCACCGCCAGCCGCTACGCCGTGAACAAAGAGCGCATGGTGCGCTTGTCCGAATACAGCCGTGACTGCCTCGACGAACTGCGGGCGGAGACCGGCATTGCCTATGAAGGCCGCAGCCTGGGCACCACTCAATTGTTCCGTACCCAGGCACAACTCGACGGTGCGGCCAAGGACATCGCCGTGCTCAAGGAGTCCGGTGTGCCTTTCGAATTGCTGGATCGCGACGGTATTGCCCGGGTCGAGCCGGCCCTGGCCAGCGTCACCGATATCCTCGCCGGTGCCCTGCGCTTGCCCAACGACCAGACCGGCGACTGCCAGATGTTCACCACTCGGTTGGCGGAGATGGCCACCAAGCTGGGCGTCGAGTTCCGTTTTGGCCAGGACATCCAGCGCCTGGATTTTGCCGGTGACCGGATCAACGGTGTGTGGATCGACGGCAAGCTGGAAACCGCCGACCGCTACGTGCTGGCGCTGGGCAGCTATTCACCGCAACTGCTCAAGCCGCTGGGCATCAAGGCTCCGGTCTACCCGCTCAAGGGCTACTCGCTGACGGTGCCGATCACCAATTCGGCGATGGCCCCGACGTCCACCATCCTGGACGAAACCTACAAGGTCGCGATCACCCGTTTCGATGACCGCATCCGGGTGGGTGGCATGGCCGAGATCGCCGGTTTCGATCTTTCGCTGAACCCGCGCCGGCGCGAAACGCTGGAGATGATCGTCAACGATCTTTATCCTCAGGGCGGCGACCTGTCCCAGGCCAGTTTCTGGACCGGCCTGCGACCCACTACCCCGGACGGTACGCCGATCGTTGGCGCCACACCGTATCGCAACCTGTTCCTGAACACTGGCCACGGTACCCTCGGCTGGACCATGGCCTGTGGTTCGGGCCGCCTGTTGGCGGACCTGATGGCCAAGAAAAAGCCGCAGATCAGTGCCGAAGGTCTCGATATTTCCCGTTATGGCAACCCTCAGGAGTCCGCTAAGCATGCCAATCCAGCGCCAGCTCACTAATGAGCGCATGAGTCAGATCGTCGTCCACGGCGGTACGCTCTACCTGTCCGGACAGGTGGGGGACGACATGCAGGCCGGTATCGAGCAGCAGACCCGGGAAACCCTGGGTAATATCGAGCGCCTGCTGGACCTGGCGGGTACCGACAAGACCCGGTTGTTGTCGGTAACCATCTACCTGAAGGACATCGACGCCCATTTCGAAGGCATGAACAGTGTCTGGGACCAGTGGTTGCCCAAGGGCGTCGCTCCGGCCCGGGCCACGGTCCAGGCCAAGCTCTGCGAGCCGCAAATCCTCGTCGAGATGTCAGTAGTGGCCGCTGTGTCCTGAGTGACAAGATCCCTCTCCCGGCGCCGGTGGCGGTTCGCTGCCCGCCAGCGCCGGTTTTTATTCCCATGACCGCCTAGAAGTCTGCCGCCATGCGCCCTGCCCGTGCCCTGATCGATCTCCAAGCCCTGCGTCACAACTACCAACTGGCCCGTGAAGTCTCGGGCGCTCGCGCCCTTGCGGTGATCAAGGCCGATGCCTACGGCCACGGCGCGGTGCGTTGCGCCCAGGCACTGGCGGATTGCGCCGACGGCTTCGCCGTAGCCTGCATCGAAGAAGCCCTGGAGCTGCGCGCGGCGGGTATCCGTGCTCCGGTATTGCTGCTGGAGGGCTTCTTCGAGGCCTCCGAGCTGGCACTGATCGTCGAGCATGATTTCTGGTGCGTGGTGCACTCGCTGTGGCAACTGGAAGCCATCGAGCAGGCGACGCTGGCCAAGCCTGTGACCGTATGGCTCAAGCTGGATTCGGGCATGCACCGGGTGGGTTTGCATCCCAAGGACTATCACGCCGCTTACCAGCGGCTGCAGGCCAGCGGCAAGGTCGAGAAAATCGTGCTGATGAGCCACTTCGCCCGCGCCGACGAGCTGGATTGTCAAAGCAGCAGCGAGCAGGTCGCGGTATTCGAGGCTGCCCGCGAAGGCCTGGAGGCCGAAGTCAGCCTGCGCAACTCGCCCGCGCTCATGGGCTGGCCGGATGTGCCCAGCGACTGGGTGCGCCCGGGCATCATGCTCTACGGGGCGACGCCGTTCGAGGAAAGCAATGCGGTGGCCCAGCGCCTGCAGCCGGTCATGACCCTGGAGTCGAAGGTGATCTGTGTGCGTGAGCTGCCTGCCGGTGAGCCTATTGGCTATGGCGCCAAGTTCATCACTGACAAGCCGATGCGCATCGGTGTGGTGGCGATGGGGTATGCCGATGGTTATCCACGCCATGCGCCAACGGGGACCCCGGTGCTGGTCGCTGGCCAGCGCAGCCGCCTGTTGGGGCGGGTTTCCATGGACATGCTGTGCATCGACCTGACCGATGTGCCCCAGGCCGGCCTGGGGTCGACCGTAGAGTTGTGGGGCAAGAACATCCTGGCCAGCGATGTGGCGCTGGCTGCTGGGACCATCCCTTACCAGTTCTTCTGCAACCTGCGCCGGGTACCGTTGGTGTACTGCGAAGGCTGAGATGGCGCGAGCTGTGCCGAAAGTCGCCTATCCTGGGGGAATCCGGGCCAAGTGTTGTAAATACTGAACGCTGTCGCCATGATAACGCTCGATTACAACAACGCCTGATTCCCGCCTAGGAGACTGCCGCATTGGACGTCGGTGAACGACTGCAATCCATCCGTAAACTGAAAGGTCTTTCCCAGCGTGAACTCGCCAAGCGTGCGGGCGTCACCAACAGCACCATTTCAATGATCGAAAAAAACAGTGTCAGCCCTTCGATCAGCTCGTTGCGCAAGGTGTTGGGCGGTATTCCCATGTCCATGGTGGAGTTCTTTTCCGAAGAGGTCCTCCAGGAAACACCTTCTCAGATCGTCTACAAGGCACATGAACTGATCGACATCTCCGATGGTGCCGTGACCATGAAACTGGTGGGTCGGGCCCATCCGAGCCGCGCGATTGCCTTTCTCAACGAGATCTATCCGCCCGGTGCCGACACTGGCGAAGAGATGCTCACCCATGATGGCGAGGAAACCGGAATCCTGCTCGAAGGCCGCCTGGAGTTGGTGGTCGGCCTGGAGACATTTGTCCTGGAAGCCGGTGACAGCTACTACTTCGAAAGCACCAAGCCACACCGTTTCCGTAACCCATTCGATGTTCCGGCGCGACTAATCAGCGCAGCCACGCCAGCCAACTTCTAGGTTTAGAGGCGTCCTGCAAGGTTTGCAGAGAGTCCTCCAGCGACATTTCGCCGCGATCAAGACCCCTTCGACTTTGGGGTTGTTTCAGTGTGACGGGCTAACCGTTATACTTTCGCCCGCCTGCGAAACCGTGGCCGCAGGCGTGACTAGCCACCATTGAGGGTGTACGCGTGAACCTAATTATGAAAATGCTGGCCGCACCAGCAACCGTATTGGCCCTTTGGGCAGTCAGCGCTCAAGCTGCGACCAACGACGATATCGCCAAGCGCCTCGAGCCGGTTGGCCAGGTCTGTGTCCAGGGGCAAGAATGCAAGGGGATGGAAGTCGCTGCCTCCGCAGGTGGCGGCGGTGGGGCGAAATCTCCGGACGACGTGATCGCCAAGCACTGCAACGCTTGCCACGGCACCGGCCTGTTGGGCGCTCCGAAAATCGGTGATACCGCTGCCTGGAAAGAGCGCGCCGATCATCAAGGTGGCCTCGACGGCATCCTGGCCAAGGCCATTACCGGCATCAACGCCATGCCTCCGAAAGGCACCTGCGCCGACTGCTCCGATGAGGAGCTCAAGGGCGCCATCCAGAAGATGTCCGGCCTGAAATAAGCGGTCATCTGCAGCGAAAAAGCCGCTTGCGAGCGGCTTTTTTGTGGGCGCGATTTGACCTGCACCCTGTTCAATGCAGCAAACTCCCGGCAAGCTCGGTCCAACCCCAATTCACGGATGGTTCCAGGAGGGTCCGATGCTGCAATCCTGTTCTATCGAGCGTGCGGTGGATGAAGTGCTCGCTCGTTTGCCGCAACACATTCACATGGGCATGCCCCTGGGTCTGGGCAAGCCCAACCGCTTCGCCAATGCCCTGTATCGTCGGGTTGCCCAACTGCCCGAACGCCAGCTGACCCTCTACACCGCCTTGAGCCTGGGCCGGCCTGCATTGGGCGATGGTTTGCAGCGACGCTTTCTGGAGCCCTTCGTCGAGCGGGTGTTCGGTGATTACCCGGAGCTGGATTTTCTCGCCGCCCTGCACCGCGACAACCTGCCAGCCAACATCCGTGTCGAGCAGTTCTTCATGCAACCTGGCAGCCTGCTGCACAGTGACGTGGCGCAGCAAGACTATGTCAGCAGCAACTACAGCCATGCCGCCCGGGACATCAATGCCGCAGGCCTGAACCTGGTCGCCCAGCTCGTGGCGCGTCATCCGCAACAGCCAGGGTGCCTGAGCCTGAGCTGCAACCCGGACATCACCCTGGACATGCTGCCGATGATCGCCAAGCGGCGCGACGCCGGGGAGACCATCCTGCTGCTCG
The DNA here is from genome assembly GCF_003850565.1 of Pseudomonas sessilinigenes. Classification (NCBI taxonomy): domain Bacteria; kingdom Pseudomonadati; phylum Pseudomonadota; class Gammaproteobacteria; order Pseudomonadales; family Pseudomonadaceae; genus Pseudomonas; species Pseudomonas sessilinigenes. Next base: position 3,881,759 of record NZ_CP027706.1, read on the forward strand.
GCCAGGTTCATCGCGACCTGCCCTATATGCCGGGCGATGCCGAGATCGCTGCCGCGGACTTTGACCTGCTGATCGATGAAGACGAATGCAGCACGCTGTTTTCCACGCCCAACATGCCGGTAGGCGTGCAGGATCATTGCATTGGCCTGCATGCCAGCACCCTGGTGCGTGACGGCGGTACCTTGCAGATCGGCATCGGCTCCATGGGGGATGCGCTGACGGCAGCGCTGCTGGCGCGCCAGGCGGATAACGATGGTTATCGTGCTGTACTCGCAGACTTGCAGGTGGGCTACTGGCAGTCGTTGATCGATCGCGAAGGTGGGGTCGAACCCTTTGCCCAGGGGCTCTATGGCTGCAGCGAAATGTTCGTCAACGGCCTGCTGGCCCTGGCTGATGCCGGGATCGTGCGACGCAAGGTCTACCCCAGCGTGGAGCAGCAGCGCCAGGCCAATACCGGCACCCTGGACCCGGCCACCGCAGGCGGGGTCTCGATCCATGGCGGATTTTTCCTGGGGCCACGCAGTTTCTACCAGCGCTTGCGCGAGCTACCCCAGGACAAGCTGGCGGAATTCAACATGAGCGCCATCAGCTACATCAACGAGCTGTATGGCCACGAAGAGCTCAAGCGCCTGCAGCGTCGCGATGCACGCTTCATCAACAGCGCATTCACCATGACCTTGCTGGGCGCCGCGGTGTCCGATCAGTTGCAGGATGGGCGGGTGTTGAGCGGTGTGGGCGGGCAGTACAACTTCGTGGTCCAGGGCCATGCCCTGGCGGATGCCCGTTCGGTGCTGATCCTGCGCAGTTGGCGGGAGTCGGCAGGGGAGGTCAGTTCCAACATCGTCTGGGAGTACGGCCATTGCACCATCCCGCGGCACCTGCGGGACATCGTCATCACCGAGTACGGCATCGCCGATCTGCGGGGCAAGTCCGATGCCAAGGTGATCGAGGCGCTGCTCAACATCAGCGACTCACGCTTCCAGCCAGGATTGATGGAGCAGGCACAGAAAGCCGGCAAGCTGCCCAGGGACTTCCGCCTGGATCCGCGCTTTGCCGATAACAGCCCACAGCGCTTGCTGGACATCCAGGCGCGCCATCGCCATCTGTTCCCAGAGTATCCGCTGGGCAGTGATTTCACCGCTCAGGAGCGTGATCTGCTGCGGGCGCTGAACTGGCTCAAGAGCAAGTTCAAGCTCAGCGAGATCCTCGAGTTGGGCAAGGCGGCCTTCGACGCGCCGGAGCCCGGGGCGTTTCCCGAACACCTGGAGCGCATGGGGCTGGAACAGCCCGAGGGCCTGCGTGAAGACCTGTACCAGCGCTTGTTGCTGGCCGGCCTGCAGGCCACCCGTCAGCCGTGAGCCTGGTGCCTGGTCACTCGATGAAAGTGACCACGCCGCCGGCCAGGGATTTGACCCGCGCCAGGGATTCCACGCGGTAGCCCTGGGAGTCCAGTTCGGCGCGGCCGCCCTGGAAGGACTTTTCGATCACGATGCCCAGGCCGGCCACGGTGGCGCCGGCCTGCTTGATGATCGAGATCAGGGCCTGGGAAGCCTTACCGTTGGCCAGGAAGTCGTCGATGATCAGCACGCGGTCGCTGCTGGTCAGGTGCCGTGGCGAAATAGCCACGGTGCTTTCTACCTGCTTGGTGAAGGAGTACACGGTGGCCGACAGCAGGTTCTCGGTCAGGGTCAGGGACTGGTGCTTGCGAGCGAAGATCACCGGTACACCCAGGTTCAGGCCGGTCATGATCGCTGGAGCGATGCCGGAGGCCTCGATGGTCACGATCTTGGTGATGCCCGAGTCCTTGAACAGCCTGGCGAATTCGTCGCCGATCAACTTCATCAACTGCGGATCGATCTGATGGTTCAGAAAGGCGTCGACTTTCAATACTTGATCGGAAAGCACGATGCCTTCTTCGCGAATTTTCTGGTGCAGTGCTTCCACGGAGCTTCCTCTAATGGCCGCTATGGGGCCAAGGGTCTGTTAAAAAATAGTCGATTTTACCGCTTTAGCATCGCGCGTATATCAGCCAAAGCATTATTGCCGCGAACGGCCTTGACCTCGGTCGGCGTGTCGTCGTTGCCTTCCCAGGCCAGGTCGTCCGGCGGCAGTTCGTCGAGAAAACGGCTTGGCGCGCAGTCGATGATTTCGCCGTACTGCTTGCGCTTGGCCGCGAAGGTGAAGGCCAGGGTCTGGCGCGCCCGAGTGATGCCCACGTAGGCCAGGCGTCGCTCCTCCTCGATGGTATCGGCTTCGATACTGGAGCGGTGGGGGAGGATTTCCTCTTCCATGCCCATGATGAACACGTAGGGAAACTCCAGGCCCTTGGAGGCGTGCAGGGTCATCATCTGTACCCCTTCGGCGCCGTCTTCCTCTTCCTGCTGGCGCTCCAGCATGTCCCGCAGGACCAGCTTGCCGATGGCATCCTCGACGGTCATCTCGCCGTCTTCGTCCTTTTCCAGGGTGTTCTTCAGGGCCTCGATCAGGAACCAGACGTTGCCCATCCGGTAGTCCGCGGCCTTGTCGCTGGAGCTGTTGGTGCGCAGCCAGTTCTCGTAGTCGATGTCCATGACCATGCTGCGCAGGGCGCCGATCGGGTCCTCGCCGGCGCACTGCTCGCGGACCCGGTCCATGAAGCGCTTGAAGCGCGCCAGGCGGTCGGTGAAGCGGCTGTCCAGGTGCTCGCCGAGGCCGATTTCCTCGGTGGCGGAATACATCGAGATACCGCGCCCGGTGGCGTAGTTGCCGAGTTTCTCCAGGGTCGTGGAGCCGATTTCCCGGCGCGGCACGTTGATCACCCGCAGGAATGCGTTGTCGTCATCGGGGTTCACGATCAGGCGGAAGTAGGCCATCAGGTCTTTCACTTCCTGGCGACCGAAGAAGCTGTTGCCGCCGGACAGGCGATAAGGCACCTGGTGGTGCTGCAGCTTCAACTCGATCAACTTGGCCTGGTAGTTGCCCCGGTAGAGGATCGCAAAATCGCTGTAGGGACGGTTGGTGCGCAAGTGCAGGGTGAGGATTTCCATGGCCACTCGCTCGGCCTCGGCATCCTCGTTCTTGCAGCGGATCACGCGGATCTCGTCGCCGTGGCCCATCTCGCTCCACAGCTGCTTTTCGAATTCGTGGGGGTTGTTGGAGATCAGCACGTTGGCGCAGCGCAGGATGCGGCTGGTGGAGCGGTAGTTCTGCTCCAGCATCACCACTTTCAAGGATGGGTAGTCGTCCTTGAGCAGCATCAGGTTTTCCGGCCGTGCGCCGCGCCAGGCATAGATCGACTGGTCATCGTCGCCCACCACGGTGAACTGGTTGCGCGTGCCGATGAGCATCTTCACCAGCAGGTACTGGCTGGCGTTGGTGTCCTGGTACTCGTCCACCAGCAGGTAGCGCACCTTGTTCTGCCACTTTTCCAGGATGTCGGCGTGTTCTTCGAACAGCTTTACCGGCAGCAGGATCAGGTCGTCGAAGTCCACCGCGTTGAACGCCTTGAGCGTGCGCTGGTAGTGGGTGTAGACGATGGCCGCGGTCTGCTCCTTGGGGTTGCGCGCATTTTCCAGGGCCTGGGCGGGCAGGATCAGGTCGTTCTTCCAGGCGCCGATCATGTTCTTGATCTCGTCGACGCCGTCGTCCCCGGAGTATTCCTTTTGCATGATGTCGGTCATCAGGGCCTTGACGTCGGTCTCGTCGAAGATCGAGAAGCCCGGCTTGTAGCCCAGCCGCACATGCTCCTTGCGGATGATGTTCAGGCCCAGGTTGTGGAAGGTCGAGACGGTCAGGCCGCGACCCTCGCCGCTGCGCAATAGGGTGCCGACCCGCTCCTTCATTTCCCGCGCCGCCTTGTTGGTGAAGGTCATGGCGACGATGTACTGGGCGCGGATCCCGCAGTTCTGGATCAGGTGAGCGATCTTGCGGGTGATCACGCTGGTCTTGCCGGAGCCGGCACCGGCGAGCACCAAAAGAGGGCCGCCGACGTAGTTCACGGCTTCTTGCTGCCGGGGATTGAGTCGGGACATGACGGTAAAAAGGGGTCGATGACGAAAAGGGCGGGCATTTTAACAGGATGGACGGATTCTGCTGCGTCTCTCCGACTTGTGACGCATAACGCTATCTAAATTTGCCGGTTTTGATACTTTCCCTCAGGATGCGCGCTGAATATGCGTCTAATGTTCGAGTTAGAGCGGTACAAGAAATTGCGTATGATAATCACTATCAATTGATATTGACCGTTTGCGCGCCATAATGCCCGCCGCCAACTTTTTTTGCAGAGTCTAGGGAGCTAGCTTGTCTAAGCCTGTCGAACCCTTGCGTTTGCTGCTACTGGCTGAAGAGCCTGTGTGGACAGCGTTGTTGCGCGAGTGTGTCGCTCCGTTGGGAGACTCGGTGGTATTGATCAGTGCTTCCAGCTGGGAGTCTGTCAGTCGTTTGTTCGAAGACGACCGCAACGCGGTCTTGCTGACCATTCCACACCTGCAGCCCGGCCCCGGGCGTTGCAGCCTGCCCACCGTCCTGTTGCTGGACCAGGAGCCCTCAGTCGCTCCGGTAGGCGTCAGTGACTGGCTGGTGGGTTCGTGCCTGAGCACCGATGCCTTGCGCCGTTGCCTGCGCCATGTACGTGAGCGCGGGCTGCTGGAAAGCACCTTGCAGCGCCTGGCCGAGCAGGACCCGCTGACCGGCATTGCCAACCGCCAGGGGTTCCAGACCCTGCTGGCCGCGCGCCTTGCGGAAAACGACGGGCGCGGCCTGGCCTTGGGGCACCTGGACCTGGACAACTTTCGCCATGCCAACGATGCCCTGGGGCACCAGGCCGGCGATCGCCTGATCCTGCAGGTGGTCTCGCGGCTCAAGAGCCAGCTGGAGGCCGGTGACCAGCTGGCCCGCCTGGGCAGCGACGAATTTGCCTTGCTGATCGATACACGTCGCGCTCCACAGCGCGCCGAATGGATCGCCGAACGTATCACCGAGGCCATGGCCGAGCCTTATTGGATCGACGGCGAAAGCCTGCTGATCGGTTGCAGCCTGGGGGTCGCCCATGCCCGCGCCCATGCTGGCGCCGACCCGCTGATGTGGCATGCGCACATCGCCATGCAGCAAGCCAAGAGTACCCAGGGCTGTACCTTTCATATCTTCAACGAGCGGATCAACCGCAATGCCCGCAGCCTGGCCGACCTGGAAAGCGAACTGCGCCGGGCTCTGCGTCGCGACGAGCTGGAGTTGCATTACCAGCCGCGCCTGAACCTGCACGACGGCAAGATCGTCGGCCTCGAGGCCCTGGTGCGCTGGCGCCATGGCGAGCGTGGGTTGCTGCCGCCCAGCGAATTCGTGCCCCTGGCCGAGCAGAGCGGGCTGATCGTACCCCTGGGCTATTGGGTGATTTCTCGTGCCCTGCGCGATATGCAGGCCTTGCGCGAGCGCGAGCTGGCACCACTGCACATGGCGGTCAACCTGTCGTTTCGCCAGTTCCAGGACAGCCAGCTGCTCTCGACCTTGAGCCGTTTGATCAGTGAGCGTGGGGTCGAGGCGCAGTGGCTGGAATTCGAACTGACCGAAACCGCCGTCATGCGCCGCAGCGACCTGGTGAAGCAGACCATGGACGCACTCGGGCGGCTGGGGGTGCGCTTTTCCCTGGACGACTTCGGCACGGGCTTCTCGTCGTTCGTCCATCTCAACAGCCTGCCGATTGCCCTGCTCAAGGTGGACAAGAGCTTCGTCGGCGGCATGGAGCAGCGTGAAGAGAATCGCAAGCTGGTCCACGCGATGATCAACCTCGCCCACAACCTCAATCTGGACGTGGTGGCCGAAGGCGTGGAAACCGCCGAACAACTGGCGCTGCTGCGCGATTTCGGTTGTGACCAGGCCCAGGGCTACCTGATCAGCAAGCCGCTGCCGCTGGCCGAACTGGTGGAATACCTGACCTTCGGCAGCAGCCAGCGCCTGGGCCAGGAAGAAGTCATCTAGGGACCATGAGCTGTGCCGGCAACCCTGGAACCAGGGAGCCGGCAGCCGATTCAATCGGCCTGGAGGCCCATGGCCGGCACCACGGGCTCATGCTTGATCATGCGGCGCATCCGCCATTCGAAGGCCAGGGTCAGGCTGATGGCTGCGCACGCCAGGCCCAGGGCCAGGCCCCACCAGACACCGGTCGGCCCCCAACCCAGGGTGAACGCCATCAACCAGGCCGAGGGCGCCCCGATCAGCCAATAACAGCCCAGCCCCACCAGGAAGGTGGTCTTGGCATCCTTGAGCCCGCGGATCGCTCCCATGGCGATGGTCTGGGTGCCGTCGAATAGCTCGAACCAGGCCGCTACGGTCAACAGGCTGACGGCCAACTGGATCACCGGGGCGAACGCGGGGTCATCATGGTCGAGGAACAGCCCGATCAACTGGTTGGGCAGCAGCCAGAAGACCACCGCGAACCCCAGCATCACCACCGCACCGAAGGCAATGCCGACCCGTCCTGCCAGGCGCGCATCCAATAGCTGTCCGGCGCCATAGTGCTGGCCGATGCGCATGGTGATGGCGTAGGAAACCCCCGCCGGCACCATGAACGCCACCGAAACGATCTGCAGGGCGATCTGGTGTGCCGCCAGCTGGGTGCTGCCCATCGTCCCCATGCACAGGGCGGCGAAGGCGAACAATCCGACCTCCACGGCATAGGTACCGCCGATGGGCAGGCCCAGGCGCCACAGCTCCCGCAGGTACTGGGTATTGAGCCGGAACAGGCCCTGGCGCAAGGGATAGGCGGTATAGGCCGGGTGCCGCTTGATATGCCAGGCCAGTGCCACGGCCATGCAGTTGGCGACGATGGCGGTGACCAGGCCGATACCGACCAAGCCGAGCTTCGGCAGGCCGAACATACCGGTGATCAGCGCATAGTTGAGCAGGAAGTTGGCCACCGTGCCGCCCAGGCTGATGACCATCACTGGCGTGGCCCGGCCGATGGCGCTGGTGAAGCCGCGCAAGGCCATGAAACTCAGGTAGCCGGGCAAGGCGAAGGGCAGGATCAGCAGGAACTGACCGGCTGATTGGACGTTGCTTGCGGTCTGGCCGAACAGCAACAGCAGCGGCTTGAGGTTCCACAGCAGCAAGGCGGCTACCAGGGCCATCAGCCAGGCCAGCCACAAGCCGGCCTGGGTCAGGCGCGCTGCGCCCTCGATATCGCCGGCGCCCTGGCGGATCGCTACCAGGGTGCCTACCGCGGCGATCACGCCAATGCAGAAGATCGAGACGAAGGAGTAGCTGGCTGCGCCCAGGCTGCCGCCGGCCAGCGCCTCGGGGCTCAGGCGGGCCATCATCAAAGTGTCGGTGAGGACCATCAACATATGGGCCAGCTGCGAGGCGATCAATGGCCCTGCCAGCCGCAGGATGGCCCAGAGTTCGGTACGTGCTGGATGCTGCATGGTCATCAGGCTCGGTCAGGTGGAAAGCGGGAAGAACGCTGATTCTCGGCGCTCTTGGCCCATAGCACAAAGGGATAAAAATACGTGCTGACATGATAAAAACTCATGCGAAGCGCTTTCTGGTAGCTTGGCTGCATTGCGCTGCCGGAGTCTGTCCATGTCCCGTCGTCTACCTCCTCTCTATGCCCTGCGGGCCTTCGAAGCCGCAGCCCGGCATAGCTCGTTCACCCGGGCCGGTGAAGAACTGTCGATTACCCAGAGTGCTGTCAGTCGCCATGTGCGCACGCTGGAGGAGCATTTCGCCTGCCGGTTGTTCCAGCGTAGCGGACGCAACCTCTTGTTGACCGAAGCCGCGCGCCTGCTGTTGCCGGGGGTGCGTGAGGGGTTCGCCGCCCTGGAGCGGGCCTGCGCCACCCTGCGGGCCGAAGACGACATCCTGCGCATGAAGGCGCCCTCGACCCTGACCATGCGCTGGCTGCTAGCGCGGCTCAGTCGCTTTCGCCACTTGCAACCGGGCAACGAGGTGCAACTCACCAGTGCCTGGATGGATGTGGACTCGGTGGATTTCAACCAGGAGCCTTTCGACTGCGCGGTACTGCTGAGCAACGGCCACTTTCCCGCTGACTGGGAGTCCAGCCGCCTGTTCCCGGAACTGCTGATCCCTGTGGGCGCGCCGAACCTGCTCAACGACCAGCCCTGGGATGTGGCGCGCCTGGCGAGCACCGAGTTGCTGCACCCGACCCCGGATCGTCGTGACTGGCGCAGCTGGCTCGAGCACATGGGGTTGGCCGATCAGGTCTCGCTCAAGGGCGGGCAGGTCTTCGACACCCTGGAGCTGGGGATGATCGCCGCCGCACGGGGCTACGGCGTGTCCATGGGCGACTTGCTCATGGTGGCCGAAGACGTGGCCCAAGGGCGCTTGAGCCTGCCCTGGCCGACGGCGGTGGCCAGTGGCCTGGACTACTATCTGGTGTGGCCCAGGACCCGGCCTGGTGGCGAACGCCTGCGGCGCCTGAGCGACTTCCTGCAAGGGGAGGTTGGGGCCATGCAATTGCCAGCTGTGGAGCGTCTTGGCTGAAACGTTGAAGCCCCTGGCTGGCAGGCTGTGAGATATATCCTTGCAAACCGCTCAAGTATTGCCGGATGCCGCCGAATCCTGGGATATGGAACCAGCGTTCAGGAAGGTCCTAACTCATTAGAAAATCTTGGAATTATTGCTGCCGAGCGTGCCACTTGATCAGGATGATCCGCCTTCTCGGCCAGGAGCCATCATGTCCCAACCCCGTGCCCGGATAGCCTCCCAGCTAGGGCTTGCCCTTGCCCTGGTACTCGCCCTGGTGATCAGTGGCAGTACTCTTTTTGCCCTGCGTTCGCTGGATTCGGCCAACCTCGACACCCGTGAAGAACACCTGGCCAGTGAAGCCCGCCTGCTGGCGGACCAGCTCAATACCTTCCATGGCAGCCTGCGCGAGAGTACCCAGCGCCTGAGCGGCCTGTTCGAGAACCGTTTTCGCAGCGGCCTGAGCCTACACCCCGACGAGCCGGTGACCGTGGCCGGGGTGCAGACTCCTGGCTTGCACCTGGGCAACGTGGTGCTGAACAACAACTTCGATGAAGTGGACCAGTTCAAGCAGATGACCGCCGGGGTCGCGACCCTGTTCGTGCGCAGCGGTGACGATTTCATCCGTGTCAGCACTTCCCTGAGCAAGCAGGATGGCAGCCGCGCCATCGGCACCCTGCTCGACCACGGCCATCCGGCCTATCAGAAACTCATGGCCGGGCAGGGCTACGTTGGCCGCGCGCTGCTGTTCGAGCGTTTCTACATGACCCAGTACACCCCGGTGATGGACCGCAGTGGTCGGGTAATCGCGGTGCTGTTCGTGGGTTTCGACTACACCGACGCGCAGAACGCCCAGTTCGCCAACCTCAAGCGCTTCCGCATCGGCCAGAGTGGTTCCCTGGCCCTGCTCGACGAGCAACACAAATGGCTGGTGCCGCCGGCTGGCGTACAAGCCCTGGACCAGGCCGCGCAGCTCCTGGTGGACGTGGCGAAGGAGCCGGGCAAGGGGCGTTTCTGGAGCGATGGAGGCGAGGACTTCTACAGCCTGGCGGTGCCTTTTGCCGATGGTCCCTGGTCGGTGGTGGCGAGCATGCCCAAGGCCGAGATCCGTGAGGTGACCTGGAGCGTTGGGCTACGCCTGGTGATTGGCAGCCTGCTGGCGATGCTGCTGGCGGTGGGAGCCACGGTATGGTTGTTGCGCAGCAAGCTGGCGCCCCTGGGCGACCTGGTGCGCCAGGCCCAGGCCTTGGGCGGTGGCGACCTGAGCGCGCGGCTGAATGTTTCCAGCCACGATGAGATCGGCCAGCTGGCCCGCAGCTTCAACCAGATGGGCGAGGCCTTGTCGACCATGGTCGAGCACATCCGTCGCTCCGCCACCGAGGTCAGTGGCCGGGCCCAGGCGTTGTCCGGGCTGTCCAGCGGGGCCTACGAAGGCATGGAACAGCAATCCGGGGAAATCACCAGCATGGCCGGGGCGGTAGAACAGTTCAGCGCTACTTCGCTGAACATCGCCGACAACATGGGCAGTACCCAGCGCCTGGCCCAGGAAAATGCCGAGCAGACCCATATCGGTCGTGAGTCCATGGAGCAGGCTTCTTCGTCGCTTGAGCAGATCGCCGGGGCCCTGGGCAGCACGGCAGCCGTGATCGATACCCTGGGGCAGCGCTCCCAGGAAATCGGCGGGATCGTTGGGGTGATCACCGCCATCGCCGACCAGACCAACCTGCTGGCCCTCAACGCGGCCATCGAGGCGGCCCGCGCCGGGGAGCAGGGTCGCGGTTTTGCGGTGGTGGCCGATGAGGTGCGCAACCTGGCATCGCGCACCCGCGAGGCCACGGCGGAAATCTCGCAGATGATCAACAGCATCCAGCAGGAAACCGGCAATGCCATCCAGACCATGGAGCAGGGCAACCGCCTGATGCAGGAAGGTTTGTCGCGCAACGCTGGTGTGGCGTCGGCCTTGGCCCTGATCGACGAGCAGAGCCAGAGTGCCGGCGAACAGTTCGCCGCGATCACTACCGCGACCCAGGAGCAGAGCAGCACCGCCACGGTCCTGAGCCGCAACCTGCAGAGCATTGCCCAGGCCAACAGCGAGCAGCGCGAGGTGGTGTCCAACCTGGCCGTCACCGCGCGTGAGCTGGAAGCCCTGGCCGCCGACCTGCGCCACGAAGTCGACCGCTTCCGTTGACTGCACCCGCCCTCCGGCGAGGTGTTGGAGGGCCATGGTTGCAATGACACATGATTGGACTAAAACAGATGAGCAGTTGATTGCCCTTCAAGGACTGACCTTTTAGCAGGAGCTGGCATGACTCATCTTTCTCGTTTCGTTCCCCGTGCATTGGCTGTGTCGATGTTCTTGCTCAGCCACGCAGCCTTCGGCCAGGAAAGCCCGGCGTTCATCGACCCGGCGTCCTGGAGCACGCCATTCAACCGGATTGCCCAAGTGGCCTGTCACAACTGCTATGAAAAGCAGTACGCGGGCACCTTCAGCAGCGTGCTCGACAGTGTGCGCACCCTGGAGCTGGATTTCTGGGACCAGCGCGACGCGGTAACCGGGGGTTCGCCACGGCATTGGTTCGTGCGGCACAACCCGGGCACCCTGTTCCAGTCCGGCAACGACAATAACTGCACGGGCGACGGTACCGGCAAGAACGACCTGGAAGCCTGCCTGAACGATATCAAGCTCTGGAGCGACAACCATCCGGGGCATTTCCCCATCACCGTGATCCTGGACAAGAAGCAGGGTTGGTCGAAAGCCAGCTCGGGGCGCACGCCACAGGACTTCGACGACTTGGTGAGCCGGATCTTCCAGGGCAAGCTGTACACCCCCCAGGACCTGGCGACCCATATCGGCAGCAGTGCCGGAGCCCTGCAGAACAACCTCAAGGGCAAGGCCTGGCCCACCGCCAGCCAATTGCAGGGCAAGGTTTTGCTGGTGCTCAACCATTCGGAGAACCAGAAGCTTTCGCAGTACGCCGAAGCCCGGACCTCCAGCGCCAAGGTGTTCATCTCACCGGTGACCAATGGCCAGAACGATGTCAGCGGCAAGGTCAGTGGCATGTCCGACCAGTCATCGGGTTATGTGGCCATGAACAACATGGGCAAGGGTGACAAGAAATGGGCGGCCCAAGCCTTTGCCTACAGCCATATCGGGCGAGTCTGGGGTGATGACGGTGTGTCGTTCGCCCAACACATCGCTGAACAGATCAACCTGTCGGCGTACTACAAGTTCGCCGACCAGGGCGCTGGCGGTTTCCGCATTCGGCCGTTCTGACGTTCAGCGGGGCTCGGCGGTGTCGTCGAGTCCCGGGTCCACGCGCTTGCCGATATCCCGTAGGCGCGCCAGCTGGTCGACCATGCTCGGGGCCTCGTCGACACTGCTGACGAAGGTCCACAGGTAAGTCATGACCGCATACACATGCCCGGCCTTGATCTCGGGCGACAGCGACAGCTGGGTGATGGCGATCACGAACAGCACCGCTGCCATGACGCCAAGAAACAGATAGGCCACCGCTTCCCGGTCCGATAGCCAGATCCGCAGCCGCGACAGCAACCGGTAATGACGCTGCAGGGATTGGGCACCCACTTTGGCGACCAGGCCGATTTCCTTTTCCAGGCGGTTGTTCAGGCGCTCGTGCAACTGCTGGTTGCGTCGGGCGAAGCGTGGCAGCAGGGTGATGCACAGCAGCAATGCCACCAGGCAGGCCAGACCAATCCAGGGTTCGATCACCAAGAGCATCACCGCTGCGCCGATGATCGACACCAGGGCCGTGGCGATGATCGGTACGTGTTTCTCGAAGAAGTCGACGAACTCCCGGGCCAGCACCACTCGCGCTGCCGCGGTGGAGGTGTTCTGTTGCTGCTGGCGCTGGTTGAGGATCACCGGTACGGCCAGGTCCGCATAGATGCGAGTGAAGGTCCGGGTATCCACGGCACGCCGTGCTGCGCCGACGATCCAGAAGCCCAGCACCACCATGGCGTAGACCAGGGCATGGGTGGTATCGCCGCGCAGGATCGAGTCCACGGCGAACCCGGCGAACAGCGGGTAGGCCAGCAGCAGGGCGTTCTCCAGGGCCACCAGGGACAAGGTGACGAACAGTTTGCCCGGGTACGCGCGAGCGATGGCCTTGAGGGTCTGGCCAGCGGATTGCTGGCCGAGTTTCTGGGTTGGGTCCGCGATATTGGAACGGGTGACGACAGACATGACTGCACCACAAGTGTGATAACGGTTAATATTGAGCGAGTGCTCAATTATCTTTGAGCGACCGCTCAAAACGCAAGTGCCGTTCATTCCGGCGCCAAGAGGTCCAGCTACCGATGTCCCGTAACGACCGTAAGGAGCAGATCATCAGCGCTGCCCTGGAACTGTTTCACAGCAAGGGTTTCGCCGAGGTATCCACCCGTGACCTGGCCGAGCATGCCGGGTTGTCTCGCAGTCACATCTACCACTACTTCCGTGACTGGAAGGAGTTGCGCCGCGAAGCCTTCGTGCGGTTCGCCAATGGCCAGCTGGAGGCGGTGGCCGACCTGGTGCGCGATGCAGAGCCTGCACAGGCCCTGCGAATATTCCTCCTCGATTGCCTGACGGCCTCCAGCAGCATCGGCTGGGGGCTGTGGCTCGACGCCTGGGATGAAGCAATGCACGACGCCGAACTGGCTGAGGTCTACCTGCAGATCAACGGCCAGTGGCAGGCACTGCTGGCATCGATCATCGCCAAGGGTGTCCAGGCTGAGGTGTTCCGTTGTGCCGATGCGGAACGGGCAGCCCGGCAGATCTTCGCCCAGACCATGGGGTACACCGATGACCTGTTGCTGCTGGCCTCCGGCGAAGCGGAACAGGCAGCGCTGGATGAGGTGATGGAAGTCGCCGGGCTGCTCCTGGGGTTTGCGACGCAGGCTCCTCAGCCACTTGCGAGCCGATAGTGCAGCGCCTCCGCCAGGTGTTCGCGGCCGATGACGCTGGCCTGCTCCAGGTCGGCCAGGGTCCGTGCCACCTTGAGCAGGCGGTGGGCCGCGCGCAGCGACAACCCCAGGTTCTCGCAGGCGCTTTCCAGCCAGCGCTCGTCGGCTGTGGATAACTTGCAATGACGACCCAGGCCGGGCAGATCGAGCAAGGCGTTGGCGCAACCCTGGCGTTGTAGCTGTCGCTCGCGGGCCCGGGCTACCCGGGCAGCGGCGCTGGCGCTGTCGTCGCCTGGCTGGGGGGTGGGATTCAGCGCGGTGGCTTCGCGAGCCACCGTCAAGTGCAGGTCGATGCGGTCCAGCAACGGGCCGGAGAGCTTGTTGCGATAACGCTGGATCTGTTCCGCTGTGCACCGGCAGCGACCGCTGGGTTCGCCCAGGTAACCACAAGGGCAGGGATTCATCGCCGCGACCAGTTGGAAGCGTGCTGGAAACTGCACCCGGTCACGGGCCCGGGCAATGACGATTTGCCCCGACTCCATGGGCTCGCGCAGTACTTCGAGGACCTTGCGGTCGAACTCCGGCAATTCATCGAGAAACAGTACCCCGTGATGCGCCAGGGTGATCTCCCCGGGCTGCGGTTTCGAGCCTCCACCAACCAGGGCGGGCCCCGACGCCGAGTGGTGAGGCTGGCGAAATGGGCGTTGTGGCCAATGAGTGAGCGGTGCGAGGCTACTCACCGACTGGATGGCCGCCACCTCCAGCGCCTCGTGTTCTTCCAGGGGCGGCAGCAAGCCGGGCAGGCGGCTGGCGAGCAAGGTCTTGCCGGTGCCGGGAGGGCCGCAGAACAGCAGGTTGTGGGCGCCGGATGCGGCGACCAGCAGGGCGCGCTTGGCAGCCAGTTGACCCTGGACTTCGCTGAGGTCGGGGTAGGGCGTGTGGTTGAGCGGCAGGCCTTGGGGCGCGCATGGCGGGATCGGTGCCTGCCCATTGAGATGAGCCACTGCTTCCAGCAGGTGGTCCACCGCGATCACCGTCAAGCCCGAGGCCAGGCAGGCTTCCTCGGCGTTGGCCCGGGGCACCAGCAGGCGGTGCCCGGCATCGCGTGCCGCCAGCGCGGCCGGCAAGACACCACGTACCGGGCGCACGGTGCCGGACAAGGCCAGCTCCCCGAGGCATTCGACGTTGTCCAGCGCCTCTGTCGGCAGTTGCCGGCTCGCGGCGAGGATGCCCAGGGCGATCGCCAGGTCGAAGCGCCCGCCATCTTTGGGCAGGTCAGCGGGTGCCAGGTTGAGGGTGATGCGTCGGGCGGGGAAGTCGAACCCGGCATTGAGGATCGCGCTGCGGACCCGGTCCTTGCTTTCCTTGACTGCCGTTTCGGGCAGGCCCACCAGGGTCAGGCTAGGCAGGCCGTTGGCCAGGTGCACTTCGACGCTGACTGCAGGTGCTTGCACGCCCACCTGGGCGCGGCTGTGGATGATGGCCAGGGACATGCGACGTTCTTCCTTGCAGCGGCGGGAACCGCGTCCTGCGGTGTTGCAAGGATAGGCGAGGGGGGCAGCGCAAGCGCTGGGCAATGCAGACAGGATGTGTCGCCGGCCTGTCCTTCAGCTGTGCTGAAGGCGCGCGGCCGGCGAGGAGGGTGTCAGCTCATTGATCCTTCGGTTCCAGCCTGGCTTCCAGCTCGGCGACCTTGGCTTCGAGGCTCTCCAGGCGAGCCCGGGTGCGGGCCAGGACGACCATCTGGCTATCGAACTCGTCCCGGCTGACCAGGTCCAGCTTGCTGAAGCCGCTTTGCAGCAGGGCCTTGAACTGGCTTTCGATTTCGTTGCGGGGCAGAGGCGTTTCGCCACTGAACAAGCGTGAGGCGTGGCCGCTCAGGGTGTCGAGGAGGTCTTTGGGGGCGAGCATGGGAATGTCCTGAAGAGCTGATGGGGCGCAGTGTATCACGCACGAACCGAGGGCTTGGCGCGGCGGAGGCTGCACGTTTTTTGCGCATCTGGCCGAATGCTGGCGCACCGTTATTGTGCGTATCTGCGGCACTGTTTCATGGCCCAGCAGGCTGAACGCCAGCAAGGGGCTGAAATCGTTGGTATTTCCCGACCTGGCAAGCTTTCTGCTTAGACCCTGGTGACCCATGCACTGATGCAGTCGCTGTGACGAATGCAGTGCGACCGACGAAACGGGGGAGTGTTTCGTCAGGGCGGCTAGCGTCGGTCCGGCTGAGGAAGGCCGACGATGCGTTACAAAGCCAGGCACTGCGCTTAGACTTGAGTCGGGTTTGTTTTCCTGGGGCAAGTCCACCAATTCGGGAGAGAGTTTCATGAAGCTAGTCACCGCCATCATCAAGCCGTTCAAGTTGGACGACGTGCGCGAGTCGCTGTCCGAAATCGGCGTGCAGGGCATTACCGTCACCGAGGTCAAGGGCTTCGGTCGGCAGAAGGGCCATACCGAGCTGTACCGCGGCGCGGAATATGTGGTCGATTTCCTGCCCAAGGTGAAGATCGATGTCGCCATCGACGACAAGGATCTGGACCGGGTCATCGAGGCCATCACCAAGGCTGCCAACACCGGCAAGATCGGTGACGGCAAGATCTTCGTGGTCAATCTGGAACAGGCTATTCGCATCCGTACCGGCGAAACCGATACCGACGCAATCTAAGCCGCCCCAAACCCAACGCCCCAGGAGAAAACAACATGACTCTGCGTAAATTCGCAGGGCTAGGAGCCCTTTTGCCCCTCGTAATGCCTGGCTTGGCCATGGCGGCAGACGAAGCGGCTGCTCCAGTCCTGAATTCCGGCGACACCGCCTGGATGCTGACCTCCACCGCCCTGGTACTGTTCATGACCATCCCCGGGCTGGCGCTGTTCTACGGCGGCATGGTGCGTTCCAAGAACATCCTTTCGGTCATGATGCAGTGCTTCGCCATCACTGGCCTGATTACCGTCCTGTGGTTCATCTATGGCTACAGCATCGCGTTCGACACCAGCGGGATGGAAGCTGGCGTGGTCAATCTCAATTCGTTCGTCGGCGGGCTGTCCAAAGCCTTCCTCGCCGGTATCACCCCGGCCAGTGTGACCGGTCCGGCAGCGCTGTTTCCCGAGGCGGTGTTCGTCACTTTCCAGATGACCTTCGCCATCATCACCCCGGCGCTGATCGTTGGGGCCTTCGCCGAGCGGATGAAGTTCTCGGCCATGCTGATCTTCATGGGTATCTGGTTCACCGTGGTGTACGCACCGATCGCACACATGGTCTGGAGCGGTCCGGGTTCGCTGATGGGCGACTGGGGGGTGCTGGACTTCGCCGGTGGTACGGTGGTGCACATCAATGCCGGTGTCGCCGGGCTGGTAGCCTGCCTGGTGCTGGGCAAGCGCAAGGGTTTTCCTACCACGCCGATGGCTCCGCATAACCTGGGTTACACCCTGATGGGCGCGGCGATGCTGTGGATCGGCTGGTTCGGCTTCAACGCCGGTTCAGCTGCCGCGGCCAATGGCACTGCCGGCATGGCGATGTTGGTGACCCAGATCGCCACCGCTGCCGCAGCCCTGGGCTGGATGTTTGCCGAGTGGTTCACCCATGGCAAGCCCAGCGCCCTGGGGATCGCATCGGGCGTAGTGGCCGGCCTGGTGGCGATCACGCCGGCGGCGGGTACCGTGGGCCCGATGGGCGCCTTGATCATTGGCCTGTCGGCGGGTGTGGTGTGCTTCTTTTGCGCAACCAGCCTCAAGCGCAAACTGGGCTACGACGACTCCCTGGATGCCTTCGGCGTGCACGGTATCGGCGGTATTCTCGGAGCGATCCTGACGGGTGTGTTTGCCGCGCCTTCCCTGGGTGGCTTCGGCACCGTGACCGACGTTGCCGCCCAAGTCTGGGTCCAGGCCAAGGGCGTGGGCCTGACGGTGATCTACACCGCCATTGCTACCTTCATCATCCTCAAGGTGCTGGACGTCATCATCGGGCTGCGGGTGACCGAGGAAGAGGAAGCGGTCGGCCTCGACCTGGCGCAGCACAACGAGCGTGGCTACAACCTGTAACGGCGCCAACGAAAAAGCCCGGCACTGGCCGGGCTTTTTTTTTGCCTGGGTTTTGATCTCGGGGAAGGCTGAAAGGTTTTTCTGGTAAGCCTTGGCGTGTTTGCCATGACGATTTTTAGTAGGGCAAATGCTTACACTAAAGCAGGATTATTAGGCGCTTTGTTTTTTTCCTGAGCGCGCTAGAATGCGCGCCGAAGCGCGGAGATAGGTATGTGGCAACAGACCCTGATTACCCTGCGGGCCAGGCCCCGGGGCTTTCACCTGGTAACGGACGAGTTGCTCGCCGGCCTGCCTGAGTTGAAGGCATGTCGGGTGGGTCTGCTGCATTTGTGGCTACAACATACTTCGGCCTCGTTGACCGTCAACGAGAATGCCGATCCGGCGGTTCGGCGCGATTTCGAACGTTTCTTCAACGCCCTGGTGCCGCAAGGCATGGCTGGGTATGAGCATAACGACGAAGGCGCGGACGACCTCCCGGCGCACTTCAAGGCCAGTTTGCTAGGCTGCCAGTTGACTTTGCCGATCTCGGCGGGACGCCTGGCGCTGGGCACCTGGCAAGGCGTCTATCTGGGCGAGCATCGTGATCACGGCGGTGCTCGCAAAGTCCTTGCCACCTTGCAGGGTGATAAGGCATAAGCCGCTGAGTATCAGTGGACGTTGATTTTTTTCCGGCGGCCTTCGACAGTCGGCCGAGCTGGGCTATAACTAATCTGCTTTTCGCAAGTCATGAGGTAGAACATGAGCGACGATGATCTGGAAAACGACGACCTCGAAGTAGGTGACGAAGACGAAACCGAAGAAGGTCTGGAAGCGGCCGCCGACGATGTGGCGGAAGACGATGGCAGTGATGTTCCTGCTCCGACCGCCAAAGGCAAGTCCAAGGCGGCCGTCTCGGTAGACGAATTGCCGAGCGTCGAAGCCAAGAACAAGGAGCGCGATGCACTGGCGCGTGCCATGGAGGAGTTCCTGGCCCGTGGCGGTAAAGTGCAGGAAGTCGAGGCCAACGTGGTCGCCGATCCGCCCAAGAAGCCTGATAACAAGTACGGCAGCCGGCCTATCTGAGCCTTGCTACTTGCTTGCTGAAAAAACCCGCCGTCGCTGCGGGTTTTTTCATGCCTGGGCAAACAGCTGCGGATCGGGCGCGATGCCAGTGTTACAGGGACTTCCAGCGCCCGAGCAAGGCTGGAAGCTCGGTCAGGCTGCGGATCTGCGCATCGGGTGCGCGTTCGGCCTCCCAGGCCTTGCCACCCGGGTTGAACCAGATGGCGCGCAAGCCGGCCTGCTGGGCCCCGGCAATGTCGTCGCCCGGGTGGTCGCCGATATGCACGGCGGTATCGGCAGTGGCGCCCCCGCGTTGCAGGGCCTCCTGAAATAGCCGGGCATCGGGCTTGGCAATGCCGATGTCCTCGGCGCACAGGGCGAACGTGAAGTAGTCCGCCAGGCCCAGGCGACGCACGTCGGCGTTGCCGTTGGTGATCACTCCAAGGGCGAAGTGATTGGCCAGGGCCTCCAGGGTTGGCTGTACCTCAGGAAAGACATTCAGTTGATGCCGGGCGTGCAGGAATGCTTCGAAGCCTGCTTCGGCCAGCTGGCTGGCCTGGGCCTGGTCATACCCGGCTTCTTCCAGGGCATGGAACAGTACTCGAAGGCGCAGGGCGCTGATCCGGTGCTTGAGGCCGGGCTCACGTGCCAGTACTCGTTCACGAATGGCCCATAAGTGTTCCACCGGTACGCCACCCAGGTTCGGAGCGTGCTCTGCCAGCCATTGGCGCAAGGTGGCCTCGGCACTGACGATCACCGGGGCGGTATCCCACAAGGTGTCGTCGAGGTCGAAGGTGATCAGCTTGATGGTCATTACTCACCGCCTTTATTGCGTTTGGCCCGTGGATGGGCGCTGTCGTAGACCGCTGCCAGGTGCTGGAAGTCCAGGTGGGTGTAGATCTGCGTGGTCTTGATATCCGAGTGCCCCAGCAGTTCCTGCACGGCGCGCAGGTCCTGGGAGGATTCCAGCAGGTGGCTGGCGAAGGAGTGGCGCAGCATGTGCGGGTGCAGGTTCTGGCCCAATTCGCGTTCGCCCGCTGCCTTGACTCGCAGTTGGATGGCGCGGGGGCCCAGGCGGCGGCCTTTCTGGCTGACGAAAAGGGCTGTGTCCGGTGGATTGCTCAAGGCCCGTAGCGGCAACCATAGTGCCAGGGCCTCGCGGGCTTTCCTGCCTACTGGCAGGACTCGGGTCTTGCTGCCCTTGCCCTGGACCTGCACCAGGCCATCGGCCAGGTCCAGTTGTTCGAGATTCAGGCTGGTGAGTTCGGAGAGGCGCAGCCCGCAGGAGTAGAACAGCTCCAGGATGGCTTGGTCGCGGTGAGCCAGGAAGTCGTCTTCTACTGCGCCGTCGAGCAGTTGCAGGGTACGGTCGGTATCCAGGGTCTTGGGCAGTCGTCGTTCGCCTTTGGGCGGGGACAGGCCATTGGCCGGATCGTGATCGCATAGCCCTTCGCGGTTCAGGTAGTGATAGAGCCCGCGTACCGCGGACAGCAAGCGGGCCAGGCTGCGGGAGGATTGGCCCTGCTGGTGCAGGCGTACCACCAGGCTGCGCAGGCCCTGGATGTCCAGGTCGGTCCAGCTGTGCACCTGTTGCTTCTCGCAGAACCCCAGCACCTTGCCCAGGTCGCGCCGGTAGGCTTCCAGGGTATGGGGCGACACCTGGCGCTCACTGCGCAAGTGTGCGCAGTAGGCGTCCAGTTGTTGCTGCATGTTCAGCGTACCGAGCGCAGTGAGTGGGTGAAGCGCGGTAGCACGCGACCGGTGACTTCGGCGATGTAGTTGAGGAACAAGGTGCCCACCGAGCTCTTGTAGTGCTGCGGATCGCGGCTGGCGATGGCCAGCACGCCATGCATCCCCTGATGAGCCAGGGCAACCACGGCTGTGGAGCCGATCTGCTTGCGCTGTTCTTCTCCGAAGAGAAAATCCAGCTCATGTTCGCGCAGGGCGCCAGCGACGCTCTTGCCTTCGGCCAGCAGGCCCCCGATAGCCCCCTGGGCCTCGGCGGCGGAGACCCAGCGGCCAACGGGCATGGGGCTGTCGCTGAACAGGATCAGGCTGACGAAGGGTACCTGGAACTCCTGGCGCAGGCTGTCCTCGACGCTCATCACCACCTCTTCGAGGCTGCTGGCGTCCATCAGCGCAAGAATCAGGCGCCGAGTCTTGTCGAACAGGCGGTCATTGTCCCGGGCCACGTCCATCAGTTGCGACAGGCGATGGCGCATTTCGATATTGCGCTCGCGCAGGATCTTCATCTGCCGTTCCACCAGGGAAACGGTATCGCCGCGCTGGTGGGGGATGCGCAAGGCCGGGAGCAGTTCTTCGTGGGCGACGAAAAAGTCCGGATGAGCCTCCAGGTAGGCGGCAACGGCTGCCGCCTCCAGGCTCTGGACGGGAGATTCGTCGGGCGTTGTCGTGGGAACCTGTGGCTGATCGGTCATGGATTTCGCTCGCTCATAGACGCACCTGTCCTTCGTATACGCGTACTGCCGGGCCGGTCATCATCACCGGTTGGCCTGGGCCCGCCCATTCGATGGACAGGCGCCCGCCTGGCAGGTCGATCAATAGCGGCGAATCCATCCACCCCTGGCTGATCGCGGCCACTGCAGCGGCGCAGGCGCCGGTGCCGCAGGCCTGGGTTTCCCCGGCGCCACGTTCCCACACCCGCAACTGCGCGCGTTGACGGTCCAGTACCTGGAGAAAACCGACGTTGACCCGGGCCGGGAAGCGCGGGTGATGTTCGATCTTCGGCCCCAGTTCATGGACCGGTGCACTGTTGATGTCATCCACCCGCAACACGGCGTGGGGATTACCCATGGAAATGGCGGCCAACTCGACCTGGCGACCCTCGACGTCCAGCGTATAGCTGGTGGCCTGGGCTGGTGCTTGAAATGGGATATCCGCCGGTACCAGGCGCGGTGGTCCCATGTCGACGCTGATCTGGCCGTCGTTGCGCACATCGAGTTCGATGACGCCGCTCTTGGTTTCTACGCGGATCCGGCGCTTGGTGGTCAAGCGCTTGTCCAGCACGAAACGGGCAAAGCAGCGAGCGCCATTGCCGCATTGCTCCACTTCCGAACCGTCGGAATTGAAGATCCGGTAGCGAAAGTCCACGTCCGGATTGGTCGGGGCCTCGACGATCAACAATTGATCGAAACCGATCCCGGTATTGCGATCCCCCCATTGCTTGGCGTGCTTGGGTTGAATATGCGCGTGCTGGCTGACCAGGTCGAGGACCATGAAGTCATTGCCCAGGCCGTGCATCTTGGTAAAACGCAGCAGCATGGTCTTACTCCGGCAACAGGCTTTCGCCAGCGAATAACTCGGCTAGCGTCTCGCGACGGCGCACTTGCACAGCCTGGTCACCATCGACCAGGACTTCGGCGGCGCGGCCGCGGGTGTTGTAGTTCGAACTCATGACAAAACCATAGGCACCGGCTGAATGCACCGCCAGCAGGTCGCCCTCGGCCAGGGCCAGGGCGCGCTCCTTGGCGAGGAAATCGCCGGTTTCACAGATTGGGCCGACGATGTCGTAGGTTCGGGGTTCGGTATCTCGTGGGCGCACGGCACTGACATCCATCCAGGCCTGGTACAGCGCCGGACGGATCAGGTCGTTCATGGCGCCGTCGACGATGGCGAAGTCCTTGTGTTCGGTGTGCTTGAGGTACTCGACCCGAGTCAGCAACACCCCGGCATTGGCGACGATGAAGCGTCCGGGCTCGAACACCAGGGCCAGGTCGCGCCCGGCCAGGCGCTCACGCACGGCCTTGATGTAGTCGGCTGCCAGGGGTGGTTCCTCGTCGCGATACCGCACTCCCAGGCCTCCGCCCAGGTCAATGTGGCGCAAGTAGATGCCGCACTCGGCGAGGCGGTCTACCAGGTCCAGCAGGCGTTCGAGGGCATCGATGAAGGGCGCCAGGCTGGTCAGTTGCGAGCCGATGTGGCAATCGACACCGACGATTTCCAGGTTGGGCAGCTGGGCCGCGCGAACATACACATCCTCGGCGGCAGCAATGGCAATGCCGAACTTGTTTTCCTTGAGCCCGGTGGAAATGTAGGGGTGAGTGCCTGCATCCACATCGGGATTGACCCGCAGGGATACCGGTGCACGTACGCCCATCTGCGCTGCCACTTCCTGCAGGCGCTCCAGTTCTTCGGCAGATTCGACGTTGAAGCAATGGACGCCGACTTCCAGGGCGCGGCGCATGTCGTCGCGGGTCTTGCCAACGCCGGAGAAGACAATCTTGTCCGCTTGCCCGCCCGCGGCCAGCACCCGTTCCAGCTCACCTCGGGAGACGATGTCGAAACCGGCGCCCAGGCGCGCCAGGACATTGAGTACGCCAAGGTTGGAGTTGGCCTTCACCGCGAAGCAGACCAGGTGCGGCATGCCGGCCAACGCCTCGGCGTAGGCCAGGTACTGGGCCTCGATGTGCGCGCGGGAATAGACGTAGGTGGGCGTACCGAAACGATCGGCAATGGCGGACAGGGCTACGCCTTCCGCGAACAGCTCGCCGTCGCGGTAGTTGAAAGCGTCCATGGCGAGCCCTTAGTAGGTGTCGAAAGTGTCGTGCTTGTGCGCCTTCGACTGTTCCTCGGGGGATTTGCTGTCATCTGGCAGGTACAACGGGCCTTTCTGGCCGCAGGCGGTCACGAGGCAGGCAACCGCGACAAGCGCAGCGAGGGCGGAGATCAGGCGCTTCATGGCGAAATCCTTGAGAATGCGTAAATTGCGCCCGAGTATACCGGCCACCCGGCAGCTTGCCTATGCAAGGAAAATCCCGCCTGGCGGGCCTTTGCCGGTGACCGGCTGGCAGTGTTGGCGGATTGGTCGTGGCAGGTATCGGCCGCTCCGGTATTCTTTGCATTCACCGGGAAGCGCCCGTATCTTGCGGCGCTTGAGCGTGACTAGATACTGACCGAGGTTCCTGCAATGAGTTTGACCGAAGCCCGTTTCCACGACCTGGTGGATGCCACCCAGCAGGCGCTGGAGGATATTTTCGATGAGAGTGACCTGGACATCGACCTGGAAAGCTCGGCCGGGGTGCTCACCGTCAAGTTCGATAATGGCAGCCAGGTGATCTTCAGTCGCCAGGAGCCTCTGCGCCAGCTGTGGCTGGCTGCGCGTTCGGGCGGTTTCCACTTCGACTATGACGAGGAGAGCGAGCGCTGGATGTGCGACAAGAGCGAAGAACAACTGGGCGAGATGTTGGAGCGCATCGTGTTCGAACAGGCGGATATCAAGCTCGAGTTCGAAGGGCTTTGATTTCGTGAGCCAGCCCAGTACGGTCCGCCCGCCCAAGCCGCTGTTCAGCAATGTCAGTCCGGCGGTGCGCTCGCCCTGTATCAGCCTGTGTCGCCTCGACGAGGAGAAAATCTGCCGGGGCTGTTTCCGGCACGTGGAGGATATTCGCGAGTGGCGCTCGGCTGACGACGAACGCCGTCGAGTGATCTGCGACCAGGCGTTGCAGCGTAAACAGGCGGCGATACCAGGGGGGTTGTAGTTCTGGTCCGCACGGTTTGTTTATTCGGTTCGCTGTGATAGTGTCCGACTTCGCCTCGCTACCTTGAGGCTGGTGAGAACCCCGTCTTATTTGGCGGGGTTTTGCTTTTTTGTGCAGAAAAAACAGGAGTCAGCCAGGATCATGAGTACTGCACCATCCATCATCCTTACCCGCCTTGACGTGCAACGTCTGGAGCGCCTGATCGACAGTCTGGACGACTCGCTGCCAGGCGTCATTGCACTGCAAGCCGAGCTGGATCGTGCCGAAACACTGGTGGGCCACGATGAGGTCCCGGCCGGTGTCGTAACCATGAACTCGCGGGTGCACTGCCGTGAAGAAAGCAGCGGCAAGGACTACCACCTGACACTGGTCTATCCCCAGGATGCCAATGCCGACGAAGGCAAGATCTCCATCCTAGCGCCGGTGGGCAGCGCCTTGCTGGGGCTGCAGGTAGGGCAGTACATCGACTGGCCGGCCCCGGGCGGAAAGACCCTGAAACTGACGTTGCTGGAAGTGGAATACCAGCCGGAAGCCGCAGGCGACTTCCACCTCTGATTCCTGTCTAGACCTGTTCGAGCGCGTCGTTCAAGGCACGCTCCAGGCTGGCCTTGTAACGCAGATACAGAATGCTCGAACCTTGCCCATCACCGAGCAGGCCGGACAGGTCCAGATCGGTGATGTAGCAGCGGTAACGCTCCGGTTCGCGGCGCTGCTCGACGATCTCCTGGACGACTGTGCTGAACAGTTGGTCGCCATATTCCAGCTCGGAAAACTCCCTTTGATTGCAGTACAGCGAGACTTGCACCTGACTCGGTGCCGCCTTGCCGACGATTGCCTGCACATCATAAAAAGCCTTGTCGACCGGAGTCAGTGGTGCCGGCCGGGCCTCTACCCGGCGTGCTCGGGCGGTGCCTGAGGGCAGTATCTGGAAGTAGAGTGTGTCTAAAGGTTTCTCGCTTGGAATGCTGTCCATGGGCAGCAGGGCCTCGCGCCGATAAAGGATCGACTGCAGGAAGCGCTGCAAGGGCACCAGAAGGCTCTGCTCGTCGTGGTAGGGCAGGGTCTGTTGCCACAGGGCATTGTGCTCGTCCAGGACATAGAGCTCGGCCTGGTCTTCGCTGATTCGGTAGAACACCTGGATGCAGTCCGGTTGGCCCATGGGCAGGATCAGTGCCAGGTCGTGATCCTCCAGGGCCATGGGGTCGAGGTGCAGGGGGCTGTAGCGGGCCTGTTCCTGTCCCAGGTAGTCCAGCAGCGCGGCGGGGGTTGCCAGGGCCCGGTGCCGAACCTGGCCGGGCACCAGTTCGAGCACGTGATAGTGCTGCTGGACCTGGATCAGGTAGCGATAGTTGAGCTGGCTGAGCAGCAGGTTCTGTGCGGTCTCGAACAGCTCTTCCACCCGGCGGGCGATGAATTGCGCACGGTTGTGGCAGAAGCAGCGGACCCGCAGCCGTGGCTGGGGGCCGGCAGGCAGGTTATTCAGGTAGTCGCGCAGGCAATCGAGCAGGGCATGCTCGCTGTCGTAGCGACCCACCATGACCTCGTTCCAACTATTGAGGGTGACCTGGTCCAGGGTCAGCACCAGGTTCTCGCGAACCCCTGCGTAGCTCAGGGAATCGGTTCGCTCGGTGGTCATGTGGATGTTCAGCTCACGATGGTGCTTGAGCGGATCGACCCCCACGTTCACCAGGACCAGCACTTCGCTGGGCACGCTGGCATGCAGCAGTTGATCTTCGCTGGCGGCATTGAGCGGGAGGGCGACGGTTTGCTGCAGGCTGCCCAGCAGGTTGAACAGCTCGAACTCGCTCAGGTCGCTGCTGCCGGGATGCAAGGCCAGGCGGGTACTGCTGTCGATCACTCCGTTGCGATGACACCAGGTGAGCAGTTCCAGCAGCTCGCGGCTGCGTTTGATCGGGGCGAAGTGTTCCCATTCCAGGGCCGTCAGGTTGCCGTTGTACAGGCCCCAGTGCGTCTGGCCGGGTTCCCTGCGGTTGGGCGATTGCACCAGGGTCAGGGTATCTTCCGCCAGGTCCGGGGCGATGCCCGGGTTGATGAATTCGATTTTCCCCGCCTTGCGTTCGAAGGCTGCGTACAAACGCCGGCCCAGTACGTTGAGGTCGCGCTTGTTGATCAGGCTGGCAGCTTGCTCGGTGCGGGCGAACTGGGTCAGGAAGCGATAGCTGTAGTTGAGCTCGTTGACCAGGGCGCGGCGTTCGCTGCCGACCTGGCGCACTTTCCACTGGCTACGGCTGTCGAGCAGTGCCAGCTGGCGGTGGTCCCAGCCCCATTCGTCAGCCAGGCGCTCCAGCAGCGCCCGTTGCCAGCTCGGGCTGCGAGAGCCATTGCCGGCCGTCAGCTTGCGATTGACCTTGAGGTAAAGGCTGCGACGTACCAGCTCGAGGCGCTCGGGTTCGCCGCGGGCCTTGAGGTACTCCTCTATGCGCCGGTAGACCACGATGTACGGGTCCAGCTCGTCCAAGTCCAGGCGATTGGCGAACACGGCCTGCTTGAAGCGCAGGCTCAGGCACTGGACCTGCGGATGCTCGCTGGCATAGACCTCGATCAGCAATAGCTTGAGTACGGACTTGTAGGGCGACTCGATGCCCTTGAACAACTGCCAGAGCCCGGCTCCGATGAATTCCCCGGGAGGAATCCGCGCCATGTGCCCCAGGTCGAGGTTTTCCTCGGCAGAGACGAAGCGCTTGGACAGCAGCGTGTGGATGTATTGCTCGTAGCGAGACTCCTCGTACACCGGCACCAGCCACCACAGGGGGGTGCGCCCGGCCAGCCAGATGGCGGTGCGATAGAACTCATCCAGCAGCAGGTAGTGCTGGGTGGTGCCGCAATCGTCCGAGCTGAGCTGGGTATCGCGTTCGCCACGGACGAAGCGGCTCGGATCGATGAGGAAGAAATGCGCTTCGGCGCCCTGGCTCTCGGCCCAGGTTTCCAGCAACTGGCATTTCTTCTGCAACTCGGCCAGTTCGTTTTCACTCAGGTTCGAGGCGTGGCAGACCCATACGTCCATATCGCTCTGGTCGGCTTGGGCCAGGGTGCCCAGGCTGCCCATGAGGAACAGGCCATGGATCGGTCGCGGTGGGTTGCCGTGGCGCGCCTTGTAGGAAAAGGAACGGGTCAGGCGCTGGGCCTCGGCCAGTGCAGCCGGGTCGGGCTCATAGTTGGACAGGCCCGCAGGAGTTGCACCGGAGACATAGCCGGGGAGCAATGGGTGATTGACGTGAAAGAACAGCGGCAGCAGGTTGAGGACCAGTTGCTGGCGGGCCGACAAGCCCTCCATGGCCCGGGTCATGCGTCCTTCGTTGAGGGTGAGAAAGCGTGCACGGAGCTTGCTTAGAACCTTGCGATCGATTCCTTCATCCAGGTCGGGACGGATTTCATGGGTATGGGGCATTTCAAGCGGAGCTCGAACGTGGCGGAGTCAGGGTGTAGCCAGTCTACCGGCAGACAGG
Source organism: Pseudomonas sessilinigenes (assembly GCF_003850565.1). Classification (NCBI taxonomy): domain Bacteria; kingdom Pseudomonadati; phylum Pseudomonadota; class Gammaproteobacteria; order Pseudomonadales; family Pseudomonadaceae; genus Pseudomonas; species Pseudomonas sessilinigenes. Next base: position 3,909,156 of record NZ_CP027706.1, read on the forward strand.
GCTGACTCTTAAGCTGATTTTATTTTTGACGCCAGATTTCTAACGCATTGGTGCAAGGCAGCCTACGGAATCCCGACGGACGGGAGTCCCGCAGGCGAGGGAAGTCTTCAGGCGGTTTCGGCGACGTTGAGGATGGTCAGGAGGCCCTGGGCATGTTCGGCGGCATCCCGGCCGAGGCTGGTGAGGTAGCCACCATCGGGCTGGGTGATCAGTTCCTTGGCATGCAGGCGCTTGGCGGCTGCGATAGCGCTGGGGGTAGCGGTCTGATGGATCTTCAGGCCTTCCTGGGAACTGTCCAGGTTGAAGAGTGCAAGGATTTCCAGTTCGGCAACCAACTCAGGGGTATACGACATAAGGACTCCAGACTTTCTAGGAATGAGAGGTCAGCGTTCTTAAGGTGACCGCACAAGGGCGGTGTGTCCAGCGTTCGCTGAGTACTTTTGCAGCCAATGGCAGCGGTGTTTGGCCGCAGGGTGGTTGCAGTGTAGTCAGGCGCTGGGCGAAAGGTCGTATCAGGTGCATGGAGCGTTGCAGGGGGCAACGCTCCGGCGGGAGCTTCACTGTTTCTCGGGAGGCAGTTCCGGCAGGGCACGCAAGGCCGCTTCGTACCACTGGGTGTCGAAAGGCCGGTCTTCCTCGAGGATCGCATCGATCTCGATGGCCAGGACATGGGCCATCAGGTTGAGGATTTCGTCCCGTTCGTAGCCCACCAGGGTCAGCTTGTTGAAGGTGGCCTTGGCAGCCGGCGGGTTGTCGCTTTCAATCTGGTTCTCGATCGCTTCGACCAGGGTATTTTCGGCGAACTCTTCTTCGTCGTTGTCGATATCGGTTGGCTCGCTCATGGCAGGCTCCTCAAGGAAAGGACGCCAGTCTACTCGCATTCAGGGAAGTGATGCTGCTGGCCAGAGTGGCAGGGACCTTCTATAAAAAATGCTGCCAACCCCTGAACGGCCTGGAGGCTAAGTGATGCTCAAGCTTTATGGTTTTTGTGTCAGTAACTACTACAACATGGTCAAGCTGGCGCTGCTGGAAAAAGGACTGACTTTCGAGGAGGTGGCGTTCTACGCCGGCCAGGCGCCAGAGGCGCTGGCTATCAGTCCTCGTGGCAAGGTACCGGTCTTGCAGGTGGCCCAAGGGTTCATCAATGAAACCAGCGTCATCCTCGAATACCTCGAGCAGACCCGGTCGGGACCGGCGCTGTTGCCGGGCGAACCGTTCCAGCGGGCCCAGGTGCTGGCGCTGGCCAGGGAAATCGAGTTGTACATCGAGTTGCCGGCACGTACCTGTTACCCCGAGGCTTTTTTCGGCATGACGGTGCCGGAGGCAATCAAGCAGAAGGCCAAGGCTGACTTGCAGCTCGGTTTTTCCGCGTTGGCGCGGCATGCTCGGTTCTCGCCTTATGTCGCTGGCGATAGCCTGACTGTGGCGGACCTGTACTTTCTCTACAGCGTGAGCCTGGCCCGGACGGTTGGGCAGAAATTGTTCGAGGTGGATTTCCTGGCGGCGATGCCGGAGGCGAAGGCCCTGCTGGAGCGCTTGGAGCAGTTACCCAATGTCCAGCGTATTGCGGCAGACAGGGAGGCAGCGATGCCGCAGTTCCTGGCCATGGTGGCGGCCAGGAAGTAACCGCGCCCTTGCGGGTGCGGCTTTGCTGGCAGCCTGGGGCGATCTACCACCCCAGGCTGGCGCAATGACTCAGCGACTGGCCAGCAAGGCCTGGCCGCGGATCACGGCGGCCCGGACCTGGGCCGGAGCCGTGCCACCGATGTGGTTGCGGGCATTGACCGAACCTTCGAGCGTCAGCACGGCGAACACGTCCTGTTCGATCTGGTCGCTGAACTGGCGCAGTTCTTCCAGGCTCATTTCCGCCAGGTCCTTGCCGGTGTCCACGCCATGCTTCACGGCATGGCCGACGATTTCGTGGCAGTCGCGAAACGGCAGGCCGCGGCGGACCAGGTAGTCGGCGAGGTCCGTGGCGGTGGAGAAGCCGCGCAGGGCCGCCTCGCGCATGATGCTGTGCTTGGGCTTGATGGCCGGAATCATGTCGGCGAAGGCGCGCAGCGAATCGCGCAGGGTGTCGGCGGCGTCGAACAGCGGCTCCTTGTCTTCCTGGTTGTCCTTGTTGTAGGCCAGGGGCTGGCCCTTCATCAGGGTCAGCAGGCCCATCAGTGCACCGAACACCCGGCCGCTCTTGCCGCGTACCAGTTCCGGCACGTCGGGGTTCTTCTTTTGCGGCATGATCGAGCTGCCAGTGCAGAAGCGGTCCGGCAGGTCGATGAACTGGAACTGCGCGCTAGTCCATAGCACCAGCTCTTCGGAAAAACGCGACAGGTGCATCATCGCCACGCTGGCGGCGGCGCAGAATTCAATGGCGAAGTCACGGTCCGACACGCTGTCCAGGGAGTTGCCGCCTACTGCTTCGAAGCCCAGCAGTTGGCAGGTCAGTTCGCGGTCGATCGGGTAGGTGGTACCCGCCAGGGCCGCACTGCCAAGTGGCATGCGGTTGGTGCGCTTGCGGCAGTCCACCAGGCGTTCGTAATCGCGGCTGAGCATCTCGAACCAGGCCAGCATATGGTGGCCGAAGGTCACAGGCTGGGCGGTCTGCAGGTGGGTGAAGCCCGGCATGATGCTGTCGGCTTCACGCTCGGCCAGCTCCAGCAGGCCTTTTTGCAGGCGGGTGATTTCGCCGAGGATCAGGTCGATCTCGTCGCGCAGCCACAGGCGGATATCGGTGGCCACCTGGTCATTGCGACTGCGCCCGGTGTGCAACTTCTTGCCGGTGATTCCGATGCGGTCTGTCAGGCGTGCCTCGATGTTCATGTGTACGTCTTCAAGGTCCACGCGCCAGTCGAAGCTGCCGGCCTCGATCTCGCCCTGGATGGTCTTCAGGCCGTCGATGATGCTGTCGCGTTCGGCATCGGTGAGTACACCGACCTTGGCCAGCATCGTGGCGTGGGCGATCGAGCCCATGATGTCGTGGCGATACAGGCGCTGGTCGAAATTGACAGAGGCGGTGAAGCGGGCGACGAAGGCGTCGACGGGTTCACTGAAGCGGCCGCCCCAGGACTGATTGGTCTTGTCAGTGCTCATGAATTCGCTCGTGATCTGCTGAAGGAAGATGGCGTGAAAAACAGGCGCCGATGATAGCAGGGTTGCCCAGGCTGGCGCTGGCACTGGTCGGCAGCTTTTTACCTGCGACTCTTGGACCGCTTGCTGGCGCTCCTGGTGGCGCGGAGACTGGAACCGGTGCGCCTGGGCGAGGTCGGTTGCCTGGGTGCCGAAGGTGATATCGATCAAACGATATTTCTCGATTGAGCAATATCGTCTTGGCAACCGTCTACAGTTGGACAGGAGGATCGGCACAATTGCGTAGCGCCAGCCAGGTGCTCGCCGTGGGGCCGACCAACGAGTTCACTCCGCGCAGGGCAAGCAATCCGTCCATGAAACGAGGCGGGTGCGGCCAGGGTGGGCGGCGGCCACACAACGAGGGGGGCTTTGTGTTGAGTATCAGCATTCCCTGCGACGTCGTCGCGCATTCAACGGTCTTGGGCGGTATCGGGCAGGTCCGGGTAAATATTGATGCCCGACTTGCGGCACTTTTTGGCCTTCGCACTAGTCTTAGCGTGGATCGCCGTGACGGACGTCACTCCACCTGTCTACGCTATCCTTGTGCGAGACTCACGCAGGAATCCAGCGCAATATGAATGTCCTGATCGTTGATGACGAACCCCTAGCCCGTGAGCGCCTGAGCCGCATGGTCGGCGAGCTTGAGGGATACAGTGTCCTGGAGCCCAGCGCCACCAGTGGCGAAGAGGCATTGAGCCTGATCGACAGCCTGAAGCCGGATATCGTCCTGCTCGATGTGCGCATGCCTGGCCTGGATGGCCTGCAGGTTGCCGGCAAGCTGTGCGAGCGCGAGACACCCCCGGCCCTGGTGTTTTGCGCAGCACCGGACGAATTTGCCCTTGAAGCTTTCAATGGCAGTGGCGTCGGTCACCTGGCCAAGCCGGTCCGCCCCGAACTACTGCTCGAAGCCCTGAAAAAGGCCGACAAGCCCACCCGTGTGCAACTGGCTGCCCTGACCCGGCCTGCAGCAGAGTCGGGCACGGGTCCGCGCAGTCATATCAGTGCTCGTACCCGCAAGGGGATCGAGCTGATTCCGTTGGCCCAGGTGGTGTATTTCATCGCCGATCACAAGTACGTGACTCTGCGCCATGAGCATGGCGAGGTGCTGCTGGACGAGCCCTTGAAAGCCCTGGAAGACGAGTTTGGCGAGCGCTTCGTGCGCATTCACCGTAACGCGCTGGTGGCCCGTGAGCGCATCGAACGCCTGCAGCGCACGCCCCTGGGGCACTTCCAGCTGTATCTCAAGGGGCTCAATGGCGATGCGTTGATCGTCAGCCGGCGCCATGTCGCAGGTGTGCGCAAGATGATGCAGCAGCTCTAGGCCGCGAATGCGAGGGTAGCGGCAAGAGGCCTGGCAGCGGGAGGACGCTGGCTTTCTGATACAAGTCAAAGCAGCTTTGGCTGAGCTGTTATCATCTGCCGTATCTATTCAGTACGGATTGATCCATGTCCTCTCGCGAAATCCGCATCGCTACCCGCAAAAGTGCCTTGGCCTTGTGGCAGGCCGAATACGTCAAAGCCCGTCTGCAAGAGGCTCATCCAGGCCTTGCCGTGACTCTTGTGCCCATGGTCAGTCGCGGTGACAAACTGCTGGACTCGCCCCTGTCGAAAATCGGTGGCAAGGGCCTGTTCGTCAAAGAGCTGGAGACCGCGCTGCTGGAGAACCAGGCCGATATTGCCGTGCACTCGATGAAAGATGTGCCCATGGACTTCCCCGAAGGCTTGGGCCTGTTTTGCATCTGCGAGCGTGAAGATCCGCGCGACGCCTTTGTCTCCAATACCTTCGCCAGTCTCGACGAATTACCGCCCGCCAGCGTGGTCGGCACCTCCAGCCTGCGTCGCCAGGCCCAGCTCCTGGCGCGCCGCCCGGACCTGCAGATCCGCTTCTTGCGTGGCAACGTCAACACTCGCCTGGCCAAGCTGGATGCCGGTGAATATGACGCGATCATCCTCGCCGCGGCTGGCCTGATCCGCTTGGGCTTTGAAGGCCGTATTCGTTCCTCCATCAGTGTCGAGGACAGCCTTCCGGCGGGTGGCCAGGGTGCCGTAGGCATCGAATGCCGCAGTGCCGACACAGAAATCCACGCCTTGCTGGCGCCCTTGCATCACGCCGACACCGCCAGCCGGGTCACGGCCGAGCGAGCGCTGAACAAGCATCTCAATGGCGGCTGCCAGGTGCCGATCGCCTGCTACGCCGTATTGGAGGGCGAGCAGCTCTGGTTGCGCGGCCTGGTAGGCGAGCCCAGCGGTGGCATGTTGCTCAGTGCCCAGGCCCGCGGCTCGCGCGAGCGTGCTGCCGAACTGGGTGTACAAGTGGCGGACGAACTGTTGTCCCAGGGTGCTGGTGACATCCTGCGCGCCGTTTATGGCGAGGCGGGAGAAGAGTGACCGATTGGCGCCTGCTGCTGACCCGGCCGACCGAAGACTGTGCCGCGCTGGCAGCGGTCCTGGCCGAGTCCGGTGTTTCCAGCAGTTGCCTGCCATTGCTTGAGATCCAGGCCTTGCCTGTCACAGACATCCAGCGCTCGTGCCTGCTTGAGCTGGAGCATTATTGTGCGGTGATCGTGGTCAGCAAGCCGGCTGCGAGCCTGGTCCTGGAACTGCTGCGTGAATACTGGCCGCAGCCACCGGCACAGAGTTGGTTCTGCGTCGGGGCTGGAACGGGGCAGATCCTGGCGGATGCCGGGTTGCAGGTGTTTTATCCACAGGCCGGTGATGACAGCGAAGCCTTGCTAGAACTTCCCCAATTGCGCGAGGCTATCGCTCGGTCCGAGCCACGAGTGCTGATCGTGCGTGGAGAAGGAGGGCGCGAACTGCTCTCTGAGCGTTTGCGCAGCCAAGGTGCTAGTGTCGATTATCTGGAACTCTATCGTCGATGCTTGCCGCACTACGCCGAAGGTACGCTGCTCCAGCGGATTCTGGGGGAACGCTTGAACGGGCTGGTGGTCAGCAGTGGACAGGGTTTCAGCCACCTGCAGCAACTGGCCGGTCCGGCCTGGCCGCAGTTGGCGAAGATGCCATTGTTTGTTCCAAGTCCCCGGGTCGCTGAAATAGCGCGTGCCGCCGGGGCGGAAAAAGTTGTGGATTGCCGCGGCGCCAGTGCCGCGGCTTTGCTAACGGCGCTACGGGAGCAACCCGTGCCCGTTCTCTAACACAAAGGATGGATACGTGAGCGAAACAGCCTTGCCTAAAGATGAAGTCCAACCGGTGTCCGAGGCACCGGTTGTACCCACGGCCCCAACTGTTGAGCGTCGTGGCAACGGGTTGGCGATACTGGCCCTGTTACTGGGGGCGGCGGGTATCGCTGTAGGTGGCTGGGGAATCTGGCAGGTGCGCAGCCTGCAAGCCAACAACCAGCAGCAGTTGAGCCAGTTGCAGGCCCTGGGTGACCAGGCCCAGAGCTTCAAGCTTAGCGAGCAGCGCCTGAGTACCCGGCTGGAGCAGCTACCTGCAGCCGACGAGCTGGAGGACCGGCGTCGCCTGGTGGCGCAGTTGCAAGGCGACCAGCAGCGTCTGAGCCAGCGCTTGGAGACCGTGCTCGGTGCCAGCCGCAAGGACTGGCGCCTGGCCGAGGCCGAGCACCTGCTGCGCCTGGCCAGCCTGCGGTTGTCCGCGCTGCAGGACATCAGCAGTGCCCAGGCCCTGGTCCAGGGTGCGGACGATATCCTGCGCGAGCAGAACGACCCGGGCGCTTTTGCGGCCCGCGAGCAATTGGCCAAGACCCTGGCGGCCCTGCGCAGCACCGAACAGCCCGACCGCACCGGGTTGTTCCTGCAGCTGGGTGCCTTGCGCGACCAGGTGCTGGAGCTCAGTGCGGTGGCTCCGGAGTACAAGGATCGCGGCGACTCCTTGCTGGGCCTGACCGCCGATGGCGACGGCGCCAGTCGCTGGGCGCAGTGGTGGGACCAGATCTCTCGCTATTTCCGCATCGACTTCAATGCCGACAAGAACATTCGCCCTCTGCTGGCTGGCCAGGGATTGACCCAAGTACGCCTGGCCCTGAGCCTGGCGCTGGAGCAGGCCCAGTGGGCGGCGCTCAATGGCCAGGCGCCGGTCTATACCCAGGCCCTGACCGAAGCCCGCGATGTACTGACCAGCCACTTCAACCAGGACAACCCCCAGAGCAAGCTCATGCTCCAGCGCCTGGCTGAGTTGAGCAAGCAGCCGGTCACCGTGGCGACTCCAGACCTGACCAAGACCTTGAGCACCGTCCAGGCCTATCTGGAGCGGCGCAACCTGAGTGTTGAAGAGTCGGTCAAACCTGTGGCCAAGCCTGCGGCGAATACGGCCCAGGAGACCAGCCCATGAAGCGCGCCTATGTGATTGTCCTGCTGCTGATTGCCGCCGTCGGCCTGCTGGGCTTGGCCATTGCCGAGCACCCCGGATACGTGCTGATCGCCTATAGCAACTTCCGCTTCGAATCGAGCCTGTGGGCGACGCTGGCCCTGGTGGCGCTGATCTGGCTGGTGATCTGGGGCATCAAGCTGCTGGTAGAGCTGGTGATGGTTTCCGGTGGCGTGGTCAATCCCTGGTCCCGGCGCAATCGTAGTCGCCGAGTGCAGATTGCCATCGAGCAGGGTCAGATGGATCTTGCTGAAGGTCGCTGGGCCAGCGCGCAGAAACATTTGCATCGTGCCGCCGAAGCCGAGCGCCAGCCGCTGCTGTACTACCTGGGCGCAGCCCGGGCGGCCAACGAGCAAGGCCATTATGAAGAGTGCGACAACCTCCTGGAGCGGGCCCTGACCCGCCAGCCCCAGGCTGAACTGGCCGTGGCCTTGAGCCATGCCCAGTTGCAGACCGATCGAGGCGATACCGAAGGTGCGCTCAGCACCTTGCAGGCCATGCACGAGCGTCATCCCCACAGCGTGCAGGTGTTGCGCCAGTTGCAGCGCCTGCATCAACAGCGTGGTGATTGGTCAGCGCTGATCCGCCTGTTGCCTGAGCTGCGCAAGGACAAGGCCCTGCCGGCCAGCGAGCTGCAAGAGCTGGAGCGTCGTGCCTGGGGCGAGAACCTGGGGCTGGCTGCGCGCCGCGAAGAGGATCAGGCCAGCGCCCAGCAATCCCTCGATCGGGCATGGCAGCAATTGACCGCGGCTCAGCGCCAGGAGCCACAACTGGTGCTGGCCTATGCCGAGCAACTACGGCAGATGGGCGCTGGAGCGGCGGCTGAAGAAGCGCTGCGTACAGCCCTCAAGCGCAAGTACGAAAGCCACCTGGCACGGCTTTACGGGCTGGTGCGTGGTAGTGACCCTGCACGGCAGTTGCAGTCGGCCGAGCATTGGCTGAAGGAGCATGCGGATGATCCGAGCCTGCTGTTGACCCTGGGCCGCCTGTGCCTGCAGAACAGCTTGTGGGGCAAGGCCCGCGACTACCTGGAAAGCAGCCTTCGCCTGCAGCGCAATCCCGAAGCCTGTGCCGAACTGGCGCGTCTCCTGGCGCAGCTGGGGGACACCGAGCGTAGTAACCAGCTGTTCCAGGAGGGCCTGGGATTGCTGGATGAGCGCTTGCTGGCATCGCCGTTGCCGGTTCCGGCGCGGGCCTGACGTCTCATCGGGGCCGGTAGCCTGCTAGGGCTATCGGCCTTTTCTTGACCCGGATGCACGGTTCCCTGCCAACTCTTTGCAGCCGAGGCTGGCATGGCGCTTCTTGAAAGCGACGAGCGCTTTCTCTACCGTGGCTGCCTGTTCTTCCGTTACGGATATCTCATGTTGCTGGCCGGCTCGCGCTCGCTGTTCTCCCTGGTGTTCCTGGTGGGGGCCTTGGCCTCGTGGGCGGCATTCAGCTTGCAGGCCGGCGGTGGCCTTGAGGCCTGCCCGCTGTGGGCGGTGCAACGAGTCCTGATAGTGATGTTCGGCGGTGTCAACCTGCTGGCGGCGTTGCACGGGCCTGCCCGCTGGGCGCGCGCGGTGTATTGGGGGCTCAACCTGCTGCTGGGGGGCATCGGTGTGATGACCGCCGGGCGCCATGTGCTGTTGCAGAACATTCCCTCCGAACAACTCTTGGCCTGCTTGCCGGACATGCCCTTCATGCTGCGCAACCTGTCCTGGTGGCAGGTTCTGCAGTTGCTGTTCGTCGGGACCGCGGACTGCGCCGAAATCACCTGGACGCTGCTGGACATGAGCCTGCCGGAGTGGAGCTTGCTGTTTTTCCTGATCGTCCTGGGCTTCAGCGCCTATCGTTTGCAGCGCTGGCTACGCGCTGCGCGCAAGGTCACGGCATTGCCCTGAGTCAGTGTCAGCGGATTAAACGCTTGTATGAACTTTATCTCCTGCGTACCTTGAAGCTGTTGTCGAGCGGGCATAATCTGGCCCGCACCTGTCATTGGAATTCGCTTGCTCGATGCTGTTGCGCCTGACTTGGTCCTGGGTTCCATTGGGCCTCGGGCGAATGGCATGACCCTTGAGGGAAGAGAGATCACCATGCTCGAAAGTTGTCAGAATGCTCAGGAACGCTGGGGTGGAGTTCATCTGCTGATCGACCGCTGGTTGCAGGAGCGTCACGAACTGGTTCGAGCCTATGATGTGCTTGGCGCCGAACCCGAGTCGCTGAGTGAGAGCAAGAAGCCCTTGCAAGAGTTCTGCGCGATCCTGGTGGACTACGTCTCCGCCGGTCATTTTGAAATCTACGAACAACTCACCAGCGAAGCCAAGGCCTTTGGCGACAAGCGCGGGCTGGAGTTGGCCGATACCCTCTATCCACGCATCGACGTGATCACCGAGAAGCTCCTGGCTTTCAATGACCTGTGCGATGCCGGGCAATGCGTAGCGCAGAAGTTCAAGGAACTGGGTGGCTTGTTGCATGAGCGCTTCGAGCTTGAGGACTGCTTGATCGAAGTGCTGCACAACGCCCACAAGCAGGAAGTGGCAGCCCAGGCCTGAGCGTGGGGGACCATGAAAAACGGCACGCCTTGGCGTGCCGTTTTCGTTTGCGCAGTGCTAGCCAGCAGTGCCCAGTAACTCGATTTCGAATACCAGGGGCGTATAGGGGGCGATCAGATCGCCGGCACCTTCGGTTCCGTAGGCCTGGTTCGATGGAATCACCAGGCGCCATCTGGCGCCGGTCGACATCTGTGGCAGTGCGCTGCGCCAGCCAGCGATCACGCTGTCCAGGCGGAACCATTGCGGCTGCTGGTTCTGATCGAACACGGTGCCGTCGGGCAGGCGTCCGGTGTAACGAACCTGGACCGAACCATTGGGGCTGGGCTTGTTGCCGCTACCAGGCGCCAGTTCAGTCAGGAGTATGCCGTCCGCCAGTTGGCGAACCCCGGGCTTGGCTTTTTCCTGATCGAGAAAACGGCGTTCGTTTTCCAGTGCAGCTTCAGTTTGCGACTTCAGCGATTGCTCGCTGATCTGGGCATCGTGCTGGGCGAGGATCTGCTCGATACGTTCGTTCTTGAGGGCCAGTGGCTTGCCCTGGTACGCCGCTTTCAAGCCTTCCACCAGGGCTTGGATCTTGAGGTCGGGTACTTCGTCGCGCAGGCGTTCGCCAAGACTCGCCCCCAGGCTGTAGGCCAGATCGTGGGCGTCGTCGGGTGTCGGTTCGACCGCGGCCTGGGCCAGCGGCAAGAACAGACTCAAGGACAAAAACAGGTAACGCGACATGGGCACTCTCCGGCCTGAGTAGCGGTGGATTATGCCAGCGACGAAGGACTCGTTGGTGGGCAACTTCGAAGGGGGTGAAGAACATTTTCAATCGGCTGCAACGCTGGGCTTTCGATACTGTCAACATGGCCTAGCGGCGGTAACAGCAGAGGTCTAGTATGAGCCGCAACTCACGTCAGCCAGGAGGTAAACCATGTCGGCCAATAAGAAGCCTGTAAATACTCCGTTGCACTTGCTCCAACAGCTGTCGAGCAGCTTGCTCGAACACTTGGAAAACGCTTGTTCCCAAGCCCTGGCTGATGCTGAAAAACTGCTCGCCAAGCTGGAGAAACAACGCGGCAAGGCCCAGGAAAAACTGCACAAGTCACGTACCAAATTGCAGGACGCAGCGGCAGCTGGCAAAGCCAAGGCCCAAGCCAAGGCCAAGGCTGCAGTGCAGGAACTCGAAGATTTGCTCGATGCGTTGAAAGAGCGCCAGGCACAAACTCGCGGCTACATTCTGCAGCTCAAGCGTGATGCCCAGGAAAGCCTGAAGTTGGCCCAGGGCGTTGGCAAAGTGAAGGAAGCTGCAGCCAAGGCGCTGAACACACGCGATGCCAAGCCAGCCGCGTCCTCGCCAGCCAAGCCAGCCGCAGCCAAGCCTGCCGTCAAGACGGCTGCCAAGCCTGCAGCGAAGAAACCGGTCGCCGCGGCTGCCAAGCCCGCTCCAGCCAAATCCGCCGCTGCCAAGCCTGCTGCAAAACCTGCAGCCAAGCCTGCCGCTGCCAAACCTGCGGCCGCCAAACCGGCGCCAGCTAAACCAGCTGCCAAGGCCGCAGCGAAACCAGCAGCCAAACCTGCTGCAAAACCAGCGGCCAAGCCTGTGGCGACCAAGACCGCTGCCGCCAAGCCTGCTACCGCGAAGCCCGCAGCCAAGCCCGCTGCGGCCAAGGCACCGGTAAAGGCTGCGGCCAAACCAGCAGCCAAACCAGCAGCCAAACCTGCGGCCAAGCCGGCTGCTGCGGCCAAGCCAGCAGCGTCCTCGGCAGCCAAGCCTGCCGCTGCCAAGCCTGCGGCCAAGCCAGTGGCGAAGAAGCCTGCCAGCAAACCTGCAGCTGCCAAACCCGCTGCCAAGCCTGCTGCCGCCAAACCGGCTACCCCTGCTGCAGCCAAGCCAACCCCGGCCGCCCCTGCAGCTTCACCCGCTCCAGGCGCCGCAAGTACCCCGGCCGCCGCTCCAGCGACCACCGCTACCGGTACTACCTCCAGCGCTTCCTAAGCGCCATTCACCGCGGTGCGCAGCACCAGCAACGCGTCGCGGTCGGCGGCTTCGGTCGCCAGTCCTTCCAGCCAGTGGTCCAGGCTTCCTGCCTGGGCTGCAGGCCAACTTCTGACCTGCTCTTGCAGGCGCAACAGCAACTGCCGTTCGGCCTCCAGTTCCAGGGACTTGAGCTGCTCACGCAACAGGCCAAGGTCGCTATCGGTGGCAGCTGCCGCGCGCCAGTCGATGCGCAAGGCCCGCAGCGGTTGAATCACTTCGCGCTGCCACGGCCCGGCCAATGCCTTGAGCCGCTCCAGGCGCTGCCCATCGCACTCCACGCCCCGCCAGCCAAGCCAGGCGCCGCAGAGCAGCAGGCAGACATCGGCGCCGCCATCCTGCAAGCGCAGGCAGGCCTCCTGCACGCCGGGCAGGGCGTAGGTCTTGAGGGAAAAACTCCACAGGTCCGAGGACATAGTGCTACTCGCGCCAGTTGCGAGCGAAGCTGGTAGACTCCGCCGCCATTATGATTCGACTTCAGAACCTGACTTTACAGCGTGGCCCGCAACGTCTGCTAGAAGACGCCGAGCTGACCCTGCACGCCGGCCAGAAAGCCGGTCTGATCGGTGCCAACGGCGCCGGCAAATCCAGCCTGTTCGCCTTGCTGCGCGGTGAGCTGCATCCGGATTCGGGTGACTGCTTCCTGCCCGCCGACTGGCGCATCGCCCACATGCGCCAGGAGGTCGATACCCTCGAACGCCTGGCGGTGGACTATGTGCTCGATGGCGACCTGCGCCTGCGCGAGGTGCAGCGCGACCTGGCCGCCGCCGAAGCGGCCCAGGACGGTGCTGCCCAGGCACGCCTGCATGCCGAGCTCGACAGCGCCGATGGCTATACCGCCGACGCCCGGGCGCGCAAGCTGCTGGCCGGGCTGGGGTTCACCAACGAACAGATGGATCGTCAGGTCGGCGATTTCTCCGGGGGCTGGCGGATGCGCCTGAACCTGGCCCAGGCCCTGATGTGCCCATCGGATCTGTTGCTGCTCGACGAACCCACCAACCACCTGGACCTGGATGCGATCCTCTGGCTGGAAGACTGGCTCAAGGGTTATCCCGGCACCTTGCTGCTGATCTCCCACGACCGCGATTTCCTCGATGCCGTGGTCGATCATGTGGCCCATGTCGAGCAGCGCAAGCTCACTCTTTATCGCGGTGGCTACAGTGCCTTCGAGCGCGCTCGCGCCGAGCGCCTGGCCCAGCAGCAGCAAGCCTACGAGAAGCAGCAGGCCCAGCGCGCGCACATGGAAAAGTACATCGCCCGCTTCAAGGCCCAGGCCACCAAGGCCCGCCAGGCCCAGAGCCGGATCAAGGCCCTGGAGCGCATGGAAGAGCTGTCGGCGGCCCACGTCGATTCGCCTTTCGACTTCGTGTTCCGCGAATCGCAGAAGATTTCCAGCCCGCTGCTCGACCTGTCCGATGCTCGCTTGGGCTATGGCGACAAGACCGTGTTGGAGAAGGTCAAGCTGCAGCTCACTCCGGGAGCGCGGATCGGCCTGCTGGGCCCCAACGGTGCTGGTAAGTCGACCCTGATCAAGAACCTCTCCGGTGAGCTGTCGCCGCTGGCCGGGCGCCTGACTCGCGGCGAGAACACCGTGGTCGGCTACTTCGCTCAGCACCAGCTGGACTCTCTGGACTCCAAGGCCAGCCCGTTGCTGCACCTGCAGCGCCTGGCGCCCACCGAGCGTGAGCAGACCCTGCGCGACTTCCTCGGCGGCTTCGACTTCCGGGGAGCCCGTATCGACGAACCGGTGCTGAATTTCTCCGGTGGCGAAAAAGCCCGCCTGGCCCTGGCGCTGATTGCCTGGGGACGGCCCAACCTGTTACTGCTCGACGAACCCACCAACCACCTGGACCTGGAGATGCGCCTGGCCCTGACCATGGCCTTGCAAGAGTTCAGTGGCGCGGTACTGGTGGTCTCCCACGACCGTCACTTGCTCAAGAGCACCACCGACAACTTCCTGCTGGTGGCCGACGGCAGGGTCGAGGAGTTCGACGGCGACCTGGACGACTACGCCCGCTGGCTGGTGGATTACCGCCTGCGCAATGCTCCGGTCAGCCCCTCTGTCGTGAACGCCGACAAGACCGACAAGAAGGCCCAGCGCCAGGCTGCCGCTGCCTTGCGCCAGCAACTGGCACCGCACAAGCGCGAAGCTGAGAAGCTTGAGACCGAACTGGGCAAGGTGCATGTGCGCCTGGCCCAGATCGAGACCAGCCTTGGTGACAGTGGGCTCTATGAGGCGGCCCGCAAGGATGAACTGCGTGACCTGCTGGCCGAGCAGGCCAAGCTCAAGGTCCGCGAAGCCGAGCTGGAAGAAGCCTGGATGGAAGCCCTGGAACTGCTGGAGAGCATGCAGGCGGAGCTGGAGGCGTTGTCCTGATGGAGACCCTGCAACTGCCGTTGCCGGCGCAGTGGATCGGCCCGTTGTGGCTTGGCGTGCAGATCCTGCTGATCCTCCTGGCAGGCTACCTGGCCCAGCGTTTCGTGGCCCGAGGCCTGACCCGCCTGGGCCAGCGCTATCCGTTCCCGCCGCAGTTGCTGATGCCCCTGCGGGGTGGCCTGCGTTGGCTGATCATGGGCAGCGCGGTGATCTTCGTGCTGGAGCGCCTGGGCGTATCGGCCACGGTGTTGTGGACCGCGTTGTCCGGTTTTGTCGCGGTGGCAGCCGTGGCGTTCTTCGCCATGTGGAGCGTGCTCTCCAACCTGCTCTGCGCGATCCTGATCTTCACCGTCGGCCCGTTCCGCCTGGGCGATGTGGTGGAGCTGGTGGATACCCTCGACAAGCCGGGAATCAAGGGCCGGGTGGTGGCCATCAACCTGCTGTACACCACGTTGATCGAGCCCGAGGAAGCCGGTACCGGCAGTGCCATGGTGCAGGTGCCCAACAGCTTGTTCTTCCAGCGTTCGGTACGCCGCTGGCGTGGCACTGATGTGCTGCCCGTAGGCCTGGACGAAAAATAGCCAACCCTGTAGCGCTGGCGAAGGCTGCGAACCACTGCGCAGCAGGCACGGCCCTGGGGGCCACCAAGCTCCTGAGGGGTGACGGCAGCGGCTGGGCCGGCAGCACTTCCCGATAAAAAAACATGGTCAGCTGCGGATCGGAGGATTAGCTTAGGCAGTCACGTCCAATTCGATCCGAGGTGTGCGATGGTGCTTGAGACATGGCTGGCGTTTTTCGCCGCCAGTTGGGTAATCAGTCTTTCTCCGGGAGCCGGCGCGATCGCGTCGATGTCCTGTGGCCTGCAATATGGCTTCTGGCGCGGTTACTGGAACGCCCTGGGACTGCAACTGGGCCTGGCCATGCAGATTGCCATCGTCGCGGCGGGTGTCGGCGCGATCCTGGCAGCTTCCGCCACGGCCTTCTACGCCATCAAATGGTTCGGCGTGGCCTACCTGGTGTACCTGGCAGTCAAGCAATGGCGCTCCGTGCCCAGCGATCTTAGCGACGACGCGGCCATCCGGCCGATCGGCAAGCCCCTGGCCCTGGTGTTCCGCGGGTTCCTGGTGAACATCAGCAACCCCAAGGCCCTGGTGTTCATGCTGGCGGTATTGCCACAGTTCATCGACCCCCATGCGCCGTTGCTCAAGCAGTACCTGATCCTTGGCGCCACCATGATCGTCGTCGACCTGATCGTCATGGCCGGCTATACCGGGCTGGCTTCCAAGGTCCTGCGTCTGTTGCGCACCCCGGTCCAGCAGCGGCGTATGAACCGTACCTTCGCCGGCCTGTTCCTGGGCGCGGCGGGCTTGTTGGCGACCATCCGCAAGGCTGCGGTCTAGTTGTCCCGGCAAAAAAAAGGCGACCTGCGGGTCGCCTTTTTCATTGCCTGCCTGCTCAGCGCAGGATCACCGGAGCGGTGTCCGCTGGCAGGTTGTTGCGGGCCGGCGCCTGGCCCTGGGGCGCGTAGCCGCCGCGGCCCAGTTGCTCGGCCATCTGCCGGGTGACATCCTCGCCCAGGGCCTTGGAGACTTCGCGTACCACCCGTGGGCGGTTCAGCGAGACACGAATGTCGCGACTGTTCACCAGCTTGGTGTCCTGGCCTTCGCCCATGGCGGTGAACGCCGAGGTGATCTCGAAGGTGCGGGTGTTGATCAGGCTGAAGTCCGCCACCAGGGTCAGGCCCAGGACCGCCGAGTAGCTGTTGGTTTCAGCAATCTCGTTGATGTCCTGGGTGAAGTCGATGTCCGACACCGTGCCGAACAGCACGTAGTCGGCACCCTTGAAGTTGCCAGCCTTGATGCGCTTGATCACGTCGTAGACGTTGGCCTTGGACGACTCGGTGTGGGGCGAACCCTGCACCAGCTGGAACATCCCGGACTTGAGGATCCCGCCCTTGATGTCGCCGGTGAACTTGCGCAGCTCGCCTTCCTCGATGTAGCTGGTGCTGGCTTCCAGCTCGTTGTAGCTGGATGAGCCGCTGGCGCTGTAGTAGCCCTCGCGGTAGTTCTGCTGGGCAGAGACCACGTGGATGTATTCTTCTACGCGCTCCTGGTAGGCCAGGTCCATGACTGCGACTTTAGGGGCCGCCTGTGCGCCGAACGCGCAGGCCAGGGCCAGGATGCCAATCCATGCACGCATTGCTTAGCGCTCCGTGGTCTTGCGGATCTCTTTCTCGTCCATCCATTCGGCCAGACCGCTCTCGACGTCGATCAGTTGCAGGCTGAATTTGTAGAAGACGTCCTTGTAGTCGCTGCTGCGCTTGACGATGGAGCTGATGGAGCCTTCCAGGCGGTATTTGGCGGCGACCATGTTGCCGGTCTTGGCCACAGTGGACTTCTTGTACAGGCCGCTCTGGTTCTGCAGCTTGAGCTGGTCGACCTGGCTCTGCATGGCGTTGTTGTCGCTGGCGAAACGTGCGGTGCCGGACTTCATCAACTGGGTCTTGATCGACGTGGTGATCTCACGGGTATCGATGTACTCGCTGGTCTTGTTCTTCACGTCGTAGACCTGGACCACCGGGCGGCCCTGGAGGATGCCGGACTGGGCCAGGGAGCGGGTCATGGACTCGGCGATCATCTGCAGGTCGGTGGAGCCGAACTCGTTGGTCACCAGTTCCACGGCCTTGCTATCGCCGTAGCTGATGTTCTTGCCACCCAGGACCGGGGAGTTGTTGGCGCAGCCGCTGGCCAGCAGGGCGACCACGGCGAGGAAGGAAAAGCGTGCAAACATGATGGGTTCTCTTGATCGGGTTTCAGGGACGGCTTATTGGGTTTTGACTTCCATGCGAAAGTCGGTGGCCTTGGGGACCGGTGCGATGGCAGGCAGGAAGGTGGCCTGGGCCGCGTACAGGTTGAAGACCTTCCAGCTTTCTTCATCGGCGACCGGGAAGCCGTCGTCGCCCAGCCAGACAAAGCGGTAGTACATGGTCATGTTGGTGTGGCTGGTGTTGTTCAGCGCCACCTTGACCGTCAGGAAGCCGTTTTCACGGGCGACCCGCATCGCCCCGATGGCGATGTTGTTGAACTTGTTCATGACCACCACCTTGCTGGCGGCGCTGCCGGGAGCAGGGGGCGGAGGGGTGGCACAACCGGCCAGGAGGGCCAGGGTGGCGACGGCGAGAAGTTTCAAGCGCATGGGAGTCTCTGCTCAGGGGCGTTGGTTGCTGGCCATGTTCTGGCCGACGTGGTTCGGGATGACCTGGGCGGCCAGGCCACTGCTGAATACCTGGTTGCCAACCACCCGCAGGGCAATCACCTGGTAACGCTGGTCGACCTTGACCTGCACCTGGGTGCCACCAAGCGCATTGGGCAAGCTGAGCTTGTGCTCGCCTTGCTTGAGGCGCAGGCGTGTGACCTGGGTGTAGTCCGGCAGGGTGCGCCAGGTACGTGTATCGGCACCCTCGGTCACGGCCGAAGCCAGGCCGACCGCCAGGCTGGCCAGCGGGTTGACCTCGTTGAGGTTCTTTTGCGCCACGCCGCGGCTCACGGCGCGCACGGTGGTGCGCAGGATGATGCCTGGCATGTCGTCGCGCAGGGCACGGCGTGACATGGCGGTGGTGCTGTTGAGCAGGGTCAGCTCTTGTTGCTGGCCATCGATGCCGATCTGGGCGAAGGCCTGGGTCGAGTTATCGGCCTTGATCACCGGGAACGACAGCGGGGTGATCACCAGCTTGTCGCGGATCGGGATAGGCAGGGGAATGCGCACCGAGTCACGGGCCGGTGCCAGTCCGCTTTGCACCACGATCAGGACGTCGCTCTCATCCGCTGCCAGGGCGGCAATCGCCGGTGCCTTGGCTGGAGTCTTGGCGGCGCTCTTGTGCCTGGACTTGGCAGGGGCCTGGACCTGAGGCACCTCTACGGGGGCGTCGAGGTTCAGCAGGGCCTGTTCCAGCAAGGGTGTGTTGGGGCGCAGTTCAGCGGCTTTGCGGTAGCCGGGCGCGGCCAGGTCCTTTTCGCCCAGGGCTTCGTAGACGAAGCCTGACAGATAGTGACTGAAGGCACTCTGGTAGCTGTTTTTCAGGTTGACCACATCTGGTGCATCGAGGGCTTCGACCGGGTAGCCCTGGAGGTCCTTGTACTGGGTCTTGATCCCTTGCTTCTCGGCTTCGTCTTCGCGCTTGAGGTATTCCTTGTCCCGCAGTTCGGCGATCACCGCCTCGCGCTCGTGGGTCTTCTTGATCGCCATGCGGGCGCCGTCGAAGTCGTTGTTGGCCAGCAGGTTCATGGCCATCTGGGTGGTCAGCATGACTTTTTCGTAGTCATAACCTTCGTAGCGACGAACCTTGTCGTTGATCAGGAAACTGCCGAACTGGGCCAGGTACTTGTCGGTATCGAGCTTGACCGAGTCTTCCCAGGTGCCCACTACCTGGTCGGCATGGCCCCAGGCTGCCTGGCTGCCGTTCAGGTCGCCCTTGGACCGCAGCAACTCGCCCTTTTCGAAGTAATAGAGCAGGTCTTTGTCTTCACCCTGGTTGTGCTTCTCCAGCAGGGTCAGGGCGGCGTCGATGTTGCCGGCGCGCAGCTGCTGGTTGGTTTCCTGAAGCTCGTTGTCGTAGCTGCGAAAGGCCGAGCAGCCGGCGAGCAGAGTGACTGCGCCGAGCGCAATCGTGGGGAGGGCGCGGGATGCCATGGGTACTTCTTCTTCCCTGAGTGAGACAGCCTGGCAGCGGGTCGGGCTGGACGAACCCTCTGGCAGGAACACTGGCGATCCTGCCAATTCCTCATAAAAAGAGGAGCTAAAATGCCATTTCGCGATAACGAGGGCGCGGCATTATAGACGTGGGTTTTGGCTATGTAATGGCTTTTTAACGCCGTTTTGATTTGCTATTGCCACTATGTGAGCTGTTGCACACGGACTTTGAGCAGCGCTTGGGGTGGGCAAGATGCATCTCGGCTCGGGTCATGGCCAGGGCTGAAACGTTTGATCCAGGATGATTTTTACCGGGCTGTAATAGCTGCTTGAACCCGCTGGATTGCACCTGGAGAAGGCGGGCCGACTAATGAAACCAAGGGCCAGAGCCATTGCTCGGTTTTCGAAGATGTTTCCGTGGGTCGATAAGCCTTGAGTGAAACCGATTGGGAGGGAACAATATGTTACTTCGTATTTCCCTTTGAGAATCGTTCATGACTGCCCCTTCCCGTTTACTGGCGTTGCTGGTACTGCCGGTACTGGTGTTCTGCAGCTTCAACCTCCTGGCCGATACCATCGACGGTGCTCCCAAGGCACTGCACTTGTTGGACTACATCGGCGCGGACTATCCGGCCACGGTGGAGGATGGCAAGGTCATCGATGACTCCGAGTATCGCGAGCAGGTGGAGTTTCTCGGGGTATTGCAGGGGCTGATCGCCGATCTGCCTGCCAAGCCCGAGAAGGCCGAGCTGGAACAGGGCATCGCCAGCCTGCGCAAGGCCGTCGATGAGCGTGTGGATGGCAATCAGGTCGCACGCCTGGCCCGGCAGATGGGCGCTCGGCTGGCGGTGGCCTATGAGGTCAGCCAGGCACCGATCATCACTCCGGACCCTTCTCGTGGGGCTCCCTTGTACGCCCAGCACTGCTCGGTGTGCCATGGCCAGCAGGGGGCCGGTGACGGCCCGGCGGGTGTCGGCATGACGCCACCACCGGCCAACCTGCGGGACGCTGCGCGTCTGGACCGCCTGAGCCTGTATGCCATCTACAACACCCTGGGCCTGGGCGTGGAAGGCACTGACATGCCGTCGTTCGCCGATCAACTGGATGATCGCCAGCGTTGGGACCTGGCGACCTATATCGCCGGTTTCAGTGCCGATCCGGCGGCGGCCAAGAGCGAGCAGGGTTTCAACCTGGCCGATCTGGCCCGGCAGACCCCAGGCGAAGTCCTGGCGGCCCAGGGACCGCAGGCCGCCGCGACCTTCCGTGCCCAGCGCGCCCAGCCACCCCAGGCCAAGCGTGGCCCGGGGCAATTGCTGGACTATACCGCCTCGACCCTGGACAAGAGCCTGGCGGCCTACCGCAGCGGCGATCACGAACAGGCCTACGATCTCTCGGTCGCCGCGTACCTGGAAGGCTTCGAGCTGGTGGAAAGCTCCCTGGACAACGTCGATGCCGCCGTGCGCAAGGACACCGAAAAAGCCCTGATGGCCTACCGTCAGTCGCTGCAGGATGGCCTGCCGGTGGAGCAGGCCGAGCAGCGCCTGGAGGCGGCCAAGGCCAAGCTCAAGGAGTCCGCCGGACTGCTGGGCGGCGACAGCCTGAGCTGGTCCTTGAGCTTCATTTCCGGCCTGTTGATCCTTCTGCGTGAGGGGTTGGAGGCCATCCTGGTGCTGGCGGCGATCCTTGCATTCCTGCGCAACACCGGCCAGCAGTCGGCGGTACGCAGTGTCAACGTCGGTTGGGGCCTGGCCCTGCTCGCCGGGCTGGGGACCTGGGCCCTGGCAGCCTATGTGATCGATGTCAGCGGCTCCCAGCGAGAGCTGCTGGAGGGCGCCACGGCCTTGTTCGCCAGCGTCATGGTGTTGTGGCTCGGTGTGTGGATGCATGACCGCCGGCATGCGGCGGCCTGGCAGGACTACATCAAGAGCAGCCTGGTGGGAGGCGGTGGCCGCTTCGGTTTTGCGGTGCTGGCGTTCTTCTCGGTCTATCGCGAGCTGTTCGAAGTGATCCTGTTCTACGAGACCCTGTGGCTGCAGGCTGGTCCTGCCGGGCACAACGCGGTACTGGCCGGTGGCGCCACCGCCCTGGTGCTGCTGGTGGGCCTGGCGTGGGTGATCCTGCGGGGTTCGGCCAAGTTGCCGCTGACGTTGTTCTTCAGCATCAACGCCGCGCTGCTGTGCGCCTTGTCGGTGGTGTTCGCCGGCCATGGCGTCAAGGCGCTGCAAGAGGCGGGGATCTTTGGTACTCGGCCGGTTCCGTTCTTCGATTTCGACTGGCTGGGCATTCATGCCGACGCCTATTCGCTTGGTGCCCAGGTGGTGGCGATCGTGGCGATCGTGGTGCTCTACACCCGTAGCCGGATGAGCGAAAAACAACGCCTGCAGGCTTCCTGAGTCTCGGGGCGGGTTGATTGCGGGCAAGCTTGTCCCTTTGGGATGGCTTGCCCGTTTTGCATTTAGCGAGGAAAACATCAATGCGTGTCTGGATCGATGCCGACGCTTGTCCCAAGGCCGCCAAGGAGCAGGTGGTGCGTTTTGCCCTCAAGCGGCAGTTCGAGGTGGTGCTGGTGGCTGGCCAGCCGCAGATCAAGCCCGCATTCGCCTGCGTCAAGCTGGTCGTGGTGCCCAGTGGCCCGGATGCCGCGGACGATTACCTGGTGGAGCACGCGGTGCCCGGCGAACTGGTGATCTGTAGCGATGTACCGCTGGCGGATCGCCTGGTGAAGAAGGGCGTGTCGGCTCTCGACTCCAGGGGCAAGGAGTTCGATGCGCAGAACATGGGCGAGCGCCTGGCGGTGCGCAACCTGTTCACCGATCTGCGCGAGCAGGGCCAGGTCAGCGGTGGCCAGGCACCTTATGGCGATCGGGAGAAGCAGGCGTTCGCCAACGCCCTGGACCGCATCCTGACCAGGCTGGCGCGCCAGGCCTGATGTGGCCAGGGAGCGTATCCCTGGCTGTGGAAGATGGGACTACTGCTGGTCCTGGTGGGTCAGCTCCAGTACCCGGTCCACCAGCTTGTTGATGCCCGAGGCTGCCTGGCTGATGGATTGCGCCAGCATGTAGGCCGGGGTGGTCACCAGTTTGCGCGCTGGATCCTCGATGATGTCGTCCACCGCGCACTCGGCGTGGGTGGCGCCCATCTTGCCCAACGCCGCCGCGGTGTCGGCATCGTTGCCGATGGTGCAGGTCACGCCGGGGCCATAGATCTTCGCCGCCATGGCCGGGGCGATGCACATCAGGCCTACCGGCTTGCCTGCCTCGGCAAAGGCTTCGGCCAGGGCCAGCACGTCCGCCTGCACCGAGCAGGCGGCACCTTCGGTGGCGAAGCTGGACAGGTTCTTGGCGGCGCCGAAGCCCCCGGGAATGATCAGCGCATCGAAATCATCGACATTGGCCTCGCGCACATCCTTGACCTGGCCCCGGGCAATACGCGCCGATTCCACCAGCACGTTGCGGGTCTCGGGCATGGCTTCGCCGGTCAGGTGGTTGAGCACATGCATCTGCGGGATATCCGGGGCGAAGCACTGCACCTGGGCGCCGCGCTGGTCGAGGCGCAACAGGGTGATCACGCTTTCATGGATCTCGGCACCGTCGAAGACACCGCAACCGGAAAGGATCACTGCAACTTTTTTGCTCATGGGGTTTTCTCCAGGTTCATCGCGCTAAATGCCCACCAGTTTGTCACCTGTGGCCAGGAAGGGGTATCGAGACTGCAAGCCAGGAGTCTGCCGGGGGCATGGGTTTGGAAAACGGTTGGGAGGGCGAGTTCAGCGCTCGAAGAGCGGTGGGGGTGACGGCAGGGCGGCGACCCAGTGGAAGTCGCCGCGCAGGGCAGGGGCTTACTCGGCGGGCTTTTTGTTCAGCTCGGCCTGCTCGGCTTCGTAGATCTGCTTGGCCAGGCGCGCATTCTTGAAGCGCCGCCGCAGCCACAGGCACAGGCCCACGACCAGCAACGCGCCCAGGACCCAGAGCTCGTACTTCTTGATGCTGCCGAGCATGCCTTCCATCACGGCGCCGAAGTGGAAGGCCGCTTGCGCCAGGGCTACGGCCCAGATGGCCGCGCCAATGCCGTTGAGCAGCAGGTAGCGGGCCGGCGGATAACCGGAAAGGCCGATGGCCACCGGCATCACGGTGCGCAGGCCGTAGACGAAGCGAAAGCTCAATACCCAGATGTCCGGGTGCTTGCGGATATGCTCCAGCGCCCGGTCACCCATCATCTGCCAGCGCGGTTTGCGCGCCAGCAACTTGCGGCCATGCTTGCGCCCCAGGAAGTACCACAGTTGGTCGCCGGCGTAGCTGCCAAAGAAGGCGACCACCATGACCAGGTTGATATCCATGTATCCACGGAACGCGAGAAACCCGGCGAGAACCAGAATGGTTTCGCCTTCGAAAAACGTACCGAGAAAGAGGGCGAAGTAGCCGAAATCCTGAAGAAATTGTTGGAGCATTGTCTGGATGCTGGCGAAATGAACGCGCAGCCTACCCCTTCGTCGACGTTGGGGAAAGTATCGAAATGTGTCTCGACGTGAACAATTCCCCTCAATGACAATGAGTGTTGCTGTCGGTCAACAGCTTGAGCAGAACTGTCATCTGTTCGTCATAATGCCCGCTTATAACTGTCACGCTCGCCCGTTAGCGCGGGCCATGGAGTCCGTCGTGAGCTTTGCCGCTGCCAATCGCCTGTTTCCCGCCACTCGCTTGCGCCGTAATCGCCGTGATGATTTTTCCCGACGTCTGGTGCGCGAGAACCGGTTGAGCGTGGACGACCTGATCCTGCCGGTGTTCGTGCTCGACGGCGAGAATCGTCGTGAGGCGGTGGCCTCGATGCCCGGGGTCGAGCGCCTGAGCATCGACTTGCTGCTGGAGGCGGCGGTGCACTGGGTCGAGCTGGGAATTCCCGCCCTGGCATTGTTTCCGGTGACTCCTGGGCAACTCAAATCCCTGGATGCTGCCCAAGCCTGGAACCCGGATGGCATCGCCCAGCGCGCCACCCGGGCCCTGCGCGAGCGCTTCCCAGGTCTTGGGGTGATCACCGACGTCGCCCTGGACCCCTTCACGACCCATGGCCAGGACGGCATTCTCGACGACCAGGGCTATGTACAGAATGACATTACCGTCGATGCCCTGGTGCGCCAGGCGCTGTCCCATGCCGAAGCGGGGGCCCAGGTGGTGGCGCCATCGGACATGATGGACGGTCGTGTTCAGGCGATTCGCGAGGCCCTGGAGCTGGCGGGGCATGTCAATGTGCGGATCATGGCCTATTCGGCCAAGTACGCCAGTGCCTACTACGGGCCTTTTCGCGACGCGGTGGGCTCGGCGCTGAACCTGGGCAAGGCCGACAAGGCCTCCTACCAGATGGACCCGGCCAATGCCCAGGAAGCCCTGCATGAAGTCGCTGCGGACCTGGCGGAAGGGGCGGATATGGTCATGGTCAAGCCGGGCATGCCTTATCTGGACATCCTTTGGCGGGTCAGGGATGAATTCAAGGTGCCGACCTTTGTCTATCAGGTCAGCGGCGAATACGCCATGCACATGGCGGCGATCCAGAATGGATGGTTGGGTGAAGGGGTTATTCTCGAGTCCCTGACCGCTTTCAAACGTGCGGGTGCCGATGGCATCCTGACTTACTTTGCCGTTCGTGCTGCTCAATTGTTACGAGAGCAAAAATAGCCCTCCCAGGAACACGCGATGAATACTGAAGGACTCTCAGAAGTTGCCGTAAAAGAAGCTCAGCCAGTGGTCGAGCAAGTGGTCGAGACCCCGCCCGAGCTGGAGCCGGTACCTGCGGCCGTCCAGGCCGAAACGCAACCGGCACCGACCATCGTCATTCCCAACCTGGACGACAGCAGCCTGTATATCCATCGCGAGCTGTCGCAACTGCAATTCAACATCCGCGTGCTGGAGCAGGCGCTGGATGAGTCCTACCCGTTGCTGGAACGCCTGAAGTTCCTGCTGATCTTCTCCAGTAACCTGGACGAGTTCTTCGAGATCCGGGTCGCCGGCCTGAAGAAACAGATCACTTTCGCCCGTGAGCAGGCCGGGGCCGATGGCTTGCAGCCGCACCAGGCGTTGGCTCGCATCAGCGACCTGGTACACGGTCAGGTCGACCGCCAATACGCGATCCTCAACGACATCCTGTTGCCGGAGCTGGAGAAGCACCAGATCCGCTTCATTCGTCGCCGTCACTGGACCGCCAAGCTCAAGACCTGGGTACGACGCTTTTTCCGTGACGAGATCGCCCCGATTATCACGCCCATCGGCCTGGACCCGACGCACCCGTTCCCATTGCTGGTGAACAAGAGCCTGAACTTCATCGTCGAGCTGGAAGGTATCGATGCGTTCGGCCGTGACTCCGGCCTTGCGATCATCCCGGCTCCGCGCCTGCTGCCGCGGATCATCCGGGTGCCGGAGGAAGTCGGTGGCCCTGGTGACAACTATGTATTCCTGTCGTCGATGATCCATGCCCATGCCGATGACCTGTTCCAGGGCATGAAGGTAAAGGGCTGCTATCAGTTCCGCCTGACTCGAAACGCCGACCTGGCCGTGGACACCGAGGATGTCGAGGACCTGGCTCGTGCCCTGCGTGGCGAGCTGTTCTCCCGCCGCTATGGTGATGCGGTGCGCCTGGAAGTTGCCGACACTTGCCCCAAGCACCTGTCGGACTACCTGCTCAAGCAGTTCAACCTGCACGAGACCGAGCTGTACCAGGTCAATGGCCCGGTGAACCTCACGCGCCTGTTCAGCATCACCGGCCTGGACAGCCACCCGGAGCTCCAGCATCCGCCGTTCACCCCGCAGATTCCGAAGCTCTTGCAGAACAGCGAGAACATCTTCAGCGTCATCAGCAAGCAGGACATCCTGTTGCTGCACCCGTTCGAGTCCTTCACTCCGGTGGTCGACCTGCTGCGCCAGGCCGCCAAGGACCCCCATGTGCTGGCGGTGCGCCAGACGTTGTACCGCTCCGGGGCCAACTCGGAGATTGTCGACGCCCTGGTGGACGCGGCGCGCAACGGCAAGGAGGTCACCGCGGTGATCGAGCTGCGTGCGCGCTTCGACGAAGAGTCCAACCTGCAGATGGCCAGCCGCCTGCAAGCGGCCGGTGCAGTGGTGATCTACGGCGTGGTGGGCTTCAAGACCCACGCCAAGATGATGCTGATCCTGCGGCGCGAGCAGGGCGAGATCGTGCGCTATGCGCACCTGGGTACGGGTAACTACCACGCAGCCAATGCCCGCCTGTATACCGACTACAGCCTGCTGACCTCCGATGACGCCCTGTGCGAGGACGTCGGCAAGCTGTTCAGCCAGTTGATCGGCATGGGCAAGACCTTGCGCATGAAGAAGCTCTTGCATGCGCCGTTCACCCTGAAGAAGGGCATGCTCGACATGATCGCCAGGGAGACCCAGTTCGCCCTGGATGGCAAGCCGGCGCACATCATCGCCAAGTTCAACTCGCTGACCGATCCGAAGATCATTCGCGCGTTGTACAAGGCCAGTCAGTCTGGCGTGCGCATCGACCTGGTGGTGCGTGGCATGTGCTGCCTGCGTCCGGGGATCGCGGGGGTGTCGCACAACATCCATGTACGGTCGATCATCGGCCGCTTCCTGGAGCACACCCGGGTGTTCTACTTCCTCAATGGCGGCGAGGAGCAGATGTTCCTCTCCAGTGCCGACTGGATGGAGCGCAACCTCGACAAGCGAGTCGAGACCTGCTTCCCGGTGGAAGGCAAGAAGTTGATCCTGCGGGTCAAGAAGGAGCTGGAGAGCTATCTCACCGATAACACCCACAGTTGGAGCCTGCAGTCCGACGGTCGCTATATCCGTAACACGCCGACCGGCAACCAGAACCCGCGCAGCGCCCAGGCCACCTTGCTGGAGCGTCTCGGTAGCCCGGTGTTGCCGGTGCGCTAGGTTCAGCCGGCGCCCATGAAAAAGGCCAGCCCGAGTGATCGGGCTGGCCTTTTTTGTTTGACCGGCAGCGGGCTCAGCTGACGTTGAGCACGATGCCGACCCGGGTCAGCCACTCGGCCTCGAGGGCGAAGTCCGCCTGGGTCAGCTGGTTTTCATCCAGCCAGTTGGCCGGGAACTTCACGTCCAGCTGGTCGCCGCTGGCGCTGAGTTTCACCTGGGGCATCTGCTGGGTGCCACGGATGTGGTGGAACAGGATGGCAAAGCGCAGCAACACGCAAAGGCGGATCAGCTTGATGCCGTCGTCGCCGAACTCGGCGAACTTCTCCTTGGGAATGTTGCGCCGGTGCCCGCGTACCAGCAGGGCCAGCATTTGCTGGTCTTCGCGGGAGAAACCGGCCAGGTCCGAGTGCTCGATCAGGTAGGCGCCGTGCTTGTGGTAGTGGTAGTGGGCAATGTCCAGGCCGACTTCGTGCACCTTGGCGGCCCAACCCAGCAGTTCGCGCCAGATACCGTCCTCCAGGTCCCAGTCGGCCGCTACCTGGTCGAAGGAGCGCAGGGCCTTGCCTTCGACCCGCGAAGCCTGCTCCAGGTCCACGTGGTAGCGCTCCATCAGCGAGCCGAGGGTGCGCTCACGGACGTCTTCATGGTGATGGCGGCCCAGCAGGTCGTAGAGCACGCCTTCGCGCAGGGCGCCTTCGCAGTGATCCATGCGCTGCAATTCCAGGGCATCGAAGATCGCCTCGAGGATCGCCAGGCCAGCAGGGAAGATGGCCCGGCGGTCGGGCTTGATGCCTTCGAAGTCGATCTTCTCGGCATCGCCGAGCTTGAACAGCTTGCGCTTGAGCCAGGCCAGGCCTTCGGCATTGACCTCGCCGCTGCCTTGGCCGCCGGCCTTGAGGGCCAGGCCGATGGCACGAATGGTGCCGGAGGAGCCGATGGCTTCGTCCCAGGTCAGGCGGTGCAGCGCGTGCTCGATGCTCATGATCTCCAGGCGAGCGGCGGTATAGGCCTGGGCGTAGCGGGCCGGGGTGATCTTGCCGTCGCGGAAATAGCGCTGGGTGAAGCTCACGCAGCCCATCTGCAGGCTTTCGCGCAGCAGGGGCTCGAAACGTTGGCCAATGATGAACTCGGTGCTGCCACCGCCGATGTCGGCCACCAGGCGCTTGCCCGGGGTGTCGGCGAGGGTATGGGAAACCCCGAGGTAGATCAGGCGGGCTTCTTCGCGACCGGAGATGACTTCCACCGGGTGGCCGAGGATTTCCTCGGCGCGGCGAATGAACTCGCCACGGTTGCGAGCCTCGCGCAGGGCGTTGGTACCAACGATGCGCACAGTGCCCTGGGGCATGCCGTTGATCAGTT
Organism: Pseudomonas sessilinigenes; assembly: GCF_003850565.1. Taxonomy (NCBI): domain Bacteria; kingdom Pseudomonadati; phylum Pseudomonadota; class Gammaproteobacteria; order Pseudomonadales; family Pseudomonadaceae; genus Pseudomonas; species Pseudomonas sessilinigenes. The sequence goes on from NZ_CP027706.1 coordinate 3,937,512, forward strand.
GGGCGAAGCGCTTGAGGCAATCAAGCCCGCGCTGCATGGATTCTTCGTTGAGCTGGCGTTCTTCATTGATGCCGGCGGCCAACTGAACCTTTTCACCCAATCGCTCGAGAATGCGGATTTCACCGTTCCGGGCCTTGGCCACGACCATGTGAAAGCTGTTGGAGCCTAGATCGATCGCGGCGATCAAGGACAGATTCTTGGCTTGGGATTGGGGCATGGCAGGGGGTCTCGGTCGATAACCTCGTCATCCTGCCACGATCAACGGCTCGCGCCAACGCGCAGTGGCCAATGCGTTGATTCATCGCATGAAACCTTGCGCCAGCGTGCATTTCCAGATGCGCCATGAGGGTCTTGAGGATGCAGTGCTACCGCTCATCCGGCCGTGTTGCGCATCCAGGGCTGCGGGGGAGCGCGTAGATCGAGCCCAAAGGCGTGTGTAGCGGCCTCGGTGACATTAATAGGATGCGCGGCGCGACGTTGTCCCGGCTTTGCAGGTATCTGTGGGATTCTCGCTTTGCGCCGGCCTGAGCTATACCCAAACTCATGGGGCACTATAGTTAGAGTCAATCATCTGCGGCTTCCTGAACGAGGGAAGGGCAGATATGATGGGCCACGTTTTTTTGCTTACAACCTGGAGAATTCCATGAGCAGCGATCTCATCAAACACGTCAGCGACGCCAGCTTCGAGGCCGATGTACTCAAGGCTGAAGGCGCTGTACTGGTCGACTACTGGGCTGAGTGGTGCGGCCCATGCAAAATGATCGCTCCGGTTCTGGACGAAATTGCCGAGACCTACAAGGGCAAGCTCACCGTTGCCAAACTGAACATCGACGAAAACCAGGAAACCCCGGCCAAGCATGGCGTGCGTGGTATCCCGACCCTGATGCTGTTCAAGAACGGCAACGTTGAAGCCACCAAGGTCGGTGCGCTGTCGAAGTCGCAACTGGCGGCATTCCTCGACGCCAACATCTGAACCTCGGTTTCAGCGTGATTGAAAAGGCCCCGCAAAATGCGGGGCTTTTTCGTAATTGAGGGCTAGACGCTCCGAAACTCAGGTGTTACATTCGGCCCCGCACTGGTTTCTCCAGTGCCCCCTGCAAGCCGTCGCCGACGCTCTCCTTTTCGAATAAGTACGCGATCCTGTCGCCTTCTCCGCGGCGCGGCCTCATTAAGCCAAAAGCTTAATTTCCCCCTCTATAAATGATTACGTCATTCCTATATGAACCTGACTGAACTCAAGCAAAAGCCGATTACCGAACTGCTCGAATTGGCCGAACAGATGGGCATAGAAAATATGGCCCGTTCGCGCAAGCAGGACGTGATTTTCTCCCTGCTGAAAAAGCACGCGAAAAGCGGTGAGGAAATCTCCGGTGATGGCGTGCTGGAGATCCTCCAGGACGGCTTCGGCTTCCTTCGCTCCTCCGACGCCTCCTACCTGGCCGGCCCGGACGATATCTACGTGTCGCCAAGCCAGATCCGTCGCTTCAACTTGCGCACCGGTGACACCATCGTTGGCAAGATCCGCCCTCCGAAGGAAGGCGAGCGTTACTTCGCGCTGCTCAAGGTCGATACCATCAACTACGACCGTCCCGAGAACGCCAAGAACAAGATCCTGTTCGAGAACTTGACCCCGCTGTTCCCCAACGATCGCCTGAAGATGGAAGCCGGCAACGGTTCCACCGAAGACCTCACCGGTCGCGTCATCGATCTGTGTGCCCCGATCGGCAAGGGCCAGCGTGGCCTGATCGTCGCTCCGCCGAAAGCGGGTAAAACGATCATGCTGCAGAACATCGCGGCCAACATCACCCGCAACAACCCCGAGTGCCACCTGATCGTCCTGCTGATCGACGAGCGCCCGGAAGAAGTGACCGAAATGCAGCGCACCGTGCGTGGCGAAGTGGTCGCTTCCACCTTCGACGAGCCGCCAACCCGCCACGTGCAAGTGGCCGAGATGGTGATCGAGAAGGCCAAGCGCCTGGTCGAGCACAAGAAGGACGTAGTGATCCTGCTGGACTCCATCACCCGTCTGGCTCGCGCCTACAACACCGTGATCCCGAGCTCCGGCAAGGTCCTGACCGGTGGTGTCGATGCCCACGCCCTGGAGAAGCCGAAGCGCTTCTTCGGTGCCGCGCGGAACATCGAGGAAGGCGGCTCGCTGACCATCATCGCCACCGCGCTGGTCGAAACCGGCTCGAAGATGGACGAAGTGATCTACGAAGAGTTCAAGGGGACCGGCAACATGGAGCTGCCCCTGGACCGTCGTATCGCCGAGAAGCGCGTATTCCCGGCCATCAACATCAACAAGTCCGGTACCCGCCGCGAAGAGCTGCTGACTGCCGACGACGAGCTGCAGCGCATGTGGATCCTGCGCAAGCTGCTGCATCCGATGGATGAAGTCGCCGCTATCGAGTTCCTGGTCGACAAGCTGAAGCAGACCAAGACCAACGATGAATTCTTCCTGTCGATGAAGCGCAAGTAACATCCACGGGTCGAGCAAAAGCCGGGGCAACCCGGCTTTTTGCTGTCTGCACTTTGGCCATTGCGACCTGAACGGCGCTACACTCTGCACCCCGACCGATACGGCCAACACGAGGCTCTTGCATGCAGTATCGCGATTTGCGCGACTTCATCCGCGGCCTGGAACAGCGCGGTGAACTCAAGCGCATCCAGGTTCCCATCTCTCCTGTCCTGGAAATGACCGAAGTCTGCGACCGCACCCTGCGCGCCAAGGGCCCGGCATTGCTGTTCGAAAAGCCCACGGGTTTCGATATCCCGGTACTGGGCAACCTGTTCGGCACCCCCGAGCGAGTGGCCATGGGCATGGGTGCCGAGTCCACCGACGAGCTGCGCGAGATCGGCAAGCTGCTGGCTTTCCTCAAGGAACCCGAGCCGCCCAAGGGGCTGAAGGACGCCTGGTCCAAGCTGCCGATCTTCAAGAAGGTCGTGTCGATGGCGCCGAAGGTGGTCAAGGACGCGGTGTGCCAGGAAGTGGTGCTCGAAGGCGACGACGTCGATCTTTCGCAGTTGCCGATCCAGCATTGCTGGCCAGGCGATGTGGCACCGCTGATCACCTGGGGCCTGACCGTGACCCGCGGCCCCAACAAGGATCGCCAGAACCTGGGGATCTATCGCCAGCAGGTCATCGGCCGCAACAAGGTCATCATGCGCTGGCTCAGCCACCGCGGTGGCGCACTGGATTACCGTGAGTGGTGCGAGAAGAACCCCGGCCAGCCGTTTCCGGTCGCCGTGGCCCTGGGCGCTGACCCGGCTACCATCCTCGGCGCCGTGACCCCAGTGCCCGACACCCTCTCCGAATACGCCTTCGCCGGCCTGTTGCGGGGCAATCGCACCGAGCTGGTGAAGTGCCGTGGCAATGACCTGCAGGTCCCGGCCACCGCCGAGATCATCCTCGAAGGCGTGATCCATCCGGGCGAGATGGCCCCGGAAGGCCCCTACGGCGACCACACCGGCTACTACAACGAAGTGGACAGCTTCCCGGTGTTCACCGTGGAGCGCATCACCCATCGCACCAAGCCGATCTACCACAGCACCTACACCGGCCGTCCGCCGGATGAGCCGGCGATCCTCGGCGTGGCGCTCAACGAAGTGTTCGTGCCGATCCTGCAGAAGCAATTCCCGGAGATCACCGACTTCTACCTGCCGCCCGAGGGCTGCTCGTACCGCATGGCGGTGGTGACCATGAAAAAGCAATACCCTGGCCACGCCAAGCGCGTAATGCTGGGCGTGTGGTCGTTCCTGCGACAGTTCATGTACACCAAGTTCGTTATCGTCACCGACGACGATATCAATGCCAGGGACTGGAACGATGTGATCTGGGCCATCACCACGCGCATGGACCCCAAGCGCGACACGGTGATGATCGACAACACCCCGATCGACTACCTCGACTTCGCCTCGCCGGTATCCGGCCTGGGTTCGAAAATGGGGCTCGACGCCACTCACAAGTGGCCCGGAGAAACCACCAGAGAGTGGGGCCGGGTCATCGTCAAGGATGAGGCGGTCACCCGCCGGATCGATGCCATCTGGAATCAGTTAGGAATAGATTGATGCGTGTAACCCTGCAGCCCTCCGGAGCAGTGCTCGAGACACTGCCCGGAGAGCGGATTCTCGATGCGGCGAGGCGCTTGGGCTATGACTGCCCGCAGAGCTGCCGCAACGGTAACTGCCATGTGTGTGCTGCCCTGCTGGTCGAGGGCAGCGTGCAGCAAGCCGGCGATGTGCATGATCACGGCGAGTTCTACACTTGCATTGCAGAGCCGCTGGAAGACTGCATCGTGCTGTGGGATGGCGTCCTTGCGCTGGGAGAGTTGCCGGTGCGCAGCTTGTCGTGTCAGCTGATTGAGTGCCTGGAAGTCGGCGGCGATGTCTGGCGGATTCGGTTGCGGGCGCCGGCCGGCAAGCCCCCTCGCTATCACGCAGGCCAGTACCTGATGCTGGAGCGGGAAAATGGCGAGAAATCGGCTTTCTCCCTGGCTTCGGCGCCTCACGACGGGCGCGATCTGGAGCTGCATGTCCTGGCTCGTGAAAACAGTGCGCAAAGCTTGATCGAGCAACTGCAACGCAACCGCATGGCGCGGGTGGAGCTGCCGTTTGGCGACACCCATTTGTCGGAGCTGCCCGATGGGCCGCTGGTACTGATCGCCGCGGGCACCGGCATGGCCCAGATGCACAGCCTGATCGAGCATTGCCGGGCCAAGGGCTTCAAGCATCCGGTGCACCTGTACTGGGGAGTACGCCGCCCTGAAGATTTCTACCAGTTGGAACACTGGGAACAATGGCAGCAGTTGCCCAACCTCTATCTGCACAAAGTGGTCAGCGACCTGTGTGGCTGGGAAGGGCGTTGCGGCATGCTGCACGAGGCGGTTTGCGAGGACATCGCCGACCTCGCGTCGGTGCATGTCTACGCCAGCGGCTCGCCTGCGATGATCTATGCCACCCTGGATGCCCTGGTGAATGCAGGTATGGATGCCCACCAGATGCGTGCCGATGTATTTGCCTACGCCCCGCGTCCCTGAGTGCCACAAGGCGGCAACTGGCTTTATAACTCCTTATATAACTTATCGATATTTATGTAATTGAATGGATATCGGTAAGTTATATATCAGTCGTTAAAGTTAAGTCGTTCTAGTTACTTGTACTTGGCTTGTTTGAAAGTCATGTGTCTTGTCGTTACTGCCAGGCGTTCTACTAAGTAACTTCTTATACGCGGGGAGCCGAACGCTATTCGCCATGACAGCCCTTGAATCCGGTTATCTGAACCTGGCCTATCCTCCACGGCTCGATCTGGGGCCGCAGTTGACGCACGAGCAACTCCTAAGCTCCATGCAGTCCACCATGGCCCGGCACAAGGGTGGGCCGGTCTGGCTGTTCGCCTATGGTTCGTTGATCTGGCGCCCCGAGTGCTCGGCAGTCGAGCGCATCCGGGGGCGGGTGCATGGCTACCATCGTGGCCTTTACCTGTGGTCCCACGAGCACCGGGGCACGCCTGAGCTACCCGGCCTGGTGTTTGGCCTGGACCGTGGCGGCTCCTGCAGCGGATTCGCCTATCGCTTGCCCGAGGAGCGCCTGGAAGATTCCCTGTACGCCCTATGGCAACGGGAAATGCCGTTCCCTTCCTACCGACCCCATTGGCTCAATTGCCGCCTGGCCGATGGCAACCTGGTCCAGGCGCTGGGCTTCGTGTTGGAGCGACACCTGCCCAGCTACGCTGGCAACCTGCCGGATCATGTGCTCAACCAGGTGTTCGAGAGCGCTTGCGGGCGCTATGGCACCACTCGTGATTATGTCGAGCAGACGGTCCAGGCCCTGCGCAGCCACGCCATGCCGGATCGCAACCTGGAGGCGCGGCTCAAGCGCTGCCGGGCTGTAGGGGCCTGACAAGCCGGATCGCTCAGTTGCCATCTCCCGGCAGCAGATGCTCCTGCACCTTCTGGCTGCGGGACTCCATCAGTTGTCCCTTGTCATCGAAGCGCAGGACGATCAGCCAGTCGTAGACCGACCCCGGCCAGGACTGTTGTCCGGTGAGTTTTTCGCCGTCGCCGCCGAATGCCTTGATCAACTTGTAGATCTTGCCGTGGTGCCAGGCGATCAGGACCACCCGGGCCTGGTTGTCCTTGCCCAGGGATTTGGCCAGCTTGTCCACATCCCGGTCGTCGTAGGGTTGTTCGATGGGCAGGTTCAGGCGCTGTGAGAGAGGTGTCAGGGTCAGCCGTGGACGCGCGCTTTCCTTGCTGTCACGGGTGGCGATCAAGCGTTGTGGCAGCAACTGCTCGTCGGCAAGGCGCAGCGGATCGAAGTACTGTGCGTAGGCCTTGGCCCGTTCTTCGCCCCGGGGGCTCAGCCCGCTGCCCTGTTCGGGCTTTTCGGCGTGGCGCACGATCAGCACCGTCGTGTTCCTGAGCCCGGCGCTGTCGTGGGCGCAGGCCTGCAGGGCGCCGGCGAACAGCGGCAATGCCAAAAGTCCCATCACCAGTCTGTGCAATGTGCTCATCATCATTTGGCCTCTCCATGGGAAAGCCGCTGCGGATTCGCAGCGGCAGATCATCCGCATTGATTGAAGCCGATGAATCGTCGCAAGGCCAAGGGGCCGGAACAGGCGCGCAGGCTTGGTTTCAGCGAACCTGCACTACCACCTTGCCCACAGCCTTGCGCTGGCCGAGATCGTCGATGGCCCGGGCCGCCTCGGCCAGGGGATAGACCTGGGACACCAGGGGCTTGAGCTTGCCTTCGGCGTGCCAGGCGAACAGTTGCTGGAAGTTCGCCGCATTGTCCTGGGGCTGGCGCTGGGCAAAGGAGCCCCAGAACACGCCCACTACCGCAGCGCCCTTGAGCAGGGCGAGGTTCACTGGCAGTTCGGGGATGCGCCCGCTGGCGAACCCCACCACCAGCAGGCGGCCGTTCCAGGCGATGGAGCGGATGGCCTGGTCGAACAGGTCGCCGCCCACCGGATCGTAGATCACATCGACGCCATTGCCGCCGGTCAGGCGCTTGATCTCGTCCTTGAGGCTGGCCTGGCTGTAGTTGATCAATTCGTCGGCACCGGCGGCCTTGGCCACCGCGAGTTTCTCGGCGCTGCTGGCGGCGGCGATCACCCGGGCCCCCATGGCCTTGCCGATCTCCACCGCTGCCAGGCCTACGCCACCCGAAGCGCCGAGCACCAGCAGGGTTTCGCCGGGCTGCAGGTTGCCCCGCTGCTTGAGGGCGTGCATCGAGGTGCCGTAGGTCATGCTGAAGGCCGCTGCGGTGTTGAAGTCCATGGCCTGTGGAATCGGCAGTACGTTGTAGCCCGGTACCGCCACCTGCTCGGCGAAACTGCCCCAGCCGGTCAGGGCCATCACCCGGTCGCCCACCTTGAGATGCCCGACTTTCTCGCCCACCGCGCTGACCACGCCGGCCGCCTCGCCACCTGGGGAGAAGGGAAATGGCGGTTTGAACTGGTACTTGCCCTCGATGATCAGGGTGTCCGGGAAGTTGACCCCAGCAGCATGTACATCCAGCAGGATCTCGTTCTTCTTCGGCTCTGGACTTGCAACCTCTTCCAGCACCAGCGTTTCGGCGGGGCCGAAGGCTTTGCACAGCACGGCTTTCATCAGGGCTATTCCTTTGGGAGTGGTGGCCGATAAGTGTAGGAGTGTGAATCAGGCGGTCAACGAGCATGCCCGGCCCTGATAGCCAGCTATAAGCTTGTGCTTGGGCTCAGGCGGACGGGCCTTTATGCTAGGCCGCAAACCGGATTAAGGAGCGAATTGTGAAAGCGTGGATCATGTTGCTGCTGGCCCTCTCCCTGCCTGTGGCAGCGATGGCCGAAGAGGCTAAAGAAGGCGAAGCACCGAAAGTCAGCTACATCAGCCTGAACCCACCCTTCGTGGGCAACTATGGCCTGGATGGCGGTCCCAAGCTCAAGGTCTACAAGGCCGACGTAGCCCTGCGGGTGACCGGCGACCCTGCGGCCCAGGCCGTCAAGGCCAATGAGCCATTGATTCGCAACCAACTGGTGGCGCTGTTCGCCCAGCAGACCACCGAGACCATGAACAACGTCGAGGCCAAGGAAAAACTGCGCCAGGAAGCCCTCAAGCAGGTGCAGCAGGTGATGAGCGACGAGACCGGCAAGCCGGTGGTCGAGGACCTGCTGTTCAACAACCTGATCATCCAGTAACTCCCACCTCCCTTCGGCCAGCCACGGCGCCCTTGCGGGCCCGTGTGCCGGTCGGGTTCAGGACGCCAGGCTCTTGCGAAAGCGTGCCAGGGCGATGGCGAAGAACGCCAGGCCGATCCCGGCCAGGGCCAGCAGGTCGGGCCAGACCACGCTGACGCCCGCATCGCGAAACAGGATCGCCGCGCTCAGGCTGACGAAATGCGTCGAGGGTGAACCCTGCATCACCCATTGCAGCCATTGCGGCATGCTGTCCAGCGGTGTGCTGCCACCAGACAGCAACAGCATCGGAATGATCACCGGGATCGCCAGCAAGCCGAACTGCGGGGTCGAGCGGGCCAGGGTAGCGAGGAAGATGCCCAGGGCCGTGCTGGCGAACAGATAGAGTGCGGTCACCATCAGGAACAGCCCCAGGGAGCCCGCCAGCGGCACGCCCAGCAAGCCTTTGACAACCACTTCCAGCGATATCCAGGTGCACAGCACCACCACCAGCATGTTGCTCCAGACCTTCGCCAGCATGATTTCCAGCGCCGTGAGCGGCAGCACCAGCAAGTGGTCGAGGGTACCGTGCTCGCGTTCGCGCAGCAGGGCGGTGCCGGTGAGCACGATGGCCAGGATGGTGATGTTGTTGACGATCTGGATCACTGCCAGGAACCAGCCGCCCTCGAGGTTGGTATTGAACAGGGCGCGGGTGGTCAGTCGGGCCGGAGCCTTGCTTGCGACATCGCCCTGGTCGGCGTAGTTGAGCAATTCACGTTGGAAGATCCGGCCGATGTAGCCGGCCCCCATGAATGCCTGGCTCATGGCCGTGGCATCGACATTGACTTGCACCGCTGGCTGGCGGCCGGCCAGCAGGTCGCTCTGGAAGCTGGCTGGAACGTTGATCACGAAGGTGTACTGGCCCTGGTCCATCACGGTGTCCAGGCGGTCATAAGGCAGGGCGACCGGGGGCTGGAACTCCGGCGGTTGCAGTGACTGTGCCAGCAGGCGCGACAGCGCGCTATGGTCTTCGTCCACCACGGCCACGCTGGCGTTGTGTACACCGATGACCGAGCCGGCGGCGGGCAGGTAGATGGCCACGGTGAAGGCGTACATCAGGAACAACAGCAAGACGCTGTCGTGGCGCAGGCTGGTCAGTTCCTTGAGGCCCAGGCGCAGGATATGGGCAAGCCGGTTCATCAGACCTCCTGCTTTTTCAACATGACCAGGCTCAGCCCGGTGAAACCGAGGAAGAACCCCACCAGGGCCAGGCACTGGGGCCAGAGTTCGCGCACGTCCAGGGCCTTGGTGAAAGTGCCGACGGCAATGTCCAGGAAGTGCCCGGCCGGGAACAGCTGCCCCATGATCGCCGCCGAACCGTCCAGGGACGAGCGTGGCACGATCAGCCCCGAAAACTGGATGGTCGGCAGGCTGGTGATGATCATGGTGCCAAGGATTGCGGCGATCTGGGTACGGGTGAAGGCCGAGATCAACAGGCCCATGCTGGTGGTCGCCAGTACATAGAGCACGCCGCCCAGGGCCAGGGTCAGGCCGCTGCCCTTGAAGGGCACACCGAACAACCAGCGGTTCATGGCCACCAGCAGTCCCAGGTTGATCAGGCTGACGGCCAGGTAGGGCGCCTGCTTGCCCAGGAGGAACTCCAGGCGGGTCAGGGGCGTGGCATAGAAGTTGGTGATCGAGCCCAGCTCTTTCTCGCGAACGATGCCCAGGGCCGTGAGCATGGCCGGGATAAAGGCCAGGATCAGGGCCATGACGCCCGGACCGATGGCGTTCACGCTGACCACATCCTGGTTGTAGCGAAAGCGGGTCTCCAGCTTGGCTGCAGGCCTCGGGTCGCGGGGCAGGCTGCTTTGCTCCGCCAACCGCTCCAGGTTGGCCTGGTGCACCGCCTCCACATAGTTGCGGCTGGTTTCCGCGCGAAACGGCATGCCGCCATCCAGCCAGGCGGCGACGGCGGGTTGGCGCCCGGCATACAGGTCGCGGCCAAAGCCCGGGGGGATCTCCAGGGCCAGCTTGATTTCCGAGCGTTGCAGCCGTCGATGCAGCTCGCTGGAGTTGCGGATGCCGGGTTTTTCCTCGAAATAGCGTGAGCTGCGGAAGGCCTCCAGGTAGGCGCGGCTTTGTGGGGTCTGGTCCTGGTCGTAGACGGCGAAGGCCAGCTTCTCCACATCCAGGGAGATACCGTAGCCGAAGATCACCATCATGAAGAGCGCCCCGAGCAAGGCGAAGCCCAGGCGTACCCGATCGCGCAGCAGTTCCTTGCCTTCACGGGTGGCCACTGCCAGCAGGCGGGCCAGGCTCAGGCCCGAGCGTACGGGAGCGATGGCAGTGGGCGCGGCGGGAGGCTCTGGCTGTGCTGGTGCTGGTGTGTCCGCCGTGCCCTGGGCCTCTTCCAGGCAACGCACGAAGGCGGCCTCCAGGGTGTCGCCGGCAAACTGCTGCTGCAGTGCCGCCGGGGTGTCGCAGGCCAGTACTTTGCCTGCGTGCATCAGGGAAATACGGTCGCAGCGCTGGGCTTCGTTCATGAAGTGCGTGGACAGGAAGATGGTCACGCCCTGTTCCCTGGACAGCTCGATCAACAGCCGCCAGAAGTCGTCGCGAGCTGCCGGGTCGACCCCTGAGGTGGGCTCGTCGAGGATCAGCACCTCCGGGCGGTGCAGCACCGCCACCGCCAATGACAGGCGCTGGCGCAAGCCGAGTGGCAGGGCGCCTGACTGCTGTTCGGCGATTTCCCCCAGGTCGAAACGCTGGATCAGCTCCTCGATACGCGGGGCGCTCTGGTCTTTAGGCAGGTCGAACAGCCGGGCGTGCAGTTCCAGGTTCTGGCGCACGCTGAGCTCGCCGTACAACGAGAAGCTCTGGGACATGAAACCGACCCGCTTGCGGGTGGCCAGGTCCTTGGCATTCACCGGGTTGCCCAGCAGCTTGGCGCTGCCTTCGGTCGCCGGCATCAGCCCGGTGAGGACCTTCATGGTGGTGGTCTTGCCGCAGCCATTGGAGCCCAGGAAACCGAAGATTTCCCCGCGACCGATGGCGAAGCTGACCTTGTTCACGGCGGTGAAGTCGCCGAAGCGCAGGGTCAGTTCATGGGCCTCGATGGCGATGTCCTGGTTGTCGCTGGAGCGGGGCGGAATCACCAGCGGCTGGCTGTCGTGGCGGGCGTCGCCCTGGAAATGGGTAAAGGCGTCGTCGAGCTTGCCGCTGGCGGTCACTCCGGCCAGTTCCCGGCTCAGGCCTTGGGCAATCAACCGGCCCCGGTCGAGCATCAGGCAATGCTCGAACTGCTCGGCTTCCTCCATGTAGGCGGTGGCGACCAGGAGCGTCAGTTGTGGGCGTTGCCGGCGCACGTCCTCCACCAGTTCCCAGAAACGCCGGCGCGAAAGCGGATCGACCCCTGTGGTGGGCTCGTCGAGGATCAGCAGGTCCGGTTCATGGATCAGCGCACAGCACAGCCCAAGCTTCTGTTTCATCCCACCCGACAGCTTGCCGGCCGGGCGTTCGGCGAAGCGCAGCAGATCGGTGGCCTGCAGCAGGCTGTGCATGCGCTGCTCGCATTCCTTGGCCGGCAGGCCGAAGAGGGTGGCGAAGAAGCGGATGTTCTCGCTGATGGACAGCTCCGGGTACAGGTTGCCGCCCAGGCCCTGAGGCATGAAGGCAATGCGCGGATACAGGCTGCTGCGATGGCGGCGCTGGGTAATATCGCCACCGAGTACCTGGAGATCGCCCTGCTGGAGTTTCTTGACCCCGGCGATCAGCCCCAGCAGGCTGGATTTGCCGGCGCCGTCAGGCCCGATCAGGCCGCAGCGGGTACCTGCCGGGAGGCTGAAGGCGATGTCCACCAGCGCCTGCTGGGAACCGTAGCGATGGCCGATGCCCGTCGCGTGCAGCGCCAGGGCGCTCATTTCAGGTTGGCCGGCCAGTCCACGGGAGCCGTGCGCACATAGCCGGCGCCAGGCATGCCCGGCTTGGCTTGTGGTACCGCAGCAGGTTGGGTGAGGTGCACCTTGACCCGGAACACCAGCTTCTGGCGCTCATCCCGGGTTTCCACTTCTTTGGGAGTGAACTGCGACTTGGCCGCGACAAAGCTGATCTTCGCCGGCAATGGCTGGTTGGGCAGGGCGTCGAGCATGATCCGCGCTTCGTCGCCAACGGTCAGGCGACCGGTGACCGAAGCCGGCAGGTAGAGATTCATGTACTGGTCGTTGGGGTCGATCAGCAACAGTACCCGGCCACCGGCGCCCAGCACTTCGCCAGGTTCGGCCAGGCGCAGCTGGATGATGCCGTCGATGGGGGCCCGCAGGCTGCTGTCGTCGATTTCACTGGTGAGTTGGGCCACCTGGGCCTGGGCCGCGCCAATTGCCGCCTTGACCGCTGCGACCTGGGCCTGGGCCGCCAGCACGGCGGCGTTGCCGGTGCTCAGGCGGGCTTGCTGCTGGTCGATGATCTGCTGGCTGGCGAAGCCACGGCGGAACAATTCCTGTGAGCGCTTGAGCTCCTGGTTGGCCAGCAGCAGTTCGCTCTGGCGCAGTTGCACGTTGGCTTCGGCGGCACTGAGGTTTTCCCGGGCCCGGGCCACTTCGGCCTCGGCCTGGGCGCGCTGGGCCTCCAGGGTGCGAGTATCCATGCGCGCCAGCAACTGCCCCTGGAGCACCTTGTCACCTTCATGGACCCGGACCTCGGCCAGGCGCCCCGGAATCTTGCTGGCGATCTGCACTTCGGTGGCCTCGAGCCGGCCGTTGCCCATGCTCAAGCCTTCGGGCAGGCGGTCCTGGAGGGATTTCCAGTAGCCGAAACCACCGGCGGCGAGCAACAGAATCAAGAGGGAAACAGCGAAGAGGCGGGAAGAACGATGGTTCGTCGACATGGGTTCTGCGTCCTGCGGCTATAGCGTCCTAGTCTGACGAACCCTGGGCCTGGGCGGCTTGATGCTCGTCAAATGTAAAGGGCGCTAGCCTAACCCCATTGTTCGCGGGCTGCATGGGGTGCCAGGCAAAAAACCGCCGATGCTGCCATGGCTTGCATGGCCGTGGCAGCGTCGCGGGTCAGCGCAGGGTGAGTACCGCGGCCCATTGCTCGGCATTCACGGGCATGACCGACAGGCGGCTGCCTTTTTGCACCAGGGGCATGTCGGCGAGGGCCGCCTGTTGCTTGAGATAGTCCAGGCGCAGGACCCTGCCGAAGGTCTGTACATGGGCCACGTCGATAGCGCTCCAGGCATTCTTCTCGGCGCTGGACTTGGGATCGAAATAGACGCTTTCCGGCTCCAGGGCCGTCGGGTCCGGGTAGGCGCCCTTGACGATCCGACCGATCCCGGCAATGCCCGGTTCGGGACAACTTGAGTGATAGAAAAAGAACTCGTCGCCCTCGGCCATGGCGCGCAGGAAGTTGCGTGCCTGGTAGTTGCGCACGCCGTCCCAGCGGGCCTGGCCAAGGGCTTGCAAACCCTCGATGGAGAGCTCGTCCGGCTCGGATTTCATCAGCCAATAGGCCATGTTCTTGCCCTCCGACAAGGTGAGTGAACGGGTGATCTGGCAATTTTATGACAAACCGACGGTCGGTTGACGCCAGCATTTGCGTGTCGGTTCACGTTATCGCAAAATGCCGGGATTTTAAGCTTGACGCTGCTGTTCGGCCTGTCATGGACGCCGTTACCACCAGTGTGTGATTTGCCTGAGGGGGGGCAATCGATGAAACGCCAACCGGATTTGCTATGGATTTTGGTTATTTTGTTCGGTTTGGGCGTTGTGACCACCGGTTATGCGCAGAGCTTATGGGCCAGCAAGACCGATGCTCCCGTCGAGATCGCACAGCAGCAATCGCAACCTCTCAAGCGTTGAATCGCTACTGATCGGGTTCGGTGCCTACCTGGCCCCGTACCATCCCCGATCGGTCACCGTGCCGTGTAGCGGTACATCCCAACTGGCCTGATCCAGTTTCCCGACCTTTTGGCACTCGTGGGCCAGCCCCAGCAGCTTCGGCTTGCGCCAACTCTGGCGGCGCGCGAGATAGGCCAGGCTGCGGTCATAGAAGCCCCCGCCCATTCCCAGGCGCCCACCTTCTTCATCGAACCCCACCAGGGGCAGCAGTACCAGGTCCAGGGCCCAGACCTTGCGTTGCCGGGCGACATTGATTTTGGGTTCGAGGATACGAAAGCGATTGGGGCGCAGCTGCTCTCCTGGCCGAATGCGCTGGAAGACCATCTTGGTCCGTGGCCAGGCGCTGAGTACCGGCAGGTAGGTGGCCTTGCCCCGGCGCTGGGCGGCACGCAACAGTAGACGTGGATCGATCTCTCCGTCGGTGGGCAGGTACAGCGAGAGGTGCCGCGCGCGACGAAACACCGGGTCTTGCGCCAACTGTCGATACAAACCACGGGCGGCCTGGCGCTGCTGGGCAGGGGTCAGGGCACGGCGGGTTTTACGCAGCATGCGGCGAAGTTGCGGGCGGGAGAGCGGCGCAGGTTCGGTCATGGAGGCAGCTATTGGCAGTCGGGATGGCAGGACAGCCTACCCGGAAAAACCAATGCCAGCTTGGCTAACTGGCATTGATTGGCAATTCAGGCTCCCCAGGCGAACCGCTGTCGACTTAGCCCTTGAACCCGAGAGTTCAAGGCGGGAGATGCAGCAGGCTTTAAGGCTTTCCGTCTAGCGGACATGCACACCAGCCCAACGTGCAACTTCCAGGGTAGTGCAAATCGGCTCAGGGACATCGCCAACTGGCAAGCACCCCAGGGAGTGGCGGGAGTATACCGCAACCGCTGTCAGGAATCAGCTTTGCTTGTGTCCGAATCGGTGGCCAGGACCAGGTCGACACGCTCCAGCAGGTCGCGCACTTGCTCGCGGGTCGTCCCGCTGCTCTGGACGTCCGGGCGTTCCTGGCGGTGCAGCAGGTCGTGGGTAATGTTCAGGGCGGCCATCACGGCGATGCGGTCGGCCCCGATGACCTTGCCGCTGCTGCGGATCTCGCGCATCTTGCCGTCCAGGTAACGGGCGGCGCTCACCAGATTGCTGCGTTCTTCCTGGGGGCAGATGATCGAATATTCTTTGTCGAGGATCTGCACGGTAACGCTATTGCTTGAACTCATGAGTCTTGCTCCAGGGCCTTGAGGCGCGAAATCATCGATTCGACCTTACGCCGGGCGATTTCGTTTTTTTCAATGAGGTGCGCGCGTTCCTCGCGCCAGGTTTTTTCCTGAGCTAATAAGAGTGCGTTTTGACTCTTTAGTTGCTCGACCCGGGTAATAAGCAGTTCGAGTCTGGCCATCAGTGCGTGCAGGTCGGTGTCTTCCATTGTGTCCCACTGAATTTGGTCTGATGAGTGGCAACTGGCTTGGCTGCCCCCGGACAACCTGGACGCTCCTGGCCGTCTGGTGCCGCCGGTCGGTGGACTGTCCCTTGCCCGAGGCCCTGTGGACCGTTGTAGCGGGGCGCAAAGCACAACGCGACGCTGGCAATGAACGGTGACACGCCCTACGATACAAGGCCTTCATTCTAGACATTGCGCCGCTTGGCGCCTAGCTGCCCATGCCCATTCAGAACTCCCCTTATAGTGCTTTCGCCACCCTGCTCAGCAGCAATGGCCATCCTGTTTCCCCTGCCGAACTGCACGGCCTGTTGCTAGGTCGTAGCTGTGCCGGCGCCGGGTTCGACGCCGACGGCTGGCTGGTGGATGCCACCGAGCTGCTCGAAGGCGAGCCTCAGGATAACGTACGTAATGCCTTGATCGGCCTGCAGGAAATGGTCAAAGGCGAGCTGACCAGCGACGACATGACCGTGGTCCTGCTGCTGCCCAGCGATGACGCGCCGCTGGCCGAACGCGCCGCTGCCCTGGGCCAATGGTGCCAGGGATTCCTCGCCGGTTTTGGCCTCAACTCCCGCGATAGCAGCGCCCTGAGCGCCGAAGCTACGGAAGTGTTGCAGGACCTTGCAGCCATCGCTCAGGTCCAGGACGCCCTGGAAGAATCCGACGACGGTGAAAACGACTACATGGAAGTGATGGAGTACCTGCGGGTCGCGCCGCTGTTGCTGTTCACCGAAACCAACAAGGCCGCCGTACCGGCCGCCAAGCCGTCTCTGCATTGATCTGACGGGAGCCGGCCTGCCCATGATTCATATCCCGAAAGCGGAATACAGTCGGCGCCGCAAGGCGCTCATGGCGCAGATGGAGCCCAATAGCATCGCGATCCTGCCGGCAGCGGCCGTGGCCATTCGCAACCGCGACGTGGAGCACGTCTACCGCCAGGACAGCGACTTCCAGTACCTCAGCGGCTTCCCCGAGCCCCAGGCGGTGATCGTGCTGATGCCCGGTCGTGAGCATGGCGAATACGTGCTGTTCTGCCGTGAGCGCAACGCCGAGCGCGAGCTCTGGGATGGCCTGCGGGCCGGCCAGGAAGGCGCGATCCGCGACTATGGGGCGGACGATGCCTTTCCCATCACCGATATCGACGACATCCTTCCTGGTTTGATCGAGGGACGCGACCGGGTCTATTCGGCCATGGGTAGCAACCCCGAGTTCGATCGCCACCTGATGGACTGGATCAACGTAATCCGTTCCAAGGCCCATCTCGGCGCCCAGCCACCGAACGAATTCGTTGCCCTGGATCATCTGCTTCACGACATGCGCCTGTATAAATCGGCGGCGGAAGTGAAGGTGATGCGCGAGGCCGCGCGGATTTCCGCCCAGGCGCATATCCGGGCGATGCAGGCCGGTCGGCCAGGGTTGCATGAGTACAGCCTGGAAGCCGAATTGGACTATGAGTTCCGCAAGGGCGGGGCGAAGATGCCGGCCTACGGTTCCATCGTCGCGGCGGGTCGTAACAGCTGCATCCTGCACTACCAGCAAAATGATGCGCTGCTCAAGGACGGTGACCTGGTGCTGATCGATGCCGGTTGTGAAATCGACTGCTATGCCAGCGATATCACCCGTACCTGGCCGGTCAATGGCCGGTTTTCCCCGGAGCAGAAGGCGATCTACGAACTGGTGCTGGCATCTCAGGAAGCCGCCTTCGCCGAGATCGCCCCGGAAAAACACTGGAACCAGGCCCATGAAGCTACGGTTCGGGTCATCACCAACGGCCTGGTGAAGCTGGGCCTGCTGGAAGGCAATGTTGACGAGCTGATCGCCAGCGAGGCCTACAAGGCGTTTTACATGCACCGTGCCGGGCACTGGCTGGGCATGGATGTACACGATGTCGGCGAGTACAAGGTCGGCGGCGAGTGGCGGGTACTGGAGGTCGGCATGGCGCTGACCGTGGAGCCGGGCATCTACATCTCCCCGGACAACCAGCAAGTAGCGAAGAAGTGGCGCGGCATTGGCGTGCGCATCGAGGACGACGTGGTAGTGACCAAGCAGGGCTGTGAAATTCTGACAGGAGGCGTGCCCAAGAGCGTCGCCGAGATCGAGGCGCTGATGGCCGCTGCCCAGGTCCGGGCATCATGAGCCGGGTCAACCTGGCCATCATCGGTGGCGGCCTGGTCGGTGCCAGCCTGGCTTTGGCCCTGCAGGCCGGGGCCAAGGCTCGTGGCTGGAAGATCGTGCTGATCGAGCCATTCGCTCCTGGCGACAGTTTCCAGCCCAGCTATGACGCACGCTCCTCGGCGTTGTCCTTCGGCGCCCGGCAGATCTACCAGCGCCTGGACCTGTGGCAGGCGATTTCCCGGCGCGCCGAGCCGATCAAGCAGATTCATGTGTCCGACCGTGGCCGTTTCTCCACTGCGCGCTTGTCGGCGATGGAAGAAGGCGTTCCGGCCCTGGGCTATGTAGTGGAAAACGCCTGGCTCGGCCAATGCCTGTGGCAGGGGCTGGACAAGGATGTGATCAGTTGGCGCTGTCCGGCCGAGGTGACTCGCCTGGAGCCGCTGGAAGGTGGCTACCGCCTGACCCTGAATGACGAAACCACCCTTGAGTGCGATCTTGCAGTGCTCGCCGATGGCGGTCGTTCCGGTTTGCGCGAGCAACTGGGTATCGGGGTCAGGAACCGACCCTATGACCAGAGCGCATTGATCGCCAACATCACGCCCAGCGAAGCCCATGGGGGCATGGCCTTCGAGCGCTTCACCGATGATGGCCCGATGGCCTTGCTGCCGCTGCCGGAAAACCGCTGTGCGCTGGTCTGGACCCGCCAGGGGATGGACGCCCAGCGCCTGGCCGCGCTGGACGAACGCAGCTTCCTCAGTGAGTTGCAGGGAGTATTCGGCTATCGCCTGGGCACCCTCAGGCAAGTGGGCGCCCGGCACCTGTACCCGTTGTCCCTGGTGGAGGCCGAGGAACAGGTGCGCCCGCACCTGGTGGTACTGGGCAATGCCGCCCATAGCCTGCACCCGATCGCCGGCCAGGGTTTCAACCTGTCGTTGCGTGACGCCCAGGCCCTGGCCGATGCCCTGCTCGGCAGCGAGCGTGCGCCGGGCGACTTTACGGTCCTGCAGGCCTATCGTGAGCGCCAGCGCCTGGACCAGAACCTGACCGTGGGGTTCTCGGACCAGGTGACGCGACTGTTCGGCAGCAAGCTGCCGCTGCTCTCGGTGGGGCGTAACCTGGGCTTGCTCGGCCTGGACCTGCTGCCGCCGGCCAAGCGCTGGTTCGCCCGCCAGGCCATGGGCCTGGGCGTTCGTCCGGATGCGTGAGTGGCTGGCCCGACGTATCGGCAAGGCGCGCCTGTTGCGTTGGGTGTTGAACCTGTACCCACCCTACTTCGGGGCAGGAGTGCGGATTGGCCACATCGCCGCGGACTTTCGCGAGGTCCAGGTGTCCATGGGCCTGGGCTGGTACAACCGCAACTATGTCGGCATCCAGTTCGGCGGCAGCCTGTATTCGATGGTGGACCCGTTCTTCATGCTGATGCTGATGGAGAACCTGGGGCGCGACTACATCGTCTGGGACAAGGCCGCAGCCATTGATTTCATCGCGCCGGGCAAGGGCCCGGTGTTCGCCCGGTTCAACATCGACCAGGCCCTGATCGACCAGATCCGCCAGCACACTGCTGCCGGGGAAAAGTACCTGCCGCAGTTGCAGGTAGAGATTCACGATGGCTCCGGCACCCTGGTGGCGCGGGTCGACAAAACCCTTTATGTGCGGCTCAAGCCGCAAGCGAGATAGGCCTAAGGCATGGAAATGCGCGCAGATGTGCTGATTGTCGGAGCCGGCATGGTCGGCAGTGCCCTGGCCCTGGCGTTGCAGGGTAGCGGTCTGGAAGTGCTGTTGCTCGATGGCGGCTCCCTGAGCGTCAAGCCTTTCGACGAGCAGTCGCCATTCGAACCCCGGGTCAGTGCCCTGTCGGCGGCTAGCCAGCGGATTTTGCAGCGTCTCGGCGCCTGGGATGGCATCGCTGGCCGGCGCAGCAGCCCTTATCGCGATATGCAGGTCTGGGACGGCAGTGGTACTGGCCAGATCCACTTTTCGGCGGCCAGCGTGCATGCCGAAGTGCTGGGGCACATCGTTGAGAACCGGGTAGTCCAGGATGCCCTGCTAGAGCGCTTGCATGAGTGTGATATCGGTCTGCTGGCCAATGCGCGGCTGGAGCAGATGCGCCGCTCCGGCGACGATTGGCTGCTGACCCTGGCCGATGGCCGCACGCTGCGGGCGCCACTGGTGGTCGCTGCCGACGGTGCCAACTCGGCGGTGCGCCGCCTCACCGGTTGCGCCACCCGCGAATGGGATTACCTGCACCACGCCATCGTTACCAGTGTGCGCAGCAGCCAGCCTCACCAACTGACGGCCTGGCAACGCTTCACCGACACCGGCCCACTGGCCTTCCTGCCTCTGGTGCGGGATGGCCAGCACGACTGGTGCTCCATCGTCTGGTCCACCACGCCCGCCGAGGCCGAGCGCCTGATGGCGCTGGACGACGCAAGCTTCTGTGCCGAGCTGGAACGGGCCTTCGAGGGGCGCCTGGGCCAGGTGCTCGGCGCCGATCCACGGCTTTGCGTGCCGTTGCGCCAGCGCCATGCCAAGCGCTATGTGGCCGAGGGCCTGGCGCTGATCGGCGATGCGGCCCATACCATCCATCCGCTGGCGGGGCAGGGGGTCAACCTGGGGTTCCTCGACGCCGCGGTACTGGCCCAGGTGTTGCTGGAGGCTAACGGACGTGGCGAGCGCCTGGCCGAGGTCAAGGTGCTGAGCCGTTTCGAGCGCAAGCGCATGCCCCACAACCTGGCGCTGATGGCTGCCATGGAGGGTTTCGAGCGGCTGTTCCAGGCCGATCCGTTGCCGCTGCGCTGGCTGCGCAACACCGGCTTGAAGGTGGTCGACCAGATGCCCGAGGCCAAGGCCCTGTTCGTGCGCCAGGCACTGGGCCTGAGTGGCGACCTGCCGGAGCTGGCCCGGGCCGAGTGATCCGGGCCTCCGATGGTGCCTGCCGGGGCAGGCGCCGCTGCAAGGCGGGTCGCGTTTTCCCCGCGCAACATCTGGTTACTCCTCGGCTCCGGGTTCGGTTGAGCCAGCAAATGGTAGTCCTTATCATTTCGCCTCACTTTGCATACGAGAGACTGCTCCCATGTTGGCACCGAAGCGTCTACTGACCGCCCTGGCACTCACCCTCATCGCCGGCACTGCCCAGGCCGCCGACGAAGTGGTGGTCTACTCCTCCCGTATCGACGAGCTGATCAAGCCGGTGTTCGATGCCTACACCCAGAAGACCGGGGTGAAGATCAAGTTCATCACCGACAAGGAAGCGCCGCTGATGCAGCGCATCAAGGCCGAGGGCGAGAACGCCACCGCCGACCTGCTGCTGACCGTGGACGCCGGCAACCTCTGGCAGGCCGAACAGATGGGCATCCTGCAGCCCTTCACCTCCAAGGTCATCGACAGCAACATTCCCCTGCAATACCGCTCCTCCAACCACGCCTGGACCGGCCTGAGCCTGCGGGCGCGGACCCTGGCCTACTCCACCGAACGGGTCAAGCCGGGCGAGCTGACCACCTATGAAGCCCTGGCCGACAAGCAGTGGGAAGGCCGCCTGTGCCTGCGCACGGCGAAGAAGGTCTACAACCAGTCGCTGACCGCCACGCTGATCGAGACCCATGGCGCGGACAAGACCGAGGAGATCCTCAAGGGCTGGGTCAACAACCTGTCCACCGACGTGTTCTCCGACGACATCGCCGTGCTGGAAGCCATCAACGCTGGCCAGTGCGACGTGGGGATCGTCAACACCTACTACTACGGCCGCCTGCACAAGCAGAAGCCGAACCTGGCGGTAAAACTGTTCTGGCCGAACCAGGGCGATCGTGGGGTACACGTGAACCTGTCGGGGATCGGCCTGACCAAGCATGCACCGCATCCGGAGGCCGCCAAGGCGCTGGTGGAGTGGATGACCACCCCTGAAGCGCAGAAGATCTTCGCCGACGTCAACCAGGAGTTCCCGGCCAACCCAGCGGTGGCACCGTCTGCGGAAGTGGCCAGCTGGGGCAAGTTCGTCGCCGATACCCTGCCGGTGGAGATTGCCGGCAAGCGTCAGGCCGAGGCCATTCGCCTGATGGACCGCGCGGGCTGGAACTGAGCCTGCCGTTATACTGCGCCCCGCCTTTGCGGGGCGTTTTCTTTCGCGGCCCAGCCTTGAAGCCCTTCCCCTGACCTGAGAGTTTTCCGTGGCCCACCCTGCCCAACGTCGCTGGTATCCCCTGGTTTTTGCCGTCGCGGCCCTGGTGCTGTTGCCTCTGAGTGTGCTGCTGTTTTCCTGGCAGGCCGTCGACCAGCAGATCTGGTCCCACCTGTGGGAAACCCAGATGCCGCGTCTGCTCGGCAATACCCTGACCCTGGTGCTCGGGGTCGGCGTCGGGGTCACGTTGCTGGGAGTGAGCCTGGCCTGGCTCACCAGCCTCTGCGAGTTCCCGGGGCGACGCTGGCTGGACTGGGCGCTGATGCTGCCGTTTGCGATCCCGGCCTATGTGCTGGCCTTTGTCTTCGTTGGCCTGCTGGATTTTTCCGGGCCGGTGCAGACCCTGCTGCGGGAGTGGTTCGGTAGTGGCCTTAGGTTGCCGAGGGTGCGCTCCACCGGTGGGGTGATCCTGGTCCTGGTCCTGGTGTTCTATCCCTATGTCTACCTGCTGGCGCGCAACGCCTTCCTGGCCCAGGGCAAGGGCTTGATGGAGGCTGCGAGGGTGCTCGGGCAATCGCCCTGGCAAGCGTTCTGGCGCGTGGCGCTGCCCATGGCCCGACCGGCCATCGGCGCCGGGGTAGCTCTGGCCCTGATGGAGACCCTGGCGGATTTCGGCGCGGTGGCGGTCTTTAACTTCGACACCTTCACAACGGCGATCTACAAGACCTGGTATGGCTTCTTCAGCCTCTCCAGTGCCGCCCAACTGGCCAGCCTGTTGCTGCTGGCCGTTATGCTGGTGCTGTATGGCGAACGGCGCGCCCGGGGCGCCAGCCGCACGGGTAACGAACGGCCCCGGGGCAAGGCCTTGTATCCGCTGCGTGGCATCAAGGCCCTGGCGGCCACGGGTTGGTGCCTGCTGGTATTCGCCTGTGCCTTCGTGATCCCGCTGCTGCAATTGCTGGCCTGGTTCTGGCAGCGCGGTCGCTTCGACCTGGATGAGCGTTATGCCGGGCTGATCGTCCATACCCTGTACCTGGGAGGCATGGCCGCGCTGATTACCGTCAGCGTCGCGCTGATGCTGGCCTTTGCCCGACGCCTGGCGCCAACCCGTGGCATCCGCAGTGGCGTGAGCCTGGCCAACCTCGGTTATGCGTTGCCGGGCTCGGTGCTGGCGGTATCGATCATGCTGGCTTTCAGTTACCTGGACCGTGAACTGGTGATCCCGCTTTCCAGTTGGCTGGGGGGCGCTGGCAAGCCTTTGCTGCTGGGCAGCCTTTGTGCATTGCTGCTGGCTTATCTGGTGCGCTTCATTGCCGTGGCCTATGGCCCGTTGGAAACCAGCCTGGAACGGATTCGCCCGTCGCTGCCTGAGGCCGCTCGCAGCTTGGGGGTCGGTGGTCCGCGACTGTTTTTCAAAGTGTATCTGCCGCTGCTGTTGCCCGGGACCTTGAGCGCCGCCCTGCTGGTGTTCGTCGACGTGCTCAAGGAAATGCCCGCTACGTTGCTCATGCGCCCGTTCGGCTGGGACACCCTGGCGGTACGGATCTTTGAAATGACCAGTGAAGGGGAATGGGCACGGGCTTCGCTGCCGGCCCTGACCCTGGTGCTGGTGGGGCTGTTGCCGGTGATCGGCCTGATCCGCCGCTCGGCCCATCGAATCGGTTAGGTGCCAGCCCTGCACCTTGCGGCTACAATGCGCGGCATTCGGTGCGGTCTGTTGTTTGGCCGGGACGCTGAAACCGGCTGTAGGCCTTGTTTTTCAAGGCTTTCACCTTTGCAGCGCCAGCCCGCACCCTCGCCACGCCCGGAAGGAGAAACCCATGGGACAGCGTACGCCTCTGTATGACCTGCATCTCGCCCTTGGCGCGAAAATGGTCGATTTTGGCGGTTGGGATATGCCCTTGCACTACGGCTCGCAAGTCGAGGAGCACCATCAGGTGCGACGTGACTGCGGGGTGTTCGATGTATCCCACATGACCGTGATCGATGTCGACGGCCCCCAGGCCAAGGCCTGGCTCCAGCATCTATTGGCCAATGACGTCGAACGCCTGCACAGCCCCGGCCAGGCGTTGTACAGCGCCATGCTCAATGAGCGGGGCGGCATCGTCGACGACATGATCGTCTACCGTCTCGAAGACACCTATCGCCTGGTGGTCAATGCGGCCACCCGCGAGCAGGACCTGGCCTGGATGCAAGCGCAATTGGGGAGCTTCCAGGTACAGCTGCGCGAGTGCCCGGAACTGGCCATGCTGGCGATCCAGGGGCCTCAGGCCCGGCAGCGCATCGCCGAGCTGGTGAGCCAGTCGCGGGCCACCCTGATCCAGCAACTCAAGCCCTTCCAGGGGCGCACCGACGGTGACTGGTTCATCGCCCGTACTGGCTATACCGGTGAGGATGGGCTGGAAATCGTCCTGCCTGCCGAACAGGCCCCGGCATTTTTCAACGACCTGGTAGGCGCGGGCATCTCGCCCATTGGCCTGGGTGCCCGGGACACCTTGCGCCTGGAGGCCGGCATGAACCTCTATGGCCAGGATATCCACCAGGAGGTTTCGCCCCTGGCGGCGAACATGGCCTGGAGCATCGCCTGGGAACCGGCCTCGCGCCAATTCATCGGGCGTGCTGCCCTGGAGGCCGAACGAGCGGCCGGCGTGAAGCAGAAACTGGTGGGTCTGGTCCTGGAAGAACGTGGGGTTCTACGGGCGCACCAGGTGGTTCGTATCGCTGATGTTGGCGAAGGAGAGATCACCAGTGGTAGTTTCTCCCCTACGCTGAGTAAGTCGATTGCCCTGGCGCGGCTGCCGATGGCCACCGGTGATCGAGCCGAAGTGGAAATCCGTGGCAAGTGGTACCCGGTGCGAGTAGTCAAGCCGACCTTCGTGCGCCATGGCAAAACCTTGATCTAACATTTTGCAGCGGGCGTTGCGCCGCTGATCATTTCTTCTTGAGGACATAGAACATGAGCGACATCCCTGCCCACCTGCGTTTTGCCGAAAGCCACGAATGGGCCCGCCTGGAAGCCGATGGCAGCGTGACCGTGGGTATTAGCGACCATGCCCAGGAGGCCCTGGGCGACGTGGTATTCGTCGAGCTGACCGAAGTCGGCAAGGTGTTCGGGGCAGGGGACCAGGCCGGAGTCGTGGAGTCGGTAAAGGCCGCTTCCGATATCTATGCCCCGGTGGCGGGTGAAGTGATCGAGGTCAACGAGGAGCTGAGCGCCAGCCCTGAACTGCTCAACAGCGAGCCGTACGACGCCTGGATCTTCAAGCTCAAGCCAGCCAACCCAGCCGACCTGGAAAAGCTGCTGGACGCCGCAGGCTACAAGGCTTCCATCGGCGAGTAAGCTGCATTGCGGCCGGCCTGGCATGCCAGGCCGGCCGCGGGTTCAACCTTGCAGGACTTCCTTCACCGCGGCTACCGCGCGCTCCACATCGCTCTTGTTCATCGCCGTGAACATTGGCAACGACACGATCAGGCGACCAACCCGTTCCGCTACCGGGAACATTCCTTCCTTGAAGCCGCGCTCGCGGTACAGGCTCAGCAAGTGAATCGGCGGATAGTGATAGCCGATGCCAATTCCCCGTTCCTGCATCTGCTCCATGAAGGTGGCACGTGCGGGCTTACCGTCCTTGCGCTCCGGCAGTACCAGCTGGAACAGGTGCCAATTGCTGTTGTTGAAGTCCGCTGGTGGCAGCTGGGCGCCGTAGCGCTCCTGGAAGTCGCTGCCGAAGCATTCGAAGTAGTGCCGGGCCAGTTCGCGACGATGGGCAGTGATCGCCTCGATATGGGCGAACTGTCCGAGGCCGATGGCGGCGGCAACGTCGGTCATGTTGAATTTGCCACCCAGTACATCCACGTCCAGGCCGTCCTGGCCACTGCGGGTTACCCCTTGCAGGCGGTACTTCTCGGCCAGGCGCACTTCTTCCGGTGTATTGAGCACCAGGCAGCCGCCTTCGGAGGAGGTGACGTTCTTGTTGGCCTGGAAGCTGAAGGACACGAAGTCGCCACCGGCGCCGATGCGCTGGCCGTTCCAGCTCGAGCCCAGGGCCTGGGCGGCATCCTCCACCACTCGCAGGCCATGCTTGCTGGCCAGGGCATACAGGCGGTCCATGTCTACCGGCAGGCCGGCCAGGTAGACCGGGATGATGGCCTTGGTGCGTGGGGTGATGGCAGCTTCGACCTGGGCCAGATCGATGTTGCGGGTCACCGGATCGATATCGGCGAACACCGCAGTGGCGCCCACTTCGAGGATCACGTTGGCGGTGGCCACCCAGGAGATGGGCGTGGTGATGACTTCATCGCCAGGGCCGATGCCGGCGATGCGCAAGGCGATCTCCATGGTGCAGGTGCCGGAGTTGAAGGTACGCACCGTACGCCCGCCGAAGAATTCCGAGAGCTGGGCTTCGAAGGCCTGGACCTTGGGCCCGCTGGTGATCCACCCCGAGCGCAACACATCGCCGACGGCGGCGATGGTGGACTCATCGATGGTGGGTTTGGAGAACGGCAGGAAAGGTAGTTGGCTCATGACGATGGGACACCCGATAAGCGGACGATAAGAGCATGGGTTGAGGCGCACCGGGCTTGGTGCGTTGACGCTGCGCATGATGGTCCCGATTGTCCCGGGATGCTAGAGCGTCGATGGGCAAAATCGACTGCTATGCTGCTTGGCACCCAGTCGCATCGACGCTGAGCGCCGTTTATCGGAGGAGCCTGCCATGTCCCGGTCGCCATCCCTGAGCCAGCTACGTGAGTCCAACGCATTTCTCAACCGGCACCTGGGGCCCGATGCCGAGGAGCAGCAAGCCATGCTTGCCAGCCTTGGGCTCGGCAGTCGGGTCGAGTTGATCGAGCAGACGGTGCCGCCGGCCATCCGCTTCAATCGGGCACTGGACTTGCCAGCGGCTCTCGACGAGGAAGCGGCCCTGGCCCGGCTCAGGGGTTATGCCGCGCAGAACCAGGTCTGGACCAGCCTGATCGGCATGGGGTACCACGGCACACTGACCCCGGGGGTGATCCTGCGTAATGTGCTGGAGAACCCAGGTTGGTACACCGCCTATACCCCTTACCAGCCAGAAATTGCCCAAGGCCGGCTGGAGGCCTTGTTGAACTTCCAGCAGATGACCATCGACCTCACAGGCCTGGACCTGGCCAATGCCTCGCTGCTGGACGAAGCTACCGCGGCGGCCGAGGCCATGGCCCTGGCCAGGCGCGTGGCCAAGTCCAGGAGCAACCGGTTCTTCGTCGATGAACACTGCCATCCGCAAACCATCTCCGTCGTGCGCACCCGTGCCGAGGCCTTCGGTTTCGAGCTGATCGTCGATACCGTGGACCGGCTGTCCGGGCATGAGGTCTTCGGCGCTCTGCTGCAGTACCCGGACACCCACGGCGAGATCCGCGACCTGCGCCCGTTGATCGAGCAACTGCACGCTCGGCAGGCCCTGGCTTGCGTCGCTGCCGACCCGCTGAGCCTGCTGGTGCTGACCCCGCCCGGCGAGCTGGGCGCAGATGTGGTGCTGGGCTCGTCCCAGCGTTTTGGCGTACCCATGGGCTACGGTGGGCCCCATGCCGCATTCTTCGCCTGTCGCGACGAGTACAAGCGGGCCATGCCCGGGCGCATCATCGGTGCCTCTCGCGACGCCCGGGGCCAGGTGGCCCTGCGCATGGCCCTGCAGACTCGCGAGCAGCATATCCGCCGCGAAAAAGCCAACTCCAACATCTGTACCGCCCAGGTCCTGCTGGCCAACATCGCCGGCTTCTATGCGGTCTACCATGGCCCGCAGGGTCTCAAGCGCATCGCCCAGCGCGTGCATCGGTTGGCCTGCATCCTCGCCGCTGGGCTCGAACGCCACGGCATTGTCCGGGTCAACCGGCATTTCTTCGACACCCTGACCCTGGAAGTAGGCGGTAGCCAGACCGCGATCATCGAGAGTGCCAGGGCGCAGCGGATCAACTTGCGGATTCTCGGGCGTGGCCGGCTGGGCCTGAGCCTGGACGAAACCTGCGACGAGAACACCGTCGCTCGGTTGCTGGATATATTCCTGGGGGCCGATCACGGACTGGACGTAGCCGCGCTGGATGCCGAGGACCTGGAGTCCGGATTACCCGCCGAGTTGCTGCGTCGCACCCCGGTGTTGAGCCATCCGGTGTTCAGTGCCCATCACAGCGAGACCCGCATGCTGCGCTATCTCAAGCAGCTGGAGAACAAGGACCTGGCGCTCAACCAGTCGATGATCCCCCTGGGTTCCTGCACCATGAAACTCAACGCCAGCAGCGAGATGATCCCCATCACCTGGCCGGAGTTCGCCCAGTTGCATCCTTTCGCGCCCCGGGAGCAGGCGACTGGCTACAAACTGATGATCGACGAGCTGGAACGCTGGTTGTGCGCGATCACCGGTTTCGATGCCATTTGCATGCAGCCCAACTCGGGTGCCCAGGGCGAGTACGCCGGGCTCCTGGCCATCCGCCGCTATCACGAGAGCCGTCAGCAAGGGCAGCGCAATATCTGCCTGATCCCGTCCTCGGCCCATGGCACCAACCCGGCATCGGCGCAGATGGCCGGGATGCAGGTGGTGATCGTCGAATGCGACGAGGCAGGCAATGTCGACCTTGCGGACCTTGCGGCCAAAGCCCGGGAGGCTGGCGAACAACTGTCATGCCTGATGGCCACCTATCCCTCGACCCATGGCGTCTATGAAGAAGGCATTCGCCAGATCTGCGAAGTCATCCACCAGCATGGCGGCCAGGTGTACATGGATGGCGCCAACCTCAATGCCCAGGTGGGCCTGGCCCGGCCCGCGGACATTGGCGCCGACGTCTCCCACATGAACCTGCACAAGACGTTCTGCATTCCCCACGGCGGCGGTGGCCCGGGCATGGGGCCGATCGGCGTGCGTGCCCACCTGGCGCCCTTTGTCGCCAACCATCCGGTGGTGCCGATCGACGGCCCGCTGCCACAGAACGACGCGGTCAGTGCGGCGCCCTGGGGCAGTGCGAGCATCTTGCCCATCAGTTGGATGTACATCGCCATGATGGGGCCGCAGCTGGCCGACGCCAGCGAGGTGGCGATCCTGGCGGCCAACTACCTGGCCGTCCAGCTCAGTGGCGCCTTCCCGGTGCTCTACAGCGGGCGCAACGGTCGCGTGGCCCATGAATGCATCCTCGATTTACGACCACTCAAGGCCCTGACCGGCATTACCGAGGAAGACGTCGCCAAGCGCCTGATGGACTACGGCTTCCACGCCCCGACCATGTCGTTCCCGGTACCGGGAACATTGATGGTCGAACCCACCGAAAGCGAATCCAAGGCCGAGCTGGATCGTTTTGTCGAGGCCATGCTGAGCATCCGCGCCGAAATCGCCCAGGTGCAGGACGGCCATTGGCCGGCCGAGGACAATCCGCTCAAGGGCGCACCCCATACGTTGGCAGATATCACTGGGGTCTGGGCGCGTTCCTACAGCATCGAGCAAGCGGTGCTGCCCAGCGCCCATGCCCGGGCCCACAAGTACTGGCCCGCGGTGAACCGGGTGGACAATGTCTACGGTGATCGCAATCTGTTCTGTGCTTGCGTACCGCTGGAGGCTTATCGCTGATTCGCTGTTGGTGCGCGGACAAAAAAACGCCGACCCCAGGGTCGGCGTTTTTCCTATCGGCCATCTCTGGACCCGGTTTACTCCTGGGCGACGGCATTCTTCGCCAGGATGGCGTTGGCCAGTTCCATGTCGGTGGCCTTGAGGCCGGGATTGTCGGCACGGACCTTCTGCATGGCGGCTTCGAGGTAGGGGCCACGGATACTGCCGTTGCTGGCGACGAAGCTGCCGGCATCGTCCTGGGCGGCGACGATCAACTTGTGGTCCTTGAAGGTCAGGTAGGTAGAGCCTGTGGTCGCACCGGAGGAGATGACGTTGCGCCAGAAGGTATCGGCCATTGCCGAACCTATGGGCAACGACAGCAGGGCAAGTGTGACGACAGCTATTTTCAGACGCATGATGGGTGACTCCGACTAGGGGGAATTACACCGTTTGATTCTAGATTCCCTGGCTGAGTTCCGTAGCCTGTCAGTCTAGGTTTTCGACCAGCAGGATGCTTCCTTCCTGGCCGATCACCCGGACCCGGGCGCCCACCGGCGCGTCTGCACCCTTGGCAATCCATACCCCGTCGGCAACCTTGATCCGCCCCCGGCCGTTGGCGATGGCCTGGTGCACGACGAAGGTCTTGCCGATCAGCTCCTGGCCCCGCAGGTTGAGGGTCGGCTGGTCGCTGGTTCGAATCACGCGGCGTTGACGGTACCACCAGTACAGGGCGGTCAGTACCGATACCAGGCCGAACAGCAAGACCTGCGCTTCCCCCGGCAGGCCCGGGAGCAGGAAGGCCAGCACCCCGACACAGGCTGCCGCCAGGCCGATCCACAGCAGGTAGCCGCCAGCGCCAAACACTTCGAGGATCAACAGGACGGTGCCCAGGGCCAGCCAGTCCCAGAACGACAGTGCTTGCAGGAATGTCGCCATGGAGCCGGCCTCAGGGTTTCTTGCCGTCGAACGTGGCCTTGACGATTTCGCCGATGCCACCCACCGCGCCGATCACCTGGCTGGCCTCCAGCGGCATCAGGACCACCTTGCTGTTGTTGGCCGAGGCCAGCTTGCCCAGGGCGTCGACGTATTTCTGGGCCACGAAATAGTTGATGGCCTGGACATTGCCATTGGCGATGGCCTCGGACACGACTTGGGTTGCCCTGGCTTCCGCTTCGGCCTGGCGCTCCCGGGCCTCGGATTCGAGAAACGCCGCCTGGCGCTCGCCTTCTGCTTCCAGGATCTGCGCCTGTTTCTTGCCTTCGGCGGTGAGAATGGCGGCGGCCCGCAGGCCTTCTGCCTCCAGGATTTGCGCGCGCTTGACCCGTTCGGCCTTCATCTGCCCGGACATGGCGGCCATCAGGTCGGCCGGTGGGCTGATGTCCTTGATCTCGATCCGGGTGATCTTGATGCCCCAGGGCGCGGTGGCCTCGTCCACGGTCTTCAGCAGTTTCTCGTTGATCGCATCGCGTTGGCTGAGCATCGCATCCAGCTCCATGGAGCCGAGCACGGTACGGATGTTGGTCTGCAGCAGGTTGCGCACGGCGTGCTCGAGGTTGTTGACCTCATAGGCGGCCTGGGCGGTATTGACCACCTGGAAGAAGCACACGGCGTCGATCTGCACCGTGGCGTTGTCGGCGGTGATGACTTCCTGGGGCGGGATATCCAGCACGTTCTCCATGACGTTGATCTTGCGCCCGATGCGGTCCATCACTGGAATGATGATGTTCAGTCCCGGCTTGAGGGTGTTGGTGTAGCGCCCGAAGCGCTCCACGGTCCACTGGTAGCCCTGGGGTACCACCTTGAATCCCATGAACACCAGGGCCACGGCCAGGGCGACGAAAAGTAGCAGCACGCTTGTGATCTGCATCAGGCTCACCTGTTCATCTATGGGTCAATGGGGTCTCGGCCTTGGCTTCACAGTTGGAAACGCGTGACCGAGGTCTGCAGGGTGGCAACCGAACTCTCCATCTGTTCCACCGTGAGGATCAGGTCGCGCATGGCCTGGCTGTTGCGCCGGGCCACCTCGCTGATCATTTCCACTCGCTGGGCGACTTCGCCGCTGGCCTTGGACTGTTCGCCGATGGTGTGGGAGATCTCCTGGACCATCAGCGCCGAGCGCTGGGCTCCCTGGCGGATCTCGTTGATCGAGGTGCCCGCCTGCTGGGCCATGTTCACCCCGTCGTTCACCCGGCTGACTCCGGTCTGCATGCCGCTGACCGCCTGTTCGGTGGTTTCCCGGATGCGTTGGATCATGCCGGTGATCTCCTGGGTCGATTGCGCCGTACGGGCCGCCAGGTTGCGCACCTCGTCGGCGACCACGGCGAACCCGCGCCCGGCCTCGCCGGCCCTGGCAGCCTCGATGGCGGCGTTGAGCGCCAGCAGGTTGGTCTGTTCGGCGATGCTGTTGATCACCTGGATGATCGAGTGGATTTCTTCGGAGGACTGGCCCAGGGCGGTGATGCTTTCAGAGGACTGGTTGACCGCCTCGGCAATCTGGCTCATGCCGTCCACCACGCCGAGTATCACTTGGCCGCCGCTATCGGCCAGGGATTCGGACTGGGACGAAATGCTCTGGGCATTGCGCGCATGTTCGGCGACCTGGGCGATATTGCTGATCATCTGTTCCATGGCTGCTGCCATGTCGGTGGCGCCATCGGCCTGCTCGCTGGCCCCGTCGGCGATGTGCGACGAGGTGCCGCTGAGGCTGTGGGAGCGGCCGCGCAGTTCCTCGCTTTCATGGCGGATGGTGGTGATCATCTGCCGTAGGTTGTTCTGCATTTCGCCCAAAGCCTGTTGCAGTTGGCCGGCTTCGTCATGGCTGTCGACGCTGATGCTGCGGGTCAGGTCGCCCTGGGCAATGGCCCGGGCCGTGGCCACGGACTTCTCCAGGGGCTTGAGCACGCGGTTGAGCAGTTGCCGGGTCAGCAGGCACAAGGCCAGCGCGGCGCAAAGGCTACCGCCGATCAGCCACCCGGCGGCCTGGCGTACCGCCGTTTCGCTGCGGGCGCGGGTCTGGGCGCTGCTGGCTTCGATCTTGCTGCTCAGGGCCTCGTTGCGGGTTTCCACTTCAGTGAACCGCTGGGAAAACTCCGGCATCTGCAGGCGCGCGGCCTGGGGATCCTTGAGGGCCAGCCCGGCAATGTCCTGTGCGGCCCGGATGTAGTTCTCCAGCACCGGCTGCAGTTCACCGATGGCCTCGCGGATCTCCGACGCCAGTGGCAGCCGGGCATTCTCGGCCAGGGACTTGCGGAACCAGTCGCCGTGCTCGCGCAGGCTGTCGCGCACTTCGTTGCCCGCCGCTTCATCACCAGGCTGGCTGCTCAGCGCTTGCAGCACATCGGCCCGCAGGGCGTCATGCATCATGTCGGCTTCCAGGTGGTTGCGCAGGGCGCTGGCATTGAGTTCGTTGTCGTGCAGGGCGCTGGCCAGGCGCGACTGGCCCCAGAGACCGATGCCGGCCACCAGGGCGATGGCCAGTAGGCTGATGGCGCCCGAGGTGATCATGTTCTGGCGGATGTTCATGCCCGGCTCCTTGCACGTTCTGGCTGTGCCTACAGCGTAGTCCAGCCCTAGAGGCGCGCTTTGGCGGCGCTATCGGGACTCGTTACAGGGCGTGACCCGCAGGGCTTCCTCCAGGCTGGTCAGCCCTTGTGTCACCTGGTACGAGGCGGCCAGGCGCAGGCTGCGCATACCGTCGGCAGCGGCCTGGCGGCGCAGTCCGGCCAAGTCGAGGTCAGGCTGGATCAGGGGCTTGAGGGCATCGTTCATGCGCAGGATTTCATAGACCCCGACCCGCCCTCGGTAGCCGGTGCCTCGGCACTCGACACAGCCAATGGCGCAGTAGGCGTGCAGGGGTACCGGCAGCCGCTCGGCAGGCGCCAGGCTCTGCCATTGGTCCGCGTTAAGATCCACAGGTTGCTTGCAATGGCCGCACAGGGTACGTACCAGGCGCTGGGCCATGACCCCGATCAGCGTGGCCTTGATCAAGTAATGCGGTACGCCCAGCTCCAGCAGGCGGCTGATGGCGCCCGGGGCGTCGTTGGTGTGCAGGGTGGACAGCACCAGGTGGCCGGTCAGCGCGGCCTGGATCGCGATCTCGGCGGTCTCCAGGTCGCGGATTTCGCCGATCATGATGATGTCCGGGTCCTGGCGCAGCAGGGCGCGGACGCCGCTGGAGAAGTCCAGGTCGATGTTGTGCTGCACCTGCATCTGGTTGAACGCCGGCTCGAGCATTTCGATCGGGTCCTCGATGGTGCAGAGATTGATTTCAGGTGTCGCCAGCTGCCTCAGGGTGGCGTAGAGGGTACTGGTCTTGCCCGACCCTGTGGGCCCGGTGACCAGGATGATGCCGTGGGCCTGGGTGGTCATGGCCTGCCAGCGCTCCATGTCCGCGCCGGAGAAGCCCAGCTGGTCGAAGTCCTTGAGCAGGACCTGGGGGTCGAAGATGCGCATCACCAGTTTCTCGCCGAAGGCCGTGGGCAGGGTCGACAGGCGCAGCTCGACTTCGTTGCCCGATGGCGTGCGGGCCTTGACCCGACCGTCCTGTGGGCGGCGTTTTTCCGCGACGTTCATGCGCCCAAGGCTCTTGAGGCGGCTGATGATGGCCAGGGTCACCTGGGTTGGAAACGCGTAGACGTGGTGCAGCATGCCGTCGATGCGAAAACGCAGGTTGCCCTGTTCGCGGCGAGGTTCGATATGGATGTCACTGGCTCGTTGCTCGAAGGCGTACTGGAACAGCCAGTCGACGATATGGACGGTGTGGGCGTCGTCGGTGTCCGCTGCCGGGTCGCTGCTTCCCAGCTTCAGCAACTGCTCGAAATCGCCCGGAGTACTGGCTCGCTGCTCGTTGCTGGCGCCACTGACCGATCGCGCAAGGCGATAGAACTCCTGGGTCAGGCGGCGGATCTGCGCCGGGTTGGCGATCACGTGTCTTATGGAGCGCTTGAGAACGTGGGCCAGGTCGGCTTTCCAGGCCGTGACGTACGGTTGGGCGCTGGCCACCGTCACGCTTTGGGCATCCACGGCCACTGCGAGGATTGCATGTCGCTGGGCAAAGGCGCAGGACATCAGGGGCGTGATGCTGGCCGCATCGATCTGCAGCGGGTCGAGGTGCAGGTAGGGCAGGCCAGCCTGGCGAGCGAGCAAGGCCGTGAGGCTGTCCAGGTCCAGGCTGTGGCCGGGGCGCTGCAGGTCCGGCAACTGGCGGGCGGCGATGGTTTCCAGCGGATGCGAGGCGATGTCGGTTGCCAAGTGGCGAGCTGTCATCGCCTGTTCGGCGGCGTCCTGGCTGATACGGCCCTGGGCCAGCAGGTCGCGCAGTAGTTCGGTCAGCTCCAGCCAACGGTCCTGGGGAATGTGCACGGCGGCCATGCTGGCCTCCTTGGGCTATGGACGAGGCGCGGTTGCCCAGCCACGAACAGCCAAGGATAGTCAGCCCAGGCCGGGAGCCTGTCGGCCAAGGGTTGCAGGGTTTTACCGGGGATCAGCCTGCGGCTTGCAGGCGCGATGGCTCAACCATTGCCAGTTCAACCGAGCTGACGCTGATCAGGTTGCGCAGCTTGTCCGCGATGACCCCGGCCCGATGCCAGCTCAAGCCATCGAGTTCCACCTCCACCTGCAGGGTCGACTCTTGCTGCTGCACCGAGACTCGCTGCGGAATCAGGAACTGCAAGGCGAAGTGGTTGAGTACCCGGCACAGGATGTCGGCTTCGATATCGGCCAGTAGCTGGTATTGCACGCGGCAATGGGCTTGGTTGGGGCTCCAGGCATCGGGGCGCAACGATTGGCCAGGGGTATCGAGAAGGGGCATGGCGATCTCCAGGTGAGTGGAGAAATTTTTACATTCGATTCCGGGTATTTCTTATCTAAGATGAGTCTGTTTTTATATTTATTGAATTGAATAATTCACATATATGCCTATTTGAGGATTAATCATGCATAGCGAGCTGGACGCTTATGATCGCCGGATTCTCGCGCTGTTGCAGGAAGATGCTTCGCTTTCCAGCGCACAAATCGCCGAGCAGGTGGGATTGTCCCAGTCGCCATGCTGGCGGCGGATCCAGCGTTTGAAGGACGAGGGGGTGATCCGGGGCCAGGTGACCTTGCTCGATCGCAAGAAGATCGGGCTGAACACGCAGATCTTTGCCGAGATCAAGCTCAATGCCCACGGCCGCTCCAACTTCACCGAGTTCACCGAGGCGATCCGTGGTTTCCCGGAAGTGCTGGAATGCTATGTGCTGATGGGGGCGGTGGATTTTCTATTGCGGGTGGTGGCGGCGGATATCGAGGCCTATGAACGCTTCTTCTTCGAGAAGCTGTCCATGGTGCCGGGAATCCAGGAGGTGAACTCGATCGTTGCCCTGTCGGAGATCAAGTCCACCACCAGCCTGCCGGTATTGCGCTGAGCGCCGTGGATCACATGCGCAGCAGGGTTTTCCACGCACGGTTCTGGAACACCGCGATGGCTTGCTGCTTGCGGGCGACCAGGGCGTCCTCGGTGATGGGCTCGTTGGCCAGTTGTGCCAGTTTGTTCAACTCGCCATAGAGACGATCCAGCTCGGGGATTTCCAGCACGCTGCGGGCATGGTGCAGCCAGGCCTGGATGCGCTCGATACGCGGCAGTTGCTCGGCCAGGTCTTCGGGCTGCTGCTGGTAGCGTGGCAGTTGCAGGGACGAGGCCTCATCGGCCAGCAGGCGCGGCAGCCAGCTGGAGAGTTGGGCGGCCCCTTGGCGATTGCCGCGGGTGTTGCGCTCGGCGGCCCAGGTACGGTCCAGCAGCCAACGCGAGGTGTTCAGCGAGAACAGGCCCCAGCGCACGTCCTGGAGTTCTTCGATGAATTGCTCTGGAGCGGCCTTGCGCACGTCTTCGTCATCCAGGCCGGCCTGCACCAGCGGGCGCCAGTCTTCCAGCAGGGCATCCAGGGCGCTGCGCAGTTCGGCGCTGGACTGGCGTGGCGCGGCCTGGCCCAGGCTGCTGACCAGGGCGCGCAATTCGGCGAGGCTGTCCACCCAATCCTGCAGCAGGCGCCAGTGGCCGTTGAAGCGGTACTGTTCGGCCAGGCGCTGGCTGCTGCCCAGTAGGTGCCAGGCGAGGGCGGCGAAGGCTTCGTCCAGCGACGTTTCGGCGCTCAGTTGCGGGGCTGGCAGGCTCAGGGAATAGCTGCCGGCATCGAACAAGCGGTAGCCGCGTTCGGCCTTGCTGATGTCGCAGGGCATCAGTGGCAGGGTGAGGGCCAGCTCCGCTGCCAGCTCCAGCAGGGCCGCCGGCTCGCCTTCGCGCAGTTCCAGCTCCAGTTCGCAGATTTCTTCCTTGTGCTTGCCGGCGATCACCTGGCCCAGGTCCAGGGCTGCCTCGATTACCACCTTGGCCTTGCCACGGCCCCAGGCGATTTCCGCGCGTTCGCGGACGAAATCGGTGGTGAACATCGGCTTGAGGGTTTTCTTGTCCAGTTCGGCCAGGGCCTCGGGCCAGCACTGGCCGTCGAGTTTCTTCAGGTCGAGCTTGGCCTTGGGCAGCTGCCAGTCGTATTCGTTGCGCTCGGACAGGCCGGCGACGCTTTGGCCACGGGTCTTGAGGGTCTGGATCACGACATCGCCATCGCGGCGCAGGCGCAGGGCCACCTTGGCCTGGGCCAGGTCGCGGTCCGGGGTGTCGAAGTACTGGTTCATCAGTTCACGGCGTTCCCAGCCACTTTTGTTGCGTTTTTTCAGGAGCGGGTGCTCGCGCAGGGCCACGAGGGTCTCGCGACTGGCACGGAGTTTGATTTCGGTTTCTTTCTGCATGGCCGGACAATCCAGGATCGGGAGCGCAGCCGGGGGAAAATTGGCTGCCAAGGCCGTGCAGTGTACAGGACAAGGCGCCTGGAGGTGCCGCCGCGGTTCCTTCGACGGGGCAACAGCCCCTATGATGGGCCTTGTCTTGGGATTTCCGGAGCCAGCTCATGCCATTGCCGTCCATGAAGGAGCAGTTCGCCGCACTGATCGCCGCCCCCTCGGTGAGCTGTACCCAACCTGCACTGGACCAGTCCAACCGTCCGGTCATCGACCTGCTCGCCGGCTGGCTGGGCGATCTGGGCTTCACCTGCGATATCCAGCAGGTCAGCCCCGGCAAGTTCAACCTGCTGGCCAGCTTTGGCACGGGCCCTGGCGGCCTGGTGCTGTCCGGGCACAGTGACACGGTGCCGTTCGACGCGGCGCTGTGGCAGACCGATCCACTGAAGCTGACCGAGGTCGATGGGCGTTGGGTCGGCCTTGGCAGTTGCGACATGAAGGGATTCTTCGCCCTGGCCATCGAGGCTGTAAGGCCGTTGCTCGAGCGGCCGTTCAAGCAGCCGCTGTTGATCCTGGCCACTTGCGACGAGGAAAGCTCCATGGCTGGAGCCCGGGCCCTGGCTGACGCCGGACGTCCCCTGGGGCGAGCGGCAGTGATTGGCGAACCGACCGGGCTCAAGCCGATCCGCTTGCACAAGGGCGTGATGATGGAGCGTATCGACATTCTCGGTCGTAGCGGCCATTCGTCGGACCCGAGCCTTGGCCGCAGCGCCCTGGAAGCCATGCACGATGCCATCGGCGAACTGCGTGGCCTGCGCCTGCAGTGGCAGCGTGAATTTCGTAATCCGCAATTTGGCGTGCCGCAGCCGACCCTGAACTTCGGCTGCATCCACGGTGGCGACAACCCCAACCGCATCTGTGGCCAGTGCTCTCTGGAGTTCGACCTGCGTCCCTTGCCGGGCATGGACCCGCAGGCCCTGCGCGAGGCGATCCGGCAGAGGCTCAGGCCAGTGGCCGAACGGCACGAGGTGCAGATCGACTATGCCCCGCTGTTTCCTGCCGTACCGCCGTTCGAGCAGCCCGAGGACGCCGAATTGGTGCGAGTGGCGGAGCGCTTGACCGGACATCGTGCCGAAGCAGTGGCGTTTGGCACAGAAGCCCCTTATCTTCAGCGCCTTGGTTGCCAGACCCTGGTGCTGGGGCCCGGGGATATCGCCTGTGCCCACCAGCCGGGGGAGTACCTCGAAATGTCACGCTTGCAGCCTACCGTGCAGCTATTGCGTGAATTGATTGAACATTACTGCCTGACGCCGGCCCAATTTCAGTAAATTGCCGGTATTCCTGTCCGTACCCATGAGGAGAGTAAGCGTGTTGCCAAGCCTGTTCCGACGATAACCATCAGCCCGCAGTGCGTTTTCCGTTTCGTCCTTTCATAGGCTGCTTTTTATTTACAGGCTCAGGTTCATGCCCGAATACGTCAATTGGCTCCGCCACGCGTCTCCCTATATCAATGCTCACCGCGACTGCACCTTTGTAGTCATGCTCCCCGGCGACGGCGTTGAACATCCCAACTTTGGCAATATCGTCCACGACCTGGTGCTGCTCCACAGCCTGGGGGTGCGCCTGGTGCTGGTGCACGGTTCCCGCCCGCAGATCGAGTCGCGCCTTGCCGCCCGTGGCCTGACGCCCCATTACCATCACGGCCTGCGGATCACCGATGCGGCGACCCTGGAATGCGTGATCGACGCCGTGGGCCAGTTGCGTATCGCCATCGAAGCGCGCCTGTCCATGGACATGGCGTCCTCGCCAATGCAGGGCTCGCGCTTGCGGGTGGCCAGCGGCAATTTGGTGACCGCTCGTCCGATCGGTGTGCTCGAAGGCGTCGACTACCACCACACCGGCGAGGTGCGCCGGGTCGATCGCAAGGGTATCAATCGCCTGCTGGACGAGCGTTCCATCGTCCTGCTCTCGCCCCTGGGGTACTCGCCTACCGGGGAAACCTTCAACCTGGCCTGTGAAGACGTGGCTACCCGTGCCGCCATCGACCTGGGCGCCGA
The DNA here is from genome assembly GCF_003850565.1 of Pseudomonas sessilinigenes. Classification (NCBI taxonomy): domain Bacteria; kingdom Pseudomonadati; phylum Pseudomonadota; class Gammaproteobacteria; order Pseudomonadales; family Pseudomonadaceae; genus Pseudomonas; species Pseudomonas sessilinigenes. The sequence continues at coordinate 3,976,605 of NZ_CP027706.1, forward strand.
CAAGCTCCTGCTGTTCGGTGCAGACCCAGGGCTTTTGGACGAGGATGGCAAGTTGGTGCGTGAACTGCGCCCGCAGCAGGTTCCTGCTCATTTGCAGCGCCTGGGCGCCAACTACCAGGCCGAGTTGCTGGATGCGGCGGCTGAGGCCTGCCGGGGTGGGGTAGGGCGCAGCCATATCGTCAGCTATGCCGAGGATGGTGCCTTGCTGACCGAGCTCTTTACCCGCGATGGCGGCGGCACCCTGGTTGCCCAGGAGCAGTTCGAGCGGGTGCGCGAGGCGGCGATCGAAGACGTTGGTGGCCTATTGGAGCTGATCAGCCCATTGGAAGAGCAGGGCATCCTGGTACGTCGCTCCCGCGAAGTGCTGGAGCGCGAGATCGAGCAGTTCAGCGTGGTCGAGCGCGAAGGCATGATCATCGCCTGCGCGGCGCTGTACCAGATCGCCGATTCCGATGCGGGCGAGCTGGCATGCCTGGCCGTCAATCCTGAGTACCGGCATGGCAAGCGTGGCGACGAGCTGCTGGAGCGGATCGAGACTCGTGCCCGGGCCCAGGGCCTCAAGACGCTGTTCGTCCTCACCACACGGACGGCCCACTGGTTCCGTGAGCGTGGCTTCGTGCCCAGCAGTGTCGAGCGCCTGCCATCGGCCCGAGCCTCGCTGTACAACTACCAGCGCAATTCGAAGATCTTCGAAAAAGCCCTGTGAAATAGTGTCCGGAATGACAAGGCCGCGCTTCGGTTTGGAATCGAAGCGCGGCCTTGTGTATTTCAGAATAATTTCATTTCGATACTAAAACTGTAACAAATTGACGGGAGGATAGGCTCTTAGCCATGATTGCGTCGCTTTTTTGATCCCTTATGACGTTATTTATTGATCTGGCCGAGGGCCTGGAAGAAATAGCGGCGGGAAAATATTTTTCAGGAATAGGCTCGCAGGCGTCTACGCTGGAGCTTTTGGCTGGCGGATGGCGAGCTTTATTCCTGAAGGGTATGAGAAAGAATGGAATAATTCTTTTTGGGTTTATGAGGAATTCATTAACCTGCATGGACCAAATAACTGCGATTAGACATTGGTCGAAGACACAGATCGTTACGATTGACTTATCAGTCACGGTCTGGCGCTAATCGCGCATCTGCGGCACCCGGGCGTTTCGATCTGGGGCCAGGAACCACAAGAATTAGAAAACGAGAGGAGCGATACATGAACAAGTCCACCTTGGCCCTGGCTGTGGCCGTAGGGGTTTTGGCGCAGCAGGCAGGCGCCGCTGGTTTCATCGAAGACAGCAAGGCCACCCTGGGGCTGCGTAACTTCTACATCAACACCGATAACCGTGACGGTACTGGCCCGAACAAGAACGAAGAGTGGGGCCAAGGCTTCGATCTGCGTTTCACCTCGGGTTACACCCAGGGTACTGTCCAGTTCGGCGTTGATGCCATTGCGCTGTATGGCCTGCGCCTGGATTCCTCGCCGGCCAAGAGCGGCAACTCTGGCGGCACCGCTTCCGGCGGCACCATCTTCCCAAGCGACGGCAACAAGGCGGTCAATGACTTCGCCAGCCTGGGCCTGACCGGTAAGGTCAAGGTTTCCCAGACCGAGCTGAAGGTCGGTACCCTGCTGCCGAACAACCCGGTGATCAAGTACAACGACGGTCGCCTGCTGCCACAAACCTTCCAGGGCGGCCAGATCACCTCGAACGAAATCAAGGACCTGACCCTGACCGCAGGCCAGGTCGAGCGCGCCAAGGGCCGTAACTCGAGCAACAACGAAGGCCTGTCCATCGCGGGCGCCAACGCTGGCTCGAACTACCCGAAAGGCGAGTTCAGCAACAAGTTCTACTACGCCGGTGCCGACTACAAGATCACCAAGGATCTGACGGCTTCGTACTACTTCGGTGAGCTGAAGAACTTCTACAACCAGAACTTCCTCGGCCTGGTGCACAACTGGGCAATCGGCCCGGGCGTCCTGAAGAGCGACCTGCGCTACTACCGCAGCCGCGACGACGGTCGTAATGGCGACACCGCGGGCTACTACACCACGGGTTACTACGGCGACAAGGTCACCAAAGGCAAGGTCGACAACGACCTGTACAGCTACCTGGCCCTGTACTCGGTCGAAGGCCACACCTTCGGTGCCGGCTACCAGTACACCAAGGGCGATAGCGACTTCCCTTGGCTGAACCAGGGTGACGGCTCGTCCAACAGCACCATCACCGATATGCAGATCCAGAAGTTCGCCCGTGCTGGCGAGCGCACCTGGCAAGTTCGCTACGGTTATGACTTCGCCAAGGTCGGCGTGCCAGGCCTGACCGCCAACGCGGTCTACCTGCGTGGCAACAACATCGATACCTCCCTGGGCAGCAAGACCGAGTGGGAACGCGACCTGACCGTTGCCTACGTCATTCCGGAAGGCCCGCTGAAGAACCTGGGCTTCGCCTGGAAAAACGCCATGTGGCGTACCGACCTGGCGAACACCCGTTCCCAGGACGAAAACCGCCTGATCGTCAGCTACTCGATCCCGCTGCTGTAATCGGTAATAAAAAACCTCGCCCGGCGCAATGCCGGGCGAGGCTTCGTTCCAAGTCAGGCCCACCCCCGTGAGCCCTTCCTGAATTCCCCTCTTTCTTGCAGCTACTCAAGGCCTTCTCGAACCTTGTGTACCAGGGTGTTCCTGGCGTGCCTGCGAGTCCAGTGAAGAGATTTTTAATATTCCTTTACGGTCTTAATAAATCTATATTTATTCTTTTTAAATAAACTGCGCCCGAGGCAGAGTAGCGTCATCACGCACTCACAGGAGCAGCACCCATGAGCCTCAGACTGGGCGACATCGCCCCCGACTTCGAACAGGATTCCAGTGCCGGCAAGATTCGTTTCCACGAGTGGCTGGGTGATAGCTGGGGCGTGCTGTTTTCCCATCCGGCGGACTTCACCCCGGTATGCACCACCGAGCTGGGTTTTACCGCCAAGCTCAAGGATGAATTCGCCCAGCGCGGGGTCAAGGCCATTGCCCTGTCGGTGGACCCGGTGGATTCCCATCACCGCTGGATCGAGGACATCAACGAGACCCAGGACACCCGGGTCAACTTCCCGATCCTGGCCGACGCCGACCGCAAGGTCTCGGACCTCTATGACCTGATCCATCCCAATGCCAGCGACACCCTGACCGTGCGCTCGCTGTTCATCATCGACCCGAACAAGAAAATCCGCCTGACCATCACCTACCCAGCCAGCACTGGGCGCAATTTCCACGAGATCCTGCGGGTGATCGACTCGCTGCAACTCACCGACAACTACAAGGTGGCCACCCCGGCCAACTGGCAGGACGGTGACGAAGTGGTGATCGTGCCGTCCCTGAAGGACGAGGAAGAGATCAAGCGGCGTTTTCCCAAAGGCTATCGCGCAGTGAAGCCCTACCTGCGGCTGACTCCACAACCCAACCGTTGAGGCGCATGACAGATCCATAAAGCAGGGGTTTTCAGGCCGTTTCGACGGCCTTTTTTTTCGCCTGGTAAATGCACCTTCTTATATTCTTTTGTGGAATAAACAAATGAATAAATAAGATTTATAGATATAAAAATAGACTGTTAAGGTCTGCTCATCCGGTGAGATCGCATCCCGCGAATCACCTTATTCGTTCAAGGAATCCCCTGCATGCTGGTGGTCTCTCTCGGTGGCAGTCCCAGCCAGCGTTCCCGTTCCGGAGTGCTGCTGGAGTTGGCCAAGCGCTGGTTGCAGCAGCAAGGTGTGGAAGTGGTCAGTTACCAGGTGCGGGACTTCCCGGCCGAGGACCTGCTTCACGCCCGCTTCGACAGCCCCAAGGTCATCGACCTGCTGCGCCAGATCGAACAGGCCGACGGCCTGCTGATCGCCACTCCGGTCTACAAGGCTTCGTTCTCCGGAGCCCTGAAGACATTGCTGGACCTGCTGCCCGAGGGCGCGTTGAGGCACAAGGTGGTGCTGCCCATGGCCACCGGCGGCAGCATCGCCCACATGCTCGTGGTGGACTACGCCTTGAAGCCTGTGCTTTCGGCGCTCAAGGCCCAGGAAATGCTCCAGGGCATCTTTGCCGAGGATAGCCAGATCGCCTACGGCGAAGGCAGCGTCCAGCCGCAGTTGGCCCAAGCCCTGGAGCTGCGTTTGCAGGAAGCCCTGGAGCAGTTCCACAGTGCCCTGGCACGCCGTCCCAAGCCGCTGGACCCGAATCTGTTGAACGAACGCCTGCTCAGTGCTCGCTGGAGCATTTGAGCCACGTCATTGATCTGAACTACTGGCCTTACTCGCCCGCCAACGGGCAAGCAGGTGCAGCCAAAACCCCACAGCAAAAAGGAGAGCGCCATGCGCCCTGTCATTTTGCGTCGCGGGCTGGTCGCTCTGTTTGCTGCGGCTGTGTCCTTCGGCGCCATTGTCCAAGCCCAGGCCGAGACCCTGCGTATCGGCTATCAGAAGTACGGCACCCTAGTGCTGCTCAAGGCCAAGGGCTCCCTGGAGAAGCGCCTGGCGCAGCAGGGCGTCGATGTACAGTGGACTGAGTTTCCCGGTGGCCCGCAGCTGTTGGAGGGGCTGAACGTCGGCTCCATCGACTTCGGTGTGACCGGCGAGACGCCACCGGTGTTCGCCCAGGCTGCCGGCGCCGACCTGCTCTATGTGGCCTATGAGCCACCGGCTCCCCTGAGTGAAGCGATCCTGGTGCCCAAGGACTCGCCGATCCGCTCGGTGCAGGAGCTCAAGGGCAAGAAGGTGGTGCTCAACAAAGGCTCCAACGTCCATTACTTGCTGGTCCGCGCCCTGGAAGATGCCGGCCTGAAGTACAGCGATATCCAGACCGTGTTCCTGCCGCCGGCCGATGCCCGCGCCGCTTTCGAGCGTGGCAGCGTCGATGCCTGGGTGATCTGGGACCCTTACCAGGCCGCCGCCGAGCAGCAGTTGCAAGCGCGAACCCTGCGTGACGGCAGCGGCATCGTCGACAACCACCAGTTCTACCTGGCCACCAAGCCCTATGCGCAGCAGCACCCTGAGGTGATCAAGACCCTGGTGGAAGAAGTGCGGGCGGTGGGCGAGTGGTCCAGGGCCAACCCGCAGGAGGTCACCGATCAGGTGGCGCCGCTGCTGGGGCTGTCTCCCGAGATCACCCTGACCTCGGTCAAGCGCCAGGGCTATGGCGCAGGCTTCCTGACCCCGGAAGTGATTGCCGCCCAGCAGAAAATCGCCGACAGCTTCTACCAGCTCAAGCTGATTCCCAAGCCCCTGAACATCAAAGACGTGATCTGGACGCCCGGCGCCGCCGTGGCCAAAGCGCCGTAACCCGACCCCTTAGGAGACCACTCCATGAGCCTCAACATCTTCTGGTTCCTGCCCACCCACGGTGACGGCCATTACCTTGGCACCGCCGAAGGCGCCCGAGCCGTCGATCATGGTTACCTGCAGCAGATCGCCCAGGCCGCCGACCGCCTGGGTTTCGGTGGCGTGCTGATCCCTACCGGGCGTTCCTGCGAAGACTCCTGGCTGGTGGCAGCCTCGCTGATTCCGGTGACCCAGCGTCTGAAATTCCTTGTCGCGCTGCGTCCCGGGATCATTTCCCCGACCGTGGCAGCGCGTCAGGCGGCAACTCTGGATCGCTTGTCCGGTGGCCGGGCCCTGTTCAACCTGGTAACCGGGGGCGACCCTGACGAGCTGGCGGGCGATGGCCTGTTCCTCGACCATGAGGAGCGGTACCAGGCTTCGGTGGAGTTCACCCGCATCTGGCGCCGGGTACTTGAAGGCGAAACCGTGGACTACGACGGCCAGCACATCAGCGTGAAGGGCGCCAAGCTGCTCTATCCGCCCTTGCAGCAACCGCGTCCGCCGCTGTACTTCGGCGGATCGTCGGAAGCGGCGCAGGACCTGGCCGCCGAGCAGGTGGAGATGGTGCTGACCTGGGGCGAACCACCGGCCGCAGTGGCCGAGAAGATCCAGCAAGTGCGGGATAAGGCCGCCAAGCTTGGGCGCACCGTGCGCTTCGGTATCCGGTTGCACGTGATCGTGCGCGAAACCAACGAAGAGGCCTGGAAAGCCGCGGACAAACTCATCTCCCATCTGGATGACGAGACCATCGCCCGGGCCCAGGCATCCCTGGCGCGCTTCGACTCCGTGGGCCAGCAGCGCATGGCGGCCTTGCACGGCGGTCGTCGCGACAAGCTGGAAGTCAGCCCCAATCTCTGGGCTGGAGTCGGCCTGGTGCGTGGCGGGGCTGGCACCGCCTTGGTGGGCGACGGGCCGACCGTGGCGGCGCGGATGCAGGAGTACGCGGACCTTGGGATCGACACCTTCATCTTCTCCGGTTATCCCCATCTGGAGGAGTCCTACCGGGTGGCCGAGTTGCTGTTCCCGCACCTGGACATCGAGCGGCCCAAGCTGCCGGAGGCTGCCGGTTATGTGAGTCCGTTCGGCGAGATGGTAGCCAACGACATCATTCCCAAAGCCGCGTCCCAGAGCTGAGGTGCGGCCATGAACGGACAACGCATAGTGCATCGGCTGGCGCCGTGGGGGCTGCCGTTGCTGTTACTGGCGGCCTGGCAGTTGTCGGTGTCGGCGGGTTGGCTGTCGACCCGTATCCTGCCGGCCCCCAGCGCGGTGATAGAGGCGGGGGTCAGCCTGATACGCAGTGGCGATATCTGGACCCACCTGGCCATCAGTGGCTGGCGTGCCGGGCTGGGCTTCCTGATCGGTGGCAGCATCGGCCTGGTGCTGGGCTTCATTACCGGCCTGTCGAAATGGGGTGAGCGCTTGCTGGACAGCTCGGTGCAGATGATCCGCAACGTGCCGCACCTGGCGCTGATCCCGCTGGTGATCCTGTGGTTCGGTATCGATGAGTCGGCGAAGATCTTCCTGGTGGCCCTGGGTACTTTGTTCCCGATCTACCTCAACACCTACCACGGCATTCGCAACGTCGACCCGGCGCTGGTGGAAATGTCCCGCAGCTACGGCCTGACGGGCTTCGCGTTGTTTCGCCAGGTCATCCTGCCGGGAGCCTTGCCATCGATCCTGGTAGGGGTGCGCTTCGCCCTGGGCTTCATGTGGCTGACCCTGATCGTTGCCGAAACCATCTCTGCCAGTTCCGGCATTGGCTACCTGGCAATGAATGCCCGGGAGTTCCTGCAGACCGACGTGGTGGTCCTGGCGATTGTCATGTACGCCGTGCTGGGCAAGCTCGCAGACCTTGCGGCACGTGGCCTGGAGCGAGTCTGGCTGCGTTGGCACCCGGCTTATCAGGTCGTCAAGGGAGGTGCGCAATGACTGCCCAGCAACCACCACGGCTGCTGCGGGGCATCCCGCTGGCAGTACGCAAACTGCAGAAGACCTTTGGCTCGCGACAGGTGCTGCGGGAAGTCGACTTGCATATTCCCGCTGGCCAGTTCGTTGCGGTGGTGGGGCGCAGTGGCTGTGGCAAGAGCACCTTGCTGCGCTTGCTGGCGGGTCTTGACCAGCCTAGCGGCGGCCAGTTGCTGGCCGGTGCTGCACCGCTGGTCGAGGCGCGCGAGGACACTCGCTTGATGTTCCAGGAGGCGCGCCTGCTGCCCTGGAAGAAAGTCATCGACAACGTTGGGTTGGGGCTCAAGGGCAACTGGCGGCCCCAGGCCCTGGAGGCCCTGGAGGCGGTAGGCCTGGCGGATCGGGCCAATGAATGGCCGGCGGCCTTGTCCGGTGGGCAGAAGCAGCGCGTGGCCCTGGCCCGGGCGCTGATCCATCAACCACGGCTGTTGTTGCTGGACGAGCCCTTGGGGGCCCTGGATGCCCTGACCCGAATCGAGATGCAGCAGTTGATCGAACGCCTGTGGCAGCAGCACGGCTTCACCGTGCTGCTGGTGACCCACGATGTCAGCGAGGCGGTAGCGATTGCCGATCGGGTGCTGTTGATCGAGGACGGCGAGGTTGGCCTCGACTTGCATGTCGAGCTGCCGCGGCCGCGGGTACGCGGCTCCCATCGCCTGGCGGCGCTGGAGACCGAGGTGCTCAATCGCGTGTTGTCGCTGCCCGGGTCGCCGCCCGAGCCGGAACCTGTTTCACCCCTGCCCACGCAATTGCGTTGGGCGCTGTAGAGCAGCAGCAAGCAAGAGCGTTGTGCTTGGGCTTGCCGCTGGCCGCTTGAAACGTGCAGCTCTGTTTTTCGACCCCAGGAGAAATACCATGACCATCAAAGCCATCAATGTTCGCAACCAGTTCAAGGGCACCATCAAGGAAATCGTCGAGGGTGATGTGTTGTCGGAAATCGACGTGCAGACAGCCTCGGGGATCGTCACTTCGGTGATCACTACCCGCTCGGTCAAGGAGCTGGAGCTGTCCATTGGCAGTGAAGTGATTGCCTTCGTGAAGTCCACGGAGGTGTCGATCGCCAAGTTGTGAACACCGTCGTATCAAGGCCCCGGAGGGAGCGAGCCCTGCGGGGCTTTTTCATGGGCGCTGTAAATAACGGTCAGATTTGATACTTTCCCTGCTTTCGCAAGGCCTGAACAGTACAGACATGACAACAAAGCAGGGTCCAAACGCAGGGTACTTGGAGTTCGACCGCGACCATTGGGCCGCTCTCCGGGCCGGGGAGCCCATGAGCCTGTCGCCGTCGGAGATGGAGACGCTGACCAGCCCGACCCAGCCCATGGAGTCAGAAGAGGTCAGGCAGATCCTGTTGCCGCTGTCGCGCCTGTTGCATCTGCATGCCACGCAGGTCCAGGCGCTCAAGGCGCCACAGGATGGGGGCAAGGTGCCTTATGTCATCGGGGTGTCGGGCAGTGTCGCAGTGGGCAAGAGCAGCTTCGCCAGGGTCCTGGCCGCGTTGCTGGCCTACTGGCCGGGCAAGCCCAACGTGCAGTTGGTGACCACCGATTCGTTCCTCTTGCCCCTGGCGAGCCTGCAGGAAAAGAACATCCTGCATCGCAAGGGGTTTCCCGAGTCCTACGACGAGCCGCTATTCCTGGAGTTTCTCCAGGCGGTGTGCCGGCGGGGCGAGGCCGCGCAGATCCCGATCTATTCCCATGTCCGCTACGACATCCTGGCTGACGAGGCGCAGTCGGTGGAGGCGCCGGACATCATCATCCTCGAAGGCCTGAATGTGTTGCAGGGTGAGCGGGGGCAGGGCCTGCATGCCCTGGATTTCATCGACTTCTCGATCTATGTCGACGCCGCACCGGAGGCCATCAAGACCTGGTACCTGGAGCGCTTCGTCTATTTGAAGAACACGGCCTTCCAGTCGGACGACTCCTACTTCAACAAGTTCAAGGGGCTGTCCGACCCAGAGGCGCTGGCCATGGCCTCCGATACCTGGGACCGGGTGAACCTGAAGAATCTTGTGGAGAACATCCTGCCCACCCGGGAGCGGGCCAACCTGGTGATCCACAAGACTTTGGATCACCGCATCGACAGGTTGTCGCTGCGCCAGGCTTGAACGTTCAGAGCGGGGTGGGGCGCTTGGGCAGGTACGGCGGCAGGTACAGGCCCAGGTAGGCATCGAATACCCGCATGCCTTCCTCTGCCATGCGGGCGGTGATTTGCCCGTGTTGCTGCACCGACCGGGCATACACCCGGTCCCCCAGCTCCATGGCCAGGGCGAATACGTCCACGTCCTGTGGCAGTGCCGGTAGGGTGAAGTGCCGGTTGAACAGCTTGTGCATCAGGTCGCCCAGTTCGAGATCGTGCTGGCGGTCGGCCTGGGTGACTTCGGTCAATCCATGTTGCGCCAGGATCAACTGCCGGGCTGCGGCATCGTCTGCGTAGATGGCGAGCATGCGTTGCTCCACCAGGCGTGACAGGTCCCGCCAGCCGTCGAGCCGTTCATGCTCGATCGGGGCTTGCAGGCACGCGCGGAATGCGGCGTGGACATCCGCGGTAAGGGCCTCGAGCAGGGCCGGTACGCTGGCGAAGAAGTGATAAACCGACGACGGCGGGATCTGCGCGCGCTCGGCCACGCTGTAGATCGACAGGCTGGCCACGCCTTCGCTGGCCAGCAGGGTGCGGGCCGCGTCAAGTATCGAGTCGATCCGGGCCTGGCTGCGTGCACGGGGCTTGCGAAGAGGGGCGGTGCGCGTCATCGGGGTCTCCTGTTGGACAGCCGGCATTGTACGCCAGAGGATTGGGCTCCCTGTAGCGGCAACCGAGCGCCGTAGTTGCGGATCGCGGGCATAAAAAACGCCGCGGGCCATGGGCTGCGCGGCGTTCTTTGCTGCAGGCCGTTCAGACGGTGTGCAGGTACCAGTTGTACTCGAGGTCGGAGATGGAGTGCTCGAACTCCTCCAGCTCGCTTTCCTTGCAGGCAACGAAGATATCGATGTACTTCGGATCGATGTACTTGTTGAGGATCTCGCTGTCGTCCAGCTCGCGCAGGGCATCGCGCAGGTTGTTCGGCAGGCTCTGCTCCACCTGCTCGTAGGCGTTACCCTCGATTGGCGTGCTTGGCTCGACCTTGTTGGTCAGGCCGTGGTGCACGCCCGCCAGCACCGAAGCCATCAGCAGGTAGGGGTTGGCATCGGCGCCGGCCACACGGTGCTCGATACGTACCGCATCCGGTGCGCCCGTCGGTACGCGCAGCGCTACGGTACGGTTGTCCAGGCCCCAGCTCGGAGCGTTGGGGACGTAGAACTGGGCACCGAAACGGCGGTACGAGTTGACGTTCGGGCACAGGAAGGCCATCGACGCGGGTAGGGTCTCGAGCACACCGCCGATCGCGTGACGCAGCGCGGCGTTCTGCTCGGGATCCTCACTGGTGAAGATGTTCTTGCCATCCTTGTCCAGCACCGAGATATGGACGTGCAGGCCGTTGCCCGCCTGGCCCGGATAAGGCTTGGCCATGAAGGTGGTGTCCATCTCATGGTCGTAGGCGATGTTCTTGATCAGGCGCTTGAGCAGCACCGCGTAATCGCAGGCCTTGAGCGGGTCGGCGACGTGGTGCAGGTTCACTTCGAACTGGGCCGGGGCGCTTTCCTTGACGATGGCGTCGGCCGGGATGCCTTGTTCCTTGGCGCCTTCGAGGATGTCCTGCAGGCAGTCGACGTATTCGTCGAGGTCGTCGATCAGGTAGACCTGGGTGGATTGCGGGCGCTTGCCGGAGATCGGCGAGCGTGGCGGTTGTGGGCGACCGTTCACGTTCTCCTGGTCGATCAGGTAGAACTCCAGCTCGAACGCCGCGCAGATGGTCAGGCCCAGTTCGTCGAACTTGCTCACCACCTGGCGCAGGACCTCACGAGGGTCGGCGAAGAACGGATCGCCTTCCAACTCGTGCATGGTCATCAACAGTTGTGCAGTGGGGCGCTTCTGCCAGGGTTCGTTGGAGAGCGTATCGGGGATTGGATAGCAGATGCGGTCAGCGTCACCGATATCCAGGCCCAGGCCGGTGCTTTCCACCGTGGAGCCATTGATATCCAGAGCAAAGAGGGAAGCCGGGAGGTTGATGCCTTTCTCGTAAACCTTGTGGAGGCTGGTGCGTTCGATGCGCTTGCCGCGCACCACACCATTCATATCCGCAATCAGAAGGTCGACGTACAGAACCTCAGGATGTTCCTTAAGGAACGCGTTCGCTTCGTTCAGCTGAACGGCACGCGGGGGTACCGACATGATGCAACACCTTTGTTGTTAAAAATATCAATCATTGATCTTTTCTGGTTTCAGTCAACCCGAACGGCATGCCGAAGTCAAGCAAGGCCTTTTTTGCCCTAATAAAGGGCTGGCAGGGTGTTTTTGCAGTAAAACAGGGCGCTTTTGCGAGTTCGGGCACCCTGGCTACCCTTGGTTTGAACAGGCTGTGTTGTATCTTTTACAGGGGTGTTGTGTAAAAAAATGAACAAGGCTAAGCTCGGGCCAAACCCATAACATCAATAATACCGGGGTGTTTCATGTCTCGCCTGCCGTTAATCGGCGTCACCGCCTGCTCTAGGCAGATCGGTTCGCACGCTTATCACATCAGTGGCGACGAGTATGTCCAGGCAGTAGCCACCGCGGCCCAGGGCCTGCCGGTGATCCTCGCATCCATGGCGCAGCTGCTTGCCCCGTCCGATATTCTGGACGGTCTGGACGGTATCCTCTTTACCGGCTCCCCTTCCAATATCGAACCTTTCCACTATCAGGGCCAGGCCAGCGAGCCTGGAACTGCTCATGATTCTGCACGGGATGCCGCCACCCTGCCGCTGCTCGATGCCGCCGTCGAGGCGGGCGTCCCGGTTCTGGGGATTTGCCGCGGCTTCCAGGAGATGAATGTCGCTCTGGGCGGCAGCCTGCACCAGAGCGTGCACCAGGTGCCGCCGTTCATGGACCACCGGCATGCCGAGGTGCCCGGCCAACCCCTGGACGCCTGGTATGCGCCGGCCCACGAGCTGTTCATCGAGGCCGATGGAGTACTGGCGGGGCTGGGGCTACCGGAAACAATCCAAGTCAACTCGATCCATGCCCAGGGCATCGAGCGTCTGGCCCCGGGGTTGAAGGTCGAGGCCCGGGCTCCGGATGGGCTGATCGAGGCTGTTTCCGTCGAGGCGAGCAAGGCTTTTGCTTTGGGGGTGCAATGGCACCCCGAATGGCAGGTAAGCTGCAATCCTCACTACCTGGCCATCTTCCGGGCTTTTGGTGATGCCTGCCGCAAGCGGGCAAAACAGCGCGACGCCGAAGCGTCATACAACGCCTGACTTAATAGAGAGTCAGGAAACTCAGCCTAGAGGCATTTATGAGTAACAACCTCGACCAGCTCACCGATTGGTTGAAAGACCACAAGATCACAGAAGTCGAATGCATGATCGGCGATCTGACCGGCATCACCCGGGGAAAGATCTCGCCGACCAACAAGTTCATCGCCGAAAAAGGCATGCGCCTGCCCGAGAGCGTGCTACTGCAGACCGTCACCGGCGACTATGTCGAAGACGACATCTATTACGAGCTGCTGGACCCGGCGGACATTGACATGATCTGTCGCCCCGACCATAACGCGGTCTATCTCGTACCCTGGGCCATAGAGCCCACGGCCCAGGTGATCCACGATACCTACGACAAGCAGGGCAACCCCATCGAGCTGTCGCCGCGCAACGTGCTCAAGAAGGTCCTGAAACTCTATGCCGACCATGGCTGGCAGCCGATCGTGGCGCCGGAAATGGAGTTCTACCTGACCAAGCGCAGCGAGGACCCCGACTATCCGTTGCAGCCGCCGGTGGGCCGTTCCGGCCGTCCGGAAACCGGGCGCCAGTCTTTCTCCATCGAAGCGGCCAACGAATTCGACCCGCTGTTCGAGGATGTCTACGACTGGTGCGAACTGCAGGAGCTGGACCTCGATACCCTGATCCACGAAGACGGCACGGCGCAGATGGAAATCAACTTCCGTCACGGCGACGCCCTGTCCCTGGCCGACCAGATCCTGGTGTTCAAGCGCACCATGCGCGAAGCGGCGCTCAAGCACGATGTGGCGGCCACCTTCATGGCCAAGCCCATGACCGGCGAGCCGGGCAGTGCCATGCACCTGCACCAGAGCATCATCGACATCAATACGGGCAAGAACGTCTTCTCCAATGAAGACGGGACCATGAGCCAGCTGTTCCTCAATCACATTGGCGGCTTGCAGAAATTCATCCCCGAGCTGCTGCCGCTGTTCGCCCCCAACGTCAACTCGTTCCGCCGTTTCCTGCCCGACACCTCGGCGCCGGTGAACGTCGAGTGGGGCGAGGAGAACCGTACCGTGGGCCTGCGGGTGCCGGATGCCGGGCCGCAGAACCGCCGGGTGGAAAACCGCCTGCCGGGTGCCGACGCCAATCCCTACCTGGCGATCGCCGCCAGCCTGCTGTGCGGCTTCATCGGCATGGTCGAGGGGCACAACCCGAGCGCGCCAGTGGTGGGCCGTGGCTACGAGCGCCGCAACCTGCGCCTGCCGCTGACCATCGAGGACGCACTGGAACGGATGGAAAACAGCAAGACCATCGAGAAGTACCTGGGCCACAAATTCATCACCGGCTACGTCGCGGTCAAACGGGCCGAGCATGAAAACTTCAAGCGCGTGATCAGTTCCTGGGAGAGGGAATTCCTGTTGTTCGCCGTCTGATACGCCGGGCGCCGCTGTCCGGCGGTGGCGCCTTCACTGACACTAAGGAGACATTGATGACTCATAAAAACCCGCAAACCCGCGAGTGGCAAACCCTCAGCAGTGATCACCACCTGGCACCCTTCAGCGACTTCAATCAACTGAAGGAGAAGGGGCCGCGAATCATCACCCATGCCAAGGGCGTGTACCTGTGGGACAGTGAAGGCAACCAGATTCTCGACGGCATGGCCGGGCTGTGGTGCGTGGCCGTCGGCTACGGTCGTGACGAACTGGCCGAGGTGGCCAGCAAGCAGATGCGCGAACTGCCGTACTACAACCTGTTCTTCCAGACTGCCCACCCACCGGCGCTGGAGCTGGCCAAGGCGATCATCGACGTGGCCCCCAAGGGCATGAGCCATGTGTTCTTCACCGGCTCCGGCTCCGAGGGCAACGACACCGTGCTGCGCATGGTGCGCCATTACTGGGCGCTCAAGGGCAAGCCGCAGAAGCAGACCATCATCGGCCGCATCAACGGCTACCACGGTTCCACGGTAGCTGGCGCCAGCCTGGGCGGCATGAGCGGCATGCACGAGCAGGGCGGCCTGCCGATTCCCGGCATCGTGCATATCCCGCAGCCATATTGGTTCGGCGAAGGCGGCGACATGACGCCGGATGAGTTCGGCGTGTGGGCTGCCGAGCAACTGGAGAAGAAAATCCTCGAAGTCGGCGAAGACAACGTTGCCGCCTTCATTGCCGAGCCGATCCAGGGCGCTGGCGGTGTGATCATCCCGCCGGAAACCTACTGGCCGAAGATCAAGGAAATCCTCGCCAAGTACGAGATCCTGTTCGTCGCCGACGAAGTGATCTGCGGCTTCGGTCGCACCGGCCAATGGTTCGGCGCCGACTACTATGACCTGGCGCCTGACCTCATGACCATCGCCAAGGGCCTGACCTCCGGTTACATCCCCATGGGTGGTGTGATCGTACGTGACACCGTGGCCAAGGTGCTCAGCGAGGGCGGTGACTTCAACCACGGCTTCACCTATTCCGGCCACCCGGTGGCAGCAGCGGTGGGCCTGGAAAACATCCGCATCCTGCGCGAAGAAAAAATCGTCGAGAAGGTACATAGCCAGACGGCACCGTATTTGCAGAAGCGTCTGCGTGAGCTCGGCGACCACCCGCTGGTGGGCGAAGTTCGTGGCCTGGGGATGTTGGGGGCGATCGAACTGGTCAAGGACAAGGCCACCCGGGCGCGCTACGAGGGCCGGGGCGTGGGCATGATTTGCCGGCAGTTCTGCTTCGACAACGGCCTGATCATGCGCGCCGTGGGCGACACCATGATCATTGCCCCGTCGCTGGTGATCAGCGAGGCGGAAATCGACGAGTTGGTGGCCAAGGCGCGTAAGTGCCTGGACCTGACCTTGAGTGTCCTGCAGGGCTGAGTGCTAGGCTTTGGGCGCGGTGCTTGCGGGCACCGTGTCCAGGGCAGATTAAAGGCCGACTTTTCTTGAAAGCCGGCCTTGGATCTTGCCAGACTACCCGCCGTTTTTAGTGGCCCGGAACCTGGTCCTGGCTCCTGATCACCGAGAATGTGGTTAAAAAGAATAATTGGAGCATTACGCATGAAGGCATTAGGTAAGAAGTTAGCTGGCAAGACCCTCCTCGCCATGTCCCTGATGGGCGTGATGGCGGCGGCAGCACAGGCGGACGATAAAGTGCTGCACGTATACAACTGGTCCGACTACATTGCTCCAGACACCATCAAGAAGTTTGAAGCCGAGTCGGGTATCAAGGTTGTCTATGACGTTTTCGACAGCAATGAAACCCTGGAAGCCAAGTTGCTCGCCGGCAAGTCCGGTTACGACGTGGTAGTGCCTTCCAACAACTTCCTGGCCAAGCAGATCAAGGCCGGTGTCTACCAGGACCTGGACAAGTCCAAGTTGCCGAACTGGAAGAACCTCAACGAGTCGCTGCTCAAGGCGGTATCGGTGAGTGACCCGGGCAACAAGCATGCCTTCCCTTACATGTGGGGTTCGATCGGCATCGGCTTCAACGCCGAGAAGGTCAAGGCTGCGCTGGGTGCCGATGCTCCCACCAACTCCTGGGACCTGTTGTTCAAGCCGGAAAACGCCGAGAAGTTGAAGTCCTGCGGTATCAGCTTCCTCGATTCGCCGACCGAGATGATCCCGGTGGCGCTGCACTACCTGGGCTATCCGACCGACAGCCAGGACAAGAAGCAACTGGACGAGGCTGAGAAGCTGTTCCTCAAGATCCGTCCTTCGATCGGCTACTTCCACTCCTCCAAATACATCTCGGACCTGGCCAATGGCAATATCTGCGTAGCCGTGGGTTACTCGGGTGACATCTACCAGGCCAAGGCCCGCGCTGCGGAAGCCGGTGACAAGGTCAAGGTCAGCTATAACATTCCCAAGGAAGGTGCTGGCAGCTTCTACGACATGGTGGCCATTCCCAAGGACGCAGAGAACGTCGAGGGTGCCTACAAGTTCATGACGTTCCTGCAGAAGCCGGAAATCATGGCCGAGATCACCAACGCCGTGCGCTTCCCCAACGGTAACGCGGCTGCAACCCCACTGGTCGATAAAGACATCACCAGCGATCCAGGCGTTTACCCACCGGCTGAAGTCCAGGCCAAGCTGTATGCGATCGCCGACCTGCCGGCCGCAACCCAGCGCATCCTGACTCGCAGCTGGACCAAGATCAAATCCGGCAAGTAAGCCGATTTTCAGCAAGACCTGTTGCCGTTGTCGTGACGACGACGGCAACAGGGAACAAATAAATGACAGAAAGTTTTGCTGGATTGGTTTATCGAGGGTAAGTTGCGCGCCGGTTTTGTTGCTGGGCAGCTTGGGGGCTGTCAGGTAGCTCGGAGCAACTTGGGCCCAACTATTTAAGAGGACCTCCACTTGCCTATTTCTTTATTTCGCAAAGCCATGCTGGTCGCCGCCAGCCTGACGCTGGTGGCAGGCGTTCAGGCGGCACCGACGGTGCATATTTATAACTGGTCCGACTACATCGGTCAGAGCACCCTGTCTGAGTTTGAAAAGACCACGGGTATCAAGCCGCTGTATGACGTATTCGATTCCAATGAAACCCTGGAAGGCAAATTGCTGGCCGGTCGTACCGGTTATGACGTGGTAGTGCCGTCCAACCACTTCCTGGGCAAGCAGATCAAGGCCGGGGCGTTCCAGAAGCTCGACAAGAGCCTGTTGTCCAACTATGCCAACCTCGACCCGAAGTTGCTCAAGCGTCTTGAGGCCAACGACCCGGGTAACCAATACGCGGTGCCCTATCTGTGGGGCACCAACGGCATCGGCTACAACGTCGAGAAAGTGAAGGCCGCCCTGGGTGTGGACAAGATCGACTCCTGGAGCGCCCTGTTCGAGCCGGAGAACATCAAGAAGCTCAGCGGCTGCGGCGTGGCCTTCCTCGATTCCGCCGACGAAATGATGCCCACGGTGCTCAACTATCTGGGGCTGGACGCCAACAGCACCAACCCTCAGGACTACAAGAAGGCCGAGGCCAAGCTCCTGGCGGTACGTCCCTACGTGACCTACTTCCACTCGTCCAAGTACATCTCTGACCTGGCCAACGGCAATATCTGCGTGGCGGTCGGCTTCTCCGGCGACGTGTTCCAGGCCCGGGCCCGGGCCGCCGATGCCGGCAAGGGCGTGAACATCGCCTACGCCATTCCCAAGGAAGGCGGCGCCCTGTGGTTCGACATGCTGGCCATCCCCAAGGATTCGAGCAACGTCAAGGAGGCCCATGCCTTCATCAACTATTTGCTGCAACCTGAGGTGATCGCCCAGGTCAGTGACTACGTCGGTTATGCCAACCCCAACCCCGGGTCGGACAAGCTGATGGACCAGTCCATTCGCACCGATGAAGCGGTTTATCCACCGCAGGCCGTGCTCGACAAGACTTACGTGTCCATAGAGTTGCCAGCCAGTATCCAACGCTTGATGAACCGCAGCTGGACCAAGGTCAAGACGGGTAAATAGTTCTACAGGCTCAAACTATCCGGGACCCGTCCACCAGGGGCGGGCTGAAAATTTTGTTGGGAGTTTCGCAAATGGCAGTTGCCTCCGGCGCCTATAAGAAAGCCCTCGAGGGCGACCAGACACCCAAGCAGGTGTTGGTCAAGATCGACCGGGTCACGAAAAAGTTCGACGAGACGGTGGCCGTGGACGATGTGTCCCTGGAAATCAAGAAGGGCGAGATCTTTGCCCTGCTGGGTGGTTCCGGTTCGGGCAAGTCCACCCTGCTGCGCATGCTGGCCGGCTTCGAGCGGCCTACCGAGGGGCGGATCTTCCTCGATGGCGTGGACATCACCGACATGCCGCCCTACGAGCGGCCGATCAACATGATGTTCCAGTCCTATGCGCTGTTCCCGCACATGACCGTGGCGCAGAACATCGCCTTCGGCCTCAAGCAGGACAAGATCCCGACGGCGGAGGTCGATGCCCGGGTGGCGGAGATGCTCAAGCTGGTGCAGATGAGCCAGTACGCCAAGCGCAAGCCGCACCAGCTCTCCGGCGGCCAGCGCCAGCGCGTGGCCCTGGCCCGCTCCCTGGCCAAGCGACCCAAGCTGCTGTTGCTCGACGAACCCATGGGCGCCCTGGACAAGAAGCTGCGCTCGCAGATGCAGCTGGAACTGGTGGAGATCATCGAGCGCGTGGGGGTGACCTGCGTGATGGTGACCCACGACCAGGAAGAGGCCATGACCATGGCCGAGCGCATCGCCATCATGCACCTGGGCTGGATCGCCCAGATCGGCAGCCCGATCGATATCTACGAGACCCCGGTCAGCCGCCTGGTCTGCGAGTTCATCGGCAACGTCAACATCTTCGAGGGTGAAGTGGTGGACGATGCCGAAGGCCATGCCTTGATCACTTGCAAGGACGTGGACCGCAACATCTACGTCGGCCATGGCATCAGCACCTCGGTCCAGGACAAGTCGGTGACCTACGCCATCCGCCCGGAAAAACTCCTGGTGACCGCCGAGATGCCGACCTGCGAATACAACTGGTCCAGCGGCAAGGTCCACGACATCGCCTACCTGGGCGGCCACTCGGTGTTCTACGTCGAACTGCCGAGCGGCAAGCTGGTGCAATCCTTCGTCGCCAACGCCGAGCGCCGCGGGGCGCGGCCGACCTGGGGTGACCAGGTCTACGTGTGGTGGGAAGACGACAGCGGCGTGGTACTGCGCTCATGAACATGCGAAAGCTCAAGCGCCGACTCGACCGAATAATTCCCGGAGGCCGCCAGTTGGTCATCGGGATTCCGTTCATCTGGCTGTTCCTGTTCTTCATGCTGCCGTTCTTCATCGTCCTGAAGATCAGCTTCGCCGAAGCGGACGTGGCCATCCCGCCGTACACCGAGATCTACAGCTACGTCGACCAGAAGCTGCAGATCCTGCTGAACCTGGGCAACTACGCGATGCTCGGGGACGACGAGCTGTACATCGCCGCCTACCTCGGCTCGCTGAAGATGGCATTCATCAGCACCATCCTCTGCCTGCTGATCGGCTACCCGATGGCCTATGCCATCGCCAGTGCCCGCAAGGAAATGCAGACCGTGCTGGTGCTGCTGATCATGATGCCGACCTGGACCGCGATCCTGATCCGCGTCTATGCCTGGATGGGCATCCTGAGCAACAACGGCCTGCTCAACGGTTTCCTGATGTCCATGGGCTGGATCAGCGAGCCGCTGCAGATCCTCAACACCAACACCGCGGTGTACATCGGCGTGGTCTATTCCTACCTGCCGTTCATGGTGCTGCCGCTGTACGCCAACCTGGTCAAGCATGACCCGAGCCTGCTGGAAGCCGCTGCCGACCTGGGGTCGGGGACCTTCAACAGCTTCTGGAGGATCACCGTACCGCTGTCCAAGAACGGCATCATCGCCGGCTGCATGCTGGTGTTCATCCCGGTGGTGGGTGAATTCGTGATTCCTGAATTGCTCGGTGGTCCGGAGACCCTGATGATCGGCAAGGTGCTGTGGCAGGAGTTCTTCAACAACCGTGACTGGCCGGTGGCCTCGGCCCTGGCGGTGGTGATGCTGGCGATCCTGATCGTGCCGATCATCCTGTTCAACCGTAGCCAGGCCAAAGAAATGGAGGCCAAGGAATGAAGCGCTTCAGTTTCTCCAACCTGATGCTGGTCCTGGGCCTGCTGTTCATCTACCTGCCGATGCTGATCCTGGTGATCTACTCGTTCAACGCCTCGCGGCTGGTGACGGTGTGGGGCGGTTGGTCGGTCAGCTGGTATGTCGGCCTGCTGGACAACACCCAGTTGATGGGCTCGGTGCTGCGCTCCCTGGAGATCGCCTGCTACACCGCCGTGGCGGCGGTGGCCCTGGGCACCCTGGCGGCGTTCGTCATGACCCGGATCAGCCGCTTCAAGGGGCGCACCCTGTTCGGCGGCCTGGTAACCGCGCCGCTGGTGATGCCCGAGGTGATTACCGGCCTGTCGCTGTTGCTGCTGTTCGTGGCCATGGCCCAGGCCATCGGCTGGCCCCAGGAGCGTGGCATCGCCACCATCTGGATCGCCCATACCACCTTCTGTGCCGCCTACGTGGCGGTGGTGGTGTCGGCGCGCCTGCGCGAGCTGGACCTGTCCATCGAAGAAGCGGCCATGGACCTGGGCGCGCGGCCGTTCAAGGTGTTCTTCCTGATCACCATCCCGATGATCGCCCCGTCCCTGGCGGCGGGCGGCATGATGTCTTTCGCCTTGTCCCTGGACGACCTGGTATTGGCCAGCTTCGTGTCCGGCCCGGGCTCCACCACCTTGCCGATGGAAGTCTTCTCGGCAGTGCGCCTGGGGGTCAAGCCGGAGATCAATGCCGTGGCCAGCCTGATTTTGCTGGCGGTATCGCTGGTGACCTTCCTGGTCTGGTTCTTCAGCCGGCGTGCCGAAGAGGCCCGCAAGCGGGCGATCCAGCAAGCCATCGAAGAGAGCGCCGCCGATTCCTGGAAACAGCCGGACGTGCGTCGGCCCAAGGCGCCGCAAGCCGCTTGAGCCTGTTGCAATAGCACAACGCCCCTTTCCAGGGGCGTTGTGGTTTCTGGCCTCGTATCCTGGTTCAGGAAACCCAGGGCGAGCGGCGAATCACTTCGACGAAGTTCGTCGGCTGGAACCCAGGCTGCTGGTCGGCCAGGACATCGGTCTTGACGTTGCCGAAGGTGGTCTGCGGCCGATGGCGCAGGCCGTCGGCGAATGCGCAGATGATGCACTCCTTGAAACCTTCGCCCCGGGGATGGGCATGCACCACCGCCTCGCGCTGGGCGCTGGGGAAGGCCGCGTAGTCGATGCCCAGGACGTCCATCTCGACCCCGGCTGTGACCAGGGCCACGGTGGGGCGCAGGTGCTGGGGGATGCCGGGAGTGGTATGCAGGGCGATGGACAGCCAGACTTGCTCGATATCGTCGTCGCTCAGCCCGTAGGGCTTGAGGAAGTCCCGGGCGGCATTGGCGCCGTCGACTTCGAAGCGCTGGTCGTCGCTGCGGTGGCCGGGCACCAGGCCCAGGTCGTGGAACATCGCGCCGACGTACAGCAGCTGTGAGTCGTATTGCAACTGGCGGCGTTCGCCGCTCAGGGCACCGAACAGGAACACCCTACGCGAGTGGTGGTACAGCAAGTCGGATTCGATATCACGAATGTAGTCGGTGGTGGCCCGGGCCAGGGCGCTGTCGGGAATCTTGATCCCGGCGATGGTGGAGCTCATGGGGCGGTCCTCGTGGCGGGCGCCGTACTGGCGCTGGAGCCCAGAGTCTGTGCCTGGCCAGGCATGGGGACAATCGATCCGGGGCTGCGATCCGGGCCAACCTGGGGGCATTTACGGCCATGGGCTGTCGCCTCGGGGGCCTGGTTGCGACAATCCAGTGTCGGGCTTGCCTGCCCGGCCCATAGAAGAAGGTGCGTGCCATGGCCAGATCCGTTGCCATCCTGGTGTTTCCCGGTGTCCAGGCCCTCGATGTGACGGGCCCCATGGACGTATTTTGCGAGGCCAATCGGTTCTTGCCGGCCGAAGACCATTACCGCCTGGAGGTGATCGGGCTCCAGGCCGGCGCGCAGGTTTGCTCCAACGGCCTGGTGCTGCAGGCCCGGCGCTCCTTCGAAGAGGCTGTGGAAGCCTTCGACCTGTTGCTGGTGGCGGGTGGGCCGCAAGTCCCCGGCAGCGACTTCGGTCCGGCCTTCGACGCCTGGCTGCGCGGGGCTTGTGCCCGGGCCGCGGGCTTCGGTTCGATATGCAACGGCGCGTTCATCCTGGCTCGGGCAGGCCTGCTGGAGGGACGCACGGTGACCACCCACTGGAGCAATGCGCCGGCGCTCGCGGCCTTGTATCCCTCGACTCGGGTCGAGGTCGATCGCCTGTATGTCGAGGACGACAGGCTGTTTACCTCGGCGGGGGTCACCGCCGGCATCGACCTGTCGTTGTATCTGCTGGCCAAGGACTGGGGCGCCGAGGTGGCCTTGAACGTGGCCAAGCGTCTGGTGGTGTTTACCCAGCGCGCCGGAGGCCAGTCGCAGTTCAGCCCGTTCCTGCTGCCCCAGGCTACAGCCACCTCCGTCGTGGCCCAGGTCCAGCAACATGTGCTGGATCACCTGCAGGACAACCTGAGTATCGGCGAGCTGGCGCGTGCGGCGCGCATGAGTCCACGCAACTTTTCCCGGGTCTTTGTTCGTGAGGCTGGAATAACCCCGGCACAGTTCGTCGAGCGGGCGCGGGTAGATGCCGCTCGGGCGCTGCTGGAGCGCTCGTCGGCGCCGCTCAAGACCCTGGCCTATCGCTGCGGGTTTCGCGATGCCCAGCACCTGCTCCGTGTGTTCAAGCGCCGCCTGGGGCTGACCCCGCAGCAGTTCCGGGCGAACTTCGCCCCGCCGTCCTGGTAGCCAGCGGCGGCTACCAGGGCGCCTGGTTCAGGGGCGGCGGGCCGGCAGCAGCTTCAGGGTGCTACGGGTGTTGGCAGTGACTTCCTCTTCGCTGAAGTGCGCCTGCTGGTAAACCCCTTCGATGTAGGCCTCGGCCTGGTCGTCATAGTGCTTGTCGAACAGCACCCCGCTCTGGCCGACCGGGTTGATGGTCAGGCTATGGGCCGGATCGGCGAAGTCGATGATGCGCCGGGTCGAAGGGCCGTAGACCACCGACCAGGGGGCCGGGCCGATCTTGCTGGTGAGGTTGTTCGGCACCTCATGGCTGCCGGGGGCCTCCAGGGGGCCGACGTTGAACACGCGGTCCAGGGGTTTTTGCATGCCCAGCGGATGAACATGGGTCAGGGTGTGGGCAGTGCCCCAGCGCCATTGCGCCGGGTTCGGCCCCAGGGTGCGCTTGAGGTGGTCGAGGCTGGCGCGCCAGGCCACTTTCACCGTGTCGGCCCGGGTTTCACGCTGGGCGGTGGCACGGTTGTCCCACCAGGGGGAATCGGGATCTGCCGCCAGGCGCGGCAGGGCGGCATCCACAACGCGGGCCTGGATCAGCGCATCGAAAAAAGCATCGCCGAGCTTTTCATGGAAGGTGGCGTTGGCCAGTTCGAACAGGAACTGGTTGAACAGGGTGGCGCTGGTGGATTCCAGCGGATAGTCGCCTTGCCATTGCGCCAGTTGTTCCACCAGCTTGAGTTCCTCTGGGGCGCTGACCACTTCACGCAGTACTGGCAGCAGAGGTGCCAACAGGCGCGGACCGTAGGCGGTAGTGGTGCCCAGTTGCAGCTTCTGGGTGTTCTCCAGGTCCCATTTCACGCTCTTGTCGCTGAGTTGGCGATCCAGCTGCTGGCCGCGGTCGGGGAGGTTGTAGTAGCCGGGGATCTCCATGCCGGTGGGCGAGACTGGCTGGAAGTTGGCCGAGACGATGTAACCCCGGGCCGGGTTCTCTTCCTGGGGATTGGCGCTGAAGGGGTAGAAGCCATCCTTGTCCGCCATGGCGGTACTGCCGTCGAGGATGAAGGCCGGCTTGGCGCCGGCCGGGCGCTTGGGCAGCAGCGCCGAGGCCCACCAGCCGATATCGCCCTTGGCATTGGCCCAGACGATATTCAGCCCGGGTGCGTGGACCTTGGCTGCGGCGGCGCGGACCTTGGCCAGGGTGTCGGCGCGGTTGAGCTGGTAGAAGCCATCGAGTATCGGGTTGGGGGTCTCCAGGAAACCCCACCACATGGCCACCGGGGCCTTGCCCACGGTGCTGCCGAGCATGTCGTTGATGATCGGGCCATGGGGCGACTGGCGCAGGGTCAAGGTCACCGGTGCCTGGCCCTTGACGGCGATCTGCTGCTGGCTGCTGGCCAGGTCGACCCACTGCTCGTGATACCAGACCTGGTTGGGGTTGTCCGGGTTGACCTTCTCGGCGATCAGGTCGAGATCGTCGTTCTGGAACATGGTCAGGCTCCAGCCGAAGTCCAGGTTGTGGCCCAGGAACGCAAAGGGCACCAGGGCCTGGTGGTGGCCGTAGAGCTCGAAGCCCGGTGCCGACAGCTGCGCTTCGTACCACACCGACGGCAGGGAGTAGCGGATATGCGGGTCGCCGGCCAGCAGCGGGCGGCCGCTTTTGGTCCGGCTGCCGGCCACGGCCCAGGCATTGCTGCCTTCGAATTGCGGCAACCCGGCCTCCACCAGGGCTTGCTGGCTCAGGTGGGCGATGCGGCCCAGGTCCTGCCAATCAATGGTGGCCAGGGGCAGGGACGGTTGTGGCTTGCCCTTGGCCAGCACGCCCTTGGGTTGCCAGTCCAGGTCGAAGATCTTCAGGTAGTCGTTGCCCAGTTCGTCGCGGATGTAGGTCAGCACGGGCTCGGAGCGAAAGGCCATGGCGAAGCTGTAGGCCATGAACCCGGCGACGCTGACAGTGTCTTCGGCGGTAAAGGGCCGCTTGCGGATGCCCAGGACGTCGAACTCCATGGGTTGGGCGTGGCTGTCCTGATACTGGTTGATACCGTCCAGATAGGCTTCCAGGGCCTTCCAGGCCGGGGACTGGCGGTCCAGCGCGGCTACGTAGCTATCGGCTCGCTCGCGGATGCGCAGGCTGCGGAACAGTTTGTCGGTATCGAGCAGCTTGGGCCCGAGGATCTCGGCCAGCTCGCCACGGGACAGGCGTCGCAGCATTTCCATCTGGAACAGACGGTCCTGGGCATGCACGTAGCCCAGCGCGCGATACAGGTCGGTTTCGTTCTCCGCGCGGATGTGCGGTACGCCGCGCTCGTCGTAGCGCACCGTGACCGAGCCTTGCAGGCCGCTGATCTCCACCTGGCCCTGGCGCACCGGCTGCTTGCTGTACAGATACCCGCCGATGCCCGCCAGCAGGGCGAGGACCAACACGGCGACGACGGTCAGGCTGCGTTTCATGCGAGCTCCTTGCTGTTGTTGTGTTCAGTGCCGTCTTGCTCGGGCAGCAGACATGTAGCACATCTGGACAGCAGTGCGCAGGAGGCAGTCCTCGATTAGTCGTGAATGCCTTGGTCGTTGCCGCTGGCCCAGGGGCAGTAGCAGCCCACCGCCAGGGTATGGGTGGCGCTGACCCCGCGCTCTTCCTGCAGGGCCTGGAGAATGGGTTCGATGAAGCTGTTGCTGGAGTTGCAGGTCAGGCCTTCGCTGTAGGGGCCGAAGTAGGCCAGCTGGCCGTTGCGGTCCCAGATCGCCACGGCCGGGCTGGCGGGGATCTGTTCGGCTCCGGGCAGGTTGTGCAGGGGCTTGAGCCGGTCCAGGTTGCCTGGTAACCGATCATGGCTGCCTGGCTTTTGCACGGCGTAGAACTCCACGCCCCGGGGGCCATAGGTTTCGATCAGCTCGGCCAGGTGCTGCTGGTTGCCGACGTTGCAGGGGCAGGCCGGGTCCCAGAAGTGCACCAGGCGAATCGCTCCCGGGCCGGCCAGTTCCTCTGGCAACTGCAGGGCATCGCCGGAGAACATCGCCGTATGCTCGCTGAAGGCGCGCAGGTAGCGGCCCTGGAACCAGTCGTAGGCGCTCCACAGGACGGCGGCGCAAATCAGGACGAGCAGGCTGGCAAGCAGGGTCGTGCGGTAGGGCTGGCGCATGGGGATCGGTCCTCGAAGGTCGCGTAGCTTGCCATGCTTGCCGCGACAGATGAATATCGCAGGCCCACAAAGCCCGTTTTGCCCGGTACCCCGTTTTGGAAACATCCATGCCTACGACCTTCGACCCCGACCTCCTGCGCGCCAGCCTGCAATCACTGGCCGATGGGCAGCCCCTGTCGGATCAGGGCCAGGCCTACCAGCGTTTCTACGGCCTGGACTTCGCCGGGCGTGCGCGAGTGCCCCGCAGCCGCTTGGGGCGCTTCCAGGTGGAGGGTTATGAGGTGGTCTGCCAGGTCTGGTGGCCAGCGCAGCCGCGGGCGACGATGTTCCTGTTCCATGGCTTCTACGACCACATGGGCCTATACCGGCATGTGATCGAGTGGGCGCTGCAACGGGATTTCGTGGTGATTTCCTGTGACTTGCCCGGCCATGGCCTGTCCAGTGGCGAACGGGCCAGCATCGACGACTTCGCGGTGTACCAGCAAGTGCTGCTGGGGTTGTTCGAGCAAGCGCGGGCCCTGGAGCTGCCCACGCCCTGGCACCTGTTCGGGCAAAGCACCGGCGGGGCTATCGTCATGGATCACTTGCTCAACCAGGGTGCGCAAAGCCCGGCCCAGGGCCAGGTGTTTCTGCTATCGCCGCTGGTCAGGCCCCGGGCGTGGGGCTGGTCGCTGCTCAGCTACTACCTGCTGCGGCCTTTCGTCACCGGCATCGCCCGGCGGTTCAGCGAGAACTCCAACGACCAGGACTTCCTCGCGTTCCTCCAGGCCGACCCCTTGCAGCCCCAGCGCCTGCCGACGGCCTGGGTCGGTGCGCTGGCGCGCTGGATCAAGCGGTTGGAGGCAGCCCCGCGCAGCAACAGGCAGCCGGTGATCGTGCAGGGGCAAGCGGACATGACCGTGGATTGGCAGCACAACCTGCAGGTGATCCGCAGCAAGTTCAATGCGCCCGAGGTGCTGATGCTGCCGGAAGCGCGGCATCACTTGGCTAATGAAGTGCCGCTGTACCGCGACCAGTATTTCGCGTTCCTGGCGCGGCACGTTTGAGCCGCAGGAGCGTGCCTGCCTTGCAGCCGGTGGCCACTGAGGCGCTGGCCTAGGCCGCCAGGTTTCAAGGTCGTTGGTTGGGTAGGCGATCGCCTGGCAAGGTCCTGCGGCCCTTTGCGCCGCCTTGCAGGCTCGGCAGCGGCTACAGGTGAGTGGCCGGATCAGGGCGCGAGGCTGGAGGTGTTCTGGCCTACCGCCAGGCCCGCGCGGATCGCGGCCAGGGCCGCTTGGTAATAGGCCTTGCCTTCGGCGGATTCGGCAAAAGTGGCGAACTCTTCCAGTTCGGTATCGGACAGGTCTCGGTAGACGTACAGCAGGGTGTTGTTCAAGTCGGCACCAATCTGTTGCATCAGGCGCTGGCGCTGGCCGTTGAGCATGCCCTGGGCCTGGCCGTTGCCCAGCAGGCCGGGAATCATCTGGCTCAGGCTGTCGGCCGCGACCCCGGCGATGGCCAGGGTGACTTCCGCGCCGGCCTCGCGGGCGGGCAAGGCCTGGGCCAGGTGGCCGATGATCAATTGACGGTTGTCGCTGGCCTGCATCTTCGGCAGGCCCTGGGCGTTCTTGGCCAACTGGTCGCGGCGGGTAGCCAGCAGTTCTGCGGCGACGATCTTGCGGCCCAGGGGGGATTGGAAAAAATTCAGGGCGGGAGCCGGGTCGGCCAAGTGCTGGCGTAGTTGCTCCTCGGCCCGGTTGTCCACGGCCTGGGGGGCGAAGCGCTGGTTGCTGTTGTCCACCAGGGCCTGGTAGACCGCTGGCGGCAGGCTGTTCTGGTAGCGCTGCTGGGCGGCGTTGAGGGCATCGCTGAAGTGCGCGCGCTGCTGCTCCCAACCGGCGACCTTGTACAACTGGTCGTGGCTGTCTGCCCAGGCGGGCATGGTGCAGAGGATCAACAGTGAGAAAAGCAAACGGCGCATAAGGACTCCTGTCAGCAGGCGACTATTCTCCGGGGCAAGAGGGTGGTTGTCGAGAATTCGTATCAGATGAAGTCATGGTTCCAGGCACGTTGGAAAAAAAGCTGAATCTGCCGCCCTGCGGCTCTGTCAGATTTATCTGCGGCTGGATACTATGCGCGCCATGCACATACCCTCTGATCATCCGCTGTTGTTGAGCATCGTCGACGACCTGGCCGCCCGTGGCTGGTCGCAGCAGGATATTTTCCTGCCTGAGGCTCTGACCCTCGACCTGGCTGCCGAGTGCCGTAAACGTGCCGCCGAGGGCGAACTGGCTCCGGCGGCGGTTGGGCGCGGCCCTGCCCAGGAAATCCGCGAGGGTATCCGCGGCGACCATATCCAGTGGCTCGAGCCCGGCCAGGCCCAGGCCAGCGACGCCTACCTGGCGCTCATGGACAGCCTGCGCGAAGCCTTGAACCGTGGCCTGTTCCTCGGCCTGGAGGATTTCGAGTGTCATTTCGCGATGTATCCACCAGGGGCCTTCTACAAGCGCCATGTGGACCGCTTTCGCGACGATGACCGGCGCATGGTGTCGGCGGTGATCTACCTCAATTTGCAATGGCTGCCCGAGCATGGCGGGCAACTGCGCATGTACCTGGGGGAACGCGGCGAGCACGATGTCGATCCGGTCGGCGGCCGGCTGGTGGTATTCCTCTCCGGCGAAATGCCCCATGAAGTCCTGCCCGCGACCCGGGAACGCCTGTCCTTGACCGGCTGGTTCCGGCGCCGTGGCAACGAGCCGTTCTGACCATGCACAAGATCCTGGTCAGCCGCTGCCTGCTGGGCCACCGCGTACGCTACGACGGTGGTGCCAGCGGCCCCTTCGATCAATTGGCGGCCTGGCAGCAGGAAGGGCGCGTGGTGGCGCTGTGCCCGGAAGTGGCTGGTGGCTTGCCGACACCACGGGCCGCGGCGGAAATCCCGGGTGGCCAGGGCGTCGATGTGCTGCAGGGGCGGGCACCGGTGATGACCACGGAAGGTGAAGATGTCAGCGCCGAGTTCCTCTCCGGGGCCCGGCAGGCTTTGGCCCTGGTGGAAAAACACGGCATCCGTATTGCCGTGCTCAAGGCCAACAGCCCGTCTTGCGGCAACCTGTTGACCTATGACGGCACCTTCAGTGGGGTCAAGGTCCCGGGAGAGGGCGTCACCGCCGCCTTGCTCAAGCAACATGGCGTGCAGGTCTTCAGCGAGTTGCAACTGCTCGAGGCCGCCAGCGCCCTCGCCGCATTGTCCTCGTAACCGCTGTCGAGTTTCAGTGAGGCTGCGATAAGGCCCGCCGCGCCTCGCTTGGCGCACTCCCGCCAAACCCTTGGCGTCCCTGCGGTGCAATCCTTCGAGCCCTTCGCGGCCTGCGCCAGTGGCTACAGCTCAGGTTTATTGCTCGGTCTCGCCCTTGGGCGGTTTGCTGGCGTCCATGCCGAACCATTTTTCCGACAGGGTCATCAGCCGGCCATCGGCCTTGATCCGCTGCAGGGCGCCGTTCAGGCTGGCGCGAAAGGCCGGATTACCCTTCTGGAAGGGAATGGCCAGGCTCAGGGTAGGCCCCACCTTGGCGCCTTCCTTCACTGGCAGGCGGCTGTCACGAATGGCGTAGGGGATCAGCAGGCGATCGCTGATGGCGGCATCGATCTGCTTGTCCGCTACATCCTTGATCGGCTGCTGGGCGTCGGCATAGCTGCGCAGGTTGATCCCTTCCACGGTCCGTGCCTGGTCGACGAACTGGCTGCCCTGGGCCACACCGAGGGCCCGGCCGCGCAGGGATTGCAGGTTGAAGAGTGGGCGTTGTTCTTCCTTGCGCACGATCAGTTGGGCGTTGGAGTAGCTATAGGGTTCGCTGAAGTCGAAACGATCCTTGAGTTCCGGGGTCACTGCTATGTGGTTGATGGCGACGTCGAAGCGACCGCTCTCGACACCAGGCAGCAGCTCGGCGGCCTCGGTCACGACGAAGTCGGCGCGTACGTCCAGTTCGCTGGCCAGCAACTGCCCCAGTTCGACCTCGAAGCCGGTGAGCCTGCCTTCGTCCTTGAAGTTGAAGGGGGGTGTATCGGCTTCCAGGGCAATGCGCAGTTCACCACGGTCGTTGATGTCGTCAATCAGTTCGGCTTGGGCGCAGAGGCTTACCAGAGGTAGCAAAAGTATCAGGCCAGGCAGAAAACGCATGGTCACTCCTTGAAGTCATATGAGCGATGCGCCATTCAGGCTCGCTTTGCTAAGGTGTTGAGTGCCTTCGACAACGAATCGCCACGAAGTTGTCATAACCGTAAAAGATTTGCGGAAAACTGGAGAAAAAAATGAATAAATTCATGTCTTGCGCGGCACTGGCCGGCCTGTTGCTGGGGGCCTCATTGCAGGTCGGCGCCGCTGAAATTCCTCGTACTCAGGCACCCGCCGGTGCCAAGGTGTTCATCGTATCTCCAGCTGACGGGGATACCGTGGACAAGACCTTCAAGGTCAAGTTCGGCGTCGAGGGCATTGCCCTGGCGCCGGCTGGCGACCAGGCCGCCAATACCGGCCACCATCACCTGCTGATCGATGTCGACCAACTGCCGGCCGAGAACATGCCGATCCCGATGGACGCCAAGCACCTGCATTTCGGCAAGGCCCAGACCGAGACCGAAGTGACCCTGGCCCCGGGCAAGCACACCCTGCAACTGGAGCTGGGAGACAAGAACCACGTACCGTTCGACCCGGTGATCGTCTCCAAGAAAATCACAGTGACAGTGAAATAAACGTAAATGCCGCGCAAAAAAAGGGAGCCCATCAAGGCTCCCTTTTTTGTACGGCTAGCTACAAGGCTGCAGCTACAAACCAGGGCGGGCCCTTGCTTGCCGCTTGAAACTTGCCGCTTGCAGCTGCTCTTAGAACAGCACCCGGCAACGGATGGTGCCGTTGATGTGCTGCAGTTTCTCTTGAGCGAGGTCCGAGTATTCGGCGTCGACGTCGATCACCACGTAGCCGACCTTCTCGTTGGTCTGCAGGAACTGGCCGGAGATGTTGATGCCGTTTTCGGCGAAGACCTTGTTGATCTCGCTCATCACGCCCGGAATGTTCTCGTGGATGTGCAGCAGACGGTGCTTGCCAGGGTGGGCAGGCAGGGCCACTTCAGGGAAGTTGACCGAGGACACCGAGGTACCGTTGTCGCTGTACTTGACCAGCTTCTCGGCCACTTCCAGGCCAATGTTGGCCTGGGCTTCGGCAGTGGAACCGCCGATGTGCGGGGTCAGGATCACGTTGTCCAGGCCGCGCAGCGGGCTTTCGAACTCTTCGTCATTGGAGCGTGGCTCGACCGGGAACACGTCGATGGCTGCGCCGATCAGGTGCTTGTCCTTGATCGCGTCCGCCAGGGCGTCCAGCTCGACCACGGTACCGCGAGCAGCGTTGATCAGGATGCCGCCCTTCTTGATGGCACGGATTTCCTTCTCGCCGATCATCCACTGGGTGGCTGCGGTTTCCGGTACGTGCAGGGTCACGATGTCGGACATGCCCAGCAGCTCGTGCAGGTTGCCCACCTGGGTGGCGTTGCCCAGCGGCAGCTTGGTCACGGTGTCGTAGAAGAACACCTGCATGCCCAGGCCCTCGGCCAGGACCGACAGCTGGGTGCCAATGGAGCCATAACCGACGATACCCAGCTTCTTGCCGCGGATTTCGAAGGAATTGGCTGCGCTCTTGATCCAGCCGCCACGGTGGCAGGATGCATTTTTCTCGGGGATGCCGCGTAGCAGCAGGATGGCCTCGGCCAGTACCAGCTCGGCTACCGAGCGGGTGTTGGAGTAAGGCGCGTTGAACACTGCGATGCCGCGCTCGCGAGCAGCAGCCAGGTCAACCTGGTTGGTGCCGATGCAGAAGCACCCTACTGCGACCAGTTTCTTCGCGTGGTCGAAGATCTCTTCGGTCAGTTGGGTACGGGAGCGAATACCGATGAAGTGTGCATCGGCGATCTTTTCCTTGAGCTGGGCTTCCGGCAGAGAACTGGTGAGGTACTCGATGCTGGTGTAGCCGGCGGCCTTGAGGACGTCGACAGCGGATTGGTGGACGCCTTCGAGGAGAAGGAACTTGATCTTGCTCTTATCGAGAGAAGTCTTGCTCATCTGCGTAAACCTGTGTCCCGGAGAAAAATGGCAGGGAATTGGACAGCTTGAGCTGACCTGGACGGCGCGAAGCCGACACCGCAGAAGGCCCTTGGGCACTCTTCTGCGGGGGCGGTATGCTAGCATACGCGCCCCGCTAAACACTCATTCCTGCGACGTGAAGCGTTCTCAGGATGACCATGAATTGTTCGAGAGTTCTGTCGATGACCAATCCTGCCCTGATTGATGAGCTGAAGACCCTGGTTGAGCCCGGCAAGGTGCTGACCGACGCCGACTCGCTGAATGCCTACGGCAAGGATTGGACCAAGCACTTCGCCCCCGCACCCACGGCCATCGTGTTCCCCAAGACCATCGAACAGGTCCAGGCCATCGTCCGCTGGGCCAACCAGCACAAGGTGGCGCTGGTGCCTTCGGGCGGTCGTACCGGATTGTCGGCCGCTGCCGTGGCGGCCAGCGGCGAAGTGGTGGTGTCCTTCGACTACATGAACCAGATTCTCGAACTGAACCTGACCGATCGCACCGCAGTGTGCCAGCCGGGCGTGGTCACCGAGCAACTGCAGAACCTGGCGGAAGAAAACGGCCTGTACTACCCGGTGGACTTCGCTTCGGCAGGTTCCAGCCAAATTGGCGGCAATATCGGCACCAATGCTGGCGGGATCAAGGTCATTCGCTACGGCATGACCCGTAACTGGGTGGCTGGCATGAAGGTGGTCACCGGCAACGGCGACCTGCTTGAACTGAACAAGGACCTGATCAAGAACGCCACCGGCTACGACCTGCGCCAGTTGTTCATCGGCGCCGAGGGCACCCTGGGTTTCGTGGTCGAGGCCACCATGCGCCTGGATCGCGCGCCGAAGAACCTCACCGCCATGGTCCTGGGCACGCCTGACTTCGACTCGATCATGCCGGTGCTGCATGCGTTCCAGGGCAAGGTCGACCTGACGGCTTTCGAGTTCTTCTCCGACAAGGCGCTGGCCAAGGTCCTGGCCCGCGGCGACGTACCGGCGCCATTCGAATCCGACTGCCCGTTCTACGCCCTGCTGGAATTCGAAGCCACCACCGAAGAGGTGGCCAACCACGCCCTGGAGACGTTCGAGCATTGCGTAGAGCAGGGCTGGGTCCTGGATGGCGTGATGAGCCAGAGCGAAACCCAGCTGCAGAATCTGTGGAAGCTGCGCGAGTACATCTCCGAGACCATCTCCCACTGGACCCCGTACAAGAACGACATCTCGGTCACGGTGTCGAAAGTGCCGGCATTCCTCCAGGAAATCGACGCCATCGTCGGCAAGCACTACCCGGACTTCGAGATCGTCTGGTTCGGCCATATCGGCGACGGCAACCTGCACCTGAACATCCTCAAGCCGGACAACCTGAGCAAGGACGAGTTCTTCGCCAAGTGCGCCACGGTCAACAAATGGGTGTTCGAAACCGTCGAGAAGCACAATGGCTCGATCTCCGCGGAACATGGCGTAGGCATGACCAAGCGCGATTACCTGACCTATAGCCGCTCGCCGGTGGAGATCGAGTACATGAAGGCGGTCAAGGCGGTATTCGATCCGAACGGCATCATGAATCCGGGCAAGATCTTCGCTGCCTGAATCCAGGCAGCGTCCAGAGCACGCGTACGAGCAGGAGTCGGTAATGAGCTATCAGCACCAGTATGTCGACGGTACCCGGATTCATTTCCCGGTGGGCAAGGTGGTATGCATCGGTCGCAACTACGCCGAGCACGCCAAGGAGCTGGACAACCCGGTTCCCACCGAGCCCTTGTTGTTTATCAAGCCCGGTAGCTGCGTCGTTCCCCTGGAGGGCGGTTTCGCCATTCCTACCGAGCGTGGCTCGGTGCATTACGAGGCCGAGATTGCCGTGTTGATCGGCAAGCCGCTGTCCACCAAGCCCAGCCGTGAAGAGGTGCTGGATGCCATTTCCGGCTTCGCCCCGGCCCTGGACCTGACCCTGCGGGACAAGCAGGCCGAACTGAAAGCCAAGGGCCTGCCCTGGGAAATCGCCAAGTCGTTCGATGGCGCGGCGGTGATCGCGCCCTTTGTAGTGGGCAGCACCTTTGCCGACCTGGGCGATATTGGCATTCGCCTGACCATCAATGGCGAGGTGCGCCAGGATGGCAACAGCAGCATCATGCTCAATCCCATCGTCCCCATGATCCAGTACATGGCTGGCTGCTTCTCCCTGCAAGCTGGCGATGTGATTCTCACCGGCACACCGGTGGGTGTGGGTCCGCTGAACGTGGGGGATGAGCTGGTACTGGAGTTGCCAGGCGCCAGTCGCTTTGCCAGCAGCGTCCGTTGATCGGAAACTTTCTGCGAGGCGGCCCTGAATATCTGGACGCCTCGTAAAAACGCCAGGGCATTAACCGTTTTTTCACATTCTCTCTGGATAATCACCGGGTTTACCGTTCGCGGATGTGAAATCTGCGTGCTATTACCTATGGCCGAGCTTCTGGAATCTGTGAAATGGATGCCCAACCGCTGACCAAACCTTTTACTCTGCGCCGCCTGCGCATGCGTTGGTATTCCTGGCTGCTGTTGGCCGGGGTGATCAGCTATGGCGTCGCCAGCATCATGCACTGGGATGACCGTGGTGCGCTTTGGGTCCAGGAAGGCTTCGTCAGTCCTGCCGAGCGCAACGCCAGTATCTGGCTGCCTGCTTATCGCGCGGTGATCGATGCCAAGGTCCTGCCGGGCATGGAGCGTGATGAAGCTTCCGATCTTTCCTACAGCCCGCAGACCAAGACCCTGTTTTCGGTGATGGGCAAACACCCGTTCCTGGTGGAGTTGACCCTGCAGGGCGATGTCCTGCGCAAGATTCCCCTGGTGGGCTGGAGCAACCCGGAAGGGGTGGCGGTCATGGAAAACGGCCTGTTGGCGATTGTCGATGAGCGCGAGCATTCGCTGGTGGTCGTCAAGGTCGATGGCAATACCAGGGAGCTGAACATCGCGGACTTCCCGAAGTATGACCTGGGCCCCTCGGCAGACCAGAACAAGGCTTTCGAGGCTGTGGCCTGGGACCCGCGCAAGCAGCAACTGCTGTTGGGAGAGGAGCGTCCGCCGGCGTTGTTCACCTGGAGCAGCGACGGTACCGTGCTCAAGGGCGACAAGCAGAAGCTGCCTAGCGACGAGCTCGACCTGCGCAATCTATCGGCGTTGGGGATCGACCCGCGCACCGGCCATACCCTGGTGCTGTCTGCCGACTCCCACCTGTTGCTGGAATTGGACGAGCAAGGCGAACAAGTCAGCTTCATGACCCTGCTCGGTGGTTTCAACGGCCTGGAACACACCATTCCGCGGGCCGAAGGCGTA
The DNA here is from genome assembly GCF_003850565.1 of Pseudomonas sessilinigenes. Taxonomy (NCBI): domain Bacteria; kingdom Pseudomonadati; phylum Pseudomonadota; class Gammaproteobacteria; order Pseudomonadales; family Pseudomonadaceae; genus Pseudomonas; species Pseudomonas sessilinigenes. Next base: position 4,012,054 of record NZ_CP027706.1, read on the forward strand.
GCCATGGACGAAGCTGGCAACCTGTATATGGTCAGTGAGCCCAATCTGTTCTACCGCTTCGAGAAGCGCTGAGTCCTGGCCCGGTTTCCCGGGCCTTCCCGCGGATTAAGCTTGAATTCAGTCGGCTGTGATATTTCATCGGCCTGTCCTGATTTCGAGCCTGCCTGCCATGTACCCTCTGAGTCGTCTTCATTCCCTCTCTCTATTGCTCTGCCTGGTGGCCGTGCTGTTTGTTGCGTTCGCGCATAACCAGCGGTTGTGGCAGCGCGCCTGGTTCGACTGGCAGGCCTACTGGCAGACGGGTGATCCTCGATCGCTGAATCTGGGCGATTACCGAGTGGTGCGTGAGGCGCAGCCCATCGAGGGCCTGGACGATGTCTCGGCGCTGACCTACGACCCGCTGCGCAATAGCCTGTTCACCGTTACCAACAAGAACGCCGAGCTGATCGAGCTGTCCCTGGAGGGGCAGGTTCTCCGGCGGATCGCCCTGGCCGGCTTCACGGACCCGGAGGCGGTGGAGTTCATCAGTGCCGATACTTACGTCATCAGCGATGAGCGCCAGCAGCGGTTGGTGAAGATTCACCTGCAAGAGGGCACGACGCAGGTGGATGCGGCGCTGTCCGAGCAGGTGACCCTCGGCATGCACCTGGGAGGCAACAAGGGGTTCGAAGGCCTGGCCTACGATGCCTCGGGCAAGCGGCTGTTCGTCGCCAAGGAGCGCGATCCGATGCTGATCTATGAGGTGCGGGGCTTTCCCGACAGCGACCCGCACGCGCCTCGTGGCATGCATGTAGTGAATGATCCCAGGCGCGACGCGGGGTTGTTCGTGCGTGATCTCTCCAGCTTGCAGTACGACGCGGGCAGCGGGCATCTGCTGGCTTTGTCGGATGAATCGCGGCTGATCGTAGAGCTGGATACCGAGGGGCGTCCGTTGAGTACCCTGGCACTGGGCAGGGGGCGCCAAGGCTTGAGCAAGGCTGTGCCCCAGGCAGAAGGAATGGCCATGGACAAGGCGGGCACGCTGTACCTGGTCAGCGAGCCGAACCTGTTCTACGTCTTCAGGAGGCCTGGGGAATAAGCCATGTGCTGCCAGTGCGGGCGCCCGGTGAGCGCCTGCGCTGGCTCGGGGCATCAGGCCTTGAGGGTCTTCACGCCTTCAGCGGTGCCCAGCAGCAGCACATTGGCGGGGCGTGCGGCGAACAGGCCGTTGGTGACCACGCCGACGATGGCATTGATCTGGCTTTCCAGTTCCACCGGGTTGCTGATCTGCATGTTATGCACGTCGAGGATGATGTTGCCGTTGTCGGTGATCACGCCTTCGCGGTACACCGGGTCGCCGCCGAGCTTCACCAGCTCGCGCGCCACGTGGCTGCGGGCCATCGGGATCACTTCCACTGGCAGCGGGAAAGCGCCCAGCACCGGGACCAGCTTGCTGGCATCGGCGATGCAGATGAAGGTCTTGGCCACGGCCGCGACGATCTTTTCCCGGGTCAGGGCCGCGCCACCGCCCTTGATCAGGTTCAGGTGCGCATCGCTTTCGTCGGCGCCGTCGATGTAGAACTCCAGCTCGCTGACGGTGTTGAGCTCGTACACCGGGATGCCATGGCCTTTGAGGCGCGCGGCGGTGGCTTCGGAGCTGGCCACGGCGCCGTCGAAGGCGCCCTTGTGCTGGGCCAGGGCGTCGATGAAGCAGTTGGCGGTGGAGCCGGTGCCGACCCCGACGATGCTCTTGTCGTCGAGTTTCGGCAGGATGAGGTCGACGGCGGCCTGGGCGACGGCCTGTTTGAGTTGATCCTGGGTCATGCGGGCTCCGAAGCGGGCAGGGGGCACAAAGCCCGGCATTATAGGCGCCGGCGCCGGCCAGGTCATTGCCCGTCTGGCCACTCGTTTGCCTGGATTGGCGACAGGTCCCGGAGACAGGCCAAAACCTCTGTATTCGTGTGGTCGCCCGGGCAAACGCTGGGTTAGACTCCTTGGCCCTGCCCAACCCGCTCAGTGATGCTTTCCGATGCTCGAACAGTACGTAAAGAAGATCCTCACCTCGCGCGTTTATGACGTTGCCGTAGAAACCCCGTTGCAGTCCGCTCGCCAGCTCTCCGAGCGGCTGGGCAACCAGGTCTGGCTCAAGCGCGAAGACTTGCAGCCGGTGTTCTCGTTCAAGATTCGCGGCGCCTACAACAAGCTGACCCAGCTCACCGATGTCGAACGCGCCCGTGGCGTGGTCACCGCCTCGGCGGGCAACCATGCCCAGGGCCTGGCCCTGGCCGCCAAGGTGCTGGGGGTCAAGGCCACCATCGTGATGCCCAAGACCACTCCCGAGATCAAGGTCGAAGGCGTGCGTTCCCGTGGCGGCAAGGTGGTGCTGCACGGCGATACTTTCCCCGAAGCGCTGGCCTATTCGCTGAAACTGGTGGACGAGAAGGGCTACGTCTACATCCATCCCTACGACGATCCCCACACCATTGCCGGGCAGGGCACGGTGGCCATGGAGATCCTGCGCCAGCATCCCGGCCCGCTGGATGCGATCTTCGTGCCGGTCGGCGGCGGCGGGCTGATCGCCGGCATCGCAGCCTATGTGAAGTACCTGCGTCCCGAGACGCGGGTGATCGGCGTCGAGCCGGACGACTCCAACTGCTTGCAAATGGCCATGGCCGCCGGCGAGCGGGTGGTGTTGCCAACCGTGGGCATCTTCGCCGACGGCGTGGCCGTGGCGCAGATCGGCCAGCACACCTTCGATATCTGCAAGGACCACGTCGACGAGGTCATCACGGTCAGCACCGACGAGATCTGTGCGGCAATCAAGGATATCTACGACGATACCCGCTCGATCACCGAACCTGCCGGTGCCCTCGGGGTGGCGGGGATCAAGAAGTACGTCGAGCAGCGTGGCATCACCGGGCAGACCCTGGTGGCCATCGATTCCGGTGCCAACGTCAACTTCGACCGCCTGCGCCACGTGGCCGAGCGCGCCGAGCTGGGTGAGGGCCGCGAAGCCATCATCGCCGTGACCATTCCCGAGCAGCCTGGCAGCTTCAAGGCCTTCTGCGAGGCGGTGGGCAAACGCCAGATCACCGAATTCAACTACCGCTACAACACCGGCAGCGAGGCGCACATTTTCGTCGGCGTGCAGACCCACCCGGAAAACGACCCGCGCAGTGCCCTGATCGCCAACCTGACTGACCAGGGTTTCCCGGTGATCGACCTGACCGATAACGAACTGGCCAAGTTGCACATTCGCTACATGGTCGGTGGGCGTGCGGAGAAGGTCAGCGACGAACTGGTCCTGCGCTTCGAGTTCCCGGAGCGCCCGGGCGCCTTGTTCAACTTCCTCAACAAGCTGGGCGGGCGCTGGAACATTTCCATGTTCCACTACCGTAACCACGGTGCGGCGGACGGGCGAGTGGTCGCTGGCCTGCAGGTGCCGGCCGAGGAGCGCCACCTGGTTCCTGCGGCCCTGGAGCAGATCGGTTATCCGTACTGGGACGAAAGCGACAACCCGGCCTACCAGCTGTTCCTCGGCTGAGCGGCTACGCTGAATCGAGGCCTTAAGGACACGAGAATATGGAAACGCTGAGCATGCTGAAGACGCTTCATGTATCGGCCACGGTATTGCTGCTGGGCAGCGCGCTGGGCTTGGCTATCTGGGTCTGGCGCCTGCGCCGCCAGGGTGACGCGGGGGTCTATAGCCGGGTACTGCACCGCCCGGGCCTGTTCGGCTGGTTGCTACTGGCCCTGGGCCTGGTGACCCTGCCGGTCACCGGTTGGTGGCTGGTGCACCTGGTGGGTTGGCCGCTGGGGCAGACCTGGGTCCTGGGCTCCAGCGTGCTCTACACCCTGGGGGCGCTGGCCTGGCTATGGCTGATGGTGCGGCTCAATCGCCTGCGCGTGGCCAAGGCTGCCAGTGGCCTGGCTTTTACCCTGGTCTTGGCGGTCTTCAGCGCCCTGTGTTTCGTCACCATTGCCGGCCTCATGGGGGCCAAGCCGGTCTGATCCGGTCTTAAGGATTGCCATGAAGGTTGTTCTGGTGGGGGCCACAGGGTTTGTCGGCCGTCATCTGCTGGCGGCGTTGCACGCCGCCGGTCATCAATTGATCGCTACCAGCCGCCAGCCACAACCTCGGGGTTTGCCCGGGGTGCAGTGGTTGCAGCTGGATCTTGACCGTCTCGGTCGTGAGCCCGGTTCGTTCGAACTGCCAGCGGATACCGATCTACTGATCAATGCCGCCGGTTTGCTGAGCAACGACCCCCAGGCCTTGAGCCTGACCCAGGACCTGGGTACGCGCGCGCTGTTCGACCTGGCGGCGGCTCGTGGCACGCGAGTCCTGCAGATTTCCGCGTTGGGCGCCGGCAGCCAGCCCCGGGTGCCGTTCCTGGCAAGCAAGGCCGTGGCGGACGACTATCTGCTGGGCCTGGGCATTTCAGCCGTGGTGCTGCGTCCTTCATTGGTGCTGGGGGCGGGTGGTGCCAGTAGCGGTTGGCTGGCACGACTCTCGCCCTGGCCGCTGATCCCGCTGCTGTCCTCCAGGGCACAGATGCAGCCCCTGCATGTGGATGACTTGAGCGCCGCGGTGCTGGCGCTGCTGCGGCAGTGGCCGACAGAATCCATGGTCCTGCCGCTGGTTGGCCCGGAGCGGATGACCATGGGGCAATTGCTCGATCGCCTGCGAGCGGCCCAAGGCTGGGCGCCGGCCCGTTATATCCAGTTGCCGGGGCCGCTCCTGGGCCTGGCCGCGCTGCTGGGCGAGCGCCTGGGTTGGCGGGCGCTGAGCCGGCAAAGCCTGAGCATGGCCCGGCAGGACAACCTGGCGGACCCCGAGGTGCTGGCATCGGTCTGTGGTTATCACGCCGCTCCCCTGGCGACGCGCCTGCAGGGCTGGCCCCAGGCCGGGCAAACCACCCAGTGGGTGCTGCGGCCGCTGCTATTGGCGGTGATGGTGCTGATCTGGCTCGGGACGGCAGTGGTGTGCATCGGCCCCGGCTACGACTGGGGCCTGCGGATCATGGCCGAGGCTGGGGTGCAGGGCGCCTGGGCGGTGCTGGCGGTGATCGGTGGTTCGCTCTGCGACGCGGTGCTGGGCGTCGGCCTGCTGCTGCGGCGCTGGCGCCGGCGGGCCTTGCAGGCGCAATTGCTGCTGATGTTTGGCTACACGCTGATCATCAGCCTGATCCTGCCGCATTTCTGGTTTGACCCTTATGCCGCCGTCGCCAAGAACCTGGTGCTGATGGTGGCGACCCTTTGGCTGTTGTGGACCGAACCTCGTCGATGAGCGCTTACCTGCTGCTGAAAACCCTGCATATCCTGTCTTCCACCGTGCTATTCGGCCTGGGTGCCGGGTCGGCCTACTACGCCTTGCGGGCTTGGCGCAGCGGTCAGGTGCAGGTGATCGCCGTGACCTTCAGGCACCTGGTGTTCGCCGACTGGGCCTTCACCGCGACCACCGCGGTGTTCCAGCCGCTGAGCGGGCTGGGCCTGATCCACCTGGCAGGATGGTCGATCCAGCAGTCCTGGCTGATGTGGAGCCTGGGGCTGTATGTCTTGGCGGGGGTGTGCTGGCTGCCGGTGGTCTGGTTGCAGATCCGGGTGCACAAGATGGCCGAGCAGGCCTTGCGCGATGGGACGCCGATGCCGATGCGCGCCACTCTCTATATGCGCTGGTGGTTCGCCCTGGGCTGGCCGGCGTTCCTGGCCTTCATGGCGATCTTCTACCTGATGGTGGCCAAGCCGGCCTGAGGCCCAGAGCCGCCCCGGACCGCACTGCGGCCCGGGGCGCCGCTTCAATCGCGCAGGCTGATCACCTGCCAGCCGCGTTTCTGGGCTTCGGCGCGCAGGTTGGGGTCAGGGTCGACGGCCACCGGAGTGGTCACCTGCTCCAGCAGCGGCAGGTCATTCATCGAATCGCTGTAGAAATAGCTGTCTTGCAGGTCGTGGCCGGTTTCTTCCATCCAGCGCAGCAGGCGGGTCACCTTGCCCTCGCGAAAGCACGGTACGTCGGTGCTGCGGCCGGTGTAGCGACCGTCCTGCATCTCGCACTCGGTAGCGATCAGGGTTTCCACGCCCAGGCGCTCGGCGATCGGGGCGGTGACGAAGCGGTTGGTGGCGGTGATGATCACCAGCTTGTCGCCAGCCTCGCGGTGCCGGGCCAGAAGGGCCTGGGCCTTGGGCAGCAGGATCGGCTCGATGCAGTCGCGCATGTAGTCGCGATGCCATTGTTCCAGCACGTCCATGTCGGTGCGGCCGAGGACTTCCAGGCAGAAGTTCAGGTACGCGGCGTTGTCGAGCTTGCCGGCCAGGTAGTCCTGGTAGAACTCGTCGTTGCGGGCCTTGTAGGCCACGGGGTCGAGGAAGCCCTTCTCGCACAGGTAGTCGCCCCAGGCATGGTCGCTATCGCCACCCAGGAGTGTGTTGTCCAAGTCGAATAAAGCCAGGCGCATTGCAGTTACTCACTGAAAAGTCTTGGAAAAGGCCCCCAGAATACGGTCTTTTCACAAGAGTGCACATAAGCTTGGCAGCCTCGTTGCTGCATTCCCAAGCTTTATGGAACAATGCGGCGACATGCGTTTGCGAGGTTGTAGCCGTGATCGACCCCGATGGTTTTCGCCCCAATGTCGGGATCATTCTGACGAATGATGCCGGCCAGGTGCTATGGGCTCGCCGTATCAATCAAGATGCCTGGCAGTTTCCCCAAGGCGGCATCAACCCCGACGAGACGCCGGAAGACGCTCTTTATCGCGAGTTGAACGAAGAAGTGGGCCTGGAGCGCGAAGATGTGCAAATTCTCGCCTGCACCCGCGGCTGGTTGCGCTATCGTTTGCCGCAGCGCCTGGTAAGGACCCACAGCCAACCGCTGTGCATCGGCCAAAAGCAGAAATGGTTTCTCTTGCGCCTGATCTCCAACGAGCAGCGGGTGCGGATGGATTTGACCGGTAAACCGGAATTCGATGGCTGGCGCTGGGTCAGTTATTGGTACCCGTTGGGCCAGGTGGTGACATTCAAGCGCGAAGTGTATCGCCGCGCTCTCAAAGAGCTTGCCCCGCGCCTTCTAGTGCGCGACTGACGACGGAGTTCGACCCCGAGCCATGCTCAATACGCTGCGCAAGATCGTCCAGGAAGTTAACTCCGCCAAGGATCTCAAGACGGCGTTGGGGATCATCGTCTTGCGCGTCAAAGAGGCCATGGGCAGCCAGGTCTGCTCCGTCTACCTGCTGGACCCGGAAACCAACCGTTTCGTGCTGATGGCTACCGAAGGCTTGAACAAGCGTTCCATCGGCAAGGTCAGCATGGCTCCCAACGAAGGCCTGGTGGGCCTGGTAGGTACTCGGGAAGAACCCCTCAACCTGGAAAACGCCGCCGATCACCCCCGCTACCGCTACTTCGCCGAGACCGGCGAGGAGCGCTATGCCTCCTTCCTCGGGGCGCCGATCATCCATCACCGGCGGGTGGTCGGGGTCCTGGTGATCCAGCAGAAGGAACGCCGCCAGTTCGATGAAGGCGAAGAAGCCTTCCTGGTGACCATGAGTGCCCAGCTGGCCGGGGTTATCGCCCATGCCGAGGCCACCGGCTCGATCCGCGGCCTGGGACGCCAGGGCAAGGGTATCCAGGAAGCCAAGTTCGTTGGCGTGCCGGGTTCTCCCGGCGCCGCCGTGGGCAGCGCGGTGGTGATGCTGCCGCCGGCTGACCTGGACGTGGTGCCGGACAAGCACATCACCGATATCGACGCAGAGCTGGCGTTGTTCAGGAGCGCCCTGGAAGGGGTGCGCGCCGACATGCGGGCGTTGTCGGAAAAGCTCGCGACCCAGTTGCGTCCCGAGGAGCGGGCGCTGTTCGACGTCTACCTGATGATGCTCGACGATGCCTCCCTGGGCAGCGAAGTGAAGGCCGTGATCAAGACCGGCCAATGGGCCCAGGGTGCGTTGCGCCAGGTGGTCAGCGATCACGTCAACCGTTTCGAACTGATGGACGATGCCTACCTGCGCGAGCGCGCCTCGGACGTCAAGGACCTGGGCCGGCGGCTCCTGGCCTACCTCCAGGAAGAGCGCCAGCAGACCCTGGTCTACCCCGACAACACCATCCTGGTCAGCGAGGAGCTGACTCCAGCCATGCTCGGCGAAGTGCCCGAGGGCAAGCTGGTGGGCCTGGTCTCGGTACTGGGCTCGGGCAACTCCCACGTGGCGATCCTGGCCCGGGCCATGGGTATCCCGACGGTGATGGGCCTGGTCGACCTGCCGTACTCCAAGGTCGATGGTATCCAGATGATCGTCGATGGTTACCATGGCGAGGTCTACACCAACCCCAGCGACGTGCTGCGCAAGCAGTTCGCCGATGTGGTGGAAGAGGAGCGGCAACTGGCCCAGGGCCTGGATGCGCTGCGCGACCAGCCTTGCGTGACCCCCGATGGCCACCGCATGCCGCTGTGGGTCAACACCGGCCTGCTGGCGGACGTGGCCCGGGCGCAGAAGCGTGGTGCCGAGGGCGTGGGGCTGTACCGCACCGAAGTGCCGTTCATGATCAACCAGCGCTTCCCCAGCGAAAAGGAACAGCTGGCGATCTACCGTGAACAACTGGCGGCTTTCCATCCGCAGCCGGTCACCATGCGTAGCCTGGACATCGGTGGCGACAAGTCGCTGTCCTACTTCCCGATCAAGGAAGACAACCCGTTCCTGGGCTGGCGCGGTATCCGCGTGACCCTCGACCACCCGGAGATATTCCTGGTGCAGGCCCGGGCCATGCTCAAGGCCAGCGAGGGCCTGAACAACCTGCGCATCCTGTTGCCAATGATCTCCGGCATCCACGAGCTGGAAGAGGCGCTGCACCTGATCCACCGGGCCTGGGGCGAGGTGCGCGACGAAGGCACCGACGTGCCGATGCCGCCGGTGGGGGTGATGATCGAGATTCCTGCGGCGGTGTACCAGACCAAGGAACTGGCGCGCCAGGTGGACTTCCTGTCGGTGGGTTCCAACGACCTGACCCAGTACCTGCTGGCGGTGGACCGCAACAACCCGCGGGTGGCCGACCTCTACGACTACCTGCATCCGGCGGTGTTGCAAGCCCTGCAGACCGTGGTCCGCGACGCCCACGCCGAAGGCAAGCCGGTGAGTATCTGTGGCGAGATGGCCGGCGACCCGGCCGCTGCGGTGCTGCTGATGGCCATGGGCTTTGACAGCCTGTCGATGAACGCCACCAACCTGCCGAAGGTGAAGTGGATGCTGCGCCAGATCAGCATGACCAAGGCCAAGGAATTGCTGGACGAGATGATGACCATCGACAACCCGCAAGTTATCCACAGCTCGCTGCAGCTGGCGCTGAAGAAGCTCGGCCTGGCGCGGATGATCAACCCCGCGTCGAACAAGACCCTCTAGTCCGCGTGCCGGTCCTCCTTGAGACCGGCCGCCGACGGCGCCTCAGATCCTCAGTTCGATCTCTCCCAGATGCCCGCCATAGGGGCCAAAGCTGCGCTCGACCAGATGCCGTGAGCCGTCGGCGTGGACGATCAGCGCGGTACTGGCGCGAGTGCCATAACTGGGACTGGCAATGAAGATACTCGACAGCAGGCTCTCGGTGGCCAGGCCCACGCCAGTGTCTGGCAAGTCGGCGAAAGGCGCGGTCTGCGGGTCGCCCAACAGCGCCAGCAAGGCCTCGGGCCGGGGATCGTCCAACACCTCACGCAGCGCGGCCTTGGCCTTGAGCAGCTTGGGCCAGGGGGTGTCCAGGCCGGCATTGGACAGGCCATAGACGCCGGCCTCCAGCTGGCGTGGCTCCGGGTCATGGGCGTTGTAGTGCCAGAGCTGGTCCGCGGTACCCAGCAGCAGGTTGAAACCGGCGTATTCCAGAGAGCGGCCCACTACGTCACGCAGGTACTCGTCCAGGTCGATGGTGCCGGCCAGGAAGCGTGCCACCAGTTCCCCGCGGGAGCGACGTGCCGGCGGCTGGTGCGGGTTGCGGATATTGGTCAGGGCCGCGAAGCGCCCATCGGCGCCGACCCCGAGCCAGGTGCCGCCGGCCTCCAGGTCGCGTCCGGCGTGGATCTGTGGCGACTCCGGCCATTGCGCCAGGGGCAGGCTGGGCCGGGCATAGAACTCGTCACGGTTGGCCGCGACGATCAGCGGTTGGGTGTGTCCCGGTCGCCAGGCAAAGACAATCAAGCACATGAAGGTGGCCCCCTGTGTGTTTTTGCCCACTTTACGCACAGAGCCGATGGGTATCCATCGTCATCCGGTGGAGTCCTGGGCCGCGCATCCGTTACCATGCCGAACTCATTTTTGGATGCTCCCATGGAATTTCTGCTCTATCTGCTCTTGGGCGCCTGTGCGGGCGTACTGGCCGGGCTGTTCGGCGTAGGCGGCGGAATCATCATCGTTCCGGTGCTGGTGTTCAGTTTCACCCTGCAAGGCTTCGATGCCTCGGTGCTGACCCACCTGGCAGTGGGCACCTCCCTGGCCAGCATCATCTTCACGTCCATCAATTCAGTGCGGGAACACCATCGCCGGGGCGCAGTGCGCTGGCCGATATTCGCCTGGATGACCCTGGGCATCCTCATGGGGGCCGGGTTCGGGGCGTTGACGGCCGAGGCCATTTCCGGCCCGCACCTGCAGAAGATCATCGGTGTGTTCGCCCTGGTGATCGCCGTGCAGATGGCCCTGGAACTCAAGCCCAAGGCCAGCCGCGAGGTGCCCGGCAAGCTTGGCCTGACCGCTGCCGGTGGGGTGATCGGCTGGGCCTCGGCGATCTTTGGCATCGGTGGTGGCTCGCTGACGGTGCCATTCCTCACCTGGCGCAGCGTGCCGATGCAGCAGGCCGTGGCCACTTCCTCGGCCTGCGGTTTGCCCATCGCCCTGGCCAGTGCGTTAAGTTTCATGATTCTGGGCTGGCATGATCCCCTGTTGCCGGCTCATAGTCTGGGCTTCATCTATCTGCCGGCGCTATTGGGCATCGCCCTGACCAGCATGGTGTTCGCCCGTATCGGTGCGCGCCTGGCCCACAAACTGTCACCGCGACTGTTGAAGCGAATGTTCGCCGCGCTGCTGTTCTGCGTGGGGACCAGCTTCCTGTTCTGAGTCGTGACGCAATCCTGGCTTAATCCTGGCGTGACAGTTTCGCCCGGAACCGAAGTCCCAACCCTTACGAGGAGTCGTAATGCTGCCTTACCCGCAGATTGATCCGGTGGCCGTGGCCATCGGCCCGCTGAAAATCCACTGGTACGGCCTGATGTACCTGATCGGCATCGGCGGTGCCTGGTTGCTGGCGTCGCGCCGGCTGAACCGCTTCGATCCGACCTGGACCAAGGAAAAACTCTCGGACCTGGTGTTCTGGTTGTCCATGGGCGTGATCGTCGGCGGGCGCCTGGGCTACGTGCTGTTCTACGACCTCAGCGCCTACCTGGCCAACCCGACCCTGATTTTCGAGGTGTGGAAGGGTGGCATGTCGTTCCACGGCGGTTTCATCGGGGTGATGCTGGCGGCCTGGTGGTTTGGCAAGCGCAACAACAAGACCTTCTTCGAACTGATGGACTTCGTCGCACCCATGGTGCCGATCGGCCTGGGCGCCGGGCGCATCGGCAACTTCATTAACGCCGAGTTGTGGGGCAAGGCCACCGACCTGCCCTGGGCCATGGTGTTCCCGCCGTTCAGCGATCCGGCGCAGTTGCCGCGCCATCCGTCGCAGCTGTACCAGTTCGCCCTGGAAGGTGTGGCGTTGTTCCTGATCCTCTGGCTGTTCTCGCGCAAGCCGCGCCCGACCATGGCGGTCTCGGGGATGTTCGCGCTGTTCTACGGAATATTCCGTTTCATCGTCGAATTCGTGCGGGTGCCGGATGCCCAGCTGGGCTACCTGGCGTGGAACTGGCTGACCATGGGTCAGATTCTGTGCGTTCCGATGATCCTCGGTGGCCTCGGATTGATCTGGCTGGCTTATCATCGCGCTCCGGCCAAGAGTGCCGCGCAATAAATTCGAATCCCGGGGCGCAGGTCCCGGGTTCAGGGATGCAGGTAATTCATGAAGCAATATCTTGATCTGGTGGCCCACGTCATCAACAACGGCACCAAGCAGGCCAACCGCACCGGTGTGAACACCATCAGCTTCCCCGGGGCGATGCTGCGCTACGACCTCAAGGAAGGCTTCCCGGCCATCACCACGCGCAAGATGGCGTTCAAGTCGGCGATCGGCGAAATGGTCGGCTTCCTGCGCGGTGTGAACAACGCCGCCGAGTTCCGTGCCCTGGGCTGCAAGGTCTGGGACCAGAACGCCAACGAAAACGCCCAGTGGCTAGCCAACCCGTTCCGTCAGGGCGAGGACGACCTGGGCGAGATCTACGGCGTGCAATGGCGCAAATGGCCGGCCTATAAGCAGATCAAGGTCGCCAACCAGGCCGCCATCGAGTTGGCGCTGAGCCAGGGCTACCGGCAGATCGCCGCGGGCGAAGAAGAGGGCGAAGCCTACGTGGTGCTGTACAAGGCCATCGACCAGGTGCGCCAGTGCGTCGATACCATCATCAACGACCCGGGCAGCCGGCGCATCCTGTTCCACGGCTGGAACTGCGCCCAGCTGGATGAAATGGCCTTGCCGCCGTGCCACCTGCTGTACCAGTTCCATCCGAATGTCGAGACCCGGGAAATCTCCCTGACCCTCTACATCCGTTCCAACGACCTGGGCCTGGGCACACCGTTCAACCTCACCGAAGGCGCGGCGCTGCTGAGCCTGATCGGTCGCCTGACCGGCTATACCCCACGTTGGTTCACCTATTTCATCGGTGATGCCCACGTCTACGAGAACCACCTGGACATGCTCAACGAGCAGCTCAAGCGCGAGCCGTTCCCGATGCCCAAGCTGGTGATCTCCGACCGGGTGCCGGAGTTCGCCAAGACCGGCGCGTACCAGCCTGAGTGGCTGGAGCTGATCGAGCCGGGCGACTTCTCCCTGGAAGGCTACGAACACCATGCGCCAATGACCGCGCCCATGGCGGTCTAGCCCCCCCTGTCCTGAACCAATCGGGGGCCTTGCGATCCATATCGCACGGCCCCCGGTCGATTCTGCCGTTGCCGTTATCGAGCTTGCCCGGGACGTGTCCCGGGCATTGCCGTGCCGGACGGGCAACTAAGCTCTTATGAGCTGCACTCCTCTTATTTTTCTGAACACGAGCCCCTGAATGGAAGAACTCAATCGCAGCCTGTTCCTGGCCATCAATGCCAGTGCCGACGCCTCGATGCTCATGCGTGAACTGGCGGTTTTCCTGGCGCAATGGGTGGTGCTGAGCGTGCCGCTGCTGCTGTTGCTGTTCTGGGTGTTCGGCGAGCGACGCCAGCGAATGGTGGTGCTATTGGCCACCTTGAGCATCATCCTGGCCCTGGCCAGCAACCTGCTGATTCGCGGCCTGTGGTTCCATCCTCGGCCCTTCATGCTGGAGTTGGGACAGAACTTCCTGGCTCATGCACCCGGCGCGTCCTTCCCCAGCGACCACGCCAGCGGCATGTTCGCCATGGGGTTTGCCCTGTTGCTGGCTTCCCTGCGCAAGACCGCCCTGGTGATGCTGGCCCTGGCATTGCTGGTGAGTTGGGCACGGGTCTACCTGGGGGTGCACTTCCCGTTCGACATCCTCGGCGGTTGCCTGGTGGGGCTGGGGAGTGCCTGGCTGGTGCGCCGCGGGATCGCCTGGCATCAGCTGGACGAGCGTTTGCTGGCGTTGCTGGAAGGGGTCTACCTGCGGTTGCTGCCTGGGCGCCACGGCTCCTGAGAGCGTGGCGCCCGGCCTCGCGGCTCAATGGCCGTGGCTGCGGCCGACGTGGGACGGCTCGGCCTCGCTGGGGGCCACCGAACCGCTGACTTCCAGGCGCTGGAGAATGCCGCAGTGCTCAAGGTCCGGCGCCTCGCTGCAGCGCTGGCGCAGGTCCACCAGTTGCTCTTGCAGGGCCAGCAAGCCGTCGATCCGCGCCTTGACGTGATGGATGTGCTCGTCGATCAGGGCGTTGACGCTGGCGCACTGGTCCTGGGGGCTGTCCCGCAGATTCAGCAGGCTGCGGATCTCTTCCAGGGTCATGTCCAGGCTGCGGCAGTTGCGGATGAAGGTCAGGCGCTCGCTGTGAGCCTGGGTATAGAGGCGGTAGTTGCCTTCGCTGCGAGCCGGTTCCGGTAGCAGTCCTTCGCGTTCGTAGTAGCGGATGGTCTCGACCTGACAGTCGGTGAGTTTCGCCAGTTCGCCAATTTTCATCGCCATCGTCTCCGAATAGGTGCTTGACCCTATAGTGGCTACAGGGTGTTCACTTGGCAACAAGCACCTTCATACGGACGCGACCCCATGAGCGATTCCCTGCACAATCCGCGCAAGCCCGCCCAGCATGCCCATGCTGGCCACGATCACGATCACGATCACGATCACAGCCATGCCCACGCTGCCGTGGGCAAGCTGCAGCCGCTCAAGTCCCACGATCACGCCAGTCATGGCGGTTCCTGCTGTGGCTCCGCGGCTGCTGCGCCAGCCCGGGTGGTCCTGGGCGAGGCATCGGCTGCCGGGGCGCGGTTGAGCAGCTTTCGCATCGAGGCCATGGATTGCCCCACCGAACAGACCCTGATCCAGAACAAGCTGGGCAAGCTGGCCGGCATCCAGGCCCTGGAGTTCAACCTGATCAACCGGGTGCTGGGCGTGACCCACGACCTGCCGAACATTGCGCCGATCGTCGAGGCCATCAAGTCCCTCGGGATGCATGCCGAACCCCTGGAGGCAGGGAGCGATAGCCAGCCTGCCAGTGCGCAGCCGGTGAAGAAACCCTGGTGGCCGCTGGCGCTGTCCGGCGTCGGCGCGCTGGCTGCCGAAGTCATTCACTTCACCAGTGCCGGGCCGGATTGGCTGGTAGCGCTGGTGGCCCTGGTCTCGATCCTCAGCGGCGGGCTGGGCACCTACAAGAAGGGCTGGATCGCCCTGAAGAACCGCAACCTCAACATCAATGCGCTGATGAGCATCGCCGTGACCGGCGCCGTGCTGATCGGCCAGTGGCCAGAGGCGGCCATGGTGATGTTCCTGTTCACCGTGGCCGAGTTGATCGAGGCTCGCTCCCTGGACCGCGCGCGCAATGCCATCAGTGGCCTGATGCAGATGACCCCGGAGCAGGTCACGGTGCAACAAACCGACGGTAGCTGGAGCGAACAGGAGGCGAAAAGCGTCGAGCTTGGCGCGTTGGTGAGGGTGCGCCCGGGTGAGCGCATCGGCCTGGATGGCGAGGTGACCAGTGGCAGTTCCACCATCGACCAGGCACCGATCACCGGTGAAAGCCTGCCGGTGGAAAAGACCGTGGGCGACAAGGTGTTCGCCGGCACCATCAACCAGGCCGGCGCCCTGGAATACCGGGTCACCGCTGCGGCCAACAACTCGACCCTGGCGCGGATCATCCACGCCGTGGAACAGGCCCAGGGAGCACGGGCGCCGACCCAGCGCTTCGTCGACAGTTTCTCGAAAATCTACACCCCGGCGGTGTTCGCCTTCGCCTTGGCGGTGGCGCTGATTCCCCCGCTGTTCATGGGTGGCCTGTGGTTCGACTGGATCTACCGCGCCCTGGTGCTGCTGGTGGTGGCCTGCCCGTGCGCCCTAGTGATCTCGACCCCGGTGAGCATCGTCAGCGGCCTGGCTGCCGCAGCGCGCAAGGGCATCCTGGTCAAGGGCGGGGTCTATCTGGAAGGTGGCTACAAGCTGGATTACCTGGCCCTGGACAAGACCGGCACCATTACCCATGGCAAGCCGGTGCAGACCGACTTCCTGCCCCTGGACCCGCTGGCCAACGACAGCGCCCCGGCCCTGGCCGCCAGCCTGGCTGGCCGTTCAGATCACCCGGTGTCCCTGGCCATCGCCCAGGCGGCTGTGGATCAACAGCTGGCCATGCACCCTGTGGATAACTTCGCGGCCCTGGCTGGCCGTGGCGTGCGCGGTGAAATCGACGGCCAGTTGTACCACCTGGGCAACCACCGCCTGGTGGAGGAGCTGGGCCTGTGCTCGCCAGCTTTGGAAGAAAAGCTCTTCGCCCTGGAGAAGCAAGGCAAGACCGTGGTCCTGCTGCTGGACAACAAGGGGCCGCTGGCGCTGTTCGCGGTGGCCGATACGGTCAAGGAGTCCAGCCGCGAAGCGATCCAGCAACTGCACGAGCTGGGCATCAAGACCCTGATGCTCACCGGCGACAACCCCCACACCGCCAAGGCCATCGCCGCTCAGGTAGGCATCGACCAGGCCCGGGGCGACCTGTTGCCCACCGACAAGCTGCAAGCCATCGAGGACCTGTATGCCCAGGGTCACCGGGTGGGCATGGTGGGCGACGGCATCAACGATGCCCCGGCCCTGGCCCGGGCGGAGATCGGCTTCGCCATGGCGGCCGCCGGCACCGATACCGCCATCGAGACTGCGGATGTCGCGCTGATGGACGACGATCTGCGCAAGATCCCGGCCTTCATCCGCCTGTCGCGCCAGACCTCGGCAGTGCTCAAGCAAAATATCGCCCTGGCCCTGGTGATCAAGGCGATCTTTCTTGGGGTAACCTTTGCCGGATTGGCCACCATGTGGATGGCCGTGTTCGCCGACATGGGGGTCAGCCTGTTGGTGGTGTTCAACGGCCTGCGCCTGCTGCGCAAATAGGACACCGTAGCTGCAAGCAACTGAGGGGGAATCAGAGTGATGAACTCACGCACACCGGCTTCAGCTTGCGGCTTGCCGCTGAAAGCTTGCAGCCGCGGTAAGCCGTCATGCTGAGTGCCGAGCTGAAGGCTTTCTACATGGTCGCCCGGCTGGGCAGCATCACCCAGGCGGCGAAGAAGCTCGGCCTCAGCCAGCCCACGGTGACCACCCAGATCCGCAACCTGGAAAGCCAGTACTCGGTGGAGCTGTTCTACCGCGGTGGCCGGCGCCTGAGCCTGAGCGACGAGGGCGCGCGCTTGCTGCCGATGGTCAAGGAGCTGTTGCAGAAGGAGGCCGATATCGAGTTCTTCCTGCGTAACAGCGGGCAGGTCCAGGGCACGTTGCGGATCGCCGCCACCGCGCCGTACTACATCCTCGACCTGGTGAAGACCTTCCGCCAGCACTTGCCCCAAGTGGAGGTATCGGTGGAAATCGGCAACTCCCAGCAGGTGCTGGAGGCCCTGGAGGAATACCGGGTCGATGTGGCAGCCTCTTCCCAATTGCTGGAGGACTCGCGCCTGGTGCGCCGGGTGCTGGGCAGCGACCCGCTGGTGCTGGCGGTGCATCGCAATCACCCCCTGGCGGCCCTGGAGCATGTGCCGCTCAGTGCCCTGGCTGGCCATACCCTGCTGATGCGCGAGCCGGGTTCCACCACCCGCAGCCTCACTGAGGCGCTACTCAAGAGCGCCAACGTCAGCTTTGGCCCGTTGCTGGAGATTGGCAGCCGTGAATCGATCCGCGAGGCGGTATTGCGCAATATCGGCATCAGCATCATCGCCCGCCAGGAGGTTCCCCACGATCCGCAACTGCGGGTGCTGACCATCGAACATGCGCCGCAGATCGTTGAATACCTGTACTGCCTCAAGGAGCGCAAGAACGCCCGCCTGCCGGCAGCCTTCCTCGGCCTGGCCCAGGAAATGGCCCCGGCTTTACCCTGAACTCCAGGGTATATCCAAAGTTAATTTGTCCTATTGCAGTTAGTTGCATCAATAGTCGGCGGTTTTATGTGTCCAGGGCATCGGACTACATGCTTTTAATTAGTCGCTATGGACTGTAAAGATCGACTAATAGTGAATTCTCATAATTCTCGGATACTAATCGCGTTTTATATCTGGCCGTCCGTCCGCTTGGGCCAGATGTATAAGAACCATGCACTAACGTTGCGCGTGGGGGTCACTGAACGCAACGAGGATGGAATCATGAAGAAGGACGAAACAGGTACGGCAAAAAAACCAGGGCGGTTGTCGGAGTCGCTCAAGAAGCTGGCGGACGACGGGCATACGGTGAAAATCGTCGGCTCGATCAAGAACGGCAAGCTGGAGATCGACCCTGAGTCCCTGGCCGAGCTGAACAGGACGCACCCGCAGGCCAACTTGTCTTTCGTGGCGGTTAACGCTCCGTTCAGAACGCACTAGCTGACATATCCGAAGCATGACTATTGAAACTCTGCACACTGGAGTGGCTGGGGTATGTCGGAGATATTCGCTGCCCCAGTTCTTTCGACTATTCATCGCGCAGAGTTCGGTAGTTGCTGCTGGTTGATCTTTCCAGGTCCGGGTTGCCTGTAACAACACTGTGCAACTCCTGGCTCTTGCTTCACTTCCACGCAGGAGAGTGCGTCATGAGCGACATTGCCCATTCCACCCTTCAGGCACTGCGCCAACAGAATGTGCCGTTGCTGTTTCATTACGACGACCTGCTCTGTAATGCCTGCCAGAAAAGTCCGCCGTTGTTCGGTGAAACCACTTATGCCGATATCTACCATGAAGCCGCGTGCGATCCGCAATGGCTGGCGATCTCCCTGATCACCAATGCCGAGCGTGAAGGGGATGGCGCCACTCGCTTGTGGAGCCTTGCGGCCAGTACGCCCGATGCCGGGCTAGCCGCGCAGATACGCCAGCACGCCATCGATGAGTCCCACCATGCACGGGCCTATGTACAGATGCTGGACATCGCTTTTCCCGGGGCGGTGGACCGCAAGCTCCACGCCCAGTTGCTGACGCTGTCTCCCGGCTATTCCCGGCAACAAGCGCCGGTGGCGGTGCCCGGCTCGGCCTTTGCCCACCCCATTACCCTGGACGACCTGATCCAGATGAACATCGCCGAGATCCGCACTCGCGTGCATCACTTGATGCAGCGGCCGATCCTGCTGCAGTTCTGCCCGGTGGACAGCAGGCCCCGGTTGGCGCGGATCCTCGATCGCCTGCTGCTCGATGAAACCCGACATGTGGCCTACACCGCACGGCTCATCGAAGGATTCTGCACCCAGGGCGAGGCGGCACAGGCCAAAGCGTTGATGCTCGAGCGCATGGATGACTTCGATGCCATTACCCGCCATGAACTTGAGCTGCGGGTCTTCGAATGAGCGGTTCAACCCCAGGATGAAGGACATGCGCCCTCCAGCGACGGTATCCCTGGCGACGGTCAGGCACTGGTGCCTGTGCAATGGCCTGGACAGGCAGGGCCTGCGTGCGATCTACCGGGAAGCCCACCTCATCTGCATGGCGCGCCTGTTGCACTACGTGTTTCTCGAGCATTTATGCGATGAGCGGATAACCCGCGTGGCAGGCGAGGGCGGCCTGCGCTTGTGCCTGGGGCTGGGGCCAACGTTGCAGATGCAGTTGGTGGGCGATGCTCCACAGGTGTATTTCGAGTTGCTCGCCAACCCCAGGCTGGACGACGCAGGCCAGTGCCGCGATCTGGCCTGGTCCGGGCCCTTCTTGCGTGCCCTGAGCCAGGTGCTTGCAGGAACGCCCTATGACAGGCACTTGCCGGCGTTGGCGCACGACTACCGCAACAGCTTCTGCAACCTGATCCTCAACCTGGCGCTGGGTCGGCGTGCCGGGCAACCCGGGTGTGCCATCGAGCCGGTGTGCCGGGGCCATGGCTATTATCCGTTTCCGGCGCTGCGGATCGGCCCCTGCATCCAGGACGTGGTCGATGTCTCGAACCTGTCGCCAGAGCCGGTCCCGCTGTTCCTGGTGAATGCCGCCGGTTTCAGGTTCCACTCCAGCGACTATGCGGACCCGCAGTCTTGCGCGCAGCATTGGGGCGGGCCGGATATGGCCGGCCAGGAGGGCCTGTTGCCTGTCCATCCCTGGCAACTGCGACTGTCTCCGGTCGTCCGCGAGTTGCTGCGCAGGGACCTGGTATCCCTCGCGCCGACCCAACTGCAAGTGGTGCCCCTGGCTTCCCAGCGCACTTGCCGGGTGCTGGCGACAGGGTACGACGTCAAGCTGGCGCTGGATGCCACCCTGACCGGGGAGCGTCGCTTGTTGTACCGCCTCAATAGCTACAACGCGCCCTTCGTTTCCAGCATCGTCCGTGAGGTCCATGGGCGCAGCGAGATTGCCAGCATCGGCTTCCAATACGACGTCGCCTCCCTGTGCTGGGACGATGCCCTGGTCAGCGAACACCTGAGCGCCATCGTCAGGGGGCCTTGTCTGGCAGGAGATGGCGAGGTGGTGGTGCCGGCCCTGAACCTCTGGAGCCCGACCGGACAGGCCGCGACCCTGCTGAAGCTGGACAGCCACAGCGACCGCCTCGATAGCTTCCGGCGCTACGCCGAGGTGCTGATGAGCGGCCCGTTGCAGCTTTGCGTGCAATGGGGCATCTGCCTCGAACCGCATATGCAGAACAGCTACATCGTTCTGCGCGCTGGCAAGCCGGTGCGGCTGTTACTGCGTGACCTGGACAACACGATCATGGACCCGGCCCGGGTGCGCCCCATCTGCCAGGAACTGCGTGTACCGCTGGCGCCCGATACCTGGACCCACATGCCGGATGTCCTGATTGGCCAGGGGCGGCTGGTCCACGCGATGCTGCATGGGCACCTGTACCTGGTCATGCATTGGCTGATCAAGCACAGGGGCATGGCGCTGGCCGAGCTGGAGCCGTGCCTGGAACAGCACTGGCAAGGATTGGCTGCCCGATTGCGCAGTACCTCGGGCCAGGGCGAACTGCAGCGGCTACGGGCCATGGTGGGCTCCACCAAGCACTCCCTGAGCATGCGCCTGGAGCAATCCTCGAACATGAAGTTCTGAGACCGGGGCCGAGCACCAACCCAAATCTGCCAATACCGCTATCGGCAACTTTTATCTGATTGCCATAAGACCTACGCATTCGTTCCCTAGGATGGCCTGCATCTGCCAGATGAGGTCCGTCCATGAACAACTCCCCCGCAACCGCCCTGAGCAACCCTGGCGCGCCGATGAAGGTGCGCGGCATCCAGAAGCGCTTCGGCGCCTTCACTGCCTTGGATAACGTGTCCCTGGACGTGGCCGCTGGTGAGCTGGTGTGCCTGCTGGGGCCGTCGGGCTGCGGCAAGACCACCTTGTTGCGTTGCATCGCCGGCCTGGAGCGCCAGGATGCGGGCGAGTTGTACCTGGGCCAGCGTGACGTCTCGAACCTGGCGCCGCAGGCCCGGGACTACGGCATCCTGTTCCAGTCCTATGCGCTGTTCCCCAACCTCACGGTGGAGGCCAACATTGCCTATGGCTTGGCTGGCAGTGGCCGTGACGAAGCCCGCAAGCGCGTGGCGCAGATGCTCGAACTGGTGGGCCTGACCGGCAGCGAGAAGAAATACCCCGGCCAGTTGTCCGGCGGCCAGCAGCAGCGGGTGGCCCTGGCCCGCGCCCTGGCCCCTTCGCCGTCGCTGTTGTTGCTGGACGAGCCGATGTCGGCCCTCGACGCCCGCGTGCGCGAGCACCTGTGCACCGAGCTGCGCCAGCTGCAGCGACGCTTGGGCATCACCACCCTGATGGTGACCCACAACCAGGACGAGGCCATGTTGATGGCCGACCGCATCGCCGTGATGAACAACGGCAAGGTCGAGCAGTACGCCACGCCCCAGGAAATCTACGATCGTCCGGCCACGCCGTTCGTCGCCGAGTTCGTCGGCCAGGGCAACTGGCTGCCCTTCAGCCGCAGCAGCGACAGCCATGCCCAGGTCGGCGGGATGAACCTGCGCCTGGCCGACGACTCGGCCAAGGCCGCCTCGGGACGCCTGTTCTGCCGTCCGGAGGCCATCAGCGTGAACCCGCCGGTGCATGAGGAAAACCTGTTCCCGGCCAAGGTCCGCGAGATCACCTTCCTCGGCAACCGCTGCCGCATGAGTTTCGAACTCAACCAGTTGCCGGGGCATCCGCTGCTGGCGGAGCTGGCACCGGAGGCCATGCCGCGCCTGGGAGCCCAGGACATCTGGGTGGCCCTGCCACCGCGCAGCCTGCAGGTGTTTGCCTGAGATGGCCGTCGAAATGTCCCTGCCGCTACCCGCCAAACGGGCGCGCCAGGTTTCCCGTGCCGAGATTGGCGATCGAGTGTTCGTCATCGGTGGCAAGGTTTTGCTGCTGGTGTTGCTGGGGGTAGCGGTGCTGCTGCCGCTGCTGGCGATCTTCTGGCGCGGTTTCAGTGCCGAGGCCGGGCAGGGCGGTGGCTGGCTGGCCGCCCGCGAGCTGGTGACCAGCGCCAACTTCCACTGGCTGCTGGGCAACAGCCTGAAAGTCTCCCTGAGCGTGGCCGCCATCGTCGTGCCCCTGGCCTACCTGTTCGCCTACGCCCTGCAACGTACCTTGATCCCCGGCAAGGGCATCTGGCGCGGGCTGTCGCTGCTGCCCTTGATGGCGCCGTCGATGCTGCCGGGCATCGCCCTGGTCTACCTGTTCGGCAACCAGGGCCTGCTGCGCGGGCTGTTTGCCGACAACATCTACGGTTTCTGGGGCATCGTCCTGGGCGAGGTGATCTACACCTTTCCCCATGCCCTGATGATCCTGCTGTCGGCGCTGTCCCTGGCCGATGCGCGGCTGTTCGATGCCGCCTCGAGCATGGGCGCGAGCCCGGCCAAGGCGTTTCGCAGCATCACCTGGCCGGCTACGCGGCAAGCGGTGTTCGCCGCGTTCTGCCTGGTGTTCACCCTGACCATCACCGATTTCGGGGTGCCGGTGGTGGTGGGCGGGGACTACCAGGTGCTGGCCCTGGAGGCCTACAAGGCCGTGGTCGGGCAGCAACAGTTCGGCCGTGGTGCGCTGATCGGCATGGTGCTGCTGGTGCCGGCCCTGTTGAGCTTCGGCGTCGATGCCTGGTTGCGCCGGCGCCATGGCGACTCCATGAGCGGCCGGGCCCAGGTGTTCAAACCGACCCCCTCGCGGCTGCGTGATGGCTGCTACCTGGTCATCGTGCTGCTGATCTGCGCGGCGCTGCTGCTGGTGTTCGGCATGGCGGTGTACTCATCGCTGGTGAAGTTCTGGCCCTACAACCTGTCGTTGTCGCTGAACCACTACCAGTTCGACGAAACCGCCGGCGGCGGCTGGCTGGCCTATCGCAACAGCCTGACCATGGCCCTGTGCACGGCGCTGATCGGCAGTGTGGTGATCTTCACCGGGGCCTACCTGATGGAGAAAACCAGCGGCCAGCGCGGCTTGAACCTGGCCCTGCGCATGCTCAGCTTCGTGCCCATGGCGGTACCCGGGCTGGTGCTGGGCCTGGGCTACGTCTTCTTCTTCAATCTCAACGGCAATCCGCTGCATGTGTTCTACGGCAGCATGGCGCTGCTGGTGGTGTGCACCATCGCCCACTACCTGACCACCGCGCAGATGACCGCCACCACCGCCCTGCGCCAGCTGGACGCGGAGTTCGAGGCGGCGGCGCTGTCCCTCAAGGCGCCGCTGTACCGCCACTACCTGCGGGTCACGGTGCCGATCTGCCTGCCGGCGCTGCTGGACATCGTGCGCTACCTGTTCGTTTCGGCCATGACCACAGTCTCGGCGGCAATCTTCCTCTACAGCCCCGACACCATCCTGGCCGCCGTCGCCGTGCTGAACATGGACGACGCCGGCAACGTCGGCGGCGCCGCGGCGATGTCGACCCTGATCCTGTTCACCTCGATCGGCGTGTCGCTGCTCCTGGCCGGTGCTTCGCGCGGCCTGCTGCGTCGCTCCCAGGCCTGGCGCCAGACGGCGCCCGGTCATTGAATTCACCCAACCACCCACTGATCCGCACTCACCAAGGAACCGCACCATGTTCAAGCCTTTGGCTCTTGCCGCTTCTGTCCTCTGCGCTGTCAGCCTGAACGCCTTTGCTGCGAAGACCGAGCTGACGGTCTACACCGCCCTCGAAGCTGAACAATTGAAGACCTACAAGCAGGCCTTCGAGCAAGCCAACCCGGATATCGAGATCAAGTGGGTGCGTGACTCAACCGGGATCATCACCGCCAAGCTGCTGGCGGAAAAGGACCGTCCACAGGCTGATGCCGTCTGGGGGCTGGCGGCATCCAGCCTGGCGATCCTGAATCAGCAGAAGATGCTGCAGAACTATGCGCCCAAGGATCTGGACAAGATTGGCGGCAACTACCGCGATGCCGCCAATCCACCGGCCTGGGTCGGCATGGACGTGTGGGCCGCCACCATCTGTTTCAACACTGTGGAAGCCAAGAAACAAGGCTTGAGCAAGCCGGTGAGCTGGCAAGACCTGACCAAGCCTGAGTACAAGGGCAAGATCGTCATGCCCAACCCGGCCTCCTCGGGCACCGGTTTCCTCGATGTCAGTGCCTGGTTGCAGACCTTCGGCGAGAGGCAGGGCTGGAAATACATGGATGACCTGCACCAGAACATTGGCCAGTACGTCCACTCCGGCTCCAAGCCGTGCAAGCTGGCCGCCGCCGGCGAGTTCCCCATCGGCATTTCCTTCGAGTACCCGGCCGTGCAGCTCAAGCGCAAAGGGGCACCGCTGGACATCGTGCTGCCCAAGGAAGGCCTGGGCTGGGAAATCGAGGCGACTGCGGTGATCAAGGGTACCGCCCACGAGGAAGCGGCCAAGAAACTTGCCGACTTCTCTGCCAGCCCAGCGGCCATGGAGCTGTACAAGGAAAACTTTGCCGTATTGGCCCAGCCGGGTATCGCCAGGCCGCAGACCGAACTGCCCGCGGACTACGAGCAGCGTTTGATCAAGAACGACTTCACTTGGGCCTCGAAGAACCGCGACGAGATCCTCGCCGAGTGGCGCAAGCGTTATGACGGCAAGTCGGAGAAGGTCGCCGCGCAATAACGACAGGTACTTGCCGTGGCGGGGGAGCTTGCTCCCTCGCCATAACCAACGAGACATGAACATGACCAACCACAGCGATCTGCTGATCGTCGGCGCCGGCATCCTGGGCCTGTCCCACGCCTATGCGGCGGCCAAGCGCGGTTTGCGGGTGCACGTATTCGAGCGCAGCACGACGCCCCAGGGGGCGTCGGTGCGCAACTTCGGCCAGGCCCTGGTGACCGGCCAGCCGCCGGGCACCATGCTGGATCTGGCCAGGGCCAGTCGTGAGATCTGGGCCGACTGGCAGCAACTGGCCGGGCTGCAGCTCAAGCGCAATGGTTCCTACCTGTTCGCCCGTACGGAGGCCGAGGAGCAACTGCTGGAAGCCTTTTGCGCCGGGCGCGCGCGGGAGCATGGCTATCGGGTCGAACTGTTGCAGGGGGCGGCGCTCAACGATTTGTACGGCGGCCAGTTCCGTCATCACCGCGCTGCCTTGCACGGTCTGGACGACCAGCAGCTGTATTCGCGCGAAGCACTGCCGATGTTGATCGACTACCTGCGCCGGGATTTGGGCGTGCAGTTCCACTTTTCGACTCTGGTGCGCGATATCGAGCCAGGCCTGCTGCGCAGCACCGCCGGGACCTTCCAGGCACCGCGCATCCTGCTGTGCTCGGGGCATGACTACCAGACCCTGCTGGCCGAACAGATCGCCGCCCTGCAGCCGCAGATCTGCCGCCTGCAAATGTTGCGCGCCCGGCCCCAGGTCAACCTGAACCTTCAGCATGCCCTGCTCACCGGCCTGAGTTGCGTGCACTACGGCGCCTTCGCTGACCTGCCCGAGGCGGAGGCGGTACAGGCGCAGATCCTGCGCGAGGCTGCGCATCTGCATGAGCACGGTATCCACCTGCTGATCAGTCCGACGCCTTATGGCGAGCTGATCATCGGCGATTCCCATGACTACGGCAGCGATCCGTCGCCTTTCAACAGCGAACAGGTGGACAGCTGGCTGCTGGAGCTGGCCGAACAGACCCTGGGCTGCAAGGTCCAGGTGGTGGAGCGTTGGCAGGGTGTCTATGGCGCCCGTGGACCGGGGCCGTTCTCATTCCTGCAAGCGATGCCCGGGGTGCATGCGGCGTTGATGCACACCGGCGTCGGCATGAGCGTCGGCCCGGCGCTGGCCGAGCGCAACATCGCCCAGTTGCTGGAGGAAGCCTGATGGACCGCGAACGGGCGATCGCCGAGGTCTTCGGCCTGTACGAGCGTTTTGGCGACCATGACTACATCGGCGAGCCAATCTCACAGATCGAGCATATGTCCCAGGCCGCGCAGCTGGCCTTGGCCGAAGGGCACGACGATGAAGTGGTACTGGCGGCGTTCTTCCACGATATCGGGCATATCTGCCAGCAAAATGCTGAGAGCATGGGCGGTTTTGGTGTGGTCAGCCATGAACGGCTGGGGGCCGACTACCTGCGCCGGGCCGGTTTCAGCGAGCGTATGGCGAAACTGGTGGAGTACCACGTGCAGGCCAAGCGCTACCTGACCTTCAAGGAGCCGGGGTATTTCCAGCGCCTGAGCGAGGCCAGTCGCCGCACCCTGGAGTACCAGGGCGGGGTGATGACGGCCGAGGAAGCCACGGCATTCGAGCAGGACCCGCTGTGTGCGCTGAGCCTGCGCCTGCGCCAGTGGGACGAACAGGCCAAGCAGGAGTGGGTGCCGGTGATGGACCTGCAGATCCTCAAGGACAAGGCCGCAGCCCTGCTGCAACCCCTGTAGCCGCTGTCGAGCCTGCGACAAGGCCGCCAGGCCTTCAGCGATCTTGCAGCCGCCGTGGCCCTGCGGGCCATGCGCAGCCTGCGGCAGCGGCTACACGCAGGATTACAGGTCCTGGGCCAGGATTTCGATCTGCTCCTGGCGTTCGGCCTGCTCCAGGCGCTTGCCGGGGTTGAGGGACGACCACTGCGGGTGGGCCCGGGCTTTGTCCAGGGCTTGCGGCAGCTTGCCCTCGCGCCAGCTTTTATCCTCGGGGGTGGCCAGTTGGATGCTCTCCAGCGCTGCGTGCCCGCGCAGGTCCAGGGCCTGCACCAGCTGTTTCTGACGCAGGGCCAGCAGGCGTAGCACGCTATCGTCCACGGTCAGTTCGCGCTGGCCCTTGAGCTTGCCCAGCAGGCGGTTGCCGTAGCTGCGGGCGGTTTGCAGGGCGCCGCCGGCGATGGCCCCGGCGATGGCCGCCGCGCCCAGGGTCAGGCCACCCACCAGCAGGTCCACTCCGGCCCCGGCCGCCGCGCCAGCGGCGATCCCACTCCCGACCCGGACACCCAGCAGCTTGAGGGTTTCAGGATTGAACAAGTCATCGCCCCAGCGCCCGTCCAGCAATGGCAGGTCGCTGGCGCAGGCATCCTGGGGACGGAAGGCGTACAGCTTGAGCAAGGCCTCGACGCAGCGCTGCTCGCGCTGGCGTACGTCCTGGCGCAGGGTGGCGACGGCCTGGCGCTCCTGCTCGGCGTCGCTGGCCACGCTGCGCCGGCATGCCGCGCAATCCACCAGCAGCTCGGCGATCAGCCGTGCTGCGCTGTGGCGGCGTGCCAGGCGCTGGGCCTGCTGGTCGTCGATCAACCGCTGCAGCGCCGGGCGGGCCTGTTCGAGCAGCAGCCCGAGGCTTTCGTACAAGCGCCGTTCGCCGTCTTCCGGCGGGGCCACGCTGTCAAACCGCACCAAGGCGTGCAGCCCCAGGCGGGCCAGGGCTTCGCGCCAGTCAGCTTCGCGCTGGGTGGCGCTGCTGACGAAGTTCAGCACCGGCAACAGCGGTTTGCCGCAACCGGCCAGCACTTCCAGTTCGTCGCGGTACTTGGCCAGGACCGGTTCCCGGGCATCGATCACATAGAGCCCGGCATCCGAGGCCAGCAGCTGGCGCAGGACCTTGGCTTCCTGCTCGAAGCGCTGGCGCGCCTCGCTGCCATCGAGAAAGCGTGCCAGGCGCGCCGGGCCATCCAGGCGCTCGCCGGGCCGCTCCAAGCGTTCCAGGTAGTCCAGCAGGGCGATGGCGTCTTCCAGGCCCGGGGTGTCATAGAGCTCCAGCAGCGGCTGGCCATCCACCGACAGCCGCGCGCCTTCCACATGGCGAGTGGTGCTGGGGCGATGGGATACCTCGCCAAACTCCACATCCCGGGTCAGGGTGCGCAGCAGCGAGGTCTTGCCGACGTTGGTGTGGCCGACCACCGCCAGTGTCAGCGGCCGGGTGCGGGCATCAGTCATGGCCGGTCTCCAGCCAGTTGAAGGGCGCGCAGTCGGCGAACGGCAGTTGCAGTCGCTCCAGGGCGGCGTGCCAGTCGCCCAGGCGATCAGCGTCCAGGGCCTGGCCGGCTGGGGCCTGCAGCAACCAGATGCGGGTGGCGCCGGCATTGCGGGCCAGTTCGGCGATCAACCCCAGGCTACCGCGGTCGGGGGAGCGCCGAGGGTCGCAGGCGATCAGCAGGCGGGCAGGGGGGAAGCGGCTCATCTGCTCCAGCAGGCGGTGGCGCGATTCGCGGTTGTCGAGGATCCCGGCGTCCTTGACCGCTTCGGGCAACTGCGGCGGCCAGGTGCGTTGGTCGTCCAATTCGATGGCCACCAGCAAGGCACCGCTGCTGTCCAGGCTGCTGCTGCCGCCGGCGATCTGATGCAGGTGTTCCGGCGCCAGGTCGTTGACCCCCAGGCGTTCGCTGCTGGGCATCAGGCGCTCGCGCAGCTGGGCGTAGCCGGGCAGCTTGAGGTCCAGTTGCAGGCGGGCCCGGCCGTGGACCCAGCGCCAGCGGCAAAGCAGCATCAGCACCAGGCGCGGCAGCACGCCGTAGATCACCAGCGACGCCACCAGCCACACCGCCCAGGACTGGCGCACCAGTTCGGTGTTGTAGACGTCCCGGGTACTGGCCTGGATCATTTCCACGGTCGGTACGCCGAAGCCCAGGGCCCGTGGGCCGGCACTCAGGAAGTTGGTGATCGAGACGAAGGCGTCGGCCCCCAGCAGGGTGCTCTCCCAGACGAAGTCGTAGCGATGGGTAATCAGTTGCGCCAGCAGCATGCTCATGGCGCTGAGCAGGGCCAGCAGCCACAGGCCGTGGACCAGGGTGCCCAGGGCCCAGCGGTTGAGCTTGTGGCGTTGCAGCAGGAGCAGCAACGCCGGCGGCAACTGGGCGGCCTTGGCATCGCGCGAGCATTTTTCACTGAGCCACAGCCACAGGCGGCCCAGCCCGGAATCGTGGCCGCCGAACAGCAGCAACCCGGCCAGCCAGCCCAGCAGCAGGAGCAGGTTGATCCCCAGCAGGCTGCCCAGGGCCCAGAACACATTCACCGGCTCCCGGGTGTTGCCCAGGGCGCTGAAGGCCAGGCCGGCCCCGCTGAGGACCGCCAGCACCGCCAGGACCAGGAAGGCCAGGCGTGCCCCTTGCCACCAGTGCAGCAGCGCGCTGTCCAAGCCGTCGCGCCGGGCCAGCCACAGGGCCCGGGCCTGGATCCGGCTGGCCAGGTCGCCACCCTGTTGCCGGGCCACGCGGTTGGCTTCCTGGTCATCCAGGGGGCCGGCGTGTTCCTCGCGCAGGCGCACGGTTTCGGTCAGCCACAGTCGTTGCAGGGGAGTCATTGCAGTCACGCGTCATTCCATCGCTCAAGAGTGCGCTGAGCATAACTGCTGCAGCGTTGGTCGGGTTAGATCGCCGGGATTCGCCGTGGGGCGGGAACAGATCCCCGGCCCTCTGGTATGCTCGCCGGCATGAAAAAATCACTCCCTCTGAGCCTGATCGCGGCACTCGCTGAAAACCGCGTGATCGGCATCGACAACAGCATGCCCTGGCACCTGCCGGGGGATTTCAAGTACTTCAAGGCCACGACCCTGGGCAAGCCGATCATCATGGGGCGCAAGACCTGGGACTCCCTTGGCCGGCCGTTGCCCGGGCGATTGAACATCGTGGTCAGTCGTCAGACCGATCTGGCGCTCGAAGGTGCCGAGGTGTACCCGTCGCTGGAAGCTGCGGTGGCGCGTGCCGAGCAATGGGCCCTGGAACAGGGCGCCAGCGAGCTGATGCTGATTGGTGGCGCGCAGCTCTACACCCAGGGCCTGGAACAGGCGGATCGCCTGTACCTGACGCGAGTGGCCTTGAGCCCGCAAGGGGATGCGTGGTTCCCAGAGTTCGATGAACAGCGCTGGAAGCTGGTGTCCGACCTGCCCAACCCGGCGGAAGGCGACAAGCCGGCCTACAGCTTCGAAGTCTGGGAACGAGCCTGAGTTGTAGCCGCTGCCGAGCCTGCGAGGCCGCGTAAAGGTCCGCAGGACCTTCAGCGATTTCGATGTCCCCGTGGCCCTGCGGGCCATGCGCAGCCTGCGGCAGCGGCCACACGGAGCCGTCAGGCGTGGGCCAGGTCTTCGTGCTCGTCGGCGTCCAGCAGGGCCTTGTCGGTCTGTCCCATCGCCTGGCTGGTGATGGCGCCGGCGGTCATCGAGCCGCTGACGTTCAGCGCGGTACGTCCCATGTCGATCAGCGGCTCCACCGAGATCAGCAGGGCCACCAGGGATACCGGCAGGCCCATGGCCGGCAGTACGATCAGCGCGGCGAAGGTCGCGCCGCCGCCGACGCCGGCCACACCGGCCGAACTCAAGGTCACGATGGCCACCAGGGTGGCGATCCACAGCGGGTCCAGCGGGTTGATGCCTACAGTCGGGGCGACCATCACCGCCAGCATGGCCGGATACAGGCCGGCGCAGCCGTTCTGGCCGATGGTGGCGCCGAACGAAGCAGCGAAGCTGGCGATGGACTGCGGGATGCCCAGGCGCCGGGTCTGCGCCTCGATGCTCAGGGGAATGCTCGCGGCGCTGGAGCGGCTGGTGAAGGCGAAGGTCAGCACCGGCCAGACCTTGCGGAAGAAGCGTAGCGGGTTGATCCCGGCCAGGGCGACCAGCAGGCCGTGGACCACGAACATCAGGCCCAGGCCGATATACGACACCACCACGAAGCTGCCCAGCTTGATGATGTCCTGCAGGTTGGAGCCCGCCACCACCTTGGTCATCAAGGCCAGCACGCCGTAGGGCGTGAGCTTCATCACCAGGCGCACCAGGCGCATCACCCAGGCTTGCAGGGTGTCGATGGCATTGAGCACCTTCTGGCCTTTATCAGCGTCGTCCTTGAACAGTTGCAGTGCTGCAACGCCCAGGAACGCCGCGAAGATCACCACGCTGATGATCGAGGTCGGCTTGGCCCGGGCCAGGTCGGCGAAGGGGTTCTGCGGGATGAACGACAGCAGCAATTGCGGCACGTTGAGGTCGGCGACCTTGCCGGCGTAGTCGCTCTGGATCACTTGCAGGCGAGCCAGTTCCTGGGTGCCGGCCACCAGCCCTTCGGCGCTCAGGCCGAACAGGTTGGTCAGGCCGATGCCGATCAGGGCCGCGATGGCCGTGGTGAACAGCAGGGTGCCGATGGTCAGGAAGCTGATCTTGCCCAGGGACGAGGCATTGTGCAGGCGGGCCACGGCGCTGAGGATCGAGGCGAACACCAGCGGGATCACGATCATTTGCAGCAATTGCACGTAGCCGTTGCCCACCAGGTCGAACCAGCCGATGGAGGCCTTGAGGACCGGGTTGCCGGCACCGTAGATGCTGTGCAGGGCGATACCGAACACCACGCCCAGCACCAGTGCCAGCAGGACCTTCTTGGCCAGGCTCCAGGTGGTGTGGCGGGTTTGTGCCAGGCCCAGCAGCAGGGCCAGGAACACCAGCAGGTTGAGGATCAGCGGCAGATTCATTGGGGCTCCGGTAAACATGTGCCAATCGCGGCTCGGGGCGATTGCGAACCGGCAAGCCTAACAGCTTGAAATCTATTGAATTAATAACGATATCGCATGTCGACCGTCGTTTTTGGAATAAGCCGGTGACGCTATAGCACATGGGGTTGGCGCTCATGGGACACGAAAAGTCGCGCACAGACGAGAACTGTCACAAGGATTTGTTAGCGTCGATGACTTTCACCCAGGGAGAAATCGCCGATGAAATTCGCACCCAAACTGCTCGCCGCCGCCCTTTGCCTGGGCCTCGCCGGCCAGGTTTTCGCCACCGAGTTGAAACACTGGCCGCAAGAACAGGCCAAGCAGTTGGAGGCGATGATCGCAGCCAACGCCAACAAGGGTAACTACGCGGTGTTCGACATGGACAACACCAGTTACCGCTACGACCTGGAAGAGTCCTTGCTGCCCTACCTGGAAAACAAGGGCCTGATCACCCGCGACACCCTCGACCCGTCGCTGAAGCTGATCCCGTTCAAGGACACCGCCGAGCACAAGGAGAGCCTGTTCAGCTACTACTACCGGCTCTGCGAGATCGACGACATGGTCTGCTACCCCTGGGTCGCCCAGGTATTTGCAGGTTTCACCCTCAAGGAACTCAAGGGCCATGTGGACGAATTGATGGCCTCCGGCAAGCCGGTATCGAGCACCTACTACGACGGCGATGTGGTCAAGACCATCGAGGTCAACCCGCCCAAGGTCTTCACTGGCCAGGCCGAGCTGTACAACAAGCTGATGGAGAACGGCATCGAGGTCTACGTGATGACCGCCGCTTCCGAGGAGCTGGTGCGCATGGTCGCCGCGGACCCCAAGTACGGCTACAACGTCAAGCCGCAGAACGTCATCGGCGTCACTACCCTGCTCAAGGACCGCAAGACCGGCGCCCTGACCACCGCCCGCAAGCAGATCGCCGAGGGCAAGTATGACGAGAAGGCCAACCTGGGCCTGGAGCTGACGCCCTACCTGTGGACTCCGGCTACCTGGATGGCCGGCAAGCACGCGGCGATCATGACCTACATCGATGAATGGAAGAAGCCGGTGCTGGTAGGCGGCGATACCCCCACCAGCGATGGCTACATGCTGTTCCACGATGTGGACGTGGCCAAGGGCGGCATCCACCTGTGGGTCAATCGCAAGGACAAGTACATGACCCAGCTCAACGGCATGATCGCCAAGCATGCCGCGGCCCAGGCCAAGGAAGGGCTGGCGGTGACTGCCGACAAGAACTGGGTAATCGTCAAGCCCGAAGATATCCAGTAAGGCGCTGTGCGCCGGGGAGAAAGGTTTTCACCGGCGCTTTCTCCCGCGGCCCATCCGCACTGCCGCCAGGGCCGCAGAGCCCTGGAAGGGCGAGTGTTTCAACTTGTGACAGGCAAAGCCCCTCTGCCATAATCGCGCCCGTTTATACTCTCCCGCCTGCTCTCCCTGTGCCGGGTTCGCCCCCGTCTGCACGTAATGGACTACGTTGTGAGCTATCTCTCGATCGAATTCGGCCTCTGCTTCATCCTGTTCTTCATGCTGTACTGGAGCCTGGGCTTCAGTCTGCGCTTGCAGAACGTCCTGCTGCTGGCCGCCAGCTACGCCATCCTGGCCAGCTTCAGCCTGAACTTCCTCTATATCCTGCTGGGCTATACCGCCCTGGTGTACCTGCTGGGCCTGCTCAGCCAGCGTTACCCTGGACGCGGCTGGGTCAACGGATTGATGTTGTTGCTGGTGCTGGGAGCCTTCTACCTGTTCAAGTACCAGGATTTCTTCACCAGTAGCGTGCAGGGCGTTTTCGCCCAGTTCGGCGTGGAAGTATCCCTGCCGTTGCTGGAGGTGCTGCTGCCCGTGGGGTTGTCGTTCTATGCCTTCCACTCGGTCAGCTACCTGGTGTCGATCAACCGGCGCGAGCTGACGCCTGGCTCGCCCTTCGACCTGGCGCTGTACCTGGCCTTTTTCCCCAGCCTGGTAGCCGGCCCGGTCAATCGGGCGGTGCCAATGCTGGGGCAGATCAATCCGCCACAGCTGCGCCAGGTGCTGGAGCCGCAACGGGCGCTGGGCCTGATCGCGGTGGCGGTGGTCAAGCTGTTCTTCCTCAGCTCGTGGTTGGCCAACGAATGGGTCGACCCGGTATTCGAAAGCCCCGTGGCCTATTCCGCCGAGCAGATCCTGCGGGCGGTCTATGGTTACTCGTTCCTGATCTATTTCAACTTCAGCGGCTATACCGACCTGGTGACCGGTATCGCCCTGCTGCTGGGGTTCCGCCTGCCTGAGAACTTCAACTACCCCTATGCGGCGCGCAACCTCAAGGAATTCTGGGGGCGTTGGCACATCAGTCTGTCGACCTTCATCCGCGACTATGTGTACATCCCGCTGGGAGGCAACCGTGGCCCGGTCTGGCGCGGCAACCTGAACATGCTGCTGGCCATGCTGATCTCCGGCCTGTGGCATGGCGCCAGTGCCAACTTCATTATCTGGGGGGCACTGCATGGCGTCGGCCTGGCGCTGTACAAACTGTGCAGCCCATTGCTGGCGCGGGGCCCGGCCTGGGTCCGGTCCGACCTGCTGGCTCGCCTGCTGACCTTCCACTATGTGGCGCTGGCCTGGATCTTCTTCCGCTGCGCGACCCTGCCCGATGCCCTGGACATGCTTGGTGGCCTGGGCGGCCTGTCCCTGGCGGGGTTGGCCGGCAGTGCCTTGTCGCTGGTGGGCTGCCTGCTGTTCGTGGCCTTCTACCCGCGGATCGTAGCGCTGCTGCGCCGCCTGTTCGATGCGGCCACCCGCTTGCCATGGCTGCTGTATCCAGTGCCGTTGGGGCTGTTTATCTGCGTGGTCATTTTCGCCTCACCGTCGGGCGTGCCGGGGTTCATCTATGCCAGTTTCTAACCGTTCGTCCCTGTCGAAAGGCTTTGGCAGTGCGGCCAAGGTGCTCTATGCCCTGGTGGTGACCAGCGTGCTGCTGGTGTGGTTCAACCAGCAGTCGATCCGTCTCTACTGCCAGCAGAAATACCATGAAGCCTGTGAGATTCCAGGCTTGTCACAGAATCCGCAGTGGCGCTTTGGCGCGCAGCTCAACCAGGCCCTGGAAAACGCCCGGGTGGCCTTCGTCGACAGTTTTGCCGTGCAGGGCGAGGTGAACCTGGTAGCCCAGGCCCAGGCCGCTGTGGAGGTAGAGCCTGAGCCAGTCGCGCCAGTCGTCACGCCGCCTGCTCCGGCGCACCAGGCTCCGGTGGCCAGCGCTCACCCGAGTCCGCCGCAACTGGCCGTCGCGGCTGCGCAGCCGGTGGTCGCGGCGCCTGCGGCCAGGCATATGGCCGAGCCCGGGCAACCGGTGACGGCGCCGCTAATGGCCAGCCTCGGCAGCGGCGACGAAGTGTTCTTCGTCGGGGACTCGTTGATGCAAGGCGTGGCGCCCCACATGGCCAACACCTTGCGCAAGCGCTACAACGTCAAGAGCCTGAACCTGAGCAAGCAGAGTACCGGCCTTGCCTACCCGAGCTTCTTCAACTGGCCCAAGACCGTCGAGAACACCCTGGCCGGCAATCCCAATATCCGCCTGATGGTGATTTTCCTGGGGCCCAACGATCCCTGGGACATGCCTGTGGTCAAGGGCAAGCCATTCCTGCGTTTCAAGACGCCGGACTGGGAACAGACCTATCGCCAGCGCATCGATTCGATCCTCGACACCGCCCAGGCGCATAATGTGCAGGTGATTTGGGTCGGCCCGCCGAACATGGAGAAAGCCAAGCTGTCTACGGCAATGGCTTACCTGAGCGATCTGTACAAGAGCCAGATCGAGCAGTACCACCAGCACTTCGTTTCGGCCAACGAGATTCTCGGCTACCGCAACGACGAGTTTTCCTACTACCGCACCACCGCCGATGGCCAGAAGGTCAAGACCCGGGTCGATGACGGTATTCACTTCACACCCACTGGGCAGAAGCTGATCGCTGAGCGTGTGATCTCGATGATCAATTTTCCCAGTCAACAATTAACGGAGCATTGATATGGGGCGACTGCAAGGTATTGCGCTGTTGCTGGGCATCACCTTGCTGAGCAGTTGCAGCCCGACCACCGAGGTCCAGGCCACTCCTGCCTCGGCACTGGCCAAGTCTGGCCCGAGCCAGAAGAAGGTCGTGACCGCCGGCAGTGACCCGAACCTGGCACTGCTGGCGCGCAAGTTCAGTACTTCCAGCCGTACGCCGATCAGCATCGTGCAACTGGGCGACTCGCATACCGCGGCCGACCTGTTCAGCGGTGAGATGCGACGCCTGCTGCAGGCGCAATATGGCGATGGCGGCATTGGCTTCGTAGCGGCCACGCCGGTACCCGGGACCCGCTACGAGCGCGTGATCTTGAGCGCCGCCAAGCGCCAGTGGTCGCTGGTGTCGGCGCGCAACCAGCAGAGCACGCAGTTTCCCCTGGGTGGCTACCTGTCGCTGCCGATGACCCCGGGTGCCCGGGTGCACATCGCCGAGCGCGAGGCGAGCAACCAGCAATACCGCATCTCTGCGCTGTACCAGGCGGCCAGCAACAATACCCTGACCGCCCGGGACAACCTCAACAAGAGCAGCCGCATGCTGGCTGCCACTGGCGGGCAATGGCGCATGAGCCCTCCGTTCAACAACCTGACCCTGCCCCTGGACCTGAATGTGGCCAACAGCCAGGGCCTGGCCCTGGGTGGCTGGAACATTCTCGGACAGAAGAGCGCCGGGGTGATCTATTCCGCCCTGGGTATCAACGGCGCGCGCCTGGATGTGCTGGACAAGTGGCAGTCCGGCTGGCTGGAGGCCCTCAAGGCCCTGCGCCCGGACATGGTGGTGCTGGCCTATGGCACCAACGAGGCCTTCGATGACGATATCGATCTGCAGTTGTATCGCAGCCAGTTGCAGGAGAAGGTCGCGCTGTTGCGCAAGAACCTGCCCAAGACGGTGATCCTGCTGGTCGGCCCGCCGGATTCCATCAAGCGCCGCAATGCCGGTAGCTGTGCAGCCTCGCAACCTCAGCCACTGCGCCAGATCATCCAGATCCAGAAGGACGTGGCGAAAAACAGCCGCACGCTGTTCTGGGACTGGCAGGCGTTCATGGGCGGCGATTGCTCCATCAGTCGTTGGCAGGCCAGCGACCTGGCACGCAACGACCTGGTCCACCTGACCGCCGACGGCTATCGCAAGAGCGCCGACGGGTTGTATCGCTTCCTGCGCGCGCAGCTGGGCGAGCGCATGCCCTGAGCCTGCACTGGCGCAAGGTAAAAAAATGCCCCGCACATGGCGGGGCATTTTCATTTGCCGGTGGCGATCACAGGCTGTCGAGCAGGGCCTTGTTGCGGACCGCACCCTTGTCGGCGCTGGTGGCCAGCAGGGCATAGGCCTTCAGGGCGGTGGTCACCTTGCGTGGGCGAACTTCCGCAGGTTTCCAGCCTTTCTTGTCCTGTTCGACACGACGGGCAGCCAGCTCCTCGTCGCTGACCAGCAGGTTGATCGAGCGGTTGGGGATATCGATCAGCACCTTGTCGCCGTCCTGTACCAGGCCGATGGCGCCGCCAGCGGCAGCTTCCGGCGAAGCATGGCCGATGGACAGGCCCGAGGTGCCGCCCGAGAAGCGGCCGTCGGTGAGCAGGGCGCAGGCTTTGCCCAGGCCCTTGGACTTCAGGTAGGAGGTCGGATACAGCATCTCCTGCATGCCTGGGCCGCCCTTGGGACCTTCGTAGCGGATGATCACGATATCGCCTTCCTTCACCTCGTCGGCGAGGATGCCGCGTACCGCGCTGTCCTGGCTTTCGAAGATCTTGGCATTGCCTTCGAACACGTGGATCGACTCGTCGACGCCGGCGGTCTTCACCACGCAGCCGTCCAGGGCGATGTTGCCGTACAGCACGGCCAGGCCGCCTTCTTTCGAGTAAGCGTGTTCGAAACTGCGGATGCAGCCGTTTTCACGGTCGTCGTCCAGGGTTTCCCAACGGGTCGACTGGCTGAACGCCGTCTGGGTCGGGATGCCGGCAGGGCCTGCCTTGAAGAAGTGGTGCACCGCTTCATCGGTGGTCTGGGTGATGTCCCACTTGGCGATGGCTTCCTCCATGCTGCGGCTGTGCACGGTCGGCAGGTCGGTGTGCAGCAGGCCGCCACGGGCCAGCGAACCGAGAATGCTGAAGATGCCGCCGGCACGGTGCACGTCTTCCATGTGGTACTTCTGGATGTTCGGCGCGACCTTGCACAGTTGCGGCACGCTGCGCGAGAGACGGTCGATGTCGCGCAGGTCGAAATCGATCTCGGCTTCCTGGGCGGCAGCCAGCAAGTGCAGGATGGTGTTGGTCGAACCGCCCATGGCGATGTCGAGCATCATCGCGTTTTCGAATGCCTTGAAGTTGGCGATGTTGCGCGGCAGCACGGATTCGTCGTTCTCACCGTAGTAACGCTGGCACAGCTCGACGATGGTGCGTCCGGCCTGCAGGAACAGCTGTTCGCGGTCGCTGTGGGTGGCCAGGGTCGAACCGTTGCCTGGCAGGGCGAGGCCGAGGGCCTCGGTCAGGCAGTTCATGGAGTTGGCGGTGAACATGCCGGAGCACGAACCGCAGGTCGGGCAGGCGCTGCGCTCGTACTCCGCGACCTTCTCGTCAGAAGCGCTGGAGTCGGCGGCGATGACCATGGCGTCCACCAGGTCCAGGCCGTGGGAGGCGAGCTTGGTCTTGCCGGCTTCCATCGGCCCGCCGGACACGAAGATCACCGGGATGTTCAGGCGCAGGGCGGCCATCAGCATGCCGGGGGTGATCTTGTCGCAGTTGGAGATGCAGACGATGGCATCGGCGCAGTGGGCGTTGACCATGTACTCCACGGAGTCGGCGATGATCTCGCGGCTGGGCAGCGAGTACAGCATGCCGTCATGGCCCATGGCGATGCCGTCGTCCACGGCGATGGTATTGAATTCCTTGGCCACGCCACCGGCGCGTTCGATCTCGCGGGCGACCAGCTGGCCCAGGTCCTTCAGGTGCACGTGCCCCGGGACGAACTGGGTGAAGGAGTTGGCAATGGCGATGATCGGCTTCTTGAAGTCGGCATCTTTCATCCCCGTGGCGCGCCACAGGGCGCGGGCGCCGGCCATGTTGCGGCCGTGGGTGGACGTTTTCGAGCGGTAATCAGGCATGGAGCACTCCGGGCGGCTAATCAGGTGACAAATGGGGAGTGAGCTTCTATTGACCTCGGGAACACTCAGAAATGGCCGTGTGTCCGAAGCTGCCGATGACACCGCGGGATCGCCGCGAGACTCAGCCTGAGCTCATAAACCCGCCGGGGGATGACTGGCGATGAATCTGGCGATTCTACACCGCTGGCGTCAGGAAGGAATGCCGAGGCCACGGTGCGATATCGATTGCTCTCTAGGTCACCTGGGCCGAAGGATTGCTTTAGACTCGCGTTCCTTCGATCTACCTCCAATGGAACTGGAATGCCTGCCCCCTTTCGATCCGTGAAGTTGTACCTGGCTGTTGGCGTGTTGCAGGGGGGCGTACTGATGTGGCTGCTTCTCCATAGCGGCTGGACCTTTAGCGCCATGGCGGTGCTGGCCGCTGTCCTGTTGGCGGGCGGCACGACGCTGCAGCTTCAGGGCGAGCAATGGCGCCGGTTGCGCAGCGGGGTCGCCGTGCTGCTGGTGGGCCTGGTTGCGGCGGCACTGGCGCTCGCATGCCTGGCACTGCCTTCGACCATGCTGGTGGTCTATGGCGTCGGTGCTGCCTTGCTGCTGATCGCGCTCCTGGGCGCCACCCTGGCGCAGGGCGGGCCCCGGTTGGGACGCCGGCTGCTCGATAACGGCCTGTGGCTGCTACTGGCGCTGCCGTGGCCCTGGCTGGTCCAAAGGCTGTTCAAGGCGTGGCTTGCCTATCGGCACCTGGACCCTTTCAAGGATGGGCTCCTGTCACTGGCCTTCTTCACCGGCCCGCCCCTGGCGTTCTCGGTTGCGCTGTTTCTCGGCCACTCGTGGCGGGCCAGGGGATTCAGGCGCAGGCCCGCTGATTGTGCCGATTGACCAGGCTGTTCAGGGTCAGGGCGCTTGCGCTCAATACCAGGAAGCACAAGCCCAGGGCCATGATCAGGTTGCTGGCGCTCAGATTGATGAACGCACTGATCAGGCCGCCACAGGTAAAGATGATCATGTTGCCGGCCGAAGCCGAGGTCCCCGCGTTCTGCGGGAACAGGCCCATGGCCCGGGACGTGGCGACCGGCCGGGTGATGGTCGTGCCGGCGGTGCAGACGATCATTGGCAGGAGCACCGTGATCGCACTCATGCTCGATTGCAGCAGGAACAGCATCAGTAGGCCGGACAGGGCGATCAGCAACAGTCCGGTGATGATCTGGGTGCTGGCCTGCATGTGCCGATTCATCACTCCCGCGGCAAAACCGCCCAGCACATAGGCCGCGCCGTACATCAACAGCGCCAGGGCGTATTGGTAGGGCGAGAGCTGCAACTGCTCCATGAAGATGATCGGCGAGATGACGATGAACGAGAAATGGCAGGCGAAGGCCAGGGCCGAGATCAGCCAGTAACCCACGAATCGCGGCTCCGAGCAGACCAGCCAGTAGGCGGCGAGAATGTTCCTGTGCCGGGATGACGCGGTGCCCGAAGTGTTCTCCAGCAGCAGGCAGGCCTTGAGGATCACCAGCAGGCCGATGGCGATGAAGACCTCGAAGCTGCCTTGCCAGCCCAGTTGCTCCTGCAACCAGGTGCCCAAGAGTGGCGAGAAGGAAATGAAGATCCCGCTGGCGGTGACCAGGGCGATGCGCAGGCGCTCCTGCTCCTTGCCCACGAACAGGTCCTGCACCAGCGCCTGGGACAGGACAAAACAGCCGCAGCCAATGGCCTGGATCACCCTGAAGAACAGGAACCACGGATATTCACTGGCCATGATGCAACCAGCGGCGCCGGCGATCGCCACGCTCATGCCCGCCAGCAGCAGCTTCTTGCGGCCCAGGGAGTCGGACAGCGGCCCGACCACCAAAAGGGAAAAGGACAGGCCGATGGCGAACAGGCTGACGGACAGCGCGATATCGGCGCTCGACGTCTGGAAGCGTTCGGCCAGGGCAGGGAAGGAGGGCAGGATGACGTCCAGGGGGAAGACGCCTAGCAGCGTCATGGTCATCAGCAGGATGATGGCCGGGGTCTTTTGCGCAGGTTTGGCAGCGTGGTCCATGGGGCGGCGAACTCGATCCTTGAGGTGGTTCCGAGGATCGAGTCGCGGCCCTGCAAAGTCAAACGCTATCGGCTGGCCGTTTCCCGGGGCAAGGGCCGGCCGGCGGCCTTAGCTGTTGGGCAGCAGGCGGCAGGTGATGCTCTTGATGTAGCGAGTCTCCGGGATGGCTGGATGCACCGGGTGGTCCGGGCCCTGGCCGCCACGCTCCAGGAACTGGATATTGCGGTCCAGGTGGCGGGCGCTGGTGAGCAGGATGTTCTGCAGGTCGTCCTCGGGCAGGTGCATCGAGCACGAGGCGCTGACCAGGATGCCGTCCTTGGTCAACAGGCGCATGGCCTGTTCGTTGAGGCGGCGATAGGCGCCTTCGCCGTTCTTCAGGTCCTTCTTGCGCTTGATGAAGGCGGGTGGGTCGGCAACGATCACGTCGAAACGCTCTTCGGCGGCCTTGAGCTCCTTGAGGGCCTCGAACACATCGCCTTCGATGCAGGTGAGCTTGTCGGCGATGCCGTTCAGCGCGGCGTTGCGCTCCACGCCGTCCAGGGCAAAGCCCGAGGCATCGACGCAGAACACTTCACTGGCGCCGAATGCGCCAGCCTGCACGCCCCAGCCACCGATGTAGCTGAACAGGTCCAGCACGCGCTTGCCCTTGGCGTAGGGCGCCAGGCGCGCGCGGTTCATGCGGTGGTCGTAGAACCAGCCGGTCTTCTGGCCTTCCATCACCGGGGCTTCGAACTTCACGCCGTTCTCTTCCAGGGCGACCCACTCCGGCACCACGCCGAACACCGTGTCGACGTAGCGCTCCAGGCCCTCGGCATCACGGGCGGCGGAATCGTTCTTGAACAGGATGCCGCTGGGCTTGAGCACCTGGACCAGGGCGGCGATCACGTCGTCCTTGTGACGCTCCATGGTGGCCGAGGCCAGTTGCACCACGAGAATGTCGCCGAAGCGATCCACCACCAGGCCCGGCAGCAGGTCGGAATCGCCGTACACCAGGCGGTAGAAGGGTTTGTCGAACAGCCGCTCGCGCAGGGACAGGGCCACGTTCAGGCGATGGACCAGCAGCGACTTGTCCAGGGCCAACCGTACATCGCGCGACAGCAGGCGGGCGCAGATCAGGTTGTTGGGGCTCATGGCCACGATGCCCAGGGGCTTGCCACCGGCGGCTTCCAGCAGCGCCTGGTCGCCTGCCTTGAAGCCATGCAGAGGAGTGGCGGCTACATCGATCTCGTTGCTGTAGACCCACAGGTGGCCGGCGCGCAGGCGGCGATCGGCGTTGGCTTTGAGGCGCAGGCTTGGCAGGGACATGACGTCGCTCCGGAAAAAAGGGCGCGATTATACCCCTTCGGACGCATTCGGTGAGGGCCATTGGACCTGCGGCTAAATGTGCAAGGTAAAGTTCCTGCGGGTTTGCCCATCATTGCCGAGATAGGGGGTAGAATCGCCGCCTGACCCAGAGTGTGTACTTATGTCCCAAGAGCTATCAGCCGAACAGATTCAACAGGCCCTGCAAGGCATCAGCGTGCCGCCCCAGCCGCAGATCATGGTGGATCTGCAGATGGAGCAGTACATGCCCGATCCCGATCTGGAGGTGATCGCCAAGCTGATATCCCAGGACCCGGGGCTGTCCGGCGCGCTGCTGAAGATCGTCAATTCGCCGTACTACGGCCTGAGCAACAAGATCGCCTCGATCCAGCGCGCGGTTAACCTCTTGGGCAGCCGCTCGATCATCAACCTGATCAACGCGCAGTCGATCAAGGGCGAGATGAGCGATGAAACCATCGTCACCCTCAACCGTTTCTGGGACACCGCCCAGGACGTGGCCATGACCTGCCTGACCCTGGCCAAGCGCACCGGCGCCCAGGCCGTGGACGAGGCCTATGCACTGGGCCTGTTCCACGATTGCGGCGTGCCACTGATGCTCAAGCGCTTCCCCGACTACATGACGGTATTGGAAGAAGCCTACGGCAGCGCCGGCCCCGAGCGTCGGGTGGTGGATACCGAGAACCGTGCCTTCAACACCAATCATGCGGTGGTGGGCTACTACACAGCCAAGTCCTGGCGCCTGCCGGAACACGTGACCAACGCCATTGCCAACCATCACAACGCCCTGGCGATCTTCAGCGATGAGTCCTCGCGCAACAGCCAGCTGAAGAACCTGCTGGCGATCCTGAAGATGGCCGAGCACATCTGCGCTTCGCACCGGGTCCTGGGCAACCAGGTCGAAGACCACGAGTGGAACAGCATCGGCCACCTGATTCTCGATTATGTCGGCCTGTCGGATTACGACTTCGAGAACCTCAAGGAAACCGTGCGCGAACTGGGCGCCCACTGATGCCGGAATTACCGGAGGTAGAGACCACCCGCCGCGGGATCGCGCCGCACCTGGAGGGCCAGAAGGTCAGCCGGGTGATCGTGCGTGACCGGCGCCTGCGCTGGCCGATCCCTGAGGACCTGGACGTGCGCCTGTCCGGACAGCGTATCGTCCAGGTGGACCGACGGGCCAAGTACCTGCTGATCAATGCCGAGGTCGGGACCCTGATCAGCCACTTGGGCATGTCGGGCAACCTGCGGCTGGTGGAAGTCGGCCTGCCGGCGGCCAAACATGAACACGTGGATATCGAGTTGGAGTCGGGCCTGGCGCTGCGCTACACCGATCCGCGGCGCTTTGGCGCCATGCTCTGGAGCCTCGATCCGTTGAACCACGAGCTGCTGGCGCGGCTGGGCCCGGAGCCACTGACCGACCTGTTCGACGGCGAACGCCTGTTCCAGCTGT
Source organism: Pseudomonas sessilinigenes (assembly GCF_003850565.1). Lineage (NCBI taxonomy): Bacteria > Pseudomonadati > Pseudomonadota > Gammaproteobacteria > Pseudomonadales > Pseudomonadaceae > Pseudomonas > Pseudomonas sessilinigenes. The sequence goes on from NZ_CP027706.1 coordinate 4,055,455, forward strand.
CCCGTGGGCGCTCCATGGCAGTCAAGCCGTTCATCATGGACAACGCCGTGGTGGTGGGGGTGGGCAACATCTACGCCACCGAGGCGCTGTTCGCCGCAGGCATCGACCCACGTCGCGAGGCCAAGGGCATTTCCCGGGCGCGCTACTTGAAGCTGGCGATCGAGATCAAGCGGATCCTGGCGGCGGCGATCTTGCAGGGTGGTACCACCTTGCGCGACTTCATCGGCGGCGATGGCCAGCCCGGCTACTTCCAGCAGGAACTGTTCGTCTACGGGCGGGGCGGGGAGCACTGCAAGGTCTGCGGTACGGGATTGCGGGAAATCAAGCTGGGCCAGCGCGCCAGCGTCTACTGCCCACGCTGCCAGAGCTGATTCCTGCTTCACCTGGCAATATCCATCCAGTCGTGCCTTGGCAAACACCGGGGCCGCCATGGCCCCAAACGGATCAGGCCTTGCCGGTGATCTTGCGGTATTTGGCCATCAGCTCTTCTTCGGTTTCCGGACGGGCCTCGTCCAGGGGAATGCAATCCACCGGGCACACTTGCTGGCACTGCGGTTCGTCATAGTGGCCGACGCACTGGGTGCACAGGTTCGGATCGATGACGTAGATTTCTTCGCCTTGGGAGATGGCCGCGTTAGGGCACTCGGGTTCGCAGACGTCGCAGTTGATGCAATCGTCGGTGATGATCAGGGACATGGGGTACTCCGGCCTGGGCGGCAGGCCCGGGCATGTAAAAACGAATGCGCGCAATTGTGCCGTATTGGCGCCCACAGTGCACGCGGGCGCGATGGCTGACAGCGAGCCGTGGCCCCTGGCGGGGCCCGGGGCTCTACTTCTTGAAGCGCAGGGTCAGGGCTTCGGCGACGGCCGGATGGACGAACTTGCTGATGTCACCGCCCAAGGCTGCGATTTCACGGACCAGCGTCGAGGAAATGAACGAATAGCGCTCGGACGGCGTGAGGAACAGGCTCTCCACGTCCGGGGCCAGTTGCCGGTTCATGTTGGCCAGCTGGAACTCATATTCGAAGTCCGAAACCGCCCGCAGGCCGCGCAGGAAGACATTGGCGTTCTGCTCCTTGGCGAAATGCGCCAGTAGCGTCGAGAAGCCGACGACTTCGACGTTGGGCAGATGCTTGGTCACCTCTCGCGCCAGCTCCACGCGCTGTTCCAGGGGGAAGAGCGGGTTTTTCTTGGGGCTGGCCGCAACAGCGATGATGACGTGGTCGAACAGCCGCGAGGCGCGTTCGACCAGATCGCCGTGGCCCTTGGTAATAGGGTCGAAGGTACCTGGGTACAGCACTCGGTTCATCGCGTCGTCCTGGCGGGAATCCGTTGGGGAGTCGGATGGTATCGCAGCCTTTCCGGTCGGCCAAGTCGCCTTTTGGCTTACAAAGCACTATAGACGCCACGAATACCGAGTTCCTTCACGCCGATTTCAAGCGTTCCGCCAGGGCCGTGGCCAGTTGTGCGGTCAGGCCATAGACCGACAGTTGCGGGTTGGCGCCGATGCTGGTGGGAAACAGCGAGCCGTCGTGGATCGACAGGTTGCGCAGCTGGTGATGGCGACCCTGGCTGTCGGTGACTGCGGTTTTCGGGTCCTCGCCCATGGCACAGCCGCCCATCACGTGGGCACTGCCCAGGCGTGTGCGGTACAGGGCCAGGTCCAGGCCGTCGATCTGGGTGCGGACCTCGGCCAGGGTCTTGGCGAAGCGTGCGTCGCTGTGCAGCGGCTTGACGGCCTTGGCGCCACCGGCGAACTGGATCTCCGCCATGCTATGGAAGGCCCGGCGCAGGCCGTCCCAGGCGTAGGGCGAGACCTGGTAGTCGAGCACCGGGCTGCCATCACCGCGCAGTTCGACGTTGCCGCCGGTGCTATCGGGATGAAAGCCGTCCCGCAGCAGCGCCAGCATGGCGTGGGTGTGCGGCAGTTGCTCCATGGTCAGGCCGCTCTGGGGGCCGAAGCCGCCCAGCAGGGTACTGGCCAGGGCAGGTTGCAGAGGCGGTACCTCAAGCTTGTAGGACATCTTGCCGGTGGTGCCGTCCTGCCACTGGAAATGGTCGGAATAGATCGACTGGGGGGCGCCATAGAACGGGTTGATCACCTCGTCGAACTGTCCAGCGGAGAAATTCACCAGGTGCAGGAAGGTGCGCTTGCCCAGCCGCGAGTGCGGGTCCGGCGCATCGGAACGCAGCAGCAGGGCCGGGCTGTTGATGCCGCCACCGGCCAGCACATAGTGCTTGGCCTTGACGGTGATCTTGCGGCCGGTAGGGGCCACGCAGCGCTCGTCCATGGCCTGGCATTGCAGGCTGGTGATCTTGTCGCCGCTGATCTGCAGGCGGTCGGCACGGGCCAGGTACAGCAGCTCTCCGCCTTTTTCCAAGGTGGCGGGGATGGTGGTCACCAGCATCGATTGCTTGGCGTTGGTCGGGCAGCCCAGGCCGCAATAGCCCAGGTTCCAGCAACCACGCACGTTGCGCGGAATCACGTGCCAGCTGTAGCCCAGGGTTTCGCAGCCCTTGCGGATCACATCGTTGTTGGCATTGGGCGGCATGGCCCAGGGCGCGACGCCCAGGCGCTGCTCCATCTTCTCGAACCAGGGCGCCATCTCGGCCGAGCTGTGGCCCACGACCCCGTGCTCGCGGGCCCAGTGCTCCAGGGTCGGATCGGGAGTGCGGAAGCTCGAGGTCCAGTTGATCAGGGTGGTGCCCCCGACGGCACGGCCCTGGAGAATGGTGATGGCGCCGTCCTTGCTCATGCGGCCGATGCCCTCCTGGTACAGGCTGGTGTAGGCCTGGTCCTCGAGCATCTTGAAGTCGTCGCTGGTCTTGAGCGGGCCCTCTTCGATCAGCAGCACCTTGTAGCCGGCGGCGCTGAGGATCTCGGCGGTAGTGCCGCCTCCCGCACCGCTGCCGACGATGGCGACGTCGGCTTCAAGCGTCAGGTCCTGCTCGAGTTGCGAGCCGTTGTAGGTTTTCCAGCCACGGTTCAGGCCTTCGCGGAACAGATCAGGTACGGGCATAGCGGGTGCTCTCTTATTATTGAGGTCGTGGCGCAAAGGTACTGGGGCCGCACATCTCCCTGATGCGACCGGTGGCGGCTGGCTGGATCAGATCTTGGGTGGCCCGGGGTAGCCGCAGTGCGCCCAGGATTCGGCACGGGTATACCAGGCCATCATCACCAGCTGCAGCAACGAGGCGTGGCCCATGCGCAGCAGCGACAGGTAGCTGTTCTCCCAACGCTTGAGGAAGTTGCGGATATCGTCTGCGCTGGCATTCTCCCAGCTGCCCCAGATCCCCGTCAGTGGCCCCCGGGTCACGGCCATGCCCAGCACGTCGAACAGCTGCTGGGTGAGCTTGAGCATTTCCGGCGACAGATGGTTGAGGGCGTTGTCCAGGTTTACCAGGGTAGCGTCGATGGCAGTGGACATCCTGTCCGCTGCCACGGCGCCTTCGAGCATCACCGGGATCAACGCCCTCAGAAACGGCAGTTCATTGTTGCGCAAGATGGCGAAACCGTTGGCCGGTGTGCTGGCGGAGCAGCCACTGAGGCTGGCACCCAGGCCGGCGGTGGCCAGGAAAGCACTGGCGCACAGGCCGATTTTCAGCAGGCCGCGCCGTGACAGCGCGGGTGTTTCGGTCAGGCTAGGGGTCATTGTTGTTATTACCCTGCGATCTACTGGTTGAGGTCTCTCGAAAAGCGACCGCGCTGGCAGCCGCTCTGCTTTCAACGGCTCCTAGCGGATGAACAGCTTCTGGATCAGCTTCTGGATCGATGTGCCATAGGGTGGATAGATCAGGCGAGCGGCGTTGAACCGCTGCTTGATGAATACCCCCTTGGCCTTGCTGAAGGTCAGGAAGCCTTCATGGCCATGGTAGTGCCCCATGCCGGAAGGGCCGATGCCGCCGAACGGCAGGTCGTCCTGGGTCACGTGCAACAAGGTGTCGTTCATGCAGGCGCCACCGGAATGGGTTTCGGTGAGCACGCGCTGCTGCTCGGCCTTGTCGTAGCCGAAGTAGTACAGCGCCAGGGGGCGAGGCCGTTCGGTGATATAGGCCAGGGCCTGGTCCAGGGTCTTGTAGGGCACCACGGGCAGGATCGGCCCGAAGATCTCATCCTGCATGACTGTCATGTCATCGGTGACATTGAGCAGCAGGCTGTGGGGCAGGCGGCGTTCCTGGCCCTGATCGAACAGCGACACCACCTGCGCGCCTTTGCTGGTGGCGTCGCTCAGGTAGCTGTTGAGCCGCGCCAACTGGCGCTGGTTGATGATGGCGGTGTAGTCGGGGTTGTCCGCCAGGGTCGGGAAGAAGCGGTTCACTACCTGGCGATAGGCCTCGACGAAGGCGTCCACGCGCTCCTCCGGCACCAGCACATAGTCCGGGGCGACGCAGGTCTGGCCCGCGTTCATGGTCTTGCCGAAAGCGATACGCTCGGCAGCATCCTTGAGCGGCACGGTATGGGAGACGATGGCCGGGGACTTGCCTCCCAGCTCCAGGGTCACCGGGGTCAGGTTTTCCGCTGCGGCACGCATCACATGCTTGCCGATGCTGGTGGCGCCGGTGAACAGCAGGTGGTCCAGGGGCAGCTTGGAAAAGGCCATGCCCACCTCCGCCTCGCCCAGGACCACGCACACCAGGTCTTCGGGGAAGATCCGCGCCAGCAGTTGCTTGAGCAGCAGGCCGGTGGCGGGGGTCGACTCGCTGAGCTTGAGCATGACCCGGTTGCCGGCGGCCAGGGCTCCGGTCAGTGGGCCCATGCACAGGAACAGGGGGTAGTTCCAGGGCACGATGACCCCCACCACGCCCAGCGGCTGGTAGATCACCTTGGCTGAAGCCGGCTGGAAGGCCAGGCCGACGGCGCGGCGGGAGGGTTTCATCCAGCCCTTCAGGTGTTTGCGGGCATAGTGGATGCCATGCAGGCTGGGCATGATTTCTGCCACCAGGGTTTCATTGGCGCTGCGGTTGCTGAAGTCCTGGCTGATGGCGTCGACCAGCGCCTGGCGTTCATTGCTCAGCAGCTCCTGCAATGCCTTGAGCCATTGGTCGCGCTGGGCGGCAGGGGGCATCGGGTTGGCGGCATAGGCCCGGCGTTGGGCTTCGAACAGCTCCAGCAGCCCGTCCTGTTGCTGAAGGGAATCCTGTAGGTAGGCGATTTCGGCAGACATGACCGGGCTCCGGTTTTTGTGAGGTGGCTAGTTTTTTAGAGCTTATGCTCTAAATTGTCAATTACCATCCCGTGCCGGTCGCGATTTATCCCCAGGGGGAATAGGTCGTAAAATGCACCCAGTCTTCCGAATTAAAGCCCACATCCATGGCCCCACGTATAAAAACCCGTGAACGCATCGTCCAGTTCAGCCTGGAGCTCTTCAACCAGCAGGGCGAGCGCAATGTCAGCACCAATCACATTGCCGCGCATATGGAGATATCCCCGGGCAACCTGTACTACCACTTCCCCAACAAGCAGGCGATCATCGCCGTACTCTTCGCCGAGTACGAAAGCCTGGTGGACAGCTTCCTGCGTCCGCCTCCCGGGCGGGCGGTCACCGTAGAGGACAAGCGCTACTACCTGCAGGCCCTGCTGGCGGCCATGTGGCGCTACCGCTTCCTGCACCGGGACCTGGAGCACCTGCTCGACAGCGACCCTGAGCTGGCGGCGCGTTATCGGCGCTTCTCGCAGCGCTGCCTGATCCAGGGCATGGCCATCTATGGGCGTTTCGTCGATGCCGGGATCATCGCCATGGACAGGGTGCAGATCGAATCCCTGACCCTCAATGCCTGGATCATCCTCACCTCCTGGGTGCGTTTCTTGTGCACGACTCGCGAGAACTCCACGCACCTGAGCGAGGAGGCGATCAAGCGTGGCGTCTACCAGGTGCTGGTGCTGGAAGCCGGCTTTGTCACCGAGCAGGCCCGGGAAGCGGTCAACGGACTGTTCGAGGAGTTTTACGTGCCTCTGGCCCAAGCCCTGGAAGAAGTGCAGTAGGATCCAGCTTCGACCCTCATTCACAGGAGCCCGCTATGCCCCTTGCGCAATTGATCAGCCCGCTAGCCCTGGACCAGAAGCGCCAACAGCCTGGCCTGGTGATTCTGGATTGCCGCTTTGCCCTGGAAGACCCGGACTACGGGCAGCGTTGCTATGCCGAGGGGCATTTGGCCGGGGCGCATTTCGCCGACCTGAACCGGGATCTCAGTGGGCCGGTGACCAAGGGCGTGACGGGCCGGCATCCGTTGCCGGACCCGGCCCGGCTGGTGGAGCGCCTGCAAGCCTGGGGGATCGATAACGACAGCGACATCGTGCTGTACGACGATGGCCCCGGCGCTTATGCCGCCCGCGCCTGGTGGCTGCTGGCCTGGCTGGGCAAGCGTGAGGGCGTGTTTATCCTCGATGGCGGCCTCAAGGCCTGGCATGGCGCTGGCCTGCCGCTGAGCCTGGATGCCCCGCCCCATGTCCAGGGGCACTTCAGCGGCCAGCCTGACCACAGCCTGTTGCTGGATGCCGAGCACTTGCAGCGACGCCTGGGCCAGCCGGAGCTGACCCTGCTGGACGCTCGGGCATTGCCTCGTTTTCGTGGCGAGGTGGAACCGATCGACCCGGTGGCCGGGCACATTCCCGGGGCACAGTGCGCCGCGTTCACCGACAACCTGGGCAGCGATGGCCGCTTCCTGCCAGCGCCACAGCTCAAGCAGCGCTTTGCCGAGAAACTCGCTGGGCGTTCACCGGAGCAATTGGTGGCCTATTGCGGCTCCGGTGTGACGGCCTGTCACAACCTGTTCGCCCTGTGTCTGGCCGGGTACCCGCTGGCCCGGCTGTATGCCGGCTCGTGGAGCGAGTGGATCACCGATCCTGCGCGGGCCATTGCCACGGGCGACTGAGCCCGCTATTGCCAGAGTTCGCCTCTCATTGCGCAAGTTTGTGGAGTGCGCGAGCTGATACCGGCCGGAGCCTCACCAGGCACGGCCGGGTTCAGTGGCCTTGCAGGGCACTGCGGTAGGCCGCAGGCGCGACCCCATAGACCTGCTTGAACTGCCGGCTGAGGTGGCTCTGGTCGGCGAAGCCCAGTTGCGTCGCCACTTCTAGTGGCAAACAGCCTTCGCGCAGTAGGGCCCGAGCCTTGGCGATGCGTTGCTGCATCAGCCAGGTATGGGGAGGAATGCCGGTGGCATGGCGGAACACCCGGGCAAAGTGGAAGGGCGACAGGTTCACTGCCGCAGCCAGCTCTTCCAGGGACGGCGGTGCTGCCAACTGCTCACGCAATAGTTCCTTGGCCTGGACTATGGCCCGGTGCTCCTGCCCAGGCGCCTTCGGCGCCTTGACCCTGGCATGACGCTGGAGCAGCAGGAGCAGCATTTCACGCCATTGGGTCTGCTGTTGCAAAGCCGTGGCAGGGCTTTCCAGCAAGTGGTGCAGGCAGGTGAATCCCTTGACCAGGTCCGGGTCGCGGTAGAGGGTCGCGCCAAATGCCGGCAGGTTGCTGTTGGGCAGGCCCAGTTCGCCGAGCAGGCCGAGCACCTGCTGGTTGTCTGGGTAGAAGGCTCGGTACAGCCAGCCGTCCTCGGTACCCTTGGCCCCGGTGTGCAGTTCGTCGGGGTTGATCAGCACCAGGGTGCCGCTACCCGCCAGGTGCTCGGCGCCGCGATAGCGGTAGCGCTGGGCCCCGGCCATGATCATGCCGATCACGAAACCGTCATGCACGTGGGGTACGAAACGATGCTCGATGTAGCGCGCCGAGAGCAGCTCGACGCCTGTCAGCGGGGCGGTCTGCCAGAATCGGATCGATTCGCGGGCGGGACTATCCATGGCGCCCCAGGCCTGCCAGCCATTGTGGAATGCGCCGCTCCAGGTAATAGCCGGGGTGCTTGAGGGTGCCTTCGACGAACCCGACATGCCCGCCCCTGGCTTGTAGCTCGAAGTGGGTACTGGCCGACAGCTCGCTGGCTTCGGGCAGGCTGTGGCGGAAGACGAAAGGATCATCCGCAGCCTGGATGATCAGGGTCGGGGTGCGGATCTCCCCCAGGAAGTAGCGGCTGGAGGCGCGCCGGTAATAGTCCTGGGCGTCGGCGAAACCATGCAGTGGTGCGGTGACCCGGCCATCGAAATCCCAGAAGGTGCGCATCTTGGTCAGCGGTCCCAGTTGTGCCAGGGTCGCCAGTCCGTCATGGCGGCCGTCGTGCTGGAACTGGCGCTGCTTGTCCTTGATGTAGGCCAGCATCTCGCGCATGAAGTGCGCTTGGTAGACCCTGGAGAAACCCTGGCCGATCCGGTCGGCGCACTGGTCCAGGCGAAAGGGTACCGAGACCGCCGCGGCTCCTTGCAGTGGGCTGGCGCTGCCGGTTTCCCCCAGGTACTTGAGCAGCACGTTGCCCCCCAGGGAGTAGCCCACGGCGTACAGCGGTGCCTGGGGACGCCTGGCCTGCAGGTGGGCGATGGCCGAGGCCAGGTCTTCGCTGGCACCGGAGTGATAGCTGCGCGGCAGCAGGTTGGGTTCGCCCGAGCAACCACGCCAGTTCAGCGCGGCGCTGGCCCAGCCGCGGGCGGCGAGCGCCTGTTGCAGGCCGGCCACGTAGGGTGAGTTGGAGGAGCCGGTCAGGCCATGCAGTACCAGTACCAAGGGTGAATCGGCACTATGGGGGCCGTGCCAGTCGAGATCGAGGAAGTCGCCGTCCTCCAGCCACAGGCGCTCGCGCTGGCGTTCCAGGTGCGTGGTGGGGCGCCACAGCGGGCCCCACAAGGTCTGCAGGTGCGGATTGCCAAGGCCGAAGGCAGGGGTGAAGCGATCAGGCGAATCGGACACGGGGAGGATCTCTAGGCAGCGGTGCACAGCCCGGGGGCTGTGCTTGCAGCCGGCTTAAGCGGCGTTGTCCGCCATACGTTGCCACAACGCGTAATGCACTTGCCCGGATTTTTGCTCACGATGCAGGCGCCAGCGTGCCGGCAGGCCCAGGGTCGAGGGCGCTGCCTCGCTTTCGGTGTAGATCCAGGCATCGTCCGCCAGCCAGCCACGCTCTTCCAGCAAGGCACAGGCCGCGGGTAGCAGGTTCTGGTTGAACGGTGGGTCGAGGAAAGCCAGGTCGAAGGCGGTGGCCGGTTGGGTTTCCAGATAACGCAAGGCGTCGGCCGTTTGTACCTGGCCGACGGTGCAGCGCAGGGTACCCAGGTGTTCGCGCAGGCTGGACACCGCAATGCTGCTGCTATCGAGCGCCAGGCCCGAGGCAGCACCGCGGGACAGGGCTTCGAGGAACACCGCGCCGCTGCCGGCGAACAGGTCGATCACCTTGGCCCCGGGTACATAGGGTGCGAGCCAGTTGAACAGGGTCTCGCGCACCCGGTCCGGGGTCGGGCGCAGGCCCGGCAGGTCGGGGAAGCTCAGCTTGCGGCTGCGCCACTCGCCGCCGATGATGCGCAGCTGGCCCACGCCGTTGTGCTGGTTGTGGACGGGTTTCTTGCTGGGACGGGCTGGACGGGCCATCAGTGCTCCGGAACCCCGAGCGGTTGCTCGGCGGGTTTGTCAGTAGGGGGTGGTAGCGGCTTCTGGGCGACGGTCGGGCCGGCGCTGACGATGACCATCTTGTCGACGCTAAGGTGCTTGTTCATGGCGGCCTTGACCTGTTCCACCGTCAGCTCCTGGGATTGACGCATAAAGTCCTCCAGGTAGCTCAGTGGCAGATTGTAGAAGCCCATGGCGCCCAGTTGGCCGACGATATCGGCGTTGCTGGCGGTGGACAGCGGGAAGCTGCCGGCCAGTTCACGCTTGGCGTCGTCCAGTTCTTTCTGGGTCGGGCCGTTCTTCAGGTAGTCGGCGAATACATCTTGCACCAGCTTGAGGGTGCCTTCGCTCATCTCGGCACGGGTCTGCAGATTGATCATGAACGGGCCGCGGACCTGCATCGGGGTGAAGCCGGAGTAGACGCCGTAGGTCAGGCCGCGCTTCTCGCGCACTTCGCTCATCAGCCGGGTGCCGAAACCGCCACCGCCGAGAATCTGGTTGCCCAGGGATACCGCAGCGTAGTCCGGGTCGTCACGGTCGATGCCCAGTTGCGCCAGCAGCAGGTTGGTCTGGCTCGATGGGAACTCGATGTGGCCGACGCTGGCCTTGGGTTCTACGGGCTGCTCGATCTTCGCCAGGGCCGGGCCCTTGGGCAGGGCGGCGGAAACCTGGGCGGCAATCGCCTCGGCGTCGCTGCGCGAGAGGTCGCCCACCAGGGCGATCACCCCATTGCTGGCGGTATAGGCCTTGGCGTGGAACGCCTGCAGTTGCGCCAGGCTAATGCCCGGAACGCTCTTGGCGTTGCCTTCGCTGGCGTGAGCATAGGGATGGCTGCCGTACAGGCGCTGCATCAGCTCCAGGCTGGCCAACTTGCCGGGGTTCTGTTTCTGGTACTCGAAGCCGGCGAGCAGCTGGTTCTTGATCCGGGCCAGGGAGTCGGCGGGGAAGGTCGGCCTGCCCACCACTTCGGCAAACAGCTTCAGTGCCGGCTGGCGTTTATCCACCGCGCTGAGGCTACGCAGCGAGACCACGGCCATGTCCTTGTAGGCGCCGTTGCCGATATCCGCCCCCAGGCTTTCAAAGCCTTGGGCGATGGCGCCCACATCCTTACCGGCCACGCCCTCGTTGAGCATGGCGTTGGTCAGCAGGGCCAGGCCGGAGGTGTTGCCATCCTGGCTGCTGCCGGCGGCGAAGATCAGGCGCATGTCGAACATCGGCAGCTCGCGGGCCTCGACAAACAGCACCTTGGCGCCTTCGGCGGTGCTCCAGGTCTGCACATTGAGGTTGCGGTGGCTGGGAGCCTTGCCATCGAGCTCGGCCAGAGATTGCAGCTTCTGGCTGCTCTTGGCGTTGTCCAGGGCCTGGCTGGCATTGCTTTCGCCGGATCGCGAGAGGTACAGGCCGCCGGCGGTGAGCAGGGCCGCCAATGCGGCGCCCAGCAGGATCGGTGAAGCATTCTTGCGCTTATTCATGAGCGGACTCCTCAGGCAGTACGTGGGCCACGCTCATACGTTCCCGGGTGAAGTAGGTGCGGGCGGCCTTCTGGATGTCTTCCGGGGTCACGCTTTGCAGTTCGGCAAGCTCGGTGTCCATCAGCTTCCACGACAGGCCGACGGTTTCCAGCTGACCGATGGCGGTGGCCTGGCTGGTGATCGAGTCGCGCTCGTAGACCAGGCCGGCAATCACCTGGGCCCGGACCCGCTCCAGCTCTTCTGCGGAGGGCGGGGTGGTCTTGAGTTGCTCCAGCAGGCGCCACAGCCCGGCTTCGGCCTGGGCGATGGTTTTTTTCTTCTGGCCGTTGGGGGTGGCGGACAGCATGAACAGACTGTCGCCACGGGTATAGGCGTCGTAGCTGCTGGAGCCATTGGACAGCAGCTCCTCGCCGCGCTCCAGCTGGGTCGGGATACGGGCGCTGTAGCCACCGTCCAGCAGCGCAGCAGCCAGGCGCAGGGCGTTGACTGCGCGCTTGTCCTCGGCGGTGGCGATGCTTGGCACGTTGAAGGCCAGCATCAGGCTGGGCAGCTGGGTCTTCACATGCAGGGTGATCAGGCGCTCACCGGGTTCGGCCAGTTCCATGGGGATCTTCGCTGGCGGTACGTCACGCTTGGGAATCGCACCGAAATAGCGCTGGGCCAGGTTCTTGACCTCGTCCGGGGTGACATCGCCAACCACTACCAGGGTGGCGTTGTTGGGCACGTACCAGGACTGGTACCAGTGGCGCAGTTCCTCGACCTTCATTCGGTTCAGGTCGGCCATCCAGCCGATGGTCGGCGTGTGGTAGCCGCTGGCGGGGTAGGCCATGGCCTTGAAGCGCTCGTAGGCCTTGGACAGGGGCTTGTCGTCGGTGCGCAGGCGGCGTTCTTCCTTGATCACCTCGATTTCGCGGCTGAATTCGTCGGCCGGCAGGCGCAGGCTGGCCATGCGGTCGGCTTCCAGTTCCAGGGCCACGCCCAGGCGGTCGCGAGCCAGGACCTGGTAGTAGGCGGTGAAGTCATCGCTGGTGAAGGCGTTTTCTTCGGCGCCCAGGTCTCGCAGGATCAACGAGGCTTCGCCGGGGCCGACCTTCTCGCTGCCCTTGAACATCATGTGTTCCAGGGCGTGGGAAAGGCCGGTCTGGCCTGGGGTTTCGTAGCTGGAGCCGACCTTGTACCAGACCTGTGAGACCACCACCGGGGCACGATGGTCTTCGCGGACAACGACCTTCAGGCCGTTGTCGAGGGTGAATTCGTGGGTGGGTTGCGGGTCGGCAGCCAGGGCTGCAAGCGGCAGACAAACTGTGCTGAGCAGCAGGCCTGCGGCGCGGCGGGCTAGAGCATTCATTCGTTTTAAACCTGTTGGGCTGTCCGCTGGGTCTTGGCCTGCGGGCGAGAGGTTGGGGCGTGTCGCCATTCATTACCGGGCCGGGCCTTGCGGGTGGCCACGCGGTACTGGTAATGAGGGGTGACACGCCCTAGGATACTGATCCGTTTTACTGGCGGCCACGCCTATCAGGTTCTCGCGGGTCAGCAATAACTTGATCAGGTTGCATGAGTTTCCGGCAATAATCCTTGATTTATCAGCTAAAATTCGACGTTTCGCCGATTTTGCCGTTCCAGTCCTTTAGTAAAATCGATCCCTGAGGTGCCTCCGGGCATTTCGACAACATGTTGCGCGTGAACAAGCTGGATGAAACATAGTCTGTTCTGCATCGAATATTTATTTACCGAGGCGCCTGCTGGCGCATCGCTACCTTGAGATAGCCGTCTCCATGTTTGGTTCCAACGACGACAAAAAGACTCCAGCCGCGGCTGGCGAGAAGAAAGGCCTGTTCGGGTGGCTGCGCAAGAAGCCGCAGGAACCCGTCGTCCAGCAGCCACCAGTGCCTGCCGAGCCGGTAGCGGCTCCAGTCATCGAGCCTGCACCGAGCACCATCCCGGCTGAACCGGTGGTTGCTCCGGTCGCCGAACCCGTGGTGCAACCCCAGGCGCAGCCGCATTCCTCCGCGCCGGTTGCCCCCGACCTGCCCTTGACTCCGAATCCCGAGCACAAGCCCTGGTTGACCTTGCCGGTGGCCGAGGAGCCCGTGGCCCTGGTGGAGGATGTCCAGGCCGAGCACGTGACGCCAGCGATTCCAACCGTGGCCGCAGCGCCTGAGCCAGTGGTCGAGGCCCCGGTGATCGCTCCGGTGACTGACGTCCAGGCACCTGTTGCCCCGGTATTCGCCGCCCCCGAGCCTGTCGCTCCTGCTCCTGCTCCTGCTCCTGCTCCTGCTCCTGCTCCTGCTCCTGCTCCTGCTCCTGCTCCTGCTCCTGCTCCTGCTCCTGTCGTGGCGCCGGTGGCGGTTGTCGAGCCTGAGCCTGAGGTCGTTGCCGAGCCTGCTCGTTCCAGCGATGAAGGCAAGGTCGGTTTCTTCGCCCGCCTCAAGCAAGGCCTGTCCAAGACCAGCGCCAGCATCGGCGAAGGCATGGCCAGCCTGTTCCTGGGCAAGAAGGCCATCGACGACGAACTGCTCGAAGACCTGGAGACCCGCCTGCTGACCGCCGACGTTGGTGTCGAGGCCACTTCGGTGATCATCCAGAACCTGACCCAGAAGGTGGCGCGCAAGCAGCTGACCGACTCCGACGCGCTATATGCCTCGTTGCAGGCCGAGCTGGCTGGCATGCTCAAGCCGGTGGAGCAGCCGCTGAAAGTCGTTGCCCAGAACAAGCCATTCGTGATCCTGGTAGTGGGTGTCAATGGTGCTGGCAAGACCACCACCATCGGCAAGCTGGCCAAGAAGCTGCAGCTCGAAGGCAAGAAAGTCATGCTGGCCGCTGGCGACACCTTCCGTGCCGCAGCGGTAGAGCAACTGCAGGTCTGGGGCGAACGCAACAAGATCCCGGTGATTGCCCAGCACACGGGCGCCGACTCGGCCTCGGTGATTTTCGACGCCGTGCAGGCCGCCAAGGCCCGGGGTATCGACGTACTGATCGCCGATACGGCAGGGCGCCTGCACACCAAGGACAACCTGATGGAAGAGCTGAAGAAGGTCCGTCGGGTCATCGGCAAGCTCGACGCCGATGCGCCTCATGAGGTGCTGCTGGTGCTGGACGCCGGTACTGGCCAGAACGCCATCAACCAGGCCAAGCAGTTCAACCAGACGGTCACGTTGACCGGCCTGGCCCTGACCAAGCTCGACGGTACCGCCAAGGGCGGCGTGATCTTCGCCCTGGCCAAGCAGTTCGGCCTGCCGATCCGCTACATCGGGGTGGGCGAGGGCATCGACGACTTGCGTACTTTTGAGGCCGAACCCTTTGTCCAGGCATTGTTTGCCGAGCGGGAGCGTTCATGATTCGTTTCGAACAGGTCGGTAAGCGCTATCCCAATGGTCACGTTGGCTTGCATGAGCTGAGCTTTCGCGTCCGGCGCGGCGAATTCCTGTTCGTCACCGGCCACTCCGGTGCCGGTAAAAGCACCCTGTTGCGCCTGTTGCTGGCCATGGAACGCCCGACCTCGGGCAAGTTGCTGCTGGCCGGGCAAGACCTGGGGCAGATCAGCAACTCGCAGATTCCGTTCCTGCGCCGCCAGATCGGCGTGGTGTTCCAGAACCACCAGTTGTTGTTCGATCGCACGGTATTCAACAACGTGGCCTTGCCGCTGCAAATCCTCGGCCTGTCCAAGGCCGAGATTGCCAAGCGCGTGGATTCGGCCCTGGAGCGCGTGGCCCTGTCGGACAAGGCCGAGCTCTACCCTGGCGACCTGTCCACTGGCCAGCAGCAGCGGGTGGGTATCGCCCGGGCCATCGTCCACCGTCCGGCCTTGCTGCTGGCGGACGAGCCCACCGGTAACCTCGACCCGCGTCTTGCGGCGGAAATCATGGGCGTATTCGAAGATATCAATCGTCTGGGTACCAGCGTGCTGATCGCCAGCCACGACCTGGCCCTGATTGCCCGCATGCGCCATCGCATGCTGACCCTGCAGCGCGGGCGATTGATCGGTGACGGGGAGGCTGGCGTATGAGTGCCACACGTACTCCTAAAGTGGCGGAGCGCGTAGCGCCCAAGGCATCCGATGCGCCGCCGCCAAAGAAAAAAGGCAGTGAGGACGACGGTCCGGATTTCGGCACCCTGTTGCACGCCTGGATCGAAAGTCATCGTGCCAGCCTGATGGACAGCTTGCGTCGCCTGGGCAAGCAGCCCATTGGCAGCTTCTTCACCTGCCTGGTGATGGCCGTGGCCTTGAGCTTGCCCATGGGCTTGTCACTGTTGCTCAACAATATCGAGCGCCTGGGTGGTTCCTGGCAGCGTGCGGCACAGATCTCCCTGTACCTGGAACTGGGGGCATCGGCCAACGAAGGCGAGCAGCTCAGTGAGCAGATCAAGGCGCTGCCTGGCGTGGCAGACGCCGAGTTCATCAGCAAGGAAAAGGCCCTGGAAGAGTTCCAGCAGCAATCCGGGCTGGGCGAGGCACTGCGTGAACTGCCCCATAACCCGTTGCCGGGAGTGGTCCTGGTAACCCCTGACGAAGTGGACAAGGCAACCCTGGAAGCCCTGCGCCAGCGCCTGGCGGACATGCCCAAGGTGCAACTGGCGCAGCTTGACCTGGTATGGGTCGAGCGGCTGGCCGCGATCCTCAAGCTGGGGGATCGTTTTGTCTTCGGCCTGACGGTGCTGCTGGTTTCCGCATTACTTTTGGTGATAGGCAATACCATTCGTCTTCATATTGAAAACCGCCGCACCGAGATAGAAGTGATTAAACTCGTCGGCGGCACAGACAGCTACGTGCGACGTCCTTTCCTTTATATGGGGGCGTTGTATGGCTTCGGTGCGGGGATTCTGTCCTGGGGTGTCCTGGCCTTTGGCCTTAACTGGCTGAACGATGCGGTGGTCGGCCTGGCCGGCCTCTACGGCAGTGATTTCGCCCTGGCGGGAGTCCCTGTTGCCGATGGTCTGTCGCTCTTGCTAGGGGCGGTGCTGTTGGGTTATATCGGTGCGTGGATTGCGGTGGCCCGCCACCTGAGGGAGCTGGCACCGAAGTAGTGTCTTTTTGCTTGTATTGACCTTTCAGCGTTCATGGGAACTTGTTTAGCGGTTCCTGGTCAATTTTCGCAGTGCTGAACTGCACGAGTTATGTGAGTCGGAGGTTTTTTCGTATGACCACTTCTTTGCAACCTGCTTACGCATTGGTTCCAGGCGCAAACCTGGAGGCCTATGTGCACACGGTGAACAGCATTCCACTGCTGACGCCGGAGCAGGAGCGTGAACTGGCCGAGAGTCTCTACTATGAGCAGGATCTTGAGGCAGCTCGGCAGATGGTGCTTGCCCACCTGCGTTTTGTCGTACATATCGCCCGTAGCTATTCCGGCTACGGGCTGGCCCAGGCCGACCTGATCCAGGAAGGCAACGTTGGCCTGATGAAAGCCGTGAAGCGCTTCAACCCGGAAATGGGCGTGCGCCTGGTGTCTTTCGCCGTGCACTGGATCAAGGCGGAAATCCACGAGTTCATCCTGCGCAACTGGCGGATCGTCAAGGTCGCGACCACCAAGGCCCAGCGCAAGCTGTTCTTCAACCTGCGCAGCCAGAAGAAACGCCTGGCCTGGTTGAACAACGAGGAAGTCCATCGCGTGGCGGAAAGCCTCGGTGTGGAGCCGCGTGAAGTGCGCGAGATGGAAAGTCGCCTGACCGGCCAGGACATGGCCTTCGACCCGGCTGCCGAAGCCGACGACGACAGCGCCTTCCAGTCGCCGGCCAACTACCTGGAAGATCACCGCTACGACCCGGCGTTGCAGCTGGAGGATGCTGACTGGAGCGACAACTCCACCAACAACCTGCACGAAGCGCTGGAAGTGCTGGACGAGCGTAGCCGCGACATTCTCTACCAGCGCTGGCTGGCAGAGGAGAAAGCGACGCTGCACGACCTGGCGCAGAAGTACAACGTTTCGGCCGAGCGTATTCGCCAGCTGGAAAAGAGCGCGATGAACAAGCTGAAGTTGTCCATTGCCGCGTAACGCCAAGCCAGGCACCAAGCAAAACGCCCCGAGATGATCGGGGCGTTTTCGTTTGTGGGTATCGCTGGCCTACTCGGCCCAGGGCGCCCGGCGTGATTCGTCCAGGCGATTGAGGTAGGCGGCCCCGCCCAGTTGGCTCATCTGCCGCCGGATCCAGCCGGCACGCTGGAGCACGTAGGTGCTGGGGCGAGCTGCGCTCCAGACCCGGGGGTTGGGCAGTACTGCGGCCAACAGGCTGGCCTGCTGGCGGCTGAGATTGGCGGCGCTGACGCCGAAGTGATGGCGTGCAGCGGCCTCGGCGCCGAACACGCCTTCGTCCCATTCCGCGCTGTTGAGGTAGACCTCGAGAATCCGTTGTTTTGGCCAGAGCACCTCGATCAGGGCGGTGAACCAGGCTTCCAGGCCCTTGCGCAGGTAGCTGCGGCCGGACCACAGGAACAGGTTCTTCGACACTTGTTGGCTCAAGGTGCTGGCGCCGCGGATCTTGCCGCCACGCTCGTTATAGGCCAGGGCCGCCTGGATGGCGTCGAAGTCGAACCCCCAGTGCTCGGGGAATTTCTGGTCCTCGCTGGCGATCACCGCGACCTTGAGGTTATCGGAGATCTCGTCCCAGGGGGTCCAGGTGCGTTGCAGGTCGATGGGGTCGTTGTCGATCCAGGACTCGATCTTGCGCTCCACCATCAAGGCCGTGCCTGGCGGCGGTATGAAACGCAACAACAGCACCAGCGCGATACTGCCGATGACGAACCATTTCAAGGCTTTTACCAGACGACGAAACAGATAACGCAGCATAGAGATGGCTTGGCCGAACCGTTTGAGCGCGCCATTATACAGACCCTTTGCGCTGAATCTGACTGGAGTTCCCCATGTTGCGTGGCTTCCTGATGCTGGCTGCCTTCTTCGGTTTCACCGGGGTCGCCCTGGGTGCTTTCGCCGCCCACGGCCTGAAGAATCGCCTGAGCGCCGAGTACCTGGCCATTTTCCATACCGGGGTCACTTACCAGTTGGTGCATTGCCTGGCCCTCTTTGGCGTAGCCCTGCTGGCCACCCAGGTTCCGGGGCGGTTGGTGGCCTGGGCAGGGGGGGCATTCACCCTGGGCATCCTGCTGTTCTCCGGCAGCCTGTACCTGCTGACCCTCACGGGGATTGGCAAGCTGGGCATCATCACCCCCCTGGGTGGCGCCTCGTTCCTTGCTGGCTGGTTGCTGCTGGGGCTTGCCGCCTGGCGCCTGCAAGCAGCCGCCTGACGCTTGTAGCTGACCTTTAGGTCATGATCGGGCTAGAATGCTGGCCCCTAAAAATGATGGCGGCCTCGAGCATGCGCATTCAGTTGAACGGTGAATCCTTTGAACTGCCCGACGGCTCGACCGTTGCGGCCCTGCTGACGAGCCTGGAGCTGACTGGGCGCCGAATCGCAGTGGAGCTCAATCTGGATATCGTTCCGCGCAGCCAGCACGCCGAAACCACCCTCAACGAGGGTGACCAGGTGGAAGTCGTCCACGCCATCGGCGGCGGCTAGCCAGGCACCGCGAGAACTACAGCGCTCAGAAAGGCTTGCATTGAAAACAGCTTGGAATGCCCCACCAGCCCCTGGTCTTCGCTTTCTCGCCTGTTTGCCTTGCCTTTCCTTCGCTCGCTAGGCCCTCGCGGCGTTCGGTCTACCAAAGAATTCTGCAAGAACCTCACCCCAACAGAGGATTTCCGATGAGCAACGTTCGTAGTGACAAGCCTTTCGTCCTGGCCGGTCGGACGTACCAGTCGCGTTTGCTGGTAGGCACCGGCAAGTACCGCGACATGGAAGAAACTCGCCTGGCCATCGAGGCCTCCGGCGCCGAGATCGTTACCGTAGCCGTGCGCCGGACCAACATCGGCCAGAACCCGGGTGAGCCGAACCTGCTGGATATCCTGCCGCCGGACCGCTACACCATCCTGCCCAACACCGCCGGTTGCTATGACGCGGTGGAAGCCGTGCGCACCTGTCGCCTGGCCCGCGAGCTGCTCGATGGCCACAACCTGGTGAAGCTGGAAGTCCTGGCCGACCAGAAGACCCTGTTCCCCAACGTGCTGGAAACCCTCAAGGCCGCCGAAGTGCTGGTCAAGGAAGGTTTCGACGTGATGGTCTACACCAGCGACGACCCGATCATTGCCCGCCAGCTGGCGGAAATGGGCTGCATCGCGGTCATGCCGCTGGCCGGCCTGATCGGTACCGGGCTGGGAATCTGCAACCCCTATAACCTGCAGATCATTCTCGAAGAAGCCAAGGTCCCGGTACTGGTGGATGCCGGTGTCGGCACCGCCTCCGATGCCACCATCGCCATGGAGCTGGGCTGCGAGGCGGTGCTGATGAACTCGGCCATCGCCCACGCGCAGCAGCCGGTGATGATGGCGCAAGCCATGAAACACGCGATTGTCGCGGGCCGCCTGGCGTACCTCGCCGGTCGCATGCCGAAGAAACTCTATGCCAGCGCATCCTCGCCGCTGGATGGTCTGATCAAGTAAGAGCCATTGATGACTGAATCAAACGACACGCCAATCGAGCCGGAAGCTGGCGACGAACGCCAGCACCGCCGTATCAAGAGCTTCGTGATGCGCGCCGGGCGCATGACCGAAGGCCAGCAACGCGGCCTGGACCAGGGGGCTGCGCTGTATGTGCTGCCCCTGGCCGATGCCCCGGTGGATTACGACCAGGTGTTCGGTCGTTCGGCGCCACGCTCCCTGGAAATCGGTTTCGGCATGGGTCACTCGCTGCTGGAAATGGCCGCGGCGTCCCCGGAGCAGGATTTCATCGGCGTGGAAGTCCACCGTCCGGGCGTTGGTGCGCTGCTCAACGGCGTGCTGACCCAGGGCCTGACCAACCTGCGGGTCTACGACTGCGACGCCATCGAAGTGCTCAACCGCTGCGTGGCCGATAACAGCCTCGATCGCCTGATGCTGTTCTTCCCCGATCCGTGGCACAAGAGCCGGCACCACAAGCGCCGTATCGTCCAGGCGACCTTCGCCGAGCTGGTGCGCAGCAAGCTGAAGGTTGGCGGTATCCTGCACATGGCCACCGATTGGGAGCCCTACGCCGAGTACATGCTGGAAGTGATGAACGTCGCCCCGGGTTATCGCAACCTGGCCGAGGACGGCAAGTGCGTGCCGCGTCCGGCCGAGCGTCCGATCACCAAGTTCGAGCGCCGCGGCGAGCGCCTGGGCCATGGTGTCTGGGACTTGAAGTTCGAGAAGCTGGACTGACCTGCCGCCCCTCTTCCCGAGGGGTTCTTGCCGGGCCCTGCAGTGGCCCGGCCGCTACACCTCGGTGATGCAGCTGGCCGGCACCTGGTCGGTCAGCCACACGCCATTCTCCGCCTGGTAGAACTTGCAGCCCTGGGCCTGCATGGCCTGGGTATCGACCTGCAGCAACACCACCTGGCCGTAGCGCTGGCCCACCGAGCGGGCAGTGTCTGGGTCATGGGACAGGTGTACGTGATGGCGCGAGCCCGGAACCAGGCCCTGCTGGTTGATCGAGTCCATGAAGCGCGTGGCGGTGCCGTGATAGAGCACGGCTGGCGGCTGGCGCTCTTGCAGTTGCAGCTGCACGGCCTTGTTGGAGTGACCCTGGGCGGCGCGAATGCGCTGGCCGTCGGCCGACAGGGTGAAGCGTTTCTTGTCGCTATCGCGGACCACCTGCTCGATCAGTTCCCGAGTCAGCGGCCGGCCTTCGCTGGCCGCGCCGGCGATCAGCGCATCGACCTCGCCCCAGCCTTCACTGTCCAGTTCCAGGCCGATGGCCTGGGGTTCATGGCGCAGCACATAGCTGAGGAACTTGCTGGTGGTTTCCATGGGGTTCTTGCTCATACATGTCCTTGTTCAGCTACAAGCCCGCATCAGCGGCGATCGGCGACCACGCCGATCAGCACCAGTACCACCAGCAGCACGGGCGCCAGGCTGTAGTTGTTGAACTGGCTCAGGCCGCGGACGATCCACGGCGTGGCATAGATCAATGCCAGGCCGCTGCCGATCATGCACAGCAGGGCCATCAGGGGTACCCGCAGGGCGCCGGCGAGGCCACCCAGGCGTGCCTCCACCCAGCCCTTGATGTCGGCACCGAACAGCACCAACAGGCAGCCCACCAGCGCCAGGGAGATTTCCGAGAGATTGCTGCGGCTCCAGCGGGACACGGTGGCAAGCAGGTCGAGTACCAGATCCATGTGATTTCCTTAGATCAGAAAGTATTGCAGCAGGTCGTTGAGGAACAGTTGCCCACGGGGCGTGGCCGCCAGGCGTGACGGTTCGACCTGCAACAAGCCGCTTTGTTCGGCTTGGCGCCGGGCTTCGGCGAGGCTGGCCAGGTCCAGGCCGGTACGCTGGGCGAACAGCACGGCATCCACGCCATCGGTCAGGCGCAGGGCGTTCATCAGGAACTCGAACGGCAGCTCATCGTTGCCCAGGGCCTTTTCACCGGCCTTGAACGACTTGGCCGGGTTCAGGTAGTCCTTGGGCAGGCGGGTTTTCCAGGTCCGCAGGATGCGTCCGTCCGGATGACTGAGCTTGCCATGGGCGCCGGCGCCGATGCCGATGAAGTCACCGAAGCTCCAGTAGTTCAGGTTGTGTCGTGCCGCACGGCCGGGCTGGGCATAGGCCGAGACTTCGTACTGGGCGTAGCCGTGCTCGGCCAGCAGTGCCTGGCCGGCTTCCTGGATGTCCCACAGGATGTCGTCTTCCGGCAACGTCGGCGGCTGGTTCCAGAACACCGTGTTGGGTTCCAGGGTCAGCTGGTACCAGGACAGGTGGGTCGGCTTCATGGCGATGGCTTGGCGCAGGTCGCCCAGGGCATCCTCCAGGGACTGGTCCGGCAGGCCGTGCATCAGGTCCAGGTTGAAGTTGTCGAACCCGGCCTGGCGCGCCATGTCGGCGGCCCGCACCGCTTCGGCACCACTGTGTATGCGACCCAGGGCCTCGAGCTTCTGCTCCTGGAAGCTCTGGATACCGATGGACAGGCGGTTGATCCCGAGGGCGCGATAGGCGGTGAACTTCTCCTGCTCGAAGGTCCCGGGGTTGGCCTCCAGGGTAATCTCGATGTCACTGGCGAACGGGATACGCTGCTGTACCCCGGCTAGCAACCGGCCCAGGGCCTGGGCGCTGAACAGGCTCGGGGTGCCACCGCCGAAGAAGATCGAGCTCAGTTCCCGGCCGTACGCGGCGGGCAGGTCCTGGTCGAGGTCGGCCAGCAGGGCGTCCACATACTCTTGCTCCGGCAGCGTCGGGCTGGCGGCATGGGAGTTGAAGTCGCAGTAGGGGCATTTGCGTACACACCACGGGATGTGGATGTACAGCGCCAGGGGCGGCAGCTGGGGCAGTGCCGCCCGGGGAGCGTGCGCGCCACCGAGGATCAGTGGCGACGCGGCTGGATCGTGGTTCATTGCAGGCCCAGGCGTTGCCGCAGGATGGCCATGGCGCGAGCGCGGTGGCTGAGCTGGTTCTTTTCCACCGGGTTCAGTTCGGCGCTGGAGCAATTGCGCTCCGGTACCCAGAACAGCGGGTCGTAGCCGAAGCCGTGTTCGCCACTGGCAGCGGTGAGGATGCGACCGTGCCAGAGGCCTTCGCAGAGGATCGGCAGCGGGTCGTCGGCGTGGCGCACCAGGGCCAGGACGCAGACGAACTGCGCACCGCGCTGGTCCTCGGGCACGTCCTTGAGGGCTTCTAGCAGCTTGGCGTTGTTCGCCGCATCGCCCTGGCCATCGGCGTAGCGCGCCGAATAGATGCCCGGGGCGCCGCCGAGGAAGTCCACTGCCAGGCCGGAGTCATCCGCCAGCGCCGGCAGGCCGGAGATGCGCGCGGCATTGCGCGCCTTGAGAATGGCGTTCTCGACGAACGACAGGCCGGTTTCCTCGGGCTCGATGCTGCTGAACTCGCCGATCGAGCGCAGCTGCACCGAGGCGCCGAGCATGGCCTGGAGTTCTTTGAGTTTGCCAGCGTTATGGCTGGCCAATACGAGTTGCGTGAGATTCATCATTCGCCCGGAAATAGCTCTTGGTTGAAGCTGAAGCTGTTGGTGTCACCGCCAGTCTGGACGCTGATGGTGAACGTACGGTTTTCCTGCTGTTCCACCGGGAACTGGGCGATGTAGTAGATCGCACCCTGTTCGGTGATCTGGCGGAACTTCAGCGGAATGCTCTTGCTGGTCAGGTCCTTGACCGTACCGCTGACTTGAGCGACCAACGGCTTGCCGTCCTTGATCAGCGAAACGTTGATCACCCCCTGGTTCTTGCTGCGAACCAGCTCCGCGGCCCTGGCGATGTCAGGTTGCAGGTAGGTGGAGTTGAACGTGTTGTAGTGCACGGTGATATCGCCGAACACCTCCTGGCGTTCGCCCTTGATCGGGTCCGCTGCCAGGGCTGTGAAGCTCAGGCAGGCAGCCAGTAGAAAAGTAACCAGACGTCCCATGATCGTTCTCCTCGACGCAACGTGGGTTAAACCGCGACCTTGTGCTCCTGCAGGCCGGGACTGCTGAGGCGGTAGATACCGATCTCCCCTAAGAGATTAGGCCATAGCTTACTGGCCCACCCATGGCGGTGTTGTTGATCGACCGCAAGACGGTTGATCACCCGGGCCTGGCGCTCGCGGCACAGCGCTTCGAAATCCTCGAAGGTGCAGAAGTGGATGTTCGGCGTGTTGTACCAGGTGTACGGCATGAATTCCGACACCGGCATCCGGCCCTTGCTGGCCAGGTACCAGCGGCAGCGCCAGTGGCCGAAGTTGGGGAAGGTGATGATGCACTGGCGGCCGACCCGCAGCATCTCGTCGAGCAGCTTGTCGGGGTAGTGCACGGCCTGTAGGGCCTGGGTCATGACCACGATATCGAAGCTGTTGCTGGCGAAGTTGCCCAGGCCCTTGTCCAGGTCCTGTTCGATCACGTTGATACCCTTGGCCACGCACTGGGCGATGTTGTCCGCGTCGTTTTCCAGGCCGTAGCCGGTCACTTGCTTGTGTTCTTGCAGCCAGCTCAGCAGTTCGCCGTTACCGCAGCCCAGGTCGAGGACGCGGCTGCCGGCGGGGATCCATTCCTGGATGATTTCCAGATCGGCTCTCATCGTGTCCTCACAGCGTGATGCGGTTCATGTAGTGACCAAATGCCTGCAGATACCTGGGGATCGGGATCAGGAAGGCGTCATGGCCTTGCGGGGCATCGATCTCCAGGTAGCAGACATCCTTGCGTGCAGCCATCAGTGCGTCCACCAGCTCTCGCGAGCGAGCCGGGGAGAAGCGCCAGTCGGTGGTGAAGGACATCACGCAGAACTTGGCCGTGGCGTTGGCAAAGGTCCTGGCCAGGTCATCGTCGAAGTTGGCCGCCGGGTCGAAGTAGTCCAGGGCCTTGGTCATCAGCAAGTAGGTGTTGGCGTCGAAACGTCCGGAGAACTCCTCGCCCTGGTAGCGCAGGTAGCTTTCCACCTGGAATTCCACGCTGTGGAAGTCGTAGTTGAGCTTTTCGCTCTTGAGGCCGCGGCCAAATTTCTCGCCCATGGAGTCGTCGGACAGGTAGGTGATATGCCCCACCATCCGCGCCAGCATCAGCCCGCGCTTGGGGACCACCTGGTGTTCCTGGAAGGAGCCGCCGTGGAACTCCGGATCGGTGAGGATCGCCTGGCGCGCCACTTCGTTGAAGGCGATGTTCTGCGCCGACAGCTTGGGCGCCGAGGCGATGGCCAGGCAATGCCGGACCCGATCCGGGTAGGTGATGGTCCATTGCAGGGCCTGCATGCCCCCGAGGCTACCGCCGATCACCGCAGCCCACTGGCCAATGCCCAGGCGGTCGGCCAGGCGAGCCTGGCTGTGCACCCAGTCTTCCACGGTCAGCACCGGGAAGTCGGCGCCGAATGGGCGGCCGGTCTCCGGGTTGAGGCTGCTGGGGCCGGTGGAGCCGTTGCAACCACCGAGGTTGTTGAGGCTGACCACGAAGAACTTGCTGGTGTCGATCGGCTTGCCCGGGCCAATGCAGCTGTCCCACCAGCCGGGCTTGCGGTCGTCGGGGCTGTGGTAGCCGGCAGCGTGATGGTGGCCGGACAGGGCATGGCAGATCAGTACCGCGTTGCTGGCGCTGGCATTGAGCTGGCCGTAGGTTTCGTAGATCAGGTCATAGGCTGGCAACGAGCGCCCGCAGGCCAGGGCCAGGGGCTCGCTGAAGTGCGCAACTTGAGGTGTGACCAGACCGACGGAATCGGGGGGGAAGGCAGTTGGCATCGACCCTGCTCTCATTCAAATGAGGCGTAAGTCTAAAGACCGCTGTGCCCAGCGGCAAGCAAAGCCCAGGCCGGCATTCGTTGCTGGAAATGGCCGGCCTGTGAATCAGCTGGGGCGCGCCAGGCCAGGCAGTTCCGGCAGTTTCTTCGGCGTCTGCAGGCGCACCCGCTTCTGTCGGTTCAGTTCACCGCTGACCAGGCTCACATGGCTCTTGGGAATGCCGAAGGCCTTGGCCAGGAACGCCATCAGGTGCGCATTGGCCTTGCCTTCGACGGGTGGGGCGGTGAGGCGGATTTTCAGGCGATCGCCATGCAGGCCAGCGAACTCATCGCTGCTGGCCTTGGGCTGCAGGTGACAATCGAGCAGCAGATCGTCACCGTCCCAGCGGAAATAGCTCATCAGATCAGCCCGAACAGCTCGCGAGGCATGAAGGTGTAGTACGCCAGCCGTGGGATCAACCCTTGTTGCAGCAGCTGGATCACCAGGAAGGCCAGGATCGGCGAGATATCCAGGCCGCCCAGGTTGGGCACGAAGCGGCGGAACGGCGCCAGTAGCGGCTCGCTGAGCTGGTAGGCCAGTTCAGCACCTGGGCTCTGGCTGCCTGGGGCGACCCAGGACAGGATCACGCTGATGATCATGGCGAAGAACCAGACCTTGAGAAACAGCGCGAAGATACCGATCGGTGCCCAGACCAGCAGGCCCAGCACGTTGAAGGGGATGCCATAGAGGGTCAGGACGATGGCGAACAGCACCATCTGCACCACTAGCGCCAGTACCAGCGAGGACATGTCCAGGCCGAACATGCTGGGGATCACCCGGCGCAACGGCTTGAGCAGGGGTTGGGTGGCCCGCACGATGAACTGGCAGATCGGGTTGTAGAAGTTGGCCCGCACCGCTTGCAGCATGAAGCGCAGCAGGACGACCAGCAGGTAAAGGCTGCCCAGGGTCTGGATCACCAAAATGGCAGCGTCGTTGAGTCCGAACATTATCGATTCCTTTGTAGGGGCGAATTAGCGGCCGAGTTGTTCGGCCATTTCTGCCGAACGGTGCGCGGCGGCACCCAGAGCTTTTTCCACCAGAGCCTCGAAACCGTCGGCCTGGAACGATTTGATCGCCGCCTCGGTAGTACCGGCGGGCGAGGTCACGCGACGACGCAGCTCGGCGGCATCGACATCGCTGGAGACCGCCATGTGGGCTGCTCCAAGGGCCGTTTGCAGGGTCAGTTGGGCGGCGGTTTCCCGTGGCAGGCCGAGCTTTTCGCCTGCGGCGGTCATGGCCTCGATCAACAGGAAGAAATACGCCGGGCCGCTGCCGGATACCGCGGTTACCGCATCCAGCTGCTGTTCCTGTTCCAGCCACAGGGCGGTGCCCACGGCGGACAGCAGTTCTTCGGCCTGGCGGCGTTGCTCGGCGCTCACCCGGTCGGTGGCATACAGGCCGCTGACACCTTGGCGCAGCAGGGCCGGGGTGTTGGGCATGCAGCGCACGATCGGCTGCTCGCCGAGCCAGGCGCCCATGCTCGCGCAGGTGATGCCGGCAGCGATGGAGACCACCAGTTGCTGGGGTTGCAGGCTCGGACGCAGGGCTTCGCAAACGGCCTTCATGGCTTGTGGCTTGACTGCCAGGACGATCACATCGACCCCGGCAATGGCCTCGGCGTTGTCGGCGAAGACCTGGATGCCGTGTTCGGCGGCCACCTTGGCCCGGGTCTCGGCGCCAGGGTCACTGGCGCGGATCTGTGAGGCGTCGAGGCCTTTGGCCCGCAGGCCGCCGATGAGACTGGCCGCCATGTTGCCGGCACCGATAAAAGCGATACGAGTCGTGTTCATGACAGGTCCTTATCAGGGTCAGGGCCAGTTCCGTCAGGACTGGCTGTAGTCGCGGGCGCCAAACAGGGCGGTACCGATCCGCACCCAGGTGGCGCCTTGGGCGATGGCCGCTTCGAGATCGTGGCTCATGCCCATGGAGAGGGTATCCAGGGACAGCCCAAGGCTGCCGCGCAGGTGGTTGTTCAGGTTCTGTACCGCAGCGAACGCAGCGTGTTGGGCCGCAGGATCCTCGGTAGGTTCGGGAATCGCCATCAACCCGCGCAAGCGCAGGTTTGGCAGGGCGTCGATGGCTCTGGCCAGGGCCGGTAGCTCATCAGGGGTACAGCCGGACTTGCTGGCCTCGCCGCTGACATTGACCTGGATGCAGATGTTCAATGGAGCCAGGTCGGCCGGGCGTTGTTCGGACAGGCGTTGTGCGATTTTCAGGCGGTCCACGGAATGCACCCAGTCAAAATGCTCGGCAATGGCGCGAGTCTTGTTCGACTGAATGGGGCCGATGAAGTGCCAACTCAAGGGCAAATCCGTCAGTTCCTGCTGTTTGCCCAGGGCTTCCTGCAGGTAGTTCTCGCCAAAGTCGCGCAGGCCGGCGGCATAGGCTTCGCGCAGGGCCGCGGCGGGCTTGGTCTTGCTCACGGCCAGCAGTCGAACGCTGTCCGGGGCACGTTGTGCGGCCTGGCAGGCACTGCGGATGCGTTCGGCTACCAGGGCAATGTTGTCTGCTATCGTGGACATTCGATTCCGTCTCAAAAGTACCTGCGACCGGGCGTCTACCGCCCGGGCCGCCATGCGCCGCTGAATCCACCAGCCCCTCTGTCCATCGACCCTGGCCTTGCTCGAGGGTCGCGCCGGACATCGCCTGGCACTCGCAAGCGAACCGATGGGGCGAACGGGGGCTGAAGCTCGCGGCATTCTACTGGAATTGGAGGGCACTATGGACATCACCGAGCTGCTGCTCTTGAGCGTTTCCCGAGGCGCTTCCGACCTGCACCTATCGGCTGGCCTGGCACCGCGGTTGCGCATCGATGGCGATATCTGCCCGCTGGATAGCCCGGCCCTGGAAGGGCCGCAAGTACTGGCCATGATCCACGCCCTGATGAGCCAGGCGCAACGTGACGCCTTTGCCAGCCTCCAGGATCTGGACTTCGCCTATGAACTGCCGGGCGTGGCCCGATTCAGGGTCAATGCCTTCCAGCATGCCCGGGGCGCGGGAGCGGTGTTGCGCCTGGTGCCTTCGCAGGTGCAGAGCCTGGAGGTGCTGGGCCTGGGCCAGGTGCTCCGGCAAATCGCCGAGGTGCCCAGGGGGCTGGTGTTGGTCACCGGGCCTACCGGTAGCGGCAAGTCCACCACCCTGGCGGCGATGATCGATCATCTGAACCGTAGCCGCCGCCAGCACATCATCACCATCGAGGACCCCATCGAGTTCATCCATCCGCAACAGGCATGCCTGGTGCATCAGCGTGAAGTCCAGCGCGATACCCGAAGCTTCGCCAGCGCCTTGCGTGCGGCCTTGCGCGAAGATCCGGATGTGATCCTGCTGGGAGAGCTCCGGGATCTTGAGACCATTCGTTTGGCGTTGACCGCTGCGGAAACCGGGCACCTGGTGTTCGCCACCCTGCACACGTCATCGGCGGCCAAGACCATCGATCGCCTGGTGGATGTGTTTCCGGGGGAGGAGAAAGCGCTGGTGCGCTCGATGCTGGCCGAGTCGCTACAGGCGGTGATTGCCCAGGTATTGCTCAAGCGCGTGGGCGGTGGGCGAGTGGCGGCTTGCGAGATCATGCTGGGGACCGCCGCGATCCGGAACCTGATCCGCGAGGACAAGGTGGCGCAGATGTATTCGGCAATCCAGACCGGTGGCGCACAGGGGATGCAGACCCTGGACATGAGCCTGAAAGTGCTGGTGGGGCAGGGTTTGATCAGCCGCGAGCAAGCGCGGGAGAAGGCACGGGTGCCGGAGGGTTTTTGAAGGAAAGGCATTCGCCGCCAGGTTGGCCTGGCGGCGAAGCGCAATCAGCGCTGGACGACCCGCAGGGCCTTCTGTTCCTTGGGCAGGACCCGCTTGGCGACCACGTAGTGATTGTCCCAGTAGGGCTTCTTCAGGGTATCGATGGTCACCGCCTTGCCGCGTCGTGGGGCATGGATGAAACGATCGTTGCCCAGGTAGATGGCGACATGGTTGACCTTGCGGCTCTTGATGTTGAAGAACAGCAGGTCGCCGGGCTTGAGGTCCTTGCGCTCGACCTTTTGCCCGTGCCCGCTGGCCATGGCATTGGAAGTGCGTGGCAAGTCTACGGCGGCGACGTCATTGAAGGCATACTTCACCAGGCCGCTGCAGTCAAAACCCTTGCTTGGGCTGCTGCCGCCCCAGCGATAAGGCGTGCCGAGGGCATTGACGGCGCGGCTGAGTACGTTGCTGCTCTGCTTGGTACCCATTTGGGGCACCAGCTTGCTGTCGACCTTGGCCAGTTGGGTGGAATGTCGGCTGGTGGTCTTGTGCTTGGCCGAGACCGTCGAAACATGGGATTTCGGGGTATAGCCGTTGATGTTGGGAAGTCGTTGCTCACGGTTGGTGGCGTGGGCGGCCAGTGGCATTAATAGGCAAATGGTTAGCCATGTCTTGAAAAATGGACGCATTAGGCAAGGCTCTTATTGGTTAGCGCGCAACTTTATAACAGCTTTCAGGTCATTTCCGAGGCCGTTTGTCGATTCAACCTTGGGGTCAACTTCGGCAAAGAGGCGGCAACTTGACGCAGAAAACCGTCAGAAGTCAGGCAATACAAGGCTTTGACGGACGACAAGGTAGCATCGGTCGCATGTCGAGCGCCTGTAAAAAAGTCACAAAATTTTTGAGAATTTTTATCTATCACCCGCCAAGAGGTATCCAATGAACACCTATCAACAGGGCATGCCTGCCCATGACACCCACAGCAAGGTGATCGGCTACCTGCTATGGATCTTCGGTTTTACCGGGGCCCACCGCTTCTATTACGGCAAGCCTGTGACCGGGACGATCTGGTTCTTCACGTTCGGCTTGCTGGGTATTGGCTGGCTGATCGACCTGTTCCTGATCCCGTCCATGGACCGTGAAGCAGACCAGCGCTTTACCTCGGGCCCGCTGGAATACAGCGTGGCCTGGATACTCCTGACCTTCCTCGGAGTGTTCGGCGTGCACCGCATGTACCAGGGCAAATGGTTGAGCGGGGTGCTCTACCTGTTCACCGGTGGCCTGTTCTTCATTGGGGTGCTGTATGACTTCTGGACCCTGAACGACCAGGTATCCCTGGAGAACGCCAAGCGCCTTTGATCCCTTCATCGGCGCATGGGTGATGACGATCCTTGTAGCCGCCGCCTGTGGCAGCGGCTACAGGGTCAATCAGCCCTGGTGGCTGATATGGCCATCCACCAGGGTGTAGCGTACTGCGCCCGGCAGGCTATGGCCGAGGAACGGGCAGTTCTCGCCACGGGACAGCCAGCGCTCGCCAGCCACGGTTGAGCTGGCCGGGTCGAACAGCACCAGGTCCGCCGCGCCACCCACCACCAGCTTGCCGGCTGGCAGGCGCAGGGCTTCGGCCGGGCCGGCGCTCAGGCGCGTCATCAGGGTCGGCAGGTCCAGCAGGCCGTCCTGTACCAGGGTCAGGGCCAGCGGCAGCAACAGTTCGACGCTGCTGATCCCGGGCTCGGTGGCGCCGAACGGGGCCAGCTTGGCATCGCGCTCATGGGGCTGGTGATGGCTGGCGATGGCTTGTACCACGCCGGACTTCACCGCTGCGCGCAGGGCCTCACGGTCGGCGTGCGAACGCAGGGGCGGCTGTACGTGATACAGGCTGGAGAAGTCGATCAGCGCCTCATCGGTCAGGATCAGCTGATACAGGGCGACATCGGCGGTGACCGGCAAGCCCCGGGCCTGGGCCTGGGCGATCAGTTCCACGCCGCGAGCGCTGGTCAGCTGGCTGAAGTGCGCACGCACCCCGCTTTGTTCCACCAGCAGCAGGTCACGGGCCAGGGCCACGGTCTCGGCACTTTCGGGAATTCCCGGCAGGCCGAGGAAGCTGGCGGTGGCGCCTTCATGGGCCAGGCCGCCTTCGGCCAGGTCGCGGTCCTGGGAATGGAAGATCACCGTCAGGTCGAACGTGGCGGCGTATTCCAGGGCGCGGCATAGGGTCCGGGTGCTGCGAAAACCCTCCAGGCCATTGCCAAAGGCCACGCAACCGGCGTCGCGCAGGGCGATCAGTTCGGCCAGTTGTTCGCCGTCCAGGCCCTTGCTCAGGGCGCCGATCGGGAACACCTTGCTGTTACCGGCTTCCCGGGCACGGTCGAGGATCAACTCGGCTACGGCCGAGGTGTCCAGCACCGGCTTGGTGCGGGGCGGGCAGCACAGGCTGGTGACGCCACCTGCGGCGGCGGCACGGGTTTCACTGGCGATCGTACCCTTGCGGCTGTAGCCCGGCTCGCGCAGGGCGACGTTCAGATCCACCAGGCCAGGCGCGGCCACCAGGCCCTTGCCGTCGATCACGGTGACGGCGTTGAAACCTTTCGGGGCGGCGCCGATGGCGGCGATCTTGCCGGCTTCAAGGTGCAGATCGGTAACTTGATCCAGGCCGCTGCTTGGATCGATGACGCGGGCGCCGAGAATGCTGAGCTTCACTGGGCGTTCTCCTGCTCGAATTGTCGCTGGGCGGTCTGCCCGCTCATGGCCATGGACAGTACGGCCATGCGCACTGCAATGCCGTAGGTCACCTGATTGAGGATCACCGAGTGCGGACCATCGGCCACTGCCGATTCGATCTCCACGCCACGGTTGATCGGGCCCGGGTGCATGACGATGGCGTCGGGCTTGGCGCCGGCCAGGCGCGCGGTGGTCAGGCCGAACAGGCGGTAGAACTCGCCTTCGCTGGGCAGCAGGCCGCCCTGCATGCGCTCGCGCTGCAGGCGCAGCATGATCACCACATCCACGTCCTTCAGGCCTTCGGCCATGTCGGTGTAGACCTTCACCCCGTACTGCTCGATGCCGATGGGCAGCAAGGTCTTGGGCGCGATCACGCGGATATCCGGGCAACCCAGGGTCTTGAGCGCCAGCATGTTGGAGCGTGCGACCCGCGAGTGCAGGATGTCGCCGACGATGGCCACCGAGAGATTCTCGAAGCCGCCCTTGTGCCGGCGGATGGTCAGCATGTCGAGCATGCCCTGGGTCGGGTGGGCATGGCGGCCGTCGCCGCCGTTGATGATCGCCACCTGTGGGCAAACGTGCTCGGCGATGAAGTGCGCGGCGCCGGAATCGCCGTGGCGTACCACGAACATGTCGGCCGCCATGGCCTCGAGGTTGCGCAGGGTGTCGAGCAGGGTCTCGCCCTTGCTCGCCGAGGAGGTGGACACGTTCAGGGTGATCACGTCCGCCGACAGCCGCTGGGCAGCCAGTTCGAAGGTGGTGCGGGTGCGGGTGGAGTTCTCGAAGAACACGTTGCATACGGTCTTGCCGCGTAGCAGCGGGACTTTCTTCACCGCCCGGGCGCCGACTTCGAGGAAGGAGTCGGCGGTGTCGAGGATTTCCGTCAGCAGCTCGCGGTTCAGGCCGTCGAGGGAGAGGAAGTGGCGCAGCTGGCCCTGATCGTTGAGCTGCAGCGGGCGCTTGGCGTCTAGAGGCGTCATCGCAATGGACTCTTTAAAAGGGCAGGTTTAGAGGGCGAGGTCTTGGAGCTCGAGTTGAAGCGGCGCAGGACCGGACAATTTTACCCGCTCGTGGGCTGCCAGCGACAGGGTCGCGCCCACCACATTCGGCCGGATCGGCAGTTCGGCGGCGTTCAGGTCCAGCAGGCAGACCAGGGTCACGCTGGCCGGGCGGCCATAGTCGAACAGCTCGTTGAGGGCCGCGCGGATGGTCCGGCCGCTCATCAGCACGTCGTCGATCAGCACCAGGTGCTGGCCTTCGATCTCGAACGGCAGCTCGGACGGGCGGACTTGAGGATGCAGGCCGTTCTGGCTGAAGTCATCGCGGTAGAAGGAGACGTCCAGGGTGCCCAGGGGGACGTCGCTGCCCAGGGATTCCAGCAGGGCCTGGGCCACCCAGACACCGCCGGTACGGATACCGATGAAGCGAGGCTCGTTGATGGCGCGCTGGGCCAGGTGGGCTTTGAGATCGATGGCCATCTGGCTGATCAGGGCGGCGGGATTGGGCAGGCTCATGGTGGCTCCTTCGTGGGCTCGCGCCTTGTTGTCCGGTAGCGGGGCGCGGTGACTTGGAACCTGCCCGGGATCTGCTGCGCTTGGCTCGTGGGGCGTTGCAAATGGCTTCGAAATGCTCATTTAGGTGCCTAAACTCCGCTTTCTGCGCCATTCCTGACTCGCCCGAGCATCGCTCGCTGGATCGTTGGCAGGTTCTTGTGGCTGGTGTCGGGCCAGGAGGCGCGCAGCCGCAGGCCGCGCATCCTCAGGATTCGGGGTTACTAGGTATTCAGCAGGCTGGTGTTCTCGTCGAGCCAGCCCTGCAGCAGCAGGGCGGCGGCAATGGCATCCACCGGATTGTCGCGATAGCTGCCCTTCTGGCCGCCCCGGGCCAGGCGTTCGCCCTTGGCCTCGAAGGTGGTCAGGCGCTCATCGTGGGTATAGAAGGGCACGTTGAAGCGCCCGTTCAGGCGCCGGGCGAACTTCTCGGCGCGCTGGCACATCTCGCTGGGCGTGCCGTCCATGTTCAGGGGCAGGCCCACCACCACCGCATCGGGTTGCCATTCCTTGAACAGGGCTTCGACCTGGTTCCAGTCCGGAACACCGTTCTGCGCCCTCAAGGTACACAGCTCGCGAGCCTGGCCGGTGATGGCCTGGCCCACGGCAACGCCGATCTGCCGGGTACCGTAGTCGAAACCGAGAATCAGCTTCAGAGCCATCAGGCGTGGCCCGCCTGGCTGGTGAGCAGGCTCAGGTTGACTCCCAGGTGGCGAGCGGCTGCCTCAAGGCGCAGTTCGCTGCTGGTATTGAACAGGATGTCCGCGTCGAAGGGGCAGGTCAGCCAGACGTTGTCGGCCAGTTCTGCTTCCAACTGCCCGGCTTCCCAGCCGGCATAGCCCAGGGCGATCAGGCTCTTGGCTGGCCCTGTGCCGTCGGCGATGGCGAACAGCACGTCCTGGGAGGTGGACAACGATACGCCTTCGAGTTCGACCGTGGCCTGGTAGGTGAGGCCGTTGGGGTGCAGGACGAAACCGCGATCGGTCTGTACCGGACCGCCGCTGAAGACCGGCACATGCTGGCACAGCAGCGGCGCTTCTTCGTCGGGGCGCAGTTGTTCGAGGATATCGGCGAGGTTCAGGTCCTGGGGCCGGTTGATCACCAGGCCCATGGCGCCATTGGCGTTGTGCTCGACGATGTAGGTCACCGTCTGCGCAAAGTTCGGATCGACCATATGGGGCATGGCGATCAGGAAGTGATGCTTGAGGTAGCTGGGGCTGACATTTTTCATGAACGCTAGTGTGGCGGTGGCGAGCCCTGCTGACAAGCTGGCGATGTTGCCTTCGGGACGTCATCGCGCCAGGTTGTCGCTAGCGGGCTGGCGAGGTCGCCTATGGACCGGTCGGGGCGCTGGGCATGCGCCTGCGGCGCGGCAAACGAGCAGGCCGTGCGATCAGTTGCTGGACAGTTTGTCGCCGCGGGCAAAGCGCCAGGTGCGGATGATTTCCAGGCGATCGATGTCCGACAAGTCGCCGGTAAAGGGGGCGAACGGCGCGGCCAGGCGCACGATGCGCTGAGCGGCCTGGTCCAGCAGCGGCTGGCCAGAGGATTCCAGTACCAGCACCTCGTACAGCGAGCCATCGCGGTTGATCGAGACCATCAGCCGCAAGTTGCCGTAGATCTGCTTGCGCCGGGCTTCCTCGGGGTAGTTGAGGTTGCCGATGCGCTCGACTTTCTTGCGCCATTCGTCCTTGTACCAGGCGCCCTTGTCACGCATCGTCGAGGCAGCGCTCAGGCGATGGATGCGTGGGCGTTTGGCGTACAGCTGCTGCTCGTTGGCCAGCTCGGCCTCCAGGCTGGAGATCTCGCTGGAGAGCTGCGAGCTGTCGAAGGTCGGGGTGGCGGCCTTGGGAGTAGGCTCTTTCTTGACCTCTTCGCGCTGGGTCACGGTCTTTTTCGGCTTGGGCGCGGTGGTGGCGACGGCTGCCTTGGGCGCGACCTCCCGGGGTTCGGGCTTGACCGAGGGCGGTGGCACGACCTTTTTGACCGAGTTGTCCTGGAATGGCGCGACTTCAGTGGTCTTGGGAATGGCTTTTTTGTCCAGGGTGCCACTGCCTTGCTGGTTGTCCTGGGCCAGGAAATCGGCCTTCTTCGGCTGAGTCTCGCTCTTGAAGGTCGCCAGGGTGATTTCCAGGGTCTTGCTGATCTGCTTGGGCTCGGCAAAGGAGAAGCCCAGGCCGAGGATCAGCGCCAAGTGCAGGAGCGCGGCGAGGAACAGGGTAAATCCCAGGCGATCGGCCGCGCGTACGCCACCGTGGGCCAGTTCGGGTGGCAGGTCGGACGGAAGGCTCATTGGCGTTTCGACATCACAGCAGGCATTGCACAACCAACATCACGGTTTCACAGGCGGCGCATGATAACGCAATGTTGGTTTCAAGCTGTAAGCCTCAAGCTTCAAGCGACAAGCTGTATGTGATGCAGGTCAAGCTTGCGGCTTGTTGCTTGCGGCTTGCAGCTTGCTTTCGATGGCATCCATCAGCATGGCGCCGATATGAGTGCCGAAGGCATTGTCGATTTCGCGGATGCAGGTCGGGCTGGTGACGTTGATTTCCGTCAGGTGCTCGCCGATCACGTCGAGGCCGACGAACAGCAGGCCCTTGGCGCGCAGGGTAGGGCCGACCTGGGCGGCGATCCAGCGGTCCTTGTCGCTCAGCGGGCGGGCCTCGCCACGACCACCGGCGGCCAGGTTGCCGCGGGTCTCGCCGGCGGCGGGAATGCGTGCCAGGCAGTAGGGCACCGGTTCGCCATCGATCATCAGGATGCGCTTGTCGCCGTCCTTGATCGCCGGCAGGTAGGCCTGGGCCATGATCTGCTGGCTGCCCAGCACGGTCAGGGTCTCTAGGATCACCGACAGGTTCGGGTCGCCCGCGCGATGGCGGAAGATCGAGGTGCCACCCATGCCGTCCAGGGGCTTGAGGATCACGTCGCCATGCTGGGCGGCGAACTCGCGCAGCACGTCGGCGCGGCGGCTGACCACCGTGGGCGGGGTGCACTGCGGGAACAGCGTGGCGAACAGCTTTTCATTGCAGTCGCGCAGGCTCTGGGGCTTGTTGACCACCAGCACGCCGGCACTTTCGGCCTGTTCCAGCAGGTAGGTGGAGTAGACGAACTCCATGTCGAAGGGCGGGTCCTTGCGCATCAGGATCACGTCCAGGTCGCTCAGCGGGCTATCGACTTCGTCTTCCAGCTCGAACCATTTCTGCGGATCGGCGAAGACCTGCAACGGGCGCATGCGGGCCCGGGCCACGCCGGCGCTCTGGTAGAGATCGCGCTGCTCCATATAGAAGAGGGTCCAGCCGCGTTCCTGGGCGGCCAGCAGCATGGCCAGCGAGCTGTCCTTTTTATAGGAGATGCTGGCGATAGGGTCCATGACAATCCCGACGCGAACGCTCATGGGGTGGATTCCTTCAAGAAAATTAGTGGGCGCAGGCAAAAAAAGTGGCGTCAGAGTGGCGCTGACAGAGACCTGGGTCAAGGAAAAACCACTGCCCTGCATGGTCCATAGATTGCAGGGGGGAGAGTGTGCTAAAAAGGCTCGCATGCCGGGCCGGGGCCTTGAAGTTCAAGGGTTTGGAGCGTTGGCCCGCAGTACCGGATTAAATCGATTCGCTGGGGCGACGGTAGAGCAGATATGGAACAGCAATCCAACGCCTTGAAGGTCATGGTGATCGACGATTCGAAGACGATTCGTCGGACGGCCGAAATGCTGTTGAAGAACGTCGGTTGCGAAGTCATTACCGCAGTCGATGGGTTCGAGGCCCTGGCAAAGATCGTCGACCATCACCCCGGCATCATCTTCGTCGACATCATGATGCCGCGGCTCGACGGCTATCAGACCTGTGCGCTGGTCAAGAACAACAGCGCGTTCAAGTCCACTCCAGTGATCATGCTGTCCTCCAAGGACGGGCTGTTCGACAAGGCCAAGGGGCGTATCGTCGGTTCCGACCAGTTTCTGACCAAACCCTTCAGCAAGGAAGAACTGCTGAGCGCGATCAGGGCCCATGTCCCGGATTTCGTCGCGCAGGCGCCACAGTAGACAAGTACAGCGGTGCCCGGCCAATGGACCGGGCATCCATATCGTATGGGGAAGACCATGGCTCGTATCCTGATCGTCGACGACTCGCCGACCGAAATGTACAAACTTACCGGCATGCTGGAAAAGCACGGCCATGAAGTGCTCAAGGCCGAGAACGGTGCCGATGGCGTGGCCCTGGCCCGGGAAGAGAAGCCCGATGCGGTGCTGATGGACATCGTCATGCCCGGCCTC
This sequence comes from Pseudomonas sessilinigenes, assembly GCF_003850565.1. Taxonomy (NCBI): domain Bacteria; kingdom Pseudomonadati; phylum Pseudomonadota; class Gammaproteobacteria; order Pseudomonadales; family Pseudomonadaceae; genus Pseudomonas; species Pseudomonas sessilinigenes. The sequence continues at coordinate 4,092,937 of NZ_CP027706.1, forward strand.
AATGGCTTCCAGGCCACCCGCCAGCTGACCAAGGACGCCGAGACCAGCCATATCCCGGTGATCATCATCACCACCAAGGACCAGGAAACCGACAAGGTCTGGGGAACTCGCCAAGGCGCCAGGGACTACCTGACCAAGCCGGTGGACGAAGAGACCCTGATCAAGACGCTGAACAACGTCCTGGCCGGCTGACCGCCCGGGCCATGAGCGAATCCAGGACCGCCTTCGAACTGCTGCTGGAGATCGACCAGCGCTGCCGCCTGCTGGCTGCCGACCTGCCGTCCCAGGAAACCCGCCAGCACAGCTGGAGCGGCATCGGTTTTCGCCTGGGAGCGTATTGGTACGTCGCGGCCATGGGCGAGATCAGCGAAGTCCTGCACGAACCGCGCTATACCCTGCTGCCAGGGGTCAAGCCCTGGGTCAAGGGCGTGGCCAACCTGCGAGGGCGGTTACTGCCGATCATGGACCTGTGTGCGTTCTTCGGGCATGAACTGTCGCCCCTGCGCAAGCAGCGCCGCGTGTTGGTGCTGGAGTACAAGGAACTGTTCGCCGGCTTGCTGGTGGATGAAGTGGCGGGTCTGCAGCACTTTTCCCAGGACACCCTGGAGCCGGGCCCTACCGACTTTGCCGATGCCGCGATCAACCCCTACCTGCAGGGGCAGTTTCGCGGCGAACGGATCTGGCAGGTCTTCAGCCCCTTCGCCCTGGCACGCTCGCCGGGGTTTCTGGAGGTGGCGGCGTGAACGGCGCCCAGCGCCCGGTGCTGGCCGCTGGTTGCACCTGGCAAGGCTGCTTTTTCCTGGATAAACCCATGCCGCCCCGGCGCCCCGGACGGCTGAATGCGGGATTGCCCGCGCGCCACAGGCCTGATCGATGACCAAAGCCAAACCCGGCAAGCCCCTGGAGGGCTCTCGCAGCCGCTCGCAGATCATCGTGCTGTTCATTGCACTGATCGTGTTCATCATGCTGCTGTTCGCCAACTTCGCCTACCTCAACACCCAGGCTACCTACGACAAGCAGTACATCGGTCACGCCGGCGAACTGCGGGTGCTGTCCCAGCGCATTGCCAAGAACGCCACCGAGGCGGCGGCGGGCAAGGCCGCGGCGTTCAAGTTGCTGGCCGATTCGCGCAATGATTTCGCCCAGCGCTGGGGCTACCTGAAGAAGGGCGACCCGGCCACCGGCCTGCCTGGAGCCCCGGTAACGCTGCGCCAGGAAATGCGCGCGGTGCAGCTGGACTGGGAAAAACTGCTGAAGAATGCCGACGCGATCCTCGCCAGCGAGCAGACGGTGCTGTCGTTGCACCAGGTGGCCGCGACCCTGGCCGAGACCGTGCCGCAATTGCAGGTGGAATACGAAAAGGTCGTGGAGATCCTGCTGCAGCGCGGCGCCCCCGCCAGCCAGGTGGCCATGGCCCAGCGCCAGTCGTTGCTGGCCGAGCGGATCCTCGGCGCGGTCAATACCGTGCTGGCTGGCGATGAAAATGCCGTGCAGGCGGCCGACGCCTTTGGCCGTGACGCCGCGCGCTTCGGCCAGGTGCTCAACGGCATGCTGCAGGGCAATCCGGGGTTGAAGATCAGCCAGGTCGAGGACCCCGATGCCCGTGCGCGCCTGGCGGAGATTTCCGAACTGTTCGAGTTCGTCTCAGGCTCGGTGGATGAGATCCTCGAGACATCCCCCGAACTGTTCCAGGTGCGCGAATCGGCGAGCAACATCTTCAGCCTGTCCCAGACCCTGCTGGACGAAGCCTCGTTGCTGGCCATCGGTTTCGAAAACCTGGCCGGCAGCCGTCACCTGGACACCATCGGCGGTTATGTCCTGGGCCTGCTGGCCCTGGCCTCGATCATCCTCATCGGCCTGGTGATGGTGCGCGAGACCAATCGCCAGCTGCGCGAGACGGCGGAGAAGAACGAGCGCAACCAGAACGCGATCATGCGCCTGCTGGACGAGATCGAAGACCTGGCGGACGGTGACCTGACAGTGACCGCCTCGGTGACCGAGGACTTCACCGGGACCATCGCCGACTCCATCAACTACTCGGTCGACCAGCTGCGCGATCTGGTGGCCACCATCAACCTCACCGCCGGCCAGGTGGCGGGCGCGGTACAGGAAACCCAGACCACCGCCATGCAGCTGGCCGAGGCCTCGGAGCACCAGGCGCAGCAGATTTCCGAAGCCTCCACGGCGATCAACGACATGGCCCAGTCCATCGACCAGGTATCGGCCAACGCCGCGGAATCCTCGGCGGTGGCCGAGCGTTCGGTGGAGATCGCCAACAAGGGCAACGAGGTGGTGCACAACACCATCCATGGCATGGACAACATCCGCGAGCAAATCCAGGACACCGCCAAGCGAATCAAGCGCCTGGGCGAGTCCTCCCAGGAAATCGGCGACATCGTCAGCCTGATCGACGACATTGCCGACCAGACCAACATCCTGGCCTTGAACGCGGCCATCCAGGCCTCCATGGCGGGCGACGCCGGTCGCGGTTTTGCCGTGGTCGCCGATGAAGTACAACGGCTGGCGGAACGCTCCTCGGCCGCTACCCGGCAGATCGAGACCCTGGTGCGGGCGATCCAGACCGACACCAACGAAGCGGTGATCTCCATGGAGCAGACCACCACCGAGGTGGTGCGTGGGGCACGCCTGGCGCAGGATGCCGGGGTCGCCCTGGAAGAGATCGAAGGGGTATCCAAGACCCTGGCGGCGCTGATCCAGAGTATTTCCAACGCCGCCCAGCAGCAGACGTCCTCGGCCGGGCAGATTTCCCTGACCATGAACGTGATCCAGCAGATCACCTCGCAGACTTCCTCCGGCTCCACGGCCACCGCCGAGAGCATCGGCAACCTGGCGAAGATGGCCAGCCAGCTGCGACGCTCGGTGTCCGGGTTCACCTTGCCGGCGACCCGGGCGCCTGCCACCAATGACAACCGCTGACTGAAACAAGGCTTTGACTGGAGTGGTTATGGTTGATCGGCATGACTATGTGGCCCTGGAATGGGTCAAGGGCGAAATTGCCGAAACCTTGCGCCAGGCCTATCAGGCGCTGGAGCACCTGGCGGATGAGCCCCAGGCCCTGGAGGCGCTGGACCACTGCCTGGAAGGCATTCATCAGGTCCATGGCAGCTTGCAGATGGTGGAGTTCTACGGCGCGGCCTTGCTGGCCGAAGAGATGGAACAACTCGCCATGGCCCTGCAGCAGGATCGCGTAGCCCATCGCGACGAGGCCCTGCGCCTGCTACGCCAGGCCATCGGCCAACTGCCGCAATACCTGGACCGGGTGCAGAGCGCGCGCCGCGACCTGCCGCTGGTGGTGCTGCCACTGCTCAACGACCTGCGCAGCGCCCGCGGTGAAAGCCTGCTTTCGGAAACCAGCCTGTTCAGCCCCCAGCTCCCCAGCTTGCCGCCTCTTGCCGACAAGGCCCTGGCCGCCCTCGAGCCGCTGGAATTCCCGACTCAATTGCGCAAGCTGCGGCACATGTTGCAGACCGCCTTGGTGGATCTGCTGCGCGAGCAGGACGATGAAGCCAGCCTCGGCCATATGGCCAAGGTCTTCGAGCGCCTGGAAGCCTTGTGCCAGGATGCACCGCTGGCGCCCTTGTGGCATGTCGCTTCTGCCTTGGTGGAAGGCATGCGCCAGGACGCGATTGCCAACAGCCCGGCGGTACGCAGCCTGCTCAAGGACGCTGACAAGGAACTCAAGCGCCTGCAGGAACAGGGCATGCGGGGGATCAACCAGGCGGCTCCCGCCGAGTTGCTCAAGAGCCTGCTGTTCTATATCGCCAAGGCGCGCCATCCCACCCCACTGATGCTGACCATGAAAGAACGTTACGGACTGGATGACGCATTGCCCGACAGTGCAGTGGTCGATGAAGAGCGCGCGCGCCTGGCCGGCCCCGACCGCGATGCCTTGCGTTCGGTGCTGACGGCGGTGTGCGATGGGTTGGTGCGGGTCAAGGAACGCCTGGACCTGTTCGTGCGCAGTGACCGCCAGCACGCCAGCGACCTGGATGGCCTGCTGGCGCCCCTGCGGCAGATCGCCGACACCCTGGCAGTACTGGGCTTTGGCCAGCCACGCAAGGTGATCATCGATCAGTTGGCCGTGGTCCAGAGCCTGGCCCAGGGCCAGCGCGCACCGGATGATGCGGTATTGATGGATGTGGCCGGCGCCTTGCTGTACGTCGAGGCGACCCTGGCCGGCATGGCCGGTACCGTGGAGCCGGAGAATCGCGAGGAAAGCCGCCTGCCCACCACCGACCTGACCCAGATCCACCAATTGGTGATCAAGGAGGCGCGGATCTGCCTGCAGCAGGCCAAGGACCTGATCGCCGAATCCATCGAGGCCGACTGGGAACATGAACCGCTGCTGGCGTTGCCGGAGTTGCTGACCCAGGTGCGTGGCGCCCTGGCGATGATCCCGCTGGCCCGGGCGGCGAACCTGCTGGAGGCCTGCAATCGGTACATCGGCGAGCGATTGCTGCTGGCGTCTTCCCGGCCGGGCTGGCAGCAGCTGGATCATCTGGCGGATGTGATCACCAGCCTGGAGTACTACCTGGAACGCCTGAGCGAAGACCCACAGGCGCCCGGGGAAAAGATTCTCGACGTTGCCCAGCAGGGGCTGGCTGCGCTGGGTTATGCGGTGGTGGAGCCAATACCGCCGCTGGAACGTCACCCCCTCCCGGAAAATGCCCAGGCCCAGACTGGAGCGGATGCGCCCCAGGCAACGGGGGCCCTGGCCGAGGCCCTGGCCACGCCGGTCTCGGTTCTCAACCCGCCCGCGTTGATCACTCCTGGCAGCCTGCTGCCGCCCCCGGAGGGCGAGGAACCGGTGGACGACGAGTTGCGCGAGGTCTTTCTCGAAGAAACCGAGGAAGTGCTGCAGATGCTTCGCGAATATCTGCCGCGTTGGGCCGCGGACCCCGAGGGCAAATCTGCGCTGAGTGAGTTGCGTCGTGCGTTTCACACGCTCAAGGGCAGCGGCCGCATGGTGCGTGCCCTGGTGCTGGGGGAGCTGGCCTGGGCCGTGGAAAACCTGCTCAACCGGGTGCTGGAGCGCAGTGTGGCGCCCAGTGTCGAAGTGCGCCAACTGCTGGGCGATACCCTGCAACTGCTGCCGGAGCTGATTGCTGAGTACGCCGCCCAGGCCCAGCGCCAGCGCGACGATGTCGATCGCCTGGCCGCGCGGGCCCACGCCCTGGCCAATGGCGTCACGGTAGCGGCCGTCGCCACACCGCGTAGCGAGGCCCTGGACCCGCAGTTGCTGGAGATCTTCCGGACCGAGGCCCAGACCCACCTGGACAGCATCAACCACTTTCTCGACCAGGCGGCCGAGCATGTGCCATTGCAAGCCAGCGATGCCTTGCAACGGGCCTTGCATACGCTCAAGGGCAGCGCCTCGATGGCAGGAGTGCTGCCCATCGCGGAGTTGGCCGGGCCTCTCGATCAGCTGGCGCGGGAGTACCGGGCACACTTGATTCCCCTGGACCTGGACGAAGTCGAACTGCTGCTGGAAGCCGAAGGCCTGCTGCGCAAGGGCTTGCGGCAGCTGGACAGCACGCCCCTGGCGCCGATCGACGGCGCGCGCGCGTTGGCCGGGCGAGCCCTGGCCCTACTGGGCGAGCGCCTGGAGGCCTTGCTCGATGCCCCGGACAGTGCGCCTCGGGCCAAGCGTGATCCGCAACTGATCAACAACTTCCTGGCCCAGGGCATGGACATCCTCCTGGATGCCGAGAGCCTGCTGTTGCGTTGGCAGCAGCATCCCGGCGAGCGCCAGGAACTCAGCGACCTGCTGGATGAGCTGACCACCCTGGGCGAAGGTGCGCATTTGGCGGACCTGCATCCGATGGACGCGCTGTGCGAGGCCCTGCTCGACTTGTATGGCGCAGTGGAGGAAAGCAGCCTGGCGGTCAGCGAGCGGTTCTTCCATGAAGCCCAGGCGGCCCACGACGCCTTGATCAACATGCTCGACGAACTCGCCGCGGGCCAGGAAGTCAGCCCGCGGCCGGAGCGAATCCAGGCCTTGCGCGAGCTGCTGGACGAAGGCCTCGATCCATCCGTCGCCGGCCTGATCAGGAGCGATGGCAGCCGGACCTTGAGCATCAGCGAGTTGAGCGCGGCGACGGCGAGCCTTGAGCGACAGCTGCCACCGCAGGCAGACGATGAGCTGGTGGAGATCTTCCTCGAGGAAGCGGTGGATATCCTCGACAGCGCCGGCCAGGCCCTGCAACGCTGGTTATCGGACCCCGAGAACGCTGCACCGCTGTCATCCCTGCAGCGGGACATGCACACCCTCAAGGGCGGAGCGCGGATGGCCGAGGTGGCGTCGGTGGCGGAACTGGCCCAGGAGCTGGAGTCGCTGTATGAGGGCCTGGTGGACCGGCGCTATAGCTACGGCCAGCACCTGGGACTGCTGTTGCGCAGCAGTCATGAGCAACTGGCGCTGCTGCTCCAGCAAATCCAGGGGCAGCGCCCACTGGATGACTCCCGGGCCCAGGTCGAGGCGGTACGGGCCTACCGGCAACAGACCTCCAGCCCTGTGGACGTTGTCCCCGGCGCCGAGCCTGACGATCCTGCGACCCAGGACCCGGAACTGCTGGAGATTTTCCTGGAGGAAGGTTTCGACATCATCGACAGCTCCGCTGCCGCCTTGAGTCGCTGGCAGGCCGATCCTCAGGCCCGCCAGGAAGTGGAGACCCTGCTACGTGACCTGCACACCCTCAAGGGCGGGGCGCGGATGGTGGAAATCGCCGCCATCGGCGATCTGGCCCATGAGCTGGAGTTTCTCTTCGAGGGCCTGTCTGCCGGCCTGCTGCAGCCCAGCCCGGCGCTGTTCACCCTGTTGCAGAAAAGCCACGACCGCCTGGCCCAGATGCTCGATGCCGCCCGGGCCGGGCAAGCCATCGAACCGGCGCAGAAGCTCATCGATGCCATCCACGACCTGAGCCATCCCCGAGTCTCGGGCGCCCCGGTGGCGGATCTACCGTTGCTTTCCGGCAAGCCCGAGCCTGCACCGCAAGCGGAAGTCGCGGTCGGGGCGGACATGGTCAAGGTTTCGGCGGAGCTGCTGGACGACCTGGTGAACCTGGCCGGGGAAACCTCGATCTTCCGAGGCCGTATCGAGCAGCAGGTCAACGATGCACGGATCGCCTTGAGCGAGATGGAAACCACCATCGAGCGTATTCGCGACCAGTTGCGTCGCCTGGACACCGAGACCCAGGGGCGGATTCTCAGCCGCCAGCAGGTGGAGGCCGAACGCCTGGGCTACGAAGAGTTCGACCCCCTGGAAATGGACCGCCACTCGCAGTTGCAGCAGTTGTCGCGGGCCCTGTTCGAATCGGCCTCCGACCTGCTGGACCTGAAGGACACCCTCGATCGGCGCAACCATGACGCCGAGAACCTGCTGCAGCAACAGGGGCGGATCAATACCGAATTGCAGGAAGGCCTGATGCGCACGCGCATGGTGCCCTTCGAGCGCATGGTGCCGAGGTTGCGCCGCATTGTTCGCCAGGTGGCCGAAGAGTTGGGCAAGGATGTGGCGTTCGTGGTTGGCAACGCCGAAGGTGAGATGGACCGCAACGTCCTGGAGCGCATGGTCGCGCCCCTGGAGCACATGTTGCGCAATGCCGTCGACCATGGCCTGGAGTCTGCCGAGGCCCGTCGAGCCGCGGGCAAGCCGGAGCAGGGGCGAATTACCCTGGACCTGTCCCGCGAGGGCGGTGACATCATCTTCGACATGCGCGATGACGGTGCCGGGGTGCCCTTGGAGGCGGTGCGCAAGAAGGCCATCAAGCGCGGCCTGCTGGACCCGCAGGCGCAGCTCAGCGATCGCGAAGTGTTGCAGTTCATCATGCAGCCGGGCTTCTCCACTGCCGAAAAGATCACCCAGATCTCCGGGCGCGGAGTGGGTATGGATGTGGTGCATGAGGAGGTACGCCAGCTGGGCGGGAGCATGAGCATCGATTCGGTAGCCGGGCTGGGCGTGCACTTTCGCATCCGCCTGCCCTTCACCGTTTCGGTCAACCGGGCGCTGATGGTGCAGTGCGCCGACGAACAGTATGCAATCCCGCTCAATACCGTGGAGGGCATTGTCCGGGTGCTGCCGGGAGAGCTGGACACCTACTATCAACTCGACCCGCCACGCTACGAATACGCCGGCCAGTGCTATGACCTGTGCTACCTCGGGGAGCTGCTGCACACCGTGCCGCGACCCAAGTTGCTGGGCCAGGTCGTCGCGCTGCCGGTGTTGCTGGTGCACTGCAACGAACAGCGGATCGCGGTGCAGGTGGACGCCACCTTCGGCACCCGGGAAATCGTGGTCAAGAGCCTGGGGCCGCAGTTCGCCGCGGTCCAGGGGTTGTCGGGGGCGACGATCCTCGGCGATGGCCGGGTGGTGTTGATCCTCGACCTGCTGGCGCATATTCGTGCCCTGCAGGCCTTGGCACCGCTGCCCCGGGCTGCCGGGGAAGAAGCATCCGTCGAGGTGCAGCCGGTACGGCCGATGCTGGTGCTGGTGGTGGACGACTCGGTCACCGTGCGCAAAGTCACCAGCCGTTTGCTGGAGCGCCATGGCATGAACGTGCTCACCGCCAAGGATGGAGTCGATGCCATGGCCTTGCTGGCCGAGCACACCCCGGACCTGATGCTGCTGGATATCGAGATGCCGCGCATGGACGGTTTCGAGGTGGCGATCCAGGTGCGCAACGATCCGCGCCTGCACAGCCTGCCGATCATCATGATCACCTCGCGTACCGGCCAGAAGCACCGCGACCGAGCCATGGCCATCGGCGTCAACGACTACCTCGGCAAGCCTTATCAAGAGTCGGTGCTGCTGGAAAGCATCGCCCTGTGGAGCAAGAACCATGCTTGACCACCGCGCCAGCAGCCTGACCGGACTGCTGCTGCCCCTGGCCGATCGCACCCTGATCCTACCCAATGTCGCGGTGGCCGAGCTGATCGACTACCAGCAGGGGCGCTTCGACCTCGACTCGCCGCCCTGGTACCTGGGGCGGGTGCAATGGCGCGACCGGCAGATTGCGCTGGTCAGCTTCGAATCAGCCTGTGGCAACCCCACGGTGATCGGCGAGCGGGCGCGGATCGTCGTGCTCAACGCCCTGGGCGGGCGCCCGGAGCTGAAGTTCATCGCCTTGCTGGTGCAAGGCATTCCGCGCTCCTGCAAGCTCGACAGCCAGCTGAGCTATGTCGATGTGCCCCTGGCGCCCCTGGAGATGGCCGCGGTACAGGTTGTCGAGCAGGTGGCCCGGGTGCCCGACCTGCTGGCCCTGGAGGAGTTGCTGGTCGGTGCCGGGCTAGCTTTCTAGGCTTCACACCTCGTGCAGGCGATCGCGCACTTCCATCAGGGCGTAGCCCAGCAGGTTGAGCCCGCGCCAGCGATCCGGGCGAGTAGCCATGGCATCGTCAGCGGCCAGGCCGATACCCCAGATGCGGTCCACCGGGCTGGCTTCCACGAGGATCTTCTTGCGGGTGCATTGCAGGAAATGGCCCAGCTCCGGGTTCTGGCCGAACTTGGCCAGGTTGCCCTGGACCACGATATCGAAGCGGGCCGCCTGCCAGCGGGCATCATCGAAGCCACGAACTTCACGGCCCAGGCGCTTGGCATAGGCGGCTGGGCCGGCCTTGAGAATGCGTGCGTGGGTCTCGTGATCGTCGAACAGCAGCGCCTTGCCAGCCATCATGAAGTGTTCGGCGGTGGGGTAGTGGATGCCCTCGACCTCGAAGCCGGCGGCGAACCACTGGCTGAAGCAGCTCGAGGAAACGCGCCCGTCGCGGGGCGGCTGGTGGCCCCAGAACATCAGGTAGTCGGGCTTGCGGCCGCGTTGTAGTTGCTCCAGCAAATCCCGGTTGGAGCGAATCGGTGTGTCCATGCGAAGTCTCATCATTACGTGTGCAGGCCATTCATTGGCCAATCCGGCGCGCATTGTGTATCGGGCGCGAAGGGGATGCCATTGCCCGCTGGTATGAAGATTGTTAAGCCCCAGGAAGGACGCTGCAGGATCATTACGCTGAGCGTAACTATCCAACGCCGGGCTTGATTGATGCCCTCAGGTTTCACTCCTAAGGTGGCTGCCACGACAGCGAACCTGTGGAGCGAGCATGACAACGACACTATCTCCCGACCCGCGCTGGTCGCGGCGGCGCAGCGAGAAGCAGCGGCGCCTCGAGCAGGTGCGGGCCATCGCCGATGGCGTGGTGTTGCCGACCGACAAGATCGTCGCGGCGCTGGAAGCCTTGATCCTGCCCGGCGACCGGGTGGTGCTGGAGGGCAACAACCAGAAGCAGGCGGACTTCCTCTCCCGCTCCCTGGCCAAGGTCGATCCGGCCAGGCTCCACGACCTGCACATGATCATGCCCAGCGTCGGCCGCGCCGAGCACCTGGACCTGTTCGAACGCGGCATCGCCCGCAAGCTCGACTTCTCCTTCGCCGGGACCCAGAGCCTGCGCATCAGCCAGTTGCTCGAAGACGGGTTGCTGGAGATCGGTGCCATCCATACCTATATCGAACTCTATGCCCGGCTGGTGGTGGACCTGAAGCCCAACGTGGTGCTGTGCGCTGGTTTCATGGCCGACCGCGCCGGCAACATCTACACCGGCCCCAGTACCGAGGACACCCCAGCGCTGGTGGAGCCGGCGGCCTTCAGCGATGGCATTGTCATCGTCCAGGTCAACCAGCTGGTGGACGACGTCAGCGAGTTGCCCCGGGTGGATATCCCGGCCTCCTGGGTGGATTTCGTGGTGGTGGCCGACCAGCCGTTCTACATCGAGCCGCTGTTCACCCGCGATCCCCGGCACATCAAGCCGGTGCACGTGCTGATGGCGATGATGGCGATCCGTGGCATCTACGAGAAGCACAACGTGCAATCGCTGAACCACGGCATCGGCTTCAATACCGCAGCCATCGAGCTGATCCTGCCCACCTACGGCGAGTCCCTGGGGCTCAAGGGCAAGATCTGCCGCAACTGGACCCTCAATCCCCATCCGACCCTGATCCCGGCCATCGAAAGCGGCTGGGTGGACAGCGTGCACTGCTTCGGCACCGAACTGGGCATGGAAAACTACATCGCCGCCCGTCCCGATGTGTTCTTCACCGGTCGCGACGGCTCCCTGCGCTCCAACCGGATGTTCTGCCAGCTGGCCGGGCAATACGCGGTGGACCTGTTCATCGGCGCCACCTTGCAGGTGGATGGCGACGGCCATTCTTCCACCGTGACCCGCGGCCGCCTGGCCGGTTTCGGCGGAGCGCCGAACATGGGCCACGATCCCCGCGGCCGGCGCCATGGCACCCCGGCCTGGCTGGACATGCGCCTGGACCAGGGCGCGGCGCCGCAGGCCCTGCTGGAGCGGGGCAAGAAGCTGGTGGTGCAGATGGTCGAGACCTTCCAGGAGGGCGGCAAACCGACCTTCGTCGACACCCTGGACGCGGTGGACGTGGCGAAGAAAAGCGGCATGCCCCTGGCGCCGATCATGATCTATGGCGACGACGTCACCCACCTGCTCACCGAAGAAGGCATCGCCTACCTGTACAAGGCCCGTACCCTGGAGGAGCGCCGGGCGATGATCGCCGCCGTGGCCGGAGTCACCGCCATCGGCCTGCGGCATGACCCCAAGGACACCCAGCGCATGCGCCGCGAGGGCCTGGTCGCCTTGCCCGAGGACCTGGGCATTCGCCGCACCGACGCCAGCCGCGAGTTGCTGGCGGCCAAGAGCATCGCCGACCTGGTGCAGTGGTCCGGCGGCCTGTATCACCCACCTGCCAAGTTCAGGAGCTGGTAATGCACGCATTCAACCTGCAATCCCGGCCCCTGGGGCTGGCCGAGCGCCTGGCGGACCTGGCGGTGGACGCGCTGATCGACGAGGCCGACCTCTCGCCCAAGCCGGCCCTGGTGGATCGCCGTGGCAATGGTGCTCACAGTGACTTGCACCTGGGCCTGATGCACGCCTCGGCCCTGAGCCTGTGGCCGGCCTTCAAGGACATGGCCGAGGCCGCGCAACAACTCGCCCGTATCGACTTGCCGCTGCGCGAAGCCTTGGGGCGCAGCGGTCGCGAAGGCGAGCGGGCGATGCTGGCCACCACCGGCGGGGTGAACACCCATCGTGGGGCGATCTGGGCCCTGGGCCTGCTGGTGGCCGCCGCTGCCCTGGAGCCCGACTCCAGGGCGGCCGGCAGCGTCGCCTGGCGCGCCGCGCGCCTGGCGCTGCTGGAAGACCGGCATGCGCCACGACCCTTGAGCCATGGTGCCCAGGTGGCGCAGCGCTACGGCGTAGGCGGCGCCCGGGAGGAGGCCCAGCAGGGCTTTCCCGCGGTGCTGCAATGGGGCCTGCCGCAGCTGCGGCGCAGTCGTGCCCGGGGCCATGGCGAACAGAATGCCCGGCTCGATGCGCTGCTGGCGATCATGACCCGGCTGGCCGACACCTGCGTGCTCTACCGCGCGGGCGAAGCGGGCCTGCGGGCCATGCAGGATGGCGCCCGGGCGGTGCTGGAGGCCGGTGGCAGCGCCAGCCTGGCCGGACGCCGGCGCCTGCACCAGCTGGACCTGCAACTTCTGACCTTGAATGCCTCGCCCGGTGGCGCCGCCGACCTGCTGGCCGCCTGCTTGCTGCTCGACCGGATCGAGGCCGCCGCCGACCAGGGAGCGAACTGATGGAAACCTTGTCCTTTGAATTTCCTGCCGGCCCTTCCGGCCGCGGCCGTGCGCTGGTGGGCTGTGTCGGCTCCGGTGACCTGGAAGTACTGCTGGAACCGGCGCCGGCCGGCACCTTGAAGATCCAGGTCCAGACCTCGGTCAACGGCAGCGCCGCACGCTGGCAGCACTTGTTCCAACGCATGTTCGCCGGGCAGACGCCACCGGCGCTGCTGATCGACATCCATGACTTCGGCGCCACCCCGGGGGTGGTGCGCCTACGCCTTGAACAGGGCCTGGAGGAAATCGCCCATGACTGACAGCGCACGCTTGCTCGACCAGCACAGCTTCGTCGAACTGGGGGCCCGGCAGCGGGCCCGGGCGTTGCTGGACGCCGGCACCTTTCGCGAACTGCTTGACCCTTTCCAGCGCGTCATGTCGCCCTGGCTGCCGCGCCAGGGCGTGGTGCCCCAGGCCGATGATGGGGTGGTGATCGCCAAGGGCAGCATCGCCGGGTTGCCGGTGGTGATCGCTGCCATCGAAGGCGCATTCCAGGGCGGCAGCCTTGGCGAGGTGGGCGGGGCGAAGATCGCCGGCGCCCTTGAGCTGGCGGCCGAGGACAACCGCCAGGGCATCGCCACCCGTGCCGTGCTGCTGCTGGAAACCGGCGGCGTGCGGTTGCAGGAGGCCAACCTGGGGTTGGCGGCGATTGCCGATATCCATGCCGCGATCGTCGACCTGCGCCAATACCAGCCGGTGATCGGCGTAGTGGCTGGCAGCGTTGGCTGCTTCGGTGGCATGTCGATCGCCGCCGGCCTGTGCAGCTACCTGCTGGTGACCCAAGAAGCGCGGCTGGGCCTGAACGGCCCGCAGGTGATCGAGCAGGAAGCCGGGATCGAGGAGTACGACGCCCGCGACCGGCCTTTCATCTGGAGCCTGACCGGCGGCGAGCAGCGTTTCGCCAGCGGCCTGGTGGATCGCTATGTGACCGATGACGTGGCGCAGATCCAGGCCCAGGTTCGCGAATTGCTGGCCCTCGGCCTGCCCGAGCGGCAACGCAGCCATCAGGCCGAACACTATCTGCAATGCCTGGCCCGCCTGGACGCGACGCCGCAAATCGATGCGGCGACGGTTCGCGATCTGTATCAAGGAGACCGCTCATGAGTGCAAGTTCTTTGCGGGGCCTGAACTGGTTCAACGCCCTGAGGGACGGCGCCGCTTCGGTGGCCGGCCTGCCGCCGTCGCTGCGGGTGGCCGATGGTGAACTGGCGGGGCAGTCGGCTCGTTTTATCGCTGTGGTGGCCGACCCGGAGAATCGTTTTCCCCGCGCCCGCCAGGGCGAGGTCGGCCTGCTGGAGGGCTGGGGCCTGGCCAAAGCGGTGGATGAAGTGATCGACGCCGACCGCGATCAGCCCCACAAGCGAGCACTGATTGCCATTGTCGATGTGCCGAGCCAGGCCTATGGCCGGCGCGAAGAAGCCCTGGGCATCCACCAGGCCCTGGCCGGCGCTGCCGATAGCTACGCCCGGGCCCGCCTGGCGGGGCATCCGGTGATCGGCTTGCTGGTGGGCAAGGCCATGTCCGGGGCGTTCCTGGCCCACGGCTACCAGGCCAACCGGCTGATCGCCCTGCGCGACCCGGGTGTGATGGTGCACGCCATGGGCAAGGCCTCGGCGGCGCGGGTCACACTGCGCAGCGTCGAGGAACTGGAAGCCCTGGCTGCCAGCGTGCCGCCCATGGCCTACGACATCGACAGCTATGCCGGCCTGGGCCTCTTGTGGAAAACCCTACCGGTGGAGTGCATCGAACAGCCGACCCCCCAAGACCTGGACCTCGTCAGCGGGTGCCTGCTGCAAGCCATTGCCGATGTACGGGCCGGTGGCGTTGGGCTCGAAGGACGCCTGGGGGCGGCGAACCGCGAGGCCTCGAGCCGGGTCCGCCAACTGCTGCGGGAGCAATGGTGAGCGCTTGCTCCCCCTGGCTGCCCCATGACCTGCTGTGGGGCCTGGAGCCCGGACAACTGGCAGCCGATGCGCCGGAGTGGGCGCGGCAGGTGCTGGAGCAGGGGCAGCCGGTGGTGGTGCGCCGGGCAGTGAGCGCTGCCGGCTCGATCGCCGTGGGGCTGCGTGGCCCGTCCCGGGAGCAGCGCTACCCGGCGTTGCTGGCGCTGGACGCGGTGCAGCGTGGAGTCTGCCCGGAGGCGTTGCGCCACGTGCCGTCCAGCCGTGCCTGGCCAGCACTCCAGGCCCTGGGCCAGTTGCGTGGCCCGTTGGATGCCCTGGGGATGGCCTGGGGCGTGGGCGGCAGCGCTGGCTTCGAGCTGGCCAGCGGAGTTGGTGCATTGCACCAAGGCAGCGACCTGGACCTGATTCTCCGGGTACCTGAGCCGCTGCCTCGGGCCCAGGCCCGGGAGCTGCTGGCACTGCTCGATGGCGCCGTGTGCCGGGTCGACCTGCAATTGCAACTGCCGGCCGGGGGCCTGGCCCTGCGTGAGTGGGCCGGGAGCGCCTCGCGGGTATTGCTCAAGAGCGCCAGCGGAGCGCGGTTGGTACGCGATCCCTGGTGCCCTGGGGAGTTGGCGGCATGAGCAGCTTGCTGGTGTTCCCGGGCCAGGGGGCGCAGCAGCCGGGGATGCTCCGGCGGCTGCCCGAGCGGCCGGAGGTCACGGCCTGCCTGCGCGAGGCCAGTGATGTGCTGGGGCAGGACGCACTGGCCCTGGATTCGCCCCAGGCCCTGGCCGGGACCCGGGCGGTGCAGCTGTGCCTGCTGATTGCCGGGGTGGCCTGTGCCCGGACCCTGCTGCACGCGGATTGTCCGGTGGACTACGTAGCGGGCCTGTCCATCGGCGCCTATCCGGCGGCGGTGGTGGCCGGGGCCCTGGATTTCGCCGATGCCCTGCGCCTGGTGAGTTTGCGCGGGGAGCTGATGCAGCAGGCTTATCCACAGGGCTACGGCATGACCGCGCTGATGGGCCTGGACCTGGGCACGGTGGAGGCGTTGCTGGCCCGGGTCCATGGCCCCGAATCGCCGGTGTACCTGGCCAATATCAACGCCGACACCCAGGTGGTGATCGCCGGCAGCGAGGCGGCGATGCAGGTCGTGGCCGAACTGGCCCGTGCCCGTGGCGCCGGGGTGGCCAGGCGCCTGGCGGTCAGCGTGCCGTCCCATTGCCCGTTACTGGAGCAGCCGGCCCAACGTCTGGCCGAGGCGTTCGCCAGGGTACCGATGGGGCCGCCCCGGCTGGGGTACCTGAGCGGTAGCCGCGCGCGGCCGTTGCGCACGGTGGAGCAATTGCGCGACGACCTGGCGTTCAACATGTGCCGGCTGGTGGATTGGCGCGGCACCGTGCAGGGCGCCTATGAGCGCGGCGTACGGTTGCAGATCGAACTGCCGCCCGGGGCGGTGCTCAGCGGCTTGGCGCGCCGGGTGTTCGAGCAGGGTTCGGTGATCGCCTTCGATGGCGCCCGCCCGGACACCTTGCAGGCGCTATTGCGCGAGGAGGGCCGCCGCGACCGATAGAACCGCGACCCAGGCTGGCGAAGCACAAGAACAACAACTTCGACGATGCACTGCGAGGACAACGACAATGATTATCTATGGTGTGGCATTGCTGGCGATCTGCACGCTGGCGGGAGTGATTATCGGCGACATGCTCGGCGTGTTGCTGGGGGTGAAATCCAACGTCGGCGGGGTCGGCATCGCCATGATCCTGCTGATTTGCGCGCGCTTGTGGATGCAGCGCCATGGCGGCATGACCAAGGACTGTGAGATGGGCGTCGGTTTCTGGGGCGCCCTGTACATCCCGGTGGTGGTGGCCATGGCTGCCCAGCAGAACGTGGTCACCGCGCTGCATGGCGGACCGGTGGCGGTGCTGGCGGCCATCGGCTCGGTGCTGGTGTGCGGCTGCACCATCGCCCTGATCAGCCGGACCCACAAGGGCGATCCGCTACCGCAGGAGCCGGGCATCGAAGCCGCACCGGCGGGAGGGCGCTGAGATGTGGGACTTGATCGAGAAAGGCTTGGAGCACAATGGCCTGGTCACCGCCTTCGCCTTCGTTGGCGTGATCATGTGGGTCTCGGTGCTGCTGTCCCGGCACCTGACTTTCGGTCGCGTGCATGGATCGGCGATCGCCATCGTCATAGGCCTGGCCCTGGCCTGGGTCGGCGGCACCCTGACCGGCGGCCAGAAAGGCCTGGCGGACCTGGCGCTGTTTTCCGGCATCGGCCTGATGGGCGGCGCCATGCTGCGGGATTTCGCCATCGTCGCCACGGCTTTCGAAGTCCAGGCCACCGAAGCCCGCAAGGCCGGGTTGATCGGCGCCGTGGCGCTGCTGCTGGGTACGGTGCTGCCGTTCATCGTCGGGGCGAGCATCGCCTGGAGCTTTGGCTATCGCGATGCGGTGAGCATGACCACCATCGGTGCTGGTGCCGTGACCTACATCGTTGGCCCGGTGACCGGCGCAGCCATCGGCGCCAGCTCCGATGTGGTGGCGCTGTCGATCGCCACCGGCCTGATCAAGGCGATCCTGGTGATGGTGGGCACGCCCATGGCGGCCCGCTGGATGGGCCTGGACAACCCGCGTTCGGCCATGGTGTTCGGTGGCTTGGCCGGGACCGTCAGCGGGGTCACCGCCGGGCTTGCGGCGACCGATCGGCGCCTGGTGCCTTACGGTGCGCTGACGGCGACCTTCCATACTGGATTGGGGTGCCTGCTGGGGCCGTCGTTGCTGTTTTTCATCGTGCGCGGGCTGGTGGGCTGATCCGACCTGAGGTCATCGCGGGCAAGCTGGATCTCCGCTTGCCCGCGATTGCGTCTTATGACCCCCGCGAATACATCCGGCATTCGGCCAGCAGCGCCAGCAGGTTCGGGTCGCGCTCCTTGGCCTTGAGGAACACCACGCCGATATGCTGTTGCAGGCGATAGCGTGCCTGCAGCGGTATCAGCTTCACGCGGTTCTCGTAGACTGCGGCGATCCTGCCCGGCAGCAGCGCATAACCCACCCCCGAGCTGACCATGCTCAGCAGGGTGAAGATATCGTTGACCTGCATCGCCACCTTCGGCTCGAACCCCGCTTGCTTGAACACCCGCACGCCGTCCTGGTGGGTGGCGAAACCCTGGGTCAGGGTGATGAACGTGGCGTCGCGCACAGCCGCCAGGTCCACTTCGCGCTCTTGGGCGAAGGGCGAGTCGGCCGGGGTGGCGAGGAAGATATCGTCGGAGAACAACGGCAGCTGTTCGCAGTCCGGATCGCTGACGCTGTCGTCCAGGGACACCAGGATCGCATCCACTTCCATGTTCTTGAGCTTGTACAACAGGTCGATGTTGGAGCCCAGGATCAGGTCGATATTCAGCTCGCTGCGCCGCAGCTTCAGGCCCATGATCAGTTGCGGCACGGTTTTCACGGTCAGGGAGTAAAGCGCGCCGAGCTTGAAACGTTCTGCCGAGAAGCCAGCGGCTTCCCGGGTCAGGCGCACGCTCTCGACCACGTCCTGCACCAGCTTCTGCGCCCGCTCTTCCAGCACGTAGGCGCTTTCCAGCGGAGTCAGGTTGCGTCCTTCGTGCTTGAACAGCGGGCAGCGCAGGGCGTTTTCCAGGGAATGGATGGCCCGGTGCACGCTGACATTGCTGGTCTGCAGTTCGCTGGCGGCGCGAGCCAGGTTGCCGGTGCGCATGAAAGCCAGAAACACTTCGAGCTTCTTGAGGGTCAACTCTTCGTCGATGAGCATGGTCCGGACTCTGTTGGCGAGGAAGTGATGATGCCCGATGAGTCAGAATGTGGCCGCTGGTTTTTTTACAGCGCTGCCCCAATGGACATATAGCGTGTTCAAGCTGCAGGCCGAGCCTGCGTACTTTTATGTTTTCAGGGTGAGTGACCGATGTATCACGGAGAAAGACTCAACGCCTGGACCCACCTCTTGGGTGCGGTCGCGGCGTTTATCGGCGGTATCTGGCTGGTGGTGCTGGCCAGCCTCGACGGCAGCCCGTGGAAGATCGTCGGAGTGGCGATCTACGCCTTCACCTTGCTGGTGCTCTACAGCGTGTCCACGGTCTACCACAGTGTGCGCGGGCGGGCGAAAAACATCATGCAGAAGGTCGATCACTTCTCGATCTACCTGCTGATCGCTGGCAGCTATACGCCGTTCTGCCTGGTGACCTTGCGCGGGCCCTGGGGCTGGACCCTGTTCGGCATCGTCTGGGGCCTGGCCTTGATCGGCATCCTGCAGGAGATCAAGCCGCGTTCCGAAGCGCGGGTCCTGTCCATCGTGATCTACGCGGTGATGGGCTGGATCGTGCTGGTGGCGGTCAAGCCGCTGCTGGCGGCATTGGGGCCGGCGGGCTTCACCTGGCTGGCGGCGGGCGGGGTGCTGTACACCGTGGGGATCATCTTCTTCGCCCTCGACAACCGCCTGCGCCACGCCCACGGCATCTGGCACCTGTTCGTCATCGCCGGCAGCCTGCTGCACTTCGTCGCCATCCTGTTCTATGTGTTGTGATCGGCGCGCGCCTCATCGTTCAGCGCGGGTAGCCTCGCTCATACAGGTACGGCGATCTCTGTGTAGGAGCGAAGCTTGCTCGCGATGAGGTCCTGACCGGCCGCCTCAATCGGCGGCCATCAACCGATCCAGTTGTTCCTGGGCCTGCCCGCCAAAGATCTCCAGCAAGCTGCTCAAGGTGTGGGGCGGCGGTTCGGCGGCCCGGGTCACGGCATACAGGGTGATGGGCAGCGACGGGCTCAGGGGGCGGATCGCGGTGCTGGCCGAGGAGGCGCCCAGGGCGGTGAACGGATCGATCAGCGCCAGGCCGGCGCCGGACTCCACCATGGCCCGGGCCAGGGAGTAGGTCTGCACTGCGATGCTTACCCGTGGCGGTGGCTCCACGGCCTTGAGATAACCGTCGAGCCGGGCCGACAGCGGGTCGGCGCTGCTTAGGCCGATCAGCGGTGCGTCCGCCAGTTCTTGCAGCGCCAGGGGCTGGCCCAGGCTGCCATCGGGCCAATAGCCGCGTGGGGCCAGGGCCACCAGCACACCCTGGGCCAGGGGCTGGCCGTTCAGGCCGGGGTGATCCGGGCGTTGCAGGGTCAGGGCTACATCGATTTCGCGCATCAACAGGTTCTGCACCAGTTCGCGGCTGTGGGCGCTGGACAGCTCGCAGAGGCTGTCCGGGTAGCGCCGGGTCCACTCGCTGATGGCCGGCGGCAGCAAGGCCAGGGCCAGGGCCGGGGTGGCGCCGATGCGCAGGCTGTGGCCCGGCGCCCGGCGCAGGTTCTGGGCCAGGCGGCGCACGCCCTGCAGGCTCTCGCTGACCTTGTCCACTTCCCGCTCCAGCTCCAGGGCTTCCGGGGTCGGTTGCAGCTTGCCGCGCACCCGCAGGAACAGCGGGAAACCCAGCTGCAGCTCGGCGTGCTGCAGCACTTTGGTCACTGCCGGTTGCGAGACGTGCAGCAGTTGCGCGGCACCGCTGATGGAGCCGGTCTGGCGGATGGCCTGGAAGATCTCGATATGACGAAGGCGCATGGCAAGTCCATAACCTTTGTTTATGGGTGGTCCATCTTTATTCATTGTCCGGCGCCTGTCACCTGCCCCTAACCTTGGGCCATCGAACATCAGCTCAGGGGCAGTCATGAGTCAGCGGGTTTGCATCATCGGTGGTGGCGTCATCGGCCTGGCCAGCGCCTATGCCCTGGTCCGCCAAGGCCTGGAGGTGACCCTGGTGGAAGCCCAGGACAGCCTGGGCAGCCAGACCAGCTTCGCCAACGGCGGCCAGCTGTCCTATCGCTACGTGGCACCGCTGGCCGATGCCGGTGTGCCCTGGCAGGCCCTGGGCTGGATGCTCAAGGGCGATTCGCCGCTGCGCCTGCGGCCACGCCTGGACCCGGCGCAGTGGCGCTGGCTGGCGGGGTTCCTGGGGGCTTGCCGGCACTCGGTGAACCAGCGCAATGGCGCCCATTTACTGCGCCTGGCGCTGCTCAGCCAGGAGACCCTCAAGACCTGGCGCGAAGCCGACGGCCTGACGGATTTCGACTGGCGGCGCAACGGCAAGCTGGTGACCTTCCGCGAGGCCGGCAGTTTCGAGCACGCCCGGCACAACCTGTCCGACCCGCGCCAGCAGCAGGTGCTGACGGGAGCCGAGTGCGCCAGCCTGGAGCCGGCCCTGGGCGATGCGCCCTTCATCGGTGGCATCTATACCCCGGACGAAGAGGTGGCCGACTGTCACGCCTTCTGCCAGCAGCTGGCGGCGCGCCTGCGGGCGTCCGGACGTTGCGAGATCCTCCTCGGGCAGCGGGTCCGCGGTATCCGGCACCAGGGCGACCGGGTGCAGGCCATCGACCTGGGCGAGCGCCAGCTGGCGGTGGACCACCTGGTGCTGGCCGCCGGGCACCGCAGCCCCGAGCTGCACCTGCCCGGGCTCAAGTTGCCGCTGTACCCGCTCAAGGGCTACAGCCTCAGTGCGCCCATCGGCCCGCAGCACCGGGCGCCGGAAATCAGCATCACCGACTACAACCGCAAGATCGTCTACGCGCGGATCGGCCAGCAGCTACGGGTGGCGGCCATGGTCGATATCGTCGGCTTCGACCCGGCCCCGGACCCCGGGCGCCTGGCCCTGCTGCGGCACCAGGCGGCGCAGACCTTCGCCCATGCCGGCGATTACCAGGCCGCCGTGGAATGGGCCGGCATGCGCCCGGCGACCCCCAGCGGCGTGCCACTGGTGGGGGGCACCGCCTACCGCAACCTGTGGCTCAACCTCGGCCATGGCGCGCTGGGGTTCACCCTGGCCTGTGGCAGTGGCCAGTTGCTGGGCGAACTGATCGGCCAGCGTCCCACCAGTATCGACATGCAGGGCCTGGCGCCACGCGCCGCCTGAGTCATCACCAGGAGTGTTTCCAATGAGTATCCAGCGTCTGCATAGCAACAACCGCCTGAGTGGCGCCGTGACCTTCGCCGAACTGGTGTTCCTTTCCGGCCAGGTGCCGGGGGCCAGCCAGGACATCGCCGGGCAGACTCGCGAGGTCCTGGAGAAGATCGATGCGCTGCTGGCCGAGGTCGGCAGCGACAAGGACCACGTGCTCAACGCCACCATCTACCTCAAGGACATCCAGGCGGATTTCGCCGGCATGAACGAGGTGTGGTCGGCCTGGCTGTCCCCCGGCCTGGCACCGGCGCGCACGACTTTGCAGGCGGCCCTGGCGCGCCCGGAAATCCTCGTCGAAATCAGTATCATCGCCACCCGTCGCTGAAGCACCTTCAACCCCAACGGAGAATAACAATGCACAAGATCACGTTGCTCGGCTGCACCCTGGGCCTGCTGTTCAGCGCCATGGCCCAGGCCAACGAGGCACCCCTGGAGGGGACCCTGGCCAAGATCGCCAACAGCGCCAGTATTACCCTGGGTTATCGCGATGCCTCGGTGCCGTTCTCCTACGTGGGGGACAACAGCGGCAAGCCCATGGGTTATTCCGTGGAGCTGGCGGGCAAGGTGGTGGAGCGCATCCAGCAGCAGCTGCAGCTGCCCAAGCTGGCGGTGAAGTACAACCTGGTGACCTCCCAGACCCGCATCCCGCTGGTGCAGAACGGCACCGTGGACCTGGAGTGCGGCTCCACCGGGGTGACGGCCGAGCGCCAGAAGCAGGTGGCCTTCTCCTATGGCTTCATCTACGTCAAGGGCCAGTTGCTGACCGCCAAGGACAGCGGGATCAAGAGCTTTGCCGACCTGCGGGGCAAGAACGTGGTGACCACAGCCGGCACCACCAACGAGCGCTTTCTCAAGAGCTACAACGTCGAGCACAAGATCGACATGTTCGTGATCAGCGCCAAGGACCACGGCGAAGCCTTCCAGATGCTCCAGTCGGGGCGGGCGGCGGCGTTCTACATGGACGATGCGCTGCTTTATGGCGAGCGGGCCAAGGCCCGTGATCCGCACAATTGGATCGTGGTGGGCGAGGAGCAGTCGCGGGAGATCTACAGCTGCATGGTGCGCAAGGACGACCCGCAGTTCCTGGCCCTGGTCAACACCGCCCTGGCGGACCTGTATCGCTCCGGCGAGATCAACGGGATCTACCAGCGCTGGTTCGAGCAGCCGATCCCGCCCAAGGGGCTGAACCTGGAGTTCCCCATGACCAGCGAGCTGAAGGCGATCATCGCCAAGCCCACCAGCGATCCGGTGCAGTAACGCCGTCCCGCGGCCTGCCGGCTGTTGTAGGAGCCAGGCTTGCCGGCGATGGGCGCCACGGTGTGTCAGGCAAAGGCGGTGGGGTTAGAAGTCGCCCCAGAGCTGCTGGGCCACGGCCAGGGCTACCACAGGCGCGGTTTCCGTACGCAGTACCCGTGGACCCAGGCGCGCCGGCAGGAAACCGGTGCCCTGGGCCTGTTCGACTTCGGCGTCGGACAGGCCGCCCTCGGGGCCGATCAGGAAGGCCAGGGTCCCTGGGCGGGCGTGGCTTTCCAGTGGCTGGGCCACCGGGTGCAGTACCAGCTTGAGGTCGGCGGCGGTCTGCTTGAGCCAGTCCGCCAGCAACAGTGGCGGGTGGATCACCGGGACCTTGGAACGCCCGCATTGCTCGCAAGCGCTGATGGCCACCTGGCGCCAATGCAGCAGGCGCTTGTCGGCCCGTTCATCCTTGAGGCGCACCTCGCAGCGTTCGCTGAAGATCGGGGTGATCTGGTCGACACCCAGCTCGGTGGCTTTCTGGATCGCCCAATCCATGCGTTCGCCACGGGACAGGCCCTGGCCCAGGTGGATATGCAGCGGCGACTCGGGCTGGCCGGCGAAGCTCTCGTCGAGGCTGATCCGCACGCGCTTCTTGCCCACCTCCACCAGGGTGCCGCGAAATTCCTGCCCCGAACCGTCGAACACCTGCAACGCATCGCCCTCGGCCATGCGCAGCACCCGTGCGATGTAGTGGGCCTGGGCTTCGGGCAGCTCGTGCTCGCCAAGGCTCAGGGGGGTGTCGATAAAGAAGCGGGACAATCTCATCTGCGGTCTCTGTTGAAGTCGGATCGATGGGGTGTGCGGGTGCGTGGCCTGTGCGACCACGCTCGGGCGGGCCTCAGCCCGGGTCGCGAAAGCCCGGGTGGAAGTCCTTGGGCACCGCCATGCTGACGCTGTCCCGGGTGGCGATGTCGATGCCTTCGCTGGCTACTTCGGCGAGGAAGTCGATCTGCTCCGGGGTGATCACATAGGGCGGCAGGAAGTACACCACGCTGCCCAGCGGGCGCAGCAGGGCACCACGGCTCAGGGCGTGTTCGAAGACCTTCAGGCCACGGCGTTCCTGCCAGGGGTAGGCGGCCTTGCTGGCCTTGTCCTGGACCATCTCGATGGCCAGCGCCATGCCGGTCTGGCGGATCTCGGCGACGTGGGCGTGGTCGGCCAGGTGCGCGGTGGCGCTGGCCATGCGCGCAGCCAGGGCCTGGTTGGCCTGGATCACGTTGTCCTGTTCGAAGATATCCAGGGTCGCCAGCGCCGCAGCACAGGCCAGCGGGTTGCCGGTGTAGCTGTGGGAGTGGAGGAAGGCCCGCAGGGTCGGGTAGTCGTCGTAGAACGCCTGGTACACCTTGTTGGTGGTCAGGCAGGCGGCCAGGGGCAGGTAGCCGCCGGTCAGGGCCTTGGACAGGCACAGGAAGTCCGGACGGATGCCGGCCTGCTCGCAGGCGAACATCGTGCCGGTGCGGCCGAAGCCCACGGCGATCTCGTCATGGATCAGGTGCACGTCGTAGCGATCGCAGGCCTCGCGCAGCAGCTTGAGGTACACCGGGTGGTACATGCGCATGCCGCCGGCGCCCTGGATCAGCGGCTCGACGATCACTGCCGAGATCGTCTCGTGGTGTTCGGCCAGGGTCTGTTCCATGGCGGCGAACATGTTGCGTGAGTGTTCTTCCCAGCCCATGCCTTCGGGGCGGTGGTAGCAGTCGGGGCTGGGCACCTTGATGGTGTCCAGCAGCAGGGCCTTGTAGGTCTCGGTGAACAGCGGCACGTCGCCCACCGACATGGCGGCGATAGTCTCGCCGTGGTAGCTGTTGGTCAGGGTGACGAAGCGCTTCTTCGCCGGTTTGCCGGTGTTCTGCCAGTAGTGGAAGCTCATCTTCAGCGCCACTTCGATGCACGACGAGCCGTTGTCGGCATAGAACACCCGGTCCAGTCCGGCAGGGGTCATGGCCACCAGGCGCTCGGACAGCTCGATCGCCGGCTGATGGCTGAAGCCCGCCAGGATCACGTGTTCGAGTTGGTCGACCTGGTCCTTGATGCGTTGGTTGATGCGCGGGTTGGCGTGGCCGAACACGTTGACCCACCAGGAGCTGACGGCGTCCAGGTAGCGTTTGCCCTCGAAATCTTCCAGCCAGACGCCTTCGCCACGCCGGATCGGGATCAACGGCAGTTGTTCGTGGTCTTTCATCTGGGTGCAGGGATGCCACAACACCGCGAGGTCGCGTTGCATCCACTGGTTATTCAGGCCCATGTACAGTCTCCTGGAGGCGCTCGCGAAAAACGCGGGCAAACGATCGGGCAAGCCTATGCAATGCATGGCCGTGGGACAACCTGTTGTGCGAGGTGGTGCACTCGAGCAAAGACGCAGGCAAAAGGGGACAAGGCACTGGAAGAGGAGGTGGCCGGCAAGGCACGTGGGGGGCTTAATCTTTACTTAACTCGCTCAGTCCAGACTATCGATCGTTTTTCTCGATATTTCAAAGCGAAAATTTCCGCTTTAATTCGATAGGTAAATCGCTAGTCTTGGTCAGCGTTTCTTACAGGATGCAAGTCAATGCAGTTACGTAATTCTTCTTCGCGCTACGGCTGGGTCAGCATTGTGCTGCACTGGGGCGTTGCCCTGGCGGTGTTCGGGTTGTTTGCCCTGGGCCTGTGGATGGTCGGCCTCGACTACTACAGCACCTGGCGCAAAGACGCACCGGACCTGCACAAGAGCATTGGCCTGACACTGTTTGCAATCATGTTGTTGCGGGTGTTGTGGCGGTTGGTCAGCCCACCGCCACCGGCACCGGCCAATCATGGACCTCTGACGCGCCTGGGGGCCAAGCTGGGACATGCGTTCCTGTACCTGGGCCTGTTCGCGGTGATGATCGCCGGCTACCTGATCTCCACTGCCGACGGCGTGGGTATCCCGGTGTTCGGCTTGTTCGAAATTCCTGCCCTGGTATCCGGACTACCGGACCAGGCAGATGTAGCAGGTGTGGTGCATTTGTACCTGGCCTGGGTGCTGGTAGTCTTTGCCGGCATCCATGGACTGGCTGCCTTGAAGCACCACTTTATCGATCGTGATGCGACCCTGACTCGTATGCTGGGCCGCAAAGCCTGATGTTCAACCTTGACTCGAAAGGAATAGAAAGCATGTTGAAAAAGACTCTCGCCGCTCTGGCAATCGGATCTGCTGTATTGGCGGCCGGTCAAGTGATGGCAGCGGACTACGTAATCGACAAGGAAGGCCAGCACGCCTTCGTCGACTTCAAGATCAGCCACCTGGGCTACAGCTTCATCACCGGTACCTTCAAGGACCTGGACGGCAAGTTCAGCTTCGACGCGGCCAAGCCTGAAGACGCCAAGATCGAAGTCAACGTGCGCACCGCCAGCGTGTTCACCAACCACGCCGAGCGCGACAAGCACATCACCAGCAAGGACTTCCTGGACGCTGGCAAGTTTGCCGACGCCAAGTTCGTCTCCACCAGCGTCAAGCCAACCGGCAAGAACGCCGATGGCAAGCTGACCGCTGACGTAGCCGGCGACCTGACCCTGCACGGCGTGACCAAGCCTGTAGTGGTCAAGGCCACCTTCCTGGGTGAAGGCAAGGATCCATGGGGCGGCTACCGCGCTGGCTTCGAAGGCACCACCAGCATCAATCGCCAGGACTTCGGCAAGATGATGGACCTGGGCCCGGCGTCCAACAACGTCGACCTGTACATCACCTTCGAAGGTGTGAAAGCCAAGTAATGCTTCGCCTGTAGCCGCTGCTGCAGGCTGTTGCCATTGGCGCGCTCGCACCCATGGCACGCACAAGAAAACGCCCCCGGCCCAAAACCGGGGGCGTTTTTTATCGCCTGGCCGTAGTTTCCCGTACACCAGCAAAAACGCCCCGGATCTCACGATCCGGGGCGTTTTGCATTGCAGCTCGCTTAGCGGTTACGCGTCAGCAGCGCTGGTTTTTCGCCCCGTGGGCGGCTTGGCAGCTGGTCGAGCTGTTCAGGCGTCGGGAAGCGATCGACCTTGGACTCCTTGTGCATGATCTTCGGCTGGACGCTCCGAGGGTTCTGCACCGCTGGCTCCTGGCGGCCCTGGTCGTCACGGCCACGACGGTTACGCGATTCGTCGCGACGGCCTTGGCCATCACGGGAAGCGCCACTGCGCGGGCCGTTGCGTTTGGCCGGCGTGCCGCCGTTGCTGTTGCTGGCACTACCACCGCCACCACCATTGCGCGGGTTGCCACTGCGACCCTGGCCACCACCACGGGGGGCATTGCCTCCGGCGCCCTGGCCCTGGCTCGGGGCACCGGGACGACGGCCGCGGCCTTGCTGGTTGCCCTTGTTCTGGTAGGGGCTGACGTAGTCGGCGCGGTTGCCGAAGTTGTCCACGTCGTCGTCGAGGAATTCGTCCGGTGCCCGGTCAGGGCGAGGAGTCGGCTGGCGCTGCTCGCGCGAAGCGGCATTCTCGCGAGGCTTCTGCTCGCGGGGCTGGCGTTCGCCGCGGGCTGGTTTGTCTTTACCGCCCTTGTCCTTGCCCTTGTCCTTGCGGCCACCGCCGCCACCGTTCGGGTTATCGCCACGAGGGGCGCGGGCGCTGCGCGAATTACGGGTGTCCGGACGCTCGCGCACTTCCGGCTTCTCGGCTTCCACCGCGCTGGCATCGAAGCCCATCAGGTCGCCGTCGGCGATCTTCTGCTTGGTCATGCGCTCGATGCTCTTGAGCAGCTTCTCTTCGTCCGGGGCCACCAGCGAGATGGCTTCGCCCGAACGACCGGCCCGGCCAGTACGGCCGATACGGTGGACGTAGTCTTCATCGACGTTGGGCAGTTCGAAGTTGACCACGTGGGGCAGTTGGTCGATATCCAGGCCGCGGGCGGCGATATCGGTGGCCACCAGGATCCGCACTTCGCCAGCCTTGAAGTCGGCCAGGGCCTTGGTGCGGGCGTTCTGGCTCTTGTTGCCGTGGATCGCCATGGCGCTCAGGCCATGCTTGTCCAGGTACTCGGCCAGGCGGTTGGCGCCGTGCTTGGTACGGGTGAACACCAGGACCTGTTCCCAGGCACCAGCGGTGATCAGGTGTGCCAGCAGTGCCCGCTTGTGGCTGGCCGGCAAGCGGAAGACCCGCTGCTCGATCCGCTCTACCGTGGTGTTCGGCGGCGTGACTTCGATCCGCTCCGGGTCATGCAGCAGCTTGCTGGCCAGGTCCGTGATGTCCTTGGAGAAGGTCGCGGAGAACAGCAGGTTCTGGCGCTTGGCCGGGAGGCGGGCAAGGACCTTCTTGACGTCATGGACGAAGCCCATGTCGAGCATGCGGTCGGCTTCGTCCAGGACCAGGATTTCCACGTGGGACAGGTCGATGCTGCCCTGGCCTGCCAGGTCCAGCAGGCGGCCGGGGCACGCCACCAGCACGTCGACGCCACGGGCCATGGCCTGGACCTGCGGGTTCATGCCGACACCACCAAAGATGCAGGCACTGACGAACTTCAGGTCGCGGGCGTACAGCTTGAAGCTGTCATGCACCTGCGCGGCCAGTTCGCGGGTCGGGGTCAGGACCAGGACGCGGGGTTGGCGTGGGCCATGGCGCTGGGATTTGTCCGGATGACCGTTGGGAAACAGCCGCTCCAGGATCGGGAGGGCGAAACCGCCGGTTTTACCAGTACCTGTCTGTGCCGCAACCATCAGATCGCGACCTTGCAACACGGCGGGAATGGCCCGCTGTTGCACCGGAGTAGGCTGGGTATAGCCGGCTGCTTCGATAGCGCCGACTAAAGCCTCGGAGAGACCGAGGGAAGCAAAGGACATGAGTAATCCTGTTTTAGTGAGGGCTTGGCCCAAAGGGATAATCTTGCCTGGCGCGAATGGCGTTCAAGAGGACGCAATCCCGTCCGGTCCTGCTGGCCTGAAGAGCCATCCACCAAAGGCTCGCGCGGGGCCGGCTGGCTGCGCCGTAGCGTGGTGGAGATGCCTTGAACAGGGTCCAGCGTCCGGGCGTGAGCCTGGCGGGAGGCCGGAGTATAGCAGAGCATTTAGTGTCCGCTGCTTTCCTGCTGCTCAACGGTTTTTCCCGACTCGCGAGTCGAAGACGATCTGACCGGTGGCAATACGGGTTCCGCCCCGTACTTGGCACTCAATTCAGCGTAGGCCGGTTCGCGCTTGAACCGCTTGAGTTCGGCGCCAAAGCGTTGCACCAGCAGATCCATGCCAGCGTTGCGGCGTACAGCCAGGTATTGGTTCTGACGGCTGATGACCAGCGGATTCTGGCTGATCTGGTCGCGGATGCCCAGGGTGTCCAATAGGTGTTGGCCAACCCGCCGGTCGGTGATCAGCAGGTCGATCCGCCCCAGCAGCAACTTGCCGAAGTTGGCCTCGTGGGTTGGTGCAGGTTCACGATTGAACAGGGTGGAGTTGCTGAAGTCGTCGCTGTACAGGTAGCCGGGCGAGGTGCCGATGGTCAGGCCTTTGAGTTCCTTGAGTTGCTTGAACGGATGCGGATACCGGTTGGCGTAGAACATCACGAATTCGACTTCGGACAGCGCTTCGCTGGGGTAGAGCAGGGTGCTGTCGCGCTGGTCGCTGTGGAAAATGTCCAGGGCGCCGTCGGCCTGGCCGGTCTCCAGCATCGCCAGGCAGCGTTTCCAGGGCAGGAACTGCCATTCCACCTCGATGCCCAGGCGCTGGAAGACAATGGCGGTGGTTTCGTAGTCCAGCCCCAGGGTCTTGCCGTTTTCCTCATAGACATAAGGGGCCCAGGGTTCGGTGACGATGCGCAGCTTCTCGCCATGGGCGGTAAGGCTCAGGCAAGCGCAGAGTAGGGCTGTCAGCAATTGGGCGATAACGGACATTGCTGGAGAGTACGCCGAGAGATCATGCAAATGCTAGGGGCGGTTCCAGGCGCTCTAGAGCAGGCCTGGCACCAATGAAAAGGCCCCTGTTCACACTGGGGCCTCATCGGGTATTGCGGGTCAGCGTGGCAGCTTCAGGTTGTTCCAGATCGCCAGGCTCGGATCAGCCTGGTTCAGGGTGTAGAAGTGCAACCCTGGTGCGCCACCTTGCAGCAGGCGCTCGCACATTTCGCTGATGGCTTGCTCGCCAAACGCCTGGATGCTGGCGCTGTCGTCACCGTAGGCCTCCAGTTGCTTGCGGATCCAGCGGGGGATCTCGGCGCCGCAGGCGTCGGAGAAACGCGCCAGCTTGCTGTAGTTGGTGATCGGCATGATGCCCGGCACGATCGGGATGTTAACCCCCATCTTCTGTACACGATCGACGAAGTAGAAGTAGCTGTCGGCGTTGAAGAAGTACTGGGTGATCGCGCTGTCGGCACCGGCGTTGGCCTTGCGCACGAAATTTTGCAGGTCGTCCTCGAAATTGCGGGCCTGCGGGTGCATTTCCGGGTAGGCCGCGACTTCGATATGGAAGTGACTGCCGGTCTCTTCGCGAATGAACGCCACCAGGTCGTTGGCGTGGCGCAGCTCGCCGCTGGCCATGCCCATGCCCGAAGGCAGGTCGCCGCGCAGGGCTACGATGCGCTTGATGCCGGCCGCCTGGTATTGCTGCAGCAGGCCGCGCAGGTCGTCCTTGCTGTCGCCGACACAGGACAGGTGTGGTGCCGAGGGGACTTTTACTTCGCTCTCCAGCTG
This sequence comes from Pseudomonas sessilinigenes, assembly GCF_003850565.1. Taxonomy (NCBI): domain Bacteria; kingdom Pseudomonadati; phylum Pseudomonadota; class Gammaproteobacteria; order Pseudomonadales; family Pseudomonadaceae; genus Pseudomonas; species Pseudomonas sessilinigenes. The sequence continues at coordinate 4,123,394 of NZ_CP027706.1, forward strand.
CAGCACGGTATTGACCGTACGATCGCGAGTCGAGCCGCCGGCACCGTAGGTGCAGGAGAAGAAGTCAGGATTGCAGCTGGCCAGCTGGCGGGCAGTGGCGAGCAGTTTTTCATGTCCAGCATCGGTCTTGGTGGGGAAGAACTCGAAGCTGTAGCGACGGTCTTGGGACATGGAGGGAACCTCCAGCTACAAGCTGCAAGCTGCGAGCGGCAAGAGAAGCGGAGGTGCGCTCGTCTCTTGTGCCTGGAGCCTGGAGCCTGACACTGTTTTGGCAAATTGGGGCGAAGCCGCGGGCTTCGTGCGGCAAGGTCGGCTTTTGGCCTTTACTTGCCGCTTGAAGCTCAAAGCTTGCAGCTGCTCTTAGTACCGGTAAGCGTGCGGCTTGAACGGGCCTTCGACGGTTACGCCGATGTAGTCGGCCTGTTGCTTGGTCAGCTGAGTGACCACGCCACCGAAGCCGCGGACCATTTCCAGGGCCACTTCTTCGTCGAGCTTCTTGGGCAGCACTTCAACAGTCAGGCGCTCGGCTTTCTGGGCTGGCGACAGGTCGGCGTACTTCTGGCCGAACAGGAAGATCTGGGCCAGGACCTGGTTGGCGAACGAACCGTCCATGATGCGGCTTGGGTGGCCGGTGGCGTTACCCAGGTTCACCAGGCGGCCTTCGGCCAGCAGGATCAGATAGTCATCGTTCTGTGGGTCGAAATCGCCGTGGCCGGTACGGTGGATCTTGTGTACCTGCGGCTTCACTTCTTCCCATGCCCAGTTCTTGCGCATGAAAGCGGTGTCGATCTCGTTGTCGAAGTGACCGATGTTGCAGACAACGGCGCGCTTCTTCAGGGCCTTGAGCATGTTCGCGTCGCAAACATTGACGTTACCGGTGGTGGTCACGATCAGGTCGATCTTGCCCAGCAGGTCTTTGTTGATGCTCGCTTCGGTACCGTTGTTGATACCGTCGATGAACGGCGAGACCAGCTCGAAACCGTCCATACAGGCTTGCATGGCGCAGATCGGGTCGACTTCGGTGACCTTGACGATCATGCCTTCCTGGCGCAGGGACTGGGCCGAGCCCTTGCCCACGTCACCGTAGCCGATCACCAGGGCTTGCTTGCCGGACAGCAGGTGGTCGGTACCACGCTTGATGGCGTCGTTCAGGCTGTGACGGCAGCCGTACTTGTTGTCGTTCTTGCTCTTGGTCACCGAGTCGTTGACGTTGATCGCAGGAACCTTCAGCTCGCCCTTGGCCAGCATGTCCAGCAGGCGGTGCACGCCGGTGGTGGTTTCTTCGGTCACGCCGTGGACGCGTTCCAGGACGGCAGGGTATTTCTTGTGCAGCAGCTCGGTCAGGTCGCCGCCGTCGTCGAGGATCATGTTGGCGTCCCAAGGCTTGCCGTCCTTGAGGATGGTCTGCTCCAGGCACCACTCGTACTCTTGCTCGGTCTCGCCTTTCCAGGCGAAGACCGGGATACCGGCGGCGGCGATGGAGGCAGCGGCCTGGTCCTGGGTCGAGAAGATGTTGCAGGACGACCAGCGAACCTCGGCACCCAGGGCAACCAGGGTCTCGATCAGCACGGCGGTCTGGATAGTCATGTGGATGCAGCCGAGGATTTTCGCACCCTTGAGCGGCTGTTCAGCCAGGTACTTGCGACGCAGACCCATCAGGGCCGGCATTTCCGACTCGGCGATGATGGTTTCGCGGCGGCCCCAGGCAGCCAGGGAAATGTCGGCGACTTTGTAATCGGTAAAATCTGCAGGCGTGTTGACAGCGCTCATGAAGAGCCTCCATTCGTAATGTGCGAATGGGCGCCGTTGTGCGTTTAGTGTCCGTACGGGAAGTCCCGTGCCGACAACGCCCCATCCGAGCCTGACAGGCCGAGCCTGCTGCAGCGCCCCTCGGACAGGTGGCGGGAAAACGGTATCAAGGGTAGATGACCGTTTCGAAACGGTGGCGATTATAGCTGGCTGGGCCAGACTTCCCAAAGTGTTTCTGCGGCCTGGATGAAGTTCCTCAATCGAGACCATAGTCGAGGTTGCATAGAGCACGGCTGCCCGGTCTGCCATCATGCCGGGCATCAAATGGCAGGACGGTCAGGAGTGAACATGAATTTCCACACCCGCAAGTGGGTAAAACCCGAAGACCTCAACCCCAACGGCACGCTGTTCGGCGGCAGCCTGCTGCGCTGGATCGACGAAGAGGCGGCGATCTACGCCATCGTCCAGCTGGGCAACCAGCGCGTGGTCACCAAGTACATTTCGGAAATCAACTTCGTCAGCGCCTCGCGCCAGGGCGACATCATCGAACTGGGCATCACCGCCACCGAGTTCGGTCGGACCTCCATCACCCTGACGTGCGAAGTGCGCAACAAGATCACCCGCAAGTCGATCCTCACGGTGGAGAAGATGGTCTTCGTCAACCTGGGGGAAGATGGTTTGCCGGCGCCCCATGGTCGTACCGAGATCAAGTACGTCAAGGACCAGTTCAAGGACGACGCCCCCGTCGCCTGACGCCTCTTGCCCATGCGCGGCGGGCCCGCTCGCCCGCTACGCATGGACCATCGGTCAGTGGGTTTCGGCCTGTGCCTTCGGCGCGTCGCTGGTGACATGGCGTACCAGCTTGCCGATGGTCAGGCCCTGCAGCAGGATCGACGACAGCACCACGATGTAGGTGATGCTCAGCACCAAATCGCGCTCCGGGCCGGCAGGCAATGCCAGGGCCAGGGCCACCGAGACGCCGCCGCGCAGGCCACCCCAGGTCAGCACGCGGATGGTGCCGCGGGGTACGCTGCGCCAGCGGCGCAACAGCAGGATCGCCGGGGCCACGGTAAGCAGGCGCGAGGCGATGATGGCCACTGCCAGCAGGCTGGCAGCCGCCAGGTGCAGCCAGTTGAATGGCAGCAGCAACAGCTCAAGGCCGATCAGTGCGAACAACAGCGCATTGAGCATGTCGTCCAGCAATTCCCAGAAACCATCCAGGTAGCGCCGGGTCATGTCGTTCATTGCCAGGTTGCGTCCCAGGTTGCCGATGATCAGGCCGGCTACCACCATCGCGATGGGCGCCGAGACATGGATCTCGCTGGCCATGGCCGACCCACCGATCACCAGGGCCAGGGTCAGCATCACCTCGATCTGGTGCTGCTCGATGCTCTTGATCATCAGGTACACCAGGTAGCCGATCAGGCCGCCGAACAGTACGCCGCCAATGGCTTCATGCACGAACAACCAGGCGGTGGCGCCTACGGTGGGGGTTTCGCCCAGTTGCGCGATGCCCAGCAGCACGGTGAAGACCACCACCGCCGTACCGTCGTTGAACAGCGATTCGCCAACGATGGTGGTCTTCAGCGGCTTGGAAGCGTTAGCGGTACGCAGTACCCCAAGGACCGCGATCGGGTCGGTGGGGGAAATCAGCGCGCCGAACAGCAGGCAGTAGAGGAAACTCACGTGCCAGCCGAACAGGCCGAAGACCCAGTAGGCCAGGCTGCCGATGACGAACGTGGCGATCAGCACCCCGACAGTCGCCAGCAGGCCGATGGGCCAGCGATAGCTGCGCAGGTCGTTGAGGTTGACGTGCAAGGCGCCGGCGAACAGCAGGAACGACAGCATCCAGTTCATCAGCAGGTCGCCGAAGTCGATCTTGCCGATCAACTCCTCGATGTGTTCCTCGAGGCCGGGATAGCCAAGGAAGGTCAGGCCCTGCAATAGCAGGGAAAAAAGTAGTGCGGTGACCATTACGCCGATGGTCGGCGGCAGGCCGATAAAGCGGAAATTGACGTACGTCAGCAGCGTCGTCAGGCAGATGAAGGCAGCGACAAGTTCAAGCATCCGGACTCCTTTGGATGATCACAGGAAAAACAGCCTGAAGTCTTTCAGGCCAAGGGTTTGATGTCCCGGTGCCTGAGAGGGGCACAGTTGGCTGCGGCGAGAAGGCCTCGCTACAAGGCATTGGCGTTCAATCGACACATTGACCGCAGCCAGGCCGCGACGTTGCAGGTGCGTCAAGAAAAGTCGCGGCACAAGGCCATGCTGACGAACCTGGCAGTAGCGTTGCCAAAAGAACAATAGTCCGTGCACCCGGGTCCGGGGGCATGCGAGGATCCCAGGCTTTCGGTGATCGCGCCCAGGACAGAGAGGGAGTGGGGTGTTGGCGACGACTCTGGTCTTGATAGCAGCATTGCTGCATGCCACATGGAACACCCTGATCAAGTTCAGTGGTGAACGTGTGCTGGTGGTGGCCTGCATGGATTGCGTGGCGCTGCTGTTCGTGGCGGTCATGGTGCTGTTCATGCAGTGGCCGCCCATGGAGATCTGGCCCTGGATCCTGGCTTCCGCAGCCTTCGAGCTCCTGTATCGCTATCTGTTGATCCAGGCGTACCGAGTAGGCGACCTGGGCCTGGTCTATCCGCTGATGCGCGGGCTTTCACCCTTGGTGGTGCTGGCGCTGACCCTGGTTTTTGCCGGCGAGGAACTGAGTACCCAGCAGATACTCGGCATCCTGTTGATTCCCTTCGGCATGCTTTGCCTGCTCTGGCAGGGTGGTGGCGGTGCACGCTTGCCCTGGAGCATGTTGCCGGTGGTGGCGCTGATTGGCCTGTGTATCGGTTGCTACACCTATATCGACGGCCAGGCCCTGCGTCGCTGGTCCCGTCCGCTGGATTACCTGGCCTGGGTCACGCTGCTCAGTGCCTGGCCTTTTCCCCTGGTGGCGGTGGTCTGGAAGCGTCCGGCCTTTGTCCTGTTCTGGCGTGAGCAATGGCGGCTGGGGCTGAGCGTCGGCCTCTGTGTGCTATTGAGCTACGCTCTGGTGCTTTGGGCCATGCAGTTGGGCTCCATTGCCGAAGCCGCTGCGTTGCGTGAGGTCAGTGTGATTTTGGTGGTGCTGTTCGGCATGCGCTACCTGAAGGAACCCTTCGGCCGGCCCAGGCTATTGGCTTGTGGCCTGGTGCTGATCGGCATGTTGGTGATGAAGCTGTAGACACTTCCTAAAAACTCTAAAAAAGGATTTGCGCAATGACTGTCGCGTTCTGGTGTGTATTGATCGCCATTTTCCTGCCTTACCTGGGGACGGCCGTCGCCAAGGGTACTGGCCGTTATGGACTGCGGGACAACCATGACCCCCGTGACTTCCTGGACGGCCTGGAAGGCGTCGCAAGGCGTGCGAATGCCGCGCAGCTCAACAGCTTCGAGGTGACTCCGGCGTTTGCTGCCGCAGTACTCGTGGCCCATGTGGCGGGCAATGCCCAGCTGGTGACGATCAACGTGCTGGCGGTGCTGTTCATCACCAGTCGCCTGCTGTACATCATCTGCTACCTGGCAGACTGGGCCGTGCTGCGTTCCCTGGTGTGGTTCGTGGGCATGGGGCTGATCGCCAGCTTCTTCTTCGTCTCGGTGTGAGTCAGGCCCGGCCTGCCGATCGCGTTGTCGGCAGGCCGGTTATCCTGGCGTCATGGAGCGTTGGCGACTTCCGGTACCTGGGGCAGCGGCATGCCCTTGGGCCAGAGCATCCAGATCTGGCCTGGCTGCTTCATGTCGCCGGCCAGTTGCCCGGCCGCATCGCCGGTGCCCCAGAACAGGTCGGCGCGCACCTCGCCGGTGATCGCACCGCCGGTGTCCTGGGCGGCTACCGGGCGTACCAGGCTACTGCCGTCGGGGCGGGTGGTGGACAACCACAACAGGCTGCCCAGGGGAATCACCTTGCGGTCCACGGCGACGCTGTAGCCCGAGGTCAGGGGGACGTTCAGCGACCCCCGTGGCCCCTCGTTGCTGTCCGGGTTGCGGTTGAAGAACACATAGCTCGGGTTGCTCCCCAGCAACTCGGGAATCCGCGCCGGATGGGCCTTGGCCCAGGCGGCGATGGTACCCATGGTCACGTCTTCTTTCTTCAGCTCGCCCTGGTCCACCAGCCAGCGACCGATCGGGCGGTAGGGGTGGCCGTTCTGGTCGGCATAGCCGATCCGCAGCTGGCGACCGTCAGCCAGCTGGATGCGCCCGGAGCCCTGGACTTGCAGGAACTGCAGGTCCATGGGGTCGGTCAGCCAAGCGATGACCGGTGCCTTGACGCCCTTGCTCTCGATGCTCGCGGCATCGTCATAGGGCTTGAGTACCCGACCTTCGAGACGACCGCGCAGGCGCTTGCCCTTGAGTTCGGGGTAGATGCTGTCCAGGGCAACGACGATCATGTCGTCCGGCACGCCATAGACCGGCACGTTGGCCACCTGGGTCTGGGTCAGGCTGCCGGGATACACCGGCTCGTAGTAGCCGGTGATCAAGCCTGTGGTGCTCCCGCTTCCGGAGCGCAGGCCGTAGACCTGCAGGTGCTCCTTGAGAAAGCCACGGATCGCTTCTGGGGTCTGCGCTACGTTGGTCGCTGCGGCGCAGGTCGCGCCCCAGACCTGATCGGCCTTGAGCCGGGTGCAGGCGCTGCGCCAGGAACCGAAGCCGGCCAGCAGGTCGTTGTCGGCAACCTCCGGCAGTGATTCCCAGGGCGCGCTGTTATAGGTTGCCAGTGCATGGGTCTGCGGTTGCGCCGGTGGCTGGTCGCTGCCGCCACCATTGCACCCGGCAAGCAGCGCCAGGGCCGGAATGGTCAAGAGCCAGTGGCGGCGCCAGTGGGAAAAGCTCGGGTTCATGCTGTGTTTCCTTCGGGGAAAGGCCCACGCCTGTGGCGGGGGACAAACCATATTGTTAATAGGGCTATTGGTCTTTATCCGGGAGGCGAGGATACTGGCCGCCGTTCCCGTGACCTGACCTGAAGCCACCATGACGTTAAAAAGACTCTCTGTTGTATTGCTGGCCTGCCTGACGCTTTCCGCCTGTGGCGGTGTCGATCCCAACTCCCCCTTGGGTCAGCGCAAGGCAATCTTCAAGCAGATGCTCAAGACCGGCGAGGACCTGGGAGGCATGCTCCGCGGGCGCATTGCATTCGATGGTGCGCGTTTCGCCGAGGGTGCCGTGAAGCTGGACAGCCTGTCCCATGAGCCCTGGAAGCATTTCCCTGCGGTCAAGGAAGAGGACCACACCAGCGCCACTGATGATGTCTGGCGTCGGCAGGCACGGTTCCAGGAATTGGCCCGCACCCTGGAGGCGGCCACCGGTGAGCTGGTGACGGTCAGCCAGGTCCAGCCCTACAAGGCCAGCAACCTGGGGCCGGCAGTACAGAAGGTCGAGGATGCCTGCAGTGCCTGTCATAAGGAGTTCCGCAATCACTGACCGCAGGTCTCGGTGCAAGGGCCGCGATGGGGCCTTGCACTGGCAGCCTGCGTGGCCACGATCAACTCGATTACTTGTCCAGTTCCTCCAGGGCTTGCTGCAGTTCCTTGCGTGACTCGGCGAGCTTGTCCTTGCGCTTGTTGATCTTCTCCGAGTCGCCTTTCTTCATGGCCTTTTCCAGGTCTGCCTGACGTCGGCTGACTTCGTGCTTGGCATCCAGGACCTTGTTTTCCCGTTCTTTTTTCAGCGAGGCATCGGTGCAGTGGGTCGTGACCTCGTCCAGGGCACGCTCCAGGCCAGCCTGCTGCTCGCTATTGCCGTGGGCCTTGGCCTGTTCGATCTGGGCCGAAATGGCCTGGCGCTTGGCCGCGCAGCCGGTCAACTCCGGGGTTTGCTCCGCAGCCAGCAAGGGGGCGCTCATCAGGCAGAACAAGCTCAAGGCGGCAAGCGATGAGAAAACTTTCATTGAAGGCTCCAGGTAAAGATGATCAAAAAATAACCAATTGAAAATACTGGGTTCATGCCGGAATGAGTTGTTGGAGCTCATTCCTGGCTGGGCGGTTCAACAGGCCCGGGATGACAGGTTAAAAACCTTCGACTCCTGCAGTGTTCAGTACGGCACGCAAGGCCAGCACTTGAGGGGCGCGAAAGAACGCCTCCAGTTGTGCGGCCCGATGTGCGCCAACCATGGCTTCGCCTTGCCAATCCTGGCGACTCTTGAGCGCCAGTTCCGACCATGGGCGACTCAGGTCGGCGGAGCCGCTGGGCGGTAGGCCCAGGGCCTTCAACCAGCGGGCGAAGGGTCTTTGTCTTGCGCTGGCCAGGCTTTCGAGCAGGCGAGTGCCACTGCGTTCACCGAAGCCGGCCATGTTAACAAGCTCTGCCTGATCGAGGGTCAACCAATCCAGCAGGCCCTTGATACGTCCTGTTTCCACGAGCCTGGCCCAGGTCTGTTCGCTGATATTGGGCAAATCAAGGCCATGCTTGCCGCTGAGCCAGCCTAGGCGCGCCAGGAACTGGCTCTCGCAGCCGGCAGAGGGATGCCAGCAGCTCAAGGCATGGAAGTCTTCCTGGGCGGGGACCTGGACCGCCTGGCGCTGCGTGCTCCTGAGCATCACGGCGTCCAGTCGCGGGATGGTCAGCCCAGCGAGACTGATCGCGACCTGATCGCCAGGCGCGATGTCCAGGGTGCGCCAGCGTTGCAGCGAGCCTACGCTGACCCGGCGGATCTGCCGGTCATCCAGGGTCACCGGTTCGATCTCCAGTACCGGGGTAATGCGCCCGGTACGGCCAATCCTGAATTGCACCTGGCGCACGCTGGCCAGCGCTTGGGCATAGGGGTATTTCCAGGCGGCGATCCAATGAGGTGCCCGAGGCTGCCAGCGTTCGGCTGGCGGGCGCCGGCTCTGGCGCAGGATGATGCCGTCGCTGGCGAAGGGAAGGGGGGAGCGGTACCAATGCTCGCGCCACTGTCGGGCCTCGCCGAATCCGTCGATGGGCCGGCTGTACTCGCGCCCTTCGGGAAACCCCAGGCTTGCCAGGCGTTCCAGGCGCTCTTCCTGGGTATCGGGGCCTTGTGGCCAATCCCAGACGAACAGGCCGACTTGTGCCGCCTCCGCGCTCGACAGGTGCTTGCGTGCCATCCAGCCCGCTATCTGGCTGCGTGCGTTGCGGCTCCCGCTGCGTTCTTGCACATGATCATCCAGGCGCTGATACAGCTCTGCCTGCAGGACCAGGTCCCGGGGGGCGGGCAAGCGTTGGGGAATGGCCGGGATCCGTCGTGCCGCAGTGCTCCAGTCGTGGCCGTAGAGGCCATCGCCCCGGCTCAGCATCTGCTGGAGCCGGCCTTGGCGGTAGATCAGGGTCACGGCGACACCGTCGATCTTCGGTTGTACCCAGACATCCTTGCGTGGCTTGAGCCAGAGCTGGACGGCATTGGCGTCGGGTAGCTTTTCCACCCCGGTATGGGCAATGGGATGGGCCATGCTGCCCCGGGCGCTGGCCAGGGGCGACCCCTGGGCCAGGGGCACGCCAGGGAAGCAGCGCCGCAAGGCCTCCAGGCGCTGGCGTGATTGGTCGTACAGCTCGTCGGCTACCAACGACAGGCCATCACGGTGATAGCTGATATCCCAATGCTGGAGCTGTTGGCGCAGGGCCGCTATTTCCCGCTCAGCCTGCGGTACTGGCCAATCAGGGCAGCGGGCCTGGGCCAGTGTCGATAGGAAGATCAGCAGCAGGAGTATGGTCGGCATGGCGAGCGTCCTTGCCCGGAGTGGTCATGCCTGAAGGTTAGGTGGCTGCGCAAAGGGCATCGCCAGCAGGTGTTTGCGGGGTGTTTCATCACTCTGGTGCGAGAGGGTTTTGCCCAGGTGGTCCCGTATTGGCCGGGGTTTCAAAGCCGATAGGGAAATCTGTGGCAACAAAAAGCCCCGCCGGGCGAGCCGGGCGGGGCTTGGGTGTCGCGTTGGGAGATTACAGGCCGGCTGCGGCGCGCAGGGCCTCGGCGCGGTCGGTCTTTTCCCAGGTGAAGGTGGTGAAGGTGTCTTCGCCCACGGTCTTGGTCTGCGGAGCGCGGCCGAAGTGACCGTAGGCTGCAGTCTCCTGGTACATCGGGTGCAGCAGGTCGAGCATGGTGGTGATCGCGTAAGGGCGCAGGTCGAAGTGCTCGCGTACCAGCTTGATGATCTTGTCATCGCTGATCTTGCCGGTGCCGAAGGTGTTCAGCGAGATCGAAGTCGGCTGGGCGACGCCGATGGCGTAGGACACCTGGATCTCGCAACGCTCGGCCAGGCCGGCAGCGACGATGTTCTTGGCCACGTAGCGACCGGCATAGGCTGCCGAACGGTCGACCTTGGATGGGTCCTTGCCGGAGAACGCGCCACCGCCGTGACGGGCCATGCCGCCGTAGCTGTCGACGATGATCTTGCGGCCGGTCAGGCCGCAGTCGCCCACTGGGCCACCGATGATGAACTGGCCGGTCGGGTTGATGTGGAACTGGGTGTCCTTGTGCAGCAGCTCGGCTGGCAGCACGTGCTTGACGATCAGTTCCATGACGCCTTCGCGCAGGTCGCTATAGGAAACTTCCGGGTTGTGCTGGGTCGACAGCACGACCGCGTCGATGCCCACCACGATGCCGTTTTCATAGCGGCAGGTGACCTGGGACTTGGCGTCCGGACGCAGCCATGGCAGCAGGCCCGACTTGCGAGCGTCGGCCTGGCGTTGCACCAGCTGGTGGGAGAAAGCGATCGGTGCTGGCATCAGCGCCGCGGTTTCATTGCTGGCATAGCCGAACATCAGGCCCTGGTCGCCAGCGCCCTGGTCTTCAGGCTTGGCGCGATCGACCCCCTGGTTGATGTCGGGGGACTGCTTGCCAATGATGTTCATCACACCGCAAGTGGCGCCGTCGAAGCCGACATCGGAGCTGGTGTAGCCGATGTCGCAGATGACGTCGCGAACGATCTGCTCCAGGTCGACCCAGGCACTGGTGGTGACTTCACCCGCGACGATGGCGACGCCGGTCTTGACCAGGGTCTCGACCGCTACACGGGCGTGCTTGTCCTGGGCAATGATGGCGTCCAGTACCGCATCGGAAATCTGGTCGGCGATTTTATCCGGATGCCCTTCGGACACGGACTCGGAGGTGAAAAGGGAGTATTCGCTCATCTCGACGGTTTCCTAAATTTACCGATGGTGAGTGTTGCCAGCCGGTCGCTGAAAATGACGGACCTGGATCTGGAAACCATTACGTAAGCCCACATAGAGGCTGTCCCCGGGAGTCAGTCCCGCAGCGGTGGCCCAACGGGCCAGATCATCTTGTTCGAACCCTAGCCAGAGATCACCACAGGCCTCTCTGGCCCAACTCTGATTGTGGCTGCACAAGTCTGTCACCAGCAGGCTGCCGCCTGCTTGCAGCAATTGCGCCATCTGCTTGAGGGCTTCGGCTGGCGCGGCGAAGTGGTGCAGGACCATGTTCAGCACGACGCAGTCGGCCTTGAGCTGCACACCCTTCAATGCATCGGCCAATTGCAGATTGACGTTAGCCAGTGTTTCGCGTTCGCACAGCTGGCGTGCCAGTTCCAGCATCGCCGGGCTGTTGTCCAGGGCAGTCACCTGGGCAAAGCGCCGAGCCAGGTCGGGGAGGAAGCCGCCGTCGCCGGGGCCGACCTCGATGGCCGTGGCCGAGGGCTTGAAGCCCAGTTTGTCCAGCAAGGCCAGGACGCTCTCGCGATACTGGGGCAGTCCCGCGATCAGGTCCTGCTGGGCGCGGAATTTCTCCGCTACCCGGGAAAAGAAATCTTCACTGGCGGCGGCCCGCTGCCCATGCACCAGGCCGATCCGTGACTGGACGTCGGTCGGTAGCGGCAATTGGTCGACTTCATCCAACAGCGCTGAATGCAGCCTGCCACCCAGCAGTTCGGTGTGGGGCAGGGCACGGCGATAGAAAATCGCATTGCCTTCGCGGCGGGTGGCCACCAGGCCGGCCTGGGCCAGGACCTTCAGGTGATGGCTCATGCCCGACTGGCCGGTGGCGAAAATCTGCGCCAGTTCCAGCACGCCGAATGAATCGTTGCTCAGGGCACGCAATACATTGAGACGTAAGGGATCGCCGCCAGCCTTGCACAAGGCTGCCAGGTCATCGCAATCGTCTTGGCCAATGGAGGGTGCGTGCAGGTTCATGGAAACGCAGTCTAGTGATGCCCGAAACAGCCTGCAAGGCCAATATCAAAAAGTTTTGATATTGCAGCGCTCGGTGCCCATGCCAGAGCAGCGGGACACTTTTATAGGCCGTGCTGTCAGGGTTTGGCCGGTCGCTGGCGCCAATGTCCGTGGGAAAAACGCTGCTGAGTGACTATCTGTGATTGCCCCCGCCTGGCGCCTGAGGGAAAATGCAGGCCTTTTTTCCGTTTTGTTTTCACTCAATCTCCAGGAGATCAGCGATGCCAAGCCGTCGTGAGCGTGCCAACGCCATTCGTGCCCTCAGCATGGATGCCGTGCAAAAAGCCAACAGCGGCCATCCAGGTGCCCCCATGGGCATGGCGGATATCGCCGAAGTACTTTGGCGTGACTACCTCAAGCACAACCCGAGCAATCCATCCTTTGCCGACCGCGACCGTTTCGTACTGTCCAATGGCCACGGCTCGATGTTGATCTACTCGCTGCTGCACCTGACCGGCTACGATCTTTCGATCGATGACCTGAAGAATTTCCGCCAACTGCACAGCCGTACCCCGGGCCACCCGGAATTCGGCTACACCCCGGGTGTGGAAACCACCACCGGCCCGCTGGGCCAGGGCCTGGCCAATGCCGTGGGCTTCGCCCTGGCGGAAAAAGTCCTGGCGGCGCAGTTCAACCGCCCTGGCCACAACATCGTCGACCACCACACCTATGTGTTCCTGGGTGATGGCTGCATGATGGAAGGCATTTCCCACGAAGTCGCTTCCCTGGCCGGCACCCTGGGCCTGGGCAAGCTGATCGCCTTCTACGATGACAACGGTATCTCCATCGACGGCGAAGTCGAAGGCTGGTTCACCGACGACACCCCCAAGCGCTTCGAAGCCTACAACTGGCAGGTGATCCGCAACGTCGATGGCCACGATCCGGAAGAGATCAAGACCGCCATCGAGACCGCTCGCAAGAGCCCGCTGCCGACCCTGATCTGCTGCAAGACCACCATCGGTTTCGGCTCGCCGAACAAGCAAGGCAAGGAAGATTGCCACGGCGCCCCGCTGGGCGCCGAGGAAATCGCCCTGACCCGCGAAGCCCTGAAGTGGAACCACGGTCCGTTCGAAATCCCTGCCGACATCTATGCCGAGTGGGACGCCAAGGAAACCGGTCGCGCTGTCGAAGCCGAGTGGGACCAGCGTTTCGCTGCCTACTCCGCCGCGTTCCCGACCGAAGCCAACGAACTGATCCGTCGCCTGAGCGGCGAGCTGCCGGCCGACTTCTCCGAGAAGGCCGATGCCTACATCGCTGAAGTCGCGGCCAAAGGCGAAACCATCGCCAGCCGTAAAGCCAGCCAGAACGCCCTGAACGCGTTCGGCCCGCTGCTGCCGGAAGTGCTGGGCGGTTCGGCTGACCTGGCCGGTTCCAACCTGACCCTGTGGAAAGGCTGCAAAGGCGTCAGCGCCGAAGACGCCAGCGGCAACTACATGTACTACGGCGTGCGCGAATTCGGCATGACCGCCATCATGAACGGCGTGGCCCTGCACGGTGGCCTGGTGCCTTACGGCGCGACCTTCCTGATGTTCATGGAGTACGCCCGCAACGCGGTGCGCATGTCGGCGCTGATGAAGCAACGCGTCATCCACGTCTACACCCACGACTCCATCGGCCTGGGCGAAGACGGCCCGACCCACCAGCCGATCGAGCAGCTGACCAGCCTGCGCAGCACCCCGAACCTCGATACCTGGCGTCCAGCCGACGCCGTGGAATCGGCGGTGTCCTGGAAGTACGCACTGGAGCGCAAGGACGGCCCATCGGCGCTGATCTTCTCTCGCCAGAACCTGCAGCACCAGGCTCGTGACAATGCCCAGATCGCTGCCATCAGCCGCGGTGGCTACGTGTTGAAGGACTGCGCAGGCGAGCCTGAACTGATCCTGATCGCCACGGGTTCGGAAGTGGGCCTGGCGGTACAAGCCTTCGACAAGCTGACCGAGCAAGGCCGCAAGGTGCGCGTGGTGTCCATGCCATGCACCAGCGTGTTCGACGCCCAGGACGCCGGCTACAAGCAATCGGTACTGCCGTTGCAGGTCGGTGCGCGGATCGCCATCGAAGCCGCCCATGCCGACTTCTGGTACAAGTACGTGGGCCTGGAAGGCCGCGTGATCGGCATGACCACCTATGGTGAGTCGGCCCCTGCGCCTGCGCTGTTCGAAGAGTTCGGCTTCACCCTGGAAAACATCCTGGGCCAGGCTGAAGAGCTGCTGGAAGACTAAGTCCGCTGGTTGCGTTGTCTGCTGTTCTTCTCGGGCAAGCCCCGCTCCTACAGATCACTGAGATCCTGTAGGAGCGGGGCTTGCCCGCGATTACAATCGAACAGTTAACGCTGCACTGATGGATTCACCCCGGTCATCGAGAACCCCATGCCTCAATCGCGTCGCTATAAAGTTGCACTCAACGGCTACGGCCGTATTGGTCGTTGCGTCTTGCGTGCTCTGTTCGAGCGAGGGGCCGCGGCAGGGTTCGAGATCGTGGCCATCAACGACCTGGCCGATATGGCCAGCGTCGAATACCTGACACGCTTCGACTCCACCCACGGCCGGTTTCCCGGCGAGGTGACGGTCGATGGCGATTGTCTGCATATCAATGGCAACTGCGTGAAAGTGCTGCGCAGTGCCACCCCCGAAGGCATCGATTGGGCGGCCCTGGACATCGACCTGGTGCTGGAGTGTTCCGGCGCCTATCACACCCGTGAGGACGGCCAGCGCTTCCTCGATGCTGGCGCGCCACGGGTGCTGTTTTCCCAGCCGATGGCCAGCGAGTCGGATGTCGACGCCACCATCGTCTACGGCGTGAACCAGGATTGCCTGAGCGGCGACGAGCTGCTGGTATCCAATGCCTCCTGTACCACCAACTGCGGTGTCCCGCTGTTGCGCCTGCTGGACCAGGCCATCGGCCTGGAATACGTGTCGATCACCACCATCCATTCGGCGATGAACGACCAGCCAGTGATCGATGCCTATCACCACGAGGACCTGCGCCGCACCCGTTCGGCGTTCCAGTCGGTGATCCCGGTATCCACAGGCCTGGCCCGTGGTATCGAACGACTGTTGCCGGAACTTGCCGGGCGGATTCAGGCCAAAGCCGTACGGGTGCCGACGGTCAACGTATCCTGCCTGGATATCACCATGCAGACGGTAAGCGATACCGACACCGCGGAGGTCAACCGGATCTTGCGCGAGGCCGCTACCAGCGGTCCGCTCAAGGGACTTTTGGCCTACACCGAGTTGCCGCACGCCAGCTGCGACTTCAATCATGACCCCCATTCGGCGATCGTCGATGCCAGTCAGACTCGCGTTTCCGGCCCCCGGCTGGTGAACATCCTGGCCTGGTTCGACAACGAATGGGGTTTTGCCAACCGGATGCTGGACGTTGCCGGACATTACCTGCAAATAGCCGCTCCACTCCCTGCTTCTAATATTCAGTAACCCAGGAATTGCGACCCATGACCGTGTTGAAGATGACCGACCTCGATCTGCAAGGTAAGCGCGTGCTGATCCGCGAAGACCTCAACGTCCCAGTCAAGGACGGTGTAGTCACCAGCGACGCGCGGATCCTGGCTTCGCTGCCGACCATCAAGCTGGCCCTGGAAAAAGGCGCGGCGGTGATGGTCTGCTCGCACCTGGGCCGTCCGACCGAAGGTGAGTTTTCGGCCGAGAACAGCCTCAAGCCGGTGGCTGACTACCTGAGCCGCGCCCTGGGCCGCGAAGTGCCGCTGGTGGCCGACTACCTGGGTGGTGTCGAGGTCAAGGCCGGCGACGTCGTGCTGTTCGAAAACGTGCGTTTCAACAAGGGCGAGAAAAAGAACGCCGACGAGCTGGCCCAGCAGTACGCTGCCCTGTGCGATGTGTTCGTGATGGATGCCTTCGGTACCGCGCACCGTGCCGAGGGTTCGACCCACGGCGTGGCCAAGTTCGCCAAGGTAGCGGCCGCGGGCCCGCTGCTGGCTGCCGAACTGGATGCCCTGGGCAAGGCCCTGGATACCCCGGCCCAGCCGATGGCGGCGATCGTCGCCGGCTCCAAGGTGTCCACCAAGCTGGACGTGCTCAACAGCCTGAGCGAGGTCTGCGACCAGCTGATCGTTGGGGGGGTATCGCCAACACTTTCCTGGCCGCCGCCGGCCACCCGGTGGGCAAGTCGCTGTACGAGCCTGACCTGCTGGACACCGCCCGCGCCATTGCCGCCAAGGTCAGCGTACCGCTGCCGGTGGACGTGGTAGTGGCCAAGGAGTTCGCCGAGACTGCCGCCGCCACCGTCAAGGCGATCGCCGACGTGGCGGCCGACGACATGATCCTGGACATCGGTCCGCAGACCGCGGCGCAGTTCGCCGAGTTGCTCAAGTCCTCCAGGACCATCCTCTGGAACGGTCCGGTGGGCGTGTTCGAGTTCGATCAGTTCGGCAACGGCACCAAGGTACTGGCCCAGGCCATCGCCGATAGCTCGGCGTTCTCCATCGCAGGTGGTGGCGACACCCTGGCCGCCATCGACAAGTACGGCGTTGCTCAGCAGATTTCCTACATTTCTACCGGTGGCGGCGCTTTCCTCGAGTTCGTCGAAGGCAAGGTCCTGCCGGCAGTCGAAGTCCTGGAAGCCCGGGCCAAGGCCTGAGCCTCCCGTTGGCCGGGCAAAGGAGTGTTCTGATGGTCAAGACATTGCCACTGCTGTTCGCCACGGCCTGGCTCGTGGGGTGTTCGGCCAGTTCGCAGGTAAAGCCGGCGGACGAGGACGGGCCCCCGGGAAAGGGCTGCTACCAGGCCGACTGGCAGGCCGAGACGGCTCCGGTGATCAACAAGCGCCTGGGGCCTGAAGGGCTGGAGAAGTACGAGACACCGTCAAAGGCCAGGGAACAGGGTTGCCCTTGACGGGTCAGATTGGATAACGCGAAGGGCCGGGACCCTTGGGTCACCGGCCGAGGAACATCGATGAAAGCTTTGATCGCCGCGGCGATGCTGGGGCTGCTTGCCGGGTGCGCTGATCTGCACCTGCTCAAGTCACCGACCACCGATGAATGGACCACCTGGGTATGCGATAGCCAGGCACAGGTGCTCTGGCGCTACGCCGATGACAGCCGCAAGGCCGTCGACGTACGCCTGGGGGGTGACGATCAGGTTCGCCGCCTGAAGCTCGAGCCTAGCGGTTCGGGCACGCTGTACAGCGACGACATGCTGGCGTTTCACGTCAAGGGTGAGGAAGGCCTGGTCTACTGGGTCGCCACCAATGACTTGATCGGCCGCGGCTGTAAAGCGCCGTAGGCCGGGAACCGATGCTGAACCTGTGGGAGCGAAGCTGGCTCGCGATGCGGCCCGGACATTGGTGATGGATGTCGCCAGGCCGATCGCTATCGCGGGCAAGCCTCGCTCCTGCAGGGACGCAGGGCCCTTGGAATTGATGAAGTAACGAATCCGCAGGCCGGGTTGACCCCCGATCTGCAATCACTTGAATAGCAGTCGCCGCTACGGCAGGCTTGCACGATTAACGACCCTCGACCGGGAGAGACACACACAATGGCACTCATCAGCATGCGCCAGATGCTGGACCACGCAGCCGAGTTCGGCTACGGCGTTCCAGCCTTCAACGTCAACAACCTTGAGCAGATGCGCGCCATCATGGAAGCCGCTGACAAGACTGACTCCCCGGTGATCGTCCAGGCTTCGGCCGGTGCCCGCAAATACGCTGGTGCGCCGTTCCTGCGTCACCTGATCCTGGCCGCGATCGAAGAATTCCCGCACATCCCGGTGTGCATGCACCAGGACCACGGCACCAGCCCCGACGTTTGCCAGCGCTCCATTCAGCTGGGCTTCTCTTCGGTCATGATGGACGGCTCCCTGGGCGAAGACGGCAAGACTCCGACCGACTACGAGTACAACGTCCGCGTTACCCAGCAGACCGTAGCCATGGCCCACGCCTGCGGCGTGTCGGTAGAAGGCGAGCTGGGCTGCCTGGGTTCCCTGGAAACCGGCATGGCCGGTGAAGAAGACGGCATCGGTGCCGAAGGCGTACTGGACCACAGCCAGATGCTGACCGATCCGGAAGAGGCCGCCGACTTCGTCAAGAAGACCCAGGTCGACGCCCTGGCCATCGCCATCGGTACCAGCCACGGTGCCTACAAGTTCACCAAGCCGCCTACCGGCGACGTGCTGGCTATCGACCGCATCAAGGAAATCCACAAGCGCATCCCCAACACCCACCTGGTGATGCACGGTTCGTCCTCGGTTCCACAAGAGTGGCTGGCGATCATCAACCAGTACGGTGGCGACATCAAGGAAACCTACGGCGTGCCGGTCGAAGAGATCGTCGAAGGCATCAAGTACGGTGTACGCAAGGTCAATATCGACACCGACCTGCGCCTGGCATCCACCGGTGCCATGCGTCGCCTGATGGCACAGAACCCGAGCGAATTCGACCCTCGCAAGTTCTTCGGCGCTACCGTGACTGCAATGCGTGATGTGTGCATCGCTCGTTACGAAGCCTTCGGTACTGCTGGCAATGCTTCGAAGATCAAGCCGATCTCCCTGGAAGCGATGTTCCAGCGCTACCTCAAGGGTGAGCTGAACGCCAAGGTCAACTAAGCCTCGGTGGTGAATGAAAAAGCCCGCAGTGATGCGGGCTTTTTTGTGCCTGTATGCCGGCTCAGCTCTTGTTGTGGTCGATGTCCAGCTTGGAGAACGTCACCTTGCCACCTTCGCTGGTGTAGCCGGTGTTGTCCTGCACATAGACGCCAGCCTTGAAGTACAGCGGCTTGTCACGCCAGGTGGCGCTCAGTTGGGTGTTCCACTGATAGCCAGCGGCGCTGACGCCCAGGACGCCTCCGGGGCTCAGGTGGATCAGGTAGGAAAACCGCCGGTCCATGGGCACGTTCTTGGCGATGCCGATGACCCGGGACCGAGTGTCGCCCGGGCGCATGCGCACCTTGGCCACGATGTTGCCGCGGCCCTGGTTGGCCTTGTACTGGTACTCCAGTTTCACCAACGGCCTGGTGCTGTTGTAGGCATGGATCTGGCCGATGACGATCTTGCCTGACGATGGCACCTGGTTGACCGCCAGGGTGGCCTGCAACAGGTTGTCGGCTTCGGGATAAGTCCAGTTGCGCAGGGTGCCGTTGGCGTAGGTTTCGCGCAATTCGGTGCGTGGGTAGATGGCGTTCTCGGTCTTCGAGCCGGTGACCGGCGACCAGAAGAACAGGGTGCCGCTGTCGGAATGGAAGTATTGGTTCTTGAAGCCCTTGACCAGGGCCGGGGTATCGATGGTTGCCGGCGGACTGCCGACAGGAACGCTGAGGTTCCAGGTTGCCAGGTCGATCATGTAGGGAAATTCCGCAAGGATGTGCCTGGTGCAGCCTGCCGAGGGCTTTAGGCTGCACCTCTCGGGCATCTTTATAGCGCAGGGAATCCTGCGGATGGATACCGTACGGCGGATATATGGCGCCAGCAAAATGCCTGGGTGCCATTCTTTATGCCTCGTGTGAATGAAAAGTGTGACCGTTAGTCGGGAGGCAGGGGCATTGGCAGAGTGATGGCTTGATGACAGCTTCTGCTTTTCAGGATCCGGGGCTAGAGTGAAACCTCAGGTTTTGTCGGGTTTCTCACCCGTTCAGTCTTATTACAGACAAGAGAAGCAGCATGGAATGCGTGCAACCGGAGGCAGTCGAGGGTCACTCCACTCTTCTGATCGTCGATGACTACCCTGAAAATCTCCTGAGCATGCGGGCGTTGCTCCAGCGCCAGGACTGGCGGGTAATGACCGCCGCTTCAGGTATCGAGGCCCTGGACCTGTTGCTCCAGCATGAAATCGATCTGGTTCTGCTCGATGTGCAGATGCCAGGCATGGATGGTTTCGAAGTGGCCCGCTTGATGCGCGGCAGCCAGCGCACGCGCCTGACACCGATTATCTTCCTGACCGCCAATGAACAATCCCAGGATGCCGTGATCAAGGGCTATGCCAATGGCGCGGTGGACTACCTGTTCAAGCCCTTCGACCCGCAGATCCTCAAGCCCAAGGTCCAGGCGCTGCTGGAGCACCAGCGCAACCGGCGCGCCTTGCAGCACCTGAGCCATGACCTGGAAGTGGCCCGGGCATTCAATGCCTCGGTGCTGGACAACGCCGCCGAAGGCATCCTGGTCGTGGACGAAGAGGGACGGATACGTTTCGCCAACCCCGCGGTTTCACGCCTGCTCAATGCCCAGGTGAAGGAACTGGAAGGCTCGGCATTCCTCGATTACCTGCAAAAACCCCACATTCCCGACTGGCACGCCTGCGAGCTGTATGCCAGTTACCGGCGCGGTGAAACCTTCCGCCTGCATGACGCCCTGTTGCGCACTGTTCCAGGCCAGCAGATCAGCGTGGCGCTGTCCTGTGCCCCGCTACCGAGCGACCAGAAGGCCATGGTGGTCACCTTGCTGGATATGTCGGAAGTGCGGCACCTGCACCAGCAACTGGAGTACCAGGCGGTTACCGATCCCTTGACCGGGTTGCTCAACCGGCGAGGTTTCCAGCAGACGGTGGACAGCATCCTGGTGCGTGGTGAGCGCCCGGGAAAGTCCCTGGTCCTGCTCTACCTGGACCTGGATGGATTCAAGCGGGTCAATGACTCCCTGGGACACGACGCCGGCGACCGGGTACTGCGCTGGGTCTCCGAGCAGATGAAGGATTGCCTGCACTCGTTCGACATCATCGGGCGCATGGGGGGCGATGAGTTCACTGCGTTATTGGAGCTGGGGTTTCCCGAGCAGGCGGCGAAAGTGGCCGAACGGCTGATCGAGCGGTTGTCCATCAACCAGCAGATCGACGGCCTGGAAGTGGCGCTGGGGGCCAGCATCGGCATCGCCATCTATCCCGACTGCGGTTCCAACCTCGATGGCTTGTTGCGTTCGGCGGATATCGCCATGTACGAGGCCAAGCGCGCCGGCCGCCAGCAGTACCGGTACTACGACCATGAAATGAATGGCCGCGCACGCTCCCGGCTGATGCTCGAGGAAAGCGTGCGCAGCGCGGTGGAGCGCAAGGAGTTCACCCTGGTGTACCAGCCCCAGGTGGCCATTGCCGATGGCCGCCTGCGCGGTTTCGAGGCCTTGCTGCGCTGGCGTCACCCAAGTGTCGGCGACGTACCGCCGGGCTTGTTCCTGCCATTGCTCGAAGAGGCGCGGTTGATCAGCCTGCTGGGGAGCTGGATCTATCAACAGGGGGCTGCCCAGCGCAAGGACTGGGAGCAAGTGTTCAGCCCTGACCTGGTGCTCGGGATCAGTCTGAGCGCTACCCAGTTCAGCATGCCCAACCTGGCGGCGGAGCTGCGCCAGGTCCTGATACGCAACGGCCTGCAGCCGCGCCAGCTGGAAGTCGAAGTCACCGAGGCAGCACTGACCCAGAACCTGGACGAGACCCGCAAGCAACTGCAGCAGTTGCATCATTTGGGGGTGCGGGTGGCTCTCGACGATTTCGGCTCGGGCGGCTGTTGCCTGGCTTACCTGCGTGACTTGCAGCTCGACACCCTCAAGCTCGACCGGCACCTGATCGCGCGGTTGCTCACCTCGCCGCGGGACGCCGCGATCGCGCGCAGCGTGATCGACCTGTGCCGGCAGTTTGGCCTCCTGGTGATCGCCGAAGGCGTGGAAACCCACGAGCAGTATCAGTGGCTCAAGGACGCCGGTTGCGAGTATGTACAGGGTTTCCTGGTGGCCCGACCGCTGACCGCCAGCAGCGCCAGCCAGTTCGCCCAGCCGTTCGACTGGAGCGCGCTGCAGGCCTGAGTTCGCTACACTGGCAGCCTTCGTATCTGGCGTTGCCACCCCATGACCGCACTGAAATACCTCCAGGCCTATCCCATTGCCCTGCAAGAGCAGGTGCGCCAGCTGATTGTCGAGGATCGCCTGGGGGACTATCTGGAGCGTCGCTATCCGGGCAAGCACGGTGTGCAGAGCGACAAGGCGCTGTACAGCTACGCCCTGGAGCTGAAGCAGGAATACCTGCGCAACGCACCAGCCATCGACAAGGTGCTGTTCGATAATCGCCTGGACCTGACCCATCGTGCCCTCGGCCTGCACACCACGGTGTCGCGGGTACAGGGGGGCAAGCTCAAGGCCAAGAAAGAGATCCGCATCGCCTCGCTGTTCAAGGAGGCGGCGCCGGAGTTCCTGCGCATGATCGTGGTCCATGAGTTGGCGCACTTCAAGGAATCGGACCACAACAAGGCGTTCTACAAGCTCTGCGAGCACATGCTGCCGGGCTATCACCAACTGGAATTCGACCTGCGGGTCTACCTCACCTGGCGCGACCTGCAGGCGAAGGCGGGCGCAACGGCCTAGAAAGGAGTGGGCGATGGATGTGAGCAAGACCAAGAGCAGTTTCTACCGCCGCTTGTACGTGGCGTACCTGATCGACAGCGGCCAGGCCAGCAGCGTGCCGGCGCTGACCGAACTCACGGGCATGCCTCGACGTACCGCCCAGGACACCATCGCCGCCCTGGCCGACCTGGACATCGTCTGCCAGTTCGAGCAAGAGGACGGTGCGCGCAATCACGCCGGGCATTATCGGATCCACAGCTGGGGTGCCATCGACAAGGGCTGGATCGAGCCCAACTTGCGGCAGATCAAGGCCGTGCTGGGCTATCCCTGAGGCTTCAGTTGCGGCGCATGCCAATGTGCGGGATGTCGTCTTCCAGGTATTGCTCGCCCACCACGCTGAACCCGTAACGACCATAGTAGGCCTGCAGGTGGGCCTGGGCCGAGAGGTAGATCGGTGTCTCGGGCCAGTGCCGTTGCGCCTGTTTCAGGGCCTGCTCCATCAGTACGTGGCCCAGGCCCTGGCCCCGGGCCTGCTCGGCGATCACTACCCGGCCGATGACCACGTCGCCGCCCTGGGAGATGGGGTCCAGCAGGCGCAGGTATGCCACCAGGCGGTCGCCGTCCCAGGCCATCAGGTGGCAGGTGTCGCCTTCCAGGTCACGGCCATCGACCTCCTGATAGGGGCACTTCTGTTCCACGACGAAGACCTCGGTGCGCAGCTGCAAGATGGCGTAGAGCTGTTCCTTGCCCAGATCGGTGTGGTGTTTGCAGACCCATTCGACGGTCATTTTCTTATCCTGTGAAAAGAGCTGCGCGAAATACTAAGCAGATCGCCAGCGGATGTCTTGCTGGCAGATGTATGGAGTTTGTTTCTGTGAGATGGGTCAAAATGCCATCACTCCGTTCACTGGCTTTTCCCTTCTTTGTGTAATCTGTTTTGCAAGTCCTGTGCATTGGCTGCGATGAGCTAATGTTAGGACCTGGGCGGTCGCTGCATGGGCCCTCGAGTGTAGGCTGGAACGCGCTGGGCCCTGTGCCCGCTAAGGATCTTTAAGCATGCTGCGACTGCATCGGGCTTTGGCTTTGATCGGATTGCTGTTGCTGGGCCAGGGCGCTTCTGCAGAGAAGTTGCGGCTGGTCGCTGATGCCTGGCCTCCGTTTACCGACGCAACCCTGGTCAATGGCGGCGTGGCCACCGATATCGTCAGTACCGCACTGGCCCGCGCCGGCTACGCCAGTGAGTTCGAGCAGGTGCCCTGGGCCCGGGCGCTGCTGGGAATCGGCGAAGGGCGCTACGACGTGCTGGTCAACGCCTGGTACAACGATGAACGTACCCGGCTTGGGCAGTTCTCCTCCGAGTACCTGGTCAACCGTATCCGCTTCCTCAAGCGCAAGGACGCGCCCCTGGAGTACCACAACCTCAAGCAGTTGCATGAGTATCCGATTGCCGTGGTACGCGGCTACGCCTACTCCTCTGAATTCGACAACGACTCGGACTTGCAGAAGGTGCCGGTGCACAACTTCGCCATGGCCGTGCGCATGCTGGCGGCGGACCGGGTCAAGCTGACCCTGGAGGATGAATACGTCGCCCGCTACTACCTGGCCCGGGAGTCGCCCAGGGTGCGCAATGCGGTGGAGTTCCTGCCCAAGCCCTTGAGCGAGAACAGCCTGCATATCCTGGTGAGCCTGAAGAATCCCGAGCATGCGCAGATCGTCGCCAGGTTCGATCGGGAGATCGCCGCCATGAAGGCCGACGGCAGCTACGCCCGGCTGCTGCGCCAGCACGGCATGTAGGAGGGGCAGCGGCAAGCTAGGCTTGCGGCTGTTCGGTCCCTTTGATCAGGTGGGCCGCCAGGGTTCGCAAGGGGCCCAGCTGGCGGCAGATCAGCCCCAGTTGGGTCTGCACCAGGCGCTGTCCCTCATCGATCTCGTCCGGCATCTGCTCCAGCTCGTTGGCCAAGGCCTCCTCGGCATCGCTGTGGATGACGATCGGAGTCTTGTTGGCCAGGCCCTGGGCGATCTCGTCGATGCTGGCCGCGAGGCTGGTGCCGGCGCCACCGATCAGGTGCTCGCGCACCTCGTCCGGCAGCTGGGTGCCACGGTGCGCGCCCAGGCCCGAGAGGTAACTGAGCAGGGTGTGGGACAGCACCAGGAAGCGAAAGCCCACGTCCGCTTCCTTACGAAAGTGCCCAGGTTCCATGAGCATGTTGGCCAGAGTGGTGGACAGCGCCGCATCGGCGTTATGGGCATTGCGCCGGGCCAGGCGGTAGGCCAGGTCGTCGCTCTTGCCGGCGGCGTACTGCTGCATGATCTGGCGCAGGTAGATGCTGTTGCACGCCAGGGTGTTGGCCAGTACCTGGTTCAGGCGCCGCCCTTGCCAGTCGGGAAGGAACAGGAACACCGCCAGGCCGGCGATCAGGCTGCCCAGCAGGGTATCGAACAGTCGCGGCAGGAATAGGCCATAACCGTCGCCTACCTGGTTGAAGCAGAACAGCACCATCAGGGTGATGGCGGCAGTGGCCAGGGTGTAGCGGGTGGTGCGGTTGGTGAAGAACACCACGCCTGCGGCGATGGCGAACAGCGATTGCACCAGCGGGCTGGGGAACAGGTCGAACAGCGCCCAGGCGATGGTCAGGCCGATGGCCGTGCCGACGATCCGCTGGCCCAGCTTGCGCCGGGTGGCGCCATAGTTGGGTTGGCAGACGAACAGCGTGGTGAGGATGATCCAGTAGCCCTGGGAGGGGTGGATCAGGTGCACCATGCCATAGCCGATGCTCAGCGCCAGGGGCAGGCGCAGGGCGTGGCGGAACAGCAGCGAGGTGGGCGTCAGCTGGGTGCGCAGGCGGGTCCAGACATCCTTGAGATTGCGTGGCGAGCGGTCCAGCAGGCTGCTATCGGTAGCATCGGCCAGGGCATCGGGATTGCTGGCATCGCTGAGCAGGCGATCGAGGGTGCTGAGGTTGGCCGCCAGTGCCCGCAGCGAGCGCAAGAGCCCACGCCAGGCGGGGTTGCTCTGGATACGCAGGTGTTCAAGGGAGGCTTCCAGGTCGCCCAGGGCCTCGGTGAACCCGGTGTCGTAGACGAACGGCTGGCGCAACTGGATCGATTCCCCCAGGGCCCGGCAGGCCTTGCCCTGTTGGCGCAGCAGGCGCTGGCAGCGGAACAGCACGTCGCTGTGGAAGAAGGCATCGGCCAGGGCGTTGTAGGGGTAGTGCGAGGAGCTGGCGCGCTCGTGGATGTCCTGGGCCAGGAAGTACAGCTTCAGGTAGCGGCTGACCTTCGACCCCGGGCGGCCGTTGCCGACTCGGTGCAGGATGATCTCCTTGGCGCTGTTGAGCGCGGCCACCACCTTGCCGTTCTGCCGTGCCAGTTCCAGGCGCCGGGCTTCCACGTCCAGCTGGCGAATTGGTTCGAACAGCGACGACTTGAGCTTGAGGTAATAGCCCAGTTCGCGAAACAGCCGTGCCAGGCTCTGCTGCACCGGCTGGTTGGAGAACAACGCCTGCCAGAGCACCGAGAGCAGGCCATACCAGGCAGCCCCTGCCACCAGCAGCACCGGTTCGTGCCAGAAGTCGATCACCGCGCCGCCGCGCTGGTCGACGCCGATCATGGTGTAGACCGAAAGGATCAGGGTCGCCGAGGCGATGGCGCCGTAGCGCTCGCCCAGGGCTCCGAGCATGGTCAGGCCGAAGCTGGCCAGGGCCAGGGCGATGGCGAAGATCCAGGGGTAGGGGAACAGCAGTTCCACCGACAGCGCGGCGATGCTGAAGCACACCAGGGTCACTGCCAGGGCATTGAGGCGGCCCTGCCAGCTGTCGTCGGTTTCCGCCAGGGCGCTGGCGATGATGCCGAGGAATAATGGGATCAGCAGGCTCATTTCGTCCTGGTACCAGCACAGCGCCATGCTGCCGGTCAGGGCGACGAACACCCGCACGCTGTAGCTGAACTTGTCCAGCGCCCAGAGGCGACGCAGGGACTGGCGAAAAGAGGTCGATGACATGGATTGGGGCGAGCCTTCCGGGCGATGCAGCTAAATTGAGCCAGTATTGACGACGGCGCAATGCCGCCGTCACATCCGACAGCAAATTCTATTCCCGGCGAGGCTCATCGGCATGTGCCGTCGTTCCGCCAAGGGGGCGATCCGCCGTGGGTGCGCCGCCGCTTCAGGCGTATTGCGCGGCGGCGTAGCCCGAGGCCCAGGCCCATTGGAAATTGAAACCGCCCAGGTGGCCGGTGACATCCAGCACCTCGCCAATGAAATACAAGCCCGGGCTTTTCAGCGACTCCATGGTCTTGGACGAGACTTCGCGGGTGTCGACCCCGCCCAGGGTCACTTCGGCGGTGCGGTAGCCCTCGGTGCCCGCCGGCACCAGTTGCCAGTTGCCGAGCTTGTCGGCGACGTCCGCCAATTCCGCGGGGGTGTACTGCTTCATCGGCTTGGAGACGAACCAGTGGTCGGCCAGCAGGCCAGCCATCTTCTTGGTGAAGATCTCCCCCAGCAGGGTCTTGAGCTCGCTGTTGGGGCGCTCGGCCTGTTGCTGGTGCAGCCAGCCCAGGGCGTCGTGGTCCGGCAGCAGGTTGATCTCGACGCTGTCGCCGGGCTGCCAGTAGGAAGAAATCTGCAGGATCGCCGGGCCACTGAGGCCACGGTGGGTGAACAGGATGTTCTCGCGAAAGCTCTGGCCGTTGCAGCTCACCAGGCAGTCCACCGAGGTCCCGGACAGCTCGCCGCACAGTTCCTTGAGCTGGTCGGTGATGGTGAAGGGCACCAGCCCGGCACGGGTCGGCAGCAGTTCATGGCCGAACTGCCTGGCCACCTGGTAGCCGAAGCCGGTGGCGCCCAGGGTCGGGATCGACAGGCCGCCGGTGGCGATCACCAGGGACTGGCAGCGCACCTGGCCCAGGGTGGTCTGCAGCAGGTAGCCCGACTCCAGTTTCTCGATCTGCTGGATCGAGGTGTCCAGGCGCAGTTCGACCCCGACCTGGTCGCATTCGGCCAGGAGCATGGCGAGGATGTCGCTGGACTTGTTGTCGCAAAACAGCTGGCCGAGCTTCTTCTCGTGATACGGCACGCCGTGCTTGGCCACCAGGCCGATGAAGTCCCACTGGGTGTAGCGGGCCAGGGCCGACTTGCAGAAGTGCGGGTTCTGCGAGAGGAAGTTGGCCGGCTCGGTGTACATGTTGGTGAAGTTGCAGCGCCCGCCACCGGACATCAGGATCTTCTTCCCGGCCTTGTTGGCATGGTCCAGCAACAGCACCTGGCGCCCACGGCCGGCGGCGGTCAGGGCGCACATCAAGCCGGCGGCGCCGGCGCCGATGATCACGACTTCGGTAGAGCGCAAAACGGTGTCCTCGAGAGTGCAGGCAAATGAACCTGTAGCCGCTGCCGAAGGCTGCGACAAGCCCCCAGGGGCTTCACGGCCTCAAGAGCGGCGCCTCCTTCGGAGACGTTCGCAGCCTGCGGCAGCGGCTACAGATCGAGCGGGTGGGTTACAGGATACGTACGCGCAGCGAACGGCCCTTGATCTTGCCGCTGTTGAGGCGTTGCAGGGCCTGTTTGGCGATGCCGCGCTCCACGGCCACGTAGGCCTGGAAGTCGAAGATCGCGATCTTGCCGACCTGGGCGCCGGGGATGCCGGCCTCGCCGGTCAGCGCGCCGAGAATATCGCCCGGCCGCACCTTGTCCTTGCGCCCGGCGGCGATGCACAGGGTGCTCATGGCTGGCAGCAGCGGGCCGCCGCCCTGGCTCTTCAGGCCGTCGATCTGCTCCCAGTTCAGCGGAGCTTTCTGCAACTGCTCGATGGCCTGGGCACGGTGGGCCTCGGACGGCGACACCAGGCTGATGGCGATGCCTTTCTCGCCGGCGCGACCGGTACGGCCGACCCGGTGGATGTGGATTTCCGAATCTCGCGCCAGCTCGACGTTGATCACCATGTCCAGGGCGTCGATATCCAGGCCCCGGGCGGCGACATCGGTGGCTACCAGCACAGACGTACTGCGGTTGGCGAACATCGCCAGCACCTGGTCGCGGTCGCGCTGTTCCAGGTCACCGTGCAGGCCCACTGCGGACATGCCCTTGGCGGTCAGGTGGTCGACGGTTTCCTGCACCTGCTGCTTGGTGAAGCAGAAGGCCACGCAAGACTGCGGGCGGAAGTGGTTGAGCACCTTGACCACCGCATCCATGCGATCTTCCGGAGAGATTTCGTAGAAGTGCTGCTCGATCTGGCTGTCGCTGTGCAGCGTCTCGACTTTTACCTGCTGCGGATCGCGCATGAACTTCGACGCCAACTGCTTGATGCCCGCCGGGTAGGTGGCGGAGAACAGCAGGGTCTGCCGGCGTGCCGGGGTCTGGCCGATGATGGCCTCGATGGCATCGTAGAAGCCCATGTCGAGCATGCGGTCGGCTTCGTCGAGCACCAGGGTGTTGAGGCCGTCGAGTTTCAGCGTGCCCTTGTCCAGGTGCTGGGAGATGCGGCCCGGGGTGCCGACGATGATATGGGCACCGTGCTCCAGGGAAGCGATCTGCGGGCCGAAGGGCACGCCGCCGCACAGGGTCAGGACCTTGATGTTGTCCTCGGCGCGAGCCAGGCGACGCAGCTCCTTGGCGACCTGGTCGGCCAGTTCGCGGGTCGGGCACATCACCAGGGCCTGGCAGCCGAAGTAGCGCGGGTTGATCGGGTTCAACAGGCCGATGCCGAAGGCGGCGGTCTTGCCGCTGCCGGTCTTGGCCTGGGCGATCAGGTCCAGGCCCTTGAGGATCACCGGCAAGCTTTGCGCCTGGATCGGCGTCATCTGGGCATACCCGAGGGAGTCGAGGTTGGCCAGCATGGCGGCGGACAAGGGCAGGGTGTTGAAAGCGGTGGCGATGGTGGTCACGGGACGGGCCTGCAAAACAAAATGTCGCGCAGTGTATCAGCCCCGCTTCCTCTTCCTGCAATTTCTGGACGAAAAGTCGCCAGGGATCTCCCAGTCCCCACGTAGGAGATGTTCAGTCAGTGCTCGATATGCTCCTCGACCTTGCTCGCCCGGCGGCCATCGTTGGGCGACAGCTGGAGGAAGATCGCCGCTGCCAGCATCGCCATGATCCCGACCGTGAGGAATGTCAGCTGGAAGGCGCCGAGTACCGTGTCGACCCCGTCGTTGCCCACGGAGGCGGTGAAGCCGCCCAACAAGGCGCCAGCGCAAGCGACCCCGAGGCTCAGGGACAGTTGCGCCACCACCGACAACAGGCTGTTGCCACTGCTGGCGGCCGCATCGTCCAGATCGATCAGGGTCACGGTATTCATGGCGGTGAACTGCAATGAGTTGATGGCCCCCAGCACTGCCAGCATGCACAGCAGCAGCGGATAAGGCGTCTGCTCGCTGACCAGGCCCATGCTTGCCAGCATGATGCCCAGGGCCAGGGTGTTGCCGGTGAGCACGATGCGATAGCCCAGGCGTTCGATCAATGGCCGGGCAATGGACTTGGCCAGCATGGCGGCCGCCGCCAGGGGCAGCATGCTCATCCCGGCCTGGGACGGTGAGTAGCCCAGGGCGACCTGCAGCAGCAGTGGCACCAAGAATGGCAGGGCACCGCTGCCCAGGCGGGCGAACAGGTTGCCGAGGATGCCCACGGCGAAGGTCCGTACCTTGAACAGCGAAGGGGCGAACAGCGGGTTGTCGATGTGCCCGGCTCGCAGCCAGTAGGCCGCCAGGCACGCCAGCCCGCCGAACAGCAGCAACATCACCCGCAAGTGCGGCAGGTGCAGCTCGCCCAGGCCCTCCATGGCGATGGTGATCAGCACCATCGCCGCGCCGAACAGCAAAAAGCCCAGGCCATCGAAGCGCGTGCGCTCGCTGCCCCGCAGGTCGGGGATGAAGCGCCAGACCGCGTAGCAGCCTATGGCCCCCACCGGCAGGTTGATCAGGAAGATCCAGTGCCAGGTCAGGTACTGCACCATCCAGCCGCCCATGGTCGGGCCGATCAACGGGCCCAGCAGTCCGGGAATGGTGATGAAACCCATGATCCGTACCAGCTCCGAGCGGGGGTAGGCGCGCAGCACCACCAGGCGTCCCACTGGCAGCATCAAGGCGCCGCCCAGGCCCTGGATCACCCGTGCGCCGACCAGCATGCCCAGCGAGCTGGACAGGGCGCACAACAGTGAACCGATGCTGAACAGCAGGATGGCCCCGAAGAAGATCTTCTTGGTGCCGAAGCGATCGGCGATCCAGCCCGAAGCCGGGATCAGCAGCGCCACGGTGAGCATGTAGGCAATGACCACGCCTTGCATGCGCAATGGGTCTTCCGCCAGGTCTTGGGCCATGGCCGGCAGCGCCGTATTGAGGATGGTGCCGTCCAGGGACTGCATGAAGAAGGCGATGGCCACCACCCAGGGCAGCCAGCGGGTGGTGGTAGCGTCGAGTGGCGTGCGTTCGGGCATGGGACCTCAACAAGGGCAGCGGAAAGTTGCAAGCTCCAGGCTCGCAACTTGAGGCCGGTTTACAAGGTCAGCGTCAGGCGGCTGACCAAGGCCCCGGGCAGATGCATCGAGGCCGTCTGGCGCTGGCCGTAGGTACTGGCCGAAAGCAGCAGTTCGCGCTGCTCGGTGAGTGCCTCCAGTTGCGAACCCAGCAGGCTGTAGACACTGTCATCGAAGCGCATGGTGTTCACCGGTGCCTGGATCTCGCCGTTTTCCACCCAGAAGGTGGCAAAGCGGGTCATGCCGGTCAGGCGTGCTGCCGGCAGGTCCGAGTAGTTCAGGTACCACAGGTTACTGATGTACAGGCCGGTGCCCAGTTGCTTGAGGATGTCCTGCTGGGCCAACTGGCCGCCGGCCATGTTCAAGGCGCTGGGGTACTCGCTGCTGCCGGCGCCATTGGTGGCCAGTCCATACTCGGCGGCGCTGCGGGAGTTGATCAGGCGGGCGTCGGCGTTGCCGGCGGTGATCAGCGCCAGGTCGCTGCGCGGGTAGCCCTCGTCGGAGAACGCCGGGCTGAGCGAGCCGCTGACCTGCTCGCGCAGGGACACTAACGGGCTGAGGGCGGCGTCGCCGGCATAGAGCTTCTGCAGGGCGCTGTGCTTGCTGGCGATGGACTGGGCCGAGAACCCGCCCCAGGCCAGCATGCTCATGATTTCCTCCAGGGCCGCGGGGGCCAGGTAGGCGCGGTACTGCCCGGGGGCCAGGGTGCGCAGCGGCCTGCCGAGGAACTCCAGTTGCTGGCGGGCTTGGTCGAAGCGCTGGGCGAAGGCTTCGCTGCTCCAGGCATGCCCGGCATAGCTGGCCTTCACCGCTTCGCCATTGTCGTGGAACAGGCTGAAATCGAAGTTGAAACTGTTGGCCTGATGCCAGCCGAACGCCCCGCTGGAGCTGGCGAAGCCGCGGCTGATGGAACCGGCGGCATAGATGCCCACCAGGTCCAGGCCGCTGGCCGCGTGGCCGATCTCATTCACTACCTGTTCGCTGTCCGGCAGCGGGTGTTCTTGCACACTCTGGGATTGCCAGTGGGTGTGGTTGAGCATCAGGTAGGGGTCGGCCGGCAGCAACGGCAGGGTTTCGCGCAGCTGTTGCAAGCCTTCGGCCAGGCGCTGGCGATCCACCTCGGGATCGTTGCTCAGGGTGATCCCGAGGTCGGCGTGGCGCCCGTCGTCGATCAGCTTGAAGCTCAGGCTGGCCTGCTGCACCTGCCCGGCCTGGCGCACCTTGGCGTGGTTGAAGCGGATGAATTCCGAAGATTCGGCGGCGTAGCTGAGGGTGAATTGTTCCGACTCGCGGATCTCGTCCTTGAGCCACTGCACCAGCGCCTTGAATGGCTGGGCCTGATCGGTCGTCCTGGTCATCAGGCATCTCCTCCGAATACATCGATCTTGCTGAAGACACAGGCTGGCGAGGCGTGGCCAACCCGGATCACCTGGTTGGGTTCGCCCTTGCCGCAATTGGGCGTGCCCAGGACCTGGAAGGTGCCACGGTTGCCGACGGCGCAGAGGTTGCGCCAGAACTGCGCGGAAATGCCCCGGTAGTTGGGGTTCTTGACCACGCCCTTGAGTTCGCCGTTCTCGATCAGTTGGCCCCATTCGCAGCCGAACTGGAACTTATTGCGCGCATCGTCGATGGACCAGGAGCGGTTGGTGGACATCAGGATGCCGTGTTCGATGCCGCCGATCAGTTGTTCCAGGGACTGCTCGCCCGGCTCGATGTTGAGGTTGGCCATGCGGTCGATGGGCGCGCGGTTCCAGCTGCTGGCGCGGCTGTTGGCAACGCCGTCCAGGCCGCTGCGGTACTGCGACAGGGCACCGCCCAGGGGGCGTACCAGCAACCCTTCGCGGATCAGGAACTGCTTGCTGGCGGCGGTGCCCTCGTCGTCATGGCCATAGCTGGCCAGCTCCTCGGGAATGTCCGGGTCGAAGGTCACGTTGAGCAGCCGCGAGCCGTATTGCAGATGGCCGAAGTCCGCCTGTTTGACGAAGCTGGTACCGGCATAGTTGCGTTCGTCGCCGAGGATGCGGTCCAGCTCCAGCGGGTGACCGATGGACTCGTGGATCTGCAGCATCATCTGGTCCGGCATCAGCAGCAGGTCCCGCTGGCCTTGGGGCGTATTGGGAGCCAGCAGCAGTTGCAGGGCCTGGTCGGCGACCCGCGGTGCGGCACCCAGCAGGCCACAGCGGCTGATCACGTCGCCGGCGCCTTGCTGGCCGAAATTCTCTCGGCCCAGGCTGCGGGTCTGGCTGTCGCTGCCGTCGTAGGCGGTGACGTCCAGGCCCGGGTAGACGAAGCGCTGGGCCTGGCGCAGCTCGGCCCCGGCGCTGTTGAGGTAGATCTGCTCGACCTGGGTCACGCCGATGCCCACTTGCCAGTTCACCAGGCGCTCGTCCTTGGGCACCGAGGCCGATTCGTCACCCAGCAGCTGGTAGCAGTCGCTCAGGGATGGGAAGGCGTGTTCGAGGTTGGGCGACAGGTAGTCGGCGCGATGGCTGGAGACCGGCTGCTCGCGCAGGTCCAGCAGGGAGTGGGCGGCGATCACCCGGGCCTGCCGTTCGGCGCGGTCGAGGGCCGCCTGCAAGCCGCTTTGCGACAGGTCGTTGGTGGCGGCGTAGGTTTCCACGCCACGCACCCGTACGGTCAGCATCGCGCCTTCGTCACGGCCCAGGCAGGGTGGCTCGGCAATGTTCTTGCGCACCGACAGGTACTGGTCGGACTCGCGCACATAACGCAGGGAAAAGAATTCGGCGCCCGTGCGCAAGGCAGCGAAGCGCTGCTTGAGCTGGGGGTGAAAGTCGAACATGAATGACCTCCTTGTGTGAAGAGCTGGGGCTTGCAGGTCTTATCGACGGCGGGCCGGCTCCTACAGGTATAGGTCGCGCAGGGCTCGGGATAAAGTCCGTGGAGCGAAGGGGGTAAGGCGGATGAAACTTTAGCCGCAGCCTGCGACTGCGATCAAGGACGCCGTGGAGGCAATGTCGAGGAGAGAAGAGAGGCGGGGGGAATCGTGGAAATGGCGCCGACCCTTGCGGTCGGCGCCAATGGTGCTTACTGCGCGTTCGCGGCTACGTCGCGTACCGGCTTGCCACGTACCGGAGCTTCGCCGGCCACGTAGTAGGCGGCCTTGCTGCGTGGCAGCGGCTGGCGGCCACGGATCTTGTCGGCGATTTTCTCGGCCATCATGATCGTCGGCGCGTTGAGGTTGCCGGTGGTGATGATCGGCATGATCGAGGCATCCACCACACGCAGGCCCTGCATGCCGTGCACGCGACCCTGGCCATCGACCACGGCCATGTCGTCGGTGCCCATCTTGCACGAGCAGGATGGGTGGAACGCAGTCTCGGCGTGCTCGCGGATGAAGGTGTCCAGCTGCTCATCGGTCTGCACTTCGATGCCCGGGCTGATCTCGCGACCGCGGTAGGCGTCCAGTGCCGGCTGCTGCATGATTTCGCGGGTCAGGCGGATGCCGTCGCGGAATTCCTGCCAGTCCTGCTCGGTGGCCATGTAGTTGAACAGGATGCTCGGGTGCTGGCGCGGGTCTTTCGACTTGGCCTGCACGCGGCCACGGCTTGGCGAACGCATGGAACCCATGTGGGCCTGGAAGCCGTGTTCCTTCACGCCGTTGGAGCCGTTGTAGTTAATCGCTACCGGCAGGAAGTGGTACTGGATGTTCGGCCATTCGAACTCTTCGCGAGTACGGATGAAACCACCGGCTTCGAACTGGTTGCTGGCGCCGATGCCGGTGCCCTTGAACAGCCACTGCGCGCCGATGGCCGGCTGGTTCCACCACAGCAGCGATGGGTACAGCGATACCGGCTGGGTGCACGCGTATTGCAGGTACAGCTCCAGGTGGTCCTGCAGGTTCTCACCGACGCCCGGCAGGTCGTGGACCACCGGGATGTCCAGGCTTTCCAGCAGGGCACGCGGGCCGACGCCGGAGCGTTGCAGCAGCTGTGGCGAGGCGATGGCGCCGGAGCTGACGATGACTTCCTTGCGCGCACGGGCTTCCACGCGTTCTTCGGTGCTGCCTTGCAGGTAGCTCACGCCTACGGCGCGCTTGCCTTCGAACAGGACCTTGTCGGTCAGGGCGTGGGTGACGATGGTCAGGGTGGAGCGCTTCTTGGACACGTCCAGGTAACCGCGGGCGGTGCTGGAGCGACGGCCTTCAGGGGTCACGGTGCGGTCCATCGGACCGAAGCCTTCCTGCTGGTAGCCGTTGAGGTCTTCGGTACGCGGGTAACCGGCCTGTACGCCGGCCTCGACCATGGCGTGGAACAGCGGGTTGTTGCCAGCCTTGGGCGTGGTCACTCGTACCGGGCCTTCGCCACCGTGGTAGTCGTTAGGGCCGATGTCGCGGGTTTCGGCCTTGCGGAAGTATGGCAGGCAGTCCAGGTACGACCAGTCTTCCAGGCCTGGCAGCTTGGCCCAGCCGTCGTAGTCCATGGCGTTGCCGCGGATGTAGCACATGCCGTTGATCAGCGAGGAGCCGCCCAGGCCCTTGCCACGGCCACATTCCATGCGGCGGCCGTCCATGTGCGGCTCTGGATCGGTCTCATAGGCCCAGTTGTAGCGACGGCCTTGCAGGGGGAACGCCAGTGCCGCAGGCATCTGGGTACGGAAATCGAAACGGTAGTCCGGGCCGCCGGCTTCCAGCAGCAGGACGGTGACGCCTTCGTCTTCGGTCAGACGGGTCGCCAGGGTGTTACCGGCAGAGCCGGCACCAACGATGATGTAGTCGTATTCTTGGGCCATTAGAGCCTCCGTGGAGAGCTGCAAGCCTCAAGCTTCAAGCTGCGAGAAAAGGCAGCGAAGCGGGCTTGGCATTGAATGAGGGGCAGGCGGCAAGCCGGGCTAATGCCTTGGCTTGCCGCTGATAGCTAGCTACTTGCCGCTGCTCAGAATACTGAGCTGTAGTCGCCCAGCTCGACCTGCACCGACTTGATGCGGGTGAAGTTGTTCAGCGAGCTGATGCCGTTCTCACGGCCCACGCCCGACTGCTTGTAGCCGCCGACTGGCATCTTGGCGTCGGATTCGCCCCAGGCGTTGATCCAGCAGATACCGGCTTCGAGCTGGTGGATGATGCGGTGAGCGCGGTTCAGATCGCGAGTGACGATACCGGCGGCCAGGCCGAAGTCGGTGTCGTTGGCACGACGGATCACTTCTTCTTCGGTCTCGTAGGTGAGGATGCTCATCACTGGGCCGAAGATTTCTTCACGCACGATGGTCATGTCGTCGGTGCAGTCGGTGAACACGGTCGGTGCCACGAAAGCGCCCTTGGCGAATTCGCCGTCGGTCAGGCGATCGCCGCCGCACAGTACGCGGGCACCTTCTTCCTTGCCCTTGGCGATGTAGCCCAGCACGTTCTCCATGTGGGCCAAGCTCACCAGCGGACCGAAGTTGGTGTTCTCGTTCTCTGGGTTGCCAACGCGGATGCGGGCAACGCGCTCGACGATCTTGGCTTCGAAGGCGGCCTTCAGGTGGCTCGGTACGAACACGCGAGTGCCGTTGGTGCAGACCTGGCCCGAGCTGTAGAAGTTGGCCATCATCGCGGTGTCGGCGGCGCGATCCAGGTCGGCGTCGTCGCAGATGATCAGCGGCGACTTGCCGCCCAGTTCCATGGTCACTTCCTTGAGCGAGGAGCTCGAAGCGCTGGCCATGACTTTCTTGCCGGTGTCGGTGCCGCCGGTGAAGGAGACTTTCTCGATGCGCGGGTGCTCGGTCAGCCAGGTGCCGACTTCACGGCCACTGCCGGTCAGGACGTTGAACACGCCAGCCGGTACGCCAGCCTCGGTGTAGATCTCGGCCAGTTTCAGGGTGGTCAGCGAAGTCACTTCGCTTGGCTTGAAGATCATCGCGTTGCCAGCGGCCAGGGCCGGGGCGGATTTCCACAGGGCGATCTGGATCGGGTAGTTCCAGGCGCCGATACCGGCGACCACGCCCAGTGGCTCGCGGCGGGTGTAGACGAAGGAAGTGTCGCGCAGTGGGATCTGCTCGCCTTCGATGGCCGGTACCAGGCCTGCGTAGTATTCCAGCACGTCGGCGCCGGTGACGATGTCGACATACTTGGTTTCGGAGTAGGCCTTGCCGGTATCCAGGGTTTCCAGGGCGGCCAGCTCGTCGTTGCGCTCACGCAGGATGTCCACGGCGCGACGCAGGATGCGCGAACGCTCCATGGCGGTCATGGCGGCCCAGATCTTCTGGCCTTTCTCGGCGCTGACCACGGCGCGTTCCACGTCTTCCTTGGTCGCACGCTGCACTTGTGCGAGAACTTCACCGTTGGCCGGGTTGATGGCATCGAAAGTGGCGTCGCTGCCGGCATCGGTGTAGCCGCCGTCGATGTAGAGTTTTTGCAGTTCAAAACGGGCCATAGTGTCCTCGCAAGTGCATTGAGTAATGGGCTTGTCCACCGGGCGTGCCCTTGGATTCGGGCACGCTGATCAGTGGCGTGCAGAGGCCGAGCGTCTTGGTTGTGCTCTAGCGCTCCTGCTTAGCCAGTTGTAAATCCATGTATTCGTAAGCGATCCGTATCGCCTGGTCGGTGTCGAACGCATCACCCGACAGGGCGCCACGCAGCCACAAACCGTCGATCAAAGCCGCCAGGCCGCGGGCTGCCTTGCGCGCATGGTAGAGCGGCAGGGCGCGGCGGAACTGGCAACACAGGTTGGAATACAAGCGGTGGTCGTTGATCCGCTGCAACCTGTGCAAATCGGGCTGGTGCATGCTGGAAGCCCAGAAGGCCAACCAGGTTTTCATTGCCGGGCCGTTCACCTGGCTGGCATCGAAGTTGCCCTCGATGATCACTTTCAGGTGAGCGCGCGGGCTGTCGTCCGTCAGGGCCTGACGGCGTGCTCTGACGCCTTCGTTGAGCATGCTCATGATGTAACCCATCGTCGCTGCGATCAGGCCGTTCTTGTCCCGAAAGTAGTGACTGATGATGCCGTTCGACACTCCGGCCAAACGGGCGATCAGCGCAATGCTGGCGTCCCCCATTCCGACCTGATCGACCGCTTGTAGCGTGGCTTCGATCAACTGCTGGCGGCGTATGGGTTGCATACCGACCTTGGGCATCTGATACCTCTCCTTAGGCCCGCCGGCAGACGCATGACGGCTGTCGGCTTGCGGGCCAGTCTATTTTGTTTTGATTGAACGTTCAATCAACAAAGAATAAGATCTGCGACAAATCGTCGCTGCCTACGGATTCGTCCCGCATGTAGACGGCGGAAAACGACCTCCGAAAAAGACCGCACCCCAGGGATGGCATGGCGTGAACCGGTAAGGACGGACGTGTTGAATGGGCAAGACGCTTCAGGCCTGACGCCGAACCATGGGTTCGAGCCGAGGTCGGGGACGCTGGTTCGCAACGCAGCCGCCGTGGGTCCGGGCTTTTTTCGGGGTGTCTTTATATCACCCGACGATCGGCTGCCAACTAACCGATTGGTCGGGTGCCGTGTTGCCTTGTGTCCTTCTCTCGCACTGCCTGGAGCATCTGTGCAATGAGTTCTGCCTCTCTTATAAAGACCCCGCCGGAAAAGGTGCGGGTCAACGGTTGGGTGTTCTACACCTCGACCGCGCTGATCCTGTTGTTGACTGCGATCCTGATCATCGCCCCGCAAGAGGCCGGCAAAATGCTGGACGTTGCCCAGGCCTGGTTGTCCCGCAGTTTCGGCTGGTACTACATGCTGGTGATCGCCGCCTACCTGGTGTTCGTGGTGGGCCTGGCGTTCTCTTCCTACGGCAAGCTCAAGCTGGGGACCAAGCAAGACACCCCGGACTTCAGCTATGGCGCCTGGGCCGGGATGCTGTTCTCGTCCGGCATCGGCATCTCGCTGCTGTACTTCGGTGCGTCCGAGCCCCTGGACCACTACTTCAATCCGCCCGAAGGCGTGCCAGCCAGCAACCAGGCCGCGCGCCAGGCGCTGCAACTGACGTTCCTGCACTGGGGCCTGCACGGTTGGGCGATCTATGCCCTGGTGGGCCTGGCGGTGGCGTACTTCGCCTACCGGCATAACCAGCCATTGGCACTGCGCTCGGCGCTGTACCCATTGGTGGGCGAGCGCTGGGTCAAGGGCGCGGCCGGCCACGCGGTGGACGGTTTCGGCATGTTCGTGACCCTGCTGGGCCTGGTGACCAACCTGGGCATCGGCTCGATGCAGGTATCGTCCGGCCTGGAAAACCTGTTTGGCATGGAACACAGCAACACCAACCTGCTGATCGTGATCATCGTCATGAGCACGGTGGCCACCATCGCCGCGGTGTCCGGGGTGGAGAACGGCATTCGCCGCCTGTCCAACCTGAACATCGTGCTGTTCAGCGGCTTGCTGATCTTCGTCCTGCTGTTCGGCCCGACCCTGCACCTGCTCAACGGCTTCGTGCAGAACATCGGCGACTACCTCAACGGCGTGGTGCTCAAGACGTTCGACCTCTATGTGTACGAAGGCGACAGCGCCAAATCCGATCGCTGGCTGGGCCTGTGGACCCTGTTCTACTGGGCCTGGTGGATTTCCTGGGCACCTTTCGTGGGCATGTTCATCGCTCGTATTTCCCGTGGTCGTACCGTGCGCGAGCTGGTGGCTGGCGTACTGCTGATCCCGCTGGGCTTCACCCTGGCCTGGCTGTCGATCTTCGGCAACTCGGCGCTGGATCTGGTGCTCAACCAGGGCGCGGTGGAACTGGGCAAGACCGCCCTGGAACAGCCGTCCATGGCGATCTACCAATTGCTCGAGCATTACCCGGCGTCGAAGATCGTCATCGGTGTGTCGATCTTCGTGGGCTTCGTATTGTTCCTGACCCCGGCCGACTCCGGCGCGGTGATGATGGCCAACCTGTCCTGCAAGGGCGGTAACGTCGACGAAGACGCCCCGCACTGGCTGCGGATCTTCTGGTCGGTCGTGATCACCCTGGTGACCGTCGGCCTGCTGTTCGCCGGTAACTTCCAGGCCATGCAGACCATGGTGGTGCTGGCTGGCCTGCCATTCTCGGTGGTGCTGGTGTGCTTCATGTTCGGCCTGTACAAGGCCATGGCCCAGGACACCCGGGTCGAGCAGGAACAAGCGGAACTGGCGGCCCGTGGCCGTCGCGGTTTCAGCGAGCGCCTGACCCAACTGGACCTGCAGCCGACCCAGGCAGTGGTCCAGCGCTTCATGGACAAGCACGTGACCCCGGCCCTGGAAGAGGCCGCGACCCAGTTGCGCAACCAGGGGCTGGACGTGCAAACCCTGCTGGGCAAGTCCAAGCGCTGCATGGGTGTGCGGATCGAGATGGAAGAGGGCAACCCTTTCGTCTATGAAGTGAGCCTGGACGGTTACCTGGCGGCGCCGAGCGAGTCGGCCGATGCACCGGAGGAGCGCGCACGCTACTACCGCGCCGAGGTCTACCTGCACAACGGCAGCCAGGAATACGACTTGATGGGCTTCACCCAAGAGCAGATCACCCGTGACGTGCTCGATCAGTTCGAAAGCCATCGGCAGCTCCTGGGCCGGGTTTATAGCTAAGTCCTGAAGTAGACGCGGGCCCGGGCTCACCGGGTACCGCGTCGCCCGCGAAGCGATGTGTGGCGTACCGCCACATCCGCTCCTGCAACAGGTGCAATTCGCACCTCTATTCCCGCTCAAACGACAACGCCGCGACCCAGGTCGCGGCGTTGTCGTTTGTGTCCATCAGCCCAGGTTCTTGCCGAGCAGTGCGTGGTAGAGCTCGCTGTCGCCAAGGATCCCCACCACCTTGTGGTTATCGTGGAGCACCAGCTTGTTGCCGGTCTGGTAGCGGATCTGCAGGGCTTCGCGCATGCCGATATTGGAATCCACCAGGGTCGGGCGCCGGCCCAGCTCTTCCACCGACTGTCCGGGCACCCAGTTCTGCAGGTCCAGCTGCGAGCCGTTGCGTCGGGCACCCTTGATGGTGTTGCCTTCGGCCAGGTCCAGCCAGGAGTCGCCACCCGGGTCCAGGCACACCGAACCGTTGACCCGCTTGCAGTTGTCCAGGCTGCGCATCAGGCTGCGCCCGCACAGTACGTTCAACGGGTTGGTATGGGCGACGAAGGTCCGCACGTAGTCGTCCGCCGGGTTGAGCACGATCTCTTCGGGCTTGCTGTACTGGATGATCCGCCCGTCCTTCATGATGGCGATGCGGCTGCCCAGTTTCAGGGCTTCGTCCAGGTCGTGGCTGACGAACACGATGGTCTTGTTCAGCTTGCGCTGCAGCTCCAGCAACTCGTCCTGCAGGCCCTGGCGAATCAGCGGGTCGAGGGCCGAGAAGGGCTCGTCCATCAGCAGGATGTCGGCGTCCATGGCCAGGGCACGGGCCAGGCCCACGCGTTGCTGCATGCCACCGGACAGCTCGTCCGGCTTCTTGTTGCGCCACTGGGTCAGGCCCACCAGCTCCAGCTTGTCGTCCACCAGCTTGCGCCGCTCCTTCTCCGGGCGGCCCTGCATCTCCAGGCCGAAGCTGATGTTCTCGCGCACTGTCAGCCAGGGCATCAGGGCGAACTTCTGGAACACCATGGCGATGCGCTTGGTGCGCATCATCTTCAGCTCGGCCGGGGAGCAGTGGGCGATATCGATGTGCTTGCCTTCATGCTCGACGAACAGCTTGCCGCGGCTCACGGTATTGAGGCCGTTGATGCAGCGCAGCAGGCTCGACTTGCCCGAACCGGACAGGCCCATCAGCACGCAGATCTCGCCCTTGTTGATGTCCAGGTTGGCCTTTTCCACACCGACCACCAGGCCGGTCTGCTTGAGGATCTGCTCGCGGGTCTGGCCCTTGTCCAGCAGTGCCAGGGCCTCGCGCGGCTTGTTGGAGAAGATGACGTCGACGTCTTCGAAACGAATGATGCTCATGCCTCACCCCTTGCCGGCAGTTCCGGCTGCTTGCAGATACGGTCGAGCATGATTGCCAGCAACACGATCGCCAGGCCTGCTTCGAAGCCCAGGGAGATATCGGCGGTGTTCAGTGCGTTGACCACGGGTTTGCCCAGGCCATCGGCGCCCACCAGGGCCGCGATCACCACCATCGACAACGACAGCATGATGCACTGGGTCACGCCGGCGGCGATGCTCGGCATCGCGTGCGGCAATTCGATACGGGTCAGCAACTGGCGGCGTGAACAACCAAAGGCCTTGCCGGCATCCAGCAGCTCCTGTGGCACGTCGCAGATACCCAGGTAAGTCAGGCGGATCGGCGCGGCGATGGCGAACACCACGGTGGAAATCAGCCCCGGGACCACGCCCAGGCCGAACAGAGTCAGGGTTGGGATCAGGTAGACGAAGGTCGGCACGGTCTGCATCAGGTCCAGCACCGGGCGCATGGCGGTATAGAACATCGGCTTGTGCGCGGCGAGGATGCCCAGCGGCACGCCGATGACCACGCAGACCAGAGTGGCGAAGGTCACCTGGGCCAGGGTCTCCATGGTCTCCTGCCAGTACCCCAGGTTGAGGATCAGCAGGAAGGACAGGATGACGAATACGGTCAGGCCCCATTTGCGCTGGATCATGTGGGCCAGCAGGGCGATCAGGCCGATCAGGGCCAGGGGGTTGAACCAGGTCAGCGCGAACGTCACGCCGTGAATCATGGCTTCCAGGCTGGTGGCGATCGCATCGAAGATGTTGGCGCCGTGTTTCGTCAGCCACTCTACAAAGGCCGCGATGTACTGGCCCAGGGGGATTTTCTGATCAGTGAGCATGGTATTGAACGTCCGCATGCAATGGAAAAACAGCCCGGGCAGGCGAACCCGCCCGGCGTAAGCAACTTACTGGGCCAGCTTGGCTTTGACGGCCTCCAGGCCTGGTTTGCCATCGATGGTGGTGACTCCGGCGAGCCAGGTATCGAGCACTTGAGGATTGTTCTTCAGCCAGGCCTTGGCGGCCGCGTCGGGCTTCATCTTGTCGTCCAGCACGTTCCCCATCAGGGTGCTTTCCATGTTCAGGGTAAACGACAGGTTCTTCAGCAGTTGGCCGACGTTGCTGCACTCCTGGGCGTAGCCCTTGCGAGTGTTGGTGTAGATGGTCGCCTGGCCGAAGTTGGGGCCGAAGAACTCGTCGCCGCCGGTCAGGTACTTCATCTTGAAGCGGGTGTTCATCGGGTGCGGTTCCCAGCCCAGGAACACCACCGCGGTGTCGCGGCGCTGGGCGCGCTCCACCTGGCTGAGCATGCCCGCCTCGCTGGATTCCACCACTTTGAAACCGGCGTCCTTCAGGCCGAAGGCATTCTTGTCGATCATGCTCTGGATGGTGCGGTTGCCGTCGTTGCCCGGCTCGATGCCATAGATCTTGCCGTCCAGTTCCTTCTTGAACTTGACGATGTCGGCGAAGTCCTTGAGGCCCTTGTCATACAAGGCCTCGGGAACGGCCAGGGTGTACTTGGCGTTCTCCAGGTTGGCGCGCACGGTCTCCACGGTACCGGCCTCGCGATAGGCCTTGATGTCGTTTTCCATGGTCGGCATCCAGTTACCCAGGAAGACGTCCATGTTCTTGCCGTCGGCCAGGGACTTGTAGGTCACCGGCACGGAAATCATCGTGGTCTTGGTCTTGTAGCCCAGGGCGTTGAGCACGACGCTGGTGGTGGCGGTGGTCACGGTGATGTCGGTCCAGCCGACATCGGAGAAGTTCACGGTACCGCACTGTGCCGGTTCTGCAGCGTGTGCCAGAAGCGGCAGACCCAGCATGGCGGCCAGCAACAACGAGGGGGAACCTTTCATAGAGGGGAGACTCCTGGATGTTCTTCTTGGCGGCGTTTGGACCGCGCTTATTAAGTGTGGCGGTTGGTGTGTCGGGAACAGCTCTACCACCCCAGGGGCTGTTGACGTTTGCCAAGTGGACCGCCGTCGCGGCCTGCCACCAAACGTCAACAGCCCCTTGCAATCGAGTCGAGACTGATCATGTACCAGTGAAAATCT
This sequence comes from Pseudomonas sessilinigenes, assembly GCF_003850565.1. Classification (NCBI taxonomy): domain Bacteria; kingdom Pseudomonadati; phylum Pseudomonadota; class Gammaproteobacteria; order Pseudomonadales; family Pseudomonadaceae; genus Pseudomonas; species Pseudomonas sessilinigenes. Next base: position 4,166,935 of record NZ_CP027706.1, read on the forward strand.
GTCGCCTACGGGGTGCGTCGTATCCAGTACAGGGAGGGTCGCATCCAGTGTCGGTGACGTCGCTTACAGCGTTTTTCCGCAATTTTTCCTTCATCCGGGGCGCAAAAAACGCCCGGAATCAGGCCCTGTCGCCAAGCGGCGTTGGTGGACATGAACGAGTCGGTGTCAGACGTCGGCAAACCCGGCAAAAGCCTGATGATGCGCCCTTCTCGGCGGATTGCAGCTTGAGCGTAGCAGCTCCGTCAGTGGGCGTTTTCGGCGTCCGGACTGTGCTCATCGAGGAGTCACCCAGGCATGGCTATCAGTGTTTTCGACTTGTTCAAAATCGGTATCGGCCCCTCCAGTTCCCACACCGTCGGCCCCATGCGCGCAGCCGCGCTGTTCGCCCAGGCGCTGGGTGAAAAACAGCTGCTGGATCAGGTGCGCCGGATCGAGGTCCAGCTCTATGGCTCGCTGTCGGCCACCGGTATCGGCCATGGCAGCGACAACGCGGTGATCATGGGGCTGATGGGCGAGTGGCCCGATGCGATCGACCCCTCGTTGATCGGCACCCGCATCGACCTGCTGCGACAGACCTCTACCTTGTTGCTGGACGGGCGCCTGCCGGTGCCGTTCATCTGGTCCCGGGACATGCGCCTGCTCGACGAGAACCTGCCGTTCCACCCCAATGCCATGACCCTGGTGGCCGAAGGCGAGGGCGGGGAACTGCATCGCGACACCTATTATTCGGTCGGCGGCGGTTTTGTCGTCGACCAGGCCCAGGCCGACAGTGGCGTGGCGGACCTGGATCGCAGCGAGCTGCCCTACGATTTCTCCAGTGCGGTGGAGTTGCTGGATCTGTGCCGCAGGCACAACCTGCGGGTGGCCGAGCTGATGCTGGCCAACGAGAAGACCTGGCGCTCGGAGGAAGAAATCCGCAGTGGGCTGATGGCGCTCTGGCGCGCCATGCAGGACTGCGTGGAACAAGGTCTCAAGCACGAGGGCACGCTGCCGGGCGGGCTCCATGTACGGCGCCGGGCGGCCAAGCTGCACCGCAGCCTGCAGGAGCTGAACAAGCCCAATGTGATCGGCTCGACCCTGAGCGCCATGGAGTGGGTCAACCTCTATGCCCTGGCGGTCAACGAAGAGAATGCCGCCGGCGGGCGCATGGTCACCGCGCCCACCAACGGTGCGGCGGGGATCATCCCGGCGGTGCTGCACTACTTCATGAAGTTCAGCGAGGAGGTGACCGACGCCAATGTGGTGGACTTCTTCCTCGGTGCGGCGGCCATCGGCATCCTGTGTAAAAAGAATGCCTCCATCTCCGGTGCCGAGGTCGGTTGCCAGGGCGAGGTCGGCTCGGCCTGCGCCATGGCGGCGGCGGGACTGGCGGAGATCCTCGGTGCTACCCCGGAACAATTGTGCAACGCTGCGGAGATCGGCCTGGAACACAACCTTGGACTGACCTGCGACCCGGTGGGCGGCCTGGTCCAGGTGCCCTGCATCGAGCGCAACGCCATCGCCGCGGTGAAGGCGATCAATGCCGCGCAGATGGCCCTGCGTGGCGATGGCCAGCACTTCATCTCCCTGGACCGGGTGATTCGCACCATGCGCGATACCGGGGCCGACATGCATGACAAATACAAGGAAACTTCCCGCGGCGGCCTGGCCGTAAGCGCCGTGGAATGCTGAGCCGCCCGCCGCTGCGCGCAAACGGCCCATCGGCGCGGGAGGACGCCACCTTTTAGCGCGTCGTGATTAGACAAGTGGCCCACGGAGCCGACGGGCATTCCCGTTCGTCGCTGCGTTGCGCTTTGAGTGACACTCGGCTGTGGCCTGCACGCGCGACGGCTCTACGAGTGCTACCTAACTGCTCACCCTCGCCGGCGCCCGCCGGCGACTTTCGTTCTGCATGTCTTTAATCCGCACACAGGCAAGGGCTATGTAGAGGCTTCGCGACGTCGTTTTCAGGAGTTATTGAATGCCCATTCAACTTTAGGCATGGCAATTGCTCTGTGATGACCAAGCCCGTTTCCCTCGAGTGACAGGGCACCAATAAAAAGAGCCTCCGCCTGAGGCCATCACCCGCTTTGTGTGAGGAGATATCGCGATGACGTCGTTCAACTCCGGGGCCCAGCCCCAGAACCGTGCGCCTCAATCCATCGGCTTTTTGCTGCTGGACAATTTCACGCTGATTTCCCTGGCCTCCGCAGTCGAACCCCTGCGCATGGCCAACCAACTGTCCGGCCGCGAGCTGTATCGCTGGACCACCCTCAGCGTCGATGGCGGCCAGGTCTGGGCCAGTGATGGCCTGCAAATCACTCCCGACGCTTCCATGCACAAAGCCCCCAGCCTGGATACCGTGATCGTCTGCGGCGGTATCGGCATCCAGCGCACCGTGACCCGTGAGCATGTGTCCTGGTTGCAGAGCCAGGCCCGTCAGTCCCGACGCCTTGGCGCCGTGTGCACCGGCAGCTGGGCGCTGGCCTGCGCCGGCCTGCTGGACGGCTTCGATTGCAGCGTGCACTGGGAGTGCCTGGCGGCGATGCAGGAAGCCTTCCCCCGGGTGGCCATGAGCACCCGCCTGTTCACCCTCGATCGCAACCGCTTCACCAGCTCCGGAGGCACCGCGCCGCTGGACATGATGCTGCACCTGATCAGCCGCGATCACGGCCGCGAGCTGTCGGCGGCGATCTCGGAGATGTTCGTCTACGAGCGCATCCGCAACGAGCAGGACCACCAGCGCGTACCGCTCAAGCACATGCTGGGCACCAACCAGCCCAAGCTGCAGGAAATCGTCGCGCTGATGGAAGCCAACCTGGAGGAGCCGATCGACCTCGACGAACTGGCGGTGTACGTCGCGGTATCGCGCCGGCAACTGGAGCGCCTGTTCCAGAAGTACCTGCACTGCTCGCCATCGCGCTACTACCTCAAGCTGCGCTTGATCCGCGCCCGGCAACTGCTCAAGCAGACGCCGATGTCGATCATCGAAGTGGCCTCGGTCTGCGGTTTCGTCTCCACCCCGCACTTCTCCAAGTGCTACCGCGAGTATTTCGGCATTCCGCCACGGGACGAGCGCATCGGTTCCAACACCACCCAGCAGGTGGCGATGATGCCGCTGCCCCAGGCCATGGTCCTGGCGCCACTGTCCGGGCCACTGTCGGCCCTGAGCCAGGCGCGCAACGAATCCACCTTCGCCAGCGTGCGTCTCTAGGCGCGGTCGCAGGCCGCCCCGGTCACAGCGCCTTCTTGAAATACACCACGCGCTCGGTTTCCTCGAAGCCGAGCGCGTGGTGCAGGGCGTGGCTGACCAGGTTGTCCAGGCTGGCGTCCGAGGCGATCTCCACGCAGCCCTGCTGCCGCCCCCACTGGCTGACCTGTTCGATCAGGCGCTGGGCTATGCCCTGGCGCCGGTGTTCGGGAGCGACGTAGATACCTTCCAGAAACACCACCGGCGAGCTGTCGGTGCCATTGACGTAGTCGTGGCGCAACGACGCCTCGGCCAGGCCCAGCGTTTCACCACTGGCGGCCTGGGCCAGCCAGCAGCCGTAGCGAGCGGGCTCGGCGAGCATCTGGCGGATTTCTTCCCGGTGTTCCTCGGGGGGGCAGTGGGGCCACAGGCCCAGGCGCAATTGCAGCCAATGGCCGGGATCGGCGGCTTGGCCGGGCAGGATACGGATCATGGGCGGTCGCCTGTGCAGTACAAAGAGGTGCGTACTCTAGCAACCGGCCCATGGCACCGGGGCGATTCAGGCGCGTTTTTGCTGCTGGTACTCGGCCAATGCCGGCAACAGCTGGCGGTCGAGGGCCTGGCGCACGGCAGGAAGAATGGTCGCGTTGCCGGTGAGCATCTGCTCGACCATGCCCTTGAGTGCCTTGGCCCGGGCATCGCTCAGGCCCCTGACTGCGCATTCGCAGGCCTGCTCGGCACTGGCGCCTGCGGGCATCTCGAAACCCAGGGCCCGGAGTTGCCCCAGCAGGTCGTCCTGGTCAATCAAATCCGCGTGCATCATGGCGCTTATCCTTGTTCAGGGAGTGGGGTCGCCAGCCGATTCTGGTAGGCCGTCCCGATGGCGGCAAGGGCAGATTGTCGCGATGGCCCGTTTACCTATGAACAGGTCGTTTTCGGCTAAGTCGATGACCATGGCCGGTTGCCACAGCGTTGGGAAAAGGCGGCGCAATCAAGTCTTGCGGCGCTTGCTTGTGAGGCTTCGGGCTTGCCTGAAGGGTGGGGTAATGAGCGCTCCTGTCGCGCAAAGACACTCTGTGCAAGCGCTGGGTGTTCGGTAGGATGGCCGCCGAGTGGCAAACCATGGAGCTGGAGTGGATGAAAGTGATGTTCAGAATGGGGTTCGCCTGTTTGTTGTTGATGGTTTCCAGCGCTGCTCTGGCAGCTCCCGAGTGTGGCGATTTTCTGAAGGCCATGACCGATCCACCGAAGTCCCTGGAGTTTTTCCGTTGTGAGTCGAAGCCCCAGGATCAGGGCGCACCGCTGACCGCCAGTTACCGGGTCAAAGGTAAGGATGCCCATGAGGTAGAGCGCTATCTGCAGCGGGAGTTGGGGGTTCAGGAGGGGCTCAGGTTTGTCTGCTGCGGCTGGGAAACGAAGGGTTTCATTTCCTATAGGGATAAAAAGACCGGGCGTAATTACCAGATTGGCATGGGCTCTGAAGAGACGCCCTACAACCAGCGCCAGGATTGGCACAAGATCGGCTATTTCTATGTGACGGTGGTGCTGTATACCGAGGACATCTGAAGGCGTGGCTGTGGCCCTATTACCTATGAGCAGGTCGCTCTTGGCTAACTCGCGGGAAGGCAGAGTGGGCAGACTGAAACCAGCTCGCGTCGTGTCGGTTTGGTCACCTTCTCACCGCAGCTCCTCAGAAGTAGTCCCTGCCTCGATCCTGTCACGGCTTGATCGGGGCTTTTTTTTGCCTGTGGAAAGCTCTCCGGCAAGCTTCGCCGGCAAGCCGGCAAGCCGGCTCCTACGGCGGAGCCGGGGCGGGAGGGGTGAGGATCAGCGCTGTAGCACCAGGATTCTGGAGAGCAGTTCGTCGCGGTCGATGTAGCAGCCCTGGAAGTGCCGAGCGCCGCTGGCCGGATCGAAGGCATTGCGCGCATGCAGGGTGCGCCGATTGTCGAAGCACCACAGCTGCCCCGGTTCCAGGCGCCGCACCAGGCGAAAGCGCGCCTGGCGAGTCAGGGCGATCAGGCTTCGATAGGCGTGGTACAGGGGCGGCATCTGTTCTGGCGGTGCGTCGAAGGGGCCGCGCAGGAAGTTGGCCATGCGGATCTCCGCCACCTGGCCCAGGGCGTCCAGGGCGATGATCGGCGCCAGGCAGCGGTAGTCGCTGTGGCGGTCCTTGTTGCGAAACTCCACGGGGATTTCGCACAGGGTGCGAAACGCCTCGGGGTCTTCCCGGCGCAGGGCATCGGCGATGGCGAAACCGTCGACGAAGATGCTCTCGCCGCCGGCCGCGTCGTTCACCAGGCAGTGCAGGAACTGCAAGCCCGGTTGCAATTCGCGAGTGGGCAGGTCGCTGTGCAGCGGCAGGTTGAAGGCGGTGTAGGCATTGCTGTCGGCATCGGCCTTGGATTGCACGTTGAACAGCACACCGAAGTTGCTTTCGCGGATGAACGAGATCCGCCGGGCGATCGCTGCCAGCGCGCCGGGTTCGGTCGGTGCTCCCCGGACCTGGGTCAGGCCGATATCGCGCACCGCCAGCAGCCATTGCAACAACGCCTGGGGATCGTCCATCACCGCCTGGTATTCGAAGACCGGCAGTTGCAGGCTGCTGTCCCATAACCGGCTGTGGGCCCTGGCCACGCGGCGCTCCTCGCGCGACTGCGGGTCATAGGCGTGGGCCCGCAACCAGCCTGGGTCGAAACGGCTCTGGTGGCCGTCCTGCCAGATCACTTGCAGGCAACCCTGGTGGTCGATTTGCGCGCTGGAGCACGCCAGGTCCTCGGGCACATCGAGGATCTCCAGCACCTGCTCGCGGGTCACCGGATAGACGCATTGGGGGCAGGAGCAGTTGTCCCGCAGCCAGGGGTGGTGGAAGGGACTCCAGCGACCGTCCGCCCACTGCACCAGGACCTGGTCCGGCAAGGCCTGGACGGTGGCCAGCGCGCTGATCAACGGATAGCTGCGGTAGTCGGCAAAGGCGGCGGTGTGCACGGCGATCTCCTTTTCGGGTTGGGGATTACTTCTGCGCGGGCAGGCCGATCACCCGGCCGATCCAGGCCGGAGGTGGCAGGTCCGCCTGTGCGGCTTGCAGGGCCGCAAGCCGTTGCCGCACGGCGTCGGTGAACGGCGCCGAATGCGGCCCGGCGAGGTCGACGTGGAGCAGCATCTGTTCGTTGCCGGCCAGCTCCCGGGCATCACCGACCTGGTGCAGGCTGTGGTACAGGTGCAGGCGCTTGTGGTCGTGGCCGATGATCTGGGTGCGTACTTGCACCTCGGTGTCGAGCTTCACTTCGTGCAGGTAATTCAGGTGCAGCTCCAGGGTGAACAGCGAGTGACCGCTGGCTTCGCGGTTGTCGCTGTCCAGCCCCAGGCAGTCCATCAGGGCATCGGTGGCGTAGCTGAAGATCAGCAGGTAGAAGGCATCGCGCAGATGGCCGTTGTAATCGACCCAGTCGCTGACGATGCGGGTGTTGTAGGTAGTCAGTGCAGGCATGGCAGGGGCTCGGGCAAGGGGCAGTGGAATCCCGGGGCCGCTGCCGAAGGCCCCAAGGCGCCCGGCAGTGGCTTGCAGGAGGCGTTATTCGCTGAAACTCATGCCGTGCCTGGCCTTGGTGGTTTTCACCGCCTCCAGCACCGCCAGCAGGCAGTCGTCGCGATAGCGCTCCAGGGCCGCAATGCTGTGCGTGCCCAACTGCTCGGCGGTGCCTTCGACCACGTCGTCGATCAGCTTGTCGGTCAGCTCCGGGGCTGGCAGGTAGGTCCAGGGCAGTTGCAGCGCCGGGCCGAACTGGGCCATGAAGTGGCGCATGCCAGCGTCGCCGCCCGCCAGGGTGTAGGTGAGAAAGGTGCCCATGAACGACCAGCGCAGGCCGGCGCCAAAGCGGATCGCATCGTCGATTTCCCCGGTGGTCGCCACGCCGTCGTTGACCAGGTGCAGGGCCTCGCGCCACAGCGCTTCGAGAAGACGATCGGCGATGAACCCCGGGACTTCCTTGCGCACGTGCAACGGGCGCATGCCCAGGGATTGGTAGACCTGGATCGCCGCTTGCACGGCCTCTGGCGCGGTGCGCTTGCCGCCCACCACCTCCACCAGCGGCAGCAGGTACACCGGGTTGAACGGGTGGCCCACCACGCAGCGTTCCGGGTGGGTCGAGCCTTCGTAGAATTCGCTGGGCAGCAGCCCCGAGGTGCTGGAGCCGATCAGCGCGTCGGGCTTGGCCGCCGCACTGATCTTGCTGTGCAGCTCCAGCTTGAGTTCCAGGCGTTCCGGGGCGCTTTCCTGGATAAAGTCCGCGTCACGCACGCATTCCTCGATGGTCGCCACGAAGCGCAGGCGGTCCTGGGAGGCACCGGGTGCCAGGCCGTTCTTCTGCAGTGCGCCCCAGGCATTGGCCACCCGCTGGCGCAACGCCGCCTCGGCGCCTGGAGCCGGGTCCCAGGCCACCACGTCCAGGCCATGGGCCAGGGCGCGGGCTACCCAGCCGCTGCCGATCACGCCACTGCCCAGGGCAGCGAAGGTCTTGATGTCGGTGATAAAACGCATGGCAATGTCCTGATGGTCAAAAAATGGAGGTATCTGTAGCCGCTGCCGAGCCTGCGAGGCTGCGTCCGGCGGCGTAGCCGTCGTGAAGCCGGACGGCGCGGTGTGCCAGGTAACCCATGGTTGCTGTCGTGGCGGCTGTGTTGCCGCCGTGCGCAGCCTCGTACAAGGCCGGAGTGGTTATCCGCGTTTGTTCAGGCCCATCTTCTGGCGGCCCTCGGCCGGGGTCAGGACCCGTGCTCCCAGGCGGCTGAGGATCTCGCTGGCGCGCTCCACCAACTGGCCGTTGGTGGCCAGCACGCCCTTGTCCAGCCACAGGTTGTCTTCCAGGCCGACCCGTACGTTGCCGCCCAGCAGCACGGCCTGGGCGGCCATCGGCATCTGCATGCGGCCGATGCCGAAGCCGGCCCAGACCACGTCCGGCGGCAGGTTGTCGACCATGGCCTTCATGGTGGTGGTATCGGCCGGGGCGCCCCAGGGAATGCCCAGGCACAGCTGGAACAGCGGGTCGTCCAGCAGGCCTTCCTTGATCATCTGCTTGGCGAACCACAGGTGGCCGGTATCGAAGATCTCCAGCTCGGCCTTCACCCCCAGTTCCTGGATGCGCTTGGCGCCGGCCCGCAGTTGGGCCGGGGTCGAGACGTAGATGGTGTCGCCGTCGCCGAAATTCAGGGTGCCGCAGTCCAGGGTGCAGATCTCCGGCAGCAGCGCCTCGACGTGGGCCAGGCGCGCCAGCGGGCCGACCAGGTCGGTATTGGGGCCGAACTCGGTGGGGCGTTCCCCCGGGCCGATTTCCAGGTCGCCGCCCATGCCGGCAGTGAGGTTGACGATGATGTCGACGTCGGCCTCGCGGATGCGCTCCATGACTTCGCGGTACAGCGCCACGTCGCGGCTGAACTTGCCGGTCTGCGGATCGCGGACGTGGCAGTGGACCACGGTGGCCCCGGCCTTGGCGGCTTCTACCGCGGCGGCGGCGATCTGCTTGGGGGTGATGGGTACATGGGGACTCTTGGCGGTGGTATCGCCGGCCCCGGTGAGTGCGCAAGTGATGATGACATCGTGGTTCATGGTGCAATTTCCTTACAGGCGTGTTTGCTGGGGGCGTGGCGCTGCCGTGCGCGACCCTGGCGGGCGGCGCGACGGCACAGGTATTCAGGTTATTGGCGGGTCAGTTGCAGGTGCTCGATGGCCGGCTTGCCGTCGAAGGTTGTCACCCCGTCGAGCCAGCGCTGCTGGTCTTGCGGGTGATCCTTGAGCCACTGCCGGGCGGATTCCAGGGCGTCCTTGTGGTCCAGCAGCGGCTGCATCATGCGGCTCTCGTCCTCGGCGCTGAAGGTCAGGTTGGCCAGCAGCCGGCTGACATTGGGGCACTGCTGGGCGTAGCTGGGGGCGGTGACCGTCCAGACCGTGGCCCGGCCTTCATCGGGCCCCAGGGCGTTGTCGCTGCCGGAGAGGTAGGTCATCTGCACGTTGACGTTCATCGGGTGTGGCGCCCAGCCGAAGAACACCACCGCCTCCTTGCGCCGTACCGCGCGGTCCACCGCGGCGAGCATGCCGGCCTCGCTGGACTCCACCAGCTGGAACTTGCCGAGGCCGAACTGGTTCTTGGCGATCATCGCCTTGATCTGGGTATTGGCGCCGGAGCCGGGCTCGATGCCGTAGATCTTGCCGCCCAGCTCCTTCTCGAACCGGGCGATGTCGGCGAAGCTCTTCAGGCCCTTGTCCGCCAGGTAAGTGGGCACGGCGAGGGTGGCGCGGGCGTCTTTCAGGCTGGGCTGGTCGAGGACCTTGACCTGGCCGGCCTCGACGAACGGGGTGATGGTCTGGGTCATCAGCGGGTTCCAGTAGCCCAGGAACAGGTCCAGGCGCTGGTCGCGGATGCCGGCGAAGATGATCTGCTGCGAGGCGCTGGTCTGCTTGGTCTTGTAGCCGAGGCCGTCGAGCAGGACCTGGGCCATGGCGCTGGTGGCGATCACGTCGGTCCAGTTGACCACGCCCAGGCGCACGTTCTGGCAACTGGCGGCATCGGCGGCCATGGCCCCGGAGCTGAACAGGAGGGTACCGCTAAGAGCCAGGACGCAACGGCTGATCAGTCGTTTCATGAGGGTTTCCTCGGCAGGTCGTTATTGTGGGCCCGGTGTCTTCGTGCGCCGGTGATGCCACGTTACGCAGCTGGCGGGTTGCGAAAACGCACAGCGGCGACCGGCTCTTGCACTGCAGCGACCTCGTGTCTTGAAGCCGCCCGGGAAACGGCGTATCACAATGGCCACGCCGCCCGTCCTCCGAGTGCGTCCCATGTCCCAGGATTTCTACTTCTTGCTGCTGCCGGGGTTCTCGGCCATCGGCTTCATCTCGGCCATCGAGCCTTTGCGGGTGGCCAACCGCTTTCGCGGCGGGCTGTATCGCTGGCATGTATTGAGTGTGGATGGCGGGGCGGTGCTGGCCAGCAACGGCATGTCGGTCAACGCCGATGCCGCGCTGGAGCCGCTGAAGAAGGGCACCACCTTGCTGGTGGTGGCCGGGTTCGAGCCGCTGCGCTCCTTCGGAGCGGCCCTGGAGCACTGGCTGCGGCGCCTGGATGGGGACGGGGTGACCCTGGGCGGGATCGACACCGGTAGCGTGGTGCTGGCCGAGGCCGGCCTGCTGGAAGGGCACCGGGTGGCCCTGCACTGGGAAGCGATCGACGCCTTCAAGGAGTCTTATCCACAGCTGAGCGTCACCCAGGAACTGTTCGAGATCGACCGGCGGCGCATCAGCTCGGCCGGTGGCACGGCGTCCATCGACATGATGCTCGACCTGATCGGCCAGGCCCACGGCCCGCAGCTGGCGATCCAGGTCAGCGAGCAGTTCGTGCTGGGGCGCATCCGTCCGCGCAAGGACCACCAGCGCATGGAGGTCGCCAGCCGCTACGGCATCAACAACAAGAAACTGGTGCAGGTGATCGGCGAGATGGAGCAGCACAGCGAGCCGCCCCTGAGCACCCTGGCCCTGGCCGAGTCGGTCAACATCACCCGACGCCAGTTGGAGCGCCTGTTTCGCCTGCACCTCAACGACACGCCGAGCAATTTCTACCTCGGGCTGCGCCTGGACAAGGCCCGCCAGCTATTGCGCCAGAGCGACCTGAGCGTGCTGGAAGTGAGCATCGCCTGCGGTTTCGAATCGCCGTCCTATTTCACCCGCAGCTACCGCGCGCGGTTCACTCGCTGCCCACGGGAGGATCGGCAACACAGCCAGAAGGCCTGAGAGCCTGTTCACGATCTGCTGCGCTTAGCCCATGGGGCGTTAAAAAAGGCTTCGAAATGCTCATTCAGGACCCTGAATTGCGCTTTCTCAGCCATTTTTGCCTGGCCTGAACGTCGCTCGCTAGACCGTGAGCAGGCTCTGAGCTGCCCTATTGGTGGGAGCGAAACTGGCTCGCGCTGCAGGCAACCCATAGGGTCAGGCCGTACGCCTCGCGGGCCAGTCGGATCGCCGCCCGCTCGCTCCTACAGATACGCGGACTACTTTTTCAGCAGCGCCGCGCAGGCCGCCTTGTACGCCTCGTGCTGGTACTTGTTGAGGCTCGCTGGCAGCTCGTAGCCGTGCTTCTTGTGCTGGGCGGTGAGGGTCTGGGGCGACAGCAGGGTCACCTCGCAATTCTCCAGCAACTGGAACACGCCCTCGATCTTGAAGGTGGTAGGGCCACCGGCGAACTCGCCTTTCTTGCTGCGCTTCTTGATGGCGATCCGGGTGATGCCCTGCTCGCGAACAAAATCTCGCACCTGGGCGGCGAAGGTGCGCACGTTGGCTGCTTCATCGTCGTCTTCCAGGGCGATCTTCTTCACGGCGATGGCCTGGTGTTCAAGCGTGCCGCCTTGCAGGGAGGCGAGGGCGAAGATGGCTTCGCTGCCCTTGATCTCGATACCGCAAATGCTCATGGGGAATCCTTGTGAAAGTCGTTGGCTGGTGCGCAGCTTACAGCTCCAGCTGGTCGGCGCGAATGCCGAATGCCGAATGCCGAATGCCGCGGCGCGACCGAGACTTGTATTTCCTCCACGACAGAAGCTTGTCCCTTTGTTGCCCCTCTCACTAGCGGGCGGGCGGCGGTCCGCGACGGTCCATTTCGTACACCCGGCTGTGCAGCAGGCGTTCCTTGAGCCAGGTACCGGCCTGGCCCAAGGTGTTTTGGCGTGCCCAGAGCAGGTCGATGCCGACCTGCCAGTCGCCGTGGAACGGGTCGGCCAGGTGCAGTTCCACCAGTTCGCCCCTGGCCAGCTCGCGCTGGACCAGTTGTCGGGGCAGGGCGGCCCAGCCGAGCCCGGCACGCAGCATCTCCAGCAGTGCGTGTTGGTCCTGTACCTGCCACAGCCGCAGGCAACGCAGGTACTCGCTGCTGGGGGGCTGCTGGCTGGGCAGGCTGGAGGCGCACAGGCGCCGGTGCTGCTGCAAGTCGTCGGCGCTCAGAGGGTTGCGCTGCGCCAGGGGATGGTCCGGGCGGCAGGCATGCACCAGGTGCAAGCGGCCCACTTGCTGGAACTCCAGCGCCTGGGGGTAACCAGGCGCTGAGGGGGCCAGGCCGAGAACCGCCTCACCCCGGGCTACCAGTTCGCTGGCACTGCTGGAGTGAGGCTGGCGCAGCAACAGGTCGACCTGGGGGAAAGCCTGTTCGAACTCATGCAACAGCGGCAGCAGCGGACCGTACGGTGCCTGGATCACCAGCGTCAGTTGCGGCTCCGGCTCCTGGGACAAGCCATCGGCGCTGGCTTGCAGGTCCTGGCAGCGTTCCAGTACTGCCTCGGCCTGCAGCAGGATTTTCCGACCAGTGGCGGTCAACGCCGGGCTGCGGGTGCTGCGATCGAACAGCTCCACCTTCAGGTCGTCTTCCAGGTTGGCGATGGCCAGGCTGACGGTGGACTGGGTCTTGCCCAGCCGACGCGCGGCGGCCGAGAACGAGCCGGTCCGCGCGGCCTGTACGAACATCTGCAATTGATCCAGCGAAAAATCCATGGCGTCCCCCAATCCCTGGGCAAAGTGACCCGGTCCACCATTGAGAACGATGGCCAGCCGGGCTTAGCAGGGTAGTCAAGCACAGGCTGGCGAGCCTTGGCGGCCCATGGGGGAGGGGGGCGAGGGCTCGCCCCCGGATCGGCGCCAGGGGTGGATCACTCCTGGGCGATGGACTCGATGAACTCCGAACGCTCGTCGCTCATGCGCGCCAGGCAGTCGTTGCTGGCGATGTTGTAGGCCTTGCTGCCGGGCTTGGCCGGGAAGGATTCCACGGCGCAGTCGGCGTCGCGCTGCTTCTGCCACAGCTGCTGGGCGTTCTTGACCTTGGCGGTGATGTCGCCCAGCTGAGCCTTGTCGTTGCCATACACGGTGCCCAGGCGTTCCAGCAGGCTCTGCACATTGTCATTGAGCAACTGCTCGGCGGTGGTCCTGTTATAGGTCGCGCACTCCAGGGTCTGCACGTCGTTTTCGACGCCATCGCAGGGAGAGTTGTCGGTTTCTTCGGCCGCCTGTGCGCCGCTCGCCAAGAGTACCAAGGCCAGGAAGATCGGTTTCTTCATTGCAGCGCTGCCCCCAAATCCAATGAAGCTTTCGTTGAAGCGGCGAATTCTGGCGCAAGGCCCCGGTAAAGAACAGAGGCCCGGATAACCCTCTATCCGCTGCTTTGTCGGCGCTTGACGCTTTCGGCAAACCCCCTGTCGTTTTTGCATCGGGGCGCCCTGGCCCTCAGGCATATGCTGGCCCCAAAGCGCCGGCAGACGATTCGGCGCAGGAATCGCCAGATAAAAGGGGACAGCCTGATGAGCCCAGCCGAACTACACGCCGACAGCATCGTTATCGACGGCCTGATCATTGCCAAATGGAACCGCGAGCTGTTCGAGGACATGCGCAAGGGCGGCCTGACCGCGGCCAACTGCACGGTGTCGGTCTGGGAAGGCTTCAAGGCCACGGTCGACCAGATCGCCGCCAGCCAGAAGCTGATCCGCGAGAACAGCGACCTGGTGATGCCGGTGCGCACCACCGCCGACATCCGCCGAGCCAAGGAACTGGGCAAGACCGGCATCCTCTTCGGCTTCCAGAACGCCCATGCCTTCGAGGACCAGATCGGTTATGTGGACGTGTTCAAGCAGCTGGGCGTGGGCATCGTGCAGATGTGCTACAACACCCAGAACCTGGTGGGCACCGGCTGCTACGAGCGCGACGGCGGGCTGTCGGGCTTCGGCCGCGAGATCGTCGCCGAGATGAACCGCGTCGGCATCATGTGCGACCTGTCCCACGTCGGTTCCAAGACCAGCGAGGAAGTCATCCTCGAATCGAAGAAGCCGGTCTGCTACTCCCATTGCCTGCCTTCGGGCCTCAAAGAACACCCGCGCAACAAGTCCGATGCCGAACTGAAGTTCATCGCCGACCACGGCGGCTTCGTCGGCGTGACCATGTTCGCGCCGTTCCTGGCCAAGGGCATCGACTCGACCATCGACGACTATGCCGAGGCCATCGAGTACACCATGAACATCGTCGGTGAAGACGCCATCGGCATCGGCACCGACTTCACCCAGGGCCACGGCCAGGATTTCTTCGAGTACCTGACCCACGACAAGGGCTACGCCCGGCGCCTGACCAACTTCGGCAAGATCATCAACCCGCTGGGCATCCGCACCGTGGGCGAATTCCCCAACCTCACCCAGACCCTGCTGGGGCGCGGCCACTCCGAGCGCGTGGTGCGCAAGATCATGGGCGAGAACTGGGTGAATGTGCTCAAGGACGTCTGGGGCGAGTGATGAACATCCCCGGAGCCTGCTGCGCCCACCGATAGCTGCGTCGCGTCCTCGCGACAGGCTCGCCGTACATGCGTACTGCTCTCGCCTGTCGCTGCGGGTCTCCTTGCTCTCGGTGTGCTCGCGACGGCTCCAGCGGTATTCACGCGAATTTTTTCCATGCAAAGCCAAGGCTTTGCCAAGCCAAGAATGAATTTCTGGAGTCAAGTTTCCATGGCCAAGATCGCCCCGCAACTGCCCATCGAAGTCGACAGCGAGACCGGCGTCTGGACGTCCGATGCCCTGCCGATGCTGTACGTGCCGCGGCATTTCTTCGTCAACAACCACATGGGCATCGAGGAAGTGCTGGGCGCCGACGCCTATGCCGAGATCCTCTACAAGGCCGGCTACAAGTCCGCCTGGCACTGGTGCGAGAAAGAAGCCCAATGCCATGGCCTGGAAGGCGTGGCGGTGTTCGAGCACTACATGAAGCGCCTCTCCCAGCGCGGCTGGGGCCTGTTCAAGATCCAGGACATCGACCTCGACCAGGGCACCGCCAGCGTCAAGCTCGAGCACTCGGCCTTCGTCTACGTCTACGGCAAGTGCGGGCGCAAGGTGGACTACATGTTCACCGGCTGGTTCGCCGGCGCCATGGACCAGATCCTGGCGGCCCGTGGCAGCAAGATCCGCACCGTGGCAGAGCAGGTCTACGGTGGTTCCGAAGAAGGGCACGACGACGGCCTGTTCGTCGTCAAAGCGTTGTAAGCGGAGTTCAAGACAATGGCTTTCGAAGCGATGTTCCAGCCGATCCAGATCGGCAAACTGACCATCCGCAACCGCGTGCTCAGTACCGCCCACGCCGAGGTCTACGCCACCGACGGCGGCATGACCACCGAGCGCTACGTGAAGTACTACGAGGAAAAGGCCAAGGGCGGCATCGGCCTGGCGATTTGCGGCGGCTCCTCGGTGGTGGCCATCGACAGTCCCCAGGAATGGTGGAGCTCGGTGAACCTGTCCACCGACCGCATCATCCCGCACTTCCAGAACCTCTCCGACGCCATGCACAAGCACGGCGCCAAGATCATGATCCAGATTACCCACATGGGCCGGCGCTCGCGCTGGGATGGCTTCAACTGGCCGACCCTGATGTCGCCGTCCGGGGTCCGTGAGCCGGTGCACCGCGCCACCTGCAAGACCATCGAGGTGGAAGAAATCTGGCGGGTGATCGGCAACTACGCCCAAGCCGCCCGTCGCGCCAAGGAAGGTGGCCTGGACGGCGTGGAGCTGTCGGCGGTGCACCAGCACATGATCGACCAGTTCTGGAGCCCGCGGGTCAACAAGCGGACCGACGAATGGGGCGGCACCTTCGAGAAGCGCATGCGCTTCGGCCTGGAGGTGCTCAAGGCGGTGCGCGCCGAGGTCGGCGACGATTTCTGCGTCGGCATGCGCATCTGCGGCGACGAATTCCATCCCGATGGCCTGTCCCACGAGGACATGAAGCAGATCGCCAAGTACTACGACGACACCGGCATGCTCGACTTCCTCGGCGTGGTCGGTTCCGGTTGCGACACCCACAACACCCTGGCCAACGTCATCCCCAACATGAGCTTCCCGCCGGAGCCGTTCCTGCACCTGGCGGCAGGCATCAAGGAAGTGGTCAAGGTCCCGGTGCTGCACGCACAGAACATCAAGGACCCGAACCAGGCCACGCGCATCCTCGAGGGCGGCTACGTCGACATGGTCGGCATGACCCGCGCGCACATGGCCGACCCGCACCTGATCGCCAAGATCAAGATGGGCCAGATCGACCAGATCAAGCAGTGCGTCGGTGCCAACTACTGCATCGACCGCCAGTACCAGGGCCTGGACGTGCTGTGCATCCAGAACGCCGCCACTTCCCGTGAATACATGGGCGTGCCGCACATCATCGAGAAGACCACCGGCGCCAAGCGCAAGGTGGTGGTAGTCGGCGCCGGTCCTGCGGGCATGGAGGCTGCCCGGGTGGCGGCCGAGCGCGGCCACGATGTGACCCTGTTCGAGAAGAAAGAGGCGATCGGCGGACAGATCACCACCGCCTCCAAGGCTCCGCAGCGCGACCAGATCGCCGGCATCACCCGCTGGTACCAACTGGAGCTGGCGCGGCTGAAGGTCGACCTGCGCCTGGGCACCGCGGCGGACGCGGCGACCATCCTCGACCTGCGTCCCGACGTGGTGGTGCTGGCGGTGGGCGGCCATCCGTTCATCGAGCAGAACGAACACTGGGGCGCCGCCGAAGGGTTGGTGGTCAGCAGCTGGGACATCCTCGATGGCCGGGTCGCCCCGGGCAAGAACGTGCTGGTGTACGACACCATCTGCGAATTCACCGGGATGTCGGTCGCCGACTACCTGGCCGACAAGGGCTCGCAGGTGGAGATCGTCACCGATGACATCAAGCCCGGCATCGCCATCGGCGGCACCTCGTTCCCCACCTACTACCGCAGCCTGTACCCCAAGGAAGTGATCATGACCGGGGACCTGACCCTGGAGAAGGTCTACCGCGAGGGCGACAAGCTGGTGGCGGTACTGGAGAACGAATACACCGGCGCCCGCGAGGAGCGGGTGGTGGACCAGGTGGTGGTGGAGAACGGCGTGCGTCCCGACGAGGCGCTGTACTACGGGCTCAAGGACGGCTCGCGCAACAAGGGCCAGATCGACGTCGAGGCGCTGTTCGCGATCAAGCCGCAGCCTTGCCTGGGCGAAGCGGGCGACGGCTACCTGCTGTTCCGCATCGGCGATTGCGTGTCCCAGCGCAACACCCATGCCGCGATCTACGACGCCCTGCGCCTGTGCAAGGACTTTTGACGGCAGCGACAAGTTTCAAGCTGCAAGCGGCAAGTTGAAGCAGGTGTTCGGCAGTGCTTTTGCTTGTCGCTTGCCCCTGGCGTTCTGTAAGGACTTTTAGCCGCCGTTGCAGGTTTTGAGCGGCCAGTGAGAGCGAATGCTCAGCCTTGTTTTTTCTTGCCGCTTGAAGCTAGCCGCTTGCAGCTGACCTTAAGGTGACTGTGATGTTGAATACCCTTCTTCCCATCCTGCTGTTCGCTGCCCTGGGCCTGGCGGTCCTCGGCGCGTTGCGGCGCGCGGCCATGTGGCGCCGGGGGCGAGCCTCCAAGGTCGACCTGGTCGGCGGCCTGCTGGCCATGCCCCGGCGCTACATGGTGGACCTGCACCATGTGGTGGCCCGCGACAAGTACATCGCCAACACCCACGTGGCCACCGCCGGTGGTGCGGTGGCTTCCATCGTCCTGGCGCTGCTGGTGCACGGCTTCGGCCTGCACAACCGCGTGCTGGCCTATGCCTTGCTGTTGATGTCGGCGCTGATGTTCGTGGGGGCGATCTTCGTCTACCGGCGCCGGCGCAATCCGCCGTCGCGCTTGTCCAAGGGCCCGTGGATGCGCCTGCCCAAGAGCCTGCTGGCGTTTTCCGCGAGCTTCTTCCTGGTGACCCTGCCGGTGGCCGGGATCCTCCCGGAGCAGTTCGGTGGCTGGCTGCTGGCGGCGATCCTCGCGCTGGGCGTGCTCTGGGGCGTGTCGGAGCTGTTCCTCGGCATGACCTGGGGCGGACCGATGAAACACGCCTTCGCCGGTGCCCTGCACCTGGCCTGGCACCGCCGCGCCGAACGCTTCGGCGGCGGCCGCTCCACCGGCCTCAAGCCGCTGGACCTGGAAGACCCCAGCGCGCCCCTGGGCGTGGAAAAACCCGTGGACTTCACCTGGAACCAACTGCTGGGCTTCGATGCCTGCGTGCAGTGCGGCAAGTGCGAGGCGGCTTGCCCGGCCTTCGCCGCCGGCCAGCCGCTGAACCCCAAGAAGCTGATCCAGGACATGGTCGTCGGCCTGGCCGGTGGCAGCGATGCCCACTTCGCCGGCAGCCCCTATCCGTCCCTCGACGGTCGCGGCCAGCCGCTGGGCGAACACCACGGCGGCCCGCACCTGCCGATCGTCGCGCTGCAGGGCAAGGCCCTGGTGGATGCCGAGACTCTGTGGTCGTGCACCACCTGCCGGGCCTGCGTCGAGGAATGCCCGATGATGATCGAGCACGTCGATGCCATCGTCGACATGCGCCGCCACCTGACCCTGGAAAAAGGCGCCACGCCGAACAAGGGCGCCGAGGTGCTGGAGAACCTGATCGCCACCGACAACCCGGGCGGTTTCAACCCCGGGGGGCGGATGAACTGGGCGGCCGACCTCAACCTCAAGCTGCTGCCTGAAGTGAAGAGCACCGAGGTGCTGTTCTGGGTCGGCGACGGCGCCTTCGACATGCGCAACCAGCGTACCCTGCGGGCCTTCGTCAAGGTGCTGAAGGCCGCGGGCGTGGATTTCGCCGTGCTGGGCCTGGAAGAACGCGACAGTGGCGACGTGGCCCGGCGCCTGGGTGACGAGGCGACCTTCCAGCAACTGGCCCGGCGCAATATCCAGACCCTGGCCAAGTACCAGTTCCAGCGCATCGTCACCTGCGATCCCCACAGCTTCCATGTGCTGAAAAACGAATACGGCGCCCTGGGCGGTGACTACCAGGTGCAGCACCACAGCACCTACATCGCCGAGCTGATCGCCGCCGGCCAACTCGATCTTGGCCGGCACAAGGGTGGCAGCGTGACCTATCACGACCCCTGCTACCTGGGCCGCTACAACGGTGAGTACGAAGCCCCGCGCCAGGTGCTGCGCGCCCTGGGGATCGAGGTCAAGGAAATGCAGCGCGCAGGGTTCCGCTCCCGCTGCTGTGGCGGTGGCGGTGGTGCGCCGATCACCGACATTCCCGGCAAGCAGCGGATTCCCGACATGCGCATGGAAGACATCCGCGAGACCGGCGCCGAGCTGGTGGCGGTGGGTTGTCCGCAATGCACGGCAATGCTCGAAGGGGTGGTGGAGCCCCGACCGATGATCAAGGACATCGCCGAACTGGTGGCCGAGGCCCTGTTGGAAAGCGCGGCCCCGAGCAAGGCGCCAGTGGTGAAAGCCGAACCTGCGGAGGTGCACTGATGAGCGAGATTATCCGCCGCGATCCCCGCGCCGAATGGATCGCCCGCAACCGCCTGCACCCGCTGCATGCGGCCATGCAACCGGCGCAGCACAGCTGGATGGGCCCCAATGGCCTGGTGCGCAAGAACCCCCACGGCATGGGCTTTGTCGGTCCCAACGGGCTCAAGCGCATCGATCGCAGCGGCGCCCAGCAAGGTGGCAGCAGCCACAAGCGCACGGCGGCGGTCGAGGTGCAATTGCCGCTGCACCAGCTGGCGCAGCCAACGTTCTACATCAACGTGGTGCCGGACATGGTCGGTGGTCGCCTGAGCAGCCACGACCGCGACTTGCTGGGCCTGGCCCGGCAACTGGCCGGCCAGGACGGCGCGGTGCTGGCGGTGGTGTTCGGCGAGCACAAGGAATCGAATTTCGCCACGGCGGGGGTCGACCGTCTGCTGGTGCTGCCGGGCAGCGAGTTCGACGGTTATGCACCGGAGCAGCGGGTCCAGGGCCTGCGGGCTGTGGATAACCAGTTCAGCCCGCGCCATTGGCTGCTGCCCGACAGCCGCAGCGGCGGTGGCGAATTGGGTCGGCGCTTTGCCGCGGCCCTGGGCGAACGCCCGGCGACCCGGGTCTGGCAGGTCAAGGAAGGGCAATGCATCGGCCGCGCCGGTGCGGGCCTGGAGGATCTGGCACGGCCTCTGCCACGGCTGATCCTGGCGGCGGCCGAATGTGCCGAGCCGGTCAGCGAAACCCGCCACGAAGCCTTGCCGGTGGAGTTATCCACAAGCGTGGCCCGCAGCCTGGCACGAATCGAGGATCTGGGCGCGGTGGCGGTGGACCCGGCGGCGATTCCCATGGCCGAGGCCGAGTTCATCCTGTCCGGGGGCAACGGGGTCAAGGACTGGGCGCTGTTCCATCGCGCGGCCCAGGCCCTGGGGGCCACCGAGGGCGCCTCGCGGGTGGCGGTGGACGACGGCTTCATGCCCCGCGACCGCCAGGTGGGCGCCACCGGCACCTGGGTGACCGCGCGGGTCTACGTGGCGGTGGGGATCTCCGGAGCGATCCAGCACCTGCAGGGCATCGGTGCCTGCGACAAGGTGGTGGCGATCAACATGGACCCGGGCTGCGACATGATCAAGCGCGCCGACCTGGCGGTGATCGGCGACAGCGCCGCGATCCTCGAGGCGCTGATCGCCGCCGTCGAAGCCTACCGCAGCGCCGCCAAGCGCGATGCAGCTTGAGGGAGCACTCATGAACAGTCATGTAATCAGCCTGGTCTCCATCGGCGCGCATCCGACCTCCGGTCGGCCACGGCGTGCCGAACAGGACGCCCGGGCCGTGGAACTGGGCCTGCAACTGGCCGGTGGACAACTGCAGGTGCTGCACGCCGGCGATGCCGCCGAGCCGGCCCTGCGCGCCTACCTGGGCATGGGCCTGGAGCAACTGCATGTGCTGGAGCAGCCAGCCGGCGCCGATGCCTTGCCAGCCTTGGCCCAGTACCTGCGCCATGCCGGGGCCCAGGTGGTGTTGACCGGCAGCCAGGCGGAAACCGGCGAAGGCTCGGGCATGCTGCCGTTCCTGCTGGCCGAGAACCTGGGTTGGCCGCTGGTGGTGGGGCTGGCCGAGGTGGAATCCCTGGAAGATGGCGTGGCCCATGTGCTGCAAGCCTTGCCCCGGGGCCAGCGGCGCCGGCTCAAGATGCGCCTGCCGTTCCTGGCCACTGTGGATAACGCTGCGCCCAAGCCCCGCCAGAGTGCCTATGGCCCGGCCCGGCGCGGGATGTTGCGCGCCGACCAGGTCATGGTGGTGGAGGACGAGCTGTTCACCGGCGCCAGCCTGCAGCCGGCCAGGCCACGGCCCAAGCGCTTGAAGGTGATCAAGGCCAAGAGCGGCGCCGACCGCATGAAGGCCGCCACCGCCAAGGCCAGCGGCGGCACCGGCCAGGTGCTCAAGGACGTCAGCGCGCAAGCCGGGGCCGAGGCCATCTTCAAGTTGTTGGTGGAGGAGGGGGTGCTCCGCTAGAGCCGCCCCCGTCGTACTAGTGCTATCGCGAGCAATCGAGCGTCGACCGACTGCTCCTGCGGGAGCCTGGCTTGCAGTCCTGTTTGCACGGTTACTCACAATCCCTGTGCGCGGCTCTGTGGATAAGATGTTCGCGCCTTGCTCCAACCCATGCAGAACAAGGCCTGTAGCCATCTGTACGAAATTTGATCAGGCTAACTTGTGGTTTTTCCTGGCTTTTTTCCGCGGTGTCGAACTCCTCAAGGGGGCAGTTGTGCACAGCAGTTGCCCCCAAAGTCTGTTGGCGCTTTTGTGGATAAGATGTTCGCTCAGGGCTGTAGCCCTTGCAGGACAAGGCTTGGCGCGATCTGATCAAAAAACACCCAAATCTTGCTTCTGGCGCTGTCCGGGCGCTTGCAAGGCGGAATTTTCCTGGCCTGGAGGGCTTTTCCACAGAAACCGCGGGTAGCGGCTGCAGTTGCCCCCAAAGTCTGTTGGCCGATCTGTGGATAAGGTGTTCGCCTCGCGCTGTAGGCCATGTGTAGCAAGGCTTGCAGGGTTTTGTTCAATAATTGATCAAGCGCGCGTCAAACGGCTGTTTTTGCCTAACCCGCGGATTTTCCTGGGAATCCCCGGGGTAATATCCCCATCCCCAGTGCACTTGCCCACAATTGCTGTGGGCCAAGATGTGGATAAGTTGTTCGCCAACCGCTACAGGCCTTGTAATTCATAGCGTGTACGGCAATAGATCAAATTTCATACAGTTCTAATGTCCGCCTTGACAGTGGTAAGCGGCCTGACTTGACTGATTCCACTGGGACCGGTTCGTCACTTATCCACATCCGGTCCAGGGAGCGCAGGCAATGGATTGTCGTTCATCACAGGCTTCCAGCCGCGGGACCTTCCCCCGGCGCACCCGCCGCCGTGCCGCCAACCAGCGCGCACGCCTATAGCCCCAGCGGCTGTTCGATCCCGACCCTGATTTCCACGGTTTGCGTTTCTGGCGCAGCGGCCGGCCCGTGCGGCTGCCTGCGTGATCGGCTTCACCTGAAGGAAGCGGCCATGAGAGTCGCCCCATCTGCCTGAGAGGAACCCCGCCATGACTCGGATCGCCACCCCCATCAGCGAGATCCAGGAACACTACGACGTCGTCGTCATCGGCTCCGGCTATGGCGGCGGCATCGCCGCTTCGCGGTTGTCCCGGGCCGGGCGCCGGGTGTGCCTGCTGGAGCGTGGGCGGGAGATTCGCCCCGGGGAGTTTCCCAACACCCTGGTCAGCGCCACCGAGGAATTGCAGGTGCACGATCCCGATGGGCATATCGGTTCGCGCACCGGCCTGTTCGACCTGCACGTCAACGCCCAGCAGAACGTGGTGGTGGGTTGCGGTTTGGGCGGCACCTCGCTGATCAACGCCAACGTCGCCCTGGAGCCCGAGCCCGGGGTGTTCGACGACCCACGCTGGCCCCAGGCGGTGCGCGACCACCGCGATACCTTGCTCAAGCAGGGCTTCGCCCTGGCCCGGGAGATGCTCAAGCCCAATCCCTATCCCGATTCGGCGCCGGCCCTGGACAAGCTCAAGGCCCACCGCAAGTCCGCGGACTACCTCAAGCAGGGCGCGCATTTCTACAAGCCGCCGATCAACGTGACCTTCGACAAGCTGCCCAACAACCTCAACCATGTCGGGGTCGAGCAACTGCCCTGCAACCAATGCGGCGACTGTGTCTCGGGCTGTAACAACAAGGCCAAGAACACCACCTTGATGAACTACCTGCCCGACGCCTGCAACCACGGCGCCGAGATTTTCTGCCAGGCCCAGGTGCGCCACCTGGAGCGCGACGGCGACGGCTGGATCGTGCACTTCCAGTACCTGGACAGCGGTCGCGAGAAGTTCTCGGCGCCGACCCTGTTCGTCAAGGCCGATATCGTCGTGCTGTCCGCCGGCACCCTGGGCTCCACCGAGATCCTCCTGCGTTCGCGGGCCAAGGGCCTGGCCACTTCGGCCCAACTGGGCGAGCACATGAGCGGCAACGGCGACATCCTCGGTTTTGGTCACAACTGCGAGCAACCGATCAACGGCATCGGCTTCGGCACTCATCCGGCCAGCGAGTTGAAACCCGTGGGCCCATGCATCACCTCGGTGATCGACATGCGCACCGAAGGCGACCGCACCAGCCGCATGGTCATCGAGGAGGGCTCGATCCCCGGCGCCCTTGGCCAGGCCATGGTGCCGAGCATGGCGCTGTTCGCCAGCACCCTGGGCCAGGCCACCGACAACAGCTTGAGCGGCAAGCTGGGCTACAAGGAACGCGAGGCCGAAAGCTTCCTGCGCGGGCCCTACCATGGCGCCCTGCACAACATGCAGACCTACCTGATCATGAGCCACGACAACGGTCGCGGGCGCATGCTGCTGGACGCCCAGGACCAGTTGCGCATCGACTGGCCGGGGGTGGGCGAGCAACCCAACGTGGTGCTGGGCAACGAGCGCCTGCACCAGAGCACCCGGGCCCTGGGCGGGGTCTGGGTGGAGAACCCGATCTGGACCAAGCTGCTCAAGCACAGCATCGTCTCGGTCCATCCCCTGGGCGGCTGCGTGATGGGCGAGGACGCGGGCCAGGGCGTGGTCAACCACAAGGGCCAGGTGTTCAGCGGCACCCAGGGCACCGATGTCTATCCCGGGCTCTATGTGGCCGATGGCGCGGTGATCCCTACCTCCCTGGCGGTCAATCCACTGCTGACCATCTCGGCGGTGAGCGAGCGCACCATGCAACTGCTGGCCGAGGATCGCGGCTGGAAGATCGACTACCGCCTGCCCTCGGCCCCTGGCAAGCCGGCTGCGGCGCCGACCCTGGGCGTGCAGTTCACCGAGACCATGAAGGGTTTCTTCTCCACGGCCTTCACCCAGCCCCAGGGCACCGACCTGGCGCTCTATCAAGCAGCGGCCAAGCGCGGCGAAGAACAGAACTCGTCCATCGAGTTCACCCTGACCATCACCGCGGCCGATCTCAACCGGATGATCAAGGAACCCGAGCACGCCGCGACCCTGGTGGGCACCCTGGAGGCGCCGATGCTGTCGCCTCAGCCTTTGGTGGCCAGCCATGGGGTGTTCAACCTGTTCGAGCAATACCAGCAGCAAGTGGGCGTGCGGCACATGAACTACGACATGCGCCTTTGCGCCGAGGACGGTAGCGACTACTACTTCAGCGCCTTCAAGACCGTGCCCGAGGACCACGGCGTGCTGAACATCTGGCCCGATACCAGCACCCTCTACGTGACCCTGTACCGGGGCCAGGACAAGAGCGGGCCGGTGCTGGGCTCGGGAGTGATGCACATCCAGCCCGCGGATTTCGCCCGGCAGATGACCACCATGAAGGTGCTCAACGCCCGCAACGAGCGTGAGCGCATCGAGGCCCTGGCGCGTTTCGGCCAGTTCTTCGCCGGGATTCTCTGGGAAAGCTACGGCGGGGTGTTCGCCGGCGATATCTACTTCAATCCCGACGCTCCGCCGCGGGTCAAGCGGCCGCTGGCTGCGCCGGTGCCGAGCGTGCAGTTCTTCGAGACCGAAGACCACGTGCAACTGCGCCTGACCCGCTATCGGGCCGGCGGCAAGGGCCCGGTGATGCTGGTCCATGGCCTGGGCGTGGGTTCCAACATCTTCTCCACCGACACCATCCAGACCAACCTGCTGGAGTACCTGTGCAAGTACGGCTATGACGTCTGGCTCCTGGATTTCCGGGTCAGCATCCTGTTGCCGGCCAGCAAGCAGGAATGCAATGGCGACCAGATCGCCGCCTACGACTTCAAGGCCGCCATCGCCCAGGTTCGCCAGGCCACCGGCGCCCGGGACGTGCAATGCGTGGTGCACTGCTATGGCGCCACCACCTTCTTCATGTCGCTGTTGGCGGGCCTGGAGCATGTGCGCTCGGTGGTCTGCTCGCAGATCGCCGCCGACACCGTGGTGGCCACCGCCACCGGGATCAAGGCCGGGTTGCACTTGCCGGGCATGCTCGACGCCATCGGCATCAAGTCGCTGACGGCCTATGCCGACAGCAAGGAAAGCTGGTTCAACAAGCTCTACGACAAGGCGCTCAACGGTTATGCGCGGATCGAGGCCCAGGGCTACTGCACCAACCCGGTGTGCCATCGCATCACCTTCATGTACGCCTCGTTGTATCGTCACGACACCCTCAACCAGAACCTGCACGACAACCTGCACGAGCTGTTCGGCGAGTCCAATATCCAGACCTTCGAGCACCTGGCGCTGATCTGCCGCAAGGGCCACCTGGTGGACTTCAAGGGACAGGACGTCTACATGCCGCATTTCGATCGGCTGAAGCTGCCGATCTGCTTCATCAGCGGCGCCGACAACCAGTGCTACCTGCCGCTGAGTACCCAGAAGACCTACGAGCGCCTGTGCCAACTGCATGGCCCCGAGCTGTTCAGCCGGCATGTGGTGCCGGGCTACGGGCATATCGACTGCATCTTCGGCCAGAACGCGGTGGTGGATGTGTACCCGCTGATCCTCGCGCACCTGGAGAAGACCGCCCTGGGTTGAGCCTCCCGGCACGCTCGGCAACGGCAGCTTCAGGGATATCCAGGCGAGGGTGAGAGGGATGAACGCATATATCCGCTGGTTCCAACGCTTCATCTGGCTGGGCATCGCCATGAACATGGTGTTCGCCCTGCCAGCGCTGTTCGCCCCGGCCTTGCTGACTGCCGTGGTCGGCCTGCCGCCGGTGCTGTCCGATCCCTGGCTGGAGAACGCCGGCATGCTGCTGGTGGGCATCAGCCTGTTCTACATGCCCTCGGGCTTCAATGCGCCGCGCTACGTGGTGCATTCCTGGCTCTGCGTATTGTCGAGGCTGGTGGCGGTGGTGTTCTGGATCTACCTGATCGACACCAGCAACCAGTCCCAGGTGTTCGTGCCCATGCTCATGGGCGACCTGGGCATGTTCCTGGTGCTGGGCATCTTGCTGTACCTGGGCAGTGCCCCGGCCAATCGGCCCTGGGCCCTGCTCAAGGCCGGGCTGCACGCCGGGTGCCAGGGCTGGGAGAGTCGGTGGCGGCGGCAGGGCTTTCGCGTGGCGACCTTGGTGGTGCTGCTGGCCCTGGGGCTGGTGGGTTATGCAACCTGGGTCAACATGCTGCGTGAGGTGCCGCAACCGCCGGAAGCCTCCGACGAGGATCACTTCAAGTACGCGGCCATCGGCCTGGGGATCGAGGCGCGGATTCCCTACTACCTGTTCGCCGTGCTGCCGCAGCTGTGCCCGGAGAAGATGCCCCGGCCCGGTGGCTACGAGGTTTTCGGCTTCCTCTATGAACATGGCCGCGACCTGCCGGTGGGCATGGCCAAGCGGCAGCTGGGCTATCCGACGGTGGAGCCCAATTGCGCCCTGTGCCATACCGGGGCCTACCGGGCCAGTGCCGGCGATGTGTCCCAGGTAGTGCCCACCGCCCCGGCCAACCTGATGCAGCTCCAGGCCTTCCAGTGGTTCGCCTACGATTGCGCCAGCGATCCGAAATTCACCATCGATGCGCTGATGAACGCGATCAACGCCAAGTTCCAGCTGGGCCTGGTCGAGCGCCTGTACAACCGCTACCTGATCATGCCCATGGCCAAGAGCGCGCTGCTCAAGCAGAAACAGGCCTATGCCTGGCAGAAGCTGCGGCCGGCGCAGGGGCCGGGGCGCACCGACACCTTCAACCCGACCAAGATGGTGGTGTTCGGTTTCCCCGACGACTCCACCATCGGCACCGTGGACCTGCCGCAGATCTGGAACCAGAAGCCCCGGGAGTCGATGTACCTGCACTGGGATGGCAACAACAACCAGATCCGCGAGCGCAACTACGCCGCGGCGATGGCCGTGGGGGCGACGCCGGAGTCGGTGTTGCCGGCAAGCTTCAACCGGGTCACCAACTGGCTGCTGGGGCACAAGCCGCCGGCTTGGCCCTTCGCCATCGACCAGGCCAAGGTGGCCCAGGGCAAACCGCTGTGGGAGGCCAATTGCGCCGGCTGCCATGATTTCGGCAAGGCCGACACCGGCCAGGTGACCACCGATATCCAGGTCTTGGGCACCGACCCGCATCGCCTGGACTCCTTCACCACCGGGTTGGTCCAGGCCTTCCACGGCTTCAAGAAACCGCCCTTCGACTTTGGCGCCTATCGCAAGACCCAGAGCTACAGCAACACCCCCACCGATGGCATCTGGCTGCGCGCGCCCTACCTGCACAACGGCTCGGTGCCCAGCCTGTGGGACCTGCTGCAGGTGCCGGAGCAACGGCCCCAGGTGTTCTACACCGGCTCGGATATCTACGACCCGCAGAAGGTCGGGTTCATCACCAACGGCCCGGCACCCAAGGGGCCGGCCTACTTCAAGTACGACACCCGCCAAGAAGGCAACGGCAATGGCGGCCACCTGTATGGCACGCAGCTTTCCGAGCAGCAGAAATGGCAGTTGATCGAATACATGAAGACCCTGTGAGGCGAGCAACCCGTGCCGCCGCAGGACTATCAGGAGGGACACCGCTATGTCACTGGCAAGTAGTGTGGAAGAGGAATTCGGCCGGGTGAAAGCCCGGGTCGATGGCCTGATCGCCCGGTTCGACCTGGCCTGGAAGAATCTGCGCAACCAACTCGAGCCCAAGGAGCTGCAAGCCATTCTCGACCTGGTACAGCGCGCCCACGACCAGGCGCAATACACCATCGCCCACGGCGACTTGCCGCCGGGCCAGCCCCCGGTGCCCTGGGAGCTGGCCCATGGCATGTCGGTGCTGCACCTGGGCACGGCCCAGCCCCTGCCGCAATCGGTGGACCAGCTGGCGACCCAGGTGCTCAAGGACGGCAGCCTGCTGGGCTGTCGCAAGTGGGAACTGCTGGACCTGAAGTGGAGCGAAGCCCTGGTGGCCTGGATCGAGAACCTGCGCGATCACGCCACCTTCGGCACCACCCCGGCGTTGCTGCAGATCCCCGATGAGGTCCTGCTGGACCTGGCCGGGGATTGGGGCACCGGCTACTTCGAGCCCCAGTCGGCGGCGCAGCGGGTGGCCGACCTGATCACTGCGGACCAGCCGCACGTGACCATCCACCTGGGCGATGTGTACTACGCCGGTACCGACAGTGACGAGAGAAACAACCTGGCGTCCTGGCCCATGGGCAGCAAGGCCTCGTTCAGTCTCAACTCCAACCATGAGATGTACAGCGGCGCCCATGGCTACTTCGACGAGATCCAGACGCTGTTCCCGGACCAGCAGAACACCAGCTACTTCGCCCTGTTCAACACCCACTGGCTGATCATCGGCCTGGACAGCGCCTACGCCTCCGATGAGATGCAGCTGTACATGGACGGCAACCTCAATGCCGTCCAGGAACAATGGCTCAGCGACCTGATGGCCAGCCACGGCCAGGGCCGCAAGATCATCCTGCTCAGCCATCACCAGGGCCTGGACATCACCGGCAAGACCCCGACCGCGCTGTACGGCCAGGTGTGCAAGGCCCTGGGCAATCGCGTGCCGGACTATTGGTACTGGGGGCACCTGCACAACGGTATTTTCTACGCGCCCAAGACCGATCCCCAGGGCATGGGGGTGATGAATGGGCGTTGCGTCGGCCACGGGGCGATCCCCTATGGCGATGCCAGCGAGCTGGATGGCGCGCCCGGGGTGTTGTGGTCGGAAACCCAGAGAGCCGGCGATGCCAACTATCCGTTACGGGTGTTCAACGGTTATGCCCGGGTGAGGCTGCTGGGGGCGCAGATCACCGAGCAGTTCGTGAACGAGAAGGGTGGGGTGCCCTGGCCCAAGCTCAAGCCCAAGGCCTGACATCGCGGGTTGGCGCCCGCGTTGCGGTCGTGCGCAGCTTCACTGGTGCTCAGCAGCGGCTACCGATGGGTTTCATGTAGCCGCTGCCGAGCTTGCCAGGCCGTCAGGATCTGCGCTCGGGTGCAGTTCAGCCGGTGACCGGTACGCCCTTGAGGTAGGGCGCCGGTTCGGCGCCGAGGTTGTTGAGCAGGCGCTCGCTGTACCAGTCGATGAAGTTGACCACGCCGAACTCGTAGGTCTTGGAGTAGGGCCCGGGCTGGTAGGCGGTGGAGTTGATGCCGCGCTGGTTCTCTTCGGCCAGGCGCCGGTCCTGGTCGTTGGTGGCGTCCCACACCTGGCGCATGCGCTCCACGTCGTAGTCCACGCCTTCCACGGCGTCCTTGTGCACCAGCCACTTGGTGGTGACCATGGTTTCCTGGGCACTGATCGGCCACACCGTGAACACGATGATGTGGTCGCCCATGCAGTGGTTCCACGAATGGGGCAGGTGCAGGATGCGCATCGAACCCAGGTCCGGGTTCTTGATCCGGCCCATGAGTTTCTTGCAGCCCTGCTTGCCGTCCAGGGTCATGGACACGGTGCCCTTGAGCAGCGGCATGCGCACGATACGGTTGCGCAGGCCGAAGCTGGCGTGGGCGTAGGGGATCTTCTCGGCTTCCCAGGCAGCGGCGGAGGCGGCTACGTGGTCCTTGAAGGCCTGGTCGGCCCGTGGGTCGGTGACGTCGTCCCATTCCAGCAGGGTTTTGAGCAACTCCGGGTGCGAGGCATTGCAGTGGTAGCACTCGCGGTTGTTCTCCAGCACCAGTTTCCAGTTGGCCTTTTCCATCAAGGTGGTGGTAATCGCCACCTTGGTGTTCTCCATGTCGTAGGGCTCCATGTAGTGGGCCAGGGTCGCCAGGAAGTCATCGATGGCCGGCGGGTTCTCGGCCAGCGAGATGAAGATGTAGCCACCGGCGGTCTTCACCTGCACCGGCTTGAGGCTGTACTGCTTCATGTCGAAGTCGGCGCCCATCTCGGTGCCGGCGAACAGCAGGCGGCCGTCCACTTCGTAGGTCCACTGGTGGTAGGGGCAGACCAGCTTGGCCACCTTGCCCTTGTCGCTGGTGCACAAGCGCGAGCCACGGTGCCGGCAGACGTTGTGGAAGGCGTGGACCACGCCGTCGGCGCCGCGGATGACGATGATCGGGTTCTTGCCGATTTGCAGGGTGATGAAGTTGCCCTTGGTGGGAATCTCCGAGGTCATGCCGGCGATCAGCCATTCCTTGTGGAAGATCTCCTGCATGTCGATTTCGAACAGCCTTTGGTCGCAGTAGAAGGGTTGCGGCAGGGAGAAGGTCCGCTCGCGTTCCTGCAGCATCTGCGCGGTGGCCTTGCGTGCGGGTTCCAGTGGATCGCCCAGGCTCAGGGTGGTGACGTCCATCGTTCAGGTCCTCATGGCCGTTCGGTGCGGCCGGCGTATTAGGGAGTGGCTACGGTCGGTGCTACGCAAGTCACGAAAAAAGCAGCTGTTGTCGTGGGGCCGAGTGTGGGTCCGCAGGCGCCGCGAACCTTATCCATGGGCGACATGGCCCAATCTGTTCCCGACGCCGTAGGCCCTGTAGCCGGGGCCTGGTCGCGATAAGCATGTGAATGTCGCGGATAGGTAAACAGGCCCTGGGCGCCTTACGCAGAATCGCTGGCAAGACGCCGACAGTCGGCCGTGGAGAACAGCATGTCCAACACCTTCCTCAACCCGGTAACCACCCAGACCTGGGCCAATGGTCGTCACATCGTCCGTTGCGTCAAAGTCATCCAGGAAACCTGGGACGTACGGACCTTCTGCTTCATGGCCGACCAGCCGATCATGTTCTTCTTCAAGCCGGGGCAGTTCGTCACCCTGGAGCTGGAGATCGAAGGCCAGCCGGTGATGCGCTCCTACACCATCTCCAGTTCGCCGTCGGTGCCCTACAGCTTCTCGGTGACCATCAAGCGCGTGCCCGGCGGCAAGGTCTCCAACCACCTGCACGACACCCTTCACGAGGGCCAGGAGCTGGCGGTACACGGGCCGGTGGGGTTGTTCAACGCCATCGACTTCCCCAACCCTAAGATCCTCTACCTCAGCGGCGGGGTCGGCATCACTCCGGTGATGTCCATGGCGCGCTGGTTCTACGACACCAACGCCAATGTCGACATGGTGTTCATCCACAGCGCCCGCTCGCCCAAGGACATCATCTACCACCGCGAGCTGGAGCACATGGCCTCGCGGATCGACAACTTCAGCCTGCACCTGATCTGCGAACGCCACGGCCTGGGCGAGCCCTGGGCCGGTTATCGCGGCTATCTCAACCACAAGATGCTGGAGCTGATGGCGCCGGACTTCCTCGAGCGGGAGGTGTTCTGCTGCGGTCCCACGCCCTACATGCACGCGGTCAAGCGCCTGCTGGAGGCCGCCGGCTTCGACATGACCCGCTACCACGAGGAGTCGTTCGGCGCGACGCCGGCCGATGCCCGGGCCGATGCGGTGGAGCAGGCCGAACAGGCCGCCGAGGCACCGGAGGTGGATGCCGCCGACCTGCACCAGGTGGAGTTCACCGCCTCGGGCAAGAGCATCCGCGTGGCCCCGGGGGAGACCGTGCACGCGGCGGCGGCCAAGCTTGGCCTGATGATCCCCAAGGCCTGCGGCATGGGCATCTGCGGCACCTGCAAGGTGCTCAAGCTGGGGGGCGAGGTGGAAATGGAGCACAACGGCGGGATCACCGAGGAAGACGAAGCCGAAGGCTACATCCTGTCGTGCTGCAGCGTGCCCAAGGGCGATGTGCGCGTGGAGTTCTGATCGGCTTTCGTGGCGCGGGAGCAAGCTGCCTCGCCACAGGCAGCTTGCTCTCGCAACCAGGCCTTGCGCTCAATACAACGCCGGGCGGCGGTCCAGGTGCACATGGTTGTGCTCGCTGATGGACTTGTGCCAGGCCTGGCCCAGGTCCAGCTCCGCCAGCAGCAACTGTGCACTGGCTTGGCGCTCGCGGCCGGCCAGCGGATAGCCATCGGCGTCGACGATGGTCGAGCCGCCGACCCAATCCACTCCACGTTCCTCGCCACAGCGGTCGCAGGCGGCGATGAACATCCGGTTGACCGCCGCATTGGCCTGCACCCGGACCATCTCCGCCGGGCGTTCGCCGGCCGGTCGCGGCCCGTTGGGCCAGTTCACCGGCGCGCACAGCAGCGCCGCCCCGGCCAGGGCCGGCAGGCGCACCCACTCGGGAAACTCCAGGTCGTAGCAGATCATCACGGCGATCGGCCCAAAGCGCGTGGCCACCACCGGCGGTGGCTCGTTGCCAGGGGTGAAGATCAGGTTCTCGCCATCCCACAGGTGGGCTTTGCGGTAAAGGGTGACAGCCCCTTCCGGCTCGACCAGGGCCGCGCTGTTGGCCACCTGGCCTTGCTCCAGGCGCTCGCAGAAGCCACCGACGATCACCACCTGCAGCTCTTCGGCCAACGCCTTCCACAGGCTAAGGGTGGGGCCGTCCAGGGTCTCCGAGAGGGCCAGGGCCTCCTGCCGGTCGTGGAACAGGTAGCCGCTCTGCACCAGCTCCGGCAGCACCACCACCTGGGCGCCCCGGGCGGCGGCCTGGCGGATCGCCGTGGCGCCGAGCTCGCGGTTGTAGTCCAGCTCGCCGATGCGTGGCGCCAGTTGCTGGCAGGCTACTTTCAAGGTGCTCGGGGTATTCATCGGGCCGCTCCTTCCAGGGTTTGTTCGCTGGCCTGGATGGCGCGTTCTTCAGCGGCCAGGTCCAGGTTGCGGGTCAGGGCCCAGTAGATCAGCCCGGCCACCGCCAGGCCGATCACGAAGGCGATGTCGGCGCCGCCCAGGGCCAGGGCCAGCGGGCCCTGGTAGAAGCTCAGGGACATGAACGGCACCATCGCCAGCAGGCCGAGGAAGTACGCGGTGAGCCCGGCGGCGGACCAGCGGCCGTAGATGCCGGCGGGGTTGAAGATGTCGCTGATGGCGTAGTGGCCTTTGCGTACCAGGTAGAAGTCCGCCAGGTTCACGGCGGTCCAGGGCACCAGGAAGTACAGCATCAGCAGCACGAAGGTGTTGAAGCTGCCCAGGTAGCTCTCGGGAATGTTCAGGGCGATCAGGAAGATCACCGCCGCCACCAGCAGGATTCCGGCGACCCGGCTCTTGAGGTCGGGCTTGATCGACTTGAAGCCGTCGATGGCGCTGATGCCGGTGAGCATGGCGCCGTAGCAGTTGACCGCCATGATGCCCACCAGCGCCGGCACCGCGATCAGCACGGTGAAGGTGCCGAAGCCCGGGATCAACCGGTTGCCGACGTCGCGCACGCTGGCGATGGCGTCCGGCGAGGGCAGGGCCGAGGCCAGGAACGCGCCCAGGGACATCAGCCACAGGGCCGAGCCGGCGGCGCCCAGGTAGGTCCAGAAGATCACCTGGCGCGACGGAGTCTGGTGCGGCAGGTAGCGCGAGTAGTCGGAGACGTACACCGAATAGCTGATCTGGTAGCCGGCGGCGGCCGACAGCTGGATCAGGAATGCCGACCAGGAAAAGTGCGCATCGGCCACCGCCGAGTCGGCTTGCAGGGTCATCAGGGCGCTGACGGTGAGCACCGCGAACACGCTGATCATCACGTAGGTCAGCCAGCGCTGCACGCTGTGCAGCAGGTCGTGGCCGACCACCGCGATCAGCACCGCGATGGCGATCATCAGCGAGTACCAGGGCGCTCGTGCGCCGGGGATCACGGTGTTGATGGCATCGGTGGCCAGGATCACGTTGAACACGTTGAAGCCGATGTAGACGAACACCACGGCGGTGAAGGGCACGATGGCGCCGCGCAGGCCGAACTGGGCGCGGGACTGGATCATCTGCGGCAGGCCCATGCGTGGCCCCTGGTTGGCATGGAAGGCCATGCAGAAGGTGCCCAGGCAGACGCCGATGACGATGGCCAGGATCGCGTATTGCAGGGCCAGGCCCAGGGCCGCGCCGGTGAAGCCGGTGACCATGGTGGTGAGTACGAAGTTGCCGGTGAACCAGAACGGACCCTGGTGCCAGACCTTGCCGTGGCGCTCGTTGCGCGGCACATAGTCGATGGAGCGGGTTTCGATCTTGAGGGACGCAGGCGGGGCTTTCGCGGTAGCGCAGGAGGTGGTCGTCATGGGGCGGTGCCTTTGTTTTTATAGGACGACCCCGGAGTCTCTGATATAGGACGCGGATGTTGAATCAGTGAAGGCAAATAATCAGTTCAGGAATTTGTGAACTGATGGCCGGCCCCGCGCAGGGGCCGGCTTTTGAGCGAGGCGCGGGCTGCCTCGCCAGGCGCGTGGGTCAGGCGCTCATCACGGTGCGGATGTCCGCCGCCAGCTCGCGCACGCGCTCTTCCTCGGTGTCCCAGGAGCACATGAAGCGCGCGCCGCCCTTGCCGATGAAGGTGTAGAAGCGCCAGCCCCGGGCGGTCAGCGCGGCCAGGGCCGGCTCCGAGAGTTGCAGGAACACGCCGTTGGCCTGCACCGGGAACATCAGTTCCACGCCGGGGATGTCTTCCACCAGCTTGGCCAGCAGTTGCGCGCAGTGGTTGGCGTGGTGGCCGTACTTGAGCCAGGCATCGTTCTCCAGCAGGCCGACCCAGGGCGCCGAGAGGAAGCGCATCTTCGAGGCCAGCTGGCCAGCCTGCTTGCAGCGGTAGTCGAAGTCTTCGGCCAGCTTGTGGTTGAAGAACAGGATCGCCTCACCCACTGCCATGCCGTTCTTGGTGCCGCCGAAGCACAGCACATCGACCCCGGCCTTCCAGGTCAGCTCTGCGGGCGAGCAGCCGAGGAAGGCGCAGGCGTTGGAGAACCGCGCGCCGTCCATGTGCAGGTTCAGGCCCAGTTCCTTGCAGGTGTCGCTGATGGCGCGTACTTCTTGCGGGGTGTAGACGCTGCCGACCTCGGTGGCCTGGGTCAGGGTCACGACCCGGGGCTTGGGGTAGTGGATGTCCTGGCGCTTGAGGGCCACTTCGCGGATCGAAGCCGGGGTGATCTTGCCGTTCTCGGTGCCGGCGATCAGCAGCTTGGAACCGTTGGAGAAAAATTCCGGGGCGCCGCATTCGTCGGTCTCGACGTGGGCGGTTTCCGAGCAGATCACGCTGTGATAGCTCTGGCACAGCGACGACAGGGCCAGGGAGTTGGCGGCGGTGCCGTTGAAGGCGAAGAACACTTCGCAGTCGGTCTCGAACAGGCGGCGGAAATGATCCGCCGCGCGGGCGGTCCACTGGTCGTCGCCGTAGGCGCGGTCGTGGCCATGGTTGGCCTGTTCCATGGCGGCCCAGGCCTCGGGGCAGATACCGGAGTAGTTGTCGCTGGCGAATTGTTGGCTCTTGTCGGTCATGGCCGGCTTCCGTATGAGAGGGTTCCGTGGTCGATTATGGTGCGCACTTTACCCAAGAATAACGGCCCCGCACACGCTCTGTTAGCGCGTAATAATGCATGGCACATGAGGATTTATGCGTGACGCGATATTGACCCCTGTTCCCCCGAACCGCGACGGCGCACTGGATGCGCTGAAGTGGCTGGCGCTGTTGAGCATGGTCCTGGACCACTTGCGCTATGTGGGCCTGGAGCTGGACTGGCTGTATGTGCCCGGACGCCTGGCGTTTCCCTGGTTCTGCCTGGCGATGGCGGCCAATCTTTGGCGCGTTGGCGCTGCGCGGCGGCCCGGGCAGTGGCGCTACCTGGGTTGGCTGCTGGCCTTCAGCGGGCTCAGTGAAATTCCCTAC
This sequence comes from Pseudomonas sessilinigenes, assembly GCF_003850565.1. Taxonomy (NCBI): domain Bacteria; kingdom Pseudomonadati; phylum Pseudomonadota; class Gammaproteobacteria; order Pseudomonadales; family Pseudomonadaceae; genus Pseudomonas; species Pseudomonas sessilinigenes. The sequence goes on from NZ_CP027706.1 coordinate 4,202,943, forward strand.
CGGTTGTTCGTTCCCGAGCCCGACACCCTGAACGTGCTGCCGACCCTGGCCCTGGGGTTGCTGGTGGCGCGGGGCTGGCAGCGGCGTAGTGGTCTTGACCTGGTTTTGGGGGTGGTAGCCCTGGGGCTGGCGGTGGGGTTTTCGCGGTGGCTGATGTTCGGTGCGTTCGGGGTGCTGCTGCCATTGGCCTTGCTGTTGGTGTTGCGCCGGCGTTGGTATTTCGCCGTGCTGACGGGGGTGGTGTGCCTGGCGGGCAATCAGTGGGAGGTGCTGTTTGCGGCGGCGCGCCTGGGTAATCCGCTGGCGGGTTGGGGGTTGGTCGCTTGTCTGCTGGCGCCGGGGCTGGGGATGTGGCTGTTGCGGGGGATGCGTGGTGGAGGGTGGGTGCCGGCGATGCGGCGGTGGGCCTATTGGTTGTATCCGGGGCATTTTTTGTTGTTGTTGGGGGTGAGGCAGGTGTTGGAGGGCGTTGCGCCATGAGGATGCTCCGCACCCTGTCGGGGGCGGAGCGTATTCGGTTCAGGCCTGGAGCCGCCAGCCCATCACGCCTAGCAGGTCGCAACTGTCGCGCAGGAGGATAGCGGCGACGTGGGCGATGTGTTGCAGGTCGGTGTGGTCGGCGTGTTTCAGCTCGGTGCGCGAGAGGCTTTCGAACAGCTGGGTGATGGCCAGCAGGCGGGTGGTGCCGTTGGCGTGGAGGACGTCCAGTGGGGCGGTTTTGTCGATGAACAGGCAGGGGATGGTGCAGTCGATGCCGGTGATGGGGATGTATTGATGAGTCATGGCGAAGGCTCCGTCGTAGATAAGAGGAGCTGCCCAGTCGTCTTCAAACGAAAAGGTGGCAGCTGTACGCGGGTTGGCGAACCGACTCAGCTACGAGCAGTAGGATCGGCAGATCCGGAGATCTCCCGCGTACAGCCGCCATAACACATCGCCGCGACCATAGAGGCTCGACGGTAAGCGGTGCAAGCATGTCTGCTCTTAGCTGAGTTCCAGGTCGCCAAACCCGGTCGCCGTTTGGGCGAATGGGGAGCATGGGGGGAGGGGGTGTGGGCGGCAAGCCAGACGGTTCTGCAAGTTTTGTAGGATCGGCCTTGGGGCTTGGCGGCCTGGTAGCCGGCCAGGTGCCCTGGGGATGGAGTACATATCCGTTGGCGGTGGGGTGGCTTGCTTATGGTTCCGCCCTTACGGCGGGTCACTTTTTTCAAACGCCAAAAAAGTAACCAAAAACGCTTGCCCCCACGTCCGGCCACTCGCTGCGCTCGGGTTCCCTCGTTCCGGTACTTCTCAGGGGGCATCGCTTCCAGCGATGTCCTCGACTGCGTCGAGGGGCGCTGCGCGCCATTCCCCTGATAAGCACCTGCACTCGGCCTTCCCAGGGGGCGGGTGAATCAAGATCACTAGCGTACGGCGCGCCCTACCGGGCGGCGCATCGCGGGTGGGGTGTGCGTGTTTGGCATCGCTTCGTGTAGCCGCTGCCGAAGGCTGCGTACGGGCGCGTAGTGGCCGTGGGGTGTGGGGGTGGGAGGCTGGGGCTAGAGCCTTTGTCCGGTGCATTTGTCTGTGGGCGCCGGGGTATGTCGTAAACGCATCTTTGCGTGGCGTCCATAGGCATCTGGGCTCTGCGTGGCGGTCATACCATCGCATCCAAAGGGCGCAGCTTCAGGGCTGGCCTCACCGAGACGAAAGGCGCAGCGCCGCCGCTGGGAGAGACGTGATGTTCAGCAAGCAAGACCAGATCCAGGGCTACGACGATGCACTGCTGGCGGCGATCAATGCCGAGGAGCAGCGCCAGGAAGACCACATCGAGCTGATTGCGTCGGAGAACTACACCAGCAAGCGAGTGATGCAGGCCCAGGGCAGCGGCTTGACCAACAAGTACGCCGAAGGGTACCCGGGCAAGCGCTACTACGGCGGTTGTGAGCATGTGGACAAGGTCGAGGCCCTGGCCATCGAGAGGGCCAAGCAGTTGTTCGGTGCCGACTACGCCAACGTTCAGCCGCATTCCGGTTCGTCGGCCAACAGCGCCGTGTACCTGGCCTTGCTGCAGGCTGGCGACACCATCCTCGGCATGAGCCTGGCCCACGGCGGGCACTTGACCCACGGGGCCAAGGTGTCGTCCTCGGGCAAGCTGTACAACGCGGTGCAATACGGGATCGACACCAACACCGGGCTGATCGACTACGACGAGGTCGAGCGCCTGGCCGTGGAGCACCAGCCGAAGATGATCGTCGCCGGCTTCTCGGCCTATTCCAAGACCCTGGATTTCCCGCGCTTCCGGCAGATCGCCGACAAGGTCGGGGCGCTGCTGTTCGTCGACATGGCCCACGTTGCCGGGCTGGTGGCGGCCGGCTTGTACCCCAACCCGATCCCGTTCGCCGACGTGGTCACCACCACCACCCACAAGACCCTGCGCGGTCCCCGTGGCGGGCTGATCCTGGCCAAGGCCAACGAAGAGATCGAGAAGAAGCTCAACGCCGCGGTGTTCCCCGGCGCCCAGGGCGGCCCGCTGATGCATGTGATCGCGGCCAAGGCGGTGTGTTTCAAAGAGGCCCTGGAGCCTGGCTTCAAGGCCTACCAGAAGCAGGTGATCGACAACGCCCAGGCCATGGCCGGCGTGTTCGTCAAACGTGGCTACGATGTAGTGTCCGGCGGCACCGATAACCATCTGTTCCTGGTCAGCCTGATCCGCCAGGGCCTGACCGGCAAGGATGCCGATGCCGCCCTGGGCCGCGCCCATATCACCGTGAACAAGAACGCCGTGCCCAACGACCCGCAGTCGCCGTTCGTCACCTCCGGCCTGCGCATCGGTACCCCGGCGGTCACCACCCGTGGCTTCAAGGTCGCCCAGTGCACCGAGCTGGCCGGCTGGATCTGCGACATTCTCGATCACCTCGGCGATGCCGATGTCGAGGCCAATGTCGCCCGCCAGGTGACGACCCTGTGCGCCGATTTCCCGGTCTACCGCTGAGAGCCGCCATTGGAGCAATGACTATGCAACGCTACTCGGGCTTCGGCCTCTTCAAGCACTCTCTGAGCCACCATGAAAACTGGCAGCGCATGTGGCGCACGCCGACCCCGAAGAAGGTCTACGACGTGGTCATCGTCGGCGGTGGCGGCCATGGCCTGGCCACGGCCTATTACCTGGCCAAGGAACACGGCATCACCAACGTCGCGGTGGTGGAGAAGGGCTGGCTGGGCGGCGGCAACACCGCGCGCAATACCACCATCGTGCGTTCCAACTACCTGTGGGACGAGTCGGCGCAGCTCTACGAGCATGCGATGAAGCTCTGGGAAGGCCTGTCCCAGGACCTGAACTACAACGTGATGTTCTCCCAGCGCGGGGTCTACAACCTGTGCCACACCCTGCAGGACATCCGTGACTCCGAGCGCCGGGTCAGCGCCAACCGCCTCAACGGCATCGATGGCGAGCTGCTCAACACCCAGCAGGTGGCGGACGAGATTCCCTACCTGGACTGCTCGAAGAACACCCGTTATCCGATCCTCGGCGCTACCGTCCAGCGCCGTGGCGGCGTGGCCCGGCACGATGCCGTGGCCTGGGGTTTCGCCCGGGCCGCCGACGCCCTGGGCGTGGACCTGATCCAGCAGACCGAAGTGATCGGCTTTCGCAAGGAAAACGGCGCCTGCATCGGCGTCGAGACCACCAAGGGCTTCATCGGGGCCAAGCGCGTGGGCGTGGTCACCGCCGGTAACTCCGGGCACATGGCCAAGCTGGCGGGCTTTCGCCTGCCGATCGAGTCGCACCCGCTGCAAGCGCTGGTATCGGAGCCGATCAAGCCGATCATCGACAGCGTGATCATGTCCAACGCAGTGCACGGCTACATCAGCCAGTCCGACAAGGGCGACCTGGTGATCGGTGCGGGCATCGACGGTTGGGTCGGTTATGGCCAGCGCGGTTCCTATCCGGTGATCGAGCACACCATCCAGGCCATCGTCGAGATGTTCCCGATCCTTTCCCGGGTGCGCATGAACCGCCAGTGGGGCGGCATCGTCGATACCAGCCCGGATGCCTGCCCGATCATTTCCAAGACCCCGGTGCCGAACATGTTCTTCAACTGCGGCTGGGGTACCGGCGGCTTCAAGGCCACCCCGGGCTCGGGCAACGTCTTTGCCGCCAGCCTGGCCAAGGGCGAGATGCACCCGCTGGCCGCGCCGTTCTCCATCGACCGTTTCCACAACGGCGCCCTCATTGACGAACATGGCGCTGCGGCCGTCGCCCACTAATCAGCGGTCCGAGGAGAAAATCCCATGTTGCATATCTTCTGTCCTCACTGCGGCGAGCTGCGCTCCGAAGAGGAATTCCATTCGTCCGGCCAGGCCCATATCCCTCGGCCGCTGGACCCCAATGCCTGCACCGACGAGCAGTGGGGCGACTACATGTTCTTCCGTGACAACCCCCGTGGCCTGCACCACGAGCTGTGGATCCACGCCGCCGGGTGCCGCCAGTACTTCAACGCCACCCGCGACACCGTGACCTACGAAATCCTCGAAACCTACAAGATCGGTACCAAGCCGCAATTCACCGCCAAGGCTGCGGGAGAGAAGGTATGAGCCAGACCAATCGCCTGTCCAACGGCGGACGCATCGACCGCAACAAGGTCCTGACCTTCACCTTCAACGGCCAGAGCTACAAGGGCTTCGAGGGCGACACCCTGGCCTCGGCGCTGCTGGCCAACGGGGTCGATATCATCGGCCGCAGCTTCAAGTACTCGCGGCCCCGGGGCATCTTCGCCGCCGGTTGCGAGGAGCCCAACGCGGTGCTGCAGATCGGCGCCACCGAAGCGACCCAGGTCCCCAACGTGCGGGCCACCCAGCAGGCGCTGTACCAGGGCCTGGTGGCCACCAGCACCAACGGCTGGCCCAGCGTCAACAACGACATGATGGGGATTCTCGGCAAGGTCGGCGGCAAGCTGATGCCGCCGGGCTTCTACTACAAGACCTTCATGTATCCGCAGTCGTTCTGGATGACCTACGAGAAGTACATCCGCAAGGCCGCAGGCCTGGGCCGCTCGCCCACCGAGAACGATCCGGACAGCTACGACAACATGAACCACCACTGCGACGTGCTGGTGGTCGGTGCCGGGCCTGCGGGCCTGGCCGCCGCCCTGGCTGCCGCTCGCAGCGGTGCGCGGGTGATCCTCGCCGATGAGCAGGAAGAGTTCGGCGGCAGCCTGCTGGACAGCCGCGAGAGCCTGGACGGCAAGCCTGCCGCCGAGTGGGTGGCCAGCGCCCTGGCCGAGCTCAAGGCCCTGCCGGAAGTGATCCTGCTGCCGCGGGCCACGGTCAACGGCTATCACGACCACAACTTCCTGACCATTCACGAACGCCTCACCGACCACCTGGGGGACCGTGCGCCCATCGGCCAGGTGCGCCAGCGCATCCACCGGGTGCGGGCCAAGCGTGTGGTGCTGGCCACCGGCGCCCACGAGCGGCCGCTGGTATACGGCAACAACGACGTACCGGGCAACATGCTCGCGGGCGCGGTTTCCACCTACGTGCGTCGCTACGGCGTGGCCCCGGGCAAGAAACTGGTGCTGTCCACCAACAACGACCATGCCTATCGCGTGGCCCTGGACTGGCTCGACGCCAGCCTGAACGTGGTGGCCATCGCCGATGCCCGGCACAACCCCCGTGGTGCCCTGGTGGAGGAAGCACGGGCCAAGGGCATTCGTATCCTGACGTCCAGCGCGGTGATCGAGGCCCGCGGCAGCAAGCACGTGACCGGCGCCCGGGTGGCGGCCATCGACGTCAAGGCGCACAAGGTCACCAGCCCCGGCGAGTGGCTCGACTGCGACCTGATCGCCAGCTCCGGCGGCTACAGCCCGGTGGTGCACCTGGCTTCGCACCTGGGCGGCAAGCCGGTATGGCGCGAAGACATCCTCGGTTTCGTACCGGGCGAAGCGCCGCAGAAACGCGTGTGCGTGGGCGGCATCAATGGTGTCTACAGCCTGGGCGACTCCCTGGCCGATGGTTTCGAAGGCGGCGTGCGCGCGGCCAGCGAGGCTGGGTTCCAGGTAGTCGAGGGTGTGTTGCCCAAGGCCCTGGCCCGGCATGAAGAGCCCACCCTGGCGCTGTTCCAGGTGCCCCATGAAAAAGGCACCGCACGGGCGCCCAAGCAGTTCGTCGACCTGCAGAACGACGTCACCGCTGCCGCCATCGAACTGGCGACCCGCGAGGGCTTCGAGTCGGTGGAGCACGTCAAGCGCTACACCGCCCTGGGCTTCGGTACCGACCAGGGCAAGCTGGGCAACGTCAACGGCCTGGCCATCGCCGCCCGTTCGCTGAACGTCAGCATCCCGCAGATGGGCACCACGATGTTCCGCCCGAACTACACGCCGATCACCTTTGGCGCCGTGGCCGGTCGTCATTGCGGGCATATCTTCGAGCCGGTGCGCTTTACCGCGCTGCATGCCTGGCATGTGCAGAACGGCGCCGAGTTCGAGGACGTCGGCCAGTGGAAGCGTCCCTGGTACTTCCCGAAGAACGGCGAAGACCTGCATGCCGCGGTCAAGCGCGAATGCCAGGCCGTGCGCGACAGCGTCGGCCTGCTGGACGCCTCGACCTTGGGCAAGATCGATATCCAGGGGCCGGATGCCCGTGAGTTCCTCAACCGCATCTACACCAATGCCTGGACCAAGCTCGACGTGGGCAAGGCCCGCTACGGCCTGATGTGCAAGGAAGACGGCATGGTCTTCGACGACGGCGTCACCGCCTGCCTGGCCGACAACCACTTCCTGATGACCACCACCACCGGTGGCGCGGCCCGGGTGCTGCAATGGCTGGAGATCTACCAGCAGACCGAATGGCCGGACCTGAAGGTGTACTTCACCTCGGTCACCGACCACTGGGCCACCCTGACCTTGTCCGGCCCCAACAGCCGCAAGCTGCTCAGCGAAGTGACCGACATCGACCTGGACAAGGACGGTTTCCCGTTCATGACCTGGAAGGAAGGCCTGGTGGGCGGCGTGCCGGCCCGGGTGTTCCGGATTTCGTTCACTGGCGAGCTGTCCTACGAGGTCAACGTCCAGGCCAACTACGCCATGGGCGTGCTGGAGCAGATCGTCGAGGCGGGCAAGAAGTACAACCTGACCCCTTACGGCACCGAGACCATGCACGTGCTACGGGCCGAGAAGGGTTTCATCATCGTCGGCCAGGACACCGACGGCTCCATGACCCCGGATGACCTGAACATGGGCTGGTGCGTGGGCCGTACCAAGCCGTTCTCGTGGATCGGCTGGCGCGGGATGAACCGCGAGGACTGCGTGCGCGAGGAACGCAAGCAACTGGTGGGCCTCAAGCCGCTGGACCCGACCCAGTGGCTGCCCGAGGGCGCGCAGCTGGTGTTCAACCCCAAGCAGGCGATCCCCATGAGCATGGTCGGTCACGTGACCTCCAGCTACGCCCACAACTCCCTGGGGTATTCCTTTGCCCTGGCGGTGGTCAAGGGTGGCCTCAAGCGCTTGGGCGAGCGGGTCTTCGCGCCCCTGGCCGATGGCCGGGTGATCGAGGCGGAAATCGTTTCTTCGGTGTTCTTCGATCCCAAGGGCGATCGGCAGAACGTCTAACCAGATCCCGTAGGAGCGAGGCTTGCCCGCGAAACGATAGGCGCAGCGCCTCAGCCAGAGCGCGTTGTGCTCATCGCTGGCAAGCTCCGCTCCTACGGGTGTGATGCAAGAATTTGAAGACAGGTGCTCTATGACCGCAGTCAACGTTTACCAACAGCGCCCGAACGACGAAGCCAAGGCGCAATCGCCATTGCACCACGCCGACCTGCCGAGCCTGGTGGGCAAGGGCCGCAAGAACGCCGGGGTGATCCTGCGCGAGAAAAAACTCCTCGGTCACCTGACCCTGCGTGGCGATGGCCATGACCCGGCCTTCGCCGCGGGGGTGCACAAGGCCCTGGGCCTGGAACTGCCGGCCGCCTTGACCCTGGTGAGCAAGGGCGAGACCAGCCTGCAATGGCTGGGGCCGGACGAGTGGCTGTTGATCGTGCCCGGTGGCGAGGAGTTCGCTGCCGAGCAGAAGCTGCGCGAGGCCCTGGGCGAGTTGCATATCCAGATCGTCAACGTCAGCGGTGGCCAGCAGATCCTCGAGCTGTCCGGCCCCGATGTGCGCCGGGTGCTGATGAAATCCACCAGTTACGACGTGCACCCCAGCAACTTCCCGGTGGGCAAGGCTGTGGGCACGGTGTTCGCCAAGTCGCAGCTGGTGATCCGCCGTACCGGCGAGGAAACCTGGGAGCTGCTGGTGCGCCGCAGCTTCTCCGACTACTGGTGGCTGTGGTTGCAGGATGCCGCGGCCGAATACGGCCTCAGCGTTCAGGCCTGAACCCTTGTCGCCAGCATGCCTCGCGCCTGCGTCGGGATTGTAGGAGCGAGGCTGCCCGCGATTCGACCGCGTAGCGGTTGCCTATCAAGAACAGGAGTTGTCCAGCATGAGCCGCGCCCCCGACACATGGATCTTGACCGCCGACTGCCCCAGCGTGCTCGGCACGGTGGACGCGGTGACCCGCTTCCTGTTCGAGCAGGGCTGCTACGTCACCGAGCACCACTCCTTCGACGACCGGCTCTCGGGGCGGTTCTTCATTCGCGTGGAGTTCCGCCAGCCCGATGGCCTCGACGAGGAGGGCTTTCGCGAGGGTCTGGCCGAGCGCGCCAGGGCCTTTGAGATGAACTTCGAGCTGACAGCCCCGCATTACCGGCCAAAGGTGGTGATCATGGTCTCCAAGGCCGATCACTGCCTCAACGACCTGCTCTATCGCCAGCGCATCGGCCAGTTGCCCATGGACGTGGTGGCGGTGGTGTCCAACCACCCGGACCTCAAGCCCCTGGCCGACTGGCACCAGATTCCCTACCACCATTTCCCCCTCGACCCCAACGACAAGCCGGGCCAGGAGCGCCAGGTGTGGCAGGTGATCGAGGCGTCCGGCGCCGAGCTGGTGATCCTCGCCCGCTACATGCAGGTGCTGTCGCCGGACCTGTGCCGCAAGCTCGACGGCAAGGCGATCAACATCCACCACTCGCTGTTGCCGGGGTTCAAGGGCGCCAAGCCCTACCACCAGGCCTACAACAAGGGCGTGAAGCTGGTGGGGGCCACCGCCCACTACATCAACAATGACCTGGACGAGGGCCCGATCATCGCCCAGGGCGTGGAGGTGGTGGACCACAGCTACTACCCCGAGGACCTGATCGCCAAGGGCCGCGATATCGAATGCCTGACCCTGGCCCGGGCGGTGGGTTACCACATCGAGCGCCGGGTGTTCCTCAACGGCAACCGCACGGTAGTGCTTTGAAGCAAGCGACAAGCTTCAAGCGACAAGCCTCAAGCTGCAAGCCTCAAGCTGCAAGCGAGAGGCGACAAGCAAAAAAGCGACACGCTCCAAGCCGCAAGAACGCGGTGTGTACTCTTCTTGCGGCTCGAAGCTTGCCGCTTGAAGCTGGCTCCACTTTCGTCACAACAACAACTACAGAGGTGACAAGCATGTCTGGTAATCGTGGTGTGGTGTATCTGGGCAGCGGCAAGGTCGAGGTACAGAAGATCGACTATCCGAAAATGCAGGACCCACGCGGCAGGAAGATCGAGCACGGTGTCATCCTGCGCGTGGTTTCCACCAACATCTGCGGTTCGGACCAGCACATGGTCCGTGGCCGTACCACCGCCCAGGTCGGCCTGGTGCTGGGCCATGAGATCACCGGCGAGGTGATCGAGAAGGGCAGCGACGTCGAGAACCTGAAGATCGGTGACCTGGTCTCGGTGCCGTTCAACGTGGCTTGCGGGCGCTGCCGTTCCTGCAAGGAGCAGCACACCGGGGTCTGCCTGACCGTCAACCCGGCCCGCGCCGGCGGTGCCTATGGCTACGTCGACATGGGCGACTGGACCGGTGGCCAGGCCGAGTACGTACTGGTGCCTTATGCCGACTTCAACCTGCTGAAGCTGCCGGACCGCGACAAGGCCATGGAGAAGATCCGCGACCTGACCTGCCTGTCCGACATCCTGCCTACCGGCTACCACGGCGCGGTGACCGCCGGTGTCGGCCCCGGTAGCACTGTGTATGTGGCCGGTGCTGGCCCGGTGGGCCTGGCAGCGGCGGCTTCCGCGCGCCTGCTGGGAGCGGCAGTGGTGATCGTCGGTGACGTCAACCCAGTGCGCCTGGCCCATGCCAAGGCCCAGGGTTTCGAGATCGCCGACCTGTCCAAGGACACCCCGCTGCACGAGCAGATCGCCGCCTTGCTGGGCGAGCCGGAAGTGGATTGCGCGGTGGATGCGGTGGGCTTCGAAGCCCGCGGCCATGGCCATGCCGGTGCCCAGCACGAGGCCCCGGCCACCGTGCTCAACTCGCTGATGGGCGTGGTGCGGGTGGCGGGCAAGATCGGTATTCCCGGGCTGTACGTCACCGAAGATCCGGGCGCGGTGGATGCCGCCGCCAAGCTGGGCAGCCTGAGCATTCGCTTCGGCCTGGGCTGGGCCAAGTCCCATAGCTTTCATACCGGCCAGACCCCGGTGATGAAGTACAACCGCCAGTTGATGCAAGCCATCATGTGGGACCGGATCAACATCGCCGAAGTGGTGGGCGTGCAGGTCATCAGCCTCGACGACGCGCCACGTGGCTACGGCGAGTTCGATGCCGGCGTGCCGAAGAAATTTGTCATCGATCCGCACAAGCTGTTCAGCGCCGCCTGAACCCTGCGATAGCGACAAAGGGCGACCCTCGGTCGCCCTTTGTCGTTGCCGAACCCTGTCGCCGCTGTCGAGCACCAGCGAGGCTGCGTACGAGTGCGCAGCGCCCGCCAACCATCCCCCGCGTTGCATCAGTCACACCCTGGACTCAGGCCTGGCGGCCCGTGCGCAGCCTGCGGCAGCGGCTACACGAAGCGAGGTTATCGCCAGTTCATTCCGGCCACAGGATCAATAGCCTTGGCCGGGATAGCTGAACCAGTGTTGTCCGTTGAGCGCCTGGCTGACGAAGGCCGGGTCATACAAGCCCGGCGCATCGCGCTGGAAACGCGAACGCCATTGCGGCAACCACCAATAGTCGAGCGCCGTACTCCTTGGGAACACCACCAGCTGCATGACGGCCTGGTCGATGGCGCCGCGCTGGTACAGCCCGTGGGTGGCGTCCATCCAGCCCAGGTAGTGATCGATGGGCAGCGAGAGCATCAAGGCCGTGGCATGCACCTTTTGCGTCTCGCTGCGCTGCGGATCGGCCAGCAGCGCCAGCGCTTCGCAGTAATAGGCCTCGGGATGCTGGACGATCGCCTGGGCCGCCGGGTCTTGAAGAATGCCCAAGGGGCCGCCGTCGTCTCGCCAGTCGGCGCCCTGGCTGTCGTTGACATGCTGGTCGATGAAGCCGCTCAAGGGGCCGGAGGCCACGGGCGATCCCGGGCATGAGGCGCTATCGACCGGGGTGCCGATGCGCCAGATGGCCACGCAGGCCGTGAGGGCTAGCAGGGTGCAGCAATAGAGCATGGGTTTCATTGGGCGCTTCCGTGCGGCGTTGGCCAGTCTGGAACCAGGCACATGGAACCATGGCCCTGGTTTTGGCGTGCGAAGTGTACCGTGCGCCGTTTTGCTGGCAAGCCGGATGCAACAAGGGGCCCTGCCGGTACAGGGGCACGTCAGAGCGCTGCCAACTGCCCCTGGTACAGCACCGGTCCAGTCGGTTGCCCGGTCGGCGAGCCACCTGAGGGCTCAAGGCTCACGGCCAGGGCAATCGGCGCGCCCAGCAGAGTGCGCTGGGCTTGGCTCAGGTTGATCCTGCCCTTGCCTCCGACCGGCACCACGCCAAGGGAGATTGGCTTGCCGTCGGCGGTAATCGCCCACAGCTCCAGGCTACGATCCAGACCCAGCGCCGGGAGGGTCAATGGCTCGACTTGCAGGTACTGGGCGTGGGCCAGGATGCGCAATGCCGGTTGCTGCTCGGCACTGAGCAACGTGGCGCTGTAGCGCACCTGGTCGTGCTGCTGGATAAAGCCGATGTACAAGGTTGCCAGCACGGCACAGGCGGCAAGAGCCAGGCGCAGGCGCATCCACAATGGATTCTTTTTCGGCAGGTGCAGCACTTGTGGTTCGATGCGTGCCTGGATGTTGTGCCACACACGCTCCGGCACATCCTTCTCCGGTAAGGCGTCCGTTAGCGTGCCCAGGCTCTCCTGCCATTGCGCCAGCTCTTGGCGCAGTGCCGGACCGTCCAGCAACAGCGTCTCGAAACGCCGCCGGGCAGCGCCCCGCATCAGGCCGATGGCGTAGTCGCCAGCCAGGGCGCGACGTCGCTCAGGGGTTTGGTAGTTCATGATTCCAGGCACCGGCGCAGGCGTTCCATGCCACGGCGAATCCAGGACTTCACCGAGCCCAGGGGCGCAGCCAGGTACTCGGCCAGCTCCGAGCTGGACAGGCCCCGGAAATAGGCCACGGTAATGGACTGGCGCTGCATCCCCTCTAGGCTTTCCAGGCAGCGGTTCAGGGCCTTGGCTTGTCGGGCACTGTCCAGTTGGTCGAGGGCCGAGGCCGTCTCGTCCAGCAACTGTTGTTCTTCGTGATCCTGCAAGGGGCGTTCACGTTGTTTACGCAGCTGGTCGATGGCCTGGTTGCGAGTGATGTTGATCATCCAGGTCATGGGGGCCGACAGGTGCGGCTGATAGTGGGTGGCGTTGTTCCAGATGCGTACGAAGCTTTCCTGAAGAACCTCCTCGGCCAGGTCCCGCCGCCCCATGAAGTGCAGCGCAATGCCATGCAGGCGCGGAGCAACGCTGTGGTACAGCGTCTCGAAAGCGTGGCGGTCTCCCAGTGAACACTGGGCCAGCAAGTGTCTGAGAGGATCAGGATCGAGGCTGGAAATGGCGGTTCTCCAGACAAGCGGGAAGAGGGCAAATGACGACCGACGACAGGGCATGCAGCCTGAGGTTAGTCCAGGGTCGGTCGTTGTTCCATTCACCTTCGTCCACCTCATGGCTGTACCGGTCCCGACGGACGTGGCCGGTACTCGGGACTCAGCCTTTGGGCAAGAGCACCCTGTCGATCACCTGGATCACGCCGTTGGACTGGTTGACGTCATAGGTGGTGATGTCGGCGACACCCCCTTTTTCATCCTTGATCTGGATGTTGTGCGGGCCATTCATCATCAGCCACAGCTTGCCACCGGACACGGTGGTCAGTTCGGCCTTGCCGCCGCCCGCCTGGATCCGCTTGGACAGCTCCATCATGTCCAGCTTGCCGGCGACCACGTGGTAGGTGAGCACGTGGGTCAGGGCTGCCTTGTTCTCTGGCTTGAGCAGGGTGTCGACAGTGCCGGCAGGAAGCGCGGCGAAGGCTGAATTGACTGGGGCGAACACGGTGAACGGACCTTTGCCCTTCAAGGTCTGGACCAGCCCGGCCGCTTTCACCGCTGCTACCAGGGTGGTGTGATCGGCGGAATTGACCGCATTGTCGATGATGTCCTTGGTCGGCAGCATGGCCTGGCCGCCAACCATGACGGTGTCGTGGTTCATTTCGGCGGCCTGGACGCTGGCCAGGCCCATGGCGGTGCCCAAGGTCAGGCTCAACAGGCTGGCAATCAATGGGGCTTTGATCGAGTGGCGCTTCATGATGGTGATCCTTGTGAGAGTACGGCCAGACAATTTCTGCCCGTGTGGGGTATACGCAGACCACCGGCACTTGGATGCAGCTTTTTTCGACTAGATTTCAAGCAGCCATGGATCTTGAAGTCGCTTGGAACATTCGTGGCTGCACTGAGTCCAACGGCTGTTTTCCCGCCACTCGATTCCGGGTGGTTTCTCGCCCCATGAGGTTGTTTCGATGAATATTCCACGCGGTTTCGCCCTGGCTACCCTGATGACCCTGGCAGCCGGTTCGGCTTTTGCCGGCGGTTTCAGCCTGAATGATGCGGCCAATGCCATTTCCAGCATGCAAGGCGGCGACAAGGCCGCCGCCACGGCGCCAACCTCGCAGACCGCCGGCCTGCTGGGGGCCCTGGGCTCGCAGCTCAATGTCACGCCCCAACAAGCCATCGGTGGTACCGGCGCCATGCTCGGCCTGGCGAAGAATCAACTGAGCGGCTCGGACTACTCGCAATTGAGCAAGAGCGTCCCGGGCCTGGACAAGCTGTCGGGCAGCAATGCGCTGGGCAGCCTGGGGGCCTTGAGCGGTGTGCTCGGCCAGTCTTCGGGGCAGAACTCCGGCCTGGACAGCGCACTGGGTAACGTCAAGAACACCAGTGACCTGAACAATGCGTTCGGCGCCCTGGGCATGGACAGCGGCATGGTCGGGCAATTCGCCCCGGTGATCCTGCAGTACCTGGGCCAGCAAGGGGTGGGCGGCTCGCTGCTGCAAAGCCTGAGCAGCATCTGGGGCGTGGCCAAGTAAGGCGACGGGCCCCGGTGCCAGCGCGCCGGGGCCAATCCTCCAGTGTTCGGCGAATCGGGCCTGTGATATATCTCGCGCCCCGTTTTCCAAGGAAGCCCGAACGCGATGTTCATGGATGCACTGAAGATGTCTCTGCCCGCCAATGCGGTGCTTGGTTTTACCCTCTACATGCTGGGCGCGGCCCTGGTCTTCGCCCTCTACGCCTTCATCTACACCCGCCTGACGCCCCATAACGAATTCGCCCTGATCCGCCAGGGCAACAGTGCGGCGGCTATCGCCCTGGCCGGTGCCTTGCTGGGCTTCGCGATCCCGGTGGCCAGCGCCATTTCCCACTCCATCTCGATCATCGACTTCCTGCTCTGGGCGGCGATTGCCGCCGTGGTGCAACTGCTGGCGCTATTGGCCGTGAGCCTGACGCTCAAGGGCTTGTCCCAGCGCATCGTCGACCAGGAGAACGCCGCGGCGATCCTGGTGGCTGCGGTTTCCGTCGGTGTCGGCCTGCTGAATGCGGCCTGCATGACCCCATCGACCTGAGGGCGCAGCGATGAAACGCAGTAGAAGCGTGCGCCTGGTTCTGCTGGGCAGTGTGCCGTTCGCCCTGGCGGCCTGTGATGGGCAACCCCAGGCGACCCGGGTCGTGCGCCAGGTCCAGCATTTCAGCACCCCAGAGGAGTGCGCCCAGGCGCAGGTTCCCATGGATATCTGCCTGGACGCTCGTCACGATGCCTGGGCATATGGCCAAGAGGACGGCCCGCGTTATTGGGACCTGAAGCGTTGCGAGGCGGATTTCCTGCCGGGCGCTTGCACCCTCTCCAGCGATGGCCGGGCCTATGTGCCGATGTTCTACGGGTTCGCCCTGACCACTGATCGCACGGTGCCGGTTACTCCAGAGGAAGAGCAGCAGGCGGCGACCGATAGTTCCAGCAGCAGCTCCAGTAGCACCGGTTCCAGTAGTGGCAGTAGCTCGGTCAGTGGTGGTGGTGGTGGTGGTGGTGGTGGTCACAGTTCGAGCTCCTCGGGTTCGAGTTTCTGGCGCTGGATCGGCCTGGACTCGACGCCTGAGCCACGCTACTTCACCGAAGGCCTGTACAAGGAGCGTGACGCCCAGGGCGGTGAACGCCTGAGTACCCTCGGCCAGCAGGTCGAGGGCGGCAAGAGCTTCCCCGGCGCCAGCAGCGGCCGTTTCGCTATCTCCAGCCCCGAGCACTTCACCAGCACAGGCAGCTCCTTTTCCGGTGCCCATGAGGTGGTCAGTCGCGGCGGCTTCGGCTCCAGCTCCAGCTCCGGCCACAGCAGCTGGGGGTTCGGTTCTTGAAGCGGGTCCACAGCACGCCGCGCCCGGACTGGCAGGCCACGGCGCAGCGACTGGGGTTCGGCTTCCACACTTTCGATGGCGAGCCCTATTGGGACGAGTCGGCCTACTATCAGCTCAGCCTGCGACAGATCGAGGAGCACCTGGAGGACCCGACCCAGGCGCTGCATGAGTTGTGCATGGAGCTGGTGGCCGAGGTGGTGGAGAGCGAGGAGCTGCTGCAGCGCCTGGCCATTCCCGAGGCGTTCCACGAGCTGGTCCGCAGCTCGTGGAAGCGCCGCGATCCGCACCTCTATGGACGCATGGACCTGTGCTACGACGGCCACGGCCCGGCCAAGTTGCTGGAGACCAACTACGACACCCCGACCTCGCTGTACGAGGCGAGCTTCTTCCAGTACGTCTGGCTCGAGCAGCAGATGCAGCGTGGCCAACTGCCGGCGGGTTGCGACCAGTTCAACAGCATCGAGGACAAGCTGCTGCAAGCCTTCGTGCAGGGTGGCTTCGGCTCGCCGTTGTACTTCTCCTCGGTCCGTGGCTCGGTGGAAGACCGGGGCACCGTCGAATACCTGCGCGACATCGCCCGCCAGGCTGGCCTGCGCACGCGGATGATCGATATCGAGGACATCGGCCTCGATGCTGGCGGGCGTTTCGTCGACCTGCAGGGCACGCCCATCGACAACCTGTTCAAGCTCTATCCGTGGGAGCAGATGTTCAACGAAGACTATGGCCGGGCCATCGCCGCTAGCCGCACCGGCTTCGTCGAGCCGCCATGGAAGGCGATCCTCTCCAACAAGGGCGCCATGGCCCTGCTCTGGGAGCGTCATCCGGGGCATCCGAACCTGTTGCCGGCGTTCATCGACGAGCAGCCGACCGGCGACCTGCAACCGGGCTGGGTACGCAAGCCGTTCTTTTCCCGGGAGGGCGCCAATGTGCAGATCCGTACAAACGCTGGCGAACGGTTGAGCGAGGCCGGGCCCTACGGCGCGGGCCCGAGCATTCGCCAGCAGTTCCAGCCGTTGCCGAACTTCGCCGGCAACCACACCGTGATCGGTAGCTGGGTGATCGGCGACCGGCCGGCGGGGATCGGCATTCGCGAGGACAATTCGCCGATCACCAAGGACAGCAGCCGTTTCCTGCCCCATGTGATCCTCGACTGAACCCTGTCCGATACCGCCTCGCAGGGGACGTGTCGTCGCTTACAAAAAATCCCCGCTAAGCCTGGCGCTGCAAGTGCCGGGCTAGAGGGCTCTTTTTGGCATGGGCCGATCCTGCTGGCGCGCCGGGGGTTGCGCGGTGCTTGACAAGGTTTCTGGCGCGGCGCTTAGATAAGCCCCATCAGGAAAAGCGCATCAGCGTCGATGTCGCCGATCCACCCAGGTCGTACATGCCAAAGAGCAAATGAGCTCTCCCGGGGTTATCCCCGGGAGGGCTTTTTTTCGTCCGCAAAAAATAAAAATAGAGGTATCAGATATGCGTCATGGCGATATTTCCAGTAGCAACGATACCGTTGGCGTCGCAGTGGTGAACTACAAGATGCCACGTCTGCACACCCGCGCCGAGGTCCTGGCCAACGCGCAGAAGATCGCCGACATGGTGGTCGGCATGAAGCAGGGCCTGCCGGGCATGGACCTGGTGATTTTCCCTGAGTACAGCCTCCAGGGGATCATGTACGACCCGGCACAAATGATGGAGACGGCGGTCGCCATCCCCGGCGACGAGACCGAGCTGCTGGCCCGGGCTTGTCGCAAGGCCAACGTCTGGGGGGTGTTCTCGCTGACCGGCGAGCGCCACGAAGAACACCCGAACAAGGCGCCGTACAACACCCTGGTGCTGATCGACAACAAGGGCGAGGTGGTCCAGAAGTACCGCAAGATCATCCCCTGGTGCCCGATCGAGGGCTGGTACCCCGGCGGCCAGACTTTCGTCAGCACAGGGCCCAAGGGCATGCAGATCAGCATGATCATCTGCGACGACGGCAACTACCCGGAGATCTGGCGCGATTGCGCGATGAAGGGCGCCGAGCTGATCGTGCGCTGCCAGGGCTACATGTACCCGGCCAAGGAGCAGCAGGTGCTGATGGCCAAGGCCATGGCCTGGGCCAACAACACCTACGTGGCGGTGGCCAATGCCGCAGGCTTCGATGGCGTCTATTCCTACTTCGGCCACTCGGCGATCATCGGCTTCGATGGCCGTACCCTCGGCGAATGCGGCGAGGAGGAAATGGGCATCCAGTACGCCCAGCTGTCGATCTCGCAGATCCGCGATGCCCGGGCCAACGACCAGTCGCAGAACCACCTGTATAAGATTCTCCATCGCGGCTACACCGGCTTGAACAACTCCGGCGAGGGCGATCGTGGCCTGGCCGAGTGCCCCTTCGAGTTCTACAAGACCTGGGTGACCGACGCCGAGAAGGCCCGGGAAAACGTCGAGAAGATCACTCGCTCGACCTCGGGCGTTGCGCAGTGCCCGGTGGGGCGGCTGCCCTACGAGGGGCTGGAGAAAGAGGCCTGACCTGCGCTGCAGGTTGAGCGGCGGGCTGCTGCCGGGCGGCCCGCGTCCTTTTCTTCCCAGCGCAAGATGGAGTCATTCCCATGCCCTTCCTGACCGACATGCTGGAGCAGTCGCAGCGTCGCCAGGCCCAGGACCAGGCCCTGGCCAGCGAGAACCGCGCCGATGCGCCGCTGGCCCAGGCCCACCTGGCCAGCCAGGCGGCGCTGCACAGCCGTTACCGTTTCGATATCGAGGCCATCATGGCCAGTTTGCGCGCCGAGATCCTCGGCCAGGACCAAGCCTTGCGCAGTGTCCAGGACATGCTCCGGGTGGTGCGCGCAGACATCACCGATCCACGCCGCCCGCTCTACACCGCGTTGTTCCTGGGGCCCACCGGGGTGGGCAAGACCGAGATCGTGCGGGCCCTGGCCAGGGCCCTGCATGGCGATGCCGATGCCTTCTGCCGCATCGACATGAACACCCTGTCCCAGGAGCACTATGCCGCCGCGCTCACCGGGGCGCCGCCCGGCTACGTGGGGGCGAAGGAGGGCAACACCCTGTTCGACCAGGACAAGCTCGACGGCAGCCTCGGGCGCCCCGGCATCGTGCTCTTCGACGAGCTGGAAAAGGCCAGCCCGCAGGTGGTCCAGGCCCTGCTCAACGTGCTGGACAACGGCATGCTCACGGTGGCCTCGGGCGAGCGCAGCTACAGTTTTCGCAACAGCCTGATCTTCATGACCAGCAACCTCGCGGCCCGGGAGATCCAGGGCTACGACCAGCGCCGCAAGGGCTGGCTGGGCTGGTTGTTGCCCTCCACCGCGGCTTCACGGCATCGGGCGGTGGAGAAGCTGGTCAGGGCCCGCTTGCTCAAGGCTTTCGCCCCGGAGTTCGTCAACCGTATCGACAACATCATTACCTTCAACTGGATCGAGCGCGGCCTGGTGGAGCAGTTGGTGGCGCTTGAGGTGCAGCGGCTCAACCGGCGCCTGGAGAAACACCGCTGCAGCCTGGTGGCCACGCCCCAGGTGCTGGCCCATGTGGCCCGTGCCGGTTTCGACCGGCAGTTCGGCGCCCGTGCGTTGCGCCGCAGCGTGCGCCAGCATCTGGAAGTGCCCCTGGCCGAATTCCTCCTGGAGTACCACGCTCCGGTCATGGGCGAGCCGCCGGTGGTCTATGCGGCGCACATGGCGCAGGGCAGGATCGGGTTCAGCCGCCAGTAGCTGCGTTGAATTAGGAGATGTCATTCATGGTTTCACATCCGGACCAGCCCCAGATCGGGCTGCTGTTTTCCGAGACCGGCGTCACCGCCGACATCGAGCGTTCGCAGCGCTACGGCGCCTTGCTGGCTATCGAGCAACTGAACCGCCAGGGCGGCGTGGCCGGCCAGCCGATCCAGGCACTGGCGCGGGACCCCGGCGGCGACCCGGACCGCTATCGGCTGTACGCCGATGAGTTCATCCGCAACCACGGGATACGCCTGCTGGTGGGCTGCTACATGTCCCACACGCGCAAGGCGGTGATGCCGGTGGTGGAGCGCACCGACGCGCTGCTCTGCTACCCGACGCCCTACGAGGGTTTCGAATATTCGCCGAACATCATCTACGGCGGCCCGGCCCCGAACCAGAACAGCGCGCCGCTGGCGGCCTACCTGATCCGCCACTATGGGGAACGGGTGGTGTTCATCGGCTCGGACTACATCTACCCCCGGGAGAGCAACCATGTGATGCGCCACCTGTACCGCCAGCATGGCGGCACAGTGCTGGAGGAGATCTACATCCCGCTGTATCCCTCGGACGAGGACCTGGCGCGAGCCGTGGACCTGATCGTCAAGGCCCAGGCCGACGTGGTGTTCTCCACCGTGGTGGGCACCGGCACCGCCGAGCTGTACCGGGCCATTGCCCGGCGCTATGGCGACGCGCCCCGGCCCCGGATCGCCAGCCTGACCACCAGCGAGGCGGAGATCGCCAAGATGGGCAGCGAGGTGGCCGAGGGGCATGTGGTGGTCGCGCCGTATTTCTCCAGCATCGATACCCCGGCCAGCCGCGAGTTCGTCCGCGCCTGCAATGCCTTCTTTCCCGAGGACGTCAGCATCACCGCGTGGACCGAGGCGGCCTACTGCCAGACCCTGATGCTCGGCCGGGCCATGCAGGCGGCCCAGGGCTGGCGGGTGGAGCAGGTGCAGCCCGAGCTTTACCGCCAGCGCCTGGACGCCCCCCAGGGACCGATCTGGGTGGAGCAGCAGAACAACCACAGCCACCTGACCTCGCGCATCGCCGAGATCGATTCACGCGGGACGTTCCAGGTGCGCTGGCAATCCCCCGAGCCCATCCGGCCGGACCCCTACGTGGTGGTGCACAACCTGGACGACTGGTCCGCCAGCATGGGCGAGGGCTCGCACCGATGAGCGCCAACTCGATCCTCGGTTCCCTGCGCGAGCTGCAGGTGATGGTGCTGAACCCGCCCGGGGCCTTGAGCGATGCCCTGGTGTTGCAGCTGATCCGCATCGGTTGTTCGGTGCGCCAGATCTGGCCGCCACCCAAGCACTTCGACGTGCCGGTGGATGTGATCTTCACCGGTATCTTCCAGAACCATCACCACGAGCAGATCAGTGCGCTGGTCGGCAGCGGCTCGCCGCGCACCACCGTGGTGGCCCTGGTGGAGTACGAGAGCCCGGCGGTGCTGTCGCAGATCATCGAGCTGGAGTGCCACGGGGTGATCCTCCAGCTATTGGACGCGCACAAGATCCTGCCGGCGCTGGTCGCCGCGCGCCGGGTCAGCGAAGAGCTGTTCAAGCTCAAGCAGAAGCACGCGCAGTTGCAGGAACGCCTGGCCAGCCAGGTGGATATCAACCGGGCCAAGGTGCTGTTGATGCAACTGCACGGCTGGGAGGAAGGCCAGGCCCATGGATTCCTCTGCCAGGAGGCGATGAAGACCCGGGAGCCGATTCTCAAGGTCGCCCAGGACCTGCTGCGCCAGCACCCGGACAAATGAACCAAGAACAACAATAACGCGAGGGTATCGTCATGCTGCTTGGATTGATTCTGCTGTACGTGGGCGCCGTGCTGTTCGTCAACGGCATCTGGCTGATGGAGCGCATCAGTGGCAGGGAGGTCGCGGTGATCAATGCCCTGGTCGGCAGCCTGAGCCTGCTGGTGGCCCTGTACATGATCTTTCTCGCCGGCGAGGTGCGGGGCGGGGCGCTGACCCTGCTGTTCGCGTTCACCTACCTGTGGGTGGCGGCCAACCAGTGGCTGGGCAACGACGGTCGGGGGCTAGGCTGGTTCTGCCTATTCGTCAGCCTCACCGCGGCCACGGTGGCGATCCAGGCGCTGGGCGATCTGGGCGGGGCTTTCGGGGTGTGGAACGCGCTCAACTGGCTGGCCTGGACCCTGCTGTGGTTCACCTTCTTCCTGCTGCTGGGGCTGTCGCGCAAGATCCAGCGCCAGGTGGCGTTGTTGACCCTGGTGTGCGCGATCGGTACCGGCTGGATTCCCGGGCTGTTGATCCTCGGGCAGGTGCTCAAGCCCTAGGGGCGGCGCCCCCAGGGTAGCGGGATGGGGCTCAGTCGGCCCCGGCCAGCAACGCGTCGATACGCTGGTCCTTGTCGGTCCACAGCTGGTTGACCCAGTCCTGGACCTGCTGGCGGAACGCCGGGTCGTTCTCGTAGTCGCCGTGCCACAGAGCCGGGTCCAGCTCACGGGTGCGGATATCGATGATCACCTTGGGCACGTTGCCGCTGATCAAGTCCCAGAAGCCGGGAATGCGTTCCTGGGGGTAGACCACGGTGACGTCCAGCATGGCGTCCAGCTGTTCGCCCATGGCGGCCAGGACGAAGGCCACGCCGCCGGCCTTGGGCTTGAGCAGGTGGCGCAAGGGCGAGGCTTGCTGCTCGCGCTTGGCCGGGGTGAAGCGGGTGCCTTCCAGGTAGTTGACCACGGTCACCGGCTGGCGCTTGAACAGCTCGCAGGCGGCCTTGGTGATCTCCAGGTCCTTGCCTTGCAGTTCCGGGTGCCTGGCCAGGAAGGCCTTGCTGTAGCGCTTCATGAAGGGGTAGTCCAGCGCCCACCAGGCCAGGCCCAGGAACGGCACCCAGATCAGTTCCTTCTTGAGGAAGAACTTGAAGAACGGCGTGCGCCGGTTGAGGGTCTGGATCAGGGCCGGGATGTCGACCCAGGATTGGTGGTTGCTGACCACTAGGTACGAGGTGTCTTCACGCAGGCCTTCGCCACCGCGAATGTCCCAGCGGGTGGGGATGCAGGAGGCGAAGATCAGCTTGTCGATCTCGGCCCAGGTCTCGGCGATCCACATCACCGCGCCGGAGGCATAGTCCCGCAGGCGGCCCGGCAGGACCAGCTTGAGCAGGGCGAACACCATCAGGGGCCCGAACAGCACCAGGGTGTTGAGCAGAAGCAGCAGGGTGACGAGACAGCCGGTGAGCAGTCGGCGCATAAGGCACTCTTTACAATTTTTGGGGCGCGTAATGATAAGCAGCTTCGGCGAGCAGGCCAAATTCTAGTGTGCTGGCGAATGTTTCACCTGCGCTATGACAAGCTTTTTACAGTAACGCTCGGAACGGGCCGATCGTGCCCGAGGAAGCGGATAGCCTTTGCCGACTTTACGGATTTTCCCTGTTTCGCCACAGGCGCCTAATCGGCCGATACCCTCAATCGGAGCCTGTCCCATGAACCGCCCCCTGGACCCAGCCGCCCTGGCGGCCTATTTCGATAGCCAATACAACGCCCGGGCCAGCGTCGCCGATTATGCCCAGTACCCGCGCCTGTACCGAGCGCTATCGGACGCCGCCCATGCCCGTACACCTTGTCATCGCGATGTGGCCTACGGCAGTGGAGCCAACGAGCGACTGGATATCTTTCCGGCAGCGCAGAGCGGGGCACCGGTGCTGCTGTTCATCCATGGCGGTTACTGGCGCGCGCTGTCGAAGGCCGACTCGGCGTTCATGGCTCCGGCACTCACCGCTGCCGGGGCCTGTGTGGTGGTGCTGGACTACGACCTGGCGCCCGCCGTGACCCTGGACCAGATCGTCGACCAGGCCCGCCGTGCATTGGCCTGGCTCTACCGGCACGCCAGCGAATTCGGTGGCGATCCTCAGCGGCTCTATGCCAGTGGCAGTTCGGCGGGTGGCCATCTGGTGGGCATGCTGATGGCCGGAGGCTGGCAGGCTGGCCTGGGCGTACCGGACGATGTGCTGCGTGGTGCGCTGCCGATCAGCGGGCTGTTCGACCTGGAGCCGCTGCGCAGTACCCATATCAATGAGTGGATGCAGTTGAGCGTCGAGGATGCCCGGCGCAACAGCCCGCTGTTCCATTTGCCAAGCAGTGGTGCAGGGGAGCTGGTGATCAGCCACGGGGGCCTGGAAAGCGCGGAGTTCGCCTGGCAGTCCGCAAGCTTTCTCAAGGCCTGGAGGGATAGCGGATTTACCGGGCGGATGGTACCGGCGCCCGATAAGAACCACTTCGATGTGGTGCTCGAACTGGGCCAGCCCGGTACACCACTTTACCAGGCGCTGTGCCGGCTCATGGGGCTGGACGTGCGGTAACACCCGTTGCCGGCGGTAACGCCGGGTGACTGGAGCCAGGGGCGGCAGGCGGGCTGCCCGCCCGCGAGTTATCCGGAAAAACCGCCAATGTTATCCACCGGCTGCCCTGGCCGACGGGTGCCGGCCAAGCTGGCATGGAGCGTGCCTCAGCGACCTGGAGTACGCCACAAGAGCGTGCGTCCGATCTTGCATTCCAAGGTGCCGTGCGATGAACACCATCAATTCCATTCGAGACATTTGCACTGAGGGCCGCGACCTTGCCTACGCCCAGCATTGGATGACCGCCATTTGCGGGCCCCATGAGTTGAGCTCTCGTGGTCCCGGCCAGGTGCGCTTCAGCCATCGCGGTACGGTACTGCGCTCGACGGCCATGACCTTGGGCCTGATGCACCACGGTGCCGAGGTCAGTGTCAGCATCGAAGATGGCGTGGGCCTGGACTGCTACAGCCTGAGCCTGCCCTTGAGCGGCGAGCAGCAGGTCAATGTCGGCGGATGCACCCTGGGCTCGGATCGCAACCGTGGGGTAATTCTTTCGCCCTATGGGGCCCAGCAACTGGATATCGCCGCCAATTGCCTGCAGTTGCACATAGCGATCCCGCGCCAGGCCATGGAGCAGGGCCTGGAGCATCTGCTGCAGCGACCGATGCAGGAGCCGCTGCGCTTCGAGCCTTCGATCGATGCCGTGCAGGGCGCCTCCGGCAGTTGGTGGCGCATGGTCGAGCATCTGGTACAGGACCTGCGCACCAGCATCGCCCTGTATGACCAGCCCGGGTTCACCCGGGACCTGGAGCATGCATTGATCAAGGGCCTGCTCCTGGCCCAGCCGAACAACTACAGCGCCAGGTTACGCCAGGATCAGGAGCGCCACCTGCCGCATTACCTGGTACGGGCCCGGGAGTTCATCCATGCCCATGCCCGGGAGGCGTTGGACCTGGACGCGATCGAAGCGGCCGCTGGGGTGTCGCGCTCCAAGTTGTTCGAGTGTTTTGGCCGGTACCTGGGGGTACCGCCGATGATCTACCTCAAGCGCTATCGCTTGAATGGCGTGCGCGAGCAACTATTGGAGGACGGTTGCCCGGGCAATATCTCGGCGATTGCCATGTCTTGGGGATTTTTCCACCTGGGGCGGTTTTCTGGCGAGTACCGCAAGCTGTTCGGCGAGACGCCCAGCGCGACCTTGCAACGCCTGGTGGCGCGGCGGGGCGGCCACTAACGCCGCGCCGCGCTGGCAGATGGGCTTCTAGCTCGGGGTGCCCGTTGGCTGGCTGCACGCGGCCCGCAGGAACTGCCGGCGTACCCACTCATCCCCCATGCCATGTTGCAGCACCCGTTGCCGGGCTTCGTCCGGTAGGGTCGAGACCTCGCCGTACAGGCACGACCAGCGCTGGCAGTGCTCGGCCAGCTCCCGCTCGCCGGCTTCCCAGGCCGCCAGGCGCGCCGGGATATCGCGGCGATCCTGCAAGCCTTCCAGGTAATGGGCCAGGGCCAGCCCGGTTTGCATCGACATGCCGCCGCCCTGGCCCAGGTGCGGTGGCTGGGCATGGGCGGCATCGCCGATCAGCGCCGTGTGCCCCGCCGACCAGGCTCGGACCTTGACGATGCTGTATTGCGCCCAGGGCAGCACTTCGTCCACCCGTTCGATCAGGTGCGCCCAGGTCGGAAAGGCCTCGCACCAGGTCGCATGATCCAGCGGCGAGGCCTTGCCCCGGATGTCGTCCTTCTGGCAGGTCAACGCCAGGTAGATGCGTTTTCCGTCCAGCGGGGTGATCAGCAGGCGGCGGTTGCCGCTCCAGCACTCGAGGTACTTGCCCTGGCCGTCCGGGCCGAGCTCCTGCTGGGTACCGGGAATGATGGCGCGCAGGGCGCCTTCGTCGGTCTGCTGGTGGAACTGTTCCAGCCCCAGCGTTCGTCGTACCACCGACCACACGCCATCGGCACCGATGGCCAGGTCCGCTTGCTCGTGTCGGGCACCGGCGAACAACAATTCGCCAGCAGCGCTGGCGCCGAGCACTTCGCAGCCGGTGCGGATATTTACCCCGGCGGCCAGTGCCGCGTCCCTCAGGCCCGCCAGCAAGGCGCTACGGGCCACTGTCACCAGGCGTATCCCGGACGGTAGCTGGCCTGCCTCGAGTATTCGTCCGGCACCGTCGCGCTGCTCCATGGCCCGGCCATGGAAGGCATCGGCGGCAATCGCCTTAACGCCCAGGGCCTCGAGGATACGCAGGCCGTTTTCCCAGATGTAGATGCCCGAACCCTGGGCCCGCAGTTCGGCCTGGCGTTCGTAAATGGTCACCGACCAACCTCGCTGCGCCAGGGCTGTGGCGGCGGCGAGGCCACCGAAACCTCCGCCGGCGATGATCGCGTTGAAACCCTTGTTCATGGGATCGCTCCTATTCAAGCGCAGAAGAAATCATCGATGGCCCGGGCCACGGCCTGGGGGTTCTCCAGAGTCGGGAAGTGGGTATTGCCGGGGATGTGGCAGGGGTCGAACCAGCTGTGTTCGGCGGCGAAGTCCTGCTGCATGCGCCGGTAGCCCGGGTCCAGCGGTTGCGAATAGATATGCCGCACCAGGGGCTTGTCAGCGATGCTCGACATGCGCTCCAGCGGGCTGCCCCAGCGCCGGTAGCAGATCTCGATCTCGCGGCAGGCGCGGCGCCACATGGTGCCGTCGAACCAGGGCATTTCGTGGCGCAGGTGCTGGAGCACATCGGCGTTGTCGGTGCTGGCGGCCCACTCGTCGAAGAAGCTCTGGCGACCGGTGGCATAGTCGGTGGGGTGCTGGCCTTGGGCGAGCTGCTGCCAGAAGCCCTCATGGGGATGCATCAGCCAGTCGACCACCACGGTCTTGGGGAGGCGTTTGCTACCCAGGCGTTCGCAGACCTCCAGGTTGACCCAGCAGCCGTGGGACGTGGAGACCAGGCGCACTGAGTCCAGGCCCTTGAAGTCAATGAAGGCCAGCAAGTCGTCGGCCAGGTCCAGGGCGCTGAAGTCGCCGCCGTCTGTCTGCTTCGGGTCGTGGCCGCGCCAGTCCAGGCACATCACATGAAAGCGCTCGGCCAGCAGTGGCGCCAGGCTCTTGAACAGCCGGCGATCCTGGCACCAGCCGCTGAGCAGCAACAGGCTCGGGGCTTCGGAGTCGCCGGTTTCGGTATAGGTCATCAGGACATCGTTCAGGTGCACGGTCTGCATGGTGTCGCTCCTTTGCGATTGAGTGGGCGAGGCAGCGGGACGCGCTGGCCGGCGCCAGTCAATGGTGCGCCGGGGGTGGGGGACGGGCTATCCGGTGGGTGGGGAGTCGTTGTCCGCAGAGTCCCAGGCTGGGGCTACAGACGTTTGCCGCGATAGCGCGATATCGTGCGAACCAATTACTTGGCGGCGGTCTAAAATCCCGCTGTCCCTTTCCTCGAGGAATCCTGCGTCGTGAAATCCGTCCTTGCTCTGCTGTCTCTGGTGGCGTTGCCGGTCCTGGCCGCCGAACCGACCCTGTACGGTCGCTACGAAAACATCCGTTTGCCGGAGATCGGCGAAACCTTGCAGGCCAAGATGGATACCGGGGCCCTGACTGCGTCGCTGTCGGCCAGGGACATCCAGACCTTCACCCGCGATGGCCAGACATGGGTGCGCTTCCGCCTGGCCACCAAGGATGCCGGCGACAAGGTCTACGAACACAAGGTGGCGCGGATCAGCAAGATCAAGAGCCGCTCCGACGAAGACGACGAGCGTGAGGAGCCCCAGGCGGCCAAGCGCCCGGTGGTGGAGTTGGAAATGTGCCTGGGCAACGTCAAGCGCACGGTGGAGGTCAACCTCACCGACCGCAGCAGCTTCAACTATCCGCTGCTGATCGGCGCCAAGGCCCTGCGTGAATTCGGCGCGGCAGTGAACCCGGCACGGCGCTACACCGCCGACAAGCCTGACTGCTGATGGGGCTGCCGCGCGCGGCGGTGCAAGCTCCGATTGACTGTCCATAAGGCATCCGGCACCGTTCGCCCATTGAATTTGCGTGCTTGGATGCCATGCCCCATATCCTGATTGTCGAAGACGAAGCGGCGATTGCCGACACCCTGGTTTTTGCCCTGCAGGGCGAAGGCTTCAGCACCACCTGGCTGAGCCTTGGGCAGGCCGCCCTGGAGTACCAGCAGGCGACCCCGGCGGACCTGATCATCCTCGACATCGGCCTACCGGATATCAGCGGCTTCGAAACCTGCAAGCAACTGCGGCGCTTCAGCGAAGTGCCGGTGATGTTCCTCAGCGCCCGGGACGGCGAGATCGACCGGGTGGTGGGCCTGGAGATCGGCGCCGACGACTACGTGGTCAAGCCCTTCAGCCCGCGGGAAGTGGCGGCCCGGGTCAAGGCCATCCTCAAGCGCATGGCGCCGCGCCCGGCACCGGAGCCGGAAGCGGCGGCCTTGTTCACCATCGATCCCGAGCGGGTGCAGATCAGCTATCGCGGCCAGGCCCTGAGCCTGACCCGGCATGAGTTCCGCCTGTTGCAATGCCTGCTGGAGCAACCCGAGCGGGTGTTCAGCCGCGAGCAACTGCTCGATGCCCTGGGGGTGATGGCGGACGTGGGTTACGAGCGCAACATCGACAGTCATGTGAAGAGCCTGCGGGCCAAGCTGCGCCTGGTGGCGCCCCAGGCCGAACCGATCCAGACCCATCGCGGCCTGGGCTACAGCTACAGCCCGAGTCACGCCTGATGACCCTGGGCCTGCGGATCTTCCTGGTCTACCTGCTGTTCATCAGCTTCACCGGTTATTTCGTGCTGAGTACGGTGATGAAGGAGATCCGTCCCGGGGTGCGCCAATCCACCGAGGAAACCCTGGTGGACACCGCCAACCTGCTGGCGGAGATCCTGCGCGACGACTTCAAGGCCGGCACCCTCAGCGAGAATCGCTGGCCGCAACTGCTGCGGGCCTACGGCGAGCGCCAGCCGGCGGCGACCATCTGGGGCCTGCCGAAGAACCAGGTCAACCACCGGATCTACGTGACCGATGCCCGGGGCATCGTGGTCCTGGACTCCAGCGGCCTGGCGGTGGGCCAGGACTATTCACGCTGGAACGACGTCTACCTGACCCTGCGCGGGCAGTACGGCGCACGTTCGTCACGGGCGGTGGCCGATGACCCGAATTCTTCGGTGATGCACGTGGGCGCGCCGATTCGCGACAACGGCCAGATCATCGGCGTGGTGACGGTGGCCAAGCCCAACAGTTCGTTGCAGCCCTATGTCGACCGTACCGAGCGGCGCTTGCTGTGGTACGGCGCCGGGCTGATCGCCATGGGCCTGTTGTTCGGTGCTTTGCTGTCGTGGTGGTTGAGTGCTGCGCTGCGGCGCATGACCGGTTATGCGCTGGCGGTAAGCGAAGGGCGGCGGGCCGAGTTGCCGCATTATCGCGGCGGCGAGATGGAGCAACTGGCCACGGCGGTGGAGCGCATGCGCACCCAGCTGGAGGGCAAGGCCTACGTCGAGCGCTACGTGCACACCCTGACCCATGAACTGAAAAGCCCGCTGGCGGCGATCCGTGG
Source organism: Pseudomonas sessilinigenes (assembly GCF_003850565.1). Taxonomy (NCBI): domain Bacteria; kingdom Pseudomonadati; phylum Pseudomonadota; class Gammaproteobacteria; order Pseudomonadales; family Pseudomonadaceae; genus Pseudomonas; species Pseudomonas sessilinigenes. The sequence continues at coordinate 4,232,204 of NZ_CP027706.1, forward strand.
CGCGGCGGAACTGCTCCAGGAAGACATGCCCCAGGCCCAGCGCCAGCGCTTCGTCGGCAATATCGATAGCGAAAGCGCACGCATGCAGCAATTGATCGAGCGCCTGCTGAACCTGGCCCAGGTGGAGCAACGCCAGGGCCTGGAGGAGCGGGTCAAGGTGCCGCTGGCGCCCCTGGTCCAGGACTTGCTCGACAGCCAGCACGGGCGTATCGAAGGCAAGCAGTTGCAGGTGGAGCAACAGGTGCCGGCGGACCTGGCCTGGTCCGGCGAACCCTTCCTGCTGCGCCAGGCCCTGGGCAACCTGCTGGCCAACGCCCTGGACTTCAGCCCGGCCCAGGGTGTGTTGCGCTTTGCGGCCCGGCACACGGAGGAGGGTGTGGAGCTGGTGCTGTTCAACCAGGGCGAGCCGATTCCTGACTACGCCCTGCCACGGTTGTGCGAGCGCTTTTACTCCCTGCCGCGCCCGGACAGCGGGCGCAAGAGCACGGGCCTGGGGCTGAACTTCGTCGACGAGGTGGTGCAGCTGCATGGCGGCCAGCTACGGATCGACAACGTGCCCGGTGGTGTCCAGGTGACGTTGCGCCTGCCTTGACCTGCGGATGTGGCGAGGGAGCAAGCCCTCTTGCCACAAAGGCCTTGGGGATTCTCCACAGAGTCTCCACACGGGCTCCATAAAACCCCCATGGTGGGGGCCCAGACTCTCCTGCATTCACACACGGAGAGCCCCATGAACCGCAATCTGACTTTCAAGCTCGGGGCCATCGGCCTCTTGATCATGCTGTTGCTGATACCGCTGCTGATGATCAGCGGGCTGATCAGCGAACGCCAGCAATTGCGCGATGGCGTGCTCGAGGATATCGCCCGCAGTTCCAGCACCCAGCAGCAGCTTCGCGGGCCGGTGCTGGTGGTGGACTATCGCAAGACCGTGCGCACCTGGAAGACCGACGAAAAGACCAAGAAGCGCTATCAGGAGGTGGGCGAAGAGCAGGGGCGCCTGTTCTTCCTGCCGGAGCAGTTCGAGCTGGACGGCAAGGTCCAGACCGAGCTGCGCGCCCGGGGTATCTACGAGGCGCGGCTGTTCCACGCCGACAACCACATCAGCGGCCAGTTCGTGGTGCCCGAGCAATACGGGATCAAGGAGGATTTTGCCGACTACCAGTTCGACCAGCCATTCCTGGCCGTGGGCATCAGTGATATCCGTGGGATCGAGAATGCCCTGCAACTGCAACTCAACGGCCAGGTCCTGGACTTTGCCCCGGGCACTTTCGTCAATTGGCTGGATGAAGGGGTGCATGTGATGCTGCCGCCCCTGGACCTGAGAAAGGCCAGTCGCCTGGACTTCGCCTTCGACCTGCGCCTGCAGGGTACCGGCCAGTTGACGGTGCTGCCGGTGGGCAAGACCAGCAAGGTCCTGCTGACGGCCAACTGGCCGCACCCGAGTTTCATCGGCAACTACCTGCCGGTACGTCGGGAAGTCACCGAGAAAGGCTTCTCGGCCATCTGGCAGACCTCGTTCTTCTCCACCAACCTGGAACAGGCCATGGAGCGTTGCGCATCCGGCACGCAGTGCCAGGGTTTCAACAGCCGCAGCTTCGGCGTGAGTTTCATCGATCCGGTGGACCAGTACCTCAAGAGCGACCGGGCGATCAAATACGCCTTGCTGTTCATCGGCCTGACCTTCGCCGGCTTCTTCCTCTTCGAAGTGCTCAAGAGCCTGGCGGTGCACCCGATACAGTACGGCCTGGTGGGCGTGGCGCTGGCGTTCTTCTACCTGTTGCTGCTGTCGTTGTCCGAGCACCTGGGCTTCGAGCTGGCCTATGGCGTGTCGGCTGCGGCCTGTGTGGGGTTGATCGGTTTCTATGTCAGCCATGTGCTGCGCAGTTGGCGTAACGGCGCGATGTTCGCAGGCGCCCTGGCTGCCTTGTACGGCCTGCTCTACGGCTTGCTGAGCGCCGAGGACTACGCGCTGCTGATGGGCTCGTTGCTGCTGTTCGGCCTGCTGGGGGTGTTCATGGTGCTGACCCGCAAGCTGGACTGGTATGGCGTTGGCCAGCGCAAGGAGGCGCAACCGCTGCACTTCGACCTGGGGGTGATCCGTGAGTAGGTCGCTGGGTTTGCGTGAGGACCAGCGCCTGGGGCAGACCCTGGCGCTGCGGATTGCCGGCCTGTTCGTACCGGATGCCTGCTGGCTGGAGCGCCAGCAGGCAGGCTTAGGCAAACCGGCGGTGCGTATGGCAAGGCACCGCTACCGTTCGGACCGGTTGACCGATTAGCGCGGCTGGCTGTCGAGCATCGAGGCGCGTTCGCTGACCTCGGCGTACCAGGCGGCGAGCCGGGGCTGGGCCTGGCGCCACTCCAGGTCGGGGTGGCGGAAGTCCAGGTAGCCCAGGGCACAGGCGACGCTGATGGCGGCGATGTCGAAGTGGCTGGCCAGCTCGGCAATGGCGTGGGCCTCGAGCTCTGCCAGGCCCCGACGGATCTTGTCGCGCTGGCCCTCGATCCATGGCTCCCACTGCTGTTCGGGCGCACGCAGGATCAGTTCGTAGCGCACCAGCAGCGAAGCATCCATGATGCCGTCGGCCAGGGCCGCGAGGGTCAGGCGCCGCCAGCGGGCCGAGCCCTCGCGGGGGATCAGCGGGTTGCCGACGTGCTGCTGGTCGAGGTAGTCGAGGATCACCCGGCTGTCGTACAGCACTTGGCCGTCGGCCAGGCGCAGGGCGGGGATCTTGCCCAGGGGGTTGTCCTGGTTCAGCGTGGCATCGGGCTTGACCGGGGTCAGCTGGCAGTCGTGCAGGGCGACTCGATCCAACTGCCCGGTTTCATGCAGCAGCACCATGACTTTGCGTACATAGGGTGATGCCGGGTTGTGGAACAGCGTCATGCTTGGGGTGGACATGAATATTCCTCGTGGATAGGGGAGCACAGGCTCTCGCCCGAGGATCTTAGCGCAGCCGGTGGCACAGGCCACAGGTGTGCATGGGCTATGGACAAGGAGTAGTGGATGCGCAGGTCTTATCTTCGGCACGGGCTGATCAGCCTGGCCCTGACCTTGCTAGGGGCCCTGGCGGTGTACCTGGCCCTGCAGTACGAGTTTCGCCGCAAGGGCGAGGGCGAACCGGAGCTGATCATGGCATTCGCCTACATGGCCTGGTACTGGGCCTTGCCGGCGCTGACGCTGCCGGCCCTGGGCTGTGCCCTGCTGGGCCTGCGCGGCCCGGCCCGGGTGACCCGCCCCTGGCGCTGGGGCCTGGCGGCCAGTTATGTACCGTTGCTGGGGCTGGCGCTGTTCAGCGTGCTGGTGGCCATCGAGGCGCTGCAGGAAAACCACGGGTTCATCCCGGTGATGCTGGTCGGCCTGGTGCTGTCCATGTACCTGTGGCGCGGTTTCCCGGCTGCCGGGGTCAAGCCGCGCCCTGGCGCTTGAACAGGCCACGCAGGGCGATCAGCGCCGGCAGGCCCAGGCCGATCCAGCTCAGGCTGTCCCACAGGCCGTCGCCCAACAATGCCGCGAACAGCCCGGCGGCGCTGAGCAGGCCGATGGCCAGGGGCGCGGCGAAGACCTTCCAGAAGCTCGCTTGACGGCGTTTCATGGGCGCGCCTCCGGTAACGGCCTGGCGGCTCGACGGCGGACGATCCACAGGTACAGGCCGCTGCCCAGGACGATGATGGTCAGCACGTCCATTACGGCCCACAGCACCTTCATCGGCATGCCGCCGTAGTCACCGAAGTGCAGCGGTTGCGACATGCCCATGGCATCCATGTACCAGGGACGGCCGGCCACGGCAGTGACTTTCAGGGTGCTGGCGTCGATCAGCACCGGGGTCAGCAGGTGCGAGGTCAGGTGGCTGTCGCCCTTGAGGAACACTGCATAGTGATGCTCGCTGGAGAAGCGCGTGCCGGGGAAGGCGATGAAGTCCGGTTGCATGCCTGGGACTGCGTCCCGGGCGATGTCCAGCAGGCGACTGGCCGGCGCCAGCGTTTGCAGCGGCGGCGCATCGCGATAGGGCGCGACCATCGCCGCGAGGCTGTCGTTGCGCCAGGCGGCGATGATCAGGTCGGCACAGGCGCTGATCACCCCCGTCACTCCCACCACCAGGGCCCAGGTCAGGGTCACCACGCCGATCAGGTTGTGCAGGTCGAGCCAGCGCAGGCGGCGGGACTTGTCCTGGCGCACGGTGGCGAATTTCAGGCGGCGCATGAACGGCAGGTAGAGCACGGTGCCGGAGACGATCGCCAGCACGAACAGCACGCCCATGAAGGCCAGCAGCAACTTGCCCGGCAACTCGGCGAGCATGTCCACGTGCAGGCGCAGGATGAACATCATCAGGCCGTCGTTGGCCGAGGGCGTCTCCAGTGCCTCGCCGGTACGGGCGTCGAGCATGAAGGTATAGGAGAGGTTGGGGTCGGTGCCGGCGGTCTTGGCCATGATGGTGGTCACGCCGTTGGGCTCGTCATCTTCCCAGCCGAAGTACTGCAGGACCTCGCCCGGCCGATGGGCCTCGGCGGCCTTGACCAGTTGCTGCAAGTCCAGGCGCGGCGTATCGGCGGGCATCTCCCGCAACTCGGGGGCATTGCCCAGCAGGTGGTCGATCTCGTGGTGGAAGATCAGCGGCAGCCCGGTGAGCGCCAGCATCAGCAGGAACACCGTGCAGATCAGGCTGGTCCAGGTGTGGATGAAGGACCAGCGGCGGATGGTTGTGCTTTTCATTCATTAGCCTTCAGACACGCGAAGGCCGTCCTGGTGGACGGCCCGGTCGTTAACTCAGCGGGTTACCACTGGTAGGTGGCGCTGGCGACCACGCTGCGCTGATCGCCGAAGTAGCAGTACGACCCATCGCAAGTGGAGATGTAGTCCTTGTCGAACAGGTTGGTGGCGTTGAGTTTCAACGACGCCCCTTTCAGGCTCTTGTCCAGGCGGCCGAGGTCGTAGTGCACGGCGGCATCGAACACGGTGTAGGCGTTGGCCTTGCCCAGCCAGGTGTTTTCCTGGTCGCCGTAGGTATTGCCGGTATAGCGCGCACCGGCACCGATGCCGAAGCCATCCAGTACGCCGTCGTGCCAGGTGTAGTCGGCCCACAGCGAGGCTTGCTGGTTCGGTACCCGTTGCAGGCGGTTGCCCTTGTAGATGCCTTTTTGTATCTCGGACTTGGCCAGGCTATAGGCGGCGATGACCTTGAGGTTGTCGGTCACGTCGGAGACCGCCTCCAGCTCCAGGCCCTTGACCTTCACTTCACCGGTCTGGCTGGTGATCGACTCGCCACCTGCCCCGATACTGGTTACCTGGACGTTCTTCTGGGTCAGGTCATAGACCGCTGCGCTCAGCAGGGTGTTCGAGCCTGGCGGCTGATACTTGATGCCCAGCTCCCACTGCTTGCCTTCGGTAGGTTTGTACGACTCGAGCGGGTCGGCGCTGGCATTGCTCGCCGGCTGGAAGGATTCGGCATAGGACAGGTACGGCACGAAACCTGAATCGAATACATAACTGAGCGCCGCGTTGCCGCTGAAGTTCTTGCTGCGATCCGTGTTGGTCACGTCTTTCTTGTTGAAGTAGGTGGTGCCCTGGTGAACCCAGTCTTCACGCCCCCCGAGGCTCAGGCGCCAGTTGTCCAGGGCCATCTGGTCCTGCACGTAGAGGCCGGTCTGGACGGTTTTCTGGTTGTAGTCGTAATAGGCGCCGGAGCGCGCCGGGCGCACGATCGGCTGGCCGTAGATCGGGTTGAAGATGTTGGTTTTGCCGCCGTCGCCGTAGATCGACAGATAAGAGGTGTCGGAGCGCTGGTGGTCCAGCCCGAGCAGGACGGTGTGGCTGATATCGCCGGTGGTGAAGTCGGCCTGGAAGTTGTTATCCACGGCGAACTGGCCGATGTCCTCGTTGACGTTGGTCGAGATCCGGCTGATGTTGCCCGCCGCGTCGGCTGGCGAGTAGGCGTAGGAGCCCACGGTCAGTTGCTGGAAGGACAGCTCCGACTTGGTGTAGCGCAGGTTCTGGCGGAACTGCCAGACATCGTTGATGCGATGTTCAAAGGCGTAGCCCAAGGCGTAGTAGGTACGGTCGTAGAACTCGTAGTCCGGATCGCCCAGGTTCTTGTGGTGGGAGACCTTGCCCAGCGGTGACTTGATCTTGGTGCCCTGGATCGGCATGAACTGGCTGGTGGCGCCGGTATCGTCGCGGGTGAACTGCGACAGCAGGGTCAGCTTGGTGTCGGTGTCGATGTTCCAGGTCAGGCTGGGAGCGATGTTGTAGCGCTTGTTATCGATGTGGTCGACCTGGGTCCCGGCATCGCGGATGACACCGCTGAGCCCATACAGGAACCGGCCTTCGTCATCGATCTTGCCGGTGCTGGCGAAGTTGAGCTGGCGATAGTTGTCGCTGCCGTATTGCAACTGGATGGAGTGGCTGGCTTCGGCACTGGGGCGCCGGCTGACCATGTCCAGCAAGCCGCCCGGAGGCGTCTGGCCATAGACCGAGGATGCCGGGCCGCGCAGCAAGGCCAGGCGGTCTAGGTTCCAGGTCTCGGCTTTCGGGTTGGCGTACACGCCCCGTGGCAGTGGCAGGCCGTCGAGGAACTGGGTGGGTTCGAAGCCGCGCACCAGCATCCAGTCGTAACGGGTGTCACTGCCGTAGCTGGCGGAGACGATGCCGGGCATGTAGCGCACCGCGTCGTCGAGGTTCTGGACGTTGCGGTCCTCCATCTGCTGGCGGGTAGCAACGGAAATCGAACGCGGCGCCTCTACTAGCGAGGTATCGGTCTTGGTGCCAGCGGCAGTACGGGTAGCGACATAGCCTTCCACCGGTCCCCAGGCACTTTCATAGGCCTGCTGGCCACTGATATTGGTTTCCGGCAGGGCCACGACGCCGTCCGGTGCAGCCACCAGGCTGTAGGTGCCGGCGCCGCTGTGCTCCAGTTGCAGGCCAGTACCGCGCAGGGCTTCGCGCAGGGCGCCGGCGGCGTCGAACTGGCCCTGGACCGGGGCCGAGGTCTTGCCGGCGGCCAGGGACGGATTCAGGCTCAGGGCCAGGCCGGCCTGGCTGGCGATCTGGTTCAGGGTGCTGGCCAGGGGCGCCGCCGGCAGGTTGTAGGCGCGCACGCTGGAGGACTGCTCGGCCGCCATCAGCAACGGGCTGGCCAGGGGGGCGCTCAGGGCAATGGCAATGGCCAGCAGGCTGGGGCGCAACAGGGTGTCTAGCGGGCGGGACATACGGCGGCTCCTGGATGGAAATGTTTCGCAATTGCCTATGAGCCGGATGAGATTCGAAAAGTGATAGGGCGAATTGAAAATAATTTAGATTTGCGAAAGAAGGGCAGTCGCCCGCCGGCTCCAAGGCAGGTTGGAGTCGGCGGGGAAAGGGGATGTCAGGGCTTGGGATCGGCCTTGGCGACGACGTTGACCCACCAGTCGGTACGCCGCTCGATCTGCACTGGCAGGGTCGGCAGCAGGGCGTCGAGCGCCAGGTCGGTGTTGTGCAGCGGGAAGCTGCCGGTGATGCGCAGGTCGGCCACTTCGGGGGCGACACCCAGGTAGCCGTGGCGATAGCGGCCCAGTTCCTTGATCAGGTCGCCCAGGCGGGCGTTGTCCACCACCAGCATGCCCAGGCTCCAGGCATCGGCACCCATGGCCAGGGCCTGCGGCGCTTGCAGGCCATCGCGCTGCATCAGCACCTGCTGGCCTTCCTTGAAGACTTTTTCGTCCTGGCCTTCCTGGGGCCGCGCCGCCACCGCCGACTGCAGCACGCCCAGGCGCGTGCCCTGGTCCTCGCGCTTGACCAGGAACCGCGTACCCAGGGCCCGTAGCCGGCCGTCGCGGGTCTCGACGATGAACGGGCGACTGTCGCCGTGTCCGGTCTCGATCAGGACTTCGCCTTCCTGCAGGATGAGGCGCCGCTGCTTGTCGTCGAAGCGTACGTCCAGCGCGCTGTGGGTATTGAGGTTGATCAGGGTGCCGTCGGACAGGCGCAGCATGAGTTGCTCGCCGGTGCCGGTGCGCTGGTCGGCCAGCCAATAGTCCAGCGGCAGGTAGTGCTGCTCGAGGAACAGCCCCAGGCCCCCCACCAGCACCACGCTGGCGATCCCGCGGCCCAGCTTGCGCACGCGCCGGCGCAGGCCTTCGCGCGATTGCACCAGGGCATTGCGGGCCGGGCCCGGAGCCAGGTTGAAGCGTTGGTCGAGCATGCCCAGCTGGCGCCAGGCACGGGCGTGTTCTTCATGGGCGCAGTGCCACTTGGCGAACTCTTCGTGCTCCAGGGCGCTGGCGCCGCCGTCCAGCGACAGTTGCCAGGCGATGGCGGCGTCCAGCACCCGGGCGGACACCGGCTTGGAACTGATGGGGGTCATGTCGGCTCCCCGTAGAGGGCGATGTAGCATTGGCGGATGCCCTGGGCCAGGTACTGGCGGACCCGGGGTACGGAGACCCCCAGGCGGGTGGCGATCTCGGCGTGGCCCAGGCCATCGAGGCGGTTGTAGAGAAAGGCCGCGCGGGCCTTGCTCGACAGTTTATCGAGCAGGCGGTCGATAGTCTTGAGGTCTTCGAGGATCATTTGCTGTTCTTCCGGCGAGGGTTGTTCGGCCTCGGGGATCAGCAGCAACTCGTTGAGGTAGGCCTGCTCCAGGGCGGCACGGCGGAAATGATCGAACAGCAGGCCCTTGGCGATGGCCGCCAGGAAGGCCCGGGGCTCACGGGGGGCCTTGAGTTCATCGCGCCCCAGCAGGCGCACGAAGGTGTCCTGGCTCAGGTCTTCGGCCCGTTGTGCACAGGCCACGTTGCGCCGTAGCCAGGCCAGCAGCCAGCCACGATGGTCGCGATACAGGGTATCAACCAGCTCATTGCGGGGACTTTGGACTGACGACAACGGGAATCACCAGGGGGAAGTTTCAAATAACGAGAATTATTCGCGATTGTGGCAGAGGCGAAACAGTGGCGCAATTGACGCTGGTCGGCAATCGATCCATGGGGTGGGGCCGGTTGCGGTGAGGTAGCGAGCTCCCTCACCCGCGAAACCTAGAAGGAGGGAGCCTGCCGGCGGCGTCTCCACTGGCCCAGGCGCTGTTGCAGGCTCAAGGGGCTGTGGATTTGTTGCTGTTGCGCGCGGTTGAACAGGATCAGCGCCAGTTCGGCAGTGGCCAGGGCATCGGCCGCGGCATGGTGGCGTTCCACCACCTGTAGCTTGAACCAGTCGACCCAGTCATCCAGGCCGGCCTCGCGGATAGGCGCTTGTGGGCAGAGCAGCGGGGCCATGTCCGCCACATCGAGGAAGTCGTGCTGCAAGCGGTAGCCCAGGCTGTCCTTCAGTGCGCGGCCAAGCATGTGCTGGTCGAACGGGGCGTGGAAGGCCAGCAGCGGGCTGTCGCCAACGAACTCCATGAAGTCCAGCAGGGCCTCCAGCGGATCGCTGCCGGCCGCGATGGCGCTGGGGCCCAGGCCGTGGATCAGTACGCTGGGGCTGAGCTTGTGCCCCTCGCGCTGCAGGGTGCGTTCGAACTGCTGGCTGAAGTCGATGGCCCCGTCCTCGATCACTACGGCCCCGATGGACAGCACCTGGTCGCGATTGAGGTTCAGGCCGCTGGTCTCGACGTCCACCACCACCCAGCGTTGTTCGCGCAGGCTGCGCTCATCCAGCGGGGTGAATGCCGGCAGGCGATCGCGGCGCTGTTGCTGGGTGCTGTCCAGGACGCTGGCGGCAGGGCGAAACCAGTTGAACAGGCTCATAGCTGGTACCGCAGGGCCAGGCTGCTCTGCAGGCGCTGGGCCTGGCGCAGGGACTCGCGCAGGATGCGCCGGTCCAGGTGGTTGAGGCTGTCCGGGTCGAGCCGGTTGGAGTAGGGCTGGTTGTCCCGGGTCTGGCGCTGGTGCTGTTGCATGCGGGTTTGCTGGATGAAGTGGTAGGCCTCTTCATAGGCGGCGCCGTCCAGCGGCTCGATGACTTGCTTGGACACCAGTTGGCGCAGGCGCTCCAAGGTGTTGATGGCGCCGATGCCGTTGGCCAGGGCCAGCAGCCGGGCACCGTCGACGAAGGGCGTGAGGCCCTGGACCTTGAGGTCGAGGGTGGCTTTCTCGCCGTTCTTTTTGGCCAGTACGAACTCGCGAAAGCGCCCCACCGGCGGGCGCTGGCGCAGGGCGTTTTCTGCCAGCATGCGCTGGAACAGGCGATTGTCGGCCACCTGGTCGAGGATGCCGCGGCGCAACTGCTCGGCACCTTGCTCGTCGCCCCAGACCACCCGCAAATCGAAATAGATGCTCGAGCCCAGCAGGTTCTCCGGGGTCGCCTCGCGGATGAAGGCGGCGAAGCGCCGGGCCCATTCGGCTCGGGACAGGCACAGCTCGGGGTTGCCGGCCATGATGTTGCCCTTGCACAGGGTGAAGCCGCACAGAGCCAGGCTCTGGTTGATCTGCTGGGCGATGGGCAGCAGCTTGCCGCGGATCTCGGCGGCGTGGGCCGCGTCCCGGGCCTCGAACAGGATGCCGTTGTCCTGGTCGGTGTGCAGGGTCTGTTCGCGCCGGCCTTCGCTGCCGAAGCACAGCCAGCTGAAGGGCACGCCGGGGTCGCCCTTGTCGGCCAGGGTCAGCTCGATCACCCGGCACACGGTGTGATCGTTGAGCAGAGTGATGATGTGAGTGATCTGGGTCGATGAGGCGCCATGGGCCAGCATGCGTTCCACCAGTTGGCCGATCTCGCCGCGCAGCGCCACCAGGTGTTCCACTCGCGGCGCGTTGCGGATGGTGCGTGCCAGGTGCACCAGGTCGACCCGTTGCAGGGAAAACAGGTCGCGCTCGGACACCACGCCGCACAGGCGTTGCTCCTTGACCAGGCAGACGTGGGCGATATGGCGCTCGGTCATGGCGATGGCGGCGTCGAAGGCGCTGTGGTCCGGGCTGAGGAAGAACGGCGCCTGGGTCATGTGGCGTTCGATAGGCTGGTTGAGGTCCTGGCTGCCGTCGGCCACCACCTGGCGCAGGTCGCGCAGGGTGAAGATCCCCAGGGGCGCCTTGCGTTCGTCCACCACCACGATGCTGCCTACCTGTTGTTCATGCATCTGCGCCACGGCTTCGCGCAGCGGCGTGGCCGGGGAGCACGTCACGGGGTGGCGCATGGCAAGCTCACCCAGGCGGGTGTTCAGCGAGTATTGGGTGCCGAGGGTTTCGACAGCCTTGCGCTTGACCTGCTGGTTGACCTGGTCGAGCAGGCTGCTGACCCCACGCAGGGCGAAGTCGCGAAACTCCGCCGAGAGGGCGAATAGCTTGATGAAGGCGTCCTTGTTTAATTGCAGGCAGAAGGTGTCTTCGGCGGCCCGGTGTTCGGTACGGGTGGCGCGTTCGCCCAGCAGCGCGGCCAAGGGGAAGCACTCACCGGTGGTGATCTCGAAGGTGGTTTCGGTGCTGCCCTTGGCGGCGTGGGTGCGCTCACCCACCACACGGCCCTGCTTGACGATGTAGAAGTGCTCCACCGGGCCGTCGGCGGGCTTGATGATGCTGTCGCCGGGGCCGTAGAAGCGCAGTTGGCACTGTTCTACCAGATAGGCCAGGTGCAGGTTTTCCATCTGGTTGAAAGGGGGGAAACGTTGCAGGAACTGCACAGTGCCCTGGATGTTCTGCAACACCGCGGTCTTCCCTGCCTGGATGAAGGCGTCCGCTTTACTCATGACGATTACCGCAAGCTTTTTGGATTTGTTGTGTTCGGATCAGGGCAATGGTCGGCCCAGGGACTGGCAGGTGCCCATTGGACGTAAGTCTAGGAGGCGCCTCGCTATTGCCGTGCTCTTGGGTCGCGTTGCTTCGGGCTTGGCCGGTTCGGCTACCGGGGGCCGGACATTTGGCTTTGAGCCACAGGCCATCGATGCAAAAAAGCTCTGATCAAGACTCTTGGCAATTTTTCCGACGAAGTGCACATTGGAGGCCTGCCTGGCGATGTCTGACCACTGTGCTAGGTGATTCGATCCTGTAGAGAACTGTATGTCCGACCACGATATCTTGAGCGATGCCGAGCGCGAGGCGCTGAGTGCCGTCATGCTGGAGCCCGATCTGCCGGCGCAGCGGGTGTTGATCGCCGATGACGACAAGGATGCCCGCGAATTGCTTTCGGAGATCCTCGGTCTTGATGGCATTCGTTGCATGACCGCGGCCAGTGGCAAGGCTGCGTTGGAAATGCTCGAGTCGAACAAGTCCATCGGCCTGTTGATCACTGACCTGCGCATGGCACCTTGCAGTGGCCTGGACCTGATTCGCCAGGTGCGTGAATCGGAACGGGCGGCGTTGCCGATCATCATCATTTCCGGCGATGCCGATGTGCGCGACGCCATCGCCGCCATGCACCTGAGCGTGGTGGACTTCCTGCTCAAGCCCATCGACACCGGCAAGCTGTTGGCGTTGGTCAAGCACGAGCTGGGCGTGGTGCTGTAGCGCCAAGGGGGCAGCGAGCCGAAATGAAAAAGCCCCGGTCATGGACCGGGGCTTTTTTGTTGCTGGTGCTGCGCCGTTACAGGCCGTTCTTGGCCTTGAACTCACGGCGCCGACGGTGCAGGACCGGCTCGGTGTAGCCGTTGGGCTGCTTGGTGCCTTCGATCACCAGTTCCAGGGCAGCCTGGAAGGCGATGTTGCTGTCGAAGTTCGGGGCCAGTGGGCGGTACAGCGAGTCGCCGGCGTTCTGCCGGTCAACGACTGGAGCCATGCGCTTGAGGCTTTCGAGCACCTGCTCCTGGGTCACCACGCCATGGCGCAGCCAGTTGGCGATGTGCTGGCTGGAGATCCGCAGGGTGGCGCGGTCTTCCATGAGGCCGACATCGTTGATGTCCGGCACCTTGGAACAGCCCACGCCCTGGTCGATCCAGCGCACCACGTAACCAAGGATGCCCTGGGCGTTGTTGTCCAGTTCGTTCTTGATCTGCTCCGGCGTCCAGCTCGGGTTGACTGCCAGCGGGATGGTCAGGATGTCATCCACCGAAGCACGGGCGCGCTTGGCCAGTTCGGCCTGGCGGGCGAATACGTCGACCTTGTGGTAGTGCAGCACGTGCAGGGCGGCGGCAGTCGGCGACGGCACCCAGGCAGTATTGGCACCGGCCAGCGGGTGGGCGATTTTCTGTTCGAGCATCGCTGCCATCAGGTCGGGCATCGCCCACATGCCTTTACCGATTTGCGCACGACCTTGCAGGCCGGTGCTCAGACCGATATCGACGTTCCAGTTCTCGTAGGCGCCGATCCATTTCTCGGCCTTCATGTCGGCCTTGCGCACCATGGCGCCGGCTTCCATGGAGGTGTGGATCTCGTCGCCGGTGCGGTCGAGGAAGCCGGTGTTGATGAACACCACGCGCTCGCTGGCCGCCTTGATGCAAGCCTTGAGGTTGACCGTGGTACGGCGCTCCTCGTCCATGATCCCGACTTTCAGGGTGTTGCGCGGCAGGTTCAGCACCTCTTCGATGCGGCCGAACAGCTCGTTGGTGAACGCGGCTTCTTCAGGGCCGTGCATCTTCGGCTTGACGATGTACACCGAGCCGGTGCGGCTGTTCTTGCGCGAGGTGTTGCCGTTGAGGTTGTGGATCGCCGCGAGGCTGGTGACCAGGCCGTCGAGGATGCCTTCCGGCACTTCGTTGCCGTGCTGGTCGAGGATCGCGTCGATGGTCATCAGGTGGCCGACGTTACGCACGAACAGCAGCGAGCGACCATGCAGCTTCACGGACTTGCCGTCGGCGCCGGTGTACTCGCGGTCGTCGTTCATGGTGCGGGTGAAGGTCTTGCCGCCCTTGGCCACTTCTTCGGCCAAGTCGCCTTTCATCAGGCCCAGCCAGTTGCGGTAGATCACTACCTTGTCGTCGGCATCGACCGCGGCGACTGAGTCTTCGCAGTCCATGATGGTGGTCAGGGCCGCTTCCATCAGCAGGTCCTTGACCCCGGCGGCGTCGGTCTGGCCGACGGGGCTTGCGGCGTCGATCTGGATCTCGAAGTGCAGGCCGTTGTGCTTGAGCAGGATCGCGGTCGGTGCCGCGGCATCGCCCTGGTAGCCGATCAGTTGGGCATCGTTGCGCAGGCCGATGTTGCTGCCGCCCTTGAGGCCTGCCACCAGCTTGCCGCCAACGATCTTGTAGCTCACCGAATCCACGTGGGAGCCAGCGGTCAAGGGGGCGGATTCATCGAGGAAGGCGCGGGCGAAGGCGATGACCTTGTCGCCGCGGACCTTGTTGTAGCCTTTGCCCTTTTGCGCCCCATCGGCTTCGCTGATGGCGTCGGTGCCGTACAGCGCGTCGTACAGCGAGCCCCAGCGGGCGTTGGAGGCGTTGAGGGCGAAGCGGGCGTTCATCACCGGCACTACCAGCTGCGGGCCGGCCATGCGGGCGATCTCTTCATCGACGTTTTGGGTCGTCGCCTGGAAATCCGCTGCTTCTGGCAGCAGGTAACCGATGTCTTGCAAGAAGGCTTTGTAAGCCACGGCGTCATGCGCCTGGCCGGCACGAGACTGGTGCCAGGCATCGATCCGGGCCTGGAAGTCGTCGCGCTTGGCGAGTAGGGCTTTGTTCTTCGGGGCCAGGTCGTGGATGACCTTGTCGGCACCGGCCCAGAACGCGTCGGCGGTGAGGCCGGTACCGGGAATGGCTTCGTTGTTCACGAAGTCGAACAGGACTCTGGCGACCTGCAGGCCACCGACTTGAACGTGTTCAGTCATTGCTTGCCTCACTCTGCTCAGCTATTTCGCTTTTCAGCTCTTCAAATTAACAATGAAGCCGGCGGCCATTTAAAGCACAACCCTGATCACCAGTACATGCCATCGCTGGCGGCTGGGTGCTTCCAATCAACGGCGGAGCCTTGCTGACGGGGATTGCGGGGGTTGTGATCAAGCCTTGGCAGACATCGTTCCAACATTATGTAGTGCGCGCTGCGGCATACTACATGATGAATTGCGGTTGTGAAAATTAGACTAAATACGTCGTTTCGCGACTCAATAATGCAGTGCGGTCACGCTGGGAAGCTTGGTGTTCGCAAAAAGCCGATGGATTGTTCCATATAAATACAAAAAGTTGTACACGATTTGTATTTTTGGGCTACCGGCCCATTTGCCTGGCCTCGACCAGGGGCACCGGGCGCTGCTGGCGAGGCTGCCTATAATTGCTCTTCCACCCGTAAAAGAGGGCTGTGCCATGGACCATCTCGTTCTCACGGTATTCGCTGCGGACAAGGCCGGGCAGGTCGAACGCATTGCCCAGTGCATCGCCGCCCACGGTGGCAACTGGCTGGAAAGCCGCCTGTCGCGCATGGCCGGGCAGTTCGCCGGCATTCTCCGGGTGGCGGTGCCGGCCGAAGCCTACGATGAGCTGGTGGACGCCTTGCAGGGGCTTTCGGCCCAGGGCATCCGCGTGTTGATCGCGCAAAGCGGCATCGAGCAATCTTGCACCTGGAAACCCATTGCCATGGAACTGGTGGGTAACGACCGACCGGGGATTGTCCGGGACATCACCCGCTTGCTGGCGGAGCAGGGGGTCAATCTGGAGCGGCTGGTGACGGAAGTGCGGCCGGCGCCCATGAGCAGCGAGCCGCTGTTCCATGCCGAGGCCATCCTGGCAGTGCCCCTGACCCTGTCCCTTGAGGTCTTGCAGGCACGCCTGGAAACCCTGGCGGACGACCTGATGGTGGAGTTGGTGCTACGCAGCGAAGGCTGAGGGCCGTTGGATGGGTTATCCCAGTAAAGCGTGCATGCGCCTGTGGATAACCTGTAGAGACCCGTCGCTGGCCCAGGGATGTCGCGGCTTCCCGTGAATTGATCAAAAAACCGGCAATTTCAAGGGCTTGTGCACAAACGGCGGGGACCAGCCTGTGGATAAGCTTGGGAAGAACCGCCGCAGGCCACAGGGGACGTGGCCTGCAGATGATTGATTGTTTATTGATCAGTTACGTCCGCGCAGGCTCAGCCAGGCATCCACGCTGTACACCGCCAGGCCCGCCCAGATGAACATGAAAGCCACCAGGGTGCTGGAAGAGAGTTGCTCACCGAACAGCAGCACGGCCTGGAGCAGCACCAGGGTCGGGGCCAGGTATTGCAGGAACCCCAGGGTGGTGTAGGGCAGGTCCCGGGCGGCGGCGTTGAAGCACACCAGCGGGATCAGCGTCACCGGGCCGGCCGCCACCAGCCACCAGGCTTCTGAGCTGGTCCAGAAGGCCGCATGGGCGCTGCTGGCGTCCGGGTGCAACAGCAACCAGGCCATTGCGATGGGCACCAGCATCCAGGTTTCCACCACCAGTCCCGGCAAGGCCTTCACTGGAGCCTGCTTGCGGATCAGGCCATAGAAACCGAAGCTCAGCGCCAGGGCCAGCGAGACCCAGGGCAGGCTACCCAACTGCCAGACCTGCTGGGCCACCCCGACCGCCGCCAGCAGCACCGCCAGCCACTGCAGGCGGCGCAGGCGCTCGCCGAGGATCAGCATGCCCATCAGTACGTTGATCAGCGGGTTGATGTAGTAGCCCAGGCTGGCCTCGACCATGCGCCCGTTGTTTACCGACCAGACATAGGTCAGCCAGTTGGCGGCGATCAGGGTGCCGCTCAGGGCCAGGATCGCCAGGCGCCGTGGGTTGTCCCGCAGTTCCCGCCACCAGCCGGGGTGCTTCCAGACCACCAGCAGCAGGCCGCCGAACAGCGCTGACCAGAGCACCCGGTGGACGATGATTTCCACGGCGGGCACGCTGGCGATGGCTTTGAAATAGAGCGGAAACAGACCCCAGATGATGTAGGCGGTCAGGCCCAGGATGTACCCGCGGCGCGGGTTGGCGGCTTGCATGGAGAATCCTTGCTTAGGCAACTATCAAAGGCGCGATTGTAAGGATAATTGTCTATACCTGTCCTGGCTTTTCCGTGCATGGCCTGCCGTTCCCGTCCGGGGCTTCAGAACAGCCGCAGGGGTTCTTCGTCGAGCGCCGCCAATTGTTCGCGCAGGGCCAGTACCTGGTCGCCCCAATAACGTTCGCTACCGAACCAGGAGAAGCTGCGGGGGAACGCCGGGTCATCCCAGCGCCGGGCCAGCCAGGCGCTGTAGTGCATCAGGCGCAGGGCCCGCAGCGGCTCGATCAGTGCCAGTTCGCGAGGGTTGAAATCGTGAAACTCGCTGTAGCCGTCCATCAACTCGGACAACTGGCCGAGGCGTTCCTGGCGGTCCCCCGCGAGCATCATCCACAGGTCCTGCACCGCAGGGCCCATGCGACAGTCGTCGAGGTCGACGATATGGAACACCTCGTCGCGGCACATCATGTTGCCCGGGTGGCAGTCGCCATGCAGGCGGATGTTCTGGTGCGTAGTGGACTGATAGAGGGCTTCCACGCGCTTGAGCAGGTCGCGGGCGACGGACTCATAGGCCGGCAACAGGCTCTTGGGAATGAAGTTGCCTTGCAGCAGAGTCGCCAGGGAGTCGTGGCCGAAGTTCTGTACGCCCAAGGCCTCGCGGTGGCTGAACGGGCGGCTGGCACCGACGGCGTGCAGGCGGCCCAGCAGTTGCCCGAGGCGATAGAGCTGGTCGAGGTTGCCCGGTTCCGGGGCGCGGCCACCACGCCTTGGGAACAGGGCGAAACGAAATCCCGCATGCTCGAACAGGCTGCGCCCTTCATGGACGATCGGCGCCACCACCGGCACCTCGCACTCAGCCAGTTCGAAGGTGAAGCTGTGTTCTTCGAGGATGGCCTCGTCGTTCCAGCGCTGGGGGCGGTAGAACTTGGCCACCAGCGGCTCGCCCTGGTCGATGCCGACCTGGTAGACGCGGTTCTCGTAGCTGTTGAGGGCCAGGACCCGGGCATCACTGAGAAAGCCGATGCTTTCCACGGCGTCCAGGACCAGGTCGGGGGTGAGGGTATCAAACGGGTGCGACATGCTTACTCCTGCGCGCAGCAGGCTGCCGCGTCCGGCCCAGCATGGTAACGCAGACGGGCAGGCCGGTGGAGGGCGCTATGGCGCCTGCCTCGGCCAGAGGCAGGCGCCGGCTCGGCACGCGCTTGGATCAAGCGCCGATGATGCCGCCATCTTCCCGGGTAATGGCCATCACCGAGGACCGCGGCTTGCCGTTGGGCAAGTGCTCAGGGAAGGTCGAACCGCCGTTTTCCCCCGGGTGCTGGATGCCCACGAACAGGGTCTTGTGGTCCGGGGCGAAGGCGATCCCGGTGACTTCGCAGCCCACCGGTCCGACCATGAAACGGCGGATCTCGCCGCTGTCGGGATCGGCGCAGAGCATCTGGTTGTTGCCCATGCCGGCGAAGTCGCCGCTGTTGCTGTAGTCGCCGTCGGTGAGGATCCACAGGCGCCCGGCCTTGTCGAAACCCAGGCCATCGGGGCTGTTGAACATGTTCTGCGGGGTGATGTTGGAGGAGCCGCCCTTGGGCTTGCCGGCGTGCACGCCAGGGTTGCCGGCGACCACGAACAGGTCCCAGGAGAAGTTCAGCGAGCCATGGTCGTCGCCACCGGTGCGCCAGCGCAGGATCTGCCCATAGACGTTTTTCTCCCGCGGGTTGGGGCCGCCCACCGGCATGCCGTCTTCACCGCGCTTGGAGTTGTTGGTCAGGGTGCAATACACCTGGCCATCCTTGGGGCTGACCACGATCCACTCGGGACGGTCCATGCGTGTGGCCTGGACCACGCTGGCGGCCAGGCGAGCCTGGATCAGCACCTGGGCCTGGTCGGCGAAACCGCTGCTGGCGTCGATGCCGTTCTTGCCATGGGTCAGCTCGATCCACTGGCCCTGGCCCTTGGGGTGGTCCGGGTTGCCATCGCCTGCATCGAAACGCGCCACATACAGCGTGCCGTGGTCCAGCAGGTCGCGGTTGGCCTTGGGATGACGGTGGTTGATGCGGTCGCGGCTGATGAATTTGTAGATGAACTCACCGCGTTCGTCGTCGCCCATGTAGACCACGGCGCGGCCATCGCGGGTTTGCGCCAGGGCGGCGTTCTCATGCTTGAAGCGGCCCAGGGCGGTGCGCTTGATCGGGGTCGATTGCGGATCGAAAGGGTCGATCTCCACCACCCAGCCGTGGCGGTTGAGCTCGTTGGGGTTCTTGGCCAGGTCGAAGCGCGGATCGTGCAGGTGCCAGTTGATGTCGCGGCTGGCCACCGAGGCGCCATAGCGCTTCTGGGCGGCGTCGAACTTGTGCTCGGCGTTGCTGCTGCCGAAGCAGTCGGTGAAGTTCTCTTCGCAGGTCAGGTAGGTGCCCCACGGGGTCTTGCCATTGGCGCAGTTCTGGAAGGTGCCGAGGACTTTCTTGCCCTTGGGGTCGGCGCTGGTCTTGAGCAGCGCGTGGCCGGCGGCGGGGCCGCTGAGGCGGATCGGCGTGTTGCCGTGGATACGCCGGTTGTAGCGCGAGCCCTGGACGAACTGCCACTGGCCGTTCTTGCGTTGCACCTCGATCACTGAAACGCCTTCGCTGGCCTGGGCCTTGCGTGCGTCCTCGGCCGACTGTGGCAGGCCGCCGTGGGGGAAGAGGTAGCGGTAGTTGGTGTATTCGTTGTTGATCGCCATCAGGGCCCGGTTGCGGTCATCCGGGAAGGCGAACAGGCTCATGCCGTCGTTGTTGTCGCCAAATTGCACTTCTTGGGCCTGGGCGGTGCCATTGCCACTCGGGTCGAAGGCCGGGCCGTTCTTGTGCAACGGCTGGCCCCAGCTGATCAGCACCGAGGACTTGTAGCCCGGCGGCAGGGTGATGGTGTCGCTGGTGGCACTGGGGATGCTGGCAAAACCCAGCAGTTGGCCGTTGCCGGCGCTGACACCGGCAGCCAGGGCGCTGCGGCTCAGCAGGCTGCCGCCCAGGAACAGGGCTGCGCCGCACAGGGCGCCGGCACCGATGAAGCCCCGGCGGCTGAGGCCGACGATCTGTTCCAGGTCGGTGGGTTGGTCTTCTTCTAACAGGCTCATATCAGGCTCCCTGCGGGTTTTTGCAGCCACCTTAATGAGCACCGATGACGAATTTGTTGCAGGCCCAAGACCTTGAAAAGGGGCGTCCGGGAGCTTGGGGCCAGGGTCAGAGCGGAGTTCCCAGGAGCACATGGGAGGGGGAGAACTGCACCTGGACCGGCCGGTCTTGCGCCAGCCCCAGGGTTTTCAACAGCAGCGGCTCGGCCAGGGCACAGAGAACCTGGCCATTGGGCAGGGCGATCCGGACTTCGCAAGGGCCGTCCTCGGCATCGAGAATTCGCTCGATGGTGCCTGTGAGGCAATTGTGTCCAGTTGTTACCGGGGCCCCGACGGCCTGCACGTCCAGCCATCCCGCCTTGATCAGGGCCACGACCTCGGTGCCGGGGGCCAGTTCCAGGCGCTGGGTGCTGTCGTGGGTGATCTGCGCCTTGAGCTGGACCCCGTCGGGCAGTTCCAGGCTGAGCAGGTCGTTGCAACCCTGCGGGACAATTTCATGGACCTTGCCGTGCAACTGGTTGCGCGCACTGGTGCGTAGCATCAAGCGCCCCAGCAGGTCGAAATCGCTGGCGTCTTCAGCCGCTTCCAATACCTGGGCCTGCAGCACCTGCAGGCGCTGATAGAGGCGCAAGACCCGTTCACCTTCGGCGGACAGCCTGGCGCCGCCACCGCCCTTGCCGCCAACGCTGCGCTCCACCAGCGGGTTCTGGGCCAGGTTGTTGAGCTCGTCGATGGCGTCCCAGGCCGCCTTGTAGCTCAGGCCGGCACTTTTCGCTGCACGGGTGATGGAGCCCTGCTCGGCGATGTGCTGCAACAGCGCGATGCGCTGCGGGCGACGGGCGATGTGTTGGGTCAACAGGGTGGGCAGGGACATGGCTGGGACGCTTCGGGCACGGAAGATGGACTGGGAGTTTGCGGCTTGAGCGACGAGAGTCAAGTCAGTCCGGGGCCTTGGGCCTGGGAGTACGGGCCAGGCAATAGACGTCCACCTGGCGGGCTCCGGCTGCCAGTAGCAGGCGAGCCAGGGCCTGGGCGGTGGCGCCGGTGGTCAGGACGTCGTCCACCAGCGCCAGGTGCCGGCCCCTGACCTGGGCATCGCTTGCCAGGGTGAACGCCCGGCGCAAGTTACCCTGGCGAGCCCGTGCCCCCAGGCCTTGTTGTGCAGGCGTGTCCTGGGTGCGCCGGACCCACTGTGGCTCGACCGGTAGTTGCAGTTGCCGACCCAACCAGTGGGCCAGCATGCCGGCCTGGTTGAAACCGCGCTGGCGCAGGCGGCGCCGGGACAGTGGCACCGGCACCAGGCAGTCCGGCCGGGGTAACCCCTCGTCGAAACGATAATGCAGGAACTGCCCGAGAAGCTCGGCCATCAGGCGGCCAAAAGGCCACTTTTCATGGTGTTTGAAGCGGCTGACCAGGCTGTCTATCGGGAAGTCGTAGCGCCAAGGGGCGATGACCTTGGTGAACGCCGGAGGTCGTTGCAGGCATTGGCCGCAGGTCGATCCCGCGACCGGCAACGGCAGGGCGCAGACCGGGCACTGGGCCCCGAGCCAGGGCAGGTCGTGCAAGCAGGGCGTGCACAGGGCCATGGCTGAATCGCTGGGTTCGTCGCAGAGCAAACAGGGTTGTTTGTTTTTTAGCCAGATGTAAACCGGTATTTTTCTTTCTGGTTGACAGTGCATGGCGGCTTCCTTAAATATGCCGAACATCCGTGTTGCGGCTGTGGACTTTCCCTGTCCCGCACCGCCTGCCAAGCATAATCAAGGAACCGCCCATGAGCGCCAGCACCACCGCCACCTTGCGTCATGACTGGACTTTGGCTGAAGTCAAAGCCCTGTTCACCCAGCCGTTCAACGACTTGCTGTTCCAGGCGCAGACGGTGCACCGCGCGCATTTCGATGCCAATCGGGTCCAGGTTTCCACCCTGCTGTCGATCAAGACCGGCGCTTGCCCGGAAGATTGCAAATATTGTCCGCAGTCCGGTCACTACAACACCGGCCTGGAAAAGGAAAAACTCCTGGAAGTGCAGAAGGTCCTGGAAGAGGCTGCCCGGGCCAAGGCCATCGGCTCCACGCGTTTTTGCATGGGCGCGGCTTGGAAGCATCCTTCCGCCAAGGACATGCCCTACGTGCTGGAGATGGTCAAAGGGGTCAAGGCCATGGGCCTGGAGACCTGCATGACCCTGGGCAAGCTCGACCAGGAGCAGACCGAGGCCCTGGCCCAGGCTGGCCTGGACTACTACAACCACAACCTGGACACCTCGCCGGAGTTCTACGGCAGCATCATCACCACCCGCACCTATAGCGAACGCCTGCAGACCCTGGCCTATGTGCGCGATGCCGGGATGAAGATCTGTTCCGGCGGCATCCTGGGCATGGGCGAGTCCCTGGACGACCGTGCCGGGCTGTTGATCCAGCTGGCCAACCTGCCCGAGCACCCGGAGTCGGTGCCGATCAACATGCTGGTGAAAGTGGCCGGTACGCCGCTGGAAAATGCCGATGACGTTGACCCGTTCGACTTCATCCGCATGCTCGCCGTGGCGCGGATTCTCATGCCGCAATCCCATGTGCGCCTCTCCGCTGGTCGTGAGGCCATGAACGAGCAGATGCAGGCCCTGGCCTTCTTCGCCGGCGCCAACTCGATTTTCTATGGCGACAAGTTGCTGACCACCGCCAATCCGCAGGCCGACAAGGACATGCAGCTGTTCGCCCGCCTGGGCATCCAGCCCGAAGCGCGCGAAGAGCATGCCGATGAAGTGCACCAGGCGGCCATCGAACAGGCCCTGGTGGAGCAAAAGAGCAGCGAGCAGTTCTACAACGCTGTCGTCTGAGCGACCGACCACCCGTAGCCCGCTGCCACAGGCCGCGACCGACCCGAAAGGGGGCGAGGATCAGGAGTGCATCCCGATCTCGTACACCTGTCGCGGCCAGGGGCAGAGGCGACGGCTCATCTTTTGATCATCGAGGCCTGCATGTCTTTTGATCTTGCCGCGCGCCTCGCTGCGCGCCGTGCCGAACATCTGTATCGCCAGCGTCCCCTGCTCGACAGCCCCCAGGGGCCGCAAGTGGTGGTTGACGGCCAGCCATTGCTGGCGTTCTGCAACAACGACTACCTGGGCCTGGCCAATCATCCGCAAGTGATCGAAGCCTGGCGCGCCGGTGCCAGTCGCTGGGGCGTGGGCGGTGGCGCCTCGCACTTGGTGGTGGGCCATAGCGGCCCGCATCACGCCCTCGAAGAGGCCTTGGCAGAACTCACCGGCCGCCCTCGGGCGTTGCTGTTCAGTACCGGCTACATGGCCAATCTCGGGGCGGTCACGGCCCTGGTGGGGCAGGGCGACACGGTGCTGGAAGACCGTCTCAACCATGCTTCGCTGCTGGATGCCGGGCTGCTCAGTGGCGCGCGTTTCAACCGCTACCTGCACAACGATCCGGCCAGCCTGGCCAAGCGCCTGGAAAAGGCTACCGGCAATACCCTGGTGGTCACCGACGGGGTATTCAGCATGGATGGCGATGTGGCCGATCTGCCGGCCCTGGCCCGTGAAACCAAGGCCCGAGGCGCCTGGCTGATGGTGGACGACGCCCATGGCTTCGGTCCCCTGGGTGCCAACGGCGCGGGCCTGGTAGAACATTACGGCCTGGGCCTGGATGAGGTGCCGGTGCTGGTGGGGACCCTGGGCAAGGCTTTCGGAACCGCTGGGGCCTTTGTCGCAGGGAGCGAGGAATTGATCGAGAGCCTGATCCAGTTCGCCCGGCCCTACATCTATACCACCAGCCAGCCGCCAGCGTTGGCCTGTGCCACCTTGAAGAGCCTGGAGCTACTGCGCAGCGAACACTGGCGCCGCGAGCACCTGGCAAGCCTGGTCCGCCAGTTCCGCCGGGGCGCCGAGCAGATCGGCCTGGCGCTGATGGACAGCTTCACTCCGATCCAGCCCATCCTGGTCGGCGACAGCGCCCGGGCCATGCGCCTGTCACAGAGCCTGCGCGAGCGCGGGATCCTGGTCACCGCCATTCGCCCGCCGACGGTCCCGGCCGGCAGCGCGCGGTTGCGCGTGACCTTGTCCGCCGCTCACAGCGAAAGTCAGGTACAGCTATTGTTAGACGTATTGGCAGATTGCTTCAGTGAACGGCAGGCGGGACCAAGCCATGCGTGATCGACTGATTCTGTTGCCCGGCTGGGGCCTGGGCGTGTCACCCCTGGAGCCCCTGGCGGCGGCATTGCAAGGATTGGATGAGCACCTGAGGGTGGAGATCGAGCCGTTGCCGGAACTGGTATCCAGCGATCCGGCGGACTGGCTGGATGAACTCGATGACGCCCTGCCCGATAACGCCTGGCTGGGCGGCTGGTCCTTGGGAGGCATGCTCGCCTCGGAGTTGGCGGCACGGCGTGGCGAGCGTTGTTGCGGCCTGCTGACCCTGGCCAGCAATCCCAGTTTTGTCGCCCATGAGCACTGGGCCAGCGCGATGGCCGGGGAGACCTTCGATGGGTTCCTGGCGGGCTGCGCTGGCGACCCGCGTGCCACCCTCAAGCGCTTCTCGCTGCTTTGCGCCCAGGGTGCTGGCGACCCGCGAGGTTTGTCCCGGTTGCTGCTCGGTGGCGCGCCGGTCACCCAGCCCGAGGTGTTGATGGCTGGCCTGGAGTTGCTGGCGCAGCTCGACACCCGTGAGGCCTTGCAGGGTTTTCGTGGGCCGCAGTTGCATCTGTTCGCCGGGCTCGATGGCCTGGTGCCTGCCGAGGCGGCGAGTGAGTTGCTGGCATTGTTGCCGGATGTAGAGGTTGGCCTGATTGAACAGGCCAGCCATGGTTTTCTCCTGGAGGACCCCCATGGAGTGGCGGGTGCGATCCAGGCTTTCTTGCATGAGTCCGGCGATGACTGACCTGTCTGTTCCCGTCCCACCTACAGGCCTGCCTGACAAGCGCCGGGTTGCGGCCTCGTTCTCCCGTGCCGCCGCCAGCTATGACAGCGTTGCCGAGTTGCAACGAGCGGTTGGCCAGCAATTGCTGGAGCGCTTGCCCACTGGCTGGGCCCCTGCACGCTGGCTGGACATGGGGTGCGGCACCGGGCACTTCAGCCGGGCGTTGGGCGCACGCTTTCCTGATGGCCAGGGCCTGGCCCTGGATATTGCCGAGGGTATGCTCGAGCATGCCAGGCCCTTGGGCGGCGCTGAGCATTTTATAGCGGGAGACGCCGAGCGCCTGCCGTTGCGGGTGGACAGCTGTGAGTTGATCTTTTCCAGCCTGGCGGTGCAGTGGTGCGCTGATTTCGCCGCGGTGCTCAGGGAGGCGCGACGAGTCCTCAAGCCCGGTGGTGTGCTGGCCTTCGCCAGCCTGTGCGTGGGCACCTTGCACGAGCTGCGCGAGAGCTGGGCACAGGTGGATGGGCAGGTGCACGTCAATCGCTTTCGCGAGTTCGAGCGCTATCGCCAATTGTGCGACGCCAGCGGTTTGCGAGTGCGGAGCCTGGAGCGGGTACCCCATGTCCTGCACTACCCGGACGTGCGCAGCCTGACCCATGAACTCAAGGCCCTGGGCGCGCACAACCTCAATCCTGGTCGCCCTGGTGGCCTGACTGGGCGGGCACGGATCGCAGGGTTGATCGCGGCCTATGAGGGCTTTCGCCAGGCCAAGGGGTTGCCGGCGACTTACCAGGTAGTCCATGCCGTATTGGAGAAACCACTATGAGTCCTGCCTATTTCATCACCGGCACCGACACCGAGGTGGGCAAGACCACCATCGCCGCTGGCCTGCTGCATGCCGCGCGCCTGGCCGGGCTGAGCACGGCGGCGGGCAAGCCGGTGGCGTCCGGTTGCGAGCTGACGGCCAAGGGCCTGCGCAATGCCGATGCCTTGGCGTTGCAAGCGCAGGCGTCGTTGCCACTGAGCTATGAGGAGGTCAACCCGATCGCCTTCGAGCCGGCCATCGCTCCGCACCTGGCCGCACGCGAGGCGGGCGTGGCATTGACGGTGCAGTCGTTGCTGCTGCCCATGCGCCACATCCTGGCCAAGGGCGCGGATTTCACCCTGATCGAAGGTGCAGGTGGTTGGCGCGTACCCCTGGCGGGCCAGGACAATCTCTCGGACCTGGCCATGGCCCTGGGGTTGCCGGTGATCCTGGTGGTGGGGGTGCGGCTGGGGTGCATCAACCATGCCTTGCTGACTGCCGAAGCCATTGCCCGGGATGGCCTGCAACTGGCGGGTTGGGTGGCCAATATCGTCGATCCGAAGACCTCTCGTCTGGAAGAGAACCTGGCGACCCTGGCCGAGCGTCTTCCTGCGCCGTGCCTGGGTAAGGTGCCCTGGCTCCGGCTGGCTGGGGCCGAGGCAGTGGCCGAACACCTGCAACTGGATCTGCTGGACTAGATTTTGCCTATGGCAGGGCATTTGGCCATTAGTGTTTTTGACGGGCGTTTTCTTGACGGGTCTGCTTCAATGACACCCGTCATTCATTTTCCAGGTCGAGTTCTCTCATGGAAATTTCCGGGAACAGCGCTTTCTACGCCGGGCTGAACGCGATTCAGGCCGGGCAGAATCGTGTCGATCAAGCCGCTGGCCAGATTGCCAGCACCGCTGTCGACCGCTCCGCGGGCAGTCAGTCGTCGGAGCTTCAGGTCAACCGCCTGCGCGGTGTGGACCGCAGCCAGGAGTCGGACGTGGCCAGCAGCGTGGTGGAAATGTCCGCCGGCAAGTTCCAGGTGGAACTGGGCGTCAAGGTCGCCAAGGCCTCGGATGAAGCCCTCGGTACGCTGATCGACACCTACGCCTGATTGTCCTTTCGTCGAAGCCCGGCCCCCGTTTTCGGGGGCCGGGCTTTTTCATGCCTGTCTTTATGCCATGTCCTCGGCTGAATTCTTGCGCTGACTGATTGCCGACTAGCCGGCTTCTACACTTCATGGCAGTGCCGTGGGCCTTGGCCTACGCGGGTGTTACATGGCGATGACGAAAGGTATTTGTCCGACGCTTGACAAGATTTGGGCGTAAACGTATGTTTCAAACAACTGTTTGACCGCTATAAAAACTCAACGCGGTTGTTCATTCCCGGTTACATCAGCAGAGGTTTATCGCTATGCCTGACTACAAGGCCCCCTTGCGTGATATTCGCTTCGTTCGTGACGAGCTGCTTGGTTATGAGGCGCACTATCAGAGCCTCCCGGCTTGCCAGGACGCCACTCCGGACATGGTTGACGCCATTCTCGAGGAAGGTGCGAAGTTTTGTGAGCAGGTGCTGGCGCCGCTGAACCGTGTAGGCGACCTGGAAGGTTGCACCTGGAGTGAATCCGGCGTTAAGACCCCAACCGGCTTCAAGGAAGCCTACAAGCAGTTCGTCGAAGGCGGCTGGCCAAGCCTGGCCCACGACGTCGAACACGGCGGCCAGGGCCTGCCTGAGTCGCTGGGCCTGGCGGTCAGCGAAATGGTCGGTGAGGCCAACTGGTCGTGGGGCATGTACCCAGGCCTGTCCCATGGCGCGATGAACACCATTTCCGCCCACGGTACGCCTGAGCAGCAAGACGCCTACCTGACCAAGCTGGTGACCGGCGAGTGGACCGGCACCATGTGCCTGACCGAGCCACATTGCGGCACCGACCTGGGCATGCTGCGCACCAAGGCCGAGCCTCAGGCCGACGGTTCCTACAAAGTCACCGGTACCAAGATCTTCATCTCCGCCGGTGAACACGATATGGCCGACAACATCGTCCACATCGTACTGGCTCGCCTGCCGGACGCCCCGGCCGGCACCAAGGGTATCTCGCTGTTCATCGTGCCCAAGTTCCTGCCCAACGCCGATGGCTCTGTCGGCCAGCGTAACGCCGTGAGCTGCGGTTCCCTGGAACACAAGATGGGTATCCACGGCAACGCCACCTGCGTGATGAACTTCGACGCGGCCACCGGTTTCCTGATCGGCCCGGCGAACAAAGGCCTGAACTGCATGTTCACCTTCATGAACACCGCTCGCCTGGGTACTGCGCTGCAAGGCCTGGCCCACGCCGAGATCGGTTTCCAGGGTGGCCTGAAATACGCTCGCGACCGCCTGCAAATGCGCTCGCTGACCGGCCCGAAAGCACCGGACAAGGCTGCCGACCCGATCATCGTGCACCCGGACGTGCGTCGCATGCTGCTGACCATGAAGGCGTTCGCCGAAGGCAACCGCGCCATGGTCTACTTCACCGCCAAGCAGGTGGACATCGTCAAGTACGGTGTGGATGAAGAAGAGAAGAAGAAGGCCGATGCCCTGCTGGCCTTCATGACCCCGATCGCCAAGGCCTTCATGACCGAGGTGGGCTTCGAATCCGCCAACCACGGCGTGCAGATCTACGGTGGCCACGGTTTCATCGCCGAGTGGGGCATGGAGCAGAACGTTCGCGACAGCCGTATCTCGATGCTGTACGAAGGCACCACCGGTATCCAGGCCCTGGACCTGCTGGGCCGCAAGGTGCTGATGACCCAGGGCGAGGCGCTGAAGGGGTTCACCAAGATCGTCCACAAGTTCTGCCAGAACAACGAAGGCAACGAAGCCGTGAAGGAATTCGTGGCACCGCTGGCGGCACTGAACAAGGAATGGGGCGAGCTGACCATGAAAGTGGGCATGGCCGCGATGAAGGACCGTGAAGAAGTCGGTGCTGCTTCGGTGGACTACCTGATGTACTCCGGTTATGCCTGCCTGGCCTACTTCTGGGCCGACATGGCACGCCTGGCGGCCGAGAAGCTGGCTGCCGGCACCACCGAAGAGGCCTTCTACACCGCCAAGCTGCAGACCGCGCGCTTCTACTTCCAGCGCATCCTGCCGCGTACTCGCACTCATGTCGCCACCATGCTGTCGGGCGCCAACAACCTGATGGACATGAAGGAAGAGGATTTCGGCCTGGCTTACTAAGCCTGTCCGGCTCCACTGCGAAGCCGCTCGCCCCTCGGGGCGAGCGGCTTTTTTGCATCTGCGGACCTTCGGTAAAAATTCCCGACTAAAACGCTAAGCTGAAGCGATTCCCTGCCGTTACAGAGGTGGCAATGTGACGCCTGTCACATCGCATGTGCTTAACTTCTGCAATGAAGGCACAATGCCATCTACTGATAAGCCGGGTTGGAGTTTTACCCTTGCCGCGTTCTTCCGCTGTACGTTTCAGTCACTTTCTTCCGTCTTTACTGCTTCTGCTTGCTGGGCTGGCGGCCGCCTACGTCAAGGACCTCAACGTATTCTTCACTTCGCTGTTCAACGTGCTGCCGACCCTGGTGCTGTTGCTCGGCGGGGCGTATTGCGCGGTGTATCGACGCCAGCGCGAGCTGTTCCTGATGGTCACGGTGTACATCGCCTACTTCCTGCTCGATACCCAGACCGACTTCTACCGGGACAATGGCCGGGTCCGTGAGGATGCCGCGGTGGTATTCCACCTGTGCTGCCTGTTGCTGCCCTTGCTGTTCGGTTTGTTCGCTGCCTGGCAGGAGCGCACGCATCTGTTCCAGGACATGGTGGCGCGCTTCGCCGTGTTGCTCGCCTTCGGCAGCGTGGCCCTGGGCCTGGAGCAAAGTTATCCCCAGGCGCTGCTGGCCTGGCTGGCAGAGATTCGCTGGCCAGCCCTGCATGGCAGCTGGATGAGCCTGATCCAGTTGTCCTATCCGGTGTTCTTCGCCGCCTTCCTGCTGTTGGCGATCCAGTACTGGCGCAGCCCACGGCCGCTGCATGCGGCACAACTGGTGGGCTTGCTCGGGCTGTTCTGGATGCTGCCCAAGACGTTCATCCTGCCCTTCACCCTGAACATCATGTGCAGCCAGGTGATGTTGATGATTGCCTCTGCGGTGGCCCACGAGGCCTACCAGATGGCCTTTCGCGATGAGTTGACCGGGCTGCCGGGGCGCCGTGCCCTGAACGAACGCATGCAGCGGCTGGGGCGCAACTACGTGCTGGCCATGACCGACGTCGACCACTTCAAGAAATTCAACGACACCCATGGCCATGACGTGGGTGACCAGGTGCTGCGCCTGGTGGCCAGCAAGTTGTCGAAGGTCACCGGTGGCGGCCGGGCCTATCGTTATGGTGGCGAGGAGTTCGCCGTGGTGTTCGCCGGCAAGAGCCTGGATGAATGCATGCCGCACCTGGAGATGATCCGCGAGATCATCGCCGGCTATAACATCCAGTTGCGCAACCAGGAAAATCGTCCCCAGGACGACCAGCAAGGTCGCCAGCGCCGTGGCGCCGCAGGGGCTTCCAGCGTGTCGGTGACCATCAGTATCGGCGTTGCCGAGCGGCTGATGGAGCACCGGACTCCCGAGGAAGTGCTCAAGTCTGCCGACCAGGCGCTCTATAGCGCCAAGGGCGCGGGGCGTAACTGCGTGATGGCCTTTGGGCAGAACCGACGCGGCGCAGTGCGGATGGACGCGGCCGCAGGTTAGGTGATGGCGGCGTATTCAGCGCCCGTACGATCATTGGCAGGCCTGGATGGCGGCAGTAGGTTGCAATGACCTGTTGCCGCAAACGCCGATGCCGGTGCGCCCAGCACCACCGTGCGCTGGCCAGGCCGGCCCCCACGTTTCTTGATTTCCATCGACTGCTGCCAGGGGCCAAGGTCCGTCTGCCGGTAGCACTTTTCAGCGGTTAGACAAACGGTCACATCTGTCAAAAGCCCCGCTCTCGGCCGGCCTTGTCATGCTATTGCCAGTTATTGACTAAAAATTACAAAACGGTCACCAGATGACCCTATGTGTCTCAAAAGTTGTTCGGGTACACTCGACTCTCCGTAAATGGGCCCACTCCGGCCCGCTTGTCTTTAGATCTTGCGAGGTTTGCCATGGCTGACTACAAAGCGCCCCTGCGCGATATGCGCTTCGTCCTCAATGAAGTCTTCGAGGTCGACAAACTCTGGGGCCAGTTGCCGGCGCTGGCAGAAACGGTGGATGCCGAGACCGTCGAGGCGATCCTGGAAGAAGCGGGCAAAGTCACCGCCAGGAGCATCGGCCCGCTGAGCCGCAGTGGCGATGAAGAGGGCTGCCGCTGGAACGATACTGCGGTCACCACTCCAGAAGGTTTTCCACAGGCCTACCAGACTTACGCCGAGGGCGGCTGGGTCGGGGTCGGTGGTGATCCCGAGTTCGGTGGCATGGGCATGCCCAAGGTGGTATCGGCCCAGGTCGAGGAAATGGTCAACTCCGCCAGCCTCGCGTTCGGCCTGTACCCGATGCTGACTGCCGGGGCGTGCCTATCGATCAACGCCCACGCCAGCGAAGAGCTCAAGGCCACTTACCTGCCGAACATGTATGCCGGTGTCTGGGCCGGTTCCATGTGCCTGACCGAGCCTCACGCCGGCACCGACCTGGGGATCATCCGCACCAAGGCCGAGCCACGGGCCGATGGCGCCTATGCGATCACCGGGACCAAGATCTTCATCACGGGTGGCGAACACGACCTGACGGAAAACATCATCCATCTGGTGCTGGCCAAGCTGCCGGATGCACCGGCTGGTCCCAAGGGCATCTCGCTGTTCCTGGTGCCCAAGTTCATGGTCAACGCCGATGGCAGCCTGGGCGAGCGCAACCTGGTGAGCTGCGGTTCGATCGAGCACAAGATGGGCATCCAGGCTTCCGCTACCTGTGTGATGAACTTCGACCAGGCTCTGGGTTACCTGGTGGGCGAGCCGAACAAGGGCCTGGCGGCCATGTTCACCATGATGAACTACGAGCGCCTGGGGGTGGGCATCCAGGGCCTGGCCACTGGCGAGCGTTCCTACCAGAACGCGGTGGAGTACGCCCGTGACCGCCTGCAGAGCCGTGCACCGACCGGCCCGCAAGCCAAGGACAAGCCTGCCGATCCGATCATTGTCCACCCGGACGTGCGCCGCATGCTGCTGACCATGAAAGCGGCCAACGAAGGCGGTCGGGCATTCTCCACTTATGTGGCGATGCAACTGGATACCGCCAAGTTCAGCGAGGATACCGACACCCGCAAGCGTGCGGAGAGCCTGGTGGCCCTGCTGACCCCCGTCGCCAAGGCATTCCTTACGGACCTGGGCCTGGAAACCACGGTCCATGGCCAGCAGATCTTTGGTGGCCACGGTTACATCCGCGAGTGGGGTCAGGAACAACTGGTGCGTGACGTGCGCATTACCCAGATCTATGAGGGCACCAACGGTATCCAGGCCCTGGACCTGGTAGGGCGCAAGATCGTTGGTAGCGGCGGTGCGTTCTACAAGCTGTTTGCCGAGGAGATCCGCCACTTCACCGCGACCGCCGATGCCACGCTGGGTGAGTTCGTCCGTCCGCTCAATGCGGCACTGGACAACCTGGATGAGCTGACCACCTGGGTGCTGGATCGCGCGGCGACCAATTCCAACGAGATTGGCGCAGCGTCCGTGGAGTACCTGCAGGTATTCGGCTACACGGCCTATGCCTACATGTGGGCACTGATGGCCAAGGCGGCCCTGGGCAAGGAGCAGAACGATGATTTTTATGCCAGCAAGCTGGGAACGGCGCGTTTCTACTTCGCTCGCCTGCTGCCGCGTATTCATTCCCTGAGCGCTTCGGTCAAGGCCGGTAGCGAATCACTGTTCCTGTTGCCTGCGGAGCAGTTTTGATCGGGCAAAGTGCCTGTAAGTCATCTCTTACATCACGTGCTGCAGTTCGCCCATATCGGTGGATAAGGGGTACAGCTAATCTACGTTACATGGACGTCGCGCAGGAAGCGCAAAGCAACAACACGGACACGTAGGATTCCGCCAGGATGGTGGAGTGAAATGGATGTCAGGGAAACAGTCTGCAAAGCCCCGCTTCGGCGGGGTTTTCTTTTGCCCGGATTTTTTCCTCTCGCTGTTTCAGCCCAGGGTTTCCGGCAGCACCGGGCCACTCAGGCGTCCGTCCTGGGTATGCAGCGGGTCCTCCAATAGCGTACGCAGCAATTCCAGCGTTCCTTGCTGACGCTGCAGGTCACGGCACACCAATCCGACTTTCAGCGGCACCCTGGGCTCGCTCAAGGGCTTCCAGAGCAATTCCCGGTTGCCGTGCTGCTGCTGGGAGCGTCCCGGCAAGACCGTGGCCAGCCGGGTATGAGGCAGGCTGTCGAGAATCCCCGCCATATTATTCAATTCCGCTTGCACCTGCGGACGCCGTCCCAGGTTGGCCAGTTGTGCCTGCCAGATCTGGCGGATCTGGAATTCCTCCCCGAGCAACAGCATCGGTAGCTCGGCCGCCTGGCTCATGGATACTTTCTTGAATTCGCGCAGGGGATGCTGCTCGGGGATGACCAGGGTCAGCTCGTCTTCGTACAGTGCAACGCCATGCAGCCCCGGTTGCCGCGGTGGCAGATAGCTGATGCCGATGTCCAGCGAACCGTTGAGCAGGCGCCGTTCGATTTCCAGCCCGGTCAATTCGTAGATCTGCACCACCAGGTGTGGCTGGGCCTTGCGCACCCGTTCCAGCATTTGTGGTACCAGGCTGCTGTGCACGGTTTGCAGCACGCCGATGGCCAGGGTGCGCAGGGCCTGGCCCTTGAAGTTGCGCAGGGCCTCGCGAGCCTGTTGCAGGCCATCGAGCAGGGGCAGCGCGTGATTGTACAGGGTATGGGCGGCGAGGGTCGGCAACAGGCGCTT
Organism: Pseudomonas sessilinigenes; assembly: GCF_003850565.1. Taxonomy (NCBI): domain Bacteria; kingdom Pseudomonadati; phylum Pseudomonadota; class Gammaproteobacteria; order Pseudomonadales; family Pseudomonadaceae; genus Pseudomonas; species Pseudomonas sessilinigenes. The sequence continues at coordinate 4,265,618 of NZ_CP027706.1, forward strand.
GCTACTGCGTTCGAACAGACTGACATCCAGGTGCTGTTCCAGCTGGCGGATCTGCTGGGAGAGCGCCGGTTGGGAGATCGAAAGACGCTCGGCGGCACGCCCTACATGGCCTTCTTCATACACCGCGACGAAGTAACGCAGTTGCTTAAAATCCATAAGTATTTCTTATCGAAAAAGCTTAAAAATCGAAATGGCCCGAAGCCCCGTGGAAGCCTAGTCTAGCGCCTATTCACAAGGCTTACAGGGCCGCGCAAGGCGATGAGTACCGTTCGGGTCGATGGCATTTACATAGGCAAGGCAAAAAATACGGGCCGTGCTCAGCTCGGTAACCGCGACAAACGTCCAGTTGCCAGCCGACCTGGGATGTGGCTCCAGGGGCTGCCGGCATGAACCTGTTCAGCCTGCGCCGTTCCCCGCCCAGCCTGGACGACCTGGCCATCGCCCCCAGCCCGGCCGCCATGGCCGACAGCTTGTCCAGCGATTGCCTGATGCCCAGCGTCCAGCGCCCCCAGCCGGTATTTGTCCGGGGGCAGGGGTCCTGGCTCTGGGACAGCGACGATCGTACCTACCTGGACTTCACCCAGGCCGGAGCCGCCAACAGCCTTGGCCACAGCCCGTCGGTGCTGGTCAATGCGCTGACGGCCCAGGCGCAATCGTTGATCAACCCGGGCTCCGGGTTCTACAACCGCGGCATGCTCAAGCTGGCCGCTCGCTTGTGCCGCAGCACCGGCAGCGACCAGGCCTATCTGCTGGGCAGTGGTAGCGAGGCCTGCGAGGCGGCGATCAAGCTGGCCCGCAAGTGGGGCCAGCTCCATCGTGGTGGAGCGGCGGGGATCATCACGGCCAGCCAGGCCTGCCATGGTCGAGGTTTTGCCGCGCTGTCGGCGGCAGGCGGTGGCGCCGCGGGTAATCGTTTCGAACCGCGCCTGCCGGGTTTCAGCCAGGTGCCGTTCAATGACCTGCCAGCCCTGCATGCGGCGGTGGACGCACAAACCGTGGCGATCATGCTCGAACCGATCCAGGGCGAGGCCGGGGTCGTACCGGCCACCGAGCATTACCTCAAGGGCGTGGAGCGGCTGTGCCGTGAGCTGGGCATCCTGTTGATCTTCGACGAAGTCCAGACCGGTATCGGCCGTTGCGGCACCTTGCTCGCCGAGCAGTTGTATGGCGTGCGTGCCGACATTATCGCCCTGGGCAAGGGCCTGGGCGGTGGAGTGCCGCTGGCGGCACTGCTGGCCCGGGGCAAGGCCTGCTGTTTCGAACATGGCGAACTCGACGGCACCCATCACGGTAATGCCCTGATGACTTCGGCCGGCCTGGCGGTGCTCGATTGCCTCCAGGAGCAGGGGTTCCTGCAACAGGTACGCAGCCATGGCCAGTATCTGGGGCAGGGGCTGGCTCGCCTGGCCAGCCGTTACGCCCAGGGTCAGGTCCGTGGCCAGGGACTGCTCTGGGGCATGAGCCTGGCAGACGATTCGGCGCAGGCGGTGGTCAAGGCTGCATTGCAGGAAGGGCTGCTGCTCAACGCCGTGCAACCGGACTGCCTGCGTTTCACTCCGGCGCTGACCGTGAGCAAGGGCAATATCGACGAGATGCTGCTGCGCCTGTCCAGGGCCTTTGCCCGGGTCCGCACCGCACAATTGCAATGTCGCAAGGGAGTGGCCGTCTGATGCGTGTACTGATCCTGCAGCATTCCCCGGCCGCTGGCCCGGGCCGTATCAGTCAGTGGCTGCTGGAGCGAGCCACGGCGGTACACATCTGCCACCTGCATGCCCATGCCCGTTTGCCGCGACTGGACAGCTTCGACCTGCTGATCCTCCTGGGTGGCCCCATGAGTGTCCATGACGAGGTGAAGGCGCCCTGGCTGGCTGCGGAAAAGCGCCTGCTGCGCAAGGCATTGTCTGCCGGCAAACGGGTGCTGGGCATCGGCCTGGGTGGCCAGCTCCTGGCCCAGGCCCTGGGCGCCCAGGTCCGCCCCTGCGCTGCTAGCGAGATTGGCTGGTGGCCCGTGGAGAAGTACCCCAGCGCCCAGGACTCGCCCCTGGGACTGGCGTTGCCGGAACGCTTGATGGCGTTCCATTGGCATGGTGAGAGCTTCGATCTGCCCAAGGGCGCCTTGCCGCTGTATCGCTCTGCGGCTTGTGCCAACCAGGGGTTCATCTGGCAGGAGCGCGCCATTGGCTTGCAATGCTTGCTGCAGAGCGACCTGCAAAGCATCGAGGCGCTCTTGCAGTCGCGCCCCAAGGGGTGGTTGAGCGCCGAACAGGATGCAGGCCCCGAGAGTGTCGAAGATCGCCAGGCGATCCTCGCTGGCATCCCTCATTGCAGCGGCCTGGCCCCGACGTTATTCCGGGTGCTGGACTATTTGTCCGGACCTCACCCAACCCTGCGCTAACAGCATTCCTGAACCGTCTCGCGGTATAACGCATCGCCCCGTGTCCGATCTTTCGCACGGGGCGTTTTTTTGTCTCTGTTTTTTCCAGACCTGAATGGCAATAAACACCCCAGCGGCCTGGCCCTCAAGCTGCTGGGCACCGTGCACAAACACGGAGTCGAGATCCTCGCTTGAGCGGGCCATAGGCCGGTTGGCAATTGGGCTGAACCCTGGCCAGAGGCCAGGGTCGATTGCAGGTAGGGCTCATCCGAGCCATTTCTGTCAGGAGTCATCCATGGATCTGATCCGCATTATCTTCGCCATCCTGTTGCCGCCCCTTGGCGTGTTCCTGCAAGTGGGATTCGGCGGCGCCTTCTGGTTGAACATCCTGTTGACCTTGTGCGGATACATCCCCGGTATCGTGCATGCGGTGTACATCATCGCCAAGCGCTAGAAAGCATCAGGCCCGCTCCAGGCGGGCCTGATATTCAGTGCTGCGCCTGCAACACCTTGCGGTAGAACAGCCACTCCTGTTCCAGGGCGTGGGCCTGGTTTGCGGCCTTGCGAAAACCGTGGCGTTCTTCCGGGTAGTAATGGGCCTCGGCGGCAAGCCCCTGCTCTTGCAGGGCCTTGAGCATGACCCGGGTTTGTTCGGGGACCACCACGGCGTCCAGCTCGCCCTGGAAGAACACGACGGGCACCCGGATCTGACCGGCGTGCAGCAACGGCGTACGCGCCAGGTAGCGCTCGCGATCCTGCTCGGGATCACCGATCAACCAGTCCAGGTAGTCGCCTTCGAACTTATGGGTGGTGCGGGCCAGGGCCAGGGGATCGCTGACGCCATACAAGCTGGCGCCGCCACAGAAGACCTGGCGCGAGGCCAGGGCGCAGAGGGTGGTATAGCCCCCGGCGCTGCCGCCACGAATGAATGCCTGCCGCGGATCGATCAGGCCCTGCTCGGCCAGGTGAGCTACCACGGCGCAGGCATCTTCCACGTCCACTTCGCCCCAGCGCAGGTGCAGCGCCTGGCGGTAGGCACGGCCATAACCCGTGCTGCCCCGGTAATTCAGGTCGGCTACGGCAAAGCCACGCTGGGTCCAGAACTGGATACGAGGGTCGAGCATCGGATAGCAGGCCGACGTCGGGCCACCGTGGATGAACACCACCAGGGGTGGGCGCTGTACGCCATTCATGGCCGGATAGAAGAAACCATGGGCCTGGCCATCGCCACTGGCGTAGCACAGTGTTTGCGGCCGACTGATGCTGTGTGCCGGTAAGGGGGCGACGCCTCCGGCCAGCACCTGGACCTGGTGAGTCTCGCGGTCGATGGCGATCACCGCCGAGGGACTGATGGGCGAGGCAGCGATGCAATAGATGTGGTGTGCATCCACCGCCAGGCTGCGAAAACGGCTGTAGTCGCCAGTGAAGTCATCGTGCGAGCCATCCGCTTGGTGCAGGCCGAGGCGGCCGAAGCCTGCTTCGGTCCAGCTGGCCAGCCAGGTCTCTTCGCCGAGGGGCAGCCAGGTACAGCCACCCAATTGCCACGGGGCCGGGGCATGGTCCGCCGCTGCACAGGGCAAGGCTCGCAGGCCGTTGCCCGACTCGATCCAGGGTTGCCAGAAGCCCTGGCGATCGGTGAGGCAGCACAGTCGGTCATCGCGGTCGAAGCGCGGTTGCTGCAACGACTCCTGGGCGTTGTCACCCGCCATGCAACGCGGCGCCCCCCAGCGACCGTCGGCCTGGCGTTCGGCGAGCATCAGGCGAGTGCTGGTCCAGGGCTGATGGGGGCGGTCCCATTCGATCCAGGCCAGGCGCTGGCCATTGGGGCTCAGGGTGGGCGCGGCATAAAAATCGGCACCGGCGGCCAGCAGCTGCTGGTGCCCGGTTTCGATATCGATGGCCAGCAAGCGATGGCGGTCATCGCATTCCTCCACGGCCAGGACCTGGCCGGCGTAATGCTGGACATCTCCATAGCGGCAGTCGCCCCGGGTCAGCGCCACGGGAGTGCCACCGGCCAACGGCTGGCGATACAGCTGCTGGTCCTCGTCGTTGACGAACAGCAGGCTGTCGGCGCCGATGCAGAAGGCACCACCGCCGTATTCGTAGACCCGGCTGCGGGCACTGAAGCCGGGTGGGATCAGGCAACGAGCCTGGCCCTGATGCCAGTGCCAGATCCGGCAACTGGCATCTTCTGGGCGATATTCGTTCCAGAACAGGCCCTGGGGCGTCAGTTGCAGTTCGGCGAAGTCGACGCCAGCGGCGGTGGCCTGGCTGGCACTGAAGGGTTCAACCCTTGGCGATGAGGCGTGAGTTTCGTTCATTGCGAAATGCCAATTGCTCGATGGTCTGGGTGGCGGTTTCGGACTCTTCCCGGGCCTTGAGGATCATTCCGTGGTGCGGCGACTTGCTGCATACCGGGTCGGCATTGCTGGCGTCGCCGGTCAGCATGAAGGCCTGGCAACGGCAGCCGCCGAAGTCCTGTTCCTTTTCGTCGCAGGAGCGGCACGGTTCGGGCATCCAGTCGTAGCCGCGAAAGCGGTTGAAGCCGAAGGATTCATACCAGATGTGCTGCATGCTGTGCTCGCGCACATTGGGAAATTGCACCGGCAGCTGGCGAGCACCATGGCACGGCAGGGCCGTACCGTCCGGGGTCACGGTGAGGAACAGGCTACCCCAGCCGTTCATGCAGGCCTTGGGGCGTTCTTCGTAGTAGTCCGGAGTGACGAAGATCAGTTTGCACGGATGCCCCTGGGCCTCCAGCTTGGCGCGGTATTCGTTGGTGATGCGCTCGGCGCGCACCAGTTGCTCCTGAGTCGGCAGCAGGCCAACACGATTGAGCTGGGCCCAGCCATAGAACTGGCAGGTGGCCAATTCGACGAAGTCGGCTTCCAGGGCGATGCACAGTTCGATGATGCGGTCGATCTTGTCGATGTTGTGCCGATGGGTGACGAAGTTCAGCACCATCGGGTAGCCGTGGGCCTTCACCGCTCGGGCCATCTCCAGCTTCTGCGCGAAGGCCTTCTTGGAGCCGGCCAGCAGGTTGTTCACCTGCTCGTCGCTGGCCTGGAAGCTGATCTGGATATGGTCCAGGCCAGCCTTCTTGAAGTCGCTGATCTTCTGCTCGGTGAGGCCGATGCCGGAGGTGATCAGGTTGGTGTAGAACCCCAGCTTGCGTGCCTCACCGATCAGTTCGGCCAGATCCTGGCGCACCAGCGGTTCGCCGCCGGAAAAGCCCAGCTGCGCGGCGCCCATCTCCCGGGCCTCGCGAAACACCTTGAGCCACTGGGCAGTATCGAGCTCCTTGCCCTGTGCCGCGAAGTCCAGCGGGTTGGAGCAGTACGGGCATTGCAGCGGGCAGCGATAGGTCAGCTCGGCCAGCAGCCACAGCGGCAGGCCGATCTCCGGCTTGGCGGGCACGTTGGAATCAGCCGAGTTCGATCCAGTGCTGGGCACGGGCGACCTCCATGAATTGCTCGATATCGTCACCGAGCTCGGCGACCCCGGGGAACTGCACCTGCAGTTCGCCGATGATCGCTGCCACGTCGCGCTCGCCATCGATCAAGCCGCCGATCAGGGCGGCGCTGTCGTTGAGCTTGATCATGCCCTCGGGGTACAGCAGGACATGGCCCTTTTGCGCCGGCTCGTACTGGAAGCGGTAGCCGGGGCGCCAGCGTGGGGTTTTGCTGCGATCGAAACTCATAAGGTGATCCCTTTGTGCCAGACCCGCTGCTCGGTGACGCTGTGATAAGGCGGGCGGTTCAGTTCATAGGCCATGCTCATGGCATCGAGCATGCTCCAAAGAATGTCCAGTTTGAACTGGAGAATTTCCAGCATGCGCTCCTGGCCCGCGCGGGTGGTGTAGTGCTGCAGGGTAATGGCCAGGCCGTGCTCCACGTCTCGCCGGGCCTGGCCCAGGCGCGTGCGGAAGTACTGGTAGCCGGCCGGGTCGATCCACGGATAGTGCTGGGGCCAGCTGTCCAGGCGCGACTGGTGGATCTGCGGGGCGAACAGTTCGGTCAGGGAGCTGCTGGCGGCTTCCTGCCAACTGGCGCGCCGGGCGAAGTTGACGTAGGCATCCACGGCGAAGCGCACCCCCGGCAATACCAGCTCCTGGGAGCGCAACTGGTCCGGGTCCAGGCCCACGGCCTGGCCCAGGCGCAGCCAGGCCTCGATGCCACCGTCCTCGCCGGGGGCGCCGTCATGGTCCAGCAGGCGCTGGATCCACTCGCGGCGTACTTCCCGGTCCGGGCAGTTGGCGAGGATCGCCGCATCCTTCATGGGGATGTTCACCTGGTAGTAGAAGCGGTTGGCGACCCAGCCCTGGATCTGCTCGCGGCTGGCCCGGCCTTCGTACATCGCCACGTGGTAGGGGTGATGGATGTGGTAATAGGCGCCCTTGGCGCGCAGGGCCTGTTCGAATTCGGCGGGGGACAGCGGGGTGTCGGTCATCTGGGTTCTCCGGGGCTTGGCCTGGTCGCGGGCGGGCCCGCGGTTGCGCAAACGGCCCCAGGGCGCTGGGGCCGAGCTTGTATGGGATCGGCCCTACAGCTCAATACTCATTCCGTCGTAAGCCACTTCCACCTTTCGGCGTACCAGTTCGGCACGTTCGGCGGAGTCTTCGTCGAGGATCGGGTTGGTGTTGTTGATGTGGATAAGCACCTTGCGCTGGCGTGGCAGCTGTTCCAGCACTTCGAGCATGCCGCCGGGGCCGTTCTGCGCCAGGTGGCCCATCTCCCGGCCGGTACGGGTGCCGACGCCACGGCGCTGCATTTCGTCGTCTTCCCACAAGGTGCCGTCCACCAGCAGGCAGTCGCTGGCGGCCATGATCTGCAGCAGCGGCGCGTCCACCTTGCCCAGGCCCGGTGCGTAGAACAGCTTGCCGCCGGTGCGCAGGTCCTCGACGACCAGGCCGATGTTGTCGCCCGGGTGCGGGTCGAAGCGATGGGGCGAGTAGGGCGGTGCGGCGCTGCGCAGGGGCAGCGGGGTGAAGCGCAGGTTGGGGCAGGCAGGCACGCTGAAGCTCTGGTCCAGTTCGATGCGGTTCCATTGCAGGCCGCCGTTCCAGTGGCTGAGCATCTTGAACAGCGGGAAGCCGGTGCTCAGGTCCTCGTGGACCATGTCGGTGCACCAGACCTGATGCGGGCAGCCTTCGCGCAGGCTGAGCAGGCCGGTGGTGTGGTCGATCTGGCTGTCCATGAGGATGATGGCGCTGATCCCGGTATCACGCAGGGCTCGGCCGGGTTGCATGGGGGCAAAGCCCTGCAGTTGGGCGCGAATATCCGGGGAGGCGTTGCACAGCACCCAATTCACCCCGTCATCGGAGATTGCAATGGACGACTGGGTACGGGCCTGGGCGCGCAGGCTGCCGTCGCGAAATCCCGCGCAGTTCACGCAGTTGCAGTTCCACTGCGGAAAACCACCGCCGGCGGCGGAACCTAGAATCTGGACAAACATGGACGCTCCCTGGGCTGTGACTTGAAGATTGTGGACGACTGAAAATGAAAACGCCCCGGACGGGCCGAGGCGTTGCGCTGGATGTTCCGACCGAGGTCAGAAATCAGCGGCTGGCGAAGTACATGGTGACTTCGAAGCCGATGCGCAGATCAGTGTAAGCAGGTTTGGACCAAGTCATGAAAGTGCTCCATTGAGGTGGGTGGGACGGGTGCTGCCTATACATATAGTCCACCTCCGGGCGGAGATGTTCAGATGCTTAGGCGGCTATCTTACTAAATTCCCATAATGGGTTGTCCGCAATTCTTCAAGAAAGCTTATTGCAACGCCGGTAATGATCATGTTGCCGCTTGCCAGGGCGAACCCGGGCAAGGGCCGTTGGCCAGGGCCCTCCAGCCTCCGGCCGCCTGCTGCAATTGCTGGGCGGCCCGGATCACCGCGGTGGGCGTCAGGGCTTCGATGCTGGCCTGCAGTTGTTGCAGATAGTCCGACGGATGGCCAGCCAGGCGTGCTTGCCACAGCAGTTGTGCCGCCTGTTCCAGGGGCAGCTGGGCTGGCTGCAACTGCTGGGCCAGGGCCTGGCGCTGTTCGACCCAGGCCTGGGCATCGAGAGCCTGCAGGCGTTCGGGCAATTGCTGGAGGAACTGTTCCAGGTGGCCCAGGATCTCGACGAGACTGCTGTTGGGCGACTGCACGCCGAACAGCAGGCCGGTGCGGCCATCGCGTTGACGCACCGCGCTGAAGACGCCGTAGCCCAGTTGCAGCTCGACCCGCAGGCGCTGGTAGAACGGGGTCTGGCAGAGTTGCCCCAGCAGGCGCCAGGCCGCTTCGTCGGCCAGCAGGCTCGATGGGCTTTGGCAGAACAGCAGCAGTGCCTGCTCTGCGCTGTCCATGGACACCGTCTGCCAGGCATGGCCGGTTTGCGCCAGCAGCGCCTGGCTCAGCTGGGTATCCGCGGTGCCGGGCATTCGTTGTAGAGATCGGGCCAGTGCATCTTGCATGTGGGCCGGCACGGCGACCGCCAATCCGTCCCAGCGGGTCTGGTCCCACAGTGCTTGCAGGGCCTCGGCGGTCAAGGCTTCGCCCCTGTCGGGCAGGGGTTGTTCGGCGAAGGCCTTGAGCAGTTGGCGCAGGGGCATTGGCGGCGCCTCTTCGTTGCCTTGGCCTGCTTGCCAGAACGCCGGCGCGGGTTGTGCCAACTGCTGCAAGGCCTGTTGCAGCACTGCGGGCATGGGCTGGTGCAGGCCGCGCAGTTGCAGTAGCCAGTCTGTGCCAGAGGCTGTGAAGCTCAGCTCCACCCCGGCTTGCCGGGCATCGTCGGCCAGAGCCCCCAGGCTGCGCTGCAAGCGCTGGTGCCAGCCGCTCGGGATTGCTGTGGCCAGGCGCCAGCGCAACAGTAATTGCCCTTCGCCGCTATCGGCGGGCAATGCCTGGCTGTAGCTCAGGGCCGAGTGCTCGCGTCGGCCCCGGCTACGGTCCTGGGCGAAGGTGCGCAACCCGCGGTGTTTACTGCTCTGTCCGCGAATCAGGCCCGCCGGGGGCGCCTCTGTGGGGCTGCGCAGGAAGGGGTTGGCAGGTGGCAGCTGCCAATCGCCACTGAAACTGTCCACAGCCTGGGGCTGCAATTGCCGCAGCAAGGCCTGGAGGGCTGCAAGCCCGCAGTCGTCCAGGTCCTGGGCGGTATGGCCGCTATCCCGGCGTGCCAGTTCCAGGGCGCTGCCGACCTGCACGCGACGTTGTTGCAACAGGGCGTACTCCTCGCGCAATGGCGGCCAGTCGCCCTGGGCGGTGAAGAACCCCAGCCAGTCCAGCAACAATTGGCGAACCTGTTGCTGCGCTTCGCGGCTTGCCTGGTTCAACTGCAATTCCAGGTGCAGCAGCCCCTGGCCGGCAAACTGATACAGCGCCTGGGCCTTGAGGCTGTGGGCCAGTGACTGTTGTTGGAGCTTGGCGAGCAATCCGCCGGGTTTGCCCGATTGCAGCCAGGTACAGAGGAAGTCCAGCGCCGTATCGGCGCCCTGCGGCAACTCTTCAAGGGCGAACACCAGGTCCAGGCGCTGGCCGTCCAATCGTTGATAAGGGTTGGGTCCAGTGGCCAGCAAAGGCGGTGGGGGCGCTTGCTCCCGGCGTTGGCCCGCTGGCAAGCCAGCGCCGTAGCGTTCGGCCAGGGCCCTGAGTTCGGCCACAGGCTGTGGCCCGGCCAGGCTCAAGGTCATCTGCCCGGCCTGGTAGAAATCATCATGGAATTGCCGCAGGCCTTGCTGGAAGGCGGGGCTGGCCAGGTTCAGGCTGTAGCGATTGCCCGCATGGAAGGCCCGCAGCGGATGGGCCGCGGACAGGCCGTCGAACAAGGCGAACTGGCGTTGGGCCGTGGCATCGCGGGACCAAGCGAGGAATTCCGCATGGAGCACCTCGCGCTCGCGCCGTTGTTCGGCGAGGTCCAGGCGGGGCCGGGCGAGCATGTCGCACAGGCGCTCCAGTCCTGCGGCGAAGGCATTGGCCGGCAGTTCGAAAAAGAACTCGGTGCTGCGCTCGCAGGTCTTGGCGTTCAGTTGCCCGCCCTGGGCGCGAACATAGGCCATCAACCCCTGATCGGCAGGAAACCGCTCGGTGCCGAGAAACAGCAGGTGCTCCAGGAAGTGCGCCAGGCCCGGCCAGGCCGGTGGTACGTCATGACTGCCAGCGGCGACCCGCAACGTTGCGGCGCAACGCTTGAGGTGAGGGGCATGGCGCACGGAAACCTGCAGGCCGTTGGCCAGGGTTTCCAGGTGGGGCAGGGGGTGGTTCGGCGCGGGCATGGGCACATCCAGGACAGAGAGGTGCCCATGCTAGCGGATATCCCGGGATCAGCGCTTGCCCAGCGCCGTGTAAAGCTCGGGACGACGGTCGGCCAGGTAGCGATTCAGCGCCCGGGATTCGTTCATCAGTGCTCGGTCCAGGGTGCCGATGATCAGGGCCTCGTCCAACCCGGCCAGGGCGATGCGGCTGCCATCCGGGGCCGCGATGCTGCTCTGGCCACAGTAGCGGATCTGGTCTTCCTGGCCGCAGTAGTTGGCATAGGCCACGTAGCACTGGTTCTCGAAGGCCCGGGCACGGATCGTGACATCAGCGACGAAATCGTAGGGAATCATGTTCGCCGTCGGCACCAGGATCAGTTCGGCGCCGGCCAGGGCCAGGCGCCGGGCGTTCTCCGGGAACTCGATGTCGTAGCAGATCAGGAAGCCGAGCTTCCAGCCGTTGAGCTCCACCAGGGGGAAGTCGTCTGCGCCGGCGCTGAACATCGAATGGTCCAGGTCGCCGAACAGATGGGTCTTGCGGTAGTTGCACAGGCGCTGGCCGCTGGCGTCGATCAATTGCACGGAGTTGTAGATCTGGCCATCGGCGCTGCGCTCCGGATAACCGTAGAGAATGGCCATCCCGGTGGACTGGGCGATGGCGGCGATACGTTGGGCCGCCGGGCCGTCCTGGGGCTCGGCCAGCGCACTGACGGCCTCCAGGCCGATGTTGTAGCCGCTGAGGAACATTTCCGGCAGCACCAGCAGGTCGACTGCGCTGGCCTGCGTGGCCACCTGCTGCAGCCGATGCAGGTTAGCGGCTACGTCCAGCGGCTGTGGAGGGCACTGATACAGGGCGACACGCATGTTCTTCACTCCTCTGACTTGCGGTGGCGGCTATCTTCGCCGCTACCACAGGCTCGGGCCAAGCCCGTTTGGCGCCTTTGCAGGTGCCGGGTCGGCCGGCCCCGGTGTGGCTCAATCGGCCAGGGCAATAGGGCCTATCTCGTTGAACACATCGCCCGGTCCCGGATTCTCCGGATGGGAGGCGCCGCCGAAGTGTTTCATGATGCCCCACACCGCATTGAGGGAGGTCTGTACCGCACCTTCGACCCAGGCTGGGGTCCAGGACACATCGTCGCCAGCGATGAAGATACCGCGCTGCTCGGCCGGCATGTCGTCCTGCATGAAGTGTGCATACATCCGCTGGTTGTAGCGGTAGTGGCCCGGCAGCGCGCCCTTGAAGGCACCGAGGAAGTGCGGGTCGGCCTCCCAGGAGACGGTGATCGGGTTGCCGATGACGTGGCCGGCGATGTCCACCTTCGGGTAGACCTTCTTCAATGCGTCCAGCGCAAGCTGCACACGTTTTTCCACCGGGTGCGGCAGCATCTTCATGGCATCGCTCATCCAGGAGTAGGACAGGCAGATCACCCCTGGCTTGTCGTCGCCGTTGTCGAACAGGTAGGTACCGCGAGTCAGGCGATCGGTGAGGGTCATGCTCATCACGTCGCGACCGGTCTGCGGGTCCTTGTCCTTCCAGAATGGCCGGTCGACCATGACGAAGGTCTTCGACGATTGCATGTAGCGGGTGCGGTCCAGGGCCATCCACATCTTCTGCGAGAACAGCGCTTCCTCGCACTCGATCTGGGTGGTCAGCAGCCAGGTCTGGCAAGTGGCCAATACCGCCGCGTAGTGGCGAGTATCGCCCCAGTAGTCGGTAACGGCGAAGGTGCCATCGGCGGCGCGGGCGATCTTCTTCACGCCGGGGCGCGGTGCGCCGTTGTGCAGCTTGGCCAGGGAGGTACCGGCCGGCCAGTGGGCGCATTGTTCCGGGATGTGGCTCCAGATGCCGCGGGGCACTTGTTCGACGCCGCCCACCACCAGGTGCTGGTGGTCGTCGCAGTTGGTCATCACCACGCGGAAGATTTCCAGCATGGAGTTGGGGAAGTCCGAGTCCCAGCCGCCGGTGCCGAAGCCTACTTGGCCGAAGATTTCGCGGTGGCGGTAGGACAACTGCGAGAACGCCTTGGAGGTGGCGACGAAGTCATAGAAGGTGCGGTCGTCCCACTTGGGCACCAGCTCGTCCCACAGGGCCTTGAGCTTGAGCGTGTCGCGCTCGCGGATGGCGTCCTGGATCTGTGAGAAGCGTGCACCGTCTTCCAGGGCATCGGCCCAGGCCCGGGCCACTTCGCGGAAGATTTCCGGCAGATCGTCCATCTTCTCGGCGTAGTGGCTGGTGCCTTCCAGGTCGACCACGGTGCTGCCCGAGGCTGGCGTCAGCGGGTTGGGGAAAGGACGGGTTTCCAGGCCGAGCTTGTCGACGTAGTGGTAGAAGGCGGTGCTGGACACCGGGAAGCGCATGCCACCCAGCTCGGCGATGATGCCGTCGGCGCCTTCGAAGGTTTCCGAACGCAGGCGGCCGCCCATTTTCGATGCTTCGTAGACCACTGGCTTGAGGCCCATCTTCATCAATTCATAGGCTGCAACCAGCCCGGAGATGCCGGCGCCGACGATCGCCACTTCGGCGCCGTGCTGGGCCTTGGGAATGCTGCCCAGGCCGGCGGGGTGCTCGATCCAGTCATCGAAGGCGAAAGGGAAATCCGGGCCGAAGATGGTGATCGGTTTCTTGCCGTCTGCAGGATGGCGATTGTTCTTGTTCATGGCTGACCTTGGCGGGCGGCTCAGCGAAATGCTGAGTATAGGAAAAGGTGGCAGCCATTCTAGAGAGGGGTGTGCTCGTAAATAAGACGCAAATTGTCGTCGTTATGCATTGTTATTTATCAATATGACGAATTATTCGAGCATGTTGACGAAATCTTGCCAGGCCCTAGAGCGCATGCCCGCGATCGATCTTGCTGCTGAGGATGATCGAGGTGGTGGTCTTTTCCACGCCGTCGACACTGCCGATCTGGTCCAGCAGTTGATCCAGCTGTTCCGGGGATTCGGTGCGCAGCCAGGCCACGTAGTCGAATTCGCCACTGACCGCGCACAGTTGCTGGACCTGGGCCATGCCACTCAAGCGGCGCAGGACTTCCTTGCCGGAGCGCGGTTGGACCTTGATGCCGACATAGGCCTGCAACCCGCCATCGATCACCCGCTGGCCCAGGCGTACGCCATAGCCGGTAATGACCCGGGCCTTTTCCAGGCGCGCCAGGCGCGAGGTCACGGTGGTACGGGCGATGCCCAGTTGCCGGGCCAGCATCGCCACGCTTTCGCGTGCGTTGATTTGCAGGGCGGCGATCAGCTGACGGTCGACTTCGTCGAGAACGGGAGGACGGCTATCGGACAAGATGGGCTCCAGCGCGGTGGTCGGGGAGCGCACATGTTAGCGCCTCCCACGGCCCGCCGCTCGTCGCCGGGAGCTGCCTTTGGGCGACGCGGGCTCAGGCGGGAATGACCTGGGCGAAGGCGTGGCGAAAGCGCTGCATGTCCTGCTCGTCGCCGATGCTGACCCGTGCCCAGTTCGGCCAGCTGTCCCAGACCCGACCGATCTTCACTTGGCGTGCCGCCAGGGCATCCACCACGTCCTGGGCCGGGCGCTGGACATCGACCATGAAGCAGTTGGCCTGGGAGGCGGTGCAGTTGAACCCGCGTTGCTGCAACCAGGCGATGGTCGCGTCGCGCAATTGTTGGTTGTGTCGCTTGCGCTCGGCCAGCAGGTGCGGGTCTTCCAGGCTGGCTAGCCCTCCCAGCAAGGTCGACGCCGCCGGCACGTTGTAGCCGCCGTAGGTTTCCAGGCGCTCGAGCAGCGCCGGCTGGCCCACGGCTAGCCCCAAGCGAGCCCCGGCCATGCCGTAGATCTTGGAGAAGGTGCGCAGCACCAGTAGCTGCGGGTGCTCCTTGACCAGCGGGATGCAGGTGCTGGCCGTGGAGAAGTCGATGTAGGCCTCGTCGATCAGCATGACCGCCCCCTTGGGCAGGCGCGCCAGGGCCTGCTCGATGGCCTGGCGTGGCGTCAGGGTGCCGGTGGGGTTGTTGGGGTTGCACAGGTAGATCAGGCCCGGCGCCGGGTCGACGGCGAGCATCGTTTGCAGGTCGTGGGCGTGGTTGGCGTCCAGAGGCACCTCATGCACCTTGGCCTGGCGCCCCTCGGCAGCTTCCCTGGGAGCCTCGTAGGAGGGGGTGGCCATGACCAGGCTCGCATCCTGGGTGAAAGCCACGACCGCGTGCTGCAATGCGGCCTTGGAGCCGCAGAAGCTCTGCACATGATCCTCGGGAATGCCCTGCTGGCGGGCGAACAGCGCGTTGAGCCGGTACTGGATCTTGTAGGGATAGCGACCGCTGAGGGCGATGCCTTGCTGCATGGCCTGGCGGCTGGCAGGAGAGGGGCCCCAGGGGCTCTCGTTGAAGTTGATCAGGACATCGGTGGCCGGTGGCGATACCGACGATGGGGCGGGTTCGGCAGCCTGGCTCCAGCCTGGCAGTGACAGCAGCGGCAGGGCGGATGCCAGCCCCATGAGTGATCGGCGCGTAATCTCAACCATCGATAAATCCCTTTCTTATCGTGAAAGACCCCGAGGCGTCTTTTGTCCTGGTTGGACATCGATATGACGGCGGGAAAACAGCGGGATTTAAGCTGGCAATTCAATGGCCATGGGTGAAGCAGGCAGATTTCAGGCATGAAAAAACCGCGCAATGCGCGGCTTCGAAGATGGTGGGCCCACACGGACTTGAACCGTGGACCAAAGGATTATGAGTCCTCTGCTCTAACCAACTGAGCTATAGGCCCTCAGTAGGCGGCGGATTATAACGATGGTTTCTCGGCTGTGCTATCCGAAAAATCGGAAACGCGGATCTGCAGGAAGCTGGCGCAGAACTCCTCCGCTTCCAGGGGCAGGCTGACGATGTAGCCCTGGATCTGTTCGCAGCCTTCCAGGGTGAGGAAGGTCTGTTGTTCCTGGTTTTCCACGCCTTCGGCGATCACCGTGAATTGCATGCTGCGGCCCAGGGCGATGATGGCGCGCACGATCGCCACGTCGTGGGGGTCGTCCGGCAGGCCGCGGACGAAGGATTGGTCGATCTTGAGGAAATCCAGGGGCAGGCGCTTGAGGTAGCTCAGGGACGAGTAGCCGGTGCCGAAGTCGTCGATGGCCAGTTGCACGCCCAGGCGCTTGAGCTGATGCAGGACCTCCAGGGCTTCCTCGGCCTGGCTCATGATGAAGTTTTCGGTGATTTCCAGTTGCAGCAGGCCAGGTTGCAGGTCGTAGTCGTCCAGCAATTGCTCGATGCGCCCCAGCAGGTTGGGTTGGCGCAGTTGTGCGCCGGCCAGGTTCACCGACAGCGGTCCGAAGTTCTCGTAGCGCTGGTTCCAGTCGTGCAGGTATTGGCAGGCCTGCTCCAGGACCCAGTCGCCGATTGGCAGGATCATGCCGTTTTCTTCGGCCAGGGGGATGAAGTGTTCCGGCGGTACTTCGCCGAAGCTGGGGTGGCGCCAGCGGATCAGTGCTTCGGCGCCCACCAGCTCGTGGTTGAGGAGGCTGATCTTGGGCTGGAAGTACAAGGTCAGTTCATTGCGCTCGATCGCCCGGCGCAGTTCATGTTCCAGGGCCACGCGCTCGCTGGCTTGGGCGGTCAGGTCGCGGGTGTAGCGTTCCACGCGGTTGCGCCCCTTGGCCTTGGAGCGGTACATCGCGGCATCGGCGTTCTTGATCAGGGTGGCGACATCGCTGCCGTCCTTGGGGTAAAGGCTGGTGCCGATGCTGGCACTGATGAAGAACTCGTGCTCCCCGGCCTGGAACGGTGCGTTGAAGCAGTTCAGCAGCTTGCCGGCGATGTGGTCGGCGTCGCTGGCTTGGTGCAGGCCTGGCAGCAGGATGATGAACTCGTCCCCGCCCAGCCGGGCCACCGTGTCGATGTCACGCAGCTGCTCCTTGAGGCGTACGGCAATGCCCTTGAGCAGCAGGTCCCCCACGGGGTGGCCAAGGCTGTCGTTGATGTGCTTGAAGCGGTCCAGGTCGAGGAACAGCACCGCACCCTGGCCACCGTTGTCCTGTTGGTTATTGAGTGCGGCCAGCAACCGGCTTTCGAACAGGGTGCGGTTGGGCAGGCCCGTTAACGGATCGTGGTGGGCCTGGTAGTCGAGCCTTGCCTGTGCGTGCTTGAGGCTGGAGATATCGGCGAACACCGCGACGAAGTGGGTGATCTGCTGTTCCTGGTTGCGCACGGCGTTGATCGTCAGCCAGTTGGGATAGAGTTCGCCGTTCTTGCGCCGGTTGGAGATCTCCCCCTGCCAGTGTCCTTCCAGGGTCAGCTGGTGCCACATCGCCGCATAGAAGGCGCTGTCATGCAGCCCTGACGCCAGCAGGCGCGGAGTATGTCCCAGGGCCTCTTTCTCGCTGTAGCCGGTGATTTCACTGAAGGCTCGGTTGACTGCACTGATGCGTTGCTGGGTGTCGGTGATCATGACGCCTTCGGCGGTGCTTTCGAAGACGGTGGCAGCCAGTTGCAGTTTCTCCTGCATCAGCTGGCGATCGGTAATGTCCCGGGCGATGGTCAGCATGCAGTCGTCATCGCCGATGGGAAGCGGCCGGCTGGAGAGCTCGCAAAGGCGGATCTGGCCATCGCTGCGGCGGATATGGCAGGTGAAGTCACGCACGAAACCGTCCCGCTGCAAGAGTTCGAGCATGCGCTTGCGTTCGTTGAGGTTGACCCAGATTCCCAGGTCGAGGGTCGAGCGGTCCAGGGACATGACGCTGTTGAAGCCGGTGATGCGCCCGAAGCCCTCGTTGACCTCCAGCAGCAGGCCATCTTGCTGCCGGCTCAGGAGCAGTCCGTCCGGCGATGCGTGGAAGGCTTTGGCGAACTTTTCTTCCGAGGTCTGCAGCCGCTGCTGGGTTTCCTTGAGTTGGCTGATGTCCCGGACCACCACCACCAGCGCCGCCGTGGTGTCCAGGTCGAAAGGTTCGGCGGAAATCAGCCCGGTGAACAATTGGCCGTTGTGGCGCCGAAAGGACATTTCCAGGTTGCGGATACTCCCGGCTTGCAGGCGCTGCAACAGGCTGGGGCCGACGTCCGGGATGCCCCAGATATTGAGCTGGGTGGCTGTCTGGCCGATCACCTGGGCGGCGCTTAGGCCGATCTGTTCCTCGAATGCCTTGTTGACCTCCAGCAGGCAGCCATCGGACAAGCGGGCGATGACCAGGATGTCCGGGCACTGCTGGAACACCGAGGCGAACTTTTGTTCGGACAGGCGCAGGGCCTCTTCGGTGTGCTTGGCTTCGCTGATATCGATCATCAGGCCGCGCATTACCGGCTCATGGCCGTGCTCGATCAGGCTGACGATGTCGCGGACCCACAGGCAGCGGCCATCGGCGGTGATCACCCGGTAATCGAGGCTGTGGTCGCGTCCGGATTGTACCGCCAGATCGCAAAACGCCTGGGCGCGGGTCAGGTCGGCGGGGTGGATGATGTTGCGCCAGAACCCGGGGATCAACCAATGGGCCAGGGGGTAACCCAGCAGCGGCTCGGCGTGGGGCGAGACGTAGCTGTAGGTGAAGTCGCTGATATTGGCTTCCCAAGCGATGGCAGAGAGGCTTTCGACCAGGCTGCGGTAGTGGTATTCGCTGCTGCGCAACTCCTGCTCCAGGGCGACTCGGCGGGAGATTTCCGAGCTCAGGCGACGGTTGATACGAATGACCACGGCCAGCACGGTGACCAGCAGCAGTAGGCCAGGCAGGCCATAGACCAGTACGTCCCGCCAGAATGTCCGGTGATCGAGCACACTGCCCACCCAGCGTTGCTGGATCGTGCTGATTTCGTCCGGGCTGAGATCGGCCAGGACCTTATCGAGAATGCCTACCAGGATCTTGCTGTCCCGAGGCACGCCCATGGCCAGCTGGTAGCGGTAGGGCGTCTCGCCGCTGACGTAGAGGCCTTCGAGCTTGAGCTGGCGCAGGCTCCAGACACTGGAGGCAAGGTCGCCGACCACGGCATCGACCTTGTCGGTGGCCAGGGCTTGCAGGGTCGAGCTGACGTTCGGCATGGCCACCAGGTTCAGGTCCGGGTGATGGGAGCGCAACAGCTCGTGAGGGGCGTAGTTCTCCACTACGGCAATCTTGAGGCCGTACAGGTCATCGAGATTTCGGGGCTGTGCCCCGCCTTTGTGGGCCAGGATCACGATGGGGAAGTCGAGGTAGGGGCGGGTGAAGGCCATGTAGCTCTGGCGTTCGGGGATCGACATGATCCCCGGTAGCAGGTCCAGCTTGCCTTGCTTGGCGTCTTCGAGAACGGCGGTCCAGCTGGCAGGTTCTATAGGCTTGAGGCTGATGGACAGGCGTTCCTGGATCAGCTGGATATAGTCGGCCGCCAGGCCCTGGTAGCGGCCTTCTTCGTCGCGAAACTCAAAAGGTGGCCAGGAGGCATCCACGCCCAGGCGCAGTTCCGGGTGAGTCTTGAGCCAGCTACGTTCTTCGTCGGTGAGAGTCAGTGCGCCAGCCGTTGCGGTCCAGGTAAGCAGCGCCAGCAGGAGCATGGCCGACAGTCTGGGCATAACCGTCTCGTTATGGAGCGGATGAATGCTTCGAGTGTAGACGGGGTATTTGGCGGGGAAAGGTGAAGGGGCGGCAAAAAGCAAAACCCCCAGCAGGGCTGGGGGTCTTGGGCTTACTCGTCGAGGAAGGAGCGCAGATGCTCGCTTCGCGTCGGGTGGCGCAGCTTGCGCAGCGCCTTGGCTTCGATCTGGCGAATCCGCTCACGGGTGACGTCGAACTGCTTACCAACTTCCTCGAGGGTGTGGTCGGTATTCATGTCGATGCCGAAGCGCATGCGCAATACCTTGGCTTCACGAGCGGTGAGGCCGGAGAGTACTTCGCGTGTCGCTTCCTTGAGGCTTTCCACGGTGGCGACATCGATTGGCGACTGCATGGTCGAGTCTTCGATGAAGTCGCCCAGATGGGAGTCTTCGTCATCACCGATCGGGGTTTCCATGGAGATCGGCTCTTTGGCGATCTTCAATACCTTGCGGATCTTGTCCTCAGGCATTTCCATGCGCTCGCCCAGCTCTTCCGGGGTCGGTTCGCGACCCATTTCCTGGAGCATCTGCCGGGAAATACGGTTGAGCTTGTTGATCGTCTCGATCATGTGCACCGGGATACGGATGGTGCGAGCCTGGTCGGCGATCGAACGGGTGATCGCCTGGCGAATCCACCAGGTGGCATAGGTCGAGAACTTGTAGCCGCGACGGTATTCGAACTTGTCCACCGCTTTCATCAAGCCGATGTTGCCTTCCTGGATCAGGTCGAGGAACTGCAAGCCGCGGTTGGTGTACTTCTTGGCGATGGAGATCACCAGACGCAAGTTGGCTTCAACCATCTCTTTCTTCGCGCGACGGGCCTTGGCCTCGCCGATCGACATGCGACGGTTGATTTCCTTGATCTCGGCGACCTTAAGGCCGGTTTCGGTCTCAAGCGCAGTCAACTTCTGCTGGCAACGGACGATGTCCGGCTGCAGGCGGGCAATGGCTTCGGCGTACTTGCTCTTGCCTTTGGCCAGGGCCTCGGTCCAGCTTTCATCCACTTCGTTGCCGGGGAACTGGCGCAGGAAGTCGGCACGCGGCATGCGGGCATCACGCACGCAAAGCTGCATGATGGCGCGTTCCTGCTGGCGCAGACGATCCAGGGCGCTGCGTACGCGCTCGACCAGGCCTTCGAATTGCTTCGGTACCAGCTTGATCGGCATGAACAGCTCGGCCAGGGCCAGCATTTCGTCGATAGACTGCTTGTTCTCGCGGCCATGCTTCTTCAGGGCCTTGCGAGTGACTTCCAGCTGATCGGCGACGGCGCCGAAACGCTGTGCGGCGACGACCGGATCCGGACCGCTTTCGGCTTCTTCTTCGTCTTCGGAAGCTTCACCGTCTTCGTCTTCGCTGTCGTCGTCCTCTTTCGCCGACTTGGTGTCGACAGGTGGAGGAATCTCGGCAGCGGGCGGGGTAATGCCGTCGTCCGGGTCGATATAACCGCTGAGGACGTCAGACAGGCGGCCACCTTCGCTGGTGACGCGAGCGTATTCGGCGAGGATATGGTCTACCGTGCCAGGGAAGTGCGCGATCGCGCCCATCACTTCACGGATGCCTTCTTCGATACGCTTGGCGATTTCGATTTCGCCTTCACGTGTGAGCAGCTCTACGGTACCCATTTCGCGCATGTACATGCGCACTGGGTCGGTAGTGCGACCAATGTCGGTTTCCACAGCCGCCAACGCAGCGGCGGCTTCTTCAGCTGCTGCTTCATCGGTATCGGCTTCGGCCAACAAAAGGGCATCCGCATCCGGAGCACTCTCGAATACGTTGATCCCCATGTCGTTGATCATGCGGATGATGTCTTCCACCTGTTCCGGATCTGAAATATCCTCCGGCAGGTGGTCGTTGACCTCCGCGTAAGTCAGGTAACCCTGCTCACGTCCACGGCTGATCAACTCTTTGAGGCGAGACTGCTGTTGCGCTTTTCCGGACATAACACCCTATCCACTGAAGGTCTTGGCGGGCAAAAAACAAGCCGAGGATTATACCCGAGCTATGACCTCACGCGCCAGTTGAGGTCGGGTTTGATGCGGGAACATTGCGTTTTAGAAGCTCAACCAGCTGTTTTTTCTCATCGCTGCTGAGCTCGCTTTGACGCGATTTCCTGAGAAGTTGGTCTAAAACACGCTCGCGTTGGCGAGCTGACAAGCTGTTAATGGTGTCGAAAAACTGTTGTTCAAGGTTATCTCCGTCGATTAACCACTCTTTTTCCGCCAGTGCGTTAAGTAGATTTCCTTGCGAGGTGCCGTGCCAGCGCGCCATCAGCTGATGAATAGAGCGTAGCTGAGGATTTTTCTGCACGGCTTCGATCAGGGCTACCAGCAACTGTGTATTGGTGTTGTCGTCATCGGCAAAGTGCCCGGCATCTTCAACTTTTTTTGCCAGCTGAGGATGGTGCAGCAAGGTTCGCAGGGCTGACTGGATGGGCGGCTCCACTGTTGCAGGCGTTCGCGGGCCGCGGGGTTGGTCGCGATCGCCCTGGCGCTTGCCCTTGCCGTTCTTGTCCCAGGGCTTGTTTTCCCATTTCTTGCCGCCGCTCTTCTTCGGCGTCCACTCCTGCTGTGGGACGTACGCTTCCTGGTGCGGCTCATTGTAGTCGGCGTAGTCCGGCATGCCGTCGTAGTCGATGCCTGCGTCGTAGTTCGGCGAGGCTTGCGGCACGGGATTGTGAGCCAGTTGATTGACTGTCTCGTTGCTAAGACCCGTGATCTCGGTGAGGCGCTGGCGCATCAGGATGCGCAGGTTGGCCCCTGGAATCTTTTCGATCAGCGGTGCTGCCAGCGTTGCCAGGTGAGCCTTGCCTTCCAGCGAGCGTGGATCGGCTTCCTCGATCAGTTGCTGGAAGAAATAGTCGGCCAGCGGTTGTGCGTGCTGGTTGATCCGGGCAAGGAACGCGTCGGTGCCTTCCGAGCGAACCAGGGTATCGGGGTCTTCTCCTTCCGGAAGGAACAGGAAGCGCGCCCGACGTCCGTCCTGCAGGCAGGATAGCGTGGCCTCCAGGGCACGCCAGGCGGCCTTGCGCCCAGCTTGGTCGCCGTCGAAGCAGAACAGCACATTGGGCACGATGCGGAACAGGCGCTTGAGGTGTTCTTCGCTGGTGGCGGTGCCCAGGGTCGCGACGGCATTGCGCAGGCCCTGCTGGGCCAGGGCGATCACGTCCATGTAGCCCTCGACGACGATGATTTCGTCGAGGTTGCGATTGTTCTTGCGGGCCTCGAACAGGCCGTAGAGTTCCTGTCCCTTGTGAAACACCGGGGTTTCCGGGGAGTTCAGGTACTTGGGCTTGTCGTCTCCAAGCACGCGGCCGCCGAAGGCGATGATCCGGCCGCGAGTATCGCGGATCGGGAACATGACCCGGTCGCGAAAACGGTCGTAGCGTTTACCGGTCTCGGCATTCTCGATCAGCAGGCCAGCATCGATCATGGCTTTCTGTTGTAGGGTGTCGCTGCTCAGGTGCTTGAACAGGTTGTCCCAGCCGGGAGGGGCAAAGCCCAGGCCGAAATCCCGGGCGATCTCGCCGGTGAGCCCGCGTCCCTTCAGGTAATCCACTGCTGCCTTGCGTGCGGGGTGGCTTTTCAGGGCCTGGCGATAGTAGTCGGCGGCGGCGGTGAGCAGTGGGTACAGGGGCGAGTCGGTGGGTTGGCGAGGCTTGCGCTGGCCACGGCCGCTTTCCTCGCGCGGCACTTCCATGCCGGCGGCTTTCGCCAGTTCCTCGACGGCCTGGGGAAAGTCCAGGTTGTCGTGGTCCATGATAAAGCCGAGGGCGTTGCCGCCGGCGCCGCAACCAAAGCAGTAATAGAACTGCTTGTCGGGGCTGACGCTGAAGGAGGGGGTCTTTTCCTTGTGGAACGGGCAGCAGGCGGTGTAGTTCTTGCCAGCCTTCTTGATCTGCAGGCGCGAGCTGACGACATCGACGATGTCGGTGCGGTTCAGAAGGTCGTCAATAAAGCTCTGGGGAATAAGCCCGGCCATGGCGTTCTCGTCATCACTGCGGGGAAAAATAGCCCTGGCGATGTCGTCGAAAGATCTAGGGCGAGGCGTGAGGAGTGCGCGGTTCGACCCGGTTCTTCGGCGTGGTCGCAGTCGGGAAGTGTATCTGCCGAACGTCCACTGACGTTAGCTTCAATCAGTATTCGAGTATCTGAAAGATGTTGCTCCGGCAGCAAGCGTCGAGTGGGCTTCAAAGCTCACCAGGCCAGTACCGGGGAGGGCGCCTTGGGCGCAGGAACTCAGTAAGGGCGTGCTCGTCAGTAGCCTTGGAAGGCTCGTCAGAAAAGACGTGCACCGCTGGCAAGAGCCAGGTCTGACGTGATGAAGCAGATTTGCCTGGGTCACCAGGGTGACTTTGGCAGTGAAGCATCAAGCGTGATCCGCAAATGCCATTAGCCCGGCTGAAGGCCGGGCTTGGCAGAAGCTTGCAGCGAACGTCTGTGTATTAGTACAGGCGTACGGCGCGGCGCTGTTCGCGCTGAACTTTCTTGGCGTGACGCTTAACAGCAGCAGCTGCTTTGCGCTTACGCTCGGAAGTCGGCTTCTCGTAAAATTCGCGGCTACGAACTTCAGCCAGAACACCGGCTTTTTCGCAGGAGCGCTTGAAACGACGCAGAGCTACGTCGAAGGGTTCGTTCTCTTTAACTTTGACGGCTGGCATCCAGAGCTACCTTCATTCATTACCGGGGTCAACGTTCTCGTCGTGAAAAAATCGCGGCTAAGATCGTCGGTTTTTAAGGGTTGCGGATGTTAACCCCTCGCCGCCAGGAATGCAAAGCCTCTGATCGAAAACCGCTGGTCGGGCGAGGGAGTGGCGACTATCATGCGCGCCTTCGAATTCAGCCCCTGCAAGGCGCAAACCCATGCTAGTACTGGGATTAGAAACTTCCTGCGACGAAACCGGCGTCGCGCTTTACGACAGCGAGCGAGGCCTGTTGGCCGATGCGCTATTCAGCCAGATCGACCTGCATCGCGTCTATGGCGGCGTGGTGCCGGAACTGGCGTCCCGTGACCACGTCAAGCGCATGCTGCCCCTGATTCGCCAGGTCCTGGCGCAAGCCGACTGCGTGCCCACAGAGATCGATGCCATCGCCTACACCGCCGGTCCCGGTCTGGTGGGGGCCCTGCTGGTAGGTGCCTCCTGTGCCCAGGCACTGGCCTTTGCCTGGGGGATTCCGGCCCTGGGGGTGCACCACATGGAGGGGCATTTGCTGGCGCCGATGCTGGAGGCACAACCGCCACAGTTTCCGTTCGTCGCTTTGTTGGTGTCCGGTGGACATACCCAGCTGGTCAGGGTCGACGGTATCGGCCAATACGAACTGTTGGGCGAGAGCCTGGACGATGCTGCTGGCGAGGCTTTTGACAAGACCGCCAAGCTGATCGGCCTTAATTACCCTGGCGGTCCCGAGATCGCGCGCCTGGCGACCCAGGGCGTGCCGGGGCGTTTTGTCTTCCCGCGCCCGATGACCGACCGCCCAGGCCTGGAGTTCAGTTTCAGCGGCCTGAAGACGTTTGCCTTGAACACCTGGCAGCAATGTGTCAGCGCTGGAGACGACGGTGAGCAAACCCGTTGCGACATCTCTCTCGCCTTCCAGCAGGCGGTTGTGGACACTCTGACCATCAAGTGCAAGCGTGCCCTGAAGCAGACTGGCCTCAAGAGCCTGGTGATCGCCGGTGGCGTGAGTGCCAACAAGGCCTTGCGGGCTTCCCTGGAAAACATGCTCGCCGAGATGAAGGGTCATGTGTTCTACGCCCGGCCGGAGTTTTGTACCGACAACGGGGCGATGATTGCCTACGCTGGCTGCCAGCGGTTGCAGGCGGGGCAAAAGGAAGACTTGGCGATCAGCGTCCAGGCTCGCTGGCCCATGGAGCAATTGTCGGCCTTGTGAGGGCCCAGCGCCGAGGTCGCCCGCTGAAGCGTTTCATTGGTGGGATTCAAAAATGCCGTTCGCGCCCGGCGAACAGGTCGCGTAGATTGCCGCGGTGGCGCCAGACGATCAGCAGCGTGAGTACGCTCATCGGCAACAGCGCCTCGGGTTCCTGCCAAGCCAGCAGTGGCAGGGTCAGGGGCGTAGCGATCAAGGCGGCCAATGAGCTGGTGCGGGTCAGGTAGAAGGTCAGTCCCCAGGCGGCGATGGCCAGCAGGGCGGCCGGGGGATAGAGCCCCAGCAGCATGCCGGCGGCGGTGGCGACACCCTTGCCGCCACGAAAGCGGAAGTACAGCGGGAACAGGTGCCCGAGCACGGCGTAGAGCCCGATCCAGGCCTGTTGTTGCAGTGACAGCCCGGCAAGATGGGCGATCAGCACGGGGACCAGGCCTTTGCACAGGTCCCCCAGCAGGGTCAGGATCGCGAGCTTCTTGCCGGCCAGGCGTAGCATGTTGGTGGCGCCGGCATTACCGGAGCCGCTCATGCGCGGATCGGGATTGCCCGTGACGCGGCTGAGCAAGATAGCGAAGGACAGAGAGCCGAGCAGGTAGGCGAGAATCGCCAGTGACCAAAACATGCTAACTATTCCGGGCGAGGACGCCCTGATTCTAACGGCGCATTGCGCCCTTGTCGTGCTGCGGAGAAGAGTGCTTGGACAGAGTGTTTATCGAGGGACTGGAAGTCGACACCGTGATTGGCGCCTACGACTGGGAGCGCGGCATTCGCCAATGCCTGCGCCTTGACTTGAGTTTTGCCTGGGACAATCGCCCGGCCGCCGCTGGCGACGACCTGACGCTGGCCCTGGACTACGCCAGCGTATCGGCCCGGATCCAGGCGTTTGCCGAGCAGGCCCAGTATCAGTTGGTGGAAACCTTTGCCGAGCGCCTGGCCGAGGTGCTGATGGGCGAATTCAATATTCCCTGGCTGCATTTGAAGCTGACCAAGCCCGGCGCCGTCCCGGCCGCCAAGGGCGTTGGCGTGGAGATCGAGCGCGGATGTCGCTGACTCAGGTATTTCTAGGACTTGGTAGCAATATCGAGCGTGAAGTCCATTTGCGGGCCGGACTCGATGCATTGGCTGGCTTCCTGGTGGACATGCGTTGTTCGGCCGTGTTCGAAAGCCAACCGGTCGGAATCAAGAGCGGGCCATTCTTCAATCTGGTGGTCTCGGCTTTTACCGACCTGCCCCTGATCGAACTGGATCGTCGCTTGAAGTTCATCGAGGCCGATAACGGGCGCTACGCCCCCGATCGCAAGGGGCTGCCGCTGGATATCGATGTGCTGCTCTACGGTGACCTGACCGGCAACTTCGATGGCTTGGTCTTGCCGCGTGCGGAAATCCTGAAGAACGCCTTTGTGCTGTGGCCTTTGTCGCTGATGGCCCCAGAGCGAGTGCATCCCCTAGCAGGCAAGAGCCTGGGGGCTCTCTGGGAAGAGGCGCAGATCGACCAGGTGTTGGCGCCTGTGGCTTTTGAGTGGCGTGGCGTGCAATTGACTCCGGCAGACCTCTAGGCCGGGGTTTATTCCATGCGGACAAGGCAACCTTGTCCGCATGTCTTCAAGAGGCGAACTGCTCTTTGTAGGCCTTGAGTGCTTTCAGGCGCTCCAGTCGCAGTGCTTCTCCCAATTGTGGCCCTTTGAAGCCTTGTTCCAACAAGGGCTGCACCGCTACCGCACGAGCGGCGCTGGCTGCGCCACGCAGGTAGTCGGCTTGCGGGTAGGGGCGGGATTCGAGGCCGAGCCGGCCACGTGCGTCCATCTCGCAAGCGGCAACGAACTCCTCGAAGCGTTGCGGGCGTCGGAAGACGTCGAAGCTTTGCAGCAGCTCCAGCAGCGTCGAGGCCTTGAGTTCCTGGGCGCGGTGAGCGTGGGTGTGGTATTGGCCCACCAGCATTGCCAGCTCCTGGCATTCCCTGGGCACCTTGAAGCGTTTGTTGATTGCCTTGATCAGCTCCAGGCCGGCCTGCTCATGACCGATGTGCCGCGGCCATTCTTCCTGCGGCGTAACACCCTTGCCCAGATCGTGCAGCAGGCAGGCCCAGCGCACGCTCAGCGGTTGCCGGTGCAGGGCCGCTTGTTGCAGGACGCTCAGGGTGTGCAGCCCGGTGTCGATCTCCGGGTGGTGAAGCGCCGGCTGGGGAACCCCGAATAGTGCATCGATCTCTGGCATCAGTTCTGCCAGGGCACTGCAATCATGCAGGACCTGGATAAAGACCTGGGGCTGATCCTCCATCAGGGCGCGGGAGATCTCTTTCCAGCTGCGCTCTGCCGTCAGGGCCTGCAATTCGCCTGAACGACTGAGCTGGTGCATCAGTTCGAGGGTCTCTGGCGCGACGCGAAAACCCAGCCCGGCATAGCGCGCAGCAAAGCGGGCAACCCGTAGAACCCGCAGGGGGTCTTCGGCGAACGCCGGGGAAACATGCCGCAGCAGTCGGTCTTCTAGATCCTTCTGGCCGTTGTAGGGGTCAGTGATGGCCTGCTGCTCGTCCTCGGCCATGGCGTTGATGGTCAGGTCGCGGCGGATCAGGTCCTCTTCCAGGGTGACCTCGGGACTGGCATGGAAGGTGAACCCGCCGTAACCGCGCCCACTCTTGCGCTCGGTCCGGGCCAGGGCATATTCCTCGCCACTTTTGGGATGCAGGAACACCGGGAAGTCCGCACCGACCGGGCGAAAGCCCTTGTCGATCATTTCCTCGGCGCTCGCACCGACCACGACCCAGTCGATATCGGTAACCGGCCTGCCGAGCAAGCGATCACGTACCGCACCGCCGACTTTGTAAATCCGCATAAAAAACCTCCGTTAGCGCGACAGGATACCCCTTGTGGCGGCCTAACGGAGGCTTGTGGGACCGCCTAGAGGTGGATGACTGCCAGGTCCAGGCGCCCGTAGTCGTTTTCCCCGTGGTCGTTCTTGGGCGGCACGTGGTGGGTCTTCATCACCTGGTCGCCTTGCAGGGTTTCCAGGTGGATGTCGAAGCCCCATAGCCGATGCAGGTGCTTGAGTACCTCGTCGGTGGATTCTCCCAGTGGTTTGCGGTCGTGTTGCTGGTGGCGCAGGGTCAGCGAGCGGTCGCCGCGCCGGTCGATGCTCCAGATCTGCACGTTGGGTTCACGGTTGCCCAGGTTGTATTGAGCGGCCAGGGTCTCGCGGATGACGCGGTAGCCGCTTTCGTCATGGATGGCCGGGACCAGCAGGTCGTCCTTCTGATCGTCGTCCATGATGCTGAACAGCTTGAGGTCACGGATCACCTTGGGCGAGAGGTACTGCAGGATGAAACTCTCGTCCTTGAAGCTGCTCATGGCGAACTTGATGCTCGACAGCCAGTCGGTGCCGGCCAGTTCCGGGAACCAGCGGCGGTCTTCCTCAGTGGGCTCTTCGCACATGCGGCGGATGTCCCGGTACATGGCAAAGCCCAGGGCGTAGGGGTTGATGCCGTTGTAGTAGGGGCTATCGAATCCCGGCTGGAACACCACGCTGGTATGGGAGGCCAGGAACTCCATCATGAAGCCGTCGGTGACCAGGCCTTCGTCGTACAGGTCGTTCATCAGCGTGTAGTGCCAAAAGGTGGCCCAGCCTTCGTTCATTACCTGGGTCTGGCGTTGTGGATAGAAATACTGGGCGATCTTGCGCACGATCCGCACGATCTCCCGTTGCCAGGGCTCGAGCAGCGGAGCGTGTTTCTCGATGAAATAGAGGATGTTTTCCTGGGGCTCTGCCGGGAACCGCGCATTGTCCTTGTCGCTATTTTTGTCCGCACCCTTGGGAATGGTGCGCCACAGATCGTTGATCTGCTTCTGCAGGTGCTCTTCGCGATCCTTCTGCCGGCGCCGTTCCTCTTCGGCGGAGATCGGATAAGGGCGCTTGTAGCGGTCGACGCCGTAGTTCATCAAGGCATGGCAGGAGTCGAGCAGATCCTCCACGGCGTCGATGCCGTGGCGTTCCTCGCATTGGGAAATGTACTGCTTGGCAAACACCAGGTAGTCGATGATCGAACTGGCGTCGGTCCAGGTGCGGAACAGGTAGTTACCCTTGAAGAAGCTGTTATGGCCATAGCAGGCATGGGCCACCACCAGGGCCTGCATGCAGATGGTGTTTTCCTCCATCAGGTAGGCGATGCAGGGGTCTGAGTTGATGACGATCTCGTAGGCCAGGCCCATCTGGCCACGGCTGTAGGATTTTTCTGTGCTGAGGAAGTGCTTGCCATAGGACCAATGGTGGTAGCCCAGCGGCATGCCCACCGAGGCATAGGCGTCCATCATCTGCTCGGCGGTGATCACTTCGATCTGGTTGGGGTAGGTGTCCAGGGCATAGCGAGCCGCGATACGGCTGATTTCGCGGTCGTAGGCCTGGATCAGCTCGAAGGTCCATTCCGAGCCGGTGGAGATGGGCTGGCGCTTCTGCTCTCTGGCGGTCATGTCACTAACCTGCGCTGGAAGAGTTCACGGAAGACCGGATAGATATCTCCGGCCGAAACCAGTTGTTGCTGGGCAAACGTCTCGGGAAAGGCTTCGGCGATACGTTCGTACTCGAACCACAGGGCCTGGTGTTCCCGAGGCGTGATCTCGACGTAGGTGTAGTACTGCACGAACGGCATGATCTGGTTGATCAGGATATCGCGGCAGATGGGTGAGTCGTCATTCCAGTTGTCGCCATCGGAGGCCTGGGCGGAATAGATGTTCCATTCATTGCTCGGGTAACGCTCGGCCATGATCTCCTGCATCAGCTTCAGGGCGCTGGAGACGATGGTCCCGCCGGTTTCCCGCGAGTAGAAGAATTCTTCCTCGTCCACTTCCCGGGCGCTGGTGTGATGGCGGATGAAGACCACGTCGATCTTGTCGTAGTTGCGCTTGAGGAACAGGTACAAAAGGATGAAGAAGCGCTTGGCGATGTCCTTGGTGGCCTGGGTCATGGAGCCGGAAACGTCCATCAGGCAGAACATCACTGCCTTGGAGCTGGGATTAGGTTGCTTGACCAGCAGGTTGTACTTCAGATCGAAGGTGTCGAGGAATGGCACGCGATGAATTCGCGCGCTCAGGCGTTCGATTTCTGTTTCAAGTTCTTGTATGTCGCCGAAGTTGTCCGGTTCTTCGCGTTTCAGGCGAGCCAGCTCCTCCTTGGCCTCGCGCAGTTTGGCGCGGCTGCTGCCGGACAGGGCGATGCGTCGCGCATGGGCAGAGCGCAGGGTGCGGATGATGTTGATCCGCGATGGGTTGCCTTCGTTGCTGATCCCGGCCCGCACTGTCTTGAAGGTATCGGTGCCCGTCAGGTTGCGCTTGACCAGGTTGGGCAGCTCCAGGTCCTCGAACATGAACTCGAGAAACTCCTCCTGGGTGATCTGGAAGACGAATTCATCCATGCCCTCGCCGGAGTTGCCGGCCTTGCCGCGACCACTTCCACCCCCTCCACCGCCTTGGGGCCTGGCGATATGTTCGCCGGCGGTGAACTCCTTGTTGCCTGGATGGACCACGGTCTGCTTGCCGCCGCGGCCGTGATGCAGCACCGGCTCGTCGATATCGCGCCCGGGAATGCTGATCTGCTCGCCATGCTCCATGTCGGTAATGGAGCGCCGGCTGACGGCTTCTTCGACGGCTTTCTTGATGTGGTCGCGATAGCGCCGCAGGAACCGCTGGCGGTTCACGGTGCTCTTGTTCTTACCGTTCAAGCGTCGGTCGATTACGTAGCTCATAGACCCCTCCGGGGAGCTTCAAGTCGTAAGCTTCAAGCTGCAAGTGAAAGCACCGTCAGATCCCCGAGTCGAGGCTCACGGCCTTTCTCCTGCAGCTTGTAGCTAGAAGCTTGCAGCTGCTTTACTGCGATTTCCTGACCCGCAGGTACCATTCCGACAGCAAGCGTACCTGCTTGTCGGTGTAGCCACGCTCCACCATCCGGGTGACGAAGTCGTTGTGTTTCTGTTGATCCTCCTTGCTGGCCTTGGCGTTGAAGCTGATGACCGGCAACAGGTCCTCGGTGTTGGAGAACATCTTCTTCTCGATCACCACCCGCAGCTTCTCGTAGCTGAGCCAGGTGGGGTTCTTGCCGTTGTTGTTGGCCCGGGCGCGCAGCACGAAATTGACGATCTCGTTGCGGAAGTCTTTCGGGTTGCTGATGCCCGCCGGTTTTTCGATCTTTTCCAGTTCTTCGTTGAGCGCCACGCGGTTGAGGATCTCGCCGGTTTCCGGATCGCGGTATTCCTGGTCCTGGATCCAGAAGTCCGCGTACAGCACGTAGCGGTCGAAGATGTTCTGGCCGTACTCGCTGTAGGACTCCAGGTAGGCCGTCTGGATTTCCTTGCCGATGAACTCGATGTAGCGCGGTGCCAGGTATTCCTTGAGGAAGCGCAGGTAGCGCTCGCGGGTTTCGGCCTGGAACTGCTCCTGTTCGATCTGTTGTTCCAGTACGTACAGCAGGTGTACCGGGTTGGCCGCCACTTCATGGGGGTCGAAGTTGAAGACCTTGGACAGGATCTTGAAGGCAAAGCGGGTCGAGAGGCCGTTCATGCCTTCATCGACCCCGGCGCTGTCGCGGTACTCCTGGATCGACTTGGCCTTCGGATCGGTGTCCTTGAGGTTCTCCCCGTCATAGACGCGCATCTTGGAGTAGATGTTGGAGTTCTCCGGCTCCTTGAGGCGCGAGAGCACGGTGAATTGCGCCAGCATCTTCAAGGTATCCGGGGCGCAATGGGCCTTGGCCAGGGAGCTGTTGAACAACAGCTTGTCGTAGATCTTCACTTCGTCGGTCACGCGCAGGCAGTACGGCACCTTGACGATATAGATCCGGTCGATGAAGGCCTCGTTGTTCTTGTTGTTGCGGAAGGTGTGCCACTCCGATTCGTTGGAGTGGGCCAGCAGGATGCCAGTGAACGGGATCGCCCCCAGGCCCTCGGTGCTGTTGTAGTTGCCTTCCTGGGTTGCGGTCAGCAATGGGTGCAGCACCTTGATCGGCGCCTTGAACATCTCGACGAACTCCATCAGGCCCTGGTTGGCCCGGCACAGTGCCCCGGAATAGCTGTAGGCGTCAGCGTCGTTTTGCGGGAATTCCTCGAGCTTGCGGATATCCACCTTGCCCACCAGGGCCGAGATGTCCTGGTTGTTCTCGTCGCCAGGTTCGGTCTTGGCCACCGCGATCTGGTTGAGGATCGACGGATACAGCTTCACCACCCGGAACTGGCTGATGTCGCCACCGAACTCCGACAGGCGCTTGGTCGCCCAGGGCGACATGATGGTGTTCAGGTAGCGCCGGGGAATGCCGAAGTCTTCCTCGAGGATGGCGCCATCTTCCGTGGCGTTGAACAGCCCCAGTGGCGATTCGAAGACGGGTGAGCCCTTGATGGCATAGAAGGGGACTTTCTCGATGAGCTGCTTGAGTTTTTCGGCCAGGGACGATTTACCGCCACCCACCGGGCCCAGCAGGTAGAGGATCTGTTTCTTCTCTTCCAGGCCCTGGGCGGCATGGCGGAAGTAGGAAACGATCTGGTCGATGCACTCTTCCATGCCATGGAAGTCTTCAAAGGCCGGGTAGCGCCGGATCACCTTGTTGGAAAAGATTCGCGACAGCCTCGAGTTGGTCGAGGTGTCCAGCAGTTCGGGTTCGCCAATGGCCAATAGCAGGCGCTCTGCGGCCGAGGCATAGGCGCTGCGGTCCTTCTTGCACAGTTCGAGGTATTCCTGCAGGGAAAACTCTTCCTGGCGCGTGGATTCGAAGCGTTGTTGGAAGTGGCTAAAAATACTCATGACGTCACCTCGCTCGATACGTGGAGCCGGCTACGGATCAGTCAGTCAAGTGCTGGCATGCAACTGATGAAGTTCCAGTTGCTGTTTACCCCCCAGAACACTTTCAAAGCTATCGAGCTTGAAAGCTAGTACCGATGACCCGCTCGCCGGTGTACCGGCTCTCCCCTGATTTGGATGGCCTGTGGCTAAGGATAGTTCGGAATCGCAGAGGTCAAGGGCGGATGGCGGATTAGTTGCGCGCTACCGTTCGTCTGGTGTTGCGTCAGCCCGCGTAGATCACGGGCTAGAGCGGTAGAAAAAAATTATTCGGCGTTGCCCTGGGCGATTTCGGCCGGGTAGATGTTGCGCCACAGTTCGAAGCCTCCATCGAGGCTGTAAACGTCTGAGAAACCCTGGCTGACCAGGTAGGCTGCGGCGCTCTGGCTGGAGTTGCCGTGGTAGCACACGACCACTAGCGGTGCATCCAGGTCGGCTGCGCGAATGAAATCGGAAATGGAGTGGTTGTCCAGGTGCACCGAGCCGCTGATGTGGTTCAGGGCATAGGTTTGCGGGTCGCGGATATCCACTACAACGGCGCCTTGTTCGCGCAGTGCCTGGGCCTGTTCGGGGGGGATACGTTTGAATTCGCTCATGGCGGACTCCTGGTTTGTCGGTCGGCTCCGTCTAGCAGACGGGCAGGGATTGGGTGGAGGCGGGCGCCACATGGCCATGGGCGTCGCAGTCGCAGTTCAGGCGCAGTCCGGTGTCGACGTTCATCAAGGTCATGGAGCCGCCCCAGACGCAGCCGCTATCCAGGGCAATGATCCCGGGTTCGTTGCTCTGGCCTTCGAGGGCTGCCCAGTGACCGAAGATGATCCTGATCTCCCGGGTCTTGCGCTCCTTGTGGCTGAACCAGGGGGCGTAGCCCGGTGGTGCCGTGTCCAGGCCTTCCTTGGTCTTGAGGTCGAGTTTGCCTTCGCTGGTGCAGAAGCGCATGCGAGTGAAATAGTTGGTGATGACTCGCAGGCGGGTGATGCCCTTGAGGTCGTTGTCCCACTTCGCCGGGTCGTTGCCGTACATGCCCTCCAGGAAGGGTTCGAACAGGCTGTCGTCCTGCAGGGCGAGCTCGACCTCGGTGGCGTATTTCTGTGCTTTCTTCAGTGACCACTGGGGGGCGATGCCGGCGTGTACCAGGGCGGTCTTGCGTGCTTCGTCGTAGTGCATCAGCTTTTGCTGGCGCAACCATTGCAGCAGCTCCTCGCAGTCCGGGGCTTCGAGGATTTCTCGCAGGGTGTCGGACTTTTTCAGGCGCTCGACATTGCGCCAGGCGGCCAGCAGATGCAGGTCGTGGTTGCCCAGCACGCAAACCAGCGAGTCGCGGATGGAGTACAGGTAGCGCAGGGTTTCCAGGGACTGCGGGCCGCGATTGACCAGATCCCCGACCAGCCACAACCGATCCCGAGCAGGGTCGAACGCCACCTGCTCAAGCAGGCACTGCAGCGGTTCCAGGCAGCCTTGCAGGTCGCCAACGGCGTAGGTGGCCATCAGTGCAGCGCTCCGGGGACCGCGAGGCGGAACGGCGCGATGATGGCGTCGAATTGCTTGCCGTCCTCGGCCAGCATTTGATAGCTGCCCTGCATATTGCCAACCTGGGTGGTCATCACCGTGCCGCTGCTGTAGGTGTGGCTCTTGCCGGCGGCGATCAGTGGCTGTTGGCCGACCACGCCGGCGCCGCGCACTTCTTCCACATGGCCGTCGCCATCGGTGATCACCCAGTGCCGGGACAGCAGCTTGGCGGGTAGCGAGCCGTTGTTCTGGACGGTGATGGTGTAGGCGAAGGCGAAGCGATTCTGTTCGGGTTGCGATTGGTCGGCCAGAAAGTGGGTGACGACGCTGACGTCGACCTGATAGCGAGGATCGGACATGCAAAGGGCCTTTAGAGCAAAGCGGACGCGGGATAGAAGCTGACGCCGGTCAGTCTAGGTCAAGTAGCGGGTAGTAGACCAGCCATCCTGGCTGGCGTTCTGCCCGCTGTCGCTTGCCGGTAATTGTCAGTTGGCGGCGGGCTTGACCTGATCGGCCAACTGGTCGGCCAGGCGCACGAAGGCTGCCAGGTCGAGCTGCTCGGGACGCAGGCTGCCATCGACGCCGGCGGCCTCGATTTCGGCGCTGCTCAGGAGCGCCTTGAGGGTGTTGCGCAGGGTCTTGCGACGCTGGTTGAAGGCTTCGCGGACGATACGCTCCAGCAGCTTGTGGTCCTTGGCGGGATGCGGCAGCACTGCATGGGGCACCAGGCGCACGATGGCCGAGTCGACTTTCGGGGGCGGATTGAAGGCGCCAGGGCCGACGTTGAACAGATGTTCCACGCGGCAGTGGTACTGGACCATGATCGACAGGCGGCCCCAATCGCCACCGCCCGGTCCGGCGGCCAGGCGCTCGACTACTTCCTTCTGCAGCATGAAGTGCATGTCGCGGATCAGGCCGGCGTTATGCAGCAGGTGGAAGATCAGCGGGGTGGAGATGTTGTAGGGCAGGTTGCCCACCACCCGCAGGCTGCCGGGAGCGGCACCCAGGGTGTTGAAGTCGAACTTCAGGGCATCGCCCTGGTGCAGCTTGAAGTTGTCCCGGCCAGCGAACTGCTGGTTGAGGATGGGCACCAGGTCCTTGTCCAGTTCCACCACGTCCAGTTGTGCACCGCTGCCCAGCAGGCCTTCGGTCAGGGCGCCCTGGCCCGGGCCGATCTCCAGCATGCGGTCCAGGGGCTTGGCGTTGATGGCCCGCAGGATGCGGTCGATGACGCCGGCGTCGTGCAGGAAGTTCTGGCCGAAGCGCTTGCGCGCCCGGTGCTGGTATTGCTCGGTCATATACGGTTCTCGGCCATCTGGTAGGCGGTTTCCAGGGCGACCTGCAGGCTGCCGGTATCGATCCTGCCGCTGCCGGCCAGGTCCAGGGCAGTGCCATGGTCGACCGAGGTGCGGATGATCGGCAGCCCGAGCGTCACATTGACGGCCGCGCCGAAGCCTTTGTACTTCAGTACAGGCAGGCCCTGGTCGTGGTACATCGCCAGCACTGCGTCGCAATGCTCCAGATATTTGGGGGTAAACAGAGTGTCGGCCGGCAGCGGACCGCGCAGGTCCATGCCTTCTTGGCGCAGACGCTCCAGGGTGGGTTCGATGATGTCGATTTCTTCGCGGCCCAGGTGGCCGCCTTCGCCGGCATGGGGGTTGAGCCCGCAGACCAGGATGCGCGGTTGGGCGATGCCGAATTTTTGCTGCAGGTCGGCATGCAGGATCCGCGTGACCCGTTCCAGGCGCTCGCTGGTGATCGCATCGGCGATGTCCCGCAGCGGCAGGTGAGTCGTCACCAGGGCGACGCGCAGGCCTCGGGTGGCCAGCATCATGACCACTTGCTGGGTGTGGGTCAGGTCCGCGAGAAACTCGGTGTGCCCGGAGAAGGCGATCCCGGAATCATTGATCACGCCCTTGTGTACTGGCGCGGTGATCATTCCGGCAAAGTGCCCTTCCAGGCAGCCCTGGCCGGCACGGGTCAGGGTCTGCAGGACGAAGGCCGCATTGGCCTGGTCCAGCTGGCCGCTGACCACCGGCTTGCCCAGTGGGGTATCCCAGACGTACAGGCTGCCTGCCGGAGCGGGGGCATCCGGTAGATGGTTCGGGTCCACCGGTAGCAGGTTGACGGCCACTCCCAGTTGCGCGGCCCGCTCGGTGAGCAGGTCGCGGCTGGTAATGGCAATCAGGGGGTGCGGCTGGGGTTGCGAGGCGAGCAGCAGGCATAGGTCAGGGCCTATACCCGCCGGTTCGCCGGGTGTCAGGGCAAAACGTCTGGGGTTCACTGCGCGGCCTGTTCAGCGCCAGGCAGCTTGATCTCGACGTAGGCCTCGTCGCGGATCTGCCGCAACCAGGTCTGCAGCTCTTCGTCGTACTTGCGGTTACGCAGGACGGTCATGGCTTGCTGTTCACGAGCCTGGCTGGTGCTGTCGGTAGCGCGACGGCCAAGGACTTCCAGGACGTGCCAGCCGTAAGGACTCTTGAACGGCTTGGACAGCTGGCCTTGTGGAGTCTTGGCCATCACTTCGCGGAACTCCGGCACCAGGGCGTTCGGATCGATCCAGTTGAGGTCGCCACCGTTGAGCGCCGAGCCCGGGTCTTCCGAGTAGCTCTTGGCCAGTTCGGCGAAATCTTCACCGGAGCTGATGCGGTCGTAGAGTTTCTGCGCCAGGCGCTTGGTCTCTTCTTCGCTGCGAATCTCGCTTGGCTTGATCAGGATATGGCGTACGTGCACTTCATCGCGCACCTGATTGCCGCCACCACGCTTGTCCAGCAGCTTGAGGATGATGAAACCGCCTGGAGTACGGGCTGGCTGAGTAATGTCACCCACGGCCATGGCACTCAGTTCGCGGTCGAAGGGCGGTGGCAGTTGCGCGGCTTTACGCCAGCCCATGTCACCGCCCTCCAGGGCGTTGTCGCTACCGGAGCGGGCGATTGCCAGCTGGCCGAAGTCGGCTCCCTGCTTGAGCTGCTGGTACACCTCCATGGCCTGGCGGGCAGCACTCTGGATCGCTTCGGAGCTGGCGCTCTCCGGGGTCGGGATCAGGATGTTGGCCAGGTGCAGTTCTTCGGAGAGCTGCATCTTGCCCAGGTCCGAGGCCAGGAAGTTCTTCACTTCCTGTTCCGATACCTGGATGCGTTCGGCCACACGGCGCTGGCGCACACGGCTGATGATCATCTCGCGGCGGACCTGGTCACGGGCGTCGTCATAGGACAAGCCATCATGGGCCAGGGCGGCGCGGAACTGCTCGATGCTCATGCTGTTGCGCTGGGCAATGGTGCCGATGGCCTGGTTCAGCTCTTCGTCGGTGATGCGGATGCCGGAGCGCTCGCCAATCTGCAATTGCAGGTTCTCGACGATCAGGCGCTCCAGGACCTGCTGTTCCAGGACGCTGGTAGGCGGCACACCACCGCCACGCTTGGCGATGGTCTGCTGGACTTCATGCACCCGTTGATCCAGCTGGCTCTGCATGACGACATCGTTGTCGACGATCGCCACCACCTTGTCGATGGACTGCACCGCAGCGCTGGCCGCAGTGCTCATGCTCAGGAACAGCGCGCCCAGCATCAGCGGGCGCAGACAATCAGAAAGCTTGGTCTTCACGTTTACGATAACCTTGGATGCCTTTGTCGAGGAAGGTCTCTACTTGGGAGCCCATGACGCCGCCCAGACCCTTCAGGACAATTTGGAGGAAGATGCCGCGGTCGCCACTTTCGTTTTGTGGAGCGTTCTGACTGAACTCGTCGTACTTGACCCAGTAACGGTTGATCAGGCGCAGTTTCCAGCAGCAGTTGTCGTACTCGAAGCCACCGAAGGCCTCAAGCGTGCGGTTGCGGTTGTAGTCGTACTGCCAGCGGCTGATGACGTTCCACTGCGGCACGATCGGCCAGATCACCGAGAAGTCGTGCTGTTGAATCTTGTAGTAGTCCTTCACGTAGCCAGGTTGGCCTGGGGTTCCGTAGTCACCGCCCATTTCCCATTTGCCGGTGTTCTGGTTGTAACGAACCTGGTCGTTGCGATAGCGATAACCGACGTTGACCACCTTGTTCGGGTTGTCCTCCGGCTGGTAATGGAGCATGGCACTACCGGAACGTGGGCTGCGGCTGTCCGGATCCCAATTGTATTCGGCAGTGGTGCGCCAGTCGCGGTTATAGCGATATTCATACTCGAGTGCGTAGGGCGAAACGTTCGCAGTGGCATCGTCGCGGGTGCGATAGTCCACACCTGGCAATTGAACGGTACGGTCCTTGAAGTACAGGGCCTGGCCCACGCTGATGCGCTGGCGCTGGAAGCCGTTGTCTTCGATCCAGCGGCTGGTCACGCCCAGGGACAACTTGTTCTCGTCGCCGACGCGGTCGGCGCCGGAGAAACGGTTGTCGCGGAACAGCGATGCATAGTTGAAGGTGTATTCGCCAGTATCGAATACCGGAATGTCTTCTTGGTTCTTCTCTGGAACATAGAGATAGAACAGGCGCGGTTCCAAGGTCTGGTTGTAGTTCTTGCCAAACCATTGGGTCGTGCGGTCGAAGTACAAGCCTCCATCGATGCTGGCGATCGGTACGCCGCGGTTCTGGTTGCGACTGTAGTCTCCACCGACATAGCGAGCTCCGGTTCGGGCTGCTTCGGTACGCGCGGCGACAATGCCTTGTTTGCCCTGGCTGTCCAAGTCTAGGTCGTACTGGGAGTACATGTACTTGAGGGACGGCGTCAGGTAGCCATAGCTCCAGTTCAGCGGCAGGCTGACGCCAGGCTTGAGGGTCAGGCGGTTGCCATTGGCTCGAGCCAGACCGGTTACGTTTTCGTCCAGGCGGGCAGCGCCTATTGGATTTCCAGCTGCGTCAAACGGACCGCCATCCTTGTCGAAGTACCTGCCTTTGAGCAGGTCCCGCTCAAAGCGTACCGCTTCGGTTTCATAAGTGAAGTCCAGGCCTTGGGGATGGTAAGGCAGGGCGCCACTGAAGGTGATTTGTGGCAACCGATCGTACGGTGTGATGTTGGAGACGCTAGCCAACTGATACGCCTGCACATTCAGGCGTGCAACGTAGCTGTCGCCACGATAGGTCACGGCGCCTTGCTGGTTGACGTAGTCGGCGGACTTCACGCCGATCTGGTCGGTCTGCAGGTCCTGGAAGTAGTACGGGTCGCTGATCTTGGTGTAGTCGACTTCGGTCATCAGGCGCGAATCGAGGCCGCCCTTATGCTGCCAGTTGAGCATGTAGCGGGTTTTTTCGGAGTCGGTCTGCTTCCTCCGATCGTCGTTGTCGTCGTTCAGGTAGGCCGCGCCGAACTGGCCTTCGCTGTTTTTGGTCAAGTAGCGGAACTCGCCTTCCATCAACATGCCGCGCTTGGCCATGTAGCGTGGGTACAACGTGGCATCGTAGTTTGGTGCCAGGTTGAAGTAATACGGAGTCACCAGGGTGAAGCCGTTATCGCTGTCGCTACTGAAGCTTGGTGGCAGGAAGCCGGATTGACGACGATTGTCGATCGGGAAATAGATGTACGGGGTGTAGAGGACCGGGAAGTCCTTGACTCGCAGTGTCACGTTGGTCGCGGTACCGAAGCCGGTGGCCGGGTTCAAGGTGATGTTGTTGCCCTTGAGCTGCCAGGCGTTACTGTTCGGTTCGCAAGTGGTGTACGTACCGTCCTTGAGGCGGATGATGGCGTTTTCCGCACGCTTGGCGTACAGCGCGCTACCGCGTACCCGCGACTTGTGCATCACGTATTCGGCGTTGTCGACCTTGGCCTCACCGGTGTCCAGCTGCACGTTGGCGTGGTCGCCGACCATCAGCGTACCGTTGTCGCGGATGCGTACGTTGCCGCTCAGCTCGCCACGGTTCTCCGCCTGGTACAGGTTGGCCTCGTCGGCCTCGACCTGCATGCTGCCCTGGCGCATGACCACGTCGCCGGCCAGGGTCGCCACCTGCTGCTCCTGCTGGTAACGCGAAGCCTTGGCGCCGATGAAGGTCGGAGCATCACTTTTCTTCGTCGAATCATTCATGCCAGGACGAATTGGTTCGATATAGGCACCAGAGCAGTAAGGACCGGTCTCGGCCAGTTGCGCTGCGGTGAGCTTCTCGCGCGGTACCCAGTCGAGGTGGCTGTAGTCCGCGCTGCGGGACTTCAGGCCGCGGCCCTTGGCTTCGGTCACCAGGACCGGCTTGTCGCCGGCAACCTCGCCTGCAGTCCCGCTTTCGCTGGAGCTGATGGCATTGGCGTCATGGACCGGGCGCGGAGGCAGTTGGGCTGCACTGGTTTTTGGCGCACAGGCCCAGCCGCCGGACGCAGAGACCGAGCAGTCATACTGTTCCGCGGCGACCACGAAGGAAGTGGCTAGAGGTTGCAGGGCCAGCAAACTGCCGGTAACCAGCAACGGGAATTTTTTACGAAACGCGGGGGATTTCAATGCCATCTTATTAGTCCGGGCTTCCTGCGTGCCATCTGCCCGCGGTGTGGGCCGCACGCCTCTCGATGGTCTGAAAAAGATGCTGGATAATAAAGCATGACCCGCTTGACGGCTAGGGCCGTCGGAGACCCTTGTAATGCCTGACCAAGATGTACGCTTGCAACACCTGAAAGTTTGGCTCGATGAGCAGTTGGCGATCGTTTATGCAGCACAGGGCTGGGGTGAAGTCCCCCCGGCTACATTGGTCGCGGCCAGCAGCGACGCGAGTTTCCGCCGTTATTTCCGTTGGCAGGGCGCTGACCGCAGCTTTGTGGTGATGGACGCTCCGCCCCCCCAGGAAAACTGCAAGCCCTTCGTCGATATCGCCGGTTTGCTGGCGAGTTCCGGCATCAACGTGCCGAAAATTTATGCACAGGACCTGACGCGCGGGTTCCTTCTGCTCAACGATCTGGGCAACCAGACCTATCTGGATGTGATCGACGAGCACAATGCCGATGGGTTGTTCGAGGATGCATTGCAGGCGTTGCTGGCGTTTCAGCAGTTGCCCATGAGCGCGCCACTGCCCAGCTACGATGTCGCCCTGCTGCGCCGCGAACTGGAGCTGTTCCCCGAATGGTATGTCGGCCGTGAGCTGGGGATTGTCATGGATGAGCAACAGCGCCAGCAGTGGCAGCGAGCCAGCGACCTGCTGATCGACAGCGCCCTGGCCCAGCCCAAGGTGCTGGTACACCGTGACTATATGCCGCGCAACCTCATGCTCAGCCAGCCGAACCCAGGGGTGCTGGACTTCCAGGACGCGGTCTACGGCCCGGTCACCTACGACATCACCTGCCTGTTCAAGGATGCATTCCTCAGCTGGCCGGAACCTCGTGTGCGCGGCTGGCTGGACACCTACTGGAGCCAGGCGCGGGGAGCGGGTATCCCGGTCCAGGAAGACTTCGAGGAGTTCCTGCGGGCCAGCGACCTGATGGGGGTGCAGCGTCACCTGAAGGTGATCGGTATTTTCTCGCGGATCTGCCACCGTGACGGCAAGCCCCGCTACCTGGCCGATGTTCCCCGCTTCCTGGCTTATATAGAGGCTGTTCTGGCCCGTCGCCCCGAGCTGGCGGAGTTGGGGCAACTGCTGCGCAGCCTGGAGCAGCCAAGGGGGGGGCAAGCATGAAGGCAATGATCCTGGCCGCTGGAAAGGGCGAGCGCATGCGCCCTTTGACCCTGACCACGCCCAAGCCCTTGCTGCCGGTGGCGGGCGTACCGCTGATCGAGTATCACCTGCGGGCCCTGGCGGCCGCGGGCTTTCGCGAGGTCGTCATCAATCACGCCTGGCTCGGCGAGCAGATCGAGGCGGCTCTTGGCGACGGCCAGCGCTGGGGCTTGAGCATCCGTTACTCGGCCGAAGGCCAGCCGCTGGAGACCGGCGGCGGGATCTTCCAGGCGTTGCCGTTGTTGGGCGAGGAGCCTTTCCTGGTGGTCAATGGCGACATCTGGACCGATTATGACTTCGCCACCCTGCGTCGCCCCCTGGTCGGCCTGGCCCATCTGGTCATGGTGGACAACCCGGCGCATCACCCTACGGGGGGCGACTTCTGCCTGGAGAACGGCCTGCTGCACGATGGCCAGCCAGGAGCGGCGACCCTGACCTACAGCGGTATATCGGTACTGCATCCTCAACTGTTCCGGGATTGCGCTGGCGGTGCTTTCAAGCTGGCGCCCCTGCTGCGTGAAGCCATGGCCCAGGGCCAGGTCAGCGGCGAGCACATGCACGGCCAATGGATCGATGTAGGAACCGTCGAGCGCCTGGCGCAGGTCGAAGACCTGCTGCAAGCGGGGCGCTGATATGTGGTGGCCAGGGACTCTGATAGGAGCCGGGGCGGGCTTTGCCATTGCCAGCATTCCGGGGGCCATGCTCGGTGCGTTATTGGGGCAGGCGCTGGATCGGCGCCTGCAACTGTACAACTGGGCCCATGTACGCGAGCGCCTGGGTGGTCGACCGGCGCTGCGCAACGATGAATTGCTGTTCGTACTGCTTGGGCGCCTGGCGAAAAGCGACGGCCGAGTGGGCGACGGGCATATCCAGCAGGCGCGCCAGGAGATGCGCTCGCTGGAGATGAGCGAAGTCGCGCAACGCCGGGCGATTGCTGCATTCAATCGGGGCAAGTCGGGCAATGACCGCCTGCGCGGTTATTTGCGTCGCCTGGGAGAGCAGCCCCATGCCGCCGAAGGCGTGTTGCGTGCTTGCTGGCGCATGGTCTGGGCCGACGGTCGAGTGGGTACGGCGGAGCGCGAGCTGATCCAGCTCTGGGGCAAATGGCTGGGTTGGACCAGCGAGCAGATCCAGGCATTGGCCCAGGACTATGGTCCCGCCAGGAGACATCCGGTCGAAAGCGCCATGACTTACCAAGAGGCGCTACGCCTGCTGGGTGTCGCGGCGACCACCGAGCCTGCGCAGATCAAGCGTGCCTACCGGCGGTTGCTCAGCCGCCACCACCCCGACAAGGTCGCCGGCAGCGGTGCTACGCCGGAGCAGGTACGGGAGGCTACGGAGAAGACCCGGGAGCTGCACAGCGCCTATGCGCTGGTACGCCAGCGCCGGGATTTTCGCTGAGGGTCGATGCACCAGGGTCGCTGCCTGTCCGGCAGCGGCCCGGCGTCTTCAGCTCTCGCTGTTTTGTGGGTTGAGCCAGCCACGCACCCGGCGGAACAGCTGTTCTTGCTGGGCGCTGTTGTTGCCAGGCAGGGCCTTGAGGGCAATCTGGCTGAAGTTCGAGTGCTTCAGGCGCTTGCTGGCCTGCAGGCGCTCCAGGGCCGCTTTGCGCGCGGAGGCCTGGTCGACATAGAAAAAGTCGGCGGTGGCCAACTTCAAGGTCTGGGTCAGCTCCACCAGTTGCGGTTTGCCATTGGCCGGTGACTGTGCGGCCACCATCACCAGCTTTTGCACTTGGGACGGTTGTTTTTCGCTCAAGTAGCGAGCGGCCCAGTAGGCACCGGTGCCATGCCCCAGCAGCACGATGCTGCGGGCATTCTGCTGTTCGGCGAAGGCCAGGGCCGCGTCGACCCGGGCGAAGATACGCTCGGCGTCGGCCTTGACCTGCTCCTCGGTGGTTTCGGCGACCGGATGATCGGCCACCTCGGCTTCACCGCCGGCGACTTGCTCGATGGGTTTGGCTTCGGTGCTGGCGTCCTTGGCGGTATTGGCTGTATCGACCGGCGCAGGCGTCGTCTCGACGATCCGTGGCTGGGCTGCTTCGCTTTGCATGTCCGGCAGGGTCAGGCTCAGGCTGCCCCAGTCGGTATCCGGCAACTTGTTGCGCAACGGCGCAATGACTTGCGGCCAGTCTGCGCTTTCGCCGGCCCCGGGAATGATGATCACCACGCCCTTGGGTTCGCTGGTATTGGCCGGTTTCCAGAGTGCCAGGAAGCTGCTGGCGCCAGCCTGCAACTGCTGTTGTTCCTGGGCCGGTAGCTGGCGTTCCAGGGCTGCGGCCTCTTCCAGGCTGCGTTCGGGCAACGGCTGGCGCTGCTCGGGTTGTGGCTCGGTGGGCTTGGCCTGCTCAGCCGGATCGGCGGCTTGTGCAGAAAAGGTCCAAGGCAGGATCAGCGACAGGCACAATGCGGACAGTGCCGAGCGGTGGACAAGGGACATCGGATATTCCAGGCCAGAATTAATTCCGGCAGCCTAATGGGTTGGTCAGTATTTGTCAGGGTGTGAGACTTCGGATG
Organism: Pseudomonas sessilinigenes; assembly: GCF_003850565.1. Lineage (NCBI taxonomy): Bacteria > Pseudomonadati > Pseudomonadota > Gammaproteobacteria > Pseudomonadales > Pseudomonadaceae > Pseudomonas > Pseudomonas sessilinigenes. The sequence goes on from NZ_CP027706.1 coordinate 4,310,045, forward strand.
ATGCGCTTTCGCTGCCTTTTGCTTATCGGCTGCCTGTGCCTTCCCTTGATAGGCAAGGCCGCACCCGCGCCCCATGGGCCGACCGCGCCGCTTGGCCACGAGCTGCGCCAGTGGCTGGAACAGCACCCCGAGTTGCGTGTCGGCTTGGTGCTGCAAGCGCCTTTCGCCCAATACGACCGGCGCCTGCAGCGGTTGTCCGGGGCCAACGTCGAACTGATGCAGGCCCTGGCCCGGACCCTGGGCATCGAGCTGAGCTGGCGTAACTTTCCCGACCAGGCCCAGCTGGAACAAGCCCTGCACGATGGCGAGATCGATATGGCCCCGGGCTTGACCCAGACCCCGGCGGGGCTGCGCCTGTGGTTATTCAGCGATCCCTACATGCGCGTCCCGCAGTTGGTGGTGGGGGAGCAGAAGGGTTCCGGTGCGGTGGAGCTGGAAAAACTCGACGCCCAGGCCCGGGTAGCGGTGCGCATGCCCAGTGCAGTGGCTGACTATCTGCGCCTGACCTACCCCAACCTGAATTTGCAGGGCGTGCCCCAGGAGCGCCAGGCGTTGCAGTTGCTGTTCAGCCAGCAGGCCCGCTATGCGGTGGTGGATGAGGCCCAGCTCAGCCGTTTATCGGCACAAGCGGAGTTCGCCGGGTTGACGGTCGTAGGGGATATCGGCCTGCCGCAGTTGCTGCGGGTCGCCACCCGTCGCGATTGGCCGGAGCTGGCCAGCATCGTGCAAATCGCCCTGCGGACGATTCCGGCCAAGGAGCTGGAGCAGGTGCATAACCGTTGGTTGCAGCCCAAGTACTCGCGCCTGGGCGAGTCTCCAGGCAACTGGCGTAGTCTCAGCCTGTTGCTGGCGTTGTGCCTGTTGGCCAGCCTGGCGGCGGTGTTCTGGCAGCGGCGCCAGCAGCGCGGGCTGGAGCAACGGCTGTTGGCCGCGCGCGAAGACATTGCCCTGCGTGCGGCCAGTGAAGAGGCGCTGCGCCTGACCCAGTTTTCCATCGACCAGAGCACCGTGGGCATTCTCTGGGTCAATTGGGACAGCCACATACGCTACGCCAATCGCGCCGCCGAGGAGATGCTCGGTTATCCGCCGGGGGCGGTGATCGACCGGCCACTGATCGATTTCGAGCCCAACCTGCACATGGACCGTTGGCTCAATCTCTGGAGGCGTGCCCGGGCCAGCGCGGAGGGTGCTCAGAGTTTCGAGACTCAATGCGTGCGGGCCGACGGCAGCATCCTGCCGACGGATGTGTCCCTGAGCTTCCTGCGTTTTCGCCAGAGCGAGTACCTGGTGGTCTATCTCACCGACGTCACCGAGCGCCGTCGCGCCCTGGCCGCGTTGCGTGAGAGCGAAGCGCGCCTGCAGGGCATCGCGGCCAACGTACCGGGCCTGGTGTTCCGCCTGGAGCGGGCGCCGGTCAGCGGGCAGATCGACTTCGCCTACATCAGCGAGGGCAGCCAGACTCTGGTGGGCTATTCGCCTGCGGTGCTGGCCCACCGGGACAAGGGCTTGCGCAGCCTGGTGCACCCGGACGACAAGGCCAGTTACCACCAGACCCAGGACCAGGCCCTGGACACCGACAGTGACTGGTCCTGGCAGGGGCGCATCCTCACCCGCCAGGGCCAGCAGCGCTGGGCCGAGATCAAGGCGATCACCCGGCAACTGGATGACGGCACTTACGTCTGGGACGGCATTGTCTGGGACATCAGCGAGAGCAAGCGCATCGAATTGGAGCTGGCCAGTTCCCGCGAGCAGCTGCGTGAGCTGTCGGCGCACCTGGAGAGCGTGCGGGAAGAGGAAAAGGCCCGCATTGCCAGGGAGGTCCATGACGAACTGGGGCAGATGCTCACTGTGCTCAAGCTGGAGACCTCCATGTGCGAGCTGGCCTACGCCCAGCTCGACCCTGGGCTGAATGAGCGCCTCAACAGCATGAAGCGCCTGATCACCCAACTGTTCCAACTGGTGCGGGACGTGGCCACGGCCTTGCGCCCGCCGATCCTGGATGCCGGCATCGCCTCGGCCATTGAATGGCAGGCCCGGCGTTTCGAGGCGCGCACGCAGATTCCATGCCTGGTGGACGTGCCGGAGAACCTGCCGCGCCTGAGCGACGCCAAGGCCATCGGCCTGTTCCGGATTCTCCAGGAAGCCCTGACCAACGTTATGCGCCATGCCCAGGCGCATACTGTGGAGCTGTCCCTGGTGCTGGACGGACCTCAGTTGTGCATGAGCATCAGCGACGATGGCCTGGGGTTCGATACCAAGGCCACGCGCCCGACCTCCTTTGGCCTGGTGGGCATGCGCGAGCGGGTGCTGATCATGGGCGGTAGCCTGGCGCTGCACAGCGAGCCGGGGGAGGGCACCAGCCTGACCGTCCGTGTGCCCCTGGACCTACAACAATAACGAGGAGAACCGCGTGATTCGTGTACTGGTAGCCGAAGACCACACCATTGTCCGCGAAGGCATCAAGCAACTGATCGGCCTGGCCAAGGACCTGACGGTCGTGGGGGAGGCGAGCAATGGCGAGCAACTGCTGGAGACCCTGCGCCAGGTGCCTTGCGAGGTGGTGCTGCTGGATATCTCCATGCCCGGGGTGAACGGCCTGGAAGCTATCCCACGGATCCGCGCCCTGAGCGATCCGCCGGCGATCCTGGTGCTGTCGATGCATGACGAGGCGCAGATGGCCGCCCGAGCCCTGAAGATCGGCGCCGCTGGCTACGCCACCAAGGACAGTGATCCTTCGTTGCTGCTGACTGCAATCCGCAAGGTCGCCGCCGGTGGGCGCTACATCGATCCGGAACTGGCGGACCGCATGGTCTTCGAGGTCGGCCTCACCGATGCCCGGCCACTGCATTCGCTGTTGTCCGAGCGCGAGTTCTCGGTGTTCGAGCGCTTGGCCCAGGGTGCCAATGTCAATGACATCGCCCAGCAACTGGCCTTGAGCAACAAGACCATCAGCACCCACAAGGCGCGGCTGATGCAAAAGCTCAACGTCACCTCCCTGGCCGAACTGGTGAAGTACGCCATGGAGCACAAGCTGCTCTGAGCCAGCTCCCCCGCCACAATGGATACGCCTCGAGCTCGATGGTCCTGGCCAAGGCATTGGCGGGGCATATCCGTTTACGACATCGCCACTTCCCGGCCTTTGCCTGTTCTTGCGGCTTGTTGCTTCAAGCTGGCCTCTGCTCTTGTCTGTTTCCGCCATTCTTGTAGGGCAATCCCTACAGGCGACCTTCCAGGCGGCTGAGGCGAATCTCTCCTACCCCCCGATTTCCGGGCCTTGTGGGCTGCACTAGGCTTGCCCTACAGCCGTCTAAAACAAAAAGGTGCGGGTATGAGCGAGGTCGATTCAAGCGCTGGGGCCAATGATGTTCTGGTCAGCTTTCGTGGTGTGCAAAAGAGCTACGACGGCGAAAACCTGATCGTCAAAGACCTCAACCTGGAAATTCGCAAGGGCGAGTTCCTCACCCTGCTCGGGCCGTCCGGCTCCGGCAAGACCACCAGCCTGATGATGCTGGCCGGTTTCGAGACCCCGACTGCCGGCGAGATCCAGCTGGCCGGACGCTCGATCAACAATGTGCCGCCGCACAAGCGCGATATCGGCATGGTGTTCCAGAACTACGCGCTGTTCCCGCACATGACCGTGGCCGAGAACCTGGCGTTCCCGCTGTCGGTACGGGGCCTGGGCAAGACCGACATCAGCGAGCGGGTCAAGCGCGTGCTGAGCATGGTCCAGCTGGACTCCTTCGCCCAGCGCTATCCGGCGCAGTTGTCCGGTGGCCAGCAGCAGCGGGTGGCCCTGGCCAGGGCCCTGGTGTTCGAGCCGCAGCTGGTGCTGATGGACGAGCCCCTGGGGGCGCTGGACAAACAGCTGCGCGAGCACATGCAGATGGAGATCAAGCACCTGCACCAGCGCCTGGGCGTGACCGTGGTCTACGTGACCCACGACCAGGGCGAAGCCTTGACCATGTCCGACCGGGTGGCGGTGTTCCACCAGGGCGAGATCCAGCAGATCGCCCCGCCGCGGACCCTCTACGAAGAACCGAAGAACACCTTCGTCGCCAACTTCATCGGCGAGAACAACCGCCTCAGCGGCCGCCTGCACAGCCACGACGGCGAGCGCTGCTTGGTGGAGCTGGGGCGTGGCGAGAAAGTCGAGGCATTGGCGGTCAACGTCGGCCAGGTCGGCGGCCCGGTGACCCTGTCCATCCGCCCGGAGCGGGTGAGCCTCAACGGTTCCAGCGAACACTGCGCCAACCGCTTTTCCGGGCGGGTGGCGGAGTTCATCTACCTGGGCGACCACGTCCGGGTACGCCTGGAAGTCTGCGGCAAGAGCGACTTCTTCGTGAAACAGCCGATCGCCGAGCTCGATCCCGCGCTGGCGGTGGGTGACGTGGTACCGCTTGGCTGGCAAGTCGAGCACGTTCGTGCGCTCGACCCGCTTCTAGAGGCGAATTGATCGCCCCCCTGCAACACCAACCTGCACGTGGAGAACACAATAAAATGCTGAGATCCCTGAAACTCACAGCCCTGACGCTGGGCATGCTGGGGGCGGCGCACGCCCTGGCGGCGGGACCGGACCTGACCGTGGTGTCCTTTGGTGGGGCGAACAAGGCGGCCCAGGTCAAAGCCTTCTACGCTCCGTGGGAAGCGGCGGGCAACGGCAAGATCGTCGCCGGCGAATACAACGGCGAGATGGCCAAGGTCAAGGCCATGGTCGACACCAAGAGCGTGTCCTGGGACCTGGTGGAAGTAGAGTCCCCCGAGCTGTCCCGCGGTTGCGACGAGGACCTGTTCGAACCCCTCGACCCGGCGCTGTTCGGCAAGGGCGAAGACTACGTCAAGGGCGCCATCCAGCCGTGTGGCGTGGGCTTCTTCGTCTGGTCCACGGTGCTGGCCTACAACGCCGACAAGCTCAAGGCGCCGCCAGGCAGCTGGGCTGACTTCTGGGACACCCAGAAATTCCCGGGCAAGCGCGGCCTTCGCAAGGGGGCCAAGTACACCCTGGAGTTCGCCCTGATGGCCGACGGCGTCGCGCCCAAGGATGTGTACAAGGTGCTGGCGAGCAAGGATGGCCAGGACCGTGCCTTCAAGAAGCTCGATGAGCTCAAGCCCAACATCCAGTGGTGGGAAGCCGGCGCCCAGCCGCCGCAGTACCTGGCTTCGGGCGACGTGGTCATGAGCTCGGCCTACAACGGCCGGATCGCCGCGGTGCAAAAGGAGAGCAACCTGAAGGTGGTGTGGAACGGCGGCATCTACGACTTCGATGCCTGGGCCATCCCCAAGGGCCTGGACAAGGCCCGTGCCGAAGCGGCGAAGAAGTTCATCGCCTACTCGGTGCAACCGCAGCAGCAGAAGACCTACTCGGAAAACATCGCCTATGGCCCGGCCAACACCCAGGCCGTGCCGTTGCTGGCCAAGGACATCCTCAAGGATATGCCGACCACTCCGGAGAACATCGCCAACCAGGTGCAGATCGACGTCAGCTTCTGGGCTGACAACGGCGAGCAGCTGGAACAGCGCTTCAACGCCTGGGCGGCCAAGTAACCATCGCTAGTGGCAGGGGCGGGCTGGCCCGCTCCTGTCGGTGGTGTATTCGAAAGATCGATTCGCGGAGTTTGTCATGACCATCACCGTTCCCCTGGACGCGGTCGCCGGCCCGACCCTCAAGCAGCGACTGGCCCGTGCCGAGCGGGTCAACCGCTGGAAGGCCCAGGCCCTGATCGCGCCGCTGGTGCTGTTCCTGCTGCTGGTGTTCCTGGTACCGATCGTGGCGCTGCTGTACAAGAGCGTCGGCAACCCGGAAGTGGTCGGCGGTATGCCGCGCACGGTGGTGGCCGTGAATGCCTGGGACGGCCGTGGCCTGCCCGGCGAGGCCGCCTACAAGGCCTTGAGCGAAGACCTGGCCGAGGCTCGCAAGAACCAGGGCCTGGGCGACCTGTCCAAGCGCCTGAACATGGAACTGGCCGGCTATCGCAGCCTACTGACCAAGACTGCCCGCGCCTTGCCGTTCAAGGCCGAGCCCGAATCCTACAAAGAAGCCATGGAAGGGGTGGACGAGCGTTGGGGCGACCCGGCCTACTGGCAGGCGATCCGGCGCAATACCAGCAACCTGACCCCCTACTACCTGCTGGCGGCGCTGGACCACCGGATCGACGACCTGGGCGAGCTGGCCCCGGCGACCCCGGACCAGTCCATTTACCTGGATATCTTCGCCCGGACCTTCTGGATGGGCCTGGTGATCACTGCCATCTGCCTGGTGCTGGCCTATCCCCTGGCGTACCTGCTGGCCAACCTGCCGGCGCGCAAGAGCAACCTGCTGATGATCCTGGTTTTGCTGCCGTTCTGGACTTCGATCCTGGTGCGGGTGGCGGCCTGGATCGTGCTCCTGCAGTCCGGCGGCCTGATCAACAGCGCCTTGCTGGCCATGGGCGTGATCGACAAGCCCCTGGAGCTGGTGTTCAACCGCACCGGGGTCTACATCTCCATGGTGCACATCCTGCTGCCGTTCATGATCCTGCCGATCTACAGCGTGATGAAGAGCATCTCGCCGACCTACATGCGCGCGGCGATTTCCCTGGGCTGCCATCCGTTCGCCAGCTTCTGGCGGGTGTACTTCCCGCAAACCTATGCCGGGGTCGGCGCCGGTTGCCTGCTGGTGTTCATCCTGGCCATCGGCTACTACATCACCCCGGCCCTGCTGGGCAGCCCGAACGACCAGATGGTCAGCTACTTCGTGGCCTTCTACACCAACACCAGCATCAACTGGGGCATGGCCACTGCCTTGGGCGGCCTGCTGTTGCTGGCGACCATCGTGCTGTACCTGATCTACAGCTGGCTGGTGGGCGCCAGTCGCCTGCGCCTGAGCTAAGGAGAGAATCGAAATGCTGAGCCCCTACATGTCGCCCGTCGAGCGGGTCTGGTTCTACAGCTTGCGGATCCTCTGCGGCTTGATCCTGTTGTTCCTGGTGCTGCCGGTGCTGGTGATCATCCCGTTGTCGTTCAACTCGGGCAGCTTCCTGGTGTATCCGCTGCAGGGCTTCTCGCTGCACTGGTACCAGGACTTCTTCGCTTCCGCCGAATGGATGCGCGCCCTGAAGAACAGCATCATCGTGGCCCCGGCGGCCACAGTGCTGGCCATGGTCTTCGGCACCCTGGCGGCCATCGGCCTGACCCGTGGCGATTTTCCCGGCAAGTCGCTGGTCATGGCCCTGGTGATCTCGCCGATGGTGGTGCCGGTGGTGATCATCGGGGTCGCCAGCTACCTGTTCTTCGCCCCGCTGGGCATGGGTAACAGCTTCTTGTCGCTGATCATCGTGCACGCGGTGCTCGGGGTGCCGTTCGTGATCATCACCGTCTCGGCGACCTTGCAGGGCTTCAACCACAACCTGGTGCGGGCGGCAGCCAGCCTGGGCGCCTCGCCGCTGACCACTTTCCGCCGGGTGACCCTGCCGTTGATCGCCCCGGGGGTGATCAGTGGCGCGTTGTTCGCCTTCGCCACCTCGTTCGATGAAGTGGTGGTGACCCTGTTCCTCGCCGGCCCCGAGCAGGCGACGCTGCCCCGGCAGATGTTCAGTGGTATTCGCGAGAACCTCAGCCCCACCATCGCCGCCGCGGCCACGCTGCTGATCGCCTTCTCGGTGATCCTGCTGCTGACCCTGGAGTGGCTGCGTGGGCGCAGCGAAAAACTGCGTACGGCCCAGGTTTGAGTCCTGGGCCGAGCGATAACCTGATCTGCGGCAAGGGTTTGGTTGCCGCCGAAAACCACAATGGCTCCATCCAAGGACCTGGATTGCCTGATGCCTGCAAGGGCGCGGGGCATTCCAGCCCGACCATGGTGAGGGCTCGTGCCGTAGCGAGGAACCACCGGCTTTCCCTGTCGTGATGCCGATCGGGCATCACGGCGACCCGGTTTTGCAATCCCCAGCTACGCTTGTGCCAGCTTTCATCTTTATATAAGAGGCTGCGCACATGAGTATTTCCTCTTTCAAGATTGCCCATAAGCTGCTCACCGGCAGTACCGCCATTGAACAGTTGGGCGCCGAACTGACCCGCCTGGATGTGGATAACCCCTTGATCGTCACCGATGCCATCCTGCTTGAGTCCGGCACGGTGGGGCTGGCGCTGGCGCACCTGGGAGGGCGTGACTACGAGATTTTCGACCGGGTGCGGCCTGATCCGGAAATCGCCATCGTCGAGGACTGCATGCAGGTCTATCGCGAAGGGGGACATGACGGCCTGATCGGCCTGGGGGGCGGTAGCGCCATCGATATCGCCAAGAGTGTCGCGGCCTATGCCGGGTATCACGGCGCCTTGCAGGATCTGTTCGGGGTCGACCAGGTGCCACGCAAGGGGCCGCCGCTGATCGCCATTCCCACCACGGCCGGCACCGGCTCGGAGGTGACCAACGTGGCGATCCTCTCGGACAAGGCCGCGCAGTTGAAAAAGGGCATCGTCAGTGACTATCTGCTGCCGGACGTGGCCCTGGTCAGCCCGCAGATGACCCTGACCTGCCCGCGCAGCGTGACCGCAGCCAGTGGTGTCGATGCCCTGGTGCATGCTGTCGAGGCATACCTTTCACTCAATGCTTCGTCGATCACCGACTCCCTGGCCATCGGCGCCATTCGCTTGATCGCCAAGGCCCTGCCCAAGGCTTTTGCCAATCCTTCCAACCTGCAGGCTCGGGAAGACATGGCGACCGCCAGCTTGATGGCCGGCATGGCCTTCGGAAATGCTGGAGTGGGCGCGGTGCATGCCCTGGCCTATCCCCTGGGCGGGCGTTTTCACGTGTCCCATGGGGTCAGCAACGCCTTGCTGCTGCCCTATGTCATGACCTGGAACAAGGTGGCTTGTGTCGAGCGCATGCAGGATATCGCCGCAGCCATGGGGGTGCGTACAGCGCGCTTGAGTGCCAGCGAGGCGGCTGACCGGGCGGTGGAGGCGATGAGTGCCCTGTGTGCCGCGGTGGAGATACCCAGGGGCTTGCGTAGTTTCGGCGTGCCCGAGGAGGCACTTGCGAGCATGGCCCAGGAGGCTGCGGGTATCGAGCGGCTGATGCGCAATAACCCGCGCAAGCTGAGTCCCGCCGATATCGAGCAGATCTATCGATCGGCCTACTGATCATCGAGGTTACGGTGTGCGCTCCAAAGCATGAGGTATACAATGCGCGCCATCGTGATTCTGCTCAACAAAGGTGCGTCATGCAGCCCTTCGCTATTGCTCCGTCGATTCTTTCCGCCGACTTCGCCCGCCTGGGCGAGGAAGTGGACAATGTCCTGGCCGCCGGGGCCGATATCGTCCACTTCGATGTCATGGACAACCATTACGTGCCGAACCTGACCATCGGCCCGATGGTCTGTGCGGCATTGCGCAAGTATGGGATCACCGCCCCTATCGATGCGCACCTGATGGTGAGTCCGGTGGATCGCATCATTGGCGACTTCATCGAGGCGGGCGCCACCTACATTACCTTCCACCCGGAGGCCACGCTGCATGTGGATCGTTCCCTGCAAATGATCCGCGAAGGCGGTTGCAAGGCCGGCCTGGTGTTCAACCCGGCGACTCCGCTGGATGTACTCAAGTATGTGATGGACAAGGTCGACATGGTCTTGTTGATGAGCGTGAACCCGGGCTTTGGCGGGCAGAAGTTCATCCCTGGCACCCTGGACAAGCTGCGTGAAGCGCGAGCGCTGATCGATGCCTCCGGTCGGGATATCCGCCTGGAAATCGACGGCGGCGTGAATGTCGGCAACATTCGCGAGATCGCCGCAGCCGGCGCGGACACCTTCGTCGCCGGTTCGGCGATCTTCAATGCGCCCAACTACCAGGAAGTGATCGAGAAAATGCGCGCCGAGCTGGCGCTGGCTCGATCATGAGTGCATTCGAGCAGCTGTTCTGCGGGAACCTGCCACGGCTGGTGATGTTCGACCTGGATGGCACCCTGGTCGACTCGGTGCCTGACCTGGCTGCCGCCGTGGATCAGATGCTGCTCAAGCTGGGGCGGCCTCCGGCGGGAGTCGAGGCCGTGCGCAACTGGGTCGGCAACGGTGCTCCGATGCTGGTCCGCCGGGCCTTGGCCAATAGCCTGGACCCCCAGGGGATCGATGATGCTGAGGCCGAGCATGCCCTGGAGCTGTTCAATGCAGCTTATGAGGGGAGCCACGAGCTGACGGTGGTCTATCCCGGTGCCCGGGAAACCCTCAAGTGGCTGTACAAGCAAGGGGTCGAGCTGGCGCTGATCACCAACAAGCCGGAGCGCTTCGTCGCGCCCTTGCTGGATCAGATGCGCATCGGTCGCTATTTCCGCTGGATCATCGGCGGCGATACGCTGCCACAGAAGAAGCCCGACCCGGCGGCGCTGTTTTTCGTCATGAAAATGGCCAGTATCCCGGCTTCGCAATCGCTGTTCGTCGGCGACTCGCGCAGTGATGTATTGGCGGCCAAGGCGGCTGGGGTCAAGTGCGTGGCCCTGAGCTACGGCTACAACCACGGGCGGCCTATCGCCGAGGAGTCGCCGGCTCTGGTGATCGACGATCTGCGGGCGCTGATCCCCGGTTGCTTAGAACCTGCCGCTGAGATAACGTTGCCCGACGCTGTTCCATCCCCTTCTGGAAATTCCATCGTGGTGGTCACTCGCAAACTCTGGATGAAAGTCATCAAGGCCTTGGCCCGTTGGCGTTGGCGCGCCTGATTTTTGTCTGGCCGGCCCTGCCGGCACGTTTGCATACCTGACTGTTAGACCCTCAGCCACGAGGCATCCCATGATTCGCGAAGAATTCCTGCGCCTGGCAGCAGCCGGCTACAACCGTATCCCGCTGGCCTGCGAAACCCTTGCCGACTTCGACACCCCGTTGTCGATCTACCTGAAACTGGCCGACCAGCCCAACTCCTATCTCCTGGAGTCGGTGCAGGGGGGCGAGAAATGGGGGCGTTATTCGATTATCGGCCTGCCGTGCCGCACCGTGCTGCGGGTGCACGGCTACCGGATCAGCGTGACCCATGATGGCGTCGAGATCGAAAGCCGCGAAGTAGCTGATCCGCTGGCCTTCGTCGAAGAATTCAAGGCGCGCTACAACGTACCGACCATCGCCGGCCTGCCACGCTTCAATGGCGGCCTGGTGGGGTATTTCGGTTATGACTGCGTGCGCTATGTGGAGCCGCGCCTGGGCCAGTGCCCGAACCCTGATCCGCTTGGCGTGCCGGATATCCTGCTGATGGTCTCCGATGCCGTGGTGGTGTTCGACAACCTCGCGGGCAAGATGCACACGATCGTGCTGGCCGACCCGAGCCAGGACGATGCCTTTGAGTCTGGCCAGGCACGCCTGCAAGAACTGCTCGAGCAGCTGCGCCAGCCAATCGCGCCGCGCCGTGGGCTGGACCTGGACCGACCGCCTGCCGGCGAACCGGTGTTTCGCTCCAGTTTCACCCAGGACGACTACGAGCGTGCGGTGGAGGCCATCAAGGAATACATCCTGGCTGGTGACTGCATGCAGGTGGTGCCCTCCCAGCGCATGTCCATCGACTTCACGGCCGCGCCCATCGACCTGTACCGGGCCCTGCGCTGCTTCAACCCGACGCCGTACATGTATTTCTTCAACTTCGGCGACTTCCACGTTGTGGGCAGTTCGCCGGAGGTACTGGTCAGGGTCGAGGACAACCTGATCACCGTGCGCCCGATCGCCGGTACTCGCCCGCGGGGTGCTACCGAAGAAGCCGACCAGGCCCTGGAGCAGGATCTGCTGTCGGATGCCAAGGAAATCGCCGAGCACCTGATGCTGATCGACCTGGGCCGCAATGACACCGGGCGGGTCTCCGAGATCGGTTCGGTGAAACTCACCGAGAAGATGGTCATCGAGCGTTATTCCAACGTGATGCACATCGTCTCCAACGTCACCGGTCAAATGAAGGAAGGCCTGACGGCGATGGACGCACTACGGGCGATCCTGCCGGCGGGCACTCTGTCCGGCGCGCCGAAGATCCGCGCCATGGAAATCATCGATGAGCTGGAACCGGTCAAGCGCGGGGTCTACGGCGGTGCCGTGGGTTACTTTGCCTGGAACGGCAACATGGACACCGCCATCGCCATCCGTACGGCAGTGATCAAGGATGGCGAGCTGCATGTGCAGGCCGGTGGCGGCATCGTCGCCGACTCGGTACCGACCCTGGAGTGGGAAGAGACGCTGAACAAGCGTCGAGCAATGTTCCGTGCCGTGGCACTGGCTGAACAATCCCCCGCATCCAAGGCTTGAGGAGTTTCCACTTATGTTGCTGATGATCGATAACTACGACTCCTTTACCTACAACGTCGTGCAGTACCTGGGCGAGCTGGGAGCCGAGGTGAAGGTGGTGCGCAATGATGAGCTGACCGTGGCCGAGATCGAAGCGCTCAAGCCCGAGCGCATCGTGGTTTCGCCTGGCCCTTGCACGCCGACCGAGGCTGGCGTTTCCCTCGAGGCGATCAAGTATTTCGCCGGCAAGCTGCCGATCCTGGGCGTTTGCCTGGGCCACCAGTCCATCGGCCAGGCCTTCGGTGGCCAGGTGGTGCGGGCCCGGCAAGTGATGCATGGCAAGACCAGCCCGGTATTCCATCGCGACCTGGGCGTGTTCGGTGGCCTGAACATGCCGTTGACCGTGACTCGCTACCATTCCCTGGTGGTCAAGCGCGAGACCTTGCCCGAGTGCCTTGAAGTCACTGCCTGGACCCAGCTGGAAGATGGTTCGGTCGACGAAATCATGGGCCTGCGCCACAAGACACTGAATATCGAGGGTGTGCAATTCCACCCTGAATCTATCCTCACCGAGCAGGGCCACGAGCTGTTCGCCAACTTCCTCAAACAGAGCGGCGGCACGCGCTAAGGACTTTTCATGGATATCAAGACTGCCCTGAGCCGTATCGTCGGCCACCTGGACCTGAGTACCGATGAGATGCGCGATGTCATGCGCCAGATCATGACCGGTCAATGCACCGATGCACAGATCGGCGCTTTCATGATGGCCATGCGCATGAAGAGCGAAAGCATCGACGAGATCGTCGGTGCCGTATCGGTGATGCGCGAGCTGGCCGACAAGGTCGAGCTCAAGACCCTCGACGGTGTGGTGGATGTGGTCGGTACCGGTGGCGACGGTGCCAACATCTTCAACGTTTCCACCGCGTCGGCCTTCGTGGTGTCGGCCGCGGGCTGCACCGTTGCCAAGCACGGCAACCGTGCCGTATCCGGCAAGAGTGGCAGCGCCGACTTGCTGGAGTCGGCCGGGGTCTATTTGAACCTGACGCCCGTGCAGGTGGCACGCTGCATCGATAACGTCGGCATCGGCTTCATGTTCGCCCAATCCCACCATGGCGCCATGAAGTATGCCGCCGGCCCGCGCCGGGACCTGGGCCTGCGCACGCTGTTCAACATGCTCGGCCCGCTTACGAATCCGGCCGGTGTGAAGCACCAGGTGGTGGGCGTGTTCACCCAAGCCCTGTGCCGGCCGTTGGCCGAAGTGTTGCAGCGCATGGGCAGCAAGCATGTACTGGTGGTGCATTCCCAGGATGGCCTGGATGAGTTCAGCCTGGCGGCGCCGACTTATGTCGCGGAGCTGAAAAACGACCAGATCACCGAGTATTGGGTGCAGCCGGAAGACCTGGGCATCAAGAGCCAGAGCCTGTTCGGCCTGGTGGTGGAAAGCCCGGCGGCGTCCCTGGAGCTGATTCGTGATGCCCTGGGGCGGCGCAAGACCGAGCATGGCCAGAAGGCCGCTGAAATGATCGTACTCAATGCCGGCGCCGCCCTGTATGCGGCGGACCATGCCAGTAGCCTCAAAGAAGGGGTCGCCCTGGCCCACGACGCTTTGCACACCGGTCTGGCCCGGGAAAAGCTCGAGGAACTGGGCGCCTTTACCGCGGTGTTCAAGCAGGAGAATGAAGGATGAGTGTGCCGACAGTTCTGGAAAAGATCCTCGCCCGCAAGGTCGAAGAGGTTGCCGAGCGCAGCGCGCGCACTACCCTGGCCGAACTGGAGAGCCTGGCGCGGGCGGCCGATGCCCCGCGAGGTTTTGCCAGGGCCCTGCAAGAGCAGGCCAGGCTCAAGCACCCTGCGGTGATCGCCGAGATCAAGAAAGCCTCGCCGAGCAAGGGCGTGATCCGTGAGGACTTCGTTCCCGCCGAGATCGCCAGGAGCTACGAGAAGGGCGGCGCCACCTGTTTGTCGGTGCTTACCGATGTGGACTACTTCCAGGGCGCTGATAGCTATCTGCAGCAGGCTCGGGCGGCATGCAAGCTGCCAGTGATCCGCAAGGACTTCATGATCGATCCGTACCAGATTGTCGAGGCCCGGGCGCTGGGTGCCGACTGCGTGCTGCTGATCGTTGCTGCGCTGGACGATGTGCGGATGGCGGAGCTGGCGGCAGTAGCCAAGGGCGTTGGCCTGGACGTACTGGTGGAAGTACATGATGGCGATGAGCTGGAACGGGCCTTGAAAACCCTGGATACGCCGCTGGTCGGGATCAACAACCGCAACTTGCACACCTTCGATGTCGATCTGGAAACCACTCTCGACCTGCTGCCGCGGATTCCTCGCGACCGCTTGGTGATCACCGAGAGCGGTATTCTCAACCGGGCCGATGTCGAGCTGATGGAAATCAGCGATGTCTATTCGTTCCTGGTCGGCGAAGCCTTCATGCGTGCCGAGAACCCGGGCACTGAGTTGCAGCGCCTGTTTTTCCCGGAGCGTGGTTTGCCGGTCACGGGGTCGACCCTGGACTGAAACTGTGACGATGAATGAGCCGGCGATGCCGGCTTTTTCATATCCATTGCCAAGGAATCTGCATTGCCATGATCCAACCCACTGCCCTTAGCGTCGAAGCCGGCCTGCAGGCCGAGCAGGATCTGCTGGCCCAGGTATGTGCCGGCGAACAGGAGTTCGGCCTGCTGTTCTGGCAGCCTATCGATCGGGCGCTGGTCATGCCTCGACGCCTGAGTCGCTTGACCGGTTTCGAACAGGCCTGCCTGGCCTCGGAGGCTAACGGTTGGCCGGTTTTGCTACGCGAGACCGGCGGTGAGCCTGTGCCTCAGTCAGCCGCCACGGTGAACATCGCATTGGTCTATGCCCCGCCTCGTAGCGAGGGGGACCAGGGCCGGATCGAAACCGCTTATCGCCGCTTGTGCCAGCCGATCTGCGACCTGCTCAGTGAGCTGGGCGGTACCCCCTCGCTGGGAGAGGTAGACGGCGCCTTCTGTGACGGACGCTTCAACGTCAATCTCGATGGCCGCAAGATGGTCGGTACAGCCCAGCGCTGGCGCCAGAGCAAAGGTGGCCAGAGGCCGGTGGGCCTGGTGCATGGTGCGCTGCTGCTGGAGAACGAGCGCGAGTCGATGGTGGGCGCTGTCAATACATTCAATCAGGCTTACGGCCTGGAGCAGCGTTGTCGGGCCGAGAGTCATATCGCTTTGCATGAGGCTTTTGCCGCCCCGGATGCGATCGCACGCCTGGACAGCCTCTACCGGCAAATGCTCAGGGGCTTCCTGCCGGTTTAGCGGGTGCCGAAGACCACCATGGTCTTGCCCTTGACGTGTACCAGGTTGCGTTCTTCCAGGTCCTTGAGGACGCGACCGACCATTTCCCGAGAGCAGCCGACGATCCGGCCGATCTCCTGGCGGGTGACCTTGATCTGCATGCCGTCCGGGTGAGTCATGGCGTCCGGTTGCTTGCACAATTCCAGCAGGCAACGGGCGACTCGCCCAGTTACATCGAAGAAGGCCAGATCACCGACCTTGCGCGTGGTATTGCGCAGGCGCTGGGCAATCTGCCCGCTGAGGACGTAGAGAATGTCGGGGTCGTTCTGTGACAGCTCGCGGAACTTGGCGTAGCTGATCTCGGCGACTTCGCATTCCACCTTGGCTCGCACCCAGGCACTGCGCAGCTGTTCATGCCCGGGATCTTCGAACAGCCCCAACTCTCCGAAGAAGTCCCCGGCGTTGAGATAGGCGATGATCATTTCCCGACCGTCATCGTCCTCGATGAGGATGGTCACCGACCCCTTGATGATGAAGTACAGGCTGTCGGCCACATCACCGGCGCAGATGATGTTGCTTTTGGCCTGATACCGACGGCGCTGGCAATGCATCAGCAGCTTGTCGAGATTTTTAATCTTGGGAGTAGGGGTAATGGCAACCATGGTTGTATCCCGGAAAGCCTGCACGGTATGGGTGGTTTTCTTATGGGGCGGAAAGCATCGGCGTCGAAAGCTGGCGATGCGCCATTCATTTGGCGTCAGCTTAACAGACACATCCCATGCAGATTTAAGAATTTTCTTACATGTGGGCTGCTTTTGGCATCACGATGGAGCTCACAGCCAGTGCAAAACCCTGTGCTAAGCTGGCGACCCTTTTTTAAAGCAGTGGAGTCTGGGCGATGAAGGCACGCATCCAATGGGCTGGCGAAGCCATGTTCCTCGGGGAGTCGGGCAGTGGCCATGTGGTAGTCATGGATGGCCCGCCCGAAGCCGGTGGGCGTAACCTGGGTGTTCGTCCGATGGAGATGCTTCTGCTGGGCGTAGGTGGTTGCAGCAACTTCGATGTGGTCAGCATCCTGAAGAAGTCGCGCCAGGCAGTTGAAAGCTGCGAGGCCTTCCTCGAGGCCGAGCGTGCCACCGAGGATCCGAAGGTCTTTACCAAGATCCACTTGCATTTCGTGGTCAAGGGCCGTGGCTTGAAAGAGGCCCAGGTCAAGCGCGCCGTTGAGCTGTCCGCCGAGAAGTACTGCTCGGCCTCGATCATGCTTGGTGCTGCGGGCGTCGCCATTACCCACGATTACGAGATTGTCGAGCTGGGCTGAGCGCCGGCAGGTTTCGTGGACAAAATAAAAGGGCGCTCAAGCGCCCTTTTTTGTGTCCGGAGTGCGGCTTCAGATGCGGTAGGTACTCTTGGTCATGACCTTGGCCAGCAGGCTCATGCCGAACTTCACCGGTGCCGGGAAGCGGAAGCCGCCAGCCTCAAGGGCCGTTTCGGCGTGGTGTTCCTCGTCGATGCGCATTTGCTCGAGGATGGCCCGGGACTTTTCATCTTCCGCAGGCAATTGCTCCAGGTGATCGTTCAGGTGCTTGCAGACCTGATCCTCGGTGGCGGCGACGAACCCCAGGCTGACCTTGTCGCTGATCAGGCCGGCGGCAGCGCCGATCCCGAATGAGAGACCGTAGAACAGCGGGTTGAGCACGCTGGGATGACTGCCCAATTGGCGAATGCGTTGTTCGCACCAAGCCAGGTGGTCGATTTCTTCCTCGGCGGCATGTTCCATGGCCTGGCGCACCTGCGGCAGTTTGGCAGTCAGGGCCTGGCCCTGGTAAAGCGCCTGGGCACAGACTTCCCCGGTGTGATTGATGCGCATCAGGCCGGCGACGTGCCGGGTATCCTCGTCACTCATCTGCGCTTCCGGCTGCACGATGGCCGGCGACGGGCGATAAGGTTGGCCACTGAACGGCAGCAGCGTACGCATGGCCATGTCGGCCTGCAGCAGCAGGCGGTCAATCGGCGAGTAGTGACGTTGGGTAGTCATGCTTATCTCCGGGAAGTATTACGGCGGCCAGTTTACTCCAATCGATGGGGTGAAACCTGCGCTGGATCAGCGCACCTTCGCCTCGGTTGGGCGAAAGGGCGCCGGAAGGGTCGATCAGCCCGGAGGCCAGCTCATCTGGCGTTGACCCAGGACGTGCATATGAATGTGATAGACGGTCTGGCCGCCCATTTCATTGCAGTTCATCACCACTCGGAAGCCGTCCTCGCAACCTTGCTCCTTGGCCAGGCGCTGTGCGGTGAACAGGATATGTCCGGCCAGGGCCTTGTCGTCCTCGGTGAGGTCGTTGAGGGTGCGGATGGGTTTCTTCGGGATGACCAGGAAATGCACCGGCGCTTGCGGGGCGATGTCGTGGAAGGCCAGAACCTGGTCATCCTCGTAGATGATCTTCGCGGGTATTTCTCTGTTGATGATCTTGGTGAACAGAGTATCCACAGCTGTTTCTCCATTGGGTTGGTCCGGGCTGAGTTTACTCAGGCGCAAGCCCTGCGCCCAGCCCGGATGGTCTCTAGCGTGGGCAGTAGGCCCGGTTGACGTAGCCGACGATCTTGCGGGTCAGCCAGCGCGAGCTCAGGCGGTTGGCCAGGCTCATCCAGCGGTTCAAGCGCCCCGGGATAATGATGGCGCGATCCTTTTCCAGGGCTCGTACTGCATACAGCGCGACTTCCTCGGGGCTCATGAGCAATTTGCTGTCTTTGAGCTTCTGGGTATCCATGTGCGCGTTATGAAAAAAGCCAGTGCGGGTCGGCCCAGGGCAGAGCACCGATACCTTTACCGCGCACTTTTTCAGTTCTTCACGCAGTCCTTCGGAGAAATGCAGGACGTAGGCCTTGCTGGCGTAGTACGTACTCATCCAGGGGCCCGGATGGAAGGCCGCGACCGAGGCGACGTTGAGGATCTGGCCACCGCCCAGCAGTGCCATGCTGTTGCCCAACGCATGGCAGAGGCGGGTGAGGGCTAGGATGTTGACCTCGATCAGGTCCTGCTCGGTCATCCAGTCCTGGGCCAGGAACGGGCCGCTGGTACCTATGCCTGCGCAGTTGACCAGCAGGTCTATCTGCCGGTCGCCTTCTTCCAGTTCCAGCAGGAAGCCGGACAGCCTCAGGGGTTCGCCCAGGTCGCAGGCGCGGAACAGAACCTCGACGCCGAAGCGCTGGGTCAGTTCCAGGGCAATACTTTCCAGCTGATCACGCTGGCGGGCCACCAGGAGCAGGTTGCGGCCGCGCCGGGCCAGGGCTTCGGCCATGGCCAGGCCTATGCCGCTGGAAGCGCCAGTGATCAGAGCGTAACGGGTCATGCAGTTCTCCATCGCAACGGCCGACGGCCCGCGACAGGGAGGGTCGCAGGCTTGGACGCGTCTATTCTTCGTCGGATTCTACAGGGCTCGCGGCCTCGGCGGCTTCTGCGGCGGCCGCTGCTGCATCAGTCGCAGCGCTTTCGGCCTCGTCACTGCTGGAGTCGTAGGACTCGCTGTAGCTGGTTTCGCTATAGCGGTCTTCCAGGGAGCTCAGGCCGCCGGCCACCATGCCGAGGATGATCACCAGCAGCAGTACTACCCACATCCAGGACAGGACTTTCACTGCCGTGGTGTTGGGCGGCGGCGGGGCACCATAGCGGTTGGCCACGTTGCTGCCGGGGCTGACCATCAGTACCAGAGGGAAGATGCTGCCGACGATGGGAACGAAGTTCAGCAGCCACAGCCAGCCCGACCAGCCCAGGTCATGCAGGCGTTGAACGCTGATCTGGATGCTGACGACGATGAAACCGATGAATACGATTACCCCGGCGAAAATGCCCAGCCCCATGAGCAGCGTGGAGTTGAGCAGGGTCGCGGTGATCGCTCCGAACAGCGCGCCGACCCCGATCACGGCCAGCAAGGCGACGGTCAGTACCAGGGTCCAGGCCAGGTAGCGCAGGCGACCGATGCGCCCTTCGAAACTGAAGACGTTGAGCATCGCGTATTGAGGGATGGCATCGCCGACCGAGGCTTGTGGTGGTGCATAAGGCGAGTCCGCCACGGTGGCTGGACGAGGAGCTGCCGGGGTGACCGCTTCCAGGCTCAGCTCCAGGGTCGGTTCGGCTTCGATCCGGGCATCGAGCCCTGCGTTTTTCAGGGCTTCCAGATAGCGCTGTGCATCGGCCTGGGTCAGGTCGCGCTTGAGCTCTACCGGTTGCCCGTTGAACAGGCGTTCCACTGCGGCCGTGTCGGTTTTGAACAGCTCGGCGAGGTTCAGTTGTGCCGTGGTTTTTTCGACACCTGGCAACAATGTGCCGTCGAAGACGATTTTGTAGCGGGTTTCGCTCATGGGGGCATCCCTGTCACTTGAAATGAAGGCTTACAGCAAAGACACGTAGTTTAAGGCCAGCGCCCCCTGGCTGGCCAAAAAACTATGAGAACTGGTTATCGTGGCCAGCGTTTGGGTAGCTGTGCCGAGCGTTCCAGGGCGTTGCGATATTCCTTGTCCAGCCGCTGGATCAACTGGTCGACGCTGGGCAGGTCGCCGATTTCACCGACGCCTTGGCCGGCTGACCAAACGGTTTTCCAGGCCTTGGCTTCATCGCTGATGGGCTTGAGCTTGGAACCGAAGTTGATTTCACCCTTGCCTTGCAGTGCGGCCATATCGAAGCCGGCGTTCTCCAGGCTTTGACGCATGAAGCTGGCGGGCACCCCGGAGACTGCGGCGGTGTGCACGATATCGGCGGCTTGTGAGCCCAACAGCATGTCCTTGTAGCCTTGGGGGGCGTGGCTCTCGGTGGTGGCGATGAAGCGGGTACCGAGGTAGGCCAGGTCGGCGCCGAGGACCTGGGCGGCGAGAATCTCGTGGCCGTGGTTCAGGCAGCCGGCCAGTAGCAGGGTTTTATCGAAAAACTGGCGGATCTCGGCCACCAGCGAGAATGGGCTCCAGGTTCCGGCGTGGCCACCGGCACCGGCGGCTACGGCGATCAGACCATCGACTCCGGCCTGTGCGGCCTTCTCGGCATGGCGGCGAGTGGTGACGTCATGGAATACCAGGCCACCGTAGCTATGTACGGCATCCACCACCTCCTTGACTGCCCCGAGGCTGGTGATGACGATTGGTACCTTGTGCTCGATGCAGATTTCCAGATCTGCCTGCAGCCGTGGGTTGCTGTTGTGCACGATCAGGTTCACGGCATAGGGCGCGGGATTCTCCAGGATGGCCAGGCCCGCTTCGATCTCCTCCAGCCAGGCCTTGAAACCGCTGCTTTCGCGTTGGTTGAGTGCCGGGAAGCTACCGACCACGCCGTTGCGACAGCAGGCCAGGACCAGTTCCGGATTGGAGATCAGGAACATCGGAGCCGCCACCACGGGCAGGCGCAAGCGTTGTTCGAGCAAAGCGGGCAGAGACATCGGTATACCCCCGGGAAAGCAGCTAGATAGAGTTAGAACGGTCTGACGACGACCAGAATTACAATAGCCAGCAATAGCAGAACCGGTACTTCATTGAACCAGCGATAAAAGACATGGCTGCGGGCGTTTTCGCCACGGGCGAAGCGCTTAACCTGCGCGCCGCACATGTGGTGGTAGCCGATCAGGATCACGACCAGGGTGAGCTTGGCGTGCATCCAGCCGCCTTGGCTGAAATAGGCTCCGGGGTTGAGGCTGATCAGCCCGATGCCGAAGACCAGTGCCGCGATCATTGCCGGGCCCATGATGAAGCGATAGAGCTTGCGCTCCATGACGCAGAAACGCTCGCGGCTGATGCTGTCCTCGCTTTGGGCGTGATAGACGAACAGGCGCGGCAGGTAGAACAGGCCGGCAAACCAGCAGACCACGCTGACGATATGAAAGGCCTTGAGCCATAGATAGAGCATTTTTGGTTATCCCCCAGATTCACGGTGGCGCGATAGTAGAGGCTAGAGCGTCCATACGTCACCTTGACGGTTGTCGCAGGGGGTTACCGCCCCTATTATCGGCAGCTTTCCAGTGGGTTCGTTGAGGGCAAGGTTTATGGTCAAGGTCGGTATCGTCGGCGGCACGGGTTACACCGGGGTCGAGTTGTTGCGTCTGTTGGCACAACACCCACAGGCACGGGTAGAGGTCATCACCTCGCGATCCGAAGCGGGCCTGGCCGTTGCCGACATGTACCCGAACCTGCGCGGTCACTATGACGGCCTGGCCTTCAGCGTGCCGGATATCAAGACCCTGGGCGCTTGTGACGTGGTGTTTTTCGCCACCCCCCACGGTGTCGCCCATGCCTTGGCTGGCGAGCTGCTGGCGGCGGGAACCAAGGTCATCGACCTGTCGGCAGACTTTCGCCTGCAAGACGCCGATGAGTGGGCCAAGTGGTATGGCCAGCCTCATGGCGCTCCCGAGCTGCTGGACGAGGCGGTCTATGGGTTGCCGGAAGTCAATCGCGAAAAGATCAAGCAGGCGCGCCTGATTGCGGTGCCGGGTTGCTATCCAACGGCGACCCAACTGGGTTTCCTGCCTCTGCTGGAAGCCGGCCTGGCTGATACGTCCCGCCTGATCGCCGACTGCAAGTCGGGTGTCAGCGGAGCAGGTCGTGGTGCCAGCGTGGGCTCACTGTATTCCGAAACCTCCGAGAGCATGAAGGCCTATGCCGTCAAAGGGCATCGCCATCTGCCGGAAATCCGCCAGGGCCTGCGCCGTGCGGCGGGGAAGGATGTCGGCCTGACCTTCGTGCCGCACCTGACACCCATGATCCGTGGTATCCACTCCACGCTTTATGCCACCGTCGTGGACAAGTCGGTCGATCTGCAAGCCCTGTTCGAGAAGCGCTACGCCAATGAACCGTTCGTCGATGTCATGCCCGCGGGCAGCCACCCGGAGACCCGTAGCGTGCGGGGTGCCAATGTCTGCCGTATTGCCGTGCACCGGCCGCAGGGTGACGACCTGGTAGTGGTGCTGTCGGTGATCGATAACCTGGTCAAGGGAGCTTCTGGCCAGGCGGTGCAGAACCTCAACATCCTGTTCGGCCTGGATGAGCGCCTGGGGCTGTCCCATGCGGGCATGCTGCCTTAAGGTTGCTGTTGCGCTGGAAAAAAGGCCCGTTTGACGGGCCTTTTTGCGTCATGGGCATTGCTGTACGACTATTGATATACCGTAACAATAGTTGACCGCTTTTCTGGGAGAAGCGGATAATGCGCGTCATCACGCAGTATGGCGGCGTAACGCCGGGAGATAGTCAGCATGAGCGTTGAATCCTTCACCCCCACGGCTTTGCAATTCACTCAAGGTGCAGCGCACAAGGTGAAGACCCTGGTCGATGAAGAGGGGAATGATCGCTTGAAGCTGCGCGTATTCGTTACGGGCGGCGGTTGTTCGGGGTTCCAGTACGGTTTCACCTTCGATGAAGAAGTAGCCGAGGATGACACCATCGTTGAGCGCGAAGGTGTGAGCCTGGTTGTCGACCCGATGAGTTTCCAGTACCTGGCAGGTGCCGAGGTGGATTATCAGGAAGGCCTGGAAGGCTCGCGTTTCGTGATCAAGAATCCTAACGCCACGACTACTTGTGGTTGCGGGTCTTCGTTCTCGATCTAGTCAGGCAGCAAAAGCTTTCTCTAGCGCCGCAGGACCCAGGGTCCTGCGGCGTTTTGCTGTCTGGCACTCAAGCTGGATAGATCGCGCCCAAGATACGTGGGCCCCGGGCTCCAGTAACGCTGGGGCGATTGCCTGCTATGCCTTCCAGGCAGCAATGGGCTAGCCAGGCGAATGCCATGGCTTCGACCCAGTCTGGATCGACACCATAGAGCGCCGTACTGCTGACCTGGGCTCCAGGCAATAGCGCCGCCAGGCGCTGCATCAGGGCTGCGTTGTGGGCCCCGCCGCCACACACCAGCAGTTCCTGTGTTTCGGCCTGGGCTGCCTGTAGGGATTCGACGATGGTCAAGGCCGTCAACTCCAGTAGGGTGGCTTGTACGTTCGCGGCCGGAACTGCCGGGTGCCGTACCAGATGTTGTTGCAGCCACTGGAGATTGAAGACTTCGCGTCCGGTACTTTTGGGGCCCTGGGTCGCGAAGAACGGATCGTTGAGCAGGGTCTTCAGTAGCGGGGCATCAACTTGGCCGCTGGCCGCCCATTGACCGTCACGATCGAAGCTTTCCCCTCGTTGCAACTGGATCCAGGCATCGAGCAAGACGTTGCCCGGGCCGCAGTCGAAGCCTGCGACTGGCTTGGCAGTCTCGATCAGGCTCAGGTTGCTGAAGCCTCCGACATTCAACACCGCACGGTTGCCGGGGCGTTGTTCGAACAGCGCTTCGTGAAATGCAGGAACCAGGGGGGCGCCTTGTCCGCCTGCGGCTACGTCGCGACTACGGAAATCACTGACGACAGTGATTTCCGTGAGTTCGGTGAGCAGTGCCGGGTTGCCTATCTGCACCGTGAAACCACGGCTCGGCTCGTGGCGTACGGTCTGCCCGTGGCTACCAATGGCGCGGATATCACGGGCTTGTAGGTGCTGGCGTTGCAGGAGGCTGTGGATACCTTCGGCTGCCAGTCGGACCCAATGTTGCTGGGCAATGGCAGAGCGAGCGATCTCATCGGGGCCGCTGGCGCACAAGCTCAGGAGCTCGGCGCGCAGGGATGAGGGCATGGGGATGTAGTGGGTGGCGACCAACTTGATCGCCGGGCTTTGCTCGATCAGGGCGATGTCCAGCCCATCAAGACTGGTCCCGGACATCACGCCTATATAGAGCGCCATGGCTTAGCGCTTGCTCGAGGCCAGCATGGTGGCCTTTTCCTGGTCCATCCGGGCCATTAATGGCTGGCTCTGCTGGAGGAAGCGTGGGCGCTCTGCCTTGGCGATCGGGTCGGCCATTGGCAGTTTCTGACCCAGCGGGTCGACATGGACGCCGTTGACCTGGAATTCATAGTGCAGGTGCGGTCCGGTGGACAAGCCGGTGGTGCCGATGTAGCCGATCACCTGGCCCTGCTTCACCGAACCACCTGTCTTGACGCCCTTGGCGAAGCCCTGCATATGGCCGTAGAGAGTGCGATAGGTGTTGCCGTGCTGAATGATCACGGTGTTGCCATAACCGCCGCGACGACCTGCCAACAGGACTTTGCCATCGCCGGCTGCCTTGATCGGCGTGCCCCGTGGGGCCGCATAGTCGACGCCTTTGTGGGCGCGGATCTTGTTCAGGATCGGGTGTTTGCGACCGGCCGAAAAACGCGAACTGATGCGGGCGAAGTCTACCGGGGTACGGATGAACGCCTTGCGCATGCTGTTGCCATCAGCGGTGTAGTAGCTGCTGGAGCCTTGTTTGTTGGTATAGCGTACGGCGGTGTAGGTCTTGCCGCGGTTGGTGAAGCGTGCAGAAAGGATGTTGCCGGTACCTACTACCTTGCCATTGGCGACCTTCTGCTCGTAGATCACGTCAAACTCGTCACCCTGGCGAATATCCTGGGCGAAGTCGATGTCGTAGCCGAAGACGTTCGCCATATCCATGGTCAGGCTGTGGGAGAGCCCTGCGCGAGCGGCCGATTGTGACAAGGAGCTGTTGATGACCCCGTGGACATAGGCGGAGCGGACCACCGGCTTGGTGGTGACCTTGGCGAAAGCGAAGCCTTTCGGGCCCTTGGTGAGGGTAATGGTCTCAAGGTCGCTGACCTTGCTGTGGAGTTTGTTCAGCTGGCCATCGGGGGTCAGTTCGAATTCGAGCTTCTGGCCATGCTTTAGCTGAGAAAACTGCTTGGCCTGCTTGTCGCTGGCCAGTACTTCGTGGACGGCGGTTGCTGGCAGGCCAACTTTTTCGAACAGCGTCGAGAGAGTATCGCCCTTGGCGACAAGGACTTCACGATGACCTGGAGCCTTGGGCTCTTCTGCGACGGCAGGAGTCGATTCGACCTCTGCTTTTTCTGTAGGCGCTGGGGTTGCGTCATCGATCTGAGCGAATGGCGGGGCAACCGCTTCATTTGTGGCTTGTTCGGTAGATGCGGCGTCTTGATCTTGTCGCAGTTGTTCGATCGGACTTTCCAGATCAAGACTCAATGTCGTTTTTTTGGCCTCTACATCGCTGGAGGGAAATACCAGCAAGGCCAGGCTGAGAAGGGCGGCGATGCCACTTGCGGCGAGCAGGTGGCTCTTCGGATAAAGCGGTGGCGCTTTAGGCGGTTCGGTGCTCATAGGTAATTTGACTTTGAAAAAGATGAAATGGAAAAGATGAATGACATGATGAAGATGAAATAACTGTATAAAATATAACCAAATCATCTGTGACGCAAGCGCGCGGTCGCTCCCTTCCCCTGTCGTTTCCGTACGCCGGGCAAAACTTGTAATTAGTGCGTGATCTTGTATGGTTGGTTCCTTTTTGAGTCTGAGCCTTACGGGTCTGTTATGAAGTCGGTTGAAGAACAGCTAGCGCTGATCAAACGTGGTGCGGAAGAGTTGTTGGTCGAATCCGAGCTGATCGAGAAGCTCAAGCGCGGCGAGCCGCTGCGTATCAAGGCGGGCTTCGATCCGACTGCGCCGGATCTGCACCTCGGGCATACCGTGCTTATTAATAAGCTGCGTCAGTTCCAGGACCTGGGGCACCAGGTCATCTTCCTGATTGGCGATTTCACCGGCATGATCGGTGATCCCAGTGGCAAGAGTGCTACGCGCCCGCCGCTGACTCGTGAGCAGGTCCTGGACAACGCCGAAACCTACAAGAGTCAAGTCTTCAAGATCCTGGACCCGGCCAAGACCGAGGTGGCGTTCAACTCCACCTGGATGGACAAAATGGGGCCGGCAGACTTCATTCGCCTGACTTCCCAGTACACCGTTGCGCGCATGTTGGAGCGAGATGACTTCGACAAGCGCTACTCTACCAACCAGCCGATCGCGATCCATGAGTTCCTCTATCCGCTGGTGCAGGGTTATGACTCGGTCGCTCTGCATGCGGATGTTGAGCTGGGAGGGACTGATCAGAAGTTCAACCTGCTGATGGGGCGTGAACTGCAGCGTGGTTATGGCCAGGAGGCTCAGTGCATCTTGACCATGCCTCTGCTCGAAGGGCTGGATGGTGTCAAGAAGATGTCCAAGTCCCTGGGTAACTACGTTGGTATTCAGGAAGCCCCGGGGGTGATGTACAGCAAGCTGGTGTCTATCCCTGATGCTCTGATGTGGCGTTACTTCGAGTTGCTCAGCTTCCGCTCGATGGACGAGATCAATGCCTTCAGGGCTGATGTAGAGGCGGGAGCGAATCCGCGCGATATCAAGATCAAGCTGGCCGAAGAGATCGTGGCTCGTTTCCATGGTGAAGAGGCTGCTGCGAATGCTCATCGTGCTGCGGGCAACCGTATGAAGGAAGGTGAGTTGCCGGATGATCTGCCAGAGGTCGAGTTGGTTGTTGCCGAGGACATGCCCATCGCTGCAGTTCTTAATAAGGCAGGGTTGGTGAAGAACTCGGCAGTGGCTCGAGACCTTCTGAGCTCTGGTGGTGTGCGTGTTGATGCTCAGGTAGTAGATCGTGCCTTTATATGTACAGTGGGTTCGACCTATGTTTGCCAGGCCGGCAAGAAGGCTTTTGCACGCATTACGCTTAAGGCCGAATAAAACTGAAAATAAGTGTTGACGGCGAGTTTAATGTCTCTATAATTCGCCCCACTTCCGGCGCAGTCGAAACGGAAAACTCCTTGAGATTCAATGAGTTACCAGGATTTCGACAGCGGTCACGCTTCAGTTCATCGAAGCCCGAAAGGAGCTGATAAGGCAGCGAAAGTGGCCTTGTTAGCGTTTCGATCCTCTCGATCGAAAGCGGTTAAAAAGAGGTGTTGACAGCAGCGTGTAACGCTGTAGAATTCGCCTCCCGCTAACGAGAGATCGAAAGCGCAAGTGGTTGAAGTTACAAAGGAAACTTTGAAAACTTCTTAAAAAAATCACTTGACAGCAAATGAGGCTGCTGTAGAATGCGCGCCTCGGTTGAGACGAAAGATCTTAACCAACCGCTCTTTAAAAACTGAATCAAGCAATTCGTGTGGGTGCTTGTGTAGTTAGACTGATAGTCAAAAAGATTATCAGCATCACAAGTGACCATTCGAGAAATCAAATAGTCATTTGAGATTGCTGAGCCAAGTTTAGGGTTTCTTAAAAACCCAAGCAGTATTGAACTGAAGAGTTTGATCATGGCTCAGATTGAACGCTGGCGGCAGGCCTAACACATGCAAGTCGAGCGGATGAAGTGAGCTTGCTCATGGATTCAGCGGCGGACGGGTGAGTAATGCCTAGGAATCTGCCTGGTAGTGGGGGATAACGTTTCGAAAGGAGCGCTAATACCGCATACGTCCTACGGGAGAAAGCAGGGGACCTTCGGGCCTTGCGCTATCAGATGAGCCTAGGTCGGATTAGCTAGTTGGTGAGGTAATGGCTCACCAAGGCTACGATCCGTAACTGGTCTGAGAGGATGATCAGTCACACTGGAACTGAGACACGGTCCAGACTCCTACGGGAGGCAGCAGTGGGGAATATTGGACAATGGGCGAAAGCCTGATCCAGCCATGCCGCGTGTGTGAAGAAGGTCTTCGGATTGTAAAGCACTTTAAGTTGGGAGGAAGGGCAGTAAGCTAATATCTTGCTGTTTTGACGTTACCGACAGAATAAGCACCGGCTAACTCTGTGCCAGCAGCCGCGGTAATACAGAGGGTGCAAGCGTTAATCGGAATTACTGGGCGTAAAGCGCGCGTAGGTGGTTTGTTAAGTTGGATGTGAAAGCCCCGGGCTCAACCTGGGAACTGCATCCAAAACTGGCAAGCTAGAGTATGGTAGAGGGTGGTGGAATTTCCTGTGTAGCGGTGAAATGCGTAGATATAGGAAGGAACACCAGTGGCGAAGGCGACCACCTGGACTGATACTGACACTGAGGTGCGAAAGCGTGGGGAGCAAACAGGATTAGATACCCTGGTAGTCCACGCCGTAAACGATGTCAACTAGCCGTTGGGGTCCTTGAGACTTTAGTGGCGCAGCTAACGCATTAAGTTGACCGCCTGGGGAGTACGGCCGCAAGGTTAAAACTCAAATGAATTGACGGGGGCCCGCACAAGCGGTGGAGCATGTGGTTTAATTCGAAGCAACGCGAAGAACCTTACCAGGCCTTGACATGCAGAGAACTTTCCAGAGATGGATTGGTGCCTTCGGGAACTCTGACACAGGTGCTGCATGGCTGTCGTCAGCTCGTGTCGTGAGATGTTGGGTTAAGTCCCGTAACGAGCGCAACCCTTGTCCTTAGTTACCAGCACGTTATGGTGGGCACTCTAAGGAGACTGCCGGTGACAAACCGGAGGAAGGTGGGGATGACGTCAAGTCATCATGGCCCTTACGGCCTGGGCTACACACGTGCTACAATGGTCGGTACAGAGGGTTGCCAAGCCGCGAGGTGGAGCTAATCCCACAAAACCGATCGTAGTCCGGATCGCAGTCTGCAACTCGACTGCGTGAAGTCGGAATCGCTAGTAATCGCGAATCAGAATGTCGCGGTGAATACGTTCCCGGGCCTTGTACACACCGCCCGTCACACCATGGGAGTGGGTTGCACCAGAAGTAGCTAGTCTAACCTTCGGGAGGACGGTTACCACGGTGTGATTCATGACTGGGGTGAAGTCGTAACAAGGTAGCCGTAGGGGAACCTGCGGCTGGATCACCTCCTTAATCGACGACATCAGCTGCTTCATAAGCTCCCACACGAATTGCTTGATTCATTGAAGAAGACGATAGAAGCAGCTTTAAGCTCCAAGCTGATAGCTCCAAGCTAACAGTTACAAGCTCGAAATTGGGTCTGTAGCTCAGTTGGTTAGAGCGCACCCCTGATAAGGGTGAGGTCGGCAGTTCGAATCTGCCCAGACCCACCAATTTTGTTATGGGGCCATAGCTCAGCTGGGAGAGCGCCTGCCTTGCACGCAGGAGGTCAGCGGTTCGATCCCGCTTGGCTCCACCATAAACTGCTTCTGAAAGCTTAGAAATGAGCATTCAAATCGAATGTTGATTTCTAGTCTTTTGATTAGATCGTTCTTTAAAAATTTGGGTATGTGATAGAAAGATAGACTGAACACTACTTTCACTGGTAGTGGATCAGGCTAAGGTAAAGTTTGTGAATAATTGCAAACTTTCGGCGAATGTCGTCTTCACAGTATAACCAGATTGCTTGGGGTTATATGGTCAAGTGAAGAAGCGCATACGGTGGATGCCTTGGCAGTCAGAGGCGATGAAAGACGTGGTAGCCTGCGATAAGCTTCGGGGAGTCGGCAAACAGACTTTGATCCGGAGATCTCTGAATGGGGGAACCCAGCCATCATAAGATGGTTATCTTACACTGAATACATAGGTGTAAGAGGCGAACCAGGGGAACTGAAACATCTAAGTACCCTGAGGAAAAGAAATCAACCGAGATTCCCTTAGTAGTGGCGAGCGAACGGGGACTAGCCCTTAAGCTTCTTTGATTTTAGCGGAACGCTCTGGAAAGTGCGGCCATAGTGGGTGATAGCCCTGTACGCGAAAGGATCTTAGAAGTGAAAT
This sequence comes from Pseudomonas sessilinigenes, assembly GCF_003850565.1. NCBI lineage: Bacteria > Pseudomonadati > Pseudomonadota > Gammaproteobacteria > Pseudomonadales > Pseudomonadaceae > Pseudomonas > Pseudomonas sessilinigenes. Next base: position 4,340,061 of record NZ_CP027706.1, read on the forward strand.
CGAGTAGGACGGGGCACGAGAAACCTTGTCTGAATATGGGGGGACCATCCTCCAAGGCTAAATACTACTGACTGACCGATAGTGAACTAGTACCGTGAGGGAAAGGCGAAAAGAACCCCGGAGAGGGGAGTGAAATAGATCCTGAAACCGTATGCGTACAAGCAGTGGGAGCAGACTTTGTTCTGTGACTGCGTACCTTTTGTATAATGGGTCAGCGACTTATATTCAGTGGCAAGCTTAACCGAATAGGGGAGGCGTAGCGAAAGCGAGTCTTAATAGGGCGTTTAGTCGCTGGGTATAGACCCGAAACCGGGCGATCTATCCATGGGCAGGTTGAAGGTTAGGTAACACTGACTGGAGGACCGAACCGACTACCGTTGAAAAGTTAGCGGATGACCTGTGGATCGGAGTGAAAGGCTAATCAAGCTCGGAGATAGCTGGTTCTCCTCGAAAGCTATTTAGGTAGCGCCTCATGTATCACTGTAGGGGGTAGAGCACTGTTTCGGCTAGGGGGTCATCCCGACTTACCAAACCGATGCAAACTCCGAATACCTACAAGTGCCGAGCATGGGAGACACACGGCGGGTGCTAACGTCCGTCGTGAAAAGGGAAACAACCCAGACCGTCAGCTAAGGTCCCAAAGTTATGGTTAAGTGGGAAACGATGTGGGAAGGCTTAGACAGCTAGGAGGTTGGCTTAGAAGCAGCCACCCTTTAAAGAAAGCGTAATAGCTCACTAGTCGAGTCGGCCTGCGCGGAAGATGTAACGGGGCTCAAACCATACACCGAAGCTACGGGTATCACGTAAGTGATGCGGTAGAGGAGCGTTCTGTAAGCCTGTGAAGGTGAGTTGAGAAGCTTGCTGGAGGTATCAGAAGTGCGAATGCTGACATGAGTAACGACAATGCGAGTGAAAAACTCGCACGCCGAAAGACCAAGGTTTCCTGCGCAACGTTAATCGACGCAGGGTTAGTCGGTCCCTAAGGCGAGGCTGAAAAGCGTAGTCGATGGAAAACAGGTTAATATTCCTGTACTTCTAGTTATTGCGATGGAGGGACGGAGAAGGCTAGGCCAGCTTGGCGTTGGTTGTCCAAGTTTAAGGTGGTAGGCTGAGATCTTAGGTAAATCCGGGATCTTAAGGCCGAGAGCTGATGACGAGTTACCTTTTAGGTGACGAAGTGGTTGATGCCATGCTTCCAAGAAAAGCTTCTAAGCTTCAGATAACTAGGAACCGTACCCCAAACCGACACAGGTGGTTGGGTAGAGAATACCAAGGCGCTTGAGAGAACTCGGGTGAAGGAACTAGGCAAAATGGCACCGTAACTTCGGGAGAAGGTGCGCCGGTGAGGGTGAAGGACTTGCTCCGTAAGCCCATGCCGGTCGAAGATACCAGGCCGCTGCGACTGTTTATTAAAAACACAGCACTCTGCAAACACGAAAGTGGACGTATAGGGTGTGACGCCTGCCCGGTGCCGGAAGGTTAATTGATGGGGTTAGCGCAAGCGAAGCTCTTGATCGAAGCCCCGGTAAACGGCGGCCGTAACTATAACGGTCCTAAGGTAGCGAAATTCCTTGTCGGGTAAGTTCCGACCTGCACGAATGGCGTAACGATGGCGGCGCTGTCTCCACCCGAGACTCAGTGAAATTGAAATCGCTGTGAAGATGCAGTGTATCCGCGGCTAGACGGAAAGACCCCGTGAACCTTTACTATAGCTTTGCACTGGACTTTGAATTTGCTTGTGTAGGATAGGTGGGAGGCTTTGAAGCGTGGACGCCAGTCTGCGTGGAGCCATCCTTGAAATACCACCCTGGCAACTTTGAGGTTCTAACTCAGGTCCGTTATCCGGATCGAGGACAGTGTATGGTGGGTAGTTTGACTGGGGCGGTCTCCTCCTAAAGAGTAACGGAGGAGTACGAAGGTGCGCTCAGACCGGTCGGAAATCGGTCGTAGAGTATAAAGGCAAAAGCGCGCTTGACTGCGAGACAAACACGTCGAGCAGGTACGAAAGTAGGTCTTAGTGATCCGGTGGTTCTGTATGGAAGGGCCATCGCTCAACGGATAAAAGGTACTCCGGGGATAACAGGCTGATACCGCCCAAGAGTTCATATCGACGGCGGTGTTTGGCACCTCGATGTCGGCTCATCACATCCTGGGGCTGAAGCCGGTCCCAAGGGTATGGCTGTTCGCCATTTAAAGTGGTACGCGAGCTGGGTTTAGAACGTCGTGAGACAGTTCGGTCCCTATCTGCCGTGGACGTTTGAGATTTGAGAGGGGCTGCTCCTAGTACGAGAGGACCGGAGTGGACGAACCTCTGGTGTTCCGGTTGTCACGCCAGTGGCATTGCCGGGTAGCTATGTTCGGAAAAGATAACCGCTGAAAGCATCTAAGCGGGAAACTTGCCTCAAGATGAGATCTCACTGGGATCTTGAATCCCCTAAAGGGCCGTCGAAGACTACGACGTTGATAGGTTGGGTGTGTAAGCGCTGTGAGGCGTTGAGCTAACCAATACTAATTGCCCGTGAGGCTTGACCATATAACACCCAAGCAATTTGCTTAAGAGCGAGTTGCGGTGTGTGAAGACGCACGAACCGAAAGTTTGCAGCACACAAACCTATTACATACCCATTCGCTGGAACGTTGCCCAAACAACGGCTCAGCTACAGAATTTCTTGACGACCATAGAGCATTGGAACCACCTGATCCCATCCCGAACTCAGCAGTGAAACGATGCATCGCCGATGGTAGTGTGGGGTTTCCCCATGTGAGAGTAGGTCATCGTCAAGATTAAATTCCGAAACCCCAATTGCGAAAGCAGTTGGGGTTTTGTCTTTGCGCTGGCGAAAACATTGAGCTTTTTGCTCGGAGCTGCCTTTGTAGTCATACATGCCGGTTTCTATGCAATGACTCTGGGCATGGCTATCATTCCTGCCTCATTGTGAGGCGGAATCAGCATGTCAGCGTTGTTAGAGCTTCTTAAAGATGGACGATTTCACTCGGGGCAAGCCCTCGGGGAGATCCTGGGTATCAGTCGTAGTGCCGTTTGGAAGCAGCTACAGCTTCTTGAGGCTGACCTGGGGCTGGTCATTCACAAGGTTCGGGGGCGTGGATATCAATTGGCTGCCCCTATTGCCTTATTGGATGCTGCAGAGATTGCCCGACAGTCATCTGAGAAGACCTGGCTTATCCAGGTCCACGACTCGATTGATTCGACTAATGCCGAAGCCTTGCGCTCCGTTGAGCGTGGATCCTCTATCCCGCTTCTTGTTTTGGCGGAGCGCCAAACATCAGGGCGTGGTCGGCGAGGTCGCAAGTGGACCAGTCCTTTCGCGGAGAATATCTACTACAGCCTAGTCCTACGCATAGACGGTGGCATGCGCCAGTTGGAGGGGCTTAGTCTGGTGGTAGGTCTGTCCGTTATGCGTGCTCTCAGGGAGAGTGGCGTTCCTGGAGCGGGGCTGAAATGGCCAAATGACGTTCTGGTCGCTCAGAAGAAGATTGCAGGAATCCTGTTGGAGTTGGTGGGTGATCCTGCAGATGTATGCCATGTGGTTCTCGGTATTGGGATCAACGTAAACATGCAAACTTCCGAAGAAGTCGACCAGGCATGGACCTCTGTAAGGCTGGAATCCGGTAAGTCAGTTGATCGCAACCAGTTGATTGCGCGTCTCAATGACTGCCTGGCTTTCTATCTGGAGCGTCATCGCCTGCAAGGATTCTCTGCTATCCAAAAAGAATGGGAGGAGAGTCATCTTTGGCAGGGGTGTGCAGTCTCCTTGATTGCGGGTGCGAGCAATATTGATGGAGTGGTATTGGGCATTGATCATCGAGGGGCATTGCGCCTGAGCGTCGATGGTGAGGAAAAGGTATACAGCGGCGGCGAGCTCAGCCTGAGGTTGCGCAATGATCCTGAGTGAGGAGAGCGGCTGTTGATCTAGGGGGCTGTCCAGGGCAGCTGTGGGTGCTTTCGTTCAGGTGAGTTGTGGTGCTGTTTAGGTGGTGGCTGAAGCTGTGTGGGCGGTTTTTGCCCGGTTATTTCTCGATGTCGCGGCTGTGACGGTCAAAGCCCCCCCCTGGGGTGGTAACAGTTTAGATAGGAGCTTCAGGCGGCATTACGCGCAGTTGCTTGGCCAGTGAGCTATAGGCTCCCTGCTGAGTAGCCCGCGATCGTTACTGAGGCCGTGGAGTATTGCTTCACGATTCAATTAAGGGTGATGAATATCCATCGGGAGCGGGGCATGCCTTCCCTCATAACCGAAGGGAAGCGCTGGCCTGCCTGCTGGAATGATGTTGCTGCGGATGCGGATTGTTCCTGGTCTGGCCTTCGTTTGGCTATCTCTGGCTTGTCCCTGTGCTGAGGTGAATATGCGCTGGCTGTTTCTTTTGTTGTTGGTTCTCAATGGTTTCTATTATGTCTGGCATCAGCAAGAAGCGCCGCTTCGCGCGAAAGAGGTGATGCCTTTGTCGCTCTATCGTGGTTCCCAGCAGGATATTCGTTTATTGAGCGAGTCCGTTGAGTCCGTGGCAAGGCGTGATATCGCCGCCGTTGGTGAGGAGACTGAGGCTAGTTGTATCTATTTAGGAGGCTTCCTGCGTCGAGAGGTCGCTCAGCAGCTTGAGCAGCGGCTAAAGGGAAGCGGGGTCGAGACGCGGTTGCAATCTTTGGGTGCGGGATCAGCCCCCGGTTTTTGGTTGCGCATATCTCCTGAAAGCAGGCATTTACTGGATGATGTTCAGCTTCAAAACCTTGCTAAGGAATTCAATGAGTTAAAACATAAAATAATGCCCTGTGAGGGGGTTGCAACTGGTGATTAGGTTGCATAGAATGGCGCCCGCTCCGAAGCGAAGACTTCTTGAAGTCAAAGTGAAAGAGCAGCGTCATGCAGCTAACCTCAAGATTTAATTGAGAAAATGCTTGACAGAAGGGTAGCTTAGTATAAAATGCTGCCTCGCTTAGGAGGGGTTCCCGAGCGGCCAAAGGGATCAGACTGTAAATCTGACGTCTACGACTTCGAAGGTTCGAATCCTTCCCCCTCCACCAGATTTAGCGAGAGCTGCAGGCTCCGCGGGTATAGTTTAGTGGTAGAACCTCAGCCTTCCAAGCTGATGATGCGGGTTCGATTCCCGCTACCCGCTCCAAGTTTGCAGGTTTTGCAAAGTGTTACGCTCTTGTAGCTCAGTTGGTAGAGCACACCCTTGGTAAGGGTGAGGTCAGCGGTTCAAATCCGCTCAAGAGCTCCATATAACAAGGCAGATATGAAAATATCTGCCTTTGTTTTAATGGCTTGGGTGACTTGCTTAATTCTTCTCCTAGGGGTGATTTCGATGGCTAAGGAAAAGTTCGAACGTAATAAGCCGCACGTCAACGTTGGTACCATCGGTCACGTTGACCACGGTAAAACCACTCTGACCGCTGCTCTGACTCGCGTTTGCTCCGAAGTTTTCGGTTCGGCTCGTGTTGACTTCGACAAGATCGACAGCGCCCCAGAAGAAAAGGCTCGTGGTATCACCATCAACACTGCACACGTAGAGTACGATTCGAACATTCGTCACTACGCGCACGTTGACTGCCCAGGTCACGCCGACTACGTAAAAAACATGATCACTGGTGCTGCCCAGATGGACGGCGCGATCCTGGTTTGCTCGGCTGCCGATGGTCCGATGCCACAAACTCGTGAGCACATCCTGCTGTCCCGTCAGGTAGGCGTTCCGTACATCGTTGTCTTCCTGAACAAGGCTGACATGGTTGACGACGCTGAGCTGCTGGAACTGGTTGAGATGGAAGTGCGCGACCTGCTGAGCACTTACGACTTCCCAGGTGACGACACTCCGATCATCATCGGTTCGGCTCTGATGGCTCTGAACGGCCAAGACGACAACGAAATGGGTACCACCGCTGTTAAGCGTCTGGTAGAAACTCTGGACACCTACATCCCAGAGCCAGAGCGTGCTATCGACAAGCCGTTCCTGATGCCAATCGAAGACGTGTTCTCGATCTCCGGTCGTGGCACCGTGGTAACTGGCCGTGTTGAGCGTGGTATCGTTCGCATCCAGGAAGAAGTTGAGATCGTTGGTCTGCGCGATACTCAGAAAACTACCTGCACCGGCGTTGAGATGTTCCGTAAGCTGCTGGACGAAGGTCGTGCTGGTGAGAACTGTGGCGTTCTGCTGCGTGGCACCAAGCGTGACGACGTTGAGCGTGGCCAGGTTCTGGTTAAGCCAGGCACCGTTAAGCCGCACACCAAGTTCACCGCTGAAGTTTACGTTCTGAGCAAAGAAGAAGGCGGCCGTCATACTCCGTTCTTCAAAGGCTACCGTCCACAGTTCTACTTCCGTACTACTGACGTGACCGGTAACTGCGAACTGCCAGAAGGCGTTGAAATGGTAATGCCAGGTGACAACATCCAGATGACTGTCACTCTGATCAAAACCATCGCGATGGAAGATGGTCTGCGTTTCGCTATCCGTGAAGGCGGTCGTACCGTCGGCGCTGGCGTCGTAGCCAAAGTCATCGAGTAAGTTCTTGCAATATCTCCATCGGGCCGGCATAATGGTCGGCCTGATTTTGTTTTAGGTCAGTAGCTCAATTGGCAGAGCGACGGTCTCCAAAACCGTAGGTTGGGGGTTCGATTCCCTCCTGACCTGCCAGATTCTCTCAATGTATCTGGCTTTCTTTTCACAGGATCTTCATAGATGACTCCTAAGGCTGAAGCTCAAGGTTCTCGCTTCGATCTGCTGAAGTGGCTCGTTGTGGTCGCGTTGGTGGTTGTTGGTGTTGTTGGTAATCAGTATTACTCTGGTTTGCCGATCCTGTATCGCGTGTTGGCGTTGCTTGTTATTGCTGCTGTTGCTGCCTTTGTTGGCTTGCAGACTGCAAAGGGCAAGTCGTTCTTCGGGCTGGTGAAGGAAGCTCGTACTGAGATTCGTAAAGTCGTATGGCCGACTCGCCAAGAGACCACTCAAACCACGCTGATCGTTGTTGCTGTGGTCCTGGTTATGGCATTGCTGCTGTGGGGGCTAGATTCCCTGCTCGGTTGGCTTGTTTCCTTGATTGTTGGCTAAGGGTGTCCCGTGGCTAAGCGTTGGTACGTTGTGCATGCTTACTCGGGTTACGAGAAGCATGTAATGCGCTCGTTGATCGAGCGTGTGAAGCTGGCAGGCATGGAAGATGGCTTCGGCGAAATTCTGGTCCCCACTGAAGAAGTGGTTGAGATGCGTAACGGCCAGAAGCGCAAGAGTGAGCGTAAATTCTTTCCAGGCTATGTGCTGGTTCAGATGGATATGAATGAGGGTACTTGGCACTTGGTCAAGGATACCCCTCGAGTCATGGGTTTCATTGGTGGTACTGCTGATAAGCCGGCACCTATCACTGATAAGGAAGCAGAAGCGATTCTGCGTCGGGTCGCTGATGGTAGTGACAAGCCCAAGCCTAAGACGCTGTTTGAGCCGGGTGAAGTGGTCCGTGTTACTGATGGTCCATTTGCTGACTTTAACGGTACGGTCGAAGAAGTTAACTACGAAAAGAGCCGGATCCAAGTGGCCGTGCTTATTTTCGGTCGCTCTACGCCTGTAGAGCTAGAGTTCAGTCAGGTCGAGAAGGCATAACTGGACGAAGATCCCAACCCCGCAGCCTTAGGCTGTGGGGTTTTGTCGTCACTGGGATAAACGCGCAAGTAACCGGGGAGCCTTTTTAGGCGTCTGAACCCGTAATTGGAGTGCCTCATGGCTAAGAAAATTACTGCTTACATCAAGCTGCAAGTTAAGGCCGCCCAGGCCAACCCAAGCCCGCCCGTTGGTCCAGCTCTGGGTCAGCACGGTGTGAACATCATGGAATTCTGCAAGGCTTTCAACGCCCGTACCCAGGGTCTTGAACCAGGTCTGCCGACTCCTGTGATCATCACTGTTTACAGCGACCGTAGCTTCACTTTTGAAACCAAGAGCACCCCTGCTTCGGTTCTGCTGAAGAAGGCTGCTGGTTTGACTAGCGGTTCCGCTCGTCCGAACACCGTTAAGGTTGGCACCGTTACCCGTGCTCAGCTGGAAGAGATCGCGAAAACCAAAAACGCGGATCTGACTGCAGCTGATATGGATGCAGCCGTGCGTACTATCGCCGGTTCTGCTCGTAGCATGGGCCTTAACGTGGAGGGTGTGTAATGGCTAAGCTGACCAAGCGCCAAAAGGCTATCGCCGGCAAGATTGAAGCAGGCAAAGCCTACAACTTCGTAGAAGCCGCTGCTCTCCTGACCGAGCTGTCGACCGTTAAGTTCAGCGAGTCCGTAGACGTTGCTGTAAACCTTGGCGTAGACCCACGTAAATCTGACCAGGTCGTTCGTAGCGCTACCGTGCTGCCGCATGGCACTGGCAAGACCGTTCGCGTGGCCGTGTTTACCCAAGGCCCAGCTGCTGAAGCTGCCCTGGCTGCCGGTGCAGACCGCGTAGGCATGGACGATCTGGCTGCCGAAATGAAAGGCGGCGATCTGAACTATGACGTTGTTATTGCTTCTCCGGATGCAATGCGCGTTGTAGGTCAGCTGGGTCAGGTGCTGGGTCCTCGTGGCCTGATGCCTAACCCGAAGGTTGGTACCGTGACTCCAGACGTAGCCTCGGCAGTTAAGAACGCCAAGGCTGGTCAGGTTCGCTATCGTACCGACAAGAACGGCATTATCCACACCTCCGTTGGCAAGGTCGGCTTCGATGCCGTCAAGCTGAAGGAAAACGTTGAAGCCCTGATCGCTGATCTGAAGCGTATCAAGCCTGCTTCTTCGAAAGGTATCTACGTCAAGCGCGTTACCCTGAGCACCACCATGGGCCCAGGTCTGGTTATCGACCAGGGTTCGCTGGACGTATAAGCATGAGCGGGCGCAAGCAATTGCGCCTGTTGAAAAAATTGGGGTCCCTGCCTGGCGGGGGCTATCCAAGACCGTAGGCGACGTAAGTCTTAAACCACAAGCCTACGCAGATGGTGCTCCCGGTTCCTTACCGAATCAGACACCAAAACGACATCCAGCCTAGGTTGGATGAAACGGTAACAAGCAGGAGTTAAACCCGTGGCAATTAAACTCGAAGACAAGAAGGCCATCGTCGCTGAAGTCAACGAGGCTGCCAAAGTTGCCCTGTCCGCTGTTGTGGCTGATGCCCGTGGTGTGACAGTAGGCGCTATGACCGGACTCCGTAAAGAGGCCCGCGAAGCTGGTGTTTATGTACGTGTCGTACGTAACACTCTGCTCAAGCGCGCAGTTGAAGGCACTCAATATGACGTGCTCAACGACGCGTTCGTCGGCCCTACCCTGATTGCATTCTCCAAAGAACATCCGGGCGCTGCTGCTCGTATTTTCAAGGAATTCGCAAAGGGTCAGGACAAGTTCGAGATCAAGGCAGCTGCGTTCGAGGGCAAGTACCTCGCAGCAAACGAGATCGACGTGTTGGCTTCGCTGCCAACTCGCGACGAAGCTATTGCGAAGCTGATGAGCGTGATTCAAGGCGCTACCAGCAAGCTGGCTCGTACTCTGGCGGCTATTCGCGACCAGAAAGAAGCTGCTGCTGCCTAAGGCACCGCAAGCCCTTTCAAAATCATATGTTTAATTTGATGGCTGCGTAAGCTGTCACCCCAATACAGGAATTCATAGTCATGTCTCTGACTAACGAGCAAATCATCGAAGCTATCGGCCAGAAAACCGTTCTGGAAGTTGTTGAGCTGATCAAAGCGATGGAAGAAACCTTCGGCGTTACCGCTGCTGTTGCCGCTGCTGGCCCAGCTGCTGTTGCTGCTGTTGCTGAAGAGCAAACCGAGTTCAACGTTATCCTGGCTGACGCTGGCGATAAGAAAGTGAACGTGATCAAGGCAGTACGTGAACTGACCGGTCTGGGCCTGAAAGAAGCCAAGGCAGTAGTTGACGGCGCTCCTGGCATGGTTCTGGAAGGCGTTGCTAAAGAAGCCGCTGACAAAGCCAAAGCCGCTCTGGAAGAAGCAGGCGCTAAAGTCGAGCTCAAGTAAGCATCGACTTTGTGTCTCCAGCCCAAGCGTTGAGCGAACGGCTGATGGCTGGTGGCTTTTGCCACCGGCCTTTTTCCGTTATTGGCGACCGATCGAGTCGGCGTCTTTAACGTGCTGTAATCCACCCTGAGTGGTGGCGCAAACCAAAGGGTTTGCACGATTTTCTGGCTGCTCCCGTCGGGAGGAGCCGAATAAGCAGGTGACCAAGCTGGGGAACGCTGATGGCTTACTCATACACTGAGAAAAAACGTATCCGCAAGGACTTTAGCAAGTTGCCGGACGTCATGGATGTGCCGTACCTCCTGGCCATCCAGCTGGATTCGTATCGTGAATTCTTGCAAGCGGGAGCGACTAAAGATCAGTTCCGCGACGTGGGCCTGCATGCGGCCTTCAAATCCGTTTTCCCGATCATCAGCTACTCCGGCAATGCTGCGTTGGAGTATGTCGGTTATCGCCTGGGCGAACCGGCGTTTGATGTCAAAGAATGCGTGTTGCGTGGCGTGACTTACGCCGTACCTTTGCGGGTAAAAGTTCGTCTGATCATTTTCGACAAAGAGTCGTCGAATAAAGCGATCAAGGACATCAAAGAGCAAGAAGTCTACATGGGTGAAATTCCCCTGATGACTGAGAACGGTACCTTCGTAATCAATGGTACCGAACGTGTAATCGTTTCCCAGTTGCACCGTTCCCCTGGCGTATTCTTCGACCACGACCGTGGCAAGACGCACAGCTCCGGTAAGCTCCTGTACTCCGCGCGCATCATTCCTTACCGCGGTTCGTGGTTGGACTTCGAGTTCGACCCGAAAGACTGTGTATTCGTCCGTATCGACCGTCGTCGCAAACTTCCAGCGTCGGTTCTGCTGCGCGCCCTGGGTTACACCACCGAGGAAGTACTGGACGCGTTCTATACCACCAACGTATTCCACGTGAAGGGCGAGAGCCTGAGCCTGGAGCTGGTGCCTCAGCGCCTGCGCGGTGAAGTTGCCGTTCTGGATATCCAGGATGACAAGGGCAAGGTTATTGTCGAGCAAGGACGTCGTATTACTGCTCGTCATATCAATCAGCTGGAAAAAGCCGGTATCAAAGAGCTGGATGTGCCTCTGGACTATGTTCTGGGTCGCACTACCGCCAAGGCTATCGTGCATCCAGCGACTGGTGAAATCCTGGCAGAGTGCAACACCGAGCTGAACACCGAGCTGCTGGCAAAAATCGCCAAGGCCCAGGTTGTTCGCATTGAAACTCTGTACACCAACGACATTGACTGTGGTCCATTCGTTTCCGACACGCTGAAGATCGACTCCACTAGCAACCAACTGGAAGCTCTGGTCGAGATCTATCGCATGATGCGTCCTGGCGAGCCGCCAACCAAGGATGCTGCCGAGACCCTGTTCAACAACTTGTTCTTCAGCCCAGAGCGCTATGACTTGTCCGCCGTTGGCCGGATGAAGTTCAACCGTCGTATCGGTCGTACCGAGATCGAAGGTTCGGGCGTGCTGTGCAAAGAAGACATCGTTGCTGTTCTGAAGACCCTGGTCGACATCCGTAACGGTAAGGGCATCGTCGATGACATCGACCACCTGGGTAACCGTCGCGTACGTTGCGTAGGCGAGATGGCCGAGAACCAGTTCCGTGTGGGCCTGGTGCGTGTAGAGCGCGCGGTCAAGGAACGTCTGTCGATGGCTGAAAGCGAAGGCTTGATGCCGCAGGACCTGATCAACGCCAAGCCCGTGGCTGCGGCAGTGAAGGAGTTCTTTGGCTCCAGCCAGCTGTCCCAGTTCATGGACCAGAACAACCCGCTGTCCGAGATTACCCACAAGCGCCGTGTGTCTGCACTGGGCCCAGGTGGTCTGACTCGTGAGCGCGCAGGCTTCGAAGTTCGTGACGTACACCCGACTCACTACGGCCGTGTATGCCCGATTGAAACGCCTGAAGGTCCGAACATTGGTCTGATCAACTCCTTGGCTGCCTACGCTCGCACCAACCAGTACGGTTTCCTGGAGAGCCCGTATCGTGTGGTGAAAGAAGGCCTGGTAACCGATGAGATCGTGTTCCTGTCCGCCATCGAAGAAGCTGACCACGTGATCGCCCAGGCTTCGGCGACCATGAACGACAAGGGTCAGCTGATCGACGAGCTGGTAGCTGTACGTCATCTGAACGAATTCACCGTCAAGGCGCCGGAAGACGTCACCTTGATGGACGTTTCGCCGAAGCAGGTAGTGTCGGTTGCAGCGTCGCTGATTCCGTTCCTCGAGCACGACGACGCCAACCGTGCGTTGATGGGTTCCAACATGCAGCGTCAGGCTGTACCAACTCTGCGTGCCGATAAGCCGCTGGTGGGTACCGGCATGGAGCGCAACGTTGCTCGTGACTCCGGCGTGTGCGTCGTGGCTCGCCGTGGTGGTGTGATCGACTCCGTCGATGCCAGCCGTATCGTTGTTCGGGTTGCTGATGATGAAGTTGAAACCGGCGAAGCTGGTGTCGACATCTACAACCTGACCAAATACACCCGTTCGAACCAGAACACCTGCATCAACCAGCGTCCGCTGGTGAGCAAGGGTGACAAGGTCCAGCGTGGCGACATCATGGCCGACGGCCCGTCCACCGACATGGGTGAACTGGCACTGGGTCAGAACATGCGCATCGCGTTCATGGCGTGGAACGGCTTCAACTTCGAAGACTCCATCTGCCTCTCCGAGCGTGTGGTTCAGGAAGACCGCTTCACCACCATCCACATCCAGGAACTGACCTGTGTGGCGCGTGACACCAAGCTTGGCCCAGAGGAAATCACTGCGGACATCCCGAACGTGGGTGAAGCTGCACTGAACAAGCTGGACGAAGCCGGTATCGTTTACGTAGGTGCTGAAGTTGGTGCTGGCGACATCCTGGTCGGCAAGGTCACGCCAAAAGGCGAAACCCAGCTGACTCCGGAAGAAAAGCTGCTGCGCGCAATCTTCGGTGAGAAGGCCAGCGACGTTAAGGACACCTCCCTGCGCGTGCCAACCGGCACCAAAGGTACTGTCATCGACGTACAGGTATTCACCCGTGACGGCGTAGAGCGTGACTCGCGTGCCCTGTCGATCGAGAAGAGCCAGTTGGACGAGATCCGCAAGGATCTGAACGAAGAGTTCCGTATCGTTGAAGGTGCAACCTTCGAACGTCTGCGTTCCGCTCTGGTCGGTCATAAGGTGGAAGGCGGTGCCGGCCTGAAGAAAGGTCAGGAAATCACCGATGAAGTGCTCGATGGTCTTGAGCATGGGCAGTGGTTCAAGCTGCGCATGGCTGAAGATGCTCTGAACGAGCAGCTCGAGAAGGCCCAGGCCTATATCGTTGATCGCCGTCGCCTGCTGGACGACAAGTTTGAAGACAAGAAGCGCAAACTGCAGCAGGGCGATGACCTGGCTCCAGGCGTGCTGAAAATCGTCAAGGTCTACCTGGCAATCCGTCGCCGCATCCAGCCGGGCGACAAGATGGCCGGTCGTCACGGTAACAAGGGTGTGGTCTCCGTGATCATGCCGGTTGAAGACATGCCGCACGATGCCAATGGCACCCCGGTCGATGTGGTCCTCAACCCGCTGGGCGTACCTTCGCGTATGAACGTTGGTCAGATTCTCGAAACTCACCTGGGCCTGGCGGCCAAAGGTCTGGGCGAGAAGATCAACCGTATGGTCGAAGAGCAGCGCAAGGTTGCTGAACTGCGTACCTTCCTGGACGAGATCTACAACCAGATCGGCGGTCGTAACGAAGATCTGGACAGCTTCTCCGACCAGGAGATCCTGGACCTGGCGAACAACCTGCGCGGCGGTGTGCCAATGGCCACTCCGGTGTTCGACGGTGCCAAGGAAAGCGAAATCAAGGCCATGCTCAAACTGGCGGACCTGCCAGAAAGCGGCCAGATGCAGCTGACCGACGGTCGTACCGGCAACAAGTTCGAGCGTCCAGTTACCGTTGGCTACATGTACATGCTGAAACTGAACCACTTGGTAGACGACAAGATGCACGCCCGTTCTACCGGTTCGTACAGCCTGGTTACCCAGCAGCCGCTGGGTGGTAAGGCGCAGTTCGGTGGTCAGCGTTTCGGGGAGATGGAGGTCTGGGCACTGGAAGCATACGGTGCTGCATACACTCTGCAAGAAATGCTCACAGTGAAGTCGGACGACGTGAACGGCCGTACCAAGATGTACAAGAACATCGTGGATGGCGATCACCGTATGGAGCCGGGCATGCCCGAGTCCTTCAACGTGTTGATCAAGGAAATTCGTTCCCTCGGCATCGATATCGATCTGGAAACCGAATAACACGTGACGCGAAGGGGAGCGGGGCAGGTATTGCCCGCTTCCTGCTCCGCCAGGAGGAAAGGCCTTGAAAGACCTACTGAATTTGCTGAAAAACCAGGGTCAAGTCGAAGAGTTCGACGCCATCCGTATCGGATTGGCCTCGCCTGAGATGATCCGTTCGTGGTCGTTCGGTGAAGTTAAAAAGCCGGAAACCATCAACTACCGTACGTTCAAGCCTGAGCGTGACGGCCTGTTCTGCGCCAAGATCTTTGGCCCAGTAAAGGATTACGAGTGCCTGTGCGGTAAGTACAAGCGCTTGAAGCATCGCGGCGTGATCTGCGAGAAGTGCGGCGTTGAAGTCGCACTGGCCAAGGTTCGTCGTGAGCGCATGGCGCACATCGAACTGGCTTCGCCGGTTGCCCACATCTGGTTCCTGAAATCGCTGCCGTCCCGCATCGGCCTGCTGATGGACATGACCCTGCGTGATATCGAACGCGTTCTCTACTTCGAGAGCTATGTCGTTATCGATCCAGGCATGACCACCCTGGAAAAGGGCCAGCTGCTGAACGACGAGCAGTACTTCGAAGCGCTGGAAGAGTTCGGTGATGATTTCGACGCCCGTATGGGTGCCGAGGCTGTCCGCGAGCTGCTGCACGCTATCGACCTGGAGCACGAGATTGGCCGTCTGCGTGAAGAGATTCCGCAAACCAACTCGGAAACCAAGATCAAGAAGCTGTCCAAGCGCCTGAAGTTGATGGAAGCCTTCCAGGGTTCCGGCAACTTGCCAGAGTGGATGGTGCTGACCGTTCTGCCGGTTCTGCCGCCAGATCTGCGTCCACTGGTTCCGCTGGATGGCGGTCGTTTCGCGACTTCCGACCTCAACGATCTGTATCGTCGAGTGATCAACCGTAACAACCGTTTGAAGCGCCTGCTGGACCTGTCCGCTCCGGACATCATCGTGCGCAACGAAAAGCGTATGTTGCAGGAAGCTGTCGACGCATTGCTCGACAACGGCCGTCGTGGCCGTGCTATCACCGGTTCGAACAAGCGTCCTCTGAAATCCCTGGCTGACATGATCAAGGGTAAGCAGGGTCGTTTCCGTCAGAACTTGCTCGGTAAGCGTGTTGACTACTCTGGTCGTTCGGTAATTACCGTAGGCCCGACCCTGCGCCTGCATCAGTGCGGTCTGCCGAAGAAGATGGCTCTCGAGCTGTTCAAACCGTTCATCTTCGGTAAGTTGGAAATGCGTGGCCTGGCCACCACCATCAAAGCCGCCAAGAAGATGGTCGAGCGCGAGCTGCCGGAAGTTTGGGACGTTCTTGCTGAAGTGATTCGCGAACACCCCGTGCTGCTCAACCGTGCACCGACCCTTCACCGTCTGGGCATCCAGGCGTTTGAACCGGTACTGATCGAAGGTAAGGCTATCCAGCTGCACCCTCTGGTCTGTGCTGCGTACAACGCCGACTTCGACGGCGACCAAATGGCCGTGCACGTACCGCTGACGCTGGAAGCCCAGCTGGAAGCGCGTGCGTTGATGATGTCGACCAACAACATCCTGTCGCCAGCCAACGGTGAGCCAATCATCGTTCCGTCGCAGGACGTTGTACTGGGTCTGTACTACATGACTCGTGAAGCGATCAACGCCAAGGGCGAAGGTCGTGTGTTCGCGGACCTGCAGGAAGTCGACCGCGTATTCCGCGCCGGCGAAGCTGCTCTGCACGCCAAGATCAAGGTTCGTATCAGCGAAACCGTCAACGATCGTGATGGTGGCAGCGTGAGCGCCACCCGTATCGTCGACACCACTGTCGGTCGTGCGCTGCTGTTCCAGGTTGTACCGAAGGGTCTGTCGTTCGACGTCGTCAACCTGCCGATGAAGAAGAAG
The DNA here is from genome assembly GCF_003850565.1 of Pseudomonas sessilinigenes. Lineage (NCBI taxonomy): Bacteria > Pseudomonadati > Pseudomonadota > Gammaproteobacteria > Pseudomonadales > Pseudomonadaceae > Pseudomonas > Pseudomonas sessilinigenes. The sequence goes on from NZ_CP027706.1 coordinate 4,356,208, forward strand.
GCGATCTCCAAGCTGATCAACCAGTGCTACCGCGTGGTTGGTCTGAAAGAGACCGTTATCTTCGCTGACCAGTTGATGTACACCGGTTTCGCTTATTCGACCATTTCCGGCGTTTCCATCGGTGTTAACGACTTCGTTATCCCGGATGAAAAAGCCCGCATCATCGGTGCTGCCACCGACGAAGTGAAAGAGATCGAGAGCCAGTACGCCTCCGGCCTGGTAACCCAGGGCGAGAAGTACAACAAAGTGATCGACCTTTGGTCGAAGGCCAACGACGAAGTATCCAAGGCGATGATGGCCAACCTCTCGAAAGAGAAGGTCATCGACCGCAATGGCGACGAAGTCGACCAAGAGTCCTTCAACTCGATGTACATGATGGCCGACTCGGGTGCGCGGGGTTCCGCAGCACAGATCCGTCAGCTGGCCGGTATGCGTGGTCTGATGGCCAAGCCAGACGGCTCCATCATCGAAACGCCGATTACTGCGAACTTCCGTGAAGGTTTGAGCGTACTCCAGTACTTCATCTCGACTCACGGTGCTCGTAAAGGTCTGGCGGATACCGCGTTGAAAACTGCGAACTCCGGTTACCTGACTCGTCGTCTGGTAGACGTAGCGCAAGACCTGGTTGTAACCGAGATCGATTGCGGCACCGAACACGGTCTGCTGATGACTCCGCACATTGAAGGCGGTGACGTAGTAGAACCTCTGGGTGAGCGCGTATTGGGTCGTGTTATCGCCCGTGACGTATTCAAGCCAGGTACCGAGGACGTCATCGTTCCTGCCGGCACCCTGGTAGACGAGAAGTGGGTCGAGTTCATCGAACTCAACAGCATCGACGAAGTGATCGTGCGTTCGCCGATCAGCTGCGAAACTCGCTATGGCATCTGCGCCAAGTGCTACGGCCGTGACCTGGCTCGTGGTCATCAGGTGAACATCGGTGAAGCGGTCGGCGTTATCGCTGCCCAGTCCATCGGTGAGCCGGGTACCCAGCTGACCATGCGTACGTTCCACATCGGTGGTGCGGCAAGCCGGACCTCGGCGGCCGACAGCGTCCAGGTGAAGAACGGCGGTACTGTGCGCCTGCATAACCTGAAGCACGTAGAGCGTGTCGACGGTCACCTGGTTGCGGTGTCCCGTTCCGGTGAACTGGCGATCGCCGACGACTTCGGTCGTGAGCGTGAGCGTTACAAACTGCCATACGGTGCTGTTATTTCGGTTAAAGAGGGTGACAAGGTCGACGCTGGCGCCATCGTCGCCAAGTGGGATCCGCACACTCACCCAATCGTTACCGAAATGAAAGGTACCGTGACCTACGTGGGCATGGAAGAAGGCATCACGATCAAGCGTCAGACCGACGAATTGACCGGTATGACCAACATCGAAGTGCTCGATGTCAAAGACCGCCCAGCTGCCGGTAAGGACATTCGTCCTGCTGTGAAGATGGTTGGCATGGATGGCAAGGATCTGCTGCTGCCAGGTACCGATGTACCGGCCCAGTACTTCCTGCCGGCTAACGCCCTGGTTGGTGTTGCCGACGGTGCGCAGATTGCGATCGGTGATGTTATCGCTCGTATCCCGCAAGAAACCTCGAAGACCCGTGACATCACCGGTGGTCTGCCGCGTGTTGCCGACTTGTTCGAGGCTCGTCGTCCGAAAGAGGCGTCGATCCTGGCAGAAGTCAGCGGTACCATCGCGTTCGGTAAAGAAACCAAGGGCAAGCGCCGCTTGGTCATTACCCCGAACGACGGTAGCGATCCGTATGAAGAGCTGATTCCAAAGTGGCGCCACCTGAACGTCTTCGAAGGCGAACAAGTGAACCGCGGCGAAGTTATCTCCGACGGTCCAAGCGATCCGCACGATATCCTGCGTCTGTTGGGTGTCAGTGCGCTGGCCAAGTACATCGTTAACGAGATCCAGGACGTTTACCGTCTGCAAGGCGTGAAGATCAACGATAAGCACATCGAGACGATTCTGCGTCAGATGTTGCGTAAAGTTGAGATCGCTGAATCTGGCGATTCCAGCTTCATCAAGGGCGACCAGATGGAGCTGACTCAGGTACTGGTAGAAAACGAGCGCCTGAGCACCGAAGACAAGTTCATCGCCAAGTTCACCCGCGTGTTGCTGGGTATTACCAAGGCGTCCTTGTCTACCGAGTCGTTCATCTCGGCGGCCTCTTTCCAAGAGACCACGCGTGTACTGACTGAAGCAGCGGTAACTGGCAAGCGTGACTATCTGCGCGGCTTGAAAGAAAACGTGGTCGTGGGTCGCTTGATTCCGGCCGGTACTGGTTTGGCTTACCACAGCGAGCGTAAGCGTCGTCGTGATGCCGACAAACCTCTGCGCGTAAGTGCAAGTGAAGTCGAAGCAGCACTGACAGAAGCGCTGAACTCCAGCGGTAGCTGATGCCAGTAATAGATTGAGACTAGGCCCCGATTTCTCCGACTGAGAACCTCGACATTCTTGTTGAGGTTCACTGATCGGGGAGTTCGGGGCCTTGTCTTGACTGGGGGTAAGATCCTCTTTAGACTCTTGTACCCCTAAAATTGGTGGAGTGTATGCTTCGCCATTTTGTTTATGTCGAAAGACAACAGTGGAGCTAGTAGATGGCAACTATCAACCAGCTGGTACGTCAGCCGCGTAAGCGCATCGTCGAGAAATCCGACGTGCCTGCGCTGCAGAACTGCCCGCAGCGTCGTGGCGTGTGCACTCGCGTGTACACCACTACGCCGAAAAAACCTAACTCGGCACTGCGTAAAGTATGCCGTGTGCGTCTGACCAACGGTTTCGAGGTTTCCTCGTACATCGGTGGTGAAGGCCACAACCTGCAAGAGCACAGCGTCGTACTGATTCGCGGCGGCCGTGTAAAAGACTTGCCAGGTGTTCGTTACCACACCGTTCGCGGCTCTCTGGATACCTCCGGCGTTAAAGGTCGTAACCAGGGTCGTTCGAAGTACGGTACCAAACGTCCGAAGTAATCGGTCGTTTTGCAGATTTTATTTATATTGAGTCGATAAGAGTAAGGTCGGGCACGTCTCCTTTGTTGGTAGCTGTCCCGAGCTAACCTGAAGACCGTTTGAGGGCTTATCAATGCCAAGACGTCGCGTAGCAGCCAAGCGTGAGATTCTGGACGATCCGAAATACGGAAGCCAGATCCTCGCCAAGTTCATGAACCACGTAATGGAAAGCGGCAAGAAAGCCGTTGCCGAGCGTATCGTTTATGGCGCGCTGGAAAAAGTTAAAGAACGCAAGAACAGCGATCCCCTGGAAATCTTCGAGAAAGCTCTCGACGCCATCGCTCCGCTGGTCGAAGTGAAGTCGCGCCGTGTAGGCGGTGCTACTTACCAGGTTCCGGTCGAAGTTCGTCCGTCCCGTCGTAACGCTCTGGCAATGCGCTGGTTGGTAGACTTCGCGCGCAAGCGCGGCGAGAAGTCTATGGCTCTGCGTTTGGCTGGCGAACTGCTGGACGCTGCCGAAGGCAAAGGTGCTGCAGTTAAGAAGCGTGAAGACGTTCACCGTATGGCTGAAGCCAACAAGGCTTTCTCGCACTACCGCTTCTAATATCGGCATCATTCAATTTGCGAGGGCTTTATGGCTCGTACTACAGCAATCAACCGCTACCGTAACATCGGTATCTGTGCCCACGTTGACGCGGGCAAGACTACCACTACCGAGCGGATCCTGTTTTACACAGGTCTCAGCCACAAGATGGGTGAGGTGCATGACGGCGCGGCTACTACAGACTGGATGGTACAGGAGCAGGAGCGTGGTATTACCATTACCTCCGCTGCTGTTACTACCTTCTGGAAAGGGTCGCGCGGCCAATACGATAACTATCGTGTAAACGTTATCGATACCCCTGGTCACGTAGACTTCACCATTGAAGTAGAGCGCTCTCTGCGCGTACTCGACGGCGCGGTCGTTGTGTTCTGTGGTACTTCCGGTGTTGAGCCTCAGTCTGAAACCGTATGGCGTCAAGCCAACAAGTACGGTGTTCCACGTGTTGTTTACGTGAACAAGATGGACCGCGCCGGTGCCAACTTCCTGCGTGTAGTTGGCCAGATCAAGAACCGCCTGGGTCACACCCCGGTTCCGGTTCAGTTGGCTATTGGCTCGGAAGATAACTTCCAGGGTCAGGTCGACCTGATCAAGATGAAGGCGATCTACTGGAACGACGACGACAAGGGTACTACCTATCGCGAGGAAGAAATTCCTGCCGATATGCTGGACCTGGCCAACGAGTGGCGCTCCAACATGGTTGAAGCTGCTGCCGAAGCCAACGAAGAGCTGATGAACAAGTACCTTGAAGAAGGTGACCTGACCGCCGAAGAAATCAAGGCCGGTCTGCGTGCTCGTACCCTGGCCAGCGAGATCGTTCCTGCTGTCTGCGGTTCTTCGTTCAAGAACAAGGGTGTTCCCCTGGTTCTCGACGCTGTCATCGACTTCCTGCCTGCTCCTACCGAGATCCCTGCGATCAAAGGTATCCATCCGGACCTCATTGAGAAGCCGAAGGACGAGCTGGTTGACGCGGATTACGACGAGCGTCACGCAGACGATGCTGAGCCGTTCTCTGCTCTGGCGTTCAAGATTGCCACTGACCCGTTCGTTGGTACTCTGACTTTCGTGCGCGTTTACTCGGGCTTCCTGAGCTCGGGCGACTCCGTGATCAACTCGGTCAAGGGCAAGAAAGAGCGCGTTGGTCGTATGGTGCAGATGCACGCCAACCAACGCGAAGAGATCAAGGAAGTACGTGCAGGCGATATCGCTGCTCTGATCGGCATGAAGGACGTCACCACCGGTGACACTCTGTGCGATCTCGATAAGCAGATCATCCTTGAGCGTATGGACTTCCCTGAGCCTGTGATTTCGGTAGCTGTAGAGCCGAAAACCAAGCAGGACCAGGAGAAGATGGGTATTGCACTGGGCAAGCTGGCTCAGGAAGACCCGTCGTTCCGCGTCAAGACTGACGAAGAGACTGGTCAAACCATCATCTCGGGTATGGGTGAGCTGCACCTGGACATCCTCGTTGACCGCATGAAGCGCGAGTTCAACGTCGAGGCCAACATCGGCAAGCCGCAGGTTTCGTACCGCGAGAAGATCAGCAAGAGCAACGTTGAGATCGAAGGCAAGTTCGTTCGTCAGTCCGGCGGTCGCGGTCAGTTCGGTCACTGCTGGATCCGTTTCTCGGAGCCAGACGTCGATGCGAACGGCAACATTACCGAAGGCCTGGTCTTCACCAACGAAGTTGTTGGTGGTGTGGTTCCTAAGGAATACATCCCGGCTATCCAGAAGGGTATCGAAGAGCAGATGAAGAACGGCGTCGTTGCCGGCTATCCGCTGATCGGCCTGAAGGCTACCGTGTTTGATGGTTCCTACCACGACGTCGACTCCAACGAGATGGCGTTCAAGGTAGCGGCCTCCATGGCGACCAAGCAGCTGGCCCAGAAGGGTGGCGGTGTTGTGCTTGAGCCGATCATGAAGGTTGAAGTAGTAACCCCAGAGGACTACATGGGTGACGTGATGGGTGACCTGAACCGTCGTCGTGGTCTGATCCAGGGTATGGATGACTCGGTGTCCGGCAAGGTGATTCGTGCCGAAGTGCCACTGGGTGAGATGTTCGGTTATGCAACCGACGTTCGTTCCATGTCTCAGGGTCGCGCGAGCTACTCCATGGAATTCTCCAAATACGCCGAAGCTCCGTCGAACATCGTCGAAGCTCTCGTTAAAAAACAAGGCTGATTCAGCCTCCCCTTTAGGCTAGGAGTTAATTGTCGTGGCTAAAGAAAAATTTGAACGTAACAAACCGCACGTCAACGTTGGCACCATCGGTCACGTTGACCACGGTAAAACCACTCTGACCGCTGCTCTGACTCGCGTTTGCTCCGAAGTTTTCGGTTCGGCTCGTGTTGACTTCGACAAGATCGACAGCGCCCCAGAAGAAAAGGCTCGTGGTATCACCATCAACACTGCGCACGTAGAGTACGATTCGAACATTCGTCACTACGCGCACGTTGACTGCCCAGGTCACGCCGACTACGTAAAAAACATGATCACTGGTGCTGCCCAGATGGACGGCGCGATCCTGGTTTGCTCGGCTGCCGATGGTCCGATGCCACAAACTCGTGAGCACATCCTGCTGTCCCGTCAGGTAGGCGTTCCGTACATCGTTGTCTTCCTGAACAAGGCTGACATGGTTGACGACGCTGAGCTGCTGGAACTGGTTGAGATGGAAGTGCGCGACCTGCTGAGCACTTACGACTTCCCAGGTGACGACACTCCGATCATCATCGGTTCGGCTCTGATGGCTCTGAACGGCCAAGACGACAACGAAATGGGTACCACCGCTGTTAAGCGTCTGGTAGAAACTCTGGACACCTACATCCCAGAGCCAGAGCGTGCTATCGACAAGCCGTTCCTGATGCCAATCGAAGACGTGTTCTCGATCTCCGGTCGTGGCACCGTGGTAACTGGCCGTGTTGAGCGTGGTATCGTTCGCATCCAGGAAGAAGTTGAGATCGTTGGTCTGCGCGATACTCAGAAAACTACCTGCACCGGCGTTGAGATGTTCCGTAAGCTGCTGGACGAAGGTCGTGCTGGTGAGAACTGTGGCGTTCTGCTGCGTGGCACCAAGCGTGACGACGTTGAGCGTGGCCAGGTTCTGGTTAAGCCAGGCACCGTTAAGCCGCACACCAAGTTCACCGCTGAAGTTTACGTTCTGAGCAAAGAAGAAGGCGGCCGTCATACTCCGTTCTTCAAAGGCTACCGTCCACAGTTCTACTTCCGTACTACTGACGTGACCGGTAACTGCGAACTGCCAGAAGGCGTTGAAATGGTAATGCCAGGTGACAACATCCAGATGACTGTCACTCTGATCAAAACCATCGCGATGGAAGATGGTCTGCGTTTCGCTATCCGTGAAGGCGGTCGTACCGTCGGCGCTGGCGTCGTAGCCAAAGTCATCGAGTAATCGACGACTCATAAAGAAGCCCCCGCTTGCGGGGGCTTTTTTATTGGGTTGACACTCTGTGGGGCCGTCTATAGAATTGCGCCTCCTTTTAACGGGCGTATTGCGCCCGGTGGGAATAGCAGCCTGGAGTCTGAAATCCAATGCAAAATCAGCAAATCCGTATCAGGTTGAAGGCTTTTGACCATCGCCTGATCGACCAATCCACCCAGGAAATCGTGGAAACCGCGAAACGTACTGGTGCTCAAGTGCGTGGTCCAATTCCACTGCCTACTCGTAAAGAGCGGTTCACCGTTCTGGTTTCTCCGCACGTCAACAAAGACGCGCGCGACCAGTACGAGATCCGTACTCATAAGCGTGTACTGGACATCGTCCAGCCAACGGATAAAACCGTTGATGCTCTTATGAAGCTTGATCTTGCGGCAGGTGTGGAAGTGCAGATCAGCCTCGGCTAAGACTCGGTCTTAGTCGTGTAACGCTCTGAAATGGGCGGCCATAGCGGGTGAAAGCCCCGTACACTCATGAGGTTTACAACATGACTATTGGTGTAGTCGGTCGTAAATGCGGTATGACCCGTATTTTCACCGAAGAAGGTGTCTCCATTCCGGTCACGGTCATTGAGATCGAGCCGAATCGCGTCACCCAGTTCAAAACTGAAGAAACCGATGGCTATCGTGCAGTGCAAGTCACTGTAGGTGAGCGTCGTGCTTCGCGCGTGACTGCTGCTCAAGCAGGTCACTTCGCTAAAGCGAACGTTGCTGCCGGTCGTGGCGTTTGGGAATTCCGTCTTGAAGAAGGCGAGTACCAAGCTGGCGATCTGATCAATGCAGAAATCTTCGCTGCTGGCCAACTGGTAGATGTTACCGGTCAGTCGAAAGGTAAAGGCTTCGCCGGTACCATCAAGCGTTGGAATTTCCGCGGTCAAGATAACACCCACGGTAACTCCGTTTCCCACCGCGTCCCGGGTTCTATTGGCCAGTGCCAGACTCCTGGTCGTGTATTCAAGGGCAAGAAAATGTCCGGTCACATGGGCGCTGAGCGCGTGACCGTACAGTCCCTGGAAGTAGTGCGCGTCGACGCTGAACGCAATCTGTTGTTGGTCAAGGGTGCCGTTCCTGGCGCTACTGGCGGCAATCTGGTTGTGCGTCCGGCTGCCAAGGCTCGCGGTTAAGGGGAAGCTGACATGCAATTAAATGTAAATGACGCTCAAGCGATCGAAGTTTCCGAACTGACATTTGGCGGCGAATTCAACGAGACGCTGGTTCACCAAGCAGTCGTGGCCTACATGGCCGGCGGCCGTCAGGGTAGCAAGCAGCAAAAGACCCGTTCCGACGTTTCCGGTGGCGGCAAGCGCCCATGGCGTCAGAAAGGTACTGGCCGTGCTCGTGCCGGTACTATCCGTAGCCCAATCTGGCGTGGCGGCGGTACCACTTTCGCAGCTCGTCCACAGGATCACTCCCAGAAGCTGAACAAGAAGATGTATCGCGCAGCAATGCGTTCCATCCTTGCTGAGCTGGTGCGTACTGATCGTCTGGTCGTGGTTCAGGATTTCGCTGTTGAAACTCCAAAAACCAAAGATCTGCTGGGCAAACTGAACGGCATGAGTCTGACCGACGTTCTGATCGTGTCTGACGCTGTTGATCAGAACCTGTACCTGGCTGCTCGCAACCTGCCGCACGTTGATGTTCGTGATGTGCAAGGTTCCGATCCAGTTAGTCTGATCGCATACGACAAAGTGTTGATCACTGTGTCGGCCGTGAAGAAATTCGAGGAGCTGCTGGGATGAACCAGGAACGCGTATTTAAAGTTCTGCTTGGCCCGCACGTTTCCGAGAAGGCTACGGTTCTGGCAGACAAGAAAGGCCAGTTCGTTTTCAAGGTTGCTACCGATGCAACCAAGCTGGAAATCAAGAAGGCCGTCGAAAGCCTGTTCAGCGTGAAAGTGGAACGCGTTACTACCCTGAATGTTCTGGGTAAGAGCAAGCGTACCGCTCGCGGTCTGGGCAAGCGTAATGACTGGAAGAAGGCAGTTATCTCCCTTCAGCCAGGCCAAGATCTCGATTTCAGCAGCAGTGCTGAGTAAGGAAGGGGCGCATCATGGCAATCGTTAAATGCAAACCGACTTCCCCTGGCCGCCGTTTTGTGGTCAAGGTGGTCAACCAGGAGCTGCATAAAGGCGCTCCTCACGCACCGCTGATCGAGAAAAAATCGAAGTCTGGTGGTCGTAACAACAATGGCCGTATCACTACTCGTCACGTTGGTGGTGGTCATAAGCAGCATTACCGTCTGGTCGACTTCCGTCGCAACGATAAGGATGGCATCGCTGCCACCGTCGAGCGTATCGAATACGATCCAAACCGTACTGCTCACATCGCCCTGCTGTGCTATGCAGATGGCGAGCGTCGCTACATCATCGCCCCTAAAGGCGTGAGCGCTGGCGACCAGCTGATCGCAGGTGCTCTGGCACCGATCAAGCCGGGCAACGCTCTGCAGCTGCGTAACATTCCAGTTGGTAGCACCGTACACGGCATCGAGCTGAAGCCGGGTAAAGGCGCGCAAATCGCTCGTTCCGCTGGTGCTTCGGCTCAGCTGGTCGCTCGCGAGGGTGTCTATGTGACCCTGCGTCTGCGCTCTGGTGAAATGCGTAAAGTGCTGGCTGAGTGCCGCGCGACCCTGGGCGAAGTCTCGAACTCCGAGCACAGCCTGCGTTCGCTGGGTAAAGCTGGTGCCAAACGCTGGCGTGGCGTTCGCCCAACCGTTCGTGGTGTTGCCATGAACCCGGTTGACCACCCACATGGTGGTGGTGAAGGTCGTACCTCCGGTGGTCGTCATCCGGTATCGCCATGGGGCTTCCCGACTAAGGGCGCGAAGACTCGTGGTAATAAGCGTACCGACAAAATGATCGTCCGTCGTCGCAAGTAAATAGAGGGATACGACAGTGCCACGTTCTCTGAAAAAAGGTCCTTTTATTGATCTTCACCTACTGAAGAAGATCGAAGTGGCGGCGGAAAAGAACGATCGCAAACCAGTTAAGACCTGGTCGCGCCGTTCCATGATCCTGCCACAAATGGTCGGTCTGACCATTGCTGTGCATAACGGTCGTCAGCATGTTCCAGTTCTCGTGAACGAAGACATGGTCGGCCACAAACTGGGCGAGTTCGCCGGTACCCGTACATATCGCGGGCACGTGGCTGACAAGAAAGCCAAGCGTTAAGGGGTAAGGAACGATGGAAGTAGCCGCTAAGTTGTCGGGCGCTCGAATCTCCGCCCAGAAAGCCCGCTTGGTCGCCGACCAGATCCGCGGGAAGAAGGTGGGCGATGCGCTCAACCTGCTGGCTTTCAGCAGTAAGAAAGCCGCCGAGATCATGAAGAAAGTGCTGGAGTCGGCCGTAGCCAACGCCGAGCATAACGAAGGCGCAGACGTTGATGACCTGAAGGTCTCCACCGTTTTCGTCAACGAAGGGCGTTCGCTGAAGCGCATCATGCCACGTGCCAAAGGCCGTGCTGATCGCATCGTCAAGCGGTCTTGCCATATCACTGTCAAGGTTGCTGACAAGTAACGGAGTCGAAGAGATGGGTCAGAAAGTACATCCCATTGGCATTCGCCTGGGAATCGTCAAGGAGCACACCTCCGTCTGGTACGCAGACGGTCGGACTTATGCGGACTATTTGCTCGCAGATCTGAATGTGCGTGAGTATCTCCAAGACAAACTAAAAAGCGCGTCCGTAAGCCGTATCGATATTCATCGTCCGGCTCAAACTGCACGCATCACCATCCACACCGCTCGTCCCGGCATCGTGATCGGCAAGAAAGGTGAAGATGTTGAAAAACTGCGTCAGGACCTGACCAAGCAAATGGGTGTGCCTGTGCACATCAATATCGAAGAGATCCGCAAGCCGGAGCTCGACGGTATGCTGGTTGCCCAGAGCGTAGCTCAGCAGCTGGAGCGTCGTGTAATGTTCCGTCGCGCTATGAAGCGCGCCGTACAGAACGCCATGCGCATTGGTGCCAAAGGCATCAAAATCCAAGTGAGCGGTCGTCTCGGCGGTGCTGAAATCGCACGTACTGAATGGTATCGCGAAGGTCGTGTGCCACTGCACACCCTGCGTGCCGATATCGACTATGCCACCTACGAAGCTCACACCACCTACGGTGTGATCGGTGTGAAGGTTTGGATCTTCAAAGGCGAAGTAATTGGTGGTCGCCAAGAAGAGCTGAAGCCACAAGCACCAGCGCCTCGTAAAAAAGCTGCTAAGTAAGGGGTACGCCAAATGTTGCAACCAAAGCGTACGAAGTTCCGCAAGCAAATGACCGGCCACAACCGTGGTCTGGCGCTGCGCGGTAGCAAAGTCAGCTTCGGCGAGTTCGCGCTGAAGTCTGTTGCTCGTGGTCGTCTCACCGCTCGTCAGATCGAGTCGGCACGTCGTGCCCTGACCCGTCACGTAAAGCGTGGCGGTAAGATCTGGATCCGTGTATTCCCGGACAAGCCTATTTCCAAGAAGCCACTCGAAGTTCGGATGGGTAAAGGTAAGGGTAACGTCGAATACTGGGTTGCCCAGATTCAGCCAGGCAAAGTCCTGTATGAAATCGAGGGTGTTTCTGAAGAGCTGGCGCGTGAGGCTTTCGCCCTGGCTGCTGCAAAGCTGCCGCTCGCCACCTCCTTTGTTAAGCGGACGGTGATGTGATGAAAGCGAATGAACTTCGTGAAAAATCCGCACAGCAGCTGAACGAGCAACTGCTCGGCCTGCTGCGCGACCAGTTCAATCTGCGTATGCAGAAAGCAACTGGCCAGTTGGGGCAGTCTCATCTGCTCTCGCAAGTTAAGCGTGACATCGCTCGCGTGAAGACTGTGCTCAACCAGCAGGCAGGTAAGTAATCATGGCTGAAGCCGAAAAAACTGTCCGTACGCTGACTGGCCGTGTTGTCAGCGACAAGATGGACAAGACCATCACCGTTCTGATCGAGCGTCGCGTTAAGCACCCTATCTACGGTAAATACGTTAAGCGTTCGACTAAGCTGCACGCGCACGACGAAACCAACCAGTGCCACATCGGCGACAAGGTCACTATTCGTGAAACTCGTCCGATGGCCAAGACCAAGTCCTGGGCCCTGGTTGATGTTCTCGAACGCGCTGTGGAAGTCTAAGGGCTAGGGGTCGGAGAAATTATATGATTCAGACTCAATCCATGCTCGATGTGGCCGATAACAGCGGCGCTCGCCGCGTTATGTGCATCAAGGTGCTGGGTGGCTCCCATCGTCGTTACGCTGGTATCGGTGACATCATCAAGGTTACCGTCAAGGAAGCAATTCCTCGCGGTAAGGTGAAAAAAGGCCAAGTGATGACTGCTGTCGTAGTCCGCACTCGTCACGGCGTTCGCCGTGCAGATGGCTCGATCATCCGCTTTGATGGCAACGCTGCTGTTCTGCTGAACAACAAGCAAGAACCGATCGGCACCCGTATCTTTGGGCCAGTGACCCGTGAACTTCGTACTGAGAAGTTCATGAAGATCGTCTCGCTCGCCCCAGAAGTGCTGTAAGGAGATCCGACATGCAAAAGATTCGTCGTGACGACGAGATCATCGTGATCGCCGGCAAAGACAAAGGTAAGCGCGGTAAAGTGCTTAAGGTTCTGGCTGACGACCGTCTGGTCGTTGGTGGCCTGAACCTGGTCAAGCGCCATACCAAGCCTAACCCGATGTCGGGCGTACAGGGCGGTATCGTCGAGAAAGAAGCGCCACTGCACGCTTCCAACGTCGCTATTTTCAACAGCGAAACCAACAAGGCTGACCGCGTTGGTTTCAAAGTAGAAGATGGCAAAAAAATTCGTGTCTTCAAGTCGACCCAAAAAGCGGTTGATGCTTGAACACTGCTAGGTAGAAGACCATGGCACGACTACAAGAGATTTACCGGAAGGAAATCGCTCCGAAACTTAAGGAAGAACTTAAGCTTTCGAACGTGATGGAAGTTCCGCGCGTTACCAAGATCACCTTGAACATGGGTCTGGGCGAAGCGATCGGCGACAAAAAAGTCATCGAACACGCTGTTGCTGACCTGGAAAAGATCACCGGCCAGAAAGTCGTTGTGACTCACGCTCGTAAATCCATCGCTGGCTTTAAAGTCCGCGAAGGCTGGCCGATCGGTGTCAAAGTGACCCTGCGTCGTGAGCGTATGTACGAGTTCCTGGATCGTCTGCTGTCGATCTCCCTGCCTCGGGTTCGCGACTTCCGCGGCCTGAATGCCAAGTCCTTCGACGGTCGTGGCAACTACAGCATGGGCGTGAAAGAGCAGATCATTTTCCCGGAAATCGATTACGACAAGATCGATGCTCTCCGCGGTCTGGACATTACCCTGACCACCACTGCCAAGAACGATGACGAAGGCCGCGCTCTGCTGCGTGCTTTCAAATTCCCGTTCCGCAACTGATTGGAGTAGGAAAATGGCCAAGAAGAGCATGAAGAACCGTGAGCTGAAGCGTCAGCTCACCGTTGCCAAGTACGCCGCCAAGCGTGCAGCGCTGAAAGCTATCATCGTGGATCTGAACGCAAGTCCAGAAGCCCGTTGGGAAGCTACTGTCGCTCTGCAGAAGCAGCCACGTGACGCTAGCGCATCGCGCATGCGTAACCGCTGCCGCCTGACCGGTCGTCCGCACGGCGTTTACCGCAAGTTCGGCCTGGGCCGTAACAAGCTGCGTGAAGCTGCCATGCGTGGTGACGTACCAGGTCTGGTCAAAGCCAGCTGGTAATGACATCAAAGCTGCCGTGGTCGGGGTCGAGAGAACCCGATCGCCGGTGGTCTTGAGTGTGAATCAAGCCCCTTATGGGGCTTGATTCATTTCTGGGGTGTGTCTAGAATGACCGGCTCGCCTGAGCCCGTGTTTTTTGCCCGGGATTTCTCGGCGATAGTTGTAGCCGCAAGGCTAATTCTTTTTGTATCAGGAGCATCTAGCCCATGAGTATGCAGGACCCGTTAGCGGACATGCTAACTCGAATCCGTAATGCCCAGATGGCTGAAAAGTCCGTCGTAAGCATGCCGTCTTCCACGCTGAAGGTGGCTGTAGCAAAAGTCCTGAAGGACGAAGGTTACATCGCGGGTTATCAGATCAGCAGCGAAATCAAACCTCTGCTGTCCATCGAGCTGAAGTACTTCGAAGGCCGTCCGGTCATCGAGGAAGTGAAGCGCGTTAGCCGTCCAGGCCTGCGTCAGTACAAGTCCGTTGAAGAGCTGCCGAAAGTACGTGGCGGCCTTGGCGTGTCTATCGTCTCCACCAACAAAGGTGTGATGACTGATCGTGCTGCGCGCGCTGCCGGTGTCGGCGGCGAAGTTCTTTGCACTGTGTTCTAAGGGGGGATAAGCATGTCTCGCGTCGCTAAGAACCCCGTTAAGCTGCCAGCTGGCGTCGAAGTAAAATTCGCCGGCCAACAGCTTTCGGTGAAGGGTGCCAAGGGTACTCTCGAACTGAACGTACACGCCTCCGTTGAAATTGTTCAGGAAGCTGGTGAGCTGCGTTTCGCTGCTCGCAACGGCGACCAACAAACTCGCGCAATGGCCGGTACTACCCGTGCACTGGTAAACAACATGGTCCAAGGCGTAAGCCAAGGCTTCGAGCGTAAGCTCCAGCTGGTCGGTGTTGGTTACAAGGCACAAGCAAAAGGCACAGTGCTGAACCTGGCCCTCGGCTTCTCGCATCCAGTGGATTACGAACTGCCGGCAGGCATTACCGCTGAGACTCCTAGCCAGACCGATATCCTGATCAAGGGCATCGATAAGCAGCTGGTAGGTCAAGTGGCCGCTGAGATCCGCGACTTCCGTCCACCAGAGCCTTATAAAGGTAAAGGTGTGCGCTACGCGGACGAAGTCGTCCGTCGTAAAGAAGCCAAGAAGAAGTAGGGCATAGCAAATGACCGACAAAAAAGTTACTCGACTGCGTCGCGCTCGCAAAGCACGCCTGAAAATGCACGAACTCGAAGTCGTGCGTCTCTGCGTGTTCCGCTCTTCGCAGCACATCTACGCCCAGGTCATTTCGGCCGACGGCAACAAAGTCCTGGCAAGTGCCTCGACTTTGGATAAAGAACTGCGTGATGGTGCCACCGGCAACATCGACGCGGCCACTAAGGTTGGCCAGCTGGTCGCTACGCGTGCAAAAGCCGCTGGCGTCTCGCAGGTGGCTTTCGACCGCTCTGGCTTCAAGTACCACGGCCGCGTCAAGGCGCTGGCTGAGGCTGCTCGTGAAGCTGGGCTGGAGTTCTAAGTTATGTCCAATAACGACCAAAAGCGCGACGAAGGCTACATCGAGAAGCTGGTTCAAGTTAACCGCGTAGCCAAAACCGTTAAAGGCGGCCGTATCTTCACTTTCACCGCGTTGACCGTGGTTGGTGATGGTAAGGGCCGTGTTGGCTTCGGCCGTGGCAAGTCGCGTGAAGTGCCTGCTGCGATCCAGAAGGCAATGGAAGCTGCTCGTCGCAACATGATCCAGGTTGATCTGGATGGCACTACTCTGCAGTACGCAATGAAGTCCGCTCATGGCGCTTCGAAGGTGTACATGCAGCCTGCTTCTGAAGGTACCGGTATCATCGCTGGCGGCGCTATGCGTGCTGTTCTCGAAGTTGCTGGCGTTCAGAACGTTCTGGCCAAGTGCTACGGCTCGACTAACCCAGTAAACGTGGTTCACGCCACTTTCAAGGGTTTGAAAGCAATGCAGTCCCCTGAATCCATTGCCGCCAAGCGTGGCAAAAGCGTCCAGGAGATCATCTGATCATGGCTACCGTTAAAGTAACGCTGATCAAAAGCATGACCGGCCGTATCCCTAACCACAAGCTGTGCGTTAAGGGTCTGGGCCTGCGTCGCATCGGTCACACTGTAGAAGTCCAGGATACTCCCGAGAACCGCGGGATGATCAACAAGGCTTACTACATGCTGCGTGTCGAGGGTTAATCGATGAAACTCAATGATCTGAGTCCAGCGCCGGGTTCCCGTCGCGAAAAGCATCGTCCGGGCCGTGGTATCGGTAGTGGTTTGGGTAAGACTGGTGGCCGTGGTCACAAAGGTCAAACTTCCCGCTCCGGTGGCACCATTGCTCCAGGCTTTGAAGGCGGTCAACAGCCGCTGCATCGTCGCCTGCCGAAGTTCGGTTTCGTTTCCCTGAAAGCCATGGATCGCGCAGAAGTGCGTCTGTCCGAGCTGGCTAAAGTGGAAGGCGACATCGTTACCGTGCAGTCCCTGAAAGATGCCAACGTGATTAACCAGAACGTTCAGCGTGTGAAAATCATGCTGTCCGGCGAAGTTACTCGCGCTGTGACCATCAAGGGCATCGCAGCCACCAAAGGTGCGCGTGCGGCTATCGAAGCAGCTGGCGGCAAGTTCGAGGAATAAATGGCTAAGCAAGGTGCTCTCTCTGCGCTCGGCAAAGGCGGTATGTCTGAACTCTGGGCTCGTCTGCGTTTTCTGTTCATGGCGATTATCGTCTATCGGATTGGCGCACACATCCCGGTTCCAGGTATCAACCCTGATCGACTCGCAGACCTGTTTCGACAGAGTGAGGGGACCATTCTTAGCTTGTTCAACATGTTTTCCGGCGGTGCGCTGGAGCGCATGAGTATTTTTGCATTGGGGATCATGCCGTACATTTCGGCATCGATCATCATGCAGCTCATGACCGCTGTCAGCCCACAGCTGGAGCAGTTGAAGAAGGAAGGTGAATCTGGCCGTCGTAAGATTAGCCAGTACACCCGCTACGGCACTGTCGTCCTAGCTCTGGTTCAGGCCATCGGCATGTCCGTTGGTCTGGCAGGGCAGGGCGTTGCGTTCACTGGTGACTTTGGCTTCCATTTCGTCGCGGTATCCACTTTTGTGGCTGGTGCGATGTTCATGATGTGGCTGGGTGAGCAGATTACTGAGCGTGGTGTTGGCAACGGTATCTCGATGTTGATTTTCGCAGGTATCGTCGCCGGTCTTCCGAGAGCGATCGGGCAGTCTTTCGAGTCTGCACGTCAGGGTGATATCAATATCTTTGCCCTGGTTGCGATCGGTTTGCTGGCAGTAGCGATTATCGGTTTTGTGGTGTTCATTGAGCGTGGCCAGCGTCGTATTGCTGTTCACTACGCCAAGCGTCAGCAGGGCCGTAAGGTGTTTGCTGCGCAGACCAGCCACTTGCCGCTGAAAGTGAATATGGCCGGTGTTATTCCTGCTATTTTCGCGAGCAGCATTTTGCTGTTTCCGGCTTCGTTGGGTGCCTGGTTCGGTCAGTCTGAAGGTATGGGCTGGTTGCAGGACATCTCGCAGTCGATCGCTCCTGGTCAGCCGTTGAATATTCTGCTGTTTAGTGCAGGGATTATTTTCTTCTGCTTCTTCTATACGGCGTTGATGTTCAATCCGAAAGACGTAGCGGAAAACCTGAAGAAGTCCGGTGCCTTTATTCCGGGTATCCGTCCAGGTGAGCAGTCGGCGCGCTACATTGATGGCGTTCTGACCCGCTTGACCATGTTCGGTGCTCTATATATGACGGCCGTCTGCCTGTTGCCACAGTTCCTGGTGGTTGCTGCAAACGTTCCGTTCTACCTTGGCGGGACCTCGTTGCTGATCGTGGTCGTGGTTGTTATGGACTTCATGTCGCAAGTACAATCGCACCTCGTTTCCCACCAGTACGAATCCCTGATGAAGAAAGCCAACCTGAAGGGTTACGGTAGCGGCATGCTGCGTTAATCCATAAGGTTCGAGGAGTTGGTGATGAAAGTTCGTGCATCGGTGAAAAAGCTGTGCCGTAACTGCAAGATTATTCGCCGCGAAGGTGTTGTTCGAGTAATTTGCAGCGCGGAACCACGTCACAAGCAGCGCCAAGGCTGAGTGTGATTGTGCTTCAAGCCCGGCAGCTAGTGCGCTGCCGGGTTGATTATTTGTTATTACAGCGATATTATCTCGCGCCCTATTTCTTGGCTTCCGGGGCGTAGGTAGCTGTCAATTGGAGTCCCACTGAATGGCCCGTATTGCAGGCGTTAACATTCCAGATAACAAGCATACTGTTATCTCGCTGACCTACATCTATGGTGTTGGTCGCACTACTGCACACAAAATCTGTGCAGTGACTGGGGTAAACCCAGCTGCGAAGATCAAGGATCTGAGCGACGAGCAAATTGAACAGCTGCGTGGCGAAGTGGCGAAGTTCACCACTGAAGGTGATCTGCGTCGCGAAAACAACATGAAAATCAAGCGCTTGATGGATCTGGGCTGCTACCGCGGTCTGCGCCATCGTCGTGGTCTGCCAGTACGCGGTCAGCGTACCAAGACCAACGCGCGTACTCGCAAAGGTCCGCGTAAGCCGATCCGCAAGTAATCGCACCAGCGAATCGACAGGAATTTAGTCATGGCAAAACCTGCTGCTCGTCCTCGTAAGAAAATCAAAAAGACAGTGGTTGATGGCATCGCCCATATCCACGCGTCTTTCAACAACACCATCGTGACCATCACCGACCGTCAAGGTAACGCTCTTTCCTGGGCAACCTCCGGTGGTTCGGGTTTCCGCGGTTCTCGTAAGTCCACCCCGTTCGCTGCTCAAGTAGCTGCTGAGCGTGCTGGCCAAGCTGCGCTGGAATATGGCCTGAAGAACCTCGACGTTAACGTCAAGGGTCCAGGTCCAGGTCGTGAATCCGCAGTCCGCGCTTTGAACGGCTGTGGCTACAAGATCGCCAGCATCACCGACGTGACGCCAATCCCGCACAACGGGTGCCGTCCGCCGAAGAAGCGCCGCGTGTAATCCAGGAGATTGTAAAGAATGGCTCGTTACATTGGTCCAAAATGCAAACTGGCTCGTCGCGAAGGCACCGATCTCTTCCTGAAGAGCGGCGTGCGCGCTATCGAATCCAAGTGCAACATCGAAGCAGCTCCTGGCATCCACGGCCAGCGTCGTGGTCGTCAATCCGACTACGGTACCCAGCTGCGTGAAAAGCAAAAAGTTCGTCGTATCTACGGCGTTCTGGAGCGTCAATTCAGCGGCTACTACAAGCAAGCAGCTGGCAAGAAAGGCGCAACCGGCGAAAACCTGTTGCAACTGCTTGAATGCCGTCTGGACAACGTTGTGTACCGCATGGGCTTCGGTTCTACTCGTGCCGAATCCCGTCAGCTGGTATCGCACAAGTCGATCAGCGTAAACGGTCAGACCGTTAACGTTCCGTCCTACCAGGTTCGTGCTGGTGACGTGGTTGCTGTTCGCGAGAAAGCAAAAAACCAACTTCGCATTGTCCAAGCTCTCGATCTGTGTGCCCAACGTGGCCGCGTAGAATGGGTAGAAGTAGACACTGAGAAGAAGTCGGGCGTTTTCAAGAACGTTCCAGCTCGCAGTGATCTGTCCGCCGACATCAACGAAAGCCTGATTGTCGAGCTCTACTCCAAGTAAGGGCTAGAAAATAGGTGCATCCATGCAGATTTCGGTAAATGAGTTCCTGACACCCCGCCATATTGATGTGCAGGTTGTCAGTCCAACCCGCGCCAAGATCACCCTCGAGCCTCTCGAGCGTGGTTTTGGCCACACCCTGGGCAACGCGCTGCGCCGCATCCTGTTGTCCTCAATGCCCGGCTGTGCAGTAGTCGAGGCCGAGATTGACGGTGTGCTCCACGAGTACAGCGCCATCGAAGGTGTACAGGAAGACGTAATTGAAATCCTGTTGAACCTTAAAGGTCTGGCTATCAAGCTGCACGGCCGTGACGAAGTTACGCTGACCTTGTCGAAGAAGGGTTCGGGGGTGGTTACCGCTGCCGATATTCAGCTGGATCATGATGTCGAGATCGTTAACCCCGATCACGTAATCGCTAACCTGGCGTCTAACGGCGCTCTGAACATGAAGCTCGTAGTAGCTCGTGGTCGTGGTTATGAGCCGGCCGACTCGCGTCAAAGCGATGAAGACGAAAGCCGCAGCATTGGTCGCTTGCAGCTTGACTCTTCGTTCAGCCCGGTTCGCCGTATCGCCTACGTGGTGGAAAACGCCCGTGTCGAGCAGCGTACCAACCTGGACAAGCTGGTTATTGATCTGGAAACCAACGGTACCCTGGATCCTGAAGAGGCTATCCGTCGTGCTGCAACCATCCTGCAACAGCAGTTGGCTGCGTTCGTCGACCTCAAAGGTGACAGTGAGCCAGTGGTAGTCGAGCAGGAAGACGAGATCGATCCGATCCTTCTTCGCCCGGTTGACGATCTGGAACTGACTGTACGTTCGGCTAACTGCCTTAAGGCGGAAAACATTTACTACATCGGCGACCTGATTCAGCGTACCGAAGTAGAACTGTTGAAGACTCCGAACCTGGGCAAGAAATCCCTGACTGAAATCAAGGATGTTCTGGCCTCCCGCGGTCTGTCCCTCGGCATGCGCCTCGATAACTGGCCGCCTGCAAGTCTTAAGAAGGACGACAAGGCGACTGCCTGATCGTCGTAATCACCGAACGTTGTGTTTGGTAAGGAATGAACCATGCGTCATCGTAAAAGTGGGCGTCACCTGAGCCGCACCAGCTCGCACCGCAAGGCCATGTTCCAGAACATGGCGGTGTCGCTGTTCGAGCACGAGCTGATCAAAACTACTCTGCCAAAAGCCAAAGAACTGCGCCGCGTTGCCGAGCCGCTGATCACTCTGGCCAAGACAGACAGCGTTGCTAACCGTCGTCTGGCTTTCGACCGTACTCGTTCGAAAGCTATCGTTGGCAAGCTCTTCAACGACCTGGGCAAGCGTTACGCTACCCGTGAGGGTGGCTACCTGCGCATCCTCAAGTGCGGTTTCCGCGCTGGTGACAACGCTCCTATGGCGTACGTTGAACTGGTTGATCGTGCTGTCGGCGGCGAAGCTGTATCCGCTGAGTAAGACGTCAGTCTGAAACAAAGAACCGGGCCTAGTGCCCGGTTTTTTGTTTCTATATCCATTGCTAATTTCTATTGAGTTTCGAAATGTAATGCATTGGATGTTGTAATGTTGATGGTCAATACTCTTTGTCAGCCGATTAGCCGGCAGTTCCCAGACTGACAGAGGAATATTGAGCATGAGCCAGACCAAAATTCTTACGACCGCAAGTGGCGCTCCTGTCGCTGACAACCAGAATTCCCGCTCTGCCGGCCCACGTGGCCCGCTGCTTCTCGATGATTTCCACCTGATCGAAAAGCTTGCCCATTTCAACCGCGAAAACATTCCTGAGCGCCGTGTACACGCCAAGGGCTCGGGTGCCTATGGCACCTTCACGGTTTCCCGAGACATCACGCAGTACACCAGTGCCAAGCTGTTCGAGTCAGTAGGTAAAAAGACTCCTACCTTCTTGCGCTTCTCTACTGTGGGTGGTGAACGGGGTTCGGCTGATACCGAGCGCGATCCTCGTGGCTTTGCTCTCAAGTTCTATACCGAGGAAGGCAACTGGGACATCGTCGGTAATAACACACCGGTGTTCTTCATTCGCGACCCGCTGAAGTTTCCGGATTTTATCCACACCCAGAAGCGTCTCCCTCAGAGCAACCTGAAGAGCGCCCAGGCAATGTGGGACTTCTGGTCGCATTCGCCAGAAGCCCTGCACCAGGTCACCATCCTCTTCTCTGATCGGGGTATTCCAGATGGCTACCGTCATATGCACGGCTTCGGCAGCCACACCTACAGCCTGATCAATGCCAAGGGCGAGCGGCACTGGGTCAAATGGCACTACAAGACCAAGCAAGGGATCAAGAACCTGGCTCCGGCAGAGGCTGCTCGTCTGGCTGGTACCGATCCGGACTATGCCCAGCGCGATCTGTTCAGTGCCATCGAGCGTGGCGACTTCCCCAAGTGGAGCGTTTGCATTCAGGTCATGACCGAGGCTCAGGCTGCAGCGCATTACGAGAACCCCTTCGATGTGACCAAGACCTGGTCGCAAAAAGAGTTCCCACTGATCGAGGTTGGTGAGCTGGAATTGAACCGCAACCCGCTGAACTATTTCGCCGAGGTCGAGCAGGCGGCATTTGGTCCAAGCAATATGGTTCCGGGTGTGGGTCTGTCGCCCGACCGTATGCTGCAGGGCCGGGTATTTGCCTATGCCGATGCTCATCGCTACCGCGTTGGTACCAATCACCAGCAATTGCCGGTGAACGCCCCGCTGAGCCCGGTGAACAGCTATCAGCGAGACGGTGCGATGGCCTTTGGTGCCAATGGTGGTGCAGCTCCGAACTATGAACCCAACAGCTACAGCGATGCACCAAAGCAGGCGCCACGCTACGCCGAGCCGGCCTTGGCCCTCAGTGGCGCAGCCGATCGCTATGACCATCGTGAAGACAGCGATTACTACAGCCATGCCGGAGCCCTGTTTCGCCTGATGAACGATGAGCAAAAGGCCCTGCTGATCAGCAATATCGCCGGCGCCATGGCCGGGGTGACCGCCGATGTGGTGCAGCGCCAGTTGCAGCACTTCGTCAAGGCGGACCCAGCTTATGGCGAAGGTATCGCCAAGGCCTTGGGTGTATCGATCAACTAAGTCTAAATAAGAAGCAGAACCGCCCTCATTTGGGCGGTTTTTGCGTTATTTGTACTGCTTTTCTCAGATAATCTTCACTTTTCATGCTGTTTTTAAGTGACCTGCGAGTCAGCTTGGTTCAAACTATCCACTTTCAAGCAGGGAGATGTAGGGCGATGCAAGGTCACCCGGACGTAATCGATTACCTCAACACGTTGCTGACGGGCGAACTGGCAGCACGTGACCAATATTTCATTCATTCGCGGATGTACGAAGATTGGGGCTTCACCAAGCTCTATGAGCGTATCAACCACGAGATGGAGGAAGAGGCGCAACACGCCGACGCCTTGATTCGACGTATCCTGATGCTCGAAGGTACGCCGCGCATGCGCCCTGATGATCTGGATACTGGCACCACGGTGCCTGACATGTTGGCCAGTGACCTGCGCTTGGAATACAAGGTGCGTGCCGCACTGTGCAAGGGCATTGAGCTGTGCGAGCTACACAAGGACTACATCAGCCGTGACATCCTGCGGGTCCAGCTGGCGGACACCGAGGAAGACCATACGTACTGGCTGGAGAAGCAGCTGGGCCTGATCAAGTCCATCGGCCTTGAGAACTACCTGCAATCGCAGTTCTGATCGCAGGCCGCATTGGCGAATCCCCAACGGATGCCAGAAACAAAAAAGCCCCTGGCGCCATACGGTACCAGGGGCTTTTTCATGGCCGTCAGGCCCGATCGCGGATCAGCAATGGCTTGAGATAATGCCCGGTGTGCGACTGAGGCATCTCAGCCACTTGTTCCGGTGTCCCTACCGCAATGATTTGGCCGCCTTTGGAGCCGCCTTCCGGCCCCAGGTCCACCAGCCAGTCGGCGGTCTTGATCACATCCAGGTTGTGCTCGATCACCACCACGGTGTTGCCGTGGTCGCGCAGTCGATGCAGGACGTCCAGCAACTGCTGGATATCCGCAAAATGCAGGCCGGTGGTCGGCTCATCGAGGATATACAGGGTCTTGCCAGTGTCTCGCTTGGACAGCTCGCGGGACAGCTTGACCCGTTGTGCCTCACCGCCGGACAAGGTCGTGGCCGATTGGCCGAGCTTGATGTAGGACAGGCCCACATCCATCAGCGTCTGCAGCTTACGCGCCAGGGCCGGTACCGGATCGAAGAACTCACGCGCTTCCTCGATGGTCATTTCCAGGACCTCGTGGATGCTCTTGCCCTTGTACTTGATCTCCAGGGTTTCGCGGTTGTAGCGCTTGCTCTTGCAGACGTCGCAAGGCACGTAGATGTCCGGCAGGAAGTGCATCTCCACCTTGATCAGGCCGTCGCCCTGGCAAGCTTCGCAACGACCACCCTTGACGTTGAAGGAGAAGCGCCCCGGGCCATAACCACGGGAGCGCGATTCCGGTACCCCGGCGAACAGCTCGCGAATAGGCGTGAAGAGCCCGGTATAGGTGGCTGGGTTGGAGCGAGGCGTACGACCGATCGGGCTTTGGTCGATGTCCACCACTTTGTCCAGGTGTTGCAACCCATTGATGCTGTCGTGTGCAGCCGCCTCCAAGGTGGTGGCGCCGTTCAGCGCAGTGGCACTCAACGGGAACAGGGTGTTGTTGATCAACGTCGATTTACCCGAGCCCGAGACCCCGGTGACGCAGGTCAGCAAGCCGATCGGAATCTCCAGGTCGACATTGCGCAGGTTGTTGCCGCGCGCACCCTTGAGGGTCAGGGACAGCTTCTTGTTGCGTGGCGTGCGCTTGGCCGGGACCACGATCTTCACCCGGCCCGACAGGTACTTGCCAGTCAGGGAATCGGGATGCTCCATGACTTCGGCGGCAGTACCTTCGGCGACGATCTGGCCGCCGTGCACGCCGGCGCCCGGGCCGATATCCACCACGTAGTCGGCAAGTCGGATGGCATCCTCGTCGTGCTCGACCACGATCACGGTGTTGCCGATGTCACGCAGGTGCTTGAGCGTTCCCAGCAGGCGATCGTTGTCTCGCTGGTGCAGGCCGATGGAAGGCTCGTCGAGGATGTACATCACCCCTACCAGGCCGGCACCGATCTGGCTGGCCAGGCGAATCCGCTGGGCCTCGCCGCCGGAGAGGGTGTCGGCACTGCGGTCCAGGGTCAGGTAGTCGAGCCCGACATTGACCAGGAACTGCAGGCGCTCGCAAATTTCCTTGAGGATCTTGTCGGCGATCTCGCCACGGCGCCCGGTGAGCTTGAGGGTGGCGAAGTAATCGGTGGCGTCGCCGATGGGCAGGCTGGTGACCGCCGGCAGGGTTTTCTCCCCGACCCAGACATGTCGCGACTCACGCCGCAGGCGAGTCCCACGGCAATCCGGGCAAGGCTGGGTGCTGAGGAACTTGGCCAACTCCTCGCGCACGGTAGCCGACTCGGTTTCCCGATAGCGGCGCTCAAGGTTCGGCACTATGCCTTCGAACGGATGGGAGCGCTTGACGATATCGCCCCGGTCGTTCAGGTACTTGAAGTCGACATTCTGCGTGCCGCTGCCGTTGAGGACGACCTTCTGCTGGTCGGCAGGTAGCTGGTTGAACGGCACTTCCAGGCTGAAGCCGTAGTGGGCGGCCAGTGACCCGAGCATCTGGAAGTAATAGACGTTGCGCCTGTCCCAGCCTCGGATCGCGCCTTCGGCCAGGGTCAGCTCGCCATTGACCAGGCGCTTGACGTCGAAGAACTGCTTGACCCCCAGGCCATCGCAGGTCGGGCAGGCGCCGGCAGGGTTGTTGAAGGAGAACAGCTTGGGTTCCAGCTCGCTGATGGCGTGACCGCAGATCGGGCAGGCAAAGCGCGCAGAGAAGATCATCTCCTCCCCAGGTTCATCATCCATCGGCGCCACCAGGGCGATACCGTCGGCCAGGCCCAGCGCCGTCTCGAAGGATTCGGCCAGGCGCTGCTGCAAGTCGGCCCTGACCTTGAAGCGATCGACCACGACATCGATCGAGTGCTTCTTCTGCTTATCCAGCTTCGGCACTTCATCCAGCTCGAACAACTTGCCGTCGACCCGTGCACGAACGAAGCCTTGGGCGCGCAGTTCTTCGAATACCGAGAGATGCTCACCCTTGCGTTCGCGAATCACCGGCGCCAGCAGCATCAGCTTGCTACCCTCGGGCTGGGCCAATACCAGATCGACCATCTGGCTGACGGTCTGCGCCTCCAGTGGGATGTCGTGGTCCGGGCAACGTGGAGTACCGACGCGGGCATAGAGCAGGCGCAGGTAGTCGTAGATCTCGGTGATGGTGCCGACAGTGGAGCGAGGGTTGTGGGAGGTGGATTTCTGCTCGATGGAAATCGCCGGAGAGAGCCCTTCGATGGTGTCTACATCGGGCTTTTCCATCATCGACAGGAACTGTCGGGCATAGGCCGATAGCGACTCGACATAGCGGCGCTGGCCCTCGGCATAGAGCGTGTCGAAGGCCAGGGACGACTTGCCGGACCCAGACAGCCCGGTGATGACGATCAACTTGTCCCGGGGCAGGGTCAGGTCGATGTTCTTCAGGTTGTGGGTACGGGCCCCACGAATCAGAATCTTGTCCAAAAGAGGCCTCGATCGGCGGGCGTAAAGGCAGGAGTATAAAACTAAATACTGGATGGATGCACACTATTGGCGGTGCTTTTTCGATCACTGGAAGGGGCTGCGCGGCAAAGCGTCGCCATATATCCCCTCTATCGATGGGACTGGTAGAATCGCCGCCGGTTCACACGAGGTTTTTCCATGCACGATCCCCACAGCGAACGCATGAGCGGTAGCGAGACCCGCGCAGCAAGCGGTCTGGCCCTGGTGTTCGCCTTCCGTATGCTTGGCATGTTTATGGTCCTGCCGGTCCTGGCAACCTATGGAATGGATCTCGCAGGAGCGACCCCGGCCCTGATCGGGTTGGCGATTGGCGCCTACGGCCTGACCCAGGCGCTGTTCCAGATTCCCTTCGGGATCATTTCCGACCGCATCGGTCGGCGCCCGGTCATTTACCTCGGGCTGATCGTGTTCGCCCTGGGTAGCGTGCTGGCGGCCAACGCCGATTCGATCTGGGGCGTGATTGCCGGACGTATCCTGCAGGGGGCAGGAGCCATTTCCGCGGCGGTGATGGCGCTGTTGTCGGACCTGACGCGCGAGCAGCACCGGACCAAGGCCATGGCGATGATCGGCATGACCATCGGCTTGTCCTTCGCGGTGGCGATGGTGGTCGGTCCACTGCTGACCCGTAGCTTCGGTCTCTCTGGATTGTTCCTGGCCACGGGGGCCATGGCCCTGGTGGGCATCCTGATCATCGCCTTCATGGTTCCGCGCTCTACCGGTACGTTGCAGCATCGAGAGTCCGGCGTGGCCCGCCAGGCCTTGCTGCCTACCCTCAAGCACCCCGACCTGCTGCGCCTGGACCTGGGCATCTTCGTGCTCCACGCGATGCTGATGTCGAGCTTCGTCGCCTTGCCCCTGGCCCTGGTGGAGAAAGCCGGCCTGCCCAAGGACCAGCACTGGTGGGTGTACCTGACCGCGCTGCTGATTTCCTTCTTCGCCATGATCCCGTTCATCATCTATGGCGAGAAGAAACGCAAAATGAAACGAGTTCTGCTGGGTGCGGTCAGTACGCTGCTGCTCACCGAGCTATTCTTCTGGGAGTTCGGCAACAGCTTGCAGGCGCTGGTGATCGGCACGGTGGTGTTCTTCACCGCCTTCAACCTGTTGGAGGCCTCCCTGCCGTCGCTGATCAGCAAGGTTTCGCCGGCAGGCGGCAAGGGCACGGCGATGGGGGTGTATTCCACCAGCCAGTTCCTGGGTTCCGCGCTGGGCGGCATCCTCGGCGGTTGGTTGTTCCAGCATGGCGGTTTGTCGGTTGTGTTCCTCGGATGCGCAGCTCTGGCTGCACTCTGGCTAACCTTTGCTGTTACCATGCGCGAGCCTCCGTATGTGACGAGCCTGCGCTTGCCGTTATCGCCCGAAGCGATCCGCGAAGCCGGCCTGGTCGAGCGCCTGAAGGCCGTCGTTGGAGTAACAGATGCCGTGGTGGTGGCCGAAGAGGCTGCCATTTACATCAAATTGGATACCGAATTATTGGATCGCGCGACCCTCGAGCAGCTGGTCAATTCAGCTCCGTCGCCGCGCGAAGCCTAGGAGAACGTTATGGCCCGTGGGGTTAACAAAGTCATATTGGTCGGCACTTGCGGCCAGGATCCCGAAGTTCGCTACCTGCCTAACGGTAACGCGGTGACCAACCTGAGCCTGGCCACCAGCGAGCAGTGGACCGACAAGCAAACCGGCCAGAAGGTCGAGCGCACCGAATGGCACCGCGTGTCGATGTTCGGCAAGGTCGCGGAGATCGCCGGCGAGTACCTGCGCAAGGGTTCCCAGGTCTACATCGAAGGCAAGCTGCAGACCCGCGAGTGGGAAAAAGACGGCATCAAGCGCTACACCACTGAAATCATCGTCGACATGCAGGGCACCATGCAGCTGCTGGGCGGCCGTCCTCAACAGGGCGACCAACAGGGCGGCGGCAACAACTACCAGCAGTCCGCACCTCGCCAGCAGGCGCCACGCCCGCAACAGGCTCCACAGCGTCCAGCGCCACAACAGCCTGCGCCGCAGCCAGCACCGGACTTCGACAGCTTTGATGACGATATTCCGTTCTAAGCCGCTCCCCGGAACTTCTCACTGAAGTCTCCTACGAAACCCCCGCCTCGCGGGGGTTTTCATTTCTGCCCGATATACAACCTGCGGCACCTGGCAAGGTGTTCCGGGGGCTTGAGCAAGACACTATGGATGGAGGCCTTACATGAGGCGCTGCAAGCGGCTGCCTGGGGGCATCGTGGGTGGGCCGTCAGGCCACCATCTGGCGATTGGCCTGGACACCGGTATCGCCCTCGGACGCCAGGCGCGATGACCGCGTCGTCGTTCAGTGGCCTGGGGCGCAGCTTCTATTTGCTCCAGCTCGCGGCCTTGCTGAATGCCGTGGGGGCCCGTTGCGGCCAGTTGGCGATTGCCTGGTGGGTCCTGGACAAGACGGGCGATCCGCTGCTGTTCTCTGTCTTCGTTGCCATTGCCACCTTCGCCGATGTGTTGTCCCGGGCCTTGTGCGGCTGGCTGGGCGATGAGTATGACCGCCAGCGCCTGCTGGTTGGCTGTTACGCCGTCAGCACGGCCGTGACGCTGGTGCTGGCAGGCCTGGGGACGCTGGATCTCTACCAGCCCTTGGCGATCGGTATCTGCCTGGCGATTTCCGGTATCAGCATCGGTATTCGCGAGCCGGTCCAGATGAGCCTGACCCCCGGCCTGGTCGCCGCTGAACGAATCACGGATGCCGTGCGCCTGAGAAGCATCGTCGGCTCCTCCTCGGCACTGATCGGACCGCTGGCCGCCGGCACCCTGTTGGGGCCGCTCGGTGTACTGGGCACGCTCTGGCTCAATGCCGTCGCCGTGATCCTGGCCTTGATCCTGACCGCGCTGGTGCGCAGCCCGGTTTCGCCGCGTAATGCGGATGGACCGCGACCTCGCGACCTCGCCACCTGGTACTGGCGCACCCGAGCGGGTTTCACCGCGCTGTACCGGATCAAGCCCGAATGGCACCTGAGCCTGCTGGCGTTCATCGTCAACTTTGCGTTGTATCCCTTGTTCGCGGTTTTGCTCCCAGTGCTGATCAATCGCCACTACCCGAAAGCTGCATGGCTGCTGGCGGTGACCGAAGGGGCCTTTGCCATTGGGCTGCTGCTGGGCAGCCTGCTGCTGGTCAAGCGCGCCAACCGACGCTGGGGGCGGGCGGTGGTGGTCTTCGCGGGATTCCTGCTGCTGGGGGCCAGCATGTCGGGCTGTGGACTGCTCACGCATTTTTTCGAGCTGCAGCCAGGGTGGTTCGCCTGCCTGACGCTGCCCTTGTTGCTCATCGGTGGTACGGGCCTGGTCATGGTCACGGTCAATACTTCCACGGTGCGCATGCTGGCCACGCCGGATCACTATCGAAACCGCATCGGTGCGGCCACCTCGTTCATTTCCGGCATGGTCATTCCCTTTGGTGCCCTGGTCGGTGGCACATTCTCCGGCCTGCTGGGCGCGAGCACCGCCATGGCATTGCTCGGCTTGCTGATCATCCTGGCCGTCATGCCCTGCCTGTTCAGTGGGGCACTGGTCCGGGTGCTGGGCATGAGTGATGAACAGATCAGGAATGCCTACAGCGACCTCTACCCCAAGGCGTTCGTGGATTGACGCCGACGGGCGATGACCATCGCCGCTGGAGTTTGTTGATGCGTTGTGCGCTACGGTCCCCTGAAGACGACCGTAGCGCACAGCCAGCTTACGGCTTTGGCCAGCCCGGGTGCCCGACCGGGCCCCTATAACGCCACCCGCCGCAGGCGCCCATCCAGTGCGACCACCCGCTGGTCCGGCGTGGGAATCGCCCGCCCACTCAGTCCCATGCCTTCGCTGACCAGCACCGCGCCCTCGACACAACACAGGTTGGAGGGTGTATCCAGGCCGCTGGCCAGTACCTGCACGCTGCGCTGTCGCAGGTCGCAGCGCAGCAGGCGCCCACTGAAACGGGCGAACCCGCCATGCAAGGCCTCGCCTGCCCAGTCGGGCTGCAATGGCTGCAACAACCGGTCGCACAACTCCAGTACCAGGACCCGTCCCTGTGGGTCTAGGGCCAGGCCGGTGGGCAGTTGCAGCCCGCGTACCAGCACCTCGATCCGCCCGTTTTCAGGCCATACCCGGATCACCTGGCCGGCCTTGTCGGCGAACTCGATCCCCTGGCGTGCCGGATCGCGGCGCAGTTCACCGGAAAACAGGCTGATCAGTACCGCCCCGGTCTGTGGTTCGTACACCAGGGTCACAGGCACCGCTTCCTGGCCCTGGTCCAGGTCGGGCAATTGGGCCAGTACCTGTTCGCCATCACCGGCGAACTCCACCAGTTGGTTGGTATCGGGCTTGACCGACAGCCAGCTCTGGCGGCCGGGGTGATAACACAGTGAGTTGAGGTTGCCGCGACTGTGGAACAGTGGCTCGGGCGGACTGTATTGCAGGTCGATGAGCTTCGAGCCGGCGACGTAGTCGGTCTGGCTGGCCAGGCAGCGGCCGGCTCCGAGGGCGATGTCCGACATGCCCATGATTTCATCGCGCAACATGCGCGATTGCATGTTCATCGAGCGAAAGCCCTGGGCCAGGATCTCGGGTGGCAAGTATTCGCCGGGAGCTTGCGGGTTCGGGCGCAGACGGCTGATTCGAC
Organism: Pseudomonas sessilinigenes; assembly: GCF_003850565.1. Taxonomy (NCBI): domain Bacteria; kingdom Pseudomonadati; phylum Pseudomonadota; class Gammaproteobacteria; order Pseudomonadales; family Pseudomonadaceae; genus Pseudomonas; species Pseudomonas sessilinigenes. The sequence continues at coordinate 4,386,843 of NZ_CP027706.1, forward strand.
CGCTGAAGGGCTGCTCGGGCAACCCCGAGCCGGCTTCGGCCAGCAGCAGGCTGCCATCTTTCTGCAGGCAGGCGCCACGAGGGTTGAGCAGGCCTTGGGCCACGATGCGGCTGGGGCGCAGATGCTGTTCCGGCTGTGCGGGGATATGCAGGGCAACGGGCATGGGCGTCTTCTCCTTCAAGGCTGCCATGGGGTGCCGTTGAGCCAGGCGGTGAGCAACGCGCGCTGGCTCGGCGACATCGAGCGCACCACCGACATGTACAGCGTGGTGTTCTGGTAGTCGGGAGAGATCCGCGCGAGGATCGCCTGCTTGGCCCCCATTACCGCGTCGGGCTGGTTGAGCTGGATGTAGCGCGACATGGCCGGGAAGGCCAGGTAATGGAAGCGCAGTACGTTTTCGTACACCTGGTCCCAGGTGACCTGGCTGCCGGCCGGGATGCCGAAATCGGTGCGCGAGTATTTGCGAAAGTTGCTGTAGGTCGGATAGGTGGTGTCGTTGTTGATGATGTAGGTCAGCGTGGTGAAGCCGGCCAGGCCGCTGGAGCCGCTCTGTGGACTGATGTTAAAGCTCACCGAGGACTGGCCAGCCGGAACCGTCAACGAATTCGGGAACTGCAGGAAATCCCAGTACCGCTTGCCCTGGTAAGTGTTGGTCGCCGCCGCCGTGATGCCGATCTGAATGTCCTCCGGCATCGGGCCGCCAAGATAGCGGGCTTGCAAGGTGACCTGGATGCTGCGGTCGTTGGGATCGAAGTAGCTGTTGCGCTGATCGGTGTAGACCCGATAGGCAATCTCGGGGGCGGACAGCGCTCCACTGCCGGCCGTCCCGGGGGCAGAGATGTTCAAGGGATTGCTCTGGACCTGCTGCAACAAGGTGGCGTTCAGGGGCACGTCGATGATGCCCCCGTACAGGTAGTAGTCGAGCAGCATTGGATCATCGGGCTGGTAGATGGCCAGGGAAGTGTTGCCCGCCGCGATGGTGACGGTGCCGTAGTTGACATTGGGACCTATGGGGCTGGTGATGTCGTCGCGTCGGGCCCTGAAGGTCTGCTTGGGGATCAGGTTGACCATGTCCAGGCTCAGCAGGTCGTTGGCGACCTCGGCATAGGCGACGCTGCCGATGTTCTCATCGGCATTGACCAGTTGCCGGCCTGGCGGGCAGATCTGCGGCTCGTTGGCATAGGCGGTGGCCAGCGTGCCGATGACCCGGCCAATGCTCGGGTTGGGGCTGAACTGATTGGCCGCGTAGTCGGCGTTCAGTTGCGCGGTGGTCAAGGTCGGGCACATTTCGAACATCACGAAGCGCAGGACCAGGCCGGTGGCGCGTGGATCCTCGATCAGCGCCTTGAGCCCGGGGCTGGCGTGGTTGTAGCTGACGATGCTGCTCAGGGGGAACGTCAGCTGGAAGGTGCCGCTGCCATGGAAGGAGCCGGGCGAGTCCATGGTTCGCGGCAGCAGTACCCGGGTGTTGACGTCGAAGCTGCTGCACACGCTGTCCCAGCGAATCAGCAGTTGAGGGGTGTCGCCATCGCCGATCTGCAGGCCACCGACGAAAATCTGCGTGGTGGTGGTCGCCGTCGGGTCCAGGTCGACCATCATCGGCCCCGAGTAGGGGCCTTGCCCGGTGCCGGGGACCAGGGAGCCGAGCAGGTACACCGGTTGGCCGACCAGGTCGCCGCTGGGCTCGATGTTGCCCGGGGTGCCCTGGGAGCTGATCCGTGCATTCTGCAGGCTCACCACATGGTCGCCGTAGTGATTCCAGCCGCCCGCGGTGTAGCGGCTCTGGGGACCGATCTCGGGATCGGGGGCGTTGATCAACGCATACAACTGATCGTCACTGTAGTCCTTGGCGGCGGGGGACATGATCGAGGTCGTGAGGTCGAACAGATCCATCGTGCTGGTCGCGCCGGTGGGCAACGTCGGTGAGTTGTTGGGCACGCTGACATCGGTGGAAATGCCGCCCCAGAAGTTCAGCCGGGGTCCGTTCAATATGCTCATGGTCTATTCCTTGGCCTGGTGGCTGGCGGTTGCAGGGGCTTTGGCGAAACGGAACACGTAGGAGAAATCGCTCTTGCTGAGGCTGTTCAGCGGCGTCGCCATGGTGTGGCAGTTCATGCAACTGCTGCTGGGCTGGATATAGGCCTCCATGGTGACGTTGGCCGACAGCGACGGCGTCGGTGAGCCCTGCGGGTTACCCGGGTTGTTGGGCTGCTGCGGCCGTTGGGTAGTGATCAGCTGGTAGTGCTTGAACACGCTGGACTGCACAGGCGGGCTGCTCTGGAACTGGCCGTTGACCTGCTGGGTATCAGCGGTGATCGGGGTGTAGCGGTTCAGCGGGTCCGGGGTCTTGAAGCTGGCGCCGGGCTTGGGCTGGCACACCATGCCCGAGCTCACCGGTTGCCAATTGCAGGGCGACTGGTTGACCTTGTCCGCCGGGGCCGAAGCATCGTAGTAGGAGTAGAAGACGCCGGCTGCCGGCTGATCCACCCACTGGTTCCCTTGCTGGACCTTGGGCGGCACGTTGTCGACTTGCTCGAAGGTCGACCAGACCCACTGCGGGAAGCCATCCACCTTGGTGATGATGTGCAGCCCCACCAGCCCCAGGTTGGCGTCCATCACGCCAATGGGCTTGCCCTGGTCGTCGAACTTCGTGACCTGGGCCTGCATCGTCAGGTAGCGGCTGGTGTCGTCGTTGGCGGTCATGATGCGCCAGCTGGACTTGACCTCCGTGGCGTTGCTGGGGAACTTGATGCTCTGGGCCGCCTCGACGATATCGGCGTTGTAGAACTGGTTGTCGACGATGTAGCTGTAGGACACCTGGTTGGTGGCGATGTCGTAGTAGGTCGGGTTCTGGCGCTGGTCGATCAGCCAGCCGCCCACGGCCTGCAGGTCCGATTGCACCACCTGGTTGTTCTTCACCGCGGCGATGTTGATCAGGCTCAGGTTCCGGGTCTTGGACGGAGTGTTCCAGGGGCCTGGGTCCTGGCCCTCGGGCAGGAAGGTCTCGGCGATGCTCTTGTAGCTCTGCCACACGGTATCGCCAGCGCTGCCCAAGGGCTTGTTGCAATCCGGGGAGCCGCGCTGCCCGGCCAGGGCCGGCCAGTTCAAGGCGATGAACATCTGCCAGCTGTATTGATCGAAGGCCTGCTGCGACGCTCCGGCCGCAGGGACCATTGGGAGCGGTGGGCATTGGCCGACGGTCTGCGAGGTCGCTGCCGTGGGTTGCAGGGCAATGGCCGGCAAGCTGGCCGCACCCAATAGCAACAGGGCGGTGCAACGGCTCCAGTTCTTCATGAGGAGGCTCCTGTCACTTGCCCTCGGGCGTGAGTTGGTTCCACTGGGCGCGTTTGCCGTTGCTCAGCGAGGAAGGTGGGTTGAACAACTTGCAGGGCGGGGGATTGTTCGGGCACATCTGTGCCACCTGGTCCCAGGTCGTCGCCGGGTCTGGCTTAGCGACACGGAAGTTCACGTAGTTCTGGCTGATGATCGGCGCATTGGCATCGCTGACATCGCCGGAGAAATAGAACGACTGCGGGTGGCGGAACGCCGGCTGGCCGGAACCGTCGCTGGTGGCCTGCTTGTTGAAGGCATAGCCGAACAGGACGGGGGCACTGTTCTTGGCCGGGATCTCCAGTGCATAGGCCTGCACGCTGGCGCCGATGTTCTGGCTGCGGCGGGCGTCGTAGGGCAGGTGCCTGATGAAGTCCTGGGCTGGCGGATGGTTCATGGGCGAGAACATACAGCAGGCGGGCATGTCCTTCGGACGGTCCTCGGGATAGGTCAGGAAGTAGGCCTTGTTGCCCAGGGAGACGAAGGAGCAGGTGTAGTTGTTGTCCTTGATCGGGAAGATCGGCAGGCAATACTTCTCGTAGTGCTCCATCATCGCGCCCTGGCCGTCGCCGTCCTTGGGCACATAGTTGATGTCGTAGTAGGTGCTGCCCTTGGACACGGTGTAGTCGGCCGGCTTCAGGGTACTGGGCGGGTTGCTGTAGGGCGGTGGATTGTCCTTGTAGTTGTTGAAGACCCGGTACATGGTCCAGTCGCTGATCCAGGTGGCCGGGAACGACGGATCGCTAGGCTCGCCGGTCTTGCGCTTGGCGACGCAATAGTTGTTGGCGATGGTGCACCCCTTGTCGTTGTGCACGCCCATGGTGAAATACACGTTGTCGCTGTTCTGGTCGGCCCACAGTACCTGGCTGCTGCACAGCAGCAGGGCCGATAGCAGCAGGCGCTTGAGGAAACTGGCGTTCATCTGACTCTCCTTGGCCAAAGCCGGGCGCCATGGGGCGTCCGGCGTGCCGTTACAGGGCGGTTGCTCAACTGTGTGAGTAGTTGTTGATATCCAGCGGCATGGGTGGGTAACCAGCACTCACCAGGTCCTTGGCCCAGATCTCCAGTACTTGCCGACGGCTCTGTGGCAGGTCCCGGGTGATGGGCATGGCCAGGGTGCTGGCCTCCTGGTATTCCTTGCTGATCAGGGTGATGAACTGTCCGATGGCGCCCTCGATGCGTAGCAGGGAATCGAGCGGCATGAACTTGTTCATGATCGGGTAGAGGTAATAGAAGGGCCGGAGGATTTTCGGGAAGATGAACTCGTTCCAGATCCGCGTACTGGCGTTAGTTTCCTTGCACATCTGGTTCCAGGTCCTGATGAAGTCCGCAAGTATCAGCGGATCCTGCGGCAGCACCCGCAATGGCGACAGGAAGTCGGTGAAGGCGTCGGTGTAGGAGAAGCTGAACGGAATGGGCGGTGGGTTCTGCGAGTTTTCCTGGATGAAGAAACGCACGGTGGGGAAACCTGCCGCCACCGCCCTCACCGTGAGTTGGGCGATGCCGGCGGCGTTGGTCTGGATGCTGGTCACGGTGTAGCTGACGGTACTGCCCAGATCGTCATTGATCTTGCCGATCTTGTCCTGGGCCTGATCGAACGCCAGGCAGGGTCGCAGATTCACCGCCGCCGCACATGACAGGTAGCTTTGGTAGCTGACAGGCTCCATGCCCGGTGGGTCTGCCTTTGCAAGGTTCCGGGTGATGGTGTTCAGGGTCCGGCCGCTGCCCACCCGATGCACATTGGCCTGCGGTGGGGCTCCGACGAACTGCGGCTTGATCGACTCGTTCAGCCCCATGTCCTCCGGATAGTTTTTGAACAGGTAGAAGTCCGCCTTGTTGCTGAACGCCAGGTAATAGTCGCTGGTGGTCAGCATGTAGGCGTTGTTGTACTCAGCGACCCACAAGGTGGTCCCGGCCGGGGCGGGCTGGCCATTTTTCTGCACCATGATGTTCAGCGTGCGGCTGTCACCCACATCGATGAAGCTGCCGCTTTCCATCACTTCAGCGGTCCACAGCTGCTGCTTGGCGGCGATGGTGTCGGTGTCTTGCAGGCGCAGCGCCAGGTTGCCCTGTTGCAGCTTGGCCTGGGCCGCGGCGTCCAGGGGCAGGTCCAGCAGGCCGGAACGTTTGTCGAACGCCGTCTGCTGATACTGCTCGAAGCCGAAGCGGGCAAGGGGGGTGAACGTTTTGTCGTCCGAGGCCAGTACGCCCAGTTCATAGTCGCCAACGTTGAATTTGCCCGCCACCGGAAGGCCGGTGTTCAACCGTTGCGGATCAGGGTCGACCGCCCCGTCATGGGGCGTCGGGTAGATCGGAAAGGTATTGCCCAGGTCCAGGGACAGGGTATTGCCATGCAGCTCGGCGCTGAGTACTCCCAGGTTGACCGTGGCCGGATTGTCGGGAGTCCCCCCCATGTCTCCCTGTTTCACCTTGCAGTACGGCACCTTCACATCCTTGTTGGGCGCAAGGCGCTGGCCGGCTGGCGCAGTGGGGAACTCGTTTTTCAGCCACAGGCCCAGGATGCCGGAGGTACGGCTATGGGCCGGGTTGTAGAAAATCTCGGTCGGCTTATCCAGGCCCATCTGGTACAGCATCTGCAGCCTGGACATGTCCCAGGGCGCCTGGGAGTGGCTATCGACCACCTTGTAGTCATTGAACACACCGTTCTTGTCATAGACGGTCAGGTAAGTGGTGAACCTGAGCATCAGCCCCTGGGCATCCGGATTACTGTTCATTTCATCCTGCAGGCTCTGCAGCAACTGTGAGCCGCCAATCACCCAGTCCACCTGGTCCTTGGTAAAGCAGGACTGCCAGGTGCACGTTACATAGACCAGGCCGTGGAATGTCGCCGCCCAGTTGAAGTCCAGGAAGCGGTTGAGCATGCGACAGCCGTTTTTCAGGGTCACGCCGCAGGCGGCATCGCCCAGCACTATCTTGTCGAAGTACAGCGCGGTGAAGTTGTTCTGCCAGGGGCTTATATCGACAAAGCGTGCCGGAGTGGGGGCCGGGTTGCCGAACGGATTGCCCAGCAATTGGTAGGTCTTGTTCACCAGTGGATCAGTGTCGATGTAGCTGTTGACCGTGGTCTCACCGCCAATGATCACCGAGCGGGCCTGCTGGTAGTTGATGGTGCCGCAGGAGTTGTCGCCGAACAGGTCCCATTCGGCGGGAAACATGGGGAAGTTGCCTTTCTTGCCGTTGGTCGGCACCTGTAGCACATAGTCCGGGATCTGGTCATAGGCCAGTGGGGTGATGGCCCACGGCATCAATGTCTCGGAGGCATTGAGCTCGTTGATCCCGTACTTGTTCAGGAAGCGCCAGTTCATCTGCATCTGCACCGCGTCGTACAGCGGCAGTAAATCGTTGTTGTTGAAGGTCGGTGGGTTCCAGTACATGAACCCGTTGAGGTAGATCCGGGGAAAGTTCAAGACGCTCATGATCTGCTCTCCTTAGCGTTTCCACTGGGCGCGTTTGAGCGACCAGACGTAGTCCAGTTTCTGATAACCGATGAAGTTGGATTCCGGCAGTACGGTGGTGGGGTAAAGGATTCCGCCGTTTTGATCGAGGTTGAAGGAGAAGAACCTGTTGCTCTTCGGCGAATAGGCCGCGGTGTTGTGGCAGGCCAGGCACGACGAACTGTCCTGGAACGCCGATTCCAACTGCGAGTTGGCCAGCAGCTTGGGCGCTGGCTGGTCAGGGTTGTACTGCACACCGATGAGCTCGTAGTTGGCCAGGGTCGGATTCTGCTGTTGGAACTGCGGGTTCACCTTGCTGGCGGCCTCGGTCGGACCGGTGCTGTTGGTCATCGGCTGGGGCTTGGGCTGGTTGGTCACGGTGTAGTCGGGGTTGTGGCGGTTTTCGAAGGTGGTCCAAACCCAGCCTTCGGTCAGCCGGTTGATCACATGCATGCCGCTGAGCCCGGCAAACCCCGTGTGATAGTTGTTGTCCTTGTCGATGTAATAGCCCTGGGCAATGTAGTAACCCTGGTCGATCAACTGCTGCTTGAAGGCGGCGTCGCTACCGATCCACAACCAGGAGGTCTTCAGCTCCCAAGCGGTGTCGGGGAACCTCAGTTCGTGGGTCAGCTCGGAGAGGCCGTTACGGTTGTAGACCTTCTGTTTGAGGATGTAGTCGTAGGTCTGCTCGCCCATCAACAAGTGAAAGCGCACCGGCTGGCCATTCTGTGCCGGCGGCACCTTGTTGCCCATGTGGAGAGCCAGGCCATCGACCTGCTGGACACCGTTGTTGGTGCTGCCGTCGCGGTCGTCGCCCAGGTTCAGGAACAGCCCATTGGGGTCCATTCCAGGGATGCCCTGGGCTGCCTGGGTCACCTGGATCGGGACGGTGGCAGGCATGTTGTACGGCAGGGGTGGCCCGCCGTTGCTCAGGTACACCTCATCGGACGGCTTGAAGGACTCCCAGACCACTTGCGAGCTCTTCGACGGATTGGGTTTGTTGAGGCATACAAACCAGTTCCAGGCCATGGCGTCCGGGTTCTGCTGGAAGCTCTTGTAGGTGCCCGCCGTGTCACCTGAGAAGTTGAGGAAGTCGTTGCAGTCGAAGGCGCTCGCTGCCTGGGTTTGCGCAAGGCAACCCAACATACCGAGCACTGCTATAGGGATGGTTCGCCGCATGGAATCTCCTTGGCCTGAGCCGTATCGTCATAGAGGCGCCCTAGGAAATGCGCTAGGAGCAGGTGCTTTACCGCAGTGGCCGGTAACTGCTCCGGCAGTGGTAAATCGCAATCGGTGATCAACAGGGGCCCGACCTGCGCGTGGCTCGGCAAGCGTCCATGGCTGCCGCGAATCAGTCCGGTGTCCAGGGGAATCAGGTCCATGTAGTAGCGAAAGCCGAGCTTCTTCTGCAGCAGGCGGCGCGCCACTCGCAGCTTGGGAAAACGGATTGCCGGATCGACGAACAGCTCCAGCGGGTCGTAGCCCGGCTTGCGGTGGATATCCACGGTGCGGGCGAAGTCGGGAGCCAGGCGGTCGTCGAACCAGTAGTAGTAATCGAACCAGAACCCCGCTGCGGCCACCGCCACCAGCTCGCCGCTGCGCGGGTGGTCGAGCTGCCAGGCCCGTTGTTCGGTCTTGTCCAGGACCTGCTCGATACCGTGCTGGCGCTGGAGCAGGGCCTTGACCCGGGCCACGTCTTCGGGACGGCGGACATACACATGGGCGACCTGGTGGTCGGCCACGGCAAAGGCGGCGCTGGCGCCGGGGTCCAGCAGCTCCCAGGCCACGGAGTGGCGCACTTGCAGCAAGCCTTCCTCGCGCAGCACCCGATTGATGGAGATCGACTGCTGCACCGCCTCGATGCCGTATTCGGAGATCAGCATCACTGCCGCATCCTGGGCCTGGGCGAAGTCCAGCAAACGCCCGACCTCATGGTCGATGGCCCGTACTTCATCGGCGATGGACGGATGTTCGGGGCCTACCCGTTGCAGGCTGTAGTCCAGGTGCGGCAGGTAGACCAGTTGCAGGTCGGGGCGGGTGATCTGGAACTCGGCCATGGCGCAGTCGACGATCCAGCGGCTGGAGGCGATCCCGGCGGCCGGTCCCCAGAAGCCCGGGAAGGGGAATTCGCCGATCTGCTGTTCGATGCGCTGGTGCAGGTCCGCGGGGGAGGAGTACAGGCCGAACAGCTTGCGACCGTCGGCCGGGTAGTGGGGGCGCGGAGTGATCGCTGCGTCCACCCCGGCGTACATGTTGAACCACCAGAACAACTGGCTGCAGCGCAGGCCGGGGATTTCTCGCTGCAGGGTTTGCCAGACTTTCTCACCCTGGACCAGGGCATTGGGTTGCAGCCAGAAGCGCACCTCGGCCTGGTCGCGAAAGTACCAGCCATTGCCGACGATGCCATGCTGCGAAGGCGGCAATCCAGTGAGGATCGAGGCCTGTACCGTCGAGGTCACGGCCGGGAACACCGGCAGCAGCCTGGCCATCTGCGCCCGTTGCAGCAGGGCGTTGATTCGCGGCGTGGCCTCTCCCAGCAGGCTGGGGGTCAGGCCGACCACGTTGATCAGCAGCAACGGTTGGCGCACGGTCCTAGTAGACATGGGCAGACGCCTCCAGGGTGGTGTTCTGCGTGCGCAGCAAATGGCGCTGGCGCAACTGTTCCTCGACCCACTGCAGCTCGGCGGCGATCCCCCGCAGCAGGGCTTGCTGGGTGTCCGGACGCAGGTTGCCGGGTAGCACGTTCCAGCTATAGGTCTCGACCTCCAGCACTGGCTGGAAGTACCGGTGCCTGGCCAGGAAGTCGAAGGTTTGCAGCAGCGCCTGCTGGCTGCCGCTGAGTTCGTCCAGGAGGAACTGTTCGCTGAACAGCGGCACATGGAAGTGGATCCGCAGTTCGGCGCAGTGCTCCTGCACGGCCATCAGCGCCGTGGGCAGGTCGTCCCAGGCCTGCAACCGGCCCTGGGCATCCAGGGCCTTGACCTGATGCAGGTAGGTGGCCTCGGCGAAGGTGCCCAATGCTTGCAGCACCTGCCGGCGGCGCTGGCGGTCGGCGAATGGCAACTGGCAGATCAGGGCGTTGGACAGCTGGATCTTGCCCACCGGGACCCGGGCTTCCAGCAGTTGTTTCAGGGACTGGAAACAGTCCTCGAACATGACGGCCTGGTGGCAGACATCGAAGCACAAGGCCAGGTAGCCGTGGTGGGGATCGCTGGCTCGCCAGTGCTTGAAAAAGGCGATGGCCTGCGCGGTATTCTCCAGCACGCAATCCGGCTCCATCTCCAGGCACACCTGGATCTTCTTGCCGGTCTGCTGGTGCAGGCTGGCAAGCTGTGCAGTCAGTTGGCGCAGCTGCTCCTCGGCCAGCCGCTGCTGGGTCGAATCCCAGGTGGCGGCATACCCCAGGGGCACGCTGGAGATCACCCCCTGGTGGCAGTCCAGGGGCAGGGCCGCGGCCAAGAGATGTGCCAATTGCAGGCTGTATTCCAGGCGCTGTGGTTCGGCCCAGGTTGGTCGGTAGACCTCGGCCTTGACCGCGCCCTCATGGAACTGGCCATAGGGAAAGCCATTGAGGGACGTCAGGCGCAACCCGCAATCGTGCAGCAGATCGAGGAAGTCCTCGCGGACCTCCGGCTGCTGCAACTCGGCGGCCGCCTGGGCACTGATCCACAGGCCGCTGTCCTGGACCGCCAGCCCACGCTGGCGGCGCACGGCCTGGAACTGCTCCTGGATCGAGGCGCGCAGTGCCGCTACGTCCCGGGCCGGGTGCACGTTGCCGCAGTAGCCCAGTTGTGCGGCGCTCCAGCCAGCCTGGGGACTCATTTGACCACCGGTTCCTGGCCGCGCAGGGCCGAGTTGTCCTGCCACTGGCGGCGCTGGTCGATGGGCAGCGCAGTGCCTACCAGTTGCTTGTCCAACTGTCCGCTCTGGGCGAAGAAGTCCACCGGGTTATGGAACAGCACCTGTTCCACCTGGGCTTCGCTGAAGCCCGCCGCGAGCATCGCCTGCCCGGTCTTGGGCACCTTCAGCGGGTCGCTGATGCCCCAGTCGGCGGCGCTGTTGACCACCATCTTCTCGGTGCCGTACTGCTGCAGCAGGGCCACCATGCGCTGCTCGGACATCTTGGTGTTGGGGTAGATGGAGTGTCCGCGCCAGCAGTCGCTGTCCAGTACCAGCGGCAAGGTCAGTTCGTTGAGGTGATCGATGATCACCAGGTGTTCGGCGATGCCTACCTCGCGGATCACCGCCAGGGTGCGCTTGGTGCCGCCGATCTTGTCGCGGTGCGGGGTATGCACCAGTACCGGCAGGTTGAATTGCCTGGCCAGCTCCAGCTGTGCGGCGAGGAAACGGTCCTCTTCCGGGGTGATGTCGTCGTAGCCGATTTCCCCAACCGCCACCACGCCGTCCTTGACCAGATAGCGCGGCAGGATCTCCAGCACCTCGTTGGCCACCGACAGGTCATTGGCTTCCTTGGGGTTCAGGCCAATGGTGCAGAAATGGTGGATGCCGAACATGCTGGCGCGAAAGCGCTCCCAGCCCAGCAGCGTGTCGAAGTAATCGATGAAGCTGCCAACGCTGGTACGCGCCTGGCCCTGCCAGAAGGCGGGCTCGATTACACCGGTGATTCCGGCGGCGGCCATGTTCTGGTAGTCGTCGGTGGTACGGCTGACCATATGGATATGCGGATCGAAGTACTTCGCCATGGTGAGTCCTTGCGCTAGTGGTAGTGGAATGTCGTTGAACGCGGGTGCGAGCGTTTCAAGTGCCGGGTTGCAGATGCCCGAGCCAGTGCGCCGGCAAGCGTTGTTGCTGGCACAACCCGCGCAGGCGCTGGTGCTGGGCCTGGCTCAGCAAATCGAAGGCGATGGCCTGGGGCAGGCTGTCGCTGACGCTGCGCCCTGCTGCCAGGTGCTCTTCCATGTGTTCCAGGGCCAGTTGGTTGAGGTCGACGCTCAGCCGCTGCTCCAGGCCGGCGATGCGGCCGCAGTCCAGGCCCATGCCCAGGGTCTTGAGCAGCAGTTGGTGGAAGGCCCGGTCCTGGTAGTGGTGCGCGACGAAGGGGTTGTCCAGGGCGATGGCGGCGAACACCTCGCGGTTGTTGGTGCGCCCGGCCTGCAAAGCCAGCTCCAGGCAGCAGCCCTGGCTGTCGAGGTCGTCCAGGACCTTGAGCAGGACGCACTTTTCCTGATCGTCGCCCCACAGGAACAGCTGGCGCAGCAGCGGCTGTTGCCCGGCAACCTCTTGGTGTTCCAGCAGTTCGGCCAGCAGTACCGCGCGAGCCAGCTGGGTGCGGTTCCAGCCGGGGCTGACAGGGATATCGCCAAGGCGGCGCCGGCACTGGCTGCTGAGCAGTACCAGGGTATTGGCCGATGGCTGGGCGGCCAGTTGCTCCAGAGCCTGCTGCCACCAGGCGCGGGTATCGGTGTCCAACGGCTGCTCCAGCAGCCGGCGACGCTCGGCAAAGGCCTCATGGCGAATGACGAGGGTTGGCGAGGGGGCGGTGACGTCCATGGTCATGTCGGCTTGATCCAGCGTTGAAGGTGGGGAAGCAGGAAGAACACCAGTACGCACAGCAGGCTGCCCAGCGGTTGGTTGGCCAGGGCCAGCACCAGGGCGTCGAACAACGGCAGGGCCGCCAGGCCTGCCCCGATGAAGGCGCGGATCTGCCGTTCCCGCGGGTTGGCCAGGTGGCGCTGGTAGTGCCAGCCCAGCCAGCCCAGCCAAAGCAGCAGCACCAGCCAGAACGCGCCGTTGTCGGCATAGGCGGCCAGGGCCAGTGGGCTGAGCATCAGCAGCAGCGGCAAGCGGCTGAGCAATTGATTGCGATGCTCGAGCCGGGCCAGGTAGGTCAGGCCGGCGATGTAGGTGCCCAACAAGGCGGCGCACAGCCACAGCGGCTGGGGCGGCATGGCCAGGCTGGCGGCGGCGGTCAGGTACAGGGCGGAGCGGCAGCCACCCATCAGCCATACGCTGTGGGGGTACTTCTTGTGCAGCAGGTCGTAGGCCAGGATGAACAGCAACAGCAACCCGGCGCTGGCCAGCAACCAGTGGGGCTGGCTGATCAACTGGCTGAGCCCGAGCACCGACAGGCTCGCCAGCAACAGCAGGGCCAGGGTGGCAAGGCGTACCTGGGCATGGCTGACCAGGCCCAGCACGATGGGGCGTGGATTCTGATGGCGTCGATCCCAATCGGCGTCCAGCAGGTCGTTGAGCAACATGCCCGCCAGGTACAACGCCGAGAGTGCTACCAGCAGCAGGGTCCAGACCAGCGGAGAGGGCGGTGCCAGGGTGGTGGCGCTGCTGGCCAGCAGGGCGGCGGCGATGGCATTGGTCCACACCGTCGGCAAGTTGGAGACCCGTCCCAGGGTTAGCCAGGTGTTCAGCGAGGCATGGCTCATCGCGCGCACTCCTGGGTCCAGATGAAATCCGGCCCGCCGAAACTGGCCAGGCGCAGCAACGCCTGCTCCATCACTGGCAACTCGATCTGGTGCAGGTCGATGGATTGCCCCAGGCGCTTGAGCATCGGGATCGATAGTTGCCCTCCCAGGTGCTGGCGGAACTCCTCCAGCCCTTGCAGGACCAGCGAGCGACCCTGGGTGTCCCGCAGGCCCAGTTCCGGAGGACACAGGTTGAAGCCCAGTCGTTCGAGCAGTCGCAGCAGGCGCTGGGCCTCACCGTCGCTCAGCAGGCCGATGGCGTTGGCGTAGAGCGCATCCAGGGCCATGCCCACGGCTACCGCCTCGCCGTGGCGCAACCGGTGCTGGCTGAGATTCTCCAGTTTGTGGGCGGCCCAATGGCCGTAGTCCAGGGGGCGGCCATTACCGCGTTCGAAGGGGTCGCCGGCCCCGGTGATATGGCCCAGGTGCAACTCGGCGCAGCGGTGGATGGCGTAGCGGCTGGCCTCATGTTCGAAGCTTGCCAGGGCGGTGGCGTGTTGCTCCATCCACTGGAAGAAGTCTACGTCCTTGATCACCGCGACCTTCACCGCTTCGGCCAGGCCGGCAATCTGGTCGCGTTGCCCCAGGCTGCGCAGCAGTTGGAAGTCGTTGATCACGGCGGTGGCTGGGTAGAAGGCTCCCAGCAGGTTCTTCTGGGCGAAGGCGTTGATGCCGTTCTTCACCCCGATGCCCGCGTCGTTTTGCGCCAGGACCGTGCTGGGGATGCGGATCAGGCGCATGCCCCGGTGGAAGGTGGCACAGGCATAACCCACGGCATCGAGCACGGCGCCTCCCCCCAGGGCCAGGACATGGCAGTGGCGATCCAGGCCGTGTTCGAGCATCTGTGCATACAGTTGCTGGAGCACCTCGGGAGTCTTGCTCAGCTCGCCCGCCGGAACCGGGATCGGCGCTGCCTTCAGGTGCAGCTCGCCAGCATGGGCGGCGAAGTAGTCGTCGATCTGTTGGGACAATTGTGGGCAGCAGAGCAGCAGTTGCTCATCGGCGAAGACCAGCACCGTGGCCTGCCCGGAGGGCTGCAGGAGTTGGCGATACAGGCAGGGGTTATCGACTTGGAAAATGTGCTCAGTGAACAGCACCGGGTAGTGGTAGCTGACTTCGAAGCGCCCCTGCAGTGCCTGTGTCTGGTCGGCGCAGAGGCGTGCGGCGCGAGGCTTGAGCAGGCTGCGGGCACCGAGGAACAACCCCGGTAGCACCATGCTCGCCAGGAGGGTTGCCAGCAGGGCGTCCTGTTCCACCAAAAGACTGCCGATGGCCGCGTAGGCCAGGGCCAGACCGGCATTGGCCAGGGTGGTGACCAACAGGAACTGGCGCAGTGGATAGCGCTGCATGCCGGCGGCCAGCACCGAGGTTTCCGCCAGGACCGGAACACCACGCAGGCAGATCAGCGACAGGGTGCTGAGGCGATAAGCCAGCTGCCCGGGTTGCCAACTCCGCAGGCCGAGCCAGTTGGACAGCAAGCGGAAGTACCCGGCCCCCAGCCAATAGCCCAGGATGGCACCCAGGCACAGGCCGACGAAGATCACCAGATAACCTCCAACGGCACCCAGGGCGGCGACGGCCAGCAAGGCCACCAGGCTGGATGGCACTGGCAGCAGTACATCCAGTGCCAACAAAGTGACCAGGAGCAAGGCCAGGCTGGTGCGTTGCAGGGGATCGCTGGGAAGGAAGTTGGCCAAGTGTTCGAGCAACTGTTGGATCTGTTGTTCGAACAGCAGGAAACTGCTGATGACCAGTGCTGTAAATAATAATAACGAGAGCCAATAGTTCTCGGCTGTACCCTTCAACGAAAAGGCACGAAGCAACGCACTGCGCTTCATCAAGTATCCCTCTTGATTGATATGACAAGTTCCGTGTCGGTGTCAGCGTAGTAAGGCGGATAGGCGTGTGGTTAGTTGAGCCCTCGACTGTTTTTTTATTGGTTTTCTGGCGGCTGAAGAGCACTTCAGTGGCGAGTAGCTATCAAGTTAGTCAAGGCATCGGGTTTTGCAAGTGAGCCACGCTACCTGGCTCGTAATGCACTTTTCTGGCCTGTTGGGAAAGTGTATCACCAGTGTTACAAGTGCCTTGGGCCTGTTGGCTTGGCAGAGGGGAGTGAATTCAAATGATAGTTTTAAAATAGCGAATTAAGGCCTAACTAACTATTAGTCGGCTATTGAGTTTGTTGTTTGTATTTACTCTATTCGATTGATTTTTTTGGAAAACATTTGCCAACTAATATGTTGGTTTATAGTTGCACTTCAAATAAATGCGAAGCATTCGCAATGTTTGCGGTTAGTTGATCGCGCGTTCAATGAGCATTAGACCAGTGACGGTTCAAGGAGCGTTGGGAGAGTGTTCGAGCCAGGTTGCCCGTCGACTACCAGGCAACCTTCGAAGCGTGTGGCAAGTTGAGCGGCAGGACGTGCCGGTTCAATTCGCTGCGAGGAATTCCTCGGTGGACTGGACGCTGGCATAGGCAAAGGCCAGGGCCGACATCACGGCGCCCTGGACCTGGGCCGCCGGTACTCGTTGCCCATTGAACTCCAGGTCCAGGGTGGCACAGGCGTCATGGATCACCCGGACCGGGTAGCCAAGGTCGGCGGCGGCCCGGGCGGTCCCCTCCACGCACATGTGGCTCATGTTGCCGACGATCACCAGTTCCTCGATTTCCCTTTGCTGGAGGATCGCTTGCAGTTCGGTCTCGCGAAACGCGTTGACGAAATGCTTGAGCACCACCGGCTCATCTCCCTGGTTGCGGACCTTGGCATGCAATTGCGCCCCCACGGAGCCGGGGGTGAAAAAGGCCGCGTCGTCGGAGCCGAACTCGTGGCGGATATGCACCACCGGTGTGCTCCTGTGCCGGAAGGCCTGGATCAGCCGGGCGGCGTTGTCCGCCGCCGCCTCGACCCCGACCAGCGGCCATTTGCCGCCGGCGAAGTAGTCGTTCTGGATATCGATTACGATGAGCGCCTGTCTGGCCATGGATGTTGCCTCCAAGTGAGTGTTCGATGTGGAGGCCAGTATCGGCACCTCGTGTGGCTTCGAGGATTGGCCGCACCGACATAAACAGGGGGAAAACTGACAGTGGGCATTCACGGTACGGTCGCCGAACTGGGCGTACTGCTTTATCCAGGTGTGCAAATGGCGGCGGTGCATGGCTTGACCGATCTGTTCGAAGTGGCCAATCGCGTGGCCGCCGAACAAGCCGAGGCACCATTGCCGAGGTTGCGGGTCAGCCATTGGCAGGCCGACGGCGAGCACGCTCCGGTACGGGTCTACGATAGCCTGGTGCATCCTCCTGGAAGTCTGCTGGCGGTCGTGATTCCTCCTTCGCTGGGCGGCTTTTGCACCAGCCAGTCCGGCGTGGGGCTGGCCACCTGGCTGCGCCAGCAACATGCCGCCGGGGCGACCTTGGGCGGCGTGTGCGTGGGCTCGATCCTGCTGGCCGAAAGCGGCCTGCTCGACGGGCGCAGCGCCACCACCCACTGGACCTCGGCCAAGGCTTTTGCCGAGCGTTATCCACAGGTGCGGCTGGAGGCTGACCAACCCATAGTCGACGATGGCGACCTGATCACTACGGCCGGGCTGATGGCCTGGGCGGAGTTGGGGTTGCGCCTGGTGGATCGCCTGTTGGGTCCGGGTGTGGCCAGGGCCACGGCGCGTTTTCTGGTGATGGAGCACAGCGACAGCGCCAGCCAGTGCGGTAGCAACTTCGCCCCGATCCTCAACCATGGCGATGCCGCCATTCTCAAGCTGCAGCACTGGTTGCAGGCCAACGGTGCGGTGGATGTTTCGCTGGCGGCGATGGCCCGGGAGGCGGGACTTGAAGAGCGCACCCTGCTGCGGCGTTTCCGCACCGCCACTGGCCTCAAGCCCACCCAGTACTGCCAGCACCTGCGGGTGGGCAAGGCGCGGGAAATGCTCGAGTTCAGCAACGGTACTATCGACCATATCGCCTGGACCGTGGGTTACCAGGACCCGGCGACCT
The DNA here is from genome assembly GCF_003850565.1 of Pseudomonas sessilinigenes. Lineage (NCBI taxonomy): Bacteria > Pseudomonadati > Pseudomonadota > Gammaproteobacteria > Pseudomonadales > Pseudomonadaceae > Pseudomonas > Pseudomonas sessilinigenes. The sequence continues at coordinate 4,404,053 of NZ_CP027706.1, forward strand.
TTCGCAGTCTGTTCAAGAAGATCACCGGCCTGGCGCCCAGCGAATACCGCAATCGCTTCGGCGCCAGCCGGGGCCAGTGACCGGCCTGCAGCCTCAGTGACTGGCCAGGCCCCGGGCGTTGTCGGCGGTTGCGGTGAATGCCGGGTCCTGGCGATCCAGGCGCCCGCTCAGGGCGGTGAGGGCCAGGGCCGCCAGTACCACCAGTGCGCCGATCCAGGCGGTATGGATCAGTCCCAGGTGGGCGACGATCAGGCCACCCAGCCAGGCACCGCCAGCGATCCCCAGGTTGAAGGCCGCGATGTTCAAGCCCGAGGCCACGTCCACCGCTTGCGGCGTGTGATGCTCGGCCTGGCGCACGACATAGACTTGCAAGCCAGGCACGTTGCCGAAGGCCACTGCCCCCCATACCAGCACGGTGAGCAGCGCCAGCCACGGGTTGCCGGCGGTGAAGGTGAGTAACAGCAATACGCCGGCCAAGAGGGTGAAGATGATCTTCAGCGCGCCGATCGGACCGCGACGGTCGGCCAGCTTGCCGCCCCAGATATTGCCTGCCGCTACCGAGACACCGTAGATCAGGAGCACCAGGCTGACGGTGCTGGCGCTGAAGCCGGAGATGTCCTGGAGGATCGGCGCCAGGAAGGTGAAGGCGATGAACGAACCGCCGTAGCCCACCGCCGTCATGGCATACACCAGCAGCAGGCGTGGCTGTTTCAGTACTTGCAACTGCTGCACCAACGAGGCCGGGCGGCTGTGGGCAATGTTCTTCGGCACGTACAGCAGGCTGCCGACAAAGGCGATCACCCCCAGGGCGGAAACGGCGAGGAAGGTTTCGCGCCAGCCAAAGTGCTGGCCGATAAAGGTGCCCAGGGGCACACCGGTGACCAGGGCCACCGTCAGCCCGGTGAACATGATGGCAATGGCGCTGGCGGCCTTTTCCTTGGACACCAGGCTGGTGGCGATGGTCGAGCCGATGGAGAAGAACACCCCATGGGCCAGGCCTGTGACGATGCGCGCCAGCACCAGGGATTCATAGCTGGGGGCTTTCCAGGCCAACAGGTTGCCAAGGGTGAAGAGCACCATCAGCGACAGCAGCAGGAGCTTGCGCGCAACCTTGCCGCTCAGCGCGGTGAGCACCGGGGCGCCGATGGCCACTCCCAGGGCGTAGAGGCTCACCAGCAGCCCGGCGGATGGCAGGCTGACCCCAAGGTCGGCGCCGATAGTGGGTAACAGGCCAACGATGACGAACTCGGTCGTTCCGATGGCGAATGCGCTGAGGGTCAGCGCGAGCAAGGCAATGGGCATCACTGCGACTCCGGTTGAAGTTGAATGGCGCGCAGTGTCCGGTTTTGACTCGTGCGGAAAAATAGCCCTATCAGCACAAGATATTTGCGTCTTGATCAAGTATTTCCCTGGGGCGGTGATGCCGGGGTGAACTTGGCCGGGCAAAAAAATGCGAACTTGCTGGCCATTTCTTGATCAGCTCCTTACAGACCCTGCTGAAGGAGCCCCGCGTCGTGTTGAATTTCAAGACCGCGATTCTGCTCGGGGTGCTGCTCTTGCTGGGCAGCAGCGAGCTGGATGCCGCTCCTGCGGCAACCGACCCGGTACCAGCCCCGCAGAAGCCGGAGCTGCTGGTGGAGGGCGGGCTGTTGGGGGCCATCAGTTCGAGCATCGATGAAGTCCAGGACAAGCTCGATCTCAACCAGAACCTGATCGATGCCTGGCGTTTGCGGGCCGACCGTGCCGCCGATGAGGTGGGGCGCCTGGTCAGCCAGCCATCGGACCGCTCGGGCTGGAGCGTGGCCTGGGATTTCCTGGTGCTGTCCGGAGCCTGGCTGGCCAGTTTCGCCCTGCTCACCCTGTCGGGAGGATGGCTGGTACGACGGCTGGCGCAGCAGCACTGGCTGTTGGCGCGCCCACGGGGCCGGGCCTTGCTGGAGTACCTGTTGCCCTACACCTTGCCGGCGTTGATCAGCCTGCCGTTGACGCTGTACGCCAGCCATTCACTGGCAGGTTCGGTGGGGCGCGCCCTGGCGCTGTGCCTGGCCTATGCCACCAGCAGCGGGATCGTCTCCACCTCGGTGCTGTTGTGCCTGATCGTGCTGTTCAACGTGGGGCACAAGCGCCCGGCGGTCCGGGTGATCCGCGGCTACTGTCCCAAGCCGCTGTTTCTCATGGGGTTCCTTGCGGCCCTCAGCGATGCCCTGGCCAGTCCACAGATCGCTCGCCAACTGGGCGGCAACATCACCAGCAGCGTGGCGGTGGCCACCGGCCTCCTGGCTTCGGTGTTCTTCGCCATGCTGGTGGTCCGCTTGCGCCGACCGGTGGCGCAGCTGATTCGCAACCGTCCGCTGTCCCAGCGTCTTGGCCAACCTGCATTGCAGGAGTCGCTGCGGATCTTTTCCGGGCTCTGGTACTGGCCGATCCTGCTGATGGTGCTGGTCTCGGCGGTCAATTTGATCGGCGCCGGAGAGGACAGCCAGGAGACCTTGCGCTGCGCCTTGCTGACCACCGCCTTGCTGATTGCCACGGTCTTTCTCAGCACCCTGCTGCAACACGTGTTCAAGTCGCGCAGTGCCGCGGCGATCCAGCGCAGCAGCGCCTACAAGGAGCGCTTCCTCAGCCTGCTACACGCCTTGCTCAGGATCGTCATGGCGATTGCCTTCATTGAAATACTCGGGCGCATCTGGGGGCTCTCGCTGTTCGAGTTCGCCCAACGCAACGCCGTGGGCCGCGCCATCAGCGACTCGTTGAGCAGCATCGGCCTGATCTTCCTGGTGACCTGGCTTTTGTGGGTGGTGCTGGATACCGCGATCCAGGAGGCCCTCAAGCCGCCCCTCAACAAACGCGCCGCGCGCCAGCCCAGCACCCGGGTCAAGACCATCCTGCCGTTGCTGCGCAACGCGATCAAAATCATCCTGGTGGTGATCTGCGCGATCACCACCATGGCCAATGTGGGGATCAACGTGGCGCCATTGCTGGCCGGTGCCGGGGTGGTCGGCCTGGCCATTGGCTTCGGTTCCCAGCAATTGGTACAGGACGTGATCACCGGCCTGTTCATCATCATCGAGGACACGCTGTCCATCGGTGATTGGGTGGTGCTGGATTCCGGCCATGCCGGTACGGTGGAGGGCCTGACCATCCGAACGCTGCGCCTGCGCGATGGCAAGGGCTTCGTGCACTCGGTGCCGTTCGGTCAGATCAAGGCGGTCACCAATCAATCGCGGCAGTTCGCCTTCGCCTTCTTCTCGGTGCAGTTCACCTACGACTCCGATGTCGACAAGGCCATCGAGCTGATCCGCGAGGCTGGCCGCTCCATCAGCGACGATCCATTCCTCAAGTACAGCCTGCAAGGCGGCCTGGACGTGTTCGGGGTGGACAAGATGGACCTCAACGGCGTGGTGCTGACGGCGCAGTTTCGTACGGTGTCCGGCGGCCAGTACGCGGTGACCCGGGCGTTCAACCAGCGCTTGAAGAAGCTTGTGGATAACTCGCCCTGGGTGCATTTCGCCCAGACTTATCCACAGCAGGTGATGTTGCCAGCGCGACGCAGCCATGAGGATGAACCGGAGCAGGAGGAGTCGGCCCTGCTGTTGCCCGAGGCACCGCGTCCGCAGTGAGCCCTGGCCCCCGTTGGTGGTGAGGCTACAGGGCGTGCCGTACCAGCTTGTTGCGCAGGGCCTGGGCGTCCTGGGGGGGCAGTTCCAGCCAGAAGTGCTGGGTTCCGGCGATCTCGGCAGCGGCCGGCAGGCCATCGCGGTACACCAGGCGGTTGCCGCTCAAGGCCGGGACCTTGGGGCCCGGCAGCAGGGTCCCGGCCAGGTTCAGCGGGTCCACGCCGCACACCGCTACCAGGCTGCCATCGTGGGGGCGGTGGCGTACTTGGCGCAGCACTGGAATGGCCTCTGGCAGGGCGAACTGTTCGCCGGCCAGGCCACTGACGAAACGCCCGCCGCGGATTTCTCCCCGGGCCTCCAGGCGATGCAGGGTGCGCAGCAGTTCGCGCCAGGTGGGCAGCCAATCGGCCTCGCGCTCCAGCAGGCGCCAGAACACCACGCCGTAGCGCCGCAACAGGGTCATGGCCACATGCTCGAGGGTGATCGCCGGGTCCTGGTTCGATGAGCGGCGTAGCAGCGCCCAGCGCCCGGCATCGTCCATGCCGCCGATCAAGGCTCCACGGCCACGCCGGCCGCTGCGGCTCTGGCGTTTGCTCGCGGGCGTGATCAAGGCCCGCAGGCCGGCGAAGCTATCGGCGTTGACCAGGCCTGCGCCCACCAGCTCCTGCAGCACGTTTTCCAGTTCACTGCGCAACAAGTGGCTTTCATGCAGCAGTTCATCGAAGAACAGCGCGCCCTGCTGGCCGAGCACGTCGTGAACCTTTTGTGCCTTGGCCGACAGCGTGGCGCCGGTGGGGTTGGCCAGGCTGTTCCAGAGAGGCGCCTGGGCCCGGGGCAGGAGCACGATCGGCGTGCTGCGCAAGGCCGCACTGGCAGGCTTGCCACTGGCGTTGATCCGGCTCCAGGCCACTTTGCCGTTGCGACACAGCTCATCCAGCCAACGGCTGCTGTAGTCCTTCAGGCGCATGGGCAGCAGGTCGCTGTCCCAGGCCGAGGCAGCGGCCGGATAGCCTTCGAGCTGGCCGACCACTTCGGCCAGCATGGCGCTGCCCTGGCCCTGGGTGTGCGGGGACAGGCGTTGCCAGTCGAACAGAAACCGCATGAAGTCTTGCAGGGCCACGGGCTCGATCTCCCGGCGCAGGCGCTTCACCGTATAGCGGTGGATCCTCGCCAGCAGGTGCCGCTCGCACCATTGTTCCTGGCGACTGCCGGGGTTGAAGCGACCGCGCAGCACATAGCCTTCAGTCTCGAGCTGGACCAGGGCCTGGCTGATTTCCCCGGCTGCCAGGCCCAGGGGCGTGGCGATCTGCTCCAGGGTCAGTGGGGCGAAGCCACTGAGCCGCGCGCGGACCACCTCCACCAGCGCGTCTTGCGCGTCCCAGGCCTGGTCGAAACCCGCTAGCGGTTGCAGTGACGGTTGCACAGGGAGCCCTGGATAGACCGCTTGCAGGCAGTTGATGCGCTCCAGGGCCAGCCATAGCCTGTGCTCGGGGTCCGGTTGCAGGGCGCAGGCGCGGCCCTGGCTGGCCAGGCTTTCCAGCCACTGGCTCCAACCGGGGTTGGCCTGGACCTCGGTGGCGCTGATGCAACCCAGGCTCATCAGGGCTTCGTGCATTTCATCGGCACTGCCTGGTGTCGGCCAGGCCTCGGCGGCCACGGCCTTGATCGCGTCGGCATCCAGGGCGCCGAGGTCGTCGCTGGCTTGTGGATCGCTCCAGCGCCGCGCCAGCACAGCCTGGGTCCGGCGTTCTTCCAGAGGGGCGTCGTCGAGAAAGGTATAGGGCTTGGCGTTGAGAATCTCGGCCGCCAGCGGCGAAGGAGCAGGCAGTTCGCGGCTGAGCAGGCGGACCTGGCCCTGTTCCATGCGACGCAGGAGTCCGAGCCAGCCTTCACAGTCCATGGCCTGGTGCAGGCAGTCGTCCAGGGTTTGCTCCACCAGCGGATGGTCGGGAATCTGTCGTTCGCCGGCGAGGTTTTCCAGGCAGGCGATCTGGTCGGGAAACACGCTGGCGATCAGGTCTTCGCTTTTCATCCGCTGGATCTGCGGCGCCACCTTGCGTCCGCCGCTGAAGCGCGGCAGGGCCAGGGCTACACCGGCATTCCAGCGCCAGCGCACGCCGAACAGCGGGGCATCCAGGAGTGCCTGGACCAGGATGTGCTCGGCGCTATTGCTGTGCAAATAGCGCCAGACCTCGTCCAGGGCGAAGCTGTGGCTGGTGGACAGCGACAGGACAATCGCGTCTTCGCTGGCGGCCGCTTGCAGTTCGAAATTGAAGGTGCGGCAGAAGCGCTTGCGCAGGGCCAGGCCCCAGGCGCGGTTGATCCGGCTGCCGAAGGGGCTGTGGATCACCAGCTGGGTACCGCCGGACTCATCGAAGAACCGCTCCATGATCAAGGTGTCCTGGGAGGGCAGGGCGCCCAGGGCCTGGCGCGCCTGGGCCAGGTAATCCACCAGTTGCTCGGCGCTGGCAGGGTCCAGCCCAGGTTCGCCGCGTAGCCAGTCGATGGCTCCCTGCAACTGGCCTGGGGTCGCGTCGAGCAGGGCGTCCAGCTTGGCCAGCAGGCGCGCCACGGCACTGGACAGTTCGGCGCTGCGCCCTGGTGCCTCGCCCAGCCAGAATGGGATGTTCGGTGGCAGCCCATGGGCGTCCTCGACCCGCACCTTGCCGGATTCCACCCGCAGGATGCGATAGGAGGTATTGCCCAGCTGGAACACATCGCCGGCACTGCTTTCTACCGCGAAGTCCTCGTTGACGCTGCCGATGTTCAGGCCCTGGGGTTCGAGCAAGACGCTGTAGTCGGCATTGTCGGGGATGGTCCCGCCGCTGGTGACGGCGGTCAGCCTGGCGCCTCGACGGCCCCGCAGGGTCCGGGCCCGGGCATCGCGATGCAAGTAGGCGCTGCGCAGGCCCTGGCGGGCATTGAAGCCTTCGGCGAGCATCCGCAGCAGCGCCTGGTAGTGCTGCGCGTCCAGGTCGGCGTAGGGCGTGGCTCGGCGCAGCATGTCCAGCAGGGCGGCTTCCGGCCATTCCTGGCAACTGACCTCGGCGACGATTTGCTGGGCCAGTACGTCCAGCGGCGCCCGGGGGATCGACAGGCTGTCCAGTTCTGCCCGGCGCACGCAATCGAGCAGGGCGGTGCATTCGACCAGGTCGTCCCGGGTCAGGGCGAACAGGCGGCCCTTGGGCGTGCCGCCTACCTGGTGCCCGGAGCGCCCGACCCGTTGCAGGAACGCCGAAATCGAGCCCGGCGAACCGATCTGGCACACCAGGTCGACATCGCCGATGTCGATGCCCAGTTCCAGGGAGGCCGTGGCGACCAACACTTGCAGGTCTCCAGACTTGAGCCGTTGCTCGGCTTCCAGGCGCTGTTCCTTGGCCAGGCTACCGTGGTGCGCGGCTACCGCCTGCTTGCCCAGGCGCTCGCTCAGGTGTCGGGCCAGGCGTTCGGCCAGGCGCCGGGTGTTGACGAAGATCAAGGTGGTGCGATGTGCCCGGGCCAGGCTGCACAGGCGCTCGTAGACCAGCTCCCAGACATCGTTGGCCATTACCGCCGATAGCGGCACCGGTGGTACTTCGATCGCCAGGTCCCGGGGACGGGCATGGCCGATATCGACGATTTCGCAGGGTCGCCCCTGGCCGGCGAGAAAGCGCGAGACTGCCTCGATGGGTTTTTGCGTGGCAGACAGGCCAATGCGCAACAAGGGTTCGCTACAGAGCGCCTGCAAGCGCTCCAGACTCAGGGCCAGATGGCTGCCGCGCTTGCTGTCGGCCAGCGCGTGGATCTCATCGACGATCACGGTGCGAGTAGTGGCCAGCATCTGTCGTCCGGAGTCCGAGCCCAGCAGGACATAGAGGGATTCGGGGGTCGTGACGAGGATCTGCGGAGCCTTCTTGCGCATCGCGCTGCGCTCTTTCTGCGGGGTGTCGCCGGTGCGTACGGCAGTGCGAATGGCCAGTTGTGGCAGGTCCATCAGGCGCAGTTGTTCGGTGATCCCGGCCAGGGGCGCTTGCAGGTTGACCTGGATATCGTTGCTCAGGGCCTTGAGCGGCGAGACGTAGACCACCAGGGTGGCATCCGGCAGTTGGCCGCCCGCGTCCAGGCCTTGGCGCACCAGCTCGTCGATGACCGCGAGAAAGGCGGTCAGGGTCTTGCCCGAGCCGGTCGGTGCGGCGATCAGGGTCGAGCGCCGTTGGGCGATCAGCGGCCAGGCCTGGGCCTGGGCCGTGGTCACGGCGGCGAAAGTATGCTGGAACCAGGCACGCACGGCCGGGTGAAAACCGTCCAGTGCCAGGTTCGCGGATTCGGCAAGGTTCATGGCAGAAGTTATGCGGCCGTCCAGGGCAACTTGCAAGCGGCGGCTATCGCCGTTGGGAGGCATCGACACATTCTCAGTGACGGTTGCGCCACAAACCCGCAAAATGCAACGATTCTGGCAATTCTTGACGGCCGATCCCCTAAGATCGGCCAATCCAAACCATCGTTCTGAACAGACTGGGCCTGCTGACTCTATGCGAATGCGCCTTATGTTACTGGGCGGCGGAAATGCCCTTGGGCAGGCGCTGATTCGCCTGGGTGCGGAGGAAGACATCAACTTCCTCGCGCCTCGTCCCCCGCAAGACGGTTGGGACGCCGCGAGTCTCACGCAACTGCTCGATGACACCCGCCCGGATGCCTTGATCAACCTGGCTTACTACTTCGACTGGTTTCAGGCGGAGGCCGTGAGCGAGGAGCGCCTGGGCGGCCAGGAACGGGCGGTCGAACGGCTGGCCGAGCTTTGCCAGCATCACAACATCATCCTTGTGCAGCCTTCCAGCTACCGGGTATTCGATGGTTCCCGGGCCACGGCCTATAGCGAGAAGGACGAGCCCGTACCCCTGGGGTTGCACGGCCAGGCCTTGTGGCGCATCGAGCAAAGCGTGCGCGCCACCTGCCCGCAGCATGTACTGCTGCGTTTCGGCTGGCTGCTGGATGACAGTGCCGAGGGTATCCTCGGGCGTTTCCTGGCCCTGGCCGAGTCGCCGCAGGCGTTGCCCATGGCCGATGACCGCCGGGGCAATCCGACGCCGGTGGACGACGCTGCGAGGGTGATCATTTCGGTGCTCAAGCAACTCGACTGCGCTGCGCCTCTGTGGGGCACCTACCACTACGCGGGCCAGGAAGCGACCACGCCCCTGGCCTTGGGCCAGGCGGTGCTCAGCGAGGCACGGCAATTGCGTCCGCTGGCTGTGGAGGCGCCCACCGCGCAGGCCCACGCCGCGTTCGCCGATGCTGCCGAAGAGCCGCAGCATGCGGTGCTGGCCTGCAAGAAGATTCTTCACACTTTCGGAATCAAGCCGCGGGCCTGGCGTGCCGCGCTCCCGAGTTTACTGGATAGGTTCTATCGTCATGGCTGATGGCCTTGTATTGATCACCGGCGGTGCCGGCTTCATTGGTTCGCACCTGACCGACGCCCTGTTGGCCAAGGGTTATCGGGTGCGGGTGCTGGACGACTTGTCCACTGGCAAACCAAGCAACTTGCCGCTGGATAACCCGCGGGTTGAACTGATCGAAGGCGATGTCGCCGATGCGGCCCTGGTGAACCGGGCCATGCAGGGCTGCAGTGCGGTGGCCCACCTGGCTGCCGTGGCTTCGGTACAGGCTTCGGTGGACGATCCGGTACAGACTCACCAGAGCAACTTCATCGGCACCCTGAATGTGTGCGAGGCCATGCGCCAGCATGGTGTGAAACGGGTGTTGTTCGCTTCCAGCGCGGCGGTCTATGGCAACAATGGCGAAGGCCAGTCCATCGATGAAGACACGCCCAAGGCACCGTTGACGCCTTATGCTTCGGACAAGCTGGCCAGTGAGCACTACTTCGACTTCTACCGGCGCCAACACGGCCTGGAGCCTGCGGTCTTCCGTTTCTTCAATATCTTTGGCCCGCGCCAGGACCCATCGTCGCCGTATTCCGGGGTGATCAGCATCTTCAGCGAACGGGCCGAGCAGGGCCTGCCGATCACCGTGTTCGGCGATGGCGAGCAGACCCGGGACTTTGTCTATGTGGGTGACCTGGTGGATGTACTGGTGCAGGCCATCGAGGCTCCGCGGCTGGAAGTGGGGGCCGTCAACGTCGGCTTGAACCAGGCGCTGAGCCTCAAGCAGATGCTCGCGGCCCTGGCCGAGGTCGTGGGTGAGCTGCCCCCGATCAGCTACGGTCCGGCCCGCTCCGGCGATATTCGGCATTCGCGAGCCAACAACCAACGGTTGCTACAGCGCTTTACCTTTGCCGAGCCCACTCCGATGAAGGTCGGCCTGGCCCGCTTGCTCGGGCGCTGAGGTTTTTCGCAGTCATGAAAAAGGCGCCTGCAAAGGCGCCTTTTTTGTGTCTGGCGGGCTTAGAACTTGTAGCCCAGGCCCACCATGTAGACCCAAGGGTCGACATCGACGTTGACTTTGGCACGAGTGCCGGCGGCCAGGGCATTGTTATCCACATAGGCCCGGGTATCGATATCGATGTAGCGCACCTGGGCGTTGAGCATGATGTTGTCGGTCAGCATGTAGTCGGCACCGACCTGCCAGGCCAGGCCCCAGGAGTTCTTGGCGCGGAAGTTGTCGAAGCCTGCGGATTGGGCACGGCTGCCGACGTGTTCGTCATAGATCCAGGTGTAGTTGATACCGGCACCGACATAAGGCTGGAACGCCGACTTGTGGTCCAGTGGGTAGTACACCACGCTCAAGGTAGGTGGCAGGTGCTTGAGGGTACCGAGCTTGCCGTTGGCCGGGGCCAGGGAAGTGTCCTTGATTTTCACGTCATGTTCGAACGGAGTCGCGGCCAGCAGTTCGATACCGATGTTGTTGGTCACCATGTAGGCGAAGTTGAGACCCAGCTGGGTGTCGCTGCTCATGGTCGCCTTGCCGCCCAGGTTGGCACCGGCCAGGGGACCGCTGTCGACCTTGACGTCGGAACTGTTGGCTTTTGGATTGACGGTGATCGCACCGGCACGAACGATGATGTCACCAGCATCGTGGGCGTTGGCAATCGGGGCGGCGAGTGCGAGCGCAATCAGGGAAGCGCTAAGCAGTGACTTGTGCATGGGAGCTCCAAAGGACGATTCAAATTGGCTATGTCCAATGGTAAGGACCGTCAAGTTGATCGCCTTGACTCAGCTCAATGAAATTGCGAACCCCCAGCCAGCGCCTGAACTATTCTTTTGCCCCGCACTCTTTTGCCGTTCGCCCTTGACGCCGTTGTAGTCACTCCGGAAGTTCGTAGACGTAGATTTTCTGTGCCGCCATCTGGTAACCGGCATCCGCCAGTTCACTGGTGGAGGGTTTGACCTGCATGGCGCCTTCGATCCAGTAAGGCTGGTACAGCTCATCGAGCTTGACCCCCAGTTCGCTGGTGACGTGGACGATCTGGTTCGACGGGGGCGGTGGTACATGGATGCAGGCACCGAAGTACGGCACCAGCAGGAAGTCCGTGGTGCGGCCTTCTTCGTTCACCTCCAGGGGCACGATGTAGCCGGGCAGGCGCACTGACTGGCCATCGAGGCTCTTGACCACCGGGGCGTCGGGCAACTCCTGCTTGGCGGCGGGCGCCGACTCGGCAGACAGCGCATCGCTCATCTGGGACAGGTCATGCAGGGGCTTCATGTTCGGTACTTCCGGCGGGGCGTCGGCCGGGATCATTTCCACCCAGGTCAGGTCCCGCGGGGCGCCTGCCCATAGCAGTGGGCTGACCAGCAAGGACAGGGCAAGCAGCAGGCCCGACAGGCGTTGGTTCTTCATCAATCGGTGCTCACAAACGAATCGACAGGCCATCGGCCAGGGATTGCCGGTAGGCGCGCCATGCCGGCACGCAACCCATCAGCAGCGCGGCGATCAGGATAGCGCCCAGTAGCGTCCACTCATACTGGGTCGGCCACGAGAGCGGCAGGTACAGGCCGTAGTTCGACTGCACGTAGCCCTGGGCAAGGGCGATGCCCAGGTAGAGCAAGCCCAGCCCGGCCAGCACGCCTGCCAGCGCCAGGGCAAAGGCTTCCAGTACCAGCAGGGTCGCGATATGCCAGGGGCGGGCGCCCACCGAGCGCAGGATGGCCATTTCCCGACGGCGTTCGTTGAGGCTGGTGAGGATCGCCGTGAGCATGCCGATCAGGCCCGTGAGAACCACGAACAGCGAGACCACGAACAAGGCCTTCTCGGCGGTCCCCATCAGGCTCCAGAGTTCCTGCAGGGCCACGCCGGGGAGAATCGCCAGCATGGGTTCGCCACGAAACTCATTGATCTCGCGTTGCAGGGCGAAGGTCGAGATCTTGCTGTTCAGGCCAAGCATGAACGCGGTGATGGCCTGGGGCGTGAGGTCCATGTTACGAGCCTGGTCGGCACTGATGCGTCCTTCGCCGCGAGCGGGCACGCCGTTGTGCCAGTCGATGTGGATGGCCTCCATGCCGCCCAGGCTGATGTGCAGGGTACGGTCCACGGGGGTGCCGGTGCGCTTGAGGATGCCCACGACGGTAAAGGGCTTGTCATCGTGCTTGACCAGGCTGATGGCCGCTACGCCATGGGCCAGTACCAGCTGGTCCCCCAGCTTGTAGTGCAGCGCCTCGGCGACTTCGGCTCCCAGCACCACCTCGAATGGATCGCTGGCGAAGGCCCGGCCCACCGCCAGTTGCAGGTTCTGCTGGTGGCCGTACTGGTAGTGCTGGAAGTAGGCTTCGGTGGTCCCCATGACCCGATAGCCGCGATGGGAATCGCCCAGGGAAATCGGGATTGCCCATTTCACCTTCGGGTTGCTGGCGAAGTGCTCGAAGCTGTCCCAGCGGATGTTGTTGGTGGCGTTGCCGATACGAAACACCGAGTACAGCAGCAGGTTCACCGAGCCCGAGCGGGCGCCGACGATCAGGTCGGTACCGCTGATGGTACTGGCGAAGCTGGCCCGGGCTTCGGTGCGCACCCGTTCTACCGCCAGCAGCAAGCAGACTGAAAGGGCGATGGCGAAGGCCGTGAGGAATGCGGTGAAACGGCGGTTAGCCAGGCTGGCCATGGCTAGGCGGAACAGATACATCTCAGACCTCGGCGGGCTTGGCGGCGCGATTGAGTTCGGCCAGCGACAGGTTGCGATCGAACAGGGGAGCCAGGCTCTGGTCGTGGCTGACGAACAGCAGGCTGGCGCCGGCCTCGCGGCATTCGGTGAACAGCAACTGGATGAAGGCCTCGCGGGCGTCATGGTCCAGTGCCGAGGTGGGTTCGTCGGCGATCACCAGTTCTGGCTGGCCGATCAATGCCCGGGCCGCCGCGACCCGTTGCTGCTGGCCGATGGACAACGAATCGGCGCGGCGGCCGAGCAGGCCAGGATCGCTCAGGCCCAGGTGGGCCAGCAGGGTGGCTGCGGCCTGGTCGACACTGCCGTGGCGCTGCACGGCGCGGCTGGCCCGCAGCTTGGAGAAGTGGCAGGGCAACTCGACGTTCTCGCGCACCGAAAGGAAGGGCAGCAGATTGAATTGTTGGAAGATGTAGCCGGTGTGATCGACACGAAAGCGGTCGCGGGCGCCGGCGGACAGTTCGGTCAACTCCTGGCCCAGCAGGCGAATGCTGCCCCGGCTGGGTTTCTGCACGCCACCGAGCAGGCCCAGCAAGGTGGTCTTGCCGCTCCCGCTGGGGCCCTTGAGAAACAGCGTTTCGCCGACCTCCAGGGCAAAGGCCGGGATATCCAGCAGTGGTGGATGCCCGGGCCAGTTGAAGCCCAGGTCGGACAGTTCGATGAGTGCTTGGGTCATGTTCAGCCGATCAGCAAGTGGATATCGCCGGGAGTGGCGCTCAGAACTTCAGCGTAGCGGCCTTGGCGGTAGCTTCGACCCCCTGCTGGCCGCTTGGCGAAATCAGTTGTACCTGGATTTTCTGGGTGGCGGGGAAGGTCTTGAAGACCTGTGCCAGGTCGAGGTCCTTCAGGGCTCCCGGCTGGGTGCAGGTGAACTGGTAATGGGCGTGGATCTCACTGTGTTCATGGTGATGAGCGTGGCCGTCGTTGGTTTCTTCGTGCTCGTCATCATCATGATCGGCGGCGGGCTGGTCGCCGAACAACGGGCTTTCCAGCTCCTGCTTGGCCACACTGCAACTGGCTGCGGAGGGCAGGTTGAACAGGGCCAGCGGTTGTTCCAGTTGCTTGCGAGCGGCGGCCACCTTGGCCTTGTCGGCGTCGGTGCTCGGGGCGTGTTCGAAACCCACCAGGTTCATCGCCGGGCTTTCCAGTTCCAGCTCCAGGGCTTGGCCGTCGAGTACTGCGTTCAAGCGAGCCACGCCATGTTCGTGGGTTCCGAGGCTGCCGTGTTCATGCTCGTGTTCATGGGCTTGCGCGGCCTGGGCAGCGACCAGTGGCAACAGGGCGAACGGCAAGGCGAGTAGCAGGCGGCGCATGGCGAGTCTCCGAGGCGAAGATGAAATAAATGTTATGTAATCTTATAACGATATTGCCGGCAGAGTTTGACTGCCCGCTTGGCGTTGCGCAAGACGCGTGGGAGCATGCTCGTCAGAAAATTTTGGGAGCACAGCGATGGTGCGGATTCACGGAAGCATCGGCGACTGGCCGGTGGATTTGACCCTGGAGCTGGACGAGGACGACTGGGCGCGACTGGCCGGGCAGTTGGGAGGGCAATTGCAGGCCGGCGGTGCGGCCCAACCGGTGGCCACTGGCATGGCCAGCAAGCCTGCGAGCCAGGATGACACCCTGTGGCAGACCGCCAAGGACCTGCTGTGCCAGGCCGGCCAGATGAGCGGGCCGGAGTTGTTGGAGCAACTGGAGGGGCTGACTGGCAGCGCGGCGGCAGGCAAGCGTTTGCTGGTACGCCTGCGCCACTGTGCCCAGGTGAAGGTGATCAGCGGCGCGGATACCCCGATCTACCATTGGGTACCCTAAGGGTATGGATTACCGGGCCGGCCAGGCCTTTCAGCTGGCCGGTCGGCCCCGGCAGGATCAATACAGCGCGGCGAACAGCTTGCGCCGGTAGGTGGTCACCAGCGGGTGATCGTTGCCCAGCAGGTCGAAGACTTGCAGCAAGGTCTTGTGGGCAATGCCTTCGCTGTAGCTGCGGTTACGCATGAACAGCTTGAGCAGGGCTTCCAGGGCGGCCTCGTACTGTTGGCGGGCCAGTTGCTGGATGGCCAGTTGGTAGGCCGCTTCGTCGTCTTGAGGGTCCTTGGCCAGGCGTGCCTTGAGGTCGGCGGCATCCGGCAGGCTTGCGGCCTGCTTGAGGAAGGTGATCTGCGCCTTGGCCCCGGCCAGGGCGGCCTTGTGCTCATCGCTCTTGACCGCATCGAGCACGGTCTGGGCTTCGCCCAGCTCCCCGCGCTCGGCCAGGCAGCGGGCGTAGAGGATCAGGGCCTTGGCATTGCTGTTGTCTTCGCTCAACAGTGCCTTGAGCAGGGCTTCGGCGTCGCCGATACGGCCCTCGCTGAACAGGATCTCGGCCTGTTCTAGCGGATCGGCCGCCGCCGGTGGGGGCATCTGCACATGAGGCTCGAGCATGGCCCGGACCGCCGATTCGGGCTGGGCACCGGCAAAACCATCCACTGGCTGGCCATCCTTGAACAGCACCACGGTGGGCAGGCTGCGGATGCCGAAGCGGGCGACGATGTCCTGCTCGATGTCGCAGTTGACCTTCGCCAGCAGCAGTTCGCCCTGATAGCTCTCGGCGATTTGCTGCAGCATCGGCATCAGCGCTTTGCAGGGCGCACACCACTCGGCCCAGAAGTCCACCAGGACCGGCTTGTGGAAGGAGTTCTCGATCACCGACTGGTCGAAATCAGCGGTATGGGCATCGAAGATGTACGGCGTGTCCTGACTCATTGGGTCTCTCGAATATGCGGTTATGGCGCCACTATAAAGCGTGCTCGGGGGTGATCGCCATCGCTGGCGCGACCGTTGCCCGGGCCAATGGCCGTTGTGCGTGGTACAGGCTCACATTGCGAAATTCCCAGGGCTCGGCCAGGTCCGGCAGGGTCAGGGCATTGAGCATTTCCAGGCGTTGGTACAGCGGATGCTGGAAGTCCCTGACCCGGGAGTCCGCCACCAGGGCCTCACGGCCACGACTGAGGAATTCATCCAGCAGGGGCAGGTTGGCGCGATCGTAGAGCACGTCGGCCACCAGGATCAGGTCGAAGCGATCGGCTTCGTTGAAAAAGTCGGTGCTGTAGCCCAGTACCACCTCATTGAGCTCGGCATTGGCCCGGCAGGCGGCAATGGCCAGGGGGTCGAGATCGCAAGCCACCACTTCCAGCGCGCCAGCCTTGGCCGCGGCGATTGCCGCTACGCCGGAGCCGCTACCGAAGTCCAGCACCCGCTTGCCTTGCACCCAATGCGGGTGGGCCGCCAGGTAGCGGGCCAGGGCCAGGCCGCTGGCCCAGCAGAAGCTCCAGTAGGGCGGTTCGTGAAGGATGCGCCGGGTCTCCTCGGGGGTGAAGGCGCGGTCCATGTTCTGGGCATCGATCAGCCAGAGCCGGAGCTCGGTCTCGGGCAATTCGCAAGCTACCAATCGTGCGTCACCCAGCAGCTCGCCGAGGGCGTCTTGCAGGTCGAGCGGTACGTTCATGGGGCTTTGACGAGCTGCAATTGCCCCAGGGCCTGGGTGGTGGGTTGGTCGATGCGGCGTGCCGGCAGGTGCAGGATCAACTGCCCGGATTGGCTGGCACGGCCACGCAGCTCGACCCTGGCGCCGGCCGGAAAGGCCTCGGGAGCGAAGCGCAGGCGAAATGGCAGGGGTTGGCTGGTGCCGGTGAGGTTGCTACTGGCCAGCAGGCGTTGCGGACGCCCGCGCTCATCGATCACCAGCAGGGCCAGCTCGACATCGGCGCCGGCTGGTACGCCGTCAAGGCTGCCGCTCAACTCGCGCTGATAGGCCGGCAAGGGGCCGAGATCGACAGGTTCCTGGTTCTTTTTCACCGACTGTTGCTGCGAGGAAGTGGGCGCCGCGGGTTTCGGGGCATCGCTGCTGCAAGCGACCAGCAGGCTGACAAGACTGAGCAGAACAAGCGGTCTGAGCGGCATTTGAAGCTCCAACAAGGCAGGTTTCCATGTGCGAAACATAATAGTCGGTCTGTATACCGTAAAGGCTATGGCTTGTCTTGCCAGTGGGATGCGCTACCATGGCCCTCCCTTTTTTTGTTGCCTGCCACCATGCACTGTCCCTTCTGCGGTGCCAACGACACCAAGGTCATCGACTCGCGTCTGGTCGCCGAGGGCGAACAGGTTCGTCGCCGGCGTGAATGCCTGGCCTGTGGTGAACGTTTCACTACTTTCGAAACTGCCGAACTGGTGATGCCGCGTCTGATCAAGACCGATGGCAGCCGCCAGCCCTTCGACGAAGACAAACTACGCGCGGGCATGCAGCGCGCCCTGGAAAAACGCCCGGTGAGCGTCGAGCGCCTGGAAGCGGCGCTGGCCCATATCAAGCACAAGCTGCGTGCCACTGGCGAACGCGAGGTGAAGTCCCTGGTCGTGGGTGAACTGGTGATGGGCGAGCTGCAAAAGCTCGACGAAGTCGCCTACATCCGCTTCGCCTCGGTATACCGGCGCTTCCAGGACCTCGACGAATTCCGCGAAGAGATCGATCGCCTTGCCCGTGAGCCGGCCAAGCAATGAGCCAGCCAGCGGAACAAGCGATCCTCGACGCCCACTACATGGCCCGCGCGCTGGAACTGGCGCGCAAGGGCTTGTACACCACCCATCCCAATCCTCGTGTCGGTTGCATCATCGTGCGCGACGGCGAAGTGGTGGGCGAAGGCTGGCATGTGCGGGCCGGTGAACCTCACGCTGAGGTGCATGCCTTGCGCGCCGCCGGGGAAAAGGCCCGTGGCGCCACCGCCTACGTGACCCTCGAACCCTGCAGCCACCACGGTCGTACCCCGCCTTGTGCCGATGCCCTGGTCGGTGCCGGGGTTGCGCGGGTGGTCGCGGCGATGCAAGACCCCAACCCGCAAGTCGCCGGTCGTGGCATGCGACGCCTGGCCGAGGCCGGCATTGCCGTCCAGAGCGGTGTGCTGGAGAGTGAGGCGCGAGCGATCAACAAGGGCTTCCTCAAGCGCATGGAGCATGGCTTGCCTTATGTGCGAGTCAAGCTGGCCATGAGCCTGGATGGTCGTACTGCCATGGACAGCGGCGAAAGCCAGTGGATCACCGGAGCCGCGGCACGCTCGGCGGTGCAACGCCTGCGGGCCGAGTCCAGCGTGGTCTTGACCGGTGCCGACACGGTGCTGGCAGACGATGCCCGGTTGACTGTACGCGCTGCCGAACTGGGCCTGGACCCCGAGCAGACGGCCTTGGCCATGAGCCGGCCGCCGCTGCGAGTCCTGGTCGATGGTCGCCTGCGAGTGCCGCTGGGGGCTCCGTTCTTCAAGGCCGGGCCCGCCCTGGTAGCCACCTGTGCGGCTGTCGAGGAGCAACATGCCAATGGTCCCGAGTGCCTGAATGTACCTGGCGCCGATGGCCAGGTGGACTTGCGCCGCCTGCTCCAGGAGCTGGCCGCTCGCGGCGTCAACGAGGTGCTGGTGGAAGCCGGCCCGCGCCTGGCTGGAGCGTTCGCCCGGCAAGGGCTGGTGGATGAGTACCAGATCTTCGTCGCTGGCAAGTTCCTGGGGTCCACGGCCCGGCCTTTGCTGGACTGGCCCCTGGCGCGGATGAGCGAGGCGCCATTGCTCAAGATCATCGAAATGCGCGCAGTGGGCGATGACTGGCGAGTCACTGCCATCCCGGCCCCGCCAGCGAGCGTATAATTCCCGACTTTCGCCTATCCGGCGGCCCTGTTCTCGAGGAGGACTCCATGTTCACCGGCATCATCGAATCCATCGGCAGCATTCGCGCATTGAGCCCAAAAGGCGGAGATGTGCGGGTTTATGTAGAAACCGGCAAGCTCGACCTGGCCGACGTCAAGCTGGGCGACAGCATTGCGGTGAACGGCGTCTGCCTGACCGCCGTCGAATTGCCCGGCGATGGTTTCTGGGCCGATGTCAGTCGCGAGACCCTGGATTGCACCGCCTTCAACCAGTTGAAGGCCGGCAGCCGGGTCAACCTGGAGAAGGCCCTGACCCCGACCACTCGCCTGGGCGGCCATCTGGTCAGCGGTCACGTCGATGGTGTCGGCGAGGTCGTGGGCCGGGAAGAGAATGCCCGGGCCATCCAGTTCCGCATCCGTGCTCCCAAGGAGCTGGCCAAGTACATCGCCCATAAAGGCTCGATCACCGTCGACGGCACCAGCCTGACGGTCAACGCGGTGAATGGCGCCGAGTTCGAATTGACCATCGTGCCCCACACGCTGGCGGAAACCATCATGGCCGACTACCGGCCGGGCCGTCAGGTCAACCTCGAGGTCGACCTGCTGGCGCGCTACCTGGAGCGCTTGCTGCTGGGTGACAAGGCCGCCGAGGCCTCGGGCAGCACCATTACCGAAAGCTTCCTGGCCGCTAACGGCTATCTCAAATCCTGAACCTCAAATTTTGAAAGAAGGGGGGTGCCGAGTGGCGCTCAACAGCATCGAAGAACTGGTCGAAGACATCCGCCAAGGCAAGATGGTCATCCTCATGGATGACGAAGACCGCGAGAACGAAGGCGACCTGATCATGGCCGCCGAGTGCTGCACGGCTGCGCACATCAACTTCATGGCCAAGCACGCCCGTGGCCTGATCTGCATGCCCATGAGCCGCGAGCGTTGCGAAATGCTCAAGCTGCCACTGATGTCGCCCCGCAACGGTAGTGGCTTCGGTACCAAGTTCACCGTGTCCATCGAGGCCACCGAAGGCGTGACCACCGGCATCTCCGCTGCCGACCGGGCGCGTACCGTGCAGGCCGCCGCGGCCAAGGACGCCAAGGCCGAGGACATCGTCAGCCCAGGCCATATCTTCCCACTGATGGCACAGCCCGGCGGTACCCTGGCCCGTGCCGGCCACACCGAGGCAGCCTGTGACCTGGCGCGCATGGCGGGCTTCGAGCCCAGTGGCGTGATCTGCGAGGTCATGAACGACGACGGCACCATGTCCCGGCGCACCGAACTCGAGGCGTTTGCCACCGAGCACGGCATCAAGATCGGCACCATCGCCGACCTGATCCACTACCGGATGATCCACGAACGTACCGTTCAGCGGATTGCCGAGCAGCCCCTGGACAGCGAACTGGGCCAGTTCAACCTGGTGACCTATCGTGATTCCGTGGAAGGCGACGTGCACATGGCCCTGACCCTGGGCGAGATCTGTGCCGAGGAGCCGACCCTGGTGCGGGTCCACAACATGGACCCGCTGCGCGACCTGCTGATGGTCAAGCAACCGGGGCGCTGGAGCCTGCGCGCGGCCATGGCTACCGTGGCCGAGGCCGGCAGTGGCGTGGTGCTGTTGCTGGGTCATCCGCTGGATGGCGACGTATTGCTGGCGCACATCCGGGAAACCGCCGAGCACGCGCCTGCGAAGAAGCCGACCACCTACAGCATCGTGGGCGCCGGCTCGCAGATCCTGCGTGACCTGGGCGTG
Source organism: Pseudomonas sessilinigenes (assembly GCF_003850565.1). Taxonomy (NCBI): domain Bacteria; kingdom Pseudomonadati; phylum Pseudomonadota; class Gammaproteobacteria; order Pseudomonadales; family Pseudomonadaceae; genus Pseudomonas; species Pseudomonas sessilinigenes. The sequence goes on from NZ_CP027706.1 coordinate 4,424,158, forward strand.
CGCAAGATGCGCCTGATGAGCGCACCGATGAAGTTTAATGCGATATCCGGTTTCGACCTGGAAGTTGTAGAATACGTGCCCTCCGAATAAAAGCCGGCCGCTGCCAGCTTGAAATTCGCGGTTCAAATATCACTCAGGAGCGTGTACTAGACACGCTCCGGCTCTTTAAGAGATTTGTCGAATGACCCTGAAGACCATCGAAGGTACCTTCATCGCCCCTAAAGGCCGCTATGCCCTGGTGGTCGGCCGCTTCAACAGCTTCGTCGTCGAAAGCCTGGTCAGCGGCGCGGTTGACGCCCTGGTTCGCCATGGCGTGAGCGAAAGCGACATCACCATCATCCGCGCTCCCGGCGCCTTCGAGATTCCCCTGGTGACCCAGAAGGTCGCGCAGAAGGGTGAATACGCGGCGATCATCGCCCTGGGCGCGGTCATTCGTGGCGGTACCCCGCACTTCGAATACGTTGCTGGCGAATGCACCAAGGGCCTGGCCCAGGTGTCCATGGAGTTTGGCGTGCCGGTAGCCTTTGGCGTGCTGACCGTCGACTCGATCGAACAAGCCATCGAGCGTTCCGGCACCAAGGCCGGCAACAAAGGGGCTGAAGCTGCCTTGTCCGCCCTGGAAATGGTCAGCCTGCTGGCGCAGTTGGAGGCCAAGTGATTAGCGACGATAGCGATCGTTTCAACCCGCGCGATCCCAAGCCTGCCAGTGCCGGCAAGCCATCCAAGAGCGCCAAGCGTCGCGAAGCCCGTCAGCTCGCGACCCAGGCGCTGTACCAATGGCACATGGCCAAGCATTCGCTGAACGAGATCGAAGCGCAGTTTCGGGTCGACAACGATTTCACCGACATCGACGGCGCCTACTTCCGTGAAATCCTGCACGGGGTCCCGGCCAACAAGAACGAGATCGACAATGCGCTCGTGCCTTGCCTGGACCTGGCCATCGATGAGCTGGACCCGGTAGAACTGGCCGTCCTGCGCCTGTCCACCTGGGAACTGCTCAAGCGTGTCGACGTGCCATACCGCGTGGTGATCAACGAGGGTATCGAACTGGCCAAGGTCTTCGGTTCCACCGATGGCCACAAGTTCGTCAATGGCGTACTCGACAAGCTGGCCCCACGCCTGCGTGCAGCAGAAGTGAAGGCGTTCAAGCGCTGATCCGCGCTTGTAGCTGCCATGGGCGAGTTTGAACTGATCCGTAACTTCTTCGCTGCCGCGCCTTGTGCGCAGGGCGGCGAGGGCGTTGCCCTGGGGATCGGCGATGATTGTGCCTTGCTGGCAGTTGCTCCTGGCGAGCAATTGGCGATTTCCACCGACACCCTGGTGGCGGGTGTGCATTTCGCCGATCCCTGCGATCCCTTCCTTCTTGGCCAACGCTCCCTGGCGGTGGCTGTCAGCGACCTGGCCGCCATGGGCGCCACACCGCTGGCCTTTACCCTTGCCCTGACCTTGCCAACGGTAGCCACCGATTGGCTCGCCGCCTATGCCCGTGGCTTGAATGCCATGGCCCAGGATTGCGCCGTGCGCTTGATCGGCGGCGATACCACCCGGGGCCCCCTGACCTTGACCATGACGGTGTTCGGCCGCGTACCCGCAGGCCGGGCCCTGACCCGCAGCGGCGCGCGGCCTGGTGACCTGCTGTGTGTCGGCGGTCCGCTGGGCGATGCCGCTGGCGCCCTGCCACTGGTGCTAGGCCAGCGCCAGGCCGCGCCGGCAGTGGCCGAGCCGTTGCTGGCCCGCTACTGGTCGCCGCAACCGCAGTTGGCCCTGGGCCAGGCGTTGCGTGGCAAGGCCACGGCAGCCCTGGATATCTCCGATGGGCTGTTGGCCGATTGCGGGCATATCGCCGCGGCGTCATCGGTCGGGTTGCAAGTGGTGCTGGACACGCTGCCCCTGTCCAGGCCCCTGGTGGACTTTCTCGGCCTGGAGGGCGCTCGTGCTGCGGCCTTGAGTGGCGGTGACGACTATGTGCTGGCCTTCACCCTGCCACCTGCCGACTTGACGCCATTGCAGGCCGCGGGTTGGCCCGTGCATGTGGTGGGGCAGGTGGTGGCGGGGCAGGGCGTGGCCTTGCTGGATGCCGCAGGGCAGGACATCACCCCGGGCATCCGGGGCTACCAACACTTTCCGGAGACACCGTGACAGATCATCCCAATCAGGTTCCGGCGGAGTTCGTACCCCCGTCGGTCTGGCGTAACCCCTGGCATTTCCTCGCGTTCGGTTTTGGCTCGGGCACCCTGCCCAAGGCCCCGGGCACCTGGGGTTCGCTGGTTGCGCTACCCTTCATTCCGTTTTGGCAGATGTTGCCGGACTGGGGCTACTGGCTGATGCTCGGCATCACCATGCTGTTCGGCTTCTGGCTGTGCGGCAAGGTAGCCGACGATCTGCGGGTGCATGACCATGAAGGCATCGTCTGGGATGAGATGGTCGGCATGTGGATCACCTTGTGGTTGGTGCCCGCCGGTTGGCAGTGGTTGCTGGCGGGATTCCTGATGTTCCGCTTCTTCGATATTCTCAAGCCCTGGCCCATCCGTTGGGTCGACCGGCATGTCCATGGCGGTGTCGGCATCATGCTCGATGATGTCCTGGCCGGGGTTTTCGCCTGGCTCGCGATGCAAGGGCTGGTGTGGTGTTTCAGCTGAGGGGCAAGGCATGGGTGTCTGTCGCGGGCTACTGGCGTTGCTGGTCCTCTGGAACTGTTGTAACGCATGGGCCGGCGAACAAGCGTCGTTGCCCAGGCAGATTCGCATTGCCAGCGAGGAGTGGGACCAGTACAGCGAGGCCGACGGCCAAGGCTTGTCCTGGGACATCCTGCGAGAGGTCTTCGAGCCCCAGGGGGTAAAGGTCGAGCGCAGCAGCGTGCCCTACACCCGTTCGGTCGGGCTGGTGCAACGTGGCGAGGTGGATGCCCAGGCCGGTGCCTACCACAATGAATCGCCTGGCGTGCTCTATCCGCGCTGGAACTACGACAACGACCATATCTACGCCCTGGGCCTGGCCGGCGGTCCCGAATTGAGCCTTGCCAACCTGGCCAGCTACCGGCTGGTCTGGGTGCGTGGCTACAAGTACCAGGACTACCTGCCCAACATCGGTATCTACAACGAGATCCGGCGTCGTGTCGGGATCCTGCCGATGCTGCTGTACCACCGCGCCGACTTTTACATCGATGGCCAGACCGAAGTCGACTACGTGCTTGGGCAGGCCGAAGACCCTTCCCGCTTCAAGCGTTCGCACCTGGTGGAATTGCCCCTGTACCTGGGCTTTGCCGATACCGCGCGCGGGCGCGCCCTGCTTTCGTTGTATGACCAACGCATGGAACAACTGGTGAAGAGTGGTGGCCTGCGGCCGATCTTCCAGCGCTGGAAGCAACCTTATCCCTTTGACGAGAAGCGCTAGCCGGTGGTCCGGTGATCAAACTTATCGATCTTTATCCACGATAATTCAGCCTAAGCGTCCAGTGGAGGCTGCTGTTACAATGCCGCCTCTGCGAATCTCCAGTCCCCATACAGATCAGGAGCACAACAGTGCCCGTTGTTTTTGTTGCCGCTTCCAAGCTGCCCACCCCCTTTGCGCAATTCACCATGCACGGTTTCCTCGACGAAGCCACCGGTCGCGAGCACGTGGTGCTCAGCCTGGGCGATATCGCCGACGGCGCGCCGGTGCTCGGTCGCCTGCACTCCGAATGCCTGACCGGCGATGCCCTGTTCAGCCAGCGTTGCGACTGCGGTTCGCAGCTCGAAGCCGCCCTGCGGGCCATCGCCCGTGAAGGCCGTGGGGTGCTGCTGTACCTGCGTCAGGAAGGTCGGGGTATCGGCCTGCTGAACAAGATCCGCGCCTATGAACTGCAAGATGGCGGTGCCGATACCGTGGAGGCCAACGAGCGCCTGGGTTTCGCCGCCGACCAGCGCGACTACGCCATGTGCCTGCCGATGCTCGAGCACCTGGGCGTCAAGGCCCTGCGCCTGATGACCAACAACCCGCGCAAGGTCAAGGCCCTGACCGAGATGGGCATCCAGGTCGCCGAGCGCGTACCTCTGCATACCGGCCATAACCCGCACAACAAACTCTACCTGGCGACCAAGGCCAGCAAGCTCGACCACATGATGGGTAACGAGCACCAGGGCGAGGTCGACCGCGCGTGACCCGGGGCCAAGTGAGGCGGCGCCTGGCCGTCAGCTGGTGGCAGTACTTGGCGTTGGCGGTGCTGCCGCTGTTCGTGCTCAACGCCGTATTCGGCCAGGGCGAGCCGATCCTGCCGGTGCTGGCGATGCCGTTCTTCATTGCCGGGGTGGCGTCGATGTTCGTCAGCCTGCGCTTTTTCGGCGCCTACAAGCACGGCTTGATCGCCACCCAGAAAGCCCTCGATACCCCAGAAGAACCAGCGGCCTGGATCGACCTGGCAGCGCGGCGGCGCACGGCCCTGCTGGTGGCAGCGTTGCCAGCCTGGATCGGTGCCCTGGCGGTGTTCGTCGGCCTTGAGGCCGTGCCGCTGATGCTCCTGGCCCTGTCCACGGCGGTGTTGTTCTACCTCTACCGCATCCCACGCCAACTCGGTTGATGCAGCGCTGGCTGGCCGTCTTGCTGCTGGCTCTGTGCGGCCAGGCGCTGGCCGCCGAGCGGGTCGTCAGCCTGGCGCCATCGCTCTCGGAAATTGTCGTCGAACTGGGCGCCGCCGACCTGCTGGTGGGCGTGCTGGATGCCGGTGAGCGCCCGGTGCCCCTCAAGGACCTGCCTTCGGTAGGGCGCTACGGCCAGCTGGATATCGAGCGCTTGCTGAGCCTGCGGCCGGACTTGCTGCTGCTCTGGCCGGGCAGTGTCGGACCGGCCCAGAAGGAGCAATTGGCGCGCCTGGGCATTCCCACCCTGGTTGCCGAACCCCATGACCTTGCGCAGCTGACCGCCCAGATCGCTGAGATCGGCCAGCGCCTGGGGCGAGCGCAAGCCGGCCAGGCATTGGCGACCCAGCTGGACCAACAACTTGCGCAACTGCGTCAGCGCTATCGCCGCGAGTTGCCCCTGCCGGTGTTCTACCAGGTCTGGGATCGTCCGCTATACACGGTGGGTGGTGGCCAGATCATCAGCGACGCCCTGGCGGTCTGCGGGGCGCGCAATGTATTTGCCGATCAACCGCTGCCGGCGCCCCAGGTCAGTATCGAGGCGGTGTTGCAGCGCAACCCGCAGGCGATCCTCGCCACGGCCCAGGGGCAATTGGATGCCTGGAAGGCCTGGCCGCAGATTGCCGCGGTCAAGCAGGGGCGTTTGTTGCTGGTGACGGACAAGGGCCTGGAGCGGCCCAGCGGGCAGATGGTCGGCGCAGTGGCCAAGCTGTGCGGCTTGATTGCGCCCGAGCGCTGAGCAAGCTTTACAGCTCAGGGGTCCAGGTCACCCCGAGCATCCAGGTCCGACCTTCTTCGCGGTAGCCGTAGTCGCTGCCCTGGTGGCTGTAGAGCGCACGGGAATAGGACTTGTCGAAGACATTGTCGAGCTTCAGGTCCAGCTTGAGCTCCTGGTTGACTGCCCAACTGCTGCGCAGGCCGAGCAGCCCATAACCGCCAAGCTGTGCCTGCTTCTGTCCGAAGCGATTTTCACGGCTGCTGCTCACCAGTTGCCAGCTGGCACCGAATGCCAGCCGCTCGAACTGACGGTCCAGGTCCAGGTTCAGGGTGCGCTTGGCCCGGCGTGGTAGTTGCTCCCCGCTCTGGCGATTACGTGGATCGATGATGGCGACACCTGCGCTGGTCTGCCAGCCGAACCATTCCTGTTTCAGGGCCGTTTCCAGGCCATTGATCCGTGCCGAACCGATGTTTTCTGGTCGCCGTGCACTGGTGTTGTAGATGATCGCGTCCTTGAGATCGATGCGATAAAGAGAAGTTTCCAGGCGGCTATCTGGGGTCAGTTGGCTACGCCACTGCAGTTCATAGCTCTTGGAGTGCTCCGGTTTGAGCTGCGGGTTGCTGCTGTTTGGGTAATACAGATCCGTGAAGGTCGGAGCCCGAAAGCCTTCGCTGTAGGACAACAGCAGGTCGTTGTCCGGGTTCACCGGCACGGTGAGGCTGCCGCTCCAGGTGTTCTGGCTGCCGAATTGCTGGTTACGGTCATGGCGCAGGCCCAACTCAGTGGAGAAGTTATCGCCATGAAAGCGGTGCTGGATGAACGCTGCACGATTCCAGCGGCTGTCCTCACCGTAGGCCGCGCTGGTGTTGAGTCGATCCTCATACCAGTCGCCACCGAGGATCAGGCTGTTGCGTTCGTCCAGGCTCAGGTCGTTCTGCCAGTTCAGCGTGTCGCGATAGGTATTGAAGGTGCTGCGTTCCACGGTGAGCTTGTCGCGTTTGGCGTCCCGATTTTCGGCATGGCCAAGTTCCAGGCGTGACTTCCAGCTGTCATTGAGACGGGCATCGATGAAGCTGCTGATGCTGCTGACCGTGAAGTCGGTATAGGGCTGCTGTTGATAGGTATTGTTAGTGGCCATGTCGAAATAGCCAAAAGGGCTGTCGTACTGGCTGCGACCACGGTTATCCAGCAGGTTCAGGCCAGCTTCCAGGTTGTCGTCGAAGGCATGGCTCAAGCTCAGGCTCAGGGACTGGTTCCGGTAGGCATCATGGTCGTTGTCGCTGGGAAAGGACGTCCGGGTCGAATTGATCCCGGCAGTTTCATCCAGGCTGGCGCCGAGGCTGAAGCGGGTCTGCTGATCGCCGCCGGACAGTCCCAGGCTGCGTTGCCAGGTCTGGTTGCTGCCAAAGCCCAGGTGCATCCTGCCTTGCAGTCCCTGCTGGGCGCCACGCCGGGTGAAGATCTGGATCACTCCGCCAATGGCGTCGCTGCCATAGATCGCCGAGCGTGAGCCGCGCAGCACCTCTACGCGTTCGATCTGTTCGATATTGATGAATTGCAGGTTGCTGTCGCCGCTGGATGAACTGCCGATGCGTTGGCCGTCCACCAGGACCAGGCTTTGTGACGAATTGGTGCCGCGAATGTACACGCCTGGCAGGCTTGAGCGGCCCCCCGTCTGGGCGATCTGCACTCCCGGCACCCGTTGCAGCAGGTCGGTCAGGCTGGTGGGTTGCAGGCGATCGATGTCCTCCCGGGTGAACACCGTGTTGGCTGCGCTGCTGTCGTTGCGGGCTTCAACCTGGCGGTTGGCGCTGATCAGGGTATCCGGCAGTTTCAATGCCTGGTCACGGCTGGCAGTGTCGGCCAGCAAGTCGCTAGCCGGGAGCAGGAGGAGCAGGGCGAGGCGAGAGTGTTTCATGGCAGGTCCAGTCCGTTGGGGGGCGCGCGGCCAGGGCGCCAGATGCAGGAACGCCCGCAGGGCGGGCGCTCACAACCTGTTGCAGCGGCTACAGCGAGCCGCTGTGAGTCACGCCAGGCCTAGCAGCTGCAGACGCTGGCGCACCGAGGCTTCGATGCCGGCTTCGTCGAGGCCGCACTCGGCGAGCATCTGCGCTGGCTTGGCGTGTTCGACGTAGGCATCCGGCAGGCCCAGGTGCAGGAGCTGCTTGAGAATGCCTTCCTGGGTCAGGAACTCGCCGACGGCACTGCCGGCGCCGCCCATGATGGCGTTTTCCTCGATGGTCACCAGCAGCTCGTGGCTGCCGGCGATCTCGCGCACCAGGGCTTCGTCCAGGGGTTTGACGAAACGCATGTCGACCACGGTGGCGTCGAGCTTCTCGGCCACCTTCAGGGCTTCGGCCAGTTGCACGCCGAATACCAGCAGCGCCACTTGCTTGCCCTGGCGACGGATCACGCCCTTGCCGATCTCGATCGGCTCCAGGTCCTTGTCGATCGGTGCGTTGGGGCCGGTGCCACGTGGATAGCGCACCGCTGCCGGGCCGTTGTACAGGTGGCCGGTGGTGAGCATCTTGCGCAGTTCGTTCTCGTCGCTGGGGGTCATCACCACCATGCCGGGAATGCAGCGCAGGTAGGACAAGTCGAAGCTGCCGGCGTGGGTCGGGCCGTCTTCGCCCACCAGGCCAGCGCGATCGATGGCGAACAGGACGTCGAGGTTCTGCACCGCCACGTCGTGGACCAGCTGGTCGTAGCCGCGTTGCAGGAAGGTGGAGTAGATCGCCACCACCGGCTTGGCGCCTTCGCAGGCCATGCCGGCTGCCAGGGTCACGGCGTGCTGCTCGGCAATCGCCACGTCGAAGTAGCGCAGCGGGAAGCGTTCGCTGAAGGCCACCAGGTCCGAGCCTTCCTTCATGGCCGGGGTGATGCCCACCAGGCGCGAATCGGCGGCGGCCATGTCGCACAGCCACTCACCGAACACGCCGGAATACTTCGGCCCGCCGGCTTTTTTCGGTGCGGCTGCCGGAGCGTCCAGGGGTTCGAGCTTGGTGATGGCGTGGTAGCCGATGGGGTCGACTTCCGCCGGGGCGAAGCCCTTGCCCTTCTTGGTCACCACGTGCAGGAACTGCGGGCCCTTGAGGTCGCGCATGTTGCGCAGGGTGGCGATCAGGGTCGGCAGGTCGTGGCCGTCGATCGGGCCGATGTAGTTCCAGCCCAGCTCTTCGAACAGGGTGCCGGGCACCAGCATGCCCTTGGCGTACTCTTCGGTGCGGCGGGCGATTTCCCAGGCACCGGGCAGGCGCGACAGCACTTTCTTGCTGCCTTCGCGCATGCTGGCGTAGGTGCGGCTGGAGAGGATCTTGGCCAGGTAGTTGGACAGGCCGCCGACATTGCGCGAGATCGACATGTCGTTGTCGTTGAGGATCACCAGCATGTTGGCGTCCACTTCCGGCGCGTGGTTCAGGGCCTCGAAGGCCATGCCCGCGGTCAGGGCGCCGTCGCCGATCACGGCGATGGCCTTGCGCTCGCTGTTCTGCAGGCGGGCGGCGATGGCCATGCCCAGGGCGGCGCTGATGGAGGTGCTGGAATGACCGACGCCGAAGGTGTCGTATTCGCTCTCCGAGCGCCGGGGGAAGGCAGCCAGGCCGTCTTTCTGGCGCAGGGTGGCCATCTGCTCGCGGCGACCGGTGAGGATCTTGTGCGGATACGCCTGGTGGCCCACGTCCCATACCAGCCGGTCGTCCGGGGTATCGAACACGTAGTGCAGGGCGATGGTCAGCTCGATGACGCCGAGGCCGGCACCGAAATGCCCACCGGTCTGGCCGACCGTATAGAGCAATTCCAGGCGCAATTCATCGGCCAGGGTTTCCAGCTCGGCTTCGCCTAACCGGCGCAGGCCGTCCGGCGTCTGGGCACGGTCGAGCAATGGCGTGGTCGGGCGCTTGCGGGGAATCTCATGAAACGTCGTGGGCATCAGGCGAATCGTTATAGGTGTAGAAAGAGGCGGCAGTTTACCTTATGCATCGCAAGCTGCCCACGCAGAGCACTGAACTTGGCCGATATGCGGTCCTTTGCCCGGCCTTCGATCAGTTGCGGCGTTCGACGATATACCGCGCCAGCTCCCGCAAGGGTTCGGCTGCCGCGTCAAACGGACGCAGGGCATGCAAGGCCTGGTCTCGCAGTTCCAGGGCGTACTCCTTGGCCGCTGCCAGGCCCAGCAGCGCCGGGTAGGTCGGCTTGTCCCGGGCGATATCGGCACCCTGGCGCTTGCCCAGGGTAGCGGTATCGCTCTCGACGTCGAGGATGTCGTCCTGGACCTGGAACGCCAGGCCGATGGCTTGGGCATAGGTTTGCAGGGCCTTGAGTTCATCCTTTTCGGCCCGGCCGCTGGCCAAGGCACCGAGGATGACGCTGGCTTCGATCAGCGCGCCGGTCTTGTGCCGGTGCATGTATTCCAGGGCCTTCTGGTCGAGCTTGAGCCCCACCGAACCAAGGTCGATGGCCTGGCCGCCGACCATGCCCGCCGGGCCTGCGGCCTGGGCCAGGGTGGTGACCATGTGCAGGCGGATCTCGGCGCTGGCATCGCTCAGGCGCGGGTCCAGCAGGGCGCTGAAGGCCAGGCTCTGCAGGCCATCGCCGGCGAGGATCGCGCAGGCCTCATCGAACGCCTTGTGGGTAGTGGGCTGGCCGCGGCGCAGATCGTCGTCGTCCATGGCCGGCAGGTCGTCGTGCACCAGGGAATAGGCGTGGATCAGCTCCACCGCGCAGGCCGCACCGTTGGCCTGCTCCGGCTTGCCGCCCAGGCTCTGGCAAGCGGCGTAGGCCAGCAGTGGGCGGACGCGCTTGCCGCCATTCATCACGCTGTAGCGCATGGCCTCATAGAGGCGGGCAAGTTCGGGACTGGGCGCGCTGAACAGCGACTGCATCGCCGCATCGACACGGGCCTGGCAGTTGGCCTGGTAGGTGGCGATCATTCTGGTTGTTCCGCCGAAAAGGGTTGCTCGGCCAGCTCGCCATCGCGCTCCAGCAGGATTTGCACCTTCTGCTCGGCCTGGGCCAGGGCGGCCTGGCAATCACGGGTCAGGCCGATGCCTTGTTCGAAGGCGGTCAACGAGTCTTCCAGCGACAGCTCGCCGTTCTCCAGACGCTCGACCAGGGTTTGCAGGTCGGCGAGGGATTGTTCGAAATCTAAGGCAGCTTTTTTGCGGGCCATGGCGGCTATCCCGGGTGACGTTAAACCGGCGCGACACTAGCAGACACTGGGGTTTCGGGCAAATGAGAAGCGCTCGCTGGCACGCTGGGCAGGCCAGTGCGCACAGGATGAAAATCCGCTGCCGAGCGGCAGGATGAAACCTTGCGGGATGGGCCGGATACGAGGGCGGGCAGCATCCGGGAGCGAAGGCGAAGTGACGCAAATATTGAGGTGTTTACCCCCTTGCTCTTGAAGGGTGATGTCACCGTAATGGCACGGCTGGCGTGGCTTCCAGGCCGATGCCGACTCCCTCGCAAAATCCCTTTTCCCCAATTGTGCAACAGACGGCAAATCGATAATCTGCGCCCTTTGAGCGCCCATCATCATTGGGCGACCTTCCGAATGTTTCGCAGCCGCGCCGAGGATCTGGCGCCAGGGTTTTCCCATGCATGGCAGGACGCACTACATGCGCGCTCTATCCTTCCTTTTGTTGACCCTGCTGGTGTCCGTTGGCGCACGGGCCGAACCTTCGGCCGAGCTGCAGGAGCCCCTGGGCGGCTGGCGCTATTCCGGGTTGCTCGACCGCACCGAACAGGACCGCGTGGCCTATCCGACACCGCCCATCGATCGCGGCATCCAGCGCAACCGCACCATGATCGAGGGCCAGCTCAAGGCCATTGGCCATTTGCGCCAACCCCACAGCCTGTCGGTCAACGGTAATCCGCTCAATCTCTACACCGACGAACAGGGGCGCTTCGGTCGTCCCTATGCCTTTGGTGCTGGCTCCAACAGCGTCGAAGTGCGCAGCTCCGAGGGCAAGTCGCTCAAGCGCGTGCAGTTCTACGAATCCAACCCGAACAAGACCCCGCCACGTATCCGCGTGGTGCTCGGCTGGGACGACCCCAAGGCCGAGCTGGACATGCACATCATCACGCCCGATGGCCAGCATGCGTACTTCGGCCATCCGGGCCTGACCAATGGCGGTGGCCTGGACCCGGACGGGGTCGATGGCCCGGGGCCGGAGATGTTCACCATGACCGCGCCGCTGCGCGGTACCTACCTGATCTACGTCAACTACTGGGGCAACTTCGGCAGTGGTGGCTACAACTTCGACGAAGGCAGCAACCAGAACGAAGTGATCACCTCGCAGATCAACCTGATCCTTAACGAAAACACCGTCGATGAGAAACGCGAGACCTTTATCGTGCCCATGCGGGCCATCGGCGACCTGTTGCTGGTCAAGTCTTTCAACTATTGAACATCCCGCACCACGGATGAATTGGGCTTTGTGAATCATGAGCGAAAACACAGCATCCCCGGCGGCCGGCGTCCCCGGCACTGAACAACCCGGCAGCCAGCGGCGCTGGCCAGCCCTGGTCATGGGCCTGTGCCTGGCGGCGGCCGTCGCCACCGGCGTGGGCTGCAAGCCCAAGACCTCGGTGGCCGAGCTGCCCGGCGACAAGCTGGGCCTGAGCCGCCCCGATGGCCTGCTGGAGACCCACTCCCTGGCGCAGTTGCCCAAGGACCTGCTGGCCGTACCGTTCCTGCGTGAAACCCTGACCGAGGACTTCGTCTTCTATTACCAGGCCCATGCCGACCGCCTGGGCCTGATCGGCAGCCTGCGGCGAATCATCTACGAGCATGACCTGAAGCTGCAGGACAACCTGATCGAGCAACTGCTCGACCAGCCAGCGGACATCGCCCTGTGGCGCGGCGTCGACGGCCGGCTCAAGGACTTCCTGCTGGTGATGGACCGTGGCGGCCTGGCCAAGCTGCTCGAGCCCCTGGCCAAGGCTGCCCTGGATGACAGCCAGCTGAGCAAGCTGGCGGAGCTCAAGGTCGGCGGCGATGCGGTGACCCTGTACCAACTGAACTTCAACGCCAACAAGTCCCTGGCCTTCGCTTCCCATGGCGACAAGCTGGTGGTGCTGTCCAACCCGACCCAGCTGTATGACCTGGACTCTGGCGTCAGCGATGTACATGGCGCGGTTTCCACCAAGGCCCTGGAGGCGCTGCTCAACGGCGACAAGCTGTTTCCCGAGGCCTTTGGCCTGGAGGCGCGCAAGCCTGAGGTGCAGCAGCGCCTGGCGGTCAACTCCAGCGTCCTGGCCATGGGTTACCAGCGCTTTATCCCCAACTTCGCTGGCCTGCGCTTCGACATGGACGACAAGGGCTGGCACAGCTACCTGGCCATGGAAGAACAAGAAGACCAACCGGACTTCGACTTCAAGCCGATCTGGCAGGCCATGCCCATGGGTGCCAGTGCCTGCGTGGCGCTGCCCCTGGCGGCGCAGCAACAGAAGCCGTTGCTGGTCAAGCTCGGCGCCGAGGAGTCGGTGGCCCAGGCCCTGACCGAACACATGTCCGGCAGCGCCGGACTGTGCTGGTACGCCGACTCGCGGTTGTACACGCCGTTGCTGGTGGCCAGCCTCAAGGACAAGGACAGCGCCAAGCTCGACGCCGACCTGGGCAAACTGTTCGGCTCCATGGTGGGTTCCCGCGAGAGCAAGGTGGCGCAGCGGATCTTCCCGGTGGTCGAGCAGCAGGACGGCAACGTGCACCAGTGGCAGCGCCAGGTCAGCTCGAACTTCGGCCCGTACCCGGCCAAGCAGGCCAAGGACCCGCAAGCCATCACTGGCCGCGCCTTCATGCAGGTCAGCCTGGCCCGCCATGGCTCGACCCTGGTGTTCTCCCTGGATGACAAGCTGGTGACCAAGGCCCTGGGCACCCTGGACAAGCGCTTCCCGCCCCTGGCCGACGTGGCGCCGAAGAATGCCCTGATGCCGATCTACCTGGGGCCTCAGTCCCTGGCGCAGTTGATCCAGCAGGAAACCTTCGACAGCCTGCCCCAGGACATGGAGCCGGTATTCAACAACGCCGCGCAGACCTACCTGGTGCCCAAGCTGCGCACCCTCGGCGGTTATGGCAAATACGCCCTGACCCTGCCCGAAGGCAGCGAGCCCAATGGCCATTGGCAATGGCTGCCGCTGCAATGGCAAGCCCTGTGAACGCCTTGCGCCATGGCCTGAACCGTCTTGGCCTGCTGGCCCTGCTGCTCAGCAGTGCAGTGGGCGCGACCACGGTTGCGCCGCTGGATGTGCAGCAGTCCCAGGTGTTTCGTGCCTGGTTCGTGCGCATCGCCCAGGAGCAGTTGAGCCAGGGCCCGAGCCCGCGCTGGTACCAGCAGGACTGCGCGGGGCTGGTGCGTTTTGCCGCCAATGAAGCGCTCAAGAACCACGACAGCAAATGGCTGCGGGCCAATGGCCTGTCCAACCGCTACCTGCCCCCGGAGCTGCAACTGAGCGAAGGCCAGCGCGCCCTGGCCCAGCAGTGGCAGCAGGGCGGCGGCAAGGTCGGCCCCTACGTCAATGCGATCAAGCTGATCCAGTTCAACAGCCATCTGGTGAGCCGCGACCTGGGCCAGGCGCGCCCCGGCGACCTGTTGTTCTTCGACCAGGGCGACGACCAGCACTTGATGATCTGGATGGGCCGCAACATTGCCTATCACACCGGCACCACCACCCCCACCGATAACGGCATGCGCTCGGCCAGCGTGCAGCAACTGATGACATGGAAGGACACCCGATGGATACCCGACCCCGCCAACCCGAACTTCATCGGCATCTATCGACTGAACTTCCTCACCCAATGAGCGAATCGCGTATGTCCCGTTTTCTGTTTCGCCTGACCCTGGCCTTGACCCTGGTGGCTCCCGTGGCCCTGGTCAACGCCGAGGACTCCGTGCCCGCCAGCGATTACGCAGCGGTCGCCGGGGAGAGTTTCTTCCTGCTGTCCGACAGCAGTTTTGCCAGCGACGAGCAGGCCATGGTGCGCCTCGAGGCCCCGGGTCGCGACTATCGGCGTTTTCGCATGGAGCCCTATGGCGGCGCGGACATCCGGGTCTACCGGATCAACCAGCCGCTGGACTTCCTCAAGCGCCAGAAGAACCTGCATCGGGTGGTCAGCGATGGCCAGTTCAAGGGCGAAGGGTTGTCCAACACCCTGGCCTACCTCTGGGACAACTGGTATCGCAAGTCGCGCCGGGTGATGCAACGCGCCTTCTCCTACGAGTCGCGCAAGCAGGTGACCGAAGAGGTTCCGGAGCTGAAGGTCGGCAACTCGTTGCTGGCGCCGACGCCCTATGACGCCCAGCCGCAGTTTGGCCTGGTCCCGGGCTTGCCGCTGGTGACCCAGTTCCGCTATCCGCTGTGGCAGGCCAAGCCGATCCAGCCGCCGGCCGGGGTCAACCTGGCCGGGTCTTCCAGTGACTTCATCAACGTCGCCCCGGGCAACGTCTACATTCCCCTGGGGCAGCTCAAGCCAGGCCTGTACCTGGTCGAAGCCCTGGTGGGCAAGTACCGCGCCACCACCATGGTGTTCGTCTCCAATACCGTGGCGGTGAGCAAGATTGCCGGTGACGAGCTGCTGGTCTGGGCAGCGGGCAAGCATGAAGGCAACTCGGTGCCCAAGGTCAATGTGCTGTGGACCGACGGCCTGGGCGTGATGAACAGCGGCGCCACCGATGAGCAGGGCCTGGTGCGCTTGAAGCACGTCAGCCCCGAGCGTTCCTATGTGATCGGTGAAGACCAGGAAGGCGGGGTGTTCGTCTCCGAGAACTTCTACTACGACAGCGAGATCTACGACACCAAGCTCTATGCCTTCACCGACCGGCCGCTGTACCGTCCGGGCGACTGGGTATCGCTGAAGGTCGTCGGTCGCGAGTTCAAGAACGCCCGGGACTCGGTGTTGCCCGGTGCCGGTACGGTGAATGTCAGTGTGCTGGATGCCGCAGGCACCGCCCTGCAGAACCTGACCCTGAACCTGGACTCCAAGTCCGGTACCCAGGGCCGCTTCCAGCTGCCGGAGAATGCGGTGGCGGGCGGTTATGAGTTGCGCCTGCGCTACAAGGACCAGGTCTACAGCAGCGCCTTTCGCGTAGCCGAGTACATCAAGCCGCACTTCGAGGTGTCCCTGAGCCTGGCCAAGCCGGACTTCAAGACCGGCGAGGCGGTCAAGGGCAACCTGGTGCTGCTCTATCCTGATGGCAAGCCGGTGGCCAATGCGCGCCTGCAACTGAGCCTGCGGGCCCAGCAGCTGTCCATGGTGGACAACGAACTGCAGTACATGGGCCAGTTCCCGGTGGAACTGACCAGCGCCGAACTGACCACCGACTCCAAGGGTAGCGCGAGCCTCGATCTGCCGGCGGCGGACAAGCCCAGCCGCTACATGCTCACCGTGTTCGCCAGCGATGGCGCCGCCTATCGGGTCAAGACCACCAAGGAAATCCTCATCGAGCGTGGCGCCGCGAGCTTCAGCCTCAGCGCCCCGCAGCGCTTCAGCGCGGTGGGCGACAAGGTGCAGTTCAGCTACGCCAACCAGAACACCAGCGAGCAGAGCAAGAACGTCTTGCCCAGCCGCTACAGCTGGGTGCGCATGGAAGACCAGTCCACCGGCGAGGGCAAGCTGGCCGCTGGCGACAGCGGCTTCGCCCTGGCCTTCGAACGTCCCGGTACCTACAACCTGACCCTGCGCGACGAGCATGACCGGGTCGTGGGGGGCACCAGCCATTCGGTTACAGGCGAAGGGGTCAAGGCCGTGCCGGGTACCGTGGAGATCGTCCTCGACAAGCCCGAGTACAAGGCTGGCGATGAAGCCCTGGCGCTGATCACCTTCCCCGAGCCGATCAACGACGCGCTGCTGTCGCTGGAGCGTGACAAGGTCGAGGGCACGGCACTGCTGTCCCAGGGTGGTGATTGGCTGAAGGTGGAAAAACTCAGCCCGACCCAGTACCGCGCCCGAGTGCCGGTCAAGGACAGCTTCGCGCCGAACCTGACCTTCTCCGTGCTCTACACCAAGGGTGGCGAATACAGCTTCCAGAACGCTGGGATCAAGGTGCTGACGCCGCAGATCGACGTGGCCATCCAGACCGACAAGGAGAAATACCAGCCGGGTGACACCGTCACCGTGGACCTCTCCACCCAGTTCGCCGGCAAGCCGGTGCCGGCCCACCTGACGGTCAGCGTGGTGGACGAAATGGTCTACGCGCTGCAGCCGGAAGTGGCGCCGAGCATCGATCAGTTCTTCTACCATCCACGGCGCAACAACGTGCGCACCAGTGCCAGCCTGTCGTTCATCAGCTACGACGTGGCCCTGCCGGGCAGCCCGACGGCGCCGGGCAAGGCCAATCGCAGCGAGCGTGGGGTCAAGGTCCTGGAGCGTCCGCGCCGCGAAGACGTCGACACCGCTGCCTGGCAGCCGGAGTTGGTGACCGACGGCAGCGGCAAGGCACGTTTCACCTTCCGCATGCCCGACTCGCTGACCCGCTGGCGCATCACCGCCCGGGCCATCGCCGACGATGGCCAGGTGGGCCAGAAGAAGCAGTTCGTGCGTTCCGACAAGGCCCTGTACCTGAAGTGGAGCGGCCCGACCCGTTTCCGCAATGGCGACAAACCGGACCTCGGGGTCTTTGCGTTCAGCCAGGCCGAGCAGCCGGTCAAGGCCGAGCTGGTGGTGCACTACGCCGGTGAGTCCCAGCGCCTGCCGGTGACCCTCAATAACGGCATCAACTACGTGGCCCTGCCGGCCATTGCCCCGGGCAATGGCGATTGGAGCGCCGAGCTGGTGCAGGGCGGCAAGACCGTCGACACCCTGGCCGTGCGCCTGGCAAGCAACGCCGCTGGCTGGCAGACCGTGCAGACCCAGAGCCTGGATGTGGTGACCACCAGCACGCCACTGGGCCTGCCGGCCGATGCCGGGGAGATCCGCCTGCGCCTGGATGACAGCCCACAGGCGTTGTTCCGTACGGCCCTGGACGATCTGCTGGAGTACCCCTATGGCGGTGTTGAGCAGACGGCCAGCCAGTTGTTGCCGCTGAGCGTTGCCTATCCGGCACTGGCGGGCAATCCGCAGATCCGTGATCGCCTGCGCCTGATGATGCAGAACAGCCGCCTGCGCCTGGTGCACATGGCCGGGCCGGAAGCGGCATTCACCTGGTGGGGCGAGGACGCCGACCCGGATGCCTTCCTCACGGCCTATGCCTATTACGCCGACTGGAACGCCAGCAAGGTCATGGACCTGAACCTGCCACCGGAGCACTGGCAGCGGGTCCTGGAGGTCTACGCCAAGCAGGCCGGGAATACGCCATTGCTGCAACGGGCGCTGATCCTGTCTTTCGCCCGTGAGATGAAACTGCCGATCAATACCCTGGTCAGCGGCCTGATGGACGACCTGGCCAAGGCCGGGGAGGGTGCGCAAGCCAGCGTGCAGGATGACGATAGCGCCAGCCTGGTGATGGATGATCCTGATTCCGCCCTGGGCCTGGCCAGTGCCCGGGTGCTGGCGGCGGCCCTGGCACGGGATGCCAAGGTCACGCCACCGCCGGCGTTCGTCGCCCAGCTGGAATCGGCACAACAGCAAGTGGAGCTCAGTTCCCAGCCGTTCGCCCAAGCCTTGAACCTGTCGCTCAAGCCATTCGATCAAGCGGCTGCGCGGGCCTTGCTGCAACGCCTGCTGCCATCGCAATCGACCCTGGAACGGGCCTTGGCCCTGACCTGGCTGCAACGCAGCGTGGCTCAATCGGCTCCGGCCGTGGCGTTGAACCCGGGGCAGGGCTGGAAGCAGCGCCAGGGCGCCAGCGGCGAAAGCTACTGGCAGTGGCAGGGCGCGCAACCGCCTGCGGTGCTGGCATTGAATGCCGTACCGGAGCGTCCACTGCAAGCGTCGCTGAGCTACCTGAGCAAGGTCGAGGGTGGCACGCCTGCGCCGGTGAATATCACTCGGCGCCTGCTGCGCCTGGTGCCAGGAGACGAGGCCTTCACCTTCAAGCTGGAACCGGTGGGCAACAAGCCGATCGCCAGCGATGGCCTGTACCTGGATGAGGTGATCATCGCCAACGAAGGCAAGCGGCCGCTGCTGTACGGCATGCTGGAGGTACCGCTGCCGCCGGGCGCCGACGTGGAGCGCACTACCTGGGGTATCAAGCTGGCCGGCCCTGCGGGCAGCGAAGCTGCATCGCTGGAGAAGGCCCGTGCCGAGCCGGGGCAGATGAGCTACCGGGTGCCGCTGGATGCGCTGAACGACAGCAGCGAAGTACGCCTGCGCCATCTGGTCCGTTTCTCCCAGAAAGGCCAGTTCAACCTGCCGCCGGCACGCTTCTACCAGGTCTATGCACCGGAGCATCAGGCCCAGGAGCGTACTCCGGCCTTGGGCCAGGTTTCGGTCAAGTAACATGCTGCGACGTTGGACCTGGCTGTGTTTGTGTTTGCTTCCTGGGCTGGCGACGGCCCAGGACGAGCCTCTGCACCTGGCCTGGAAAACCGCTCCGGACAGTGAGCTGGTGAGTCTTTCCAGGACCCAGGTTGTGGCGCGTGAGCCCCTGTCGCCAGAACTGCAGGCGCCCCTGGGCAGCATCTGGAAACTCTTCGTTTATGCCTGGCTGGTGGACACCGGCGCCCAGGAGCCGGCGTACGCCTGCCAGGGCAAGTCCAGGGACGAGGTGTACTGTTGCTCGGCAGGCGGCAGCATTGCCCGGGATCAGGCATTGGTACGTTCCTGCGGCCTGTACTTCGAGCCTGCGCGCCTGCAGCTGTCGGCTGGGCAATGGCGCGATTACTGGCAGGCACGACAGGCCCCCGACTGGCTGCAAGACCTGGACCGACTGCAACCCCAAACCCGGGTGCCCGTTGCGCAACTGCTGCAGGTGCTTGCCCAACTACCGGCCCAGGACACCGCTCGCCGGGTACTGCTGGATGTGGTGCTCAACGCCGGTGACGGCAGTGTGGTGGGCGCCCTCGGCGGGCGGTTGCGGGTCAAGACCTGGAGCTGGCTGGCGGAGCATGATCCGCAGTCGCGCCAAGGCGGCTTTGCCGGCTGGCTGGTGGACGGTACACCGCTGTGGGTCGGCGGACGTGGCACCAGCCAGCGGGTGTTGAAGGACTACGCGCAGGCCTTGGACCAGGTGCTGCCGGACAATCCGCCTGTGGACAAGGATCGTTGCGTGCAAGTCAGCCTGTTCTCCCGTTACCCGCTGAAAAGCGTCAGCCGCAATGGCCAGCCGGTCGGGCCCGGTGCCCTGCAAGGGGATTACCGGGTGGTGTTTGCCAACGGCAACCAGTTGGATATCCACAGCGCCGGCGAGCTGTTCCTGCAACAGGAGGGCTTGGCGCAACGGTTGGTGGCGCGCCTGGACCGTGAAGAGTACGTAGCCCGGGTATTGCAGCGCGAAGCCAGCAGCGAGCCACGGGAAGCGGCCAAGGCCCTGGCGGTGGCGATCCGTACCTACCTGCTGCAGAACGCCGAGCGCAGTGGCGAATGCCTGAGCATCGACGACAGCAGCAGCCGCCAGCGGGTCGCCCCGCGTCCGGCGACCACCGAGGCCCGGGCGGTTGCCGCCTGGACCGATGGGCTGGTGCTGGCGGGGACCCAGGTCACCTATCACTCGGACTTGCAGGCACCGGACAAGCTGTCCTGGCAGCAGGCCGTGGAGCAGGCCGGCGCTGGCCAACGCTACGACGCCATCCTGTTGCATGCCTACCCACGTGCCAGCCTCAGTCGCTGGGACAACCCGGTGGCGTCCTGCGAGCCCTTGCCAGCGGCCCAGGACTGGTTGATGAAGCAGCGGCGGCGCTGGCGCCAACCGCTGGAGCAAGAGGTGGGCTACAACGAAATCAGCCAGTTCGCGGTTTGTCGCCTGGGCTTCGGTCGGCCCTATGTGGACCGCGAACGGCAACGGATCTACGTGCGTGGCGTGCTGTCGCTGCAGGACCGCCTCGACCTGACCCATGAATACCTGCACCTGGCCTTTGAAGCCCATCCCAATGGCCAGGATGAAACCTACATCGAAGGGCTTGCCCGCCATCTTTTATTGGAATAGGCCATGAAATTTCCTGCTACCCCTGTGCTCCTGTTCCTTTGTGGAATGTTCAGCCTGCCCGCGGCCCTGGCCGACAGCGGCATCCAGCTCGACACCCCCAAAGGCGGGTGGCGCACCCGCGCCGACGACGGCGAGCAGTATCGCCAGAGCGTCAATTATCCGGCCTCGTCGGTGAACACCCCGCAAGGCCAGGCCGATACCGCGCGTATCCGTGGCCAGATCAAGGGTTCGCCCAAGGCTTCGCAGCCGGGCAAGCTCATCATCAATGGCATCAGCATGCCGCTCAAGGTCGACGAGGATGGCGGTTTCGACCGACCCTATTCGTTTCCCAACGGTAGCAATAGCGTCGAAGTACGCAGCCCCGATGGCCAGCAGCGCAAGCGCGTGCAGTTCCTCAATACCGGTGGTGGCACCACGCCGCCCAAGCTGCGGGTGCTGTTGTCCTGGGACAGCGACAACACTGACCTGGACCTGCACTTGGTGACTCCGGATGGTGCGCATATCTGGTACGGCGACCGAGTGGCTCCCAATGGCGCGGCGCTGGACGTGGACGTGACCACCGGCTATGGCCCGGAGATCTTCTCCATGCCTGCACCGCTCAAGGGCCAGTACCTGGTGTATGTGAACTACTACGGTGGCGGTTATCGCTCGGACGACGACGGGGATGGCGGCCAGGATAACGCCGTGCAGCCCCTGACCAGCGCCCAGGTGACGGTGATCACCGAGGAGGGGACGGCGAATGAGAAGAGTGAATCGTTCATCGTGCCGATGCGTGCCCCAGGGGAACTGACCCTGGTACGCAGCTTCAGCTATCCGTGATCGATCCCTGCCATGAACCAGCGTTCATCGGCAGGGAAATAGCCACTGGGGCCGCGGTCATGTCCGGCCAGCGATGATGCTGGCCAGGCGATGAGGGGAGGGTGGATCAGTCGCTCTGGTCGGCGGTGGAGAGTACTTCGTCGATCTTCCAGCAGCCTTTGTCCTTGACCATGCGCACATCGACGACCTGGGTGGTGTCGGGGGTGCTGCCCAGGGTCACTTGCTCCTTGGCGGTGGAGCCCTGGATCTGCGGTTCGCTGACCTGGATCTGGGTCAGCCACTCATCCATGTAGTCCTGGGCCTTGAGGAAATAGTCCTCTTCCAGGCCATCGGGGCTGGCCATCTGTTTCTTGATCTTGGCGACCAGCGACTCCGAGACGTACTTCTTCATCTCGGCGGCATTGTCGGTCACCGGGTCCTTGTCCTGGCTGTAGGTTTGCAGGTACCAGCTGTAAAACGCCTGGGTTGCCGGCTTGGGCGAGCTGGCGCAATCGGCCAGTGCCAAGGGCTGGTGCAGCGCCATGGCCGCGAGCAGCGAACAGAAGAGCATTCTCATGGTGAGCCCCTTACGGATGACGGTAGATTTTGTATTCAGGTTTCTGTACCCGATAGGAGTGCCCAGGGTAGAAACCGTGCATCTGCTTGAAGTCTGACACCCAGAGCTTGCCGTTGAACATCGCCATGTGGCCGTGAGGGTGGCCGGGGATGGGCTGGATGATCACCACGTCGCCAGCTTGTGGCGCCTGGCCGGCTGGTTGCTCGACAAAACCCACGGCGGTCAACGATGAGCCAAAGTCCTTGGCCGAGTGCCTGCGGTGCAGGATCACGCCACCACCGCCGGCTTCGATCGCCTGGCGCGTGTAGGCCGCACAGCGTCCGGTACTACCGGCGTGGGCGTGGTTGTTCAAGTGACTGATAGCGGCTTCTTTATTCCACATTCCTTGTCATCCGAGAGTCCTGAGAGCGGCGATTTTATGCGTGCCGAAGCGGCTCGGAAATACTGGCGAAATGCCTTGTTGCTGGGCTTTGGGCGGTGGTTCACAGATCTTGGGCGGGCGTTGCGGGGGACTACGAAGCCTCAGCCCAACTGTCGCGCAGGGGCCCGCCAGGACCGGGTAT
The DNA here is from genome assembly GCF_003850565.1 of Pseudomonas sessilinigenes. Lineage (NCBI taxonomy): Bacteria > Pseudomonadati > Pseudomonadota > Gammaproteobacteria > Pseudomonadales > Pseudomonadaceae > Pseudomonas > Pseudomonas sessilinigenes. Next base: position 4,446,444 of record NZ_CP027706.1, read on the forward strand.
GCACTCGATTGCGCCCCTTGTCCTTGGCGTCATACAACGCCTCGTCGGCTTGGGACAGCAGGCGCGACAGGTCATAGCCCAGGGCCTGGCTGGTCACGACCCCGATGCTGACGCTGAGCAGCCCCGGAGCCAGCAGTGGCAGGTGGGCGAAGGACTCACGGATCCGCTCGGCCGCCTGTACCGCTTCTTCTTCATCGGTATCGATCAACAGGCAGGCGAACTCTTCCCCACCGATGCGAGCGAACACATCGTCTTTGCGCAGGGTCTGCGATAGCACTTGGCTGAAGGCAATCAAGGCCTGGTCGCCTGTCTGATGGCCAAAGGCATCGTTAAGGCGCTTGAAGTTGTCCAGGTCGCACAGCAGCAGGGCGACCGGTTTGTCTTGGTCCCGGCCCTTGAGCAGCAGGTGATCGCCATGGACCATGAAGGCCCGCCGATTGCCGATGCCGGTCAAGGCATCGCAGAACGCCGCCGCCTTGAAGCGCAGCTCGACACGCTCCTTGACCATGGCCAGGGTCACGTAGGCAATGCCGATCACGTAGACCATCGCTTCGAACAGCATGAACGAGAAAAACGGAACCCCCACGCCCTGGCCTTTCAGGGCCTGGGACATACCCACGCCCTGGTCCGTGATGCTGCGCACGATATAGAAAACGGTGTGCAGCACCGTCAGCACCAGAGCTGGGGTGCAGGCTACCTCGAGGCTTTGCCGGCTGCGCCAGAACTCCAGCACTGTCACCGCGCCATAGCCACCGACCAGGAGCGAGTACACGGTAACGCGCACTGTCATCGAGTGGTAGAAAGCCGGAATCATGCACAGTGCCAGCCAGAGGCCGGCGCCGGCCAGCAGGCCGAGTGCATGGGGCGCACGCCCGGCGAAGACCCGCATCGCCGTCCAGTTGAGCGCCGCGCTCAGTAGCAGGACCATGTTGCCGAGGATCTTCGGCACGAAGTCCACCCCCTGGTCGCGCCAACTCACCAGCACCATGCCAATCGCCGCCAGTAACATCATGCCGCCCAGGTAGGCCAGTGGCCGTTCGCGGCGCTCACGCAGCCAGGCATGAAACGTCAGCAGCCCCATCAAGGAGAAGATGAACACAGACACCACGAGCAAAGTGGGGATGTGCAGAGCCATGTCCTGAGTTCTCGTGAGCCGGTTGCGGCAAATTGCCATTAATGGGCGGGATTGTACGAGAACTGTGGAACGTTGGTGCAAGAACTGAAAATCACCCGCAGATACGGTGCAGGCCAGTTGGTGAGTTCGGTCATGGCTGGCCTTGCATGGCGGGAATGCCGCGAGTGGCAGGGGCTTATCTGAATGTCCCGCAGAGCGCATTGCCCTGGTAGCCGTGGAGGATGGGAGCCATGAACATCAATGGGCCACAGGCATGGAACGTCGAGCCCAGGGTCTGGCTGGAGCGCAGTAACGGGGTTGGTGTCCCGTGCGCATCATTACCGTAGGAAATGGCGCTGTCGTAGGACTCGCAAACCGGTAGTTTCAAGGGGATGGGAAGAATGACCGCCCAGATCGTGGTGCCGCACCATCGGCGTTGGGGCGAGGTCTTCTCCGTGTGGGTGATTACGGGGGGAGTCCCGTTCTTGACGAGCTGCTGGTAAGCCACTGTCGTCGATTCCTGCTTCTCAGGCATATCTACCCAGGCGCCGACACAACCGGACAGTCCGAGGACGATCAATGTGCAAAGCAGGCCTTTGATAGTGGCCGAGCCCAGGTACTTGGGATTGCGAGGGGAAGAGCATTTGCGTGGGTCGTGCATCCTGCACCTGTCGTCTGGGGGAGCGCTACCTGGATTCCAGGTATTAAAAAGCCGGCTTGTGGCCGGCTTCTCGGGGACTGGCTTGGCTTATTTTTGGTAAACCGCACCAGCCTGCAAAACGTACACCCAGCTCTTGCGGCTGGCTGTGGGGCTAGGCGGGAAAATCATCCGCTTTGCCGGGCGATCTGGCCGCTGGAGGGCCGATGCGCAAAGATGGGGCGCAGCATACGCATGTTCGCCGGGAATTCCCAGTGCGAAGCGCGATCCAGAGGCCTTGAGGGCGAAAATAGTGCCCAGGAGGCTGTTGCAGGATGCATGGCCGGGTGGGCCTCTTCACCGACAAGCGACCCGTGTGGGTGCTGGCAGATACAAAAAAGCCCCGATCACTCGGGGCTTTTCTTGAAGCTTGTCGCTCGAAGCTTGTAGCGGCTTCTTAGCCTTTGTAGGCAGCAACCGACTTCAGGATCTCGGCACGGGCCGCATCAGCGTTGCCCCAACCGTCGATCTTCACCCACTTGCCTTTTTCGAGGTCCTTGTAGTTCTCGAAGAAGTGCTTGATCTGCTCCAGCAGCAGCGGTGGCAGATCGGTGTATTCCTTCACGTCCACGTACAGCTGGGACAGCTTGTCGTGAGGAACCGCGATCACTTTGGCGTCGCCGCCGCCGTCGTCGGTCATGTTCAGGATGCCGACCGGACGAGCACGGATCACCGAGCCTGGAGCCACTGGGTATGGGGTCACGACCAGCACATCCAGGGGATCGCCGTCGTCAGCCAGGGTGTTGGGGATGAAGCCGTAGTTGGCCGGGTAGAACATCGGGGTGGCCATGAAACGGTCAACGAACAGGCAGTCGCTGTCTTTGTCGATTTCGTACTTGATCGGCGCGTGGTTGGCCGGGATTTCGATCGCGACGTAGATGTCGTTCGGCAGGTCTTTGCCCGCCGGAATCTTGCTGTAGCTCATTGGGCATTGCCCCCGTTAGTTGACCAAATGACTTGGCCGGATTGACCAAAAAGTGGCGGCGATTATAGACACACTCCGCTACCGATGCCACGTACCAGGGGTCGTAGGTCCCCGGTTGCAGTGTCTTGCTGGCACGTCTTCAGATGAACAACGTAATGGCCCGGCAAGACATTAGTGTTGCGCTTGATAGACCGGATCATGCGCCTGAAGTTGCTGCAGCCTGGCCAGTGGATTTTGCCGATAGAACAGCTGCAGTTGCTCGTAGACTTTCGGATAAGCCGCCACCAGCAGGTCCGGGGCGCTGAAGAAGTACTCGCTGGTCACGGCGAAGAACTCCGCCGGGTTTTCCGCGGCATAGGGATCGATGGCGGTTTCGACGTCCGGATCATGATCGAGCTGGCGATTGAGGTCGTCGTAGGCACTTTGCATGACCTGGGCCCAGTCGCTGACCCGCATGTCGCTGTGCAGCGGCGGCAGGCCGTTGGCATCGCCATTGAGCATGTCCAGCTTGTGGGCCAGTTCGTGGATGACCAGGTTGTAGGCCTCCCAGCCACCGCTGGCCAGAACCCCGGGCCACGCCAGGATGACCGGCCCCTGTTGCCAGGCTTCGCCGCTGTGTTCGCCGTCCCATTCGTGCTCGATACCGCTGGCATCGCGATGGCGCTGGGGGCTGAGGAAATCGTCGGGGTAGAGGATGATTTCGTGGAAACCCTGGTACCAGTTCAGGTCGCCCAGGTGCAGCAACGGCAGTTGGGCCTGGGCGGCCAGCAGCAGGCGCTGTTCCTGGTGCAGCTCGACTCCCGGCAGGGCTGTCAGGTGCTTGTCGTCCAGGAACAGCACGCTGGCTTCGCGCAACCACTGGTCCTCGGCGGCACTGATGCCGTCGAGGAAGGGCAATTGCTGGCGGACCTGCTGCCAGGTCTGGTCGCTGACCGGATGTTTGGCCAGGCGGCGCTTGCGGCGCCAGGCGCTCAAGGACCACATGCTGGTCAGCGGGTCTCGGCTTTTTCCGCGTTACGGCCGAAACGGCTGCGCAACACACCGATGATCATCGGTACCAGGGACAGGAGGATGATGGCTACCACCAGCAGCGACAGGTTTTTCTTGATGAACGGTACGTTGCCGAAGAAATAACCCAGGGTCACCAGGCCGCCGACCCAGAGGATGGTGCCGGCCACGCTGAAGGCGAAGAAACGTGCATAAGGCATTCTGGCGACGCCGGCAACGAAGGGCGCAAAAGTCCGGATGATGGGCAGGAAGCGCGCCAGGGTTACGGTCTTGCCACCGTGTTTTTCATAGAAATCGTGGGTTTTCTGCAGGTAGTCGCGACGGAAGATCTTCGAATTGGGGTTGCTGAACAAACGCTCCCCAGCCGTTCGTCCGATCACATAGTTGGTGCTGTCGCCCAGGATCGCCGCAAGCATCAGCAGCCCGCCCAGCAATACCGGGTCCATGCCGCCACCGGCCGCTACCGCACCGGCGATGAACAGCAGTGAATCCCCTGGCAGGAAGGGAGTGACCACCAGTCCTGTCTCGCAAAAAATCACCATGAACAAGATGGCGTAGATCCAGGGCCCGTAGTTGGTCACCAACATGTCGAGATAGACGTCGAGATGAAGGATTAGGTCGATCGGGTTGAAATCCATTGAGGCACCTGTAGTGGTGGCCTGGCTCGGCAGGCCTGTGCGATAGCTTTGAGAAAAGGACTTAAAGGGTGTGCGACTTTTCTGGGAAGCGGAAAAGGTCGGCATTATAAAGGCTGGGAGGTGAAATGCGTGTTCAGATTGTAGCGGCACATGTCGATCCGCAACCTGTCGGCACGCTGACAGACTCCGCAGTCTGGGATCGGGGACTAATGCCGATCAGTTAAGGACAGGGTAGGCGCGAGGGACTTCAGAGCGCTGCGTTTATCCAGTCGATACGCGCTACCGTTAACGAGCATCGACCGGTTGCTCCTACAGAGAATCACCTCGCTTGACTGATTGGCATTAGGCCCGGGGGCGCTTTCAGTCTTCGCTGATAGGCAGGATGTAGTTCTTGAACTCGGTATCTTCGCGAAATCCCATGGATTCATAGGTCTTGCGCGCCACTTCGTTGTCGCTGCTGGTGGAAACCCGCATGCGCACGGCATTGGTTTCCTTGGCCATCTTCTTCGCAGTGCGCATCAGGTTGTCGGCCACCAGCTGGCGTCGGGCGTCCTCGGCGACGTAGATGTCGTTGAGAATCCAGACCCGCTTGAGGGACAGGGACGAAAAGCTCGGATAGAGCTGGCAGAAACCCAGCAACTTGCTGTTGTCATCATCGGCCAGGGCCAGGTAGATCACCGACTCCTTGCGCCGCAGGCGCTTTTCCAGGAACGCCCGGGAAGAGTCCGGGTAAGGCAGGGCGCCATAGAACTCGCGGTACTTGACGAATAGCGGGGTCAACAGATCCAGGTGCTCGAGGGTTGCTTGAGTAATCCGCATGATGGCTCTCAACTTCAAGTGGATGTGACGGCACAAGTTGGATGACTCGGGGCAGCCGCGTTGCGATGCTGCCCAAAGCGGTTAAAAAGCGCAATCGTCTTGCAAAATCACACTTGGGGCGGGCCCAGGAGGAAGTTGCCCTTCATGTCCGCGGGCGAGTCGCTGTCCAGGGTCTGGACCTGCGCCTCGTCCTTGAGGTTCACCCCCGACAATTGCCGGCGGCAGGCTTCGCGCATCAGGTACAGCAGCCGATGGGCGGCCATGCCGTAGCTCAGGCCCTCCAGGCGTACGTTGGAGATGCAGTTGCGGTAGGCATCGGTGAGCCCGACCTTCGGCTGGTAGGTGAAATATAGCCCCAGACTGTCGGGAGAGCTGAGCCCCGGGCGTTCGCCGATCAGGATGACTGTCATCTTGGCGCCCAGCAGCTGGCCGATTTCGTCGGCCACCGCCACTCGGCCCTGTTCCACCAGGACCACTGGCGACAGCGACCAGCCTTCGGCGGCGGTCTGTTCTTCCATGCGCGCCAGGAACGGCAGGGTGTGGCGATGCACGGCCAGCGCCGACAAGCCATCGGCCACCACGACCGCCAGGTCGACCCCGCCGGGGTGGGCCTGGGCGTACTCACGCAGGGCCTGGGCCGACTCGTCGCTGAGCCGGCGCCCCAGGTCAGGGCGTTGCAGGTAGCTGTGGCGGTCGGTGGCGGCGCTGTGCAGCAGCAGGCTGTCGCGGCCCCGCTCGGCCAGCTGGGCGCTGAGTCCGGCATGGTCGAACGGCAGGTGCACGGCATCCCGGGCCTGGGCATGGGCGAACTGGAAATCCAGCTGGGCGCCAGTGGGCAGGCTGGTGCCGGTGCGGCCCAGGGCGATACGCGCCGGGGTCAGGCGGCGCAGTTCCAGCCAGGGGTTTTGTGAGTCGCTCGGGTGTTTTTGCATGAGCCTGTTCCTTATCCCAACTGGGCCAGTGCCTGGCGGAAGGCCGGAGGCAGGTTGTTGCCGAAATGCACCTTGCCGTCGGCCTGGGTGAAGATCCCGGTCCGCGCCAGCCATTGCTCGAATTCGGGCGCGGGCTTCAGGCCCAGGGTCTGGCGGGCGTAGAGGGCGTCGTGGAAGGACGTGGTCTGGTAGTTGAGCATGATGTCGTCGGACCCCGGGATGCCCATGATGAAGTTGATCCCGGCCACCCCCAGCAGGGTCAGCAGGTTGTCCATGTCGTCCTGGTCGGCCTCGGCGTGGTTGGTGTAGCAGATGTCGCAACCCATGGGCACGCCCAGCAGCTTGCCGCAGAAATGATCCTCCAGGCCGGCGCGGATGATCTGCTTGCCGTTGTACAGGTACTCCGGCCCGATGAAACCGACCACGGTGTTCACCAGGAACGGCTTGAAGTGCCGCGCCACGGCGTAGGCGCGGGTCTCGCAGGTCTGCTGGTCGACGCCGAAGTGGGCGTTGGCCGACAGCGCGCTGCCCTGGCCGGTCTCGAAGTACATCAGGTTCTGTCCCAAGGTGCCGCGGTTCAGGCTCAGCCCCGCTTCGTAGCCTTCCTTGAGGATGTTGAGGTTGATGCCGAAGCTGGCGTTGGCCGCTTCGGTGCCGGCGATCGACTGGAACACCAGGTCCAGGGGCACGCCACGGTTGATCGCCTCGATGGAGGTGGTGACGTGGGTCAGCACGCAGGCCTGGGTGGGGATCTCGTAGCGCTGGATGATGGCATCGAGCATTTCCAGCATGGCGCAGATCGAGGCAATGCTGTCGGTGGCCGGGTTGATGCCGATCATGGCGTCACCGTTGCCGTACAGCAGGCCGTCGAGAATGCTCGCGGCGATACCGGCCGGCTCGTCGGTGGGGTGGTTGGGCTGCAGGCGGGTGGACAGGCGCCCACGCAGGCCCAGGGTGCCGCGGAACTTGGTCACCACGCGGATCTTCTGCGCCACCAGCACCAGGTCTTGCAGGCGCATGATCTTCGATACCGCGGCGGCCATTTCCGGGGTCAGGCCCGGGGCCAGGTCGCGCAGGCTCTGCTCGTCGGCAGCGTCACTGAGCAGCCAGTCGCGAAAACCACCGACGGTCAGGTGGCTGACCGGGGCGAAGGCCGCCTTGTCGTGGCTGTCGATGATCAACCGGGTAACTTCGTCGGATTCGTAGGGGATCAGCACCTCTTCGAGGAAGTGCTTGAGGGGGATGTCCGCCAGGGTCATCTGCGCGGCCACCCGCTCGCCGTCGTTGAGGGCGGCGACTCCGGCCAGGAAGTCCCCGGAGCGGGCCGGGCTGGCCTTGGCCATGACTTCCTTGAGGCTGTCGAAGCGATAGGTCTGAGTACCTACGCTGTGGGAAAATTGGGCCATCTCAGTCTCCGTTTCAACGATGTAGGGGCGTTGCCGAGTGCTGGCGGATCATCAGGATGCCACCTTCTTCAGCAGGTTTTCCAGACGGTTGCCGGCAGCCCGGTGCTGGAGGATGGCAAAGGCCTTTTCCGCCACCAGGCTGCCGCCTTCCAGCGGCGGCAGGCCACCGCTGTAGATGTTCGAGATCACGGTGTATTCGTAGCCGATATCCGGGTTGCCGCTGAACTGAGCGGCGGCGCGCCGGGCCTGGTCGTCCGGCAGGCGGTAGCCCAGGTAGGCGGACATGCTGCGCGAGGCCAGGGCATCGCCACCGGGGCGTTCGCCGATCAACACGATGATCAGCTGCGGTTGCAGCGCCTCACCCACCGACTCCGCCAGCTTGACCCGGCCGTAGGGCGCGAGGATCGGTTGGCCGATACGCAGCTGGCGGCTGCGCAGGCCGTCCATCAGCACCGGGAGCAGCTCGGGAATGTTGTGATGGATGGCCTCGGCACTGAGGCCATCGGAAATCACGATCTGCACGTCGTTGTGTTCCGGTTGCAGTTGGCGCAGTACCTCTTCGGTCAGGCGTGCCCCCAGTTCCGGGTCCTGCAGGTGGGCCAGCTTGTCCGGGGCGGCGGTGCGCAGCTCGCGCAGGGGAATCTCGCCGATCTCGGCCGGTCGCAGGTCGACGTAGATCGCCTCCCGGGCTACCGCCAGGTTGGCCCGAACGATGCGCGAGACAGTGTTGGCCGGGCGCGGCCCGGCGTTATCGAAGCCGTAGGTGGCCGGGGTGGACTCCAGCAGGCGCTGGAAGTCGATGTCCGACTCGCAGAAGATCCGCGGGTTGCCCCAGTTCGGCCCACGCTCGACGTTGCCATGGGCATCCTCCTGGAAGATCCCCTTGGCCAGGGCCCAGCGCAGGTACTCCGGCGCTGGGGCCAGGTCGTGGACTTCGCGCAGGGTCTGGTTGTCGTGGGCGCTGGTATCGAAGTAGGCGAGCATGCGGTCGGTGCTCAGGTACACGTCCATGAAGAAGTTGGCGCCGGCCGCGGTCAGCAGCTCGGTGGCCATCTGCTGGCCTTCCAGGGTCACCTGGGAGTGCAGGGTGTAGCAGGGCGCCATGCCCATGGGCAGGCCCAGCAGCTTGCCCATGAACTGGTCCTGCAGGCAGGCGTAGGTCATCTCGAAGTTGTCGAGGTGGGTTTCCGGGCCGATGAACCCGGTGACGTTGTTGACCATGTACGGCCGATAGCGCCGGGCCAGGCCGTAGCACAGCGCCTCGCAGGTGGTCATGTCGATGCCTTCGTGCTTGCCGTAGGTCAGCTCGCTGCCCTGGCCGGTCTCGAAGTACATGAAGTTTTCCGCCACGTCCCTGAGCGGGCCCCGCTCGGCCATGGCCTGCCAGGCCTGGTCGAGCAGTTGCACGGTGACGTCGAACTCGTCGGTCAGGGTGCGCTCGGTGCCAGCCAGGCTCTGGAACATGATTTCCACCGGCGCGCCCTGGTCCAGGCAGGCCAGTTGGGTCTTGATGTGCGACAGCACGCAGATCTGCGTGGGGGCCCCGGTTTCCCGGCGCAGCTTGTCCAGGTGGCGCAGGGTGGCGCTGATGTTGTCCACGGTGTCGATGGCCGGGTTGAGGCCGATCAGCGCGTCGCCCGAGCCCATGCTCAGCCCGGTGTACACCAGCAGGGTGATGCCGCTGAGGTTGTCGGTGGGGTGGTTGGGCTGCAAGCGTGACGACAGGGTGCCAGGCAGGCCCACCAGGGTCCGGGCCTTGGCGGCCGCACCGCTCTTGAGCTTCTTGGACAGCAGGATCAGCTCGTGCACGTCCAGGAGCTTGGCCAGGGCGGCGACCATCACTCCGGTCAGGCCCGTGCCGATGCGACGGATCTGCGTGCCGTGGCTGCGCAGCAGGCGGTCCTTGAGGGCGCCCAGGGTCAACCCGGATATCTCGGCGAACACCTGGTGGTCGATGTCGTAGTTGACCTGCATGACGCTGTCGATACGGCCATGGCGGTCGGTGAGAGGGTGCTCGAAGTAGTGGCCCAGGGTCAGCTCCGAGAGCACCTTGCGGGCCGCTTCGCGAGTGATTTCGTCGGCCGCCGCCAGGCCAGCCACGCGGTCCCCGGCCTTGCTGATGTCGGCGGCGCCGAGCACCGCCTTGAGGTTGGCGAAGTGGATCTCGCGATCCAGGACCCGGGTGCCGTAGCTGCGCTCGGCGGGCACCTCGGGCAGGCGGATGTGCTGGAGTTCGGTGAGTGGCATGGCAGGACTCTCCTTGGTTCGCATCGCCTCAGTGCACGCCGTAGAAGGCGACGGGCACGATGTGCTGATGGGGTTTTCCCAGGTTGATGAAGTGCGCCGAGCGCTCGCGTACCTCGTCGATGACGATCAGGTTGCAAGCACTGCGCCCCCAGTCCGTGGCGTAGTTGCCCAGGACCTTGCCGATGTTGCTTTCCAGCAGCAGCACCAGAGGCCACTGCGGCTGCGGCGCCGCCGCTTGCAGGGCCTGGGCCAGGCGCGTGCCCAGTTGGCGGACCTGCTCCAGCCGGGGAACCTGGCCGCCATCGAGCAATTGCAGGCAGGCCCCGTCGCGGCTGCCCAGGGCCAGGTCCAGGGCGTCGCCCAGTTGGCGCTCGCTGGCATCGATGGGCAGGCGCGCGACGATGGGCAGGTCCTTGAGCGGCAGCGCCTGCGGTCGTGGCAAGAACAGGGTGCTGCCGGAAATCTCGGTGTTGTGCAGGGTCAGGCCATAGACCGTGGCTCGCCCGCGGTTTTCCGGCAGCAGTCGGTTGGCATCCCCCACCAGCCGGGGCTGGCGAGCGATGGCCAGGGCCAGGTCGATGCCCAGGTCGCCATAGAAGGTGGTGCCGGGCAGCGTTTCGCCTTGCAGGTGGCGATAGAGCAGCTCGCCGACGCCGCCGGAAAAGGTCAGTGCGGCGCTTGCATGGCCTTGGGGCAAGAGCAACGGCAATTGCTCGACCAGCCGGCCCAGCGCAGTGGCGAAGAACGCCCGGTCGCCCTCGGCGATCGCCAGCAACGCCGCGATGTACCAGGCGAGCACAGCGTCCCGCTCCAGGGGCATCAGCTCCTGGCCGGGCTCCCTGGCGATGCCCAGGTGCTGGAGCAGGGCCCGGCCGAACGCCGAGAGCTCCCTGAGCCGATAGCTACCGGGCTCGAATTGCAGGTGCCGGGCGCCGATGAAGTGGCAGCCAGTGGCCAGGACATTGCCATCCAGGCCCCAGGCGGCGTTGGTGGTACCGCCGCCAATGTCCAGGTTGAGCAGTGGCTGCTGGCGATGGAAACGGCTCAGGGCCGAGCAACTGCCCATGAAGGCCAGCCAGGATTCCAGGCCGCCGTCGTCGGCCCGGGTCACCAGGGCGTTGCCGAGCAGTTGCCCTACCTGGTGCGCCAGGGCCTGGGCATTGTGTCGCCGAGCGGCCAGGCCGGTGATGATCACCCCGCCGGAAAACAGCTGCTGCGGGCGGACTCCGGCCTGTTCCAGCCAGCCTTCGATCAAGTCGCCGATGGCCCCGGTGTCGATGATGTCGTCCTTGAACGGCGTGAACACCGGGTCGCCGCGAAACAGCACGCGGGGTTCATTGAGGGCCATGCGTCCGGTGACGCACTGGCTGCTGAGGCTGGCCTGGGCGATCAGCGCGCTGCTGGTGGTGGAACCGAAGTCCAGCCCCAGCAGCAATACCGGTGCGCCGCCCGTGATGGCTGGCATGCAGGCGTTCCTTGTCGTGCCGGGCTTAGGCTGTGGCCTTTTGCCCGGGCCCTACTGGCGCTTCCTGCACGCTATCGCCCAGGTACTCGCCCTCGGCGATGATCCCGGCCGCACGGTCCTGGGCTTCCAGTTGCAGGGCCTTGGGCACCGACAGCCAGTAGGCCAGGCCTACCGCGACGAAACCGGCGCTGAGCTTGCCGATCAGCACCGGCAGGATGATGGTCGGCTGGAAGTTGGCGGTGAAGGACAGGTGGTCGCCCAGCAGGAACGCCGCGCAGACGCCGAAGGCAATGTTGATCACCTTGTCCTTTGGCGGCATGTAGCGCACCAGGCGGAACATCGCCAGGATGTTGGCGATGGTGGCCAGCATGCCGGCGCTGCCCACAGCGCTCAGGCCGACCTTGCCACCCAGGCTCTCCAGGGGTTTGCCCAGGTATTTGCGCAGCAGGTAGACCATGGGGAAGGCCCCGGCCAGCATGATGCCGATGTAGCCGGCAGTCTCCAGCGCGCGGGTCTGGTCCTCGGCGTCGGCGATGATCGGGTGGAAGCCCCAGCTGCCGAAGACCGTGGTGAACACGCCGGTGAAGTGCTGGACGATCGAGGCCACCAGTACCAGCTTGATCACTGCGTCCAGGGTCCGGCCGAAGATGATGAAGCCCTTGATCATCAGGTCCGGCAGGAACCGCAGGCCCAGGGCCAGGGCCACGACGAAGATCAGGATCGGCAGCAGGTTGGCGAACAGGCCTCCCACGGCCAGGGCCAGTTGGTAGCTGGCCTCGGAGTTGGTGCTGACCAGTTCGCGGACCATCGGGTTGCTGAAGGCCAGGATCAGGCTGGCCACCATCACCCCGACCGGGATGGTCAGGATGCCGGACATGATCCCCAGGGCCATGTACTTGTGGTCGCGCTTGTCGAGCATCGCCAGGCCCATGGGAATCGAGAAGACGATGGTGGCGCCACCCATGAAGCCGGTGATCAACGCCATCACCAGCGCTTCCTTGCTGGCCGCCAGGGCCGAGGCCAGGTGGTAGCCGCCCATGTCCGAGGCGATGATCATCGTCGCCGCCAGGGCCGGGTCGGCGCCCAGGGATTCGAAGAAGGGCCCGAAGACCGATTCGATCAATACGGTGAGATAGGGGATGGAAGCCATGATCCCTGCCGCCGGCACGAAGATGTAGCCCGTGGCGTGGATGCCTTCCATGAACTCCTTGCCCAGCCCGCGATCGCTGTCATAGATGGCAGCGAGGGCGCCGAGCACGGCACAGAGCATGATGAGGTAGAGCACGTAGTTGCCGATCTGGTCCATTGCTTTGCTCCCTTGTCTTATTGTTTTTCAAGGCTCTTGTTCGAGCCCGGGGCTGTGCGCGCGAGGTCGTTGACTCAGAACTTCCGACAGCAGCGTCCCGTCCGGCAAGCCAGTGGCACCGGACCACGAAGGTATAGATGTGCGGCAGGGCCGCGAAAAAACTCCCGGCGACCCTGGGGCCGCCGGGAGGGTCGATCAGAAGAAGCCCAGCGGATTGATGTCGTAGCTCACCAGCAGGTTCTTGGTCTGCTGGTAGTGGTCGAGCATCATCTTGTGGGTCTCGCGGCCCACGCCGGATTTCTTGTAGCCACCGAACGCGGCGTGCGCCGGGTACAGGTGGTAGCAGTTGGTCCACACGCGACCGGCCTTGATCCCACGGCCCATGCGGTAGGCGCGGTTGATGTCGCGGGTCCAGACCCCGGCCCCCAGGCCGAACTCGGTGTCGTTGGCGATCGCCAGGGCCTCGGCTTCGTCCTTGAAGGTGGTGATGCTCACCACTGGGCCGAAGATTTCTTCCTGGAATACGCGCATCTTGTTGGTGCCCTTGAGCAGGGTCGGCTGGATGTAGTAGCCGGTTGCCAGGTCGCCTTCGAGTTTCTCCACCTTGCCGCCGGTGAGCAGCTGCGCACCTTCGTTCTTGGCGATGTCGAGGTAGGACAGGATCTTGTCGAACTGCTGTTCGGAAGCCTGGGCGCCGACCATGGTGTCGGTGTCCAGCGGGTCGCCACGCTTGATCTGCTCGATCTTCTTCATCACCGCCTGCATGAATTCGTCGTAGATCGACTCCTGCACCAGGGCGCGGGATGGGCAGGTGCAGACTTCACCCTGGTTGAAGAACGCCAGCACCAGGCCTTCGGCGGCCTTCTCGATGAACTTCGGCTCGGCCTGCATGATGTCTTCGAAGAAGATGTTCGGCGACTTGCCGCCCAGCTCCACGGTGGACGGGATGATGTTCTCGGCGGCGCATTTCATGATGTGCGAGCCCACCGGGGTCGAGCCGGTGAAGGCGATCTTGGCGATGCGCTTGCTGGTGGCCAGGGCCTCGCCGGCTTCGCGGCCAAAACCTTGCACCACGTTGAGCACGCCTTTTGGCAGCAGGTCGCCGATCACTTCCATGAGCACGGTGATGCCCAACGGGGTCTGCTCGGCGGGCTTGAGCACCACGCAGTTGCCGGCGGCCAGGGCCGGGGCCAGTTTCCAGGCGGCCATCAGGATCGGGAAGTTCCACGGGATGATCTGGCCGACCACGCCCAGTGGCTCATGGATGTGGTAAGCCACGGTGTTGCCGTCGATCTCGGCGGCACTGCCTTCCTGGGCCCGCAGGCAGCCAGCGAAGTAGCGGAAATGGTCGGCGGCCAGGGGGATGTCGGCGTTCAGGGTCTCGCGTACGGCCTTGCCGTTGTCCCAGGTTTCGGTGATGGCCAGCAGTTCGAGGTTCTGCTCGATGCGGTCGGCGATCTTCAGCAGGATCAGCGAACGGGCCTGGACCGAGGTCGCGCCCCAGGCATCGGCGGCGGCATGGGCGGCGTCCAGGGCTTTTTCGATGTCTTCGGCAGTGGAGCGCGGGAATTCGGCAATCGGCTTGCCGTTCACCGGCGAGGTGTTGGTGAAGTACTGGCCTTTGATGGGCGCGACGAATTCGCCGTTGATGTAGTTACCGTACTTGCTCTTGAACGAAACGATAGCGCCTTCAGTACCGGGGTGTGCGTAACGCATGGGGTATCTCCTGGCTTTTATGCTTATGGGGGAGGACGCGCTGTAGCGCATGGCAAGCGTAGAGCAAAGCCCGGGCCAGCGTAGCGCGAGCCATGTGAATCAAGCGTTTGCGCAGGTAGCAGGGGCTGTCGGCCCCTGGCGTGTGACAAATCTGGCGCAGCATTGAGTGACAGTTTGTAACCTGGATGGCACAAGCTGTGGCTCAGGGGACAAGCTGGCGTTGCAATGCGACGACGCCTGGAGGATGCTGGCTCGAATGTCGAATCCTGTCGGACAAATCCGTCGGCCCATCGGTGTTTTCGTCGATGGACCCTGATCTCCAGACCTTCGGTGGCGCAGGATCGCGCCCGCGTGTGACAGCACAGCAGGAGAACAATAAGAAATGCACAGCAGTAATCATCTCACCCGCCATGCCCAGCAAGTGCTGACGGTAGCCCGGGGCAAGGCTCATCTGCAGGGGCCCGGCAGCGATCCTTCCATCGCCCGCTCCTGGTTGCGCTGCCTGGAGGACTATCACCTCGACCCGGCTCTTTCCATGGCCCCCACGGTGCTCGAGCACGGTCGCCTGCTGGAGAGCCGGGAGCGCTTGAAGGATGTCCTGCAGATCGCCGGCACCGAAATGGCCAACCTGCACCAGCAGTTGTCTGGCGCTGGCCATGCGGTACTGCTGACCGATGCCCGTGGGGTGATCCTCAACTGCATCACCGCTCCCAGCGAGCGCAAGATCTTCGAACATGCCGGGTTGTGGCTGGGGGCTGACTGGAGCGAGGCCCGGGAGGGCACCAACGGTATCGGTACCTGCCTGGTCGAGCGCCAGTCGCTGACGATTCATCAGGGCGAGCATTTTCGTGGCCGGCACACCGGCCTGACCTGTTCGGCCAGTCCGGTGTTCGATCCCCATGGCGAGTTGCTGGCGGTGCTGGATGTGTCGTCGGCTCGCCAGGATGTTTCCCGCCAGAGCCAGTTCCACACCATGGCCATGGTCAACCTCTCGGCGAAGATGATCGAGAGTTGCTACTTCCTGCGTTACTTCGAGAACCAGTGGTTGCTGCGCTTTCATTTGCAGGCCGAATCGGTGGGCCTGTTCAGCGAGGGGCTGCTGGCCTTCGACGGCGAAGGACGGATCTGCGCGGTGAACCAGAGTGCGCTGAACCTGCTGGGGCATATCCGCGGCGGCCTGTTGGGCAAGCCGGTGGACAGTTTCTTCGAGTGCTCCCTGGACGAGCTGTTCGGGCGCGCCAGCCTGAACGCCAGTGCCAGTTGGCCATTACGCACCCGGGATGGGCGGCATTTGTTCGCCCTGCTGCGAGGCGCGCCACCTGCCGTTGTACAACCCATGCTGCGAGCCCCGGTGAATGTGGCGGTGCCTAAGGCTTCGGGCATCTGCCTTGGCGATGCTGGCCTGCAAGGCGATTTTCGCCGGGCATCGCGGGTCTTCGAGCGCGACGTGCCGCTGCTGATCAATGGTGAGACCGGCTCGGGCAAGGAGGCCTTCGCCAAGGCCGTGCACCAGGCCAGTGCCCGGGCGGACAAGGCCTTCGTCGCCCTCAACTGCGCGGCCATTCCGGAGAGCCTGATCGAGAGCGAACTGTTCGGTTATCGCGGTGGCAGTTTCACCGGGGCACGCAAGGAAGGCATGCGCGGCAAGTTGCAGCAGGCCGATGGCGGTACCTTGTTCCTCGATGAAATCGGTGACATGCCCCTGGCCTTGCAGACTCGTTTGCTGAGGGTGCTGGAGGATCGACTGGTGGTGCCGATTGGAGGCGAGCCGCAATCGGTCAATGTCCGGATCATCAGCGCCACCCACCGCAACCTGCTGGAGCGAGTCGGCGACGGTAGTTTTCGCGAAGACCTGTACTACCGGCTCAATGGCCTGGAGATTGCCCTGCCAGCCTTGCGCGAGCGCAGCGACAAGTCCCAGTTGCTGGATTTTCTCCTGGCCGAAGAGGCGGGCTCGCAACCGGTGGTGCTGGACGAGGCGGCGCGCCAGAACCTGCTGGCCTACTCCTGGCCGGGTAACGTGCGGCAATTGCGAAACGTACTGCGGACCTTGGCGGCGCTGTGCGAGGACGGTCGGATCGGTGTGCAGGACCTGCCACCGCTGATTCGCCAGGGCAACCGCCCGATAGCGCCCAGCGAACCCCTCGATGATCAGCCGGAGCGGCCTCTTGAGGATGCCGAACGGGTGGCCCTGCTGGCAGCGCTGGAGCAGCAGCGCTGGCACATGACCCACACCGCCGAGCAGTTGGGGATCAGCCGCAACACCCTGTATAGAAAGCTGCGCAAGCACAGTATCGCGCGCTGAGCCTTCGCTTGTTTCCGACCAGCCATGGCGTCAGGCCGTGGCTGGATCTCCCCGTCAGCTAAAGGGTGCGAATTGCAGCCCTCTAGGCTACCCTGCGCCGATGTTTTATGAGGTCGACTATGCACATCCATATTCTCGGTATCTGCGGCACTTTCATGGGGTCGATGGCGGTTCTGGCCAAAGAACTCGGCCACCACGTCACCGGCTCCGACGCCAACGTCTATCCGCCGATGAGCACCCAGCTGCAAGCCCAGGGCATCGAGCTGACCCAGGGTTATGATCCGGCCCAGCTGGACCCCGCACCGGACCTGGTGGTGATCGGCAACGCCATGTCCCGGGGCAACCCGGCGGTGGAATATGTGTTGAACAAGGGCTTGCCCTATGTGTCCGGCCCGCAATGGCTGGCGGACCATGTGCTGCAAGGGCGTTGGGTACTGGCGGTGGCCGGCACCCATGGCAAGACCACTACCAGCAGCATGCTGGCCTGGGTGCTGGAGCATGCCGGGATGAGCCCGGGCTTTTTGATCGGCGGCGTGCCGCAGAACTTCGCGGTCTCGGCCCGCCTGGGCGGCACACCGTTCTTCGTGATCGAGGCCGACGAGTACGACAGCGCCTTCTTCGACAAGCGCTCGAAATTCGTCCATTACCGTCCGCGCACAGCCATCCTCAACAACCTCGAATTCGACCATGCGGACATCTTCCCGGACCTGGCGGCCATCGAGCGGCAGTTCCACCACTTGGTGCGGACTATCCCCAGCGAAGGCCTGGTGATCCATCCCACCACCGAGCCCGCCTTGCAGCGGGTGATCGAGATGGGTTGCTGGACCCCGGTGCAGACCACCGGCGCCGGCGGCCAGTGGCAGGTCAAGCTGCACAGCGAAGACGGCTCGGCCTTCGAAGTGCTGTTCGAGGGTGTGAGCCAGGGTGTGGTCGAGTGGGAACTGACCGGCCAGCATAACGTCGCCAACGCCTTGGCGACCCTGGCCGCGGCCCGTCATGTGGGCGTGGTGCCGGCCATGGGCATCGCTGCGCTGAGCGCTTTCAAGAGTGTGAAGCGGCGTATGGAGAAAGTCGCCCAGGTGCATGGCGTGACCATCTACGATGACTTCGCCCACCACCCGACGGCCATCGCCACCACCCTGGATGGCTTGCGCAAGCGCGTCGGCGAGGCGCCGGTGATCGCCATCATCGAGCCGCGCTCCAACTCCATGAAGTTGGGCGCCCACCGTGATGGCCTGCCGGAAAGCGTCAACCAGGCCGACCAGGTGATCTGGTACGCGCCACCCAACCTGGGCTGGGACCTGGCGGCCACGGCGGCCCAGTGCACGGTGCCGTCGATCGTCAGCGATTCGCTGGACGGCATCATCGAGCGAGTGAAGAGCCAGGCCAAGCCCGGGACCCAGGTGGTGATCATGAGCAATGGCGGCTTTGGCGGCCTGCACGGCAAGCTGGCCGAGGCGCTGCAATGAGCAACGGCCCGGAACGCATCACCCTGGCCATGACTGGCGCCTCTGGTGCCCAGTATGGCCTGCGCCTGCTCGACTGCCTGGTGCGCGAGGACCGAGAGGTGCATTTCCTGATCTCCAAGGCCGCGCAATTGGTGATGGCCACCGAGACCGATGTCACCCTACCGGCCAAGCCGCAGCTGATGCAGGCGTTCCTGACCGAGTACACCGGGGCGGCGGCGGGGCAGATCCGGGTCTACGGCAAGGAGGACTGGATGTCGCCGGTGGCTTCGGGCTCCGGCTCACCGGCCGCGATGGTGGTGGTGCCTTGCTCTACCGGCACCCTGTCGGCGATTGCCACCGGCGCCTGCAACAACCTGATCGAACGGGCTGCGGACGTTACGCTCAAGGAGCGCCGTCAGCTGATCCTGGTGCCGCGCGAGGCGCCGTACTCCAGTATTCACCTGGAGCACATGCTCAAGCTGTCGAACCTGGGCGTGACCATCCTGCCGGCCTCGCCGGGTTTCTATCACCAGCCCCAGACCATCGATGACCTGGTGGACTTCGTGGTGGCGCGGATTCTCAACCTGCTGAATATTCCCCAGGACATGCTGCCCCGCTGGGGCGAACATCACTTGAGCAGTGATGAGTAGAGCCCTGCTGCTGTTGCTGGCCGCCCTGCAGTTGGGCGGCTGCGCCACGGCCCGGACCCTGGATGCGGCGAAGCCCGGGGCTGCGGTGGTGTACTCGGGGACGCGCCTGGATCTGTATGCCCTGCAGGGCGGATGCTGTCCCCAGGATCGCTTTGGTGCCGAGGCGCCGAGGTATCCGGGCCTGGACCTGCCGGCCAGCGCTGTGCTCGATACGTTGCTCTTGCCGCTGTCGGTGCTGACGGTGTTGGGCGTGGGGTTCAGGGCTACCGGCGGGTTGTAGGGGGAGTTGCCAGGCCGCCTCCTGCGGAGCTTGCCTGGCGCAGCCGATCATTTGCCCAGCTTGCGCAACTCGTCGGACTCCACCACCCGGGTGCCACTCTGTTCTTCCAGGGCCAGGCGCCACATGGCTCGAGCCAACTGGCAGGCTTCGATGCCGCGATATTTGCCCGGGATCAGCCGCGATAGTGGACCGACCAACTGCTCGCCAAGACGCGGTTCGACCCGGTCTCCGAGCAATAGGGAAGGCCGGCAGATGGTCAATTGCGGCCAGCCCTGGCGCTTCAGCGCCTCTTCCATCTCGCCCTTGACCCGGTTGTAGAAAATCGACGACTTGGGATCGGCGCCCAGGGCGCTGACCACAACCAGGTGTCGCGCACCCATTTCCAGGGCGCGCTTGGCGAAAGTCACGACCAGGTCCAGGTCCACGGCGCGAAAGGCGGCTTCGGAGCCGGCTTGCTTGATGGTGGTGCCCAGGCAGCAAAAGGCGATTTCCACCTTGCCGGTCAGCTGCGGCAGGACGGTTGCAGGGTCGCCGACCGGGTTTTCCAGTCGTGGGTGCTCGCTCAACGGGCGCCTGCTGGGGGCCAGGACCCGGCTGATGGTGGGCTCGTTGAGCAGGCGGTCGAGCAATTGCTCCCCGGTCAGGCCAGAGGCGCCGGCGAGCAGGATGTGCTGTGGCGTCAAGTACATAGTCATTCCCCCTTGATACTTTCCAGCTTAGTTGCCTTGTGCTTCCTTGCTGCTGATAGAGACACTCTGCAGGGCTTTTCGTGCCTGCTGCTTGCGTAGTTGCTGCCAGTGGGCGATGACCCCCTTGGGGGCCCAGATCTGTGGCTCGGACGGGTCGAAGTTGTCCGCCTGCTCGCGCTCGGCCACGCTCGCCTTGGCCAGCATGAAGGCGTGCTCCAGGTCATCGGTCTGGTTCAGCGCCTGGGCGAACAGGGCGTCTCCGAAGTAGGTGAAGTCGGCTTCTTCCGAGCAGCCGAAGGATACCCGGTCCGCCTTTGAGGCGGTCATGACCAGGGTTCGTTCATCCTTGAGGGCCGGGATGAAACCGCCAGAGTAGCAAGCCGAGATGACCACGATCTTGTCGCGATTCTTCAAGGGCGCCAGGGCATTGGCCAGCTCGTCGGCGGGCAGGTCGGCCAGCTCCAGGCGTGGTTGGTCGAGCACCAGTTCATGTTCGCTGGTGCCGTGGCTGGTGAGGTAGATGAATACCAGGTCTTCGGGCCCGCTGCGTTCGGCCAGGACCTGGGCCGCGCGGCGCAGGTTTTCCCGGGTGGCCATGGGGCGGTTCATCATGTGGTCGCGGTGGTTCACCAGGCGGATCTGGCCATAGGCGCCGAAACGGCTGGCGAGCATGTTGCTGACATAGTCGGCTTCACGCAGGAATACGCTCTGCTTGCCATCGCCGGCCAGGGTCAGGCTGTAGAGCTCGATGGCTGGGGTCGAGGCCGGCACGGCATCGAGGGCTTCCTTGAGTAGGCGGCCCTGGTTCAGCAGGGCCGTTTCCAGGGGGTCGGGGAGCAGCTTGCCATCGGCATCGCGAACCCGCAGGCCGTTGTTCCACACACCGCTTTGCACGCTGCCGTCGCGTAGCACCAGGACCCCGTGCCCCTGATAGTTGTCGCTGTCGAATCCACCGACATAGAAGCTGCCATCGCTGAGGTTCAGGCGCCCCTCGCCGCTGAAACGCCAGTCGCTGAAGGTACCGAGGTAGTGGCTGCCATCGGCGCCGATCAGCTCACCCTTGCCGCCCAAGGCTCCGTCCTTGAACTGACCGATCCATACATCGCCGTCGGAGTTTTCATAGCGGCCTTTGCCATTGAGCTGGTTGTGCTTGAAACCGCCGACGTAGATATCGCCTTCGGCACTGTTGAACGTGCCATTGCCTTCGAGTTGACCGTCGACGAAGTGGCCGCTGAACTGGTTGCCGCTGGAGTCGCTGCGCTGGCCTTCGCCATTGGGCTTGCCCTTGGCGAACTGGCCCTGGTACTGGCTGCCGTCGTCCAGTTCCAGGCGCCCCAGGCCCGAATACAGGTCGGCCTTGAACTCGCCCCGATAGGTCATGCCGTCTTCTTTGAGGGTGCCTTCGCCGTCACGGCGCCCGAGCTTGAAGCCGCCACTGTAGCTGCTGTTCTTGGTGGTCAGGGTGCCTTGCCCATGGAACAACCCCTGCTGGAACAGGCCTCGATAGACTTCGCCGTTGCTACCGTGCCATTCCCCTTGCCCGTGCCATTGCCCCTTGTCGAACTGACCGGCATACCAGCTGCCATTGGGGTAGTCGATGCGGCCCTGGCCCTGCAACAGACCGTTGACCAGGTCGCCACGATAGCGTCCGCCATCCGGTAGGCGGGCATCGGGCGGCAACAGTGATTCGCCATCACCGCAAGCGCTGAGCAGGAGGGTCAAAACCAGGGGGACAAATGGGCGCATAACGGGTTCCGGATGATTAGGGGTCCGAGTATGCCGTAGCCGTGTGCCTTATATATAGAGAGCCTGAGCGAAACAGCGTGATGCGTTTCGCTCAGGGGTGCATCAGACGAAGCAGAGTGACAGGGGCTCAGCGATATAGGCCGGTTTTTCCTGGCCTTCGATTTCCAGGGTGACGCTGGCCTTGAGCAGCCATTGGCCGGGTTTCTTCTCGGTCGCGTCCACCAGGTCGACCTTGAGCCGCACCTTGGAGTCGACCTTCACCGGCTGGATGAAACGCACGCTGTCCAGGCCATAGTTGATCGCCATTTTCAGCCCCTGGGGCAGTACCAGGATGTCCTCCATCAGCTTCGGAATCAGCGACAGGGTCAGGAAACCGTGGGCGATGGTGCTGCCAAATGGCGTCTGTGCGGCCTTGGCCGGGTCGACGTGAATGAACTGGAAGTCACCGGTGGCTTCGGCAAACAGGTTGATACGCTCCTGGTCGATAGTGAGCCATGCGGAACGACCCAGTTCCTTTCCAACATAATCCTTGAGCTCTGCAACAGGAACATAGGGCATTGACACTCTCCTTGGTTCAACGATTTTTGGTGATCGATGCGGTGTTTCACGGTCCGAAACTTCCACTGTAGATCATCATGGTGATCCGGCTCGGTAAAGATCCATGCTTTTGGCGAATGCCGGTTCATCGCGCCTGCGTGCTTATAATGCGCGACGGGATCTGGCTGGAGAGGGCGGTATGTTGTTACGCGGTTTGACATGGCTGGTGCTGTTCCAACTGCTCGGGACGGCGCTCAATCATCTGCTGTTGCCCGTATTGCCGGGGCCGATCATCGGCCTGCTATTGCTGCTGGTGTTCCTGGTCGTGCGCGGTGAAGTGGGCGAGCCGTTGAACCAGGCGGCCGGCAGTCTGTTGCGTTATCTACCACTGTTGCTGGTACCGCCTGCTGTCGGGGTGATGGTCTACGCCCGGGATATCGCTGCGGACTTCTGGGCCATCGCCGGGGCGCTGGTGCTGTCGCTGGTGCTTTCCATGGCCTTTGCCGGAGTGCTGATGCAGCGCCTGGTCAAGCGCCAGGCTCGCCGGGAGGAGCGCCCATGAGTTTCGATTGGCAGGGGGCCTGGGCCGCGGTCATCCACCATCCGCTGTTTGGCATCGGTATCACCCTCGGGGCCTATCAACTGGTGCTGGCGGCATTCGAAAAGACTCGCTGGATGTTCCTGCAGCCGGTGCTGGTATCGATGCTGCTGGTGATCGGGGTACTGCTCGGTTGTGGGTTGAGCTATGCCGAGTACCGCAAGAGCACCGAGATCCTGAGCATTCTCCTGGGGCCGGCTACAGTCGCCCTGGCGGTGCCGCTGTACCTCAACCTGCGACGTATCCGCCAGTTGTTCTGGCCGATATTTACTACGCTGGTGGTGGGTGGGGTTCTGGCCACTAGCCTGGGCGTGTTGCTTGGGTGGTGGTTCGGTGCCGAGCACATGATCCTCATGACCATGGCACCCAAGTCGGTTACCTCACCGATCGCCATGCTGGTGGCCGAGCAGATCGGCGGGGTAGCGGCACTGGCCGCGGTGTTCGTGCTGATCACGGGCGTGATTGGTGCGATTTTCGGCCCCGGCCTGCTCGATCGCCTGGGAGTCCGGGCACCCGAGGCCCGGGGCATGGCGCTGGGCATGACGGCACACGCCGTGGGCACGTCGGTGGCCCTGCAAGAAAGTGAGGAGTGCGGCGCCTTTGCCGCGCTGGCGATGAGTCTGATGGGCGTGGCCACGGCAGTCCTGCTGCCATTGGCGGTGTCGTTGCTGGTTTGAGGATGGATGTCATGAGTCTGCCGCTGTTCCCCTTGAATACCGTGCTGTTTCCCGACTGCATTCTGGACTTGCAGATCTTCGAAGCTCGCTACCTGGACATGATCGGCCGCTGCATGAAGCAGGGGAGCGGGTTCGGTGTGGTGTGCATCCTGGAGGGCGCGGAAACTGGTGTGGCTGCCCCAGGTTATGCCCAGGTAGGTTGCGAGGCACTGATTACCGACTTCCACCAGCAGGACAATGGCTTGCTGGGCATTCGGGTCAAGGGCGGGCGGCGCTTTCGTGTCCTTGGTAGCGAGGTGCAGAAGGATCAGTTGGTCGTGGCCCAGGTCCGCTGGCTGGATGAGGCAGCGGAGCAGCCATTGAAGGAAGACGACGCCGACCTGGTGGCGCTGCTCAAGGCCCTGGCCGAGCATCCGATGGTCGAGGCCCTGGACATGGGCGTCGAGGCCGCAGGGCAACAGTCACTGGCCAATCAACTGGCGTACCTGTTGCCCTTTTCCGAACTGGACAAGATCGATCTGCTGCAACTGGACGATCCACAGCAGCGTCTGGATGCCATTCAACTGCTATTGGATGAGTTGCAAGGTGAGCTCTTCGCCTGAGCCACACTTTCCCGGCGACTCAATAGGCGTAGCGCAGCAGCGCTTGCGGCAAATGTCGCATCGACATGAAGGCACACAGCAGCACCATCACTGGCAGCACCAGCCACCAGGCCTTGGCCGGCATCGGCTTGAGCGGGGCCTGCCACTGGACCAGGGTCAGGCTGGCGGCACAGACGCAGGCTGCGAGCATTGCCCCGGCAAAAATGTCGGTCGGCCAATGAGCTCCCAGATAAACCCGTGACAGGGCGATCGACATTGCCGGCAGGCAGCCCAGCAGCAGCCAGGTCAAGCGCATCCGCGGCGGTTGACCGCGGCCAGCCAGCACCGCGAGGGTCAGGAACAGGGCAAAGGATCCGGAGGCGTGACCGCTGGGCATGCTGAAGCTGGCCAGCGGCTCGCTCAGCACTTCCGGGCGTATCCGGGCGAAGAACCACTTGCCGGCGGTATTGGCCAGTGCAGTGCACAGCAGCGTGGCGCCGGCGAACAACGCATGGCGCCACTGGCGCAGCAGCACCAGCAACAGGGTCAGGGCCGCGCTGATGATGAACATGGCGCGAAACTCGCCGATCTGGGTGACCATCACCATGATCCTGTCCAGTGCCGGGTCGCGGTGTTCCTGCACCAGGGCTATCAGCCCCTGGTCGAACTGGGCCAGGTGGGGGTAACCGATGAATAGCCCCAGCAGTAGCGCCAGGCTCAGGCCGGACATCAACAGGGTCGCCCGGCGATGGCGACGCAGGCTGCTGTTGACGCTCAGGCCGATCAATACCGCGAGGCTGCCGATGACCACGCCGGCCTGGGGCCAGAACCCTTCGGGCAGAGGCAGGCGAATGGCTGCGCCGGTGGCCCAGCCGGGCAGCAGGTAGGCCACCGACCAGCCTGCCGCAGCCAGCAGGCTGACGGCGAAGAACCGCGGGAACGGCATGTCGAACATGCCCGCCACCATCGGCAGCATTGGGCGCAGGGGGCCGATGAAGCGTCCAACCAGCAGGCTGGCAATGCCATAGCGCTGGAAATAGGCTTCGGCGCCGTTGATCCATTCAGGGTGCTGGCGCAGCCCTGGCAAGCGGCGGATGCGCTGGTGGAAGCGACGTCCCAGCAGGTAGGACGTGACATCGCCCAGGATGCCGGCGGCGAAGCCCAGCAGCAGGGTCTCGCCCAACGACAAGGCGCCATTGCCTGCCAATACCGCGATAGCGAACAACAGTACGGTGCCGGGGACGATCAGGCCGGCGATGGCCAGGCACTCCACGAACGCGACGATAAATACCGCGGCTGCCAGCCACTGTGGGTTGCCGCTTAGCCAGGCGGTCACGCTGTCGAGCCATGGGCCCATAGATTCAACTCCATTGTCA
This sequence comes from Pseudomonas sessilinigenes, assembly GCF_003850565.1. Lineage (NCBI taxonomy): Bacteria > Pseudomonadati > Pseudomonadota > Gammaproteobacteria > Pseudomonadales > Pseudomonadaceae > Pseudomonas > Pseudomonas sessilinigenes. The sequence continues at coordinate 4,471,604 of NZ_CP027706.1, forward strand.
GTATCGAGCGGTGATGGGGTCAGCCGAGGATGAGGTAGTCGCGGCCCTCGACCTGGCCCCGGCGCAACGGGTTCCGGGTGCAGTACGGCGCGTAGGCAGCGTCGACGAAACGGTACATCAGGTGTTCATCGCGGCCCTTGGGTATGCCCAGGCGGGTGCTTTGGATGATCTGCGGTACGGCGGCACCGACATCCTCGACAAAGAGGGCTTCGTGATCGAAGCGTTTCGCATCCCATACTGGGACTTTCAGGCCGAGGGCCTTGCATAGCAGGGTCTGGCCGGCGCAGAGCTTCTGCGAGGGGCGCGGCTGGCCGCTGGCGTCCGGGTTGTTCAGTTGCATTTGCGCCAGGCTGGCAGGGCCGGAAATCTCGTCGACCCAGGGGTAGGCGGACTTGATCAGCACGGCGTTGCCCGGGCCTTGGGCGCTGAAGTTCAGTGAGTCGCCGCCCCGGGCGTAGTACATATAGATGTGGCCGCCATCCAGAAACAACGCCTTACGTTTTTCTGTGAAGCCGAGGGAGGCATGGCTGCCTTTTTCCTCGCAGTAATAGGCTTCAGTCTCGATAATGCGCACGGACAACCACAGGTCGCCGACTTTATGGCGGATGACCTTGCCCAGCAGCTCACGGGCCAGGAGCTGAGCATCACGGTCGAAAAAGCCATCAGGCAGGGCTTTGGGCAGTTTCGCAGAGGTCAGGATGGACATGGTGGTGATGAGATGTGGTCAGAAAAGTGCCGGGATGATAACAACTCCAGGCTTAATTCAGGCTGAACTGCGAGTATTTCGACCATCCGCCCGTGACCGCTGTCCGTGGGCGGGCGCGACAGCTATAATCAGCCGCTTTCCTCTTTGCCAAGACCACACCAGACCATGACTGAGTCCGTTCTTGACTACATGACCCGTTTGGGTCGCGCTGCCCGCCAAGCTTCCCGGGTCATCGCCCGTGCCACCACCGCGCAGAAGAACCGTGCGCTGCTGGCGGCCGCCGATGCGCTGGACGCCGCGCGACCGGAACTGGCCGCGGCCAACGAACAGGACCTGGCCAATGGTCGGGCCAATGGTCTGGAGCCGGCCCTGCTGGACCGCCTGGCACTGACTCCCGCGCGCATCGACGAGATGATCGAAGGCTTGCGCCAGGTGGCCAAGCTGCCTGACCCCATCGGTGAAATCCGTGACATGCGCTACCTGCCTTCAGGGATCCAGGTGGGCAAGATGCGTGTGCCGTTGGGTGTGATCGGCATCATCTACGAATCGCGTCCCAACGTGACCATCGACGCGGCGGCCCTGTGCCTGAAGTCCGGTAACGCCACCATCCTGCGTGGTGGCTCCGAAGCCATTCATTCCAATCGCGCCATCGCCACCTGCATCCAGCAGGGGTTGGCGGCGGCCGAGCTGCCAGCCCATGTGGTGCAGGTGGTGGAAACCACCGACCGCGCAGCGGTCGGCGCGTTGATCACCATGCCCGAGTTCGTCGACGTGATCGTGCCTCGTGGCGGCAAGAGCCTGATCGAACGGGTCAGCCGCGATGCCAGGGTGCCGGTGATCAAGCATCTGGATGGGGTCTGCCACGTATTCATCGATGTGGCAGCGGACCTGGACAAGGCCATTCGTATCGCCGACAACGCCAAGACCCAGCGCTACGCTCCGTGCAACACCATGGAGACGCTGCTGGTTCACGGGGCCATCGCCGAGCGCGTCCTGCCGCCTTTGGCCGCGATCTATCGCGACAAGGGGGTCGAGCTGCGAGGCTGCGAGCAGACGCGGTCGATCCTTGGGGCCGATGTACTGGAAGCCACCGAAGAAGACTGGCGTACCGAGTACACCGCGCCGATCCTTTCTATTCGTGTAGTGGATGGCCTGGAGCAGGCCATCGAGCACATCAATACCTATGGTTCGCACCATACCGACTCCATCGTCACCGAGAACTTCACCGATGCCCGGCGCTTCCTCAACGAGGTGGACTCCAGTTCGGTGATGGTCAATGCCTCGACGCGTTTCGCCGATGGTTTCGAGTATGGCCTGGGCGCGGAGATCGGCATTTCCACCGACAAGCTGCACGCCCGTGGTCCTGTGGGCCTGGAAGGCCTGACCAGCGAGAAGTATGTGGTGTTCGGCGACGGTCACGTGCGTACTTGATGGGCAAACGTATCGGCCTGCTGGGTGGCACCTTCGATCCAGTGCATATCGGCCACCTGCGTGGCGCACTGGAAGTGGCCGAATCCATGCGACTCGACGAGCTGCGCCTGGCACCCAGTGCCAGGCCGCCTCATCGGGATACACCGCAGGTGTCGGCGCTCGATCGTCTGGCGATGGTCGAGCGTGCGGTGGCGGGCGTCTCACCCCTGGTGGTGGACGACCGTGAGCTGAAACGGGACAAACCGTCCTACACCATAGACACACTGGAGCAGATGCGTGCCGAACTGGCTGCTGACGACCAGTTGTTCCTGCTGTTGGGCTGGGACGCATTTTGCGGCCTGCCCACCTGGCATCGCTGGGAGGAGTTGCTCCAGCATTGCCACATCCTGGTGCTGCAACGCCCGGATGCCGATAGCGAGCCGCCGGATGCCCTGCGCAACCTGTTGGCGGCCCGCTCGGTGAGCGATCCGCTGGCCCTGGCAGGGCCGGGGGGACATATTGCATTCGTCTGGCAGACACCGCTCGCGGTGTCTGCCACCCAGATCCGTCAACTGCTGGCCAGCGGTAAGTCGGTACGTTTCCTGGTGCCTGACGCGGTCCTGGCCTATATCGATGCTCACGGACTTTACCGTGCGCCGAACTGAAGGAATGCTGCCGGCCCAGGCCGTGCGGCGTTCCGTACATACGAGCTGAACGAGTTTTATATGACTAACCAAGTAATGAAAGGCGAAGATCTGGTCAAGGTGGCTGTTGCCGCGCTGGAAGACGTCAAGGCCCAGGACATCCTGGTGATCGATGTGCGCGACAAGCAGAGCATCACCGACTACATGGTGATCGCCACCGGTACCTCCAACCGCCAGATCGGCGCGATGCTGGAAAAGGTCCGCGAGATGGTCAAGGCCCAGGGCGTACGCCCTCTGGGTGAAGAAGGCAAGGGCGACAGCGACTGGGTCCTGCTGGACCTGGACGACGTGATCGTGCACATGATGACCGCCTCTGCCCGCCAGTTCTATGACCTGGAGCGCCTGTGGCAGGGCGCTGAGCAGAGTCGTGCGGCCGACGGCAAGCACCACAGCCCGGAAAACACCCATGAGCACTTCGCCAAGCTCAACAAAGACCAGCAATAAGGGACGGCTGTGCGCCTGCGTCTGATCGCTGTCGGTTCACGCATGCCCAAATGGGTGGAAGAGGGTTGGCATGAGTATGCCAAGCGTCTGCCGTCCGAGTTGGCGCTTGAACTGGTGGAAATACCGCTCAATACCCGAGGCAAGAATGCCGACGTGGCCCGCTTTATCCGTCAGGAAGGCGAGGCCATGCTGGCCAAGGTCGGGCATAACGAGCGCATCGTCACCCTCGAGGTGCACGGCAAGCCCTGGAGCACCGAGCAGTTGGCGGTGGAGCTGGATCGCTGGCGCCTCGACTCGCGTACTGTGAACTTCATGGTCGGTGGCCCGGAAGGGCTGGCACCGGAGGTCTGTGCGCGGGCCGACCAGCGTTGGTCGTTGTCGCCCCTGACCCTGCCGCACCCCCTGGTGCGGATTCTCATCGGCGAACAGCTGTATCGTGCCTGGACCGTGCTGTCTGGCCACCCCTACCACAAGTAGCCCACGCCCCTCATGTCTCAGCCGATCCGTATCAAGGACCATGAAAAAGACGCCCGCCTGGTGCGTAACCGGGTGGTGTTCGGCGCCATTCTGGTGGTCTGTCTGATCGGCGTGCTGATTGCCCGCCTGTACTACCTGCAGGTGATCCAGTACGAAATTCACTCGACCAAGTCGGAGAGTAACCGGGTTCACGTCCAGTCCATTCCTCCGAGCCGGGGCCTGATCTATGACCGTAATGGCGTGGTGGTGGCTGACAACCGGCCCAGCTTCAGCCTGAGCATGACGCGCGAGCGTTCCGGTGACTGGCGGCAGGTGCTCGATGTGGTCGTCGAAGTGCTGGAGCTGACGCCCGAAGACCGCGTGCTGTTCGAAAAGCGCGTCAAGCAGGGGCCGCGGGCATTCGAACCGGTACCGATCCTGTTCGAGCTGACGGAAGAACAGATAGCCCGCATCGCAGTGAACCAGTTCCGCCTGCCAGGCGTGGAAGTGGTTGCCCAGTTGGTCCGGCATTACCCACAGGGAGCACACTTCGCCCATTCCGTGGGCTATGTGGGGCGGATCAACGAAAAAGAACAGAAGACCCTGGACAAGGTGAACTACAGCGGCACGCACCATATCGGCAAGACCGGTATCGAGCGCTTCTACGAGGCGGAACTGCACGGGCAGGTCGGTTACGAAGAGGTCGAGACCAATGCTCGAAATCGTGTGTTGCGCGTGCTCAAGCGTACCGATCCGATTCCAGGCAAGGACATTGTCCTGAGCCTGGATATCAAGTTGCAGGAAGCGGCAGAGGCGGCCCTGGGCGGTCGACGGGGCGCGGTGGTGGCATTGGACCCGAACACTGGTGAAGTACTGGCGATGGTCAGCCAGCCAAGCTTCGACCCCAACCTGTTCGTGACCGGTATCAGCTTCAAGGCCTATGCCGAATTGCGCGACTCCATCGACCGGCCGCTGTTCAATCGGGTGCTGCGCGGACTCTACCCGCCAGGCTCGACCATCAAGCCGGCGGTGGCGATTGCCGGACTGGATGCCGGGGTCGTCACGGCGGCGACCCGGGTTTATGACCCCGGCTACTACCAATTGCCCAACTACGATCACAAATACCGTAACTGGAACCGCACCGGCGACGGCTTCGTTGACCTGGATACGGCGATCATGCGGTCCAACGACACCTACTTCTACGACCTGGCCCACAAGCTGGGAGTCGATCGGCTCTCGGCCTACATGAGCAAGTTCGGTATCGGCCAGAAGGTCTCCCTGGATATGTTCGAGGAGTCGCCAGGGCTGATGCCTACCCGCGAGTGGAAGCGTGCGACCCGGCGCCAGGCCTGGTTCCCGGGGGAAACCCTGATTCTCGGAATCGGCCAGGGCTACATGCAGTCGACACCGCTGCAGCTGGCCCAGGCTACCGCCCTGGTGGCCAGCAAGGGGCGCTGGAACCGGCCGCATCTGGCCAAGAGCATCGAGGGCGAAAAACCCGTGGATCACAATCCGATGCCGGATATCGTGCTGCGCGACCCCGCGGACTGGACGCGGGTCAACCATGGCATGCAACAGGTGATGCACGGTGCCCGGGGTACCGCACGCAAGGCTGCGGTCGGCTCGCCGTATCGCATCGCCGGCAAGAGTGGTACGGCCCAGGTGGTAGCGATCAAGCAGGGCGAGAAGTACGACCGCTCCAAGGTCCAGGAGCGCCACCGCGACCACGCCTTGTTCGTGGGGTTCGCGCCTGCCGAGAATCCGAAGATCGTGGTGTCGGTGATGGTGGAGAACGGTGAGTCGGGCTCCGGTGTCGCCGCACCTGTAGTGCGCCAGGTCATGGATGCCTGGCTCCTGGGCCCGGATGGCCAGCTCAAGCCAGAATTCGCCAGCCCTATCAGCACGGAGGCTACGGCCCGTGAAGAGTAATTTTGACCGCATTCTGTCCAGCGAGGATGTGATGCGGCGTCGGGCGACGCTATTGCAACGCCTGCATATCGATGGCCCTTTGTTGATCCTGCTGCTGACCCTGGCCGCCGGCAGCCTGTTCGTGCTGTATTCGGCCAGCGGCAAGAGCTGGGACCTGTTGGCCAAGCAAGCCACGTCCTTCGGTATCGGCCTGGTGTCGATGATTGTCATCGCCCAGTTCGAGCCGCGCTTCATGGCGCGCTGGGTACCGCTGGGCTATGTGTTCGGCGTGGTGCTGCTGGTGGTGGTGGACGTGATGGGGCATAACGCCATGGGGGCGACCCGTTGGATCAATGTCCCCGGGGTCATCCGCTTCCAGCCTTCGGAGTTCATGAAGATCATCATGCCGGCGACCATCGCCTGGTACCTGTCCAAGCGCACCTTGCCGCCGCACCTCAAGCACGTGGCGATCAGCCTCATCCTGATCGGCTTGCCGTTCATGCTGATCGTGCGCCAACCCGACCTGGGTACGGCCTTGCTGATCCTGGCCGGGGGCACCTTCGTGCTGTTCATGGGCGGTTTGCGCTGGCGCTGGATCATCGGTGTGCTGGCGGCCGCGGTGCCGGTGGCGATTGCCATGTGGATGTTCATCATGCACGACTACCAGAAGCAGCGGATCCTGACCTTCCTCGACCCGGAAAGCGATCCTTTGGGTACCGGCTGGAACATCATCCAGTCCAAGGCGGCCATCGGCTCCGGCGGCGTGTTCGGCAAGGGCTGGTTGCTGGGCACCCAATCGCACCTGGACTTTTTGCCCGAGAGCCACACCGACTTTATTATCGCGGTCCTGGGCGAGGAGTTCGGCCTGGTGGGGATCTGCGCATTGTTGCTGATCTACCTGCTGCTGATCGGGCGCGGCCTGGTGATCACGGCGCAGGCCCAGACACTGTTCGGCAAGTTGCTGGCAGGCAGCCTGACCATGACGTTTTTTGTTTACGTTTTCGTCAACATCGGTATGGTCAGTGGCTTGTTGCCGGTGGTGGGAGTTCCGTTGCCCTTCATTAGCTACGGAGGAACTTCGTTGGTGACGCTACTGTCAGCGTTTGGGGTTTTGATGTCGATCCATACCCATCGCAAGTGGATCGCACAGGTTTGATTAAGGTGAAGAATTCAATGCAAGTAATGCGTGGCTGGACCGCTCGGTATGCTCCATGGGTCGGTCTGGCGAGCATCCTGGGGGCCGTGGAACCTGCTTCGGCTGGTGCCTACGAAGGCTCGCCCCAGGTTGCCGAATTCGTCGGGGAAATGACCCGGGACTACGGTTTTGCCGGTGAGCAGCTCATGAGCGTGTTCCGCGAAGCCGAGCGCAAGCAAGCAATTCTTGATGCCATTTCGCGACCTGCCGAGCGGGTCAAGCAGTGGAAGGAATACCGCCCGATGTTCATCACCGACGCGCGCATTGCCCGCGGTGTGGACTTCTGGCGCCAGCACGAGGCGGTGTTGGCCCGGGCTGAACAGGAGTACGGAGTACCGGCCCAGGTCATCGTGTCGATCATCGGCGTCGAGACCTTTTTCGGGCGTAATACGGGCAATTATCGGGTGATCGATGCCTTGTCGACCCTGGGCTTCGATTATCCGCCGCGGGCTGAATTCTTCCGCAAGGAGCTGCGCGAGTTCCTGCTGTTGGCGCGCGAAGAACAACTGGATCCGCTGAGTCTCAAGGGCTCCTACGCCGGTGCCATGGGGCTGCCGCAGTTCATGCCGAGCAGCTTCCGGGCCTATGCCGTGGATTTCGATGGCGATGGGCACATCAATATCTGGACCAATCCGGACGATGCCATCGGCAGCGTGGCCAGCTACTTCAAGCGCCATGGTTGGGTCGCCGGCGAGCCGGTGGTCAGTCGCGCCGACGTGCGCGGCGATCGTGTAGATGAGGGCCTGACCACCGGGATCGAGCCGACGAAGACCGTCGGGGAGTTGCGAGCCCTGGGCTGGTCGAGTCATGATGCGCTGCGCGATGATATGCCGGTTACTGCTTTCCGCCTGGAGGGTGATAACGGTCCGGAATACTGGATGGGCCTGAAGAACTTCTACGCGATCACTCGCTATAATCGCAGCGTGATGTATGCCATGGCCGTACATCAGCTGTCTGAACAGCTGGTCCAAGCACGGGGCGTCAAGTAATGCTGGCAATGCCAATCTGCAAACCCCTGAAGCTGCTGGCTTTTGCCGCATTGTCGCTGTTGGTGGCCAGTTGCTCGACGAGCCGCGCGCCACAGCAGAAACCCACCAATACCGTGCGTTCGATGCCGGGCCTGGATATCAATCGCGCCCACAAGGATGGCGCGCCCTGGTGGGATGTCGATGTATCGCGCATTCCCGATGCCACGCCAACCCTGCACACCGGCCCGTACAAGGCCAATCCCTATACGGTACTGGGCAAGACCTACTTCCCGATCCAGGAGTCCAAGAACTACGTGGCGTCGGGCACGGCTTCCTGGTACGGCACCAAGTTCCACGGCCAGAACACCGCCAATGGCGAGGTCTATGATTTGTACGGCATGAGTGCCGCGCACAAGACACTGCCATTGCCCAGCTATGTACGGGTGACCAACCTGGACAACAACCGCAGCGTGATCCTGCGGGTCAACGACCGGGGGCCGTTCTATTCCGACCGGATCATCGACCTGTCTTATGCGGCGGCCAAGAAGCTCGGTTATGCCGAGACCGGGACTGCCCGAGTCAAGGTCGAGGGCATCGATCCTCAGCAATGGTGGGCCCAGCGTGGCCGTCCGGCGCCTTTGATGCTCAACGAGCCGCAAGTGGCGCAGAATAGCGCGCCGGTGATCACCAGTTCGGCCGGTACGGTCGAGCAGTGGACTCCGCCACCGCAGCAACATGCGGCCGCGGTGGTTCCTGTACAGGTCAAGAGCGGTTCTGCGGCCGCCTCCGGCCAGTACCTGCAGGTAGGTGCCTTCGCCAATCCGGATGCGGCCGAGCTGTTGAGGTCGAAGTTGAGTTCAATGGTGAGCGCCCCGGTGTTCATCAGTTCGATCGTACGTAATCAGCAGACGCTGCACCGGGTACGCCTGGGGCCGTTCGGATCGCCGGGAGAAACCCAGCAAGCGCAGAATAGCGTGCGCCTGGCCAACCTGGGTCAGGCGAGCGTGGTCACTGCAGAGTAGGGACGCTGAGAAATGATGGTTCGCTTGCGGTACTGGGGGGCGATCCTGGTTGTTGGCTCGTCGTACAACAAAAGCCCGGCAAGGGTCAGTGAGTGAACAACGTTACACGCGACAGCCCTTTAGATGGCTGTCTGAAATAATTTTGCCCCTGGGGCAAGTTTCCATTAGCGACTTCGAGAGACGGATGAACATCACCACCTTTGCCAAACGCCTGTGCCTGCTTGTCCCGCTGATCATCACGCCCGCCGCCTGGGCGGTAGAGGCGATGCCGTCGCCACCGCAGCTGGCCGCCAAATCCTATGTGCTCATGGATGCCAGCAGCGGAAACGTGCTGGTGGAGAACAACGGTGACCAGCGCCTGCCGCCGGCCAGCTTGACCAAGCTGATGACCGCCTATATCGCCACCCTGGAAATCCGCCGTGGCCAGATCGGCGAGAACGATCCAGTGACCGTCAGTGAAAACGCCTGGCGTACCGGCGGTTCGCGGATGTTCATCAAGGTGGGGTCGCAAGTCTCCGTCAGCGACCTGCTGCACGGCATCATCATCCAGTCGGGCAACGACGCCAGCGTGGCGATTTCCGAGCATATCGCCGGTAGCGAAGACGCCTTCGCCGACATGATGAACAAGACTGCCGGCGACCTGGGCATGAGCAACAGCCACTTCATGAACCCGACCGGCCTGCCGAACCCCGAGCATTACTCGTCGGCCCATGACATGGCGTTGCTGGCCCGCGCGATCATCCATGAAGACCCGGCTCACTATGCGATCTACTCGCAGAAGGAGTTCTTCTGGAACGGTATCAAGCAGCCTAACCGCAACCTGTTGCTGTGGCGTGACAAGACCGTCGATGGCCTGAAGACCGGCCACACGGACGAAGCGGGCTATTGCATGGTGTCCTCGGCGGTACGTGATGGCATGCGCCTGATCGCCGTGGTATTCGGTACCAACAGCGAACAGGCCCGCGCAGCCGAGACCCAGAAGCTTCTGACCTACGGTTTCCGCTTCTTCGAAACCCAGACCTTCTACCAGAAGGGCACCGAACTGGCCCAGGCGCCGGTCTGGAAGGGCACGACCCATCAAGTCAAGGCCGGCCTGGCCGAAGACCTGACCATGACCATGCCCAAGGGCCAGCTGAAGAAGCTGGCAGCCAGCATGACCATGAACCCGCAGCTGGTCGCTCCGATCGCCAAGGGTGACGTGATCGGTAAGGTCGAAGTGAAACTGGACGATAAAGTGGTGCACAGCGCCGACCTGATCGCTCTGGACGCGGTCGAGGAAGGTGGTATCTTCCGTCGCATGTGGGATAGCATCCGTCTATTCTTCTACGGCTTGTTCAACTGATATTGTCGACCTGCATGGCCCTCGCTCCCTAGTGGTGCGGGGGCCATGTCCGTCGCCACGGCTTACGAGGCCGTTACTGCCATGACAGACACTGACGTTAAGTCGCACAAGATTGAATTCCCCGTCGATGACTATCCGATCAAGGTGATCGGTGACACGGTCGTCGGCTTCAAGGACACCGTGATCGAGATCCTTGCCAAGTACGCCACCCTGGACATCAAGTCCCTGGCCGAGCGCCAGAGCAGCAATGGCAAGTACACCACTGTACAACTGCACATCACCGCCACCGGTGAAGACCAACTGCGTGATATCAATAGTGCCCTGCGTGCTACCGGTGTCGTCCACATGGTGCTGTGATGTCGCAGACGCTGGGCTTTCGTGAGCTTGGCCTGATGGCCTATGAGCCGGTCTGGCAGGCCATGCAGCGCTTCACCAACCAACGCGGTACCGAGGCACCGGACGAAGTCTGGCTGGTGCAGCATCCTCCGGTCTTTACCCAGGGGCAGGCCGGCAAGGCCGAGCATCTGCTGGTGCCGGGCGATATTCCCGTGGTGCAGGCTGATCGTGGTGGCCAGGTGACTTATCACGGGCCTGGCCAGTTGGTGGCTTATCTCTTGCTGGATGTGCGCAGGCTGGGTTTCGGCGTACGTGAACTGGTCAGCCGCATGGAGCGTTGCCTGATCGATTTACTGGCCAGCTACGGCGTTTCGGCGGCGGCCAAGCCCGATGCGCCAGGCGTCTATGTAGACGGGGCGAAAATCGCCTCCCTGGGCTTGCGTATTCGCCACGGCTGCTCCTTCCATGGCCTGGCATTGAACGTGGACATGGACTTGCAGCCGTTCCGACGGATTAACCCCTGTGGTTACGCCGGGTTGGCAATGACCCAGCTGAGCGACCATGCAGGACCGATTGAATTTGCCGAGGTAAGTGCCCGGCTGCGTGCGCAGCTCGTCAAACACCTCGACTATGCTGAGCAGACGACCCTAACGGGCGGAATCGACTGATATGACTACTGCGCAACAAGACGCTGTTCAAACCCTGATCCCGACGCTGGATGTTTCCGAGCGGCCGGCCCGTGCGAAAGTTGAAACCGGCGTCAAGTTGCGCGGTGCAGAGAAGGTCGCGCGTATTCCGGTGAAGATCATCCCGACCACCGAGTTGCCGAAGAAGCCGGACTGGATCCGCGTGCGGATCCCGGTATCGCCAGAGGTCGATCGGATCAAGCAGTTGCTGCGCAAGCACAAGCTGCATAGCGTCTGCGAAGAGGCATCCTGCCCGAACCTGGGTGAGTGTTTCTCTGGTGGTACCGCGACGTTCATGATCATGGGCGATATCTGCACCCGCCGTTGCCCCTTCTGTGATGTTGGCCATGGTCGTCCAAAACCCCTGGATGTCGATGAGCCGGTGAACCTGGCCGTGGCCATCGCCGACCTGCGCCTGAAGTATGTGGTAATCACCTCTGTGGACCGCGACGACCTGCGCGACGGCGGTGCCCAGCACTTTGCCGACTGCATCCGCGAAATCCGCAAGCTGTCGCCAAATGTGCAATTGGAAACCCTGGTCCCCGACTATCGCGGCCGCATGGACATTGCCCTGGAAATTACCGCGGCCACTCCACCGGATGTGTTCAACCACAACCTGGAAACCGTACCGCGCCTGTACAAGGCCGCGCGCCCGGGTTCGGATTACCAGTGGTCGTTGACCCTGCTGCAGAAGTTCAAGCAGCTGGTACCCCACGTGCCGACCAAGTCAGGCTTGATGCTGGGCCTGGGTGAGACCGACGACGAAGTCATCGAAGTGATGAAGCGCATGCGCGAGCATGACATCGACATGCTGACCCTTGGCCAGTACCTGCAGCCGTCGCGTAACCACCTGCCGGTGCAGCGTTTCGTGCACCCGGACACCTTCGCCTGGTTCGCCGAGGAAGGCTATCGGATGGGCTTCAAGAACGTGGCATCCGGCCCGCTGGTGCGTTCCTCGTACCACGCCGACGAACAAGCGAAGCTGGCCAAAGAAGGCCTGGTTTCCTGATTCGTTCCGCCCGCAAGAGCTGATTCTTGCGGGCGGTCTACCAATCCCCCTCCTTTGTGTCTCTGGCGGGCGATTTCCCCTTCTGTTTCCTGGCATTCATGGCTACTGTGCTTGAGTGAACTCACACAGGGAGACTCTGCATGCCCACTCAACCGACTGCTGCTCTTCATGCCCATCTGCCAGTTCCGGCATTGGCAGCCGAAGGCGTCATCGGCCTTATCGCGCCGGCTGGCCCGGCGGCGCTGGATACTGAAAAAGCCCTTCAATGGATGCGCTCCAGAGGGTATGGGCTGCGAATCTTTCCCGGGGTTGGGCAGCAGGATGGCTATTTGGCCGGTAGTGATGAGGTGCGCCTGCACGACCTGCATGCAGCCTTCGCCGATACCGAAGTCGACGCGATCTTGTGCTTGCGTGGAGGGTATGGCAGCCCGCGACTGCTGGACAAGATCGATTTCGACCTGCTGCGCCGACATCCCAAGCCTTTCATCGGCTACAGCGATATCACGGCGCTGCATCTGGCGATAAATCGTTATGCGGGTTTTGTCAGTTTCCACGGGCCGATGCTCAATGCCGATCTGCTGGGCGGCAAGCAGCCACCGACCGAGGCGTCCCTCTTCAATCTGCTCAGGGGACAGGTCAGGGCGGGCAGTCCGCTGCCTCATCCGGTGGCCTTTGCGCTGACGACCATCGAGCCGGGCATCGCGCAGGGCCCGCTGCTGGGAGGCAACCTATCGATGATCGCCAGCACCCTGGGTACCCCTTACGAAATCGTTACCGATGGCACCATTCTGTTCATCGAGGATGTCAACGAACCGTTGTACCGCATTGACCGCTTGCTCAATCACCTGCGCCTGGCGGGCAAGCTCGACAAGCTACGAGGGGTGTTGGTGGGAGATGTGGCCGGAGTGGATTTCAGCGCGCTCTGCGGGCTGCTCAAGCAGACCTTCGAGCCATTTCGGATTCCCGTGCTGGCTGGGTGGCGCAGTGGTCATTGCGATCCTAACTTGACCTTGCCCATGGGCGCCCTGGTCAAGCTCGACGCAGGGGCCAGGACGTTGACCCTGGCCCAGGACGTGGTCTTCAAGTAGCCAAGGCTTGGCGCAGGGGCTGTCCCTGGCGCCAGGTTGCTGCTCAAGGATTGCGCAGGCTGTCCAGCAGCTTGCGGGTCGGATAGCCATCTGCGGGCCAGCCCAAGGCTTGCTGGGCACTGCGAATGGCCTTGCGGGTGTTGGCGCCGATGATGCCGTCAGGATTGCCAGCATCATAGTTCCTGGCGCTGAGCAGGGTTTGCAGGTCGATACGCTCGGAGCGACTCAATGGCAATTCGTCTTTGGGCCAGCTGCCACTGATCAGCCCGGTACCGTTGAAGCGTTCGGACAACAGGTTCACCGCCAAGGCATAGGACGATGAGTTGTTGTACTTGAGCACGGCGCGGAAGTTATCCAGGATCAGGAAGGCAGGGCCCCGATAGCCCGCGGGCAGCAGCAGTGAAGCCGATAGCTGTTCTGAGCCGTAGGGCAATGCCTGGCCATTGACTGGCCGCATCCCCAGGCGCATCCACTCGGCAACGCTCTTGCGTGTGGAGGCATCGGCCAGGGCATAGTCGAATCCACTGTTGAGCTTGACCTCCAGCCCCCAGGGTTGTCCCTTCTGCCAGCCTGAGCTTTGCAGGTAATGGGCGGTCGAAGCCAGGGCGTCGGCGGGGCTGTTCCAGATATCCCGGCGGCCATCGCCGTCGAAATCCACGGCATGGGTGTTATAGGTGGTGGGGATGAACTGCGTCTGGCCCATGGCGCCGGCCCAGGACCCCAGCATTTTCTCGGGTTGGATGTCGCCGTGCTGGATGATCTGCAGGGCGGCGATCAGCTGGCTATTGGCAAAGGCTGGGCGCCGGCCTTCATAGGCCAGGGTGGCCAACGAGCGGATCACCGATTTGTTGCCCTGGAAGTCACCGAAGTTGCTTTCCATGCCCCAGACGGCCACGAGGGCCTGGCGGTCCACTCCATAGCGCTGTTCGATCCGTTGCAGGATGTCACTGTACTGGACCAGCAGTGCCTGGCCCTTGCGTACTCGTACTGCGGAGAGGGCTCCATCGAGGTACTCCCATACTGGGCGAGTGAACTCGGGTTGGCTGCGATCGGCCTTGATCACGCTCATGTCCGGGGTGATGCCAGCAAAGGCGCGGTCGAATACTTCGGCACGGATCCCGGCGTTCAAGGCCTCGATGCGAAAGGCTCTGAGCCATTCATCGAACGTCTGGGGGGGCTGGATATCCAGGTTGTCGACGCTCAGTGGCGCGACAGTGGCAGGTGCCGCAATGGGAGCTGCCTGGAGGGTGGGCAGCGGCTGGGCGTCGGCGGCGGTGGGTTTTTCCGCGCAGGCGACCAACAGAATCAGGCTGGAGGCAGCGATCAGTTGGCGCAAGTGCCAACGACGGGGAATACAAGAGGGCATGCACAGGTCCAGAGTGAATAACAATCAGGTGCAGACCTTATCATGCCAATGGGGTCCGGGGCTTCAAGCAGCCAGAAAGTAAGAAGCCTCCCAGCTTTTAGACTGGAAGGCTTCGCGGCGGTAGCTGCCTTTGCCCTTGGCCGGGCGTTCCTGGCGGCTGCGGAACAGTGGTTGGGCAATGATGGATTTGGCCTTGTTGGGACCATGCTTGGATGGCTTGCTCATGGAGAGCCTCGCTGGCTGGGTGGGTTGTGCGGCGCAGATCATCGGCCAGAGCGCTGCCGCTGTCCAGTGCTCTTTAGTTCGGGGCGAGGTCAACAGGCCTTGCCGGCCTGCTTACTCGGCAGGCAAGGCCAGGCGCTGGCCGGCCATCAGGAGCGACAGGCGGCTCAGGCTGCTCCAGGCAGAACCACTGGCCTGGCCCTTGATCTGGGCATCGATGCGCTGTGCATCGAGTAGCAACTGCCCCCAGCGCTGCGCAGAGTAGCGTTGCAGAGCTTTGCTCATCAGCGGCTTGCGCTTGTCCCAGACAGGAGGCCGGGCTTGGCTGAAAACCTTGTCCAACGGCACTCCCTGGCTGAATTGCAGCGCCAGGTTGGCCAGCAATCGCAACTCCCGGGACAAGGCCCAGAGAATCACTGGAGGTTCCACGCCTTCGCCCTTGAGTCCTTCGAGCATGCGCAAGGCATGAGCGGCTTCACCATTGAGGATCGCATCGACCAGGCCGAACACATCGAAGCGTGCGCTATCGGCCACGGCAGCCTGGACCGTTTCAACGGTGATCTGCCCGCCTTCGGCCATCAGCTTGAGTTTTTCTATTTCCTGGGCTGCGGCCAACAGGTTGCCTTCGACCCGGGCGGCAATCAGTTCCACTGCATCCTGGCTGGCCGATAACCCTGCTTGCGACAGGCGTTGGCGGATCCACTGTGGTAGCTGGTTGGCATCCACGGGCCAGATCTGGATGAACTGGGTCTGGTTTCCTTCGACCAGGGCTTTGCCCCACTTGGTTTTCTGTGCGCTACCGTCGAGCTTGGGCAGGCTGATCAACAGCACCGTGTCTTCGGCGGGGCGCGAGCAGTACTCGATCAGCGCAGCGGCGCCTTTATCCCCGGGCTTGCCCGAAGGCAGGCGCAGTTCAAGCAGGCGTTTTTGCGCAAACAGCGACATGCTGGCACCGGCTTGCAGCAGGCTGCCCCAGTCGAAGTTGGCGTCGGCACTGAATACCTGGCGCTCATCGAAGCCCTGCTGGCGCACGGCGGAGCGAATGGCGTCGGCGGCTTCCTGGCACAGCAGTGGGTCGTCGCCACTGATCACATAGACCGGAGCGAGGGTGCCTTGCAGGTGTTTGCCGAGTTGGGCGGGGGCGAGTTTCATAGGCGTGGGTCGGTGGGGCGCCGAAGCGCCCCACAAGGCTTACTGGTTGGGCAGTTCCATCGGCGACTGTTGCGGGGTTTCCGCTTCAGCCTTGCGTGCCGCTTCCAGGGCCTGGGCTTCTGCCTTGGCTTTGGCTTCGGCGGTGGCCTGGAGCTTGGCCAACTGATCAGGCGTCAGCAACTGCAGGCGGATCAGCATGCGCTGGACCAGGTCGCGGCGCATTTCCTGGTAGGTCTGGGACGACTCCTGGCCTGAACCGGTGATGTTGTTGCCGTCATGAACGAAGACTTTCTGTACTTCCAGCTTGTCGCTCAGCAGGGACAGGTTGTCGTGAGTCAGGATTTCGTAGCTCAGTTTGGTACTGATTTCATATTCGGCAGAGTTGCCACCGCCGCTATAGCTCAGGATGCGCTGGGAGTTTTGTTCGTTCACCAGTGCCAATTTGTAAGGTGCGCCGGAATGGACCTGGACGCCACTGTTTTCCAGTTGCTGTTGCAGCAATTTCACGGTCGGGCCATAGGCGTCCCGAGCGCTCAGGTCGAGCTCCTTGAGGGTCAGCTCCTGGGTTCCTGTGCCACGCAGATGGAAGCCACAGGCGCTCAGCACCAGGGCCATGCCCATCACCAGAAGGTTACGTTTGATCATGTCTTGCTCCCCTTGAAACCATGTGGGCCCGCCTTGCGGCCCGGAAGGTCTTGTTCGGCACCCGGTCCCGGACCGGGTGCCTGATCCAATTAGCTGGCGACGATGTTGACCAGTTTGCCTGGCACCACGATGACCTTGCGGATGGTCAGTCCATCGGTGAAGCGCAGCACGTTCTCGTTGGCGCGTGCGGCGGCCTCGACCTCTTCACGGCTGGCGCTGGCCGGCATCTCGATCTGGCCGCGCAGCTTGCCGTTGACTTGAATCACCAGTTGCAGGCTGTCCTGGACCAGGGCGCTTTCGTCCACGGCTGGCCAACCGGCGTCGATGACCGCGCCGGCCTGACCCAGCTCGGTCCACAGTTCGTGGCTGATGTGTGGCGTGATCGGAGCCAGCAGCAGGGTGACGGCTTCCAGGCCTTCCTGCAGCAGGGCGCGGTCCTGTTCAGTAGCTTGCGGGGCTTTCTCCAGCACGTTCATCAACGTCATCACCTGGGCGATGGCAGTGTTGAACTTGTGGAACTGGCCTACATCGGTGCTGGCTTGCTTGATCGCAGCGTGGATAGCACGCCGGATGACCTTCTGTGCGTCGTCCAGTGCGGCGACATCCAGCTTGCCCGGCAGGCCCTGGCCAACATGGTTTTGTGCCAGGCGCCAGACGCGACGCAGGAAGCGGCTTGCCCCCTCGACGCCGGAATCGGACCACTCCAGGCTCATGTCAGGCGGCGAGGCGAACATCATGAACAGGCGGCAGGTGTCGGCGCCGTACTGGTCGATCATCGCCTGAGGATCAACGCCATTGTTCTTGGACTTGGACATCTTCTCGGTGCCACCGATCTCCACCGGCAAGCCGTCGGTCTTCAGGCGTGCGCCGATGATCTTGGCCTTGGCATCGCGCTCGATTTCGACGTCGGCCGGATTGAACCAGTCCTTGCCGCCATTGCTGGCCACGCGGTAGTAGGTCTCGGCGACCACCATGCCCTGGGTCAACAGGTTCTTGAAGGGCTCGTTGGAGGTAACCAGGCCCTCATCGCGCATCAGCTTATGGAAGAAGCGTGCGTACAACAGGTGCAGGATCGCGTGTTCGATGCCGCCGATGTACTGGTCGACCGGCAGCCAATGGTTGGCGGCCTTCGGATCGACCATGCCACCTTCGTAGTTGGGCGAGGCGTAGCGGGCGAAGTACCAGGACGACTCGACGAAGGTGTCCATGGTGTCGGTTTCGCGCTTGGCCGCAGTACCGCATTTCGGGCAGCTGCATTCGTAGAATTCGGGCATGCGCGCCAGCGGCGAACCAGCGCCGTCCGGCACCACGTCTTCCGGCAGCTTGACCGGCAGTTGGTCTTCCGGTACCGGGACGTCGCCACAGGATGGGCAATGGATGATCGGGATCGGGCAGCCCCAGTAGCGCTGGCGGCTGATGCCCCAGTCGCGCAGGCGGAACTGGGTGCGAGACTTGCCCAGTTCCTTGCGGATCAGCGCGGCCTCGATGGCGTCGAATGCGCCGGCGAAATCCAGGCCATCGAACTCGCCGGAGTTGATCAACTGGCCGTGCTCGCCATAGGCGGCCTGCCACTCGCTGCCGACTTCATCACCAGCGCTGGTGCGCACCACGGCCTTGATCGGCAGCTGGTACTTCTGGGCAAACTCGAAATCACGCTCGTCGTGCGCCGGAACAGCCATCACCGCGCCGTCGCCGTAGTGCATCAACACGTAGTTGGCGACCCAGACCGGCAGTTTTTCACCGGTCAGCGGGTGCTCGACCAGCAGGGAAGTGGCCATGCCTTTCTTTTCCTGGGTGGCCATGTCGGCTTCGGCAACGCTGCCGTTCTTGCATTCTTCGATGAACGCCTGCAATGCAGGGTTGCCCTGGGCTGCCTGGGTGGCCAGCGGGTGCTCCGCGGCCACGGCAACGTAGGTTGCACCCATCAGGGTGTCAGGGCGGGTGGTGAAGACTTTCAGTGTGCCTTCGTGACCGATGCTGGCCTGGTCATAGGGGAACTGCACTTCCATGCCGCGGGACTTGCCGATCCAGTTGCGCTGCATGGTCTTGACCTGCTCGGGCCAGCCGGGCAGGTCGTCGAGGCTTTGCAGCAGTTCTTCGGCATAGTCGGTGATGCGGAAGTAGTACATCGGGATTTCGCGCTTCTCGATCAGCGCGCCGGAACGCCAGCCGCGGCCGTCGATGACTTGCTCGTTGGCCAGTACGGTCTGGTCGGCCGGGTCCCAGTTCACGGTCCCGTTCTTGCGGTAGATCACGCCCTTTTCGAACAGGCGCGTGAACAGCCACTGCTCCCAGCGGTAGTAGTCCGGCTTGCAGGTAGTGACTTCCCGGGACCAGTCCACCGCCAGACCCAGGCTACGCAGCTGGCTCTTCATGTAGGCGATGTTTTCGTAGGTCCATTTGGCCGGAGCGACGTTGTTCTTCATCGCGGCGTTTTCCGCCGGCATGCCGAAAGCATCCCAACCCATGGGTTGCAGGACGTTCTTGCCGAGCATGCGCTGGTAGCGGGCGATCACGTCGCCGATGGTGTAGTTGCGCACGTGCCCCATGTGTAGCTTGCCGCTCGGGTACGGGAACATCGATAGGCAGTAGTAAGTCTCCTGGCCTGGCTGTTCGCTGACTTCAAACGACTTTTGCGCGTCCCAGAACGACTGGGCGGCGGCTTCGATTTCACGGGGTTGGTAATGTTCGTGCATGGCTACTTTATGTATTGGATAAGGGTGGCCTAATCCTCTTCAACGCAACGTCGGGTGATGAAGGCGCCGGGATAAGGCGTTTTTCACTGCCCGATTGAGCTGGAAGTGGAGTTACAGGAAGCGTCGTAGCATACATGACCGTGCTCTACCGAGGGAAACCCTGATTACGCAGGCGGGCCGTTGGTCGCGGCAGCGCGTTGCCTGCGGCTGCCCGACTAAGCTCAAAAAGGGGAGTGAGTCTTATCTTCAATGAGGTGAACGGATGCTTGAGTCGCAGCGCAAAGCAACAGATACGGAGGTGTACGAACGGCTGCTGAATCGATTGGCTCTGGCCCTGGACGCGGCAAGAACCGCGGATCGGTTGCGCGACGAGCGCGCCGTCGAGTTGGAATTGCGGGGCTTGAGCCCTGCGGAGCTCGAACTGATCAAGGCCTATCTGGCTCGCAGTCAACGTGACATGCAGATCAATGCTTTGGGCAGTCTGCAGCAACAGGGCGCGCCCCGTTCGGCCGAGATCATCTGGCTGAAGGACCAGGCGCCGGTACGGGATCCGCTGAAAGTCCGGTCCCGGCAGTTCAAGTAGGCCCCATGGGCCCTTCATTGGGCGATAAAGGTCGTTGTCGAGGACCTTGCAAGCGAAAGTGGTTGGTATTGGTTGTTGCCGGACAGGCATCCCCTATAGGCTTCGGGCATCTTTTGGAGATGCTCGATGCCTTTTCGCTATTTCATCAAACAGTTACTGCTGCCCCCCGGTATTCTCCTGCTTCTGCTTCTGCTCGCCTGGCTATTGCGCCGCTCCAGGCCGCGGCTGGCGCGCTGCTGCTTTGTCCTGGGGCTGGGTGGTTTCTGGCTGATGAGCCTGCCAGTGATGGTGGAGTGGGGGGCTCGTGCCCTGGAGCAATTGCCTGCGTTGCCACAGAGCCAGTGGGCCAGCCTGGCCGGGCAGGCAGATGCAATCGTGGTCCTGGGCTCCGGTCGCGAGCGCGGTGACCCGGCCTGGGGTAGCGACCAGCCTACCGGCGTGGGCCTGGAGCGTGAGCGTTATGCTGCGCGCCTGGCCAAGGCCTCAGGCCTGCCGGTGCTGACCAGTGGCGGCCTGCACTACGGCACGCCACCTACCGAAGCGGCACTCATGGCAGAGTCATTGCTCAATGATTTTGGGGTGACAGTGCGCTGGCAAGAGGGGCGTAGCCGCACGACCTGGGAGAATGCCCAGTTCACTGCCGAAGTCTTGCAGCCCCTGGGGATCAAGCGCGTGGTGGTGGTGACCCAGGCCTGGCATATGCCGCGCTCGGCCTGGAGTTTCGAGCGTGCGGGGTTCGTGGTGGTGCCGGCGCCGGTGGGTTTCCTGGGAGTGGACAATGCCCGGCCACTGGGCGGCTGGATGCCGGAGTTCAAGTCCATCTGGCAAAGTGGCCAGTTGCTCAATGAAGCGGCGGGCCAATTGGGTTACCGGCTTTTCTACCGTTGAGGGCCGGCTCCCCAGGAGCCGGCTGGATCAAAGGTATCAGACGGTCTTGGCGATGCGGCTGGCCAGCAGCGCCCAGCCAAACAGCAGGGCGCACAGCACGATCAGTGGCCACGAACGCCAATGCAGGTAGGGCGTCAGGTTGTGCATGGGCACGACTTCGCCGTAGAGGATGCCGCGTTCGAACTGGGGGATCTGCGCGGTGATCCTGCCGAATGGATCGATCAGGCCGGTAACGCCGTTATTGGTAGCGCGGATCATCCAGCGACCAGCCTCCAAGGCCCGCATCTGGGCCATTTGCAGATGTTGCAAGGGGCCGATGGAGGTGCCGAACCAAGTGTCGTTGCTGATGGTCAGCAACAGGTCGCTGCGAGCCGACAGGCCAGCGGCGAACTCGGGATAGACCACTTCGTAGCAGATGAATGGCGCAATCTGATAGCCCTTGGCCTGCAGCAATGGCTGGTCGGCTGGACCGCGGGCGAAGTCGGACATGGGCAGGTCGAAGAAGTCGATCAGCCCACGCAGCACCTCTTGTAGCGGTACGTACTCGCCGAAGGGCACCAGTTTTTGCTTGAGGTAGGTGCCATCACCTTCGCCGGTGACGGTGATGCCATTGAAAAAGCGTTTCTCATGGTGCACCAGCTGGCGTACCGGAACCCCGGTAATCAGCGCGGAGTGACGATCGGCGGCAAAGTTGCCCATCATCGCCAGGTAGCCTTCGGCGGACTCCTTGAGCACGGGCACGGCGGTTTCCGGCCAGACCAGCAGATCCACGCGCTTGCTGCTCATGCTCATGTCGCGGTACAGCGCCAGCTGGGCGTTGAGCTGCGCCGGGTCCCACTTCATGCTTTGCTCGATATTGCCCTGGATGGCCGCTACCGACAGCGGGTCTCCCGATGGGCTGGTCCAGGCATGGCCCTTGAGCGCCAGGCCGATTGCCCAGGGTGCTGCCAGCAGCACCAGGCCGGCGGCGATGAACCCTTTACGCCCATTCCTGGCCAGGCGTGGCAGGTTGTAGAGCAGCGCGGCAGTCAGGGCCAGGGCAAAGGAAATCAGCCAGATGCCGCCCAGGGGCGCCAATCCAGCCAGCGGGCCGTCGAGCTGGCTGTAACCAGAGTAGAGCCAGGGGAAACCGGTGAGGAACCAGCCGCGGAAGGCTTCCTGCCCCACCCATAGGGCGGCGAATGCCAGGGCGTCGGCCAGAGGCGCTTCGTTGCGCCGTAGCCAGCGGGCCCAGAGCCAGGCGGGCAGGGCGAAGAACCAGGCAATGGCGGCGATGAACGCCAGCATCAGCAGGCCGGCAAGCAAGGCTGAAGCGCCACCGTAGGTATGAATGCTGACGTAGATCCAGCTGGTGCCCGCGCCGAACAGGCCGAAGCCGAAGCACCAGCCTCGACCCAGCGCCTGGCGCGGAGTCAGTTCCCGCAGGCCGGCGTAGAACAAGCCGACCGCCAGCAGTGCCAGCGGCCAGATATCGTAGGGGGCCAGGGCCAGGGTGGTAATCGCGCCAGCTACCATGGCCAGTAGGTTGCCGGGCCAGCCGGGGCGTGTCGAGCGCTGCAAGAGGCGTTTCATCAGCTCTTTCCTGTGTCGCGTCGGGCATGGCGCGAGGAGTGGGTTCGGGTTGATTCGGATGAGCGTCGAGACACGCAGCACTCCACGACCGACCTGCCCCGCAAGATCAGCACCCCAAGACCGGTTTTTCGGGCTTGGGGCGCTGGTCCATGCGGGGCAGGTCGGTGACCTCTGTTCCTCAGCGGGAAACGGGGGTCAGGCGCAGCAGATGGATCCGTCGGCTATCGGCATTGAGTACGCGGAAGCGATAGGCGCCGATTTCAGTGATTTCGTTGCGTTTTGGCAAGTGGCCGAAGGCACTCATTACCAGGCCGCCCACGGTATCGAACTCGTCATCGGAGAAGTCACTGTCGAAAAACTCGTTGAAGTTCTCGATCGGTGTCAGCGCCTTGATCAGGAAGTCGCCGCTGGGCAGGGGCTTGATGTAGCTGTCTTCCTCGACGTCATGCTCGTCCTCGATGTCGCCGACGATCTGCTCCAGCACGTCCTCGATGGTCACCAGGCCCGCCACGCCGCCGTATTCGTCGATGACGATGGCCATGTGGTTATGGTTGGCGCGGAACTCGCGCAGCAGCACGTTCAGGCGCTTGGACTCCGGCACGAAGGTGGCCGGGCGCAGCAGGTCCTTGATGTTGAAGCTGTCGCCGTTCTCCTTGAGGATCAGCGGCAGCAGGTCCTTGGCCAGGAGGACGCCCATCACGTCGTCATGGCTTTCGCCGATCACCGGGTAGCGCGAGTGCGCAGAGTCGATGACCGCGGGCAGGAACTCCCGAGGGGTCTGGGTCGCCTTGATGCTGATCATCTGCGAGCGCGGGACCATGATGTCCCTGACTTGCAGGTCAGCCACCTGGATGGCGCCTTCGACGATGGCCAGCGCTTCGCTGTCCAGCAATTTGTTCTGATGGGCTTCGCGCAGCAGCTCCAGCAGCTCCTGGCGGTTTTTCGGCTCATGGGCAAAAGCCTGGGTCAGTTTGCCCAGCCATGACTTTTGCCCGTTGCTCGATCGATCTTCGCTCATAGCGATTGCTCTGAATCCTTAGGTTGTTACAAGTGGATGTTGATCAGTCTTCGTCATCGGCATAAGGGTCGGGATGACCCAATTCTGCAAGCAACGTTCGTTCCAGTGCTTCCATTTCCTCGGCTTCTTCGTCATCTATGTGGTCGTAGCCCAGCAGATGCAAGCAGCCGTGGATCACCAGGTGGGCCCAATGGGCCTCGAGTGCCTTGCCTTGCTCGGCCGCTTCGCGCTCGACCACCGGGATGCAGATCACCAGGTCTCCCAGCAGTGGGATATCCAGCAGTTCATCCGGCACTTCCGCGGGAAATGACAGCACATTGGTGGCGTAATCTTTATGACGCCAGGTGTGGTTCAGCTCGCGGCCTTCGGCTTCGTCCACCAGGCGGATGGTCAGTTCCGAATCAGCGGTGCGTTGGCGCAGGGCCAGCTCGCACCACTGGCGAAACTGTTCATCGCTGGGGGCCGGCTGTTGGCTGGCGCGCTGCAGGTCGAGCTCAAGCATCGTGGCGGTTGCCCCTGTCGGCAGCGGTCTTGGCGGCTTCGTCGGCACTGAGCAGTTCAAAGCGCTCGTAGGCTTCGACGATGCGTTGCACCAGTGGATGGCGCACCACGTCCTTGGGCATGAAATGAGTGAAGCTGATTCCCGGTACGTCGCCAAGCACCTTGATCACATGGGCCAGGCCAGACTTGGTGCCCTTGGGCAGGTCGACCTGGGTGATGTCGCCGGTGATCACCGCGGTGGAGCCGAAGCCGATCCGGGTGAGGAACATCTTCATTTGTTCCACGGTGGTGTTCTGGCTTTCGTCGAGGATGATGAAGCTGTTGTTCAGGGTACGGCCGCGCATGTAGGCCAAGGGCGCGATCTCGATGACCTGGCGCTCGATCAGCTTGGCCACATGCTCGAAACCGAGCATTTCATACAGCGCGTCGTACAGGGGGCGCAGATACGGGTCGATCTTCTGTGCCAGGTCGCCCGGCAGAAAGCCCAGTTTCTCGCCAGCTTCCACCGCCGGGCGGACCAGCAGGATGCGGCGCACCTGCTCGCGCTCCAGGGCATCCACTGCACAGGCTACCGCCAGGTAGGTCTTGCCGGTGCCAGCTGGGCCGATGCCGAAGTTGATGTCGTTGGCCAGGATTTCCTTGACGTAGCGCTGCTGGTTCAGGCCACGGGGACGGATCATGCCCTTGCGAGTGCGCAGGGCCACCGCGGCATCGGCCACCGAAGGATTGTCCAGCTGTTCCACGGCCGACTCCTGGAGGAACAGGTGCACCAGGTCCGGCGACAGCTCGGTACCCTTGGTTTCCCGGTACAGGCGGCGCAGGAGGTTTTCCGCGGAGGTGGTGTGCTTGGGTTCGCCGATCAGTTCGAACTGGTTGCCGCGATTGCGGATCTCGATCGTCAGGCGCTGCTCGATCAAGCGCAAATGCTCGTCGAACTGCCCGCACAGATTGGCGAAGCGGCGAGCCTCGAAAGGCTCGAGGATGAAACGATGAGGTTCTATGGGTGCGTTCAAGGTCGTTTTTAGCCGCCCAACGGCAATTAAGATGAATTCAAGGATAACGCCAGCAGCCTGGGTGCGAAAGCTCTTATGCGCCGGGGTGGTTGCTGGCGTCTTTCTCCTGTGTTCGACCGATGGAGCCTGGTGTCTCGAAGAGTGCGTGCACTGGAGAGCCAGCTCCGTCCAGGGTCGGGGTCATGGTTTTACGATAGCAGCGAGCCACGCAGTGAGTGAGGCTGCGCCGAGTCGATGTGGACATCGGCGAACTGGCCGATCAGCTTGGGATCATCGCAGCGGAAGTTGACGATTCGATTGTTCTCGGTCCGCCCCTGCAGTTCACCCGGGTCCTTCTTCGAGTAGTCGGTTACCAGGATGCGCTGGGTGGAGCCGACCATCTGTCGGCTGATTTCAAACCCCTGCTGGTTCAGTCGGTGCTGCAAGGCATTGAGGCGCTCTTTCTTCAGTGCCTCGGGAGTATCGTCCGCCAGGTCGGCGGCCGGAGTCCCCGGGCGCTGGCTGTAGACGAAGGAGTAGGAAAAATCGAAGCCCACATCTTCGATGAGCTTCATGGTCTGCTGGAAGTCCTTCTCGGTCTCGCCGGGGAAGCCGACGATGAAGTCCGAGCTGATGCAGATCCCCGGTACCGCAGCGCGCAGCTTGCGCAACTTGGACTTGTACTCCAGGGCGGTATGGTTGCGTTTCATCGCCGCCAGGATACGGTCGGAGCCCGACTGGACCGGCAGGTGCAGGTGTTTCACCAGTTCCGGCACTTCGGCGTGGGCCTGGATCAGGCTGTCGGAGAACTCCAGGGGGTGCGAGGTGGTGTAGCGGATCCGCTCGATGCCATCGACGGCGGCCACCACGCGGATCAGTTCGGCCAGGTCCGCTGTACGCCCTTCATGGGTCTGGCCGCGGTAGCCATTGACGTTCTGGCCCAGCAGGGTGACCTCGCGGACGCCGTTTTCCGCCAGGTGGATGATCTCGGCGATCACGTCGTCGAAGGGCCGGCTGACTTCCTCGCCACGGGTGTAGGGCACCACGCAGAAGGTGCAGTATTTGCTGCAACCTTCCATCACCGAGACATAGGCACTGGGGCCGTCGATCCGTGGCTCGGGCAAGTGGTCGAACTTCTCGATCTCAGGGAACGAGACATCCACCTGCGGTAGCTTGGTGACGCGGGCGATATCGATCATTTCCGGCAGGCGGTGCAGGGTCTGTGGGCCGAAGACCACGTCAACGTACGGCGCCCGATCGCGAATGGCCGCGCCTTCCTGGCTGGCTACGCACCCGCCCACGGCGATCACCATTTCCGGGTTGGCCAGTTTCAGCTCGCGCCAACGCCCCAGTTGGGAGTAGACCCGGTCCTGGGCGCGTTCGCGGATGGAGCAGGTGTTGAGCAGGATGACGTCCGCGTCTTCGGCGCGAGCCGTGACTTCCAGGGCCTGGTGTTCACCCAGCAGATCCACCATGCGCGAGCTGTCGTACTCGTTCATCTGGCAACCGTGGGTTTCGATGTAAAGCTTCTTGGCCATGGACGGGTCATCACGTGATTCAAAGAACCGCGCATTATAGGGGCCATGCCTACAGGTTCCTAGGGTTGTGCATCGGGTAGCTATGCTATAGTTCGCGCCCCTTTTTTATCCCCCGATGTACTACCGGCCAACCATGACCAAACGCGAAGCTCCAATCTACAAGGTGATTTTCCTCAACCAGGGCCAGGTGTTCGAGATGTACGCCAAGCAGATCTATCAGAGCGATCTGTGGGGCTTCCTGGAGGTTGAGGAGTTCGTCTTTGGCGAGCGTACGCAGGTGGTGGTCGATCCCAGCGAAGAGAAGCTCAAGGCGCAGTTCGAAGGCGTGGTGCGCAGTTTCGTGCCGATGCATTCGATCGTGCGTATCGACGAAGTGGAGCGCCTGGGTACGCCAAAGATCAGTGAAGCCCGGGGCGTGAGCAACGTCATGCCATTCCCGATGCCGATGCCCGAGAAGTAACGTCGTTCGATAGCGCTTGCGCAAGCGCCTGTCTTTCTTTGCCGGCCAATGGCTGGCAAGGGTTGTCAGGGCAGGGGGGAGAAGGGCGAACGCCCATCGGCGCTCTGCAGTTCGAGCAGGTATTTGCGAAAGATCTGACCCAATACCTGGGTGGCGACTTCCAGCTCGTCGCGCTGCATGTGCTCGGCGACTTCATCGGCAGTATCCAGGGCATCCTCGGCGCCATTGACTGCCGCCATCTTCAAGACGATGTAGGCCTGGACGTTGTTGGCCGGTACGCCTTCGCCATGGAAGAACATGGTGCCCAGCTTGAACTGTGCCTGGGCGTGGCCTTGCAGCGAGGCTTTCTCGAAGTAGCTCAGGGCCTGGTTGAGGTCGCGCGGCGTGGCTTTGCCTTCGTAGTAGAACTCGCCCAGCTCGTATTGCGCCTGTGCATCCCCTTCATCGGCGGCTTTCTGGCACGCAGCGAGCGCCTCGGCTTGTTCCTGGGCCTGGGGATCGAGAGTGCAGCGCCCCAGCGCAGGGATCAACAACGAGTTGCCGCCTGCTTGTGCATGCGCGAGCAGGGGTTGAAGGAGCAACAGGCAGCCCAGTGTCAGGGCGCGGCCGGTGCGGTTCATGGGAATCGACTTACCTCTGAGGGGCGCGCGGCCCAGCGTGGGGCCCAATAAGCGCGCATTATGAAATAAGCAGGGCCCACCTTACAAAGTCTTTACTCGTTTTTCTGCTGCATGGGCGTGATATCTGCTGGTTTGTCCAGCATATCCCGGATTGACCGGGGCAATGCCTGTGTAAAGGCAGCGACGGGCACAGTCGATGGCTGCGCCCGCCGGCTAGCGCTTACTTGAGCGCGGCAAATGCGCGTTCCGCGGCATCCAGGGTCAGCTTCAGCTCGGTCTCGCCGTGGGCAATCGAGGTGAAGCCGGCTTCGAAGGCGCTTGGCGCCAGGTACACGCCACCTTCGAGCATCAGGTGGAAGAAACGCTTGAACAGATCGGCGTCGCTGGCCATCACATCGTCGAAGGTGACGATGTCGTCAGCGCCGCTGAAGTACAGGCCGAACATGCCGCCTGCCTGGGTGGTGACGAACGGGATGCCGGCGGCATCGGCGCGTTGTTGCAGGCCTTCGAGCAGGCGGCTGGTGTAGTCGCTCAGCTCGGCGTGGAAGCCCGGGCGGCTGATCAGTTTCAGCGTGGTCAGGCCGGCGGCCATGGCCAGTGGGTTACCCGACAGGGTGCCGGCCTGGTAGACCGGGCCCAGTGGGGCGATGCAACCCATGATCTCGCGCTTGCCACCGAAGCAGCCTACCGGCATGCCACCGCCGACGATCTTGCCGAAGGTCGACAGGTCGGGGGTGATGCCGTAGTGGCCCTGGGCGCCACCGAGCGCGACGCGAAAACCGGTCATCACTTCGTCGAAGATCAGCACCACGCCGTGTTTGTCGCACTGCTCGCGCAGGCCTTCGAGGAAGCCTGGCGCGGGTGGTACGCAGTTCATGTTGCCAGCCACTGGCTCGACGATGATGCAGGCCACGGTCTGGCCGACTTCGGCGAGGGTCTTCTCGACGGCGGCGATGTCGTTGAACGGCAGGGTCAGGGTGTGCTTGGCGAAGTCGGCCGGTACCCCGGCCGAGCTTGGTACGCCCTGGGTCAGCAGGCCGGAGCCGGCCTTGACCAGCAGGCTATCGGAGTGACCGTGGTAGCAGCCTTCGAACTTGATGATGGCGTCGCGGCCGGTGTAGCCACGGGCCAGGCGAATGGCGCTCATGGTGGCCTCGGTGCCCGAGCTGACCATGCGCACCATCTCCATGGACGGCACGATGGAGCACACCAGGTCGGCCATCTCGGTCTCCATGGCGGTCGGCGCGCCGTAGGACAGGCCGTGCACCAGCTGCTCGCGAACGGCGTCCAGCACTTGCGGGTGGCTGTGGCCGAGGATCATCGGGCCCCAGGAGCCGACGTAGTCGACATAGCGCTTGTCATCTTCGTCGGTGACGTAGGCACCTTCGGCGTGCTTGAAGAACAGCGGGGTGCCACCCACGCTGCGAAAAGCGCGGACCGGCGAGTTGACGCCACCGGGGATGTGTTTCTGGGCGTTGGCGAACAATGTTTCGGAACGAGACATGGCAGGGCTCTCAAAAAGTTTCAAAGATCGAACAAGGCATTGAAGGCGCGGGCACGACGGGTCACCTGCTCGGCGCTGTCGGCGCCGAACAGCCCGTGGACCACGGCCAGCAGGTCGGCGCCATGGCTGACCAGCGGTGCGGCGTTATCCAGGGTGATGCCGCCGATCGCGCAGATCGGCAGTTGCAGGCTGGCCCGGGCCTGGTCCAACAGCTCGAGGCTGGCAGCAGGTGCGCCCGGTTTGGTGGTGGAATTGAAGAAGCGGCCGAAGGCGACGTAACTGGCACCTTCGCTGGCCGCTTGCTCGGCCAGCTCCAACTGGCTGTGGCAGGTGGCGCCGATGATCGCCTGGCGTCCCAGCAGGGACCGCGCCGGGGTCAGCGGGCCGTCGGTCTGGCCCAGGTGCACGCCGGCACCGATGCGCGCGGCCAGCTCGGCGTCATCGTTGATGATCAGGCGGGTCTTGTAGCGCTCGCAGAGGCCGAGCAGGGCCTCGGCCTCCCGCAGACGTCGGGCTTGATCGGTACTCTTGTCGCGATACTGCAACAGGGTGACGCCACCATCGAGCGCGGCCTCCACGTATTCCAGGAGCTTGCCAGCCATCAGCTGGCTGTCGGTGATGGCGTATAGACCACGTAGCTTCATTGGGCGGGCCTCAGGGCATTACGAGCAGAAATCCAATGGCAAGCGGCGCGGGACGAATTGACCGCGGCCCAGTTGTTCGGCGTCGCGCAGGGTACGCCAGGTGTAGTCCAGGGCTGTCTGTACCGCGCTGGCCAGATGCTCGCCCTGGGCCAGGCGACCGGCGAGGGCGCTGGCCAGGGTACAACCGGAGCCGTGGTAGCTGCCGGGCAGGCGCTGGCAGGTATAGGTTGCGCGCAGGCCGTCGCGGCCGTACAGGCGGTTGTGCACTTCGTGTTCGTCGCCGTGGCCGCCGGTGATCAGCAGGTACTTGATGTAGGGCAGGAGTTTTTCGGCGCATTGGTCGGCGGTGCCTTCGGGCAGTTCCGCCAGGATCCGGGCTTCAGGGAGGTTGGGGGTAGCAATGGTCGCCAGGGGCAACAAGCGCTCGCGCATGGCGTAGCCCACTTCATCCTTGCCCAGGCGGCCACCGCCGCCGGCGCGCAACACCGGATCGCAGACCAGTGGCAGGTGCGGGTGCGCCTGGAGCAGTTCGACCACGGTGTCGACCATCTCCAGGGAACCGAGCATGCCCAGCTTGACCGCGGCGACGGTGGAGTCGTTGAGCACGGCATTGGCCTGGGCCAATACCCACTCGCGATCCAGGACGCGGAAATCGCTGACGTTGACCGTGTCCTGCACGGTCAGGGCGGTGACAGCCGGAGCTGCATGACAACCCTGGGCCAGCAGGGCTTCGATATCTGCCTGCAAGCCGGCGCCGCCACTGGGGTCGTGGCCGGAGAGACAGAGGACAACGGGGCGGGAGCTATAGATATTCATGGGCGGCGAGCTTACCACCAAACGCTTTGGAGCGCGGTGCTTGGCGTGGCGCTGGCGATATGGATCACGATCCTGACCGATGCAACAGCTCTAGCTCGCGCGATTGCGCTGAAACGCCCGTCCTAGAGCCTTTAGCCTAAAATTTTCAATGGTGCTCAATGGCCATCAGCGGCTATGCTAGAGTGGATTCAAACCAATAACAGGTCATGCTGGTTGACGTCTACTCAAAGGGATATGGGGGACTTCCTGACACAACCGGACAAGCCACGCCGGGGCTTTAATGCGCTATTTGCTGATGTTGCTGTTGAGCTTGCCGATGCTGGCTGGTGCCGTCGAGTTCGACGAGTTCACTTCGCACCTGCCCCTGGGCCGAGTGATGCAAGTCTTGGAGGATGCCGGTGGCGAGGCCACGATCGCCGATGTCAGCTCAGGCCCCCTGGCCGCACTATTCAAGCCCCACGAAAAAGACACCCTCAATGCCGGCTATTCGCGTTCGGCGTTCTGGCTGAAGATCGATCTGGACTATCGCCCCGCGAACCCCGCAGCGCAACGCAGCTGGTTGCTGGAGCTGGCCTATCCGCCGCTGGATCGCCTGGACCTGTATCTTCCCGACGAAGCTGGCGGTTATCGCCTGGCCGGGCACACCGGCGATGCCTTGCCCTTCGACAGTCGGCAGATTCGCCAGAACAACTACCTGTTCCATCTGAATTTCTCGCCCCACGAACACAAGACCGTCTACCTGCGCCTGGCCAGTGAGGGGTCGATCCAGGCGCCGGTGAGCCTCTGGTCCAGCACCGCTTATCTCGAGGCACAGCCCATGCGGTTGTACGTGCTCGGGCTGATCTACGGGGTGTTGCTGGGCATGCTGGTATACAACCTGTTCATCTACCTCAGCGTCCGCGACACCAGCTACCTCTACTACATCGTCTATATCGCTTCTTTCGGTCTCTACCAGTTATCGGTCAATGGTGCTGCGGTGGAGTACTTCTGGCCCGACAACCCCTGGTGGGCCAACGCCGCGACACCTTTCTTCATCGGTTCTGCCGGCCTGTTCGGCAGCCAGTTCGCCCGTAGTTTCCTGCAAACGGCCCGGCATAGCCCCTGGGTCGATCGTGTCTTGCTGGCGTTGATGGCCTTCGGGGCCGTGGTCATGGCCCTGTCGCTGATGACCAGCTATGCCCTGGCGCTGCGCCTGGCCACGACCCTGGCCCTGGTCTTCACCGTGGTGATCTATGTGGCGGGAATCGTCGCCTGGTGCCGTGGCTTGCGGGTGGCGCGCTACTTCATCATCGCCTGGTCGGCCTTCCTGTTCGGAGGCGTGATCAACACGCTGATGGTGCTGGGCTATCTGCCCAACGTATTCCTGACCATGTATGCCAGTCAGATCGGCTCGGCGATCGAGGTGGCACTGCTCTCCCTGGCCCTGGCCGACCGCATCAACTCGATGCGCGAGCAACAGGCCCAGACCCTGTTGGAGACCGGACAGAAACTGGAAGTGCTGAACCAGCAACTGGCCCACAGCAACCGGCTCAAGGATGAGTTCCTGGCCACCTTGACCCATGAACTGCGGACCCCGATGAACGGGGTCATCGGCTCCCTGGAGTTGATGCAGACCCTGGAGTTGGACCCGGAGCTTGAGCAATACCAGCAGACCGCCGCCGGCTCTGCACGGGACATGATGCGCATGGTCAATGGCATTCTGACCCTGACCGAGCTGCAGGCCGGCAAGCTCACAGCCCAACTCCAGCCATTCAGCCTGCGCTCGCTGTTGAGCACCCTGCAGACCCAGTTCGGGGCCAGTGCCGCCAACAAGTCCCTGTCTTTCCAGGTCGACCTGGGTGCGAACATGCCTGACCGCCTCCTGGGAGACCGCTGCAAGCTCAGCCATTGCCTGGAGTGCCTGCTGGAAAACGCGGTCAAGTTCACCCCTAGCGGTGGCGTGACCTTGCGAGTGATCAGCAGGCCTGCACGGGCAGGTCGAGTGAGCCTGATCTTCGAGGTGGTCGACAGCGGGATAGGTTTCGTCAATCTGGACGAGGCCACCTTGTACCAACGCTTCTTCCAGCTCGATGGCACCATGACCCGTGAGTACGGTGGCCTGGGCATCGGCCTGGCGATCTGCCGGCAATTGGTGGAACTGCTGGGCGGGCAGTTGACCCATGAGTCCAGCCCTGGCCAGGGCAGTTGTTTCCGCCTGCATGTGGAGCTGGACTCCCAGGAGCCACTGGCTCGCGCTCCTGAGATTGCCCAGCGACGCCGCCCCCAGGATTGCACCGTGCTGCTGGTGGATGACAACGACGTCAATCAGTTGGTACTGCGAGGCATGCTGCTCAAGTTGGGGTACCGGGTGCGTACCGTTGCCGGGCCCACGGATGCCTTGCAGGCCCTGGGGCGCGAGGCTATCAGCGGGGTGCTGGTGGATGGCGATATCAGCACTGCCCAGCTGGGCGCATTTCGTCTTCAGGTCCAGGCGTTACCGGGTTATGCACACCTGCCGATTCTCTTGGCCTGTACGCCAGGCTCCGAGGGATGTGCCGCGGGCCCCGCCATCGATTACCTGGGCAAACCGGTGAAGTTCGAGGAGTTGCAGGCTGTGCTGGCCACATGCGTATTGCGCGTGGAACAGGGCGAAAGCGCCGACATTTAGGCGTATATGCCACTTTGTTCGGGCTGGGGTGGGTGCTTAACTGGGGGCTTGGCACACCCTGAAGGAGCCCTGTGATGAACCTCCACCAGTTCGCTGAAACCCACGAAGTGACCAACCAGCCGCCTGCCCTGGATGGCGCCAACCTCTATCGGATCGACCTGCCGTTGCAGCAATGGATGCGCCGGTTCGATGCCGGCTGGGCCGAGTCCCGGGTCGAGGCCTACGGGGCCCTGGCGGGTGGTCCGTTGATGGAAGCGGGGTTCCTGGCCAACCAGAACAAGCCGGTGTTCAACAGCCATGATCGCTTCGGCCACCGGGTCGACCTGGTGGAGTTCCACCCGGCCTACCATCAGTTGATGCAGGCGGCGATCGAGGGCGGCCTCACGTCCTTGCCCTGGACCCATCCCCAGCCTGGCGCCCACGTAGCGCGGGCCGCCATGACCTACCTGCACAGCCAGGCCGAGGCCGGCAGCGGCTGCCCGCTGACCATGACCTTCGCCTGTGTACCGGCCTTGAAGCTACAGCCGGATATCGCCGAGCAGTGGTTGCCGAAGATCCTCGCCACCGAGTACGACCCGCGCAACGTCGGCATGCAGCACAAGGCCGGGTTGACCATCGGCATGGCCATGACCGAGAAACAGGGCGGCACCGATGTGCGCGCTAACACCACCCGGGCCTACCCGGTAGGGGCCACAGGGCCGGGGCAGGCCTATGAGCTGGTCGGGCACAAGTGGTTCTGCTCGGCGCCGATGTGCGATGCCTTCCTGACCCTGGCCCAGACCGACAAGGGCCTGACCTGTTTCCTGCTGCCGCGCCATCGCCCAGATGACAGTCGCAACCAGTTCTATATCCAGCGCCTGAAGAACAAGCTGGGCAACCAATCCAACGCTTCCAGCGAAGTGGAGTTTCGCGGCGCCCTGGCCTGGATGGTGGGAGAGGAGGGGCGAGGGGTGCCGACCATCATCGAGATGGTGGCCATGACCCGCTTCGACTGCATGGTCGGTTCCAGCTCGCTGATGCGCCAGGCCCTGACCCAGGCCAGCCATCATTGTGCCCATCGCAGCGTCGGTGGCCGGGTGCTCGGCGAGCAGCGGCTGATGCAGAACGTGCTGGCCGACCTGGCCCTGGAGAGCGAGGCCGCCCTGGCCCTGAGCATGCGCATGGGCCGGGCCCTGGATCACCAGGACGATGCCCAGGAAGCGAAGTTCTCGCGCCTGGTGACGGCGGTGGGCAAGTACTGGATCTGCAAGCGGGCCCCGGCCATGATCAACGAAGCCGCCGAATGCATGGGCGGCGCCGGTTATGTCGAGGACAGCATCCTGCCGCGGCTGTACCGCGAGGCGCCGGTGAATTCCACCTGGGAAGGTTCCGGCAACGTCCAGTGCCTGGATGTGCTGCGGGCCCTGTCGAAGGAGCCAGGCGTGCTCGATGCATTGTTCGCCGAGTTGGGCGATGGCCATGGCGACAAGCACCTGGCCGCCCATATCGCCGGGCTGAAGGCGGGTTTCAAGGACACCGATGACATCCAGTACCGCGCTCGCCAGCTGACCGAGGACATTGCCCTGGGCCTGCAGGCCAAGCTATTGCTGGAGGCCGGCAACCAGGTGGTCGCCGATGCCTTCATCGCCAGTCGCCTGGGTGGCCAGTCCGGGCGGGTCTACGGCACCCTGCCGCGCGGGCTGGACGTAGCCGCCATCGTTGCCCGCTCCACTCCACAGGGCTTCTGAGGCGTGGCCGGGGTCGGTTCGCCGGCCCCGACTGTGATGCCACTGTTCCCGTGGGACGAGGTTGCAGGCAAGATGGATGCCTGCAAGATCAGAACACAGGGTGCTCATCGTGACCGAAGCTTTTATTGTCGTTCAATCCGCCGAACAAGCCGTGGACCGGCTGGCTGCTCTGCACGAGCGGGCCACCACGGCGCTGAGCCAGGCGCTCAAGCGTTACCTTAAGGACCGCGTCGAACCGGATGCCGAACAACGAGCGTTGTTCCGCTACCCCGAGCTGCGCCTGACCTATCACTGCCAGGGCGAAGTACCCCAGACCACCCGGGCCTATGCCAAGGTCCAGCTGCCGGGTACCTACAGTGTCACCGTCACTCACCCTGCGGCCTTTCGCAATTACCTGCTCGAGCAGCTGGTGCCGTTGATGCACGATTTCACCGTGACGGTGGAAGTGGGTGTCAGCGAGCAGAACATTCCCTATCCCTATGTCGTCGAGCAGGGCGATGAGCTGGCTGGCTCCGGTGTAACTGCCGCGGCCCTGGCCCGGGTCTTCCCGAGCACCGACCTGTCGGCCGCCACCGATGGCATCGCCGATGGGCTCTACGACTGGGAAAACACCGATCCACTGCCCCTGGCGCTGTTCGATGCCGCACGGGTGGATTTTTCCCTGCGTCGCCTGGTGCACTACACCGGCAGCGACTGGCGCCATGTGCAGCCGTGGATCCTGCTGACCAACTACCACCGCTATGTCGACCAGTTCATCGTCCATGGCCTGGAGCAACTGCGCAGCGACCCGCGTTTCGTGCGCATGGTCTTGCCGGGCAACGTGATCATCGAGAAGGGCATGGACCACGGCGAGGCCTCGGCCATTGCCGCCGGCGTGGTCTGGCACCGCTACCAGATGCCGGCCTACCACCTGCAGGCCAGCGATGGCCACGGCGTGACCCTGGTGAACATCGGGGTCGGTCCGTCCAATGCCAAGAACATCACCGACCACCTGGCAGTACTGCGTCCTCATTGCTGGCTGATGATTGGCCACTGCGGCGGCCTGCGGCAGTCCCAGACCATTGGCGACTACGTGCTGGCCCACGCCTACATGCGCCGCGACGGCATTCTCGATCGCGTGGTGCCGCCGAATATCCCGATTCCAGCCCTGGCCGAGGTCCAGCTGGCGCTGCAACAAGCGGCGGCCAATGTCACGGGGGAGAAGGGCGAGCAACTCAAGAAGCGCCTGCGCACCGGCACCGTGCTGACCTACGACGACCGCAACTGGGAATTGCGCTGGGCCGAGGAGCGGCCGCTGATCAACCTGTCCCGGGCTGTGGCGGTGGACATGGAAAGCGGCACCATCGCTGCCCAGGGCTATCGCCTGCGGGTGCCTTACGGCACCTTGTTGTGTGTTTCGGACAAGCCCCTGCACAGCGAGATCAAGCTGCCGGGATCGGCCAACGCTTTCTATGAGCGCGCAGTCAGCCAGCACCTGAAGATCGGCATCGAGGCCGTGGACCTGCTGCGCAGCGAGCTCAACTCCCTGCACTCGCGCAAACTGCGCAGCTTCGACGAGCCGCCGTTCCGCTGACACCTCGCCCATGGTCATTTGGCGATCAGGCCACTAGCATGGTCGGTCCTGATCGCTGAATGTTCCCGTCTCTATGTCTCGTCCGCCTCGTCCTGCTTCCCGCCGCCCCGGCGCGAAGCCGTTTTCTGCATCCCCCGCCAAGCGCGTGGCCAAGGCGCCGCCCGCCGAGCCACGGTTGATCCTGTTCAACAAGCCGTTCGACGTGCTGACCCAGTTCAGCGACGGCGAGGGCCGGGCGACGCTCAAGGATTTCATCGCCATCCCCGGGGTCTATCCCGCCGGGCGCCTGGACCGCGACAGCGAGGGCCTGTTGCTGCTGACCAACGACGGCCAGTTGCAGGCGCGCATCGCCGATCCCAAGCACAAGCTGGCCAAGACCTATTGGGTGCAGGTGGAAGGCGAGCCCAGCGCCGAGCAGTTGCAGCGCTTGTGCGACGGCGTGGAGCTTAACGACGGCATGACCTTGCCGGCCCAGGCTCGCCAACTCGAAGAACCGCAATTGTGGCCGCGCAATCCGCCGGTGCGTTTTCGCAAGAGCGTACCGACCAGCTGGCTGGAGCTGGTGATCCGCGAAGGGCGCAATCGCCAGGTACGGCGCATGACGGCGGCAGTGGGCTTGCCGACCTTGCGCCTGGTACGGGTGCGGATCGGTGACTGGACCCTGGATGGCCTCGATCAAGGCCAGTGGAAGGAAGTGCCAGCGCGGCTATAGGGCGCCGGTTTCGATCAGGCCGATCACCACGCTCTTGATGATGAACGCGGCCACGCCAAGACCCAGGACGAAGAACAGGATGAACGAGCCGAAACGTCCGGCCTTGGATTTCTTGGCCAGGTCCCAGACGATGAAACCCATGAAAATGATCAGGATGCTGACCAGGCCAGTCATCATCCATTCTTCGAATACTGCTGGATCCATCGATCATCTCCAGTGCAGGCAGGATAAAAAAGCCGGGCGAGTATACGCCAAGCGACCTGGGCCAGGCATTGATCTGCATGCGTTACGTCGCCACAGCGACAATCGGGCGCAGAGCCTGGCCGAATCCGCAGGGGGTCGTCAGTTGCGCAGGTGGGTCAGGGGCAATTCGGTGCTATTGAGCACCTGGTTGAGCACGAAGCTGGAGCGGACGCTGGTGACCCCTTCGATGCGGGTGAGGTGGCCCAGCAGCAGCTTCTGGTAGTGATCCATGTCCGGTACCACGACCTTGAGCTGGTAGTCGGCGTCGATCCCGGTGACCAGGCTGCACTCGAGCACCTGGGGCAGGTTGCGGATCGCCGCTTCGAAATTCTCGAAGCGTTCCGGGGTGTGCCGGTCCATGCCGATCAGCACATAGGCCGTCAGGCTCAGGCCGAGCATCTTGCGGTCCAGGAGCGCGACCTGGCGCGAGATGTAGCCGTCGTCTTCCAGCTGCTTGACCCGGCGCGAGCAAGGCGAAGGCGACAGGCCGATGCGTTCGGCCAGTTCCTGGTTGGAGATGCGGGCGTCGCGTTGCAATTCCGCCAAAATGCTCAGGTCGTAGCGGTCGAGTTTGCTCATTGTTCAGGCCTTTGTCTTAACTATTGCGTCGAATTATCTATCTTGGGTTAAAAATTGCGCAAGAGTTGTTTTTGAAAGCAATCTTCGCAATCCCCTGTCGCAGGCCCAAGCCTATGCTTATCACCAGAATCACTGCCCGGACATAGAGTCCACTGCGGCCCGCCGAATCAGGCCTGCCGCGGCCGCCAACCCCACAGGGTTGGGCAGGCCCCCGGGCTGCACCCTGTCCAGAAGACGGAGTGAGGTGAGCCGGTGCCACAAGCGCCGAGCACGGACAAAATCTCAAGGGGTGGCCGACGGGCCGCCCTTTTTTATTGCCTGCGAAATAAGTTTCGTGACTGATAATCTCTAGCAGAACCGCCCTGGGCTTTTGCCAGTCTTATGTTCAGGTCCCCCAATTCGCAGTGAGGAATAGCATGAAGTCGCGCATCTGGCGTATGGCAGGTGTTGGTGTGTTGTGCGTGAGCGTCAGCGCGCAGGTGTTCGCCGATGAGCGAGACGAGAGGCGCCCTCCCCAGCAGGGAGAGCAGGCCGGGGGCCAGCGCGAACATGCTCCTGAAGGCCGCAGGGAGAACAACCAGGGCCATCCGGCGTACCAGCAGCCCCCGCAGCAACCCCGTGTGCAGAACGAAATCATCCGTGGCGACAACAGCCGTCAGTTCGAGCGCAGCCCTCAACATCAGGAAGGGCAGTGGCAGGAACGCCCCCGCCATGAGGCCGAGCAGCAGGGGCGGCCAGCGCCACAACCGGCCCCGAACCTGCCGATCCAGCCGCGCCCGGATACTGTGCGCCAGACCCAGGAGCCACAACGTGGCTATTACCAGGACATCCCCCGGCGCAACGATTACAACCCGCATTGGCAGGCCGGCAATCCGGGTTGGCGCCCAGACAATCGCCACCCCAATGACAATCGCTGGCCGGGTCGTCCTGACGGTCGTGGCAACGGTTGGGGCCCGGGGCCGCAATACCGCCCGGGTTATGTGATCGACCGTTTTCCCGAGCGCAATTTTCGCGTGCCGTATCGTGGCCACGACTACTTCTTCTCGGGTGGCTACTGGTATCGCCCCCAGGGCACGCGCTATGTGGTGGTGACCCCGCCCTATGGCATCCGCGTGGGCTACCTGCCCGATTACGCGCGTGAAGTGTGGATCGGCAGCGCGCTGTTCTTCCTTGCCGCCGGTGCCTACTACACCTATGAGGCCAACACCCAGGAGTACGTGGTGGTGGAGCCGCCGGCAGGCGTCGCGCCACCTGCGCCGCAACCGGTTGGCAATGGCTATGACGTCATGGCCTATCCGGTCAACGGCCAGCCGCCGCAGCAGGTCGATCAGGACCGCTATGACTGTTATCGCTGGGCGGTGCAGCAGAGTGGTTTCGATCCGGCCAGTGTGACCTACCAGCCGGCGCCCGAAGTGGTCCAGGCCTATCGCCAGGCCCAGGGCAATTGCCTGAGCTCACGGGGCTACCAGGTGACCTACTGAGCCCTGGCGGCCTTGACCACTTCCTGCGGGTCGGCGTGCACCAGCACTTCGGCCCGTGGATAGGCGGCGTGGATCGCATCGGCGGCCTGGTCGCTGATGCCGTGGGCCACCCTCAGAGTCAGGTCGCCGGGTAGCTCCAGGTGCAGTTGGACGAACCAGCGGCTGCCGGAAATCCGCGTCCGCAAATCATGCGCGCCCAACACTCCAGGTACTGCGCAGGCCAGTTCCAGCATGCGCTGGCTGACCTCGGGAGGGAGTTCTTCGTCCATCAGCACCGAGAAGCTTTCCCGGGCGATCTGGATCGCGCTCCAGAGGATGTACACGGCGATCCCCAAGCCGAACCAGGCGTCCACCTGCTGCCAGCCGAAGGCCGCCAGGGCCAGGGCCAGGAGGATGCTGCCGTTGAGCATCAGGTCGGAGCGATAGTGCAGTGAGTCCGCCCGTACCGCGTTGGAGCCGGTGGCCCGGATCACCCGATGCTGCAACACCAGCAAGGCGCTGGTCAGCACCAGCGACAGGACGATCACCCCGATGCTCAGCCAGGGCGCCCCGACCGGTTCCGGGTGGTGCAGGCGCTCGACCGCCTGGAAGGCGATCAGTACCGCGCTGCCCGCGATGAACAGGGCCTGGGCCATGCCCGCCAGGGATTCGGCCTTGCCATGGCCATAGCGATGGTCATCGTCGGCCGGGCGCAGGGCGTAGTGCACGGCCAGCAGGTTGAGCAGCGAGGTGAAGCCGTCGAGCACCGAGTCGGTCAGGCCGGCGAGCATGCTCACCGAGCCGCTGAGCCACCAGGCCACGGCCTTGGTCAGGATCAGGATACCGGCCACGGTGACCGAGGCGCGGGTGGCTAGGCGCAGGAGGCGAGCGTGTTCCGGGCTACCGATCATGGGGTTTCCTTGTGTGGCGCGTTCAAGCGGCCGGTTGCAGTCCGTACAGGGCCAGTTGTTGCACGCTGCCCTTGTGCTGGATCAGGCGTGGATCGTCCAGTGGGAAGTGGCCCCCCAGTTCCTGTTCGAGGATGGCCTGCAACTTGCGCTTGTCGACTGTACCGTCGGCGCCGATGGCCTGCTGGAGTTTCTCCGGTGCGACCTGTGCGGTCTTGCCCGGCTCCAGGTAGATGGCGCCAGTGGCGAAATCGACACCGAAGGCGATCAGCCCCGGGATCACGTAGAACAGCAGGCCCACGGCATCCAGCGCCACGATCACCGGATCGATCTTGCCGTCGATCTGGCCGCGCCGGTCGGGGAAGAAGATCGAGCCACAGGCGGTGAGCTGGGTCAGCAGGGTGGTCACCAGGATGCCGCCGATGACACGGTGGGGAATACGCATGGATATCTCCTAACAGGCATGAAGGCCCGGACAAATGGTGCGGTGGGGCGAGTCTTGTCGATCAGCACTCAGACCATGATC
Organism: Pseudomonas sessilinigenes; assembly: GCF_003850565.1. Lineage (NCBI taxonomy): Bacteria > Pseudomonadati > Pseudomonadota > Gammaproteobacteria > Pseudomonadales > Pseudomonadaceae > Pseudomonas > Pseudomonas sessilinigenes. The sequence goes on from NZ_CP027706.1 coordinate 4,512,470, forward strand.
AGCCCCGGGCAGTTCGCCGTTATACTCGCGCCTCTGTTTTGGAGCCAGCATGAAATCCTTGCCGATCGATGAAGTTTTGCCTGCACTGCGTGACGCCTTGGCGACGCGCCACGAAGCGGTGCTCGAAGCCCCGCCCGGCGCCGGCAAGACCACCCGCGTGCCCCTGGCGTTGCTGGACCAGGATTGGCTGGCCGGGCAAACCATCCTCATGCTCGAACCCCGGCGCCTGGCCGCCCGTGCCGCCGCCGAGCGCCTGGCCAGCGAACTGGGGGAAAAGGTCGGGGAAACCGTGGGCTATCGCATCCGCCTGGACAGCAAGGTCGGTCCGCGTACCCGTATCGAAGTGGTCACCGAAGGCATTCTCACCCGGCGCCTGCAGGACGACCCGGCCCTGGAGGGTGTCGGCCTGCTGATCTTCGACGAGTTCCACGAGCGCAGCCTGGATGCCGACCTGGCCCTGGCCCTGAGCCTCAATGGCCGCGAACTGTTCCGTGACGAGCAACCGCTGAAGATCCTGCTGATGTCGGCGACCCTGGAGGGCGAGCGCCTGTCGGCGTTGCTGGACGCTGCGCCGATCCTGCGCAGCGAGGGGCGCATGTTTCCGGTGGCCCAGCGCTGGGGCCGGCCGTTCCAGCCTGGTGAGTTCATCGAGCCGCGGGTGGTGCAGGCGGTCCTGGAGGCGATCCATGACGAGAGCGGCAGCCTGCTGGTGTTCCTCCCGGGCCAGGCGGAGATTCGCCGGGTGCACCAGCAATTGAGCGAGGCCTTGGGCGAGCGTGACGAGATCCTGCTGTGCCCGTTGCACGGCGAACTGGAGCTTGCCGCCCAGCGTGCCGCCATCGATCCGGCGCCGCCGGGCAAACGCAAGGTGGTGCTGGCCACCAACATCGCCGAAACCAGCCTGACCATCGACGGGGTGCGGGTGGTGGTGGATGCCGGGCTGGCGCGGGTGCCGCGCTTCGATCCCGGCAGCGGCATGACCCGCCTCGATACCCAACGCATCTCCCGGGCCAGTGCCACCCAGCGTGCCGGTCGCGCCGGGCGGCTGGAGCCAGGGGTGTGCTACCGGCTGTGGTCGGCGGACCAGCAAGAACAACTGGCCGCCCACGCCAGCCCGGAGATACTCCAGGCCGATCTGGCCGGCCTGGCGTTGCAACTGGCGCGTTGGGGCGTGGCGCCAGACCAGTTGGCCTGGCTGGATGCGCCGCCCAGCGCCGCCTACGCCCAGGCCCAGGACCTGTTGATGCGCCTGGGCGCGCTCGACGGGGAAGGCAACCTGACCCGTCACGGCCAGGCCATGGCCGAGTTGCCGGCCCACCCGCGGATCGCCCATCTGTTGCTGCGCGGCCAATCCCTGGGGCTGGCGCCGATGGCTTGCGATGTTGCGGCCTTGCTTGGCGAGCGGGACATCCTGCGGGGAGCCGACGCCGACCTGCACAGCCGCCTGGTGCTGCTCTCGGGTGAGGCGCGGGCTGCCCGTGGCGCCCAGGGTGGCGTGCAGCGGGCCCGGCAACTGGCGCGCCAATACCGCGGCTACCTGCGCGGCCAAGCCGATGCGGCGGTAGCCGATCCCGAGCATCCACGCTGGCTCGGTGCCTTGCTGGCCCTGGCCTATCCCGACCGGGTGGCCCAGCAACGGCGCCCGGGTGGCGCCGAGTACCGCCTGGCCAATGGCCGTGCGGCCCTGTTCAGCGAGCCCGACAACCTGATGAAACAACCCTGGCTGGTGATCGCCGACCTGGGCAGCCGCCAGGGCCAGCGTGAGGAGCGGATCTACCTGGCTGCGGATTTCGATCCAGCGCTGTTCGAAACGGTGCTGGCCGAGCAGGTGCGTAACGTCGACCAGTTGGACTGGGACGAGCGTGAAGGCCTGTTGCGGGCAGAAAGGCAACGCAAGGTGGGCGAACTGGTGCTCAGCCGCGAGCCGCTGCCGGGCCTGGATGAAAGCGCCCGCTGCCTGGCCCTGGTCCAGCTGGTGCGGCGCAAGGGCCTGGAGCTGTTGCCCTGGACCGCCGAGCTGCGCCAGTGGCAGGCCCGGGTGGCCCTGTTGCGCCAGCTGGAACTGGCCGCCAAGGCTGAAAGCCAGTGGCCGGATGTCAGCGATGCGGCCTTGCTTGAGGGGCTGGAACACTGGTTGGCGCCGTACCTGGGCAAGGTCTCGCGCCTGGCCCACTTCGCCAACCTGGACCTGGCCGGCATCCTGCTCGGCTTGCTGCCCTGGCCCTTGCCCCAGCGCCTGGACGAGCTGGCCCCGCAGCACCTGAAGGTGCCATCCGGCTCTTCGATCCGCCTGGACTACAGCGAGCAGCCGCCGATTCTCGCGGTGCGCCTGCAAGAGTTGTTCGGCCTGGCCGAAACCCCACGCATCGCCGACGGCCGCCAGGCGGTCAAGTTGCACTTGCTGTCCCCCGCCCGCCGCCCGGTGCAGGTGACCCAGGACCTGGCGAACTTCTGGCGCAGCACCTACGCCGAGGTCAAGAAGGACCTCAAGGGGCGCTACCCCAAGCACTACTGGCCGGATGATCCGCTGATCGCCGAAGCCACCGCCCGGGCCAAGCCCAGGGGGACCTGACAGGCCGCCCCGAAGCCTCCGCCGAACAGCGGGGGCACCGCAAGCCGTCCTGCCCAGCCATTTTTCGTCACTGCCTGGCCTCCTCCCGTCGACAGCGGGAGCGGTTCGTGCTGCCTGTTTTTTACCAATGCCTTTAAAGGTGATCGTTGCGCACGATTACCTGCGGCGGTGTTTCGCCTCGATATCCGCTGGGTCACCTGGAAAACATCCTGATTGTCCGCGGCTCACGGCTATCGACAAGGAGGATTTTGCTTGGAATTTAATGGATATTTCATGTTTATTTGCTTGTGAATAAATAACATTTAGGAATTTGTTTTAAGCTTTTTATGCGATTTTTGAACGTGGAAGGGTCAATTAATTTGATTTAAATCAATTGGATAAGTATTTGCCGTGATCCTGGTGGTTATCTTGAAAATATTTTTCGGTACTTTTACCGTGAATATTCAATTGACATTTCATGTAAAAAATCACGATTCTTGGCCATCGGCACCCATAACAAGAGAGACAGCCCATGCCGCCTTGCTCGATCCATGCCCCTGCGCACGCCTGGCGCTTGCCTTCGGCCAGCCCTGACATCTCTCCAGCGGTTTTCGCTGGTGCCCATCCTTGCTGCGCAAGCGGCGTTTTCCCTCCTGCCATCTAGTACTCAACCGCACCTGAGACGGAGAAAGTCCATGGATTCGCTTTGCCTGCATTCGGCGCCTGCTTCGGCGCTGGCCTCCGGACCGGCCTTCGAGGCCTTGCTTGAGACTATTCGTGATCGTGCCCGCCTGGGAGAGTTCGATCGTCAGCGCCATATCTCCCGAGACGTGATCGACGGCTTCAAGGCCCACGGTGTCTACCGTGCCCTAGTGCCCCGTCGATTCGGCGGGTTGGAATGCTCGCCCGGGGAGTTCTGCCAGATGATCGAGCGTATCTCCCACGCCGATGGTTCGGCGGGCTGGGTGGCCAGCTTCGGCATGAGCCCGGTGTACCTGGCGGCGCTGCCCCTGGCGACCATCGCCCGAATCTATGGCGACAACCCCGATACGGTATTTGCCGGAGGTATCTTTCCACCGCAACCGGCTGAAGTGGTGGCGGGCGGCTTCAGGGTTAACGGGCGCTGGAAGTATTCCAGCGGTTCGCTGGGCGCCGATATCGTCGGTGTCGGTATCGCTCCGTGCCACGGCGACAAGCTCGACCTGCCGCGCCTGGCCGTGCTGCCCAAAGCTCAGGCACGTATCGAGGAAACCTGGGACACCGTGGGCTTGCTGGGCACGGGCAGTCATGACCTGGTGGTGGAGGACGTGCGGGTGGACGAGGACTGGACATTCGTCCGTGGCGGCCTGCCCAACCTGGACGAGGCATTTTTTCGTTATCCATCGCTGGCCTTCGCCACACAGGTACTGTCGGTGGTCGGCCTGGGAGTCGCCCGTGCCGCCCTGGACGAGTTGTCGGCCATGGCCAGCGGGCGAATATCGGTGACTGGGGCCCCTGCGCTGGCCGACCGTCCGCTGGCCCAGGTAGACGTGGCCAAGGCCGAGGCGGCGCTGCGTTCGGCCCGGGCCTTCTTCTACGAATCCATCGAGCGCGCCTGGGACCATGTGCTGGCTGGTGATCCTGTGCCGCAGGAGGCCACCAACCTGCTGCGCCTGTCTTCTACCCATGCCACGCGCATCGCCGCTGAGGTGGCGCGCAACGCACAGATGCTCTCCGGTATGACCGGCATCTACCACGACAGCCCCCTGGCTCGCTGCGTCAACGACGCCCAGGTGGTCACCCAGCACGCCTTCATGGGCGATGTCACCTATCAGAACGCCGGAGCGATGTTCTTCGGCAAGCAGCCCCTGCCGGGCTACCTGTAACCATCGAGGAGAAATCCCATGAGCAACCGGAAGACCTTGCGCGTGCTGTTCTGCATGGGCATCAACCAGAACTTCTTCGATGCGCCGCGCGAAGAGCAGCTCCAGGTATGGGCGGCCTTCAGCGCGATGTGGAACGGTATCCACGATCTGCCTGGAGTGAAGGTACTGGGCAACATGGATGACGACCAGGGCATGGTCGGGCCGTCCGACGGTTATCCCTGGACCACCTACCTGTTGGCCGATGTCCCGGATATCGAGACCGTGCACGACGCCTGCAACCTGTTTCGCACCACCTCAGTGGGCCAGGGACCCTACAAGCTGTGGCGCTACGCCAAAGTCGAGGCGCGAATCGGTCGCGAGTTGGTGATCCAGCGTGCCTGAAGTCCCCCGAGCCCCTCTACAACGAGAATGCCCAGCCTTCGACGCTGGCAAGGAGTACGCCGTGAACAACCTGATTCCAGCCGTCAACCTGGCGCTCGATCCTGCCGGGTTGGTGCAGGACGACCGCGTCCATACCTCCATGTACACCGATCCGGCGTTGTTCGATGCCGAACTGGAAAAGATCTTCTACAGCACCTGGGTCTGGGTCGCCCATGAAAGCGAAATTCCGGACGCCGGCAGCTACAAGAGCACCTACATCGGCAAGCAACCAGTGATCGTGGTGCGGGATCGCAAGCAGGCCATTCACGTCCTGCTCAATCGCTGCCGGCATCGCGGGGCCACGGTCTGTGAACACAAGAAGGGCAAGACCAACAGCTTCGTCTGCCCCTATCACGGCTGGGGTTATGCCCTTGATGGCTCACTGCGGGGCATTCCTCAGCCAGAGAGCTATGGCGAATGCCTGGACAAGTCCGAACTACCGCTGGTCAGCCTACGGGTGGAGAGTTATGCCGGCATGGTCTTCGCCACTTTCAAGGATGGCATTGAGCCGCTGGAGGACTTCCTCGGTGCGGCGAAGAAATGGATGGACCTGTTCATGAAGCAAGGTGCCGGCTATGGCATCAAGGTACCCGGTGAGCATCGTTTCCGTTTTCCCGGCAACTGGAAAATCCAGCTGGAAAACACTACCGACGCCTATCACTTCCCCCTGGTGCACAAGAGTTTTTTGTCCTCGGTCGACGAGCAGACCCTGAAACTGTTCGACTTCGCCGAAGGCCCGGGCTACGTCGAGGACCTGGGCAACGGGCACAGCGTGATGGTGATGATTCCCGATTTGGTGGATCTGGAGGCCGACCTCGACAAACCCATCCCCGAGCGCTTCGCGGGCCTGGCCGCCGAGCTGCGTGACGAGGGCATCGACGAACCCCAGGTGCGCCGCATCGTTCGAGCCGTGGGCGGCTCGGGTTTCAACCTCAACCTGTTTCCCAACATTGCCTGCTCGATGGCTTTTTTCCGGGTGCTGCAGCCGATCTCGGTGACCGAGACCGAGATCCACCATGCCGTGATCACCATGGACGGTGGACCGGCCTCGGCCAACCGTTATCGCCTGCGCCTGCATGAGCACTTCCAGGGGCCGCTGGGCTTCGGCACTCCGGACGACTCCGAAGCCTGGGAGCGTGTGCAGAAGGGCGCCAGCGCCGGCGAAGACCTGTGGATCATGCTCAACCGTGGCCTGCCGGGCGAGAGACCCAGCGCCGATGGCCTGGTTTCGGACGTGAGCGCCGAGACCGGTATGCGCGCTGCCTACCGGCAATGGAAAAAACTGATGTCGGCCTGAACCTGGAGAACCCCATGAATCTGCAACTGCTGCAAGAAGTGAGCGCTTTCATCTGGCAGGAAGGCGACATGCTCGACCATGGCGAATACGAAGCCTGGCTGGCGCAATGGACGGAAAAAGGCACCTACATCATTCCGATCAGGCCCGGGGAAGGCGACTACGAGAACAGCCTCAACTATGCCTATGACGACCACCACATGCGCGGCCTGCGGGTGCAGCGCCTGGTCGGCGGCGAGTCGATCTCCACCAGCCCGCGGCCACGCACGGTGCGCACGCTTTCGCGCTTTCGGGTGCTTGACGATGACGGCGACCAGGTCACGGTGCGCTGTGCGCAGAACCTGCGGGAGTTCCGCAAGGACACGCTCAAGCACTACAGCGCCGACCTGACCTACACCCTGGTCAGGGCCGAGGGCGGATGGCGCATCCAGCGCAAGGTGATCAGCCTGATCAACAGCGACGATACTCTCGCCGGTATCGGCTACATCCTTTGAGGAGTCGACCATGAACCAAGTCGCATTGGTAACCGGTGCAGGCCAGGGGCTGGGCCAGCGCACCTGCGCGCGCCTGTTGGCGGCGGGCTTCGATGTGGTGGTCAGCGACCGCGACCTGGAACTCGCCAAGGCTAGCGTCGCAAAGTTGCAAGGGGCGGGCGGACGGCTGCTGGCACTTGAGCTGGATGTCGGCAGCAAGGCCGACTTCCAGCGGGGCCTGGCCCGGGTGCTGGAGCATTTTGGCGCCTTGCAGGTGGTGGTCAACAACGCCGCCGTGACCAGGACCACACCACTGATGCAGATCAGCCCCGAGGAGTTCGATGCCGTGGTTGGGCTCAACCTGCGCAGCGTGTTCCTCGGTTGCCAGGTGTTCGGTGCGTACCTGGCCGAGGCCGGCTACGGCCGGATCATCAACATGGCTTCCCTGGCCGGGCAGAACGGCGGTACCGCCACGGGCGCGCATTACGCGGCTAGCAAGGGCGCGATCATTACCTTGACCAAGATCTTCGCCAAGGAATTCGCCGCCCGTGGGGTCACCGTCAACGCCATTGCCCCAGGGCCCATCGATTCGCCGGCGGTGCACGCGGCGATTCCGGCCGAACGCATCGCCGGCCTGCTGGCTGGTGTCCCGGTGCAGCGCCTGGGGGATGCGGACTTCGTCGGCGACCTGATCGCGCAGTTGGCGCGGCCCGAGGCCTACTTCACCACTGGCGCCACCTGGGACGTGAACGGCGGCCTGTTCATGCGTTGATTTTCCGGGGCGCCAGTTCGCCTTGTCGTGATGAGGAATGCGGTCATGAATGAACAGTTACTGAAGGTCGTCGTGCGTAAGCGCGAGATCCAGGGGCACGATGTAGTCGTCCTCGACCTGGGACGTGTCGATGGTGCGGCGTTGCCGGCATTCGAGGCGGGTGCCCATGTCGATATCCATATCGCTCCCGGCCTGGTGCGCCAGTATTCGCTGTGCGGCGATCCGGCCGATGGCGCGGTGTATCGCCTGGGGATACTGAAGGACCCGGCTTCCCGGGGTGGTTCGCAAGGCGTGCACGAAATTCTGCTCGAGGGACGCGAAGTGCAGATCAGCGTGCCGCGCAACTTGTTCCCGCTGGCACCGGGTGCCGGGCGCAGTGTCCTGCTGGGGGGCGGGATCGGCATCACGCCGATGATTGCCATGGCCCACACCCTTTATCTACAAGGAGCCGACTTTGAACTGCACTACTGCGGTCGCTCGCGCAGCCGCAGTGCCTTCCTCGCGGAACTGGCCAGCGCGCCGTTCGCCGATCGCGTACAGACTCATTTCGATGACGAGGGCCTGGAGCAGCGCCTGGATCTGACGCGGGTGCTGGGGCCTGGCGCGGTCGGCACCCACCTGTATGTCTGTGGCCCGGCGGGCTTCATGGATTGGGTGATCGCTGGTGCCCAGGGGCAGGGTTATACCGAGGACCATATCCACAAGGAGTATTTCCAGGTGGAAGTGGATACCCGTGGCGAGGGCTTCGAGGTGGTCGCTGCCCGCAGCAACAAGAGTGTCCGGGTGGCTGCCGGTCAGAGCATCCTCGATGCCTTGGTCCAAGTGGGGATCAAGATCGAGATTTCCTGTGAGCAGGGGGTATGCGGAACCTGCTTGTGCGAGGTGCTCGAAGGCGAGCCCGATCACCGCGATGTGTACCTGACCGATGAAGAAAAAGCCGCCAACGACCAGATCCTGGTGTGCTGTTCACGGGCTCGATCGAAAAAACTGGTGCTGGATATCTGAGGGCAATGACCATGGTAGAGATCAACCAATTTCGCAATGCGATGGCCCTGCTCGGTGGTGCGGTGACCGTCATCACCACCGATGGTCCTGCTGGCCGCTTCGGCTTCACGGCATCGGCGGTATGCAGTGTGACCGACGTACCACCCACCTTGCTGGTATGCATGAACCGTTCTTCGTACTCCAATGCCCAGTTCAAGGCCAACGGCGCGTTGTGCGTGAATGTCCTGGGCGGTGCCCACCAGGCACTGTCGGGGGCTTTCGCTAACAAAGCACTGAGCATGGAGGAGCGCTTTGCCGCCACCGACTGGACGGTGCTGGAAAGCGGCGCGCCGGTGATGCAGGAGGCCCTGGTGAACTTCGATTGCCTTATCGCCCAAGTGCACGAGGTGGGGTCCCACAGCATTTTCTACTGTCAGATCCAGGGCATCCGTCACGGTGCCGGAGATGATGGACTGGTGTACTTCAACCGGGCTTATCACCGGGTGTGCGAGGCGTCCAAGGCCTGCTGAGTCTTGGGTGCGTTGTGCGCTGACGGTAGCTACAGGCTCTCCAGATTGTGGAACACCACTTCCAGCATCTGGTTCAGCCGCTGCACCTGGGCCTGGGTCAGGCCCTTGAAGCTGCGCTGGAACAACTCGTGGGTGATGTCCTGCATGCGTTCGACGGCGCGCTGGCCGGTCTCGGTGATGCGTACCTGGGTGACGCGACCATCCTCAGGGCTGGGAGCGGTGTCCACCAGGCCATCGTCCTTCATGCGGTAGACGATCTTGGTGATAGTCGACAGCTTGGCGATGGCATGAGTGGAAATCTCGGAAATGCTCGATTCGCCGTTTTCCTTGAGGATCCACAACACGCGCCAGCGCGGCACGTCGAGATCGACCTTCTTGAGCAGGCGTTCCATGTTCTGGGTATAGCGGCCATGGGTCCGGGCCAGCCAGTAGAAAGGGAAGTCTTCCTTGCGAAAGTCGCTGCTGGCAGGGTCGTGGTGGAGCTGACCGGTGTTCTTCGAGTTGCTCATCGATTCGCTGCTTGTCCGTGGAGGGTCACGCCATCATAGCCAGTTCGAGGTTCTGCGCCATATGGCGCGAACAGCCTGGTATAGGGCTGGGGAATGCGACGATTTTACTGGAATATTCAGTTGATTGTTCAACTAGTTGTCAGGCGATCCTGTGGCTAAGGGGCTGCAGGCCGATCCTGAAAAAAGGGGGGTGAAAATGACCATCATAGTTGAGTCACTGGACCTGGGCGGCAGCGGCCCCCGGGTCATGCTCAAGGACACCATCGATGTCGCCGGCACCGCCACCCGTGCATCCAGCCGGGCTCTGGAGCAGGCGCCGCTGGCCGAGCAGCATGCCGAAGTAGTCAATCACCTGTTGGCCGCTGGCGCTCGCCTGACCGCCAAGGTGAGCCTGCATGAATTGGCGTTTGGTACCACTGGCATCAACCGCTACTTAGGGACGGCGGCCAATCCGCGGTTCCCGGGGCGTATCCCCGGCGGCTCTTCCAGCGGTTCGGCCGCCGCAGTGGCCGCCGGCCTGGCAGATTTCAGCCTGGGCACTGATACCGGTGGCTCGATTCGGGTCCCGGCCTGTTGTTGCGGGGTATTCGGCCTCAAGCCGACCTTCGGCCGGGTCAGCCGCCACGGCGTGATGCCGGCGCGCAGCAGCCTGGATTGTGTCGGCCCTTTGGCCGCGAGCCTACCCATGCTGATTCGCGCCATGGGCATGATCGATCCGACGTTCGCCGCCGCCCAGGTACCCTTCCAGGCCCGGGTCGGGGTATTGCCCGTTCCTGCTGCGCCGGCGATCCTCGAGGTGGTCCAGCATACGCTGGTGGCCAGCGGCCTGACCCTGCTAGATGTCGAGCTCGAGTATTTCACCGCGGCCTATGATGCCGGCCTGGTGGTTATCAATCGCGAGACCTTCGAAGGCTGTGGCCATCTGTTGGCCAGTGGCCAGGTGGGCACGGACGTTGCCGACCGACTGGCTGTCGCGGGTCAGACCAGCGATCACGCTCTCGCCGAGGCCGAGGAGGTGCGTCGGCGCTTTACCGCCGAGGTCGACCAGGCGTTGGCTAGCTGCGATGTGCTGGCACTGCCGACCATGCCCGACTTTCCCTTGCGCGTGGAGGAGGCCGCCGATACCCGGGCGGTGCTGGGCATGACTTCGTTGGTACGGCCATTCAACCTGTCCGGGCATCCGGCGCTGAGCATTCCGTTGGGCAGCGCGCAAGGCTTGCCGGTGGGCTTGCAATTGGTGGCGGCCAAGGGCGCGGACGCCAAGCTGCTAGCGGTGGCGCAGCGCCTGTTGCTCGGCATCCATGACGCCAGTGGGCTTTGATCCTGCTGCGTTGCATTCCTGGTACTGATTACGAGGTCAACATGCCTGATATTTCCCAGTTGCAGGCCCGGCTGCAGTTCTTCGAAAACCAGCAGGCGATCAGGGCCTGCATCAATCGCTACATGACGTTGTGCGACAGCCTCGATGCCGATACCCCCCTGGATGAGCTGGCTGGCCTGTTCACCCGTGAGGCGGTCTGGGAAGGCAAGGGTGTCCGGTACGCCACAAGCTTCGGTGGTTACCGTGGTCGCGAGGCAATCCGCGCAATGTTCGCCACCTATATGAGGACCCCGGCGCACTTTGCCTTGAACGCACATTTCCTGGCCAGTGAGGTCATTGAGGTGGAGGGTGATGAGGGGCGTGGTAGCTGGATGATGTTGCAAGCCAGTACCTTCGCCGAGGGCGCCTCGCACTTGAATGCAGCCAGGTTGACGGTGTGCTTCGCCCTGGAGGAGGGGCATTGGCGGATCGCTCACTTCCAGACCGAGAATCTGTTCAGCCGGCCGACGACGGCCTGGAACGACGATGCGCCGCTGCCGGTTCCGGTGCAGGCTGGATAGTCTTTTTTCGGTAGCTCCATTTCCAGTTGCTACCCATGAGTCAGCCCAGGGGCGTGTCGATGCCGAGCATGGCGGCATGTCGGAAGTCCCTGGCGCTGCAACCGAAGCGTGCCTTGAACACTCGGCTGAAATAGGTCATGTCGGTGAAACCCGAGCGATAGGCCAACGTGCTGATCAAGGCGCCTTGCTGAGAGTGGCTGCGTAGCTGGTCGGCACAGGCTTGCAGGCGGGTACTGAGCAGGAAGCGCCCGAATGAGGTCCGCTCATCCTGGAACAGGCTGTTGATGTAGCGCGACGTGACGCCGAAGGCACCAGCGACACCGGCCAGGGACAGATCGCTGTCCGCGAGGTTGGCCCTGACATGATTCTTGATGCGATAGAGCAGGGACGTACGTCGCGCGGAGGGCTGGACGATCCCCTTGCCGCGTTCGGCCAGGACCGTGGCCAGTAGGTCCAGGCCCTGATGGGTCAACCGGCGCCTGGTTTCGACATCGATGCTGTCATCGATCCCGGCCAAACCGGTCAGGTAGTCGAAGGCCAATCGGGCCACTGGGTCTTTTCGTGACAGCGACAGGGCGGTCAATTGCTTGATGTTACTGATGCGCTCGCGCAGGGCCTGATAGGGAATTTGCAGTACGGTCTGGCGAAAGTCCCCGCAGAAACGCAGCTCATAAGGCTGGCGAGTGTCGTAGATCGCGAAGTCCCCTTGTTCCAGGAAGGCCTCGCGACCGTCCTGGATAACCTGCGAGTGCCCCTCCTGTGCCAGGTTGATCAGCACATATTCATCCGGGCTGCGTGCAATGCAATGTTGATTGCGACGCACCTGCTGGCTGCTGGCGCGAATATCGACCACGGTCAGTCCATCCAGATCATGGGCTTGCAACTGCCCATCGAAATCCACCCCCGCACCAATCTGGCACTCCAGCGGCACGAAGGTCGCGCACACCACTTCCTGCCAGAAGGCTTGGCGCTCATGGGGCCTGATATCGCCGGTATCGAATCGAGTGAGCATGGCTTGATGTCACGCGGCAAGGGAGAACTTGGAGCTGGAATGCAATTCGAAGGCCAAAAATGGCAGTTCCCTCGCAGTCAAGCATTGCTTCCCTGAGGTCCTAATACTGCACTTGGGGCGGCGCTTAACCTCTGGCCATCACTCAATGGAGGTCAAGCCTCATGCAAGCGAAGATCAAGGTTGCCTGTGTCCAGGCGGCCCCGGTTTTTCTCGATCTGCAAGGTACGGTGGACAAGACCCTGGCGCTGATCGAGGAAGCGGCCAGCCAGGGTGCTCGGCTCATCGCCTTTCCAGAAACCTGGATCCCCGGCTATCCCTGGTTCCTGTGGTTGCAGGCGCCGGCCCACTACATGCCGCTGGTGCAGCGCTACCACCAGAACTCCCTGGTACTGGACAGCGAGCAGGCCAGACGGATCAGCGCAGCGGCGCGCCAGCACGCCATCCACGTGGTGCTGGGCTACAGCGAGCGTGATCACGGCTCGCTCTACATCGGCCAATGGTTGATCGATGATCAGGGACACACTCTCGGTATCCGGCGCAAGCTCAAGGCCACCCATGTGGAGCGGGTGCTGTTCGGGGAAAGCGATGGTTCCTCCCTGGCCACCTTCGACAGCCAACTGGGCAAGCTGGGGGCGTTGTGCTGCTGGGAGCACCTGCAACCACTCAGCCGTTATGCGATGTACGCCCAGCACGAGCAGATTCATGTCGCCGCCTGGCCGAGCTTTAGCCTCTATCGGCGTGGCACCGCGGCACTGGGGCCGGAGGTCAACCTGGCGGCTTCCCGGCTGTACGCCGCCGAAGGCCAGTGTTTCGTGCTGGCGTCCTGCGCCGTGGTGACCCCGGACATGCTCGACCTGCTCTGCGCCACCGACGAGCAGCGCGCGCTGCTGGAAGCGGGTGGTGGTCATGCACGAATCTTCGGCCCCGACGGTGCGGACCTGGCGAGTCCCCTGGGCGAGCATGAAGAAGGCATTCTGTATGCGACGCTGGATCCGGCCGCGCTCGTCGGCGCCAAGCTCGCGGCCGATCCGGTGGGGCATTACTCGCGGCCCGATGTGACCCGGCTGCTGTTCAACCGCAATGCCTATACCCCCGTGGTGGAGTGTGACGCCAGCACCCTTGGCGAGGTTCTGGGTCAGGCAGCGGAGGAAGTCTTGTGAGTATCGAATCGGCTATTCCCGAGCACCTGGTGTGCCCGCGCCTTGAACCGGTCAGTACCCCGCGCGATTACCAGGCACCGTTTCCGGCCTGGACCGCTCGTTTCACCCCCCTGGTGAAGCAGGTGGTGATGGCCTGTTTTGGCGTCCAGGCTCCTACGATCCTGGGGTTGGAGAGCCTGGCACCGTATACCAAGCGGTTTGCCCTGGCGGATGGACCGTTGTACTGGGACCCGGCGCAATGCCAGGACGCAACGGGCGCGCATAACCTGGTGGCCATCGCCTATTGGGCCGATGTGGCCGCTTTCGAGCGTTGGCGGAGCAACAGCGGATTCGATCAGTGGTGGCAGGCGCCGGAGCGGGAGACCGAGGCCATTGGCCGGTTCGTCGAGATCGTGACACCGGGCCAGGAATGGTTCGAGACGCTGTTTTCTTCGCCAGATGGCGTCGAGGGTATTGCCCATCTCGCCAGTGGAATGAGTGGTGTGGTCCGTGAGCACGGCTATTGGGGCAGCGCCCGGGATCGGCTGCCTCGGGCCCAGGTGGACAAGTTGCTCGGGGAGTGTGGCGAAGTGCCGTCAGCGGTCGAGGCCGGCGCTCGGGTTCGGGTGCCAGGACGAGAGAACCTGTGCCTGATCCGCTCCGGCCAGGATTGGTCGGCCACCTCGCAGCAGGAGCGGGAGCTCTACGTGAGCGATATCCAGCCGGTGTTGCGTGCCGGGATGGATTTCCTGAGGGACGAGGGGCGCAGCATCGGCTGTCGCAGCTGCCGTCTGATGCAGGTGCTGGATGCCTGCTCCGGTGCCCCGCTGGAGAAGAGCTTCGGGCTTGTGCATTTCGAGGACCTGGCCCGGCTCGAAACCTGGGCCAGGTCCCATCCGACACACCTCGCCATCTTCGGACGCTTCATGCGCTACACCCAGGCGCTCGATTTCCAGATCGCGTTGCGGCTGTACCACGAGGTGGCAGTCATTCCTGCCAGCGCCCAGTGGTTCGAGTACATCAACTGCCATGGCCAGACAGGCCTGCTACGTGGCTGAACTTCGGGCGGGAGCGCGCTATGAAAAAGTCCATTGCGGCGGGGTTCTGCCTGCCATTCGCCTTCGTTGACGCGACCTGCGCCCTGGAGACCGCGCCAGGCGATTATGAGCCGGTGCCTGCCGGCAAGACGGCCTTGTTGATGTACTACCAGCATGCCCGGAGCGCGTCGTTCTACCGTTCTGGTCATCGAGTTTCGGACGATTTCCGCCTGCGCTCCGACATGGGCCTGCTGCGCCTGGTGCAGTCGGTGCCGTTGAGCGACGGGCTCTATTGGGAGCCCCAGGCGATCCTGCCTTTCGGCCACTTGCGTACAGGGGGCGATGCCCGGGTACTGGGGAATGAGTCGGGGGTGGGGGACTTGAACCTGGGGTCGGTGGTCAAGATCCGCCTGCCCACCCGCCATGGCGACATGCTGGGCCTGGGGGTGTTTGTCCAGGCGCCCACCGGGAGCTACGACCGGGACGATGCCCTGAACCTGGGGGAAAATCGCTGGCGCCTGGTGCTGCAAGGCGCCTACGTGCATCACTTCGATGAGCGCTGGTCGCTGGATACGGTGGCCGATGTCAGCGGGTTCAGCCGCAATGATGACTTCGGTCCGAACGGCTCGACGCAGAGGCAGAAGGCCCGTTACGAATACCAGACTTTCCTGCGCTACCAGTGGGCACCGGCCACCAGCCTGGGCATAGGCGGCGGATATGTCACGGGGGCGCGTAGCTCGGTGGCCGGTGATGACCAGGGCGATGAGCTCAGGACCTCCTATGCACGCCTGACCCTGACTCACTTTCTGGTGCCTGACGTGCAGGTCCAGGTGCAATTGGGTCGCGACATGGCGGTGGAGCAAGGCTTCAAGGAACGCGGGCGGCTGAATCTGCGGTTGGTGAAGCTGTTCTGATGCCGGGTGTCGCTTTGTCTGAAACCAGAAGAGTTATTGACTGTTCGTCTTGTTTTCGGTGAAGAAGCGAAGGGGAAAATCGATACCGCTCGGTTCACCCCACGGGTTCCGACCTCAATGGGCCTGTCTTCGATAGTACCTGCCAGACGCTGGGGAGTAATCATGTACCTGTCGCCTTCGCGAGTCCTGAACAGGTTGCGCGTGTCTGGTGGCAATGGTTGCGATGTCGGCCTGCTTCTTCGCCAACCAGGCTTCTGCCGCCCTGGACCTTGATCCCTTGAGCAATGGCTAGAGCGGTTGTTCCTATATCGACAGCGGCAATGGCATCCGTACTGTAACTGTCACTATCGACCGGAAAGCGGCCAGGGGGCACGACCTTTGATGTCTCCACCGCCCAGACCGCCAAGGGCGGTATCTACAGCAACACCCTGACTTTCACCATCATCGCCAAGCCCCAGAGCGGCCATCTACTGGGCCGGCAACAGGAAGCGTGCGAGCACCGGCAGGTGGTCGGAGATGCGCAGGGTGTCGTCCTGGCGGACCCGGGACTCGACCCGCTTCAGGCGCGGGCTGTGGAACAGGTAGTCGACGGTACGATCCGGGCCGTCGAGAGTGGGATCGTTGGGGTAGTGGGTCAACCAGTGCGCGCGATCGATGCCACTGGCCTGGGGATTGCTGGGAATCATCGGGTATTTGTCCCACAGCAGGTGTAGCGGGCTGTCGGCGCTGTAGGGCGCGCGCTGGTTTTCATCCAGGCGCCGGTATTGGCCCAGGGGGAGCAGGTTGAAGTCGCCACCGATCAGCCACGGCGTGCCGCGGCCCTCCAGCTTGTCCAGTACCTTGGCAATGGCCGCGACCTGCCTTGGCTGGGTGTCGCCAGGGTGTTCGGCACGCTCCAGGTGCGTATTGAGCACGGCCATTTGCCCGCCGTCGCTCAGGGGGAGGTAGCTCAGCAGCATGGCATCCCTGGGTTGGAACTGGCGGCTGATGAAGTTGCTGGCCGGTAGCGGCAATTGCAGGCGCTCGGCGTGTTCGATCTGGTAGCGGCTGAGCGTTGCCAGCTTTCGGCCGACGCTGCCGAAGATGTGCGGGGAGGGGACGAAGTCGGCCTTCCAGTCATAGGCCTGGGTGCTGCAGGGATAGAGGTCGGCGAGACGCTCCTGCAGGAGCTTGAGCTGGTCCTGGTAGGCACTGGCCTTGGCGTTGTCATCCACTTCCTGGAGCAGGACCAGGTCCGGTTGTTCGTCGCGAATGATCCGGGCGACTTCATCCAGGCTGAAGGCCATGTCTTCCTGGGTCGGGCGCTCATCCTCGCCGTGGGCCTGGTCGTTCCAGAACACGTAGCGCTTGCCCGCCAGGTATTGCAGGTTCCAGGTCATCACCTTCAGCGCCTGCCCCGGTACCAGCGGCGCAGCCTTGGCGCTGCAGGATACCGCCAGGGTCTCCTTGGCCTCGGGACGCCAGGTCAGGCTGTAGATCAGGCTGGCCAGCACCAGGCTGATCAGCAGCAGGCTCAACAGGGTGATGCGCAATAGACGGGTCATCGGCTCGGCTTATGGCGTTGCAGGATGGGGTCCGAGCATAACCGAGTGCGCAGCCGTCCCCCAAGGGGTAGAGCGGCGCGCCGGGGCTTCAGTGTTTGTCCGGTTGCTGGCTGATCAGCATGAACAGGCGAAACAGCACCACGCTTGTGAATAGCTGGAGGAAGCTGTAGGCGCTGTCGAGCGTCAGCGATAGCAGCGGCGTCGGGTCTGGATAGGCGGCCTCGCTCATGCCCTTGAGCAGCCAGAGCGGGGTCATCACGCACAGGATGCACGCCAGGATGCGCAGGAAATGCCCGCGGCTCAGGCGAAAGCTTTCGGTGATGGCATTCAGCGGCGATGCCCCCTTGAGTACCAGCAGGTACTCGGCGAAGGCCAGGACCACCATCAGCCACAGGCCCGGCAGGAAATACAGCGACAGCCCCAGCAGGATCAGCAGGGTGCTGACCGCCGTCAGCAGGGCGAAGCGTGGCCACAGGCTCAGGCTCATGGCTAGCAGGTCACGGGTACGTGGCGATTCGCCACGGGTACGGGCATCGAGGAGCAGGATCAGCGCGCCGGTGTACAGCGGATACACCAGCAGGCCGACGATCACGCTGTATCCGGGAAAGGCATTCGGGCCCAGGATCTGTCCCACGCCTTGCTGCAACAAGGCCTCGAATATCACCAGGGGCAGGCACAACTGGGCAATGCGCCCCAGGTTGCGTCGAAAGAAATACAGGGAGTCACGCAGGACATCTAACGGATTCATCGATGGGGTCGCAGTGGCGAAGCGGTTGGACACTTTAACCGATCACGCCCCCTGCGGAGCAAACGTAAACCTTGCGTAAAGACCATTGAAAGTCTGCGCGCCAGCCCCATAACTGGTGCGTAACGCCGTCTCATCCGGCGGTAGAGCGGATTTTTACCGGCAATCTAAAGAGGTCGCCATGAATAACGAAGAGCAAACCCTGATCGATGGACTGTTTTCACGGTTGCAGCAAGCCGAAACGGATTCAGCCCCGCGTGATGCCCAGGCCGAGGCGCGGATCAAGGAGCATCTGACCCGCCAGCCTGCGGCCGGGTATTTCATGACCCAGGCGATCCTGGTGCAGGAGGCTGCCCTCAAGAGCCTCGATGAACAGAACAAGCAATTGACCCAGCAGGTACAGCAACTGCAGGCCGACTTGCAGCAGGCCAAGTCCCAGGCAGCCCCGGCCCCCGCATCCAGCGGTGGCTTCCTGTCGAGTATCTTCGGGGGCTCCCGCGAGTCGCAGCCGGCCCCGGCGCCGGCCGCGAACCCGGCACCCGCCTCCGGTGGCGGCTGGCGCGAGCCGCCACGGCCAGGCTTTGGTGCACCCCAGCAGAACTTCGGTGCACCCCAGCAAGGGTTCGGCGCTGCGCCCCAGCAGAACTATGCCCCGCAACAGGCGCCAGCAGCGGGCAGCAGTTTCCTCGGGGGGGCGCTGAAAACCGCAGCGGGCGTCGCCGGCGGCGTGATGCTGGCCCAAGGTATCAGCAGCCTGTTCCACAGCAACCAGCAGCCTCAGGAAGTCGTCGAGGTCATCAAGGAAGAGCCGGCACCGGCCAGTGACAACAGCGGCTGGGGCAACGATGAGCAGCGTTATGCCAACAACGACTCCTGGGGTGGCAACGACCAGGGCGGCTTCAGCGACGCGGGCTACGACAACGACGACAGCTCGTTCTTCTCCGACGACGATTCCTTCGTCTAATCCATCATCGACCTGGGGCGCAGACCCGCCCCGGGCCGATAATTCGCGGAACAATCCCTGGCGCTGGCATACTGGGCCACTTTTGCGGCCCTGAGTGCCGATCGAGCTCCCACGCTGCTGTGCCATGAGGATTAGCGGTGAAAAAAATCGCTGTGTTCGCCGATGTCCAGAATCTCTACTACACCGTGCGCCAGGCTTATGGTTGCCACTTCAACTACGCCGCCCTGTGGGCGGATGTCAGCAAGCAGGGGCAGATCGTCCAGGCCTATGCCTATGCCATCGATCGTGGTGACAGCAAGCAGCAGCAGTTCCAGCAGATCCTGCGCAACCTGGGCTTCACGGTAAAACTCAAACCCTATATCCAGCGCAGCGACGGCTCGGCCAAAGGCGATTGGGACGTGGGCATCACCATCGACATCATGGACGCCGCTGCGCAGGTGGATGAAGTGGTGCTGGCTTCCGGTGATGGCGATTTCGACCTGTTGCTCGAGCGCATCATCCACAAGCACGGTGTCAGTGCGGTGGCCTATGGGGTGCCTGGATTGACGGCCAACTCGCTGATTCGTGCCGCCACTCGCTATGTGCCGATCGAAGGCACCTTGCTGCTCAAAAGCTGAAAACAGATTCATACGGAGCAAAACAGGTTTGGAACGCATTGCCGTCATCGACTTTGAAACCACCGGGATTTCCCCGAGCAGCAGTTGTCGGGCCACGGAGATCGCCGTGGTGATCCTCGAGCAGGGACGCATCGTCGAGCGTTACCAGAGCCTGATGAACGCGGGCGTGCGGGTACCGGCCTTCATCGAGCAACTGACGGGCATCAGCAATGCCATGCTGCGTAGCGCACCACCGGCCGAGCAGGTGATGAACGAGGTCAACGAGTTCGTTGGCACTACACCGCTGGTGGCGCACAACGCGGCTTTCGACCAGAAGTTCTGGGATTTCGAATTGGGGCGGATCCGGCGCACCCGGTTGCAGAACTTCGCCTGCTCCCTGCTGTTGGCCCGGCGCCTGATGCCCGCTGCGCCGAACCACAAGCTCGGCACCCTGACCACCTATGCCGGCCTGCCGCATACCGGCCAGGCTCACCGAGCCATGGCCGACGCCGAGATGGCGGCCAACCTGCTGGTGCACTTGGCGGGCGAACTGCGCGATACCCACGGCCTGCACCGGCTGTCCCACGATTTTTTGTGCAAGTTGCAGAAGGTTCCCGCGGCCAAGGTGCCCGAGCACTTGCGGCGCCATCGCTGACACGCCGCGGGCGCCATCGGACAGGGCCTGGGGAGTCTTCAAGCAAGGCCCCGTGGGTTTTCACGCAGATGTTGGTGGATCAGATGGACGGTTTACCGTTGCTGTCCAGGTGCCCCAGGGGCAGGCGTCGTTCGATGGCACTGGAGAGCACGATGGAGGTCTTGCTGAAGCCGAACTGGGCGACGCGGTTGATCAACTCTTCCAGCTCCTGCATCGAGCCCACGGCCGCCTGCATGATCACGCAGGGATCCCCCGTGACCCGATGGCATTCGGTGAGTTGTGGGATCTTGATCAGTTCTTCATAGCTTTTCTGGTTGCCGTGCTGGGCCAGGCGCAGCTCGATGACGCACTGGATCGGCAACCCCAGCTTGTTCATGTCGACCTTGGCCTGGTAGCCGGTGATCACGCCGCTGGCTTCAAGCTTGGCGACTCGCTCGGCCACGGCAGGTGCCGAGAGGTTGACCTTGCGCGCGAGCTCGGCATAACTCGCCCGGCCGTTTTCCAGCAGCTGGGCCAGGAGCATGCGGTCATACTTGTCCATGGAAGGCTCCAAAACAACCTGGCTTTCGAAAGCAAGGTATATAGGTAAAAACTCCACTTTATTGAAAGTGTACTGCTCTTAAAAACAGGTTTTGTAACTTAAGCTTACCCCGTTCGACTTTCTACAATGGGCCTTCCCTGCCTGCCTCCTGAGTCGTACCCCATGCCTGGCCAAAGCCGCTTTCCTTTGCCGTTGATCGCCGCATTCTTTGCCCTCTACGTGATCTGGGGGTCGACCTACCTGGTGATCCGTATCGGTGTCGAATACTGGCCACCCTTGATGCTTGCCGGTATCCGCTTCGTGCTCGCCGGCAGCCTGATGTATGCCTTCCTGCGCTGGCGTGGGGTCCCGGCGCCCACCTGGGCACAATGGAAGGCCGCCGGGATCATCGGCATCCTGCTGCTGAGTTTCGGCAACGGTGCGGTGACGGTCGCCGAGCACCTGGGCGTGGCTTCCGGAGTCGCGGCCCTGGCGGTGGCCACGGTGCCGTTGTTCACCTTGCTCTGCGGTTACTTCTGGGGCACCCGCAACACCCGCCTGGAGTGGGCCGGCATCATCCTCGGGATGATCGGCATCGGCATGCTCAACCTGGGGTCCAACCTGCAATCGAGTCCCTTGGGCGCGGCCCTGCTGTTGTTCGCCGCAGCGGCCTGGGCCTTCGGTTCGGTCTGGAGCAAGCACTTGCCTCTGCCCCAGGGCGCCATGGCCAGCGCCGCGGAAATGCTCGTCGGTGGTGTGGTGCTGCTGCTGGGCAGCCTGCTGCGCGGCGAGCGCCTGGAAGCCATGCCGGCCCTGGAGGGCTGGCTGGCGCTGGCCTACCTGGCAGGCTTTGGTTCGATCATCGCCTTCAATGCCTATATGTACCTGCTCAAGCACGTACGCCCGGCGGCGGCCACCAGCTATGCCTACGTCAACCCCGCGGTGGCGGTGTTGCTGGGTATCGTCTTCGTCGGCGAGAGCATCGGCTTGGAAGAGGCGCTGGCGATGCTGGTGATCATCAGCGCCGTGGTGTTGATCGGCCTGCCGCAATGGCGCAAGCCTAAGGCTGTAGTCCAGAAAGAGGCTGCCTGATCAGCTTCCCGGTGCCTGGCTGGCCAGGTTGCGCTCGAGAAAACCGTCGATGACCTGGGCCGCTTGCTGGTGGATCGCTTCACGGCTGCGCTTGTCACCGTCCCGGCAGATGATTTCATCCTCGGGGTCATCCTCCCTGAGCAAGGCCGTGGCTCCTGGCTTGCAGAGTTGCATGAAGCTGAAATGGCTGGCATCGGCGATCACCAACAGGCTGGAGGTGGCCGGCGGCAGGTGGGCTTGCAGATAACCCGATTCCTGTTCCACCGGCATGCCGGCAATGTTCACCCCGGCGCCCAGGATCAAGGTCGGCGTTTGCACCGCTGCCAGGCTCTCTGGGGTAAATCCGCGGACCAGCCCCGGGTCCAGTGACACCACGGCCTTGATTCGCGGGTCTCGCAGATCGGCACTTAGCGGACCTTGGTTGTCCGTTGCGATGCCCAGTTCCGGAGCCAGCCCGCACAGGCGTGGGTTGGGATGCTGCCGGCACTGCTCGAGGAAGCGTTGCGGACTGTAGCGCCCGCCGGCCAGCGCGGTGACTGTCCAGCCACCCAGGGAATGGCCGATGGCGGCGATACGTTGTGGGTCGACCGTGCCCGCCAGGGACGGGTCTGCGCTCAGCGCATCTATGACCCGGCTTACATCGTGGGGACGCTCCCAGAGCTTCGCCGCTTCTGCCGGGCGTCGGTCGAAGGTCGTGGTGCCAGGGTGGTCAGGAGCTGCGACCACGTATCCCCGGCTGACCAGGCTCGGTACCAGCCAGCTGAGGTTGCGCCAGCTGCCCCGATAGCCGTGGGACAGGACCACCAATGGGTGGGCCACGGCGGTAGGCGAGGCATCCTTGATGGCGGGCAGGCCCTGGAAGACCGGGTTCTCTGCGGATATCAGCAGCGGAGCCGTTGTTTCGGTGGGGTACCAGAGGGCGACATGCAGGGGGCGTTGGCCGCTGGCATCCGTCACAGTGATTTCACGCAAAGCGGTGAGTTCGGCGGCACCGGCAAGGGGGAGGAACAGGGTCAGCAACAGGCCCGCGAGCATCCGTGCGGACAGGGCAATATTGCGCATTGGGACTCCATGGACAAAGAACGCCGGACATTGCCCGGCGTAGTGGTTTCAGCGTGAGAGCATCACTCGAGGCCGATAAGCAGCGCTACTATCAAGAACACCGCCGCCAGGGCCAGGGCAAACAGCAGGCTGATTCCCGCCACGCGCCATAACGAAACGAAGGGCCCCCCGTTGGTCTTGTGCTCTATCACCTGGGGGCCGAACAGTTGGCGTGCATAGGCGTTCATCCCATAGATCTGCGGCAGGATGAAGACTACGGCGGGAATGTTCTCTGGAAGGAAAAAACCTGCCAGGGTCATGGCCAGGAAGACGCCGATACCCATGCCCCAGACCTTCTTCACCTCGGCCTCGCGCCCCAGTGCCTTGAGGTTTTGGCTGATGAAATAGGCACCCGCCATGGAGGTGCCGATGAAGGTGCTCAGGCCGATGGCCGCGACACTGTAGAGGCGCAGGTTCTGATCGGCGGTCGGTGCGGTCCGCAGTTCGGCAGCGGGGGGCTGGAACGGATTTTCGTGGTCCATACGAGGTGAGACTCCTTGAGGGGGGGAAGGCCGTGAAGATACCCGGTGCGGGGCGCACGGTGCATTCTTTTGGGCCAGCTGGGGGCGAGCATACACGCTCCCGGGCCGGCGGGCATGGTCCGTAAGTGGGGCTGTGAATTAGGGTAAACTGCCGCCCATTGCATTCCTGTGCTGACTTTTTCCTACGGTATCCCCATGACATTCGCCACTCTCGGCCTGATCGAACCCTTGCTGCGCGCCCTTGAACCCCTTGGCTACCAGACCCCGACCCCGGTGCAGGCCCAGGCGGTTCCGGCGGTGCTGGCCGGTCGCGACCTGATGGCCGCAGCCCAGACCGGCACCGGCAAGACCGCCGGTTTCGCCCTGCCGCTGCTGCAATTGCTGACCCTGGAAGGCCCGAAGGTCGACAGCAACTCGGTGCGGGCACTGATCCTGGTGCCGACCCGCGAGCTGGCCGAGCAGGTCCATGACAGCGTGCGCCAGTACGCCGAGCACCTGCCGCTGCGCACCTACGCGGTGTATGGCGGAGTCAGCATCAACCCGCAGATGATGAAGCTGCGCAAGGGTGTCGACCTGCTGGTGGCGACCCCTGGCCGCCTGCTGGACCTGTTCCGGCAGAACGCGGTGAAGTTCAGCCAGTTGCAGACACTGGTGTTGGATGAGGCCGATCGCATGCTCGACCTGGGGTTCTCCGAGGAGCTCAAGAGCATCTACGCCGCCCTGCCGAAAAAGCGCCAGACCTTGCTGTTTTCCGCAACCTTTTCCGATGCCATCCGCCTGTTGGCCGGGCAGATGCTCAACGACCCATTGAGCATCGAAGTCAGCCCGCGCAACGTTGCCGCCAGCACGGTCAAGCAATGGGTGGTGCCAGTGGACAAGAAGCGCAAGCCGGAGCTGTTCAGCCACCTGCTGCGCAAGAACCGCTGGAAGCAGGTGCTGGTGTTCGCCAAGACCCGCAACGGCGTGGATGCCCTGGTCGAGAAGCTCCAGGGCCAGGGCGTGAATGCCGACGGTATCCACGGCGACAAACCCCAAGCCACGCGTCAGCGCGCCCTGGATCGGTTCAAGCTGGGCGAGGTCCAGATCCTGGTGGCCACTGACGTGGCGGCCCGCGGCCTGGACATCGAGGACCTGCCGCTGGTGGTCAACTTCGACTTGCCAATCGTGGCCGAGGACTATGTCCACCGCATCGGCCGCACCGGGCGTGCCGGTTCCACCGGCGAGGCGATTTCCCTGGTCTGCGCCGACGAGGTCAACCTGCTCTCGGCAATCGAAATGCTGACCCGCCAGACCCTCAAGCGCCATGAAGAGCAGGATTTCGAGCCCGAGCACCGAGTGCCCGAGACCGACGCCAGTGGCCAGGTGGTGAAGAAGCCGAAGAAACCGAAGAAGCCCAAGGCCGCCGGTGGCGCCGGCAAGCGCAACCTGGGACGTTGGGTCGATAGCGGGGAAGTGGCCGCAGAGCCTGCGGTGAAACCGGTGCGCAAGGTACCGGCCTTCAATACCGGGCCGCGCAAGCGCAAGCCATAAGCACCACGACACGTTGCGAGCGGCCGGTTCAACCTGGCCGCTCCTGGTATCCGGCCTAGGACTGGCGGCGTTCGGCGAGCCATTGGAGGATGCCGCGCCCGGCCCGGCGTCCGCTGGCGAAGCAGGCGGTGAGCAAGTAGCCACCGGTGGGCGCTTCCCAGTCGAGCATCTCTCCGGCACAGAACAGCCCCGGTCGCTGCTGGATCATCAGCCGCTCATCCAATGCCTCGAAGCACACGCCACCGGCGCTGCTGATGGCTTCGTCCAGTGGACGGGCCTTCACCAGCACCAGCGGCAGGGCCTTGATCGCGGCGGCCAGGCGGGCCGGGTCGTCGAAGGCCTCGGCGGGCGCCAGCTCTCGCAGCAGAGCAGCCTTTACGCCCTCGATGCCCAGTTGGCCCTGCAAGTGCTTGGCCATGGAGCGTGACCCGCGTGGCTTGGCCAGCGCCGCCTGGACCTTGTCCCGGGGCTTGCCGGGCAACAGGTCGATATGGATCGTGCCCTGGCCGTGCTGGTTGATCGCTTCGCGGATCGATGCCGAGAGGGCGTAGACCAGGCTGCCCTCGATGCCACTGGCGGTGATTACGCATTCCCCCAGCCTTGGTACGTCGTCGTCCAGGCCGATGGCTACGTTCTTCAATGGCGCACCGGCGAACTTGCTGCGCAGCAACTCGCTCCAGGCACTGACTTCGAAACCGCAATTGCTCGGCTGCAGGGGCGCTACCCGGACCCCGTGTTGTTCCAGTAGCGGCAACCAGGCGCCATCTGACCCCAGGCGTGCCCAACTGCCACCGCCCAGCGCCAGCAAGGTCGCGTCGGCCTGGACCGTACTTTCACCCGCCGGGTGCTGGATGCGCAGGCTGCCATCGGCATTCCAGCCCAGCCAGCGATGACGGGTGTGGATAACCACTCCAGCATCGCGCAGGCGCTTGAGCCAGGCACGCAGCAGTGGGGCGGCTTTCATATCCGTGGGGAAGACCCGGCCGGAGCTGCCGACAAAGGTGTCGATACCCAACCCGTGAATCCATTGGCACAGCGCCTCGGCGCCGAACTCGCGCAGCAGCGGGGCGATTTGCGGTGCCCGTTCCGCGTAGCGGGAGAGGAAGGCCGGATAGGCCTCGGAGTGGGTGATGTTCATGCCTCCGACCCCGGCCAGGAGGAATTTTCGCCCCACTGATGGCATGCCATCGTACAGATCGACCCGCACGCCTGCCTGACTCAGGACCTCGGCGGCCATCAGGCCGGCAGGGCCACCGCCGATAATCGCGACGTGGTGGGGCGTGGGGGAGGTCGATGAGGTCATGGCAAGGATGGGCTGGAGGAATAGGCCGGGCATTCTACCCGAGGCGCGAGTGCCTTGCTGACCCGATGATGCCTGGTCAAAAACTGAGCATGGGGCTGCGGGCCTTATAAACCGTGGGCTGGATGGACTTTCGCGCAGGTTGTCCACAGGCGGCTCCACAGCGATTGGGGGTAAGCGACCCATGGGAAAATGACGCCATGATGAACCTGGTCAAAAAATGTCCGATTGTCTGGAGGCCTTTGACTGCAAGGGCTTCAGAGACTTTCACGCAGGTTGTCCACAGGCGGTTCCACAGCGATTGGGGGTAAACACCGGATCGCCGGCTGAGCGCTGTCGAATGCTGCTCAAAAAACAGACATCGCGCTGTAGCCCTTTAAAGTAAAGGGCTGTAGAGAGTTTCGCGCAGGTTATCCACAAGCCATTCCACAGCTATTGGGGGTAAGCGATCCACAGCAACATGACACCCCGATGTCAATGGTCAAAAAACAGACGATAGGCCGTAGCCCTCGTGGCACAAGGGCTGCAGAGGCTTTCTCCCAGGTTATCCACAAGCGGTTCCACAGTGGATGTGGGTAATCAGGCCAGGGGCTCAGTAGCAGCCGGACGACTCCCAGACTCGCTGGGCGCTGTGATGCAGGATGCCATGGCGCCGGGCCAGGGCCTGGCGGTCCTTGCTGTAGCCGCCACCGATCACGCCCATCACCGGAATGTCGCGACCCAGGCAATGGCGCATGACTCGCTCATCGCGCTCGGCGACGCCAGCATCGGTGAGCTTGAGGTAGCCCAGGGCATCGTCCTGATGCACGTCGACCCCGGCGTCATACAGCACCAGGTCGGGTTGGTAGAGCGGCAGCAGGTAGTTCAGGGCATCGTCCACCACCTCCAGGTACTCGGCATCGCCCATGCCCATGGCCAGGGGAATGTCCCAGTCGCTTTGGGCCTTGCGTACGGGGAAGTTTTTTTCGCAGTGCAGCGAGACCGTTACTGCATCGGTGGTATGCCGCAGGATCCGCGCGGTGCCGTCGCCCTGGTGGACGTCGCAGTCGAAAATCAGCACTCGGCCCACGCGTCCACTTTCCAGCAGGTAATGGCTGATCACCGCCAGGTCATTGAAGATGCAGAACCCTGCTGGATAGTCGTAGTGGGCGTGGTGGGTGCCGCCCGCCAGGTGGCAGGCCAGGCCATGTTCCAGCGCCTGCTCGGCAGCCAGCAGCGACCCGCCGACAGCGCGCACGGTGCGTCGGGCCAGGGCTTCGCTCCACGGCAGGCCCAGGCGGCGCTGGTCTTCCCGGGACAACTCGCCATTCATGTAGCGTTCGATGTAGCTGCGGTCGTGGGCCAGGGCCAGCACCTCGGCCGGGCACAACTGCGGCCGTAGCAGATCGGCGTCGCGAGCCAGGCCGCTGTCCACCAGGTGGTCGCGCAGCAGACGGAACTTGTCCATGGGAAAGCGATGTTCTGGGGGAAATTCCGGGCTGTAGTCGTCGTGGTAGATCAGCGGCAGTGTCATGGCATTTTCTTAGAGGAACCCGTGAAGGATCCTACCAGCGATGTAGACTTGCACCCATGAAAACGGAGGGCACCGATGGAGCCGATACTGCAACTGGAAAGCGCGCGCCTGTTGCTGCGCCAATGGCGTGACGATGACTTGCAGGCTTTTGCGGCGATGTGTGCCGATCCCCAGGTCATGCGTTATTTTCCGGCGCCCTTGAGCCGCCTGGAAAGTGCCGCCCTGATCGGCCGCATACGTGGGCATTTTGCCGAGCATGGTTTTGGCACCTGGGCCCTGGAGCGCAAGGACAACGGCGCCTTCATCGGTTTTACCGGCCTGGGCGTGGTGGGTTTCGACGCGCCTTTCACTCCGGCGGTGGAGATCGGCTGGCGCCTGGCCCGTGAGCATTGGGGGCTGGGTTATGCCAGTGAGGCGGCCTGGACAGCCTTACGCTGCGCCTTCGAGCACCTGGCCCTGGACGAGGTGGTAGCCTTCACCACCCGGACCAACCTGCCGTCGCAGAAAGTGATGCAGGCCATCGGCATGCAGCACGCCGTCCAGGGGGATTTCGAACATCCCAAGCTCGCCGCCGATCACCCATTGCGCGAGCATGTGCTGTACCGCATCACCCGTGAACAATGGTTGGAAACCTTGCATGGATAGCAATCGTGCACGTTTAGAATGTGCCGATGAGGTTGCTTGCCCCCGATTGATTTGACCGCCGCAGCCGAGATTGCGCGGTTTTGCTCTGTGTGAGGAGAGTCTGAATGAGTCATGTGCTGGATGATCTGGTCGATCTTTTGACCCTGGAACCGATCGAGGAAAACCTGTTTCGCGGTCGTAGCCAGGACCTGGGTTTTCGCCAGCTGTTCGGTGGCCAGGTACTTGGCCAATCCTTGTCCGCCGCCAGCCAGACGGTAGAGGAGGCGCGCCACGTACATTCCATGCACGGCTACTTCCTGCGTCCGGGAGATGCTGCTCTGCCGGTGGTCTACCAGGTAGACCGGGTCCGCGATGGCGGCAGCTTCAGCACCCGGCGGGTGACGGCGATCCAGAAGGGCCATCCAATCTTCACCTGCAGCGCTTCGTTCCAGTACGACGAGCAGGGCTTCGAGCACCAGAGCAGCATGCCCCAGGTGGTCGGCCCGGAAAACCTGCCCTCGGAGCTGGAGATCGCCACCCAGCGCGCGCACCTGATTCCCGAGCACATGCGTGAAAAGCTGCTGTGCCCCAAGCCCATCGAAGTGCGCCCGGTGACCGAGAGGGACCCCTACAACCCACAGCCGATGGACCCGGTGAAGTACGTCTGGTTCCGCGCCGACGGCACCCTGGCCGACAACCCGGCGTTGCATAAATACCTGCTGGCCTATGCCTCGGACTTCGGCCTGCTGGTCACTTCGTTGCTGCCCCATGGCAAGTCGGTCTGGCAGAAGGACATGCAGGTGGCCAGCCTCGATCACGCCCTGTGGTTCCATGCCGACCTGCGGGCCGACGATTGGCTGCTGTACGTCATGGATAGCCCGTGGGCTGGCAACTCCCGGGGCTTTTCGCGCGGCAGCGTGTTCAACCGCGCCGGCCAGTTGGTCGCCTCGGTGACCCAGGAAGGGTTGATCCGGCATCGCAAGGACTGGGCATGAGCCTTTCGGATATCGAGCATTGGGTGTTCGACATGGACGGCACCCTGACCATTGCCGTGCATGACTTCGCGGCGATCCGCCAGGCGTTGTCGATCCCGGCAGACGCGGACATCCTCACGCATCTGGCAGCCCTGCCAGCGGATGAGTCCGCCGCCAAGCATGCCTGGCTGCTGGAGCATGAGCGGGAATTGGCCCTGGGTTCGCGTCCGGCGCCGGGCGCGGTGGAGCTGGTGCGGGACCTGGCCGGGCGTGGTTATCGCCTGGGCATTCTCACCCGCAATGCCCGGGAGCTGGCCCATGTGACGTTGCAGGCCATCGGCCTGGCCGACTGCTTTGCCGAGGCCGATGTGCTGGGTCGCGACGAAGCTGCGCCCAAACCCCATCCCGGTGGCTTGCTCAAGCTCGCCCAGGCCTGGAACGTGGCTCCGCAGCGCATGGTGATGGTCGGCGACTATCGTTTCGACCTGGACTGTGGGCGCGCAGCCGGTACCCGCACAGTGCTGGTGAACCTGCCGGACAACCCCTGGCCGGAACTGACCGACTGGCATGCACGCGATTGCGCGCACTTGCATCGCCTGCTCCAGCCCTGAATGCCTGGTGCCGCAGGCGGTAGCCGTTCTACCTGAACAGCGCCGCCTGGCCTTCGGCAGAGGTGAACATCTTGTCCCCGTCATGCCCGACCCCGGGCACTTCTACCAGGCGCTGGTGCAAGCCCTGGGGATGGCGCTTGCGCAGGTAGTCGAAGTAATTGTGCCCGCGCACCAGTCGATAGGCTCCCTGGGCCTGGGCGGCGCAACTCTTGTCCAGGGCCGGGTGCTGGGGATCGGTGTCCTGTTGCCCCAACAGATAGGTAATGTCGCGCTTGGCATAGTTGCGTTCCAACTGTTGCGATGATGGTCGGGCGGCGTAGGCGGGGCGCTGCTCCAGGCCATATTTCCAGCGATTGAAGCCCGGGCAGGTGGCGGGGTCGAAGGCAACCGGGCGCCAGGCATCGAAGTAGGCATAGGACGAAGGGTTGGCGATCACGAAGCGCAGTCCGACCCCTGCCTGTTGCAGTTCGGCATGTTTGCCTGAGGTCAGGGCATAGCGCTGTACTACTTGGGCACCGCCGGAATGACCGGCAACCACGATTTCCTTGAGGGCGGGAAAGCGCTGGCGCTCGCCCAGGCGCAGGAGGATGGCGTCCAGCGCGGCATAGGAGCTCAAGGCATGGGGACCGACGGCAGGTTCGCCCGCCATCCAGGCGTTGCCTTGCCAGCGCAGCAGGCTGTCGGGAAGGTGATGGCGGGCAATGTCATCCTGATTGAGGAACTGCGGCGCGATCACCAGCGTCGTGGTGTCTTTGCCGGCCTGCCTGGCGGCGGTCTCGCCACTGTGCAGATAAGTCTGGGCATTGCGCAGCCGGCCATGGACGATGATCAGCACCCGCTGCACTTGCGGCAGTGGCTGGCGCCAGTCCTGGCTCAGGCCCAGGGCCAGCTCACCGGCTGGCAGTTCCAGTCGTCCGGGGCTGATGACCTTGACCCCATGCTCGCCGGCCTGGGCGCCGAGGCTACCCAGGCACAGCAGTGCAGCGAGCAGGCGGCGCATCTACAGGCTCTTGGCGGCGAAGGTGTCGCACTGGCCGACCTGGCCCTGGCTGAAGCCAGTCTTGAACCAGCGCACTCGCTGGGCCGAGGTGCCGTGGGTGAAGGAATCCGGTACCACGCGGCCCTGGCCCTGCTGCTGCAGGCGGTCGTCGCCGATGGCGTTGGCGGCGTTCAGGGCTTCCTCCACGTCGCCGGGTTCCAGCCAGTTCAGGCGTTTCTGGGCGTGGTAGGCCCAGACCCCGGCCAGGCAGTCGGCCTGCAGTTCCTGGCGTACCAGCAGGCCGCCATCACCTTCCATCTGCCGACCCTGCTGGCGGGCCGCCTGCATCTTGGCCGAGACCCCGAGCAGCGTCTGTACGTGGTGGCCCACCTCATGGGCGATCACGTAGGCCTGGGCAAAGTCGCCCGCGGCGGAAAAACGCTGGGCCATCTCCCGGAAGAAGTCCATGTCCAGGTACACCTGGCGATCGGCAGGGCAGTAGAAGGGGCCGCTGGCGGAGGTCGCGGAGCCGCAGGCGGAGTTGACCCGGCCCCGGAACAGGATCAGCTTGGGCGCCTGGTACTGGCGGCCGGCCTGCTGGAAGATCTGGCCCCAGGTGTCTTCGGTGTCGCCGAGGATCGCACGGACGAACTCCGCCTGTTCGTCGTTGGCCGGTGGCGCCTTGCGTTGCTGGGTGGTGGCCGGCGCCGAGACCTGGCCACCGCCCTGGCTGAGCAGTTGCCCGAGGATCTGCATGGGGTCCTGGCCGGTGGCCCAGCCGATGCCGACGATCAGCACGATCGCCGTCAGGCTCAATCCCTTGCCACCACCGAAGCGCAAGCCACCGCCGCCTCCACCGCCGCTGCTGTCATCTCGTACATCCACGACGTTGTCGCTGCGCCGGCCTTTTTTCCAAAGCATGGGGGAGTCCTCGTTCTTTCTGCTGGTCAGTGTTGCTGGTGGCTCGAGCCGGCGCCAGTCCGGTCGTCAGGGATTTTTGCCCACGCTACCATGGCCTGGTGCCGGACCGATTCGTTCCAGACACCATTTGGGGCTCCCTATTGAACATCGATACCCGCATCAAATTCCGTCACCTGGTGGGTTTTCTTGAAATGGCTCGCCAGGGCAGCCTGGCTCGGGCCGCCGATGTGCTGGCGGTGAGTCAGCCCGCGATGTCCAAGACCCTCAAGGAGCTGGAGGTGCTGCTGGACACCCAACTGTTTGTCCGCAGCAAGGCCGGGCTCAGCCTGACTGACGCCGGGAGGGCCTTCCTGCGGTACGCCGGGCCTTCGGTGCAGGCCTTGCGCGAAGGGGTGAGCAGCTTGCGCGGTGGCGAGCACGCAGCAAAGGTAGTGCGCATCGGGGTGCTGTCCACCGTGGAAAGCCTGCTGTTGCCTGAGGTGCTGCGCCGCCTGCACCAGCGGCATGCTGCATTGACGATCAGCGTAGTGACGGGCCCCAGCGCCTATCTGCTTTCGCAGTTGCGGGTCGGCGACCTGGACCTGGTGGTGGGGCGCATGACCGAGAGCCCGGAGATCCAGGGCCTGAGCTTCGAGCACCTGTACAGTGAATCCATGACCCTGGTGGCCCGGCCCGGGCACCCCCTGGCGGCGAAGGCTCTGGATCGGGCCACGGTCAGCGCCTATCCCCTGGTCCTGCCGCTGGCTGGCACCAGCATCCGCAAGCACGCCGACAGCCTGTTCGTGCAGTGCGGCATCCGCCAGGCACAACAGCGCCTGGAGACTTTGTCGCTGGCCTTGAGCCGGCGCTACACCCTGTCCAGTGATGCCCTGTGGATCGCGCCGCTGGATGCCGTGCGCCTGGACCTGGCCAGCGGTGACTTGCTGGAACTGGACCTGGGACTGCGCGAACCCGGTGGCTCGGTGGGAATATCCAGCAATGCCAGCCTGGCCTTGCCCCTGGCGGCGCAATGGACGGTGGAGGTGCTGCGAGAAGTGGGGCAGGCCTATCGCGAGGGGCATTATCCTTAACCATATGGTTATGGATGTGGGGTGGTTTTTCAGTTTTCCATCCTCCTGGCCTGTTTGAAACTTCGTGGGCTGCGCTCCACACATTCAAACAACAGGAGACCGACATGTCCGATGACAGCCGTCGCTTCGTGATTCGCGACCGTAACTGGCACCCCAAGGCCTTGACGCCCGACTACAAGACCTCGGTTGCCCGTTCGCCACGCCAGGCGCTGGTGAGCATTCCCCAATCGCTGAGTGAAACCACGGGGCCGGATTTCTCTCACCTGCGTATCGCTCGCCTGGACAACGACTTGCTGCGCAACTTCGACAACGGCGGCTTGCCGGTGGGGGAGCGGATCATCGTCGCCGGGCGGGTCTGCGACCAACACGGCCAGCCGGTGCCCCATACCCTGGTGGAAATGTGGCAGGCCAATGCCGGAGGCCGCTATCGGCACAAGAACGACCGCTACCTGGCGCCCCTGGACCCGAACTTCGGTGGCGTTGGGCGTACGCTCACCGACCGAGACGGCTACTACAGCTTTCGCACCATCAAGCCCGGCCCCTATCCATGGCGCAATGGTCCCAACGACTGGCGCCCGGCGCACATCCACTTTTCCATCAGCGGGCCGTCAATCGCCACGCGGCTGGTTACCCAACTGTATTTCGAGGGGGACCCGTTGATCCCGCTGTGCCCCATCGTCAAGTCCATCGCCGATCCGGCGGCTGTGCAGAGCCTGATCGCACGCCTGGACATGGGCGCTGCCAACCCCATGGATTGCCTGGCCTATCGCTTCGACATCGTGTTGCGCGGCCAGCGCCGGACCCATTTCGAGAACTGCTGAGGAGCCTGCCATGCCTGTTCAACTGCTGCCTGAAACCCCTTCGCAAACCGCCGGTCCCTATGTGCATATCGGCCTGGCCCTGGCGGCTGCGGGCAATCCCGTACGGCCCGAGGAAATCAGCGAGCGGATGGCTCGGCCCGACGCCCCCGGTGAACACATCCTGCTGTTTGGTCGTGTCTACGATGGCAACGGGCACCTGGTACGCGATGCGTTCCTGGAGTTCTGGCAGGCCAACCACGAAGGCTTCTACGATTCGCTGGTGGATACGGAAAAAACCTTCAATTGCTTCGGTCGCTCTGCCACTGCCTTGGATACCGGGGAGTGGACCGTGCACACGATCAAGCCTGGGGTGGTGAACAATGCCGCCGGCCTGCCCATGGCACCGCACATCAACCTGGCGCTGTTCGCCCGGGGGATCAATATCCATTTGCAGACCCGGCTGTACTTCGCCGATGAAGCGCAGGCCAACAGCCTGTGTCCAGTGCTGGGCCTGATCGAGCAGCCACAACGCCGGGAGACCCTGCTGGCCCAGCCCTGTGAGGTGGAGGGGGGGCGAGCCTATCGATTCGATATCCGCATCCAGGGCGAAGGCGAGACGGTGTTCTTCGATTTCTAGGCTGGCCTGATTGGCTGTTACCGCCACGGCCACGAGCCGCTCCCGGCGATCGATGAGAGCCCTTGGCAAGCCAGGTGCCCCAAGTTGTAGAAGATCTGTAACCGAGGGCACTAACGGCCTCCTCTGCGCTTTCTTCGCGACAGGCAGCGGCCCATAATCGGCCGCTTGTGAGTGACGGCCGTGAACCTAGAATGACAATAACCAATGAATGCTCAATCGCCCCTGGCGAGCCTGTTTTCGAGCCACGCAAGAGTCGCAAGAACAACCCGGAAAAAACCCGCGAGAACATCCTGCAAGAGGCCATCGTCGAGTTCGTGCAGCAGGGATTGTCCGGAGCACGAGTAGACGCTATCGCCGAGCGTACCCACACCTCCAAACGCATGATCTATTACTACTTCGGCAGCAAGGAACAGCTGTATGTCGAGGTCCTGGAAAAAATCTACGGCGACATCCGCCACATCGAGAGTCGCTTGAACCTGGCAGAACTGGGCCCTCGGGAAGCTATTCGCCGCCTGGTGGAATTCACCTTCGATCATCTCGATCTCCACGGCGATTTCGTGCGGATCGTCAGCATCGAGAATATCCACAACGCCGAGTACGTGAAGCAGTCCGGCGTGATCAGGGCGATGAAAGACAACGTCCTCCACACCCTGGACGAGATCCTCGAGCGCGGTGTGAAACAGGGGCTGTTCCGCCCTGGCCTGGACTCCCTGGATGTCCACCTGTTGATCAGTTCGTTCTGTTTTTATCGGGTTTCGAATCGCCACACCTTTGGCGAGATCTTCCAGGTCGATCTGCCCGATGAAACCGTCAAGCAACGGCATCGGGAAATGATCTGCGAATCGGTGCTGCGCTACCTGCAAGCCTGACTCGGCAGCAGGGGCTGGCAGGCCGATGGCAAGCCCCT
This sequence comes from Pseudomonas sessilinigenes, assembly GCF_003850565.1. Lineage (NCBI taxonomy): Bacteria > Pseudomonadati > Pseudomonadota > Gammaproteobacteria > Pseudomonadales > Pseudomonadaceae > Pseudomonas > Pseudomonas sessilinigenes. The sequence goes on from NZ_CP027706.1 coordinate 4,547,416, forward strand.
TAAGATCGCCATCGCGAGCCGAATCCAACCGGCTCCTGCGACATTCTCCCTCGACAAGGAAGGCACCATGGGCAACCCCGTCCCAACGCTGAAAATCATCCTGATCCTGATGATCGTGGTCGACTCATTCTGGTTTGGCGAACGCCTGCTGTCCCTTGCCGGCGTGAGTCTGTTCGATTGGTTGCCGACCCAGGTGATCAACGTGATAGGCATTTTCGGCAGCCTGCTGATGATCCTCTTCAACGTATTGCTGATCGGCCTGCTGTCGCGTTTGCAACTCAAGGGCGAATGAGCCGGTAGCCGCTGTCGTCGCTCGTACCCTGGGTGCAGGGCGGCGACAACGCGCTTGTTAATTGAAAATCATTCTCGACTAGCCGTAAGATGCCCGGAAATTTCCTTCATGTTCCAGGGAGTCGGTTTGTCGGACGTGGATCTCAAGGGACTGTTCCTCAAGCATGCCGCCACCTTGCGTGGTTATCTGGCGCGTCGAGTACGGGACCCTCAGTTGGCGGCTGACCTGGTGCAGGAGAGCTTCCTGCGGCTGGCTGAGCAGACGCGTGGCGAACCCATCGACAACTCCCAGGGGTATCTCTACCGCACGGCGAACAATCTTCTGATCGACCATGTCCGGCAGGAGGCGCGGCGCAAGACCGAAACCGTACCTCATGAAATGCTGGCCGAGATCGAAGATGAAAGCCTCGGGCTGGAGGCTCAGGCGATGGCGCAGCAGCAGCGCAAGGCATTGAAACAGGCAGTGGCCGAATTGCCCGAACGCACTCGGGAAATCTTTCGCCTGAACCGCATGGAAGGCATGACCCACGCCGAGGTGGCCCGGCACCTGGATATTTCCGACAGCTCGGTGCAAAAGCACCTGTCCAAGGCCTTGGCCTATGTGATGCAGCGCCTGCAGGCCAATGACGAGCGGCCAGCCGACGAGTGAATTACCGTAAATCCCGGGGTCAGACGTCACTGCTTATACATAACGAGAAATCGAGATTCACACGTGAATAGCCAGGGTTCGCAAGAGCACAGTATTACCGAGGCCGCCGCCGACTGGGCCGTGCGTTTGCAGGCGCGCGAGCTCAGCGCTGCCGAGCAGGTCGAGCTTGCCCGCTGGCAGGCCGCCGACCCTCGCCATCCCGAAGCCCTGGCGTTCGCCCAGCGCACGTGGGACGCCCTTGGAGCGTTGCACCTGGAGCCTGCGCCGACGGGCACCGCGCCATTGCTGCACCGGGCCAGGCAAGCGAAAGGCGCTGCACGGCGACCGCCGCGTCGTCGCAGAATCCTGAGGGCCGCCAGTGCCGCGATGCTGGTCATGGCGTTGGCCCTGGGCTGGCTACAAGGTCCCCAGGCCTTGCTGTACCTCGAGGCTGACTACCTGACTGGCAAAGGTGAGGTGCGTACGGTGCGATTGGCCGACGGCAGCCAGGTAGAACTGGACTCCACCAGTGCCATTCGGGTTGATTTCAGCACCAGCCAACGGCAAGTCGTTCTGCTGGCAGGGTCTGCGATATTCGATGTCGCACCGATGGCTGGTGACGAGACACGTCCCTTTGTGGTGCGCAGTTCAGGTGGTCAGGCCCGGGCCCTGGGCACCCGCTTTGTGGTCGGTCGGGAAGGCCCGGGGCAGGCCTGGGTCGGCGTCTTGCAGCACAGTGTCGCGGTGAGCCTGGATGATCCCGCGCGGCAAGGGGCCCGCGAGCAGGTGCTGCAGGAGGGGCAGAGTGCTCGCTACGATTCGAACTCGGGAGTGGTGGCCCTGGACGGACTCGACCTGCAACGGGCCACCAGTTGGCGTCGTGGGTTCCTGGTATTCGACCGACAGCCCCTGGCGGCGGTGATCGAGCGCCTCAACCACTATCGTCCCGGGCGGGTGGTACTGGCCAACGATGCCCTGGCCCAGCGTCAGGTCAGCGGGGTATTCCACCTGGACATGCTGGATGCGGCCCTGGCCAGCCTGACCCAGGAGCTGAAAATGCAGCGTTTGGATCTGCCCGGCGTCAGCCTGATTTACTAGGGCTGGCGGAGCTTTCCTGACATTTCTGAAATTTTTTGGAAAAAACCTTACTGAGTTTTCCTGCGTGGCACGTCTAGCTAACTGAGATGCATTCGCATCAATAAAAATAGCCAGCGCAGGAATGACGGACATGAGGGTAGGCAGTCGCACTGGAGTTCACGCCGCAAGTCGTTTGGCCCTGGCCATTCACCTGGGTGTGGCGGGACTGTTGGCGGGTAGCGGCGTGTTGCAGGCGGCGGAAGTCGTGGGCGCCGTTGCGCAGGGTACGCAGCGCCAGCATGGGCTGGATTTCGATATTCCCGCCCAGGCCCTCGGTACCGCCGTACTGGCCTTTGCCGAGCAGGCAGGGGTGCAAGTATTGTTCGACAGCCAGCGCCTGCATGGCTTGCAGAGTTCGTCGCTCAAGGGGCGCTACAGCGCCGAGGACGGTTTGGCGAGGTTGCTGGGCAGTGCGCCAGTAACGTATCGCTTCACCAGTGAGCGCCAGGTAACCCTGACCCGGGTCGAGACCTTGCAGGATGGCGCCCTGGCCCTGTCTCCCACGACGATCTCCGGCCACCTCGAAGGCCACCCGCGCGACTGGACCTATACCGCGCCACGCTCGGTGAGCCAGGTCACCCGCGAACAACTCGATCGCAACCCGCCCCGGCACGCGGCCGACATGCTGGAGGAGACCTCCGGCGTGTACTCGGCAGTCAGCCAGCAGGATCCGGGGTTGTCGGTGAACATCCGCGGGATCCAGGACTACGGCCGGGTCAACATGTCGGTGGACGGCATGCGCCAGAACTATCAGCAAAGCGGCCACCAGCAACGCAACGGCACCCTCTACATCGACCCTGAGCTGTTGTCCGAAGTCGTGGTGGAGAAGGGCGCCACTTCGACCATGGGCGGTGCCGGGGTGATCGGCGGGGTCGCCAACTTTCGCACCCTCGATGCCCGTGACCTGCTCAAGCCCGGCCAGGAAATCGGCGGTCGGATCCGTGTGACCAGCGGCCTGGGTGGACGCCGCAACGGTACTCACTTCATTGGCAGCTCGGCCTTCGCCATCGGCACGCAGGCCTGGGACATGCTGCTGGCGGCCAGCGAACGCCACCTGGGTGATTACGATCCTGGAACCAAGGGCGGTATCGGCGAGTTGCGCACCGGCGCCGCGAAGAACCCGGCGGTCAGCGAGCGGGTCAAGAACTCCCCGGTTGCCTACTCCGGCTCGGTGATGCGCTCGCGCCTGGCCAAGCTGGGACTCAACCTGCCCGAGGACCAGCGCCTGCAACTGAGCTACCTGAGCACCCAGGTCGACTACGACGATGCCAACATGATGAACGTCGAGAAAACCGGCCAGCTGTGGGAGAAGCTCGGCAGCAGCGACGTGCGCTCGCAGAACTTTGGCCTCGACTACAGCTACGCGCCGGACAACCCGCTGATCGACTTCAAGGCCAAGTTGTACTACGTCGATAATCGCAACGACCAGAGCACCTTGCAGCGCGGTATCAATCCTGGCTACTCGATCACCTACCAGACCGATACCTATGGCGCCCAGGCACAGAACACCTCGACCTTCGCCCTGAGCGAGCGCTCCACGGTCAAGGCCAACTACGGCCTGGAGTTCTTCTACGACAAGGTTCGCCCGGACTCCAGCCAGCCAGTCCCCAAGGGCTCGGCGGTCAGTGCCTCGCCCGCGGCCAGCATGACGCCCGAGGGCGACCGGGCCCTGGGCAGCCTGTTCACCCGCCTGGACTACGACTATGACGGTTGGCTGAACCTCAACGCGGGTTTGCGCTATGACCGTTATCGGTTGCGCGGTGAAACCGGGATCAATACCCGGACCTTCGTGATTGGCAAGACGCCGCAGCAAGTCTCGGTGCCCGTGGCCTACGACATCGACGACCAGGAAGGGCGGTTCTCGCCGACCTTCGGCCTGTCGGTCAAGCCAGGGGTGGAATGGCTGCAATTGTTCGCCAGTTACGGCAAGGGCTGGCGTCCGCCAGCGGTGACCGAAACCATGATCACCGGTCGCCCCCATGGCGGTGGCTCGGAAAGCATGTACCCCAATCCGTTCCTCAAGCCTGAGCGTTCCACCACCTGGGAGGCGGGGTTCAACATCTTCAAGGAAAACCTCTGGTTCGACGACGACCGCCTCGGGGTCAAGGTGGCCTACTTCGATACCCGGGTCGATGACTTCATCTACATGGCCATGGGCGTCCAGCCTCCGGGCTATGGCATGGCCGGTATCGGCAACAGCGCCTATGTCAACGACATGAGCGGCACCCGGTTCAAGGGCATCGAATACCAACTCGACTATGACACCGGCGGGGCCTATGGCCAGTTGAACTACACCCGCATGATCGGCGACAACGATTTCTGCATGAAGACCGCATGGCTGGGCGGCGTGACCCAGCCGGTGAAGAGCGGTACCGGGCGCCGGGCGGTCGTTACCGGCATGCGCCCCGATGACGCCGCCAACAACGCCACCCAATGCAAGGCTGCCATCCTGGGTTCGGCCGAGCATATGCCCATGGATCGCGGCACCTTGACCCTGGGCGCGCGCTTTTTCGACCGCAGGCTGGATATCGGCGCCCGCGCCCGATACAGCGCCGGCTACTCGATCTCCGACTCGGCCAACATGACGGTCAGCCAGTCGGGCGTCTATCCGGCCGACTGGAAGCCCTACACCGTCTACGACCTCTATGGCAGCTACCGGGCCACCCAGGAGCTGACCTTGCGCCTGGCCATGGAGAACGTCACCGATCGCGCCTACCTGGTTCCCCTTGGCGATGTCCTGGCCTTCACCCTCGGCCGTGGCCGGACCCTGCAAGGCACCGTGGAATATCAGTTCTGACCGCTTTTGCCCAGTGACGGGCAAAACCGCAGCAGGCACAGGCGTGCTGCGGACATGACCCACCTATGTATTGGAGTTTTGCATGAGCATTTCGATCTCTTACAGCGCTACCTATGGCGGTAACACTGTCGCGCAATACCTGAACGACTGGTCGGCCTACTTCGGCGACGTCAACCATCGTCCGGGCCAGGTGGTGGACGGCACCAACACCGGAGGCTTCAATCCGGGGCCGTTCGACGGCACCCAATACGCCATCAAGAGCACGGCCAGCGATGCCGCCTTCGTGGCCGATGGCAACCTGCACTACACCCTGTTCAACAACCCGAGCCATACCCTGTGGGGCTCGCTGGATAAAGTCTCCCTGGGCGACACCCTCGCCGGTGGCTCGGGCAGCAACTACAGCCTGGTCAGCCAGGAAGTCAGCTTCGCCAACCTGGGCCTGAACAGCCTGCGCGAAGAGGGCCGTGCGGGTGAGGTGCACAAGGTGGTCTATGGCCTGATGAGCGGCGACAGCTCGGCACTGGCAGGCGAAATCGATGCGCTGCTCAAGGCGATCAACCCGAACCTGTCGGTGAACTCGACGTTCGACGACCTGGCAGCGGCCGGTGTTGCCCACGCCAATCCGCTACCTGCTGCCGCCGATATCGGCCTGGTGGGCGTACAGGATGTGGCCCACGACTGGGCGCTGGCGGCCTGAGTGCAGGCCTGAGGCAATAAAAAAGCGAATGCAGGATCGCTCCTCCATTCGCTGTTTCAACTCACCGTCGTCGCCCGAGTTTTCGAAGGCCAGGGCGACGGCGGTGGCAAATTCTGGGGAGCGCCGCGGTGCCTGTCAACGTACCGGGCGCGCCTCTTGCCGCTCCATCCTGTCGGGGTGGAGGGCCACCTCTCCTTTAACTTTCCACAGGACATCTGGATGAGCAGGCCGAACTCACTTGCCGCTTCCGAGACGCTGGCGGCCCTGGCGGCCTACAAGAGCGGCTTTTTCAACATTGGCCTGTTCTCGGCAGTGATCAACCTGCTGATGCTGGCGCCGGCCCTGTACATGCTGCAGGTCTATGACCGGGTATTGGCTTCGGGCAACCAGATGACCCTGCTGATGCTGACGCTGATGATCCTCGGCCTGTTCGGCTTGATGGGGGCGTTGGAGTGGGTGCGCAGCCAGGTGGTGATCCACCTCGGTACGCAGATGGACATGCGCTTGAACCAGCGGGTGTACGACGCGGCGTTCGAGGCCCAGCTCAAGGGCAGCCCGCAGGCGGCCGGGCAGGCGCTGAACGACCTGACGGCGCTGCGCCAATTCGCCACCGGCAACGCCTTGTTCGCCTTCTTCGATGCCCCGTGGTTCCCGGTGTACCTGCTGGTGATCTTCCTGTTTCATCCCTGGCTCGGGTTGCTGGCCCTGGGCGGCGCGCTGCTGCTGGTGGCGCTGGCCTGGATCAACCAGCGTATCTGCCAGGCACCGTTGGCCGAGGCCAGCCAGTTGTCCATCCTGACCAGCCAGCAGGCTTCGGCCAACCTGCGCAACGCCGATGCCATCGAGGCCATGGGGATGCTCGCGGCCTTGCGCGAGCGCTGGTTTGCCGGGCACCAGGCGTTTCTTGCCCAGCAGAACCTGGCCAGCGCCAAGACCGCGACCATCAGTGCCTGGTCCAAGGGCGTGCGCATGGCCTTGCAATCCCTGGTCCTGGGCCTGGGTGCCTGGCTGGCGGTGCAGGGGCAGATCACTCCGGGGATGATGATCGCCGGCTCGATCCTGATGGGCCGGGTGCTCAGCCCCATCGATCAGTTGATTGCGGTATGGAAGCAGTGGAGCTCGGCGCGCTTGGCCTACGAACGGTTGGCGCAGTTGCTGCAGGAAAATCCGCCGCGCCCCGTGCGCATGAGCCTGCCGGCACCCAAGGGGCAACTGGATATCGAGCAGTTGAGCGCCTGTGCCCCGGGGCGACGGCGCCCGGCCCTGGCCAACCTCGGGTTCACCCTGGAGGCAGGCCAGGTCCTGGGGGTGATCGGCCCCTCTGGTTGCGGTAAATCCACGTTGGCCCGCTTGCTGGTCGGGGCCTGGACGCCGCTGACCGGCAAGGTGCGCCTGGATGGTGCGGACCTCGCTCAATGGGACAAGCGGCAACTGGGCCCGCATATCGGCTACCTGCCCCAGGACATCCAGCTGTTCGCCGGCAGCATTGCCGAAAACATCGCACGGTTTGCCCAGGTGGACTCGGACCAGGTACTGCAAGCGGCGCAGATGGCCGGGGTGCATGAACTGATCCTGCAGATGCCCCAGGGCTACGACACGCGTTTGGGTGAAGGGGGAGCCGGCCTGTCCGGGGGGCAGCGCCAGCGTATCGGCCTGGCCCGTGCCTTGTACGGCTTGCCGGCATTGATCGTGCTCGATGAGCCCAACTCCAATCTGGATGAGGCCGGCGAGCAGGCACTGTTGCAAGCCATCGCCCAGCTCAAGCAGTTGCGCCGGACCCTGGTGCTGATCACCCATAAACCCAATGTGCTGACCCTGACCGACCAGTTGATGATCCTGCGCGAGGGGCAGTTGCAAGCATTCGGCCCTACCGCCCGGGTGCTGGAAGCCAGCCACAAGGCCAAGGCCGCCCCACCGGCGTCACCTGTGAGCAATCCGGTGGCCAATCTGAACATGAGTTATCGCCTGGGCATGGCCGGCGGGGAAGGTAGAAAAGCATGAAGGCAGCGTTATCCACAGGCCATGCCAGCGCAGGCGAACCCTTGGTGGCCGGCAAGGTGCTGGTGCTGGACGACAGGAAATACTCCCGGCTGGGTTGGCTGTTGGTGCTGGCCGGTTTCGTCGGTTTCCTCGGCTGGGCCGCACTGGCGCCCCTGGACAAGGGGGTGGCGGTGTCGGGCAAGGTCATGGTCTCGGGGCATCGCAAGACCGTACAGCACCAGAGCGGCGGGATCGTCGAGCGCATCGAGGTCAAGGAGGGGCAGCGGGTCGGTGCCGGGCAAGTCCTGCTGCGGCTCAACGAAACCCCGTTGCGTGCCCAGATGCAGTCCTTGCGCAGCCAGTACCTGGGGTCCCTGGCCAGCGAGGCGCGCCTCAACGCCGAGCGCGAGGGTACGCCCCAGATCACCTTCGACCCCCAGCTACTGGCCTTGGCGGGCGAGCCGGAAGTAGCCGCCAGCCTGACCCTGCAACGGCAGTTGTTCGACAGCCGGCGCCAGGCCCTGGCCATGGAGCAGCAGGGGATTGCCGAAACCATCGCCGGCTCCGAGGCGCAGCTGCGCGGTACCCGGGATTCCCAGGCCAGCAAGGTGCAGCAGCGCCAAGCCTTGAACGAGCAGCTGCAAGGTTTGCGCGAGCTGGCCCGGGATGGCTATATCCCGCGTAACCGGCTGCTGGACAGCGAGCGTTTGTATGCCCAGGTCGAGGGGGCGATTGCAGAAGACTTTGGCCGGATCGGTTTGCTGCAGCGCCAGATCCTCGAACTGCGCCTGCGCATCCGCCAGGTCGGCGAGGACTTCCAGAAAGACCTGCGCAGCCAGTTGGCCGATACCCGTATCCGCACCGAGGACTTGCGCAATCGGCTGGCCTCCGCGGAGTTCGACCTGGCCAACAGCCTGGTCCGGGCGCCGGCTGCCGGTGTAGTGGTGGGCCTTGAGGTGTATACCGAGGGCGGGGTGATCAAGCCGGGCCAGCCGTTGATGGACATCGTGCCCCAGGACGAACCGCTGCTGGTGGAGGCGCGGGTACCGGTGCAACTGATCGATAAGGTGCATCCGGGGCTGGCGGTGGAATTGATGTTCCCGGCGTTCAACCAGAGCACCACGCCAAGGGTGGCGGGGGAGGTGACCCTGGTGTCCGCCGATCGCCAGGTGGATGAGCGTACCGAGGAGCCTTACTACACCTTGCGCGCCACGGTCAGCAGCCAGGGCATGCAGCAGTTGCAAGGCCTGCAGGTTCGCCCGGGGATGCCGGTGGAAGCCTTTGTCCGTACCGGCGAACGCTCGATGCTCAACTACCTGTTCAAGCCCTTGCTGGACCGTAGCCACATGGCGCTGGTGGAAGAATGAGCCGCGCTGGACGATACCTGCTCCTGCTGGGGCTGCTGCTGGCGCCTGAAGTCCGGGCGCTGGGGCTGCTGGCAGCCTACGACCTGGCCTTGCGCAATGACCCGACCTTCCAGGCGGCGATCAAGGAGCGCGATGCCGGGGAGGAGAATCGCGCCATTGGTCGGGCCGGGCTGCTGCCGAGCCTGTCCTGGAACTACAACAATTCGCGCAACCGCTCGCAGGTGACCCAGGAAACCCTGCGTGGTGATCTCACCAGCAACCGTGACTATCGCAGCTACGCTTCGACGCTGACCTTGCAGCAACCCTTGCTGGACTACGAAGCCTATGCGCGCTTTCGTCAGGGCGCGGCCCAGGCACTGTTCGCCGACGAGCGCTTTCGTAGCAAGAGCCAGGAGTTGGCCGTACGCCTGCTGGGTGCCTATAGCCAGGCATTGCTGGCCCAGGAGCGTATCGAGTTGAGTGGCGCGCAGAAGCGCGCCTTTGCCGAGCGCTTGCAGCTCAACCAACGGTTGCTCAAGAGTGGTGAAGGTACCCGGACCGATGCGCTGGAAACCCAGGCCCGCCTGAGCCTGGCACTGGCCGAGGAAATCGAGGCGCGGGACCAGCAGGATGCCGCCCTGCGCGAGTTGCAGGCCATCGTTGGCGAGCCGTTGCAGATCGATGAGCTGGACCCACTGGTCCGCCAGTTCCAGATCCGGCCGTTGCTGCCCAACCGCTTCGAGACCTGGCGTGAGCTGGCCATGGCCAACAACCCGCAGCTGGCCTCCCAGCAGCAGGCCCTGCGGGCGGCCGAGTATGAGGTGGAGCGCAAGCGTGCCGGGCACCTGCCCAAGGTCAGCCTGTACGCCAGCAGCCGCCAGACCCGCTCCGACTCCGAGAGCTCCTACAACCAGCAGTACGACACCAACACGGTCGGTATCCAGGTCAGCCTGCCGCTGTTCGCCGGAGGCTCGGTGTCGGCCTCGACCCGCCAGGCGGCCAGCCAGCTGTCCCAGGCGCAGTACGAGCTGGATGCGCAGACGGCCACTACCCTTAACGAACTGCGCAAGCAGTTCAACCTCAATACCAGTGCCGCAGCGAGGGTCCAGGCCTATGAGATGGCGGTGGACTCGGCCCAGGCCCTGGTGGCCGCGACCCAGAAAAGCGTGCGCGGTGGTGAACGGGTCAACCTCGATGTGCTGGACGCCGAGCAGCAACTGTTCAGCGCCCGCCGCGACCTGGCCGATGCCCGGCATGCCTACCTGCTGGCGCGTATCCAGCTCAAGTACCAGGCTGGCCTGCTCAACGAGCAGGACATGGTGCAACTGGCCGACTACTTCCACCCGACCCTGTAGCCGCTGTCGAGCCCGCGAGGCTGCGACAAGGCCCGCAGGGCCTTCAATGACGGCCGCTGACAGAATGAAAACGGCCGTCACGAGGACGGCCGTTGGTGGGGCTATGGATCAGCGGCGGGTCAGCAGGACCCCGGATTCCATGTGGTGGGTCCAGGGGAACTGGTCGAACAGCGCGCAGCGCTCGATCCGGTGGGTGTCGTGCAACTGGGCAATGTTAGCCGCCAGGGTTTCCGGGTTGCAGGAGATGTACAGGATGTTGTCGAAGCGCCGGGTCAGCTCGCAGGTGTCCGGGTCCATGCCGGCCCGTGGTGGGTCGACGAACACGCTGCCGAACGCGTAGCTCTTCAGGTCCACCCCTTGCAGGCGGCGGAACGGCCGCACTTCATTGAGGGCCTCGGTCAACTCCTCGGCGGACAGGCGCACCAGGGTGACGTTGTCCACGGCGTTTTCGCTGAGGTTGCTCAGGGCGGCGTTGACCGAGGTCTTGCTGATCTCGGTGGCCAGCACCTTGCGCACCCGGGTGGCCAGGGGCAGGGTGAAGTTGCCGTTGCCGCAGTACAGCTCCAGCAGGTCATCCTGGCGTTCGCCCAGGGCGGCGTAGGCCCAGTCGAGCATCTTCTGGTTCACCGTGCCGTTGGGCTGGGTGAAGGCGCCTTCGGGCTGGCGGTAGCTGAAGCTGCGACCACCGACTTCCAGGCGTTCCACCACGTAGTCCTGGCCGATGACTTCACGCTTGCCCTTGGAGCGGCCGATCACGCTGACTTTCAGCTCGGCGGCCAGCTGGCTCGCGGCCTGGTGCCAGTGCTCGTCCAGCGGGCGGTGGTAGCACAGGGTGATCATCGCATCGCCGGCCAGGGTGGTGAGGAACTCCACCTGGAACAGCTTGTGGCTCAGGGCGTGGCTGGCTTGCCAGGCGGCCTTGAGCTGCGGCATCAACTGGTTGATGCGCTGGCTGGCGATGGGGAACTGCTCGATCAGGATCGGCGTGCGCTTGTCCTCCTGGGAGAACATCGCGTAGTGGCGCTCGCCCGCTTCGCGCCACAGGCGGAACTCGGCGCGCAGGCGGAAGTTCTGCAGCGGCGAGTCGAAGACCTGGGGCTCGGGCGCATCGAAGGGGGCCAGCAGGCCACGCAAGCGCGTGACCTTTTCCTGCAACTGGGTGTTGTAGCTTGCGGCGTCGAAAGTCATGCGGGGTAGCCCAGCTTGATCACGAACAGGATCGACAGGATCACCAGGGGCGCGTTCAGCTCACGGGCACGGCCCGACAGTAGCTTGATCACGGTCCAGGCAATGAAACCGAAGGCGATGCCATTGGCGATGGAATAGGTGAACGGCATGGCCAGGGCGGTGACCACCACGGGAGCGGCGACCGTGATGTCTTCCCAGTCGATTTCCGCCAGGCCCGAGGTCATCAGCACGGCGACGAACAGCAGTGCCGGTGCGGTGGCGAAGGCTGGAACGCTGGCCGCCAGCGGCGAGAAGAACAGTGCCAGCAGGAACATGATCGCCACCACGATGGCGGTCAGGCCGGTGCGGCCGCCAGCGCTCACGCCTGCTGCGGATTCGATGTAGCTGGTGGTGGTCGAGGTGCCCAGCAGGGAACCGGCCATGGCCGCGGTGCTGTCGGCGATCAGGGCCCGGCCCATTTTCGGCATGTGGCCGTCCTTGCCCATCAGGCCGGCGCGCTTGGCCACGCCGATCAGGGTGCCGGAGTTGTCGAACAGGTCGACGAACAGGAAGGCGAAGATCACGCTGATCAGGCCGATGTCCAGGGCGCCCTTGATGTCCAGTTGCAGGAAGGTTGGGGCCAGGGACGGAGGCATCGAGGTCACTCCGCCGAACGGAGTAACGCCCAGCAGGATGGACACCACGGTCACCGCGAGGATGCCGATCAGCACCGCGCCACGCACTTTCAGGGCTTCCAGGGCGACGATCAGGGCAAAACCCAGGGCCGCGAGGATAGGGGCCGGTTTGCTCAGGTCGCCCAGGCCGACCAGGGTCGACTCGTTGCCCACCACGATCTGCGCGTTATGCAGGGCGATCAGCGCCAGGAACAGGCCGATACCGGCGGCAATCGCCGAGCGCAGGGGCAGGGGGATGCTGTTGATGATCCATTCGCGGATGCGGAAGATCGACAACAGGAAGAACAGCACCGCCGAGATGAACACCGCACCCAGCGCCACTTGCCAGGTATGGCCCATGTGCAGGACCACGGTGTAGGTGAAGAAGGCGTTCAGGCCCATGCCGGGTGCCAGGGCGATCGGGTAGTTGGCGATCACGCCCATGACGGTGGAGCCGATGGCCGCCGCCAGGCAGGTGGCAACGAACACCGCGCCTTTGTCCATGCCGGTCTCGCCGAGGATGCTCGGGTTGACGAAAAGAATGTAGGCCATGGCCAGGAAGGTGGTAACGCCCGCAAGTATCTCGGTGCGCACGTTGGTGTTGTGTGCCTTGAGTTGAAACAGCCTTTCCAGCATGTCTGCTCCCCGTGGCGCCGCCAGGCGCCGTGAATGTATCGACTCCAACAGCAAAGCACAGACTGCCTGATGCGCCTGTGGATTTGCCTTGGGTCGGGAAAAGCCGCGCATCATACCAGCAGCGTGGGCCAATGGCTGCGATCGTCGTCGATGTTTTGCCGGGCTGGCAAGTAGCGCATACTGCGGCCTGATTTCGAGGGGGATTTATGCGCAGTACAGTGAAAATGACCGCCTTGGCGCTGCTGGGAGCCGCGGCCTGTTGGTTCGCCAGCTCGGCCATGGCCCGCTCGGCTCCGCCCTTGAGCCAGGTGGAAATCCTCAAGGTGCTGTCGCCAGCCTGCGGGCTGGAGGATGTCTCCGACGGTCGCGAGCGGACCCAGTGCGAGCATCACGGGCCGGGCATCAAGGTCTACGTGCTGGAGATCGGCTACGGCCGCGAGCCCTACGTGACCCTGGACGGCCTGGAGGTCGACGGGACCCGGACCCCGGTGTGCGAAGACGGCTCCACCTATGTGCCCTGCGAGACCGGTGGGATCACCGCCGGCTACCTCTATATCTTCGACCTGGCCGACAAGCAGGAAGGCACCTTCCGTTTCACCAACACCTCGATCAATGCGCCGGGCAACACCATGAGTGCGCAGATCTACATCAAGTAGGTCGCAGCCGACGACGGGCTCGATGGTTGGCTCCAGGTATTGCATTTGGCCTTGGCTGCCAACCCGATCCGGGCTTTGCCTGTTCCGGCGTACTCCAGCCGGGCAGGTTCAGATCGGCTGGCTCAGTCACCTAACCCGCCCGGGTTGGCTCCGTTTGCGGCTCGTGCATCCGGTCGCGCCTGGCCAGGGTCGGGAACAGCTTGATCCAGGTCCCGGTCACCACCAGCGTACCGACCCCGCCCAGCACCACCGCCGGCACGGTGCCGAACCAGTGGGCCGTTAGCCCGGACTCGAACTCCCCCAGCTGGTTCGAGGCGCCGATGAACAGGCCGTTCACCGCGCTGACCCGACCGCGCATTTCATCCGGGGTTTCCAGTTGTACGAAGGAGGCGCGGATCACCATGCTGATCATGTCCGCCGCGCCCAATACCACCAGCACTGCCAAAGAGAACCAGAACGAGGTGGACAGGCCGAAGGCGATGGTTGCCACGCCGAACACCCCGACGGCGGTGAACATCACCCGCCCGACCTTGCGCTCGACACTGAAGCGCGCCAGCCACAGCGACATCAGCAAGGCACCCACCGCCGGCGCCGAACGCAGCAGGCCCAGGCCCCAGGGGCCGGTCAGCAGGATGTCCTTGGCGAATACCGGCAACAGCGCGGTGGCGCCACCGAGCAATACGGCGAACAGGTCCAGGGAAATGGCCCCGAGGATATCCGGGCGGCTGCGGATGAAGCGAATGCCTGCCAGCAGCGAGTCGAGGGTGGCCTTGCTTTTGTTCAGGGCGGCCTGGCGGGCAGGCAGGTTGAGCATCAACAGGCAGGCGATCACGTACAGGATCACGGTCGGGCCATAGACCCAGGCGCTGCCGAAGGCATAGAGCAAGCCGCCCAGGGCCGGGGCGACGATGGTGGCCGACTGTTGGGCGGATTGCGCGGCGGCCACTGCCCTGGGAAACAGCGCGGCGGGCACGATGCTTGGCAGCAGGGCCTGGGTGGTGGGCATCTCGAAGGAGCGCGCGCCCCCGAGCAGGAAGGCCAGGATGAAGATCATTTCCCGGGTGACGCTGTCGGTCAGGCTGCCGATGGCCAGGGACAGGGCGATCAAGGCTTGCAGCGACTGGCAGATGGCGGCCACGCGGCGCCGGTCGTAGCGGTCGGCCACGTGCCCGGTGTGCAGCATGAACAGCACCCGTGGGGCGAACTCCACCAGCCCCACCAGGCCCAGGTCGAGGACGTTCCCGGTCAGTTGGTAGAGATTCCAGCCAATGGCCACGGTGAGCATCTGGAAGCCACTGGCGGTGAAGATCCGGGCTATCCAGAAAGCGATGAACGGGCGGTGGTGACGGAGCAGCAAAGGTTCTGGGCTGGGCATCGGCAGGTAAATCTGAGCGGGGAGTGCAGCGAGGTTACCATCAAGATGTAACCAATAGTTGCGGTCTAGGGGAAATCGTTAGCCGCGCATCTATCTCGTTCCTGGCTCCTTTTTTCGATGAGAGTCCCTGTTGCCACGGTGCAGGTTCCGGCTGATCGGTTGGACGCCGAAGGTCCTGCGGACCTTGTCGCAGCTTCGCGGGCTCAGCAGCGGCTACAGGGATGATGTGTGCTGGAGAAGCGTCGGGAAACCCCGGTCTTGAGAGGGTGAGGCAAGCTGTCACGCGGCAAATAACCACACAGTTGCGCAGCGAATTTAGGACTACTCTTTTAACGTTGATTGATCCAGATCAAGGCCTTTTTCGAGGATTGGTGTGGCGGCCGCGAGGCCAGAATCCCTGCGTAGCGATGGTTTAAAAAGAACGAATCCGAATTCGCCGCACTCCATATCCGTGGGGGCAGTGGGTGCAGGCCTCTGGCCGGCAGCCGGTATTACCTGACAGAGGAAAGCTTATGTTCGGTTTAGAGGCTCTTGATCTCGCCCGAATCCAGTTCGCATTCACCATCTCGTTCCACATCCTGTTCCCGGCGATCACCATCGGCCTGGCGAGCTACCTGGCGGTGCTCGAGGGCTTGTGGCTCAAGACCCACGACGATACCTACCGCGATCTCTACCACTTCTGGTCGAAGATCTTCGCCGTCAACTTCGGCATGGGCGTGGTGTCCGGCCTGGTGATGGCCTACCAGTTCGGCACCAACTGGAGTCGATTCTCCGATTTTGCCGGGTCTGTCACCGGCCCCTTGCTCACCTACGAGGTGCTGACGGCGTTCTTCCTGGAGGCCGGCTTCCTTGGGGTAATGCTGTTCGGCTGGAACAAGGTCGGGCGCAAGCTGCACTTCTTCTCCACGGTCATGGTGGCTATCGGCACCCTGATCTCGACTTTCTGGATCCTCTCGTCCAACAGCTGGATGCAGACTCCACAGGGCTATGAAATCGTCAATGGCCAGGTGATCCCGGTGGATTGGCTGGCAGTGATCTTCAACCCGTCCTTCCCCTATCGCCTGGCGCACATGGCCGTTGCCGCGTTCGTGGCCACGGCGTTCTTCGTCGGCTCCTCGGCGGCCTGGCACTTGCTGCGCGGGCGGGACAACCCGGCGATCCGGCGCATGCTCTCCATGGCCATGTGGATGGCCCTGATCGTGGCTCCGGTACAGGCTGTGATCGGCGACTTCCATGGCCTCAACACCCTCAAGCACCAGCCTGCGAAGATTGCCGCCATCGAAGGCCACTGGGAAAACGTCGGCAATGAGCCGACCCCGCTGATTCTCTTCGGCTGGCCGGACATGAGGGCCGAGAAAACCAAGTTCGCCGTGGAAATCCCTTACCTGGGCAGCCTGATCCTCACCCACTCCCTGGACAAGCAGGTGCCGGCGCTCAAGGAGTTCCCGCCCGAGGACCGGCCCAACTCGACCATCGTCTTCTGGTCGTTCCGGATCATGGTCGGCCTGGGCATGCTGATGATCTTCACCGGCCTGTGGAGCCTCTGGCTGCGTAAGCGTGACAACCTCTACACCTCGCGGCCGTTCCTGTACCTGGCGTTGTGGATGGGACCGTCCGGCCTGATCGCGATCCTCGCGGGCTGGTTCACCACCGAGATCGGTCGCCAGCCCTGGGTGGTCTACGGCCTGATGCGCACCGCCGATGCATCTTCCGGGCATAGCCTGGTGCAGATGAGCATCACCCTGGCGTTGTTCGTGGTGGTGTATTTCGCGCTGTTCGGCGTGGGTATCGGCTACATGATGCGCCTGGTACGCAAGGGACCTGTGACCAACGAAGGCGCCGAGACCAGCCACGGTGGCCCTGGCCGCAAACGCACGCCGGCCCGTCCGCTCTCCGCGGCCGACGATGACGACCACAGCACCAGCCTGAACAAGGGGAATTGAGTCATGGGTATCGATCTTCCGCTGCTCTGGGCCGTGATTATCATCTTCGGCATCATGATGTACGTGGTCATGGACGGGTTCGACCTGGGGATCGGGATTCTCTTCCCGTTCGTCAAGGACAGCCGCGACCGTGACGTAATGATGAACACCGTCGCCCCGGTCTGGGACGGCAACGAGACCTGGCTGGTACTGGGCGGGGCGGCGCTGTTCGGCGCCTTCCCGCTGGCCTACTCGGTGGTGCTCTCGGCGCTGTACATGCCGCTGATCCTGATGCTGGTGGGGCTGATCTTCCGTGGCGTGGCTTTCGAGTTCCGCTTCAAGGCCAAGGAAGCCAAGCGCCATATCTGGGACAAGGCCTTTATCGGCGGCTCCGCGGCGGCCACCTTCTTCCAGGGCGTGGCCCTGGGGGCTTTCATCGATGGCCTGCCAGTGGTCAACCGCCAGTTCGCCGGCGGCTCGATGGACTGGCTGACGCCCTTCACCCTGTTCTGCGGCCTGGCGCTGGTGGTGGCCTATGCCTTGCTCGGTTGCACCTGGCTGATCATGAAGACCGAAGGCAAGCTGCAGCTGCAGATGCACGACCTGGCGCGGCCGTTGGCCTTCGTCCTGCTGGCGGTGATCGGCGTGGTCAGTATCTGGACGCCCCTGGCCCATGCCGAGATCGCCGCGCGCTGGTTCACCCTGCCGAACCTGTTCTGGTTCCTGCCGGTGCCGATCCTGGTGCTGGTGACCCTGTACGGGCTGCTCCGGGCCGTGGCGCGCAACGCTCACTACACGCCGTTCCTGCTGACCCTGGTACTGATCTTCCTCGGCTACAGCGGCCTGGGCATCAGCTTGTGGCCGAACATCGTGCCGCCGTCGATCTCCATCTGGGACGCCGCCGCACCGCCGCAGAGCCAGGGCTTCATGCTGGTGGGCACCTTGTTCATCATTCCGTTCATCCTGGGATACACCTTCTGGAGCTACTACGTGTTCCGCGGCAAGGTCACCCACGAGGACGGCTATCACTAGCCAGGCACCGCTCCTCGAGAGGAGCGAAGCTTGCTCGCGATGGCGCCCTTGCAGGCGCCATCGACTCCCTTTTGAAAGGAGCATTCGATGATGGCTGGTAAACATTCATTGCAGGAAATCGAAGAAGCCGAGAAGAAGCCGCTCTGGCAGCGCCTGGGTTGGCTGGCCATGATCTGGGGCGGTAGCGTCCTGGCCCTGTTCCTGGTGGCCAGCCTGATGCGCATGTTCATGAACGCCGCGGGCCTGACCACGCACTGATTTTCATCACCGCTCATCCCATCCCGTGTCTTGCGGCGCGGTTTATAACCCTCCATTGGAGGGTTTTTTTTGACCTGGGCTTGCTGCATCTTTTCTGTACAGGAGCAGCCGCTCGGCTCGCGATGAGCGAGAACGCGGTGCTGCAGGCATTTCGCGGGGCTTCATCGCGAGCAAGCTTCGCCCCTACACGGGGAAGGGTGGGGTTACTTGCGGGCCTTGAGGATCACGAACTTGGGTGTGGCCGCCACCTGTTCAACACCGCGGAACAAGCGGGCCAGCTTGCTGTGATAGCCCAGGTGGCGGTTGCCGACGATGTACAGCGCACCGCCCACCACCAGGGCTTCCCGGGCTTGCTGGAACATACGCCAGGCAAGGAAGTCGCCCACCACCTGCTGCTGGTGGAACGGCGGGTTGCACAGCACCACGTCCAGGGATTGCGGCTCCTGGCCGGCCAGGCCGTCGCCGGGACGGATCACGGCTTCGCGCTCGCCAAGCAGCGCCTGCCAGTTCTCCCGGGCCGACTGCACGGCCATGAACGACTCATCCACCAGGGTGTAGCGGGCTTGTGGATTGTCCAGGGCGCTGGCGATGGCCAGTACGCCGTTACCGCAGCCCAGGTCAGCGACCCGGGCATTGCCCAGGTTCTGTGGCAGGTGCGGGAGGAAGGCGCGGGTACCGATATCCAGGCCTTCGCGGCAGAACACGTTGGCGTGGTTGAGCAGCTCGATGGCCGGCTTGTCCAGGCGATAGCGGGTTGGGTAGGGCGATGCCAGCGGCGTCCTGGCCTCAACGGTGGCGATCAGCAGGCGGGCTTTCTTCACCGCCAGCGACGCCTGGACCGGGCCGACGTAGCGCTCCAGCAGATCGCCGGCAGCCCGCGGCAGGTGCTTGATCATGGCTGCGGCGACCACCTGTGCCCCGGGCGCCAGTTGGCCTTGCAGGCGGATCAGTTGTTCTTCCAGCAGCGCCAGGGTCTTGGGCACGCGGATCAGGACCCGGTCGAAAGGACCATTCAGCGGCTCGCTGGCCGGTACCACGCGCAGGGCATCGAAGGACAGGCCATTGCGTGCCAGGTTCTTCTCCAGTGCCAGGGCCCCGAGGTAGGAATCACCGCTGCTGGTGACCCGGACCTTGCCCAGCAGGCTCGCGGCCAGGGCCCCGAAGCTGTCGTTGAGCACCAGCACGCGGCTCTCCTCGGCCGGTTGCTGCTCGGCCAGGTGGTTGAGCAGGTATTCGTCTGCCGCGTCGAAGGCTTGCAGCGGCTCGTTCTGCTGTTCGGGCTGGCGGATCAGGTCGAGCTGGGCGAAGGGGCTGGCAAGCAGGGGCATGGGGCAAACTCTGGATAAGCGGTGAAAACCTGTCGGCGCGACATGGAGGCTGACAGGAGCCTTTGGACAGCGCTGTTGGGCAGCGCAGGCGGCTGTGTGAGGTGCGGCGATTTTACGGTTTTTCGCCGAGGATTGCCCGTGGTCTATGCCACTACAAACCGCCGGTGTTTCTGCAAGGCGCTTTGCGGGACACTAGGAGCATCGGTTTTGTGGAGTTCGTCATGACTGCCAGTGAAGAAAAGTACACCCGCCAGACCCTGCTCGATGTCCAGCCGTTGACCCCCAGCCTGTTCACCCTGCGCACCACCCGGGACCCGGGTTTTCGCTTCCGTTCCGGCCAGTTCGCCCGCCTCGGGGTGGCCAAGGCCGATGGCACTACGGTGTGGCGCGCCTACTCCATGGTGTCTTCGCCGTTCGATGAGTTTCTCGAGTTCTTTTCCATCGTGGTACCCGGTGGGGAGTTCACCAGTGAATTGAGTCGCCTGGAAGTGGGCGACAGACTGATGGTGGATCGCCAGGCCTTCGGTTACCTGACCCTGGACCGTTTCGTCGATGGGCGTGACCTCTGGCTGTTATCCACAGGCACTGGTATTGCGCCATTCCTGTCGATCCTGCAGGACTTCGAAGTCTGGGAGAAATTCGAGCGGATCATCCTGGTCTACAGCGTGCGCGAGGCCAAGGAGCTGGCCTACCAGCAACTGCTCGCCGAGTTGCCCCAGCGCGAGTACCTGGCTGAAGTTGCCCACAAGCTGCAGTTCATCAGCACCGTTACCCGCGAACAGCATCCGGGCAGCCTCAACGGGCGCATTACCCAGTTGATCGAGAACGGTGAGTTGGAGCGTGCGGCGGGTCTGGAACTGAGTCCTGAACACTCTCGGGTGATGCTCTGCGGCAACCCACAGATGATCGACGACACCCGGGCCCTGCTCAAGCAGCGGGGCATGAACCTGAGCCTGAGCCGACGCCCGGGACAGGTGGCAGTGGAAACCTATTGGTAGGCCCCCCCCGTGGCCGCTGCTTCGAGCGGCCACGGGTCGCTACGGCGTGCCTCAGGACTTGTCGTTCTGGGCCTTGAGCAGGTCACGGATCTCGGTCAGCAGGACCTCTTCCTGGGTCGGAACCGGCGGCTCCGCTGGTGCCACGGCTTCTTCGCGCTTCAGGCGGTTGATCACCTTCACGCCCATGAAGATGGCAAAGGCGATGATGATGAAGTCGATGATGCTCTGGATGAATTTGCCGTAGGCCAGAACGACCGCCGGTGCATCGCCTGCGGCCGCCTTGAGGGTGACGGCCAGGTCGGCGAAATTCACCCCTCCGACCAGCAGCCCGATGGGTGGCATGACCACGTCACCGACAAAGGAGGAGACGATCTTGCCGAATGCGGCGCCGATGATGATACCGACGGCCATATCGACCACATTACCTTTGACCGCGAAGGCCTTGAACTCACTTAACACGCCCATAGGTTATTCCCTTGTTACGGATGAGATTGGTTACAGCAGTGTAAGTCAGCAAAAAGCATTTTGCCGACTCAACTTTCTACAGCTCGCGGGTATGACCCATATATCGGTCAAGAGTTTAATCAAAGTGCCATCATTTTCGCGCGCATATACCCCGGCATCGGGGATATAACCAGAACATTCTCTCAATCAAGCGCTTGCGGGCTTTCTATTTAGCTTTCAAATGTTTAGCCACTAGCCTCTAGCAGGCGTATCGAGATACGCCTTATATAACTAGAGGAATTCAACATGACTGCTTCTCTTGGCCTCGGGAGTCTTTCCCAGCGAAGCGTACTGGGCGTACTCGCCGCCAGTATGCTGTCCCTTTCCGTACAGGCCGCCACGCTGACCCGCGACAATGGCGCGGCGGTGGGCGACAACCAGAACTCGCAGACCGCAGGCGCCACTGGGCCGGTGCTGTTGCAGGATGTTCAGCTGATCCAGAAGCTCCAGCGCTTCGACCGCGAGCGTATTCCCGAGCGGGTGGTGCATGCTCGCGGTACCGGCGCCCATGGCACTTTCACCGTCACTGACAACCTCAGCGACCTGACCCGGGCCAAGGTGTTCGCCGCTGGCGAGGTGACTCCGGTGTTCGTGCGTTTCTCGGCGGTGGTGCATGGCAACCATTCACCGGAAACCCTGCGTGACCCACGGGGTTTTGCCACCAAGTTCTACACGGCGGACGGCAACTGGGACCTGGTGGGCAACAACTTCCCGACCTTCTTCATTCGTGATGCCATCAAGTTCCCGGACATGGTCCATGCATTCAAGCCTGATCCGCGTACCAACCTGGACGATGACTCGCGACGTTTCGATTTCTTCTCCCATGTTCCCGAAGCCACTCGCACTTTGACCGAGCTGTATTCAAATTCCGGGACCCCGGCCAGTTATCGAGAAATGGACGGTAATGGCGTGCATGCCTACAAGTTGGTCAATGCCAAGGGCGAAGTGCACTACGTGAAGTTCCATTGGAAGAGTCTGCAAGGGGTGAAGAATCTCGATCCTGAACAAGTGGTCGAGGTACAAGGGCGCGATTACAGTCATATGACCCATGACTTGGTATCCCACATTAATAAAGGGGACTTTCCCAAGTGGGACTTGTATGTCCAGGTAGTGAAACCCGAAGACTTGGCCAAGTTCGACTTCGACCCGCTTGATGCTACCAAGATCTGGCCCGGCATCGCCGAGCGCAAGGTCGGGCAGATGGTGCTCAATCGTAATCCGGCCAATGTCTTCCAGGAGACCGAGCAGGTCGCCATGGCTCCGGCCAACCTGGTACCGGGTATCGAGCCTTCGGAAGATCGCCTGCTGCAAGGCCGGGTGTTCTCCTATGCCGATACCCAGATGTACCGGTTGGGAGCCAATGCCCTGCAACTGCCGATCAACGCACCGAAGGTGGCGGTGAACAATGGCAACCAGGACGGTGCCATGAACCTGGGGCACACCAGCAGTGGAGTCAACTACCAGCCCAGCCGCCTGCTGCCTCGCGAAGAGCCACAGGACGCGCGCTACAGCCAGCTAGCGCTGGCGGGCAGCACCCAGCAGGCGAAGATCCAGCGTGAGCAGAACTTCAAGCAGGCCGGCGACTTGTACCGTTCCTACAGCAAGAAGGAGCGCCAGGACCTGATCGAGAGCTTTGGCCAGTCCTTGGCCGACACCGACGACGAGAGCAAGCACATCATGCTGTCGTTCCTTTATAAGGCCGATCCGGAGTACGGCACTGGCGTGGCCAAGGTGGCCAAGGGCGATCTGGCCCGCGTCAAGGCCCTGGCCGCCAAACTGGTGGACTGACCTCGACCCGCGTCACGCCCCGGGCGTGACGCACCTTCTTTGTAGGTGTTTCTTGAAACAAAGGGAGTCGCACCATGCGCCTGTTCATTTCACTGCTGCTGGCCGCCTGCTCCCTGGGGGCTTATGCGGAACAACCGGGCCCCGCCGACCCGGTAGCGGTCAAGGTCCAGCTGGCCAGCTACTATTTCGATGCCGCTCGCCGCGGCGATGTCGAGATCCTCGATACCTTCATCCAGGCCGGTTACTCCCTCGATACCCGTGACGAGAAGGGTTATACCGCGTTGATCCTGGCCGCCTATCACGGCCAGGGAGCGGCGGTGGAGCGCCTGCTGGCCGCCGGTGCCGACGCTTGCGCCCAGGACCTGCGTGGCAACACCGCCCTGATGGGGGCGATCTTCAAGGGTGAGGTGCGGATTGCCCGGCGCCTGATGGCAGCCGATTGCAGCCCCGACCAGCGTAACGCTGCGGGCCAGACGGCAGCCATGTATGCCGGCCTGTTCAAGCGCACCGAACTGCTCCAGGCCCTGGCGGCCAAGGGCGCCGATCTTGAGGCCGAGGATCCGCTGGGCAACAGCGCCACGCGCCTGGCCAGTGGGCAGATCCGCACGGCTACGCCGCGCTGATCGGCGTCAGCTGAGCTATCATCGCGGTTTTTGCCGGGGGTTCAGATGGCCAAGGCCAAGCGCATGTACGGCTGCACCGAGTGCGGTTCCACCTTTCCCAAATGGGCCGGGCAATGCGGTGAATGCGGTGCCTGGAACACCCTGACCGAGACCATGATCGAAAGCGGCGGTGCCGCGGCTCCCGCTGGGCGTACGGGCTGGGCCGGGCAGCAGGCGCAGATCAAGACCCTGGCCGAGGTCAGCGTCGAGGAAATCCCGCGTTTCTCCACTGCATCCGGCGAACTCGACCGGGTGCTCGGCGGCGGCCTGGTGGATGGCTCGGTGGTGCTGATCGGCGGTGATCCGGGGATCGGCAAGTCGACCATCCTCCTGCAGACCTTGTGCAACATCGCTATGCGCATGCCGGCGCTGTATGTCACTGGCGAGGAATCCCAGCAGCAGGTGGCGATGCGCGCCCGGCGCCTGGGCCTGCCCCAGGACCAGCTGCGGGTGATGACCGAAACCTGCATCGAGACCATCATTGCCACGGCCCGGGTAGAGAAGCCCAAGGTGATGGTGATCGACTCCATCCAGACCATCTTCACCGAACAGCTGCAATCGGCCCCGGGCGGTGTATCCCAGGTACGCGAGAGTGCTGCCTTGCTGGTGCGTTATGCCAAGCAGAGCGGCACGGCGATCTTCCTGGTCGGCCACGTGACCAAGGAAGGCGCCCTGGCCGGTCCGCGGGTGCTGGAGCACATGGTGGATACGGTGCTGTATTTCGAAGGCGAGTCCGATGGGCGCCTGCGCCTGTTGCGGGCGGTGAAGAACCGCTTCGGCGCGGTCAACGAGCTTGGCGTGTTCGGCATGACCGATCGTGGCTTGAAGGAGGTCTCCAACCCATCGGCGATCTTCCTCACCCGGGCCCAGGAGGAGGTGCCGGGCAGCGTGGTCATGGCCACTTGGGAAGGCACCCGGCCTATGCTGGTGGAGGTCCAGGCGCTGGTGGATGACAGCCACCTGGCCAACCCGCGCCGGGTGACCCTGGGCCTGGACCAGAACCGCTTGTCCATGCTGCTGGCAGTATTGCACCGCCACGGCGGTATCCCGACCCACGACCAGGATGTGTTCCTCAACGTGGTGGGCGGGGTCAAGGTCCTGGAGACCGCGTCCGACCTGGCGTTGATGGCGGCGGTGATGTCGAGCCTGCGCAACCGGCCGTTGCCCCATGACCTGCTGGTGTTCGGCGAGGTGGGCCTGTCCGGCGAGGTGCGTCCGGTGCCCAGTGGCCAGGAGCGCTTGAAGGAAGCGGCCAAGCACGGCTTCAAGCGGGCCATCGTGCCCAAGGGCAATGCGCCGAAGGAGCCGCCGGCAGGGCTGAAGATCATCGCCGTGACCCGCCTGGAGCAGGCATTGGATGCACTTTTCGAATAACTCGGGCTGTTACTGAAGGGACGCACACGACATGGGCATGACACACATGAAGGACTGGTTGCTGGGGATCGGCTTGCTCTGTGGCTGCAGCCTGGCCCTGGCGCAGCAGGCCGAGGCGCCGCCAGGCTACTGGATCGCGCAACAACTGCCGGTGGGGGATGGCACGACGCTGCAGGTGCTGGAAGACCAACGCATCACCCAGGAGGTCCATGACGAAAACTGGGGCAGCGGCATGGACGCGGACAATCTCCCAGAGGCTGCGGACGGCCAGCCGGCGGAGCCGTTGGAAGCCCAGGCGCGCCTGGTTTCGGACAGTGGCCAGGTGCTGGCGCAGCGGGCCCTGGGTTATCCCCTGGCCAATGTGAAGAAGGCTCCGCTCAGCGGCCTGCCATCGCCGACCTTCTTTTTGTCCATCGACCAGACCGCGCCCCTGGGCAGCTACAGTGGTCCGCTCACCGAGGTCCTGGTGCCGGCGCAGAACCGCCTGGACCCGGTGCCGTGCCAGGATGAGAGTGGCGAGAAGCGGCCGCTGATGTTCAGCCATACCGGCAAGGCGGCCTGGCAGATAGTGCCCGCCAGCGGCGGCGGGACCGAAACCATCCAGCAGGTCTCGTCGGCCTCGACCATGGTGGACGATGAGTTCATCACCACCTATCGCACCTTCCGTTATGTCGATGGACAGTGGACGGCGGTTTCCCGACAACAGCCGGGCTACTGGGACATGGAGCACGACTTCCCCGAGCCCGCGCTGTTTCCCTGATTTGGTACGGCTGGTCAGATATCGATCAGCGCGCCCAGCTCGCGCTCCAGCTCCTCGGGGTCGCCCAGGTTCAGCTCGATCAGGCGCCGCAGGTGCTCGATGGATTCCAGGCCGATGTGCAGGCAGACGAAGCCCAGTTGGCCATTGTTGTCATGGGCCAATTGCACATCCATGCGCACGTCGGCGTCCTGGCCCAGGTGGATGTCGGCCTCGAAAGGGCGCTTGGGGTCACCCATCCAGGGTGTGGGGCGTTCGATCAGCAAGCCCTTGAGGGACAGGTCCAGCAACTGGACTGGCCAGCGGTAGGTGCCTTGGCTGAGCTCGGTCCTGGCATCGAAGGCGATACGTTTGAAGCGTCGGCGGTCGTCGTGTTGCTCGCTCATGGGCTGGCCCTCTGCATGGTGCACTGACTATAGACCCCGCTGCATGACTGCCGCTACAGCCTGTGCCGCAGGTTGCGAAGCAGTCGCCGCAACGCGGGCGCATGGCGGGCATGGGCAAATGGGGCGTGACGAGGGCAAGCACGCTCCTGGTTGCAGCCCGGGGCCACCTCGAGTCGCTATAAAGAAGGCTCTAGACCAACGTGGGGGCTGGTCTTTGGGTGCAGTAGCGCTAAACTCGAAACGCTATCTTTCTGTCCACCCTGGCTGGAATATAAAAATGAAAAACAATAATAGCCCGCTACGCCACCTACCCTGGTTGCTGTTGGCGATAGTCGGAGCCTGCGCCCTTGGCGTCGTTGCATTGCGTCGAGGCGAGGCGATCAACGCCCTGTGGATCGTGGTCGCCGCCGTAGCCATCTATCTGGTGGCCTACCGCTACTACAGCCTGTTCATCGCCAATAACGTGATGCAACTGGACGCGCGCCGGGCCACTCCCGCCGTGCTCAATAATGACGGTCTGGACTACGTGCCGACCAACAAGCACATTCTTTTCGGTCACCATTTCGCAGCCATCGCCGGCGCAGGTCCCCTGGTGGGGCCCGTCCTGGCGGCACAGATGGGCTATTTGCCCGGAACCCTGTGGCTGATCGCCGGGGTGGTGCTGGCCGGTGCCGTGCAGGACTTCATGGTGCTGTTCCTGTCCACCCGGCGTAACGGTCGCTCCCTGGGCGACATGGTTCGCGAAGAGATGGGCCGGATCCCCGGCACCATCGCGCTGTTCGGCTGCTTCCTGATCATGATCATCATCCTCGCGGTGCTGGCGCTGATCGTGGTCAAGGCCCTGGCCGAGAGCCCCTGGGGCATCTTCACGGTAATGGCGACCATCCCGATCGCGGTGTTCATGGGCGTTTACATGCGCTACATCCGCCCGGGGCGCATCGGTGAGATCTCGCTGATCGGCGTGGTCCTGTTGCTCGGCTCCATCTGGCTGGGGGGCCAGGTGGCCGCCGACCCGGTCTGGGGCAAGATGTTCACCTTCACCGGCGTGCAGATCACCTGGATGCTGATCGGCTACGGATTCGTCGCGGCAGTGCTGCCGGTGTGGCTGATCCTGGCACCGCGCGACTACCTGTCGACCTTCCTCAAGATCGGCACCATCATCGCCCTGGCGATCGGCATCCTGATCACCATGCCCGAGCTGAAGATGCCGGCCCTGACCCAGTTCACCGATGGTACCGGCCCGGTCTGGAAGGGTGGCCTGTTCCCATTCCTGTTCATCACCATTGCCTGTGGCGCGGTGTCCGGCTTCCATGCGCTGATCTCCTCGGGCACCACGCCCAAGTTGCTGGATAACGAGACCAACGCCCGCTACATCGGCTACGGCGGCATGCTCATGGAATCCTTCGTGGCCATCATGGCCATGGTCGCCGCTTCGGTAATCGAGCCGGGCGTGTACTTCGCCATGAACAGCCCGGCGGCGATCGTCGGCGGTGATGTAGCATCCGTGGCCCAGACCGTCAGCAGCTGGGGGTTCGTCATCAGCCCTGAACAACTGCAGGCCGTGGCCAAGGACATCGGTGAGAACACCATCCTGGCCCGTGCCGGCGGTGCGCCGACCCTGGCGGTGGGGATCGCGCAGATCCTGCACCACGTACTGCCGGGCGAAAACACCATGGCGTTCTGGTACCACTTCGCGATCCTGTTCGAAGCCCTGTTCATCCTCACCGCAGTGGATGCCGGGACCCGGGCCGGGCGCTTCATGCTCCAGGATCTGTTGGGCTCCTTCGTCCCGGCGCTCAAGCGCACCGAGTCCTGGACTGCCAACCTGATCGCGACCGCCGGCTGCGTGGCACTCTGGGGCTACCTGCTGTACCAGGGCGTGATCGATCCGCTGGGTGGCATCAATACCTTGTGGCCGCTGTTCGGTATCTCCAACCAGATGCTGGCCGGTATTGCCTTGATGCTGGGCACCGTGGTCCTGATCAAGATGAAGCGCCAGCGCTACATCTGGGTCACCCTGCTGCCGGCTGTATGGTTGTTGATCTGCACCACTACCGCAGGCTTCATCAAGCTGTTCGACCCAAGCCCGGCGATTGGCTTCCTGTCGCTGGCCAAGAAGTACAACGATGCCCTGGCCGCCGGCCAGATCCTCGCTCCGGCCAAGGACATCACGCAGATGCAGCACGTGATCTTCAACGCCTACACCAATGCGACCCTGACGGCCTTGTTCCTGCTGGTGGTATTCAGCATCCTGTTCTATGCGCTCAAGGTCGGTGTCGCCGCCTGGGGCAACAAGGAACGCACGGACAAGGAATCGCCATACCAGGCGGTACCGGACGCGTAATAGAGGAATGCAGCGATGTTCAATGACTTGAGTCGCCTCGGTAAATACCTCGGTCAGGCCGCACGCCTGATGGTCGGCATGCCCGACTACGACAACTACGTCGAGCATATGCAGACCAAGCACCCGGACAAGCCGGTGATGTCCTACGAGGCGTTCTTTCGCGAACGCCAGGAGGCACGCTATGGCGGCAAGGGTGGTCCGAAGTGCTGTTGAAGCACGATGATTAGATAACACTCCATGCAAGAGCCGGCCCGCCGGCTCTTGCGCTTTCAGGCGTGGGAGATCCCGTTTTGCACAATCCCGTTCCCGTCACCGTCCTCAGCGGTTTTCTCGGTGCCGGCAAGACCACCTTGCTGCGTCACCTGCTCAAGGCCGAGCACGGCTTGAAGATCGCCGTGATCGAAAACGAATTCAGTGATGCCGGTATCGATAGCCAGTTGTTGGGGGACGAACCGGTCCAAGTCATGACCCTGTCCAATGGTTGTGTCTGCTGCACCATCCACACCGACCTGAACAAGGCCCTGTACCTGTTGCTGGAGCGCCTGGACAGCGGTGAGATCGCCTTCGACCGGCTGGTGATCGAATGCACCGGCCTGGCCGACCCGGCACCCGTGGCGCAGGCCTTTTTCATCGATGAAGAACTGCGCGAGCGTTATATCCTCGACGGCATCATCACCCTGGTGGATGCCAAGCACGCCGAGTTCCACCTGACCCAGACCATCGCCCAGGCCCAGGTCGGTTTTGCCGATCGATTGCTGGTGAGCAAGCGCGACCTGGTGGACCAGGACACCTTCGAGGCACTCTGCCAGCGCCTGACGCGGATCAACCGCCGGGCATCGATCCATGGGGTGGACCACGGCAATATCGAGCTTTCGCAGTTGCTCGATGTGCGCGGTTTCAACCTCAACGCCGACCTGGGCGGCGGCATCAGCCTGCGCCCGGTGAGCAAGGCACCGTCGGTGGACCGTATCGCCAGCCTGGTGCTGCGCACCGAACAGCCCCTGGACCTGGACCGCTTGAGCGAGTTCATGAACGAGTTGCTGGAAGACCATGGCAAGCAGCTGTTGCGTTACAAGGGGGTGCTGAACGTCATCGACGAGCCCCGGCGCATGGTGTTCCAGGGGGTACTCAAATTGTACGGCTTTGACTGGGACAGCCAGTGGGCCGAAGGCGAAACACGCGAGAGCGTGATGGTGTTCATCGCCGATGACCTTCCGGAGCAGAAGATCCGCGAGGGGTTTGCGCGGATGCTCGCCGGCTGAGTTTTCCCGGGGGCTGGGCAAGATTCTCCAGGCGCTCCTGCAAGCCATCCAGCAAGCGTTGCTGCAGATGTTCCAGGTGCTGCTGCATCAACTGCTCGGCCCGATTGGCATCGCCATCCTGCAAGGCTTCCACCAGCGCCGAATGTTCCTGCCAGGCGCAGTGGTGCCGGGCCCGCCCGGCGAACTGGGCGATAGCCAGGGACGTCAGGGGCACGAGGCTGCCAAGGAACTGGCCCAGCGGTGCGTTGCCGGCGATCTGCGCCAGCTGCAGGTGGAATTCTCCAGACAGGCGGATCGCCGCTCCATGCTGGTTGTGCTCGATGGCCTCCCGTTCCCGGGCCACCCACTGTCGTAGCGGTTGCAGGCGGCTGCGGGGCTGTTGGCAAGCCAGGCGCACCAGGGTGACTTCCACCAGGCGCCTGGCGTGCAGGATCTGCCGGGTGTGCTCCAGGTCCGGAGCGGCGACCTGTGGCCGACGATGGGGCTGCAGGATGATCACTTGCTGGTGTGAAAGGCGTGCCAGCACTTCGCGGATGATGCTGCGACTGACACCGAATGCCTGGCCCAGGCTGTCCTCGGTGAAGCGGCTGCCCGGAGCGATGCGCTGTTCGAGAATGGCATCGAATATCTGCGGATAAACATCGTCCACCAACAGTTTTCTTTCGCTGCGCCGGCGCCGGGGCAGGTGGCTCACCGGGGTGAAGTGCGGGTTTTCCAGGGCGTGGCTGGCCATGGCCTGTCTCCAGTCCAGTTGCTCGAATGAAAGGGGATTACAAGAAGCGCTAACCCAGGTGGTCGTCCGGGATGTTCAGCTCGATGCCCATGCGTTGTCCCTCCTGGAGGATATGCCGGCGCATCTCGGCGCTGGCCTGGGCACTGTTGCGGTTGCGAATCGCCCGTACCACGGCCTCGTTCTCCTCCAGGCGCTCGGCCAGGTGTTCCGGCGAATTACGCAGGATCTGCGTGCTTTGCTTGAGGGCGTTGCTGGTTTGTTGCACCACGTTTTGGAAGATCGGGTTGCTGGTCAGGGCGAACAGCTCCTCATGGAAGGCGATGTAGGCATTGGCGCCTGCCTCGGCGTCCCGGGCTTCGAGGGCCTCGCGCATGTCCATCAGGGTCAGGCGCAACTGGCCGATTTCCTTGCTGCTGATGGATTGCGCCACCAGGCCGACGATGAACGGCTCCAGGGTATAGCGCAGTTGCAGCAGGTCCTCGAGGCTGGCCCCAGCCACGCTGTTCTCGCCCTGGATCTCGTCTGGCGGAGTGTCGAGTACCAGCACGCCTTTGCCAGGCATCGAGCGCACCAGGCCCAGGGTCTCCAGGACGATGA
This sequence comes from Pseudomonas sessilinigenes, assembly GCF_003850565.1. Taxonomy (NCBI): domain Bacteria; kingdom Pseudomonadati; phylum Pseudomonadota; class Gammaproteobacteria; order Pseudomonadales; family Pseudomonadaceae; genus Pseudomonas; species Pseudomonas sessilinigenes. The sequence continues at coordinate 4,578,100 of NZ_CP027706.1, forward strand.
CCGCCTCGCGCAGGCTGGGGCGGCTGATGCCCATCTGCTCGGCCAGTTCGCGCTGCCCCGGCAGCATGTCGCCCGAGCGCCATTGGCCGCGGGCCAGGGCGGTGCGGAGTTTTTCTACCACTGAGTTCACAACCGTTGACGAGCTGATCACTGTCGACTCCATAAGCTATAGGTAGCGCGCTGTTGCGCGCTGATTGTTGTGCCAGTCGCCGGCTGGCACAAGATGTACTCAGAACTCCTGTTGCTGGGGGCTGGCCGTGGTCTTGCGTGCCTGGAAGGCATAGCCTTGCTGGCCGCTGAGTACCTTGTCGGCGCGCTGCAGGTCGATGTCCTGTTCCCAGCGGGCGATGGCGATGGTGGCCACGCAGTTGCCAATCAGGTTGGTCAGGGCTCGGCCGATCCCCATAAACCAGTCCACCGCCAGCACCAGCACCAGGCCGACCACCGGGATTGCCGGGATGGCGGTCAAGGTCGCCGCCAGGATCACCAGGGCCGACCCGGGAATACCGTGGGCACCCTTGGAGGTGATCAGCGACACCAGCAGGATGGTCAGCAAGTCCGCCATGGACAGCGGCGTGCCGGTGGCATTGGCGATGAAGACGATCGCCAGTGTCAGGTAGATGGAGAAGCCGTCGAGATTGAACGAGTAGCCAGTGGGAATCACCAGCCCCACCGTGGAGCTGCCCACTCCCAGGTGCTCCAGCTTGCGCATGATCTGCGGCAACACGGCGTCCGATGACGCGGTGCCCAGGACGATCAGGAGCTCCTCGCGCAGGTACTTGAGGAAAGGCAGCATGCGCAGCCCGGACAGGCGCATCACCAGGCCCAGGACCAACGCGACGAAAGCGATGCAGGTCAGGTAGAACAACCCCACCAGGCTGCCCAGGTGCTGCAGTGAGTCCAGGCCGTACTTGCTGGTGGTGAAGGCAATGGCGCCGAACACCCCGATGGGGGCCAGCCGTACGATCATGCCCATGATGCGGAAGATCACGTGGCTCAGTTCGTTGATCAGGCGTGAGATGCCCGAGGCGGCCTCGCCCACCAGGTTCAGGGCGCTGCCGAACAGCACCGAAAACAGCAGGACCTGGAGGATGTTGTTCTCAGCGAAGGCGCCGATGACCGAAGAGGGGATCAGGCCCATGAGGAACTGCGCCGTGGTGTGCAGGTGCTGGCCACGTTCGGCGATATCGCCCATGTCTGCCTGGGATAGCTGCTCCAGGTGGATGTTGGCGCCTGTGCCGATGCCTGTTCCAAAGGCCATGACCAGGCCTATCACCAGGGCCAGGGTAGTGAGGATTTCGAAGTAGATCACCGACTTCAGGCCGATGCGCCCGACCTTCTTCAGGTCGCCGGCGCCGGAGATACCGCTGACGACTACGCAGAACACGATGAGCCCGATCAGCATCTTGATCAGTTTGATGAAGGCATCGCCCAGTGGTTTGAGTTGCGAGGAGTATTCGGGGAGGGTGAGGCCGCACACGATGCCGAGTATCAGCCCGAGCACTACCTGGAGAAAAATCGAACGCGAGCACCATCTGAGCATGGGAGGAGTCCTGGTCGGTGTCCTGCCTGCCGTGCGTTTGAGGGCGCAGCGGGTGGCGGACTTAATTATTGTGGTCTTACCGGTATGTCCAGTGCAGGCGCAGTCTACGCTCGGTTTTTTGGGGTTTACAAGAGGGGGCGGGCAAATTGGCTTGACCGGTCTGACCAGTGACCTTGTGTCGTCGACCCGGACTTTTGGCTTGATGGCGTTCGGGGGGGCGTGCAAGTGCCGTTGCAGAGCCTTGGAGGATTTTGCAGGGGCGTCGCCGGCCTGCAGTAGCGGCTAGAGGAAGTTTTTGGGGGACATGAAAAAGCCCGGCACTAGGCCGGGCTTTTCTGTTGCGGTGCGGTGCTGATCAGGCGCCGTATACCGGCAGCTTCTTGCAGATGGCCTTGACCTTCTCACGTACGGCGTCGATCACCGCTTCGTTGTTCAGGTCAGCCAGGATGTCGCAGATCCAGCCGGCCAGTTCGCGGCACTCGGTTTCCTTGAAACCACGGGTGGTCACGGCTGGAGTACCGAAGCGCAGGCCCGAGGTGACGAACGGCGAGCGTGGGTCGTTTGGCACGGAGTTCTTGTTCACGGTGATGAAGGCCTTGCCCAGAGCGGCGTCGGCGTCCTTACCGGAGATGTCCTGCTTGATCAGCGACAGCAGGAACAGGTGGTTCTGGGTACCGCCGGAAACCACGTCGAAACCGCGCTCGATGAACACTTCGGCCATGGCCTGGGCGTTCTTCACCACTTGCTGCTGGTAGGCCTTGAACTCAGGTTGCAGGGCTTCCTTGAAGCAGATGGCCTTGGCGGCGATCACGTGCTCCAGCGGGCCGCCCTGGGCGCCAGGGAATACGGCGGAGTTCAGTTTCTTCTCGATGTCGGCGTTGGCGCGAGCCAGGATCAGGCCGCCACGTGGACCGCGCAGGGTCTTGTGGGTGGTGGTGGTCACCACGTCGGCGAATGGCACCGGGTTCGGGTAGACGCCAGCGGCGACCAGACCGGCCACGTGGGCCATGTCGACGAACAGGTAGGCACCGACCTTGTCGGCGATTTCGCGGAAACGTGGGAAGTCCAGGATCTGCGAGTAGGCGGAGAAACCGGCGACGATCATCTTCGGCTTGTGCTCGACGGCCAGGCGCTCGACTTCGTCGTAGTCGATCAGGCCATTGGCATCGATGCCGTACTGGACAGCGTTGTACAGCTTGCCGGAGGAGGAAACGGCCGCACCGTGGGTCAGGTGGCCGCCGTGGGCCAGGCTCATGCCCAGGATGGTGTCGCCGCCTTGCAGCAGGGCCAGGTAGACCGCGGCGTTGGCCTGGGAGCCGGCGTGGGGCTGGACGTTGGCGTAATCGGCGCCGAACAGCTCCTTGGCTCTGTCGATTGCAAGCTGCTCGACCACGTCGACGTATTCGCAACCGCCGTAGTAGCGCTTGCCTGGGTAGCCTTCGGCGTACTTGTTGGTCAGTACCGAGCCTTGAGCTTCCATCACCGCTGGGCTGGTGTAGTTTTCCGAAGCGATCAGCTCAATGTGCTCTTCCTGGCGCTGAGCTTCTTGCTCCATGGCGGCAAAGAGATCTGCGTCGTACTTGGCAATAGTCAAATCACGGCTGAACATGGCGGTCCTCAAGGATCGGGGGCAGAAAAGGCAGGCATTCTAACCCAATGGGTTTTGGATGGCATATGAAAGGACATCATGTCGCACGCAAAACAGCTTCAAGTGACGAGCTGCAAGCGGATCGCTTTTCTCTTGCAGCTTGTCGCTTGAAGCGTGCCGCTGCTTCTAGTCGAACATGAACAGGGCGTCGTTGCTGAATTGCGCCTCGAAGCGGTTGGCCGGCATCGGTCGGCCGAACAGGTAGCCCTGCACTTCGTCGCAGCCGTGCTCGCGCAGGAAGTCCAGCTGTTCGTGGGTTTCCACCCCTTCGGCGATCACCGCCAGGTTCAGGCTGTGGGCCATGGCGATGATGGCGCGGGCGATCTGCGCGTCCTGCTCGCCGGACGGCAGGCCGTCGACGAAGGTGCGGTCGATCTTCAGCACGTCGATGGGGAACTGCTTGAGATAGTTGAGCGACGAGTAGCCGGTACCGAAGTCGTCTACCGCAATGCTCAGGCCCAGGTTCTTCAGGCCATCGAGGATCTGCATGGCCTCGCTGACCTCGCGCATCAGGATGCTTTCGGTCAGTTCCAACTCCAGGCATGCCGGCGGCAGGCCGGTGTCCCGGAGAATGGTGGCAATGCGCATGCCCAACTGGCCGTCGGAGAACTGCCGGGCGGAAATGTTCACCGAGACCTTCGGCACCCGCACCTTGGCCATGTGCCAGGCCTTGAGCTGGCGACAGGCTTCGCTGATCACCCAGTCGCCGACGTCCACCACCAGGCCCAGTTCCTCCAGCACCGGAATGAAGTCTCCCGGCGGCACCAGCCCGCGACGTGGGTGGCGCCAGCGCAACAGCGCCTCGGCACCGGTCAGGCGCTTGCCATCGCCACTGAACTGCGGCTGGTAATAGAGCACGAATTCCTGCTGCTCCAGGGCGTGGCGCAGGTCGCTTTCCAGTTCCAGGCGCTCCAGGGCGCTGGCGTTCATGTCCGCCTGGTAGAACTGGAAGTTGTTCTTGCCACGCTCCTTGGCGTGGTACATCGCGGTGTCGGCGTTCTTCATCAGCTGGCTCAGTTCGTTGCCGTCCTGGGGGCTCAGGGCGATGCCGATACTGGCGGTGACGAAGAACTCCCGGCCTTCGAGAACGAAGGGTTTGACCAGGCTGGCAAGGATCTGCTCGGCAACATGGATCGCCCGGTTCAGGGCGATTTCCCGGCTCACGCGCGGTTGCAACAGCAGGGTGAACTCGTCGCCGCCCATGCGCGCCACGGTGTCGTCATCGTCGACGCACGCGAGCAGGCGGACGGCCATCTCCTTGAGCATGCGGTCGCCGGCGGCGTGGCCCAGGGAGTCGTTGATCGGCTTGAAGCGATCGAGATCAAGGAACATCAGCACCACCCAGGACTTCTGCCGCTCCGCCGATTGCAGGGCCGTGTGCAGGCGGTCCTGGAACAGCGTGCGGTTGGGCAGGTGGGTCAGGGCGTCGTAGTAGGCCAGGCGGTGGATCCGCTGTTCGCTGGCCTTGCGCTCGCTGATGTCGCTGAAGAAGCACACGTAGCTGGCCAGGTCGCCTTCATCATCGAGCACCGCGGTGATCCCGACCCAGGCCGGATAGTGCTCGCCATCGCGGCGCTTGAGCCAGACCTCGCCTTCCCAGGTGCTGTGCTGGTTCAGCTGCTTGATCACGTAGCGCAGGTGGGCTTCCTGCTGCTCGTCGACGGTGAGCATGTTGGGCAACTGATCCAGCACTTGGGATACCGCATAGCCGCTGACCCGGCTGAAAGCCTCGTTGGCCTGGACGATGTAGCCGGCCGGATCGGTAATGAGGATCGCCGAGGTCGAGTGCTCGAATACCGTGGCCGCCATGCGCAGGTCTTTTTCCGCACGACGTTGCTGGCTGATATCGCGGCCGACCCCGAGTACGCCTTCGAAGGCGCCGTGCTCGTCCCAGACCAGTACCAGGCGCAGCTCGATGGGAATCTTGCGGCCGTCGGCCCGCAGGCAGTCGAACAGGAACAACTGGGTCTGCACCTGGCTGCGCAGTTGTGCCAGTTGCTCGGGCTTGTCCAGGGCCTTGCTGACCCGGTCCATCAGGGCATAGATGCCGGTCAGCTGGTGCGGGTTGGCGATGGTCGACTGCCAGCCGTTCTGGAACACCCACTCCACGTCGTAGCCGAGCACCGATTGCACCGAGGGGCTGACGTAGTTCAGCGAAAGCTTGTTGTCGGTGGAGAAGATCACGTCGCTGATGCTTTCGGCGAGCATGCGGTAGCGCTGCTCGCTGTCGCGCAGGGATTCGCTGGCTTCGATCTGGTCGGTGATGTCCTTGGCCACGCCGATGATCCGCGTCACCTGGTCGTAGCGGTCCCGGGCCAGGGCCTGTTCACGGATTTCGAAGCGTCGCCACTGGCCGCTACGATGGCGGAAGCGCAGCTGGCATTGCAGCAGTTGGGCGTAGGCCGAGTGCCGTTGCTCCTGGCGCAGGCGGTGGTAGAGGTCGGCGTCCTCGGGGTTGAGCAGGATCTCCCAGAAGTATTCGCCCATCTGCTGCAGTTCGGCCTTGTTGTAGCCCAGGGTCTGCCCCAGATGGTGGTTGCTGAAGATCATCCGCTGGCTGATCACATCCTGCACGTACAGGTGGTCAGGCACGGTGCGCACCACGTCCGACCAGAAACCCTCGCGCTCGAGCAGTGACAACTCGATCAGCTTGCGGCTGGTGATATCGCTGATGCTGAGGATCACCGCGCCGTAGTCTTCGCTCTGCTCGGGCAGGCGCATGACCAGCCACAGGTGCTGGTCGTTGCCTTGGGCATCGCCGAGCTTGATCTCCAGCTCCAGCTGTTTCTGCTGGCTGACCAGGGCCTGCAGCAACTGGTTGCCGATGGCGCTGTTGCTGTCCGGGTGGCCTTCGATCAGCAGTTGCCAGGCCTGTTCGCTGGACTCGACGTTGAGCAGGCGCAGGGCGACCTGGTTGACCTCGGTGATCCGCAGTTCCTGGAGCAACTGGCGCCGCTGCTGGGGGTGTTCGCCCTGCCAGCGCTTGAGTTGATCGCTGTTGTGCACATGGTGTTTTTCCAGCAGCCCCGGAAGACCGGAGATATCCAGGACACAGAGGGCGACACCGGTGCCTTCGAAAATATCCTGGTAACGGCGCCGGCCTTCATGCAACTGGCGCTGGCGCCGGCGCATGTTCAGCAGGGCGATCACCGGCAGCAGGGAAAAGGCCAGGCCCAGCAGGCACTTGCCGATGAAGGCCGGGAGCAGTTGTTCGATCACCGCTCGCTGGTCGAACAACCCGCGCAGTTGCCAGTCGCTGTTGTTCAGCGGCACCAGCAGCACGCTGCTGGCCATCTCGTCGGGGTCCAGCATGCCGGGCGTCGCGGTGCTGTGTTCGTCCCGGGTGATTACCTGGTGGCTCAGGCGATTCTCGATCACCCAGTTCGGCTTGTTGCCTTCTTCGCTCTGGCGGACCAGCGTCTGGAGGAAGCCTGGGGCCAGCCGCAGGATCCAGTAACCGCGGGTCGAGCCGCTGGCCTGGTGCAGCAGTACATGCACCACCGAGCCATCGGCCGGGTTGCTGTAGTAAAAGCGCTGGGAGCGGCTGCGTTGTATCAGGTCGGCGAGCCAGAGGGCATCCTGGCTGTCGGTGGCACTGTCGCTGATGATCTGCCCCCGGGTATCGAGCAGGGCGAAACTGCGCACATCTGGCAGGGAACGCTGGAGTTTTTGCAGCAATTGCTGTTGTTGCTGGCTGTCCTGGGGGGCTTCGACGATCGGAAGCAGATTGAGGGCGATCTGGGCATTGAGTGCCAGGTTCAGGCTCAAGTGGTCGGCCAGGTCGGCGCTGTAGTCGATGGCATGCTGGCGTTGGTCCTGGCGGCTCTGTTGCAGTTGGTCGAGCAACTGCCAGAACAGCAGGGCCAGGAGAAGCAGCACCAGCGTCGCCAGTGCGCCTTTGAGTGTGCCTCGCAAAGGGTAAGCCGGCGCAGTGTTCTTAGCGCGCGCGGGCTGTGGCGAAGTGACGTTGGACAAGCTGTGATCCTGCGGTTTGGCTGGACTGGCGCGACGTGCACTATAAGCCGGACGCCCGAAGGGCGGCTAGCATGCCTTGAGTTGTGGCAAAGTGCCAGACCCGCCTGGCTGACTACAGCGCCAGGCCGCTATTGATCAGGGAATCCGCCAGTCGCGAGAGGATGGCCACCGCGAAGCAGCAGATGACCACCGAGGCCGTGCGGTTGATGGCGTGGGGCGTCAGCCAGGCATGGCCGCTGCGCTTGATCCGGGCGCCGAACAGCACCCAGGCACACCCCACCGGGATCACCACGGCGGTGAACTGCACGACAAAATGCAGGTAGAGGCCAGGGTCGGTGAAGGTCTGTACCGGAACGATGAACGAGACCACCAGCAAGCCCTTGGGATTGATCAGGGTCAGCAGGAAGAAGTGCAGCCTGGACACTCGGCCCTCCGCGGGGGGCGACAGTTTACCGTCGGGCTTGCGCCAGAGCAGGTACGACGTCTTGGCCAGGTAGCAGACCGAGGCGAACTGCACCAGCCTCAGGCACCAGGGCGCGTTGTCGCCGATATGGCCCAGCAGGTAGCCCCAGAATGAAATCTGCAGCAGGTAGGCCAGGCACTCCAGCAGGCTCAGCGGCCAGGCATGCCTGAACCCGCTGAGCACCCCCGAGCGCAACAGCAGTGTATTGGTCGGTCCCGGCATCAACAGCAACAATCCAAGTGCAGGCATGATGTTCAGCATGCAGGCGGTCTCCTGAAGCACGCCGGGCCACGATCAACGGGCGATGGCTAGTCCACTAGATAGATCTCGACGCGCTCCTTGTGCGCCCCGATGTTGTTGCGCTTGAGGCGAATCCGTCCGACTTCGCCGGTCTTGCGCAGGTGCGTGCCGCCGCAAGGCACCTGGGAGAACCCCTCGATGTGCCAGCAGCGGCGCAGGTGTTCGGCATCGGTGAAGCGGCTTTCGATCGGCAGGTCGGCGGCCACCAATCGCTCGACCTGCTCGAGGATCTCAGGGAAGTACTGGCTGACGTTGTCCTCCATTACAAAGTCGATGCGAGCCTTGCCCTGGCTGATGTGGGCGCCGACTTTCTCCAGCCCGGGGAATTTCTTGTAGAACAGCTCAAGGACGATCTCGGCGGCGAAGTGCAGGCGCATCAGGGCATAGCGCCGGGGCCAATCGATCTGCACGTTGACCAGGTCGCCCACGGCGAAGTCCGGCTCGGTCGCCAGGCGATAGACGATCCGGTCGTCGACCACCGTGGCTTGGGCAACCTCGATCCGGTTGATGGTGCCCCGGTCCGATTCCTGGCCACCGGATTCGGCGAAGAAGATCGTCGGGCTGATCGTGACGTCGGCACCTTCGATGCTCAGCACTCGGGCATCCAGGGTCGAAAGATACGGGGTATTCCAGAAGGCACGTTCCATAGGGCTTAGCTGTCTTGCTCTGTGAGGGTGGTCAGGAGGGTCGCGTAGAAGCGTTGGAAATCTTTTTCGAAGAAAAAATGCCCGCCGGGCAGGCACTGCCCCTGGTAGCGGATGCTGCTATAGCGCTGCCACTCGTCGAGGCGGTGGGTGTCGATCAACGGGTCGTCCAGGCCATTGAGGGTATACAGCGGTATGGGCAGGGGGCGGATGAACCTGTAGGTCAGCTGGGCATTGAGTACAAGGTCGGCCTTGAGCTTGACCAGGGCTTGCCGGGCAAACCCGCAGGAGGCGTCCCGGGGCAGGGGGAGCGCGCTTTCGGCACAGACGTGCTGCCATAGCTGCTCGTCGTCCATGGCGCCCAGTAGCGGTGAATACCCGGTGTGGGGAGGCATGCGCCCGGACAGCACCAGCCGTGTTGGAAGCTGGCAGCCACGTTCGACCAGGGCGTGGGCAACATCCAGGGCCAGGCCCGCGCCAAAGCTGTGGCCATAGAAGGCCAGTGGCCGGGTGAATGCCTGCAGCGCTTCGACGATGGCATCGATGAGGCCGTGGATGCAGGTGGCCGCGGGCTCCTGGATTCGCTCCTCGCGTCCGGGCAGCTTGACCACCCAGGGCGTGATGCCGGCGTAGCGTAGCGCCTCCAGGCCGTGGAAGGCCGAGCTGCCGCCGCCGCCATAGGGAAAGCACAGCAGTATGTCCTGGCCCTCCCGGCAGGGGGCTGTGGACAGTGGGGCGAGCCAGCGCGGCTGGGTGATCGAGGCTGTGGCCATGGGGGGTTCCTATCCGGTGATCTCGAACAGGCCCACCGCCGGATGGAACATGTGCGAGGTGGTCAGCGAGCGATGCTCCTCGGTCGCGGGGTAGGGAATGGTCATGGCGTTGGTCACCGTCACGCCCCCGATTCCGGCTAGCGAGGCCTGGGTCGCCGCCAGGTCGTCGACCCTGAAGGCAGCGTGATAGATGCAGGCCTCGACGTTGACCAGCAAGCGGCTGACCACGCTGTCGGGGCGAAAGGGCTCGACGACCTCGACGATCTCCCCGGTCGGCGAGCGCAGCTTGGTGATGAGCACGCCGAACTTGTCGATCGGTTGGCGATGGAACAGCACTTCGAACCCCAGGGCCGTGAAGAATGCGGCTGTCTTCTGCGTGGATCGCGTGGCGTACGCGATGTGGTCGATCCCCAGGTAGGAGTGCTGTTCCATGGTCGTTCCTCAGCTGCAGGCCAGGGGCTTGAGGTCCAGGCCGCTAAGGCTCTGGCTCGCCACCCGATTCTGTTGGTCGGTGCGAGTACCGGCCACCTGCACCACGCCGAACTTGTCCAGGCGATATTCACCACCGAACTCTTTCACGTAGTCGGTGCCGGGATAGACCTTCACCCTCCCGGGCACGTAGCGCGCCACATAGCCGAGGCGGGTCTTGTCCGATGTCGAGTTGGGCAGCGAGGAGTGCATCAGCATCGAGCGGAAGATCACGAACTGCCCGGCCTTCATCACGATCGGCACCGCAGCGGCTTCATCCGGCCGCCAGGATTTGTCCTTTTGCAGGGTGCTGTAGTCATAGCCGTTGAAACCACGTGCGTACTGGCCCTTGACCACGTCCTTGTTGGCGACCGGGTCGAACGTCATGCCGATGGATTCGTCGTAGTTCATCTTCTTGTGGGTGCCGGGGATGAACAGCATGCAGCCGTTTTCCTGGGTGGCATCGGTGAAGCCGGTCCAGACGTTGATGGCGCCACCGAATGCCTCGTCCTGGGGCCATACCAGCTGGGGTTGTCCCGAGGCATGGCCGAACGTGTCGGCCTGGTGCCAGTCGGTGCCTTCATTGCCGGGGTACTTGGGAATGAACTCGCTGCGCCAGCAAATCACGTCCGGGCCGAGGATGCTCCGCAGCCGATGGACGATCTCCTTGCGAAACACATGGCGGGTCAGCAGTTCGACATCCAGGTGGCGATCGTAGTTGGTGATCGCCACGTCCAGGGGGGCGTCATAGGGCGCATGGGTCCGGTTGAACAGTTGCGCCCGGACGGTCTTGTGCATCTGCATCATTTCTTCAGGCTCGTAGAGCGTGAAAGGGCCGATGAAGCCGTCCCGGTCGAATTGCTGGAGTTCCTGTTCCGTCAACGAAAAGTCAGTGATGTCCATGTCGGCTCCTACGAGAGGTTACTGAGGTTTTCATGCGTTACGTAGTACTGCACCCACTCCTGCAAGGTGTTCAACCGGGCGACTTCATCGAATGGGGTTTTCTTGCCAAGACTCTGGTTGATCCGGGTATGGGCCATGACGACGCTCAAGGATGAGGCGCCGTAGGCATAGATCGAGTGCTCCAATTGCAGGTCGCGGGTGCCGAGGATGCCTGACCAGGCTTCCAGGACGGCCGAACCGGCAGGTGGTGACGGCCTGTGGGCCCTGGGTTGCTCGCCTGCCAGGGAGTGCAGGGTGCGTTTGTCCAGCTTGCCATTGGCCGTGACCGGTAATTCGAACAACCGGTGGATACGGGCGGGCAGCATGTAGTGGGGCAGTCGAGCCGACAGCAGGCTCAATAGCTTGCCTTCGTCGATGTCCGGCCAGCCATGCTGGAACACCACGAAGGCATGCAGGCAGTTTTCCAGGGCATTCATGGGGCGCGCCAGTACGACGGCCTGGGCAATGCCGGGCAACTGCCCCAATGCCTGTTCGACCTCGGTGATTTCAACGCGGTAGCCCTGGATCTTCACTTGTTCGTCCAGGCGTCCCTGGTAGAAGAACACCCCCTGTTCGTTTTCCACCACCAGGTCGCCAGTGCGGTAGTAGACCCCCTCGGCCTGGTGCAGGAAGCGCGTGCGGGTCAGTTCTTCGTCCAGGTAACCGAGGCTCAGGTTGCGCCCGCCGAGCAATAGCTCGCCAGGAGCCCCGGGCTCCACTTCCTGCAACCGGGCATCGACGACCTTGGCGTGCACGTGGTTGAGCAGGCGGCCGATGGGGATCGCATCGCCGACGATGTCCTTGGGGGAACTCATGCTGTGCCAGGTGGAAAACACTGTGTTTTCGGTCGGGCCGTAGCCGTTGACCAGCGTGATCTCACGGTTGGCGGCCAAAAGTGCCCTGGCGTATGCGGGCTTGAGCACTTCGCCGCCGACATACAGCACGCGGACGCCATCGAGCATTTGCAGGCGATGTTGCGCCACCAGGTGGAACAGTGAAGTGGTCAGCAACAGCACATCGCAGTGGCTCGCCCCTACACAGTCGGCCAGGCTCTCGATGTTGAACGCCGGGGCGTGGAGGGTGACGCAGGCGCCCGTCAGCAGTGGCACCCAGACTTCGAACAAGGCGGCATCGAAGCTGATCGAGGAGTGATGAACATAGTTGTGGGCCTTGCCCTGGACCTGTCCTTGCACGTTTTCCACCAGGTTCAGCAGGCCGGCATGGCACACCCGGACCCCTTTGGGCACCCCGGTGGTCCCTGAGGTGAACATCACGGTGAGGCTGTCGGCGTCGGCAGGGCGCCGCTGGCTGGTGCGGCGCAGGGTCGGGCCCCGGCTGCGCAGGCGGCCCTTGGCGTCCAGGTGCAGGTAGGTGAGGCGCGGGTCGATCTCCAGGTCCTCGGCCTGGCCGATCAGCAGCAGGTGCTGGCAGTCGAGTTGTTCGAGTTGCGCGAGGATGCGTTGGGCTGGCGTGCTCGGGTCGATGGATACATAGGCGATCCCCAGCTTGCAGCAGGCCAGTAGCGTGACCAGGTAGGGCAGGCAACGACTGGCGACCAGCGGCAGGCACGAACTGTCGGCCAGGCCCTGGCGGACCAGTTGCTGGGACAAGCCCAGTACCTGCTCGTGCAGTTGCTGGTAGGTGAGCGTATTGCCGTTGTCGACCACTGCCAGGGCATGGGGCGTCACCGTGCAGATCGACTGGAACTTGCGAAAGACCCTGGTCGGTGACGAGGTGTGCGCATTCATCGGGCAGCCCTCGGTTGATGGCGGGTGAGGAAATGCATCATCGCCTGGTACAGCCGTTCGTGGCCATCGACGAAGTCATGGTGGTGCCCGGCCGGGTCTTCGACCAGCTCGCCGTTGGGCAGCCATCTGGCAACGTATCGGGAGGATGCGGTGTCGGTGTAGCTGTCGTTGCCGCCGCACCAGACCAGGGTCGGGGCCTCGACGGCCTGGGCGGTGGCGGCTACTTCCAGGGTCGCCAGGTGGTTGAGGAAGGTCAGGTACTGATGAAAGGCCTGTCGCTCGCGCAAGGGCCGGATCTGCTGGTAGCGATAGTCGCTGGGGGCCAGGCCGCTGTTGTCGTGCAACAGGCTGACCGCCTCGTACACCTGGGCCCAGTTGCCCTGGGGAATCGACTGCATCATGCGTTCTACATCGCGCTCGTACTGGCTCTTGGCGATGTCGTCGCCCTTGAGAAAGTAAGCGCCGTTGAGCAACAGCAGTTTGCTGCACACCCCTTGGGCGGCGGCCAGAAGCGCCAGGGGGGCCGAAGAGCAGTAGCCCACCACGGCGTCCACGCTGACGGCTTCGGGCAGGGCGGCGTGCAGTTGCCTGACGAAGTCGGCGACGCCCTCGCTGGGCGCCAACCCGGCTGCCGCGGCATAGGACAGCAGGGCGTCGCTTTCCAGAATGACCAGGTTGAAGTGGCTGATGAGGAACAGCGCCGCATTCTTCATGTAGAAGCACTGGGTACCCACTGGCGCCAGCAGCAGCAGGGTTTCGCGGGTGGGATCAAAAGGCAGGCTCCGCACACAGATCACCTTGCCGGCACGCTGCAAATCCAAGGTCGATGTGAACAGACTGTGCATGGAGCACCTCTTCAGGCGTAGCGCGCTGTCGCGGCAGCGGGCAACTGGTCCAGGATGGTTTGCTTGCAGGGGCTGAGGAAGAACTGCTCCATGTTGATGTTCGCGCCGAACGTCTCGTTCACCTGGCTGACCAGCTGGATGGCCGTGAGCGAGTTGGCGCCCAGTTCGAAGATGTCCTGGTCATTGGCGACCGGGCGGCGGAAGACGTCTTCGAAGAGTTTGTCGAGCTTTTCGCTACTCATGATTGACCTGCCTCGTTGTCGGGAAGAGGGCCGGTTGCCCGGCCCGGGAAGGGGTCAGGCTGCAGCGCGGTCACCCTCGGCCTGCAACAGGGTCGAGTCCAGCAGGTCCCACAGGGCTTCCAGGTTATCGAGGAAGTCGTCGGCGCCCTGGACGATGGCGGCGCTGTTCTGCGGGTTGAGTACCGAGCCCACCGCCTCGATGGCGTTCTGCTCGTGCTGGCATTCGGCTCCGGTTTCGCCGTAGTGCTCCAGTAGGTAGTGCATGGCCGGCTCGTCGAAGCTGGCGCGGTACAGGCCGCTGTCCACCAGGCAGGCCTTTTCCCCGGGGATCAGTTGGCGATTGGAGATGATCTCCAGGGCCAGTGCGGTCCCCAGGCTCTTGTAGACATCCTGGGCGGCTGTCGACTTGCGGGCCTCGAAGGTGTGGATAGCCCTTTTGGTCTGGGGCATCAGGCCGGTGGCGAAGTCATAGCCGGGGAGTTGGCCCAGCAATTCATCGGAGCAGCGCTTGAGCATGGATTCGATATGAATCTGGTCGCTCAAGTCGTCGAAGATCGCCTTGCCGGGGACCGAGCGGTTGATGATGTGCCCGGCCATCATCGCCAGTTCAGGGCCATGGTTTTCCTCGCTGTCGACGATCTCCTGCAACAGGTGGCTTTCCGTGGACAGGCCGATTTCCTTCAGCCCCTGGGGCAGGTTCCAGCCTGGGCGGGTGGCATCGCAAAAGCTGCGGATGTGGTGGAACAGGGCGCCGATGGCTTCGGTGCCGGGATTGACCCGGGCCCAGTTGTGAAAAATCGGATGGCTATAGCAGCGATGGTTCTTGACACGCTCTACAAGGGTTTCCACGCGCATGATCGATCTCCCGATGAGTGGCGGCTACATAGGATTCCTTACTGCTCGGAGTTGGGTGTTGCTCTAGTGACCGACGATCAGGCGACTGCCGGAAAGGCCGGGTTTAGAGAGGGTCACGTCCATGAACCCGGCCTTTTCGAGCAAGGCCTTCCAGCCTTCCTCCGAAGGGAACTTGCGGTCCATGAAGTGGGTGTGCAGGAACGTGAACGCCAATGAATAGGCGTTGTTTTCCCAGGGGGCATCGTCGGGTATGGCATCGGCGATGACCAGCTTGGCCCGGGGCGAGGCGGCCTTGATGGTGGCCAGCAGGCTCGGCAGGACCTGGCTTTGGGTGGGGTCCAGATCGTGGAAGACGAATCCGGCATGGACGACATCGACATCCTTGAGCAGGGTCGGATCGTCGATCAGGCTTTGCACCGGTGCATGAATCACCTGGAGCCTGTGGCTCAAGCCTTTTGCCTCGATGATTTCCCGGGCCTTCTGGCAGGCGCTGGCGCTCAGGTCGATGCCGATCCCGGTGGCCTGGGGCAGGCGCTCCAGCAGTCGGATCAGCAAACCGCAGGTGCCTGAACCGAAGTCGATGATCTTCTTCGGATTGGCCTGGAGAATTTCTTGTTCGGCATGGGGGTAGAAGTCGGTGGCTCCCATCCACTTGGAGGTGCGTGCCACATGTTCGCCGTTGCGCACATAGGTGTTGATGGCGTCCGGCATGTTGTTGGCGAACTGCACCGGATGCTCGATCAAGGGGGCGCAGGACTGCAGGGCCCAGAGCAGGTAGCCACAGTTGTTGACGGCCACCGGCAGGGCAGGCGTGCCGCTGTAGCGGTCGGGACGAGCCTCCTGGGTCGCCAGCCCCAGTTTGCACAAGGCGGCCAGGTAGGACACGACGAAGTGCCGGTTGGCACCGCTGATGCGCACTACCTGCTCGACATCGAAAGGCTCGCCTTGCATGAGCAGGTCGATGACCCCGAGGCGTGCGCCCATCTCCAGGAAAATCGATTTGCCTGCCAGGTTCTGTGCAGAGTCGATTGCTGATGCCGACATGACTTGGGCCATGGTCCACCTCCTTGTGTGATGAGCGTACGTTCAGGTCTTGCGGTCGAAAAAGTCTTCCAGGGCCTTGGCGGCCTTTATCAAATGGTTGCGTACCAGGGCTTCGGCCCGGTCCAGGTCCTGTTCGGTAGCGGCTTCGATCATCGCCAGGTGTTCATCCTGGGACATGTGTTCACGGCCCATGGCCGATAAGTGAAAGCGCAAGTAGCGGTCCTCTACGGACAACTGCTTCTCCACCAACTGCAGTAATTTCAGGTGGGGCGTTTTCCCGTAGAGACACATGTGGAAGCGCTTGTTCAGGTCCCCTAGCTGGTCCATCTCGGTTTCTTCATTCATCTGCTGCATCAGGTCCTTGGCCTGCTGCAGGTCGGCACTGGTCAAGTGTGGAATCGAATACCGGATGGCCGCAGGTTCCAGGGCCAGCCGGATGGCGTAGTTGTCCAGGCCGTCGGCCTTGGATATCTGCGTCACGATCGCGCCCTTGTAGGGAACGAAGTCCACCAGTGCCTGTGCTTCCAGTTTCTTCAGTGCTTCGCGAACCGGCATTCGGCTGACATTGAAGGTTTGCGCCAGCTCCTCCTGGCGCAGGACCTCGCCGGGGGGAAGGCGCCCCTCAAGGATCGCCTGCTTTAACACCTGTTCAATCTGTTCACTTGCTGTTTTGTGTTGGATCTCACCGAGGTTGCTTAGTCGTTTGCTTTTCAAGTCTTTCTCATTACTATTAATTTGCGTATCCAATATCCAATGGATATTGGTTGTAGCACCAGCTTTTAGGGAATGCAAGGCGGCTTGGCTCTTTCGCCGCAGATTCTGTGAACGGGGTGGCAACATGGGTGCTTTGAGCAGGGCGGGAGTGTCGGGTGGCGGCTGGTCCGGCGAGTGGTGGAGTCTTATCAGCACCGGGGCCAGTGCTGCGCTGATCGGTTTCATCAGCACGTTCTTCATCGTGTTGCAGGGTTTCTACAACGTTGGGGCCTCGGCCAGCCAGGCGGTGAGTGCGCTGGCAATGTTGTGCCTGTTCCAGGGGCTGATGGGCATCGGGTTCTCCCTGGCTACCCGCAAGCCCTATGCCTTCGCCTGGTCGACGCCGGGATCGGCGATCCTGCTTGGCTATAGCCAGCCCCTGGGGGGCTTCGACGAGGCGGTCGGGGCGTTCTGTATGTCCGGCATGCTGATGCTGGCACTGGCCATGGTGCCGAGGATCGCCCGGTACATCGAGAAGATTCCCGCCAGCCTTTCGTCGGCGATGCTGGCGGGAGTCCTGCTGTCATTAGCCAAGTCCTTCGTGCCGGCCTTCGAGCAGTATCCGCTGATCGTTGGAGCGGTAATGCTGGTCTGGTTGCTGTTGTTCATCTTCAAGCCGCTGTTTGCCCTGCCGACCTCCCTGGCAGTGCTGTTCGTCTATTTCCTGTTCAAGCAACCAGCGGGATATGCCATCGAACTGTCGACCTATCGTTTCGAGTGGGTGGTTCCGGTCTTCACGCTTTCGTCCTTCATCAACCTGTCCATCCCGCTGTTCGTGGTCACCCTGTTTTCCCAGAACATCCCTGGCTACCTGATCATGCGCAACAATGGCTACACGACGCATTTTCCGGGCACGCTGTTTGTTACCGGCCTGGCCACCTCGTGTGCCTCGCTACTGGGCTGCCATAACCTCAACCTGGCGGCGCTGACGGCGGCGATGTGTGCAGGCCCGCTGGCGTCCAGCGACAAGTCCCTGAGGTACATCGCCAGTTGTGCCGCAGGTGTCAGTTACCTGGTCATGGCGCTATTTGCCGCCAGCCTGGTGAGCCTGTTGTCGCTGATCCCCTCGCCGGTGATCCTGGCGCTCGCGGCCCTGGCGTTGTTCAGCACCCTGGCCGATGCCCTGCGGGATTCGCTCAGGCACGACCTTTATTACCCGGCGGTGGCCACCTTGATGATCACGGTGTATTTCCCGAGTTTCTTCCATGTGTCTTCGTCATTCTGGGGATTGTTGCTGGGCACCTTGTTCTACGTGGTCTACAGCAAGAAAAAGCTGGGCTGAAAGCACCCGGCAGTCTGCCCGCCGTCGCTCAGTTAGGTTAACCTTGAAGGTTGGGAGTGCTGTGTACCGCACCATGAGGCTTAGCTGGCCTGTTCTCACCTTCTTCACGAGGTCCATATTTTGGCTCAATACGTTTTCACCATGCATCGGCTGGGCAAGGTTGTTCCGCCGAAGCGGGAAATCCTGAAAAACATCTCCCTGTCATTCTTCCCCGGGGCCAAGATCGGCGTACTGGGCCTCAACGGCTCGGGTAAGTCCACGCTGCTGAAAATCATGGCCGGCGTCGACACCGAGTTCGAGGGCGAAGCCCGCCCGATGCCGGAGCTGAACATCGGCTACCTGCCCCAGGAACCACAGCTGGACCCGGCCAAGACCGTGCGTGAAGTGGTCGAGGAGGCGGTCAGCGTAATCAAGGACGCCCAGGCGCGCCTGGACGAGGTCTACGCTGCCTACGCCGATCCGGATGCCGACTTCGACAAGCTGGCCGCCGAGCAGGCCAAGCTCGAAGCCATCCTGCAGGCCAGCGATGGCCATAACCTGGAGCGCCAGCTGGAAGTCGCCGCCGATGCCCTGCGCCTGCCAGCCTGGGACGCCAAGGTCGAGCACCTGTCCGGTGGTGAAAAGCGTCGTGTGGCCCTGTGCCGCCTGCTGCTGTCGGCCCCCGACATGCTGCTGCTCGACGAACCGACCAACCACCTGGACGCCGACTCAGTGGCCTGGCTGGAGCACTTCCTGCACGACTTCCCGGGCACCGTGGTTGCGATCACGCACGACCGTTACTTCCTCGACAACGTCGCCGGCTGGATCCTGGAACTGGACCGCGGCGCCGGCATCCCGTACGAAGGCAACTACTCCGGCTGGCTGGAAGCCAAGTCGGCGCGCCTGGCCCAGGAGTCCAAGCAGCAGTCGGCCCACGAAAAGGCCATGAAGGAAGAGCTGGAGTGGGTGCGCAAAGGCGCCAAGGCCCGCCAGTCCAAGTCCAAGGCTCGTCTGCAGCGTTTCGAGGAAATGCAGTCCCAGGAATTCCAGAAGCGCAGCGAGACCAACGAGATCTACATCCCGGCCGGTCCGCGCCTGGGCGACAAGGTCATCGAGTTCAAGAACGTCACCAAGGGTTATGGCGATCGCGTGCTGATCGACAACCTGTCGTTCTCCATGCCCAAGGGCGCCATCGTTGGCGTGATCGGCGGCAACGGCGCCGGTAAGTCGACCCTGTTCCGCATGTTGATGGGCAAGGAGACTCCGGACTCGGGCAGCATCGAGATCGGTGAAACCGTGCAGCTGGCCTGCGTGGACCAGAGCCGCGAGGACCTGGACGGCAGCAAGACCGTGTTCCAGCAGATCTCCGACGGTTCCGACCAGATTCGCATCGGCAACTACGAGATCCCGTCGCGCACCTATGTCGGTCGTTTCAACTTCAAGGGCGGCGACCAGCAGAAGTTCGTCAAGGACCTGTCCGGTGGTGAGCGTGGCCGCCTGCACCTGGCCCTGACCCTGAAGGAGGGCGGCAACGTCCTGCTGCTCGACGAACCGTCCAACGACCTCGACGTCGAAACCCTGCGTTCCCTGGAGGAAGCCCTGCTGGACTTCCCGGGCGCCGCCATCGTGATTTCCCACGACCGGTGGTTCCTGGACCGTGTGGCGACCCACATCCTGGCCTATGAGGACGACTCCCAGGCGGTGTTCTTCGAAGGCAACTACACCGAGTACGAAGCCGATCGCAAGAAGCGCCTGGGTGAAGCCGCGGCGCAACCGCACCGGGTACGGCACAAGAAGCTGGCTTGATCGAGCCGCTGCTGGAACAGAACGGAGCCTTCGGGCTCCGTTTTTTTATGCCCGGAACGATGTTTTCCGGTAAATCCAGTGGGGCGAATGACGTTCAAAGTGAGTGCAAACCTGCGACTTTTTGTCACCAATTCAGTGCGCTCAAGCCCAGTAAAATCAACAAATTTATATTAAATGCACCATTTAAATTCATATCTGCGACATTTTGCGCTGTCGCGGTGCGGGTTGAGTTGATACAGTCCTTGGCAAATCTCCCCCTTAACGACAATAAATCTGCTGAGACTTTCCATGATCGAATCCGTCGAAGACTTCCTCGCCCGCCTGAAAAAGCGCGATCCGGACCAGCCCGAATTCCACCAGGCGGTGGAAGAGGTATTGCGTAGCCTGTGGCCGTTTCTCGAGGCCAACCCGCATTACCTGGACTCCGGTGTTCTCGAACGGATCTGCGAGCCGGAGCGCGCCGTGGTATTTCGCGTGTCCTGGGTCGACGATCAGGGCAAGGTCCGGGTCAACCGCGGCTTCCGTATCCAGATGAACAGCGCCATCGGCCCGTACAAGGGCGGCCTGCGTTTCCACCCGTCGGTGAACATGGGCGTGCTGAAATTCCTCGCCTTCGAGCAGACGTTCAAGAACTCCCTCACCTCCCTGCCCATGGGCGGCGGCAAGGGCGGCTCGGACTTCAACCCCAAGGGCAAGAGCGACGCCGAGGTCATGCGTTTCTGCCAGGCCTTCATGAGCGAGCTGTACCGGCATATCGGCGCGGACGTGGACGTACCGGCCGGGGACATCGGTGTCGGTGCCCGGGAAATCGGCTTCCTCTTTGGCCAGTACAAGCGCCTGAGCAACCAGTTCACCTCGGTACTGACCGGCAAGGGCATCAGCTACGGCGGCAGCCTGATCCGCCCGGAAGCCACGGGTTTTGGTTGCGTGTACTTCGCCGAGGAAATGCTCAAGCGTCGGGGCGATCGGGTCGAAGGCAAGCGCGTGGCGATCTCCGGCTCCGGCAACGTCGCGCAGTATGCCTCCCGCAAGGTCATGGACCTGGGGGGCAAGGTGATCTCGTTGTCGGACTCCGAAGGCACCCTGTACTGCGAGTCCGGCCTGAGCGAAGAACAATGGCAAGCGGTGCTGGAACTCAAGAACGTCCAGCGCGGGCGCATCAGCGAGCTGGCTGGTCGCTTCGGCCTGGAGTTCCGGGCTGGCAAGACGCCTTGGGACCTGCCTTGCGAGATTGCCCTGCCGTGTGCGACCCAGAACGAGCTGGACGCCGAGGCCGCCCGGACCCTGCTGCGCAACGGCTGCACTTGTGTTGCCGAGGGGGCCAACATGCCCACCACCTTGGAGGCTGTGGATATCTTCATCGACGCCGGCATCCTGTTTGCCCCGGGCAAGGCTTCCAACGCCGGTGGCGTAGCGGTGAGTGGCCTGGAGATGTCGCAGAACGCCATGCGCCTGTTGTGGACCGCCGGCGAGGTGGACAGCAAGCTGCACGCCATCATGCAGTCGATCCACCACGCCTGCGTCCACTACGGCGAAGAAAACGGTCGGGTCAACTACGTCAAGGGCGCGAATATCGCCGGTTTCGTCAAGGTGGCCGATGCCATGCTCGCCCAGGGCGTGGTCTGAGGCGACTCAGGCCGGTTCGATACGGATGATTTCGATCAGCCGGTCCCCGGCCGGTCGCTGCCACAGAACTTCGTCCCCAGGTTGCGCGCCCAACAGTGCCCGACCCAGGGGCGAGGCCCAATTGACCAGGCCGCGGGCGGCATCGGCCTGGTCTTCGCCGACCAACTGCACGCTGTGCTGGTCGTCCTGTTCATCGACATAGGTCACCCGACTGCCGATCTGTACTTTGTCGGTGGCGGTGGCTGTCACCACCTGGGCACTGCGCAAGCGCTGGGAGAAGTAACGCAGGTCTCGCTCCAGGTCGGCCAGGCGCTGCGGATCGGCGCTATCGCGCAAGTCACTTTGTTGCTGATGCTGGAGTTGCAGCTGAGCGACTTTCTCCTGAAGCTCCACCAGGCCCTGGGGCGTGACATAGTTGGGGTGCGGGCTGACCTGGCGCTCGATCGGTTGCTCGGCCTGGGCGGCCGCCTGGTCCTCGTTGACGAAAGCGCGGCTCATGGTGTGCTCCTTGGCTGGAGGGTCGAGCCATGGTTGCAGGCTTTTACCCCCTGCAGTTAGCTGAAAACGACCTATTGCGAGCGATAGGACCGCGCGGCATCGCGGTCCTTTTCCTGTTGCCAGGCCCGCTCACGCTCGTCCCAGTGCCGCCCTCGATAGTCGTTACGGTCCTGGTTTTCCAGCATGGCCTGGCATTGGCGGAAACCATCATCCCAGCCTTCGGCATACTGCCGGTCCTTGAGGTAGCGGGGCACGTCCTTGCGAAACTCTCCGCTGATGGACCCCGCGGCCTGGCGGCCACTGACGCAGCCGGCATCGAAGCCGTCGGCAAATGCTGGCGGATAGCCCTGCGCGAGCAGATGCTCGTGGGTTGATTCACAGCCACCGATCAGGGCCAGTGCCAGCAATGCCCAAGCGTAACGCCACATCGAGGAACTCCCAGACTTCACATGAGTGAAGTCTAGAAGGGCATTTGTCGGCGACGCGTGAAAACCTTGTCGCTAGCAGCTTGACGCTCGCAGCTGCCGTTAGTAGTGGTACCACTTGAGTTCGAGCATGACTTCGTTGGCCGGGCTGGCCAGTTGGCTGAACTCCCGCTGTGCGCTCAGGCGCAGGCCCAGGTTGCGCGACAGCTCCCATTGCTGGTTGAGGCTCAGGCTGCGGCGGACTTCACCATTGGTGAAGTAGTCGCCCTTGGCTTCCAGGCTGAAGTTGCCCAGTGGATTCTTCCATAGCAGGCCGGAGTTGAAGCCTGCTGCCGGAGCGATGAAACCGGCGAAATCGGCGTTGTGCTCGACCCGTACCGTGCCCAGCGCAAAGCCCAGGGTGTCCTCGCCCAATTGCCAGGTGCCGCCGGCACCGCCATTGACGTGGCTGACCAGGGTTTCGTCGTCGTGCTTGCCCGGTACCCGCTCCAGGCCGCCGGTGACTTGCCAGGACCAGGGTTGCAGCAACTGCGTACGTGGGGTCAGGGAGCGGATGGTGGCCAGGTCGAGCTGCTGCAATTGCCAGTGGTTGCCTTCGTACTGGCGCAGCTTCATCTGCAGGATCTCGATCTGGGCGCCCATTGGGAAGCCTTCGGCGTTGTCATTGAGGTCGTGATAGGCCATGCGCAGGCCGTACTCGGCAAAGGCCTTGTCGTCGCGTGTGCCGACCCCGAGTTGCCAGGTGCGGGACTGGTGGCCGTCTTCCGGCAGGCCTGGCCGCTGGATCTGCAACTCTGGAGCGGGGTTCTGGTTGATGGCCCTGAGCAGCTCGAAACTGCGCTGGGAGCGTTCGGCATCACGCTCCTGGCCATTGGCTCGATAACGTTCCAGGCGATAGGCCGCGTCCACGATCAGGGCTTGTCGGTCCCGGGGCAGGGCCTTGAAATCGCGGTCCTGCAGTTGTTTCTGGTCGGCGCTGACCTTGAGTACCCATTGTTGTTCTTCAGGGTTCAAAGGCTGGGCGCGGCTGAGCAACTCGCGCTCCCTGGATGGGCGATAGTCGATTCGTTCCACCAATCCGGCGTCCTTGACCGCCTTGACGGTGTCGGTAGGGATCGCGGTGAGTGGGAACTGGCCGGTCAGGCGCAGGCTGGGGCGGGCGACCTGCAGCAGTTCCAGCAGGCGGTAGGAACAGTTCTCGTCGAAGAAGAAGTAGTCGAACTTGATCTGCTTCAGTTCCCACACATGTTCCACCATGCGCTCGGTTTCCACCTGGGTGAGGTTCAGCCGGTACTCCCACAGGTCGCGGTTCTCCAGGCTGCGGTACTCCGCCAGTTTTTCCTGGTAGGGCACCAGGGCGAACAGTCCGGGATAACCACCCATCAAGCCCTTCCAGGCATAGAGGATGCTGTTGTCGGAGCCTTCGATGTAGGCGCCGAAGTTGATGGCATAACTGAGCAGGGCGGTGTGATTGCTTTGCACGTCGGCCTGGTCGATACGCAGCAGGGTGTGGCCGAACATCGACGATGGACTGTTGAGATAGGCGGCCGGAAAGATCATTACCGTGCTGTGGGGCGCGACGTCCTTGAACCACTGGGTGAACTCGGCGCATTCGACCTTGGGCAGGTCGTCCAGCTTCAGCTGTGCCTTGAGCCAGCGGGTACGGGCTGGATAGACGCACTGGGCATGTCGTTCCCCGGCACTGGCGGGCGCGTAGAGGGCGTCCAGGGTCGCCTGCAACTCGGCATCGGGGTGATGGGCGCCGTCGGCGGCCAGGAAGAACTTCGGGTCGCTGACATAGCTGCGCCAGCCTCCCAGCTTGGCGGTTTCGTAGTGGCCCAGGGAGATCCAGAAGGGGTCGTTGGCCAGTTGCTGCAAACGTTGATGGTCGATGTGAGGCGCGGCGTACAGCGGGGCGCAGGCACAGAGCGCCAGGTAGGCAAGGCGTTTGAGCATATCGGGCAACTTAAGTCGGAAATACAAAGACCCAAGGTGGGGCAAGGTCGATAAAAAAAGCCCGCTCCCAAGGGGAGCGGGCGAGCCGGACTTAAACCGGGGTGGCGTACTTGGCCAGGCGCGAATCGCCCTTCAGGACGGCCAGGGTGTTGGTATGCACGTCTTCGGCCGTTACGTCGGCCTTGTTGAAGATCTGCTGGAAGTGTTCGTGGGTGACCGCTGCGAAGTGCGCGCGGTCTTCGGGAGCCACGCCCAGGACTACGGCGTAGGTGGTCAGGGCTTCGCCCTGGCCCTTGGCCATGTCTTCGGAGAGCTCGTTCATCATCCCGTTCATGGCGAACCAGGACTTACCGCCGTAGGTCAGTGCCGCGTTGGTGGAGCAACCGTTGGTGCCGGAAGTCATGCCGAAGGTCGCGTTACCCGAGGTGCCGTTGGTGGTCGACGCCAGGAAGTGCGCCGGCGTGCCGCGCTGGCCCTTGAACAGCATGTTGCCCCAGCCGCAATCCGGGCCGCCTGGGGCCTGGGCCATGGCGTTGAGGGATACGACGGTGAAAAGAGTACCGAGAAGGATCCGTTTCATAGCGTTGTTCTCTTTGTGTGCATACCAATGGACAGGGGGACTGGTCCGTACCGGCACCAGGGGGCCGGTTATCACCCAGCCGCACAGGTTGGAGTTTAGGCAGATTCCTTGGGTTCCGTAACAATTTACAAAACAATGCCTGGGGGCGGGGGGTGCACGGCATGGGGGGACAGTCCCTGTGCGGCCTGAACCTTGCCGCCAGGCGTGCCTTGCCAGCCGGGCATACCCGGCGCCAGAATGCCGTCATCCGCCCCGCCTGATGTAAGGAAGCCCGATGCCTGATCCTGTTGCTGCCAGCTTGCGTCTAGCGCCTGAAGCGCTGACCCGCCCCTTTTCTGCTGAACAGTTCAGCTTCTCTACCACCAATGATCTGGAACCCTTTCGCGGCGTGCTTGGCCAGGAACGTGCTGTAGAGGCCTTGCAGTTTGGCGTGGCCATGCCGCGCCCTGGCTATAACGTGTTTGTCATGGGCGAGCCGGGCACTGGCCGCTTTTCGTTCGTCAAGCGCTACCTCAAGGCCGAAGGCAAGCGCCTGCAGACGCCGTCGGACTGGGTCTATGTCAATAACTTCGATGAGCCGCGCGAGCCGCGGGCCCTGGAGTTACCGGCCGGTGCGGCGGGCAGCTTCATCGCCGATATCAATGTCCTGATCGATAACTTGCTGGCGACTTTCCCTGCGGTATTCGAGCATCCGTCCTACCAGCAGAAAAAGAGTGCCATCGATCGGGCTTTCAACCAGCGCTATGACCGTGCCCTGGACGTGATCGAGCGCCTGGCCCTGGAGAAGGACGTGGCGCTGTACCGCGATAGCAGCAATATCGCCTTCACGCCGATGTACGAGGGCAAGGCGCTGGACGAAGCTGAATTCGCCCAGTTGCCGGAAGCCGACCGCGAGCGCTTCCATGAAGATATCTCCGCCCTGGAGGAGCGCCTCAACGAAGAGCTGGCAAGCCTGCCGCAGTGGAAGCGCGAATCGAGCAACCAACTGCGCCAGCTCAACGAGGAGACCATCACCCTGGCCCTGCAACCGTTGCTGTCGCCGTTGTCGGAGAAGTACGCGGAGAATGCAGCGGTCTGCGGCTACCTGCAGGCCATGCAGGTGTATCTGCTCAAGACCGTGGTCGAGCAACTGGTGGACGACAGCAAGACCGACGCTGTGGCGCGCAAGCTGCTGGAGGAACAATACTGCCCGAGCCTGGTGGTGGGGCATCCGGCCAGCGGCGGTGCTCCAGTGGTGTTCGAGCCCCATCCGACCTATGACAACCTGTTCGGGCGGATCGAGTACAGCACCGACCAGGGCGCGCTCTACACCACCTATCGACAGCTGCGCCCTGGGGCACTGCATCGGGCCAACGGCGGCTTCCTGATCCTGGAAGCCGAGAAGATGCTCAGCGAGCCCTTTGTCTGGGATGCCCTCAAGCGTGCCTTGCAGTCGCGCAAGCTGAAGATGGAGTCGCCCCTGGGGGAGATGGGCCGCCTGGCCACGGTGACCCTGACGCCGCAGATGATCCCGCTGCAGGTCAAGGTGATCATCATCGGTGCCCGCCAGCTGTACTACACGCTGCAGGACCTGGACCCGGACTTCCAGGAGATGTTCCGGGTGCTGGTGGATTTCGATGAAGACATCCCGATGGTGGACGAAAGCCTGGAACAGTTTGCCCAACTGCTCAAGACCCGTACCTCCGAAGAGGGCATGGCTCCTTTGACCGCTGATGCGGTGGCGCGCCTGGCCACCTACAGTGCCCGCCTTGCCGAGCACCAGGGGCGCTTGTCGGCGCGAATCGGTGATTTGTTCCAACTGGTCAGCGAGGCCGACTTCATCCGCCACCTGGCCTCGGACGAAATGACCGATGCCGGGCATATCGAGCGTGCGCTCAAGGCCAAGGCGACTCGTACCGGGCGCGTCTCGGCGCGGATTCTCGACGACATGCTGGCCGGCATCATCCTCATCGATACCGACGGGGCTGCCGTGGGCAAGTGCAACGGCCTGACCGTACTTGAGGTGGGGGACTCGGCTTTCGGGGTGCCGGCGCGGATTTCCGCCACGGTCTACCCTGGCGGCAGCGGCATCGTCGATATCGAGCGCGAGGTCAACCTGGGCCAGCCGATTCACTCCAAGGGGGTGATGATCCTGACCGGGTACCTGGGTAGTCGCTATGCCCAGGAGTTCCCCCTGGCGATTTCCGCGAGCATCGCCCTGGAGCAGTCCTACGGTTACGTGGATGGCGATAGTGCTTCGCTGGGCGAGGCCTGCACGCTGATCTCGGCGTTGTCGAGGACGCCGCTCAAGCAGTGTTTTGCCATTACCGGCTCGATCAACCAGTTTGGCGAAGTACAAGCGGTTGGCGGGGTCAACGAGAAGATCGAAGGCTTCTTCCGCCTATGCGAGGCCCGTGGCCTGACGGGGGAGCAGGGGGCGATCATTCCCCAGGCCAACGTTGCCACCCTGATGCTCGACGAGAAGGTCCTGCAGGCCGTGCGCAATGGGCAGTTCCACGTCTATGCGGTGCGCCAGGCCGATGAGGCGCTGAGCCTGCTGGTGGGCGAGCCTGCCGGTGAGCCGGATGCCGATGGGCAGTTTCCCGAGGGCAGCGTCAATGCCCGAGTGGTGGAGCGCCTGCGGGTCATCGCCGAGATGATCAGCGAGGAAGACCTGAAGGAGGCGGAGAAGGAGTCGGCGCAAGAGGCGCTGTCCGAGGCCAAGCCGGCCTGAGGATAGTGGATGGCGGGGGCCTGTGCCCTCGCCATTGGCGTCGATGCGCTGACGCCAATTTTTCAAAATAGACCATTCGGCGCCTGTTGGATGGGGCAACTTTGTTTATCGCTCTTTTCTTCTATCCTCAGGGCAAGGAGAACGACAATCGTCGCTGGATCGAAACAGTCTTCGGCTGAAGGCTGAATAGTGGATCTACCGAGGGTCGCCGCCATGTCGCGCAACCTTTGCCTCACTCGCCAATGCCTTGGCCTGGTTACCCGTATCGAATGCAGTGTCCGCCCTCTGGCTGGTGACAACGGTATGTGGACCCTTCTCTTCGCGGCCGGAATGGCTGGTGAACAACCTTCGGCAATCAAGTCCCAGGGACCGTTCTGTGGTCCAGTGCTCGCCGAGTCCATCCTCGACTCCATCGTCGAAAGCCTGACGACCCATGGCTACCAGTTGGCCGACGATCCACAGATCTGGTGCCTGCACTTGCAGGCCCAGTTGCGGCAGATGAACGGGGACCGGGGACGTAGTGGCGGTGACTTCCAGTTTCACCCCGAGCACTGAAGGACAGGTCCCGTCGCTTGGCTAGGGCGCGGGAGGTCCTGACTCGACTTTGTCGAGCTTGACCTCGAAACCGTATTCCACGGTGTTCAGGTCACTGCGGTTGTAGGTTTCCAGTTGGCTTGGCTGGCCGTAGAAGTAGTGCACGTCATACAGCGCTGGACCGGCATTCGGAGCGCTGTGGGAGACCGCCAGGATCTCCTTGAGGTACTGGCCGCTTGCGTCCTTGGCATAGAAGCGCCAGGCGTCTGAAGGAAAGAGCTTCTGGTCGACGATCAGGGCATTGCCCTTGAGTTCGAGCCCCTTGGGCAATTGTTCGGCGCCTATGCTCTTTTTCTCGATACTGGCCAGAAACAGTGGAACCGAGCCGACGGCGTAGGCTGGCGTTTCCGGGAACAGGTTCAGGTCGTAGGTGATGACTCCGCGCATGGCGTCGATCTCGATGGCCTCGTCCGGCAGTTCGATGGGTTCGCCACGTTCGCCCTTGTCGTTCTGGGTGAAGAACGTCAGCGGCGTGTCCCCAGTGTTGAACTGTGAGCCCAGTAGCTCATCGTTGAAGGTGCGAGGGTGGTTGAATTCGATGCGAGCCGCACTGGCATCCTCCACCGATTGGCTGATGCTGACTGATTTTTTCAGTGATTCCTCGTCCAGTTGCGCGCCCTTGAGGTAGCTGGCTGCCTGGTCGTCATAGACCACCACCGGCATTGGCAATGGTTGGATGAGCTTGTCCGTGGTGTTGCTCTCGAAACGATGCACGGGCAGGTCCAGGTCCTTGCGCGTGACCTGGGCCTGGGCGAAGTCGAGAACGGCGACTTCCAGTTTGTCCACCAGGCCGTTGAAGTAGACCTTGGCATAGTGCCGGGTGTGCTTTCGGTCGAAGGCTTGCTGTTCGTCTTCCAGTTGTTTTTCGAAGGCATCGCTCCAGGCCTTCTGTTGTTGCATCTCGGCCAGTTGCTGTCGATAAAAGGCAATTTGCTCGGCATCTTCATTGATCGAGCCGGAGCGTGAGAGAACCTGCCCAGTGCTATCGCGGGCCTGGGCCAGCAACGGAGTGGCGGAGGCATCGCTGAGTTCTTCGGGAAGCGCTGTGCTGTTGTCCACGACGATCTCGGCGACGTTTTTCTCCAGGGCCAGCAGGGTCAGGGTGATGTTTCCATCCTTGCGAGGCTTGCCGACGTCGGCCTTGGTCAGTTCGAGATTCAACACCCGTCCCGGTGCGATCACTTCCAGCTTGCCTTGCAGGGAGACAGGTTGCGGTTGGCTCTTGTTGTCGATCTCCAGCCCTTCGACAAAGGGGTAGGCCACGGTCAGGTCGTCCGGGTTGGTCATGTTGGCGCTGGAGGGGCTCAACTGGATTCCCGAGTCGGTTTCCGACCATTCTGGTTGGAAGGTAACCACCTTCTTGTTGCTCAAGGTCACCGATTGCCATTGCAGATCATGGGGGAAGGGGAACTGCCCCGGGATGTTGAAGCTGAACGGGAAGACCGGTTGCAGGTCGGTCAGGTAGTCCGAGTTCGATTGCTTGCGCAGTACGAACAGACCGTTGACGTAGGTATCCACCAACGCTTGGGGTGACGGGTAGTGCTTGAGCAAGGCCAGCGCGTCATCAGCGTATTCGGTCTCGATCGGCTTGTTGGCGAGCTTGAGCTGGGCGCGTTCCAGAAGCAGCAATGAGCCACCGAGGTCGGCGAACGCGTCCTTGAGCTTGGGGTCCTGGATGGCCGCCAGGGACTTTTCCAGCTGGGCGGCCTCGTCCTTGAGATTGGCCTCTTTCTTTTCTTCGCTGGGCGAACAGCCGCTGCTGCTCAGTACGGCCAGGCACAAGCCAAGGCTTGCCAAAGGCAATCGCAAATCCATTTTCCAGTCGTCCTGTCCAATGTCGGTGAGTGCTAGGAATGGTTCCGACACTAGCAGAAAAACGGCCCGGAAAAACCGGTAGGGCCATGGTTTATGGGCTTTTTGAGCGCTGATATACTCGGCGCCGCTTTCACATCAGGTACGAGATTTCAATGGAACGTTTTATCGAAAATACAATGTATGCCTCACGCTGGCTGCTGGCGCCGATCTACTTCGGCCTGTCCCTGGGCCTGCTGGCGCTGGCATTGAAGTTCTTCCAGGAAGTCTTCCACGTCATTCCCAATGTGTTTTCCATGGCCGAGTCCGACCTGATCCTGGTGCTGCTGTCGTTGATCGACATGGCGCTGGTGGGCGGCTTGCTGGTGATGGTGATGATTTCCGGCTACGAGAACTTCGTGTCGCAGTTGGACATCGATGAAAACAAGGAGAAGCTCAGCTGGCTGGGCAAGATGGACTCCTCGTCGCTGAAGATGAAGGTGGCTGCGTCCATCGTGGCGATTTCCTCGATCCATCTGCTGCGAGTGTTCATGGATGCCAAGAACATTCCTACCGAATACCTGCTGTGGTACGTGGTTATCCACATGACTTTCGTTGTCTCCGCATTTGCCATGGGTTACCTGGACAAGCTGACCAAGCACTAAGGGCTCCTGTGAGCGGGATGAATACCGCCCGTCCGTTGTGAAACGGACGGGCGGTGTCGTTTGTGGCTTGTGCTTTTCCTGGCCGGGGCATATCCCTGTACAGGTCACGGGAGTGGATTGCACGAGGTGCGCTCATGAACCTGCAGGAAATGAATGCCTACGCTCTTGCCGGAAAAGTCGACGAGTTGAACCTGATCTCCCTGGAGGGGGGAATCTACCTGCTTGAGGCTCGAATGCATGGGATGGCCTTTCCACTGATCGATGCCCAGGGCCAGACATTCCACTTGCGTTCGGTAGAACATGCCCGTGAGGTGCTGCAGGCCTTTCCTGATTTACCATTCAACCTGATCCATACCCTGGTGCACGACGAGATGTGCGGGCTGGCTGCCGGGACTGATGATCGCTTGAAAGTCCCCATCACCCTGCATGCCGGGGGCTGAGCTCCCGGCGGCGATGATCCGCGCTGGCCTTCTGTGCTAGTCTGCTCGCCCTTTTGGTTCCGGGCGCTCCGGAGGAACGTGCTTTCGCACGGTGCTTCGCGAGCCGTCCGCACAGCGGAGCAGCGTCATGTCCGAAGTAAACCTGTCTACCGACGAAACCCGCGTCAGCTACGGTATTGGCCGTCAGTTGGGCGACCAACTGCGTGATAACCCACCGCCGGGCGTGAGCCTGGAGGCGATCCTGGCAGGCCTGACCGATGCTTTTGATGGTAAGCCAAGCCGCGTTGGCCAGGACGAAATGTCCGCCAGCTTCAAGGTGATTCGCGAAATCATGCAGGCTGAGGCCGCTGCCAAGGCTGAGGCCGCAGCAGGTGCGGGCCTGGCATTCCTGGCTGAAAATGCCAAGCGTGAAGGCATCACCACTCTGGCTTCCGGCTTGCAGTTCGAAGTGCTGACCCAGGGCGAAGGCGCCAAGCCGACCCGTGAAGACAGCGTGCGTACTCATTACCACGGTACCCTGATCGACGGCACCGTATTCGACAGCTCCTACGAGCGTGGCCAGCCTGCCGAGTTCCCGGTAGGCGGCGTGATCGCGGGCTGGACTGAAGCCCTGCAACTGATGAATGCCGGTAGCAAATGGCGCCTGTATGTACCGAGCGAGCTGGCTTACGGTGCGCAAGGCGTTGGCAGCATTCCTCCGCACAGCGTTCTGGTATTCGACGTCGAGTTGCTGGACGTTCTGTAATCGGTAGAGGAGCCTGCGCGTTGGCGACGAAACTGTCGTCATCGCCTGCGAGCAGGCTCCTTGATCGGCAGCGGGGTCATAGGCGGATTCTTGCGCTCAGACCCTGGCTGTCGGTGCCGGTCGGCCGCAAGGCTCTGGCGTAGCAGAACAAAAACAGGTTGCGCACCAACTCCTTGAGAACCAGTGGTTCGCTGGAGCTCAAGCCATTCAGGTCCAGATCACCCTGGTCCTGCAGCTCGTTCAGGGCTTCTTCTTCCAACACCGCACAGACTTCCCCGGTTTCCCGATGCAGGATTCGCAGGTAGGGGTGTGGGCGATCCAGCCAGGCATCAATCAAATAAGTCATGGTTCTCATCTCCTTGAATGGGGTTCAATGAGAATAATTCTTATTCAATGAATAGCAAGTGCCTATTGGCGGTTTCTGCTTTTTTCTGCGCAGAAATTGCTTTCGCTCAAAGCGAATGGCTTTTGGCTAGCAGGGGAGTGCTTGAGGATGGGGAGGCCTCTCGCGCTGGGCGCGAGAGGCGTGGCTTCAAACCTTGCGGACGAACTCGGACTTGAGTTTCATCGGGCCGATGCCATCGATCTTGCAGTCGATATCGTGGTCACCATCGCACAGGCGGATGTTCTTGACCTTGGTACCGACCTTGACTACCAGAGAAGTGCCCTTGACCTTGAGGTCCTTGATCACGGTGATGGTATCGCCGTCCTGCAGTACGTTGCCCACCGAATCCTTTTTCACTGCTTCATCGGAAGCGGCTTCGGCTTCGCCACTGGCGGACCACTCATGGGCGCACTCGGGGCAGATCAGCTGGGTACCGTCTTCGTAGGTGTATTCGGAATTGCATTTTGGGCAGGGTGGCAAAGTGCTCACTTAGGCTCCTCAAAGTCAGGATGGCTAAAAAGCGCACATTATATAGGGTTTTGCCGGGAGGCGGGGGCGCAGGGCCTGGAGGTAGGACCGGCTCCTGCCACTGGCAGGAGCCGGGGTGCATCTTAGTGAGTGCGGGCCACCGCGAATTCGCTCAGCTCCACCAGGGCATCGCGGTATTCGCTGGCTGGCAGGGCTTCAAGGCAGGCAATGGCACGAGCGACGTAATCACGAGCCAGTTGCGCGGTGTAGTCCAGGGAGCCAGAGGCTTCGACCGCATTGCGGATGCTTTCAAGATCTTCGATCCCGCCTTTCTGGATCGCTTGGCGAACCAGGGCCGCTTGTTCCGGGGTGCCTTCACGCATGGTGTAGATCAATGGCAATGTCGGCTTGCCTTCTGCCAGGTCGTCACCGACGTTCTTGCCCAGCGTGTCTGCATCGCCGCGATAATCCAGCAGGTCGTCGACCAGTTGGAAGGCTACGCCGAGATGGTCGCCAAAGGTGCGCAGCGCCTCGGCCTGTTCCTGCGTCGCACCGGCCAGGGCCGCGGCACTGTGGGTCGAGGCCTCGAAGAGCATCGCGGTCTTGCCGCGGATGACTTCCATGTAGGTTTCTTCGGTGGTGCTGGCGTCGCGTACCTTGGACAGTTGCAGCACTTCGCCTTCGGCAATGATGCGTGTGGCATGGGACAGGATGCGCATGACGGGCATCGAGCCCAGTTCGACCATCATTTCGAACGAGCGCGAGTACAGGAAGTCGCCCACTAGCACGCTTGGGGCGTTGCCCCACATCGCGTTGGCGGTCGAGCGTCCACGCCGCATCCCGGACATGTCGACTACATCGTCATGCAGCAAGGTGGCGGTATGCAGGAATTCGATGGTGGCGGCCAGCATGCGCAGATCGTCGCCCTCGCGACCCAGGGCCTTGCCGCACAGCAGCACCAATAGAGGACGCAGGCGTTTACCGCCGGCCGAGGTAATGTAGTCGCCGATTTTCGAAACCAGCGGTACTCGGGACGTCAATTGTTTCTTGATGATGCCGTCGACGGCGTTAAAATCTTCCGCCACCGCGCGGTAGAAAGCTTGGGGTTGCATCAGTGACAGGTGCTCCAGAAGGGATGCGCGGCATGCTAGGACCCACGTCCGCAGGTGTCAAGGCGCGTTCCCGAGAGGGTAAAGCCCCGGTATGCCGTAATTTGCCAAGGTAAAATACTAGGTTAATGCTCTTGTTTTGCCATTGAAGCCTGATGGCATGCTTTCTTTTCTTTTGGCACAAGGGCTTGACAGCATCTTTCGCGCTCCTGAGCGGCACTTGCATCGTTATTGTGCCTTGCGTACAATCGCGCACCCTGAACTTCCTGGGCAGCACCTGCCTTACGCAATTGCACTTGGGCCGTTCCAGCCCCATGCAGCCATGCCAGCCAATACCTCTTCTTATTAAGAGCTGGGTGAGCAGGATTATCGGAGAAATACCATGTACGCAGTAATCGTTACCGGCGGTAAGCAATACAAGGTCGCTGAAGGTGAATACCTGAAGATCGAAAAACTGGAAGTCGCCACTGGCGAATCCGTGACTTTTGACCGCGTTCTGTTGGTCGCCAATGGCGATGACGTGAACATCGGCGCACCTGTTGTTGCTGGCGCAACCGTCAAGGCTGAAGTGATCGCCCAAGGTCGTCACGATAAAGTCCGCATCATCAAGTTCCGTCGCCGTAAGCACCACATGAAGCGTATGGGCCACCGCCAGTGGTTCACCGAGATCAAAATCACCGGTATTCAGGCTTAATTTCAGCCTAATTCCTCACTAGGAGAATTGAACTCATGGCACACAAAAAAGCTGGTGGTAGTACCCGTAACGGTCGCGACTCAGAAGCCAAACGCCTTGGCGTGAAGATGTATGGCGGCCAGGTCATCAAGGCCGGCAACATCATCGTGCGTCAGCGCGGCACCCAATTCCACGCTGGCTACGGCGTTGGCATGGGCAAGGATCACACCCTGTTCGCGAAAATCGAAGGCGTGATCAAGTTTGAAGTAAAAGGCGCCTTCGGTCGTCGTTACGTGAGCGTCGTCGCAGCTTAATTGCGCGATCGCTGGAAAAGCCCTGTCTCGCGACGGGGCTTTTTCGTTTGTGGGATGAGTCTCTTGCAAAGCTGTTTGTACGGGCTGCCAGCGTTGGAATTTTCGGTCGTTGATTGAGGCCGCTGCGCTCATTTTTGCAAGAGTCTTATGTCTTGGTTTTTTCAGCTCGCCCGTGCGGCGAGAGGCGTTTGATCATGAAGTTTGTTGATGAAGTTTCGATCCGAGTAAAAGCTGGCGACGGCGGCAATGGTTGCATGAGTTTCCGTCGGGAAAAGTTCATCGAGAACGGTGGTCCCAACGGTGGTGATGGCGGTGATGGCGGCTCGATCTTCATGGTCGCCGACGAAAACCTCAATACCCTGGTGGACTACCGCTATACCCGCCATTTTGACGCCGAGCGTGGCTCCAATGGCGGTAGCACCGACTGCACCGGCAAGAAGGGCGAGGACCTGGAGTTGCGGGTTCCGGTTGGTACCACGGTGATCGATGCTGGCACCCAGGAGGTCATCGGTGACCTGACCAAGGCGGGCCAGCGCCTGATGGTGGTGCAGGGTGGCTGGCACGGCCTGGGTAACACCCGCTTCAAGTCCAGTACCAATCGTGCGCCACGCCAGACCACACCGGGCAAGCCGGGCGAGCAGCGTGACCTCAAGTTGGAGTTGAAGGTGCTGGCGGACGTTGGTCTGCTGGGCTTGCCGAATGCCGGCAAGAGTACCTTCATTCGTTCGGTTTCCGCGGCCAAGCCGAAAGTCGCCGACTATCCGTTCACGACCCTGGTGCCGAACCTGGGCGTGGTCAGCGTCGATCGCTGGAAGAGCTTCGTGATCGCGGATATTCCGGGGTTGATCGAGGGGGCTTCCGATGGCGCTGGCCTGGGGATCCGCTTCCTCAAGCACCTGGCGCGTACGCGCATCCTGTTGCACCTGGTGGACATGGCGCCGCTGGATGAGAGCAGTCCTGCCGATGCTGCCGAGGTGATTGTCAACGAGCTGATGAAGTTCAGTCCGTCCCTGGCTGAGCGTGAGCGCTGGCTGGTGCTGAACAAGAGCGACATGCTTCTTGAGGAGGAGCGGGAGGAGCGCGTCAAGGAGGTTGTCGAGCGCCTGGAGTGGACCGGTCCTGTGTATGTGATCTCGGCTATCTCCAAGGAAGGCACCGAGCGCCTGAGTCGCGACATCATGCGGTACCTGGAAGATCGTGCCGATCGTCTGGCGGCCGACCCGGCCTTTGCCGATGAACTGGCCGAGCTGGATCAGCGTATCGAGGATGAGGCGCGTGCCCAGCTGCAGGCCCTGGATGACCAGCGGGCCCTGCGCCGCACTGGCGTGAAGAGCGTCCATGATATCGGCGACGATGACTGGGATGAGGAGGATGTGGATGACGAGGATGGCCCGGAAATCATCTACGTCCGCGACTGATTCATCGTTGGCGGGCTTGCCCGCGAAGACGGTTTATCTGGCTTGGCGCGGTGTTATCATCGCTGCCGGGCCAGCTTTCAATGCGCCGCTCATCTGAGCGGCGTTTTGGTGTCTGCGCGGCGTACATACGAATAACCCCATGAGTGGCGCTCGGTCGCGTCGCTCGCTGGCAAAGGTTGAATGAGATGCGGAGCAAGGTGACGGGTGCACAGCGCTGGGTCGTGAAGATCGGCAGTGCGCTGCTGACGGCGGACGGCAAGGGGCTGGATCGCGCAGCGATGGGTGTGTGGGTTGAGCAGATGGTGGCCTTGCATGAGGCTGGTGTCGAGCTGGTGCTGGTCTCTTCCGGCGCTGTCGCTGCTGGCATGAGTCGCCTGGGCTGGACCGCACGACCGAGTGCGATGCATGAGTTGCAGGCTGCCGCGGCCATTGGCCAGATGGGGCTGGTGCAGGCTTGGGAATCGAGCTTCGCCGAGCATGGTCGGCATACCGCGCAGATCCTCCTGACCCATGACGACTTGTCGGATCGCAAGCGTTACCTCAATGCGCGCAGCACCTTGCGCGCATTGGTCGAGCTCAAGGTGATCCCGGTGATCAACGAGAACGATACCGTGGTCACCGATGAGATCCGTTTTGGTGATAACGATACCCTGGCGGCACTGGTGGCCAACCTGGTGGAGGCGGATTTGCTGGTGATCCTGACTGATCGCGATGGCATGTTCGATGCTGACCCGCGCAGTAATCCAGGCGCCCAGCTGATCTATGAGGCGCGAGCCGATGATCCAGCCCTGGATGCGGTGGCTGGTGGTACTGGCGGTGCTCTGGGGCGTGGCGGTATGCAGACCAAGCTGCGCGCTGCGCGGTTGGCGGCGCGTTCCGGGGCGCACACGATCATCGTGGGTGGGCGGCTGGAGCGGGTCCTGGATCGGTTGAAGGCGGGCGAGCGGATCGGCACCTTGCTGTCGCCGGAGCGCGGCATGCTGGCTGCGCGCAAGCAGTGGTTGGCTGGGCATCTGCAGACTCGCGGTACCCTGGTGCTCGATGAGGGGGCAGTGTCTGCGTTGGCCCAGGGCCGCAAGAGTTTGCTGCCGGTTGGTGTCAAGCAGGTCCAGGGTGGCTTCCGGCGTGGTGAGATGGTGGTCTGCGTGGCGCCTGATGGGCGCGAGATCGCTCGTGGGTTGGCTAACTACAGTGCGCAAGAGGCGCAGAAGATCATTGGCCAGCCTTCCGATGCGATTGTCGGTGTGCTGGGCTACATGGCCGAGCCGGAGCTGGTTCATCGCGACAATCTGATTCTGGTTTGAGTGGCATAAGGAAAAATCGAATGCGCATGGCAAAGGGATTGTTGGGTTTGTTCTTGGCGATGCCGCTCATGGCGTCGGCCGAGGAGATTGGCCAGGTGTCCACGGTCTTCAAGTTTGTTGGGCCGAATGATCGGATCGTCGTCGAAGCGTTCGATGACCCCAAGGTCGATGGCGTGACCTGCTATCTGTCGCGGGCCAAGACGGGTGGTCTCAAGGGTGGCCTGGGTTTGGCCGAGGATCGAGCCGAGGCCTCCATTGCCTGTCGCCAGGTGGGGCCGATTGCCTTCAAGGGTGACCTGAAGGATGGCGAGGAGGTATTCAAGGAACGCACGTCATTGGTGTTCAAGACCATGCAGGTGGTGCGCTTCCTCGACAAGAAGCGCAATACCCTGGTGTACCTGGTCTATAGCGATCGGTTGATCGAGGGTAGTCCGCAGAATGCGGTGACGGCGATTCCGATCCTGCCTTGGTCGCATCAGTAATCTGATCGCTGGCGAGTCGGCCCTGTGGATGTTGGGCTGGCTCGTCGGGCGGGTTGAATTACAGGCAATAAAAAACCGACCCTTGGGTCGGTTTTTCAACAAGCGTATCGCTTAGGCTGCAGCAGCGAGCTTCAGAGCCTTGATGTGGCCATTCAGGCGGCCTTTATGGCGAGCAGCTTTGTTCTTGTGGATGATGCCTTTATCGGCCATACGGTCGATAACTGGCACGGCCAGAACGTAAGCAGCTTGCGCTTTTTCGGCGTCTTTTGCGTCGATGGCTTTAACTACATTCTTGATGTAGGTACGAACCATGGAACGCAGGCTGGCGTTGTGGCTGCGACGCTTCTCAGCCTGTTTTGCACGTTTTTTGGCGGAAGGTGAGTTGGCCACCGTCGAGCTCCTCGAAAGACTTTTTGGGAAATAGCAAACAAAATAGGCCGCGAATCATGCCGATGAGTTGGTGTGTTGTCAAGGGCAGCTGATGCGTTCCGCTGAGTGGTCGATCTGAAGAGGCGGGATATTTATTTCCGGCGCTTGACCTGTAAACTCGCGAGCTTTGGCTCTGTGCTGTTGCGGCGCGGAGTATCGCACAGGTGGGCATCCTTTCGCCTGCTGTTTATCTACTAAGGCACAAAGCTTTTCATGAACCTGCTCAAGTCGTTGGCCGCCGTCAGCTCTATCACGATGCTTTCCCGAGTGCTGGGGTTTGTGCGTGACACCATCATCGCGCGTACCTTCGGTGCCGGGATGGCCACGGATGCCTTCTTCATTGCCTTCAAGTTGCCCAACCTGTTGCGGCGGATCTTTGCCGAGGGAGCGTTTTCCCAGGCCTTCGTACCGATCCTCGCGGAGTACAAGAGCCAGCAGGGCGAAGAGGCGACGCGTACTTTCATCGCTTACGTGTCCGGCTTGTTGACCCTGGTGCTGGCATTGGTCACGGCCCTTGGAATGATCGCAGCGCCCTGGGTCATCTGGGCCACGGCACCGGGTTTCGTCGATTCCCCGGAAAAGTTCGCCCTGACCTCCGACCTGTTGCGGGTGACCTTTCCTTATATATTGCTGATCTCCCTCTCATCCCTGGCCGGGGCGATCCTCAATACCTGGAATCGCTTCTCGGTGCCGGCCTTCGTACCGACCCTGCTCAATGTCAGCATGATCATCTTCGCGGTGTTCCTCACGCCGTACTTCGATCCCCCCGTGATGGCTCTGGGGTGGGCGGTGCTGGCTGGGGGGCTGGCGCAGTTGCTCTACCAGCTGCCGCATCTGAAGAAGATCGGCATGCTCGTGCTGCCGCGCCTGAGTCTGCGTGATACTGGGGTGTGGCGGGTGCTGAAACAGATGCTGCCAGCGATCCTCGGGGTGTCGGTGAGCCAGATTTCGTTGATCATCAACACCATCTTCGCTTCGTTCCTGGTGGCCGGCTCGGTGTCGTGGATGTATTACGCCGATCGCCTCATGGAGCTGCCTTCGGGTGTGTTGGGCGTGGCGCTTGGGACCATCCTGCTGCCAACGCTCGCCAAGACCTACGCCAATAAGGATCGTCACGAATATTCGCGGATCCTCGATTGGGGGTTGCGCCTGTGTTTCATCCTGGTGCTGCCTTGCTCCCTGGCGCTGGGGATCCTGGCAGAGCCCTTGACGGTGTCCCTGTTCCAGTACGGTGAGTTCAGTGCCTTCGATGCCGCCATGACTCAGCGCGCGCTGGTGGCTTATGCCGTCGGTTTGTTGGGGATCATCGTGATCAAGGTGTTGGCGCCGGGTTTCTATGCCCAGCAGAACATCCGCACGCCGGTGAAAATCGCCATTTTTACCCTGGTTATCACTCAGTTGCTCAACCTCATGCTGATCGGTCCCTTCAAGCATGCGGGCCTGGCCTTGGCCATCAGCGGCGGTGCCTGTATCAATGCGGGCCTGCTGTTCTACCAGTTGCGCAAGCAGCAGATGTTCCTGCCCCAGCCGGGGTGGGGCGTCTTCACCCTGAAGCTGATCGTCGCGGTAGCGGTGATGTCGGGCGTGTTGTTGGGGGCGATGTATTTCATGCCGGCCTGGGATCAGGGGCATATGCTCGAGCGCTTTCTGCGCCTGGGAGCCTTGGTGGCAGCCGGTGTAGTGGCTTATTTCGGTATGTTGGCGTTACTGGGCTTTCGCCTGCGGGACTTCAATCGCAAGGCTCTGAACTGACGACGGTTTAGTTGTTGGGGCGGGGTTGACACAGGTTTTGTCGGTTCGATCACTTTGGGGTGTGGTGCTGCCTGTCGTCAGCCGCCCGGTGTGGTTATAATCGGCCACTTTATGAGCAAGAAGCGCGTTATGCAGCTGGTTCGAGGCCTTCACAATCTGCGCCCCCAGCATCGGGGCTGCGTCGCCACTATTGGCAACTTCGACGGTGTTCACCTTGGTCACCAGGCTATCCTGGGTCGACTGCGTGAGCGTGCGCTTGAACTGGGCGTGCCCAGCTGTGTGGTCATTTTCGAGCCACAGCCGCGAGAGTTCTTCGCTCCCGAGTCTGCTCCTGCACGCCTGGCACGCTTGCGCGACAAGTTGCAGTTGCTGGCTCAGGCAGGGGTCGACCGGGTCCTGTGCCTGGCGTTCAACCAGCGCCTGAGCAAGCTCAGTGCCAGCGAGTTCGTCGAGCGGATCCTGGTGGATGGCCTGGGGGTACAGCACCTGGAGGTCGGCGACGACTTCCGTTTTGGGTGTGATCGGGCGGGCGACTTCGAGTTCCTGCAGCAGGCGGGCGTGACCCACGGGTTTACCGTCGAGGCGGCCCAGACTGTTGAACTCGATGGCTTGCGTATCAGCAGTACCCAGGTCCGCAATGCACTGGCTGCCGCTGATTTCGAGCTGGCCGAACGCTTGCTCGGTCGCCCGTACCGGATTGCCGGTCGGGTCCTGCATGGCCAGAAACTGGCGCGCCAGTTGGGTACGCCCACGGCCAACGTGCAATTGAAGCGTCGTCGTGTGCCGCTCTCCGGGGTCTACCTGGTCAGTGTCGACATCGATGGCAAGGCCTGGCCGGGAGTTGCCAATATCGGCGTCCGCCCCACGGTCGCAGGTGATGGCAAGGCCCACCTGGAAGTTCATCTTTTAGATTTTGCCGGCGATCTGTATGACCGGCGTTTGACGGTGGTTTTCCACCATAAGCTGCGTGAAGAGCAGCGTTTCGCCTCCCTGGAGGCGTTGAAGACGGCGATCAATGCGGATGTTGCCGCCGCCCGTGCCCAAGTGGCACGTATCCATAGCGCCAATCGCTAATGAAGAGCCTTAAATGACCGACTATAAAGCCACGTTAAACCTTCCGGACACCGCCTTCCCAATGAAGGCCGGCCTGCCTCAGCGCGAACCACAGATTCTGCAGCGTTGGGACAGCATTGGCCTGTACGGAAAGTTGCGCGAGATTGGCAAGGACCGTCCAAAGTTCGTTCTGCACGATGGTCCTCCCTACGCCAATGGCAAGATCCACATCGGTCATGCGCTGAACAAGATCCTCAAGGACATGATCATCCGTTCCAAGACCCTGTCGGGCTTCGACGCTCCGTACGTGCCGGGCTGGGATTGCCATGGTCTGCCGATCGAGCACAAGGTCGAGGTGACCCACGGCAAGAACCTGTCCTCGGACCAGACCCGCGAGTTGTGCCGCGCCTACGCCTCCGAGCAGATCGAGGGCCAGAAGGTCGAGTTCATCCGCCTGGGCGTGCTGGGCGACTGGGACAACCCCTACAAGACCATGAACTTTGCCAACGAGGCCGGTGAAATCCGTGCCCTGGCCCAGATGGTCAAGGGTGGCTTCGTGTTCAAGGGCCTCAAGCCGGTGAACTGGTGCTTCGATTGCGGTTCGGCCCTGGCCGAGGCGGAAGTCGAGTACCAGGACA
The DNA here is from genome assembly GCF_003850565.1 of Pseudomonas sessilinigenes. Classification (NCBI taxonomy): domain Bacteria; kingdom Pseudomonadati; phylum Pseudomonadota; class Gammaproteobacteria; order Pseudomonadales; family Pseudomonadaceae; genus Pseudomonas; species Pseudomonas sessilinigenes. The sequence goes on from NZ_CP027706.1 coordinate 4,619,468, forward strand.
AGAAGTCCGCCACCATCGACGTGGCCTTCCCGGTCGCCGACGAGGACAAACTGGCCGCTGCCTTCGGCCTGGCCAAGCTGGCCAAGCCCGCGGCCATCGTGATCTGGACCACCACCCCGTGGACCATCCCGGCCAACCAGGCTCTGAACATCCATCCGGAGTTCAACTACGCCCTGGTGGATACCGGTGAGCGCCTGTTGGTCCTGGCCGAGGAACTGGTGGAGTCCTGCCTGGTCCGTTACGGCCTGGAAGGTTCGGTGATCGCGACTGCCCCGGGTTCGGCCCTGGAGTTGATCAATTTCCGTCATCCGTTCTACGACCGCCTGTCGCCGGTATACCTGGCCGACTACGTAGAGCTGGGCGCCGGTACTGGCGTGGTCCACTCCGCGCCGGCCTACGGTGAGGACGACTTCGTGACCTGCAAGCGCTATGGCATGGTCAACGACGACATCCTCAACCCGGTCCAGAGCAATGGCGTCTATGCGCCTTCCCTGGAGTTCTTCGGCGGCCAGTTCATCTGGAAGGCCAACCCGGCCATCGTCGACAAGCTGAGCGAAGTCGGTGCGTTGCTGCACACCGAGACCATCAGCCACAGCTACATGCATTGCTGGCGTCACAAGACTCCGCTGATCTATCGCGCGACTGCGCAATGGTTCGTCGGCATGGACAAGCAACCGGTGGCCGGCGACACCCTGCGCGAGCGTGCCCTGCAGGCTATCGAGAACACCCAGTTCGTGCCGGCCTGGGGCCAGGCGCGCCTGCATTCGATGATCGCCAACCGTCCGGACTGGTGCATTTCCCGCCAGCGCAATTGGGGCGTGCCGATTCCGTTCTTCCTGCACAAGGAAAGCGGCGAGTTGCACCCGCGCACCGTCGAGCTGATGGAAGAAGTGGCCAAGCGCGTCGAGAAGGAAGGCATCGAGGCCTGGTTCAAGATGGACGCCGCCGAGCTGCTCGGCGATGAAGCCGGCCAGTACGACAAGATCGCCGACACCCTGGATGTCTGGTTCGACTCCGGCACCACTCACTGGCACGTGCTGCGCGGCTCCCACGATATCGGTCACGCCACAGGTCCGCGCGCCGACCTGTACCTGGAGGGTTCCGACCAGCACCGCGGTTGGTTCCATTCCTCCTTGCTGACCGGCTGCGCCATCGACGGCCATGCGCCGTACCGCGAACTGCTGACCCATGGTTTCACCGTGGACGAAAGCGGGCGCAAGATGTCCAAGTCGCTGGGCAATACCATCGAGCCGGAGAAGGTCAACAACACCCTGGGCGCCGACATCATGCGCCTGTGGGTCTCGGCGACCGACTACTCTGGCGAGATGGCAGTATCCGACCAGATCCTGCAGCGTAGTGCCGACGCCTACCGGCGGATCCGCAACACCGCGCGTTTCCTGCTTTCCAACCTGAGCGGTTTCAATCCGGCCACCGACCTGCTGCCAGCCGAAGACATGCTGGCCCTGGACCGCTGGGCCGTGGACCGTACCTTGCTGCTGCAGCGTGAGCTGGAGCTGCACTACGGCGAATACCGCTTCTGGAACGTCTACTCCAAGGTGCACAACTTCTGCGTGCAGGAGCTGGGCGGTTTCTACCTGGACATCATCAAGGACCGCCAATACACCACCGGCGCCGACAGCAAGGCCCGTCGCTCCTGCCAGACCGCGCTGTTCCACATCAGCGAGGCGCTGGTGCGCTGGATCGCGCCGATCCTGGCTTTCACCGCCGACGAGCTGTGGCAGTACCTGCCGGGCGAGCGCAATGAGTCGGTGATGCTCAATACCTGGTACGAAGGGCTGAGCGAGCTGCCGGAAGGCTTCGAACTGGACCGTGCCTACTGGGAGCGGATCATGGCGGTCAAGGTCGCGGTCAACAAGGAACTGGAGAACCAGCGTGCTGCGAAAGCGGTAGGCGGCAACCTGCAGGCCGAAGTGACACTGTATGCCGAAGACGCACTGTCGGCCGACCTGGCCAAGTTGAGCAACGAACTGCGCTTCGTGCTGATCACCTCCACCGCCAGTGTCGCGCCTCTTGCGCAGGCGCCGGCGGACGCAGTGGCCACTGAGGTCAGCGGTCTCAAGTTGAAAGTGGTCAAGTCGAGCTTCGCCAAGTGCGCCCGTTGCTGGCACTGCCGTGAAGATGTCGGCGTCCACCCTGAGCATCCGGAGATCTGCGGTCGCTGCGTAGATAACATCAGCGGTGAAGGCGAGGTCCGTCACTATGCCTAATGCCGCAGGCCGTTTCGGTCGTCTGGGCTGGCTGTTGCTGAGCGTGCTGGTCCTGGTCATTGACCAGGTCAGCAAGCTGCACTTCGAAAACTCGCTGACCATGTACCAGCAGATCGTGGTGATTCCCGACTACTTCAGCTGGACCCTGGCCTACAACACCGGTGCCGCCTTCAGTTTCCTGGCCGACGGCTCGGGTTGGCAGCGCTGGCTGTTCGCCCTGATCGCCATTGTGGTCAGCGCGGTGCTGGTGGTCTGGCTCAAGCGCCTGGGCCGGGGTGAGACCTGGCTGGCCATCGCCCTGGCCCTGGTGCTGGGTGGTGCCCTGGGCAACCTGTATGATCGCATCGTCCTGGGTCATGTGATCGATTTCATCCTGGTGCACTGGCAGAACCGCTGGTACTTCCCGGCATTCAACTTCGCCGACAGCGCTATTACCGTCGGTGCCGTGATGCTGGCCCTGGATATGTTCAAGAGCAAGAAAACCGGAGAAACCGTTCATGACTGAACAGGCATTGGCTGGGCAACGCATCGGCCAGAACACCGAAGTCACTCTGCACTTCGCATTGCGCCTGGAGAACGGCGATACGGTGGACAGCACCTTCGACAAGGCTCCTGCGACCTTCAAGGTGGGCGATGGCAACCTGCTCCCGGGGTTCGAGGCGGCGCTGTTCGGCTTCAAGGCTGGCGACAAGCGTAACCTGACCATCGAGCCGGAAAGCGCCTTTGGCCAGCCCAACCCGCAGAACGTACAAGTCATTCCACGTTCGCAGTTCCAGGATATGGAGCTGTCGGAGGGGTTGCTGGTGATCTTCAACGACGCGGCGAACACTGAGTTGCCCGGCGTGGTCAAAAGCTTCGATGAAGCCCAGGTCACCGTTGATTTCAACCACCCGCTGGCTGGCAAGACCTTGACCTTTGATGTCGAGATTATCGACGTCAAAGCGCTTTAAAGCATCGCCGGCAGGCCGTCTCCTATTCTTAAGGAGTCGGCTTGCCGGCGATCCGCTGTCTACAACGATCTAACTTCTTGCGCGCAAGACACGAGGCACAGCATGCAAATCAAACTCGCCAATCCCCGTGGCTTCTGCGCCGGCGTGGACCGGGCGATCGAAATCGTCAATCGCGCCCTGGAAGTCTTCGGGCCGCCGATCTACGTCCGGCATGAAGTGGTGCACAACAAATTTGTCGTCGAAGACCTGCGCAATCGTGGAGCGATCTTCGTCGAAGAGCTGGATCAGGTGCCGGATGACGTCATTGTCATCTTCAGCGCCCACGGCGTATCCCAGGCCGTGCGCAGCGAAGCTGCCGGCCGCGGCCTCAAGGTGTTCGACGCCACCTGTCCGTTGGTGACCAAGGTGCATATCGAAGTGGCGCGCTACAGTCGCGATGGTCGAGAGTGCATTCTTATCGGCCACGCCGGCCACCCTGAGGTCGAGGGCACCATGGGGCAGTACGACTCCAGCAACGGTGGCGCCATCTATCTGGTGGAGGATGAGAAGGATGTGGCCGAGCTGCAGGTGCAGAACCCCGATCGCCTGGCTTTCGTGACCCAGACCACCTTGTCCATGGACGACACCAGCCGCGTGATCGATGCCTTGCGGGCGCGCTTCCCAGCCATCGGTGGGCCGCGCAAGGATGATATCTGCTATGCCACGCAGAACCGGCAAGATGCGGTCAAGCAGCTGGCCGACGAGTGTGACGTCGTGTTGGTGGTGGGTAGCCCCAACAGCTCCAACTCCAACCGCCTGCGCGAGTTGGCCGAGCGCATGGCGACTCCGGCCTACCTCATCGATGGTGCCGAGGATCTGCAGCGCAACTGGTTCGAGGGTGTCGAGCGCATTGGCATCACCGCAGGGGCATCGGCTCCGGAGGTCCTGGTGCGTGGTGTAATCCAGCAGCTCCAGGCTTGGGGGGCGACGGGGGCCGACGAGCTCGCCGGTCGCGAAGAGAACATCACGTTCTCCATGCCCAAAGAACTGCGGGTCCGTTCTCTACTCTGATCAGCCAGGGGATGTGCATGAAGCCTGTTCGATGATTTCATTGCGCAGGCTGATCCTGCCACTGCGCGATAACACTACCTGATAAAGGCTGCCTTCCCGGGCCCTCTGGCAGATATGCAACGTGCCAGCCTGAAAGGCTCCCGTTGGTAGCAGCGGGCTGCCCATGGCGCCGAAGCGCACGAAATCCTGCACCGGGCGGTTGCCCTCTATTGCGATTCCTCTTGTGCCCCGGCGCTCCATGATCAGTGGGTTCTCCGGATCTTTTGCCCCTTTGCCGCTGATGTCCAGGATGACTCTCCAGCCTTGGCTCCAGCCTCCGCCCATGGCATGGACCAGTGTCGTGTGGCGATGCTGAATCGCTGCGGCCCTGGCGTTGCGCAGATCGCTGGCCAGGGTTCGTGCAGCATCCTGTTGCCGGTTCGAAGACAGCAGTTCACTGAACGTGGTGCTGGAAAGCGGTAGCAGTAACACCAGCAGCGCCAGTGCGGTCAGTAGCTCGATCAAGCTGAAACCTCTCTCGTGCACAGTATTCTCCTCCCTGGAAGTGGCGGCTCTGCGAAATCCACAGGCAGGTTTTCACATAGCTGCCTGGACTTATGGCTGGTTATAGCCGCGCTGCGCCTTGAGCTCCCTCATGAATCCCTACAAAGGGTTTCATCGTTCGCTACCCGCTCTTGCACCGCCTGCTCTGGGACGCACTTGTCGAGTTGGCTGCATTGTATTGCCGGTTGTTCCAGATGCCGCTCCAGCGATGACTCCGGGACTAACCTCAGGCAATGACGATGTTGGTCGTGGCTGTGTCGATGAGCGGAGGGGCAATGGGGCAACGATATGCACAGGCCGGCACGAGCCTGGTGGAGGTGTTGGTGGCGCTCTCGATCCTGGCCTTGGGCTTGTTGGGAGCGGCGTTGGTCCAACTCAAGGCTTTGCAGTACACCGACAGTGCCCGGATGAGCACCCAGGCCAGCTTCATCGCCTATGACATGCTCGACCGGATCAGGGCCAATGCTGGAGCGGATTACACGGTGGCTAGCCGCGGCGATGAGCATAGAGACAATATTCGGGACCAGGACCTGAATGACTTTGCCAGCAACGTTGCAAGCTTTGGCGGGCCGGGTGCCAAGGGCAGCATCAGTCTTGAACGCGGCGTCCATAGCGTCCGTATCTCCTGGGATGACTCACGTGCCGCCGGGGCTTCGGGCACCCAGCGCAGCCTGCTGCTGGGTAGCAAGTTGTCGGCAGAAGCGGGAGGTGCCCAATGAGTCATCCAAGCCCGGGATTTGGTCTGGTGGAGATGATGCTGGCGCTGCTCTTGAGCCTGGTTCTGGTACTGGGGGCCGTCCAGGTGTTCATTGCAGCCAAGAGCACCTACATGAGCCAGGGGGCGTCGGCCTACCAGCAGGAGGAGGCGCGTTTTGTCCTGGGCAAGATGCTGCAAGAGATTCGCATGGTGGGGTTTTCCGGCTGCTTGCGAACCATTGAGGATGCCAGTACCGACGGTTCGTTCTCCCGGCATATGTCGGCGCCGATCCAGTGGAGCCGTGCCGAGCAGAAATTGAGCCTGGTGACCGTCGATATCGGGGAGGTGGGCAGCGCACCGACCTGGAGCCTGGTGACTGATTGTCGGACGAGTGCGGTGGCCTATTCAGGAGTACACAAAGGCGCTGAAGGGCAGCAGGTATTTGCCCTGCGTCGATTGTTCTACCGGTTCAAGAACCATCAACTGCTACTGGGCAGCGGACTGGGCCAGCAGCAAGTGGTGTTGCTGGATAATGTCGAGGCCTTCGATGTGAGTTTTGGCCTGGCCCATTCGGCCACTGCACGCTTGGCGTCTTACTACAGTCGTAATCCGCAGGATCCGGCGCGTATACGCAGCGTCAGGTTGAGCCTGACGCTGGGTGCTCCTGGCGCGGCTGTCCGTGCGCAGCGTTTCACGGTGGTGGCGGCCCTACGTAACAGACTGCCGTGATGACTGCCGTTATCTGTGCAAGTGCCAAGGAGCGTGGCATGGCGCTTTTGACCAGCCTGGTATTCCTGTCATTGCTGACGATGATTGGCCTTTCAGCCATGCACAATGCCCTGCTGCAGGAGAAGATGGCTGCCAGCCTGGCGCTGTACAATCGCGCCTTCCAGTCTGCCGAAACGGCCTTGAGGGAGGGGGAAGGCGCAGTGCGGCGAGGCGGTCATGTCCTGGCGCCATGTGGCAACTTCCTGCAATGCGCGCCTCCAGAGATCATGGGGGGTGGAGGGCAGTGGATAGCGACGAAAGAGGGTTACTACCGCGTGCAGAACCTGGGGGTAGCCCGGGAGCCGGTAGTCGAGCTTCTTGTGAGCCGCCCAGTGCTCCTGTTTCGAGTGACCGCTGTCGGATTTTCCGGGCCTTTGCGAAGTGTCCTGGAGAGCATTTATGCACATGTGCCGGACGTGGATCGTGGGAAATTGACCGAGGTGGACGTGTTCAGCGGTAAGATGCTCGGCGCTGCGGCAACGGGGAGTAGTGATGCCCGTGAGGGTGGACCAGCGGGCTGGGCATTTAGCCAGGCCAAGCCGGAACCAGGCACCCATGAGACCCGTAGCAGATTCCCTGAGAGCGTCGGTAATGCGGTAGGAAACCTACCGATGGATGGGCGTCGTATCCTGTGGCGACAAATTCAGTAAGCGAGATTCTTGACCATGCGCAGATCCAACCAGGGTCTTACCCTGATCGAAGTCATGATCGTGATTGCGATCATTGGCCTGGTGCTCACCCTGAGCCTTCCCAGCATCACCGAATACATGAAGAAACCGCACCGCAGTGAAATTGCTGTGCTGCTGAGCGAGCAGGCGCAACAGCTCGAACGCTATCACTCCAAGTCCGGGGTCTATAGCAATGCTCCAGACCTTAGCCTGGGAAATGATTACTACAGCATTGCTGCAACCTTGACCGACACGACTTTTTCGCTGGTTGCGCAACCCAAGGCCGATGGCCTGATGGCCGCGGACAAATGTGGCAGCTTCACCATCGACCAGGCCGGTGCCATTGGCCTCAGCAATCAGGCCGACGGCCTGACCACGAAGGATTGCTGGGGGCGCTGAGCAACCCTCCAGAGATCTGGGATCTTTGTTGTCTTTCTCATGATTGGATCGAACTATGGCTAAGCAGCAAGTGCTGGTGGTGGGGGGAGGAGTCATTGGCTTGCTCACTGCCTTCAATCTGGCTTCCGAGGGTCAGCAGGTGAGGCTTCTGGAGCGCTCGGACCTGGGGCGAGAGTCGTCCTGGGCCGGTGGTGGAATCGTTTCGCCGCTCTATCCCTGGCGCTACAGCCCGGCAGTCACCGCCCTGGCCCACTGGTCCCAGGATTTTTATCCACAGTTGGCGCGGCAATTGTTCGGCGCTACTGGTATCGATCCGGAAGTGCATACCACCGGACTCTACTGGCTGGACCTGGAGGATCAGGCCCAGGCCCTGGAGTGGGCCCAGCACGAAGGTCGTCCGTTGAGCCGGGTGGATATCTCGACGGTACATGATGCCGTACCGGTGCTGGGCAAGGGCTACCAGCAGGCGATCTACATGGCCAACGTAGCCAATGTGCGCAATCCACGGTTGGTCAAGTCCCTCAAGGCTGCCTTGCAAGCCCTGCCTAATGTGCATATCGATGAGCACTGCACTGTCACGGGTTTTATTCGTGACGAACAACGTGTGGTGGGGGTGCATAGCTCTCTGGGTGAAGTGACGGCGGACCAGGTGGTGCTGTGTGCCGGGGCCTGGAGCGGTGAGTTGCTGGCCGGTCTCGGCCTGGAGCTGCCGGTGGAGCCGGTCAAGGGGCAGATGATCCTGTACAAATGCGCATCCGACTTCCTGTCCAGCATGGTCCTGGCCAAGGGGCGTTATGCCATTCCTCGGCGTGACGGGCACATTCTCGTGGGGAGCACCCTGGAGCATGAGGGGTTCGACAAGACCCCGACGGCTTCGGCCCTGGAGAGCCTCAAGAGCTCGGCTGTCGAGTTGGTCCCGGCCCTGGTGGATGCCGAGGTGGTTGGGCACTGGGCTGGACTGCGTCCAGGGTCTCCCGAAGGGATTCCCTTCATCGGGCCGGTGCCCGGGGTCCAGGGGCTATGGCTCAACTGCGGGCACTACCGCAACGGTTTGGTGCTGGCCCCGGCTTCCTGCCAGCTATTCTGCGATTTGTTGCTGGGCAATCCACCGATCATCGATCCGGCGCCTTACGGCCCCGCAGGTCGAATCTAGTCAGCGGGCTCTACTCCAATCCTAGTTTCTTCATGCGGTATCGCATCGAGCGAAACGACAGGCCCAGGCGCTGGGCGGCGGCGGTGCGGTTCCAGCGGGTTTTCTCCAGGGCCTGGAGCAATAGATGGCGTTCGACCTGGAGCAGATGCTGCACCAGGTCGTAGGTCGCCAGAGGTTGCTCGTAGGATCCACTGACGGTTTCGGTGATGGGCAAGTGCAAGTCCGCCAGCTCTATTCGTGGACCTTCGCAAAGGGTATGGGCCCGCTCCAGCAGGTTCTCCAGTTCGCGCACGTTGCCAGGAAAGTCATATTGTTCAAGAGCTTGTAGCGCTTGTGGGTGCAGCTCGAGTACCGGTTGACCGCTACCGGCGGCCAGGCGCTGGAGGATCTGGCGTGCCAGTAGGGCAATATCTCCACGGCGCTCGCGCAAGGCCGGGACCTGTAGCTGGATGACGTTCAAGCGGTAGTAGAGATCCTGGCGAAACTGGCCACGTTCTACCAGGACCTTCAGGTCCTGATGGGTGGCACATAGAATCCGCACGTCGACCGCTCGTTCCGTATGGCTGCCAACAGGGCGAACGGACTTTTCCTGTAGGGCCCGTAACAGTTTTACCTGCATGGCTAGAGGAAGCTCAGCGATCTCGTCGAGGAACAAGGTGCCACCGTTGGCCGCCTGGAATAACCCGGGGTAGTCGGCCAAGGCGCCGCTGAAGCTGCCTTTACAGTGCCCAAAAAGCTCGCTCTCCACCAGGTCGGCAGGAATGGCGCCGCAGTTCAGGGCAATGAACGGTTGTCGGGCCCTGGGGCCCAGTTGGTGGATCAGGCGGGCTACCCGCTCTTTGCCGCTACCGGACTCTCCATTGATGTAGACCGCTGCCAAGCTGGAGGCCAGCTTGGCGATCTGGCGGTTCAAGCCGGCCAGGGCTGATGACTCTCCTGTCAACAGGTTTGAGTGGGAGGAAGCCCTGGCTGCATCGGCCAACAGCACCGTTTGCCGTGAGTTCATGACAGTTGCGATTTCATCCATGAAAAGAAGCGGGAGGCGACGATGCCGGTAGCCCGAGAGTTGAAGTCTAGGCCCCGTGGGGCAGGAGCGGGGAGATCGGGATACGTTGGGCGAGGCCTGTAACCGTCCGGACGCGTTGTAAACCCGGGCGCTGAAGCCTGCTGTCGAAGGGGCTGGGGTGGGAGAGTTTTTTGTCGCCAATTGTTCTGGCGTGGGAGGGCGATGGCCCTGCACCGGTAGGGCAGGGCCGGTAGAGTCAGCGGTCTTGGCTGCCTGGCCCCTGTTCCAGGTGTGCCTGGCTGCAGTACCACTGTTGCGACAGGCTCAACGCCCGATCCTGTGGCAGGTGTACGCCGCAATGGGCGCAACGCACCATGGGCGTGGTAGTGGGTTCACTTGATGCACGAGGGGCCGAATCGGGCCGCTTGAATTTGCGCCAGAACCATACCGCAGCAGCAATCAGAGCTATCCAGAACAGTAGACGAACCATGGTGACCAGCTTAGTAGGGAAAGATACGGCAGTTTAGCCAAGCGCTTGCCGGGCGCACAGGCCTATGAAACTCGGGACATGAAAAAGGGAGACTTCAAGTCTCCCTCTGTTTGGACTGCGCCACTGTCAGCAATCAGTCGAACACGCCTAAGGTCATGTAGCTGAACCAGGAGCGGTCGCTGTTGTTGCCTTCGGCTTCGTGGTTTTCTTCCTCGATAGCATCGCTATTGCCATTCTTGGACTTGAGTTCTGCGGGAATCGCGTCCTTGGCATCCTGGTACTGCTTCATGATGTCCTGGTTGGCGCGGGTTTCTCCCGGTGGCAGCGGTGGGCGGGACTCGATCAGGCCCAGGGTGGCCTTGCTCAGCCAGGAGCGGTTGTCAGCTTCGGCTACCCGCGGTACGAACTGGCCATCCACCAGGCTTGGGTGGTTCGGGTAGTTGAGCTTCAGGGTTTCCAGGCTGGTGGCTGCCAGTTCATCCAGGTGCAGGCGCTGATAGGCCTCGGTCATGACCGCCAGGCCATCGCCTACCGAAGGGGTCTCCTGGAAGTTCTCGACGACGTAGCGGCCACGGTTGGCTGCGGCAACGTACGCCTGGCGGGTCAGGTAGTAGTCGGCTACGTGGATTTCATAGGAGGCCAGCAGGTTGCGCAGGTAGATCATGCGCTGCTTGGCATCCGGTGCGTAGCGGCTATTGGGAAAGCGGCTGGTGAGTTGGGCGAACTCGTTGTAGGAGTCGCGAGCGGCACCCGGGTCGCGCTTGGTCATGTCCAACGGCAGGAAGCGCGCCAGCAGGCCCACGTCCTGGTCGAACGAAGTCAGGCCCTTGAGGTAGTAGGCGTAATCCACGTTCGGATGTTGGGGATGCAGGCGAATGAAGCGCTCGGCAGCCGACTTGGCGGCTTCTGGCTCGGCATTCTTGTAGTTGGCGTAGATCAGCTCGAGCTGTGCCTGATCGGCATAGCGACCGAAGGGATAGCGCGACTCCAGGGCCTTGAGCTTGGAGGTGGCACTGGTGTAGCTATGGTTGTCCAGGTCGGTCTGCGCCTGCTGGTACAGTTCGACTTCGCTCAGGTTTTCGTCAACGACTTCCTTCGATGAGCAAGCAGCAGTCAGTGCGAGGATGGCGATCAGCAGCAGGTGTTTCACTTGCATAGCGGCTTGCGTCCCTATGACGGCCGCTGTCTTGGGCGGGGCCGTCCTGTTATGATGAGCGCCCCGTTGAAAGCCTCGGGGCAAAAGACGCCGTATTTAACCACAAGCGCGCAGCCGAAACCAAAGGCTGTGCCGACCCCCAGTCCGAGCATGTCCGATAAAATTGAACTTCGCGCAGAGGTGCCGTCCGAACTGGGCGGTCAACGCCTCGATCAAGTCGCCGCCCAACTATTCGCCGAACATTCGCGTTCGCGCCTTTCCGCCTGGATCAAAGACGGTCGACTGACCGTGGATGGGGCGGTACTTCGCCCGCGGGATATCGTGCACGGCGGTGCCGTCCTTGAGTTGACTGCCGAGCAGGAAGCCCAGGGTGAATGGGTCGCTCAGGACATCGAGCTGGACATCGTCTATGAAGACGACGACATCCTGGTGATCAACAAACCTGCCGGCCTGGTGGTGCACCCGGCTGCTGGCCATGCTGATGGCACCTTGCTCAATGCCCTGCTGCATCACATCCCCGACATCATCAATGTGCCACGGGCCGGTATTGTCCATCGCCTGGACAAGGACACCACCGGGCTGATGGTCGTGGCCAAGACCATTCAGGCCCAGACGCAGTTGGTCGCCCAACTGCAGAGCCGTACCGTCAGCCGCATCTATGAGTGCATCGTGATCGGTGTCGTGACCGCCGGTGGCAAGATCAATGCCCCGATCGGGCGCCATGGCCAGCAACGCCAACGCATGGCGGTGATGGAAGGCGGCAAGCCTGCCGTCAGTCACTACCGAGTGCTGGAGCGTTTCCGTTCCCACACTCATGTGCGGGTCAAGCTGGAAACCGGTCGTACCCACCAGATCCGGGTGCATATGTCCCATATCAACTTTCCGTTGGTGGGGGACCCGGCATATGGCGGCCGCTTCCGCATTCCTCCGGCAGCCAGCCCGACCATGGTCGAGTCATTGAAGAACTTCCCGCGCCAGGCTCTGCATGCACGTTTCCTGGAACTGGACCACCCGACCACCGGTAAGCGCATGAGCTGGGAGTCGCCGTTGCCGGAAGACTTCGTCTGGCTGCTGTCGCTGCTCAAGCAAGACCGCGAGGCGTTCATCGGATGAATGACTGGCTGATTCCCGACTGGCCAGCGCCGGCTGGAGTCAAAGCCTGTGTTACCACCCGTGAGGGCGGCGTCAGCCTGGCGCCGTTCGACAGTCTCAATCTGGGTGATCACGTTGACGATCATCCTGAAGCGGTAGCCGAAAACCGTCGTCGCCTCACTGAACGCTTCGCCATGGCCCCGGCCTGGCTGCAGCAGGTGCACGGTGTCGCGGTGGCCCACGCCGATCCGGCCGTGGTTGCAACCGCCGATGCCAGCTGGTCCGCGACCCCAGGTATTGCCTGTACGGTGATGACCGCCGACTGCCTGCCGGCGCTTTTCTGCAATCGCGCCGGAACCCGGGTCGGGGCCGCTCATGCCGGCTGGCGTGGGCTGGCTGCCGGGGTGCTGGAAGCCACGCTCGATCATTTGGACGTGCCAGCTTCTGAGGTCCTGGTATGGCTGGGGCCGGCCATCGGTCCGCAGCGTTTTGAAGTGGGCGCCGAAGTGCGTGAAGTGTTCGTCGCCCAGCTGGCCGAGGCCGAGCAGGCCTTCGTGCCGAGCATCAATGCCGGGCGCTTCATGGCCGATATCTACCAACTGGCCCGCCTGCGCCTGGCGGCCCGTGGCGTCACGGCTGTTTATGGCGGTGGTTATTGCACAGTCAGCGACCCTCGCTTCTTCTCCTATCGGCGCAGTCCGCGTACCGGGCGTTTTGCTTCCCTCGTCTGGCTCGAGCGCTAGACTAATCTGACTTGCGTCAAGCAACTGGCGCTTGAATCTCCCAGAATCGACCGCATCTAGAGAATCATCTGGCAGGTTTCTCTATTTAGGTGTGTCCATCGCTCCGGCCTGCTCAAAAGGAAGGTGACTAATGCGTATAGACCGATTAACCAGCAAGCTACAGCTGGCCTTATCCGATTCTCAATCCCTGGCGGTTGGCCTCGACCACCCAGCCATCGAGCCGGCGCACCTGATGCAGGCTCTGCTTGAACAACAGGGCGGTTCCATCAAGCCTTTGTTGATGCAGGTGGGCTTCGACGTCAACAGCCTGCGCAAGGAACTGAGCAAAGAGCTCGACCAACTGCCGAAGATCCAGAACCCCACTGGCGACGTGAACATGTCCCAGGACCTGGCGCGCTTGCTCAACCAGGCCGATCGCCTGGCCCAGCAGAAAGGCGATCAGTTCATTTCCAGCGAGTTGGTGCTGCTGGCGGCCATGGATGAGAACAGCAAGCTTGGCAAGTTGCTGCTGGGCCAAGGCGTGAGCAAGAAAGCCCTGGAGAATGCCATCAACAACCTGCGCGGTGGCGAGGCGGTGAATGACGCCAACGTCGAAGAGTCGCGCCAGGCGCTGGACAAGTACACCGTCGACCTGACCAAGCGTGCCGAAGACGGCAAGCTCGATCCTGTGATCGGTCGTGACGATGAAATTCGCCGTACGATCCAGGTGCTGCAGCGCCGGACCAAGAACAATCCGGTGCTGATCGGCGAGCCTGGCGTGGGTAAAACGGCCATTGCCGAGGGGCTGGCCCAACGGATCATCAACGGTGAAGTGCCGGATGGCCTGAAAGGCAAGCGTCTGCTGTCCCTGGATATGGGGGCGTTGATTGCTGGTGCCAAATATCGCGGTGAGTTCGAGGAGCGCCTCAAGGCATTGCTTAACGAACTGTCGAAGCAGGAGGGGCAGGTCATCCTGTTCATCGACGAACTGCACACCATGGTCGGTGCTGGCAAGGGCGAGGGCTCGATGGATGCAGGCAATATGCTCAAGCCTGCCCTGGCCCGGGGGGAGTTGCACTGCGTCGGTGCCACTACTCTCAACGAGTACCGTCAATATATAGAGAAGGATGCGGCTCTTGAGCGGCGCTTCCAGAAAGTGCTGGTGGACGAGCCTAGCGAGGAAGACACCATCGCGATCCTCCGTGGCTTGAAAGAGCGTTATGAAGTGCATCACAAGGTGGCCATCACCGACGGTGCGATCATCGCGGCTGCCAAGCTCAGCCATCGTTACATTACCGATCGGCAGTTGCCGGACAAGGCCATCGACCTGATCGATGAGGCGGCCAGCCGTATTCGCATGGAGATCGATTCCAAGCCGGAGGTGCTGGACCGCTTGGAGCGACGCTTGATTCAACTGAAGGTCGAATCCCAGGCCCTCAAGAAGGAAGACGATGAGGCCGCGATCAAGCGGTTGGAGAAGCTGCAGGAAGAAATCATTCGCCTGGAGCGTGAATATGCCGATCTTGAAGAGGTCTGGACTTCAGAGAAAGCTGAAGTACAAGGCTCTGCCCAGATTCAGCAGAAGATCGAGCAATCGCGTCAGGAGCTGGAAGCCGCTCGTCGCAAGGGCGATCTGAACCGCATGGCCGAGTTGCAGTACGGGGTGATCCCGGATCTGGAGCGCAGCCTGCAGATGGTCGACCAGCATGGCCACAGCGAAAACCAACTACTGCGCAGCAAGGTCACCGAGGAAGAAATCGCCGAAGTGGTGTCCAAGTGGACAGGCATTCCGGTATCGAAAATGCTCGAAGGCGAGCGTGACAAGCTGCTCAAGATGGAAAGCCTGTTGCACCAGCGTGTCATCGGCCAGAACGAGGCTGTCGTGGCGGTAGCCAACGCAGTACGGCGCTCCCGTGCAGGATTGTCCGACCCGAACCGGCCAAGCGGCTCGTTCATGTTCCTTGGCCCGACCGGGGTCGGTAAGACGGAGTTGTGCAAGGCTCTGGCGGAGTTTCTTTTCGATACTGAAGAGGCCATGGTGCGGATCGATATGTCCGAGTTCATGGAGAAACACTCCGTCGCGCGCTTGATTGGTGCACCTCCGGGCTATGTCGGTTACGAGGAGGGTGGCTATCTGACCGAAGCTGTGCGTCGTAAGCCGTATTCGGTGATCCTGCTGGATGAGGTGGAGAAGGCGCATCCGGATGTGTTCAACATCCTGCTGCAGGTTCTGGAAGATGGCCGGCTGACGGATAGCCACGGACGCACGGTCGATTTCCGTAATACGGTGATCGTCATGACCTCCAACCTGGGCTCTGCCCAGATCCAGGAGCTGGTGGGGGATCGTGAGGCCCAACGTGCAGCCGTGATGGACGCGGTCTCTACGCACTTCCGTCCGGAGTTCATCAACCGGGTGGACGAAGTGGTGATTTTCGAGCCTTTGGCACGGGACCAGATCGCCGGTATCACCCAGATCCAACTGGGCCGCCTGCGTAGCCGTCTGGCGGAGCGTGAGTTGAGTCTGGTGCTGAGCGACGAGGCCTTGGACAAGCTGATCGCGGTTGGTTACGACCCCGTGTATGGTGCCCGGCCGCTGAAACGGGCGATCCAGCGTTGGATCGAGAACCCGTTGGCGCAGTTGATCCTCTCCGGGGGCTTCTTGCCTGGGGGAACGATTACGGCCTCGGTGCAGGAGGACGAAATCGTCTTCAACTGATCATCAGATCGCCTGTAGATAAAAAGCCTCGCATTGCGAGGCTTTTTTTTCACTAGGGCGTTGAACTATAAGGAAAAGGCTTGTAAAGTGCGCCCCGCAGTCAGTCACCCCTCAGGTTTTTTCTGCTGAAGAAGAAACCGGCAATGAACTCGCAAATCATTGTCTTAAAAGCAATTTAGGGGGTTGACAGAGGTTTTAAAGATTGTAAAATGGCGCGCCTCAGAGACATGAACGTAGCGATACGAAGAAAGTCGAAGAGGATGAAGCAACACGTTGTAGCTTGAAGTGCTTAGTTCCGTGATAGCTCAGTCGGTAGAGCAAATGACTGTTAATCATTGGGTCCCAGGTTCGAGTCCTGGTCACGGAGCCAACTTCAAACCGGGGTATAGCGCAGTCCGGTAGCGCGCCTGCTTTGGGAGCAGGATGTCAGGAGTTCGAATCCCCTTACCCCGACCATATTTGGGTCGTTAGCTCAGTTGGTAGAGCAGTTGGCTTTTAACCAATTGGTCGCAGGTTCGAATCCTGCACGACCCACCATTTTTGAAACCAGTTCGCTGGAATCGAATCTTAAGAGCAGGGGCCAAAAGCACTGTTCGAAGAAGGCGCCTCTTGAAGGTGCCTTTTTTTTACCGGGGTATAGCGCAGTCCGGTAGCGCGCCTGCTTTGGGAGCAGGATGTCAGGAGTTCGAATCCCCTTACCCCGACCATATTTACGAAAAGGGCACCTCTAGAGGTGCCCTTTTTCGTTTGTCTGCTCGTAAGGTTCCAAGGATATATTGAGCGTTGCTCGGCTGAAGCGAACAACGCTTAAAGACCAGTAGTCGCTGCCCTTTCAGCGCTCTAGTGATTCTTCCCGGCTCTTGTATTCTCCAAGCAAGCCCAGTTCTAGAGTCATGATCGCCTGCTTCACCTGTTCAACACGTTCGGTGATTACCGCCAAGGATAGGTCGGGGCTGAGGCAGGCATCCTCCAGTTGACGACAGCTTTCTACCAGCTGTGCACCTTTTACCACTCGCGCTGCGCCTTTAATACGATGCGCCAGTTCCGCCAGTTCAGTGATCGCCTGGTCCCGCAAGCACGTTGTCAGTGCCTGTAGGTCTTTACGGTTGCTGCTCAGCAGCTCGTTCAAGAGTTGATGCAGCATTGCCGCTTCGCCTCCCACCAGGGTATGCAGGGACTCGAGGTCGAATACCCGGGGTGGTTGAGTAAGGTCTTGTGGAGGCGCGGAGGTCGGCCCCTGTTCACTCTCATCGACCTCGCCCAACGTCAGCAGGCGCTCCTCCAGTTCGTCGAGGCTGATGGGCTTGACCAGGCAATCATTCATTCCGGCCTGGACACAACGGTCTGTCTCTTCAGGTTGCGCGTCTGCAGTCAAGCCAACGATGGTCACGGGCTCGCAAGCATTGTCACGTTCATCCTGACGGATAGCCCGGGCCAATTCAGCGCCATTCATGATGGGCATGTGATAGTCGGTGATGA
Source organism: Pseudomonas sessilinigenes (assembly GCF_003850565.1). Taxonomy (NCBI): domain Bacteria; kingdom Pseudomonadati; phylum Pseudomonadota; class Gammaproteobacteria; order Pseudomonadales; family Pseudomonadaceae; genus Pseudomonas; species Pseudomonas sessilinigenes. The sequence goes on from NZ_CP027706.1 coordinate 4,636,585, forward strand.
TGATGTCGAAAGCGTGCTCGCGCCAGATATTCAAGGCATCCAGGCCGTTCTCTGCCTCGACTACATCATGTCCGAGGAAGCACAGCTGTTGTTGCAGAACCTGGCGGTTCACTGAGTGATCGTCCACCACGAGAACTTGCAGGCGGCGCATCTGGCGCGCCTTGGGCTGGGCGGGGCGTTCGCTGGTGGCGACCCGTTCCAGGGCCTGCAGGCGCAACTCCACATTCACCCGAGTGCCATGGCCCAACGAACTGTTCAGGGAAATCTGGCCCCCCATCATTTCGCACAGGGAGCGACAAATCACCAGGCCCAGGCCCGTACCTTCTGCGTTCGGTACGTTGCGCTCCACCTGCGAGAACGGCCGGAACAGGCGTTGTTGGCTGGCCGGGGATATTCCGATCCCTGAGTCTTCGACGCAGAGGTTGATCCGCAGCAAGGCGTTTTCCATCAAGTCCGCCGTTATGGTCACCTTGATGAAGCCAGCCTCGGTGAACTTGATAGCGTTGCTCACCAGGTTGGAAAGGATCTGTTTGAAGCGCATCCCATCTACCAGGACATCGCCGTTGATGCTGGAGTCGATCTCGAGGATCAGGCTCAGGCCTTTCTGCCGTGCCAACCCCTCGAATACCCTGGCGACCGACTCCACCAGCTCGCGCAAATTGGAACGCTTGGGCGAGAGGCTCAGGCGTCCGGATTCGATGCGGGCAATATCGAGGATATCGCCGATCAGCTCCAGCAGGCTTTTGGCCGAGTTATAGGCGATATCGATACTGGAGCGTTCAATCCTGTCGTTGTTGGCACGCTTGAGTTCCAGCTCCAGGATGCTGATGACTGCATTCATTGGGGTGCGTATTTCATGGCTCATGGTCGCCAGGAACGTCGTCTTGGCCCGGCTGGCCTCATCTGCAAGGTTTTTCGCTTCCTTGAGCTCCTGGACCAGGTATCGGTGCTTGGTAATGTCCAGCCAGCCACAGATCACGCCTTTGGTAACGCCATTGGCGTCCTGGAAGGGCTGGATCCAGTGTTCTATCCAGACCTCCTTGCCCTGCAGTTGTATGGCATAGATGGACGTGACCGTCTGCCCATCATTGATCGCTTGCAGATAGCTCTGGTGCAGATCGGGTTCCGCAGAGAAGTGCTCGCTGGGCAGTTGCTGCACGGTCTTGTTCAGGACCTGCTCGGCGCTCAGCCCGACACTACGCAAATAGCTGCGATTGCAGGACAGCATATTGCCCTCCAGGTCTCGTATGTAGAGCACCGGGGGCATGTTTTCGGTCAGCGTTTCGATGAAGCGCAGTTGATCATTGAGTGTCTTCTCGGCCTTTATGCGGCGCTGCAGATAGAAGCCCCAGATCAAGGACAGCAGGAGCAGTAATGCCGCTCCGGTAATGATTTCCGCGATTACGATGCTGTAGTCGCGCCAGGTTTCGCTGCTCATGCCTGGCGGTGAGCGCCAGTGATTGGCCATGGCATTGAGATCGTCGGCGGGGAGGCTGAGCAAAACCTTGTCGAGGATCGATTGCAGCTCCGCATCGCCCCGACGTACGGCAAAGCTGGCGGTTTTCTGGCTGCTGTGGATCAGGCCGGCAACGGCCAGGCGATTCTGGAACAGGCGGACGATGTAGTAGCGCGATGTGGGCAGGGCGACCACCGCTGCGTCAGCACTGCCTGAGTAGACCTGACTCATGCTATCCAGCGAGGTTTGTGTCTCTATCACCTGGGTCTTGGGATACAGCTCGCGTACCTGTTGCAATGCCACATGCCCGGCGGGTATGGCCAGGCGCTTGCCAATCAGGTTGTCTGGTACTTGTGCCCAGGCTGTCCTGTCCGTCTGGGTGATGAGTACAAAGGGGCTGTTCAGGAACGGGCGAGTAAAGCGCAGGCTCTCCTCTCGCTGCGCACTGGCGGTCATGATGGCCAGGTCCGCCTCGGAGCGTTGCAGGGCTTCAATCTGTTGCGGGTAGCCACCGTTGCGGGCGGTTACTTCGAATCGCAGGCCTGTGCGCTGGCTAATCACTTCCAGCAGTTCAGCCGCAACACCGGAAAAAACGCCTTTGGCATCGTAAAAGGCCACAGGTGCCAGGTCATCGTTGATCACTAGGCGCACGACTGGGTTACGTGCGATCCAGCGTGATTCCTCTGCGGTCAAGGGGACTCGTTCATCTGATGGCAAGAAACCGCTTCCCACCCAGCGTTGGGTCAGGCTGGTGAGTTTTTCCTGGCCGATGCTGCTGATGCTCTGGTCGAGGATCTTCTGCAGGCGCTGGTTGTTACTGCGTACAGCAAAACCATAGCCGGCGCGGGATGGGCCTATGAAGCGCTCGAACTTGAGAAAGCCATAGTAGGCACGATTGATATGGAAGTAGGCGCTGAGTAGGTCGTCGACGTAGATCTCTGCATCACCGAATGCTGCGGCAGCTATCGCTTCTTCGTGGGATGGATAGATCAGCAGATGGGCCAATGGAAAGCGTGACCGCAGTTCTGGGCTGTGTTCCTTGGTCACGGCAATCCGCCGCCCGGCGAGATCGGTTGAGGCGTTGCGCGGGTCATTGTTGCGTTTGAACAGGGCCAGGCGGCCTTCGGCGAACGACTGGGTGAAGCTGAGGCTGTGCTCGCTTCGTTCGGAGCTGTGACTGCTCAGCAAATCGATGTTGGCTGTTTTCAGGGCCTCTATGGCTTCCTCCCGGGTGGCAAAGGGAACGATTTTTATGCTGACTCCGAGCATCTGGCCGATCAGTGCGCTGATATCTGCATTGAGCCCCTCATAGCGATTATCGTTGTAGCTGACGCTAAACGGTGGCGATTCCGCGGCAATGGCGCCGATCTTCAGTTCCTGCTTGCTCCGTAGCCAGCGCCAGTCTTCCTCCTCCAGCATGAGTTCGTGAGGGTCCAGGCGTGCAGTGCTGTACAGGGTCGTAGGTAGCACCTGGGCCATTGCCAGTTGGGCTCCCATTATCGTCAAGCAGCTAAGAAGCCAGTTAAGTGGTAAATGCATGATCGCTTCTGGAATCAGGAGGTCAGGAGGGAATGGTCAGCAGACAATGCTGTGATGAGCATTGGCTGGTGGCGGCAGAATATGGATTGTCATCTGTCAGTGAGCCATCGAGGTGATGGACTAGCGTGTGCAATAGGCTGTGAAGTGCTTTTCAGGCATCGGGCGAGCGAAGAGAAATCCCTGGGCGGCGTGACAACCCAGTTCTTGCAGGCGCCTGCGTTGCTCGGCAGTTTCGACGCCCTCGATGATCAGGGACATACCCAGGGAGCGGGCAAGGGTCACTGTGTAACTAATGATTGCGCTGCTTCTGGGGTGGTGCTTCATTTTGCGTACGAAGCTGCCATTCAGCTTGATCTGGCTGAAGGGTATCTCGCAAAGGCGCTCCAAGGATGCGTAGCCGGCTCCGAAATCATCCATGGCCAGGCCGCACCCCATCACGCGCAGGCGCACCAGATTCTCCAGGCTGATGGCAGGGACGCTTGCCATGCCGGTTTCGTTGATTTCAAAGGTGAGGCTGCTGGAGGGCACCTTGAATAGCGCAGCCATCGACGCGATGGAGTCGGTCAGGTTCAGGGATGCGAGCTGCAATGGATGCAGGTTGAATGAAAAGTTCAGGGGCTTGCCTTGTTGAGCCAGGGTGTGGCGTAGAGCCAGGCCGAGCTCGAAGGATGGCCAGAACAGCCGGTCCAGCAGGCTGTTCTGTTCCATGACATGCAGGAAGTACGAGGGCGGGAGCACACCCAGTTGCGGGTGATTCCAGCGGACCAGGGCTTCCACGCCCAGCAGCGAGGTATCGGCGAGCGCCACCGTGGGCTGGTAGTAGGGTTCGAATTCGCCATTGTCCAACCCGCGAACGATGTCGGACAGCGTTGGCAACTCGAATCTGGTCAAGAGCGTGAATGGGTTTTGGCGCCACCTCTGATGACGCGCCAGCAGCGTGATAAGGCGCTCGAGGCTGAAAGGCTTTCCCAGATCGCCGAGGAAATTCAAGCCCAGGCGCTTGATCATTGTTATGGCGGCTTGTCGCAGGATTGGTTCAAGCTGGCTGCACAGGATAACGGAGTGCAGCTTGCCGTTTTGGCTGGCCTGGCGCAGGAACGCCAGACCGTCCATCTCTGACATTTTCAGGTCGCATATGGCAATGTCCATTTTCTCGCTGGCGTTCAACAGGTCCAGGGCCTCATTGCCGTTGCCCGCTTCATGGACGTGTCCAGGCATGACTTTCCTCAATGCCAGGGTGATGACCAGGCGCTGCAAGGGGTCGTCCTCCAGAACCAGAATATTCAGATTTTGCATGACCGGCTCGAGTTATTAATTGATGCCTATCTTGCTTAAGGTCATGGAGTTGAAGCTATTGGGCATATTCCTAGGTGTTGTATGAATTTTCCTGGAGAGCAATCGGACCTCCCAGATTCCTCCTGCGGGCCGCATTTGCCACTTGTGTCAGCGATGGTTTACCCGGAACCTGAGTTTGCGCAGTAGCGTGGCTGTGTGGTTTGTGAATTTCATCCAGTTTGGTTGGCGAGATGATTATCGCGTTTTCATGTGCGCTGTACTCATGAAGTCGATACCGCATGTGGCGATAAAAGTTGCATCTTGTCTGGGTGCGATAAAGTATATTTTCCGAGCGGTCATGGCTGGCCGAAAGTCGAGTTCTTAAGGTGAAGTGAAAATATGCATAGCGTATTGATAGTTGATGACCACCCTGTTGTTCGGCTTGCTGTCAAGGTGTTGTTGGAAAAGAACAACATGCAGGTGGTCGCCGAAACAGATAATGGCTTGGATGCTTTGGAGTTGGTTCGCGAGCATGTACCGGATGTGGTGATTCTCGATATCGGCATTCCCAAGCTGGATGGTCTCAAGGTGCTTTCACGTATCAAGGCTCTCGGTTTGCCTACCGAGGTGCTGGTACTCACTTCGCAATCTGTTGAGAGCTTCTGCAGGCGCTGTATCCAACTGGGCGCTAGGGGGTTTGTCAACAAGGAAGAAGACCTGGGCAATCTAGTCGTGGCCCTGAACGCAGTCCTGGCTGGATACACCTTTTATCCCTCCCTGGCCCAGGATGTTTCAGCCTCTACGACAGAGCAGCGTACTGAGTCCGAACAGATCGGCTCGCTGACTGACAGGGAGATGATTGTGTTGCAGCACCTGGCCAAGGGGTATTCGAACAAGGCCATTGGTGAGAAGCTGTTTTTGAGCAACAAGACTGTCAGTACCTACAAGACTCGCCTTTTGCAGAAGCTGGGTTTGGGCTCACAAGTAAGCTTGGCGGAATTCGCCAAGCGTAACGCACTGATTCCCTGAATTGATTGTTCGCGGTTAGTCATTTTCAATGGCTGGCCGCTGTTTGTTCGAGTTGCCAGTTTCTATTTCTGAAACTTCTGGATTCATTTGAGCCGAACCCTGAAGGACTATCGGTCATTGAACCGTTGGATCGAAATTTTCTCCCGTATTTACGATGGTGAGGGGTATGGGAGCGATATTGAAACTTTGCAGAATTCTGGCAGTTGGAGGCACGTCGTTATTCGAGGTGGCTTGCGTGTAATACAGTTGCAAGTGTGATTAGTTTGATTTTCAACTGCCAACTCAGTTGGAGGGAAATAGGCGGTGTTGCCAGATTCGGCACGGCAGCGTCTGCGCTAACGTTTCCCCTGAAGTTGTCTTGAGATTTCCCGCGCTTTTTGTGGTTGGTTATCGCTTGCTGCCAGTGCCTGATCGAAAATGGGTGTCTGGCAACCGTAGGGCAGATGTTGTTGCATAACCAAACACCCTACTACCTGAGGTAGTGGGTGTTTGGCGGATCGCGGGTTTAGTGCAACTTCAAACGTGGGTCCGTACTACGCCCGATTCGACTGCCGAGCATCATCATCGCTGTACGAAATACTCCGTAGAGCGCCGCCTGGTGCATGCGATAGAGCGAGATGTAGAACATCCGCGCCAACCAGCCTTCAAGCATCACACTACCGGTGAGGTTGCCCATCAGGTTGCCTACTGCGGAGAATCGCGACAGGGAGATCAGTGAGCCGTAGTCGGTGTACTTGTAGGTTGGCAGTTCCTTGCCTTCGATATGCAGCTTCAATGACTTGGCCAGTAACGATGCCTGCTGGTGCGCGGCTTGCGCCCTTGGCGGTACGTTGCGGTCGCTACCTGGCTGTGGGCAGGCGGCGCAATCGCCGAAGGCAAAGATGTTCGTGTCGCGTGTGGTCTGCAAGGTCGGCAGTACTTGAAGCTGATTGATACGATTGGTTTCCAGGCCATCAATATCCTTGAGGAAGCCAGGCGCACGGATACCCGCAGCCCAAACCTTGAGGCTGGCGGGAATGACCTGGTTGTCCGCGGTGATCAGGTTTTCGGCCGTCACCTCACTGACTGAGGCGTTGGTCATGACGCGTACCCCGAGTTTTTCCAGGGTCTTGTGCACGGGGCCGCTGATGCGTTCTGGCAATGCTGGTAGTACCCGCGGCCCGGCTTCGATCACAGTGATGTGCATGTTTTCCGGGCGGATACGGTCCAGCCCATAGGCTGCCAGTTCGTGGGCTGCATTGTGCAGCTCCGCCGCCAGTTCGACGCCGGTAGCTCCAGCACCGACGATCGCCACGCTGATCTGCTCCAACTCCTGGGTCTGCCCAGCATGGGCTCGCAGATAGTGGTTGAGCAGTTGCTGGTGAAAACGCTCGGCCTGTTTACGGGTGTCGAGAAACAGGCAGTGCTGGGCAGCACCTTGGGTTCCAAAGTCGTTGGTGGTACTGCCAACGGCCAGGACCAGGGTGTCATAGTCGAGTTCGCGAGCAGGCAACAGCTCCGCACCTTCTTCGTCGTAGGTGGCGGCCAACTGGATCTTTTTTTGTTGACGATCAAGTCCGCTCATGCGCCCCAGCTGGAACTCGAAGTGGTTCCATTTTGCTTGGGCAACATAGTTGAGTTCGTCTACGGAGGAGTTCAGCGAACCGGCTGCCACTTCGTGAAGCAGTGGTTTCCAGATGTGGGTCAGATTGGCGTCCACCAGGGTCACACTGGCGGTACCGCGTTTGCCCAGGGTCTTACCCAGGCGGGTCGCCAACTCCAGGCCGCCGGCGCCGCCGCCAACGATGACAATACGATGAGTCATGGGGATATCTCGCAAGGCTAAAAGAAATCGGGACAGTCGACCGAGCGAGCGCGATGCAGCTCATAGCGTCAGGTAACTGATAAGACGGCTCAACAGACCGAGGGCCACGGTCACCACGACTACCACCACGAGGAGCATCCACGGCCGGAAGGGCCGGCGCTCGACTCGGTGCTGGGGTAGTTGCAGATAATCTTCGACATGGCGTTGGTCGTCGGGGTTCAGGCGGCTGCTCATAAAAGGCCTCGTCAGGTAGACGTCGCAACATGCGGGAACGTTACAGCTCAGTGTAATCCGACATAAACAGGAGCATTACCGCTGTTGCGTCGGGTTTTAAGGGAAAACCCGGCGCGGGCAGGCATGAGGGCTTTTTTACCATCGCCGTGAGGATTACGCCATGCCCACCGAAGGCGGATTGACGAGTCTCATAAACTGATACCAACGTCGAAAACGATGCTGCGTCCCAGGTTGCTGCGCAGGAACTCAGGAGCATCCGGATGAGCGAACAGAACTCGGGCAAAGGTCGGTCCCACCAGGGACAGGGAGCGCCAGCCCTGGCGCAGGTACTCGGTGGGTGGTGGAAAATGGCTGTTGAGATCCAGCACCTCACGCTTAAGGGCGGCAAAGGCAATGATATCCAGCTCTCCCAGGTTCATTCCGCGTTCCTGGTAGTTGTGGGCCTTCTTGCGCAGCGTTGGCGCCAGGCGTAGCAACAACTCGTTGGCAGGGATGCGCTTGGGCTTGGCCTCGCGCCTTACCAACTGGCTCAGGGAAAAAGCGCTGCGTCGGCGTTGCAGCTCGTCACGCCATTCATCATTGAGCCGGCGCCCCTCATCAAGGACGAAGAACACTTCGAAGCTGGCCTCGCGAAACAGCACATCCGGTGGTTCCTGTCCGGCAGCGCTGAACTCGTCATTGCGATAGGGAATGTTCAGGCCTTGCAACAGGCGCTGGCAGACCCAACGCTCACGCTCCCATTTGCGGGCATTGGACAGGAACGCATTGGCTTGCTCGGCCTGGATGGTAAGCAGGCGCAAGAAATCTGAGTCATCCATTACCCAAGCTTAGCGCCCAATTGTGACCTTAAGAACCAGGGCACAGGAAAAAGCTCAGCCTGACATTGCCAGCTGTTCGCAGGCTTTGGCTGGAGCCTGCCCAGGGGCGGTGTAGACTGTTTTGCGTCTAATCGATCAATAAGGAGTGTGCAGTGAAACGCTGGTCAATTCTGTTGCTGAGCCTGTTGCCGTTATGGGCCAACGCCCTGGAAGTGGGAGAGCGGTTGGCGCCCTGGACCCTGTTGGATCAGTTCGATGAGGCCTATAGCCTAGACTCCCAGGCTCGTGTGTTGCTGGTGGCGCGCAGCATGGAGGCGGCCAAGCTGGTGAATGCCGCACTCAAGGATAAACCCAAGGATTATCTGCAGGAGCGCCAAGGTGTTTTCGTCGCGGATATCCAGCGCATGCCGGCATTGATTGCCAAGATGTTCGCGGTTCCGGCCATGCGTGACTATCCCTACCGGGTGATGCTCGATCGCGACGGGCGAGTAGCCCCGCGCTATGTCGCAGCCGAAGACAAGGTGTTGTGGCTGCAATTGCAGGACGGACGCTTGGTGGCACGCCAGGAGTACGCCACTGCCGAGCAACTGGCTGCGGCGCTGGAACAAGCCAGGCCATGATCAGTTCGGCACTGTTGGCGCCGCAGACGCTGATGCTGGGTTGGCTGCTGTATGTGCCGCTGCTGGCCTGGGCGGTATGGCGTGCGCCCTGGGTCGAATTGTTTAGCGACAGTCGCCGCCAGCACTTGTTATTCGGCACTGTGTTCGCCTTGTTCCTGCTATGGCTGGTTCGGCGGGATTTCGATACCGGGGTGTCCTATCACTTCATTGGCATGACAGCGGTGACCCTGCTGCTGGACTGGCCGTTGGCGATAGTCGGTGGCTTGATCGCGCAACTGGGATTGCTGGTCTTGGGACGCCAGGACCTGGCAGCCCTGGGAGTCAATGGTGCGCTGTTGATCTTGCTGCCGGTGGCGGTGACTGAAACCTGCGCCTGGCTGGTGGAGAGGGCGCAGCCACGTAATCTTTTCGTCTATATCTTCTGTTCCGGTTTTTTTGCTGCGGCGCTTTCAGCGCTGCTATGCCTGCTTTGCGCATTGGGCATCCTCTGGTTCGACGAACGCTTCGCCATGCCCGAATGGCTTGAGGATTTCATTGGTTACCTGTGGTTGATCATCTTTCCGGAGGCATTCATCAACGGCATGGTGGTCAGCGCCCTGGTGGTGTTCTGCCCCGAATGGCTGGAGACGTTCAACCGTACTCGCTACCTCTCGGCACCCTGGAAGGACGAGGACCCGCGCCCTTGATCCATATCAATTCCGGGCTTCGGGCCGCGCTGCATGCTCGGCAAAAATTCCAGGAGTGCGGTCATGAGTGTCTATCAGTGGGCCCGGCAGGAAGTGCGCGACAGCCTGCAAAATGCCTTGCAGGAAGGGTTCGAGCCGGGTTTGAGCCTGCGGGCCCTGCTTAGCGCGGTGGTGCAGCAGAGCAAGAATGTGCGCAGTATCGAGGACCTGGCGGATGAGTTGCAGTTCCTCGCGGAAAACCTCGACGACGATCAGGACTACAGCTTCATGCGGCCCTGATCGATCTATCGGCGGACTCAGTGGGCCCGGGGCGGCAGTTCCTCGGAGAACAGCTCGTCCTCGGCGTCCGGGCTCACCGGGATCTTGTGTTCCTCGGCCGCCCACGCGCCCAGGTCGATCAATTTGCAACGGTCGGAGCAGAACGGCCGGTTGACGTTGGCCGCGGTCCATTCCACGGGGGCGCCACAGGTTGGGCATTCGACGGTCAGGGGTTGGCTCATGGCTGGCCTCCACGCAAAGTTAAGTAAAAGTGATGCAGGCGTTCGACCTCGCTGTTCAACCAGGCCCGGTCGCGGTCGTTGACCAGTACATCATCGGCATGCCGTAGCCGTTCTTCACGGCTGGCCTGGGCCTTCAGGATCGCCTGGACCTGCTGTTCGCTGACCTGGTCACGCAGCAGGGTACGTTCGACCTGTAATTGCTGTGGTGCATCGATCACCAGGATGCGCTGGGTCATCCGGGCCTGACCGGACTCCACCAGTAAAGGCGATACCAGGATCGCGTAGGGTGATTCGGCACGGGCCAGGTGGCTGGCGATCTCCTCGGCGATCAGCGGGTGCAGCAGGGCCTCTAGCCAGCGGCGCTGTTCCGGCTCTTCGAAGATCAGCTTGCGCAGGGCCGCGCGGTCCAACTGGCCGTCGGCTTGCAATACGCCGTCACCAAAGTGCTGGGCGATCTGGCCCAGGGCAGGGCGTCCAGGCTCCACCACCCAGCGGGCGGCGTGATCGGCGTCGATCACATGGATGCCCAGGTCGATGAAGTGCTGGGCGGCGGCGCTCTTGCCGCTACCGATACCGCCGGTAAGGCCAAGGGTCCAGGGGGTGTTCACGGAGCGAGTCATTGGAAACCGACAAACTGCAAATAGAAGTCGGTTATTTGACCACCCCAGAGCAAGGCAATCCAGCCGGCAATCGCCAGAAATGGGCCAAAGGGGATAGGCGTCGAGCCTTTGGCCTGGCGCAAGCGCAATATGAGGGTGCCCAGCAGCGCCCCGGTCAGGGAGGCCAGAAGCAGGGTCAGCGGCAGGATCTGCCAACCGCCCCAGGCACCCAGCAGCGCCAGCAGCTTGAAATCACCATGGCCCAGGCCATCCTTGCCGGTCAGCAGCTTGAACAGCCAGAACACCGACCACAGGAACAAGTAGCCGATCGCCGCGCCCCACAGGGCATTCTCAAGGTCTGTGAAGATACCGAAGCTGTTGACGATCAGTCCCAGCCACAGCAACGGCAGTACCAGAACATCCGGTAGCAACTGATGGTCGGCGTCGATCAGGCTCATGGCCAGCAAGCCCCAGCTCAGAAGCAGCATCAAGCCGGCTGGCCAGCCAAAACCGAAATGCCAGGCTACGAACGCCGAGAGCAGGCCGCAAGCCAGTTCGGTCAGGGGATAGCGCAGGCTGATGCTGGCTTGGCAATGGGCGCAGTGGCCACGCAGCCACAGATAGCTGATCAGCGGAACATTCTGCCAGGGACGGATAGGTGTTCCGCAGCTGGGGCAATGGGAATGGGGCAACAGCAGGTTATAGGGAGCGGTTTCAGGCTCTGCAGGTAGCCCCAGGATTTCATGGGCTTGGGCCCGCCAGTCACGCTCGAGCATCTGTGGCAGACGCCAGACCAGTACATTGAGAAAACTGCCGACGATCAGCCCCAGCAGTAGGCCGGTCATTACGAATACCAGGGGATAAAGGCTAAGGACTTCAGGCAAGGACATGTTCAGATCGCTGTACCGAGTTGAAAAATGGGCAAGTACATCGCCAGTACCAAGGCTGCGACGATACTGCCCAGGATCACCATGATCAAAGGCTCCATGAGGCTGGTCAGGCTGTCCACCAGGTTATCCACCTCGGTTTCATAATGCGCCGCTACCTTTTCCAATAAATGATCCAGGGTTCCGGATTCTTCACCGATGGCGGTCATCTGGATCGCCATGTCAGGGAAAACACCGCTGGCACGCATGGCGAAATTCAGTTGCATGCCACCTTCGACCTGGAGGCGGATACGCTCCATCGCGCGTCGATGAATGTGGTTGCCGCTGGCACCAGCGACGGACTCCAGGGCTTGAACCAGGGGGACTCCCGCAGCGAAGGTGGTGGCCAGGGTACGGGCCATGCGCGCCACGGCAGACTTGTGCAGCAAGGCGCCACCCAGGGGCAAGCGCAACAACCCTGCATCCAGATGATCGCGTAGACGTGCAGAACGACGATAGAGCAGGCGTCCACCTAGCCCGAGCCCCAGGCAGGCTGCCAGCGAGGTTCCACCGTGTTGCTGCAGGAAATATGAAAGACCGATGACCTTCTGGGTCAGCCAGGGCAGTTCGGCATTGAAGCCGGCGAACAGACTCTGGAATTGCGGAACCACTTTGAGCAGCAGGATGCTGCTGACTATGAGCGCGACGCCGATCACTGCCAGGGGGTAGACCATGGCCTTCTTCAGGCGGGCCTTGAGACGCTCGCTTTTTTCCTGGTAGGTGGCGATCCGCTCCAGCAGTGTATCCAGGGCCCCTGCCTGCTCGCCGGCCTCCACCAGGTTGCAGTACAACGGGTCGAAGTGTTGTGGGTGTTTGCGCAGCGCGTTGGCCAGGTTGGAGCCGGCCTCGATATCGTGCTTGAGTTGTCCCAGGAGCTGGCGGATCAACGGTTGGCCGAAGCTATCGGCAATGATTTCCAGGGACTGCAGCAGCGGTACGCCAGCCTGGAACAGCGTTGCCAATTGGCGGGTGAGCAAAGCGATGTCCCGTGATTTTACCCGCGCTCCCAAACGCAGCCCGTACCGAGGTTTGCGGCGGACCCTGGTTGGGATGATGCCCTGCTTGCGTAGGCGAGCCCCAACCAGGGCCGGGTTCGCGGCACTCAGTTCGCCGCTCATGACATGACCCCGGCTATCGGTACCTTGCCAGAGGTACACGCTGGTCCTGGAAGCTTTTACCGCCATGGTTCGATCCCTGATAAGACGGTGGATTTCGTTGCGAACTACCGCACAGGCAGATGCCTTCCTGCCCTTTCAAGCCTAGCTCCCGGAGCCCTGACGGATAACGACAGAGGCTGACGAAATTTGTCAGTTAGTGCGACTTCTTGCAGCGAAGGCCTTGGACCTCTGCCCTGTAGAGCCTGGATTGCGGGGTGAGGCATCTGGCACAGGGCGTGCTTTGGGTCTGATGGCCCTTGCGGCTTTTCTTGCAATTTCTATTCATGCCAGGAGGCAATCCATGAAACGACAGTCCGGCTTTACCCTGATCGAATTGCTAGTGGTGGTCGCCATTATCGGCATCCTTGCGATGGTGGCGATGCCGCTTTACGCCAAGTACCAGGCCAGGGCCAAGGTAGTCGCTGCGCTGGCGGAGGCCTCGGCGCTGAAAGCGGGCGTCGAGGACCTGCTTGCGCAGGGCACCGATCCGACCTTGGCGCTGGCCGGTGGTATTGCACAGACATCCAATTGCCGGATGAGCGCTGCGGGCACGGCAGCCACTGGAGAAGGGAGCATCGGCTGCACGATCCTCAATGCCCCGGGGCCAGTGCTGGACAAGAGCTTGACCCTGAGGCGTTCGGCGGCAACCGGTTGGAGCTGCGTCACCACGGTGGAGGCGGACTATGCTCCCAAAGGCTGTAGTGCGGATGAGGCCTGAATGGCTGGCTGCTGGCCGCCAGGAACTCGCAACTTGCATGCAGAGATGCGCGTCATCATGCATTTTGCATGAGTCCGAATTTTTGTGTTTTTTATAAGATATTGATTTATATGGATATTTTGTTTGGTTGGGAGTTGGCACAGCGCCTGCAATATCCCTGATAACCCTGTTGCCAGGACACGGCGCAGGCTTCCCAGAAGAACAGGAGTTACTCGTATGAAGAAGTTCGCTATCGCTGCTGCAACCGCTACCGCTCTGACCCTGACTATGGCCAACGTAGCTTTTGCACAGCCCACCCAAAGCACCCAGTCGCCCATGGTCGTGGCTGCCGGTGAAGTGACCAAGGCCAAAGAGGCCACCTCCGACACCTGGATCACCACCAAGGTGAAAAGCGATCTGGTCACCGAGAAAGGCATTCCTGGCACTGATATCAAGGTCGAAACCAACAAGGGCGTCGTGTCCCTGTCGTCCACCGTGGCCATCACCGAGTCGCAAAAGGCCACAGCGGTGGCGATCACCAAGAAGATCAAAGGCGTGAAGGCGGTCTCCGCCGATGGCTTGAAGGCTGAATAAGCCGACAGGTTCTCGCCTGGACAGGGAGAGGTAGCGGCAGGCTGGTGCCTGCCACTACTTTCAAGGGTTCATGCGAAGATCACAGGGATGTGATCATTACAGGCCCCGGCACTTGGTGTCGGGGCCTGTTCTATTGAGTGGCGGATATCAACGCCTGATGAGCAAGGGTGCCGGTCAGAGGGGACAGCTCCGCCCCAGGATCATTCGCTGTCCAGATGCATAGGGGTAATCACATTGCCGTTGCTTTCTGCCTGGCCCAGGTTGGCGTCGATGAAGTAGACCCGGTCGTCAGCCAACTGGCCCTTTTCCACCAGGAAGTCCTTGATGCTGCTGGCTCGTTCCTGGCCCAGCTGACGCAACAGCACCTCGCTGGCGCCCCAGTACTTGATCAAGCCTTCACGCAGCTTGGCGCTACGCTCGTCACGACTGAGCTGATTCCATTCCGCAGGTGGCTGTTGTTTCAGGCGGGTGCGATAGATGCCCTCGAGCAATGGGGCTTTCTCGCCTTCGGGCACCTGCAGCAGCGAGGCTTGGGCAGGGACCTTGTCACCGCGACGCTGGAGGATCTTGTAGTAGTTGTACTGGTATTCGCGCTCCAGGCGTTGTTCGGCAATCAACGGGCCGTCGCTGCTCTGGGCGCTGGTACCTTCGATCTCCAGGCGCAGGGTCGGGCGCTCCTGGAGCGCCTTGGCCAGATTGGTCAGTGACGATTCGGATTCCTTGCTCAGTTCGCTGGAGCCTGGGGTGAAACTCACGCTACCCAGGTCTTCCGACCCTCCACCACTGATCAGGCCTCCAATGAACTTGAACGGTGCCTGGGCCGCGCGCAGCACCAGGTTGCGCAAGGTTTGCCAGACAATCGGCATGACGCTGAACTGCGGGTTGTTCAGGTCGCCCGAGATCGGCAGCTCGATGGAGATCTTGCCGTCGGTGTCCTTGAGCAGGGCCACCGCCAGGCGAATTGGCAGGTCCACGGCGTCCGGACTGTCGACCTTTTCCCCCAACTGCAGTTGTTCGACCACCAGTTTGTTCTCGGCCTTGAGCTGGCCCTTGGTGATCATGTAGTGCAGGTCGAGGTTGAGCCGTCCCTTGCGAATGCGAAAGCCTGCGAACTTGCCGGAATAGGGCGTCAGGGTCGTCAGTTCCACCCGCTTGAAGCTGGTGGCGATATCCAGGGCCGACATCGGATCGAAAGGGTTGACGCTGCCCTTGATGGTCACTGGCGCATAGCGATCGACCTTGCCCTTGACGTCCACATCCGCAGGCTTGGCCTGGCGACTGTCGATGGTGCCGATCCGGCCGTTGAGCTGCTGGACGGCTGTGGCGAAGTTGGGCGTCAGGGTCAGGTCGGCGAAGTTGGCCGAGCCGTCGTTGATGGCGATTTCACCGATGTGGATGCCCAGGGGCTTGCTCGAGCTGGCCGCTGGTTTGGCCGAGGATTTGCTGGCGCTGCCCGCCGGTTGAGGGATCAGCAGGTCGTCGACGTTGGTGGTGCGGTCATCGTTGATGATGAAGCGCGCATAGGGCTGCATCAGGTTGATGCGGCTGATGCTCAGGCTGTCGCCATGCTGGTAGTTCAGGCCTTCCACCACCACCTGCTTCCACTTCACGAAGTCGCGGGTCTTCAGAGTG
This sequence comes from Pseudomonas sessilinigenes, assembly GCF_003850565.1. Lineage (NCBI taxonomy): Bacteria > Pseudomonadati > Pseudomonadota > Gammaproteobacteria > Pseudomonadales > Pseudomonadaceae > Pseudomonas > Pseudomonas sessilinigenes. The sequence continues at coordinate 4,652,151 of NZ_CP027706.1, forward strand.
TCCAGAGTGTGCAGTTGATCCACGTTGGCCCGGCCGGTGATGCTGAAGGCCAGCGGTTCGACCTTCTTCAGGTCGACCGCCAGATCGCTGCCGAGCATGCCGCTACGCAGCTCCAGGCGAATGAATGGGCTGATGTAGGACTGGGCGACGCGCAGGTCGATGTCCTTGGTCTGTACCTTGAGTTTGGCGCTGATGGGGTTGAGGTTGAACTCGCCGCTGGCATCGATCCGACCCTGTTTGCCCAGGCCGGTATCGAGCTTGAGGGTGAAGGGCGACTGGTTGAGGCTGTCGAAGTTCTTCAGGTCCAGGTTCAGCGGTCCCACTTCCAGGGCGACCGCCGGCTTGACCTGGCGGTCGGCCAGGTGCACCTGGTAGTTGCGCAACTGCACGTCCTTGAGCAGGACCTGCCAGGGCTTGCTCGGCGCCGTTGGCTCCTTGGGCGCTTCGGCGGTGGCGGGCTCATGCTTGGGGGCCGGTTTGGCGGGCTGGCTGGCGAACAGCTTTTGCCAATCCAGTTGGCCGTCGGCTTCGCGGGCGGCCCAGGTTTCAAGTTTCTGGCTGCTGATCTTGCCGACGACGACTTGCTGCTTGGCCAGGTCCACCGTGGTCTCGCTGACGTCCAGGCGTTCCAGTCGCGCCAGGGGACGGCCATCTGGCGCCTTGATGGCAAAGGGCGCGATGCTGACCGATGCCTTGTCCAGCAAGAGCTCGGTGCCTTTGTCCAGGCTGAATTTGTAATGGGTGTCGAGGCTCACCTGGCCTTCTTCCAGCACCAGCGGTACGGCATCGCGAACGTAAGGCCACCAGGCTTTCATCTTGCCGTCGGTGACTTTCAAGGTGCCTTCGGACGCCAATGGGGTCACGCTGAAGTTACCGCTCCAGTCGATCTGCCCGCCATCAGGACCGGTCGCCACCAGGGTCATGTCGGCGCTGTCGTCAGGCAGGGTGCTGAGGTTCTTCAGCTCGAAGTCGAGCTTGTTGTAGAGGAACTCGATGGGCTCGCTGGGGCGCAAATCCTGAAAATGCACGTAGCCACCGGCCAGCTTGATGCGCTCGATACGGACGGGAAAGGGCTTGGCCTCAGGATCGCTGGGCGTGGGTTCGCTGGCCGGGAGCTTGAACAGGCCCAGGAGGTTGAGCTTGCCCTCCTTGTCGAAAAGGATCTCGGTCTTGGGCTGGTCCAGCTCCACATCCGCCAGGTGCAGGGCGCGAGTCCACAGGCTGTCCAGTTGCAGGTTGGCGTAGAGGCGCTCGAAGGCCACTTGCTCTTTGCCCGGCTCGCCAATGCCCAGGCCCCAGACCGTCAGTTCAAGGCTGAAAGGGTTGAGTTCGATGCGTTGGATATGCGCAGGGGTCGTGGCGTAGTTGGCCAATTGTTGGTTGGCCACGCGCAGGGCGATACCCGGCAAAATGAAAAAGCCCAGCAGACTGTAAAGGGCGAGAGCGGTCAACAAGGCGCAGGTAGCGCGAATCAATCCTTTGGTCATGCGAGGCTTCATCTTTTGAATCAAATGTGCCTTGGAGTATGGCACGCGTTTACGGTTCCGAAACCAGTCCATTTTTCAGGATTGTTCAGATTTATGACATCGCTTCAGAGTTGCAGGACCAGGGTTTTCAACGGTGGATGGCCATCCAGGGAGGGGAAGTCCGAGGCGGGTGGCAGGACCTGGCAATCCCGCACCGGGCGCCCGGCTTTCTCGGCGCAGCGCAGAACTTGTTCGCGCCAGTCCTGCATCGAGACCTTGGCCAGGTTGTTACAGCAGATCAGTACGCCATCCTCGGCGGTGGCCAATAGCGCGGGTTTGAGCAGGCTTTGGTAATCGCGCAGCAGGTCGACGGTGCCAAAGGCGCTCTTGGCCCAGGCTGGGGGGTCCAGCAGCACCAGGTCGTACTGGCGTTGTTCCAGGCGTGGGTAGCTGGGCAGTTTCTGCCCACGTCGCTGGCTGATGGGCAGGCCTGCCAACTGGCGGATCGCCGGAAAATAATCTGACTGCACGAACTCCATCGATGGCAACTGTGGATTGAGCTGGGCGTTCTCCCGACCGACCGCCAGATTGCCTTCGGCGAAGTCCAGGTTGCAGACCTCGCGAGCGCCACCTGCGGCAGCGCAGAGCCCGACACCACAGGTATAGGCAAAGAGGTTGAGCACGCTCTTGCCGGCACTGTGGCGCTTGACCCAGCCCCGGGCATTGCGCAGGTCGAGGAACAGCAAGGGGTCCTGTCCGGTATGACGCCCGCGAACCCGATAGTTCAGGCCCCACTCATGGCCGACGAGATCTTCCAGCGCGGCGTCTTCGGCGCGGTACACCGAGTCTTCACGGGCGATACGCGAATTGCTCCGGGAGCGGTCGTTGTAGACCAGCAGGCTAGACAGTTCCAGGCGCTGGTCGACGATCTCATGCAGTTGCAGCAGGGCATCGCGTTCCAGTGGCTGGTGAAAGCTCTGGACCAGCAGTTGCGGGCCATATCGGTCGATGGTCAGGCCGCCGGCGCCTTCCTGGCTGCCATGGAACAGGCGATAGCAATCGGTGCCTTGCTGGTGCAGCTCGGCGAGCAGGTCTTGGCGATGATCGAGGGCGGCGCGCAGCGCCTGGTTCAAGGAAGACATGCGGGCGCCTTGCGAATGATTGGGCGGGGCAGTTTACCAGCTTCGTTTAGTGCTTGTAGGCGGTGCGCGCGGTGGTGGGCTTCTGTTGTCTGTAGGAGCGAGGCTTGCCCACGATAAATCTTCAACGAACACGCGCTGTGCCTGATGCACGGCGGTGTCATGACGTTTGTCTCGCGGGCAAGCCTCGCTCCTACGGATGTACGGGGTTAGCGCTCGATGGCCAGGCCTTTCCTGGCATCGCGCTAGAGCATTTCATGCAGCGGGGTCACCAATATCGGCAGCCCGAGGCGCCGATCGGGTGGGCGATGGCGCCGTCATTGACCTTGGCCGGTCGGTTTCTACAGGCCCATGCGCCGTCTAGCCCGGTGCGCGGAGCTGTCGCGTACTGCCCAGCGCAGCATCGGTGCGCTGCGTTTGATACTGGCGCGGATCAGCTGGCGCTGCAGGGGGAGCTGGTTGACGCCGAGCAGGGCACTGGCCCAGTCGGGCAACAGGTCGATTCCGGCCTGCATCATCAATGAGCCAAGGGGCTTGGCCAGCCGGCTGGGGGCTGGAGCGGCCAGCAGCAAGCGCAATACTTCGCGACTGCGCTCGTCGCACAATAGTTGCGCACGCATGGCTTGCAAGTAGTCGGCCACAGCCCTGCGCGAGCGAGGCACATTCCGGGCGCCAAGGCGCTCGGCAATCAGGGCGACTTCATCGTAGTAGCGATCCTGGTCCGTTCCTGGCAGATGCGGGTTGAGATAGCGCAGGTGGGCGGCGAGAAAGCTGCTGACTTCGGCAACGTGCACCCAGGTCAGCAGGTCCGGATCGCTGGCGGCATAAGCTCGCCCATCGGGTGCGGTGCCGGTGATGTGCAAGTGGATACCGCGGACTTTATCGATCAACCATTCGGCGTCCTGGCGTGAGCCGAAGGTGGTTCCGGAAATGAACTGCCCGGTGCGCCGCAGGCGACCGATCAGGTCCTGGCGGAAGTTCGAATGGTCCCAGACCCCGGCCAGGGCCAGGGGATGCAACGCCTGCATCAGCAAGGCGCTGATACCGCCAATCAGCATGCTGCTGAAGTCGGCGTGTACTTGCCAGCAGACCGCGCCCGGGCCGAACAGGCCAGGGTCGCCCTTGGGGTTTTCCAGGTCGAGCTGGCCCAGGGACAGGCCGGAGAGGCTCATGACCTGGCTTTCGATACGGCTGCGAATGAATTCCATGGCGACTCGCTGCGGATAATGAAAAAGGCGGCGCGGCCGGGGCCGCTCCGGTTTCAGCTGTTCAGGCGTTTGTCGATCAGCCCATTCACCACGCCGGGGTCTGCCAGGGTTGAGGTATCGCCCAGGCTGTCCAGTTCGTTGCAGGCGATCTTGCGCAAGATACGTCGCATGATCTTGCCCGAGCGGGTCTTGGGCAATGCCGGTGCCCACTGGATCAGATCGGGCTTGGCAAAACTGCCGATTTCTCGACTGACCAGGGCGAGCAATTCCTGCTTCAACTGCTCGCCAGGCTCGACGCCTTGCATCGGGGTGACAAAGGCATAGATCCCCTGGCCCTTGAGGTCGTGGGGGTAACCTACCACCGCGGCTTCGGCAATGTCGTCGTGGAGTACCAGGGCGCTTTCCACTTCCGCGGTACCGATACGGTGTCCGGAGACGTTGATTACGTCATCGATGCGCCCGGTGATCCAGTAGCTGCCGTCTTCGTCGCGACGGGCGCCATCGCCGGTGAAGTAGTAGCCCGGATAGGGCGCGAAGTAAGTCTCGATCATGCGTTGCGGGTCGCCATAGACGGTACGGATCTGCCCCGGCCAACTGCCCTTGAGCACCATAATGCCGCTGCCGGCGCCCTGGATCTCCTGGCCTTGGTCGTCCAGTAACACCGGCTGCACGCCGAACATCGGTGCCATGGCACAGCCAGGCTTTATCAGCCGGGTGCTGGCCAGCGGGCTGAGCATGATGCCGCCGGTCTCGGTCTGCCACCAGGTATCGACGATCGGGCAGCGTTGTTCGCCCACGGCGTTGAAATACCATTCCCAGGCTTCAGGATTGATCGGTTCACCGACGCTGCCGAGCAGGCGCAGGCTGGCGCGCGAGCTGTTGCGCAACGGGCCGCTGCCTTCGCGCATCAACGCGCGCAAGGCGGTGGGCGCGGTGTAGAAGATGTTCACCCGATGCTTGTCCACCACCTCCCAGAAGCGCGAAGTGCTGGGGTGGTTGGGTACCCCTTCGAAAATCAGCGTGGTGGCGCCGTTGGCCAATGGGCCGTAGAGAATGTAGCTGTGGCCGGTGACCCAGCCGACATCGGCGGTGCACCAGAAGACCTCGCCGTCGCGGTAGTCCATGACGTACTTGAAGGTCATGGCCACCTGCAGCAGGTAGCCGCCGGTGGTGTGCAGCACCCCCTTGGGTTTGCCGGTGCTGCCGGAGGTGTAGAGGATGAACAGCGGGTCCTCGGCGTCCATCGGCTCGGGCGCACACTGGTCGCTGCTGGCGGCCATGGCCTGCTCATAATGGATGTCGCGGCCGTCGACCCAACTCACTGCAGCGCCGGTGCGCTGCACCATGATCACGCTGCTGACGTCCGGGCAGCTGAGCAGGGCCTTGTCGACATTGCTTTTAAGCGGCACCAGCTTGCCGCCGCGCAGGCCTTCGTCAGCGGTGATCAGGGTGTGGCAATCGGCGTTGAGGATCCGGTCGCGCAGGGCTTCCGGGGAGAATCCGCCGAACACCACCGAATGCACGGCACCGATGCGGGTGCAGGCGAGCATGGCGTAGGCGGCCTCGGGGATCATCGGCATGTAGATGCACACCCGGTCGCCTTTCTTCACGCCGCGGCTCTTGAGCAGGTTGGCCAGGCGGCAGACCTGTTGGTGCAAGGTGCGGTAGGTGATGCGCAGGGATTCGGCAGGGTCGTCGCCTTCCCAGATGATCGCGGCCTGGTCGCCGCGTGTCTCCAGGTGGCGATCGATGCAGTTGTAGCTGACATTGAGCTGGCCGCCGCGGAACCAGCTGGCCTGGCCAGTGTGGCTGTCATAGCGATGCACCTCGGCCCAGGGCTGGCTCCAGTGCAGGAAACGTTTGGCTTGCCCGGCCCAGAACAGTTCTGGCTGCTCAATGGACTGGCGATAGAGGTGGAGGTAGTCGTCCTGGCTCAGTTGGGCTGCCTGGCGGACGGCATCGGCTTTCGGAAAAATGCTGATATCGAACATGACGGCTCCTTGTGCTTGTTTGGCGACAAGGTCCAAGGGTGCGCGCATGTGGGGGCAAGGTTCAAGGGCCAGGGCCAGGGCCCGAATGGGAGCCGGCAAGCCGGCCCCCATGGATGCAGGCGATCAGCCGCGGTGGCGACCACGGAAGTAGTTGATCAGGCCTTGGGTCGAGGCATCCTCGGCCAGGGTTTCGTCACTGCCCACCAGGCGGCTGTAGACGCCCTTGCCCAGTTCCTTGCCCAGCTCCACGCCCCATTGGTCGAAGGCGTTGATGCCCCAGATCACGCTCTGCACGAATACCTTGTGTTCGTACAACGCTACCAGTGCGCCAAGGCGCCGTGGGCTGATGCGCTCCACTACCAGGGTGTTGCTCGGGCGATTGCCTGGGATCACTTTGTGCGGTGCCAGCCGTTGCACTTCGGCCTCGCTCAGGCCCTTGTCCCGCAGCTCGCTCTCGGCTTCGGCGCGGGTCTTGCCCAGCATCAGGGCCTGGCTCTGGGACAGGCAGTTGGCGTACAGCCATTGATGATGGTCGGCCACCGGGTTGAAGCTGACGATCGGCACGATGAAGTCGGCAGGGATCAACTGGGTACCCTGGTGCAGCAGCTGGTGGTAGGCATGTTGCCCGTTGCAGCCGACGCCACCCCAGATTACCGGGCCGGTATCGGTATTCACCGGGCTTCCGTCCTGGCGCACGCTCTTGCCGTTGGACTCCATGTCCAGTTGTTGAAGGTGCTTGGTGATGTTGCGCAGGTAGTGGTCGTACGGCAGGATCGCGTGGCTTTGCGCACCCCAGAAGTTGCCGTACCACACACCCAGCAGGGCCAGCAGCACCGGCATGTTCTGTTCGAACGGGGCGTTCTGGAAGTGCTGGTCCATGGTGTAGGCACCGGACAGCAGTTCCTTGAAGTTGGACATGCCGATGGCCAGGGCGATCGGCAGGCCGATGGCCGACCACAGCGAATAGCGCCCACCAACCCAGTCCCACATCGGGAAGATGTTCTCTTCACGGATACCGAAGGCTACCGCGGCCGCATTGTTGCTCGACACTGCGATGAAGTGGCGGTGCAACTCCGCCTCGGAGCCCCCCTGGGCCAGGTACCAGGCCCGTGCAGCCTGGGCGTTCTTCAGGGTTTCGAGGGTGTTGAACGATTTGGAGGAAACGATGAACAGCGTGGTTTCAGCACGAATCTTCGCTGAAAGCTCGTGGAACTCACTGCCATCGATATTGGCCAGGTAGTGGCAGCGCACGCCCTTGTGGGTATACGACAGCAGGGCTTCGGAGACCAGTTCCGGGCCGAGGAAGGAGCCGCCGATGCCGATGTTCACCACATCGGTGATGGGCTTCTCGGTATAGCCGCGCCACAGGCCGTCGTGGATACGGCCCACCAGTTCGGTGATCTGGTTCAGCACCTTGTGTACTTCCGGCATCACGTTGACGCCGTTCACCGACAGCTTGTCGCCAACTGGGCGGCGCAGGGCGGTGTGCAGGGCCGGGCGGCTTTCGGAAGCATTGACCAGCTCGCCAGTCATCATGGACTTGATCGCATCGGCCAGGCCGACTTCTTGCGCCAGGCTAACCAGCAGGTCGCGGGTCTGGCTGTTGATCAGGTTCTTGGAGTAGTCGAGAAACAGGCCGCAGCTGCTCAGAGTGAATTGGCTGAAGCGCTGCGGGTCGGCATTGAACGCCTCGCGCATGCTGAAGTCCTGCATGGCTTGGCGGTGGTCTTTCAGCGCCTGCCAGGCGGGCAGAGCGGTAACGTCGTGAGGAGTGCGGTAGTACGCCATCGCTGCGGTTTTCCTTTTGCTTGAACTGCCTTTTGGACACCGAAAAGCCCCAGAAGTCCGATATGGCCCAAGGACTTTCATTTGCTCCCTCCGGTGCTGATTCGATTAATCATCCGGGAGGGCAACAGTAACTCCGGCGTGCTGTTCTGTCTTGGTTTTGTCCGACTTGCGGTCGGCACAATTTTCTTACAGGCCGGGTCGAGCAGGCAGCATGCAGGCTTTGAGTGTTAAGAAACGGGATTGGGGCTGGTCGATCTGGATCAGGACTATACGGTTGGCATGACCTGGATACTGGCTGGGCCAGATTCTCGATCGGGGCCTGTAGAATTGTCTACAGGCCCCGGCCGGCGGCAGTTTGCCCGAAGCTTGGGGTTCGGGCAATCGGCCGCTCAGGCTGGCGCGTCGAGGTTCAGGTGCAGGTTGTCGATCAGTCGGGTCGAGCCCAGGTAGGCCGCGACCAGGATCACCAGGTCACGGTCTTCGAATGTGGCGGGGCGCAGGTTCTGGGCCTGGCGGATCTCCAGGTAGTCCTGGCGCAGTCCTGCCGCCTCCAGTTGGCGTTGCTGTTCGGCCAGCAGCTTGGGGTAGTCGCGCTCACCCTCCCTGATCGCCTGGGCAATCTGGCTCAGGCTGCGATACAGCACCGGAGCGATAGCCCGATGTTCTTCGCTCAGGTAGCCGTTGCGCGAGGACAGTGCCAGGCCGTCGGCGGCACGTACCGTCGGCTCACCGATGATCTGGATCGGCATGTTCAGGTCATGCACCAGGGCGCGAATGACCGCCAGCTGCTGGTAGTCCTTCTGGCCGAACACGGCAAGGTCGGGCTGCACCATGTTGAACAGCTTGCTGACCACTGTGGCCACGCCTTCGAAATGTCCTGGGCGACTGGCACCGCACAGGCCGTCCGAGAGCTGGGGAACGCTGACCCGGGTCTGCCCGGCCATGCCGTCGGGGTACATTTCCTCGACGCTTGGGGCGAACAGCAGGTGGCAGCCGGCCTGGAGCAGTTTCTCCTGGTCGGCAGCCAGGGTGCGCGGGTACTTGTCCAGGTCTTCGCCGGCGCCGAACTGCAACGGGTTGACGAAGATACTGGCGACCACGAAATCGACACGCTGGGCGGCCTTGGCCACCAGGGCGGCATGGCCGCTATGCAGGTTGCCCATGGTCGGCACGAAGCCGATGCGCTTGCCTTCGCTACGCGCGCGCGCGACGGCTGCGCGTAGTTCACGGACTGTCTTGACAGTGTTCATGCGGAGAATCCGTGCTCAGCGCCAGGGAAGGTAACGGCTTTGACTTCTTGCACATAGGCGCTCAGCGCAGCCTGGATACTGTCCTTGCCTGCCATGAAGTTCTTGACGAATTTGGGCGAGCGGCCGGTGAGGGACAGGCCCAACATATCGTGGAGTACCAGCACCTGGCCGTCGGTGGCGCTACCGGCACCGATACCAATGACCGGGATCTTCACGGCCTGGGTGATTTCCGCTGCCAGCTCGCTGGGTACGCACTCCAGCAGCAGCATCGCCGCGCCGGCTTGTTCCAGGGCGATGGCATCGGCGCGCATTTGTCGGGCCTGGCTCTCATTGCGCCCCTGTACTTTATAACCACCTAGTACGTTCACCGTTTGTGGGGTCAACCCCATGTGAACGCAAACCGGAACACCGCGTTCGTTCAGCAGGCGGACCGAGTCGGCCAGCCAGGCTGCACCTTCGATCTTGACCATGTGCGCACCGGCCTGCATCAGCTGGGCCGAGCTGTGCAGTGCCTGCTCGGTGGTGGCGTAGGACATGAAAGGCAGGTCGGCGAGGATCAGTGCCCCGCTGTTGCCGCGCTTCACCGCTGCGACGTGATAGGCCATGTCGGCATTGGTGACCGGTAGCGTGCTGTCGTGCCCCTGCAGGACCATACCCAGGGAGTCGCCGACCAGCAGGACTTCGACGCCGGCTTCGCAGCAGGTATGGGCGAAGGTCGCGTCGTAGCAGGTCAACATGGTGATCTTTTCACCTTTCTGCTTGAGGCTTTGCAGGGTGGTCAACGTGATATCTGGCATGAAAAGGGGTCCTCATTCAGGCGCTTTGGAAACTACTGCGAGTAACGCGCGTGATTCTTCGTTGTTCAGGCGCACGGTCTTTTGTCGTGCTTATACAGCCTGGTTCCAAGCGATGTGAAAGCGGTCCCGGGATTCACCTGTGGAGCATGAGCACAGCATGCTGTGCGTGGAAGAGGGCGGCTGGCAGCGGTTGATCCGCCGTTGCATAACTGCCTCTGCCTGGCGTTTCCTGAGGGTGCCGCGAACAAGCCTCACTTGAATTGCGCCCTTTAGCGCCTTGATGGCGGCAACGGGACGCCTATAGTCGTGAGGAGAACCCTGGAAGTCAATTAGATGTGTTACCGCATTGTTACGCCGCTGGTGTTACCCGCGTTACTGATGCGTTTCAGCGGTCAGGCCAGACGCTCCAGGCCGACAAATGGGCAGGCCGCGAGCAGTTCCTGCAAGGTTCGGCCATCGGCCAATTGCAGGTCGGCAGGAGCCAGCTCGGCCAAGGGATAAAGGACAAAGGGGCGTGCCTGCATATGGTAGTGGGGGACTTTCAGGCGCGGCTCATCGATCAGTCGATCACCGAACAGCAGGATGTCCAGGTCCAGGGTCCGGGGGCCCCAGCGTTCATTGCGCTCGCGACCTTGCTGGTTTTCGATGGCTTGCAAGGCATCGAGCAGGGTCAGAGGGGGCAGAGTGCTGTCCAGCGCTGCCACGGCATTGGTATAGCGAGGTTGCCCAGGCAACAGGGAATCGCTCTGGTAGAACGCCGATACACCGTATAGCCGGCTTTGCGGTAACTGCGCCAGCGCTTCGACGGCGCTGCGCAGTTGTTCTTCAGGGGCAGCCAGATTGCTGCCCATGCCGATGTAGATCCGCTCCATCACTAGGCGTCCGAAGAACCAGTGCGCTTGCGCTTGGCGCCGCCACTGCGCCGGCGCTTGCGTGGGGCGCCGGCTGTATCGTCCTTGCCGCTCAAGTCGCGGATCATGTCACGGCGTTCGGAGTCGTTGGCGTCCTGGTAGTCGGTCCACCATTCGCCCAGGCCTTCTGTCTGTTCGCCTGCGCTTTCTCGCAGCAGCAGGAAGTCGTAGCCGGCGCGAAAGCGTGGGTTATCCAGTAACTGGTCGGCCCGCTTGCCGCTGCGCCGTGGCAGGCGCTCCTGCATGTCCCAGATTTCGCGGATCGGCATGGTGAAGCGCTTGGGAATAGCTATGCGCTGGCACTGTTCGGCGATCAATTCGTGGGCGGCTTCCTGCATGGCCGGGATTGGCGGCATGCCGCGCTCTTGCAGGTGCAGCACTCGAGCGGGCAGGGCGGGCCAGAGCAAGGCGGCGAACAGGAAGGCAGGGGTCACCGGCTTGTTCTGCTTGATCCGCAGGTCGGTGTTGATCAGGGCCTCGCTGATCAGTGTATGGGTATAGGTCGGGTTGTATTCCAGGGCCTCGGCGCTAGCCGGGAACAAAGGATCGAACAGCTGCAGATCCACCAGCATTTCGAAGGTGTCGGCAGCGTGGCCGGAAAGGAACAGCTTGAGCACTTCTTCGAACAGGCGTGCCGAAGGAATTTCCCGCAGCATGGGGGCCAGTTCGCGGATCGGCGCGGCAGTGTGTTTCTCGATGCCGAAGTTCAGCTTTGCCGCGAAGCGCACGGCACGCAACATGCGTACCGGGTCTTCCTGGTAGCGCTTGCGTGGGTCGCCGATCAGGCGCACGAGGTTGTTGCGGATGTCATGGACGCCATTGGCGTAATCGAGGATCCGCTCGCTGACCGGATCGTAGTACAGGGCATTGATGGTGAAGTCGCGGCGTTGCGCGTCTTCTTCCAGGGTGCCATAGACATTGTCCCGCAGGATCCGCCCGCTTTCGTTACGCGAGGACTGGTTGTTGTCCTCTTCGTCTTCGTTTTGCGGATGGTTTGCGCGAAAGGTCGCGACCTCGATGATCTCGCGTCCGAAGTGGATATGCACCAGCTTGAAGCGACGACCGATGATCCGCGCATTGCGAAACTCGGCCCTGACCTGCTCCGGTGTGGCACTGGTGGCAACGTCGAAGTCCTTGGGAGTGATATTGAGCAGCATGTCGCGCACGCAGCCACCCACCAGGTAGGCCTGGTAACCGGCGTTCTGCAAGCGCTCGACGATACTCACCGCATACCGGCTGAATTGAGCACGTTGTAGCGAGTGCTGGCTGCTATTGAGCACTTCAGGGGTGCTGCGTTTGTGTTGCGTACGACGTACGGGAGAACGGAATGACTGGAACAGCTTCTTCAGCATGGGATGCACTGTTTGAAGGAATGTTCGGCCAAAAACGAAGAATGACCGCATGATGGGCGGTGATTCTAGCATTTAGTCGAAGGATGGTGTAGGAAGCTGCCGCGACTTGTGCACAAGACTATTGGTTTGTGCCGCCAGGAGAGCCAGAGCGAATTCCAGAAACCACAAGGGGAGCCGAAGCTCCCCCAGAATAGTTGCGTGCTCTGTTTTTATTATTCGATTTCGGGCTTCTTGTTTTTGTTTAACGCCCTTGTCACCTGGTTTGTCCAGAGTGACCCTCCCAATCGGGAGCCAAGAGCAAACGGATTGCTTTGATCGCTGAGTTGCAATGATCTTTCGATCCAACCAGTTCAGGCTCTGCTTTAGGGCAGTTTTTGTTGTTCTCAGCCTGGTTGTGGGGCACGCCCCAAATACAACGCCTCTTCAAAAGAATCAGTTAGCTGCGCCTCCGCCGTGTTGTTTTTGTTATGCGTGAGTCGATTCGTCTTATTTTTATTGTCTTATGCATTGCTTGTTATTGTTCTTGTACCAAACATATAGCAGGTGCCGTGCCAACTTTTGCAAACCCCAATAAAACAAGGGGTTAGACGGGGCGGGCAGGTTTTTTCAAGGCAAAAAAAACCGGGGCTTCGTTACCTTTAGCCCCGGCTTTTGTTACGTCCCCTTACAGGGGTAACAGTTTTTTTCACAAACCCGGCGTTACCTCATCCAGGTTGTGCAGGTATCAGCTTTCGCTGGTCGCGCCACTCTTGCGACGTGGAATGCCCAGGCGCTGACGTCGCTCCCACAGGCATTTGCGGCTGACGCCCAGCTTGCGGGCCAATTCGGTCTCGGTCATGTGGTCCTGGTGTTCCAGGACAAAATGCTGGAAGTAATCTTCCAGTGACAGATCTTCGGTCGGCTCGTGGCTGGTGGCCCCTGGCTGGGGTGCCAGGCTGACGAAGTCGTCGTCCTCCAGATCACTCAATTCGATATCGATACCCAGTAGGTCCGCGGAAATCTCTGGGCTTTCGCACAGGATCACTGCGCGCTCCACCGCGTTTTCCAGTTCACGCACGTTACCCGGCCATGAGTAATGTCGAATCGCCTGTTCGGCATCGGCGGAGAATTTCAGGTCCGTGCGGCCGATACGTGCGCTCTGGCGGGCCAGGAAAGCGTTGGCGATTTCATTCACATCCGCGCCGCGCTCGCGCAAGGCCGGTAGCTTCAAGGCAATTACGTGCAGGCGATAGTACAAGTCCTCGCGGAACTGGCCGATCTTCGACAGGCTCTTCAGATCCCTGTGGGTCGCGGCGATGAGGCGTACGTCAACCTTCTGCGACTGTACCGAGCCGACGCGGCGAATTTCACCTTCCTGCAGTACGCGCAGCAGGCGCGCCTGGGCTTCTAGAGGCAGTTCGCCAATTTCGTCGAGGAACAAGGTGCCGCCATCGGCTGCTTCCACCAGGCCGGCCCGACCAGCGCTGGCGCCGGTGAATGCGCCTTTCTCGTGGCCGAACAGCTCGGATTCGATCAGGGTCTCCGGAATGGCGGCACAGTTCACCGAGATCATGGGGGCCTTGGCCCGCTTGGACAGGTTGTGCAGTGCCCGCGCTACCAGCTCCTTGCCGGTCCCGGACTCGCCCTGGATCAAGACGTTGGAGTCGGTGGGCGCGACCTTGCGGATCTTGCCGTACAGATCCTGCATCGGTGCGCAGGAGCCGATGATGCCGATCTCGCCGTTCGCGTTCCCGGCCTTTTCGGTCCCAGTGCCGGTCTTGCCTGCCGGGCGTTCGGCCGGCATCTGCTCGACGTTTTGCCGATCCCGCAGGATCCGCGCCACGGCCTGGAGCATTTCATCGTGGTCGAAAGGCTTGGCGATATAGTCCACCGCGCCCATTTTCATCGAGTCCACGGCCGAGCGCAGGCTGGCGTAGCTGGTCATGATCAGTACCGGTTTGCCCTGGCCGAGCTTGATCAGCTCGGTACCCGGGGCACCAGGCAAGCGCAGGTCACTGACGATCAGATCGAACGTGGGGATACTGAAGCGTTCCTGTGCTTCCTGCACTGAGCCGGCTTCGCTGACCTGATACTGGTTGCGTTCCAACAGGCGTCGCAGGGCGGAGCGGATGATGGTTTCGTCTTCGACGATCAGAATATGCGGCATTGATTCAATTCTCTCGACGGTCTCAGTTCACAGCGGACGTCGCTTCGACATGGCGCGGTAAGGTCACTCGGATACGGGTGCCGCGCTGGCTCTGTGGATCGGCCGGGCTGTCGATGGTGATTTGTCCATAATGCTCTTCAACGATGGAATAGACCAGTGCAAGGCCCAGTCCGGTGCCTTCCCCTGGGTCCTTGGTGGTGAAAAACGGTTCGAACAATCGGTCCATGATGTTCTTCGGAATGCCACTGCCTTCGTCCTCCACGATCAGGTCTACCGTGTGCTCGAAAGCCTCGCTCTTGACGCGTACGGCGCTACCGGGAGGAGAGGCGTCGCGGGCGTTCGACAGCAGGTTGATCAGGACCTGGGCCAGGCGCTGGGGGTCGCCATCGACCCAGTGGTCGGGATCGCATAAATTGAAGAACTGCACCTCGAAATTGCGTCGGTTCAATGCCAGCAGGCCAATGGCGTCCTGGGCCACTTCCGCCAGGCACACCGCTTCGTCGTTGTGCTGGTGGCTACCGGCGTGGGCAAAGCTCATCAAGGATTGGACGATGCGCGAGATGCGCTTGGTCTGTTCGAGGATCTGCCCACTGATTTCCGTCAGCTCGCTGTCTTCTTCACGCTCTTCACGCAGGTTCTGCGCCAGGCAGGCGATGCCGGTGACCGGGTTGCCGATTTCATGGGCCACCCCGGCGGCCAGGCGCCCGATGCTGGCCAGTCGTTCTGAATGCACCAGCTTGTCTTCCAGGGTCTGAGTCTCGGTCAGGTCTTCCACCAGCAGCACCAGCCCACTATTGCCTGGAGCCAAGGGCTCGTCGATCGCGGCCTTGTGCAGGTTCAACCAGCGTGTCTGGCCGTCCAGGGCCAGGTGCTGCTTGTGCAAGTGCTCGTCCGGCAGGTCGATGAAGCCTTGCAGCAGGTCTTTCCAGGGGTTGGCGATGGTGCCCAGGCGCGATCCCACTACATGCTGGGCAGGGATCCCGGTGAGTTCCTCCATGGCCTTGTTCCACATCAGGATTTCCTGGTCCTTGGCCAGGGAGCAAACACCCATCGGCAGTTCTTGCAGGGTTTGCCGGTGATAGCGCCGCAGGGCGTCGAGCTCGGCAGCCAGGCCGGTCAGGCGCGAGTGGTAGTCCTCGAGCCGGCTTTCAATGAAGTGAATGTCCTCGGTCACGTAATTCTCGCCACCAGCCTTGTAGGGCAGGAAGGTTTCCACCATGTCCTGTGCAACGCTGGGGCCCATCAGGCCTGAGAGGTTGGCTTCGATCCGGTCGCGCAGGCGCCGCAGGGCATAGGGCCGGCGCTCATCGAAAGGCAGGTAGAGATCGCGCAAGGCTTGTTCCACTTCCTTCTGTGCAGCCTTGGCACCCAGGGGCTTGGCCAGCTGGGTGGCGAACTCCTGGGGCGATGCCGCGTGCAGTTCCCGACGCTGAGGGCGGCGTACGTTATCCACTGCGCAGGCTTCCGCAGCGCTGGCCTCCTCGGAACTGGCATTGGTGAACAACGAGACCAGGGTGAACATCAGGACGTTGGCTGCCAACGAGGCAATGGCTGCCATGTGCCAACTGGTGTCGTCGAGGACGTAGATCATGTTCAGCAGCGGGATGTAGAAGCCTTGCAGGTTGCCGATCAGCGGCAGCAGCATGGTCACCATCCACACCAGGATCCCGGCCAGCAAACCGGCGATGAAGCCCCGGCGATTGGCGGTCGGCCAGTACAGGACCGAGAGCACTCCAGGCAGGAATTGCAGGGTCGCGACGAACGCCACGATCCCCAGGTTGGCCAGGTCCTGCTCGGCCCCCAGCAGCAGGTAGAAGGCATAGCCGGCCATGATGATGGCGACGATCAGGGCCCGGCGGGTCCACTTCAGCCAGCGGTAGATATTGCCTTCCGCTGGTGGTTGGTAAAGCGGCAGTACCAGGTGGTTCAGGGCCATCCCCGAGAGGGCCAGCGTGGTGACGATGATCAGGCCACTGGCGGCCGAGAGCCCACCGATATACGCCATCAGTGCCAGGGCCGGGCTATTGGCGGCAATGCCGATACCCAGGGTGAAGTATTCCGGGTTGGTGGTGGCGCCAAGCTTGAGTCCGGCCCAGAGGATCAGCGGTACTGCCAGGCTCATCAGCAACAGGAACAGCGGCAGGCCCCAACTGGCGCTGACCAGGGCGCGGGGGTTGAGGTTTTCGGTGAAGGTCATGTGGTACATGTGCGGCATGACGATCGCCGAGGCGAAGAACACCAGCAGCAGTGTGCGCCATGGGCCTTCTTGCAGGGGGGTATGCAACGCCGCGAGGGCGGTCTGGTTTTGCAGCAGCCAGAGCTCCAGCTGTTGCGGCCCGTCGAACACCCCGTACAACGCGTACAGGCCGACACTGCCGATGGCGATCAGCTTGATCACCGACTCGAAGGCGATGGCGAACACCAGGCCTTCGTGTTTTTCCCGGGTGGCGATGTGCCGTGAGCCGAAGAAGATAGTGAACAGTGTGATGAGTGCGCAGAAGCTCAGGGCCACCCGATGTTGCACCGGCTCATGGGTCAGGATGCCGATGGAGTCGGCCACCGCCTGGATCTGCAGGGCCAGTAGCGGCAATACCCCCACCAGCATGAAGATAGTGGTCAGTGCGCCGGCCCAGGTGCTGCGGAAACGGAAGGCGAACAGGTCGGCCAGGGATGACAGTTGGTAGGTGCGGGTGATCTTGAGGATCGGATACAACAGTACGGGCGCCAGCAGGAAGGCCCCGGATACTCCCAGGTAGCTGGAAAGGAAGCCGTAGCCGTACTGGTAGGCCAGGCCCACGGTGCCGTAGAAGGCCCAGGCGCTGGCATAGACTCCCAGCGACAGGGTGTAGGTCAGCGGGTGGCGAATGATCGAGCGCGGGATCATGCCGCGCTCGCTGATCCAGGCCACCCCGAACAGCACCAGTAGATAGGCGGCGCTGGCCAGGATCATCTGGGTCAGGCTAAAGCTCATCGGCATCTTTTTGACTCTGCAGGATGAAGGTCACGACGATCAGAATCAGCCAGAGCAGATACGGGCGATACCAGGCGCCAGTAGCATCGATCCACCAATCCATGATGGCGGGGGAGAACAGATAGATCCCCACTACCAGGAGCAGGACCAAGCGATAGATGTACATCTCGGCCTCTCTTTATTGTGTGCGTGCCCGAAAACGTGCGGCGATGGTAACGGATGGGCGCCAACCTGCAAGTGGCGTCAGTTCAATTGCGCTTCCGGTACGTTCAGTGTGCGCGGAATCAGCGACGCGTCCCAGTGATGGATTCCCCACCTCATGATTTCCGCCACGCTGGCATCGGCCAGGTCGGCTGGTGGTTTCTGGCCCAGGGCCCTTAGGGCGCGCAGTAACAGCGGCGGGGCCTGGTCTTCCGTCAGCGGCGGCGAACGATAGGATTTGCCGAGCTTGTGGCCATCCGGCTGGGTGATCAGCGGCACATGCAGGTAGCGTGGCTGGGGCAGGCCCAGCAGTTCCTGCAGATAGAGCTGGCGCGGGGTGGAGTCCAGCAGGTCGGCGCCGCGCACGATATCGGTGATCCCCTGCCAGGCATCGTCGAGCACCACGGCCAGTTGGTAGGCATAGAGCCCGTCGCGACGGCGAATCACGAAGTCTCCCACCTCCCGCCCCAGGTGCTGGCGGAACTGGCCCTGGACCCGGTCGATGAAGTGATACTCGAGCTCAGGTACCCGCAAGCGTATTGCCGCGTCATCCTGGGCATGTCCGAGGTTGCGGCACAGCCCTGGGTAGATGCCCTGGTAGGGCTCCAGTTGCTTGCGCGAACAGGTGCAAGCGTAGGCCAGCCCCTGGTTGAACAGGCGATCCAGGACCTGGGCATAGGCATCGTGGCGTTCGCTCTGGCGGATCATTTCGCCATCCCATTCGAAGCCATAGCTTTCCAGGGCCTTGAGGATCGCCGACTGGGCCCCGGGTTCTTCGCGGGGTGGGTCCAGGTCTTCCATGCGCAGCAGCCAGCGGCCACCGACGGCGCGGGCATCCAGGTAGGAGGCCAGGGCGGCGACCAATGAGCCGAAGTGCAGGTAGCCACTGGGAGTGGGGGCGAAGCGCCCGATATAGGAAGAGGCAGTCATGGCGCGGATGTTACTTGCTCTGGTCCCCTGGTGGCGATGGCGTTGGTAGCTACTGCCATTGGCGAGCAGGATCGTTCATGCGGGGGAGGCGAAAAGGAGGAGGCAGAAACAAAAACGGAGCGTTTTTACGCTCCGTTTCTGGTCCAGGCCGGCGCTTACTTGCCGACCTGTTTTTCCTTGATTTCTGCCAAGGTCTTGCAGTCTACGCACATGTCGGCGGTAGGGCGGGCTTCGAGGCGCCGGATACCGATCTCGACACCGCAGGACTCGCACCAGCCGTACTCTTCGTCTTCGATCAGTTGCAGGGTCTTGTCGATTTTCTTGATCAGCTTGCGCTCACGGTCACGGGCGCGCAGTTCGAGGCTGAATTCTTCTTCCTGGCTGGCACGGTCGGCCGGATCGGGGAAGTTGGCAGCCTCGTCCTTCATGTGATCAACAGTGCGGTCGACTTCCTGCATCAAGTCCTGCTTCCACTTGTTCAGGATCTTGGTGAAGTGCTCGCGCATGGGCTTGCCCATGTACTCTTCGCCCGCAGTCTCAACATAAGGTTCAAAACCGCTGATCGATTGAATCTGTTGCTTTGCTTGGGTGGGCATGAATGGACCGCCTCTACTCTTGTAATCCATTGCGCAGGATTGCTCCATCTCCGACAGTTGCCGGCCCTGCGACTGCAAGCGGGCGAACTTACCAGATCAAACCTGAGCGCGCTACTCCCGGTTGTCGAGCCTTTGTCCTGCCTGGCCTATGGGCGGAGAAAAGTCTGACATGGCTTTATGACCGCTTCATTCAATCATTGATTTTAGCCAACGCTGCGGGTTCCGTTTAATTCGATTGGACCTGGGCCAAAGAGCGCCGGAATACTCCCGGGTTCTCCCTAATCCTGCGAGCATGGGTAGAATCGAATTTTTGCTCCCCTTGGATGAAGGAAGGCTAATGGCTCTGCCCTACAGTGCGCGCAGTCGCGCTATCGAACCTTTCCATGTCATGGCTTTGCTGGCCCGGGCCAACGAGCTGCAGGCCGCTGGGCATGATGTGATTCACCTGGAGATCGGCGAACCGGACTTCACCACCGCCGAACCCATCATCAAGGCTGGCCAGGCCGCGTTGAGCGCCGGCAAGACTCGCTATACAGCGGCCCGTGGCATCCCCGAGCTGCGCAAGGCGATCTCTGGCTTCTACCAGCAGCGCTACGGCCTGGATATCGATCCCGAGCGGATCATGATCACCCCTGGCGGTTCCGGTGCCCTGTTGCTGGCCAGCAGCTTGCTAGTGGACCCCGGCAAGCACTGGTTGCTGGCCGACCCGGGCTATCCTTGCAACCGGCATTTCCTGCGCTTGGTGGAAGGGGCGGCGCAACTGGTTCCGGTCGGTCCGGATGTGCGCTACCAACTGACCCCGGACCTGGTAGAGCGCTACTGGGACCAGGACAGCGTCGGTGCCCTGGTGGCCTCTCCGGCAAACCCCACCGGCACGCTCCTCAGTCGTGACGAACTGGCTGGCTTGTCTTCGGCGGTCAAGGCGCACAACGGCCACCTGGTGGTGGACGAGATCTACCATGGCCTGACCTACGGCACCGATGCGGCCAGCGTCCTGGAAGTGGATGACAGTGCCTTCGTCCTGAATAGTTTTTCCAAGTATTTCGGCATGACCGGCTGGCGCCTGGGTTGGCTGGTGGCGCCCGAAGCCGCGATCGGCGAACTGGAGAAGCTCGCGCAAAACCTCTACATCAGCGCCCCGAGCATAGCCCAGCATGCCGCCCTGGCCTGTTTCGAACCCGCGACCATCGACATCCTGGAAGAACGGCGCGCCGAGTTCGGACGTCGTCGTGACTTCCTGCTGCCG
This sequence comes from Pseudomonas sessilinigenes, assembly GCF_003850565.1. NCBI lineage: Bacteria > Pseudomonadati > Pseudomonadota > Gammaproteobacteria > Pseudomonadales > Pseudomonadaceae > Pseudomonas > Pseudomonas sessilinigenes. The sequence goes on from NZ_CP027706.1 coordinate 4,672,143, forward strand.
GCCCTGCGCGAGTTGGGCTTCGGTATCGCCGTGGAGCCTGAAGGGGCCTTCTACCTGTATGCCGATATCAGCGCCTTTGGTGGCGATGCCTTTGCCTTCTGCCGGCATTTCCTGGAAACCGAGCACCTGGCTTTCACGCCAGGTCTGGATTTCGGTCGCCACCAGGCGGGACATCATGTGCGGTTCGCTTATACCCAGAGCCTGGAGCGCTTGCAGGAAGCGGTGGAGCGAGTTGCCCGCGGCCTGCAGAGCTGGCAAGGCTGATGCGTTTCGATCCTCCCCTGGAAGAGGGGCGCCTGTTACGTCGCTACAAGCGTTTTCTGGCCGATATCGAAACCCTCCATGGTGAGCAACTGACCATCCACTGCCCCAATACCGGCTCCATGTTCAACTGCATGGTGGAGGGGGGGCAGGTGTGGTTCAGTCGCTCGAACGATCCCAAGCGCAAGTTGCCAGGGACCTGGGAAATCAGCGAAACCCCGCAGGGCCGGCTGGCTTGCGTGAATACCGGGCGGGCCAACCGCTTGGTGGAAGAAGCATTGCATGCCGGGGTGATCAGCGAATTGCGTGGTTTTACCGAGCTCAAGCGCGAGGTGGCGTATGGGCAGGAAAACAGCCGTGTGGATTTTCGTCTCGACTTTCCAGAGGGTCCGGCATTCGTTGAGGTCAAGAGTGTCACCCTGGGCTTCGATGGTTCGACGGTCGCTGCATTTCCCGATGCGGTGACCCAGCGTGGGGCCAAGCACATGCGCGAGTTGGCGAGCCTGGCCCGCGAGGGGATCAGGGCAGTGCAGCTGTATTGCGTCAATCTATCGGGCATCGATGCGGTACGCCCGGCGGAGGAAATCGACCCGGGTTACGCTGCGGCGCTGCGCGAGGCGGTGGCGGCTGGCGTCGAGGTACTGGCCTATGGCGTGCGCCTGACGGCCCAAGAGGTATGTATCGACCGACGTCTTGAGGTACGGCTCTAGAGCTCGACCCAGATCCCCTGGCTGTCCTCGTGGCAGTCGATGCTTTGCAGTGACTGGCCGGCGCAAGGGCCGGCCACGCATTCGCCGCTTTCGATCAGGAACAGTGCGCCATGGGTGGCGCACTGGATCAGGCTGGCACTGGGGTCGAGGAACTGATCGGGTTGCCACTCCAGCGCGACGCCCCGGTGCGGGCAACGGTTGCTGTAGACATAAGCCCGCTGCTCACGGCGCACGGCGAAGAGCTTTACGCCATCGAGCAGAAAACCCCGGCTGCCGGCTTCGGGCAGGTCGCTGCCAGCGCAAAGAAATTTCATGACTATCCTTTTGGTCCGTAAGCCTTGGTTGAGCCTGCCACGGATTTCTCCTGGCCGCAGGGTGAAACATGTCGATGCTTGACGGTCAAATGCAAACAATTATCAAATGGCCGCTTCGCTCGTTGAGGAGCGCTCGATCATTTCGATGCCTGGCCAGCCTGGCATGTCACATGGACAGCAGCTTCGAGGGCCTCACTTCTATAAAGGAAATGTTCATATGCGCCTGACCGCCAGCGCGTTTGCGTTCTGTGCCGGATTGCTGGTGAGCCACTGGGCCACTGCCGAGGAGTTGCCACAGCGTTGGGTCAGTGCCGGCGGAGCCTTGTCCGAGTGGGTGAGTGCCCTGGGGGCGGAGTCGAATCTGGTGGGGGTCGACACCACCAGTCAACACCCGGCGTCGCTCAAGGCGTTGCCCAGCATTGGCTATCAGCGCCAGTTGTCATCTGAAGGTGTACTGAGCCTGCGTCCACAATTGTTGATTGGAACCGAGGAGATGGGGCCGCCGCCGGTGATCTCGCAGATTCGCAGTGCCGGGGTGAAGGTCGAATTGTTTTCTGCCGAGGCTGACCTGGCCACTTTGCAGCAAACCTTGCAGCATCTGGGGCAACTCCTGGGACGCGAGGAGCAGGCCGGGCAGCTGTTCCAAGGCTATCGGCAGCAACTGGAGCAGCAACAAGCCTGGATCGCCAAGGCACAAGAACATCAGTCGGCGCCGGGAGTGCTACTGGTCCTGGGGCATGCCGGGGGCAAGCCACTGATCGCCGGCAAGGACACCGCCGCTGACTGGCTACTGCAACGGGCCGGTGGGCGTAACCTGGCGACTCATACCGGGTACAAGCCGTTCTCGGTGGAGTCTTTGGCAGGTCTTAGTCCTGATGTCCTGGTGTTCTCCGACCGCAGCTTGACTGGGGATGCGGCCCGCGCCGCCTTGTTCAAGGAAAATCCGGCATTGGCGGCGACCCGGGCGGTCAAGAACGGGCGGGTGGTCGAGCTGGACCCGACCTTGTTGGTCGGGGGCCTAGGGCCGCGCCTGCCTGAAAGCCTGAAACAACTGTCGACGGTCTTTTATCCACAGGCCAAGCCAGGCCAATGAGTCGTCTGGTCAAACCCCGTACGCTGTTTCTGGGGCTCGGAGCCTTATGTCTCTTGGCGACCTGGCTTTCCTTGGCTCTGGGCCCGGTCAGCTTGCCATTGCTGGATACCTTGCGCGCCGCCTTGCGGATGCTGGGCATGCCGATTGATGGACAAGGGTTGGAGCAGGCCGAATTGATCCTCGGTCAGATTCGCCTGCCCCGAACCCTGCTCGGTCTGGCCGTGGGTGGTGTGTTGGCCCTGTCTGGAGTGGCCATGCAGGGGCTGTTTCGCAACCCGCTCGCCGACCCCGGTTTGGTGGGGGTATCCAGTGGTGCTGCGCTGGGAGCGGCGATCGCCATCGTAGGGGGGGCGATGTTCGGTGGCTTGCCGGAAGCCATCGGTCCTTATCTGCTTTCGCTTTGCGCATTTCTGGGCGGGCTGGGTGTGACGGCGCTGGTCTATCGACTGGGACGACGCAATGGCCAGACCCATGTGGCGACAATGCTGTTGGCGGGTATTGCCCTGACGGCCCTGGCCGGTTCTGCCGTGGGCCTGTTCACCTACCTGGCCGACGATGCCACCTTGCGTACCCTGACCTTCTGGAATCTGGGGAGCCTGAACGGTGCCAGCTATCAGCGCCTATGGCCTCTGCTGCTGGTGACGCTCGCGGTGGCGCTGTGGCTGCCACGTCGGGCCAAGGCCCTGAATGCGTTGTTACTGGGCGAGTCGGAGGCCAAGCATTTGGGCGTCGATGTCGAGAGGCTCAAGCGCGAACTGGTGTTCTGCACTGCCCTTGGCGTCGGGGCGGCGGTCGCCGCCGCTGGGATGATCGGTTTCGTCGGTCTGGTGGTGCCTCATCTGGTCCGCCTTTTGGCTGGGCCTGATCATCGCACTTTGCTGCCAGCATCGATCCTGGCCGGGGCCAGCCTGCTGCTGTTGGCCGACCTGGTGGCGCGTCTGGCGCTGGCGCCGGCCGAATTGCCCATCGGCATCGTCACGGCCTTTCTCGGGGCTCCTTTCTTTTTGTACCTGCTATTGCGAGGGCGTGCCTGATGTTGCAAGCAGAGGACCTGCACATCCGACGTGGGGCAAAGCAGGTGCTGGCAGGGATCGACCTGCAACTCAAGCCCGGTGAAGTGCTGGGGGTGCTGGGCCCCAATGGCGCGGGTAAGAGCAGCCTGCTGGGAGCCTTGAGCGGCGAATTGTCCGCACATCAGGGGCGGGTGCTGCTGGATCAGCGGGAGCTGGCGCAGTGGGAAGGGATGCAACGGGCCCAGCGCCTGGCCGTGCTGCCCCAGGCGTCGAGCCTGGATTTTGCCTTTCGGGTCGAGGAAGTGGTGGGGCTGGGGCGCTTACCCCACCAGACCGGTCGTATCCGTGACGCGCAGATAGTCAGTGCCGCCCTTGCGGCGGCCGATGTCGGGCACCTTCGGGATCGCAGCTATCTGGCCCTGTCGGGAGGCGAGCGCCAGCGGGTGCACCTGGCCAGGGTCCTGGCTCAACTATGGCCGGGGCAAGAGGGGCAGAGCCTGTTGCTCGACGAGCCCACTTCGGCCCTCGACCCGTTGCACCAGCATGTCACTTTGCAAGCCATCCGGGCTTTTGCCGAGCAGGGCGTGGCGGTGTTGGTGATCCTCCATGACCTTAACCTGGCGGCGCGCTACTGTGATCGGGTGCTACTGCTTGAGGGGGGGCGCGCTCATTCTCTGGGGACACCGGCGTGCGTGCTGCAGGCCGAACCCTTGAAGGCAGTGTTCGGCCTTGAGGTGTTGGTGCAGGAGCATCCTGAGCGCGGGCATCCGCTGATCATTGCTCGTTGACTCGAAAGTTGGAGGGCGTGATGCGTTCCTTGTGGTGTGTGCTGGTGGTATTGCTGGCGGGGTGCCAGAGCGCACCTTCGATCTTGCCGCCGGTGGTGGTACGGCCGGGGGATATTGTCAACTTGCATAGTGGCCAGGTACTCAGTCCTGATGAGCTGGTGGCGCATTTGGTGCCAGCACCACGAGTGATCGTTGGTGAGCGCCATGACAATCCTGACCACCATGCCTTGCAGCTATGGCTCTTGCGTTCGATGGCTGCCAAGCGTTCTCAAGGCAGCCTGTTGTTGGAGATGCTCAATCCGGATCAGCAGGCCAGGGTCGATGGCGTCAAGCGTTCGGCTGGTACGGGACGCCTGCCTGATGATTTGCCAGGATTGTTGGCTTGGCAATCGGGATGGGATTGGAGCCTCTATGGGCCTTTGGTCGGTTATGCGCTCAAACAACCCTATCCGCTGCTGGCAGCCAACCTGGACCGCCAGGAGGTGCGTGGAATCTATGCCAAGGTCCCTTCCGTGCCGGGAGTGAGTGCCAATGCCCGAGCGGTGGTTGATGCCTTGTCCCGGCAGATCCGCGAGTCTCATTGTGGCCTGCTGCCTGATAGTCAGGTGCCAGCCATGCTGGCGGTACAGCAGCAACGGGATCGGCGCATGGCCGAGCGGTTGTTGGCGGCTCCGGCTCCAGCGGTTCTTCTTGCTGGTGCCTTTCATGCTCGCAAGGATCTTGGCGTGCCATTGCATATGGCTGACTTGGCCCCCGGGCGCGAGGCCGTGGTGTTATTGCTAGCCGAACAGGGAAGCCAGGTAGGAGCATCGAGCGCCGATTTTGTCTGGTATACGCCAGCGCAACCTGAGCAGGACTATTGCGCCCGGCTGAAACAGTGATCATGTTTTTGCAGGCAAAAAAAGACCCGGCAAGAGCCGGGTCAAATAACCGTGATTAGCCTGATGAGGAGATAATCTGAGAGTCCGAACCACTGGTCTTCCAGGTTATCGGCTGATCTCGCGACCAGTTGTGATAATCATAACGATTCTCATTTAGATGTCAACGAAGTGATTCCAGGTTTTTGCATATTTCGCTAAACGCTTGTTTGAATCGTTACCGGCCACTGGTTTTATTCCTTGCCGCCTTGGGTCCTGAGCCGGATGACTTCCCTGTTCAGTTGGTTGATGCGCCGCGCCATGCTTTCGATCAGGCTATGGGCCACGCGGGGATTGCTCTGGGTCAGGCTGAGAAATTGTTCCTTGGGAATCAGCATGATGGTGCTCGGCTCGCTGGCGATGACACTGGCGCTGCGTTTTTCTCCGGTGAATACCGACATGGCACCGAAGATCTCGTCCTTGGGCACATCGCCAACCTTGTGAGCGTCGACAAAGGCTTCGGCATGACCTTCGACGATCACGAAGACATGATCGGCCTCATCCCCCTGGGCAATCAGCACTTCACCGGCTTGTACTCGCTTGAAGCCATTGCTGCTTCGCAGCTCCGGAGGCTTGAGGCGGGCGACGGCATCCGAGAGCAGGGCGGTCTGGCCGATCAGGTACTGCACCAGTAACTCAGATCGTTGTTCATCGGCGTAGATGTGCCGGAACACCTCGGCCCTCTGGTAGGGGATCAGGGTCAACGGCGCGTCGCAACTCAAGTGCCATTGGGGGTGTTCGATACCGCGACGTAACCCGACCAGGTCTCCCTCATGCAGGTAGAACAGCGGCCGCTCCTCCACGCTGGCCTGGATCACGCCACTTTCCAGCAAGAACAGTTGCTGGCCGGGCAGTACATTGGCCAGGTCTGTCGTAGCGGGCAGCTCTAATGCCGGGCCATCGGGGGGTAAACCATCCAGCAGCTGCGGTGGAATGCCCTGCAGGCGATTGATCAGGGCGTCGGCGTAGGCCGGTTGCTCTCCCAGGAGATACATAAGGACCTGCCAGTCAATTTTTGTGGCGAGCGGAAATGGCGTCCAGCTGTTTGTTCAAGGCTTCTTTGCGTTCGGCGGGGAGGTCGTTCCAGTGCATGTCCATCAACGCACCCTCAATGGCATAGAGCAGGACCTTGGAGGCGCGAAAACCACGGGTACGCACGGCCCGGTATGCGTCCACCGCTCCCAGGCGGCGCAGGTCCGAAGCGCTATGGATGCCCACTGCATGCAGCCATTGTGCGGATGTCTTGCCAAGGTTCTTCAGGTGTTGCAATTCATCATTCATCAAGCCTCCTGGCGATGGCCGAATGGTGAGTGGGCAGCTCCAAAAGAGTGTAGCGCTCAGTAGAAATCGCGCTGTTCTTTGGTCGGGTTTGGCGCAAATGCTTCTAAGGCAGGGGATTCACAGCCAGGAGGGATAGATGTGCAAATGGCCTCTTGGGGGCGAGGCGCTGGGCAAGCGCAGTCCGGCGCAAGGACTGGCGCCGGACTGAGTGCAGGGAGAGTCAGCGGGTACGGTAGCGCAGGCGAGTACCGAAGTTGACTGACATGAGAATCTCGTCGGCAGTGAGTTCTACCGGGAAATAAGCGCCGGATATCTGGGCATGGGCAAGGCTAGCGCCCTCCATGCTGGCATTCCTGAGATCGAGTCCACGCAGGTCGGCGGAGCGGAAATAAGCGTCGGTGAAGTCGATACCTTCCGCGTTCAGTTCTCGCAGGTCCAGGCCTCGAAAGTCTCCGCCGCGCATATCGATGGGCTGATCTTTCGGGCGCTCACGGTTGAATCCCGTGATGTCGTCCTTGTGCAGTAGTGCGTAGAGCGGGGTATCGAGTAGTTTGGGGTGGCTCATGGCGACATCACCAGTGCTGGATTTATGACGCCAGTATAGTGCCACTATTTTTCAGCCGTGAAGTCTTTGCTGCTTCACGGCTGAAATACTCGCTTAGAGGCCCGGCAGGCGTTGGCGAATGTTGGCCACCAGGGTATCCAGGCTGCCACTTTCGTTGGTTTCCACCCGCTTGCTGCGCAGCAGTTCTTCTTCAGTCAGGGCTTCGCGAGTGGCTCGTTGGATGGCGATCACCTCGAGGGTGGCGTCGGACGGGTCTTCCTGATCGGCCTGGCGCTGGGCCAGCCAACTGGCAACAACGGCCTCAGGCGCGTTGCAGTCGATGATCAGGCAGGGAGTGCCGGTCGCTTCGGCCACCTTCGCGGCGGCATCGCGCTGGGCTCGCTTGAGATACGTGGCATCGATGACCGCCGGGAAGCCGGCGCGCAGGATGATCTCTGCGATTTCATGCAGTCGTGCATAGGTCGTGTCGCTGGCTTCGCTGCTATAGATGCCGGCGTTGAGATCGTTGGATCCCTGCTGCTCGCCGAACAGGCGCTTGCGTTCGACGTCGGAGCGCAAGCGGATGGCGCCCAGGGCTTCTACCAGGCGCATCGCTACATGGCTCTTGCCGACGGCGGAGATACCGGAGGTGATGGCCAGGAAGCGTGAAGGAATGGTGCTGTAGCTCTCGGCCAGGTTGGCATAGTTGCGGTACTGGCGCAGGGTGGTTGCGCGTTGTACCGGGGTGGCGTCGGCCGGCATGCTGAACAGGCTGACTTTGGCGCGTACCAGGGCGCGGTAGGCTTTGTAGAAGTTGAGCAGCTCCAACCCTTGGTAGTCGCCGGTCAGCTCCAGGTACTGGCTGATGAAGCGGCGTGCCAGGCTCTTCAGGCCACGGTCTTCCAGGTCCATGGCCAGGAAGCCGATATCGGCATACACGTCGGTGAAGCGGAAGGGTTCGTTGAACTCGATGCAGTCGAAGATCACCACCTTGCCCTCGATGAGGGTGGCATTGCCCAGGTGGATGTCGCCATGGCACTCGCGGATGAAACCGTCGTTCTTGCGCTGGCCCAGCAATGGCTTGAGGCGTTCGAAGCTGGCTTCGGCCCAGGCCTCCAGGGCCTCGAGTTGTTGCAGGTCGGCCTTGTCGCTGAGGAACGGACGAATCTGCTCGAAGTTCTGGCGTACCGGCGCCATCACGCTTTGTGGCGTTCCGGCCTCGTGGCTGGCAGGGACTTGAGGGGCACTGAGGTGGAACTGGGCGATCTGCTTGGCCATCTCGTCGATGTGCGCGGCGGTCAGCTCGCTGTTGGCCTGCAAGGTACTGAGCAACTGGCTTTGCGGGAACTGGCGCATTTTCAGCACATAGTCGACCACTGGGCCGCTACCGGCCAGTTCCGGGGTCTCGGCGCTGCCGGTAATGGGCAGGACTTCCAGGTACAGGTCTTGGGTCAGGCGCTGGTTCAGGCGTAGTTCTTCACCACAGAAGTGCTCGCGCGCCTCCAGGCTGGTGAAGTCCAGGAAACCGAAATTGACGGGTTTCTTCACTTTATAGGCAAAGGGACCGGTGAGGATCACCCAGGAAATGTGGGTTTCTATGACCTGGAACCCATCTACGGGATGTGGGTACAGCGCTGGGTTTTGCAGGGCGGCAATCAGTGACTGGCTCACAGGCGGTCCTTCAGAGTCGGTAAAAAACGAGGGCGTTATTATGGCTGCTGGAGGCACTAAGGCAAACCTCGGGTGGTGCATGTTGGTGATGAATCAAAGTGCGTATAATCCGCCGCCATGACTCGTACCCGATCCCCTCGTTCTGCAAAAAAAACTCCATCCGGCGGCCTGCGCCCCTGGCTGGGCTGGGCGCTCAAGCTTGGCCTGGTCGGTTTGGTGGTACTCGCCGGCTTTGCGGTTTATCTCGATGCCGTGGTCCAGGAGAAGTTCTCTGGCAAGCGCTGGACCATTCCGGCCAAGGTTTATGCGCGTCCGCTGGAGCTGTTCGTCGGACAAAAGCTCAGCAAGGATGACTTCCTGACGGAACTCGATGCCCTGGGCTATCGCCGCGAAAGCATTGCCAATGGCCCTGGCGCGGCGTCGGTCAACGGCAATACCGTTGAGTTGAACACGCGTGGATTCCAGTTCTACGAAGGCCTGGAGCAGGCGCAACCAGTGCGGGTGCGCTTCTCCGGCGACTTTGTTGCCGAGCTTTCCGGCAGCAAGGGCGCGAAACTGGCGGTGGTGCGCCTGGAGCCCCTGTTGATTGGCGGCCTGTATCCCAAGAACCTCGAAGACCGGATCCTGATCAAGATCGACCAGGTCCCGCCGTACCTGTTGGAAACCCTGGTGGCGGTGGAAGACCGGGATTTCTATTCGCACTTCGGGGTTTCGCCGAAGTCGATCGCCCGGGCCGTTTGGGTCAATACATCCTCGGGCCAGATGCGCCAGGGCGGCAGTACCCTGACCCAGCAGTTGGTGAAGAACTTCTTCCTGACCAACGAACGCAGCCTGTCGCGCAAGCTCACCGAAGCGATGATGGCCCTGTTGCTGGAGTTGCACTACGACAAGCGCGAGATCCTCGAGGCGTATCTCAACGAAGTGTTCATCGGCCAGGACGGTCAGCGTGCGGTGCACGGTTTTGGCCTGGCCAGCCAGTTCTTCTTCAGCCAGCCATTGTCGGAACTCAAGCTGCATCAGGTGGCGTTGTTGGTGGGCATGGTCAAGGGGCCGTCCTACTACAACCCACGACGGTATCCGGAGCGTGCACTGGAACGTCGCAACCTGGTGCTCGATCTGCTGGCGCAGCAGGGTGTTGCCACCCCCGAGCAAGTCGAAGCCGCGAAGAAGATGCCGCTGGGCGTGACCAAGCGCGGCAGCCTGGCGGATAGCTCGTTCCCTGGCTTCCTCGACCTGGTGAAGCGCCAACTGCGCGAGGATTATCGTGACGAAGACTTGACCGAGGAAGGGCTGCGGATTTTCACCAGCTTCGACCCGATCCTGCAGATGAAGGCCGAGGCATCGGTCAACGATACCTTCAAGCGCCTGGCAGGACGCAAAGGGGCCGAGGATGTCGAGGCCGCAATGGTGGTGACCAACCCCGAAACCGGCGAAGTGCAGGCGATGATCGGTAGCCGCCAAGCCAGCTTTGCCGGGTTCAACCGCGCCCTGGATGCCGTGCGTCCGATCGGCTCGCTGATCAAGCCGGCGGTCTACCTGACTGCCCTGGAAAAGCCCAGCCAGTACACGCTGACCAGTTGGCTCTCGGACGAGGCCTTCTCGGTCAAGGGGGCCGATGGCCAGGTATGGAAGCCGCAGAACTATGACCGGCGCTCCCACGGGACAGTGTTCCTGTACCAGGGGTTGGCCCACTCCTACAACCTTTCCACGGCCAGGCTTGGCCTGGAAGTGGGCGTGCCCAATGTCTTGAAGACCCTTGGGCGCCTGGGCGTCACCCGCGAGTTCCCGGCGTTTCCTTCCATGTTGCTGGGCGCCGGGGGAATGAGCCCCATTGAAGTGGCCACCATGTACCAGACCCTGGCCAACGGTGGCTTCAATACGCCCATGCGTGGCATCCGTAGCGTGCTGACCGCTGAGGGCGAGCCACTCAAGCGCTATCCGTTCCAGATACAGCAGCGTTTCGATGCTGGTTCGATCTACCTGATCCAGAGCGCTATGCAGCGAGTGATGCGCGAAGGTACGGGGCGCTCGGTGTATAACGTGCTGCCCGGTAGCCTGACACTCGCTGGCAAGACGGGCACCAGTAACGATTCCAGGGATAGCTGGTTCGCAGGTTTCAGCCAGGACTTGCTGGCAGTGGTCTGGCTGGGGCGCGACGACAACGGCAAGACGCCGTTCACCGGGGCTACCGGTGCCTTGCAGGTTTGGACCAGTTTCATGCGCAAGGCCGATCCGATGCCGTTGGACATGCCGCAGCCGGATAACGTGGTTCAGGCGTGGGTGGATTCGCGTACCGGGCAAGGCTCCGATGCCAACTGTCCGGGCGCCGTGCAGATGCCGTATATTCGCGGCAGCGAACCGCCTCCCGGCGCCTCTTGCGGTGGTGAAAACCCGGCAGGCGGCGAGTCGGTGATGGATTGGGTCAAGGGCTGGATGAACTAAGCGATGAGGATTTGACGTGAACAAGTGGTGGGTTCCAGCTATTACAGCTCTGGCGTTGCTCAACGGTTGCGCCAGCGTGCAACGTGGCTCCATTCCCGTCGTGGACTCCGGTACTACGGTGTCGAACAACGAGCGGATTTCCGCTACCGGAGGTTTCCGCCAGACGACCATCAAGCGTCCGGCGCAAGCCCAGGCACGAGCCATTCCCGAGGATTCGGGCGTGGTGGTCATGGTGCCAGGTGGCGGTGCGGCCACTTCGGCGCCGATCAGCAGTTCGCCGATCGTTCCCGGGCCGTCGAGCTCCGGTCCCATTACTCCCGGCCCGGTAGAGGGTTCGGGTTATCAGCCGGTTCCGAGCACTTCGGGGACCTACACCATGCCGCCGTCATCAGGCAGCATCCCTTCGGCACGTGCTGGTGGCTTGTCGGCAGACGAGCAACTGGACGGTCCGGTACTGGCCCTCTTGACCACCGCTCAGCAGCAGCAGTCCAGTGGTGACCTGAATGGAGCGTCTTCCAGCCTGGAGCGCGCCCAGCGTGTGGCACCGCGGGAGCCTCAGGTGTTGTATCGCCTGGCCCAGGTGCGCATGGCCCAGGGCGATGCTCCGCAGGCAGAACAGTTTGCCCGCCGCGGCCTGAGTTTTGCCAACGGCCGGCCCGACTTGCAGGCCAGTCTCTGGGAGCTGATCGCCCAGGCGCGGGAGAAGCAGGGGGATGCCGCAGGCGCCGCCCAGGCGCGGCAGAAAGCCCGGGTCTCGCTGTGATGGATTCGCGCTTCCCGAGAATTGCCGAGCAGTTGTTGCTGATCGAGCGCGAGTTGCGGCTCCAGGGGCTGTGGGACGATACGGTTCCCAGCAGCGAGGCTCTGGCCAGCACCCAGCCCTTTGCCGTGGATACGCTGGAATTCGAGCAATGGTTGCAGTGGATCTTCCTCCCGCGCATGAAGCAGATCCTGGAGCAGGATCTGCCCTTGCCCAATGCCTCCGGCATCCAGGAAATGGCCGAGATGGTATTCGCTAACCGTGCCATGCAGGGGCGGGATCGGCAGTTGCAAGTACTGCTCAAAGAGTTCGACCAACTCATCATCGCTACCCGTTGAATCGGCACTGCCAGGCTTGCCTGGCAGTGTTTCTTTGCCTCTCCTTTGTCATGCTCTTCTGTGGGTTTGCAGCCTGCATCGCTCCTGCGTGCCTGTTTTATCTTCTGATGCCGCAGAGCTTTTGTGGGGGCGAGGCTCGTTCGTAGGTTTTTGGCCAAAGTCAAGGTTCGTGTTTATGATTTGGTTGTGATGAATTGAGCAATCGAAACGCAAATTTAGTTTGGTTTTGAGGTTTTTCTTGCGTTCTCATGCGATTAGTTCGAATTAGTCATATAGACAGCTTGACTTGGTGAGGACGAAACAGAAGAATCCAAAGTCCGCTGTAGAGGGACTGCCAGAAGCAGACCCACTCAGCAGATCATGAGGTGCACATCCGCACCGAAGTGCTACACCCGCAACGCGTTACCTCGCGCTGGGTGGGAAAACCCCGCAACACTTTGGGGCGTTCCCAATGCTTGCTCAGTCAGTGCTGACGTAGTCGGCGACCACCGTCGCTCATGCTCTGCTGAGAAGTAAACCTATTAAGACCCGCTCCCTTTTGAGGGCGGTATTCTGGCGTTTTAGAGGTGAACAACGTGGAGCTTTTATCTGGCGGTGAGATGCTCGTCCGCTTCTTGCGTGACGAAGGCGTCAAATATATCTACGGGTACCCGGGCGGTGCTCTCCTTCATGTTTACGATGCCCTGTTCAAAGAACCGGAAGTGACCCACATCCTGGTTCGTCATGAGCAAGCGGCTACCCATATGGCTGACGGTTATGCCCGTGCCACCGGCAAGGCCGGCGTGGTGCTGGTGACTTCCGGCCCGGGCGCGACCAATGCCATCACCGGCATTGCTACTGCCTATATGGACTCGATCCCGATGGTGATCATTTCTGGCCAGGTGCCTAGCACCATGGTCGGTACCGATGCATTCCAGGAAACCGACATGATCGGTATTTCCCGGCCGATCGTGAAGCACAGCTTCATGATCAAGCACGCTTCGGAAATCCCGGAGGTCATGAAGAAGGCGTTCTACCTGGCGCAATCGGGTCGTCCTGGCCCGGTAGTGGTCGATATCCCCAAGGACATGACCAACCCGGCTGAAAAGTTCGAATACGTTTTTCCCAAGAAAGCCAAGCTGCGCTCCTATAGCCCGGCTGTCCGCGGTCACTCCGGACAAATCCGCAAGGCGGCGGAGATGCTGCTGTCGGCCAAGCGTCCGGTGCTGTACTCCGGCGGCGGTGTGATCCTCGGTGGCGGCTCTGCGGCGCTGACCGAGTTGGCCAAGATGCTCAACCTGCCTGTGACCAATACCTTGATGGGCCTGGGTGCCTATCCGGGAACCGATCGGCAGTTCGTCGGTATGCTCGGCATGCACGGTAGCTATACCGCAAACCTGACCATGCACCATGCCGATGTGATCCTGGCTGTTGGCGCACGCTTCGACGACCGTGTCATCAATGGTGCGCCGAAGTTCTGCCCGAACGCCAAGATCATTCATGTGGATATCGATCCGGCGTCCATCTCCAAGACCATCAAGGCCGATGTGCCGATCGTGGGTCCGGTGGAGAGCGTCCTGACCGAAATGGTCGCGGCTCTCAAGGAGATCGGCGAGACCCCGAACAAGGATACGGTCGCCAGTTGGTGGAAGCAGATCGACGAGTGGCGCGGTGATCGCGGCCTGTTCCCTTATGACAAGGGCGACGGCAGCATCATCAAGCCACAAACTGTGATCGAGACCCTGTGCGAAGTGACCAAGGGTGATGCCTTCGTGACTTCCGATGTAGGGCAGCATCAGATGTTTGCGGCGCAGTACTACAAGTTCAACAAACCCAATCGCTGGATCAACTCCGGTGGCCTGGGCACCATGGGCTTCGGTTTCCCGGCGGCCATGGGGGTCAAGTTGAACTTCCCTGATAATGATGTCGCCTGCGTCACGGGTGAAGGCAGTATCCAGATGAACATCCAGGAGCTGTCCACCTGCCTGCAGTACGACCTGCCAGTCAAGATCATCAACCTGAACAACGGCGTGCTGGGTATGGTTCGCCAATGGCAGGACATGAGCTATGGCAGCCGTCATTCGCATTCCTACATGGAATCGCTGCCTGATTTCGTCCGGTTGGTGGAGGCCTATGGTCATGTGGGCATCCGCATCACCGACCTGAAGGACCTGAAGCCGAAGATGGAAGAGGCGTTTGCCATGAAGGATCGCCTGGTGTTCCTCGATATCCAGGTCGACACCAGCGAGCACGTCTATCCGATGCAGATCAAAGACGGCTCCATGCGCGATATGTGGCTGAGCAAGACGGAGCGTACTTAATATGCGGCACATCATCTCCTTGCTTCTGGAAAACGAACCGGGCGCCTTGTCTCGCGTTGTTGGCCTGTTCTCGCAGCGCAACTACAACATCGAAAGCCTGACCGTGGCACCGACTGAAGACCCGACCCTGTCGCGTCTGACCCTCACCACTGTCGGCCATGACGAGATCATCGAGCAGATCACCAAGAACCTGAACAAGCTGGTCGAGGTGGTCAAGCTGGTGGATCTGTCGGAGAGCGCGCATATCGAGCGCGAGCTGATGCTGGTCAAGATCAAGGCAACTGGCGCCCAGCGCGCCGAGGTCAAGCGTACTACCGATATTTATCGTGGGCAGATCGTTGATGTCAGCGCTAGCGTGTATACCGTTCAATTGACCGGTACCAGCGACAAGCTCGACAGCTTCATTCAATCGATCGGCACCGCATCGATTCTGGAAACCGTACGCAGTGGCGTCACCGGGATTGCCCGTGGCGACAAAGTACTGAGCATCTAATTCAAATTAGCGAATGGCCGGAACGGCCTGACATAGGGGAAGTTCATGAAAGTTTTCTACGATAAAGACTGTGACCTGTCGATCATCCAGGGCAAGAAAGTTGCCATCATCGGCTACGGTTCCCAGGGTCACGCTCAAGCCTGCAACCTGAAAGACTCCGGTGTCGATGTGACTGTTGGCCTGCGCAAAGGCTCGGCCACTGTTGCCAAGGCTGAAGCCCATGGCTTGAAAGTGGCTGATGTGGCTAGCGCTGTTGCCGCTGCCGACCTGGTCATGATCCTGACTCCCGACGAGTTCCAGGGCGCCCTGTACAAGAACGAAATCGAACCGAACATCAAGAAAGGCGCCACCCTGGCCTTCTCCCACGGCTTCTCGATCCACTACAACCAGGTAGTACCGCGTGCTGACCTCGACGTGATCATGATCGCGCCGAAGGCCCCAGGCCACACCGTGCGTTCCGAATTCGTCAAGGGTGGTGGTATTCCTGACCTGATCGCGATCTACCAGGACGCTTCCGGCAATGCCAAGAACGTTGCCTTGTCCTACGCGGCAGGCGTGGGTGGCGGTCGTACCGGCATCATCGAAACCACCTTCAAGGACGAGACTGAAACCGACCTGTTCGGTGAGCAGGCTGTTCTGTGCGGTGGTACCGTCGAGCTGGTCAAGGCCGGCTTCGAAACCCTGGTCGAAGCTGGCTACGCGCCGGAGATGGCCTACTTCGAATGCCTGCACGAGCTGAAGTTGATCGTTGACCTCATGTACGAAGGCGGTATCGCCAACATGAACTACTCGATCTCCAACAACGCCGAGTACGGCGAATACGTGACGGGTCCAGAGGTTATCAACGCCGAATCCCGCCAGGCCATGCGCAACGCCCTGAAGCGCATCCAGGACGGCGAGTACGCGAAGATGTTCATCAGCGAGGGCGCCACCGGTTACCCATCGATGACTGCCAAGCGTCGTAACAACGCCGCTCACGGTATCGAGATCATCGGCGAGCAACTGCGTTCGATGATGCCGTGGATCTCTGCGAACAAGATCGTCGACAAAACCAAGAACTAAGTTCGAGTCTTGTCAGGGAAAACGCGGCCTAGGCCGCGTTTTTTCGTTTGCGGGGATAGGTTCTGGTATAAAGCAGGCTCCTTTGCGGCCGAACCCCGGCCCAGGGTATCTGTCGAAACTTTTCACACCGTTGCAAGGTAATGTCCATGAGCGAACGTCCCGAAGAGCCAAACCAGGCCTCTGACGCCGAAAGCCTGCTACCGATCGATGAGCATGTCGAAGAAGGGCATGACGCTGAAGGCCGTAAAGTCCGGCATCGTGGTATCTATCTTCTGCCTAATCTGTTCACCACTGCGAACCTGTTCGCGGGGTTCTATTCCATCATCAGTTCCATGAGTGCCCAGAGTGCCTTGAGTGCCGGTGATGCTGCGGGCGCAAGCAAGTATTTTGCTTTTGCGGCTATCGCGATTTTTGTCGCCATGGTGCTCGACGGCCTGGACGGCCGTGTGGCCCGCATGACCAACACCCAGAGTGCATTCGGCGCTGAGTACGACTCCTTGTCGGACATGGTGGCGTTTGGCGTTGCGCCGGCATTGCTGGCCTTTGGCTGGGCCTTGGGTGACATGGGCAAGGTCGGCTGGATGGTCGCCTTCATCTATGTAGCCGGTGCCGCGTTACGCCTGGCACGTTTCAATACCCAAGTGGGAACGGCCGACAAGCGTTACTTCATTGGCCTGGCCAGCCCGGCAGCGGCGGGTGTGGTGGCGGGTATCGTCTGGGCCTTCAGTGATTACGGCATCCAGGGTTCGAAGATGTCGTTCCTGGTGGCTTTGCTGGTGGCCGCCGCCGGTATGCTGATGGTCAGCAATATCAAGTACAACAGCTTCAAGGACCTGGATCTGAAGGGGCGCGTGCCGTTCGTTGCGATCCTTGCCGTGGTGCTGGTATTTGCCGTGGTATTCAGTGATCCGCCACGTATCCTGCTGCTGGTGTTCCTGGCCTATGCCGCATCGGGCCCCATCCAGTACCTGTTGCACCTTCGTCGTCGCAATCACGTCGAGTGATGTAATTTCCCCCATACTCCGCAGTCTATTGGTGTATCTGTCATCCAATACTGCGGAGTTGCCATGCTGCTCAAGTTCCCCAAGTCCTCTGACTGCAAAGCAGCGGATATCACCCCTGAGGCCTTTTATCTTTCTCGACGCGCATTACTCGGTGGTGCTGTTGCGGGTATTGCTGCGGCCGCGTTACCCCGCTGGGGGAGGGCGGAGGACGCGGGGAGTTATGCCGACGTCGATCCTGGGCGGGCACCGGCGTGGTTTACGCAGAAGCTGCCGGATACTCGTTGGCAGGCGGTAGTTGCCAACGGGGAGGCCATCACCCCCTTCAAAGACGCGACCCACTACAACAATTTCTACGAGTTCGGCACTGATAAAGGTGACCCGGCCGCCAACGCGGGAGGGCTGAAGACCGAGCCGTGGAGCGTTGTAGTGGATGGTGAGGTGGCCAAGCCGGGCCGTTATGCGCTCGAGGATTTCATCAAGCCTTATCAGTTGGAGGAGCGTATCTATCGACTACGTTGCGTCGAAGCCTGGTCGATGGTGATCCCCTGGATCGGCTTTCCCATTTCAGCGCTGCTCAAGCAGGTCGAACCCACCAGCAAGGCCAAGTTCATTCGCTTTGAAACCTTGCGCGACCCCGAGCACATGCCGGGGCAGCGCTCCGGGTTCGCCTTGATCGATTGGCCTTATGTCGAAGGATTGCGACTCGATGAGGCGATGAACCCGCTGGCGATCCTGGCAGTTGGCATGTATGGACGGGAGTTGCCGAACCAAAACGGAGCGCCGCTACGGTTGGTGGTGCCCTGGAAGTATGGTTTCAAGAGCGTGAAGTCCATTGTGCGCATCAGTTTGGTCAGTGAGCAGCCCAAGACGACTTGGCAGAGTATCGCTGCCAATGAATACGGCTTTTATGCAAATGTGAATCCTACGGTCGATCATCCCCGTTGGACCCAGGCACGGGAGCGGCGCCTTCCCAGTGGGTTGTTCAGCCCGAATGTCCGCGAGACCCAGATGTTCAATGGCTATGGGGAAGAGGTCGCCTCTTTATATAGAGGGATGGATCTGAGGAAGGACTACTGATGCGTTATTCGTTCTGGCGCGTCGGTGTCTTCATTGCTGGCGCGATATGGCCCTTGTATTGGTTGTATGAGGCTTGGGCTTCGTTGCTGGGGCCCGACCCGGGCAAGGTCCTGGTCGACCGGCTGGGTTTGGGAGCTCTGGTGTTTGTGTTACTCACGCTCAGTATGACGCCATTGCAGAAGTTGACAGGCTGGTCGGGTTGGATCGCTGTGCGACGGCAGCTGGGGTTATGGTGCTTTGCTTATGTGGTACTGCATCTGAGTGCCTACGGCGTTTTCATCCTGGGATTGGACTGGTCGCAACTTGGCGTGGAGTTGCGTAAGCGGCCTTATATCCTTGTCGGTAGTTTGGGGTTCATCCTTCTGTTGTCGTTGGCGGTAACATCCAATCGCTATAGCCAGCGACGGTTGGGGGCTCGCTGGAAGAAGTTGCATCGCTTGGTCTATCTCATTCTTGGGCTCGGCTTGCTGCATATGTTGTGGATCGTCCGAGCCGACCTGAAGGAGTGGGCCGTTTATGCGTCTTTGGGCGTAGTATTGATGGTGTTGCGCCTGCCTTCCGTAGCTCGGCGTATTCCTCGGCTTATGATTGGAAAAGCGTCTTCTGCAAGAAAAACGTAATTAGTGCTTGACGGCAGATTCTACAGGTCTATAATTCGCCCCACTTCCGGCGCAGTCGAAACGGAAAACTCTTTGAGATTCAACGAGTTACCAAGATTTCGACAGCGGTCACGCTTCAGTTCATCGAAGCCCGAAAGGAGCTGATAAGGCAGCGAAAGTGGCCTTGTTAGCGTTTCGATCCTCTCGATCGAAAGCGGTTAAAAAGAGGTGTTGACAGCAGCGTGTAACGCTGTAGAATTCGCCTCCCGCTAACGAGAGATCGAAAGCGCAAGTGGTTGAAGTTACAAAGGAAACTTTGAAAACTTCTTAAAAAAATCACTTGACAGCAAATGAGGCTGCTGTAGAATGCGCGCCTCGGTTGAGACGAAAGATCTTAACCAACCGCTCTTTAACAACTGAATCAAGCAATTCGTGTGGGTGCTTGTGTAGTTAGACTGATAGTCAAAAAGATTATCAGCATCACAAGTGACCATTCGAGAAATCAAATAGTCATTTGAGATTGCTGAGCCAAGTTTAGGGTTTCTTAAAAACCCAAGCAGTATTGAACTGAAGAGTTTGATCATGGCTCAGATTGAACGCTGGCGGCAGGCCTAACACATGCAAGTCGAGCGGATGAAGTGAGCTTGCTCACGGATTCAGCGGCGGACGGGTGAGTAATGCCTAGGAATCTGCCTGGTAGTGGGGGGTAACGTTTCGAAAGGAGCGCTAATACCGCATACGTCCTACGGGAGAAAGCAGGGGACCTTCGGGCCTTGCGCTATCAGATGAGCCTAGGTCGGATTAGCTAGTTGGTGAGGTAATGGCTCACCAAGGCTACGATCCGTAACTGGTCTGAGAGGATGATCAGTCACACTGGAACTGAGACACGGTCCAGACTCCTACGGGAGGCAGCAGTGGGGAATATTGGACAATGGGCGAAAGCCTGATCCAGCCATGCCGCGTGTGTGAAGAAGGTCTTCGGATTGTAAAGCACTTTAAGTTGGGAGGAAGGGCAGTAAGCTAATATCTTGCTGTTTTGACGTTACCGACAGAATAAGCACCGGCTAACTCTGTGCCAGCAGCCGCGGTAATACAGAGGGTGCAAGCGTTAATCGGAATTACTGGGCGTAAAGCGCGCGTAGGTGGTTTGTTAAGTTGGATGTGAAAGCCCCGGGCTCAACCTGGGAACTGCATCCAAAACTGGCAAGCTAGAGTATGGTAGAGGGTGGTGGAATTTCCTGTGTAGCGGTGAAATGCGTAGATATAGGAAGGAACACCAGTGGCGAAGGCGACCACCTGGACTGATACTGACACTGAGGTGCGAAAGCGTGGGGAGCAAACAGGATTAGATACCCTGGTAGTCCACGCCGTAAACGATGTCAACTAGCCGTTGGGGTCCTTGAGACTTTAGTGGCGCAGCTAACGCATTAAGTTGACCGCCTGGGGAGTACGGCCGCAAGGTTAAAACTCAAATGAATTGACGGGGGCCCGCACAAGCGGTGGAGCATGTGGTTTAATTCGAAGCAACGCGAAGAACCTTACCAGGCCTTGACATGCAGAGAACTTTCCAGAGATGGATTGGTGCCTTCGGGAACTCTGACACAGGTGCTGCATGGCTGTCGTCAGCTCGTGTCGTGAGATGTTGGGTTAAGTCCCGTAACGAGCGCAACCCTTGTCCTTAGTTACCAGCACGTTATGGTGGGCACTCTAAGGAGACTGCCGGTGACAAACCGGAGGAAGGTGGGGATGACGTCAAGTCATCATGGCCCTTACGGCCTGGGCTACACACGTGCTACAATGGTCGGTACAGAGGGTTGCCAAGCCGCGAGGTGGAGCTAATCCCACAAAACCGATCGTAGTCCGGATCGCAGTCTGCAACTCGACTGCGTGAAGTCGGAATCGCTAGTAATCGCGAATCAGAATGTCGCGGTGAATACGTTCCCGGGCCTTGTACACACCGCCCGTCACACCATGGGAGTGGGTTGCACCAGAAGTAGCTAGTCTAACCTTCGGGAGGACGGTTACCACGGTGTGATTCATGACTGGGGTGAAGTCGTAACAAGGTAGCCGTAGGGGAACCTGCGGCTGGATCACCTCCTTAATCGACGACATCAGCTGCTTCATAAGCTCCCACACGAATTGCTTGATTCATTGAAGAAGACGATAGAAGCAGCTTTAAGCTCCAAGCTGATAGCTCCAAGCTAACAGTTACAAGCTCGAAATTGGGTCTGTAGCTCAGTTGGTTAGAGCGCACCCCTGATAAGGGTGAGGTCGGCAGTTCGAATCTGCCCAGACCCACCAATTTTGTTATGGGGCCATAGCTCAGCTGGGAGAGCGCCTGCCTTGCACGCAGGAGGTCAGCGGTTCGATCCCGCTTGGCTCCACCATAAACTGCTTCTGAAAGCTTAGAAATGAGCATTCAAATCGAATGTTGATTTCTAGTCTTTTGATTAGATCGTTCTTTAAAAATTTGGGTATGTGATAGAAAGATAGACTGAACACTACTTTCACTGGTAGTGGATCAGGCTAAGGTAAAGTTTGTGAATATTGCAAACTTTCGGCGAATGTCGTCTTCACAGTATAACCAGATTGCTTGGGGTTATATGGTCAAGTGAAGAAGCGCATACGGTGGATGCCTTGGCAGTCAGAGGCGATGAAAGACGTGGTAGCCTGCGATAAGCTTCGGGGAGTCGGCAAACAGACTTTGATCCGGAGATCTCTGAATGGGGGAACCCAGCCATCATAAGATGGTTATCTTACACTGAATACATAGGTGTAAGAGGCGAACCAGGGGAACTGAAACATCTAAGTACCCTGAGGAAAAGAAATCAACCGAGATTCCCTTAGTAGTGGCGAGCGAACGGGGACTAGCCCTTAAGCTTCTTTGATTTTAGCGGAACGCTCTGGAAAGTGCGGCCATAGTGGGTGATAGCCCTGTACGCGAAAGGATCTTAGAAGTGAAATCGAGTAGGACGGGGCACGAGAAACCTTGTCTGAATATGGGGGGACCATCCTCCAAGGCTAAATACTACTGACTGACCGATAGTGAACTAGTACCGTGAGGGAAAGGCGAAAAGAACCCCGGAGAGGGGAGTGAAATAGATCCTGAAACCGTATGCGTACAAGCAGTGGGAGCAGACTTTGTTCTGTGACTGCGTACCTTTTGTATAATGGGTCAGCGACTTATATTCAGTGGCAAGCTTAACCGAATAGGGGAGGCGTAGCGAAAGCGAGTCTTAATAGGGCGTTTAGTCGCTGGGTATAGACCCGAAACCGGGCGATCTATCCATGGGCAGGTTGAAGGTTAGGTAACACTGACTGGAGGACCGAACCGACTACCGTTGAAAAGTTAGCGGATGACCTGTGGATCGGAGTGAAAGGCTAATCAAGCTCGGAGATAGCTGGTTCTCCTCGAAAGCTATTTAGGTAGCGCCTCATGTATCACTGTAGGGGGTAGAGCACTGTTTCGGCTAGGGGGTCATCCCGACTTACCAAACCGATGCAAACTCCGAATACCTACAAGTGCCGAGCATGGGAGACACACGGCGGGTGCTAACGTCCGTCGTGAAAAGGGAAACAACCCAGACCGTCAGCTAAGGTCCCAAAGTTATGGTTAAGTGGGAAACGATGTGGGAAGGCTTAGACAGCTAGGAGGTTGGCTTAGAAGCAGCCACCCTTTAAAGAAAGCGTAATAGCTCACTAGTCGAGTCGGCCTGCGCGGAAGATGTAACGGGGCTCAAACCATACACCGAAGCTACGGGTATCACGTAAGTGATGCGGTAGAGGAGCGTTCTGTAAGCCTGTGAAGGTGAGTTGAGAAGCTTGCTGGAGGTATCAGAAGTGCGAATGCTGACATGAGTAACGACAATGCGAGTGAAAAACTCGCACGCCGAAAGACCAAGGTTTCCTGCGCAACGTTAATCGACGCAGGGTTAGTCGGTCCCTAAGGCGAGGCTGAAAAGCGTAGTCGATGGAAAACAGGTTAATATTCCTGTACTTCTAGTTATTGCGATGGAGGGACGGAGAAGGCTAGGCCAGCTTGGCGTTGGTTGTCCAAGTTTAAGGTGGTAGGCTGAGATCTTAGGTAAATCCGGGATCTTAAGGCCGAGAGCTGATGACGAGTTACCTTTTAGGTGACGAAGTGGTTGATGCCATGCTTCCAAGAAAAGCTTCTAAGCTTCAGATAACTAGGAACCGTACCCCAAACCGACACAGGTGGTTGGGTAGAGAATACCAAGGCGCTTGAGAGAACTCGGGTGAAGGAACTAGGCAAAATGGCACCGTAACTTCGGGAGAAGGTGCGCCGGTGAGGGTGAAGGACTTGCTCCGTAAGCCCATGCCGGTCGAAGATACCAGGCCGCTGCGACTGTTTATTAAAAACACAGCACTCTGCAAACACGAAAGTGGACGTATAGGGTGTGACGCCTGCCCGGTGCCGGAAGGTTAATTGATGGGGTTAGCGCAAGCGAAGCTCTTGATCGAAGCCCCGGTAAACGGCGGCCGTAACTATAACGGTCCTAAGGTAGCGAAATTCCTTGTCGGGTAAGTTCCGACCTGCACGAATGGCGTAACGATGGCGGCGCTGTCTCCACCCGAGACTCAGTGAAATTGAAATCGCTGTGAAGATGCAGTGTATCCGCGGCTAGACGGAAAGACCCCGTGAACCTTTACTATAGCTTTGCACTGGACTTTGAATTTGCTTGTGTAGGATAGGTGGGAGGCTTTGAAGCGTGGACGCCAGTCTGCGTGGAGCCATCCTTGAAATACCACCCTGGCAACTTTGAGGTTCTAACTCAGGTCCGTTATCCGGATCGAGGACAGTGTATGGTGGGTAGTTTGACTGGGGCGGTCTCCTCCTAAAGAGTAACGGAGGAGTACGAAGGTGCGCTCAGACCGGTCGGAAATCGGTCGTAGAGTATAAAGGCAAAAGCGCGCTTGACTGCGAGACAAACACGTCGAGCAGGTACGAAAGTAGGTCTTAGTGATCCGGTGGTTCTGTATGGAAGGGCCATCGCTCAACGGATAAAAGGTACTCCGGGGATAACAGGCTGATACCGCCCAAGAGTTCATATCGACGGCGGTGTTTGGCACCTCGATGTCGGCTCATCACATCCTGGGGCTGAAGCCGGTCCCAAGGGTATGGCTGTTCGCCATTTAAAGTGGTACGCGAGCTGGGTTTAGAACGTCGTGAGACAGTTCGGTCCCTATCTGCCGTGGACGTTTGAGATTTGAGAGGGGCTGCTCCTAGTACGAGAGGACCGGAGTGGACGAACCTCTGGTGTTCCGGTTGTCACGCCAGTGGCATTGCCGGGTAGCTATGTTCGGAAAAGATAACCGCTGAAAGCATCTAAGCGGGAAACTTGCCTCAAGATGAGATCTCACTGGGATCTTGAATCCCCTAAAGGGCCGTCGAAGACTACGACGTTGATAGGTTGGGTGTGTAAGCGCTGTGAGGCGTTGAGCTAACCAATACTAATTGCCCGTGAGGCTTGACCATATAACACCCAAGCAATTTGCTTAAGAGCGAGTTGCGGTGTGTGAAGACGCACGAACCGAAAGTTTGCAGCACACAAACCTATTACATACCCATTCGCTGGAACGTTGCCCAAACAACGGCTCAGCTACAGAATTTCTTGACGACCATAGAGCATTGGAACCACCTGATCCCATCCCGAACTCAGCAGTGAAACGATGCATCGCCGATGGTAGTGTGGGGTTTCCCCATGTGAGAGTAGGTCATCGTCAAGATTAAATTCCGAAACCCCAATTGCGAAAGCAGTTGGGGTTTTGTCTTTGCGCGAACGAAAACACTCTTGTTCGAATGAAAAATTGCGCAGTTATTTTCAGGTCAGAACACTAGAATAGTGGCCGTTCCCCTTATCCTTGAGCCCTCTATGCTGGATCCGGTTGACCCTCCAGGGGTGTCAGAACTACCGCTGAGCGAGTTGATCGCTTGCCATGAGTGTGACTTGCTGATGCGCAAGCCAGTGCTGGCCCATGGAGAAAAGGCCCAATGCCCCCGCTGCGGCTACGAGCTGTACGCCCATCGCCAAGCGGTTGTATCGCGCAGCCTGGCCTTGGTGATCGCCGCCTTGTTGCTCTACGTCCCGGCCAATTTCCTTCCCATCATGCAACTCAACCTGCTAGGCCAGTCTTCTAAGGACACGGTCTGGAGCGGTGTGCTGGGACTGTTCGACACCGGCATGCAAGGCGTGGCTGTAGTGGTATTCCTGTGCAGCATGGGGATCCCCTTGCTCAAGTTGATCTGCCAACTACTAGTGTTACTCAGCATCCGTTGGAATATCGGCCGAAGTTATGGCTTGCTGCTCTACCGTATCTATCACCACCTGCGGGACTGGGGCATGCTCGAGGTCTATCTCATGGGGGTGCTGGTCGCCATTGTCAAACTGGCCGATATGGCGTCCATTACCCTAGGCCTCGGCCTGGTGTGTTTTATCTCTTTGTTGCTGATACAGGTCTGGTTGGAAGTGGTGATGTCGCCTCACCAGGTTTGGCAGGCACTTTCTGGAGAGGATGCACATGCGGGCGATTGATGCAGGCATTCTGATTTGTATCGAATGCCATGAGTTGAACCGGCAACAAGCCAACAGCAAGGGACAAACCTGTACCCGTTGCGGAGCCATGATCCACCCTCGTCGCCCTAACAGCATCCTGCGCACCTGGGCATTGCTGCTGACTGCCGCCATTCTCTATATCCCGGCCAATGTCCTGCCAATCATGACGGTCAGTGCCCTGGGGCAGGGTAGCCCCAGCACCATCATGTCGGGTGTCATCCAGTTGGTGCAGCACGGCATGATCCCTATTGCCATCGTGGTGTTCGTCGCCAGTATCCTGGTACCTACCTTCAAGCTGGTGGGAATCGCCCTGCTATTGTTTTCGGTGCAGCGCCACCAACCGTTGTCTGCTCGGCAGCGAATCATCATGTACCGCTTCATCGAGTTCATCGGTCGTTGGTCGATGCTGGATATCTTCGTCATCGCCATCCTGGTGGCGGTGGTCAACTTTGGGCGGCTGGCCAGCATCGAGGCCAATCTCGGAGCGGTCGCCTTCGCCAGCGTCGTAATCCTCACCATGCTGGCTGCAATAACCTTCGATCCCCGACTGATCTGGGACAACACGGAGTCGGACGACGACCATGAGTGATTTGCCTACCGCCAAAACCCGCCCGGCCTCCAACTGGTCGGCCATCTGGGTGTTACCTCTCATTGCCTTGATTATTGGCGGTTGGCTGGGATGGCGAGCCTACAGTGAGACAGGAATCGAGATCCAACTGCGTTTTGAAAGCGGGGAAGGAGTCCAGGCCAACAAGACCGAGGTGTTCTACAAGGGCATGCCCGTCGGCAAGGTCAAGGCGCTCGCTTTGGACGATGAAGGCAATTCGAAGGGCGTGATCGCTACCGTCGAGATGAACAAGGACGTCGAGCAGTACCTGAGGACCAACACGCGCTTCTGGCTGGTCAAGCCCAGCGTCAGCCTGGCCGGCATCACTGGCCTGGAAACCCTGGTCTCCGGCAACTATATCGCCGTCAGTCCGGGAGAAGGCGGAGACCCCACACGCAAATTCACCGCGCTGGTCGAAGAGCCACCCCTGTCCGACGCCAAGCCCGGCCTGCACCTGACCATCAAGGCCGACCGCCTGGGCTCACTGACCCGCGGCAGCCCGGTGTTCTATAAACAGATCCAGGTCGGCCAGATCAAGAGCTACCTGCTCTCCGAAGACCAGAGCACTGTCGAGCTCAAGGTCTACATCGAGCCAACCTACGCCAGCCTGGTGCGCAAGCACACGCGCTTCTGGAACGCCAGCGGGATCAGTGTCGATGCCAACCTGAGCGGGCTGAAGATTCGCAGTGAATCCCTGGCCAGTATCGTGGCCGGCGGTATTGCCTTCGCCACTCCGGAAAACCGCAAGGACAGCCCGCCAACCGATCCGAGCCTGCCGTTTCGCCTCTACGAAGACTTCGACGCCGCCCAGGCCGGTATCCGGGTCAAGGTCAAGCTCAGCGATTTCGAAGGCTTGCAGGCCGGGCATACCCCAGTCATGTACAAAGGCATTCAGGTCGGCAGCCTGAAAGCCCTGAAAGTCGATTCCGACCTGACCAGCGCCACCGCCGAACTGACCCTCGACCCACTGGCCGAAGATTACCTGGTGCAGGGCACCCAGTTCTGGACCGTCAAGCCATCCATCACTCTGGCGGGCATCACCGGCCTGGAGGCCCTCCTCAAGGGCAACTACATCGCCGTTCGCCCGGGCGACAAGGGCGCCGCGCCGCAGCGTGAATTCGAGGCTCGGGCCAAGGCGCCACCGCTGGACCTGCGCACACCGGGCCTGCACATGGTGCTGTTCACCGACAATCTCGGCTCCCTGGAGGTCGGCAGCCCGATCCTCTACAAACAGGTCAAGGTCGGGGCCGTACAGAGCTACCAGTTTTCCCACACCCGCAAACAGTTGGTGATCGGCGTCCATATCGAGAAGGAGTACGAGAAGCTGGTCAACGGCTCGACTCGTTTCTGGAATGTCAGCGGCATCACCCTCACGGGTGGCTTGACCGGTGGCATCCAGATCAAGAGCGAGTCGCTGCAAAGCTTGATGGCCGGCGGCATCGCTTTCGATACGCCAATACCCGATGTACCGCTGAAAAAGCGCATCCCGAGGTTCCGCCTGTTCGCTAACCAGGAAGAGGCAGCGCAGCGCGGCATTGTGGTGCAGATCAAGGTCGATCGCGCCGATGGCCTGCGTGCCGGCACCCCGGTGCGCTTCAAGGGCCTGGATGTGGGCAAGCTCGAGCAAGTCACCCTCAGCCCCGATATGCAGTCGGTGATGCTCAAGGCGCGCATCACCGAGGTGCCTGAGCGTATTGCGCGGGTCGGTAGCCAGTTCTGGGTGGTCAAGCCCGAGCTGGGTTTGATGAAGACCTCGAACCTGGAGACCCTGGTCACCGGCCAGTACATCGAGGTCCAGCCACCGGAGAAAAACCTCGGCGGGCAAACCAGCTTCGTGGCCCTGCCACAGCCACCACAGGCCAGTGTCCAGGAGCCCGGCCTGAGCCTGGTGCTGAGCGCTGCCCGGCGTGGTTCGCTGAAGATCGGCGTACCCGTGACCTACCGCGAGATAACGGTGGGCAAGGTCACCGGCTATGAGTTGGGGCAAACGGCCGATCGGGTCCTGATCCATATCCTTATCGAGCCCAAGTACGCGCCATTGGTACGCGGTGGCACGCGCTTCTGGAACAGCAGCGGCTTTGGCGTGGATTTCGGCTTGTTCAAGGGCGCGACCGTGCGTACTGAATCCCTGGAGACCCTGATCCAGGGCGGCATCGCCTTCGCCACCCCGGATGGCGAGCGCATGGGCAACCCGGCGCGGCCCGAGCAGACGTTCCCGCTGTTCGACCAGTTCGAGGATGAATGGCTGACCTGGGCACCGAAGATTCCCCTCGGCAAGCAACCGGCCGCCCCGGTAACACGCTAGCGCCAACCCAATAAAAAAGGCCGCCCTTACAAGAGGGCGGCCTTTGTATTTCAGCGCAGGGAAATCAGGCTTCGTCCAACTCCGTCTGTGCTTCATCCTCGGCGTGTTCGTTCATCACCGCCTTGACCTGGTCGTGGCGCCGGATGAACTTCCAGTCCGCTTCATCGATATAGATGCCGTTCGGGCCGCTACCGCCTTCCAGGTCGATGGCCACCTGGGCCGAGACCTGCGGCTTCACACTGGCCAGGATCGGCACGAAGCCCAGTTGCAGGCTGGTTTCAAGCAGCGCCGCCTGGTTGCGTTCGTCGATGTCCGCCGCCTCGTCGAGGTAGTAGGGCAGGCGGATACGCCCGGCCTGGTCGCGGTCCATCAAGTGCAGCAACAAGTACATGTTGGTCAGCGCCTTGATGGTCATGGTGGTGCCGTTGGACGCCGCGCCATCGATGTCGGTATGGATCACCGGCTGGCCGTTGACCTTGGTGATCTCGAACGCCAGTTCGAACAGGTCCTTCAGGCCCAGCTGGTTGTGGTTGGCCGCCACCAGCCGCGCCAGGTACTCCTTGGCCTCTTCGTTCTTGTTGTCCTGCTCGGCACTCTGGCTCAGGTCGAACACCGACAGGGTCTCGCCTTCCTCGTACTGGCCGGCGCTGTGGATGATCTGGTCGATGTGCTTGAGCGCCTCTTTGTTCGGCGCCAGGACGATACGGAAGCTCTGCAGGTTGGAAACCTGGCGCTTGTTGATCTCGCGGTTGAACAGCGCCAGCTGGTGTTCCAGGCTGTCGTAGTCGCTGCGGATGTTGCGCAGGGTCCGGGCGATGTCGGTGACCGCCGCACGGCGCGCCTTGCCCAGGGTCAGGGCTTCTTCGGTGCGGTGCGAATAGGCGTTGATCAACAGCTGCAGACGACGCTCGACATCATCCTCGCTGTCGAACTTGGCCACGCCTTTGAGGCGCACCTGGGCATACAGCGCCTCGATCTGGCCATCGACTCGCTGCAGGCCCTGCCAGCTGTCCTGGTAGTCGTTGAGCAGCGGCAGCAGGTTGTCCATGGAGTCGTCCACCGGCTCCATGAACGGTGTGCCAAACGGCAGGTCCGCCGGCAGCAACTGGCGACGGCGCAGGGCGTCGTCGAGGGTGCGCTGCTTGGCTTCCATGTCGCTGATCTGGCGGCCTACCAATTGCAGCTTGGCCGACAGTTGCTGGACGCGCTCGGTGAAGGCGTCGCTGGAGCGCTTGAGTTCGTCCTGGGCAGCTTCCATCTGTGCCAGCTGCTCCAGCTTCTCGCCTTCCTCGGCGCTCAGGGTCTGGGTCCGGCGGAAGTCTTCCAGGGCTTTCTGCGCATCCAGTACCTGCTGGTACAGGGCTTCGGTCTGGGTCTTGCTCGCGGCGCGGTCGGCGGCCACGGCGGCCTGGGTCTTGAGCTGCTTGAGCTCCTTCTCCAGGCGCTCCTTCTGGTCGCGCAGGGCCGCGCGGTCGGCCAGCGCCTGCAACGCCGGTGGTTCGATATGGGAGATGTCGATGGTCAGGCCGGGCACTTCGAAGCGCTCGCCCTTGAAGCCGTCGAGGATCAGCTCCACGGATTTCACCCACTCGCCATTGTCGTCCAGGGCGATGCCGTGCTCGCCCAGGGGCAGGCTGAACAGCGCACTGTTGAACAGGCGCATCAGGCGTTCCACATCCTGCTGGGAGAACTCTTCGCGCAGGCGGGCGTAGCTGTTGTTGTCGGCGTGGTCGAGCTGCTGTTTCACCGACTTCAGGCGTTTTTCCAGGTCGCGCAGGCGCTCTTCCAGGTCTTCGGCGGAGAACTGCCGGGACTGGGCCAGGGCGCCGGCCAGTTCGTCGTGGGCATCCTTGGCCGCCAGCAGTTGCTGCTCCAGGACCTTGACGTCATCCACCAGGGCGAAGCGGTGCTTGAGCACCGACAGCTCGCCCAGCCAGCGCTGGGTGCCGGTGATTTCCCGCTCCAGGCGCATCATTTCCTGGGTGCTGCTGCGCTGGTCGTTCTGCAGGGCGTCCTGCTCGTTGCGGTAGTGCTCGGCCTGGATGGTCAGCTCTTCCTTGCGCGCACTGGCGTAGTCCGACCAGGTGCCCAGCAGCGAGTCCAGCAGCGGCGACAGGCGATGCAGCTTGCCACGCAGGATGTCCCGTTGCTTCACGCCGTTGGCCAGGGCCTCCACCAGCGGGCCTGCGGCCACCAGCGAGTTGTAGTCCTGCTCCATGCGTCGCACATCGCGGAACGCCTCGTCGCAGGCGGCGATGTAGTCGACGCTGCCCGAGCGCAGGCTGTGTTCGAAGGCATCGAGGAACAGCTGCTTGAGCTTGGCCGCGGTGATTTCGCGCATGTGCAGCAGGTTGATGAACAGCGCGCGGAAGGTCTTCAGGCTCTGTTCGCTGGTGGAACGCAGCGGAATCAGAGTCAGGTCCAGGGGAATCGAGGTGTGGCCACCGACCAGCAGGCGCCGCAGTTCATCGGGCTTGAGCTCGTAGGCCTTCAGGCCATGGCGCTCCAGGTTGGTGAACAGCTCTTTCTGCCGCAGGCAGGTGTCGTCCTTCTGGTAGTGGGCCAGGTCCAGTTGCCCGGCGTAGGCGAAGAACTGGTGGCCGAAGCCGCCGCCTGGGCCGCGTCCCGACACGCCGATCACGTGGGGGCCGTGGGGCAGCGAGACTTCCACCAGGATGTAGCTGGTGTCGGAGGCGAAGTAGAAGCGCCGCGACTGCTCCAGGCTGTACTTGCCGAAGCTCATGTCCGACATGCGCGCCAGGATCGGGAATTGCAGGGCGTTGATCGACGCCGACTTGCCCAGGTTGTTCGCACCGTAGACCGACAGCGGCTCTTCCAGGGGGAACAGGCCCAGGCTGTAGCCAGCGGTGTTCAAAAGGGCAAAGCGGCGGATGCCGTAGCGTTCCTTGCTCATGCGTCGAGCTCCTGTTCTTCGGCGATGGCCCGGGCCAGCGCGTCTTCTTCACTTTCCTCGGACTCGTCGAATTCGCTCAGGTCCAGCGGGTCATCGGTTTGCAGCAGTTTCTCGTCGCTGTCCTCGTCCACCAGCACCGGGGTCGGCAATGGCAGCACGCTGTGCAGGCTGGCCGCCAGGTCGCGGTCTTGCTGTACCGACAGGCAGACGTCGAGGAAGCGGTGCATCGGCGGCAGGAAGCGGTAGATCCCCGGTTCCTCCAGGGCGAAGCCCAGCTGGGTCATGCGGCGCATGATCTTTTCTTCCAGCTCTTCCTGGGTTTGCACCTCGGCCTGGATGAACAGGTCGCGGTACTTGTCCAGCAGCGAGGGCAGCTCGTCGCGGCCCAGGCTGCCGCCGTCGAGCACGGCGATCGGGTCGCGGCCCTGGTCGGCCAGGTGCTCCACCAGGATGAAGGTGAACAGCGCCAGGCGTTGGGCGGTCTTGTTCACCTGCGCGGCGGCGTTGTCCGGCACGAAGTAATAGAAGCCGCGGGTATCGCACACCAGCTCGAAGCCCAGGGCCTTGAACAGGGTGCGGTACTGGTCCTGGAAGTTCGACAGTTGCGCGTACAGCTCCGGATCGCGGCGGCTGACGTGGTAGCCCTTGAACAGCTCGCGGAAGATCGGCGCCAGCTGGGACAGTTCGGAAAGATCAAGATGCATTGGCATTACTCGCAGTTTGCTCGGGCTGGTCGTCGCGAGCCGAGAGCAGGGCGAAGGAGCGCAGGCTGACCTGGTGCTCCTGGGTGTGGTATTCGCGGCGTTCGAGACGCTCGCGCTTGAAGCGTTTTTCCCGGGACAAGCGGGAGAACCAGTACAGCAACTCGTCGGTGGCGCCGTCCGGTTCCTGGTCCAGCAGCCAGCTCATCAGGTCCGGCATCGGCAGCGCGTTCTCGCAGCGTTCGAGCATTTCCCGGACCGTGCGTGGCGCCTTGGGGGCCAGGCCCTTGTGGGTCTTGTGGGCCTTGGGGAAGCGCGCCGGCTTGGGCTCGAAGCGGGCCAGGGCGTAGACATAGGCCTCCACCTGGCCGGAGCTGCCGAGGAAGGTACTCTGCGGGCGGGTGAACATCGGCATCGCCGCCTGGGGCACCGCGTCGATGCCCTTGCGCCGGATGACCGACAGGGCCAGGGCGGCGCCACGGGTCACGGCATTGTGCCGGCGGGCCTCTTCGCGCAGCGGCAGCAGCAGTTCCCGGGCATGGCGCAGGGTCAACTGGGCGCTGGTCTGCATCTCCAGGATCCGCGCGTGGGTGCGCAGCAGCATGTCGTCGTCCACCAGGTGGCCCAGGCGCTGCTGTTCGGTGAGCATGCGCAGCAGCACGTTCTCCACCTTGCGCACGCCCTGCTCGAACGCGCCGTCGGCGTTCACCAGCTGGATCATCGGCTCGACGTATTCGTCCCAGGTGGCCAGCACCTCGGCGTAGCGCTGGCGCAGGGGGATCTGCCGGTCGCTGGTCTTGGCCCGTTCGGCCACTGCCACCAGGGCCTGTTCGTCGTTGGCAAGTTTCTTCAGGACATCGCGTACCCGCATGTCCAGCAGGCGCAACTGGCGCGCCAGGTCGTGGCCGTCGCGGATCTCGAAGGCGTCCTGGATGTAGCCTGCCAGGCGCTCCAGGTGGCGCAGGTAGGCTTCGATCTCCAGGCACAGGCCCAGGCGGTGTTCACGCCGCAGGTAGGCGAGGAAGTCGTGGATCTGCGCGTTGAGCTCGAAGCGGTTCGGGCTTTTCGCCACCGGGACCAGGATGTCCAGGCGTATCCATACGTCCAGCAGGTTGGTGATGTCCTGGGGCGTACTGTCCAGTTGCTGGGTGGCCAGTTGTGAGCGCAGTTCGGCAAGACTCAGGGTGCCTTGGTCGAAGTGCTCGCACAGTGGCTCCAGAAGTGCCCAGTGTTCGGCTAGGGCGCGCAACACGCGCTTGGGTTCGATCATCGGAATGGCCGGCTGGTTGGCAATGAAAAGCGGCGATTGTACTGCATCAGGGGGCTGACAATTCACCCCCGGGCCCAGCTAAGAGACGGACTGTCGCTTTTGGGCCTCATCAACTGCGGGCGATCTTCGGCGAAGGACGGTAGAATCCCCCACCTCAGTTATCCACAAGTGGCCGACCCTTGCTTATCGAGTCCCGTCGTCGCGCTTATCTGTCCGCCATGCAGGTGGTCAGTTGGTTGCCGCGCAGCGAATTGCCCTTTGCCGCCCCCTCGCGCCCCGAACTGCTGGTTTTGCCGGAGCCGGTGGTGGAGGCGCCGCCTGCGCCCGTCGCCGAGGCCCGGGCCGCAGCGGCCCCGGTGGTGCGCAGTGTCGAGCGGCCGAAGATCGAAGTGCCGCGCCCGGCTGCGGCCTCTGCCCGCCCGGCCGCCAAGCCCGTGGTCGAGGACGAGGAAGCCGCCCCGGTGGTCAAGGCGCCGGTGGTGCCACCGCCGCGCTTCGCCCTGCAACTGTTGCGGGCCGGACGTTGCCTGTTGCTGGTGGAATTGCCCACCGGCGAGGCGTTCCAGAGCCGCGACCCAGCCTACCTGCTGCTCAAGGACATGCTGCGCGCCGCCGGCCTGCCGGACAGCCCGCAGATCCTCGCCGAGCCGGTGAGCTGGCCGCGCCTGACCCGGGGCAACCTGGACCAGGGCCCCGAGGCCGCACGGGATTTCGTCCAGGCCTTTGTCGGCATGCGGGTCGAAGAACAACCCTGTGCCTGCCTGTGGCTGGTAGGCCTGCCGGCCATACGTTTTGCCGGCGAGGCCGATGCCGAGGCTTACAACCGCGAACTGGAGGTCGAAGGCCTGGGTTCGGCCTGGGCCTTGCCCGGGCTGGAGTTGTTGATGGAAGAGCCACAGCGCAAGGCCGATGTCTGGCAAGCCATGCGCCGGTTGATGGCGCGCTGGAAAAGCAATGATGAGTAAGAGTAGCGATGAGTGACGCGTTGACCTTCCGCCTGGCCACCGAGGC
Source organism: Pseudomonas sessilinigenes (assembly GCF_003850565.1). Classification (NCBI taxonomy): domain Bacteria; kingdom Pseudomonadati; phylum Pseudomonadota; class Gammaproteobacteria; order Pseudomonadales; family Pseudomonadaceae; genus Pseudomonas; species Pseudomonas sessilinigenes. The sequence goes on from NZ_CP027706.1 coordinate 4,706,193, forward strand.
GGACCTGGATGCCATCCTGAAGATCGAATATGCCGCGTTCAGCCACCCCTGGACCCGCGGCATCTTCATGGATGCCTTCAAATCCTATGAAGTCTGGCTGATGTTCGAAGGCAGCCAGCAAGTGGGGCACGGGGTGATCCAGGTGATCATCGACGAGGCCCACCTGCTGAACATCACCGTCAAGCCGGAAAACCAGGGCCGCGGCCTGGGCCTGCACCTGCTGGAGGCACTGATGAAGCGCGCCTACCAGAAGGACGCTCGGGAATGCTTCCTGGAAGTGCGCTCCAGTAACCAGACCGCCTATCGGCTCTATGAACGTTATGGCTTCAATGAAGTCGGGCGTCGCCGCGACTACTACCCCGCAGTAGGTGGGCGCGAAGACGCCCTGGTCATGGCCTGCACCCTGGTGGACTGAGTCCCGGTCGGCTGGCGGCAGGCCATGTTCGATTCAGGGCTTGCCGTCCAGTGGCTTGCGCCTGGCCAGTTCGGCTTCATCCAGACCGACGCCACCCCCGATATCCCTTTCATCGACGATACTCAGGTCCCAGTCGGCCGGTTTGTTGGCCCCCTGTTCCCAAGCGGAACGGGCGCCATCCTCGGGGATCAGGATCTCCGGGCTGAGGTCGTCATCGGTTGAGCCGTCTTCGGTGATTGTGTGGCCATGGCCGCTGCCGGGAGCCAGGTCATTGAAGTGCAACTCCTCCATGGAGCCCATGCGGTCCTGGTCATCATCGATGGGAGCGGGCTGTACAGCCCTGTAGGGGCGTCGTGATTCAGTCATGGCGACTACTCATGCTCAGGGGCGGACAAGGCGGTAGACCCGGCCCCATCGGTGAAGATTCCCCCTCCAGGGATGAACGGTATCTGAGTCTCCCGCGTGACCCCGACCGATGGTCGTCTGTCAAACCTGCGCATCATTCCTGAGGCTTCACAGCATGAACGAACTACAAGACCTGATTGATAACAACGAGCGTTGGGCCGAAGCGATCAAGCAGCAGGATCCGGATTTCTTCTCCAAGCTCGCTCGCCAGCAGACGCCGGAGTACCTGTGGATCGGCTGTTCGGACGCGCGAGTGCCTGCCAACGAGATCGTCGGCATGTTGCCAGGCGACCTGTTCGTACACCGCAATGTGGCCAACGTGGTACTGCACACCGACCTCAATTGCCTGTCGGTGATCCAGTACGCGGTAGACGTACTCAAGGTCAAGCACATCCTGGTCACCGGCCACTACGGTTGCGGTGGCGTGCGGGCTTCGATGCAGGATCGCCAGCTGGGCCTGATCGATGGCTGGCTGCGGTCGATCCGCGACCTGTACTACGAGCATCGCGAGGCGCTGGGACAACTGGCCACGGAGGAGGAGCGGGTCGATCGCCTGTGTGAATTGAACGTGATCCAGCAAGTGGCCAACGTCGGCCACACCAGCATCGTGCAGAACGCCTGGCACCGCGGTCAGAGCCTGTCGATCCACGGCTGCATCTATGGCATCAAGGATGGTCGCTGGAAGAGCCTGAACACCACCATCAGTGGCTCCGAGCAGTTGCCGCCGCAGTACCGCCTGCGCCCGGTGGGCGCAGTCTAGGCCCTCCACCGTGTAGCGCTGCAGGCGATAGCCGCTGCAGCGCTACAGAGGCTTTACAGGTGTGGCACCTCGGTGCTCGGGGCAGGCGCCGGGGCCTTGAGCTGGTCGAGCTGGAGCTTGACCGGCGCGCTGCTGCATTTGGCCGCGGCCTGCTGCTCGTCCAGCTTGCGCACCGAGGTGTAGAACATCTCGCAAGTCTGCACCTTCTGCGTGACTTGCCAGGTCTGGGTGCAGCGGTCGAGCAGTACCTTGGCGTCGCTCCCGGGCTTGCTGCCCATGCCAGCCTGCCAGCAGGCCGCACTCAAATCCTGCCCCATGACCTTCAAGCCGGCGGCATCGGCCTTGGCCTGGTCATTGTCGTAGTTGGCCGGGTCCGCCGCGTACCAGATGTAGCTGGGGTGGTTGGAGCCCAGCACCGGCACCTTGAGGCCCTCGCTGGGGCTGATCTGTGCCAGGCCCAGCACATTGACCGTGACCCCGTACTGTTGCTTGAGCCAGCTGCGTACCGGCGCGCCGAAGGCCACCATCGGCAAGGCCACGCCTTTGGCACCCTGGCTGACCTGCTTGACCATGGTGGTCTGGTAGCTGTTGAAGTAGCTGTAGACGCCTTCCAGGTCCTTGCCTGCGTTGGATGGAGCGGCGATAGGTGCGATGTCGACGATGGTCTGGTAGGCCGGGGTCTGCGTACTGGCGATGCCATTGGCGGTGAGCAGGGTGGCCCAGCGATCGGTCGTGGCCGACTCCAGGTAGTCCTGGTAGCGGGTCAGCGAATAGTCCGGTGGGAAATGCAGCAGCTCTACGCTCTTGCGATTCTCCAGGGCCATGCCCAGGGGCAGGAACAGATACCAGCTGTAGTTCCAGTGACCGTCGCTGTTGAGCTGGCTGGCGCCCTTGTACGCCAGGTCCCCGGCATCCAGCAGGGCGCTCAGGGGTTTGTCATAGCCGGCCGGAACGCCGGTGATGGAGGCCAGCACCTTGTCGCCCTCGGTCTTGACGCTGACCTTGGCGCCGGCATACCCGTCGCGCTGCACGCTTTGGGTCAGGTAGTGGGCCACCGTCTGCTCCAGGCTCCAGTTGCGATAGCAGATGACGTTGCAGTTGTTGGGGTAGGCGAACAGCCGAGTGACTCGCTGGGGGCTGCCCAGGTCGACTGTGACATCGGCCTGGGCCGTGGCGCAGAGGGCGGTAGTGGCCAGGGCGAGGGCCAGTCCTGCAGTCTTGAACATGCTCAGATCCTTTTCAGCGTGAACCCCCAAAAGGGGCAAAACAGGTTGCAGAGGTCGCGAAGTTCCCTGCCTTCAAGCGCAGCCGATCGCTCAGGGCGGATACAGCGAGGTCAGCGGAAAGCCAGGATAGTACAAATGGCAAAACACGCAGAGCAGGACCATCAGCGGCAGGAAGACCATCTGCAGCGGGCTCCAGTGCGCCCAATGCAAGGCCGTCAGCCATGGATGGCTGGCGCTCAGTTGCGGGTCGATACGGCCTACTCGCTGGGACTGCAGCAGATTGAGCAGGATCATGCCCAGGTAGGTGAGTAGGCCCAGCGTGCCCTGGATCGCACCGAACAGGGCAAGGAGCGCCAGCTGGGGAAGGCCGTGGCGCAGCACCAGCCACTTGCCCTCGGGGTCGAAGGCCTTTGGAATCCAGCGCTCGCTGAGCCACAGGTCCTGCACGATCACATGGGGAGCCAGGCGTATCCAGCGGCTCATGAACAGCAAGCCGATCCAGACCGGAACCCAGCCCAGCGCCGCCGCGAGCATGATGCTAAAGCCCGGCGAGTAATGGTTCTGCCCGAGGAAATACAAGGCCAGTGCCAAGCTGGTGCCGGCCCAGAGCCTGGTCCATGACTGCTCGGCGACGGGGCGTTGCAGGTAGCGCAGCCAGTAGTACACGTCCGGTTGCGGCAGCCGCTCGAGCAGCGCCGGGTAGCGCAGCGAGAGCATTTGCGCCAGGCGGTGGAAGGCTTGCCAATGATGCTGGTCGGTGTTGCGCAGGAGCTGTTGTTGCTGCCTGGCGCTCATGGGCTTGAGCAGCAGGTGGGCCGCGAGGATGTCGGGCTCCCAGATTCGTTCATCTTCGCTCTTGAGCTGCTGGAGCCGATAGAAACTCTCCTGCTGGCGGCGCTGCATCAGGCTTTCCCAGGCTTCGGCGGGTTCCGGATGCACGCCGTTCTTGTCGTCCCAGTGCAACAGTTGGCATACCTGTTCCAGTAGCGCCAGGCTCCACGAGTGGTCGTTGAGCAATTGCAGTACCTGGCTTTGCCACCTCTGGCGCTGATCGAACACCTGCAGCCAGGGTTCTTTGTCATAGGCGGCCAGTTGCTGGAGGAAGGCCCGGTCGTCCTCGACCTCCAGGTGGGCTTGCAGGCTCTTGCAGTAGTGCTGCAGCAGGGTCTGCGCCAGGGTTTGCTGTTGCCCGGCGCTCATCGGTACCTGCTGCCAGGGCGTCAGCCATTGCAGGTGTTCCACGGCCCACGAGGCGATGGCGACACGGACCTGGGGGCGCTCGAAGCAATGCTGCAACAGGCCGGCCTCGAAGCCTGGCGCACAATCTGAAAGCCGGGCTTGCTGCCAGCGCTGCGTGAGGTTCTCCGGCGTCAGGCCCTGCAGCAGCCGGCGCTGGGGCTGATCGACTGTCCTGGCTTCGGGAGCTGGGGAGTCGATGTCCAGCAGCCGTGACCATTCTCGCAGGTTCTGCGGTTCGGCCTGGACGGCCAGCAATGGCGAAGGCGCCTGTATGCCAGCGGCTGGCTCCTGGCGCTGGCGAGCGTGGGAGCGGGCTTGTTCGTAGGCTTCACGCAGGCGCTGGAAGCCCTCGGCATCCTCCTCCGGGCGCAGGGTCTTGAGACACCGGGCATAGCTGCGCTTGATCGTGCGCTCATCGGCGTCTTCCGGCAGTTGCAGTAGCGACCAACAGTCCATGTCGCGGCTCCCTCAGTGCCAGTGGCCGTGTTCCAGGCGTTGCAATTGTTCGTTGAGCTGGCTGCGCACCTCACGAATCCGGCGTTCATCCTGGGTCTCCAGCACTTGCTGGAACTGCCCGGCCCAGTAACCGATCTGCTCGCGTAGATCCCCCAGGCTTTCCTGGTAGAGGCGTTCCAGGCGGGCACTGAGCAGGGTGTTGACCTGTTGATCCCGGGGATGGATTTTCAATTGCGCCAGGGCCTGCAAGCGCTCCTGGATTTCTTCCGGGCTCAGCACCCCGGGGTTGTTCTCGATCACCAGGCAATGACTTTCCCCGGTCAGGGGAATGGTGACCTGGGCCTCCAGCAAGCCGTTGATGTCATAGGTGAAGCGTACGTCCAGCGACACTTCCCCCGCCGGGCGCTTGGGCACATTCATTTCCAGCTGGCCCAGGGCGACGTTGTCGCGGACCAGGCGGCTTTCGCCCTGGAAGATCTTCAGCAGCACCTGTTCCTGGTTGTCGTGCAGGGTATGCACGGTCTTGACCCGGCTGACCGGCACCACGCTGTTGCGCTCGATGATCGGCAAGTAGTGCCCGGTCTCGATCTGCTTGCCGTATTGCTGGGAGGTCTCGATGCCCAGGGTGTAGGAGCAGACGTCGGTCAGCACCACTTCTTCGAGCGCCGCTGCACGCGCCTTGAGCGCAGCCTGCACCGCGGCGCCCTGGGCGACGACCTGGTCCGGGTCGAGGGTGATCGAGGGAAAGCGGCCGAATAGCCCGGCGGCCAGCTTGCGCACCAGCGGCATGCGGGTCGCGCCGCCCACCAGCAGGATCTCATCCAGGTCGCTGACGCGGATCCGGGCATCGCGCAGGGCCCGCTCGATAGGCGCTCGCAGGCGTTCCAGCAGCGGTGCATAGAGTTGCGCCAACTGCGCCTGGGTGATGACCTGGCTCCACTCTCGACCATCCAGGCGCAAGGTGAATTCGGCGCTGCTGTCCTGGCCCAGGGCGCGGCGGACTCGCTCAGCCTCGCGACGCAAGGGCTGGAGTACCTCGTGGCGTTCGGGAAAGCCCGGGGCCTGGGCGTGCTGTTCGAGAAAATGCTCCAGCAGCAGGCTGTCGAAATCTTCGCCGCCAAGGAAGTTGTCCCCGGCGCTGGCGCGCACTTCCATGACGCCATCGAACAGCTCCAGGATCGAAACGTCGAACGTGCCGCCGCCCAGGTCGAAGACCAGGAACGAGGTTTCCTTGTCACGCTGGTGCAGGCCGTAGGCCAGGGCGGCGGCGGTGGGTTCGTTGATCAGTTTCTCCACCTTCAGCCCTGCCAGTTCGCCAGCGATCCGCGTGGCCTTGCGCTGGGCATCGCTGAAGTAGGCCGGAACGCTGATCACGGCTTCGACCACCGGCTCGCCATAGGCGCGTTCGACATCCTCCTTGAGGCTCTTGAGGACCAGCGCAGACAGTTCTTCCGGCCGCCATGAGCGCTCGCCCAGGCGCACTTCGGTGGCGCTGCCCATGTAGCGCTTGAACAGGGCCGTGGTCAGGTGCGGGTGGGTATGCAGGCGTTCCCTGGCGGCTTGTCCCACCAGGACCCGGCCTTCGTCGTCCAGGCCGACCACGCTGGGTGTCAGTAACTGGCCCAGGGCGTTGGGCACCAGCTCGCTGGATGTTTCGCGCCAGACCGCGACCAGGCTGTTGGTGGTTCCCAGGTCGATGCCTACGATCATGACGACGCACTCCCTTGTTGGCGCAAAACGTGTGAAACAGATAAGTGGCGCGCAGGATATTACCCGGCAGGGGAAGGGGTAAAGCGAATGATGTCACATGGCTATTATTGGCGCTAAAGGTCGGCGCTAAAGACTGTCGAGTCCGCCAGGTTGTGCAGGGCGCACAACCTGGGGGCTCCAGGCTGGCGCTTCCGAGCGGAGCGCCAGCCTGGCCTGGTCAGGCCTTGAAGTGCAGGGCGTTGGTCAGGTCGCCCATGGGCTTCTGGCCACGGGCGATCATGGCGTCGTCACGTTCCTTGATGCCATCCAGGGTTTCTAGCTGGAAGACCCGGGTGATCAGGCGCAGGATCGAGGCGGTGTCGTAGACCGTGTGGTCCACTGTGCCCTTGCGGGCGAACGGCGATACCACCAGCGCCGGAATCCGGGTACCCGGGCCCCAGCGGTCGCCCTGGGGCGGTGCCACGTGGTCCCACCAGCCGCCGTTCTCGTCGACGGTGACGATCACCACCATGTTTTTCCACTGCGGGCTCTCGCGCAGCACTTTCAGCGCCCGGTCGATATGTCGATCGCCGGCGGCGACATCGGCATAACCGGCGTGCAGGTTGAGGTTGCCCTGGGGTTTGTAGAAGGTCACTGCCGGCAGCTTGCCGGCCTCGGCGTCGGCGAAGAACTTGTTGGTGCTCGCCTCATCGCCCAGGCCACCGTCACGCAGGCGCTTGGCCCGTTCGCCGGGGTTCTCCGGCCCCTGGCGCAGGAAGTAGTTGAACGGCTGGTGGTGGTACTGGAAGTTGGGGATCTTGGGAATCCCGCTGGAGTCCTTGAACTGGTCGATGGTGGCCTGCCAGGCGCCGCCGTACCAGGCCCAGTCGACATTCTTCTTCGACAGCTTGTCGCCGATATGCTCGTGGGTCTGGGGCACCAGCACGCTGGGCAGGTCGGGTTTGGCGTAGTCCGGGCGTTCAGGGTCGCGGATCCAGGTCGGCCAGTAGGGCGGGGCCATGGTATTGACCGCGTAGCCATCCGGAGTGAGTGCGCTGGGTCCGAATTGCGGCGCACCGTCCATGGCACTGGCCGGGGATTTCTCCAGGGGCTTGAGGCGAGTGCCCTTGGGGTCATCGCCTTGTACGGAGGCAATCTGCGACTTGGCCACCGAATTGGCAGCGTCCGGGTAGAACGGCACCTTGGCGCTGATCAGGTACTGGTGGTTGAGGAACGAGCCGCCAAAGGCGCCCTGGAAGAAGTTGTCGCAGAGCACGAACTCCCGGGCCACGTCCCACAGGCGCAGGGAGTAGCGAGTCTGGGCATAGTGACCCATGGTCAGGGCCCCGGAGTCGGCCCAGGCCACGAAACCATCGTTCTTGCCACCGTTGATCTGCATCTGGTTCTGGTAGAACACGTGCCACAGGTCGCGAGTCACCAGGCCCAGGGGCAGGTCTTCGCCATTGGGGCCCTTGAGGGCGAACGGCGCGTTGGGCAGGTTTTCCTGGAACTGGGTTTCCACCGGGTAGGTGACGCCATCCACTGTTTGCGGACCCACCTGCAAGATACCGCCCCAGATCGGCGGCAATTTACTCAGCAGGCTGCCATCACGGTCACGTTGCTGGTAGGCCTCGGGCTTGAGCGCCGACAGCGGTTGTTCCACACCCGGGAAGTTGGCGAACAGGTTATTGAAGCTGCGGTTCTCGGCGAAGACCACTACCACGTTCTTCACTTGCTCGCGCAGGGCCTTGTCCAGCTCAACGGGAGACAGTGGGCGCTCGTCCGGTTTGTTCCCGGGCTCGCCGGCCTTGCCGCAGGCACTCAGGGTGGCACCGACCCCCAGAACCGCGACGCCGCCTAGGAAGCGGCGGCGGCTGGTGTCTGTGGGTTGGTCGGTGGCAGGCTCTGCCGTGTCACGCAGGTCGGTATCGTCGCTCATGGAGGCTCCTTGCTCGTCTCTCTTAGAAATAGTTACAAAGTATTTCGGTCGCACGGTAACAACCGAATGTGACGCAAAGACTACAGGAATACTTTCCTGGAACAGCATGGCCAGCCGAGAAAAGTCTCAAGCCCGGGCCTTAGCGCAGGTTATCCACAGGCCGCCACTGCAAGCGGCGCCCCGTGGACAACTGGGCCTGTGCCTCAGGGCGTCATCGGTGGCAGATAGGCCAGGGTGCTGCCCAGGGCCCAGAGCAGTACCAGCACCAGGGGGGCATGCACCAGCAACTGGACGAAGGAAAAACCGATCAGGTCCCGTGCCTTCAAGCCCAGGACTCCCAGCAGCGGCAGCATGTAGAAGGGGTTGATCAGGTTCGGCAGGGCCTCGGCGGCGTTGTAGATCTGCACCGCCCAGCCCAGGTGGTATTGCAGGTCATTGGCCACTTGCATCACGTAGGGCGCCTCGATGATCCACTTGCCGCCGCCGGAGGGGATGAAGAAGCCCAGTACCGCCGAGTACAGGCCCATCAGCAGGGCATAGGTATCGTGGGAGGCGATCTGCACGAAGAAGGTCGAGATATGGTGGGCCAGGGTCTGGCCGTCCACGCCCTTGACCACGGTCATCAGGGCTGCGATGGAACCGTACAGCGGGAACTGGATCAGCACTCCGGTGGTGGTCGGCACGGCCCGGGCCACGGCGTCCAGGAAGCTGCGCGGGCGCCAGTGCAACAGGGCCCCGGCCATCAGGAACAGGAAATTGTAGGTGTTGAGCCCGGAAATGGCCGTGATCGCAGGTTTGGTGGCGAACTCGTGATACAGCCAGCCGGCAGCCAGCAGCGCCAGGACAATGGTCAGCAACGGGCTGTACTCCAGCCACTCGCCTGGGCGGCTGCGGGGCTGTGGCTTGGGCATGCTGAAGCCTGGATCGACGCCACAGGCCTGGGCATCCCGGGCACTGTTGGGGCCCGGGGCAGTGGCGTAGGCAACCACCAGCGAGACCACGATCAGGGCCAGCAGCAAGACTCCCGACTGCCAGAGAAAGATGGTCTGGGTGAAGGGGATCACGCCCGTGATGGCCAGGATCGAGGGGGGCAGGCTGCCAGGGTTGGCTTGCAATTGCGCCGCCGAGGACGACAGGCCCAGAGCCCAGACCGCACCCAGGCCCAGGTAGGCGGCCGCTCCGGCGGCGCGGTAGTCCATGCGCAATTCGGTGCGCCTTGCCAGGGCCCGGACCAGCAGGCCGCCGAACACCAGCGACAGGCCCCAGTTGAGCAGCGACGCCAGCATCGAGATCAGCGCTACCCAGGCCACTGCGGAGCGCCCGTTGCCTGGAACATGCGCCAGCTTGTCGATCAGCTTCACCGCCGGCGGCGAGCTGGCTACCACATAACCGCCAATGACCACGAAGGCCATTTGCATGGTGAAGGGAATCAGGCTCCAGAAGCCATCGCCGAAGGCCATGGCGGTATCGGTGGGCTTGGCGCCCATGGCCAGGGTGGCCAGGGCGACGATGATCACCGCCAGCGCGGCGAACACCCAGGAATCGGGAAACCAGCGTTCGGCCCAGTTGGAGCAGCCCAGGGCGAAGCGGGCAGAGCGGCTATCTTGAATATCGGCGGCCACGAAAGTACCTCGGATTTCTTATGTTTATAAGGAGGTCGGCCGCCCCGGACAGGAGCGGTCGAGAACTGTGCAAGAATGCGGCAATTGCCACGGACTGCAAAGGACTGAACCGCTATGTCATTTTCCCCTGAAGAACGCGCTGCACTGCTCAAGGTCAAGGGTGTCGGGCCTACCGTCGTCGGTCGGCTGGAGCAGTTGGGCATCGTTTCCCTGGCGCAACTGGCCGGTGCCGATGCCCTGGACATTGTCACCCAGGCCTCGGCCCTGGTGGGGTCGAGCTGCTGGAAGAACAGCCCCCAGGCCCGTGCGGCCATCCAGGCCGCCATCGCCATGGCGAAGGGCGGTTGAGCCGGCCAAAGGGCCCGGGAGGGGAACGGGTTGTTCCGCGGATCTTTTGCGTAGACCATGGGCGCCTTTGTCTTGCCCTGCCAGCTGAGTTGCCCCTATGACCCTTGCCACCGAATCGTCGCCGGCCCGTTTCTCCCGCGCGGACTACAAGACCCTGGGCCTGGCCGCCCTGGGCGGTGCCCTGGAAATCTACGACTTCATCATCTTCGTATTTTTCGCCCTGACCCTGAGCCAACTGTTCTTTCCTCCGGAAATGCCCGAGTGGCTGCGGCTGTTGCAGAGCTTCGGCATCTTTGTCACCGGTTACCTGGCCCGCCCCCTGGGCGGCATCCTCATGGCCCATTTTGCCGACCGGCTGGGGCGCAAGAGGGTGTTCAGCCTGAGCATCCTGATGATGGCGCTGCCCTGCCTGCTGATTGGCAGCATGCCCACCTATGCCCAGATCGGTTACTTCGCGCCCTTGCTGCTCTTGGCCCTGCGGGTGTTGCAGGGCGCAGCCGTGGGGGGCGAGGTGCCCAGCGCCTGGGTGTTCGTGGCCGAGCACGCCCCCCGCGCTCATCGCGGTTATGCCCTGGGCTTTCTCCAGGCCGGGCTGACCTTCGGCTACCTGCTGGGTGCCTTGACTGCCACCTTGCTGGCGCAGGTCTTCAGCCCCGAGGAAATCCTCGATCACGCCTGGCGCTATCCGTTCCTGCTGGGTGGGGTCTTCGGCGTGATCGGTGTCTGGTTGCGTCGCTGGCTGAGCGAGACCCCGGTGTTCATGGCCCTGCAGCAGCAACGTGAAAGCGCCGGCGAGCTGCCGCTGCGCACCGTGTTGCGCGACCATCGGCTGGCGATCCTGCCGGCGCTGATCCTCACCTGCGTGCTGACCTCGGCGGTGGTGGTGTTCGTGGTCATTACCCCAACCATGATGCAAAAGAGCTTTGGCATGAGTGCCGGCCATACCTTCGCCCTGAGCAGCCTGGGTATTGTTTTCCTCAACCTGGGCTGTGTCCTGGCCGGGCTCCTGGTCGACCGCCTGGGCGCCTGGCGTACGGTGATGCTCTACAGCCTGCTGCTGCCCATGGGCATTGCCGTGCTCTATGGCTGCCTGATCAGTGGCGGCGACTGGGTCGGCCTGGCTTATGCCGTCGCCGGGCTGGGCTGCGGGGTGGTCGGTGCGGTGCCGTCGGTGATGGTCGGGTTGTTTCCGGCGCGGATCCGGGTATCGGGGATTTCCTTCACCTACAACATCGCCTATGCCCTCTGGGCCAGCACCACGCCGTTGCTGCTGATCGCCCTGATGCCCTGGAGCCCCTGGATCTGCGTGATGTTCTGTGCGGCGATGGGGGTGATCGGGGCCGCCAGTGCCGGGTATTTCGGTACCCGGGTCGGGGAGGCCCGCCGGTCCCAGGTCCAGGAAGCCGGCTGCTGTTGAGGTGGCGGCCTGGCCTCAGTCGACCAGCAACTGGTCCAGGTAGTGGCTGCGCTCGTTGCTCAGGCGGGTCACGCAGCGGTTGATCAAGGTGGCGTGGGCCGGTTTGCCCGGCTCCACGTCGACTGCCTCCAGCACGCAGGTGCTGTCGCGGTACTTGATCCAGGCGCGCTGGGCGTTCTTCAGCTTGCCCAGGTACTCCTGCTCCTGGAGCAGGTTGCCGGGATAGCTCTGGTGCGCCCGCTCCAGCAGCGCCTGGTAGCTCTGGTTGAGGGCGCTGTCGGCCCGCTCCTTGTCTTGCTGGGCACAGCGATCGACCTGCTGGCTGTATTCGATGTGCGCGCAGTCCAACGCGGCGGCTTGCGCTGGCAGCCAAGCGCTGCCGGCACCGAGCAGCAGGGCGGTGGCCAGAGCGAAGATCCGGGGCTGGCGAAGCATGGCGATCCCTTGGACGAAGAATGAAGCGGGCATTCTACAGGGCCGCGGCCGGCACAAAAGCGACATGAGCGCGCGGGCCGCAAGTGGCTCCGGGGCACGCTGGATAACCGGCAGATAACAGCCCGATGACAATTCGCCCGGGTGAGCCTGCCCGGCGCTCAACCGGACTATCATCAGGCCGAGGTTTTCCACTACATCGCAGGAGGCTCCATGGGCGCAGGACACAGTCACGGGCAGGTACGGGCCGGGCACGAACGCAAATTGTGGATGGCCCTGGGGCTGACCGGCAGTTTCATGATCGCCGAGGTCATCGGTGCCTTCGTCACCGGCAGCCTGGCGTTGTTGTCGGATGCTGCGCACATGCTCACCGATACCCTGGCCCTGGCGATTTCCCTGGTGGCGATCCAGGTCGCCAAGCGTCCGGCGGATCGCAAGCGCACCTTCGGCTATGCCCGTTTCGAGATCCTTGCCGCGGCATTCAATGCCCTGCTGCTGTTCGTGGTGGCCTTCTACATCCTGTTCGAGGCCTGGCAACGCCTGCAGGCGCCCCCGGAGATCCAGTCCACGGGAATGCTGGTGATCGCGGTGCTGGGCTTGATCGTCAACCTGATCTCCATGGGCCTCCTGGCTTCCGGCAGCAGCGAGAGCCTCAACGTCAAGGGGGCCTACCTGGAGGTGTGGAGCGACATGCTCGGCTCGCTCGGGGTGATCCTCGCGGCGTTGGTGATCATGTTCACCGGCTGGGGTTGGGTCGATTCACTGGTGGCGGCGGCCATTGGCCTGTGGGTGCTGCCACGGACCTGGACCCTGCTCAAGGAGAGTACCAACGTACTGTTGCAGGGCGTGCCGGACGGAGTCGATATCGACCAGGTGGAGCAGGGCATCCGTGGCGTGCCAGGGGTCAGCGAGGTGCATGACCTGCACATCTGGGCCCTGACCAGTGGCAAGAATGTACTCAGTGCCCATCTCGTAGCGCAGCTGGACAGCTGCGATGAGCAGGTGATCCTGGCCCAGGTCACCGAGCTGGTACAGGAGCGCTTCGCAATTGCCCACGTTACCTTGCAGGTGGAACAGGCCGGATTCCATGAGCAGGAACACGATCACTGAGCACCGGTGGGCTGTTGTTCAGTCACGCTCCTCGAGCACGTAGCCGACCCCGCGCAAGGTATGGATCAGCTTGCGCTCGAAGGGATCGTCGATCTTGGCCCGCAAGCGGCGGATCGAAACTTCCACCACATTGGTGTCGCAGTCGAAGTTCATGTCCCAGACAAAGGAAATGATCTGGGTCCGTGACAGCACCACGCCGCTCTGGCGCATCAGCAGGTGCAGCAGGGCGAATTCCTTGGTTGTCAGGTCGATGCGCTGCTTGCCGCGAAAGGCCCGGTGCCGGCCCTGGTCCAGCTCCAGGTCGGCGACCCGCAGCACATCTGGCACTGGCGACTGCTCGCTGCGGCGCATCAGGGTCCGGACCCTGGCCAGCAACTCGGGAAAAGCGAACGGCTTGACCAGGTAGTCGTCGGCCCCCAGGTCCAGCCCCCTGATCTTGTCTGCCAGCCGGCCTTGGGCCGTGAGCATCATGACTCGGGTATTGCTGTATTGGCGGATCTGGCCGAGCACGCCCCAGCCATCGATCTGCGGCAGGTTGACGTCGAGGATCACCAGGTCGTAGGCATGTTGGCGACTCAGGTACAGCCCATCGGCGCCACTGTTGGCGCAATCCACCACATAACCACTTTCCGTCAATCCCTGTTGCAGATAGTCGGCAGTCTTGAGTTCGTCTTCGATAACCAGGATACGCATGTTGAGGAAGTTCTCTGCAATTGAAATTGGTAGTCGACAAACACTGGAAAGTTATTGTTTAAGTTATGGGTAAGTTGTCGTTGGTAAGTTGTTAAGTTGTTTTTGAAGCATCTCTTTTTGAGCGTGAAAGCGCCGTGGGCCTTGGCTTTGTTGTTGGGATATTAATACAGAAGCCCGGGCCGTAAACCTTGATTACAGATTTGTAATTTTTGCGCCACCCTGCTGATAAGGACCGAAAGTTAAAGTTTGCCGATCTTGAATATTTCCCTGTCGACAAGTACAGCGGTGTAATTCATATCGGTCGAATAACCCTTTTATATGTACCGGTATATGCCGCCGTGCCTGCGCCAAGACTTCGTTTCAGCAAGGGTCGGAACCTGATATGCCGAATTTCCCGAGAATCTGCGCCCGGGCCGCAAGGAGCTGCTGCACGGTTTTATTAATGGTCCTGGCGGGGCAAGCCGCGAATGCCGCCGGGCAATCGGCGTTGAGCCTCGACAGCGCCATGGCCAGGGCGTTCGCCAACAACCCAGAGCTGGCCGCCGCTGGTTGGGAAATCGATATTGCCCAGGGCGCCCGCCAGCAGGCCGGGCTGATCCCCAACCCGGTGCTGTCCACGGATATCGAGAACACCAAGCGCGGGCAAGGCACCACTTCGGTCAAGCTCAGCCAGACCCTGGAACTGGGCGGCAAGCGCGGTGCGCGGGTGGAGGTGGCCAGCCAGGGGCAGAGGCTGGCGGAACTGGAACTGGATCGGCGGCGCAACCAACTGCGGGCCGATGTGCTGGAAGCCTATTACGCAGCGCTGCGAGCCCAGGAGCGTACGCAACTGGCCGGACGCTCCCTGGCCCTGGCCGAGCGCGGCCTTACCGTGGCCCAGGGGCGGGTCGGTGCCGGCAAGGCATCGCCGGTGGAGGCTACCCGGGCCCAGGTGCAACTGGCGGAGATCCGCCTGGAACTCAACCGTGGCCAGTTGGAGCAGGACAACGCCTATCGGCAGTTGGCCAGGGTCACCGGGAGCGGTAGCGCGGATTTTTCTGCCGTACAGGAACAAGCCGGGATCGTCACCGTGCCGCCTGCGTCGGCGCAGCTGCTGAACCGCTTGGCCCAGACCGCGGAACTGCGCCTGGCGGAGCAGGAGATCGTCCAGCGCGAAGCCTCCCTGGACCTGGAAAAGGCCCAGCGCATTCCCGACCTGGACATCAGCATCGGCAGCCAGTACGACGCCAGCCGGAACGAAGACGGCAGCAAGAAGGACCGGATCAACCTGGTGGGGCTGTCGATGCCGCTGCCGTTGTTCAACCGCAACCAGGGCAACGTGCTGTCCGCCGCGCGCCGCGCCGACCAGGCCCGGGACCTGCGCAACGCCACTGAATTGCGCTTGCGTACCGAGACTCGCCAGGCCCTGGAGCAATGGGAGACGGCCCGACGCGAAGTGCAGTCGTTCAACCAGACCATCCTGCCCGCTGCCCAGAGCGCGGTAGACAGCGCCACCCGTGGCTTCGAGATGGGCAAGTTCAGCTTCCTCGAGGTGCTCGATGCCCAGCGCACATTGATCGGCGCCCGTAACCAGTACCTGGTGGCGGTAGCGCAAAGCACGGATGCCTGGGTGCGGATCGAACGTATCTACGGCGACCTCAGCCGCTGGTGAAACCCTGGCTGCGGGGCCTTGCGTACTTCGCCCTGTTGCTGCTCAGCGACTGCGGCCGGGTGCCTCCGGCCAGCAGCGACGAGCCCCCCCGGCACTGGTGCGTGCACGAACTGCACCGGGCCCTGGGGAAGTTTTTCTTTCCGTCCACTTCGTAAGGCCGCGCCTGCGCCGCCGACCCTCGACATTTTCAGGAGCATCCATGGACAAAAAACGCAGCCTTGTTGTGGCCATAGTGGCGGTGGCCGGCCTGGGGCTGGCGGCCTCGTTGCTGCCTGGCCTGGTCAATCGAGAGCCCCCGGCCACGGACCAGCCTTCAGCCTCCACGGCGCCCGCCGGGCATGGCGAGCCAGGGCATACCGAGCAAGGGCAGGGCGAAGAGGGCCATGGAAAAGAGGGGCATGAGGGCCTGGTGGAGCTCAATGCCCAGCAGATCGCGGCGGCCGGGATCGAGCTGGCCGAGGCCGGCCCGCGGCGTCTGGATCGCCTGCTCAGCCTGCCGGGGGAAATCCGCTTCGACGAGGACCGCACCTCGCATATCGTGCCGCGTGCCGCCGGGGTGGTGGAGTCGGTGCAGGCCAACCTCGGCCAGTCGGTCAAGCGTGGCGACCTGCTGGCGGTGATTGCCAGCCAGCAGGTTTCCGACCAGCGCAGCGAGCTGGCGGCGGCCGGCCGGCGGGTGGAACTGGCCCGCACTACTTTCGAGCGTGAGCGCCAGTTGTGGGTCGACCAGATCTCCGCCGAGCAGGACTACCTGCTGGCGCGGCAGGTGCTGCAAGAGGCCGAGATCGCCCTGGGCAACGCCCGGCAGAAGATGGCGGCGCTCAGCGGCAGTGCCCAGCTGGCGGGGGGCAACCGTTATGAAATGCGCGCGCCGTTCGATGGCGTGGTGGTGGAGAAGCACCTCAGTGTCGGCGAAGTGGTGGGCGAGACCACGGCGGCCTTCACCCTGTCCGACCTGTCCCGGGTCTGGGCGACCTTCGGTGTATTTCCCAAGGACCTGGACAAGGTCCGGGTCGGCCAGTCGGTGAATGTCAGCTCCAGCGAGCTGGGCACCCAGGTCCGCGGGCAGGTGGCTTATGTCGGCAATTTGCTGGGAGAGCAGACCCGTACCGCCACGGTTCGGGTGACCCTGGCCAACCCCAAGGAGAGCTGGCGTCCGGGGCTGTTCGTGGCGGTCGAGGTGGCCACCGCGGCCGTCGAGGTGCCGGTCAGCGTGCCCCGGGAGGCGATCCAGACCGTAGAAGACCGGCCTTCGGTGTTCGTGCGTGTGGCCGAGGGTTTCCAGGCTACGCCTGTGGTGCTTGGGGGCAGCCAGGATGGCTTCGTTGAAGTCCGCGAAGGCCTCGCCGCCGGCGCCCAGGTCGCCACGCGCGGCAGTTTCACCCTCAAGTCCGAACTGGGCAAGGGTTCGGCCGAGCACAGCCACTGAACAGGCCCCAGCGGAGAGTGACTATCCATGTTTGAACGCATCATTCAATTCGCCATCGAGCAGCGCATCATCGTCCTGCTGGGGGTACTGCTGATGGCCGGTATCGGCATCGCCAGCTACCAGAAGCTGCCGATCGACGCCGTCCCCGACATCACCAACGTCCAGGTGCAGATCAACTCCGCGGCGCCGGGCTTCTCGCCACTGGAGACCGAGCAGCGCATCACCTTTCCCATCGAGACTGCCATGGCCGGCTTGCCCGGCTTGCAGCAAACCCGCTCGCTATC
Organism: Pseudomonas sessilinigenes; assembly: GCF_003850565.1. Taxonomy (NCBI): domain Bacteria; kingdom Pseudomonadati; phylum Pseudomonadota; class Gammaproteobacteria; order Pseudomonadales; family Pseudomonadaceae; genus Pseudomonas; species Pseudomonas sessilinigenes. Next base: position 4,723,308 of record NZ_CP027706.1, read on the forward strand.
GCGCTCGGGCCTGTCCCAGGTAACGGTGATCTTCAAGGACGGCACCGATATCTTCTTCGCCCGGCAACTGGTCAACGAGCGTTTGCAGGTGGCTCGTGAGCAACTGCCCGAAGGGGTGGAGGCGCAGATGGGGCCGATTTCCACCGGACTGGGAGAAATCTTCCTGTGGACCGTGGAGACCGAGGAGGGGGCACGCAAGGAAGATGGCACGCCCTATACCCCCACCGACCTGCGGGTGATCCAGGACTGGATCATCAAGCCGCAGTTGCGCAACGTTCCCGGGGTGGCCGAGATCAACACCATCGGCGGCTTCGCCAAGGAATACCAGATCGCTCCGGACCCCAAGCGCCTGGCGGCCCACCGCCTGACCCTCACTGACCTGGTGACGGCCCTGGAACGCAACAATGCCAACGTCGGTGCCGGCTATATCGAGCGCAGCGGCGAACAGTTGCTGATCCGTGCCCCGGGGCAACTGGCCTCCATCGACGACATCGCCAACATCGTCATCAGCAGCAGCGACGGTACGCCGATCCGTGTGCGCAACGTGGCCCAGGTGGAAATCGGCCGTGAGCTGCGCACCGGCGCGGCCACCGAGAATGGCCGTGAAGTGGTGTTGGGCACGGTGTTCATGCTGATCGGCGAAAACAGCCGCGCGGTGTCCCAGGCGGTGGCCAAGCGGCTTGAAGAGATCAACCGCACACTGCCCGAGGGTGTGGTGGCGGTCACTGTGTACGACCGCACCAACCTGGTGGAGAAAGCCATCGCCACGGTGAAGAAGAACCTCTTCGAGGGCGCACTGCTGGTGATCGTCATCCTGTTCCTGTTCCTGGGGAACATCCGCGCGGCGTTGATCACCGCCCTGGTGATCCCGCTGTCGATGCTGTTCACCTTCACCGGCATGTTCAGCAACAAGGTCAGTGCCAACCTGATGAGCCTTGGCGCCCTGGACTTCGGGATCATCGTCGACGGGGCGGTGGTGATCGTCGAGAACGCCATCCGCCGGTTGGCCCATGCCCAGCAGAGCCACGGGCGCATGCTGACCCGCTCGGAGCGCCTGCATGAAGTCTTTGCCGCGGCCAAGGAAGCCCGGCGCCCACTGATCTACGGCCAGCTGATCATCATGGTGGTGTACCTGCCGATCTTCGCCCTCACCGGCGTGTCCGGGAAGATGTTCCACCCCATGGCGTTCACCGTGGTCATGGCCCTGCTGGGGGCGATGATCCTCTCGGTGACCTTCGTCCCGGCGGCCATTGCGCTGTTCGTCACCGGCAAGGTCCAGGAGAAGGAGAACCTGGTGATGCGCAACGCCAAGCGTGGTTATGCACCGGTGCTGGACTGGGTGATGCAACGGCGCGGGCTGACCTTCGCCCTGGCCGGCGCGGTCCTGGTGGGCAGCGGCCTGCTGGCCAGCCGCATGGGCAGCGAGTTCATCCCCAGCCTCAGCGAGGGCGACCTGGCCCTGCAGGCCCTGCGGGTGCCGGGTACCAGCCTCTCGCAATCGGTGGACATGCAGCAGCGCCTGGAAAAGACCCTGCTGGCCCAGGTGCCGGAGGTGGAGCGGGTGTTCGCCCGCACCGGCACCGCGGAGATCGCTTCGGACCCGATGCCGCCGAACATTTCCGACAGCTACGTGATGCTCAAGCCCAAGGCCCAGTGGCCAGATCCGGGCAAGTCCCGGGAAGCGCTGATCGCCGATATCCAGCGCGCCAGCGCCATGGTGCCGGGCAATGCCTATGAGTTGTCGCAGCCGATCCAGTTGCGTTTCAACGAACTGATTTCCGGGGTGCGCAGCGATGTGGCAGTCAAGGTCTTCGGCGACGACATGACGGTCCTGAACAAGACCGCCAACGAGATCGCCAGCGCCTTGCAGGGCCTGGCGGGCGCCTCGGAGGTCAAGGTGGAACAGACGACCGGGCTGCCGGTGCTGACCATCAATATCGACCGTGACAAAGCCGCGCGCTATGGCCTCAACGTCGGTGATGTGCAAGACACCATCGCGGTGGCCGTGGGTGGGCGCCAGGCTGGAATCCTGTATGAGGGCGATCGGCGCTTCGACATGGTGGTGCGCCTGTCCGATCAGTTGCGCACTGACATCGATGGGTTGTCGCGGTTGTTGGTCCCAATCCCCGCGACGGCAGGCAGCGTCAATGGGCAGATCGGTTTCATCGCGCTGTCGGAAGTGGCCAGCCTGGACCTGGTCCTGGGCCCCAACCAGGTCAGCCGGGAAAACGGCAAGCGCCTGGTGATCGTCAGCGCCAACGTGCGGGGGCGCGACATTGGCTCCTTCGTCGATGAGGCCACGACCCTGATCGCCGACAAGGTGAAAGTCCCGGCGGGTTACTGGACCACCTGGGGCGGCCAGTTCGAACAGTTGCAGGAGGCGTCCCAGCGCCTGCGGGTGGTGGTGCCGGTGGCCCTGCTGCTGGTGTTCGGCCTGCTGTTCATGATGTTCAACAACCTCAAGGATGGGCTGCTGGTGTTCACCGGCATTCCCTTCGCCCTGACAGGCGGGATCATGGCCTTGTGGCTGCGGGACATTCCGCTGTCGATCTCGGCGGGGGTCGGTTTCATCGCCCTGTCGGGGGTCGCGGTGCTCAACGGGTTGGTGATGATTGCTTTCATCCGCAACCTGCGGGAGGAGGGGCGGTCGTTGCCCATGGCCATCCGCGAGGGCGCCCTGACTCGCTTGCGCCCGGTACTGATGACGGCGCTGGTGGCGTCCCTGGGCTTCGTGCCCATGGCCCTGGCCACCGGTACTGGAGCGGAGGTGCAACGGCCCCTGGCTACGGTGGTGATCGGCGGCATCCTGTCCTCCACCATCCTTACCCTGCTGGTATTGCCCGCGCTGTACCAATGGGCCCACCGCCGGGAGGAGTGATGCCTGTGTAATCGCCCCCGGGACCGGCTGCGTGAAGCCGCTGCCGCAGATTGCGCACGGACGCGCAGCGGCCGCGACATGAGAATGCCCGGTCGATTGTTGAAGGCCCAGCGGGCTGCGGCTAAAGGTCAGAGCCAAGCCGCATCCCAAAGGGAGTAGTCGCCTACACGCTGGACCAAGCCGGCGCGGACCGGGTTACAGATGATGTAACGGGCAATTGTCTTGAGGTTTTCCTCCCGGCGCACGGCCCGTTGGTAATACCCCTTCTGCCAAAGTCGGCCAAGGTTGTTCAGGCGCAGGTTGATAATGCGTCCGCTCCTGGACTTGAGACGGTACAACGCCTCCTCCAGAGAGCATTTCTGCAGCTGAAACAGCCAATGCAAGTGGTCGGGCGTCACTACCTAGGCAAGGGTCCGAGTCAGGCTTGCCTCGTGCTGACCCTTGAGTTGCTCGACCACCAGACGGCCGAGCTGGGAGTCGTCGAATATTCTGCGCCGGTGCTCGGTGACAACCGTCACGGAATAGATCCTGCCAATCTCCGAACGCCGTCCCTTGAACAGACGGTAACCATCAGGCCAGTCCCTCATTCCCTTGCGCTCCATCAGGTTGAACGATTGGTCTCTACCTAGCCCTGACCCGGCTTGTTGGCAGATGTATCCGGTTTTCCTTGTAGCCGCTGCCGAGCAACGCGAGGCTGCGACAAGGCCCGTAGGGCCTTCGGCGATCGACCTCATGTTGCGGCCGCTATGCGCCCGGGCGCAGCCTGCGGCAGTGGCTACAGGTTTGCGGGGCTTGCGATCGGTGGTGTTGTCATGAAGGCGGGCGAGAGGAAGGCAAAAAAAGCGCCCCGAGGGGCGCTGAAAATTCATCTCTTTCCAAAGGAGCATCATGAAAACGCTTCAAGAGATGAATGTGCTCTGTGGACCAGCGCCGTCAAATATCTTCGCCAGCCTTGCTGGGCGTAGAAGGGGCGTCGGTGGTGGCGGTCTCCGTTTCCCGGCCGGATTCGCCGTGTATCTGTTCCTGGCTGGCCAGGAAGGCTGTGCGGGCTTGTTGCGAACGTTCGCTGCCATCGGCGGCCCAAACGGTGGAGCAGGTGACAGCCAGAAGGCCGGTCAGTAATAGCTGGGTTGGACGCATGTTCTCTCTCCTGGCAGGCCGGTCGCTGGTAGGAACACAGCGGGTCGAAGTATGTCCGGGAGTATATGGAGACCAACCTAACGAGAAGGTGAGGCCGATATTACAGTTCTGAAAGCCAAGCGTCTGTGAAGAAGTTTTAACACCGGGCAGGCTGCAACCTGCCCGGCCAGAGCCTTCAGAGCAGTGCCAGGGGGTATTCGACGATCAGGCGGAATTCTTCCAGGTCCGATTCGAACCGGCTGGAGCGGACGGTGGCCTGGCGGATACGCAGCGACAGGTCCTTGAGCTGCCCGCTCTGGAATACGTACTTGGCCTCGATGTCCCGTTCCCAGCGACGTTGGCCAGTCAACGGAGCGCCTGCCGAATCGCGTTGCATGTACTGGGCATTGGCGTGGCTGTAGTCGGCCCCCCTGCCTCGTCCGTAACGGGCCATGAACGTCAGCCCGGGGATGCCCAGGGTTTGCATGTCGAGGTCGTAGCGCACCATCCACGAGCGCTCCTTGGGCGCGTTGAAGTCGCTGTACTGGATCGAGTTGTCGAGGAATATCGAATCCGACTGGCGCAGGTAGTCGAAGGGGTTGTTGCCGTTGTTGCGTTGATGGGACAAGGCCAGGGTGTGGGCACCGAGCGTGGCACCGACCTTGGCGCTCCAGATGTTGTTGTTCAACTCGCCCAGTTCCTTACGGCCTTCGTCCACCACGTTGTAGTAGTTGAAGCCACTGAACAGCGTGAGCTGGTTGGACACCGGATACTTGGCCGAGGCGCCGAAGTAGCGCTGGTCCCACACCTCCTTGAGGCGGCTGCCGTAGAGACTGAAACCGAGGTTGGGATTGATCTGGTAGTCGCCACCGAAGTAGCTGACCCAGGGCGAGTCCACCGGGCCCTTGTAGAAAGTGACGAAACTATCGCGCAGGCTGCTCTGGTTCATCGAGCCCACACCATGCATGCGTCCGGCTTGCAGTTTCAGGTCGTTGAGGCTGGTGTTCTCCAGGGTAAAGCCGCGAAAGCTCTGGGGTAGTGCCCGCGAATCGCCGTACTGCAGTACGGGGGTTGTAGGGAAGACGTCGCCGACCTTGACCACGGTATCCAGGGCCCGCAGTTTCACGGCACCCCCCGCCTTGCCATAGCTGTCGGCCGGCTCGTTCCTGCCGTTCACCGGCAGCATGCCGAACGATCCCTTGCCGCCGCTGCGCCCTGTGCCCGAGTCGAGCTTGAAGGCGTGCATGACAAAAGCATCGAGGCCGAAACCCACGGTGCCCTGGGTGAAGCCTGACTCGAACTTGCCGATCAGGCTCTGGGTCCAGGCTTCGGAGTAGCCGTTGCCGGTGGGGCTGGACTGGCCCTTGCGATCGTCGCGATTGAAATAAAAGTTGCGCAGCAGCAGGTTGAGCTGGCTGCCTTCGATAAAGCCTTCGGGACGTTCCTCGGCAGCTACCGCCGCCATAGGACCGAGCCCCAGTGCCGCAGTGAGTGCGGACAGGGACAGAAGAGGGTTGATACGCATGGGAGGGCGCTCCTGAGTGTGCAGCTATCGGTTTTTATATCGCTGCAGGCGTTCTTATTGGTTTGGCCGCCGGGGCATCGCCGTGCCCGGAGCCGTTGTCGATAGTTGCAAACCACAGATAACGACGGGGTGACCCGACTATTACAATTGCGCAAGAAAGGAGGGGGCGAGGGATCGCCCGGATGAGCTGTAGCCCTTGTGGGCCGGGCGTTGCCTGAGACTGGCCGGAGGCCGGAGAGGCGCCTTACAGATAAGTAATGCGCACGCGATCATTCTGACAGGGTCGGTTTTTTATCCTCGTAGCTGTCAACCGAACGAGGAGATTGTCATGAAACCACTTAACTTGAGCATTGCCGCGATGCTGTTTGCCATCTCTTCCCTGGCGTTGGCCGAAGGTGGCGGCGATCGCACTTTTGCCCGGGCCATGGAGCAAAACGAGAAGGCCATGGAGCGCTATGCGGCGAAGCAGGGCAAGGCCGCGCCAGTGGTACAGAGCTATCGCTATGGCATGAAGCTGGACATCGCCAAGGTGGTCAGCATCACCCCGCCGATCAAGTCCTGCGAGGTGGTGCCTTCGCGCATGACTTATGAGGACTCCACGGGCCAGCTCATGACCATCGAGTACCAGATCATGGGCCAGTGCCGTAACAATGGCAGTTGATCCATGGATGGCCACTGCCCGCCTGCCGCTGCGCTGGCCGGGTCCGAAGTGGTTGCCCGGCCAGCGTGCTGCCCTTCAGTCCTGGTGCGATCCGGGATGCAGGGCGACGATCATGTCGACCTCCACCGAGGCGTTTTTCGGCAACTGGTAGACCCCTATCGAGGTCCTTGTATGTACGCCGGCCTCGGCAAATACCGAGTACAGGATTTCCGATGCACCGTCGGCCACTTCGCTCTGCTGGGTGAAGTCCGCCGCGCTCTGGACGTAGACGTTGATCCGCAGGATGCGCTTGATCCGCTGCAGATCGCCGAGCATCTGCTCGAGGATCGCCAGGGCCCGCAAGGTGCAGATCTGCGCGCCATGCCGCGCCTGTTCCAGGGAGGTCTCGGCGCCCACCCGGCCCACGACCATCACGGTGTTGTCGATGCGGGGAATCTGGCCGCTGACGTAGACCTCATCGTCATTGCGTACGGCCGGTACATAGTTGCCGCCAATGCGCATTTCCCCTTCGAAACAGTGTCCGACTCGTGCCGCGGCCTGCTGGAAAAGTGCCTTGCGTGATGCGTCCATGGTCCAACTCCGTCAATCGTCATTGATTTTCCAAAGTTTGGACTATACGCGCTCTTCGAGAGCTCGAACCATTGGCCAAAGCCCTGTTTCAACGGGGGTTGCGGGGCGTTGAATTATTTTCGTCGGACAGCTTCCAACGGCTATTAAGAAATGTATTTCAGGGCCGATGTTAGGCCCAAAGCAGCTTATTTTTTCAGTCCCCCGGTACATCCCCATGTTCAATAAACGCTTGAAGCAAGAGCTGTCGACTCTTCGTGAAGAACTTTCGAGCCTTCAGCAAGTGAAGGAAAGCCTTGAAAGCGAGATGCTCGTGATCAATTTGAGCGCCGATGGAAGGATTCAATCGGTCAACCACAACTTCGCCCAGGAAATGCTCTACAAGAGCGGCGACCTGGTGGGACGTCCTCTGGAAGACATCGTCCCGGCGCACGTCAAGCACGATGAATTCCATCTGCGCTTCAAGAACACCCTGACCCGCGGCGAACACTTTGCCGGGGCGGTGCGCCTGTTGCGCGGTAATGGCCAGGAAGCCTGGTTGCGTTCGATCTCCCAGCCAGTGCGCGATTCCGAGGGACGGATCAAGTACTTCGCGATTTTCTCCAGCGACCTGACCCGTACCATCGAGGCATCCCGCGAGCACGAGAACCTGATCGGCGCCCTGGTGCGTTCCACCGCAGTGATCGAGTTCGACCTCAACGGCAACGTCCTCAGCGCCAACGAGCGTTTCCTGTCGAGCATGGGCTACAGCCTGGCGCAGATCCAAGGCAAGCATCACCGCATCTTCTGCGAGCCCGAGGAGTACAACAGCGCGGCTTACCAAGAGTTCTGGCGGCGCCTGAACGCCGGCGAGTTCATCGCTGAACGCTTCAAGCGCGTCGATGCCCATGGCCGGGTGGTCTGGCTGGAGGCCTCGTACAACCCGGTGCTGGATGCCAACAACAAGCTCTACAAGGTGGTGAAGTTCGCCACAGTGATCACCGACCAGGTGAACCAGGAGTTGGCGGTGGCCGAAGCCGCCAGCATCGCCTACAACACCTCGTTGCAGACCGACACCTGCGCCCAGCGCGGCACTACTGTGGTGACCGAAGCGGTGACCGTGATGCAGGACCTGGCCAGGCACATGCAGGACGCGGGCGACGGTATCGAAGCCTTGAGCGCGCAATCTCTGGTGATCGCCAGTATCGTCAAGACCATCAGCGGGATCGCCGAACAGACCAACCTGCTGGCGCTCAATGCCGCCATCGAGGCAGCCCGGGCCGGCGAGCAAGGGCGCGGCTTCGCGGTGGTGGCCGACGAGGTTCGGCAACTGGCCTCGCGTACCAGTAGCGCGACCGACGAGATCGTCGGCGTGGTGCGCCAGAACCAGGACATGGCGCGTACGGCGGTGGAGCTGATGGCCGAAGGCAAGCAACGCGCCGAGCAGGGCCTGGCCCTGGCGGCGGAAGCCGGTACGGTGATCGTCGAGATCCAGGACGGGGCGCAGAAAGTGGTCAGTGCGGTAGGGCAGTTCGCCAACCAGTTGTCGACCTGAGTCGCCTGTCGCCAGGGGCGCTCGTCTGCGTGGCGGGCGCTCGCCAGGTCAGCTCAGCTCAGCAACGGTGAGTGACATTCGTAGTGCAAGCGATCGAACCACTGCCCGTGCAACTGGAAGCTGCGGCGTGAATGGCCATAGCGGGAAAAGCCGGAAGCTTCGAGTACGCGTACCGAACCGATGTTCTCAGGCCGGGCATTGGCCTCGATACGGCTCAGGCGCAACTCCTCGAATGCCCGTTGCAGCACCTGGGTCACCGCGCTCTTGGCGATCCCGCGACCGGTGAAGCGGGCACCGACCCGGTAGCCCAGTTCGGCGCAGTTGAAGTACGGGCGCTGGACCCGATGCAGATTGATTCGTCCCACCAGCAAGCCACTTTCCCGGATCAGGAATTGATAGCCCCGGTCAGCCTCGGCGTCCTGTTGCGCCTGGACAATGGCCTGGGCGACGCCTTCGCTGGAGTAGTAGCTGGGGGGCCGTGCGTTGATCGAGGCTTCGAAGAAGGCGCGATTCTCTTCTTCGAACGCCAACAGGTCATTCAGGTCGTCAAGCTGTGGGGCGACGATCAGCAGGTGCGCCATGGTCCGTGTGCCTCAGTCCGTTGGGGGCGCCTTCATCTCATGACTCGCTGCCCTTGGGCAAGCCCGTCGCTCATGGTTCCAGGTGTGGCCGGACCAGTTCGGCAAACCATTCGATGAATACATTGAGCCGCCGCGAGCGATGGCGCCGGTCGGGGTACAGCGCGCAGATGTCCATCGGTGCCACTGGCAGCCCCTGCAGAACTTGCACCAGCTCGCCACGGTCCAGCAGGTGCTGCACATCGAAGCGCGGCACCTGGATCAGCCCCAGTCCCTGGCGGCAGCAGGCGATGTAGTTTTCCACGTTGTTGACGATCACCCGGCTGGGCAGGCTGAGCAGGTGCTCGCGCCCTTCGAGCTGGTATTCCCAGGGTTGCTCGCGGCCAGTGTCGGGAGAGGCGTAGCCGATCATCCACTGGCCGTTCTGCAGGTCCTGGGGAGTGTGGGGTTCGCCATGGGCGGCGAGGTAGCCAGGGCTGGCGCAATTGATCAAGGCCAGTTGCCCCAGGGGGCGGGCCACCAGGCTGCTGTCGGCCAGGCTGCCGACACGGATCGCGCAGTCCACGCCTTCCTGGACCAGGTCGATACTGCGATCGCACGCCCCCAGGGCCAGTTGCAGGCCGGGGTACTGCGCCAGCCACTGGGGCAGCGCTGGAACCACCAGGCGCCGGGCGATACGGCTGGGGACGTCGATGTTCAAGCGACCGCTGACATCCACTTGGCGATGCTGGAACAGCAGGTTGAGTTCTGCCGCGTCGGCCAGCAGGCGGCGGGCCCGTTCCAGGAGAATGGCACCGTCGGCGGTCAGTTGTACGTGGCGAGTGGTGCGGTGCAACAGGCGGGTACCCAGGCCGGTCTCCAACTGCTGTACCGCCGATGACACCGTGGCCCTGGGCAATTCCAGGACATGGGCGGCCTTGATGAAGCTGCCCATGTCGGCCACCTGGATGAATACCCGGTACTGCTCAAGTTTATCCATCGTCACAACTGTCCTGGTTCGGGGAATGCCGGTTGACTTCAGCCTGGGGCTACGTGCAGCCCGGCAGGCCAATTTACCCCTTGAGCGCCAGGATTACTTGGTGGTGTAGCCGCCGTTGATCAGTAAGGTCTGCCCGGTGATCCACCAGCCTTCGGTCACCAGATGGCGGATGAAAGGCACCACGTCCTCGATATCGGTAAGGCCGGTCTTGCTCGAGGGTGACAGCGCCGCAGCGCTCTTGTGGTAGGCCACGGCATCGGCACCTTCGGCCGGGTAGAAGAATGGCGTGTCCATCGGCCCCGGTCCCACCGCGGTCACCGAGATACCACGGGCACCGAACTCCTTGGCCGCTGCCCGGGTGAAATGCTCCACCGGAGCCTTGGAACCCCCATAGGCGGCATAGAAAGGGGTGAAGGCGCCCAGCAACGAAGTCACCAGGGTCACCAGCTTGCCATTGTCCTCCAGGTGCTTGCCGGCTTCCTTGATGAAGAAGAAAGCGCTCTTGGCGTTGACCGCGAACATCTGGTCGTACTCGTCTTCGCTGATCTCGACGATGGGTTTCTTCAGGACCTTGCCCACGGTGTTGATGGCGATATCGATCTTGCCGAAGCGCGCCTTGGCTTCGCTGAACAGGCGCTCCACTGCACTGGCACTGGTCAGGTCGGCCTGCCAGGCATGGGCCTGGACTCCCAGCTCCTGGAGGGCGGCCAGGGTGGCTTGGGCATCGTTCTGGCTGGCATCGCTGTTGTAGTGCACGGCCACGGCCCGGGCGCCGTGGCGGGCGAGGTCGCGGGCAATCAGGCCGCCGAGGTTTTTCACCCCTCCGGCGATCAGCACCACTTTGTCGTTCAGGGAATGGTCGGCCATGGTGCGCATCCTTCAACTGTTGAAATGAAGGTTGAGTCTAGTGTCTGGGGCGCTGTGGATAAGCCGCCGGGCGCTGGACGGATAATCCAGGAAATCCATCCAATCGACCCATCTGCACCGCCAGGGAGTGGCGCTACAATCGCTTTTTTTCAGGAGCCTGCCATGCCCGCATTTCGTCGTTCGGTCCCTCTGGACAAGGCCTATCGTCTGCTCAACCACGGTCCCACCGTCCTGGTCAGCGCCGCCCATGAAGGGCAGCGCAACATCATGGCCGCCGCCTGGGGCATGCCCCTGGATTTCCAACCGCCGAAGGTCGCGGTGGTGCTCGACAAGAGCACCTGGACCCGGCAACTGCTGGAGGCGTCCGGCAGCTTCGTACTCAACGTGCCTTGTGTGGAACAGGTCGATATCACCCAGAGCCTGGGCAACAGCTCAGGGTTGGAGATGAGCCGGGCCGGTCGAGATAAATTCAGCGCCTACGGCCTGGCCACCTTCGCCGGCCAGGCCTGTGCCGCGCCGTTGCTGGAAGGTTGCGTGGCCTGGCTGGAGTGCCGATTGCTACCCGAGCCCCACAACCACCAGCAATACGATTTGTTCCTCGGCGAAGTGATTGCCGCCCAGGCCGACTCGCGAGTGTTCAGCGAGGGGCGTTGGCACTTCGACGGCCATGATCGGCTGCGCACCCTGCACCATGTGGCCGGCGGGCATTTCCTGGCCATTGGCGACAGCCTTGACGGGCGCCAGCTACCGTTGGCTGGCGATGTGTGAACCAGGGACTGGGCATAGCCGCGCAGGCGTTGCCGTCTAGGATCGTCCATGCCGGTGCGCTTATAGCTGCGCGGTGCTGGCCAGCGCCCCTGGCGGGTGTTTGAATCGGCACCGGGCATTTCTAACAAGGGATTTTTATGCACGATGTTTTTCAGCGCCTGGTGCAACTGTTGGACAGTCACCAGGCCCGTTACCGGGTGATCGAACATCCGGCCGAAGGGCAGTCGGCGCGGGTCGCCGAGATTCGCGGCACCGAGCCGGGCCAGGGGGCCAAGGCCATGCTGTGTGGCCTCAAGGGCGGTGACGATGCCTACGCCCTGGTGATCCTGTCCGGGGACCAGAAGCTGGACATGAAGAAAGTCGGCGCGGCCCTGGGAGGCAAGAAAGCCCAGCTCGTGGCGCCGGAGCTGGCCCGGGAGCTGACGGGCTGCGTGATCGGAGCCATCCCACCGCTGAGCTTCGATCCACGGATCTTGCTGATCGTCGATCCGCAGCTGACTTCGCGCTATGAACAAATCGCCTTCAATGCCGGGCGCCTGGATGCATCCATGGTGCTGTCCACCGAGGACTACCTGCGGATCGCCCAGCCGCGCCTGCTCAGTGTGACCCAGGATGCGCCGGAAGAGGGCTGACGTGCCTTACCAGCTCACCTGGCCCAGGGCCGCGGCGAATGTGGTGAGTTTTGCCGAGCACTGGCGCGAGGGCGGGTAGACCAGCGACAGCTCGCGGCTGCGCCCGTCGTATGCCTGGAGAATGGGCCGCAGGCGCCCGTCGTCCAGGGCCTCGCGCACGGCGAACTCCATCAGTTGGGCGATGCCGAAACCACCCAGCACGGCGTCCACCAGGGCATCGCCGATATCGAAGATCAAACGCCCCGTGACCGCCAGGTCCAGGGGCTTGCCCTGGTCCATGAATTGCCATTCCACCAGCCGGCCGCTGCGCAGGTTGCGCACGGCCAGGCAGTTGTGGCGTTGCAGCTCGGCCAGGTCCCGAGGCGTGCCGTGGCGTTCCAGGTAGGCCGGCGCCGCCACCGTGACCCATCGCAGCGGCGCCAGGGGGCGGGCGATCAGGCGCTGGTCCTGGATGGTTCCGGTACGCAGCACGGCATCGAAACCTTCATCGACGATATCCACGATCCGGTCGGTCATCACCGCCTCGATGCTCAAGGCCGGATAACGCTCGGTCAGGCCGCCGATCACCGGCATCACCACCTTGCGTCCGAACAGTGAGGGTGTGCTGATCTTCAGCACGCCGGTGGGTGAGTCGCGGCGTTCCAACAGCAGGCTCTCGGTCTGGGCCAGTTCCGCCAGCAGCGGCCCGGCACGCTCCACCAGCATCTGGCCGTCCGGGGTCAGGCTGACGCTGCGGGTGTTGCGTTGCAGCAGGCGCACGCCCAACTGCTGTTCCAGGCGCGAGATGGCCCGGGACAGGCCGGACTGGGTCAGCCCCAGGTCCCCGGCGGCGCGGGTGAAGCTGCGGGTTTCGGCCACTCGGACCAGCAGGCGCAGGGCGTTCAGATCCATGATTAAAGTCATTACTGAAAGAAAGAATCGCTTGTTTATCATTTAAAACGCATCGATGAAACTGGCCGCCGTCATTTCATCCGAGGAGTCCCGCGATGTCCGCGAACCCACTAGCCAAGCCGTCGGGCTGGATGCTGCTGTTGCTGGCCACGGCCCAGCTGATCATTGCCCTGGACGCCACCATCGTCTTCGTTGCCTTGCCGGAGATCGGCCAGCGCCTGGGCTTTTCCGCCCAGCAGCTGCAATGGGTGGTCAGTGCCTACAGCGTGACCTTCGGCGGCTTCCTGCTGCTGGGCGGCCGGGCGGCGGACCTGTTGGGCAAGCGGCGTTTCTACATCGTCGGCCAGGGGCTCTATGCCCTGGCGTCGCTGGCAGGCGGCCTGGGGGGCAGCGCCTTGTTGCTGGTGCTGGCGCGAGCGGTGCAGGGTGTGGGAGGGGCGATGCTGTTCCCTGCGACCCTGGCCCTGATCAATACCTACTACGCCGAAGGCCCGGCGCGTAACCGTGCCTTCGCGGTGTGGAGCGCAGCGTCGGCGGCCGGGCTGGCCCTGGGGGCGCTGCTGGGGGGCGTGCTGACCCAGTACTGGGGCTGGGCGGCGGTGTTCCTGGTCAACGTGCCCCTGGCCGGTGCGTGTGCATTGCTGGCCCGGCGCTGGATTCCCGCCGATCCGCCACGCCAGCGCGGGCGCCAGTTCGACCTGCCGGGCGCCTTGAGCGTGACCCTGGGCGGCACCTTGCTGGTGTTCGCCATCGTCCAGGGGCCTGAGTGGGGCTGGGCCGCCCCGGCGACCCTGGCCTGCCTGCTGCTGGCGCTGGCCTTGCTCGGGTTGTTCCTGCGTATCGAGCGCCTGGGGCGCGACCCGTTGATGCCCCTGCGTCTGCTGGGTTATCCACAGCTGCGCATGGCGATGCTGATCACCGCGTTGTTCATGAGCAGCTTCGGGGTGCAGTACTACTTCCTCAGCCTGTACTTCCAGCAGGTCTACCAGTTCAGTGTGTTGCACAGTGGCCTGGCCTTCCTGCCCTCGACGGTGCTCTGCACCCTGGGCATCTGGCTGGGCGAGCGGGCGCTGCGGCGCGCCAGCCTGCGGGCGGTCCTGGTCTGCGGCTTGCTGGCCGGGGCCCTGGGCATCGGCATGATCTACCTGGCGCTACCGGGCAGCCGGGGTTTTGTCGGCCTGTTACCCGGGATCGTGATCATGAGCATCGGCCAGGGCATGACCTGGAACACCATGTGGATCTCGGCGGGGCAGGGCATTGCCGCGACCGAGCAGGGCGTGGCGGCGGGCGTGGCCTCCACCAGCCAGCAGATCGGCGGCGCCCTGGGCCTGGCCTTGCTGGTGTCCTTGGCCAACACCCTGGGCCCGGTGGGCAACCAGGCCTATGGCATCGAGCTGGCCACCGCCGCCAGTGCCCTGTTGGCGTTATTGGGCGCCTTGCTGGCCCTGCGCCTGCCCCGCTCCCCGGTGACGCTGCCGGGGTGTTCTGCGGCCTCGGGCTGAGGCCCTTAGTGAGCCTGCGGCAGGTGCCGGCGCACCGCCCAGAGCACGCCGGCCAGCAATAACAACGCCGCGCTGGCTTGCAGCAAGCTCGGCAGGTGCTGCAGGCAGATGAAGCCGTAGAGCAGGGCGAACAGGGTCTCGAACACGATCAACTGGCCGCTCAGGGTCAGTGGCAGGCGCCGGGTCGAGGCATTCCACATGCGATTGCCGAACCACGAGCCGAGCACCGCGCTGCACAGGCTCAAGCCCCAGAACAGCATCCAGCGCTGGTCGCTGGCCTCGCTCCGCGTGCCCGGCCACTCCAGGCCCTGGGCCAGCAGCCAGACCACGGCGCTCATCAGGCCGGTGGTGATGCCCCACAGGCTCGACCACTGGCCGCTGTCGAAGCGGCTGCTCTTGAGGTAGCGAGCATTGTCCTTGGCGAACCAGGTCCAGCACAGCAGCGCGCCGAAGGCACACAGCAGGCCCAGGGCCCGCTGGCCCAACTCCGGCGAATCGCCCTGGGCGGTGAGCAGGGTGTCGAGGTTGATGCAGCAGATCCCACCGAACACCAGCAGCAGCGGCCAGCGCAGGCGCCGCAACGGCACCGCGTCGGCATCCCCGCGCCCGGCCAGGGTGATGGTCAGGGGCAAGAGGCCGACGATCAGCGCGGTACTGGCCACACCGGCCCACTGAATGGCGCTGGCCAGCAGCATGAAATAGATCAGGTTGCCGGTCAGTGCCAGCTTCACCAGCAGCAGTGCGTCGTTCCAGGTCAAGCGCTGCAGCAGCTCGCGTGCCTGGGGCGCAGCCAGGAGCAGGGAGAATGCGCCATACAGGGTGAAGCGGGCACAGCTGAGCATCAGCGGGCTGAACTCCGGCAACAGGCTGGGCACCACAATGGCTAGGCCCCAGACCGCACCGGCCAGGACCGCATAAGCAACTCCGCGTTTCATGCACACACTCGCAGCGATTCATCAAGGTGCGCAGGCTAGTCATTGCTGACCGGATGGACAAAGGATATATAGGCACCTACCTATTCTCCTGGGGAATACCTAATGAGTCGCTTCGCCCGGCACTTGCCGCCACTGGAAACCCTGGTGACCTTCGAAGCGGTGGGCCGCAACGCAAGCTTCACCCGGGCCGCCACCGAGCTGTGCCTGACCCAGAGCGCGGTGAGCAAGCAGATCCGCACCCTGGAGCTGTCGCTCAAGACCGAGCTGTTCGAGCGCCAGGCCCGGGGGGTGAAGCTCACTGCCAGCGGCGCGGCGCTGTTCGCCCAGGTCAGCACCCAGCTCGAAGCCTTGCTGCGCAGCGTCACGCGGCTACGGGCCGGGCGCGATGCCAACACCATCACCGTGCAATGCACCCATGCGGTGGCGCAGTTCTGGCTGTTCCCGCGCTTGCTGGCATTCAACAAGCAGCACCCGGAGATCACCGTGAGTATCCATGCCAACAACGACATGGACGAGTCCAGCGTGGCCGAGCATGACTTCGGCATTCTCTACGGGCCGGGGCACTGGTCGTCCCTGGCGGCCACGCCGCTGTTCGCCGAGATCGTCTACCCCATCGCCAGCCGGCGCCTGGAGTTGCCGGTGGTCAGCGAGCTTGGGCAGTTGGCGGCCTTGCCGCTGATCCAGCTGGACGCCTCGGCATGGAACTGCATCGACTGGCGGGACTGGTTCCGTCACTTCGGCCTGGACTACAGCGCACCGCCGGGGGCCTTGGGCTTCAATCAGCTGACCTTGATGTTCAGCGCCGTGCAGCAGGGGCTGGGGGTGGGCCTGGGCTGGGATTTCATGGCCCGCGACGGGGTGGCCCAGGGCGAGTTGCTACGGGTTGGCGACTGGGCGTTCCACACCGGCCAGGCGGATTTCCTGGTGCACCTGCGCAACCGGCGCCTGTCGGCCAGCGGCCAGTTGTTCCATGACTGGCTGGTGGCCCACGGCGCCGAATGAGGGTCAGGCCCGGGGCACGCTGAAGCGGAACTCGCTGCCCTTGCCCACCTCGCTGTAGGCCTGGATGGTGCCGCCGTGGGCCTGGACGATGCCCTGGGTGATGTACAGCCCCAGGCCAGTACCGTTGGGGTTGCCTTCCTTCATGGTCCAGTAGCGGTCGAAGATGAACGGCAGTTGGTCGGCGGGAATGCCTTCTCCGGAGTCGCGGACGCTGAACACGATCTGCTCGCCGTCGGACATCGCCACCACCCCGACCTTGCCCTGCTTGGGGGTGAACTTGATGGCGTTGCCCACCAGGTTCGACAACACCTGGAACAGCCGCTCGGGGTCAGCGTGGATGGTCAGGTCCGGCTCGGCGTGGAAACTGATATCGATGGACTTGTCCAGGGCCAGGGGAGCCAGCAGCGAATAGGCTTCCTCGAAGATCTGCGCGACATCCAGCGGCTGGGGGGCGATGCGGTAGCGCCCGGCCTCGATCTTCGAGGTGTCCAGCAGATCCTCCAGCAGGATGTTCATGCGGCTGGCGGCCTGCTGCATGGTGTCGATGGCCGAGGAGATGCGCCGCGAGGTGTGGGGGCCGTCGGAGCTGAAGGCTTTCTGCATCATGCCGCAGAGCATGGAGATCACGGTCATGGGGTTGCGCAGGTCGTGGGACACCACCGCCACCAGCTCGTCCCGGGCGCGCACTGCCTGTTGTTCGCGCAGCACCTGGCGCGCCAGGTCGTGCTCCAGGGCCGAGCGGCGCAGGTCGTTGGCGGCGAAGCGGTCGCCGTGGCTCCACTTGTTGGAGATCCCGGCCATTTCCACTTTCCAGATCTCGAACGAGGTACGCGGTCGCAGGCGCAGGCCGGCGTCGGAGTTCTCCAGGTCCAGGGGCTTTTGCGGGTTGCCGCTCCAGTTGATGTTTTCCTTCACCTCGGGCCGGAACCACAGCACGCCGTTATCCACAGGCTTGGGCAGGCTCATGGCCAGGACACCGCTGGCCACCTGTTGATAACTGGCCGCCGGCGGGTAGACGCTGGCCAGGTGGTGAGTGGCGAACACCGGTTGCCCGGACGCTTGCAACCAGCGGTGCAGGGCGCGGATCTGCTCTGGCGGCGGGCAGTTGCCGAAGCAGTGCAGCTGGTGATCCTCGATGATCGCCACGCCGCCGGCCCGGGTCAGTTCCAGCAGCTGCCCGGGGTCCTGGGCCAGGCTGGCGAACACGCTGCCGCTGGCCTGTGCCATGGCCTGGTTGAGGCTGGCCAGGGTGGCGAGCTTTTCCTCGCGCTGGCGGCTGACTTCCAGGGCTTCCATGGCGCTGATCTGCAGCGACAGCACCTGGCCGATGGTCTGGCAGGCGATGCGCAACTCGTGGGGCACCAGCAGTGGCTGGCGGTTGCCGCAGCTGATCAGGCCCCAGAGCTGGTCGTCCTTGAGCAAGGAGATGCTCATGGACGACAGCACACCCATGTTCTTCATGTACTGGCAGTGGATCGGCGACACGCTGCGCAAGGTGGCGAAGCTCAGGTCCAGGGCCTGTCCGGTGTCCGGGCGCAAGGTCGGCACCAGCGGCACCGGCTGGTAGTCGGCATCGGGAATGATCCGCAGCCAGTTGCTGCGGTACAGCTCGCGGGCCTGCTGGGGAATGTCCGAGGCGGGGAAGAACAGGCCGTTGAACACTTCCATGGTCGGCCGCGTGGCCTCGGCGATCACCTGGCCGTGGCCTTCGTCTTCGAAGCGATAGATCAGCACCCGGTCGTAGCCGGTCATGGCCTGGATCTCGCTGACGCTGATGGCGTACAGCTCTTGCAGGGTCTTGGCGGTCTGCAGGCGACGCAGCAGGCGCCCGAGGTTGTCGGTGCGCTGCTTGAGCTCCGGGGCCTGGTGCTGTTCGAGCTGGTGCTCCAGTTCCAGAATCAGTACGTCCTGGTGCCGGTGCAGCAAGGCTTCGAAGCGCCTGCCATGGAGCTCCAGGTACAGCGGCGGGGCATCGAGCAAGTGTTGCAGTTGCAGCAGTTGGCGAATGCTCTGGGTGTGTTCGGTGCCCAGGAGGCTGTCCAGGGGCTGCTCGACGACTTGCTCGGCGCATTGGCCCAGCAGGGTCTCGACGTTGGCGCTGACCTGGCGGATGCGCAACCCTGGCTCGTCCAGGGTCAGCAGGACGCCGTGGGGCTGGATTGCGCCCGGGGAGCGGATGGGTTCGTTGGCGCAGTTGGCCAGCAACTGCTCGAAGGCCTGGGAATCCTGGGGGGTCATAGCAGCACCTCGCGGCTGTCGAGCCAGCGCTCGAAGCAGGCAAATGTGGATTGTGCGGCGTCCACTACTTGCTGGCGGGCGCTGGTGTGGCTGGGCATGCGGCCCAGGTAGTCGAGGAAATCCTTCCAGCGCCGGCCGGTAAGGGCGCCGTAGACGTCGAGGAAGGCTCCGCCGTTGCCGGCATCCAGCGCCAGGCGCCGGGCCATTTCGCGGCGCAGGATCTGCCCGCCCAGGGTCGCGCCCTCCAGCACGTAGAGGGTGCCCAGGCAGGCGCCCGGAGTGTCCAGCCGGGGCAGCTGCGGGCAGCGTGGCAGGTGGTCGATTTCGGCCTGGCTCAAGCCCAGGGCCAGCAAGTCGCCGTGCAGCGCTGGAGTCTTGCGCCGCAGTTGCGGCTCGTAGCCGGCCGGAATCAGCCCGCTTTGATCCAGAGCCGCCTCCAGGGGTTGGTAGAAGCCGTAGTAGGCCTGGATCAGGCGTTGGTACCAGGCAGCGTCCAGCTGCTCACAGAAGAACGGCAGGCGTTGCTCCAGGGCCACATGCAGCGTTGCGGTGCCGGCACGCAGATCCTGGAGCAGGGGAGGGGCAAGGGAGGGTTGGTGCGGTTCGGGCATTCAGGGGTCCGGGGTCTGGGCGGTGGAGGGATGCGCCATGGGCGTCATCGAGGACCGGGACCAGGTTGCGGTCCCTGCAATGGAGCCAGCGCACGGAAAACTAACCATGGCTGCCAGGAGCGACGCAGGTTGGTCGACGCTCCTGTAGCCGTTCAAGGGTAGCCGATCTGTGGCTTACCGCAGGTCTGACCCTGGCAGCTCGCTAGAAATTCCCTTGGCCGACCGCCGGGCAGGGATCAGATCCAGATATCGTTCTGTGCCGTGCGTTCGCCGCCCTGGTCTCCGGTATTGAGCACGCCACGGGGTTCGATCAGCAGCAGCTTGACCTCCTCTTCGGACCAGGGCTTGTGCTCCACCCCCCGGGGCACGACGAACATCTCGCCGCTGGCGATGGACACCCGGCCGTCGCGGAAGTCGATGTGCAGCAGGCCGTCGAGGACGATGAAGGTTTCGTCGGTCTCGGCATGGGCATGCCAGACGAACTCGCCTTGCAGCCTGGAGATCTTGAACTGGTAGTCGTTCATCTCGGCGATCACCTTGGGCGTCCACTGTTCGCTGAACAGGCCGAGCTTCTGGGCGAAGTTGATGCTCTGGTATGGGCGTTGCGCGGTGCTGGCGGGATTGTTCATGGGGGCTCCATATCGCTGGTGAATGAGCGCCCAGGGTAGGTCATGACCGGCGGTGGATTCTTGAACGATTGTGCGTGGCTCAGCGGCCGAGCATCTTCAGCCAGCGTGCCGGTGGCAGGCCATAGGCCTGGCGGAACTGGCGGGTCATGTGGCTCTGGTCGGCGAAGCCGGCAGCCAGCGCTGCGTGGGCCAGGGGCTGGCCCTGCACCAGCAGCGCCCGGACCAGGTCCAGGCGGCGCATGCTCAGGTAGCGGTAGGGACTGGTGCCGAACAGCAGGCGAAAATCCCGGGACAGGCTCCAGCGATCGCACTGGCTGTGGGCGGCCAGCTCATCGAGGGTCAGGGTGCGGTCCAGGGCACTGTGGATGTATTCCCGGGCACGTTCGGCGGCCTGGTAGTCGAAGCGCTGGCGCGGCGCCGCGACCCCGGATACCCGGTTGAGCGCGTGGGCCAGGTCGAACAGGGCATCTTGCTGCTCCAGCGGGTCCATCGTGTGTTCGACACTGCGCAATAGCGCGTCGGTGGCGGCGAACAAGCGTGGGTCGGCGGACAGCCCACCAGCGATGAAGGGCAGGGGTTGGCCACCGAGGATCTGCTGGATCAGGGCGGGTTCGACATACAGCATGCGGTAGTGAAAGCCATCCTGGGTGCCGGCTTCGCCATCGTGGGCTTCGTCGGGGTGCAGGACCATGGTTCCGCCCGGCAGGCTATGGCGCCAGCCGCCGCGGTACTGGAAGCTCTGTACCCCGCGCAGGGTGCGGCCGATGGCGTAGGTGTCGTGGCGATGCATGTCGTAGCCATGCCCGGCGAAGTACGCTTCGATGCGCTCCAGGCCCTGGGCGGGTGGTGCGCGGTGAACCCAGTCGGTGGGGGTGGCAGGTCTGGCCATGGAACAGTCCTGATGGGGAAACCAAGGCGGGCACGTTAACTTAAGGGGGCGCTGGCTGTCTTGCTGGGCGCATCAGGTGCCATCGGCTGCGCCTGCTTGCCCAGGTACCCGAACTCGATGGGCGTCTTGATGTAGAACAGCGAGAAATCCTCGGTCGCCAGGCGCTCGAACAGGCGTTCGGCCTCGGCCATCGTCATTGCCAGGCGGATCTCCAGGGGCTGGTCGGCCTGGTCGAAGAAGTGCACCGAATGCAGGTGCCGGGATTGGCCGAAGCCTTCGATGGCGCTGGACAGGGTGGCACCGTGCAGGCCCATGCCGCGGGCCAGATCGACGATCCAGTCACCCAGCATCCGGCCCTGGTGGCGACGGTTCTGCTGGGTGAAGAAAATGACCAGGTAGCCTTTCATGATCGCCCTCCGACAGCGTGGTGGCTGCTTCCTTGAGCATAGTTCGCGGGGCGTTCGGCTGTTGCCTGCCCGGAGCGAGTGGAGTAGCGTCCACCCCCTCGCGACAGGCTCATGCGGCAAGTTTTGGGGCCCGTGATGCGAACCCCGACCAGGACGCTACTTCCGCGCAGGAGACCGAATATGACAGTGACCTTCCGCCCGGCGGCAGATGCCGATATCCCGCGCATCTGCAGCTTTGTACGCAACGCCCAGGAGCTGTTCTTCTTTTTTCCCGCCGCCACCTGGCCCTTGACCCCTGAGCAGTTACGCGACTCCATCGCCCAGCGCAGCGATTCCACGGTGCTCGAGCGGGACGGGCAGGTGGTAGGGTTCGCCAATTTCTATCGCTGGGAGCAGGGCGGCACCTGCACCATCGGCAACGTGATCGTCGATCCGGAGGTGCGCAGCGTCGGGTTGGGTGCGCAGTTGATCGGGCAGATGATCTATCTCGCCCGCAGCCGGCACCAGGCTCGCGATGTGACCCTGTCCTGCTTCAACAGCAATGTGGCGGGGCTGTTGTTCTACCCGAAGCTGGGGTTCGTGCCCTTCGCCATCGAGGAACGCAAGGACAAGCAACAGGAGCGGGTGGCGCTGATCCACCTGCGCTACAGCCCGAGCTGAGGCCGGGAATCTTTTTTCAAGACGGAAACCATTCATGAGCAAGCTGCGGGTCGGGATTATCTTTGGTGGCCGTTCGGCCGAGCATGAAGTGTCGCTGCAATCGGCACGTAACGTCGTCGACGCCCTGGATCGCACACGTTTCGAACCGGTGTTGATCGGTATCGACAAGCAGGGCCACTGGCACCTCAACGACACCTCGAACTTCCTGATCAACCAGGAGAACCCCGCGCTGATCGCCCTCAACCAGTCCAACCGTGAACTGGCGGTGGTGCCGGGCAAGGCCAGCGGGCAACTGGTGGAGACCTCCAGCCAGGAGATGTTGGGGCACGTCGATGTGATCTTCCCCATCGTCCACGGCACCCTGGGCGAAGACGGTTGCCTGCAGGGCCTGCTGCGCATGGCCGACTTGCCCTTCGTCGGCTCCGACGTGCTGGGCTCGGCGGTGTGCATGGACAAGGACATCAGCAAGCGCCTGCTGCGCGATGCCGGCCTTGCGGTAACGCCCTTCGTCACCCTGACCCGCGCCAACCGGGCGCGCCATGACTTTGCCCAGGTCCAGGCGGCGCTTGGCCTGCCGCTGTTCGTCAAACCGGCCAACCAGGGCTCGTCGGTGGGGGTGAGCAAGGTCGAGGATGAGGCCCAGTACCAGGCCGCGGTAGAGCTGGCCCTGGGGTTCGACCACAAGGTGCTGGTGGAGTCGGCGGTGCATGGCCGGGAGATCGAGTGCGCGGTACTGGGCAACGACCAGCCCATCGCCAGTGGCTGTGGCGAGATCGTGGTCGGCAGCGGTTTCTATTCCTATGACAGCAAGTACATCGACGAGCAGGCGGCCCAGGTGGTGGTGCCGGCGGCCATTGGCCATGAAGCCAGCGAGCGGATTCGTGCCCTGGCCATCGAGGCCTTCCAGGTGCTGGGTTGCTCCGGGCTGGCGCGGGTCGATGTGTTTCTCACTGACAGTGGCCAGGTACTGATCAACGAGGTCAACACCTTGCCGGGGTTCACGCGCATCAGCATGTACCCCAAGTTGTGGCAGGCCGCGGGCATGACCTACAGCGAGCTGGTCAGCCGGCTGATCGAGCTGGCGCTGGAGCGACACGGCGAGCGGCAGGCATTGAAAATCACCCGCTGAAGCGGATCACAACCTTGATTGGGACACTACGGATGAGTGCGGCAACTCCAGCATCGGTTTATCTTTTTTCCTACGGGACCCTGCAGGACAAGGCGGTGCAACTGGCCAACTTCGGGCGCGAGCTGGAGGGCAGCCCTGACGCCATGCTCGGCTACGAGCAGCACTGGGTGGAAATCACTGACCCGCAGGTGCTGGCCAGTAGCGGCAAGACCCATCACCCGATCCTGCGTCCGGGGTCGGCGGACAGCGCACCGATCCCCGGCATGGTGTTTCGCATCACTGCCGAGGAACTGGCAGCCGCCGACCGCTATGAAGTCTCGGACTACAAAAGAGTCAGCGTGACCTTGTCTTCCGGCCTCCAGGCCTGGGTCTACGTCAGCGCCTGAATTCAGAGCGCCATGACCATCATCCCCAGGCACACCACGACCAGCAGCACCGCCCCGAGCACAATGAACACATAGTTCAGCGGCGTGAAACGGGCGTTGCTGCGGCCTTCGGGATCTCCTGCGGCGGCGTTCAGGCCGCGCTGGCCGAGCCAGGTGATCCAGGCCAGGGCAGGTATCAACAGCAGGTTGGCGATATCCACCAGCGGATAACCGATGTTCTTGCGTGCCAGGCTGTCCAGGATATTGCTGGCCACCGATACGACCACGAATAGGGTCGCCAGGCCATCGTGCTCCCATTTGAAGTCCTGGCCATTGTGCTTGAGCCGGGCATCGGCCTCGCGGTACAGCGCGTGGGTGAAGAAGATGGCAAAGATCGCCCGGGCCACCGGCCACATTTCCTCACCGCTGTCCTGCTTGAACTGTTTCCAGTTCTTGTAGGCCCAGTACACCCGGTAGAGACCGAAAGTGAGGATGAACAGGGTGAGGAACTTGCCCCGGGATACCACGTAGAACGGCGGCTGCTTGGCTTGTGGTAGGGGGGCGGCCAGGTCCGCCTGGGGCGGGGCATAGAGATTGTCAGACACGGGCACTCCTTGGGTTGGGCCTGAAAAAGGCGGCCACGTTAACCCAGCTGGCCTGGCAAACCTATCTTGATGCTGCGGTCAGCCGGCGAGCGTGCGGCCGATCCAGGAGTACTGGAAGGTCTTTTCCTCGCCCCGATGGCCTCGGCGCCGGTAGCTGGCCAGGCTTGGGGTGGAGCAGTAGGTGCAGAGCGGGCTGATTTCGATCTGCTGATCGATGACACCAGCGGCATGTAGCAAATGCACGGCGTAGCGGCTCAGGTCGAACCACAGGGAGCCTTGCTGGCTGGCTGCGGGCGGGGGGATTTGCGATGGCAGCAGCGGCGTGGGTTGCTCGTGGCTCCAGGGGGCCTGGGTGGCCGGCCAGGGGCGCAGCGGATCTGCCGAGAGGGGGGTGATGAAGTCGGCACTGACCTCATAGCAGCAAGGTTTGATCGAAGGGCCGATGGCGACCCGCACTTGGTGCGGTTCCACACCCTTGGTCGCCAGGTGTTGCAGCACATTGGCGATGATTCCGCCGTGCAGGCCCTTCCAGCCGCCATGCACCGCCGCGACCCAGGCGCCGTCGTCGCTGCTGATCAGGATCGGCAGGCAGTCGGCGGTGACCACCGCGATCGGTCGGGTGGAGCGGGTCAGTACCGCATCGCCACGGATGATCCCGCTGGGCAGGGTCGTGCTGGCCTCGATGACATCGCCGCTGTGTACCTGGGAGCAGAAGAACAGGCTGGCCGGTAGCGTCGCGCCGATGGTGGAGAACTCATGGCGGATACCTGCGATCTGCTTCAACACATTTGCCTGGAAACTCATCGGGCCTGCGCTCGGTTACCTCGGGGATGGGGGCAGAGCATAGCGGTATCCGATGCATTTTTGCTGACCGGCAAGCCGTGGGGCGAAGGGGGTGACCAGCGGTCGCCCCGATTCCAGAGCCTCAGGCACCGAGCGGGATATACAACTCCACCACGCTGTCGGGGTGCATCGGGCCGAGGAAGCGTTCACCGCTGTACTCGAACTCCACCGCATCCACGGGCACCAGCCCGGCGGCGGGCAGCCATTCGCTGTAGGCGGCGCGGAAGGTTTCCGGCAGGGTTTGCACGGTGCCGTGGTGCTCCACCCGGGCGTAATGGCGGGCGGGGATCTCCAGCTCCACCATGCCCGGCACCAGGGGCGCGTCGGCGGCCACCGGCAGGCCGGCTATGTAGCGCCATTGGTTGTCGTCCAGGGGTTGGCAGACGCCGTAGGTGCCCATCGGCTCGGCCAGGCGCTGGATTTCCTGTTCGCGGGGTTCGAAGCGTTGCCACAACTCGGGAATGGAGCCCGCATCACCCTGCTGCCAAGCCATGCCGATGATCCGCTGCGCGCTGAGAAATACCCGTTCCGGCAGTTGGGCCTTGGGGAGCTGGCGTGGAGGTTGGGCCAGGTAGCGTTGCAGGTGGCCCAGCACCTTCTGGCCGCGAGCGATGTCGCTTTCCAGTTGCCGCGCCTGCCCTTGCAGCGCCTGCTCCATGGCCAGTGGGCTGTCCAGGCCACCCTGGTCGGCCAGGGTGCGGATGTCCTCCAGGGACATGCCCAACTGGCGCAGCCAGACGATCCGGCCGAGGGTGGCGATCTGCTGCGGGCTGTAGTAGCGATAGCCGTTGTCGCGCCCGGTGAGCATGGGGGCGAACAGGCCGATGCTGTCGTAGTGGCGCAGGGTCTTGGTGGTGAGGCCGTGGCAGCGGGCCATTTGTCCGATGGTGAGCATGGAGCGTCCTGGGTGTTGTTGGGCTTGCCGGCATCTTGGGCCTTTACCTAAGGGCAAGCTCAAGCCCGGCCGTGGTGCTCAGGATGATTTTGTGGGCTTGATCAGGCTCTGGGCGGGAATGCCGAACAATTGGTGCAGTTTCCAGATCATGGGCAAGGTGAGCGCGCGCTTGCCGTTGAGCACTTCATAGACGCGGTTGGTACGGCCGATGGCGGGGACCAGGTCGGCGGCTGACAGCCCGGATTGTTCCATGCGGAACTTGATCGCCTCGATCGGGTTGGGCAGGTCGATGGAGAACTGCCTGGCTTCGTACGCTTCGATCAGGGTGATCATCACGTCGAAGTAATCGCCTTCAGGGGTTCCCGGTTGTGGTTCGTTGTCGAACATCGGCGAGACGCTTTTCAGCGCTGCGCGATAGTCCCGGTCGGTATGGATGGGGCGGATGTTCATGCGGGTTACTCCCTGTCTACGCTGTCAGCGTCGATGGCATCGAACTGTTGGTGCGTACCTACGAATCTGATGTAGAGCGCGCCGAAACGATAGGCCACGGCAACGATCAGTCGATACTCGTTGCCCTTGATGTTGAAGACCACCCTGCGGCTTTTGAGAATGCTGGCGTTGCGGTACTGGTCCTTGATCTGCGTGGGGTTGGACCACTGTGCATTCCTTGCTTCATCGATCCAGGCCAGCAGAGGCTGTTCTGCGTCCGGGTAGCGCTCCCAGAAGGCCTTTAACTGGCTGACTGCAGTAATTCTCATGGCGCGATCCTAGTCCCGCCCTGGGACTTGAACAAGTCACTGAGTGAGTCGAGCGACGTGCGGGTAGATCGCTGGATCTGCCCGCGCAGGCGACGTCGGCTCAGGGACGATCAGGTCATGCGCAGAGCGTGGCGTGCACGTTGTACATCGGTGCCTTGCCCATCTTTGCCAGGAAAGTGTGCCGCTCAAGCATGGCGGTCGCACTGGGGCTCCATGGCTGTCTCCAGGGTGAATTGCTTTGCCAGATGCAACAGGGTCGAGGCGTGCTCCAGGGCATCGCTGATCGGCACATCGGCCTTCACGCGAAACAGCGGATGCAGGTGTTCGCCGCACAGGGAAAGCGGATTGCACCGGGAGTGGTCAGGGCGTGGTTACGCGAAGGGTTGCAGGGGCTTGGCCATTTCGCTGGTGGCGGCCCAGCCCAGGCCCTGGTAGAGGGGTTGGCCGGAGCGAGTGGCATGCAGGATGGCGAAACCCAGGCCGCGTTGCTGGAACTCGGCGTCCGCCAGTTGCATCAGCGCCGTGGCCAGGCCCCGGCGGCGGTGGCTGGGCTCGACGTAGACGTTGAGCACGTAGCCGCGTTGATCCTGGGTCGGGTGAGCCGGGTGGGGCGGCCAGTCGATGCTCATCAGGCCGATGCTGGCCACGGGCTGCTCGGCTTCGAGCAGCACGAAGCCGTAGTAACGACCGTCCACCAGGCGTTGATGCAGCCAGGGACGAAAGTGTTCGGTCATGACCTGCAAGGTGGCCGGTGGATGGCCGGCGTCGAGGAACATCGCCTGGCGGTGGGCGCACACCAGTTCCAGGTCCTGGAGGCCCAGGCGACGCACATTCAGGCCTGGGACGGTGATATCGGCGGGGATCGGCTGCATCGTCTGTTCCTCGTTGGCAAGCGCTGATGCTAGGGCAGAACTTCCTGCTCGATCAGATACAGAGCGCTGCAAAAAACAGCATACAGGCCCACAAAAAAGGGCCGGCCTCACGGCCAGCCCTTGGGTGCAGCGCAGAACCTTCAGTCCCCCAGCGCTTCGCCTTCACGCCGTGGGTCGGCGCCACCGGCCCAGGACGCCTTGCCCTTCGCATCACGCACGCGAACGATGGCCTGGGTGCCGCTGGTCATGTCGATTTCATTCACCTGGTGACCCTGGGCCTGCAACGCCTGTTTCAGCGCTGGGCTGAACTGGCCCTGCTCCAGCTCGGTGGGGCCATTGCGGCTGCCGAAGTTGGGCAGGCCGACGGCGGCTTGCGGGTCGAGGTTCCAGTCGAGCATGCCGATCACCGATTTGGCCACGTACTCGATGATCTGCGAGCCGCCGGGGGAGCCGACGCTGGCCAACAGCTCGCCGCTGGCACGATCGAAGACCAGGGTCGGCGCCATGGACGAGCGCGGGCGCTTGCCCGGCTGCACGCGGTTGGCCACGGGCTGGCCGTTCTCTTCGGGAATGAAGGAGAAATCGGTCATCTGGTTGTTGAGCATGAAGCCCTGGACCATCAGGTGCGAGCCGAACGCCGCTTCCACCGTGGTGGTCATGGACACCGCGCCGCCCTGGTCATCCACCGCCACGACCTGGGAGGTGGAGATGCGCATCGGCGAACGGTCCGGTGCATAGGCCACCTGGATGCCCCGTGGTTTGCCGGGCTCGGCCTGGCCCATGCTGCGCTCGCCGATCAGGGCGGCACGACTGGCCAGGTAGTCCGGGGCGATCAGGCCGGCCACCGGCACTGGCACGAAGTCACTGTCGGCCACGTACAGGCCGCGGTCGGCGTAGGCCAGGCGCTCGGCCTCGGCGATCAGGTGTACCGCTTGTGGCGCCGGTTCCAGGCCGGCCGGCTGTTGGGTTTTCTGCGGCTTGAGATTGGCCAGGGTGTAGCGTGGATCACGCTGCTCCAGGGCTTGCAGGGTGCCGAGGATCTGCGCCACGGCCACGCCACCGGAGGAGGGCGGCGGCATGCCGCAGACCTGCCAGCGCTTGTAGTCGCTGCACAGTGGCGCGCGTTCCTTGGCGCGGTAGTTCTGCAGGTCGGCGAGCGACAGGCTGCCGGGGTTGGCGTGGCCCTGGACCTTGGCCACGATCTCAGCGGCGATCGGCCCCTTGTACAGCGTGTCCGGGCCTTCCTGGGCGATGCGCTTGAGCACTGCGGCCAGTTGCGGGTTCTTCAGCAAGGTGCCGACGGCCTTGGGCGTGCCATCGGCGTTGAGGAAGTAGGCGGCCATGTCCGGCGAGCGGGGCAGGGCGCTGTCGCTGCTGATCATGGTGTGCAGCCGTGGCGAGATAGCGAAGCCTTGTTCGGCCAGGCGGATCGCCGGTTCGAACAGTTGCGCCCAGGGCAGGCGACCGTGTTGCTTGTGGGCCATCTCCAGGGCACGCAAGACCCCGGGAGTGCCCACCGAGCGTCCGCCGATCTGCGCCTGGGGGAAGGGCATGGGCTTGCCGTCGGCCTGCAGGAACAGCTTCTCGGTGGCGCCCGCCGGGGCGGTTTCGCGGCCGTCATAGGTGCGCACGGCCTTGCCATCCCAAAGCACGATCATCGCCCCGCCGCCGATCCCCGAGGATTGTGGTTCCACCAGGGTCAGTACGGCCTGCATGGCGATCGCCGCATCGATGGCCGATCCCCCTTTGCGCAGCATTTCGCGCCCGGCCTCGGCGGCCAGCGGGTTGGCGGCAGCGGCCATGTGCTTGGCGGCGTGCCGGGTCTGCATGTCGGTGCGGTAGCCCGAGGCGACTTCCGGAGCGGGTGGCAGGGCGGTGGAGGCCGGTGGATTGTGGCAGGCGGCAAGGCCCAGGGCGGCGGCGATCAGGCCGATGCCGGCCAATTGGCGATAACGGGAGGGGAGGGTCGAGAACACGCGTTGAGCTCCGTTCGCAAGGGAATTGAAGTGTCTTCCGTGGGGGCAATGTACAGCACTAGAAAGCATCGTTGGGCTTCACCGGCCGGCAACCCCCGGTCTTGCGCGACCGCCCGGGCGCCTCAACCTGCACCGATTGACCTGTATCAGGGCACCTGCCAGCCATTGGGCACATGGTTGGGGCAAACCATAAAGCCTGATGAGAGGACGCCATGTACACGAGTAAGTGGTTGCTTGTTTTCGGATTGCTGTGGGGGAGCCAGGCGTGGGGAGCGACGCCCAGCGAACCGATCCAGCCGGTGCAGCCGGCGAAGATCACGGATGTCGACAAGGTGGAGCTGGGCAAGCAATTGTTCTTCGACCCGCGCTTGTCCAAGTCCGGTTTCATTTCCTGCAACTCCTGTCACAACCTGAGCATGGGTGGCAGCGACAACCTGCCGACCTCCATCGGCCACAACTGGCAGCAGGGGCCGATCAACTCGCCCACGGTGCTCAACTCGGGCCTGAGTTTTGCGCAGTATTGGGACGGCCGCGCCGCCACGCTCCAGGAGCAAGCAGGGGGCCCCATCGCCAACCCGGGGGAGATGGGTTTCACCCATGACCTGGCGGTGGACGTGCTGCGCTCCATCCCTCAGTACCGGGCCTCGTTCAAGCGGGTCTACGGTGACGATGGCATCAAGTTCGATGACGTGACCAACGCCATCGCGGCCTTCGAAGACACCCTGGTGACTCCCAACGCGCCCTTCGATCGCTGGCTGCAAGGCGACCAGGCGGCCATCAGCCCCACCGCGCTCAAGGGCTACCAGTTGTTCAAGTCCATCGGCTGCGTGGCCTGTCACAACGGCGAGGCAGTGGGCGGCACCTCGTTCCAGAAGATGGGCATGATCGAGCCCTACGTGACCAAGAACCCGGCCCAGGGCGTTGCCGGACTGACCGGCAAGGACGCCGACCGGATGCGTTTCAAGGTCCCGACCCTGCGCAACGTGGCGTTGACCTATCCCTACTTCCACGACGGTGCCTACTGGACCCTGGACGAGGCGGTGGACGTCATGGCCCGCTTGCAGCTGGGACGCAAGCTGGACACCTCGCAGGTTGGCCAGATCGTCGCATTCCTGGAAACCCTGACTGGCGACCAGCCGGACTTCAAGTTGCCGATGCTGCCACCTTCCTCGGCGCAGACTCCGCGGCCACAGCCGTTCAACTGACCATGAAAAAACCGCAGCTCGCTGCGGTTTTTTTGCGTTGCAGTCCTGTTGATGGATTGGCGGCTCACATAGGCCGAGGGTTGATCAACGCGGTCAGCACGTGGTCGGCCCATTCACCGTTGATCTTCAGGTAGGCGCGGGCCCGGCCTTCTTGTTCGAAGCCCAGGCGCGCAAGCAGTTGGGCGCTGCGCAGGTTCTCGGGGCGGTGGTTGGCCATGATCCGATGCAGTTGCAGTTCATCGAAGGCATGGCCGATGGCCGCTTGCAGGGCTTCGTGCATCAGGCCCCGGCCCTGGGCGTGTCGGGCCAGGGCGAAACCCAGGTGGCAGGCCTGGAACGCACCTCGCACGATGTTGGTGAAGTTGCAGGCGCCCAATACGCGCTGCTCGTCGCGATCGAACAGCAACCAGTGTCGTGCCTCTTGTGCGGCGACTTTGCCTGCCATGTCCCGTAGTCGCTGGGCCACCGCCGCAAGCTGGAAGTACTCCTCGTCGCGCAGCGGCTCCCAGGGTGCGAGGTGCTCGCGGTTATCCAGGAGGTAACGCTGCAGGGCCGGGGCTTGGTCTTGATCGGCACTGCGCAGGACCAGGCGTTGGGTATGCAGGGGCGTCGGGGTTTCGGAAGCGTTCATATCTACCGCCTGCGGGATTGGGGAAGGGCGAAACCATGGCCCAGAAAAGGCCATGGTGGAGGGTGGGAGCCTAAGGCTTGGCGGCCGTTTCCTGCCAGGCATTCGCTCCGGCGGCCGCCTTGAACTTGGCGCGGTTCTCCGGGGTGGCCGGCGGTTCGGAGTCGCCGAAGATCGCCTTCAGCCAATGGCCGTCGGTGGGGTTGGGGAAGAGGATGAACTTGCGCCCGAACTGTTCGCGGTCTTCACTCATCAGCTGGCTGCGCTGCTGGACGTCGGCCACGTAGTACTTGCGTTTGAAATCGTTGAGGTTGTCGCCGAGCATCACCACCACGTTATGGTCCTTGGCGATTTCCTGCTGGCGCGGTTCCTTGTTGGAGCTGTCGCGGTACACCGTCAGGTGCTGCTCGTCGGCGAACGGCAGTTGATTGTGGCGCAGGTTGGCCAGGGCGTATTCATAGGTCTTCTCGCCCTGGTCGCGGCTGGTGACGTAGAACACTTCGACGCCCTTGGACTGGGCGTACTTGAGGAACTCCACCGCCCCCGGGGTGGCGACCGGGCCGTTGTCGGCGACCCACTGGTCCCAGGCGGCGTCGTCGAAGAACTCCTCGTCCGAGTTGATCAGGTAGCCCCAGTAGCTGTTGCTGCTGAGCACGGTGTCGTCGATATCGCTGATGATCGCCAGCGGGCGGTCGCCGGCCTTGCGTTGTTGCAGGGCCTGGTCCAGTTGCATCCTGGCGACGTTGAAGCCCTGGTAGTACAGCGCCTGGAACTCGGCGGCGGTCTGTCGCCAGGCCACGGCGGCGGTCAGCAGGTTGGAAGATGGTGCGCTGGCCTGGTCGGCGAAGGCCGGGGCACAGGTCATGGCCAGAAGCGAGAACAGCCAGGGGGCGAGGGAAGTCCCGGTGGTTTTTATTGTCATGGTCGAGCCCTAGAAGTGAGGATTGCGCAGCTCTCACGAACACTGCCCGGGTGTTCTATCCCAGGCTGCGCCGGCGCTCAATGCGGGTGTCGCGATTGTGGATCAATGAGGCGTAATCCCGGGTACTTTTTCGCAGGCATAAAAAAACGGCCTACCTTGCGGTAAGCCGTTTTTCGGTACTTGGTGGCTACACAGGGACTTGAACCCCGGACCCCAGCATTATGAATGCTATGCTCTAACCAACTGAGCTATGTAGCCAAGTGGCGCGCATTATTCGCTCGGAACGATCATGCGTCAAGCATTTTTTTCAAAAAAATATCTACGCTATCAACCGCTTATCAAAATCCCCCCTTTGCTGGCATTGCCGAGTCGCCACTTGTGCCTCCAGAGGCAGCGATGTATTGCGAAGGGAACGGGTCGTTAGCAAGCTAAGGGGATGGCGTGAGTGCCCGCAAAAGTGGCACATTGACGCACCTTGCCCCTGTGCACCCACCCGTTGTACGGAAACAATTCTATGGCTATCAGCAATGCCCAGCCTGTCGCAACGACGGCTTCTCCTGCCTCCCAAGGCAGCCCGCTGGTCCTGCGCATCATTGGCGCGGTGGCGCTCGCGCACCTGATCAACGACCTGATCCAGGCGGTGATGCCGGCGATCTACCCGATGCTCAAGGCCAACTATGGCCTGACCTTCACCCAGGTGGGCCTGATTACCCTGACCTTCCAGCTCACGGCGTCGCTGCTGCAGCCCTGGGTGGGCTACTACACCGACCGACGTCCCCAGCCGTTCCTGTTGCCGGCGGGCATGGTCTGTACCCTGGTCGGTATCCTGATGATGTCCCAGGTGAGCAGCTTCGGCTTGATCCTGCTGGCTTCCGGATTGATCGGCATCGGTTCCTCGACCTTCCACCCGGAGGCTTCGCGGGTGGCGCGCCTGGCATCCGGCGGTCGCTATGGCCTGGCGCAGTCGAGCTTCCAGGTGGGCGGCAACGCTGGCACCGCGTTCGGCCCACTGCTGGCAGCGGCGATCATCATTCCCTATGGGCAGGGCAACGTGGCCTGGTTCGGCCTGTTCGCATTGTTGGCCCTGGTGGTGCTGTATGCCATCAGTCGCTGGTACGCCAATCATCTGCGCCTGCATCAGCTCAAGCAGGGCCAGGCGGCCACCCACGGGTTGTCCAGGGGGCGGGTGATCAGTGCCCTGGTGGTGCTGGGGCTGTTGGTGTTCTCCAAGTATTTCTACATGGCCAGCTTCACCAGCTACTTCACCTTCTACCTGATCGAGAAGTTCGACTTGTCGGTGGCCAGTTCGCAGTTGCACCTGTTCCTGTTCTTGGGGGCGGTGGCGGCGGGCACCTTCTTCGGTGGCCCCATTGGCGACAAGATCGGGCGCAAGGCGGTGATCTGGTTCTCGATCCTCGGGGTGGCGCCGTTCACCCTGCTGCTCCCTCATGTGGACCTGTTCTGGACCAGCGTCCTGAGCGTGGTGATCGGCTTCATCCTGGCCTCGGCGTTCTCGGCCATCGTGGTTTATGCCCAGGAGCTGGTGCCGGGCAACGTGGGCATGATCGCCGGGGTGTTTTTCGGCCTGATGTTCGGTTTTGGCGGGATCGGTGCAGCGCTGCTGGGGCACCTGGCGGACCTGCACGGTATCGAGCATGTGTATTTCCTGTGCTCGTTCCTGCCGCTGTTCGGCGTATTGGCGATCTTCCTGCCCCGGACCCGCAAGGCCTGAGGCCAAACGCTGTCGAACACGCCCGGGCCATGCCCGGGCGTTTTGTTTTTGGGCCTAGCCATGGTTTTGGCGTTGGCGTGCACAATCTTGTCGGAAGGCATTGGGCGACTGGCCGCAAAGGCGCTTGAAGAACCGCGAGAAGTAGGTGGGATCGCTGAAACCTAGCTGATCCGCTAGCTGGCTGATACCGATGTTGCTGTACACCAGGCTGCGCTTGGCCTCCAGCATCAGGCGCTGGTGGATGATCTGCAGGGCGGTCTGCCCGGCCAGTTCCCGGCACAGGGTATTGAGGTACACGCTGGACAAGCCGATGCGGTGGGCCAGGGATTCCACTGTAGGGTGTTCTCGGTAGTGCCGTTCCACCAGCCTGATGAAATGTCCCAGCAACTGCTGGTGACGCTCGTTGCGGTTGCCGGGCATGGCGTTGCGCTGGCCGCGGCGGGCGATCCAGATCATCAGCACGTTGACCAGTGATTGCAGCAGCAGATCCCGGGCCGAGGCGCTACCTTCGTACTCATGCAGCAGCGTCTTGAACAGGGTGTCGAGACTGCGCCGGTCGGGCCCCACCGAGTAACAACCAGAAGATGCCAGCACTGCCAGTGGAGCGCCCAACTGCGTTTCCAACTGGGCGACCAGGGGGGCCGCCAAGGTCAGCACGTAGCCCTGGATATCGGCGCTGAACTGGAAGCCATGGACCATCAGCGGCGGTATGACCTGGACCGCCGTCTCCTGTACTTCTCGGCGCTGGCCTTCGACTTCTACCACGGCCTGGCCACGCTGCACGTACAGCAACTGGTAG
This sequence comes from Pseudomonas sessilinigenes, assembly GCF_003850565.1. Taxonomy (NCBI): domain Bacteria; kingdom Pseudomonadati; phylum Pseudomonadota; class Gammaproteobacteria; order Pseudomonadales; family Pseudomonadaceae; genus Pseudomonas; species Pseudomonas sessilinigenes. The sequence goes on from NZ_CP027706.1 coordinate 4,757,909, forward strand.
AGGTCTGCGTGGCGATGGGGCTTGATCTCCCAGTGGTGCAGGCTGCTGCGTTCGGGGATGGATTCGCAGTGCAGCAGGTCCGGGGTCGGCCAGGCCTGATTCTCGCCATAGAGCTTGAAGACCGGGATGCTGGAAAGGCTGGCTTTCATGGGCTCTGGACCTTTACGAGGAGAGGGATGGGCTGCTCGATAATCGAACGCTGTTTGCAAAAGTACATTTTTGTAGCGGTTTATCATCATTTTTTGCGTTTTTTGTCAGCAAAAATGCAGGGGTAGAACAATAACCATAAATTCCGATCGAGGCCTGTGGCCCGCATCGGAACACCCTGTGAGACGACGACAATGAAGACTCAGGTTGCGATTATCGGTGCCGGCCCATCCGGACTGCTGTTGGGCCAATTGCTGCACCAGGCTGGCATCGATACGGTGATTCTCGAGCGCCAGGCCCCGGACTACGTCCTGGGTCGTATCCGTGCCGGGGTGTTGGAGCAAGGCACGGTGGAGTTGCTGCGCGAGGTGGGTGTGGCCCGGCGCATGGACGCCGAGGGCCTGGTCCATGAAGGGGTGGAGCTGCTGCTGGGCGGGCGGCGGGTACGTATCGATCTCAAGGCCCTTACCGGTGGCAAGACCGTGATGGTCTACGGCCAGACTGAAGTCACCCGCGACCTGATGCAGGCCCGCGCAGCCTGCGGCGCGCCGATTTTCTATTCGGTCAATGATGTGCAGCTCCATGACCTGCAGGGTGCATCCCCCTATGTCACCTATGAACAGGACGGCCGGCAGCAGCGCATCGACTGCGACTACATCGCCGGCTGCGACGGCTTTCATGGCGTGGCGCGCCAAAGCATTCCCCAGGACGTGCTCAAGCACTATGAACGCGAATATCCCTTCGGCTGGCTGGGCTTGCTGGCCGATACCCCGCCAGTGAGTCATGAGTTGATCTATGCCCAGCACGACCACGGTTTTGTCCTGTGCAGCCAGCGCTCGTTGACTCGCAGCCGCTACTACCTGCAAGTGCCGCTGCAAGAGCAGGTCGAGGACTGGTCCGACCAGCGTTTCTGGCAGGAGCTCAAGATGCGCCTGCCGCAGGAGCTGGCTCAGCGCCTGGTGACCGGCCCATCGCTGGAAAAGAGCATCGCACCCCTGCGCAGTTATGTGGTGGAGCCGATGCAGCACGGCAAGCTGTTCCTGGTAGGGGACGCGGCTCACATCGTCCCACCCACCGGGGCCAAGGGGCTGAATCTGGCGGCGTCCGATGTGCACTACCTGTACCGCATCCTGGTCAAGGTCTACCGGCAGGGACGGATCGATCTGCTGTCCAGGTATTCCGAACTGGCCCTGCGCCGGGTTTGGAAAGGCGAACGGTTCAGCTGGTTCATGACCAATCTCATGCATGATTTCGGCGAGCATCAGGATGCCTGGGCACACAAGATGCAACAGGCCGACCGCGAGTATTTCCTCAACTCCCACGCGGGTCTGGTGAGCATTGCCGAGAACTATGTGGGCCTGCCTTATGAGGAAGTGGGCTGAATCATCGGCACCGCAGCCATCACGTTTTGCTTGCAGGGATGGCCACTTGGGCGACCACGTTTGAGGCACGCCCGAATATGTCAGTTCTGTAATTTTCTCGTATCTAAATGATAATCATTAGTATTACACTCCGATCCCCCCATCCCTTAGCGCACCGTTAAGGTGCATTGGTTCGACAAGGATTGCGTGTAATGAAACTCAGCTCCTGCTTGTTCAACTCCCTTCTATTGAGTGCTGGCGTTGGCCTGCTTGGCCCGCTGGCACAGGCCGCCGAGACCGGTGAAGACTCCAAGCCGACTTCGCTGGAATTGGATACCGCCTTCGTCACGGCCAGTGGTGGCGCCACGGACCTCAAGGATGCGCCGGCCAGTGTCAGCGTCATCACCCGTGAGGAAATCGAACGCCAGCCGGTCTATGACCTCAACACCCTGTTGCGCCGGGTACCGGGTGTAACGGGCGGTTTCGGCCCGGTGGGCGAGCAGTCGAAGATCAAGCTGCGGGGGCTGGACGACAAGTACACGCTGATCCTGGTGGACGGCAAGCGGGTCGGTAGCTCCGGGGATATCAGCTACCGCCGCGACCTGGCGCGCCAGGACCTGAACTGGATCTCGCCGAACATGATCGAGCGCATCGAGATCGTCCGTGGGCCGATGTCCTCGCTTTATGGCTCGGATGCCATGGGTGGGGTGATCAACATCATCACCCGCAAGGTGTCGCGGACCTGGAGCGGTTCGGCCAGCACCCATATCACCGTGCCCAAGGATTCCGACCGTGGCCAGACTACCCAGTACAGTGCCAACCTGGCCGGCCCGTTGACCGAATCCCTGGGGCTGCGCCTGGGAGCCAACGTGACTCGGCGGGCGGCGGACGAGGTCGAGGCCCGTCGTGATTCGATGGGCGAATTCATGTATGGCGACGGGGCTGGAGGCTCCAAGGACCAGAGCCTGAACGCCTTGCTGGACTGGCAGATCAACGATGAGCAGAGCTTGTCTTTCGAGGCTGTGCATGGGGTAGAGCGTGCCTGGTCCTCGAAGAAGACCTTCGGTGATTGGGGGGACACTATTGGGGGAGGCTTTGGTCCCAGCCGCCTGATCCGCGACAGCTACATCCTGTCCCATGTCGGGGAGTGGAGCTTCGGTACCTCTAAACTCGATGCCTACCTGAACAAGTACCGCAACGATATCGACTGGGGCAAGGCCAACTCCGAGGAGAAGATCGTCGAGGGCAGCCTGAACATACCGTTCGAGTTGCTGGTGGACCAGCGCCTGACCGTCGGTGGGCAATGGAAGCGTGAAGAGCTGACCAACACCGACACCCTGGGCACGGTGCCGGTGGACTACAAGGGGGCGCCAGTCAGTGGCTCGACCCTGAAGGGCGATTATTCGGCGGCATTCATCGAGGATGAACTGTTCCTCCTGGACAACCTGTCCCTGACCCTGGGCAACCGCTTCGACCACAGCGACAAATATGGCAACCACAACAGCCCGCGGGCCTATGTGGTCTACCATCCACATGCGGATTGGACGGTGCGGGGCGGGGTGTCCAAGGGCTTTCGTGCGCCGAGCCTGAAGGAGGGTAGCGCCGGGGCGGCGACCGAATCCGGTGGCCGTGGCTGTGGCTCGCTCAAGCCCCTGGGGTATGTCCAGGGCAGCTGCTGGATGGCCGGCAACCCGGACCTTGCGCCAGAGACCAGCACCAACAAAGAGATCGGCGTGTCCTTCAACCATGATGATTGGGAACTGGGCCTGACCTACTTCCATACCGATTTCACCGACAAGATCGAGTATGGCCCCCTGGGGCAGTTCCAGGGCCGTTGGTGGACCATGCTGGAGAACGTCGACAAGGCCCGGACCCGCGGCTGGGAAGGCACCACCCGGATTCCGTTGGGCGACTCGGTGAACTGGCGCACCAATGCCACCTACATGCTGGAAAGCCGCAACCTGTCCACCGGCGAAGACTTGATCAGTACACCCAAGCTCTCGCTGTTCAGTGCACTGGACTGGCAGGTCAACGATCGCTTGAGCACCGAACTGTCGGCGCAGCATGTGGGCAAGCAGCGGGGCCTGGGCAATGACTTCGTGCAGTCCTACACCACCTACGACCTGACGGCCAACCTGGCCCTGACCAAGTGGCTGACCTTGAATGGCGGGGTGCAAAACCTGCTGGACAAGGACCTGCGGGATGGCTCGACCAACTTCTATGTGCCCGGTCGGGCGTTCTTCGCGGGGGCGACCACCTACTTCTGAGGCTACAGCTCGACCGCCCCGTTGCCTGGCAATGGGGCGGTCCTGGTGTTGCGGGCCTGTCTAGAACACGTACTGCATGCGCATCACCAGGCCCTGGCCGGAGTCGTCACCGACGGCATTGCTGATGTTGTCGGTATTGGCCCTGATGTAGTTGGCGCTGAGCTTCAGGGCCTCGTTGGCGTACCAGTTGACCCCCAGGGTGTGGCTCTTGCCCTGGGCATCGCCCACCTGGCGCACCGCGCTGCTGGCGACCACGTTGTCATCCTCGACCTTCATGGCGTCATAGCGATAGAACAGCTCCCAGGCACCGAGCGCTTTGTTCTGCGGCTTGATGGTGTCGAACCTGGCGCCATCGAGTTTGTAGATCCGCGGCTCGCCAGTGAGGGTATAGGCCAGTTGCGTGTAGTAACCCGAGGCCTTGATGTCGCTGGCGGCCGTGTCGGCCTTGAGCGTACGTCGCAGGTACTCTGCCTGGATCGAAAAGGCTTGCAGCGCCCAGGCTCCTTCGAGCCCCCAGACCGAATCGCCTTTCCATAATCCTGATTGGGCGGTGGTCCCGCCGAACACCGCGCGATTGCCGTTGCTGCCGGCGCTGTTGCCACCGTTGGTATCGACGCCACGCACGCCCATGCGCGAACGAATGCGGGTATCGACGGCGCTGTCCTTGAGATCCCGGTAGGCGTATTGCAGGCCCAGGTGCAGGACGTTGCCCGGTTCATGCCAAGGCGCGAAGACCCCGCGCAAGTTGTAGCGCTTGACGCTGTCACCATCGGTGTCGTTGTTGTTCTCGCTGAACAGGCTGCCGGACAGGTAGGCGACCTTGCCTACCACGCTGTTGGCCTGGATACCTGTACCGCTGTTGTCGTTCACCCATTCGGCGGCGTCGTAGGAAAGGTTGCGCTCCAGGGCCGTGACCCACTTGGAGCTGGTGGCTTTCTCCAGGCCGAAATCGGTGTAGAAGCGCCCGATCTTCAGGTTCAGTGGGTCGAAGCCTATGTAGGTCACGGTAGCCTCATCGAAGTAACCGGTACTGTCGTTGCCGACGTTGCGCGACAGGTCATAGTTGATCTGGTATTTCCAGTCGCGGTAGGCGGTGCCGCCGATTTCCAGGTAGGCGCGGCGGAAGTAGGCCGCATCCGCGGTATTGCCATTGCGGGTGTAGTAGCCGTCGAAGCGGCCATAATCCGCCTGCAAGCGTCCGCCCAACTTGAAGCTGAACTCCTTGTCGGTGGTGGCCACTTCCAGGCCGCCTTTGGTTTTCACCACGATATCGGCGCCGTCGGTGGTGACCGTGCCCGCATGAGTGGTGAGGGTGATTGCCATGCCCAACAGGCCGATGACTGCTGCACAGCCTGTTGGGGTTCCGGTGGTTCTGACCGACATACTGCTCTCCCGTCCATTGCTCTTTTGCCTTGAGTAGCCATGCCTGTAGGGCTGGCTGGGCGGATAGTTGTCAGCGTGAATGAAGCTTTTTGTTGGTTTTCGTGACGTTTTTGTTTCGATCAGGCGGGACCATCCCACGGTCCAGGAATTTCAAGGGCCGCGGCGTGGTGGGGCAGGGTGAACCAAGGTCTTGGAATATGTCAGGAACATGACGGGTAAAAGTCATGGGCCGGATCGAGGGTGCGAGGAGGGTGGCTGCAGCGCCAGTTCACGGCAAAAAAAGAGCGCCATCGGGAGGCGGATAAGAGCCTCGGGATAGGGTTTTTTTGTTATCGGGGAGCGACGGGTTCAAGCGTCTGCGGGGGTAAACCACTCGCGGCGCTTGGTGAAGGCCTGTTGAATCAGCTCCACCAGGACCCTCACCTCAGGGCGTGCTGCGGCGTGGGCGTGGGTGCAGAGCCAGGCGTATTGCTGGAGGGGGGAGTCGAACAACTGCGGCAAAGCAATGAGGGCCTTGTCCACTTGAGCGATGTAGTCGGGCAGCAGGCCAACGCAGGCGCTGTTCCTGATCAGCTCCAGGGCCAGGTGTGGGTCGCCGGTCTGCGCGATGCCGCTGGCGCGACGGCGTATCAGGCGGTTCCAGGGTTCCAGGGCAGGCACGCAGTAGTGGCTACTGAGCTGGACCAGCATGTAGTCATCCAACTGCTCCGGGCGCCTGGGCAGGGCCGACTTGGGTACATAACGCTTGGCAACGTGGGCCGAATACTGGATTGGCGCCAGGCAGATGGGCAGGGTAGTGGCGAAGCCGGGGTCAGGTCGCGGGCTTCCCGGATCGGCCAGCCATAGCAGGATGTCGGCCTTGGCCGAAGGTGTTCCGTGCAGTGGGATCAACTCTATCCGAGAGGTGGCATTACGACGCAGGAAGGCGATCAGGTCCCTTGCAAGAATATCTCGCAGCAATATATCCGCCACGGCAATGACTACGCCGGCCTGGCAGGTAGAGTCGACCTTGGCCGGCAACGACTGCTCCTGGCGCCTGGAGAGGTTTTTTTGCAGGCGTTTACCTATCAGGGTCAGGCTCAGTTTGTTGTCCTGGTAAAGGAACAACGGCGTGCCAATGAGTTGTTCGAGTACCAAAAGCTTCTTGCGCAGCGCCGCCGCACTGATGTTCAGGCTACGTGCTGCTTGCTTGAACGATGCGCAGCGTGCACTGATGAGAAAGCATTGAGCCGAGAGAGCATCGATCGACTGCATGTCGACTTGGGGTATTTCAGCTGGCATGCACAGGCCCTAGCCGTCTTGGTACTGGTGGCAGGTCGTGCTTATCGGCGGCTTCATGGCCGGCTCCTCGCAGGTGTTCGTACGAGGATACGTAACGCTGCCTTTCAGCAGCATCGCGGGAAAATTACTTATCTGTCATGTCGTGCAGGGAGGGGCTGTCCGGTTGTAGGAAAGTGTCGGAGCAGTGTTTTCCTGCCTGACCATTCATAACGGGGCATTAGCATGTTTGCCCGACATCATTGACCTTCATCATTAAGCTGCGAAGAACAATGCAGACAAGCCTGCAAAGCGCCTGGAAGCCGAGGGGGCTCATGGAGCTGGATCGATGCCACCTGGCATAATTGGCAAGCGCAGATATCAAGGCTGTTCGGACCTGTTCTCGTCGCAAATAAATAACATGACCTTAGAGAGTGGTTTGTATCTAATACAAACCAAACCACCATAAGAAAAATACAAACCGTATTAGCATAGTGAAGGACTATCACAATGCATATGTTCATAGATATTGTTGGGGCCTGTAATTTAAGTTGCCCTTCATGCCCCATGGGAAACTCCGAGAACAATAACTTCAAAAAATCCATGCCCATGGAGATGTTTAATGAAATAGTTAAAAAGGCCAAGTCAGAGGGTGTCAGTTCAATTCACCTCTACAACTGGACCGAGCCCTTGGTTCACCCGCGCATTGGTGAGTTCATTGAAATAATAAACTCAGCAGGGATAAGCAGTGGGATTAGCACCAATTTAAATATTTCAAAGAATATGGAGCAGGCATTAAAAGCCGAACCTTCATTCTTTCGCATTTCATTATCTGGTTTTTACCAAGAAACTTACGAGCTTGGGCATGTTGGTGGCAACATTGAAGTTGTCAAGGAAAACATGCTGAAGCTGCATGAAATCAAAAAGCAGTACAATCTTAATACGCTAATCGAAGTCTACTATCATCGCTATCTAGACAACCTGGAAGAAGAAGCGTTGATGCGTGAGTTCAGTGAGCGCCTGGGTTTCACATTCAGTACGGGTTATTCGGTGATGATGCCACTGGAGAAAACCCTCGCGATCATTGAACGCGACTCATCTGTCACCGATGCAGATCGTGAAACCCTTAAAAGACTGGCATTACCGCCATACGATGATCTAGTTAACCTGGTTAAACACTATCCCAAGCATGCGTGCTCTCTAAAAGACAACATGCTGGTGCTGGACTGCAATGGAAATACCGTCCTATGCTGCTCAGTATTTAACCAGTCCGAGTACTCCGTTGGTAAGTACCTGGAGCTTCCTCTGGAGCAGTTGAGCGGTCTTAAGTCCACTCAAGCCAACTGTGCAGACATGTGCAACCGTTGCACAAAAAATGGTCTGCACTCTTACGCTACCGGGGCCAACCAAGGACCGATGGAGCGGCATGCCATCAATCGAATCATCAACTTCCAGCGCCTTAATGTTCTAGGTCTTCCGATTGATAGTGAGGAACTTGGGCGACAGGAAAACGAGGTTAGTGCAGAGAATTTCAATGAGCTCCAGTACCTGCAATGTAACCATGATGTGAATGCCGCAATCGCCAAAGGAGTTTTCTCTAGCGGCTATCAGCACTACATCCTTTACGGTCGATTTGAGAATAGGACTGGGGCAAGCTGATTCTTGGTAAAAAGTATCTGTTCTCTCGAGGCCCTAAGGCACGACTGATGCAGTCGTGCCTTAGGGCTTTTTTGATCGACATTATTTTTAAAGGAGGCGTGGAGGCGGTTTATAGTTGCAGGAGGTGGGTAGTAAAAATGCTCAAGCGCTGTATCTTTACCTTGAAAAATACCCGATGCACAAAAGGGCCGATAAACATTAACTGGATGGGGCCCGCAGAATGAAAAAACCCCTTGGGGAATATCTCCTCAAGGGGTTTGTTTGGCATCTATCAGGATCCTTGAGGATCCATCTTCATGCTTAAACGTTGAAGCGGAAGTGCATCACGTCACCGTCCTTGACGATGTACTCCTTGCCTTCCAGGCGCCATTTACCGGCTTCCTTGGCACCGCCTTCACCCTTGAACTGGATGAAGTCGTCATAGGCCACCACTTCGGCGCGGATAAAGCCCTTTTCGAAGTCGGTGTGGATCACGCCCGCCGCTTGCGGTGCAGTGGCGCCGACGCGAACGGTCCAGGCCCGCACTTCCTGCACGCCGGCCGTGAAGTAGGTCTGCAGGTTCAGCAGTTCGTAGCCTGCGCGGATTACGCGATTCAGGCCAGGCTCTTCCAGGCCCAGGGCCTCGAGGAACATGTCCTTTTCTTCGCCTTCTTCCAGTTCGGCGATCTCGGCTTCGATCTTGTTGCAGACCGGCACTACGACCGCGCCTTCTTCCTCGGCGATGGCCTTGACCACGTCCAGGTGCGGGTTGTTCTCGAAGCCATCCTCGGCCACGTTGGCGATGTACATCACCGGCTTGCTAGTGAGCAGGTGGAAGCCACGAATCACGGCCTTTTCGTCGTCAGCCATGTTTTTCATCAGGCTGCGAGCCGGCTTGCCTTCGGTGAAGTGCGGGATCAGCTTTTCGAGGATGGCTTTCTGCGCCAGGGCGTCCTTGTCGCCACCCTTGGCGTTGCGTGCAACTTTCTGCAGTTGCTTCTCGCAGCTGTCGAGGTCAGCGAAGATCAGTTCCAGGTCGATGATCTCGATGTCGCGCTTGGGGTCGACGCTGTTGGAAACGTGGATCACGTTCTCGTCTTCGAAGCAGCGCACCACGTGGGCGATGGCATCGGTCTCGCGGATGTTGGCGAGGAATTTGTTGCCCAGGCCTTCACCCTTGGATGCACCGGCTACCAGGCCGGCGATGTCGACGAACTCCATGGTGGTCGGCAGTACGCGGTTCGGCTTGACGATCTCGGCCAGGGCGTCGAGGCGCTGGTCGGGCATCGGCACGATGCCACTGTTGGGCTCGATGGTGCAGAAGGGGAAGTTCTCTGCCGCGATACCGGACTTGGTCAGGGCGTTGAACAGGGTGGACTTGCCGACGTTGGGCAGGCCGACGATGCCGCAATTGAATCCCATGGTGTTTCCCCTCGGATAAGAGTCAGGCCTTCTGGCTGTGCAGGTTTTTCATCGCACGGTTCCATTCACCGGCGAAGATATCCGGCAGCACGCCGAGGGCAAAATCGATGCTGGCGTCGAGCTTTTCCTGTTCGGCACGTGGCGCACGACCCAGGACAAAGTTCGAAACCATGCTGGCGACGCCCGGGTGGCCGATGCCGAGCCGCAGGCGGTGAAAGGTATTCTGGTTGCCGAGCTGCGCGATGATGTCTCGCAGTCCGTTGTGCCCGCCGTGTCCGCCGCCGGTCTTGAGTTTGGCGACGCCGGGAGGCAAGTCTAGCTCGTCGTGGGCCACCAGGATTTCTTCGGGCTTGATGCGGAAGAAACCTGCAAGCGCCGCCACGGCCTGGCCGCTACGGTTCATGTAGGTGGTGGGAATCAACAGACGAATGTCCTGACCCTGATGACTGAAGCGTCCGGTCAGGCCGAAATATTTGCGATCGGCCACAAGGCTCACACCTTGTTTGTCGGCGATGCGCTCAACAAAAAGGGCCCCTGCGTTATGCCGGGTCTGTTCGTATTCGGCGCCTGGATTACCCAGGCCAACGATCAGTTTGATGGCAGTCACGATAGGGGCCCTTCTCTGGAGTGGTGGATAACATCGCCGCGCAGCTTGGCAGCGGCGAAAGTGGACGACAACAGCTCATTTACCATGATGCGTAAACTTCGCGTTCTCGCCCGCTTTCTCGCTACGTCACTGTCCGCGATGTTTCCGCTACTCCGGCGTCAGAGTGAAATTACTCTGCAGCGCCTTCAGCAGCTTCTGGAGCAACACGTGGAGCGTGGACGTTGGCTACTGCCAGGTCGTTGCCGTGTGCCAGGGCCACGAACTCAACGCCTTTAGGGGCCTTGATGTTGGACAGGTGAACGATGGTGCCGATTTCAGCGTCAGCCAGGTCGACTTCGATGAACTCAGGCAGATCTTTCGGCAGGCAGGAAACTTCGATTTCCGACACTACGTGGGAGATCTCGCCGCCTTTCTTAACAGGTGCAGCTTCGTTGATGAAGTGCACTGGAACGATGGCGGTCAGTTTCTGGCCAGCAACTACGCGAACGAAGTCGGCGTGCATTACGTGGCCTTTGGCTGGGTGACGTTGCAGGGCCTTGATCACGACGTTCTGCTTGGTGCCACCGACGTTCAGTTCGATGATGTGGCTGTAGGCAGCTTCGTTTTCCAGCAGTTTGGCAATTTCCTTGGCCAGCATGCTGATGGATTCAGGGGCTTTGTCGCCACCGTAAACAACAGCTGGAACCAGGCTGGCGAGACGACGCAGGCGGCGGCTCGCACCTTTCCCCAGGTCGGAACGCACTTCAGCATTCAGGGTAAAATCGTTCATTTTGTATCTCCAAAATAACCTCGTTCGCCTTGGCGTTTGCGACCAGCGCCAAGGGCGATACGGGCAAAAAAGCCCCGTCCCAACCAAGGTTGGGACGGGGCGCTTTTCGTCATCGAGATGTTCTGCCTGGGATTAACCCTTAGCGGAACATCGCGCTGATCGATTCTTCATTGCTGATGCGGCGAACCGCCTCGGCAACTACCGGTGCGATATCCAGTTGGCGGATACGTGCACAGGCCTGTGCTGCTGCGGACAGCGGAATGGTGTTGGTCACCACCAGCTCGTCCAGCACGGAATTTTCGATGTTCTCGATGGCCCGGCCCGACAGCACAGGGTGTGTGCAGTAGGCGAAGACCTTGGCTGCGCCATGCTCTTTCAAGGCCTTGGCCGCGTGGCACAGGGTGCCGGCGGTATCGACCATGTCGTCGACCAGAATGCAGGTGCGTCCTTCGACGTCGCCGATGATATGCATCACTTCGGAGTGATTGGCTTTCTCACGACGCTTGTCGATGATCCCGAGATCCACACCCAGGGACTTGGCCACGGCACGTGCACGCACGACGCCGCCGATGTCCGGGGAGACGATCATCAGGTTTTCGAAACGCTGGTCTTCGATGTCATCCACCAGGACAGGGGAGCCGTAGATGTTATCTACCGGAATATCGAAGAAACCCTGAATCTGGTCAGCATGCAGGTCAACCGTGAGAACACGGTCGATGCCGACCACGGTGAGCATGTCAGCCACGACTTTCGCGCTGATAGCCACACGTGCGGAACGCGGACGGCGATCCTGACGGGCATAACCAAAATAAGGAATAACAGCAGTGATACGAGTAGCCGAGGAACGACGGAAGGCATCAGCCATCACGACGAGTTCCATCAGGTTATCGTTGGTCGGAGCGCAAGTCGGCTGGATAATGAAGACGTCTTTACCGCGGACATTTTCATTGATCTCGGCAGTAATTTCGCCGTCGGAAAATTTTCCAACAGAGATGTCACCGAGAGGGATATGCAGCTGACGTACGACACGCCGAGCCAGATCGGGGTTGGCGTTCCCCGTAAAGACCATCATCTTGGACACGCGCAGTACCTGAAGGCTGAGGGTATACCTGGATGAGTATAAGGAAAATGGCAGGGGCGGCTGGATTCGAACCAACGCATGGCAGGATCAAAACCTGCTGCCTTACCGCTTGGCGACGCCCCTGTATCTGTTGCTTCGAGTGCCTGGCACTCGTTTCCGTTAGAGCAGCGTTTGAAGCTTGCGATGCAACATCGAAACGTTGCTTCCTTTTGCTACAAACCCTGTAAGGGTCTCTGTAAGAAGGGCCGAGACTTTATCAGCTTCAGCTTTGCTTGGGAAGCCCCCAAACACACAACTTCCAGTTCCAGTCAGTTTTGCTTCGGTAAATTTACCTAGCAAATTCAACGCGTTACGTACTTCTGGATAACGCCTTGCGACTACCGGAAGGCAGTCGTTTCTGCTGTTTCCCTTGGGAACGGGGCGCACTTTAATGGGCGCGGTGTCACGTGTCAACTGCGGATCGGAAAAAATTTCTGCTGTACTTACAGAGACTTGCGGGACCAGTACCAGATACCAGGGTTCTTCTGGGTATTCGGGGCTGAGTCTTTCCCCTACGCCTTCGGCAAATGCCGCGTGCCCACGAACGAAAACCGGTACGTCGGCGCCCAGGGTCAAGCCCAGTGCTGCCAGGCGATCTTCGTCCCAGCCCAGTTGCCAGAGATGGTTGAGGCCCAGCAGGGTGGTGGCAGCATTGGAGCTTCCGCCACCGATGCCGCCGCCCATGGGCAGGATCTTGTCGATCCAGATATCGATTCCCAGGGAGCAGCCGGACTGTTCCTGAAGTTTTTTTGCGGCCTTGACGATCAGGTTGCTGTCGTGGGGCACGCCTTCGAACTCGGTATGCAGGCGGATCAGGCCATCATCGCGCACGGCGAAGGTGATCTCGTCGCCGTAGTCGAGGAATTGGAACAGGGTCTGCAGCTCGTGATAGCCGTCATCGCGACGTCCCAGGATATGCAGCATCAAGTTGAGCTTGGCCGGGGAGGGCAGGGTCAGCGTTTGCGCGGTCATGTCATTGCCCCAGCTTGCGTGGTTGCCATTCCTTGATCACCAGGGTGACATCAAGGTCGTTGCCATGCAGCTTGATGCGCTCGGGCAGCCAGTAGCCGTTCTGCTGTGAATAGCTGCTGTACTCCACTTGCCAGCCATCCTGCTCCAGGCTTGCCAGGTGGCTGTCGCCATCCAGGGTCAGGCGGCTCTTGCTGTTCGGGGCGGGTAGCCCACGAACCCACCAGCCCAAGTGGGATACCGGCAGTTTCCAGCCCAACTGTTCTTCCAGCAACGACTCTGGGCTGCTGGCTTCATAGCGGCCCTGGTTGGCCACTTCCAGGCTGACTTGGCCCGGGCGGCCAGTAAGGCGGGCGGCGCCGCGGCCCAGTGGGCCGGACAGGCGGATGTCGTAGTAGTCCTGGCGTTGTAGCCAGAACAGCGTACCGCTGCCGGAGTCCTTGGGTGCGCGAATGCCGATCTTGCCGTTGATCTGCCAGCCGTCGAGGCTGCTCAGTTGGTCCTTGTGCTGGCGCCATTGCGCCGGGTTGCCCTGGCCCTGGACTGCCTCGCGGGCACCGAAGCCGGCACAACCGGCCAGTAGGGCGATGAAGCTGAAAACGATGAAATGGCGCAAAAGCATGGTCTTAAAGAGTCTCTGATCCGGTCAGGCGTTTGATGGTTTCGCGCAGCACGGGGCTGTCGGGCTGTTCCTTGATGAACTTGCCCCAGGTCTGCCGGGCCTCGCGCTGCTTGCCGTTGTGCCACAGCACTTCACCCAGGTGCGCGGCGACTTCCGGGTCGGGGAAGCGCTCCAGCGCCTGGCGCAACAGGCGCTCGGCTTCGTCCAGGTTGCCCATGCGAAAGTTCACCCAGCCCAGGCTATCGAGTACCGCCGGATCATCCGGCGTCAGCTGGTGGGCTTGTTCGATCAGGGCCTTGGCCTCGGCATAGCGGGTTGTCCGGTCGGACAAGGTGTAGCCCAAGGCGTTCAATGCCATGGCGTTGTCTGGTTCACGCTGGATGATCAGGCGCAGGTCCTTTTCCAACTGGGCCAGGTCATTGCGTTTTTCCGCTTGCATGGCTCGGGTATAGAGCAGGTTGACGTCATCGGGATACTGCTGCAGGGCCTGTTGGATCATCTTCCAGGCGCTGTCCCCGCGGTTGTTGGCCGACAACGTCTCGACTTCGATCAGGTACAGCTGGATGGCGTAGTCAGGTTGCGTGTCCCGGGCGGCTGCCAGGCGCTTCTGCGCTTCGTCGGTGCGGCCATTGTTCATCAGGATGTCGGCTTGACGCAGTTGTGCTGGCAGGTAGTCGTTACCCGGGCCGACCTGGCCGTACTCGATCAACGCTCCTTGCGGGTCATTGCGCTCTTCGGCGATGCGCCCCAGGTTCAGGTGTGCAGAATCCTCGTGGCTTTCCCGGGCGATCAGGTCTTCAAGGTAACCCTTGGCCTCATCCCAGGCCTTGGCTTCCAGGCATACCAGGGCCAGGGAGTAACGCAGTTCGTCATCTTCCGGGTACTGCTGGACCAGGCTCGAGAACTGGGTCTTGGCATCCTCCATGCGGTCCTGTTCCACCAGCATGCGGGCGTAGGTCAGGCGCAGGCGCTTGTCATCCGGGTACTTGCGAATGCTCTTTTCCAGCAGGGGCAGGGCTTCCTTGCTGCGGTTCAAGCCTTGCAGCAGGCGCGCGCGCAGCAGCAACGGCGCGATCTCGCCGTCTTCTGGCGGATTCTGCTCCAGGAGGGCCAGGGCCTCCTTGTCGTCGCCATTCTGTTGCATCAGCAAGGCCTTGCCGAAAATCAGCTGGCTGTTGTGCGGGTGTTTCTGTAGCAGGCGGTCGAACCCCTTCATCAGGCCGTCGCGGGTTTCCTGATCGGTATCGGCGGCCGACAGGGCCAGGAAGTCGAAGTGGGTGTCGCCTTTGCCTTGCAGGACTTTCTCCATATAGAGCATGGAGTCGTCGTAACGCCCGGCGCGGGCCAGCTGGATAGCGGCCGCGCGTTGTGCCTCGAGGTCGTCGGGGGCGTTCTTGGCCCAGATCAGCGAGGTATCCAGGGCTGCCTGGTCGGCTCCCAGGTATTCGGCAATGCGAAATGCCCGTTCAGAGATGCCCGGGTCCTGGGTGTTGATGGCCTGGGTCACGTAGTTGTCCAGGGCAATGTCGAAGCGATTGCGCTGGCCTGCCAGTTCAGCGCTCAACAGGCTGAAGATGGTGTCTTCACTGAACGAGGAGTAAACCTTGGGCTTTTCAGGGGCTGGAGTGCTGTCTTCCACCGGCGATGTAGCATCCGATGAGACGGGGCCTAGGGCATGGCACCCACTGAGGAAGACAAGGGCGAGGAGCAACGCGGAAGATCTATTCATATAGGAAGAGGGCGACTAACCTGCGGTCGGATCATCATGACACAAGCCTTCGGCCAAACATAACCGAGACTCAACGGGATGCCAGAACAGAGGCAGTCTATTAGGACAATAGCCGGCGGTAGTTGTTCTGAGTCTGTCGAAGTAGGACAATTGCCGGCTTCTCGACATCATCAGCGACCTTGAATGGCCTTCCTTGCACTTGGTATTAACCACAAGACTGCTTCCGTAGACGTCCGCGAGCGCGTGGCCTTTACTCCTGAGCAGTTGGTTGAGGCCTTGCAGCAGCTCTGCCGACTCACCGACAGCCGCGAAGCTGCGATCCTCTCCACCTGCAACCGCAGCGAGTTGTATATAGAACAGGATCATCTTTCGGCGGATGTCGTGTTGCGCTGGCTGGCGGAATATCACCAGCTGAGCCTAGACGAACTACGCGCCAGTGCTTATGTGCATGAGGATGATGCGGCAGTTCGTCACATGATGCGCGTGGCTTCGGGCCTGGACTCACTGGTGCTGGGCGAGCCGCAGATTCTCGGCCAGATGAAGTCGGCCTATGCCGTGGCCCGCGAGGCCGGGACTGTCGGACCGTTGTTGGGCCGCTTGTTCCAGGCGACCTTCAGCGCCGCCAAGCAGGTGCGTACCGACACGGCCATCGGCGAGAACCCGGTGTCCGTGGCCTTTGCCGCCGTCAGCCTGGCCAAGCAGATCTTCAGCGACCTGCAGCGCAGCCAGGCCCTGCTGATCGGTGCCGGCGAGACCATCACGCTGGTGGCTCGTCACTTGCACGAGCTGGGCGTCAAGCGAATCGTGGTAGCCAACCGGACCCTTGAACGCGCCAGCCAATTGGCGGAACAGTTCGGCGCCCACGCGGTGCTGCTCTCGGACATTCCCCAGGAACTGGTGCACAGCGATATCGTCATCAGTTCCACCGCCAGCCAATTGCCGATTCTTGGCAAGGGCGCGGTGGAAAGCGCCTTGAAGCTGCGCAAGCACAAGCCCATCTTCATGGTGGACATCGCCGTTCCTCGTGACATCGAGCCAGAAGTCGGCGAGTTGGACGACGTTTACCTCTATACCGTCGATGATCTCCACGAAGTCGTCGCCGAAAACCTCAAGAGCCGCCAGGGTGCGGCACTGGCTGCCGAAGAGCTGGTGAACATCGGCGCCGAGGATTTCATGGTGCGCCTGCGCGAGCTGGCGGCGGTGGACGTGCTCAAGGCCTATCGTCAACAGAGCGAGCGCCTGCGCGACGAAGAACTGCAAAAGGCCCTGCGCATGCTGAACAATGGCAGCAGCGCCGAGGACGTGTTGGCCCAGCTAGCCCGCGGCCTGACCAATAAATTGCTGCACGCGCCGAGCGTGCAGTTGAAAAAGCTATCTGCCGAAGGCCGCCTCGATGCGCTGGCCATGGCCCAAGAACTGTTTGCCCTCGGTGAGGGCTCTTCGGATAAAACCCCGTAATGAAAGCGTCACTGCTCAGTAAGCTGGATATTCTCCAGGACCGTTTCGAGGAACTGACCGCCCTGCTTGGCGATGCCGAGGTCATTTCCGATCAGGCCAAGTTCCGTGCCTACTCCAAGGAGTATGCGGAGGTCGAGCCGATCGTGGCCGCCTACAAACAGGTGCTCAAGGTCCAGGCCGACCTGGAGGGCGCCCAGGCGCTGCTCAAGGACAACGATCCGGACCTGCGGGAGATGGCCGTCGAGGAAGTTCGCGAGGCCAAGGACCAACTGGTCGAACTGGAGAGCAACCTGCAACGCATGTTGCTGCCCAAGGACCCCAACGATGGGCGCAACGTGTTCCTGGAAATTCGCGCCGGTACCGGTGGCGACGAAGCCGCGATCTTTTCCGGCGACTTGTTCCGCATGTATTCGCGTTATGCCGAGCGGCGTGGCTGGCGCCTGGAGATTCTCTCGGAAAACGAAGGCGAGCATGGCGGCTACAAGGAAATCATCGCTCGGGTCGAGGGTGAGAATGTCTACGGCAAGCTGAAATTCGAGTCTGGAGCGCATCGCGTGCAGCGAGTGCCCGCCACCGAATCCCAGGGCCGCATCCATACCTCCGCCTGCACCGTGGCCGTGCTGCCGGAGCCGGATGAACAGGAAGCCATCGAAATCAATCCGGCCGACCTGCGCATCGATACCTATCGGTCCTCCGGTGCGGGTGGCCAGCACGTCAACAAGACCGACTCGGCCATCCGTATTACCCACATTCCATCGGGGATCGTGGTGGAGTGCCAGGAAGAGCGCTCCCAGCACAAGAACCGCGCGCGCGCCCTGGCCTGGCTGTCGGCCAAGCTCAACGACCAGCAGGCCAGTGCTGCGGCCAGTGCCATTGCCAGCGAGCGCAAGCTGCTGGTGGGTTCGGGCGACCGCTCCGAGCGTATCCGTACCTACAACTTCCCACAGGGCCGTGTTACCGACCACCGGGTCAACCTGACCCTGTACTCCCTGGATGAAATCATCGCCGGGGGGGTGGAGGCGGTGATCGAGCCGTTGCTGGCCGAGTACCAGGCCGATCAACTTGCGGCGTTGGGTGAGTAAATGACCATCATCGCCAGCTTGCTGCGCGCCGCGCAATTGCCGGATTCACCCACGTCGCGACTGGATGCCGAACTGCTCCTGGCCGCGGCCCTGGGCAAGTCCCGCAGCTTTCTTCACACCTGGCCCGAGCGCATCGTGCCCAGCGAAGCCGCCCTGCTGTTCGCCGAGTACCTGCAGCGGCGCCGCTCCGGTGAGCCCGTGGCCTATATTCTTGGCCAGCAGGGCTTCTGGAACCTCGACCTGGAAGTCGCGCCCCATACCCTGATCCCACGTCCTGATACCGAGCTGTTGGTGGAAACCGCATTGCAACTGCTGCCGGCAAGCCCGGCCCGGGTCCTGGACCTGGGGACTGGCAGCGGTGCCATTGCCCTGGCCCTGGCCAGCGAGCGCCCGGCCTGGAAGGTCACGGCAGTGGATCGAGTGCTGGAGGCCGTAGCCCTGGCCGAACGCAATCGCCAGCGCCTGCACCTGAACAATGTGACGGTGCTCAGCAGCCACTGGTTCGACTCCATCGATGGGCAGCGTTTCGAGCTGATTGTCAGCAACCCCCCGTACATTGCCGAGGCAGACCCGCACCTGATCGCTGGCGATGTGCGTTTCGAGCCGGAGAGTGCCCTGGTGGCGGGCAAGGATGGCCTGGACGATCTGCGCCTGATCGTGGCCCAGGCTCCCGAGCACCTGGTGGCCGGCGGCTGGCTGGTGCTCGAGCATGGCTACGACCAGGCGCCGGCGGTGCGTGAGTTGCTCGGCGCCCGAGGGTTCATCGACGTTCACAGCCGGGTCGACCTGGGTGGCCATGAGCGCATCAGCCTGGGATGCCTGCCGTGCTGACCGACCAGGAGCTGTTGCGCTATAGCCGCCAGATCCTGTTGCAGCAGGTGGATATCGACGGTCAGTTGCGTCTCAAGCAAAGCCGCGTATTGATCGTCGGTCTCGGTGGCCTGGGGGCTCCAGTGGCGCTCTACCTGGCAGCGGCGGGCGTTGGCGAGTTGCATCTGGCGGATTTCGATACCGTGGACATGACCAACTTGCAGCGCCAGATCATTCACGACAGCACCACTGTCGGAGCGCTCAAGGTGGATTCGGCCATCAGCCGTCTCACGGCCCTCAACCCGGACATTCGCCTGGTACGTCACCCGTTGGCGCTGGATGAGGACACCCTGGCTGCGGCTGTGGCCGATGTTGACCTGGTACTGGACTGCTGTGACAACTTCAGCACCCGTGAAGCCGTGAATGCCGCTTGCGTGGCGGCCGGCAAGCCCCTGGTCAGTGGCGCGGCGATTCGCCTGGAAGGGCAATTGTCGGTGTTCGACCCGCGGCGTCCGGAGAGTCCTTGCTACCACTGCCTGTATGGGCACGGCAGTGAGGCCGAGCTGACCTGTAGCGAGGCCGGGGTCCTGGGGCCGCTGGTGGGGCTGGTGGGCAGCCTGCAAGCGCTGGAAGCCTTGAAGTTGCTGGCTGGTTTTGGCGAGCCACTGGTGGGGCGGCTGCTGCTGATCGACGCACTGGGCACACGCTTTCGCGAGCTGCGGGTCAAGCGCGATCCAGGCTGCAAGGTGTGCGGTGGCCTGCATGAGTGAGGCGCCGGTTGCGGTCTTCGATTCCGGCGTGGGTGGCCTCTCCGTCCTGGCGGAGATCCAGCGCCTGCTGCCCAATGAGTCTCTGCTGTATTTAGGCGACTGTGGGTACATCCCCTACGGCGAGAAAACCCCCGAGTTCATCCGCCAGCGTTGCACGCTGATGGCGCGCTTCTTCCGCGAGCAGGGTGCCAAGGCCCTGGTGCTGGCCTGCAATACCGCCACCGTGGCGGCGGTAGCCGAGTTGCGCCGGGATTTTCCCGACTGGCCCATCGTCGGCATGGAGCCTGCAGTCAAGCCGGCTGCGGCGGCAACCCGCAGTGGCGTGGTCGGGGTCCTGGCAACTACCGGGACTTTGCAAAGTGCCAAGTTCGCCGCCTTGCTCGATCGTTTTGCCGCCGATGTAAAAGTCGTCACCCAACCTTGCCCAGGGTTGGTGGAGATGATCGAGAATGGGGATCTGCACAGCGATGCCCTGTGCCAGTTGTTGCAGGGGTATGTCGAGCCGCTGCTGGCGGCCGGTTGCGACACCATCATCCTGGGGTGCACCCACTATCCCTTTCTCAAGCCGGTGCTGGTGCGGATGCTGGGGCAACACATCAGCCTGATCGATACCGGGGCCGCGGTAGCGCGTCAGCTCCAGCGCCTGCTGGACGAAGCGGGCCTGCGCGCGCAAGGGCCAGCCGGCGAAACCCGGTTCTGGACGAGCGGCAATGTGCCGCACTTTGCCCAAGTGCTGCCCATCCTGTGGCAAAAATCCGTTAGTGTGCATCCTTTCGATTTGTGAAAAAAACGTGAAACCCTATCGTTTGCGCTGAACTTCTGGCTCGGCGCGGACTTCTATAGCCTGTCTACAGGGTTGTATAAAAACGTTCAAAATCATTCAAAAAGGATGTTCCTGATGAAGCGAGTGTTTTGTCTGGCCGCGCTTGCGGCTGCGTTGTTGGGGCAAAGTGTTTCCGCACAGGCGGCGGGGGTCGAATTCTCCGTAGGACAGACCGGGGACTCGACGCAAACCTATCGGCTAGGCATGCAATTGGATTGGGACAAGAGCTGGCTGCAAAGCGATGTCGGTCGCCTGACCGGCTATTGGAGCGGCGCCTACACCTATTGGAATGGTGACAAGAAGTCGAGCAACCATAGCCTGTCGTTCTCCCCGGTGCTGGTCTACGAGTTCGCAGCAGGCAGCGTCAAACCCTACGTCGAGGCGGGAATTGGCATAGCGGCCTTCGCTCATACCCAAGTGGAAGACAACAAGCTGGGCTCGGCCTTCCAGTTCGAGGATCGCATCGGCTTCGGCCTGCGCTTTGCCGGGGGCCATGAGGTCGGCATTCGCGCCACGCATTACTCCAACGCTGGCTTGCGCTCCCCCAACGACGGGGTCGAGAGCTACGCCCTGCACTACACCATGCCGCTCTGACCAAGGCTCAGCGATACGCCGTGGCGATACCCCGGCGTTCGCTCAGGCAATCGGCCTCGCCCAATTCGAATTCGCGGCAGATCAAGGGGCGCAGCTCATAGATCGTGCAACGCATGCTGTCGCGATCCAGAGCTGCGCACCAGCCATCATCCAGGCGGCGCATCACCTCGCCTCCCCAGTCGTCGGTATCGATAAAGCGCTCGGGCACCCCGGTATCGGTGATCAGCATCACTTCCAGCTGGCAGCAGCAGGCGGCGCAGGTCGAGCAACTGATGGCGGGTTCGGCGATGGGGGTAACGGGGATGGTGGTCATAGGCGCGCAGTGTAAGGCAGTGGGGCCTGGCTGTGTGAAAGCCCTGACCAACGCTCAGCCTTCGGTGGCCAGTGGTGGAGCCTCGGGGGCCACTCGTGCCAACACGTGCAGCAGCGGCAACAGCAGGGCCCAGAGCACTCCCAGCCCGATCGGCCCTGTTCCGTAGGGAAAGCTCACGCCGGCCAGGCGCCCCCCTGCGTAGTAGGACAGCGGACCTGCCAGCGCTCCCAGCAGGCAGGCTCGCCACCAGGGGCGGGCACTCCAGGCCAGGCCGTGGCGCAAGGTGCTGGCCAGAAGGACCCAGAGCAGCATCAGCCAGAAGGGAATCAATAGACTGACTTGCTGGAACTGAAACACCCCCAGCCAATTCAGGAAGCTGTCCAGGGTGATGCCGATCAGGGCAATGCCGAGCATCATCGGGCCTTCGTCGCCCCAGCGGCCGACCCAGCGAAAGTGCGCCAGTACGATCACCACTCCAAGCAATAGCCACAGGCTGTCGCCACTGAGTACGCAGGTGAACCAGCCCAGCTGGAACAACAGGGCATTGAGCAGTTGCCTAGGCATCGAGGCGCCCCAGCAGGGGCTGTGGCGCCGCAGCGGGTTTGGCCAGCAGCAGTTGCGCGGTGCCGATGGCGCGCTCCAGGAAGCCGCCTTCGCAGTAGCACAGGTAGAACTCCCAGAGCCGCAGGAAATAGGGGTCGTAGCCCAGCTCGCCCAGGCGGCCGTGGGCGCGGCGGAAGTTCTCGTGCCACAGGCGCAGGGTCCGGGCGTAGTGCAGGCCGAAGTCTTCCATGTGCAGCAGGTTCATGTCGGTGTCGCGACTGACCACCTCGAGCATTTTCTGCACGCAGGGCAGGGCGCCACCGGGGAAGATGTAGCGCTGGATGAAGTCCACGCCGTTCTTCGCCTGCTCGTAGCGCTGGTCGCGAATGGTGATGGCCTGCAGCAGCATCAGGCCGTTGCTCTTGAGTAAGCGTGCGCATTGCTTGAAGTAAGTGGGCAGGAAGCGGTGGCCCACGGCTTCGATCATTTCGATCGACACCAGCTTGTCGTACTGGCCGCGCAGGTCGCGGTAATCCTCCAGCAGCAGGGTCACCCGGTCCTGCAAGCCGGCGGCGTCGATCCGCTGCCGGGTGTAGGCGAACTGTTCCCTGGACAGGGTCGTGGTGGTGACCCGGCAGCCATAGTGCTGCGCGGCATACAGGGCCATGCTGCCCCAGCCGGTGCCGATTTCCAGCAGGTGGTCCTCGGGAGTGAGCGCCAGCTTCTGGCAGATGCACTGCAGCTTGTTCAACTGGGCCTGCTCCAGGCTGTCCTCGGCACTGCGAAACTGCGCGGCGGAATACATCATGGTGGGATCGAGGAACTGCTCGAACAGCTCATTGCCCAGGTCGTAGTGGGCGGCGATGTTTTTCTGCGAACCCTTGCGGGTGTTGCGGTTGAGCCAGTGCAGGCCGCGAACCAGCGGCCGGCCGAGCCTGGCCAGGCCGCCTTCCATGGCGTCCAGCACTTCCAGGTTGCTGACGAACACGCGGATGACCGCTGTCAGGTCCGGGGTGCTCCAGTAGCCATGGATGAAGGCTTCGCCGGCACCGATGGAGCCGCTGCTGGCCACCAAGCCCCAGGCGCTGCTGTCATGGACGTGGATTTCTCCCTGCAGGGCGCCGTCGCTGCTGCCGAACACCCGTCGCTCGCCATCTTCGTAGACCACCAACTGGCCGTGCCGAAGTTGCGCCAGTTGCCGCAGCACGCCACGGCGCAACAGGTTGGCGGTGAGGCCGTGAGTGCTGAACAGAGTGGTTTTGGCCGAGACGCTAGAGGATTTCATGGCGGCGATCCTTGGGTGGTACAGCGGCGGTGCGAAAGGTGCCAACGGCGGCCTGATGGGGAAAAAAACGCAGGCCCTTGGCGGCCAGGAGCAAGGCCTGCCAGTAGATCGCCAGGCAGGTTTTGGCGGTCATCCACGGAAAGCGCCGCAGATACTGGTGCAGGCTGCGGCGATCCAGGGCCTGGCGTTGCAGGTTGAGGGTGGCGTCGAACAACTTGAGCTCACCCTGCCAGTCGGCCATGTGTACGCCCAGGCGTTCGCCGGGGAGGCTGAAGCTCATGCGGTACTCAAGGTCCCGGGGCAGGAACGGCGATACGTGAAAGGCCTTGGCCACGGCGAAGTGCTGGTGCTCGGGAGCGTCGGCGCTGGCCGGCAGCACATAGTGATAGCGCTCGCGCCAGGGGGTATTGCTGACCTCGCAGAGAATCGCCGCCAGTTGCCCGTCGGCCTCGTAGCAGTAGAAGAAGCTCACCGGGTTGAAGGCCAGGCCCCAGCTGCGCGCCTGGGTCAGCAGGCATATTTTGCCGCTCGGTGCATGGCCGATGGCCGCGGCCACCTGCTGGCGTACGGCGTCGATCAGGTCCATGCCCCGGCTGGTGAAGGCCGGCAGGTAGTCGCCTTGACGAAAGGCGAAGGGCGCGAAGCGGCTCCGGCCAGCCAGGGGTGAGAGGCCCAGCACCGCGTCCTGTTCCTCCAGGTTCAGGTACAGCAAGCCGATCCGGTAGCGGAAGGCGTGGCCCTTGGGGGCGAAGCGCCGGTGGCTGATCCAGCCGCTGTACAGGGCGCTGTTCACAGTTGCTCCCCGAAGGCCTGGGCCACTCGCAGGGCGCTGACCACGCCATCCTCATGGAAACCGTTGGCCCAGTAGGCACCGCAGTAGAAGCTGTGGCGGGCGCCTTGCAGTTCGCTCCAGCGCGCTTGCGCGGCCACCGCCCCCAGGCTGTATTGCGGATGGGCATAGGTGTAGCGGGCGAGAACGTTCGATGGATCGATGGCCGCGCTCTGGTTGAGGCTGACGCAGAAGGTGGTACTGCTCTGCAGGCCCTGGAGAATGTTCATGTCGTAGGTCACGGCGGCGGCCTTCTCGGCGCTGGCGTCGAGGCGATAGTTCCAACTGGCCCAGGCCAGGCGGCGGCGCGGCAGCAGTCGGATATCGGTGTGCAGCACCACGTCGTTGTCGGCGAAGGGCAGCGCCTGGAGGATGTCCTGTTCGGCGCGGCTCGGGCTGGCCAGCAGCCGCAGGGCCTGGTCGCTGTGGCAGGCGAACACCACCTTGTCGAAGCGCTCGCTGCCAGCGGCGCTGTGGATCACCACGCCGAGTTCGTCGCGCTCGACCCTTTGCACCGGGCAGCCCAGGCGGATGCGCTCGTGAAACGAGGCCGTCAGTGGTTCGATGTAGCGGCTTGAGCCGCCTTCGATCACGTACCACTGGGGGCGGTTGTTCACCGACAGCAAGCCGTGGTTCTTGAAGAAACGAACAAAGAACTGCAGGGGGAAATCGAGCATCTGCCCCTGTGACATCGACCAGATCGCCGAACCCATGGGCACGATGTAGTGCTGGATGAAGCGCTCGCCGTAGCCCTGGTCCTTCAGGTAATCACCGAGGGTGGTCGAGGCCGAGATCCGCTGGTTTTGCAGGTCGAGCAGTGCGTGTTGGTTGAAGCGCAGGATGTCCCGCAGCATGCCCCAGAACCCTGGTGACAGCAGGTTGCGCCGCTGGGCGAACAGACTGTTGAGGTTGTTGCCGTTGTACTCCAGGCCCGTGGCTGGATCGCACACCGAGAAGCTCATTTCGGTGGCTTTGAATTTGACGCCGATCTGCCCCAGCAGGCGGATGAAATGGGGGTAGGTCCAGTCGTTGAAGACGATGAAACCGGTGTCCACGGCTTGGGTCTCGCCGTTGAGGCTGACCTGCACGGTATGGGTGTGACCGCCGATCCAGCTGCCAGCCTCGTAGACCTGGAGGTCATGACGACGGTTCAGGAGGTAGGCGCAGGTCAGGCCGGCGATTCCGCTACCGATGATGGCGATTTTCATGGGGCATTCCCTGCGTGGGCCAGGCGTTTGGCGAGGGCCAGTTGCAGGCGGCCGGGCAGCCAGGAAAGCAGCTTGAGCGCGAAGATGAACGGGGCGGGGAACGCGATCTCCAGATCCCGGCGGGGCAGGCGCTTGTGGATATGCCGAGCGGCCTTCCGGGCGCTCCAGCGCATGGGCATGGTGAAATCGTTGCGTGCGGTCAGCGGCGTGTCGACAAAGCCCGGGCTGACCAGGGTCACGTCGATGCCTTCGGCAGCCAGGTCGATGCGCAGGGACTGCAGCAGGTAGCGCAGCGCCGCCTTGGAGGCGCCGTAGGCACCGGCCCGGGGCAGAGCCAGATAGGTCACCGAGCTGGCCACACCCACCAGGTGCGGGTGATTGCCGGCGCGCAACAACGGCAGTGCGGCTTCGATGCAGTAGCCGACGGCCAGCAGGTTGGTGTTCAGTACCCGTTCGATCAGCGCTGAGTCGAATTGCTGCACCTCGATGTACTCGCAGGTCCCGGCATTCAGGATCACGCTGTCCAGAGCGCCCCAGGCCTGGGCGATGCGCTTGCCGATTTCGCGCACCTGCAAGGCGTCGCCAAGGTCGCCCGGCACCACCAGCACCCGGCCCGGGTAGCGCTGGGCCAGGGCCTCCAGCGGCTCGCGCGAGCGGGCGCTGAGCGCCACCTGGGCACCGGCTCCGAGCAGCTCTTCGGCCAGCGCTGCGCCGATGCCGCTGCCGGCGCCGGTGAGCCAGATCCGCCTTGGCATGGCCGGGTTCATCCGAGCCTCCTTTTCAACCAGGCGATCACTGCCCCGATCAGTGGCAGGTGTTCGTAGAGCAGGGCTCCCGCGTCGAAATAGTCGCGGTGGCGATAGACCCGGGCGTCACGCCATTGCAAGTGTGAACAGCCGGCCACCTGGATCAGGCCGCCGCCATTGAGGCGCGGGTGGTGGTAGCTCATGGTCCAGCGTAGGTAGCCCTGGCCTTCGGCGCACTGGTCGCTGCCGTGGAAGTCGAAGCGCAGTTCGCGGGCGTTGGCGTACAGCTGGGCGAAGTAATCGCGCAAAGGGGCCAGTCCATGAACCTCGTGCAGAGGGTCGGTGAACTGGATGTCATCGCTGTAGAGCTGGCCCAGGCGATCGAGGTTGTGGGCGTCCAGGGTGGCGAATTCCCGGGCGAAGTGGTCGAGGAAGTCACTCATGGCCTGCATCCAGCCGCGAGGGCAGTGCCTTGAACGCCGCCAGGGCCCGTTCCCGGGACCGTGACAGATCCACCATCGGCGCCGGGTAGTCGGCGACGCCGAACAGCCCGCCCAGGGTCGCCGGGTTGTGGATATCTTTTTTGTTCAGCCCGGCCAGTTGTGGCAGCCAGTGCTTGATGAAGCACCCCTCGCTGTCGAATTTCTGCGATTGGCTCACCGGGTTGAAGATGCGGAAGTAGGGTGCGGCATCGGTGCCGGTGGAGGCGCTCCACTGCCAGCCGCCGTTGTTGGCCGCCAGGTCGCCGTCGATCAGGTGCCGCATGAAGAAACGCTCGCCTTCGCGCCAATCGATCAACAAGTTCTTGGTCAGGAACATCGCCACCACCATGCGCAGGCGGTTGTGCATCCAGCCGGTCTCCAGCAACTGGCGCATGGCGGCATCGATGATCGGCAAGCCGGTGCGGGCTTCTTGCCAGGCCGCCAGTTCCTCGGGAGCGTCGCGCCATTTCACGGCTTCGGTTTCCGGTCGGAAGGCGCGGTGCCGGGACACCCGTGGGTAGCCCGCCAGGATGTGCTTGTAGAAGTCGCGCCACAGCAGCTCGTTGATCCAGGTGACTGCCCCGGGGTTGCCGCTTTCGAACTCCCCCTGGTTGCTGCGCAAGGCGGCGTGCAGGCATTGGCGGGGCGAGATCACGCCGGCGGCGAGGTAGGGCGACAGCTGGCTGGTGCCGGGCTTGGCCGGAAAGTCGCGCTCGCCCTGGTAATAGTGGATCTGTTCATCGGCGAACCGCTCCAGTCGCGCTTGCGCCTCGTCTTCGCCGGCTGGCCACAGTTCGCGCAAGCTCGGGCCCGGGGTAGGGAAGCCGTCGACCTGATCTGGCAGCGGATCGGCATTGATCGGCAGCGGTATCTGCGCCCTGGGCGCGCTCACCAGCGCGGGCAGCGCGGTGTGCAGGCGGTTGTAGCAGACTTTGCGGAACTGGCTGAAGACCTGGAAGTAGCCGCCGCTCTTGGTCAGCACGCTGCCGGGTTTGAACAGCAGTTGATCGAAGTGGCCTTGGACGCTGATACCGGCCTTCTCCAGAACCCTTGTCACCGCTTCATCGCGACGGCTTTCGTGGACGCCGTATTCCTGGTTGAAGTGCAGCATGCGTATCTGCAGTTGCTGGCACAGATCCAGCAGGACCTGGGGCGCCTGGTCCCAGGTGGCGGCGCTGCGAACCAGCAGCGGGATGTTCAGCTGGCCCAGGGCGGTACTCAGCGATTGCAGGTTGCGCAGCCAGAAATCGATCTTGCAGGGTGCATCATCATGGGTCTGCCACTGCTCCGGGCTCAAAAGGTACACCGCCACGGTCGGGCCCCGCTGGGCGGCGGCGCTCAGGGCGGTGTTGTCGTGTAGGCGCAGATCGCTGCGCAGCCAGATCAATTGCATGTCGGTTTCCGGATCAGAAAAGTCCTCGCTCGAGCAGTGCCTGGCAGGCCGCGATCGGGTCTTGGGCCAGGTGCAGATCGGCGATTTCAGTGATACATACGGACCACTCGGCGGGGTGGATGCACACCGCGGGTCCGGCGATGAATTTTTTGCAGGCAATGCCATTCAGCAGCCGTGGCAGTTGGGCGGGGTTGAGCGCCTTGCTGGAGTACAGCAGCAGGCCCCGGGCCTGCAGGCGCTCGGTGGCCAGTGCCAGTTCGCCCCCGGGCAGGGGCCAGTCGAAGACCTCTACCGGGCAATCGGCGCTGCTGGCCAGCCAGGCGGTGAGCCACAGATGGGGTTCCAGGGGTCGGTCCGACTGGTTGACCAGCAACAGCGGCGCGCCCTGCACCTGGCGGTTGTTGTGGTAGATCCGTGCGCCGAGCTTGCTACGCAGCCAGGTGTAGAAGAACACCTGTTCCATCTGGCTGCCGAACTGGCCCTGCCAGCGCTGCTCCAGTTCCGCCAGCAGCGGCATCAGCAGGTGCTCGCACAGGGTCCGCGGCGGATATAGCGCCATGGCCTGGTTGAAGGTGTCGTCTACCTTGCGTTCCGCCAGTTGGCTTATAGCCTGGACCAGGGTCTGGCGCAGGCGCTGCCAGTCATTCTCCACCGCCGAGCTGGAGCTGGCGGTGTTGGTCAGCAGGTGCTTGACCTGGCTCACTGCAACCCCGCGATTGAGCCAAGTCAGGATGTTCAGGATCTGCTGCACCTGTTCCTGGGAGTACAGGCGATGGCCCTTGGGCGTGCGTCGGGGCACGATCAGCCCGTAGCGCCGCTCCCAGGCTCGCAGGGTGACGGCGTTGACCCCGGTCTGGCGCGCTACTTCGCGGATCGGCAGCCAGCGTTCCTCCAGAGGGTCCTGGTACGGGGCGCTGTTTTCGTCAGCCGCTAGGGTGAGGTCTTTCATGGCTCAGATCGCATTGCGCAGGCTGAGGTCTTCGGGGTGCGGCTGCAGGTATAACTGTCGGGCAATGTAGGGATCGGGATTCTGGCGCAAGTGGTGCTTGAGCAGGGTCAAGGGCACCACCAGCGGGACGATGCCCAGGCGGTATTGGCCGATGACGTGCTGCATTTCCTGTTTGTCTTCGGCGCTGATGGCTCGCTTGAAGTAACCGCTGATGTGCTGCAACACATTGCTGTGGGTTCCGCGGGTGGCGCAGCGGCTCAGTGCAGTCATCAGCTGGCTGAAGTAACGCGGGCCGATCAATGCCGGGTCGCCCTGGCCCATGTTGCCCAGCAGGTTGCCCAGGGCCTTGTACTGGACCGGGTGATGGGCCATCAGCAGGTATTTGCAGCGTGCGTGAAAGTCGGTGAGGGCGCGCCGGCTCAGGCCTTGCTTGAGCAGTACCTGCCAGTCGCGATAGACGTAGACCCGGGTCAGGAAGTTCTCCCGCAGCACCGGATCGTTGAGGCGTCCGGCTTCTTCCACCGGCAGGTCCGGGTGCCGGGCGCAGAAGGCCTGGGCGTAGACGCCGCGACCGGCGTGGCGATGGGGAATGCCGTTGGCCTGGTACACCTTGACCCGCTCCAGCCCGCAGGACGGAGAGCTCTGCATGAAGATGTAGCCGCAGATATCGTCCAGCTGCACGGCCATGCGTTCGGCGTATTCCACCAGGGCCTGGGTGGCATCCCGGCTGCTGTCCCGCGTGCCCACGGCCCGTGGCTGTGCGGGGTCGCCCACCAGGCGGATCGGTTCCCGTGGGGTGCCCAGGCCAATGGCAACTTCTGGGCACAGGGGCAGGAAATCGAAGTAGTCCTTGAGTACCTGGCTGCACAGGCGGGACTCCTTGTGGCCACCGTTGTAGCGGACCTCGGCACCCATCAGGCAGGCGCTGATGGCGATTTTCGGCTGGGTGGACATGGTTCGACCTCCGGGGGAACATTCCTGTACAAAACCATTAATCTTGTACAACTTGTCTCAATCATAGGATTGAAGTTGTACAAGTCAAATTGTTTGTATAGGTATTGTCCCCGGACCGAGTGCGCCCGGTTATTGCCAGCCCATTCGCCAGTCGCGGTCGTCCTGCAGGGTTTGCCAGCTCAGGCGCTGGCTGCGTCGGGTAAGGACCGCCTGCAGCTCGATATCCAGCACGGTGCCTTCTTCATCGCAGAACAGTTCGGTGACCAGGAAGTGTTTCTCGCGGTGTTGCGGGTGGGCTGCTGTCCACTTCGACAGCAGCAGTTTGCGCGGGTTGAGGCGATTCACTGCAAGCTCTCGTGGAGTCGGCGTGCGGCCTCTTGGCCACTCAGCCAGGCGCCTTCGACCCGGCCGGACAGGCACCAGTCGCCACACACGTACAGGCCCAGGTCGGCATCGGCCAGTGCGCCCCATTCATGGCTGGTGGCCGGGCGGGCGTAAAGCCAGCGGTGGGCCAGGCTGAAGGTGGGGGCGGGCATGACGCTGTGCAGCAGCTCGGCGAAGGCACCGTGCAATTGCTCGGTCACGGCTTCTTTCGAGAGGTCGATGTGCTGCCGGCTCCAGGAGCTGGTGGCGTGCAGGACCCAGGTATCGAGGTGGCTGTCGTGCCCGGGCTTGCTGCGGTTACGGGCCAGCCAGTCCAGCGGACTGTCCTGCACGAAGCAGCCTTCCATCGAGGTTTCCAGAGGGGTGTCGAAGGCCAGAGCGACTGCCCAGGTGGGGTCCATTTTCACTCCGGCGGCGACCCCCGCGAGCTTCGGCGCGGCAGCTAGCAGGGCCGTGGCCTGCGGGGCCGGGGTGGCGATCACGACATGGCTGAAAGGGCCATGGGTGAAGCCTTCCGCATCCTGCAGGTGCCAATGCTGTTCGCCGCGGAAGACTTCGGTGATGCGGCAGGCGAAATGGGCTTCGAGGTCGCCGATCAGGGCACGGGTGATGGCGCTCATGCGCGGGGTGCCGACCCAGCGGGTCTGCTCATCCGGCGAGGGACTGAGCTGGCCGCCGTGGGAGTTGTAGAGCTGCGGTGTCCACTCGGCGACCCAGCCCTTGGCTTGCCAGCGCTGGACTTCGGTGACGAAACGCCGGTCGCGGGCGGTGAAGTACTGGGCTCCCAGATCCAGGCTGCCGGCATCGCTGCGCTTGCTCGACATGCGCCCGCCGCTGCCGCGGCTTTTGTCGAAAAGGTGGACGATATGCCCGGCATCTCGTAGCGCCTGGGCGGCGGAGAGTCCGGCGATGCCGGTACCAATGATTGCGATGGGTACTGTCATAGGGGCCTCGTTTACCTTGCTGTACAGACTACGCCGCCGCCAAAACCTGTACAATATTGTTTTTTGGTATAGCTTTCGGCGCGATCGGTTGTGCAGGTTGTCTATCGTTAAAATGCAGCCTGCCCGATTGAAAAGATCCCTGCTTATAAAAATAGACTAGTGATTCGGGTAAAACGCCACGCGAGGAAGATGTCATGCATATATTGCTGACCGGCGGTACTGGTTTGATCGGGCAGGCGCTGTGTCGCCATTGGCTGGCCCAGGGTCATCAGTTGAGTGTATGGACTCGCCAGCCCGATAAAGTGGCCGCTTTGTGCGGTCCTCAAGTAAGGGCAGTCAAGGAATTGCAAGAGCTGGACCAGCTCCCCGTGGATGCGGTGATCAACCTGGCCGGCGCACCCATAGCCGATCGTCCCTGGACTCACAAGCGCAAGGCGCTGTTGTGGGCCAGCCGCATTGCCCTTACCGAAACCCTGTTGGCCTGGCTCGACAGCCGTGAGCACAAGCCCCGTGTACTGCTTTCAGGGTCGGCGGTGGGGTGGTACGGCGATGGCGGCGAACGCGAGCTGGATGAAGAGTCGCCGCCAGTCAGCGAAGATTTTGCCAGTCAACTGTGTATCGCCTGGGAGGAAACGGCGCAACGTGCCGAGTCCATGGGAGTGCGCGTGGTGCTGGTGCGCACCGGCCTGGTGCTGTCTGCGCAGGGCGGCTTTTTGTCACGCCTGTTGCTGCCATTCAAGCTGGGCCTGGGTGGCCCGATCGGCAATGGCCGGCAGTGGATGCCGTGGATTCATATCGATGATCAAATTGCCCTGATTGATTTTCTTATGCATCAGGATGCGGCACGGGGTCCTTATAATGCCTGCGCGCCGAAGCCTGCACGCAACCGTGAGTTCGCCAAGGCCCTGGGGCGGGTCCTGCACCGGCCTGCATTGTTGCCGCTACCGGCCTTTGTGTTGCGCCTGCTGCTGGGCGAGTTGTCGCTGTTGCTACTAGGCGGCCAGCGCGCCGTGCCAGCGCGCTTGCTGGAGGCAGGGTTCACTTTCCAGTTCACTGATTTGCCCGCGGCCCTGGATGACGTATCCCGCCGCCATTGAAATAGGACGTTGCATGACCGATCACGCGTTGCTCCTGGTCAACCTCGGTTCGCCGGCCTCCACCTCCGTGGCGGATGTGCGCAGCTACCTCAATCAGTTCCTCATGGACCCCTATGTGATCGACCTGCCCTGGCCGGTACGACGCTTACTGGTGTCGCTGATCCTGATCAAGCGCCCGGCTCAGTCGGCCCACGCCTACCAATCCATCTGGTGGGAAGAGGGTTCGCCGTTGGTGGTGCTCAGCCGACGCCTGCAGCGAGCAATGAGCGAGCAATGGAAGCAGGGGCCTGTGGAGTTGGCGATGCGCTACGGCGAGCCTTCGATCGAATCTGCACTGCTCAAGCTGACGGCCCAGGGCCAGCGCAGGATTACCCTGGCTCCGCTGTACCCACAATTCGCCGACAGTACTGTGACCACTGTGGTCGAGGAAGCCCGGCGCGTAGTGCGCGAGCATCAGCTGGATGTGCAGTTCAGCGTGCTGCAGCCGTTCTACGACCAGCCTGAATACATCGACGCCCTGGTGACCAGCGTCAAGCCACATCTGCAACAGCCATTCGACCACTTGCTGCTGAGTTTCCACGGCTTGCCTGAGCGACACTTGCAGAAGCTCAACCCAGGACACCGGCTGGATGGCCTGGGGGATTGCTGCCGGGACGCCTCGCCGCAGGTGCTCGACAATTGTTATCGCGGGCAGTGCTTTCGTACCGCGCAGGCCTTTGCCCAGCAAATGGGCCTGGCCGATGGGCAATGGTCGGTGTCGTTCCAGTCGCGCTTGGGACGTGCCAAGTGGATCGAGCCTTATACCGAAGCCCGGTTGGATGAGTTGGCCCAGCAGGGTGTGAAGAAGCTGCTGGTGATGTGCCCAGCCTTTGTCGCCGATTGCATCGAGACGCTGGAGGAGATCGGGGATCGCGGACGTGAACAGTTCCGTGAGGCCGGAGGAGAGGATCTGTTGTTGATTCCGTGCTTGAACGATGACCCGCAATGGGTGCAGGAGTTGGCCAATTTGTGCGCCCGGGCACCGCTGGCCTTATAGAGGCTGGCGTCGGTCACCGGCTCCTGAGCTACTGCGGGAGCCGGTGACTGGGCTTCAGATGATGGGCCCGTCGGACTTGTTGTTTTTCCAGCTATCGTTGCCTGGCAAGACCAGGTTCAAGGCAATGGCGACGATGGCGCACAGGGCAATGCCCTTGAGGCCGACGTCATTCTGGCCGGTACCTGTACCTACCAGCATTCCACCGATACCGAACACCAGGGTCACGGAGACGATCACCAGGTTGCGTGCCTCGCCAAGGTCGATCTTGTGGCGGATCAGGGTGTTCATGCCCACGGCGGCGATCGAGCCGAACAACAGGCAGAGGATCCCGCCCATCACCGGCACCGGGATGCTTTGCAGCAGTGCACCGAACTTGCCGATGAAGGCCAGGGTGATGGCGAACACCGCAGCCCAGGTCATGATCTTCGGGTTGTAGTTCTTGGTCAGCATCACCGCGCCGGTCACTTCGGCGTAGGTGGTGTTGGGCGGACCGCCGAACAGGCCGGCAGCGGTGGTGGCGACGCCGTCGCCAAACAGGGTGCGGTGCAGGCCGGGCTTCTTCAGGTAGTCGCGACCGGTCACGCTACCTACGGCGATCACTCCACCGATGTGTTCGATGGCTGGCGCCAGGGCTACCGGAACAATGAACAGGATCGCCTGCCAGTTGAACTCCGGTGCAGTGAAGTGCGGCAGGGCCAGCCAAGGCGCGGCAGCGATCTTGGCGGTGTCCACCACGCCGAAGTAGAACGACAGGGCAAAACCCACCAGTACCCCGGAAATGATCGGCACCAGGCGGAAGATTCCCTTGCCGAACACCGCCACCACCAGGGTGGTGAGCAGCGCCGGCATGGAGATCATCATGGCGGTCTGGTAGTGGATCAGCTCGCTGCCGTCGCCGGCCTTGCCCATGGCCATGTTGGCGGCGATGGGAGCCATGGCCAGGCCGATGGAAATGATCACCGGGCCGATGACCACGGGTGGCAGCAGGCGGTCGATGAACCCCGTACCCTTGATCTTCACCGCCAGCCCGAGAAAGGTGTAGACGAAACCTGCCGCCATGACGCCGCCCATGGTCGCGGCCAGGCCGAACTGGCCCTTGGCGAGAATGATCGGGGTAATGAAGGCGAAGCTCGAAGCCAGGAACACCGGCACTTGGCGGCCAGTGACCAGTTGGAACAACAGAGTCCCAAGACCCGCCGTGAACAGCGCCACGTTGGGATCAAGACCGGTAATCAGCGGCATCAACACCAGGGCGCCAAAGGCCACGAAAAGCATCTGGGCGCCAGACAGCACCTGGCGCCAGAGCGGATCGTTGAACTCATCCTGCATGATCAGGAATCCTTCTGCTTGGTGCCGAAGATCTTGTCGCCGGCATCACCCAGCCCAGGAATGATGTAGCCATGCTCGTTGAGTTTCTGGTCGATGGAGGCGGTGTAGATCGTCACATCCGGATGAGCCTGCTCGACCGTAGCGATACCTTCGGGAGCAGCCACCAGGACCATGGCACGGATATCCCGGCAACCGGCTTTTTTCAGCAGGTCGATGGTGGCGACCATGGAGCTGCCGGTGGCCAGCATGGGGTCGATGATCATCGCCAGGCGCTCATCGATCTCCGGTACCAGTTTTTCCAGGTAGGTATGGGCTTGCAGGGTTTCCTCGTTGCGGGCCACGCCGACGGCGCTGACCTTGGCGCCTGGGATCAGGCTCAGCACGCCTTCGAGCATGCCGATGCCGGCGCGCAGGATGGGAACCACGGTAATCTTCTTGCCAGCGATCTTCTCGACCTGGACAGGGCCGCACCAGCCTGGAATCTCATAACTTTCCAGGGGCAGGTCTTTGGTGGCTTCGTATGTCAGTAGGGCACCGACTTCCTGAGCGAGCTCGCGAAAGTTCTTGGTGCTGATGTCTGCGCGGCGCATAAGGCCAAGTTTATGACGGATCAGCGGGTGGCGGATCTCATGGGTAGGCATAGGGAAAGGCTCCGGCGGCGGGCAAAAAAAACGGCCTAGATTAATCTATCCGGGGTTGTTGTCCTATAGACATAAAGTACGTTAGTCCAGAAACGCTTGATCTGACCGGGCCGGATGCGTACCTTTGCCCGCTTTTCCGAAACTGCCACCCCCTTGGAGAGCGCCATGTCCGCTGATCTCGAGCATATCCGTCAAATCATGCGCGAGGCTGACTGCCTGTACACCGAAGCTGAAGTCGAGGCGACCATCGCCCGGATCGGTGCACAAATCACTGAAGACCTGGCTGAGCGCAATCCGGTGGTGTTCTGCGTGATGAACGGCGGCCTGATCTTCGCTGGCAAGTTGCTGACCCACTTGCGCTTTCCCCTGGAAGCCTCCTACCTGCATGCAACTCGTTATCGCAACGAAACCAGCGGTGGCGAGCTGTTCTGGAAATCCAAGCCAGAAGTTTCCTTTATTGACCGCGACGTGCTGATCATCGACGACATTCTTGATGAAGGGCACACCTTGAGCGCGATCATCGACTTCTGCCGTCACGCCGGTGCCCGTGCCGTGCATACCGCCGTACTGATCGACAAGGATCACGATCGCAAGGCCCGTCCGGATCTCAAGGCCGACTACATGGGCCTGACCTGCGTCGACCGTTATGTCTTTGGTTATGGCATGGACTACAAGGGCTATTGGCGTAACGCCGCAGGCATCTACGCCGTGAAGGGGATGTAAGACATGTCCGGCCCGAGCTTTTTCGATCAAGCACTGTTCCGTGATCTGACCGAGAAGGCCGCGGCCAATCCTCGTGGGCGCCAGCATCACAACTTCCATGCCATGGAAGAGCCTTGTCATCGCTTGGCGATAGGCCTGCAACCTTCGACCTATATCCCGCCCCATCGGCACCTGAGCGCTGACAAGGCTGAGACGCTGCTAGTGCTCAAGGGGCGCCTGGGCGTGCTGATCTTCGATGCGGCAGGCCAGGTGCGGGAAAAGCGTGTCCTGGAGGCCGGTGGCGACTGCGTAGGGGTGGACCTGCCTGCCGGAGTGTTCCATGGCTTTGTGGCACTGGCGCCCGATAGCCTGATGTTCGAATGCAAGGCTGGGCCTTATTGTCAGTTGAGCGAGGGCGAGCACGCCAGCTGGGCGCCTCGTGAAGGTGAGCCGGGTGCGCCTGATTACCACGCCTGGATGCTCGCCCAGTTCGACTGAGCTCTGTGTTGTGGGCCTGTCGTAGCGGCGTGGGGCGGGTGTAGAGGGGCAGAACCCGTGCTAGAGTGCTCGGCCCTTGTCTGGAGCCTGTCATGAGCCTGTTGATCCGCAGTTGCGCGGCCCTTCTCCTGAGCTTGAGCCTGCCGCTCGCAGCCGCTCCGGCCCCCATGCACGGGCAGTTCCTGCCGCCTGACGACCTGACCCTGCGTGATGCTGTCCCCGAGCAACAACAATTGTTGCAAGTCACCGAATACTCGGTGGTGATCGGTAGCCAGCGCCAATCCAACCAGCAACCGATTCCCGTGACCTCGCCGGTGTGGCTTCGGCTCAAGGGCAAGCCCTTGAACAAGGGCGCTACCATCAGCCAGGTGCTGGTGAGTTTCGACGGCGAAAGCAAGAGCCTGAAAAAGCCGCAATACGATGCCAAGAGCAAGACGCTGACCCTGTACTACCCCATGGCACAGTACCGGGCAGTGATGGACCTGTTGCGTAACGACACCGTGTATTGCCAGTTCCTCAGCTATGCCAATGGCCATATCTGGGCCGACCTGCACACTGGCAGCGTGCGTCCGCGTTGAGGCTGGATGCGGGCTGGGGGTAAACTGCCCGCCCCGTGAAATGTCTGCGAGCTGGAGTCGGCAATGCGTAAAGATAAGAAGCAAGTGATTGGTGACGAGATCGGTGACGAGCAGATCAAGTTGTTCCTCGATTTTGAGCCGGTCGACGCGACCTCGCCGTCCCTGCATAAGCTGATCAAGGCCTATCGTGGCTTGCGTATCGATGATTTCGAGCGTTTCCTGGGCTTTTTCGTCGAGGCGGGTCTCGATCTGGATGGCAAGGACGAGCAGGGCAAGACCTTCGTCGAGTTGATCCGGGACCAACGCAATGCCGCTGACTACATTGAGCTGATCGCCCAGGCCCGCGGCTGATCCTAGCGTTTGGCAGGATGCCGGTCTTTTAGGACCGGGAATAAAAAACGCCCCGTTCCTTGCAGGACGGGGCGTTTTTTCATGGCTGCTGGATCAGGCGCAGCTTTCGGTTTCCTTGCTTGGCGCGACCAGCTCCAGGCTCAGGTTGTTCTCGCTGTTGATCTTGCGATACAGGGCCGCGTCGCTTTCCAGGGCTTTTTCCCGGGCCGGGAAAATTTCCTTGAGCTTGGCAGCCCATTCACCACTGGCTTTGGCCGGGAAGCAGCGCTCGATCAGGTCGAGCATGATCGAAACGGTGACCGACGCGCCAGGGGAGGCGCCCAGCAGGGCGGCCAGGGAACCGTCCTTGGCTGCAACCAGCTCGGTGCCGAACTGCAGCACACCGCCTTTTTTCGGGTCTTTCTTGATGATCTGCACCCGTTGTCCCGCGACTTCCAGGCGCCAGTCCTCGGCCTTGGCCTCGGGGTAGAAGCGGCGCAGGGATTCCAGGCGTTGTTCCATGGACTGCATGACTTCGCTGACCAGGTACTTGGTCAGGTCCATGTTGTCCCGGGCCACGGCCAGCATCGGGCCGATGTTGCCGGCGCGTACCGACATCGGCAGGTCCAGGAACGAGCCGTGCTTGAGGAACTTGGTGGTGAAGCCGGCGTAAGGCCCGAACAGCAGGGACTTCTTGCCGTCGACCACGCGGGTGTCCAGGTGCGGCACCGACATCGGTGGCGAACCAACGGCGGCCTGGCTGTAGACCTTGGCCTGGTGCTGCTTGACCACTTCCGGGTTATCGCAACGCAGCCATTGGCCACTGACCGGGAAACCACCGAAGCCCTTGCTTTCCTCGATACCCGACGCTTGCAGCAGTGGCAGTGCCGCGCCACCGGCGCCGAGGAATACGAACTTGGCGTCGACTTCGCGGGTGTTGCCGCTGTTGACGTCCTTGATGCTCACGGTCCAGCCGTTGGCCTTGTTGCGCTTGAGGCCGGTCACGCGCTTGCAGTACTTGACCTGGGTGTCCGGAGCGCTGGTCAGGTGCTTGAGCAACTGGTTGGTCAGGGCGCCGAAGTTGACGTCCGTACCGTTGGTCACGCGGGTGGCGGCGATGGTTTCGTCCGCGGCGCGGCCCGGCATCATCAGCGGCATCCACTCGGCCATCTTGGCCTTGTCCTCGGTGTATTCCATGTCGGCGAAGGCATGGTGCTGGCTCAGCACTTCAAAGCGCTTCTTGAGGAAGGAAACGCC
The DNA here is from genome assembly GCF_003850565.1 of Pseudomonas sessilinigenes. Classification (NCBI taxonomy): domain Bacteria; kingdom Pseudomonadati; phylum Pseudomonadota; class Gammaproteobacteria; order Pseudomonadales; family Pseudomonadaceae; genus Pseudomonas; species Pseudomonas sessilinigenes. The sequence continues at coordinate 4,796,235 of NZ_CP027706.1, forward strand.
CTTGTCGCCCTGGACGAAGCTCAGGTGTGGCACCGGGCTGATGAAGGACTTGGACGAGCCGAACGTGCCTTGTTTGGTCAGGTAGGACCAGAACTGCTTCGACACCTCGAACTGGGTGTTGATATGCACGGCTTTCTTGATGTCGATGCTGCCATCGGCGGCCTGTGGCGTGTAGTTCAGCTCACAAAGGCCAGCGTGACCGGTACCGGCGTTGTTCCATGGGTTGGAACTCTCCGCGGCACCCGAGTCCATCAGCTCGACGACTTCCAGCTTGATTGCGGGGTCGAGCTCTTTGAGCAGTACGGCGAGGGTGGCACTCATGATGCCGGCCCCGACCAATACGACGTCTACTGCTTCGTTATGCGCCATTAACGCGTCTCCAAAATCTGCAGCACCAAATTGACGGCATGGCTGCCAGGAGTGATGGGGCGATTCACGTGGTGCCCCAGGTTACCCATGGCCAGGATTGCCATGTCCGAGTCTTCGCAATTCTTTGCAACTTCTGCGGACGCTACCAACCGGGCCTCAAGGTGCATATGAACGCATCTTGGGGAGCCTCGGGGCAATTCGACTTATGGTCGAGACATCCGTTAGTGCAACCAAATCCGTCAGCGGACAGGCATCAAGCGCAAGTATCTGAGGAGGGCTCGGTCCTGTGTAATCGGGCTGTTGTAGAGGCCAATGGTGCCAGTTCAGACGCAAAACTATTCATTTGCTCGCCACACTCTTGTGAAGTTGTGAAAACCCGTTTTTTCACGCTCTTTTGAAGACGTGAACCTCAAAAAAGGGCTGCCTCGGCCTGGCACCTGGCCCGAGCGGTGATGCCTGCATTCAAGGGATGCGGGCACGACGGGCAAAACTTCAGTGTCCTTGCAAGGGCAGCTCTGCAGATTCGTGAAAAGTGGAGGTTTGCAAGATGGGACAGCAAGCACGCCAGCTTCACTCGATCTGTGTGGGCGGCTCTCTGTGGGCAGTATGGGGCGCCAAGGCAATGCGTTGGCAGTGTTGCGAGGCCCGATCAGGAGACGTCCTTATAATCGGGGGGAGATTGTAACGAAGAAATGCGCAGAAATGACCCTATTTTGCGACTTTTATTCGGCTTTTGGTCAGGTGGCCAGTATCGGTTGCACCCTGGCTGTCGTGGCACGCGTGCTGAGGTAGGCACTGGCTGGCAACGGCTGGTGTAACCAGTTCAGGCGGATTTCTTCTATTTCCACCCAGCCATCGCCCACCGGGGGCACGCGGCTCTGGCGCAAAGCCTGGCAGCGCCCCTGGTAATCCAGCAGCGCGAAGTTGCGAAACGCTTGACGTGGCGCGAACAGCGAGCGGAGGAGTTTCATGGCCAAGCACCTAGTGTGTCGTTGACGACAAGAATGTCGTTTAGTAGTTACATCATCATGTAATGCCGGTTAACGCTAGGTTACAGGAACCCCCTTGTACAGAACCTGTCTGAGACTTGCTTTAAGTCCCGCCAGATGCTGGTTTGCCGCTGTTGTGCACCGCTATACTGCGGGCCTGTTTGTGCCTGATTCCTGGAGAGATGAGCATGTTGCAACGCCTGTTGTTCGGTTTGATCACTGTGGCCAGCCTGTCGCTGGTCGGCTGCGCCCACAGCCCGCAACAACTCAGCCCGGAGCCGAAGCTCACCTCTCAGCTGGCGCCTGTCGGCCGTGGCCAGCCAGTGGTGGTGAGAGTCGTCGACGGCCGCCCATCGCCAACCCTGGGGACCCGTGGCGGCCTGTACCCGGAAACCAGTGCCATCACCGTACAAAGCGCGCAGATTCTGCCGAAGTTGCAGGCCCAGGCCGAAGCTGCAGTGCGTTTGCTGGGCTTCACGCCTACCACTGGTGGTAGCAATGCTCCCCAACTGACCGTGACCCTGGCCGAGCTCAAGTACCAGTCGCCCAAAGAAGGCCTTTACGTAACCGAGGCGACCATCGGCGCGACTTTCCGCTCCGACGTCCAGAACGCCAACCGCCGCTACAGCGGCCGTTATGGCGCATCCCTGGATCAGCGCTTTGGCATGGCGCCAAACCAGGACACCAATACCAAGCTGGTGGGCGATGTGCTCAGCGATGCCTTGACCCGCCTGTTCAAGGACCCGACCGTCGGTCAGATCCTCGGCGAGTGATGGGCCCCCTGGCGCTGTGATCGAAGGACCTTGCCTGACGGCCTTGGCCCAGGCGATGAAAAAGCCCGGCTCCAATGGAGCCGGGCTTTTTCATGGGCATTCGTGCCAGCGCTCACGCGGCTTCGACGTAGAAGTCCAGCACACTCACGCCCGTCAGCAGGTCGGTCTCTGGCAGGTCCGCGTGCTGATGTCCGCCCAGGGCGCAATACACCAGCCAATGACGGTCCTGGACATTGAAGGCCAGGGCTCCGACCAGCGCTTGCTGTTCTTCGCTGGGGGCGATCAGGTAGAGGCGGTCCTGGTTTTCTGCGTGCAGCATGACAAGCTCCGTGGGTCATCGAGGGGCGACAGACTGGCTTGTTTAGATGACGAAAAGATGACGTTTTAAATTAAATGACGGATGCCTCGTTATTGGTCGGAAAGGCGCTTGGGAGCATTTGGGGATTGAGTAGAATCCGCGCCGCGGGTGCTCCCGATAGCCCGAACACAGGTCCCATTCCGAGGTTCATGATGTCGCTGCATTTGATCTGGTCCACGTTCAACGCCCATCCTGGCAAGCTGATCAACCTCTTCGCCCTGTTGTTCGCCTGTCCGGGAAGTTGGCTGCTGCATGCCACTCGCCGCCGTGAATTGCGTGCCCTGGCCAACCTTGCCAGCCAGAGTGAACAGCGGGCGGTGGACCAGCCCATGCTGATGCTCGACCCGGCCACTTTGCGCATCAATCGCTTCTTCTATCGCTTCGGCTTTGCCTGCCTGGCGCTGGCCCTGCTGGTGTCCTGGGTCAGCACCCACTTCTGATGGTCTTTGCGGATACAACAACGGCGCCTAAAGGCGCCGTTGTGCTTGTCCGTGGCACTACTGCAGTGCCAGGCCTGCCTTGACCCGGTACTGGTTGCGTACCGGGGTCGCGTATTGCAATACCAGGTAGGGGCGATGCTCTGGCGGGCAGGCTTCGAGCCGGCGTTGCCATTCTTCTTTTGCCTTGGTCAGCTCCTGGGCCGGGAACACCTCGGCGGCGTTGGGCACTTGCAACGCCGAGTCGGCGTCCTGCCACTGGGCGTAGGCCAGGTAGTGCACCGGGAACAGCCGGTAGCCGCCGAGAATCTGCCGGTCCATTTCCATGGCCAACTGCTTGGTGTCCTCGAACAGGGCGCGGATCGGCGCGGCGAAGTTCACGTGGACCCGGCCCTTGTAGCCAGTGATGCCCTTGGCGATGCTGACGTCGTCCTCTCCCGGGGCCTTGGTATAGCTGCCGGTGGTGGCGCGGATGTACAGCTCCCGGGCCTTGGCCTGGTCGCAAGGGTCATATTCGTAGCTGATGGATACCGGCGTCAGGTTCAGCGACTGGATCACTTCGCCGAACGGCTCGTCCTTGCGGCTCATGTGGAACATCTTGAGGATCGCCGACTCGGTACGATCGTCGCCATCCTTGGCCCGGCCTTCGGCCTGGGCGATCCAGATCGACTGGCCGTCGTTGAGGATCGAGTGGTTGATGTAGGCAGAGAGCAATTGGTAAGCCGCGAGCTTTTCCCTACGGCCGCTGAGGGAGCGATGCACGATGAAGCTCTTGTTCAGGCGCATCAGGTCGCTGACGAACGGCTTTTGCAGCAGGTTGTCGCCAATCGCGATACGAGG